>OZ245731.1:0-925000 GCA_965227155.1 Cyclobacteriaceae bacterium
TCGACATTTTGCCCTTAGCTCAAGAATACTCAGGGCTGGCGTATCATCTATAAAAATTGGCGCATTGGTTAGTTTGCTTGTTTTGTGTACCAGCTGCTCCCATTCGTAATCTTTGAGGTCTCCCTTTTTGATTTTTTCACTCTCCAACTCAGCTTCTGCTGAGATAAGCCTATTGACCAACTGTATAGATGACATCTCCAGGGAAAAAATAGCTACCGGCATGTTAAAGTCTACTGCTGCATTGCGCATGGCAGAAACTACAAAGGCTGTTTTACCCATACCAGGTCGCGCAGCGATAATGACCAGGTCAGATTTTTGCCAACCTGAGGTTACTCTATCCAATGCTGAAAAACCACTTGCTACACCGGTAAGGCCATCCTTGTGCTTTTTGCGGGCTTCCAGTTCATCGATAGCACTGCGCATCAGGGATTTCATATCCTCAAAATTCTTGCGGATATGAGACTCAGAAATTTCGAAAAGGTTCTGCTCAGTTTTGTCAAGCAGTTGGAAAACATCGGTGGTATCTTCGTAGGCATCCTGCTGAATTTCCGATGATATACGAATCAATTCACGCTTTATGCTTTGCTCAGAGATTATCCTGGCATGGTATTCTATGTTAGCCGCACTGTTGACACGGCTTGTCAATTCCGTGATGTAATAGGCACCACCTGCAATATCTAAAGTGCCATTTTTCCTGAGCTGACTGGTAACTGTAAGCAGGTCCACGGGCTCCGAATTATTGAAAAGATCAACAATCGCTTCAAAAATCAGCTTATGGCTATCCTTGTAGAAG
The DNA here is from genome assembly GCA_965227155.1 of Cyclobacteriaceae bacterium. Lineage (GTDB taxonomy): Bacteria > Bacteroidota > Bacteroidia > Cytophagales > Cyclobacteriaceae > UBA6059. The sequence goes on from OZ245731.1 coordinate 794, forward strand.
GATTCCGGTTTGAGGATATCAATTACATTGGACAATGCATCCCGTTCCAGCATGAGCGCCCCCAGTACCGCTTCTTCCAGATCTACCGCCTGTGGTGGTACTTTGCCAAGCTGGGCCGATAAATCGCTTACATTGGGTCTTCTGGGTCTGTTGCCAACTCGATAAGATGGCGAACGCTCACTTTTCTCCATGGATGTCTCAGGGTTTTAGGATATGTAAATACAAACCTAGTGATAAGTAATGATCAGTGTTGGCCCACTTCTTTACAAGTTATCCACCATGCTTATCCACAAAACGACTTTTCATTGGAAAAATTTAAGTTTGCCCACGGATTAAATTGTCCTATTTTTGAAAACACAGCTTAACCAATCATGGCAAAAACAGAGAGAGTCCACTTTATTTCCATTGGCGGTAGTGTAATGCACAACCTGGCTTTGGCACTTCAAAAAAAAGGCGTTCATGTAAGTGGCAGCGATGATGAGATTTTCGAACCCTCCAGATCCAAACTGGAGAAAGCAGGGTTATTACCCGCTGCCATGGGTTGGGATGAAAATAATATTTCGAAAGATCTAGATGCTGTGATTCTGGGCATGCATGCCAAGGCAGACAATCCGGAATTAGCTAAAGCCCGAGAACTGAATATTCCTGTTTTTTCATTTCCTGAATACATACGCAACCAGTGTGATGACAAACAAAGGGTGGTCATTACAGGTAGTCATGGCAAAACCACTATTACGGGTATAATAATTCATATTCTCAAAGCTGTCAATAAAGAGTTTGATTACATTATTGGAGGGGCCACACAGGATACCGAGCTTACTGTACAACTCACAGATGCCCCATTGATTATCGTTGAGGGGGATGAATATTTAACAAGCACACTGGATCAGGTTTCAAAATTTCACAAATATCATCATCATATAGCTTTGATATCAGGCATCAGCTGGGATCATATGAATGTGTTCCCCACTTTCGATGACTATGTAAAGCAATTTGAAATCATGGCAGACAATACGCCTAAAGGAGGCTGTATCGTTTATTATGATGATGATTACCTGGTACATTCCATTGCAACCAAAGATCGGGCTGACGTAAAACCGATTCCATACAATACACATCCTTACGAAATCAAAGAGGGCAAAACCTATTTAAAAACTGCCGACGGGCTGCTCGAAGTGCAACTATTTGGTGATCACAACATGCAAAATATTGCCGGTGCACTTGCTGTTTGTCAGCGACTGGGCGTATCCACAGAACAGTTTTATGCACATATCGGGACTTTTAAAGGTGTAGCCAGACGTATGCAGCAAATAGCGGCTACCGATACCCAGCTTATCATTCAGGATTTTGCCCATGCACCATCTAAGGTAGAGGCTACGACCGCAGCACTCAAAGATCAATATCCATCCCAAAAGCTATTGGCGGTACTCGAACTGCACACGTTTAGCAGCCTAAACAAGGATTTTCTGCCCCACTACGAGCACAAACTGGACAAGGCGGACATTCCTCTGGTTTTTATCGAACCCAATACCCTGGCACATAAAAACCTTCCTGAAATCAGCGAATCAGAAATAAAGGAGTTTTTCAAGAATAAAAATATCAGGCTCTTCAACCAAGCCAGTGAGCTAAGGGAGTTCATTTTAGAAAATACCGATCGTAATACACATGTTTTGTTTATGTCATCAGGTAATTTTGGCGGACTCGATCTTAAAGAACTCAGCATCAAAATCACAAACCCTTCATGAAATTACATCTGAAAAATCCATTGGCCATCTTCGACCTGGAGACTACCGGTGTAAGTGTTTCAAATGATCGCATCATTGAAATGGCGATCATCAAAATTCATCCTGATGGGCAGGAGGAGGAAAAAGTATTTAAAGTAAATCCAGTAATACCGATCCCCGAGGAATCAAGTATGATCCACGGCATCTACCCAAAAGACGTAAAGGATTTACCTACTTTCAAGGAGGTGGCCAGAGAAGTTGCCCAGTTTTTGGAAGGTTGCGATTTGGCTGGGTTTAACGTACTCAAATTTGACGCCCCACTCCTGATGGAGGAGTTTGAGCGGGCAGGAGTAGATTTCTCCATTCACAATCGCAGGATCGTGGATGCACAGAAAATCTTCCACCTGATGGAAAAGCGTACCCTTAGCGCCGCATATCGATTTTATTGTGGTAAAAACCTTGAAGAAGCGCACAGTGCGGCTGCAGATACCCATGCCACAAAGGAAGTGATCCTCTCGCAGGTCGAAATGTATGAAGGCAAAAAAGTAGTTGATGCACTTGGCAATGAATTAGGCATCATAGAACAATCCGTTGACTCACTCCATAAAGTGTCATCTCATAAAATGGTAGATCTTGCCGGTCGTATGGTCCTCAATGATGATAACGTAGAAGTGTTCAATTTCGGGAAATTCAAAAACAAACCTGTTGAGGAGGTACTCAAAAGGGAACCCGGCTTTTATGACTGGATGATGAAGGGAGATTTTCCTTTAGATACCAAAAAGAAGCTCACTGAGATCAAATTGAGAGGTTTTAACCAACACTAGACCGGTATAAGCAAGGTTTTAGTACCTACTCCACCTTATATTTTTTATCTTAGCTTTTAACAGCACCGACCCACAGTCTGTTAAAATTTAAATATATACCATTACCATGGCCAAAACGATTATTGTCTCCAACCGATTACCAGTAAAAATGAGTGTGGAAGAAGGTAAACTTACCTTTAAACCCAGTGAAGGAGGGTTGGCTACCGGTCTTGGCTCCATCTACAAACAAGGTAAAAATATCTGGCTTGGGTGGCCTGGTCTTGCCACGGAGAAAAACAGCTTTAAAGAAGAAATAACTTCTAAGCTAAAAAAGGAAAATATGGCACCCATCTTCCTCACCCAAAAAGAGGTGGAAGACTTTTATGAAGGGTTCTGCAATGAAACAATTTGGCCCAATTTCCACTATTTCAATCAATACATCATTTATGATGATGATATGTGGCAGGCCTATAAAAAGGTCAATCGAAAGTTTGCCAAAGAACTCGAAAAACATGTGGAGCCCAATGACACAATATGGATTCATGATTACCAATTGCTGCTGTTGCCGGCCCTCATTCGGGAGAAATTTCCGAAAGTAAGCATTGGTTTTTTCCTACATATCCCCTTTCCTTCATACGAATCATTCAGGCTTTTGCCCTGGAGAAGGGAGCTTTTACTGGGAATGATCGGGGCAGATTTTCTAGGTTTCCATACGTACGATGACATGCGCCACTTCCTGTCATCCGTGAACCGGCTGGCTGGAATTGGTAATTCTAATGGTACTATCAATGTTGGCAACCGAAAAATTCTCGCAGATGCCCTGCCGATGGGTATCGATTACGACAAATATGCCAACGCTGCCAGTGAACCCGAAACGCTAGCCCGAGAGGTACGCTACAGAACCAATATTGGTGATCAAAAGCTCATACTCTCTATCGATCGACTGGATTACTCCAAGGGCATACCACAAAGGCTAAAAGCATTTGAATTGTTTCTCGATCAGCACAAAGAGTTTAGGGAAAAAGTGTCCATACTTATGGTAGTCGTTCCCTCACGTGATAGTGTAGGCAAATACAAGGAATTGAAAGAAGAGGTAGACCTGCTTGTAGGCCGCATCAATGGAAAATATAGCCGGCTCAACTGGACCCCCATTCATTATTTTTACCGTTCTTTCCCACTCAATGCGCTTTCAGCGTTTTACAGAATGGCCTCCGTGGCATTAGTAACGCCCATGCGCGATGGGATGAACCTGGTGTGCAAGGAGTTTATTGCCAGCAAACTCGATAAAAAAGGCGTTTTGATTCTAAGTGAAATGGCCGGCGCTTCCAAAGAATTGAGCGATGCAATTCAAATTAACCCCAACGACATTCATGCGATAGTGGCTGCCCTGGAGCAGGCACTTACTATGGATGAGGAAGAACAGAAACACCGTATTGAAGTGATGCAGGATTCGCTAAAGCGTTACAATATCCACCATTGGGTAAATCTGTTCATGGAGCGATTGAATTATATCAAAAATGAACAACGCTCTCTTGAAACCAAGATCATTGATGATAAAACAGAAAAAGCGATCATCAAATCCTACAAAGAAGCTAAATCGAGGCTCATTTTCCTTGATTATGATGGCACCTTGGCACCCTTTAAAAATGATCCGAAGCAAGCCAAACCGGATAATGAGCTATTAAAAATTATGAAGGGGCTAAGTGCGGATGCGAAGAATAGGATCGTAGTAGTGAGTGGTCGCGATAAGGATACACTGGAAGAATGGCTGGGACAATTCAACATCGAATTTATTGCAGAGCATGGTGTGTGGAAGCGTGAGAAGGGCGATTCCTGGAAAACGATAACCAAGCTCACCAATCAATGGAAAATTGAGCTCAAAAAGGTACTTGAAGGCTACGTAAACCGAACCCCAGGGTCATTTATTGAAGAAAAGGACTACAGCCTGGTCTGGCATTACAGAAAAGTAGAAACAGGGCTGGGGGAAATCAGAACCAGAGAGCTTACCTCTCACCTGAAGTACCTCGCCGGAAATAAAAACCTGCAGGTACTGGAAGGTCATAAAGTTGTGGAGATCAAAAACTCAGAGATCAACAAAGGGCGTGCTGCTATGCATTGGCTAGATAAATACAAAACTGATTTTGTAATGGCCATGGGCGATGACTGGACTGATGAAGATACCTTCCTTGTAATGCCCGAAAAGGCTGTAAGTGTAAAGGTAGGCAGTGCAGCTTCAGCCGCTAAGTATAGCGTGCATTCTCCTCAGGATGTACGAAACTTACTTTCCGACCTGATTAAATCTAAATAAAAGTTGGCCTGTCAAGTTTACGGGCAATTCTATTGGCGGCATTGAGTAAACCCACATGACTGTAGGCCTGTGGAAAATTACCCCACATGCTACCGTCGTGTTCATTTACATCTTCGCTCAGTAGCCCTACGTGGTTAGAATACTGCACCAAATTTTCAAAAATTCGGATGGCTTCATCCACACGATTGACACAGGCCAATGCTTCTACATACCAGAATGCACAAATCAGGAAGGTGGTTTCCGGCGCCCCGAAATCATCCTGATGTTTGTACCGGTAAAACAGGCCATTGGAAGCGAGCAGGTCTTTTTCCAAAGCTTTAAGGTGTAAATCAGCTTTAGCCGTATCGCTATTGAAATAGCCCATCATGATCAGTTGCAGTGTGCTGGCATCCATTCTATCTGTACCAATAGCCTGAGCATAGCCACCTTTTGATGGCACATAACATTCTTCAATTCGCTTCGCCGCTTTATCCCGCAGTTTTACCGCCAGCTGGCCCATCTCATTGTTGTGTAGAATGCGAGCAATTTTTATAGCCGCATAAGCACCCGCCCAATGGAACAAGTAAGTGTAACAATGATGCTGGCTTATATTTCTAAATTCCCAAAGACCTGCATCCTTCTCATCCATTGTTTTTTCAATGAGTTTGAGGGTTTTCATCACAAGATCAGAGGAATCAAATCTTTCAGTGAAAATGAACCGCTTATCTGCATACAGTGGCAGTAAGGAAATCAACACCTGCCCGTACACATCATTTTGAATGTGGGTATAAGCATCATTACCAATCCTTACAGGCTTATTGCCCTGATAGCCGTCTAAATCAATTTCCAGCTCCTTGATTTCAGAGCTGCCTGTTATTTTATAGAGGGGTTGATAGCGGTCATTTTCGGTATAGGTGGCGTTCATGATGAAATGAAAATACATTTCAAGCTCCTCGAAGTGACCTATATTATTGAAAGCATTTAGCGTGTAATAGGTGTCGCGCATCCAGCAAAAGCGGTAGTCCCAGTTTCTACCACTACCCGGCGCTTCCGGCAGGCTGGTCGTAGCAGCGGCAATGATGGCACCGGTATCTTCATATTGATGTATTTTAAGCGCCAAAGCTGATCTGATGGCCTGCCTTTGATAGAAATCTACGATAGAAGCTGACTTTACCCATCTGCGCCAGTAGGCAATTGTTTTGGTTAAAAAGCTTTCGCAGGTTTCTATAATGGTTGCTTCGAGTGGAGGCCCATAGCTCAATACCAAATATTTAGGCTCGTTTAGCACAAAATCCTGATCTTCAATAACATAGTTCAGAGAAATGTTTGTAGTGAGTCTCAAATGTCCATCCAATCCCAGGTACCGGATATGGTTGCTCCCCAGACTTCTCTCTGGCCTAATTTTCCCATAGTTACCAACTGGATCACAAACCACCCTAACCATTGGATTACCTGCCAATGGCTCTATTTTTCTTACCAGCATTAAAGGCCTGAAATATCGATCTTGCTGCATGTAGCGTGGAGCAAAATCAGTGACCTTATATTTACCATCATTAGTTTCTACCTCCGTGCAAAGCACATTAGTGTTTTCAATGTAGTATTGTCTGGTTTTAAACTGCTGATTGACAGGTGTAATCGAAAAGCTTCCACCCTTTTCCTTATCCAACATTCCTCCGAATACAAAGCTGCTATCAAACCTTGGCCAGCACATCCATGAAACATTAGTATGGGTATCAATATGTGCCGTAAACGCGCAATTTCCAATTACTCCGTAATCATAGGTATGTCTTGTATCCATAGGAAAATAGGTGTTGGGTTGATTATAGCCTCCAAATTACTATCATTAATTAAAATAACTAATGAATGTTTTAAAAGGGGGCCGTCAAAATTGATAAGGCTAGGAAGCTTTAAGTAGGTATCGCACCTTTAATGCAGATGAAAGGATATCAATTATGGCCTTTAATGATGTGTGATACCATCTTTTAATTATATTTGATTGGTTGTCATCTTTCGCCAATGATTGAATTTTTTAAGAGGAATAAGCTTGCCCTTATAAGTCTACAGATATTGTTAGGCATTATTATTTATGCTTTTCTGATCAACAGACTTGTAGTCTATGAATCTATCAGTCCTCAAGCTTCAATCAACAATTACACCAATGCACTTTGGTACTCTATCGTCACGCTTACTACTGTAGGTTATGGTGATCTATATCCAGTAACGATATACGGTCGGGGGATAGGTTATATTTTCGTACTAATTAGCCTTGGCATCTATGGATTGCTCATTGGTAAGATTACAGCATTGATGACCGCCTTCGCAGAAAATAAAAAACTAGGCTATAATGGTACAAGTATGGAAGATCATGCAGTTATAATCGGCTGGAACGAGTTTGGTAAGCTTGTGACTGACCAGCTTGTGGGCGTTGGCAAAGATGTAGCCATCGTTACCGATCACAAAGATTCAATTGACATCATTCGTGAGCAATATAATAACTCAAGTAAAGTGTTTACTTTATTTAGTGACCACCAGAGTTTTGAGACATTGAAAAAAGCCAATATCACTAAATCGGCTATTGTTTTTATCAACCTCGACAATGATACTGAAAAGCTGGTCTATATTCTTAACCTCCGCAAGCATTATGGAGAAGATCTCGACTATGTGGTTACGCTGGATAATGCCAATCTGAAAAGTACTTTCCTGAGTGCTGGAGTGGCCAATGCTGTATCAAAACATGAGATTGCCAGTAAGCTATTGGCCAGTTATATGTTTGAACCGGATGTAGCTAGCTACAGTGAAGGCATCATGTCATTTACTCAAAATGATAATGATTACGATATCAAGCAGTTTTTGGTAACACCTGATAACCCATATGCGGGAAAACCATATCAGGACGTATTTTTTGATCTTAAAAAACGATACAATAGCATCCTAATTGGGATCAGTAAAATCGATAAGTATGGAAAGCGGAGGTTGATCAAAAATCCTCTAGGGGATATTAAAGTTAGCCTCGGTGACTATCTTCTCATATTGATTAACGGTAAGTCCTTTAAGATCATACAAAAGGTATTCAATGTAGAGGAAGGGTACTTTAAACCAAACTCTTAAGTATGCAAAAATTCAAAATAATATTACTCTTGCTGGCAATATTTACCATCAGCAGTTGTGAAAACAGGGAAGTCAATGAAGACCATTCTGACGAAGAGGGAAATACTTTTAATGACATGCCAGTGGATGGTATCGAAACCCATTTTAATAGAATTACCGTGGATGGATCTGAATATCTAATCCTGGAGAGGGATAGAAATAACCCACATGAAGGTTTCGGATTCATGGCTTTCAGACCTAACAAGCTACTCAGAAAGCAGGACACCATAATGGCCTACCTGCAAACCGTGATACACTCACAGGCGGAAATTCTTTCGTTGCTCAAGAAAACAACACCAGAGCAGGAAAAAGAGGTACTAATGAAGCTTTATGAGCAGAATCTTTCTACACGGAAGCCAATTATGCCATAACTATTTATAGTTGGCAAAATAGCTTTTCAATACGCCTAACGAAGCGTTCATATGTTCATCTACCCAACCCTGGTTTGGTAGGTCACGCACAAACTTGTTAGCATCAATTAGTTCGTCTTTATCCCTAAAAACCTCTTCCATCAGGTTACAGTAATAAATCATTGTAATTAGTACTACCAAAGTTGCCGGGCCTTTAATCCCTTTGATAGCCATCTTGTGAAGGTTTTTACGGATTTCAGCTTCAAAGGCATAGTTGGCATTATCCATTCTTTCAGAAACGGGAATCCAGAGTAGTTTGGTAGATTCTTTTCTGATAATGCCTCTATTGATGAGCATTAATGTGATATCGTGCTGGATATCCTTGTAATGTTCAAATGAAAACTCAATCAGGTCGGTAATCTTCTTTTTACCCTGAATGGCGAATTTTAAGATATCATCTAATATTTTGTTGCCAGTACCAGATTTGTTTACGACCGTTACATGTGCATCGCCATCGAGTTCTACACGCCCCTGTATGGCAAGCTCTAAAATTGATATGCCAATTAATGCACGGTCTATAGAATGTACCGCGGATGAAAGCAATCTTCCCTCTTCATCGTCAAGGGCAATTAAATACAACCCCTCTGCAAGACTTAATTTCATAGTTTCACCAAATTATTGTAGCTGATTTGTCAGTTGGCAAATCTAAAAATTTTCCTATTTGAGCAAAGACTTAATTGTAAGTCCCTGTACTAAAATTGAGAAGACCACCACACAATAAGTGGAGAATACAATAATCTCTTTACCAGGCATACTATCTGGTAATGAAAGTGATAAGGCCACAGAAATACCGCCACGCAGACCACCCCAAATTAATATAGGTAAAGTACGATCTTCAAACTCTCTAAAGCGCTCCATGATCTTGATCGGCAGCCCTACTCCGATAGTTCTACCCGTTAGCACTACAATAATTGCTAAGCCGCCTGCTATTAAAAATTCTGGTTCAAAGCCTTGTACTATGACTAACATTTCAAGACCAATCAAAATGAAGAGAATTGCGTTGAGGGCCTCATCGAGCAAATGCCAAAATTTAAAAACATATTCACCGGTAGCGTTGGCCAAATGCTCATCCCTACCCTGATTTCCTATAAATAATCCCATTACAACCATGGCCAATGGAGCTGACACGTGGATCAATTCAGCAACCCTGCCACCTACTAAAACCAAACTGATAGTTACCAGGACTTCTAGTTCCACATGGTCGTTATCAATATGCTCTAGCAACTTAAATCCAAGGAATCCAAAAAGGGCACCCATCAATAGTCCACCAAATACTTCCTGACCAAACAGCAAAAGCACCTCAGTAGGATCAAAATTGTCCATACCTTTATTAGCGATACCTAAAAGCGTAAGGAAAACAACTACACCTATACCATCATTGAACAATGATTCTCCTGCAATTTTGATTTCAAGCTTTTGAGCTAACCCAAATTTCTTAGTAAGTGCCAGTACCGCAATTGGGTCAGTTGGTGAAATTAAAGCTCCAAATAGTAAGCAATAAATTAAATCAACCTCAAACCCAATCAGCCCAAAAACGAAGCTCATTAAGTAACCCACTATAAATGTAGACATGAGTGTACTACCTATTGCCAATATAATAATAGGTACACGCTCTTTCAAAAGCGCATTGAGATTAATAGACAAGGCACCTGCAAACAGCAGGAAATTAAGCATGATACCCAGCAAGGCTTCTTCAAAATCAAACTCCTGGATAATATGCTCCGCTCCTTCTACAATGGACGGGAAAACATATCCCATCATAAGGATGACAAAAGACATAGCCAATGCTATAGCCATCAACCCAATAGTTGAAGGAAGCTTTAACACTGTGATATTGATCAGCGTAAAAACGGCCGACAAAAAGATTAGTAAGGTGATTAGGTCAAGTACTCCCATTATTCAAATTATTCTTTGAAAAATTATACCGTAAGTATTAATGATAATGAACAACCCTAAATAAGCACAAAAAAATCATAATTAGAATATAAATTTTGAAATTCGTTTCTACAGCGCTTAGCTATTTGATGTAAGGATATTTTACACTGCTAGTTCCAGTGTCAATTTATGAATTAGAAGCTTATATTTTTCGAGCCAAAATAAAGTGTCTTCTAGTTTTCCCTCCTCAGCGGCTTTACACTGTGCATCAATTTCCTTTTGAAATGCTCTTAACTCTCCCTCTATTGCATCTTTTGAATGATTGTAATTAGCTACCAGCTTCAGGTACAGGTTTTGGTGCTGCCACCAAATGCCTTCATCCGCATTTTTAGGATCTAAAAAATCATTGAGCCGATCAATTTTGTCAATGCCATCAAAATAGAAAGGAATATATACAGACAAGCAAGGGTAAGCTGTACAGGTAAGCCAAACTATTGCTTTTCCATCCTTATCTATTTCTGCTATCATCGACCCGGTAGAACTACTCGGATTTAATAATCCGGTTGCATGCATACAAATAGAGCCGGCAGTTGCTTTTCTAGGGTGAAATTTCTTTTCAATGGGATGATGCGTTTTCAGGATTTCCCTTGCTGCTGATCTATCGAACCCATCGCGGGTAGAAAAGCAGGAATATGTGGCAGATCGTCTTGCCTTACTTCTGCTGAAATAAGTGTAGAGACGATCACTGTAGCTCTTTCTGAATGCAAACCTGCCGTTCACGCTTTTCAACCAGCTCTTTTGCCTGGCAGTGCTGATAGCCGTAGCGCTTTTTAGTGTCCAATCTGCATCTATAGTCAGTCCATTGCTGATACTATCTGCCCCTTCAATGGGTTTGGCAACCCATTCTCTACCTGCCGTTTCCAGCTTCCATCCTCCCTGCCTGTCTACAATCAAAAAGCTATTGTGGTAATAGAAATTCTTATTGCGGTAGCCGCCGCATGCATCCTGTCCATAAGTCTGTAGTAATTCAGTAATGAGCTGTAAAGCCTCCAGGGCAGTTTCGCAACGCTCCAGGGCAAGGCGAACCAAATCCATACCAGTTAGGCCATCATTCCTCTTTTTGAATTTGAATCTGGTAAATACTGCTTCATTACCAATAGCAAGACCATGTTCATTTACCCCCATCTCTGCTCCCCACATTTGAAATGGCCGGGACAGTATAACTGCATTGGTATGCTCAACCTGTGGAATCTCAATAAAAGTGCACTTCAACATTCCAACATCCGGGAACTGCTCAGGCGCACAGGTAATTAGCTGAGATTCATCAGGCTCCCTATCTGAATTCTTTGCCAGGTAACTAATTCCATTTTGAGAATGGCTGGAAAGTACAGCAAGCGTATCGCACATATTAGCAAGATACAATTAGTGAAAGAATTCTATAAGGACATTCAAAAATTGAAATGTGAGCAGGTTGGTTTCCATGGTTTGGTTATTATATTATTATCAGCTTGATTTTAAGCAAAATAGATCACACTACTCAAAATCATAAGTAAAACCGATTAAAAACGTTTGTAATGAAAAATATCCACATACAATTAAAATCAATAATTCAAGTACACCATCATTCACTGGACTCTTAAGCTAATAATCGTTATCTTAAAAGAAAGTGTCTAATTTTTAATATTATAATTTGATTATTTTATGGAGTTAAAATACCTAAAAAAGAAGGAACAGGATTATGGTACAGAACCCACCGATATTAGAGATACAGGAAAATATAAGGAGGAGTACATCCATAGCTTTGTAGATAAGTGGGATGAATTGATTGATTGGGATGCTAGAGCTGAGGGTGAGGGTGATTTCTTTATACAGGAGTTGAAAAAACGAGGTAAGCATAAAGTATTGGATGTGGCTACCGGTACTGGTTATCATACAGTGCAATTGCTTAAGCATGGTTTTGAAGTGTGGAGTTCTGATGGTAGTCCAAATATGCTGGCCAAAGCATTTGAAAACGGCAAAAATCATGGCTACATTCTCAGAACCGTACAGGCTGACTGGCGTTGGTTAAACCAATCAGTATCGGGCAGATTTGATGCAATAATTTGCCTTGGCAATTCCTTTACACATCTACATAATGAAAATGATCGCAGAAAGGCGCTGGCGGAGTTTTATTCTGCATTACGCTACGATGGCATTTTAATCATTGACCATCGCAATTATGATGCGATTTTAGATCATGGTTTTTCCAGTAAGCACACTTACTATTATGTTGGTGAAAATATTAAAGCAGAGCCGGAGTATGTAGATGAAGGGCTGGCAAGATTTAGGTATGAATTCAAAGACAAATCGGTATTTCATCTCAACATGTTTCCACTAAGGATGAATTATGTAAAAAATCTGATGCAACAGGTGGGCTTTCAGGAAATAGACACATATGGGGACTTTACAGAAACTTATAAAAAGGAAGATCCAGACTTTTTTATTCACATAGCCAAAAAAGAATACAAACCTGAAATCGAAAAATAATTGCCATGGCGCAAAAAACAGATACAACCACCATCACTAAAAATTATTACGACAGCAACGATGCTGATGAGTTTTACCACCTGGTCTGGGGTGGTGAGGATATCCACATTGGTATATATAAAGATTCCGGTGAGCAAATTGCTTTGGCCAGTAACCGGACAATTCAACGGATGATTGATACCTTAAATGGTATTTCAGCTTCTGCCCGGGTATTGGATATCGGTGCAGGCTATGGAGGTGCTGCTCGCTATATTGTAAAACAGACGCGCTGCCATGTAGATTGCCTCAACTTAAGTGCAAAAGAAAACCAGCGCAATAAAGAAAAAAACAATAACCAGGGACTCGCAGACTACATTAATGTGATTGAGGGGAGTTTTGAAAACTTACCATATGAAGCTGAAAGCTTTGACCTGGTTTGGTCACAAGATGCCATTTTACACAGCAGCGCTAAACCAAAAGTTTTTGAGGAAGTAAGTCGTGTGCTCAAAGCAGGCGGTCAATTTATCATGACAGATCCTATGCAGGCTGATGATTGCCCGGAAGGCGTTTTAGATCCTATTTTGAAAAGAATCCACCTTAGCTCTATGGGGTCAGTTGCTTTGTACCGTCATTTAGGGCATGAAAATGGTTTGCAACTTGACATTGCGGAGGAAATGCCTGAGCAATTAATCAACCATTACAGTCGTGTACACCAAGGCCTGGTGGAAAATGAAGAGGCCTTGCTTGAAAAAGGCTGTAGTGCTGAGTACATCAACAATATGAAGAAAGGACTTGAGCATTGGGTGAATGGGGGTAAGAAAGGTTACCTCAATTGGGGAATTCTGCTTTTCAGGAAACTCTAGTAAGGCTATTTCATGCTGAATTGCTAAGCCTCAATTCCAGGGCAAAGCACTCCTCTCCTTCCAATAATGCTGACTATCCATGGCAAATTTCTGCAGTGAAGTAAGCTCAGCAGGAGAAAGCTCTATTCCAGTGGCTTTTAGGTTAGCAGTGAGGTGAGTTGGCTGGGCAGCACCGCTCAGCACAACATGTACAAAAGGCTGCTGTAATATAAACGCCAGCGATATAGCATCAATCCCCACACTGTAAGTCGCAGCAAGTTTATCAAGATGCTCAATCAATGATTTTTGAGCTTTGCTAGTATTTCGATTGGTCAACCGGCCATTAGCCAGCCCCTCTTTTACGATCACCCCCAGGCCCTGATCATGAGCCCGCTGCATCATTGATCTACCGGATTGCTCCAATATATTGTAAGTGATTTGCACACTATCAAAAAGCTTTCTGCCTTCCACACTTATTTTAAGTGCTTTTTCAAGCACCTTCGGCTGTTCAGGCCCACTAAGCGAAAGGCCAATCAGGGTGCCTTCATCCTGTATTTCTGCCAGCCTGTCAAGCACTCTTATATTGTCCAAAACACCGCTTTTGAAAGTTGCACTATGAATCTGGTACAGCTTCAAATAGTTCCTTAGCCGAAATGTACTTATGTGATATTGCCGGTTCAGCACTTCCAGAGAATGTTCTTTGATCTCATGCGCCTCAGCCTCTACCTGCCAGTCCGCAGTATACCGATAGCCCCATTTAGACCCAACGAGCACCTGATTTGAGTCCATATGGTTGCCCTTCAACCAGCTCCCTAAAAATTGCTCGGCCTTTCCGTAAGATTGTGCAGCATCAAAATAATTGATCCCAGCATTGAAGGCCTGGTCGAGCATATCATGAGTCCGGGTTTCCATAGCATTCATATCATAGTTGTGTGCTAAGTCTTCACCATGTCCAAGGTTGATGTATCCGGGTCTACCAAGGGCAGCCAGCCCCAGCCCTATCGGACTCACTGAAATACCAGAATCTCCGAACATACGCTTGCCTACCATGCCAGCGAAGATAGTATTCGATCGACAATAAAATAAATCATGCAGGATATGGTAATTTTTAATACTTTGGCACCAATCAAAAGTGATAGAACTATTAGCAATGAAGAATTTTAAATACCTATTGGCCTTTGCGTTTTTCGTAAACCTGGCATTTTTAACTGTAGCTCAGAAAAAAAACAAGAACACTACTGAAACGGCCTTGATGCCTGAAAAAGCCTTTTCAGGATTAAAATATCGTTCGATTGGGCCTTTCCGTGGAGGAAGGGTTACAGCTGTAGAAGGTATAGAAGAGCAACCCTTCACTTTTTTCATGGGAAGTACAGGTGGCGGCGTGTGGAAAACAACCAATGCCGGCGAATCATGGTCCAATATTTCAGATGGATTTTTTAACGTGGGCTCTATTGGAGCAATTGAGGTGGCAGACGCGGACCCCAATGTGATCTATGTGGGATCAGGCTCCGCCTGTATTCGTGGTAATATCAGCATAGGTGATGGTGTATACCGTTCAGTAAATGGAGGGAATACATGGGAACATGTTGGCTTAAAGGAGGCAGGACAAATCGGTAAAGTCATAACACATCCCGACAATCCGGATATAGTTTATGTAGCTGCTTTGGGTAACCCCTTTGGAAAGAATGCGCAGAGAGGTGTATTTAAAAGTACAGATGGCGGCAGTACATGGAAGCATGTGCTCTTCCATAGCGATAGCGTAGGCGCTATAGATATGGTTATTCACCCTACAAACCCACGCATATTGTATGCAGGACTATGGCGTGCAGAGCGCAAGCCATGGACACTAATAGATGGCAGCAGTGAAGGTGGCTTATATAAATCTGAGGACAGTGGAGAAACATGGCAAAAAGTAACCAATGGATTACCTACCGGAGTACAGGGTAGAATAGGTTTGGCCATTTCACCGGTAAATCCTGACCGCATCTGGTATTACCAGGAAACTGCAAAGGAAACCGATGGTGGTATCTATCGCTCTGACGATGGTGCCAAAAGCTTTAAGAAAATTAACAGAGAGCATTTACTTCGTCAGCGAGCATGGTATTACACGCACATTCATGCGCATCCCACCGATGAAAACACAGTTTATATTAATAACACCGGGTTTTATGTGTCCGTAGATGGAGGCGAAAACTTTGACCGGTTATCAACACCTCATGGAGACAATCACGGTCTGTGGATCAACCCATCAAACCCTGATATCATGGTACAATGTAATGATGGGGGTGCCAATATAAGTCTTGATGGTGGTCAAAGCTGGACTACTCAATACAATCAGCCGACAGCTGAGTTTTACAGGGTGTCTGTTGATAACCAGTTTCCTTATCGGGTATATGGTGCTCAGCAGGATAACACTACTCTATCAGTGCCAAGCAAAATGCCGGGTGGTGTATCACCAAAGCAACACTGGCTGCCTGTAGCTGGTGGGGAAAGTGGTCATATTGCTATTGATCCTCGTAACCCGAATATTATTTACTCGGGCAATTATATCGGTCAGATTGACCGGCTTGATTTGAGCAGTGGCCACAATAAAAATGTGGTGGCCTACCCCCAAATGCATGACGGTGTAGCACCAAGGGATATCAAATATCGTTTTCAGTGGAATGCCCCTATCAGGCTATCTCCACATAATCCTGATGTAGTATATCACTGCTCCCAATATGTGCATAAATCCACTGACGGTGGACAAAGCTGGGAAGTAATTAGCCCTGACCTAACAACAGATAATGATGCTTATCACGATATTCCCGGAGGGCCGGTTCAGCATGATCATACAGGCGTGGAGCTCTACACTACCATTTTTAGCTTTGAAGAATCTCCTCACAATCCCGGTGAATTATGGGCCGGCAGTGATGATGGACTTATTCATATTTCTAGGGATGGTGGCGAAAATTGGGTGAACATTACCCCGCCTCAAATGCCCAAAGAAGGTACAGTCAATACCATTGAACTGTCTCCTCATACTGCAGGGAAAGCCTATGTTTCTGTATACAAATACCGTGATAATGACTTCACGCCTTACATTTTTTACACCGAGGACTTTGGAGCTACATGGAAAACCATCACCAAGGGCATACCTCAAAATCATTTTGTAAGGGTTACAAGAGAAGATCCGGATAGGGCAGGATTGCTGTATGCAGGCACTGAATTTGGTATGTATATCAGCTTTGACAATGGAAATAACTGGCAGCCGTTTCAGCTAAATCTACCCATTACCCCGATCACTGACATGACTATCAAGGAAAAAGACCTTGTCATCGCTACTCAGGGTAGAAGCTTCTGGATACTGGATGACCTTTCTCCATTGCATAGTTTATCTGATGAGATCACAAAGAAAGCAGCACATCTATTTCAACCGAGAACTGCCTACAAAACTCAAATGCGTGGTTTTTTCAGAGGTGGTGATGCTCCGGAGCGTCCACCATTTGGTGCATTGATGTATTACTACTTAAATGAAGCACCAGGTGAAAGCGATACTGTAAAACTAGATATTTTAAATAGTGAAGGAGATGTACTCGTTACCTATTCCACCAAGCCTGATAGCGATAATGATGAAAAGAAGTTGTCGCCCAAGGTTGGACTCAACCGCTTTGAATGGAATATGACAGAAAAAGCGCCGGACATACTACCGGGTTCATTTATGTCACTGGCTTACACAGGAGGTACACCTGTCCCTCCCGGAAACTATGGCGTGCAACTAACTGTGAATAATGAGGTGCAGACCTTGTTTTTTGAGATCGAAAAAGATCCGAGGTGGAAGTTCTCTAATGCGGACTTACAGGCACAATACGATCTTGCATTGAAAGTACGTGATAAGCTTGATGAGACTCATGATGCTATTGGTAAGATCAGAACAGTACGCTCCCAGGCCAAAGAGCTGGCTAATAAAGCTGTGAAAGCAGGCCATGATGCTACTTTGAAAGAAAAGGCTGAAGCACTTAGCGACAAACTAACTGCTATCGAAGAGGAATTGATCCAGACCAAATCTGAGAGTGGACAGGATCCAATCAACTATCCCCCGATGCTGGATGATCAGTATGCTTATCTATATAGCACCGTAGTTCGACAGGATAGCAGGCCCACCGAGGGAGCTTACCAACGACTGGAGGATTTAAACAAGGAATTACAAGTGCATCTGGATAACCTTGATGAGGTCATGGAAAATGAATTTGATGATTTCAATAAAGCATTGGATGAGGAAGGTGTAAATAGAATTATCATTCCTAATAGGTAAGGGGTTCTAACGGGATTTCTTAAAACTTTTATATTAATCTCAGGAAATTGCCTCTATTTTTAGAATTTCCTGAGACTTTTTTTGTTCAAATGGCTGGATACTCTAAGACACCATTAGCCAAAAAACTTGGCTTAAAACCAAATATGCATGCATTGATCATGAATGCCCCAAAAGAATACACTGCATTTTTTGAGGGTATTCCAGAAAACATCCACTTTAATACTCCGGGTAATACACAATTTGACTTCATCCATGCTTTCCTAAAAAGTAAAGACCAGCTACAAAAAGATTTCTTCATTATGAAAAATCAATTGAACCCCACAGGAATACTTTGGGTGAGCTGGCCAAAACAGAAAAAAGATAATAATTCAGACCTATCCAGAGATTTTATTCGGGAGTTCATCCTTGAAAATGGCCTTGTCGATGTGAAGGTCTGTGCCATTGATGAAACATGGAGCGCCTTGAAATTTGTCTATCGATTATCGGACAGGTAATTATGCGTACAACTCCCGAAATATATTGGCTAGTTCAAGCTGAATAGTCTGCCCTTTGTCAGCATTATACCACTGCTGCATAGTCACCTGAAACTCCTTATAAGGTACGGAATGAGACTCATTACGCCAGTGTGTATACATTTCTTGTAGTGGCTTTGGCCGCGGCCCCCAGGTTGCAAGTACCACGTAGCTGGCATTGTAAATGATCAATTTTGGTATCGATCTACCTCCATTTGTAAGAAATAGGTCCATCAATTCGAGATTATCATCCCTGTATACCAGCTTAAAATCAATATGTGGTTGCGCCTGAGCAATTTTGGCAAGTATTGGCACTGCATTCGCAGCATCACCGCACCAGCTTTCAGTAATCAACAGCCAATGCTGTGTCTCCTTTATTTTCTCAAGAATAGCAGCTAGTCCATGATCAATAATTGCAGTTTTCTCTATCCGCTTCATCCGCTGGGCATTCAATTTTGTGTAATAGGCCAGTTCCTCCGTTTGACTCGGACCTGAGGTGGCATTTCCAGCCACCTGGTCTGCCACCTGCTCTTTATAGGCTTCATAGCTCATGGAATTCTCCAAAGCTTCATTAATTGCCTTGCTTATAGCTAACTGTGTTGTTTCCATATCTACACAATACGAAGTGCCAAAGATTAGTTTTGAATTTTGACTAACTAACCCTCCAAGTATCGCCGTACCGACAGTTTTATTCCTTTTTGGCGCCAAAGTTATAGGTTAGCCCTACGCCAAAAACACTTTTAAATTGGGTTCTGGGACCAGAGCCGGTAAGCACATCACTATCATTGAACTGATCAATATTGATATCATCATCATAGATCATCTGGATCACCCAGTTTACAGATAGCCAGTCATTGACTTTCATGGCAATAGCATTTTCAAAATTGATATCGATGTTGCCAAAATTTTCCAGGTAGTTGGCAAACATCTCCAGCTTGGTATCAAAATTCACATTTTCGGCTACTTCCTTGCGGAATTTCACCTTCAAAAAAGAACCTATTTCTGCCCGAGACCTGCTCCCTTCGGCAATCATATTGCCATTAGCATCAAATTCAGCTGCTTCTACCCCAAAGGCACCCGCATTGGCTAGTGTCTGATCTGTCACAAATGTAAACTTGCCGGTAGCCGGTCCATAGGTAAGTGAGAAATTCTCCGAAGGGGTCCAGTCCAAACCACTGGAAATCAACAAATAACCGGGAGCCATAAAGTCAGAAATTTTGGTGCCATCAGCATTTACACCTTCGTAAAACTGTGTGCGGAAGTCCAGTATATTGGTCCAGTAGGTCTTCTCTCCTACCTGATGGCCATATTGAGTCACAATATTCAATCGATCATCGGTTTTCTCTACACTACTATCTCCCTGTCTGATCACACCATAACCCATAATGATATCATTCTCCCATTTGCTTTTTCCCTTCACATAGTTTGCAAAAAGGTTAACATATCCATTGAGCGATACCGAGTTATCACCACCGGCAGCCCAGTTGGTGAGGGAAACCTGCGAAAAAGTGAGTGAGGTCATACCACCTTTTTTCCAATACGTAGTATCTGCTTCCTGACTGAAAGCTACCAAAGAAGTGAAGCCAGAGAAGAGCAATAAAAAAGCGACTGAAAATTTCATGTTATAGGTTTTAAAATTTCAGTCGCAAAAATAGAAATATAGGCCAATGAATAGCCTAGAATATCAAATAAGATTCTAATCAGGCAGCCTCATAGGTATTGCTTTTCAAATCATTCTCCTTAATTATCCTACGAAGTATTTTGCCAACATTTGATTTAGGCAATTCATCGGTGAAAGCCACATACTTAGGACATTTATAAGCTGTAAGCTCTTCCTTGCAGAATGCCTTGATCTCATCTTCTGTGAGGCTGTCGTCTTTTTTCACAATGTAGACTTTTACTGCCTCTGTAGATTTTTTATCAGGTACACCTATAGCACCTACTTCCAGAACCTTTGGATGTGAGGCAATAACATTCTCCACTTCATTAGGGTAAACATTGAAGCCGGATACCAAAATCATTTCTTTCTTTCTATCCACAATGCGGATAAATCCATCATCATCCATGATACCAATATCCCCGGTCTTGAACCACTCACCGCGCATTACATTGGCTGTCTCTTCAGGTTTATTCCAGTATCCTTTCATTACCTGAGGGCCTCTGGCGCAAATTTCGCCCGGTTTACCTACCTCTACTTCATTACCGTCATCATCAGATATCATGATTTCAGTGCTTGGTATAGGCAGACCGATTGTTCCAACACGATCAGTACCATCAAGCGGATTGGTAGTCAATACCGGCGAAGTTTCAGTAAGTCCATAGCCCTCTGCCAAAGGTGACCCGGTTACCTGCTGCCATTTTTCAGCAACTACCTTCTGTACTGCCATACCACCTCCAAATGCTACTTTCAATTTGGAAAAGTCAAGGTTTTTAAAGCCTTCAGCATTGAGCAATCCATTAAATAGGGTATTTACACCGGTAATGACTGAAAACTTATGCTTGCCTAACTCTTTAATGAAGCCCGGCATATCCCTTGGGTTGGTAATCAAGATGTTTTTTGCTCCAAACTTGAACATAACCAGCGCATTGCATACCAAAGCAAATACGTGATACAGCGGTAGTGCTGTTATCGCTACCTCTTCTTTCTCCTTAAGTAATGGACTCATCCAGGCATGTACCTGCACTAGGTTTGCAACTATATTTCTATGCAATAGCATGGCTCCTTTGGATACACCAGTGGTACCACCAGTATATTGAAGGAAAGCAATATCATCACCGCTCAGCTCAGGCTGCTCAAAAGGATTTTTTCCGCCTTTGGCAAGCGCATCTTTGAATTTGATGGCATTGGGAAGTGAATACTTTGGCACCATCTTTTTCACATACTTCACTACGAAGTTTACAATGCTGCCCTTGAGGCCACCGACCATATCACCTATTTCTGTAACGATCACATGCTTGATGTCAGTTTTAGCGATAATCTTTTCCAGGTTAGCGCCAAAATTGGCAAGAATGACTATTGCGGTAGCACCCGAATCCTTAAACTGATGCTCCATCTCATGTGGTGTGTAGAGTGGATTGGTATTCACTACCACTATACCTGCCCTGAGAGCACCAAACATAGCGATGGGGTACTGCAAAAGATTGGGTGACTGAATAGCCAGTCGGTCACCTTTTTTCATTCCCAGATTTTTGGTCAGGTAGGATGCAAAATCTCGGGTTAGTAAATCCAACTCCTTGAAAGTAATCACCTTACCCATATTCTCAAAGGCAGGTAAATCACTATACTTCTTGAAGCCATCCTCGAAAAGGTCAGCCAGAGATTTGTATTCGTTAGGATCAATTTCTTTCGGAATACCTTGAGGGTATTTAGAAAACCAAGGGTAGTCTTTCATCATTTTTTAGGGTTAAGATTAGATTTTCTACACAACAATATTTTTAAAAGAATGTCTAAAAATATGCAATAAATCTGTTGCGAAGGAATTTTCCCAAATCAAATTATGTGGCCGGAGATATTGCTCCTGGGGAATGAGTAGCAAAAGAAAAAGGTCTGAAAACTTCTATTCCAGACCTTTATAAACAACATTAACCCAAAAATGATGGCTGTGAATCAAGGAATCGAACCTCATTGTTTTCTGCACCAGCAAATCACAGTACTTTTATCACGATTGCTAACAAATATTTTAATTAGCTGACACAAAGCTAACAAGTACTTGCTTTTCTTAAAAATTTTTAAATATTTTTACATAAAAAATATATTCTATCTAATTTCGCTGTTTTGATATTAGCAAAAAGCAAAAACCGCACGCTGTAAATGAGCAAGAATTACGAAATTGACAATGTAGATCTAAAAATCCTCAATCTTTTAATGGAGGATGCAAAAATTCCATATACTGAAATAGCTAAAAAGGTATTTGTTTCCGGTGGTACTGTCCATGTGCGGATGAAAAAACTCGAGGAGATGGGTGTGGTGCAGGGAACTACTTTGAAAATGGACTACTCCAAATTAGGATATGATGTTACCTGCTTCCTGGGCATATATCTAATGAAGAGTTCCCTATACTATCAGGTAGTAGAGGAATTAAAGAAAATACCTGAGATCGTAAAAATCCATTACACAACAGGTAATTACAACATCTTCCTAAAAATACATTGTAAGGACACCCGACATCTGCGTGATGTGCTCCACGATAAAATTCAGAAGGTGGATGGGATAGAAAGAACAGAGACCTTTATAAGCCTCGAAGAAAGTTTAAACAGGCACTTAAAATTTTAAACAGCATCTCATAACAAAACCGACTTCTCGTCGGTTTTTTCTTTTTTGGCCTTACAACCTGTTTAACGATAACTCAAAAATATTTATCAATAAGCAAAAAAAATGACCTGTGGGAACATATGTCCTCAGGTCTTGTTGTACCTTTGAGCTTAATTATAATTATTCTAAATAGCTGCCGCTTATGAGTAAAGATGTAAAAAACGACGAGCAAATACTGGAAGAATTTACTTCAAAAGAATATGAACATGGATGGCATATAGATTTTGAAGCGGATGAAGCTCCCAAAGGGCTCAATGAAGAAATCATACATTTTATATCAGCGAAAAAAGAAGAGCCGGAGTGGCTACTCGAATGGCGTCTGAAAGCTTTTAGAAAATGGCAGCAAATGAATGAGCCTAAATGGCCCAATGTAAAATATCCGAAACCAGATTTTCAGGATATCAAATATTATTCCGCCCCTAAAAAGTCAAAGAAACTCAATAGCCTTGATGAGGTTGATCCAGAGTTGAGGGCAACCTTCGAAAAGCTAGGTATCTCACTTCAGGAGCAGAAAAGACTAACCGGAGTGGCGGTAGACGCAGTAATTGACTCTGTATCGGTTGGCACAACATTCCAAAAGCAGTTAAAGGAGCTGGGCATTATTTTCTGTTCATTCAGTGAAGCGGTTAAAGAGCATCCTGAATTGGTGAAAAAATACATGGGCTCTGTAGTACCGGCCAATGATAATTATTATGCGGCCTTGAATTCAGCAGTTTTCAGCGACGGATCATTTTGCTACATACCTAAGGGTGTAAGGTGTCCTGTTGAGCTGTCCACTTATTTCCGTATCAATGCTGCCAATACGGGTCAGTTTGAGCGTACATTAATCGTAGCTGAAGAAGATTCATATGTAAGCTACCTCGAGGGCTGTACTGCACCACAGCGCGATGAAAATCAATTGCACGCGGCAGTGGTAGAGATTTTTGCGGAAAAAAATGCAGAAGTCAAATACAGCACGGTTCAAAACTGGTATCCTGGTGATAAGCAGGGCAAAGGAGGTATTTACAATTTTGTAACCAAAAGGGGACTCTGTAACGGAAACCATTCCAAAATATCGTGGACACAAGTGGAAACCGGTTCAGCAGTGACCTGGAAATATCCATCATGTGTGCTCAAAGGTGACCACTCGGTAGGTGAGTTTTATTCTGTAGCCGTAACAAATAACTTCCAACAGGCCGATACAGGTACAAAAATGATTCATATCGGTAAGAATACCCGATCAAGAATTGTATCTAAAGGTATATCAGCCGGGCAATCGCAAAATAGCTACAGGGGTCAGGTTCATGTGATGAAACGTGCTGAGAATGCACGTAATTTCTCGCAATGTGATTCTTTATTGATGGGTAATAAATGCGGTGCGCATACATTCCCATATATAGATATTGAAAACAAATCTGCTCAGGTAGAACACGAGGCTACTACTTCCAAAATTGGTGAGGACCAAATCTTCTACTGCCTGCAAAGAGGTATTGATGAAGAGGCCGCTATTGCGCTGATTGTCAATGGATTTGCTAAAGAGGTGCTTAACAATTTACCTATGGAATTTGCCGTAGAGGCACAAAAACTATTAGCCCTTACACTAGAGGGTAGCGTTGGTTAATTTTTTATTTGAAACAACATTAGGATGCTTACAATCAAAAATCTACATGCCAATATAGATGGCAAGGAAATATTAAAAGGTATTGACCTTACCGTTAAACCCGGAGAAGTTCATGCGATCATGGGCCCTAATGGCTCAGGTAAAAGTACATTGGCTTCTGTACTTGCAGGAAGGGAAGATTATGAGGTAACAGAAGGTGAAATTGACTTCATGGGTAGCGATCTCTTGGAGATGTCACCTGAAGATCGGGCCAGAGAAGGCGTATTTCTTGCTTTCCAATATCCCGTTGAGATTCCCGGTGTTACCACCACTAACTTCTTGAAGACTGCTGTAAATCAGGTAAGGGCTCACAGAGGACAGGATCCTATGGATGCAGTAGAGTTCTTAAAGACTCTAAAAGAGAAAATGAAGCTTGTAGAAATTGACCAGGCTTTATTAAGTAGGTCTTTAAATGAGGGTTTCTCGGGTGGTGAAAAGAAAAGGAATGAAATATTCCAAATGGCCATGTTGGAGCCAAGATTGTCGATTCTTGATGAAACTGATTCCGGTCTGGACATTGATGCGCTCAAAATTGTAGCCAATGGTGTAAACAAGCTTAAATCTGATAAAAACGCTACCATCGTAGTAACCCACTACCAGCGATTGCTGGATTATATAGTACCCGATTTTGTACACGTACTTTACCAGGGTAAAATCGTAAAAAGTGGAGACAAAACTTTAGCACTTGATTTGGAAGCTAAAGGCTATGATTGGATCAAGGAAGAATTGACAACTGCTTAATAGGTCGCTATGCAAACATTACTGGATCATTTTAAGCAAGACTTTGAGTCTTTTGAAAATTCTTTAAATGGCGAAAAGCAATCAGAGGCTCATGCACTTCGTAAATCAGCTTTCGAAAAATTGGTTGAGCAAGGATTCCCCGGCAAAAAGTCTGAGGAATACAAGTTTACACCACTCACTGCTGCGCTAGAGAAGAATTTTCCTGATATAAGCTATGTAGAATCAAGTTCAATTTTAGATAAATCCACCATTGAAAAGCATTTTTTGGTAAAAGATGCAATCAATCTGGTGTTAATAGATGGGAGGTTCGTACCTGAGCTCTCTTCAAAAGCCGAAGGTTTTGAGCTTTGCTCGCTGGCAGAGGCTAGAAAGAAGCATAGTGAAGATTTCAACAATCACTTTGCACAATACACGGCTAAAGCTGACGATCCTTTTGTGGCCTGGAATACAGCATTTGCCACCGAAGGCATCTTCATAAAAGTGGCAAAAAATAAAGCTATTGAAAAGCCGGTGATGATCAACAGTTTTTTCACTGATGCGCTCAACCACAAGGCGGGCAGAAGTAGAAATCTGATCGTCATAGAGCAGGGCGCTCAAATTAAATTAGGTGAAAATTATATCTCTCTGGGAGAGGAAAAGCATTTTACCAATTTTGTAACTGAGGTATTTGTAGGCCAAAATGCACGTTTGGAGCTAACTAAAGTGCAAAATGAAAATGAAAATGCCTACCAGTTTACGCATACTCAGGTTTTCCAAGAGAGGGATAGCCATTTTACAGCTAACACAATTACCCTCACCGGTGGCATGATTCGAAACAATATCAATATTGCTTTGAACGATGAAAACTGTGAGGCACACATGTATGGTTTATACTTATTAAAAGGCAAAACACATGTGGACAACCATACCGCAGTAGACCATATCAAGCCAAATTCATTCAGCAATGAATTGTACAAAGGGGTACTAGATGAAAAATCGAGGGGAGTTTTCAATGGAAAAATCTTCGTAAGACAGGAAGCGCAGCAAACCAACGCCTTCCAGTCCAACAATAATATTTTGCTGTCTGAAAATGCTACTGTAAATACAAAACCCCAATTGGAAATATGGGCAGACGATGTGAAATGCTCACATGGATGCACCATCGGACAGCTGGATGAGGAAGCCATATTCTACCTGAGGGCCAGAGCAATCGGCGAACAGGAAGCCAAGGCAATGCTTTTATACGCATTTGCCAACGATACATTGAGCAAGATCACCATCGATCCTCTCAGAGATCATTTAGATCAGCTTCTTTCAAAAAGACTACTCCATAATGGCTGAAACTACAGCACAGGTAAGTTTTAATGTAAACCAAATAAGACAGGAATTTCCCATTTTGCATCAGCAGGTAAATGGGAAACCGCTTATCTATTTTGATAATGCTGCCACCAGTCAAAAACCGCAGGCGGTTATTGATGCGTTGGATCATTACTACAAATATGACAATGCCAATATCCACCGGGGAATCCATACACTGGCTGAGCGGGCAACTGCAGCCTTTGAGGAAACCCGAAAGGCGGTAGCAGCCTTTATCAATGCACCTGAGGCAGAAGAAGTAATTCTGACCAAGGGCACCACAGAAAGCATCAACCTTGTAGCAAGTAGTTTTGGAAGAAAATTTCTGACTACCGGTGACGAGGTAATTATCTCGGCCATGGAGCATCACTCCAATATTGTACCCTGGCAGTTGATTTGTGAAGAAAGAGGGGCTACTTTGAAGGTCATTCCTTTAGATGAACAAGGCGTATTAGACCTTCAAGCATTTGAATCCCTGCTATCTGAAAAAACCAAAATCGTTGCGATAGTTCATGTGTCAAATACGCTAGGCACTATCAACCCAATAAAGGAAATTGTGCAAAAAGCACATGCCGCCGGTGCTAAAGTTCTGGTAGATGGTGCTCAGGCTTCAGCACATGAAGAAATTGATGTACAGGACCTTGATTGCGATTTTTATGCCAGCTCAGCCCATAAAATGTATGGCCCTACTGGTGTAGGTTTTCTGTATGGCAAAAGGAGAATACTTGAAGCCATGCCGCCTTACATGGGTGGAGGTGAAATGATCAAGGATGTCTCCTTCGAAAAAACCACTTACAATGACATCCCATATAAGTTTGAAGCCGGTACACCCAATATTGCTGATGTAGTTGCCTTCAAAACTGCCATTGATTACATCCGCCATTATGGCAAAAAAGCGATGGCAAGTCACGAGCATGACCTATTGGTGCACGGACAAAAGCAACTAGAGCAAATTGATGGCTATAAGCCTGTGGGCAAGGCACCCAATAAAATCAGTGTGATTTCATTTACAATTGATGATATTCATTTTTTTGATCTGGGGATGATGCTTGATGCACGAGGCATAGCCATCAGAACGGGGCACCATTGTACACAACCGCTCATGGATCGATATGGTATAGAGGGAACGGCCAGGGCATCATTTGCTGTTTACAATACTTTAGATGAAATTGATTATTTCGTTGAGAGTCTAAATACGATTGTCAATAAACTTAGAAAATGAGCCAATCTGTAGAAGACATACAAAATGAGATCATAGAGGAGTTTGCCATGCTCGATGGGGATATGGAAATGACATTATCCTATCTTATGGAGCTAGGCGAAAAGCTTCCTGCGATGCCCGAAGCGGACAAAACCGAAGATAATATCGTAAAGGGTTGCCAGTCAAAAGTTTGGCTTACTGCTAAGGAGCATGACGACAATATTCAATTTGAAGCGGATTCAAATACTGCTATTACCAAAGGCCTTGTGAGTTTATTGGTAAGGGTATTTTCAAATCAGCCATCTAAATCAGTGCTGGATGCTGACCTTTTCTTTCCCGAAAAGATTGGTATGCAAAGATTCATTGGCACTCAGCGCAGTAACGGATTTGCCGCTATGATCAAGCAGATGAAACTATATGCACTGGCCCTTGGCTCTAAAAAGGACGCTAAAGCTTAATACCATGGAAGAACAGGAAAAAAGAGACCTACAGCTCAAAGAAAAAGTCATCAATGCAATCAAAGAGGTTTATGATCCGGAGATTCCAGTTGATATTTATGAACTGGGCCTAATCTACGAGGTTAACCTATTTCCTGTGAATAATGTGCACATTTTGATGACATTGACATCACCTGCTTGTCCGGCAGCTGAATCAATTCCAAATGAGGTGAAAGAGAAAGTGTCGGCTATAGAAGAAGTAAATGACGTAGACGTTGAAATTACTTTTGATCCGCCATTTACCCCTGAAATGATGTCTGAGACGGCCAAACTGGAATTAGGATTTTTATAGAACTACTAGAATAAATTATTACAGACCTTATAAAATTATAGATATGTATCCAGAGCAATTAGTTGCCCCCATGCGCACAGACCTGACCAGTGCAGGTTTTACTGAGCTAAAAAGCGCTGCTGAGGTAGAAGAACATTTAAATGATCATAAAGGCACTTCATTGATCGTAATCAACTCGGTTTGTGGTTGTGCAGCCGGTTCTGCAAGGCCTGGCGTGAAAATGGCCCTTGAGCAAAGCAGTAACAAACCTGACCATCTTGCCACTGTTTTTGCCGGTGTGGATCAGGATGCGACAGCCAAAGCCCGGGAGTTTACACTACCCTACCCTCCCAGCTCACCTTCTATTGCTTTATTTAAAGATGGTGAATTGGTGCATTTTGTAGAAAGACATCACATAGAAGGCCGAACAGCCGAAATGATCGCCAACCACCTTGTGCAGGTGTTTGAGGAATACTGCTAGTAAACCAGAAGAATTTTAAGAAAAGCCCACTATTAATTGATAGGGGGCTTTTTTGTTGCTTTATTTACCCGCACCTATCTTCCTTGCAAACATAATCCCTATCCACGGGATCAACCACTCATCTGCATCTTGGTGAAGCGAATGAATAGGTGTAAAGTTGGCTCTAAATACCCATTGCCTTCCCAAATTTGTTCTATAGCCTAAACTTGGAAATAGAATTGTACGAATCTCAGTTTTAGTTTTTAATTGACCATTCTCTACCGACCTTACATCGTGGGTATAAGGTGTTAGACCCAAGCCTACCTCAAGATGATTCCATAAAGTATAATGAATTGAAAGGGGCAGAAATAATGAAAATGATTCATTAATGCCATTATCAAACGGATCTACACCTATACCAACCCTATAGCTGAAATAATTTTTCTTACCCTCTTCTAAATTCAAATCTCGCATATAATTTAAAGAACCAAAACCTCCATTGCCAAGCAACTCTAATCCTATCATACTTTGTGCGGTGGAGAGGGTATATGCTCCACCATATACGATCATGAATAGAATGATTTTTTTGTAATCCATCTTATCTCAGTATTTTAAACCAGCCATTATATGACAAGCCATTTCTTAATTCTTTAAAATGATAATAATATAAACCTGAAGCCAATTGTGCTCCATCCCACTTCCCTTCATAATTATTTATGGTATTTATTTCATTGCCTGAACGATCAAATATTTTAAGAATGTTTTCAGGGTAATATTCAAGATTAGGAAAATCAAAAATATCATTTGTCCCATCATTATTAGGAGTAAAAACATTTGGGATGTTCAAAGGTGGGTTGAAATCAGTTCCAATTTCATTAGACCAGGATACTAAAGCGTTATCCCGTTTAGCCCCTACCCTGAAATAGTACTCATTAGCAACTGGCAAGCCTTCAACCACAAGTGGTGAAGAATTTGATGGAGCCTGATCCCAGACTCTATACGGCTCACCTGAGATATTCTTAGTTAAAATCAGCACATCATAGCCTTCATCAAGCCAGGCTGTATAAGGATTGTATAACAGCTCTATTTCCTGGTTATTTATTTCACTGCGTTGCAAATGGATAGAATTATGGGTAAGTGAGGTGACTAGGTTATTACACCATGAATTTTGACTTAGATGGTAACTATAGGCGTTGTTTTCTGGCGAAACGTCCATATCGCGATAAGCATTTTGGGTAGGTGAAACTTCCGCCAATAACTCAAAATCATCTATACCAAGCACCGATCTCCAAATGCCTATCAGGTTATCATTGGGTAGATCATTAAAACTCTCCCATGATAATAAAATGGACTCATCAGTAGAAGTATCCACAGTTACTAAGTTGAGATCAATAAATGAATTATCCTCAATGAGATTTACCTCTAAAATCGGTGATGCCCCAAAGCAAATAGTATCCTGTGTAACAATGACCTCCTCCAATCCGATTGAATAGGGTCCCTCATCTAACCAATTTACCATTACTGAGGATTCTCCCTGTCCAGAAGTTATATTTCCATTTTCGACATTCCATATATATGTAGCATCAGGCCTGTACCACGTACTAAAATTTACTGGGTTTTCTAAATCAACACAGAGTGAATCCGGCCCTACAGGAATGGGCGTATCAATTTCAACATTTATCTGAACAGATAATGAAACCGTATCATCATTACATATATCATTGATGGAACTGGCTATTAAGTCGATTTGCCCGAAACCTGGCTCTGAGGACCATTGCACTGCAATTTCCTTTTCCGATATTTGTCGATCATTACCATTAGCTACCTGCCAGTTGTAAGAATAACCTTCAACCGGATTAAAGCTGTAAATGTTTTCCTCCCCAGGACAAACAGAATTGGGTCCAAGTATTGATCGATCTATTTCTGGGTATACAGTGACCTTAACAGTATCGCATTGATTAAGACTTCCAATTCTTGATTCAATTACATAGGTAATTATTTCAGGTTCATTAATATCTCCTTGATATTTAAATAAAGGATTTGCCAAGAAAGGATTATCCAAATGTGTTTCAGGTGTCCATTTAAAATGATCACCTCGAGATTCGTTTCCTAAATGCATGATTTCACCTTCACACAATTGTTTATCTTCACCTCCATCGGCTATTAAATTATAGTTAAAAAAAGATGCTGGGAAAATTGGGAAACCTCTCCTCAGTCTAGAGCTGATTTCATTGGTCAAGGACACAATTTGAATTGAACCAATACTTTCAACGTTTATATCCTTGATTATACCTAACGAACTTCCGAAAATTAAAAGTAATTCATTCTCATTAAATAATTGCATGTCATCAGGTTTACCGGGAATTACATCGTTGAAAGTATTCAATTGTATATCATATTGATAAATTTTATCTAAGCCCAGATATAAATACCTATTATTAGTTGAAAACTCTGCTGAAGAAAGAAAAACCTCACCAACATCATGAAGAACTTCTTGAGATGAACTAATCAAACCTAATTGTGGATCAAAATCCATTAACCATACAGATCTTTGTGCATCTTCATCAAAAATACCTTCTATGATTACCAGCTTATTTACATTTGGACTAAATTTCATATAACGGATTGGTTGATCACCACCATAAAATATTTTCGTATTAAATAAGACAGTATCTTCAGTCACTTTATATACAAAAACTGACCCAGGATCATCATTTTTACCTGCTATAAGCCAGTATTCTCTGCTAGCACAGTCCTTTATCTCTACCGTTGCCATACCTTCACTGGAATTAGCCTCAGTGGCACCAAAATCATTGCTATGGATAAGGTTATTTCTACTTAATATTTTATACGGAGCTCGACCAGTAATTCTGTGGTATTCCAGAATATTACTACCATCTGCCTGCTTTCCTTGACTGATTAATGTTATAATATCTTCAGAGTTCCTTAGAAATACCGCACCCTGTCTTGGTGTACTTAATTGTTTAGGTGGATCAGATCCGTTTAAAGATAATCCGTTTTCAATGACCTGATGGGAATTATCCCATACACTCACCCCATCAGAATATAATTGCAGATTGCCTTTTGCATCAGAAAGGACTGCTGACCCTTCATTGACATTTATTTCACCTTCAATTTTAATTCTAAAGGAGTCACTTTCTAAAGAAAGCATCAATCCATTGCCAAATAACCAATTCTGGGCCTCCTTTTGTGCAAATAAGAAAGAAGACTCAAGGAAAATTATGATAAAAGCAAATGCGCAACCTCGAAATCGCATAAAACAAATTTATTCAACAATCAAAATCTTTATTTCTTTTTTACCTTCTATATCGATATATACATAATATGTACCCGATATTAAAGTACTAGTATTAAGAGATAATCACTCAGATAAAATCTATTTGTTCAATGCAGACACCTTCATTAATCTCCGCTAGAAAAGAAATTGGGTTAATCAGAATAGTCTCATAATGAGAAAGAATTGCCGTAAGTCGGTCATCATGACTTTTTAGTATTTGTACTTGTAAAACACTCACTAATTGGATACAAAAAGTAATGCCATTAAGTGTTTTCATTTTTTAGTTTTTTACAATTTCAATTGAGTAAAGTACAATACCATCAAATAGTGGGTCATATGGATCCTCATCCTCACCTTGAAAAGCCCTTCTGATTTCGCCACTGAAGATTACAAGATCATCGACTTTAAAATTAAATTCTTCCATATTACATGGGATATACCCCGTACCTTCAAGATCGGGATCACCTATGTAATAAAAGTCTTCGAGTGCACTTGTGTGTAAATAAATCCTTCCTTGCCTATCCAGGATTTCTTGATCTGTTGAAAGCTCACATATTCTATGAATGCCGCCTTCATTGTCATCTCCACATGCAGAAATGGCCAAGCAACTGCCAGCAGCAAAAAAAATATATATCCAATTAAACATGTCCATAAACTATATGTTTATACAAATAGTCATTACTTTATTTAAAACATTATTCTCTTGTAATGTACAGAGTACTCATTTATTTCAATTTTTACTTATCGAAAAAATTTATCTTTCTTAAGATATCCAGAACATGAACATACAATTAATAAATCGTAGGTAATTGATAGTGTTATTCCTTCATCGAACATTTTGATTTATATCTTTTACTTACTTCATAAATCGTTCATGAATATCATATTATAACAAATTAAAACACAAGTAAGGTAGGTAATTATTTTAATATATATTGTACTTTATATTAAAATAATTAATTTAAAAATATTCAATCCTAAAAAGTAAACTTCGCCTTAAAATCAGCCAATTCCTGAGAGAGACTTCTAGTTTCAATTGGCTTTATATGCTCATAAAGCTTTGATTCTGTAGATACCTGCAACTCCCGCAGTTTCATATGCTGATTAATAAACATGTATTCCAGGTTGGGATACAATTCCTTTAAAACATCAACTATATCAAGGATGGATAAATTCTTTTCTACCAGGTTGTATATACCATTGGGAACCTCTACTGCAATCATCTGACTAAGAATGTGCACCAGTGTTTCCACATGGATAAATCCACGGTGTTGCTTCCCATTGCCATGAATTGAAATTCGATTATTGAAATTGGCATCAAACATGAAGCGGTTGATCACAGCATCAAAGCGCATGCTTTTACTATAGCCAAATACATTGCCACTGCGCAAAATGATGGCCCGCTTTTTATCCTGCAGGCGCTTTACATGATCCTCTGCCCGCATTTTTGAAATACCATAAAAGGTTCGTGGATTAGGCTCGGTTTCTTCGGTGGCATGCAAAGGTGAAGAACCATACACGCTACTGCTACTCAAAAATATAAATTGCTCTATATCACTTTCCTCGACAGCATAGACCACTTCTGCTGTACCCCAGTGATTGACCTGCTCAAAATAATGCGGATCCATATTGGCAAAAGGTGTGGTCACTTTGGCGGCAAGGTGAAAAATAGTATGCACTCCATCCAGGGCTTTGCGAAACTTCCTGCTATCCAGGATATCACCATCGATAAACTTAATCTTTGTGGGATTAGGAAATGCACTGCCCAGAAAAAAGGTATAGCTCGCTTTTTGAAGATTGTCGTATACCAATATTTCATCGACCGCAGGCATCTGAGCAAGTGCTGCAACCAGCTCCGTACCAACATATCCTGCTCCGCCTGTTACCAATACCTTCATCTGTTCTAGTTTTATTCTTTCAGAAAAATACTTCTAATCTGCAGCCTTAATATGACTAATTCTTTACCAAATCTGTATGCAAACCACACTCTACCTTGTTTAGCCCAAACCATCGGGCTTCTCTTTCCACCATATCAGCATCAAATTTTCGCGTACAAGGCTCACAACCTATGCTTACGTAACCCTTGGCCTCCAGTGGGTGCCGTGGCAGGTCATACTCTCTGATGTAGGCAAAAATTGCTTTGGCTGACCAGTCGAGCATTGGATGAAATCGTATGGTATCGAAGGGTGCCGGTTGCTCTACCTTCATTGCCTGCCTCACTTTCGATTGATCACCACGGATACCATTGATCCATACATCATGAGACGCCAGCACTGTTTCCATGGGTTGGGTCTTGTTTAAGTAGCAGCAGTAATCCGGGTCGGTTGTGAAAAGGAGCTTCCCATCGGGTGTCCTTTGCATAGATTTTGGTGTAGCTGACTTTAGCTCCAACACCTTCAAACCAAATTTATCAGACACCTCATCCCTAAATTGCACAGTCTCAGGAAACAAATAACCGGTATTGAGAAAATACACGGGTATGGTATTATCAATACGACTCAGGATATGGAGCATCACCAGGCTGTGGGTCTGAAAGCTACTACTGGTAAAAAGCTTTAGCCCCCTGGCTTTGTACTCATTAATTTTTTCCTCTATTTCTAAAAATTGCATGGCCCAATCCTTTCTCAATGCAAATCAATAGCAATACGGTGAACCAGCCAATTTATATCAGGCTAATTTGCCGGTAAGAATTTTTAAGTTTCAGGATTGTATTAAAGCTGACAATGCAGGCTTATTCCTTGGTCATTAATTTGGCCCACCAGGTATTTTGTATATCCCGATCAACCCTTTCCTCAATATTCGCAAAATCCAGCACCTCCCCTATTCTTGGATATACTGTATTGACACCAAGCGAATCAGCCGTTTTGCCAAACCTGGAGGGTGGATCGTACCAGCTGTGCAAAGCCAATACAAAAGCGCCCCAATGAATGGGCATGGCAATTTTTGCCTGTACATCCCTGGCTGCCTGTGCAGATTCTTCGGGCATCATGTGGATTTCGGACCATCGGCGGTCATACTGCCCACATTCCAACATGGCAAAATCAAAAGGGCCATATTTTTCTCCAATTTCCTTGAAATGCGGCCCATAGCCTCCATCACCACTGAAAAATAGCTTGTAATCCGGGGCCTGAATGATCCAACCACTCCAGAAGGTGGAAAAGCGATCAGTTAATCCTCTACCAGAGAAATGTCGTGCCGGCGCAGCTACCAGCATAATTTCACCTACGCTGGCCTCCTCCCACCAGTTGAGCTCAAAGATGCTGCTGTCTGGAATGCCCCATGCCTTGAGGTGTGCTCCTACGCCAAGAGGCACATAATATGCTTTTACCTTAGACTTAAGCTTCATGATAGAGCCATAATCCAGGTGGTCATAATGATCATGTGAAAGTACTACAGCATCAATTTCCGGCAGTTCATCCACTTCCAGCGGCAGACCTTCGGTAAACCTCTTAGTCCCCATAAATGAAATAGGACTCGGAGAACTGCCAAACATCGGATCGATCAATATTTTTTTATCGGCCAATTCAAGTAAAAAAGCAGAGTGGCCAAACCAGGTAATACGCTTTATAGTGTCGGCTTCCTTTTGAATGAGAGCCGGGTCAGGTTCCAGTACTTCTATTGGATTTGCCGGTTTCTGATTAGGAATTCCCCTGATATAATCCCTGAGGATGCTCATGAAAATGTTAAAACTCATATTCATCTCCGTTTTTATCGGATTGATGAATTTCCCTTCCTTGTAATAGCCGCTATTGGCGTACTCAAGCTTCTTTTCTTCGGAAATCTTACCCCCAAACTCCGGGCTGAGATTTACGAACAAGATGCCTCCAATGATTAGTATTACTACAAGAATTAAAATGGACCAGAAAAGCATTTTTAAATATTTAATGACAAGCATGAATAGGCAAGATGTGTATTTTTTGAATTGATAGACGAAGATGATTATGAGATATTGTAAGAAGCCAATATTTCATTAAATGTTTAAGATCCGTTAATTTGAAAGCCTATATAATCATCCCAATCTTACTAAAATGTATAAAAGTCTTTACGCACTATTCATCATTGCATTTTTGACCTTTTTTGGCTGCCAGCCTCAAACTGAACCCCAGCAAGATTCGGATCCATTTGCCGGTTTTAACCAGGGATGGAACAGGATTGAGCCCGGTGGGGAAACTATCTGCTCTACAGGTACTCCTTATGCTTATTATTTTAAGCCGGGTGATCCCAGGAAAATCCTGGTCTATTTTGATGGTGGTGGTGCTTGCTGGTCTTTTGAAAACTGTAATCCACAACTCAAAACACTCACGCATTCACCTTTTGTCATTGATAGTATCGATAATCCCGGCCTCCACAATGAGGGCATTACAGGCGCCAGCTGGCAAGGAATATTTGACCTTGATAATTCTAAAAACCCGGTGGCCGATTATACTATGCTTATGCTGCCCTACTGCACCGCTGATACACATTTAGGGAATGCCGTTGCTGATTATCAGGATACAGATTCTGATTCTACCATCATGATCAATCATAAAGGCTATGTCAATGCCTCCACAGCGCTGGCATGGCTCGATTCGTTAATTGAGCAACCTGAGGAAATCATTGTGACAGGAGTAAGCGCTGGTTCTATTGCCTCCCCGGTATATGCAGCCCTACTTTCAGACCGATACAGGGAAGCTACAGTGATACAAATAGGTGATGCCTCTGGAGGATACAAGTCGGATAGGGTTTCAGACCTCTTCAAATTATGGGGTGCTGATGCGCTCATAGCAGCAGCCTTTCCTGACCGTGATACTACAATGCTCCCAACACATGAAAATTTTTACCTGTGGGCAGCCAGAGGAAACAAAAATCTCAGCCTGAGCCAATACAATGCGGCGAATGATGGTGTGCAAGCTTTCTTTTTGAGTCAACTTGGTGTTAAAGATATTCCAGTAGCACAAACCATTTTGGAGAACCACAAATATATAGCTGAGTCATTACCCGAGTTTCAATATTATATTGATTCAGGGTCGCATCATGGCATCATCATCAGAGATGGCTTTTACACAACCCAGTCCGGGAATATTTCCCTTTTCGAATGGTTTGGCGATTTAATTGATGGCAAACAGCCCAAAAATGTAGTCTGCGAAGCTTGCTATGATTAGAATAGCTTTAAAGCCAATCCGCTTTTAGCTTCTCATAGGCTATAATGCCACTTAAGGTAGTACCGGGTATTCCCTGACCAGGATACACCGTATCACCACATTGGTAAGCTTTGTGACCATCCAGCCGTGCGTCCAGCATTTGCCAGGGCTTGACCGACATAAACTGTGGGTACCCTCCCACAAAACCAAAAGCCCGGCCGGTCCATTTCATCCATGATTTGGGCCCTGAGTTGTGGCTATACACAATATTTTCCCGCTTTACGAAATTATACTTTTCAAGGGCTTCAAAAATCTCCCGCACTATGGGTTCAGCATCAATCTGATTGTAGGCAGGGTCCGGGATATGAGTACTTACGGAAGCCACACACATGCCCGTTTCATCCGTACGGGTGGTATCTTCAGGGTGGTTCAGGCTTACAAATATGCTATTTGAACCGGTTTGACTTAAAGGTGTATCTAAATGAATTTGATGATGAATGGAATCAAATGTTCTGTGAGGTTTAAACCCAATACCCATTTGAAATGCACTATTCAACTGCCCCGATTGCATCAGTTTTTTAGAAATATGCTGGCTATAGCCATTAGGATAAAGTGTGAGCGTATTATTGACAGGTATACCCGATATGAGATATTCGGCCTGATATTGTCCTTTCTTTGTACGAATCTGATATTGCTGCTGCCTTTCGATCAATTCCACGCCATCACGTAGTATTACCTTTCCTCCATTTTGCTCAATGTATGTCACAAAAGGCTTTACGAGATTAATCAACCCTCCATCTACATAATGATTATCATAATTTGTGTAACACAATGCTGTAGCACCAAAGAGCACATTTACCTCTGTCAGATAATTTTGAGCTGTAATCAAAAGCTGTTCATTTACATACCTGACAAACTTTTCATTCTGTAATAAATCATATTTCCTGAGCAAACCCTCCATGGATACGAGAGCATACCGGGCGAACTTTAGTTGATCTAAAGAAACATTTTGAGCCGCAGACCATAAATCATTGATGCGCGTAGGTGGAAACTGGCGCTGTTTGATACTTGTATTCCAGACGAAGTTGCTGATCTTGAAACAAAACTCCCAAAATGCCCTCTGCCCTTTTTTACCAAACTTTTTTTCCGCCTCCTCAATCCATTGATCAAGGGATTGATATTTATTGATCACCCCCAAGCCCGGCATATGCACCTGCATTGGAAGGTCAAGCTTCCGGGTTTTGATAGGAATATTGGTTTTCGATAATACATACTGCAATGGCATATTTTGATCCAGCCCAACCAGCGTAGTAGCACCGCTTTCAAAGACAAACCCTTTCCGCCAATACGAGCTGGTACAGCCTCCGGGAATCCAGTTTTGTTCCAGCATCAAAACACGCATACCATCTCTGGCTAAAAGCGCACCTGCTGATAATGAGCCCATTCCGGTTCCAATGATGGCAACATCGTACTGCATGAAAATTTTGTTTAATTTTTTAATTTATTTCGTTAAACAAAAATATCTTTCAACATGTTTGTTATTTGATTTGAAACTCAAAGCATTATTTTTCGATTGTTAGATCATTTGAGAGTATAAATTTTTGCCATGAAGGTATCAGTATATAGAAAAGAGCATTTTAACGCCGCACATAGATTACACAATCCAAATTGGTCGGATGAAAAGAATCAGGAAATTTTCGGTAAATGTAATAATCCGAATTATCACGGTCACAACTACGAGCTATTCGTTAAAGTAACCGGAGAGCCTGATCCTGAAACCGGATATGTGTATGATATGAAAGTATTAAGTGATATCATCAAGGAGCATGTTACCGACAAGTTTGATCACAAAAATTTAAACCTCGATACAGCAGAATTTGCTGAATTGAATCCGACTGCAGAAAATATTGCCATTACGATCTACGACATATTGCGAAAAAAAATAGAAGCGCAGTATGATCTCAAAATTACACTCTATGAAACAGAAAGAAACTTCGTTGAATACCCAGCTTGAAGAAGAATTGAACTTTGATGATTTGGGCGATGACCATGTAGCCTCTTCTTATGAAACGCCCCTGAGGGCAGATGCTTTCGAAATGGATGATGAGCTGAAAATGGAGCTTATCGCCAAACATTTCAAAGAAATCATGCAAATATTAGGTCTTGACCTGGAGGACGATAGCCTAAGAGGTACACCTATGCGCGTAGCCAAAATGTATGTAAAAGAAGTATTCTCAGGATTGAATCCGGCTAATAAACCTAAGGTGAGGCTATTTGAGAATAAATACAACTATCGCGAAATGCTGGTAGAAAGAGACATTACATTTTACTCACACTGCGAGCACCATTTCGTTCCTATTTATGGCAAAGCCCATGTGGCCTATATGTCATCAGGTAAGGTGATCGGCCTATCTAAAATCAACCGTATTGTGCAGTACTATGCCAAAAGACCACAGGTGCAGGAGCGCCTTACAGTACAGATTGCTGAAGAATTGAAAAAGGCATTAAATACTGAGGATGTAGGTGTGGTGATTGATGCCAACCATATGTGTGTGTCATCCAGAGGTGTAGGCGATACCAATAGCAAAACCGGTACGGCTCATTTTTCAGGGCGGTTTACCGAGGATAATGTGAAGAATGAATTTTTGAATTACATAAACGCAAACGTACAACTATAATGCAATTCGAAGGAAAGACGATAGTAGTGATTGGAGGAAGTTCTGGAATAGGTCTTGAAATCGTAAAGCAATTGGAATCGGAAGGAGCAACCATATATGCAACCTCCCGAAAGCAATCTGATGAGTTAAAAGATACCTCTGCAAATTTCATAGAGTTGGATATCAATGGAGAGGTATCTGCATTGGATGATTTACCAGAAAGTATCGATGGCCTGGTTTATTGCCCCGGTACCATCAACCTAAAACCTTTCAACCGTCTGAAAACTGAAGATTTTGAAAATGATTTCAGGGTTAATCTTCTAGGCGCTGTAAAGGTGATTCAATCTATACACGGGAAGCTCAAAAAGTCCGGCCATGCCAGTGTGGTGATGTTCAGTACAGTGGCGGTGCAGCAAGGTTTGAGTTTTCATGCCTCAGTGGCCTCAGCCAAAGGTGCAGTGGAAGGCCTAGGCAGATCCCTGGCTGCTGAATTAGCGCCTCAGAAAATCAGGGTCAATGTTGTAGCGCCTTCACTGACAGATACACCACTGGCATCTAACTTGCTTTCTACCGAAGAAAAGCGAAAGGCATCAGAAAAACGCCACCCTCTTGGAAGTGTGGGAACACCGCAGGAATTGGCAGCTATGGCTACATTTCTGTTGTCCGAAAAGTCAGGCTGGATCACAGGCCAGGTTATCCATGTAGATGGAGGTATGTCATCTATTAAATCTTTGTAGTTGAAAACAATTACGTATTACAGTAAATTGTTGATTTATAAGTAAGCTAATTGTATATGGCAGTAGTACCAGAATCTTTTTTGATTTTTAAAGAAGAGCTAGCAAAAGAAAGGCTAGCCAAAGAGAAGTTAGCTAAGGAGTATGAAGAGAAGATTCAGAATCTCAATAAAGAGCTATCTTATCTCAAAGAGCAAATTGAAGCTCAAACTGAAATGATAAAAACCACTATTGATTATGCAAGTAAACTAGAGAACCGATTGGATTCTTTTGATAAAGAAGTAAAGACTGACAAGCAGGGAAGAAACAAAAGTTATCACTAGAATGAGTTTTTATAACTAAAATTAGTACCCGATCCTAAATACCATGGAAGCACTACAAGAGGATACATTAAACAAACAAGGCTTTAACGAGGCTTATTCTTCAAGATTTGCGACGGTATACACTAACAAAAAGGCTGGTATTCTAGTATGCAGCCTTCAAGAGGAGTACGTACCGATCGAATTTTTTAAAGAGACTTTTCTAACCATCGGTGAGATCGTGAAAGATGGTAAGTATGAGAAATTCATTTTTGACAAACGTTCCTTACGCACATTTCATCAACCGAGTATGGAATGGTACTTTATTCATTGGAAAAGGGATATGCTGGAATATGGCCTTACCAAACATAGGAAAATACTTCCCGATATTGGATGGTTTAAGAAAGCAGTAATGATTGCCAAACACCAGTTGGTAGAAAGGTATCCTGAAAATATAATCGAGCAGTTAGACATAAAATACTGCGACTCTATCGATGAGGCTATAAGTATTTAATCATGCCTGTATTTCAATCTCACGACATTGAGATAGCCGATCAATATTTTAGAAGGAACCTCATCAATAGTGTGACGGGCTTTAAAAGTGCTTCATTGCTTGGAAGCAGATCTTCTCAGGGAATTAACAATCTGGCTATATTTACGCAAATCATGCATATAGGTGCCCATCCCCCGTTGATGGGCATTGTTTTTAGACCCCATACGGTAACACGAGACAGTCTTGAAAATATCCTCGAAACAAAATCCTACACCCTAAATCATTTTACCACTGATTTTCATGTGGCAGCCCATCATACCTCTGCCAGATGGGATAAAGATGAATTTGAAGCCTGTGGGTTTACGCCTCAATTTATAGGGCAATTTGAAGCTCCATTCGTTAAAGAATCTCCTATTAAGATTGGGCTTGAGTTCCGACAAAAAATAGATATTGAGTTAAATGGAACACATTTAGTAATCGGGGAAATCGTACTCCTGGATATTGCTGATCATTGCTTGCATACTGATGGATTTGTGGATTTAGAAAAGGCAGGAATAGTGACAGTAAGCGGCCTGGATAGTTATCATGTAACACAAAAATTGAGTCGCCTCTCCTACGCTAAGCCGGACCACCAGCCAAAACAGATCTGATGCCTAAACCGCTAATTCAATTTACCGAAAAAGGCATCTACTGCGAGAAAGCAGGTCTGTATATCGATCCCTGGAAACCGGTTCAAAGGGCAGTTATCACCCATGCCCATGCAGACCATGCCAGGCCTGGTATGGGTGGCTATCTGGCTCATGCTCATTCTTCAGAAATTCTAAAACAACGG
The DNA here is from genome assembly GCA_965227155.1 of Cyclobacteriaceae bacterium. Taxonomy (GTDB): domain Bacteria; phylum Bacteroidota; class Bacteroidia; order Cytophagales; family Cyclobacteriaceae; genus UBA6059. Next base: position 43,082 of record OZ245731.1, read on the forward strand.
TTGGGAGAAGATATAAAGCTACATACCCTCAATTATAACGAGCCCATCAAAGTCAACGGTGTATCAATAAGCCTCCATCCCTCAGGTCATATCTATGGTGCAGCGCAGGTTTGTCTTGACTACAAGGGAGAGCGGTGGGTTATTTCAGGCGACTACAAACTGGAAGCAGATGGTCTCTCACAACCCTTTGAACCAGTAGCCTGCGACCATTTTGTTACCGAATCCACCTTTGGCTTACCGGTATTCAAATGGGAAAGGCAGGAAAAAATCATCAGTGAAATCAACCATTGGTGGAGAAGCAATCAGGAGGCTGGCAAAACAAGTATTATCACTGTTTATGCACTTGGCAAAGCGCAACGCCTCTTAAAGGCTATCGATCACAATATTGGAAAAGTATTTGTGCATGGCGCCATATACAACGTTAACCAGGCTTTGGAGAAGAATGGGGCTCAATTACCTGCCTACACCAGGGTAGATCCTTCCATTCATAAAGATGATTATAAAGAACAGCTAATTATCACAACAGGTGGATCCATTGGTACTTCATGGATGAATAAGTTCCAGCCTTATGAAACGGCCTCTGTATCGGGTTGGATGAATATCAGAGGAATCAAAAGAAGAAGGGGGTCAGGGCATGGCTTTGTGATGTCTGATCACGCTGACTGGCCCGGCCTACTGAAGGCCGTAAAAGCTACAGGAGCTTCCAATATTTATGTAACCCACGGATATGCTTCCATATTTGCCCGCTATTTGACAGATCAAGGCTATAATGCACAGGAAATTGATACGCAGTTTGTAGGTGACGAATTGCAGGATTAGTCTATTGCAATCATTTCAAAAATAATTCAATTTTCTACGGTTCAAATTTTAAAAATCCTTCCATTCATACTTTTACAGATAAGATTTTTAAAAAAGGCCCGAAAGAATATCTTTGCACATCTTTTCAAAAATCAATCTAAATCATGAGTTATTTAATATATACAGTGCCGGTATTAGCCCTTGTTGGGATTCTTGTGATGATCGTAAAATCACAGTGGGTTAATAAGCAGGATGCGGGTGATCAAAAAATGAAAGACCTTGCCGATCATATTCGGGAAGGCGCATTGGCATTCTTGAGTGCTGAATATCGAGTACTGGCTATTTTCGTAGTAGTAGCCGGTATATTATTGGGTGTAATTTCCACTTTAGTAGAAACTACCCACTGGTTTATAGTAGTCGCCTTTGTAATAGGCGCCGTTTTCTCTGCTCTTGCGGGCAATATCGGAATGCGGATCGCAACAGCGGCCAATGTAAGAACAACACAAGCGGCTCGCACAAGCTTACCCGAAGCGCTAAAAGTTTCATTTACAGGTGGTACTGTGATGGGATTAGGAGTTGCCGGTCTGGCTGTTTTCGGACTGAGCGTGCTATTCATCCTATTGTTTTCATGGTTTATGGGTGGTCAATGGACATCTGTAGATGACATGACCATCGTACTGGAAGCACTTGCAGGTTTTTCGCTGGGTGCTGAGTCTATCGCACTTTTTGCTCGTGTAGGTGGTGGTATTTATACCAAAGCAGCTGACGTAGGCGCTGACCTTGTAGGTAAAGTAGAAGCAGGCATCCCCGAGGATGATCCAAGAAACCCTGCCACCATTGCCGATAATGTGGGCGATAACGTAGGTGACGTGGCAGGTATGGGTGCTGACCTGTTTGGCTCTTATGTGGCTACAGTATTGGCATCAATGGTGCTTGGTAACTATGTAATCCGCGATATGGGCGGCTCTATTACCGATGAGTTTAATGGTATTGGCCCAATCTTATTGCCTCTGGTAATTGCTGGTTTGGGAATTATTTTCTCAATCATTGGCACCATGTTCATCAAAATTTCTGACAACAGTGCTAAAGAAGCTGAAGTACAGGGTGCTTTAAATAAAGGTAACTGGGGTGCCATCATTCTTACAGCAATTGCTTCTTATTTTATTATTGACCTATTGTTGCCAGCTACCATGCAAATGGACTTCTTTGGCATGGGCATCAAAGATGTTTCTTCGCTAAACGTATTTTGGGCTGTATTGATTGGTCTTTTTGTTGGTGGAGCAATTTCTTACTTCACTGAATATTATACAGGGCTAGGCAAAAAGCCGGTACTGGATATCGTACAAAATTCATCAACTGGTGCAGCAACCAATATCATAGCCGGACTTTCTACAGGTATGATTTCTACCTTTGCACCTATCCTTCTTTTTGCATCTGCAATCTGGGGAGCCTATGAATTTGCAGGATTTTATGGTGTAGGTATCGCTGCTAGTGCCATGATGGCCACTACTGCCATGCAGCTGGCTATTGATGCTTTTGGCCCCATCGCTGACAATGCCGGTGGTATTGCAGAAATGAGTGAGCTTCCTAAAGAAGTGCGTGAGCGTACAGACATTCTTGACTCTGTAGGTAACACCACAGCTGCTGTTGGTAAAGGTTTTGCTATTGCTTCAGCGGCTTTAACGGCGTTGGCTCTGTTTGCGGCCTATGTAACTTTCACAGGTATTAATGGTATCAATATCTTCAAAGCGGATGTGCTAGCTGCGTTATTCGTAGGTGGTATGGTACCTGTTGTTTTCTCTGCCCTGGCGATGCGCTCAGTTGGTAAGGCCGCCATGGAAATGGTAAAAGAAGTAAGACGCCAATTCAAAGAAATTCCCGGCATCATGGAAGGCACGGGCAAGCCTGAGTATGGCAAATGTGTAGACATTTCAACCAAAGCGGCTATCCGCGAAATGATGCTGCCCGGTGCTATCACTATTGTAGCTCCATTGTTGATTGGCTTCCTTATGGGCCCTGAAGCACTTGGTTCTTATATGGCTGGTGTGGCTGTATCAGGAGTACTTTGGGCGATCTTCCAAAACAATGCCGGAGGTGCATGGGACAATGCTAAGAAATCATTTGAAGCAGGTGTGATGATCGATGGCGAAATGACTTACAAAGGTTCTGATGCACACAAAGCGGCCGTAACCGGCGATACAGTGGGTGATCCATTCAAAGATACTTCCGGTCCTTCGATGAACATCTTGATCAAATTGACCTGTCTGGTAGGCCTAGTAATCGCTCCTATCCTTGGTGAAATCTATGGTGGTGGTACTCATGGTGCTATTGATAAAGAAATCATTGAGAAAGTAGAGAAAAAGGAGATTACCATCACTAAGATCAAAGAAGAAATTAAGAAATAGTTTTCTTAAGTAAACCAAACCCTGAAAGCCCGGCATTTGTCGGGCTTTTTTTGTCTGTAGCAAAAGATCAAAAATCAGTCAGCTAACTTTATAAGCAAGTAAGAGTTATCCTAAAGCATGAGAGACTTTGCTGAGCTATTTCTAGGGTTGGAAAATACGTCAAAGACGCTAAAAAAAGTGTCATTGCTCATGCACTATTTTCAAAATGCTACTGATGAAGACAAGCTTTGGGCATTGGCTTTATTTTCTCACAAAAGGCCAAAAGGCATCATCAATACCCGTCAATTGCGAGAGGTCGTACTCGATATTACCCAAATGCCACCCTGGCTTTTTGAAGAATCTTACCAGGTAGTTGGAGATTTAGCTGAAACATTGGCACTGGTATTACCTCCTCCACTGAATCCAGAAAAGAAGTCTTTAACTGAATGGATCAACTATCTAAGATCCTTAAAGGGTAAAGATGAGACTGAACGTAAAGAAGGTATCAAATCCGCCTTAGCAAAAATCAGTAAGGATGAAAGGCTGGTATTCTTTAAGCTATTAACCGGTGGATTCAGGGTTGGGGCTTCCAGAACCCTGATTTTAAGATCGATCAGTGAGTACACCGGAATAGACAAGAGCAAGCTGGCCCATCGCACTATGGGCGACTGGAACCCTGATAATACCACATTTAACAAGCTCATCATTGAAGAAGATGCTGCAGAAAACCTTTCCCGTCCCTACCCTTTTTACCTGGCCTATGCCCTGGATCAGGCGCCGACTGATTTGGGTAGCATAGAGGCTTGGCAGGCTGAATGGAAATGGGATGGTATCCGATCGCAGTTGATTATCCGGGGTGGTCAGTATTACCTCTGGTCGCGTGGAGAAGAACTGCTTACAGATAAGTTTCCGGAGTTTGAAAATGTGGAATATGCCTTCCCTGATGGCACTGTTATCGATGGGGAACTACTTCCTTTTGAAAACAATGCGCCACTGCCCTTTGCAAAACTTCAAAAACGGATTGGCCGGAAAAACCTTACTAAAAAAATATTGAAAGAGGCACCGGTGATCATCAAAGCTTATGACCTGCTTGAGTTTGAAGGCAGGGACTTCAGGCAGGAGCCACTTTGGAAGCGTCGCGAGAAACTTCTTGAACTCATAGAAAAAGCCAATTTACCTACCATTCAGCCATCTGAAGTACTCGAAGAAGCCAGCTGGAGTACTTTGGAGCAAAAACAGCGAGACGCGCGCAGCTATTTTGCCGAAGGTTTAATGCTCAAAAAGCTGGACTCGCCTTACCTTGATGGAAGAAAAAGGGGTGACTGGTGGAAATGGAAAATTGAGCCCATGACCATTGATGCAGTGATGATTTATGCGCAAAAAGGCCATGGCCGGAGGGCCGATATTTTCTCCGATTACACTTTTGCCGTCTGGAAAGATGAGGAACTTATCCCTTTTGCCAAGGCTTATTCAGGGCTTACAGACAAGGAATTGACACAGGTCAGCCGGTTTGTTCGACAAAATACAAAGGAGAAATTTGGGCCCGTAAGAACAGTTACCCCTACCCAGGTATTTGAAATTGCATTTGAAGGAATTCAATTATCTTCCCGCCATAAATCAGGGGTAGCCGTACGATTTCCAAGGATCCTCCGCTGGCGGCAGGATAAAAAGCCGGAGGAAGCCAATACCCTCGATGAATTAAAAGGGCTGCTGGAGCTTTATGGACAATGATCAACTTATCACCATTGGTAAAAATTGGTTTCAATCAAAGGGTTGGCAACCATTTGATTTCCAGCTGGATTGCTGGCAAAAATACCTTGAGGGCTACTCCGGTCTATTAAATGCACCTACCGGTAGCGGAAAAACCTACGCCCTTTGGATTCCCTGTCTGTTGGAGCACATCAAAACCTACCCTGATGACTACCGCAAAGCCAGAAAAGATGGCCTGAAAATCATCTGGATCACACCACTGCGTGCATTAGCAAAAGATATCAAGCTGGCCATGGAAGCGATGTGCCGGGAGATGGAAATACCATGGACTATAGCTATACGAACAGGTGATACCACAACCTCTGAGCGTCAGCAGCAAAAAAGGAATGCCCCTGATTGTCTAATCACTACCCCCGAAAGCCTGCATCTACTCCTTTCTCATAAAGATGCTGCCAATTATTTCAGGCACATGAAGGGGATGATTGTTGACGAGTGGCACGAGCTCATAGGCAATAAACGAGGTGTTCAGGTAGAATTGGCACTTTCCCGCCTGAAAAGCATTAATGGCTACAAAATGAAGGTTTGGGGTATCTCTGCCACTATTGGTAACCTTGAGCAAGCCCGTGATGTATTGCTGGGCAACCCACTGCCTGCAAAGCTTGCCATGGTCAAAGCCTCTATTCCCAAAAACATTGTGATTGAGTCTATCCTACCCGATGAGGTGGAGACTTTCCCATGGGGAGGGCACCTGGGCATTAATTTACTCGATAAGGTAGTGCCCGTCATCAGGAAAAATAAAACCACGCTATTATTCACCAATACCCGGTCTCAAACAGAAATCTGGTACCACAATATTTTGAATGCCTACCCAGAATTTGCCGGCATTATGGCCATGCACCATGGCTCTATTGATAATGATGTTAGGGGCTGGGTAGAAGAGGCACTTCATGATGGCAAATTGAAGCTTGTAGTTTGCACCTCTAGTCTTGACCTGGGCGTAGACTTCCGTCCCGTGGATGCGGTAATACAAGTGGGAGGCCCCAAAGGCGTAGCACGGTTTCTCCAACGAGCAGGGCGCAGTGGCCATCAACCGGGAGCTACCAGCAAGATCTATTTTGTGCCAACGCATTCACTGGAATTGATTGAAGCGGCGGCCCTGCGATCGGCACTGACCAACCAGGTTTTTGAAAGCCGCAAGCCTTTAGAGTTGAGTATGGATGTGCTGGTGCAATGGTTGGTGACCCTCAGTACAGGAGATGGGTTTATCGGCACCAAAACTTTTGAAGAAGTAAAAACAACCTATTGCTATCGAAATTTAACTGCAGAAAACTGGCAATGGGCCATCAGCTTTATTACCAAAGGTGGCGAAACCCTGGGCCAATATGATGAATTCTCGAAGGTCTTTGAGGACAATGACATCTACCGAATCATAAACCGAAAAGCAGCCATGAAACATCGAATGGCTGTAGGAACCATAGTGGGTGATGCTGTCTTGAAAATCAAATACATGACGGGTGGAAACCTGGGAACTGTAGAAGAATCATTCATAGCCAAGCTTAATCCGGGAGATGTATTCTGGTTTGCCGGTCGCAATCTCGAATTTGTACAGATCAAAGACATGACTGTATTGGTCAGAAAAGCCAAAAAGAAAAAGGGCAAAGTCCCCGCCTGGGGAGGTGGCCGAATGCCTCTTTCTTCTCAATTATCAGAATTGATCATGGTGAAACTGCAGGAAGCTTCTCAGGGTATCTATAAGGACATAGAAATGGTCACCATCGAGCCAATCCTTAGTCTTCAACAACAATGGTCTTTGATTCCCAATAAAGAGCATCTACTTATCGAGAAAGTAAGATCAAGATTAGGGCATCATATATTCATTTACCCTTTTTCGGGCAGGTTTGTCCATGAAGTGTTGGCAGGACTTGTCGCATACCGTGTGGGCCAAATGAAACCGCTAAGTTTCTCCTTTGCTATGAATGACTATGGTTTCGAGCTCCTGTCGGATGAAGAGGTGCCGATCGAAGATGCGCTGGAAATGGATCTCTTTAGCCTGGAAAACCTTGATGATGAAATTCAATATGCCATTAATCAGGCAGAGCTCGCACGCAGGCGATTTCGGGATATTGCCACCATTGCAGGGTTGGTGCAGCAAGGCTACCCCGGCCAAAATGTCAACAATAAGCACCTTCAATCCTCTGCAGGCATACTCTTTAAGGTCTTTGAAGAGTATGATCCGGGCAACCTCCTTTTTGAACAGGCTTTCCAGGAGGTGATAGAGCAGCATCTTGAAAAAGACCGCCTTACCGAGACTATGCGGGAAATCAATCAGAAAGAGATCAAACTTAAATATCCCCCCAGGCCAACTCCATTTTCTTTCCCTATAATGGTTGATGGACTGAGGGAAAGGCTCAGTAGCGAGAAGCTCACCGACCGTATTGCCAAAATGCAAATTCAATTGGAAAAGTACGCCGCTGGCTAGCTATTTTTGAAGCAATGAAGAATACAATGCAGAAAATAATATTACTGGTTTTGATATGTATTTTCAACTCAGCGCTGGTGGCTCAGGATATTGTGGGAAGTTGGAAAACAATTGATGACAATACCGGGAAAGCAAGATCAGTAGTTGAGATTTACGAAAAAGAAGGGCTTTATTTTGGTAAAGTTGTAGATATCTTCCCTCAGCCGGGAGAAGATCCTGATCCTATATGTGAAAACTGTACAGGAGATAAGAAAAATCAAAAAGTCATTGGCATGGAAATAATCACCGATATGGAAAAAGACGGTGACGAATATGTAAATGGTGAGATACTTGACCCGGAAAATGGTAAAGTATATAAGTGCAAACTTTGGGTTGAGGATGGAAACCTTAAGGTAAGAGGTTATTTATATTTTTTGTACAGAACTCAAACCTGGCTTCCTTACAGTGAATAAAACAGCAACGGACAACCATTACCTTTTCAAATTTCTGGGTCAAAAGCTACATCTGCTGCCGGAAAAAGCCATATTCTGGGAGGATCAACGAGCCCTGATTATTTCTGATTTACACATGGGCAAAGCAGGCCATTTTCGAAAAGCCGGCATTCCTATTCCTACAGCTTTACATATCAAAGAGCTTTTTGTATTAGATGCATTGATCGAATCTTATAGCCCAAAACAAGTGCTTTTTCTGGGTGACCTATTTCATAGTGACCTCAACTCTGAATGGGATACATTCACTAACTGGGCCAATCATTACACCCAACTTGATCTGATTTTGGTGAAAGGAAATCACGATATCCTGCCAAGTGGAAGCTATATCAACAGCAACCTACAACTCAAAAATAAACTGATGACCGGGCCTTTTCTCTTTTCCCACAAAAGGGAAGATGAAAAAGGGCTGTATAATATATCAGGACATATACATCCTGCTATAAAACTCAGAGGTCTGGCAAGGCAGGGTTTACGCCTACCCTGTTTTTATTTTGGCGAAAACCATGGGATAATGCCTGCCTTTGGCAATTTTACCGGTACTGCCAAAATCAGCGTTCAGAAAAATGATAAAGTATTTGTCATTGCTGAGCAGCAGGTATTACCTATACCCACAGGGTGAATTTGAAATTTGATATAAGAAAAAGTATATTTACTATTACAATAATCCCATTACAAGCGTAAAACTGGCACAAGCGGTTACTTATAGTTACTTTTCAGTATATAAACACAAAGCTCCGGCTTTTTTTGATAAATGAAGGATAGTGAGATACTGGCAAAAATCAGTAAGGGAGATGAAGCTACTTTAGATTACCTCTACAAAAAGCATTATCGGATGATGACCCGCATGGTTATATCCAATAATGGTACAGAGGATGAAGCTAAAGACATTTATCAGGAAGCGTTGCTTGTATTTTGGCAGAAGGCCATCAGCGGAAATCTGGTATTAACTTCTAAAATTAGCACTTTTCTTTACAGCATATGTCTCAATCTTTGGCGAAAGGAGCTTGAGCGCAAATCAAAATATGGTGATGAAGTAAGGGATTCGGAAGAATATCAGCAGCACGAAAAAAATGAAAGGATCAGAATCATTCATGAATGTATTGATGCCCTCGGAGATAGTTGTCGGAAAATATTGACTTATTACTATTTCGATGGCATGTCAATGAATGATATAGCGCAGAAGCTGGGATTCGCTAATACCGACACTGCTAAAACCAAAAAGTATAAATGTAAAAAACGACTGGATTCATTAATAAAAACAAAATACTCAGCTAAGGATTTTCTCGATTAGTCTATGGAAGGACAGCACACGACACAAAAAATGCTTGATGACCTACTAAGCAACCGTATTACGGAAGCTGAAAGGTCAAAAATCACTCATGATATTGAGAGTGATCCCAGCCTCAGGCATGAATATGAATTTCAGAAAGATATAGTAGAAGGTCTCCAACAGGTACGCAAAGCAGAACTCAAGGCCAGACTGGAGTCAGTCGCCATAGAGCCTGGTCTGATTGGGGCACTTACAGCTGTCACTGCTACTAAAATCGGAGGTGCTTTTATAGTAGCTACTGGCATAGGCTTTGGTATTTATCAATTCATGCAGCCAGATGATTTCTCTGCAGAAATCACCTTAAGCGAAATCAGTCCAAAAACGGAGTATATAGAGTTGCCTCGATTAGAGCCTGGTACGCAACCTGTTCAAATCGAGAAATTTGAATTATCAAACCTTGACCAGTCCACATTTTATGCTACCGCAGATGAAAATATCGTCTTAGAAGAAATTACAACTTCAGAAGTAGCAGTGGTGAAAAATGAATTCACTCCACCACAGGTAAACTTACCTACACTTAGTGGCATCAAAGATGAAGAAGAGGCTCCTTCACCAAAACTAGATAAAGATCTTTCCTTAGTGAAACCAGCCTCCAAGGCAAATGAATACACTGAAGTAGAGAATATCAACGATTCAAAATATCCTTTCCATTATAAGTTTGAGGACAATAAGCTATTCCTATACGGTGACTTCAAAGGTATACCGTATGAAATTCTGGAGGTATATGGAAAAAATGGCCGTAATACCTACCTGGCCTATCAGGATAAATATTATGCACTGAGAAATCCTCAAAATTCAGTTCAACCACTTATAGCCATTGAAGATCAGGCTATGATTGAGGAAATCAGGAGTCTGTCAGAGCAGAAATAAGCAATACCTTCCCAGGGGTAGGTACCGATGTATTTTTTATCTAATTTTGATCCATACTCATGGCCAGAGAAGAGAAAAAATACAGAAAGAAGAAAAAGCTAGGTAGCTACCCCTTTGTAAGTGTAGTCTTTAGCAGTTCTTTGGCTCTTTTTGTGATTGGACTTTTCGGTCTGCTGGCCTTGCATACCAATCGACTCACTGAAATTATTCAGGAAAACATAGAAATTCAGGTATACCTGGATAAGCAGATATCGGAGAACGAACGTATCAAGATTCAAAAAACACTCGAAAGCGAGGAATATATCAACAGAACTACCGAGCAATCGGGCATATTGTTCATCTCCAAGGAAGAAGCAGCAGAGCATTTGTACAGGAAACAGGTGAGGATTTTCTAAAATTTCTGGGCGACAACCCTTTAAGGGATCTTTATGTGTTGCAGATCAAGCCGGAGTTTCACCAAACCTCACAACTGGAATCCATCAAAAATGATATTGAAGGCTTTTCGGGGGTATATGAGGTGGTCTACGCACAGAGTTTGGTAGAAAGTATCAATCAAAACCTGGCCAAAGTGGGTATGATCCTTATTGGTTTTGCAGCTATTTTGCTGCTGGTGGTCATCATCCTAATCAACAATACCATCAAACTGGCACTTTTTTCTCAACGATTTCTCATCAGAAGCATGCAATTGGTTGGAGCTACGGCTTCTTTTATCCAAAAACCATTTCTGATGCGCGGATCTATTTATGGCGTTGTATCCGGCCTCATTGCTATTGCGCTCATCTATGCCACGTTAACTACTGCCAATGCCAACATTCAGGATTTAGAGCAGTTGCAGGACAATGAAAGGTTAGTAATTCTATTTGGTGCTATCCTTTTACTGGGAATACTCGTAGGTCTATTAAGCACTTATCGCGCAATCAGAAAATATTTAAAAATGTCTTTAGACGAACTTTATTAATATGAGTGAAAAAGGAAAACTACCATTCGAAAAGAAAAATTACATGATCATGATTGCTGGCATAGCCACAATCTTTCTAGGCTTAATCATCATGACGCTGGATACACAGCCTTATGGCTTTGGATTTCTTGGCATCACGCTTGGGCCAATTGTATTGCTTTTAGGCTTTGCTATTGAATTTCTGGCCATATTCTACAAACCCAAAAAAACCGATCAATCCTAATCACTGACCCCCGAATCAGGATACACCATTCTATGTTTTCAGTGGAATCTTTTCAGGAAGGTAGTACCCTGCTGGTTGATAAACCATTAGGATGGACTTCCTTCGATGTTATTAAGAAATTGCGAAATACGATCAAAGTAAAAAAAATAGGCCATGCCGGCACCCTCGACCCATTGGCAACCGGCCTGCTCATCGTTTGCACAGGACGAAACACCAAAAAGATAGAGACTTACCAGAATCTGAATAAGACCTACACGGGCACCATTACCCTGGGAAAAACAACTCCTTCTTTTGACCTGGAAACTGATTTTGATTCCGAGCAGGAGGTAGATGAAATTACTGAAGCACAGATTCATGCTATGGCAGAAACATTCCTTGGGCAGCAGCAACAGGTCCCACCAAAGTATTCAGCGATAAAAGTTGATGGTGAACGATCCTACAAGCACGCCAGAAAGCAGAAGGAAGTTAAACTTGAACCCCGAACCATCCATATTCAGGAGTTTGCTATTACAAAAGTTGAGCTACCTGATGTCCATTTCTCCATATCCTGTTCCAAAGGCACCTATATAAGGACAATCGCCCATGATTTTGGTCAAAAACTTGGCGTTGGCGGACATTTAAGTGCACTACGTAGGACAGCCATTGGAGAGCATGAAGTACACAAGGCATGGGAGCTGGAAGCACTGGTTACTGAAATAAAGAAGGACTATGCAGATCATTGATGGGTCAGGCTCATTTAAAGCTCCAAATAATGCAGTGGTAACCAGCGGTACCTTTGACGGAGTACATGTGGGCCATCAAAAAATCCTCAAGCGACTGACGAATCTTGCTAAAGCAACCGGGGGTCAGAGTGTTGTGCTCACTTTTTGGCCTCACCCTAGGTTCATCCTCAAACCCAATGACGATTCGCTAAAGCTACTCTCCACCCTGGAAGAGAAAACCAAAATTCTGTCTGAACTCGGTATCGATTACCTGGTGAAAATACCTTTCACAAAAGAGTTTAGCCAAATGAGTTCCGAGGAATTTATTCAGTCTATTCTAGTAGAGAAATTAAAAACCAAAAAACTGGTCATTGGCTATGACCATAGGTTTGGGAAAAACAGAGAAGGTGGCTTTGATTACCTCAAAGAAAATGAAGCTAAACTTGGCTTTGAAGTGGAGGAGATTCCGAGGCAGGATGTAGATGATGTGGGGGTTAGTTCTACAAAAATTAGAAATGCCCTTTTGCAAATGGACATAGAAACAGCCAATGCTTATCTAGGGCGTCATTATACTATCAGAGGTGAAGTTGTGAAAGGGATACAGGTGGGCAGAGCTATTGGTTTTCCTACAGCCAACATAAAAATTCCAGAGCCCTACAAGCTCATCCCCAATGATGGTGTTTATGCAGTCCGTATTGATTATGATAATCATATTTTGGACGGTATGCTAAATATTGGGATGCGCCCCACTGTAGCAGGAAGAGAAAGAACTATTGAAGTAAATATATTCGATTTTGATGGAGACCTTTACGGCCAAAGCCTCAATGTAAAATTCATTAAGTCTGTGAGGTCGGAAAAGAAATTTGAAGACATTACAGCATTGCAAAAACAATTAGAAAAGGATAAGAAAGAAGTAATTAAGATGCTTAAAAACCATAGCTAATGAAAAAATCTGAGATAAAAATTCAAATCGAACTAGACGATCAAAATATACCTGAAAGAATATTGTGGGATGCCGATGATAAAGATGTACCTGGCTACTCTCCTACCAAATCGATGAGTCTGAATCTTTGGGATCATCAGAATCAAAATACTTTGAGGATAGATCTGTGGTCTAAAGATATGCCGATGGATGAGATGAAAAAGTTTTATATAGACTGCATAGGCGGGCTGGCTCAAAGTATTCTAAGTGCCACAGGAGATGAATTTATGGCATCAGAAATGAATGCGCTCTGCGACCGATTCGTTGAGCACGTGAAAAACGATCAATCTTAAATTTTTCATATAATATAATTGCGTAAAGGGCCTTTTGCATGAGGCCCTTTTTTTTGAGGTAAAATTTGAATAGTACAATATTGATTTTCCTGATTCTTACAAAATCCCTAATATTTTCAATGTTTAATTGAATTTATTGATAGTCTGAAAGCATACTATTTTTAGAATAATACAAAATAATTATACCAATCAACTGACTAAATGTGGCTTTTTTAATTATTTTGGGTGATATTGAAAATATTTTAAAATTTCAATTAGCCTTTAGTAATTGTATAACCATTAAGCATTGAAGAGTATGATAAAAAAATTTACCAGCAAGGTGCTATACTGCATGGCACTTTTTGCCTTCATCAGCTTTCAGGCCCTGGCACAGCAAACCACTGTATCGGGTACTGTTACGGATGGAGAAGAACCTCTCATAGGGGTTAACATCATCGTTAAGGGTAAAGTAACAGGTACCATATCCGATACCCAGGGTAATTTCAAGCTCAATGTAAACTCTGCTCCTCCGGTCACTTTGGTGTTCTCGATAGTAGGGTATGAAACGCAGGAAATTACGGTAAACAGTGAAAATACTACAGGATTAGAAGTAACCATGGGAGAGGCCGTAATGCTTGGCCAGGAAGTTGTAGTATCTGCTTCCAGGGTTGAGGAAACTTTTCTGGAATCACCTGTAACAGTAGAACGTGTGGATATACTTGCTATTCAGCAGGCTCCTACGGCTAACTTCTACGAGACACTGGCCAATGTAAAAGGTGTGGCTGTAAATTCAGGAAGTTTAAATTTCCCAGCCATCAATACACGTGGATTTGCAACTATCGCCAACGTGCGATTTGTACAGCTTATCGATGGTATGGATAGTTCTGCTCCACTTCTAAACTTCCCTACCGGTAATCTGGTAGGCATTAGCGAACTGGATGCTGAAAGTATGGAGTTGGTTCCAGGTGCTGCTTCTGCACTTTATGGACCAAATGCATTCAACGGTATACTTTTGATGACCAGCAAAAGCCCATTTGAATACCAGGGTTTGAGTGCCCAATTTAAGACAGGTTTTACAACTTCAGAAGCTCAGGGTGGTGAAAACTTCCCTATGACCAGCTTTTCTGCTCGCTATGCTAAAGCTTTCAATGACAAGTTTGCATTCAAAGTAAACTTCTCTTACATGTCAGCTGAAGACTGGGTAGGCAATGATTATGATACTGATCGCGCTAACCCAGAATCAACTATAGATCTTTCTGGCAGACCAAACTTTGATGGACTCAACCTTTATGGCGATGAGGCTCAAATTGTGGTTCCTGTAGCTGCTGCTGGTCCTCAGTATGCATCTTTAGGGGTGTTGGATATTCGAAGAACCGGCTTAAGAGAAGAAGATCTTTGGGACAATTACGATGCTGAAAACCTAAAATTTGATGCAGCACTTCATTACAGAATTACAGATGATATAGAAGCTATTGGTGTTTATAGAAGAGGCCAGGGAAGCTCGATTTATCAAGGTGCAGAGAAATACGCTTTGAGAGATTTCTCGCAGACTTTTTATAAACTTGAGTTAAAAGCTGACAACTTCTTTGTAAGAGGCTACCATTCAGTAACAGATGATGGTGACTCATGGAATGCATCTGCTTTAGGAGCATTTGTAAATGAAAGATTTGCGCCATCCTCCACTCAGTGGGTGCCAGATTATTTGCAGGCATACCTATTGACTATGCAAGGCTATGGCAGTCAGTTTACCGGCGGTCCAACACCGGCAGGTAATGAAGATATAGCACACCAGGTAGCCCGCGGATTCGCAGATAGAAATATCCCTGCGCCTGGTACGCCAGCTTTCAATAATACTGTGGAAGAGGTTAGAAACGCTCTATTCCAAAGAAACCCTCCGGGTGCCGGTTTTGAAGACAATTCCAAACTATGGCATGGTGAGTTTAACTACAACTTCAAAAATCAGATTGATGTAGTAGAACTTCAAGTAGGTGGTAACTTCAGACAATATGATCTGTTCTCTAATGGTACCATCTTCAATGAAGGTCCTGAAGATGGCACTAACTTCAGCCGAATCACCATCAACGAATTTGGTTTCTACACACAAATGGCCAAAAGACTTGCGAATGATAAATTGAAACTTACCGGTTCGTTGAGGTTTGACAAAAACGAAAACTTCGAAGGACAGGTAACGCCTAGATTATCTGCAGTATATTCTGCTTCTCCAACTCAGAATTTCAGAGCATCATTCCAAACTGGATTCAGAAACCCTGATACTCAAGCTCAGTTCATCTACTTCCCTAGCTCAACTGGTATATTGCTAGGTAGTACTGAAGCTAATGCAGCTCGATACGGTGTACATAATGGAGGCGCTTATACTCAGGCATCATACCAGGCTTACATAGCCTCTGGTGGATCACTTTCTGCTGATGGAACTCCAACCGGTGGAAATCCTTCATTACTTCAAACAACCAATATCCCCTATGCTCAACCTGAGCAGCTTTCTTCTTTCGAAATTGGCTATAAAGGTGTAATTGACAACAAGTTGTTGTTGGATGTTAATTACTACAACACTACATACAATGACTTCCTGGGTGCTGAGAATGTAGTTTCCAGAAATCCTACAGAGCATCAGGGTAACCCATTACCTGCAGGAACATTATTCAGACCATACGTAAATGCTCCTGAAACAATCAATTCCTGGGGTGTAGGTGTAGGTTTGACCTGGTCTTGGTTTGATGGATATACAATCAATGGTAGCTACAGCTATGCTGACTTCAGCGTTGATGAGGTTGCCGGCAGGGACTTCATCGCTGGTTTCAATACACCCAACAATAGATTCAGTGTGACTCTAAGTAACAGAGAGCTATTCAAAAACTTTGGATTCAGTGCTAGTTTCAGATGGCAGGAATCATTCCAGTGGCAGTCCTCTTTTGGAGACTGGTTAGTTCCAGAATTTGGAGTGTTTGA
Organism: Cyclobacteriaceae bacterium; assembly: GCA_965227155.1. GTDB lineage: Bacteria > Bacteroidota > Bacteroidia > Cytophagales > Cyclobacteriaceae > UBA6059. Next base: position 59,247 of record OZ245731.1, read on the forward strand.
TGCACAGGTAAACTACAAGTTTGAATCACTTAAAACTATCGTGAAAATTGGTGGCCAAAATATTGGCGGTGGTGATTACAGAACTAACTCTGGTGCACCATTTGTAGGTCAGCAATATTACATCTCTCTTACTTTTGATGAATTCCTTAACTAATAAAGTGCTAAGACAATGAATAAACTAAAATATATTTTCTTATCGGCCCTTTTTTCAGGAATTCTCTTTTCCTGTTCTCAGGAGACCGTAGATACCGTAACCGTATTGCCACAAACTCCGGAAACTCCGAGTGGTGAAAGTGGTAGTGCCGATTTTTCAAATTTCGTAGCTCTTGGAAACTCTCTGACAGCCGGTGTGCAAGGCAATGCTGTTTTCAGATCTTCGCAGGAAAACTCAATGGCTGCGATTATCAACAGACAATTAGCTCTGGCTGGTGGTAGTGCAACGTTCAATCAACCTACTATAAATTCAGATGTTGGATTTACGGGGTTTGCTCCTGATGGCGTTACTCCATTGGGTAGATTGGTACTGCAAACCAATGCTAGTGGTTCTACATTACCTGCTCCTCTAGTGCCCGGAGAATTGCCTCAGCCATACACTGGTGATCCCACACAATTAAACAACTTTGGTGTGCCTGGTATTTTATTGGGTCAGGCTTTAATTCCACAAACTGGTGGCCCTAATGTTCCTGAGAATCCTGCATTCAATTCATTTTATGCAAGATTTGCCAGTAACCCTGGTGTCTCTACAATCATTGGTGATGCTTTGGCCACACAGCCAACCTTCTTCATGTTTGCCTTGGGTAATAATGATGTGCTGGGTTATGCTGTAAATGGAGGTGATGCATCTCGAGTACCAATGACGGACCCTGCTGCATTTCAATTCCAGTATGAGCAGGCCATTGGTGCATTCATAACCACTTATCCTGATATCAAAGGAGTAGTAGCTGAAATACCTAATGTACTTGTTGTTCCATTCTTCAATCTAGTTCCCTACAATGCAATTCCTTTCACAAATGCTGACCAGGGTACAATTGATTTATTGAATGGACCTACCGCTTATGGTGGCTACAACCAAATCGTACAGGCTGCTGCAGCTAATGGGTTTATCTCTGCGGATGAAGCCGGTGCGCGTCAGATTTCATTTGCAGTAGGTGCCAATCCCGTAGTTGTATCTGATGAAGATCTCACTGACCTGGGTGGTTTCTTTGATTTCTTAACCACACTTCCTCCTGAAGTCGGTGGCATAGATGCGGCTACACGTGCTGGACTAGAACCTTTACGTCAAGCTCGTCAGGCTGTTGCCGGAGAGCGTATGCCATTACCTATGGCATCTGTATTGGGTACTCTGGCAGATCCTAATAACCCACTTTCAGTAATTGGCGTTGGTGTACCACTTAGAGACCATCAGTTCCTGACAGCTAACGAACAGGCGGGTATCCTTGACAGAATCAACACCTTCAATGATATCATCAATGGTGTTGCCGGGGCATTTGGTGGTGCTGTTGCTGTTGCCAATACAGGTACTTTAACAACAGAGATTGCAGCTGGCCCTCAAAACATTGATGGGGTAGTAGTAACTCCTGATTTTGCACCTCCATCAGGTTTCTATTCTGCTGACGGTGTTCATCCTAATGCCAGAGGTTATGCGATTGCAGCTAATAAATTTATTGAAGCTATTAATGAGACTTTTGGTGCTTCTGTGCCATTGGTAGATGTAGCTAGCTACCCTAGCTTGGAATTACCTATTCCGGCTAATTGATCTAATAGCTAATAGAATATTAAAAAGAAGGTGTCTCAAAAAGGCACCTTCTTTTTTTTTAGAATTCAATCAGATCTTTGCCATTCTTCAGTGGCTGGAAAACGTCTTTTCCTGTTAGCGTATTAATATCCGTAGCTGTAGCCAAATCATTGATAGTAATATCTATCAGACCATCATGTAGCGTAGAAATCCAGGCACCCTCGGTTGTCTGTTCCCAATTCTCCCACGAAAACTCCAGCCCACCTATCGGAATAATACTTACCCAAAATTTCCAGGCTATTGGTCTATTATTTTCATCCAATATCCACAAATAGGAATCACCTGGTGTAGCTCCACCGGATGTATACGTGACCAATAAAGCATCTCCCCTATCTGTTTCTACAATAGAGCGCCTGGTTCCCGGATCCATTGCTTTCACTACTGGGTTAAGCCAAAATGAATCATTTACCCAATGCTTCCAGGCCTGTTCACAGATTGCAGATTTATCGATACTACTTAGCGAAGGATCTACATCGTAAATGAATCCCTTACGATTATTGATATCGAGAATTACCTCATGATCACCCCATTTGACCCAGGCCCAATGGTTTTTTTTATCCCAGAGATGATAGTTAAGCCCTTTAAAATTCCATTGAATCAGCTGAATACTATCCCATGCAGGTTTATTGACAGCCTGCATCATATCCTCTGCAAGTTGATCTGCACGCTCGGGATATTTGCCCTCTGGTAAAGGTTCATCAGCCATATAGACCGCAATTCCGCCAACCAGGATTATAGTTAATAAACCACCAAAGAGGTATTTAACAATTTTCATAAGCTATTTATATCTGAATTGATTTCACATAAATTCCAATAAACTCTAAACTAAGCATTTATCCTGGACTGTCATGGTTCAATTTTACTTTCCACAGGTTTTGTATTTCAAGCTAGTATTATGATGGTGTGGATAGACTTTACTGGCTGCAAGGGGAATCAGCATCAAGATATAATCACCATAGTTCCTTGTATCCAAACGCGAAAAGTTACTAACCAACCCATGGGTAACAACATTCAATAAAAATGCTATCTATTCAAGTCTGAGAATTTATAAATTAGCCATAACTGAGTTAATGATCTGACCAATACCTACAATACTTATGGCCAACTCCCGAAGAAAATTTTTAAAGCATGCCGCAGGTGCGTCCTTATTGCCAACATTTGGCTTTGCAACTAACTCAATCACAAAAAAGCTTCCTCCTGCACCACTAAATAAAACTGCTGAAGAACTTGCTACTGATGAAGATTATTGGAATAAAATAAGGTTTTTGTACTACCAAAATCCCAATTTCATTAACCTGGAAAGTGGCTATTTCAGTCCTTCCGTAGAATTTGTGAAGGATGAGTGGATCGAAAACATCAATGAAATCAATGCCTCTCCCAGCTTCTATATGCGACGTAAGCAAATGGAGGATCGAGATAATCTCCGGGGTGCTATGGCCAAGTTCATTGGTGTTGAAAAAGGTGAAATCATATTCACCAGAAATACCACCGAATCACTCAACATTGTTATACATGGATTAAAGCTAAATGACGGAGATGAGATTCTTCGCACTAATCGTGAATATCCGAGCATGATAGAAGCTTTGTATCAACGGTCCAACCGATTTGGCACACCGGTGAAAGTTGTCGATGTGCCATTACACCCCAAGTCTAAACAGGAAATAGTTGATACTATCGAACAGGCTATTACACCAGCGACCAAAGTCTTGCTGGTTTCCCATATCATTTATCTTAATGGCCAGGTACTTCCTGTAAAGGAGATCACTACGATGGCTAAAAGTCGTGGCCTTCAGGTGATCGTGGATGGTGCTCATGCATTTACCCATATCGATCAGAATATAGCAGATATAGGCTGCGACTATTATGCCTGTAGCCTGCACAAATGGTTTGGAGCACCCCTGGGTAATGGGCTGCTTTACGTGAAGAAAGGAAATGCGAAAAACCTTTGGCCATTATTCGGCGATACCAAAATAGAAGAAGACAATATCGAAAAACTGGCCCACTTTGGTACTATGCCCTGCTCCAATCAAATAGCGATGGAAGCATCATTGGCTTTCAATGAAAAGCTAACCATTGCAAGAAAACAAGCCCGATTGCAATACTTAAAAACCCGCTGGACCAGCCAATTAATGGATGTCAAAGGCATTAAATTCTATACGCCTCTGGCTAATGAATTTTCAGGCGCCATTGCCAATGTAGGTGTGGAAGGTATGAAACCACAACAGTTGGCAGAGAGGCTTTATAGTGATTACAAAATATTTACGGTGGCAATCGATCATGAGGATATTCAGGGCGTCAGGATCGCTCCAAATTTCCATAATACAATGGAAGACCTGGATTACCTGGCCAATGCGCTCAAGGAGATTGCAGCTAGTGCTTAAGCTATTTTCTTAAAAGGTAATATTGGGTAAGACTCACCTTTTTTAAATTCAGATTTACTTGCAGGAAGTTCCATGAATGCATTGGATTGAATGAGATTTGCATAATCGCCCGAACCCTTACCGGGTAAAGGTGAAGCCCACAACCTTCCCTCTTTCCAGGTGCACTGCACTTGTAGATAGTAATCTAATCCTGCCGAAAAACTAAAATCTGAATCCAACTGTGCTGTGATTTCAGTGGTCTTGAATCCAAAGGACGCTCTGAGCCATGTTTGAAAATAATTATAAAAACACATAAAGGTTGAAACCGGATTGCCCGGGAATGCAAAAACATAATTTTCAGGCCCGGTACCAAACCAAAATGGCTTGCCTGGCTTTTGCTTTACCCTATGAAAATGCTTTTTAACACCCAATTCTTCTAAAATCTCTGGTACAAAATCGGCCTTACCTTTGGACACGCCCCCGCTTAAAATGATAACCGGGTATTGGTCCATAATTTCTTCCAGCTTTTTGCTGAGTGTTGCCTTTTCATCGGTTAGATGAAAGACCTTGTTTTGGATACCGGACTGATGGAGTTCACCCTGAATACACCAGACGTTAGACATTCGGATTTGATAAGGCTTTGGTGTTTCAGCTACATCTACCAGCTCATCACCTGTGGCAATAATAGCCACCTCCGGCCAGCCCTTCACGCTAACCTGGCTTTTACCTACAGAGGCCATCACACCTACTTCAGCCGGCGTAATCAGAACACCAGTGGGCATTAGTATTGCACCGGCAGGCTTGTCTGTCCCTTTCTTGTGAACATTTTGTCCACTCTTTATTTCATCGACCTCAATTGAAGCAATACCATTTTCAAATGTGACATCTTCATACCTAATCACTGTGTCCAAATTAGAAGGTAGCATAGCCCCTGTCATTATTTCGATACAGGCTTGGTCAGGTGTATCCTCAATGGCCGGAGCACCCGCCAGTTGGGTAGCATGTACTGCGAATCTTTTACGCCCTTGTTGCCATTCACTGTATCGAATCGCAATCCCATCCATAGCAACACGGTCAAATGGTGGTAGCGGTCGATCTGCAATAATATCTTCATCCAATACCTTCCCTATAGCCTCAGTGAGGTCAACTTTTGCTGGTGTCGGCTTGTAAAGATGCTTTTTAATTATTTCTCTGGCTTCTGCTACTGTGATCATATCTACCGTTTAGCTATGTGTATTTGATATTGTAACTTTACAATAAGCGCGAGCATTCACTTATCATGAATGCACACAACAATGTAATACATGGATGAAATAAAAACAGGAGGTCAGCCTACATTTAGTCATATCGATGAGAAAAATGACCCGGGTATGGTTGATGTCTCCGGCAAAACACCCACTGCACGCACGGCTACCGCAATGAGCCGTGTGAAACTCAACCAGGATATCATGAAAGCTTTTGAGCAGGGTGATATCCGAACCAAAAAAGGTGCAGTTTTTCAAACGGCGATTATTGCCGGCACTATGGCTGTCAAAAAAACCAGTGACCTTATTCCATTGTGCCACAGCCTACCCATAGAAAAATGTGATTTTGAGTTTAAGAGAGCGCCAGAGTATGTGGAAATCTATTGCACGGTAAAAACATCAGCTAAAACGGGTGTTGAAATGGAGGCATTGACGGGTGTTTCAGTTGCAGCGCTTACCGTTTATGACATGTGTAAGGCTGTTTCACATGATATTATTATTGAAGAGACCAAGTTATTGATGAAGACGGGAGGTAAATCCGATTTTATTTCCGGTAAATAAAGAAAATTGATAAGCCATGAAGAAGCATCAAAAACATGCCAACCTAAAAAAACCATCCATCGGGAATTTTGGCAGACATGAATTTGCCATTATGGGTACTCCATGTGGCAATATAAAGACCCTTGCGTATGCATTGATAGAGTATTTGAAAGATAGAAAAACAGCCTATGTGGATGCGGATCATGCTGCTGCTGATCAATCCCCCGTTCCGGCTGACAAAGCATTGGCAGCAGGTGGAAATTTATCATTTACCGATAAGATCAACTATGCTCAATTCAATCATCTGAAACAGCCCAACCCATACCAACAAAAGCTGGCCTTTTCAGAGCAGGATATTGTAATTGTTAATGGAAACCATTTTACAGCCAATAGGCAGCTTTTGGTGCTCGATAGCAGGAAACCACTGGATAAGAAAATAGATAGGATAAGTAACCCGGTAGCTATTATCAAGACTGATGAGGATGCGAACATATCCGAGACGATCAAAGCCAAATTTCCTGATATTGATATTCTACCCAGGTTTCATATCAATGAAGTAGAAAAAATTGCCGAATTCATCAATAATCAAAGCAGCATTGCACCGCTAAAGGGACTGGTTTTGATTGGTGGCCAAAGCCAGCGAATGCAGGAAAATAAGGCATTGATCAAATACCATGGCCGGCCTCAGTATGAGCATACAAACCAACTCTTAACTGACCTTGGGTTGCCTACTTACCTTTCTGTACGATCGATGCAGGAATTGGGCATGCCTCAAATAGAAGATCGATTTGTAGGCTTGGGGCCTTTTGGTGCTATCTGTTCAGCATTTCAGGAAGACCCGGATGCTGCATGGCTGGTATTGGCGTGTGATCTACCATTGCTCGACACCCGTGCGGTACAAAAACTGATCGAAGAGCGAGACCCTTCGAAGCTGGCTACCGCATTTCATAATCCCGCAACCAATTTTCCTGATCCGCTAGCTACCATTTGGGAGCCTAAAGCCTATGCTACGATGCTAAGCTTTTTGAGCATAGGTTACTCTTGCCCAAGAAAGGTGCTAATCAATAGTGACATCAAAGAGATAAACCCAGATAATCCACAGATTTTGCTTAATGCCAATACACCAGAGGAAAGGGATCAAATAAAACAGCGCATCAATGGACTGTTACATCAGGGGTGAGCGGATATCCATTCTTCACCTCCATCAAATACTTCTTTCTTCCAAATAGGAACAGTCTCTTTTAAAGTATCAATGATAAACTGGCAGGCTTCAAAGGATGCCTGCCGGTGAGGTGTGGATACTGCTACAATTACTGCTATATCTCCTATGACAAGCTTACCCTTTCTGTGGTAGGCAGCAGCTTTGATTATTGGCCACTTCGTTTGTGCATGTTTGATGATTTTCTGAATCTCTTTTACAGCCATTGGGTCATAGGCTTCATAATCAAGATGTTGCACCTTCCTATCTGCAGTTTTATTTCGCACAGTGCCTATGAATACATCTATAGCGCCTGCACCATCATCTCTAACCAGATCAATAATAGCATCGGGTTCCAGCACCGCCTCGGAGATATGAACAAACCTATCCGCCACTCACAGGAGGTATTAAAACTATTTCATCATTAGGATTGATAGCTTCATCGCCATTGGCATAGTCCTCATTGAGGGCCACGGCCAAGGATGTAAGCTTTTCTAAGTCAGGATACTCATGCCTTAACCTGGTCAGTAAATCGTTGACCCTGGCATTATCCTCTATTTCAAAGCGGATTGTAGCTCCGCCTAAAATATCCTTTGCTATTCCGTATGCTATAATGTCAATTTCCAATTACCTGCCTTTTTACGAAAATATACAATGCTTATCAAACCAGAAGAGACCTGATTATGTTCCATTCTACAAATAGACAAAAGTCCATTATTTTTGGATTACATGCAGCAAAGTAATCACATTTTTGATAACCATGGTAGACCTGTCAGCTACCTCAGAATAGCAGTAACTGATAGATGTAACCTACGCTGCTTCTATTGCATGCCCGAGCATGGTATTAAATATCTGCCGAAGCAAGAGTTGCTTACCTATGAAGAACTGCTTAGGCTCGTGGGCATACTTGCTCCTGTTGGGGTAAATAAAATCAGAATTACCGGAGGTGAACCCTTTGTCCGTAAAGACCTGATGAAGTTCATTGAAGCTGTCAATGATATAAATGGGATAAATGAAATAGCCATTACTACAAATGGTGTACTGACTGAGCCTTATATCAAAGATTTTGATAAAGTGGGTATCAAATCAGTGAATCTCAGCCTTGATTCCCTCGATAGGAAAAGTTTTTTTGAAATTACCCGTAGAGACGAATTACCCAAGGTGTTGAGTACCCTGGAAAGGTTGCAGGAATATGGCATTAAAACAAAGATTAATGCTGTGGTCATGAAAGATAAAAATACAGATCAGCTGATTGATCTGGCTGAATATGCCAGAGCGCATGATGTAGATGTCAGGTTTATAGAAGAAATGCCATTTAATGGTGAAGGCAGCCATTATCCTGTCCTTGAATGGCATACAAGGAAAATATTTGACCATCTACAAGCCAATTACCCGGATATCCTACCTATAAAGGCTAGTCCTAATGCTACAGCAGCTATGTATGAGATACCGGGTTTTAAAGGGAAAGTAGGTATCATCTCGGCCTTTAGCAGAACATTTTGCGGTACCTGTAACCGTATCAGGTTAACTGCACAGGGCACATTAAAGACATGCCTTTATGATGATGGCGTTTTGGATATTAAAAAACTCCTAAGATCAGGTGCCTCAGATCAAGAGGTACTTGAGGCACTTTTAGTGGCCTTTGGCAATAGACCCAAAGATGGGTTTGAAGCTGAAAAGAGACGAAAGATTGGAGCAGTAAAGGAATCTATGTCAACCATCGGGGGTTAAAAAAAGAAAACCCGGCACCTCTTTTGGTAACCGGGTCCAAACAACCAGCTATGGAAATAATTCAATATTATATACGCTAAATTATAAAAAGGTAAACTAAATCATATAACTTTTTTTATAGAAATTTTAAAATTATTCATATTTCATTCATTTAAATACCTATTAATCAATGATTTACCTCATTCTAAATTCTTATCGGAAACACTGGTTTCAGTTTTCCATGATTACATTTAGTGCAGGTAAATTAGTCTTATCGATTCTGCTAGTCGTGCTCCTTCACAATTTAGCTTTTAGTCAAACCATACGGGTAGCATGTGCAGCCAATATGTTGTCCCCTATTGAGCAAATTGCAGTCGATTATGCCGCTACTTACAAACAGAAAGTCGAAGTGATACCGGGAGCCTCAGGTGCACTTGCTACTCAAATACTAAACGGAGCACCTTTCGATATTTATATATCTGCCAATGAAAACTTTGCCGATCAATTATTTGAAAATGGTGTTTGCCTGCAGCCCGAAATTTTGGTAAACGGCACTGCATCAATCTGGTCGAAAAAAGCCATTCCTTCAGCTGATGTTGCTCGCTATTTAACCAGCAACAAGAATATTATGATGGCTATTGCCTCTCCTGATCTGGCACCCTTTGGCAAACTCGCCCAAAAATGGCTTCAGGAACAAGGGCTGTGGCCTATTTGGGAGCATGAGATTATCTATGGTCAAAGTATTAATCAGATAAACCATTTTATAGCTACCGGCAGTGTAGATGTAGCTTTTACCAGTAACTCGGCTCAATTCGCCACATCTATAAGCGATGGTTTTTGGTATAATTTGACAGGTGATGACTATGTAATACCGCAAACCTATTGTGTAGTAAATAATCAAAATGAAATACCTGGATTTATCCAATACCTCAAAAGCGAAGCAGCACTGAAAAGATTCGCTAGTTTTGGTTACCAAGCTGTCAAAAATGAATGAGTTCTGGAATCCATTGATTTTAAGTGTTGAACTGGCAAGTATTACTGCTGCATTGCTTTTTGCATTGGCCATTCCAATTGTGTTTTTCCTTGCGCTCTTTGACTATAAAGGAAAGTTTATCATTAGATCCCTGATTACGCTACCGCTAGTATTGCCTCCTTCCGTACTCGGCTATTACTTGCTACTTGCTTTCAGGCCCACCGGCTTTGCTGGCGAGGCGTGGGCATGGTTGTTTAATGAACGTTTGGCGTTCAGCTTCTCCGGTCTTGTTATAGCCTCAATGATTTTTAGCTTACCTTTTATGATTAACCCTATCCTATCGGGCATTGAATCATTATCGAAAAATCTGAAGGATGCTTCTTTTACACTGGGTAAAAGTAAATGGCAAACCTACCTTTATGTATTGCTGCCCTCGGTGAAACCTTCCATCTGGACAGCCGTGATTCTTTCATTTGCCCATACGATAGGTGAATTTGGAGTCATCCTTATGATTGGTGGTAACATACCCGGAAAAACAAGGGTTGCTTCCACCGCTATTTATCATCAATTGGAGGCTTTAAATTATGATATGGCCGACCAGTATGCATTAATCCTGTTAAGCATTTCCCTATTGATTTTAGGGATAGTGTATTATCTCCAAAAAAGAATCTATGCGTTCTGATTTACTGGTTGTTGATATCAGGAAAAAAATAAGAGGTGCTGAAGGTGATATACTTTTGCAATATAAATTTTCTCTGGGCGAGTCAGAAATATTGGGTGTGCAGGGCCAATCCGGGAGTGGTAAAACTACCTTGCTGAAATTGATTGCCGGTTTAATCAAACCCGATCAGGGCGAAATAGGCTTTGGTGCTAACAAATGGTATTCTAGTAAGGATGACATTCATATCCATACAAGAAATAGGAACATAGGCTATGTATTTCAGGATATAGCACTATTTCCCAATATGACCGTGAAGGAAAATATTACCTACGGATACAGGAAAACATCATCACATACACCAGCTTCACTACTTGCCTTGGTTGGCTTAGAGGGATTGGCTGATCAATATCCTCATCAAATATCCGGAGGACAGGCACAGCGGGTTGCTATCGCAAGAGCCCTGGCTAGTGACCCAAAATTGCTCTTGCTGGATGAGCCATTTTCAGCACTGGATGCTATCATGAAATCACAAATCATAGATGAATTGCAAGGTATTCTGGCTGAAGTCAATATACCTGTCATCATCGTGAGTCATGATTTAAATGAGCTTATTCACTTTACTACCAATATATATTCAATAACCAATTCCGAATTTGCACCGGTGAACATTCGTGAACAGGCAAAGTCACCTGAAAAGTTAACTGGAAGGGTTGTGGATATTGATTTGAGTGGAGGTAGAGTTTTTGTATTCATAGGAAACGAGATTGTCAATTTATCCATAGAAAGCTCTGAAATTCAGAATCTTAAACCTGGAGATACCATTTCGGTTTTAAATTACACATCTTCAAAATAGCCTGTAATACAGCCTAATATCCATTTATAAAATTTCAATACTGTCTTCCTTCCCAAGTTATTACTATTAAGCTTTAACCCAAATCAATGAAAAAGCTCCTTATAACTCTGCTTATACTTTTGATGGTATTGATAGCAGCATTTTACTTTCTGCTATATCCTATGCTGCCTGTAGCCAGTGGCTATGCGGCCAAAAACCTTTGTTCATGCACCTATGTAATGGGAATTGCTGAAGAGAAAGCTTTAACAGAAGACCTGGGCTTTTCACCAATTACTTTGGTACAAGCTTCTCTTCTAAGGGAAGAACAAGCCGCAGAAGCATCCTTTTACGGATTGGCTAAAAGAAAAGCTATATACCGCGAGGGCCTAGGTTGTGTATTGCTTAACGAAGTTTCGGAATCAACACTGGCTAAGCAATCCTTTGTGCCGGAGCTTCCTAAATATGATAGCCTTGAGAACTGGTTTAGCTTGATAGATACTGTACAGGTACTTGACAATGCTCTAAAATCAGATTTGGCAGCGGCTATCAATGACGCTTTTGTTGAATCTGATCCTGGGAAACAGAAAAACACCCGCGCTGTAGTGGTTTTATATAAAGGTCAACTGGTCGGCGAGCAGTATGCTGATGGCATCACTCCAAACACACCATTACTCGGATGGAGCATGACTAAGAGCCTGACTGCCACAATGATCGGCCTTCTTGCAGAGGAAGGAAAAATAAATATTGACGCACCCGCAGCAATCAAAAACTGGCAGAATACCGAAAAGGCAAAAATAACCATCGACCATTTGCTACAAATGAGCAGTGGAATGGACTTTTGGGAGAATTATGAAGAGCGATCAGATGCCAATATCATGCTATGGGAATCTGACTCCATGGGTAAATATGCCCAAAGTGTGCCCCTGGCTTATGAACCCGGTGAGAAATGGTACTATTCTTCAGGTACCTCAAATATCCTGGCCATGCTGGCAAGACAGTATTTCAATTCCAATGAAGAATATTGGAACTACCTCAATCGTAAGGTCTTTTATCCGATTGGTGCTTATAATGTGACCATAGAGCCTGATGGTGCCGGAAATTTTGTGGGTAGCTCTTTTGGTTGGGCACCGGCAAGAGACTGGGCAAGAATTGGCCAGCTTTATTTAAATGAAGGACAATGGGCCGGTCAGCAACTTTTACCTAAATCCTGGGTAGACTATGTGCAGCAGCCTGTAGCAGATTCTGATGGTTGGTATGGTGGCCATTTTTGGCAAAATGATGGTGGTAGATACCATGAGCTGCCCCGCGATCTTTATTCTATGGATGGCTTTCAGGGGCAAAGGGTGATGATAATTCCTTCGAAGGATTTGGTGGTAGTACGCCTGGGGCTGACCTATAATGAACCCGATTTTGATTTCAACAGCTGGATGAAATCGATTTTGAATGTCTTACCGGAATAACCTGATCAAGTCTTACTGAGGCAGGTTGATCGTGAAAATAGCGCCTGACTTTTCTTTGCTTTCTACAGATATAGTCCCTTGGTGTGCTTGTATTAATTCTCGACATAAGATTAATCCAAGTCCGGTACCAATTTCCTGGTGGCTACCCCTAGTGCTTTTTATTCCTGAGGTAAAAATCATGGAAAGCTGCTCCTCTCCTATACCAAGGCCAAAATCCTGCACGGATATGTGAATTTGGTCATCAGATGCCGTGGCCCCGATAATGATCTTCCCAGTTTTGAGACTAAACTTTATAGCATTACTAATCAAATTTCGAAGTACAATGCTAATCATCTGAAAATCAGCTTCTATGTTCAGCTTATCAGGTACGTTGATTTCTATATCTATTTGCTTCTTTTGAATACCACTATTAAAAAATTTTACTGACTCTTCAACTACAGGTCTCAATTCGAAAGATTCTTTATTTACGCTAATACCATGCAATTGAGTCTTTGACCACTGTACAATATTTTCCAACAGACTATGCAGTTCCCTTACACGTATTCTTGCTATACCCATAAATTCCTTAAGCTCTTCTTCAGTGATATTAGTCTTTTCAAAAAGACTTAAAAGACTTTCAATATCATTAATCGGGCTTTTGGTATCATGCGAAATGATGGCAAGCATCTTGTCCTTAAACTTGTTAAGCGACTCCAATTCCTGCTTCTGGGCTGATAGTTGATTGTTCTTATTCTGAATATCAGTATTAGCTTTCTCCAGATCATCAGTGCGGCGATCTACCGCCCTCTTAAGCTGCCAGCTATTGGCCAACAGTATAAGAATTACTATTGCAATGACAACTGTACCAATAATGATGAGATCCCTAATTTTTTCTAGTTGCTGCTGGCGCTGGAACTCTACATTATCGTAGATAATACTCTCCCATTCCACCTCTATGTCAATTAAATTGAAATCCTCAATAATCTGCTCCATGTTCTTCCACTTAAACATGTCGTTGTGCCCTATCTGAAAAAATTCCGGCAGGATTAATGTATTGATAATGACATCAGCTTCTTCTAATAATTCCTCTCTGGTTCGTTTGGTTAGGTATTTTTCCGAAATAATATCAACCATCTCCTCCTTATTATTGATGGCATACTCCCACCCCTTAATTACAGCCTGATGCATTTTTTCAACACGCGACGGGTTGTTTAATAATTCATTCTGGGTTGTTAAAAGGCAATCACCGTAGAAATTAATTCCATAATCAATTGGCCTAAATACTTTGAAAAAATTATTATCAAAGTGATCGCCCACCATATCAATCGTATACTGGGTAACGCCATCAATTTTTGTGGTTGATAAAGATTGCAAATTGATAGAAGGAGGTAATAATTCTATTGACTTCATATCAACCCCTGCAGCGCGTAGCATTACCTGGTTTTCGAGTCCTGTAGCAATAGTGCCTCCCTCGAGATCTTTGATAAACCTCACACTATCAGATAGCACAACCAGCGAAAAAGCTGAATTTTGAAAAATTGTGGCTACAACCACAAAATTCATGGGATCAGGAGCGCTTACAATCTGACTGCCAGAACCTACTATATAATCATATTGCGACAAATAGTCGGAATCCAATAGACCGGGACCCTTGCTTTGGGAAATTTCTACGTCCAGCCCTTCTTCAGCGAAGAATCCTTTTTCCTTGGCAGCATAATAGCCTGCAAACTGAAATTGATGAGTCCAGCCGAGATTGAGCCTGACTACTTCCATTTTTTCTTTGCCCTGCGCAGAAGCTATTAAACTTGCCAGGCAAAATCCAACTACTAATAGAGCTCTCAATAAGTCTAGTTTTAAAAGTAACGCCAGAATCCATCCGATAAACTGGCTTTACGCTTGATACAACACTGATAATGTTACTAAGTTCTCTCTAATATTTGGCTGGTATGCCCTTCCCGGGCAGGGTGTTATTTATAAAGGCTCTGACATCATCATTCGCTTTTATCAAATCTTCATTCCTAAGATACATCATATGTCCCGAACGATAACCTTTGAATGACAATCTATTTTTCATTTTACCACTGGGATCAAGTTGCCACATGGTATATTTCGCATCAAAATATTTGGTAGCACCATCATAATAGCCTGATTGAATCATTACGTTTAGGTAAGGATTTTGTGCCATAGCCTGTCGTAAATTCTCACCGGTTTGGTCATTTTCATTATTCCAGGGATACACCGGACCAAACATATTGTACTTAATATCAGTCTGGTAATTCAGGACATTCCGAAAATAATAATTGATGGCAGGGGTGAAAGAGTGCAACCATGAAGTAAGCTCTGCATTATAATCCGGGGAGTCGCCACCTTCTGCCTTATCTATTCCCTTGTAGCGGGAATCAAGCCTTCCAATAGTAAATCCTTCATCACGAAGCAGTTCTTTCCAATAAAACCGGGTAGGCACATCAAGGTTGTACTGACGAACCACTTTGGCCGATATACCTGAAAAATCTGCGATTTGCTGTGCAGCTTTTTCCAATTCGGCAGCTTCAGCAAAACCGCCCTTTATAAGCACCGGCATCAAATCATTGACCACATAATTTTCACTAAGCTCAAGCGCCTCGGTCAAATCCAGGGATTGATATTTTTCAGGAAGCTTACCATGGTACCAGGCAGCAGCGGTGAAATAGGGTATTCTCAGAGCAGCACCCAAGGGGCCTGACCGCCTGCCATACTGTGATGCATCTATGCCCAATTCAGTAGGTGAGACCAATATTACGCCATTCAGATACATCCATTGTCTGTTTTGTAACGCTAATGAAAGACCTGAGACTCTGGTGGTCCCATAACTTTCACCTATCAGGTACTTAGGTGACTCCCAACGGTTCATTCTGGTAACGAATGTATTGATCCATTCAGCGAGATAGGCTATATCAGCCTCAATGCCGAAAAAAGTTTCACGCTTAGCTTCTTCATCAATAATCCGACTGTATCCTGTATTCACCGGGTTCACAAAAACAATATCTGCTACATCCAACACCGAATGCGGGTTATCTTTCACGCCATAAGGTTGAATTGGATAACCTTCATCATCAATTTTCAAAATTTTAGGGCCGGTATACGCCAGATGCATCCACACACTGCCCGAGCCTGGGCCACCATTAAAGGAAATGAGCAATGGCCTGCTGGCTTTATCTTTAATATCTGTGCGCTCATAATAGGTGAAATGAACAGCAGCAATAGCTTTTCCATCTTCATTCCAAACCGGCTGTGTGCCGGTAATGGCTTTGTAGTTTACCGATTGGCCTTTGATGGTTATCTGGTGATTGGTAGTAATGGTTTCGTCAGCTACCTGCTTTCTGTCCTGAGCATGGGAAATTATTGCAACAAACAGAAAGATTAATGTAGAGATTCTATGCATGGCATTTTTGGTTAGCACTCCAAAATAAGCATTTTAACAAAAAGGCACCACCAATTATCCACTAAGAGTGAGATATCAATTATAAATCTACTTTTTCATAGAAAGTGAGGAACCATTCACCATCGATTCGCCTGAACTTACGCTGCATAAAGAAGCCTGAATCTCTCAACTTCACCCGATCAATTACTTCATTCTCTTTCCTGATGATTTCCGTATCGTAGTTTGGAGTAGTGATGTCAGTAACCTTAGCCCTGTGCATTTGCCAATTTTCCCTCTCCCAGTTTTTTTCACCTTCATCGTCTGTCAACGTTCCTTCCAGGGGAAATCTCACCCTTTCCATTTGAAAACCCTGATCCTGATGAAATTTATCATAGAAAACATCGAAATCTTCGGGGGCTTCAGTTACAGAAATGTTTTTCTGGCAAGCATACATTGCTGCAATTACCAAAAGGAAAATAAAAAAAGAGATAAGTCTAGCGCGCATACTTCTATAACGCTGACTTATCTCTTCTTAGTGTAATAAAAAACTTGAGCAGATACCTAGGTAGTCTGCAACAGCTCTTTTTCAATTACATCTTTAAAAGCTTCTTTAGGTAGGGCACCAGGCTGCATCATCGGCTGGCCCTCTTTAGGAATAAAAAGCAAACTTGGAATACTCCTGATTCTAAAAATAGCAGACAATTCCTGCTCAACTTCCGTATCCACTTTGTAGATAACAATGTCTTTGTATTCCTCTGACAGTTCTTCAAGAATCGGTGCCACCATTTTACATGGCCCACACCAGTCTGCATAGAAATCTATAATAGCAGGCTTTTCTCCTTTAAACTTCCACTCTTTCTCCTGTGTATAATCAAATATTTCGTCTCTAAATTTCTGCGCTGTTAATTGTACTGTTGCCATAATGTTTTATGTTAATTTATTGCTAATGTAGGTCTTCCAATTTTCATAAATTGTGACCTTTGTTACCTTACAACATGCGCTAATCCACTAAAAGTTTACAAGATGATCAAAAGACTCATATTCGTTTTATCGATAGCCACATTGATAATGCAGGCAGGCATAGCTCAAACCAACAAAGTTGAGCAAAAGCTAATAAAGTATGTAGATAGCCACAATGATGAGGCACTTACTCTGCTTAAGGAGCTGATCAATATTAATAGTGGCACGATGAATTTCGAAGGTGTGAAAAAAGTCGGTGAAATGCTGATGCCAAAGTTTGAGGCATTAGGGATGGAAACGTATTGGGTAGATGGAGCACCCTTCAACCGTGCCGGACACCTGGTAGCTAAAATAGAAGGCGGCAAAGGCAAGAAAATTATGCTCATCGGTCATCTGGATACCGTTTTTGAGCCTGATAGCCCCTTTCAGGAATGGACTCAAATCGATGATAACACAATAAAGGGCCCGGGTATTGCTGATATGAAAGGCGGTGATGTGATCATCTTGCAGGCTTTGTCAGCCCTTCACGACCAGGGGTTGCTAAAGGACATGAATATATGGGTAGTTATGACAGGTGACGAAGAACTGAGTGGAAGACCTTTAGAATTATCGAAAGGTGAGCTTATTGAAGCGGCAAAATGGGCCGACATTGCACTTGGGTTTGAAAATGGTGATGGTAACCCTGGTACCGCCAATGTAGCCAGAAGAAGCTCCTCTGACTGGGAACTAAAAGTAACCGGCAATGCAGCTCACTCTTCCCAGATATTTAAGCCGGAAGTAGGAGCCGGTGCCATTTACGAAGCTTCCAGAATACTGTATCAATTTTATGACGCTTTATCTGAAGAAGAGTTTCTTACCTTTAATCCGGGTGTGATTTTAGGAGGGACTACAGTGAAATATAACGAGAAAGAAAATGCCGGTACTGCTTATGGCAAAGATAATGTGGTGTCCAAAGATGTAACTGTTACCGGAGATATAAGATGTCTCTCTCCAGAGCAACTGGCAAAAGCCCAGTCAAGAATGAAAGAAATCGTGGAAAATAATCTACCGGGTACAAATGCAACTATAAGCTTTGGTGAAGGCTACCCCCCATTTCCACCCATGGAGGGCAATTACGATTTGCTGGAGATGTTCAGTGAAGTAAGCCAGGATCTTGGTTTTGGATCCGTAAAACCTGTGAATCCAAGTGATGCCGGTGCTGCTGACATTTCTTTTACAGCAGAATACATCGATATGGGTATTGATGGCTTAGGCATGGGGGGCGCCAATGACCATACTGTGAATGAAACCGGCCGATTAGATGTACTGCCTATGCAATCAAAAAGAGCAGCAGTATTATTATACCGGTTATCCAAACCATAAATAATTCACTACCTTTCTACCTCATTGTTTTAGATAATAATATCCTTGGTGAGGCTGACTACATTTTTTTGGTTCTATCTCCCGTGCGTCATTTTTCTTTCAACGCTCACAGGTCAGTATTGTATTGGCCATGCATTGGCAAATGCCCATCAGGATCAGGTAGAAAACCCGACAAACGATAAGCCTTTTCAAGATAAGTTCGCAGCAGGTGAATCCCTCATGTATGAGTCTCCGGATTCTGCAATAAGTATCATAGAATCTGCCATAAAGGAAGCTCAAAGCACTCAAAATGATATAGGAATTGCTCAGTGCAAAAACCTATTGAGCTATATTTTCTACATCAAGGGTGATTATGATACAGCACTTTCTTATGCTTTGGCTGCCTTACAACTAAGCGATAGTCTAGGGTATCAATTAGGCAAAGCTAATAGCTACAATTACATAGGGTTAATCAATTCTACACAAGGCAAAAATGAATTGGCTCTTGAGCACCATAAGAAGGCGCTAGAGATTGGCAGAAATATCAAGAATCAAAACAGAACTCTAAGCAGCTATTTTAACATTGGTCTTACTTATAATTTCCTTCAGAATTATGACAGTGCTTTGTATTACATCAATCAAGCTTTGATAAATGGCAAAGAAGCTGGGGTACCCAGAGTTGTACGGATGTCATACAATCGAAAAGGTGAAATCTATTTTGACCTGGGACAACTAGATTCGGCTCATTATTATTATTCAATGGGTCTGGACAATAGCGATTTTCCAAGCACATGGGAAACGGTATTCGCTTTAGGAGGATTACAAAAAGTTGAATTGCAGCGCGGAAATATTGAGAAAGCAATAGCCTATGGCGAACAGGGCCTTCAAAAAGCTAAGTCAATTGATGCCAAATGGGAGGTGCTACGCATTTTAGAATCCCTTTCTGAGGCATATGCTACATCAAACCAAATGAGCAAGGCTTATGAACTAAGCAGGCTCCTTAAAAATTATAGCGATAGTGTATTCAATGCAGAAAAAGAGAAAGAAATAAATGCTTTGCTGCTCAAGCAAAACGAACAGGAGAAGAATCAGCTCAAGGAGCAAAATCTACTGCAGCAGGAAATCATCAATCAACGCAATCTCTGGATGATAATCATTTCAATGGTGTCTGTCTTGTTATTGATTTCTGTGGTTTTGCTTTATCGCAATTCTAAGATCAAAAACAGCCTCAATAAAGGCCTGATTGCACAGGGAGAAAGGATAAAGGAGCGAAATGAAACCATCCAACAGCAAAATGAATCCCTCAATAGACTAAATAAATCTTATAGCCGCTTGATCTCAATTATTGGCCATGATCTACGATCGCCTATATTCAACACAAGAGCGATCCTCGAAATGGTAACTCAGGGGAAGCTCAATGAGAATGAGAAAAGCCAAATCTTCAAAAAGCTATACAGCACCGTAAGTTATCTTGGCGAATCTCTGGAGAACCTATTGGCCTGGAACATTACAGATAAGGAAAATCCCACTAACGAGCCAGAACCCATAGACATACAAAAAGCTGTAAGAAAGCAAACGACCTACTGGCAATTGGTTGCAGAACAAAAAGGCATCAAAATACAAGAGGAACTAGAAGCAGGTCTCATAGGCACGATGAAGAAAAATCATTTTCAGACGATTTTGAGAAACTTGTTATCCAATGCCATCAAATTTTCTCATGAGCATACCGCAATTATAGTATCTGCAAAATGCGTGGAAGGTAAAATTTGGGTATCCGTAAAGGATAGCGGCATTGGTATGGATGACAGTATCACCAAAAGTCTTCTTCAAGATGAGGGGCCCATCAAAAGCGCATACGGCACGCAAAATGAATCGGGCACCGGTATAGGCTTAAAAGTATGTCGCGAGCTTATTGAGGACAATCAGCAAACGTGGACAATCAGAAGCAAACCGGGTGAGGGCACTGAAATTAGTTTTTCAGTAAGCCTTATGCAATAAAAAGCCCGACAATCGGGCTCTAGACTTTTCAATTAATGATTACTGGGATCTTCAATCATTTTGAGTTCGAGAAACTTGGCTTCATCGTAACTCACAGTCAAATAACCTAATACACCACCAGACGCTTCTGCAATTCTCTTGGCCAGATCCTTAAGGCTGGCATAAAATTTTACAGCCCACGATTTTTCAACTTTCGGCAGAATTCGATTCAGCTTTTTCAACTCTATAGTTATGTCAGAGGCCCGCTTATCACGGTCTTCAGGAAGCTCGCTGATCAGTTGCTCCATTTTTATATCAAAATCCTTAGCAACTATTTTGTAGAATTCTTCCAGCTTCTCACGAGCATTGATTTGCTTCCTTCTTGCCGTAGCAATGGCTTCTCTCCTCTCTTTATCATCAATGTGCCCGTCTGCACCAGCAATCAAAATAGCCACATATACAGGCGCCTTGAATAGGTGCTCCTTTTCATCATCTCTTAATCCATCAAATTCTGGTATCATTGGTTTCTTGGTTTTCTTATGAGCGATTCGAAATTAGTAAATAAAATGATTTTAACGACAGCATCTAGCATCATCGTTCACGATTTTCACAGCTAAAGTTATACAAAATTGAATATTGGATGTACCTACAGTCAATTATCCAATACCTTTCTTACTGAATTATCAGATTATAGTTAATTTCCCTTTATAAGTCAGAAGCAATGGGATATCAATACATTAATTTAGAAATGCTGGAGCAGTTTACCGAGGGAGATACCAGCTTCTCTATTATACTGCTTGAATCATTCACCAAAACAGTCCCAGGCATCATTGCAGACATTAAACAAGCTATGGCAGAAGGCAGGTGGGTCGATGTTGCTTCATCCCTTCATAAAATAAAACCTACTGTTCAGTATATTGGAGTAAATAATCTCACCAATCATATCAAAAGCCTCGAAGAAGCCTGCCTACAAGACCATATTTCGCCAGAGCTGTGCCTGGAAGTGACCCAATTAATAGAGCTTATCGGAAACATTGAGGATGAAGTGAAAACTGCAATCAGTCAATTACAATAGGGATCTTTTCACCGAGAAATCGAGGTGGTGTTTCCAGAAAATAAAGATCCAATACTGCCATTGCCCTCGCAAATACTTCCCTTAGCTCTACCATAGTGGTATCAAGATCATCAGGGTCATCTGCTTCAAATGCTATAGCATCAAGTTGGTAATAATCTGCAATAAATAATGCCCTGTAACTATGGAAGCGCTGAGTGATGATAATAACTGATTGCTGATCAAAAACCTCTTTGCACCGCACAATGGAATCCAGGGTGCGGAAACCTGCATAGTCAAGTGTGATGCGCTCTGGTGGTATGCCCATATCAATCAGCGACTGCTGCATGTCTTTGGGCTCATTGTAATAACGGGTTTCATTGTCCCCACTTACAATGATATGTTTCACCTTACCTTCCTCAAATAATTGAACTGCAGCCTTCATGCGATTGGAGAAATAACTATTCTCGCCACCGCCCACTTTCCTTTTACTAGTACCCAATACTAAGGCTACCTGGTATTGATTGGCTTGAGGTATATTGTTTTTGTAAATAGATTCATAAGTATGATAGATCATCCAGGCATTGACAATACCCAACATTAAAAGGCCCACAACCCCAATATTCAAGATCCATTTAAACCAACTCATGCCTCCAATGACGCCATAAAATTTCTTGCGTGCATATCTACATTTCGGACAGAACTCATATACCAATCCATCATAAGGCTATTTTGTTCCACCTCAGCCAGAGCCCAATCCACATCCGATTCCTCAAGTTTACTACGAAAATATTGAAGTACAATACCGGCGCTTACGGATAGGTTCAAACTATCGGTAAATCCCATCATTGGAATTTCAATGATTTTATCGGCGTGGGTTATGGCCCAGTCACTTGCGCCTGCATATTCTGTTCCAAATAAAATGGCGGTTTTTTGGCTAAGGTCTATCTGCCTGAAATCTATACCGTCTTGCGCAATTGCTGTTACCGCAATCTGGTAGCCTTGATTTTTAAGAGCATTGAAGCAAGCCTCAGTATTATTTATTCCTGCATTATTATAATGGTGATGTGTGATCCACTGCAAAGCACCAGAGGCAATGTGCGGATGTACATCAAAGATATTCTCCTGCTCTATGATATGAATATCCTGTACGCCAAAGCAATCACAGCTCCTCACAACTGCGCTGGCATTGTGGGATTTTCTGATATTCTCCAAAACTACCGTGATATGACGGGTTCTTCTTTGCAGAGTCTGGTGGATGAGCTCCCTTTTTCGATCAGAAATATAAGCCGAGAGGTAACTTATAAATGCCTGCTGATGATCATATATACTAGTGGCAGTCATTCGCTTAAAACAAACCTAATTGCTCATCATCCTTATCGGTTCCCTTCTTTTTATCGTCAAATTCCACTTTATCGCCAGCCTTAAACCCTTTCTTTTCCTCTTCGGCCACCTCTTTGGCAATCTGCTCCTTCAAGCTCAAAATCTCCTCCTCATCATCCTCTTTTCCAGCGGTGGTCGAAGTTTGCTGCGCATTATCTTCATTGCTTGCTCCCACCAGTTCTACTTGTTTGATCCTATCGACCGGGAACCGGTTGCCCTGCGCTTTCCATCCTTTGATATCTATCAATTCGTGGATAGCATACTCTCCAAATGCATTTTTGCCTTTTTCAGTGAATTTAACTTTAATCACTGGGTCTGAAGCTGTAGTAATAAAATGCAGTTTAGAGCTTCGCTCGTCAGAGATGAATTTAAATTTCTTATTGGGAGTAGCCGTTTCAACCTTAAAGCGCTTTACGTAATTATTTTTGCTGCCTCCTTCATAGTAGATAGCAGAAAGCACTGCCTCAGGATCGAACTTTTCAATGAGCACCAGGGCGTCAAAATCATATCTGTTGGTTAACTCAAAAGTGGTTAGCTCATAATTACCATCCTTGTAGACTACTAGGATTTGGTCATTGCCCTGAAAGTTACCAATATACTTCCCTCGCTCCTCAGTATTGAGTCTGCCAATGGTTTGATCGTACCAAATATCCAACCCACCTAGTGTAGATACACCGGCTGATTTAAAGGTTACTTTTCTTACCGGATACCTGGTCAGAATATTACCTCCAGCACCTCTTCCTTTGATTTCGATTTCACTAAAATCAAAATCAAATACTTTTTTTCGTGCTTTGGACGCTTGCGTTAGATTTACCGTTACGGTTTCTGCTTCTCCATTGGGGTTGGCCGAAAAATACAGCAATTTCGAACCTTTATTGCCCTTGGTAAGATCGTATTCTTTATCGCGGGTAACAGCTGTAACCTGAAACCGCTTTACCATACTCCTACCAGATTTTCCATCAAGGTAGATCAAATTATACACGGTGCGTTCGTCTCCTTTATTCCATACACCAGCATGAAGGATGTCTTTGCCCACATACACTTTGTCTTGAATGCGGGTTACAACACATACCCCATCTTTTCTGAAGACAATGATGTCATCAATATCCGAGCAATCGCATACAAATTCGTCCTTCTTTATGCCATAGCCAATAAAGCCATCTGCTCTGTTTACATAGAGCTTGGCATTGTTTGCCGCCACCACTGTAGCTGCAATAGTATCGAATGTGGCGATCTGCGTTTTGCGCTCCCTGCCTTTGCCGTATTTCTCTTTGAGTCGCTCATAAAACTGAACACTGAACTCTGTGAGGTGCGCCAGGTTGTATTCAGTCTCCTTTAGTTCTTCGGCAAGCCTTTTCATCAACTCATCAGCTTTAAAACTGTCGAATTTAGAAATACGCTTGATCTTTATCTCAGTGAGCCTAATAATGTCATCCTGTACAATCTCCCTGTAAAAATCCTTCTTGAAAGGCTCCAGGCCCTGATCAATGGTTTCCAATACCGCTTCCCACGTTTCGCATTCTTCAATATCCCTGTAAATCCGGTTTTCAATAAATATTTTTTCAAGGGATGCAAAAAGCATTTTCTCTAGGAGCTCATTGCGTTTGATCTCCAGCTCTCGCTTGAGCAACGCCTTGGTCTGATCTGTGCTGTGGCGGAGTATTTCCGATACGGTAACAAAGCAGGGCTTCTCATCTATAATGACACAAGCGTTGGGCGAGATAGATACCTCACAATCTGTAAAAGCATAAAGAGCGTCTATTGTAATGTCAGGCGATTGTCCCGGGGCAAGCGAAACCAATATCTCAACATGCTCAGCGGTATTGTCAATTACCTTTTTGATCTTGATTTTACCCTTGTCATTAGCTTTAATGATGGACTCAATCAAAGAAGTTGTAGTAGTTCCAAAAGGAATGTCTTTTATGACAAGTGTCTTTTTATCAAATTCTTCAATCTTAGCCCTAACCCTTACACGCCCACCTCTAAGGCCATCATTATAGTCGGAGGCATCTATGAGTCCACCGGTAGGAAAATCAGGGTATAGGTTGAATTTCTTGCCTTTTAAGTGAGCTATGGAAGCGTCAATCAGTTCGATGAAGTTATGCGGCAAAATTCGGGTACTAAGCCCAACTGCAATACCCTCTACACCTTGTGCCAGCACTAGCGGAAACTTGGCAGGAAGGGTTACCGGCTCCTTTTTACGACCGTCATAAGAAAGCTGCCACTCCGTAGTTTGCGGATTGTACAGAATCTCCAGCGCAAATTTGCTCAGCCGGGCTTCTATGTAGCGAGGTGCGGCAGCACCATCTCCGGTACGGATATCCCCCCAGTTGCCCTGCGTTTCTATAAGCAGGTCTTTCTGCCCCATATTGACAATGGCATCACCTATAGAGGCATCACCATGGGGGTGATATTGCATGGTACTACCTATGATATTGGCTACTTTATTGAAGCGGCCATCATCCATTTCCTTCATAGCATGAAGGATACGGCGCTGCACAGGCTTCAAGCCATCTTCTACAGCAGGCACAGCACGCTCCAGGATTACGTAGGAGGCATAATCCAGAAACCAATTCTCATACATCCCCGAAATGGGAATTACATCATGAATTTCATTTTCTTTTTCGTTTCCTTCACTCATCAAAAGTTATATTGACTAGTTTGATAATATCCAATTACTAATAATACGGAGACTAAATTTCCAACCAGAAAATAGTCATTTGATATTTTATCATCATCTCTTAACCTGGTAGCGATTTTTAGAGCTCCAAAAAAAGCCAGACCCTGTGGAAGCTCTACCAATAAAATAATATAAAGGAATAACCGCTCTAGAATTCCTTTAAAAACACTGCTAACCGATAGTCCTCTACTAAAAATCTTTGTGATAAAATAGAATACCAACAATGCTCCAATTTCACCAACACAAAAGATGGCAATATGTGAAAATTGATCATGCATTTATTAAATGGTGAACTAATTCTTTACAAACCAAATATTCATCTATGGCCAAACTCTTTCTTCTTCGCCATAGCGTTGACTCATCTTTTTGTTGGATTTTAGCCAGCGCTTTATAATCGAGGCCTTGCAAAAATCCAGCAACTGTGCTCCGATCTTTTGGATGCCAGCTATCAATGAAATGCTGCGTAACACGCATCATTTTATTAATCATATCGGAGGAACTGGTTGAAATAAAAAAGCGTGAATTATCCTTTTTCATTTCTATTAGCTTTTTCCTGGCATTTGTAAGTCCCGATCCAAGCATTTCATATGCTTTATTAGTATTTACAGGTGTTTCCACCTCACCCTCATAGAGTACATATCTAAGCTTAAAATCATATTCCTGGCTGAGAATATATTCTTCCATGGCAAGCACGATTTCCATGCCTGCGACCGCTGAAACTACAATACCTTGAAATTCATCACCCAGAGTGATGGTTAATGGGGATTCAATAGAAGGCTGGAAGTCATGATTAATATGATCAACTAGCTTACGAAAATCTTGCATAAGCTGCAAGCCATCCTTTTTATTGCTTTTGAGCACATCAGCCATTAAAATAAACCTATCTCTTGTCATAGTATCAGACAATCTAATTTATTGTAATATTTTTACAAAATATATTTTTTTGCGTTTTTATTACAATATTTATTTTGATATCAAAAGCCACATCAATTAACTAACCAGGCTTTGAAACAATCAACATCATCAGATAGCTATCGTTTCCTTTTCCACCTCTTCTGCCAGATCCTTTTCTATTCTAAGATTCTCAATAATAAATTCCTGTCGGTCAGGCGTATTCTTACCCATGTAAAATTTAAGGAGATCTTTAATCTTTGTATCCTTTTTGAGGATGATTGGCTCCAGGCGGATATCCTCACCTATGAAATTACCAAATTCGCTGGGAGAGATTTCGCCGAGTCCCTTAAACCTGGTTATTTCCGGTTTATTACCCAATTTGCTTACTGCCTTACGCTTTTCATCTTCGCTATAGCAATAGATGGTTTCCTTCTTATTGCGCACCCGAAACAAAGGTGTTTCCAGGATGTAAAGATGGCCATTGCGTACAAGCTCAGGGAAAAATTGGAGGAAATAGGTAAGCAATAGCAATCTTATGTGCATGCCATCTACATCAGCATCGGTAGCTACCACAATTTTGCGGTAACGCAATCCCTCCAGCCCATCTTCGATGTTTAGAGCATGCTGTAAGAGGTTAAATTCCTCATTTTCGTAGACCACCTTTTTCGTATGGCTGTAGCAGTTGAAAGGTTTACCCCTCAGACTAAATACTGCTTGTGTCTGAACATTTCGGGATTTGGTGATGCTTCCACTGGCAGAGTCTCCTTCAGTAATGAAAAGCATTGTTTCATCTTTCAACGCCTCGTCCCCATTCTTGTCATCAAAATGAATACGACAGTCCCTTAGTTTTTTATTGTGCAGATTGGCCTTCTTTGCCCGCTCGTTGGCCAGCTTTTTTATGCCTGCTATCTCTTTCCTTTCCCGCTCCGATTGCAATATTCTTTTATGCAATGCCTCCGCTGTATCAGGATGGGCATGTAAGTAGTTGTCAAGCTCCTTTTTGATAAAATCATTGACAAATGTTCGCATGGTGGGTCCATCAGGAGCCACATTCTGTGAACCAAGTTTGGTCTTAGTTTGTGATTCGAAAACCGGCTCCTGTACGCGAACAGCAATAGCACCCACTATACTGGCGCGAATGTCGGTAGCATCAAAATCCTTTTTGAAAAAATCACGAATCACGCGAACAACCGATTCGCGCATAGCAGCGAGGTGCGTACCTCCCTGTGTAGTAAACTGACCATTTACAAAACTGTAGTACTCCTCGCCATATTGATTGGCATGCGTCATTGCCAGTTCAATATCTTCCCCTTTTAGATGGATAATTGGATAGCGGATTGCCTCTTCATCGGTTTTCCTTTGTAGAAGATCGTACAGGCCTTTTTCTGAATGGTATTTTTTGCCGTTGAAGTTGATGGTAAGACCGGCATTGAGGAAAGCATAATTCCAGATCTGATTATCGAGGTACTCCGGAATAAAATGGTAATTCTTAAAAACTGTGTTGTCCGGTTCAAAGCGCACAAAAGTACCATTGCGCTGATCGGTCGTTGTTTCTTTAGCATCATTTACCAGCTCACCTTGCTGAAATTCAGCTACTTTGGTTTTACCATCTCGAAATGATTGTACCTTAAAGTACGATGAGAGCGCATTGACAGCTTTGGTACCTACACCATTTAACCCAACCGACTTTTGAAATACCGAGGAGTCATATTTACCACCAGTATTGATCTTGGAAACGCAATCGACCACCTTACCAAGGGGTATGCCTCTACCATAATCCCGGATTTCTACGCTGTGGTCTGTCACTTTGATGTTGATCGTTTTACCAAAACCCATCATGTGCTCATCGATGCTATTGTCTACCACCTCTTTTACAAGCACATATATGCCATCATCCATGGCAGAGCCATCACCAAGCTTGCCAATATACATACCGGGCCGTAAGCGAATATGCTCCTTCCAATCTAGCGATTTGATACTGTCTTCCGTGTAATTCGATGCGTCAGCCATACTTCAATCAACAATAAAATTGTAATTATCCAAGGTTTAAATCTATCAATAATAAGCTAATTTTTCAGGAATTGCACGCAAGCTTGATCCCTGTCAAGTGCCTAACTATTAGACTTATAATTCAGATAAAGCAAGTTAAAAGGCTGATGGATAGGAATTTATTCCCTTTTGGATAGCAGATAGAAAAATAGGACTATCCAAATAAATATCAGTGCCTGCCCTACATAAGCAAAAACACTGAAAGTACTGATATGGTAATAGTCGGCATTATTGAAGAATCCGAGGAAAGCAACAACGGAAATAAAGAAAAGATTGATCATGATACCTAGGCCACCAAACCATTGAATGATGTTTTGCTTGAAGGCTATATTTCTAAAAAAACCGGTATCACTTACTGGAAATAAGGCCATCATTTTCATCCCCAAAATAAAAATCATGTTGGTAGCGAGGAATATGCCTAATGACAAATAGAAGAAAGTTTCCTTACCAATAAACTCATTGGGCAAATCGTTTTCCCCGGCGGCAATGCCCACCTTTTCAGGCATGTAAGCATAAACGAATAGTAAGACTCCAAGAAACGCGACTAATGAAACAAAGCGGCTTATATCGACGACCTTTTGCATAGTTGATTTTTCACTTAATTGGCTAACTGCTTTATACCAGAGAAGTTCAAAATTAGAACAAACCAGTATTTATGTTGGTGGAAGCAGTGATTTAAATTCGCATCAAGAATGCTTAAAAATGGATGACAAAAAAATCGCAACCTTATCAACCAACCTGAGTTAATTACAAATATGTATAAACATCTATTTCTACTCATTTTTATAGCAGGATGTGGCCTTTCCACTCCAAAAATTCCAGGTTTTGAGGAGCAAACCTGGGCTGCTGATAAGTACGGATGTGAAGGCAACAGGGCCTCGCAGATAGGTGTATTGTATGAATATAAGGATATGCTGTTGGGCTTTAACCAAAATGAAATCAAATACTTTATGGGGAAGCCCGATGAGCAGGAGCTTTACAATCGCAGCCAGGTTTTCTTTCACTATTATGTGAAAGGCCACAACAGATGCGAAGATACGCTTGAAGAGCCGATAGTATTACAGATCAGGTTTAATGCCCTCAACAGTTCCAATGAGGTGTTTTTTAGAAATTACAAATAACATTGTTTCTTTCCAGGCCTGGTTGGTCATCTTTTGATTTTACGGGAAATTGAAAGTTGCTATATTCCAGAGTCAACATGAAAAGGGCTATGTTAAAGCTTTTCAGGAAATTTAGGCTTCAGGTGGTTCAAAAAGGGCGACTTGGCAACTATTTGCTTTATGCTGTAGGAGAAATTATTCTGGTGGTCATCGGTATTTTGATTGCTCTTGCTATCAATAATCAAAACCAAAAAAGAATCCTGGCACAAAAAGAGCAAACCTACCTTCAGGGTTTGCATGATGAATTTACTACCAGTAAACGAAAGCTCGAAGAACTCATTAAAGTCAATAATGCCAATTTTACTGCTGCAAAGTCCATCATCACTGAAATGAGTAGACCAGAAGCAGCAATAGATGAAGTAACTTTCTCACAGCTACTCTTAAATACCGTTGCTTTGGATATCTCATTTAATCCAAATAATTCTCTGCTCACCGAAATGATTAACTCAGGCAGTCTTAAAGATATTTCTAATCCTACATTAAGAATTCATTTAACCAACTGGATCGCTACGCTCGAGGATATCAGCAAACAGGAAGAGGATTTGAGGTTACAAAGGGAGCGTGTCGTAGATTTTTTCAGGCAGGATGATTACAGTATCAGGACAGTTTTTGACCTAACGGGTGTATCTGAGAAGCAGCTTGGTTTCAACCCTCAACAGTCTATGCACTCCAACCTTGCTTTACTTTCGTCAAGAGCTTTTGAAAATAACCTACTCATTTTTATGCTCACCAGTGAGGCAACAGAAAAAAACCACTACATTCCTCTTCTTGAAGAATTAGAACAAATTCTTAGTCTGATTACTGCTGAATTAGACTGATAAGTAATCCTTCCTAAATATTTATTTTTACACTATGAAAAAGTTTTTGTGGACTGCAATAGGCATTTTATTCATCATATTTCTATTGTTTGGTTATTTGCCGAGAGCATATCGTGGTAGCAAGACCATTACAGTGACAGATAAGGAAAGAATCAATTATGAAGAAAAGGCAGGCACAATGAAAAGCAAATACCTCATCTATGCTGATGATGAGGTATATGAAAATGTGGATGATTGGTTTTACTTCAAATGGAACTCTTCAAACCTCTACGGTCAATTACAGGAAGGTGAGCAATACAAAATCTGGACTGCCGGATGGAGAATGCCAATATTTTCAACCTACCAGAATATCATTGCCATAGAGCGAATTCCCTGATTTTTAATAGGCGGCATTTCTACCGCTTTGATCATTCAGTTGCCTCAGGAATCCATTAAAACCATCTTCTTCTAACAATTGCTCCATTGAAATATGCATTCTGTACTTCCAGTAATGCTGAGCAATAGCAGGAACATTAATTCGCTCCGCATTAGGGTCTTCTTTGCGCAGCTGCCCATCCATAGCCAGTAGATCCTGGATCGGGAATATTGCCCACATAGATGGTGAGTATAAATGCTGATTGATGACCTGGGTAGCTACCCATGGCTCACAAAATGCAGGTGCCTCACCCCAATTGCCCAAAATATTGTTGTAAAAGCGCTGTGTTTGCGCCCGGTCTTCTTCCCACCATCCCCGAAGTGTCGAAGTATCGTGACTAGAAGTACTGCATACAGACAAATAAGGTGTATCAGCCGGGTGTCCAAATTCACTCTCAGTGGCATTAGGCATGCGCTGTATAGCCAGGCTGAGAATACTCAACTCGTCCATTACACCCGGTACACAATCGGGCACCATGCCTAAATCTTCCCCACAGATCAGCATATTGGTCGCAGATTTCAATCCGGGAAGCTTCTCCATGGCTCGTTCCCTCCAGAATTCATTATGGCGTTTGTAGAAATAATGGATATAAAGCTTATCAAGATTGTGTTTATCATGATCAGACAGCTCCCTAAACGAGTAAGTGCTATGCATTCCGACCCTCGGATCAAACGCATCGCCATTGCTAAAAGGCGCTTCAAAAAACAACACCTCCCCGTGTAATCGGTAGAGCCCATGCCGGATATGGTCATAATAGTCTTTACCATCAGGATCATTTTTAATGAGCTGATCAAAATAGTTTTTGACTTTGCGTTGTGTGTCAAAGTCATGCTTAAACCTGTAGCTGCCAGGATAGCTATCCTCAAGGAAGTTCACTTTTACACTATGGGCATGTTCCCCAAATATTTCTCCAAGCATATGCTCCCTGATGTAGGGCCTGCACATACGATCATAGTCAAAGCCTACACCCCATGAATAAATCTCATGCGTTTGCAGCGGCAAACTGGGGTTAAAATGCCCCATGATGCCTTCTACACTGTCGTAGGGGATTTCCCAAATTCTAAAGAATCCAAGAATGTGATCGATACGGAATACATCGAAATAATCCGTCATTTTTTGGAGCCTAGCCTGCCACCATCGGTAGCCATCTTTGGCCATTTCCTGCCAATTGTAGGTAGGGAAGCCCCAGTTTTGCCCAGAAATTGAAAAATCATCCGGTGGTGCACCGGCCTGGCTTTCCATATTAAAGAGATGCGGGTATAACCATGCATCTACACTATTGCGATAGATCCCTATAGGGATATCGCCTTTCAGTACCACGCCATTTTCCCTGGCAGAAGCCGTTGCTTCTTTCAGTTGCTTATCCAGATGATATTGGATGAAATAATGCACTGCCACATCATCGTAGTGGTCAGTTTTTGGAGAAGTTATCTCTGCAATAACCAACTCATCTACGGTTTGATACTCCGGCCACTTAGTAAAATCGGGCGTACCATTTTTATCACGCAAATAAGAAAAAGCTGCATATGGTACCAACCAATGCTCATTATTAGCAAAGAAGGTTTTGAAGGCTTTGCTCTTCAAAAGCTTATCCTTTTGCTCTGCAAATGCATGCTTATAGAATTTAGACTTAAGCTCCATTACCGCCTCATAGTCTACGCTCTCCATCACATTCAAAGCTTGAGATGTTTCATCTATTTCTGCCTGTAATGCTGCATTTTTTAACTTTCCGATTGCTGAAAGTCTTCCATACATAGGATGCAAAGCATAAACAGATATGGCCGCATAGGGATAGGAGTCTGTCCATGTTTTGGAAGCTACTGTATCATTGACAGGCAATACCTGCACCAACCTCAGGCCTGTTTTTTTTGCCCAATCTACCAGGAGATTGATATCAGCAAATTCACCTACCCCACTACTCTTTTCTGATCGGATAGAAAACACAGGAATGGCTACACCACTTCCCTTCCAGTCACCAACGGGGTATTTAAAAAACTCATCTGTCCTGATGTGCAAAGAGCCAGGCTTTATGGCATGCTCAATAGGCAGATAACGGTTATTACCCTCTTCCCAGGTTACAATCCTTTTAGAGGTTTTATCATAAATACCATATTTATATTCTAAAGGAATATCTTTTTCTTTTACAGGAATTTCACCACTCCATACAGGATAGTTAGCGTCATCCAGGATCAATGCTTCCTTTTCATCCCAATTGCCCAATTTGGAATGGTTACCAACCACACAAACGGCATAATTGGCACCAACTCTGGGAGCCCGTATCTGAAACCTGTAATAAGCCTGATTCCCGGAGTATTTAATGCTCTTGCTCTCCGGGTTTTCCCTTTTGAAAAAAGCATTGATAAATGGGGCTGTGGATAATGCATTCTGAACCGCTTTATTAGGCCGCCAGAAATCCCTACAGTGCACTTCGTTAAACTGTGCTGAATCGATAGCTACCACTCTATTGCCACCAAATTCCCATTCTACACTACCATATCTTTCATCCAGAATAAAGTATTTGTATTCAAATGAGGCAGCTTTTTTGTCGCTTACCTCCACTTCAAATGACCATCGCTCCCCGGAAGTTGGTATGAGAGGCTCTGCCTTAGATTCGTCCCAATTCCCAAGCTCTGGCAATGAACCACATACAAATAGTCTTTGTCCCCAAACTGTTCTATAATCTATGCTAAAACTTAACTTCATAAAATGATCCTTGTAATCGTTATCCGCTATTGATTTATCGTTGCTATTGAAATACTGATTAGTATTTGTCCTCTACCCTATAAACTAACAAAGCAGCTACAAATAATGAAAAACCGCCCGTGATGATGACATAAATGGCCTGATCATTAAAGAATGTGTTTAATAAAAAGCCATAGATACTAGAGGCTGTGATTTCCGGCAAAACAATAAAAAAATTGAATATCCCCATGAATATGCCAAACTTTTTTGAAGGTAGTGAACCGGTTAGTATGGCATAGGGTATTGAGAGAATGCTGGCCCAAGCGAGACCCACACCGATCATAGAAATCAGCAAAACCATAGGATCTGTGATGAAATAAATGGATATCAGGCCTGCGCCACCAAATACCAGATTTGCTGCGTGTAGGTTTTTACGACCTATTCTGGCAGCCAATGGTGCCAGCGCAAAAGCTACAATAGCCGCCACCAGGTTATACACAGTAAACATAATATTTACCCAATCAGCACCGGTATTGTAGAGAGTGGAGGTGGTATCATCAGTACCATAGACATGACTGGTCACCGCTGAGGTGGTATATAGAAACATGGAAAAAAGCCCGAACCATGAAAAAAACTGAACCCAAGCCAGTTGCTTCATGGTTGCTGGCATTTTAAAGAGGTCATTGATGATCTCTACCAGACCACTGGACGTTTTACCTTGTCGGGTAAATAGCCCTGTCAGTAATTGCAGCACACCGAAAACCACCAGACCTATACTCAGAATTAGGGGCTCTTCGTGGTGAGCATATCGATAAATCAGAAATGTTAGCACCAACCCTATTCCTATCCAGTAAGGTGCCAGCTTCAGAAATTTCTCAGCTGGTAGAGGCGTAGGATCATAGTCTACCTTCTGTGAACCACCTGCAATATCCTGCTCCTCAGCTGCATTAAATGCTTCTACCTCCTCTGGCGTATACTCTTTGGTGGTAAATACAGTGTATAAAACAGCCAGAAAGAATACTACACCTCCCGTGTAAAAAGCTATTTTTAAAGAAGGAGGGATCATGCCCTCAGGAGCTGTATTGGCTACACCAAAATAGTTTGTCAAAATAAATGGCAAAGCTGAGGCTACTACCGATCCGGTACCAATAAAGAAACTTTGCATTGCAAACCCTTTTGTACGCTGCTCCGGGGGTAATAGGTCACCCACAAATGCTCTAAATGGCTCCATGGAAATATTGATCGAAGCATCCATGATCCAAAGCATGCCGGCAGCTACCCAAAGCGCCGGTGAGTTAGGCATTATAAACAAGGCTATGGATGCAAAAATAGCCCCTATCAGAAAATAAGGTCTTCGTCTACCAAGGCCGGTCCATGTATGATCACTTAAATGTCCTACAATAGGTTGCAAAATAAGGCCTGTAACCGGAGCTGCAATCCAAAGAATAGCAATGTCCCCGATCTCTGCACCAAGGGTTTGAAAGATCCGGCTCACATTAGCCAGCTGTAGCGCCCATCCAAATTGAATGCCTAAAAACCCGAAACTCATGTTCCAGATTTGAAGAAAAGATAACCGTGGCTTCTTCATATATTTATATAAGGTCGATTTGGTTTCAATTAATCAGCACATTGTAAAATCTCTAAAAATACCTGGCCGCAATGGCTGTCATTTCAAAAATTGGCAATGTACCACAATATTTAATGGTGAAATATAAACATTGTCCTAATAGAAATATATCAATGAATACAAGTAATTATACAATCTGAGGGTATTTCTGAAAAGTCCCCAAAAGACAATCGATTGCATAAACTAGGACCTACGGCTGGTGGAGTCTCTGATGACTAACTCAGTCTCTAAAGTCTCTATTCTGGCCACGCCCTGTGCGTCTTCCATTTGCTCCAAAAAGAGTTGTGCTGCCATTTGGCCCATCTCAAAACCAGGCTGATGTATGGAGGTAAGCGATGGTCTTGCTAATGCGGCAATCTGCCAGTCGCTAAAGCCGACTACTGCCACATCATCAGGAATTGTCAGCCCGGCATCCTGTATGGCATGCATAGCACCCATTGCTGACATATCATTTGTGGCGAATATCCCATCGAATACTTTATTATTATCAATGAGTGCTTTCACCAAAGCATAGGCCTGCTCAATAGTGCCATCCTCACAAGGGATAATATTGGATTCGTCCACAGCTATGCCAGCTTGTTGCAGCGCATCAATATATCCGGATTTTCTGTTTTTACTGATAAGCAAATGCGCAGGTCCTGCCAGATGTATGATGTTGCGGCAGCCTATCTCAATCAGATGTTTCACCCCTTTATAAGCCCCGCCCTGGTCATCAACTACCACACGGCTGGTGTTAAGGTCCGGGCAGACCCGATCAAAAAATACCAGTGGTATGCCTCGCTCCTGTAATTCCTGAAAATGATCAAAGCTGTCCGTTTTCCTGCTCATAGAAACCAGCATACCATCAACACGGCTTCTCATAAGGGCATGAGTATCGGAGACCTCCCGCTCAAAAGATTCATTGGACTGAGAGATAATTACATTGTATCCCGCTTTGTAAGCAACATCCTCTATTCCGCTGATTACTGTTGAGAAAAAGAAATGCACAATCTCAGGAATGATTACACCGATGGTATTGGAGCGTTGTTGGCGTAAGCTTAAAGCGATACTATTGGGCTGATAATTGTATTTTCTGGCCAGCTCTTCCACCGCCTTTCGGGTCTTGAGGCTTATGGTCTCATAGCCCTTTAATGCACGCGAAACCGTAGATGGCGATATTTCCAGTTCTCGCGCAATATCTTTAATTGTGATCTGTCTTCCTTTTTTCTCCATGGAATGGTGCTATGACCCAAGCTAAAATTAACCCAAAGCGATTATAATAATGATATGGATTTCTATCTTTGTTACATGTCCAACTAAAATTTAAGCGATAATGAGATTTAGATCAGGCGTATTATCAGGTGATGAAGTCACTGAGGTTTTTAATTATGCCAATGAAAATAATTTTGCCTTACCGGCAGTCAATGTTGTCGGCACCAACTCAGTTAATGCCGTATTGGAAACAGCCAAGGCAGTAAACTCACCGGTTATTATCCAGTTTTCAAATGGAGGCGGGGTTTTCTATGCCGGCAAGAGCTTGTCTAATGACAATCAAAAGGCAGCTGTGGCCGGTTCTGTATCCGGTGCTCACCACGTACACCTGATGGCAGAGCATTATGGTGTGCCGGTAATTTTACATACAGACCACTGCGCTAAAAAACTATTGCCGTGGATTGACGGCTTGCTGGATGCCGGTGAAAAATATTTTGAGCAGCATGGAAAGCCGCTATACAGCTCCCATATGCTTGACCTATCCGAGGAGCCTCTGGAAGAAAATATTGAGATTTCAGCCAAATATTTTGAGCGCATGGCCAAAATGGGCATGACTTTAGAAATAGAACTTGGGGTAACCGGTGGTGAGGAAGATGGTGTTGATAATACAGATATTGATAACTCAAAACTGTATACACAACCTGAAGAAGTGGCTTATGCTTATGAGCATTTGAATAAAATCAGCCCTAATTTTACCATAGCAGCAGCATTTGGCAACGTGCATGGTGTATATAAACCAGGTAATGTAAAGCTCACCCCGATCATCCTGAAAAACTCTCAGGATTATATCCAGAAAAAATTTGGCACTGAAGATAACCCTGTGAATTTCGTATTTCATGGTGGTTCTGGTTCTACCAGAGCTGAAATCCGCGAAGCAATTGAATATGGTGCTATCAAAATGAACATCGATACCGATATGCAGTGGGCTTTCTGGGAAGGTGTGAAAAATTTCTACCAGGGAAATGAAGGTTATCTACAGGCACAGATCGGTAACCCTGATGGAGATGATGTACCTAATAAAAAGTTTTATGACCCTAGAAAATGGTTGCGTGAGGCTGAAGTGAATTTCGTAAAAAGGCTTAAGGGCGCTTTTGAAGATTTGAATAATATCGACAGGAATGCTTAATTACAAAAGGTGAAACTCCTTAGAAACAGTCTTTTATCCTTATTACTTTCTTTTTGGGTGCTGGCGTGCCAGTCGCCTGAAAAGAAAGCTAATTCTACTCCTGAGGCTATGAAATCCAAAACAGTAAAGCCGGTGATCTACCAAATGTTTACCAGGCTCTTTACCAATACCAATACCACCAACAAAGTATATGGAACTATTGAGGAAAATGGTGTCGGGAAGTTTAACGAAATCAATGAAACAGCGCTAAATGCCTTGAAAGACCTGGGTGTTACCCATGTCTGGTATACAGGTGTAATAGAGCATGCAGTACTTACGGATTACCGGGATTTTGGCATTACGCTAGATGATGCTGATGTAGTTAAAGGAAGGGCCGGCTCCCCTTATGCCATCAAGGATTATTATGACGTAAATCCTGATATGGCTGAGGATGTTAACAATCGCATGGCCGAGTTTGAAGCATTGATACAACGGACCCATGCTGCCGACATGAAAGTAATCGTTGACCTGGTTCCAAACCATGTGGCACGATCCTATATTTCTGATGCCAAACCTGAGGGTATTACCGATTTTGGAGCGGATGATGACGCTTCTAAAGCCTTTGATCCCAACAATAATTTCTACTACATAACAGGTGAAGATTTCAAAGTGCCCGGTGAGTATAACTCGCTAGGAGACAACACCCACCCTACTAAGGATGGTAAGTTTGACGAAACACCGGCTAAAGCTACGGGCAATGATGTGTTTACAGCTGCTCCCAGTATTAATGACTGGTTTGAAACCGTAAAGCTCAATTACGGTGTTGATTATCTGGATAACAGGAAGGGTTATTTTGATCCTGTACCCGATACCTGGCAAAAAGTTCTTGATGTGGTGAAATTCTGGACCAATAAAGGTGTAGATGGCTTCAGATGCGATATGGCAGAAATGGTTCCTGTTGAATTCTGGGCCTGGATGATCCCTCAAATCCAGGAAATCAACCCTGACATCAAATTCATTGCTGAAATCTACAATCCGGATAATTACAGAAACTATATACAAACCGGGGGTTTTGACTACCTCTATGACAAGGTAGAACTGTATGATACCCTGAAACATATCATACAGGGATATGCTTCTACCGATGATATCACTCAAATCTGGCAGCGGCAGGAAAGTATTGAGCAAAATATGCTGCGTTTTTTAGAGAATCACGACGAGCAGAGAATCGCAAGCCCTGATTTTGCCGGTGAGGCAGTTTATGCTATACCTGCTATGGTAGTCAGCACTACTATGGGGAAGGGACCAGTTATGGTCTATTTCGGACAGGAAGTGGGTGAGCCGGGTGCGGGAGTTGCCGGTTTCTCCGGAGAAGATGGCCGAACTACCATTTTTGATTACTGGGGTGTGCCAGAGCATGTGAAATGGGTTAATAATGGCAAATTTGATGGTGGCCAGTTAAGTGAGCAGCAAAAATCTCTGCGCAATTTCTATAGGGATATTCTAAAGCTTGCCAATGAGAGCAGCGCTATAGCAGAGGGCGGCTTTTTTGATCTTCATTATTACAATAGAAGTGCCGATTACACCGGTTACTCAAATAAGATCTATGCTTTTCTGAGACACCATGAAGGCGATAATTTATTGATTCTGACCAATTTCAATAAAGAGCAGAAGGAAGAGGTGAAGGTAAAAATACCTGAATCGGCAATACAGGCTATGGGCCTTGCTAATCAGTCGGTTATTTCGATAACTACATTGTCTGGGGAAAATGTACAGGAATTAAATAATGCAGCAGTTTCCGATATTTCCTCTGATGTTGCCATCAAGGCAACTATACCAAAGCATGGATATAAGATATATCGAATGAAGTAAGCACAAACAATATCTACAACTCTACAGGTGAACCGGCATTTTGATCACTTTGCATATTTGATGAATAGACATAATTTAGATGTCACTTATTAACCATACTCGACCATGAAAATTCTTTCCTCGCTATTGCTAGCAGCCATTCTATTTTTCGTGCAATGTCAGCCTGCTACAAACAACGAAGCTGAAACCGCAAAACCGCTGGCAAAGCCCTTCGTCTGGGAAAATGCAACAGTCTATTTCCTGCTAACCGACAGGTTTAACAACGGTAATCCGGACAATGATTTTTCCTTTGGTAGGAAGCAGGATGGTGCGCCGCTTCGCAATTTTATGGGTGGCGATCTACGCGGCGTAATTCAGAAGTTGGATGAGGGTTATTTTGATAAACTCGGGGTAGATGTGATATGGACCACTCCGGTTTTTGAACAGATCAAAGGAAGCGTTGATGAGGGGTATGGTCAAAACTATGGGTATCATGGCTATTGGATGAGAGATTGGACAGCTATTGATCCCAATTTTGGAACAATAGAGGATTTCAAAGAATTAGTACAAAAGGCCAGGGCTAAAGGCATAAAAATAATGATGGATGTGGTACTAAACCACACCGGACCGGTCTCAGATATTGATTCTCAATGGCCAGATGAATGGGTAAGAACAGAGCCAAAATGCGAATTTCAAAGTTATGAAAGCACGGTAACCTGTACCCTTGTAGAAAATTTGCCGGACATTAGAACAGAGAGCGATGAAGCTGTGGAGCTTCCTCCTTTCCTGGTAGAAAAATGGGAGGCTGAAGGTAGATTGGAGCAGGAGTTGGCGGAGCTAGATGAATTTTTTGAGCGTACCGGCCACCCCAGAGCCCCTCGTTTTTACATCATGAAATGGCTGACGGATTACATTCGAGAATTAGGTATAGATGCTTTTCGGGTTGATACGGTGAAGCATGTGGAAGAATCTGTATGGGGGGAGCTATATGCATTATGCGTGGAAGCCTTAGACACATGGAGAACAGAAAACCCAGATCAAAAAATGGATGATGAACCATTTTTTATGTTGGGGGAAGTATATAACTACAGCATTTTCAATGGAAAGCCATACACAATGGATGGTGGTGAAGTTGATATTGATTATTACGAGGAAGGGTTTAAAAGCCTTATTAATTTCTCTTTCAGATCAGATGTAACCAATACTGCTAAAGAGATTTTTGCAAAATATGATTCTACTTTAAAAAGCGATACCTGGGCAGGCCTTACAACTGTGAATTATATCGCATCGCATGATGATGGCACAGTACCCGACAAAGAACGTACAAACATTAAAGACTTTGCTACCAAACTATTGCTTAATCAGGGTATAGTGCAGATCTACTATGGCGATGAAACAGCTCGTCCATTGGTGCATCCTGAAGCAGAGGGAGATGCTGACCTCAGAACTTTTATGAACTGGGAGGAACTCATAGATGATCCTGGAATTCAGGAGGTACTTGCCCATTGGCAAAAAATAGGCACATTCAGAAAAAATCATCCTGCCATTGGTGCAGGTTCCCATGCCACCATCTCCGAAGCACCTTATACTTTCAAGCGATCTTATAAAAAAGGTGACTATACTGATCAGGTGGTCGTAGCACTAACCGAACAGGCAGAAAGCACCTCGGTATCTGTGGGTGATGTTTTCCAAGATGGAGATCAAGTGAGAGATGCCTATTCAGGAAACGTTTATACGGTAGAATCAGGAAAAGTAAATATTGAAGAATCTACGGGCATCATATTGCTAGAAGTTGCACAGTAGGTGTTACTAATACTTTATGTTTGTGTGATTTCGACCAACATATCAAAAGTGTAGATAAATCATTTTTAGGCAAGACGACCGATACCGTTATTTGTAAAAATGAATTAGCTATGCGACTTTTTTTGGTACTCGTTTGCACTATTATTCTGCAAACCACTCTTTTAGCTCAGGCTCAAAAAATAACTTATGAGTCTAAATGTCCTGAGCGAACAACTATATGTGAAGACCTGATCATTGAATTATTGAAAAGGGCTATTGTAACTAAAGACAATCAAAGAGTGTATGAAAGACTTAAAAAGCCAAGCTTCATTTTTGCTGCCGGAAATAAAATATCGGAAGATTATAAGGACTATTTTTTTGAAGAGGATATACCTTTTATTACCTCTCAATTTCAGCAACCTGTGATGCGCTTTCTCACAAATAAGCATTTTGATAAAAACGACAACATCAAACTGACCAGCAATGATGTGGTAAACCGGTTTAGTGGTGAAGTCATTTTTGCCTACCTCCCCATTTTCTCTGCTGATATGCGCAGGTCAATCGTTTATTACGAAAAATGGTCACGCAATATGGTTGGTGAGTTAGAGGGTCAGGCCATTTATAAAGTCTTTCAGTACGATGATCAAGGTGATGAACACATCCTTCAGGCCAAATTTGCCATTGAATAATCAGATCACCTTTTTCTCTATATAGTAGGAATTAAGAAGTCCCAGGGCTCCCATATATTTTACCCTAAAAGGAATAAGATCGCCCACTTTATAATCGGGTGACTCTTCACCTAGATCCACCACGATCATATCTGAGCTTGCCCCGGATATCGTTATCCCTTGGTCCTGAGGCTCCAGAAAATCTGTATTAATATCTAAAAGTCCTATATCCAGAATGGCCCTGTAGGATGTTTTACCATAATCCTCCTCATTGATTTCAAACACCTCGCCCGATGGGTTCGCATCAAGGGCACCAATGGGCACTTTAGGTTTTTCTGTGATCTCGATGATTTCCGTATACAACTGAAATACATCGGGACTCATTTCTTTTACATTTTCTCCCGTGACCAGGTTATTTCCAAAATAAAGCATTTCCCCAACCCTAAAATGATTAATGCCGGCGGGTATCTGTTTTGTAAATAACAGTGGTATCACCACAGATGTGCCTCCTGTAACCCATGGTATTCTTCGCTTGAAAGTAGCCTCTATCAATTGCTTGTAAAGACTTAGTTGAATCAGTTTATCCTGGGAAGGCATCACACCATGCAGACAGTTGAGGTTTGCACCTATACCGGTAATTTGTATGTTGGGCAACTCAAAGATTGAGGCATAAAAATCAATAAGATGCTCACCCATAATCCCCTCTCTCAAATCGCCCAATTCAATCATGATGATGACTTTATGCATCCTATCCTGTCTTACTGCTTCGTCAGAGAGTAGTTTGATGGTGTAATACTCAGTATTAAAGCTTGCATCTGCATAACGAACAATTTCGGGTATACTGCGCTTAGCGGGTGGCTTGATGTAGACGGTATCGAGATCCGGTTTCAGTCTTTTAATCTTTTCCAGATTGCTAATTCTGGAATCGCAAACTTCTTTTACGCCGAGGTTGATCACCTCTTGCAAATAGGTCTCATTGCCGCACATCAGTTTGGTAACGGCAGCCCACTCTATGTTATGCTCCTTGAATAGACCATCCAGATAGTCATAATTATGCTTTAGGTTCTTACGATTTAATGTCATGTATGCCATATCAGTAGCTATTCTGTTATCAATCTTGGTATGCTGTGAGGGAGCCTGGTTAGTAGTTCATAGTTGAGCTGGTCACTCAATTCTCCAAAAGATGCTACAGATATAGAAAGTTCTTCCTGCTCCCCGATGAGTACCACCTCATCTCCTTTTTCTACACCATCGATATCTGTTATATCCACCATCATAGAGTTCATATTTACCATGCCTATGACCGGTAAACGATAACCTTTGATCAATACTCTGCCCTGGTTACTCAATGACCTGGAAAAGCCATGCGCATAGCCGACAGGTACATTAGCTATAACGGTGGGACGCTGTGCCAGGTAGGTAGTACCATAGCCGATGTAATCACCTTTCTTAATATACTTTACATTCATCACCTGGCTTTTCCAACTGATTATTCTACGCAAAGGATTTGCACCCATGGTTGCCTTGTTTTTACGGACATATTCTACAGAAAGCTCAAGGCTGGGCCAAAAACCATATTGTAGAATACCGATGCGTACCATATCATGGATCATTTCCGGAAATCGGATCATAGCAGCACTACAGCAGGCATGCTTAATTTGAGGGTGAAGTCCACTATCCTCAAAAAAGGCCACCGCTTTGTCAAAATTCTCTTTTTGATTATCTATCCTTAGGTAATTGGTCATAGCCTCTGCACCAGCAAAATGGGTGCACAATCCCACGAGTTCCAAATGCCTGGGATTGCTCTTAACGATATCAATTGCTTTCTCCCAATTAACGTCAGAAATACCGGTTCTGTTCATTCCGGTCTCCAATTCGAGATGGATGTGGGCTTTCATTTTAAGCTTTTTCGCCACTTCCAGCGATTTCATAAGTCGCTGAAGATCAAATACAAAAAATTGTATCCCGTTACCAATAGCCCATTCCATCTCATCGTCTTCTACATAGCCCATAATCATTAGCGTGGGTTTGCTTTGAGTAGCCTTATACACCTCATGAGCTTCATCCGCGCTATACACACTGAAATGATCCACTCCGCAGGCTTCAGCAATTTTTACAAACTGAGGAATGCCATGGCCATAAGCGTTACCCTTGACAACTGAAGAATAAATGGTATCCTTTGGCAACAAGCTTTTGATGAACTTCAAATTATGCTCATAGGCTGTTTGGCTGAGAATGATTTGGGATGTATTCATTGATTATGAAATTGCTTTTCGCATAATATGGCTAAATATACGAATCCCTTCTT
Source organism: Cyclobacteriaceae bacterium (assembly GCA_965227155.1). GTDB lineage: Bacteria > Bacteroidota > Bacteroidia > Cytophagales > Cyclobacteriaceae > UBA6059. Next base: position 103,401 of record OZ245731.1, read on the forward strand.
TTGTAAGGGCATCCGGGTAATCATAGTCCGGATTATGCAATGAAGGCACATCTTTGCCGGCTCCCAAACCAAACATGGCTCCTTTGAAGTGTTGTGTAAACAAACCAAAATCTTCTCCCCATTTAAAAGGCTCGTCCCGATGTTGGAGCGGCATATCATTTTCTCTAGCCGAAGACTCTATGATGCTGACAGCTTGCTCATCATTTTGGTTAGACGAAAATATCTGTGTCCATTCGGTATCCGCCTTTAGTTGATACTTGGCAGACACTTTCCTCACAATATCTAAAATATCTTCTCCAAGTTGTGTCAATATATGGTCATTCCATGCCCTCAAGGTCAATCGGATTTCGCCATAACCCGCAGATATGCCGTATGCCTCCTCTCCAAGGTTCATCTCAATAGGTGTCACCAATTGAAAATCGTCCAATTCCGGTTGATTAATGTTCAATGCATCCGTAAGCTGCAATATCTCAGCCATAGCCAATGCCGGATTGATGCCATTCTCAGGCTCTGCTGCATGCGATGTTTTCCCTTTAAGATAAATAATGATACTCTTCACCGCAGGCGTAAAGGTGCCGGATTTGTAAATCACCTGTCCAAAATCAAACCCGGGCAAATTATGCAATGCAAAAATGTAGTCTGTATAAAACTCGTGATCACTATGCTCTAAAATGGCCCTGGCGCCCTCACCATTTTCTTCTGCAGGTTGAAATAAAAACTGGTATTTACCGCTTGCCGGCGGCTCTTTGGAAAGATTAAGAACCGTACCACACAGTATTGACGTGTGACCATCATGCCCACATTTGTGGGATATACCTTCGCTTGTTGATTTATAAACAAAAGTATTCTCTTCAGGGATGGGCAATGCATCAAGTTCTGCCCTAATGGTAACCACCTTGCCGGGCTTGCCTGAATCGATTTCCCACAAAAATCCGGTATCCGTAAGTGGTATAGCCTTACCTACTGCATGCTTTTGCAAAAAAGCCTGTACTGTTTTTGATGTTTCTCGCTCTTCACAAGAAAGCTCAGGGTATTGATGTAGATGTCTCCTGAGCTTCTTTACTTTTTCAATGATTTCTTCTGTCATAAACTATTTATGCAACCTCATTTCTAAATACTTATTAGTGAAGCCCATCTTTTCATATAAATGCCTAGCTGGATTATCGGGCTCCACGTGTAAAGCTATGGCACCCTGTGCGTGATCAATAGTTTTTTGCATTAATTTCTTGCCTACACCCTTTCCACGGTAATCACCATGGGTTGCTATGTAAACAAGTATATTTTCAGGTATATAACCTTCCATACCCGTTCGGTTGACCACCACAGCACCTATGATATTGCCATTGTCTTTGGCTAGCACCACAAACCCACCGGGGCTTGCTGCTATACCACTAAACGCATAGTCGATGGCCTTTAAAATATCCTCTTTCTTATCTCCATATTGATCGAGGTGATCAAACAGGAAGTCTGCAATTGCATTTTTCTCATTGAAGCCAATAACAGCTCCAGATCGGATTACATCTATTTGTATATCACTCATAATATTGAATTTATAGTTTATTTAGCTAGTATCTTATTCACAATAATTAATATCAAAATCGAAGAGCTAATGCCATAAAAATTTGGGTCTAACCCAAAAGGCAACTGCCAATCTACGAGAGTAAAAACCAGTGTTATGGTGCCACCGCTAATCATAGCCGCAATTGCCGCCCCAGGCTTTATGTTCTTAAAATAGAACCCGGCTATCAAAGGCACAAAGAGCCCAGAAACCATAAAAGCATAGGAATAAAGCATCAATGACAAGACATTCTCAGCGAGCGTGGCTATCAAAATGGCGGCTGTACCTATACCAAGCGTAAGCCACTGCGAGAAACGCAAGTTCTTCTGATGCATCGATTCATCAGCATTATCCCTTTGGAGTATGTCTGTAACAATATTTCCGGAAGCAGCCATCAGACAGCTATCTGCAGTACTCATAATAGCAGAAAAATATGCCGACATCATCAGCCCCATCAGGCCAATGGGCAGCACATTGCGGAGCAAAAGCGGCAAGCCCATCTCCGAATCAATATCGGCAAGTGTGGCATAGCCCTCGCTTACAAACATGCCCTGATCCAACGCAACCCGGGAAAATAAGCCTAGCAAAACCCCCATGAAAGCCATAATAGGCCATTCAAAAAACCCTGCTATAAACCAGGCCTTTTTGGCGTCTTTTTCAGTTCGGCAGGCATATATGCGCTGGTAAAGGGTCATCCCCACAAACCAAATCGGGATAATGGTGATTCCCCAATTGACAATGGTTTGCCAGCTTACATTTTGCAGCGACAATAGCTCAGGCTTTACTGTTGCGGCTACTGCTTCATAGCCTCCAATTGCTATATAGCTCAGCGGTATACCTATAAAAATCAGCCCTGACATCAGGATAATCCACTGAATGGTATCTGTGTAAATAACCGCTTTTAGGCCTCCCATTACGGTATAAACCACAGCAATTGAGCCCATTATGATGAGAGCGGTATTGATATCCAACCCTGTGAAGGTGGCTGACGCAAGCTTGGCTCCCGCCAAAATTTGCGAGCTGGTAAATCCCAGATAGCCAATTGCTGAAATTACACCGGCAATGATCGCTACTCGGGCATCAAAAATATGCTTGAATACCTCCGGAAATGTAAAAAGGTTGATCTCATTGGTCAGTTTTGACACTTTGGGTATAAGAAATACCGCCGCCAACCAGGCACCCAATAGTCCGGTAAAGAGCATCCAGCTACCCGCTATGCCCATGGTGAAACCCAAACCGCCAAGGCCTATGGAAAATCCTCCCCCTACATCGGTTGCCACTACCGAAAGACCAACATGCCAGCTACTTATATTTCTACCTCCTACGTAATAATCATCTGCATTGGCGTTTTTCCTTAAAAAATAGAATCCTACCCCCAGCATGGTTACCATGTAGAGTACAAAAATCAGAATATCAATAAAGTGCAATGCTTATTTATAATTTAGTTTCTGTAGAAACAAAATTAAACAGCTTATGTTTGAAAGGAAAGCTTAAAGGACTTTAATTAACTTTCTGTTACTCAGGTTCACTGATCGGAACATCAAGTGTAAGCACGGATGCTGCATCCATTTCGTCAATTTGCATATAGTCTGCAAGCATATTCACGACATTGATCACCTCACGCACTTTATCAGGTGGTAAATTATCCAATTTCTCAGATAGTCGTTCCTGCACTGTTTTGGGCGCATTATGGATCAGCTTATTGCCTTTTGTGGTAAGCACTATATAGCTGCCCCTTTTATCACTGGCATGGGGTATTTTTTTCACCAGGTTTTTCTTCTGTAAGCGACTTACAATTCCTGATATAGTACTGGCATTCAGATTCAGGAAATTTTTCAAATCTTTGGTTTGAGCCCGTTTATCATCCTGCTGCTCTATAAATGTCATGCATAAATATTGCGGCAGGCTCAGACCAAACTCCTTATCTATCCGCTTACTCTCAAGATTGATAGAGCGAATAATCCTTCTGATTCCTGCCACCACTTCCATTGAATCCATATCGAAAAGTTATAAAATCAAGACTTACCAATGAAATATTAACGGCATATGTGCGTCCATTTTCTGCATAATCTCATCATATGGCCTCAATTTAAAAAAATGGTTATATTCATTTCTAATAAATAAACGACAATGAAATTCCTGCACCTAAATCCTTTCTTGACGCTATGCATCACCCTAATTTTAGCTTTTAATTTTGCATGCCAACAACAATCTGAGCCCTCCATTGCGCAACCTAATATTCTGCTCATAGTAGCTGATGATCTGGGCTATGCCGATCTGGGATGCTATGGTGGAGATATTGAAACCGATCATATTGACAAGCTGGCAGAGGAAGGCATCAGGTTCAGCCGCTTTCATACTTCACCCTTCTGTGCTCCGACTCGTGCCATGCTGCTCTCCGGTAACGATAACCATATCGCAGGGATGGGTGCGCAGGGTGTAGTCACGGACAGGTTTGGTTATGAGGGCCATCTATCGGATCGCATAGTGCCTATCCCGGCATTACTGCAAATGGTAGGCTACCATACATCGATGGCCGGCAAATGGCACCTTGGCCTGAAGCCTGAAAATGATCCCAGCCAAAAAGGATTCATGCGCTCTTTCGTTACGCTGGAAGGTGCTGCCAACCACTATGACGATCAGGGTGTGTTTGACCGTACGCCCAAGTCACTCTACACTGAAGATGGGGCACGAGCAACCTGGCCAAAGGGAGCCTACAGCACCGATTTTTACACAGATAAACTCATTGAATACATCGACGATGCAAAGCAAGACGGAAAACCATTTTTTTCCTTTGCCGCCTATACCTCACCCCATTGGCCATTGCAGGTTGATGAATCACATTGGAAGAAATATGAAGGGCGCTATGATAATGGGTACGAGGTGTTGAAGCAAGAAAGGTTGAAAAGCCTGAAAGCAGCTGGCATGATACCCGAGGATGCTGTACTTCCGCCCAATCATCCCAAAATCACGCCCTGGGATTCACTGACTGCCGAAGAGCAAAAGATTGAAGCGCGAAAAATGGAACTGTATGCCGGTATGGTAGATAACCTGGATGATAATATCGGTCGGCTAATTAATCATTTGAAAGCAATCGGTGAGTATGACAATACGCTGATCATCTTAATGTCAGATAATGGAGCTGCGGCAGAAGATTTTTACCATCACCCCTATTTCGCCCCATTTATTCAGGAGCATTTCAACAACACCTACGAAAATATGGGGCAGGCCAATTCATTTATCTCCTATGGTCCACAATGGGCAGAAGCAGGCTCTTCACCATTCCGTTGGCATAAAGGATATGCAACAGAAGGTGGCATCAATACTCCCATGATCCTGAAATACCCCGGCAAAACTTTTAAAAATAGCATTCACCATGGTTTTGTATCATTGCTCGATCTTGCGCCAACTTTCTATGAATTAGCAAAGGTGGATTATCCATCCACTTTTAAGGGCAGGGCTGTCTATCCACTACTAGGCACCTCTCTTGTTGGTTTTTTGGAGAATCGTCAGGACTACATTCATGACAAAGAAGATGTTTTTATGCTGGAACACAGCGAACAAATATTGGTGCGACAGGGTGATTGGAAACTGGTAAATACTACAGAACCTTTTGACACCAGTAATTTTGAATTGTACAAGATCGATGAAGACCTGGCAGAACTTAAGGACCTTAAAGACACAGAACCGATGGTTTTTGATCGGCTAAAAAGTCTCTGGGAGGAATATGCAAGGGAAATACAGTACTATTCTGGAAAAGGTGAACAAAAAGAGAATTAGACATACCGCTCATCGAGACTAAAGTTTTCGGGAAACTTACCTTTTTTGTCGCTGTAATAGTCCATGATAATCATCATATCAGCGTCAATATCACCTGATGGCATAAAGCAAATCCCTACACCGGTAGTCCTTTTTTGATAATCCATATAGGCCAGGCAGATTGGCACTTTGGCTTCCAAGGCAGTGTAATAAAAGCCGGTTTTCCATTGCTTTACAGGCGAACGGGTGCCTTCCGCAGTAACCAATACCGACATGGGCTCCTCCGATTGGTGGATGAGGTCAACCATCACCTGTGTCATACTCGGTCTGGCCTGGCCCGGCACCTTTGGTTTACGGTCAATCCAAAGCGCACCCAGAGCTGAAATCATAGGTCCAAGCGGCCACTTGTTAAACTCTTTCTTAATGGTAAAGCGAGGTTTCAAGCCTAGTTGATCCAGTGCTGTAATGGCGTAAACAAAATCCCAGTTACTCGTATGGGGCGCAGCCACCATAATGCAATTTTGCGCCTCTTTAGGAGCTTCGCCGGACAACCTCCAGCCATTAAACTTGAAGATGATTTTAAAAAGCCATTTTAGCATGGTGCAAATTTTTGGGAGTAGGTAAATTGATCAATAACGGTACAAAATGCTAATTGCTTTTGATAAAGGGCATTGTTGATAATCTATATGCTTACGCTTCGCGAATTTAATATGTAACGCTTAATAGCTTTCACAATAATTTACCGTCTGCGGTCTGGATCCATTAGTAGTTGCATCAACTCTTCTGCGGCGACTTTTCCCTTCTCTTTCAAAAAACCTCTTGGCGTATTATCTCCCAACTCAAACACAATCGCCGGCATGCCATGATTAACATAAAAATAATTTCTGGAGACTCTCGTCGGCTTTATCTGATCGGATGGCCTTATATTAGTCTGCTTTTGTGGCAACCGGGTGGTAATTCCTTCGATCCAATCATAAATAAATTCCTCATCCGGGGCTGTTACGCTGGTGTCAATTGGGTAATAAATGTCATCCCAGGTGGAATGAAAATCACCTCCAAACACAAAATCTCTGCCTTCATCGGATTTCGAGACTAAAAAATCTCTTACCGCCTGAGTCTCCGGCTGGTTGAAGTCCTGCCAGTCACGGTTGAGGTCTATACCGCCCATATTGTGCCTCCAGTGGCCGTTATCTACACCATCGGGGTTCATGAGCGGCACTACATAAGTTACAAACGATGCCCTGAACTGCTGCGCCTGAGTCGACGGACCAGCGATAGTTTCAATAAAGGACTTCATGGCCAAAAAGCCGGTTACCTCTGGTGGATGCTGCCGCGATATGATCATCAATGCTTTATCAGCATCAGCATTGCCCATGGTCATCAGCCACAACGGTCTGCCCTCCCTACTTTTGCCTATGGTTTCCTGTGAGATAAAATCTCTTTGATCTAATGAATCAATCCAGGCTTTTACTTTCGAAGAGGTCCATAGTTCCTGCGCTGCAATGTAGGTTGGCGCTTCTCCTATCTCCAGATCGAATTCAACCTGCTCCGGTGCAGCAGCAATACCATAATCTCCCTCTCCCGGATTAATAGGGCGTAACCTGCTACTATCAACGGGACTGAAATTGATACCATCCCTACTGATTTTGGGGTAGTACCTACTTCTCGAATCCTGGTAGGTAAGTTTTATAGTAATGGTCCTGGGTTGCTCAGCCCATACTGTAAAGGCATACCACGGACTAGGATTAATGGGCTCATTTTCGGCGGTAATGAGTACAGTATAATGGTCATTGCCATCAGCTACCACGCCATTCAACCGACCTCCTTCAAAATCATTGGAAAAATACGTCAGACTGTCTTCAAGGATAAAGATCCCTTTCCACTGCTTCTGCACAGGAACGGTTAAGGTTGAAACCTCCGCAATAGGCCCTTGCCCCTGATAACCTTCAGGCTGCTTTGTCGTGCAGGCAATCGACAAAAAAAATAGTAGGTAGCATATTCTCTTCATAGCTGAAAAATACTGAATAAAGCATCAAAACTACCTGCCTGCACGGATAAGGATATTAGTTTTTTTCATGCATTTTTACTGTATGGACCTACCAATTACCTATTCCTTCCGGGCTTCCGCCATTGAAAAAGAACGCACACTTACGCTTGAAGACTCGTCACTTGTTATTCAGCAAGGGGAACGAACAGAGTCTGTAGCCTATAAGGATATCAAATCAGTCAGGCTTTTCTATGACCCTGACCGATTCAACCTGAATAAGTATATCTGTGAAATAACGGATAAAAAAGGCGGCACCACTCAGGTAAAGAGCGTTCATTTCAAATCGGTTGGCAATTTTGAAGATCGGTCAGAAGCTTACAAAGACTTCCTATTGGCACTCCATGAAAAACTGATTCCATTGGATCAGGTAGCATTTCTGGCCGGAAATAAACCGGGCTGCTTTGCTGGAAATATTGTAATTATGGTAGTCTCCATAACGGGATTGGCTATGGCATTGTGGTATATGGGATCAGCCGTTGGTGCGCATATTCTATTGCGTTTAGTGATATTTATGGTCTTGTTGTTTTGGGGATTGCGGTATATGCGCAAAAACAGACCTAAGAATTATGATCCGAGGAATATCCCGGAGCAAATAATTCCGTAAATCATTTTTAAGTTATTTATTGTTACTATTATTTATAATAGCTTTACTATTATCAAACAAATCACATATGGTCAGTCTGATTCAATACAACCTGAATGAGTTTGAAATTCACGAGGATATTTCACCTCTTTCCATTGACGAGAAAATTGACCGCAAAAAAGTCAATTGGATAGATGTTGAAACTACAGACAAAAATACCGTCGAGGATATAGCGAGGATTTTCAAGATCCATCCGCTTATCACTGAAGACATCCTCAATATTGATCACCTGCCCAAATTTGAAGCTTTTGAAGATCATATCTTTTTGTCCCTGAAAATGCTTCGATACAATAAGGAAACCGGCGAGATCTCCCAGGAGCATCTCAATATTGTATTGGGCAAAACACAACTAATCACTTTTCAAGAGGGCCTGCCCGGAGATGTGTTTGACGATCTGAGGACACGCCTACGCCAGGGAAAAGGCCTCATCCGGAAAAACGGGCTGGAATATCTGCTATACCACTGCCTTGATGCAGTAGTGGATAACTACATGTTTATCAGTGAGACTTTGCGCGATGAAATGGAGAAAATGGAATCCATCCTAATCAAAGACTCTACCTATGAGGCACCTGAAAGGGTAATGAACCTCAAAAAGAAAGTCAATATTTTGCGTAGCTATACCATCCCATTATGGGATGCTTTCAACCAAATGCAGGCCGAGGGAAGGGATTTTTTCAGTACCGACTCCAAACATTACTTCCAGGACATCAGCGATCATATCAAATTCCTGCTCAACTTCTTCGATACCAGCCGGGAGATGCTTCGCGATATCATGGACCTCTACCAGACCAATATCAACAATGAGATGAACAAGGTCATGAAAACGCTCACAGTGGTGTCAGCTATTTTCATTCCTTTGACCTTTGTAGCTGGTGTTTATGGAATGAACTTTGACTTTATGCCTGAGCTCCATTATGAATGGGGATACCCCTTTGTATGGGGACTGATGGCATTTACTGCTATTGTTATGGTCACTATTATGCGACACAAGCGCTGGTTATGAGGTCAAGCCTCATGTAATTATTCCACCAGCCCTTCTGCTATGGTCCAGTCGTAGAATAGCTGAATCCAATCATCAGATGGTAATCTTTGTGTGCGCATACCAAAGCCATGGCCTCCTTGTGAAAACATATGCAATTCCGTAGGCACTCCACTTTTATACCAGGATTGGTATAGCTCAATAGATCCTGGTGCCAGGTTTAGAGGATCATCTGTAGCACAAATGATCATCATGGGCGCTGCATCTTCAGGAGCTTCCCGCACAGAAAATGCATCCGTCCAGGCATAAACCGGTACCGTGAAATTGGCTTTGCTTTCACCGGTGGAATTAAAAGCAACTCCCATGGTCACTGCACCACCGGCAGAGAAGCCCATAAAACCAATTTTATCTGGGTCAATACCATAGGCTTCCGCATTTTGCCTAACATGCTTAATCGCATTTAAACCATCCTGAATTGAGCTGGGCAGTACCTGCTGTACGCGGTTCATAAATGCCTCGGGATTAGCCTGCGATTCATTGTTGACATCTGCAACGCCATCCTCACCCGTTGACACCAGCCTGTATTTTAGGACAAAGGCTGTGATGCCCTTAGCGACCAGCCAATTGGCTACATCTACCCCCTCACTGTTGATGCTCAGGGCATAGAGGCCACCTCCCGGAGCTATGATGACAGCCGTGCCATTCCGCTTGTCAACCGAGGGTTTATGGACAGTCATGGTAGGTTTGGAGACATTGTTGACCACAGTGGTCTGCCAGATTTCTGAATAATATTCGCGTTCTTCCCTGGCATATTCCACTCCCTCAATCTCTTCATAGGGCAGCTCAATTACCTGTTGAGCCCATGCTGCCACATGAAGTAATATTATTCCGATAAAGGTAAGACTGGTTTTCATATTGTTTGTTTTTCAAGTGTTAAACTTTATTCTATCGCTTGAAATGCAGGTGACTTAATTTCCTGATTCGTTCTTGAAATGCCATAACGAGTTGCAAGTTCACGCCATTTACTTACCGCGCTCTTTACCCGATCTACTATAGCCATAGCCTCCGCTTTATTTAGCCGAAAAAACTCATGAACTTCCAATGCTAAATCAATATCCAAAGAATTTTCATTTTCTGTAATATTTAATTTCAACCCTGTACCGGTTTCAATCGGATTAATGTCATAAGCAGGAGATAATCGCCATCCGCCTTCTGAAAGTAAAAACCCATGGTTTCTTAAGTGATCATCCGTATTTGAGACACAAATACTAAAGACAATCCTTGTCCATAGTTCATGAAGGTCATTTTTAACATTCGCACCATTATTTGTCAGGAAGTCAACAAGTTCAAGATAACTGACTCCCGAGGTAGCATCCGCTCCATCTGTATACCCCAATTGTGTCATTGCAGAAGTGAAATGAATACGCTTACCATTAGCAGTTCGGTCAAACCTTCTGGTCATAAAAGTATGGTGGTTGCTTGAGAATTTTTTCGCCTGACAATCAGCCATATTGATTCCCGCAGCAATGGCTAATTCATAAGTAACGATTTCCCATGCACCAATATCTCCTTCATCATTTTTACTTGGAAATTTTGCTATCCAAAGATTACCATCAGGATCAATTACACTTGCTTTTGGTCTGGCACCACCAAGAGAAGAGCCAGGATTAACCATCATATTCAACCACATTAAATAATCTGGGTCATCAATTGCATTTTCATCTTCGAGTTTCAGACTTATTTGCTCTAGTTCCCTAATTGAAGTCCAGGGAGGGCTTGCTTGAAGTTGATCATCATCCAAAAAAGGACCTAACGGGTCAAGTTTAAACCTAAGCCCTCCCATACGATGAGCATCATAAACCCCCAGTAGATAATCTGTCTCAAACAGTTTTTCAACTTTTCGTTGCTCTAAACGAGCTCTAGCTGCTTCTCTACGCTGCATGAGCACCCTTCCCCATCTATCAGGGGAAGAATCAAGGAATAATCCGAAATTAAATTTTTGATCAGTATTGAGGTATTGAATACCAGCGTAAAGTTGGAGATCAGGGTCTAAGACCTGAACAAATTTTGATGATAACCAATCTTTATCATATTCGAAGGAAAAAACCTCCTTACCCCTCAGGCGTTCAGCAGCCAAAACACCCATGAGCATCGGTCCTTCTAGTTCCTGCCAGTCGGCATAAACGTATATTCTCCTTGGCATAATTATCGCTTCTTGGGAGCCCTTTCTTTTGTTGAAAGACCAGCATCTTGCAGCTTTCTCCCAAGCTCATCTTCTTTGGCAAGCGTCAATAAGTCCTTTTCAAGACCTAATACTTTCAATACATTCAAGTAATGCCCTATGCTGACCGAGGGTTTACCTTGTTCAATAGATATAAGTGTATTTCTGCCAATTCCAGCTCGCTCAGCTACCAATTGCCCACTAAATTTTCTTCTTAATCTCGCTAACTTGATTTGTTCACCAACAGTCTCAATAATTTCCCGGGTTTTAGGAAGCAAAACTACACTTTTCTTATTCATAATGTTTAATTTAATAAACAAATATACACATTATGTTCAATATAATAAACATTACCTAGAAGCAGCAAAATAGTTTAATAAACAACGTAATCAATATTAAAGAACTCCATACAGTAAAAATTCTCCCAAAAAGTTATTCAAAGCAAAATCTGAAATAGCCTACCCTATCTCCACAACAATAAAAAAACCTGACAGGCCTCAAAGGCCCATCAGGTTTAATGCTATATCAAAATCAGTATCCCTAATTCACCTGCTCGGTATCTCGGGATTCGATCATTTTCAGACCTTTCTCTTCAATCATTCGGTTCAGCCGATTAAGCTTTTCCTCATAAATCTTATTCAGGTCTACCAGCTCTTTTTCAAGCTCTGCTGTTACCTCTTTACGGAATTCCTCTGCCTGATCGGTAGGTGGGAAATCACCTCTTTGCTGATCAGCCATCAGGAAGGCAAGCCTGTTGTTGATGCGAATACCAAAGTTCAACGGATCCTGGTAGGCTTCATTCTTAGTCATATGGATATTATTCTCTATCTCAGTGATATCTTCCTTGATTTCATTGGCCAGATCTTTGATATCCTTATAAATCTCTTCGCTGCCAATTTTCTCATTTAAATAGCCAATATCACCCTTGGTTTTTCTGATGTCATTGATGGCATCATGGGCTTCACTCACATCATCACGTACGGTGATCAGGAAGTCAAACTGCTTTTGATAATCCTCTGGCGTATTAGGCAAGCGAGGGTCTTTTACGATATCAAACTCCTGCTCCATGGATTCACCATTGACTGACAAACGCACTTTGTAAGTACCCGGTACGGCCTTGGGTCCTACGTTTGGCGAAGAGTAAAGCACCATGCCGGGGAATTCTCTAAAGCCGGGGTAGCGCATATCCCAAACCAATCTATTGCCGCCTGCCTTCACATTCAGCTTTGACTTTCGGTCTTTGGATTTGTTGGAATAGGTTTTCACCACTTCGCCATCCATTTCCAGGACCTCCATTTTTACCTCATCATTTTCTCCAAGGTCTTTCAGGTAATAATGGAATATCACACCATCAGGATGGTTCTCACCATTAAGCTTAAGATTCGGACGACCCCAGCCACCTGCTTGATGCATACGGTAGGATTTGTCAGGCTTATACAGGTAGAAATTACTTGCTGTCACCTGATCACTCAATTGGTGCAAAGGTGTAAGGTCATCGATCATCCAGAAGCTACGACCGTGGGTAGCTGCTATCAGGTCATTGTCACGTACGTGCAAATCCCTGATGGCTGTGATCGGAAGATTGAGCTGGAAAGGCTGCCAGTTAGCACCATCATCAAAACTCACGTACATGCCCCATTCTGTACCGGCATAAAGCAAGCCCTCCTTAGCAGGATCAGCACGAATAGCACGGGTATAATGGTTAGGATCTATACCTGAAGTGATTTTAGTCCAGGTCTGCCCATAATCATCGGTTTTGTACAAGTAAGGCGTATAATCTCCAAACTTATAGCTGGTAGCTGCCAGGTATGCACCACCTTTTTGATGAGGGTTCACATCGATGCAGTTCATCATGTTTTGTTTGGGCGAGCCGGGAGGTGTCACATCCGTCCAGGTTTTGCCACCATCGCGGGTTACGTGCACCAAACCATCATCAGAGCCTACCCAGATCACGCCTTCCTCATCCGGTGATTCAACAGCGGCAAATATGGTTCCATAGAATTCCACACCGGTGTTGTCCTGTGTAATAGGACCTCCGGAAGATTTCAGCGTTTCGGGCTCGCCTCGGGTCAAATCAGGAGAAATCACTTCCCACGACTGACCTTCGTTAGTAGTAACATGCAGGACATTACTTCCGGCATAAAGCTTATTACTGTTGTGAGGGCTAAAGAATACAGGATAATTCCAGTTGAACCTGTATTTCATAACCTCAACACCTGAACCTGCCGGATTATCAGGCCATACATTGGTAGACCTTTCCTGACCAGTGCTATGATCGATGCGCATCATGTAACCTTTATAAGTACCACCATACACAATGTCATTATTATCTGGGTCGGGTGCCAGGTGGGCACTTTCACCTCCGGTACTAGGCTCCCAGTCGCGCTCTGTAATAGCAGAACCAGGCGTTCGATGATAAATCCTCACTGTGCTATTATCCTGCTGTGCACCGTAGATGCGGTAAGGGAAAGTATTGTCGGTTGTTACGCGATAAAACTGTGCCGTGGGCTGGTTATGATAGGTAGTCCAGTTTTCACCACCATCGTTTGACACCTGAGCGCCACCGTCATCAGCGATGATCATGCGTTGGTTGTTATTCGGGTCAATCCATAGATCATGGTGGTCTCCATGCGGAGCTACTTTCAACTCAAAATTTTCGCCACCATCCTTGGAAACACCATATTGCACATTCATCACATATAGCATATCCTCATTTTGCGGATCGGCAGTCATACGGCTGTAGTACCAGGCCCTTGAGCGCAATGCCCTGTTGCGGCTGGTGCGCTTCCATGTTTTGCCGGCATCATCCGATCGATACACACCGCCATCTTCTGCTTCGATGATCGCCCAAACACGCTCCGAGTTTACTGGCGAAACAGCTAGCCCTACGATACCCCATGGCCCATCTGGCAAGCCGGGATTGAATGATATCTCTTCCCAGGTATCACCACTATCTGTGCTCTTAAACATTTTGCTATCCGGTCCACCGCTATCCATACGGTAGCCATTTCTTTTCATTTGCCAGGTAGAGGCATAAATGATCCTGGGGTTGTTGGGATCAAGGATCAGATCACCTGCACCAGCTTTGTCGCTAACATAGAGGATACGCTCCCAGTTTTTGCCTCCATCTTTAGACCGGTATACGCCACGGGTTTCGTTAGGCTTCCATAGGTTGCCTATTGCCGCTACATAAACGATATCCGGGTTTTGTGGGTGGATACGGATTCTGGCAATATGCTCTGACCCTTTCAGGCCGATATGCTGCCACGTTTTGCCGGCATCTGTAGATTTCCACATACCCCAGCCACTTGATACGTTACCTCGAAGTGTCTGCTCACCTTCTCCAACGTAAATGACATTAGGATCAGATTCAGCAACTGCTACCGCGCCGATAGACCCACCAAAATAGCCATCTGAGATGCATTCCCAGGTGTTACCTGCATCCTGGGTGCGCCATACACCACCTCCTGCTGTACCCATATAGTACAAATTATCATTGCCAGGTACACCAGTTACTGTGCCGGCTCTACCGCCACGGAAAGGTCCGACAAGACGCCACTCCATACCTTCATAGAGTTTCTCGTCATAAGAAACACCGGCATTTGACTGGCCCTTTTTATTTTTCTGTGCAAAAGCTTCTGGGCTTATGATGAGCAACACAAGCAGTAAGCTTCCAAGCCATTGTTTTAATTGCATATTTTTCTAATTATTGGTCTGTAATTGCTTTAAATCCATTCTTTGTAAGGGCATTGTTTACTTTAGGAAGGTCATTTTCCATGATCTCATCCAGTTTGCCCAGGTGGCCATCCAGTTCTCCTTTCAATAGCTCAAAAACTTCTTTCTGACCCTTGGTTGGCAAACCATCACCGCTTTCACTGCTTTTCTGCAGATAAGCCAGTCGGTTGTTTAGTTTGATTGGGAAATTCAAAGGATCCTGCCCGCTTACATTTTTCACCTGATAGAGCTCCTGCTCAATAGCGCTGATCTTGTTCTTAAAATCGTCAGTCACTTTGGCCAGCGATTTAGATGGGCTTTCTCCAAGCTGATCGTCGATTTGAGATTTTATCTCACGAATCTTAATCACAGCTTTATTGGCTGCATCTGTAGCATCCCGTATTTGGGTCACAAAAGCAAATTGCACTTTGATATGCTCATCGGGTACATCAAAACGAGGGTCAGACTTGAGCTCGAAAGTCTTGCTTTGGGTCTCTCCATCTACTGTCATGGTCACCGTATATTCACCGGGAGGTGCTATAGGGCCCAACTGTGGCCTACCCGACCAGATGATCATACCTTCGAAATCCGCTGCGCCTTTGTAGCGGTTGTTCCATGACCATACGTTTAATCCCTGCGCTGTGGTAGGATCTATTGGCAAAGCACCATACCAGCGGGCATAAGGGTCATCTATTTCTTCAGGCTCAGGTTCTGTGCCTGTTTTTTCTACTACCACATTGCCGTTGCTGTCTGTAAGTCGAATAGTGATCTCCTCTGCCTGCTCCGATAGATAATATTGTATAGAAGTCTCCTGTACTCTCCTTACGGAGTACAATGGCTCGAATAAATGGAATTTCTTGCCTGCCACTTCATTTGAATATTCCCTTAGAGGAGCAATATCGTCTAATATGTAGATAGATCTACCGTGCGTACCTGCTACCAAATCTTTGTCAGTTACCTGCAAATCGGAGATCTGTGTGTCGGGCATATTTAGCTGAAGTGAATGCCAATTTGCACCATTATCAAATGACACATATACCGCATGCTCGCCACCCGCATACAATAACCCCGGTGTATAAGGGTCTTCGCGCACTACATGGATGAAATCATCTGCACGAATACCTTTGACAATCTTGGTCCAGGTCTTACCATAATCGGAAGTTTTCCAGATATATGGCTTGCGGTCTTCCATTTGGTAGCGTTTTACAGCTATGTATGCGGTACCCGGATTGTGCTTAGACTCATCGATAATACTGATGCGCGAATGCTTTGGAAGATCGGGAGGTGTGATGTTTTCCCAGCTTTCACCATGATTTCGGGTAATATGCATAAGGCCATCATCACTACCTGCCCAGATGGTGTTGACATCATGATAGGAAGGTGCCAGCGCAAATACAGTTGCGTAAATTTCCGGGCCATTCATATCGTTGGTGATTACACCACCGGTTTCACCAAGCGTTTCAGGTTCGGCATAGGTCAAATCAGGACTGATCTTTGTCCAGCTTTGGCCATCATCTTCCGTCATCCACACATGCTGAGAAGTTGTATATAACCTGTTCGGATCTTTCGGTGAAAATATAATAGGGAAAGTCCACTGCCAACGCTCAGGCAAGGCACTGGCCGGTTCACCGGAGAAGAATCTTGGGTACACCTGGATATCCCTTTCATAGCCGGTACTTCTATTGAATTTGGTTAATAGCGCACCCTGGCTACCTGCATAAAACCAGTCTAAATTTGTCGGGTGTTGGGCAATGTAGCCGCTTTCTCCGCCACCAACAGGGTAATAATAATCTGACTTAGGTCCACGCGCCTGCTTGAAGTCCCACCCCTCGCTAGGGATACACATGGTGGAGTTATCCTGCTGTGCTCCACATACATGATATGGGAAATCGTTGGTGACCATGATGTGGTACAACTGAGAAGTTGGGAAATCCTGGTCTGTCCAGCTTTCACCACCATTGTTGGAAACATTGCCACCGCCATCATTGGAGTTAGCCATGCGCATAGGGTTATTGGGATCAATCCACAGGTCATGGTTGTCGCCATGAGGCACTTCTATTCTAGTATCGAAAGTTTCACCACCATCAGTGGATTTATAAAAGCCTGTGTTTAAGGCATACACAATGTTTTCATCTTTGGGATCCGCATAAATACGGCTGTAGTAAAATGCCCTCTGCCTCAGCTTTCTATCGCTATTGGTACGGGTCCATGTCTTACCGGCATCATCAGAGCGGAAAACACCGCCTTCATTGGCTTCTACAATAGCCCAGACCCTGTTGGGATTGGCCGGGGATACCGTTACACCGATTTTACCTACGGGCTTCTCAGGCATGCCGGGGTTGTTGGTCAATTCCTCCCAGGTATCTCCACCATCAGTAGATTTCCAAAGGCCGCAATCGCCGCCTCCACCCCACATTTTCCATGGGGTGCGGTATACCTGCCAAATGGAGGCATAAATTACATCCGGATTGGTTCTGTCAATGATCAGATCAGCAGCACCGGCTTTGTCACTCACATAAAGGACTTTCTCCCAGGTAACACCGCCATCCTTTGTCCTGAAAACGCCTCTTTCTTCATTCGGGCCATAGGGATGGCCAAGGGCAGCTACAAATACCACATCAGGATCTGTAGGATGTACTCTCACTCTGGCAATAGCCTGGGTTTCTTTGAGCCCTACATTCTCCCAGGTTTCTCCGGCATCTGTAGATTTATAGACACCATCGCCCTGCATGATATTGCCTCGCAATTGAGTCTCTCCTGTTCCAATGTAAATAACATCAGGGTTGGTCTCGGCTACTGCAACAGCACCTACTGATGAGCTGTTTAATTGTCCGTCGGTTACAGGTTTCCAATTGAGTCCACTATCTACGGTTTTCCAGAGGCCACCGCCTACTGCACCGAAATAGTATTCATTTTTGCGGCCGGGGCTTCCTGAAATGCCCAGCGATCTACCACCTCTTTTGGGGCCGATATTTCGCCATTTCATTCCCCGGATCACATTTTCATTGAAATCCTCTACCTGTGCTTTGCTCACGTCTGGCAGACACAGGCTAATCATAAAAAGGCCTATCAGCCATAGAAATTTTTGCATAAGAATAGATCCGTTGATTTAATAATGCTTCAAATTAACCATTTCTGAAGCTGTGTAATAACCGTTGGTGGAAAAGGGGCTGCTGATAAAAATCATCCCAAATGATGATCTTAGGTCATTTTGAAAAATCTGTTTGGAGCGCTTCTTTGTAATTGTCTCCAAAATATAATCCGCCATGTACACCAGAGTCTACTCCCGAACACCAATATCTGATGCAGCCCGCTTTTTCAGTGAGCGATCAGATCGACGGCCCAATGCCAATTCAGATTACAAATACCCAAATTTCTCTAAGGCCACGAACAACAATAAAAGGGTCGATTCTAATTACTGATCGATGATTTTCTTTAAATCGGCTGGTGAGTAATTGATAGATTTAAGAGTTTTTTTATCTCCATCACGATAGACCAGAAATTTACCATCCTGCTCTACATAGTGACAAGGTGTGTCCCTTTCTTTGCTGTAGTATTCAACAGTAGCCTCGGCTTCTTCAACGGTATCGCAGGCTTTACTCATATTAGATCGCTGTACTTCCTCAAAAAGAGCCTTGAATTTATCGCCAAGACCAAACTCAAGCACAGCACCTGAAAGTACGTATTGAATATCACATAGCGCGTCTGCCACCTCCACTAAATCCTGATCGGCAATAGCCTGCTCAAGTTCTTTCAGTTCTTCAGCAATAAGTGAGACCCTCAGCGCACAGCGCTCTGGTGAAGGGATTTGTGGTTTTTCGAGAACTGGATGTTTAAAAGTACGGTGAAATGCAGCTACCTGGTTTAACGGGTCAATCTTGTCCATGCTTATTGCTCTATTTGATTTATATCGTCTTTTCTTAATACAAAATTATCCTTAAAATCCTCCTCCGCTTTTGTAGGAAAACGCAGCATCCGGCGGCTCAACCTAAAGAATGCCTCCACATGCTCAGAGGGCGTAAGTTTCATAAATGCCTCTTCCTGTTCTCTTTTACTTTGTGCTTTGGTCTTAAAACTCATTTGCACACTACAATTTTACAATATAATCGCGTAAGGAAATAAGATTTCATGCAGGTAGATATTATATATCAGGATGAAGAACTAATTGCGGTCAATAAACCCAATGGGTTGCTGGTGCATCGTACCCGGCTTGCTGCCAATGAGCAAAAATGCTTTGCCATGCAGATCGTCCGTGATATGATCGGGCAGCACGTATATCCCATTCACCGCCTGGATAGACCTACCTCAGGTGTTTTGCTTTTTGCCTTAAGTCCTGGAATAGCACATGAGCTGCAACAGCAGTTTGAAAGCAATATTATACAAAAGACTTACCTGGCAGTGTGCAGAGGGTATTGTCCTGAATCAGGGGAAATTGCAGAACCGCTCACGAATGAAACCACCGGAAAGCTACAGGATGCTGTGACAGTCTTCGAAAGACTCGATACTATCGAATTGCCGATACATGTGAGTCGCTATCCTACCTCCCGCTATTCGCTGGTTAGGGTTACTCCAAAAACAGGGCGCTACCACCAAATACGTAAGCATTTTGCAAAAATCAGGCATTATTTGATTGGCGATACCAAACATGGTGATTTACCCCACAATAAAATGTTTAGGGAAGAATTGGGTTGCCCAAATCTATTGCTACATGCCTGGCAGTTACAGTTTCAGCATCCTGGATCAAAACATGAGATGATGCTGAAAGCAATACTTCCTGATCATTTTAATGCGATCTTGGAACGATTTGGATGGAAGGTCCCCTAAAATCAACGAACTGTAAAGCATAATAATCAATCTGGTTTCTAATGATCCCTAAATTCCTGTTTATTCGGTAACTTTATATATTGAAGATATCGATTTAAGGTTCATACTGCATAATTAACAGTTACTACTTACCCATGAAAGAAGTCACAATTAGGATCCCTGATCATAAGTATCAATTCTTTATGGAGCTCATGCAAAATTTGGGTTTTGAAAAAACTGATGAGCTAAGCATTCCTGAAGCGCATAAATCTATCGTAAGGGAGAGAATTAAAAAATCAAATCCAGATCAACTAGTGACATGGCAGGAGGCGAGAGAAAAACTTCATTTCAAAAAATGATATAAAATGCCATTCAATGTTTTTATTGAACCTGCTGCAATACATGACATTCAAATAGTTGTATACAATACCTTCCATGAGAGCAGTCATCATTCTATTAGTTCTCTTTTCAATAAAACTTGAGGCTCAAGATATAACCGGGACTTACAAGGGTAACTACGGTCGAACTATTAAACTCAATGGAGACTCAACTTTTAGATTTAGTTGGCATTTTGATTTGGCAGGTAGTTGGTCGGTTGGAACTTGGAAAAAGATGAATACTAAAATAATATTCAACTCAACACCTATCTACGATACTTTACAACGAGCGAATTCCATGGATTCTTTAGTTCTTTCTATTGATGAACATTCTGAAAGAATAACTAATGCTGAATTTGCAACTTCATTGATAAGTGGCGGTGGTCAGAATCGAATAGAACCGCCAACTGTTTTGATATATCGGAACAACAAACTCTATCAATTAGACCAGAACGGTAAACCTTCGAAGAAAAAGGGACGAACTATCTACGGAAAGAAGTACAATTCTTGGTACACTAAATCAAATAAATAACTGTGTAAAACATACGGTATGGTTGATGATCCCCCAATATTTAGGACAGGTTTAGTGTCTTTTTAAGTTCTACAATAGTAATTAAATTCATCATTAAGCAGCTTCTTTTTTTATTTCAAAGTAGAGCTGTTCTGGTATTTGGTCATCGATACCGCTGTGCCTTCTTTCTATTCTGTAGTAATTAAAATACTCAGCCAAAAGCAAGTATAGATCCGTACCATCTGTTGATGGATTCAGGTAGAGTTTTTCGCATTTCACACTTCAATGGATCCTCAAAAATGGTTTGACAGGAATAAATAAAAAACTAGAATAGTAAAGATTACTACTCCACTGCTATGCCAATTATTCCACTTACCAGAATGATCCCAATTACTATGGGTATCAAAAACTTAAGAAATACCATCCAGGCGTTGGTCACCTTAATGTTGGCGGAACCAATATTCGTTTCTTCCTTGAATTTTTCAAAGCCCCAACTCCAGGCTACATAAAGACTTATCAGCAAACCGCCAAGGGGCAAAAGAATAGAACCTGAGATATAATCTGTCAAGCCAAAGAAATCCATACCCATCAAAGTGTACTCGCTCCATGGCCCAAAGCTCAAAATACTGGGTATGCTCAACACAAAAGTGAGTCCTACGGCTAAAATTACCGCCCGTTTTCTGCGTATATCAAAAGAATCGATAAATGTGGAGGTAACCGCTTCGATTAGGCCCAGGATAGAGGTTAAGCCTGCGATAAACACCAAAAAGAAGAATAGACTACCAACAAACTGTCCACCAGGTACTTTCGTGAACAATGTCGCCATAGTCACAAACAGCAAACCTGGACCCGTATTGGGCTCCAGGCCAAAAGCAAATAATGCTGGGAAGATGACAAGTCCGGAAATGATAGCTATGGCTGTATCAAAAGCTACAACAAGGCCCACACTGCCAGGCACATCACTGGTTTTAGGATCAAGGTAGCTGCCAAACACATAGCCGCCAGCCAATCCAACGCCAATTGAAAAGAATACCTGACCCAATGCGGCTAGGATCACACCACCGTTGATCTTGCTAAAATCAGGTGATAGATACCATTTCAGGCCCTCAAACGACCCTTCGAAAGTATTGGAGCCTATAGCAAGGATCACAAAGAATATCAGCAGCATAGGCATGAAAATCTTCGAAATCTTTTCCACGCCATTTTGTAATCCCCGCGCCAGGATAATGCCAATAAGCACTACTATACCAAAGGAATAGGCAACCACAGTACCGGGTTTCGCAACCAGATTGTCAAAATTGGTATTGACCTGCTCTGGTGTCATGCTAGAAATTTTTCCAGTGGTATACTCTACAAAGTAAACAACCACCCAGGCCAGGATCATCAGGTAATACGCCATGATTAGAATTGCTGCAATGACTTCAACCCAGCCAATAGATTGCCAGAATTTATTCTCAGAGGACAGCTTTTTCATACCGGCGATAGGTGTAAGTTGGGCCTTGCGCCCCAAACTGATCTCGGCAGTGAGCAGCGGAATACCTATCAAGACAGTAAAAACCAGATAGATTAATATAAAAGCACCACCGCCACTTTCACCAGTAATGTATGGGAATCTCCAGATGTTACCCATACCTATAGCAAAACCTGCGGTGGCCATAATAAAGCCAAACCTACTCCCCCAATTTTCTCTAACCATGTTGCGTCGTTGTTTATTAAACCACCAAATATAGTGGTTTGAATATTACACACAAGAGAGAAATGGTCAGCGGGATTTTAAGGTTTTACTCATCCCTCAGCGAATCTATCGGGTTGGCTACCGCAGCAGAATAAGCCCGGTACAATATGGTGACCAAACCGATAGCAAGCGTACTGCCTACTGCAATGAGAAAAATATCGTAAGAAATATCGATGCGATAATAAAAGCCATCGAGCCATTGCCGCATGGCGTAAAAAGCTACTGGAGCTGAAATCACGAAAGCCAGAATGATCAATACCACAAACTGTTTTGAAAATAAGCTAATAATCTGCGATACCGTGGCACCAAGCACTTTTCTTACCCCAATCTCCTTCGTTTTTTGATTGGCCATAAATGCAATCAAACCATACAAACCCAGGCAACCTATGCATATGGCAATACCAGCCATCATAGTCAAAAGCTTTGAAGCTTGTCGCTCTTCTTTATAGCCCTCAGCCAAAAAGTCCTGGTACACCTCATATTCAAATAGCTTTTGCGGGAATACTTTCCGCCAGTCTTCTTCCAATGCTGCCAGGTAATCCTGATTATAAGCACCATCCGAATTCTTAAATCTGATCCCACCATTGTACTGATACACATTGTAATATGCCAGTATGGTTGGCTCAACCGGTTTGTGCAGGGATTTCACATGGAAATCTCTGATGATACCAGCGATAGTATTCTTCCCGCCAATGACATTGAGTGCCTGTCCTACCGCTTCCTCAGGATTATCATAGCCCATGAGTCTGGCAGTAGCTTCATTCACCAATACTTCCTTTCTATTGTCTTTGTAAGACAAATCTGATCCTGCTATGATTTCCAGCCCATAGGTGGCCAGGTAATCTTTATCTATGATTCTAATCTGCCCCTGGTAATCCCGACTATCACTGGTTGCTGGGTAGCCAAACCTCGACTCAATGTTGAGTTGCCCGGTCGGTGAAGCGCTGTTGATCGATACCTTTTCCACAAAATTATGCTCACGCCAAAGGTTTTTCAGCAAAGCCAACTGGCTGCTATCGGATTGCACGATAGAAACATTGACAATGCCTTCCCGATCAAAGCCCAAAGGCTTATCGTTGAAGTATTCCAATTGACGAAGGGCCACCAGCGTCGCAATCAGCAGAATCTGGGTAATAGCAAACTGAAATACCACCAATCCATTTCTCAGATAGAGGCTTCCGCCCTTCACTTTGCTCCTACGAATTGCCTCTGTTGGTGCATACCTGGCAGACATTAAAGCCGGATATAACCCTCCCAATAATGTAGTAAGGATTACGGTAAGGAGGAGATAAGGAAACAATATCGGCACATTGAGTATGCTGATATTTTCGGGCAATTGAATGATTTCTCCAGCATTGACCATCATTATTTCAGCAAAGACCAATGCAATGCCGGTCGCGAACAACACCACTATGAAGGTCTCGGAAAGAAATTGCAAGATCAGCTGCTGCTTATTGCCACCCATCACCTTTCGTACACCTATTTCCTTCGCTCTACTGATGGATTGTGCAGTAGCCATATTCACAAAATTGACACAGGCAAGCACCAGAATTAATATAGCAACTGCCGCCCTGATGGAAAGGGATGCATAAGTGACCGGCTTATCCACAAAAGTATCATAGCGATCATCAAAGTGGATCTCCTTTAATGATTGGACAGTAAGCTGCAGCTTTTTATCCCCATTTTCAGTCAGGTATTTGTCAGCAAAGCCAGCCAATTGTTCCTCCCAAAGTGAAACATTAAAACCTTCCGGTACCAGCACAAAAGTCTGTGCTTCAGACATCACACTATTGAAATCGCTGGTATCATAAAATGGATTAAAGGCACCTTGCACTTCTTTGGAAGCCAACACATTCCAGGGAATCACCGTTTGCTCGGGGCTATCTTCGATCACACCCTTCACAATCACAGATTCGCCCTCCAGCACCATTATCTGCCCCACTACTTCATCAAATGACCTATCCCTAAAGTAGTAATCTGCCACTGATCTTGTCAAGACAACATCATTGGGGCCATCTAAAGCCCCGGTCTTACTACCCGCCAACCATTTTGTATTGAATAGATTAAAAAACCTGTTATCAGTAAATACAATTTGCTTTTGATTGCGGCGATTTGTTTCACGCTCAGGTACATACATTGTGAGCCCACCAAATAAGGTTAACATCGTCACCTCGCTAAGCTCTGGGTATTCTGACCGTAGTGCTTCGGGCATAGCAAAAGGTGTACCCGGGTCAAATTGGCTTATATTTTCATGAAATGAGGTCGTATTGATCCTAAAAATACGGTCGGCCTTTTCATGATGAGCCTCAAAAGACAAGTGGTAGTTTATCTGCATGAAAATTACAATCATGCTAGCGATACCAAGAGAAAGCCCAATGATATTGAGAAAACTAAATGTCTTGTGCTTGAGCAGGTTGCGTAAACCTGTCTTTAAATAATTTTTTATCATGATGATTGTATTATTCGTCTTTTAATGAATCTACAGGATTTGCAAGAGCCGCTTTTCCGGCCCTCACACTCATTGTAATTATGGCAACAAGGAAAGTAAGCCCCAGCGCCAAAACAAACTCCCACAAGCGGATGTCCGTTTTGTATGGGAAATCACTGAGCCATTCGCTCATAAGCCAGAACGACAATGGAGCTGCACCAATGAAAGCAACAAAGAGTAGCAATATCAATTCCTTCGAAAAAATGGTCAAAATATTGGCTGCTGAGGCACCCAGTACCTTCCTTACACCGATTTCCTTTGATTTTTGATTAGCCATAAAAGCAATCAAACCATACAGTCCAAGGCAACCTATAAAAATGGCGATCACAGAGAAAAGCGTCAGCAAATAGTTAGAATCCTTCACATCCTCATAGCGCTCGGCCAATGACTGGTCATAAAACTCATAGTTGTAGATGAAATTGGGGAAATGCGCTTTCCAGGCGGATTCAATGTCAGACAGAACCCTGTCCAGGTCATTGTAGTTGTCTCCTGCCTTTGCAAGTTTTACGCCCATGAAGTATCGTAACCTTGGATCGTTGACCAGCAATACAAAATCCATGGGTCGGTACAGTGTATAGGCATGAAAATCCTCAATTACGCCGACAATTATTTTATCGCCCGAATATCCTGTTGAGAGTTTTTCACCGATGGCCTGCGCAGGATCTTCAAACCCCATCCATTGCGTAACTTTTCTGTTTACCACAGTCACGTTAAGGCTATCACTATTTCTGAAATTGCGCCCTGCGATGAGCTTTAGGCCAAATAAGTCGATGTAATGCTCATCTACAGCTTTGAAATTCCCATTGGCAGGTTCATCCAGGTCCAGTGGTGCATAGTCCATATTTGAGTGATTATTAGAACCGGCTGTCGGTCCTCCGATCATGAAGCTGACTCCCTCCACCAGAGGATTGGAAGCAAGCTGATTTCTGATTTTATTGGATACCTCTTCCGACGGTTCCGGAATAAAGACGGATACGATGGCTTCCTTATCAAAACCCAGGTCCTTATTCAAGACATAGTTCATTTGGCTATTGATAATTAAAGTGCCGATGATCAATACCTGTGAAATAGCAAATTGCAGGATGACCAAAAACCGACGAATGGATAAGCCTCCGGTGTGTTTTTGTGCACTTATTTTGTGCTTCATGGCTAGAATCGGATTCATCCCGGATAAGAGTACCGCAGGATAAAATCCTGCCAGCAAAGTAACCACCAGCGAGAGCACCAACAGAAATACCAATGCGCCGGGATTAGACAGCAACTCTAGCGTTAATTGAAATCCAATGATGTCCTCCAGATTAATCAGCAGCAATTCCGCAAATACCAACCCAATCAAGATGGCCAAGAAGGTGATCAGATAGGTTTCTCCTAAAAACTGCCATACGAGTGAACTGCGACCACTACCCAGCACTTTACGAATCCCAATTTCTTTGGCTCTGTTTACGGCCTGAGCAGTAGCCAAATTGATGAAATTTATACAGGCCGCTATCAGCAGGAATATGGCGATGATGATCAATGACCATTTTGTAACAGGATCCAGATGCCCGGAAGAGTATATTTCCACATCAGGATCATAATGCATTTCGGAAAGCGGCAATAGCTTCAATTTCAACTGCTCAGACTCTCCCTCTCCAAAGTATTTTTCAATGAACGCCGGAAACTGACTGGTATAGTTTTGGGGCTTATCCTGCTCATCGAGCAGCATGTAACAATGCGTAGCACTACTGATGCTGTTGAATCTCTTGCCATCATCAAAAAATGGATTGGTCTTGTTTTGACTTTGGTAAGTAACCATAAAAGTAAACGGCAGGTCAGTGGTAGGTGGAGGATCTGCGATGATCGCACCCACTTCCAGGTCAACTGCATTGGAAAGGATTACTCGTTTACCAATAGCCTTATGCACCTGGTCGGACTTTAAATCAAAGTACTTTTCAGCAAGAGACCGGGTTATCACAACCTGATCAACGCCTGCGAGCGTAGCTTTAGGATCACCTGCCAATATGGTATAGTCAAAAATATTGAACAACTCAGGATCAGTGTAAACTATGCCATCCTCCTCGTAGATATCCTGGGTACCGTCTTCATGAACCACACGCACCTGATCGCTCCAGGCAAAATGCGTCCTGGCAACCTCTTTTAGTTCCGGGAAATCTGTTTTGAGCGCCTCAGCAATTGGATGGGGCACTCCGGAAGCCAGCTGAATGCCGCCAGTAGAAGACTCCTCCTGCCTGATGAGCCTGTATATGCTGTTATACTCAGAATGGTGCTTATCATAGGATGTTTCATATTCGATATATCTATAAATTACCAACACACAGCCTATGCTTAGTGCCAAACCAAATAGATTTAAAAAGGTATATGTCTTATGTCTTTTTAAATTTCTAAAGGAAGTAAGGATATAATTTTTCAACATGGTGTCCAGTTTTGCTCTACAATGATCCAAGCCTGTGCCAACATTATTATTTTACTGAAATTGAGTTACTTATACTGAATAA
The DNA here is from genome assembly GCA_965227155.1 of Cyclobacteriaceae bacterium. Classification (GTDB taxonomy): domain Bacteria; phylum Bacteroidota; class Bacteroidia; order Cytophagales; family Cyclobacteriaceae; genus UBA6059. The sequence continues at coordinate 130,731 of OZ245731.1, forward strand.
TTATTCTTAGAAACAGATAACCTGTCATGAATTCATACAATCTACTGTTTGTTTTTGATACACTGCATATCTTTATTTTATGATTGAAAATGACCCCAGAATACTGGTGGTAGATGATGATGAGGATATTCTCTCCACAACCAGGGTATTGCTCAAACAGCATTTTACAACCGTGCAACTAGAGCAAAATCCGGAGCGTGTACCCGAGGCACTACAAAACTTATCCTTCGATCTCATATTGCTGGATATGAATTTCACCAGAGGAAAGGAAGATGGCAGTGAAGGACTGGATTTATTGGAAAAGCTCATCAGGCTAAAACCCGGCATCCCAATTATCATGATGACGGCCTATGGAGAGATCCACCTGGCGGTAGAAGCCATGAAAAGAGGCGCAGCTGATTTCATACTCAAACCCTGGCGCAATCAGGAGCTGCTCAATACCATCCGAAAATCCACCAAAGGGACAATCCAACAGGAGAACCCTCTGGAAAGTCCGCTCATTGGCACATCAAAGGCCATGGAACAGGTGCTTACAATGATCCAAAAAGTAGCTCCAACGGATGCCAATGTTTTGATCACCGGAGAAAATGGCACCGGCAAAACCATGGTGGCAGAGTTGATCCACAAAAGGTCACACCGGTCTGAAAAGCCTTTTATGCTGGCCGACCTGGGGGCTATACCTGAGAAACTGTTTGAAAGTGAGCTTTTTGGTCATGCAAAAGGGGCATTTACAGATGCCAAAGCCGCGCGCAAAGGAAAGTTTGAAGAAGCCAATGGCGGCTCCATTTTTTTAGATGAAATCGGCAATATTCCACTGCCTCTACAATCCAAATTGCTATCTGTGCTACAGCAGCGACAGGTTCAACCCATCGGCAGCAATACTTCACAACCCATTGATGTCAGACTTATCGCAGCAACCAATCAACCGATCACCGAGATGGCAGCCAGGGGGGATTTCAGGCAAGACCTACTATACAGAATCAATACCATAGAAATAATCCTGCCTCCTCTTCGTGATCGGGCCGAAGACATTCCTGCGCTTGCCAACCATTTCATTAATCAATATGGTACTGCTTATGGAAAAGAAAGCATTACGCTCGATAAATCAGTACTTTCCCATCTGACGAGCTACAGCTGGCCGGGCAATATCAGGGAACTACAGCACAGCATAGAACGAGCAGTGATTATGGCTGATGATCAAAGACTCACCCTGGCTGATTTCTCTTTATCGGGTGTTGGTCAAAATCAGCAAACAGAAAACCTCAACCTTAAGGCCAACGAAAAAAGGTTGATCGTGAAAGCCCTGGAAGAAAATGGTGGCAATATTACGCATGCTGCCAGGGCATTGGGTATTGATAGGCTGGCATTGTATCGAAGAATGGAGAAATATGGTCTTTAACCGGTTTACATTGTTCCTAATTGTGCGAATGGTGCTTACAGTATCATCGGCAATGGTTATGAGCTTTATCTATGGCCGGCAGGAACTATTTTTTACCCAGGTATTTCTGGTGATATTGACTTTAGGCCTGTTTCTGGAGCTTTTGTACTTTGTCAACAATACAAACAGGCGACTTTACAGATTTCTCATTGCGGTCAAAGAGGGAGATTATACCGCCAATTTCCATGATGATAAACTATCCAGCACATTCTCCGAACTCAATGAGCTATTTATGGAGCTACTGCAAACCATCAAAAATGCAAAGCTGGAAAAAGAAGCCCAATACCTGTATCTCAATAAAATCATCAACCATATCGACCTGGGGATAATTTCTTTAGATGCTAAAGATGAAATTGCCCTGATCAATGCCAAAGCACAGGAACTCCTGGCTATCCCTAAAGTGAAATCATGGCAGCTTCTGAAAAATAAAAACACGGCATTTTTCAATGAAATCAGTGATCTTGATTTTGCTAACCACAAACTGATTGAGTTGGAGATAAATGGTCAACTGCGACAGCTATCTGTCAGTATCAGTCAGTTAAAACTACTTGGCGAACAGTATCGGATTATCACTTTTAAGGACATCCGCAATGAAATTTCGCACAAAGAAATTGAGGCCTGGCACAAGCTCATCAGGATTCTTACCCATGAAATCATGAATTCCGTGACACCTATCGCGAGCCTAACGGAATCCATGATGAGCCAGACAAACAAAGCGGAGAAATCTTCTGAGGACGATGAATTAAACAAGGCTTTAGCAACCATCAATCACCGTGCTGAAGGTCTCCTGCAATTTGTATCTGACTACCGGAAACTCACCAGAGTTCCTATACCCAAAAAGGAACCCATCGATCCCGACAAACTTGTAGATGAGGTAATGCTACTTTTTCAGGATCAATTGCATAAAACGGGTATTTCATTCCAATCCGATATCCAGGTTAAGGAGCTCTTTGGGGATAGTGCCCTGTTCGATCAGGTTTTGATCAACCTGGTCAAAAACAGCATAGAAGCCATGGAAAAAAGCCCTACCAAAATACTTTCCATCAACATTGTTACTGAAAGCCCTTACCATGTGATAGAAGTAAGGGATACCGGCATTGGCATTTCAAAAGAGCTGAAAGAGAAGGTCTTCATTCCTTTTTACTCTACTAAAAAAGAAGGGTCTGGCATAGGATTGAGCCTTTCCCGACAGATTTTAAATCTTCATGGTGGCTATATCGATTGCCACAGCCAGGCAAATGAAGGCACTACATTCCGTCTATTTTTACCAATGGACTAAAGGCTATTTTCGGATATACTGGTTAGCCCTTACATTCTGCTGTGCAAGCGATACAGTTTCCCTGATGCGCTTCTCACGGGTTTCGGGCTTCTTTGCACTGTAAATCCACTCCAAAATGCCACGCTTCACCGACCTGGGAAATGCATTGAAATGCTCCTCTGCCCCGGGATATTCGTTGAACAAGGCCTTCATTTCCTCCGGGATAATCAGACTTTCCACATCATCCAGGGCATGCCAGGTGCCGGAAGTCTTTGCCAGCTCCACCATTACCAATCCGGCAGCTTTCATTCGGCCATCGCGGATCAACCGTTCAACTTTTTGCTTATTGACCATCGACCAATTGCTTTTAGGGGAGCGAGGCGATATCCTCAATTTAAAGCGTTTATCATCGATTTTATTAGGAAGGCTGTCAATCCATCCATAGCAAAGTGCTGTATCGATCACCTCATCTACAGCAAGGTATGGAAGTCCCGAATCCTTCTTTGCCAGGATCAGCCACACGCTTGATGAAGTATTATGGTTCTGCTCCAACCATGCCTCCAATTCATCAAGGCTTTTTGGTTCAATACTATCCATCTGTGGCAAATATTACATTGGCTGGAGTCCCAAATCATCTATGATGATGATGCCGGTCTGATCACCGGGAAACTCTAGCCGGAGGCTGGTGATAGCAGACAGATCGATCGCCCGGATATTGTCAAACTGCTCAAATGGCAGGATGAAGGTTTCCAAAACCGGTTCCCATTCATTGCGGTAGCGCCCCACAGTCAATGCCTTGGTTTTCATGTACCTGATTTTAAGCCTTGGCGCCAGCTTTTTAATTGCAAGCGGATTAAGGTTGGCTACATTGCCGGAAGAGTCCTGTAGCTGGACGGTAAAATCATAAACCATAGAATCTTCCTTTGCATCCTTAAGCATGGATGGATCACCCATGCTCAATCCCATGCGCAGGGCACTAGCACCGGAAAAATCCATAGCACTATCAAGGCTAATTTGGTACGAACCGCTTCTGGAAATGCTGTCTGACTGCCAACCCAAAATGGTGGCATTGTCATCCTGGTCTCGACCACCTCGGTATTGCAAAAAGTCCTCTCCCCAAAATTTCAAATCCTGCGAAGATGCTTTTCCCACATTGGTGGTTTCAATATTGATATCACCCTCGTAATCAGCCAAAATCCGAGTGTTTGAGTCCTCATAGATACTCATGGTAATCGTTTTTTCAGGCAACCACCCTGCTGCGTGTCGTATGTCCTGCAGCACAGGCAGATAGTCTTTTTTACCTTTTACAGAAACATCCAGAAAGGCAGCAATCATCAGCTTACCATAGGCCCTTTGCAGCTTCCCGCTGATCATGGGTTCTGTATTGAGGAAATATTTACCCGGAAATCCTGAGTCGTGACGACCCCAGCCCGTATTGAATTGACCATGGTTGCCACCGTGGATGTAAAGCCCTGCCTTTACATGAAAAGCTGAATCGGTGAATTTGGTTCTATCCAATTGGCGAAGGCCAAAAAAGCTATCTTCATCGCTATCGTAAGAGCCCTGCAGGCCAAGAAAATCCACATTTTCAATCACCACCCTTCTGTCGTAGCGGTAGTCAGTAGGTGCAATTGCTACTACCCCTTTGATGCCAAAATTGAAATCAAACTTTTCACGTGCATCATCAGGGAAATAGGGCAAGGTGTTGAAAGCTGCTGCGATAGGTACTGCCTCCCCGCCTCGGGAATGCCCGATCAGCACTACATTGTCGAGATCGGCTTTTTTGTATAGCTCATGCGAAGTGTCTGCCGACCATTTTTCCCATTGCTGCAGATGTTTAAGCAGCAACCAGGCCCTCGCAGGCAGTTCTCTGCCCCTAAAATCACCCGACCAGGCACCATTGATGAAATTCTCATCCACAGAAATGGTGATATAACCCCTGGAGGCCAGCAATTCTCCCAGGTAAGCATAACCGGGATCTGAGTAATCTGTCATGCTGTGGTTGCCGTGTACAATCAAAACCATAGGAAAAGGACCACCCCCTTCGGGCATCCACACGGTACCGGCCAAAGGCCACTCTTTGAGTCCAAATCCCCAATAGCGCTCTCTTTCGCTGCCATTTTCGCCCTTCCATTGTGGCAGAATATAGCTTCCATCTACGGTTTCAGATTTATATTTTATGCCTTCTGCGTATTCAGGACGCTGGTTGTTCACACCACTGCTATAGGTCCATTTCGCAAAAGAATAGCTACCCGTCTGGGCAGGATCATCGATAGTATCAGAAATCGGATTTGCCAGTGGGATTTGTTCAAAATCCGAAGGGTAAGGGTCTGTGCCTTCCCTGAATATCCAGTATCCACTGTAGCCAATAAAAACTATGCCCAATAGTGCAAACAGGGCAATACTGGCTTTTACGCTGCTACTCAGGGCTCCAAACTTGCCTTTGGCCAGCACGGTGATCAGGCCGAAGATGAGTGCAAAAGACCAAAGCATGAGAAAACCTCCGTAATAAAAATAATCCTCGGGCACCCAAAATCGGATATTGCGCAGCACAAGCAAAAGCCCAATGGCTGAGCCAAAGGCACCAAAGAAAAACCGGGGTAGCGCTAAGGCCGAATGCAATACCAGGTTGCTTAGCCACCGAAATGCAAAAATACTGACCACACAAATGGCTACCGCTATCGCCATGACCGGCAGGCTTCCAATGCCATAGTCGGCATGCGTGGCTGCCCACAGCACCAGGGCGGTTGAAAATAATATAAGCCCCCAGGAGGCTCCCGTCCAGAAAATTCTTAGTGGATCGGATTCAGCCAGGGATGGCAATTTGGTTTCCTGAATAATACGTTTCAAAAAGTTGATCATCATCAAAGCATTTCATTTAGCGCCAAAAGAACAGGTAATAAATTGGCTTTGGCTGGTTTACAAATTAAAGAGCGTTCCGTCCTCTACATTTTCCCTTTCAATTGAAAACTTCCAAAAGAACCTACGCTACGGAATTCTGAAATTATGAATTTTTCAATTGTCTGCAATGCACTAAAATATACAAACGGTCAATCGGCTTTACTGCTGATAAAATATACCTTTGCGCCAAAATTGAATTGTCCCGGATGAGTACCAAAAAACATTTCGTCATTGATTTTGATAGCACTTTCACTCAGGTAGAAGCACTGGATGTGCTGGGCGAGATATCGCTTGATGGAAGGTCAGACAAAGCAGAAAGGCTGCAAAAAATCAAGGACATTACAGATCAGGGTATGGAAGGTGGCCTTTCTTTTCGGGAGTCTTTGGTAGAGCGCCTGAAACTACTCGATGCGCATCGCGATCATCTGGGGCCGCTGGTAGAGGCATTGCGTGAAAAAGTATCCAAGTCATTTCGACGCAACAAGGTTTTCTTTGACAATTACGCGGATGATGTGTACATCCTTAGCAATGGCTTCAAGGATTTTATCGTTCCTATTGTCTCCGAATTTGGTATCAGGGATAAAAATGTATTTGCCAACACTTTTGTGTTTGACGAAGAAGGTAAAATCATAGGTTTTGACCAGGAAAATCTATTGAGCGCCAATAATGGCAAACCCAAGCAACTCAAAAGCCTGAATCTAGAGGGTGAAGTCTATGTGATTGGCGATGGCTATACGGATTATGAAATCAAAGCTGCCGGTTTGGCCAATAAGTTTTATGCTTTTACTGAAAATGTATCCCGGGAAAAGGTGCTGGTCAATGCAGACCATATTGCCCCTTCATTAGACGAATTTTTATTTCATAATAAGATGGAAGAACGCGCTTTAAGCTACCCTAAAAACCGCATCAAAGTACTCTTACTGGAAAATGTACACGAGGAAGCGGTGAAAATACTCAAAGAGGAAGGCTATCAGGTAGACATCTACCCGGCTGGCCTCAGTGAGGACGAATTGGCAGAAAAAATAAAAGATGTATCCATATTAGGGATTCGCTCTAAAACGCAAGTCACCGCCAAAGCACTGGAAAACGCCCGCCGGTTGCTGGTCATCGGTGCCTTCTGTATCGGTACCAATCAGATAGACCTGGAAGCTGCCCAGAAAAAAGGGGTGGCTGTGTTCAACGCCCCATTCAGCAATACCCGTTCGGTAGTGGAGTTGGCTATCGGAGAAATCATTATGCTTATCCGAAACCTGCCTGATCGCATGATGAAAATGCACCAGGGCGACTGGGACAAATCTGCTACCGGTAGCTTTGAGATCAGAGGCAAAAAACTGGGCATCATAGGCTATGGCAATATTGGTGCACAACTGTCTGTACTGGCAGAGTCTATGGGCCTCAAGGTATATTATTACGATATCGAAGAAAAGCTGGCACTTGGTAATGTTGAGAAATGCGATAGCCTGGAAGAACTTCTTCAAAAAGTAGATATCGTGACATTGCATGTAGATGGACGACCTGAAAATGAAAACCTGATCGGTGCGAGGGAATTTGAGTTGATGAAAGATGGAACCATCTTCCTCAACCTTAGCCGTGGCCATGTGGTAGATATTGTGGCCTTGAAAAATGCACTGGCTTCCGGCAAAGTGGGAGGCGCCGCAGTGGATGTATTCCCCGAAGAGCCCAAAAGCAACCAGGATGAATTTGTATCGGAACTTAGGGGCCAACGCAATACCATACTTACCCCACACATTGGTGGCAGTACTTTAGAGGCACAAATCAATATCGCCCATTTTGTGCCCGGCAAAATCATAGAATACATCAATACCGGTGCTACTACCAACAGTGTGAACTTCCCAAATCTGACTTTACCGGGTTTCAAAGAAGCGCATCGTTTTATACACCTTCACCTCAATAATCCCGGCGTGCTCGCGAAGATAAACCGCATACTGGCAGAGCATGATATCAATATTGTAGGGCAGTACCTGAAGACCAATGAACATATCGGCTATGTGATTACCGATATCAATAAAGACTACAACAAAGAAGTAATGGAGGACCTTAAAAACATAGAAGGCACCATCCGTTTTCGGGTACTTTACTAAAAATCCAAGGATTCTTCCTTAGCAGCAGAGCTCAGCAAACAGTAGGTAAACACCTTGTATTTCAGGTGATTAGGATAGGTATGTAAAATTTAATATTACCTTAATGTTAATTAGTTTGTGTTAATGTTAATTATATATTACTTCGTGTTAACATTTAGGTAACAATAGGAATAATGAAAGCTGAGCAAATCGAAAAGAAGATCAAAAAGCAAAAGAAGAAAATCAAGCAACTCAAAATAGAGCATGTAGAATTAGCTGATAAAGAGAAATCCTTGAAGCGTACTATCAAAAAGCTAAAGAAAAAAGGGAGTTCAAAAAAGAAGCAGAAAGCCATAAAGCCGGAGCTCAAAAAGGTAGAAAAGGCCTCCAGCCAGGTGGAGAAAGCTATACAAAAGGCAGAGCAGAAAATAAAAAAGGACAGGGCAGCACTGAAAAAGGATGACAAAAAAGGCAAAACTGGTAAAAAGGTAAAAGCTAAAAAATCAGCTCCTGCAGAAGAAACACAAACAGAAAATCCTATTGAAACACCCGTAGGTATTGATGAAGGTGTGGATCAATTTGATAACAATGCGACCAAAGAAGTCGAGAATCAAACTGAAGCTGCTCCTGAAGCTAAACCTCAGGCAGCAAAACCCAAAGCAGCCACTGCATCGAAGGGCCGTAGTACTGATTATACCGCTTTGGAGGCCATCAAGATATTAGAAGGCATGGACGATAGCCATGCCGTAGCAACATTTGTAAAGGGCGACCAGAGAGTTACTGTGCTCAGAAAAGCAAAAGCCAAATCATAAAGATCATTGTTTGTCGTGGTGTAATCAGGGTCTGCCCGGTCTATGGCAGACCCTTTCTATTTTATAGCCGCCTATTTCAAATTACCCGACTCGACACTCTTTGGAGTTGGCATCAAAAGGTTCGAAGAGTATTTGAAATTAAGCAGCAATAGTTTGAAAATAAAGCAGCCAAGTTTTAGAAATTATGCTGCATTTTTTTGATCAATAAGCTGCATCGAAAGCTTCTGAAAGCTGCATGGAGAACTTATGGAAGCACCATAATCAACATAAGAAAGCTGCAAGTAATCAGAAGAGATGCTGCAAAGTTTTCTTGATTTTCTCCTGAAAAATTTAAGTCTATGGCCCATAGCTGTCACACCTCATCGCTTAGTTCAGTCTTTTTTGTTTTGAATGGTATTAAAATCCTGCTAGATTTAATCTAAATAAACCAAATAAATAAGGTAAATATGTCACAAAGTTTCACGTATCTGGATTTTAGCAGAGATTAAAAAAACCGACACATAAAAGACTAATATGGCCAAAAGTGTAAATCAAGCATTCGCAGAGTTTAATAGAGATGTAGTAAACCTTATCAAAGAAAACACAGACAATGCAAGAAGCAGTCGAGATTGGTTAATTACACAATTATTGACTTTTCCTGAAAATGTTGAAGATTTCCCAAATGATTATCCCAATAAGCATATAAAATTTGGCTCTTTCGCTCGTAACACTAAAATAAGACCTCTTGACGACATTGATCTTATGTACTGTTTAGGAGCAGGTAATGCATATTATCAAATTGACTCTTATGACAACAAAAAGTTTTATATACATACAGAGGATGCAATTGACAGCTTAAAGAAACTTTCAAATGACGACAACACTTTAAATTCAATTAAAGTAGTTAATAAGTTAGTAAAAGCATTAGAAACTATTTCACAATATTCGAACGCTAACATTAAAAGAAACCAGGAAGCAGCTGTGCTTAATTTGGTTTCATATTCTTGGAGTTATGACATTGTACCTTGCTTCTACACAGTAAATAAATTCTATCTGATACCAGATGGAAGTGGAAATTGGAAGGCTTCAAATCCCATCAAAGACCAAGATAACATAAAAGAAACAAATCTGAATTACGGTGGGAAAGTGTATCAATTAGTAAGGACTTTAAAGTATTGGAATGCAAATTTCACAAGCCCAAAAATTGGCTCATACCTATTTGAAGTACTCGTATTGAACTTTGTAAAATCAAAAGGAAGTCAGAACGATTATAATGATGTTAATATTAAAGACTTCTTTTATTATTTGTATTCTAATATTCATTATGATATCCAAGACCCAAAGGGAATACAAGGAAATATAAACAATCTTACAAATGAACAAAGGGATAGAATTTCAAATAAAGCTAAGTCTTGCTATGACACTGCAATAATTGCCCTTGATTTTGAAATCGAAAAAAAGAACCAAGAAAAGGCAATCGAAAATTGGCAAAAGATTTTTGGAGACAAATTTCCTTCCTATGAATGAATATTATAACCCATTACGAGAATCATTTAATCTTGCGAAGAAAATTGATTCCATAGCTTTCAAACTTCTTATTTTGTCGGCAGTCTTGACCCTTCTCAATTTTATATTTAACAAATATGTTGATAGCCTTAAAGAGTGGGCGGAAATTTTAAGTAACGCAAACACAGTTGTAATTGTTTTATTTGCACTTCTCATATTTGCAGTCAATTACATAATTTACCATACATCATTTGATAAACGCTCAGATTTTGTAGACAACTCATTTGGCACAAATTACTCTTCAAATAAATCTAACAAGTATTATAATAATGATGCTATAGAAAATGGAATTTTAAGAATGGGAGCTAATAGCTTTGAGAGTTGCTATTTTACTTACAATCTTGCAATTAAGGGTCTGAAAGAAAAATGGATAATTAATCTAATTATTGCAGTAATAATATTAACGCTTGCCGTTCAAGGTTACAATACCGTTCTAACTATGGTTCTTCAACTTACTTTACCAATTTATCTGATCTCAGATGCAGTAAATCATTCAGTTTTTTGTCTTAGAGTAAAAAATATTCTCGACAGCTTTTGTAGACTATATAATGATTTGAAAGAAGAAGAGATTACTTCTAAAAAAGAGCCTGAAATCATTCTGACAGTTTTAAATTATGAAACAACACTCTCAACATTTAACTTATTGATTAGTGAATCTTTATACACTAAATACAATCCTTATTTATCTGAACAATGGGAGAAATTGAAAGAACAATATAATTTAAAATAATCTCTGCTAATCTAGTAGACGGTCCCACCGTCGTTAACTGATGGGATGAGCCTACTTGCAGGCCGCTCCACATGCTTGCGCTAATGCTGCAGCATAGGCGCCACCACTCCGGGTAGTTATCGGCATACGGGTCGCATATAAGGCAGCTCGTAAAGCTTACACCACCGCACTTTACATCAGCAGTGCTCTCAGCTACATTTATAGATAAGGCTATCACCATTCAAGGCACACACAGGCGCTAAAAACCCATAGGCAATTGATCTACTTGTAAAGGGCATTTGAAACAGATACTTTTAGTAAAATTAATAGTCGGTTAGCCTACGGGATTTAGCTAATCGATATCCATGGAACTGTCATACTTGATATTTTACCAATATTTGGTAACTTTGAATTATGAGCAAGAACACATCTATTTCACTTGGAACCTACTTCGATAAATTTGTACAACACAGCATTTCAGAAGGTCGATTCAAGAATGCCAGTGAAGTTGTTCGAGCCGGATTAAGGCTCTTGGAAGAAGAAGAGAACAAGGTTTTAGCACTAAAAAAGGCTATTCAAGACGGAATCGACAGTGGAATTGCAGAGGACTTTGACCCGTCAACCCATTTGCAACAACTGAAGAAGTCTAGAACTAATGGGTAAGTATCGCTTGACTAACCTGGCAGTTCAGGATTTGACAGACATTTGGAACTATACTTTTGATCACTGGTCTGAACGGCAGGCAGATAATTACCATGAACAACTAACTAGCACTTTTGAATCCATTGCAGCGAACCAACAGCAAGGACGAAATTACGAGGGAATAAGGAGAGATTTATTTGGTTTTAGAGTGAATCGCCATATTGTATTCTATCGCAAAATATCGAACGAACTGGTTGAGATAACTAGAATACTGCATGAACGAATGGACTTGAAGAATCGACTGAAATAAATTTCCTAACAGGCGCTAGCACGAATGCGCCAACTACCACTTTACAAACTTCGCCATGAATCAGCCGCTTGGAAAGGTCAGTACTTTCTACTGACTTAGGCTTGCATGATTTTTTATCTTTCCGTACACAATTATTATTTGATACTTTGGGAGCACCATCAGATTCATGAGTCATATCCACTATTCAAGGCACACTCTAAAACTAGAAACTATGTAGCAGTGCTTGTGCTAGAACGATTCATAATTCAATTTTTTTCTCCTAAGGGTTTGGCTCAAAAGCAAATCTTAGCCGAGCATGATATATCCGTATGTTTAACTGCAAATTCTGCATTGGTTATTTTCGTATATTTAAATATGGCAACAATTGAAGCAAAAGACAGAGCAAGGCTGATTGAACGGATAAACTCGATTAAGAATAGAGATATCTTGGATGAGTTGAATCGATTATTGGAAATAGATATCGAAGAATCGGTTTATCAAACATCAGAGGAACAAAAGAAAGAGAATGAAATGGCCAGAGAACAAATATCGGTAGGTCAGGGAATCCCATCAAATGTAGCTGATAAAGAAATTGATGAATGGCTCTCGAGGTAAATTGGTCACCATTAGCCTACGATAAATGATTTACTCTGTTGAAGATTGGCCAACGGTATGACCAAAACGAAGCTCAATAGAAACTCTCACCGAATAGCTTATTTGCTCTTTACAATGGTTTAGTGTGTATCTCCTTGAAAATAGCTAGTACCACCCCCAACATAAGAAATCAAATCAAATACGGTTAAAATCGCATAATCCAACAGTAGAAGAGAAACTCCCATTTTCCAAACTTCCAGCCTAAAGCACAAAAAAAGCCCCTGGAAGTACCAGAGGCTAAATATTCTCCCAGCAGGCCCTTACTTTTTAAACCTCAAATTATAAAGGATTTGGGCTGCTCCTCCATGTCAACCCTCCACTGTTATCCTGAATCACGAAGAAACGAGGTTCCCCTTAGGGAATGAGGCCCGGTTTCGATAGCAAGCTTCACCCGGTATTGTTTAAGTGTTAGGTTTAAAACGTTTATGAGCCTGTGGGAAATGTCTTATCCCTTGGTGGCTAAGATAGATTTTATAGATCAAAAAAACGAAAGCTGCACCTATAATTCCGGTATTGATTCTAACTTCGTCCTATGGCTAAAAAGATATATTTCACACCAGGACCTTCCGCCTTATATTTCACCGCCGAGGAGCACATCAAGCAGGCCTTGCGCTTGCAAATCCCAGAAATTTCCCACCGCAGTGGCGATTTTAAAACCATTTTCGAAAAGGCCTCAAACCATATCCGTACCCTACTCGATGTACCGGCCAGCCACCATATCGCCTTTGTATCCTCAGCTACCGAAATCTGGGAACGGCTGATTGAGAATCTGGTTGAAAAAAATAGCCTGCACCTTGTCAATGGTGCTTTTTCCAAGCGTTTCTTCGAAATGGCAGCCGAGCTGGGCCGGCAGCCCGAATCCATCACTGCAGGACCCGGGTCCATCCCAGATACACATAGTATTGTAGCAGGGAACCAACCGGAGCTGGTCGCCATCACCCAAAATGAAACCAGTACGGGCGTACATTTTCCGGATGTCTACATCAAGCAGCTCCGACAAGCTTACCCACAGGCGCTCTTTAGTCTAGATGTAGTGAGCTCTACGCCTATCATGCCGATTGATTTTCAGCTTATAGATAGTGCTTATTTTTCGGTACAAAAATGCTTCGGGTTGCCTGCCGGACTCGGTGTATGGATTTACAATGATCAATGCCTGGCTAAAGCAGAAAAGCTTTCGGAGAAAATCAGCATTGGCACTTACCACAATCTCCTGAAGGTTCATGAGTCAGCGCAGAAGTTCCAGACCCCAGAAACACCCAATGTGCTCAATATTTATTTGCTGGCCAAAGTAGCAGAAGATATGCTTACAAAAGGCCTGGATATGATTCGTCGGGAAGCCAATTACAAGGCAGCATTATTATACCAATGCTACGAATCACATCCCCTACTCCAGTCTTTTGTGCAGAATAAGGAGATTAGATCGAAAACGGTAGCTGTAGCTGAAGTAAATGGTGGCTCTGAATCTCTAAGAAACTTGCTGGCAGGTAAAGGATTGGTTGTGGGCAGTGGCTATGGTAGCTTCAAAAATGAACACATCCGCATTGCCAATTTCCCAACACACTCCAAAGAACAGGTTGAGATGCTGGTAGACGAGATAGCTAAATTTGGCTAGCAATCGTTTGCGAAATATTTTATTGCTTTTTGGGAAATATTCTCTCAAAAAGTGAAACAAATTTTGCCAAAAAAGCATTTACAGAAGTATAATTCTTTATTGGTAATTTTATTTTAACTTCGCGGCTCATTTGAGAAAGGAGGAGCAATGAAAGATTTCAAAAACATACTTGTAGCACTGGATAACAGCCCCATGGATGCCGAATTGGTAAAGGCTGTGGACTTTATAAGCGGTATAGCGGGCACCGAATCCATAAGTTTTATCCATATCATTCGGAATACCAATTTTTCCGAGAAAATCCTGAAAGAGTTCCCCAATCTCATCAGCAATGCTATTGCTGAGCGTAAGAATTCACTACAGCAGACCATTGATCGAAATCTGGATACTGCAAAAGGCCTTGATGTAAACCTGGAGGTGCTGGAAGGCCAACCTACAAAAGCATTGATGAAGGCCATTGAAGTCAAAAATGCTGACCTGTTGGTGCTGGGTCGAAAGAAAGAGAAGCGAAATGGCGGTGTTTTAATCAACCGGATGGCGCGCAGAGCTGCCTGTTCCTTGCTGGTAGTACCTGAAGGATTGAAGTCCATTAAATTCAACAAAATTCAGGTACCAATCGATTTCTCAAGCTATTCGCACCTGGCGATGGATTATGCTGCCAGCCTGATCAAAAATGGCCTTGAAGACACTGAAATCATCACACAAAATGTTTACAGTGTGCCTGCAGGCTATCATTACACGGGTAAGACTTATCAGGAATTTGCGGAAATCATGGAGCAAAATGCCAGAGCTGATTTTAAAAGCTTTATGGCCGACATAGATATTGATCTGAGCAAAATCAACAACATCTACACCTTGGATAAACATGACGATGTAATTGAAACGATATCTCAGTCAGCCAGAAATATGGGTAGTGATGCCATTATGATCGGTGCAAAAGGGAGAGATGCCACCACCGCCCTATTCATAGGCAGCTCAGCGGAAAAATTGATCCATCAAGAATCGGACATACCCATATTTGTCATCAGGCATAAAGGCAAATCTGCCGGTATCATGGAATATATAAAGGAGCTCTAAGGCTCCTTTTTTAGTTTTTTCTGAATTTATCGAGCAGCATATTGAGCTGATCACTTTCTTCGGGCGTTAGGTTTTTTATGGTATTTTCCCATTGATCCATCGCCGCATCTATTTTGGCCAGCAATTCCAGACCAGTATCAGAAATCACAACATCCACTGCACGGCGGTCATCCTTGCATTGCTGACGAATTACCAGGCCCTTTTTCTGTAAGCGATCTACAATTCGCGATGCATTGGACATGCGGTCAAGCATTCTTTCAATGATCAGGTTAACTGTAGAAGGCTGGGGATATTGCCCTCGCAAAATTCGCAGCACGTTGTACTGTGGCAGTGTCAATCCAAAAGGTTTAAAAAGATTGTGCTGCTCTTCATTGAGCCAGTTAGCCGTAAATATCAGGTTTACGATGGCCTTAGAAAAGGAACTTTTCCAGGTCTTCTGCTTAATATCTTCCTCTATACTCATGTTTAATACGTTCGTAGTAAATGTAACTACAGTTATTAAATTATGTTCCTGTTTTTGTTCACATATTGTCAGCGACAACAATAAATTTCAAAATTTATAAATCACATTAAACCTTCGCTTGATTAACTTGTCATACTGCCAAAAAAAGCAAGCTTGGACGAAAAAGAACTTATCGGAAAGCTGAAGGATGAAAGTACCAGAAACTTTACGTTTTATCAGTTGGTACAGGACTATCAGGAGCGGGTCTACCACCACATACGCAAGATGGTGATAGACCATGATGATGCCGATGATATCACGCAAGAGGTCTTTATCAAAGTTTGGAAAAATATAGACGCGTTCAGGGAAGATTCCAGCTTATTTACCTGGATCTATAGGATTGCAACCAACGAGGCTTTGAATTTCTTAAGAAAGAAAAAAAGAAGGTATTTCTTTTCGCTACAGGATATTACCACTGAATTGTCCAATATGATTGACAATAACAAAGGATTTTCGGGTGATGAGATTGAAAAGAAACTTCAAAAGGCCCTGCTACAGTTACCCGATAAGCAGCGTCTGGTTTTTAATATGAAGTATTATGATGATTTGAAGTTTTCAGAAATATCTGAGATCACGGATACCAGTGTAGGCGCTTTGAAAGCCAGCTACCATCATGCCGTGAAAAAAATAGAAGAATTTGTTACCATGGATTAAACCAATACACCGGAAAGGTGTCAAAGAATTAGACATGAAAAAGCTTGATTGGAATAAAATATCGAACAAAAACCCCTACGAAGCGCCGGATGGCTATTTCGAAAAGCTACCGGGCATCATCCAGGCCAGGGTATCGGAACAAAAGAAGTCCGCTAGCTGGTCTGTCTATCTGAAATGGTCGGTGGTGCCAGCCCTGGCAGCATGTCTTTTTGTAGTTTTCAATTGGGTCATTCCTCAGCAAAAAGCACCGGAAGACTTACTTGCTGAGGTATCAACGGAAGAGTTGATTTATTATCTGGAACTCAGTGATGCTTCTACAGAGGACCTGGTCAATCAATTACCTTCAGATGTATTTGAAGAAGATTTTTTGTATGAAGACAATATGCTGGATGAGTCCTTAGGTGAAGATGAATTGGACCAGCTTATAGAAATGTATGATGTAGATGGTATAACCTTATAATTATGAAGAAGATATTAATAATCGGTTGTTTGCTGGTAAGCTTCTCCAGCCTGGCACAAGATCAGCAGATGATGGAGAAAATAGAAAGTGCCCGCATCGGTCTGATCACCGAAAGGTTGGGGCTATCGCCCGACCAGGCAGAGAAATTTTGGCCGCTATACAAGGAATTTAGCCGGGAACGTAACCTCCTGCGACAGGAATTGAGAGATGCCCGCGGTGACATCAATCCCGAAAAAGCCTCAGAAGCTGAGAATCAGCGGCTGCTTGAAATGCAAATGAAGCTAAAGGAGCGCGAGCTAAACCTTGAAAAGCAATACTCGGAGCGGATACTACAGGTAATTAGCAGCAGACAAATGATTCAATTGCGCAAGGCAGAAACTGATTTCAGAAACATGATCCTCAATCAATTGCGCGAACGCCAGAGAATGAATGAGCTAAGGCAGCGCAATAACAATAGGATCAATCAGCTGCGCAATTAATTTCACCAAACATCTATTCACTTGATTATTCGCGTACTGATTTTGATGATCGGCCTTGGGGCATTGATAACACCGGTCTTTGGGCAGGAGGAAGACAGTATTGTTTTTACTGCTGAAGAAGAGGCGTTGCTTGCAGAATTGGAAGCCATGGATTCGCTTTCCTTCTTCAGCCTGATTGATAGCCTATTGCTTATGGATGGGGTCACTTCCACCTGGAACGCTCGACTCAACTACAATGGGCAGGTACTTACTGCCGGACGAGACCTGGGAGCCAACCAATATGGATTTTCCCCGGGCCTTTCCTATTACCATAAGTCGGGCGCTTATGCTGACATCAGCACCTACTGGAACAGTGAGTTTGAACCCAGGTTGCACCTCACGGTATTTACGCTGGGCTACCTGGGCCTTTTAGGCAAGAACTTTTCCTACAGCCTTAATTATGACCATAGCCTCTTTCATGGAACTGCCTCTACACTTTCAAATACGCTTGCATCCAATATTACCTTCAACAAAAAGCATCTGATCGCTTCACTGGACTATGCCTATATGTTTGGCGAGTCATCAGCTCATAGGATAACACCCTCGATTTCAGGATATTTTAAAATTTCAAAACCTAAATCCTGGATCGATAGGATCGTAATCATGCCCTCAGCAGCTATCCTGCTGGGCAACCAGGAAATTGTGAATATCCGCTTCAGTGAAGACAGGCAGGTAAGGACTGCCCGGCTTTTATCGAGGGTGAGCAATGAGCGCCTATCCAGAATGGTACAGCGAGGCATCATTACCCAACAGCAGGCTATGGCTATTCGTGTGCTTAGAAATCAGGATAACCTCGACCTGTCGCCGGAGCAGTACGATGCGATTTACGATTTTCTGTACACGGAGGAGGTAAATGATGCATTTGGGATCATGAATTATTATTTCACACTCCCCATCATCTTTTACCATAAAGACTTTAACTTCTCCCTGAGCTACACCTACAACGTACCGGTAGCATTGCCGGGAGAAAATCTGGATCTTGAAAACACCGGATATTTAAGTATGGGTATAAGTTATACCTTTGGCAAGTAATTGCCCCGTAATGGAACCAATCTCATTATCACAGCTTAATGAAAACATCAAACAGGTGCTGGCCCGGCATCTGGAGCCATCCTATTGGGTTATTGCTGAAATTGGTGAGCTTCGCCTCAACCAAAAAGGCCATTGTTATCTTGAGTTGATCGAGAAAGAGGATGAACAAACTCTGGCCAAATCCCGGGCCACTATCTGGGCATACAATTTCAGAAACCTAAACGGCTGGTTTGAAGCCATTACGGGCAGTCCGCTGCAGCAGGGCATGAAAATACTGGCCAACATCCAGGTGAGTTTTCATGAAATCTATGGCTTCAGCCTCAATATCAGGGATATAGACCCAAAATTTACCCTGGGCGAGCGAGAACGCAAAAAGCAGGAAACCATTCAGCAGTTGATCAATGATGGTGTGCTGGAAATGAACAAAATGCACCACCTGCCCCTCGTACCCCAGCGTGTAGCGGTAATCAGCGCCAGCACAGCTGCCGGATTTGGTGATTTTATGAATGAAATAGAGCAATCGGGATACCGAATTTACATCCAGCTCTACAATGTGCTGCTGCAAGGTGATCAGGCGGCAGCATCTATCATTTCAGCACTTCACAATATAGCCCATGACGGGGATTATGATGTAGTGGTGATCATCAGAGGTGGAGGGGCACAAATTGATCTGGATACATTTAACGATTACGACCTTTGCAGCCACATTGCACAGTTTCCCCTGCCCATCATTACCGGTATCGGGCATGAACGCGATGAAACTATCGCTGACCTGGTAGCACATACAAGAATGAAAACGCCTACTGCAGCTGCTGATTTTCTTATCAGTGCTGTCTATACTTTTGAGGAAGGCATCAAAGAACTGCAGGAAAGAGTCAATAGAAATGCTGAATACCGTATCAATGGTGCTAAAAGCCAGCTTTCCTTGGTTTCGGAACAATTGAAATATTATACACGCCAGCATATTAAAACCAATGCCATGCAGTTGAAGGCTTTTCAGCAAAGGTCATTCCTTGCGGCAAAGCGCAGCATTATGTACCAACAGGAAAAAACAGACCTCCTTAGGAAGGAGGTACAGAAAAATGCTACAAAATTTATTGAGCTGCAAAAATCATTATTATCCCAGTATCAAAATTTTGCAAAAGCGAATGCACCAGAACGTATTTTGGCAAAAGGGTTCACTATAAGTACCATTGATGGTAAATCAATCCATAGTCTGGATAAAATTAAGCCGGGTTCAGCCATGGAAACTTTATCTTCGCGGGGTAAAATCACCAGTACCATTAAAACTGTAGGATCGCATTATGGCAAAGAAGAAAATTAGATACCGGGAAGCATTTGATGAGCTGCAAGAGATTGTAGAAAAACTGGAAGATGGCGAAGTTGAGGTAGATGAGCTAGCCAAACTGGTGGAAAGAGCTAATTTTCTAACCAATTACTGCAAAGAGCAACTTACTGCTGTAGAAGAGCAAGTGAAAAAATCGATTGACGAACAGGAATAATCAGGAGACCTTTAAAAAACCGCAGCTTTCAATTTTTAGTATACCCACTATATGAATGCCAAAGAAGCGAAAGACAGAATAGCCAAATTGACTGAGCAGGTCAACCACCACAATCATCTTTATTATCAGGAAAGCAGAACAGAAATCTCTGATTTTGAATTTGATCAATTGCTCAATGAGCTGATAGAACTGGAAGAGAAATTTCCTGAGTTTAAAGCACCTGATTCTCCCTCACAGCGTGTTGGCGGTACAGTTACGAAAGAGTTTGCAACTGTTAAGCATGAATATCCTATGCTTTCCCTGGGCAATACCTATTCTCAGCAAGAGCTTAAGGAGTTTGACCAACGGGTAGCTAAAGGCCTTGGCCACAACGATTACGAATATTTCTGTGAATTAAAATTTGATGGTGTGGCCATAAGTCTTGTATATGAAAATGGCTACCTTGTGAGGGCCGTAACCCGCGGAGATGGCACAAAAGGTGACGACATCACCAACAATGCTAAAACCATTCGCACCCTCCCTTTGAGCGTAAAAAAAGATGGTATTCCCACAAAATTTGAAGTTCGCGGTGAAGTGTTTATGCCCCGTGAAGTTTTTGTGGCCATCAACAAAGAAAGAGTAGAAAATGGCGAAGAGCCACTGGCAAACCCCAGGAATACAGCCTCCGGTACATTGAAGATGCAAGACAGCTCCATAGTAGCCAGCCGAAAACTCGATTGTTTTACCTACTCACTGATGGGTGAAGGCACTGGTTTTTCTAAGCATGGAGATGCCATCGCAGCACTTGAAAAATGGGGTTTCAATGTATCTGACACCTATAAAAAATGTAATGACATAGAGGAGGTTTTCCAATATATTGATGAGTGGGAAGAAAAGCGCAAAAGCCTGCCGCTGGATACCGACGGCATTGTGATTAAAGTCAATCGCTTCGACCAGCAGGAAGAGTTGGGCTTTACGGCCAAAAGCCCACGATGGGCCATTGCCTACAAGTACAAAAGTGAAAGTGCTGTTACCAACCTCAACAATATTACCTACCAGGTAGGCCGTACGGGTGCCATTACACCTGTGGCAGAGCTACAGCCTGTGCTGTTGGCAGGCACCACCGTGAAGCGTGCCTCCTTACATAATGCCAATGAAATCAAAAGACTGGACTTGCATGTAGGAGACACAGTAATGGTTGAAAAAGGCGGGGAAATAATACCGAAAATTACAGGAGTTGACAAAAGCGGCAGAAAAGCTGATGCTGAGCCTGTATCTTTCATAGACAAATGTCCTGCCTGTGAAACGCAACTGATTCGAGCAGAAGGAGAGGCTGTGCATTATTGTCCCAATAGCCAGTCTTGCCCCCCACAGATTTTGGGTAGGCTGGAACATTTTATCAGCCGAAATGCCATGAATATTGAGAGTCTTGGCCCTGAAACCCTCAAAGGCCTGATTAACCACAACCTGGTAAGTCAGCCCGCAGATTTGTACAAACTCAGCTTCGATCAACTCAACGGCCTTAAATTTGAAATTGAAAATCCGCAGACCGGTGAGGTCAAAACCCGGTCGCTCAAAGAGAAGTCAGCGCAAAATATTCTCGACTCTATAGAAAAATCCAAAGAGATACCATTTCCTAATGTATTGTTTGCTTTGGGTATACGGTATGTCGGCAGAACAGTCGCTGAAAAACTGGCTGTGCACTTTAAAAATGTGGAAGCTCTCGCCAGGGCCAATTTTGAAACTTTGGTAGAAGTACCGGAAATTGGGGACCGTATTGCCGAAAGTATCACCCAGTACTTCAGTGAAGAAAATAATCTTAATATCATTGATGAACTGAAAACGCACGGTGTGCAATTAGTTATAAATGAGGAAGACTTACCTGCCGCTGGTGAGGGTGCCCTGGATGGCTTTTCTTTTGTAATCTCCGGTGTGTTTGAGCAATATGAAAGAGACGAACTAAAGGCCATTATTAAGAAGAATGGCGGCAAGGTGGTCAGCGGTATCTCAGGGAGTGTTGATTACCTGGTGGCTGGTGATAAAATGGGCCCTGCTAAGTTGGAAAAGGCAAAAAAGCTGGGTGTGAAAATCATTGACGAGTCAACCTTTACTTCCATGCTTTAATTTTTTGAAATTTGTTGACAGAACTACATAATAAAATAGCGCGCTGGCGTGATAAGGTGATTCGTGAAAATATAAGCTATGAATCAGCTCAGAAATTTGGCATTTTGTATAAAGGCGATCAGCAAGAAATGGCCGATATAAGTTATCTGGCTGAGAAACTCAGAAATGATGGCAAGCAGGTAGATATGCTCTGCTATCTTCAAGGTGCTGCACCTACAGACAAAGAACGTTTTAGTGGCCGGGATTTTTCGATTTTTGGCAATTGGAAGCGTGTGGAGATTCTGCAATATTGCGAAAAACCTTTTGACTTTTTGATCAATACAGATGATGCCATTCATCCATTAATAGAAAATATATTGATCAGAAGCCATGCAAAATGTAGAATAGGTTTATACAATGAAACTCAGGATGATTTATTTGAAATGATGATCAAATGTGACCGGTCATTGGATGCCATAAGAAGAATGGACAGTATTTATAATTATTTGAAATTGGTGAATTGATGGATAGGAGATTTGAAGGAACCGGGGTTGCTCTTGCAACACCCTTTACCAGGTCAATGGATATAGATTATGAAGCGTTAGAGAGATTGGTTGACCATGTAACCAATGGTGGCGTTGACTACCTGGTGGTGATGGGTACTACTGCAGAATCCCCTACGCTCAGCCTTGCTGAAAAGAAGCAAGTACTCCACCACATAAAAGCCAATAATAAAAAAGGGCTGCCAATCGTGTACGGCGCAGGTGCTAATGACACCAGGGAGCTATTGGACTATTTTGAAGATGACCTTTTTGGAGAAATAGATGCCATTCTTTCTGTAACACCCTATTATAACAAACCTAGTCAGCTGGGCCTGGAGAAGCATTATGAACAGCTGGCAGATGCCTGCCCGGTGCCCATCATTTTGTACAATGTACCTGGTCGCACTTCCTGCAATCTGGAAGCAAAGACTACACTTTCGCTGGCAGAGCATGAAAATATCATTGGTATTAAGGAAGCCAGTGGAGACCTCAATCAAATAGGGCATATTTTGAAGGCAAAGCCAGAAGAGTTTATGGTTATCTCCGGAGATGATATGATGACCCTCCCAATGATTGCTATGGGCGCAGAAGGTGTGATCAGTGTGATGGCCAATGCACTCCCCTATCAGTTTTCACAGATGGTAGAAAAATGTCTGCAAGGAGATTTTGTAGCGGCAAGAAAGCTACACCTTTCTCTATTGCCTGTGGGAGATGTATTAAGCAAAGAAGGTAACCCTGCCGGCTTGAAATGTGTACTGAAGCAGTTAGAAATTTGTGAGGAGTTTTTGAGGCTCCCATTGGTTCCGGTTTCAGATGCTCTCAGAAGGGAAACAAGCCAGTTGTTGGAAGCTTATAAATAGAAAAAGGGAGCAAATAGTTGCTCCCCCTTATTCCATTCAATATCTGTAATAACTAATATCTAGTGACTAATATTAGGCCTTATTTTTGATGTCCTGAACTTCTATTCTGATTTCTTGTGCTAGGTTTTTTAGGTCTTGCATGCCTTTTCTTACTCTGGTACCGGCAGCTTGATTTCCTTTGTCATAGAATTTTGCAAAGTCTCCTTCCATTGACATCACTAGATCTTTAAGTTCTTCGAATCTTTTCATATTGATATTTTTTAGGGTTACTGATAATTAATGGTGAGGCAATATAAAGAAATTGTTTAAAATATGATAGCCAAATAAAGATTTAAGACATATTTGAAGCAAAAGTAGCACCTGCTAACCCCGCTTTTTTATATTCCCCGTCATCTAATTTGGTTTTAATCGCCTCAAAAGCCGCTATTGTTTCCTCCACATCGGCCATAGAATGCGCTGCTGTAGGGATTATTCGCAACATAATAATATCTTTTGGTACCACAGGATACACAATCACTGAGCAGAAAATATTAAAGTTTGTGCGAAGGTCTTTTGTAAGATTTGCAGCCTCTAATGTTCCACCGTTTAGTAATACAGGCGTAACAGGCGACTGGGTTGTGCCTATATTGTAGCCTTTTTCTTTGAAACCACTTTGTATTGCATTTACGATCTTCCAGAGCTTTTCTTTATGCTCAGGTTGGGTTCTTAGCATTTCCAGGCGTTTCAGGTTACCTATTACATAAGGCATAGGTAGAGATTTGGCAAAAATCTGCGAGCGTACATTGTAGCGTAGGTAATCCACAACATCATGCGGTCCTGCTACGAAAGCTCCAATACTAGCCATAGACTTGGCAAATGTGGAAAAATAAAGATCGATATGCTCCTGCACACCCTGCTCCTCTCCAGCACCTGCACCGGTTGGCCCCATAGTGCCAAAGCCGTGAGCATCATCAACCAACAGCCTGAAGTTAAAGTCTTTCTTGAGTGCCGCAATTTCTTTCAGGTTACCCATATTGCCGGACATCCCAAATACACCTTCTGTGATCACTAAAATACCACCACCAGTCTCCTGTGTGATTTTTTGTGCGCGCACCAATTGGCGCTTTAAGTTGTCAATATCATTGTGTGGATATACAAAGCGCTTGCCGATGTGCATGCGCAAGCCATCAATTATACAAGCGTGTGACTCTGCGTCATAGACAATTACATCTTTACGATCTACCAATGCATCGATTACAGACATAATGCCTTGGTACCCGTAGTTGAGCAACATGGCATCCTCCTTACTGACGAAAGAAGCTAAATCCCTCTCAAGCTCTTCATGATACTTGGTATTACCCGTCATCATACGGGCACCCATGGGGTATGCAAGCCCCCAATCTTCTGCAGCCTTGGCATCTATCGCCCTGATTTCCGGGTGATTACCTAAGCCCAGATAATTGTTAAGACTCCAGGTAAGTACCTGCTTCCCTTTAAACATCATCCTTGGCGCCAGTTCACCTTCCAGCTTAGGGAACATGTAAAAATTGTCATCCATGAATGAGTGTCTTCCTAGAGGCCCTCTATCTTGCAGGAGTTTTTCGAATAAATCCATTCAAATATATATTTTACCCTTAATAATCGTTTTTGTAAACTTCGCAAAGGTAGTATTTAAAGGTGTGTTCTCAAATCGGCAATGAATAATAATTACGGGTCGGATTCATATTCAAATTGGAATTATGTAGCATTGTAGAGGAACAAAATCTTGTACGTTTTGACTAAAATATCCAAAATTCTGGTGGCCAATCGTGGTGAGATTGCACTGCGCATATTAAGGTCTGCAAAAGAAATGGGCATTGCCACAGTGGCCGTTTTCAGTGAGGCGGACAAAGAGGCCCTGCATGTAAAATATGCTGATGAAGCGGTCTGCATCGGCCCTCCCCCATCTAACCAGTCTTACCTCAAAGCTGATAAGATCATTGAAGTTTGTAAAAAGCTGAATGTAGATGCTATTCATCCCGGTTATGGGTTTTTGTCTGAAAATGCTGCATTTGCCAAGAAAATCAAAGAGGCAGGACTCATCTTTATTGGCCCATCTCCAGAAAGTATAGAAGTGATGGGTAGCAAACTTGCAGCTAAGCAAGCGGTATCCAAATACAACATTCCAATGGTGCCGGGGGTAGACCATGCCATTACGGATATTGATGAAGCCAAAGAAAGAGCTCTGGAAATCGGATACCCCATTCTGATCAAAGCCAGTGCAGGCGGTGGTGGAAAAGGCATGCGTGTTGTTGAAGATCCCAAAGATTTTGAGAGTCAAATGAAGCGGGCCATATCTGAGGCAGAAAGCTCTTTTGGTGACGGTTCAGTATTCATCGAAAAATTCATAACCTCTCCCAAGCATATTGAAGTGCAGGTGATGGGCGACCACCATGGAAATATCGTACATTTTTTCGAGCGTGAATGCAGCATCCAGCGTAGACACCAAAAGGTAATTGAGGAGGCGCCTTCTGCTGTACTCAATGAAGAAAAGAGAAAGGCTATTGGTGAGGCTGCCGTGAATGTAGCCCGATCTTGCGGGTATTACAATGCGGGAACTGTAGAGTTTATTGTAGATGAAAACCTTGACTTTTTCTTCCTGGAAATGAATACAAGACTGCAGGTGGAACACCCCGTTACTGAACTGATTACGGGTGTAGACCTGGTGAAATTGCAGATCAAAGTAGCCGAAGGTGAAAAGCTGCCCATTACGCAAGATCAAATAACCAAAAAAGGCCATGCCCTAGAGGTGCGTGTATACGCAGAGGATCCTGCCAACAACTTTCTTCCTGATATTGGTAAACTGCAAACCTATGTAAGGCCACAGGGGCCCGGCATCAGGTTGGATGATGGATTTGAGCAAGGCATGTCTATACCTATCCACTACGATCCGATGATTGCCAAGCTTTGCACCTACGGGAAAGATCGTGAAGAGGCTATTGACAGGATGCTTCGAGCCATTGAGGAGTATAAAATTACGGGTATTCAAACCACCCTGCCATTCTGTACATTTGCCTTGCAGCATGAGAATTTCAAATCGGGCGCTTTTACCACCAAGTTTGTAGAGCAGTTTTTTACCCCCGATAAACTGGCTTTACAGCCTACTAAAGAAGAAGAAGAGGTAGCTTCCTTATTAACTACCTATTTGTTGCAAAATCACAAAGAGCAGAAAACACATAAAAGTGCGAATGCTACTGCCGACAACAAATGGAAAAAGAACAGATTGAGGAAATAATACTATGGCAGAAATAAAACCGCTACTAGCCTGGCGCTATAATCCTGCCATTGTAAAAAATATAGATACAATCACTTCTCCCCTGTTTGACGTGGTTTCAGAGCGCCAGCGCAAGCGGCTGTATGAAAACCCTTACAACAGCATCCATTTATCTGTACCACAGGGAGACAATCCTGCATGTGAGGCGGCCCAGTTGCTCAAAAAATGGAAAGATGAGAAGATCATTTTGCAGGATGATCTCCCAGCCATATACGTTTACTATCAGTACTTTTCACTGAGGGGCCACACAGAAGAATATTGCAGAAAAGGTTTTATCTGTAATATCAAAGCCCATCATTGGGATGAAAAAGTAGTTCTGCATCACGAGAACACCATGCCCTTTTCGGTGGACGACCGCAAAGTATTGCTGGCTGAAACAAAACTCAACGTAAGCCCTACGCATGGCTTGTATACAGATCCCGAGCATACCATAGAGCATTATCTAGATGAGGCGATGAAAAAGCCTATCTATGAAACAGAGGACTACCAGGGCGTACGTGATAAGCTAAGCCTCATTCAGGATGCATCAGTAATTAGAGAAATCATGGCCTTGTTGGCTGATAAGCAGATCATTCTGGCGGATGGGCACCACCGCTACGAGGGTAGCATGATGTATCGACAGGAATGCATGGCTCAAAATCCTAATGATACAGGCCATGAACCTTATCATTACCATATGATGTATCTGACGAATACGGAATCGGATGATTTGAGGATATTACCAACACATAGGCTATTAAGAAATCTTAATGGAATTGATGAGCATACTTTGTTGGAAAGGCTCAAAACTTATTTTACAATTCTTACTATTGACAATGTCAATGACATACCCGATATCATTCTGGGTAAGAAATGGGCGTTTGGGCTGATCATCAATAACAACTGCTATAAAATCAGGCTCAAGCCTGAACTTATCGATAGCATTAGCTGGAAATTCCCGGAGGATATCAAAAAGCTGGATCTCACGGTGATGCATTATTTTATTTTCGAAAAGGTGCTGGGCATTCCCGGGAAAGAACAGCGTGGGTCAGATAAAATTTTCTTTGAGCGTAATTTCACAGAATGCCATGATAAGGTCATTAATGGAGAGGCACAATTTGCGATCATCACCAAAGATGTACCTATGGAAACGGTGAAAAAGGTATGCTACAGTGGCTATACCCTACCCCAGAAATCGACCTATTTTTATCCTAAAGTAATTTGTGGACTCTTATTTGGATCTATTGCCGATGATGAATTTGGATCGCCCCTTGATACTAGCTTCCAATAGCCCGCGGAGGAAACAGATTCTGACAGAAGCAGGCATTTCATTTGAGGTACAAAAAATGGAGGTTGATGAAAGCTATCCTTCCGACTTGCCTAAAAATGAAATCGCAGAATACCTGGCTATCAAGAAGAATAAGGCCTATCGGGCAAGATTCAAAAATGAACTGATCCTCACAGCTGATACAACGGTAATTATAGACGATCGATTGCTGGAAAAGCCGGCCCATGACGAAGAGGCTCAGGCCATGCTTGCCGCTTTGTCTGATCGGGCACACCAGGTGGTCACCGGGGTTTGTGTTTCATCGCCGGGGAAAACAGAAAGCTTTAGCGATACCACAGAAGTCTATTTCAGGGCACTAACCCCTGAAGAAATTGATTTTTATATCAAAAATTACAAACCCTTTGATAAAGCAGGTGCTTATGGCATACAAGAGTGGATAGGTGCCATCGGTATTACCAAAATTGAGGGCTCTTACCTAAACGTGATGGGTTTACCCATGCATCGGGTGTGGGAGGCATTTAAATATTTTACAATCTAAACAATTGGTAAGGCCTGTAGATTTCCCTTCGAATAATTTCACATATATCAATTATAACAACAAGATATATGAAGAGATTAAAGATGATAGTGAAAGAAATTTACCTGAACTCACTTTTTCAATTAATACGTTCAATATTGGTAAAATATATTCTTGATCGGATTTTGGAGAAAATACTTAATCTATGGACTGTACTTTATGAAATTTCAACTCACACGGAATTGTTTTCACAAATATTTTAAACAAATAGAAAATTATCCATTCTCCACTTCTTCCATAGCCGTGATCCTTTCCAGCAATGGTGGATGCGAGTAATGCAAAAACACATGTGCCGGATGTGGGGTGAGGTTGCTCAAATGATCGCCTGACAATTTTTTTAACGCTTCCCGAAGCGGCTGACCTGCATAGGTTTGTACCGCATAAGCGTCTGCTTCAAACTCATTCTTGCGGCTCAGCATATTCATCAGAATACCAATCACCTTACTCAACGGTGAAAAGAGAATTCCAAAAGCCAAAATGTTCAAATGAATAGCGGTAGTCTCTCCTCCCATCGCCCAGGTTACCTCAGAGCTATAAATCATCTGCGAGAGCAACCACAGCATGAAGCCTGTTTGTAATACGCCCAGTATCAATGACCAAACAATATGCTTTTTCTTATAGTGACCAATCTCGTGGGCCAATACAGCCACTAATTCTTCTGTAGTATGTTTCTCAATCAAAGTATCATAGAGTACTACTTTTTTCTTTTTGCCCAAACCCGAGAAGAAAGCATTGGCTTTGCTGGATCTTTTGGAGCCATCAATCACAAAAATATTAGTCAATGGAAAATCCACCTTTCTTGCATAGGCTTCAATCGCCTGCCTGAGTTCACCATCTTCCATAGGCGTCAGCTTATTGAACAAGGGAAGTATCAGACTGGTATAAAACAAGTTCATCACCAACATAAACACAGTAATCACCACCCAAAACCAAATCCAGAAATTACTACCCAACAGAAAGATCAGGAAAATAAGTGTACCTAAAAGCAAGCCACCTATGATTACCGTGAGCAAATACCCTTCAGTTTATCGGAAATAAATGTTTTAATGGTGGATTTATTGAAACCAAATTTCTCCTCTATCACAAAAGTAGAATACCACTGGAAAGGAATGGTCAATATATCTGAAGCGAAGAATACGACAGCAAAGAAATAGAGTGAAAGTAATAGTTCATTTTGTGCGTAATTCCGTAACCAATCGTCAACCCACCCAAATACACCAAAATAAAGGATGGCAAACATGGCCACAAAGGAAATAGTCTCAGTTAGTAAACCAAATCGGTAATTTACACGCTCATAGGCCTGCGATTTAGCATACCGCTCCTCATCATAAATGCCCTCCAGCTTAGCCGGGATAGGCTTTTTACTGGACTGATGGTTGAGGTATCCAATAATATTATCGAAAATAAAATCTGCTGATATAATCACCAGCAGAATGAGCAAAATGGTTTGATACTCCATAGCTGCAAAAATACGAGGTGCTACTTAGAATATGAAAGGCACCGGGCAGCGTAGTTCTCGCACCTCTCTGGGTGGCTTTCTTGGGTCTCCAAGGTTGAAATTGAACATCAGCGATATCTCGTGTGCACCGCCAGCATCTATGCCCAACTCTGACAAGGTATAATCATAGCTGTAGCCAATAGTGAGGTTATTGCGCACCACACCCACCATCAGGATAAGTGCCTCATTGTTGGGGAAGTTTTCGAATTGCTTGATGGGGATACCCCGGTACCATAAT
This sequence comes from Cyclobacteriaceae bacterium, assembly GCA_965227155.1. Taxonomy (GTDB): domain Bacteria; phylum Bacteroidota; class Bacteroidia; order Cytophagales; family Cyclobacteriaceae; genus UBA6059. Next base: position 160,770 of record OZ245731.1, read on the forward strand.
CCGAATAACAATGGCTGGATCGTGGCATACAATCCTAAATCCAATTGGTCAAATTCGCCCTGCGACCGGAAATTGAAAGTAGGCGTTATGCTTCTTTCCATTCCGTTATTAAGATCTCTTCTGCCCGCATTGAGTGGTAGTTTATAGCCACCATGCAAAGATGTCCTTGCGGGCAGCACACTTTGTCCGCCTATAAATGATTGATTGGGCTCCAATACATTGTGAAAAGACATACCCACCCAGATATTATTACTATATAGGATTCCGCCAAAGGCCAGGTCCATATAGCTCACATTCTGACCTGTATTGAGGTTTTCTGCTGTGGTTGGATTTATGATACCCGTTGCATTGAGCTGGTCACCAAATGTCAGTTTGCTAAAATTGATATCTCGCAAGGTGTAAGACACCTGCATAGCGGGCCTGAAAGCCCATTTATAATCCACATACATTTGGTAGGCGTATTGTAAGCCTATGGTAGTAGATTGTAAACCGGCAAGGCCTTCTGTATCAGAGGTGATGATCAACCCTGCACTACTATTGTACTCCTCAAAATTATAATCTACATAGGCAGAGACTGTTTCGAAACTGTTGGGAATCTGGGGCCATTGGTTCCTGTAGTTAAAGCCGGCTCTTCCCTTTTGGTTAATCCCAGCTAACGCCGGATTTAGATATAATGGTGCCGCATAATACTGCGAAAACTGAGGGTCTTGCGCCCAAGCCTTGTTATCGGAAAAGAAATTCGCGGCAGTGAGAACTGTAGCGATCAACAAATACTTACACCAATGTTTTTTCACGCTTTGCAAAATATGTATTTAACGCTCAACTTCGAAACTTAGCCAACAATACTTGCCGCAATTGTAATGAAAGTGCATAAATTTTCGTTGGCTTGTTACGCTGTTAATTGCTTGGCAATAATAGCCTTTTGTATTAACTATGAATTTGACAATTAGGATAATCATAACCCTTATCAGAATGTTTAACGCATTAGCCATGCGAAAATTAGGTGTTGGCCTGTCTTTTTTATTGACACTTGCCTGCCTGAAGCCGGCAAATGCCCAGGTAGACCGGCCGCTGGAGGAAAATTACTGGTATTTCGGCAATAGCAGCCAGGCAATACTTTTTGATAAGGGTAACCTGCCCTTGATCGAGGCTGAACTGATTGATAATCAGGTCACTCCGTTTGGTACAGGAGGTTCTGCGGTGATCTCCAATGATGAAACAGGGGATCTGCTATTCTACAGCGATGGTACAGATATTTATGACCCCTACAACCAGTCTGTGCTGGATGGTACACCGCTCAATGGAAATCCACAGCTAATCAATCCGGTAGTGGCAAGTCCAATTCCCGGCACACCCCGTAGTTTTTACGTTTTTACCAACTCTGGTGCTGGTGGAGTCAATGAAATTCAATACACCATTGTAAATGCCCTGCTAGATGGGAACAAAACAGATCCCGATCAGCCACCATTCGGAGATGCTACTGCCACCATAAATGCATCTACCGGCATCAACAATCCTTCTGATGCGATGATCATAGTACCCGGAGAAGACAATGATTACTGGTTTATCAATCAGGATGTCAGCTCTGGGGAATTTAGGGTAATGGGTATCACAGATAGCGGATTTGGTGCTGTACAGACTTTTGATCTGTTCAATATCAATGTGCCCTCATTTGAGGTGTCCGCTTTCGCCTTCAATCCTGACTCAAGCCTGCTTGCGGTAGCACCCAAAGAGCAGAATAGAAATGTAATCATCCTGAATTTTGACCGTAGCAGTGGGGTTTTAAGTTTTAACACGCAGGTTTTAAATTCCGGTAATGCCGATAGTTTTGAAAATGCTATTGCTGACATAGCCTGGTCAGGTGATGGCTTGAAACTTTTTATCAGCAGATTAGGAACAGCTGATACCAGCCCTAATAGCGGTATGCTTTATCAGTTTGGGCTGGATACGCTTTCCATATTGCGGCAGGTTTTGGATACTACCGTTTACCGAAGCTATGGCATCAAAAGAGGCCCCGACAATAGAATTTATCATCTATACCAGCAAGAGGCTACTACCCCTTTGACACTTGGGCGTATTGACAGGCCAGACAGCATAGATAATGTTGCCTATGACAGCCTACCACTGGGCAATACCCAGTTCAACGGGTTTTATTTTCCTCAGCATGCACCGGCAGCACCTACACCTTTCACTTTGTTGGATTTTTCGGTAACAGATTCTATTACATGCACAGCTAGTGAGATGTTTTTCACGCCACGGGTAGAACCTACGCCTGAATTTGTAAGCTGGGACTTTGGCGATGGCAATAGTTCTAATGCTTTCTCGCCTATTCATAGTTATGAAATGGAGTATTCAGGTCCGGTTACCATGCGGGTAGGCTTGAATGGCGTATTTGGTGAAGTTACTAAGAATGTAACTGTACAAATGAATAGCCTGATGGTAGATTTAGGCAATGACACCACCATCTGCCCCGGAGAGCAGTTGGTGCTTGATCCATTTGCAAATAGCGAGAACCCTCCGACTCCAGGTACACAGTTTAGCTGGAATACAGGCGAAACCACCCCGACGATCATGGCCAATTCAGATACTACACGCACCTATTGGGTGTATGTGCAGGATCCCTCCGGCTGTACGGCATTTGATGAAATAATCGTTACTGTATATGGCGATGAAACGCAGGTTCTAAATCATTGGTATTTTGGAAGAAATGCCGGTATAAACTTCACCCCGCAGGCCACAGCCCTGGATGATGGGGCGATGGTTGCCCCGGAAGGTGCCGCCACTGTTTCAGATCGTAATGGTGAACTGCTGTTCTACACAAATGGCAGTACTGTCTGGAACAGGGATCATGAGGTGATGGCAAATGGTACTAATCTGGGAGGCGACAGTACCGTGACGCAAGCCGCGATGATTGTGCCGGTATCCGGTGTAACAGCCGCAGGAGAACAAAGCGCGACCATATTTTATATTTTCATGCCCGATAAAATATATGGAAACTATAGTTATGATATGCGGTATGCCATTGTAGACATTAAGCAGGATTCTGCAAAAGGGGCTGTTATCGTAAAAAATCAACCTTTGTTTAAAAATAGTACTGAGCGGATTACTGCTTCAGGCTTTGGAACAGGCAATACCTGGGCCATCGGTCATGAATATGGTAACAATACCTTTAGGGCCTACAGTGTAGGTTCACAAGGTATAGAAGCGCCCACCGTGAGTTCTGAGGGATCTATTCATGAATTTCGAGAGCCTCTTCACGGCAAGGGTTATATGAAATTGGCCTCCAATGGAGAATTATTGGGCGTAGCGCTACCCGGGAATGGCAATAGACTTGAGATTTTTGAATTTGATTCGATAGGACAGGTAAGCGATGGGGTGAGTATAGACATCAATGAACCGGGTGCAGAGGTCTATGGCCTTGAATTTTCTTCTGATACAAGGAAAGTCTACATCACCACCAATAAAGCCAGCTCAAGACTTATTCAATACAGCCTCGATAGCCTGGGTACGGATAATGCCAAAGCGGATATTGAAGCTACCAAACTGGTCGTATTTAGTGGAGGCCAATCCCTGGGCGCTATACAAACCGGCCCTGACCGACAGGTATATGTGGCAGTAGAAAACAGCCAGTCGCTGGGTATTATCAATGGGCCTACTTCAGACAACCCAAGCTTTAGTCCTACCGCTTTTCCATTATTAGGTGGAACTGCGAGCTTACTTGGATTACCCAATTTTGTACAAAGTGTGTCTAATCCGCCTTCCTCTCCATCTATCGGCATTGCCAATGCTTGCTTTGGTCAGCCCGTGGAGTTTTCAGGTACAGGCACCTCCGATATTGATGAATATGACTGGATCTGGGGTGACAATCCGGCAGCCTCTTTTCCTGACAACCCGGATACGCTGATGGTGCAAAACCCTACCCACCTGTATGCCGATTTGGGAGCCTATGAAGTGCAACTCAGGGTATACAATCGATGTGGATTTGATTCTGTTTTGGTAGATACACTCCAAATCAATCCATTACCCAATCCTTTAAATCTTGAATCACCTCAGAATATATGCCAGGACCCATTTCTGGATGTGGCTGCCCTGCCTACAGACTCAGCAGGCTTTACGTATACCTGGTCGACCGGTGATACTACTCGAGTGGTAAGGTTTACCGAAGCTACGCAGGCCAGTGTATTCGTAACCAATCAATTTGGTTGTTCATCTGACCCTGATACAGTATTTATTGCCAATCAGAGGCCTGACCTGGCTTTGGGGCCTGATTTTACAGCCTGTGAAAGCGAAGAACTGGCAGATATTGACGGTAGTAATGGACAAGGCGGGCTAAGCTACGAATGGTTTATCAATGGTCAGGTAGTAGGTACTGACCGGTTTCAATCAGTCGATACCGATGTGCCCGGAGATTTCATCTATATCCTGGAAGTGTTTGAACCCATTACATCATGTACCGCTACGGATACCCTCCAGGTATCTGTGCTGGAAGAACCCAGGGTGACGGCCATAGAGACTTTTCCTTCTACCTGTGGGAATGCAACGGGCAGGCTCTCCTTTGAGCTCACCGGAGATGGCAACTTTGTTTATGGACTAAGTGGGCCAACTTCAGTAAGCCCAAGGGTTTTCAATAATGTAAATCCCGTCACCATCGACAGCCTTGCCGCCGGTATTTATCAGCTAAGTGTAACCAATACGGTAAATGGCTGTACCAGTACACAAAACATAGCCATAGAAGACCTGGCAGCCTTTGACCTGGCCACCAGTCAGGCAGGGATTTGTGCCCTGGATATTCGGCTCAGTGGAAATGTAGCAGATTCTGTACTGGTATCTATCGTTGATGAAGATGGCCTGAACGTAACAGCTGCTGATGGCACATTATACGATGGGTCTGTCCCCTTTGCCTCGTCGGCATTTATTAACAGCCCTTTTGAAGTGGGGGTTTCCGGTGGTGGGCAGTTTAGCATAGCTGTACAGGAAATCGGAGGCGCAGGATGTATCCAGACCGATAGTTTAAGCCTCATCCCACTAGAGGTGACCATTACGGCAGAACCCAACTGTGATATCGGCGGTCTCATACAACTTACAGCAGAATCCACGATCACAGAAGATGTCACCTTTCAGTGGTTGGACAGTGCTGGTAATGTAATCAGCGGAGAGACTTCAGCATTTTTAGATGTTGAAACCACAGGTGTTTATACAGTGAATGTCACTGATGTAAATGGTAATTGTTCAGCTTCAGATTTTATTGAAGTGCTGGTGGTACCGATTACTGACGAGCAACTCTTACTGGAAGCCAATGCTGCAATATGCTCGCTAGACCCCAATCCGGAGACCGGTACAGTAACACTGGACCCTGGGGTTTTTGCTACATATGAATGGAGAATAAGGGGTGAAGATGAGGTTATTTCTGAAGACAGAATGCTCATCGTTTCAGAAGAAGGTACCTATGTGGTCACTATTTCTAATGGTTCTGTTTGTGTAACCGACAGAGTTGTGGTCGAGGATGATTGCCGACCGACAGTGGTAGCGCCTAATGCTTTTACGCCAAATGGAGATGGTCTCAATGACACCTTTGCGGTCTTCCCAAATGATTATGTAACGGAGTACTCTATCTTCATCTACAGCCGCTGGGGAGAATTGGTTTTTCAATCAAATGATATCAATTTCCAATGGGATGGGGTTTACCGTGGGCAGCCACTACCTGATGGTACCTATGCTTACGTGATGCGCTACAGGAGTGAGCTGGATGCCAGCCAAAATGTAATTGAGCAATTTGGCGGGGTTACGATTTTGAGATAGACTTAACCAAAGCCTCAGACATTCGTTATTTGTCTATGACCTTTTTCGACGACCTTTATCAAAAACTATTCCCTGCCAAAAAGCAATCTCCGAAACTCGTCCATGAAGTCATCAATAGATCAGATCAATACCTGATTGACTATGCAGCCTGGTTCGGTAGTGATAGGATGCGTGCACAGTTGCAGGCCATCATTTCCGGTTATGAAGCCAAGCTCCTCAAGAACACCAGCTTTTATGATGTACACCTGCTCCATTCCAGCTATGCCAATGGATTTGCTTTGAGCTACAATCAGGACATAGGTAAGAAAGACTTCCAATTTCTTTTCGATTATTTCTCAGAGCGAATACAGGAGCTACCCTACAAGATTGCCAATTCGGATGTCATGATTTCTGAAAAAGCGGATTTCATTGAAACTAAAGAGAAGCATTACCTCAAACCCAAAATAAATACAGTGGAGCCACCCATAGATCAGCAATTTGGCAATATTTTGATCGAGCATATTTTGGTTGATGACAAACCCTCTTATCTAAAACTTGTGGCATCCGTATATTCAGATAGTTTGTATCAGAAACCATTAACTTTCGAAGATCTTTTTAAGCACATTTTTCGATTATGAGAAAATCATTTTTTCTGGCGGCATTTGTTTTCATGTTGGCACAGGTTAGTTCTGAAGGACAAGTATTGATAGAGGCCCAGATATTCAACACAAAGCTACGCGTAACTGTGATTGATGACCTTGGCAATGTAGTGGAGGGAGCGGCAGTCGCCATATTTGCTACTGAATCTGATTACATCAATGATGAAATGCCTGTGGCAGGCCCTACGCTCACCAATGAAAAAGGAAGGGTCACTTTTAAAAATCTGGAAGAGAAGTCATATTATGTTGATGCACGCTTTGGCGACCAAAGCAACGAAGGTAGTGGAGTGATGACCTCCAAACTGGAAAAAGGTAAGATCAACATGGTAAACACAGTGATAGAATGACCTCTCGTGATGAGTTACAACATGCACTGGAACATTATTTCACGAGTGATATAGTTGAGAAAACTTTTATCCCACTTTTCCTGGACCTGCTTAAAGAGGATGAGGCCTACCATAGAAGTTTGTCCTTTGGGCATCTTACTGCATCAGCATGGGTAATTTCTCAGTACCGGGATAAAGTATTGCTTATCCACCACAAAAAACTGGACCGATGGCTACAGCCTGGTGGTCACGCCGATGGGGATGAAAACCTGGTTGCTGTGGCAGAAAAAGAGCTTGTAGAAGAAACCGGCCTTCAATCCTTTGAATTATTCTCGCCTGAAATTTTTGACCTGGATATTCATACCATACCAGCCCGAAAAAATGAGCCTGAGCACGATCACTACGATGTGCGCTTTCTGTTTCGATCCGTAAATGATAATGACATCAGACCCAATCACGAAGTGAAAGAGGTCAAATGGGTGTCTTTGAAACAAATACCAAAAGAGTATTCACTTCAAAGAATGGCCCTTAAAAGCAGAAAAATCTTTAGTAAGTAATGATCGAAGAAAGATCATCACTCATATCTTCAAACCGCTTAACCACCTTTTGAATAAACTCTTCCGTGATTAAGCTTTTGAGCTCCTTTTCATCAGTAACGTCAAATTCGCTGACCTTAAAGGTCTGCTCTAACATGCCCCTTTCAAATTTTACAATAAACTTATTATTCCAGTGGTAATAAGTGATTTTGACATGGGGATGTTGCTGTTCATCTAAAACACGCATCTTTCAAGAAGTAAAAATTATTGGTGTAATAATAATGATTCCTTGCTTAGAAATGGTTTGAATAATCTATACTTTTACCCTTTAAATTAATTTTATAGTATAATGCAAACTGGAAAAGTAAAGTTTTTTAACGAATCCAAAGGCTATGGATTCATTGTTGCGGACGAAAATGCACAGGAAATTTTTGTCCATGTTTCAGGCTTAATCGACGAAGTTAAGCAGAACGACTCAGTAACCTTTGAAGTAAAAGAAGGGCGCAGAGGCTTAAATGCCATTGATGTTAAGCTAGCCTAAGCAATAGAATAGTTATCATCATTTTTTATTGGAAGCTGTCTCAATGGGACAGCTTCTTTTTTTTGCCAATTTCATTAGCTTGATCAGGGCGTAATAATGCTGAAACTATGGGTCACAGTTGCTTTCCCATTCACAGTACCTCCGACCGAACAATAATCATTAACGGCAAGCTTGACAAGGCGCTCAGCCTCTTGATCAGTTAGGTCAGGGGAGTAAATATCATAGTGCAAGTGTATATCAGTGTAATACCTCGGGTGTTCATCCCTCCTTTTGCCGGAGGCTTTACCTTTAAGGTCTACAATAGTCTTACGGCGCTTCTTAATCATCAGAACCAGGTCTACAGCGGCACAAGCAACAAATGCACTGAGGAGCAATTCCATAGGTGATTGAGCTTGCTTATCAGCCTTATCATACATGTCAATATTGACTACATTGTCAGCTCCATTGGTAGTTTTATATTCCTTATCAGCCAGGTAATCCAGTTTTACTTCTACTTTCATATTTTTCATTTAAACATCACAAATAGTTACTCCTTGAGCTAAAGCCGCCAATGGATCCGCCATGGTAGGAATAAATTCCTGTGCTACATAGCCTGAAAATCCGGTATCCACAATGGCCTGCATGATAGCTTTATAATTTAATTCTTGTTGATCGTCTATTTCATGGCGACCGGGTACGCCCGCAGTGTGGTAATGCGCAAAATAATCACCATATTTTCTAATGGTGGCAATGATATCCCCTTCCATAATCTGCATGTGGTAGATGTCATACAAAAGCTTAAAGTTGGGTGAGCCAATTTTGTCAACCAGCGCAGTTCCCCAGGCCGTGCTGGCACATTGGTAGCCCGGATGATCAACTTTCGTGTTGAACAACTCCATGCAGATGACCACCCCATGCTTTTCGGCCAGCCTGACCAATGGTGCCAGGCCAACAGCACAATTTTCTATACCTTCTTCATCAGTAAGTGCATTCGTATTTCCGGAGAAACATATCAAATTGGGTAAGCCTGCATCTGCTACCTTTGGGATCAGGGGCTTGTATGTAGCCTGTAGCTGTTCATGATTTTTGATATCGTTGAAGCCTTCGATAAGCGAGGCATTAGGATAGGTAGCCATGGCACAGGTCAGTCCATATTGCTGCGCTACAGGCCATTCCTGTTCGGTCAGAAGTTCCACAGATTTCAAACCCATCGCCGCCACCTTCTCACAAAATTCCTCAAGCGGTATATCCTGATAGCACCATCGGCATACGGAATGTTTAATGTTTCCCTTAAGCTCAAGTGGTGCCTTCGACTCGCCGGCCTTAGTTGAAAAATATGGTGCTATCATAGGTACAGCGCCTAGCGCAGCCAGGTTTTTTAGTGCTTGTTTTCTTTTCATAAAATCAGCCTTACTGTGGTAATTACACCTTGAAGCTACATATTTCTACGATACTGTCCTCCTACTTCAAACATGGCATTGGTTATCTGCCCCAAAGAGCAGTATTTTGTAACTTCCATCAACGCCTCAAATATGTTCTCATTTTTGATGGCTGTCTCTTGCATATACTTAAGCATAGATTCACTCTTTTCAGCATTTCGCTGCTGCAATGCCTTCAGCATCTCTATCTGGTACTCCTTTTCTTCTTTGGTAGCTCTTATCACCTCACCAGGAATTAAAGTAGGCGATCCTTTATCATTAAGAAAGGTATTCACACCAATGATGGGGTATTCGCCGGTATGCTTAAGTGTTTCATAATGCAGGCTTTCCTCCTGGATTTTATTGCGCTGGTACATCGTTTCCATTGCGCCCAGCACGCCTCCTCGCTCGGTGATTCTATCAAACTCCATCAGTACGGCTTCTTCTACCAAATCGGTAAGCTCTTCTATGATAAAAGCTCCCTGCAGTGGATTTTCATTCTTAGCCAACCCAAGCTCTTTATTGATAATAAGCTGGATGGCCATAGCCCTACGCACAGAAGCCTCTGTAGGTGTGGTGATGGCTTCATCATAAGCATTGGTATGCAGTGAGTTGCAATTGTCATAGATCGCATAGAGGGCCTGTAATGTTGTCCTGATGTCATTGAAATCAATCTCCTGCGCATGCAATGACCTGCCGCTAGTCTGAATGTGGTATTTCAGCTTTTGCGACCTTTCATTAGCCCCATATTTGTGTTTCATGGCCTTAGACCAGATTCGACGGGCTACCCTGCCAATGACACTATACTCCGGATCTACGCCATTTGAGAAGAAGAATGATAGATTTGGCGCAAACTTATCGATATCCATTCCACGGGATACGTAGTACTCCACAAAAGTAAAACCATTCGAAAGGGTAAATGCCAGTTGGGAAATAGGGTTTGCACCAGCCTCTGCGATATGATAGCCACTAATGGATACTGAATAGAAATTACGGATCTGATGATCAATAAAATATTGCTGCATATCACCCTGCACCCGCAATGAAAACTCAGTGGAGAAGATACAGGTATTTTGTGCCTGATCTTCTTTCAAGATGTCAGCCTGTACAGTACCTCGCACCTTGCTGAGAGTATCTGCTTTAATTTTCTCATACACCTCCTTTGGCAGCACCTGATCACCGGTGACACCAAGAAGCATCAATCCAAGGCCGTCATTGCCTTCCGGTAGGTTGCCCTGGTAAATTGGCCTGCTGGCACCTTTTTCTTTGAAAATGGCCTCTATTTTCTGCTCCACTTCTGCCTCTAGGCCTTCCTGCCTGATGTAAACCTCACATTGCTGGTCTATGGCTGCATTCATGAAAAATGCGCAAATAGCTGCTGCAGGCCCATTTATGGTCATGCTAACAGATGTTGTTGGCTCCACCAGATTGAATCCACTGTAAAGCTTTTTGGCATCATCCAGACAGCAAATACTCACGCCAGAGTTGCCAATTTTCCCATAGATATCGGGCCTACTATCAGGATCAGCTCCGTAGAGTGTTACAGAATCAAATGCTGTGGAGAGCCTGGCCGCAGGAAGGTCTTTGGAGAGGTAATGAAACCGCTTATTGGTTCGCTCAGGACCACCCTCACCGGCAAACATACGCGTTGGGTCTTCACCCTGCCGCTTAAAAGGAAATACACCTGCTGTGTATGGAAACTCTCCGGGTACATTTTCCTGAAGCATCCAAAACAGCAGATCACCCCAGGCCTGGTAGCGGGGCAAACTGATTTTTGGGATTCGATTACCCGAAAGAGAAACTGAAGAAGTGCTTACTTTGACCTCTTTGTCCCTTACGGTATAGGTAAACTCATCCCCACTATATTTTTCAATTTTATCCGGCCAATGATCCAAAAGGACCTTGTTATGTGGATCCAGATCAAGAGCAGTCTTATCATAGAGATCCTGTAGTTGCTGAATCAAAGCATCTGCATGAGTGCTTTGGCTTTCTTTAGCCGTATCTATTGCCTTTTGAATACTGTAGAGCTTTTGTGCTACTTCCCTTTGCTTATCGACCCATTGGTCATAATCACGAATAGTTTCAGATATTTCTGAAAGGTACCTTGTTCGCTTAGGGGGGATGATGAAAATCTTCTCTGACATTTCATCAGAAGCCATAAAATCGGTCTGCAGCGCTGCGCCGGTTTTTTCGGTTAATAGGTTCATGATTGCCCGGTATAACCTATTCATGCCAGGGTCATTGAACTGTGAGGCAATTGTACCATAAATCGGCAGGTCTTCATCTTTGGCCTCCCAAAGCCCATGGTTACGTTTATACTGTTTTCGCACGTCTCTTATAGCATCCAGAGAGCCGCGTTTATCGAATTTGTTGATCGCTACGATATCGGCAAAGTCCAGCATATCAATTTTTTCCAGCTGGGTAGCAGCTCCAAATTCAGGCGTCATCACATAAAGTGAGATGTCCGAGTGGTCAGTAATCTCAGTATCCGATTGGCCAATGCCCGACGTTTCCAAAATAATCAGATCAAAATCAGCAGCTTTCATGATGTCAACTGCGTCTTGCACATGCTTTGACAGGGCCAAATTGCTCTGCCGGGTAGCTAGGGAGCGCATATAAACACGGTCGCTATCGATGGCATTCATCCGTATACGGTCACCCAAAAGCGCACCTCCCGTTTTTCGCTTAGAAGGATCTACCGAAATGATCGCCAGCTTTTTATCTTCAAAATCCATCAGAAATCGCCTGACCAATTCATCTACCAGCGATGATTTACCCGCACCACCGGTTCCGGTGATCCCCAAAACCGGAATTACTTTTTGCTGTATATTTTCCTTGATCTTTTTGAGGATATCGTTGGCATTTTCAGGGTAATTTTCAGCTGCTGAAATTAGCCTGGCAAGGGCTGTAGGGTCTTTTTCCTGAAGGGACTGAGCCTGCCCATTAAGTTGATCACCGAGTGGAAAATCACAGCTTTTCACCATATCATTGATCATGCCCTGTAGCCCCATAGACCTGCCATCGTCGGGTGAATAAATACGGTTGATGCCATATTCATGCAGTTCTTTTATTTCCTCGGGAAGGATAGTTCCACCGCCTCCACCAAAAATCTTAATATGGCTGCTGTTGCGCTCACGCAATAAGTCATACATGTACTTGAAGAATTCGACATGACCACCCTGATAGGAGGTTATGGCAATAGCCTGCGCATCTTCCTGAATGGCACAATTTACGATCTCATTGACAGAACGGTTATGACCCAGGTGAATCACTTCCACCCCGGTAGATTGTATTATCCTGCGCATAATATTGATGGCTGCATCATGTCCATCAAATAATGATGCGGCGGTAACTATTCTAATGTGATGTTTGGGTTTATATGGCTTTACAGCGGTAGCAGTCATGTAGCTAAATCATTTTATGGGTTAATGATTCAAAGTTAGATAATAAGCGGAAAACCCTTTTGTTTCCTGGTTGCAGGTTTTGATAATGGTTTACATTGGGTAATCGGCCAAAAAAGCATTGCCAAACCCGTCAGGTTCTAATGATAGTTGTTGATTTTGCGATGATTTAGGATAATTTTGCCGCTGATTTTTACCGAATGAAAGCATATTCCCTCCTGGCGCTTATCCTCCTGATTTACAGCTGTACCCCAAAGTCACAACCTGAAAGAGAAATGCCTGCAGATCCTGGTATTTTCAGACTTATCGGTGAGCAGGTAGTTCCTCACAAAACGATGTTTAGCAAAGCTTATATTGGTGGGCTTTCCGGTATCACGCGTAAATCCGGTAATAGGTATTTTGTGATTTCTGATGACGGATCAGCCTTTAATCCAGCAAGATTTTTTGAAGTGGAATTGGTTTACGATGCTAAAAATTTTGAACAGATTATTTTCCATAAGCTACTCTACTTCAGGCAGGAAGACAATAGCTTTTTTCCGGCCTTAGAGCAAGCCGATAGCATCTATGTAGATCCCGAGAGTATTCGGTATGATTCCATCAGTGATCAAATATTCTGGACCTCAGAAGGTTACATAGATGCCCGGAAAGATCCAATGCTCCTCCAGACAAAGCCCAATGGCTTCTTTTCATCCAAAACCATTTTGGGTGACAGGTACCGGGCTGGAGAGGATTCCGGCCCGAGGCATAATGGTGCTTTCGAAGGGCTGACACTTGTACCCAACAGTACATTATGTTGGGTGAGCGTAGAATACCCACTGAAGCAGGATGGCGAAAGCCCATCTTTTGAAGGCCAGGGTGCGCCTGTTCGAATGATACTCTATGATTATGCACAAGGTGAGGTCGTGGAAGAGTATCCCTATCAACTTGAAAAGGTTTTTGCTGATGCCCCACTTGGCCATGGTGGTGGAAATGGAGTGGTTGAAATCCTATACCATAGAGAAAACCAATTGCTGGTATTGGAGAGGTCCTATGTGCCGGGGCATGGCAACTATGTACGACTCTATCTGGCAGATTTCTCAGCTGCTACAGAAATATCTGGAATGGAATCCCTTAAAGGGGAAACCATCACCCCTGCCCGCAAACAATTGGTTTTAGACCTTAATCAATTGGGTTTAGAGAAAATAGATAATGTCGAGGCTTTTGATTGGGGCTATACATTAGAAAATTCGGGTAATCCTACCATGATCTTTGTGTCGGATGATAATTTCAGCGATGGGCAAATCACTCAATTCATAGCTGTAGAAAGAATTAAACCCTTCTAGTACCCCTTATTGTGTTTTTATATTAGCAAATTTGTATTTCTTATGAATACAAATAATACCGATCAACAAAAGGTTGAACTTACTACCCTGAAGTTTGAAGATTATCTGGACCTGAAGCAAGCCATGATCCTTGCTTACGAAGGAGGTCTTGAAAATGATATCTGGAGTGCCAAATCCATAAAAAAACTACTTAAAATCTTTCCCGAGGGACAGCTTTGTGTGAAGGTAAATGGCGTTGTAGTTTCAGCAGCCTTGTCCATCATTGTGGATTATAAAAAGTTTGGTGATAACCACACATTCAGTCAAATTACCGGAAATGAAACTTTTTCGACGCATAGCGATGAAGGTGATGTACTGTATGGTGTGGATGTTTTTGTCCACCCCGATTATCGAGGATTGCGATTGGGCAGAAGAATGTATGATGCCCGAAAAGAGCTTTGTGAAAATCTAAACCTAAGGGCCATTGTAGCGGGTGGTCGTATCCCCAACTATCAGCGGTACGCCAAGGAACTCACGCCACGAGAGTATATAGAGAAGGTGAAATTCAAGGAAGTCCATGACTCTACTCTTTCCTTCCAGCTTTCTAACGAATTTCACGTCAAGAAGATCCTGAAGAATTATTTACCCGGTGATACGCAATCACTGGAATATGCCACCCTACTGGAGTGGAACAATATATACTATCAGGAGGATGAACCCGAACTCATCAGTACCAGCAAGGAGTATGTACGTGTAGGCCTGGTACAATGGCAAATGCGACTCTTCAAGAACTTTGATTCGCTGGTCAATCAGGTTGAATATTTTGTTGATGCGGTAAGCGATTACAAAACAGATTTTATTCTTTTCCCGGAGTTTTTTGAAGCACCCCTCATGGCGGAGTTCAATCATTTGGGAGAAGCCAAGGCCATCCGGGAATTGGCGCAGTTTACAGAGCCGCTCAGGGATAAAATGCTGGAGTTTGCAGTGTCATACAACGTAAACATTATTACCGGCTCCATGCCTTATGTAGATGAAGATGAGCACCTGATGAATATTACTTACCTCTGCAGACGGGATGGCACATGGGACTATTATTGTAAAATCCACATCACACCGAGCGAAAAGAACAGCTGGGGTATGGTCGGTGGAGACAAGATCAAAGTATTCGATACTGATAGCGGTAAAATTGGCATCTTAATCTGCTATGATGTGGAGTTTCCCGAACTAGCCAGGATATATGCCTCGCAGGGTATGCAACTGCTTTTTGTGCCCTTCCAAACGGATACCCAAAATGGATACAACCGAGTGCGCCTCTGTGCCATGGCAAGGGCTGTAGAAAACGAATGCTATGTGGCTATTGCGGGTAGCGTGGGCAACCTACCAAGAGTCAACAACATGGATATCCAATATGCACAGGCAGCTATATTCACCCCTTCGGATTTTCCTTTCCCGAATAATGCCATAAAAGCGGAAGCTACGCCCAATACTGAAATGACGTTGATTGCGGACTGTGACTTATCGCTGCTCAAAGAACTGCATGAACACGGAAGCGTCAATACTATAAAGGACAGAAGAAGAGACCTTTATGAGGTACGGTGGAAAAAGGATAAGAAAATAAGATTCTAACCAGCATTTTACTGGTTAGTAAATTTTACTTTTCATGTGATAATCTGGTGAGCCAAAATAAGTCCAACACATGATTACTTATTCATTTGTTCATATTTTAATATTTGCAAGGTCTCCTTTCTAAATCACTAGCCTATTTTGCTGGGTACTTAATGTTAAAACAAAACACAAATACCATAATTAGGTTATCATGAAAGCATGATGTCGCAGCATTATTTTCAACGCTCCCATTTTGAAAATTGTAAGAATTTAATCAACCCGTTAGCTATCATATATCATAAATAGAAAGACTCAAACAAAGGTTTTTACAAGTTCATATCGAAATTGCCTCAAAAAATACATAAGTATATAATTACACTGGGCTATAGTTTCCATAATTTATGGAATTCGCAATGAGATCCTAAATCATGAGTTTCGCATTTGTTTTTGTACTATTCAAATACCGATACCAAAATTTTCATAAACCGATATGAAAAATCTATACGATATTATTTAAATTTAATTTTTATTTATTTTACCAGCTAAATTAAAACATATGTATTGCGAGATTTGTCATTCTTTTTCACCCCGATATTGTTCTTGTTCATCATTGAATCATGACTCTGGAGAAGTAATCCATGGCAGTAAGCGAGGAGAAGAAATGAAGGTGAAACTTGAAAAATTCACTCACTATATGGAGGATCTTCATAATCGTTTTCCAGATGATAAAAGTTTGGTCGAATTGAAGGAATTTTTTGGTTTAGAGCACAGTGCAAAAGAGCGTGAAGCTCAAAAAGCTACAGCTGAGGCTGTAGAAGAATAGTCACATACTGCTTATATTCCTCTTGATGCTGGTCTGACTGGTATATGCGCACATGCTGTGCATCTTCAAATTCGACCAGTCTTAGCTCTTGCCTATCAACGTAAGCTAGCTCATCTTTTAGAATAGCAATAGGCGTTGTGGTATCTGCACTACCTGCAAGAATCAGTGTAGGAATATTATTTTGATTCAATAAATACCTGAATTTCATCTTATCAGCATAGTTATTGACATCATCGTTAAACATATCCATCGCCCGGTCAAATATAAATTCAGGTAGACCCATACGATCGGCGCTCAGCTTCAAATTTGCTCTTACATTAGCCAATGGGCTATCCAGAATAACATACTCAATGGAAGCATCTTCAATATAGGGCTTCAAATCGGGACGGTCGAGTAGAATTTCTGTTGCCATAGCTCCCATAGAAAAACCATATATCGATATTTTCTTTTGCTGCTGCTCTTTTACCAGCCAATCGATAGCTCCGGCGATATCTTCGGCGAATGCATAGCCCATGTAGGTGGGTGCCGGTGTAGACTTCCCGGAATTCCTGAGGTCTGGAATGAAAACATTATAAAGGCTATCCAATCCCTGAGCCTTGATTAACCGTAGGTATTTCATCGTTTTGAGCCTGTTGGAAGTGCGCCCATGGCAAATGATAAGCGTATGATTCACGGGTTTGGTGCTTTTCACAAACCAGCCATTGAGCACCAAAGAATCGAGGGCAGAATAAAAGTCGATTACTTCTACATCTTTAAAGCCATAATCAGAAGGATGACTCGCATCAGGGATACCATAATTTTGACGCATGGCAGAATCTCCCAGCACCATCTCAAAAGTGTAAGGTTCATAGGTGGTAACCATTGAAACTATTTGGCTGGGCACTATATGCCAAGCCAGCACTACAATGAGAGTAATGATTACAGCAGGGATGGTATATCGCTTTTTCATGAAGCCCGGTGTTTAGTTGATCGATACGGATACGTCTGTAAAGAAAGTCCTATTTTGAAAGGATCATTTGATTTCCCAAAAATCAAATTTAAAGTGGTAATATAGATAGGTGGTCAATAACTTAGTACTTAGACAAAAAAATATATTCTATGATGATTTGGAAAGTCTATTTATCGGGAGAAATTCATTCTTCCTGGAGAGCGGAAATCATGGATGGCGCAAAGGAAAAGAAACTACCGGTAGAGTTCCTGACGCCAGTTACAGTGCATGAAGCCAGTGACCATGTTGGCAAAAACATCCTAGGCCCTGAAGATAAAAATTTTTGGGCTGATCATAAATCTGCCAAAATCAATGCCATCAGAATCAAAACCGGTCTTGAGCAGGCTGACCTGGTCATCGTTAAATTCGGTGAGCAGTACAGACAATGGAATGCCGCTTTTGATGCAGGCCAGGCTGCAGCATTAGGCACGCCCTATATCGTAATTCACCCCGAGGAGTTTACCCATGCCTTGAAAGAAGTAGATGCCCAAGCTATGGCTACCTGTCGAGAGAATGCTCAGGCGCTAGCCATTCTCGAGTATGTGACCACTCAGGCGTAATCTACCGCAGACGCAAACTATTTGAGATTACCGAAACCGAGCTCAGACTCATAGCTAGTGCTGCCAGCATAGGGCTCAGCAGCAATCCGAAAAACGGAAATAATATCCCTGCTGCAACAGGCACTCCAATGGCATTGTAAAAGAATGCAAAGAACAGGTTTTGCTTAATATTCTTCATTACATCCTGGCTAAGCTTTCTTGCGCGAACTATGCCATCCAGCTCACCTTTGACCAACGTCAGGCTGGCTGATTCGATGGCTACATCCGTACCGGTGCCCATAGCAATACCCACATCGGCCTGTGCCAGTGCCGGTGCATCATTGATCCCATCTCCTGCCATGGCTACTTTCTTGCCTTGGGCTTGCAGAGCCTTTACCTTTTCATATTTATGATCGGGGAGCAATTCGGCCTCAAATCCATTTAGTCCGAGCTTTTCGGCAACCACTTTTGCTGATTTGGTATTATCGCCAGTTAGCATAATCACTTCGAGACCCTGTGCTTGCAAGTTTTGAATCGCTTCTTTGGAAGATGCTTTGATAGCATCACTCAAGCTGATCATACCCGCCAATGCTCCATCCACAGTCACCATAATCACCGTATGGCCATCTTCCTGAAGATCATCTATTTTTTGTTCTTCAGCATCAGACAATGCAATGTTCTGGGTGGCGAGCATAGCTTTATTTCCCAACGCCACCGTTTTGTCACCTAACTTACCCTGAATACCCTTACCGGTTAGCGACTCGAAACCCTCTACATTGGCCAGCTCCAGATTCTGACTCCTTGCTTCCTGTACAATAGCTTCTGCCAGCGGGTGCTCACTCAGGTGCTCCAGTGAAGCAGCTAGTTTGAGCAGCTCTTGTTCATTCATGTTGCTCTTAAGCACCTTTACCTTACTTACTGAGGGTTTACCTTCGGTGATGGTACCTGTTTTGTCTATAACCAACGTATCAACCTGATACAACTCCTCAATGGCACGAGCATTTTTAACCAATACACCTTGTTTGGCACCTTTGCCTGTGCCCACCATGATCGACATGGGCGTAGCAAGGCCCAGGGCACAAGGGCAGGCAATAATCAAAACAGAAACAGCTGCCGTAAATGCATAAACCAATGACGGACTGGGACCCCAAATGGCCCAAATCACAAATGAAAAAATAGAAATGCTTACCACGATTGGCACAAAATAAGCAGACACCTTGTCCGCCAGGTTTTGAATAGGCGCTTTGGTACGGCTGGCTTTATTTACCATTTCAATAATCTGTGCCAGAAGTGTTTCACTGCCTACTTTTTCGGCTTTCATTTGGAATGAACCCGTACCATTTACTGTACCCGCTACCACTTTATCACCTTCTCCCTTTTTCACCTGCTGCGGCTCTCCGGTGATCATCGATTCGTCGATAGCGCTATTACCTTGCGACACTATTCCATCTACAGGTATTTTCTCACCTGGTTTGATTTTCAGCACATCTCCAATCTGTACTTCCTGCAGATGCACAACCTTTTCTTTTCCGTCTCTAATGACAGTAGCCTTTTGCGGCACTAGGTTAAGGAGTTCTTTGATGGCAGAGTTGGTCTGGCTCCTTGCTTTTTGCTCCAAAACCTGCCCAACCAGAATAAGCGTAAGAATGACTACTGCTGCTTCAAAATAGAGATGCACATAGCCATTGGCATCTTTAAACTGAGGCGGAAAAATATCTGGGAAAACCAGGGCTACAATGCTAAACAGATACGCCGAACCTGCGCCTATGGTAATTAATGTCCACATGTTAGGTGAGCGATTGACGATAGAATTATAGCCACGGATAAAAAAGTCGCGGCAACTGTAAAATACTACCGGAATAGACAATCCAAATTGTAGCCAGCCCCAAACGTACTGTGGTGCCAGGCTATTAAAAGGTATCCCAACCATTTCCCCCATAGAAATGATGAATACCGGCAGTGTAAAAGCCAGCGATATCCAAAACTTTCGAAGCAGCTTTTTATAGGCTTTGTACTCGCCATCCTCTTCGGGATCGGGCTCCTTAGGCTCCAAATCCATACCACATTTGGGACAGGAACCCGGCCCCTCCTGCTCCACCTCTGGGTGCATTGGACAGGTATAGGTTATGGCTTTTGGTTTATTGATAGCTTCCTCGCGTTCCAGGTCCATACCACATTTTGGGCAGTCACCCGGCTTATCGTATTTATTATCTCCCTCACAAAGCATCGGGCAGTAATACTTTGCATTGGCTTCATCCGCTGACGGCTTCCGCTTCTTAATAGGTGGCAAGGGAGCTAATGTATTTACCTCTTCATTTTCGCCATGAATATCGTACCTGGAACCTTTTAATACAGCTTTCAATTCAGATATGTCTACATCCTCCGAAGTTGTCAATTCTGCTTTTTGATTCGTTAAATCAACAACGGCCTCCTTTACGCCAGCCACACCTTCCAATGCATGCTTCACATGGTCGCTGCAGCCCATACAGCTCATCCCTGAGATTTTATAAGTGGTTTTTTCCGTCATAGTTGTAAAATTCTATACAAAAATGGCAAGCTCGTCTCCTAAATATTAGCACCATTTTGGAAATGATCTATACAATTTTGTCGATTGAAGCTCTATCCCATGCACCCAATTTATGGTATTGAGACATTGTCATGCCGGTGTGCATTTTAAACTGGCGAGCAAGATGGTTACTATCTGTATAATCTAGCTGATAGGCAATTTCTGAAAAAGTCAATTCACCTTCCTGAATCAATGCTTTAACTTTTTCCAATTTTAACTTTTGAAAATACCTTTCTATGGTCACGCCCTCCTCTTTTGAAAAAAATCTACTGATACTGGAGTATTCTCTACCAACCGCCTCAGCAATAATATCTGACAAATTGCGCTTATTGTTAATTGGAATCTCATTGATCTGATCGAGGAGTACATGTTTGATTTTCTCTAACAGAGCCAGGTCTCTGTCCTGGATCAAGGCAAATCCATTAGCTATTAAAACCTCATTGATCACCCGCAAGTCAATAACCTCGTCGTTTTCTATGGTCACATTTCCTAACTCCACAGTGGATACCACAAGACCCAATTTTTCAAACTCGTCTTTGACTACTTTTTTACAACGGTCACAGACCATATTCTTGATAGCAAGCTTTTTCATCAGAACATAAACAGCTTTAAACTAATACCAATTACTAACCAGCCATAGGATAAAAGAGCCAACCATTTCAGGGTCATTTCAGTAGTTGGATTTTTATGGGCCATTTCTTTGTGGTAATGAATACCTTTTCCTTTTATAAATCCAAAATAGATCAAAATTCCGGAAATCAAGAAAAAAGCCATATTCAGCCAAAAGGTATAATCAATAGCAAAAAAGGTTTTCTCAGAAAGATTTATAGTCGAAGCGTCAGGAATGATGTTTAAGCTATCAAATCCATAATGTAATGTAAGTGCTGTAATAATAAGTGATGAGAAAAGTAGAAATAATATAAAAAGCGACATTTGCCATCCATAATATCGTGCATTAATTCTCAAGACTGGAAAAACGACCAAATCACTAAATATAAAGGCCATTACGCCAGCAAAACTCACACCTTTTGTAAATAGCAATGCAGCCAGAGGTATATTTCCCATGGAACCAATAAAGGTAAGAAAGGCAGCAACCGGTCCAACAATTACATGCTCTAAGAGTGTGAAAAAATTGTAATCATCAATCCCGGTACCGGTGTTCCAGAACAACCGCTGAAAAAAAGCATCCGGCACGAAAGCTGAGATAATACCGGCAATGGTAAAACCAATGGTAACATCCTTCCAGACCATTTTCCATTCCATGGCATACTGCTTTCCTACCTTTGCCCAGCTCTTTGCATCACTTATATTTTCAATGAAACTTTCTGCTTTTTCATGGGAATTTTCTGGTTTACCCAGATTTTTTCTTGCTTTTTCAATAAGGCCATTGGGCTTGAATAATCGAATCAATAGCCAGCTGAAAAGTATAAGCATTAAACCTCCTGCATACTCACCAACTACAAATTGCCAATCCAGAAAAACAGATATAACAATGCCTAATTCAATCACAAGATTGGTTGAAGCCAATAAAAAAGCTATTGACGAAACAAATCCAGCGCCTTTTTGAAATAAAGACTTGGTAGTTGCCAATGCAGAAAAGCTGCATGAACTTGAAATGAAACCAAAGAATGCTCCTAGCGACACACTCTTCAAATCATCCTGACCCATGGTCTTTTGCATGCGCTCCTGTGTCACAAATACCTGAATTATACCGCTTATGGCGTAGCCCAGGATAAATGCCCAAAGAGCCATCCAAAAGAATCCAAGCGAAGTATGGGCGGCATCAGCCCAGTTTTTCAAGAAACTTTCATTGAGATCCATATCACCCAGGATCCCTTTGCACATGCATATGATCGTCATCCATCATGTGTCCATGACCATTATGTGCCGAATCTTGTTCATGATGATTGGGGTATTGATCATTATCACATGCTGCGAAAGCAGTTATAAAAATTGCACTTACCAAATATATTTTTACTCTGTGTATGAGCATAATAAGTAGATTTAGAGATTCTCAATAACTTGACGAAGCTTCCCTTGTATCTCACCGGCTATAGCTTCCAGATCGGGGTTATTCACGGCCTGCATGGAAGCCATTGGGTCTACAGCAGCCACTTCCACACCATTATCGAGTTGCTGAACAATGACATTGCAAGGCAGCATGGTGCCAATTTTATCTTCGGCTGATAATGCTTTAAATGCAGCAGGCGGGTTACAGGCACCCAGTATCTTATAGGGGCGAAAATCGACATCAAGCTTTTTTTTCATTGTTTGCTTGATGTCGATTTCGGTAAGTATACCAAATCCCTGCTCTTTTAACTTGTCGGCCACCAGTTCGATAGTTTCATCAAAACTTTTGTCTGTAAGGGTTTTTGAAAAATAGTATTCCATTTTTTATTGGAATGATACAAAACACCTTCCAAACTTGCGGTAACAGATGTTACCGTTAGCCAATTGCCCCTATATGTTCTTTATATCAAGGTTTACCTGCACATTATCCCATGCTATTGAAATCTGAGCTTCTTGTTCATTTAGTGCCTTGATTTCATAGGTCAATGTTTCTACAGGTTCATTCAGGTATTGTGGAATTGATTGCACACGCACCAGATCTTCAGCAGCATCATAATCATCCGCCAAATGCTGGTCCCAGTTTTTATTGATGATGATTGTCCATTCATCTTCACTCGGAATGGTGAATAAGGCATATTTACCGGCTGTGATTTCAGTGCCACCTATCTCCACATCATCAGAAAATTGAATGAATGTAGCACTATGCGCTCCCGTTACCCACACTTCATTGTAGGCCACCAGGCCACCAAAAATCTGACGGCCTCTTTTGCTGGGGGCATGATATTCAATGTGAATGTGATTATCACCCACATTGGTCATGGCCATAGTCTTAGGGCTCTTGGATTTAGGTTTGTTCTCTGCTGCTTCCATATGCTTGGCATGGTCTTCAGCCGCTATGTTTGTTGCCTGCTTTTTATTCTCAGCAGAACATGCACCAAGAAAAACAATAAGTAGTAAGCTGGTGATTTTTTTCATTGCTTTAGATTTTTCCAGTTACCTGACCACATTTTAACATTTTATCACCGAAATAAGGGTTTCTTATTTCTTCTGAGGTGCTCAACCAACTAGCACCGGTATCATCAAATGCCATGGGGCAATATTGTACAAAAAGCCCTTCTTCAGTGCCATTGGCTTTGAGTGAACTAATCATACCATCTGTGATGGTTTTGAAAGCTTCCCGCTGAACTCCCACATCTTCAGCTTCGGCAATAGTATTAGCGGCTGCAATTAGGGAATCTCCAAACTTATTATTTGATAGTGCTTCGCTCAAAGCTTGGGCTGCTGTCTGTGCCTGACCAGCATCTGTATTTACCAAAGCATCTTTCAATTGCATGTAAGCATCAACCAAATCGTTGCTTTTAGTATTAGCTACCTCCTTTGTAGCTTCAGCTTCGCTAACCTCCTCATTTTGTTTTTCACCAGCGCAGGCTAACAATCCAATTGCCAGTACCACTGCATAAATCATCGTTTTCATAGCTTTCATTTTTATCGTTTTCGTTATAGTTTATAGTTAAAATTCTTCCTCTACATTTCCACACGTGAGCATGGCATCTCCAAAATATGGATTGAGTATTTGCTCCGAATCACTTAACCAGAATGCTCCGGCAAAATCGAATGCCATCGGGCAGTATTGACGGTAGCCGGTAACCGGCACTTCAAACTTTTGGAGGGTGTGAAACAATTGATCACTCAATGGAGAAAGTAGCTGCCTTGCTTTAGCCAAGTCTTCCTCATCGATAATACCGGATGTAGCTGAAGTAAGAATAGAAAGGTCCTTCATCCATTCCGAATGGGATTCTCCATTGAGACTGGTCATCTCCACCCGGTTCAACGCATCCAACAATAAATCTGCCTTTTGGCTGGCTTCCTCAATGTCACTTTCAACAAGGGCATCTTTAACCGGTAGGTATGCATCAAACACTGCTTTAAGCTGATTTTGAAAGGTTTCAGGACTAGCATATTTCTGCTCTGAGGTATTCACTTCCAATCCTGTTCCATGCCCTGATGGCTTTTCGGTGTTTTCTATCATGTCGCCGTGCTTATGCCCCTGATAAGCAGTAGAAATAACATCCGGGTGCATCATGCTGGGTTTACCGGCCAATTGTGCTGCAGCATCAATACTAAAGGTTCCGTTTATTGCAATCTCTTCACCAGATTCAAGACCCTTCTCAATGACATACGCATCACCTAATGCCGGACCGAGTGTGACCTCCCGCATCTTAAAGTGTAGCCCTTGATCACTTTGTAGCTTGACGTATACCAAAGACCGTTTTCCTGTCCACATCACTGCGGATTTGGGAACAGTCAATTGATCCTCAGTTCGACTCAAATTCGCTTTAACTTCACCAGTGGCAAACATTTGGGGTTTCAGTTTTTGGTGATCGTTTTGCACAACTACCCTGGCTTTTGTTACCCTTGTTTTAGGGTCGATGACCGGATCTATGTAGTCAATCTTCCCTTTAAAGTTCTGACCTGGTAGTGAGCTAATTGAAAACTGAATTGAATCTCCCTGATTGATCCACGGCAAATCATTTTCGTACACATCAAACTGCACCCACACCCTGGAAAGATTAGCAATCTCATAAAGCGCCTGCCCTCGATTTACATAGTCTCCAAGATTGACCTTTTTGCTCATCACATTACCTGATTTATCTGCCAAGACCGGAAACTGATCCATTGCCTCTCCTGAGGCTAAAATTTGATCAATCTGGTTTTCAGTAAGTTTCCAGTTTTTGAGCTTTTCCCTGGCCGCCTTATAAATGTTGGGTTGACTTTCCCTGATTTTGTAAGCCTCAAACAATTCCTCTTGAGCTGTTACCAATTGAGGTGAATAGAGTGAAGCAACTGTACTACCGTTACGCACATATTCGCCAGTGAAATTGACAGAAAGATTTTCGATCCTCCCTGGAAAATGAGTGGTCTGACTGAAAATCAATCGCTCGTCTTCCTGCACTTTTCCATTCAAACGAATGGTTTTCGTGGCAGACTCTGCACCAACTACTGCCGTGACCACATTGGCCATTTGCATCGCAGTGGGTGACATGCTGATGGCCATCGGATCAATACCGTTTCCATTGTCATTTTCTAAAGGAATAAGATCCATCCCGCAAATTGGACAGCTGCCGGGCTCGTTCTGACGAATTTGTGGGTGCATGGAGCAAGTCCAAACATCTGAAGTGCTGACGTGCTGATGACTCAATTGATCGATGTTTTTATTTGCGGATGGCTTGATGAACCATATCAATGTTGCACCAAGTACAAAAGCAAGTGAAAACAACACATATTGATTGTTTAATATCTTTTTCATGATCGTTTCAAATTTGATCGTGTGGTAGCAATTATTTTACTCGGCAGCTTTTGAACAGAAAGCAGATTTGAGAATAGCTTTTCTTCAGGGTTTGGATATGATTTAGCTTTCTGGCAGAGCAAAAGCCAGTATTCTGTTTCTTCGGCTTCTTTAGACGATATCTTCAGCTTATGTATAAAATCTGCCTTACTCTCACACGATTGAGCCTCCCGAATATTGGCACCAACTGATGTACCAGACTTTATAAGCTGACGAGCAACTACATATTTTTTTTGTTCCTCTAGGAATTCTGAGAATTCAATACTGCTTAACGCTAATTCAAAACTCAGTTCCAAGGTTTCATTTCTTTTTACCATCTCTTATTCATTTACTTAATTAGCAGTTCAGTGCATCAGCAAATCAATTAATTAGTCCATTTGGCTGTCAAATAATTGAGCTTGGCTACTGCCATCTGATAGTTCATTATGGCAGTGGCTTCCATTTTTTTATACTTCAAAAACTGTTGCTCAATCCGCAAAACTTCTTCAAATTCTTTCCCAGAGTTGCCATAAGCGGAAAGTAAAAGATTAAGCACCTGCTGTGTTTCTGCTATTTGCTCACTATAAAGGCTTAAGAGATCAAGTTGCTTTTCCCTTTCAAAATCCGCCATTTCAAAGAATGAAACAAGTTGATTGATGCGATCTTCTTTTTGAAGTGTGTAGTTCTCTTGCATCAGCTGAGCCTCCCTTTCGGCAGCCTTATACTTGCCTCTAAATATTGGGAGTCCTACCGTAACCATGGGCATAAGCGCATTTTGGCCATTGTCAGCAACGGCCATGTCGGTTCGTTCACTCACAATCACATAATCCAGACCAACACCCAGCTTGGGTAAGCCTTGCTTTTCTGCCAAAACCTCCTGTTTCTTGCTGGCTTCTAATCGGATATCCAGCTCGTCTAATATCGGGTTATTTGCAAGCAAAGAATCTATATCGATAGCGATTTCAGAAACCATTAGGGTATCAGCAACCACCACCTCGGCACGCTCATCACGATTCAAAAGATTATTGAAAGTAGTAACCAGCGGCTGCTTTTTCTTTCGAAGAATCTCCAAATTGGTCTGAGCTTCTTTCAGCATCAAATCCACAAGCAGCACATCGACCAACGTTCCTTCATTGTTCTCAAATTTGGAAGTGGTAATGGTCTTGAAGGATTCAAGTATTTCCCTATTCTCACGCTCAATATCAATCCATTTTTCCAGCTCATACAGTGGGTAGTAAGCTGCTGCAACTTCGTAATAGAGTTTGTTTTTTGCATCCAGAAAGACCTGGTATTGTGCCTCCGCATTGAGAGCTGCTACGTCTCCGCTTGCTTTCAAAGTACCAAACCATGGAAACATTTGTGTCAATGAAAATCGTGCCTGCTGCGGACCAACTCTTGTTTCCACCGGAGAAATGAAATACCCAAAGGAAAAGGTCGGATCAGGTAAGCCATTCACTTGCGGTACTCGCTCCATAGCTGCTTCAAAAGCTTTGTATTTGGCTTGTAAGCCTGGGTTTTGCTCGGCGGCTATTCTTTGGTAGTCTTGAAGAGTCTGTGCCTGTGTGAAAAGAGAAGCTAGAAAATAGAAGCTAGAGGTTAGAATGTAAATAAGGTATCTTTTTATGTGGCTGCTAGGCAGCGCAGTAACGTCTAACTTCCATCGTCTAACTTCTAACCTCTCACATCTAACCTCTAACTCTCTAACTTCTAACTTATTTCCCATTGCTCTTCCAATTTTGATGAAGTGAAGTCAACATCTTGCCAATCTCATCTATTTCTTTAGCTATCGAGTCAAAAGCTTCTTGATCGATGTATCGACATTCCAAAGCGAACTTTAGCCAGTTTTCAGTTTCTGAATTTGAACCCAACGAAGTGAACAGGTGCTGCTTAAAAATTGCTTCATAATTTCTTTTTGCCCAACCTTCAGTGATATTCGAACTCACCGATCTTGATGATCGAACAATCTGAGAAGTGAGCGAGTAAATCTCTTCTTTCGGAAAATTCCTGGTCATCCAAAAAATATCCATAGCCATCTTAAACGAGCGATTATACACTTCTAAATCTTTATATGATCTTATCATAATTTCTAATTATCTAAACTCTAACTTCTAATCATCTAACCTCCAATTATCTATCTTCTAACCTTCCTCTCCTCCCTCATACTATACAGCACAGGCACCACAAAGTAGGTAATGGCTGCCACTGCCATTCCTCCAAATGCCGGAATTGCCATTGGCACCATGATGTCTGATCCCCGACCTGTTGAGGTAAGAATGGGCAACAAGGCAATAATGGTTGTAGCGGAGGTCATAACTGCCGGACGGATTCTTTTTAAGCCTGCTTCGACCACAGCTTCTCGTATTTCAGGAATCGTCTTAGTTCTATTGCGATTAAAACTTTGATCGAGGTAAGTACCCATTAGCACCCCATCATCTGTAGCTATGCCAAACAAAGCGATAAACCCTACCCAGACGGCCACACTCAGATTGATGGTTTGGATTTGGAAGAGGTCTCTAAAGTCAACTCCCAGCAGCGTAAAATTGAAGAACCAATCCTGATCATAGAGCCAGATCATGATGAAACCGCCACTAAATGCCATCGCAATGCCCGTAAATACCATCAGTGATGTAGTAGTTGACTTGAACTGGAAATAGAGGATTAGAAAAACAATTGCCAATACTACAGGTACAATGATTGACAATCTTTTCTCAGCCCTCACCTGGTTTTCATAGCTACCTGAAAACTTATAGCTGATACCTGAAGGCACATCTAGTTCACCATTATCAATGCGTTCCTGAATGGTACGTTGCGCATCATTTACTACTTCTACTTCCGCATACCCGTCTCGTTTGTCAAACAGTACATAACCCACTAAAAAGGTCTCTTCGCTTTTGATTGCCTGCGGACCTCTCACATATTCGATCTCTACTAACTGACCCAATGGGATTTGCGCACCTGTTGGGGTTGGAATCAATACTTTAGCCAGTGATTCAGGATCATCCCTCAATTCCCTTGGGTACCGAACTCTAACAGGGAACCGCTCTCTACCTTCCACGGTAGTAGTGATTTTCATCCCTCCAATAGCCGTTTCTATGGTTTGCTGAACATCCTCAATATTGAGCCCATAGCGTCCAATTTGCTCCCGGTTGATATTGAGGTGCATATAAGGTTTACCCACAATTCGATCTGCAAAAACAGCTTCTGCTTTCACCGAAGGAACCTGCTTTAAGATCTCTTCCAGCTGTAATCCAAAATCCTGAATGGTTTGCAAATCAGGTCCATAAACTTTAATGCCCATTGGCGCACGCATGCCTGTTTGAAGCATTACCAGGCGGGTTTCTATGGGCTGAAGCTTTGGTGCTGAAGTCACACCGGGTATCCTGGTAACCTTTACGATCTCATTCCAGATATCATCAGGTGACTTTATTTCTGGTCGCCAGTTTCGGAAGTAATTACCATTTTTATCTTCTATGAGCTGAGGCTCCAGCGTGGCTAGAAGCTGTAGGTTAGAAGTTAGGTCTATCGTATCACTTCCATCAAAATACCACTCCTTTTCCCTATCTAACTTTCTATCCTCTAACCTCTCCTCTCTCCCTTCTAACTTCTCACTGCTAACATCTAATTTCCCCAAAAAGTAATTCCCTTCACCATCTACCTTAAACCTCAGTCTTCTTCCTTGCTCATCCACCATGTATTCCGACTTGTAGTTGATCACATTCTCATACATCGATATAGGTGCCGGATCGAGGGCAGACTCTACTCTTCCAAGCTTTCCTACCGTCAAATCAACTTCAGGAATGTTCGTCAAAAGCATATCTAATTGTCCTACAACTTTTCGATTGTATTCCACTCCTGAATGCGGCATGGAGGTAGGCATAAGCAAAAAGCTTCCTTCATCCAATGAAGGCATGAACTCTTCACCTACGCCCGGAAAAGTATGTGCCAGCGTTGACCAGATTTTGGTAGTACGAACCTCAACACCAATCGCTTCCAATCCTTTTGAAACAAAGCCAAATAAGGCATTGAATCCTAACCAGATGTTAACCCCTAGGAGGATCAGA
Organism: Cyclobacteriaceae bacterium; assembly: GCA_965227155.1. Taxonomy (GTDB): domain Bacteria; phylum Bacteroidota; class Bacteroidia; order Cytophagales; family Cyclobacteriaceae; genus UBA6059. The sequence continues at coordinate 190,686 of OZ245731.1, forward strand.
AAAGTTGGAATGAGCAGGAAGTTGACCTTATTATCCAAACACCATTTCAGAATAGACTTGTAGTAATATTCAAGCAGGCTGAAAGCTCCCAGAATCAATCCTATCAAAACAGCCACAAATCGCACATTAGCTAAGAGACTATAACCAGCCCCCAGTGGCAGCCAATACTTACCTAATAACCACACAACGCCAATTACAGCAAGAATCAATTCAGCTTTCTCAATCAGAAACTGATACCATGCCTGTGGACGATCCTTTAGCCTGAACCAGGTCTTGAACAAAACCACAGACCCAAAAAGAATGAGCATGACACCACCCCATACCTCACCGAGGGTCAGCGCTGCTATTCCGATCAGGATTAACCCTATATTGACCAATAGTCTGACCCTTTCATTCTTGATGGTAGCGCCAAAAAACCAATACGCCAGGGTCGGCAAAATCAAAAGCGAAACAAGCAATGCTGCAACCAACGCAAACGTTTTGGTGAAAGCCAGTGGGCCAAACAGCTTGCCCTCTGCAGCCTGCATGGTGAAAACCGGAATAAAGCTTACGATGGTTGTGGATACTGCTGTTAAAATGGCGGAGGCCACTTCTGCTGAGCCTTCGTACACCGCTCGCCAAATCTTATCTTTTCTTTCTCTTCCCTCAAACTTCTCCTCTCTAGCTTCTAACTCATCTATCTTCTTCAAAATATTTTCAGAAAGAATAATGCCTAAATCGACCATGGTACCAATAGCAATAGCAATACCCGACAATGCCACGATGTTGGCATCTACACCAAAGTAGCGCATGGCGATGAATACCATGAGCACAGCAATCGGGAGAATACTGGAAATTAAAAATGAAGCCCGGAGATTGTAAACCATCACAATCACCACCAAAATACTAATTAGGATTTGGAGAGAAATTGCTTCCTCCAGAGTACCTAACGTTTCATAAATCAATCCGGATCGATCATAAAATGGCACGATGGTTAGTTGACTTTCTGTACCATCTGTCAATGTTTTCTTAGGAAGACCCGGCGCAATCTCCCTGATCTTTTCCTTGACATTGTTGATTACCTCCAAAGGGTTTGCCCCATACCGAGCCACCACAACTCCGCCTACTACTTCTGCGCCATTCTTGTCTAATAAACCTCTCCGAGTCGCCGGTCCCAATGTCACGACTCCAATATCTTTTACCCTAATGGGTACATTATCCTGAACCGAAACTACTGCTTCTTCAAGATCCTCTACAGATTTGATGTAACCCAATCCACGCACCAGGTATTCCGCCTGATTGAGTTCGATGGTTTTCGCCCCCACATCTTTATTGGATTGTCTAACGGCCTGCAACACACGATACAATGGAATATCATAAGCCAATAGGGCATCAGGGTTCACATCAACCTGGTACTCCTGGACAAACCCACCAATTGAAGCGACTTCTGACACTCCCTCAGTAGCATTCAAGCCATATTTAACATAAAAGTCCTGAACGGTGCGGATTTCATGCAAATCCCAACCACCCGTTGGATTGCCCTCTTTGTCTCTGCCCTCTATGGTATACCAGAAAACCTGCCCCAGTGCAGTGGCATCAGGACCGAGAGTCGGCTGTACCCCTTCTGGCAGTAACCCTGAAGGGATAGAGCTGAGTTTCTCTAAAATCCTTGAACGACTCCAGTAAAACTCAATGTCTTCATTGAAAATGATATAAATGCTGGAAAACCCAAAAATGGACGAGCTCCGAATGGATTTAACCCCTGGGATTCCCAATAAGTAAGTGGTTAGCGGATAGGAAATTTGATCTTCAATATCCTGAGGAGATCTACCCTGCCATTGGGTAAACACGATCTGTTGGTTTTCACCGATATCGGGGATTGCATCAACAGGTACTGGGTCGGAAGGTAATGATCCAACCTGCCAACTGAAGGGTGCGGTTACGATCCCCCATGAGATAAAACCTATGAGAAGCAAGACTGTGACCAGTCTGTTTTCTAAGAAATATTTTATAATTCGATTGAGCACTTTTCTGATTATTTGATGTGATTACGAATTGATGTGAAGATTGTATAATCAGCACATCAGCAATTCAGTACATCAACAATCAAATAAGAAAGACCTGATATAAGGTAGTGTACTCAGAAGGGTGTAAAGGTGGTTTTAGGTACCCGGAAAAGGAGATTTTGACAGGTTCAAAAAAGTGTACATCAAAATCAAAAAAATCTGCCCAGGCTAATAAATAGAGATTAGGCGCCAGGTCTAAAACAACCTTAGCATAATCAATATCATTAATTTTCAATTGACTGCTTTCTTCTTTGCAGCAATGCATTGAGCAATCCGCTTCATCTTCAAGCCCCATTCGATCAGCACAGCTTTCCGCCTTGTGGTTGATTTCAATGGATTTGAGCTGTCCCAGGCAGTAATGCTTGTGCATGGTCATACCGGTAGTAGCAATCATTAACATGATAGCTACAAAGACATTTCCGATGACCTCAAGCCTTTTCATAATACAAATATACGGATATCTATGAATGAGCAGTTATTTGAATATGACCCCCATTTTCATTCACCTCATTTGAGATAAAAGTGTGTTGTTCGCTAAAATTACTATTTATTACCATGCGCCCCATCTTTGCAGCACCAGTCTAGCTTTTCATAAGCCTTCGTGTCCCTGGCTACTGTATCAGCATGATACCCCACCATAGCTACCCTTTCCCTGATGGTTTGTGGGTCTGTTTTTCTTTCGTTGTAAACCACCCGAAGCACTTTTGACTCCACATCCAGAGTCGCTTTTTTAACGCCTTTTTCAAAAGCCAAATCACGTTCAATATTGTCTTTGCACATCACACAAATGGCTGAAGTGACAATATCAATCTGATAGCCTTCCGCTACCTCCACAGGGGTATTCACTGTTTTGGTAGGAACCTGCTGGGCATTAGCAGCCCATACAATTGTTGCTAGAAAAAAAGTAATTACGTATTTCATCATTTATCAATTTTAAATCTTATTCCTGCATAAATCATTCTTCCGGCGATAGGTGCCCACACAATGGAGGCATCAAAATTTTCGCCAAATGGGTTGCCCGGGTCAATAATAGGATCATCCTGCATAAAATTCAGCATATTTTCTGATCCCAGATAGATATTGCCCCAGCGAAAGCCTTTGCTCACCTGCATGTTCAGCAGGAAGAAATCAGGACTGGCCTGCGCCCTTTGAAACTCGCCTGGCTTATCGGTAGTATTGGGCAGCCTTTTGCTGCCGTACCATTGTAGCGTACCATCTATACCCCAGGTATCGTACGGCGTAGAAAATGACGCATTGAGAAAGAGCCTATCCCTGGATATGAAGGGCATTTGCATCAGCTGTCCGTCAATGGTAGTACGAACATCATAATATTTATAGGCGCCTTTGAGGGTAAGCAGATCTGTGACCGGGTAGCTTGCCTCTACCTGAAAACTGTGTGCATAGGACCTACCATCGAGATTGTAAATATTAACCTGCTGCGAGTTTTGGTCCATATCATAGATCAGCTGATTAACGAAATCGGTATAGAAATAATCACCCACAATATCGAGGGTCTTACCCCCTAACGATAAGCCACTGACTACACTCAGACCCATATTCCAGCTCTCCTCCGGTTGGGGTGCTTCATTTACGATGAGCGTTCTATTGGAAACTAAGGCGCCGGTATTTTCCACCAACACATTACCTACCCGGTATCCTTTACCGATTGAGCCTCTTAATGTGGTGTGCTCTGATATCTGGTAACGGGAATGTAGCCTTGGGCTAAACCAGGTGCCAAAAAGATTGTGGAAATCTGTCCGTGCGCCTGCTACGAGGGAAAAATCATCACCAGGCTTGTAGTTATATTCGAAATAGAGCCCCGGCACTACCTCCTGCCTTGTGAAGGTAGAGTCCATATAGGTTTCATCGAAATTATCATATAAAAAACTAGCTCCGGTCTTGTACTGATGGAAGGAGTTCTTGGCAATGATATTTTGGAAAATCAAATTACCATAGACGGTGGTTTCCTGTCCCTGGTATTGGTCTCTGCCAAATGCTGCTTCCACATTAGCCTGGGAAACAGAATACAGAAACCCCCATCCTTTGTAGGGCTTCTCCGGAAAAAGCAAACCAGTCTTTCCGAATACCTCCACCCTACTGGTTCTATTCATAAAACCATAAAGTGAGGAGCTAGCCGCATCATCTTTGAAACCAAAGCCGGTCTGACCTCCGGCCTTTTCATCCAGCAGGTAGTTGATACCTATTTGGGAGACAAACTTTTCGCCCTGGTACTTATACCGGTTGAGCACATTGACCTGACGTGTTTTTGGAATATCCATAAAACCATCGTCATTGTTGTCGATATCATTATTCAGCATATCGGTATGCAAAAGCAAGCCGGCTGACCATCGATCAGACAGGTCTGCTGACCAGTTGGCATTGTATTCAAGGCGACCAAATGAATTGACATAGCCATTCAGGTATAGCTTTTCGCTGGATTCTGGCTTTTTCATTTCCACATTGATCTGCCCTGTCATGGATTCGTAACCATTGACTACTGACCCGGCCCCCTTACCCACATCTATGGATTGAATCCAGGTTCCGGGGATATAGCCCATGCCATAGCGGCCTATCAGCCCTCTGATGTTGGGCAGGTTTTCAAGGTTGATCTGCACATAGCGGCCATCAAGACCGAGCATCATGATGGTTTTAGCCCCCGTTACACCATCAGCATAGGAAACATCCACACTGGCATTTGTTTCAAAGCTTTCAGAAAGATTGCAGCAGGCTGCTTTTAAAAGCTCCTTTTCGGTGATGATTTCTACATGTTTGGATTCAGCCCGGTCAAAAAATGTGCTGCTGGCCTTTACCACCACCTCACTGAGTTCTTCAGTGGATTCCTCTAGCATAATATGCATCATTTGATTTGGCGTGGGCATAAGGGTATCGGCTTTATAGCCAGCGTAAGAAACCTGAATCTTACTGTTCTCTTGAGTAAGCTCCAGCTGAAAACGGCCGTTTACATTGGTGATAACACCATTTTGTGTACCTAATTCTAATACTGTGGCCCCCGGTAGAGGCGTGTGATTTTGATCCGCTACCATACCACTGATTACCTGGGCATAAGACAGTTGCATTGATAGTAAAAGAAATAATGTGTTGAATATAAATTTCATAGTTGTTCGTTTGAATGAATAAATGAGGCAGTAATAGCCTGCCCTTGATTTTCAAAATATCAACTATGGTATCAGATAAGGAAGGATTGAATAAGCACCGGAATGTCCTTATTCAGTAATGGGGGGCTTGCATCAAGATAAGCGTAGGCTGATTCTGCAGAAAACAGGTCTGATGAATAATCTGGTAATGCGAACCAACTGACGACAAAGAATGAAGTTTGGGCCTCAAAAGAAAACAGGGATTGGTTGAGCTCATTGACTTTGAGGTCTTGCTCTACTTCATTGCAGCAAGGATCTGCATCATCTTCAGCACCAAATAAATCTGCACAGCAGCTTTTCGTCTTATGATTGATTTCAATGGATTTGAGCTGACCCAGGCAATAATGCTTGTGCATGGTCATACCAGTTGTAGCAATCAACAACATGACTGCCACAAAAAAATTACCGATGACCTTTAGTTTTTGCATTTGTGCAAATATACGGATAACTATAGAATGGGTTTTTGCCTCTTAGAAATTCATTTAAAATTATGGTTAAGCTGATCGACTATCTATCAAGATGTCATCACAAGCTTAGCAATAAATAAATTTGCTGGACTTGGCTAATCCGTGCGGTAGAGACGACTATTAAACGTGATTTATTCGGATATAATCGTTGGTCCGTTTGGAAGTTGCCTATTTAAAAGTCTTGTAAGTTCAGGCAATAAGCTGACCATGTGTTGATATGTCAACAATTTTACATTAAGGGTTAAAACTGGGATTGGATATTTCTTGAAATTTTGTTGATTTTGGAGGTTTTTGTCAGCCGTAATAAATGCTTCAAACCCATTCGAAATCATAAGCTCAAGAAGTTCACCGTTTTGTTTTACGTTCCATCCCATTTCCTGGACTGTGAAAACATCAAATTCTGTCAGGTCGTATTTAAGTTTCTTAGGTAAATTCTCATCAAGTAGCAGTTTCATAGAGCTTCTTAAAGTTCGTAGATGAAACAACTTTTCCGGCGAGTTCAAGGACCTTAACTGCCTGTTCATGAGTTACGGTGGGAAAGTCATTGAGAAAATCGCCTAACGTAATACCACTTTCCAGGTGATCGAATAGGGTTTCAACAGGGACACGAGTTCCGGAAAAGACGGGGGTTCCACCTAAAATCTTCGGATCAATATTGATTACATCGATATCCATATTCTAATTTAATGAAATTTTAATTTGATCAGTTCTACATCGCGATGGTGAAATTTAACCACCAGAAATAGCGCTGTAGCCACTGAGCTTTAATAATATCGATAAAAGTAAATTATATGCCGTTACATTCATAGTATCAGATATGCACTGCGCCTTGCAAATAAAAAAAAACACAAACAGAAGAAGCTAGAAAGCACCAATCATTCTTGGCAGTTGATAAGTGGAATGTTGCGCAATGTTTATACAGAAGGCTAAGTAAAACAATGCGACCATTTCGTATGTTAGCACCTGTTACTTATTGAGTTTGCACAGCAAGTTGATAAACTCAGGATATTCTTTGTTTATATCCTTTTTTAGTATAAACCCAATTCTAAATTGGTAGTCACCACGTTCAAATCCGTTACCCATTCGCATAGTGTTTTCTTTCATTTGAGGCTCATAAAATGTATCGGAGTAGATTGATTCTTTACCTTCCGAGTTAATTCGATAAACTAGTACTCGTAAGGTTGCTATTTTGTCAAGCAGAGTCCTATCAATGAATTCTAAATTAAAGTCAAGGATTTGTGCGTTCATATTTGGTGGACAGGATAGGACAAAATAGTTAGAACCATTTCTTTGAACCCATCCTTTCATTTTGAAATCCTTTTCAACAATTATCGGGTTGGAATCTACATTTGAAGTAGCATTAATTCTTGATAACCTTCGCTCCACTTCCTCTTCGTACTCGTTGAGAATTTTTAAGTTTTCCAGTTGATTCTCAATTTGATTAACAGTTAGAGTTGAGTCACCAAAATTATAGTTGTGAGTTACCTGGACACTGTCTGTTAGCTCCTTAACTATTGTTGGCTCAGTTGGAAATATTTTATTCCAAACACTTGTTAGGCCCAATGTTACGATTACTCCTAAAATGAAGATAGATGATTCGGTGAGTAACTTCTTCTTGTCCATAAATAGGCACTAATATCTGAATATAGTCACTATAGGTAAGCATATCCAACTTATCCTCTTTCTGAACTCTATATTTTTTCTATGCTGTAACATACATAAACCACTCAATACCTTTTATAATGCAGCCATCGATTGTATGCAATCAAGTGACCTACCTATCTAACCAGCTTCTTCAGTTTTTCCTTGGCCCGCATCAGGCGCATCTTTATTGCACTTTCTGATAACTGCAGCGAGAAGGCAATTTCCTTGATGCTTTTTTGATCCTGATATTTCAGCAACAAAATTAGCTTATCTTCTATGGATACCTGTTCGAGTAAAATTTCAAGTAATTCCTTAGAATGATCCACCGAGATGTCTAAATCCTGCTCTACCATATCAGGTAGTTTGTCGGCCAGCTTCCCTGAGATGACCTCATGGTCTCTTTTTTTCTGCTTGCGGAGGTAATCGATGCAGGTGTGGTGGATGATCGCATACAGCCAGGTGGTAAACTTAGCTTCGGCCCTGAAATTTTTGAGGTTTACGAATACTTTGATCAGGATTTCCTGGGTGAGATCATCAGCTAATTCTCCGTCTTTCACATAATGGTAGCAGCGTTGATAAATGACCTTATCGTAGCGCTCTGACAACACAGAAAAATAGCGGTTGTTCCCTGCAAGGATATGCTGGATTATCATTTCATCGGCCAGGGATTTATCTAACACTACCATGAAAAAAAATTATAGAACTGCTGTGACTTTTGGTATCTACTGCGTCAAACTATCAAACTTAAATAATGACAGAAGACACCTCTGAAATTCAAAGATACATCAGCATTTTGCCGCAACCCAATGATGTGAGCTGTGGCCCTACCTGTCTGCATGCCGTTTACAATTATTTTGGGGAAACGCTCGACCTGAATAAGGTCATCAAAGAAGTAAAGCAGGTCAAAGGCGGCGGTACGCTGGCTGTAATGCTGGGTAACCACGCCCTGAAAAAAGGCTACCGGGTTACCATCTACACATACAATCTGCAGGTCTTTGATCCTACCTGGTTCAATAAAAAAGTGAACTTGCAACAAAAACTGAAGGAACAGCTTTTGTATAAATCTTCCAGAAAACTGGAACAAGCTTCAGAAGCCTATCTGCAATTTTTGAATGGCGGTGGAAAAATCCGGTTTGAAGAGTTGTCTCCCAAGCTCATTAGAAAAATACTAAGGAAGAAAATCCCAATCCTCACCGGGCTCAGTGCCACTTACCTGTACCAAAGTGCAAGGGAAATCGGCAAGTACAATGTGTACCACGATACCAAGGGTGAGCCGGCTGGCCATTTTGTAGTCATCAGCGGGTACAATAAAGAGCAGCGCAAAGCATTAATTGCCGATCCGCTAAATCCAAACCCCCTAATGGACAAACAACAATATTATGCTGTGGATATGCAGCGGGTGATCAATGCCATACTGCTTGGTATAGTGACCTATGATGCCAATTTATTAATTATTCAACCTCGTTAATCATGCAAAAACTAATAGTAACCGATGCACCCGGTTTATGGAAAATAGAATTACCGGATACTACCATTACCTCACCTTCAGACTATATCCATAGTGAAGTATGGAGTGAGCAAAAGCAAATCAAAGTTGTCAACCTCTGCAAAAGCTACCATTATCAAAGCATCGGCTATTACATTTCATTGCTGGCAGAAGCCAGGGGGCACAAGGTGATCCCGGCCACTGCTACCATGATGGATTTTAAGATGCCCGGGCTGGCAAGGGAAGATGCACAGGACTTTGACACCATCATCCAGGATGTGCTGGAAAAATACACCCGGGAGGATAAACTGGAGCTCAATATCTATTTTGGGTTTACCACCCAGAATCAGCTGGCCAAAATTGGCTCGTTGTTATTCAATTTGTTCCAGACACCCATTCACAAAGCTGTATTTCAAAAGAAAGAAAGATGGCAGCTGGTGAGCCTCAAGTCTTTGAATATAAAGGACCTTACAGAGGACCAAAGGGGTGAATTGCAAAAGGCGTTGGTGCTATTTCTTTCCGGGAAAGCGGTTGTGCGCAAAAACTATCGCCGGAAAAAATACGACCTGGCGATACTGGTAAACCCGGAGGAAGCCACGCCTCCTTCCGATCCTAAAGCCTTGCAGAAGTTTGTGAAGGCCGCCGATAAGGTAGGCTTCAACACTGAATTTATCACCAAGGCGGATGGTCCCAAAATCACCCATTTTGATGCGCTTTTCATTAGAGAAACCACCAATGTAAACCACCATACCTTTAAGCTGGCCCGAAAGGCAGACTATGAAGGGCTGGCGGTAATTGACGACCCTGCCTCTATCCTTAAGTGTACCAACAAAGTGTACCTCAAAGAATTGTTGGATGCCAATAATATCGCCGCTCCAAGGTCTATCATCATTGATAAAACTACGGCAAGTCAGGTGGAAAGCAATATTCCGTTTCCGATAGTACTGAAACAGCCCGACGGATCATTTTCCAAAGGTGTGAAAAAGGCGAGGGATAAGGGAGAGCTCGACCTCCACCTCAAGTCACTGTTTCAACAGACCGACCTGATTATCGCACAGGAATTTATGCCTACTGATTTTGACTGGCGTGTGGGCGTCATTGGCGGTAAAATCATATACATCTGCAAGTACTTTATGGCAAGAAACCACTGGCAGATTGTAGACTGGAAGTCCGATAAAACTACGCGACTCGGCAAATCCGAAGCTGTAGCCATTGACCAGGCTCCCAAGGGACTCGTACGCCTTGCGTTAAGGGCCACCAAGCTCATCGGCAATGGCCTCTATGGTGTGGATATCAAAGAGTCAAAAGGTAAATTTTACATTATCGAAATTAATGACAACCCCAGCATCGAATCTACTATTGAAGACAAGCTGGAAAAGTCCAATTTATACGAATCAATCATGAAGCACCTGATGCAAATGGTGCTTCAATAAACTTATGGAAACCCAAAAAAGATGGCACCTGTTCCAACGGTTTGGAATAGAGCTGGAATACATGATCGTGGATCGCGATACGCTGGATATCAAGCCTATAGCAGACCAGCTACTGCAAGATGCTGCCGGCAAACCCACCGATGAGTTTAATAATGGTCCCGTCACCTGGTCCAATGAGCTGGTATTGCATGTGGTAGAATTCAAATGCACTGAGCCAATCAGTGACCTGTTCCAGCTATTGCAGGATTTGAAGGCCAATATTGCCTATGCCAACCTGCTGCTGGAAAAATACAATGCCCGCCTGCTGGGTACAGCCGCCCACCCCTGGATGGACCCTGCCCGTGAAACAAAGTTGTGGCCCATGGGCAATGCTGAAATCTATGAAACCTACGATAGGATATTTAACTGCAAAGGGCATGGATGGGCAAACCTCCAAAGTATGCACATCAACCTCCCCTTTTACGATGATGAGGAGTTTGCTCAACTGCATGCTGCCATCAGGGTGATTTTGCCATTGCTACCTGCCCTTGCGGCCAGCTCACCTATATTGGATCAAAAGCCCAGCGGAGTATTGGATACCCGAATGATTTACTACCAAAAAAACCAACAGGCGATTCCGGAAATCACCGGTAGGGTAATACCTGAAAATGTTAAGTCAAAAAGGCTCTACCATAAAAAGATCTATGATAAAATAGCTGCTGCCGTAGCACCACATGATCCCCAGAAAATCTTAGATCCCATTTGGCTCAACTCCAGGGGTTGCATCGCTCGGTTTGACAGGGGTGCCATTGAAATAAGGATACTTGATATCCAGGAAGCTCCAGCCATGGACCTGGCCATAGCGGTATTCATCATTCATCTGCTCAAGCTGCTCACTCAGCAGAAGCTGTCAGACTTCCATACACAAGGGCAGTGGGCCATAGAACCGTTATTCGAGATTTTGCAGTCAACTATCGAAAAAGGACCAGACGCACAGATCAACAATAAGGAATACCTGAAGACCCTGGGCATGAAGGAAGAAGCTGCTAAGGCCAAAGAAGTAATCGCAAACCTTGTAGAGCAGGTCGCCTTGCAGTATCCCCGACAGATGGAACCATGGCTGCCTCATCTACGCCGAATGATAGCCCTGGGGCCATTATCCAGCCGTATTTTAAAGGTAGCCCACAACGAATATGGTCGAAGTAATCTAAAGCTGATCTACGGAGAATTGGCAGAAAACCTGGCAGAAAATAAAATGTTTGAGCCATGGAGCGAACCGTTGTAGTTACCTGTGAGCATGCTTACAATGCGCTGCCAAAAGGCTATGCATATTTATTTAAGGGTAAAGAAGATGTATTAAACTCACACAGAGGTTATGATATTGGGATACAACCGGTTGCCAAAGCCCTTGCCGAGGCACTGGCGTGCAACTACTATGAATTTCCATATAGCAGGCTATTGATTGAACCCAACCGGTCTCTACATCACCCTGATCTTTTCTCTGCATATAGCAAAGACCTGGATAACAGCGTAAAAAAATACCTGATCAGCCGGTATTATTTGCCCTACCGGGAATCTGTAGAAAAAACAATCCTCGCAGAAATCAAGAAAAAAAGGGTCGTCCATCTTTCCATGCATAGCTTTACGCCGGTTTGGCAGGGTAAGGAAAGACAAGTGGACCTGGGCATACTCTTTGATGATAGCGACGAAGCAGAGGCCCAATTTTCCCAGGCATTACAATCCAGGCTTCAAAAGTCGCTAGAAGGGTTCCGCATTTGCCTGAACCAACCCTACCTGGGTATTGATGATGGATTTACCAGCTACCTCAGAACCAAATATACTACCGACAACTACCTTGGGATAGAAATAGAAATCAATCAGCGGTATTTGCAAGGTGATCCCGCTAAAGAGGAAATTCGAAATGCATTATATCAATCGATAATAAAAGCAGTGTAAAATTCATAGGCACTTTTTACTGAATCAATTGAGCCATACCCAATTGGTCTCAACATCCATTTGAGGCAGTTATTGGTCTTTGCCTTTCTGTTTTTAGATTAAATTATACCTTCGCAATTTGATGTGTGAGGAGCAAGTTGGTGTTTTAGTACACTAGTATTTTTCCAGTTTTTTTTATATATTTTTTGTAGTCGTATTTTTTTAGCTAGCAATCATGCAGACTTACCGCAATCCTATCATAGTAAGTAGTATCTATTTTATATTAGGCCTTCTGTGGATATTTGGTACTGATCTGGTAGTATTTCAAATAACTAATGACCTGGTAAAAACCTTGCATTATCAAAATATCAAGGGCTTACTCTTTGTTTTCCTTTCAACTTTAGTACTCTTTTTCTTGCTTCAAAAATGGTATCGACTCACAAAAAGAAAAAACAGCGAGCTGAAGGATGCCAATGTTCAACTAAAGCAAAAAAATCAATTTATTGAGACCATCATCAGTCATTTACCTGTAGGCATTGCCGTACACGATACTACCTCTCACAAGGCTTTGCTTATCAATGATATGTTTCATGACCTGTATGGCTGGGAACCTGAGGATTTTGATGATGTACAGTCTTTTCTGGATAGAATTTATCCTCAAGGCTCCTTACAAGAAAAGACGAAGCATGAAATTTTGGATGACTTAGGTTCGGGGGATCCACAGCGTATGTCCTGGACAAATGTGGAAATTGTTTCAAAAAATGGCATCATTAAAAACGTTAATGCCAAAAACATTCCCTTACCTGAGCAAAACCTCATGATTTCGACGGTTTGGGATACCTCAGAACTTATGCAGGCATACCAGCAATTAGGACTGACGGTAGAAGGTGGTAAGATTGGACTCTGGGTACTTAACATTAATACGGGACTAACTGAATTCAACAGCTATTATGCTGAAATGCTAGGCTATCAAAAGTCTGAAATGGAAAGTAACCATCTGTTCTTCTACGAAAACCTACACCCTGGTGACAAACCAAAATTTGATAAGATTTACCACGATATCTTAGATGGAAAGGTGACAGAATTCAGTCTTGAACTTAGGGTAAGGGCCAAAAATGGAAATTATAAATGGATCATCAATAATGGCCAGATAAGCAAACGAGATAAGTCGAATCAACCTTTGGAAATTGCAGGCATACATCTGGATATCACGCCTCAAAAAGAAGCTATAGAGCAATTGGCTAAGCAGCGCGAAAGGCTTATTAGAGCACAGCAATATGGTAAAATTGGCAATTGGAGTTATCAGATTCCCCAGGACGAGATCACATGGAGTAAATCAATGTATCCAATTTACGACATGGATGAAAAACTGGGGCCTCCCGATATGGAGACTATTACAACCAAGTTTTTTGGCCCCAAGCAAGCTTTTCACAATGCCCTCGTCGAAAGGGCCATTAAGCTTGCCGAACCTTATGATGTTGACCTTCCACTTACCACACCGGCTGGCAACAAAAAATTTATACGGGCCATAGGTTTTCCTGTTTTTAATGATGAAAATAAAGTAGTGGGGCTCGAAGGCATAGTACAGGACCTAACAGAAAGGTCTTTACTGACACAACAGTTGCAGGATAGCAAAGCTCGTCTTGAAGCAGCCATTACAGGAGCCGACCTTGGTATTTGGGACATCAACCTACAAACGGGTGAAAATTTTACCAATGACCGATGGTGGGAAATGCTGGGATATGATGTAAATGAAAGAGAGTACAGTGTGGCATTTTTTGAATCACTGCTGCACCTTGATGATAAACGTAAACCCTTCGATGTGATAGATCAAATAGAGGCGGGAGAGCACAACAATATTGATTTATTGCTGCGGTTAAAGCATAAAAAGGGGCATTTTATATATGTGTTGGATCGGGGTAAAGCGATTGCCTTTGATGAAAACGGCAAAGTTACAAGGCTTATTGGCACCCATCTGGATATGACAAAATCCATCACTTACCAGTTGGAGATTAAAAAAGCTAAGCATCAAATTGAAAGTATTGCCAATAACCTTCCAGGTGCCATTTTTACCTATCAGTACAACCAAAATTCAGGTCAAGATAAAGTTACCTACGTAAGTAAGGGTATAGAAAAGCTCTGGGGGGAAGCCCCTGAAAACTTGATGAAAGATTCTTCATTCATTTGGAAAAGGGTTCACTCCGAAGATGTCGAAGGACTGAAGGAGGCTATTTTACAATCCGCTCAGTCTATGAATCGCTTATCACATCAATGGAGGGTTCAACACGATGATGGCACCATAAAATGGGTTGAGGCCAATGCAGAACCCAAAAAGCTTAATAAAAATAAAATCGCCTGGGATGCCATAATTGATGACATCACAGAACAGATCAACAATAAATTAGCACTGGAAAGAGCCTACAGAGAGCGTAAGGATATATTGGAAAGTATAACAGATGGTTTTATTTCGGTGGATCAAAATTGGATGATCACCTATTGGAACAAGGCAGCAGAGGAGACGTTGTTGATTTCAAAAGAGAAGCTATTGGGCAAAAATCTTTGGGAGGCCAATAAAACCCACCATATCATTCGCTACAGGGAGCTTTTTGATTCTGCTAAAGAACAAAAAAAGGCACACAGTTTTGAAGACTATTATCGGAATATCAATAAATGGTTGCTGATTAGTGTTTATCCAAAAGACAATGGCATCACCATATTTTTCAAGGACATCTCCAGACAAAAAAGATATGCAGAAAACATATTGGAGAATACCCTAAAATCTCAGGAAAAGGAAAGAAACAGAATCGCAAAAGAATTGCACGATGGCATAGTGCAGGAAATGGCTGCCTGTACCCTACAGCTAAATATGCTTATTAAAAATGCGAGAGGGCAAAAGTCACACCTACAGGATGTAGCTGATTTCCTTAAAAAAATCACCAACGATACGCGCAGCATCTCACACAATCTAGCCTCTGATGATCTGGATAGGTTGAGCATTGAAGAGCTTATCGTAAATCTATTGAAAAGGCTCCAATCCAATGAGAAGGTGACTTTTAAGCAAAATTTAACACTCAATGAAGCAAATGTTAAAATGGATGTCTATACCAAAACACATCTTTTTAGAATCATACAGGAACTCATCAATAATATTCTAAAGCATAGTGGCGCCACGCAGGCCGTATTCAATGTTGAGGAATTGGACGACACTTTATATATCAATATTGGGGATAACGGCAAAGGTTATGACCCGGCAGTAAGCAGTGAAGGAATTGGCATGAAAAATATTTACGAGAGGGTTAATGCCATTCACGGAAAAGTAGATTTTGTAAACCGAGAAAAAGGTGGCCTACTCGTTTCGCTAGAAGTACCAATTACAGCTTATAAAATGCCTCTTCAGTAAGTCCGTTATCTGGACTCCCTATGCGCCATTAGGTGTTTCACCTAAATTTTGGAATCGGCAACTCACCGTTGAGCACCGCCTCCACATCCTGCACTTTTGTATTGGTAATTATATACATGCAAAAGAAGGAAGATCGACGTGAAAGCACCAGGAAAGCATAAATACGAAGAAGAAAGGCTACTGAAACTCAAGTTTTACCAAATGCTTGAGTCAGACATCAGCAAGGAGTTTGATGATATAGTAAACATCGTTAAACAAATATGTGATGTGCCTATCGCATTTTTCTCTATTGTAGCAGATGAAAAACAGCATATTAAATCCTGTGTGGGTTTGGAAAAATGCGAAAGCCCGCGTGATATTTCTTTTTGTGGGCATACCATCCTGGAAGATGATGGGTTCCTCGAAATAAAAGATACAAGAAAGGACGAACGATTTTCAGATAATCCCTTCGTCTGCAATGCACCCAATATTCGATATTATTTTGGTGCTACCCTGATTAGTCCAGATGGTTATCCATTGGGTACGCTGTGCGCTGTAGACACCAAACCCAATGCCCTTTCAGAGGAACAAAAACAGTCTGTGATCACCCTCAGCAAAAAAATCATGACCTGCCTCGACATGAAGTTGATGAATGACGATCTGCTGACATTACTGAGCAGGGTTCGCAAGGAAATCATTCACCGCAAGCAAAAAGAGAAAGAACTAAAGGCAGCCCTGGAAGAAAGCCAGGCTGCCAAGGACAAACTGGCGTATCTTTCCATAGTAGCCAGTGAAACCGACAACCCGGTGATCATTACAGATGCGGATGGCCGTATGGAATACGTCAATAATGCCTTTACCACTATGACGGGCTATTCCAAGGAAGAAGCCATAGGCAAGTCACCCGGGAAGCTGCTGCAGGGAGAAGAAACCACTGCTGAGCAGGTTGAGGCTTTTAGAATTGGATTGGAATCTGGGGAGTCCTTTGTGCAGCAAATTGTAAACTACACTAAAACAGGAGAGAAATACTGGGTGCTTTGCGCTATTACACCTGTTTACAACGAGCAGGGCCTTTTGAGTAAATACATATCACTGGAAAGAGATATAACCAAAGAAAAAGAACAGGAACTGGCCATGCAGCGAGCCAAAGAAAAAGCAGAAGAAGGTATGAAGATCAAAGACCAGTTTCTTTCAAATATGTCGCATGAAATCCGTACGCCCATGAATGGGATCATCGGACTAACCAACCTGCTTAAGGAAGAAGACCTGACAGATTATCAAAATCACCTCATCAATAGCATCGACCAATCGGCCAACATCCTCTTAAGATTGATCAACGATATTCTTGACCTTTCAAAAATCAATGCAGAAAAAATCTCTTTTGAAAGGAAAACATTCAACCTAAAAGCACTGCTCAATAACCTGGAACAAACTTTTAGCATAATTGCTCGTGAAAAAGGAATTGATTTTCAGGTATTTATGAGCAGTAATATTCCTGATGAAGTAGTGGGTGACCCTACCCGACTCAATCAAATACTTATGAACCTGATAAACAATGCCCTGAAATTTACTGAGCGTGGTTTTGTAAGGATTGAGGTGAGTAAAAAATATGGTTTGGCAGATAACAACTCCATACATTTTAGAGTGGTTGATTCAGGCATTGGCATCAGCGAATCAAAGCAGCAGTCTGTTTTTGCGGAATTTGTACAGGCAGATGATCACATCACCAGAAAATATGGGGGTACAGGGCTCGGCCTTACCATTGCCAAAAAACTGGTAGAAAAAATGAGTGGCAGCCTTTCCCTGCAAAGTACCGTTGGTGAAGGCAGTACTTTTTCATTCGATATCAAATTCGAAAAACCTGAAACTGTAAAAAGAAAAATAACCAGGGAGCCAGAAATTGAACCTACCTCTCCATCAGCTCTCAAAATACTGGTGGCAGAAGATAATGAAATTAACCAGCTGGTAGCAGTAAAAGCGCTTGAAAAAATGGGGCATCAGGTACAGGTAGCGCAAGATGGAAAAGAAGCACTTCTGCTGCATGAAAAAGAGCATTTTGATGTCATCCTGATGGATGTACAAATGCCCAATATGAATGGACTGGATGCTACCAGGGAAATCCGAAAACTGGAAGACCCGGTCAAAAGCAATGTCATGATCATAGCCATGACCGCTTCTGCACTACAGTCTGATCTCGAAAAATGCCTAGAATCAGGTATGAATGCTCATGTTTCAAAGCCTTTCAAATTGAGCGATTTGCAGAAACAATTGAGCGAAATACATCGCAAAAGGAGCTATTTATCCATCAGCGCTTAGGGTAATTTTATTCACTAAAGAAATGGCTTCACATACCTCATCTCTTGCCGGGATGAGGTCTTTACCGCAGTATCTTCGCCATACTTTTACCTTTAGCCAATTCATCAACCAGCTTGTCTAAATACCTGACCTGCCTGGTAAGCGGGGTTTGAATATCCTCAATACGATAACCACAAATTACCCCTGTAATCTTATCAGCATTAGGGTTTAGCGTTGCTTTTTCAAAAAATATCTGGAAAGTGACTTTTTCATCGATAAGGGTTGCCAAATCACCTTCATTAAAGCCAGTCAACCACTCAATAACCGCATGCAACTCCTCCACAGTTCTCCCCTTTTTCTCCACTTTGGTTATGTAATGGGGGTATACAGAAGCAAAAGTTAACCTGGCAATCTTTAAATCATGGGCGGGAGTGGTTGTCATTATTATAAAATCTAAGTGAAAAAAGTACGTCTCCAAGTTTTTGAAAAATACGAATCCAAATCAATGTATGCCAGCTCTTTGAATAAATAGTGCAGAAAAAACCACCTATAACCTGGAACTGGTACAAAACTGGTCGCAGCGTCCGATATGACGCTTCTATTGTGTATCGTAGGATTTATAGTACTAAATCAATGACCAGATGTTAGTGCTTACAACAAGCAATTGATGGCATTTTGCTATTCAATTATTAGTTTAAAATGCCTTCCTAGTCCTGCTTCAACTATCTTTCGTAAGGTTGAAAGTTCAATATCAGTGTTGTTGTTCTCAACTCTTGAAATGTAAAATCTAGATGTTCCACTTCGTTCAGCCAATTGTCCTTGAGTTAACCCAGCTTTAAGTCTTGCATCTTTAATCAGACTGCCAAATTTTTCTGATCCTGTTGGTTCTGCAGGATCACTAAGTTTATATAGTTGATCTGGACCTAATTCATAAGGATGCTCTATCTCCTTACCCTCTTCCGATGAAAGCATTACTGGTATGTTAGGCCATGAAAGTGTATAATTTCTTAATTGCACTTTCCTAAATTCTTTATGGTTCAGTAAAGGAAATTCTATATCATCCTCACCAATATTCCATTGTTTGAAAATCTGGTCAAAATTCAAAATTCTGCTTTCACCATTATTAAACATACATTGAATACTTAGACCATGAATCTTCTGAATCTTGATTATCCTGGGTAATGTCAATTTCTTTCTCATAGTTTTGGGTTCAATCGTTCAAAATTCTGCAATAAAAACTCCTGTCTATTTTTTGCCCATGTGATAACCTTGGTTCGTTGGCTTTTTGGAAGATTACCGGCATAAGTATCCAAAGTTTTGATTTCAATAAGTTCCTCATATTCAGCATAAATCGCATGAAAATGAGGCGGTGGGTGTTCCCTGGAATAAATATCAATCTTGATTGAATCAATAATCTTTAAAGTTGGCACCTATGTTGTCTAATTAAACAACAAATTTAGACTCCTATGTGTAAAAATGAAAGCACATTGATTTAGAAATTTAAACTTATATAGAATCAAAAATGGTGCTATATCCAAAACTTGTCGTAGCGTCCGCTTCAATCCATTCCCCCTTTTCCCTTTGGCCCTTTTTAAATAGTCTTCTCTCACCCAAATTAACCTATTACTAAAGTGCTTTCCTATCGGACCTCATCGAAGAATTTAACACCTTATAGTTCATAGGATCGCCAACGCTAAACCTACGCCACTAGTGCGGTTCAGATATTATTCTCCAACTTGATTCAATATCCATTTGTAAAGATTTTTTTCAACCCTAAAACCAATAACATCTATAAGTCTATCCAAATCTGGCTTTAGTGATTCTTGAAAGCCTCTTATTTTAGCTTGAACTAAAATACCTAGTAGGCCTGTTATTTTAATCCCTCTTGATTCTGCAATATTCCTTCCTTTCAATTCATCAATCAAAAGAAGATCAGCCTTTAACTCCTCTGCAAGAATAATAGCTTCTGACTCTCCCGAATCTAATAAGTTTTCCAGTTCAGAAACCTTTGATACGTCCTTGACCTCCACAACCTTTATCCAATCTTGATCAATCAATACTCTTTCGGAGCCTTCATCTTCAATCAGTTCTTGGTATACTTTTCTTGGAATCACCACATCACCAAACATCTTATGAAGTAAATCTAACTTACCTAGTTGAAGCAAGTTCGTAATAGGTGAGGTATCACTAACTATGACCATTAAGCTTATTTACTCAAGGAATCAAGATTCTTTAAGTCCTGTTCAATATCTTCAATACTGTATTTTATTGAAATCCCACGCTTTGATAATTCTTTCTGGAACTCTATTTGCGACAATCCTGCAATTCTTTTTGCTTGTCCAATCGAAAGACGATTTTTATCATACATATATACCGCAAAATCAATTTTCAAATCATCTGCTGAGCATTTTGCACTCCTTAAGGTATCTGCGGATATTATAAGATCCTCCATTTTGTCATTAGTTAAAAACTCGTTAAGCGATCTATAGCTAAAGCAATTTACATTTTTAGACAAAACAAAGAAAGCAGATAACAGATTCCTAAACCATCTAATATTGTACCTCAAATCACTTTAAGTTCGGATAATATGGTAATTAGAACCTACCTCAAAAACTAATCCTAAGATCGCCAGCGCTAAACCTACTTCCATAAGCTGTATGCTCCTCAAGGTAGATATGGTTGCTATACAATCACCCTTTTCAGGTACCGTTTATGGTGTTTCAACTTGATTTTCTGGGGAATTATATTATGTTATTATAACAGCAAACGTAGAAATATGACATCAATTAAATTGAAACCTGTATTAATAGCATTGGATTTTTCGGAAGCTGATCTAAACATTTTTGCATTCCTACAACAGAACTTATCAATTTTAGATAAAGACAGGATGCATTTTATCCATGTGAATGAAAGCACTGAAAATCGATCATTTGATAAAGAAGAATTAACTAAAAACATTGCTGTAAATGTGCCGGAAGGAATTGAACATGAGATCCATATAAAACAAGGTGATGTTGAAGATGAAATAGCCATCTTTAGAAAAGCCAACGATATCAATTTATTGGTTTTAGGCCATAAAAAAAGTGATCATCATAATGTGGAAATCAAAAGGTTGGTCAAACGGCCGGCCTGCTCACTTCTTTTGATACCGAAACTAGATAGCTATCCGATAAAAAAAATCGGGGTAGCCATTGATTTCTCCGATTTATCAATGAAAGCGCTCACAGCAGCAGCACAAATGGCTAAAGCATCCGGTGCCTCACTCGTAGGACTTCATAGCTATCAGGTGCCATCGGGTTACCATAAGTCAGGCAAAGACCATGAAGAATTTGCTCAGATCATGGAAAACAATGCCAGAGAGGAAGCAGCCTCTTTTCTTAAGCAGGCAGGTTCACCGGATATTACAATGGAATACATCTACGATAAAAACAATAAGCCCGCCGAATGCATTGCGTCGTGCACAAAAGATCATGAAATAGACCTGTTGCTTTTGGGCTCTAAAGGCCGAACCAATGGCGCTTCCATACTGATGGGTAGTGTGGCTAAATCTGTTGCTCAGCAGTTATTTGACACGCCCCTTTTGATAATAAAAGAAAATAATGAAAACATGGATGTGGTTGATGCGCTTAAGAAGGTGTAGGTAACCTTATTGCTTAATGCTTCAATCCATTCTGGCCATATTCTTACTGAGCCTGTTTACCGCTTTATGCCCAAAGCGGTTCACTGGATGGGTGCATGCATGCCAACTGATTACCATATTTGTAATATTTGGCTATCTCTGCTATCACTTAGAGCCCATTATGCAGGGCTCAATCATCAACAACGAAATCAGCTGGATAGATAGTTTAGACATAAGTCTTTCATTCCATCTGGATGGGTTGAGTCTCTTTTTTGCTTTGCTGGTGATAGGCATGGGATTTCTGGTTGTCTTGTATTCTATCAAATACATGGCAGATGATACTGGCAAGGTTCGGTTTTTCAGCTTTTTGCTCTTTTTTATGGGAGCCATGTTGGGTTTGGTTCTTTCGGCCAATTTGATCAGCCTGTTTGTGTTTTGGGAGCTTACGAGTTTCAGTTCTTTTTTATTGATCGGGTTTAAAAATAAAGATGCTAAATCCCGAAAAGCCGCCCGACAGGCCTTGTTGGTCACCGCAGGGGGAGGACTGGCGCTTATGTCTGGGTTTATCCTGCTGGCCCTAATCACTGATGCAGGCTTTTCAATACCAGCTATCATAAGTCAATCGCATAAGTTAAATGGCAGCCATTTAACTGGCACTACGATCATACTGATTGCTATCGGGGCCATGACCAAATCGGCACAGTTTCCCTTTCACTTTTGGCTGCCCAATGCCATGGCAGCGCCTACACCGGTAAGTGCCTATCTGCATTCAGCCACCATGGTAAAAGCAGGTGTGTACCTCATCTTTCGTTTGAATCCACTCTTTACCGATATCGACCTTTGGGGTACTCTTTTAGGTTTAGTTGGGGCTATTACTATGACCCTGGGGGCTTTGCAGGCATTGCAGGCAGATGACCTCAAAAAGATTCTGGCCTATACCACCATCAGTGCCCTGGGTATCTTTTTCATGATGACGGGCTTAGGCGGTGAGGCCGCTATCAATGCTGTGATGATTTATGTGTTGGCCCATGCTTTGTACAAAGGCGCTTTATTTCTTGCTATCGGCAGTATAGATCATCAAACCGGCATTAGAGCCATTTCCGGATTATCCGATCTGGCAAGAAAAATGCCCTACACCTCTAGTGCCGTTGCCATTGCTCTTGCATCGATGGCTGGGGTTATCCCATTGCTGGGATTTGTGGGCAAAGAATCACTTTATGAGGCATTGTATCATAGCAATGATCCATTTGCCATGTTTTACCTGGGCTTATTGTTTCTTTCGGGCACTTTTTTCACCGCCATAAGCATAGAAATTATCTATAATACGATCATAAAAAAGGGGCCGCTTCATTACAAGGCTATCCGCGAAGCTAATACAACCCTGCTAATCGCACCTCTGGTCCTTGTGGCTTTGAGTTTGATCTTTGGTTTAATACCAGGAATCACCCTCGAACCTCTATTAAGCTGGTCTGCTGCCAATTCAATGAACAGTAGCCCGACAATGAAACTCAAGCTTTGGCACGGATTTAATGCAGTGCTGGCCTTAAGTGTACTTACTTTATTCGCAGGAGCAAGTTTTTATTTTGTCCAGGGTAAACTCAGAAAGTTTCACCTTCCTGCTTGGCTTCAAGGGGACTACCTCTACGATCAGTTTTTGTATTCCATAAATGAGGTGGCAAAGCTCCTGACCCGCACTGTCCAAAATGGCTACCTGAGAAATTACATTGCGATGGTCATGGCTACCTTCTGTCTACTTGCCCTTGCCGTTATCATAGACCAACCTGCTCTGGCACAATTTGATTATGCAAAGCTTTGGCACAACGCTCAAATTTATGAGGTGGTGATCATCGCATTGATTACCATATCTGTACTTTACCTTTTTAAAACCACTTCACGGCTGATCGTGACGGCCACATTTGGTATCATAGGATACAGCATCGCCCTGGCTTTCACGCTATTTAGTGCCCCAGATGTAGCGATTACGCAATTTCTGGCTGAAACGCTTACGCTTATTTTGTTGATCCTGATTTTGCACAAGCTACCGTCATACACTTTGAAGCAATCCGTATCACGCATTAAATATTTACCGGTGGCTATTGCTTTTGGCTCAGTGATGGCACTCATTTCTTTCATTACGCTGAATCAGGACAAAAATTCAGCACTCAAGAGCTATTTTCTGGAAAATAGCATTTCTGCCGGAAAGGGAGCCAATGCAGTAAATGTAATACTGGTGGACTTTCGTGCCCTGGATACGCTGGGAGAAATTACTGTACTGGCCATCACCATGATTGGCATAGTAGCCCTGCTAAGACTTAAACCACAAAAGCCCAAGCTATGAGGACATTGATATTGGCTACCATACTACGGGCGTTGATCCCTATGTTTTTGGGATTTGCCATCTACATGTTTTTCAGGGGGCACGATAAGCCCGGAGGTGGTTTTATTGCCGGCTTAATTGCTACCATACCTATCATGCTGCATACCATGGCCTTTGGTTATAAAATCACTGCCAGGATCATCAAAATCAAACCCATGCTACTGGCTGGCTTGGGATTGCTACTGTCCATGGTTAGTGGATTGTTTTCAGTGATCAAGGGCGATGCATTTATGACACCCTTATGGGTATCGGAAAAACTCCCTCTGATCGGAAAATTAGGCACACCCATCTTTTTTGATTTGGGTGTGTTTATGGTGGTGTTTGGTGTGGTGCTACAGATAACCTTTTTATTAACCGAGGAATAGGAAAATGAATCTAATCATATCATTAATCATAGGCATATTATTTACCGCAAGCGTATATCTGATGTTTCAGAAAAGCTTCTTTAAGCTCATTATCGGTGTGATCCTGTTTGGATATGCCACCATATTTTTTCTCTTTGCTGTAGGTGGGATTACCAAAAGTGCGCCGCCACTACTTTCACCTGAGGCAATCGATATCCAAAATACAGCTGATCCACTGCCTCAGGCACTTACTTTGACTGCCATTGTCATCAGTATCGGTGTTCAGCTCTTTGTAATTGTGCTCTTGAAAAAAGTATATGCCCAACTCAATACAGAAGATCTTGATGACCTAAACACTACAGACAGGCTTGATGGATAGCAGTCTGACGATAATAATGCCCTTGTGGGTGCTGCTGGCAGGTTTCGTAGGATGCCTGTTATTCTGGAAATACCCCAGGGTGCAAATTGTTATTGCCCTAACTACAGTATCCTCTTATTTGCTTTCAGCAGTTTATTTATTGTACGCTGTAATCCAGGCAAAAATCCTGGTATTGCAAATCGGTGGTTGGCCGGCACCATTCGGTATTACGCTGGTAGCCGACTATTTCGCTGCTTTAATGGTATTGGTCTCAGCGATCATTGCCTTTGTTATTTCGATGTATTCGCTGCACGACATTTCAGCCAAGCGAAAAGTCTATGGGTTTTATCCTTTGATGATCATCATGGTATTCGGCGTATGTGGATCCTTTTTGACCGGGGATATTTTCAATTTGTACGTATGGTTTGAGGTAATGCTGGTTGCCAGTTTTATATTGATTGTACTGGGCAATGGCAAGCCGCAGCTTGAAGGTGCCGTGAAATATGTAATCCTTAGCTTCATCTCTTCGGGCTTTTTACTCACCGGTATTGGTATGCTTTACAGACTTACCGGCAGTCTCAATATGGCAGATCTGGCACTGGCTATTCCTGACCATCCAAACCCCGGACTCATTACACTAGCCTCCGTATTTTTCTTTGTAGGATTTGGTATAAAAGCAGCAGTTTTCCCGCTTTTCTCCTGGCTACCGGCGGCTTATCACACCCCGTCCATTTCAGTAGCAGGGCTCATGGCCGGGTTGATGACCAAAGTGGGCGTATATGCCCTGATCCGCTTTTACACTTTAATCTTTACGCATGATGTAGTTCTTACACATTCCTTTTTACTCCTTATAGCCGGTATTACCATGCTTTTAGGAGTGCTGGGAGCGGCAGCACAGTCAGATTTCAGGAAAATACTATCCTTTCATATTGTAAGCCAGATCGGTTATATGATTATGGGACTGGCACTTTATACGCCCCTTGCTATAGCAGGAGCTATATTTTTTATCATCCACAATATCCTGGTGAAGACTAACCTATTCCTCATCAGCGGCATGGTAAAAACAACAAGTGGCTATTACCACCTCAAAAAATTAGGAGGTGTTTATAACCGCTTCCCCTTGATTACGATACTATTTGCCATATCAGCTTTTTCCCTTGCAGGCATACCACCTTTATCCGGTTTTTGGGGAAAATTTGTACTGGCCAAGGCAGGTTTACAAGTACAAGCCTATTGGGTGGTCGCTGCCTCTTTGGTAGCCGGTTTCCTTACCCTCTATTCCATGTCAAAAATCTGGCGGTCAGCATTCTGGTCACCAACGCCAAAGGCATTGGAAAACGAGATCCGATATGACAGCAAAAGCTTTTTCCTAAAAAAGTACATGCTGGTTATTCCTGGCATACTGCTCACTATGCTTGTCATAGTAATCAGCTTTTATCCCGACTGGATGATAGGTATTTCTATGGAAGCAGCGCATCAGCTACTGCAACCGCAGCAATACATTGATGCCGTAATCGATAACAATAAATGAACAGATGGTAATTCTAATCAACATACTGCTTACAATTCTAATGACCTGGTTTACGGTAGAAATCTATACAACCATACCTAAATCAGGCTTTATGATTCTACTCATTTTTACTGGCTGGAATATTGTCTTTTGGCTTATCTCATTTCTTTATAACCAGGAAGCATTTGATAAAACTAAAAGTATGGTGGGGTTGGTGCTCTTTTTCCTCAAGGAGGTGCTGCTGGCTTCCTTAAAAGTAGCCTACGATGTAATCACGCCTAAAGACCATATGAGGCCTGCCATCATCGCAGTGCCACTAGATGTAAAGACCGATTGGGAGATTACTTTGCTGGCCAATTTTATCACGCTAACGCCGGGTACGCTGAGCATTGATATTTCGGAAGATAAAAAGACATTATTTATACACGAAGTATATGTAAAAGATGGTGATTCAGAGCGGATGCGACAAATGATCAAGAATGGATTTGAAAGACGAATATTAGAATTGACAAGGTAAAAGGTTAAACCTATGGGCATTTTTACAATTGCAGCATACATATCCATTGCCATCATGAGCGTAAGTATGATCCTTACCCTCATTCGGTTTATGAAAGGGCCTTCCCTACCAGACCGGGTAATTGCACTGGATGTGCTGGCCGCTAACTTTCTGGCTGTGCTGGCGATCTACTCCATATTAGCCAGTGAAAAAACTTACCTCAATGTAGCCCTTATCATGTCGCTGGTAGCTTTTGTAGGCACCATGACTTTTGCTTATTACCTGGTTGAGAAAAAAGGAAACAATGATGATGATTAAAGAAATAATAAGCTCGGTTTTACTGGTTACAG
This sequence comes from Cyclobacteriaceae bacterium, assembly GCA_965227155.1. Classification (GTDB taxonomy): domain Bacteria; phylum Bacteroidota; class Bacteroidia; order Cytophagales; family Cyclobacteriaceae; genus UBA6059. Next base: position 217,558 of record OZ245731.1, read on the forward strand.
GAGCACTTTTTATGCTCATTTCATCCATTGGTTTGATAAGAATGCCGGATTTTTACATTCGTAATTCTGCAAGTACCAAAGCAGTGGTTCTTGGCGTGTTATTGATCCTTTTGGGTGTAGGCATACATTACAACGACATCATGGTCTTCCTGGAAATATTTGCCATTCTATTCTTCATTTTCCTTATTTCTCCACTGGCGGCCCACATCATGTCAAGAGCAGCAGTGATCAACAAAGTGCCCTTTTGGGAAAAAACAGACCTGAAAGACCTGGAGGCATATCAGGGCAGTGAAAAGGAAAATACAAACGGTGAGGATAAGGGTAATTCACACAAAAAATTATCTTAGCATAATCAAAAACCGGTCGTAGCGTCCGCTCTTGATTTATGATAGTTCGTAGGATCGCTAAAGTAACCTGCGACCAGATGTGAGCAGAGCTCTCCCATGGCATGAATAAACTAAGCCCTTTTAATCAGCTTGCTTCCCTTCATCTCGATAGCTTTTCCAGATCTTATACAATGCACCTATGGCTATGATCATCCAGACTATATTGATAAAAGTGGAGGGGTAAGAACCATAATAAACTGTGTTGATGATCAGAAAAATACCTCCCGTTAGATTTAGCAGCTGGTAAACAATGGATCTGGCCGTAAGCTTGTGGCTGCTGATCAAAGCATAAGCAGCCACCACCTCAAAGGAGCCTATCCAACCAATGATATCAACTACAAGCTCCCAGTTCATGATTAACCCAGCTTAGCCAGGTTTTCTTCCAGGGCCTTGATTTTTGCCTCAGCATCCGCTTGTTTTTTGCGCTCCATGGCCACCACCTGCTCAGGTGCATTATTCACAAACCTTTCATTGCTCAATTTCTTTTGCACACCTTGCAAGAATCCCTTTTGGTATTCAATCTGCTTTTTAATTTCTTCAATCTCCTTAGCCACATCAATTTTACCAGCAATGGCTACATGGCATTCATTGGTATGAACCATAAAGGAAAGGGCCTCTTCGGGCTTATCACCACCCAGGCTCAGGTCGGACAAATTGGCCAGCTTAGAAATAGTACCTGAGAAAAGTGAAAGCTTTTCTGCTCCTATCTTACTGATCACCAATGGTAATGCCTCCTTTGGATTGATGCCTTTCTCATTGCGCAGATTGCGTACGGCTGCTACCACATCAAAAGCCTCAGCAGCTGCTTTTAACAATGCCTCGTCATAGGCATCCGCTTTTGGCCATGCAGCGATGATGATGCAGTCATCAGCATCTCGCTCCTTAATTTCGTGCCAGAGCTCTTCGGTAATGAATGGCATAAATGGATGCAATACCCTCAGCACTTTTTCAAAGAAATGAATCGTTGCTTCGTAGGTCTTCTCGTCAATAGACTCCTGATAAGCAGGCTTGATCATCTCAAGATACCAACTGCAGAAGTCATTCCACACCAGCTTATAGGTAGCCATCAGTGCATCGGATATCCTGTATTTACTGAAATTCTCTTCGATCTCTGCCAGCGCTTTGTTGTATCTCGACTCAAACCAGGCGATAGCAGTATGGTTATCTGCATTGTCTTCACCGGCTTTTACATCCCAGCCTTTCACCAGCCGGAAGGCATTCCAAATCTTATTGGCAAAATTCCTTCCCTGCTCCACCAACTTCTCATCGAAAAGCAAGTCATTTCCCGCAGGAGATGAAAAAAGCATGCCCGTACGCACACCATCAGCTCCATATTGCTTAATCAATTCAAGCGGATCTGGTGAGTTGCCCAGCGATTTAGACATTTTGCGGCGCAGTTTATCCCTTACAATACCTGTGAGGTACACATCATGAAAGGGCTTTTCGTCCAGGTATTCATATCCTGCTATGATCATCCGAGCTACCCAGAAAAACAGAATCTCAGGTGCAGTTACCAGCACGTTGGTTGGATAGAAATAGTTGAGGTCAGCATTAGCGGATTTGTTGATTTTGCCTTTAGCCGCATCAAAATACTGATCATTGAAGCCCTTGAAAGTCTCAATAGGAAATAGCCAGCTGGATGCCCAGGTATCCAGCACATCCGGGTCCTGGATAAGTGCATCGGCTGATAGCGCCGCATTACCCGATTTTTCTCTGGCCAATTCCAGGGCCTCCTCTGCTGAGGCTGCCACCACATAATCATCCTCCCCGGAACCATAATAATAGGCTGGAATGCGCTGACCCCACCACAGCTGACGGCTGATACACCAATCGCGTACATTCTCCATCCAGTGGGTGTAGGTATTCTTGAATTTAGATGGCGTGAGTTTCACCTCATCATTTACTACAGCATCCAGGGCCTGCCTGGAAATCTCCTTCATCCGTATGAACCACTGTAAGCTTAGCTTTGGCTCCACAACCGTATTGGTTCTCTCTGAACGACCAATTTTAGTAGTAAAATCTTCCTGGCCTACCAAATGTCCGGCTGCTTTGAGATCTTTAATCACCATTTTTCGTACTACAAACCGGTCTTTACCCACGTATGCAGGTACGCCACATTTTTCATTCAATGTACCATCCAGGTTGATGGTATCAATCACTTCCAGGTTGTGCCGCTGCCCTATTTCATAGTCATTAGGATCATGAGCAGGCGTTACTTTCAGGCATCCGGTACCAAAGTCTTTCTCTACATAGCTATCGGCGATGATGGGAATTTCCCGCTCCACAAATGGAACGATGGCATGCTTGCCAATCAGATGCTGATAGCGCTCGTCATCAGGATTTACAGCAATAGCCGAGTCACCCATAATGGTCTCCGGTCGGACAGTAGCAATGGTCAGCCATTGATCCCCTTCTTCCTTAATTCGGTACCTTACGGAATACAAAGTGGCTGTTTCCCCATCTTCATTGTAGATCACCTCTTCATTGGAGAGGGCTGTTTGGGCTTCACAATCCCAATTGATCATGCGCAATCCACGATAGATGTAGCCCTTTTTGTATAAATCGATAAATACCTTAATTACCGCATCGTAGTAATCATCATCCATGGTAAAGGCGGTGCGATCCCAATCGCATGATGCACCCAGCTTTTTGAGCTGCTCAAGGATTATCCCACCATATTTCTCCTTCCATTCCCAGGCATATTTCATGAATTCATCCCGGGACAAATCGCTCTTTTTAATGCCTTTTTCACGTAGCATCTTAACCACCTTAGCCTCCGTGGCTATAGACGCATGGTCAGTACCGGGTACCCAGCAGGCCTCTTTACCTTCCATTCTGGCTTTACGGATCAATACATCCTGAATGGTATTATTGAGCATGTGACCCATATGCAATACACCTGTGACATTTGGCGGGGGAATTACGATGCTATATGGCTCCTTTTCGGGGTTGGCTTTGGCATGGAAATATTTTTTTTCCAGCCAATATTGATACCATTTATCTTCTACGCTTTCAGGACTATACTTAGTGGAAATCGCCATTTTCGTGTATTGCTGTTAAATTTTGAAGCGCAAAGCTAAACATAACTGCCAAAAACGGCGGTTAAACTCTTACACGTTTTACAGGTTCTAGATACTGTCATAGTCTCTTTTATAATTTTTTTCTGTGCCATCAATCCAAACCCGGAGTGAGCTTCGTACATAGTGAAAACCAAAAAATATATGGATACCACATACAACCAAACGTACCCACAGGATCAATCTAAAATACTTTGGCCACAGTTGGCCAGCTTAGGCGGCCTTTATGCATCCGTAGTAATCGGATGGATAGCCTATTACAACTACCAGCCTATTTTGCTGGAAAGCTTCAACCTTACACAGTTTACATTACCGCTTTTCATCATCCAGGGGATTATTTTGGTGGTAACACCACCTATCGCCGGTCGATTGGGAGACAAATACCGTAAGCGCACCGGCCACCGGCTGCCTATCATCAGTGCTGGTATCAGCTTCACGGCTATGATTTTCATGGCAGTAGCCTTCACCCTATTTGTAAACCCTAACCCAGGACTGTTTACCACCATATTGATACCCACTGCTGTTACCGCCTGGCTTGTGGGGATGAGTATCTTCACCAGCCCTGCTATTTCTACCGTAGAACTATTCGCGCCCAGCGAGAAAATGCCTACCGCAATGGCGGTAATTACCGTAATCTCCGGATTGATTTATGCAATTGAGCCTGTGATACAGGATGTTATCAACTATTTAGGTGCACCTTTTACCTTCGCACTGGGTGGCGTGGCTGTTGGCATCTCCGGTTATTTCCTCAAAAGGAATTCCAATGAAGTGTTCGATAAGCTTTCTTCCCAGGTAGCCGCCCAGGAGGAAAAATCCTCAGCAGGAAAATCAGATTTCCCCATGGTCATTGTACTGGGTTTTGCCCTGGGGTTGATCACCAGCATGCTCTTCAATCTGTTTCCCGATAGATTTCAGGTGGCTTTTGACAGCCTGTTGGGCACTGATATAGATGGTGATTTGGTAACTACCGTAATTTTAGCCTTCTCAGCTATTTTGGCGATACCTCTGGGTAGACTTGCTGAAAACCTAGGTTTGCATATGTCTGTCAGACTTGGGGTTATTGCTATGTTTATTTGTGCTCTGGCAATACTTTGGTTTGAAAATTCTGCACTGCTGTTGATCATGCTGGTGGTATTCGCATTGGCTTATACGTTAACGAGTGTGAGCTCACTACCCCTTGCTATTAAAGGCGTCAACCTAAAGAACAAGGTGCTGGGCGTAGGCTTCTTCTATGCGGGATTTGAGCTGCCCAATGGTATTTTGGAAGCTACGCTGGTTTACCTTGGAAAATTTTAATCAGCTATAAAGCAAAGGATATCTCAATTTCAATGTAGCGAAGTACAAGAAACCTATTGAAGCTTCAAAAAACGCCAGCTACATCACTATTCTGAGTAAACACCTTCAATATTTTCGATTGCCTTGGATCATTCTATCTTTGTATAGAACCTAAACACATAGATGATGATCCAGGCAAACGATCCTACCTTACAGTCGTGGGTGGAAGTTCCGGAGAATTCCGACTTCCCTATCCAAAACATTCCATTTGGCATTTTTAAAACTGCAGGCCACAGCCCAAGGGCGTGTTCTGCAATCGGAGAGAAAGTTCTGGACCTGCAATTTTTACATGAAAATGGCTATTTCCATCATCTAGACCTGCCCCCGGGCATTTTTGCTCATGATACGCTCAATGCATTCATTGCGCTGGGCAAACCAATAACCAACAACGTTCGCAATAGAATTGCGGAGCTATTAAGTACGGAATGTGCGGAACTACGGGAGCGGGATTACCACTGCGAAGAAGCTTTCTTTAATTACAAAGAAGTGGAAATGCTGATGCCCGTATTCGTGCGGGACTATACAGATTTTTATTCTTCCAAAGAACATGCGACCAATGTTGGTTCCATGTTTAGAGATCCGGACAATGCCTTGCTTCCCAACTGGAAACATATGCCGGTAGCTTACCATGGCAGGGCGTCTTCTATCATCGTGAGTGGGACGCCCATCAAAAGACCGAAAGGACAAGCGAAAAACCCGGATGAAGATATGCCCCATTTTGGACCAACCAAGCGGCTTGACTTTGAACTGGAAATGGCATTCGTAGTAGGCAAGTCAACGCAGTTGGGAGATACAGTACCATTGGAGCAGGCAGAAGATCATATTTTTGGCATGGTACTTTTCAATGATTGGTCTGCCCGTGACATCCAGCCCTGGGAGTATGTGCCACTGGGACCTTTTCTTGGTAAAAATTTCGGTTCTTCCATCTCCCCGTGGATAGTAACGCTTGAAGCTTTGGCGCCATTTCGCGTAGAGGGGCCAAAGCAGGATGTGCCGGTGTTGCCATACCTGCAGTTTGAGGGGCAACGTAATTTTGATATAAACCTGGAGGTGGGCATTGCCCTGGAAGCTGGACAGGAGAAAATAGTATGTCAAAGCAACCACAAATACCTTTACTGGAACATTGCTCAACAGCTGGCGCACCATACAGTAAATGGTTGCAATATAGCAGTGGGTGATATGTACGCTTCAGGCACCATCAGTGGACCCGAGCCATCCAGCTTCGGATCTATGCTTGAAATCGCCTGGAAGGGCACCAGGCCTGTAGCTATGCCGGATGGTACCGAAAGGAAGTTTATTCATGATGGCGATACGGTAATCATGCGGGCACATGCACAAAACGATCAAGTGAGGATAGGCTTTGGTGAGGTGCGCTCAAAGGTACTGCCCGCAAACGAGGATTGAAGGGAACATAACTCAGGCTGCCCGGTTAGTAGAAACATATGAATGCCATTACAAATCGGGCTTACGAGTTTTTAGCAGATGAAGAATTAAGGAGTTGTAGCACCATCCCTGATGAAGACTGTACCGATGTGCCCAAGAACTTTATCCTCAATATTGTCAATGGTTCCTTAACTAAACTGGCTGAAAAACTCATCAGTCCCAACCTTACCTTACCCTGGATTCTCCAGTTATTGGGGGCACCGGCAATGCTTATTGGCATGTTGGTGCCGATCAAAGATGCAGGCTCATTGCTACCTCAGCTTTTTGTGGCCGGCAGTATTCGGACAAGACCTAAAAGAAAGTTCTTTTGGGTATTTGCTGCGCTGGCACAGGGCCTCTGCTGGCTGATTGCTGGCGTGTTAATATTCACAACAGATCACGCATACATCAACTGGCTTGTTGCCATACTTTTATTATGCTTCAGCCTTGCCAGTGGTATTGCCTCGGTAGCTTTTAAAGATGTAACCGGTAAAACCATACCTAAGGGCAATCGCGGACAGATGCTTAGCTATCGTTCTACATTTGGTGGAATACTAGCCATTGCCGCTAGTGCGATTCTCATTTTTTTTATATCTGATACTGATGATAAAGCTGTCTTCGCGGGGTTGTTTCTGCTGGTAGCGGCATTATGGTTGGTAGCCGCATTGGTTTTTGCTTTCATCGATGAGGCTAGCGGTTCCACGCAAGGGGGTAGAAATGCCCAGCATGAATTAAAAGCCGGATTAGCATTACTTCAAAAACAAACCGATTTTAGAAATTTTCTTTTGGTACGGGCTTTATTGATGGCCATACCCTTATTGACTCCATTTTACGTTATCCTGAGCGGTACGAATGATAACAGCATTGAAAATCTGGGTATACTGCTCATAGTTGGAAGTGTAGCGCAGGTCATTAGCAGTCCTATTTGGGGCCGATTTGCCGATCGATCTACACTTTTTTTGATGAAAATATGTGTGGCTATTGGTCTGATGGGAGTAGGGTATGCTCTTTTTATTGCCACACAAAATTTAGGCTTTTATGCGAGTATCCCTTTGTTTTTAATCAATGGGTTAGCCTACGCCGGTGCCAGGCTTAGCAGAAAAACCTATCTGATTGACTATGCACCTGAGGACGAGCGGCCTACATATGTAGCCATAGCCAATACAACAATAGGTCTTTTTACATTGATGGCCGCAGGGTTTGGATTTATCGCACAATGGTTTGGCATAATACCTCAACTGTTGTTTTTCGGTTCAATGCTCATCACTGCGGGATTATTAACCACCAGATTAAAGAAAGTTTAAAGAAGCCAAAACAAGATGAATAGAATAACCAACGCAATCGCAATCCATGAAATGGGTCTTGATTGTCTGGGAAATTCATACTGACATATAGGGCAAACTGACTCAGAAGCATCTATTTCCATAGCACACGAAGGACATTCTTTCTTCATAATGAAAATCTAATGTCAAAAAATGTCACTTACCATATTCTTTAAGTTTTTTCATCGATATAAGGTTAAATGCTATGTAGTTTTGTTAGATACGCAATGATTAGACTTAGAGCTTTCCGATTTAATTCTTTGATTCTTTTGATCACCCTGGTGATATGGAGTTGTGATAATGAACCTGTCGATTTACCATTAATCCAAAGGCCGGTAAGTATCAGCATAAGCCCGCAACCAAACTTCAGTAGCGAGTTTGTAGAAGATAGACCCGTAGAGGTCGTGATCAATATAGATAACCAGCGCATAGATCTTAAGCGCTATTCCATCAGAGTACTGCGGGCAATTAGTCGAGAACCGGTTCAATTTATGGAAGGGGAACTGCAACCCGTTACGGATCAGTTCTTTGTAACATTGGCACCATTCAAAGCTGATCTGTATTCGATTATTGTAACGGTCACTGATGTCAATGATTTCCAGTCTGCCAACTCTACATTTCTGAACATTCCACCACAGGCATTTCAGGAAGATTATGAACGGATATGGTTTTTGGGTACATCCACACAATGGCAGGAACCTATTCTATTTGCTCAAACTGATGACCACATTTGGGGAAGTAACTGCGTGCCACTAGAAGAAGGAGGTCAGTTTTTACTCACTTCAGACCTTGGTTTTAGGGAATGTCATTGGGGCGGCAATATAACCTTGAGTGGGATTGATCAAGCAGTCCTAATACCCATTAGCTGCGACACTGTGAACTACACCCGGCTGGAAAAAACTATTGTAACCTCAGAGCTGCCCTCTGGAAATTACCAATTGGAATTTGACGATATCACGAATGAACTAACCATTTCATTGGCTGACAACTGTGCTGACCAGCAAGAAGGTATGGCACCTTTTAAAATAGAAGGCACAGCGATTAATTTCATCAATCCGGGTGCTGACTACCTGAAGCGATCAAATAGGGGTTGGGAACTGATTCATTATTTTAAGGAAGGGAGTTTCCGCTTTACTGATACTCAAAATACAATGTATGGAGATGGTGGGAATGGCAATTTGCAAGCCAGTGGAAATCCAATAAATGTAAGTTCCGGGCTACAGTATATTTATGTTGATCCTGAGACATTGGAATTTCAAATTCAAGCTATCAATTCTCTTTCGGTTGTAGGAGATTTAGACTGGTCAGCTGACATGACCATGGAGCAAGACCCCTTAAACCCATGGATTTACCATATTCGCAATATCGCTCTGGAGTCAGGTAGCATAAGATTTCGGGCCAATGAAAGCTGGGATATCAGCCTTGGTGATGCTGATGAGGATGGGCTGCTTACTTTTAATGGTGGCAATATTCCAATTTCAGGCGGACGGTTTGACATTACTGTAAACTTGATAGACCATAGTTATCGTATTACCCCATTATAATTTATCAGAAATAATCCGGCTTGGGTATAGACTTGCGATCATCGAAGCATCGCAGACAGAAGGTTGGGTATTCGTTTCTTCTTTTGAAAGGATCAAACGCGCAGGGATTAACAATTTGATACGGTAAATCACTTACTCTCACTAGTTTGCGACTAACCCGCTCCAATGCTGCACTAAAATATCCATAGACGACCTCATCCGGGTCATCAGGATTATACATGTTGCCGACTATGGTAGCCGGTGGAATGTCAAAGATAGAACCGCTCTGATTGATATTGGTCCGAATTTTGCTCAAATAATCATACGCAGATGGGGTGATACTGTACTGGTAGGCATTGATGAAGTAGCGACTTAAAAAGGCATAATCTACCAATCGCTGTGATATCAGTCTATTTTCAATTAAGCCTGACCGCTCCTCCAAACTGCTAAAAATATTGATCCTTTGGACATCTGCCGGTTGAGCCAGATAGCAAGGGTCAGGTACATTGCCAAAAGGATCAGGAAAATCCGTAGGAATAATTTCAAATACCTCTTCTATCACCCATTGATAAAATTGAGGGGACTCAGCCTCTGGAATTTCACTATCCAGATACACCTCGTAGTAGGGGTTGGAAATTTCGATACCAAAACTATTGATACGTGTTAGTGATTTAAATTCACCTTCGAGTTGATCCTGGGCGAGTTGTGTAGGCATTTTTTCTACCTGGGAAAGGTATCTTTTGCCATTTGGCATAATAACCTCCAGAAAATATGATTTCCCGGGAATGGAATTAAAGGCTGAAGTTGCTAATGAATGCTTCCCCGGCAATTCTTCAAGGAAAAAGTAACGGTTCCCGTCATCATCATGTAGTATTACCTCAGCACCGCCTACCGCTTCAGCTACCCTATTCAAAGCGCTGGTTTGAGAAATGTACACATAATGTGGCCCCGGATTATTCGTAACCCTACCGGTAATAATAAGTTGCCCGGCGTTCCGTTCAGTAGCCACATCGATCTCTTCAATACAGCCTCCAGTTGCAATCAAGACCATGCACACAAAAATCCTCAGGGCTTTCATAGGGCATAAGTAAAACAAATAATCCTTACTAACCAGAAAATGTCGTCACAAGTTGTCTGCTACTATTAGGGAAAATACTCCGGCCTGGGTATGCTTTTTGGTGAAATATTACAGTCCTGGCATAGGGGTTCGTACTGGTTGAGATTGGGTCGGGCGGCATCATAAGGGCATCTCTCCCCTACCTCAATAGGTGCACTTTCATCCGATACGGAAACCCGTTGTACCTTAACCGCTGCTGCTTCAAAATACCCAAAAACTGCCTCCTGAGGGTTATTGACATTAAAGATATTACCCTGAACTGTGGCGGGAGGTGTATCAAAGATAGAACCAGCCTGATTGATGTTTTTTGCGATATTTTCCCAATAGGTGTAGGCCGATTCAGAAAGGCTGTATTGATACAGGTTTGTGAAATATAGCGCCTTAAAAGCATAATTCAGAGGCCTTTTGGCAACCAATAAATTGCGAAAAGTACCTGCATCAAATTCAAAATTGTTGAAAAGGTTAATTCTTTGCGGATCAGGATAATCAGTAATGTAGCATGGCGGAGGCTCGATTTCATTGAATTCTTCCAGGTCTACCGGAAACAACTGGTAAGTTTCCTGTACTTCCCAACGAATGAAAAGCGGTTTATCAGTTTGCGGAATGCGGCTATCAATGTAGGCCTCATGGAAATAGTTCTGTAGTGTTACTCCATTTTCGTTTACCCGCTCCTCCAAAACAAACTGCACATACAGGCTATCCTGGGCAGTGACCTCAGGCATGCGGTCAGGTTTTGACTCGTAAACCTCACCATTCAATAGGTTTATGGCGATATGGTAATTCAAACCTGGGTTGGCATTCATTAGGCCAATGGGTAGAATATATTGACCTGGCAATTCCTCAAAAAGTGAGTAGGTATTGCCGCCTTCTTCATGAAGCATTACTACAGCACCTGTTTCCGGCTTTCTGATACTATCTGCGGCTGTAGTACGATTGATATACACATAATGAGGGCCTTTGCTGTTGGTGATGCGACCATTGATGATTAGGGTTCCACTTGTTTTATCCACCTCAAAATCAAAAGGTTCTATACATGCAGAAAGCATAAGCAGTAGCAAACAATAACTGATGAATTGAACTGAAATACTATTGCCCAAGGATAATTCTGGTTAGTGATTGAGTAGTTGAACCTCTTAACATTGAAAATTACTGAATAGTTGGAATTGCACAAACTTTAAACTTTGGCTAAGAAATTGTGTCCAGGTTATATCTGATGAATAATATTTTTTAATTTGTAAAACTGATGAAAATGGTAAACCTCCTCTACTTAGTATTGGTCTTATTTTCTTGTAAAAATGCTCCCACGCAGGATGTGGCAGAGCCTCAACTCATAAATGCCTACTGGAACCGGTGGGCTGGTGGTCAAATGGGTGTCAGGGGGATTCATTTTGAATTTGTACTGGTATCGGAATATGCCGATCAAATGGAACCTATATCGCTGACTATCAATGATGAACCTCTTAGCTTTGAAAAAGCTACAATAGAGGGTGATACTATTGTTCTAAGATCGAATTATACAGCACCTAGGGAGATGAAAATCGAGGGTCAATCCATGAATAATTCAAAAAAATCTATTCATACTCCAAAATTTGGTGAATTATTATTTAAATTAAACGATAAGGTAGTAACTTTTCGGATTGATTCATTCAAAGAGCGACCTCCTAAAGCCTATAAATAAATGAAGTACAAATTATTATTAGCAATTTCTGCCATTTCAGCATTATACTTTTTGAAGCCATCACAAATTGATGTTCCACCAGAAAGAGAAGCTTATGAGATAATGTTGTCCAAACACCAATTCAACTCTGGCCAGCATTATAATAAAGATTATACTTACCTTCCAAAATATGATAGGCCTGACCTAGGGTGGGAATTGGATTTCATTATGACCATGGATCCCAAAATTGGAAGACCCTCCAAGGAGAAACTACTTGAAATTATACAAAGTAGAAAACTAAAGCCAAGTTTTGATTTACCGGGAACAACATCAAATAGGTGGTTTGAAAGAGGGCCAAACAACGTAGGAGGCAGGACGAGAGCTTTGGCCTGGGACCCAAATGATATTAATGGAACAAAAGTATGGGCAGGTGGTGTAACTGGCGGACTTTGGTATAATAATGATATTACTGATCCTACTTCCTCTTGGACAAAAGTAGACGATACATGGGATAATTTAGCAATTACAAGCATTGCTTTCGACCCAACGAATACACAAGTTATTTATGTTGGTACTGGTGAAGGATGGGGAACTGGGGCAAGTAGAGGCTTAGGTATATGGAAGTCCACAGATGGAGGAACAACTTGGAATCAATTAAATGCAACAAATACTTTTCATTATGTAAATGACTTAATCGTTAGAAATGAGTCAGGTAGTGGAGTTCTATATGCCGGAACTAAAAGCAATAATTATGAAGGAGAACCTACCAGTTTCTTTCATGGTGAAAATGGACTTTATAGATCCACTGATGGAGGTCAGAATTTTTCACAAGTAAGTCCATCTATTGATAGTGATGTGTACGCCATTGCTGATTTAGAAATAGATAGTGATAATAACTTATGGGCAGGAAGTCAATCAAACTCCTTCGCAGTAGGTGGGGGCGCAATTTTTAAATCAAATGATGGTATAAATTGGGTTAAGGTTTTTCAATCTAATGTAAATGATTTCTCTGGTAGAGTTGAAATTGCAACTGCAAACAATGATCCAAATAAAATCTATGCTGTAGTTGAAAATGATAGTAAAGCATATGAAATAGTTAGAACGAATGATGGAGGAAACTCATGGTCATCAAGTTCAGACTCTGATGTGGATGCTTTTGAAGAGCCAGTAAGTGAAGAGAGCGCAGATCCTGATAATCAATTTCCTCCAGATGATTTTACTAGAAGGCAGGCATGGTATAATCTTATTTTAAAAGTTGATCCTTCCAACGATGATATAGTTTATGCAGGAGGTATAGACCTTTATAAATCTATAGATCAAGGTAATAGCTGGGAGCAAATATCACATTGGTATGGAGGTTTTGATTTACAGTACGTTCATGCTGACCAGCACAATATAGCGTTTAATCCAAACGACAATACTCAAGCCTTATTTAGTCATGATGGAGGCATAAGCTTCTCATCAAATATGAATATTGCTGTCCCAACAATAGAGTCAAGAAATAAAGACTACAACGTAACTCAATTTTATTCTGTAGCTATTCATCCAACAGCTGGTACTGATTATTTTTTAGCAGGCACACAAGATAATGGAACTCAAAGATTTAACTCCTCTGGCATTGATGAAACCGATGAGGTTACCGGAGGTGATGGCGGATACACTTTTATAGATCAAAATGATCCTAACATACAAATAACATCATATATATATAATTCATATTATGTTTCTAATGATGGCGGTGCTAATTTCAATAGTATTTCAGAAGATCAGGGTACGGGTTTGTTTATAAATCCTGCAGATTACGATGATAATCTAAAAATTCTATATACGAATGGTGATTCTAAGGACGAGGTTACACAAGAGTTGATAAGTGGAATAGGTAGATTTAGGAATATTGGAGGTACTCCAACTCGAGATGATATCGCTGGGATTGATTTTGGAGCTAATATTAGCCATATAAAAGCCTCTCCATACACAACGGCATCCACAAAATTATATATTGGCACACAAGCGGGTAGAGTCTTTATATTACCGAATGCTAATTTGAATCCTGCTAATGGTGACAAGATTGAAATAACCTCTAATAATTTTCCTACAGCTAACGTAAGCAGTATTGAATTAGGGGCGAGTGAGGATCAAATATTAGTTACTTTTTCAAATTATGGAGTGAGCTCTGTTTGGGAATCACTTGATGGAGGAACCTCATGGGACAATAAAGACCAAAATGACAATCTTCCAGATATGCCTATAAGGTGGGCATTGTATAACCCAGAAAATAGTAACGAAGTAGTATTAGCAACAGAATTAGGTGCTTATACAACTTCTAATATATCTGATGATATTCCAAACTGGTCTATTGCTAATGAGCAGTTTGCTAATGTTCGAGTGGATATGCTTCAAGTAAGAGAATCAGACCTTGAAATAGTCGCAGCCACTCACGGAAGAGGTTTGTTTAGTAGCTCATTTGCTGATATCAATCAGGCGCCGACCATAGATCCTGATCAGGTTTTTAATGTGGATGAGAATGAGTCAAATAATTTTAATATAGGAACTATTACTGCAACTGATCCTGAATCAGATGATTTTACTATTACTGAAGTAGCCGGAGACGATAATAATATCTTTAGTATAGCTACTGATGGTACTATAACTATTGAGGACAACACAAATCTAAATCATGAATTAGCAGCATCTTACATATTAACAATACGAGCTGAAGATATTAATGCTAATCAATCCGAAGAAACAATTACTATCAATATTAATGACATCAATGAATCTCCAACAATCCAACCTCAATCCTTCCAAGTCTTAAGCACAGCTCAGGACAATGATATATTTGGACAAGTAACTGCATCCGATGAAGATGAAAGTGAAATACTAAGCTATTCGATTATTAGTGGTAATAGTGATGGTACTTTTGATATCAACAGTTCTACTGGTGAATTAATTGTTGCCATAGCCAGCCAGCTAAATGACACAGGAAACCCAGATTATACATTGGAAATACAAGTTTCTGATGATGAATTACCCACTCCACTAACAGCTAGTGCCTTTGTCGAGATTGATGTTACTGATAATGAATCCCCCGTTTGTACAAATAACGGAGTTACATTTACGATTGCAGAGGATGCCGCTGATGATGATTTAGTAGGTACTGTGCTGGCAACAGACACAGAAAACGATCCTCTAACATTTTCAATTGCAGCAGGAGCAAATGGTGATTTTATAATCGATTCAGATGATGGTGAAATTAGAGTGGCTACTAATGCAACATTAGATTTTGAAACCGAACCTCAGTATAGCATTACAGTAGAAATCACTGCAACCTCAGGCAATACCACACCTATACAGGCATCATTCACAGTCGATATTACGGACGCTAATGAAGCACCAAGTATAGATCCGCAATCAATGAGAATTGATGAAAATAGCAGCATTGGTACTGTAGTAATCAATAACAATGGAACTGCAATTAACAACGCTGTAATAGCAACAGATCCTGATGGTGATAACCTTACCTATGCAATCACCGCTGGTGATCCAAATAATTTCTTTGACATCAACGCGCAGGGTCAGATTATTGTGCAATCGAATATCAACTATGAGGCCAATCAAAATTTTAGTCTTACTGTTCAGGTTACTGATCCGGGAAGCTTAACTGCTAACGCAACAGTTTCAATCTCTGTGAATGATGTAAATGAACCCCCTGTAATTCCTGCTAACCAGACTTTTTCAATAAGTGAAAATGCTTCCAATAATGATGCAGTTGGTACAGTTTCAGCAACTGATCCTGACGCACTGGACCCTTCATTTAGACAACTTACATACAGTTTTTCACCTGCCAGTACTGTATTTGCGATCAATAACTCAGGTCAGATCACTGTAGCAGATGCGAGTCAGTTGGATTTTGATGCTACACCGCAATACACGCTGACAGTTCAGGTAAGCGATGGTACCAGTCCGGTTTCTTCTACAATCACTATCAATGTGGATGAGTTTATTGGTATCCCTGTAGTTGCTGACCAAACCTTTACCATAGCAGAGAATTCGGCGGATGGTGCTACTATCGGAACCGTAGTTGCAACTGACCCTGATACGCCGCTCTCCGGACTTTCATTTTCAATTATCTCTGGCAACACCAGCAATGCTACTGCTATCGATAATGATGGTGTGCTTACCATTGCTGATAGTGCTGCCTATGATTTTGAAACCAATCCCGATTTTGAACTGCGCGTGAGGGTGACGGATGGTACCAATGCAGATACTGCTACGGTTACCATTGATTTGACTAATGTGAATGAAGCGCCCACCATAGCCAACAAAACCATTGCTGCTCCCGAAAACCTTCCTCTGAATTCCGTTTTAGGCGATACCGAGGCTAGTGATGTAGATACTGAAAACCTTACCTACTCGATTGTCAGTGGCAATGCCGGGCAGAACTACGCCCTGGCAGATACCGGTACTATCCTCGTCAATAATGCCGCTTATTTCGATTTTGAGACATTCACTAGAGATACGCTCAACATTAGGGTTTTTGATGGAGAGTTTGCCGATACTGCACGTTTTATCATCAGACTTACCAATGTCAATGAAAGCCTCACCATTTCTGATTCTACGTATACCATTGATGAAAATAGTGCCAAAAATGTCACTGTTGGCTCACTAAAAGCTGAAGATATAGATGGTGATGCACTTACTTTCAATATTGTTTCAGGCAATACCGGAGATGCTTTTGCCCTGAGCGGAAAAGTAATAGTGGTCAACAATACAGAACAGCTGGATTTTGAAACAACGCCTGTCTTTAATCTGCAGGTATCAGCCACTGATGGTGAATTTACAGAAACGGCAGCCATTACTATCGAGCTCAATGATGTATTTGAATTGGTTAATGACAAACCTCAATTCTTCCCACAAACCTTTTCAATAAATGAAAATCAACCCAAAAACACGCAAATTGGTACTTTAGAAGCTACAGACACTGTAATTCTGGTCAATGGTGAGCCAACGCTTAGAAATAATGAAATAACCTACAAGATCGTTAACCAAAGCTTCCCAAATGCTGTGGCTTTAGATACCCTGACTGGTGTGCTTACTGTTAATGACTCAGCAGCATTTGATTATGAAGGGTCGAGCTTTGGAAACTTCCCTACAATTGTGGTGAATGTGCGGGTTTCAGATGGTGATCTAAGTACCACTGCTCCAGTAACCATTCAAATCTTCAATGTAGAAGAACCTCCATATATAGAAGATCAGGTATTTAGCATTCCTGAAAATAGCCCTGCGGGTACATTGGTCGATAAAGTAAAAGCTATAGATGGGGATGGTGCCGGCTTAAGCTTGCGCATTATCTCCGGTAATCTCAATAGTGCTTTCTTTATGAGCAATGCCGGTACGCTGACAGTGCAGAACCCTACCCCATTAAATTTTGAAGTGAACCCTCAATTGGTACTTGTGGTAGAAGCTACAGATCAGGTTGATACCGTTACTGCCAACATAACCATAAACGTTACAGATGTAAATGACCCTCCTAAGCTTACCGGCAAACTGTTTGATATTGATGAAAATCCTGCAAAAGGTGATACGGTAGGCAACATCAATGTGATCGATGATGATGGCCTGGAAAATGTCATATTCACCATTTTGGAAGGAAATGTGCAGGGCGCATTTACCATCACTGAAGATGGATTCATTATAGTAGAAAATGAAGATGCTATTGATTTTGAAGAATTAAGAACCATTACTCTAAGAGTATTGATAGAAGATGGCATTTTCACTTTCGAAGAAATCGTTGATATACAAATCAATGATGTAATCGACAATCTGTTGATCACTGATGTGGAAGACGAAATACAGTTGAAGTTCTATCCTAACCCTGTAAGAGATCGTTTGATCGTTGAATTGCCCGGGCTGAATGACGAGCGTATTTTGATTAGTGACCTGTCCGGTAAAATACTTTGGCAGTCATTTACCAATAGAAAAGCATTATTGGAGATAAATACGACCAGCTACAGACCAGGCATTTATCTGCTTATGGTTGGCCAGGAAGTATTTAAATTCCGAAAGGAATAGTATTGTGAAATACTATTACCTCATAGTTAATAACTATTTCCAAAAGCTACATATTAAAAATGTTACTATAATATACTTTTTGGTACTTATTCTATATTTTTATATATATATTTAAGAACTGTTGTATTAATTTTCCTTCACTAATAGTTTATAACATTCAGCTAGTAACATATGATCTTATTCGTCCTAATACAAAGGGTGAGGCTTTTTCTTATTTTTTTTATAACAACCCCTGTTTTTGCCCAAGTTGAGTTGATAAAAGATATTAACAAATCAAAAATAAATATCTCTAGTGGTGTAGATAATCAGACTGTTGTTGGAGATAAATTGTTTTTTACCGCTCAGTTTGAAAAAGGGATTGAACTCTATATTAGTGATGGTACCAAAGAGGGCACTGTAATGGTTAAGGATATCAATCCAGGCAATAACTCCTCTGATCCAAGACGGCTTACAAACGTAAATGGTATACTATTTTTTGTAGCTAATACTAAAGATACAGGATACGAATTGTGGAAATCCGATGGGACAGAAAACGGAACAGAACTTGTAAAGGAAACAAGTGAAGGCCCGGGATATCTTGGAACTATAGATCTTACTTCTGTTGGTAATAATTTATATTTTAATGTCACGAATTCGAATAATACTTATTCTTTATGGATAAGTGACGGTACTGAAGATGGTACTGTATTTCTCAAACAGTTTTCTGAAAGACCTAGAAACTTAGTGGAACACCAAGGTCTTTTAACTTTTAATGTAGAAGGTAGTCTTTGGAAGTCTGATGGCACAAGTGATGGTACTACTATGATATTTAAGCCAGATGCTTCTAATTGGTTTGGAATAAGTATGTCCGTTAATGAAATTTTGTATTTTACAACTGGTGGATCGAATATTAATGAACAACTGCTTTGGGCATTAAATGAAAACAACGAAGTTGAGTTAATCGCCAATATCCCAACAAGATTCATAATTCAAGAATACTCTAACCTAGATAACGAATTCTATTTTGTAATAACAAATCTCAATAGCAGTTTAAAATCAATATGGAGAACCGTCAATCGAAAAGATGGAATAGAGAAAGTTGTAAATGAAATTTCTTCTTTTCAGATACCCTTGGAACTTACTAAATCTGGAAACAACCTTTATTTTTCGGGGCATTTGACTAATCTAGGTGGATCTGTAGGCCAGGAGTTATGGAAAATAGATAATAACTCAGATGAAGCTATGCTGGTTAATGATTTCGGTGGTGATTCAAGACCACAAAACTTAATGGATCACAATGGGCAACTATATTTTGTACTTGAAAGTCTTGATGGGTATCGCAAGGTCTATAGGTCAGATGGAACCTTAAATGGAACTGCTGCTGTCATGGATAATAATGGTGATTTTTGGATACCTAATGACTTATACTCAACAGGAAGTCACTTGTATTTTATTAGTAATAATGGCGCTTTATCAGAAACAGAATTATACGTTTTCAATGGATCTCCAGAAGGAGAAAACTTAACATTTATTGATGGTTCTTACGGATCGCGACCAAACGACTTCACTTTGATAGATGAAGTAGTGTATTTTAGGGCGAAATCATCAGGTGTTACATCTGGTAGCAGCCAGTTAGGATTTAATGTTTGGAAAACTGATGGTTCAACAGAGGGTACCATACCCTTAAGTGACTTAGTCACAGATCATAATATTGGATATGCAAGAACAATCACTCCTCATAAGTTAGAATTATATATTGAAAATACAGATGGTGAACTGTGGAAAACTGATGGTACAAATGAAGGCACTATAAAGCTTGCCTCTTTTGAATTTGGATTTTCATTGTACAATCTAACATCTGCCGGTGACTTTCTTTATTTTCCTGATGCATCAAATACATCTAATATCGGACTTTGGAAAACGGATGGTACGCTAAATGGTACAAATAAAATAGTGGATCTCCCCAACAGCGTTTTACATACAGATTTTATTCAATCTTCAGATAGGATTTTCTTTGCATTATATAATGAGGAAAAAGGTCTAGAACTTTGGGCTTCCAATGGTGAAATTCAAGGAACTGGTATTGTTAAAGACATTGTACCAGGTGGTGGTTCATCGTTCCCGGAACAACTAGTTGATCTAGATGGAGTGTTGTATTTCGTAGCGGATGATCAGCAACATGGTGAAGAACTTTGGCGCAGCGATGGTACAGAAGATGGAACTTACATGGTTATTGACCTTGAGGAAGGTTCGAATAGTTCTACTATCAGAAATTTGACGGCAGCCAATGGTAAACTATACTTTGAAGCTTCACCTTTTTTGAAAAGTGATGGACTGTGGACAAGTGATGGAACTGCTGAAGGCACATCTTTCGTCCACAGTCTTGATAGGCCATCTATCGGAGCAAGACCAACACATTTTACTGAGGTTGGTGATTTAGTTTATTTTGCATCGAACTCATCTTTTACATTTACTCAAGGAGTATGGAAAACTAACGGAACCCCTGAAGGCACCCAAAGAATAGGAGATCTTGAGGGGCTTATATACGCAATGCGAGAAAACAATGGCCAACTTTTTTTTACACTCACTACAAATCATTCAGATCATTCACTTTGGAAAGTTGACCATTCACAGAACCAACCTGAATTAGTAACATATTTCGGACCCTATTTTGATAGAGCAGGTTATCCAGGATCGTCACCTATTGAGGACCTATACACTTATCAAGATGGGTTTCTTATACCAGGAGCAACTAATACTTTAGGTTCGGAGCTTTGGAAATTTACATATGTAAATGAACAAAATGTAATTATCAATGATGAATTAAACATAGATGAGAATAGTGCGCCTGGTACAGTGATTTCAACTTTGGATATTGATGAATCAATAAATCCTATCGCTTTTCAAATTGAACCGTTAGGTGATTTTCATGATGTCTTTGAGATTGATGATACTGGAAATCTTTATGTTAATAACAGTGAACTTCTAGATCATGAGAATAATCCAGCAATTGAATTGAGGGTTTTGATCCGCGTTGATGGAGATGTAATACACGACAACATATTAGTTAACATTAATAATGTCAATGAGCAACCTTCAATTGTTGTCGGACAAAATTTTTCTCTTCCTGTTGGAAGTGAAAATGGATATCAGTTGGGAGTAATAAATGGTAATGATCCAGAAGACGATAATCTCATATTTGAACTTTTTTCTTCTGACCCAGAAGGAATTTTTTCTGTTTCAACAAACGGTAAACTATCATTATCCAACGCTTCTGCTTTGCATGAAGTTGATAACCAGGATTTCGTTTTAAACATAAGAATTAGTGATGGAAGTTTAGAGTCAATTGGTAATGTATATGTCAGCTTATTAATATCAGTGATTGAAGGTGGTGATTTTGAAGTAGATGAAAATGTTGCAAACGGCACAGTAATTGGAAGATTATTAGATGAAAACCAATTTGAAGGCTGGGAATTATCAATTAGATCAGGTAATGAAAGTGCTGCTTTTGAAATACAAGATAATAGCGATTTGGTAGTCAAGGACAATAGTATATTAGATTATGAGGTAAATCAAAGCTTTAACTTACTAATTATAGCATCAAATGGGACAGAAAGTGATACGGCATCATACAGTATAAATATTAAAGATATAAATGAAGCGCCCACCATCGCCAACAAAACCATTGCTGCTCCCGAAAACCTTCCTCTGAATACCGTTTTGGGCGATACCGAGGCTAGTGATGTAGATACTGAAAACCTTACCTACTCGATTGTCAGTGGCAATGCCGGGCAGAACTACGCCCTGGCAGATACCGGTACTATCCTCGTCAATAATGCCGCTTATTTCGATTTTGAGACTTTTACTAGAGATACGCTCAACATTAGGGTTTTTGATGGAGAGTTTGCCGACACTGCACGTTTTATCATCAGACTTACCAATGTCAATGAAAGCCTTACCATTTCTGATTCTACGTATACCATTGATGAAAATAGTGCCAACAATGTCACTGTTGGCTCACTAAAAGCTGAAGATATAGATGGTGATGCGCTTACTTTCAATATTGTTTCAGGCAATACCGGAGATGCTTTTGCCCTGAGCGGAAAAGTAATAGTGGTCAACAATACAGAACAGCTGGATTTTGAAACAACGCCTGTCTTCAATCTGCAGGTATCAGCCACTGATGGTGAATTTACAGAAACGGCAGCCATTACCATCGAGCTCAATGATATATTTGAATTGGTCAATGACAAACCACAATTCTTCCCACAGACCTTTTCAATAAATGAAAATCAACCCAAAAACACGCAAATTGGTACTTTAGAAGCTACAGACACTGTAATTCTGGTCAATGGTGAGCCTACGCTTAGAAATAATGAAATAACCTACAAGATCGTTAATCAAAGCTTCCCAAATGCCGTGGCTTTAGATACCCTGACTGGTGTACTTACTATTAATGACTCAGCGGCATTTGATTATGAAGGGTCGAGCTTTGGAAACTTCCCTACAATTGTGGTAAATGTGCGGGTTTCAGATGGTCATCTAAGTACCACTGCTCCTGTAACTATTCAAATCTTCAATGTAGAAGAACCTCCATATATAGAAGATCAGGTATTTAGCATTCCTGAAAATAGCCCTGCTGGCACATTGGTAGATAAAGTGAAAGCTATAGATGGTGATGGTGCCGGCTTAAGCTTGCGCATTATCTCCGGTAATCTCAATAGTGCTTTCTTTATGAGCAATGCCGGTACGCTGACAGTGCAGAACCCTACCCCATTAAATTTTGAAGTGAACCCTCAATTGGTACTTGTGGTAGAAGCTACAGATCAGGTTGATACCGTTACTGCCAACATAACCATAAACGTTACAGATGTAAATGATCCTCCAAAGCTTACCGGCAAACTGTTTGATATTGATGAAAATCCTGCAAAAGGTGATACGGTAGGCAACATCAATGTGATCGATGATGATGGCCTGGAAAATGTCATATTCACCATTTTGGAAGGAAATGTTCAGGGCGCTTTTATCATCACTGAAGATGGATTCATTATAGTAGAAAATGAAGATGCCATTGATTTTGAAGAATTAAGAACCATTACTCTAAGAGTATTGATAGAAGATGGCATTTTCACTTTCGAAGAAATCGTGGATATACAAATCAATGATGTAATCGACAATCTATTGATCACTGATGTGGAAGACGAAATACAGGTGAAGTTCTATCCAAACCCTGTAAGAGATCGTTTGATCGTTGAATTGCCCGGGCTGAATGACGAGCGTATTTTGATTAGTGACCTGTCCGGCAAAATACTTTGGCAGTCATTTACCAACAGAAAAGCATTATTGGAGATAAATACGACCAGCTACAGACCAGGCATTTATCTGCTCATGGTTGGCCAGGAAGTATTTAAATTCCGAAAGGAATAAAGGAGTAAATTTATAAATGAAAGTACAAAAAAGAGATCGTGCTAATTGCCACGATCTCTTTTTTTATATAGAATTCTGAAATGGCTATGGATTTAAAATAGCATTCATCATCAACTTGATAGTACCATAGGCCTGCATCCTGTTTTGAACATTAAAGCCAAAAAGAACTATTTCGCCTTTCTCATATTTTGACCTGACTACAGCAGCTTTCTCCTGAATAATCTCCTCCCCTTCTAGCCAACCCGATACCAAAAGATTTTCTGCAGGATATTTTGCTATTACTTCAACTTCTGATCCTTCTACCTCAAATGCCATACCCTGCGCAAAATAACCTATCCCATTTTTTGGCATGCCATACGCAACAGAGTTACCATTATCATAATCAACGTTCAAAATAGATCCCGGACAGGTGAAATCCGCAAAATCTTTATCTGCCAGTACATCTTGAATTGATAATCCGAAAGTCTCTATAGCCAATTGACTCGCCCTCTTGTTTGTTATTAATTTTCCACCATTAGCTACGAATGATTTTAGTGCTTCTAAACCATCTTTTCCAATGCCTCCAACATACTCAGGTGGCATAGCACCCTCATTATGTCCTTCAATGATTTGATCAGGTCTTTGATCAGGGATGATAATGACATCATAAGTCTTCTGCAGATTTCCCTGCTTTACTTCTTCATCTCGAAGCTCATTGTAATCAAATCCATATTGGTCAAGCAATAATTTGATCCAACCGGCATCCATATTGGCTACCCATGAATCATACAGGCCTACTTTAACCTTTTTCAAAGAATTGCCCGACATCTGTTCATCAGACAAGGTAATCGGCACATTATACTTTTCTGCTAATGCACCCGCATCCATTGATTTTGCATCAACCCAAAAGGAGCCAGGAGGAAACTCCGTGCCATCTATGGTATTTGCAGCTTTTGATCTAACCACCTTTGTACCTTTTTGGCGCACCATTGCATTAGCTAGTTTGAATGCATTATTCTCTGAAGCTGAAATTACCATATACCGACCCGAGCCTTTAACAGCAGCAACCTTGGGCGATTTTTCCAAAGCTTTCATTTCAACATCTACAGGCTGCTTTAATGTGCGTGTTTCTACCCCCATTTGTGCAGGCAAGGTCCACCCTACCCCATCGTAAGGTAAAAATGGGGCTCCGTCCCACTTAACCATGCGGCTGATTCCCTGCCATAAATGTGGATATTTCCTGAGGTCAGGATAATCCTGGCTTTCCATAATATTCTTCACATACAATCCAAAGGGTTGATTGGTTGGGATAATAAAGTCACCCTCTCTAATGCTTGCACCCTCTGTACCAATTGCCTTTTGCGCCTGGAATACCTGAACCCCATTACCCATCATTCTTTCCAGCATTAATGCCATGGTACCTTTATCTGCTTGTGCTGCCGGTATTATCCAACCATATGGCCCCTCCTGCTCAAAACGGGAAACCACGTCTTGTGCCATCTTGTACTTATTATAAAGGAAATCGAACTTGTACTTTGCTACCGCTTCCAGCAATGCTTTACTGGCGGTCAGGTTATAAGCTACTGCATCTCCAATATGCCATTCACCGCCTTTCCACGGACTTGGATAAAAGACACCCATTCGTAGTTCCTTATATTCTTCAGGGAAATCATCTATGGTATAGGTTTTCGGTGTAGCGTATTTGTATAGAGCTGTCTCTGTCAGAATGGAAGGTATATTATGCCCTTCTATAGCAGGGCCATCAATATACCCCGGATACCAGATATCAAATGCGATTCTTGAAATAGCCCCAGGTTGATCATTTTCTTCCAACCCTTTACCCATAGCGGAGCCAACTAGATTTTTAGTCCTTATAATGATCGGGTGCTTATTTGGATTAGTAGGTTCCGGTCCTGGCGGAATCCAAATTCTGGCTGGAAAAGGTGCGGATTGGTGCTGATCATAAAAGATTGACAAAAACCATTCTTCATTGATGGCTCTGTTGATGTTTTGAGTCTCCTTTAGGTTAGCGATAAAGGTATCTCTATTGTTGTCATGGCCAGCATAACGATTATAAAGTTTGGGTAATGGGCTTACTTCATAATCCGTACCCAGGTTTTGTCGATACCATTCAGCTACCTGTGTCATTCCATCGGGATTGACAATCGGAAGCAACAATACCACACTATCTCTGATCATACGTATAGTTTCATCCTCACTGGTGATCATGTCATATGGAAGCTGAAAATGGTGCTGTGGAGGAGCAACCTCTGTGGAATGCAACCCCGCACTTATCCATACGATAGCTTTGCCACTTTTTGCTAATGCTGCTGCCTCTTGAGGGGATTCCGTTTCAAGTAAACTTAATTTTCTTGCCGCGTTCTTGATTTGGTTCAACTGGTTCAGGTTAGCCTCAGAAGATATAATCGCATAGATCATTCTACGCCCTTCAGTGGTTTCACCCATATCGCCCAATTGAATGCGAGGCGACTCCTCATCAAGAATGTTAAGATATTCGACCCATTGCTCGTAGGTAGTTAGTTTATAATCAGCTCCGGGCTTGTGTCCCAGGAATTGTTCAGGTGAGGTAATCTGTGCTTTAGCCGACAGTGTAAGGCACAGCAGCACCCAGAAGATATTTTTGATAGTAAGCATAAATAAACAAACAAGTTGATTCAATAATTGAACCTGAAATTACCCCATTAAATGATAAAATAGACACAGGATTTTGTGAATGAAAGTTTTTTAGAAGAACAGTCCACTAACCTTGGTGATTTTGAAAAAATAATACACTTTTGCATCCCATTACGGACGGGGTGTAGCTCGCGGACGGCCAGTCAGTCCGGTTAGTGTATTCCGATTTAGAATCGGAAGAGCCGCCGGTTCTTATTAAGATGTATCAGTAGGATACTTATAAAAAATATTGTTAATTAAGTTAGACTATCATTAGTGATGTATAGCCTACGGGGTGTAGCACAGTCCGGTTAGTGTACCTGGTTTGGGACCAGGGGGCCGCAGGTTCGAATCCTGCCACCCCGACTTTTTAAGCTGCATAGCAATCAAAAGCCTCTAATTCTTATGATTTAGGGGCTTTTTTCATTTTAAGCTACCAAATAAAACCAATCAAAATCAAGAAAATGGTACCCTATTGGTACCCCCTTTTGAAAAATTTATATTTGGGGTACCAGCTGACTATCAATAAGTTACAAATACTTTTTGATGCTTTTTGATACATTTTGGTACCCTAACACCCAAAAAATGGTACCCTCAATAAAATAGCTACTCCTAAATGCCCTACCGCTTAATAACCTTACGCCTGTATACATAGCTACCACTCAAGACTTCAAGTACATAGACCCCTGTGCCCAATTGGCTGATGTTCAGTTGATGATCAGGGCCAAATATTTGTCCGGATTGTACAATTTTCCCGTCCATACCAATTAGCGAATAATGCAAGGGATAAAGTGGTGACTGACCCATTTTCACCGATAGAAAATCGGAAGTAGGATTGGGAAAGATCTGCACAAATACTTGATGCTGAGCATTATACTTTAATGCTACCAGCTTCGAATATGCAAATGTGCCATCATAATCCGTCTGCTTTATTCTGTAATAATTTAGGCCATTGAGTGGTCTATTATCGACCCACTGGTAATTCTGGGGAACAGTAGTTGTGCCTGCACCTGCCATTCGGTAGATGGTTTCGAAACTATTTCCATCGAAAGATCGCTGTACTTCAAAGAAGTCATTGTTTTCTTCAGTCGCTGTGCCCCAGGCAAGCTTCACTCCTTCACTTTCTAATGGATAAGCATCGAAATGTAGCCAAGTGACCGGCAATGGAATCGCCGATGTGTGACTGTATACGACCCTCTGCATCTTCATAGCGCCTAGGTAAGCAAAGTCACCGGTATTTACGGATATCGATAACTCAATCACACCCTGGGCATTGGTATAGACCGTATCAGATTGCAGGATGGTGTCGTTATTACCATCATAACCACCATCACCGATACCGGCTCCCGATGTGGCTAAAATACCCGACCAGCTGTTGCTTCCGTTAAGGTCATATTGTGTCTCTCGGGCTATGGTGGTCTCTCGCGTACCAAAAAAACTAAATACATAGCCCTCATTAGCAAAGCCTGTGGATATCTCTAGTGATTCAGAAGATGTAGTAAAGAAATAATCCTGGGTGACCGTATTAATAGCAAAATCTGATAGCAAACTTGCATCTGGAAATTCAAGCCCACCGTGATTGATTCCATTTGTTAAAAATGTATTACTGGTTACACTTATAATCAAATCAGATGCTTCATCTTGGTGATCGACTAATGCTAAAGTGCTACCATTCCCATTATTTGTCATGTTGTTCCAATAAGTACCATTGGCATCAGGATTTGAGGTTTCATTTCCATTGGTTACATCATCAGGTCCGAAATCAGTATAAAAATATTTTATGGGTATTACTTCTACTTTCATGGCACCTAGATAAGCCAATGTACCGGTAGAAGTCAATGCTAATTCAATATTGATACTACCAGAACTTGGATAGATAATATCAGAAACGACCACCTCATCATTATTTCCATTATATCCACCATTTCCGATACCTGTACCTGTGGTTTGCAACGTGCCTGTCCAACTATTGATACCGGTAAGAGAATATTCGGAGATTCGTGGATCAGCGGCTGCCCTTGTTCCAAAAAAAGTAAATCGATAGCCAATGGTGTCTTCCAATCCTGATAACTCCAGGATGCCAGGAGTGGTAGTTGTAGCTACAAAAAAATAATCTTCTGTTACACTGGAAAGGGCTAATTCATCCAACAAGCTTGTACTCGGACTGGATAATCCACCTAAGTTTCCAGAATCATCAAACCCGTCAATCACTTCAAGCTGATACCTTGCCACATTACTGGCATTAATCAATGGAACTGTACTGGAAGGTGGATAGGGATTAGTGATATTATTCCAATAAATACCATTTGCATCGGGATTTGAAGTTGTATTACCACTTTGCCCAAAATCAAAATACAGGGTATCAGTTACTGTCTGCCCCATACTGCTAAGGGGCAGACAAACACCGATCAAAAGCAATGCAAAAAGCTGGTTGGTTCTCATGGCTTCAAATCGGTTATTGCTTGATAATCCTAAAATCAGCCACCTGATCCTTACCAAAAGTTATTTTCAGAATATAAACTCCATGTGCCAGTTGGCTCATGTCAATCTGCCCATTTGTTAACCGCACATCGGCCCGATCTATGAGCATACCATTAAGATTATATAGCCCATAGTCTCTAAGCTGGGGCACCTCTACTTGCAAATACTCTATTACTGGGTTGGGGTAAACTTTGATTTGGTTTCGCAAATCATCATCGATTGAAGTAATTACCCCTCTTATGATTTCTATTTCGTATGTCTGAGAAGAGCCATCCTGCGCTGCTATGGTGATAACCGCTACACCTGGCAAGCTCTCTGGCATGTCCACTGCCACAGTAGAAAGGTTGCTTTCTGCGACAGCATCTATTTCTGGCAATCCAATTCGATTCCACTCCAGGCTGAACTGATCACTTCCATTAAGCTCAAGATCAACAGATTCCCCATTGACCAAAATATCAGTTAATGCTGTATTGCCATCAGGATCGGCCCTAGTAAAATGTACTTTATAGCTACGCTTGCCAACATAATTTTCTGCTCGCACTGTGACAATAGCAGTACCTGGTATTTCAGTGGCTTGTTTAACCGTCAGTGTGGCGCTGTTATTATTGGTAACTGCCGTTACAAATGGCTGCGATGTAGCGGCAAAGGGTAATTCAAACGAATACTCGTATTGATTAACATCGAAATCTGCCACTGGCTCGCCATTCACAAATAGTCCCGCAAGAGAAGCATCTTCATCAGCACCTAGAATGCCGAAATTTACAGTGTAAGTGGTAGTCTCATTCGTACCCGGTGCTGATACAATTACCTGGGTAGTGCCGGGAAGCCTTGGAGGTATAACATACTCCACAGTAGCAGCGGGATCAGTCGCAATACCTGTGACGGTTGGTATCAGAGGCGTACCTGCTGGCAGCAGTATATCATAATCCAAGGTAGCAGCATTGAAGCCTCCCACACTGGCACCATCAACCAGGAGTTCAGCAAGACTTAGGTCACCATTAAAATCAATTGCTTCAAAAGTAATTGTATATACCTGACTTTCACCTGTTTCAGCTACTACGGTAATTGTTGCTATACCCGGCACAGCAGCCGCCTGAACAACAGTGACTGTGGCATTTGCATCTCTTGCAATTGCCTCTACAAGTGGTAATTCCTCATTATCCTTTGGCCAGCCAAACGTATAATTGAGTGAAGAAGCATCAAAACCCGGTAACTTCTCACCATCTACTTCAATATGACCCAATCGAGTATCGGCACTTGCTCCGGTCAGTTGAATTTCGACCAAACTTAGGGCAATATTAGCATCCACGGGCAGCTCAGCTTCACTACCATCCAATGGTGCATAAACTTCCAGGCTTGATTTGAGCAATGTCTCCTCATCTGCAATCCATGCAATTTCCTGGGGTGTCATACCGGCGCGGTAGAACAATAGATTGCTGTAAGAAGTATTGTCAGACAAGCCTGCACTATGTAAAGTGACCGTCTCGGGCTGTAGTTGTTCACTGACTTCACCTACCATGTTTCCATTCACATAGAGCAAGGTGCGCTGGGCAGCATAATAATGGGTTAAGGTTATGGTATGCCATTGGGCGTTGTTTGCAGAAGGCCCTGTGATTACATTACCATTGGCTCCATTGTAAACTAGCTGGCCACCTGCATTTATGCTTAGATCTATTGCGCCAGACCTGGTTTGCACTTCTGCCAATTGACCCGCACCATCCGTATTCACTTCAAATGAAAGCGTGAAGGAATGAACTGTGCCATCAGGAGAAAAACTGATACCTCTATCCTGATAGATTCCATCCATTGTGACAGAAGTATTGTTATACTTTATTGGGTTAGATTTACCTGCAGCTAAAGCATCAAACAAAGACGGCACGATGGTCAAAAACATTTCATGATAGCCGGCCCTGTTTGGATGGGCATTATCCAAATTGCCATTGCCTAGTCGGGCCTGGTAATCTGTCACCCACTTACCAGTACCATCATCCAGAGCACCCAGGAAATTGACAGTAGGAATATCCCATTGCGCCATTTCAATATTGGCATTGATAACATACTCGTATTCATCATCATAAAATCCATTAGGGTAATTATTGGTAGCAACCGGTACGATATCAAACGTTTGGGCCTTTTCTATCAAGGTCTCCATTCCGTTCAAATAGGTATCTACAGTGACCTGCTTATCAGCTGCTGATAAAATACCCTCATTACCAAGAGCAAGGCCATACATCACATACGGCATACCTGTAGCCAATAAATCAGACTCAAATCGATTTATTACATCGGCTGTAGTATTCCCACCAATGGAGATATTAGTGGTATTCCAATCGATGCTACTAGCCTCTTCTTCGAAGCGTACCTGCAAAAGGGAATCGTATTTAAAGGCCCATCCTTCAAAAGGCCCACTGGCTGTGGGTACCGGGAAGCCTGCCGCAACAGATGACCCCATGAATGCAATGCCAAACTCTGTTTCTTCTGCATTTCTATGGAAATACTGCTGGTTTTGTAGGTCTATCGTGATGTTGTAGACACCCTGTGCCAGATTAATTGGAGTCAACTCCTGCCCCCCTGATTCATCAGGAAAATGCATGGCGATAGAATTGCTACTATTGGCTATTTTTCGGAATTCTCGATAATTGCCATAATTATCGGAAGTCACGATCAAATAGCGGAAGTTAGCAGCGTCGTTGGGGTTATCAGCAAATGTGAAGTCCACCTCCCCGGCCCAAACGCCGTTAGCCTGATAGGTTAACGTATCTCCATCGCCAGACCATGCACCTTCGGTACCATTACCACGAACAACAACTTTGTAGTCCCAAACTATTTCATAGGTTGGATTATCACCAGTGAAGTCTACCCTAATTCTGGCAGGCCCAACCCAGTCAGGGCTCAGACCAATAGCCGCACCGCCTTCAGCTATGATATTAGCTGACTGCACACCATAATACTGTGGTGCATTATTTTCCATAGTAAAGAACTGAAAAGATTTGGCCGGATCACCATCCAGGAAGGTGTAGCCTGTAAATATTCCGGTAAGTACTCCATTTTCACCGGGCATTTGCATCAATGATATAGCATCTATAGTGCTGGTACCGCCCGGCTCACCTTCCAGGCCATTACCAAACGCATAAAAATTGGTGATTTGATTGCTTATGCTAATGCTGTAGGATGCCGCAATTTCAGGATTGGCAACACTTTCTGCGGTTACGATAACAGTGCCGTTTTTCTTCGGATAGATTTTTCCATTGTCATCAATGTGAGCAATAGAAGGATCATTGACAGACCAGATTACAGATTGATCTTCAAAATCACCGGGTATTGTCTGCACATTCATCTGTGTGGTGCCTAAAGGCGTAGTGATGTCAGCACCATTTAGTATGATGGCAGTTAGTCCTTGCTCAACTGTGAAATTGATCGTATAAAAATTGATAGTGGTCTTGTTCTCGGCAATGACTACAATAGTTGCTGCCCCAGGAAGGCTCTGTGGTTGATTGATCTCTACGACCGCATTGCCATCACTTGCAAAAGCTGTAACCGTAGGGGCTTCCTCGGTGCCTAGTGGCAATTCAATGTTGTAGGAATTGGTGGTACTAATAAAGCCATCTAATACCTCCCCATCCAATCTAACCTGGAATAAATCTGCATTAGCACTTGGATTGTTGACATTGAAATCAATAGTGTAGGTTTTGGTGAAATTGGTATTCTCCGCAGTGACTATTATGGTAGCTTCACCATTGGTGCCTGTAGCCTGTGTGATATCAACACTTGCGGCAGCATCGCTAGCAGTTGCGGCTACCTGCGGCGCAGAGGTAGTGCCAAAAGGCAAATTCACTGTATAGTCCAGCTTACTGGCATCAAAGTTTTGAAGAGCATTGCCGTTGATTGTTATGGAGGCCAATCTGGCATCAGCAGATTCCCCTTCCAGACTTAGTTCTACCGTTGATTGGGCCAGGTTGGTCAATACAGGCAATGTATTTTCTGAACCATCCAGCGGCGCATATACTTCAAGGCTTGATTTGAGTAATTTGGTATCATCAGCTACCAGTGCAATCTCCTCGGGTGTCATACCTGACCGGTAGAACAACAAATTGCTGTACTGGATGGCATCCGTTGTGTTTTCTTCATGCACCAATACTTTAGCGATTTCTAATTGCTCAGCCGTTTCATTCTCAGCTACACCATCAATGTAGAGGATGGTTCGCTCAGCTGCATAATAGTGCGTGAGCGTAATGGTGTGCCAATTGCCATCATTAACAATAGAGGCACCGTCAATACTTGCAGCACCCGGGCCGGTATAATCAACTGTACCGTCACTGGCAATGGCTAATACCGCATTATTGCCAGCAGTCTCAAAGTTTAGAACTTCTCCGGATCCTATGGTATTGACTTTGATCGATGTGGTGAATGAATGAACTTTTTCATCAGGTGAGAAGGTTAATTGCCGCCCAAAGTAAACATCATTCATCGCCATGCTCGTATTGGCGTATTTTACCGGCTGTGGCTTCCCTTCTGCTAAGGCATCAAATAAGGAAGGCACTATACTGTAAAACATTTCATTGTAACCTGCCAGGTTAGGGTGCGCTGAGTCAATCCAATAGCCATCTACCCACTTACCTGTACCATCATCCAAGGCTCCCAGGAAGTTTACTGTAGGCACATCCCATTGGGCCATTTCAATATTGGCATCAATAACAAAAGCGTACTCATCATCATAGAGGCCGTTGGGATAGTTATTCGCCACTACCGGATCAATATTTTCAGCCTCAGCCATATCGATCAATGTTTCCAGACCACTCAGATAACTATCTACAATTGCCTGTTTATCAGTCGCACCTATTATGCCCTGGTTGGCAACTGCCAGTCCATACCATACATAGCTGGCCCCTAGTGGCATCAGGTCCTCCTCGAATCGATGAATTACATCATCGGTATTGTTACCCCCAATTGAAATATTGGTAGTGTTCCAGTCAATAGTGCTTCTACCGTCACCAAACCTTTCTTCTAATAAAGAATCATATTTAAAAGCATAGCCTTCATAAGGAGCATTAACTGTTGGGATTGGAAATCCAGCTGCCACTGAAGACCCCATGAAGGCAATTCCATATTCATCGGTGGCTAAAGGTGCATGACTGAAAGTCTGGTTTTGCAGGTCGATGGTAATGTTGTAAATGCCCTGGGCAAGGCTCACTTCTGAAAGCCCTTGTCCTCCACTTTCATCCGGGAAGAACATGGCAATTTCGTTGGTGCTTGTCTCTACCTTTCTGAATTCCCGATAGTTTCCGTAATTGTCAAACGTAATAATTAAATATCGGAAGTTAGTAGCGTCACCTGGGTTGTCTGTAAAGGTGAAATCAACTTCACCAGACCATGCACCATTGCCAGCATAGTCCAATTCCACACCAGTGCCACCCCATGCACCCTGGGTGCCATTGCCTTTTACAAATACCTGATAATCCCATACAACTTCATAAGTAGCTTGTGCCTGGGTAAAATCAACCCGCAACCTTACAGGGCCAGTCCAATCCGGACTGATACCAATAGGAAATCCACCTTGCCCGATTTGATTGGCTGTGATAACACCGTATTGTTCATTGGTACCATTATGAAGCGCAGTAAATTGGAATGATTTGGATGGGTCACCATCCATAGCCGTATAAGTCGTAAATATGCCTGTGAGCACACCATTTTCGCCTGGTAGCTGCTGCATTTCTATGGCCTCCAAAGCAGACGGTTCTCCTTCTATAGCAGTGCCATAGGTAAAGAGTGCTGTGATTTGATTAGAAATATTGATTGTAAAACTTCCGGAGACGGTAGGATTATCTACACTTGTGGCTGTAACCTCAACAGTGCCATTATTCTTGGGGTATAATACACCCTGATCATCAATATAAGCGATGGATTCATCATCAACAGACCAGGTCACCGATGGGTCATTAGCGGTTACCGGTAATACAGTAGCTACCATGGTACTGGTTCCAATCGGCACATCGATATCAGCACCAGTAACTGCTATGCTTTCGACATTTACATAAACCGTGAAATTGATCTCATAGGTTTTCGTGGAGCCATCTTGGGCTGTGACCAAAATGGTAGTAGTACCTGGCAGACTAGCAGGTGGCGTAATCAAAACCGTAGCATTATCATCATTTTCTTTAGCCGTAACTGTCGGGGCTTGTTGTGTACCAGCAGGTAATTCTACATCATAGGATAAAATATTGGGGTCAAAACCAATTATGGTAGCATTATCGATCAGTAAATCTGATAAGGTAGCATCTGTGCTTGGTGCTGCTATTGTCCAATTGATTGTATAAGTGCTTGTAATTGCTGTGTTCTCAGCAGTAACAACTACTGTAGTAGCACCTGGCAACTCATCAGCTGCATTCACTTCATAGGTAGCTACCTGGCTATTGGTTACCGCATCCACGAGAGGAGCATCAACCGTACCAAAAGGTAATTCAACCTCGTAAACCAAAGTATTTGCATCAAAATCAGTGATGGTTTCACCAGCCACTGTGAGGTCCGATAGACGGGCGTCTGCCGACTGACCATCGAGTGATACCTCCACTGTTGACTGTGCTATATTCGCTAGTAAGGGCAATGAATTACCTGAACCATCCAGTGGTGCATATACTTCCATACTGGATTTCAGGAGCTTGGTATCATCTGCGATTAACGCTATTTCCGCAGGAGTCATACCAGCCCTGTAAAACATCAGATTGCTGTAGCTGGTAGCATCAGTTGTATTTTCATCATGTAAATTCACTTTATCAATGACCAGTTGCTCAGAAACTTCACCATCAGCTACTCCATCTATGTATAAAATAGTGCGCTCAGCTGCATAGTAATGGGTAAGCGTGATGGTATGCCATGTATTATCATTTACTGCAACAGTGCCATCAATAGTGGTGGAAGTAGGACCGGCATAATCCACTGTACCATCAGCAGCATCAATACTTATGGTAGCCTGGTTATTACCCTGGTCTAATTTCAAAATTTGCCCTGAACCGGCAGTTTTAACTTTGGTGGATAATGTAAATGAATGCAGGGTACCATCTGGTTCAAATGAGAAGCTTCGATCCGTCATCAAGCCATCCATGGTTACCTCGGTGTTCGCATATTTTACAGGCTGTGCCTTCCCATCAGCCAAAGCATCAAATAAGGATGGAACAATGGCATAAAGCATTTCATTGTAGCCGGATGTGTTTGGGTGCTGCGGGTCGGCCTCAAAAGCATCTACCCATTGACCGGTACCATCATCCAGGGCTCCAAGAAAATTGATGGTAGGTACATCCCATTGTGCCATTTGAATGTTGGCATCAATGATAAAGGGATACTCATCATTGTAATTGCCATTGGGATAATTATTGGCCACAATAGGCACGATATCATAATCTTCTGCCATTGCAATCAAATCCTCCAGACCTCCAAGGTATGTATCAACCACAGCCTGCTTGTCAGTAGCAGAAATGATGCCCTCATTACCCAATGCAAGGCCATACAAAACGTAGCTCATACCTGTTGGAAGTAGGTCATCATAAAACCTTAGCTTCACATCTGCTGTAGTGTTTCCTCCCACTGATATGTTGGTAGTTGTCCACTCAATGCTACTCTCCATATCAGCAAAGCGCTTTTCAAGCAGTGAATCATATTTAAATGCATAGCCTTTGCTATCTATGGCACCAAAACCATCGGCCACTGATGAGCCCATAAAAGCAATACCATTTTCAGTGATGGTTTGATTTTTAACAGAATAGGTTTGTTCCTGAAGATCAATGGTAACGTTGTAAATATCATCATTGACTGCAATGGTAGAGTAGCTCTGTCCGCCTGTCTCATCAGGGAACTTCCCTACCAATGAATTGGGGGTATCATCGAGTTTCCAGAACTCGCGGTAATTACCATAATTATCAAAAGTGACCACATAAAATCGAAGTGGGCCACCATCTGCAGGCGTATTGGTAAAATCAGCTGTACCCGACCAGGTACCATCAGATTGATAGGTTAAGGCTACACCTGGGCCACCAAAACCATTGGGAAGGCCGTTCCCACGTAAAGTCACCTGATAGTCCCAAAGCACCTCGTAGCTTCCGGTCGCCCCTGAAAATTCAACCCTAATTCTCACCGGGCCAGTCCAATTTGTGCTAATCCCAATAGGAAAACCACCCTGTAGGATTTGCCCGGCATTTACACCATACTGTACAGGATTACCGGATGTATTGTCAAAAAACTGAAAGGATTTGGAATTATCTCCATCCATCAGGGAATAAGTAGTAAACTTACCGGTAAGGATGCCGTTTTCTCCAGGCATTTGCAGCATGCGAATAGCATTGTCCGTAGATGAACCATCCGGCTGCCCTTCAATTGCGGTGCCATACACGTAGAAATCCAGAATTTGGTTTGAGATATTGATGGTATGGGTGCCTGAAATAGAAGGGTCAGCAACACTAGTTGCTGTTACCACCACAGAGCCATTGTTTTTTGGATACAATACACCTTGATCATCAATGTAGGCGATACTTTCGTCATCTACCGACCAGGTTACCTCGGTATTGGTAGCATTGGCGGGAGCAATGGTTGCCACTAAAGTAGAAGTGCCTACTGGTTCCGTTATATCATTTCCAGTCACAGAAATGTCCTCTACCTCAACCATTGGGGTAAATTGGGACATTCTTAGCAGGTTTATGTAACCAAATGAGGTATTATCATGTCCCACCAGTATTTCAATTTCTCCCGAAGCATTTGGGTAGACATAGTCTGAGGTGAAAAAGTCTGTAGTATTGTTATTGGATACTAAAGTATTTATAGGTGCAACAGCGTTACTGCCTTTGACCTGATAGGTAGTAATTCTAGAAGTAGCGGTGGCCCGATAACCGAAGATGTCAAATCGGTAAGCTTTGTTTACATCAAGTCCTTCGATAAGTAAACTTCCTTGTGTGGATCCGGAAACGAAGAAATAGTCGGTAGTGGCAGATGTGATGTTCAGGTCACTTAAAGCCATATTAGCTCCTAAATTGGTTTGACCACCATTTGAACTCCCTGAATTAGCAAAATCCTTGAATGAAATAGTAAAATCATCAACGGTGCTGCCTTCCTGGTCCAGCATCGTTAGGGGTGCGGTATATGTGCTGGTAGTTATGCTTTTTAGGTTGTTCCAATGGTTACCATTAGCATCCGGGCTGGCTGTAATAGGATCAATGGAACCTGTAAGGCTAAAGTCAACAAAGAAACTTTTATCAAGCATATATTTCGAATATTCTCTTATCTCAATAAGGTTGATGTAAGCAAAACCTCCATCTGCCTGTACAAGCTCTAATGAAATCTCGCCTTGAGCATCTGAACTGATAATTCCACTTGATGCTAAATTTTCTCTATTATCTTGTGTATTAAGTGTCCTGACTGTTGTAGTTGATCCCGTGAATGTAAATTGACTGGTTCTATCAAATTGAGCACGCGAACCAAAAATTCTAAACTCATAAAATGCATCTTCATTAAGGCCCTCGAAAATAAAGGTACCTTTAGTGCTTGATCCACTCACGAAAAAATAGTCTCCGGTTGCTGAAGCGACTGCCAAATCGCCAAGCTCAGCGGATGTTATATCTGTTGGAGTACCATTGGCACCATTTATAAAACTTGAACCTGAAGCAATGCTAACTGTATAGCTTGAGGATCTGCCCAAAGTATCAGTTAATCCTTCGGTTGTGCCGACAGCTGTACTTTCCAGGGTATTCCAATAGTTGCTATTGGTAGGGCTTATTGTGGTACCATTACTTTGACCCACATCAATCAAGAAACGGTTTTCAAGCGTATAGGTCTGCGCCTGTAAATAATGGTTGGCTAAGACAAGGCTAAAAATAAAAATGAGTAGCTTCTTCATAGTCTTTTATAGTTTTGATGCTGCTGCACCGGTCAGTGCTGAGCGAGCAATATTTTCGGATTCTAGATTTGATAATGGGGAAATACGAATGGCCTGACCTCCGCCAGCAGCTAACCTTAGGTTTAGCGTTTGGCCATATTTAATCTCCTGAGTTTCTACTATGATCTGATCAGCATTTTCCAGAAAGGAAGCATCAGGGCCATCAGCATAAATCTCAGCTTTATACACCTGCTCCTCATCGATAAAATCGAGGGTAAGGCTAAGCTCACGGCTTTCTTCATTTGTAATGGCGCCGATATACCAGTCATCACTGGCCCTGCATTTTCGGGCCGTCATTACGTATGACCCAATTTCTGCAGCCAATACATGTGATTCCGACCAGGTGGTTGGCACATCCCTGATGAATTGAAAGGCAGGGTGTGATTCATAATGCTCTGGAAAATCAGGAACCATCTGTACCGGACTATGGATAACCACATACAAGGCCAGCTGATTAGCCAGCGTGGTGTGGGTGCTATTACCCTGTCGGTAAGGCTCAAAGTTGACCTTAAAAATGCCGGGTGTGTAGTCAAGCGGTCCAGCCAGGCCCATCGTAAAAGGCAAGATGGTTGTATGGCTGGCAGGGTTTCCATCACTCCAGGCGTTGTATTCCATACCTCTCATCGCTTCCTGACTCAGCATATTAGGATAGGTTCTGCTTAAGCCAGTGGGCTTAATTGGTTCATGCGCTACCACCGATACTTTGTGTCTAGCAGCTGTTTCCAATACTTTTCGGTAATGATTCACCATCATTTGCCCCTGATGGTGGTGGCCCTTTTCTTCCACTCTGATTGGCCCTACATAGCCGGTTTTTACAGCATTGATGTCGTGCTCCTGTAGTAATCGAAAAGCATCTTCCATCTGCGCTTCATAGGTCGGTATATCTCCGCTTGTTTCATGGTGACCGATGAGCTCCACTGACCTTGTTTTGGCAAGCTTCGCCAAATGGGCGAGATCATAATCGGGATAAGACTCAGTAAAACTAAAACCAGGATTATTGATCCAATCCTCCCATCCTTTATTCCAACCCTCTACCAAAACACCCCCAAGGCCATAGGCCGCAGCAAAATCAATATATCGTTGGGTGTTTTCAGTGGTCGCTCCATGCCTGGGGCCATAATCCCAGGTAGACTTATCCATATGCATCTCCCACCATACCCCGGCATATTTCATAGGCTTTATCCAGCTCACATCTTCCAGCGCCAGAGGTTCATTCAGGTTCAGGATAAGCCTTGAATCAGCCAGAGCCGCTGCATCTTTGCCCCATTGAATGGTTCTCCATGGCGAATACAAAGGCGCCTTGCTTTTTACTTTAATGCCATCAGGCCAGGGTACTAAAAAGCTCTCCAGCAATTGGTTTTGAGGATTGGTGGAAAGTGTCATAGAAGCATAATCTGTAAGATTTGCCTCGTGTATCGCAAAGTGAATATTATCAGGCCCAACGAAGGTGGCAGGTGTGTGCATCAGCTGGTCAACCTCGCTAACCGAACGCTTTTCATACAACCGCTCGTAGGTATCAAAACCATGCTCCCAATCCTCGACCACTGTATCACTCGCCTGATACCATACACCGAAATCACCTGCCAGTTGGAACTGTGTCTCTTCTGAAAGAATCTGAATCTCATGAAGGCCCTCTTGCTCCGGTATGTGGTATCTAAAACCTACGCCATCATCGTAGGCTCTGAATATGATATCCATAAGCCGTGCTGGTGCCTCTTTTTCTTTCAGATGCACGGTGAGTTCGTTGTAATGATTCCGGATTTCTGACTCCTGACCCCATACCGTAGACCAGCTTTCATCCTTAGTGTTTTGTTCCACTTCGATGATTTCAAAAGCATTGAGCAGATCTGGTGCATTTGCCAGATCAAGCCCCAGTCCAGAGCTTAAAATGATCGGTTTGCCATCCAGGTCAACTTCATATTTGGGTATCCCCTGGTCCAGCTCAAAGCGTACAACCACCGATTCACCAGGCGAAAGCAGGGAAAAACTTGAAGCTTCTTCTTTATTGAATTGGCATTGAATAGTAAGTATCAAAAGCAGTATTGATCCCTTTGCCAGGAAGAAAAAGTTATTATAAAGTGCTTTTTTCATGATTAGTTTGCTAATTCTTCAAGCTTTATCAATTCGCCTCTGGCGGCATCAGTATTCAGCGAAACCAGATAATAGTAGGTCTGTAGTATGATGTTTTGAGCTTCCAGGTTGTTGTCCAGAGATTCATCTTTGGTATAGGTATACCATTCATGGACAAGCCTCAGTTCGTTGGGACCGAAGCGGCTTACCACGGCAAATTCCTGAAGCTGCTCCAAAAAGGTAAATCCGTTTTGTACGGTAGGCTCTACTATGGTACCCTCACCAAAGTCATTCCATGTAGCTACCTGCAGAAAATCCAATGCCCCCAGGTTGGCCATGGCGGCATCCAGGGTGCTTTGAAAAGTTTCGGGACTCACCGGCAGTTCCCAGCCTATGATATCCTCACCCAATCCTTCCAAATAGAAATCCTCAAAACCAGGGTAGGCCACACCGCCTATTTCAGCGTCAAGGTTTGCAGTGCGGTAAAACTGCTCTATAGCAGGAAGACCCTGCTCTACGGGCCACGCATATTGACCGTCAGCTACAGATTCAGCACCACTCTGCCCCCACAGCGGCAGCATTATTTCATTGGCATCAGTAGCACCAACAATGGTTGTCCATTCACTTTCATCCTTAACTTCCAGTGGTCCAAAGATGAGGACATAAGGCCTTCCATTCTTTTTGAGGTATCGAATGTTATCGTAATAATGATCCTCTATGTATTCCATATTAGCACGCACATCGGCAGGCGACCTTGAGAAGCGGTCTTCCAGTACAATGGCAAAGCTCAAACCAACCTCATCCAGGAATGGGATGATGGCGTTGGAGTTGTTGAGTAGCATTTCGATATCATCATTGCCACCTTCTATACCATACCAATCAATAAGTATGGCATCAACACCAGCATATTTCATGAGCAAGAGGTGGTAGCGGATCACATCGGGATCAGCACTGTGATAAGGACCGATCAAAGGGTAATAATGAGAGGAGATCTCCCGCTGCCCAGTTGCAGGATCAATCTCAAATGGATCTCTATTGCGCATGGTCCAGTGGTAGCCAAAATTGGGCGTAGTATCGTTTGGAGCCTCAAACCAGGGCATGTAGTGCATGTACAATGGCAGCCTATTGGCCTTGGAAACATCTACTGCATTGAGCCTTACTACGCTATTGGTAGCAAAAAACTCAAGACTGCTTACCGGATCTACTTCTTCAGCACAACCCAAACAAAAAATGAGACTTATGTATAGTAGTTTTTTCATAATGCTTAGTATCCAGAGTTTTGAGTAAGTAGACTATTGGCAGCCAATGCCTTTGTAGGAATCGGGAAGACACTGAGATGTGCCGGAGTGACCTCCTTGGCAAACCAGGTTCCATTCGTGAATTGGTCAAATCTGATGAGGTCAGTTCGGCGATGGCCTTCCCAGTAGAGCTCAAATCCTCTTTCATTGAGGATCTCCTGTCCATTTCCACTGATCCCGGAAAGAGGAATAGCACCCCGCTGGTTTCTTAATTCATTGATCGTGAGTAAAGCAGCACTGCTATTGCCCATACGCCATTGCGCCTCAGCCTTCATCAGGATGACATCTGCATACCGCAAGAGGGCAATATCATTATCGGCTTGAAATGGCGATGGTGAATCGTCATCAGGTGCCCATTTAAGCACTCTAACACCCTCTACCTCTGAAGCCTGGCGCAAATCCATGATGGTAGGCGTGAAAATGAGTGGGTTACCATTGCGGTCAGTTAGCGGCACACCACTAGCATTGAATTGCTGGCCGAAAAGCATGCCTAAGTGAAGGCCGAAAAGATCGAGGTAACGATCGTTTTGGAAGCGTTGGTCTTGCGTGGACACACCATTTGAGGCATTGCCATCATCATCCCAACGGTAGAAAAAATCTTCCGTAACTGCCATACCATTCCAGGGGGCATAATCTACCACTGCACCTGTCTGGTTGTAATGCAGCGAC
The DNA here is from genome assembly GCA_965227155.1 of Cyclobacteriaceae bacterium. GTDB lineage: Bacteria > Bacteroidota > Bacteroidia > Cytophagales > Cyclobacteriaceae > UBA6059. The sequence goes on from OZ245731.1 coordinate 259,961, forward strand.
ATGAGTGTGCGGGTAGTGGTGTGGGCGTAGTTCCAAAGGTTATCCTGGTTTTGAATAACCAGCAATGTTTCCGGGCTGCCTTCATTAGCTGCCTCAAACATGGAAAAGTAGTCACCTGCCAGCGCATAGTTGCCAGCATTGATCACCGCATCGGCATGGTCGATTACCCGCTGCATATCTTCGGCAGAAGCTGATGCCTGTCCTTCATAAATGAATTTGTTGAGGTAGACTTTTGCCGCCAGTGCATGGGCTGTTTCTTTTACTGCCCTGCCATAGTCAGGTAAGTCCGATTTAGACAATAGGTTGGGTATGGCAGCTTCCAGCAAGCCGATTACAAAGGCTGTGCCCTCGGTGCGGTTGTAAACCACCGGCTCCAAGTTTTCATTAAGGGAAGGAAGTACCCCGTATAGGTCCAGGTAAAGCCATGAATAATAGGCCAGCAATACATCCAATTCCGCACTGAAAGGGATAAGGAAAGTTTCGAGTTCAGGCTTGAGTCTTACAAAATCCTCAAATAGCTGCCTTACCTCGAAACTTCTGGCTACCCCTCTGGATAGCCCATCCCACGCTGATTGAATAAACTCATGATCAGGATTCCAGCTGTGCTGATGTAGCTGTACCCAAAGTCCATTATCTGACCAATCGACACCCTGGTAGGAACTACCATCTCATCAGTAGTCACCTCTGTAAGGGAATAGATTTCCCTCTCATCTAAAAATTGGTAAAGTTGATTGTAGCTGGTAGAGAGATAGGCTTCAACCAGGCTATTGTCAGCCATCAGTTCTTCGGCAGCATCTTCCACTACCACATCACCATCAATCTGATCGAAAACTTCCGGTTCCAGATCACTGCATGATGCGAGGGTGAGGCTGCCTGCAGTTAATAATTTTATGTATGTATTCCAGAATTTCATATTCTTGAATGATTAGAATTTCACATTAAGTCCAAGTTGTACAGCCATAGGGTTGGGATATGAGGTATAATCGATACCCTCCCCACTGGCGCTGCTGTTGACATCAGGGTCAAATCCGGTGTAATCCGTCAATACGAACAGGTTTTGACCTGTCAGATACACCCTTGCAGAGCTTAATCCAGCTATGTTATTCACCGGAATATTGTATCCAAAAGTGATGTTGGTAAGCCTGAGGAAGGAGGCATCCTCCAGGAAATAGGTAGAAGCCAATGGAATATCATTGATACTTCGCAGGGCTACCAATTCCTGTGGTGTAGTATTGAAGCCCTGCGCAATTGCCCCCTTATTCAAGTAAGTATTGGCCGTGTTGTTGTAGATGAATCTTCCTACTTTGGCCTCCATGAAGAAGGTCAAATCAAAGTTTTTATATTCTAAATTGTTGGTTAAACCAATGGCATAATCTTCGTAGGGATCCTGATTGGTAAGTGTTCTTTCGGCATTTTCACCATCTCTATACATAGAGAGTCCCTCTTCATCAAAGCCCTCATGTTCTCTCATTACAAAATTCCAAAGATTGGGGCCATTGTTGATTTCCTGAATGACTGTGCCTACCAGGCCCTGACCATTGAGAGATCCACCAACTATAGGCACAGATAGGTTTTCAATGGTTGTTTGTATGCTGGTAAATACACCTGTGGTGCTCCATGAGAAGTCCTTGGAAGCTAGCCAATTCATTGTGAGGTTTAATTCAATCCCCCTGTTGATGAGATTGGCATCAGAATTGACCCAACGCTGAGCTACAATAGAAGGAGCCGGTTGTTCCAGCAGCAGTAGCATATCCCTAGTACGCTTGTCGTACAGTTCTATGGTTCCACTTAGCTTATTAGACCATAGCCCAAAATCAATACCCAAGTTGGTCATGATGGTGGTCTCCCATTTCAGGTCAGGGTTTGCTATTTGAGTGCGTTCTATTCCACCGTCCTGGTTGAAGATCGCCAGGTTGAGATACTGGTATTCCGGCAGATTGTCATTACCGGTTTGCCCATACCCAAGGCGAATGTTCAGATTGTCGATGCTGGTGCCCGTTGGGAAAAAGCTTTCTTCGCTAAGGGACCATGCTGCTGCAAAACTTGGAAATAGTCCATACTTGTTGTTATCGCCAAACCTGGAAGTACCATCAGCTCTTAATGAGGCTGTAAACCTGTATTTTTCAAGGGCATTAAACTGAAACCTTCCAAAAAATGATTGGATCTCATAAACGCTTTTGCCTGATCCCACATTCCTTACAATCTCTGGATCGCTGAGGCCAATATTGTCTGTATAAAGAATTTGATTTGAATTAAAGCCTCTAGCAAAAATGGTGTTAAATTCATTGGTCTGTCGCTGGAATGCGTAGCCTACCATGCCGTTCACATCTACATCCGCGATCTTAAAATTACCTGTAGTGTAATTCTCAAAAAGCATGTTGTTTCCTCTATTGGCAGCTGTGGAGGCCATGCCCTCCTGTGGGGCTATGGGCAGCAGCAATTGTGAAGAGTTTGTATTACGCTCGGAGTTGCTAATCTCAAAACCAAGATTGGTCTTATTCTGTAGGCCTGGTAGAATCTCCAGGGTGGCCGCTACATTACCCAGGAAACTATCCGTATTTGACCGATCATCGATGTAATTGGCCATCGCCACCGGATTATAAACAGTAGGGCCGGGTTGAAAATAATTGCCGTTTTCATCGTAAACAGGCATGGTTGGATTTGCCCGCAAGGCATTTCCAATCAGGTCACCGCCAGCACCTCCACCATTGCCTACAGGTGCCCATTGGTTTTTAATATTTGATCCCGTCAGATTGGTTTCAAGGGTAAGCTTATTGTCCAAAAGCTTCTGGGATAAATTAAGGCGACCAGTAACCCGCTGCAATCCACTGTTGATGACAACCCCTTCCTGATCCATGTAAGAAAGTGAAAAGAGATAGGTTGAGCTTTCGGTACCCCCTGAGGCAGTGGTGCTGTAATTTTGCGTGATTCCGGTTTGGAATATTTCATTTTGCCAATCTGTGCTGGCACCAAAGTTTTCATCCAGGTAAGTAAAATCTCCGGTTTCTAAAGCCAGTAACTGACGGGCTTTCACCCAATCCCTGGCAGAGAGCATATCGATTTTTCGTCGTACCTGAGTCACGGAAGCATAGGAAGAAAAGCTTAGGCTGCTTTCTCCCGTCTTTCCTTTTCTGGTGGTAATCAGTACTACACCTGCTGCACCACGTGAACCATATATAGCGGTTGCTGAAGCATCCTTCAATATATCAATGGATACAATGTCTTCGGGGTTGAGATAGTTGAGTGGATCTACTGCATCTGTTCCACCCCCATCTATACCTGAGGTTGTTTGGGAGGAAGCAGCACCCTGTATTGGCACACCATCAACCACATAGAGCGGTCCACGGATTCTGGTAAGGGAAGAGATGCCGCGGATTCTGATGTTAGAACTAGCACCCGGTGCACCTGATGAGCGGGTAATTTGCACACCTGCAGCTTTACCCTGAATCATCTCATTGGCATTGGTCATGACCCCTGCATTGAAGTCCTCCTCAGTAAGGGCTGACATAGCACCGGTAACATCACTTTTATTTACCGTGCCATACCCTATGACTATAATCTCTTCAAGAGCCTGGATATCATCTGATAAAGCAATATTGAATTCACGCTGATCTCCTATGGCTATGGTTTGAGTGATGTAACCGACAAACTGAAAGCTAATAGTGTCTGCTCTATCAGGCAAAGGTGTGCTGAAATTACCCTCGATATCTGTAACAGTACCTTTTACACCTTCAAAAGATCCGGTTAAAACAATCGTGGCACCAATAATACCTTCTCCGGTATTTTTATCAACCACTCGACCTGAAATCATGTCCTGGGCCAAGCTTATTTGACTACAAAAAAGCAGGATGAACCCAATGATATTTATAATTGACTTATTCATGAGGATAGGTTTAAGGTTTTGTTACTAGTGTGACTTTCCAGTATCGGTCACCCTGGCTTTCGGAAAACCCGGAGATTGGCGAATCACCGGCAAAGCCATAGGCTATAAGTTCCATGCGATCTTCTGTGATGCTGATTATGGTATAGCTATACTGCTGTGCAGGTTGCCAACTTGAATCATCAACACCCATCACGTAATGACCTATATAGCTGCCAAACCCTTCAGTTTCGATGATGGTGGAGTCTCCTGAAAGCCTTAGTGCAAAATCGTAGGTGCCACTACCCCATGCGTTGGAAGCGGTGCTTTTCAAAGTGTTTTGAAAGCCGGTTTCGGCCATACACTCCGATACATCAAACATGTTGAACTCCTTCCATATGGCACCATTGGTATTTCTTACATAGGTGCTGTCGTAGTAGAAGGTGAACTCATTATCTAGCAGACAGGTACGTGCAGCTCTATCACCTGAGCCAATGCCCCACCATTTGGTATTAGGATCATTCTTTGGTCCAAATTGCAGTGCATCATCTTCGTTGGCAATAACCCAGGTTTTGCTACTATCAGGCCCGCCTGTCAATAATGTCCATTTGTCACTAACTAATCGGAAGGTATCAATGGGTGGTACCTCAAAAACAAACTCTTCTGTTACAATATCGAAGGACTGAACCGCTGTGTTGGTGCCATTAGGTCCCAGCGCTTCAAGACTCACGGTGTAAAACCCATGGGTGAAACTGTGTGTAGGGTGGACTCGGGTACTGGTAGTGCCATCGCCAAAGTCCCATATAAAAGACTCTGCCCCCACAGATCTATTGACGAAAGTAACAATGCTATCATCCGTAATGGTACCGTCGAAACGTGCTATTACTGGAGAAGGAATGTCACCCAATATATCTGAAGGTTCCTGCTCACACGCGAGCAGTAAAAGCAATAAGAAGCTGTATAAATAGATTCTCATTTTTGGGAGATTTAGAATGAATAAAGCTTTTAAGCGTTGCAATCGATTGCAGCACTTTGCAATGGTAGCGCGAACCAAAGCTTAGGAGGTGGAGGACAGAAATGAAAAAGGTAGACTATTGAGACTTAATTCAACCTTCTCATTTTCAGTGATTTGTAGTTTTGATGGTGGATTCCTGGGGCAAATTGTCGTATTTATCCACCCTTTAGTGATGCTACTACGATTTTACGGAATGCTTTTCGATGTATTCCTTGGGTGACATTCCAAAATCCTGTCGGAAACAACGACTGAAATACTTGGGATCGGTAAAGCCGGAGGCATAGGCAACCTCAGAAATATTCATGTCACTATTAATCAGGAGCTCTGTCGATTTCTTCAGCCTTACGTTTCTGATAAACTCATTGACAGAAAGACCCGTGTGGGATTTGATTTTTCGAAGTAATGTCCTTCTATTAAGATCAAGTGCAGAACTAAAATCATCAACACCAAATTGATTGTTGGATAAATTATGATGCACTACCTGAATGGCTTTTTTCATAAAATCCTCCTCCCCTGTTACATCAGTAAGATCTGAAATATCAAGAGAAGTATGGCTAACGAACCGCTTTTGAAATTGTGAACGGGTATTTGCTTTGTTAAGCATTTTACGGGTGAGTAAATCGATATCAAATGGTTTGACCATATAATCATCAGCACCTGAAGAAAATCCGTCGCGGGTATTTTCCTCACCTGCATAGGCCGTTAATAGAGTTACCGGTATGTGGGCGGTGGCAGGATTAGCCTTGATCTTGCGGCACATTTCGGTGCCAGTCATTAAAGGCATCATCACATCGCTGATTACAAAATCGGGAAGCTCCTTGTTAATTATTTCCAGTCCCGTTTGACCATTGTTGCATTCCATAATTTGAAAATGCTTTTCCAGGGCATTCTTAAGATAGGCCCTTATGCTGTCATTATCCTCTACTATAAGCAGCTTAAAAATGCTATCGTCTATGATTGTTTTACTGCGGGAAGATGTTTGCTCTATTGCTGATTTTGGTCCCTGGTGAACTTTTTCATCAACCTGCATTTGCTGATCTAATTTCTCCTGATCAGTATATGCATCTTCCAGTATGGGTAAATTAAGAGTAAAAATTGTGCCCTTACCTACTTCACTCCGCAGGTCTATCTGGCCATGATGGAGCTCCGTAAATTGCTTGATCAAGGCCAGGCCAATGCCACTACCAGATACATGGCTTATCTGCGACCCCTGATAATAAATATCAAATATTCGATCTACCTCTTCCTGTGCAATGCCTTGCCCGGTATCTGATATTTCTACTTCCAATTTAGAGGGATCAGATAGGCGAACCTGCATCAATATGGTATCTCCTTCTGAAGTGAACTTGAAGGCATTAGAAAGCAGGTTTAATAAAATTTTCTCCACTTTCTCATGGTCAATCCAGCCTATACAACGCTCCGAATCGGCTGTATACTTATACTGGACAGCCCGCTTGGAGGCCAAAAAGACGAATGAATTGAAAATTGCCCTTGTAAACTCTACAAGCTCATTTTTACTTACAGAAAGCCTGGTGTTACCTGTTTCCAGTTTTCTAAAATCCAATAGTTGGTTTACCGTTTTCAGCAATCGGTTGGCATTTTCATACATCAGTTGATAGGTATCCCTATTGTCCTGCTGCTGCTTTTGAAGAAGCTCCTTCAGAGGACTGATGATCAAAGTGAGTGGTGTTCTTAACTCATGGGAAATATTGGTGAAGAATTTTAATTTAGCTTCATTGGAAGCCTGTATTTCTTCAATCAATTCGTTGATTTTTTCTGCCTGCGCTTCCAGAGCATGGTTTTGCTCTTCCAGCAATAAGTTTTTGGAGGTCAGATCTTCGTTGTTATGCTCCAATAACTGGTTTACTCTGGTAAGTTCTGCTGTCGCTTCGGCAATTTTAGCCTGAAGTTGCTTTTGCCGACGTTTGTATTGAGCACCACGCATCTTAAAAATGAACATTATGCTGGCTAAAATCGACATAACCGCCACTATGATAAACCATGGTGAATGCCACCAGGGCGGCACGATCAGTATGGCCATTTTGGCAGGATCATCATTCCATATACCATCATTGTTTGCTGATTTTACCTTAAATAGATAATTACCGGGTGGAACATTGGTATAATTTGCGCTATTGTTATTCCCCACGTAATTCCAGTTTTTATCAAACCCCTCAAGCAGGTAGGCAAATTGATTCTTCTCCGGGATCAAATAATTTGAAGAGCTAAACTCAATAGAAAACATATTTTCCTGATGGCTCAGCTCAATCTCGTCAGTCCATTCAATAGGTTGAGAAAGGTTTGGCGAACTGCGAAAATGTAGGCTTTCATTAAAAAGCTTAAAGTCCGTGAATGTAACCTCTGGTTTTACCGGGTTAAGCCAGATCTCATCAGGATAAAATGCATTTAATCCATTGTTGCCACCAAAATACATGCGTCCCTGGCTGGTTTTAAATGATGATCTTACTCTGAAATCAAGTCCCTGCAAGCCATCCTCTTCAGTGAACACGTGAAAATCCGGTTTTTCAGGATGGTCAGCTGCACCTATTGCTTTCACCAGCCCTCGTTGTGTACCGATCCATAAATTGCCCTCTTCGTCTTCTTCAATGCTGGTAATATAATTTGTAGGCAGACCATGGTTTGTATTGTATGATCGAGTGGAGCCATCCGTCAAAAAGCAAACCAACTCATCTCTGCATCCAATCCAAATATTGCCTCTGCTGTCTTTTAAATAGGTAACCGGTGAAGTGAGTTGTTTCCCAAACCGGTCAGAAAGTGAATGAAATTTACCTGTCTTATATTCATATAAATCAACATCTATGGCCGAAACCACTACTAGAAACTCGCTATTGAAGTCTTCAATTTGAGCAATGAAATTACCTGAAATGCTGCTGGGGTTACTGGCTGATGATTTGAATACAGTAATCTCTTTTTTAGCTTCATCGTATAAGTTTAAACCACCCTGCATGGTGCCAATCCATAGATTACCTTTCTGATCCCTGTGAATCGCACTGATATCGAGGTGAGACAGGCCGGACGATTCATCCATGATTTGAAATGCATCTCCATCGTCTTTTCTGTAAGCCAGACCTCCTTGAAAAGTACCAAACCATTGGTTACCGTTCTTTTCGATCATCGAGGACAAAATCACATTACTGGGTAGATTACTATTTACAGTGTTGATAAACTTAATCTGCCCTGTAGGCTGTAGCAGGTTAATGCCACCACCATCCGTGCCAACATAAACATTCCCCTGATTATCCTCTGAGAAAGAAAGCACATGATTGTTTGACAAATCGGGCTTTTGTAAATGCAGGAAGTCTTTTTGCCACTGGCTGAAATAAAAAACGCCTAAATGGTAGCTGCCCACCCAGAGGATTCTTGTGTGTGCATCATAATGTAATGAATGAATGGATCCTGCGGCCAGAGAACCATTCTGATGATTGGTGATCTGATGGCCGGAGTTAACGGAGAAGGTGTGTAATCCGCCACCTTCGGTGCCTACAAAGACTTTGCCTTGTCTATCGCCTGTCACAGCAAGGACAGTATTATGCCTTAGGCGATCATTCTCTAAAGTAAACGCCTCCAACTTGCCATCAGGACTCCTTCGAAATAACCCACCGCCTAAAGTTCCTAGCCAGACATTGTGACCTTCATCTTCATAGATAGAGGTGACTGGCAAGTTCGGCAAGTCAGAATTTTCATGATTCAGAATTTCAAATTTCCTGTTCTCACGCTGTACTACAAGCACTCCGCGCTCAGTAGCCACCCAAATTCTACTCAGGTGATCTTCGTAAATAGCCCGGATGCGATCTTTGTAATATGCTTTACCTGTATCGAATGGCTCATTGTTAAATAGATTCTTTTCATCTACATAAAGACTTAATCCCTGACTGGTGCCTACCCAGAGCCGGTTTTGACTATCGGTGAATAGGCAGGTTATATTGTCTGAAGGTAGACTGTTCTTTTGCGCATTATCATAGCGGTAGACTAAAAATGAATCCTGCTTTGGATCGTATAAATTAAGCCCGCCACTGATGGTGCCGACCCATAGCTTTCCATCGCTTGTGAAGCTTAGGCTCTGAATAAAATTATCGCTGATGCTATTCTTGCCCTCCTTGCTGGTTCTGTAGGTTGTTACAGAGGTGCCGTTAAATTTATTGAGGCCATGGAGGGTACCTATCCATAAATTACCTCTGGGTCCAAGAATCATGGTTTTTGCCCAGGAATGGCTAAGCCCTTCTTTAATCCCGAGCCTTTGAATATCAGAAGCTATTGCAGGAACTTGAAAGAAGAGGGTGCCAATCAGAAAGACTGGAAATAGCTTTTTAAGAAAATTTAAACTCAATTTTAGCTGATCTTGATTTTTGGGATAATGATGTTAAAGATAGAAAAACTAAACATCAACCTGTCATGAGAAAAATCAATTCACCGTATGACTTAAGCTAAGTTGAAATATGTTGTAAGATTATACTTGATGATATTTTAGTTTTTCTGCATTAATTGGAATTACATAATTTGACTTAAAATTTTGATAACAAACAAAACCCAACGCAAACATGTGGGACGAACGATACAGCCAGCCAGACTATGCCTATGGTACTGAGCCAAATGATTATTTTCAATATGCGCTACAGCATGTCAATCTTAAAGGACAAGTGTTATTCGCTGCTGAAGGTGAGGGCAGAAATGCCGTATACGCTGCAAAAAAGGGCATTGAAGCTGTGGCTTTTGATATAAGTCAGGAGGGCCGTAAAAAAGCCTATGCCCTGGCAAATCAAAATAATGTCACTATTGACTATCGCCTTGGAGATTTTATGGGTATGGAGTTTGCACAGGAGAGTTTTGATGGGGCCGTTTTGATTTATGCCCATTTTCCACCATCACTTCGGAAGCATTATCACCAAAATATCTGCTCATTGACAAAATCGGGAGGATATATTATTTTAGAAGGCTTCAGTAAAAACAACCTTTCTATCAGAAAGAAAAATCCGGCAGTTGGCGGGCCTGACAACCTGGAAATGCTCTTTTCAAAAGAGATGATCCACCATGACTTTCCTGATTTTGAAATTATTGAATTGGAAGAGAAGAAAGTTACGCTGAAGGAAGGCCTGTACCATAATGGCGAAGGATGGGTAATCCGGTTTTTGGGTAAAAAGGTTTAACCAATCAATCCAAAAGCTTTTTCGCAATAATCACATACCTTTTGCTTTTGCAGCTGCTGTCCCCTGGCAGAACTGTTTGTAGATCAACAGCATCATAAATATCAACTTCCGGACCAAAATGTTGCTGAAAAAGTGCCCGCATGTAAGGAATAGAAGGTAAAATTCTGCGGTGTGTGCCAGCATAATGATAATTTATGGTGGCGGAACTTGTGTCTATATTGACGATTTCACTTTCCTGAAAAGCAAATGGAGTAGCATCTATTATGTGGGGGTTCCTAATAGAAATTATTTTTTCATCTTGAGAAAAAAGTATGTGTGGATACCAGTCTATGTGATCGGGTGGGATAAAGTCTCCAACGAAATATCCTCCCGTTTGCGTACATGCTGCTGATTTAGATACAGCATTGGCTAAATCATTTGAATTCAAATATTGATAAACATTCAATGTACTGAGGACTATATCAAATTGCTTCTGCTTTTGGTCCAAGGCAAGGATGTCCATTTTTTTTGCACGAATCCGGTCTAAAGCTACTTTCACCATGGCCTCTGAAATATCGATTCCAAGCAATTGTGCATGCTGAATCCCCAAGTGTTGAATCAATTGTTGTTCTACCATGCCTGTACCACAACCCACAGATAGGACATTTTTGTCTGACCAGTTAATTTGGTAGACTCTTTCAAAATATCTGAAGTAGTTTAGAATGAATTCGATACTATGATATCCAATAATGGCATCATAAAGCGGTGCATAATTACCAAAGCCATCGCCAGAATGCCTGTGTTTTCTAAGTAGATCCTGTGTTTGAGCTATTAGTTTTAGTTCCTGAAAAAATGCTCTAAAACTGTCTTCATCATACACTTTACCAGTCCTAGGATTATAGTTTGCTAGAAGTGCAGCCCTCAATTCATCAAAATAAAAAGGTTCTGAAATAGTTTTCTCAAGAGCTGATATCAGTTTCATCAACAGTATTAGTTTTAAGGATGCACAATCAGGAATTGAATTTACATCACTTTACTTTTTGTAGCGAGGTAGAAATTATTTTTGAGTAAAAGTTTATTTTAATACTCTTCCCAATACAACCACAAATTTGAAAAGGGGGTCTATTAGTTTAAAAATGAGCTTCAAATTCATTCCAATCATTCTTTAAGCATCAATGATCTTCCTGTCTTGTGGAGATGGTAACATGGTAGTAGATGAAGTAGGCTTTAGCGATTTTATAGCACAAAATAACCTCAATTTTGATGTAACCATCGTAACACAACCGGACTCCACAGTTGCCACAGTACCGGCTTCCACCAGTATATTTCTAGCTCAGGAAGTGGCTGGTGATTTCGGGGTTCATGCTTTCCCTAAGACCATTTTCACCAGTGTTGCAATTTATCTGGGGTCAACGGATTCATTATTGTACCTGCAGCAGCCTGTAGCTGATAGCCTATGGCAGCACCAAACACCCGGTGGCTATTCATGGTGGGAAAGGGCTGAATACACCCTGATTATCAATGATAATCTCATACAACCCTAACACTTCTGCTAACCGCCTAACTGTATGTAACGACACACATCATCATTTTTTTGGAGTTGATATGATAGATATCATATCTGACTTTTGGGACAACTTCTAGATTTATCCTGCACTAAAAAGATTTTGATGGAAAAACCTAAGATTGTCATTATTGGCGGAGGTGTGGCAGGACTATCTGCCGGTATTTATGCCCAACTAAATGGATTCGACAGCCAAATTATTGAAATGCATGATAAACCGGGAGGCCAGCTTACTTCCTGGACTCGTGAAGGATATCGATTCGATTATTGTTTGCACTGGTTGGTAGGTACTGACCATGGTGTATTTAATGACATTTGGAAAGAAACTCATGCCATCCGGCAAGATACGCCCATCATCAATCATGAAGAGTTTGTCAGGTATGAAGATGAAATTCAAGGCAGCTTCCTGATTTACAACAACATCGATAAATGGGAAGACTACCTCAAGCTACAGGCTCCTGAAGACAAAGAAGCAATCCATAAGCTTTGCACCATGATGCGAAAAAGCGACCGGTTGGACCAATTTGCGGAACCACCCGGTATGCGCTCTGTCTTTGACTATTTGAAAGCCATGTACCAAATGGGCAGCTTTTTCCCAGTGCTTATCAAGTACGGTAAAAAGACCTGTAATAAGATGTTCCTGGAATTGGGCTTTAAAAATGAAAGGATTCTTTACTTCCTAAATAAGCTTTTTGAAGGGCAGGATTTTTCGGCTTTGGGCTTTATCATGATGATGGGCTGGGCACATGCCAAAAATGCCGGATACCTGAGTGGCGGATCTATAAAAATGGCCAAAAGAATGGCACAACGATACCATAGCCTTGGTGGTGAATTCTTATTCAAGCATCGGGTAAATGAAATTCTGGTTGAAAACAACCATGCTGTAGGCGTTTCCACCGATCAGGGAACCACCATCAATAGTGATTATGTAATCGGTGCCTGCGATCTGCATACCATATTCTATAACTTGCTCAAAGGTCGGTATCTACCTGATGACTTCCAGACAGCTTTCGATCAGTGGCCATTATTTCAGCCGCTGGTGATGGTGGGCTTTGGTATAGATGCACCTGTGACCTCTGCCAGTCATAACGTTAATTATATTCCCTACGATCCTGTCTCAATCGGGCAGACTACCGTCACCATGTATAGCATTATGAACAGGTCATCCTATGATCCTTCCTTTGCTCCGCAGGATCATACTACGCTATTGCTGCAATTTGAATCACCATGGGACATTTGGGAAAACCTCTCTGGCAAGGCTTATGATCAAGAGAAACAGACTATCGAAAAGCAGGCTAAAGAAATTTTTTTGTCCCATTACCCAGCGCTCAAAAATCACATCAAAGTAGTTGATGTCGCAACCCCTCGCACTACTGTGAATTATACAGGTGTATGGAAAGGTGCCTACGAAGGCTTTATGCCTAGCCGCGAAGTAATCGATGGTTTGCCAATGCAAATTGAAGGGCTTAAGAATCTATATCTGGCGGGTCAGTGGCTATTTCCCGGTGGTGGACTACCACCAGCAGCACAAACAGGTAAATGGGCCATCAAGCTAATCCAAAGACACTTGCAAAAAACTTTTGTGGTAAGCTAATCCATCAATAAATCAGAACCTGGCCGCCATGAGTAAATTCAAATCCTTGTATTTCAGATTGAATTTGCGGGCCAGATGTACGTTGGTAAGCGACCCCCTGTACGTGTACACGCCTTTCATGAACCATTTGTGACTGAAGATCATTTCACTCACTCCTCCTACTTCGGCCATTTGCAGGAGAATAGGTGTGAAGATATTCCCAAGGGCATTGGAGGCGCTCCTGGGTACCCTGGCTGCAATATTGGGCACGCAATAATGGATTACATCATATTTTTTGAAAACCGGCCTTTTGTGATCGGTGATTTCGCTGGTTTCGATGCATCCACCCTGGTCTATACTCACATCGATGATCACAGAACCGGGTTTCATTTGTGAAACCATTTCCTCCGATACCACAATTTTGGTTCTTCCCTTTTCTGCCCGCATGGCCCCTATCAACACATCAGCATTTTTAACTGCCTCTGTTAATGTATAAGAATCAATGGTAGAGGTGTAAACCTGCTGCCCTACTGCATGCTTGAGTCGCCTCAGCTTATAGATGTGATTATCAAATATCTGAATGTCAACTCCAAGTCCTAAGGCAGCGCGAGCGGCGTATTCGGTAACGGTACCTGCGCCTAAAATAACCACTCTGGTTGGGGGCACACCTGTGATACCTCCGAGAATTACCCCGCGACCACCTTTGGTACTGCTGAGGTATTCCGCAGCAATAAGCATCACAGAACTGCCGGCAATCTCGCTCATAGCTCTTACCAGCGGCAGCCCGCCCACTTTATCCTCAATAAACTCATAGCCTATGGCCGTTATCTTCTTTTTATTGAGTGCTTCAATGAAGTGTGCGTTTTGCTTCCCAGACTGGAAAGCGGAGATTAAGGTACCGCCTTGTTTAATCAAGGCAATTTCATCATGATCAGGGGGATCAACCTTCAGGATGATGTCAGCCTGGTAAATTTCTTTGGTATCATATACGATTTTGGCACCAGCCTCACTGTATTCATGGTCATGGTAATTGGCTCCCTCTCCTGCGCCTTGCTCTACATGAATGACATGGCCGTTTCTAACCAGCACATCTACAGATTCAGGTTTCAGGGCTACCCGCTTTTCCTGAAGCGACCGCTCTTTAGGCACACCAATAAAAAGTTGCTTTTTGCCTTCTTTGATTTTTAACAGCTGCTCCTGCGGGTAAAGGGCCGATTCTTTGGCCAATTCTGACATTCCAGATTTAAGAGGGTCGGTCATGGTGCGTTAGGGTGATCTTCCTGGCGTTGACAGACACTAAATTAATATTTATTTCCAGGTATTCGTCAGGAATTAGCTCAGGTATTTTTTCCGGCCACTCAATCCAGCACAAATTGCCACTGTAGAAATACTCCTCAGCACCAATATCAAAGGCTTCTTCCTCACTTTTAATCCGGTAAAAATCAAAATGATAGTAGGTCTGATTTTCCGTGCTTAGGTACTCATTAACCAGGCTAAAAGTAGGGCTTGTCACCTCATCAATAAGCTGAAATTCTTTGCCCAGGGCTTTGATCAGGGTTGTTTTACCGGCGCCCATTTCACCATAAAATAGCCAGCATTTTTTGTCTCCCGCAGCCTCAATTAATTCCTTAGCCGCTTTAGCAATCTCTGAAAGATTTTGATACGTAATTTCCAATTAGGAATAATTTTTAGGTCGCAAAGTTACCACCGGCAATATCATTTCCTCCAATGAAATGCCACCATGCTGAAATGTATCCTTGTAGTAATTCACGTAATAGTTGTAATTATTTGGGTAAGCGAAGAAATAGTCTTCCTGCGCAAAAACAAATGAAGTGCTCACATTAGGCTTTGGCAGCTTCAAGTCCTCCGGCTTTCTGGATTGAAAAATGTCTCCTCCGTCAAAATTCAAATTCTTACCCTGCTTGTACCGCAGGTTGGTATTGGTATTTCTGTCACCGATGATTTTAAATGGCTTCTTCACCCTTACTGTTCCGTGATCGGTCGTTATCACCACTGCCACATCATTTTCGGCAAGCTTTCTAAGAAAATCATAGAGCGATGAATGCATAAACCATGACCGGGTAATCGAGCGATAGGCGGCTTCATCAGGAGCCAATTCTCGGATCATTTGCATGTCGGTTCGCGCATGGGAAAGCATATCCACAAAGTTGAAAACCACAGCATTCAGATCGTTATTGAGCAGGTTATTCGTGTTTTCCAGCAGGGTTTTACCATGGCTTGCATGGATAATCTTGTGGTAGCTATGCCTTATTTCCAATCGGTTTCTCTTTAGGTTTCTGGCAAGAAAGTCACCTTCATTATTGTTTTTGCCATCTTCCTGATCCTCTCCTACCCAAAGGTCCGGGTGTTGTTTTTCCATATCGGATGGCATCATGCCACTAAAAATGGCATTACGTGCATAGGCCGTAGTGGTAGGCAATATCGAATAGTAATAATCATCGTTAACTACATTGTACATTTCCGCAATGATGGGCTCCAGTATTTCCCACTGATCGTACCTTAAATTATCTATAACTATAAAAAATACGGGGCGCTGTTCTTCCAGGAGCGGAAACACCTTTTTATTCATCAATTGGTGCGATAAGGTAGGCCTGTTTTGATCCGGGTCATTGAGCCAGTCCTCATAATGGCTCTTGATAAAGCCCGCAAAATTACTATTGGCTTCCACCTTTTGGCTATCCAATATCTCAGACATGCTTTTATCCTCTGTGTTGTCGATCTCCAGCTCCCAATAAACAAGCTTTTTGTATACATTGACCCACTCCTCGTGATCCATGTCATCGAAGAAAGCCATACTGATATTGCGAAAATCCTGCTGATAGCTCAGGTTTGTACGCTCACTGACCAATCTTTTATTGTCCAGTATTTTCTTTACTGAAAGTAAGATTTGATTGGGATTCAAAGGCTTGATGAGATAATCTGTAATTTTTGCGCCAATGGCTTCCTCCATAATGGCCTCTTCCTCACTTTTCGTAATCATAACAACCGGAATATTGGGCAGGTCGGTTTTAAGCTGAGAAAGTGTCTCCAGGCCTGAAATGCCAGGCATATTTTCATCCAGAAAAACTATATCATAATTAGACTTATGGGCCTCCTCCAGGGCGTCATAGCCATTATTAACCGGGGTAACCTCATATCCCTTGTTGTTTAAAAACAAGATGTGAGGTTTCAAAAGGTCAATCTCATCATCAGCCCACAAAATCTTATATCTTTGCATCAAAGTCCTTTATTTTAAGCGTTTATTTAATGTTTTTATCTTGAACAAGAACAAGATAATAAATGATCCGGTATATGGCTTCATTACGATTCCCTCCGGATTGATTTTCGATATTATCCAACACCCATTCTTTCAGCGATTACGCAGGATCAAGCAATTGGGTTTAACAGATTATGTATACCCCGGTGCTTTGCATACCCGGTTTCATCATGCCATAGGTGCTATGCATTTGATGACCATCACTCTTGAAAACCTGCGTTACAAAGGCCATGATATATCCGATCAGGAGCTGGAAGCAGCTCAGGCAGCCATATTGCTACACGATATTGGCCATGGGCCTTTTTCACATACCCTGGAGTTTAATCTACTAAAGGGTATGACCCATGAAAGGCTTTCCTCGCTGCTCATTCACCGGCTCAATGATTTTTTTGGTGGTGCACTGGACCTGACCATTAAGATTTTCACCGACCAGTATGAGCGCCGCTTTTTTCATCAGCTGGTAGCCAGTCAGCTCGATATTGACAGATTGGACTATCTGAAGCGGGATAGCTTTTTTACCGGTGTTTCTGAAGGCACCATAGGCGCAGACAGGATCATCAAGATGCTGGATGTGGTCGATGACCAGATCGTTGTAGAGGAAAAAGGTATTTACAGCATAGAAAACTTTCTAAGTGCCCGCCGGCTAATGTACTGGCAGGTTTACCTGCATAAAACCGCTGTAAGTGCTGAGAAAATGCTCATTCTGCTCATAAAACGAGCGCGGCACCTTACACAATCCGGTGTGGAGGTCCAGGCTACACCACAGTTTAGCTTTTTCCTGGAAAGGGATATACAGCCAATGGATTTTGAAGAAGACCCGCAAATCATAGATGTGTTTTCTATGCTGGATGATACCGATATCTGGGCATCCATTAAATACTGGCTGAACCATAGCGATGATGTATTAAGCTTACTCAGCAGGCTAATCCTGGAACGAAAGCTCTTTCAGATTCAACTCAGTAATGATAAAATCAGTAAAGACACCATCGAATCGCTAAGGCAGCAAGTGGCCCTCAATTATGACCTCAATAAATCAGAAGCCAAATATTTAGTAGGCAAAGGTGCTGTTAGTAATGCTGCCTACATTTCAGAGGGAAAAACGATTAAGGTGCTCACCAAAAAAGGACAGATATTGGATGTGGCAAGTGCTACCGATTTGCCAAACATTAAGGCAATGAGCAAAATCGTTAAAAAACACTACCTATGCTGGCCTAAAGATATAGTTTTGCAAACAGGTAAGCAGTAATATCATTTTTACTTCCCCTATAATTATTAAATATGGAATTCACACTGCAGCAAATTGCACATATACTTAATGGTGAACTGATTGGCGACCCGGCAGCCAGTGTACACACCGTAAGCAACATTGAAGAAGGCAAGCCAGGTAGTATTACATTTTTATCCAATCCTAAATATGAACCCCATATTTACGATACCGGAGCTACAGCAGTCATTGTAAAAAAGGATTTTAAGGGGAAGGAGAAGGTAAAAACAAATTTGATAGTCGTTGATGACCCTTATTTGAGCTTTACGGCATTGCTCGAGGAATACCATAAGCTCACCAGTTTCCAAAAGACAGGTATAGAGGAACCCAGTTATGTTGCTGAAGATGCTTCTGTGGGCAACAAAGTGTATAGAGGAGCTTTTTCTTATATAGGTAGTAAAGCTAAAATTGGTGATAATGTAAAAATTTATCCCCAGGTCCACATCGGTGACAATGTAGAAATCGGGGATAATACCATTATCTATGCCGGTGTGAAGATTTACAGCAATGTGAAGATTGGGAGCCATTGTGTTATCCAGTCGGGAGCCGTGATCGGTAGCGATGGATTTGGGTTCGCTCCTCAGCCTGATGGCACTTACAAGACGATACCACAGATTGGCCAGGTTATCATAGGTAACCATGTAGATATAGGTGCCAATACTGTAATTGACCGGGCTACTTTTGAGGCCACCATCATCCGGGATGGTGTAAAGCTGGATAATCTTATCCAGATTGCCCACAACGTAGAGATTAGCGAAAATACTGTGGTTGCTGCTCAGGCAGGTATTTCAGGTTCTGCGAAGATTGGTAAAAACGTGACCATAGCCGGTCAGGTGGGTATAGTTGGACACCTGAGTGTGGCCGATAAAACCATAATTGCAGCGCAATCAGGTATTTCAAAAGACACCAAATCCGGTGAAATTCTATTGGGAAGTCCAGCTTTTGATATGCGGGATGCCAAGAAGTCATTCATCGTATACCGCAAGCTTCCCGAATTGATGAAGCGCGTTCAGGAACTTGAACAAAAAATTCTAAATTTGCCCACTGTTAAAGAATAGCATGAAAATTTATCAGCAAACAGTTGCAAAACCCATAACCGTAACGGGTGTGGGGCTTCACACCGGTGAAACCTCTAACATGACCTTCACCCCGGCCCAGCCCAATCATGGTATCAAATTTCAGCGGATTGACCTTGAAGGCCAGCCAATTATTGATGCTGATGTTGATAATGTGGTGGACACCTCCAGAGGCACTACCCTTGAGCAAAATAACGCACGTATACATACCGTAGAACACACGCTGGCTGCACTGGTAGGTTTGGAGATAGACAACTGTCTCATTCAGATAGATGGGCCTGAACCCCCAATTATGGATGGTAGCTCCATTAAGTTTATCGAGGCTATTCTGGCTGGTGGTGTTGAGGAACAAAATGCACAGAGAAACTTTTTTGAAGTTCCTGAGAGCGTTTTTCATCGAGACAAATCCAAGGATGTTGAGCTTGCCGCCCTGCCGCTAGATGATTATCGCATTACCGTAATGGTGGACTATAACTCACCTGTGCTTGGTAGTCAGCATGCCTCACTTAATGACATTTCTGAATTTAAAGATGAATTTTCTGGTTGCAGAACTTTCTGCTTTCTGCATGAACTTGAAGCACTTTACAAAAACAATCTGATCAAGGGTGGCGATCTCGACAATGCCATCGTGATTGTGGATAGAGTAGTAGAGGAAAATGAGTTGGCCGACTTGTCCAAAATGTTGGGTAAGCCTAAGGTAGAGGTGAAAGAAGAAGGCATTTTGAATAACGTGGAGCTGCGCTTCAAAAATGAGCCTGCCCGCCATAAACTGCTGGATGTAGTGGGCGACCTTGCTCTGGTAGGAAGGCCCCTTAAAGCTCAAATTTTAGCTGCCAGACCGGGCCATGCCGCCAACGTAGCTTTCGCTAAGAAGCTAAAGCGGCTCATGGAATCCAAAACCAAAAGCAATGTACCGGCCTATGATCCAAAATTGCCGGCTGTTATCGATATCAATAAAATTACCAACATTCTTCCCCATCGCTACCCTTTCCTATTGATCGACAAGGTCTTTCATTTGGATGAAAAAAATGTAGCAGGGGTAAAAAATGTCACCTTCAATGAGCCTTTCTTTCAGGGGCATTTCCCAGGGAATCCGGTTATGCCCGGCGTGCTTCAGATAGAGGCCATGGCACAAGTAGGTGGAATTTTGGTGCTCAACACTGTACCTGACCCGGAAAATTACTGGGCTTATTTTTTAGGTATAGAAGGCTTTAAATGGCGCAAAATGGTCGTACCTGGCGACACCCTTGTCATCAAATGCGAATTGCTGGCCCCTATACGCCGAGGGATCGCCAAAATGAAAGGTTCTGCCTATGTAGGCTCTACCTTAGTCTGTGAGGGAACCATGATGGCCAGCATTGTAAAAAAAGACGCATGAACCAATCCCTGATTTCTATACATCCTGATGCCAAAATTGCTGACAATGTGAGCATTGGTGATTTCACTAAGATTTATGGAGATGTGGAAATTGGTGAAGGAACGGTCATCGGCTCCAATGTGGTCATTATGGATGGCGCCAGGATTGGGAAAAATGTAAAAATCTATCCCGGGGCTGTCATTTCTGCTGAACCGCAAGATCTGAAATACAATGGTGAAAAAACTACTGCCGAGGTGGGAGACAATACAGTCATCAGAGAATGTGTAACGATCAATAAAGGCACTGTCGACCGAAATAAAACAGTGATCGGCAGCAATTGTCTACTCATGGCTTACGTTCATGTAGGGCATGACTGCCATATTGGTGATCATTGCATCATAGCTAATCTTGTGCAGCTGGCAGGTCATATTACCGTAGAAGACTATGCCAGGATTGGCGGCGCTGTTGCTGTACATCAGTTTGTGAAAATAGGTGCTCACGTGATGGTGGCCGGCGGTTCTTTGGTCAGTAAAGACGTGCCCCCCTATACTACTGCCGGCAGAAAGCCGCTGAGCTATTGCGGCATCAATAGCATAGGCCTGCGCAGAAGAGGGTTTACCAGCGAAAAGATCAATGAAATACAGGAAATCTATCGCAATCTTTACCTCAGAGGTTTAAACAACACGCGCGCCCTGGACATGATTAGCGTAGAGCTGCCCCCTTCAAAAGAAAGGGATGAAATCATCAATTTCGTAAAGAATAGTGACCGGGGCATCATGAAAGGCTATGTGAAATAAGGGATGGAGATTGTCCTTACAAATGCCAGCAAAAGATATATCAACCAATGGATCTTTAAAGATCTAACCCATACCTTCCCTCATAATTGCAATACTGCAATAGTCGGTCCTAACGGCAGTGGAAAATCTACCCTGATCAAAGTGTTAAGTGGCCTGGAGATCCTTTCCAAAGGCACAGTCGCCTATATCAATAATGATAAGGAAATCGCCATCGAGGAGAGCTTTAGGCAAATAAGCTATTGTGCACCCTATCAGGAATTGGTGGAAGAGTTTACATTGAGGGAAATATTGACCTTCCATAAGAAATTCAGAAATGCGCCAAATTTTGAAACAATAGAGGCGCTGGCTGAAAATATCCAACTCAAAGCGGCGTTAGACAAAAAGATTATCCAGTTTTCGTCGGGCATGAAACAAAGGGTAAAGCTGGGATTGGCGTTGCATTTTGATGCTGCGGTCACTTACCTGGATGAACCCACATCAAATCTAGACAAAACGGGAATAGCCTGGTATGAGTCCCTCATCGAAAAGGTGAAAGACAGCAGAAGTATTATTGTAGCTTCTAATCAGGAAAACGAATATGCCTTTTGTGACCAAAAGCTTGAAATGTTTTTAGAAAAGTGAAATTAGTGCTTGGAAAAATTAAACTTAGCATTAGGTACAAAACGCAAAAAAATTTATTTTTGATAGGATTTAATCAAATTTTAGTCTAACCAACACAAACACACACAACATGAAAAAGTTTTTGAACGTATTAACTGCCATTTCTATTCTATCCCTGGTTGTATTTATCAGCTGCGGTGGTAGCGATGGAGATGGTGATGGAGGTACTGATCCAGTACTTTCTCCAGAGGCTGAGCAGGCTGCATTGCTTGTAGCAGGTGGCGCTTCCTGGACCTTAAACGCTGGTAGCGGCGCAGTAACCGTAGATGGCGTAAATTCAGAAGACTGGAACAACTTCAGCCTTACCTTCACCGGAGATGAGAACGGTGGTAGCTTTAGCACATCTAACTCAGCTTCTCCTTTGGTATGGCCTGCCAGTGGTACCTGGGATTTTAACAATTCTACCACTTCTATTCTTAGAAATGACGGTGTAGTAATGACAGTAAATGTTACCGAAACACAGCTTACACTTTCATTCACTATCGAAGAAGAAGGAAGCGGACGTATACAGGGATTTGGCGGTAGCTGGGTATTCAGACTAGGCAACTAAAATAGCAACCCACAAAGAATATGGACCCTGTTCTTACGAACAGGGTTTTTTTATGTCCTTTAATCTCAATCGAGTACACTACCAATAGATTGAGTAGGCACGAGTTATCACCCCCATCAACACCACAAACAGTAATACAATTGATCAATACGCTCAGATTTTCAGGCCTAGCACTCTACAGGCTTTGTCAAATAAGGCTCATCCCAAAATGATACTATCTTCAGAAAAAGTGGATTAACGCATCAAATCATAATTGATACCCGACTATCAAAATGAATCCTGAGAGGTTTTGGTTCAAAATAAGTCGGATTAGCATTCCAAATAGTGTCCAATAACAATACATGAGAGCTAAAAACTTTGGGTAATCAGGTGCACCTAATTATAACAGCTATATCCTGTTGATTATTACACGCCTGACCTCTTGACCTGATGTAGAATTTATATGGAGTAAATAAACGCCAGTGTTGAGGTTACTCAAATCAATACTTTTAAGGTTACCTTCATAATTAGCTATCGCCTGACCAGTATTTGAATAGACTCGTACCGATTTCACTCGATCAAATCCACCGAAATTGATTATGCCTTTAGATGGGTTTGGATAAATTAAAACCGACGACTCCTTAACTCCTTCATTTACTGACAGGATTGTCTCTCCTGAAAGTGCAAACCGTGCTTCCACTGGGAAATGATCAGAAGTGGTGGTATTGTAATCGGGTATATCTGCATATGGGATGATTACTCTTTCTGCTCCTATAATATGATCTTCAAACATTTGTTGATTGATGATGATATGATCTATCATAGTTGGTGAGGAAACAAAAGAGCGCATGCCAGCTTCACTCAATGGCATGGAAACGCCACGGTAATTGTCTGAATCTGATATAAATTTAATATAGCTTGATTCGCCATTTTCTGGCACCGTGGGTTCAGATACAGGTGACACAGTTCGTAGAATGTCGTCATTAAAATCACCCAACAGAATAATGCTCTTGTCTTCATAATATTCCTGCAATGAATCATAAAGCACTTCTACATCATATTTTCTCAATTGATAGCGGGGTAGATTTTCTGATTCACCTCCACCATTAGATCTGGCATGAATATTAATAAGCGTCAATTCTCTTTCTTTATTACCGATTGTAGCCTTAATATCCATTGCAAATGGAAGTCTTCCACTTGCCCAGAATAAGTTTGTGTTGGTCAGAGGGTAATCTGTCAGGTTTTCTTCATCTAGGTTTTCGAACAAAACTCTTGTGCTGAGGGTATCTACCGTTGATCTCTTGAATAGAAAACCTAGCTTTTGTGCTGATTCAAAATTACCCGCCGGTTGGCTAAAGGCAGGTGATAATACACCTCCATATTCTTGTAGTTCAGCCACCATGAAATTCCACGTAGTAATAGAGGTAATCTCCTGAAATGCATAAACGTCAGCATCCAAAGCTTCAACAAGATCCCGAACTCTTCTTCTTTGCAAATCAATATTAGGTGTGGTCGCATTTACAGGATCACCAAACCATTCGACATTCCAGGTTACTACATCAAATGTCTCAGCTTTCCCGATAGAAGTATGATTAAAATACCCAAAGGTGGTATCTTCTATGCCTTCAGTGGAAAGTGTAATGCTTCCAGCTTGTGCCAATACAGATGCATCATTGCTTGCAGTCATCCTGGTATTGATATCAAGTATCCCAGACGCTGAAAAATCTTCTTCATTAATCGTTAGTTGAGAAGAAAAATTATCAGCAAGGGCCAATTCTATGCCAGGGTCTGGAGTCAGGGTGACCGGAGAGGATAAATTAGAGGCAGTAATGGTGATAGTCCTTGTATCAGAGGTCTGCCCGGGAGCTAAAACACCAAAATGGAAATCCTTTATTGACCAATCACTTATAGTAAAGACCGGAGCTGGACTTTGGTCACTTGCATATAGTTGAAAATTATCTACCATCCACTCAGCAGCACCATTTTCTTCGGGTATTGACTCATAAATAATGGCAATTGAAATAGAGTCTGCTCCCATAGAGGTTACATTGGTCTCTCCGGTAGAATGCCATATGCCTGTTTCCAAAGGAAGAGAGGTTGATATTTCTACCCAGCTAAATTTATCGTCGGTAGGAGCAGCAGACCTGTCATAGTTATTGGAGGCAAAGACTCGTAGCATTGGCGTACCATTGGCAAAAAATGATCTGCTTTCAAATTGCATTATTAAAAATTGATTTGCTTCTAGCGCATCTAGCGCAACCGGTGGGCTAATTAACCAGGTTCTGTTTTCACGAGCTCCCCCACTAAAACCATTCATTCTGACAGAATATGGATTGTCTGCGTATTGGTTCTCTTCCGTAATATTCCAATTTTGGTCTCCAACTTCCTGAAACCTTTGCCAATCAGGTAAAACAAAAAAGTTGCTATTGTCAAAATTTTCTGCGTAAGGCAAACCTATACTTTGACCAGCTAGCAGTGCGCTAAGCTGAATAGATTGATTTGGGGAAAGATTAAAAAGTAAACTCCCTTCTACATTTCCACCAATACTTTGTACTGGAGCCGCAAATCTTACATAAACAATAAAGTCACTAGCTGTTTCTTGCGGATCAAAGCGTACGGTACTTGAGTAAGCTCCGTCAATAGTTTTAGCCACTTCAAAGTATTCGGTAGCGCTTATTTCCAATAAAGCATTGGTGTTTATACCATCAATAGAAAGTGTTTCCGGAGTTGAAAAACCATTAAGGTTTGTGAGTGTATTGAAATTTATTTGGTTAGTTGAGAGATTTAATGATATGATCTCAATCTCACCAGTAACCCGAATGTTGTCGAAACGATTATTCCCTGTAGGAGAACTGGCCCCGTTCACAATACAGCGAATACCAAGAAGCTCAGTATTGTCAAAGGCGCTAAGGTCAATGGTTCGTAGTTCATAATCGGAGGTTATTCCAGAAAATTCTGAGACCTGAACCCAATCATCTCCATTAGCAGATGCAAACCATGTCTGAGTTTGAAAACCGGAACTAGTTCCTCTTGTAGCGTAAGACAAAGTCAAATTCTGATATCCACGGGTATCAAGACTAAACTGGAAATGATTGCCATTTTCTTTCTCCCCCTGGGGTACAAAACTGCCGCCAGATTGGCTTACGCTGAAGCCTGTAAGGTCTGCGTCTGATCCTGCAAAAGAAGTGACTGGTCGATCGCCTTCATTGCTAAAAGTATAGGTTATTTCAGCTTCTCCTTCATTCGCTGGAATACTGCCGGTCCATGGAGCGTTTCCCTGTGGTCGGTCAGACTGATTAAAATTCCATAGTACCAGACTGCTTCGGTCTTGTGTGTAGCCAGTATGGCTGATGAACAGACAAATCAGGGCGTAGAAAATTGTATTAAAAGATTTTGCGGAATTGGACCAGCTCATTTTCATCTCGGATTATTAATAAAAGTATTAAGGTGATAAATGTAAAAACCCGAGACAAATATGCCTCGGGTTTTTGAATTACTTTATGAATTAGTGATGAATAGGACTATTCTTCTCCAACTTCAACATTATCAATGGTTACTCTTGTAGCACCGGCGCCTGACAAATACCTAAAGGCTATTCTATAAGGACTACCATGAATAGCTGAAGGTATAGAAACTGACTGATCAGTGAAAACACCATTGCCACTAGCTGGCGGTGGGAAATTGAAATCAAGCTGAGTCCAATCAGCTATGTTAATTTCAGCATTGTAATCTGCCTCGGAAATAACCCAGATTTCAGGATTAGGACCATCAAATCTGCTAGCGTATTTGAATTTAAGCGTATTAAGTATTACATCATTTGACTGCAATACAGGAGAGATGATCCATGAATCTACTTCCTGCGGTCCACCATCAAACCCATTAGCCTGAATGCCCTGATCTTCAAATCCAAAGCTGGTACAGCCCCAACCTGATCCACCTGCAAGAACTACATTATTAATAGTCCAATCCTCTAATACGGTATTACATTCGTCAAATCCTCCACCAAAATCAGTAGAATATGCAACATTAAACCTCACTGGTAGCATTACACGTGATATCACGTGTATAGTACCGTTTCCTTCTGTATTTGATCTTAATACCTGCAGGTCACGGTTCGCATTCAATACAAATGAACCAGCCTCTCTTGTTACTGGAATATTAATTCCTGAAAGAGTCGCAATTTGTCTGAAAGTTCCATTCTGAATTTGTTGAGCAGTAAGACTTGTTAGACCAATATGGGTCTCCAGTATTTCTGCAAGGTCAATATTAGCGGCTAATAACTCATCCAGCGAGTTGAATCCTAATTGCGCAACCAATATTTCGAATGCATTATTGGTAGGAACAAATACCGTACGCTGATCCTGGGTTCTTCTACTGGTTAAAGCACCGGTAAGTCCAGTTTCATCTACTAACTGCAAGAATATGTCAAGGTCACCGCCCTGGTTTTCATTATTAATTGCATTTAGGAGTAAATCATTTTGAGACAAACCTGCGTCGGAGGTATCATCAAAGTCTTCGTCAATACAGGAGGTCAAAAGCAGCATCCCGGCAAAGACGAAAGGCATATATTTCAAGATATTTTTCATTTGGATGTTCATTTTTTTTGAAAACTTCACTCTCTATTAAAAGATATATTTTAAACCAAACTGAGCGCTCCAAGTCTGACCAAGGTTGAAGCTTGATACAGTCACATCTGTTGGGTAGTCACTTTCGCCCTGAATGGTATTGATAGTGAACTGCGCGTTTCCATTTGCATCTGTACCTTCAAAGTTCATAAGGTTTCTTTGCACAGTTACTCTACCTACACCCCAAGAGTCATTAATCATATTAAGTGCGTTCAATACATCTACTCTAAATTGTAATCTATGCTTATTAGGGTCTTTTGTTAGGTTGATATCCTGAACTATAGAAACATCCATTCTATGCAACCATGGTAGTACAGCACCATTTCTTTCGGATACTGTTCCCCTGTTGTCCCTTAAATAAGGATCATTTTCAATGTAGTCATTTAGAATGTCCCACTGCTGCTGGGCAGTTTGTACAATTGCACCACCACTTACACGATCAATCAATTGAGCATCCTCTAAACTTTGAGGAATGTACATTAATGAAGTACCACTACCCTCACCATTTAAGTTTCCACTGTAGGTGTATGAGAATCTTCCCTGCTCACCTGCAGAATAATAAATGTTGATTGCTGTATTGTTTGACTCATTCAGACCTTTAGTGTTGAATGAAAGGACACCCACAATTCTGTTAGGCTGATCAAATCGTGAAAAACCTTCTTCAGGATTATTTCTACCCACTTGAACATCGCCAGGCCAAAGTGAGGCTGCTTGAGATCCACCTATTAAACCGAAATCTCTTGTTTGGCTTCTAGTGTATGCAAAACTTGTATAGATACCTTTACCCCAATCTTTTTCAACACTTAAGGTCAAAGCACTGTAGGTACGATCATTGATGTTTGTCAAATAAAACAATTCGTTGATAGCACCGCCCAGTCTCTCCTGTGTATAAGTTGGGTATGCATTACCTGCGATATTGATTGACTCGCCTGTAGGCACACTTGAAAGATTAGCACTGAATGGTGTATTGTAGTCTTTAGAGAAGATACCTTCTGCTGTAAAGGTAAATCCACTCCATTCATAATCTACAGCCAGGTTACTACGCCATGTTTGTGGCAACTTGAAATTTTCATCAGTGATAGACAATGAACTGGAGATGGTTGGCTCTTGCTCAGCAGGGTTTGGACGATAGAAGTTTATGTCAGGCTGAAATCCCTGCCATTCAGGGTTACCGTTTTGTCCCCACTGATCAGGCAATAGTCCAATAAAACCTCTTGTCACACCATTACCATTGATTTGGTTTGATAGATGAACAAATATCGGACGACCGGTGAAGATACCAGATCCACCTCTTACTGTCAATGTACCATCTTGCAATGCATCCCAATTAAATCCAAAACGAGGAGAGAATACCGGATTTACAGAAGGGAATTGATCTACCCTTGGAGATATAAATTCTCCTGGGTTTCTTGGGTTTTCAACACTGATTCCAAGGTCTTCAACTCTTTCGTTTCTTGGAGCATCAATAGGATAGAATGGCATTTCCACTCGTAAACCTAAGGTAAGGTTCAAATAAGGATTTGCTTGATACTCATCCTGTATATAGAGACCAACCTGACCGAATGCAGTTCTGTCTGTAGGCAGTACGTTAGGATTGGCTGCATCGTAGCTAAAGCCAATCGCAAACCCTGAAGGTAATATGTTAGGATCTCTATTGATCACAGCACCCACAAAATCGTCATATGAGTTCCATCGGTACCAAGAATCCCATGTAGGATTAAAGGCATTATCAAAGGTCATATACTCAAAGTTCACGCCTGCGGTAAATGTATGATTACCTAAAAAGTAGTTGAAGTTATTTGTGATATTCAGCGTCTTGTTATCAAGGAGGTTACCCCTGGTAAACAACTCTGTACCTAATGATGCAAAGTATAAAGGTGTAGTTCCATCATACTCTAATATCTCCGACATTGGGAAATTCTGATCACCTGGTATAAATCTTTGAGTCACAGCACTTGTGTAACCTATGTTTAGTCGATTCATCATATTTGGTGCAAGATTGGAAGTCCATTCTGCAACTACTGACTGTACAATGTCTTCGCTACCATAGTTTCCATTTCTGAAAGTCAATGCTTCAGGACCAAACCGGTTGGTATTTCTAAATCTCTGGTTAGCAGGCAAGCCCCTGATACTATTTCCATTGATACCAACATCTCTTGTCTGTCTAAAGTCGTTGTACCGCAACATGAATTTGTTGTTTTGATTAAAGTTGTAATCAAAGCGGAAATTCAATCTTGTTGCCTCATCAGAAAATGGATAATTTTCAAAAGCTCCAGTTTCGTAGCCATAAATCTGCTGTAATTGATCCCTTACAAATTGAGCCTGATCGGCTGTCATCCTGGCAATTCTTTGCTCAAAATCAGGAAATAATCCCTGGTCAGGTCTTGCTGCTCTTCTGTTGTCACCAGGTATAGCGTTATCTTCATACTCGAAAGAACCAAAGAAGAATAATTTATCCTTGATGATTGGTGCTCCTACAGTTGCACCATAAATCTGAGTTTTTGACTCAGAAAATGGCACTTCCTGACCACCATTCAAAGTAGTTCCCTGTGTATTTTGATTCCTAAACAGGGTATATGCCGTTGCTTTGATTTCGTTTGACCCAGACTTAGTTACTGCGTTTACGTTAGCGCCTGTGAAACCACTTTGAGTCACATCATAAGGTGCAATATTTACCTGCACTTCTTCAATCGCATCAAGTGATATAGGGTTACCACCGGCAAATTGAGCACTTCCCAAGCCAAAGTTGTTATTGTAAATGTTACCATCAATCGTGTAGTTGTTGTAACGATTGTCAGCACCTCCAAAACTTGTTCCATTTGATTGAGGAACCAATCTTGTGAAATCATTGATATTCCTGCTGATCGTTGGCAAGGAACTGATCCGCTCATTAGAAAGGTTAGTAGAAGCACCTGTCTTTTCTGCGCTGATGACTCCTCCTTCTCCAACAATTTCAATTGCTTCCAACTCGGTTCCTTCCTTAAGACTTGTTGTTACTGTATAAGTCTCACCAAGGGCCAGCGTTAGGTTTTCAGCTTTAAAATCTTGAAATCCCACGAAAGTAATATTTACTGTATAAGGGCCACCTACTCTAAGACCTGCAAGTGTAAATCTTCCCTTATCATTTGTAACAGCAC
This sequence comes from Cyclobacteriaceae bacterium, assembly GCA_965227155.1. Lineage (GTDB taxonomy): Bacteria > Bacteroidota > Bacteroidia > Cytophagales > Cyclobacteriaceae > UBA6059. The sequence goes on from OZ245731.1 coordinate 289,838, forward strand.
CGTATGTTGTCCCAGACGGTTCATGAATTGCAATAACAGTTGCTCCAAGCAATGGTTCACCTGTCTCGTCATTTACCGTACCTACTACAGTAGATGAGGTAACACCTTGTGAAAAGGCATCAACTACGCTAAAAACTACTAGCATAGACATTAGTAAAACTATTCTTCTCATAGTAAATATTTAGTTTCAAATTAAAATTTCCCGCAAAAGTAGTGTGAAATATGGCTCACACATTTACCAAATATTTAATTTTCGTTAATCCTCTTAACATACAGTTAATATTGACTTTGGTCATAATATGAGGGATCAGGAAAATTATATTTGGCGAAAGTAGGCTTTTCAATTTACCACCGGTTTACCCTCATTTAAAGTTTGAATTATCAATTTTCCGATATGGTCTTATTGAATTAACAATACAAATACCTGACGTAAATCATCCAATGCATTATCTTTGCTCAACGCCCAAAAAATGAAGGAAAAGCTTTTTCACCTGGACAAAAACTACCTGCTAAAGGAAGCGCAGACCTCTCTAAGGAAAACACTGCTTACTGAATTTGTAAATCGTGCCCTGCAGCAGTATCACATTTTGCATAATCCGCTGGGGTTGGTTGATACTACGGTAGCGGCGCTAAATCAATACCAGCTAAAAAAGGACTATCCGGCATTTCATAATTTCTACCAGAAAATTGCCGCGATTTACCGATTTAAATTTGGTGACAATCAATTGCCCATACTTTGGGATGGTCGTTCTCATGTAGAGTATTACCAGGATGAATGGTCTGCTTTTTTCGAGGTTGAAACCAATGCCATGTTTTTACAGCCTGCCTTTCTAAAAATGATATTGGAAATAGCTGTTTTTGGCAGAAAAGGGCAAAATCAGGAACTTATGATCTACAGACTCTCCGGGTTTATCCGGGAGCATTTTAATATGCAGGTCTACAAAAAGAAAGGTGTAGTTGAGCTAAAAATTGCCTGATGGCTAGTGCTCTATGGCAAATCCACTGCATTTTTTTATGGTAGTATCCTCAACATCTACCTGGGTAACCCTGGCCTGAGGCGGTCCCTGACTGCACCACTCCAGTAATGCTGCAACTGCTACCTCGTCACCTTCCACATGGATGGATACAGAACCATTAATTTCATTTTTAACCCAGCCCATAAGTCCCAACTCCTGTGCTCGCTGCTGGGTGCTGGCTCTAAAAAATACGCCCTGCACTTTTCCAAATACTGCAATTTTTTTGGCCACAATCATAGAGCAGCTTTTACAATGTCAACCCCCGAAGAAGTGCCAATTCTGTCTGCGCCGGCTTTTATCAGCGCTGTAGCATCCTCCAGAGTCTTAATGCCTCCGGAAGCTTTGATGCCTACCTGCGAGGGTAAATTTTCACGCATGAGCTTGATGTGATTTACCTGTGCACCTGCATGAGCAAATCCGGTGGAAGTTTTTACAAAATCCACACCGGCATCCTTAGCAATATTGGCCGCCTTTATAATCTCAGCATCATCTAAATATGCCGTTTCCAGAATCACTTTCATCAGTCGTTCAGATTCGTGGATCATTTTTGAAAGCTTTACCAGCTCTATTTTAAACCACATCATTCCTTCTTTGAAAGCCGATATATTCATCACCACATCGATCTCATCGGCCCCATCCCTGATTGCCAGACGGGTTTCCTCTTCCTTGGCTTCCGTCATTTGATAGCCCAGTGGAAAACCAACCACTGTAACCAGCTGCATATCCGCCTTTCCAATCTCCCGGGCTGCTCTTTTCACCCAAAAGGGTGGCACACAAACGCCCAGTAAGCTATGCTCTTTGGCCTCAGCCACTAGCTTGTCTACATCTTTACCAGTAATAGTTGGTTTAAGATTGGTATGCTCAATAAAACGATTGATGTTTTTCACAGATTAGAAATTTGATATTGTTCAAAATTAATGAACAATACCGCATTCTTTGCAAAGCTTCCGCTTGCCTACTGGTCTAATTTTGGGTTTCCTTTTGTGGCCGAAATAGGTAGGATCAGAATACTGAGGCTTTTCCATTTTTCGCTGCTTTTTTCGGTATTCTTTGGCAACCTTTTTCATTCTTTTCTCAAACTCCTTGCGGGTCTCGAAATAAGATTTGGTCTCAATTTTATTCTTTTTTGACTTTTTGGATTTGCCAGAAGATCTGAAAATGGCGTTTTCATCCTGCTTTTTACCTTCGACCTCACGTGTGGTTTGAGCATTGGCCTGAGTAGCTAGGGCCATTAACCCACACACAAATACAACTGAAACAAAAATTTTCGCTAGTCCCATATCTATCCTTTCTTGCTTTCCTCCTTACAACGTAAAGGTATAAATATATTGCCCCAACCCTAAACTGTTACCTTATCGTAGGTCTCCATGTTTTTAAATACAGTTTGGAGTATGCGTACCAAATCAGCCAAATCCTCTTCAGAAAGGTCTTGCCAACCGGCTTCTCGCAAGGCCACAACTTCCGGCAGGATCTGCTTGTATTTTTGTCGGCCCGCTTCCGTCAACTCAATGTGGAATTTGCGACGGTCATCATCCAACTGCACCCTGCTTACAAGAGACTTTTTTACAAGTAAATCGAGAATTCGGGTGACTGTGGGTGGGTCCTTGAAAATCAATGCAGCAATTTCCCGCTGGCTGAGTCCATTTTTCTTGATAAGCTGATCTAAAATTACCCACTGGTCAACTGTCAAATCATACCCTTTTGCAGACAACCGTCGCTGCAAGGTCTGTTTGATTTTCTTCATGGTAATTTCTATCAGAAAACCATAATTCGTTTGCTCAAATAGTTTGTCCATTACGATAGTTGATAGTTATTAAAAAAACCAGACCTGCATCTACAGGTCCGGTTCATCAGTGGGTCTGTTGTTTAATTCTATAAAGTTATAAAGTTCCTCTAAGTTCCTGCTCTCTTTCAATAGCTTCAAATAAAGCTTTGAAATTTCCTTTACCAAATGATTTTGCACCCTTGCGTTGGATGATTTCAAAAAACACCGTAGGCCGGGGCTCCACCGGTTTGGTGAAAATCTGTAGCAGGTAGCCCTCCTCATCTCTATCGACCAGGATGCCAAGCTCTTTCAAAGGCTTTAAATCTTCATCTATTTCACCAACTCTATCCAGCAAATCTTCATAATAGGTAGGTGGCACCCGCAAAAATTCTACACCACGATCTCTCATGGCTGTAACCGTTTCTATGATATTGTCTGTTGCCACAGCAAGGTGCTGCACGCCTGCTCCTTCATAGAAATCAATATATTCTTCAATTTGAGACTTTTTCTTTCCTTCTGCAGGTTCATTGATGGGGAATTTGATCCGACCGTTGCCATTGCTCATCACTTTACTCATGAGCGCAGTATATTCTGTAGAAATATCCTTATCATCAAAGGAAATAAGCTGGCTGAAGCCCATAGTATTTGCATAGAAATCAACCCATTTGTTCATTTCACCCCAGCCCACATTGCCTACCATATGATCAATGAATTTTAATCCTGTGGTAGAAGGATGGTAATCGGTTTTCCACTCTACAAACCCAGGGAGGAAAATTCCTTTGTAGTTCTTTCGCTCTATAAAAAGGTGAACCGTTTCTCCATAAGTGTAAATGCCGGACTTTATAATCTCTCCGTCTTTATCTTTCTCAATGGTAGGCTCCATAAATGGTTTTGCTCCTCTTTTGGTAGTTTCTTGAAATGATTTGGTAGCGTCATCCACCCAAAGGGCTACTACTTTCACCCCATCCCCATGCTTGTCGATGTGTCGACCGATTTCAGTGCCACTTCGCATAGGCGATGTAAGTATCAGCCTGATTTTATCCTGCACTACTACATAGGATTCCCGGTCTTTCACGCCTGTCGATAGACCACAATAGGCCAAATCCTGAAAACCAAAAGCTGTTTTGTAAAAATGAGCAGCCTGCTTGGCATTGCTCACATAAAATTCTACATAATCCGTACCGTTGATAGGCAAAAAATCTTCTGCATCAGGGAAGATCTTATCGATAGTATCAGTTTGAGGGCTATTCATGTTGTTCTTTTTAGTTGTTATACTAACTATTATTATACGAAATTATAAAAATTAGTTGCTCAAATCAAATAGATATCGGCAAGATTGATGCACTGACTCCCCCTTATGCTTTATCTTTCACTGATTAAAGCATTTTTATGAAAAACCTACTTACCTCCTTCTTATTAGTATTATTTGTTACGCCAGCCTTTACACAAGAAATCGATGAGACGCTTCGGATGGATTTTGAAGACTATGACCCGCCCTCTACGCTAGTAGTACCTGAAAATCCTGTTGTTAAAGCCCGTTACCCCTTTATAGATGTGCATAATCACCAATGGCGTATGAACCAGCAAGACCTGGATGAGCTCACCGCCCAAATGGATGCGCTCAATATGGGTGTTATGATCAACCTAAGTGGGCGCGGTAGAGGTAGCAGAGGCTATTTTTTGGAAGTAATGGAGAATGTAGAGGCCAATGCTCCTGACCGGTTTATCATTTTTACTAATATCCAATTCGACGATATTGATGAGCCAGGATGGGGAGAAAAAACTGCAGCGCAAATTGAAGAGGATGTGAAAGATGGTGCCAATGGCTTAAAGATTTACAAAAGCCTGGGCCTTAGGTATACCGATAAGGATGGCAACAGAATTGCCGTAGATGATCCGAGAATCGATCCGGTGTGGGCCAAATGTGGGGAATTGGGGATACCGGTATTGATACACAGCGCAGATCCCAAACCTTTTTGGCAGCCACATGACGCCAACAATGAAAGGTGGCTAGAGCTGAAGCTTCGTGCCGGGCGTCAGCAGAGTGAAAATCCTGTAAGCTGGGAGCAAATCATTGCAGAGCAGCATCATGTTTTTGAGAAGCACCCAAACACTACTTTTATCAACGCGCATTTTGGTTGGTTTGCCAACGACCTTACCCAATTGGGTAAGTTACTAGACAAGTACCCTAACATGATGGTAGAGATTGGTGCCATTATAGCCGAACTAGGCCGTCAGCCACGCTTCGCCAACCAGTTTTTTGAAAAATACCAGGACAGAGTGCTATTCGGAAAAGATGCCTACAACCCTGAAGAATATTATACCTACTTCAGAGTATTGGAAACGGCAGACGAGTACTTCCCCTATTACAAAAGATATCATGCTTTTTGGAAAATGTACGGCCTGGATCTGCCGGATAACATATTGAGGAAATTGTATTATAAAAATGCACTGCGCATCATCCCTGGTATTGATAAGGATCTATATCCCGAATGGAGAGAATGACAAGATTAGTACTGAATTAGCTTGATGGATTGGTTCTTTCGCTTGATGTAGCCTTGAATAATGCGGCTGATTTCGCGGTTTCCCATGTTGCCCTTAGTGCAATCCTTTAGGTAGTCGAGGTTGTTGTTGGCCATAGAAATGTCCGCATAGCCATAGCCCTGGTATCGACCATTTTCCACCTTTACCACCGCCAGCTCCTCTTCATGTCGGCCATTGTCCAGCACCAAAAAGTTGGGATACTTGAAGTTGGAGGTTTTAATGGCTGTCTCAGCCCGCTGGTTATACGCCTTCGGTGATTCCTTGCCTGCACATGCACCATTGCAAAACTTGATATTATAATGAAAGCAAGGTTTATCTGAGGCTTTTTCCAAATCACTTAGTTGAAGGCAGAGTTTATGCCTTTTTGATAGGCGATACAATTGATTTCTGGCCTCCTCCTCTGTGCTGCATAAAATAATCGGATCAGCACCTTTTATTTTGCCATACCTGAAATGGATAAAGCCATCGATCTGGAATTCTGCAAAAATCCCGTACTTGAAGGAATTTCTAATCTGAGCTTTATTGTAAAACGGCTGATGCTTTTTTATTTCTTCTGATTCTTTTAGCAATGCCAGCAACTCGCTACCTGTAAGCTCGTATTGGATTTCGGCTACCTTGTTTTTGAGATCCATGGCGCGTGCAGAGGTAGGCTTGTGCAAATGTTTCACTACGCGAGTCCTGATTTGTTTGCTTTTGCCTATGTAGAGTAATTCATGGTCTTTATCGAAAAAATAATAGACCCCAACTTCGTCGGGCAACGCATCAATAGCAGATTTATTAAGGTGTTCATTGATCCTGCCGGGCAATACCTGCCGCTTGGTCTGCCTTTCAAAAGCTTTTTGGGAGCCTTTCTGCATGAGGATTTCCAAAAGCTTGACTGTGGCAAAGGCATCTCCCCCAGCTCTGTGCCTGTCCTTGATCTTTATGCCAAACTCACCTACCAGCTTTCCCAGGCTGTATGATTTGAAGCCTGGTACAATTTCCTTACTGAGCTTGACCGTGCACAGGGTATCTCTTTCAAAATGATAGCCCAGCCGCTTAAATTCCCATTTCAGAAAATTATAGTCAAACCCGGCATTGTGTGCCACAAATACGTGCCCTTCGGTAATTTCCACTACTCTCTTAGCCACCTCATAAAACTTTGGTGCATCGGCTACCATTTCATTGGTGATGCCGGTAAGTCTTGTAATAAAATCGGGAATGCTACATTCGGGATTGATCAGACTCACAAATTCATCAACGACCTGAAATCCATCGTGAAGATATATGGCAATCTCTGTGATTTTACCAAATTTGGCATTACCGCCCGTTGTTTCTAAGTCTACTACTGCATACATATAACCGCTGGTGGAGGAACGCCCGAGCGCTTTCTATAATCTTATTTATCTTGATCCCAAATTAATCAATCCTGTTATGAAATTTAGACTGATTACCAGCTTATTGCTGTTTCCTTTGATGTGCCTGGCACAGGATCCCTATTATTTTCCTGACTCGCGCAATTTTGATAATGATATACCCTCCCCCGAGGCATTTCTGGGGTATAATGTGGGAGAATTTCATACCCGACACGACCGCCTGGTGAGCTATTTTGAAGCTTTGGCTGAAGCTTCTTCAAAAGCTACCATACAAACCATTGGTTACACCTATGAACATCGCCCACAGATCGTGCTTACAATCACCAGCGAATCCAACCACGCCAACCTTGAAGCCCTCAGGCAGGAGCATCTTAAAATCTCAGATCCTGCACAGGCCATGCCCGATCTTGCCAATGTCCCGGCTATTATAGTGCTGGGGTACAATGTGCATGGCAATGAGCCATCAAGCAGCGAAGCAGCTATGCTAATGGCCTATTATCTACTGGCTTCCAAAGAGACTGAAGTTGCTGACTATTTGGATAACACCATTATTCACGTAGAACCAGTACTTAACCCTGATGGCAGAGATCGCCACACCAATTGGGCCAATATGCATAAAGGCGATCCACTGGTGGCCGACCCCAACGACCGAGAGCATAATGAGGTGTGGCCTAGTGGCAGGGTGAACCATTATTGGTACGATCTCAATAGAGACTGGCTGCCGCTATCGCATGTAGAAAGCCAGGCAAGGATAAAGTTTTACCACAAGTGGTATCCCAATCTGGGCACGGATTACCATGAAATGGGAACCAACAGCACCTATTTCTTTGAACCAACAAAACCTTTTGGCTCTGAAAACCCCATTGTGCCACGTACCAATTATGATGGACTAAATAACCTGATGAAACCATATTTTGCAGCTTCCCTTGATAAAATAGGCTCGCTTTACTTTACCAAAGAGGTTTATGACAACTCTTATCCGGGATATGGTTCCACCTATCAGGATATTCATGGCGGATTGGGTCTGGTGTTTGAGCAGGCCAGTTCACGAGGACATTTGCAAGCCAGTGAAACGAGAGAAGTAAGCTTTCCCTTCACTATTAGAAACCACCTGATGACATCCATAGGAACAGTAAAAGGTGTGGTGGAAAATAAAGTAAAATTTCAGCAACACCAGCGGGAGTTTTTTGAATATGCTTTGAATCAGGGACAAAAAGACCCTGTAAAAGCATGGGTTTTTGGGGATGCTAATGACCCTACACGTACGAGAATATTCCTGGATCTACTACTACAACATAAAATAAAGGTCTACCAAAACAAGGAAACAAGAACAGTCGCGGGTAATACCTACACGCCAGGCAACTCCTATTTTGTGCCTACCAATCAGCGTCAATATTTGATGGTAAAGTCATTCTTCGAACCGGTAAAGGAGTTTTATGACTCAGTATTTTATGATGCGTCTACCTGGACAATGTCGCTCGCTTCCGGTTTACCTCACGCCGCTATAAAAGGTAATGTAAACCTTGACGAAGAGGTGACAGCAGTTCCAGAAAACAATATTGCTTGGGAGAAAGCCCGATATGCCTATCTCATAGACTGGAAGGATTATGCAGCTCCAAAGGCTTTGTACCATCTGCTGAAAAATGATGTATATGTACATACCGCTTTCAAGCCATTTTCCGCACAAACTTCCCAGGGTCAAAAAGACTTTGGCTATGGCACCCTGATGATATCGGTAGTGGATCAGGATATTGAGCAGGATGCATTGCATCAGTTGGTGAAGGAAGCTGCAAGCTTCGCCAGTATAACTGTTTATGCTACGAATACCGGTTTAAGTGTAGATGGTATTGATTTAGGCTCGCGGAATTTCAGAAAAGTGAATACACCAAAGGCAATGATGATCGTGGGAGAAGGAGTCTATCTCTATGAAGCCGGAGAGGTATGGCATTTATTGGACAGCAAAGTGAATATGCCGATCACCAAAGTAGATAAAGTGGATTTGGGTAGGGTAAATCTTGATGATTACACTACTGTAGTGATGGTAAACGGTAGGTACAATGACCTTTCCGATTCCTTTGTGTCAAAGCTTAAAAGCTGGTTAGCTGAAGGGAATACGCTTATCGCTCAAAAATCAGCCGTGGAATGGGCCATAAAAAAGGAGCTGGTAAAAGAGGAACTTATTGAGGCTGAAGAAGAAGCAACAATGCGCATGCCTTATGTTTCTTCCAGAGACCATTATGGTTCAAAAGTAATAGGAGGCTCGATCTATGAAGTCAACCTGGATCTCAGCCACCCTATCGCTTTTGGTTATTCGTCTGAAAATTTGCCTGTTTACAGAAACAGCAACCTATTCTTAAAGCCTAGCAAGAATAACTTTTCAACGGTCGCTAAATACACGGAAAACCCATGGCTAAGCGGCTATGTGAAGGCAGATAATATACCCTATGTGGCGCAATCTGCTTCTATATTGGTATCTAAAGCAGGTAGAGGAAGGGTTGTATTGATGACTGATAACCCAAACTTTCGAGGGTATTGGTATGGTACCAATAAATTGTTTTTGAATGCGCTGTTTTTTGGCAATCTGGTAAGTGTGCCATAAAGCAATAAAAAAAATCGATACATCTATTTGTGAGGTTAACCACGGTAGATGTATCGATTTTATTCTAACCTTACTTTACAAGAGTTAATTCTACTTCAACCTCAATGGTTTCATTAGTACCGTCCTCATTTAAGTCTTCAGAATTATCTTCTTCAATAATACTCATTCTTAAAAGACTAGAAGTCAACTGAGAAATTTGTGCTGTAAGCTCTCTCCTTCTGAGGTGAAAGTAACAGCAGTCTCGCTTGAATTTAAAACATAGGTACCTGTTTCATCAGGTTCACCAGGCGCTGTAACACGATAAGTACCATCAGCATTAAAAGTAAAAGCCACACCCTCAAGGCCAGTTTCATCTTCGAAAGCAGTTTCAAATAATGCCAGTGCAATAATGGCATCAGCACTTGAAGCACCTAGCTCATCAACCAAATACTGAATGAAATCCACTCCATTTACAGAAATGTTGAGGCTAGCATCATCATACTGCCAGGTACCAACTATTTCTGAGGTTGGTTGTGCATCATCCTCATCATCACTACCACAAGATGATATCCAAAGCAATCCTGCAAGGGACATCATGAATAGAAAATACTTAGTAACGTTCATCAAATTTTGATTTTTAATTTTGACACTAAGTTATATACAAATCCAATCTGCCAATTGAAACCTTTGCTATTTTATGGGCATTATATTTGCAATCCATCATTGCGTATTGTCTATTTTTGAATCACATGAAATTATTCTGCAGTATTATTTTCATTTTGGCAAGCTTTGTAAGCCTGGCACAACGGCCTACTGAAACCGAATACCTTACCATGATGGATGAAGGTGCTAATCTAATGTACGAAGGTCAGTATACTCGTGCAGATAGTACATTCAAGATTGTACTGGCAAACCTCAATGTACTTCCTGCCAATCTGGCCTTTTATTTTGGCCGCAACTCCTTTTACCTTGAAAAATACAAGCAGGCAATAAATTGGCTCAACAAGTATATCGAACTCAGGGGTACCAAAGGGCAATATTTCGATGAAGCAATTAGTATATTGGAAGCCTCCAATACCAAATTTGCCACAGAGAAGGAACAAGCAACTGCAGAGGTTTTGGCAGAGCTCACCAAGGACACTTACCTGGAATGCCCGCACGATAAGGTGCTATGTCCGGTTTGTAAAGGCAGTGGTGTACTGATCAAAGGGGGTGCATTTGGCAATGTCTATCAAACCTGCCCCTTTGATGGTGGGGATGGTTTTCTAACCTGCGATGAATATAATCTATTTCTGAGGGGTGAGCTACAACCCGCAAAAAATTAAGGCTATGAAGAAATACTACTCATTGTTGATGCTCCTAGGCCTAAGTATTGGCTTTGCATCTTATACACAGGGTCAATCACGTGTGGAAGATTTCCAAACATTGATGAACCACCTCAATACCGGCAAGGCTGCGCGGGCTGTTTTTGATTATGCCAAATGTGATCTTAAGATTGACGGCAAGGATAGCGATTATAAGCCTCAGGCTATTGGTGGTATGTCCATCGATGTTTATGAATATTTTGCCAAAGGTGCGGTAAGGAATGACCGGGCCTATGTAGTATTTTCAGAGAATAAACTGATTGAAAATCCTATCGGTGAGGGATATGTGTACAATTATGCCAAAGTGCGGGTTTATGAAGATGGTGAGGTCATTATATACGTCCGGTACCTGGACCCCATGGATTATTCAGTAAAAATGGATGAGTCATTTCGTACCTCAATAAAAACAGCAACAAATGATGCAGGGGCATCATTTTTCGTAGATCTGTAATGATCAAAAAGCCCTATTCTACCCGAGTACATCTGCCCTGGCTTACCTTCAAATTTATGGTGATCAACAGCATCATGCTGCTTGTTTACCACCTTTTAAGTTTCAATCTGAGAATATTTGAAAGATGGAGTGAGCCCAGGAGCCTTTTGGTCTTTGGCATTATTGGCCTGCTCATGGTGGCCGGTTTTTTCCTCATGCGAAGTGCTGTGAAGAATACTTTTGGGATTTTTATTCATCCCGATAGCATCAACTTTGAATTCCCATTGTATTTCCACAAAAAAATATACCCCTGGGAGGCATTTAAAGGCTTTAGTACATCACATAGTCTAAACTTTAATGTGATCATTTTTTACCTTAAAAACGGCGAGCATATCGTAGTATCCCAAAGGAGTGTGTGGAATTTCGCTGATTTTCGATATTTCCTGGGCAAATGCCCTATAACATATCTAGGCAGGGAACCATTTCGATTAAGCTTAGCTTTTCCCAACCCTTTGAAGCGTAGGTTTTTATTCGATAGCGAGCAGCCAGGCAAAGGCGAAGGGCGCTAACTCGCGGCCACCTGATCCATTCAGGTAATCCCATCCCTGCTCATACTGGCGCGGCATGCTAAACACCTTATCACTCAAATTAAAAATCGCATGGAGCTTCCTTTGATCAAAGGTTCTTTGAAGCAGGAAAACCTGGTCTGTAATTTTTGAAAAGCTAAAGCCGGCATTGGGGTGGAAGCATGGTTCCGACTTTCTTATTTTCAATAACTGTAGTAATCCATTATAAACATGATATCTCAAAATGCTTTTATCGGAAAGACCTTCAGCTAGTTCATCAAAATCAAGTTTCTCACGGTTGATCGCCCTGTTGTAGCCATACTTTTTAACGCCCTCATGGTCATTTTGTGAACCAATCATTGTATGAAAATATATTGCCGGCAGCCCGGGCATGGTCATCAAAACTGCCTGTGATAATAATAATTTGGCTACCTTGATTTCCTGCGGCTCTTGAGGATGCGAAAGCAAATCGAAATAAACGCAGTTTAGTTCATAAGGTGCCTGACTGCCATCCTCCAGAGTACGGTAACTCACCCTGCCTCCATGCTCTAAAGATTTATCTACAAGAAATTGAATCTCTTCATCTGGTAAGATCCCCGTAATTGGCCTAACGCCTACACCATCATGACTGGCGGTGAAATTAAAAAAGCAGACTTCATCAGAAGGTAGTGTTAGAGATTGTCCCCATTTTACCAGGGTATTTACATCCTGCTTCAGTATGCTGTAAGCCAGCAGCGGTGGTAGTGTGAAGTTGTAAATAAGATGTGCTTCGTTGTGTCCATTACCAAAATAGCTGATATTTTCCTGGTGTGGCACATTGGTTTCAGTGATCAGGTAAGTTTTGCGCCCTGTCTGCTCCAACACCTTACGCATGAGCTGGATCAATAAATGAGTTTCCTCTAAATGAATACAGGAAGTCCCAATCATTTTCCAAATAAACCCAACTGCATCTAATCTGATAAACATTGCTCCTTTGGCACAATAGAAAAGCAATACCTCCAATACAGCCAATAATACCTTTGGATTGCTATAGTTCAAGTCTATCTGGTCAGCACTGAAAGTAGACCATAAGTGTACAAAATCTCCATTTTGTTTTTCAAATCTGGTAAGCAATGGGCTTGTTCGTGGGCGCGTTACAGCTGTTAAATCAATCTCAGGGTCGATATTGGTAAAAAAATTATCATAGGCGTCATCATTTTCCAGATAGCCTTTCAGCCAATCAGATTTACTGGAAATATGATTGATTACGGCATCAAACATGATGCTGTAGCTGCCACAAAGCTTTTCGATATCCTGCCAGTCACCCAAATCGGGATTTACCGCCATGTAGTCTGTGACGGAAAAGCCATCATCTGAGGTATAGGGGTAAAATGGTAGTATATGTACAGCATTGATTACACCCTTCAGGTATTGATCTACAAAAGTTTTTAAAGTTTCCAAAGGCCTTTCCCCATGTCGCTGCAAATGGTCACCGTAGCAAATAAGCATCACATCCTTTTCGGTAAGAGGATGTGATGCCTTTTCAATGTGAGGAGCATATTTAGCTATAAGCGTTTCAATTGATTGGCTTAAGGCTGATATATCCTCCGATGGGTATACTTTTAATAATATTTCCCCGATAGAACTCATTAATCGGCCAGACCACTTTCAGCTGCTAAAATCAGAAAGGCCAATTGTGTAGCGCGATGGCCATCTTCATTGTAAAACCACTCAGCCAATGAGTGTGCCCCAAATGACTTTCCGCCTCTACCAATGGTAATTGCCGGTATCCCAAGGGATATAGGTGTATTCGAATTGGTAGATCCGCGGGTAATTCGTGGCTCCTCACCAAAAAGTGTGGTAGCTGCCAAAGCTCTTTGAATTAATGGTGTGTTGGGATCTCCTTCACCGGAGGGCCGGTTACCGATCATTTCAAACTCTACCCGTACATCGCCTCGTCTGCGTTTCAAGGCATTTTGCTCTTCAACTGCTTTATTGCAGGCGTCCTTCAAGATCTGATCCATATCGCTAAGTCTCTTGGGATCAATGGACCTCATATCGATATCCATGAATGAGGCAAAAGGAATAGAATTTACCGAGGTACCTCCGCCAATGATTCCCACATTGTAACTGGTTTTGGGGCCATCCTTGGTGTAATCATCAGCAGCTTTAACAAAATAATGAATGGCTGTACCCAAAGCATGGTGAGGGTTTGGCAGACCAAATGCTCCCCAGCTGTGGCCACCCGGGCCTAAAAACTTCACTCTGTATCGGATAGAACCTAGCGCTTTGGTATTGACCCTTCCTATATCGCCACCATCAATGGCAATCCAGCTATCGATGCGAGGACCGCCCTCTCTGAATAAATATTTCACACCTCTTAAATCGCCAGGGCCTTCCTCTCCTACTGTCCCTATAAAGAGTATATCCGCTTCTGTTTTTAAATCAGCTGTATTCATTGCTCTGAGTACGGCAAGTACAAGCGAAAGGCCTCTGGTATCGTCTCCAATACCGGGAGCGCGTAAGGTATCACCGGTATTTCGAACCTTCACATCGGTGCCTTCAGGAAAAACGGTATCCAGGTGGGCATCCAGAGCAACTGTTCTGTCGCCAACAGTACCTTTTCGCAAGGCCAAAACATTGCCTTCCTCATCAATCCACACTGAATCGGCACCCTCTGCTTCCAGCATTTCCTTAAATCTGGCAGCCCTTTTTTCTTCTTTAAAGGGTGGCGCCTCAATCTCTGTTAAAGTAATCAGATCCATAATTGATTGCTCATCCTGCTGCTCGATGATTTCAAAGACATTTTTTATGGCTTTGTCTTTCATCAGCTTTTCAACTTCCCTGGTATACTCTTTTTGGATGGTAAAATCCTGCTCTTCTTCCTGAGCATAGACCCCAAGCCAACAAAACACGACCAGGGCCATAGATGCGATAATAAATTTCTTCATGATTTAGGTATTTTAAGCTCCTAAAATAGGGAAGAAAAAATAATGGCTGATGCCTATGATGTTGGATATTAACCAGCTATAAAAATTGTATCAGGATAAGCGGCTTTTGTAATCGTGATAGCCAAACTTTTTGACCAATCTAAACTGATTGGATTCCTCCCATATGCCGATAGATGGATGTGGCACACCATTGAAGGTGGTGGTTTTTACCATCGTGTAATGAATCATATCCTTGAATATCAACCGGTCACCTACTTGTAGAGGCTTTTCAAAACTGTAGGCATCCATATAATCGCCTGCCAGGCAGCTGAGCCCTCCAATACGATAGGCTGGTAGGCCGGGCTGCAATTCTTTGTGGGCACCAGCCAAAGCAGGTTTATAAGGCATTTCCAAGCAATCGGGCATGTGGCAGGTAAAAGATGCATCGATAATGGCTGTCTGCTGGCCTCCATTCTCAACAATATCCAGCACTGTAGTGACCAGATCGCCGGTCTCCCACGCTGCGGCACTGCCAGGCTCAAGTATGACCTCTACATCCCATTTTTTTCTAAATGTCTTCAGAAGACTGATCAGATGATCTACATCATAGCCTTTGTGTGTCATCAGGTGACCGCCTCCCATATTAACCCATTTCACCCTGGCTAAAATATGGCCGAATTTCTCTTCCAAAGCTGCCAGAACCTGCTCCAAAGCTTGCGAGGTTGATTCACAAAGTACATGGAAATGAAGCCCCTCAATGCCCTCTGGCAAACCATCATTGAAGTGAGCTGCGGTCATTCCCAGGCGGGAGACAGGCGACGAGGGGTTGTAAAGATCCGTTTCTACATCAGAGCGCTCAGGGTTTACCCTGATGCCAATACTGGCTTTTCCGGCAACCCTGTCTTTAAATTGATGAAACTGATTTAAAGAATTAAAGGTGATATGGCTACTTAAGGAAAGTACTTCGTCAAACTCATCTTCCAAATAAGCTACACAATAGGTATGTGCCTTTACTTTCATCTCTTCGTAGCACAACCTGGCCTCATTGAGCGAACTTGCAGTAGCACCTTTTAAGTACTCCCTAACCATCGGGAAGGCACTCCACATGGAAAAGCCTTTGAAAGCAAGGATAATATCTACGCCAGCCTCTTCCTGAACACGCTTCATCAGGGTAAGATTCTTGCGCAATAATGCTTCATCCAGCACATAGCAGGGCGATGGTACCTTATCGTAGTTAATCATAGCCTCATTGATTCAAATGCTCAATTGAATGATGATAGGATTATAAGCTGATTGCCTCAGCCAATCAGTCCATTTCAAGATCTACATCATGCAGCTCATGCCATGGCAGACCATGCTGATTGAGCATTTCCATGAAAGGATCAGGATTGAACTCCTCTACATTTTTTACTCCTGTGCCAGACCAATGACCTTCTAATACCATCATGGCACCGATCATGGCCGGTACACCTGTGGTATAGCTCACGCCCTGTGCGCCGGTTTCCCTGTAAGCATCCTGATGCTTGCAGTTGTTGTAGACGTAATAGGTTTTCTCTGCTCCATTTTTTATGCCTCGAATGCGGCAGCCAATGGATGTTTCTCCTTCGTAATTCTCACCTAATTCACCGGGGTTTGGTAGTACAGCTTTCAAAAACTGTAGAGGTACTATTTCTTTTCCCTCATAGTTGATAGGCTCGATAGAAGCCATACCGATATTTTGAATCACCCTAAGGTGTGTTAGGTATTCATCACCAAAGGTCATCCAAAAGCGGGCTCTTTTGATGCTAGGAAAGTTTTTTACAAGGGACTCCAGCTCTTCGTGGTATATGAGATAAGAAGGTCTTGCTCCAATATTTGGGTAATTGAGATCTTTTCGAATTTCGTGAGGCTCTGTTTCCATCCATTCTCCTGCTTCCCAAAACTTGCCTTTCTGTGTTACCTCACGGATATTGATTTCCGGGTTGAAGTTGGTCGCAAAGGCTTTACCATGATCCCCGGCATTACAATCAACAATGTCAAGAAAATGAATTTCATCAAAATGATGCTTAGCGGCGTAGCTTGTATACACTCCTGTAACACCAGGGTCAAATCCACAACCTAACACAGCGAGTATTCCTGCCTCTTTGAATTTCTCCTGATAAGCCCACTGCCATTTATACTCGAATTTGGCTTCATCTTTGGGCTCATAGTTGGCAGTATCAAGGTAATGGGTTTTGGTTTCCAGACAGGCATCCATGATGGGAAGATCCTGATAAGGCAGCGCCAGATTCACCACAATATCAGGTTTAAAACTATTGATAAGGTTTACCAAATCAGGTACCCGTTCTGCATCTACCTGTGCAGTTTTAAATGTCTGTCCGTATTTCTTCTTTACATCGGTAGCGATAGCATCGCATTTGGACTTAGTTCGGCTGGCAATCATCACCTCCTCGAAAATTGAAGGCAATTGTGCACATTTAAAAGCGGTAACTCTTGCAACACCTCCGGCACCAATAATCAATACTTTACCCATATCTTAATTATCATTTTTCAAGCCTCAAAAGTAGGGAAAAGCAATGGATATTTGGTGCAATAAAAAATGAGAAAAGCTAAAGGTTTGCCTTATCCAAACGTTGCTTTATGCTCTCAATATCTTTTCTCACAGTTTGAATATCTTTCTCCAAAGCCTCTTCAATTGCAAAAAAACCTTTTTCTACAATGTTGGAAAAACTAATCAATGTTGATAAGATACGTTTATCATTTTCCAACATGGATGTATGCATTTCATTCAGTTTGATTTCCAGTTCATTGAACTTGCCGTCCGCTGAAGACTGAGAATTTTTGAATTGATCCTCAAGCTTGATGAAACCCAGTTTCATCTCATTTCTAAGCTTATCAAACCCATTTAATGCTTCCATACTTGTAGACTTATTTTATCTACTTTGTCCTATTCTATATATCTGAATGATGGAGAAAAACAATCAGGTTACTGAAGGTAAAACAACGATATACGACAACTAGATTTTGCAGAAAAAACCCATCCTTCTTGATTCTCGAACCTATGGCTAAAATGATCAACTAGTAGTAGGTGCTGTACCTTCCAGTTTAGCATCAATTGGTTCCCAAAGTTCAATTTTGTTTCCATCAGGATCCATGATCCAACCAAACTTCCCATAATCAAACACCTGCATTTCCCCGACCACTTCTACGCCTTCTTCCTTAAGTACTTTGAGAAGTTCCTCCAGGTTTTCCACTCTGTAATTAAACATGAAATCCTTCTTGCTGGGTTCAAAATAAGTAGTATCATCCTTAAACGGCCCCCAAGCGGTGGAAGCTTGTTTTTCAGGATTGTCATATTCACGCCATAGAAACATACCACCGTATTCCCCCGAGGCGATACCCAAATGCTTTTCATACCATGCTTGTGATGCTTTTACATCCTTACTCTTAAAAAATACGCCTCCTAATCCTGTTACTCTTTTCATAATTACCTGATTTATTGATTTTGTTTTTTTAATACAAATGCTGATCCGAGGGAAAAAATCAACCCTACGGGAAATATTTCCATAAATGTCATTAAAGCACGGAAAGACCATAAGCTATACCATTCCTGCATAGATTCCATTTCCGCTTTTTGGGCAGTCAATTCCTGCTTCGAGGCACCAGCTTCACGAGCCTGGTCAAGCATGTAGGCACTATATTGTTGCATAAAATCACTGGCTGAGGTGTTGTAATAATACTCCCAACCGAGTACATAGATGATGCCGGCAAAAAAAGTGATTAAAAGGCCATGTAAAAATGCCTTACCGAAAGTGATATGGCCACCAAGCTGTTTGTCGCGATACTGTTTCACTCCAAAGAAAATCAGGAGCATACCCACAATCATACCAGCATAACCCTTTATTTCTCCACCTTCAAAGTTCATTTCTCCGGTCCAGGAAAAAGCAAACATGAGGCCTACCACGATAAGACCCGCCAGCAATCCAAATATTAATGCGTTTTTCATATGTAAAATGTTTGTTTTCAATAGTCTTAAAAATTCCGCCGCACACCTCGCCACCCTCGAAAAAATTCCCTTTAATAGTTGCTCATTGCACAGCTAAACTATCATTTATGGAAGGCAATAAAGGAAAAAATACCATCATACCCCTCACCCGAAAGTATGATTTGAGTCTAATCACCCAAAATAGCCAGACTTTTGGCTTTTGCAATGGCCTGAGTTCGACGATTTACACCCAACTTGCTGTATATATTGCTGATATGGGTCTTAATGGTATTGGTAGATACAAATAAGGCTTCCGCTATTTCCTGGTTTGACTTGCCCTGGGCAATGGCTGCAAGCACCTCTGCCTCACGATCACTCAGTAGATTATTGGGGTTGACAGTTACCTGTGTGGTCAAATTTTCTGTTTGCTTCTTGATGATTGACCCTACCCATATGCCTACAACAAGAAAGAGTATGGCTATACCACCGATATAACCCTCAATACTGATACGATGCGCAAAGAAATAGTACTCTGCTACCTTGAATAAAACCAGCAATAAACCAAGCCCCAAACCTAAAAATATATTCCTAAGGGTCATGTATTAAAAATAGGGAAGTTTTATTTTATTCACTTAAACATTATTTAAATAGTCATTTGCACATGCTAGCAAACATTATTGATCGTAAATCATAAAGTTGATGTACTTGAAAACCTTACCATTAGCGCCTTCACATACACTTCATTTTGTTTACAGATAGTTCATTGTAGGGTATCATTCTGGTACCGTTCTAAACGATACATTGACAAAACCTTTAAATTGGCTTAAACACCTTAGAAAGGTAAAGCACTAGCTTTGCCAATGATGCTTACCTATCTTGATCGCAGACATTACATCTTACTTTTAGTCGGCTTACTGATATATTCAGCAAACATTTGGGGTTTGTCAATTTATATACTTGATGAAGCTAAAAATGCTACTTGTGCAGCTGAAATGTACCGGAATCAGGAATGGATAATTCCTACCTACAACACTGAGCTGCGTACTGACAAGCCACCACTTCATTATTATTTTATGATGTCGGCCTACAGTTTATTTGGTATCAATGAGTTTGCTGCCAGGCTGTTTTCTACATTATTTGGGGTTGGTACACTTTTTATTACCATGCTCTTTACCAGCAGGTTGATGAATAAAAGTGTAGCCTTCTTAACCGGTCTGGTTTTTTTAGCTAGCATACAGATTGCTACACAATTTCACCTGGCAACACCCGATCCCTATCTAATATTTCTGTTAACCATCACTTTTTTCACTTTTTACACAGGATATACAACTTTCAGATCACATTTTTTATACATCGCATATGTTGCTATTGGATTGGCTACTCTGGCAAAAGGGCCAATAGCCATAGTATTGCCTGGATTAGTTGCATTAAGCTTTCTTTTAATCAAAAAAGAATTTACGTGGCCCAACATTCTTCGTCTAAAGCCATTTATTGGGCTTGGTATAATATTGTTTATCGCCGTGCCCTGGTATGTTAGTGTTGGTTTAGCCACTGATTGGGCCTGGACTGAAGGTTTTTTCCTAAAGCATAATGTGAATCGCTTTACAGATAGCATGGAAGGTCATGGAGGTCCTATATTCCTGATATTGGTCTTTGTAATCACAGGTCTATTTCCTTTTTCCATCTTCTTACCACAAGGGTTTTTATACGCGTGGAAGAACAGAAAAGAAAATAACCTAATACTTTTCGCCTTGGTAGTCGTAGCCATTACGATTGGATTTTTCAGTATTGCTCAAACAAAATTACCAAGCTATCCGGCACCATGTTTCCCTTTTGCAGCACTGATTATAGCAGTATTTCTGGAAAAAAGTATTGAATCTGAGCGTAGGCTTTCGTTAGGGTTTATCAGCTATGCTATTTTAGCCTGTCTTTTTCCATTACTGATTTATTTTGGCGTCCAGAAAGAAACCAATATTGCTGATCAAACATACCTAGCATGGTATTTTACAATCATACCTGCAGGTGGGATACTGGCGTTATTTTGGTATCAAAGAAGTCTTGATAAAGCACTATTCTCCATAGCAGGAAGTTTCATGATAACAAGCTTTCTCTTTTTCTACTTTGTTTTTCCCAATATTGATCAAGCTAACCCTGTATACCAGGCCAAAAAATTGATCGATTTTAGTGACTATGAGGTCATCAGCTATCAGCGGTTCAATCCATCTTTTGCATTTTATGCCAGTAAGCCTATTCCAAAATACAACACAACAGAAAGTCTGGATTCACTGATGGCTTCTGGTGAAAAATACCTTATCCTTTCACAACCGAGACGCAAAGAAGATTTGGAAATTTTAGAGGGCTATTCTACTGTTTTTTACATGCAGGATTTATTTGATCCGCGAAAAACCGTAATTCTCGAGAAGTCTAGTACTCCTTCCATGACCAACACATTACCAGCTGAAATCTCCTTATCAAGTCTAAAACAATGAAGAAATCAAAAAGCCTGAAATCACGTACTGGCATTTTTCGTAAGGTTTGCCTTAAAGGATTAGGCTTTGTGGGCAAAAGTACTCTTCTATTTTTCATGATTTTACTCACATACCAATACCTGCCAGTACACCTTTATCATTTTCCCGAACCGACAGTTTTCAAAGGGGACAGCCTTTATAATCCATATCAAAATTTGTCCGATAAATGGTTGCAAAGCAATTTCCATACACATGCCCATGCCTGGGGAGGCCTGACCAATGGACATCAGGATGGAAAAACGATTATAGAAGCCTATAAAGAATTAGGATATGATGTGATTACCATATCAGATTATTTTAAGATCAACGAGGATATGGCTACGCATGCTCCTGTGTATATACCTGCATATGAACACGGTACAGACCTGAAAAAGACACATCGATTGGTTTTAGGATGTGAAGAGGTTGATTATTACGATATTGTTTATTCAGAAAATCGTCATTTCAAGCAATTTTTAATAGATCATGTAAATAGAAAGCAACCTGATGTGGTTGCCATCAATCATCCTGGCCTGCGCAAAGGTCATGATATCGAGTACTTAAAAAACCTTACAGGTTACGAGTTGCTGGAAGTTATCAACCGCCATCGACTCTACACTATCCATTGGGATTCAGTACTTTCTACCGGAAAGCCTGTTTGGCTGATTGGCAATGATGACCTGCATGATTTGGACAAAGATATCCCCGGCTTTACATGGACAATGGTGCACGCAAATAAAACACCCAAAGAAATTACCAGAGCACTTGGCCTTGGACAAGCTTATGGTGTGACACTAAAAAAGGAAATGCCGAAAACACTTCAGAAACAACAAGCAGCCTTACTTGAAAATGAACTGATTTCAGTACGCACAAATGGAATGCATGTAAGCTGGCAACTTGAAAAACCTGCATGCCATATTCGTTTGATCGGACAAAATGGCCAAATGAAAGCTGAAACCTTTGGTAGTGATCATATAGATTATTCATTTGATGAAAAGGACACCTATATCAGAGCTGAAATTGAAAATGAGTTTTCAAGAATGTATTTGAATCCGGTGGTTCGCGCCGGTAAAAATTTCATCCCAAGAAATATTATGGCTGCCCAAATCAACCACCCACGCACATTTATTTACAGGCTATCTATCATTTTGATAGACGTTACACTTATCTGGTGGGTATGGGGCATATGGATACAAAATTTACTCCTCAGGTTGCTGCCAAGACCGGTTGCTCGTCAATGGGGTATCTTAGGGAGGGCCTAGCTATTGAAAGGATTGGATGTACAAACATATTTCTTGAATTAGCAGTTTTTTCGAGAACTAGCTAAGCAAGACATGAAATATCTGACAATTCTTTTATTCCTATTGATAGGTTTTGGAAATCTCCATGCACAACACTGGTCTGTATTTCTCAGAACACACAATGACCTGGTGCCTCTTCAACAGACCCTGCAAAAAAATGACACCTTAAAACTCACTCCGGGCAATACCTACCAGATCGAACTGCCTGATATCTTTGCCCAGAAAACAGGTACACCAACAAAAAAAATGATGCTGAGAAATATTAGCGAAGTGCAGCACTTGATCGATTTTTCTATAACACATGATAAGTTGATCAAAGATTTGACAGATACAATTTATACGGCTAAAGTCACCATTCAACAGCTCAAAACGTTGGAATCTGAAAAACTATCTTTTGCACCTCAGTTAGTCATCAAAGGGAAACAGGGGTCTACCGAAATGTCTTTAACGATCCTTCCTCAGTGGAAAGATGAGATCAGTTTAAGTGAATCCAGGTAACGCTGCTAAACAATATCATTGAGCTCACCAGCAAGCTGATAAATGTAAGACCAGGCACCAACAAAAGTCAGACATATGGCCTTCAGTAATCCATAGATTTACTGCACAAAATACAGATGATATGGACTTTACTACTAAATTAATCCTGGGCCTTATTGCTGTACATCTAGTTCTAGGCTTTGGCTATCTGGTATATAAGCTTTCGCCAAGAAAAAGGGAGCATGAGGAGCAGAACAGAGGTTCATGAAGCCTCTTGTTGTATTCAAATTCTTGTAAAAAGTTAATTAGGAATTAATTTCGCCTTATGGACAAAAAAATAACCATCATCGGCGGAGGGAACCTCGGTGCCAGCATCGCACTGGGCATAGCAGAAAGCGGACTGGTAAAGCCTGCAGACCTTTCCGTAACGCGAAGAAAACTTCATCTTATTGATCACCTCAAAGCAATGGGCATGCATACGACGGATGAGAATCTCAGTGCATGCCAGGATGCTGATATCGTAATATTGGCAGTTAAACCCAAAAATTGCCTCGACATCCTCAAAGAGATCAAGGGTGGCCTGAAGGCAAATGCCATATTGGTATCTGTGGTTACAGGTGTACCCATTAAGCATATGGCAGAGGTAGTAGGTACCGAAAGGCCCATCTTCAGGGCTATGCCAAATACAGCAGTGGCGATCAAAGAATCCATGACCTGTATTGCTACAAACCATGAAGATGAAAAAGATCGTGAATTTATATTAGAGATATTCAGGCAGGTTGGTGATGCCATAATCATCGATGAGGAGCTGATGAACAGCTCTACAGTACTCGGCGCTTGTGGTATAGCTTATGCCTTACGATTTATTCGTGCCGCATCGCAGGGCGGGATTGAGATCGGGTTTAGCTCTGCTGTGGCGCAGCGCATTGCAGCGCAAACGGTGAAAGGTGCTGCCAGCCTGCTGCAGGTCAACGGCCTTCACCCTGAGCATGAGATCGACAAAGTAACCACACCACAGGGATGTACCATCGTGGGACTTAATGAGATGGAGCATCATGGCTTCAGTTCATCGCTCATCAAAGGCATCAAAACAAGCTACGAGGCAATCTGATTGTCTACCACCAAACTACGAAAAGCCGATGCAAAGACCCATCGGCTTTTTGGTGCCATAGCATCGGAGACCATTGTCGACCAAGAAGGTTTTCCAATTGTAATTTGATGATATTCTTACATTTCCAGTCGACCGATAGCCGCGGATTGTGTACCCACATCGATTTCTCCGGTATGAAAAACATGTCGCCATCATCAAAATGTTCTTCAAACTGCTCCAACCGATACCATAAGCCGGCGATAGCTTCTTTATGGAAAGGGATTTTACTATCCGGGAAACCAACTGGCAAATAAAGCTGCCCCAGGAAACAAATCTGCTGATCCAATTTTGACGGATCGATACTTCTTTCATTAAGTAGAGCTTTACATGAAGTATGATTAATCAAGGGAAATTGCTGGTCGACTAGCTTTTGTAGTTTATAGATGAACGCATCTTTTTGATTTGGTCCCACCCACGATTCTAGATTCTCAGGCTGCCCAACAGCCAGGTAAAACTTGTAAACAAACTCCAGGTGAATGACACTTTTAGCTTCTAAATCCTTAATCAGAAAGTCGATCTCACCGATGGTTCTTTGGTGTTCATCAAAAACCTGTAAGCCATGTTCGATCAGGCGATGTGTTTTGCTATGCATCAAAAGGTTGGCAAAGCACCATTCTATTGTTTTTCCCAAGACAAGATTTTCAGGCAGATCAGTTGGCGCATAATTTTGATCGACCGGTGTTTTTACCTTTTTCCAATCAAAATGCGATAGCTCCTGCCAAAACGGTTGGGGCCAAAGTGAAGCAGTAGTTAAGAAACCCTGCCAGGTATTATGTGCATTTTGATGATCTGGCATATTATTTATTTCAAGTACTATGGTCTCTTGTTAAACCATAGACCCGCAATACATTGTTTATCATGCCCACCAAATGTAACTTAGAACCATTAACAACAGCTTCCCCATGCTAAGAATTGTATCACTTTTGCTCCTTGCTTTCATTCTGCTATGCTGGAGTTGCAGTGTCAACCCTGACAAAAAAGATGCATTATCCTTACTACAAAAGCTCCCTTCCCTGAAAGCTAAGGATGAGTTTAAGCAGACTCCCTATGTAACCGCCGGAGACAGAGTATATGCAGTTGGTTATCAGGATGGCAGCTTTCCTGATATAGGATGGCACGTACGAGGAGAAATGGGAGGCATATGGAATCACCCCATCAAATTGATGGATGGGTTTCAATTGATGCTTACCAAAGATGATGGCCGCACCATATGCCTGCAGTCAGCGGCAAAGTTTATCAACTATCCGGTAGCCAATTATTGGAACTATCAGCTTCCCGTACCAGGCCTGTCTATGGAAAGGATACAATTCGTACCTGACTCACTTCAGGGAATGGTCGTTGATCTTAAATTTATCAATCAATCAGAGGAGGATCTAACCTTTACCCTGGAATTCCGGGTATTGATTGATCTCATGCCCGTATGGCTTGCTGAAAGATTGGACCTGGAAGATAGGAAAGACCTGGTAGAATGGAATAGTAATCAACAGGTATTGGTAGCCAAAGACTCGCTCAACCCCTGGTTTGTAACAGTTGGTAGTAATAGAGCAATAATTGCCAATCAACCTGGGAATACCTGTCTGCAACAGCGGAAAGGCAATGGCAGGGATCACAGCTTATACACTGATGTGGTAATATATGGCAACTCCAGTACCAATGTACGATTTTATATTGCAGGATCTTACAAAAGCAAGGAAGAGGCGCTAGCTACGCAAACATACCTTCAGGAAAACTATATCAATTTACTAGAATCCAAGATCAATAGATACGAGGCTATTGCAGCATTAGCCAACATTGAAGTGCCTGATGACAAAATCAAGGCCATGTACGATTGGTTGAAATGGAATACCGATTGGCTGATCAGGGATGTACCGGAGGTTGGACGTGGACTTTCGGCTGGTGTACCTGATTTTCCGTGGTGGTTTGGTGCAGACAACTGCTACACTTTACAGGCTTTGCTTGCTACCGGTAGGCACGATGAAGTAAAAAACACATTGGCGCTTTTGTTGAATCTATCAGAAAAGGTAAACGGCAATGGCAGGATAATCCATGAAGCATCCACTAACGGAGTGGTTTTTAATAAAGGGAATCTCAATGAAACACCCCATTTTATCTGGCTATTGTGGGAATATTTTCAATGGACCGGAGATCTTGCTTTCCTGCAGGATGCTTACCCAACTGTGAAAGATGGTCTTCAATGGATATCTGAAACTGATAAAGATGGCAATGGATATCCCGACGGGCCTGGTATGATGGAAATACACGGTCTGCATAGTGAAATGATTGATGTCATAGCATACACTCAAGCTGCTTACCAGGCTGCTGCTCATATAGCTGAGGTGCTATCTTTTGCATCAGACCAGCAGGCTTTTCAGCACCAGGCTGATGAACTTAAGGCAAAAATTGAAGGCGAATGGTGGGTAGAAGAGGCCGGTTCTTATGCAGACTTTAGAGCTACCAGAGAAGAAGCATTGGAGTTGGTGAAAGCAGCCATCGTAAGAGCGGATACATTAAACAAACCATGGGCAGTCAAGGAACTGGAAGCAAAGTTGAAGCAAATCGAATCAACGAGGCAAACTGGTACCGGCAGCTATGTGGTGCACCACAACTGGGTGGTCAACACACCCCTGGAAATGAAAATTGCCTCCGGTGAAAAAGCCAAAAGAGCACTGGAGACGGCTAGACAATACACCAATACTTATGGCATGTATGTCACAGGTATTGATCGAAATGAGAAAAATCAACCTGATGACAATAGCACCAACTGGCAGGAATTCAGCTATGTAGGTGCTGTAATGACATTGCCCACGGGCGTACAGGCAGTGGCCGAAGCAAATTATGGCAATCCCGATGAGGCTCTTAGTTATATGCACAAGCTTTACAATTCATTTAGCTATGCCTTACCCGGCTCTATGTATGAGGTATCACCGGATTATGGGCAAATTGTGCAGGCATGGAATATTTATGGTGTGGCAGTGCCTTTAGTAAAGCATTTTTTGGGCATTCAACCGGTGGCCCATCAAAAGCTATTGAATATCAACCCCATACTTCCTACGGGTTGGGATCAGGCCTCTATTCAAAAATTGAGCGTTGGCAAAGCTTTAATAGATTATAAAGTGGAAATTAAGGATGCAGAACTACACCTTAACGTAACGGCCTCTGAGCCCGGTTGGAAAATTAATTTTACAGATAAATCCAAATGGGACACTATTTACGTTAATAATCACATGATTAATATCAGTAATTTGGAATCCAATAATATTGATATTTGAAGTTCCAATATATTGACCAGCTAAAAAGTAACTATGCACCTTTTAAGGACATTTATAATCTCCTTTATTGCCATCATTTCTTTCTGCCATGCAGCAAGGGGCCAAACTATGCTGCTAGACAGTTTGAAATCTTCGGTTGCTAAAGTTACTGATGACAGTACCAGATTTGCTTTGTACATTCAGCTGGCAGACTTATCTCTGTACGACAAACCTGACACTAGTAAATATTACGCATCTGAAGCAGAAAAAATTGCGGAGAGCTTGAATAATCAACGATTCAGGGCTTACGTGCTTAATCGGTATGCTTCTGTTGAATGGTCTTTAGGCAATATAGAAACAGCGTTTCGCCAGCAAACCGAAGCGCTGGAAAGGGCCAAGGAGGTGAGGGATACTGTATTAGTAGCGAAATGCCTTAGCAATATAGGCACTCTTTATTCGGCTACCGGCAATGATTTAATGGCTATTAATTATTCTAAACAGACTTTACCATTTTATTTGTCAACCAACAATGTTAACCGATTGGTAGCTTCACATAATAACATAGGAAAATCATACCTGGAAATAGGGCTATTAGACTCAGCTATTTTATATCTCAACAAAGCGGTTACTTTCATTGATGATCAGCACGAATGGATGAAGCCTATCGTGCTTTTTAACATTGCAGAAACATATTTTAGGCTAAATAAAATAGACACTTCGCGTATCATTCTTGAAAATCAACTTTTGATAAGTCGCCATTTCAATGACCAACGATCCATTTGTAGAAGTCATCAATTAATGGCTGAAATAGAACTGGTTTTTAATAACCCTGAGTTGGCACAAAAGCATATCAATATTGCTAAGCCGATTGCTGAAAAATCAAGGGTGAAAGAATTAATCTACATCTGCTATTATACTCATGCTAAAGTTTTGGAAGCTCTTGGAAACTATAAAGAGGCACTGGAAGCCAATGCACTAGCACAAACCTATGAGGACAGTGTGATCCGTCAATCTGTAAAAAATGAATTGGCCTACTACAACTTCCGAAATGTAAACAAAGAGATAGAAAGCTTACGTCAGGAAAGTGAAATTAATAGACTTAGGGCAGAGTCACAATTACTAGCTACCTGGGCCCTGGGAGCTATATTGGTGCTTATCGTTATTGTATTGGCAGTCTTATTCCTTGGTCTCAGAAATATTAAAATTAGAAACAATCAGTTGAAGGAAAAGAATAGCCAGATTGCCTATCAAAAAGCTGAGCTGGAGCGCCAGAGTGATGAATTGCAAAAACTTAATCATTCCAAAGACCGTATCATATCCATTGTCACACATGATTTTCGGTCGCCGCTGGCTTCCTTACATAGTTTAATGACCATGCTCAACAAAGACCTTATCAGTGAGGAGGAATTTAAACAGTTGATTCCTGAGGTCAATAAGTCCTTAGTTTCAACCTCTCTCCTGCTTGAAAGCCTTCTCATTTGGGCCAAAGAGCAAATCAATAACCATGTACTTAAAACTGCTAATATTGATTTAAAGAAGGCACTTCAGGATGTATTGTTGATCCTGGAAGATCAACTGCAAGAAAAAGAGATTACCATTGAGAAGCATCTTGAAGGTGATTGTATTGTACTCGCCGACCCAAGTGTATTACAGATTGTATTGAGAAACATATTGTCCAATGCAATTAAGTTTTCGCATAGGAAAAGTAAAATTGTGATCGCCACCCAAAATGAAAGTGAACATCTTATCATCACCATAAAAGATTTTGGAGTGGGTATGAAACCTAAAACCAGGGAAGAATTATTTTCAAAAGAAATCAAACCTTCAACAGGGACATCAGGAGAAAAAGGAAGTGGTATTGGCCTTCTGATCTGCAAGGAATTTATTGAAAAATCTAAAGGAAATATTAGTGTTGAGAGTACAGAGGGAGTTTGTACAGTCTTTACGATTTCTCTTCCCAGGCCTGAAAATGAATTCATTCAAAAAAAAATTGTGTTAAATTAGGCCATTCCAAAACACGCAACCAGCAGGAAACAGCAACCTTTTAATGACCTAAATTTTCCTGACCTATGATTAAATCAAGAGATTTTGTACCCGAAAAAAAGAAAGGCGGACTTTTTAAATCTGGAAAAATTGAAGATTTCCAGTCAGTCATCAATACCATGAATGAATGGATTGAGCAGCAAAACAACATTTCCGTAATCAATGTGGAGTCAGTTGTGCTACCCAACATTCACGATGCTGAGGAGCAAGGAAGTGAGGATACCGAATTGTGGACCGGTGCTACCTCAAGCACAAGCTGGCACCAGCTGATCCGCCTTTGGTATCGCGAAGGGTAATATGATAATGTGAGCCCGAGATTAATGTCTTGAGCTCACACCTACTTTTATGGATTCTATTGATTCATCCCGCATAAATATAGCTTGTGCATGAGGATGAGGTAAAGTCTGTCCTTCTAGTCGTTCATTTCCCCCATCAGA
This sequence comes from Cyclobacteriaceae bacterium, assembly GCA_965227155.1. GTDB lineage: Bacteria > Bacteroidota > Bacteroidia > Cytophagales > Cyclobacteriaceae > UBA6059. Next base: position 319,492 of record OZ245731.1, read on the forward strand.
AAATTGTATCTCCAGATTGTTTTCGTCTGACTTTTCATAAATGATCAGGGTTTGGCAGTAGGTAAATGCCAATTGGTCCTTTTGAATTTCTACCTCATTGAGCTTTCCTCTTACTGTATAATACCTCCAAAGTGTCGGCTCCTTCAGGAACTCATCCGGGTGAATGAAGAATGGGTCAAAGTGAATGGCTGAATTACTAACCCGAACGCCCAGCTCTGCCCAGCGATTTAAGATATCTTCTTTCACCTGCCCGGTCATTCCCGGCTGCTGCACGCCCCTATTGGCGGGTGTATGAGAATATGGATCGGTAGGGAATGCTCCATATACTTCCGGCGATTTATTGATACCTATACCGGCCCTTATTTCAAAATAATGCTCTACCAATCGGCTGTACAATTCGCCCTGTCGCTGATCCTCAGGCAAATGATTTAATGTTTCCTGTGCAGCCACCAGCAGCTTGGAAACCATATGCCAATAAATACTGCCGAGACCTTCATAGCCAAAGAAGGTACCGGACCGGCCGGTAAATGCTTTGTGGTTAAACATTTGCTCATAAATGTTCAGCCAGTTGAAGTACTCATCAGCTGCAAGCTTGCCATACTTTTCAGACTTCTTAAGGGCCTCGAGTGTAGCTTTTAAGGGTCGATTATTATTGAAGCTACTGTTAAAATGATATTGCCCTTTGATGTCCTGATACAACAGCTGCTTATTTTGATCTGCCAAAAGTGCACCGGCAAGTGCTGACTTTTCGACAAATTCTGATGGAATGATGTTCTTCTCCAAAAATCGGGGTAAAGTACGATCAGGATACAGCATGTAGCTATATTGGTCCTCCCGATAAATATCACTGGCTTTTAAGGCATCCAATACCTCCAGCGATTCTGCCGGATCCAGCAACCCTGCCGATAATACCGCTACCTGACCTTCCAACATACCATAAAGCCTACCTATGGTGGCCTCATTTTCCTTAAATTCAATCAGGTTATAAGCATGATATAGGGCATCTTCGCTCTTATTGGCACGTATCGTGTGATCAATGTATGCCAACAGCAAGCTTAGGAAGCGCTCTAGTTCTACTTTTTCAAGGCTTACAGTTTTTTCAGAAAAGCCACTGTACACTGCGGTACGATAAACCTCGCCGGCTCTACCTGCTGCGTCCACAAAAGTCCTTCTTTCTGCATCAGTAAATTGAGCCTTTAGGCTGGCTTCATGATTTTTCAGGCATTGCTGCAAATCATTAAACAGCTGACTTACCTCCTCGTGGATGCTCGCATTTTGCCATTCCGATTCTTTCAAAAGTGCAATCATAAAGGACACATGGCGACGCATGTAATAGAGCGTAACCATGGAAACACCATTACCAACCAGGGCATTATTGGCATCATTCCATTCAGGGCGCTGCGTGTTGAGCCATATGCCAGCTTCCGGAATGAAATTTGAAACCTTCGCCAGCAGCATTACCATTAGTTTCTCGATCAGGTTGGTTCTCAATGGTTGTGCATCTTTACCCCAAACAAGTCTGCCATCACTGCCAACCTGAGCTACACGGTCGTTGATTATCGCATCCAAATCATGGTCATAAACGATGGTATCCTGAGGGTCAGCAACCAGGTCATCATAGCCCTTGATTTTATAAGGTACGTTGGCATATACAAACTGGTCGTTGGTGAGTAAGAAACCTAGTCGGTCAGGAAAATGATTATGGGCAATTTCTAATAACTTCTGAAGGTAAATCACCTGATGATCACCCCAATAGCCAATATATGACCATGGATCGTCCGGCTCCACTACCTCCCAATCAATACCCTCGCGGTTAATCCGGTAGGGATTATATCCGTCCACAGTAGAGGCATTGACAAAGCGAGCAATCATAGCAGTGATGTATCCAGGAATAGATAAAGCCAAAGCCTCCCAGTTTTGGAAAATATCCCTCCAGTTCCCAGCATATTTTCTACTGAGGTTACCATGCTCATCTTTGAGATCGATAGAGAAGAAGTTCCAGGGGCGACTTGGGTCTCCGTGTCTACGACTGAAAGAAATCGGCAAATACTCAGAAACAATACGCTTTAGGTTCACATCATCCTGCAGCTCCACTTTATTAAGCAATGCCTGATAGCTAAGGGTATCTGGTAATGTTTCCAAGAAGTCTTTGGCATCCTCACTCACCTTTATATTAAAGGTTTTTATATAATCTGCCAGATCATATTTATCTATATCATATTGGTCTTCAAATAGTCCGCCACGCATGATATTGAAAAGCACGTTGGACAAATGGCGGTTGGCCATGCGTAGGTCATTGGTACATTGAAGGCCATCGGCCAAGGCAATCTTGCTCCTTAGGCTGGCATGACCGGCTTCAATATCAGCTTCCAGTTTTTCACCAAACTGGGCTTTGTTGGCCAAATGGTTTTTGATGACCATTACATCGCCAAAGTTGAAATCAACATCACAACCCATAATCCAGGAAAGCTCCTCACCGGCATTAAGTGTAGCCTGGCTATGTACGAAATAAGCACCGGGCTCAGCTTTCACATCTACCTCTGTACTAATCGCTTCGCCATATTTGAAATTTTCTAATTGCTGATCGCTCAGGAGGTAATGGGACACCTCAAGCCCGTGGGACCACACAATATTGGTAGTGAGTGCTTCGCTAGGTTCGGCCCGATCCACAATAGTGGCACTCAGCATAAACATGCCAAGTCCAGTCTCCTCATCCAATTCATTTTTCTTGTACGCATTTACCAGGTTACTGACACGCGTTTGGATAGCACTATCTATACCAGAGGGTAATATGTTTTGCATACCATCGAGCAATTCTACCGAGGTTGTGGCCGATCCATGATTAGCCAGCTCGCATTTTCTTACTATCCCAAACTTTTCAGAGAAGGTATAGCCATAGCAAAAGGAAAGCCCGAGTGAATGATTGATTTCCTCAAAAATGACTTCATTGCCAAGGTCATTTTTATAAATGTTTCGCTGGATATCATATACACCTTTTACAGCCTGTGAAAATGGCTCCCAGAGGTAGGTTTTATCCGCAACGGTAGCCTTGAAGATAGAATTGCTACCGGTATTGTCCGATCCCTGATGGATTTTATCAACAGTATAGTAAGGGAAAATCGCATGATTTGGATTCTTGCGGCCAGCAGAAATACCCCCTTTGCTCGACACAAAAAGCCAATGATCAGAATGGCTCACTATGCTCATGAAAAAAGGGTCCATCTGATCATAATGCTCAATGCGGTAGAATTGCTTCCCTTTGCGGTCTACATAAGCTCCAGACACACCTTTCTTATTTCCTAAAATTTTATTCTCGCCTAAGTATATTTCCTTTGACATAATATCTATTTAGCTTAATTCCATTTCTTAACATTCCTGTAATTCATATCCTGATCAACAGAACCCAATTCAATCAATTCTTGATGCAGTTTTAAAGCACATATATCAATGCTTTACCAGTATTTCTTCCAATTCCTCAAGGGATTTACCTTTGGTTTCCGGTACAACCATGATCACAAAAAGAAGGCCGATGGCGGCAAATACTCCATAAAGCAGAAAGGTAATACTACTGCCAAATGTAGCAAGCTCCCAAGGGAAAAATTGCTGCACCAAATAACTGATGGCTGAATTAATAAATCCAACAAAAGAGATAGCAACCCCTTTGATACCTATCGGGAAGAGCTCTGAAAACAGCACCCACATCACTGGTCCCAGGGATATTGCAAAAGAAGCCACAAAGCTTAAAATACCAATCAATATTATGGTTGAATTCATATTGATTGAGGCAGTAATAAATTTTGATTCATGCAAAACGGCCATATCCTCTCCTATGGTTTCTCTTATCGCTTGTTTGAATGCGATATCGTCATCATAAACAGCATTCATCATTGGCGAAAGGTTTAACTGCTGAACTTCAGCAGGCAACTCCGACAACCTTGACTCTTCCAATTGGTAAGTCGCTGAACCAAACCCGTAAGCCAACAAGCCCATGGAAAGCGTAATGCCTGCCAGACCTCCTATCAATAATGGCTTTCTTCCAAATCGGTCTATAAAAAGAATCGCAAAAACAGTAAAAACAAGATTGGTCAAACCTACAAGTATGGCTTGAATAAAAGAAGCATCTGTACCAATGCCTGATTGCTCGAAAATCATAGGTGCATAAAAGAATACCGAATTGATACCTGTGATCTGCTGCAAAACAGCCACCACTACACCAATGACCAGCACAAGCCGGTAGGCAGGTTTAAATATTTCCATCATGCCGGCAGACTCTTTTTTGCTATCCTCTTCTATGGTTTTCAAGGCCTCTCCGATTTGTTGCTTTGCGTTGGAAACATCCGTAAACTGCTGCATTACAGTCAATGCCTGGTCTGTCTGTCCTTTTAGCAATAACCAACGAGGGCTTTTAGGTACATAAAATAGTCCGAAGTAATAAAGCACTGCCGGTAAAAACTCAAGGCCCAGCATCCAGCGCCAGTTGTAGGCATCCAGCTGCAGTGTAGCTGCCCAGGCTAAATCCGATTTCCCGAAATAAAGCACCAAATAGTTGGTAAAAAAGGCTACCGAAATACCGATTACAATATTAAGCTGGTTAAAAGACACCATCCTGCCCCGCAATCCTGGAGGTGAAATTTCAGCAATATACATGGGTGCCAAAATCAGTGAAGCGCCTACACCAAGGCCACCAACCATACGGGCTATGACTAATAAGAGGAAAGTAGGCGCCAAAGCAGAACCAATCGCTGAAACCGCATAAAGAATGGCAGCCACTTTGAGTACAGCTCTTCTGCCAAATCGATCGCTAAGGGGTCCACTTACCATCATAGCCAGTGTAGCAGTAAGTGTAAGCGAGGCTACCGACCAGCCAAGCTCTATCTTAGAAAGGTTAAATTCCGGCTCTATGAACTTTACTACCCCTGAGATTACGGAGGCATCAAAGCCCATCAGGAATCCTCCCAGTGCTACAATGAGCGCAACGCGTATGGTGTAAACCTGCTTATTCGCCATTAGGTTAAGTTATGCGGTTATGTCAATTTAGACTTGAAGACTCTGATTCTCAAATAATAGTCACTTATTGATAAAAATAGGCTACAAAGTACAATGATGAGTCTTTTCTATACGAATTTGAGTTTTTCATCAATATCCCAAAGCCCCCAATAAGCTCCTACATCTCCTTCATCCGCTACCTTCCAGGCTTCATCGAATGACGAGAAATAAAATATTTCGATATTGTCATTTTTAGACCATTCCTGAGTTTGAATAAAATACCTCATGAAGTTTTCTATGCTAGGGATGGCACCGCCCAGTGGTGTACCCTTACCTGGCCAACCCGTTTCAGTGATAATTACTTTTTTGCCTTTTCCAGCCTCTTGAGCAATCCTGTACATTTCCTTCATATACAACAGAGAGTAGTCTATAGAGCAACCCTCCCAATAAGGATAACAATTGGATAGAATTACATCACACCTTTCTGTGATTGCTGGCCGGTGGTCAAATTCATAGTAAGCATCTACATAGCCCACAGGCACATTTACCGCAGCTTTTACCTCATCTATGAATTCAATGAGCTGTGATTCTGTAAGGTCCTTTCTATACATCACTTCATTACCTACTGCAGCAATATCAACATGGCCTTGGTTGCACATATTGATTAATGCATCAATTTCTTGTCGATTTTTCTCATCATCCTTACCCAACCATGCACCTACCAGGGTCTTAATGCCTAACTCCTTAGCAATTTTTGCGATGAGCTCATTACCCTCTATGCATGAAAAAGTTCTTACCCATTTGATATAAGGCTTCATTATTTCCAACCTTCTTCGCACCTGGGCTTCACTGAGGGTATCACCAGGTTTTTGATCTTTTTCATAGGCGCTGAAACATAACCCATGTATACCCGAATCAAGCAGTTCCTTGCATAGCTTTTTAAGATCATCAATGGATCGATTTGCAAATTCTGTGGGAATTAACGCGCCTATTCTTTCTTTTCTATAGGATGATGACATAGTAGTAGATTATATTATTCTTTTTTTAGATGGTTATACCTGTTTTTGTAATACTCCGTATTTAAGTTCCTCATCTTTATTCCACAAGCCCCATTGCGAACCAATTTCACCTTCCTGAACCACTTTCCAGGATTCATCGAAAGAAGAGAAATAGAACAGTTCGCATTGATTGGCTGCAGACCATTTCTGAATACTGATGAAGAACTTCATCGCATTTTCTTCGGAAGGAACTGCATCAATTACCGGCTGTCCTTTGCTTGGCCAACCTGTTTCAGAGATAATAACTCTTTTACCTTTTGCCTTCTCTTTGGTCAATGCTATCATTTCCTCCACACTGTCCACGGCAATATCAATATTGAGCCCTTCCCAGAAAGGATAACAGTTGGCTAATATTACATCACAAGCATCAATTAAAGCCGGTTTTTCTACAAATTGGTAATACGCATCAACATATCCTACCTCAATGTGCTCCGGTAATGCAGCCCTCACCTCTTTTATATAATCGATTATCTGAGCTTCAGTAAGTTCATCTCTTAACAGTACCTCGTTACCAACCACGGCGATATCCACATAGCCTTCATTAGCTAATCTCTTGAGTGACTCAATTTCTTCCTTAGTACGTTCTTTATTATTACTTACCCAGGCACCAACCATCGTTTTGAGCCCTTTCTGCTTGGCAATTTGTGGAATCAATTCGTTGCCTTCAGTACAGGAGAATGATCTTACCCATTGAATGTTTGGTGAAATGATATCCATTCTGCGTCGGATCTGTTCAGATGAAAGCACATCACCTACTTTCTGTCCTTCTACATAAGGGCTAAAGCACAACCCGTGGATACCGTTATCCAGCGTTTGTGAGAATACTTCCCTTAGTGCTTCGTTTGATTTACCCTGTAAATCAAGACCATATTTAGGCTTACCATCAAAACTGGTAAGTGCATGCAGTTTACCTTGCAAGTGTCCGGCTGTACCCTGTCTTCTACTCTTTCTGCCTTCCAACTCAGCTCTTACTTCATGCGCTTTTTCTTCAGATACATCATAATCCCACATTACATACAGGGCAATCAACGTTCCCAGTATCGGGACACCTGAATAGAACATGCGCAAACCAGTGAGTGTCTCCATGGACTGCTGGGCAATATCTGCATTAAAACCAACTACAGAGAGAATTACGCCACTCAAGCCACCGGCAATCGCAAAACCAAACTTCACCATCCACCAATAGATGGCACCGAAAATACCCTCACGACGCAGCCCAGTATTGAGCTCATCCATATCTATCACATCGGCTGTCATAGACATCATCAAAACAAACAAGCTACCTATACCAAATGAATGGAAAGGCAGTGCGATGATGAACATGTAGGGTTTGCCCGGTATGAATAGGAACCAAAGGGATAGATATCCTAAAATTGATATCGCCTGTGAGACCAGAAATGCCTTTTTCTTACCCATCACCTTAGACATTTTGGTGACAATAGGAATAACCACAAAGGTGGTAACTACTGCACCTAAGCTACCAAACAATGTAGGCCAAACACCGGCAGATTCTGCATTGCCACTAAAGAGGTAATAAACGATAATGAAGAATGAAAAGGCAGCAATAGTATTGAAGGCATTGAATATAAAGAAAGTGGCAATACATAGCTTTCTAAAAGGTCTTAGTTTAAAAGCCTCCACAAATCCCTGCAGGATTTCTTTCAGGCTTCTGCCTATGGTTTTCACAGTTAATGGGGAATAATCCTCATCAACTGTAGACTTGCTTTTCAGAAATATAGCAGGCACCATAGCGAAAAGCATACAAATTAAGCCTACCCAAACTGCCAGCTGACGGGTAGCCACCTCAGCTGTTGGGAACCAGTCAGGATCATACATGACCACCCAAAACCAGGGTGCTATAACCCATGCCCATTGGCCTAGCCATTGTGCTATAGCCATAATATCTGTGCGCTCATGAAAATCATCGCTGAGCTCATAGCCCATAGCCACATAAGGTACACTGAATATGGTAAGGCCCAGGTAAAACAAAAAAGACCAGCCCAGGAAATAGGCAAAATTGTAATCGACACCATTTTCGCGGTAAAGCTGCCACATGGTTACAAATGCGATACCCATAATGATCGCTCCCAGGAATACATATTGCCTTCTCCTGCCCCATTTTGACCGGGTATTGTCAGATATAAAACCCATAATAGGGTCGGTAATGGAATCAAATACCCTGGGGAAGAAATAGATAACACCCCACATCCAGCCCGGAAAACCAAGGTCCTGCACAAGTACTACCATAAAAATCCCTAATACAGCCGGAAACATCTGATTAGCAAACATCCCAAGGCCGAAAGCCACCTTGGCTCCGAAGGGTACTTTACTTTTTGTTGCTACTTGTGACATAGAACTACGGTTTTTTGGGTAATATAATTGTTTGAATTGCTTTAGCGCTTATAGTTACATCTCTTTTACTTTCACCTAAAGATAAGGTGAAGCTTTTTTCATTTTCTGAAGGGTTGAATACAACCACAGCAATGGACTCATCCGGATTAACGGCTGCAGTGACCATCAAATCATTATCAGGATTATCTACACCGATCACCTGCGCTTCCGGCCTGATATACCTGCTAAAATGAGACATGACATAATAGATAGGTGTAAAATATACCTCATCAGCCTCAGGATCAACAATTACCGGTGCTACACACCAGTTTTTAAACCAGTTAGGGCCACCCTGTCTGTTCAGTACCATATTCCAATCTACCCATCCATCTACCCAATTATTAAGGCAGCCAATGATATCACGTGCGTACCTGAAGGTAGGCACATATTTTGGATGTAACGGTTTTTGGTCTTCCGGTGCCCAGTCCCAGCCCCAGTCCGTTGCTTCCTTGCTCCAATACCACGCATCATCTTTCCACTTGGGCACTTCAGCATCTACACAAGCTTCCGATTGAATCAAATGCTTGTCAGGTGCCTTTTGGTGGGCATATTGCAACTCATCCGGGAAGAAATCAAAAGTACTGGCATACCAGTGAATGGCAGTACCATCAAAATATTTACCTACTGTGGGATCATTGTACATGGCATCAACCCATTCCTTCAGATGTTCCCGGTTTTGATCATACCCCAGAATTTTAACTTGTGATTTATTGTGATTATCAAGCGTCGGGCCCAGGTGATTTTGAACAAAAGCAGACATTTCTTCAGGTGTAAAATGCATGCTCTCCCAGTTATTGCCATTGCCTAAAGGCTCGTTTTCCACTGTTATCCCCCAAATATCAATGCCTTCCGCTTTGTATGCATCAATGTATTTGAAAAAATAGAGTGCCCATGAATCATAGTATTCAGGAAGTAACTTACCCCCTACCCAATCACCATTGTCTTTCATAAATGGCGGTGCAGTCCATGGTGAAGCAATAATTTTAAATCCCTCCTCTGAAGTTTCCATGGCTTCTTTGATCATTGGGATAATGTCTTCCCTATCCTCATCTAGGCTAAAAGTGCTCAGGTCTTTATCTTCATCAGTCACATAATCATATTGGCTTAGTGAAAAATCACAGGAATTGATATGTGTCCTGGTCAGGGAATAGCGCGCTCCCTCAGGGCCAAAATATGCGTCAATTATTTTTTTTCGATTCTCTGCACTAAGCTGATTAAGCAGGTATGCTGAAGACTCAGTGAATGACCCACCAAAACCAGTGATGGTTTGTAGAAGATTTTGTGGCTTAAGCTTTATCTCCACCTCCCCTGCCTTGTTGTCTGCATCGCTTATTTTGGTAAGCTTATGACCACTGGCACTTGTCTCAAAAACCTCCAGGTCTAGCTTTTCTTTGTTGGAAGTACAGGCGTTCAACATGAATAAAAATAGAAAAGTGGGGATATATAGCTTACAAGGTACCATATTAATTGTTAAGGACTATATGATTTTGGCGGTGGCAATACCTCCTCCATTAGGGCGTCTAAATCCCCATCATAGGTTTTTTCTATAGCATTACCTCCGCGGGTTAAGTCTTTAAAAATTCCCTGATCTACCAAATCCCAAACGGGGTACTTGGCCTTTCCATCCACGATGAACAGTCCAAAATGATTTTCAGACCCTTTATTGTTATGGGCATCCTTCCAAGGCTCATCGAAAGCCTCAAAATAGAAGCATGATATACCAGCTTTATCTGTCCATTCGCGCATGTGTTTGTAGTACAAACCTTGCTTGTACTCATCGGTAGCTCTTGATCCATCCGGTCCATAATGACCATTGGAAACGGTAGCCCAGCCTGTCTCTCCTATGTGTATCGGCTTGTCAACGCCTACACTTTTCATGTGGGCTTTCACCGCCTCATATTGTTTCTGTGCAAATGCCTGCGCTCTTGCCATGGCAGCATCCACTTGCTCAATATCACTGAGATCATATTCACTCTCAGGTACTATCCAAAAATCAGGATTGTAGTGGGAATTATGATATGGATAGGTATGCATGGAAATGTAGTCCACTGCTTTAATCAGTTTTTCCAAATCGGCTGTATGATAAGTGCTATCACCACCACCCCAGGATGAAAAATCATCGGAGCTTGTTATCCAAAGTGCTTTGGGTAATTTGCCGGATTTTTTTAGTCCCTGAAGGTATTCCACCCACTTTAGGATGACTTCCGGCTGCACATAATAAGCCGCAGCCCATTTTACCATGGCTTCATTACCGACTGCCAGGACCTTTATGATATCAGGATATTGATTAGCCAATGCCACAGCTCTTCCGATTTCGGCTTCATTCTGCTCACTTTCCTGATTGTGGTCAGGCTCCATGTCAGTCCAGGCATTTTTACAGTCAATCCAGGCACCCAGCATGACATACATTTCAAATTCAGGATCAGCCTGCTTCAGTTCACTAATAGCTTTTACCACATTACCGGCATGCGGTAACTGTACGTTGTAGGTACGCAATACTTTGATGCCCATCGCCGAGAGGATTTTCAAATCCTCTTTCAACTGTGCTAATGTGGGCTGTATGTCTCTGGATTTTTGTCGGTAGCCTCCGAAAGAAATAGCCGGATAATCCGGATTGCCTAATATATCTTCTGCTGTCAATGGTTTGGTTTTTAATTCTTGTTTTGCTTCGTCTGCTCTTTTCTGCTCACTACAAGATATCATCACACCCAAAAATAGGACAGAAACAGTTATTAATATTTTGCTATACATACCTGCCTATTTTCAGTGAAACAATAAGGAAGAACCATAATGAATGATGCAAACTCATTATCTAAATGTTTTAAAAAGTATAGTACCGCACATAATCCACCGTCATAGTTTGTGGAAATGGTGTATCAGGTGAAGGGAAGCCAACATAGTTGCCCCCAACAGCTACATTTAGAATTATAAATATCTCACCATCGAATACCCATTCACCAGGCACATCAGCCGGGGTAATACGCTGGTAAAGATTGTCATTCACAAAAAAATCAATGAATCCGGGTCCCCAATCAACAGCAAAAATGTTGAAGTCAGCATCAAAGCGATCATTGACCAGAGAAAAGTCATCTGTAACAGCAGCACCTGCTGAATAGCCTGGTCCATGTATGGAGCCGGCGATTTTACTAGGTTCCTGTCCACGGAGCTCCATTACATCTATTTCTCCACATTGAGGCCAGCCCACCGTGTTGAAATTACTGCCGAGCATCCAAAATGCAGGCCATATGCCTGGCCCGTAAGGTGTTTTTATCCGGGCTTCAAAGCGGCCATATGGAAAATCTGCCTTACCTGCTGTGTTGATCCGAGCAGAAGTGAAAGCATTACCATTTCTAATGGCAGTAATGACCAGGTTACCATTTCCGTCAAGCGACACGTTAGCCGGGTTGTCGGTGTAGGCTTGAAGCTCTGCATTACCCCAACCATCATTGTTAGGACCCCTGCCCAACTCGATGTTCCAGTTTGTGGCACTTGGTAAAGCACCCGCCTGCCCATTGAAATCATCCTCCCACACTAGATTATAAGTCCTATCTAACTCTTCGGCAGTATCGCATGAAATAGCGATCACCGAAAGTATCATTACAAAAAACAGATTTCTTATCATCATATTAATTCGTTTTCCAGTTTTTAAATGGACACTCAATAAGGTAATCATGGCTTAATTCCTCACTAAGGATACATTATCAATCACAACCACCCCAGTATCAGCACCCATATCAAAGATCACTCTGCTGGTAGCATCTCCAAAGCTATTGCCAGTCCCATCATCAATGGCACTAAGCGTAAGTGTGAAGGTTTGATTCTCTGAGGTTAGGGTGATTTCTTCTGTATTGGCGAAGAATGGTGCTGCACTTTGCCCAATACCCACAACCATAGTTCTCGATCCTGTTTCTGGTGAGGTAGAAGCTTCAAAAGTCAGTGTGTAGGAGGCACCAGCCTCAAGTGTAACCAGCTGACTCATATTAACATCGAAAGGATTACCAGCAGCACCCACATCAGCAAAGTTGTAGCTGTTGCCGCCTTCGGTTTGAATGTTAAATGCATTACCATACCAAGAACCATCGCTTCCAGATTCGAAATCTCCATTGGCAACCAGCTCAGTTGGCGTAGGGTCTGGATCAGGATCAGGGTCTGGGTCAGAAGGTGTACTACCACCTGTGCCAGGGCCAACCAGAGACACATTATCAATAACTACTACCCCGGTAGCAGCCCCCATATCAAATATCACTCTGCTTGTAGCATCGCCAAACTCATTGCCTGTACCATCATCAATCGCTCTTAGGGTTAGCGTAAACGTCTGATTTTCGGCGGTTAATGTTATTTGCTCAGTATTGGCAAAGAAAGGTGCGGCACTCTGACCTATTCCAACAATCATGGTCCTAGAGCCTGTTTCAGGTGAGGTTGAAGCCTCAAAAGTTAGGGTGTACTCTTCACCGGGAATGAGGGTAACCAATTGACTCAAATTAACATCAAAAGGATTGCCTGCGGCACCAATGTTGGCAAAATTGTAGCTATTGCCACCTTCTGTCTGAATGTTGAAGGCATTACCATACCATGAACCATCATTGCCAGCCTCAAAGCCTCCGTTCGTAATCAGTTCCACTTCACTGGAAGCTACTGTAAAGTCGATGCTGTATGTGCTTTGGGTTACCCCATCTTCGGCAGTGACTACCACAGTAGTTGTACCTGGTAAACTAGCAGCATCAGTGATGCTAACTGTGGCGCCACTATTGGTAGCTGTTGCTGATACATTGGGTACCGCTGTAGTACCCTCTGCCAACTCTACTGAGTAACTTAAAGTAGATGCTGAAAAACCAGCTATGGTGGCACCATCTACTTGTAAGTCGCTCAATGTTGCATCCGCATTTGGTGAGAATACGGTAAAGTTGATTGTATATGTTGCTGTGGTAATGCCATCGGCCGCAGTTACTGTGATGGTAGTAGTACCAGGTAATGCGGTGGCATCTGAGATTGCTACGGTAGCTTGATCACTGTTGGCATCTGCAGTAACTGCAGGTACATTGACAGTGCCCTGTGGTAATTCGATATCATAGTTTAGAATAGCTGGATTGAATCCCGCTAATGGTGACCCATCTACCGATATCTGGCTTAATGTAGCATCTGTTGTAAAGTCTGTAAATAATTCAATATCATCAAAATAGTAGGTGAAATTAGAGGAGCCGTCTCCTACCGTACCATTTTCAAAGATCCATACAAATTTGTCATAGGAGTTACTTGTGTTAATTCCACTGAAGTCAAAAGTCAACTCTTCCCAGGCGTTACTAACTGTAGTAGTTGCGGTGGCTTCAAAGAAAGCAGCAGGATTACCGCTATTTTCTACCTTCAATAGTACAGGCACGTTAGCTTTTGGCACCCACACCTTCATGCGGAATGTTTTATCCTGAGAAAAGTCAATTGGGTCTGGTAGGATCAACGAGCTTCCGGCAAAAGGTTCGCCTGCAAACTTGACCATCTCTGCAACTTTACCACTTGTATTGATACCACTGGGGTCAGGGTTGTCAACTCTTGTTAGAACCCCACCACCGAAGTTTTCAAAAACATAAGTAATTTCATCTGACTCAAAATTTAAGGGCAGACCTAAAATTTCAGCAAATTCAAATGCAACCGTATAGGTTTGAGTAGTTACGCCGTTTGGTGCAGTTACCTCGATTGTAGTAGTGCCGGGTATTGCTGTTGCAGGTGAAATCGTCACCTGTGCGTCTTCATTGCCCGGTACAGCAGCAATTGTAGGAACTGTGGTACTTCCTGTAGGTACTCCAAACTGATAATTCAGAATACCGGAACCAAATCCATTAAGCGGCGTTCCATCAACCGTAATACTTGCTAACGATGCGTCCTGTGCGGGACTGGTAGCGTAGAAATACACATTATCTACTATGAGGTTGCTGATGGTCTCACTCACAAAAATCAGCTGTGCCAAATTAGCCCTGCTATTTAAGCCGGCAAACTCATCCAGTCTTATATCCAGGGAAATCCATTCCCCTGAGCCAAAACCTGATCCTTCAAGGCTGAAGAAGCCCTGACCATCATTACCACCGCCAAATACATTATCGGGCCCAAAATCACCCAGACCAATATCTAAGGACGCACCATCTGTATCATCAAACGTGAATACATCGAGGTGCAAATGGGTCATACTCGACGCATTGACTGTAGGATTCTTGAATTCCGCAATCACAAAATTGAGATCCGAATAGTTGATGATATTATCTCCAGGTGCAACTTCTATCGCACCGCCTTGTGTGGTAGAGAATTCAAAAAATCCATTCCAGAAATCAACAGGTTCATTTTCATATACATCGCTGAACAATGAAGTGACGATTCTTTCATCCCGCGTTGGTTCCGGGGCCTTAGTGATAGTTTGAACAGTCAAGGACCCTGAGGCGTCCACGTCACCCATTTTGGCGGTAATAGTTGTAGTTCCTTCTCCAACAATCGTAATATTCGAACCTGTTGTGGAAACTACACCCGGAGTTGATGCTTCGTAATCAAAATAAGCTGAGGTAGTGTTTAAAGGCAAATCAACACCATTGGGCATATTGAAACTTACATTTACACCTGAAACAGCGATTTGCTGACCCGCAAATCCGGCCACAACATCATCTCTGCCGTTTTGAATCTGAGCCTTGGGCTGACCAATAGTGCCTATATTCTCAAATTGCACTTCGTCAAGCCAAAAGGTAAAACCTTTTTTGGTACCTCCTTCAGGGTTCTCAGGGAAGCATTGACCGTCACCTGCAGGACAAGTACCTGCCGTTGCGAACCACATCATGCCTTTTTCATTCACCAGTTTGGATGGGTCGGGAATTGGAATGATGAATTGCTTCCAGTTGGTTGTTAATCTAAGATTAGTGGCTGAGGTTTGATATCGGCTACCGGAATTATTGACGCCAAAACCAAACTCTGCTATAGATGCGGATTCTGAGGCCTTAGCCCAAAAGGTGAGCGCTGTATATTGAGTCAAGTTTCGGCCATAGCCATCAATTATAAATGTGGCACCTGCAAAGCTGCCACCAGGATCATCGGCATCCGGCACATCGATGCGAATTGATGATGTACCTACATAGCCTTCGGTTTGATCTACATCGAATATGTCAGGTTTGGCGCCTCCATCTACGAAAGGGAAAAAGAAATTGGTTCCTAACCCCACAAAGCTATCATCTACATAAATAGCACCCACATCCGGAAAACTTGCCCGTGGAAGTGCTTCTTCTTCACGCATACAGCCAATAAAAAGAGTGCTTATAACAAGCCCAAGAACGGCAGTGCTGACTTTACTATATATTCCTAAGTTCTTCATGTCTCTTTCTAATTATTATTTGCCGATGTTAATATGCATGTAGGTTCTAAACTCCCACTCATTGCCATGCCCTACGCCAATTGGCACCATAGCATCCTGATAGAGGTATCGGGGCGAGAATTCATCCAGCGACCGCCATGTAAATCTTAATCCCATTTGCGTGCTGGGAAGTATAAACCAGTCAGGTTTACCTGCTGTAATGGATACATCAGCCATTATTTGTAAAGGGAAGGTCAGGTTGAAATCCCTGTGGTAGTCAAAGGGACCCCAATCATTCACTTTTAAATGTGTCATGAGTTTTAACTGCCTGTAAATCAACCGCACATCACCACCATATCGCTCAATTACTCGATCATCGGGGCCATTTGCCTGGCCATTACCGCCATACAGGTTAGCAACAATACCTAATTCAGGATTGACTTTTGAAACGATCCTGGCGTACACCTCCCAGATGTCCTGGGCCGGCGGTGCTGAAGGAGCTGCTGTTGGCACACGGCTGGTTCCGGGGAAAATGATTGCTGCATCCATATTGGTAGGCTGATGTCTGTATACATAACCCAGGCTGGCAGCAAATGAAGCATCTTCAGCACGATCATTATCCCACTCATACATCCATGTACCGGGAGTAGGGTCAAAGGTTAATAAGATTTCACCGGCTGTCATCTCCCGGTTGGCTCTAACCACAAACGGGTCATCTAATATGTTTCGGGCTCTGGCTGGTGCCGGCGCATCAAGCGGTATGGCATCTACCAGCGGTCTTTGCCAAAGGAAGTTTGGTGCAATCTGCCAGTTACCCATGGTGTATGCCAAACCGGCCAGGAAGTTATTCTGGTTGCCACTGCCGCTATCCTTCAATCTCCATCCGGTGAAAGTCTGTGTCAAATCAGCACCGCCGCCTGCAACAAGCCCCATAGAGGCGCCTTGTGCGTAGGCATTTAAGCGACCCTTTTGATAGGTAACTTTAAACTTACCACCCCAGGTATCGCTACCATTTACCCTATCGGTAAATACTGCAGCTCGACTTCCTTCACCTCTTACAACCTGAAACTCTCTGTCTACGAGTGGCGAACCACCCCACATACCGCCAACTTCAACACCGATGTGTCCGAATTCTCTTTTTGCATACAGCGTTGCCCTTCTGGTTCGAGGAACCGGTATCGCTATAGATGAAATGGCCGCACCGGGCTCATCCAGATCCTCATGGAAAATAGCAGCAACATCATATTTGCCGACATGCTTGCGATACTTTAATATAATGGCCGGGTTAGCTCCCCACCAAAGTTCCGGGCCAAAGGCAACTTTCAATCCTTCAAATTGCTTCTTTCCCTCTACCTCAATACCATGTGGAGCAAAACCATTGTAGATATCTATGTTAGGACCATAATTCGCTTCCGGATAAACGCCGAAGAAGTCACCCTCGTACCCCCAATGATAATGTCCTGTTCGATAGAAGTACTCCAGGTTAAAGTATTCATGATTCCAGGTAGCTTCTGTTTGGTAAAGTTGTACTCTGTTTGGGGATAAATTGATGTTACCAGCAGCACCAGGTGTTGTGGTTACTACGGCCTGATTTAACCCCCTGTTCTCATAGAAAATTTCATTGATCGGATTGACTGGCACATTGCCAAGGATATTGAACGAGACATTCGCTCTTATACTTTCGTCGGGTTTTGCTTCAAAGCCAACGAAAAATGACTCCATTCTATCAAAGCCTGTTCTGGCCGGAAACTGCTGTGGGTTAGAGGGATCTTGTACATCTGGGGTAGTGATTAAATTTCCACCAGTAGTAAAAGTGGTCAACTCAGCCCTCAGCTCACTGACTTTCACTTTGGCACTTGATCCTCCACCAAGAGCAGCCTTATCTCCTCTTGCCTGAAGCACCGCCTCCATGAGGTTAATTTCTTTGAAATGTTCTTCAATAGTATTCAATGTGGTGCCCGCAATCAATGGGTTTAACTGATGCACCTCTTTCAATGCATAATAAGCAGCACGTGGATATAAATCGTATAAGCCTCGTGTATTGGTGGGTCCCTTAGCACAAATGCCAAACCACTCCTCGTTCATGTTATTACTACCTTCCTCAAAGTCTCTGGCATAACCACCATTGGCCCAGGAGGCATTGGTGTCGTGTACATCCAGATTTCTGGTCTGGCCGTATTTCCACCAACCATCACTAAACTGGAATGTAAATCCACCGATTGAGTTTCCCGCTTTGCCAACACCATAGGCATTGTCATAGATATCCCTCCAGTTGCTGACCATATAATAAGCCTGAGATTCCTGATCTTCGGTGTTTTCTATAGCGTTGAAAGCATCAGCGCCAAACTCTGTAAACATTATTGGCTTACCATAAACTTCTTTTACTTTCTCAAATGCATCACCAAAGGATGCACCGCGGTACATATTAGTACCATAAATATCTACATCAGGACATTCCTCAGCTACAATCTCAAGAAAAAGCACGTCACCATTACAAATTGCCACCGGATGCGATCCATCTATAGCTTTCATGGCAACCGCAGCGTCATTCATTAATTTATACATGGGTCTGCCACGAAGCTCACCCACGGCATTGATCTGCTCCTGGCCTTCTGGAAAGTCCTCAGTTTCAGCGCCGGCCCAGAATAAACCATAGTTATTCTCATTACCCAACAGATACATTAAGAGGCCGGGCGTATCCTTATACTCCTGTGCCAATGTTGTGATCTCAGACATCAACAGGTTTTTGGTAGCTTCATCACGATAGTCAGTGACCGCAACCCACGCACCATCTATGGTAAGCCCGTATCTTCCAAATGAGTGATTGAGCATGGTGTAGATACCATACTTCTCATATATATACTGTATCCATTTGGGAGGCACACCTGTGTACATCCGTACAGCATTTACCCCCATGTTGCTCAAAAGGGACATTTCTCTATCGAGAGCAGCCTGTATCAGATCATCTGGTTGATTCCAAAGGCTGTAAGAATAGTTTGTGCCGATTGGAAAATAATCCCAGTTCATGCCGTTGATCATGAACTCATCTTTATCTACCAATAGCTTCATACCCGCCGCATCACTAACGACCTCTACATCTTGTGTCTGGCCATAGGTCACTGATGTGGTGACAAGGAAAATAAGAAAGGTTAGTATTCTTCTCATGATATCTGTATATCAGTTTGGTATCTCTTTTTGAGACATTAATTGTATTTCAATTTATTTGAAAAATTTTTGAAAACAGTTCAAAAAGAACCCTACAATAGATATACAATTATGAAATTGATAAATAGACGAGCTATGTTATCTGTAATAGATTAGCTCTATTAACAATGATTTAACATTTAGGCTGTGTATCAATAATCTTTGGAAGATGTACTCCAAATGGGTACTTGTATAGGTGCTGTAGAGGTAAAAATTCACTACAAACTTAAGATGTAGCTTGTAAGGTTTTCATTGGTTTCAAGATCGAGTTTTTTCCTCAACCTATACCGTTTGATTTCAACACTTCTTGGTGAGATATTGAATAGAGGAGCTATCTCTTTTGAAGAAAGGTTCAACCTTAAATAGGCACAAAGCTTAAGATCATTAGGTGAAAGATCGGGATGCTTTGATTTAAGCTTTTTGAAAAATTCGCTATCTGCATTATTGAAAGCTTCCTTAAAGAGCTCCCAGCTTTCATTGCCACTCAGGTGTTTGTTGATGATCTTAATAACAGGGGAGATCGACTTTTTATCAGTAACCTCTGTGAGTTGGTCTTTTATCTGCGTTAGCAATTCATTTTGTTTGATAATGCTCATGGTTGATGCAGCCAACTCCTTGCTTTTTGATTTGTATTCCTCCTCTAGTTGCTCATTCTTTAGCTTTATAATTTCCTTCTCATTTTGAAGCTTGGTCAACTCCAATTCCTTTCTATTTTGTTCAATAAGCTTGTTGTGCTTGTTTTTATAATAAGACCGATACAATGAATGGACTAAAATGACCAGTAAAATGAACAGTATTATATAAATCATAATCATGGTATTGGATGCATACCATGCACTTTTTATTCTAAAGGTATAACTGGCCGTGGAAGAAGAGAGCTTATCGCCAATTTTGGATCTAACATCAAAGGTGTACGTACCTGACGGCAAATTTTCGAAAAAGACAGTGGTTTCAGTACTCCACTGACTCCAGTCATCATATAAACCTATGAGTCTGTATTGATAATTGGTTTGAAAATACCTGTAATACTCAGGTGTATAAAATTCTATTCTAATATTATTCTCATCTCTGGGATACTCACCTGGTTCTTCCTTGCTTACAAATACCTCACCTTCTTTGTGATTGGGTTTAATGCCTTTGCTAATTGCAGCTATTTGAACTTCAAAATCATCTACATGTAGATCGCTCACATCTACAACTAAATATCCCGTACTACTACCGATCAGGAATTTCGACAAACCATCAAGGCTTATGATATTCTCAAATTCCACTACATTTTGGCGTACTTCCTGGGTGATAGGGTAATACTTAATTCGAGGAACTTTTGTCAGATTATTGGAGGAGACATTTACCAGACTGGATTTTGTGAACATCCAAAAGTTACCATTTTCCACAACCACCCTACCCGAAATGTATTCAGCTTCATTATACGATTCACTTAAAAGACTATCTTTTACGAAATCCCTTGTTTGTTGGTCATATCTAAAAATACCCTGATCATAGATGTAGAGTATTGCATCATTGTATTTGGCAATCCCGGAATTGGCTCCTTTATGGATCGTGTCCTCCTTCACTTCTTGAACCTCTTGGAAAGCATCATCAACAGTAATGTTGAAAATGCCTTTATATTCATGATTGACAAATATTTGATTGTCTAGAACCTCAAAATATCTGGATGAATTATTGAAACCCTGAATCTTATTGCGGACCTTCCAACTGCCATTCGATTTTTCTAGTACATATAAGCCATCATATCTACCTTCCAAAATCAACCCATCACTCAGTAGTTTCATACCCCAGGTACCCTGAGTACCTTCAATTTTTTTTACCCTATTGCCTTCTACAATAAAGCTTCCTATATGATGCGCACAAAAAAGTGTATTGTCAATGATGTCTAGCGACCAAACCTGCCCTTCCGTATTTTTTATAAATTCAATAGACGATCCATCATCAATACGCTTCCTAAAAAGCCCCTGGTTTGTACCAAAATAGATATGGCCCTCAAAAATTGCTGAAGCATAAATGCTACCCATGGTACCATTCTCATCCCTAAAAAATTGGATAGGCGCATGCTTGTTAATGAAACTGATACCATTATCCAGACCCGTCCAGATGTTACCATCGACATCTTCAAATACAGACAATACCGTATTGTTAGCCAGGCCGTTGCTTTTGTTAATTTGGTCGATAGTGTTAAAGTCCTGAGCCAAGTGCAAAAGCCCTTTTGAAATTGTGCCAATAGCAAATCCTCCATCATTCAGCTGAAGCGCATCGTAAACACTTAATCCCTTTAAATTCTCGTTTAAAATCTGATCAACAACCTGCTGATTTCTGTCGATCCTGAAAAATCCTTTCGTTTTGGTCAGTACCAGTAAATCGTAATCCTGAGCAAAAACACCAACTACCTCGTCAGATCCCGTAGCTTCATCAGAAATAAAAAGCTGTTCCCTGCCATTTTCAATTTTAAAAATACCGGCTCCTAGCTTATAGAAATAGATATCATCTTCTACTTTAAATATAGAGGTGATTTCATCGTCTGATTCAATAAAATAAAGGCTCTCATCTTTTAGATTATAAACATAAATCCGCTCTAAAGACTGAAAGACAATCCAATCATCGATTGATTCTATGTTCCAGAATTCTTCATCCTCACTCAATTCCAGTTCTGATTGCTGGGATATAGAGGTGTAATCAAGCGTACCCAGATCATTGGCACTCCAATAGCCAAACTCCATATAGCAACCGGTGTATATTCTATCGCCGATCACCTTGACAGAGCGCATGATGGTTTCGTTTGGTGAAGGATAAAGATCCCAGTTTTCCCCGTTGTACACCAGCAGCCCACGGTTGTTGGCTATGTAAATAAGCTTATTAGTGGATTGGGATATAGACCAGTTTTGGCTTTCGGAATTATAATCAGAAGGTGTGAAGTTTCTTATAGGAGGGATTTCCTGAGCATAGGTTGTGACTGCAACCAGGCCAATATATACTTGAAACAACCTAGCTAAAAAATTCACAATCCGTATCATATATCAGAAAAGCTACTTCTCAACCTTACTTATGTTTAAAATCAACTTAGATAAATATAAGAATTAAGACTCAGACAAAATTTCAATTTTCCATGAGTTGCAAAAAACAAAAACCAATACCCCAGCAAAACCGGGGTATTGGTACCAGAACAACTAAATAAAAACTATTGCTTAATGAACCTTCCTGTCCATATGCCATCTCTCGTAGAAATTCTCAAAATGTAAATACCTGCACTTAAATCATCTACCAGCACATTGATTCGGGTATCATCCATGAGATATCTCGGTGCAATTTCTCTTCCCGATAAGCTAGTAATTGACAATTCGAATTGACCAACTACCAGCATTGGTGGCACCTCAACATATACTTCATTCATTGCTTTGGTAGGATAAAGCATGATATCCAATAATGGGCTATCTACACTAGTAACCACATTAATTGTAAACCCATTCTCATCGATCAAGCCTGTGTAGTAGCTATTCTGACCTTCCTGTACTGAAATCTCGGCACTCAAACGGCCATGACCAGGTAAGTCAAGGATAACTTTATAAGTACCGGTTGGCAATCCAGCTAACCTAAAGAACCCGCCTTCATCAGTGACACCATCTGCTATGTATTCATCTTGCAGCGTAGTTACGATCACAATAACATCTGAAAATGCTTCACCATCTTCCTGGTTGCCCTCCAGGATACGAGATCCACCACCAAGCACTTCATTTACACGTAGATTAAACACACCACCTGTCAACACATCCAATGGAACCGCTGAAGCCGGCCTTTCAATCATGGTAATGTCAGCTCCGGTCACCCCCTTATTCACCTCGATCAATTTCGGTGTGGCATTAGGGTCAATAGAGGTCGAAACATTGCCATAGAAAGTGGTCACATATTCAGGAGATGTAGAAGAAGCATATAAGTAATAAGTACCCTCAGGAATAAATGAGAAGGCAAACCCTCCAGTAACTGATAAGCTGGTGCTGAACATGTTATTCAAATTATCCTGATCGATAAGCACCGCGCTTCCCTGGTTAAATGGAAACCCTCCTGCAAAAACTTTGCCTGATACATCATAGGTTAACTCAGTTCCTACACCAACAACAGCTACATCAAATGAGGTGGAGGCAGTTCCATTGATGTCATCTTTAACGGTCACAGATATTTCAGCTTCACCTACTGATAAACCGGTTATAACCATCGAAGAACCATCCATCGAAACTGAAATCACCTGATCATTGGTGTTGGTAAAGCTGTAGCTTAATCCGGTCTCTTCAGGATCTTTAAAGTTGTTGGAAAGATCCAGCAGAATGGTACTATTTACAACCAATGTCTGATCGAGTATAGGTGCTGAAACAAATGGCTTCTGGTTATCCGTTACCACAAATGAAATGGTGTAGTCATTAGTAGAGCCATCCTCAGCAGTAACCCGTACGATGGTTTCACCTGGGAATTGAGAAGCTGCAAGCAATGAAGCATTCGCATTTTCATCAGCTTCCACCCAATCAACATCAGGTGCCTCTGTAGTGCCCTGTGGTAATAAAACCTGATAAGCATTAACATTAGGCGCAAAACTTTCGATACTTATACCATTGACCAGCAAGTCAGCAAGTGTCGCATCAGAACTCGCAATTCTTACTGAGTAAGCTACAGTATAGGTTCTGATAGTAGTGCCATCTTGTGCAGTCACAGTTATAGTAGCTGTGCCTTCAGTGCCGGATACTCCTGTAATGCTAGCCGTAGCTTTGTCGCTCGTTTTGGTAAATGTCACATTAGGTGCTGCAGTGGTACCGATAGGTAGCTCAACGGTATAGTCAGTTACTTCAGGATCAAAACCTGCAATACTCACATTATTAAACCTGATGTCTGATAATGTGGCAACTGTCTCAGGTTCTTCCTCTGTGAAATTAATGGTATAGGTTCGGGTAGTCTCACCATCCTCAGCCAGTACAACTATACTAGTTGATCCAGGTATAGCCGATGCAGCAGTCAAGCTTGCTGTAGCAAACTCGCTGCCTCTTGTGAAGCTTACTTCAGGGATATCCTCTACCGTACTTCCATAATCAAGCACTACATCATATTCCAATTGATCAACATCAAAATCTGTGATACTTTGGTTATCAAGCTTAATATCACTCAATGAAGCATCTGTACTGATCACCCTAAGGTTTACGGTATAATTGGCAGTGACCTCACCATTCTCAGAAACCACCGCTATTGTGGCTGCTGCGGGCAATTGATCCTCAGTAAAGCCATTCTCAGGTGTTACGGTTACAGATGCAGCCGGATTATTGGCCGTTCCTTTGATGACAACCGGATAGGTTGTCGTATCAGGATCCAGCAACACATTGTAAATAAATGTAGTTGCTGTGAAATCGTCAATGTCATTGTTATTAATGAATATGTCTGACAATGATGCATCAGTGTCAGAAGCTGCCTTTCTGAACCTTACTGTATAATTAAGCTGCGTACCATCTACCGCTGTTACGGTAACTGTAGTAGTACTGTCTGCAGCAGTTGCACCCTCAGTAGCTGGATCATAGGAGATACTAGCATTTGGGTCTATGGTAAATCCTTCTACAATAGGGAATGTAGTGGCATTAGAAGGAAGCGTCACCTCGTAATCAAGCGTTAGCGTATCAAAATCTTCTATCGTCACTCCGGTAGCAGCTTCAGTATCCTTAAGCGTCAGATCTCTTAGGTAAGCATTATCCAACACATAATTCAAATCATCCCAATGATAGATCAGTGGATTCGCTACTGTACCTCCTCGCTCACTATCAAAGAAAAGAATGACTTTGGATAAGCTCTGATTGGTAATCTGGCCATTGAAATTGAATGAAAGCTCTTCCCATTCATTAGCTGCAGTCGTAACCGTATCAGCCTCTACGAAAATGGTATTATCAGATGCATTCTCTAACTTCATCACTACCCTGGCACCAGCTCTAGGAGAGTAAACTTTCAATCCAAGAATCTGATTGGTGCTTAGGTTGAGCGGCTGGCTTAGAGTAAGGATAGTACCCGCTGCTGCGGTACCAGACTTAGTCGTTTTAGCTACCTTCTGACTTGTGTTTGGAGTAACTCTACTTGGGTTGTCAGCCAATTCAGTCGGAGACCCATTAAACTCTGCGAAAGTGTATGCAATATCATTTGCTTCAAAATCAACAGGGAATGTAATAGGTCTGGCCTCTGTAAGGGTAACATTATCGATAACTACGACTCCTGTATTGGCGCCCATATCAAACAGTATTCTGCCATCAGAACCTGCCTGGGTACTGGCATTTAGAATCAAAGAGAAAGTTTGGCTGGTGGATGTCAAAGTAACCTCCTGAGTACTGTAGCCAAGGTTTCCACTGACAGGTCCAATACCTGTTATCATTGTCCGCGTACCTGTTGATGCTGATGTAGAAGCATCAAAAGAAAGCACGTAATTTACTCCTGCAGAGAGGTTTACTGCCTGGCTTAGGTTTACATCAAACGCCTGAACTGCGGTGGAAACCTCTGCAAAATTGTATCTTGTGCCTCCATCGGACTGGATGTTGAACGCATTGCCATACCATCCAATAGCACCACTTTCAAAATTACCGTTTGTCACCAGACTGTTATTACCTGCCAGGGCGAACCTGATGGTATAAGTCTGTGTGGTAATCTCATCTTCTGCAGTAACTTTAACAAAGGTGGCACTAGGTGTCTCGGTCGAGGCATCCACTACTACAGTGGCTGTTGTATCAGCAGCAACGGCCGTAACTGCCGGAGCAGTATTTGCACCCGAATTGAGCTGTACTGTGTACTCCAAAGTTGCAGCATCAAAGCCTGTTACCGTTGCTCCTGCCACTGTCAAATCAGCCAATGTAGCATCTGTACTAGCAGTAGCAGCCTTAGTGAAATTGATTAGATAAGTCTGAACCGTAGTTTGATCAAGCGCCGTTACCTCAATCGTGGTAGTACCCGGTAAAGCGTTGGCCGGTTGAATATCAACTACTACATTTTCATTGTCAACAGAGGGAACAGCTTCTACCAATGGAACATCTGTCGCACTAAATGGTAACTCCACAGTGTATTCCAATACAACCGGGCTAAAGCCTTCCACTGTAGTTCCTCTAATGGTCAAATCACTCAATGAAGCATCCTGAGCTTCACCGGCAATTTCAAAAGTAACGCTGTAGGTGGACTGAGTTGTACCATCTTCAGCTGTTACTACTATATCTACTGTACCTGGTAGCTCCGTTGGTAAGTCACCAAGCACATAAGTCGCATATTCATCCGTAGTGGTCGCTGTAATCTCAGGAATATCGTCAACAGTCGAACCTGCAGGTAATGGCGATGCAGTATACTCCAGCGTTTGCGGATCAAAACCATCTATAGAAGTACCACCCAGTAAAATATCACTTAATGTGGCATCTGTACCTGCCGGAGCAAGCACAAACTGAATAGTGTAATCCTGTGTGCTCTGATCCTGAGCGGTCACTCTCACAACCACGTCGCGGTTAGATGTCGCGTCAGGAGCTGGCCAAGGATCAGGGGCTGAGAATATTGCTGCCGAAGCATTCTGGTCTGACTCGGTAAATGTTACCGCTGGCTGTGTTGCTGTGCTATATGGAATAGTGACCTGGTAAAAATAAGTCGCAGGATCAAAGTTTTCTACTGTAACTCCATCTACTTGCAGATCACTCAAACTAGCATCCGCCGTTGCAGCTTCTACATTAAAATCCACGGTATATGTCTTAGTTACCTGACCACTTTCAGAGGTTACGATAATCTCTGCTATATCATTTACATCTCCTGCCTGTGTAATTACCGGAGCATTGGCACCTGCATCATTTGCAGTAGCCGTCACTACAGGTATTTCAGTAGTGCCAAATGGTAATACCACGGTATAATCTGTAGTTTCAGGATTAAAGCCAAAGATGGTCTCACCATCTACTTTCAGATCACTTAATGTGGCATCGTTATCAACGGAGAAGGTAACATCATCAAAATAATAAGTGCTACCATCACCAGTCACGCCTTCATCGAAAGAGAATACCATTGTAGTAAGGTCAGCACCGGGGTTTTGTCCACTAAAGTCAAATTCCAGCACCTCCCATTCATCGGCAACAGTATTCTGTGCTGTAGCTTCTACATTTACTGTGCCTTCTAAAGTCAATTTGACGGTAATACCAGCCTTTGGTGACAATACCTTCATGCTAATAACCTGGCTTCCTGAGAAATCAATTGGTGCTGCCAGGTTAATAAAGCTACCTGCCCCAACAGCACCCTGCACTTTAAGCATTTGTGCCACTTTAGAAGAGGTATTTAGTCCACCAACGGATGGATTAAATGTTACTGAAGTAGGCGCACCTTGAAACTCGGTAAATGCATACGCCTGATTATCATCAAATGTAAGTGGGAACGTAGCAGGGTCAGCCACCGTCAAGGAAACATTATCAATGATTATTACCCCATTATCTCCAGCAAGATTGAAAAAGACGCGTTCAGTTCCAGCCACATCCCAGCTTGCATTAAGCACCACTGAGAAATTGGTCAATTCACCATTTGGTCCGGGAGCCGGGATTGTATAATCACTTGTACTAGCAAAGAAGTCACCACCTGCCTGACCGATACCAGCCTGCAATGTTCTTGTTGACCCTACCGCAGCAGCCGCATCAAAAGAAAGCACATAGTTTTGCCCTTGCTCAAGATTCAGGGTTTGCGCAACGTTATAGTCAAAAGCATTTGCTGATTTTTGTGTCTCAGCAAACAGGTAACCATTACCCCCTTCGTTTCTAACATCTCCTGGGTTTCCAAAATTATCCGTCCAGGGAGCCGCACCAAATTCAAAATGACCATTAGCTAACAAATTATCAGAGGCCACATCAAAATTGACCTTATAGGTCTTTTTGGTTGTTCCATCTGCTGCAGTTACTTCCACGGTAGTTTGTCCCGGAAGTTGAGTTGCTGGCGTAATTACAGGTGTAAGGCTATTATTGGTTGCTGTAGCAGTTACGGCAGGAACCACTGTTGTACCTTCCGCCAGTTCCACCAAATAAGTCTCCTGACCAGAGCTGAATCCATCTATTGTCGTACCATCAATCTGCAAATCAGCTAGCGTAGCATCATTGTTAATATCGATAGGCTTCATCTCGATATCATCGAAATAAGATGTGGATGCTCCAGTATTACCAAAGTCATAGAATATGACCAGCTTATCATAATTTGTGGACGCACTCCATCCATTGTAGGTTGAGAAATCAAATTCAATAGTCTCCCACGTATCCACCGCAGTAGTAACTGCATCGAGTTCTGCAAATACAGAAGGGTTACCGTTCACAATCGGAGAGCTTGTGTCCTCAATCTTCAATCGTACAGTAGTTCCCACAGCAAGCGGAGAGCGTACGCGCATTCTCACTGTAGAGGATGATGAGAAATCGATTGGAGTCTCAAGTGGAATAGATGCTCCAGCCCAAATCTGCGAACCCGCAGGTTTTGTGATCTGCAAGACCTTATTGTTTGCATCATCCGGGTCAGCCTCTATAGATACTGGTATTTCTGTTGGGGGATCACCCGGGCCACCAAAGCCTACGAGTCCATAATTCAATGCAGTGGATTCAAATGCTATTGGTAAAGATGGATTAGAGGGTTCTTTGTAGAAATAGATATTATCAATATAAGCTTCCCCTACATTCTGAATATCTATCACTATTTGTTGAATAGCATCAGGAACGGTCAAGTTTCCTGCCATCTCATTGAGACTAACATCATACGTGATCCATTGGCCCTGGGCCATTGCAGGAACAGAGGCTGAATTTAGTTGAACTAGTCCGGTTTCTCTTGATGTCCCAAATTGCTCAATCTTCACTAAAAATTGACTTGAAGAAGTAATATCCTTAGAAAACCATACATCAAAGCTAAAATTGGTAATTCCAGCCGCAGATAAATTGAGTTTATTAGCCGCACCAAACTCAATAACCTGGAAGGTGTTTCCGCCGGGAGTATATTTAAGAACATCATTTCCGCCCAGGGTCACAGTCTCAATAACTGCGTCACCATAATTCGAAAAACCTTGATTTGGTACCGTTTGGTAGTCATCACTGAATATTGCGATTACGTCATTCTCTGCTATTGTTTTTGATGCAGGAGCAGCATCAGGAGGCGTATTTACAAAGAATTTAACAGTATAAGTATTCTCTGTCACTCCGTCTTCTGCCGTCACCAAAATAGATGCGGTACCAGGTAATGCTGTTGCCTGACTTTCATTTGGAACGGCATTCGTATTATTCGTTATTCCAGTTACTGTAGGAATCTGCGTGGTTCCTGCTGCTAGCTCATAGGAATAGTTAAACAACGCAGGGTTGAAACCTGGAAGACTGGTCCCGTCTACTTGTATATCACTCAATGTAGCATCATTGGTAGCGGCAATCTGCTCTTTGTAGAACAATAAGTTATCAATGTAAACCTCCGGTGTAGAACCGACCTCAACCACGAATTGCTGAATATTACTAAACTTATCCATTCCAAATCCTATAAGATCAGAAATAGAGAAATCGAATTCAATCCATTCTCCTTGTCTCATTTCTGGTGTGAAGGATTGTGAAATTTCGATAAACGCTTCTTCGACTGGAGAGCTAATATTTACCACCTTGAATATAAACTTAGACCCGGGTGTTACCTGCTGAGGAAACCATAGATCAAACCTCAAATTGGTCATCCCTTCTCCAATCATGTCTATCTGATTGCTACCACCCAATTCAATAATTGAGAAATTTCCACCCGATGCAGCAGTATTTAAATATTTGAGCACCTGGTTTCCATTCAAGTCTACCATGTCTACTTGAGCAGCTCCCTGAGTACTAAAATTGGCACCGGTTCTGTTGCCATAATTATCACTAAATACAGCTACTACATCATTGGCAGCAAAGGTTGGTTCGGCAGGAGCATCTGTAGGTAGAATAGGAGGATTGAATTCCTCAATTAAACTTACATTATCAATAACTACAACGCCTTCATCAGCTCCCATATCAAATAGCACTCTGCTATTAGCACCTCCAAATCCTGTCGCTGTTAGAATCAGTGTATAGGTTTGTGTCTGCTCTGTTAGGGTAATTTCTTTTGTGTTGTTCGTAAATGGTTCCACATTCAAACCAATACCTGCTAACATGGTCCTTGTATTTCCAGTGTTTGTGGAAGCATCAAATGTCAAAAAGTAAGTCTTATCCTGTGTTAGTTCAAGAGCCTGACTCAAATTGACATTAAATGCATCACCTGCAGTTGTGACATTGGCGAAATTATAACTATTACCTCCCTCAGTCTGGATATTAAATGCATTGCCAGTCCAAGAGCCTGTGGTCTCAAAATCACCATTCACTATGAGGTTATTTGAAGCTGTAAGTGTGGTGAATCCTACCTCATAAGTAAGTGTCGTATTCCCATCAGAAGAAGTTACCTCGACAGTTGCCTTATCAAGTAAACTATTGGCTTGCGTAATAACTTCATTAGCCTCATTTACGGCTTTGGTGGCCGAAATTACCGGAGGCGTTGTTACAGATTCGGGTAGTACCACACGATATTCAAACACTTCTGGATCAAATACCGCAATAGGCACACCGTCAACTAATAAGTTATCAAGTTTTGCATTCTCTCCATCAGGAAGTGGTCGTATTTGCAGATCATCCCAATAATAGGTTGTCTCTGTATCACCACCTGGTTGTTCAAAATCAAAGAAAAGAATTGCCTTGGAAAGTGATTTTCCTTCTACCAGACCAGTAAAGTCAAATGTTAACTCTTCCCATTGGTTAGCTACGGTAGTCAATGCAACGACTTCAGCACCAATTGCTGAATTATCGCGATTTTCAAGCTTTAAATTGACTTTTGCTCCTACTTTAGGTGACCAGGTCTTTACACTTAATATTTTACCTTCCGTAAAGTCAATAGGAGCATTGAATCCAATGATTGTACCAGCAAATGTTGCAGCTCCAACGCCTTTATTTGTTTGGACAACTGTAGCACTTGTATTCACTCCATTTTGATCTGGATTGACAACTACTTCACTTCCCTGTCCTTCAAAATCAAGGAAATTGTAAGTGAATTGTGTAGACTCAAAATCAACTGGGAAAGACGGAGGGACTATAGGGTCACCAACCAGTGTAAGATCATCCCAGTAATAGACACTTCCATCTCCAACAACTTCAAAATCAAAGAATAGCACCACTTTCGATAACTCCTGTGTTGTAACAAGATTACTAAAATCAAACTCAAGAGTTTCCCATTGATTAACCTGAGTTGTGGTTACGTCAACGCTTTGCTTTATTGTAGAATTGGTACTATTCTCCAACTGCATCCTAATGGTCATCGTCTTAGGCGAGTAAACCTTCATTTGGATGATAGAGCCAGTGCTAAAATCTATTGGAGAAGCCAAAGGCATAATAGTTCCTGCAAAAGTTGCAGCTCCTTGTCCTTTGGTAGTTTGTACTACTTTAGTACTTGTATTATCCCCTGTCGCCTGAGGATTATCGATCACCACACTGGGTGAACCCTCAAATTCAGTAAGTTGATAATCGAATGCATCAGATTCGAAAGTTACTGGTAGTGAAGGGAATGGTTTCACCGGAGCAGCTTCAAGGTCAATCTGAATGTCATCCAGATAATAAACATCTCCATCACAGGTTGCATTACGTTCTGCATAGATGATAAAGCTTCTAAATAGCTGACCATCATTACCACTGAAATCAAATACCAATTCTTCCCATTGACCTGTATTCGTAATGGTTTGTGTAACAGGTACAGTTACCGATTGATTACCGGAGTTAAAATCAAAATCTTCCAGCTGAACCGTAATAGATGTAGCCTCAGTCTCAGCATAAACTTTTAGTCGTATTTCATCTGTTGTGCTATTGGCAAAGTTTATCGGGTTTGGCAATGTATATCCTATACCAGCCCAAGTTTCACATCCAGTGGTTTTTCCAATTTCATATACTTTACAACTGCCATTGGTAGCATCCACATATGGATTGTCAACTATTCCTCCTGAAATGTTGCCAAATGCATCAAATGGGTCCGAATTATCCTTAAATGTCCAATTTATAGACCCTTGTGAGGGATCGACATTGTGAGCAACTTCAGTCGTACATTGTGTGCCTCCTGAGGTTCCTTTGTAGAAATATATGTTATCAACATAAGCTCGACCTATCTTACTCGCTACACTGATCAAAAACTCAGTGAGGTTGGCACGTGCAGGATTACCCGCAAAGTCAGTAAGCGGTACATCTATAGATACCCACTTGCGTACCTCTGTGTCACCAATGGCTCTGGTCAACTCTAATGCACTCGTCTCCCCGTTTCCACCTGCATGATCCGACCA
This sequence comes from Cyclobacteriaceae bacterium, assembly GCA_965227155.1. GTDB lineage: Bacteria > Bacteroidota > Bacteroidia > Cytophagales > Cyclobacteriaceae > UBA6059. The sequence goes on from OZ245731.1 coordinate 351,809, forward strand.
CTTCGGATTGAAAATCTGTCCCGCTTCCCAATCATCTGCTATCCAAAAATCCATATGGAAATTCGTCATCGAGGTGGCATCTACTACACTACCCAGCGTACTGCCGATGAATCCATTGCTCAAATCAATGTTCAAAACCTTGTTGCCTGCTATCGTCTCTTCCGTAAACTGTGATGGATCATCCCAGGGCACATTGGTTAAACCTATCTCTGTTCCATATGCCTCTCCATATATCGATATCACATCCTCAGCCGCTCGTGTCGGAGGAGTAGAAGGAGCATCCGTCGGAGCATTCGCTACCGGGCCAGTACCTCCTGAGGTTCCTTTGTAGAAATATATGTTATCAACATAAGCTCGACCTATCTTACTCGCTACACTGATCAAAAACTCAGTGAGGTTGGCACGTGCAGGATTACCCGCAAAGTCAGTAAGCGGTACATCTATAGATACCCACTTGCGTACCTCTGTGTCACCAATGGCTCTGGTCAACTCTAATGCACTCGTCTCCCCGTTTCCACCTGCATGATCCGACCACTTCGGATTGAAAATCTGTCCCGCTTCCCAATCATCCGCTATCCAAAAATCCATGTGGAAATTCGTCATCGAGGTGGCATCTACTACACTACCCAGCGTACTGCCGATGAATCCATTGCTCAAATCAATGTTCAAAACCTTGTTGCCTGCTATCGTCTCTTCCGTAAACTGTGATGGATCATCCCAGGGCACATTGGTTAAACCTATCTCTGTTCCATATGCCTCTCCATATATCGATATCACATCCTCAGCCGCTCGTGTCGGAGGAGCAGAAGGAGCATCCGTCGGAGCATTCGCTACCGGGCCAGTACCTCCTGAAGTTCCTTTGTAGAAATATATGTTATCAACATAAGCTCGACCTATCTTACTCGCTACACTGATCAAAAACTCAGTGAGGTTGGCACGTGCAGGATTACCCGCAAAGTCAGTAAGCGGTACATCTATAGATACCCACTTGCGTACCTCTGTGTCACCAATGGCTCTGGTCAACTCTAATGCACTCGTCTCCCCGTTTCCACCTGCATGATCCGACCACTTCGGATTGAAAATCTGTCCCGCTTCCCAATCATCCGCTATCCAAAAATCCATGTGGAAATTCGTCATCGAGGTGGCATCTACTACACTACCCAGCGTACTGCCGATGAATCCATTGCTCAAATCAATGTTCAAAAATCGTCTCTTCCTCTGTGATGGATCATCCCAGGTCACATTGGTTAAACCTATCTCTGTTCCATATGCCTCTCCATATATCGATATCACATCCTCAGCCGCTGTGTCGGAGGAGTAGAAGGAGCATCCGTCGGAGCATTCGCTACCGGGCCAGTACCTCCTGAGGTTCCTTTGTAGAAATATATGTTATCAACATAAGCTCGACCTATCTTACTCGCTACACTGATCAAAAACTCAGTGAGGTTGGCACGTGCAGGATTACCCGCAAAGTCAGTAAGCGGTACATCTATAGATACCCACTTGCGTACCTCTGTCACCAATGGCTCTGGTCAACCAATCCCCGTTTCCACCTGCATGATCCGACCACTTCGGATTGAAAATCTGTCCCGCTTCCCAATCATCCGCTATCCAAAAATCCATGTGGAAATTCGTCATCGAGGTGGCATCTACTACACTACCCAGCGTACTGCCGATGAATCCATTGCTCAAATCAATGTTCAAAACCTTGTTGCCTGCTATCGTCTCTTCCGTAAACTGTGATGGATCATCCCAGGTCACATTGGTTAAACCTATCTCTGTTCCATATGCCTCTCCATATCGATATCACATCCTCCCGCTCGTGTCGGAGGAGTAGAAGGAGCATCCGTCGGAGCATTCGCTACCGGGCCAGTACCTCCTGAGGTTCCTTTGTAGAAATATATGTTATCAACATAAGCTCGACCTATCTTACTCGCTACACTGATCAAAAACTCAGTGAGGTTGGCACGTGCAGGATTACCCGCAAAGTCAGTAAGCGGTACATCTATAGATACCCACTTGCGTACCTCTGTGTCACCAATGGCTCTGGTCAACTCTAATGCATCGTCTCCCCGTTTCCACCTGCATGATCCGACCACTTCGGATTGAAAATCTGTCCCGCTTCCCAATCATCCGCTATCCAAAAATCCATGTGGAAATTCGTCATCGAGGTGGCATCTACTACACTACCCAGCGTACTGCCGATGAATCCATTGCTCAAATCAATGTTCAAAACCTTGTTGCCTGCTATCGTCTCTTCCGTAAACTGTGATGGATCATCCCAGGGCTGGTTAAACCTATCTCTGTTCCATATGCCTCTCCATATATCGATATCACTCCTCAGCCGCTCGTGTCGGAGGAGTAGAATGAGCATCCGTCGGAGCATTCGCTACCGGGCCATCCTCCTGAGGTTCCTTTGTAGAAATTGGTTGTTATCAACATAAGCTCGACCTATCTTACTCGCTACACTGATCAAAAACTCAGTGAGGTTGGCACGTGCAGGATTACCCGCATCAGTAAGCGGTACATCTATGCACTTGCGTACCTCTGTCTGCACTCGTCTCCCCGTTTCCACCTGCATGATCCGACCACTTCGGATTGAAAATCTGTCCCGCTTCCCAATCATCCGCTATCCAAAAATCCATGTGGAAATTCGTCATCGAGGTGGCATCTACTACACTACCCAGCGTACTGCCGATGAATCCATTGCTCAAATCAATGTTCAAAACCTTGTTGCCTGCTATCGTCTTTCCGTAAACTGTGATGGATCATCCCAGGTCACATTGGTTAAACCTATCTCTGTTCCATATGCCTCTCCATATATCGATATCACATCCTCAGCCGCTCGTGTCGGAGGAGTAGAAGGAGCATCCGTCGGAGCATTCGCTACCGGGCCAGTACCTCCTGCACTCGTCTCCCCGTTTCCACCTGCATGATCCGACCACTTATTGAAATCTGTATATGTTATCAATCCATAAGCTCGACCTATCTTACTCGCTATCATTGATGGATCATCCCAGGTCACATTGGTTAAACCTATCATCGATATCACATCCTCAGCCGCTCGTGTCGGAGGAGTAAGGAGCTCCGTCGGAGCATTCGCTACCGGGCCAGTACCTCCTGAGGTTCCTTTGTAGAAATATATGTTATCAACATAAGCTCGACCTATCTTACTCGCTACACTGATCAAAAACTCAGTGAGGTTGGCACGTGCAGGATTACCCGCAAAGTCAGTAAGCGGTACATCTATAGATACCCACTTGCGTACCTCTGTGTCACCAATGGCTCTGGTCAACTCTAATGCACTCGTCTCCCCGTTTCCACCTGCATGATCCGACCACTTCGGATTGAAAATCTGTCCCGCTTCCCAATCATCCGCTATCCAAAAATCCATGTGGAAATTCGTCATCGAGGTGGCATCTACTACACTACCCAGCGTACTGCCGATGAATCCATTGCTCAAATCAATGTTCAAAACCTTGTTGCCTGCTATCGTCTCTTCCGTAAACTGTGATGGATCATCCCAGGTCACATTGGTTAAACCTATCTCTGTTCCATATGCCTCTCCATATATCGATATCACATCCTCAGCCGCTCGTGTCGGAGGAGTAGAAGGAGCATCCGTCGGAGCATTCGCTACCAAAAGTTGATCCTGCTGGTAAACTCTTACATAATCAATTTCCATAGCATCCTGCTGAAAACCGGCAGGAATAGCACCACCTAAGTCTCCTCCCATTGCAATATTGAGCAAAAGGTATTGTGGACTATCAAATGGCCAGGTAGCTGCAGTCCTACCTGTGGCAGACGTAGCGGCATTAGTTTCAGGGTTATATGTAAAATAATTATTCCCATCCACTAAAAATTGAATTTCTTCCTCGGTCCAAATGATAGAATACGTTTTAAACTCTGTGTCTTCATTTGTTAAGCTGATGGAACCTCCTATGGATGCGCCTCCACTATTGGCCCCAGTATGCACTGTACCAATAATACTTTCCTTATCTGCTGCGCTGGTTCCTTTTTGCTCCATGATATCAATCTCGCCTACCTGCGGCCAATTTGTAGTGCCGTAGGTGTCATGCCAAAAGTTACCAGGTTCATTAATTTCTCGACCCAACATCCATATCGCCGGCCATGTACCAAGTGAAGCAGGAAGCTTTGCTCTCACATCAACTCTTCCATAAGTAAAGGCATACTTTGAGTTGAGTCTGGCTGATGTGAATGATTTTGTTACGCCCTGATCTGTAAATTCTTCTCGCTTAGCAGTGATGCTTAATACTCCATCAGCTACTGAGGAATTATCCGTACGATTGGTGTAGTGTTGCACTTCGTTATTGAACCAATTACCTCCGTCTGGCAATTGTGTTTGATGATGCCAGTTGTCAGCATTAATAGCTCCGGTACCTTCAAACTCATCTGACCATACTAACTTATAATCTGTAGAAACCGGATGTGCATCACCAATACTCGGTGGAGTTTGAGCATATAGTTCAGCTTTGGTAAGACACAACATCAGCAACACGCTGCAACTCAAAATGAGTTGGTGAATTTGCCGGTTTTTGAATTCACGGAAAATTAAAGTGAGCATGTTGCGTTTGAATAGAGTCGCTAAAATCGAACTCTTTGTTAGCAAATTTTTAAATGCAATCGTAACCATAGGGCATAGTATTATGAAATTGTAAATTCAATTTATGCCACTATTAATTTACTATTACCATTTTCCACCTCATCATATGTTTCACCAAACCCAAATTTTAATACATCATTAACACATCACTTCTGCAACAAAACTGCCTTTAAAGCTCAATAAGCATGGATTGCGGAAAATGGTGACTGCAATCAATTATTACACCCAAATGAAGTGTTGAATTTGTCTGACTAGAGATATTCGCTACAAACCAGTGCGGTCCAGCAACAGCCATTCTATTTGGAGCAGCTCATTTTTTGTTGCTTAACTTCGATACTTTTCATAGATGTGAGCTTCTTTAAGTGGTGCACTGACTCACTTCAACCTAATGCAAGCATTTTTCATGACAGATAAAATTTAATGTATATCAAATAGGACAATTTTTAGGGACTCCTTATCTTTCGAATCCTTTTTCAAAAAAACCAATCATAAACTATGATCAAATACATTGATTTTGTTCCCAAAAAGCGAAAAGATGGCCTTTTCAAACAAGGAAAAGTTCAGGTTTTACAGGAGTTGCTGGATGAAATGAACAACTGGATCTTAAATAACGAGGATAAAGTGGAAGTGAGTCATTATGAAACTGTCATTCTTCCTAATATCCATGATGATGACAGCTATTCCAGTGAGGAAACTGAATTATGGGCAGGTGGCTCCAGCTCAACAAGCTGGTATCAGCTTATCAGGCTTTGGTACAAGAGAAAAAAATAGAGGGTGTCACAAAAGTATAAAAACCCTTGCCTCATGTCACATTGAGCTCATCGAAATGTATTCATATAGTTTTTAACAAAGGTTTCGACAGGCTCAACCTTACATGAATGATGCTTTTGAAATACTCTCAAATTTCATAAATCGTGATGCCTCTTTTTGGGTTTTTCATACGCTAGGGTGCTACTGCCTGCATAAGGATACCGCACAACCATGCGCCATAGGTACCTGCAGCATAGCCTAATACGGCCAGCAATACGCCCACCGGTGCCAGTGCAGGATGAAAAGCAGAGGCAACAATAGGGGCAGATGCTGCCCCACCTACATTGGCCTGACTACCCACAGCTACAAAGAAATACGGGGCTTTGATCAGCTTAGCTACTACGAATAAGAAAATCACGTGCAGCGAAATCCATAGAATCCCCAATAAAAACAATCCAGGATTTTCAAAAATGGCCATTAAATCCATTTGCATTCCGATGGTAGCCACCAGGATGTAAATAAAAAGGCTGCCAAACTTACTGGAACCTGCACCTTCCAGGTCTCTTGCCTTTGTAAAGCTCAGTATCACGCCTAGTGTAGTAGCAATAACCACAATCCAGAAAAAGCTGGAGGTGAGGCTGTACTTATCCAACTGAGGGTAATTGTCAGCAAGAAAAGGCGCAATGCCTCCGGCCAGTAGATGAGCAATACCGGTCACGCCGAATCCAATAGCCAAAATCAACATGATATCGCGTAGCGAAGGTATTTTGGCAATACTCAATTGATAATCTTCGATCTTTTTCTTTACCTCTTCAATCGCCGAACTGTCTGCTTTGAGGAAACGATCAATCTTTGCAGCCCTGCCTACACCGATCAATAGTACAGCCAACCAGCTGTTGCCGATCAGTATATCCACGGTTACCATTTTCGAGAAAAGCTCACCATTGACCTGAAAAACCTCTTTCATGGCAGCCTGATTAGCACCACCACCGATCCAGCTTCCGGCAATTGTCGTCATACCTCGCCATACTTCGTTGGGTGGTTCACCGGCCACCACCGAAGGAGCAACTGCCGACATAATGATCAAGGCCAGAGGGCCTCCCAGGATGATTCCAAAAGTACCTGCAAAAAACATCCCAATAGCTTTGTTACCCAGCTTTACGATCTCACGCAAATCGACACTTATGGTGAGCAATACCAGAGACGCAGGCAATAAATAGCGTGAGGCTACAAAATAAAGGTTGGACTCTGCCCCAGAGATAATACCCAGTGAGTTGAAAACCGAGGGTAAAAAATAGCAAACCAATACCGTAGGTACCACGCCATAAAACTTCTTCCAGAAAGGATGTTCGCTTTCTGAAGTATAGAAAACAAACCCCAGCAGGACCATTAAAAGCCCAAAAACAATCGCATCATTTGTGATCAATGGTTCTTCCATAGTGCTTTATTGTTTGAGTAAGGTAATAAATTCATTGAGCATCATGGCTGTGGCACCCCACACCATGTGGCCATGGATATCGAAATAGGGTGACCGAATCTTGTACTTATCCGCTACTACAATGTCTTTCTCGCCCACTCGGCTGTCATCGAGCAACCAATCTAGCGGTGTTTCAATGATATCCGCAACTTCCTTTATTTCAGGTATGAACCTGGGCTTTTCCTGCACAAAACCTATCACAGGCAATACCCGGAAGTTGCTAGCCACGATGTACATCTCTGTAAGTGTTCCAATGGTTTCAACCTTGTGAGCGGGAATATTGACCTCCTCCTCTGCTTCACGCAGTGCAGTATAAATTAAATCTTTATCGCCGGGTTCAAATTTACCTCCCGGTAAGGCCACCTGCCCGCTGTGTGCGCCTTTATACACGGGCCTCAATATCAGGGGGAAATGTATTTGACCGCTATCCGGATAAAGCAGTAACAACACCGCTCCAAGCTTAGCATCTGTTCTCTGTGCAAAATCAAAACGCTCTTCATCAATCGGGCGGGGCGCCATTTTTTCCTGTGCTACTCTGCCTGGCAGCGGCCCCTGTAACTTATTGCGGAGATCCTGTATAAAATCATGCATGGTAGAAAGGGAAATATAGAATAAATCCTATTAACGCCTAACTCAAAATATTATCTTTATTCAAATCTTTAACACATGGATGATCTTCCCTACCATATACCCGGTATTTTTTTAGGTGTAGTCGTTACTGTTTTTGGGTTTTTATATTTTATGGTGGCAAAAGCTACCGATGATAGTAGCCGCCAATGGTCGACCATAGTTGCCATATTGCTCTCATTTTGGCTGGCCCTTACCGGTATATTGGCGCAAAATGGATTTTTCTTGCAATTCAGCAATATGCCACCCCGCTTTTTGATCGCCATCTTACCTCCCTTTTTCATCATTCTACTTACAATTGCCCTGCCCTCATGGCGAAACACGGTAAGACAAATTCCCATAACAAGCCTCACCTACCTACATATCGTCCGCGTACCGGTAGAAATATTCATATGGTGGGTGTTTTTGGAAGGATACATGCCGGAAATCATGACTTTTGAGGGGAAAAACCTGGACATAATTATGGGAATTTCGGCACCCTTTGCAGCCATCTTTTTGGTAGGCTTTAAAGCTAAAAATAGGTATGGTGCCATTGGGTGGAATATTATCGGCTTATTGTTATTGACCAATGTAGTGGCTCATGCTATACTATCTACACCATTTCCCTTTCAGCAATTTGGTTTTGAGCAGCCCAATGTAGCAGTGTTTTATTTCCCTTACATCTGGCTACCTGCTTTCATTGTGCCTGCAGTATTGTTTTGCCACGTGGCATCACTGGTTCAGCTTTTGAAAAACGATCCCGAATTATAAGCCAATGGCTCGACACGACGAGAAACAGCGGGTTATCCTGGGCATTAAGCTCAGTCAGTTGCGTGAGGAAAAGAAAATGTCACTACAAGAGCTGGGTAAAAATACCGGTATATCTCCCAGCTACCTCAATGAAATTGAGAAGGGGAAAAAATACCCGTCGCAGGAAAAACTGGAACAAATTGCAAAAGCGTTAGGAGCTGACTTTGAGTGGCTAGCCTCCTCAAAACTGGATAAAAAGCTGGCTCCGGTTTCCGATTTGTTGGATTCAGGCATACTCAATGAGCTCCCATTGGAAATGCTCGGGCTGGAATTGGGCAAGCTGCTGGAATTGCTCGCCAATACCCCATCCAAGCTTAATGCCTTCATTCGCACACTGATCGAGATCAGCCGCAATTACAATATGCGTGTGGAAACATTCTACTTCTCAGTCATGCGGTCTTATCAGGAAATACATGACAATTATTTTGAAAGCCTGGAAGCTGCTGCTGAACGATTCATCAAGCGCTTTAATATTGATCCCAACAAACCAATTCGATCTCAATACCTCGAAAAAATACTTAAGGATCAATACAATTACAGAATAATCAAAGATGGCTTTAGTCACGACCCAAACCTGAAGGATTTACGGTCTTTTACTAAGCCGGGCAAAAAATATACAAAGCTTTACCTCAACAAGGACCTGGATGAGAGTCAGCGGGCATTTATATACGGACGTGAATTGGGGCATTTATACCTTGGGGTAACACAGCGGCCCTATACTTCAACCTGGGTAGAAATCAACTCCTTTGAGCAAGTATTAAATAATTTCAGGGCCAGTTATTTTTCAAATGCGCTCATGATGAGCAGAAAGCCATTTCTTAAAGACCTTACAGCATTTCTTGCTAGTACAGAATGGCATGAGGAAATTCTGATAAGGACACTTAAAAGATATAATGCTACACCTGAGATGCTGTTGCAACGGCTAACTAACCTACTTCCTCGCTACTTCAATATTAAATCGGTCTTTTTTTTACGCTTTACCCATAAGCCCGGCACAAATGCTTATCAGCTCAGCAAAGAAATGCATTTGGGTGGCATCATCAACCCACGGGGTACAGTTTTACACGAGCATTATTGCAGGCGATGGATGTTCATCGATATCCTTAACCAGCTGGCAAACAATCAGTCGAGCAATGATGATAATTCTATCGTTGGAGGCGCGCAGGTAGCAAAATATTTTGAATCTAATGAGGAGTTTCTGGTTTTCTCTATCGCCAGGCCAATGTTACCAACCAGGGGCGTCAACAGCAGTTTGTCGCTAGGCATCAAACTGGACAAACAAAGTAGGCAGCGAATTAAATTTCTGAAAGACAGCAGGATCAGGTTCCGAATAGTCAATGATACTTGTGAGCGGTGTGCTGTTAAAAATTGTAAACTTAGAGCTGCACCAGCTACTGAATGGGCAGAAAATGAAAAACTGAAAATAAGAAAGAAACTTTTGGATAAGTTGTAGTCAGCTAATACACAAACGCTCAAAGTGAATGTGTATCGATAAATCGGTCACATAACAACCACTGTGGCAACACCGGATCATTTCAGGGTATTGAATAGGCGCTAGCAAATTCTCGGCAGTTGCTCACCCACCTGCATGCTAATAACCCTTTTACCTCCTACACCACTTTCGATTACCGCCTTCCCATGATGGTTATCTACCACTTCACCAATGATACTGGCTTTAGCTGTTTCCTCAAGTTTTCGCAATGAATCTACCACCTCATCAGCGATAGAGGCATCTAAAAAGGCTGTGAATACACCCTCATTCGCCACATATAATGGGTCTAGGCCCAATATTTCACATGCATCATTGACATCCTCTTCAATTGGTAAAGCTGATTGGTGAATATGGATGCCCAGTTGCCGATCTCTGGCTAATTCATTTAATGTAGCAGCCAAACCGCCTCTTGTAGGATCCCGTAAAAGTTTAATCTTATCGCCAAAGTTTTCAATAAGGCCGAGCGTAGCATGGTTGAGCGGCTGGGTATCGCTTTCTAGTGTGTGTTCAAAATCTATACCTTCCCTGTTGCACATAATAGCCATACCATGGGTAGCTATCGGGCCACTTACCAGTATTTTATCACCCGGTTTAATTGCATTTATATTGATCACTGACTTAGGATGCATTTCACCAATGCCGGTTGTGTTGATAAAAATTTTATCCCCTTTACCACGCTCAACCACCTTAGTATCTCCGGTCACAATAGCCACGCCAGCCTTTTCAGCAGCCATTTTTATACTTACCAGCACTTCCCATAGCTCTTCCATGGTGAGGCCTTCTTCCAGAATTAAGGCTACAGAAATATACTTTGGAATGGCTCCACACATGGCTATATCATTCACTGTACCATTAACTGCCAGCTCGCCTATATTCCCTCCCGGAAAAAAGATCGGGTGAATAACAAAACTATCAGTAGTGAAAGCTATTTGTCCTTGCACATCAAGCCAGGCCCCGTCGTGACGTTGACGAAGAATAGGGTTATCAAATAGCTCAAAAATGGCCTTATCCAATAATCGATTGGTTAACAGTCCGCCTCCACCATGGCCCAGCGTGATAATATCAAAATCCATCTGAGGCATTGGGCATTGCAGATTTGTAAGGCTGTTTTTATTCGTCATAGTTTTTTAATCTTCTACCTGAGCATAATGGTAATAGGCTGCACAAGCCCCCTCTGATGAAACCATAGGTGCCCCCTGTGGATGCTCAGGTGTGCATTGCTTACCAAAGGCTGCACAGTCTTTGGGTTTCTTTATTCCTTTTAAAATTTCACCGGCAATACAGATGGGATTTTCTTCGGTGAATATGTCTCTTTCATCAAATTTGAAATTTGCATCAAAGTTTTGGTAAGCAACTTTGAGCTTTAGACCGCTTTGTGGAATCACTCCAATACCTCGCCAGCTTTGATCGTCCACGTCAAATACACGATTGATCATGGTACGGGCTCTTTCATTGCCCTTGGCATCAACTACACGACCATACTGATTTTGAAGCAGAGCCTGCCCATTTTCAAGTTGCTTTACACACATATATATGCCCTGAACCAAATCCAGAGGCTCAAAACCGGTGGCTACCACCGGCACTTTATATTTTTCAACAATGGGATAATACTCCTCAAAGCCCATGATGGTGGTGACATGACCCGCCGCCAAAAAAGCCTGTATTCGGGTCATTTCATCTGATAATATTGCTTCCATCGCAGGCGGCACCAGTACATGTGAAGTTAGAATCGAATAATTCCGGATGCCGGTTTCTGCAGCCTGAAATACTGAAAGGGCATTAGCAGGTGCGGTAGTTTCAAAGCCCACTGCAAAGAAAACCACCTCTTTATCCGGGTTTTGGCTGGCAATTTTCAAGGCTTCCAGTGGAGAGTATAAAATGCGTACATCAGCACCCTCTGCCTTGGCTTGCAGTAGACTTTTGGAGGAGCCCGGCACCCGTAGCATGTCACCGAAAGAGCAAAGAATTACCTCCGGTCGCATAGCCAGTTGCACAGCCTTATCTATCAATGCGAGGGGGGTCACACATACCGGACACCCGGGGCCATGAACCATTTTAATCTGGTCAGGTAGCAATTCCAGAATACCATTTTTAACCAGTCCATGGGTTTGCCCACCACAAATTTCCATTATGGACCAGGGCCTTGTGGTTATGCGATGAATTTCATCTACATATTTCTTTACCTCCTCCGGGTTTCGATATTCTGAAATGTATTTCATACCAGCGTTATAGATTTACCCTTTGATAACCTTGTTGCATTGCCCTTCACCCGCTTATGTTCTGATTTTTCAGCATTCAGCAATTCCAGATAATACAACCCCAGCTGACCAAATGCGATGTTTTCATCATTTGGAGATAGATCATTATGGAAATATAATTCATATCGACCAACCAGCTTAGTGATGATCAGGTCGATCAACAAACTATTTTGAAATACACCTCCACTAAACCCAAGATGTTTTGCTTGCTGGTTGCGCGCCTGCCAATCAATCCATTCCACCAGAAACAAGTGAAATCTCATGGCTATATCGTATGGAGCAACCCTGGATTCAAGGTCCTTCCAAACATGCTCAATCACCTGCTTATAAAAAGGCTCATCATCCTTTAAATTCCAGGTTTCCTTACATACTGATTGCCTGGCTAATGCTTCTAACCGCATGGCTGTTTCCCCCTCATAAGAATTATTTTCATTACCGAAAATAAGAAAGCCCACTGCGTCGAATAGCCTACCCATACTGGATGAATAAAGCGTGGGGTTACCAAGATTGTAATGATATATTGCCCATGCCTTTTTGGTAAAATGCTGCTTGAGGTGTTTTGGATCCAAGCCTGCCCCGGCAACAGCTGATAAGGCTGATATGGCAGGATCAAGGCTCATTTTATCACCCGCGAGTTGGGTGAAATAGCCCTGATTTCCTAAATGCCTGATGCTCTTATCTTGGTAAATGAAAGTTTCACTACCCCATACATGCCCATCTTCGCCTAAGCCGGTACCATCCCATACAAACCCAAGCATATTTTCCACATCAAAAAGGTCATGCTCACCCAATAAAGCTGCAAAATGAGCTCGATGATGATAATAAGGCCGACTGGTAGTTTCAGGCTGCTGCTCCTTCCATTGATGTCCAAAATAGCCCGGATGCTTATCCAGCAAAATTTGTCGTGGTTTAAATCCCACTACAGACTGAAGATGATCAAATACTTTCTGCCAGCTCTCTTGTGCATGCAGATGCTCCATGCTACCCAAGTACTGACTGATGTAACACCTGCCCTTTTGGATAAAGGCAAAAGCACCCTTCATTTGAGCACCAGTGGCTAATACACCTTCTACTTGCTTAAACCATTTTTTTTGGTGTAAATAATTGGGAGCCATACCTCTGGACCGGCGCAATATGATCCTTTGGTTATACGCTGAGCTATACTGCAAAACAGAATCGTCCTGAGGGATAAGTATCTGTCGATCATGAGATAGAATCAGGTCTGCAATGCGGCCAAGATGGCTTTGGGCTTGCTCATCTTCATAAATAATTGGTGAACCACTGACATTACCTGATGTTGCCACGATTGGCCCGCTAAATGTATTAGCAATCAGTTGCAGCAGGGGGGCATAAGGTAGCATTACGCCAACTTTATCAAGTCCTTTAACTATGCTGTCACACAGGGTATATTGATCTTTCTTGGGTTGGAGCAATACAATTGGTGCTACTTCATTTTGTAAAGCCTTACGCTCATTGCTTGACAAATTGAATTCATTTTTAATATCAGCCATTGAGGGGTAAAGAACGGCCAGTGGTTTGTTTGGCCTTTGCTTACGGGAACGCAATCTTTCTACAGCAGCTTCTGATTGTGCATCCACCATCAGCAAATAGCCTCCTATCCCTTTCACTGCTATAATTTTACCCGCTACCAAGGCCTGAGCAATTAACTTGATAATTTCATTACCATTAGCGCTAATCTGACTTTTGTTGTCGCTGGAATAAAGTGCTAAACTAATGCCGCACGCTTCACAGGAATTGGTTTGAGAATAATACCTGCGATCTGCAGGATCATCATACTCCCGCTGGCAAGAATCACACATGCTGAACTTCTGCATAGTAGTCTCTGGCCTGTCGTAGGGTATAGATTTAATAATTGAATATCTCGGACCACAAAGTGTACAGGTAGTAAATGCATATCCATATCGACGATTGGCCGACTCTGCCAACTCGGCTCTGCATTTTTCGCATAATGCATAATCGGGTGTCATAGGAATATCAACATCCCCTGATGAGGCACTTTTCCTAATAGTAAAATCCTGAAAATACTCATTATCAACTGGTTGGCAGGTTGCCTCTTCAATCATGGCCAAAGGCGGTGCCTTGGCTACAATAGTACTCAGCAAAGAATCAGCAGCCGCCCTATTGTTGGTATTGATTCTGATCACCACCCCCTGGCTACCGTTTAGCACCCAGCCGGAAAGACCCTTTTCCCGAGCAAGATTGAAAACAAATGGTCTGAAGCCCACACCCTGCACAATACCCTTTATTTTAATCTCAAAGGTGGGCATGTTCAGTTACTTATTTAGGGTTGCTGCAAGGCGTAAAATCTTGTGAATAGCATGATTAACCGCATCTTCCACCTCATCGCTTAGTTTGATATCCATGGGTGATATTTTATTGATCGAAATGGTGAAAAGATGCATCTCGGGGATATGATCCATTAGGTAAAGTGTCTCAATCATGTCTTTCAAGCCTACATCATGGACACTCAATGCCTGTGGGAAATCTGAAGCAAACTTTGGCTGTGTCTGCGTAATTGTACCTGGTTCCTTTCCGTCCATGGTGGCATCCACAAAAATGATCTTTTCAAAATCATCGAAATAGTTCATAAGGAAGAACCCGCCAGTACCTCCATCCACTACTGACAAATAGGTTGGTAGACGCAATTTTTCCATTCGTTGGGCTATGTGTACCCCTACACCTTCATCCCCCATCAGGTAATTGCCCACACCCAAAACGAGTGTGGAGGGCTGGTTTTCCTTTCTACTTTTACCGGGCTTGATTAGTTCTTGAGTGGTCATTTGCTATTTTCTAACCTTTGCTTTTTAATGAATTTATATCCACCAAACATAGATGAAACAATACCCCGACCTTCCAGCCAATCATGATAAAAGACCAGATATAGATGTACAATGGTAAAGAGTATCATTACCCACATGGCAATATGATGGGCCAACCGTGTACCGGCATCCCCACCAAATACATATTTAACCCAAACGAACATTTCAGGAAACCACCACGCTGAGGTATCTGCATAAAGCGCAAAACCCGTTGCAATTTGAAATAAGGCCAAAAGGAAAAAGAAAATATAGGATACATAAGCCACCGGATTGTGGCCAATGCTCATTTGATATTTATCGATTTCTTTAGGGCTCTGCAATAATATATCTACCCTCAACACACATTTGAGCATATGCCAACGCTCCTTGGTAAAGGGCCAAAATGCCTTCCAATGGGCATATTTATTACCCACAAACCCCCAAATGAAGCGATATAATAGGTTGAATGTCAAAATGTAAGCTGCCACAAAATGGATGAACCTTACAGTTCCAAACCAATACTGATTGGTAGCCTCAGCACCAGACATCAGGGCAGGCGGATCACCAATGATAAAACCGGTAGCGGTAAGTGCGATAATCGTAACAAAGTTGACCCAGTGAAAAACCCTAACAGGTAGCTCCCAGACATATACTCTATAATAATCCTGATAAGCCATAGATACTCCGATTAAGCGTTACACATGGTTGTATTTTGCACCTGCGATAAATGTTTACCTTTCTCGTCATATAGATGCACTGCACAGGCTATACAAGGGTCAAAAGAGTGAATCGTTCGGATGATTTCCAGTGGTTGTTCAGGGTCCGCTACAGGAGTTCCGATCAAAGTTGATTCATAGGCAGACATTTGCCCTTTCGGATCTCTTGGCGATGCGTTCCATGTCGATGGTACTACCTGTTGATAGTTGGCAACCTTTCTATCTTTAATTACGATCCAGTGTGCCAGACCACCCCGCGGTGCTTCCATATAGCCCACACCTCGAGCTTCATCGGGCCAGGAAAATGGATCTCGCATTTCGCTGTTGGCCATGCGGGTATCGCCATTTTTAATATTGGTCATCAATGTATTGTAAAACTCCAGGTTCCAATCAGCCACCAACCTGGACTCAAGGCCCCTGGCGGCTGTCCTTCCCAGGGTAGAAAATAATGCCTCTACCGGCACATCCAGTTGCTTCAAAGCTCCATCTACAAGCTCCGTAAACTCCTTATTACCATGGGCATACCCCACAAGTACTCGGGATAAAGGACCTACTTCCATGGGAAGCCCTTTCCACCTTGGGGTCTTTATGAAGCTGTATTTTTGGGCTACATCCAGGTGTTCATAAGGGGGCTTTGGTCCTGAATATTTAATATTGGTTTCCCCCTCCCATGGATGTAACCCACCCTCATCACCTGAGGTGTAGTTGTACCATGAGTTATTTACATACTCTAATATCTCGGTAGAGTCTTTATGATCAATAGGGTGAATTTCACTAAGGTCGCGGTTTTTTATTACTCCACTTGGAAATTTAAAGCTGGAAGGATTATTGTAACCTCCGGTAGGAAAATCACCATAAACCATATAGTTACCAAAACCTTGTCCGATTGCTCCCCAGTCTTTATAAAATGAAGCTATGGCCATCAAATCAGGGATATACACCTGCTCAACAAATTCTTTACCTTCCTGAAGCAATTGTCCCACATAGGCCAGTCGCTCTGCATTGAGAGCACCCGGATCATCAGGGTTGATGGCACAGGCCATACCTCCAACCAGGTAATTAGGATGAGGGTTTTTGCCTCCGAAGATAGTGTGGATTTTGACGATCTCCTTTTGCCATTCGAGGGCTTCCAGGTAATGTGCTACAGCCAGCAGGTTTATTTCAGCCGGCAATTTCATTTGGGGGTGACCCCAGTAGCCATTAGCAAAAATGCCGAGCTGGCCACTGTCTACAAATTTCTTGATCCGTTTTTGAATGTCGCTAAAGTATCCGGGAGAGCTTTTTGGCCAATTGGATATGCTCTGTGCTATCCGACTTGTTTCTGCGGGATCAGCCTTTAAACAGGCCACTACATCTACCCAGTCCAAAGCATGCAGATGGTAAAAATGCACAACATGGTCATGTAAATACAATGCGCCCTCCATGATGTTTCTTACCATTTCCGCATTAGGTGGAATGACTATGCCTAAGGCATCTTCTACCGAACGGACTGAAGCCAAAGCATGTACCGTAGTACATACGCCACAGGTACGCTGTACGAAAGCCCAAACATCTCGTGGATCACGGCCTTTAACTATTTCTTCAATACCACGAACCATCGTGGAGGAACTATAGGCGTCTACAATCTTTCCGTCTTTGATTTCCGCCTCTATACGAAGGTGACCCTCAATACGTGTGATAGGATCAACTACTATTCTTTCTGACATGATTCGTTAGGATTTAATCTTTGACTTTTTGCTCAACTTCTTTGCCTTCGGCTATGGATTTATTGACTTTGCCTCGCTTGGAAACGGCAGCAGCCACACCATGGGCAATAGCCGCACCAGCCACTGCTCCGGCAGCTACTTTTCCCACAGTATCGGCATTAGACTCGATACCAAATCCAGGGATGGAAGCCAGCCTTTCATAGATGGGGCCGTTATCCCAGAAATTATCTTCACTGCAGGCGAAGCAGCCATGGCCTGATTGTATCGGGAAGCTTACGCCATTGTTCCAGCGCATACTGCCGCAGGCGTTGTATGTAACCGGACCTTTACAGCCCACTTTGTACAGACAGTACCCTTTTTTAGCATTTTCATCATCAAACTCCTCTACAAACAGCCCCGCATCAAAATAGGGCCTGCGGTAGCAGCTATCATGGACACGCTTATTGTAAAATGCCTTGGGCCTTCCCTGTCGGTCGAGTTCAGGTAGCTTCCCAAATGCCACCACATGTACAATTACACCAGCCATTACCTCTCCAATAGGTGGGCAACCCGGCACACGAACGATCGGCTTATCAGTAATGATCTTATGTATAGGCGTGGCGTTTGTGGGGTTAGGTTTAGCAGACTGCACACAGCCATTGGAAGCACAGCTGCCCCAGGCTATAATTGCTTTGGCACCGGCCGCAGCCTCTTTAAGGTGATCTAGCGCTGTTCTGCCGGCTATGCAGCAAAAAACGCCTTCTTCTCCCATAGGTACCGAACCCTCCACAGCCAGTATATATTCACCTTTATACTTCTCCATGGTGGCTTTTTTGGCAGCCTCAGCCTGGTGACCGGATGCCGCCATGAGCGATAAAGTGTAATCCAATGAAACTTTATCAAGCAAAATATCAGCTACAATAGGATGGTCTGACCGAATAAAAGATTCGCTACAGCAAGTACATTCCTGAAAATGCTCCCAAATGATGGGCAGCCGATGAGTTTCCTGTAATGCCTTTTCTATTTTACCAATTGCTGAGGTTTCATAGCCAAGGTAGGCGGCCATGAAAGCGGAAAATTTCATGAAATCTCTTCTGGAAAACCCACTATTTATAATGCTGTCATAATAGGTAGCCTGGTTTTCGGGGTTTTTTGATGCCATATTGGGTTAATTAAAAAATGTAGTATTTCTAAAATATTATATTGTATAATCACTATTGATCCATACAATACTTCGAAATTGATCCCTAAAACTATTTCTATTTGGATAAGTCAGATATGATATTAATCAGTTGGTGGGCTGATAAATACCTGCCCGTTCTTTTCAGAGCATATTTACTTTGGCATTTAAAATCAAAATGAATATGAAAAGAATAGTTTCCGCTTTATTGCTTCTTGCACCTTTCCTGGTGGAGGCACATCCCGGTCATGGCTCTTTTAGGGGTATTGACCCAATGCATTACCTGACCTCACCATTGCATCTTGTGTCACTCGCAGTGATCGTAGGTGCTGGCATATGGCTATATGTAAGGAAGTCCAAAAAACAGAAAGCTTAAATTATGCATGAGCTTTCAATAGCGTTGGGAATTGTGAAAATCGCAGAAGAGGAATGCCGGAAGGCTTCTGCCAATGCTGTGGATGTAATTGAGCTGGAGATTGGCGAATTGGCTGGTATCGAGAAGCTATCCCTGGAATTTGCCTGGCCTGTAGCAGTAAAAGACACCCGACTTGATAAAGCCGAAACGGCTATCGACTGGGTTGCAGGTAAAGGCAAATGCCTGGAATGCAATACGGAATATGCTATGAAAGCACTTTACGATTGCTGCCCGAATTGCCAAAGTCATTTCAAAGACATTATTAGAGGAAAAGAGCTCAGAGTGAAATCATTAGTTGTATCATAAATTAATTATCATGTGTAGTACTTGCGGATGCAGTGGCCCGGAGGGCGATGTGAAAATATTAAAACCCGGTCAGCACGACCACCATCATGATCATAATCATCATAGTCATGATCATGGACACGAGCACCATCATGGGCATGAGCACCACCATCATCACCACGACCATGAGCATCACCACCACCATGAAAAGAGCATCATTGAAGTAGAAAGGGATATCCTCAACAGCAACAATATGATGGCACAACGCAATCGTGGCTATTTTGAGGCTATGAATATGGCTGTAATGAACCTGGTGAGTTCACCAGGCTCAGGTAAGACCTCTATTCTTGAAACTACCCTAAAAGATTTGAAGGAGCAGGTGCCATTTTCTGTTATTGAAGGTGATCAGCAAACAACCAATGATGCCAACCGCATCGATGCGCTAAATGTACCAGTAATTCAAATCAACACCGGCAAAGGCTGTCATTTGGATAGCAATATGGTATATGATGCTGTAAAGGCTTTGAAGCCAGTGCGAGACAGTATTCTAATGATAGAAAATGTTGGAAACCTGGTTTGCCCGGCCTTGTTTGATCTTGGTGAGCAATCAAGGGTGGTGATCATCAGCACGACAGAGGGTGATGATAAACCACTGAAATACCCAGATATGTTTGCACATTCTCAGGTTTGCCTGATCAACAAAATAGATCTACTGCCCTATGTGAATTTCAATGTAGAGACACTTAAGTCCAATGCGCTTAGGATTAATCCTCATTTGAAATTCTATGACGTTTCCGCTACCACCGGTGAAGGCATGCAGGCATGGTACGATTGGCTTTTATCTCAAGTTCCGGCTCAAACCCACTCCTGATCATGTGCCTCGCAATACCCGGTAAAGTAGAGGCCATCACCGGCCAGTTAGACGATGTTTTCCGCATGGGCAAGGTAGCTTTTGGCGGTATCCGCAAAGAGGTTAACCTGTCCATGGTTCCGGAAGCTCAGGTTGGTGATTATGTGCTGGTACATGTAGGGGTGGCTATCAGTGTGGTAGATGAAAAAGAGGCTCGGGAAACATTCGATCTGCTTCAAAAGATGGGTGAAACAGATGAATTGACACATGGAGATGATACAGGCTAATTGCAAAACTCTGCCCTTAGAGCTTCTATTTCCATGGTAGATTTGGATGATGACCATATGTCGCAGGCCTTTTGGTTCTCACCATTGGCAAGATATGCCCTGCCTAGAATTTCATAAATCCGATCGATAGTGGGATCCATCTTCTCTGCCTGCTTTAATACCCTCAATGCGTCCTCCGGCAGGTCCTGTGCCAGATAGATCAAACCCTTGTTTCGGTATGCCCATCCATTTCTGGGATCAGCCAGCAGGCTTTGATTAACCAATGCTTCCGCTGCTGCTATACTATCCATGGCCAGCATAATTTCACCTTTATTATTCAGGTAGTAAGCCTGTCCCGGCTCCAGCGATAATGCCTCATCAATTTTACTTAATGCCTCATCCATACGGTCTTGCTCAAGATAAAGAAGCGCAAGCGCATTGTAGGCATTGGACTCTTCTGGATTCAAGGCAAGAGCCTTATTGAGATCTGCTTCAGCCTTTTCGTAATTATCCAGGTAATAATGCACTGTACCCCGGTTTACCCAGGCCTCAGGGTTATTGCCATCCAGCGCGATGGCTTTTGTAAATGCTACCAGACTTTGCTCATAATCCTTGCTGTCAGAAAGTACCAGGCCCTCTGCAAAATGCACTACGGCCGAGTCCGGAAAAGTCAGCTTCACTTCTTCAATATCTTGCAAAGCGAGCTTAAACTGTTTCAGCTCACGGTAAGCATTGGCCCGATTAAATAAGGCTTCCAGGTAATTTGATTTGGCTTCCAGGGCTGCATTGTAATCACCTAATGCCCCAATGGCATCTCCGGTTTCATATTTGGCTACACCTCTATTCAAAAGAGCATCAGCATAACCGGGATCAATTTTTAGAGCTTCATTAAAATAGCGAATTGCCTCCCTGTATTCCTGCTTGCGCAATTGCTCATTTCCTTTGATCAGAAACCTTTGTTTATCGGCTTCTTTTGAGCTACAACCGGCAAAAGATTGTATGAATAGGTAAAGAATAATAATTTCTAAAATGCGCTTATTCATTATTTTCATTCGGTGAATTTGTGTTTTACAGCCCACTGCACATTATAATATTTCATTGTTTATCATTTCACATCCTAAAAAAGGCCCTTCTTTCAAAATTTTATAAAATTTTATTGTGTAGAAGTATTGTTTTAAAGAATTATGAAAACTAGGTTTGCAAACAATTAAATAAAAATATGCCAGTACTATTCGTCATTACCATCATTATCGTCACCGTCATTATTCTATGGCGAGGGTGAGAATGGTATGCGAATCTAAAATATAGAAGCCATTCTTGCCCTCAGGAATGGCTTTTTTCATATACCTATGGAAACAAAAAAAGACAAAAAGATCAATCATTACAGCAGCACCATCACGCAAGATGAATCTCAGCCGGCTTCACAGGCGATGCTTTATGCTGTAGGCCTCAAAGAAGAGGATTTCAAAAAAGCACAGGTTGGTATTGTGAGTACAGGATTTGAAGGCAACCCGTGCAACATGCACCTCAACATATTAGCTCACCAGATCAAAAAATCTGTAAATGAATCTGACCTGGTAGGTCTGATCTTTCATACTATCGGCGTATCTGATGGTATTTCCAATGGTACTGAGGGCATGAAATATTCGCTCATTTCCCGGGATATCATTGCTGATAGTATCGAAACGGTAACGCAGGCCCAATTTTACGATGGGTTGGTTACGGTAGTGGGCTGCGACAAAAACATGCCCGGGGCAATGATTGCTATGGGTAGGCTGAACAGGCCCTCGCTGATGGTATATGGGGGAACCATCAAACCCGGCAAATGGAAGGGCAAAGACCTAAATATTGTGAGTGCATTTGAAGCCTATGGTGCAAAATTGAGTGGCAATATCAGCGATGAAGATTACAAAGGCATTATTAGGAACTCAATCCCCGGACCAGGCGCTTGTGGCGGTATGTACACGGCAAATACCATGTCGTCTGGTATAGAAGCTTTAGGCATGAGCCTGCCGTTCAGCTCATCGAATCCTGCGGAAAGCGGCAATAAATCTCAGGAAACCACGCAAGTAGGTAAAGCAATGTATCACTTGCTGAAAGAGGACATTCGACCAAAAGATATTGTCACCAGGAAGTCCTTTGAAAATGCACTACGGCTGATCATGGTGCTAGGCGGATCAACCAACGCAGTATTGCATTTTATTGCCATGGCAAAGGCTTTGGACATACCACTTACACTGGATGATTTCCAAAAAATGAGTGATACCACACCATTTTTGGCTGATCTCAAGCCTAGTGGTGAATACCTGATGCAGGATTTACATGATGTGGGAGGTATTCCAGCGGTGATGAAGCTAATGCTGGAAAAGGGCTATTTACATGGAGACTGCCTTACCGTAACTGGCAAGACGCTGGCAGAAAATCTGGAAAAAGTACCTGGCTTGACTGACAACCATAGAATCATAAAACCATTTGACAAGCCTATCAAAAAGACAGGCCACCTTCAGATACTTTATGGAAACCTGGCACCTGAAGGCTCTGTGGCCAAAATCACTGGTAAAGAGGGTGAGTATTTCGAGGGTCCGGCCAGAGTATATGATGATGAGTTTTCAGCGATCAAAGGGATAGGCTCAGAGGTACAGAAAGGCGAGGTTATCGTAATCCGCTACTCCGGCCCTACCGGAGCACCCGGTATGCCAGAGATGCTGAAACCCACAGGTGCAGTAATGGGTGCCGGACTAGGTAAGGATGTGGCACTGATCACTGACGGTCGCTTTAGTGGCGGTTCGCATGGGTTTGTGGTAGGGCACATCACTCCGGAAGCCCAGGAAGGTGGACCATTAGCACTCGTTCAAAATGGAGATATAATCAGTATAGATGCGGTTAATAATAAACTCACCGTAAAACTTAGTGATGAAGAACTAGCCCAAAGACGGGCAAATTGGAAGAAACCTCCCTACAGAGCAGAAAAAGGGATACTTAGGAAATATGTTAAATCCGTAGCATCGGCATCCGAAGGATGTGTGACGGATGCCTAATCAAGTTGTTTATGAATACATCCACTTTAACAGTCGAGAAAAAATCCAAAAGTGAAACAGAGCGCATGACAGGCTCAGAGGCATTGCTTCGCTGCCTGATAGAGGAAGGTGTCGAGACCATTTTTGGTTATCCGGGTGGTGCGATCATGCCCATCTACGATAAACTCTATCATTATGCGGATAGGTTGCATCATATCCTCACCAGGCATGAACAGGGTGCTGCTCATGCTGCACAAGGCTTTGCCAGGGTCACTGGCCGCACAGGTGTCTGTTTTGCGACCAGCGGACCTGGTGCTACCAACCTGATCACAGGTATAGCCGATGCCCAGATTGATTCCACTCCCATGGTCTGCATTACAGGACAGGTACCATCTCATTTGCTTGGCACCGATGCTTTTCAGGAAACAGATGTGATCGGTATTTCTATGCCGGTTACAAAATGGAACTATCAGGTAACTCGGCCTGAAGAGATCCCCGAAGCTATTGCCAGGGCATTTTATATTGCCAATAGCGGCAGACCCGGTCCTGTGCTTATTGACATTACCAAAGATGCCCAGTTTGGTGAGATGGATTTTAGCTACAAGAAATGCTCAAAAATCAGAAGCTATCACCCCTACCCAATATTGGATGAAGGTAAAATTGCAGAGGCAGCGGAGATCATCAATAAAGCAAAAAAACCATACCTGTTGGTGGGGCATGGTATATTGATCTCAGGTGCACAAAAAGCGCTACTGCAAGTAGCAGAAAAGGCCGGCATTCCCATGGCTTCTACGCTTATGGGGCTTTCTGCGGTGCCAACCAGTCATCCCCTGTACGTAGGTTATTTGGGTATGCATGGCAATTATGGCCCAAATGTAAAAACCAATGAATGCGATGTGCTGATAGCGGTTGGTATGCGCTTTGATGACAGGGTAACCGGTGATCTTAATCAATACGCCAAACAGGCCAAGGTCATTCATATTGAAATTGACCCTTCTGAAATTGACAAAAACGTAAAGACGGATGTCGCTATCAATGCCGATGCTAAGGAAGCTTTGCTCGCCTTAAACAAGCACCTGGCACCAGCCACACATCAGGCATGGGTGGAGGAATTCAGAGCCTGCGATAAGGTAGAATACCAAAAAGTAATAGAAAAGGAGATGTTTCCCAGTAGCGGAGGTATCACTATGGCAGAAGTAATCAAGAAGATTTCGGACATTACGGAAGGTAAAGCCATAGTAGTAACTGATGTAGGCCAGCACCAGATGGTGGCCAGCAGGTATTATGCCTTTGAAGATACCGACTTGAATGTGACCAGTGGTGGCCTGGGTACTATGGGCTTTGCCTTACCGGCAGCTATGGGTGCTAAAGCAGGTCGACAAGAGAAAACAGTGATTGCGGTGATCGGAGATGGTGGCTTTCAAATGACCATTCAGGAATTGGGGACGATTTTCCAGAGTCAGCTGGAGGTGAAGATATTGATCCTTAACAATAATTTCCTTGGTATGGTAAGGCAATGGCAGCAGCTATTTTTTGATAAGCGCTACAGCTTCACAGAGCTTATCAATCCTGATTTTCAGCTCATTACACAAGGATACGGCATTCATACACAAAAAGCTACAGAAAGAGCCACCCTGGATGAGCAAATAAAGACCTGGCTGGAACATGATGGCCCATCGCTACTGGAAGTAGTCGTTGAGCAAGAGGAAAATGTATTCCCCATGGTGCCTAGTGGCGATTCTGTTTCAAATATTCGATTAGAGTAAAACTACACTTATGTCTACCAATTCAATTTATAGCGAAGACCATTCAGATAAAGTACAAAAGGAATTTACCCTAAGCGTACTCACCGAAGATAAAGCTGGACTTTTAAATCATATTACCATTATTTTCAACAGGCGTAAAATGAACATTTCCAGCTTGAATGTTTCCACTACTGAGGTGCCTGGTGTTAGCCGGTTCACTATAGTGCTGACTTCCACCAGGGAAATGATTGAAAAGGTGGTGAAGCAAATCAGAAAGCTCATTGATGTGCTTGGGGCATTTGTTTATGAAGAAGACCAGATTTACTACCAGGAAATCGCTTTGTATAAACTGCCTACACATATTTTTATGGGTGGGGTGAAAGTGGAAAATATTGTGCGGTCACATGGTGCCCGTATATTGGCTATCGAGGAAGATCATATTGTGATCGAAAAAACAGGCCATAAGGCGGAGACTCACAAACTTTACGATGAATTGGAGCCTCTGGGCATCCTTGAGTTTGTGAGATCCGGTAGGGTGGCCATATCCAAATCGAAGCGAAAGACACAAAACTTTTTGAAAGAGCTTGAGGAAATCAAGTCCAACCAATTATCAATAGAATCTTAACCAATTAAAATTTATAAAATCAAAAACCATGGCAAAAATCAATTTTGGTGGTGTTGAAGAGGATGTGGTAACTCGCGAGGAGTTCCCATTGTCAAAAGCGCAGGAAGTACTAAAAGAAGAAACCATAGCAGTGCTGGGATACGGCGTACAGGGTCCGGGTCAGGCACTCAATTTGAAAGATAACGGCCTCAATGTCATTGTAGGTCAGCGTAAGAATTCCAAATCATGGGACAAAGCCGTTGCAGATGGCTGGGTACCGGGAGAAACACTTTTTGAACTGGAAGAAGCCTGCGAAAAAGGGACCATCCTTCAGTTTTTACTCTCTGATGCAGGTCAAATTGCCCTATGGCCCACGGTAAAGAAACACCTTACACCAGGCAAAGCGCTATATTTTTCTCATGGCTTTGGCATCACCTATAATGATCAGACGGGCATTGAGCCTCCAGCAGATGTAGATGTGATTCTGGTAGCACCTAAAGGCTCAGGCACTTCGCTTAGGCGTCTTTTCCTAGAGGGCAAAGGCCTTAATTCCAGCTTCGCTATTCATCAGGATGCCAGCGGTAAAGCCAGAGAGCGGGTTATTGCATTAGGCATTGGAGTAGGTTCGGGTTATTTGTTTGAAACAGATTTCAGAAAGGAAGTATTCTCTGACCTGACAGGCGAGCGCGGTACCTTGATGGGGGCGCTTGCGGGAATAATGGAAGCTCAGTATGATTTACTTCGCAGAAAAGGCCACTCTCCCTCAGAAGCTTTTAATGAAACAGTAGAAGAGCTTACTGAGTCGCTGATCAAACTTGTGGCTGAGAATGGTATGGACTGGATGTATGCCAACTGCTCTACTACTGCTCAGCGCGGTGCTTTAGATTGGAAAAATAGATTCAGAGATGCTGTTGCTCCGGTATTCGAAGAGCTGTACGAATCAGTTGCCAGTGGCAATGAGGCCAGAATTACCATAGAGGCCAATAAGCAACCTGACTATCGCGAAAAGCTTGAAAAGGAATTGGCAGAAATACACGAGTCGGAAATGTGGACAACCGGCGCACAGGTAAGAAAGCTAAGACCCAAACAATAAATTTCAATATGGCTGGTAATCAATTTGTTACCAGCCATTCATTACCATTGATTATGAGTACGACCTTGAAAAGTAAATTGATAAGTGTTGAAAAGATATTGCAGGCTAAAGTACGGCTCAAGGATGTAATCAGCACCACCCCTACCCAATACAACTATGGCCTAAGCGAGCGCTATGAAGCCAACATCTACCTCAAAAGAGAGGACTTGCAGGTGGTGAGGTCCTACAAAATTCGGGGTGCCTATAACAAGTTGGCAAGCCTCACTGCAAAACAAAAAAAGCAAGGTATAGTAGCAGCCAGTGCCGGCAATCATGCTCAGGGTGTGGCGCTTTCCTGTCAACTTCTGGGGATTGAGGGTAAGATTTATATGCCCACACCCACCACTGAACAAAAAGTAAAGAAAGTACGGTCTTTTGGAAAGGATAAAGCAGAGGTGATCTTAGTTGGCGATACTTTCGATGATGCCTACAAAGCTGCGATGCAGGATTGCGAGGAACATGGCAAAGTATTTATCCATCCTTTCGAGGATGAAAAAGTAATTGAAGGTCAGGGTACGGTAGGTGCCGAACTGATGGATGAGTTATCTGTACCCATTGATTACCTTATACTTCCCATTGGAGGAGGTGGCTTATCTGCCGGGGTGGGCAGTTATGTAAAAACCTTAAGCCCTCAAACTAAAATCATCGGTGTGGAACCTGCCGGTGCCCCTGCCATGTACACCTGCATGAAAAAGGGTGAATATACGGTACTGGAAAAGATCGATAAGTTTGTAGATGGAGCTGCCGTGAAAGCAGTTGGCAAAATCAATTATGGCATCTGCAAGGAAGTATTTGACGATGTAAAGCTGGTGGCAGAGGGTAAAGTATGTACCACAGTGCTCGAGTTGTATAACAACGAAGGCATCATCGTAGAACCTGCGGGCTCACTTACTACTGCAGTATTAGATGACCTGAAAGAAGAAATCAAAGGAAAAAATGTGGTCTGCGTAGTAAGTGGTGGCAATAATGACATTGTGCGAATGGCAGAGATCAGAGAGCGATCCATGCTTTATGAAGGTCGCAAGCAATATTTCATCGTCAAGTTTCCACAACGTGCCGGCGCTTTGCGTGAGTTTCTGGTAGAAGTGCTGGGGCCCAACGATGACATTGTGCTCTTTGAATATACCAAAAAGACAGCCCGCGAAAACGGCCCTGCCTTGATTGGTATAGAACTCCGAGATAAAACCGATTATGAATCCCTAATAGGCAGGATGAATCAATATGGTGTGGATTATCAGCTGCTTAACAATAAACCGGAGCTGTTTGGGATGCTGATTTAGTTTTTATTCAGGAATACATTCAAGCTAATTTCATGCGTACCCATGTTTCGATCAATGCCAATATTCTGATCCGGTATTTCGTAGGCATATCCAAATTTAAGCGCATCCAGTACACGAATACCAAACATCAATCCAATGCCATAATCATCCCTGTAAAGGACAGTGGCACTGGCAAGATTATTCCATTCTGCCCGAATACCGGCATCCCATTGGCTTTGTAGCCCCTGAACAGAACGAACTGTACCAATCAACGCCAAGTCGATTGAACTTCCTGCGGGTATGTAGTACATACCTGTGACATAATAATGTCGCAGCAACTCATAATCAGAAGCCCGCTGCAGCGATTGATCTACAAAACCAAAAGTCCCGCCGAACAACTGCTGACTTGCAACATTGATTTCAAACCTGTTGGCATATCGGTATCTTATCCCAAAGCTTCCGTCAGGCTTGGTTTGGTTCTGTCCTGCATCCAATAGCGCAGGGTCACTCATGTTCTGCGTCCTTACCCGCTCAAACAATACCTGCTTTTGCATTACCCCGGCAGACAAACCAAATCCAAGTGTATGATCGGGTGCCAATCTTAGCGTGTAGGACAGGGAAATATATCCTGCGGTAGTTCCCAATATATTGGCTGATTCATGGAGCAGATAGCCACCAATTCCTGCATTTTCGTTGAGCTTTCCATTGAAATAGACCAATCCATGCTCAGGTGCCCCTGCCACGCCAGACCATTGATTACGGTACAGCAACAGCAGCTGTGCTGTAGAATCGATACCAACATAAGACGGATTATATAAAACCGGATATTCAGTGTATTGATTGAAGGGTGCCACCTGTTGAGCCATAACATTGATGGACAGGCATAAAATTGCACTTAGTAGTATAAATAATCTTTTCATCTTGCTCTTAATAATGTTATGGTTCCACGATACACTTTTTCATGGTCAGGATTAGATATTACATAGTAATAGTTGCCTGCCGGTAGGAGGTCATTATTGAAGGTGCCATCCCATTCATTTTGATAGTTATTGGATTCGAATATGATGTCTCCCCATAAATTGAAGATCACTACCCTGGCGTTATTATAATTGACAATGTTGTCAATAAACCATGTATCATTAATTCCATTTCCATCGGGGGTAAATACGTTGCTCGGGATCACAGTAAAATCGTCGATTACTTCCACCACCACTTCATCGGAGGATTCACAGCCGTTAGCATCGGTACCAATCACGGTGAATGTAGTTGTTGCGCCAATGGATGCTGTAGGGTTTTGTGCCAGCTGATTATTTAAGCCTGCCGGGGGGTCCCAAATATAGGTGTTGGCCCCTATGGCATTCAAGGTAAATGGAATACCTCTACTCACAGTAGTGTCGTTCATAGCTACCACATTAGGCAGGCTATTTACTACGGCATTAGATGTAAATACATTGGTACAGCCATTGATGGTAGCTACTTCCAACGATACTTCATAAGTACCCGGTAAGTTATAAATATGATCAGGTGCAATGGCAGTACTGAGGCTGCCATCACCGAAATCCCAGAGGTAAGAAACCTGGTTTGTCCCCGCTGCGGTTGTATTTTGGAAAATGCTTGTCTCACCGAAGCAAACAGCACTTGCCTCAAAAGCTGCCTGTGGCACATCCAGTACAACTACATTTTTGGTAACAGATTGTTGACAACCATCACCGGTGGTCACCCTCAAATTAACCTGATAAGTGCCTGGCGATTGATAGGTTTTGCTGGGGTTTTCCACTATGCTGTTGCTGCCATCACCAAAATCCCATAGAGTCTCTGAGGCTACACCCCCATCGATAACAGTTGTATTTGTAAATAGAGAGGCCTGCCCAAGACAAACAGTGTCAACCGTAAAATCAACTTGTGGAATTGGTGTGATTGTAACCGCACGAGATACCGAATCTATACAGCCGTTAGTAGATGTGGCGATAAGCTGAACATCATAAGTTCCTGCTCCGGAGAACAAGTGACTCGGATTTGTAATTTCACTTTCTGCACCTGCTTCAAAAAACCACTGATATTCAAGCTGACCATTTGCAATACTGGTCTGGTTATCAAAATTGACAACCTGTCCGTCGCATCCAGAAAGACTAATGAAAGCTGCAGAGGGTTCAGGGAAAATTGTAATCACCTGTTCATCAACATCCACACTTCCTTCCTCTGATGTGGCAGTAAGCCTTACAGTATAGCTACCCGGCAAATCGTATTGATGAGAAGGATTAGTCTCCGTTGAGGTGGTGCCATCACCAAAACTCCATACATAAGTCAGCGGGCCCAATGTAGTGCTAGAGTTGTTGGTAAAAGTTGCAGCTACATCTCGACAGACATCCTCAAAATCGAAAGCTGCATTGACCTGTGATTTTACCGTATACACCTGTGATAAGGTATCAACACAGCCTCCAAAGCTACCCGTTGATGTCAATCTTACAGTATAATCTCCGGCTTCTGCATAGGTATGTCTTGGGTTTTCTGCCGAACTGGAATTACCATCCCCAAAGGCCCACTGATAGGATAATATCCCATCAATGACCGTACTGGTATTTTCAAAACTTGTTTGTTGTCCTTCAAATACCTCTTCAGCGTTGAATGAGAGGTTTGCGCGAGGATAGACAGTAATGTTTTTGGCTATTGAATCCACACAATCATTGAGTGCCTCCACGACCAATGTGACTGTATATTCACCTTGGCCTGTAAAAAGGTGACTTGTGTTTTCCGCAAACGTCAGGCGCTCATTGGCTCCATCTCCATAATCCCAGAAATAGCGGTTGCCAAATTCGCTATCTGTAATGACATCCGGTTCAAATTCCGCTGGTGCCCCTTCACAAATATTTTCTGTAAAGAAATTAACATCCGGGAGTTCTTTGATCTCTACCTGATTTACAACGGTACTGGTGCAACCAAAATTAGAGGTTACGGTAAGTCTTACATCATAGGTGCCTGGTTCATCATATGTATGTGTAGGTGACCTAAAAGTGGAAGTATTGCCATCATCAAAACTCCAAAAATAGGTGGCAATTGCCCCTTCTGGGATTGAGGACTGATTGATAAACTCTGTTTCCAGACCTAGGCATACCGTTGTGTTGGTGAATTGTGTGATCGGCAATGGGGCTACTGTAATGGTGGCAGGATCAGAAAATGCCTCTCCACATTGGCCACCGCTGGTTACAGCCCGGTATTGTGTGGTTTCAGTGATATCCTCCACCAAAAGGGTATCAAATTGAGTGTTGATAGAAGACCATGTACCTGCAGATTGAGCTTTTGACTCCCATCTCAGAATGCTTCCCTGATAATTATCCAGACGAAGAACGCTGGAGCTTCCATCAATACATACTGTTGTGGCACCTAATACTTCACCGGGAACAGAGCTTTGATCGACAGTAATCTTTTGAACGTTGCTCGCTGCTTCATCGCAACTACCACTTTTTACAATAGCCCGATACCAGGTTGTATTTATTAAGTTGGTAAAAGGTAAACTTGATTGTGTGAAAGCTATGGAATTCCAGGGGTCCGTACCAGTTGGTGAACTCTCCCATCTGATGATATTTCCTACCTGACCGCTGAGGGACAAAGTACCGCTATTGGTACCAGCGCAAACGGTTTGTTGGCCAGCTAAAGTACCGGGCACTGTAGCCGGATCAATATTGACAATTACATCATCTGAAGTGGTAAAGCAATTGTCAGGTACCTCTACGCTTACTGTATAGGTGCCCGATTGAGGGTTGGATACCAATGGATTTTGATCATTGGAAGTGAATCCACCAGGGCCAGTCCAACTAAAAACTGCACCTGGTAAGGCTACCGCATTGAGTTGCAGGCTTTCACCCGCGCAGGTTACAGGATCTGCTGAGGCAGTTACTTCATTGATAAGTACCGTTTCAGAACCCAATGAAGCCGAAAGGTCTGTTGCTACATATTTTCGAACTGCCACCCAGTCTATTTGAGCACTAGCTCCACTACCAGCATTGGTTTGCCCAATTATTGGTGTTAAATTGGATGAATAGGTGAATGTATTTTCTGTTCGGCTATACCGCACAGGATTACTTTCAGCAAATGTGAAAAACTGACTGCTATTTCCAAACCAGCTGAAACTCCATATACCACTATTACTAACGGGACTTTCAGCATCGGTGCTCGAGACTGTATTTAATTGATCAAAGCATGTTCCTCCGATTATCCTTTGCATCAAGGCTACATTCAATCCATCAAAGTCTACAGTTACACCATAGCCATCATCATCACCATTTATTAATCCAAAAGTTGTTTTTCCTTCATTGAAGCTTTGAACTTTTGATTGAATAATTACAGGACCATTGACTGAACTGTTTGCTTCCAGATAAATATCCTGTCCAGAAGTCGTACTTAGATTTAAGAATCCGTTCTCTACTGTGTTATTACCAGAACCACAAAGCGTCCATTTACCTGCATTCACTGAATTTCCAGTAAAATCATCAAATAACTCAAAAGTGTTATCTCCATTTTGAATATCCGGCGCTTCAGGATTACCATAGAAAAAATAAATGATACTGGAAGAACTTTGCAATTTCACCCAAATAGTTGTTGACGAAGAATTAAAGGTGCCTGTTTCTATCCAATGCGGTATTACACTGCCACTCGGATCTAGAAACCTTACGTCCCCACCATCAAGCTGCATCTTTCCATTCACTATCAAATCAGAGGTATTGACAGTGACGGCCATTTGTACGCCAGCCGCAGCACTTCCGGTGACGGTCACCGGGACCCGGTAGTTCCATCCCGCACGGCAAGGTGGGCTTTGTGCCCATGACTCACTCACCAAAGTGGTCATTAAGATCAGGTTTATTAATAATATTAATCGCTTCATAGGTTGGTGCATTTGACTATAGTTTGAGTAAACGTCGGGTTATTCGCTCTTCAGGCGTCACAAAGGTGATGATGTAAACGCCCGCGGGTAATGTTGACCAGTTGTAGCTTCGGGTAAGCTGCTTCAGCTGATCAAACTCCTCCACATACCACAACTTACCATTGAGGTCATGAAAATAAATGGCTAATGGACCATCTTTAGGCTTTTCTAAATCCAGTGTAAATACATTGGAAAACGGATTGGGATATACATTTACGACGGAGATGGTATCCTTTACAAATGGTGTTATAAATAAATTAAGCTCTTCAGTTTCTTCCTGATTCTCTATTCTACCAGCCGCAGGATCAATGATTGTCAATGTTTTCTCAGATGCATCACTACAAATATCATTTGAGACAGTTAAGGATACGTTGTAAACGCCCGGGGTGAAGAACCTTCGAATTGGATCTTCCTGACCAGAAGTTACACCATCTCCAAATTGCCATAAATGGTCACTTTCAATCGGTAAGGATATACTTTTGAATTGAACTGAATCGCCAATATTGGCCTCTGATGTCATTAAAAAACGACTTACGAGCTGTTCTTCTGAGACAAATACTTCAACAGTATCTCGACCAAAACAGCCCTCGGCTGTAGTAGCCTGGAGTACGTACTGCCCTGCCTCACTAACAGTTATGCTGGATTGTGAGGAGAGTTGACCATTTTCATTGGTCCACAAATATGAATTTGTACTGATATTGGAAGTGAGCGTTATCTCACTACCACTGCAAATGGTCTGATCCTCCCCAAGATCTACAACAACTTTAGGTTGGACAACTACATTGGCCGATCGCTCAATAGAGCAGCCAGACTCATTGGATACTACCACACTATAAGTGCCTGTACTACTGACTTCAATTACCTGCTCTTCAGAGCCATTAGACCATAGGTAATTAGCGCCAGGGTTACCGGCATCTAAGGTGATTGACTCACCACTGCATAAGGATATATCAGAAGGCAAAACTAGCTGTGGCGAAGGTGCAATGGTCAATACCACAGTATCCCGTGCAGTACATCCAAAAGGATTGGTCACCTCTACCCAGTATTCTCCACTTTGCTGGCTAATTAAACTGGGTGAGGTAGTACCATCAGACCACAGATAAGTAAGATTCTGACCAGATACATCCAATGAAATCTGATCACAGGCAAAGCGATCAGGCCCAAGGTCAACTGTTGGGCTAGGGTTAATGACAACCTCAACCCTTGCCGTAGCTAAGCAGGAAGCCCCATTACTTACAGTCACCTGGTAGATTCCTGACCGGTCGGGAGAAATACTTTGGGTAGTTTCGCCTGTATTCCAGCTGTGTGTAAAGCCTGACAATTGAGTGTCGAGAATAACTTCTTCACCTTCACATACAGTTACCACAGATGGTAAGCTGATTTGAGGTGTATTGGTAATCGTAACGGCTACTGACTGCCTACCTTCACAACCATTTTGATCGATGATATCTACGACATAGGTACCACTTTCCGAAACCTCAATGGTGCGCGTAGTTTCACCCGTTGACCAGCGATAAGACTGACTACCAGGATTACCGGCATCTAGTGTTGCCACATCGCAGGCAGTTACAGTAGCCGGTAAATTAGGTACAAACTCACTATCCAGTGAAACGATGGTTGAAGCAGTGGTAGTGCAGCCGCTGGGAGAAGTGATTTCCACTTCATAAAATCCGCTTTGTGTAACGACAAGCTGCTGTCCCCTGCTATTGTTGGACCACAAATATGTTGCTCCCGGGTTGCCTGCATCTAATGTAAGTGTGCTTCCACATGTAGATAAGTTTGAACTGAAAGGCATTTCCGGTAGTTCGAAAACCTGAAATGATTTCGTGATTGATGCCTCGCAAAAATCATTACTACGCACTTCCAGGGTAAGTTCATAGGAGCCTGCAGAGAGGTTATTGAAGGATGGGCTTTCTGCAGAGGAGAACCTTACCCCATCGATCAGCCATTCAAAAGACATGCTACCACTGCTGATGGCTGCCCTGTTTCTAGGTCTCACCGGCTCTCCTTCGCATACATTTTCTACTGTGAAGTCAGCAATAGGTACTGGCGATACATTGAGCGTTTTTGAAATAGAAGCCTCGCAATTATTTTCCGTAGTGGCTGTAAGGGTAATGGTATAGTCACCTGGCTCGTTGAAAGTAAACTCCGGGCTAATGTTGTTGCTGGTTCTACCACCCTCTACAGTCCAGCTATATGAAATAGCATCTGCAGTACTGAGGGTGGTGGTATTGACAAACTGTACAAATTCGCCTGCACAAATATCTTCAAATGTGAAATCAGGATCCGGTATCGCAAATACTTCAACTGATTTGGTTACCGATTCCTGGCAGGAGTTGGGTGAAGAAGCCGTCAACGTGATATCATACACACCGGGTGCACTAAAGGTTTTCCCAGGAAAGGCGATATTGCTGGAAGTGCCATCACTAAAAGTCCATGTGTAATTCAGATCACCCTCTGCAATAGTAGAAAGATTATCCAATCCAATATCTTCACCAAAGCAGACATCATTAGTTGTGAAATCTACTACCGGATTAGGATTAACCCTGACTGCCGCTGTTCCTTCATTACTACAGCCATTATTGCTGGTTGTAATCATTTTCACAGTGTAATCACCGAAGGCTGCATAGGTGAATAAAGGTGCCGTTTCCGTTGATTCAATATCGAAAGTTTCTCCTTCTGTGAAATTGAAATCCCATTCAAAAGTCGATAAAGCATCATTACCCGTATTGGGTATGCTTGAATTATTGACAAAATTCATTGTTGTGCCCTCACAAACTTCAGCGGCGGTAAAGCTAACTTCCGGTAGCGGATGTACCGTTGTGATTTTGCTGACTTCACTTATACATTCGAAATCAGAAGTGGCAGTAAGTGTTACCTCGAAATTGCCATAATTAGCATAGTCAAAAGTGGGGTTTTCATCGGTTGACACGCCGGTATCATTATTGTTGATGCCAAAATCCCATTCGAAAGTCATGGTGCCTTCATCGATGGTAGAAGTGTTGTTAAAAGTTGTAGTGCCGCCAAGGCAGACACCTGCAACTGGCACTTCAAAATCAACCTGCGGAAATGGTTTATCCACCACATCTACAGTGTCTGTACTATAACACCCATTTGCATCAGTAGCAACCACGTAATAAGTGCCGGGACTAGAAATGTTAATCACCCTGGTTGTTTCGCCGGTACTCCAACGGTAAAAAAGACCCTCTAATGGAACAGCCAAATCAAATGCTGTACCTTCACAAATAGCTATTTCTCTAGTAGGATGTAGTTCAAACTGAGGACCACTATTGCATATGCTATCTGCCACAGTCAACAGCTCTTCCTCACCGTTTCCAAATTGGATGTTTTGAGCACTTACCTCATTACCTAAGGTATTCACTGTGCCAATATATCTATTCCATACAACCCCTTGATTATTAGAATTCCACAAGGCAAAGATTTGATCATCAAAGCCATCAACTTCTGCATCGAAATATTTCATTTCGATAGAATTCATCAGTTGATTTTTATTGGTGGGTTTTAAACTGAAATATCTTTTGATACTGCCTTTATCAGTGGCTCCAGCCTGATGTAGGTTAAACCTTTCAACATCAGTTAAACCTAAGGAACCGCTTGTGGCTAGCCCTAATCCAGCTACACTAGGAGAGCTCCCGGTTAGGTTTCTTTCAACAGCGAATAATCTACCTTTCTCTCCAAAGATTCGGCTGGTATTGGTTTCGCTTAGCACTCTGCCTGTAGTGCCTAAGTCCACTCCAGATATAATGCTATCCAGATTGACATAGCCGCGGCTCATTCGCAGATCATTATCCACTTTTATAAAATGATAGGGTACAAGTGCAGTATCCTTATCGAGTTCTAGGTCATAAAATGTAACCGGGTTTCCACCAACAAACTGAAGGTCAGCCCCATTAAAAATAATCTTGCCATTTGTTACATTAAATGGCTTCTCTCCTTTATTGTAAAGACTTTTGCCGATGTAGATTATACCGGAACTTGCTACAGCTCCTTCATAATCTCGTCCATCAATTAATTGAGTACCTATAGTACTATCATTTAAATGACCGGGAATATAAATGCTTGTTCCTTCTTTGATAAGAACTTCACTATTTCTAAGCGTCACAGTCCCATCAGTTTGAAGCTGTGCCCAAGCCGGTAGGTAAAGTAAAAATAACCCTATGGTGATCAGGTATCTCATTTTACTCTCATAATAAAGGCTAATGCATAGTATAGAGGTCTATTTTCATGAGAAGCACCTCCGCCAGTATAATTAGATGTAAAAGTATGACTGTGGCCACCTCCACCTCCTGTTCTAAGCGAGGGTATACCCTTTGTAGAAGTCAGATTATCATTATACCAATCATCATTGCCATCGGTATGAGTTTGGCTACTTATCATCACCCCTTCAGATGTTCCTTGAGTTTTTGCGACAACAGAATTATAGTTCATGCCATGCGTATGAGAACCATCTGTTACAGTTGTTCCTGAATGCCGGTGTGTAGGCATCTGGTTTTCAGAAAGTGTTACCGAGTTAGAACCTCCTGTATTACCAACTTCATATAAAGTAGCACCCCCATCAACATCAGCTCCGACAATAAATCTATCTCTTAGATCAGGTACAATAATTGGGTTGCCTAACTCATTATTAGCAGCTGGATTTAATGTTTGGCCATCACACAAAACCCATCCAGGTGGTAATGAAGCTGGGTTGCCAGACCACATTATTATACCTCCTATAGGAATGGTGCCATGACCAATGAATGTAGTAGAATAAGTGACCCCAGCAGGCCCGCCATCAACTTTATTACCTATTGTCCCCGCAAAATTTGGTAAGCCACCATTAAATACCGGCTGTGTTTCAAAAGTAGTCTCACTTACAAAATTTATTTTTCCTTTAAACTTCGAATCACCTTCTACCATAATCCCATATATACCGGGTGGTCGTTCAAAAGTGCCTCCTATAATGACCTGTCCATCTACAAATAATCGAGGACTATTACCTACATCAGCCTGATCTCCAGTAGCCAATTCAAAAAGGTTCATGTTATTCATGAATGGATGGGTTCTGAAGGTAGCACCATCTCTAAAGTTGTAAGGATTCAATGCAAGCCATCTTTCTCCATCAACTCTGTTTGGGTCATAGGTATAATACATTCTGTGTTCAGTATCATAAACCATTAACCCTTCAGCGGGATCAGCAATAGCCAAACGATCACTCGTTATCATTCGAGGAACTAAAAATCCTTTTGAATTTGACACTAGATCCAGTATCGCACTTGGATCAGGGTTTGGATTATTAATTCCTACTTGTGTAAAGCCTTGCTGATGAATCAACAAACTGCAGGTTATTATTAGGATGTAGCGTAAATGTGTTTTCATTTTATTCCGCTTTTATTTTTAATATCTTAATAGTTGAGTAGTCCTTAGCGCCATTACTGGCATATGTGCGTAATTGGTAGTAATAAGTATTTCCTGGGGTCACTTTTTCGTCCCTGAACTCTGCTTCCTTCAGTAGTCCAGAAACTGGTTTCAAATTGTCTTCAGACTCACCTTTATAAATTACCACACCCAGATTTTCGCTACTGAAATTTTGGTCCCACCATACTGCCGCATGATTTTTATTTTTCATGTAGCGAAGCTGTATGTTGCGTGGCTTAATATTCTTTAAAATATCCAGGTCATTTTCTGGAATGAGTATGGACGTCCTGCCACTTTCTAAAGATTGATTTCCTGATATGTCTACGGCCACTATATAGTATTCATATCGCCTGCCAGATTGAACAGAATTGTCTATGTAATTTGTATCCAGGGGATTAAGTGTAGCTAGTATTTCTGATTTGTCATCCTCAGCCCTGTAGAGTATGAAGTTTTGCAAATCACTATCAACATTGGGGTACCAGTTGAGTATTACTGCATTGTCTTTTAGCGTGATTCCTTTAATTACAGGGTCACTAGGTGCGTTTTTATCGGGTAATAAAATAGTAGCTGGAGCTGCCAATTCGCTCCTATTAAAAGCTGAATCAACAGCAGATACACTGTAATAAATATTACCAGTGAGCACTTCATCGAGCAATTCAGAATATTGCAATTCAATGATTGGCTCATTATTCAGCACCACAAAATCTTCTCTATCAGGCTCATCTTTATTACCTAAATACCTATATAGATAATATCCTAAAACATCCTTATCCTCCGGTGCCTTCCAGCCGAAGCTTATATTTCTTTCTTCTAGATCCAGGGATAGCTCTGAAGGAGATGCTGGCGGCACAAAATCATTAATTTCTGCACCCTGGTACTCACTCTCGGATATATTATTTGCCTGATCCACAGCCGCGACAGATATGATGTAATTACCAGTACCAGGAAATTTCAACTCAACCGAATTAATATCAGCAGAAAGTGTGTCTGGGTGCAATAAGTCAGGTTCTGATTCAATAGAATTTCTTGATAGTATTACATAGCCTTTAAAATCATCCGGTGTGCTACTATTATCCCAACTTATAGATCCTCTGAAATTTGGCTCATCTAATGATAGCTGAATATTTGTTGGTGCAGGGGGAGGATCTAAATCTCTTTCTGCCATATCTATAATGGAGGAAAACTCACCTGTTTGCCCAAAAAAGTCTACAGCAGCAAGCCTATATCTATAGTCTTCACCCTTTTTTACATCTCTATCTACAAAGTACACCTCTGGATATACTTTCTCTCCAGCTTCATTGGTCTTTTTAGCCACGTAAACTGGTATTTCAAATAAGTTTTCAAAGCGCCCTCCATTAGTAGATTTTCTTATATATGTAGCAACCGACCTGGACTCATCTATATCCCATTTGAAATAAACGCCATCTCGTTTGCGGTCTATCGAAATATTTTGTGGCTCTGGTAAATAGTTATAATTGCCAGTACTAACATTGTTGGACACTCCAATTGATTCTACTCCACTCTCGATGAGACCTTCTACTTTATATTGATAAGACTGACCTGGCGAGGCTGATTCATCTATCCATACTAACCCAAGCAACTCCCCAAGCTCTCTACTTCTTAATATATCCAGGTATATAAAAGCACGCATGGCATCATTTTCCCTGAAATAAGTTCTGGGTTTTTCATAGCCTATAGCGTAGCTTTTTAATATCTCTTCAGGCAGTGAACGATAGGCGTCAGGTAAAGGAGGGATTTTATTTATAGGTTCATCGTTGAGTTTTTGCCATGATGCATTACCAGCTAAGCTTCGGTAAATGTTGTAACCTTTTATATAATTGATCTCATCCGGAATCCACTTAATGACAATTCCCTGGCCTGAATAAGATGGGGATGCGATAACTCTATCGATTACCTGCGCCTGGCTGGTATATCCTAAAAACAATATGAAAATTATGATCCTATACATTAGAAACTTACCTCCCCATTTACATCAAAAGTCCCAAGATTGATATCAAATACTTCTGCTGAGCCTGACATGGAACCACTTAATTTACTTGCACCAAAATCCCCTGTAACCCGACCACTAAAATCGATTCCAACCAGCGTTCTAGTCATACAGCTACCCACACCTATGGCACTGCCAATGCCTGTTGGTTCACAAAGCTTACAGTCCAGCTTAAACTTCGCAGCGACCCCTACAGATGCTCTTTGAAATTCAAAGGGATCCAATTGCGCAGTGAATTCTCCATCAGCATAAAAGCTGGCGTAGGCATCAATTTTTACAGCTTTAAGATCTAGCCCCTCATCAAATACAGCTCCTGCGCCAAAGCCAACCTCTACTTTTGTAGGATCTAGAAATAGGAATCCATCAAACCGTGCATAATTAGCCTTTATGCGGATCCTATCATCTCTCGTACCTAGTCTTAGTCGCCAATAATCTCCTTCTGCTTCAAAATCAAATGCGCCATTGACTTCTACGAATTTCTCGCCATTGACTGTCCCAGACATTGCGAGCCGCTTGTCGGAAACTAAAAACTTGAATGTGCCACGTAAGAAGCCTTGAGCCTCATCTGCAATTGTTCCAATATATTTAGGCGACTCAAGGTTAATCTCAGGTGCTCCTTCCAGCTCCTCTCTTTTCTCTGCCCCTGAAAGGCTGGTACCAATAATACTTTCCAGGTATTTACCCCTTGGATCATAGGTCTTACCGTTGTAGCCCAGATAGGCATCAAGTTCATTTGGATCAAAATCAGCCTGGATATTACCCTCAAAAGCCTTATCAAAATAGACTTCCCAATCATTTTGATCAGCAAACCGAAAACCTAATAAATCCATATCGGGTACGGATATATTAGCCATTTGGCGACCCTCAGTGGTTAATCCAGCCCCTAGTCCAAAAAGTTCATTAGGAAAGTCTGCGTCTAACTTGAATGCATAGCCATTACCGAAAGAAAGGGCACTTTGAAAGCGAGCATTTTCGAATTCATCATATGTATACTCATAGTTGTAATTGGTCTCAAAGGATCTTCTATTGACATCTAATCCATCTACAAAACCTGCTTTATTCTTATTAGCAAGTAGCGACCTATCATTGTAACTGGTATAAATTCCCTCACTAAATTCCTCTATGTCATAAGCATTTACAGAGAGGTAACTGAATCTGTCCTGACCAGATATAAAGTGCAAGCCATTATTAGTATTTGATTGGATTCTGAAATCTTCCCAACCCGCTAATA
Source organism: Cyclobacteriaceae bacterium (assembly GCA_965227155.1). Taxonomy (GTDB): domain Bacteria; phylum Bacteroidota; class Bacteroidia; order Cytophagales; family Cyclobacteriaceae; genus UBA6059. The sequence continues at coordinate 393,374 of OZ245731.1, forward strand.
TTTGATCAGGTAATACAGTAACGTTAGCTTCGTTTTCAATATCCGCTGAGAGTTTATTTCGAGTATCTGCGGATACCTTTAGTACGCTTTTTGAAACTATACCTCCACCAGCTAAAAATAAACTTGCCTCAGTTTCATTTTCAGTAGAGACAATCAACTGTTCATTCGAAGTTGTAAAAGTAAAGGCAGAAGTACTATAAGGGAACTCAGTGATGGTTTCTGTAGTGCCATTTTGAGCAATAGTTAATGTTGCCTGGCTATCATTCCAGCTACCAATCCATTCCAGGTCTGAAGCAACGTAATTTAGTTGCCAAACTTCCGCACCATCGGAGGCTAACGTCAATAAATTACCATTAACAGTAGTTTCTACAGCTATTCCTGAACTATTGGCTCTGGATGATATCGAATTGTTTCCAATTTGTGCTTTTAAGCTTTGCTGAGTCTCATTCTGGCTAAAATCAGCTTCTACAAACAAAGTGCCTGTTGAAACACTATATCTTTTGGTTAGCTTTCCACTTTTTGCAATATTGTTATATAACACACTCCACCGGTCAGCTCCACTTGATATTGACAAATCAGCCTTATCATCTGCAAAAAACCCATTCAGTTCTAATTCTAGGTTTCCTAGTTCTAATTCATATTTTCCATTATTTGCTGTAGGATATACAGTAAGGTTCTCTGACGTTTCATCATTGGCTTGAAGAGATAGATTTACTGAATTAGCCATACTATTAGTACTGGCCTGAAATTCATAATCCGCACCTGTCATATCAAAAACTCCACCTGTATTTGGCTGATAGCGAAGATCTGTCTCTAGTGAACCATTAGCATATTGTAGGCTAACCGAATTACTACCATCACTTAATATTTTTACGTCATCAGCACCTTTTTTTATGCCGCCACCCAGCATTGGAACACCACTTATATCTGCATCTACTGATGCAGTGTAATTACCTTTTGAAATGCTTAAAGAGCTTTTTGTTGTATTTGCCTGAATTCTTACATCGGTACCATCGGCGCTTATTGTTTCATCAATATCACCAATGACTTCCATAGCACGTTGAACAACCTGTTTGGCAGCTTCTTTCTTCAAGTCTTCCTGCGCTTTACCAGCTATGCTATTATAGTCTGTTGCTGATCTTACATTTTGGTTTATAAATGATATGTCACCTGAAACACCAAAGGTTTTGGTTTTTGAAGTGTATTCCATTGAACCATCCATTTGGTATTTTGCACCACTGGTCTTAGCATCAATGAACTGGGCAAAGAGATTTATTCCAAATTCATTTTGTTTGTCAATAACCAATTCCCCATCTGTAAGACTCATGTTTTTAAAGAGCCAACCTTCAAAACCCACAATATTTACGATTCCAGGTATTAATGGCTTACCAATTCCAGTCTTATCTACGCCAAATGCATCCAGATAGAAATACTCCGTATCCTCTTTATTGCCATATACCACACTGCCCCCCATTTCCACTATGCCTGGTTGATTTAACTGACCTTTGATCTCGCCACGAAACACGGTACCCCAATCAGGATCATCTCTCTGGAATGACATAGTAGACTCATAATTGAATAGAGCACTTTTGTAAACGACAGTCATATTATCGACATATAAGTACTCTTGATCCAATATGCCTGGCAATTCGGGTATGGGTAGAGATGGAGGAAAATCCTTACCAACTACTTCTCTTGCTAAATTGGAGTCTCTATTTGGTGATACACTTACAAATTGTAGTTCAGGTGTTTTACCATCGGGATCACCAAATCCCTCTCCCATCTTCAATTCAGTATTATAGTTGAATAGATAACGGCCATTGTTTACCGCTGCACCAATCTCCAGAAGGTTCATATTGAGATTACGGAACTTTACCGCTGGCCTATTTGGTAGTCTGAAGGAACCATTTCGTTCACCAAACCCTATAAAATAATCTCCGTAAATATGAAAATCCTTAACTGAAGGTAGATTAACATTAAGTGCTGGAATTCTCACATCTGTAATTAAATCCAACCTGTCATTGCCTTCAAATACAGCTCTTCTGACAGTAAGAATTACCTGATTCTCTCCTCCTTCAGGGTTAAAAGTGAAAGTGGTATTTTCCAATCCAGGATTCAAATATCCCTGCCCCAGGCCTTCAGCGGTTATCGGTAAACTTATAGATTGGTCCTCATTGGGATTAATAAAAGGTACTACGATAGCACCATCAATCCCGCTGTTTTCAACTTCACTATCAACGATATCAAGATTGAATTTTCCAAAACGTAAATAGAAGTCATTGAATTTTCCTACATATTCATTTTGAAAATCGTGAACCCAGCTAAAATCTAAGCCCTCCCCATCAATGAGGGCAGTATTTTGCTGACCCTGGAAATCAATATTATAACCTTTTTTCAAGGTCAATTGACCAGAAGGATCAAAATCAGTGGCAAGAGATAATTCCACATCTTTAAGAAGAATCCCTTTCCAATCATCATATTCAATTTGATCAGGTGATCTATTTTCAGATAAGTCAATTATATATCCATAATTGCTGAGTGTAATGGCCATCTCTTCGATTGGCTTGATGATATTGTTGTCAAGCCTATCAATATTCAGATAATCAATTTGATCAGCATTCTGGAAAGGATAGCTGATTGTTTCCCCATCAGGGTTTACAACAGATTCCACAACGGTTACATAACCGTTAAGTGCTAATTCATATTCGTCAATATATACTTGAATTGCTGAGGTCTCTTCGAAACTTATTTTAAATCCAAAAGGATCAAGAAGGTCAAATGAATTTACTTCCCCAAGCTCGATATTACCTTTTGGCACATAGTCGTTGAAGTTTAACCAATCCTCTTTGGTCTTAATAAAAGGTTGTTCGCTTCCACCTAATACAGGCAACGGCATAGGATACCCAACATAGCCTCTTACTTCCAGGTCTCTTTTGTCTAACTTGATCGCAAGGCCATTAAAAGTTGCCGGAGCATTAAGCTCATTTCTTGGATCTAAATCAAAGGTTAGTGGATTTTCAAGCTCATAATTAATTTCCCCTTCCTGCAGCACATATCTTCCAGCTGCATCTTCTACCCGCAAGCCCTCAAATTCTACCTCTGCATAAATAGTATCTTCTTCATTTTGGAAAATCTTCACTCTACCGGAGCCAGCAAGATTACTTAGGTCTGTGTTTGTGATATCAGTTGCAATGACCCTATGCTTACCGGCAAGGAAATAATCTACAGCCGGCGGGCCGCTAAATTTTCTTATTTCGGATTTTGCAATTTCCTGCTCTCCTGTGAAGGCAGTTACCTGCCAGGCATAGGCCTGCTGCTTCGTGAACTCCTTTTGTCTTACATCAATCACATATTGATCAGCCTGGAAAGTAGGTGGCGTATTCTCAGAATACCAATATGGCCCAATTTCCAAAGCCGCAGTAGCATCGTCTTTAATATCTTCCAGCTCTACAATCTTAAATTCATAACGATACCGCTGATCATCAACAAGTTTATCCGGTGCGGCAAAAATGAATCGTTGCAGGTCGTCAGAAGTGAATTTGTATTCGTTCTCCGGAGCATTTAAGGGAATAGCCCCTTCATTAGGATAACCATAATAGAACCATGCATTTGGGCTAAAGCCATTGTCTCTAAACTCATTTTGACCAGAGGGGTCAAATGCCTGTACCCGAAACATATATTTCTTGCCTAAATCAAGGGTAGGATTGGCAAGCGTATACGTAAGGCTGGTGGTCATCAAGTCAGGCGACTCGTACACTAATATGGTTTGGCCATTTTCCAGTGCATAAATTGGGTCTACCTCCTCGCTGATCAATTCATAAAGGAAAAACCGATACATAGGGGTAAATGGTATACCCGAAGCGTTTGGGCTGTTGAGCTGCCATTGGAAGAAGATGTTTTGTGGACCCTGAATGGCTATAGCCTCACCAATACGAGGCGATATGATGGTTGGTTGGTCATTGAGTTTCAACCAGACAATGGCGTTAGCAGGATTGGATACAATTTTACCCGATTGATATTCTCTAACTACAATAGAAAATGTGTACATGCCCTCCGGAAACCGACCTTCGCGAACAAACTGTTCTCGACTCGTACCGAAGAATTCAAGGTTAGCATCATTGAAATATTCTACCCACTGGCTGCCTTCAATAATAGCAGGCATACCGGGAGATAATGTAATGGGTGCCGGTGGAATGTAATTATCCCGTGTTTGTAACCGGATACCACCCCCTTCTATGATTAAGGATAGTCTTACATCAAGGGTAGGTTCCTGCAGGTCAGTGAGGTTAATGACAGCCCGCATGATGTTGGATACTGGGGATACATAATTATTATATCTAGTACTGTAAGGAGGTAGAACTGTAAGATTAGCCTGAACCGGTGTGCGCAATTGTGCTAGCAAATCAGAAGCACTACAGAGCAGTATCACTACTACTAACCAAGAATAGATCAGAGACCGGGAGCGATATGTAGCTTTCAGTTTAGTCATGGTCAGAATCTAAAATTGTAGTTGAAGTTTGCACGGCTTTCATTGGTTGAAGCAACACCATCCCTTTGGCTTGCACGCTCGATATATAGATATGTAAAGCCAAAGCTATGCTTGCTTTTCAAAGAATATCTTGCTGAAAAGTTGACATTGGTTAACCCCGAGGTTTCTTCTCCATCAATATTGCTGGTGAGGGATGAACCCGTGATCGATGTTGTTAACCCGCCTTTAAAACCCTTTACAATACTCAATGACGGACCCACAGTAGCTATGTCCATCATATTGGATGCTGTTAAATTATAGTTATAAGAAATCGTACCTGATAGCCTTGGGTCAGGAAAACTTATGGTATAAGCCAGGTTGGCATTGATCGCATCATTTTCATTATTATCGGAATCGGTAGCTTCTTGGTAATTGGCATTGAGAACAAGCGTCTGGGGAAGAGAAGCATTACCAATACTATAGATGGTAGTCAAAGAGCCATTATTGGTAACTTGGAAAAACTCCAATGTGTCACTGTCAATAGTAGCTGTACGTATAGTATTGGAATTAAAATTGCTGTACGTACCATTGAAATTCAACCGCTCGGAGGCCATCCAGAAGATGTTTACTGCACTGATTAGCTTTCGGACTCCCTCGGCAGCTTTATCATCAAGATTATTCCTTTGTACACCCACATTCGCATTTACATTTAATGTATTGTTAAGCATTTGCCAGCCTATACCACCGCTGATCTCCTCCAAATCATCATTTATGGAAGTAGCACCCAGCGAAGCAAAATCAGGCGCTACCCTGGTGTACCCAAACTGCAGGTTATAGTTATCCATAGCATAGGTTGCATCCAGCGTAAATGCTGACCTTACGATAGTGGTAGCGTTGGCTTCAAAGAAACCACCCAAGTTGTTGTAGTAACTAAAGTCATTGAGGATCAAATCGCTTTCCCTGGTATCACGTGTCAGAGCGCTGGACGTATACTCGGTGCGTAGGTTGAGCCTCCCCCATTGCTTTCCTGCTAATACAGACCATATTAAATTATCCTGTGGAGCTACATCTTCACTGAGCATTTCCGTATTTAAGGTCCCCGGTAAGTCTTTGGCCCGAAATCCGATGAGACTCACATAGTTTTTATTATCCCCTGCATTGAGTTTAAGGCCATAGCCCTTTCGCTCGTATTGTCCCAGGCCCAACCCTTCCACAGGTTGCAGGGCTTCTGAGAATCTGCCGTACATGGCAGAACCCGACAGCCAGTGGTCTTTAGGTTTAATTTCTACACCGCCCCCCAAAAACATCAAGCCCCCCAGACTGTAATCAGAAAATCGCATGGTGCGATAGCCGGCATGGGCGGTAATACTTTTGTAGGTGGGGCTTAATCCAAATTGGGTAGGTAATGCAGGTTGGTTGACCTGGTTTTCCTGGCTGTTAAGTACCAAAGAGAAAGGCGCATCAATAACACCTAAGAGATTGAGGTTGAGATTGGCATTAAACTGCCAGAACCAGGGCTCCCGCTGATTGGTAGGGTCATTGGTTTCAGTATACATGGTCCGAAAGCCGATACCTCCGGTGGTACGTATCAGAGGTATCTCGTCTATGTTCTCAAGATCTTGGGCTTGTATACTAACAGCAAGAAAAAACATAATGCATGTAAATAGGTAAGGTTGGTGATTGAAATGCATATAGATTGTTCTTGTAATACTTATTAGAACTGCAAGAATTATTAGACCAAAACTCTAAATTGAATGATTTAACAAAGGACCAAATTACGCCATATGGATAGCCAAAATCCCGACATATTTGACCCCATTTCCGACATTAGGGAATTATAATTGCACTAATCAATGATTTAATTGACCAATTGTAATAATAGTTACATAAGTCAATATAAAAGCTTGACTACATTTTCAGATATAGGAGAATGATTCCTTGAAATTCTTAGCAATTAAATATGAGCGATCTATAACTGCATAGTCAATATTAACTACCGCGGGTAAATTCTACCCCTTCTCCTACCTTTGGCATATGAATCTCATTTACACGCTGGATTTGCTGGGCACATTTGTATTCGCCATTAGCGGAGCACTCACAGCATCTGATAAAAAACTTGATCTCTTTGGTGCCTCGGTGATTGCCCTGGTCACCGCTATAGGTGGTGGAACAACACGCGATGTATTGATTGGAGCTCGACCTGTAGGTTGGTTAACCGATACCAACTATCTGCTGGTAGTGGTGCTTGCAATTGCATGCAGTTTTCTATTCAAGAAATACATAATGAGGCTACGTCGTACCATGTTTCTTTTTGATTCAATAGGATTAGGCATTTTCACCGTACTAGGTCTTCAAAAAACGCTGGCTTTTGGCTTATCTCCTGTGGTAGCAATTATTATGGGTGCAGTATCAGCTTGCTTTGGTGGTGTAGTGCGGGATGTGTTGAGTAATGAAGTACCGCTAATTTTTAGGAAGGAAATATATGCAACTGCCTGCCTGGCAGGTGGTGCGCTTTATTTGTTGCTTCAGTTTTTCATAGTCCCTCAGGATATGGTTATCCTGGTCACGGTTTGTTTCGTGATAGGCTTGCGACTGCTGGCGGTGCGGTTTCACTGGTATTTGCCGGGGATAGGGTGAAGGTATAACCTTTTCATTTTACTCATTTGGATATTGCTATATAAAGGATCTTATTAACTTATTGTATAAAGAATTTCAGCACCTGAAATTCTACTAGTTTCAAAAGGTTTTAGAAGAAGCCATTGCTGATTTTTTAATTGAATTGGTAGTATTCGTCCGATTTGAGGGGGAATATTGTCGGGTTTCTAGATATGGAGACTGATACATTTACATCAGTTAAAATATCGAGAAAGTTATGCACCCTATTCACTCCAATTCAATTTATTTATCTGATTATTTTAAGTCTTTAATAGTTTCTAAAGCATGTATCCTAATACTATGCATCACTAGCCTTTCTCTAACAGCTTTACATAGTTGTTTTTGTCAAACGATACAGAAAAATGTAATCAATGCGGGGGGTACTACTATTACAAAAAATGGAGTAGGTGCAATTGTTTTCAATCTCGGCGAACCTGCTATTGCAGAATACCAGATTGAAGACTTATCACTAGCTGAGGGCTTTCTGGGGTTTCCTATTAAACTGGTTACAGGTATTTCTGAGTTTAGCAACGAGAACTTGCAACTATCCTATTTCCCAAATCCCACTTCTGATCAACTAATAATAAAGCGTAGCATATCAGATCAAAACCTGGAAATTAAGCTCTATGACCTAAACGGACGCCTTGGTAACATGTGGAACATGGCTTCTGGTGAAAGTTCTATATCCATTGGCCTAAATCAATATGCCAGCGGCACTTACATACTTCAAATTTTCGACAAAAGAGGTGAATTGATAAAATCAGGAAAAATAATACTCATACAATAATAAAATGACCAACATGAAAAATCTTTTTATTCTGGCCATGTTCCTTCTTTATGCCGGTAAGGTTCTAGGACAGGCACCAGACAAATTTAATTATCAGGCCCTCGCTGTTGATGCTCAAGGTGAGGTTATAGCAAATCAAAATATTGGAATATTTCTAGCTATAAAACAAGGTAGTGAAGATGGTGAGATTAGTTATTCAGAATCCTTTAGTATAACGACTAACTCAGCCGGTATATTTAGCCTACAGGTTGGTAATGGAATTGTTGAAAGCGGAAATATAGCATCAATTGATTGGTCAAATGGCCCCTTTTTTCTAGAAGTTTCAATGGATGCAGATGGGGGTACAAATTATTCCTTACTTGGTAGTCAGCAGCTTTTTTCCGTGCCATTTGCTTTATACGCCAATCAGAGTGGAAACATTCACAAGCCCTGTCCTCAAGGATTTGTAAGTATAAATGATAGTTATTGTATTGAAATCACAGAGCACAGCCCTCAGAATTGGTTTGAGGCTGCAATAACTTGTGGCAATCTGAATGCGGAACTCTGTACCTGGAATCAATGGTACTACGCAGCTCATACCTCAGGTTCTGAAATCCCAAACCTTACCGATAACTGGGAATGGCTAAACGATGGTGGAGACGATAAAAGCAACAATGCAAAAGTTGTTGGTTTTCAGTCCATTGAAAATGATGACAGCTTCGATGTGTTTGAGGTTTCAAATGCTTTTAGATGCTGTTTCAAAAAATAATTGTGAAGTAAAAGCCTAATAATAAATTATGAAAGTCAGGATATTCTTTAGTGCATTAATAGTGGTTATGCTTATCAGCGTAGCAGTATCAGCACAGGTTGTATTAAACGGCACTTCTAACCCTACCGCTTCCGATGGTGTAGATGGAGACTTCTTTATCAATACCGCTTCAAATACCCTATTCGGACCTAAAGCAGCCGGTAGCTGGCCCACAGGAGTTGCGCTTGTGGGACCTTCTGGCCCTCCAGGACCACAGGGGCCTGCTGGACCTGCTGGGCCTGCCGGACCTGCTGGGCCTGCCGGACCTGCTGGACCCGCCGGGGTTGCCGGACCCGCTGGACCGAAAGGTGACAAGGGTGATACCGGTGCGCCAGGACTTAACGGAGCGGACGGAAAAACAATACTTACTGCAACAACTAATCCTACCGCCTCCGATGGTGTAGATGGGGACTTCTTTATCAATACCGCTTCAAATACTCTATTCGGGCCTAAAGCAGCCGGTAGCTGGCACTCAGGAGTTGCGCTTGTGGGACCTTCTGGCCCTCCAGGACCACAGGGGCCTGCCGGACCTGCTGGACCTGCCGGGGTTGCCGGACCCGCCGGACCGAAAGGTGACAAGGGTGATACCGGTGCGCCGGGAGCTAATGGAGCGGACGGAAAAACAATACTTACTGCAACAACTAACCCTACCGCTTCCGATGGTGTAGATGGAGACTTCTTTATCAATACCGCTTCAAATACTCTATTCGGACCTAAAGCAGCCGGTAGCTGGCCCTCAGGAGTTGCACTTGTGGGACCTTCTGGCCCTCCAGGACCACAGGGGCCTGCCGGACCCGCCGGTGTTGCCGGACCCGCTGGACCGAAAGGTGACAAGGGTGATACAGGTGCGCCGGGAGCTAATGGAGCGGACGGAAAAACAATACTTACTGCAACAACTAATCCTACCGCTTCCGATGGTGTAGATGGGGACTTCTTTATCAATACCGCTTCAAATACCCTTTTTGGGCCTAAAGCAGCCGGTAGTTGGCCCTCAGGAGTTGCACTTGTAGGACCTTCTGGCCCTCCAGGACCACAGGGGCCTGCTGGGCCTGCCGGTGTTGCCGGACCCGCTGGACCGAAGGGTGACAAGGGTGATACCGGTGCGCCAGGAGCTAACGGAGCGGACGGAAAAACTATACTTACTGCAACAACTAACCCTACCGCTTCCGATGGTGTAGATGGGGACTTCTTTATCAATACCGCTTCAAATACTCTATTCGGACCTAAAGCAGCCGGTAGCTGGCCCTCAGGAGTTGCACTTATAGGACCTGCTGGGCCTGCTGGGCCTGCCGGACCTGCTGGACCTGCCGGTGTTGCCGGACCCGCTGGACCGAAAGGTGACAAGGGTGATACCGGTGCGCCGGGAGCTAATGGAGCGGACGGAAAAACAATACTTACTGCAACAACTAACCCTACCGCTTCTGATGGTGTAGATGGGGACTTCTTTATCAATACCGCTTCAAATACCCTTTTCGGACCTAAAGCAGCCGGTAGCTGGCCCTCAGGAGTTGCCCTTGTGGGACCTTCTGGGCCTGCCGGACCTGCTGGACCCGCCGGTGTTGCCGGACCCGCTGGACCGAAAGGTGACAAGGGTGATACCGGTGCGCCGGGAGTTAACGGTGCGGACGGAAAAACAATACTTACTGCAACAACTAACCCTATCGCTTCCGATGGTGTAGATGGGGACTTCTTTATCAATACTGCTTCAAATACCCTATTCGGGCCTAAAGCAGCCGGTAGCTGGCCCACAGGAGTTGCCCTTGTGGGACCTGCCGGGCCAACTGGACCTCAGGGACCTGCTGGACCCGCCGGTGTTGCCGGACCCGCTGGACCGAAGGGTGACAAGGGTGATACCGGTGCGCCGGGAGTTAACGGAGCGGACGGAAAAACTATAATTACTGCAACAACTAATCCTACCGCTTCCGATGGTGTAGATGGGGACTTCTTTATCAATACCACTTCAAATACTCTATTCGGACCTAAAGCAGCCGGTAACTGGCCATCTGGAGTTGCGCTTATAGGACCTGCCGGGCCAACTGGTCCTCAGGGACCACAGGGAGAAAATGGAAATACTATATTGAGCGGGGAAATGGACCCATCTGTAACATTAGGTAGTCAAGGTGATTTTTATATTAACACCAATACACTTACTCTTTTTGGTCCCAAACGATTTAGTTGGCCAGAGGGTATATCACTAAAGGGTGATAATGGCTCAGATGGTATGAATGGAAATACTATATTATCGGGAAGTACAGAACCAACTGAATCATTAGGTAATGTAGGTGACTATTATTTTTCTATAGACAGTAAAATCTTTTATGGACCTAAATCTGAAACGGGATGGCCAGAAGGTTTTTCACTAACTTCACCTATAAATTCATGCCCTGAAGGGTTTGCCTCTGTTAATAACAAGTACTGTATACAAATTGATGAAAACCCTTCAATGCCTTGGTTTGAAGCCGTAACGGCTTGTACTAAAATGGACGCAATGCTACCAACATGGGCTGAGTGGTATGGAGCAGCTTCCACAGTTCCTACTTTAACAAATATCGATAATAACTGGGAGTGGCTAAGTGATGGTGGTGATGATGATAGTGATTACGTAAAAGTATCAGGCTCCGGCGATATAAAAGCCCATTCCAGTAAACCTCTAGAAGTTTCAAACAATTTTAGATGTATTTTTAGAAAATAAATAAACATACTTTGATGTTGTAGCCAGGATATTCACCTATCCTGGCTGCTTTTTATTTCAATAATTCAGAAGGTTGTGATCCAAAACGATCTGCAAAATGTCTGGAAAAATTCTGGGGGTCATTATAACCCATTGCGTATGCTACTTCAGCTACTGTTGAGACTTTTCGAGCTACTAGCCTATTTCTCGCCTCATGCAATTTGATTTCCTTGATGAAGTCCCTGGGCGAAAGTCCCGAAATAGATTTGATTTTGCGCTGTAGCTGACGTTCGCTTAAGGCACACTGATCAGCCAAGAAACTAACCGTCAGAATAGAGCTGTTGAGATTAGTTAAAACTAACTGCTTGAGCCGTTCTATAAACTGCTGATCTGCAGAAAGGTCATGTAGGGTTTTTGATACTTCTGGCTTTTGCATCCGGTTTTTCAGGATATTCTTGATCCTGACAAGTAACTCAGCAACATTGAACGGCTTGGTAATATAGTCATCAACACCGATGGTCAGTGCTGTTAATTTATCTTCATCTGCAGAGCGGGCAGTTAGCATCACAATAGAATTGCGCGAGAGAAGCTCATCATTTTTGATGCGTTGTAAAAGCTCCAGTCCATCCATTTGAGGCATCATCATGTCGGAGATTACGATATCCACATTGTTTGATTGCAAAAACGAAAGTGCTTCCTTGCCATCAGGAAATGCAATTACATTAAACCATGGGGAAAGAACCTCTTTTAAAAAACCACGCATCTCCGGGTGGTCTTCTGCTATAACTAATACTGGCCTTTCTATTTGAAAATGGACTATGTATTCCTGAATTACTTTTTCTATTTCTTTTACCTGATAATGGTCTACTTCTCCAATACTACCGATTGAAGTAGTTGAAGTGCTAGCCTTTTCCGGGTTAAAATTGAATTCAAACCGGCTTCCATGTCCCAATGCACTGGTTACCTGAATCGAACCTCCCATCAGATGTGCCAATTCTTGAGAAAGCGCCAAACCGATGCCTGTTCCTCCACTTGCCTGGCCCATCGGCTGTGCAGCCTGATAAAAACGATCAAATATGTGCGGTAAGTCATCCTTGGGAATTCCATCTCCGGTATCCTCTACTGTAATGGTCAATTTATCTCCATCATCAGAAGCTGCGGTGATAGTAATTCGGTCATTCTCCTTTGAGAATTTCAAGGCATTACTCAAGAGATTATCGATAATCTTGGTTACCTTATTTTGGTCAATCAATCGCTGGGCTTCAGTCTCGGTAAGCTGATAATTCAGCACTAAATGGATACCTAATTCATTGGCTCTAGCTTTATACCTTAATACGATTTCTTCTAATAATACCCTTAAATCAACAGGATTCAAATGAATGGGCATCTTACCAGCTTCCAACCTGGCCAGATCCAATATTTCTTCTACCAGGGCTTCTAAACGATCTCCATTGATGGCAGCTACTTCTAATTTTTGGAGCACCTCATCTGGCAAATTTTCAGAATTAATGACCTGCTCTATGGGTGCCTTTATCAGCGTGATTGGTGTCCTAAGTTCATGAGAGATATTGGCAAAGAAATGGGATTTAGCGCGATCAAGTTTTTGAAGCTCCCTGGTCTGATGCTCAATGATTTTTTTGTCAGCTATGGCAGCGTCTTTTTGCCGCGTGATTTCTGCTGTTCGCTGCTGAATGACGGATTCCAATCTCACATTTTCAAGCTTAAGTTTTCGATTATACAGCTGCACAATCAGGGCTATTATGCCTATTAGTATTATCGAATAAAGCAGGTAGGCCCATGGCGTCAGGTACCACGGTGCAATTATTGTGAATTTAAACTCATCTACTTCTCCCAGCTTACCATAGATGTTTTTGGACCGCACCTGAAAGATGTAGTCCCCATGAGGCAGGTTCGTATACTCCTTTTCCCTAGTTTCTGACCATTCTGACCATTGGTCATCAAAACCGATCAGCTTATATTGGAACCTGGTGGCATTGGGTTCGTCATAAAAAATAGCAGTGTATTCCAGTCGGATAGCGTTAAAATCATAGTTGAGCAGGGGTTGATAGTCCTGATTGCCTCCGTATATCAGTGAATCATAAGGTTTGGTCGTATGTACAGATCTGATTACAGTTTTGAAATTACCGACAGGCGTAGCTGAATACGTTGGGTTAAAATGAACCAGACCCTTTGAGCCTAATATCATGACATGATTACTATCGGGAGACCATACATATTCAGATTCGTAATTTTCAATTTTTTTGAATACAGAGCTTTCTAATACATAATGGCCTTTTTCAGCTTTTCTTAAAAAGCCCTTCCCCAGGCTATCCGCTACAAACATGATACCCTCTCCGGGCACCTCAACAAACCGAAAGGCATGATCAGGACCAATCAATGGCCAAAAAGTTTCATCTCTTTTGAAACGATCTATTTCAAGATCATAAGTATAAATCCCCTGCCTGGTCAAAAACTTAAGACCACTTGAGTGCCGATATACTCTATTGCCCAAAGTATCAGGCAAACCATCTTCCAGTCCGTAGCTTTTCAGCCAAACGACAGAGTCCTTGGCTTCATTAACCTTAAACCTAAATACACCTGACCCTGAATCAGTCATCCATATACTGCCATCACTTTCCTCTTCCATGAAATCATTAAAATTATTGATGCCCTTAAGCAGTCCGGTGTATTGCCATTGGCCATATACCTTCTTAAATACATGAAAATTACCTGCTGTTGAGCCTCCAATGAGAAAACTTTCATCTGAGGAATGTAGTACTGACCAAATCGTTTCACCTGAATAAATGGATTCTACCCGATCATCAAACACCTGCAAAAGGCCATTTTTTGTGCCCAATAAAAGATCCTCGTCACGATCAATAAAAACCCATGCTGAATAATTCAGCAGATCATATTGCTCAAATGAAATATTATTATCAATTGCTAGACCATCTACTTTTTCTGAAAAGAGACCTGAATAACCGCTGATATACCATCTGTCTTGATGATCAAAAGCATGTATCATAGAACCCACAAGACCATGTCTTTTGTCGATCAGGGTAAATGGAGCATTGATGTGTATTAATAGAATTCCGTTGTTGGTAGCAGCCCACAGATTCTTATCTCTGTCGATAAAAATAGATCTAATGGCGTTTGAAGGAAGACCATCAACATTATCATACTGTTGGATTAGCTGCCCTGAAATGTCAAATACCAATATTCCATCTTTGGCTGTTGCAGTGATGATGTATTTCTCATCAATAATTTGTGTTTGCACAAAACTGATATCACTGGGTAATTCCGGCATTCGCCAAACTGAAGGTGAGGGCTCCCTTTGATTCCAGATGTAAAATCCTTTTGATGTAGTCAAAAGATAGATCTCCTTGTCCAGCTTATCCATATCAAGCACACTTGATGCTATGGCCTCACCACTCAAAACCAGCTTTGAAGCAGAGCCGTCATAAGCCCTTAGCCCATCACCAGACTTCCAAACATAAATTGAAGAGTCCTCTTCTATCAAATCCAAATATCCATTTGCATTATGCTCGATGGTAAACTCATCCTTAGTGATATTGTAGATAAACAGGTCGTAACTAGACTGAAAATAAACATACCCATCAGCGCATTTTGCAGTAAATAAGGCCTTAAAGTTTTGATCCTTTTCCGGCAATCTATTTTTGATTGAAACAAAGCCCAGCAAACCCTGATCGTTAGGTTCAAGGTAACCAACTTCGCCTGTCATACCCACATAAATGCGACCATCGCACATACACAGGGACCGCACTGTGTTCCCATTAGGATTATTGATTTTTCGCCATGTATAACCATCAAATATGAGTAGCCCTGATGTGTTGGCAAAATACATTAAGCCATCTCCATCCTGAATGATATCCCAATTTTGGCTGTGTGCACCATATTGCTCAGGTGGATAAATATCAATAAAAGGAGTACCTATTTCTGTGATTTGAATGGGATTTGACTGTCCTACGCAATTGATATTTAACCAAAAGCAATAAATCAACAGGCTTCCGAAAAATGTTCTTAACATAAATATCAATTCAAATACTCCGAAGGCTTTCTTCCAAATCGATCGAGATAGATTTTACTGAAATAAGATGGCTTGCTCATACCCACCGCATGGCTAACTTCGGCCACAGACCTAAAGGTTTTTTGCTCCAGCAATAATTTGGCTTTTTGAAGTTTAACTTCTCTGATCAATAAAGCTGGTGTCATCCCGACTGACTTCTTCAGCAACCTTGTCAACTGCCTATCACTTAGGGCAGCCTCTTCAGAAAGATCAAAAACACCAAAATCCGGATTTTCAATATTGGATTCTATCACTTTGATCAAATCTTTAATCAACGGTGATTGTCTTTCATTATCTTCTTCAGCAGATAAAGCCAGTGACCGCTGATACTGATTGTTAAGCAGATTTATTACCCTTACTTCCAATTCTATGGGACTAAAAGGCTTAGTCAGATAATCATCGATACCAAATGCAAGTGCTTCAATTTTAGTTTCTTGGCTGGTCTTGGCAGTCAGGATCAAAAAACATTTAAGCCTAAGCTTCGGATCATTTTTTACACGCTTTAGCAATTCCAATCCACCCAGCCTGGGCATCATAAGATCAGAAATAATGGCATCAGCATCGAATTCTTTGAGGATTTCAAGCGCCACAACGCCATCCTCAGCAGTCTGTATTTCAAATTGACTACTTAAAATTTCGAAGAGGTAATCAGACATTTCTTTGTTATCCTCCACGATAAGGATTCTTTTATTGGGGTGAAGGTATTCGCTTTTTAGAATCTCAGGGATATCATCAGCGTAGCTTTCTTCACTTCTCATGCCTTCCACACCATCGAAATATTTGACTTTCATCAAAAACCGGAAGGTAGTCCCTTCGCCGGGCTCACTTTCAATTTGAATACTACCATTGAGGGCTTCAGTGAGCTCTTTTACATACGCCAGCCCAATACCGGAACTGTGGGGAAACTGTTTGCCATATTGCGTCTGATAAAATTCATCGAATACCTTGCTTTTTTCCTCCTCAGATATGCCAACGCCCTGGTCAGAAACGGCAATCTCAAGCATCTCCTGATCGACTGATACTGATAAAGTGACGGTACTGCCGTTTGGCCCATGTTTTACTGCATTGGATAGCAGGTTGTTGATAATGTGCTTGATTTTATCTGCCGGAAGCATGATCCGCCGCTCAGGTATGCCCGGGGATTGAAAGCGGAAAAGCAAGCCCCCATCTTCTGCCAGTTGCTGGTAAGCAGGTAGCCGCTCTTCTAGGAAACTTTTAAAGTTGATGGGTATGAAGGGGATTTTAGCCGTACCGGATTCTATCTTATTGAATTCTAAAATTTCATCAATCAGGTTTCTGAGGGTTTCGATACTTTTCCGGGCAATACTTAAATTCCTGTCGATTGCCTCCGGCGTTTTTATTCTTTTATGGTAAATAGCATCCACCGGTCCCTGGATTAGCGTGAGCGGGGTTCTGAATTCATGGGAAATATTGGAGAAGAATCTCGTCTTCAACTTATCCATCTCCTCCAGCTTTTCTGATTGCGCTGCGATCAGGTTTTTGTCTTCGATCGCCTTTTCTTTCTGTTCATTAATGGTGGCAGTTCTGTCAATGACAATTTGCTCTAGTCTTTTCTTCTCAGCCTTAATATACCGATCACGCAGCAAAATCAGGCCTAACACTATAATGGCGTAAATGAAATAGGCGGTATTACTCAGCCACCAGGGAGGCAGTATTCTCAACACAATGCTTGCCGACTCTGGACTAGTTACACCATCCCTGTTTTGGGCACTGATATTCAATTCATTTTTTCCTGAGCTTAAATCGGCAAATTGAATTTTACTGGTAGTTCCTAAATCAATGGTATTTCGTTCCTTCCGACCAATCTGATATCTAAAATTCATCTTTTGGGGATGAATGTAGTTTGGAACAAAAAAATCCAGCACAAAAGTATTGGCGTTGTAATCAACCTCCAATTCCTGTAAACCAAGGAGTGAGGTTTTAGAGATTGAATCATCACCTAAAAATTCTACATGCTTCAAAATAGGACTTTCTCTAAATTCCATTAAGGAAATTTGATCCGGTTTAAATTGGGTAACACCGCTGTTTGTGCCAAAATAAAGGTTTCCTCGACTGTCCTGGCATACTGCTGCCAGGTTGAAGTAGTTATCGGAGATGCCGTCTTGGCTATTAAATCGAACTATATTGTTACTTGCAGCATCCAGCATATTCAGACCATTTTTGGTTGCTACCCAGATTCTCCCATAGCTATCTTCTGCAAGTGATTGTATCACATTGCTACTGAGTCCATCGGCTATGGTATAGGTTCTAAGCTCTCCCTGATCTGACTTAATCAGGCCTTCATTAGTGCCCAGCCACATAGCCGATTGCCCGTGCAATAGGTAGTTGATTCTTTTAGTGAGTAGTTTTTCATCCGGCTCCAAAAGCGATTGGCTGGCAAGGTCATATTGTAAAAGATGCTTTTCAGTGCAAAGCCAAAGTATGCCCTCATGCGCTGCCATGTAAATAATAGCCCCACCGCCTATCTCGGCATTGTTTTTTAAATGTTCGCGCTTTAAGGTTTTCTGATTTATCCGGTCAAGCCCTCCGAGGGTTCCCAGGTAAAGCCAGTCTTCATCAGCTTCCAGGCTGATAATGTAATTGTAGCGCCAGGTATTTTCGTCCTGACTTGTATCTTCAAAGAAATGTTCGAATGTATTGGTACGCTTATCTAGTCGACTTAAGCCGCCAGCATTGGTGCCCACCCATAGATAATCCCCTATGCTCTCCAGGGCATAAACCGTGTTGTCATACAGTGATCTTGTGTAATCCTTGTTGAAAGGAAAATTGTAGATGGTTCCATCTTCAAGGTCTATGCTTATCAGCCCTGTACTGCTGTTTGTACCCAGCCACAAGTATTGATCATCAACAGTAGTGCTTAATATCTGGTCGGCATTGATGGAGCTTTCATCAAATGGGTTGTTCTTTATTTTTTGAAACCTATCGTAGCTCGGATGATATAAATTAATGCTACCTCCATCGGTTCCTATCCACATCAAGCCGGTTCGGTCCTTAAAAATCGACCATACATCCGGGTCACTCAAGCCATCCGGATTCTTACGGTCATGCCTTATGTTGACAAAACTTTGCGTTTCATCATTAAAAATTGAGATACCCGCCCCATTGCTACCGATCCATAAGGTGCCATCGATATCCTCTTCAAAGGTCAATACGGCATAATTATACATCAATGAGTTTTCGTCATCCGGTGCGTTGAAATAGGTTTCGATTTGTCCATCCGGAAGTATACGGTGCAGGCCGCCACCTTCCTCATCCCTGAATGCCGAGAGCCAGATTTCACCATTTTTTCTCTGGTAAATGAATTGAATGAAATCATCTGTTTGGCTTAGCCAGGAATCGGGACGGTTCTTCTTGCTGTAAAACCTTCCTGATTTTACATCCAGCATATTAAGGCCATATTCTGTACCAATGAGCAGGGAATCCCCCAATGGCAGGGCACTGAGCACGTAATTATCGGAAATACTGAATGGGTCATTGTCGTCAGCCCGATAATGTGTGACGCTATCATCTTCTATTAGAAATAGGCCGCTATTGGTTGTAACCCATTTTTGGTTTTGATATAGTATAGTTCGAAAAACGGTTGGCTGTTGACCTTGTAGCAAGGGCACAAGTGTGAACTGTTCAGTAAGGGTATTAAAAGTGTATAAACCTTCTCGCGATGCTACCCACAATAGCGAGTCACTTGGGTATCCGGCGAGATGGAAAATAAAGCTGTTTTCTAGGCCCTGCTCTTTACCAAAAATCAATATTTCATCACCATCATACCGTGCCAGGCCATTTCTGGTGCCAATCCATATATGGCCTAAATCATCCTGATAAAAGGCTTGTATAGAGGCATCCGGCAACCCTTCATCCATGGCAATTTTACGGAAATTGATAGGTTTCCCAGAAGCCAATGAAGATAAGCAATAGCTTAAATTCAATATAACGGTAAGCAATAGAAGCTTAACAGTAAACAACATAAGCAAGGCTGGTAGTGGATTTTGCTAAATCACTTAACAATATAAGGGCATAATTGTAAATCTTAAAAGAGAAGACCTAGTTTTAGTATCTTCAAAATCAATAATTTCAATATACTGATGGTATTCTTGGTTTATTGCGCTAAGAGTTACTAGCAAAGAACTCAGAGTCTATGTCTTTAGATATACATGATCTAGAGTGACGCTGAGAATGAGCCATACCCAAACCAAAGCAAATAACGCTCAACTAAGAAGCAGGATTAATGATAAAGCACTAATTTGTCGTGATTGATAGACCTTGTCAAATTGTTTTGATTGTATGAAATTCCTGTACATCGTTTTAGCTATCGCATTATTCATTTTTCCTCAACTAGCTTCCGGGCAGGACAAACATGATCGGATCGTGAAGCTGCAAAAAGAGGCTGAGCGATCAATAAACAAAAGAGCCTATGATGATGCCTACTCCTATCTGCAGACTTCAAATCAACAGCTTGAGGACTTTCAAAGTGATAGTCTAATGATCAGAAATCACCTATTGCTGAGCCGCCTTTTCATGTACAGAAATCATGCTGATTCGGCAGTGTATTTTGGCCAACTAGCCTATGATGGCGCAGCAAGCATTTCTGATAAAACATTACTACTTGAGGCTAACCTGGCCATTGGTGAAGGGCTGTACTATGCAGGTGGTGACCCATATAAATCCATCTATTATTTCGAAGAAGCAGAAAACATGCTTTCTGAGATAAATACAAATGAATTTGATTATAAAACCAATTATAACCTGCTGGTTGCTAACAGAGCAATCGGGAAGATTGATAATGCGCAGCAATATGGACTTTTGTTGGAAGACCTTTTCTCTAGAAGCGAAATGCTATTAGATAACGTTGCTATTGCCAACGCTTATTATATTATCGCAATGATATATCTAGAATTGTATTCCCCAAAAGCTTTACAGTACTTACTTAAGGCTGATAGTATCATGGAGTCAAAAGCAGGTCCCGGTAATTATTACCAGGTCAATTATTATTACCCACTCATGGCTAATTACTGGAATCAGCAAAAGGACTATGCAAATGCGCTCAAGTATTACAAAAAAATTGAAACCTTCTCGCCTTATTCCTACCATACCAATTCTCAAAACCTCATCAATCAGGCATGGACTTACATGCTCATGGAAGACTTTCTAACGGCAGATTCTTTAGTTGATATCTATTTAACACTTGCGAAAAGTAAACGCGATTCGGTTTTTGCATACAAAACGAAAGCTAAAGTTGCTTTAGGACTTAATCAACCTGAGGCTGCAATTCGGCAACTAACCCTTGCTCTACAAAAGCTTTATCCAGGCAATAAGAAGGTAGAGTTGCCAAGGATTGAGCAAATGGCAGATCCCTATGATGAGCACGAGTTATATGAATATCTGGGCAATGCCTACTTAATGAAGGCTCAGCAAAGCACAGGTACAAAATATGAAAATTTGGCCAGGCAATACCTTTGGTTTGCTTTAGAAGCAGGACTTCATAATCGCCCAACAGTTCGGCATCACAATGCTCAGATTACTTTATCGAGGCATATTAAACCCACTTATACTAGCCTTCTGGATTATTATTATTTCCTATACAAGAAGCATAATGACTATCATTTTGTGGATACGGCATCCATGCTCATTAATCACGCCAAAGCAACCATTATTAAGTCAAAGTCCAGATTATTTGAATCTTCGGGTATACCCGATCACCTCAGATTGGAGAGAAGTAGTTTGTTAAATCAAATCGAGGAATCGAAATTAAAAAGCAAGGATGCAGAAGCAATTTTTGCATTATTTACTGAATTGGAAGAAGTAGACAATCGGATCTCCAAATACCAAAATACCTATGAAGAAGCATTTTTTCAAGAGCAGTATGACACAGGCAACGACGAAATAATACTTAATTACCATTGGGGTAAAGATGTTATCTATTTGACTTCAAAAGGGTCTAATAAAAGATTTCTAAGGATTAAACTTACTAATGAACTTGATTCACTGATCAACCAGTTTTCTCAGTCTGTAAAGAATCCTCAAAGGCAATCTTTCGATCAATTTCAGCAAACGGGCAATCAATTATATCAAGTACTACTTGAGCCAATATTGAGAGATCATATACCTAAGCAAATTACCATAATACCCGACGAAAAATTATTGACCATCCCGTTTGAGGCTTTGCCCAATAATCAATCGGGCAACAGTTATTTTAATGCTGATTATCTGATACGACATACCAATATCGCATTCGCTCCTTATGAGGGCAAGCAGATAACAGAGGAAGATAATGGAAATGAAAAAGCAGTAAGTTTCGCCTTCAACACATCTATTGAAAATCATTTACCCAAATACCTTGGCAAGGTGGAAGCAGAGTCTCAGATGTTCGAGAAGGCATTAGATGCCTTGAGTTTTAAAGGTATCAATGCTACCGAGACAAATTATAAGGCTGCCGGTCAAAGCCATGGCATCCAACACCTGGCGGTGCACGGTACCGCAACTGGAGATGTCCCTTACCTGGAATTCCGAACCGAGCAGGAAGATGAAAATGATGGAAAGCTTTACGAATACGAGATTTTCAATATGCAAATTCCTGCCCGGCTGGTATTATTAACAGCATGTGAAACCAACATGGGAGAAATTGCCTCTTCCGAGGGCGTGATCAGCCTTTCCAGAGCCTTTCTGGCAGCAGGTGTACAGTCGGTAATCAGCAGCTTATGGACCTTAAATGATGATGCCGCGTTGGTTTTGTTTGATGGTTTTTTGGAAGAATACACAGATTCTGATAATGCTGTAACGGCCTTAGGAGAAGCCAAAAGAGCTTACCTGGCCAGGGCAGATGAAATAAAAGCCCACCCTTATTTTTGGGCGGGCTTGGTTGTGAATCGTAAAAATTTAAGTAGATACGATAGTGATATTTGGATAGTAGTTTTACCGGTGTTAATAATCACATTGGTTGTCAGTGTTGGTGTTTCCCTCCGCCTCCATGTGAATGTTTAATTTGATTTTCTTTTGTTAAATGGTTGTGGTCATGGTTTCCTAATGCATGAAATCTATAATCACTCTTATCGTGTCCAATCAACAATATATCTACTGCAAAGTCCATGTTGTAACTGGCATCATATTTCATCCTCCCATTTTGATCAAGTTCTGGGATTTCCTTTAATACCATCATTGGTTCAACATGCATATAGAAGGAATTCTTATTGCTAGCATCAGAAAGTGATTTCGACGGATAAAAATAATAGTCCTGACTTAAATAGCCCTTTGATGTTAGGCTGTTAGATTCTTTGACAAAGCCGGCATTAACAAGGCTGGCATTTTTCAGTCTATTAGCTGAATCTAGTAAATTCTTACCAATTCTGAATGTAAAGTCTCCTTGCCCAACTTTAAGAATTTTATTAACTAATAATAATTCAGTACCTGTTGGAAAAAAAATATAAGCACTATCCTTTTGATGCTGATCATATATAGTATCACAATCAACAAGGTAATGTCTCTCCACAGTATCAATAGTAACCTTGGTACCATCACTGATAGCAGCATCAACTTTACTTTTATGGATCATATAATAAAATTCATCTTCTGTTCCCTCGTCATTGGTATCAGTACCTTTTACAAAATGATAATTCCTGAAACTTTTTATAAGTAAAGTGTCATTCGGCAACCTGCTTATAAAATCATTACATCGACTGCATGGGGGCGGGGGATCAGCTGGATGCCCTACATCGTGCTGCTTATCCCTTACTAAATTGATAGAATCATTTGTTTTGTTTTCTAGTGAACTGGTATTTGGCTTTTTATCACATCCTGTAATTAAAAATCCAATGAGTAGTATTGCAAGACTAATATTTTTCATCTTTCATTTGGTTTGGTTTAAAATATTTTCTGCTTTTTCAGCATATGATGTTTTTTGGTCGATTAGGGGTTGCAAGGCCTTTTTTGCTGCTTCTCTATTGTCAAGCTTCAAATAGCAGAGCCCCAGATACCAGCGCCCGGGTAGGGCCAAATCTGTACCAGCGTCTACCATGCTTTCAAAGCTGGTGGCCGCAGCAGCATATTCTCCCTGCAGCATGTAGGCCAGGCCCAAGTAGAAATGATCTTCGGCGGCTAAACCGGGTAATGCTGTAAACCGCTCTACTGCAGTTTCATATTGCGCCCTGTCATAAGCCTGGTAGGCCAGCTGCCTTGCATCCGGACTGTCCTCACTAGCACCTCGCTCGACAGGATATACAATATTTGGGTAGGGCTCCAGATAGCCATCAATATCAACAGGTTGATCATTCAGAAAGAAAAACAGTATGCCCAACCCGAATATAATGGTGATACCAGCTGCCGCCCTCAGCCAGAGGTTTGGTCGGAAGAATGAAACGGATTTGCCTGTCTCGATCTCTGGTAAGCTTTGTTCCAATGCTTGAAGCTCCGCCTTTAGAGCCTTTCGACCTGCATGACGCAGACCCGCCTGGTATTTTTGCAATTCCTCCCACAAGCTTTTGAACTCCTGGTCTTCTACCAACCTTGCTTCTACCTGCACTTTCTCCTGCTCTGACAATAAACCTTTTTGATAGGCTTCCAACAAATCGATATCATTTTGATTCCAACTCATGATCTCACCTCCTCTTCGCAATATTCCCTCAGCTGCTTAAGACATTTGTATTTCTGGTTCTTCGTCGAATCCACATTTTTATAAGCCAACCGATCCGTGATCTGATCCATCGATAGCTGCCTGTAATAATACAGATTCAATAATTCCCTGCAGCGTTCATTGAGCTTCTGGATATTCTTCTCCATAATCTTAAAAAATGGCTCTTTGTCATCTATCGTATCCTCATGCACTAATTCCAGCAGACTATCCTCCTGGTTGGTCATTTTTACGCTGGCCCGAAAGAACTCCCTAAGCTTATTTTTACCGATAGCAAAAAGGTAAGTCTTGGCAGAACTTGAAAAATCAGTCAGTTTACCGGAAACTATATTCTCATAGAAAATGATCACCGCCTCCTGGTACGCTTCCATCGCCTGGTCCTTGCTGATATCATATTTCTGTATGCACCATTGTATAAATTCCAACCTGTGATCTTTATATAACTGAACCAGCGCCTCTTTATCGCCCTGGAGTAAATAGTCCTGTAGACTATTTTGATCGTTGCTCATTAATGAAATTTTTTAGCATTAGTAACTTAAAAATCGGAGTAATTACTAAAAATAGACAAATAACCGTTTGGTATAACTTTTAAGGCATAAAAAAAACTGCCCTATTTAGGCAGCTCTTTTTAAAAATGAACCTCTTACGATAATACCCCTTTATTATTTAAAATACATAAACTATGAAGAACAATGATTCAGTTACTATCGTAGATTACCGGCTCTATCAATCACATAATACCCTTTTTCTGAGCCGTCAAGGGTTGCAATTTTATCCTGATCATAAAGCAAAACCAGGGTTTCTCTCAACATTTGATTGTATGTAATATTGTATGGCTGTTTAGAAAGCGATAGTTCTTTTGACCAATTTTGCTCACCTTCTAAACTATAATTTATAATTCTAAAGTTTTCTTTTCCTATGGATTGTTGTAGATAGTAATAGAATATGATATCTCCCTCGCTATCTCCGATGAAGCCTACATCAAAATGTTGACCATAAATTTCTGGTATCGACTGCAATAGTTTGAACTCTCTCACCCACTCACAATTCTTTGACTTATCAAATTTTGCTAAAAATCCAGCTGGCCTGCTGTCATCATTGATAACGCCAAAAGTAAATAGGTCACCCTTATCATCTTTTTTGGAATCCATTACTGTATACTTAGCATATTTACCTTCTTTGATAAATTGCGTTTTATTACCCACTAAATAAATGCTATCACTTTCACAAATACCCCAGCTTACCTTGTCTTTCCAATAGTTGAACCTGTACTCTGTTGATTTTTTGCTTTCAACATACCATTCTCTGGCTGTCTCATACGAATTGATAAACCCATCTATACCACCAAACTCACTAATAAAGTCTCCATACTTCTGGCTTGCGTACTCTTTGGATTGATCTATTCTGTTCAATGCTTCTGCCATACCATTTATAACTTTCATTAAAGTATCACTTTGATGAAATAATAAATCAACCTCGGTTGAATCAATCCCCCTGAATGACAGTGCTGTTAGGTATTTAAATTCAATCAAACTTTTAGTCCACATTAACCAATTATATGGCAATGAATTAGGATCAATAGACTTTATTGGATCTAGATCAAAGATTTCATTAAGAGATGATACTTCTGAGTCGGATAGTTTCTCATTATTCTCAACTTTATTCATTAACTCGGAATAATGAATACTCAGTTTTTTCATTTTATTCAAAAGAGGACCATACTCCTGATCATATGTTTCAAGAATGCTATTGGCCCATTTTTTATAATCCCAAAAATCAAGTTTACCTCGATATATTTTTGAGTTATCCTTCAAACCCAAATTAATATCTTCAATTTGCCTTCTATTGTCTTCTAATCTAAAACCTGCATTATCTATTACAATAATCGCCTCAATAATTGATTTTTGGTTTTGATCAATTTCATCCATTAAATCAATTATTTGATTCAACTGACTTATTTTTTGATCATCAATAGACACCACTAAATCATCCAATGAATTCAGGTTTGCTGTAAGTCTTTTGAAAATGCTTTGAGCCTCTTTGTAATTTTTTTCAATTGATTGTAAGGCCTGCGATATTACAAATGTACTTTCCCCGCGCGTTTGCATGGATGAAATACGATTATCTATATCCAATTGAACATCAGAAAGTTTTATTTCAAATTCGCCAGACCGCAGATCTCTCCTTTTGAATTCCTGATAGTATTTATCATTTCTATTTAACTCTTTGTAATCTATCAGACTTTTTGCCTTACGGTAATAATAAATAGAGGAATCTGTCAAGTCGATTAGTCTTGATGAATCAGTCACTACATTCATCGAAGAGGCAAAATGATCCAACATTCTTGCCATTTGATAATGAGCATTTCCATCATCCTCACTACGCTTATCCAGCATGTAGTTTCGAAGCTGTTCCTCTACCTCAGTATACCTTCCAGCTTCCAGTTGTGGGAAAATATCATCATATTTTATTCTCTGGGCATTTAATTTTTGATTGCCTACGATAAAGGCCCAAAGAATGGCATATAGCAGTATTCTAGTCATAAATTTTCTGATGTTTTAGTTTAAGCCGATCATGACAAAGGGAGCCCAATAAATCGGATCTTTATATTCATCTCTTATCTCCTGTTTGGCCAGGACAAAACTTCTTCGTGCATCTCCGGTCTTAAGCCATCTCTTATAAAAATTTACCATCAACTTTTGAGTAGCATCATCAGATACTTTAAAGAGAGACATAACTACCGCTTTCGCCCCTGCCACCAGGAAGGCCCTTTGCAACCCAAAAACACCTTCACCTGCTTCCACTGCACCTAATCCTGTTTCACATGCACTCAGTACAACTAACTCCGTCTGATCAAGATTTAGATTCATTGCCTCGTAAGCGGTAAGAATTCCGTCATTTATATTGAAATTATATTCAGTGGTATTAAGAATATCGCCAGCTCCCTTTAATAAAAGGCCACTGCGCATTAATGGATTGTGCGTTATCTCTCTTGCTATGAGATCCTTTGAACCACTGGTGTCAGATTCCACTTTAAAAAAACCATGGGTTGCGATATGAAATATCCTCGGGTTGTTAACACTTTTGATACTCCCTTCTGTAGCTTCATCAAACATATGGTTTTGTGTAAGCCAGCCATCTTCGCCCAAGATTTCAGCTAGCTCTTTTATCTCCAATTCAGTTCCCGGCAGTTGAGAAATAACTTCATCAGTAGCTCGCTGGCCTCCATATTCATCTATTTTGATACCTGGCTGGGTATCGAGATAAAACTTAGGGTTACCATACAAAGCAGCTATTTTAGCTTCCTGCACTTTTTTATCTTTTAGTTTTCTGAAAAAGAGATCCTTTGTATTATTTACTAGTATAATATTCTCTTGATCAAGAACATAGGTCTTGTCATTTTCTGGAAGCTTTATTGATTCCAGATTTATTTGATTATAAACACCATCAGGAGATAAGAAAATGGTAGAAGCTCCGCCAAATTGTTTTTCTAGCGGTTCCCAGTAAACTTGATAAGAAGCAGGGTCATCGATCTTAAACTTCATACTATTGCGGTAGATGGTAAGGTTTTTAGTCTCCATTTCTTTACCGTTTTCCAATAGAACGAGAGATGGCGTTGTATTTTTCTGCCCCGATAACCCAAGAACAGCGTAATAAATTTTATCGGTAAAATACTGGTCAAAATGACGAAACCTCACAATCTCTAATGCCACATCATTTGGCAATATTGCATTTTGAACTTCCTGCCAAACAGTTACCCTTGAATCAAATGTTTCTGAAAATAAAGACGATTTTGCAACGAGTTGTTTTTCCAGACTATTTAGAGAAAAAGTAAGGTTACCTACATCTATACCAGCTTCCTTGATTTCCTCATCACTCATAGCTAATGTTCTGGTCAGACGATCTTTATTATTAGACCACTCTAAGTAGAGATCAATTAATTCCTCATCCCCACTACTCATAATTCTTTCCTTCATTTTAATTGATGAATTGAGAAGTAATGATTTAGTCAATAATGCATTATTGTACATGCTACCAACCATTTCATCATCCATTTTCTTTTGAGCTAGCAGCACACTATTGTAATATTCATAGTCACCCTTGATAGTGCCCCAATACTTGGCTTTTTCCCTTTCACTAAGTGATGGGAAATATTCCCTAATAAATGCCTGATACTTTCCAAGCACTTCTTCAATGGTTTTTCGAGCATTACGATAATCTTCCCTCATATATTCAGACCTGCTCAATTTTGACATTGCTTTTAGATATTCGGGATGTTCGTCATTAAAAAATGATTCGTATTTTTTAGCAGCATCTAAATACCTTTTTTCTGCATCTTTAAATTCTCGTTGGAAATAACTGATATCTCCATATAACATGTCGATTTCAGCTGAATAAAGGTTATTTCTTTTATTGATCTTATCTTTCCATATGTCACTTGAAACATTTAGATAGTTGATGGACTCTTCATATTCTCCAGCGTTGATTTTAGATATGGCGAGGTTTTTTAATATTTCAGCATAGTATGGATTATTTGATCCCAAAGTTGCCCCAACAATTGATTCCGCTTGCTTAAAGTATTTTTCCACCTCATTTTTATCATCATTGGCTAAATATTTGACTAAAGCATACTCAGAATAGGTGATACCTAAATCTGTATGACCTTCTTCCAGTTTCGCTGACTGAATATCAACTACGTTTTTTAATATTTGCTGACTCCTCGGGTAGTCTCCAATATTCTTATAAAGCTGTGCTAATGCCCTCAATGGGTCAACTTGCTTTAATGATTTGTCACCATAAGTATTTCTGGCAATTTGCAAAGCTTTCCTGGCCTTCTTTTCAGCACTTGCATATTCTCCCTGAGTTAAATGATATCTGGCATAAAGCGTAAGGGGCTTGATCATAAGCCTACTCTCACTATTGTATCTTACTTCCTTAAACTCTATAGCTTGATCAAGCTTTGAGATGACCTCTTCATAGCGGCCTAGCATTAAATTTAGCTCAGCTACATCCTCTAATAAAGTGCCCGGATCAGCTATTGGCACTTCATTTTTTTCCTTAATCTTTAGATAATCATCATAATTTGATTCTGCTTCTTTGTAGTCACCATACACAATTAAAAGTGGGATTTCGCTAGCTAACAAACTCAAATACACCCTCTGCTCGTCTATACTATTTTGCTTTTTTAGAATTTCCTTTGCCTCATCTATATAGCCTCTGCTTAAAGTATAATTGCCTAGTGTAGTATGAAGGCGAGCAAGACTACCTAGTTTTTCAGCATATTTTATATCAGTATTGTCCCACTTAACCCTGGTCAGGTATTGAGCTTCGTCCAGATAATTTTTAGCCTTTAGGTATTCGTCATTTTCCGCTGACAATACAGCTATATGGCTTAGGGTTTCAATGTATGATGAATGAACACTACTGTATTCCTTAGAGACGACATTATCCCAGCTTTCCTTATATATTTTGGATGCTTCAGTAAAGTTATCAGTATTATCAATGAAGAAATTTGCTAATCTTAACCTTGCCATATGATACCCAGGTGCATCTTCTCCTAATAGCTCTTTTTCAATATTGATGATTACATTAAGGTATTCCTGAGCATTATCTAATTTATTAATATCTGTGATCGCAGATAGATAGGCAATATTCAGCAACTCAATCCTCCTGGCATGATATTGAGGAAATGCATTTTCACCACCCAAAATATTTGCTATATCATTTTCCAGCCCAGCCAGGTCAGCAGTGCTTATTTTCTTTGGAAACTTATATACTGACTCAAAAGCAGTATATATACTATTTCTTTTTTTGTGATAGCGTCTATACGTTCTACGCATATCATTTTCCAGATCTATAAGTTTTGACTTTTTCTCAAGCTTATAATAATTGCTCATCAGTCTTTCGCGAACGTTTACCACAAGGTCATGCCCCTCTGTTCTACCTTTAGACACACGCTTATAGAGATCTTTATAGTACTTGATCAAAGGTTTTTCATCCATCCCATTTTCCTCAAACATTAAAATCTGAGAAAATTTATTTTGAACAGACAGTTGGTTTCTTTTACCTAGTTCCTTGATGGCAAGTCTTTCGTTTTGAATGAAATTGGAATCAGCTCTTTCATACTCTCCCAAATACCTAAGGGCATTTGCCCTCCATATCAAGATGTCCAGATACTCTTCCTGTTTGCTTCTTCTCTCCTTCTTTGAGCTGTATTTTACTGTGTCAGAGTGACTGGATAGGTAGTTATCAATAATCTCAATACCAGATACATAAAACCCTTTACCAATTTGTATTTTGGCCTTTAGCAAGTTTATTTTATCATCAAATGAGGGGTTTTGTCCGGGATTGTTTTCATAAATTACTCGAGCATTACTTAAGGACTTATTAGCCCTTTTGTAGTACCCGTATTTTATATAAAGTTGAGTAGCGTCCAAGAGTATATCAGCGTGAATAGTTCGATTTGACACATTTACGGTATCGCTCATTCCAACTGATTCATCTATCAACAACAAAGCTTTTTTCATATTACCTATGCTGATTTGACTATGAGCTTCCTTTAGATTAACCAAAACATGAATGCTATCAGTCATAGTACCTTTACGCAAATGTGATTTTCGAATTCTTTTAATTTTTCTCAGCGCAGCAGGGTATTTACCTTTTTTATTTAGTGCTTCTATTCTCTCAAATTTTTCCTCTAATGATTTTTTAGATAAAAAGGAAAATGAGAATTGATAGATCAAAAAAATGAAGAGTAATATTTTCATGATTATCTTAAATTATTTACTTGATGATCGCTCTATAAGAGCTTAATTAACATGCCTGGCAGAGAAGCTAAAATCCTAAACCAATGCCGATACTTGCTACGAGACCAATGGAAAGTAATGGGTCAGGCCACTCTAGCTGATGAACCAGTGAAGAACCATCTGCAAAATCCAGATTGACATCAAGTGATGAAGGCATTTCTTCAAACATCAACCCAATCTCTGGTTTGATGTAAAACCACCTTCCAAACTTGGCTCCCACCTTTAAAAACCCGGAAGAAACTGCCAAATCTGAGGCACCTGCACCGTCATTTCGGGCATTATATTGGTAATTATCAATAGTAAAACTTGACTCTAGTTCTCCATAAGATGCACTTACATATAAACTTCTACCCTCTTTAAATATGTAATAATTTATGCCGGCCTCCCAGTATTTTACAGTAGGTGTGAGTTCGTAGGTTTCAAAGTTAATTGGCTGATTAAAATCTGTATAATCTGCAAATACGGCCAGTTTCCCATTAAGCAATCTTGTTACATACTCCACACTAACGCCAGCCAGGATTGGCGCACCTGCCCGCACTCCAATTCTGAATGGTTTATCCTGGGATTTTAAGTGACCAGCGAAGAGCAATTGTAGCAGTAAGAGATAAAATATTTTCCGCTTCATAGACCAGTGCTTTTTAGTAGTGTTTCGTACAGAGAGATATTTTTCATATTTGATAGCATTTTGCTTTTTAATATTCAAAGCCACCCCCTCGCGGGGGCAGCTTTGGGTTGTTGTGCATTAAGTGAAGTTTTATTCAATCCTGAGTTTGAGGGTAACAACATCATTGTCTACTGTTTCCAGTTGAAGCAGGTAGAGTCCGGGCTTTACTTCATTGACTTGATATTGTCCACTGAAATTCGGCACAAAAGTCTGCAGGAGTTGTCCACTCAGGTTGATCAACCTGATCTGCCTGAGTTTATACACGGGGCTTTCAATGATTATAAACTCATGAGCCGGATTTGGATACAGCTTGATGGTGCTACTGATCTCTTCTACATTGGTTACCTCAGAAATCTCTGTTTCTACAGCTAGTCCATCTTCAGTGATGGCTGCAGATATCACCAGATCACCTGCAGTCTCGTCGAAACTAATCGCTGTAGATAGATCAGCCAACTCCGCTCCTACGGCATCTATGCTGAAGGTATATTCTCCAGACGCAATTCCTGTCATCTCAAACGCACCATTTTCATCAGTGGTGGCCTGGGCTACAATTGCTCCGGTAGCTGCATCTAGTAGGTACACATTGACATCTGGTAGTGGCTCACCATCGAGTGTCCGGCCCGTCACTATACGATTACCCTGATTATTACCTACAACGGTACCGATAATTCTACCATTACCGGCAGGCGTATTGGTTGGACGCTCAACCAGACTCATCGTGAAATTAAAATCACTTTGCAAATCAATGCCCGTGGCAGTATTGGAAAACAGAGATTCTTCAAAATAGGTATCGTAGGCCACATCGCTGGTGGTCCCCCTCACATTAACCTGTATGTAGTACACATTCTCGCGTAAGCCGGCAAACAGGAAATCATTATTGGCATCTACGGCTACCTCTGCTACAGGTGTGAGGGTATTACCTTCGAGAACAAAAGCCCTGACGTTGGCATTGATAACCTCACCACCAGATAAAGGCGCTATGATACCACTAAGGTCATAGTTTCCTTTGATCTCAACCGTGGCTTCTGCCTGTGCGCTGAGGTATGTCTCATTGCCGGGATTACTTGCTCGTATGGTAAGTATGCCGGGTGAGGCATCTGTTAAGACTGCTGCATCAATTGTACCTTCACCCGAAATAATCTCATAAGTGATAGGTAAGCCCTGATCGGAAGTAGCCTCCATAGTAAAGGGCAGTTGATCCTGGAAAAGTACATCAGGAAGCGAAAAGCTAATTTCCTGCAGCAGTTTGGTATCTTCAACTATCGTGAAGCTTTCACTGACGCTACAGCCACTTTCTGTATCGGTTACCTGAATCGTATAGAGGCCTGCTTGCTGGTCTGCCAGGGCTTCTGTAGAACCTAGTGTATTACCTTCTGCATTGGCACCTGCATACCAATTGATTGAATAATTAGTTGTACCAGTTATGGAAATCACTAAACTACCGGTAGCATCGGGCCCAGGTCTATCTAACAATCTTTCTTCAAGGTTAATACCAATTTGAGGCAATTGATCTTCTATATTCACACTAGTTGTAGCGCTCACACATTCTGTTGAATTGTTTGTAGCTTTTACAAAATAGATGCCTGCTGACAGGTTTTCGGTACTCTCCAGTGCTATAGAAAAATCTTCCGTATCTGACCATTCGATCGTGAAACCGGCTATATCTACAGATTCCCCGTTAACTTCGATGCTTTCGACAGATACACTTCCATTTGCTGCCGTGCAGCTGGTATTATTCGTAGCTGAGGCAGTTACAGATATATTGGCTGGTGCATCAGTAATGGTGAATGTCTGTGTGGTGGAACATCCCGTAGCAGGGGTAGTCACTTCAGCCCTGTAAGTTCCTGCCGCAAGGTTATCAAGCGTGGCATTGGTTTCACCCTCGATAGCTGTTTCTGATTCTCCGATAAACCATGCTATTGATTGGCCTTCAATCACTCCTGAAAGTGTTGCTGAACCATCACCCACTTCACTACATAAGGTATTGTTGGTTGTGTTGATGGAGAATTCGGGCAGCGTCAGTGTTTCTTCTACTTCAATGCTTGAAGTAACACTTGTGCAACCACTTGTATTATCGGTTACCTGAACAAAGTATCTATCAGGAGCAAGACCCGTTATCTCCTGGGTGTTTGGGAGGTTGTTATCCAGAGCAAAGGAGGTACCCCACGAAACAGTATATCCAGTAAGGTTTGTTATGGTTACACCATCTATAACCAATGACGCTACACGTGCAGTACCGTTCGGATTTTCACAGTTAGTATTTTCAGTAGCCTCCAGATTTACAGATAGATCCGGGGTTGCATCCACAATGCTTATAGTTCGTGTAGAGAAACAATCTGATCCCTGTGCATTGACTTTTACAGTGTAGGTGCCAGCACTTAAACCCGATATGCTATTGCTAGTGCTGAAGGCGGTGCCATCTACACCTCCTCCAGTAAACCAGCTAAATTCAAACCCAGCTGTTTCGCCATCTACAGTGACCGCTACGGCTCCATTATTGGTTATACAGCTTGTAACATTACTGCTGGAAGCTACCTGAATGGTACCTGTAAGTGTTTGCTCCGTTACTACGAAGCTCTCTTCGTAAGTACAACCGGTTTGCGTGTCTTCAATCGTCACATTGTAAGTTCCTGCCTCTAGCCCCGTGCGTTCATTTCCTGAGCCCAAATCAGACCAAACCAAGTCAAACCTTGTATCAGGCAAGGCAATAGCTTCACCATTAATAGAAATACTAATGATCGAAATCTCACCATTGGGCGTATCACAATTGGTTTGAGCACTGGTAGACGCATCTACCACTATAGCAGGTGTACTTTCAATTATTTCGAATACTTCCAGTGCCGTACAACCTGTATTCAGGTCTTCTACTTCCACAACATAGCTACCCGCCTCTAACTCGGTTGCTACCTCACCAGAACCAACCTGATTCCCGATATTTTCTATCGTACCTTCAAAATAGGTATATGCAAAATTGTCTGTGTCAGGATTGTCTATGGTAACAGAGCCGTTACCTGTGCCCGAGCATACGGTATTGTCCGAAGTAACAAATGAGAATACTGGTGCTTCTGTGAGATCTGCAATGGTCAATGTAGTCTCGTTTTCGCAACCTGTAACGGTATTGCTAAGCTTCAATTGATATTCACCAGCCGATAGGTTGGTCAGCTCTACAGCCGCACCAAGTATGCTATTGAAATTATCATTACTCCATGCAATTTCATATCCGCTAAAGTCAGTAATGACATTACCTGCAACAGTGAAGCTGTTTAGCAACAAGCTACCATTGCTTTCACCACATGAGGTATTATCGACAATATCTATTTCAAATGTTTCTACCGCATCTGGCAGATTCACAATTATGGTCCAGCTTTCTATTGTTCCGCTACCGGCAGTTACGTCATATACCACAGGATTAGAAAAATCCACTGCGCTTGTTCCTGAGGTTTGCTCCTGATTATTGATCGAAGCTATTGCACCTTCCGGCAAGCTGAAAGTCGGTACAAGATTGTAATCCTCAAGGCATCCTAATGATATTGTGAGGGTAAGATTATCATAATCAATAACGGCATCTTCTAACTGCCCAGGTACTTCGTAAGCAAGAAACTCTGCATCCACCTGGCAGGTACCTTCATTATTATAGGTATCTAATCCTGCTGTCCAATCCAGGTAGGCTTGTGTTTCGGGTTCGCAGAGACCAGGGTTGCCCTGAATCTGTAAACTATTAACATTTGTGAGATTTACTATGTCTTCAGGAAGAGTACCATTCAAATCATTATCAGCCAAATTGATGATGCTTAATGATGTAAGGTTTGAAAAGGTTTGTGGTATTTCCCCTGTTAATTGGGTACCCCTCATCCATAGCTCTCTCAGTGCCGTTAAACTCCCAATATCAACGGGTATATTTCCGCTTATTGGATTGAAACTCAAGTTTAATACTTCAAGGGCGACCATTCCGCCAATTGTGGTGGGTATAGTTCCGTTAAGTGCGTTGCTCGACAAATTAAATTCAACCAAAGCAGTAAGGTCACCAATTTCATCAGGCAAGCTACCAGTAAGACCATTGCCCTCAAAAGAGCTGGTACCATCATCTTGCAGGTTAATACTTACTACCCTACCATTATCGGTAGTCACACCCTGCCACGAAGCAACAAACTGATCCGGTTGCAGCCAGTTGGTATTGACATTCCAATTAGGGCCATCGGTTGCATTGTATAAAGCTACCAGGGCGAGGCTATCCGCTTGATTTACCGGTGTATGCGGTGACACTTCCAGCGACCAGTCAAATCCAGTAGCCTCCCACTCTGGTGTCCAGTGGATATAAATGGTCTGGCTTGGCTGCAGTACCAACTGTACTTCCGACTGCCAAATGGTAGCATCAGTATTGATATCATCATTAAAAGCTATGAGATTACCATCACAAGCATCGTACACCTCCAGATTGGTATCTACAGTAGACCCGCGGGAAGAAATTACCACATTCTCAAGGTTAGATGCCGTGTAGTTGTACCAATAAGGGGCTCGGGGAGCTGTGTGCATCCCTGCTGCAATTACTTCTGAATCCTCGCAGGTAGCGGAACAAGTATTTGAATTTTCGTATCCATCAATTGTAGTTGTCCAATCAGTATACGCCTGGGTAGTAGGCTCGCATAAATCCGGATTATCACCAATTGAAAAAGATATCAGGTTGGTCAGAGTAGTATAACTCTCAGGCACAATACCGGACAGCTGATTTGCATATACCTGGAACACTTGCAAAGCACTCAAGTTGGCTAATTCTGCAGGCAATTCTCCTTCAAGGTTATTTCCGAAAGCATCAAAGAATTGGAGTGTGGACAGTTGCCCAAATTCGGAGGGTATACTTCCGGTAAGGTTATTATTGGACAGAGATAATTGAACGATACCCGATAACTGCGACAAGCCGGCCGGAATACTGCCAGACAACTGATTGCCACCCAGTAATAGCTGCTCCAGATTATCCAACTGACCTAATTCGCCTGGAATACTTCCCTCTAAGTTGTTGTCATACAAATTCAGAAAGGTTAACTCATCCAATTCCACTAAGGCCAGTGGTATATTCCCGCTTAAATTATTACCCTCATTAATTTCCGTACCATCATCACCGAAATCCAGTCTTGTTACTCTTCCATCTTCTACTGTCACGCCAAACCAAGTGTCTACCGGTCCGGTCAGCCAGTTGGTATTGTTTGTCCAGTTAGGCCCACCTGTCTGTACATAAAAGTCTATCAGCGCAAGAGAATCCAGATGGATATCCTCAAAATCATTGACCTCAAAGGTCTGATTGGCTGCCACATCAGTAAAGTTTGACACCCTACCATCAGGCCAGTATACCGTGACATCTGCTGTAGTAGCAGCGCCTAAACCAAAATGCTTGATCAGACTATTGTGCGACTCTGCGGTAGATTGCCCTCTCAATGTCCGTGTCATTGTACCTGAGCCTGTACCTGTTACGCTGATTTTTGCACCAATGCCCGAGTAATTTACCCTGCGGCTGTTCAGCTTTACTTTCAGGTAATTATCATTGCCGCTAAAGGTTCCATTGTTTTCGTAGAGCTTAAGAGCATCCAAGCCTGCAATAACAAAATCCATTAAACCATCATTGTTATAGTCTGCAGCTGATGCCCCTGAATGAAAGGAGGAACCATTGACCTCCCAGCCAAATTCGGATACCTGACTAAATGTACCACCTACATTCGCCCAGTATGATGGGTCACCTTCTGCTACAATTGCATCAAGGTCACCATCATTGTCAAAATCCTTTAAGGCTGCAGAGCGCACACCACCACCAGGGTTAAGGCCAAGATCAGTAGCAGTGAAGTTGCCTGCTCCATCATTGATGTAGAACTGGTCACTTTCTTTACTACTCAGGTAAATATCTTCATCACCGTCATTATCAATATCCACAAACTGAGCTCCTCTATGATTGGCTGCAATATCTGTCAGCCCTGGTATCTCCTGCTCTGTAAAATTACCAGCTCCATCATTGATGAACATTTGGTCTTCATTCTCACCTGTGGTGGGAACGAAAATATCCATATCACCATCACCTTCAATATCACCTGTTATGATTGTCCACGGACTAACAGTATTTAATGGCGCAGAAACCAAACTATAATGGTTCTTTTGCCCTGCTAAAAAGTTTTGCACATCTGATAAGTATACTGCTAATTCACCTGGTTGGCCCTCCACTTCCTGTGTGCTTGTAACAAAATCCAGCAAATTATCATTATTGAAATCCGCAAGTCCAATGGGCCAGGTATACAGATTATCGTTAATCCTTACCTCTTCAAAAGTCTCATCTCCTTTATTCAGGAAGATACTTAAATAAGGATCAACACCATTATCTTCAATATTCCCGGATATCAAATCCAGCAATCCATCATTGTTAAAATCTCCCCAGGCTGCTCCCCTTACATTTTCATTGCCTACCTGGAAAGGAAGACCCGCTTCTGTTAGTTTATTGGTAAATGTGCCGTCACCATTATTTTGAAGTAATAAGGTCTCGTTGGTTGCGTCGATAAATTGGCCTGCAAAAAGATCCTCATCACCATCACCATCGTAATCGCCCCAGGCTAATCCCTTAAGTGAATTAGGATAGGTCTGATCAAATAAGCCTTTACTTAGATTGAAGCCAAAATCTTCTACGGTTATAGATATTTCATCCGAAATAATAGTGTTATTCTCTGCATCAGTGCCTACCACTCTATAAAAATAAGTGGTGCCAGCTGTTGCCGACTCATCAAACAAATACCAATCCAACCGGGTCTCAATAACAGGACCAGGAAACTGAGCCTGCTTAACAACAGTCTGAGAAAGCGTTGTAAAATTATCATTGGTACCCACTGATCTTTCTACAGTATAAGTAGTTGCTGGATCATTGATAATGTCTGACCACCTTACTACTGTTGTACCACCATCTACTCCATAAGCAGCTACATTAGAAAACAATACCGATGGTACTTCCTCAGTTGTCAATGTCCAATCAAAACCGGTTGGCTCCCAGGTATCTAACCATTGGATGTAGATCGTGGTATTGGCCTCTACCACAAAGGTGGCTTCTGATTGAAATATTTCATTTACTGCGTCTATGTCGTCATTCTCAGCGATGATCTCACCATCGCAAGCATCATACACATCAAAATCTGTATCTACGCCCGACCCTCTTGTGGAGATAGTCAATAACTCTGGCTCTGCACCTGTAGTATAGGTGTACCAGTATGGAGACTGGGGCGCGGACATTGTACCCGGTGATGCTACTAGCGCATTGCTACAATCAGATCCCTGACATGTATTGGTATTATCATATGTATTTAAGCCCGTTACCCAATCTAAATATTGCTGACTGGTTGGTTCACAGAGACCGGTATTATTTTGAATTTGAAAATCAGTCAAATTCGTGAGTCCTATGATACCTTCTGGTATTGTCCCTGTAAGATTATTGTCGTTAACCCTCAGTATACCCAGCATATTAAGGTTAGTCAATTCTGGTGGAATCTCCCCTGATAGCTGATTATTTGAAATACTGATAATCTCCAGGCCTTGGATAGATCCCAAACTAGCCGGTATAGAACCCGTAAATTGATTATCCCGAATACTAAGATTTGTCAAATTAGCTAGATTACCTAACTCCGTGGGTATCTCACCGCTTAACTGATTTTCCCATAATCTTAATATTCTTAGACTTGATAAAGATCCTAGCTCAATAGGTATACTCCCTGTTAACTCATTTCCGATAAGGTATAAACCTTCTAGTGTACTTAACTGACCAAGTTCTGAAGGTATTGAGCCTGTTAAAGCGTTTCTGGTCAGATTTAGCTCAATAATATTTGACAAATTACCTAACGCTGCAGGTATCTCGCCAGTCAAATTATTGTATGACAGACTTAAGACCGTAAGGTTTTGCATTGTTCCTAAATCTGAAGGAATAGTTCCTGAAAATGCATTTGCATCTAACCTCAACTCTTGCAATGCTGAAAGTTCAGCTAATGCAACAGGAATTGTACCTGTAAGTCCATTGCCCTCAAATGCCTCCGTACCATCATCAGTAAAGTCCAGTCTTGTTACTCTTCCATCTTCCACGGTTACACCAAACCAGGTATTCACAGGACCGGTCAGCCAGTTGGTATTGTTTGTCCAGTTAGGCCCACCTGTCTCTATATAAAAGTCTATCAGCGCGAGCGAATCCAGATGGATGTCCTCAACATCATTGACCTCAAAGGTCTGATTGGCCGCCACATCAGTAAAGTTGGACACCCTACCATCAGGCCAGTATACCGTGACATCTGCTGTAGTAGCAGCGCCTAAACCAAAATGCTTGATCAAACTATTATGTGATTCAGCTGTAGTTTGACCTTTCAGCGTACGGGTCATAGTACCTGAACCAGTACCAGATACTACAATTTTAGCTCCCAGTGCAGCATAATTTACCCTGCGGCTGTTCAGCTTTACTTTCAGATAATTATCATTGCCGCTCAAGGTTCCATTGTTCTCATAGAGCTTAAGAGCATCCAAGCCTGCAACCACAAAATCCATTAACCCATCATTGTTATAGTCTGCAGCTGATGCTCCTGAATGAAAGGAGAAGCCATTGACCTCCCATCCAAACTCCGATACCTGAATAAATGTACCACCTACATTCTCCCAGTATGATGGGTCTCCTTCTGCTACAATTGCATCAAGATCACCATCATTATCAAAATCCTGTAAGGCTGCCGAACGCCTGCGACCACCAGGGTTAAGGCCAAGATCAGTAGCAGTGAAGTTGCCTGCTCCATCATTGATGTAGAACTGGTCACTTTCTTTACTACTCAGGTAAATATCTTCATCACCGTCATTATCAATATCCACAAACTGAGCTCCTCTATGATTGGCTGCAATATCTGTCAGCCCTGGTATCTCCTGCTCTGTAAAATTACCAGCTCCATCATTGATGAACATTTGGTCTTCATTCTCACCTGTGGTGGGAACGAAAATATCCATATCACCATCACCTTCAATATCACCTGTTATGATTGTCCACGGACTAACAGTATTTAATGGCGCAGAAACCAAACTATAATGGTTCTTTTGCCCTGCTAAAAAGTTTTGCACATCTGATAAGTATACTGCTAATTCACCTGGTTGGCCCTCCACTTCCTGTGTGCTTGTAACAAAATCCAGCAAATTATCATTATTGAAATCCGCAAGTCCAATGGGCCAGGTATACAGATTATCGTTAATCCTTACCTCTTCAAAAGTCTCATCTCCTTTATTCAGGAAGATACTTAAATAAGGATCAACACCATTAGTAGCTTCAATATTCCCGGATATCAAATCCAGCAATCCATCATTATTAAAATCTCCCCAGGCTGCTCCCCTTACATTTTCATTGCCTACCTGGAAAGGAAGACCTGCCTCTGTTAATTGATTGGTAAATGTGCCGTCACCATTATTTTGAAGTAATAAGGTCTCGTTGGTTGCGTCGATAAATTGGCCTGCAAAAAGATCCTCATCACCATCACCATCGTAATCGCCCCAGGCTAATCCCTTAAGTGAATTAGGATAGGTCTGATCAAATAAGCCTTTACTTAGATTGAAGCCAAAATCTTCTACGGTTATAGATATTTCATCCGAAATAATAGTGTTATTCTCTGCATCAGTGCCTACCACTCTATAAAAATAAGTGGTGCCAGCTGTTGCCGACTCATCAAACAAATACCAATCCAACCGGGTCTCAATAACAGGACCAGGAAACTGAGCCTGCTTAACAACAGCCTGAGAAAGCGTTGTAAAATTATCATTGGTACCCACTGATCTTTCTACAGTATAAGTAGTTGCTGGATCATTGATAATGTCTGACCACCTTACTACTGTTGTACCACCATCTACTCCATAAGCAGCTACATTAGAAAACAATACCGATGGTACTTCCTCAGTTGTCAATGTCCAATCAAAACCGGTTGGCTCCCAGGTATCTAACCATTGGATGTAGATCGTGGTATTGGCCTCTACCACAAAGGTGGCTTCTGATTGAAATATTTCATTTACTGCGTCTATGTCGTCATTCTCAGCGATGATCTCACCATCGCAAGCATCATACACATCAAAATCTGTATCTACGCCCGACCCTCTTGTGGAGATAGTCAATAACTCAGGCTCTGCACCTGTAGTGTAAGTGTACCAGTATGGAGACTGGGGCGCGGTTATTGTACCCGGTGATGCTGTTATTGGGTTGGTACATTCATAACCAGAGCAGGTATTCGAGTTCAGATAATCTCCCAGGCCACTTGTCCAGGTTGTGTAGGGCTGACTTGTAGACTCACATAATAATGGATTATTCTCAATATTGAATACAACTAAGTTGGTAAGGTTGGTAACGGCTTCTGGTAGTTGGCCTTCAAAATTATTGTCATTAAGAAATAAAACTATTAAAGTGCTAATATTAGCGAGACTTGTTGGTATAGTACCGTTTAGCGAATTGCCCTGCAAATACAACTCTTCTAGATTGCTCAAACTTGACAAATCAGGGATTTCACCTGAAAGAGCGTTGTTCTCCAAGAATAATTGGACAAGATTCGACAATTGATTTATTTCTGTGGGTATTGCTCCACTAATTGAAGGATTATTTTTTAGTGATAATTCTGTCAGATTAGAAAGGCTACCCAAAG
This sequence comes from Cyclobacteriaceae bacterium, assembly GCA_965227155.1. Lineage (GTDB taxonomy): Bacteria > Bacteroidota > Bacteroidia > Cytophagales > Cyclobacteriaceae > UBA6059. Next base: position 435,598 of record OZ245731.1, read on the forward strand.
AAGCTGGAATACTACCCTCCATGCCTGTCTCTTCAATTACTAGAACTTCCAATTCAACTAAATTTCCTATCTCCGAAGGAATAGCTCCGGTTAAATTGGGGCTTGATAGAACACCCAATTCCCTCAATGCAGATAGGTTGCCTATATCAGCAGGAAGTGAGCCATTCAACCCTCCCAATAAGCCAAGTATTGTAACCCTATCATTTTCTACAGTTATACCTTCCCATGTATCAAGATTACCTGATTTCCAGTTGGTATTATTAGTCCAGTTAGCCCCATCAGTTGCATCATATATCGCTACCAAGGCCAATGAATCCTGCTCCCGTAAATCAATGGGTTCTTCATAAGTATTCTTAAACCATAGAGGTACTGTTGGATTGGTGCTAAAAGTTGCAACGATATCATCTTTACCATCATCATCCAGATCATCGACAAGAATATCAGTGTAATTGCTTAGCCCTTCAAACTGACTTTGCAGAATATTGTCGAAATGAACCACATTAAATTGTCCATTACCCCCATTTAAAGCTATGGCTAGGTTTAAATCAGAACTATTGACACTGGTATTAAAGACAATATCTTTCATGCCATCTAAATTGAAGTCACCAGCTTTGATTGTTCCAGAACTTGCATCAGCGTTGGCTATTAATGTTTGTTGATCGGAAAGCGATCCTACTCCATCCGTATTTTCTACCCAATGAATTGCACCAGTCCCGTAAACTATATCCAAATCTCCATCTCCATCAGGATCAGCAAGAAGCATTTCATTTGAAAAGTTGTCTATCCCCTCTACGGTATTATCAAATACAAAATCGCCCATTTGATCATCGTAAGTGTATAAATGCAAATCCTGTATTGACATACTTAAAGTTTCAGTAAAGGCAAGATCCAAAAATTGATCGTTGTTGAAATCGCCTAAACTGAAATACTTAAACTGGATATTTGGTAATACATGCTCTGCAAAGCTCAAGTTACCTTGGTTTTCAAACCAGCGTGCCCCCTGGGCTAAAGGAGAGCTTTTTGAGGTATTAGCAAATATGTCAAGGTCTCCATCATTATCAATATCCCCCAACTTAAATAGCTTAAAGCTTCCTCCAAAACCTTCAAACTGAACATTACTCAAAGTATTAGTCACACTGTTTTCAGGATCTTCTATATTGGATATCAGTCTGATGGATTCGTGCCATGCATACACCAAATCCCAGGTGCCGTTATCGTCAAAGTCTTCAATAATAGCATCATTGGATGTATTGGAATCTGTGCGATCAAAAATCACCTCATGATTTCTATTATAGTTACCATTGCCATCATTATAGCTTATGATGATCTTAAGGATTCCATTTCTGGAATCAGTTGTTACAAGGTCTTTGAACCCATCCCTGTCATAGTCCAAGTATTGTAGCCTTACAATGGATTTCTGAGTGTAACCTATATAATAGTCACTTGCAAAGCTTCCATCAGTGTTTTGTCTGTGCAGTATTATGTCTCCATCAAAGGATGAAGATGTGACTATATCAAGATCTGAGTCATTATCAAAGTCATCTACAAATGCTTCTATATTGCCAGTGAGACCGACTAATGATACTGTTTCCGTAAATCCGTCATTTTGGTCATTCACATAGATTATACTTGAGTTTGCTAAACCACCATCTACGATTATATCATCAAATCCATCTTGATTAATATCAATTACCTCTATTCCTGGGTTGCTTGTTGCTCCGAAAGTTATAGGGTCTGAAAAAGAGAAACTGTTATTACCGTCATTGAGTAAAACAGTGACTGCAGAGGAGCCTACGGCAAAATAAGCTAAATCTAAATTTTTATCATTATTAAAATCACCAAGCTTTACAGTGTTTTTAAAAAAGGATGACATTATTGGGTCTTGAGAAAAATTGTTGCTACCATCATTTTCATGAAGGATGACACCATCTCCAAATTGACCTGAACCGTCTATGCTAAACATATCCAGATCACCATCATTATCAATATCCTTTACTTCTAGTTTGACTAGATTCTTTTGATTGTTTGATCCCGGCGAAAAATTAGAAGCTAATAATGCAGAAGCAGAAAACGTGAATGACCCTTGATTTTCACTCCAGCTGATATCATTAAATCCCCAAATGAGATCAGGTAAATCATCATTATTTAAATCCCCAAAATCGAATTCTTTCGCCAAGATGTTGTCCAATAGTAGAACAGGATTTAAAAATTGCCCTGTGCCATCATTTTCTAAAGCATAGATTTGATCAGTCAGACCTAGTAATACATCATCATCATCATCATTGTCAAGATCAACAGCACCACTATAAATTATACCTTCTAAGTAAGTAAGTACCCTTGCTGAATCCAATAACTCACCTTGTTGATTAAGGAAAAGGGAAACCTTGTTATTACCGGTTCCACCAGCCACCAATAAATCCGGTAATCCATCCAGGTTTGCATCAAACTTGACTACATGCTTACCACTACGACCATGATGTAGAGCTTCTTCAAATATCGTCTGTTCACTAAAATCCTGCCCAACTATTTCTGATAGGTTAAGAAATGGTATTACTAAAATGAGGAGTAAAATTTTCTTCATAATGCTTTGATTTTGGTGGCTGTAATAGCCTGATGATGAATAGGATATAGTTTTCTGTTTGTTAATTGAGTGATTGATTCAATGTCTCTTTTGTGTATTTCATGAACACAATCCCTCTAAGTAACCTTTTGGTCTTGCCATTATCAATACTCAATGTTGAGTATTGACTTTTTAAAAAATACTATAAGATATTGATTATGTGCTGGTTATGTAGGTATCTAAAAATTGAATAATACAGCTAACAAATATTATTTTTGAAATAATTTCCTACCTTCAACATCATGGAAAAGTTACACTACGAATACCTCAGCAGCGAGGCTGATCACGCCCTTGTTTTCTTGCACGGCCATACCAGTTCTATGACTGTATTTGATCCCATTTTCAATGATCCACTACCCTGTGATATGTGGCGCTTCGATTTACCGGGGCATGGTCAATCCCGTCATCTACCCAATGAAGAAGCATATCACTACAAAAACCTTATGGCAATGGCCAGAGCTTTTATAATGGAGCATGTGCAAAAGCCCTTTTTTCTAGTGGGAAATAGCCTGGGAGGGCATATGGCTATTGAGCTTCTACCTCAACTGGAACATTGTTTGGGGACAATTATTTTTGGTGCCTCACCTGTAGCTAAACCACTCAATGCAGCAGAAGCTTTTCATCCGACAGAAGCAGGGGCTTATTTATTAGAGGAAAATCCATCAGATGATTTAGTGGCAAAATGCCTGGATATGGTTACTTCTAATGAAATTGTAAAAGATCATCTGCGAGACGCTTTTATGCAAAGTGACAGCAATTTCAGGCCTGCTTTTGTCAAAAGTTTTTTCGTTGAACAAACTTATGACAATGAAAAAGCCATAGTAGAGTCCACAGATAAGGCTGTTTATTGCATTCATGGGCTAAAAGATGTAAGTGTAAATCTGACCTACCTGAAAAGCCTAAGGAACATAAGGGAGATATATGAGCTAGAAAACTGTGGGCATTACCCAAGCCTGGAGCAACCAGAGCAGTTCAGAAAAATCCTTCAGGAGATATTGAACATTGCGCTTTAGCTTGACCAAATTCATACCTTTGGCCTCTCTTCACCTGTAATCGAGCATTCTTGTATTCCTGATTAGTTATAACTTTTTAGGATTTAATTCCTGTATAGTTATAACTTTTCGGGATTTTATTCCTGATTGGTTATAAAAACTCAGGGAAAATGTTCATTTTTACGCTTTGTATGCAAATTACAAGACAAGCGACTAAAATTCTAACTGAAAAGCTTTTCAAAAGAAAAGCCATACTAGTAATAGGGCCCAGGCAGGTCGGTAAAACAACATTGATCAAAGATCTTTTAGAAGGATTAAATGAAAAATTTCTTTTACTCAATGGTGATGACCCCAAGGTTGTGGAGTTGCTTGCCAATGCAGGAATTGAGCAAATCCGATCATTGATCGGTCAAAATCGATTAATATTTATCGACGAGGCGCAGCGAATTCCAAATAGCGCCATTACTGCCAAACTAATTGTGGATGAATTTTCTCAAAGCCAACTTATTTTAAGTGGATCATCTGCTTTTGAAATCAATCAATTGATGCAGGAACCTCTGACCGGAAGAAAATGGACAATCAATCTTTGGCCAATCAGCTGGAAAGAATACGAGGATGAAGTTGGATATCTAAAAGCAGAACAGTCTCTCGATCAATTTCTGATCTATGGCGGATACCCTGAAGTACTAAGGTATCAGAATGAGGCACAGGAGCGATTGCAGGAATTAGCGGATAGCTATCTTTTTAAAGATGTTCTGCAATATAATAACCTAAAGAAACCTGGCCTTCTCAATAAACTTGTCCGTGCCCTATCCTATCAACTTGGTAACGAGGTTTCTTACACCGAATTGGCTCAAACAGTTGGTGCAGACCCGAAAACCGTCAACCATTATATCGACATATTGGAACAAGCTTACGTTGTTTTTCGGTTACCTCCTTTCAGTGGCAATCTGAGAAATGAAATCAAGTCAAATAATAAAATATACTTCTATGACAATGGTATCCGAAATGCAGTGATTGGCGCATTTGAACCTATAACCCTAAGACAAGATATAGGTTCGCTTTGGGAGAACTTTCTAATTAGTGAAAGACTCAAACAAAATAGCTACGCTAAAAGAAAGATTCAGTCGTTTTTCTGGCGCACAAAACAACAACAAGAGGTTGATTATGTAGAAGCTTTTGGGAAAAATGTCTTTGGCTATGAATTTAAATGGAATCCTAATAAGTCAATACGTTTCCCCAAAACCTTTACAGAAAACTATCAAACGGAAAATCTTGGGATCACTCGGAAGAATTTCAGGGATTTCGTCATGCCATAAGCTTACTCAAATCATCATCAACAATTTCCCTTGTTCTTATTTCTTGAGGTCCTGTCTGCCGACAGGCAGCCACGAACCAAGGCGTTGGGAGATATTAATTGCTGCGTTTTAGCTAAACCAAATTCATACTTCTGGCCAGCTCTACCAATTCCACAGTATTGGCAGCCTCCAGTTTACGTAGCATATTTCTACGATGTGTATCTACTGTGTGCCGTGAAATCTTCAAAGCTGTAGCAATATCCTGAGAGCTGAAGCCCCTTGCTAAAAGTCGAATCACCTGAACTTCTTTTTGGGAAAGTATATTTTGAAAAAGACTGACTTCAGGGATATCGAAATCACAATATGCCGAGTTTCTGGATTCGAAAGACCAAAAATTGATATTCCGGATATTCAAATCACTGATATCTTCCCAGAAGGCAACCGAGTGAGAAATCTTACCATCGGCCATGCCATTCTCTATGGATGTTTTCCTGTAGGTATAGGTTTTGCCATGCTTACCCTTTAGTTGAAAACAAGAAACTATCTTACATTGAAATAAATCTATACTTTGGTTTTCAGGCCTATTTCTAAAATCCATAGCCATAAATGACAAATAGGTATTTCTCAGGTAATCCTGATATGGCATTAACGCATACAAATCATTGAGACTGGAAAGCTCTGCCAAGGAAAATCCTCCTATTTTTTTTGAAGGATTTAGTCTTGCTTCAGGGTGTCGTGATTCGTAGGTTGGTTGAAAAAACGAAGGGTATGCAAAGGGATCCACATATTTCATTGCTGATGTTGCATCAGGTTTGTGATGATACCTTGTCGTAGCAAGTCTAAGATCATACTTCTTCTCCATAGGTTTCTACCTGTTTTAAATGATATTCATATCCCTGGCCAGTTCTACTAGTTCAACCGTATTGGCAGCTTCCAGCTTACGCAGCATATTTCGCCGATGAGTGTCCACAGTATGCCGGGAAATCTTTAGAGCACGGCCAATATCTGCAGAGCTAAATCCTCTGGCAAGCAGGCTTAGAATTTTGGCTTGCTGTGGGGAAAAAATGTCTTGATAGTATTCAATTTCAGGTACTTCAAAATCAAAGAAATTTGTATTCTTTCCGGTTACACGCCAATGGAATCTATCTTTTGGGTTTAAATAACCAATATCTTCCCAATATGAAACAGCACTTGAGATGAGTCCGTTGACCATACCGTTTTCATTAGAGGTTCGTTTGTAATAGTACCACTTTCCATGCTTACCCTTCAACTTAAAGCATGCCTCAACCTGAAAGTTCAGTACCTTATCTGGTATATTCTTCTGAATGTTTCTGAATCGCAAACTACTGTAAGCCAATGAGATATTTCTTTGGTAATCATCATAAGGCATTAACTCATATAAATCATTCAAGCAATCAAATTCTTTACAGGAATATCCTGCAATTTTCAGTTTGGGATTAAATAAAGTTTTATCATTTGAGACTTCATAAGTTGGATGATAATAATCGGGCAAACTAAAGGGATCAAATCTATAAGTATTGCCTTGTATTGAATCTACTTTGGCATACTGCTCGTGCGCTTGCTTAATATTTAAATCCGATTGAATAATCATATTAGTCTACTTCTGCACTATCGATCTACTTAACCCCATGTACAAAATCATAATAAGTAATATCCAAATCCTTCAAGCCTTCTCTTACTTCTTCGCTAGGGTCACCATAAATATCAAATGATGCTGTGGCAATAGATAAAATAGGTGCCAGCCAGGGATTCACATTTTTGGCATGGTCAAGCAATGCTTCTGAGTCTTCGTAATGTTCCCAAACTCTACATTCATGACCACTATAGTATACATCATAATAAATTGTTCCTTTATCTTTTGCCTTAACAGCTTCAAGGATCTTATTAATTAAAGCCTTAAACTCATCAAGCTTGCCTTCCTGAATGGTAAGCTTTGCTATTGATCTAATTTCTTTCATTTCAATTTCATTTATTTTATTAAATCCATATCTCTTGCTATATCTACAAGCTCGGGCGTATTTGCTACCTCTAGTTTTCGGAGCATATTCCTCCGGTGGGTATCTACGGTATGTCTTGAAATTTTTAGAGCCCTACCTATATCAGGTGAACTAAATCCTCTGGCAAGCAGGCTCAGAATCTTGGCTTCTTGTGAGGTAAACACGTCCTGGTACAGTTGAACCTGCGGCACATCAAAATCAAAATAATTGGTATTTTTTCCTTCCAGCTTCCAGTAACCTAATTGTTGTGGTTTAAGATAGCCAATGTCCTCCCAATAGCTTACAGCACTGGATATGCTACCATTAACCATCCCGTTTTCATTAGAAGTACGTTTGTAATAATACAATTTTCCTCCCTTACCCCTAAGTTTAAAGCAGGCTTCCACAGAAAAATGAAGTACATTATCAGGTACATTTTCAATTCTATTTCGAAACAGCAGGCTTTGATAACCCAGCTTTACGTTGCGTAGGTAATCCTGGTAAGGCATCAATTCATAAAGGTCATCCAGTGATTTAAACTCACTGCATTTAAATCCTGCTATGGTAAGGTTTGGATTAAACCGAATGCGGTCCCTGGTAGCTTCATAGGTAGGGTGATAGAAGGGTGGAAGCTTGAAGGGGTCCTCGTACAGCGTGGGGCCAACTATGCCATCCATAGTTGTGTATTGATCGAGCGCATCTCTTAAACCGATATGGTTCTTTGGACTCCTTGCCATTAGTCATTCAAGAATTGATACAAAAGAGTGTTAAATTCTTGAGGTGCATCATACTGGGGTGTATGACCTGCCTCAGGGATCATTATTAGCTCATCCTGCCAAAAATTGAGTCCTAGTTGACGGATATAATCTTTATTAACTAAAGGGTCCAGCTCTCCTACAAAACAGGCAGTATCGCCCTCAAAAGCACTTAATATTTTAAATTCATCCGGGTAAAGACCCGCCTGAAGTGAGGTTACAATACCACTTCTGAATTTTGGGTCTGTATGTCTAATTAAAGCTTTGAATTCTTCTTCTCCAAAGCTCATAGCCATCTGTAAATACTCTTCCTCTGTTAGTTCTTCCTTATGGACTAATGGCATTACTGGATGTTCTATAAAGGCAGAAGAATCAAAAGGCATTTTCAAAGGTGGCGTGCCTATCAAAGCAATTTTATTTACCACAAAATTCAGGTCCCTCTCCAAAAGATCAATAGCAAGGTGACCTCCGTGAGAATGACCTACAATGCTTGCCTCATTGATCTCATTTTCATCAATAAATTGCTCGATAAAGTCCAGTAAAACGGTATGTGAGTAAGCACCCAATCGCGGACCTCTTCCATGCCCGGGAAGGTCTGGTGCCCACATCCTGAAATGCTGTTTAAAAGAATCACTCTCAAGCTGGTATTTGAAAGTAGACCCATCAAGGCTATTGCCATGTATGAAAAGTAAATCTTGCATCGAGTCGTTTTTTCACCTTTATGCTAACACGACCCTTTGGTAACCCTATTGACTCTAATTTTTAGCTTAGGTAAGTAAGCTATATTACCTCAAAGTAAAAAATTAATAACGTAAAATTTTATGGTAAAGTGGTTTCAAACCACAACAAAGAAGTTTTCATATAAAGCAAAATAAAACTTCACTCCTTTTATAAAATTCAAAAACAGATATTTTCATAACACATTACAAAAATAAAAAGCCACCCACAATATGCAGGCGGCTTTAATAAACCAGCTTGAATTGTATCAGCGCTTGATGAACTTACCGCTGACTACCTTATTGTTGTTGTTGATTTGATATACGTAAATCCCATTATCAAAATGGCTGGTGGTGAATTGGATTTGCCATTGCCCCTCAATCAATACCGGTAATTCCTGTTGCAACAGCTTGCCTTGCATGTCATACAGGCTGATCAATGGCTGATCAGGGAAAAGCAACTGCGACAAGGACAGGTTGATGTAAGCTGTACTTGGGTTGGGGTACACTTTTAGCTCTCCATTATTGAGATATTCATCAATGCCTGTCACACCACCATCAAAACTTAATGTGGCTTCCAGTGAAATTGGTGAGCTGCACCCATCAACTTCTACCTCTACGGTCACCGTGTAATCTCCGGGTTCTGTAATTAAGAGACTATCGTTTGTTATGGCTGAGGTGCTGCCGTTTATTGTCCAAATATTGCCCGTGGTGGCTGAGGAAATAAGATAGATCTCATTGTCTTCATTGGGCTCGCTTACAGTGATACCGGGGCGATTGGGATTGATGCAAAAGGTATTGGTAATGGCTTCTGCGGCAGCTATCCCAATGCTGCCTTCCTGGCTGGCCGTGATGCTAATACTGCCTGCATTTTCGAAAAAAAGGGTGTCGTTGCTGATTGTTCCCGGCCCATCTACGGTGTAGGTTATTGGTAGATTTTCTGAACTGCTGGCTTCCAATACCAAAAACCCTGCATCGAAATCCTGTGCTGCTATGGCTGCAAAGTTGATGGTTTGGGTTCTGGGACTGATGGTAAATTCTAAGGTTACCGGTGTTGCAGCATTGTAGTTTTCATTACCTCCCTGGCTTATTTCCAGGTTGATGGTTCCGGCATCCGTGACGGTAAGCGTCTGGGTTTCGCTGGTATAGTTCGCAGGGCCAGACACTGTAACTGTAGGAGTAAGCCCCGAACTGGTTTCTATGTCAAGTGTATAGCTTTGTGCAGCATAGGTAGCATCCACAAATTCCTCTGCATTCACTAATGTAATATTTTGGTTTCCTTTGGCAATACTAATGGTCTGTGTTATAGTATTGGAAGCGTTGAAATTGTCATTGCCTGGTTGCACGGCATTGATGGTGATCTCTCCGGCACCTGTTACGCTAAGCATGTTTCCATCTAAGCTTCCAGGACCTGTTACCGTATAGCTAATTGGTAGACCGGTATTGCTACTGGCATTAAGGGTTATGGTCTGCTGGCTAAATACTGCGTCTGCTACGTCAGGGAAAGTAACCGTCTGATCGCCTTTGGCTATGGTAAACTCCCTGGTTATGCTATTGGAGGGATTGTAAAAATTGTTGCCCGGGTGTGAAGCTGTAATGCTGGATGTACCTGTGCCTGTAATGGTTACGGTATCATTGGATACAGTTATTGGTCCGGTAGTGGTATAGCTGACTTTTAAGGTGTCTATTGAACTTGATGCGCTCAGCACAAAAGTACTATCGGTAAACACCTTATTCGTAATTGCTTCAAAAGTCACGGTCTGATCAATCCGGTCAATGGTGCCATCGCAGTTATTGTCTTTGCCATCTGCTTTGGCGGGTGCACCGGGAAAAACATCTGCGTCTTGATCATCACAATCACCCGCTTCTGCTATAAATCCGTTTGGCTGAGTACAGCTTTGGGTGGTATTGTTTTCATCACCAAAACCATCATTATCCGTATCGGCGTACCAAACCCTGTTAGGATTGATGCTCGCATTGTTGTCATTGCAGTCGGTATTGTTTTGCACAAAACTTTCCGGTGCTTCACAGGCTGTGGTGGCCGTAGCATTGGCATCTCCAAAACCATCACCATCGGTATCAGGATAAAAACTGGCCTGACTCTGGGTATCATCAGTCGGGCTATTGCCAACCGCAATTTCCTGACCATCGGTACAGCCATCACCATCGCTATCTGCTACTACAGGGTTAGTGAGGTGCACCAGCACCTCATCCCCATCGCTAAGACCATCGCCATCACTGTCAGAATTGTCAGGCAATGAACCGTAGATTTCTATTTCATCAAAATCATTGAGCCCATCGTCATCACTATCTGACTTGAGCGGATCGGTTCCATTGTCTACTTCATCTTTATCATTGATGCCATCACCATCGCTATCCGGATTCAGTGGATCCGTACCTATGCCAACTGTGGCATCTGCTTCGGCTCCATCTGTCAGGCCATCATTATCTGAATCTGGATCTAAAGGGTCTGTGCCCAATGCTATTTCATCTCCATCGCTCAGCTGGTCCCCATCGGTATCACTTACCGTGGGATCCGTAGGCTGGTTCTGATTGTTGAACTCCTCACCATCCGTTAGGCCATCGCCATCTGAGTCTGCCTTGAAGGGACTTAGGTTATCAGGGTTAGTAACCTGATCCAATATACTGTTGCCACCTTCAGCGGTTTCCTGACCGTCCAGTAAGCCATCACCATCCACATCGGCTACCAGGGGATCAAAGCCCGCTACAGCACTACCCGGATCTGCGGCATCTGCATTTTCTACCTCAAAGCCATCACTCAGCCCATCATTGTCGGTATCAAAATTATTGGGATCGGTATTGTATACATTAGTCTCCTCTGCATCTGTAAGTCCGTCCCCGTCGGTATCCTGGGCTATTGCACCAAAAGAAAGGCACAACATCCCCAATATTATCAATAGGTTTTTCATCGTTTTGCTCCTTTCTTATTGTTGTAGTATCACTTTCTTGACAGTGCGTTGACCGCCCACGCCATTGATCACCACCAGGTAAACACCGGGCAGCAGATGGCGGCCATCTACAGTGAACTCATATTTTCTATTGCCCTCCAAAAGGCCCTCAAAAACCGGACTGACCCTAATGCCTGCCAAATTGAAGAAGTCCATAGTAATGTGAGCATCAATTGGATTTTCAAGCCTTATAAAGAACCTGTCCCTGAATGGATTTGGATAGAGCTCTACACCCAGCTCTGCAATAGACTCTGCATCGCTGAGCATTGCCTCGCTGTTGGGTACATCTTCTGCCATTGTACTACTTTCTGAATCTGCAGTAGCTGAGCCTTTATTGTTCTTGATGTCTGCCAGCGGCATTTCGAGTCCTTGTGCAGGATCTGTAACCAAGGTTGCCGGTGCTGAAAAATCACTGTTGGCTCCACTGCTGCAGGTAGCACGCACCCGCCATTCATAGGTGGTGCCCGGATCGAGATTGTTGATGCTAAACACACCATTGCTCAGGTTTACATCAAGCAGCGTGATCCACAGACCTCCATCCTTTCTGTACTGCAAGTCGTAGGGTGCGCCTATATCATTCCAGCTGATAATTGCAGATGTAGCTGTGGCGTCATTCTGGCCCAGGCCATCGGGAACTACGCAAGGAGCAGCCTGACCCGGTACGGTGAAACTAATGAACTCCGAAAAGGCTGAGCTGATCTGGTTTTGACCATCACACACTGCACTGACTCTGAACTGGTAGGTTTGACCTTCCAGCAAGCCTGTCAATGTGGTTTGGTTGCTTGTGGCAACACCTTGTGTCCATTCGGTTACACCCAAAAGCCTGTAGCGGTACACATATTCTTCCGCAGCAGCCCCTTCAGCAGCATCGATCCAGCTTATTGTGGTGCTGGTTCCCGGACTACCTGAAACGCTGGCAACAGGTGCTAAACATTGAGGCCCCTCAGTGGCAAATGTTTGTATTTGGGAATAAACACTGGCAAAGAAGTTTTCTGTGTCGCAAATAGCGCGCACCTGGTATTGGTAATTGGCACCTGACACCAGTCCTGTAAGATTGATGCTCGTATTGGCAGTACTTACCACACTCCATGCAGCTGAACCTGCCAGTCGATATCGCAACTGGTAGCTGGCAGCAGCTGCCTGCGTTACCCAACTGATGGTAGCATCAGATTGCCCTGCAGTGGCTACGAATCCCGTTGGTATCTCACAAGAGGCCTGCCCCTGGGTAGATTCTGTACCGATATTACTGTATTCACTTTTCAGCAAACCATCTTCGCTACAAACGGCCTGTACCCTAAATTGATATGCTGTCCCACTCTGTAGGTTGGCAATGGTATAGTTGTACATGGTAATTGCAGCGGGATCAAATACCTGCCTGGTATTCCACTGGGCTGTACCGGCTACTCTGTATTGCACCAGGTAATAGGCACTATTATCATCATGGATCCAGCTTAAAGTGATGCTGTTTTGATCTGCTGCTGTGTTGGTAACTACAGGCTTCACGCAGGAGGGTAATCCCTGGGTGGTGAATTCTGCAAGCAAGGAGTATTCAGATTGCCGAACTTCGCCACATAAGCTCTTGACCTGAAATTGGTAGGTCATTCCTGGCTCCAGGTTTGAGGTACTAAAACTATTGGTAGATGTTTCAACAAATACCCAGGTGGTGGTACCCTTAAGCCTGTACCGTACAAGGTAGTCACTACCTAAATCATCCCAGCTGCTCGCAACACTTCCTACACCTGGTGAAAAGCTGATATTGGAGGGAGCAAGGCACGGAGTAGGCGATGACAAGGTCACAGTGACCGGTGCTGAAAAGCCAGAGTTTACTCCATTACACACCGTGGCTACACTAAGTTCATAGGTAACGCCACTCTCCAAACCAAAAATCGAAGCCTCAAAGGTGCCATTATTGGAAGTACCATTGAGTACTATTGAATTCCAAAAAGGAAAACTTGTAGCCTTATATCGGACCAAGTAATTTTCTGCCACATCATCAAAAGCTAGATCGATCACAGTATTGTCACCCGTGTTTTCCTGAGCCGTCAAATTAGTTGGTGTCTCGCAGGGTGTACCTTGTGTGGTTACTGTAGATAATGCTGTCCAATCGGAGCTGATTTCACCGGTTTCTCCGCATCTTGATCGAAGCTGATACTCATATACGGAAGCCTCATTCAGTCCTTGTATATCTAGTGAGCTTTTTGAGCCGGCAAGAATTCTTGTATTCCACACATTGCTGGAAGCTAAGCGGTAGCGTAGCTCATAGGCGGTTGGCTCATCCAAAGGGTCAACATCCAACCAGGAAAATGATAATTCTCCAGGCGATTGGCTGGTGGCTGATACTGCAACCGGCATATCACAAACAATAGTAGCTGGTAAAGTAGTAAAAGATTGCCTTGTACTCCATGCGCTACCAGGTTCGTTAAAATCGCATACCGATGAAACTTCAAATACATATGTTGTACCTCCAATAAGCCCTTCAACACCTCTGCTCAAATCGAAAGTTTGAAAGCTGCTCCAGGCTGCTGTTCCTTGTCTTCGATACCTTACATCATAATACAAAGCATTGGTTTGACCCCAGCTGAGCAAAGCAGTAGTTTCTGTTATATCAGTAGCCACCAAATCAGTGGGCACCTGGCATGGGATACCTTCTGTCTGGGCAAAAAGGCTTTCGCCAAATGATGACAGATTACCACTGCAAATGCTGCGCAATTGAAGCTCATAGACCGTACCATCCTCCAAACTACCTATCGTAGTGGTAGGCCCAGATCCTGCACCTACAGTATTTATCCAATCAAAGCTATTTTGCTTCCGATACCTGATCTCGTAATCATCCGACCCTATATCCTGCCAGCTAACAGAGATACTATTAGCATCTGAAGTGATGAAAGACAGTCTTGTGGGTAAACACGGATTCTCTATTTCGAACAAATAGGTGGAGCCAAAAATTATCTGCCCTGATGCTGAACATTGCTTTCCTATCCTTACCTGGTAGGTATTTGGTGCCAAGTTTTCAATCAGTGTAGAAGTAGAACTCAAGTTGGTTATTTCGGTCCAATCCTGATCGTTGGCTGATCTGTAGGCTACTGAATAGATTGGGTAATTGCTTTGGGGATCGGAAGCCTCTCCTGGCCATAGCAGACTGACATCATCATCTGCAATGGCTATGGTCAAGCTAGCGGGCGCCTCACAATCGGGAAGGCCAAAGGTTTCGAATACCAGTGGTTCCGTCCATTCTGATTGTGTTACTGTGCAATTGGTTCTCAACTGAATCTGATAACCTGCTCCAGGTATCAGGCCTGTTAAATCCAGCGTTCCTACCTGGCCAAGGTTCTCGATTGGAGCATTTTCCAGTGATTCATTGGCCAAAGCCAATCTGTAGTCATAAGCCAGTCCTGCCTCTGCAGACCAGGCAAATGATGCTGTCGTCTCGCCCAGTGCTGAGTTTTCAAAACCCATCGGAATAAAACAAGGTGGATTACTACCAAACGCATCATCCGCAGCATACAGAAACCCAACTGATGTTTCTGTACTGCCACCGGAAGCTGATTCCTGCTGAGCCGTTTGTCCGGCTACCCCAAAGTTTTGGTAAACGCCTCCTGTGCTTTCACCTCCTCCCAGTGTATTCACATACACCTTATGCTCGGTTTGCGCCCAGAGCATAAGTGGGAAAAGTGCTGCTAAAAGTATAGTTAAACCTAGTTTTTTCATGTTAATACCGTTTAGTGGTTTCACAATTACTTTTAGTCAGCTTATTGCTGAGATGAAGCTACATTGTCATTATTTACCAGTTTGGCGACTAACGATTCCAGGTTTTTCATTTGGCTCTTCAGGCCTTCTACTTCTGCAAGTGAAGATTTCAAAGAAGCATTTTCTGTTTCCAGCGTTACGATTTTGGCATTGAGTTCTTTGATAGACTCGATCAATACAGCTACCATTTGAGCGTAATTGACAGATTTCATGCCTTCATCATTGGTATGTACAAATTCAGGATATATTTCTTCTACTTCCTGTGCGATTACGCCGATCTCTTTTTCAGCACCGTACTTATCATCCTTCCAGTCATAGCTTACACCGCGTAGTTGAAGTACTTTTTCCAGAGATTTGTTAAGTGGAAAAATATTCTCCTTAAGGTTGCGGTCAGATAATGCAGTGATGTTTGGAGAGGAAATATTTCCTGAGGCACTTATGTCACCTCTTCCCCATAGATAAATATAGCTTCCACTATTATCATCCAGTGCTATGTGACTAACAGGGTTCTGATCACCATCAAGAAATTCACCATACATACGAATGCCTGAAGTTTCTGAAATGCCAGAAAGTGATAACTGCCCTCCATTGTTAGTATTAGGACTGCCATCACCAATAGTAGAGTTTAGACTTGTGTAGTCTCCAGATGAAATATTCGTAGTGAAATAAGCGTTATTAAGGTCTATGCGGGATGTTCCAACTGAAATATTCTGAGAGACATTTAAAGATCCCGTGCCATCCAATTCAGCAAAATCTCCAAAATTAGACTCTAATCTAAGAACACCCCAATCATCAGTTCCGTCAGTATCGACTCTCATGAAAGCCTGATCGTTATCCAGTGTGCCTCCTCCTAGATTAAAATTGTTTCTAGCTGTCAGGCTGCCGGCGAAATATCCCGAACCCCCATCACCTTCTAAACGAATTCTGAGATTTCCATTGCTATTGAGCATCAATTCACCACCGGCATCATCGGAAATCACTACACCATTATTCCAGGAGTCCCCACCCACATTAATTTGCGCAACTTCGTACGTATCACCAGTTGGGTCTCCATTTTGATCTAAAACATCTCGGGTTGATGAGTTCAAAACAATTCCATTATTGAAAGCACTCACATCACCTGAGAAATAACCAGCGCCTTCATCACCATTAAGGCGAACTCCATTTGCATCATTGCTACGAAGCAATATTTCACCACCAGCATCGTCAGATAGAATTATACCATTATTCCATGCATCATTTCCTACAGCTATTTCCGCTATGTCGTAGAATTCTCCTGTACCTCCATTTTGATCGAATACTTCCCTTGAGCCAGTTCGAAGTGATATTTTATCATTCGCAAATTGCGTATCGCCCAAGGAACCTGTAAAACCATAGGCATTGATACCAAAATCAGCCCCAGAGGTACTTCTTAATCTGATCTCTCCTACTTGTTCAGTGGGATTCCCCTGATCTTCCCATTGAGCAACATTCATCCATATCAGGTCGGGTCTGTAATTACACGGTTGATCAGGTGTATTTGGGTCTCCATCGTGATCACAAGGATCACCTACCAGTTCCTGAGATCCATTCATTCTGAAATATGGTAGGTTGGGATCAGTTTCCCAGGTCTTATAATCCAAAAAGATGTTGTCAAGATCTGAAGGGCTGTTTACCGATATTCTACCCCATCTTGTGCCATTATCATTATTTGCACTTAGGAATACTCGTCCATTACCATCTGACTCTACACGGAATTCATTATCCGCCTTATTGACTGAAATATCTCCACTTATACCATTCGCGTCTAATCTAAAATCTTTGCCATCACTACTTCTCAGGCTAATTGCACCCATTTCATTGCCCTGACCATCGTCTGTTACCTCCATCCATATCATATCAGGGAAGTATCTACAATACTCTATCTCTTGCGTATTGGGATCATCACAATCCGCATTATTGGTATCTTCTACATCAGAAGTACTTCTCAATGAAAAATAAGGGCGTTCAGGTGTTGGCTCCCAGTTCTTTTTGCCCAAACCGATTTGGTTACCATTGATCTGTACGTCTCCATCAAACCAGCCGGCCCAGTTTTCATCGCCATCAGAGGCTGAACCATAAAGGCCTATATTCTGGCCTGCATTTTTGAAAGCTCTACCACTTACGCCAACATTTCTCACACCGGTTACACCATTGCCTCGAGTATCGAAATTACCACCAAAGTTTCCACCGTCCACAACCGCATCTGCATTATTCAAACCCCTTACAGCAACCGTAAAGCCGGAATTAGTACCAGACACATCCCCTCTCAAGCCATATCTTGCCCCTGTACCAGTGCCACCTGCCACACCAGTAGTGCCTTGTACAAAACCATCATTTCCATCACTCGTGGCCTCACCATAAACACCATATTGTGGGTTTGTATTTGTGGCATTTCCATTCGCCTTTCCCCAAATACCAGTATTGAATCCATCAGCAGCTCTAGCAACTGCAGAAAAAGCGACATTATCATTACCACCTTCTCCTTCCGCTACGACAGCAAATGTTGTACCTTGGGGGTCTCCTGTATTAAAATTGCGTTTAACTGTATCTGGTAAGGTTGTTTCCAAGCCATCCGAAGTAATGGTAAACTCACTTCCATCAGAACCTAGCAGGCTAATGTAGCCTTTATAGTTGTCGTTATCATCAATATAACCGCCTGCATCTACCAGCCTATTGTCACCTTCCCATGGGCCTCTCAACTGAAGCTGACCGATATCTTTTCCAGTACCATCATCAGCAACTTTAAGGTCTACTCGTCTAATATCTTGTCCATTAAGCAAATCTCTGGTGGCTACATCACCCCAAAGGAATAATGCACCTCTTGTGCTTTGGGTGAAAAAATCAGGACCTCCATCGGCCCAGTTATAACCTATATAAGCATTGGCCTCTTCATCAAATCCCTGGAAAAATATTCCGGTAGAGTTTATTCTCGTTTCATTTGGGTTAGCAGAATTGCTTAATCTTAAATTACCTTCTTTTCCTAATTCATTACCAACCGGGTTTCCACTTTGATCTGTTGCAAATACTGCTGTATTGGTCATTTCCAACGATATTTCACCGTTCTTGTCAAATGCTCTCAGGAAAGCGGCATCCTCCTGATTATCGAGGTTGATTTCCAGGCGGTCGCTATCATCGATCTCACTTTTTACATTCAATGAATTCACTGAGAAGTTTGGTAGACCACCTTCAATATCCAGCTGACCAGTAATCTTTACATCACCCTGGAACCAGCCGGCCCAGTTTTCCTGAGATGCGCCTGATGCTGTTCCATACACACCAAAGCTTTTCGTTCCTCCGATACCTCGACCGAATACACCATAGTTATTGTTTTGGTTATTCCTAGCATCTCCATATAAACCGTAATTCTCCGAATTAGGACTAGTATTGCCATTACCAAAAGCTTCCCCCCAGACGCCAGCATTATATAATCTATTGTTACCATTGGCTGTACTTCTTATACCATTGATGTCACCGGTAGTTGTACCGTCCCCGGTTACTAAAATTCGGACTCCAGTCACCACATTTTCATAATCAGGATCAACATTTTGATTGATGATTAACCCATCGGCATTTTCACCATCTGCTGTAGTATTATACTCAAAGCTGTTCAGTTCTTTCACTATAGGCGCATATAACTCTACAGGACTTAAAACCTGTCCGCCTACAGCTACAATCAACTGGCGACTATCTACACCGAAAAATATATCCTCAGGAAGAGGTGTCTTGGAACCTAAAACTACTGCGTAGAGACCGTTAGTAACTTGCACTGCCTCGGCACCCACATAGCTTTCTGTCCATTGCGTGCCATCCACATCTATAGAGAAGACCATCTCACGGGTCCCATCTACCGGTGTGCCATTTTCTAATAATTTGCCCTGAAAGGGGATTTTTTGAGCCATAGCTGACGTAGATAAGATTGTCATAGCCAGCATAGCCATAAGTTTAATCGTAGAGGTAAGTTTCATATAAGTAAGGGTTTGTATAATCGCTTAATGAATATCAATGGAATAGGTAACTATTCATTCAAGTTGATTTGAACTGAATTTTTACACTATTCTAGGCTTTTCCCTCGTCCGTAGCAATTCCACTTTGTAGATAGCCTAAATACTTTGTGGAGGTTCAATTTTTCTTTGTGAGGGAAAAGATGGAATCTGCTTGGTTAAGGTCCGACTGTCGTCTGACCTAATGGAGTTGTGTCGGACGGTAGTCAGACGCATTGTTATCTTGAACGGTCCGACTATTGTCTGACCTAAAGGAGTTGCGTCAGAAGATTGTCAGACACATTATTTTCCTCAGAGGGGGAACTTTCATACGGTCTGACTATCGTCCGACCTGGAGGTTCATTATAGGTGATTTAAAGATTTTAAGAAATCACTCTTGTAGCTGGAGCTTAAGGGGATTTCCATTTTTCCTACATATATAGCGCTTGCATTGAAAGAGTCAACCATTTTCAGGTTTACGATAAAGGACCGGTGTACCCTTACAAAAATCGGATTATCGATTTTAGCGAGGAAAGTTTTCAAATTTATGGCTAGCGTATATGTTTTTCGCTGGACGTGGAGTCTACAATAGCTACCAAAAGCTTCAATATAGGCGATATCTTCCAACATCACCTTGGTAAACTGGTCGTCCGTTTTTACAAACAGCCGATCCTTAAGAAATTCTGTGATTTTGCTATGCTCGGCATGATTACCATTCAATTGCTGAGCAGCCATTTTTACGGTGGTCAATATCCCTTTGGCCGTGAACGGTTTTGTTAAATAGGCAAAAGGATGGATAGCAGCAGCTCTCTGAATGATTTCGTCCTGATCATAGGCCGTAAGAAAAATGATTTTGGTATCATATCTGTCCTGGAGCTTCCTGGCCAGTTTTATACCGTCTTCCCCAGTATTCAAATTAATATCCAATAAAGCAATATTAGGTGCTCGTGATGCTGCCAGGCGTAAAGCTTCATCAGCAGTTGCAGCACGCCCTATTACTTCGTAATTAGCATCATTTAATATCTCTAATAATTCTTCTGCTACGAGCGTTTCGTCCTCGGCAATGAGCAATTTCAATGCTTTCATTTTCTGCTAGGTAGTAAGATCCAATTAACTAAGCTGGTAATCCTTGTGTTTTGGGGATTTATAATCTCCCAATCCAATAATATAAAACTACTCAAATTGATCAGGTCAACATCTGCTACAATTATGCATTAACCTTTATAAAACTTTAATGTAATCACCGTGGAAAAGTAACTATTGGACAGTAAATAATTAGTTAGGTTCTGATTATTTCATTCTAGCTTGCAAGTAAGATCTAAACTTCAAGGTAGGCTATACAACCAAAGTGGTGGTATTTTAGCAAGATTGCCAATATTAAAAATGTTTCTATTACTATTTACGATACTTTTAGAAATTCCATCCATTGAGTTGTCAGATCCTCAAGCGTATATTGATATCAATTCCTTTACCAAAGTATATCATACACCCGATACGCTTACAGGTATAGAAGCCTATTTACGTATAAAGCATGACCAAATGCCACTGCTTGGTGCTGTACAAAAAGCACCTTCGTCATTATCTGAGCATAGCTTCTGGATACTATTCAAAACCATCAATTTAAGCAGTAAAGAAGAAGTATATCATATCAATTTCACTTTCAACAGAACCGATTCGCTCACACTTTATGAAATTGATGATACCGTTAGGTTACAGTATAAAACAGGGGATGTATTTCCGTTTGACCAAAGGCCGGTACAGTACCGTAGCTTTATTTTCCCGATTGCATTAAAGCCGGGCGAAGAAAAAACCTGGCTTTTAAATGCAGATAAGCGGGGTACTATTGACCGATTTCCAATGCGCATCATGTCAGCCTCCTTTTTTGAGCAATTTAAGTCCTCCGAGTCTATACGCTTTGGGCTTTCTTTTGGATTTTTTCTTACAGTGGCGCTTGTATCTTTTTTTATAGGTATTGGTACGCGAAAAACCGTCTTTGTCTTTTATGGCCTCTATGCTTTTTTTATCGGTATCTATTTGCTCAATGGAGAGGGACTATTTTTTCAGTATATCACGCCACACTGGCCGGAGTTCAATTACTACAATCTGCTGGTTTTCGGGTCGTGGGCCATGGTATTCTTTTCCTTTTACGGCTTGTATTTTTTCAGACCATTCGATGTACAAAGCCACATCAGAAGGCTGCAAATTATCGTGAGTTTTGCCCTGATCGCTATCGTGAATATTCCCTTTTTATTATCGGTGATAGGACCCGAAGCACTTCGACAGTGGTTGATTGATCAATATACCTACCCAATGATTGGTAATTATATAGGTGTATTGCTCATTTTTATATTCAATTTTATCCATGCGCTTTCAGCAATAAAGAATTCCGGTTGGCTAAGCCCTATCTTTTTAACAGGCATGTTGGCCTCCTTTAGTGGTATCACATATTCCATTCTGGTGGATAATGCTGTGATAGATGATAACTTTTTTACGGACAATTCTGATGCTATCTTGATTGGGTTCCTTATCGAAGTAGCCCTTTTGTCTATCGCCATGGTTATCTTCCTGCAACGAACACTCGATCCAAAAATTGCCAATTTTCATAAAGCCAAATACCGTGAGCTGCATCACCGCGTAAAAAATAATCTACAGGTGATTTCAAGCCTGATGAGCCTTCATGCCAGGCAGTCGGGCGACGAAACAGTGACTAAAATAGTAGCCAACAGTAGAGAGCGCCTGCAGGCCATGTCATTGGTGCACCAGCAGCTTTATTTGCAGGATGATATAGATTCCATGGATATCAAAGCATACCTGGAAACACTGGTCAAGCACCTTCATCGAGTTTACAATGATCAGGATCGGGTAGCTGTAGAAACCCATTTTGAGTCTCATTTTTTAGATATCGATACCATAACCAATGTGGGTATGATTGTCAATGAATTGATCATCAATGCCTTTAAATATGCTTTCCCGGAATCTACTAATCCTTGCATAGTATTAAGTTTCCAACAAAAGCAAAACTGGTTTTTATTGGAAATCAGAGATAACGGTATAGGATTGCCCGAGCAAGCTGAGGCAGGACCTGAAAAGTCATTTGGTTTAAGGCTGGTTGAGTTGTTGGTTGAAAAGCTGCAGGCAGAAATGTCTGTCAATGCAGAACAGGGCTTGCATTACACCATTCGGTTTCAGGCAAAAAACTGACTGAATCAAGCACGATTGCATCGTGTTCGGGTGAAAATGGTTAGCATAAACCTTACAGGTTTATAGTCAGACTTAAGCAGTACAATCATGAACCTCAACAGTTGTTGCGTAAAAAACCTGTAAGGTTTTAGAGCGTAGCACGCATTCGGAAATGCGCGCTAACATGATACTGATGCTTCGGGAGAACCGGGTAATGACGGGATTCTTAATCGAGCGCGGCTGCATTTCATTTACGTTTTTATTTCAATAAACCAATCAAAATACTAAACCATTTTCAGAACGACAGAGGCTTTCGGCTGGTTAGCTGTTGGTTGAAAAGCTGCAGGCAGAAATGGTCGTAAATGCAGAGCAGGGCTTGCATTACACCATCCCCTTTCAGGCAAAAAATTGATCAATAAAAAAAGCCACCCCATAAAGAGGCAGCTTTTTCGTTGTTGTAGATTAGGTTGATTCTATTTGATTATAATCTTCCTGAAGAATACTTCCTGGCTTGCATTCTGTATTCTCAATAAATATACACCTGCTTTTATCAGAGAAACATCATACTGATCTGCTGCTATTGGCTCCAACCTTTGGATGATCCTACCGTCAAGCGTCACTAAGGCTATTTCTTCGATGGCTTCACCATTATTGATCACATTAATGAAATGATCAGCAGGTGTAGGGTAAATCTCAAAATAATCGGAAGCAAAGGATTCAAGACCGGTTACAATCAGGATTATGTTGGAAACAGATCCATCCGTTCCGATAACGGTACGGATACTCATTTCGCGTGATCGATTGGTTACCTCCAATACCGATAGATCAAAATTCAACAGTATGTCATCATGCTCTATCCAAATTGAATAGTCGCCCGGTGCGATATTTTCAAAGTTGAATTCACCTTCCTGGTCAGTAATTTCTTCTCGAACCACTTCACCAGATTCGTTGACAAGGTAAATAACTGTGTTTGACATAGGATCACCGCCCTGAAGCTCACTGTTTAGTGTACCTGTTACATCAATAGGTCCCTGACTAGTTCCAAAAACCTTGTCCTGTAAGCTAATGGTATAATCTGTAGCTTGTGTGGCAGCAAGATTGAACATAGTGGCATTTGGCAACACTATCTCATCACCTAGAAAGGTATTGAAATATTGACTCCTCAGAACCTCCTCCGGACTTGCCTTTATGGTAAGGTTACCAACATCTACATTGTTGAAGATTGACCTACCATTTTCATCGGTGATAGCTGTCTGTAGAATTATAGGATTGAAATCCATGCCAATCAGCTCTACCATAATACCAGATATAGGTGCACCATCAGCATCAGTGACCGTTATGGTGACTTCTTTACCGACAACATCAACAGTTGATGGAATAAAATCGAAATCATATTTAGCAGAAATGCCAGGCACAAACTCCAATTCGTAATTGCCAATAGGTGTAGCAACTGTAGTGTTATTAATGAACATCGGTAACACTTCGAGATCAGCAACACCATCTGCAAGCTTAAACCCTTCTATCAGTATTTCATGCTCCGGGTTATCATCACCTACTGCCCTGCTAACATTTGCAGTACTTACAGTTAGAGTAGCTTTTTCGATTTCCAGCACCCCTGGCTGATATTGAATCTCATAAAGCGCTGATGACACTTCCGACAATACTATATCATACAAGCCAGGCAAAGATTCTGGTAAAGCCTCTAGAGTAGCAACCGGTAGTTCACTGAGCATTTCTGCATTATGGTTGAAGACAAATCCATTGTAAATGATTTCCAATTCCGGATTATCATCGCCATAATCTCTTTGGTAATCCTCAGTTGCAATGGTCAACAATGCCTTCTGCGGTTGGATGGTGAATGCTTGTGACTCAGCAGGCATATAAGTCAGGTCACCCGGTTGTAAAACGCGCAGCGTAATCTCATTCAAACTGTTGATCGTGAGCGAATTGCCAACTAAAGTAGCATCACCAGACAATAGCTCATATTCAGGCTGAAGACCACTGGTAGCCACAGCGTTGAGACTAATTACATCACCATACCTAATAACATCGGGTAAATTGAGCGATAAAGTCTGACTCACTCGGTCATCGATCACTGTATAGGTGAAGCTTTCTTCCAAAGGCAGCCAGTTTGCATTGCCTTCCTGTGTTACGGTAATCGTCACCTCTCCAGGCAGTCCCGTTAGGAATATACCTTCAGTTTCACTATATGATGCCTCTCCCCCCACTTCAATGGTTAACGGAAGATCTGAGTTTACTGAAGGCGTAAATTCAAATCCGGGTAAAGATGTGAGCAATTCAGGCATTTCATCGATGGTCAAAACCTGCGTTGCTTTACCAACCAATACCGTAATCTCCTCTCTCGCTGCGTTAAAGTTCAGGTTCCCATCCTGATTGGCCGCTAGAATAACTATTCCTGTACCGGTGAATTCTACTCTATCATTGAGAGGGCCGGTTATTCTGGCAGGTCCAACTACCACGGAATAATAAACCTCAAGCCCTGATGAAGCGGTGGCATTTAATGCTATGACATCACCGAAGACTGCATTTGATATCCTTTCAAAATCGATGCTCTGCGCTCTTTTGGTTACTGATAAGATTCCATCGACAAGTATGATTTCATAGTTGTCTGCAGCCCCTCCGGCCAGTACGATAGGGTAACTGCCCGGCTCACTACTGCGAGTGGCAGTCGTACTAATTTGAGGTAGCTGGATATCATTCTCACTATCTTCAAACTGGAACCCTGCTACAGTAAACTCTAGTGTGGGGTTATCGGTACCCTGAAGCCTTGATTGATTAAGCGCTGTGAACGTTAATGGTGCCTTTTCAATGGAAAGTGAACCATTAGTGAAGTTGAGCTCATAATTATTACCAGCACCCAATGTACCTTTTTGGATGGCATAAATACCAACTGATTCTCCTGTACTTCGGGTTAAAGCACCACTTAATGCATCATTGGCGACTAAATCGCTCTCTACAATTTGATAGGTGAACTCAGGGTCTTCAGCACCATAAGTTTTTACTAGCTGATCTGCCACTACATTGAGCGGTCGTTTACTGATCTCAAAATCAGCTCCGATAAAGTTGATCAGGTAATTTTCGCTAGCAGTGAGGCTGCCTTGTGTAATGGCATAAGTACCCACATTTTCACCAGTCTCTCTCGCTAAATTACCAGACAATTGGTCACCAAATACCAGTTCACCATTGGTGATGGAGTACACTAGTGTAGGATCATCATTACCATAGGTTTTGGTATTCGCCTCAGCGGTGATCGTCAGTGTTTGTGGATTTATGGTAAACTGTCCGGTACTAAAGCTCAGGCTATAATTTTCAGAAACCGACAATGTACCTATACCAATTTCATATGGCCCTACAGTCTCACCCTCACTTCTGGAAAGGTTTCCGGTTATAACATCCCCCTCAACCATGTTGCCTTCAGTAATCTGATAGGTTAACTGTGGATCTTGTGTGCCATAGGTTTTTTCAAGGTTATCAGCCACTATAGCTATTGGTCTGCGAGCAATGCTCAAATTAGCCGTTATGAAATTGATTACATAATTATCCCCTGCTGTCAATGTGCCCTGCTCAATGGCATAGGTGTCTACATCTTCGCCCTGCACCCGCTCTGGCGCACCGGCAAGTTCGTCACCTTCTACCAGGCTACCTTCCGTAATCTTATAGGTCAGCTCAGGGTCTTCATCGCCGTATACCTTCTGCTTATCATCCGCGGTAAGCGTCAATGCTCTTGAGGCTATTATCAGATCTGCACCATTGAAGTTTATCTGGTAGTTTTCATTAAGCTGTAGCGTACCTTGCTCTATTGGGTAGTCTCCTACATCTTCTCCTTCTACCCTGATCAACTCACCGCTTACCTCATCTTCAAAATACAGCCCCGGACTAATCGTATAGGTGAGTATAGGATCATCTTCACCATATACCTTGTTCTGCGTATTGGCTGTAATAGTCACCTCTCGTTGCTTGATACTAAATATTGATGGCTCAAAGCTTATGGTATAGTTATTTCCAAGGCTAAGGCTTCCCTGCTCTATGTTATAATCCCCGACTGTCTCACCTTCTTCTCGAGCCAATGCGCCCGTAAACTCATCTTCCTCAAAATACAGGTTGCCATTTAGCTCATAGGTCAGCTCTGGATCTTCATCCCCATACATTTTCGACACCTGATTAGCCACAATTGTAATAGGGCGTGCCGTTATCGTAAACGCAGCCTCGTTGAAGGTGACATCATAATTGTCTATACCATTGTATGATCCACTTATGGTCAAATCCCCAAGGTTGATGGTGTATATGCCAACATCCTCTGTTCCTGTTCTGCCTAAGCTGCCATTAAAGTAGTCCCAGTTTGCCGGCTCACCGCTAACGGTATAATTGAATTGAGGATCCTGATCGCCATATACCTTCTCAGAGGATTCTGCCGTAATGCTTATCTCTCTTGCGGTAATCTCTAAAACTGATGAATTAAAGGTGATAGCATAGTTCTCATTATCACTACCTAACTCTAATTGACCCAGGCTTATCTCATATTCACCTACATCTTCTCCGCTTTCGCGTTCCAGGGAGCCATTAACCTGATCAAAGCTGGCCAACCCTCCTTCACTCAAGCTGAAAGTCAATTCCGGATCTTCTTCTCCATAAACCTTCTGCTGTGCATCTACCGAGATCGTAATGGGTCGTGCCGTAATTTCAAAGTCACCTTCTTCAAACCTGTAATCGTAGTTATCATATCCACCACTTGGTCTGAAGCCCCCTTCTTCTATGCTGTAAGTACCTACCGACTGGTCATCATCATATGAAATGTACATACTTCCTTCAAAACTCTCCCCCGGTGCCAGGCTTCCAGATACTATGGTGTAGGTTAGCGTAGGATCTTCATCGCCATATACCTTCGACTTATCATCCGCACGAATAGTCAATTTTCTCTCCCTGATATCAAAATTGCCTTCTTGGAAATTGAATTCATAGTTCTCAATTACTGACAACTCACCTTCTCCTCTGGTTATGGTTATGCTACCCCGCTCAATACTATAATCTCCTACATCTTCTCCCTCTTGTCGCTCCAGACTACCTGTGATCTCATCATCAAATGCCAAACTGCTTGACAAACTATAGGTAAGCTCAGGATCATCATCTCCATAAACCTTTTCAAGGTTATCTGCTGTTATCTCTATTTCCCTCTGTTCGATATATAAAGATTCGCCTGTAAATTCTATCTCATAGTTGTCGTTGATGGCCAGGCTTCCTATACCAATCGGATAACTGCCTACATCTTCTCCCTCTTGCCTTTCCAAACTACCTGTAAATGCATCCTCAAAAGGTAGCGTTTCGGATACATCGTAGGTCAATTCAGGATCATCCTCTCCATAGACCTTGTATTGACGGTGCACTGTTACTTCCACTGTAAACGGTATGATCCTAAATTCACCACCTTCAAAATCGATCGTATAGTTGTCATTAATATCCAGGGTACCCTGGGTTATCGCATAGATACCCACATTCTCTCCGGGCTCCCTGCTTATAGTTCCATTAAGCTCATCTTCATAATACAAAGTCCCTTCTACATCAATCTCTAGTTCCGGGTCGGGATGTCCGTATACTTTCGATTCGGATAGACCTACAATTGTGATCACCCTTCGCAATATCTCAAAGGTGCCACTTTGGAAGTCTATCTCATAGTTGGTGCTATTGATACTCAGGCTGCCTTGCTCTATGCTATACAATCCTACATCTATTCCTTCATCCCTACTCAATAAACCGGTAAACTGATGCTCATCCTCCACCAGCAAACTCTCATCATACTCATACTCCAGCACAGGGTCATCATCGCCATAGATCTTCTCTGCATCCAATGCAATTACAGATATAATCCGTGGGGTTATTCTAAAATCTGCCGTTATGAAATTGATTGCATAATTATCCCCTGCTGTCAATGTGCCCTGCTCAATGGCATAGGTGTCTACATCTTCGCCCTGCACCCGCTCTGGCGCACCGGCAAGTTCGTCACCTTCTACCAGGCTACCTTCCGTAATCTTATAGGTCAGCTCAGGGTCTTCATCGCCGTATGGTCTTTCAACATGATCTGCGGTGATGGTGATGTTCCGCTGAATAACTGTAAGAGTGCGCGATGCTTCGGCAGCATTATAAGTTTCATTGCCTGCCTGGCTTGCCGTAATCGTTGTGGTACCTACCCCAACGATAGTAACTGTATTATCGATGATAGTGGCAACAGCCTGATCAGAACTAGTGAAGCTTATTGCATTGCCACTTTCGCCCCCGGTAGCTGCTAAATCAAAAGACTGATCTCCATATGTCTTCTCATCAATAGCCTCAAATACAATGGTTTGATCAGCTTTATTGACCTGTATGTTGAATGTAACAAATGATGCATCCTGACCATCTGTATGTTGAATGTAACAAATGATGCATCCTGACCATCCGATACCTCTACATGATTTGAAGTTCCGGCATATGTCAGTCCTGGTAACCAGCTAAACAGCCCTGTTTCTTCATTAATAGTCATCCCTTTACCAAGAGACTCACCATCAAGATGGTAAGTAACATCCTGCTCCGGTACATCTGCATCAGATGCCACTATTTGATAGGTAAACGTTGCATTATGATCAACCACCTGGTCATCTATGGCTTCTACAACAGGAGATTCATTTACTTCATTTACGGTAAGGTCGAAAGTGATTTCCGTTGTAGTCAAATAGTCAGTAACTGATACCGTCACTTCATAGCTACCATCCTGCTCTTCTGTTGGTGTCCAGGTGATCACGCCCTCTTCGCTGATCTCCATACCCAGGCTTACTGATGACTCATCAAGGGAATACTCTATTGAAAATTCCATATCCACAGCATCACCGGTAACATTTAAAGGAATTGATAACGTCTCCTTTTCATTGATCTCCTGAGCGGAAACGGCTTCTACATCAGGTGGGAGGTGATACCATAAATTAAATGAAAAGTTACCTGTATTTTCCTGAGGACTAAAAAACTGAATCTTGTAATCCGTATTGGGTGTGAGAGCAATAGGTAATCTGGAACCCACAATAAATATGTCAGAAAGAGAAGGGAAACAGCCGGGAACGTTTTCTCCATTAAACAGATCCGTAATCTGACTGACTTCAGATTCCCCACAATCAGCATAAAGTGCCAATCCCAGTATCAGTTCCTGTTCAAAAACCTCCCGAGAGATCCAGATTATACCGGTTGGCCCGGAATTGACACTATACCAAACATCCCGCACAGCTAACTGATTCTCACCAAGGCATGCAATCTCATTTTGTTTGAATCCCATATCAATCGTACTACCCACTATTATTGGTTCAGCACTTTCTGAAGGCAATCCATTATAGGGTTCTATAGCTATGGCTGAGTGACAATTTTGACCAGGCGTATCTTCAAAAAGAATACCCAATCCACTGCTGGCTGGACCGGTAGCACCCAATACCTCTGATGCCAGGCTGTTGGTAAATGCCGCATCGGTAAACTCAAAGGTGATGTCTTCTACAATATCAGCTTCCTGATGTGCTGTGGCGATTCCTGATAGGGTGATTTCTACCTGATTGTCATCAATGATATCAGCAGTGGCTGTTAAGCCATCTGGTATATTATATAGTATAAGTTCGGTGCCTATTTCCAGTTGACCATCTTCATCACTATTATCAAACAAATCTCCGGTAATGGTAGCGATAATTGACCCCTCTACACTTCCGTCATTTTGATTCGTTTCAACAAAGCCGGAACCGCTGTAGGCTATGCTGGCCTGACCTGCCCCTTGCAGACTTACCTCATACAGTTCGTAGCAGGCTTCTCCCAGGCTTAAGCTGAGGGTTGCTGCCCTGTTACCGGCTTCTTCCGGATCAAAGGTCACTGTAAATGTAGTAGAGGCCCCGGGTTCTAAACCAAAAGTCATATTGGACATGTCGACAGTGAAATCAAATTCATGATCTCCAATTATGCTGATCAGGCCCATGCCCTCGCCAAGCGATATAAAATCCTGACTGGTATTAGCCAGGGTAAAAGTTGCTTCTACCGGACTAGCACCTACCAGCATAGTACCAAAATCAAGATCCTCAACATTACTATAAAATTGCTCATTGAGAAAAGCTGATAAAGTCACGGGCCGACCTTTGATCACAAATTCTCCCGATTCAAAGTCAATCGTGTAGTTTTCTCCACCCGACAGATCGCCCCTACCGATCTCATATGTATCCGCAACATCCCCACTTTCCCTTTGCAAAGAACCAAAGAGATAATCCTCGCCAACCAAGGTTCCTGAAATGATCCGATAGGTCAACTCAGGATCCTCTTCACAGAAATACTTCTCTTTATTATCCGCTTGAACATTAAGTGGCATTGGAGATACAGTCATGCTTTGACTAACCTGGTCTGCCTCATTGTAATTACTATTGCCTTCCTGACTAGCGTAAATGATAACAGATCCGGCACCACGGATTGTGGCGATGTTACCCGTGATTTCCAATACACTACTGTTGGACGATGAAAAGGTAACCGGATTACCTGATCCACCACCCGTGGCCATCAATTCAAACGGTTCACTACCATAAACCTTACCTTCCAATTCATCAAATGAGATGGTTTGTAAGGCGGAATTTACACTGAAACTTATTTCAGATTCTGCGGCCTCATAATTATCATTCCCTGCCTGTGTAAGTATTATATCAACAGAACCAGTACCAACTATGGTAATTTGATTGCCATTAATCTCTATAGCAGAACTAGAAGAGCTAAATACTACTGGATTGCCTGAAGCGCCACCTGTTACTATTATCTCAAAGGGCTCATCCCCAAAGGTTTTATCCGGTATGAATGACTCATTGGCCAATTCAATAAACTGCTCTGCTTTGTTTACATCGAAATATAAATTGATGTCAGATGCCGGATTATAATTGGCATTACCCGCCTGGCTTACTGTTACGGTAGCCGTGCCTGCCCCTAATATAGTGGCCACCCCATCTTCTATGAATACAACATCTTCATTCGAATAGGAGAAGGTTAAAGGCTGCCCCGATGCGCCGGGTGTTAAGCTCACCACGAATCCTTCATCTCCAAATGTGCCCTGAAAACTATTCTCTTCAGAGATTATCTCCTGATTCGCTTTATCAATCACAAATGTAAGCTGCACATCGGGGGCAGGGTTGTAATTGTCATTACCGTCCTGGCTTAAGGTGACTGTTGTACTACCTGCTCCTAATATTGTCACCATCCCATCTTCTATTGAAACAACATTTTCAACAGAATAAGATAAGGTAACAAGCTCGCCTGACTCACCGGGGGTTATCTCTATCTGGAAATCATCATCTCCAAATACAGCTTCATAGGAATTATTTTCCACCCAAATCTCCTGGTTCCCTTTGGCTACTGCCACGTCAAACGTTGCTGTTGATTCATCCACTCCATCAGAAACAGTCACTGTTACTGTACGTGTAGTGCCATAATGTACGGGCTCTGGTGTCCAATTTATATCACCAGACGTACTGATATTGAAACCTGTATTTAATGAGGCCTCATCTAGTGCATAACTCAACTCCTGCACCGGGTCATCGTTATCACTGGCCTGTACTGTTACATTTAAAGTATGATTCTCTTCGTCTAAATTAAAATCAGGGATTGATTCCACAACCGGCGCTTCATTTACCTCATTGATCGTAAGGGTAAATGTGGTACTGGAGGTACTGGCAGTGTAGCCTAAAAAGTCATCAGAATCTGTTGCAGTAATTGTAATCTCATACTCGCCATCTTCGAGTTCACCTGGGGTCCAGCTAAACTCCCCGGTCTCCGAATTCAGCGACATGCCTAAATTTTGAGATTCAGTGTCCAAACTTAGGTCTATACCCCTAAAAATAAAGTCATCCTCATATTCAATGGTAAATGAAATTTCCTCCCCCTCGTTAAACTCCAAAACTTCAGGCTCCAAAATTACCGATGGAAGATTCTCTTCCAACAAAATGCTAAATGTGCCCTCTCCCTCTATTCCACTCCAAACCCGGATAAGGTAGTCCGTGTTAGGTTCTAATGGCGCAAATAAGGGTTCTGAAGTAGATGTCAGGCAAGCAGGAAATTCCTCAAAGATTATAGCTAATTCACCACAATCTGTATATATCGCCCCTGATATTGAGCTAGCCGATCCAATAGTTGGTTTGATAACTACCTGCCCTGATTCCCCGGAGTTGAAGCTATACCATACATCACGATAATTGGATACTTCACTACACTCCAGCAGATCATCGGAAATAGCTCCCATTGCTGTATTGCCTTCAGTGGCTGTACCGCTGCCCGGATTGTAAACGGTGAGTGCCGTGGCATTGGCACAATCATCATTTTCAGCATTGTCCAAAAATGTTATGCCCAATCCACTGCTGGCTGGACCGGTAGCACCCAATACCTCTGATGCCAGGCTGTTGGTAAATGCCGCATCGGTAAACTCAAAGGTGATGTCTTCTACAATATCAGCTTCCTGATGTGCTGTGGCGATTCCTGATAGGGTGATTTCTACCTGATTGTCATCAATGATATCAGCAGTGGCTGTTAAGCCATCTGGTATATTATATAGTATAAGTTCGGTGCCTATTTCCAGCAGACCATCTTCATCACTATTATCAAACCAATCTCCGGTAATGGTAGCGATAATTGACCCCTCTACACTTCCGTCATTTTGATTCGTTTCAACAAAGCCGGAACCGCTGTAGGCTATGCTGGCCTGGCCTGCCCCTTGCAGACTTACCTCATACAGTTCGTAGCAGGCTTCTCCCAGGCTTAAGCTGAGGGTTGCTGCCCTGTTACCGGCTTCTTCCGGATCAAAGGTCACTGTAAATGTAGTAGAGGCCCCCGGTTCTAAACCAAAAGTCATATTGGACATGTCGACAGTGAAATCAAATTCATGATCTCCAATTATGCTGATCAGGCCCAGCCCCTCGCCAAGCGATATAAAATCCTGACTGGTATTAGCCAGGGTAAAAGTTGCTTCTACCGGACTAGCACCTACCAGCATAGTGCCAAAATCAAGATCCTCAACATTACTGTAAAATTGCTCATCCACAAAAGCTGATAAAGTCACGGGCCGACCTTTGATCACAAATTCTCCCGATTCAAAGTCAATCGTGTAGTTTTCTCCACCCGACAGGTTGCCCCGACCGATCTCATAAGTATCCGCAACATCCCCAGATTCCCTTTGCAATGAACCAAAGAGATAATCCTCGCCAACCAAGGTTCCTGAAATGATCCGATAGGTCAACTCAGGATCCTCTTCACAGAAATACTTCTCTTTATTATCCGCTTGAACATTAAGTGGCATTGGAGATACAGTCATGCTTTGACTAACCTGGTCTGCCTCATTGTAATTACTATTGCCTTCCTGACTAGCGTAAATGATAACAGATCCGGCACCACGGATTGTGGCGATGTTACCCGTGATTTCCAATACACTACTGTTGGACGATGAAAAGGTAACCGGATTACCTGATCCACCACCCGTGGCCATCAATTCAAACGGTTCACTACCATAAACCTTACCTTCCAATTCATCAAATGAGATGGTTTGTAAGGCGGAATTTACACTGAAACTTATTTCAGATTCTGCGGCCTCATAATTATCATTCCCTGCCTGTGTAAGTATTATATCAACAGAACCAGTACCAACTATGGTAATTTGATTGCCATTAATCTCTATAGCAGAACTAGAAGAGCTAAATACTACTGGATTGCCTGAAGCGCCACCTGTTACTATTATCTCAAAGGGCTCATCCCCAAAGGTTTTATCCGGTATGAATGACTCATTGGCCAATTCAATAAACTGCTCTGCTTTGTTTACATCGAAATATAAATAGATGTCAGATGCCGGATTGTAATTGGCATTACCAGCCTGGCTCACTGTTACGGTAGCCGTGCCTGCCCCTAATATAGTCGCCACCCCATCTTCTATGAATACAACATCTTCATTCGAATAGGAGAAGGTTAAAGGCTGCCCCGATGCGCCGGGTGTTAAGCTTATCACGAATCCTTCATCTCCAAATGTGCCCTGAAAACTATTCTCTTCAGAGATTATCTCCTGATTCGCTTTATCAATCTCAAATGTAATCTCCACATCGGGGGCAGGGTTGTAATTGTCATTACCGTCCTGGCTTAAGGTGACTGTTGTACTACCTGCTCCTAATATTGTCACCATCCCATCTTCTATTGAAACAACATTTTCAACAGAATAAGATAAGGTAACAAGCTCGCCTGACTCACCGGGGGTTATCTCTATCTGGAAATCATCATCTCCAAATACAGCTTCATAGGAATTATTTTCCACCCAAATCTCCTGGTTCCCTTTGGCTACTGCCACGTCAAACGTTGCTGTTGATTCATCCACTCCATCAGAAACAGTCACTGTTACTGTACGTGTAGTGCCATAATGTACGGGCTCTGGTGTCCAATTTATATCACCAGACGTACTGATATTGAAACCTGTATTTAATGAGGCCTCATCTAGTGCATAACTCAACTCCTGCACCGGGTCATCGTTATCACTGGCCTGTACTGTTACATTTAAAGTATGATTCTCTTCGTCTAAATTAAAATCAGGGATTGATTCCACAACCGGCGCTTCATTTACCTCATTGATCGTAAGGGTAAATGTGGTGCCTGATATGCTGAATACATTACTGAAAAAATCAATGTAGTCTATAGCGGTGATAGTGATTTCGTATTCCCCATCATCAGTTTCGCTAGGGTTCCAGGTGAACTCTCCTGTTTCACCATTCAAGTTCATACCTACATTAAGCGCCTCTTCATTCAAACCCAACTGCACAAATTCTCCCGGGATAAAATCATCTTCATATTCAACAGTAAAGGATATTTCTGTCCCCTCGTCATACGCCAATACCTCCGGCTCCAAAACTACTGGCGGAAGATTCTTTTCCAGCAGAATGCTAAATGTGCCCTCTTGCTCTGCCTCGCTCCAAATCTGAATTAAAAAGTCTGTGTTGGAGGCAAGGGGTATAAATGTTTTATCCGTTAAATTATTAAAGCATACAGGATCAAAGGCTTCTGAAAACCCATCGGAGGTACGCAGTATCTCTCCACATGCGGTGTAAATAGCACCTGAAATGCTACCCGCTGTGCCTAGTGATGGTGTGATAACTACCTGCCCTGATTCCCCGGAGTTGAAGTTATACCATACATCACGGTAATTGGATACTTCACTACACTCCAGCAGATCATCGGAAATAGCTCCCATTGCTGTATTGCCTTCAGTGGCTGTACCGCTGCCCGGATCGTAAACGGTGAGTGCCGTGGCATTGGCACAATCATCATTTTCAGCATTGTCCAAAAATGTTATGCCCAATCCACTGCTGGCTGGACCGGTAGCACCCAATACCTCTGATGCCAGGCTGTTGGTAAATGCCGCATCGTTAAACTCAAAGGTGATGTCTTCTACAATATCAGCTTCCTGATGTGCTGTGGCGATTCCTGATAGGGTGATTTCTACCTGATTGTCATCAATTATATCAGCAGTGGCTGTTAAGCCATCTGGTATATTATATAGTATAAGTTCGGTGCCTATTTCCAGCAGACCATCTTCATCACTATTATCAAACCAATCTCCGGTAATGGTAGCGATAATTGACCCCTCTACACTTCCGTCATTTTGATTCGTTTCAATAAAGCCCTCGCCGGAATAAGCAATTTCAGTGGAAAAAGCAGTACCGGAAAGACTCACTGAAAAAGGATTGCTACAACCTTCGGGGATACTTACAGTTAAACCTGCCTGTTTTTCTCCCGCTGTGGATGGATCGAACAATAGGCTAAAGGTTGTGGATGATCCTGGTTCTATAAAAAATATAGTTTCTGTGAGATCGTAAGTGAAATCCTCTGCATTGGTGCCATTTATATCTAAAAGGCCTAACCCTTCACCCAATGAAATCTCATTAGCACTATTATTAGTAATTGTAAATACCGCTTCACTAGGGTCAGATTCGGCCACCTTACTTCCAAAATCTAAAGCAGTTATGTAATTTATTGTCTCACCTGCTAGTTCTGCAGAAAGTGTAATAGGCCGGTATGCTTTCCATGCTGTGTTGGCATCCATATTCTCCAGTGTGAGCGCTTCACCATCCTCCACTGCATTAGATGCCTCGGTGCTACCTGGCATTTCATTTAAAGGCCAATAAGCAATAAGACCCTCCTCATCCCCTACAGGTGGGGTATACATTCCAGCAGAAATGGCGCTAGCATCTTTAGCTGTATTCCAAACCCTGAAATCACTAATCTCAGCATCGTGCATATTGAAAAAGACATTTGGCAATCCTTTTCCTATACCGAATGCTGTGGGTCCATCTGTAATCAATAATGAGGCTGAATTCATAGCCACAAAAGTTCCATCCATATAAATTGCTATGGTCATAATAGAACCATTGTAATGCCAGGCAGCAGCAAAATGATGCCAGGTGTTTGGCGTTAGATTAGTTAAAGAAAAAAGACCGGGATAGGCTGCAGCATTACCCGATTGAGACACGCCCCCATATCTAAAATGAATACCTACCGTAGGATGAAAAGAGAAATAAAAGGAATTTGATTCTAAGAATCCTAACCCATTAGAAAATATAATCTCATCTCTTCCCGTAGCCCATTGTTCCTTTTTAATCCATGCCTCTACAGTACCGGAAGCATAATTAAAATCAGGAATATTCGTTTGGGTACTACCGCTACCACCTTCAAAATGCAAGGTGTTGATTTCACATAACCCGGGAGGCAGTCCCGGCTGTGCCTGTAATCGATACCCGCTCAGGGTTACAATCAGGAGCAAGCAAATCAACACGATTTGCCTCCACAAATAGCTTTGAATTGGATAAATAACAGTTGTAAAGGTTGATCTCATAGCTT
Organism: Cyclobacteriaceae bacterium; assembly: GCA_965227155.1. Lineage (GTDB taxonomy): Bacteria > Bacteroidota > Bacteroidia > Cytophagales > Cyclobacteriaceae > UBA6059. Next base: position 472,780 of record OZ245731.1, read on the forward strand.
CGTACAATTAAGATTCAAGCAGTCATTTTTCGACTTAACTTTAAATCTCAATGTCTTTCTTATGAGATATTTTTAATTGTGCATGAACACCGAAAATATGTTCATCAATAGCCTAAAAAGCTTCATTAAATTTAGAAGCATATTATACCTCTAAAGCTTCTTTTACCAGATTTAAGTGGAAGGTGATTGTTGTACCATAGCTGCCCGAATTGATCTCAATGGCCGATCCGTGCTTCTTTATAAACTCCTGGCAAAGTGTGAGCCCCAAACCTGTGCCTTTCTCCTGCCGGGTGCCTTCTGTACTGGCCAGCGGTAGATTGCTGTTCAGCTTTTCGAGGGTTTCTTTTGGGATTCCACTACCGTGATCCTCAACACTGATCACCAGATGATCTGCCTCCTGTTTTGTGCTTAGGTGAATCTGCTCACCCACCGGAGAAAATTTGATCGCATTGCTCAACAGGTTCCTCAGCACAGTACTGATCATATTGTAGTCGCCCTCTACCACAGCCCCATGGTCTACATCAATATGTAACGTAAGCTGCTTGGCCTTCAGGTTTTCCTCAAAAATGATCCTGCACTCTTCCACCATCTGACCCAATTCAAAACTGGTGGGCTGATAATTGAGGCCTTTGGTTTGAGAAAGGGCCCATTTCAATAGATTGTCCAGCAGGTGATTTACCGATTGGGCAGATTGATCCACCTGCGAAATCAATTGGTTGATCCGCTGCTGGTCGCCCTTCTTGTTGTAAAATTCGAGCATCCTGCCAATGCCCTGCATGGAGGTGACCGGCCCTCTTAAATCATGAGCAATCAAGGCGAAAAATTTGTCCTTGGTTTTATTGGATAGCAACAGCTCATCCTGCGACTTATTGAGGGCTTTGTTGATTTTAGTGATGGTCTCATTCCTGCTTTCTACCTCCTGTTTGCGTTTCCGTATCTGTACAAATAGCAGGAAAACAAAAAAAGCTATGGCCAGGAGGAGGCCTGCGGCTACCACCAATATGATGTTTTGATTGCGCTGCTGCTGAATCTCAAGGTCTTTGATGCGCTGCTGCTCCTCCAGGCTGGTAATGCGAGCCTCCTTTTGCTCGGTTTCAAATTTTTCACGCAGCTCCGCAAACTGAAGATTTTTCTCCGCATTTAATAAACTATCATACAGCTGGTGGTATTTTTTTGACAACTCATAAGCCCTTTTGTAATCCCCTAATGCTTCAAAAATGGGTTGACCTTCCTCATACATCATCATGATTTTTGGAGTATTGTTGATTGCGTGAGCCAGATCATAGGCTTTTTCATAATGGTAAACAGCCAGGTTTTTTTTTCCCAAAGCCAGATAGCTTACTGAAAGTATCCCGTGAGAATCAATCATCCCCAGCCTGTCATTGAGGGAGGCTTCCATGGCCAAACCTTTGGATTGATAATCAATGGCTCTATCATAATCCTCTCTTAAAAAACTGACAGTGGCCAGGTTTCCCAATGCATAAGCCTCCGTGATTAAATCATCTATAGATTGAGCTATGTCAAAAGCCTTCTGCAAATACAATTCAGCTGAATCTAGCTCCTGCATTTCCATATATATTGCCCCTTTGTTTAGGTAGCCTGTCGATAATATATCAGGATTTTCAAGTGTTTTTGATTTTTCAATGACCTGATCAAAATAGTATATGGCTTTTTGATTATCACGCATATTCATATGCAAATAGCCCAGTTCATTTAAAAGCCTTGCTTCCAAATTCAGGTTATTGATATCCTTACTCAGCGTCAGGGCATCGAGGGTAATGGCAAGTGCTTCTTCTGTATTGCCCTGGAGGGAAGTGGCAGAAGAAACCAGTAAGGCACTTCTTATTGAATTTTCGCTATGCTGTACCACTTGCGAATACTCAAGCAGAGCTTTGGCCACTTTTTCCCCTAGCCTGGGCGAGGCGTCAATCACATAACTCCTAAGTGCTTTTTCAAAATAATCTACTACGGAATCAGGAGAATACTCAGCCGCTAGTCTGGTGATGAGGTCCAAAGTATTATCAGTATTATCCAGCATTTCAATAACCTGCAGGGAGTCGCGAGATTGTAAGTGTTGCCAGATTAAACTGTCATTGTACTGTGCCGAATAGCTAATCAACCAAATAAGGTTAAAAGCCAGCACTAGTAATATCCTTTTACTGTAAACAATAATTTTCACCAACATCTCAAATACTCAATATACCCTAAATAGGTGCTTCTACGCTAGCTAATTTCAGCCCAAAAGCAATTTTGGTTCCGATATCATTTGAATCAATTTGCATCTCAGCCCCATGCTTCTTAATAAACTCCTGACAAAGGGTGAGCCCCAAACCTGTGCCTTTCTCCTGCCGGGTACCTTCTTTACTGGCCAGCGGCAGATTGCTGTTCAGCTTTTCGAGGGTTTCCGGTGGTATACCTCCACCGTGATCCTCAACACTGATCACCAGGTGATCTGCCTCCTGTTTTGTGCTTAGGTTAATCTGCTCGCCCACCGGAGAAAATTTTATTGCATTACTCAACAGGTTCCTCATTACTGTACTGATCATATTGTAGTCGCCCTCTACTACAGCCCCATGGTCCACATCAATATGTAACGTTAGCTGCTTGGCCTTCAGGTTTTCCTCAAAAATGATCCTGCATTCTTCCACCATCTGACCCAATTCAAAACTGGCGGGCTGATAATTGAGGCCTTTGGTTTGAGAAAGGGCCCATTTCAATAGATTGTCCAGCAGGTGGTTCACCGATTGGGCAGATTGGTCCACCTGCGAAATCAACTGGTTGATCCGCTGCTGGTCGCCCTTCTTGCTGTAAAATTCGAGCATCCTGCCAATGCCCTGCATGGAGGTGACCGGCCCTCTCAAATCATGCGCAATCAAGGCGAAAAATTTGTCCTTGGTTTTGTTGGATAGCAACAGCTCATCCTGCGACTTATTGAGGGCTTTGTTGATTTTGGTGATGGTCTCATTCCTGCTTTCTACCTCCTGCTTACGCTTTCGTATCTGTACAAATAGCAGGAAAATAAAGAAGGCTATGGCCAGCAGGAGGCCTGCGGCTACCACCAATATGATGTTTTGGTTGCGCTGCTGCTGAATCTCAAGGTCTTTGATGCGCTGCTGCTCCTCCAGGCTGGTAATGCGCGCCTCTTTGCGTTCCGTTTCGTATTTTTCATTGATATCTTCCAGCTGAGCACGGTTTTCCCTTACCCGCGTAGAATCAAGAGCAACCATCAGCTTTTTTTGGTACTCAAAAGCTTTGTCTATTTTTTCCCACTCTTCATAGAGCATTACATATTCATTGTACAATAGCTTTTGCTCTATATAATTGTCCTGCAAGGCTTCCATATTGGATGCTGTTTGCAGAAACTCCTCTGCAGCTTGATAATTGCCAAGCTGCTTTTCAAGTGAAGCTATCTCCAAGTACGATCTCAGTTCCCCTGACTTGTTGCCTTGTAGCTGTTCTAATTCCAGAGACCTTACCAGATAATCGCGGGCTTTTCTGGTTTCGCCAAGTCCCTTGTATGATTCTCCCAGGCCACTGGTTGCCCATGCCTGCTGACCGATAAGCCGAAGCTTCTCCGATAGCTTCAGCGACTTTTCAAAATAATAAATGGCCGAATCGTATTGCTGCACATAGTGATTGATATAGCCTAGATAATGGTAAGTGTAGGCGAGGCCTTCCTCATATCCGTTTCTTATATGGATTTCTGCTACATCTTTGAAATAGGGTTCGGCTTTAGACATCTCTCCCAGAGCCAGGTAGATGGTGCCAATGTTAGTCCTTGCAGTGGCTGCATCACTCTCATAACCAAGGCTATCATACAAAGTAGCTGACCTGGTATAATAATCCATGGCTGTGGAGAAATCAGACTTAAACCAATAGATAGTCCCGAAGTTTAACATATTACTTGCTAACAGCCTGTAGTCCCCTAAGCGCTCACCAATTGCTTTAGCCCGCTCTCCATAGAAAATGGCTGAGTCTGTATTGATAGGTGCATAGAGACCCATGATGGAGTTATTGTACCGGGCCTCCAATGAATCAGATGGCGGATCGATCAGCAGATTTTTTAAGCTGTCGATCATGGGGTTTCCCTGTGCATTTAATTGGTAGCTATTTACCAAACTACACATGGCTATAAGCAGCAACACCCTGCAGAAATGATTTTTAACGAAGCTTGTCATGATTCTACATGTTCATATCTATAACCTTGTAAGGCGATTCATTAAATTGGCTTTGTAGGCAGAGCCAAGAGGTATTGATTTTCCCGAAATCTCTACAACCATTTCTACTTCATCGATGCCTTCTACCTTGTGAATGTTAACAATGTTGGAGCGATGAACTCTGACGAACATACTCGGGTCTAAAGTTTCTTCCAGATAGTTCATGGTTGCCCTAATTGGATATTGGCGCTTTTCCGTTACGATATCGCAGTATCGCTCCTGCCCCACCTCAATCCACAATATATCGGTCAACAGAACTTTACTGAGCTTGCTGCCCGTCTTAATAAAAAAACTATCCCTCAGCACCAGATCCTCAGACCACACTTGGGTAGTTTTAAGGGCTTCATCTTGTGTATCCTTCCTTTTGAATTTATAAATAGCCAATTCTATAGCTGCCTGCAAAGACGGGCGCTCCAGTGGTTTCACAATGTAGGCATAAGGATCTGTTTTTAAGGCGCGGTTTATGGTTTCCTTATCATCAAAAGAAGTGGCAAAGATGATGGGCGTAGGCCTGATTTCATTGATTTTGGAAGCTATAGATACACCATCGTCACCTTGAGAAAGCTGTATATCCAGGATGATAATATCGGGTTGTGTTGCTTTAAAGAGCCGAAGAAAATCATTGGCATTATCATAAGTACCCACCAGCTCATAGCCCATCTCATCCAGCAGCATCTCCACTTTGCTGGCATGTACCATATTATCTTCCGCGACAAGTATCTTTACTGAGGGCATACTAACCTTTTCATATTGTTTCAATTAAAAACATATTCCACTTATTGAAGCATTTCAAAGAAAGCGCATGAAAGTCAAACATGAACGAATTCATCAGGCCAAACCTTCAAAAAGGTGTATAAAATTAACACCTAAACCATTAAGCAAGATAAAAACCTCACTTTATAAATAAGGTTTCATGGTGGTGGGATAATAACTTTTGGAAAGTATGGAACCGCTCGCCATGGATTGTGTCTTCACAATCCATCCTTGTGCGAGTGCGATTGCATCACGTTCGTGTGAAGATGGTTAGCATAAACCTTACAGGTTTACAGTCAGGCTTATGCAGTAGAATTATATACCAAAGCAGTTGTTCCAAGGTAAAACCTGTAAGGTTTGGGGTTGCGACACCTTTTGGAAAGTTTTAAACTTCCCAAAAGGTGTATGGCTGTTTCGAGCGCGATTGTATCGCATCCGGGCGCTCCTTATTCAAATATTCTTTGTAACGTGATTACCCGGATGAACCGGGTAATGACGGTGATCTTAATCGAGCGAGATCGGATCACTCAGATGATCAATATTTCTATAAACCTTACAGGTTTATATTCAGACTTATGCAGTAGAATCATCAATTTCAGCAGCTATTTCGAGGAAAAACCTGTAAGGTTTTACTGCTGATATGGTCACAAAAAAACCTCGACAAGGTTCATAACCTTGTCGAGGTTTTTGCTGCTCATTGTTTTCTACCTCAACCAATCAGGCTTGGTGGTAGTGATCTGAGCATCCAGGTCATTCAAAATATTGTACAAACCAAAATAAGTACGGTTCACATACAACCCATGCCTGCTGCCCCGAGGGTGCTTGGAATTTCTGAATTCCTTCATTTTGGAGAGCTTCTCACTCAGTGCATAGATTTCCTCAAAATAGCTATCGTCAGAGAAATCGAAAGTGTCATAATGGAATGGCCTGCCTAAAAGCTTGGTCATGGTCTTAAATGTGTCAATATATAAGGCCCTATCCTTCTCACTGTCATCATCATAGATAAAGTTCAGGTTGTATAGGATGGGTATAAGCTCTTCATCATTGGTTACCAGATCGCGGCTGATCAACCTGAAATAGGCATCATAAAAGTCCTGCGGAATCACTTTTACGCAACCAAAATCGATAATGCCGAGTGTCCCATCTTCACGCATCATAAAATTGCCAGGGTGTGGATCTGCATGTACCTCCTTCAGGTTATGAATCTGGTGATGGTAGAAATCCCACAGCGCCTGCCCTATCTTGTTTTTCACTTCCTGGCTTGGGTTAGTAGCCATAAATTCCTTCAAGTGTTTCCCTTCCAGCCAGTCCATGGTAATGATGCGCTCCGAAGAAAACTCGGGGTAATACTGCGGGAAAAAGAGATTGTCTATATGGCTGGTATTTTGGGTAATCTCCATCGACCGTTTCAATTCCAGTCCGTAATTCGTCTCCTCCATCAGCTTACCCTGCACCTCTTCCATGTAGTGGTCCAGTTCCACCTCGTTGAGCTGGAACATACGCAGGGCAATAGGCCTCACCATGCGTAGGTCAGAAGCTATGGATTCCGCTACACCGGGATACTGAATTTTTACAGCAAATTCCTTATCTCCCAAAGTAGCCTTGTGTACCTGGCCGATACTGGCGGCATTCACAGCATTGCGGGAGAAGGAGTCGAACATCTCACTTGGTGTCTTTCCAAAATACTTCTGGAAGGTTTTTACCACGAGCGGATAAGAAAGGGGTGGCGCGCTGTACTGTCCCAGTGCAAACTGCTGCTGGTAAGCCGACGGCAGTAGGTTTTTGTCCATGGCAAGCATTTGTGCCACCTTAAGGGCACTTCCCTTTAGTTCACTGAGCGAACCATATATATCTTCCGCATTGCTTTTATCAAGCTCTTCACGGGTGTGGTTTTTATCAACCAGTCGCTTCCCGTAATATTTGAGGTAATTTTTACCTACTTTGGTTCCTGTACTGATAAATTTTGAGGCACGTTGTACCTTGCTGACAGGAATTCTTGATTGCTCCTTCATGTATATTGTTTCCTAACGATTTTGTATAACAAACTTGGCAAAGTCAAAAATGGAATCGATGGGTCCCTTTGCCACAAGGTCCATGGATAGGTTTACTGCTTTTTCTATCGCTGCATCAGTGCTTTCAAAGTTGGTAGATTCGTCCTTGATCCAGAAGTTTACCAGAAACATAAATTGCACCCAAAACCCACGGTGGTAGTTGTCGGATAAATAAGGTCTGCTTACCATTTCATCTGTCTCTATACCCTCCTGAATCAGCTCTTTCATGAAATGAGAGAAATCCAGCCTGAATACTTTGAGGAAGTCAGGATTTACTTCACCTTTCTTTAGGTGCTTAAAGCACAGCAGCACGTAGCTGCGATTCTTTTTCAATTGCTCAAAAAGGGTAAAGTAAAATGCGAGCATTTTCTCCCGCACACTGTATTCCATATAGGTAGGGTCAGCATCCATAATGGATTTTACCTCTACAAAATACTGATGCCAGATATCCTTTTCTATACCATTAAAGGAATTGTAATGTTGATAGAATTCATCTTCAGTGATGCCAATAACCTTGGCAAATTTGAAAATAGAGGCGGGCTCATGGCCTTCCAATAATTTATGTTCTATGTAGGCATCTCTGATTTGTTGGCCTACATCTTGTGTCTTTTTTGTTGTCTTCTTGCGCTTTGCACTTGCTTCCATGGCGTATAAACTATTCTTATGTGGGAATGTTGGCTGGAAAGACTACAAAAAATAGCGGGCTAATAGTTCCCCTACATAATACGCCAAAAATGCTGCTAATCCGCCCAGCAATAATGTCTGAAAAATACTCTTCCATGGGTTGATATGGGTAACAATACCCCTCAGATACCCTACTATAGCCATGGCAATACCGGTACCCACACATGAGATCGGAAATAGCATGCTTTCATCGATAGTGGTAAATACCGCCATTACATAGATCAATAAAGGAATAAGGCCTACCACATTGAATGAAATAAAAGTAGCCAGGGCTGTGCTGAAGGGGGATCGGGCATCCTTACTCATTTCCAGCTCTTCCTTCATCATAGTATCTACCCACACATCCTTATCAGCGGTGATCACCTCCACCACTTTCTCCAGCAATTCACCTTTGAAGCCTTTGGAAGCATAAATGTCCCTGATTTCCTGTACCTCCATCTGCCGAAGGTTATCAATTTCCCAATATTCTATGGCCTTGTGTTTCTCGAAAGTATCCCTGTCTGATTTAGCCGCAAAATAATTGCCCACGCTCATGCTAAAACCATCGGCAATCAAATTGGCAAAGCCAAAAATGAGCACCCACTGTATCTCTGCGCCTGCACCTGCCGCACTGGCTACTACGGCAAAAGTCGTAACAGCCCCATCAATACCCCCGTAAACAAACTCCGAGATATAGTCCTTTTTGAAAAACCAAAGATTATCGCCCTGATGTAAGCTAGCTTCGTTCATATTGAGTTTTTAAACTGCAATAGCGCATCATCCCATGGCAGCGCAGGGTTAAAGTAAAGATTTCCCTGCTTTATTTCCAGCGGACTGGAAATGTTGTTGTGGTAAAGCTGCCCAGTACCCAACCCTTGCGGCAGGGTTACCGGATATTCAGCGGTGAGCTGCGCTATTGCATTCAGACCGATATTCGATTCCAGCGCCGAGGTGATCCACCAATTGATTTTTCGTGCCTCTGCCAGGGCAATCCATCGTTTAGTACTGGCAATACCACCTAATAAGGTTGGCTTAAGTACCAAATAAGCCGGTTTGATGAAATCGAGTAACTCGAGTCGGTCAGCCTCATCATCTACACCAATGAGCTCTTCGTCAAGGGCTACAGGCACCTTTGATTTGCTCGCCAACAGGTGCATGGCTTCCGGTTGCCGTGGCATGATTGGCTGCTCGATGCTGTGCAGGTCAAACTGACTTAGAATCTTAAGCTTCATCAATGCTTCATTGGTAGGAAAAGCCCCATTGGCATCCACCCTCAGGGTGATTTGATCACTGGAAAAGCGCTTTCGTATCGATTCCAATATCCTGCACTCCTCCTCAAAGTCTATGGCCCCAATTTTCATCTTGAGGCAGGTAAAGCCTGCTGCAAGCTTCTCCTCTATCTGTCCCAACATCCATTCACTATCGCCCATCCATATCAGACCATTGATTGGTATACCATCACCGGAAGCTATCAGTCGATTTTTGAATAAGATGAATTGGCCACCATGCAGCAAGTCAATCATGGCCGTTTCCATAGCAAAGCGCAGGGCAGGCATAGAGGCATCAATGTATTGCTGCACCCAGCTGTAGACCTCTGCTTCCTTTTCCGGTAGCTTTGTGTGTTTCAATACCTGGGCCAGCTTGGGCAACTCTTCATCATAGGCAACCTGATCATCTACACTCAGACCTGGCAGGGGGCCACATTCACCAAGCCCATAAATTTCGGGGTGACCAGGCTCAAAAAGTTTGATGATGTAGTTGGGGTTTTCTGTCATAATGCCCCGGGATGTACCAGCTTTGAAGGTAAATTTCAAAGTGTGAACTGTGTGCTGAAGTTGTAGCGCCATAAATTCGGTTTGTAATAGCTTTGTAGCAAACTTACGAAAATGCCGTTACCCGAAATCAATCTTAAGGACTACCATTATACTTTGCCGGATCACCGTATCGCCAAATATCCACTGGAAAATAGAGATCACTCCAGGCTACTGCATTATGCAGCAGGCAGTATTGATGACAAGCGTTTTTACGAGCTGCCAGATCTGTTACCAAAGGATGCGCTGCTGGTTTTTAACAACACCAGGGTAATTCCTGCACGATTGATTTTTCAGAAAGAAACAGGTGCACAAATAGAGATATTTCTGCTTCAGCCACTGGCACCCTCCACGGTAATTCCTATCGCTATGGAGACTACTGCTGCTGCCACCTGGCAATGTATGATTGGCAATGCAAAACGCTGGAAGGAAGATCAAAAATTAACCCGTGAGCTAACCATCAATCATCAAACCGTCACCCTAACGGCAAGTCGTAAAGAAGGCAATGCGGTACAATTGGAATGGACGGGTGCTGATGTCCGATTTGTAGATATTGTGGAGGCTGCCGGTCAGGTACCTCTGCCGCCTTATCTTAATCGCAAGGCTACAGACGAAGATAAACCGAGGTATCAGACGGTTTACTCAAAAAAAGAAGGTGCCGTTGCTGCTCCTACTGCCGGGCTCCACTTTACCGACGAAGTGCTGCAAAACCTATCCCGAAGAGGCATCCATCAGGAATACCTGACCTTACATGTCAGTGCGGGAACTTTCCAGCCCATCAAAGTAGATGATGTTACCCAACACCCCATGCATAGTGAACAGATCATCATCACACTGGAAAATATCAACCGGTTAATGGAGGCCGAGAAAATCATTGTAGTGGGTACAACTTCTATGCGTACACTCGAATCCCTGTATTGGTATGGTGTGAAAATATTAAATGGAAATACAGTATTCTCCCTGAAAAAACTGGTCGCTTACCAATCCTATGAGCATTTACCAAGCCGCGAAGAATCCCTCGCTGCTGTAAAAAATCTAATGCTGACCGAGGGCAAAACAGAATTGATAGGCGAAACAGAGATCTTCATTTTCCCGGGTTACGAATTTAAAATGTGCGATGGGCTCATCACAAACTTCCACCAGCCAGGCTCCACGCTGATCCTGCTGATTGCTGCTTTTGTGGGCGAGGACTGGAAAAAAATATATGATCATGCATTATCTGGTGACTATCGGTTTTTGAGTTACGGAGATAGTTCGTTACTTGTACCCAAAAGATAGGTTATGCGCAAAGTGATTCTTTACACCGCTGCCAGTATTGATGGGTTTATTGCCCGTGAAAATGGTGCCGTAGATTGGCTGGAAACGCCTGCCGATGGTGCTGATTATGGCTATGCTGATTTTTACAAAACTATCGACACCACCATCATGGGATATAAAACCTATGAGCAAATCCTAAGTTTTGGCGATTTCCCCTACCCTGATAAAAAGAATTATGTCTTTACCAGAAAGCAAAGATCTACCCAACCTTATGTGGAATTTGTAAATGCTGATGTGGCTGATCTAATCAATCAGCTGAAAAATGAAAAGGGAGCCGATATTTGGCTGGTAGGCGGTGGTGATCTAAATGCCGCTGTTTTAAAAGCTGGGCTGCTGGATGAAATTTGGCTTTATGTAATGCCCATTGCATTGGGCTCAGGTATTCCGCTATTCACTACCGGTAATATGACCAGTCGATTTTCACTTGAAAAATCAGAAGTGCTGTCTGGTAGTGTGGTTCATTGTCTATACAAAGCCATTAAATCTTGATAAAAATGGTATTTTAGAGGAATGGCTCAGGTCGAGGAATTCCTAAAAATGCTCAGTAATTATTTCAAAGCTGTCAATGAAATAATTAATGCTCCACTATTTACGATTGGTCAAAGTGATATCAGCGTTGGCACAATCGTTTATTTCATCCTTGCGTTTTTCCTGCTCAGCATTATTTCTTCCCGCATCCGCAAGATCTTAGTGGATCGGATACTGGTGAGAGCCAATTTTGATATAGGTGTCCGCGCCTCTATCGGTAACATTACACGCTTTACCATTTTGCTGATTGGTACGGTAGTCATCATCCAATCCGCCGGGATAGACCTGAGTGCCCTAAGCCTGTTGGCAGGTGCTCTGGGTGTCGGTATTGGCTTTGGTCTGCAAAATATTACCGACAACTTTATTTCGGGACTCATTATTCTGTTTGAAAAGCCTATCAAAGTAGGTGACCGGATTGAGGTTGGAGACATCAATGGCGATGTGCTGAGTATCTCTGTAAGGGCAACTACAGTACTGACCAACGACAATATTTCCATCATTGTGCCCAATTCTGAGTTTATTTCGAAACAGGTGATCAACTGGAGTCACAATGACAGGAACATCCGCTTCCGAATTCCCGTAGGGGTTAGCTACAATGAGGATCCAGAAAAGGTGAAGCGGATTTTGCTTGAAGTAGCCAGGGCTAATGAAAATGTGCTGCTGGAACCTGCGCCCATCGTATTATTCGATGAGTTTGGAGATAGCTCCCTGAATTTCACGCTGGCAGTTTGGACAGGCACTTTTACCAACCGCCCCCGAATTTTGAAAAGTGATCTGTATTTTGAAATATTCAAGAGATTCCGGGAAGAAGGAATTGAAATACCTTTCCCTCAGCGGGATATTCATGTAAAAACCTCACCGCTATTGATTGAAGGTAAAAATTAAAGTGTAGCTTAAAGTATTGGATTTTTTATAATTTTTGGATGCTATGAGACCCAACGCACGCTTTATCGTAAAATTTGTGATCGTACAGTTCGTCACCTATGTCATCACCGGCATTATTGCATTCAACACATTTATGGTGGAAGCCTACACCGGTCCTGATGCGTTGTTTTCTGCATTCCTCATCACTACTGATGATCCTGAATGGAATAACCTGGTTATGAAAATTATCCCGATCCAAATTATCAGAGGACTATTACTGGGAATGATCTTTTACAGTCTATCCAAATCGCTGAGAAGCATGAGCTACAGGCGAAGGTTTATCATGTTTTTGGGTTTCTATTTTGTTTTGGGATTTCTGGCTGGCCCCGCCATTGGGCCCGGTACGCTTGAAGGGATGATTTATATGCTGCCTCAGTACAGCCCTAAAGGCCATTTTCTGGTACTGTGCGAAATGGCATTGCAGTCGATTATGCTATCTGCATGGATGGCTTATTGGATGCGTACGGACAAAAAAGACCTGAAAGCTCAGGATGCAAAAGCCAGTTGAAATACATCGTCCTTCAATTCTTCTTTTGAGTTCTTAAATCGGTCGGTGATAAACTGTATAACCTCCTGGCTAAAGCCCATCTCTACAGATAGCTTACCACAAAAGTCAATTTCCTGCTGATTGATGATGCCATCGGCCAGCATCAGACGTACACAGTTGTACAAAATCTCAAATTTGGCGCTGTAGGATAAATTAGTGTCAATTTTATAGGGTGGTGTTTCACGTAGAAGCGCGTCTACAAAGCTTTCGGCTAGCTGATTTTGCCTTGCTATCAGGTAAAGCAAATCCTTTTCTTCTGGCGCAACATCATTATCTATTCTGGCTAAATGCACGAGAATACATAGCTGATGGGTATAGTCTATATCCATATCCACTGGTTGAAGATATGAATATAGATATAAATTATTTAATTATTCTAATGAGGCCGAAAAACTTGTGAAAGTTCCCTCTCTATTCATCCCTCAGGATGCTGGCAGGGTTAAGTCGTGCTGCTCGAAATGCCTGTAAAAACACCATAGCAAATGCAATAGTGAACGAAACCGCAATAGCCAGAATGAACGCAAAAGGTGTCAATTCTATGCTATAGGCAAAAGAATCCAGCCAGTCTCTCATGTAATAAATGGCAATAGGGCTTGCTACCGCAAAGGCAATTACAATCAACAGCGCAAACTCTTTAGAAAACAGCATAATGATTTGCTGCGCGCCGGCACCCAGCACTTTTCTGATGCCAATTTCCTTTAGTTTTTGATTGACCATAAAGGAAACCAATCCTATCAATCCGAGACAGCTTATGAAAATGGCAATACCTGCAAACAAGTTTAATAACTGGCCCAGTCGCTCCTCCTGGTCATAAAATCCGGCAAGCTGCTCGTCTAAAAACTGGTAGCCAAAAGGTTCATTGGGATAGACTTGTTCCCAGGCTTGCTCTACAGCTTGCAGTCCTTGCGCGATATTGGTTGCATTCAATTTGATGTTTGCCTTCCAAAAATTTTCAGTGTTCATACCAATGAAGGATGGTTGAATAGGCTCTCTCAGGCTCACCAGATGCCAATCTCTTACCACACCCACGATAGGCACTGTCGTTCTTCCTATATCCACATTTTTACCAATAGCCTCCTCAGGACTCAATATTCCCATTTCATGCATCATCATTTCGTTGATCACCACTTCGCGCAGGGTATCAGATTCGAGATAATTACGCCCTGCCAGCAGTTCCATTCCAAAGGTTTCGAGGTATTTGGTATCGGCATATTTTCCATGTGCAATATGCCTTTCTTCTTCCTGTGACCCATCAAAACCAAAGCTGTGCATCCAGATGTTTCCGGAAGATGGGGCGCCATTAGCCAAGGTGAAGTGCTTCACCTGAGAGATAGTTTCCAGTGCATCCACAAAAGGCTTATTGGCCTCCAGCCCCTGCTGTGGTAAGGCAATGTTGACAATGGCCTCTTTATTGAAACCTAAATCCTTTGAAATAAAAAAATCGAGCTGAGAAGCAACCACCAGGGTACATATTATTAAAGCCTGGCTGATACCAAACTGCAATACCACCAATACCCGCCTTAGCAAAAGTCCCGACTTACCCTTCTTGGTAAAGCCTTGCTTCATCACATCTATCGGCTTAAAGGCAGAAGTTACAATAGCCGGGTAAAGCCCTGAGAACAACACTACACCTACAATCAATACCACGATAAAAGTCATCATCTGGAAAGAAAAAACATTAAATGGCGGTTCAAAGCCCAGTATTTCCACCACCATTGGATGAACCAGATATGCCAGTATTATGCCCAGGATAGTAGCAATGGCACAAACCAATGCCGTTTCAAATAATATATTGCGAAGCAAACTTGATCTCGAACTACCCAGTATTTTCTTGATGCCTATCTCTTTGGATCGAACTACTGCATTAGCTGTAGCCAGGTTAATAAAATTGATGCAGGCAGTAATGAGGATGACTATACCAATAAGACCAAACATCCACAAGGTGTCCTTGGCTATAGTGCGATTAAAGCCACCTACTGAGGTATCGAAATGCAAGTCCTCCATTGCCTGAAGGTCGTTTTTGAAGAAATTTGCAAAATACTCCCCGGCATTTTTAGCTACGATCTGTTGTGTTTCCTCCAAAAAAGCCTCGTTATCCGTACCTGCCTGAAGTTTCACAAAAGTTTGCATGCCAAAATCGATTCTCGGCCAATCCTGTATTTGAGGATCAGATTCAAGGGTTTTTGTGGATACCAAAAAATGTAGCGGCAGATCAGTACTTGCCGGCGGGTTTGCCATAATCGCCTCTACCGTAAGATCATAAGTATCATTATACCTGAGTGTTCGTCCTATGATGTCATTGTTAGGAACTTCTGCAAATAGTCTTTCTGCCATTTGCTGACTAATCACCACCTTATTGGGTTCTTTTAGCGGTGTAGGGTTGCCACTTACAATAGGAAAATTAAATACCTCAAAAAATTCTGCATCTACCGAAGCTGCCTCATTATCAAAATAAAAGGGTAAATCAGGCTTTGATGCAACTATGACCTCAGCTTCATTGCTGAACCACACGCGGGTAATATGCTCAACCCCTTTAGCCTCCTCCCGTAACGCAGCTGCTAGCGGGTATGGTGTAGCTGGGAAATTTCTTTCTTCTCCACCTCGCATAGAGGCTGAATTGATCCTGTAAATGCGATCAGCGTCCTTGTGGTGCTTGTCGAAGCTCAGTTCAAAGAGTAATACACTGTAGGTAAGCAGTGAGAATCCAATGCCCACTGCCAATCCCAATACATTGATGATGGTAGTGGCCTTATTGCGTAGCAGAATCCTGAAGCTTTGTTGAATGAATGAATAGTCCATGGCTTTTGAGTTTTTTCAAAAATATCCACCCTTTCAATGCGTTTATGTTAAAGCCAGGTTAAAAATGGTTAAGGAATGTTAAATCAAGAAGTCAAAAAATATAACCATAGTAGGCTACATTGATTGAAGTAAATTGCTAATTTTCAATTTGGTTATTGTTTACTCTAATACTTAATTAATTATGAAAGGACTCGTAAGATCATTTTTAATTCTATCAGTAATTGTTTGCGGCAACTTATTGACTGCAGATGCTGGTGAAGCAGTTGAAAAGATGTCTAAAAAACAACTTGAAGCTCTAACAGAGGAGCAGTCAAATGCCCGCCTGGTCATGCTTGAAAACAGGTTGGAAGAAATTAAAAGTATGGATCTCAAGGCACTGCCCAGGGCTGAGAAAAAGGCGTTGAAAAAGGAGATCATGGAAATCAAAAAGCAATCTGAATTCCTGAGCGGTGGTGTTTACCTATCGGTAGGTGCCATTATCATCATCCTACTTGTACTGATATTAATTACCTAATCAATTTGGTCTGCTGTTTTGCACAGGTAGGTTGCAATAGTACCGAAATGTGCAAAACAGCTAGTTTTCCTTCCATCCATTTTTAGTCTTCCCAGGCAACCATATTTTCATACTTTTGCCAAATGAAAATTCGGTTAGTCATTTCCCTTCTCACCTTGTTTTTCTGGAGTTGCGACCCTGGCACCCAGGCCTTAAAAGATGAGGCACACAAAAACATGCAATCTGCTGATTTCGAAAAAGCCCTGCAATATCTTGAACAAGCTTTGAACGAGGATCCCAATGATGAGGAAATTCATAACCTAAGAGGCGTATGCCTGTTGGAAACGGGTAAATATGCCGCTGCTGATGAAGCCTTTGGCCAGGCCATACGCATCAATCCTGAGGACTACCGCTATTTTTACAATCGGGGCAATGCAAGGCTGGAAATGTCTGACTTACAGGGTGCCATTGAAGACTACAATGCAGCTATCTTGAAAAATCCCGAAGAGAAGGATATGTTTATCAATCGTGGCAACGTATACTATAGGGTTGAACAATACGAGCAGGCTGCAGAAGATTTTAAATATGCTATAGCGCTGGACAGCACCAACGCATTGACCTATTTTAACCTCGCCAAAACCCAGTTTATGTTGGATGATTTCAGCACTGCTGTTGAAAACCTAAAAACATCCATCAACCTCAATCAAAAATATGCTCCGGCATTTTTCTGGCTGGGATTAGCGCAACTGCAATTGGATGAAAGAGAAGAGGGATGCTTAACGCTAAAAATAGCGCAGCGGTTAGGATACAAGGATGCCCCTGAAGCTATCAGGGCAAATTGCGGGTCAGCTGGCCAGGAGTAGCAGTACAAATGCGATAATCAACAGCCAAAAAATATAAGGCGCCAGCATCGGGATTACCACAATATTGAATCTGCCTAATAATACGACCACCACAATCAGGATGGAAATGATTTTAAAAGTGGATTTTGTTTTGCTACTCATGGTAAAATTGGGTTTGAGCAAATATAACGGCTGACTTGCGATTATGAATAAAATGACCGTACATTCGCCCGAAATATGGCAGCAATAGGCAAAGACATATTGAAAGCCAGCAAGTTATTGAAAGCTGGAGATATCATCGGCCTACCTACCGAAACGGTCTATGGGCTGGCTGGCAATGCCTTCCGGGAAGATGTGGTGGTCAATATTTTCAAAACTAAGAACAGACCTGCCTTCGACCCATTGATCTGTCATACAGATAGCCTTGAAAAAGTGGAGCAATATGTGGAAAGCATTCCCCCACAAGCCAAAAAATTAGCCAAAGCTTTCTGGCCGGGGCCTGTAACGATGCTGTTTCCTAAAAAGCAGATTATTCCATCATTGACCACCTCGGGTTTAGATTCTGTGGCATTTCGAATACCCGCGCATCCATTGACTCTTGAGCTTTTGAAAACCCTGGATTTTCCTCTGGCAGCACCCAGTGCCAACCCATTTGGGTATGTGTCACCTACCAGTGCTCAGCACGTAAATCAGCAATTGGGCAAAGACATCAAATACATACTGGATGGTGGCGAATGCAGGATCGGACTTGAATCAACGATTATTGGCTTCAATGAAAAAGAAACTATCGTTTACCGACTGGGCGGCAAGCAGTTGGAGGAAATTGAGGAGATAGTGGGGCCTATCACAGTGCAAATCAATGAAAGCTCCAACCCCACAGCCCCGGGTATGCTCAAATCGCATTATTCACCTGGAAAACCGGTTATTGTAGGCAACATTGCGGCTATGCTGCCGTATCACAATTTGAAAAGCACCGGGATTATCAGTTTCAAAGATCATTATGCAAATATCCCGGACGGGCATCAGGTAACCCTTGCGCCGGGTGGTGACCTCAATGAAGCTGCCCGCAACCTGTTTCGCGCCTTAAGGAGTCTCGATCAGCAACCGATTGATTTGATCCTAACGGAAGTATTCCCGGAAACTGGCCTGGGTCGAGCAATAAATGACCGACTCAAAAGAGCATCCGTAAAAGAATAATAACCTTCTTATTTTGTATTTCTAGGCTTATGTTTAGAATTTTCATCATTAAATAAATGCAATATGAAAACAGTCGATAGTTATAATTTTAATCAGAAGAAAGCACTTATCAGAGTAGACTTCAATGTACCATTAGACAAGGAATATAATATCACAGATGATACACGGATAAGGGCAGCTGTGCCTACCATAAAAAAGATTTTGGATGATGGTGGATCGGCGATCCTTATGAGCCACCTAGGTAGGCCAAAAGAGGGCCCTGAGGAAAAATTCTCATTGAAGCACATTGTAGATGACTTATCGGGCAGATTTGGCACTTCAGTAAAATTTGCACCGGATTGTGTGGGGGATGAGGCCAAAGCTTTGGCTGCTGAACTGCAACCGGGTGAGGTTTTATTGCTGGAAAACACTCGATTCTACAAAGAAGAAACCAAAGGTGATGAAGCTTTTGCCAAAAAACTCGCTGACCTGGGTGATGTGTATGTCAATGATGCTTTTGGTTCTGCGCACAGGGCACATGCCAGCACTACCATTGCAGCTAAGTTTTTTCAGGACAAAGTATGCGGCTATGTGATGACCGCCGAGTTGGAAAACGCCAAAAAAGTGCTCGAAAACCCTCAGGCACCTTTCACGGCCATTATGGGTGGTGCAAAAATTTCAGACAAAATATTGATTATCGAGCGACTGCTTGACAGGGTAGATAACCTGATCATAGGTGGTGGTATGTCCTACACCTTCTTCAAGGCCATGGGAGGCAACATTGGTAACTCACTGGTAGAAGCGGATAAGCTGGACCTTGCCAAAAGCCTGATCCAAAAAGCTAAAGACAAAGGTGTAGAGCTCATGTTACCTAAGGACAGCCGCGTGGCAACAGCTTTTGACAACAACGCTGAAAACAAAATTGCCGACAACCACAGTATCGAAGAGGGTTGGATGGGCCTTGATATCGGGCCTGAGGCGATTGCCATTTTTTCGGAAACCATCAGAAACTCTAAGACCATCCTTTGGAATGGTCCTATGGGCGTATTTGAAATGAGCAATTTTGCTCTGGGCACGCAGGAAGTGGCCAAAGCAGTAGTTGAAGCTACCCAAAACGGTGCTTTTTCACTCATCGGTGGTGGTGACTCTGCTGCAGCTGTCAACACTATGGGCTTTGGTAATCTGGTATCCTATGTATCCACAGGAGGTGGAGCTTTATTGGAATATATGGAGGGTAAAACCCTACCCGGAGTAGCGGCATTGGAAGAATAATTTCTTCTTAGTCCAACCAAAATATTTTTAAGAGGGTCTTTTCATCGATCAAAAACTTGAAGATGATGAGACCTTTTTTATTGAGTTGCCTGTTTTGTATCACTCTTGCCTGTGGATCCGATGAGGAAGCCATTTTGCCCAATGTAGATCAAGGCCAATATATAAAAACAGGTGTTTCCTGTGGCTTATGTGCGGGCATCTGCATGGATACTTTAATAGTTACCCCTACCCGACTCTTCTACAAGGGCATCCGATACGGTGAAAGCACCTCTACATTTTTAAGAAACGCTGACTACTCGCCCGCAGAGTGGGAGTCTCTGGTCAGCCTGCTGGAACCTGATAGTCTGAATGGAATCGTGCGGGAGTCTTGCGCAAGATGTGTCGATGGCTGCGACCTTTGGTATGACATTGAAGCCGGCGGGGTTTCCAATCACCTTTCTGTGATGTGGAACGATACCTTACCCGGAAACCTGGCTTTCCAGCAGGCCCTGGACTCCTTGCGTGCTCAGTTCAGAGACTAGCAGATTTATTTTGAGAATTTAATAATGCAGGAAAAATTGTAGCTTGTAGCTAAATTTTTTAGCTATGAGATACATTTTTTTCTTTTATCTACTCGTGTTTATCGCTGCTTGTGACACTGCCCAGCCAGAAGAGTCAAATGTAGCTGCTACTGAACCCAATGGCTACAATCAGGCCCTTGCGGAAAAATTAGGTGCCGATGATTATGGTATGAAAACCTATGTGATGGCATTTCTTAAAGCCGGACCTAATCGCAGTACTGATTCCTTAGAAGCAGCGCAGCTACAACGCGCTCATCTTGACAATATCATCAGACTGGCAGAACAGGGTACACTTGTGCTGGCAGGACCTTTTATGGGAGATGGTGAAATTAGGGGCATATATGTGTTTGATGTGGAATCCATTGCGGAAGCTGAGGAATTAACTTCTACAGATCCGGCTATTCAAAAAGGAAGTCTGGTGATGGAATTGCGCCAATGGTATGGATCCGCGGCGATAATGGAAGTAAATCGCATTCACGAGCAAATCGCCAGGATTCAAATCTGATAGGCAGGATTATTGTTATCTTCCTGATGTTTGATAGGTACCTTATTATGGCAAAGGGTTATAGCTTTACCTACTCTATCAACAACTGAAGGATAACAACAGGAATATTTGAACAAATCTCCAAACATTTTAAAAAAAGTATTGGTGGTCATTACCGGTTTGATATCGGTATTATTCACCATATTCCTGATTGTTGTGCTGCTTTTGCGGTTACCTGACGTCCAGCAATTCATTACTGATAAAGTAACACAAACCCTTTCTGATCAGTGGAATTCGAAACTATCCATCAGGTCGCTCTATCTTACATTCCGAGGAGATTTGCTGATGCAGGAGCTTTACCTGGAAGATCAGCAAGAGGATACACTGCTTTATGTTGGCGAACTACAAACAGGCCTGGATATTGGGGCATTTTTGCTTGAAAACAAGCTTCAAATTGGCAAAACAAGTATTCAAAACTCCAGCGTCAATATTTATTCGCTTCCCGGCGCATTAGTGCCCAATTACCAATTTATTCTAGATAACTACCAAACTGATGAGCAACCCACGGACACAGCCCAAAGTGAAAGTAACCTGGCCATCAGTTTCGGACCAGTATTACTAGCCAACCATCAAATCAATTATCAGGATAGCTTCACTGGCATAGACTTATCAGCAAGCATCGATGAATTGAATGTTTTTCCGGCCGATATAAAGCTCAATGATTTAATTTTTGATTTGCAAGAGGTGGTTTTGAACGGCGTTAGTGGATCCATGGTTCTGCATGATGCTCCTCAATTGGCCGAAGAAGAACCTTCCACTTTGGATGTATTGCCCATTATTCTCATTCAAAACATAAGTATTTCCGATATTCAGTTTGCCTTCAACTCATTAGTTGATGAACTGGCATTTGACACCAACCTCAAGAGTCTTGGTGTGACCAATTTGGACGTTCACCTTTCTGACCAAAAAGTTAATATCAATACCATAAATTTATCTGACAGTAGGTTTGCCCTGAATGATAAAAGTCCATGGCAGGAACCAACCGAGGAACCTGATACCTCATCACAAAGTGAGTTCACCTGGCCCGAATGGGAAATCAAAAGCAACCGCATCAGTATTGAAAAGCACCGGTTTACTTACCAGGTGGAAAATGCACCCAAGATAAGCGCAGGGTTTGATCCCAATCATATAGACCTGGAGGTTGGTCAGCTCTTTACAGACAGCCTATTGTTCATGCCCGAAAATGTTGGTCTGCACAATTTGAAGCTATCCGTTTCAACCAGGCCAGGCCTGGAAGTTGATACATTTGAAGGTGATTTTATTCTTTCTCCCCGATCAGCAAAAATTGACAGGCTCAACCTTAATACCGGCAAGAGTCTACTACAAGGGTACCTTCACGCTGATTTCAGAGGATTCAATCAATGGCTTTCCAATCCGTTAGATGCGCAATATCGGGTCAATCTGGATACTGTGGCTGTGGACCTTGCTGAGGCACAACAGTTATTCCCTGATCTGGATACAATTCCATATTTTAATGCACTCAATAAAGGCCAGATAACCGCAACCTTAAAAGCCAATGCCTCAGCTAACCAGCTGATCTTGGACAACATCAATCTGGCCTACGGGCAGCAAATGCGCCTTACAGGAAGTGGACAAATCAATAATTATGATGAACCACGCACAATGTATGGCAATCTGAACACTTTGAAAATCAATACCTCAAAAGCATTCATAGCCAGGTTCATTGAAGATACAGCCTACTTACCACCCACATTACAATTGACCGCTAATGCCAGTTTTGATAGTGTTCAAATGAGTGGCGTTGCTCAGCTATACAGTCCGTTTGGATCAATAAACAGTGAGGTTTCTATTCAGAATATTTGGGATGACTTTCGGTATGAAGCCAATATTGACCTCATCCAGTGGCAATTCGGTCAAATCATTCCAAATGCAGGTCTCGATACGCTAGATGCCAAAGTAAGCATCAATGGTGATGGCCTAGATTTTCTCAAGGGGCCGGTAAACCTGTCAACCAGTTTTCAGACTTTCCAGCTCAATGGTTATGCTTATGAACCATTTACAGCCCAAATCAATATCGCTGACAGCATTATTAGCCTGGCTACAAACCTGCAGGATCCTAACATTGAAGCCCGGTTCGAGGGGAAACTGAAGCTTGCATCAGACAATGCAATGGATGTTGATTTTCAATCTACCATAAAGGCCGCAGACTTAAAAAAGCTGAAGTTCACCGAGGAAGATATAAAAGTTCGACATACCATAAGCGGTCAATATTCCAGCGATTCAAGGCAACAATCAATTGATCTAGCCCTGCGAGATAATCTGGTCATCCGTGGTTCAGATGTTTACAGATTGGATGATATCGTGCTGGAAGGGCTGATTGCTGAACAGGCTATGGATTTCACGATTCGTTCAGGCTTTGCAAATGGCTATTTAAAAGCCAACAGCGATCCATCCCGTATGCTGGATGGTTTTGAACAGGTTTACCGGCAACTTATTCCTTCAGATACAACTGAAATGTTGGTCACCTTAGATGAGCAATTAGACATTGAATTTGACATGACCATCAACAGAAGCCCACTTTTAGGGGCTGCCCTGCTGGCTGGTCTTACTGCCATGGATACTATTAAAATAAGTGGGCTTTGGCAAAAAGGCACCGTTGACTTTACTGCCTCAGCGCCTCAGATCACCTACAGCGATACGAGCATTGATAGTTTGAGTTTCAATTTTTTCCTGCAATCCGATAGCCTGCTTACGAAACTACAGTTTAAAAAGGTTAACGCCGGACCTGTCAATATCGCCCGCACAACCTGGCAAATGTCCCGCAAAAACCGCCATTTGGAAGGACTGCTCACCGTGGAGGAAGCGGATCGTCAATATAATCTAACATTGGGATATACGCTCGACCAGGTCAATGACACTTTGATCTTTAGCCTATTGCCAGACCAATTAATCCTCAATCATCAACCATGGCAGGTGTCGGCCAATAATGCCATCCGGCTGGCTGAAGATTATCTCCATTTTAATCAACTACAACTAAACCGAAACCAAAAGCAGGTTTCAGTAAGCAATAAAAATGATCGTTTCAACAATGCTCAGGTTAGTTTTTCGCAGTTTGAACTGGCCGATTTGTTTGCGGTATTCAACGTGGAAAATACACCGGTTGATGGTATAGTCAATGGTTACGTTATGCTGGATGATATTTTTTCCTACGATAACCTGTCAGCAGATTTATCAATTGATAGTCTTACCATTCTCAATAATCTGCTGGGAAGGTTTGCTATCAATGCTAACCGCCTTCCTTCCAACCGTTTTGAAATTTCAAGTGACCTAAAAGGCCCTCAGATTGACCTTTCACTGACAGGAGCCATTAATGCAAATCAGGATGTGAATGACCTGAATTTGGCACTCACCTTAAATGAATTTGATGTTGCCCTATTGGAGAATTTTACTTTTGGCAGTATCAAAGATGCCAGCGGGACAGTAAAGGGCAATTTTCAAATCAATGGCAATACAGCTAATCCAAAATACCAGGGGGACATCCGGTTCGAAGAGGCTTCATTTGTCATTGCACAGCTCAATGTACCCCTCACGCTTTCTAACGAAGCTATCAAAATTACCCAGGATGCTGTGCTCTTTAATCAATTTACCATCCTAGATGAAGACCAATCAAGCTCTATCATTGATGGTAGAATTACCACTACCAATCTGCTGAATCCAGCTTTTGATCTGACCATAACTTCGGATGAGTTCGATATCCTAAATGCCCCATCAACCGATTCCACATTATACCATGGCAACATATCACTTACGCTGGATATGGATATCAGAGGTGATCTTCTGCTACCAAGAATCGACCTCAAGTCTAAGCTGAATAAGGGATCACATTTCACCTATATATTGCCTGAATCGGAACTAGAGCTGATCGAAAGGGAAGGAATTGTCATGTTTGTAAATGCCAAAGACAGCCTCAATCCTATCCTGCAACCCACAAGGCAATCAGGTAAAGAAACTATTCGGGGGATATCCCTCAAATCAAATATTACCGTAGACCCTGGCACCAGTTTCACTTTGGTGTTGGACCAGCAATCTGGCGATTATGTAAAAATGGGCGGTAGTGCCGATCTGGCATTCAATATTACACCTGCCGGGCAAATGTCGCTCAATGGCCAGTATATTTTTGAGCAGGGTGTGTATGACATGAGCTTTTATGAAGTGGTGCAACGCAAATTTGAAGTAGTACCGGGCAGTAATATTACCTGGACGGGCGATCCCTATCAGGCCGATCTTGATTTACAGGCCCTATACAGGCTCAAAACATCTGCCGCGGAATTAATGGCCGATCAAATCACGGGTGCCAATAGCACCACGAGGGTAAGCTACGGACTGGCAGTGCCCATCGATGTGAAGCTTTTCATAGAAGGGGCATTGAATGATCCGGCCATCTCGTTTGCACTGGATATGCCACAAGATGAGCGAGGTGCCGGAGGCGGCAACATATACACCAAATTGATGCAGATCAATGAAAACGAGTCGCAACTCAATAAGCAGGTTTTTAGCTTGATCGTGTTCAACCAGTTTTTGCCGGGCGATGTAGCTGCTGCAGAGTATTCCGGCCGAACTTATGTGGCCCGATCCAGCGTAAATCAGATCCTTTCCTCCCAACTCAACAACCTTTCCAATAAATACATCAAAGGGATTGACCTGGACTTCAATCTCAATAGCTACACCGATTATCAGCAAGGTTCAGGTGTGGAGCGCACCGATTTGAACCTGAGCATTAAAAAGGCTTTGTTCGATGAGCGGGTAATTCTGAAAGTGGGTAGTAACGTAAATGTGGAAGGACAATCGCAGAATGTTAATGAGATTTTCGAAGACTTTTCCATTGAATACCTCCTCAATGAGGAAGGCCAGTATCGGCTTAAAGGTTTTCGGAAAAACACCTTTTTGGATTTGGTTGAGGGGCAGATCGTGATCACAGGGTTATCGCTGTTGTTTAGCCGGGACTTTAATGAATTCAATGAATTATTTGCCAAACCCCAAAAGCAGGACCAGCCTTGAGGAGCAATAGCACCTATATCAACCTTGTGATAATCTTTATGCTTTTGAGTATGAGCTTTGGTTGTCGTACGCTCCGGTTTGTACCTGAGGATGAAAAATTACTTAGTCAATATGAGCTCGATCTTAAAGCCTCCGGTGATGTAAAAGATATCCAGTCCATAAAAAATGAGGTGATGGCCACCTTAAAACCAAAACCAAATGGAAAGCTGCTTTTCTCTCGCTTTAGATTATGGTCTTATTACAAAGGAAGCCGCGAAAAATCGTGGATCATTACCCGTTTTCTCAATAAAAAATTTGGTGAAAAACCGGTCTACCTCAGCCAGGTCAACCCTGAGCGAACCATGGCCCTGATCGAAAACAGGCTTGAAAACAACGGCTTCTTTTACCCCAAAATATCTTACAGCTTTGAACAGGAAAAACAAAAGGCTACAGTGCGCTATCAGGTACAGGTAGGTGAACCCTATGAACTGGCCTCAATGGAGTATATAGAAACGGGCATAGCTTTGGATACGGCTATTCAAAATGCACTTTTGAGTAGTGAAATAAAACAAGGGATGCGTTTTCAGCTAAACCAGCTGGAAGATGAGCGTGTCAGAATCAATCAATTCCTTCAAAAATCGGGATTCTATAATTTCAGATCGGATTACCTGCTTTTCAAAATCGATACCAACCAGTACGAAACCCGAAAATTTGACCTCTATCTATCCATTAAGGAGGAAACGCCTGCAGAGGCATTAGTACCTTACTACATCAATGAAATCAGGGTATACCCTACCTACGAGGTGGGAGCCGCTGATAACGACACTACTGAAGTAAAAGGCGTCAGCTTTATTGAAAGAGAAGAATCCTTCAAGTATCCGCTTCTTAGGCAATATATAGTGATGGATCCCGGGCAGCGCTACAACCAGCGTTACCATCAACTTACCAGTAGTAGGCTCACCAACCTGGGCAACTATAAATATGCGAGTACACGCTTTGATATTCTGGATAGTCTGAGCTCAGACAGTCTGGGCCGGATGGACATGGACATCTACCTTTCACCCATGACCAGGCGCTCCATCAATGTGGAAATGCAGGCAGTAACCAAATCCAACAACTTTGCCGGGCCGGGCTTAAAGGTCAATTATCAAAATCGAAATCTCTTTAAGGGTGGAGAAATTCTTGATCTGGGGCTGAAATTTGGGTACGAAACACAGTTCGCTTCTAATCAGGAAAACCAAACCCAAAACCTGGAATCCTGGGAGCTTGCCATCAATGCCAACCTTACCTTTCCCAGAATATTCTCACCGATCAAAATCAGGGATAACTCCAGCTATACAGTTCCTAAAACCAAGCTGGGTGTAAGTTACTCCATGCTGAACAGGGTGCAGTATTATCGCCTTAATGCCATTCAATTTGACTATGGCTTCAATTGGCGGCCCAATCGTTTTGTAACGCACAACATCACCCCCACTTACCTCAATTTCACCAATACCAGTAATATCACACCGGCATTTGAAGCTATACTGACAGAAAACCCATTTTTGGATAGAAGCTTTGAAAACCAGTTTATCCCAGGACTTACTTACACTTTCAGGTATAACCAGCTTGGTAATCTGGATACGCCATACAGGATTTGGGTGAATTTTGGTGTGGATATGGCGGGTAACCTGCTCAACCTCATGACCCATGGTTTTGCTAATGGCAATGAAAACAGGTTCTTAGGCCGCAGGTATAGCCGGTTTAGCCGATTCGACGTGGATTTCAGGCAATACCTGGATCTTTCGGCAAGCAGCCAGCTCGTGTCAAGGGTTTTTATCGGTGTAGGCATACCCTATGGTGATGCGCTCAGCCTGCCTTACATCAAGCAGTATTTCAGCGGGGGGCCGGGAAGCTTGCGCGGTTTCAGGGTACGCTCGGTGGGGCCGGGCACCTACAGGCCTGCTGCTAATGAACGTAATGCCACTTTCTTTGACCAGGCCGGGGATATTAAAATTGAAGCCAATGTGGAATACAGGTTTCCGATCTTCAGTTATGTGAAAGGCGCGCTCTTTGGTGATATGGGCAACATCTGGTTGTTTAATGACAACACTGCCGTACCGGGAGGACAATGGTCGAGCAACTGGTACCGACAGCTGGCCGTGAATGCTGGCCTGGGCATGCGCGTGGATGTCGATTTTCTAGTGGTACGGCTCGACCTGGGCATACCCCTGCGCAAGCCTTTTCTACCGCAGGGCAGCCGCTGGCTGGACAGCTTTCAGCCCCTTGAACGCGACTGGCGCCGCAGCAATATGATCTGGAATTTCGCGATTGGGTATCCGTTTTAATAAACTGACAACTTATATATCTTTCAGTAAATCACTGCTATCGAACGGGAGATGTCTCGATTCCGATAACTATCGGAACTCGACATGACTCAGGTGGGGGAATGTTTGGAGGTAGCACAAAGACAGCTTCACAGCGTCATCCCGACCGAAGGCCCCGAGATCTCGGGACCGTAGTGGAGGGATTTCCCGGTAAAAGACACCCTGCTTTCGGCTAGGAGATATCTCGACTTGTTTGTTTCACAAACGTCGCTCCATCGGTCGCCATCCGCTTGTCGCTTTAGCTTTAGCGGAGGCGCAAGGCTTGCCGACGGCACGGTGATATGACGCGGGTATGGGGACTTTGGCATCAAACCTTACAGGTTTAACCATATCAGAATCTTCAGTAGTTCCTTACCCCTCAACCATTTGCAAAGGCAAAAACCTGTAAGGTTTTACGGTGGCAGCGGATCAACCGTGAATTTCGATAAGGTTTGGAACCTAAAGTATATAAACCTTACAGGTTTAACCCTACAGGCTTCTTAGGTAGCATATTATGCCTCTACACTTTGCCTGAGCAAAAACCTGTAAGGTTTTGAGGATAGTAGCGGTTCACGTTCAACCTCGACAAGGTTTCGAACCTTGTTGAGGTTCGTATAGGTAGGCGCAATCCTCCACATTAGATTGAAAATTCTTAATTTCATTTTCTAATTCGTACGATTGCCTATTTTGGCAACATGTAGATGTAAATGCTTCATTACCGTTTCAATGAAAATGTTATTTGAGATTAGGTTACAACAGTTCATATTCAAAGCTTTTTTGTTCTGCACCATAGCAATAAATGCCTTGGCGCAAAACCTATCCCATCAGGATACCAATGTCTTACTGGAAAATGCAAAAGCATTGAGAACAGCTAACCCCGATAGCTGCCTGATCCTGGCCACACAGCTTCACAAACTTTCAGAAAATCCCGATGAACAAGCCTATGCAGCCTACCTTGCCGGCTACAGCTATTATCGATTAGGGCAATACGATACTGCCTATTACTTACTTGACGAGGCTGTAGATGCTATAGGCGGGGATATCGAACGGGGTATTGCATTAACGACCTTAGGCAGGATATTTCGCAAGCAGGACAACTTCGCTCGTGCCGAAGATTACTTCAATCGGGCATTGGACCATTTTGAGTCCATTGAAGCTCATTTCAATATCTTTTACACGCTCAACGATTTAGGGATTTCTTATTACACCAAGGGCGATTACAATCAGGCGTTGGATTATTACCTGATGGCTAAAAACAAGGCACTTGATTTTGGTATGGAAAACCGGGTCGTCCGGTTGCTTAATAATATCATTGGTGTATACACCATGCTCAACAAAAATGACAAGGCATTTGAAATGGCCCAGGAAGCTATCGAGATCGCATCTATTACAAAGGATCCTGTAGACCTAAAGACGGCCTTCAACGCTATGGGTTATGTGCACATGAAAACCGACAACCTCGATAGTGCTATTATTTATAGTGAAAAGGCTTTAATAGCTGCCAGGGAGGCGGATGACTTTTACTCCCTATCATGGCAATACCTCGATCAGGGTGATATATATGCCTTGAAAAATGAGAACAAAAAAGCGCTATCCGCCTACAATAATGCCCTATCACTACTGGAGCGAGACAATATCTCTGAAGATGCGGATATCATAAGAATGAAAATGGCAGAGATTTACCTTGATGAAAACCAATACGATAGTGCCTTGCTCTTTGCGAGGCAATCCTACCAAAGCGGGCTTACCAGTGGATCGAAATGGCCGTTATACAAAGCTTCGGAACTAATGGCCAATACATATGTAAGGCTTAATGAACCGGAGAAAGCCTCGCAGCATTTTCAAAATGCCCTGGCGTATAAGGACTCCATCAACAATGATAAAACCCAGCAACAGTTTGCAGACCAGCGCGTGAAGCTGGAGACCTTAGAAAAAGTAAAAACCATAGACTCTTTGAAAAAACAGGCTCAAATAGACCAGCTACAAAGAGAAAGGTTGACCATATTGATCATTGCTTTATTGATTGTGAGCTTGTTGGTATTCTTTTTACTACGCCAAAGGTTTAAAAGCAAACAAAGAATACAGGAAGAGATCAATAGCCAACTGGAAGCGGCAGTACAGAAGGCCAATGAAGACCTCAATACCCAAACCTTGCACATGATGCATATGAATAATGCACTTACCGAGTTGGAAACAGAACTCAAATCCACCCCACAGGAAAAAATGACCCATCAGGTTCAGCAGGTTTTGAAAAAAATCAACCTTAGCAAAAACCAACAGAGGGACTGGGAAGAGTTTGACAAATATTTTGGTCATGTACACAATCATTTCTTCGAACATCTCGCTAGCATCAGCGATAAACTCACCCTTCACGAAAAGAGGATTTGTGCATTGATCAAGATGAACCTGAGCAATCATGAGATTGCAACACTTTTAAATATTGAGACCAAAAGTGTGAAAATGGTAAAGTATCGGATCAAGAAAAAACTGGATCTGGATAAGGATACTGACCTCACACGGTTTATTCATGAGTTAGAAACGGGTGTTCCCGCTTAGGCAGGGGCTACAATATTCCTTGTGAAAAATACCCTAAAAATCAGGCTTACAGCCTTTTTACTACCTGTAGACCATATGTAGACCCCCTTAAATTTCTTTTCTACCATCGGATATTTCTTTTTGAGCCTGCAAAAATCAGAAAGATATGACCAAACGAATGTTCATAGGAAGAATCACCATTTTGATACTGATCCTACTCATAGGGAAGTATACTTCAGCCAATGCAAACAATCTTTTGATATCCGGTTTTAGTGTGGTCAGCGTGGATGAAATAGCCGAAACAGCACGGCTGCAATGTACCATTTCATGGGAAAATTCATGGCGTGATGCCGTTAACTACGATGCGGTATGGTTGTTCGTGAAATATTCAGATGGCACCGTGCCCTGGGGCCATGCCACTCTTGTTGCAAATACTGATAATGATGCCTCCATTGCTGTAGATATATCCAACGATGGGCTTGGGGCTTTCATCTACCGGGCTCAAAATGGATCAGGTAATGTGGCTTTTACGGATGTTCAACTGGATTGGGATTATGGTGCCGATGGGTTGACAGATATCAATGATTTTGACATCAATATTTACGGGATAGAAATGGTTCACATCCCAGAAGGTAGCTTCTATGCCGGAGATGGGGAGACCAATGCCGGTTCCTTGTATGCCAATTTTGAAGATGGCGTAAGTGGAAATCCACTTCAGATTACCTCTGAAAATGCGCTTACATTAGGAGGTGGTACAGCGGGTAGTCTAGGCAATAATAATAATGTTAATCAGCTATCCCCAGCCCTTCCTGGCGGTTGCTCGGGTTGTTTAGGGGGATCAGGTGATGACTTCAATGACGCCATAAGCCAAATCCTACCGGCAGCATACCCAAAAGGCTTCCAGGCATTTTACATTATGAAGTACGAAATGACACAGCAGCAATGGGTGGATATGCTGAATACATTAACAGCACAGCAGCAAACGCTGCTAGCTAGTACAACGCATTTTTTTGTAGGTTTTGGTGTAACCAGCTTTGATGAGGGCAGGTATGGTATCTCTGAAACCGGCGGGGTATACAGCACCACCGAACCGTACATTCCCATGATCTATCTGGATTGGATCAGGGCTGCGGCTTATGGAGACTGGTCGGGTCTCCGGCCTATGACAGAATTGGAGTTTGAAAAGGCTTGTCGCGGCCCTGAGCTTCCAGTAGCAAGTGAATTCCCCTGGGGCAACAGCAATATTGCCACAGTTGGTGATTTCACACTGACCAACCTAAGTGCTGACAATGAATCTATCACAGCCGGCTATGACAATGGTGGGGTGAATGGGAACTGCTGGGTACCCGAAGGTGACCGCAACATGGTAGTGCCAGCCAGGGTAGGGATTTTCGCTGCGCACCCCGACAATACCGGGCGAGTGACATCCGGTAGCACTTATTATGGCGTGATGGAGATGGGTGGCAATATCTGGGAAAGGGCTGTATCGGTTGGTCATCCCGAAGGAAGGGCCTTCACAGGCAACCATGGAGATGGTGTGCTTAATGAAGACGGCTATGCTGATGTAGCAGACTGGCCTGGGGGGCTGGCAGCTGATGGTACTATCAACACCAATATAGGAATGGGCTTCAGAGGGGGGGCCTTCCTTTTCCCTACTCCGGATATTGGCAGCAATGCAAGAACTTCAAGCCGAAGGGTCTCTTCTGCCTATTATAATGCCGTGATCCATGATGATGGTATTCGGTTTGTGAGAACGGCAAACTAGCTGGGTTCATGGCACTGTCTAAAATGGGAAGTAAGGTCCTGAAAATATGGCTATGTTCGGTAGTTATCCTTGGGTTAAGCCAAATTGCACAAGCGCAGAGGCATAATGGAGGTGTTGGTGGTGGCTACAGTATTGCAGCAACCAATATCAATTTGCAACCTACCAACGGGCGCTTCTTTGGTGGTAACGGATCAGGGTATGCTTTTTCAAATACCAGTTTTCTAAATGTTGCAGTCAGCGGCCGCTTCTTTGGTGGTGATGGTAGCGGCTACTCCTTTACCAC
The DNA here is from genome assembly GCA_965227155.1 of Cyclobacteriaceae bacterium. Taxonomy (GTDB): domain Bacteria; phylum Bacteroidota; class Bacteroidia; order Cytophagales; family Cyclobacteriaceae; genus UBA6059. Next base: position 505,203 of record OZ245731.1, read on the forward strand.
TACTCAATGGCCTCTGGCAGGTATGGTCAGATTCGGGGGTGGCATGGGTGCCGGTTATGCAACCAATACAACACAGTTCAATAATGTGGTATTACCTGTTGAACTAAAAACTTTTACGGCCAGGATAACTAGTGATGCGGTATTGCTGGAATGGAGTACCCATTCCGAAATAGACAATGATCATTTCCTGATACAAAAGAGTCATGATGGCCAAACCTATCAAAACATTGGTCAGGTAGCAGGCCATGGCACCACGAATGACCCCAAAAATTACGCCTTTACTGACACTGCGCCATTCATTGGGCCTAACTACTACAGATTAAAGCAAGTGGATTATGATGGCCAGTATGAGTACTCCCCTAAGTCCTTCGTACACTATAATTTGAACCACGAAATATCGGTGTACCCTAATCCGGTAATTAGCGGACAAGCTGTAAGTATTTTGCACAATGGTATAGATGATTTTAACCTTTTGATAATAGGCAATAACGGCAAAGTAAGTACAATTGTGGAGTCCGACTTAAATACGCAGCACGGTAAAACAAGTTTCTTGTGTAAGCAACCAGCAGGTCTTTATTTCCTGAAGATCATTTCAGGTCAATGGCAGAAAAGTTTCAAGATGATTATAAAATAACCACGCTTGTACTATGTAGCAAAACACCAACTTAAACCTATCGATATGAAAAAGTTTATGCTCATTGAAAAATTTAAACCCAATTCCTATACCCTAATTTATGAACGACTGAAAACAGAGGCTAGTACGCTACCCGAAGGCCTCTATCATCTTAACTTTTGGATTCATGGAGGAAACAATATCTGCTTCCATTTAATGGAAACCGATCACCCACATTTGTTTGCAGAATGGATGAAACAGTGGGATGAAATGGTAGAATATGAGATCTTCTCAATTGATTTTTCTTATAAATAAAACCTAAATAGGTAAAGAGCGAGCCATGGAAAACCGTAAACAACCAATTAATTGCATATGATTTATATGGTCATTGAAAATTTTAAACCGGATTGTTATAGCCAAATTTACGATCGGTTACATACAAAAGGGAGAATGCTGCCCACAGGATTGATATTTGTAGACTCCTGGGCCAATGCAAAGCAAAATATCTGCTTTCAATTGATGCAAACCCATCACCCGGAACTTTTTAAACAATGGATTAGTCAATGGGAAGATCTCATTGATTTTAAAATTTACCCTATTGAATTCAATACCAATGAGTTGTGATTTTACGTTTTAAGCTTTTAGGGTTATTTAAATTAATGGGAAGTATAAACAATCTGAGCTACCTGATCAAAACACTTATCATTATCAATTCATGTTAAACCACTAAAAGAATGTATCGTGTATAATTTTTCCTATTTTAAAGAAAACGACAAGCAAATATTACTTGATTTTATGGAAGCATATCCATTTGCTTTCATGACAGGTAGTTTTTCTTCTGGCAAACAAGTAGCCACTCAAATTCCAATTCTCATAGAAGAAAGAAATAATGAATTATGCTTTCAGGGACATTTTATGCGAAAAACCGACCACCACAGGGCCTTCTCTGAAAACCCTAATGCCCTGCTCGTATTTACAGGGCCGAGCTGTTATATAAGTGCTTCCTGGTACAGTAATCCTCAAATCGGTTCCACATGGAATTATATGAGTGTCCATGTAGAGGGTCAAATAGAGTTTATGTCCGATGAAAATCAAATCCAATTCATGAAGAGACTTACCCTTAAGTATGAAAATGGCAATACAGATTCACCAACCTATTATGACAACCTGCCAGATCAATTTTTAAATAAAATGATGCCTGCTATAGTGGGTTTTGAGATTAAGGCAAAGCGAATCGAAAATGTAATTAAGCTGAGTCAAAACAGAGATGAACAGAGCTATGAAAACATCATTTCCAAACTAGAAGCAAAAGGTGGGTATAGTGCAATGGTTGCTTCAGAAATGAGGAAAAGAAAGGCTGAATTATTCCCGCCCGGTGTAGAGTGGGACCCTTCAAAATTTGACTCTTAAGCTATCAACTTGAAACCACAAATAACCTTCAAAATTCATAGGCTAAATCACAGTGATGTTGCGGAATTTAGAGATTTAGTCAAAATCTTTAAACATGTATTTGATAGCAAAGAACAAATATCAGATGATAGTCAATTGGGTAGGCTACTCTCAAATCCGGATTTTATGGTCTTTGTGATAAAACACAATGAGAAGATTGTAGGTGGCCTGACCATATATATTTTACACAGTTACTTTGGTAAGAAAGCAATAGCCTATATCTATGATATTGGGGTAAATCCTGATTATCAAGGTAAAGGATTAGGTAAGTCACTGATCGCTGAAGTTTGCAGGTATTGTAATGATAATGAATTCAAAGATGCTTTTGTAGAAGCAGAAAGTGATGACATTGATGCAGTCAACTTTTATAGAAAAACGAATTACGCAAGTGCAATAAATGCAACAGTATTCACATACACTTTTGAACACAAAGATTAGAAGGAACATCAAAGAGCCACCAACAAAGCACTTAAAATCAGACTAAACCATTCTTGAAGTAGAACCTCTAAATCGTACTTCCACCTTTGTTCACTTCCTCACGAAAGCAGATAAAATGATACCAGAATAGATGTAGTCAACATTAAACAGTATTACCTAAACCCTATAGGCATCTTCAGTAGCAACTTACCCCTCACACTTTGAATAAGCAAAAACCTGTAAGGTTTTGGGGTGGTAGTGGATCAAACATAAACCTCGACAAGGTTTGGAACCTTGTTGAGGTTCGTAGCAAAGTCATTACCTTTAAAAGTAAATCAGCCAAAAATGAAACCAACGCCTATACTACTACTGGGCCTGCTGCTATGGGCCTGCAATACCGATACCATGAAGCAACCTGAGCTTTCTGCATTAGTGCTGGAAAAATCGACCGTGAAAGCAGAAGCCAACGGCTTATCCTTTCGAGATCTGAATAGCAATGGCAAGCTGGATGTCTACGAAGATCCTAATCAACCCACTGAAAAGAGAGTGGCAGACCTCATCTCCCGGATGACACTAGCTGAAAAAGCCGGTGCTCTTTTCATAAATGGGGTGGCTGTAAATGCAGATGCCAGCCTGCAACGCGATCCCGATGACGGTGGCTTTACCGGAAACCTGCCGACCGCTATGGAAAGCATAGACAAGCTAAGCATGAATCATTTTAATGTATGGGCTATTCCCGATGACCCGGAGATATTTGCCCGCTGGTACAATAACCTGCAACAACATGCCGAGCAATCGAGATTGGGCATACCCGTATCCATTGCAACAGATCCAAGGCACCATTTCAGCGAAAGCATTTTTGCCATGGAAGCACAGGGCTTCTCACAGTTTTGCGAGACATTGGGCCTTGCTGCTATAGACGATCCTGATTTTGTGAGGGATTTTGCCAATATCGTTCGAAAGGAATACCTCGCCGTGGGCATGAGGATTGCCCTTCACCCTCAGGCAGACTTGGCTACTGAGCCGCGATGGTCCCGTATCAGTGGGGCTTTTGGTGAAGATGCTGACCTCACCAGCAGGATGGTAAGGGCCTATCTCGCCGGTATGCAAGGAGATAGCCTCTCAGCCCAAAGTATAGCCTGCATGACCAAACATTTTCCCGGCGGAGGCCCACAAAAACTCGGGCTCGATCCGCATTTTGAGTTCCAGCAGGGACAGATCTACCCCGGTGATAATTTTGATTACCACCTGATTCCCTTCGAAGCAGCCATAGAATCCAACACCGCATCCATCATGCCTTATTATGGTGTACCAAAAGACCAAACTGAAGAGGAAGTAGCAATGGCTTTTAACAAAGCCATCATCACAGACCTGCTTAGAAATAAATACCATTATGAGGGCGTGGTTTGTGCTGACTGGGGCGTAATTACGGATACACCTATGGGGCCAAATGTAACCTGGCCGGCACGTGCCTGGGGCGTGGAGCATCTTAGTGAAGCAGATCGGGTGCTGAAAGTACTGGAAGCCGGTTGCGATCAGTTTGGGGGTGAAAGTCGGCCGGAGTTGGTTATTCAGCTGGTGGAAGAAGGCAAGCTTTCGGAAGCCCGAATAGACGAATCGCTGCGGCGGATATTGAAGCAGAAATTTGAGCTGGCCCTTTTTGATAACCCTTTTGTAGATGAGACTAAAGTGAAAGAGACTGTGGGCATAGAGGCACATGTAGCGCTTGGCATGGAAAGCCAGAAGCGATCATTGACCCTTCTTAAAAATGAAAACAAAACACTACCGCTCAATAAAAACACTTTAAAGGTATATGTGAAAGAATTAGATAGCATTGTGGTGGCTCAATATGCTACTGTGGTGGCAACTCCTCAAGAAGCTGATTTTGCAATTCTAAGACTCAAAACTCCATGGGAACCAGTTGATACTGACAATCCTTTTGCGCAGGGCTTTCATCATGGGGATCTGGATTTTAAAGGAGCTGAAAAAGCCGAAATACTAGACCTGTTGAAAACTGTACCTACTGTAGTAGATATTTACCTGGATCGGCCTGCAGTGATTCCCGAAATTGCTGAAAATGCTGTTGCGTTAGTGGCCAATTATGGTGCCAGTGATCAGGCACTTTGCGAAGTGTTGTTTGGAAATGCTGCCCCCGAGGGCAAGCTGCCTTTTGAACTCCCCTCTTCTATGGAAGCGGTACGAAACCAAAAAACGGATGTGCCCTATGATAGCGAAAATCCACTTTTTGCGTTTGGTTTTGGATTGAGGTATGAATTGGAATAAATACAATTTCAATACTTTTAAGAAGAATGGTCAGAATGATTTCTGTTTTTCGATTGATACAATTCCATTGATCACTTCTATCTAATTTTTATTTCACTAAATGATTGATCAAAGATTATAATCGCTTTATTCGATCACTAATAATACCTTTAAATTGGTTTTTCGTAAGTTTATAATATGGAATCTATACGAGTTGATATATTAAATCCTAAAGCGAAGAAGCTACTTCAGGATTTGGAAGACCTTGAGTTAATAGCTATCAATAAACCTGCTAGGAACTTATCACAAGTTTTAAATGAAATTAGAAGTAGAAATAATGATGATATTTCCATAGAAGAAATCACCAGCGAGGTTGAAAAAGTGAGAAGTGCCAGATATGCCTCAGAGTAGGGTAATATTAGATACCAATCTTTTAATCTCCTTTTTAATTTCAAAACAGCTTACTGAGTTAGAACAGGCACTTGAAAAAGGGCAAATTATTTTAGTTTTCTCAGAAGAGCTATTTAGAGAATTACTTACAGTCATCAATAGACCAAAATTCAAAAAGTATTTTAATAAATACGATCTGGAAAATTTACTTTCAATCATAGCAGATTATCTGCTTATATTTGAAGTCAAATCAAGCCTAAATATTAGCAGAGATAAAAAAGATAATTTTCTATTGAACTTAGCCGTAGATGCCCATGCCAATTATTTGGTTACCGGGGACAAGGACCTTCTTACTTTAGAGATGGTGGGATCTACTAAAATTATAACTTATAGACAATTTAGGGAAGCGTTAAACCTTGAAATCAATTGAGGATGAGTTTCTAATTGAACTATTATAGCCTTAATGATATATCAAGACCTAAAGGAATATAGGAGCAAGTAAAACCCCCAGCCACAGGTGCATTTTTAACTCCTATCTATCGACTAAAGTGGTTTATACTTAATATTCTTGTCAGGATGCTAGTGCCAGGTGATCAGCCGTTTCCAGCCATTCCATAAAGAAGCGGTAATTGATCCACTGGATTGAGGTTTGCTCCCCATTGACCCTGGTTTTTACCAATACCCACGCTTCCTGGTTGATATCCATAGAGGCCATCATCACTGTTTTTTCTACATGCTGACCATGTTCTTCGGCTATCAAGGTCTGCTTCACGATATCCTGTACATTTATATTGGCATTCATAATGGCTGATTTTTATTTCTTCATCAAAATTGCCAAAAGTTAGGGAGGCATCTTTCAGTGAATTACCAATTTTAGAATCTAGGTGAATCACCTATATTGAAACTTCAAAAAGTGAATCTCTTGAAATCAGTCTTTGTGAATAAATATTCAGTGCCTGCGCTCATGCTAATGTTGTTGGTTCTAGGTATGAGCTGCCATAAAAAACTAAATAGTAGTCTTCTTACCAAACAAGCACCTTCGAAGTTTCATGCTGTATTTGAGACCAGCAAGGGTGATATCACAATCAGGGCTACCCGTGCCTGGTCACCCATGGCGGTAGATCGATTGTACCAATTGATCAAAAGTCAATATTATACTAACCTGCCAATATACCGGGTAGAACCAGGATACGTAGCGCAATTTGGTGTTCATACAGATTCTACTGTACAGCAATTTTGGGAATCACATACCCTCATGGATGAGGCGGTAAAATACCCTAACCGTAAGGGTACACTGGCATTTGCCCGTTCTGGGCCGAACAGCAGGTCAACGATCCTTTTTTTTAACCTTCAGGATAACAATCCACGCCTGGATACATTGCATTGGAATGGTGTAACCGGCTTCCCTGTCATTGCCGAAATTACAGAGGGCCTGGAGGTAATCACCCGCTTTAACGATCAATATGGTGGCGCTCCTTACTCCGCCATAGACTCTATTCAGTACAAAGGACTCGCTTACCTCAACAAAAAATACCCAGGACTCGACTATATTGAAATTGCCAAAATTCTAAAAAATTGAATTTTTTCTTCAAAATTCCCCATGATGAGGGTATTTAAACACAGCAGGTTGATAGAAATACCCTCACAAATGGCCTGTCACTGGTGGCATGGTCTTTTCGATACAATAGTCAAAAAGGAATAATTATGACTAGAAGCGAAATAAAAGAAGAGACTAAAGAAAAAATTGATAAGATTTTTAGAAACATCGATCGACTGGAAGATCAGGCCGAATATCTAAAAAATGAGAAAGGCGTTCAATTTCAGGAAGAGATGGAAAAATTAAAGCTCAAGCGAAAGGAGCTTGAGGAAAAATACAATGCTATGGAAGATGCCAGTGAAGATGTGATCAAAGAATTAAAATCAGCTTCAGATGAAATAAGCAATGTAATTGGTAGCAGGATGGAAAAAATTAACGATAAAATCCAAGCTGCACTGGCCTAGATTGACAGGCTGTTCCGGTTCTTAAATCGGAACAGCTTTTTTTTATTTAAATAAAGAGATATTCATTTCTTCTATCAGCTCCTGATAGCTTTTCCAGCTTGAAGCCTCCCAACTTTCCACTTGTGTTACAAAACCATTGACTGATTCAGTGGCTTCATCCAGTACCAACTGCTGAGAGGGATTAGCCGGCACCAATGTACTCTGCAAATAGCCGGCAGCATTACCCAGTTTTTCCATTATCAAATCCGGATTATTACTAAAGCCCTGCATTTCCCGACTGATTACCAGGTACATTAAGTCATCAATCTGTTTGCTTAATGCTTTGTGGATTGAATCCGATTTTGCATCATTAAGGCCCTGTTCTTTCATAAGTGATTTAATATTATACATGCTGCTTTTGGCATGTCGAAGTTTATCCATGACAGCAGTAGCATTTCTTATATTTTCATAATGCTGGTCGTACATAGCCGCCTTTTCTTCCATCTCAACAATGGTAGTCGTGATTTTTGGATTAACGCCCACTTCTACTACAGTTTCCTCCACAATGCCATCATAGGTAAATTCCACTGAATACGTGCCAGGGGTCACAAGAGTGCCTTCTACAGGGTCTTCCCATTTTTCCGGAGCCTCCTCATCAGGATACCGGGCGCCATTGCGGGTTAGTCCCCATGTAAGTCGATTGAGACCTTTTTTTACATCCCGATGAAAACTCCTCACTACCGATCCGGTTGCATTTTTAATTTTCACTAAAACACTATCCACCTTTTTGTCATCATTGGACCTGACTTCTTTTACATAGAAAGAAAGCAATGCCCCTAATTCCTTGTTCTCCCCTGCATAAAGTGCATCGCCAGTACTTCGGTAGCCGTTGGCTTCACCAATATCAGCCAGGTATGCCAATGGCGCATCAAAAGCCACTAGCGGTTGATCCAGCAGTTCAGAACCCTGTTTTGCCAATGCTCTGAGCGGCCTGATATCATCCAAAATCCAGGCGGCGCGACCGTAGCTTCCAATGATCAAATCAAACTCACGGGGGTGGACTTTCAAATCCATCGCACTTAGATAGGGTAATCCATGGGTCCAGGCCTGCCAGTTAGTACCGGCATCAAAGCTCACATAAAGGCCAAATTCCGTTCCCAAAAACATCAGCTTAGGTTCTTCAGGATCTCGCTCAAAGGCCAGTGCATATCCATAGATCTGATCCGCCCTGGCAATATTACGCCAGCTTTTGCCATAATCAGTAGTATGCATCAGGTAAGGTGTCCAATCATTATCACTGCGGTAAAAATTGATCGTAGCAAAGGCCTCTCCTTTATTGTGCCGGGAAGCATGAACCTGATGTACCCATCCGCCTTCCTTGATTTTGAGATTTTTGGTCAAATCCTGCCAGCTTTCGCCGCCATCACGAGTGAGTTGGATCTTTCCATCGTCGGTACCCACCCATAGTACACCTTCTTCTAGCGGACTGGGAGCAATCGCCATAATAGTGGTGTAATTTTCTGCACCACTACCGTCAAGCGTAAGGCCACCGGATTCTGCCTGTTTCTGCTTTTCAGGGTCATTGGTTGTGAGATCAGGGGAAATTTTCACCCATGATTGTCCCTTATCCGTAGTTTTCATCACATACTGCGCTCCGTAGTAAATGACGTTCGGGTCAAATGGATCAATAGCCACGCCGGCATTCCAGTTAAACCGTAGTGAATTTCCTTCCGGATCAACGGGCTTGATATTACGAAGCTCACCTGTCTCGCTATCAAAGCGCAACAATCGCCCCTGCTGCAGCATACTGTAGCCATAGCGCCAGTCAAATGGATCGGGTACCGCATCAAATCCGTCACCATAACCTATGCGCTGCCAATAGTGATTTCTGATGTCGCCCCTGCGCCATACCTGGCTGGGTCCACGCCAGGAGCCATTATCCTGCATGCCTCCATAGACATAGTACGGGATTTCATTATCGATATTGATATGGTAGAATTGCCCCAGTGGGAGGTTTTCAGATGTTTTCCATGTTTTACCTCGGTCGCGCGTAAGGGCCAGACCGCCATCGCCCCCATCGATGATGAACTCAGGATTGTCAGGGTGAATGTAAAGGGCATGGTGGTCTACATGGATTTTGCCTGCATCAATAAACCGTTTGAAAGTCTTGCCACCATCTTCACTCACGTCTACATGAGAATACACATTATAGACCCTATTTTCATTGGTTGGGTCTACGAATATATCGGCATAGTAAAAGGGGCGGTTGCCAATGTTTTTGTCAGAAACCTTGCTCCACTTAGTGCCGCCATCTGTTGATTTATACAAGGCATTTTTCTTAGATTCAATCAGCGCATAGATGGTATTGGGATCTGATGGAGCAATGGCTAATCCTATACGACCCAATTCGCCGGAGGCAATACCATCTTTTTCTGTGATCTGCTTCCAGTTGTCACCACCATCATGGGTCATGTAAAGGCCGGAACCGGCACCACCCGATTTGAAAAACCATGGCCATCGCTTGAATTCCCACATCGCTACCAGCAACTTATTGGGGTTATTAGGATCCACCACCATATCAGCTACGCCAGTGTTGCCATTTACAGCAAGTATTTGTTCCCAGGTATTGCCACCGTCTTTGGTACGGTATACACCTCGATCATTGTGCGCACCCCATGCCGAGCCTTGTACACCTACATAAACAATATTAGGATTTTGCTCATGAATGATAATGCGATGGATATTACGACTGGTTTCCAGGCCCATCAACGTCCAGGTTTTGCCACCATCAAACGAGCGGTATACGCCATTTCCGCTGGATTGGCTGTTGCGGGGATTGCCCTCACCTGTGCCTACCCACACTTCGCTGGGATTCTGCTGGTTAATAGCTACCGCACCAATACTATGCGAGCGAACCTTATCGAAAATGGGGTCAAACTGGATGCCACCTCCGGTAGATTTCCACAAGCCACCGCTGGCAGTGCCCACATAGATAACATCCGGATCTTCCCGTACCACATCAATGGCTGTAACCCGTCCGCTCATGCCTGCCGGGCCGATATTACGGGGTTGCATAGCACTAAAGCTGCTGATGTCAATTGGCTGACTAAACCCAACGAGGGATAGGAAAAAGAATGACGCTAAAAAGAAATGTCGCATGAAATGTCGCAAGATTTGTCGCATGGCTCTGATTTTTCCTCAAAATAAGGGATCAATCAGGGGCATACAAGATTATTTATAAGGTTGGTTTAAAACCCCTTTATATCTCCCCTGAATAGGGGATTTAAAAGCTGCAATGTTGAAATTTCTTTGTGAACCTTCGTTTATCCCTGTTCAGCTCAGTGTAAAAGCAATGATACTTATACTGGAGGGCTGACGGAAGACACACAACTACCGCTGCGTTTTTAATTTTTCTTGGTGATTCTCTCTGTTTTATCTTCGTTACTCTGATTGATAGCGAGGACGGGAATTTATGGCTTGCCTTAGCGCCAAATACATCATCATGATAATTTCTTAGCCTTTCTTCTGGCCCGCAGTTTCCTAATCAAATAAACCAATCCTACCCCCATCATTAAAAAAGGCCAAAGTGAGGTCAAAGCCACCATAAAGGATAAAAAGCCTTGCCATCCATCATCCATCGCATTGAGCAATCTGGCAAAAAAGCCATCCCGCTGTGAAGCATTATAGGTGTATGGCAATAACTGGTAAAAAGAGAGGCTGATGGTACTGTAGTTCACCTGCTTATCGAGGTAGCGAAACTGCCCTTCCAGCTGCTCGATTTGAGTACGGACAGAAGCCAGATTTCTTTCAATCTCCAGTATGTCCTTAATCTGATAGGCTTTATTGAGCAATGCCAGGTAGCGCTCTTCCAGTGCTTTTTGATTTCTGATCCTGGTCTTCAGGTCGTAGTACCGCTCTGTTACATCCTGGATGTTGGAGTACTTGTTATCTACCCTTGCAGAAATCCCTGAGAGCTTTTCAAATAACGAATCATAAAAAGTGACCGGCACCCTTATGGTCATGTCATAATTGATCTGGTTGGGACTGTTATTTTGGTTTTCATTTTCGATGTAAGCCTTGTATTGAGGCAAAAGACTTTTGACAAGCTCATAATCTGCTTCTATATCTTTAGATTCAAACCGGATGTTCCCATTTTTAATAAGCTGTTGTATAACATCCAGCAAATCAGCATCCTGCTGGGCATTGTCGGCTTGCCGGACGGCCATTTTGCCAGCAGCTATCGGGGCTGAGGATTCTTCAAAAGAAGGTGTAACATCAACATATTCGGAACTGTCAGAGTTACCGGAATTATTGCATGACATGGCCAGCATGATCATGCTGTAAAGCATGAGTGTTTTCATAGTTAAAAAGTAAACGAAACACTCAAAACAAAAATTACTCCAAATTCTCAGCCTTCCACTGCATAGCTGTTTTTACACGTGTGTGCCCACTGGGATGGTCAAAAAATATGATTTCCTCCCAATAGCCGGGATTGATTTTCCGATACTCTGATAGTTTCATGGCTACTGAGGCAAAACCATCCGGCTCCCGGGCGGCATTGAGCCCGAATATGTCAGATTCCATTTCCTGCGTTCGGATGATGCTGTTGGTAAATGGTGTCGCTACAAAGAAAAAGGCACTAAACAGCACCACAAACAGTGGAAATGCTCTGATATCATGAATTCCATCGATATGCCATTGGTCACCATATTTTGCAATCAGTTTGCGGTAGGCCCATTGCACAAAGGCAAAGCAAAGCAGTATCAAAAAACCAAAGCTGAGCAGCCCTTTAACAGCATGATTGAGCACATAATGACCCAGCTCATGCCCCATCACAGCTTTCACCTCCTCATTGGTGCAACGGTTAAGCAGGTTATCATTCAGTGAAATCCTGATGGTACTGCCTATGCCGCTCACATTGGCACTGATGCGCTTGCTTTGTTTGGAGGCATTAAACTGGTACACATCATCTACCGGTACACTATTGGCACTGGCCATGGAGAGTATATCATCTTTCACTTTTTCATCTGATAAAGGTTCATAAGTGTTAAATAGCGGAGAAATAAAGACCGGTGCCAGAAAAAGTACGATCACCAAAAATACAAGGCTACCGCCGGCACCCCACACCCACCACTGCTGTTTTGTTTTGCGCATAGCCATGTAGAGCAGCATGATCAACGGTGCTAAAAAGACTAAGGATAAAAGTAGTCCTTTAGCTTCTTCGCCCATCCACTCGCCAAATGTCAGATTACTCAATTCATAATAATGCTCCCTGTAAAAGTCATCATAATAGGTAAGCGGATAGGCAAGGACATAAGTCAATATCAGATAAAACCCGGCATACAATGCATTCTTCAGGTTAATATTTTTAACACCTCCCAATTTTTGGTACATCCAGTTGGACAAGCCTCTTGACAATAAAAGCCATGCGATAAACAAGCCGTATAGAAAATTAATCAGGAGCAGCCAATAGCCACCTTCAAAATAAGCATCAGATTTAGCCTTTTCTTCATGAGTTAAGGTATCCAGATATGCCTGAGTAGCTGTTTCTACATCAAATGAACTATCATTTGTAGCTACTGAAGCTTCTAAAGTATTCGGTATAATAAAAGTGATTAGTAAAAATATTGTCATGAAGGATACCAAACCTTTCATGTAAGCTTGCTTGAGATAAGCCTGAATTTTAATTAACTGAGACATAGCCGGATGTAAATTGAGCATTAATACAAGAGTTAAACTTTTATTAAATTTTGAATTAAGCAATTAACTTTTATCAAAACAATAATATTCATTTATATTTTAACTGTAACTGAAATATTATTTGGTTAAATGGGATTAATCAACACCCACATTAAATTGTATTTTTCTAATTCTTCGTTTTATTGAAGTATTTACAGGATCACCAACCGCTCATCAAGAGCCTTATCGTTTTTTAAAGCTTAATTATCAAATAATATATTTTTCATAAGTATTGATCTTAAACATTATAAATTCCACAAAAACACCCTGGAATGCAGTTAAACAATTTTGAAATTAGTATAGTTATTCATTTTATACTTTTCCTAGTTTCATTTGATTGCAGAAAATTTTGATTTTTTTTTCAAATAGCGATATTTGCAAAATCAATAAACCACTAAATGTGAGTGTCAACCATTCAATTGAAGTTTAGAGTTTAACCGTAAAAAGAGACCTTATGAAGAGAATTTTAACAACTTTAGTCGCTATTGTAGGATTAGCTACCTTTTCTTTTGCCCAAAGTGCAGATGAGGATGTATTTTATTTTGACTTTATAGAGGACAAACTAGATGATTCCGAAATCAATGAAGAATATCTTAAAGAGCATTCTTTAGGATTGGATGTAGCTAAAAAATTAGAACTTCTCAGAGAATCATATACCTGGACAGAACCAGCTAGCGCAACTGTGCCAAGAGATCGTACCATTGTGGAAAAACCTGCTATCTATTATGCTTTGCAGAAATTAGACAGACACTATAAAAAATTAGTGAAGAAGGGTGAGATGCCTCTTGAAACAGCTAAGCAGGACCTTATGGAAGCAATTGATATTGGATTATTTATCAGATATCAACAAACTGCCGATTTTGAAACTAAGCTTCGTGAGTTGAAAGAAAAAGAAGATATAGCAATGCTTTTCACTGAAAAAGTACAGCTTCAATACTGATAATTAATACCTATATGTTGAGATAGAGCCACCTGCCCGGGTGGCTTTTTTATTGCCCTACATTTAGTTTTCATATTTAGGAAAACGCTACCTATATTCATGGATTCAATTACGTTTATTGACCATGAAAACACATCTTAAGCCCCTTCTATTATTACTTCTTTCCTTAATTTCCACTCTTGGCTATGGCCAAATTGTGAGGATTGAACCCAGCGATGCAAAACCTGACGATGAAGTAAAAGTCATTTATGATGCCAGTGAAGGCACCGGCGGATTAGTAGGGGCTACCAAAGTTTACATGCACTCTGGTGTGATTACCAGCGGTCCTGATGGCATTGCATGGCAATATGTGATCGGCAACTGGGGACAGGATGATGGCATAGGGGAAATGACCAAAGTGGCAGGGGAAGACAATCTATGGGAAATTACGCTCTCTCCTACCATAAGAGATTATTATGAAGTGCCAGAGGGTACTAATATATTTCGGTTATCGATGGTATTTAGAAATGCAGATGGCAGTGCCGAAGGAAAAGGCAGCCCTGGCAATTTTGAAGGTGGTGAGGTCATCGGAAACGGGGACATTTTTGTTGATCTTGATATAGGACTATTCGTGAACATTACAGAGCCGGCCAGCGAGATATTTGTAGAGAGTGGTGAATCATTTACCATAAAGGCTGAGGTGTCTACCTCTGCTAATTCAATAGTCATAAATATTGATGAGGGCAATGGACCTACGCAAATTGCCACTGCAAGTAACACCAATAATATAGAAGCGAGTTTTACACCCAATGCAGCTGGTGTGTATAATATCAGCGTAGAAGCCACTGTTGGTACAGCTACAGCATCAGCAAGTAAATCAGTCGATGTGAAAATCAGACCCGCCGTAACCCAGGCAAGTCCCCCGGAAGGTCTAAAAAGCGGCATCAACTACAATCAGCAGGACCCATCAAAGGTTACACTTTCATTGCTAGCACCAGACAAGGAGTTTGTGTACGTAGTAGGTGATTTCACCAACTGGGAGATAAATGACAATTTCCTAATGCGCCAGTCCAGCGAAGATCCTGATCGATTTTTCCTCGAAATTGATGGGCTAACACCAGGTCAGGAATATGTTTACCAATATTGGGTAGATGGCACAATTCGCATTGGAGACCCCTATGCTGACAAAGTAGCCGATCCATACAACGACTCGTTCATACCTGAATCAGTGTACCCTAATCTGCCTGTGTATGATAAAACCGAATATGGAATTGCGACCGTACTACAGACCAATCAGCAGCCATATGAATGGGGGCCAGAAGAGGGCAACTGGCAAAGACCTGACCCTGAAAAACTGGTAATCTATGAATTGCTGGTGCGGGATTTCATAGGAAGCCACCACTACACAGATCTGATAGATTCTTTGAGTTACCTCAAAAATTTGGGAATCAATGCCATCGAATTGATGCCCATCATGGAATTTGAAGGTAACAGCAGCTGGGGCTATAATCCATCTTATTTCTTTGCGGTAGATAAATATTATGGTACCAAAAATGAACTGAAATCGTTTATTGAGGCCTGCCACAAGGAAGGTATTGCTGTAATCCTCGATATGGTGTTGAACCATGCTTTTGGACAAAACGCCATGGTTCGCATGTATTTTGATCAGCTTGCCAACAAACCCTCGCCTGATAATCCATGGTTTAACCCGGATGCCACCCACCCCTTCAATGTAGGCTATGATTTCAACCATGAAAGTCCATTCACGAAACAGTTTGTAGACGATGTGAATAGATACTGGGTCGAAGAATATCATTTTGATGGTTACAGATTTGATCTTTCAAAAGGGTTCACCCAAACTCAAAACCCCAACAATGTAGGGGCCTGGGGTGCTTATGACCAGAGCAGAATCGATTTACTAACCAGAATGGCAGACGAGCTAAGAGCGGTTGATGAAGATGTTTATATCATCCTCGAGCATTTTGCTGATCCCAGCGAAGAGGATGTGTTAAAAGCTGATGGAATGATGGTATGGGGCAATAGCAACCATGATATGCGCCAGTTGTTGGCTGGCAGTCAGCTGCCATCTACAGCCGCTATTGATGACCCGGGCAGGGTGAGCTACATTGAAAGCCACGATGAACAGCGGCTGATGTATGAAATGCTAAATTTTGGCTTGGCTTCCGGTGATTACGATACTCGTCAGGAAATCATCGCCCTCAATAGGTCAAAATTGGCAGCAGCCTTTTTCTATACATTACCCGGCCCTAAAATGCTTTGGCAATTTCAGGAGCTTGGTTACGATCTTGATATAAACTTTAATGGCCGTACAGGTGAAAAACCGCTACCATGGGGCCCTGAGGGACTGGGTTATTATGAAGATGAAGAGAGACAAAAATTATTGAAAGCTACCGCAGCTATACTCAACCTGACCAACGAATATGCAGATGTATTTGATAATGGAAATATTGTATCACAACTGGAAGGTAAGGTCAGGCGAATTTCCATTACGCATGAAGAATTGGATGTGGAAATCATCGGCAATTTCGGATTAGAAAAGGAATCCCGATCATTAGCATTTTCTAAGGCCGGCAAGTGGTATGATTTCTTTAGTGGCGATTCGCTTCAGATAACGGGCTTTCCTTTTGAGATATCGCTGGCGCCTGGCCAGTTTCATATTTATCTGGACCAAAAAATCCAGGCACCGGAAAGCAATTTGGTGGAAAATTTCCCAACCATCGTCAGCATTGACCCAACACCATTTAAAGCTTCAGAAGAGATTACCATTACATTTGATGCTACAGCCGCTAACCCTGCGGGAACAGCCGGCCTGGTAGATGCAGAAAGTGTTTACCTCTATGCAGGTGCCGTGTTGACAGCCGGCAGCCTTGAGCCTACCAACTTTGTAGGTTCCTTGAACAGTGCAGAGCTTGGTGCAGCATTAACCAGGGTATCCGGTACCGATAATTTATGGCAGGTGACTTTAACACCGCAGGATTACTTTGGCATACAGGAAGGTCAGCGTGTATTCAAAATCGCTTTAAAATTTAGAGACGAGTCAGGAGAAAACCTGGGCACTGGTCGGGATGCTGACTTTATTTTCTTTGATG
The DNA here is from genome assembly GCA_965227155.1 of Cyclobacteriaceae bacterium. Classification (GTDB taxonomy): domain Bacteria; phylum Bacteroidota; class Bacteroidia; order Cytophagales; family Cyclobacteriaceae; genus UBA6059. Next base: position 522,082 of record OZ245731.1, read on the forward strand.
TAGAGCCAGAAGAGGGTCTGCAGATTGTAACTGTAAGCCCGGCGGAATATGACTCCCGAGACCAGATTACCATTACTTTTGATGCGACGGCCTCCATGCCTGCGGGCGCATTGGTGGGTGTCAATAAAGTTTACATGCATAGTGGTGTAATTACCACAGGTGAATTTGGCACGAGTTGGGAATATGTAATCGGCAACTGGGGGCAGGATGATGGCGTGGGTGAAATGAGCCCCGTACCTGGCGAACCCAATAAATGGGAGATCACAATTACGCCAAGAACATATTATGGCGTGCCACCCGGTACCAAAATCTACAGATTGGGCATGGTATTCAGAAGTGCCAACGGATCACTGGAAGGTAAGGGGCCAGGTCTATCTGATATTTTCGTGGATATACCCATTGTAGACGAAGGCTTTATCACTTCTACCCCATTACCCAAACATTTAAAATTTTACCCCAATCCGGTCTCCGGCGAAGTAAACATTCATTTTCCTGGTAAATCAAGAATCTCTGATGTTAGGCTTATCAATATGGCTGGTGTAGAAGTACGAAGCTATGGTGAGCTATATAGTGTGGATGGCAATTATCAGTTGAATCTCAGAGGCCTACCACAGGGTGTTTATCTGCTACGCTTTTTTGACGGAAAGGCACCTTTTAGTATTAGGCTGGTGAAGGAATAAAGTTATTTTGACTTAAGCCAATCAAAAGCTTTTTGCAGGGACTTAAAATAATGGGCATGGCCCATCCCTGCATCCTCCTGATAATGCTTGATTTGCTTGATGGATTGCTTTGCAAAGATATCTTCGGGCAATACGGTGGCTGCATATAGAACACCTACCTTAAGCATTTCTTGCGTAAACTCTTGCGAGATGTATCGGTGGCTGGCTTCATCCAAAACCTCCATGTGCCGGGAATCAAAAAGGACTTTATTTGCTTTTTCAAAGATGGCTGCATCTATGGTACGCTGCCCAATTTCCAGCACCTCCTCATGAGAAGCAAACCCATTCCAAATATTGAATAATATTCTATCCTTCCTGTTAAACCCTACTTTAATGTATGGCTTATCCATGTAAATGTTGGCGGCACTGATTAGGGTAGCTAGCTGCATACCAATCTTCCTTCAATGTTGTCTAATTATTAAGTGAAATTAAAGAAAAGGTATTGGCTTGCATACTTTAGGAGTAGAAAAATAGAATAAACTAATAAAATAGTTTTTAAACTAAACAAATAGTTTTAAATTCGGAATATGAATCAAGAGCTAAAAGAACTCACAAGAGCCGAAGAGCAAATTATGCAGGTGCTTTGGAAGCTAAACAAGGCTTTCGTTCATGATATCATTGATCAACTTCCTGATCCCAAACCCGCTTACAATACAGTATCCACCATAGTAAGAATTCTTGTTAAAAAAGGGTTTGTTGATTTTAAGGCCTATGGTAAAACGCATGAGTATTTCCCTTTGATCAGCAAAGACAACTATCGTAGTTTCTTCCTGCAGGATGTTATGGGAAGGTACTTTGGTGGTTCTGTAGAATCAATGCTCTCGTTTTTTGCCAAAGACAAGAACCTATCAGCCAAAGACCTTGAGCTTATCATAAAGAAAATAGAAACCGACTTAAAAGACTAGCCCCTATGTTATCCCTACAATACATACTTGAAATCATATTATGCCAGGCTGCATTCCTGATTTTTTTTCAGCTATATCTTAGCCACTCGGCCACATTCAAAACAATAAGGTATTACTTGCTTGGATCGTTCCTCGCCTCGTTCTTCATTCCACTCATCAGCATAGACTTGTACTTTGCAGACCCAATTTATGGTGTAAAACTAGATGAATTGGTGGTAGGGAATGCATCTCCAGAGGATGGCAGTACGTCTGCCTCAATAGCGAATGTACTAGGATGGATTTACTTCATTGGTGTATCCGCCTTTCTGATAAGGTTTGTTTTCACATTGGTCAAACTGTGGAGGCTCATTGCCCTATCGGAAAAGCATACATACACGAACTACACTATGGTAAAAACCGCTGGTGCTACCCCAACTTCTTCGTTTTTCCATTATCTAATCTTAAATGACAGTGTGAAAAACTTAAATGAGCAAGAGCAGCGGATGATCATTGATCATGAGCTTACCCATATCAGGGAAAATCATAGCCTGGATATATTTGCCATCAGTATATGTCAAATAGCTTTTTGGTTTAACCCGATGATTTACTGGTACGCCTGGGCCATCAGGCAAAATCATGAATACCTGGCTGATCAACATAGTGCTGATGGGCAAAGAAAAAACTATGCGAGACTGTTGCTCAATGAAGCCTTAGCATATCCGAAGCTATCACTCACAAGTTATTTTGGTGCCAGCAGTACCCTCAAAAGAATAGCTCAACTTGCTACCACACGAAAAAATAGCTGGCACCAGTTCTTAGCCATTGCGCTTTGCAGCATCTTTATAACCGTTTTATTTGCTTGCAAGAAAGAAACACCACAAGAAGAAGTAGCAAGACTGGCCGGAAAAGACATTTCTGAGCCAAAAGCAGAAAGCTCTGAAAAAGATGAACCGCTAACCATAGTTGACCAATTGCCAGAGTTTAAAGGTGGCATGGAGGCCTTTTTCAAGCATGTAGGCAACCAAGTTCTCTACCCTGAAACCGCTAAAAAAGAAGGGATTGAGGGTAAGGTGATGGTGGAATTTGTGGTTGACAAGAATGGAAAAGTAATCAATGTAAAGGCTAAAAATAGCCTCGGCTATGGCCTGGATGAAGCTGCTATAGCAGCCGTTCAAAGCAGCCCCACCTGGAAACCCGGCAGACACCAGGGAGAAAAAGTAGCCGTAAAATTGGTGCTACCAGTCACATTTGCTTTGGATAATTAAAAATGCTTCCAGCCCTGTGCTTTCAGCTGTACCACATTACCGGACTTTGTAATCAATAGATTACCCTCTTTCTGCTGCTGAATGTATCCAATCATGGTAATGTCATGATGATTTTTGAGCTTTTCAGCATCTTTTTCAGGAATGGTAAAAAGTAGCTCATAATCTTCACCTCCATTGAGTACACAGGTGATTGGATCTAGGTTTATTTCTACCGCAGCATCATAAGTCATTTTTGCTATCGGCAGTTTCTCTTCGTAGATCTTTACTCCTACCCCAGATTGTTTTGCTATGTGGAACAACTCAGAGGCCAGCCCATCGGAAATATCAATCATGCTGGTAGGTTGAATTTCCAGTGCCGCCAATTCATGTACTATATCCATCCTGGCAGTTGGTTTCAATTGCCGACCTACCATGTAGCCATGATCTTCCAGCTGTGGTTGCATTTCAGGGTTAGAAAGATATACCTGTTTCTCTCGCTCAAGAATCTGCAAACCTACAAGAGCACCGCCCAGGTCTCCCGATACACAAATTATATCATGCAATCCCGCACCTTTCCGATAAGCAATTTTCTCTTTAGCGACCCGACCTATTACAGTGATGGAAATAATTAAACCTGCAGTAGAGGCAACTGTGTCTCCACCTGCCAGATCAACTTTAAACTCCTCACAGGCAAAGCCTATGCCTTTGTACAGCTCCTCGACAGCTTCAACAGAAAAACGGTTTGACAAGGCCACACTCACCGTAATCTGCTCTGGCACAGCATTCATAGCTGCAATATCAGATACATTGATGGCTACTGCCTTAAATCCAAGATGCGCCAAGGGCATGTAGGATAAGTCAAAATGTACGCCCTCAACCAACATATCGGTTGATACCACAGCATAATGATCGCCTTTGTCTATGACAGCAGCATCATCACCTATACCTAAATGTGTGGATTCATGGAATGTCTTTACATCTTGCTGCAGTCTTTCTATCAGGCCAAACTCGCCCAACTCCCCTATTTCCGTTCTTTTTTCGCTCATGCTATGATTTGATCTCCTGACAAAGCTCTACCAAAACCCCATTACAAGATTTAGGATGAAGAAAACAGACGAGCTTATTGTCAGCACCTTTTTTTGGTTCCGGATTCAAAATTACAAAACCCTCACCCTTCATGCGTTCCATTTCGGCATATATATCATCTACCTCAAAAGCAATGTGGTGTATGCCTTCCCCCTTCTTCTCAATATATTTGGCAATGGCACTTTCTGGTTTTGTTGCCTCCAAAAGTTCTATTTTGGATTCACCGATCTTAAAAAATGAGGTGTTTACACCCTCCGAAGCAACCTCTTCTACCTTGTAATGTGCTTCTCCAAAAAGCTTCCTGAATAGGGCATTGCTGTTTTCTAAAGACTTTACTGCAATACCGATGTGCTCTAATCTTTTCATATTGAATTCAAATGTGTTATCTTAAAATATCTAAAAATCTAATCACAGAAGAAACTTCCCGGGCAGGATGAAACTTTTCTTAAAGTTGCAAAGTTTCCTTTTGTAATTGATTTTTGCGTCAATCTACTAAAAACTAAAAATGGATTTAATGACGGAAGTCCATGTTGAAGCTGCAAAAATTCAGAACCAGATCATAAAATTTCTGGGGCTGAAGAATAATGAGCTTGTTTTCGAGTACTCCCAGGTTGAAGGTAACAAAGTGAAGTTAGACCTTATTACCATTAACCCCAGGCACAATCAATCTTTCCTTTTCCGATCGGAAATTGGGTACGATAAAATTGATGCCCTCAAGAAAATGATGGATTATGTAGAGAACCATCGCGAAAAGGAAAGCAGCTTTACCATACAGTGGATGACACAAGGCCTCAATGAGCTGCAAACGTCATATTTTAGGGCTAAAAGTATATATGATGCCCTTGATAAATTATATTATGGTAGAGATATGAATACCATTACAGTTTTTAGCGTGGTTTTAAACCCTATTACCTGAAATTATTATGATTAACGTTACAGATAAAGCCAAAGAAAGAATCATCGAATTGAGATCTGAAGAAGGATACAGCAACAACCATAATGTACGCGTGGCAGTAAAGGGTGGTGGTTGCTCAGGGTTGATGTATGACCTATTGTTCGATGATAAAATCGATCAGGAAAAAGATGATATTTTTGAGGATAAGGGCGTAAAGATCATTGTAGATCGCAAAAGCCTACTCTACCTGCTAGGCACTACACTTGATTTCTCTGATGGGTTGAATGGCAAAGGGTTTCAATTTGTCAATCCTAACGCCAGCAGAACCTGCGGTTGTGGTGAAAGCTTTGCTGTTTAATATAGCAAAAGCATTTTCCTCACTAAAAGATTTTCGTGATTGATCAATAGGCCCTTACGGCCACACCCTTCATAAAGTTGATAAAGGCTTTATTAACCACCTTATTTCCTCCAGGTGTTGGATAATCTCCAGTGAAATACCAGTCTCCCAAATGATTGGGGCATGCTACATGAAGGTTTTCCACTGTTTGATATACCACCTGTAGCTCGGCTTTCATACCCTTGGGCCGTACTATATCAGTGATTTTATCTGATATTTCATCATAGCTGAATGGTTCATACAGTTCCTTCACATAGTTGGGTACATGGTCAGAAGCCTCAAGGCTGGCCAGGCATTTATCATATACATCATCGAGCATATGATTTAAGCCCCGCTCGTTCAGTAGAGTCAATACAGCCCGGAAAGCGACAAAATCGCGCATGCGGCTCATATCAATGCCATAGCAATCAGGGAACCTGATTTGCGGTGCAGACGATACGATAACTACCTTTTTGGGATTCAACTTATCGAGCAAGGTAAGAATACTTTTTTCCAGTGTAGTACCTCTTACGATGGAGTCATCAATGATCACCAGCGTATCTTTATGCTTATTTACTACCTCATAAGTTGTATCATAGACATTGGCCACCAGATCATCCCGGTGCTCATCATCGGTAATGAATGTGCGCAGCTTCACGTCTTTAAGCACCAGCTTTTCTACCCTGGGCCTAAAAGAAAGTGTCTCTTCTAAACTATCAGGGCTTGGCTTTCCATCCAGAATAATGTCCTTCCTTTTATCAACCAAATAATTATCCATACCGGTCATCAATCCCAAAAAGGAGGTTTCAGCAGTATTAGGAATATATGAAAAGATGGTGTTTTTTAAGTCGAAGTTGATGGCTTTGAGTACTTGGGGCACTAGCAATTCACCCAGTTTCCTTCGCTCGTGATAGATATCCGGATCGGTACCTCGGGAGAAATAAATCCGCTCAAAGCTGCAACTTTTCTTTTCCAGTGGCTCAATGAATTGCTCCTCCTTGTACTCACCATTTTTATTAATGATCAATGCATGCGCAGGCTTTATCTCCTGTATATCGCTGTAATTGCAATTAAAGGCTGTTTTTATCGCAGGCTTCTCAGAAGCTACCACCACAAACTCATCATCAGCATAATAATAGGCTGGCCTGATACCCGCAGGATCTCGAGCTACAAAAGAGGCACCAGAGCCAATCAATCCAGCCATGGTATAACCACCATCAAAATCCCTGCACGAGCGCTCCAATACGGTGCGAAGATCCAGTTCATCTTCTATGATAGAGGTGATTTCCAGGTTTGAATAAGTCTTTTTGTATTTATCAAAAATGCGCTGGTTTTCCTCATCCAGAAAATGCCCGATTTTCTCCATAACGGTGACCGTATCAACTACCTCCTTAGGGTGCTGACCAATCTCAATAAGCTTGTCAAAAAGCTCGTCCACATTGGTCATATTGAAGTTACCCGCTACTACAAGGTTTCTACTACGCCAGTTATTTTGCCTGAGAAATGGATGACAATTTTCTATTTTATTGCGACCATGGGTACCATACCGCAAATGCCCTAACCAAAGCTCACCAGTAAACCCATAATTTTTTTTGAGCCACTCTGCATCCAGGTACTTTTCGTTGCCTTCGCGCTGTGCCTTTCGCATTTTCTTACCAATCTTCCCGAAGATCAGCTCTATCGGTTGTGATTCTATGGTCCTGTACCTGCTGATGTATCGGTAGCCGGGCTCCATATTCATCTTAATATTGGCAACCCCAACACCATCCTGCCCTCTATTATGCTGTTTTTGCATCAACAGATACATTTTGTTGATTGAATAGGAAGGGGATCCGTATTTGTCTATGTAGTATTGAAGCGGTTTGCGGAGGCGCATCAGGGCAATACCGCATTCATGCTTGATAGAATCGCTCATCAATTGTTAGGGTTATGGCGCGAAAATAAGTTGATCAATAAAGTTCAACAAAAAGTCTGATTTTATAAAGAGCAAAAACAATGGCAATGCCAAAATAGTTGCGAGAATCTTAACTGATTTAGAAGATTTCAAAGTGCTATCCCCTTTGGTTTTAAAGATCATGTAATATGGCATCTTTAAGTAAAAAAACAAGCTTACCACTGTTGAAACCACCCCTATAATTAATAAAGGCCAAACTAAGACATGATCTGTCTTTTGAAATAATGCTGTAAAAAGCAGCAGTTTACCTGTAAATCCGGCTGTAGGCGGCAATCCTGTCAATGAAATCAAGCCAATAATAAACAGCACACCTAAATAAGGAGTCTCCTGAAATTGGCCACTATAAGAAGAGATCGTGTACATACCTGATTGCTCCATTCTTTGGATAAAGTATAGAACCAGGTAATTCATCATCAAATAGATAGCCCCAAAAAACATTACTGCACTTAACCCTGTGACATTGAAGCTTACAATTCCGATGAGGAAAAAGCCTGTCTGCGCAATGGAGGAATAAGCAACAAGTCGCTTAGGGTCTTCCTGCCATATGGCAGCAGTAGTACCTAGAACTATTGAAGCTAGGGCACAAAGTGCCAGAAATGTAACCATCCAATCCAATCCCAGCAGCCCGGTGGCACTGAGCCATAACCAGGCTAACCCAACTCCTGCAAGCTTGGGCAGTGAAGTCAGCAGCGCTACCACTGGTGTAGAAGCTGCCTCATATACATCCGGTAACCACAAATGCATGGGCACTGCACCCAGTTTAAATAACAGCCCCAGTCCAAAAAACAAACTAGCCATGATCATAACAGGCTCCCGATAGTTGAGAAGATTGGCATAGTACAGCGAACCGGTTAAACCATAAATGAATGAAAGGCCATAGAGCAATATGGCTGTACTGAACGCACCAAACAATAGGTATTTGATTGCTGCCTCATAGCTTCTTTTTTGCTTTCTAAAAGCCACCAGTATGTAAGAGGCTATGGATACCAATTCAATAGCGATAAAAGTCACCAGGTAATGGTTACTCATTACCATGAAATTGGCCCCTAACAAAATTGTCAGATATACTGCATCCTGCTCCACCTTATGCCTTGGTTTTACAGGCATTTGCAGGTCCATGATCTTGGTAAGCCCTACGGCAATGAAACAGAGTGATTTAAGAAAAACGCCAACTCCTGTCAAAACCAAAGCGCCACTAAAATACGACTCCCCAATAAATTCCTGATTGAACCATATGGAGGTAAAACCACTAAGCAGTATGACAAAAAACAAAATGTCACTGTAGGTTTTTAATTTGGATACCAATGAAAATATCAGCAATAAAACCACACCCCCAACCAATAGAAGCTCCGGGAGTATAGCCGGAAGCCCATGTTGAATCTCAGGCAGAATTTCATTTAAAAAATCTATTTTCGCTGACCTATCCAATCAAAATCCTTTTGATCCGAGAAAAACTAATTGGCCCTGCTCCAAAATAAAATCAAGGTAAGCTCTCAATCCTTCGCTTATTGGGTCGATCAATAAATTGGGCAAAATGCCAAACAACAGCATCAATAACGCAAGGGGAAGGATCATTAACCATTCCCTTCGGGTGAGGTCATTCAATACACCATCTTTTAAGGTACTCTTAACCCAGTATTCTCCAAAAAACATGCGCTGTATTGTCCATAAATAATAGGCAGCACTAATGATTAAGCCTACTAAAGCCAGTATAGCCAGCCATTGAGGTATAATGCTATTGGTACCTGCGCTGGCAAAGGCTCCCAAAAAGGTAAGCAACTCAGCCACAAAACCTGAAAATCCGGGAAGGCCTAGCGAGGCAAAAAAGACGACAACTACCAGAAAAGTGAACCTGGGTAGCTGTGAAGCCAGCCCGCTGTAGTTTTCAATCAGTCTGTCACCTGTGCGATCATAAATCACACCTGCAATTAGGAATGAAGCTGATGAAGTTAGGCCATGACTAAACATCATAAACATCGCACCCAGCAACCCCTCCTCTGTGAGTGTAGCTAGTCCCAGCAATACAAATCCCATATGTGACACAGAAGAGTAAGCGATTAGCTTTTTCAGATCGCGCTGGGCCATCGCATTTAAACCTCCATAAATAATGGAAATGACGCCCAAAAGCCCGATTATAAAACCAAATTCATATGCTGCTTCAGGAAAAAGGCCATAGCAGAATCTATAAAAACCGTACCCACCAATTTTAAGAAGAATGCCTGCCAGTACTACCGATATCGGTGTGGGTGCCTCCACGTGAGCGTCCGGCAACCAGGTGTGTACGGGTACCATAGGTAGCTTAATAGCAAAACCAAGAAAAAGAAGGAGAAAGGCCCAATATCTGAAATGGGAACTATCGAAATGATCTCCTTCAACCATATCAAGTAGTGATCTGGGGATCGTATTGTCAGGGTCTGCCATTGCAGGAATGGAAAAGGTACGAATCATCGACCGCTCTTCGAGCTGCCCATTTTGCAACAAACGCTGAACCTCTTCTATACTGGTAGATTCGCCCATTAAAGTGCTTGTCTCCGCGGGATCAATGGTAGATAGATAAAGACCTATCATCACTATTAAAATAAAAACAGAGCCCAGCAGGGTATAAAGGAAAAACTTGATCGAAGCATAGGCACTACGCTTGCCGCCCCATAAACCAATGAGAAAATACATTGGCAGCAGCATGAATTCGAAAAACAGATAGAAAAGGAAAAAATCAAGCGCTACAAAACAGCCCATGATATTGATACTGAGCAAAGCATAAAGCACAAAGTATCCCTTTCTTTTGTGTTGGATGCTAAAAGAACTGATAGCCCCAATCAGCATCACTATACCGGTGAGGAGTACCATTAGCACGCTTATGCTATCCACTCCAAGGTGATAATCGATGGAAAGCATCCCCAAATTGCCCATGGGTATAGTTATCCAGTCTTGCTTGATATACCCGGCAAATTCACCCACCCTATATTCAAATTGTAGGAAGACAACCAAAGCCAAAAGGCTTTGCAGGATAATACCGGCAAGGTTGATCAAGGGAAACCATTTCGCTCTATGATCTGGCAGTGCCAGGATCAACAAAGCGGCAGGCAATGGTGCAAATATTAATAGGGTTAAAAGTTGGTTTTCCATTAAACAGTTTGAATCAACCAAAATAATAATAAGATGATGGCTGCAAGAGCCCAGGCAATATAAGATTGCAGATTACCCGATTGAATTTTCCGCAATATACCACCAGAACCCACCACAAAACTAGCAGATATACTGACCAGCCCATCTACAAAAATCCTATCAAACCAGGCAATTATCTTCGAAGTAACCACACCCAATACACCAAAGTTGTCAATAGCAGCATTAACAACCTTCTCCTCCATCCACAATGCACCTCGAACAATAAAAAAATAAGGCCTGATAATCAACACATTGTAAATCTGGTTCAAGTAAAAATGTTGTAAAGAAATATTGAATATTAAAGCTCCTGAATCATCTTTTGTAGAGTCAGAACTGTAATTTCTATACTTTATCCATGCCCAGGTAAAGCCCAGAGCCACCAAAAAAGTAGAAAGTAGTGGTACTAAAGTCAGAGGGTCCAGACCGCCTGTTGGAGATATGGGAAAATCACTGAAGTCGGCAACAAACCGCTCCGGTATCATCAGGAAACTGTTAAGCCAGCTATGCTCACTGGAAAAAGGATTTAGCGAAAAAACAATGCCTAAAGAAAGCAAAGCCAACATAACTGTGGGTACATAAAGCACCGGTGAAACCTCCTTTAATTTACTGATAGAGGGGTGTCTGAATTGCCCCAGAAAAGTAAGCAAGGCATGTCTACCCATGTAAATAGCCGTAAGTAATACAGTGAACAAGGCAAGGTCCGGTATAAGGTAGTACAGGGAAATCATTGAATCGCTTTTACCGGCTGCCCAGGTCCAGGCACTGATGATGATGGCATCCTTTGAGATGAATCCGGAAAAAAACGGGACGCCCGCCAGTGATAGCATCGCTATCAGGTAGCTATAGAAAGTGAAAGGCATGTTTTTTTGAATGCCGCCCATATTTCGCATATCCTGAGGGTCGCCTGGGTAATCCGTGCCTTCATGGGAATGTTTTACCGCATGAATGACAGAACCCGCTGTAAGAAATAGACAAGCTTTGAAAAAAGCATGTGTAATCAAGTGCAGTATAGCGGCATACCAGGCACCTACGCCTATACCAAGCACCATATAACCAAGCTGTGAAACAGTGGAATATGCCAGTACCTTCTTGATATCAGTTTGAGTAAGGGCCGTAATGGCACCTATGGTAGCGGTGATCGCTCCGACCCAGGCGATTACCGTGAGGGAAGCATCAGGTAGCATAAAAAAGACGCGAGCCAGCAAAAAAACACCGGCGGCCACCATAGTTGCTGCATGGATCAAGGCAGAGACGGGTGTTGGTCCCTCCATAGCATCAGGCAGCCAGATGGTAAGTGGAAACTGAGCCGATTTACCCAATACCCCACAAAATAGAGCAAGACCTATCCATATGATCAGTGAGGAAGAAACGGCTGTACCTTCGGCAGACCAGATACCATCCTGCAAGGTAGCTGTCTCAAAAAAGGAAGACAAATCAGCCAATGAGGTGGTCCCGAAAATGGCCCATATCAACCCTATACCTGCCAGAAACCCTATATCCCCTATCCGATTGACAATAAAAGCCTTATTGGCAGCCTGGTGCGCTGCTTTCTTTTTGTACCAAAATCCTATCAACAAATAAGATGACAGACCCACGAGCTCCCAGAAAATAAAAATCATGATTAGGGAGGTACTGAAAACTATGCCCAGCATGGAAAAAGTAAACAGCCCCAAAAAAGCAAAATACCTTCGAATGCCGGGATCTTCAGCCATGTAATTCGTAGAATACAGATGAACTAAAAGGGAAATGAAAAGTACCAACAATGCGATAATGTTTGTAAAACCATTGACCTGAAGCCCAACTGATAATGCCCTCCCTTGAAGACTAACCCAATCAGCTTGCCAAAGCGCTTCATATCCGCTTATGGTTACAAAAAGCAAAAGGAAAAATGATGCGCCAACCGCAAGTGTAGATGCTATAAAATGGAAGCGATTATCCGAGACCAGAAACCACAGTATTGAGCCTATTAATGGCAACATAATTACCAGTATCACCCAAAGAAGTAGCATAGCTTGTGTCTCCATCAGTTTTTCAGCTCACTGATCTTATCCAGATCAACTGTTTGGTAATGTTTATAAACCTTAAAAACTATAGCCAAGGCAAGGGCTGTTTCAACGACCGCCAGCACCATTATAAATAATGCTGCCATCTGCCCCTGCATTAAAATATCTGCCTGACTAAAATGCACGAAATTGATGATCGACGCATTAAACATCAGTTCTATGCCAATGAGAATGAAAATGGCATTCTTTTTCGTCAATACGATTATCGCACCGATGCAGAAAAGAAATGCTGCTATGGTCAGGATGATATTCATTTATGCTTGCTTTCGGCAATGGTAGATGCACCTACAAGGGCTATCAACAACAAAATTGCTATGAGTTCAAATACCAATATATTTTCAGTCATCAGGTTAATTCCAATAACGGAAACCGTTTCCTGCGCTAAAGTGGCCTTATTATTGATCAATATTGAACTGCTTGTCAGCACATCCAGCAATCCATAAAACAAGGCTCCTGCTAGCAATACTGTAGGAATAAACCGATACTGGCCAATCAGGATTGGCGACCCGCTTATTCTATTGGTAAGCAAAATCCCAAAGATGATCAATACCAACACGCCTCCCACATAAACCACAATCTGCGAGATAGCTACAAACTCTGCCGACATTTTGATGAACAAAGCAGCAGTACCCAAAAGGGTAAGCATCAATAATGTAGCTGCATAAAAGAGGTTGCGCTGAAAAAGCAGCAGCAAAGCAGCCCCCCCGGTAATCCCGGCAATAATCATTGTGACCCAATCAATCATCGGAATTCTTTTTTCGGGTGACAGGTTTTGGACGAAATTTTGGCCGTGGTTTTGGCTTTGCAGCATCTTCATTTTCTGCCTGTGGCTTAGGCTTAATCACCGGCTTTGCTGGTTTTTTAACCTCTGCAGATTGCTTTTTCAATGCCAGGGCTTTTTCTCTAGCCTCCTGATTCGGATCTGAGCTGGTTGGTTTTTTGGGCACTACTCTTGGTTTAAAGGCAGGCTTACCCGGCCTTGCGGGTTTCACACTATCGCTTTGCTTAGCGGTCTCTTCAGCAGCCTTAGCTTTTTGGGCTGCTTTTTCCTTTTCAGCCTCATCCAGCTTTTGCCGTGCTTCTAATATTTCAAGAGGCGTCATTTCAGCAAAAGCAAAATTATGCTCCTTTACATCATACACACTAAAATCATACGCCTTGGTCATGGTTAGGCATTCTGTAGGGCAAACCGTAGTGCATAGCCCGCAGAAGCAACACTTGGCCATATCAATATCAAACTTCGCAGCATGGATGCGTTTTGGTGTGCCATCGGATGTTTTACCTATTTCCTCCGGTGACCGGATTGGTTCAATATCTATACAATCAACAGGGCATATCTTAGCGCATTTATCGCAAACAATACAGTCATCGATCTCATTATGAAGCCTGTAACGGGCGTTATCGGGTACGGGCAGTGATTCTTTTGGGTATTGAAGGGTAACTATGCCTTTGTCCTGTTTGAAATAACTTTCATCATCCACACCCACCGGCTTTCTGCTGTGGCGAGCATCCCATAAATGCTGAAAGCTCAGCGTCAGGCCTTTCCAAAGGGTTCTACAAGTGGTAGTTATGTTCGATATATATAATCCAAGACTACTCATATCATCAGTATTCTCCACAGACCGTTCAACAATAGCAATAATAGGGCAAATGGCGTAAGGTATTTCCAACTTAAATGCATGAGTTGATCTACACGCAACCGCGGGTATGTCCACCGAGCCATCATTTGCAGAAATACAAGGCCAGAGGCTTTGGTAAGGAACCAAAACATGCCCCAGGCCGCACCGGATAGCATGCCAGGAGTTCCACTCGTCCAGTCAGCCAATTGTACCGGGCCAATATTGGGAAACGGCGTGTTCCAGCTCCCCAGAAAAAGGATGGTAGCTACCAGGCTTACCAGCAGCATCATCCCATACTCCGCCAGCATGATTATCCCCCATCGAAAACCGGGGTATTCTGTATGAAAACCGCCAATAATTTCAGATTCGGACTCAGGCAAATCAAAGGGTGTGCGATTTGATTCTGCTAGCGAAGCGATAAAAAAGATCACAAATACAGGTATTAAAAGTGGTGCTCTGAAGAGGTTCCAGGTAAGAATACCGCCAATTTCTGAAGTATCAATACCTAAACCAGCCCAACCAAATAAATAATTGGTACCCTCATAAAATATTCCCTGCTGATAACTTATTTCCTGCAAATCAAGTGTTTGGGAGATGACGATTACACAAATTACACTCAGGCCCATAGGCACTTCATAACTGATCATTTGAGCTACCGATCGCATAGCACCATACAGTGCAAATTTGCTATTAGAGCCCCATCCTGCCATCAGTATGCCCAACACATCCAGTGAAATGATAGCCAACAGGAAATAAATGCCTGTTTCAATTGAAGCACCGCCCAGCCCACTGTGCAATGGCAAAACAGCATATCCCGTAAAAACAGCCATGAATATCAGCAACGGTGCTACCAGAAAAAGCTTTTTATCAGCCGCTTTTGGTACAATATCCTCTTTTTGGAGCATCTTGAGTAAATCGGCTATGGTCTGGAACAATCCGTAGTAGCCAACCTCCATAGGCCCCATCCTATCCTGCACAAATGCAGATACCTTCCTTTCGGCGTATACGGCAAGTATCACGAAAATCAGAAGGAATGGAAGAAAAAAGAGGAAAGTGTACATGAAAAATGTGTCTGCCCAATTATACAGCTTTTACAACATTAAAAAGCCGAAATCTGTTTATTCCCAAAGTTTATATTTTTCCAGCGACAGCATATCCCCAAAAAACAATTTTGTGGCATGCTCAAAGCCCCTGGTATAATCCGAAACAAAAAATCTGCTCGTGGCAGCACCTGATTTTTTCTCCATCTGATGGTAGCTTAAAAATCCTCTCAAAGTGGTGGCAACGGTCTCTGCGGAATCAATCACTTCAACTTTACCCTGATAAAAGTCTCTGATCTCATTCTTGATCAATGGATAATGGGTACATCCCAAAATCAACGCCTGGATGTTGGCCAGTTCATCGCGGCTTAGGTATTCTCCAATAATGTCATGGCTGATCTTATTTTCAAAAAAGCCCTCCTCAATCATCGGAACCAACAGAGGTGTAGCCAGTGACTTCAGTGTTATTGCATTGGGTAATGCAGCTACCTTTTGAGCATATACTCCTGAGTTTACGGTCTGTTTCGTACCAATCAGGCCAATTGTAGCCTCATTAAAATGCTCCCGCAAATAATCAACTACCGGATCGATGACATTGAATACTTTGGTGCGCTGCCCTACATATTCCCTGACCAACTCAAAGGCTGCAGCAGATGCCGAGTTGCAGGCGATTAATATAACTTTACATTGCTGCTGCAACAGAAAGTCGGCAATTTTTACAGAATAAGCCTGTATAGCTGCTGTAGATTTATCACCATAAGGTAAGTGTGCGGTATCACCAAAATAGATAATATCCTCATCAGGCATTAAGTTACGTACCGCCCTGGCTACCGTAAGCCCACCAATACCACTATCAAAAATACCAATAGGTGCGCCAGATTTCATGGGTGCAAAGGTCATAAAAAAACCCCGAAGAATAGAATCCCTCGGGGTTTGCAAGTAAAGAGGTTAAACAATTATTTAATTAATCATTAAAGCTAATGATCTCATTACAAATTTAAAAAGCATTTTAATCTTGTGCTTTTTTTCCACAATACTTTGCCTAGCTGGTCATAGCCATTAGCAGGTCACTTTGTGTAATGATATGCACATCATTTTTTTCATCGCGCACCAAAAGGGCTTTATTTTCCTTATTGATCAATGAGGAAAGCACATCTAGAGAATTATCCATGCCAACAAACTGGAATGAGGCATCCATGACTTCCTCCACTGCCTTGGTTTTGAATTCCGGGTTTTCAATAAGTAAGGACAGCACTTTTGAATCGGTAAGACTACCCACAAAATTATCTCCATCCACTACAGGAATCTGGTCTATCCCATTGCTGTGCATGGTTTTGATAGCTTCTCCGATGGTTGTGTCTTTAGAAATAGTGTATAAACGGCCATTGCCATTTTTATGATTGATGATATCCTTGGCTTTGGCAAAGTGTCGGGCCACAAAGCCGTGATCTTTCATCCAGTTGTCATTGTAAATTTTGCCAAGATAGCGGGTACCATGGTCTGGCAGGATCACGACCATCACATCATCTTCAGTGAGGTGCTCCCGTGCATACTCCAGAGCACCAAACACAGCAGAACCGCATGACCAACCAATAAATAAGCCCTCTTCCCGGGCCAACCGACGGGTCATCAGTGCTCCATCTTTATCAGTTACCTTTACGAAATGATCGATCACATCGAAGTTGACATTTTTCGGCAATATGTCTTCCCCAATGCCCTCGGTGAGGTAAGGGTAAACCTCCGTTTCGTCGAAAATGCCGGTCTCTTTATATTTTTTGAATACGCTACCATAGGTATCAATACCTACTGAAACGACATTTGGATTTTGCTCTTTGAGGTATTTTGCAACACCACACATACTACCTCCTGTACCCACACCGGCAGCATAATGGGTGATTTTGCCTTCCGTGTCTCTCCAAATCTCAGGACCGGTCGTTTCATAATGCGCTTGCGTATTGGACAGGTTGTCGTATTGATTTGGGTAAAAAGAATTCGGAATTTCTTGGTTGAGCTTTTTGGCAACAGAATAATATGATCTTGGGTCATCAGGCCCCACGTTGGTTGGGCACACGATTACTTCAGCTCCAACCGCTCTTAGGATATCAATTTTCTCCTGGCTCTGCTTGTCTGCCAGGGTGAAAATGCACTTATATCCCTTGGCAATAGCACCCAAAGCCAGTCCCATACCTGTGTTGCCACTGGTGCCTTCGATGATGGTACCTCCCGGCTTGATAATGCCTGCTTTTTCAGCATCCTCAATCATTTTGATCGCCATACGATCTTTCATGGAATTGCCCGGATTGAAGTACTCCACCTTGGCCAGAACAGTTCCCTTGATGCCTTTGGTGACTGAATTTAGTTTTACCAAAGGAGTGTCGCCAATGGTTTCTATAATGCTATTGTAATATTTCATAGCGCTTTTTGTGCTTAAATGTGTGGGTTAAAAAAGTTTTACAAACCTAATTACTCTAACAGTAACTAAAAAAGAATTCTTTGGGTTGGCAATAGGCATTATGTTTACATAATATGATTAACAAGCTGAGGTATGGAAAAAATTCAATTACCAAATGAATCGTCGCTAAGCAGGCTGGTTTTTGGTGTATGGCGGATGGCCGATTGGGATATGAGTCTGACAGAGCGCCACGAACTTGTGGAGGAGCTGCTATCAATGGGGGTCAGCTCATTTGATCATGCAGATATTTATGGTGACTACACCTGCGAAGCTTTGTTTGGAGAATTACTCAGGGAAGCGCCACACCTTCGGTCTCAAATGGAATTGGTCTCTAAATGTGGCATAAAACTCATCTCTAAAAACCGGCCAGACCATAATATCAAAAGTTATGATACGAGCTATGCACATATTACCCTGTCAGTGGAGAACTCGCTCAGACAATTGCATACCGATCACCTGGATTTGCTGCTCATCCATCGACCGAACCCATTGATCCACCCTGAGGAAGTAGCACGTGCTTTCGATGATCTGAAAAAGCATGGCAAGGTCAAAAATTTCGGGGTTTCCAATTTTACGCCTTCTCAATTTGATGCCCTGGCAGCGCACTGCGATATGCCTTTGTCAACCAATCAGGTAGAAATTTCGGCCCTTTGCCTGGATCAATTTAAAAATGGGATCATCGATCATGCCCAGCAGCATAGCTATCCGTTGATGGCCTGGTCACCACTAGCAGGTGGTGCAGTATTTGCCAATGAAATTGACCAGGCGAGGCGCGTAAATGCCGTTCTTCGCGCATGGCAGGAGGCCTCCGGCTATGCCATTGATCAGCTGCTTTTCGCCTGGTTGCTGATGCACCCGGCCAGGATTCTACCTATTCTCGGTACTGGCAAAATCGAAAGAGTACAAAAAGCTGTTGAAGCATTGGACATCAAACTAACCATGGAGCAATGGTTTGAGCTGTGGGAAGCATCAGAAGGCCGGGAGGTGCCTTAGGCGAAATTTATCTGTCTATTGAGTTTTGCGGAGTTATTTCTGAATAAGATGAGGATATCAGAATAGTTCAACCTCAATCGGTACATTATCAAATTTTTAATTAATTCATGTGGCCGCTGAAACATCCATTATAAGTCTTAAATTTCCTGAATGCTCCGATTTTTTCCAGCTGTGATATTATTTTTAACTGGGTTAAGTCTTATACACTTCACTTCCTATGTCTATGGACAAACAGCACCCAATCTGGATAATGCCGGATCTATCAATGCAGAGCGCATTGAATTACTGTTGGATAAAGCCTGGGAGCTGAGGGATTCCTATCCCGACTCTACTTTTGTCTACGCCAGGTCAGCAGAATCCCTTGCCGAAAACATTCAAAATCAGGAGCTGATTATCAAAGCAATCAACTATCAGGGTGTAGCCTTTCGAAATCTTGGGAATTATGCGATGGCACTTGAAAAATACCTGCTTGCACTTGATTTATCTGAGGCTCATGGTGTGGAAGATCAAAAAGGCTATGCATTGATCAACATTGCTAACCTCAATCTATTTCAGAAGGATTATGCGGAGGCCATAAAATACCTTGACCTGGCACTCACACAGGCAGAGGCACTGGGCAACCAAAACATGATGGCCTATAGCCTTGTCAACAAAGGTAGAGTCTCAAGAGAGCAGGGTAAATATGAAGAGGCATTATTATATTTTAAGTCTGCCGAAACCATAAGACAAGAATTGGAAGATGAATACGGCCTGATTTCTACAAGGATAGACATAGCTAAAGTATTCATTCATCAAAATGAAAATGAACGAGCACTTCAGTCATTGGAAGACCTTGTTGTGGATATCATAAAAATCAACGATCAGCGAGCACTCACTACATGCTATCACCTGATGGCACAAATTCACCTGAAACTTGGCAATGTGCAGGATGGACTGGCCAATGCTAGAAAAGCCCTAAGCATTGCCAATGACCTTTCGCTGGCCAACGAGGAACTGGAAGCATTGATTACATTGGTGGATTTACACGCCTTAGCCGGTAATTATGAAGAGGCATTTCGGTTGAGCCATAGAAGAGATTCTGTGAATGCCTTGCTCTTTAATATTGAAAAGACCAGAGAAATAGCCAATCTCAAAGTGCAAGCAGAGATGGGGAAAATAGAAACCGAAAATCAAATTTTGAGGCTTGAAAAAGAGCGTCAGCAGGCTATCAATATTTTATTGGGAGTGATTGCCTTTCTGGTATGCTTAGCAGCCATTTTCGTCTACAGAAGCTTGTATTTGAAAACAAGATATTTGAAAAAAATCTCGGGACAAAAAGAAGTGATTGAAACCCAGGCTACTCAGTTAAAAGAGCTTAATGCTGCACAGGCACGGTTCTTTATCTACATCACTCATGATCTGCGCTCACCGGTAGCAAATACCATAACAACTCTCGAGTATATTCAAACAGATAACCAATCTCAATTATCAGAAGATGGTAAAATGCTGCTGGGACATACCGTTTCAGGTATGAAGAAGCTAACCAAACTTATTGATGAGATCATTGATGTAAGCAAGCTGACACAGGGTAAGCTCACAGTAAACAAGAAGGAAATTAATATTGGCATTTGGTTAAACGGCTTGATCCAAAATTTCACTTCTGTTGCCGCTGAGAAACAAATCGCTTTAGATCTAAAAAATGACCTTGATTCCGGCTATCATATCCTTATTGACGAGGTGTTATTCGAAAAAGTAGTTAACAACCTGATTTCAAATGCACTTCGGTATACTTCGCAAGGTGGAACAATAACCATTGATTTAAAGCATATTGAAAAATCACTGCTGCTGGGTTTTGAGGATACCGGCTCAGGCATCCACCCTGATGATTTGCCCCATGTCTTTGAGCGCTTTTATCAATCCAGGCACCAGAAATTAGGTCAAATTGGCTCGTTAGGCCTGGGACTATCTATGGTCAAAGAGATTGTAGAGCTACATGATGGGGCCATCGAAGTATCCAGTGAGTTGGGACAAGGCACACGCTTTGAGATACGGTTACCGGTTACACCAAATGAAGAGATAAATGATTGACCTTTTTTAGTATCAATTTTATTTTTTCAGAATATTCTCACGGTGATATTTGAGGTAATCGATCTTGATTTTTTTTGTCTTTGGGTTCCTAAGTTTTAATCCATAAAGCCTGCCCAGCTTAGTCTTCAAACTATCTGATAGAGTATCATATAAAGGTGTCAAAATCACGTCTAGATTATCCGAAAATGACAAAAAGCCTTTATCAAATAGCATGTCATATTCTATGTAAAGACAAATTCCATTTGAAATATCTCCACGCAAGTGTTTGTTGTGGGCCCAAGGTACGATATGGCTTGCAACCAACAGTGAACTTTCCTTGATACCTGATAAGGCACATTCTCCATCAAAATTTTTTAAAACACTCTTCCTAAATTTAGATTGACCAATTCTTACTGAAATTTCTGATTTTGCATTCTCTATGTAAAAATCATCGTCTACCATAATGCTAGGTTGTGGAGTAATATCCATAGCATAGTACTTTGAAATATCCACTGATAATTCTGAATTACTATGCATCAAGAACCTGTGATTTAATACAATTGCAGTCCACCTATTAGGGTACTTTCCACTTGTTTTGTGTTTGTCAATAAAAAGGTGTTCTAGTGTAGAAAATGGAATACAATAATAATCCATCTCAATTTCAGGGTCTGTGTAGATTACAATATTGAATTTATTCCCATATCTATGTTTTAATTCAGAAATAACCGAATCTTGAAAACCTGCCCATTTATTTTTAGGATTACCCTTCAAGATGTAGTTGTTTCCACCATCTGACCAATTCTTTAGGTTTAAAGCTCTGTTCATATACAGTTATTGATATTCCGGATACTAAGTAAGAATGATATTGCTCAATTTTAATATAATGAACTTTTAGTCTTACTTAAGAAAAAAATTAAAACTGTAAAAAAGCGATTCTTTCTTGCTTTGAGAGACTTTATTAAGATGGTTTACTAGCCATACTAGAACTTTTAATATCACCTCAGAAAGATCACTGATTCATACCAATCATGACAAAAGGCCCCCAGTAGATCGGATCAACATACTCTTCCCGGATTTCCTTCTTTGCCTCAATAAAACTGCGCCGCATCTGGCCAGTTTTTAGCCACTTATCGTAGAATCGGATCATTAGCTCCTGTGTTGCTTCATCGCTTACTTTAAACAAACTCATGATGATTGTCTGTGCACCGGCAACCAGGAAGGACCGCTGCAGTCCAAATACCCCCTCACCGGCTTCCACCTCACCAAGGCCAGTCTCACAA
The DNA here is from genome assembly GCA_965227155.1 of Cyclobacteriaceae bacterium. Classification (GTDB taxonomy): domain Bacteria; phylum Bacteroidota; class Bacteroidia; order Cytophagales; family Cyclobacteriaceae; genus UBA6059. The sequence goes on from OZ245731.1 coordinate 543,898, forward strand.
GCGCTAAGCACCACCAGCTCGGTCTGATCAAGGTTGAGATTCATAGCCTCATAGGCTGTCAGTATACCATCATTGATATTGAAATTGTAGTCGGTCTTGTTCAATATGTCGCCAGCCCCTTTCAGCAATAGCCCACTGCGCATAAGCGGATTTTGTGCCAATTCATTGGTAGCCTCGGCTCCATCGTCAGTTTTGAAAAAACCATGGGTCGCCACATGGAATACCCTTGGGTTATTGATGGCCTTAATGGTAGCTTCGTCAGCCTCATAGGCAGTAAAGGGGTCTGCCTTCCAGCCATTGCTGCTCAAAAGGTTTTGCAGCTCGTTGATTTCTGCTTCAGTACCGGGAAGTTGCGTGATCACTTCCGAGGTTGCCCTGGTCAAACCTGCTTCAGCCACCGGGCGGCCCGGCTTGGTATCCACATAAAAGATAGGGTTGCCAAACATCTTGGCAATTTTTGACTCCTGCACCTTACGCTCTTTGAGCTTGTTTTTGTAGATATCCTTGATATTGGAAATCAAAACGATGTTAAATCGATCTAAAATGTAATTACCATTTCCATCAGGAATGGCCTCCAGGTTTATTTGATTATAAACCCCATCTGGTGAAAGGTAGATGGTCGCATAGTTGCCAATCTCATTTTGGATAGGTCGCCAGTAGGCATCATAGCTGTATGGATCATCCACCTTATAGCGGATACTGTTTCGATAATACTTTAAAAATCTGCTTTCAAGATCTGAGCCTTCACTCAGGAGCACCATACCAGGCGATGTTCCTTTGGCAGGCTCCACGTACAGCGCAGCGTAGAGCACAGAATCCGTCAGCGTATGGTTGAAATGCCGGAACCTGACCATTTCCACCGCTACCTCACCGGGTTGCAAGGCATTTTGTACCAAATCCCAAGTCACCACTTCTACATCATAAGCCTCCGTAAAATCGGATGACTTCTTGCTCAACTCCTTCTCAAGGTCATTGACCTTATCTGTTAATACTCCTCGGTCTATCCCCATGGCCTGCAACTCCTCCTCACTCATGGAAAGTGCATCAGTAAGCTGCTCTTTATAAGAAACCCAGTCATTGTAAAGATTGATCAGGCTCTGATCACCACTATTCAGAATTTTCTGCCTTACCTTGATGGAAGAGTTTAAAAGTAAGGATTTGGTTAACAGGGCATTATTGAGCATGGAGCCAATTAAAGCATCATCCGTTCGGTTATGGCTTACGATAATGGAATTGTAAAATTCATAATCAGCCCGAATAGTATTCCAAAACTTTGCTTTTTCCCGCTCACTCAGTGCGGGGAAATATTCATCAATATAGGTCTCATATTTACTGAGTACTTCTTCCAATGAGCGTTGTGCCCTTTTTACATCGCCCTGCATGTAATAAGCTTTGCTCAGTTTGGAGAGCACCTTCACATAATCAGGATGGAATTCGGAGAAGAATTTTTCATAACCTTTCAGCGCGCTGCTGTAAAAATTCTCAGCTTCGCGGTATTTATATTGATTGTACCTGATGTCACCATATAAAACCTCCACCAGCGAGGCGTTGATATTATTGCGGCGGCCGATTTTATCCTGCCAAATCAATGCTGCCTGCTCCAGGTAAGACTCTGCCTCCCGGTATTGTCCTCCGGCGATATTCGCGATAGCTAAGTTTTTAAGCACATCTGCATACACCGGATTTTGCGATCCCAACGTACCCCCGATGATCTGCTCTGCTGTTTGGAACAGAGACTCCACTATGTCCTCATCCTGACCCAGGTAAAATTTGATCAGTGCTAAAGCCGAAGTGGTCTTTGCCACATCCACATGGTTGGCACCCAGCCTGTTTTTTTGTATGGCCAATGCTGATTCCAGGATCTGCTCTGCCCGGCTAAAATCACCGATTTCTTTGTAAATATCTGCGAGGGTTTTAAGGCTGGGCACTATTTTGGTGGATTTTTCACCAAAGATGGATTTCCCAAGATTGTATGCTTTTCTCGCTCTGTTTTCAGCTTTTGCGTACTCACCGTAAATTATATCGAGCTGTGCATAGGTTACCAGCGGAGTAATCAGTTGGCGGCTGCTCGATCCAAAGCGTTCCTCTTTGCTTTTTAAGGATGCATCCAAAATAGCCTTGGCCTCACTATATCTACCCAGTGCCAGGTAGATAGCAGCCAATTTATCCTGCGCATCAGCATCAGCTACTGCCACAATATCATTTTTATCCCTGACCTTTTCCGCATCAAAAATATTGGCCTCAGCATAATCATACTCTCCATAAACTGCCAGCAAATTGGCTTCAATCAGGTATGCATCTGCCAGTAAAGCAGCGCCTGCCTGAGTTTTGTCATCCTCCAAAATTACCAATGCCTCTTCCAGGTAATCCTTGGCTTTGGTGTAATTTCCGATGCTGATCTCAAGATCTGCAATTTTCAAAAGCTCCCTGGCATAAGCAATGTCCAGATTGTCCCATTTTAGTCTTGCCTGATAAAGGGCATCATCCAAAATTCCACCGGCCTTCTGGTACTCATCATTCTCAATGTAAAAAGTAGCCATATGGTTGAGGATATCAATATACTCCGGATGGCCGGCCACAATTTGTGGCTCTACCACTTGATCCCAGCTGTTGTCGTAAATCTGTTTGGCTATGTCAAAATTATCGGTGTGATCGATGTAAAAATTAGCCAACCTGATATTGGTCAAATGGTATTCAGGGGCGTTTTCCCCGAGCAATTCCAATTTTATAGCCAAAATGCTTTTGAGATAATTTTCAGCATTGGCCAGGTCCTTTGCCAGAATAGCTGCCCTATAGGCCAGCTCAAGGAGATCAATGCGCATTTCATGATCTTTGGGGATAATAGAGTTCTTGCCGAGCAAGGCAGCCAGGTCATTTTCAATATCTTTGATGCGTTGATCCTCCAGATTTTGGTCAAACTCAAATGTCTCCTCTACCAGTGAGTAAATGCTATTATCTTCATGATAAACTCGCATGGTCTTTTTCATATCCTCAAGGGCAATTTTTAATCGTGCCTTCTGGCTGTTGCGATAATAGCTACGCATCAGCTTGTCCCTGATATCCATAGTGAGGTAATGAGCTGGCGAATAATCCCTAAGAATTTGAGTGTAGGCATCTTCATAAAAATCGATAAGTGGGTCAATATCCAGCCCGCTTTCTTCCAGCAAAAGTCCATTATAATATTTATTGAGAGAATAGGTGAGATCCTTGCGCCCCAGCTGATCTTCAATCCATCGCTCATTGGAAACAAAAGCAGAGTCGGCCCTCAGGTAATCCCCCATTTTGCGCATGGCATTGGCCCGGTAGATCAATAGCTGCGCATATGCCTGTTTGTTTTTTTCTATTTCATCCTTAGAACCCAGCGACAACCGGCTTTCAAAAAACTGCCTTTTTTCATCGATTTTTTTGATGGCATCAGAATAAAAACCTTTTCCTAATAAAATATTGGCTTCATAAACCTGAAACTGCGCGTCAATATCTTCTGTGATCAGGCCCTGGGCTTTAAAAATATCTTTTGCCTTCTTAAGATAATCCTCGGCTTTACGGTAATGACCATAAAGCAGGTAGACATCTACCGCATCCTTCAGCGCATATGCATAGGCACTTGAGTTTTCACCATTGACTCTGGCATTATACAATACAGCTTCATCAAGATGTGCCAGACCCTTTTCCAAATAGCCCAATGCAATAAAGCATTTCGCCTCATACAACTTTACCAGAGCATTATAGGGATTATCTACACCATAGCTTTTGGTAGCATCCCTGGTGATTTTCTCAAGCCCTTTGAGTGCTTTGGTGTATTCCCCTTCTACAAATTCCTCCTGAACATCTTCAAAATCTCCTCCAAATTCCTGCCCATGTAAGGCCACAGTAAACAAGAATATGAATAAAACAATATTGAATAGTATTTTAAGCATAATGCAATTTACTAAATTTTCACCATAAGTGATTGATTATCAATCATTCATTAATGCTTCTAAAATCTCGATAGCCGCTTTGGGAATAACTGTACCCGGCCCGAAAATCTTGGCCACGCCTTTTTCATATAGAAATTCGTAATCGCGCTTGGGAATTACTCCGCCGGCTACTACCATAATATCCTCCCTTCCTATTTTTTTCAGCTCTTCAATGAGCTGCGGTACCAATACCTTATGACCTGCGGCTAAGCTCGAAGCGCCAATTATATGAACATCATTTTCTGCTGCCTGCATAGCTGCTTCTTCCGGAGTTTGAAACAATGGCCCAATGTCTACATCGAAACCCACGTCTGCAAAACTGGTGGCTATAATTTTGGCACCCCTGTCGTGGCCATCCTGCCCCATTTTAGCAACCATAATGCGGGGCCTGCGGCCTTCCAGTTTTTCAAATTGATCTGAAAGCTCCCTGGCTTTCTTAAAATGATTGTCGCTACCTATAGCTGAAGAATACACACCTGACACAGATTTAATATTTGCTTTATGTCTACCAAAAACTTTTTCCATAGCCATGGATATCTCGCCCAGAGTGGCTCTTACACGGGCCGCATCTACTGCTGCTGCCAGTAAATTGCCCTCTTTATGAGCGGCCACTTTAGTAATATGCTCAAGCGCCTGATCCACTGCCGCCTGATCCCTAGAAGCCTTAAGCGCTTCTAGTCGATCTACCTGGGACTTCAATACTACCGTATTATCAATTTCCAGAATCTCAATTTCAGAATCTTCCTGCACCTGGTAGCGATTTACACCAACAATAATATCCTGTCCAGAGTCAATCCTAGCCTGCTTTCTGGCAGCAGCTTCCTCAATTTTCAATTTGGGCATGCCGGTTTCTATAGCTTTGGCCATACCTCCAAGATCTTCAATTTCTTCAATGATCTTTCTGGCTTTTGTTACCAGTTGATCGGTTAAGTATTCAACATAATAAGAACCCCCAAGTGGATCAACTACTTTGGTGATATTGGTCTCCTCTTGTAAGTAAATCTGTGTATTGCGGGCAATTCTGGCTGAAAAGTCAGTAGGCAAAGCAATAGCCTCATCCAGTGCATTGGTATGCAGCGATTGCGTATGCCCTGTTGCAGCTGCCATGGCCTCTATGCACGTTCTCGCAATATTGTTGTAAGGGTCCTGCTCGGTAAGACTCCAGCCAGAGGTTTGGCTATGGGTGCGCAATGCCATCGACTTGGGGTTTTTCGGCTCAAACTGCTTCACAATCTCTGCCCAAAGTAACCTGCCAGCGCGCATTTTAGCCACCTCCATAAAGAAATTCATCCCCACAGCCCAGAAGAAAGATATCCTTGGTGCAAACTCATCAATCTTCAATCCGGCTTTCATGCCCGCTCTCAAATACTCCAACCCATCTGCCAAAGTAAAAGCCAACTCCAATTCTGCTGTAGCACCCGCCTCCTGCATATGATAACCACTCACACTGATCGAATTGAATCGCGGCATATTGTGAGCGGTATATTCAAAGATGTCAGAAATGATGCGCATACTGGGCAAAGGAGGATAGATGTAGGTATTGCGCACCATAAATTCCTTCAAAATATCATTTTGAATGGTACCGGATAGCTGCTCTGGCTTTACGCCTTGCTCTTCTGCACTTACAATATAAAAAGCCATAACCGGAATAACTGCACCATTCATGGTCATGGATACCGACATTTGATCCAACGGAATCTCATCAAATAGCCGCTTCATATCCTCTACAGAGTCAATGGCTACACCGGCTTTTCCAACATCGCCCTGTACCCTTGGATGGTCAGAATCGTATCCACGATGGGTAGCCAGGTCAAATGCAACCGACAATCCCTTCTGGCCTGCCGCCAGGTTTCTTCGATAAAATGCATTAGACTCTTCCGCTGTAGAAAAACCTGCGTACTGCCTGATCGTCCAGGGCCTCAGGGCGTACATGGTAGCATAAGGCCCACGCAAATAAGGAGGTATCCCAGCTGTGTATTGGCTATGATCGATTCCCTTAATGTCCTCTTTGCTGTATTGACCTTTAACATCCACACCTTCCGGAAAATGATATTGCCGACCAGAAATCGACTTTTTAGCTTTCAGATCAGGGGTATCTGAGAATTTTATCTTGGAAAAATCAGGTTTAGAATTATTCATAAACGCCTATTTTGAGAGAAAACAGTAATTAGTTCATTTCAATGTTGAGTGCTTTAAAAAGATCCGCCAGCACCTCGTTTATATTGCTTTTCAAATGAATGAAATATTGTATGCCATTGGTTTTGAGGTTTTCCAATTGATCTACCGGATAGCCAGCCAGGATAAGTATAATTCCCTGGTCTTTACAGGTTGACAATATTTCTGCTGATAAGCGTGCATAATCCTCATCAGCCCCACAAAAAACAATCACCTCAGCATCAACATTGTTGTTTAGCTGGTCAAGCATAATTGGATGTAATACTTCAAAGGCCCCACAACCAAGAAAGTTGGCAGAGAAATTCATTCTTGCCGACTGCATAGCTGCATTGGAACCTACCTTCACCGGAAGTACACGTGGCCTTTGGTTCAGCTGCCCTTCGCGCAAAGCATTCTCCAATCGAATCACCATATTTTCAATGTGAGCAAAAGGTCTGAAAACAGCATCGGTAGTACCAGCTAAGCCAGAAACCTTTCCTATTTCCATGTTATTTGGAAAATTATTTACCCCAATTATTGTCTTTTTCCTAGCATTTACAGATTCCAGGGCAGATGCTCTATCTTCTTCTAACCAACCTTTAATTATGCCCTTTTGAATTGCATTTGGCAAACCTCCTGCCGATTCGATCAAACCAAATTTTTCCCAGGCTTTTTCTGAGAGTTTTCTGGTTAATGTTTCCACGTAATAGGAGCCATGCAGCGGGTCCTTCACTTGATTCAAAAAAGACTCATCCCGCAAGAGGTTTCCTATATTTCGACTCACCCTTCTGGCCAATGGATCGTAACCTCCGGCCTCCATAGGGTGGATCATAAGCATATCAGCACCACCCAAATAGGCAGCCATCGATTCAGTTGTTTTGCGGAGATAATTAGTATGCCTATCCAGCTTTGCATCAGTAGCACGGGATGTCTCAGCCACTATTGAAATCTCATCTATCTGTATGTCCTCATCATAACACGAAAAGAGTTTGAAAGCGAGCAACCGAATAGCTCTAAGCTTGGCTATCTCATGATAAAAGTCTGTTCCTAAGCAAACTTTTATTTGTAAATTTTTTAAGAATGCACCCGGTTCAACAGACTGATCTGCCAACAACTCAAACTGACTTTTGAGTAATGAAAGGTAAAAACCCAGCTCATTGGTTATAGAAGCACCTTGCAGATGAATAAATGATAGGTCCAGAAGAATAGTTCTGAAATTTGGAAAAGGCTCATATTGATCTACATGTGATTTTATCCTTTGCGCACTACTTTCGAACTCACCCTTTTCAAGAAAGTGTTCTCCACCAAAGGGTAGAAATACACCTCCCTCAAATGAAGTGTAGGGAGCCTCCCGCTGGTGTAAGAATTGGCTATAAACGGTATGGTTGACCTCCAAATCTTGCAATTCCTGCACCATAAACACACAATGCTCAGGAAGCACATTTCTAAAATTTACATCATTGGATAAAACCTCATTATTTATCAAAAAAACACCCTCAGAACCCAAATTAAGAGCATTTTGTGCATAAGTATTTGTAGTTTCATCCAACAATAAAGGCTCTATAATTCGGCAACCTTTTCCTGTTGCTCCTCCCCCAACTTGTATAGGCGGGTTCTGCTGATAGGTCTCTTGATCATAGTATAAGTCAAGCTCAAGTGCCGGGTCATTATGCCAATGCAATCGATTTAATGGCTTTCCTTTCAGCAATGCTTCTGCAGCTTGCTGCCAGTCTTGTAATGTAGATGGTGAAAACATTGCTTCTTTTCCCATAGATATTAATTAGTCAACTATTCGTATATGGAATAACAAATTCGAATCTAAAGAAACTAAATTTAGGGCAGAGTACTGCTGTCATTCAGCATACCATACTATGACTTTCTTTAGATTTTTAGCAAGTCATTTAAAATTGTACTTTTTCGAGAATTTGAAAAAAAATATACCCTGCCTTGGGTCTAGGAGAGTATTCCAAAAAGTCAAGAGCAAATTCACTTTTTTCTTAAAAAAATTTGTCACACTTTTGATTCCCCGCTATAGAAAAAGTGTCGTACTAACTAAGAATTTGGTTTCTAAAAATTAATTGTTTCTATGCAAAAAGAAGTGTGGGAAAAATGTCTTGATTTTATAAAAGGACATATACCTGAGCAAAGCTTTAAGACGTGGTTTGTACCTATTGTTCCTATTAAATTAGAGAACAAAGTACTTACTATTCAGGTACCCAGTCAATTCTTCTATGAGTGGTTGGAAGAAAACTATGTTCACCTACTCAAGCAGGCTATCCAAAAGGAACTAGGCAAAGACAGCAGACTCGAATATTCGGTAGTTATAGATAGTGGTAATGGTGCACATAAGCCCTACACGGTAAACATGGCGGGCAACCAAAAAAATGGTATTGGTAAGGCAAATGGAGAAACCGAAATCAGGAACCCATTTTCGGTACCCAGTGTAAACCACCACAATCAATTTTGTAATCTGAATTCAAGTTATGTTTTTGAAAATTATATCGAAGGCGATTGCAATCGATTGGCAAGGTCTGCGGGCTTTGCGGTAGCGCAGAAGCCCGGGGTAACCTCATTCAACCCACTGATGATTTATGGTGGTGTGGGACTTGGTAAAACACACCTGGTGCAAGCCATCGGTAATGAAATCAGAAATAAAGATAAAGAGCGCTTTGTCCTCTATGTGGCTTCTGAAAAGTTTACCAACCAATTTATAGAAGCACTAAAAAACAACAGTGTTCAGGAGTTTACCAATTTCTACCTAAATGTAGATGTCCTGATCATTGATGATGTGCAGTTTTTAAGAGGTAAGGAAAAAACCCAGGAAATATTCTTCCATATTTTCAATCATCTCCACCAAAACGGCAAACAAATCATCATGACCTCTGACTGTGCCCCTCGCGATCTGCAAGGATTACAGGAACGATTAGTAAGCCGATTCAAATGGGGTCTTACGGCAGATCTGCAATCGCCGGATTTTGAAACCCGCATGGCTATCATCAAAAGAAAGCTTCAAAGTGATGGTATCGAAATTCCGGATGATGTACTGGAATACCTTGCCTACAGCATCGATACCAACGTACGAGAGCTGGAGGGCGTATTAATCTCGTTGATCGCCAATGCGTCGCTCAACAAGCGGGAAATAGATTTAGAATTAGCCAGACAAACTTTGAGAAACATTGTGAGGGATATTGATGGTGAAGTAGGTATAGATTATATCCAGAAAACAGTTTCTGACTTCTTCAGGGTGTCGCAGGATGATCTGAAAGCCAAGACCCGCAAAAAAGAAATTGTGATTGCCCGGCAGGTGGCTATGTTCTTCTCGAAAGACTATACCAACCACAGCCTGAAGTCCATCGGTTACCATTTTGGAGGCAGAGACCACAGCACTGTGATCCATGCAGTACAATCCGTGAATGACATGCTGGATACTGACGCAAAGTTCCGCTACAGCATTGACGAGCTCAAGAAAAAGCTCAAAATGAGAACCGCTTACTAGGCTCTAAAACACATACGGGTAGTAAACCTTGCGTCCGCGCTTATCTACGCCAGAAATGATCACGCGACCCTTGATCCTTTCCAGTATTTCGGCTACCTCCTCTGGAGATTCTATGTAGGCGTTATTGATTCGGGTAATGATAAAACCCTCGGGAATGTCAAGTCGGTTGAAGAAGCCGTTTTCGATTTTCACAACACGTATGCCATTTTCAATGCCGAGCACTTCACGTTCCAGCTTGGGCACAGACTCAAAAGAAACACCCAGGCTCTGGGAATAATAGGTAGACTTCCTGATAACATCGGTAGTGCCTTCCCTATTCATCAAGGTAACTACCTTCTCAATCACTTTTCCATCCCTCCTGATCACCAGTGAAAGCTTGTCACCAGGATATAAATAGCCTAAGGTCTCTTCAAGCATCGCCTTATTTTCAACCTCCATGTCATTGGCCTTTAAGATGACATCACCTTTCTTTAAACCGCCTTTGTCGGCTGCCCAACCATCGCGCACATCGATGATGATGACACCTTCCACATTATTCAGCTCCATGCGCTCCTTGATATCCGTATCCACATCCAAGTACTCAGCACCCATAAAAGCCTTTTGTACTTCGCCATAGGTCTTCAAATCATTGAAAACCTTCTTCACAATATCTACCGGTACTGCAAAACCATAGCCGGCATAAGATCCCGTTCGGCTCAAAATAGCAGTATTAATGCCAATAAGCTCGCCTTTGGTGTTTACCAGAGCGCCCCCACTGTTGCCGGGATTAATCGCCGCATCCGTTTGGATGAAAGACTCCAATGGGAATTTATCCCTGAGGATATTGATATTTCGACCTTTAGCACTGACTATGCCGGCTGTTACAGTTGAGGTCAGGTTAAATGGATTACCCACAGCAATCACCCATTCACCTACTTTCACATCACTGCTATTGCCAAGTGCTATGGCTGGTAGCTGCGCTCCATTGACTTTGATCAAGGCCAAATCAGTAGAGGGGTCTGTACCAATCAGCTCTGCCGGAAAAGTCTCTTTTCCAACAATTACATTAATGTCATCAGCATCCTGAATCACATGGTTGTTGGTCACTATATACCCGTCTTTCGATACGATCACGCCAGAGCCATTGCTGATCTTCTGTGTTGAGCGGGGTTCAAAAAACCAGTCCATCCAGGAGCCCCGACGGTATTCTGTTTCACTGAGCGTCTGTATGAATACCACGCTGGCTGTACTTTTCTCAGAAGCCAGCACAAAATCCTCATTGTAGTCCAACGGTCTTGCGTTATTAGACTTAGATGTAGATGGTACCCGGTAAGGTTCATTATCCTCAATGATAGCATTATTGGCAGTGAAAGCCACATCTGTAGTATCGGCAGTGGCTAATATTTCCTGATCTACAGCCAATTCCATGTAGGTAAAAGCCCCAGCCAATCCCGCTGCAAATGCTATCAATGCTGTTTTTAAAGATTTCATGCGCCTCCTTTTTTATACCAATATTACTCTACGAAATAGTTTTTGTGAGGTTAGAGTTATCAATAAAAATACGCTAGCTCTCTACCACCCTATTTTGTGTTTTCACAAAATAAAAAGAAGGAAAGTCAAAACGATAATGCCCTTTGGTTTTGATGAAAATAAAGAATATGTAAACTCTTGGTTTTCTTCCAGCCAACACAGAAAATTGGTAGTACTGCTACATCCATTACAAACCTTTAATCAAATCCAAAAGATCCTTATCAGATAAACTGTCTTGTTCGGATTTGTCATAAATATAAATTAGGTAGACTTTGGTATCAGTAATATGAAGATGTGTGATAACCCTTGCACCACCGGACTTACCCTTTCCTTTGGAAGCAATAGCTACACGAATCTTGTAGCAGTTATGCTTAATTGCTATGCCATAAGTAGGATCTTCTTCTAGCCGGGTAATTAGATCACTGAGCTCTTGTTTTAAGGAAGGGTATTTTATGAGCAGTGATTTGGCTTTTCGTTTAAATCTGGACGTAATTTCAATCGTCAAGCTCATCGAGAAAATCCCTAGCTGATTGCAGTTTGATTTTACCTTGCTTAGCCAGTTTTACTTCTTCTACTGCCTCCTTAAATTCTTGTAAAAATTCAGCCTTAGGCTCGGAAAGGGTAGTTGCTTTAACAAATGAAAAGTTTTTCAGCATTTCCAAGAAGAAGGCAGCTTTGCTATCCTTTACGTCCAATAGTATTTTCATATTGTGTATGACTGTTTTACCTTGAAATACTTATTGAGTAAAATTAGTTATTTAAAAGATGAAAGGCGAGATTGGTTTCTTGGTAATATCACAAGTTAAACAAAGCAGCATTATGATATGTGTCTTACAGAATATGGAAAATAGAATTGACAAGGATTTAACACCCAGACAATTTCCTTCATTCCAATAGAAATTAAGCAGGCATTGTATTTCTTTGCAAGCTTATGGGAATCAAATCCATATTAAGCCAGCCTTTTGCAGCCTTTGTTGTTAGCCAGCAAAGAAAATGGTCAAAAAACCCGGCAGGAAGCCAACAAAAAACCTTTAATGCTTTATTGGCTACAGGCCAGCATACACTTTTTGGGCAAGACCATAAGCTGGGACAGGTAGCTACATACAAGGAATTTAAAGAGGCTGTGCCCATTCGCGATTATGAGGCCCTTGCTCCATATATCAATAAAATCCTGGAAGGCCAGGCTGACGTACTTTGGGAGGGCAAACCAGCCTATTTCGCCAAAACCTCAGGCACAACTTCCGGCACCAAATACATACCTATCACCAAAGAGAGCATACCCAACCACATCAACAGTGCCAGAAATGCCCTGCTATCTTATGTGCATGAAACCGGCAACAGCAGGTTTCTGGATGGAAAGCTGATGTTCATTTCCGGGGCACCAACACTTACACAAAAGGCGGGCATCCATGTAGGTCGCCTTTCCGGCATTGTCAACCACCATGTGCCTCAATACCTCCGCACCAACCAACTCCCCAGCTTTGAAACCAACTGCATTGAAGACTTTGAGGAAAAGATTGAAAGGATCATTGATGAAACCATAGACCAGAATATGAGCCTGATCTCTGGGATACCACCTTGGGTTCAGATGTATTTTGACCGGCTCTATCAAAGAACCGGCAAAAAAATAAAGGACATATTCCCTGATTTTTCACTTTTCGTGTATGGCGGTGTGAATTTCGAACCCTACCGGGCAAAGCTCTTTGAAAGCATTGGCAAAACCATCGACTCTATCGAGACTTATCCCGCCTCAGAGGGTTTTATAGCCTACCAAGATAGTCAGGAGACCGAGGGCTTGCTCATGCTGCTTGATAGTGGTATATTCTTCGAATTTATACCCGCAGATAAATATTTCGATGAGAACCCACCGCGCTTAAGCATAGAGGAAGTAGAGGTTGGGGTTAACTATGCCCTCATCATCAATAGTAATGCAGGACTTTGGGGCTACTCAATTGGCGATACTGTAAAATTTCTATCACTGGATCCCTGCAGGGTGATCGTAACGGGCAGAATCAAGCATTTCATTTCTGCATTTGGTGAGCATGTGATCGGTGAGGAAGTTGAAAAAGCATTGAAACACGCCATGAGTCATTTCCCAAAAGCAGAGGTAAGAGAATTTACAGTAGCACCTAATGTGGCACCTGAGGAGGGGTTGCCCCATCACGAGTGGTTTATTGAATTTGACACCCAGCCAGAAGACATGGCTAAGTTCAGGAAATTGCTGGAAGAAGCGCTCCAATCGCTCAATAGCTATTACGATGACCTTATTCAGGGAAAAGTATTAACAAACCTTAAAATTATAGAGTTACAGTCTGGTGCATTCATCAATTACATGCGGTCTATTGGTAAACTTGGCGGTCAAAACAAAGTACCTCGCTTATCCAACGATCGCAAAATTGCAGATGCACTGATGGTATACAGAAAATAATGTTTGAAGAAGGAAAAAAAAGGCACATTGCCATTTTAGGGTCAACCGGCTCCATCGGTACTCAAGCCCTTGAGGTTGTTGATCAGCATCAGGATTTTTTCAGTGTAGAAGTACTCACAGCCAATGCTAATGCAGATTTACTGATCGAGCAGGCTGTAAAGTTTAAACCCAATGCTGTAGTTATCAAAGAGGATAACCTCTATGATAAGGTGCATGCTGCCCTTGATCCGCATGATATCAAAGTGTATGCGGGTGAGCAAGCCCTGGCCAGTGTGGTGGAGATGGAGGCCATAGATATAGTGCTGACGGCCCTGGTGGGCTATTCGGGGTTAATGCCAACCATACGGGCTATAGAGGCAGGCAAGCAAATAGCACTGGCCAATAAAGAAACCCTGGTGGTGGCAGGTGAATACATCACCCGGCTGGCAAGAGAAAAAGGCGTCAATATCTATCCTGTAGATTCGGAGCATTCGGCCATATTCCAGTGTATCGTTGGGGAATTTCACAATCGGGTGGAAAAAATAATACTTACCGCATCAGGAGGGCCATTTAGAGGTAAAGACAAGGCCTTTTTGAAATCGGTCAAAAAAGAGCAGGCATTAAAACACCCCAACTGGGATATGGGGGCCAAGGTAACTATAGATTCAGCCTCACTGATGAACAAAGGCCTGGAAGTTATCGAGGCAAAGTGGCTTTTTGGACTTAAAAATGACCAGATCGAAGTAGTGGTGCATCCACAGTCTATCGTGCATTCAATGGTTCAATTCGAGGATGCCTCTATCAAGGCACAACTGGGTTTGCCGGATATGCGGGTGCCTATTCAATTTGCCTTGGCTTATCCAGAAAGGCTGAAATCTGACTTCCCGCGGATGAATTTCACAGACTACCCTAGCCTTACTTTTGAAAAGCCGGATATGGAAACTTTTGCCAACCTGGGGCTCGCCTACAAAGCTCTGGCTGCAGGTGGCAATAAGCCATGCATCCTGAATGCCGCCAACGAAATTGCGGTAAGGGAATTTTTGAATGACAGAATTGGTTTTTTGGAAATGTCTGATGTAGTGGCGGCCTGTTTAGATAAAATTGATTTTATTGCAGACCCTTCTATCGAGGATTACGTAACAACAGATAAAGAAACACGCATTAAAGCAGAGGAAATAATTAATTAATGGAAGCATTAGTAATGACGGCCCAACTCCTGTTGGGTTTATCAATTTTAGTAGGCCTGCATGAATTGGGCCACCTGTTAGCAGCAAAGGCCTTCGGCATGAGGGTAGAAAAATACTCCATCGGATTCCCACCCAAAATATGGGGATTCCAGTACGGCGAAACAGAATATAGCATCGGTGCTATTCCGCTGGGAGGGTTTGTGAAAATCACCGGCATGATTGACGAGTCCCTGGATACAAAATCGATGAGCGAGGAACCTCAGCCATGGGAATTCAGGGCCAAACCGGCCTGGCAGAGACTCATTGTGATGATGGGTGGAATTATCGTAAATGTAGTTACCGGTATCTTCATTTTTATAGTGCTGGTATATCAAAATGGTGAGTCCTACATCTCAAAAGATGAAGTCAACAAGCACGGTATAGTGGCCTATGGATTGGGCCAGGAGCTGGGATTTCAAACCGGCGATAAAATCGTAAAAATCAATGGTGAGGATTTTGACAGGTTTAATGATGTAAGAAGCCCTGAAATATTGTTGTCAGACAATGGCTACTATACGGTAGAGCGCAATGGTGAACTCATCGATATCCCGATTCCATCAGACTTTTTGGATCGGTTTTCAGATAAAAACGCCGCAGCTAATTTCATCAATATCAGATTTCCGTTTGCTGTAGGTCAGGTTATGGAAGGCTCCAATGCTGATATTGGAGGTCTTGAAGATGGAGATCAGTTCATAACGGTTAATGATCAGCCCATCAATTATTTCGATCAGTTTAAGTCAGTTTTGGAAGAAAATAAAGGGGAGGAAATCTCAGCTAAAGTCAACAGAAATGGCCAGGAGGTAGCTTTAAGTCTGGAAGTGACAGAAAATGGTACCCTTGGCTTCTACCCTACTCAGGATATTGAGTTTTCGCATATTGATTACAGCCTTGGCGAATCTATTGCTAAAGGCACACAGCAGGCTTTCGGTGTAGTATGGGTCAATATCAGAGCCTTCGGCAAAATGTTTAGTGGAGATGTCGATCCCCGAAAATCGCTATCCGGTCCTATCGGCATTGCCCAGATTTTTGGGGGCACCTGGAACTGGTCTAATTTCTGGCGCATCACCGGGTTGATTTCTATGGTGCTTGCCTTTATGAATTTCCTGCCTATTCCGGCATTGGATGGTGGCCACGTAGCATTTTTAACTTATGAAATTGTATCTGGCCACAAACCTTCAGATAAGTTCCTGGAAAATGCTCAAAAGGTGGGGATGGTTATCCTGCTTGGCCTGATGGGGTTTGTCATATTTAATGACATCTTCAAAATATTTGCCTAGTCATTTTGCACGCCTGGCCGGTAGATTTCAAACTCTACCCGCCGGTTAAGTGCTTTGGCTTCTTCACTATTGCCTTGTACCAATGGCTTGGTACTACCATAACCTTCGTAGCTTACGCGCTCGGCTTGTATGCCACCGAAAATGACGATGTAATCGCGAATATTCTTCGCACGCTTCTCAGATAGCTCAAGGTTAAAATCCGGACGGCCATCTGCATCGGTATGCCCCAACACTTTGATTTTAAAATCCGGATTATCATACATGAAATTTACAATCTTATTCAAATCGCCATACATTTTGGTCTGAAGATCAGCCTCGCCATTTTCAAACTCAATGGATTCAAATTGCATTCGGCTGGCAATAGGCTCGCCTTCCAGCTGGAAGTTCATCGGGCCATCCAGTGAAAACACTTCCTCTATTCTAAAGAAGTCATCCCCCTGAATGACCATCAGGTAGTTCTGACTGTTGATCAAATCAAATTGAAAGGTGCCATCGTCATTTAAAAATTTTGGCGCAATTTCCACTCCATTCTCCAGGTCAATGATGGACACAATACCGTCATCAAATGGATTTCCAGTGTATTTATTGGTTAATGTACCACTGATGGGAGTGTTGGCAGAGGGTTGCGCACCCATTGGCAGTGGGAAGGAGTATAAATCAAGCTTATCCAGATCGTTGTTAGCCGACTTGGCATAGTACAGCTTTTCTGCTTTGGAGTCGATGGTGAAATAAAACTCGCTACCTCGCCCATTTACAAGTGGGCCAATATTGAGTGGCTCCAACCATTTACCATCCTTGCTGTAGGTCTTGTAAATATCAAATTCTCCAAAATTATAAAGCTGACCATTGGAGCTGAAATAAAGCACATTTTCAATGGGATGCATAAACGGCGACACTTCGTTTTGACGGGTATTGATCACCGGACCCATATTTTTGGATGGCTGCCAAAACCCATTTTTATCTTTCACAGAATAATAAATATCTGACAAACCAAAGCCCCCAATTCTATCAGAAGCAAAGAAAAGCGTATCCTCAGATTGCGATAAAGCCGGGTGGCTATCCCACCCCACACTATTGATATTGGATCCAAGGTTTTGCGCATTGGTCCAATTGCCGTTTTCATTTTTTGTGGCAGTAAAGATATCACAGCTCCCAAATCCGCCTGGCGATTCGCACCTGGCAAAGAAGATGGTATTGCCATCACGCGACAATGTGGCAGAGCCTTCGTTGTAGATGGTATTGATGTTATCCATGGGCAAAGCTCTTTCCCATGTGAGGCTGCCAAAATCACTGTAGTAGATATCCTCATTGTAAACCTTTTCCAGTGCCTTTGTGGTTTCTGTACGCTTGGAAGTGAAAATCAAGCGGCTGTCATCTATATTGAGTGATGGCCCGTAATCAGCCTCTCGGGAATTGACCTGTGGCCCCATATTTAAAAGTACACCTCGCGGAGGGCGCAGCGTATCTATCGCCTGCCTAAACTCTACCAACTCATAATAATAATCGAGCGGCACATATTTTTCCGTTTCCTGGGTACTCAGGCTATCGTAGTAAAGCTCAATTTCCTGCAGGTTAATCCCACGGTGGTGATGCCGCAATACCAGCCTGTAGAGTGATTTGGCCTCATTCATATCGCCAAAAAGCTCTGTGAGCTTAGCCAGCCGCCAAAGCAAATAGGTGTCCCTGTAAAAGTTTTGAACTGCAAAGTTTTTCACGTAATCCTGCAGCTTTTTGTAGAGTTGTGGCCAATTACGCTCCTCCTCCAGCTTTTGGATCTTCTGAAGCTTGCGCTTGTTGTAATACTCGGTGATTACATTGATGTTCTTAAACTCATATAAATCGAAAGGCAACTCCTCAGGCAGCTCTGCGGTTCGATCAGAATTGCTACGCTTGTTCTTTTTCCGCTTTTGAGCTTCTGCAGAAAAAGTAGTGGTTACAATCAGCAAGAGCGCAACCCAAAAAACTCTATTTACACAACACCTTATCACCTATTTCCCTATTCAAATATGAATTTTAGGCAATTTCATCAATAAATAAAATAATTTGGCATAGGCATTGCAATTATTACATTCCATTATAAAATTATTCACAACTCATATCAATTCTGCCATATTGGCATTTCCATAAGGAATAATTTATGCATAAAAAAGACCTGATAGAACTACACAATATTACATCAAGACTTGGAGGGGAAGATTCGGAAGAACTCATCCAGCTGATTCCATCTGACATGGATGAGGATTTTGATAGCGATGACCTACCCAAAGAACTGCCAATATTACCGATACGGAATACTGTACTTTTCCCGGGTGTAGTAATTCCTATAACGGTGGGTAGACAAAAATCCATTCGACTGGTGAAAAAGGCCTATCGGGGAGATAGGATTTTGGGAGTCGTAGCACAAAAGAACCCGAAAAGCGATAATCCTAATATTGAAGACCTTTATTCCATAGGAACCATAGCCAGAATCTTGAAGATGCTGGTATTGCCCGATGGAAATACTACTATCATTATTCAGGGTAGAAGTCGCTTTGAGATTACCGGCATCACACAGGAGAATCCTTTCATCATTGCCAATTATCAAATTCTCAAGGAGTTTTTTCCAAAAAACAGGAAGCGGGAAACCAAGGCTATTATTCAATCGCTGAAAGACTCTGCCTCAAAAATAATCCAGCTAAACCCTGACCTACCCAAAGAAGCTCAGGTAGCATTGGATAATATTGAAAACAACAATTTTATCACACATTTTCTTTCTTCAAATATCAATGCAGAGGTAAAGGAAAAGCAGGCCTTATTAGAAATCAATGATGGATTGCAGAGATCAGAGCGATTGTTGGAGCATATGCTGAAAGATATACAAATGCTTGAGCTTAAGCATGAAATCCAAAGCAAAGTGCATTCGGACATTGACCAGCAACAGCGAGATTATTATTTGAGACAACAACTCAAAGTGCTGCAAAATGAACTCGGCCAGGATGGCCCTGACAAAGAACTCGATGACTTGAGAAAGCGGGGTGCCAAGAAAAAATGGCCTGAAGAGGTGGCTACACATTTCCACAAGGAACTTGACAAAATCCAGCGAATGAATCCGGCTGCTGCCGAATATCCTGTTTCCATGTCATATGCTGAGCTGTTGGTAGACCTACCCTGGTCTGACTGTACAGAAGATAATTTTGACCTGAAGCGTGCCAAAAGAATACTGGACAGGGATCATTTTGGCCTTGAAAAAGTAAAGGACAGGATTATAGAATACCTGGCAGTAAGAAAGCTTAAGAATGATCTTAAAGGCCCCATACTTTGCCTTTATGGCCCTCCGGGCGTAGGTAAAACCTCCCTTGGAAAATCAGTGGCTGAAGCCTTAAACCGGAAATATGTACGCATGTCTCTCGGCGGCTTACATGACGAAGCAGAAATAAGGGGCCACAGGAAGACGTATATCGGGGCAATGCCTGGGAAGCTTATCCAAAACATCAACAAAGCCAAGTCATCCAATCCGGTTTTTATTTTGGATGAAATCGATAAGGTAAGCTCCGATTTCAGAGGTGACCCCTCTTCTGCACTCCTTGAAGTATTGGATCCGGAGCAGAACAATGCCTTTAAGGATAATTACCTGGAAGTAGAGTATGACCTTTCAAAAGTGCTATTTATTGCAACCGCCAATTCGCTGGAAAGCATACAGCCACCGCTGAGGGACCGGATGGAGATTATAGAAATCACAGGCTACACGCTGGAAGAAAAACTTGAGATCGCTAAAAAGCACCTTGTACCCAAGCAGCGGAAAGAACACGGCCTGAATGCAAACCATATAAAGTTCGACAAGAAGGCCTTGGTAAGGATCATTGAAGGGTACACAAGGGAATCGGGTGTCAGAAATTTGGAGCGAAAGATTGGAGCCATCATCAGAAATACGGCAAAATCCATAGCCCTTGAAGAGGCGTATGACGTCAAGATTACTGAAAAGTCTGTGAGGAAAATTCTGGGTGCGGAAATCTTTGATAAAGAGCTGTACGAAGATGATAAACTGCCGGGTATAGTTACAGGGCTGGCATGGACACCTGTAGGCGGTGAGATTCTGTATATTGAGTCCAGCATAAGCCGAGGTAAAGGAAAACTTACGCTATCAGGCCAACTTGGCGATGTAATGAAGGAATCTGCTATGACCGCCCTTTCCTACCTGAAGTCTAATGCAGAAGTTTTGGGAATCCATTACAAGACCTTCGACAATTACGATTTACATATACATGTACCGGCAGGTGCTGTTCCAAAAGATGGGCCTTCTGCAGGTATTACCATGCTTACTTCATTGGCTTCCCTTTTTACGCAACGCAAAGTAAGAAGCAAGGTCGGTATGACAGGAGAGATCACTTTGCGGGGCAAGGTAATGCCAGTAGGTGGTATAAAAGAAAAAATTCTTGCAGCACGCAGGGCTGGCCTATCGGAGGTTATTTTGTGTGAAAACAATCGAAAGGATATAGAAGAAATTAATCAAAGCTATATTAAGGGCATCAAAATTCACTATGTAAAGTCTGTGAGTGAAGTGCTGGATATTGCACTTACAAAAGAAAAGGTGAAAAACCCGGTGAATTTTGTGATTGAAGACGGTAACAAATAATAGATGAAGGCATTCTACCTGCTTTTTGTGTTTATGGTGTGGGCAGCAATGTCTTTTGGTCAGATTGGTGGTCAACGATCATTTGATTTCTTGAACCTGCCGGTCAATGCAAAAATGTCAGCCCTGGGTGGTCAGGGCATCACCATTGCAGAATCAGGAAGCCAATGGCTCATCAATCCCGGGTTGTTGGATAGTGCCTCTGCAGGACAGGGCTCGGTTAATTTTCTGAATTATTTTGCCGGATCTGGTATGCTCACTGCCAGTTATGTGCCTACCCTTCCTAAAATTGGCAACCTAGCTATTGGCTTACAATACCTCAGCCATGGCAATATGGAAGGTTATGATCCTTCAGGCAATTCTTTGGGTACTTTTCAGGCCAATGAGACTGCTCTGATTATTGGGAAATCGCATCAGCTGGGGCCTTTTCAAATGGGAGCCAACCTGAAGTTTGTGGCAAGCACGATTGATGCCTTTACTGCTTCAGCTATTTTACTGGATATTGGAGGTACATTTCGTCCAACTGAAAATGAAAACTTTACAGTTGGATTGGCACTGAGAAATTTTGGGGTCAGACTCGCTGACTACAGCGAAAGTAGCGATAGTGCCTTGCCTTTTGATATTCAAATTGGTACCAGTTTCAAACCACAATACATGCCTATTCGTTTCACCATTACAGGATACAACCTGAGCAGAGACGATGTGGTGTTTTTTGACCAGCAGATAGCGGGTCCAAATGAAGCTGTACCACCTTTCTCAGAAAAAATATTTCGAAGAATCAATTTCGGAGCAGAAGTATTAGTGAGTCAGAATTTTCAATTGCTGGCAGGCTACAATCACCTCACCCGTAAGGAATTGCGGTTGAACCAAACTTCGGGAGGTGCTGGTTTTAGTTTTGGTTTCCAAATGGCCATCAAAAAATTTGCCTTCACCTATGGCCGTGCTTTCTACCACGTAGGCGGAGCTTCCAACTACTTCAGCCTCCGAACCAATTTCAACGAAATGATTAAAAGAAAATCTTAAATAATCGATTATGATTAATGACGGTCAATATTTTACGCCAAAAGAAATAGTTAAGGAATTAGATAAATATATCATTGGCCAAAAAGAGGCTAAGAAAAATGTGGCCATCGCCCTCCGAAACCGATGGCGCCGAATGAATGTGCAATCAGACCTACAAGGAGAAATAGTACCCAATAATATTTTAATGATTGGTGCTACCGGAGTAGGTAAAACGGAGATAGCGCGGCGATTAGCCAAAATGGCGGATGCACCCTTTGTTAAGGTTGAAGCTTCAAAATTTACTGAGGTGGGTTATGTAGGTCGGGATGTGGAGAGCATGGTACGTGACCTTGTAGAACAATCTGTAAATCTGGTGAAAATACGAAAGAAGGAGGAGGTTAAGGAAAAGGCTGAAGAAATAGTAGAAGGCATCATTCTGGATGCTTTGATCCCCCCAGTGAAAACCGGCGGCAATCGACCTGAAACCATTTCGGATAATCCACAAACCGATGCAGAGCTAAATGAAAGCACGCGTGAAAGCTTCAGAAAGAAGATAAAAAGTGGTGAACTGGATGATCGCAAGATTGAAATCAATGTAAAAAAGCCGGCAGCATCCGGCGTAGGCATGATAGGCGGAGGAATGATGGATGAATCATCTATGATTAACCTTCAGGACATGCTCAGCAATATGATGCCTAAGAAGAACAAAAAACGCCGCGTTACCATTGGAGACGCCAAAAAGCTGCTTTTTGAAGAAGAGTCTGCCAAGCTGATCGACATGGATGAAGTAAAAGATGAGGCGATAGAAAAAGCGCAAAATACGGGTATCATTTTCATCGATGAGATTGATAAAATTGCCGGAGGCAGTCGCAAAGGTGGTGGTGGACCTGATGTGAGCCGTGAAGGTGTACAGCGAGATATGCTGCCCATTGTAGAAGGTAGTGCCGTCAACACCAAATATGGCATTATTCATACGGATCATATTCTTTTTATTGCTGCCGGAGCATTTCATTTTGCCAAGCCTTCTGATCTTATTCCTGAGTTGCAAGGTAGGTTTCCAATAAGAGTAGAGCTGGAAAATCTTACCAAAGATGACTTTCTGTCAATTCTTAAAGAGCCAAAAAATGCACTTACGAAACAGTATATGGCTTTGATAGAAGCTGAGGGAGTAAACCTTACCTTTGAAGATGAAGCTTTGGAGGAGATAGCAGCCATAGCCTTCAAAGTCAACGAAGAGGTTGAAAATATTGGTGCCAGAAGGCTTCATACCGTGATGAGCAAACTGCTCAATGACATTCTCTATGACATCCCGGATGATATAAAACCTGGTGCTAAAATTGTAATCATGCGAGAGATTGTGAAAGAAAGACTCACAGGACTTGTGGAAGATAAAGATTTAAGTCAGTATATTCTTTAAAAAGCAACAGGTGGTGTATTAAAAGTACCAATCTCCACGCTTCATGTCAAATTGAGCTCGTCGAAATGTATTCATACTCCCTAGTAGAGAGGTTTCGACAGGCTCAACCTGACATGAATTATGCTTTTTTTGACATCCTATTTTATTCCTTTTGGGAAAACGAACAATTTGTTTTTCCCATCCCCCACATTTAGGTCACTCCACTCAAGTGCTTCAAATTCAACAATTATTATCCCACAGGTTGGAATATTAAGTATTTGAGTGTTAGCGAGTGCATTTGCAAAATCAGTAAAACCCGGATTATGGCCAAATAGCATTACGGTACTTTTATCTGGCGATAATTGCTGTACCAACTTAAGTAAAGTCGAAGTGCTGGCGTGGTAGATTTTCCTATTCGTCTGGATTTGGCTAATAGGTATCTGGTAAGCCGAAGCAAAATGCTTCGCAGTAGTATATGCTCTGACTGCAGTACTGCTGACCAGTAGGTCTGGTTTCCGGATATTTCTGGCAGCAAATTCAGCCATTCCTGGAGCATCACGTTCTCCTCTTTTGTTGAGCGGACGGTCGTGATCAGACAATTCCGGATTATCCCAGGATGATTTCGCATGCCTTACCAATATTAAAGTCTTCATACTAGGGTAGGTAAAAATCAAAAATCACTTCATTCATGCATTTAAAATGTCCCAAGGGACACTTATCGTGACCGATTTTAGAACATGGCCTGCAGCCAAGTTTATTGTTTTCAAAAATGCTGAATTTTGTCTTATAGGGATACATGCCAAAAGCCGGTACCGTATTGCCCCAGACACTAAAAACCTGTTTTTTGAAAGCCGCTGCTATGTGCATAAGGCCTGTGTCGTGGGTAAAAACGGCCCTGGATTGCCGAACCAGGCTAGCCGACTGGTTAAGGTTGAACTTACCACAACCATTAAATATGATCGATTTCTTATTCAATCCTTCTTTTAGCCCTTCCTCATATGGGGCTGAATGATCCGTTTTTTCAAAAAATTCTTCTATTGCCCGACCTGCTTTTTCATCCTCCTTACCACCAAGCAGTACAATAGGCTTATTGATGCGATCACAAAGCTCAATGAGGCGCTGCACAGGCAGGCGCTTGGTCCCAAATTTGGCACCTACTACAAGCACATAATAGGCATCCCTGTGAGTTTCCGGAAGCCAATCCATGGACACTTCATCTTTGGTTGGAATAAAATAATCCAGGCCCAACTGATCGCCCTTGATCCCTAAAGGAGAAAGTGTATCGAGATAGCGCTCTACGATATGTTTATTAGGCAATAAATTGATTTTAAAATTGACCAAAAGCCATTTTTGGATATTCAGCTTATGAAAAGCACTTGATTTTACGCCCAGCCGTTTCTTGATCCAAAGTGTTCGAATGTTATTGTGCAGATCCACTACAAAATCAAAACGCTCTTTTTTTAGGGATTTAATAAGGGCATTCACACCGGTCGATCCAAGCACATGAATTTTATCAATGTATGGATTTTCAGAAAGGATATTGACATATGCTTCCTTGGTTGCGTAATGTACTTCTGTGTTTTCGTGTTGGGTTTTCAATGCACGAACCACCGGTGTAGTAAGCACAATATCACCAATTGAAGAAAACCTCAGCACCAATACTTTCATGTTTTAATATTTAACCGTTACCTTCTGATAACCCTGGCTTGAGCATGATGTTAAGGCAAAATTGGTTTTGCCTGACTGATTTCATTTGCTAAAAAATGAAATACCAACTTTAACCACAGGTTTTAAAAATTACCAAAGAAAACTCAGAAAAGCCGTAAAACTACGATATTAGAACTCAGTTTTTAGACATTAAATAGAATTATGAGTGTGCAGCAATTTTGGTTGGTAAAGACTGAGCCTAAGGAATACTCATGGGCTGATTTTGTAAACAAAGGTCGAGATCATTGGAGTGGCGTGCGCAATTACCAGGCACGCAATTTTCTCAAAGAAATGAAGGTTGGGGATGAGGTCTTGTTTTACCATAGTGTTCAGGAAAAATCAATTGTAGGCATTGCCAAGGTGGTCAGAGAGTACTATCAGGACCCCACAACTGAAGACGACCGATGGGTTGTGGTAGATATGGAACCATTCAGGCCTTTATTGACTCCTGTTAGCCTGGAGCGCATCAAACAGGATGATGACCTTGCTGACATGGTCTTATTAAAGAATAGTAGGCTTAGTGTACAACCGGTAAGCCCGGAACAATTTCATCATATACTTAGGTTAGGTGAGTAGGGATTGGCTTTGAGCAATTGTTTTAATAAGACATTAGCTTAGAGATCATTTGTAGAGCTTCAAAAAAATGATTTTATTCTCCGGTATGAGGGCTACTTTTTATTTTATTTCTGTATTTGGTTGGGTGTTTTTACCTCTGCAAACCTTGGCTCAGGATCCTGAATTGGGAGATCTTGGCAAGGAGGACTCTGCAAAATCCTACATTAGCCAACCACGACGCATTGAGTTTGAAATTGATAAAAAGGATGAAAACTTTACAGTAATTCCGGCAGAAGAAGATGGCTTGCTGGTAGTCACAGAGTCACGAAATAAGTCAAAAGAAGGCTTTTTGTGGAAATTTAATATGCTGGATACCGCATTGAATGTACAGTGGTCCAAAGAGTTACCCATTGATTTTGGTGCTGACTTTAGGGGCTATGATTATAGCCTTGGTAATGTTTTCCTGCTTTTTGTGGATTCCCCTTACAAAAAGGAGGAAATGTCCTTACTTCAGTTCAATGTGGCCTCAGGTGATACGGCTCACTATGATATCAGCACGGTCTTTCCTATTGATCTTACATATTTTGAAGTAGTAGATCACACCATCATATTGGGCGGTATTGCCAACGACAGACCGGTGGCATTGACCTTTAATGTCTTTGAAAAAAAGCCCAAGGTGCTCCCCGGCTACTACAACAATAACAGCGAAATCCTGGACATAGTCATTGATGACCTTACAAAAACCTTTACCATCATCCGACTGGAAAGGCTCCAAAACCGCCGCTATACGGTAGTTTCAAATACCTATGATGCACAGGGCAATGAGATACAGGAACTGCAACTCAAACCAGAACCTGATAAAAGCTTTCTGGACGGAGTATCAACCACCATGGACAATGGCGATCAGTTTATAGCAGGAACATTTGCAAGAAAAAAATCAGATTATTCCAGAGGACTCTATCTGGCAAATATTGAAAATGGCCGACAGAATATTGTGCAATACCATAGCTACGCTGATTTGACCAATTTTTTCTCCTACATGCGGGCCAAGCGTGAAAACAGAATCAAAGAAAGAATTGAAAGAAGAAAGATTAAAGGCAAAAAAACCAGATTTAAATATCGGCTATTGGTTCATGAACTGATAGACCGTGGCGATGAGTACATTTTGGTTGGAGAAGCCTATTATCCAAAATACAGCAATGTAGGCATTGCAAACCCATTTTATAATTCCATATGGGATCAGCAGCGGCAATCGTGGTACAACCCCGGCTTTTTGGGCTACAAATATACGCATGCGGTTGTTGTAAGCTTTTCAAGATCTGGCCAGGTCAAATGGGACAATAGCTTTGAAATCAACGATGTGTTAAGCCTCAACTTAAAAGAAAATGTACAGGTAAGTGTAGATGATGAACAAGTGGTATTGCTATACCTGTATGAAGGATCCATTCGCACTAAAATTGTAAGCGGCAATAAAATAATTGAAGGCAAAACTTATAATCCTGTGCAATTGAAATTTGAAGATGATGAGCTCAAAGACAACAATAAAAATGTAGAAGGGCTGGAGAAATGGTACGGGAAATCCTTTTTTGCACATGGAATTCAGGAAATCCGTAATATGAAAGACAAGGAAGTCAAGCTCGACAGAGAGATTTTCTACATCAACAAAATCATCTACTGACAAGAATTCCCTGCCCTCCTTATCAAAGGAAAAATTATATCCTTCTATATTTGCAACCGATCATCATGCAAAAGCGTCAACTTTTTGATAGCAACCATCTGGAGATTACCATCAAGCGGCTTTGCCACCAATTGCTTGAAAATCACGAGTCTTTTGAGAATACGGTAATATTGGGCTTGCAGCCAAGGGGCGTTTATTTTGCAGAGCGTATTTCCGCCGAGCTGAGTAAACTACTCAATAAGTCTATTATACCTGGTTATTTGGATACCACATTCCACCGCGATGATTTCAGACGAAGGGACGAGCCATTAAAGCCCAGCCGCACCAAAGTTCCATTTTTAATTGAAGATAAGAATGTCATCATTATTGATGATGTATTATACACCGGCAGGACTGTAAGAGCAGCCATGGATGCCATGACGACATTTGGCAGACCTTCAAAAGTTGAATTGCTGGTATTGATCGACCGCATGTATAGCCGGGATATCCCTGTAGAGGCCAATTATGTGGGCATGAAAGTAAATACGCTGCATTCACAGCGGATATTGGTAGAGTTGAAGGATGAGGAGCGGAAAGATGATAAAATATGGATCACTGACAATGAACAATAAATTATGAGCCAATTGAAAAGCAAACATCTCCTGGGAATTAAGGACCTTAGTGCTGAGGAGATAGAATTGATTTTCGAAACTGCTGATAATTTTAAGGATGTCATTAACAGGCCCATCAAAAAAGTACCTTCACTGCGTGATATTACCATTGCCAATGTGTTCTTTGAAAACAGCACACGCACAAGGCTTTCTTTTGAATTGGCTGAAAAGCGACTCTCCGCTGATGTGATCAACTTTTCATCCTCCAGCAGCTCGGTGAAGAAGGGTGAAACCTTGCTCGATACGGTCAACAATATCCTTGCTATGAAGGTAGATATGATCGTGATGCGACATGCCAGCCCGGGAGCACCGCATTTTCTTTCTAAGCACATCAATGCCAATATTGTAAATGCCGGTGATGGTACCCATGAGCACCCAACGCAGGCTTTATTGGACACCTACTCTATTCGGGAAAAGCTAGGTACTGTTAAGGGTAAAAAAGTGGCTATCATAGGAGACATACTGCATTCCAGAGTGGCATTATCCAATATCTATGCCTTGATCGCATTGGGTGCGGAAGTTATGGTCTGTGGCCCTTCCACATTGATCCCAAAATACATTCATACATTGGGCATAAAGGTATCTCACCAAGTGAAAGATGCGCTGGAATGGTGTGATGTAGCCAATGTTCTAAGAATCCAGCTGGAACGCCAGCAGATCAAATATTTCCCTTCGCTGAGGGAATACAGCCTATATTTTGGTATCAATAAAAAATTATTGGATCAGCTGAATAAGGAAATTGTGATCATGCATCCCGGCCCTATCAATAGAGGCGTAGAATTAAACAGTGATGTGGCTGATTCTGATCATTCCATCATCCTCAATCAGGTTGAAAATGGTGTAGCCATTCGCATGGCTGTACTGTACCTTTTGGCTGCTCAAAATGAGGCATAAAAAAGGCCGACTTTCAGTCGACCTTTATAATCATTTGAGTTGGGTTGCTCTAGTTACCTAGATTGTATTTTACAATGAACCCTTCGTAAAGATCCTGAAAATCTTCTACCTCAGGAGCTAGCTGTATAGCCTCCTCATATTTTGTAAGGGCATCTAACAGTAGTTCATTCTCCTCATAATAAGAGGCTTCAATAATTTTTGCCAGTGGTGTGGTATCATCCAGATCAGTTTTTAAAGCCTCCACCTCTGTTGCAACAGACTCTTTATCGCCACCAATCATTCTTTTAATACCATAATCTCCGGAAGAAATTTCTTCGTTATCAGCCACTTTTACGTTTAGAATGACTAGTCTCTCGTTGGCTAGTTCTTCACTGTTGAAGTCCAGTTTCACCATTGACTTATCTGTTTCTGTGGTGTAAACTACCTCATCGAAGATGTTTTTGAGCGTTACGGTGTAGTTGTTTGCTTCTTCAACCTCTCTCCACCTAACAATGGCCTCAGGATTGAATACATCAATACTGCTTGGTAACAACACCTGAATCTGTGAACCACTGGCAGCCCTTTCTACCGCTCCGGTTACAGCCATGTTTTGCCTGTAGTTCCCTCCGCCTTCATCTTCATTTAGCTTTGCCATAATGTAATCGGTATAGCGGCTTGCAGATGAAGAAGCTGTTGTGTTAAGCTTGTTTTCAAGCTCGGCAACCTTGTGGTCACCAGGTGTTTTCAATTCCACGGTTTTTCCGGTTTTATGCATCAACCCTACGTAAGATCCCGCTGCAGTGGTTACCACATCGGTGCTAAAAAGGGATGCTCCCGTTTTCAATGGTTCAGAATTACCATTTCTGGTTACTGTATTATCGCCTTTATTTGCCAATACCCTAAAAGAGAATGACTGGCTGTAGCCTACAGTTGCTACAAAAAATAAAGCTAGTACAAGAATGGATCGAAATGAATATTTCATAGTCCTGTGATTAAGTTTCAATACAAATTTAAAGTTTTCTTATTTTAGTTAATTCTCTACGGCCCTGTCTGCTGAAAGAATTTTTAACTACACCATAATATACCTCCAGTGAATCCCCTGCCAATGCTACCGCCGCTATCGCTATAGTTAGGTCAAGTTCGTAGCTGAATGAATCAAAAGCCATGATAGTTATATACATTAAAAACATAACCTCAATGATCTGAAGCAGCTTGGTAGTACCATCATACCAAATAGGTATGGTTTTATAGATCAATGAAAACACTACCACATTCACAAACAATATAAGTACAGCCAGCAGCAATCCCTGCGTTTCACTCATTCTATCCACATAATCCTCGTTTAGGATCATGGCAACAATATTGGCATGTATCACACCCCCAAACATATCAGCATCGGACTTGCCGGCATAGACCTGGTTCATGGGTGTGTAATATTTGTCCTCAGTAGTAATTTCATCCCCAAGCTGACTTCCCATAAAGCAGAAGATCACGATCTTATCCTTGATCAATGATGGATCAAAATTCTCCATGAAGACATCACCGATATCTAATGCATAAAACATCGTGCCAAACTTTCCGGCATTTGGACTCATTACATTTCCTCGGTAGTTAATAACCTCTACATCCTTATCTCGTGACATAAATTTCTCGGCCTTCTCCGGCTCGTATAATTCCACCAGCTTTACACCAAAGGCCTTATATTCTACACCTTTAGACATCTCAGCAACAGCAAACTCCCTTGTATTTTTAAGGTCATTTTGCCTTTTGGCTCCTGGTGCAATCAAATTAGCAAATCCAACATCTGCATGTTGCTCAAATCTGGGCAGTGATGTTTCCAAAGAATCGAAACCATCTGTTGCAGGATTGTAAACCAGCTTATTGACAAGCACCAGATTTTCGGTATTGGCAAAAGCCTGCTCCAACAGTAAATCGCCCAGTGAATCTTTGGGTGTTTTAAAGAAAGTATCCACCCCTATTACCTTTGGCTCATATTTATTCACCACGTTGATCAACTCTGCTACACCAGCCCGTGGCAACTGCCCAATATTGACCAATACGATAGCCTCTTCCGGAGGTAGTGGCTCTCTGAGTTGGGAATACACAATATCAGTTAGTTTTACATCGCTTAATGCCTGACCTATAGGATCAAATATGTCGAAGATTCTTAGTTGAGTGATATTACCCAGAACCCACATAAAAGCTAAAATGAAAGCTGTACCGAGTATTGTATCTAGCCAGAATTTTTTAAACATGCTATTTCGTTATTAAGGATTTCCAAAAATCAGCTCTAAGATTATTGAAATAAATAAAATCCTTAATCTTTAAGGTTTAAAAGTACAAAAATAATCCCCATTGTAAAATTAAATCAATTACATATTGGAAAAATACAAAATTGCATGGTGAAAAAGCGGCCTAGACTACCAAAAGAGAAATACATTGAAGGAATACTGGAGGGTAATCGAATTATTCTGAGTCAGGCCATCACATTAATTGAAAGCCAGCTGCCGGATGATAATGTGCTGGCTGATGAGATCATCGAAGCACTAATACCCTACAGCGGAAAATCTTTGCGTGTTGGTATTACAGGGGTGCCTGGTGTGGGCAAAAGTACTTTTATCGAAGCAATGGGAAATATTGTTGCTGCTGAAGGTAAAAAACTGGCCATTTTGGCTATCGATCCTTCCAGTCAAAAAACCAAAGGCAGCATTATGGGTGACAAAACCCGTATGGAAACCCTCAGCAGGAACAAATCAGTCTTTATTCGACCTTCGCCTACCGGTAAAGCCCTGGGAGGTGTAGCCACCAAAACCCGGGAAAGCATGATTTTATGCGAGGCAGCAGGGTTCGACACCATTTTTGTAGAGACTGTAGGGGTAGGTCAGTCAGAAATCACTGTGAAAGGTATGGTGGATTTCTTTTTGTTACTGGCACTGGCTGGAGCTGGCGATGAGCTGCAAGGCATAAAAAAAGGCATTGTGGAAATGGCTGATGCCATTGTGATTAATAAAGCTGATGGTGAAAACAAACGACAGGCGAATAAAGCAAGGGCTGATTTTCAAAGTGCCCTACACTTATTTCCTGTGCCTGAAAGTGGCTGGTCACCAAAGGTGATGACCTGCTCATCATTAGAAAAAACAGGATTAGAGGAAATTTGGCATTTGATGATTCAATACCAGCAGGAAATGACCGAAAAAGGGTTTTTAGAGGTAAACAGGCAGCATCAAAATATAGACTGGTTTGACAGCCAGATTATGGACAATCTAGGCAGATACTTCTATCAGCAGGCAGGGATGGATACAATGATAGAACAGATAAAGGCAGCCATTTTAGAAGGAAAGACCCATCCTAAAAAGGCTGCCTATGAACTCACACAAAGCTTTATCAGGGGGTAATAACAAATCCGTTGGGGCCTACACCTGATGGAAAACTGTCGATAATTGTCCCGTTCTGGCTATATATGTAAACTATACCTCCACCGGCAAAGCCAACAGCATCACCCAAAAGGATTTGATCTTGATCATTATTAAACCCAATACCATAAAGCCCAAAGAAATCAGGATTTTCAATAAATGGTGTAGCTGCCGGGTCTACATCCAGATCAGGGTTAAATTGATAGACCGTATTTCCTGAATAGAAATACAAATTATTATTGTCAGGGTCATAAGCAGTTTTGGTAGAGGGGTTGAACCCTAATTCCTCTGTTCTAAGAACGGAATAATCCGTGACATCCAGTTGGTAGAGTTGCCCATCATTTCCATTAAAAGTACCACCACAGATTACCCAGAGCTCTTCACCAGTCCAGGTGAACTGCCCGGGAGAGCTGCCTACCTGTACACTGGCCACCAAGGCATTTGTAGCTAAATCAATAACCTCTACAGTATTCCCAAAATTGATCGATACAAAAAGTTTATCATCAACTATGATTAGGTTGTCTGCACCATCACCCACATGGATCGTATCCGTAACTGAATGAGTCGAAAGGTCGATCACAGCAATGTAAGATTGGTCCAGCGCAAAGTTTGCATCGAAATTGCCCCAGTTTGATAGGTAGCCTCTTCCATTGTGAGAAACCATATACCGTGGGTTAGCCATTTGCTCAGTGATTGTGGCAACTGATTCAAAAGTCTGATAATTGACAACTTCCAACTTATTGCTTGCATTGACTACAATATAGGCTTCCGAACCCGATATGGTCATGGATTGCACTACATCACCCAAATTGAAGCCATTTACTGAATTAAAAATGCCATTTTCCAGTTGAGAAGCACTTTCTCCAAGAAAGGAAATTGAGCCATTACCA
Organism: Cyclobacteriaceae bacterium; assembly: GCA_965227155.1. Lineage (GTDB taxonomy): Bacteria > Bacteroidota > Bacteroidia > Cytophagales > Cyclobacteriaceae > UBA6059. The sequence goes on from OZ245731.1 coordinate 576,696, forward strand.
CTACCAAAATTGCCTTCATTCAACACAAAAACACCATTGGCATATTGAAAATCATTATCAACGATTGTAATAGTTACTGAGGATGGAGAACCTATGCTCAGGCCTTCAGGTAGTGAACCGGCTTCTATCGTTATAGTGATGGTCTCAATTTCTTCAACTGCATCGTCATCTGTGATTATCAATTCCAGCTGAGCAGTATTCTGACCTACCGAAAAACTGATACTACCTGAAGCGCCTGTGTAGTCCTGAGCATTAGCAGTTCCCGAGATGGTGTAGGGTACCACCAAATCATCTCCCGTTTCATTGGCCTCAGAAAGCGAAAATGTGATATTTACAGTTGCACCCTCCTGAACTTCTACTTGATCAACATTAAGAGATACTTGAGTGTTGGAAGGGCTTACCATGTCATTATCATCATCATCATTGCATGACCATAAAAAGATGCTTAAAGTGATACAAAGGAGGAATTGCTGTTTCATTACGATTTATTGAAGTTGAATTTATATTGTACATTGAGCTGAAAATTTCTGCCCGGCAATGCCCGGTTGATCATCAATTGATAGTCTGTATCTAGCATATTGTTGCAGGACAATGCTATTGACCAGGGTTCATTATCGGGGCTAAAATCTATGGAGGCATTCAATAGCAAAAATGCTTCCAGCGAATTGCTATTGTCGGCATTTGTGTATCGCTCGTCTGTCCATTGTCCATTGATATTTATACCACCAAAGCTGTTTTTGAAGCCAAGATTAGACCTAAACTGATGATATGGTGTGTACTCTAGTTGCTTGCCTTCGGAGAAAATGATGTCTGATTTCTTTCTGGTGGTTTGATTATAGGCATAGGCATTTTCCCATGCCAGCCATGGGAGAATATTCCATTTAAAACTGGCCTCCACCCCTTTCATGACGACCTGATCAACATTTTTGGGTGTCCAAATTGTACCTTCTGGCCGCCAGATAATCCAGTTTTTTACATCCCCTAAAAAACCCGTTAAGCTTGCCCTAAAACTCTTATCAGAGAATTGCAGACTACTTTCTGCATGCTCACCTTCCTCAGGCTTTAGCAAAAGGTTTCCACCAGGATTCCAGTACCTGTCATTTAACGTAGGCACCCGATAAGATTTTGAAATATTGGCACTCCATTTCCATTTGGGTAAAAACCGGTAGTCAAACCCAAGTGATGGGGTAAACGGTGGATCAAAACCCTCAACCAACCCCTGCCTCAGATTAGCGGAGAAAATAAAATGGTTAGTGAGATTGTATTTCAGAAGCAGGAAAATGTCGTTCCTGTTTTCAGAAATCTTTCCACCATAATCCTCTATATCTGCTTTCAGATGCTGCCAGTTGGCCCCAATCTTTGCAGAGAGATTCTCTACATGAAAAAATTCATGTTCATAGGAAAAATAATACCTCGGCATTAATGAGATGCTGCCATTGAAATCGATTTTATCGGAAAGCCGTGCCGCTTTAAGGTTGCCAGTATGCTTAGGTTTTTCCAAATGATATTGTAACAGCATCCTTGACGTTTCGTCGACCTGATCGTCCCTGGCAGAGCCAGTCAATGTGGGTTGGATATTTCTATCCATTTTTTGATACCAGAAATGCGCGGAAATCCTACTGGATGGGCTTATACGAACATTACACACATGCGAAATGCCTGACTGGATAAAATCAGCATGGTCCATTACCTCCTCTGGATTACCACGCTTAGCCGGGTTGTTGTACGTAAAATCATTGCTCGCCCACCTGTGTACCACATTGGTATTATGCTGCCAGTTTCCGGTTCCTTCATTGTAGGTAATTGAAATAGCATTTCGGTTAAAGCTCCCATGACTCAGGGCTAAGTTTACAAACGCCCCTTCCGAAACAGTCTGTTGAAGATGAACACTACCACCAATTACATCGCTACCAAAAAGGGAGCTGGCAGCTCCGTATTGTATGGCTACTCCGTTTGAAAGCGCTATGGGTGTTGTTGAAAAATCAGAAAGCCCGAGTGAGGTAATGTTTACATTGATACCCTCCCAAAATATGGCATTTTGTGAAGGTGAGGTTCCTCGTATGTTGATGGTGGACAATTGCCCCTCCCCATAAGTTTTGAGATAGAGTGTGGCCTGGTTTTGTAGCAAGCCATTGAGTTGGTCGAAAGCATGCATACTTTCTACTGCTAAAGGCTGCACCTTAAGACCAGTTGTGTAATTGGTCCAGGGCATACCTTCAATGGTGACGGAATCCAATATTGTCACCTGTTCCTGAGCCATCATGCCCAGGCATAATAAATTAAGAATACACGTACCTACTAGTCTACGCATGAATTAAGTTCATTTAAACTTAATTCAAAGCATGACTGTGAATTGCCTGCGAAAAATTTAGGGCAGCCTATAGCTTCTAAATCTTCTCAACTTTTCACCCGAAAGCTTTGAATCTAAAATTTCAAGGCAGGTCTCCTGGCTTACCCAAAAACTGAAACCTTCCCATCCGTAAGGACAGTGGCGTAAGTGTGTCAGTTTTTACGATCTCAGCAAAGCTGAAAACGGGCTTACAGTTGCGGGGACAGCTCCGGATTACCCTTTTGGGTCACCGGATTCCCTTTTAATTCCATCACTTTGACAAGTGAAGAAAACCCTGAGCAACAAAAATAATCATTATTGCATGTAACCAACGTGGTTTTTGCAAGTATCATTAGAGCTATTTGCAACCCGTTTGTTCGTATTTTCGTGAAACGAAATATCAAAAACTCAAAAAATTTTCATGGGATTACTTAATAACCTATTCAAAAAGAAGAAGAAACCAGCCGTTGCCAGCTGTTCGATTTGTAAAGCTCATATGGAAGAAGGCGAAGGATATGCACTCACCACTGCAGAGGTTGTATCTTCAAAACCGTATTGGGACCACAAAATGATGGAACCTGAAACCTTATCCTATACACATGCTCACTTCAAGAGCCAGGATGAAACTGCCACCAAAATGAGGGGTATAATCTTCGAAAAGACAGCAGAGAAAGAGCAAACCTGGCTGACCTGCGAGAGCTGTATCAGACATTTTGAAGTGGATGAATCCAAAGCAAAAAATTATGCAACAGACTGGTGGAGTACACAAGGCAACATAGAGATACCTAACAGTGGTAATGCTAAGGATAACCTGGAAGCGGATGTTTATGAAGAAGTAAAACAATATGCTACCATGGAAGCAGGCGCCCAAAGTGTAAAATATGCTTAATAAGTAGTTGCAATAAATTCAACCCGAAAGCGCACCCCTATGGGCTTTCTTAGCCATGGATTATGTCCTCACAATCCATTACTCATATTAATTCTGGCTAGTGTCGAAATATAAACAGGGTTGAGAGGGTAACTTTTAAGTAGCGGGGATAATCAGTTATAGTATTCATGATATCGAAAGCCCACCCTGATGGGCTTTCCTTTTTATGGCCCTATTCGCTAGACTTGCATCTATGCGATTTTTAATGTTGGGCTGTTTGATAGTATTACTGGGTTGCGCTCAACCTGCACCTGAGGAAAAAACTGAAAAATTGATCAGGAGCTATCCCCTACAATATGCAGAAGGCTTTTCTATTTTGGAATATGAAAGTTACTGGCAGATAAATGTGCATGAAGCTTTTCCCGGAGCTGATACACTCTCCTACCGAATTGCAAAAAACAACCAGCCACAATACCTGCCCATGGAAGCTGACAGAGTGATTTGCACTTCCACTACCCACTTACCAGCACTTGCCATGCTCAATGAAGCTACCTCGTTGGTAGGCTTTCCGGGTACTCAGTATATCTCTACTACCGAATTTCAACCCCTGATACAATCTGAAGCCATCACAGACCTGGGGCAGGATCAACAATTGAATGTTGAAAAAATTGCATCCCTGGAACCGGCATGGGTTATGGCTTTTTCCCAGGGTAATGATGGAAAGCAGCTCAATAAGCTCAGGCAGATGGGCGTTCCTGTGATTTTGAACGGGGATTACATGGAAAAAACGGTATTGGGGCGTGCTGAATGGATCAAATTCATGGCTGTATTTTTTAATAAATTGGAGTTAGCAGACAGACTATTTAGCCAAATTGAAACTACCTACAATCAACTTAGGGCCAAAGCTGATAAAGCATCCAATAGACCTTCAGTGATGAAGGGGCTTCTGTACGGCGACCGTTGGTTTGTGCCGGGAGGAGCCAACTGGAGTGCTACATTGATTGAGGATGCCGGTGGTGCGTATATCTGGAGTAGCAATACTGACCGGGGCTGGCTGGAACTGAGCTATGAGACAGTGCTGGATGCTGCCGGCAAAAGTGACTACTGGATTGGAGTAGGCAGTATCACCACAATGCAAGAACTGAAAGCTGCCGATGCCCGCTACGAACAGTTTAAGCCATTTCAAACCGGCAGAGTTTACAGCTATGCCGGCAGAATCGGGCCTGGTGGTGGTGTTGATTATCTTGAAAATGGGTATGCAAGACCGGATATTGTTCTTAAAGATTTGGTAAAAATCCTGCACCCCGATTTGATTCCTGACCACAATCTTTATTTTTTTATGCCTTTGAGCAATGGAAGCTGATCAAATTGTTAAGCATTATCAAAGCTGGCGATTAAAGCTCTGGGTTTTAAGCGGCATATTACTATTGTGCATTTTAGCCAATGTATCTCTTGGCTCTGTTACCATTCCAGTATCAGAGATTGTATCTGCAATTACGGGGCAGGAGATAAAATCTTCATGGCAGGAAATCATATATAACTTCAGAATGCCCAAGGCCATCACGGCGGTTTTATGCGGGATGGCATTGGGAGTATCAGGTCTTTTTCTACAGACATTTTTTCGCAATCCTCTGGCAGGACCGTTCATTTTGGGCATTTCTTCAGGTGCAAGTCTTGGTGTAGCTGTTTTAATTATGGCCGGTGTGAGTTTCGGGTTTTCTCAAAGCATTGCCCTAACGACTATAGCAGCTGCTATTGGTGCGGGTGGCGTGATGTTGCTGGTACTGCTTGTAGCCATGCGCCTGCAGGACAACATGTCGTTATTAATTGTAGGGTTGATGTTTGGTTCAGCCACAGGCGCTTTGGTCAGTGTGTTGCAGTTTTTTAGTCAGGCAGAATCTATTCAGGCTTATATATCCTGGACATTTGGCAGCCTTGGTAGTGTCACCTGGTCTGAGTTAGGCCTCTTTGCGCCTGTGATTGTGGTGAGCCTTTTCATTGCAGTTGGACTATTAAAACCACTCAATGCCATGTTGCTGGGTGAAAACTATGCACAAAGCATGGGGCTCCATGTAAAATCGATTAGAATTATAATCGTGCTGCTCACAAGCCTTTTGGCAGGTACCGTGACTGCATTCTGCGGCCCCATAGCTTTTATAGGTGTGGCGCTCCCACATTTAGCAAGAATAATTTTTAATACATCTGATCATTTTAAGCTATTCCCTTTGGTATTGCTGATGGGGGGTATATTGATGCTGGTTTGCGATAGTATCGCACAATTGCCTGGCCTGGATTATACCCTGCCCATCAATGCAGTAACTGCTTTGGTAGGTGCACCTATTGTAATTTGGGTTATTATCAAAAAAAGGCAGATTAAGAAAGCAATGTAGATGGGCCATACAATTCTACATACTGAAAATCTGACTATTGGATACCTCCAACAGGGTAATCCAAAAAAATTAATTCAGGACATTAATGTGTCTTTGCAAAGGGGCCAACTTACCTGTTTGCTGGGTCAGAATGGCGTAGGAAAATCCACCCTGCTCCGTACATTACTTAATTTTCAGCAACCCATTTCCGGCAGGGTTTTTATCAACCAAAAGGCAAACCAATCCTATACCCGTGCTGCTTTGTCGAGGTTGGTAAGTGTAGTGCTTACTGATCCTGTGATGGCTGGGAACCTGAGCGTCTGGGAATTGGTAGCATTAGGAAGGGCTCCATATACAGCCTGGAATGGCATATTGGACAAATCAGATTGGGAAAAAGTGCAATGGGCCATAGACTCAACCCGAATTAATTATATCCAGGAAAAGAGGATCAATGAATTGAGTGATGGGCAAATGCAAAAAGCGCTTATCGCCCGTGCATTGGCACAAGACTGTCCGCTGATCATTATGGATGAACCCACTGCCCACCTTGACCTCAATAATCGGGTCGAAATCATGAAGCTGCTCAAGGAGCTTTCTGAAACCACAGAAAAATCAATCCTGGTAGCAACGCACGAGCTACAGCTTACCCTGCAGTTAGCAGATCAATTGTGGCTAACCAATTTCAATCAACCCCTTGTGAATGGCACACCCGAAGATTTAGCATTATCCGGACAATTGGAAAACACCTTTTATCATGAAGGCTTTGAATTTGATCTAATCACCGGCCGGGCAACTATACCGCCAAAACCCAGAAGGGAAATAAACATCCAGGGAACTGGCGAATGGCTCTATTGGACTACAAATGCGCTACTGAGAAAAGGATTCAACATAAAATCTGATGCTCCTTTGAGGATAGAAAAAACTGATACAAATCAGTGGTATTTGCTGCACCAGTCGGAGGCAAACGAATTTTCAACAATTGCGGAATTACTTGATTATCTGGAGGGTATGATATGAAAAGATAGAGTCCCGTGTAAAAACGGGACTCCAGGATAAAGTAAACCTAACCTAAAACCCAACAACTATCAGTAACCCTATCCTATCTTTTCATATACTCTAAACGCAACTGATTTCAGAAAAGTTTGGTTCTTAGAAATGCTTTTTAAAGTAGCCTCTTATAGGTCATTTTCACGACCTTTAAGCCTGTAAATCCATCGATAATATTTATTTTCCGAATTGAAGCGATAGGATTGTGTTTAACTGAATTTTATGGATCACATTGTCATTATTGGAAATGGTATTGCAGGCACTACCCTGGCCCGCCACATTCGAAAGCGAAGTGACCATAAAATCACCATTATTTCCGGTGAGAGCGATTATTTCTTTTCTCGCACAGCACTCATGTATATCTACATGGGACATATGAAATTTGAACATACCAAACCCTACGAGGATTGGTTTTGGTCAAAAAACCGGATAGATCTGAAAAAAGCCTGGGTTAAAAGCATTGATCTAAACCAAAAGCAGATTCATTTTGATGAGGGTGAACCAATGACCTACGACAAGTTAGTGCTTGCTACAGGCTCTCAATCCAATAAGTTTGGCTGGCCAGGACAGGACCTACAGGGCGTACAGGGGCTCGTAAGCCTGCAAGACCTAAACCTGATGGAGGTTAACACCAAAAATATTAACCATGCTGTGGTAGTAGGTGGTGGCCTTATCGGCATAGAAATGGCTGAAATGCTGCATTCAAGGCATATTCCCGTAACTTATTTGGTAAGGGAAGCCAACTTTTGGGGTGCTGTTTTACCTAAAGAAGAAGCCCAACTTATTGATCACCACATCCAAGAAAATGGAATTGACCTTAGGCTTAACACAGAACTTAAGGAAATTGTGGATGATGGCAAGGGTAGCGTTAAAGCCGTTATAACCACAAGTGGAGAGACCATCCTCTGCGAATTTGTAGGCCTTACGGTGGGTGTCCACCCCAATATTGACCTGGCTAAGCCAACGGCTATTGAAACCGACCGAGGTATCCTGGTTGATGAATTTTTAAGCACCTCAGTGAATGATGTTTTTGCTATTGGCGATTGTGCACAGCTCAGAAATCCTTTACCGGGCAGAAAATCCATTGAAGCAGTATGGTATGTAGGAAGGATGATGGGCGAAACTCTGGCGCAGACACTTACTGGCAATCAAACTGCCTACCAACCCGGTATTTGGTTTAACTCTGCCAAATTCTTCGATATTGAATACCAGACTTATGGCACAGTTAAGCCTAACTGCGATGCAGGGGAGGCTTATTTTTATTGGGAATGCAGCGATAAAAGGAAGTGCATAAAGATTATTTATGATGAAGCAAACTTCAAAGTGAAAGGCATCAACACCTTTGGCATAAGGATGCGGCACGAAGTATGGGATCAATGGCTCCGGGAAGAAAGAAAGCTGGATTTCATCATTCAAAATCTTAAGAAAGCCAATTTTGATCCCGAATTCTTTCGCCAGTATGACCCGGAAATCCAACAGAAATTTAATGAGGAGTTCCCATTTATGCCTGTAAAAGTGCGCCGTAGATCTTTGTGGGAAAAACTAATACAAGCTTGATTATGAGAAAGGTACAAATAGCCGGTCTGGCATTGTTTATTGCAAGTTTTACGGTTTTTCTAGTCAGCTTTTTTATCCCTAGCTATAAACTGGCTGAGGAGGATGTAAAAGCCCAATTACCCGATCAAAAGCAAGCTCTTTTCCTTAAGTACGGGCAGGAAATTTTGCAGCAGAGCTACCCAGGTCAGTTTGGATTTGTTTCAAACCTCAGTTCCGTATTTACCGAGATCAATCGATCTCAGCTGGACAAATACAGGTTTACAGATAAGGATTTAGAGACTATTCACAGGCTAACCAGAAAAGAGGGGAATTTCAGCCTATCCCTGGTAGAGGAAGCGCTTTCCGGTGATGATCCGGCCTATGATTTTAAAGTGAAAGCCTTTAGCGACTATGGAAGTTGGATGGATGGCCGCTCCTACGATTCTGAGGCAGAGCTTTCTGATCACCTGCAAAATGTATCCCAGAATATAGAAAAATACGGCATCATCAGCCAGTTTGGCTTTGACCAGTACCAGGTGAAGGATCTCAAATACAGCCTTACCAAAGCTGCAAGTCAGGGGCCTATTGATCAATACCCTGTTTTATTTATCCTGTTTACCTACATCCTGGGTATAGTTGGTGCTGCCATGTACCTGCTGCCTAAATATGAGCTGGATGGGCCACCCGGCATCAAAAACAATGGCATTTACCACAGTGCCTTGAAAAATAGGGGCTGGCTAGGCATCTTGGTGGGTAGTTTTTTCATCATCTTTTACATCATACTCTATTTCTACCCTGAGTACATGACCCCATGGATCATCATGGTGGACCCTGTCAGTCAACTGCTAAAGGGCAGTGATGCAGGCCGGTTTTTCCTATACGGATTTATCTACACATTATGCATTTTGGTAATGGGTGTACGCATGCTGATTAAATATCGTCATAGCCAGTATCAGGTGCTGCGAACAATCAGCGTAATGTTTTTTCAAACTGCCTTCGCCTTTTTGATACCGGAGATATTATTGAGATTGAACCAGCCTTATTTTGACTTCAAAAATATCTGGCCACTCGATTATGATTTTTTCTTTGAAAGCGAGCTCAACACATTAATTGATAGTGGCGCCCTGGGTATTTTCATGCTGGGCTGGGGTATTGGACTGATCGTTATTGCAGTACCGGTGTTTGTCTATTTTTTCGGTAAGCGGTGGTATTGCAGCTGGGTTTGTGGCTGTGGTGGCCTTGCAGAAACGCTAGGGGATCCCTACCGGCAGCTTTCGGATAAATCATTGAAAGCCTGGAAAATTGAGCGCTGGATGATCCATGCGGTATTGGTTTTTGCAGTAGTAATGACCGGTGGCGTGCTCTATACCTACTGGACGGGCAATAGCCAGATTATGGGCATCATCGATACTTATCAGCTAAGGTCCATCTACGGCGCATGGATCGGCGCTGGCTTTGCCGGGGTGGTGGGCACAGGTTTTTACCCCTTTATGGGCAACAGAGTGTGGTGCCGGTTTGGCTGCCCTCTGGCCGCATATCTCGGTTTGATCCAGCGATTCAAATCTAAATTTCGCATCACTACCAACGGCGGACAATGTATTTCCTGCGGCAACTGTTCTACATATTGTGAAATGGGCATTGACGTACGCTGGTATGCGCAGCGGGGGCAAAATATTGTGCGTTCATCTTGTGTCGGCTGTGGTGTTTGCTCTTCCGTTTGCCCAAGGGGCGTCTTAAACCTGGAAAACCGGGACGAGGATGGCCGCTTTGGTAGTCCTATTTTGATCGGGAATAATAGTGTCAAAATAGAGTCATGAATTAAAAATCAGCGGCTATATTCGTCCTGATATGAAAAAGCTGCTGATAATAACATTATTCCTACCCTATTTGAGCTTCGGCCAGTTTTATGATCTGTGGATCACAGGGGATTCAGTGGACGTAGAAACCAACCACAAACCTGGTATTGTATTGGCCGGTGGTGGTGGAGATAATGATGATGCCATGAAATGGATGCTCAGGAGAGCGGAGGGTGGTGATGTGGTGGTCATCAGGGCTAGTGGTTCGGATGGTTACAACCCCTATTTCTATGAGGAGCTTGGTATCACCGTAAATTCTGTAACAACAATTCTCTTTAAAAGCAGGCAGGCTTCTTTCGATACTGCTGTGATCAATATGATTCAAAGTGCGGAAGTGCTCTTTATCGCAGGCGGAGACCAAACCCGCTACAAAAACTATTGGGCAAATACGCCGGTCCAAACCGCATTGCAAAATCTCGTTGATGAGAAGAAAATCACCATTGGGGGTACTAGTGCAGGCATGGCCATACTGGGTGATTATTTTTATGCGCCTGTTGACCTGGGTGTTACGTCCCAGGAAGCTATAAATGACCCTTTTCACCCCTACATGGATAGCATTTATGCCACCTCCCTTGTCAATTTTGATGTCTTGCAAGATGTGCTCACAGATACTCATTTTGATGATCGAGAGCGAAATGGAAGGCTTGTTACGATGATGGCCCGGATGGTCAGTGATTATGGCATAGCGCCACGTGCTATCGCAGCCAATGAATACACTTCCGTATGTATCGATGAGGAAGGACTAGCCTGGGTATTTGGTGAACATCCTGAGTACCCTGATTATGCTTATTTCATACAGGGCAACTGTGAGGCAGCGAGTTTGATGCCGGAGACTATAGAACCTCAAACTCCATTGCACTGGCAGCTGGAAGGATATGCCCTAAAAGTTTACAAAATAGGTGGCCGTCAGAGCCAATCCCGATATTTTGATCTCAATAACTGGCAGGAGGGCCAGGGGGGAAACTGGGAAAACTGGTCTGTCTATGAGGGGCAACTCTTCATTCAGGAGAATGCTACGCCACCTTGCGTAGTGACGAGCGTAGAGCATGATGCCTTCAATTTAACTTATAATAATCCAGTTTATGATCAACTCAAGATTGAAAGTGAAAATCAAATAAGGCAGGTTGCAATATATAATCTCACAGGACAACTCGTTCATACCAGTGATTTTGCAGGAGACAGATCCTTGTGGCTTGACCTTAATCACCTTACCAAAGGACAATATATTGTTAACCTTACCTTTGAAAAACAGGTGAATAAAGCTTTGAAAATCATCAAAAGGTAGTTTGTATAGTTCTGTCACTTTCAAGACATACGGGTATGAAGAGATGGATTAGCTTTGCCCCAGATTTAGATCATCTCGTATAGCAATACATGTCCGTAAACATTAAGGTAATTATTCCGGCTTTTAATGAACAAAATGCTGTTGGACTGGTCATTGATGAAATTCCAAAGGCGCTCGTTTCAGAGATTATTGTGGTTGACAATGGCAGCACGGACAACACGCTGGAAATTGCTAAAGCACGAGGGGCGACGGCTTTATTTCAGGAAAAAAGAGGCTATGGTTGGGCATGCCTAAAAGGGATGGAACATATTGCAACGCAAAAGGATGACCTGCCTGATATCGTAGTATTTCTGGATGGAGATCATTCCGATTATCCGGAGCAAATGCAAGACCTGATAGCACCTATCCTCGGTGACAAAAAAGACCTGGTGATAGGCTCTCGTGCCCTTGGTACAAGAGCCAAAGGTTCCATGACACCTCAGCAGATTTTTGGAAATTGGCTGGCTACTTTCTTAATGAAATGGCTTTACGGCTTTCAATACACTGATCTTGGCCCCTTCAGGGCAATCCGCTACCAAAGCCTGATCGATATGGGCATGGAAGACAAAACCTATGGGTGGACAGTAGAAATGCAACTCAAAGCAGCCAAAAAAAAGCTGGCTATCGCTGAGGTACCGGTAAACTATAGGCAGCGAATTGGTGTTTCGAAAGTTTCGGGAACCGTAAAAGGCACTATCTTGGCAGGCTATAAAATCATCTGGACAATTTTTAAATACCTATGATAGACGCATTGATCATCGGCACTTATCTTGTCTGCATGACATTTATACTGGTCTTCAGCCTGGGTCAACTACACCTCACCTGGATTTATAAAAAAAAGAAACCACAGGCCACAACCAAAGCGAAGGTGCCTGCCCATTGGCCCAAAGTGACTGTGCAGCTGCCGGTATTTAATGAAAAATACGTGATAGAGCGACTTATCGATCAGGTATGTGCGCTTGATTACCCAAAGCAGCTTTTGGAAATACAGGTGCTCGATGACTCTACAGATGATTCGGCTGACCTGGCTTTAAAAAAAATAAAGGAAAAGCAATCGCTGGGTTTTGACATCACCCATGTAAGGAGGCCCATCAGAAGTGGCTTCAAAGCAGGAGCTTTGCAGTATGGCATGGAGCGTGCCAAAGGTGAGTTTCTGGCAATCTTTGATGCGGATTTTATGCCCGGATCAGATTTTCTGACCAAAACCATCCCTTATTTTGCGGATGAAGCTATTGGCATGGTCCAGACACGATGGGGCCACCTCAACAAAAACTACTCCTGGCTAACCCGTCTGCAAGCTTTTGGGTTGGATGGTCATTTTACTATTGAGCAGTCGGGCAGAAATTTGGCAGGAAGCTTTATCAACTTTAACGGAACTGCCGGGGTGTGGCGCAAGGCTTGCATTGAAGCTGCCGGTGGCTGGTCTGCCGATACACTCACTGAAGACCTAGATTTGAGCTATAGGGCACAGCTGGAAGGCTGGCGCTTTCATTATTTGGAAGATGTACTTTCACCGGCAGAGCTCCCCATAATCATGCCCGCCATCAAATCCCAGCAATACCGATGGAACAAAGGAGCTGCTGAAACAGCCCGAAAAAACATCAAAAAAATATGGCAGGCAGCAATTCCTACCCAACAGAAAATACACGCCGTATTACACCTGCTCAACAATTCAGGCTTCATTTTTATTCTACTGGCAGCCTTGCTCAGTGTACCTATGCTAAGTATCAAAGCCTCCCGGCCAGACCTACTTTTAGCTTTTCACCTGGGCAGTATTTTCATATTCGGATTTGTAGCCATTGCCTATTTCTACTGGCAGTCGTCTCGCCAAATCGAAAAACAAACAACCTGGAAGTACTGGCTTTATCATTTTCCGCTTTTTATGACTTTCTCGATGGGGCTTGCCCTGCATAATGCGATTGCTGTATCGGAAGGTTACCTTGGCAAGAAGACACCCTTCATTAGAACTCCCAAATTCAATCTTTCGGATGCAAATAAGCAGTGGCAAACAAACCCTTACATCAATTCGGCTCTCAACGGGCAAACGATGCTGGAGGGCCTGATCAGTTTGTATTTTGCCTATGGCGTCTATCAAGGCATTATTTTGGGTGATTATGGACTGATTTTTTTCCATATCATGTTGGCTTTAGGGTTTGGCGGCATCTTTTTCTTCAGTATTCGACAATCGGTTTATCATGCAGGCCGATAAACTGAAATACCTCTATTTTCCGGCTTTTCTCATTGCACTTGTTTTTATTTATTATGGGGTTTCAAGAGAAGAGACCACAGTGCTGCTCTGTACCTATGGCGCTTTGATGCTCCTCTATGGATTGATGCTAAAGCAGCAGTACCATTGGCTTATTATTCTTGGGACGGGGATTATCTGTCGCTTAACGCTATTTGGGCAGCTCCCTTCTCTGTCGGATGACTTTTACCGCTTTCTTTGGGATGGTGAACTATTTGCTCAGGGTGTCCACCCCTTTGAAGCAACTCCTGACCAATGGCTTGAAAAAGGCACCCTTTCTGCCTACATGCGCGAACGCATTTATCCATTTTTAAATTCCCCGGGATATTTCACCGTGTATCCACCATTGGCGCAATACATTTTTGCCGTGTCAGCCTGGTTTTCAGAGGATATTTCCACAGGTGTAACGGTCTTAAGAACCATACTTCTAGCTTTTGAAATAGGCACTATGTTGCTCGTCTATTCCCTGAGCGGATCGGCAATGCCACGTCAAAAGGCCCTTCTTGCCTATGCTTTGAATCCGTTAGTTATTTTGGAGATCGTTGGCAATGTCCATTTAGAAGGAGCGATGCTATTTTTTGTATTGCTCATGATCTATTTGCTACAAAAAAACAGGCTTGCATCTTCTGGTCTTGCACTCGGAGCTGCTATATCCACTAAAATCATTCCGCTGGCATTTATGCCGGTTTTCATTTTCAAAAAAATACCGAAGAAATGGTTCATAATCATGCTTTCAACCGGTGCTACAATAATAATATTGGCCTGGCCCCTATTGGATACCTCACTGATTGTGGGACTTCAGGAAAGCCTTTCCTTATTTGTAAAGAAATTTGAGTTTAATGCCAGCTTTTATTTTATAACTCGCGAACTAGGCTTTTGGGTGAAAGGATACAATATCATTGGTACGCTTGGCCCGTGGTTGAGTATTTTGACCATGCTGACAATAGTGGTTTACAGCTATTTCACGAGGAAATCTCATGATTATGCCACCCAATTTTTGTTTATTTGGATGATCTATTTAGCATTTGCCAGTATTGTTCATCCCTGGTATATTATTCCAATGATTGGACTAAGTCTCCTTACGCCTTACCGGTTTCCATTACTATGGTCAGGGTTGATTTTCTTAAGCTATGCGGGTTATGGTAATGGCGGTTACACGCAACCCTACGGATGGATTGCGGTTGAATACATTGTAGTCTATGGCTATTTAATGTATGAATTGTTTGATCAAAAGAAACTTAAGCTTGTTCACTAGATTAATATTTTTTGTATTGCTTATGGGAATAATACCAGCATTAAAAGGTCAGGGCCTTTATGACCTGATGCTCAAAGGACTTTACAAGGAAACTGTGCCTACCATAAAAGTGGATTCCCTGAAAGAATTAATGAAAAAGGACACACCAATACTGCTGGACACAAGGTCAGCAAAAGAATATTCGGTTAGCCATATTGAGGACACTAAACATATTGATTATGAAACATTTGACAAATCAATGGTGGCAGACCTGCCTAAGGATCAGCCGGTAGTTGTTTACTGCTCAGTAGGCTACAGAAGCGAGCGTATTGGTGAGCAGTTGTTGGCTATGGGTTTCGAATCTGTGAGCAACCTTTATGGCGGCATTTTCGAGTGGGTCAATGAAGGCAATTCAGTAGTAGATTCAGCCAACACCCCAACAGATTCGGTACATGCTTATGATAAAATATGGGGATTGTGGCTCAAAAAGGGAACAAAAGTGTATGAATGACACTGCGCTTTTGATTTTTGTGAAATCTCCTATTGTTGGTGAAGTTAAAACCCGGCTAGCCGCCTCAATCGGTAACGAAAAAGCAATTGAGGTGTACCAGGAACTCCTAAAACATACCCGGGATATTATAAAGAAGGTGGACGCTAAGCCACAAATCTGGTATGGAAACCATATCCCTACTGATGATATTTGGTCCGATTATCCAAGGTTTGAGCAGCCAGAGGGAGACCTTGGGGCTAAAATGAAATATGCTTTCATTACTGCACTACAGAGCTATGCTAAAGTGGTCCTGATAGGCAGTGATTGTCCTGAGCTGTCAACTCACCACCTACAGGAAGCCTTTCAACTCCTGGAAAATAACGATGTAGTGCTTGGCCCGGCAACAGATGGAGGTTATTATTTAATAGGCATGAAGCAAATGCATGATACTTTGTTTACTGATATCGTCTGGAGTACAGTTGAGGTGCTGGATCAAACTGTTCAAAAAATAGTTAAAGCAGGCCTTTCATATGCTTTATTAGAACCCCTCACCGATATTGATACGGTAGAAGACTTACGGCAATTTCCAGCTTTTTTCAAACTCATCCACTAATAAGCTTTACATCAAACATCTAATTAACCAATTAAAGCTCAAATGAAGCTTTTGGTGTATAATAAAAGACAAAAGCCCTCAAAAACCGTTTATTGCTGAAAACCTATCAACATGAAATTCAAGTATTTATACACTTGTATATTTTTCTTTACGTATGCTATTGCTTTTGCTCAAAATAATCAGCTTTATGAGCTAACCGGCACCATCACAGACACCAATAATGAAGCTCTTCCCTTTGTGACGGTTACGATATTTACTGCTAATGACAGCACTTTGGTAAATGGAGCTATCACTGATATCAACGGCACCTTTACGTTAAAAGCAGCCGCAGGTGAATATAGTATGGCTGTGCGCAGTATAGGTTTTTTACAAAAAGACATCCCCCTGATCGAACTGTCTGGCAACAAAAATATTGGTCCAATATCGCTGGAAGAAGATGTAAAAACACTCGACGAAGTGGTAGTGCAGGCGGATAAAAGTCAGATGGAGCTTTCTCTTGACAAACGCACCTTCAATGTAGGTAAGGACATGAGCAATATGGGTGGTACTGCGGCTGATATTTTGGATAACATCCCAGCTGTTTCGGTGGATATCGAAGGCAATGTGTCTTTGAGGGGTAGCAATAATGTGCAAATACTCATTGATGGAAAACCCTCAGGCTTGCTTGGCATAGATGGGTCCAGTGGTTTGAGGCAATTGCAGGGCAATATCATCGAAAAAGTGGAAGTAATTACCAACCCATCAGCCCGCTATGATGCTGAAGGCTCGGGAGGCATACTGAATATCGTCCTCAAAAAAGACAAAGAAAAAGGAATCAATGGCAGTTTTGATGTAACTACAGGATACCCCGACAACCATGCTGTAAGTGCCAACATAAACCTTCGCAGAAAGTGGATCAACTTCTTCGTGAATTATGCGGTGAACTATCGCAAAACACCTGGCGGCGGCATCTCTGAGCAGCAGTTTTTCCTGGAAGACAGCACCTTTTATACCAACAGGGATCGCACGCGAGAGCGGGGTGGTATATCCAACACCATCCGTACCGGTATGGATATTTACATCAATCCTAAAAACAGCTTCACAGCATCCTTGATCTATCGTAAATCAGATCAGGATAACAATGGCCGCATCATTTATCAGGATTTATCCGAAACGCTTGAAGAAATAAATAGAACCGTTCGGAACGATAATGAAAATGAGCTGGAGGATAATTTTGAATTCGACCTCAGCTACAAAAAGACTTTTAGCAATAAAGGCCATATTCTCACTGCTGATATCCAATTCAGGGAAAGCGACGAAATAGAATCATCGGATTTTGAAGAAACCTATTCTAACAGCGAGCAAATGCTCATTCAGCGATCCTCGAATAATGAAGGCAATCGTAATATCCTGACCCAGGCTGATTATGTGTACCCATTCTCACAAAAAGGCAAACTAGAAGCAGGTTACCGGGGTACCCTGCGCACCATTACTAACAACTTTATAGTAGAAGAGCAAAACGATATGGGTGATTTTGAAACCATCGAATCCCTAACCAACAACTTTGTGTACGATGAAAATATTTATGCTTTCTACTTCATTGTTGGCAATAAGATTAAAAAATATTCCTATCAGGTTGGCTTACGAAGTGAAACAACTGATATCCGCACAGACTTGAAAGAGACCAATGAGGTCAATGAAAAGAATTATACGGATTTCTTCCCCAGTGCTTTTTTCACTTATGACCTCACAGAGTCCGGTTCAATTCAGGCAAGCTATAGCCGTAGGCTGCGCAGGCCCAGGTTCTGGGATCTTAACCCATTTTTCACTTTTAGTGACGCCAGAAATATTCGTACAGGAAACCCCGACCTTGACCCGGAATACACCAATTCGTTCGAGCTTGGTTATTTGAAAAACTTCAAAGCCTCTAATTTTTATGTTGGCACTTATTATCGACGGTCCACCGGAGAAATAGAGCGGGTGTCTTATGTAGAAGACGATGGGATTACCTACACTTTACCAGTAAATCTCTCTGTAGAGAATTCATATGGTATGGAAATCAATGGCAGCATTGAGTTTAACGGATGGTGGAAAGCCAACGCCAATATCAATATATTCGGATCACAGACCAATGGCACTTTCCAGGATCAGGTTTTTGATTTTCAGGCATTCACCTGGAGATCCAGAATTGTCAATCAAATAAAAATTAAAGAGGTCTGGAATACGCAGTTAAGTCTTGACTACCGGGCACCTCAGAACATTGCTCAGGGAAAAAGACTATCAATAACCAGCATTGACCTTGGCGTAAATCGTGATATCCTTAGCGACAAAGCTACCATCGGATTCAGCGTAAGGGACTTGTTGAACAAAAGAATCAGAAGATCGGAAACAAGGGGTGAAAATTTCTATAACTATGATGAGTTCCAGTGGCGAGCCCGACAGTTTTTGGTGAATTTCACCTATCGATTAAACCAGAAAAAACAACGAAAAGGCGGAAGAGGGCGAAATGATTATGATGATGATGAATTTTAATTATTTTTATAGTCAAATCATTTAATCAGCTAGCTATGAAAGGAACAATTCACTTCTGTCTTGAGGAGCTTGTCCTCAAAAAATATGGTGATGAGGTATGGGCTAAATGTCTCAACCTCATGGGTTACGAAGAAGATCACTCATTTGATCTTGCCATTCGCGATGATATCGACGAAAATGAAAGTATTCAGCTTTTTCTAAAAGCAGCCGAAGCTGCCAATGTTTCTGTGCCGCAAATTTTTGACGATTTTGGCGAACATTGGTGCTGCGATTATGCACCGAAGGTCTATGGCGCATTTTTTCAGGGGTCAGACAATACCAAAGAGGCTTTGCTCAACCTGGATTGGGTGCATAGTGTAGTGACCCGCAAAATAAAGAATGCACATCCGCCACGCTTCCAATACAATCAGCCATCAGATAATGTGCTGGAAATTCAGTACAATTCAGATCGGAACCTCCTTGACCTGTTTATCTCGCTCATAAAGGGATTGAACAAAAAATATGGGGACCACAGTAAAATCGAAAAGCTATCTGATAAAAAGATAAGGCTCACCTTTGGTGTGGAAGAAACTGAGGTGGTAGATCTGACCAAAGAAATGGTTAAGAGCTAACTCCTCCTGAATTTCATTGCGATGGTTCAATTGATAAATTGCGGCAGATTATTCTAAAGCAAAACTTAATATGGTTTTGCAGCATTGAATTATTATGTCTTTAAGTAAAGGTCAAAGCGATCAGAAACTCTGGGATTGATTTATCAGTTGAAGTGGTATGGGTTTATACAAAAGCATTTACGGGACAATCATAAGCGCTCTGTTTTTGATATCCTGCCAAAATCAGGAAAAGACTGATAGCATACCTCCGGAAAGTCCCTATTTTAACAATCAGTGGGCCAATAATAAGCTCTGGGATGATGGGCTGGCAGAAGTGGCTATTTATGAAGCTACACGGAACATCTATGGGAAAAGCAGATCCTTTGATTATGTCTATGTTGCGGTAAAAGAGGTTTTCAATGAGGAGTTTCAAGTGAAAACCGATGACTACAACCGAGAGGATTTATTTGATGTCATCAAAGTGAACAAGTTTGCTGATATCCCGACTGAAAACTATCCCTACCATTTTCTCACCAGTGTTTTCTTTAAACGTCAGCAGCCACATGCAGTACACAAACTCACCAACTCCTCACAGGAATGGTGCGGACTTACCACCAAAAGCTTCCTGAGCAACAGTCAGGGATATAAGTACGAGTGGATTAGCTACTGGGACGGACAGGGCAATGGAGCATCTAAAGTGGCCTCAGCCATGTTTGAAGATCAGCTCAGCTATAGTTTGAGAGCATTGAAGTTTGAGGAAGGTCTGTCATTTGATATTGATATTTACCCAAGCCAGGTAACTTCCAAGGCCTCTCCTATGGAAATGAAAAAGGCAAGCATAACTATCCAAAAAGACCAACTTGTAGATAGCGTAATGCAATCGTACAATCAGGTTTGGCGGGTGAATCTTACCTACAAGGAAACCGGTAATCAAATCAAATATTGGTTTTCCGGCGATTATCCCAATTACTTATTGCAAATGGAGGCGTGGGATGGTCGCAAATTGAAACTTAAAGAACTCAGCCGGTACGCTTACTGGGGAAATAGAAACTAAGCCAGCTTATCCATATCCCTGATTAATATCCTGCGTCGATCAAAAGTAAGGATATTATTTTCCCGCAGTTCGTTCAAAATAGTGGTGACAGTCTGGCGGCTGGTTCCCGTAAGGCTTGCAATATCCTTGTGTGTAAAATGGCTTTTAACCATCGTTTCGAACCCAACCTTTTGGCCTTTCTCCATTGCCAAATCCTTTATGAATTCTATAACCCGCGTACGTGCATCCTTAAATACCAGGGATTCAATTTTCCGCTCCACCTTCCTCAACCTCAGCCCCATTAATTTGAAGATCTTCAGGTTGAGCGGTGTGTTTTCTTTCATGAGCTGCTGCATGTCCTGTATGGTCATAGGACAGACGATGGTTTTGGGATCAAGAGCTACAGCATAATCCGACCTTCTTTCCTCCCCTGCCAGGGCCATCTCACCAAAAATCTCACCCTTGGTAAGTATCGCCTTTACGATTTCTTTTCCATCAGCCGTCTGACTGGCAATTTTGACCCTACCATCCGAGATCATGTAAATATGGGAGGAAGCATCATCCGTGAAATAGATATAATCCCCTTTTTGGTAATGATCGAATTTATGCGTTTCTGCCATGTGGGGCACCTTATGTGGGCAGAGCAACTCATAAAGATCCACCTTTTCAAAATACCAAATCGAACTTTGCTCACTCATGATTTCCGGATGAATAATTATTTGGTGAAATTATCAAATACAAACAGCATATTGCACTTCTGAATTCCCTTAAAGTCAAAAATGGATTTTCTTCATTTAACACAAATCATTATTTACCCGGTAAAAGGTCTGCCCGGTATTAATTTGCAGGAGGCATATTGCGAACAGCGTGGTTTAGCTCAAGACCGAAGGTGGGTCATTGTGGATGCAAAAAACAGGTTCATCAGCCAGCGGGAATATCCACAATTAACCCAATTTTCAATTGCACCATCTATAGGCGGTTATGCAATAAAGCATGCTAATGCAACCATTGAACTGCCAGTATCTATAGATGCGGGTGAACGGTGCGCAATTACAATCTGGGACGATGAAGTGGCTGCCGTTACGGCACCAGCACCCATCAATGCCTGGTTTAGCGAACAGCTTAAGATCGACTGCAAACTATGCTATATGGATGCAGCCGCAGTACGCAAAGCAGACCCTGATTTTGCAATGCATGATGAAGGAGTAAGTTTTGCTGATGGTTTTCCCTACCTAATTATTGGGGAAGCTTCCCTGGAATTGCTGAATAGCAAATTGGATGAGCTATTATATATGAACCGCTTTAGACCCAACCTGGTTTTCGCAGGTGGCTACCCGCATCAGGAGGATGACCTCAGAGCATTCAGCATAGGTCAGGTACATTTCTATGGAGTAAAACCATGTGCACGCTGCGTAGTGACCACTATCGATCAGGAAAAAGGTACCAATGGGAAAGAGCCGCTCAAAACATTAGCTACCTATCGTAAGGTAGGTTCGAAAATCAAATTTGGCATGAACGTCCTTTCAAAAAACGAAGGTACAATACGCATTGGTGATCGGCTTGAAATGCGCTAGTTCCATTACCTTTGCCCGCCATGCAATACCTCTACATCAAAGCCTTACACATCATCTTTGTGGTGACCTGGTTTGCCGGGCTGTTCTACATTTTCAGATTATACATTTACCACACAGAAGCAAACGGTAAGGAAGAACCGGAAAAGGGTATCCTGAGCAAACAGCTTTTGATCATGGAAAAGAGGCTCATGTATATCATCACCTGGCCTTCAGCCGTACTCACCTATATATTTGGTTTTTGGCTGGTTACCATTCTCAATGCCTGGGCTCAGCCGTGGATGTCACTAAAATTTGCCTTTATTATCCTCCTAACGCTATACCAGCTTTATGCTCAGCGGCTTCTAAATCAACTCAACAAGGGCATTTTCAAAAAAAGTTCCTTTCAACTGAGGCTTTGGAATGAAGGTGCAACTGTGATCCTAATTGCTGTGGTTTTTATTGTGGTTTTTAAAGATACATTAAGCTGGATTTGGGGAATTATCGGCATCTTTTTGGTTGTTCTTATGCTGATGTTGGCAGTTCGATTGTACAAAAAAGTAAGAGAAAAGAATGAAAAAGACTGATTACATATTGATAATGATTTTGGCAGCATTTTCTGCCTGTATTCCAGAAACAAAAGAACAGAAACTCCCCATCCTTGGCCGACAGGAAATTGTAGAGCGCATAGAGGATGGGAAAGTTTTTTACGATACGGTGGCCCATACCATTGACAATTTTGCGTTTGTCAATCAGGATTCTTCATTGGTGACCAATGAAACATTCAAGGACAAAGTCTATGTTGCAGATTTTTTCTTTACCACCTGCCCCACCATATGCCCAAAAATGAAAAAGGAAATGCTTAGGGTATATGACAAATACAAAGACAATCCCAATGTGGCTATTCTTAGCCATACCATAGACCCTACTTACGATACCGTGGGGCTGTTGAAAAACTATGCTGAGCGATTGGGGGTTTCTTCCAACACCTGGCATTTTGTGACCGGAGATAAGGATGAAATCTATGAAATTGGCGAATCAAGCTACATGGTGACGGCCGGAGAGGATGCCAACGAGCCCGGTGGTTTTATTCATAGTGGTGCTTTTCTGTTGGTGGACAAACAGCGTAGGGTTCGTGGTGTTTATGATGGTACAGTCTCCGACCAGGTAGATATCCTGATGAAGGATATTGATAGGCTTCTAAAAGAATCTTGAATAGCGTCTGCCCAAAATTTCCGATATCTTCGTTACGCTTGTTTAGGCAAATGATCATTTACAATAGTAAACTCACATTTACCTAAACTTCGCAAGCCTCGATCTCGAAAATTCTGATTCAGACGAACAAAAAATTGGAAATTAACTTTTATTCAAAATATGACTAATCATAAAGGAGGGCTGGTATGAAAATTTGGCGGGGGGCGAGGTGGAATGTGCGTACGGAGCTTTCAAATTTTCTTGAGCTTTTTGTTACTTTTTGTGTCAAGACAAAAAGTAAAATAAGCTATCGACCATATGGTATTTTAATCGTAGCCTCCTTAATCTGGGTAGTAACAATTATGACCCATTGCACTAGTAAAAAAGAAGGGGCTGAAGTAGACATCTACGAGGGCATGGACATGCGCACCAAAGTACGCATGCGCCAATACATGGTGCAGGGCAAGCAACTATACGCCATCCATTGCCAAAACTGCCACGGCGAAGATGGCAAAGGGCTTGGTGAACTCATTCCACCCCTTGCAAAAGCCGATTACCTGATGGAGGATGTCAATAGGGCTATTTGCATCACCCAAAATGGACAACAAGGCTATATTATGGTCAATGGTAAGGAGTACAATCAGCCCATGCCGGCACATTATGACCTCAAACCGCTAGAGATCGCTGAAATCATCACCTACATCACCAATGCCTGGGGGAATAAATCAGGGATTCATGAGGTGAAGGAGGTTGAAGGAGTTTTGGGAAGTTGTGAGGGTAGTAGTTATTAGGGAGTGGACGGTGCTGGTTCGAAATGACACCTCATTTGCGTCACCTCGACTGTAGGGCTTTTTAGAAGGCCGGAGTGGAGAGCGGCCTGACCGGACGGTCGGGATGTCTTGCGAAAGTTGGGGTTTGAAGCAACTGTCGTCTGATACAACCTCTGTGCTTAAGTAAAATAGCCATGCTGAAATAATCAACATGGCTTTATAATATCATTTTGTTAAGTAAGTCGGATTATTCTTCCTCTTCTTTAGGTAAGGTTGCATCCGACTCTGGACCCTCGAAAGTCAAAGCTTTTTCGGCACCAGCCAACGAGGTTTCCATATATTCCTTTACACTTTCCATATGCTCCTTCTGCTTATTCAGATAGGTCATTACATCCTCATGCGGCGTGCCATCTTCCATAATGGTAGGGTCAAAGCTACGCATCCAGCGCATCATAGCTTCTTCCGCGCCTGCAGTGGCGGTAAATGTCCTGCCATACTCCTGCAACCTTCCTAAAGCTGCAGAATCTAAACTTGCCGAATCAGGAAGCAAATACCTGTATCTGGCTTCCAGTTTTTTGCGTACTGCCCGTAGATCACTGATCATGGGCATAGCTTCATCATGAAGATCCATCACCTCATCACGCAATTGCTCTCTTTGTTCTTTTTCCTGGTTACATGAGGTAAGTAATGCCATTACCACCCCAATGAAAAATAATATTCTCATCATTCTATTAGTTTGCCGGTCCTTCCATACGCGCGTCTTCCAGTATGTACATCAGCTGGTTGAAATCTGTATCGTTTAGCTTAAGCTTTCCCGTGACCTGAATGGCATTCGCCGTGTATTTAATTGGTTCTTTTAGGTAAACTTCAGCTACAGATTCCGGCCCTCCTGAGCCACAAAAGAAGCATGCTGCAACTGGCAGCGAAGATATAATAATATGGTCAGGTTTAAACATGCCTTCGAAAGGAATTATATAGCCCGGTAAGGTTATTTCCTTTCCTTCCATGGCTCGAATGTCCTTCCCAAAAACTGGCACAAAAAGTTCCCCATACTCATCTTCGCTCTTTTCATAATCTACCTGAGCGAGCGTTTCCCAGTTGCGCGATGATAATGTTTCATTTTGAGCCTGACTTTGAAAAGACAATGCTGTTATTAAGATTCCTACTATTACTAGTTGCTTCATATTTCTATCCTTTTGCTAATACTTTCGATATATCTGTGCGATATGCATTAATTGCCGGTATCAGAGAAGCCAACAATCCCAATGCAAAACTAATAACTACAATGAATAGTTCTTCCTGTAGAAAAACCATGCCTGTAGGTGCCGCCTGACTGGTTTCTCCAGCCATTTGACCAATAAGCTCTACTGTGCCATGGCCAAGTACAAACCCAAGCAAACCTCCAAGGAATGTAATGATGACACCCTCGAGAACGATGTGTAAGAGTATAGTCATCCTGGAAGCACCCATAGCCCGCATCATAGCCAGGTCATATTTTCTTTCTTTCAATGAATTATACAAGGCAATAAATACACTTAAGCCTGCAATGAAAATAATCAATAGTGCAAACCCTTGAATCACATCTACCCCCACTCCAATTATGGTCAGAAGTCTTGACATTTCAAATGCAGGGGAAGCCGCCTGCAAAGAAGTGCGGCTGTTGATCATGCGTGGCAACTGCACGGCAGCCATAGGGGAGCGGTACTGTAATAGCAGACTTGTAATCTCTTTGTCACCGATTTCACCAGCTACACTAAAGCCTAATGGTGTTTCTACCATTGCTTCTGCCTCATGCTCCAAATGACCATCTGTGTGTTCTTCTTCCTTTTCATGCATGACCCAAACACTCTCAATATTGGTCAGAATAAGGTTATCCAGGGCTGTATTAGAGCTTTCAAGTATTCCAACTATCCGATACTCATGGTCATCATGGTCATGTGCACCTTTGGTCAGGCCATGCTGACCTTTGAATGTATCCCCAACACTAAGTCCAAGGGTCTGTGCTGCTTGTGCTCCTAATGTAACATCAAGTGTTTTCTCCCAAAGCTTGCCTTCTGCAATTTCGGCACTATATAATTCGGTATATCCGTGGGTTGTACCGACTATACGGATGGTTTTATAGCTATCACCGAGCGATAGCGGAATAGCATTTTTGATTAACCTCCTGTTGTTGGCTATACCTATAGCCTCCTCCAGCGGAATATTGCCTGTAGGGAAATCGATGTGAAATATATTGCATAAGATCAGCTGCAAAGGGCTTCCCTTGGCTCCTACTACCAAATCAACGCCTCGCGTATTGTTGGAAAATTTCTGCTCAAGTTGCTGACCTACCAGCAGCAATACAACGATAATTCCTATCCCAAAAGATAGCAATAATGTATTCAGCAAGGTGTTGAGCCTGTTTTCTTTAATGTAATTCCAGCTTAAGACGAGTAAATTCATAGCTCCAGGGTTTTAGAAATTTTTGCTTTTACTCTCGAATCATGGGTGGCGATGATCAGACTGGCTTTGTTGGCAGTAGCTTGCCTCTCCAGCATATCCAGCACAGCATCGGCATTTTCATCATCCAGGCTGGCTGTAGGCTCATCTGCCATAATGACCAATGGTTTATTCAATACTGCTCTGGCTATGGCCACACGCTGCTGTTGACCCTGACTTAGTTCATAAACTTTACTTTTGAGCTTTTCTCCCAGATTCAAATCTCCAAGTACGGATTTTATCCGCTGGATGTCCTGCGAAAGCCCTGCCGTATATTGCGCCAATCGAAGGTTATCCTGCACATTGAGGGATTTAAGTAAATGTGGCTGCTGAAATATCAATCCAATATTTTTACCTCTAAAGGCATCCAGTTTTTGACCTGAAAGCGTATGCATAAGTTCACCTCCAATAGAAATTTCCCCATCTTGCGTTTTCAGAAGACCAGCCAATAGATGTAGCAATGTGGTCTTGCCTGATCCCGATCCTCCCAGGATCAGGGCATGCTCCCCTGGCTCCACTTTCCAGTTTGGATATTGTATGCTTGTCTGATGATCATACCTGTACACTAAATCCCTGATCTCAACCATAAATTTGGATTTTGTATAAAATAATAACCTAAAACGTCGATTTACAAATCATTAATGACTGTTGGATAGGTTGCAATTTAGCTGGTGATCATATTGGGTCTTTTGCACCCAAGTTGGAATAATCAAGCAACACTTTTGCGCTATAATTGAAATTTAATTCCTCCCGATCAATTTTAACCAAAACAATAATTGGTATAAATTGTTATACACAAAATATTAATACCAGCTAAGTGGATGGATTATGAATTTACTCTCTTATTCAACCAATCCCGTAAAGCAAGCCCTGTAGCAAATGGCCAGGGCTTGACTTTTTCAATTGGTATAATTTTATAATCCTTCAGCTCTTCTCCCATACGAATATCTCCAGTTGCGGTTAAATGATACGCCAATATCAACTCGTTTCGCTCGAAGAAGGAATATATCCCGATAAAAGACTCCACTTCACTTTGAAGTCCTAGCTCCTCCTCTACTTCACGCACAATACCAGCTTCCGGCGTTTCACCCTTCTCCAAAAATCCCGTTACCAGCCCATACCATTGCGCAGGCCAACCTTTGTTTTGAATGAGAATAACCTGCCCATCATACTCAACTACAGCAGCCAATACTGGCACTGGATTATTCCAATATATTTTCTGGCAGGACTCATTGGTGCATTGTTCCCTGATTTCACCCTTTCGGGATTGAAGCGCAGTGGGTGAGCCGCAGTATCTGCAATAGCGGTCTTTCATGCCACTGTTTTTAGTATTCTGTGAATTTGCTTGAGGTGATGCCGATAGTGAAAATCGAAAAATTCAAGGGTTTGGTTCATGTTAATACGACCAACAATGGGGTGCCTAAACAATGCTTTTTGCTGAATCTCTACAGGCAACTCCTCCATAAGCTGATGAAAAGAACTCCTACTTTTATTCCACAGGGCTTCCAAGTCCTCTAGCGAATCTTCATTCGAAACTTCTCCCAGTTGCTTTGGCGCTTTGAACTTTAGTCGCATTGAAAATGCACCTCGAAGGGCCAATATTTTGATCGGTGCAATCAGAGGGGTATTTGGAATTAATTCAGGCTTTTGGGTCTTTTTTCGAATATAAAGCTCTGTGCCTTTTTCCGAAACTATCAAATGGTTAATTACCTGAATAACTGACCATGCGCCTTGTTTTTCTGCTTGATGTAATTGATCAGCACTGTAATTCGAAAGCAACTGGAAGAGTTGCTTTCTCTGATTTTCAAGCTGATCGAATAATTTCTCGTTTTTGGTTATCATGTGTCGAGTACTACCTTGAATTTATATTTTCCCTGAGCTTCATCCTCAAAGATATGGGGGTAGTATTTTTTTAATTCATTAATGAATAGTGTCCGGGGAATATCAGCAAACTGCCCATAATCATGAACATATTCCATAAAACAATCACCACTTTGATTATACTGCTGAAACATTGAATCATTTACCCCATCAAAAGGTAAGGGCTCTACATTATAAAGATCGCAAAGTGCTGCATTAAAAGCCGGCGTTGCCTTAACCCACCTACCTTCCAGCCATATTTCTACGTACCCGTGAAAAACCAACAGGTCCGTTTTTAAGTACTTCAGTATGGTCTCCACACCGATATGGTTTTTTACGATACCGAATCCCAGGCGGGAAGGAATCCCAATAGCTCTGCAACAAGCAGCCATCAGACAAGCCTTTTCTACACAATAGCCGCTATCCCTACTCAATAAATCGCTGGCTTTCAAGCTTTCCCGTCTCAAATCAAGCATGTATGGGTTGTAGCGGAAACCGTCTCTAATGGCAAAATAAAGTGCAACCGCTCTACCCTTTTCGGTACTATGCTTTGCGATATGTTTATGCGCATAGGCTACAACCAAAGGATGATCAGAATCGATAAACTCGCCAGGCTCAAGATAAGCTGGTTCGATAGAGGTATGTGTTGGTGTATGGAATGCCATTTATTTAGGATACCAATTTATCTAATTCTTTTGAATATTGATTCCTATTCATTCAAGTCAAAAACTGAAAAGCCTTTCTCTTTTAAATTGGATTTTAGTTGCTGCCATGGCCCCTGCCGTAAAGCTTCAAACTTCGTTTGTATGCTTTGATACCTGGAGCGCAAGTCCCGAAGCACGTCGATATCATTTTTCGATAGGCTTTCATAGGGCGAATGGGTATAGTAATACGCTTTCCCAAGCAAGTAATCAAAACGAGGCGCATCACTTATGGCCCCCTGAATATCTCTGTAGGTGATCATTGCCCAGACATCATCTATTGATTGCTGTATGCGACCTTTAAATGGCTCATCAATATGATCTAAACTACTCATGAGCTTTTCCATCTGTTGCAACTTCTTCTTTATATCATCGAGCTGGCTGCTCAGAGAATCCAAGGCAAGGCGAAATTCCAATTGTGCCCTGTAGTCATCAGGCTTATATTTTATTCTTGGGTCAGGTTTAATTACCAAAGCACTCTCCACCATTTGCTCACCGTTACTTATCAAAACAAGGTAATCACCCGGCATGGCAAGGGGTTTTTCTAACACAGGACTCATCAGAGGCCCGTAGATAGGCTTACCGGTCCACTGCAGATCCCATGAGGTACGATTTAGCCCCTGGCGCACCGGTTCTTTCCAGCTATGGATAGTATTTTCGCCTTGCTTCACGGAAATCTGAACAGAATCTACTTTGCTGTCATTGATCCAATAATTGATGATGACTTCCCGGGCATTATTATCGCCAGCATAGAGGTGATCCGGCATCAGTCTTTGACCGGGAGCCTGATCGATAATAGGCTGTATGGTTGGTGCCAGTTCGAAAAGATGAAGTGTTTTTTTAGTCAGCTCGGGGTTTTTAGCCAGGGCCTCCCAGGGTCTCAGATCATCAATTATCCACATGCTGCGACCAAAAGTGGCCATCACAAGATCCCTTTCCTCGGGATGAATTTTTAAATCCATGGTAGAAACAGCAGGATAGCCTTCCGTCCATTTTTGCCAGTTTTCACCAAAATTCAAAGAATAATAAAGGCCGAATTCCGTACCCAAAAACAATAAATCAGAAACAAAGGGGTCCTGCACAATAGACAGGCAATAGGATTCAATGCCTTTCCCGGCTGCTATATTTCTCCAGGTTTGACCATTATCCTCAGTGTAAAACACATAAGGACTCCAATCCCCCATTCTGTGATTGTCTATCACCACAAAGGCTGCCTCATCGCTATGTGGGGAAGGAACAATTTGCTGCACCCAGCCATTATTAGGCATTCCTTTGATATTCCCGGTAAGTTCCTGCCAATCATTTTCAATAGCATGTCGCAACCACACTCTTCCATCATCCGTGCCGACCCAAAGCTTTTGGCTGTCCTTCAATGCTGGGCTGATCACCGTAATGGTGGTATGGTTCTCTGCTGTAGTAGCATCTATCGACAAGCCACCTGAGGTTAATTGCTGCTGCTTTTCAGGGTTATCGGTAGTTAAATCGGGGCTTATGGTCTCCCAAGTTTCACCATATTCAATGCTCCGATGTACATATTGAGATCCAAGGTAGACTACCCCGGCAGTTTTTGGGTCGATTGCCAGGGCAGCATTCCAGTTAAATCTAAGGGTGTCTTCTGCTATCCAGGGCCTGATGGTTTTTCTCTGGCCTGTACTTTTATCAAACCTAACCAACATGCCTCCCTGCCAAAGGGCATAGCCGATATTTTCATTAGCAGGATCAAGGGCCACATCAAAGCCATCATTGAATGCCAATTCTCTCCAAAAGCTGTTGCGAATACCCGTGCGGTTCCAAACTTCACTGGGTCCATACCAGGTGCCATTATCCTGTAGACCACCATAAAGGTTGTAAGGCACATTATTATCGATTGTGACATGGTAAAACTGTCCCAAAGGCAGGTTTTCAGCAAATCGCCAGTTCTCACCCCTGTCCTTTGTCCAATAGAGGCCACCATCCGTACCATCAATCATAAAATCAGAATCGTCGGGATCGATCCAAAATGCGTGATGATCTGCATGGACTTCAAAACCCCAATCTTCGATGATTTCAAAAGAGCGCCCTCCATTTTCTGATCTGGCTAGTCTTGAATACAGATTATAGACCCTGTTTTCATTATTAGGATCCACATAGATATCAGCAAAATAAAACGGTCGGCTGCCAATGGTCTCTGTATTAATGAGTGACCAGTTTTGGCCACCATCTGTCGATTTATATAGGCCGTTCTTTTTGGATTCTACCAGCGCATACATTGTTTCCGGTTGTGATTGGGCAATAGCCAAGCCAATCCTCCCATAAGGTTTTTCCGGTAAGCCATTGGGTTGCGATAGCTCTTGCCATGTGTCTCCTCCATCATTGGAACGGTAAATGCCAGAACCTTCACCCCCCGAATAGGAATCCCAGGGTGACCTGCGAAATTCCCACATAGCTGCCCAAAGTTGGTTTGGATGCTCCGGATGAATGATCATATCTGCAATACCCGTCCTGTCATTTATATACAATACCTTTTCCCAGTGCCGTCCACCATCGGTAGATTTATAGACACCCCGGGATTGATTGGCCGCAAATGGATCACCTAATGCGCCTACCCAAACAGTGTTTTCATCGGTAGGATGTATAATGATTCTATGGATATTTCTGGATTCGGGCAACCCGATAAACTGCCACGACATACCACCATCCAGGCTTTTAAAAACACCCTTGCCACTGGTTTGGGTATTTCTTGGATTTCCTTCGCCCGTACCAGCATAGATTACATCAGGATTGGAAGGAGCCACAGCCACTGCACCAATGGACTGTAGAGGTTGTTGGTCAAAAATTGGTTCAAAAGTGGTACCTGCATTTATAGTCTTCCATAATCCTCCTGATGCAGTACCTATATACCAAATATCTTTATCATTGGGGTTCACTACTATTGCCGTGATACGGCCACTCATGCCTGCCGGACCAATGGACCGGGGCGCTACCTGGAAAGAATTTTGACCAACTACAGAAAAACTAATAGCAAATAGTGTAAATAAGCTGTAAATCGATAAGCGCATAGGTAATGTAGGATGAAATAATGAAGGTTTTAATATTTGTACTATTTGAATAGTAAAATCCTATTACTGTGCTAACTTTAATGAAAAATATTGAATTCTTTAGAAATTATTATGTAATATGGGGTTCGATATTTATAGACGAGAGTCTCGAATGTTTACCGGTACATTATGTCGAACCTAATCTTCAGCCGATTCTAGTATGCACGTATTAGATATTATTGCTCTGTTTGTATTCCTCGCCGGAGTTTTTATTTATATAAACACGTATCATCTCAAACTGCCATCTTCCATTGGGCTAATGATTATGGCGCTGATCGTTTCTGTGGGAATCTTTCTTACGGGTATTTTCGCGCCGGGCTTTATCATAGGAACGGAGCGATTGATGGCGGACTATGATTATTCTACTATTCTTTATCAGGTCTTTATCAGCTTTATGCTTTTTGCAGGAGCCCTGCAAATAGATTTTAAAAAATTAGCCAAAGAAAAAACACCGGTTCTTGTACTTGCGACAGCTGGTGTTTTTATAACTACCGCTGTAGTAGGCACTGCAGTTTACTACATGCTAGGCTTTTTAGGTATAGAGCTCAATTATATTTATTGCCTTGTATTCGGTGCTTTGATATCACCTACCGATCCAATAGCTGTCACCACAGTTATTAAGAGATTCAACCTTTCACCAAAGTTAGAAACCCGAATCGCAGGAGAATCACTGTTCAATGATGGTATTGCAGTGGTTTTGGCGCTTACGCTTTTAGATGTAGAGCATGCCAGTGAAGAACATTCACTAGGCCTTTTTGATGTGATCTACATCTTTGGAACAGATATCGGAGGAGGTATTATCATAGGGCTATTCCTGGGTTATATAGGATATCAAGTCCTCAAATACATTGATAATGATGAGGTGGAAGTTGAGATCTTGATGACACTGGCCCTTGTAATGGCAGGTACGCAATTGGCCGACCTGGCCCACGTATCTGCAAAGCAGGCCGCTGTAGTGATGGGGCTTGTAATTGGAAATGAAGGCAGAAAAGAATCTGTTGATAATGCTACGGGTGATTATGTGTTTAAGTTCTGGTCATTGATGGAGGAGTCCTTAAATGCTATGCTATTTGTTTTGATCGCACTGGAGATGCTGGTTATCCCTTTGAGGCTCGACTATTTTGCAGCCGGATTTATCACTTTCAATATTGTGCTACTAGCAAGATGGATAAGCGTAGCAGTACCTATCAATATAATGGCCTTATCGATGCAGCGACGCTTTGAACGGAATACAATACCAATCATGACCTGGGGTGCGTTGCGGGGTGGCATGCCTGTAGCTTTATCTCTGGCATTGCCCGAATTTCAAGGCAAGGATGTCATCGTGACTATGACTTACATCGTAGTAGTACTCTCTATACTTTACCAGGGACTTACAGTAACACGATTACTAGAAGTGAAAGAAACCGATGAATATCGGCATTCGATGGATAAACTATAAATTGGGTATCTCAAAAGCATCATTCATGTCAGGTTGAGCCTGTCGAAACCTTTTTTAAAGGCTGTATGAATACGTTTCGACGAGCTCAATGTGACAGGAGGCAAGGGTTTTTATACTTTTGCGACACCCTCTTAAAAAGTCACTTATTTAATCTGCAATTGATTTAGTCCAAACTGGCTTCATACTACGGTTCACTGTCCGCTTAGAAACCATTCCGGTAAAGAGTGAATCCAACCCTCTCGTGGCATGCGTTGCCAGGGCTAAGATATCTGCATTGATTTCGTCAGCAAATTCCAAAATACCATCAACTTCATCACTATCTCGTACGGCTGTAACACTGTAATCATCTAGCCCTTCCTTCTGAGCAAATTCTTCAAGCCTTCTGGTAACATCTTTTTCAAGAATAAAATCAGAATCGTAAGTCTTTACCAGATGAAGATGTGCATTGAAATACTTCTGCATTTCTACCAGATCTGCGATGATCTTATGCTGGTCTGATCGCATATCTGTGGCAAATACGATGCTTTTTATCGATGACAGGTCACACTCATTTTTAACGGTAATTACGGGGCATTTGGCAAATCGAATCACCTTATCGGCGTTAGAGCCCACCAGGAAGCCTCGCAATCCACTGGCACCTGTAGAACCCTGAATGATCAGGCTGGCATTGTTTTCCGCAATGACTTCACCAATCTTTTCAAATGGATTGCCAATTTCTATCCTATAGTTCAGTGTGATATCAGCGTATTTGCTATCACCCATCAAGGCTTCCATTTTTTCTTTGGCCCTTTCCATTAATTTAATGAGGTATATATTCTCTTCAGGAGAATAATTCACTTCGCCCATTATTTTCATGGAGCGATCCGTGCTATCTTCAATAACATGAAGCAGCATAATTTCTGAACCACTTTTTTTAGCCAAAGAATGTGCTGCATTGAGTGCTTTCAAAGCAACCTCCGAAAAATCTGTAGGTATTAATATTCTTTTCATTGTCTTATTTTTTATCTATTTAGGGGGTTGTGATACTAAAAATTATTGTACCAGCAGCCTCTACTTTAATCAACGGATATTTATAATTACCGATGCATCGGGCTACTCGTATTTGGTCTTCTTTTTTATCTAATTTAAAAATATGCCTTTAAATTACAACTGATTAATCCCAGCTTTAATAACGGATAATCTCAAGTTATTCCAATTACTATTTGATAACCGGTGTTTCATGAAAAAATTTAGCACAATAGTCCTATTAGCTTTTTTAGGTGTTTTACTCTCAATTTCAGCCATTGGTCAGTCCAGGGTTAACCCTGTCGTGCAGGATTTTGGTGGGATTTTTGAAATCCCGACTGCTGCAGAACGACCTTCCAACGACCGTCATTATAATATCATCATTGATGTTCGGTCCGGGTCTGATTCTCCAGATCAAATCAACCCTTCGTTAAATAATATAGCTCGTTTGCTCAACCTACATGCTGTAGGCGGAGTACATCCATCAAATATTCATGTCAAAGCTGTGATTCATAATCTGGCAACGCCGGTGATTGCGACCAACGAGGTATACAATCAAAAATATGGCATGGACAATCCTAATTTGGATATCATCAATGCACTTACTGAAGCAGGTGTTGAGTTATATGTATGTGGCCAATCTATGGTAGCAAGGGATTATCCTTTGTCGGGACTCAATCCGAAAATAAAACAAAGTGTTTCGGCATTAACCATGCTTACACAATACCAATTAGAAGGTTACGCCTTATTAACCTTTTGATAACCTATTCCAATGATTAGAATACTTGCGTTTTTATTCCTGATAGTTTCTTTTGTGGGGTGTGGTGACGAAAAAGAACAACGCAAATCTCCTCGTATAAAGAACATCACTGCTCTGGAAGCACCTGCTATCAATAGTCGTTTTGCTTTTGGAGATACTATAGCTTTCAGGATAGCATTGTCATCCGATACAGTTTCTATCCAAAACATTACATTGCTCGAAAATACCGATACTGTGTTTTTTTCAAAGGATACCAGTTTTGATATTGTAGCCAATAAGAAGGTGGGGAAACCAGATTGGAAATTGTATATCACACTAAGTAACGGCAAAACAGAAAGCTACTACCCTGCAGTCAATATATTAGCCCCAGCTAAACCCACCGAGTACACCTATCGGATTATCAATACCTTCCCACACGATCCGGATGCATTTACACAGGGATTGCTGATCCACCAGGGGCAATTGTATGAAAGTACTGGCCAAAAAGGTTCTTCCAGTCTGCGGCGGGTAGATTTAAGTTCAGGAAGAATTGAGGAGAAGGTAATAGTAGAAGACCAGTACCATGCCGAAGGGCTCGCTGTTTACGGGGGTAAATTATACCAGCTTACCTGGGAAGCCAATAGCTGCTTTGTATATAACCTCACCACCTTTGAAAAGCTAGATACTTTCACCTACCCTACTGAAGGATGGGGCCTCACCACTATCGGAGATTCATTGGCTATGACAGACGGGAGTGCCAATATTTATTACAAGAATCCCGAACGCTTTACCGAGCTGAGCAAAATTCAGGCTTATGATGATAAAGGACCTATCCGAAAATTAAATGAGCTGGAATTCATCAATGGTAAAATTTACGCCAACATCTGGCAAACAGATGAAATCGTGATCATCGACCCAAAAACCGGGATAGTAGAAGGCAAAATAAACCTGGAAGGCATTTTTGACAGCAGGAACTACAGGAGAAGGCTTGATGTGCTTAATGGCATTGCTTACGATCAGGATCAGGATAAAATTTATGTGACCGGAAAGTACTGGCCCAAACTATTTGAAATAGAATTAATTAATAGATCAAACATTTAACCAAAAAAGAACTATGAGTGTAGAAAACGCAACTGCCAAAGTACAGGAAATGGCCAAAGCCAATGCCGGCAAACTTGAAGCTACTGTAAAGTTTAAATTTGAGGATAGTCAGATATTTCTTGATGATACAGTTTCACCACCAGTAGTGAGTAATGAAGATAAAGATGCCCAATGTACTGTAGCCATTGACCTGGATGATTTCAACAAGTTGATTGATGGCGATACTGATCCTATGAGTGCTTTTATGGGAGGGATGATGAAAATAGATGGAGATATGGGTATTGCCATGAAGCTTACCAGCTTGTTTTAAGCACCTTTTAGCCTGATTTTTGGCTTTAAAACATTAGTGTTGAAACCCTGTTTTTTTTACATGAAGCAAACAGGGTTTTTATTTTTCATATCCATCATGTTAATGGCTTGTGGCGATGAAAGCAGTAATCCAATACCTGATGGGAATAATTCGGATCATGATACTGAAGCCACTTCTGAGTTTGCTGCAGTAATCACCCTGCTTAATGATGGCGCATCGGCCTATATTGTAACAAATATTGACGGGCCTGCCACCATTGCCGCTTTGAATGCACAAAACAGTGATATTAGATTGGAAATTGGCAATCGATACAAGTTCATCAATGCTGCAGGCGTCAATCACCCACTAGACTTCAGAGATGCTGAGGGTAACTACCTGCTTACCCAGGATACCATCAATGGCGAGTTTGAAGAGGATGAAGCCGTAAACTGGATTTTTAATTATGGAGAAGGCAGCGTTGCTTTTACGCTTAAAGCAAGTCTCGCAGACCGGATTGCCACATATAATTGTACCATTCACGCAGCTATGACAGGTAGCATTATCACTCAATAAGGATTACTTTATCCGTTAGTCTTTTAGTAGCTTTATTGCTATGGATATACAAGACTACACGGACTTGCGTACTTTAGGAATGATTGGAGGTACATCCTGGCATTCTACTATCGACTATTACAGATACATCAATAGAATGGTGGAAGAAAAAAGGGGTACTTTGTTGAGTCCACCTTTACTCTTATACAGCATTGATGTGTCATTGATGCACACCAGGGATTTTGAAAAAATATCTACAAATTATCTGAAGTTCGCTCAAAACCTTGAAAATGGTGGGGCGGAAGCAATTATCATATGTGCCAATACACCGCATTTGGTATACGATTTTGTTGCACCAAAAATCAATATCCCCATACTTCATATTGCTGATGCTACCGGTAGGGAAGCCCAAAAGCTTGGTTTGAAAAAAATTGCCCAGCTTGGCACATTGCCGACCATGCAAAAGGACTTTATCACCAAAAGAATTACATCCCAATATGGTATAGAAACGATAGTCCCTGAACCAAACGATCAGGAAGTGATACACCGCATTGTGGTTGATGAATTAGTGCAGGGAAAATTCAATCCGGATGCGAAAGCTGAAATTATTAGCCAAATGGATAAATTGAAAAGTCGGGGTGCCGATGGCATGATCATGGGCTGTACCGAGCTACCTATTTTGATTAAGCCATCTGACTATGATTTACCCCTCTTGGACACCACCAAGCTACATGCCCAAATGGCAGCAGACTTTATTGTAGGAGGATAGCAATAAATTTTCATTACTTGATAGTATTAATGCTGTCCTCACAGGCAAATATATTTTCTACTTCTCTGGCTGGTGAAGACACGCAACCAGTCTTTAGAAAGTAAATTGATAAACAGGGTTAGTAAGTCTCAGTTTGCCCTTAATGACTCCAATCAAACTGATTTAGGTTTTGCAAAGATTTACCCAACAATTCAATTGCACCTTCAATATCAGATTTGTGTGCCATTTCAATGACCTGATGCAAGTGGCGGGTAGGAATAGATATTGCTCCAGAAATAGAGCCATTTTTACCCCTTTGCTGCAATGACGCAGTATCAGTGCCTCCAGCAGTGAGAATTTCCGGTTGCCATTCAATCTTATTCTTATCAGCAACTTCTTTGAGGTACTTCACCATTCGGTAGTCACTGATCGCTGAGGCATCCATTATTTTGATTGCAGCACCCTTGCCCAAAGCAGTGACCTGCTCGTGAGGCTGTGCCCCTGGTAGATCAAATGCAATGGTAGTATCCAAGCCAAACCCAAATGTCGGATTAATTTGATGCGTAGCAACGTTGGCACCTCTTAATCCAACTTCTTCCTGCACCGTAAACACACCATAAACATCGTAGGGTATATCCTTTAGGTTGCGTAAGGTTTCGATCAGGATATAAACAGAGACCCTGTTATCGATTGATTTACAGTTGAGGCAATCTCCCATTTCGATCAACTCCCGCTGACGAGTTATGGGATCACCAATAGAGATCAATGCCTCCACCGATTCCTTATCCATGCCCAGGTCAATGAAATAATCATCTATCCTGGCTACTTTGTTGCGCTCTTCAGCGGTCATCACATGGATAGGCTTGCTGCCCATCACACCAATCACATCTTTCTTGCCATGTATGATAACCCGCTGTGCCGTAAGTGTTTTAGGATCAAAACCACCAAGCGTATGAAATCGGATGAACCCTTTGTCATCGATATGTTTTACGATAAACCCTATTTCATCCATGTGTGCAGCCACCATGGCCGATTTACTGGAATCCTTGCCCTTTTTCAGCGTAATGATGTTGCCTATATTGTCGATTCTCACTTCATCAACAAGCGGAGTAACCTCTGCAACCACCAAATCTCTAATTCTTTTTTCATAGCCAGGTGCCCCTGGTGTCTCACATATCAGACGGAATAAGTCTACATTTATACTCATAAAATAGATTGAATTTTAAATAAAGCGATAGCTAAAATTGATGTGATAAAATTACTTTCTTTTTCTGTAAACCAGAAAACCGGTAATTAATCCTACTGCGGCGCCAACGGCTATACCGTATTGGATATCATTGATGGAAACTCCAATAGCAGCCCCTACGGCAATGCCGATAACCAGATAAAATGAAATTCCACGAATATTCATAGTAATGGTTGATCTAAAGATTTGTTTTCCAGAAAGTTAATAATAGTAATCGAATGTCAGTGTATTTAAACTTCATTAAATCATTTATTTAAAAGGTTTTTAAATACTGAAGTTATTTTTTCCTCGGTTGAATCAAAACTACTTAAAGTCAGGAAAAATAGTTTGTCACCAATCTGCCCAGCATTGCGATCCAAATATCTCAACCCAAAATAGATAGCAGGCTCCGGGCTTCCGAATACTTCAATATTGGGATCAATAATATCATCCTGAAACTCATCCTGCTCCTGAAAAAATATTTCCTCCTCTATGATTTGAGCAAAGAAACTACTGTTATCGCCTACACAAATCAATAATTCGGGTCCAAGCTCCCCTATTGTTGATGCATACTCTAGTAGTTCAGCTTTCTCAATACCATTAATCTCCCAGCAAAGCACAGCTCCTGGTGGTATTTCATTTATCGCTGGACTGCTGAAGATCAACGCAGACGCATCAATCTCGACCATCAGCACTTTCAGATCATTGTCATTTGTCATTTAATCTTTGATATCATTAGATTGCTTCATCACAAAAATATACGAATAATGGCCATAGAGATTGAACGGAAATTTTATGTTGAAAAACTACCCGATCAAATCCTGCAAGGATATGAAGCCATTGAAATCCAGCAAGGCTATCTGGCCATCCATGAAGACTTCACTGAGGTGCGAATCAGAAGCATGAACAATACTTACTGGCAAACTGTAAAAACCGCCGGAAGCCAACTCAGCCGGACTGAAATAGAATTTACTATAAAAAAAGAGCATTTTGATGCCTTATGGCCATTGACAAATGGTCGCAGCTTATCAAAAACAAGATATAACATACCGTACAATCAGTATCTGATAGACCTTGATGTTTACAAAGACAGTCTTCAGGGTATCATTGTGGCTGAGGTGGAATTTACATCTGAGGAGGAAGCCAAAGCATTCACCCCTCCTGATTGGTTTACACGAGAAATTACGGGTGTTAAAGCTTTTAAGAATTTCATATTGGCGACAAAAGGCAAACCGCAGCATTTAGAGCTATGAGTTTTCTCAATAAATTCAAATCGATGGGGCCTGCCATCCTGGTCACTGCTGCTTTTATAGGCCCGGGTACAGTTACTGTTTGTTCTCTCGCTGGGTACCAGTTTGGCTATGCCTTACTTTGGGCTTTGCTGTTTTCTATACTGGCGACCATAGTACTGCAGGAAATGTGCAGCCGTCTGGGTGTGGTGACACAAAAAGGCCTCGGCACTTTGATCAGGGAGGAACTGCCATCACCGGCGCTCAGGGTTGTAGGAATTGTTTTGGTGGGTAGTGCTATTTTGATTGGGAATGCGGCTTATGAAGCTGGTAATATCAGTGGCGCTTCATTAGGCATATCAACCATATTGCCCGTAAAGCTTGGATCGAATATTAATTTTTGGAGTATTGCCATAGGGCTGGTGGCATTTCTTTTACTGTATTCCGGGAAATACAAGGTGATTGAAAGAGCGCTCATAGGTTTGACCATACTCATGAGCATCGTGTTTGTATCGACGGCTATTATCATACAGCCTGATCCGGGAGCTCTATTTCATGGTTTATTCGTACCCTCATTTCCTGCCGGAAGTACCATGATTGTAGTTGGCCTCATAGGTACTACCGTAGTTCCTTATAACCTGTTCCTGCATACCAGTGCAGTGAGCGAACGCTGGAAAGATAAATCAGGTGTAAAGGAGGCTCGATGGGATACTATCATCTCGGTCAGTTTAGGAGGATTGATTTCATTGGCTATTGTCATCACAAGTGCGTATGCGGGTTTAGCATTGAATGGCACTGCAATCTCAGGTGCGGATGACCTTGCGCTACAATTGGAACCTGTATTGGGTAGCTGGTCTAAATACTTCATGGCCTCAGGCTTATTCGCTGCGGGCATTTCATCTTCTATTACAGCTCCATTGGCGGCAGCTTATGCTACTGTAGGAATCTTCGGGAAGGAAATTGGCACCTCGAATCCACTTTTCAGGGGAATAGCATTATCGATTCTCGTCATTGGCATTGTGTTCTCTTCACTGGGATTCAAACCCATAGATGTGATCGCATTTGCCCAATTTGCCAATGGCTTGCTCTTACCTTTAATAGCCATATTTCTGCTTTGGTTAATGAACAACACAAGAAT
The DNA here is from genome assembly GCA_965227155.1 of Cyclobacteriaceae bacterium. Classification (GTDB taxonomy): domain Bacteria; phylum Bacteroidota; class Bacteroidia; order Cytophagales; family Cyclobacteriaceae; genus UBA6059. The sequence goes on from OZ245731.1 coordinate 617,838, forward strand.
TTTGGGGTCTTTCCAAAACAGTTTATTGCAAAATATCATGGGTGCAGTTGTCATTCTTATCACTATTATTTTAGGTCTAAAAAGCATTCTTAGCGTGCTCAATATTTTATAAATTGAAACATGCATACAATAGACCTCAATTGTGATTTAGGAGAAAGTTATGGTCGATTCAGCATTGGGAATGACTCAGAGATCATGCCATTCATCAGCTCATGCAATATTGCCTGTGGCTATCATGGCGGTGATCCTTTGACCATAAAAAAGACCATTGCACTGGCACTGAAGCATCAAGTGAAAATCGGCGCACATCCTTCGTTGCCTGATCTACAGGGCTTTGGCCGGCGCAATATGTATGTCCCATCAGAGGAGTTGCTGGCAATGATGCAGTACCAAATTGGTGCAATGAAATCAATGGTAGAAATGCAGGGTGGTCAATTACATCATGTAAAACCTCATGGCGCTTTGTATAATATGGCTGCCGATGATCCCGATATTGCACAAGTAATAGTAAATGCCGTGCAATCCGTGGATGAAAAATTGTCATTGGTTGGGCCGGCGGAGAATCCAATGGCTGAAATTGCCCGTCAGCATCGGGTAAGCTTTATCGCAGAATGCTTTGCTGATCGTAGGTACACTGGTGATCTCAAGCTAGTTAATCGCAATCAACCCGATGCTATGATAGAAGACCCTCAGGAAGCTGTACGGCAGGTATTGGATATTGTACTACATCAACAATTAAAAACTATTGATGGCGGCATTAAAAAAATGAAAGCACAAACTGTGTGCATCCATGGAGATCAGCCTCAGGCAGTGGCTTTTGCAAAGCAACTGCACTCGGCCCTGGTGGGTCATTCTGTAGAAATAGGTGCCTGAAATTATGGTTGATTTCCCACTTACATATCACCAATTAGCAGAGAATTGTCTGGAAATACAGTGGCCGCAGGAAATCAATCCGGCTATTATCAAGTCAATTAGCAGTTTTGAACAAGCAATACAAAAGGAGCTGAATCAATATGTCATGGAATTACTGCCGACCTACGCGGCATTAGCTGTGTTCTATGATACAACCAGCATTGGATTTGATGCTTTCGAAGAAAAAATTAAATCCATTAAGCCCAATCAGGCAGATATGGATAAAAAGGCCAGGCTTATAGAAATACCTGTTTGCTACCATCAGGATTTTGGCCCGGACCAGCAGAGAATTGCAGACCATCATAGAGTTGATGTGGATACAGTCATCAAACTACATCACCAAAATGACTACCTGGTGTATATGACCGGCTTTTTGCCTGGCTTTGTGTACCTCGGTGTTCTTGATGGTCAAATTCAGATGCCTAGATTGTCCAATCCAAGAACCCGAGTGACGGCAGGTGCAGTTGGGATTGCCAATGCTCAGACAGGTATTTATGGATTGCCGAGCCCCGGCGGATGGAATATCATTGGCCAGACTCCAAAAGCGATATTGGACTTATCTTCAGAGGAACCTTCCATTTTTAAGCAGGGTGACCGGGTGAAATTCGTACCCATTTCCATCGATGAATATCATAAAATGGCAGAAGAATAATATGGCTGCTCTGGAAGTGCTGAAACCCGGGCTGATGTCCACCATTCAGGATGGAGGAAGGTTTGGCTACCGTAAATTTGGTTTTCCAGTTTCCGGCTACCTTGACCAATATGCGGCTGCACAAGCCAATTATCTGGTAGGTAATGACATTAATGGGCCAGTCATTGAAATGATTCACCTTGGTAGTAGTTTTCAAATACAACAGGACCTGATCATCGCCATAACAGGAGCAGATATGCAAGCCCGGATCAATGGGAACCCATGTGCAATGTATAAACATCTCAAAATTAGAGAGGGCGATATTTTAGATTTTGGAGCAAGCAGAAAAGGAAATGTCACCTATTTGGCAATTCAGGGAGCATGGCAGCTCAAACCAGTTTTGGGAAGTGCATCAACTTTTACCCGGGCAAAAATTGGCGGACCTAACGGCAAACCGCTGCAAAAAGGAGATATACTGAATATAAAACCCATGGATCTTATGCCACAAACCGTTCCGGAGCATTTGATCAGGAAGCATCCGCCGGGTACACCTATCAGAATCATCGAGGGCCCCAATGTGAACGATGCGCTGAGACAGTGGATTGCCACAAACACCTTTGAAATAAACACTCAATTTGATCGCATGGGTATGCGTCTCAATGCTTCTATTGAATATACCGGAGAAGTGGTTGAGCAAATCTCTAGTCCTGTATTACCGGGCTTACTGCAAATGCCTTCCAAAAATACACTCATCGCATTGCTAAGCGATTGCCAAACCACAGGAGGTTATCCCCGCCTTGGCAAAATTATAGATTACGATATACCCTACCTGGTGCAGCAAAAACCAGGATCAACTGTCAAGTTTACTTACATTTCTCTCGAGGAGGCAGAAAAAATCAACAAAAATGGCCTGGTTCTATTTAGAGAGTAATTTGATGATCCAAAGGATCAGGTAAATCCCCAAACCGACACCAAAAAATAGAATGCCCACCACAAATGCAATTCTTACAATGGTAGGATCAACGCTGATCTTCTTACCAAACCATTCTGAAACACCTAGTATCATAGTTTAATTTTTGATTTAAGATAAGTCCACATGTACCAATGATCAAAATGTAGGAACAATAAAAGTTTTCAATACTCAGTTAAATCAAATTAAAAACTATACGCTCCCTTGGAATACCATATTTGGTACTTTTAGTCTTTCCAGAATTATGCTCTTCAATCCGACGATTTAAATCCTTAGTATGACCTTTATAAAATCTCCCTGTTGAAGAACTAAATATGATATAAGTGTAAAAGTGCAAAACACAAACTAAGATAAGTGCCCAGGGCGGGAGTCCCCGCCTGATCGAAACGGTTCGGCCATTCGGGTGGGGAACACATAATATCAGAACCCCAATTTATTCAACTGATCTTATAGATTGCCCGAACAAGTCGGGCAATGACGAGCTACATAAAATTTCATTCTTAACTATTAACAGCCCGGGATTTGATTATTCCAAAGTCCATAGAGTTATATGGAGGTAGTATAATCAAACTAAAGTGAATCAATGAATTTATAAGTGCCCAGGGCGGGAGTCGAACCCGCACGTCCATACGGACACATGGCCCTCAACCATGCCTGTCTACCAGTTCCAGCACCTGGGCGTTTTAGAGAGGACGGCAAAAATAAGAGGAATAATACTCTTACACAATATGCTATTTCACTTGCCAGATGGAATCCACAAAATACTGGTTTTCATCAGTAAAATGTCTTTTTACCTTAAATCCAGTATGCTCTGCTAATGCTTCAATCTCAGGTAAACTGTATTTTTTTGAGGTCTCCGTATGAATAGGTTCCCAGCCATCAATAGTGATTGTTTGCCCGCTTGCAAATGTGACCCGCTGCTGTTCAGTACTCATAAGGTAACTTCTGCATTCTCCTGTTTGTGGATCGTAAGTCACGTAATGCTTAAATAGTGCCTGTCTGAAATCAGCACCCAACTCCCTATTTATTCGATCTAAAAGATTGAAATTGAATGCTTTGGTAATATCATGAGGATCATCATAAGCAGCCAATATTGCCTTAGGATCTTTTTTCAGGTCAATACCTATCAGCAGTATATCACCAGGATTTAGATTGGAGGACAACTCGGTGAGAAAGCTTTCTGCCCTCGCTTGAGTGAAGTTCCCAATGTTGGAACCTAAAAACATGACAACCTTCCTATGGTCATGGTCGGACTTTAAAGCTTTCAATACCTGAAAATAATCGCCGTGCAGCGCTTCAGTGGTTAAATCCGGCAGCTCCTCTACAAGAGAATCCGTCAGAATCTTGAGTACATGATCAGATATGTCGATTGGACAATATTTGAAATTTGCCTTTTCTTCCAGGAAATGGCGCAACAATACCTTGGTCTTGTAGCCATCTCCTGCTCCAAATTCCAACAAGTGAAACTGGTGCGTACCGACACCTAGGGTCTCCAAAATGGTCTCTGCCTGATACTCAAATATGTTATACTCTGCCCTTGTCAGGTAATATTCCTCCATTTGCATGATCTGCTGGAAGATTTTATCTCCTTTTTGATCATAGAAGTACTTTGATGGCAAAGTTTTAGGGTAGGAAGTAAGCCCTTCCAGTATATCCTTCTCAAAGGTTGTATGTGGTAACACATAGATTCCATTATTGCTTCTGGTAGTGCCACTAAATTGTTGATTAACATTCATCCTTTATTCGGATTATTTTGATTTGCTTGTATTGAAGTCTATCTATCCTATACGTGTCGGGCCAATCGAATTCCATTGCATAGCCACCTCAGATGAGGGTGAAAGAAATTTCTGTAAGTAGGCCTGATGTGATCTCTGGAGGTAGCATAAGAGCCCCCTCTTAATACCATTTGGTTGACCATCCATTTGCCATTGTATTCTCCTATAGCTCCCTCCTCTGTCTTGAAATAGGGATAGGGCAAATAACTGCTGCTGGTCCACTCCCATAGGTTGCCCATAAACTGATTGGCAGGGTCACCATATATTGGATGATATTGACGGTTATCCGCAAAGTTATGTGCCTTAGTAGGCGAAGAACCGTATTGTTTGCAGGCTACCTCCCACTCAAACTCCGTTGGTAATCGCTCACCCTTCCAACGAGCAAAGGCATCCGCTTCAAAATAGCTGATATGCGCCAGCGGCTCGTCCTTTCTCAAAGACTGCATGCCATACAACGAATAGTATTGCCATCCCCCGTCTACATAATGCCAGTAATGAGGCGCTTTAATTCCATTTGCTTTCACCCACTCCCAGCCCTCACTTAGCCAGTGCCGGAAATCCTGATACCCCCCATCTTCAATAAACTCCATGTATTCACCTACTGAAATTAGCCGGTTGCCGATTTCAAAATTCTGCAAGTACACTTCATGCACCCCAAGCTCATTATCAAAACAGAATTCTGAACCATCGTAACCAATTTGGTATTTACCTTCACTGACCTGCAAATACTCCAGCGGTGCTGGCACATTTGATTCAGGAAGCGCCTTGTGGTTGATGTATGGGGGATATAATGGCTGATGGCCAAGTATGTATTTGATGTCGTATACCAGTAGCTCCTGATGCTGCTGTTCATGCTGTAGCCCCAACTGAAGAACTTCCAGCTGTTTTTCAGAAAATTGCTCCTTTCCCAAATACTCAAGCATATGCTCGTCCACATACGCTCGGTAGGTTTTTAACTCTTCAAGGGTGGGTCTGGTCACAAAACCCCGATCTACCCGACTTACACGCTCACCAGCCCCTTCATAATAGCTATTGAAAAGGTATGGATAATCTCTATGGAAGGATTGGTAGCTCTCCATCTGTGTAAGCACGAATGTTTCGAAAAACCATGTGGTATGCGCAAGGTGCCACTTGGGCGGAGATACATCCACAATCGGCTGAACTACACTATCCTCCGGTTTTAAAGGTTCGCAAAGCTCCAGGGTAAAGTCTCGTACTTTTTTGAACTTTGCCTTGATTGACTGATTAGATATTTCGGATGTTGTGCTCGCTGTATCGATAATAAGGTATGTTTATATTCTTAAAGTTTAAGAATACAACATTGATGTCCAATAAAAGTTGAATCTTTTTATAGGGATCGCGCCTTAAAAGCGATTGTAACCAAAACCTAAACTGACACATTTTGAATCAGTTTCCTGCTGCCCGATTTCTTTGGAAAATTACCTATAAAAGTATTATACGTAATTATTCAACATCACCGGCATCACAAGCATCAGGATATCCTCATTATCGTCCTTTTCGGTAGGGAGAATCAAACCGGCTTTGTTGGGAGCCTGCAGCTTCATAAGCACTTTGTCAGAATCAAGATTGGTAACCATTTCTATGAGAAACTTAGCATTAAATCCGATCTCAATATCCTCTCCATTGTGCTCGCATGCCAATCGCTCGTTTGCCTCATTAGAGAAATCCAGATCTTCCGCAGAGATCAATAATTCACTACCTGTGATTTTAAGCCTCACCTGATGGGTAGTTTTATTGGCATAGATCGCAATCCTTTTAAGTGAGCTCAATAATTCCATCCTGTCGATGGTCATTTCATTTTCATTATCGGCAGGAATTACATTATCATAGTCCGGAAACCGCTCATCTATCAATCGGCAAATCATCTTCACGTTGTTGAAGCTAAAAAATGCATTGGCCGCATTGAATTCCACGCTTACATTGGTGTTTTCGGATGGTATAGTGGAACGCAACAATGTAAGAGCCTTGCGAGGAATGATCATGCTATGATCCATATCCCCGGCAATATCCACTCTTCTATATCGAATTAGTCTATGGCCATCTGTTGCTACAAAAGTAGTGCTGGCATCATCCAGCTTTAGGAATACGCCTGTCATTGCCGGACGAAGTTCGTCGTTTGAGGTAGCAAAAATGGTATTGGCTATTGCTGTACCCAGCACATCAGAAGAAATATCTACCGAATAGCCATCAGAAACGGTGGGTACTTTAGGGAAATCGGTAGCATTTTCACCAGATAATTTATAACGACCATTATCAGAGCTGATTTCAATACTGTAAGACTCCTCGTCAATAGAAAATGTGACCGGTTGCTCCGGTAAATTTTTCAAAGTCTCCAACAAGATTTTTGCGGGCACTGCAATCGACCCATTGTCTTTTGCCTCTACCTGCAGTTCTGTGATCATAGAAGTCTGGAGATCAGAAGCAGTAACGGTAAGGTTACCATCGTTGATCTCAAAAAGGAAATTTTCCAAAATTGGCACTACAGGATTTGTAGTGATAACTCCATTGATCGCAGAAAGCTGCTTTAGCAAATAAGAGGAGGAAACAATGAATTTCATATCTAGATTGGTCGTTTAATTTTAGCGGGTAAAGTTAAAAATAAAAATTAGAATCCGCCGCTATAGATTTTGACCATTTTGCCTTCTTAGGAAATAGTTTGGGCTGACCAGTAGGCGCTCAATTCTGTCCTTTTCAATGACCGACCAGCTGCCGTTTTTTTCCTGCACAAGCCTTACCACACTATTGGATAACTGCGGGTAAACGGTAAGCTCATTGCTTCGTGAAGGATCAATATCAGTGACAGAAATAACTGCTTCAGGTGTTGTTTTAGACAAAGAATCAAATCGTTCAAAACTACCTATATCGATATGTTCATTGGTTTCAAAATAGCTAAACTGATCGAGATAGTTGATGAGTTTGGCTGAATCCAGATTGTCATTTTCAATCCCCGCTACCAAAGGAAACCCCTCTTCATATTCTATAGCAACCAACGGCTTTTCAGAGGCGGAGTAATCTATCTCGAGGGATGATAAACTCTGCCATGGTGTTTCAAATAGTTTCCGATCCTTCCACTGTAGGGCGGTTAGGTTAAAAATCGCAGATACATTCTGATTATAGCCGGGTATTTCCATTAAAAAAACCTGATCATCATTTTTACCGGAAAAATAAGTCTTGGATTGACCAGATCCATTAACATAAAATGACCTGATTTCTTCACCTCCACTGTAGAAACTTGCCAGTGTGCCACTTTCTTCCAGTTGACTTCTTATTGCTGCATGATCTTTTTCAGCGACTGGTCTTCTTACTTCTACTTCATTGAGCATCCTGAAAAAGACCATTCGTAGTGATTGATCCATTTTGTACTCGCTGTTCACATACCAGCCAGCAGCGGTATTTTCAAACAAAAGCTCCTCACCATTTGAGGTCATAACAATGCGATCCAGTACATTCGGATCTGCCAATGAAAAAAGTTGCTTATCAAAATCTATGGTGTTATCCGGCCCACCACTCGATACCAGGTATAGAAATCCCGCTGAAAAGACGACAGTGAATATCAAATATAGTTTTGATCTTTCCATAGTTAATGTCGGGCGTATTTTTGCTTCCTCCAATAGGCACGCACAATGCCAAATGCTATTAGCACCAACAAAGGCCCTAATATATTCAGCAGCTGCCAAAAGAGCTTTTCCTCTTCAATTCTAACTTTATCCAACGGCCTGATTTTGATCTCTTTAAGCCGTGTATTGATGATACCATCCTCATCTAGCAGATAGTTCAACCCATTTCTGACAAAATCTTTATTGGCATAAGTCACTTTTTGCAAGGGATCATACCCCAGATCCTGCGGGCGATCCTGGTCAAAATCATTTCGGATAAAATCTCCATCAGCAACCAGGATAATCGCTGAAGGATCGCCTTCTTCTATGAACCCTGACCTATCCACACCTGCCGGTAATATTCTGTTTTTAAACAAAGAGGTAAACATACCTTCAAGCAGGTATGATACGGGCTGCGGGCCTTTTTGGTAAAAGTCAGGGTTTAAGCCGCCTCTGAGATCATTAAAACTAACCCTCGGCGGATTGCTGGCAATTTGGCTATACTGCGAGGTTAGCATCAGTGGTGTTTTAGTAATACCCTCAGCCTTCACAGTATCAATGGAAGAAACAAACTTGGTAATGGAGGCATCCAGGTTTCTGACAATTTGATGATTGCCATAATTATTTATTAAAGGAAAAAATGGCCAGGGAAGCATTCTGATTTGCGACTGGTCGCCCATATTACCAGCCACTACCGGAAAAAAGCCACAATTGATATCCTTTACATAATTCAAATTAATACGTACACCATATCTGAAAAGCAGGTCTGTAAGGTTGGTTTCATAAGGAAATGCAATGGTACCTTCTCCACTGGCACTATCCATATTCACGCTCAAGGCATCTATAAACATCATTAGCTTACCGCCGCGCATCACATATTGATCAAGCCTGTATTTTTCAACCTCGCTAAAGGGTTGTGTAGGCTTAGCCAATACCAGCACCTTGTACTCATCCAAACGCTGATTAGTCTTCAAATCCACATTAAAGACCTCATTAGACTCCATCAGCAAGCTGGTGAATCCTGCAACTTGCAAAGTGTCCAACTCGCCATGCCCTCTTACTATACCTATTTTCGGTTTTTCATCTTCGGCTATTTTTTGGATCGCCGAAATAAACTCATACTCCAGGTTTTCAATGCTTTGGTTAAGAATATCCTCCGGACCTGTGCTTCTGTTACCCTTTAGCAACATCACACCAACTTCTTCTCCAAAATAAGAAATGATGGCTCCAGGAAAAATCAATTTCTCTGTGCGTCCGCCCTCTTCAGAATAAGACAAATTAGTAGGTTGAATGCCCATCTGACCCAGATAATTATAAAATTCATTCTGACTTTTAGTGCTTTGCGCCTGATCAGGATTAACAAACCTATACTGGACTTTACCATCCGCATAAAAGTTGAATTGCTCCAAAGTTTCCCTGATGGATTTTTGCAGCCTCTTAAAACTGCTTGGCAACTCCCCATCCAAGTAAACTTCCACATAAACTACATCTGTGAGCTGCTCAAGTTGAGCCTGAGTAGCCTCAGATATACTAAACCTGTTCTCTTCCGTTAAATCAATTCGCACCGGATACTTATCAATCAAAGCATTAATAAACAGTGCTCCCGCTATCACCATGGTAAAGAGCAGCAAATGCTCCAGCTTCTGCGATTTCCAGTTTACCATTTTCTACTCGCTATTTTAATGTAAGTGGCAACAAGAAAAACAGTTATCATAGAAAGGAAATAGACAATATCCCTAATATCCAGCAAGCCTTTACTCAAGGCTTCATAATGGGAAAGAATTCCCAGTTGCTCAAGCGTCAGTGAAAATTTGCCCCAGGTATCAATAGCGGCTGCCGCTGCAAAGCCATCATAAAACACAAAACAAAGAAAGACGGCGATGATAAATGAGATGATTTGGTTATCGGTAAGAGCAGATGCAAAAATGCCAATACCGGCAAATAATCCGCCCAACAATAGCAGCCCAATATAGCTTCCTGCTATTCCGGGGGTATCTAGATTCCCGGCAGGATTACCGAGGGTATACACGGAATAATAATAGATCAATGTTGGGATAACAGCCAGTATAACGATGGTCCAGGAAGCTAGAAATTTTCCCAGGGTAATGTCAAAATCGGTAAGTGGGCGTGTCAATAATAATTCTATGGTGCCTGTCTTCTTTTCCTCGGCAAACATGCGCATGGTTACAGCGGGAATCAGAAACATAAACACATAAGGGCCCAAGGAAAAAAGCGTATCCAGGGAGGCATAGCCGTAATCCAGCACACTGGTATCCGGAAATACCCAGGTCAATAAACCTATGCCGGTTAAGAATACCCCAATGACAATGTAGGCAATCAAAGAGTTAAGAAAAATACCTATTTCTTTAAGGTAGACTGCAATCATACTAGGCCTGGGTCACGGTTAATTGTTTAAATACATGTTCCAACGACTTCTCTTCGATTTGAAGGGAAACTAAATCCCATTCTTCTGCCGCCGCCAGGTTTACCACATCTTTTCTGATCTTATCATTCCCTTCCACAGTCAGTCTGTACTTTGATCGCCCATCAAACTCCACCATTTCCACCCCAGCGAGAGATTCCAGCTTATCGATAGCAACATTACCCTGCAATTCCACTGAAAGCACCTGTTTTTGGTCGACTCCTTTTTGCAAACCGGCCACTGTTTCATTGGCAACAATTTTACCCCTATTGATGATAATAACCCGATCACATATAGCCTGTACTTCCTGCATAATGTGTGTCGAAAAAATCACTGTTTTATCTTCGCTGATGGATTTGATCAGGTTTCGTATCTCTTGAATTTGATTGGGATCAAGCCCGGTGGTAGGCTCATCAAGGATCAGCACCTGTGGATCGTGTAATAAGGCCTGTGCCAATCCTACCCTTTGTCGATATCCCTTGGATAATGCACCTATAGCCTTGTTTTGTTCCCTCGTGAGCCCGCAGAGTTCTATCATTTGTGGTATTCTTTCCTTAACTACGCTTTTTGGAAGCTGATGTACCTGTGCCAGAAAATTGAGGTACTCATGCACATACATATCCAGGTATAAAGGGTTATGCTCAGGGAGATAACCAACGTGCTGCCGTACCGAGAGTGATTTTTCCTGCACGTCGTACCCGGCTACCTCTACCCTGCCTGCGGTAGGAGGAATAAACCCGGTGGCAATTTTCATGGTAGTGGATTTGCCGGCCCCATTTGGGCCAAGAAAGCCGAGGATCTGACCTTTTTGAACCTCAAAGCTTATATCATCAACCGCACGTTGATCACCATAAACTTTAACCAGATTTTCAACTCGGATCGACATAATTGATCGGCAATTTAAATATTAATTGGAAAAACAGGCTGCCCACAAACTTCAATTCTGCAACGGTACAAAATGCCAATTATTCTATATCTAATCGGTGATTTTTGATTACGCTTCCAATAGCTCAATTATTGAACCCCCTACTAAGGAAGGGATGCAATCAGCTTCTCGATAATCAGCTTCATACCCGGCTCAGCTTTTTGTGCTGCTGCAATAATGCGGGGCACATTGATAGGCTCGATTTCACCATAACAAATATCTGTAATCACCGAGATGGCAAATACGGGCATACCCATATGGCGCGCGACTATATTTTCCGGAATTGTAGACATGCCTACAGCATGAGCACCCATGCGCCTGAGGTATTCATATTCGGCAGGTGTTTCCAGGTTTGGACCCTGTACACCTACATAAATCCCTTCATGAGCGCGTATATCATGTTCTTCGGCAATTTCCCTCGCTTTTTCAATAAGTGAATAGTCATAAGGCTGACTCATATCTGTAAACCGCTCTCCCAAATCATCTAGATTTGGCCCTCGCAAGGGGTTTTCAGGAAACAAGTTAATGTGGTCCCGAATGATCATCAAATCACTGATCTGAAAGGGTTCTACCAAACCACCTGCTGCATTCGATACAAAAAGTGCTTTTACTCCCAGAAGCTTCATCACACGCACCGGAAATGTCACTTGCTGCATAGAATAGCCTTCGTAATAATGAAATCGACCCTGCATTACTACCACAGGCTTTTTATAGATAAACCCAAATAACAGCTTGCCGCTGTGGCTTTCTACTGTAGAAGTCGGAAAATGTGGGATATCCTGATAGTCTATGGACACCTTTAAATCAATGTCATGAGTCAATGCGCCTAATCCTGTGCCTAAAATTATGCCGTAAGAAGGATTGAATCCACTCGTGGCTGACTCTATATAATTTACGGCTGCCTGTATTTTATTTAGTTCTTCCAAAACCTATTATTTATCTCTGAGTTGTTGCTAATACGTAATTGTTGAAAATAGTCGCGATCCTTTTTCAACAATGTTTAACCTTGTACTATGATTTCATCATTTTTAAAATTAGCTCCAAAAGCAGTGATTTTTTTCCTCATAGCACAAAATGTCAATTTAAATGCTTTTGGTCAGGATGCCCTATCTGTATTGCCATACGAAAGTAGCATAGTATGGCGGGGCAAAAAAGTAACCGGGAGCCACTACGGTCAGGTTTTCTTAAAGGAGGGAACGATTGTACTACAGGACAATACGCCTCAATCTGGCGAGTTAGTCGTGGATATGAACACTATCAGGGTGCAGGATTTAACCAATAGAAAAATGAATGCCAAACTTTTAATACACCTGAAGTCAGAAGACTTTTTTCATGTAGAGGAGCATCCTTATTCAAGTTTTGTTTTTTCAGAAAGCAAAGGGCAAGGGGAACAGGAAATAATCGGCAGTATGACTATAAAGGGGATCACGAATGAAATCAAGATACCATTTGAAAGTAAATACCAAAATGACACCCTTACTGCCACCACATCATTCACTTTTGATCGCACTAAATGGGATATACGCTATGGCTCAGGCAACTTTTTTTCAAACCTCGGAGATTCAATGATTGATGATGAGGTAGCTGTAGAAATTACCCTCAAAGCAGTAAAGCAAAACCAATCTACCGCAAACGAATTTTAGTATATGTTCATGGAATATGTAATTGTAATAGGAACGAATAGAAAAAACTCCTTATCAGCCAAGTTGGCTCAAGAGTATCATGATATCTTGAAAGAAAATGGTGTAGCGTCTGAAGTAATCGATTTGGCCAAATTGCCCGAAGATTTTATTGCTTCTGCACTGTACGAAAATTCAGGAAATAACCCCTCCTTCAACATCTACCGTGAAAAAATGCTTGAAGCAAAAAAATATGTTTTCATTGTACCGGAATACAATGGATCATTTCCTGGTGTGCTCAAAGCTTATATTGATGGTTTGAAATTCCCCAATACTTTCAGGGATAAAAAATGTGCCCTGGTTGGGCTTTCGTCGGGAATTCAAGGTGCAGGACTGGCTTTAAGCCACCTTACTGATATTTTTAACTATTGCGGGATGAATGTTTTGGCCCTAAAGCCAAAACTATCCCACATAGAAAGTAATATGACTGATAATAAAATTTCAAATGAGCTTTACAGAAGCCTGCTCAAAGAGCAGGCACTGAAGTTCATTGCTTTCTAATCTACATTATCGTGCAACCATTTATTGTTGGTCACGATCTCGTTATTGTCATTGAGATTGAGCCTTGAGACGTACTTTTCCGAAGAATGAGGCACCTTTTGTAGGTTAACATTCTTTCGCATATAAGCAGGCTTTTCAATTTTCTCTTTTAAATCTTTAGGGTCGATTACCTGATCTGACTTACCTATATTTTTCAGCCTTTTTTTGCGCTCTTTGGCAGCCTCCATCAGACGAACCCGAACAGAGGGCTCATGTGCCGCACCTTTTGTAAGATCTTCCAACGGTGCATCATACTCATCTTCCTCTTCCTGATTCACATCGTCAATGATATCATAGCCTTCCAGATCAAAAGCTGGTGTCTCCTCTTCGTAAGGATCATATGCTTCCTCCTCAGGTTCTTCATTGTGGAAACCAGGGCGCCACTCAAATTCTTTCGGAGGCTCGGGTTCCCTTTTTGGTTCAGGCTTTGGTTTGCTCTGCTCATCAAAAAGGCCAATCTGCTTTGGCTTTTCAAGATCATATTTCTTCACTGCATCTCGCTCTTCATAATTGGGCTTATTCAATCGATCATCTTGCTCAAAGCCAGTAGCGATGATGGTTACACGGATGCTCTCACCCAGATCAGGATCAATACCATGGCCGAATATAACTTCAGCTTCGTCTCCGGCAGCTTCCTGCATGAAATCAGTAATCTCTGTAAGTTCGTCCATTTGCAGTTCTGCCTCCTCACCTGAAATGATAGATAAGAGGATTTTCTGCGCCCCATGGATATTCTTGTTGTTCAGCAGAGGAGAGTTAATGGCAGATTCAGCTGCTCTGCTGGCCCTGTTTTCACCTGACGTTACAGAGGATCCCATCACCGCACTACCCGAATTCAGCATTACAGTTTTCACATCCTCAAAGTCCACGTTTACATAACCGGGAACGGTAATGATCTCAGCAATACCTCTCGCCGCTGTGGATAGCACCTCATCGGCCTGACCAAATGCTTCACTGATAGACAGGTTGCCAAATATCTGGCGAAGCTTGTCATTTAGTATCACCAACACCGTATCGCAGTTGTCTTTCAGGGATTTCATGCCCAACTCTGCCTGGGCCATCTTTTTCTTACCTTCAAAAGAAAAAGGTACAGTGACAATGCCTACAGTAAGGATACCCATGCCTTTGGCAATTTCAGCGATCACCGGTGCTGCTCCAGTACCGGTACCACCACCCATACCGGCAGTGATGAATACCATTTTGGTATCAGAACCCAGGAGTTCGCGAATCTCATCCCTACTTTCAAGGGCAGCATTACGGCCTTTCTCAGGATTTGCACCCGCACCAAGCCCGCTGGTCAGGTTTACGCCAATCTGCAGCTTGTTGGGTACGGGACTGCTATGCAGCGCCTGTGCGTCAGTATTGCATACCACGAATTCCACATCGCGTATGCCCTGATTAAACATATGGTTAACAGCATTGCTGCCGCCACCTCCTACACCAATCACCTTTATGATAGATTTGTGGTGCTGTGGTAAATCAAATTTGTATGTACTATCAGTCATGGTATCAAATATTTTGAATTACAGGAATATTCTATTTATAATCATCAGTGTCTTCGAAATCATCGATCAAGAGATTCTTGGTTCGGTCAATAATTTTCTTAAAGAAGTTTTCACCGGTAGGTACTTTTTCGCGTCTGCGAACCCCAAATCCCTCTTTGTTTTGCTTTTCGTTGTAGCGGTTTTCTCGCTCGTCCAGCGCACGGAAGCCACTCAGAACTAATCCTACTGAGGTGGCGTACATAGGGCTTTTCACAGCCTCAAGTTTGCTCTTACCCAGGTGCTCATTAGGGTAGCCAATGCGGGCATCCATACCGGTCATGTACTCTACAAGCTGCTGCAGGTTAGCCAGCTGCGAACCCCCGCCTGTCAATACTATACCACCGGCCAGTCTATTTTCAAATCCGCTGGTAATGATTTCCGTGTGTACCATTTCTATGATCTCTTCCATTCGAGCCTCAATGATATGGGCCAGATTTTTTAGGGAAATTTCCTTTGGAGGCCTGTTTCTTAAGCCAGGGATAGAAACTATCTCATTATGACTTGCCTCCTCAGCTATGGCCCTGCCAAATTTTGTCTTTAATAGTTCCGCCTGATGTTCCATCACCATGCAGCCCTGCTTGATGTCAGAAGTAATGATGTTGCCTCCAAAAGGGATCACCGCGGTGTGCCTTATGATGTTGTCATAGAAAATGGCAATATCAGTTGTGCCACCGCCAATATCTACCAGACAAACCCCGGCTTCTTTTTCTTCTTCGCTCAAAACAGCCATGCTGGAGGATAATGGCTCCAGGATTAGGTTTTCAATATCCAACCCTGCTCTGCGCACACATTTATTGATATTATTAATGGCATTGGTTTGCGCCGTGATGATATGGAAATCTGCCTCCAACTTCACGCCTGACATGCCTACAGGATCTTTGATGCCATCCTCATAATCAACCGTATAGTCCTGGGGCATTACGTGGATGATCTCGCTGCCCGGAGGGATTACAATGCGGTACATATCGTTGGTAAGGCGATTGACATCCTCCACTGTGATTTCATCGTCTTTGCTATTGCGTGTGATGGAACCATGATGAATAGAGCTTTTAATATGCTGACCCGCAATGCCAACATTCACCACTCTGATGTTGATCCCGGATTGCTCTTCAGCCTCTATTACTGCTTTTTCTATGGCATTAACAGTCTTATCAATGTTGGTGACAATACCCCTGATGACACCATCAGAAACGGCCTTGCCCATGCCAAGCACATCAAGCTTTCCAAACTCATTCTTGCGTCCAACTATTGCGCATATTTTGGTCGTTCCAATATCAAGTCCGACGATTATTTTATCCTGTTGCATATTTTTAATGAGTTTTATTCACATACAATTTGATTCGCATATTTCAGATTGACCGTTTGATAAGTATTCCACCCTTTCACAGGCAATATCTTCTTATAAAAAATGGCCAACCTTTTGAATTTATCTTCAATATTTTCTGCCAAACCAAAGACAACTGATTGCTTAGTTACCTGTGGTGTTACAGTTATTTCATCATTCTTATCTATAGAAAGCTGCGCAATCTGAGACTTCCAGAATTCATCCTGATCAATGAATTGAAGCACCTCATACAAAGCACGGCCATGAGGTGTATTATTGAGATCGCCTGTCAGGTATTTTGATTTTTGCTCAAAGTCTAGCAGCAATACCCTGGCTGTATATTTATCAGATGTAGGTAGAATCCGGCCCCTGGTATCGACATAAAAGTCGGGACCATTAGGATCAAATATCCTTGCTATGGGTTTGCTCTGTTGTATCTCAATAATCAGATTGCCATGGTGGTCAAGAAATGCCTGCACATCATCCACAAACTTGTTGCGCTGGACTCGTTTTTCTATCAATTTCAAATCCAATTCGCCTATATCGGTAGTTAAAAGATAGGTAGCATCCTCCTGATTGATCAGGGATTTTACATCCTCCTGATCTACGAAATAGTTGTCGTATTGATTATCCACATGGATGATCAGATCATTGATCATTCTATCCCCATGTCTTTTTCCTGAAAAGGCGATTGAAACAAAAACCAGTAAAGACAACAGCCCGCCTACGAATAACCTTCTGATTCTAGCTTTCCACATCATACACCTCCTTGTTTAATTGTTTGGCAATGGAACCTACAAGCCTGTCAATATCTCCTGCCCCTATGGTAAGCAGCACCTCGGGCTTTCTGGCACCAATTTTATCAAGCAGTGCCGTTTTCGACATTAGCGATTTGTTTGGGCTTTGGATGAGCGTGAGTAATTTCTCGCTATTTACGCCCTCAATAGGCTTCTCCCGGGCTGGATAAATGTCAAGCAATATCACTTCATCAGCCTTGCTTAGCGCATCAGCAAATCCTTCGAGGAAGTCTCTGGTACGGCTGTACAGATGTGGTTGAAAAACTGCTGTGATTTTCTTTTCGGGGTAAATAGCCCTTACCGAACCAAGTAATGCTTCAATCTCGGTAGGATGATGCGCATAATCATCAATAAATACAAACTGATCATTTTTAATGATGTATTCAAATCGCCGTTTAACTCCTTTATAATTGGCCAGTGCTTCGCTGATAGCTGCTGGCTCTATTCCAAGTGTAAGTGCTACTGCTATAGCAGCAACGGCATTCTCTACATTATGAAATCCAGAGACATTTAGTCTCAGGTTCTCTAATGAGTATTCTCCTGTAATGTCAAATACGAATACCCCTTCTTCAATCCTGATATTGGAGGCATGTACTGAACCTATATTGAGGCTATAAGAAGTGAAACTTTGTGTTGCCGCCAGCACATTACTGGTAACTAGTCCTTCTTTGACAAACAGATGCCCTGTCTTATTCAGACAATCTATAAACTCCATGAATGAGTTTTTCAGACTATCCGCACTACCGTAAATATCCAGGTGATCGGCATCCATGGCCGTAATTACTGCCATATTTGGATGAAGTTGAAGAAATGACCGGTCAAATTCATCCGCCTCCACTACTGTCCAGGCCTCCTGAGATCCAATAAGCAGGTTAGACTCATAATTAGTCATCACACCACCGACAAAGGCATTTACATCCTGGTAGGCATATTTTAGAATGTGGGCAATCATTGAGCTGGTAGTGGTCTTGCCATGTGTACCTGCTACTGCAATGGTTTTAGTGGATGCTGTAATCATGCCCAGTACTTCAGCCCTTTTTTTGATTTGAAATTGATGCTGACTGAAATAAACCAGCTGCGGATGGTCCTTTGGAATAGCCGGCGTATAAATAATCAAAGTATTGGATGTAGGGCTCAACAAGCCAGCCGGAATAGCCTCAACAGTATCCTTGAATGTTATTTCGATACCTTCTGCCTGTAAACGCTCTGTAATCGGACTGGGGGTAAGGTCATAGCCATATACCTCCACCTCATTGTGGTTAAACCACCTGGCCAATGCACTCATGCCTATGCCACCGATACCAAGGAAGTAGACGATATGTATATCCTTGATCATCATGCGATAAGCTTTATGATTTCGTTAGCGATATGTTCTGCTGCCTCGGGCCTTCCGAGGCGACCAATATTTGTGGCTAATTGGTTACACCTATCGGCTTTGCCCAGCAGGCTCAATGTAGCCGGTATCAATTTGGTCTGAGCTTCAGCATCCCTGACCCACTCTGCAGCGCCTGCTTCTACCATAGCCAGGGCATTTTTGGTTTGATGATCTTCAGCTACATTTGGCGAAGGCACGAAAATGACGGGTTTCTGTGCCAGACTTAACTCAGAAATGGACAATGCACCAGCTCTTGAGATTACTACATCAGCCGCTGCATATGCCAAATCCATTTCTTTCAAAAAAGGCAGGATTTTGATTTGGTTTGAAGCTATGCCTGCAGCGCGCTCTTTCATTTCTTCATAATAATACTGCCCGGTTTGCCATATCAACTGCACATCCGCATCGATTAGCTTTTGGAGACAATTTAAAATACTTTCATTAAGAGATCTTGCACCCAGGCTTCCACCGATCAGCAGGACCGTTTTTTTACTTTGGTCAAAACCATAATGCTTGATGGCCTCTGCTCTTTTTGATCCCACTTCCAAAAGGTCTTTTCTTACCGGGTTTCCAGTAAATACAATATTTTCTGCAGGGAAGAATCGCTCCATTTTATCATGGGCCACACAGATTACATTTACCCGTTTTGCCAACCACTTATTGGTCAATCCGGCATAGGAGTTTTGCTCCTGAATAACTGCGGGTATCTTGCGCGATGTAGCTGCGTAAAGTAGAGGGCCGCTGGCATAACCCCCTACACCTACTACCACCTGTGGTTGAAATTTTTTCAGGATACCGTGTGCTTTGATGATACTGCTGATCAGCTTAAATGGAAAGCTCAGGTTATCCAATGTTAGTTTTCGCTGGATGCCGCTGATCCATAGGCCAATAATTTCGAAACCGGCTTCAGGCACCTTCTGCATTTCCATTTTGCCTTTGGCGCCCACAAAAAGGATTTCTACATCTTCCAGCTTCTGTTGCAATGTCTGGGCAATAGCAATAGCCGGATAGATATGGCCACCGGTGCCTCCTCCGCTCACTATGATTCGATATTTTGCCTGTGCCTTTATCATTTATGCAGCATCTGCCATTTGATTTCTGGCAAAATTTTCTTTTCGGTTTCCTAATTCTTCTACTTCCCCGCGGCTTACGCTCAGAATAATCCCCAGTGCCACCCCGGTAAATAATTGCGAAGTACCTCCCATGCTAATCATCGGTAATGTTAACCCGGTAATAGGGCCTAAACCCACAGCTACAGCCATATTGATGATAGCCTGTATCACCAGGGAAAAACTCAAGCCGGCACTGAGCAAGCCTCCGTATACTTTTTCACTCATCATCACCGTACGCATACCACGGTAGAGTAATGCGAGGTATAAAAACAGTACCAGCACACCGCCAATCACACCATATTCCTCAATGATGATGGCGTATATGAAATCTGAATATGACTGTGGGAGGAAGTTGCGTTGATCACTCTGACCCGGGCCTTTTCCGGTAATGCCACCCGTAGCTATCGCGATGTACGATTGTTTAGCCTGGAAGGGAATCTCCTCTTCATTGAAAAAACTTTCTACACGGCTCACAGCAGTCTCACCGCGCTGCCCTACATAAAGCGCAATGCTACCCGTGGCACCTACAATTAGTAGCAGAAGGGCCAGATAGCGCATGGGTACACGACCTATAAAAAGCAGTAGCATACACACCACAAACAATAAAATAGCTGAGGACAGGTTTGTAAGCGCAATTAGGCCACAAATAATACCTACCCAAATCAATATGGGAATCAGAGCTTCCTTAAAATCCTGAATGTTCTGCTGCCGTTTGGCAAGCATGCTGGCTATGGTGACTATAAGTGCAAGCTTAGCCAAATCGGAAGGCTGAAATGCCTGATTGATAACTGGTATGGTGATCCAGCGAGAAGCTTCATTGATGTTCAGGCCAAATTTCCAGGTAATCAAAAGTAGTGGTGCTGAAATCCAAAGCGCCAGCAATGATAGTCGAGAGTAGTATCGATAATCAATTTTGTGTGCCACCCACATGGCTACCAGGCTCAATACTACCAGCATGGTATGTTTGATCAAATAATATTCCGTATCACCGGCCATTTTCTGGTAGGCCAGGGAACCTGTAGCACTGTAAACCACAAGTATGGATATGATAGACAATGCAAATACGATAAACCAAATTACCGGATCGCCCTTCAGATTCTTTTGTGTCCATTCTTTAATCATGATACGGCCTTGTTATGGTTTTCAATACTTTTTTTGAGTGCGAGCACAGCTGCTTTAAATTGCTCACCCCTGTCCTGGTAGTTTTTGAAGAGATCAAAACTTGCACAAGCCGGGCTCAGCAATACGACATCTCCTACCTTACTTTGCTCATATGCTTTCTGAATGGCGGTGTTAATGTTATCAGTGCTAATTACTTCTTTATGCTTACTGAAAAAGCTTTCGATTTTGGCATTGTCCTTACCCAACCCCACAATAGCCCTTACTTTTTTCTTGACCAGCTTTTTGAGCGGCTCATAATCATTACCCTTATCCACACCTCCCAAAATCAGCACTATCGAGGTTTCTAAACCTTCCAGCGCGAAATAGACTGAATCCACATTGGTAGCTTTAGAGTCATTGATAAATGTTACCCCATTTATGGAAGCTATTTTTTCCAATCGATGGGGTGCATTCACAAATGATTTTAGCCCGCGGGTCAGCAAGTGAATGGGAGCTTCAAAGAACATTACACTCAGTACCGCTGCCATGGTATTTACCATGTTGTGCTTACCGATGAGCGTAACTTCTGAGGTAGGAATCTTTAGTTCTTTGTGATCAAAATTGAAAGTAAGATGATCTGAGGATAGATAGCCACCATCCTGCTGTGGTTTACCGGCTACAGAGATGGCGAACATGCTGGCTTCAATCTGTCTGCGGCTTACCTGCTCGGTAATGGGCTTATTGTCACAGCAGTAAATAAAGGCTTGTTCCTTGCCCAGATTCCTAACGATGCGAAATTTCGATGCTACATAGTTTTCAAATTGGTAATCATACCGATCCAGGTGGTCGGGTGTAATGTTGAGGAGCACTGCAACATCGGGTTTGAAACTATCAATACCATCGAGCTGAAAACTGCTGACTTCAAGCACATAAAAGTCATGCTCATCTTTAATGGCTAATCTTGCAAAGCTGTGACCTACGTTACCGCCCAGGCCTGCATTGAAACCACACGCCTGCATCAGATGATGTGTGAGTAGTGTAGTTGTGGTTTTGCCATTAGTGCCGGTAATGGCAATGATCTTTTTAGAACGATGGATATGCTGGTAGCCAAATTCAATTTCAGAAATTACCGGTATGCCCTTTTCGGATGCCTTCTTAATAATTTGAGCTGAATCCGGAATACCGGGGCTTTTTACTATAAGATCGGCACCCAAAACGGTGGCTTCAGTGTGTCCACCTTCTTCGTAGGCTAGGTCATTGACCTTAATTTCCTTTTTATATTCTTCAGCGATTGTACCCGCATCAGACAATAGATAGTCATACCCCTTTGCTTTGGCAAGCAAGGCAGCACCTACGCCGCTTTCACCGGCACCCAGTATGACTATTTTTTTACTCATTGGCTATCTCTGTATTTCGTTTTGATATTCTTCTCGATTAATACATTGTAGGCTATCACATAATGAGAGAGCAGTTCCTCTCCATCTGTGATTATTTTGGCGTATTTGTATTTATCCTCTCTGCGCAGCTTATCCAGGTGATAAATAGCTTCGTCAGATTCTTCCTCTATAAGGTCGATGTTTTGGAAGAATGCCTCCTTTTCCTTTGAGAGGAAAGCATTATTTAAGTGCTCCTTGATCAACCTTACTGATCTTGTGATGGCCATGATGGCCTCAAAAGCTCGAGGTGATAGGTCGTATTCTGACCGCTCCATCAGATTGGCCAGGTATTCATCACTCATTCGATATAGTTGCGATAGTCTCATTATCTAAGTTTCAGTGTTGCTAGTGAAATAATGGCCAGCAGAATGCCTACCGTCCAAAATCGGGTTACAATTTTTGTTTCGTGAAGTCCTTTTTTTTGATAGTGGTGGTGTAATGGTGACATCAGGAAAATGCGCCTGCCCTCACCATATTTTTTCTTAGTGTATTTGAAATAGCTCACCTGTATGATCACAGAAAGGTTTTCTATGAGGAAAATCCCAC
The DNA here is from genome assembly GCA_965227155.1 of Cyclobacteriaceae bacterium. Classification (GTDB taxonomy): domain Bacteria; phylum Bacteroidota; class Bacteroidia; order Cytophagales; family Cyclobacteriaceae; genus UBA6059. Next base: position 640,544 of record OZ245731.1, read on the forward strand.
AGAAAACGGGAATGAGTAGTTCCTTTCTTATGCAAAAAGCCAGCACGGCGATGATGCCACCCAGCGTGAGGCTACCAGTATCTCCCATGAATACCTGCGCGGGGTACGAGTTATACCAAAGAAATCCAATACAGGCCCCAACGAATGCGGTACAGAAAATTACAAGTTCAGCAGTATTGGGAATGTACATGATGTTCAGATAATCAGAGAAAATCATGTTGCCAGAGAGGTATGCAAAAATTGCTAAAGTAAGCCCAATAATAGCTGAAGTACCTGCAGCCAATCCATCAAGGCCATCCGTAATATTGGCACCATTGGATACCGCAGTAATGATGAACACTACAATCAATACATAAAGTACCCATGTGTATGGATCAAGCACAGAAGGCAGCAGCCAGTTGTATTGAAACTCATTGTCTTTGACAAAAGGAATGGTTGTAATTAAGGCCTTAATGTCAGAATGCTCCACACCCTCACTGATGGTTTGTGCATTGATTGGATCGGCAAACTCACGCACCACTACCTGATCGCTGAAGACCAACGCTAACCCAATGATGAGGCCCAACCCTACCTGACCAACAATTTTGAACCTTCCTGCCAGACCCTCCTTGTTCTTCTTTTTTACCTTGATGTAATCATCCAAAAAGCCGATACCTCCCATCCATACGGTAGTGATCAGCATCAACTGGATGTAGATATTGTCAAGACGGCAGAATAATACACATGGGATAACTATAGCAGCTATGATGATAATGCCACCCATGGTGGGTGTGCCTTTTTTCTCCATCTGACCGGCAAGCCCAAGATCCCTGATAGATTCTCCAAGCTGTGAGATCTGCAGCATTTTGATCAGGCGCTTACCGATGATGATGGTAATGATCAGCGAGAATAAAGCAGACATACCGGCCCTGAAGGAGATAAACTGAAATACGCCAGCTCCTGCGAGGTTAAATTGTTGGTCCAGATAGTCAAACAAATAATAGAACATGCCTTATTCGCTGTATAGTTTTAGAAATTCCTCTACTATCTTCAAATCGTCAAAATCATATTTTACACCATTTATTTCCTGGTAAGTCTCATGGCCTTTACCGGCCACCAGGATGATGTCTCCTTTATTGGCCATAGCACAGGCAGCTTTAATCGCCTCTTTCCTATCGGCATTGACCTGCACTTTCCTGACCTGTGATTTGGGCACACCTTCTTCCATATCCCTAATGATCTGCATGGGCTCCTCATTTCTGGGATTGTCGGAGGTAAGGATGACCGTATCACTGTATTTTACTGCTACGGCTGCCATTACCGGGCGCTTTGTCTTGTCACGGTTGCCACCGGCACCCACGATCGTGATCACTTTTTCAATGCCCGTTCTTACACCCTGAATGGTTTTAAGAACATTCTCAAGGGCATCAGGAGTGTGGGCATAGTCTACTATGGCGGTCACACCGTGCGGAGATTTTACTTGCTGGAATCTTCCCTGCGCCCCGGTTACCTGCGATAGCTGCATAAGCACTTCCTCTCCATCTTCATTGAGCAGTGTGGCCACACCATAGGTTGCCAATAGATTGTAAGCATTGAAATCTCCGATAAGCTTAAACCATACCGTTTTGCCTGCGATCTCCATTTCCAGGCCATGCAGCGAATTAGTCATGATTTTGCCCTTATAATCCGCCATGGTTTTAAGGGCGAAGCTGTACCTGGCCGCCGCAGTATTTTGCACCATCACATTACCCCGCTTGTCGTCTACATTAACCAGCGCGAATGCTGCTTTTGGCAGATGATCAAACAATAGTTTTTTGGCCTTGATGTATTCATGGAAGGTATGGTGATAGTCCAAATGATCATGGCTAATATTGGTGAAGACTGCTCCGGTAAACTGCAGACCTGCTATACGTCTCTGATGGATAGCATGAGAGCTGGCCTCCATAAAACAATGGGTGCAGCCCTTATCCAGCATCGTTTTTAGCAATGCATTGATTTGCACTGCATCCGGCGTGGTGTGTGTAGCTGGTATCGTTTCTTCATTGAGCTTATTTTCTACAGTGGATAATAAGCCGGTATTATAACCCAGGCGCCTGAAAAGCTGATATAAGGTTGTAACTACCGTGGTTTTACCATTAGTACCGGTTACCGCAACCAGCTTCATCTTTTGGGATGGATTACCGTAGAAATTGGAAGCGACTACACCCAGCGCCTCTGATGTATTGTCGGCAAGAATGTAAGTAATGCCATCCTGCTGTTTTTGAGGCATGGTTTGGCACATAACAGCCACAGCTCCCTTTTCTATTGCCTGCGTGATGTACTGATGGCCGTCAACCTGAGTGCCTACCACGGCTACAAACATAGCTCCGGGCTCTACCGCTCTGGAATCGAAGCAGATTTTAGTAACCTCCACTTCCATGCTTCCTGAGGTTGAAACCAATGAGGTTTTGTACAATATGTCTTTCAATACTGCCATCAGCCCAACGTAAGTTTTATGCGTTCTACACTTATAGTATTGCTGCCAGGTGTAACGGATTGCGTAACTACTCTACCATTTCTCGTACCTTCTACATCCACTTCAAGACCCTTATTTTCCAGGAGATAAAGAGCATCTCGCAAGGTCATACCTCTTACATCAGGTATAGTATTGCCATAGGTTTTATTGGCTTCCCAAAAAATTGAATTGTTACTGATGTCAGTTGTTACCCAATCAGCCTCATCCTTTACGTGGTTAGAGATACCCAGCTCGTTGCATATCATCTGAAGCTCGTCCAATTTGCCTGATTTTATCACCGGAAATACACCCTGCACCATCCTGGTATCCAGAGATTTTTGCTGAAGCTCCATATCCAGAGAAAAAATCTTGTCGGCTATTTCTTTAAAAACAGGTGCTGCCACATCACTACCGTAAATCTTGGAGCCTTTAGGGTCGTCGATCACCACAATACAGCTGTATTTGGGGTCATTGGCCGGGAAGTAACCGGCAAAAGAAGCATAGTAGGCACTAGTATACTTACCATTCACCAGTTTCTTGGCGGTGCCTGTCTTACCTGCTATGGGGTAAAAGCTATCGCGAATATTGGTGGCTGTACCTCTTTGCACGACACCCTCGAGGAGCATTCTGATCTCCCTCAGGGTCTCGTCAGAAGCAATTTTTTCATTCAGAACTTTTGCCTTAAAAGACTCCAGTCGGCGATCAGCCTTCACTACCTCTTTTACGATAATGGGTTGGATCATCCTGCCATTATTGGCTACCGCATTATATAAAGTAAGTGTGTGTAAGGGGGTAAGCTTTAATTCATATCCATGCGACATCCAGGGTAAGGAAATACCTGACCAGGTAGAATCTGAGGGCTCCTTTATATAAGGTTTGCCTTCTCCTACAATCTGAAATCCAAGCGGATCTGCCAGACCCAGCTGCTTTATAAAATCCACAAACTCTTTGGGGTTCGCACCAAATTCTTCATTGACTAGTTTGGCAATGCCAATATTGGATGATTTCTCAAAAACATCCTGCACGGTTATTTTACCAAAACCACCAATTTTATGATCGCGCATTACCTCATCATAAAACTGATAGTTTCCATCGCCTGTATCTACTGTGTCAGATAGGGAGATTTTTGACTTCTCCAAAAGACTGAGCATAGATGCCAGTTTAAAAGTAGAACCGGGTTCTCTTGCCCCTTGACTACCTACAGCATAGTTATACCGCTCGTAATAATCGCCATTATCACTTCGGCTAAGGTTTGAAATAGCTTTGATTTCACCAGTCTTAACCTCCATGATCACCACACTACCATAATCTGCTCTATGCTCCATCAGGGCATTCAATAATGCCGATTCAGCTACATCCTGAAGGTTTACATTAATAGTAGTCACGATATCGAGTCCATCCTCAGGCCTGATCTCTGAACCATCATAAACAGGCCGCCATCCACCACCGGCCATTTTCTGAAAGAGTGCCTCACCGTCATTACCAGCCAGGTATCTGTTGAAAGAGTATTCCAGTCCCACAATGCCCCGGTTATTGCTATTGACCATGCCAATTGTGCGATAGCCCAGGTAAGAAAATGGCCTGAAACGCTCGTTTACCTTTTCAAAAATGACACCCCCTTTAATGCGGCCTTCTCTGAATATTGGCCACTGAGTCATCATCTTTTTATCCTGATAGTTGATTTTATCTGAATTAAGGACAATATACCTGCGCCCATTCAAGCGGGCATTATGGATTTTCTGCTTGTATTCTTTTGGTGTTTTGTCTTTAAAATGCTTTGAAAGCAAATAACAGAGGGAATCTATACCCGGCTTGTAGACATCATCTGCAGGCAGGTAAGGATCGAAAGCCACCTTGTAGAAGGGCAAAGATGTTGCCAATAGGCTGCCATTATCAGAGTAGATGTTGCCACGTGTAGCCTTTACTGTCACGTATTTCAGGCCGATTTTCTCAGCCATAGAACGCCACTTTTCGCCTTGATTGACCTGAATATCAAAAATTCGATACACTATCAGTGCACCGAATATCGATATGGCCAAAAATGCCAACCTCACCCTGAGCAATATGGATTTCTTGATACTCATTCTCGCGGAATCCTGATTTTAGTGTGTGGTTCAACTAGTTCCTTCAGCCCTAATTTCTCAGCTCGCCTGGCTACCTCTGACTGCTTGGATTCAAACATGTAATCTGCTTTCAGGGTAGTGAAATCAGCGCGAAGATCCTCTACCCGGGTCTCCAGGGTATTTATCTTTCTGATCGTTTTTTCTGCGTAGTGCCTGTTGCCGATGTAGAAGATACCAATGGCAGTAAGGAAAAGAATCCTGGGTATGACTTGCACCGGCACACCTTCGCTGAAGAAGCTCTCCAGCTTGATTGAGCTTTCCAGGCGAGAAAATACACTGCCTTTGCCCGATCCATTTTTTATTTTATAAGTGTTGCCAGCCATAATCAAATCTTTTCAGCGATTCTCAGTTTAGCACTTCGTGCCCTGCCATTTTCTTTAATCTCTTCAGCCGATGCAGTAATTGGTTTTCGATTAACCGGCTGCAGTGGCCTGATTAGATTTCCATAAAAATCTTTTTCCACTTCCCCGGAAAATTTCCCTCTGGCGATATAATTCTTCACCAGGCGATCTTCCAGCGAGTGGTAAGACATGACTACCAATCTTCCTCCAGGCTTCAAAACCATACCGCTTTGTTGCAATAATTCCTCAAGGGCTTTGAGTTCATCATTGATCTCGATACGCAATGCCTGAAAAACCTGTGCAAAATATTTGTATTCCTTACCTCGGGGAGCCAAAGGCCTGATGACTTCCAGCAATTGTGCTATGTTAGCAATAGGCGCTTTGTGGCGTGCCTGAATGATAGCTTTGGCCGCAGTGCGCGCATTTTTGATTTCACCATATATGCCAAGCACCTTGTGTAAAGCCCCTTCTTCGCAGTTGTTGAGGTACTCTGCAGCAGTAAGTGTAGACTGCTGATCCATGCGCATATCCAGTGGGCCATCAAATCGTGTTGAAAAGCCCCTTACGGGTTCGTCTATCTGATGGGAGGATACTCCAAGGTCGGCCAGAATACCATCAACCTGCTGTACGCCATGCAGCCGCAGGTATTTGCGCAGGTTTCTGAAATTGGTAGCTATGAATGTAAAAGAACGTTTTTCGAAAGCTTCTGCATTTTTGGCCGCATCATCGTCCTGATCAAATGCATATAGCTTTCCGCTAGTCAATCTTTCCAAAATAGCCTGGCTGTGACCCCCTCCTCCGAATGTGGCATCTACATAGGTGCCCCGCTCATCGATATTTAGCCCTTCCAGACATTCGTTGAGCATCACTGGTTGATGATAACTCATGAATTATTCGTCGAGGAATTTTTGGGCCAATGAGGAATACTGATCCTGATCATCGATGAGATAATCATCATACAGGGCAGGATTCCATATTTCAATTACATTACCCACACCAACTACAATTGCCTCCTTTTCTAACTGTGCGTAGGCCAGCATAGCCCGGGGAATCAAAAATCGCCCATTACTATCTAACTCTACCTGCGCCACGGTCCTGAAGAAGTTGCGCTTTAGTTTGCGCTGCTCAGGATCAAACTCACTCAGAGCGGCAATCTTGTTATGGATCTTTTTGTACTCTGGCATGGGATATACGATCAAGCTCGGCTCAAACCCATGGCGGAGCACCAGCTCATTAGCAGAGGCCTCAGGCAGATTAGCCTTGATCTTTGCAGGCAAGACCAATCTACCTTTGGCATCTAGCTTGCACTCATACTCGCTTGTAAAAAAAGCCATTGCTGAGTCTTGAAAATATAAACCACCTACACAAATGTAAGAAAAAGAATGACATTTCCTACCACTTTACCCCACTTCACCCCACAAAATCGAAAAATTTAACATAAAACCACCACTACCGTTCAATTTTGGCTAAGACCAGTTATCCCATAATTGCTCCTATTCAATGAAAAAAGGCGATTTACCCAAACAATAAATAGGTGGGTGAAAGTGGGAGAAAAATTCACAGCAATAGATGGAGGCAGTGTAAATAGTGGGAATGAAAAGGTAAATTGGCTTACGAGCTCCTTTGATTGGTAAAGTCAGACAACCAAAGGTTAATGGAAAAATGACAGATCAAGAATGAAAAAATTCAACCTTTGGTTTACAATCAATGCTATCGAGCTAATCGTAATTGATCCCAATCATTGTGATGGCTACGATATTCTGCTTTGCCGGAAAGCATTGGAGCCTTATTAGCAGGGTAGAATTAGTTATTTATGAAATTAAGCCTATTTGCTTCGGTCAATGGTGTATTGAACCAAATCAGCAAGTGATTTTCGGTAAGCAGTATCTGGAAATTTTTGGAGTGTAGTAATCGCCCTGGAATAAAAGTCGTGCATGACTTCCTGCGCATAATCTATACCTCCGCTATCTTTTACAAACTGGATGACTTCATTGACTTTACGAGGCTTTTCATTTTCGTGTTTGATGATTTTCATCACCGATTTTTTATCACCATTACTGGCATTCTTCAGTGCATAAATTAATGGCAGGGTGAGCTTTTTCTCTTTAATGTCTATGCCCAGGGGTTTTCCAATTTCTGCATCGCCATAGTCGAACAGGTCATCCTTGATTTGAAAGGCCATACCTATATTATAGCCAAAATCACCCATATGTTCGATCATATCTTCCTCAGCATTAACTGAGGCAGCGCCTACTTTGCAACAGGCAGAAATGAGACTGGCTGTTTTTTGCCTTATGATCTCATAGTATATTTCTTCGGTAATGTCGAGTTTTCGGGCTTTCTCCATTTGCAGTAGCTCCCCCTCACTCATTTCTTTTACGGCCTGCGATACAATCTTCAATAACTGAAAATCCCCATGGTCTACTGACAACAATAAACCCCTTGATAGCAGAAAATCACCTACCAACACAGCGATTTTATTTTTCCATAAGGCATTAATTGAAAAGAACCCACGACGGTAGGAGGCGTCATCCACTACATCATCATGCACAAGGGTGGCGGTATGTAGCAATTCAATAAGGGATGCCCCACGATAGGTAGCCTCGGAGATTTGCCCACTGGTGCCGGCACTTAAAAATACAAACATCGGACGCATCTGCTTTCCTTTACGGCGCACGATATACGTCATGATGGTGTCCAGCAAAAGCACCTTACTTTTCATGGATTGTCGGAATTTTTTTTCAAATTCCTCCATTTCACCCGCAATAGGTGCTTTGATATCAGCTATATTTAAAGACATAAGCTATCGCAGATGCAATATTAACATGGATATGACCGATAACAAACTAGCTTTTGTCAAAACCAGAAACTTTGCAATTTTTGAGTATAACAGATTTGGCTATGAAATTGATTAAAGATTTAACGATTAATTCTACTGATCCGCAGCATCCCATCACTTTGGACATCAGGTACCATGATAATGCAACCATAAAACCAGTTATCATTTTCAGCCACGGGTTTAAAGGTTTTAAAGATTGGGGGCATTGGGATAGAATTGCCGACTTTTTCGCAGAGCGGGATTACATTTTCTTAAAATTTAATTTTTCGCATAATGGCACCACTCCTGCCAACCCATCGGAATTCGATGACCTTGAAGCATTTGCTCAGAATAATCTTTCTAAAGAAATTGATGACCTGGGGCGTGTCATTGATTACATACTATCGGATGATTTTGAGGATAATGGACAGGTTAATTCCAGAAAGGTGCTGTTGATCGGGCATAGCCGCGGCGGCACCATTTCTCTGCTCAGGGCCAATATGGATCATAGGATAAAGGCGGTGGCTGCATGGGCTCCTATTTTTGATATGGATGCATACTGGACGCCAGAGATTCGCAGCGAATGGGAAAAAATTGGCCGAAAAACCATTGCTAATGCCCGCACTGGTCAGCAAATGCCGCTTGATTACCAAATGATAGAGGATTACCTCTCACATAAAGAGCAGTACTCTGTAGAAAAATCAGTGAAAGCAAACGCCATACCTACACTGGTTGTTCATGGCACTGAAGACGAAGCAATCCCTTACGAAGGGGCCAAAGCTATGGAGCACTGGGCAGATTGGGTGCAGTTTGAAACCATTCAGGGTGCAAAACATACTTTTGGTGGCACTCACCCGATGGGCGATTCAGCACTCAGCGATCATGCAAAGAAACTAGTAGAGAAAACAGAATCATTCTTTCACAATAATTTTAAAAACTAGGACCGATTTGGAAGGTAAGAGGGAATTACATTATATCCTGGTGGATGTATTTACAAACCAACAATTTGGAGGCAATCAACTAGCTGTGTTTACCGATGGCAGCACTGTACCTGAGGAGATGATGCTGCCTATTGCCAAAGAGCTTAACCTCTCTGAAACAACCTTTGTACTACCACCCAAGGAGGCAGAAAATGACTTTCATGTGAGAATATTTACTCCAGGTGGAGAATTGCCCATGGCTGGTCACCCCACCATAGGAACAGCCTTTGTGCTTGCATCACGCAATTTGCCTGATACTTCAAAAACATCGCATGTGTTTAGGTTTGAAGAAGGTGTGGGTCTCATTCCGGTAGAAGTTACATTTCAGAATGGTAAGCCCGACATTATAACCATGCAGCAACCCCAACCGGAGTTTGGTGTTGTCATTGAGGAACATACCTTGCTGGCAAAACTTTTAGGTCTTCAGGCAGATGACATCCAATCTGAATTGCCATGCCAATCTGTAAGCTGTGGGGTTCCGTACCTGATCATACCCATCAAAAGCCTCGAAGCTGTAGAAAGGATCAGGTTTAGAAATGATATATGGGAAATAATCAGGCAAAAATATAATCCAGGTTTTTGCTATGCTTTTTGTACAGAAACTGTTCAGCCGGAGCATCATTTACATGGTAGAATGTTTGCCCCTGATACCGGCGTACTGGAAGATCCTGCAACAGGCTCGGCCAATGGGCCATTAGGTGCTTATGTGGTTAAATATGGTCTTATTGACCAGGGTGAACGTACCGTAATGCTAAGTGAACAGGGATACGAAATGGGCAGACCCAGCCAAATAACCATTACCATAGAAAAATCCGGAGCAGATATTACCAAAGTACTGGTTGGTGGCACATCGGTTCTAGTAGGCGAAGGCAAAATTTTCATAGCAGAATAGTGATAGCGGATTGCTACCTGAAAACAGAAGGAGACCAGCGTAATTACATCTATTTTGATGATCGTAATCTCGTAATCAGGTACCGGGATAGCACCCATCGCATATACCTGCGCACCCCAACCCGGTTGACTATTAACCACAAAAAATACATTTTACCAATCATACTAGGTGGCATACTGAGTGCCTTCAGCTTATTGATGATCTGGCACAATTTATTTTCTCCCTGGCCGGTTTTGATCACATTTTTGGCTTCACTCACAGCTTTTTATTTTGGCTGGCAAGGCAGCTGGATGCTGATTATGCAACAATCGGGACAGGAACTGACCTTTCCAATCACGGAATCGCACACGCATTTGGAGCGGTTCACCAATTTTTTTAATGACTATCAAAAAGGCAAAACCATGAAACCCATATACCACATTACTACTGAAGAAAACTGGTCAAAACAGGAAAGTAACAGCACATACAATGATATTTCTCTACAAACAGAAGGCTTTATCCATTGCTCAGAGGCTCATCAGATTCCCGGAGTGCTCAAAAGATTCTTTGTGGGGGCCGAAAATCTAGTGCTGCTGGAAATTGATGCCCTTAAACTCAACAGGCCACTAAAATATGAGGGCGCAGCGGATGTAGATGATCGCTTTCCTCACATCTATGGCCCAATAAACCGTGAGGCTATCATCAAAAGCATCAAACTGGAAAAGGCAGAAAACTTCACAAAAACCCTACTCGGCGGCTAAGCGTACAAATTCCCTATTAACCAAATAGCAGTATTTTGCTATATTGAATAATACAATTTTATTCGAGTACCTGCCTTTTGCATAATTTAGCGGGCGCGACGATCCATTAGTTGATGAAATTAAACGACTTAAAGCTTTACCCAAAAGATAAATACGAGCCTATACTTCCACGAGTCAGGCATTGGCCTATCGTACAGTTGGCTAAGAACCGCAAGGCTTTTATTCAGGAGGTTGCGGATGAAAGCATAGAACGCATCAATTCCCTAACGAAACGGCGCTCCTTAAAGGAGGAGCTGGAAATGACCGTGTACCGGGAAAGAATGCGGATGAAGCGAAATCCATGGAAGGTAGACCCCAAGGATGAAAAACAATTTTGGGATAAGGTGCAAGATCGCCTGTTGGAGGTAGGTAGTTGGTCTGAGAAAGAAGCAGAAGCTACCCACCAGCAGCTACTCAAAGAAATAAGCTACCGCTATGCCAATGAAATCGCAGGTAATTTTAAAAGTACCAGCTACCGATTTGCCAGACGTGTAGTTACGCTTGGCTTTGCCAGGTTGCTCAATGCCGCCAGATTAAAAGGCCCCTGGGCTGTGTTTGAAGGTGATCTTGATCTTGATGACAAAATACATATTCAGGGATATACCGAAGAGCTGAGAAATCTGGCGAAAAAAGGTACTATCGTGATGGTACCCACCCATTTCAGTAACCTCGATTCGGTTTTGATTGGCTGGGTAATACAATTTCTGGGGCTACCTCCTTTCATCTATGGAGCAGGGCTAAACCTGTTTAACCTAAAGCTTTTTGCCTATTTCATGAATAGCCTCGGTGCTTATAAAGTCGACCGACGAAAAAAGAACCTGATATACCTCGAAACCCTAAAGGTCTACAGCAAAGTAGCCATAAGCCGGGGCTGCCATAGTCTATTTTTCCCCGGTGGTACCCGCTCTCGATCAGGGATGATCGAAAAATCATTAAAGCTTGGCCTCCTCGGCACTACTATTGAAGCACAAAGACAGCTTTATCAAACCGCCGAACAAAATGGCACTACCGGACAAAAAATTTTTGTTGTGCCTGTGGTATTAAATTATCACTTCGTGCTGGAGGCACCCAGTCTCATCAATGATTACCTCAAGGCAAAGGGGCAGGAGCGGTATTATATCGAAAATGATGAATATACCAGCTCCTACAAGATTTTCACCTTTTTATTAAAATTCTTTACCAAGGGTTCAGATATATCCGTGACTATTGGAAAAGCCATGGATATATTGGGTAATCCTGTAGATGAAGATGGCAACAGCCTTGATAAACAGGGGCAGGTCATTGATTCCAGGGACTATTTCATCAGTGATGGAAAAATCACATACGACAAGCAACGCGAAGAGGAGTATGTAAGAATACTGGGGCGACGAATTGTAGAGGCCTACCATATTCACAACAGGGTATTTGCCAGCCACCTGGTGGCCTTCACTGCCTTTGAAATGCTGAAAGTTAAAAATGATAAGCTGGATCTTTACAGCCTTTTGAGGTTGCCCGAAGAAGATTTGGTAATTGATTACGATTTGTTTTTGAAAACCTTTATGAAGCTTAGAAAAAAGGTTTTTAAATTAAGGAAGAAGGGCAAGGTAGGCACCGCTGATCATTTGGAGGGAGATGTCGATAAGGTCATCAAATTGGGCCTTGATAATGTAGGCATGTATCATGTGCAGCGACCCATCATCAGAAGAAAGGATGGTAAGATTGTAGTACAGGACATGAATAACCTTTATTATTATCACAATAGACTGGTAGGCTATGACCTTGAAAAATTCGTCAAATAAGTCGGTTGAACCATCGATAAGCAACCCTGTTGGGGATATGGTGGGTGTAATCGGTGCTGGAAGCTTCGGTACCGTCATTGCCAATATTCTCGCCGAAAAAAAGAAGGTGCTATTCTACAGCCGAAAGCCGGAAGTTGCTGAAGCTATGCGCAAAACACGCGAAAATGCCAGGCAAAAATTGCATGACAATATCATACCTACCAATGACCTTGAGGAGATAGGCAGTCAATGCAATATCATCTTCCCTATAGTGCCATCATCGAATTTCCGAGCGATGGTGCATGACCTGGCACCCTATTTAAGGCCCTATCACATTTTGATTCATGGCACTAAAGGTTTGGATGTGCATATTCCTGAGGGGGTGAAAATCAACAGTCAAAACCCGCTTACCCGTGAACATGTCAAAACCATGAGCGAAGTAATCACTGATGAAAGCTCTGTGGTACGCGTAGGTGCTTTGGCAGGACCCAATCTTGCGCGAGAAATAGCTGAGCGGCAGCCGGCAGCATCGGTTATAGCAAGCCATTTTGATGAAGTGATCAATCAGGGGCAACGCCTCCTCAAAAATGATCGATTCCTTATTTATGGTAGCAATGATCTGGTCGGCATAGAGCTTTGCGGGGTTTTGAAGAATATTATTGCGATTGGTTCGGGTATTATAGCCGGTATGGGATTGGGCGAAAATGCCCGTGCTATGCTTATCAGCCGTGGTATGGTTGAAATGATTCATATAGGAAAGGTACTGGGTGGCAATGTGCATGCTTTCCTCGGCCTTGCGGGAGTAGGTGACCTCATCGCTACCTGCTCAAGCCCAAAAAGTAGAAACTACACCGTGGGCTTCAAACTTGCCGAAGGGCAAACGATCGACGAAATAGAAAAGACTATGGAAGAGACGGCTGAAGGTATCAACAGTATCAAGATCGTAAAGGAGCTGGCCAGCAGCTATAAAGTACGTGTGCCGATTACCGAAACCTTGCACCGAATCATGCATGGTGAAATGACTGTACATGAAGCCACGGATTATTTCATGAATTTCCCTTTTAGAGCAGAGATCGATTTTATCTAAGCTTTAAAGCCATTTTGGTATTGCCTTCAGCAAAGGATTTACACATCCAATGTTAAGTTTTTCATTACTAACCCATTTTTTCAATTCAAATGTTAATTATTTGTTAAGTCAATTTTACCTTAGCGTAAAATTTGAGAATCGTGAAATCATCATTCTGGAAATACGTCAATTTTCTGGACCTGTTTATTCTATTTATCCTGATAATGGGTATTTTGTTAGCTGTAAATAATTGATATAAATCATTATCAATCAATTTTGATTTCAAGTCAATAGGCTCATTTTCGCAATCCAATGCATTATTTAAAACCCTATAGCACGTTCTTAATAGTACTATTTATATTGGTACAATTTGCCTGCGAAGACGATACAAAAGAATCAGTTTCCAGCTCAAATAACAGCGATTCCCTATCCCTAAAGGCTGAATCAGCTCAAAAAGAGGTCATTTTTTCATTGAATGCCCCTCTCGAAAACTTTAATCTGGATCAAAGATTTCTACATGGTACTTTTTACAACGATCGGGCACATTATTACATCATCAAGCGCCCCAATATGAACATATTTGGTTCGCAGGTAGACGAAGTGACCTTGTATTTTGTAGACAGTGTACTCGCCCGTACCAGCTATACTGTGCATGACAACATCTCCAACCGCATGATCAATTCATTGGGTAAATTTAAAATCAAAGCGCTCAATGACTCCACCCGAATTAGGCTGAAGGAGGAAAAAGTCGTAACCAGAGAAAATGGCTGGTATCGGCTCAACCCCAACCTTGACTTTTACCAGCTAATCTGGAATAGAAAAGAGTCAGATATCATGTTTAAAGTACACAAACCCGAAAAGGGTGAATTGGCATTTAGTTTTATCGAGGAAATGAATTATTATAAAGATGCCATCCAATATATTGACAACATGGCCAGCTTTTGATACGGCTATCACCTCGTTTTTCCTTTCACATACTGGATTAGCATTTAGCAAAACTCATTTCTAAAACATTCTGCTATCCTCTAATTTTGATATTATGAATCGGCAGAGGCTAGGGTGGATTTTAATTGTATTGATTCTTCTGCAATCAGGAGGCTACCTGGTGAGTGTTCGATTGATGCAATACTCCGCAAAGCTGTCAGCCCAAAGCGTCATTAATGCAGGTATTCCTAAATCAGGCCTGGTTACATTTACAGCCACTCAGATAGAAGGAGCAACCTGGTCGGAGGATGATGAATTTCAGTGGAAGGGTGCCATGTTTGATGTAGTGGAAGTACAACGGACGGCAGATGGTCCTCTCTACATTTGTTATCATGACGCCAAAGAAACTGCCGTAAAACAATTAATGGCGGTTTTTACGGAGCATGACAATGATGGTTGGACAACCACTTTCAGTACCATCCTGCTTTCATCGGTCTATATATCGACCATATTCCCGAATATGAAATTATCCGACCTTGCATCTATCAGGTCAGTCACCATTTTCCACAAAAAGGATATATACGATTTTCTAAAAGGTGGTCCTACGCCCCCACCTCCCAGGTTCATTTAAGTAATTCCAGTTTTCATCATTTAGTAGAACACGGAATGGTTGCCATACAAGCATGAAATTTTGTGTTTCATTTTTTAATAGTGGCATGTGCATAGTTGAAAATACTAGGGTTTAGATGATATCCATGTTTCATATCCTTTCAATCAACTCAAGCCAGATATGTCCACTTATTGTGTCATTGGATAAACTAAAGCACATAGCGTATATACTAAAGTGTTCATTCACAGCGCATACTGGGCTTTAGCAATCCTTTTATGAATTCTATTTTATGAAAAAGATATTTTGCTTAATGATCCTCTTCATAAGCTGGGAGGCTCATGCACAGTCGATTACAATCATCGATAAGGTCAGCTATAAACCTTTATCGCTGGTTTCAATATACAATACCAAAGGCGAACAAAAGCTAACCACTACCAATAAGGAAGGCCGGGCAGACCTTTCCATATTTGGAGCAAATGATTTATTGGAAATCAGTATTGTAGGCTATAAAAAACAACGATTCTCTTATAAAGAACTGGCGGAACGAAATCAGCCGGTGTTGATGGAAGAGTCAAACATCTCTCTGGACGAACTTGTAATTTCCGCAAATCGATGGGAGCAGGATTCAAGGGAAATACCTGTTCAAATCAGTACCATCAAGGCCAGAGATGTGGCATTACAAAATCCACAAACTGCCGCTGACATGCTGGCTATTTCAGGTGATGTTTACATACAAAAAAGCCAATTGGGCGGTGGAAGTCCCATGATCAGGGGCTTTGCCACCAATAGAGTTTTGATTGCGGTGGATGGTGTCAGAATGAATACTGCAATCTTCCGCAGTGGTAATCTTCAAAACGTAATCTCCATTGACCCTTTCACACTGGAAGAAACTGAAGTGCTTTTTGGACCGGGATCGGTGATGTATGGTTCCGATGCTATAGGAGGTGTCATGGATTTCCATACCATCACACCCAAATTCAGCGATAATCCTGACTTTAGTGGTAGCTCAACCCTACGCTATGCCAGTGCCAACAATGAAAAAACCGGAAACGTGAATTTCAACATCGGTCTCAAAAAATGGGCTTTCGTTACGAGTTTCACATATTCTGATTATGGAGACTTGAGGATGGGCTCTGATGGACCGGATGAATATCTGCGACCTACATATGCAGAGCGCATTAATGGTGAAGATCGAATACTCATTAATGAAGATCCGGAGGTGCAGGTACCAACGGGCTTCAATTTTTACAATGTCATGCAAAAGGTTCGATTTAAACCTTCAGAAAACTGGGACATGCAGTACAGTTTTCATTATTCGGCCACATCAGACTACCCGCGCTTTGACAGGCTAATTGAAGAGCGTGGCGGGGAGCTCAGGAGTGCAGAATGGTATTATGGTCCACAAATTTGGTCGCTGAATCAATTAAAAATTGAGCATAGCAAATCACAGGGAATCTATGACAATGCGAGGCTAATCCTGGGTTATCAGTTTTTCGAAGAAAGCCGAAACGACAGGCGATTTGGCGATGACCGGTTAAGGGAAAGAGTGGAAACAGTTGATGTTTATTCAATGAACCTTGATTTTGATAAAGAGATTTCTGCAAAGCAGAGTATTTTCTACGGTACAGAAATGCTATTCAATAATGTAGGTTCTACAGGAATCCGCACCAATATTGTAAGTGGTGAGGTGTCTCCAACAAGCACACGTTACCCTAATGGCAGCACCTGGAATTCCTACGCTGCCTATGCCAACTACCGGTATCGGCCTTCTGAAAAACTTACTTTCCAAACCGGGCTCAGGTACAGTCATATTTACAGCTTGTCTGAATTTGATCCAGAATTTTTCGATTTTCCCTTCCAGCAGGCTGAAATCAACACCGGGGCACTTAATGGTAGCATTGGCTTAGCTTTCAGGCCTCAGGACACCTGGCAGATCAATGCGAATTTCTCGACAGGTTTTCGTGCACCAAATATTGATGATATAGGCAAAGTCTTTGACTCAGAGCCGGGTGCGGTGATCGTACCCAACCCTAATCTATCCCCGGAATATGCATACAATTATGAGCTGAGTGTGAGCAAAGTGGTGGGAGAATTTCTGAAACTGGATGCTACTGCATATTACACTCACCTGCAGGATGCCATGGTCAGGAGAACCTTTCAGCTGAATGGTCAGGATAGCATCATGTATGATGGTGAAATGAGTCGTGTGCTTGCCATTCAAAATGCTGCACAGGCAAGGGTATATGGCCTTCAACTAGGTATGGAAATTCAGCCATTCCGCAATCTGGCCATTTCCACTAAATACAATATCCAAACTGGAGAAGAGGATGACGAGGAAACAGGCGAATCTGTACCCCTTCGGCATGCCGCGCCTTCTTTTGGTGTGACCCGATTGATCTATACAGCCAACAGGTTAAAAATAGACCTCTATGTACAATATAACAGTGAGTTTAGTTTTGAAGAATTGGCACCTTC
Source organism: Cyclobacteriaceae bacterium (assembly GCA_965227155.1). Taxonomy (GTDB): domain Bacteria; phylum Bacteroidota; class Bacteroidia; order Cytophagales; family Cyclobacteriaceae; genus UBA6059. The sequence goes on from OZ245731.1 coordinate 657,782, forward strand.
AGAGCAAAATAAGGCTGATATATATGCTACCGATGAAAACGGCAACCCCTATTCGCCTTCCTGGTACACTTTAAATGTCAAGGCTAGCTATCAATTGCTGGATGAGCTGCAGCTTAATTTGGGTGTGGAAAACATTACAGACCAGCGATACAGGCCTTACAGCTCAGGAATTGTGGCTCCAGGCAGAAATTTTATAGTTTCAATCAGGGGTACATTTTGATCAGAAACACACTTTATTTTAACCGGCTCATGACCTGACAAGGATTGGCTATTTTAGCAAAGCTTAAAAAATGAATCAATGAAATACCTCATATACGGTGCATATGGCTATACGGGTAAGCTTATAGCTGCGCTAGCCAAATCAAAAGGACATACCCCGATATTGGCTGGCAGAGATAAAGAAAAAACAGAGGCCCTGGCCAAAGAACTTGGCCTTGAGTGCCTCAGTTTTTCCTTAGAAGAGGAAGATGCATTGGCTGATGCTTTGCAAAAAGTCGATGCTGTCATTCACTGTGCCGGTCCTTTCTCAAAAACAGCCCGGCCAATGATGGAAGCATGCATCCGGCAAAAGACCCATTATCTGGATATTACAGGAGAAATTGAGGTGTTTGAATTGGCTGCCAGCATGGATGAGCAGGCCAAAAAAGCCGGCATTGTCCTTATGCCGGGTGTGGGATTTGATGTGGTACCCAGTGACTGCCTGGCTGCTTATTTGAAATCAAAAATGCTGAATGCTACGCATCTTGAAATGGGCTTCAAGGGTGTTTCCCAACTGAGCAGAGGTACGGCCCTTACCATGGCTGAAAATATGCATAAAGGTGGTATGATTAGGGAAAATGGTCAACTCAAGGAGGTGCCGGGTGCCTATAAAACCAGAGAGGAACAGGTTAATGGCAAACCCACCACCTTCGTGAGCATACCCTGGGGAGACGTATCTACAGCATGGTACAGTACCCAAATCCCAAATATTGTCATCTATACCGGAGTACACCCCAAACAGGTGAGCACAATGAAAACACTGTATTCCATTCGATGGATTTTTAAGTGGCAGTGGATACAGAAGATGATCAGGAATAAAATTGAAAAAACAATACATGGCCCTGACGAAAAGTTGCGCGATACCGGTAGCAGCTACCTTTGGGGTGAAGTATCCAATGCTGAAGGGAAAAAAGTAAGGGCACACCTTATTACTCCAGAAAGCTATAAGCTAACATCCATTACAGCATTGATGGCACTGGAGGGTTTGGGATCATCAAAGGTGCCGTCCGGCTTTAGTACACCATCCATGGCATTTGGGCCTGATTTTATTTTGCAAGTGGACGGAACCCAACGCTCGGACGATTAGTTTAGCCAGCATGATTCAATCTCCGAGGGGTATTAGCCGCAACCTTATCTTTTTTATCTTGGTTATTGCAAGCATTTTACCTGCCTGCCAGATCGAACCAGATTCAGAACTCGTCGTACCTGTAGAAATGCCCTCTGCCATTGGTACCAATGAAGACCCCAATGCGCGCTTTAATTATGAATTGCGTCAGCTCATCGATCCCGGCTCAGGCGTAATTCCTGTAGGCATCTTCCAAAAAGAGCAGCAATTTGTGGATCGCCTCAATAGGGAGAATTCAAGAAGCAACCTGAGGGTAAAGCAGGAAGATTGGAGATTTGCCGGGCCCTTTAATGTTGGGGGACGAACCCGCGCACTAGCCCTTGATGTATTGGATGAATCAGTGATTGTTGCCGGTGGTGTATCAGGCAACATGTGGCGATCAACCGACGGTGGCAGCTCCTGGCAGCAAACTTCTCATCCTCAATCCATCAATAGTGCTACTTGCCTGGTGCAGGATATCAGACCGGGCCGGGAAAATATTTGGTATCATGGTACGGGCGAACTAAGGGGCAACAGTGCCTCTGCCAGTGCTGCCCCTTACCGGGGAGATGGTATTTTTAAAAGTACTGATGGCGGCCAAAGCTGGTTTCAGTTACCCTCTACAGCAGATGATCAACTTAATAATTTCAATACGCCCTTTCGCTATGTTTGGAATATGGTCGTGAATCATAGGTCTGATAGTACCGATGAAGTGTATGCAGCTGTATTTGGTGGCATACTTAGAAGTGCTGACGGAGGTGCTACGTGGCAGACTGTATTGGGTGACGATTTATTGTCACAAGTGAATGATACTACTGACTTCAATGGGTCGGATCATCCCCATTTTACTGATATTCTAATTACACAATCAGGGGTTTTCTATGCGGCCATAGGCAGCTTTACGTCGGCAGGTTTTCAAAGAAATAAAAGTGGCATCTACAGGTCTTACGATGGCTTACGATGGACAAAAATATCTCCTGTCGGCTTACCTAATAACCTCTTTAGGATAGTGATGGCAACCGCACCCAGCAACGAAAGGCGCCTTTATGTGATGATGGATGGCGAACCCAGCCAGCTATGGCAGTATAATGAAGCTGCTAGTGAAAACACTACCGGACAATGGACCAATTTGAGTCAGAATATCCCGGATTTTGATGATCGACTTGGTGATTATGACAGCCAGGGCTCTTACAATATGGTTATTAAACTACACCCGGAGGATGAAAATGTGGTTTTCCTGGGTGGCACCAATCTGTATAGGTCAATTGATGGATTCTCATCCAGTGCCAATACGGCCTGGATCGGTGGTTATGAACCCGGTGGCGAAGGAGCACCATTTGAGGGCCATTATCCCGACCAGCACGCCATTGTTTTTTATCCTTCAGATCCTGACCGAATGCTCACGGGCAATGATGGTGGCATAAGGTTGACTACCAACAATCGTGCAACTCAACCTACCTGGGTAAGCCTTAACAATGGGTTTATAAGTTCCCAGTTTTACACCATTTCCCTGGATCGTGATGGTGGTGGGATGATCAATGGAGGTATGCAGGACAATGGTTCCTATCTGCGGTCCATCGCCGACGAAAATGTACCCTGGAATAAAACCTGGAGTGGAGATGGTGGCTATTCTGCTTTCACTCGAAATAACCTTTACCAATATTACTCCTTTCAGAACGCACAAATTTTCAGAGTTACCTTTAACAGAAATACCCAGCTTACTTCATTTGCTCGGGTAGACCCGATTGGAGGAGGTAATACACCGGGGCAGGGGTATTTATTTATCAATCCTTTTGTGCTGGATCCATACAATAATAATAGAATGTACCTGGCAGGAGGTGATCGAATCTGGCGAAATAATAACCTGAGTCAAATACCGGCAGGTGAAAACAGAAAAACAGAAGTCAACTGGGAAAGTCTACCTGATACCAGAATATCAGAAGGCATCATCAGTGCCCTGGAAATCAGCACAAACCCACCAAACATCCTTTATTATGGCACTGTTAATGGCCGACTTTTCAAAGTAGAAAATGCGCATGCACCGGAAGCTGCTACTACCGAAATATCATCTTCAGCTCTACCAGAAAATGCCTATATTATTAGGATAGCGCTTGACCCATTAGATGCCAATCATGCTTTGGTAGTGCTTTCCAATTACAACGTACCCAGTCTCTTCCGCACTATGGATGGTGGCAATACCTTTGTGAATATCAGCGCTAACCTGGAGGCGAACCCCGATGGTACCGGAAATGGGCCAAGCGTACGCTGGGCCGAAATTGTACCCTTGCAAAATGGTGAATACAAATACTTTGCGGGAACCAGCCGTGGGTTATTCAGCACCAATACAGAACTTGAAAGCCTTACCTGGCAGCAGGAATCGATAGATGGCATTGGCCGATCGGTAGTTCCTATGATGGACTACAGGGCCATGGATGGCAAACTCGTTGTGGCCACACATGGTAATGGTGTGTATGAGACTTTTGTAGAAGACGCCCAAAGAATCAATCTTGAGCTGGATCAGCCAACCTTTGCAATAGGCCCCGCCTACCCTAACCCTTTTCAGCAACAGGTCAGGGTATCGTTCTCACTACCAAGCCAGGGGGAGGTATTTGTAACCATATTTGATACGATGGGCAGACACATCAAAAACTTGTACAATGGATTATTGTATGAAGGTGAAAATGCTGTAAGCTGGGATGGTACCGACACCCGAGGCGTAGCAGTAGATGATGGAATGTATATCGTAAGGATCAATTATGAAGGTCAGATACAGGGTCAGAGGGTAATTTTAAGTCGCTAGCTTAATAGCTCAACCGGTTTTTTCCCGAATCGCCTTTCATAAAGCTGATTAAACTGAGTTACATTTTTCATGCCTATTTCACGTGCTGCCTCTGTGGCGTTTTTGACTTTACCTTTTCGGATGAGCTCATCGGCAAACCTCAACCTCACCTCTCTGATATATTCCAGGGGTGTCATAGCTGTCAGCTTTTTGATCATACGGTACACCTGCCTTTCTGAAGCGGCCATGGTATCTGCCAGCATAGCCACACTCAGATTGGAATCAGCGATGCTGTTCACGATAAGGCTATCGATTTTCTTCAGCAAGCCAATTTCGATATGCTCGATATCATTGATGCGCTTGTCTAGAAGTTGGGCCGGTGTATTATTGTACCATTTGTCCTTTAGTGCCAAAAGGTTTTTCACCCTTTGCAGAAGTTCATGTTTATTAAAGGGCTTTTGAAGAAACTCGTTGATCCCCTGAAATAATACGCGCTCCTTGTCCTCATCGGTAGTGCGAGCAGAGATCACCAGCACCGGTATTTTTTTAAGCACTTCATCTTCACCCAGCGCTTCAAGGAGTTCAAAGCCATCCATCCAGGGCATCATCAGGTCAGTGATGACTAAATCTACCTTGTGTTTGTCGAGGATCTGCAAGGCTTCCTTGCCATGGCCTGCCTCCAACACCTTGTAGTCTTCACTGATCAAATCTCTGACATAGGCTCTTAACTCACTATGGTCTTCCACTACCAGTACAGCTTCTCTTTGGTCATCAGTAAACCCGGGGACGAGTTTATTCCTTGGAGCATTATCCTGCTTCGTATCGTTGGTTAACAGTTCGCTTCTTTCACGGCTAAAGGTGTTTTCGAAATAGCGCAGCGCATCTGTTTCATATACTTTGTTGCCAGGCACAGTCACTGTAAATGTAGTACCCACACCCAATTCACTTTCTACTGAAATTTCACCCTTATGCAAATCCACTATTTCTTTGACCAGGGCCAGCCCAATGCCTAGTCCTTCCCTAGATTGATAGTGCTTATTGGGGGATTGATAAAAACGATCGAAGATATGGGGCAAACTATCCTCAGCAATACCTTCTCCTGTATCTGCCACTTTAGTATGGATCCACCCATCCTCATAGCTAAGTATTACTTGAATGGAATCTCCTCTGTGGCTATGCTTAAATGCATTGGATATGAGATTAAACAGTACTTTCTCAAATTGACGGGTGTCGATATGAGCTTCTAATTCAAACTCATCCTCATCTTTATACATTAATTCAATGCCCTTCAATTCAGCTGATGATTTAAATAAATTCACCAGCTCGGCCACAAATTGCTTATAAGCGATCTTCTCTCGATGAAGCTTTAGCTTGCCCTCTTCAAGCTTGGTTAGGTCGTTGATCTCATCCGTAAGATTTAGCAAACGGCGGCTATTGCGCTCAATAATCTCCAGATCATCCTGTGCATTCAATGTAAGGTGATTGCCTTCCTCGAGTTTAATGTTTTCGATATTGCCCATAATCAAAGCAAGAGGACTTCTCAGATCGTGCGATATATTGGCAAAAAAGCGTGATTTGGCTTTATCCAAAGCCTCCAGTTTTTTGGATTGAGCCTCTATCAGGTCCCTGTCTTTTTCGATTTGCAGCTTTTGCCCTTCAATTTTTTTAGATAGTCTGCTCTTGGTTATAAAAGCATAATAAGAAAGAATTGCGACCACCAGCAGTAAAAGGATACCAGCACCAATCAGAATGATAATCGTTTGCTGACGGGAAATAATCTCTTCATTGAGCTTCGCCTGTTCTTTGAGATATTTGTTTTCGGCCTCTTTTTTTTCATTTTCATATTGAGCCCTCAGCCTTTCCACCTTTCTTATATTTTCCTCACCAAATATCTCTTCATTCAACTGAGTGTAATTTTGATGGTAAGCAAGTGCCTCCTCAAATTTACCGGTAGCTTCATTGACCTTACTGAGGGTCAGCATGGCCTTGCGTTGATCATTTTTTGAATTAATCTCATTGGCCTTTTGCAAGCTCAGGTTAGCATATCGCCGGCTTTCTTGATAATTGCCCATATCATGGTAGATCAGAGCAATATTATTGTAGCAATAAACAGCAGCACTTTGATTATCCGTTTTCAGAGCCCTATCTATGGATCGATTATAATAATCCAATGATTGTTCAAAATCCTTATCAAGTCTAAAAACCTCGGCCATATCGATTTCTGTGGTAATTATGCCCTCAGTATCATTCATGGCTTCCCTTATTCCAAGGGTATATTCAAACTGGTTCAAAGCAATTTCATATTCTCCTAAAGCTCTGTAGGCCCTACCCAGGTTCAGGTAGCAGTAGGCAGTCATAGAAGAATCATTTTGTTGTATGGCAGTGGCGAGACCTTCCTTAAAATAATCCAGAGATCCTTCAAAATCGGATTGGTAGAGCGCCAGGTTGCCCAGATTGATAAGGGAATAGCCCCTTTGTGCCTCATTATTATGTTCCTCAGATAATCTGAATGCTGCCATATAGCTTTCAAATGCTCTGGTAAAATTGCCCAGGTTTCTATGGGCTATACCGATATAATTATGACTTTGAATAAGTTGCTCAACTGCATTTATAGAGTCCGCAATTAAAAATGCCTTCTGTGCATAAAATAGCGTAGAATCCGGGTGGTTGTTTCTGTAGCCCCAAGCCTTATTGTTCAACTGATCGATTTTTACCGAATCGTCCAAATATTGATTGGGAAGTGCATGAATATCGTGACCATGCTGACAAAGCAAGGCCAATATCCCAATAAAAAATAAATAAATGGGGAATTTCATGGATGACGCTGGTTGAAAAGCCTGATAAAAATAGGTATACCCCTTTACAAAAAAAAGCCCCGGAGTACTACCCCGGGGTTCAACCAGCTATGGAAAGATTGGCCTTCTGCCAATATACTCTTATAAATATCTTGAATGCATTCTGTTTAATCGATCTGCGATTGCCGTCATCACCTTTTCGTCAGACCTTTGAAAACTATCTAATAAGGTAAACCGTTCCGGGCATTTGCTACTTAAGGCTAGTACCTTAAAATCTCTGAGGTTTCCATATTGATAAGAGCTCAGAAGAGGATTGTACCAGATATAATTCATTGTTCTTTTCAAATGATTACATACCAAAGAAAAGAAGTGCTGAATTAAAAAATCTGACAACTTACTTCAATTTTCTGCCAATATTCATTGCTGGCAGATGAGTGAATTCTGAATACCGTAAATGGCAGGATTTTGAATTTCTTGATTTAGTTATATTCGATATGAATAAAAGTATATTTTAGGGCTGATTGGTATGGAAATGAATAAAAATCCTGTTTCTCAAATTCAAAATCCTGCCAGATGGCAACCGAATCCTGCCTTTTAGGATGCGAATTCTAAAATCAGCTTTTCACAGGCATCAGCCTCGATACCCCCTACTAATTTCATTCTACGAAAAGATCTGCGCTGCACTTCATTGGCTTTCAGTAAAATTTGCTTCAGATGGCGGGTAGCAAATTCAATATTGGCACCATAATATATTTCATCTACTTCTGACCATATGGCGGCACCCATACACATGGGGCATGGTTCACAGGTAGTATATAAAATAAGCTTATGTTTTTTCTCCAAAGGCAAGGCATCCAGCAACACATTGATCTCCGCATGGTGGATTTTTCCATCCACTGACCCGGTATTGGCGGCCTTGTAAATATCTGTACCATGCACGAGTACAGCCCCGAAAGGTGTTTGAGCAGCTTTAGCCACATCTACGGCCTGAAGCATATACTGGCTATGAATATTTTCCTGACTCACAATACCTAGATTTTATTGAGTAGTAGTGAAATAAAAATAAATCAGCGGATGAAAGTAAATAATAAAGTGTAGAAAAAGAAAAAGCCCTTAAAAAGGGCTTTGAGTGATTCGCCCGGGGCTCGAACCCGGGACCCTCTCCTTAAAAGGGAGATGCTCTGCCAGCTGAGCTAGCGAATCATATTTCAGTAAGCAATTGATAAGGCTTAATGTTTACAATTTCTCAAGCCCTTTTAGTAATTTGCGGTTGCAAAAGTAGGTAGAAGGATTTCAAATAACAACCCATGCTAAGCAAAAAAATTAGATTTCTGCTCATGCTTTTTTTCGGTTGCTTTCAGCTCTCCTGGGCTCAACCATCGTCTGGCCTTTTAAACCAGGCGGATTCCCTGTTTGCACAGCGTAAGTATACGGAATCTTACGAGCTATACGAGCAGCTATTCGAAGAAGAAAAACTATATACCAGCCAGATGCTTTTGAAAATGGCCTACATCAAAGAAGGGTTAGGCCAGTACGAGATGGCTCTATTTTATTTACAGACCTATTATTTAAAAACCTACGATGATCTGGTGCTGGATAAAATGAATAAAATTTCGGAGCAACAAAACCTGTCTGGATACGAACAGGATGACCTAAGCTATTTGCTTACACAACTCAGAAAATACTATGTGGAAATAGTATATGGGCTAATGATGGCAATAAGCCTTTTCATGTTTATAATGGTATGGAAGCGTTTCAAAAGCCACAGCAGACCGCTCTACTCTGCCATTTTCACCAGTTTACTCGTATTGCTCCTGGGCATTATTGTTAATTACGGTCAACCTTTTCAGGAAGGCATAGTCGCTCAAAATAAAGTCTACCTAATGGAAGGTCCAAGCGCTGGTTCTGACCTGGTAACCATCATCGATAAAGGACATAAAGTTGATATCTTGGACGAAGAAAATATTTGGACCCTTATCCGTCATAATGATCAACTGGCTTACGTTAGAAGCAATAGCTTGCTAAGAATACGATAAAATCAAATTTTAGACAGCTCCCAGATAAAAGCTCCTGCCTTCTAATTCATTTTCTGCTTATATTTAACAATGCAGTCAGTCAATCGTGGAATTATCAGCCTGATGCTGATACTATTTCTTGCTTTCAATTCGTACGCCCAATTAGATAGCCTGCAAAAGGTACTGCAGTCTAACAATATTTCTGATTCTCTCAGGGTAGCGCTTCATATTGAGCTGGCATTACTGGACAACAATAGCGAAAGGTGCTTCGAAAATGCCAAATCAGCTGTAAGACTGGCCGGTGAAATGGAATATGATTTTCTAAGGGCCAATAGCTATTTTACCATGGGCCGCCTGATGGCATTTTACAATAATGATTATGACTCAGCAAAACATTATTATGAACTGGCTCGCAGATATTTCGACCCGGAGAAAGACAAGAACTACCTGGCTGATATCATAAGAAGAACCGGGCATTTTTACTCTTATCAGGATAACCATGCCATGGCGATGGAGATGTATCTTCAGGCACTTGATGTTTTTGAGGAGGTTGGAGACCAATTGAGAACTGCCCATACCTACAATGACATTGCAAACTCTAACAATTACCTTGGCGCACATGAAAAAGCTTTAGAAGATTACCAAAAGGCATTAAATCTCTATAATGAAATAGCAGATGCCGCAGGTGAAGCAATGGTTTTGAGCAATATGGCGATCATCTATTGTGAGGAAGATCAGATTGATGATTGCAAAAAGACCTACAAGAATGTCATAGAAATCTATAAGGCACTTGGTAACAAGGCATCCCTCGGAAGTAACTACACTAGTCTGGGTGCACTTTATATTGATACTGACCAAAGAGATAGTGCTTATTATTATCTTAAGAAAGGCGAATCATTGATCAGAGAGGCCGGAGACACCAGAGAAATGGGCTTTAACAGACAATTTCTCGGCCAGTACTACACAAAAATTGGTGACTATGACAATGCCATTGCTGCATTTAAAGCAGCATTGCAGATTGCCGATCAACTACAAATCGTTCAACTTGCGATCAATAACAATGGCTACCTTGCTGAAGCCTACGAACTCAAAAAAGACTTTGAGAATGCACTTAAATATCACAAGATAGAGGATGAAATTTCCGATAGCGTATTTACCCTTAGTCAGAACCGGCAGTTTAATGAAATTCAGGCCAAGTATGAAAACGCAAGGCAGGCTGCAGAAAATCAGAAATTAAAAAACGAGGCTGAACTTCAAAAAGCGCAGTTGCAACGTCAGAAAATTTACAATACCTCCCTGGCTGTAATTGTATTCATCATTCTGATTTCCGCTATTGTGCTATTTGTAGCCTACAGAAAGATATTATCCCAGAAAAAACAGGCTGAGAAGGACCGGGAAATTATCAGTGAGCAGGCTGCCAAGCTTGAAAAAAGTGACCAATTAAAATCGAAGTTTTTTGGCAACATCTCACACGAACTGCGTACGCCACTCACAATCTTGCTGGGTATGATTGAGAATCTATCTAAAAGCAACAGTTCAAAACTTTCAGACGAGGATAAAGAAAAGCTGGAGCTTGCCAAGAGTCATGGCGGTAAAATTCAGAAACTGATTGATGAGGTGTTTGAATTAACTAAAATGGAGGTAAACAATGTCAACATTGATGCAAAGTCGACACGGATATTACCGGTACTCGAGCGCATTGTATTCTCCTTCCACTCGTTGGCAGAAGAAAAGAAAATCGATTTGAATATCAGCTACGGCCAAATCCACAATATCCATGTGGACCTGGATATATCAAAGTTTGAGAAAATAATCAACAACCTGATTATCAATGCCTTGAAGTTTACGCCGGAAGAGGGCACTGTTACCGTTAAGGTTAGTCATAATCAGGATAGAAATTTTCTTATTATCGATGTACAGGACACGGGTATTGGTATTCCCGAGGAGGAGCTTAAATATATTTTTGATCGATTTTACCAGGTATCATTGGATGGCACCCTACCCAACCCGGGTACGGGGCTGGGTTTGGCTATGGCTAAGGAACTCACGGAGCTTCATGGTGGCACCATCACCGCTACTAGCATGATTGGTCAGGGAAGTGTGTTTTCTGTGGCACTTCCAGTATCCAGCGAGAGCATTAATCCTGTAAAAGAAGATTCAGCAATCAATAAAACGGAGCAATTGCTTGAATACCTGATGGCAGACATCAATGCCTCGGGCCTTAATAAAATCATGATAGTAGAGGATAATCCCGATATGCGGGAGTACCTCAATATTGTTTTTAAAGATGATTTTAAGTTGGTGTTTTGCCAAAATGGTGAAGAGGCGCTCGAAAAATTAAAACACACTCAGGTAAGTTTGATTATTTCGGATCTCATGATGCCAAAAATGGACGGTGCCACATTGCTAGAAAATTTAAAAGCTGATGAGGAGTTACGGCAGATCCCTGTCATCATACTCACCGCTAAATTGGGCGAGCAGGATAAGCTACACGCCCTGAGAATGGGCGTAGATGATTACATCACAAAGCCCTTTAGTGCTGAAGAAATCAAAGTGAGGGTACAGGTTTTGATTAAGAACTACCTTAGCCGCAGGCAATGGCACCAAAAAGAAGATGAGATTGAGGTGGTCTCTTCGGATGATGATAATCTTATCGTTCAAATTAGGGATTATATCAAGGCCAATATTGGCAACTATAATATCAATATCGCTCAGATTGCAGATCATCTGGCTATGAGTGAGCGACAATTGTACAGGAAAATCGGAACCTCTACAGGGCTGACGCCAAATCAGTTGATCCGGGAAATAAAGCTCCAATATGCGATGGAACTCCTGCAAAAGAAAGCAGTAAGTAAGGTATCTGCCCTCTCTAAAGAGGTAGGCTTTGAGAGTAGTGCCTATTTTTCGAGGTTGTTTTTTGAGCGATTTGGGAAAAAACCACAGGCTTACCTTGAGTCTGCCTAACTATTTAAAAGGTGAATCCGGCTCTTTGGCCATTACATTGTAAACAATCTTATCCATCCTGCCGGGGATAATTTTATTCAACCACACTGCTAACTTGCCTTGTGTGGTCAATATCAGATCCCTTTTACGCTTCACGGTTGCTTTGTAGATAGCCTGTGCAACTTCTGCGGCGGTCATCATACTCTGCTCATCGCGCGGGGACTCACCCTGTACCTCACCTGAAGCCGTCAATGCTGTATTTCTAATGTTGGTACCAGTAAAACCCGGACAAGCTACCAGCACATGCACACCCTTTTTCATTACCTCCGTTCTCAGGGCTTCATAAAATCCTTGCATTGCATACTTGGAGGCTGTATAAGCGCTACGTGCCGGTGTGCCTCTATGTCCATTGATAGAAGAAACCCCTATGATTGACCCTTTTGATTTGATGATATGTGGCAGTGCATATTTTGTAGCATATAAAGCTCCATAAAAGTTGATATCCATTACTTGCTTAAAAACCTGCAGTGAAAGATCCTCAAAAAGTGCCCGCATGGATATTCCGGCATTGCATATCAAGATATCTAGGGAAGCAAATTTTTGGATGGTCTCCTCAATCAATTTCTTGTTATCATCCTCACTGGCCGCATCCAGTACAAGGCCCAGGTTCTCTATGCCATTTTTAGACAATTCGTCTGAAACCAGGTTTACTCTTTCTTCATTCCTTCCAGTAAATACGATTTTGGAGCCCTTTTGCCCAAATTCCAGGGCCAGAGCTTTTCCTATTCCTGAAGATGCACCGGTGATCACTACCACTTTGTCCTGCATATTGCTTTTTATTTTATGCCAGATACAAACATAAATCACCTTTGGCAGGCATTCTGCAAAAATTTGATTCTATTGTATGTATTAAAATCAATTGATATAGTTGTCTGCATAGCGATGATTAATTTAGCCTAAAAAGGTATGACCGAATCTGATATATATTTTCATCTGGGTGAGCAACGAGAGCATTATTGGGGTGCAGGTACACCTCCTATTGTTCCATCCAATAATTTTTGCTTTGATACGGTAGAGCAAATGCGCCACACGCTAGCTCATGAAAGTGAGGAACCATTCTATACCAGGGGTGTAAATCCAACCACACAAATGCTACAAAAGAAGCTGGCAGCCCTGGAAAAAACAGAAGACTGTCTCGTGTTTGCCTCCGGAAGTGCTGCCGTGTCTAATGCCATCACCGCCATGACCAGCGCAGGCGATCATGTGATCTGCGTGCAAAAACCATATAGCTGGACAGCAAAGTTGTTGACGCAGCTGCTACCCCGCTTTGGCGTGGAAGTAAGCTGGGTAGATGGAAGTGACGTCAACAATTTCAAAGCTGAAATCAAGCCCAATACTAAGCTAATTATGCTGGAAAGTCCTAACTCATGGACTTTTGAAATGCAGGATATTGAGGCTGTAGCAATGCTGGCAAAAGAAAATAACATCATCACCTTGATGGACAACAGCTATGCTTCCCCTGTTAATTGCAATCCGGCAGACTTTGGCATTGACCTGATTGCTCATTCTGCCTCAAAATATATTGGTGGGCATGGAGATGCCATTGCAGGTATTTTGTGTGGTAGCAAAGCACATCTTCAAAAAATATTTGAAAATGAATTTATGACCTTTGGTGGGATAATTTCTCCCTTTACCGCATGGCTACAGCTTAGAGGCCTTCGTACGCTGCCCCTACGCATGCAACGCGTGAGTGAAACTACACCGCTTGTGGTAGATTATCTAGCCAAGCACCCCAAGATCGAAAGGGTATTCTATCCCCATAGCCAGGATAATCCGCAGCTGGAATTAGCCAAAAAATATCTTAAAAAACCTGCCGGACAATTTTCTATCACACTAAAAACCAAAGAGATAGACAAATTGGAGAAATTCTGCAATTCGCTTAAAAAATTTATGATGGCTTGTTCGTGGGGTGGCTATGAGTCGTTGATATTTCCAGCAGTAACCCTATATAATTCTCAAAACTATGGGGCTACCACACTTCCAATCAATATGGTTCGTTTTTACGTTGGGTTAGAAGATAGTGATTACCTAATTGCCGATTTGGAAGAGGCATTAGCTTATGTTTAAAATACTTTTACCATTTATATGTTTAGTGACAATTGCCAATTTCACCCAGGCTCAAATGATCAGGGGACATGTGACTGATGAGCAAGGTAAGCCCCTTCCATTTACTACAATTTACCTAAAAGGCACCTCTCAAGGTACTTCAACCAATATACAGGGTGAGTATTTTTTTGAGATCCCTGCCGGAAAGCAGCAAGTAGTTTTCCAATACATTGGCTACCAGGCTGAGGTGTTTGAGGTTGCGCTGAATAAAGGTGAAAAAGCCACTTTTAATGTTCAATTAGAGCCTGAGGTGATACAGCTCAAAGAAATTGTAGTGTCTGGTGACGGTAAAGACCCTGCTTATTATGTGATTGCACAGGCTATAAAAAAGCGGAAGTTCCACCTGGAGGAGGTCGCTGCTTACAAGTGCAATGTGTACATCAAGGGTATGCAAACCATCACTAAAAAGCCTGATAAAATTCTGGGCTTTACAGTGCCTGTAGATACCGGCATAGTGTATTTATCCGAATCTATCTCAGAGCTCTTTTTCTTAAAGCCTGACAAAATCAAGGAAAGGGTCATTTCCTCGAAGGTAAGTGGCAACAATCGCGCCTTCAGTTACAACCAGGCATCCGAAATGCTCGTCAACTTTTATAAAAATATCCTCACCCAGGAAGGACTAACCGAAAGGGGCATTATATCACCAATTGCCAATAATGCATTTCTCTTTTATGATTATGAGCTGGCCGGCATTTTTCAGGAAGATGGGGAAACGATCAACAAAATAAAAGTAATTCCAAGGCGACCCAACGATCCTGCATTTTCAGGGTTTATCTACATCATAGAAAATAGCTGGCGAATCCACAGCGTGGACCTGCTGCTTACCAAAAGCAATCAAATAGAATTTATTGATAGCTTATCCATCAAGCAGGTTTATGCACCGGTAGACCCGGGCATCTGGATGATGCTCTCTCAGAAATTCACTTTTGATTTGGATGTGTTTGGCTTTGAAGGAAAAGGCAATTTCATGGCCGTTCATTCCAACTATGAAGTAAAATCATCCTATCCTTCTGACATTTATAAAGATGAAGTGGAAGAAGATACTCCAGTAAAACCGATCCAGAAAATAACGGCTGACAAGCAAGCTGAAGAATTACCTCCCAAAATTGATGCTGAAGAGGCTGCAGAGGAGATTTTTCCAAAGGGCAAGAAGTTTTTCAATAATGAAATTCTGATTGTAGAAGATCAGTCCAACAAGAAAACGGAGACTTACTGGGAAATGGTTAGGCCCATCCCCTTAACGAGGATTGAAAAGCTGGATTATCAGTACAAGGACAGCATACAGGCCATTGTAGAATCCAAATCTTACAAAGATTCCATGGATGCAAGGGTAAATAAGGCCAGCCTTGAAAACATTTTGCTAACCGGCTACCTGCATCGAAATTCCTACAAAGAATCGTATTACAGCTTTGAGCCGCTCACCAATATGTTGCAGTATAATACCGTAGAAGGCTCAGTAATTAACCTAAAGCTACTTTATACCCAGTTGCGAGAAAGTCAGCCCTTTTTCAGGCTCATTCCTGAAATCAGATATGGTTTCGCCAGCAAGCGATTTTATGGGAGAGCCAGGGGTGTATACCTCTATAACAATAAAAAGTTTGGCAGGGTAGATTTGGAAGGTGGAAGTTTTGTCTCACAAATCAATGAGGAAGACCCCATAAAACCATGGGTAAATTCATTTTACACGCTGGTGCTTCGAGAAAATTATCTCAAGCTGTATGAAAAACAATATGCCCGGTTTAAACATCAGCTTGAGTATTTCAATGGCTTTTTTATGGAGGCTAGTTTGGAATATACAAACCGGTCAAGCTTAAGCAATGCAGCGGATTTCTCTTTCTTTAGGGAAGGTGATCGGGCTTTCTCACCAAATTCACCTGCCAATATCGAACTTTTTAATACCGCCTTTCCTGAGCATCAGGCTCTATCATTACAATTGCTGTGGAAAATACGATTTGCGCAGCAGTATATTTCCAGGCCAGAGCGGAAATACATCGTATCTACGAAGTACCCACACCTAAATATTCGATATAAGAAGGGAATTGATATGCTTGGTAGTGATATCAATTACGATTTAATTGAATTTGAAGTCCGGCATGATGCCTCTTTTGGGTTATTGGGGGATGGTGCCATTACTGCCAGCTACGGCAATTTTGTGAATGCACAGTCTATGTATTTCCCTGATTTCAGACATTTTAATGGCTCCAGAGTTCACATCACTGATTTTAATGCCGGCAATTATCAATTATTGGATTATTATGCAGCCAGCACTGCCGATGAATATGTTACCGGCACCTATTCACATCATTTCAATGGCTTTTTGTTTAACAAGCTACCATTGGTCAGGAAAACTAAAGTGCAGGGCGTAGCAAGTGTTAATTACCTTTATACCCCTACCCTTGGCAATTATATTGAACTGGGCTTTGGTATCGAACATATATTTAAAGTAGGTCGCATTGACTACTATTGGTCATTTACTGATGGGCAATCTACAGACCAGGGACTAAGGTTTGGCATAGGATTTTAGACTGGCTTTAATACACCATGGTAACGTATCCCTTATACTCAGTCTGAGTATACTTGACAAAATAATAATAGGTGCCGGCAGGTTGGTTTTCACCATCCCACGAAAATTGCTTTTCCTCTGAGTAAAATACTTCCTTGCCGGTTCTATCCACTATCCGGATATACTCAAAGAAGTTATCACAAGCTTCAGGAGGCAGGTTTCTTTCTTGTGGTTCAAGGTTGGTAAGCCTAAATGTATCATTGAAGCCATCAGCATTGGGTGAAAATGCATTGGCAGGATTAAATGCAACCTCTCCCATGCTTGGTTCTCTTAGTGTCACGCTCAGGTTGAGGGTATCAGACAGGGCTTCAGGGCATCTATTGTCTTCTACAAGAAATGAAAGCTGATAAGTCTCCGGGCTGTTGCCGGGCCCCAGCAGACTGCAATCGGGCGTCCAGATAAGGTTACTGGTAACAACACCTTGCCCATTGGCAGTTGGGAAATCAAAATTATCGAAGAAGACCTGCCTTAACAGTCTAAGGGTAAGAAAGTCACCATCTTCATCTCGCGCTGATACTGGCAGGGTGAATTGCTGGTTTACCAAAATCTCAAGGTCTTCAATAGGATCAAAAACAGGTGCATTATTTTCAGGAACTACAAAGTTAACTTCTACAGTCAAGGTATCCGCATTTTGATCCTGACACTCGTCCAAATCTTCTGCTATAAAATGAAAGGTGAATGATTCCTGACTTGATAAAAAGGGATTTTCGCAATCTATTGTCCAGGTAAAATTGCTCTGTGTGGTACCGGCACCTTGTGCTGTAGGAAACGCAGCTCCTAATTGTGCAAGGGTTCCTTGTTCAGAAACCGCCGACAATACAATCTGATCCCCATCCGCATCAGTAGCATTCACAGCAAAGCTGAGCGTAGAGTTAAATGCTGCCGTAATGGAAGTAGTGCTTATGTCAGCGGTTACTTTGGGAGCTGTATTCTCCGGTAGCTCTACAGAAAAGGTAAGCTCCTGCTGCACTCCTGCCTCAAAATTGCATTCGTCAGCATCCTCCAGTTGGAGCAGAAAAGTAAAAACATCCAAATCGCCCAAATTGGCCAATCCACAGTCGGTATTCCAACTCAACCTACGCTCTATCAATCCATTTTGAGTAGTGATATTATTAATCTCAAAGCCAAATTCACCGGCATTGAAACCCACGGGCGCAATAGTCATACTCAAAGGATCAAGATCGGCATCTTCGCCAATGATGGTCACTGACCGGTTTTCATTTTCCATAAAAATGAGCTCTTCTGGTGCCGGCAAGCTGCTAAAAAATGGATCATTATTGGGTGGTGGTTCTACATTGATAGTGAGCCTAACCGTATCCTGCTGAGGCAGTGGGCAGGCATCATCCGCAGCTATCAAGTCGATGACATAAGGGCCATCCTGTATGTAGGGACATTTATCCACACATACTTCTACCACTAAAGTGTCATTTGTGCCTAGCAGAAACCCTGAATTAACAGAAAGAATATCGCTAACATCACCTTCAAAATTTACACCTTCGGCTCTTAGGTTTACGCGGGAAATACCCGCCGAATTATCTCTTACCAAAAACTCGAAGCATCGGTCTTCAGCTCCTACTGTATAATTCAATGTCTGTGATCGGGGGTCAAAATCGGGCTCACCGGGTATTTTTACTGATGCCTGAGGTGGATCAGGGGGATTACACCCATCTACTACCAATAACTGATAGTCCCTCCTGACCTGCCCGATTTTTTCTCCATCCCTGAATTCCTCAGCCAATACTGAAAAAACATATAGACCGACACGATTTGGCCTAACGGTAATAAAACCTTCATTATTGATTTGTAATGATGGTGAACCTGGCACCATATTGTTTATATCAACGCCGGGCCTGAATCGAACTTCTGGATGAGGCCTAGGTGTGGGTATAGGCACCGGAACCAGTGCAGTACTGTTCAGCGGTGTGGTAAGAGAATAAGTAATAGAATCACCATCCAGGTCAGTACCTGCGAAATCTACGTAGTACAGTTGATCCACACAGGCATAATCACTGAGTGGTGGAAAAAGCTGAGGAGATGAGTTGACGAAGGGTTCATTATTTTTAGTGACCGGTGGAAAATCAAGGAGGTAGGTCATACCCGTTCCGCCAGGATTCAGAATGTTTGTGATTGCAAAATTACGACAACATCGCTCCCATACCATGTAATAACCTTCTTCATCACTAAACTCTTCGGGATCCAAAAATATCTCCTTGCTGTATTCCGCCCTGAGGGTTCTTAATTCATCAATGACACATAGGATATTGGTATATTGTACAAGACCGGTACCCTGAAGGGTAATCGTATCGCGACGCATCAATACATCGTCACTTTTTCGGTAGGTGTATACTATGATGGAAGCCTCCGGACCCGGGTTGGCATCCTGCGCCAAATCAAAATACTGTATGAGATTTATCCGGTAATTAAACCCCTGAATATGAATCAATTCCAACTCACCCCCTACAATATGATTGGCCATTCCCTGCCATGATATTGCTCCCAACACTATAAGAAATAGAATCCTCTTCATCAATCGACCCACAGGTTAGATTTACTTCTTAACAATTATACGAGGGATTTCCCTCAATATGAATCGGTATGGTTATGAAAATTGTAATTTTGCAGCCCTATGGGCAGAAAAAGGAAGAACTTCACTATTCCTCAGGTGACAATCGAGAAAATGGCCGATGATGGCAAATGCATCGCCCGCCACGATGGGATGGCCGTATTTGTAAAAGATGTAGCCCCGGGCGATATCGTAGATCTGGAAGTTTACAAGAAAAAAAAGAGCTTTCTCGAAGCGAGACCTACTGCTTTTCACCATTATTCAGAAGTAAGAAACGAACCTGTCTGCGAGCATTTCGGAATTTGCGGAGGCTGCAAGTGGCAACATATCCAGTATCAGTACCAGGCTGACTATAAGGCACAGCATGTGATCGATTGCTTTAGAAGGATTGGCAAGTTTGAATTTCCTGAGCCTCTGCCACTATTAAAACCTGCCCAAACTGAATTTTATAGAAATAAGCTAGAGTTTACATTTTCCAACAACCGCTGGCTTACGCGGGAGGAAATTGAAAGTGGCAAAAACTTTAATAATAATGCGCTGGGATTCCACATACCCGGTCGATTTGATAAAATCCTTCAATTGAATAAATGTCACCTTCAGAGTGATTTATCAAATGAGATAAGAAACTGGCTTTACAATTTTGCTATTGACAACAGTCTCACTTTTTACGACATCAAAGAACACCATGGCTTGCTAAGAAATCTGATCATCAGAAACAGCACTACAGGCCAATATATGGTGATCGTACAGTTTGGAGAAAGCGATGAGTTGCAAATTAATCAGGTGATGACAGCCCTGGCTGATCAGTTTCCCCAGATTAGCTCGCTCCACTACATAATAAATACCAAGGCCAATGATTCTTATACCGACCAGGAGGTAGTCCTTTTTGCCGGCAAGAACCATATTGTAGAAAAAATGGATGATTTGGAGTTTATCATTAGTCCTAAATCATTCTACCAAACCAATAGCTTGCAAGCCAAAGCGCTGTATCAAGTGGCAAAGGATTTTTGTGAATTTAAAGGGGATGAAATCACCTACGACTTATATACCGGTACAGGTACTATTGCCAATTTTGTCGCCCGCAGTACCAGTAAAGTGATTGGCATTGAGTACGTGGAAGATGCTATTACAGATGCCATACAGAACAGTGCCATCAATAGCATTACAAATACAAAATTCTTTGCCGGCGACATGAAGGATATGCTTACAGCACCTTTCATTGCAGAGCATGGGCATCCGCAGATCGTAATCACCGATCCACCACGTGCAGGCATGCATGGCAGTGTTATTCAAACTTTGCTGGAGATAGCACCACAGAAAATTGTTTATGTGAGTTGTAATCCGGCTACACAAGCCAGGGATATTGCCTTACTAAGTGAAGGATATACTGTTGGTAAAGTTCAGCCGGTGGATATGTTTCCACATACGGCACATGTAGAAAATGTAGTTCAATTAATTAAAAAATGATGTTTGATAACGATCCTGAACTCAACGGAAAATATTTAGGCACAATAACCAGTGACTTTGTAAAGGTGGCTGACAATTTAAAAGAAGCTTCCTACCAAATAAGGAACCGGGGCTTTTCAAAGTACCCCATCTTTCCTATCAGTAAGGAGGAGGTGCCCATCGGTCAGGCGCTCATCAAAAAAGGAGAACTGGACACCAATTGGCATTATAACGTGACCTACCTTGACGAATTTTTACAACGCAAACTCATTGAGGATAAGAATGTTGACATTTTCGAGGAATCGTACAAAGATCCCGACGAATATTGCTGCTTGTTTGTTGTAGATAAAGAATTTACCAACTTTATTTACATACCTTATCCTGAAGAAAATCAATAACTAACCTTAAAAATCAAATGGAAGAATTATCAACTGACAACCTTCAGAAATATACTGATCAGTTAATCGAAATGGCTGTACAGTATGGCCCAAAACTTATACTTGCCATTCTGACCCTCATCATAGGTCTTTGGGTGATCGGAGCTGTGCTTAAAGGCCTGGGCAAAGTATTGGAAAAAAGAGAAGTGGACCCTTCACTCACACCTTTTTTAAAGAGCCTCTTATCTATTTTCCTAAAAGTAATGCTGGTGATTTCAGTGATCAGCATGGTTGGCGTAGAAATGACCTCCTTCATAGCCATTATTGGTGCTGCCGGTTTAGCCGTAGGCCTGGCTTTGCAGGGTACACTACAAAACTTTGCAGGTGGCGTTATCATTTTACTATTACGACCATTTAAAGTAGGTGATGTGATAGATGCCAAAGGCTATCTGGGCACAGTCCATCAGATTCAAATTTTCTACACTATTATACACACTTTCGATAAGAAGGTGGTATGGGTACCCAACGGCGCTTTGGCAAATTCTGACCTGACAAATATGTCGCAGCAGGAAGTACGACGCACCGACTGGACATTTGGCATAGCCTACGGCGATGATTATGACAAAGCAAAGGCTGTACTGCAAAAACTGATCGACGCGGATGAAAGGATATTAAAAGACCCTGAGCCATTCATTGCTCTGGGTTCATTAGGAGATAGCTCTGTTAATATCATTGTGCGCGTGTGGACACAAGCCTCTGATCTATGGCCTGTTCATTTTGAAATGAATGAAAAGGTATATCGTGAATTTGCAAATGAGGGATTATCAATACCTTTCCCTCAAATGGATGTACATGTACACCAACAATAACGCGAAAAATATTAAAATCAATGAAGAGGGCTGCTGGCCCTCTTTTTTTTGAACTATTTTTTATCTGATCAGTATATATACCAAAAGCTGATTATGAGACTCGCCATAATTTTCCTCATTTCATTTGCTGTTTTTCAGGCATGCTCAGGGCAAGATGAACAGACACAAAAAAAGGGCTTAAATAAAAGCTTACCAGATTTTGAAGCATTTCAACTTTCGGAAGCCGAATGGAGAGAGAAATTATCCGAAGAGGAATATTACATTTTGCGAAAAGCGGGAACTGAAAGGGCTTTTACTGGCAAATACTGGGATAATAAGAAAGAGGGACAATACCACTGTGCTGCTTGTAAGCTGCCATTGTTTTCTTCAAAGACCAAATACAGGAGTGGTACCGGCTGGCCTAGCTTTTGGGCACCGTTAGATGAAAAATATGTAGGTGAAGTAGAAGATACAAGTTTGGGTATGATCAGGACAGAGGTCGTATGTGCGCGATGCGGCGGTCATTTGGGTCATGTTTTTCCCGATGGTCCCAAACCAACAGGCCTAAGGTATTGCCTAAATTCCGCAGCGCTTAGTTTTGAGGAGAGGTAGAAAGTTAATTGACATTGTTGGTTTATTTTAGTGATAATTTTATCACTACCATCTACCAATGTATTATAAGATTTTATTGCTGAGCTGCGTTCTTACTTTAGGACTCATTCTTAGTGCACATTCTCAATTTGTTTCTTTCAACACAAAAGAGCTAGATTTCTCCAAGCTCAATAATCCTACCTCCTTACAATTTGGCCCTGATCAGAGGTTATATGTTGCTCAACAAAATGGATTAATCCATGTATTAGAAATCAACAGGACAGAAAATGGTACTTACGAGGTTATCGTGGATGAGACTATTGATCTTATTCAAAAAATTCCAAATCATAATGATGATGGTGTCTATAACCCAACCATTAATACCAGACAAGTAACTGGCATATTGGTCTCAGGTTCAGCGAATGACCCCATCATTTATGTAACCTCATCTGACCCACGAATAGGAGGTGGAGGCAAGGCTGATTTAAACCTCGATACTAATTCAGGCATCATATCAAAGCTTTATATAGAGAATGATGAATGGAAAAAAATTGATATCGTAAGGGGTTTACCCAGATCGGAAGAAAACCACTCTTTAAATGGTCTGGATTTTCATCCCTCCAAGAATATGCTATTGGTAACTTCAGGTGGAAATACCAATAAAGGGGCTCCTTCAAATAATTTCACCTTCTTACCCGAATATGCTCTAGCTGCTGCTGTTCTAAGTGTAGACCTTGATGCATTAGAAAATATGCCAGTGCTCATCGATCAATATGGTGACGAATATATCTATGATTTACCAACTCTTGATGATGAAGATAGAGTGAATATAAGCCAGAAAATTGGGTACGAAGACCAAAATGATCCTTTTGGCGGTAATAATGGCAAAAATCAAGCTAGACTTATAGTTAATGGCCCTGTGCAAGTATACTCTTCAGGTTGGCGAAATGTATATGATATCGTAGTGAGTGATAATGGTAAAATTTACACCTATGATAATGGCCCCAATAGTGGCTGGGGAGGAACTCCTGCTGCTGGCTGTACAAACGAAGTAAATGAGAATAATTCTAAAACAGAATATGATAATCTTCATCATATAGCATATGAAGGTTATTATGGAGGGCACCCCAATCCTACCAGAGCAAATAGAAACAATACTTTTAATCCGTCTAACCCGCAAAGCCCTGTAGATCCGGGACTAGAAGACCCAAGTTGTCAATATCTGGTGCCAGAAACACAAGATGGTGCATTGGCTACACATCCTTATTCTACTAATGGTATAGCTCTTTATAAGGCTACAAATTTTAACAGCACCATGTTAGGAGACTTACTGGCAGTTACATTTGATAATAAACTCTTAAGGTACCACTTATCGGAAGAAGGTAATTCCCTTATCGGGCCGAAAGAAACAGTCCTTGCATCGGATTTTGGTATAATTCCACTGGATGTAACCACACAAGGAGATTTTGATAAATTCCCCGGGACTATTTGGGTTTGCAATTACGTGTCTGACAACATCACTATTCTTGACCCAAATGATTTTAATATTCAAACATGTCTCCTTGAGAATCCTCAAAACGACGATGATGGAGATGGATATAGCAATGATGATGAGGAATTAAATGGTACTAATCCGTGCAACCCAGCACACACTCCACGAGATTTTGATAAGGATTTCATTTCAAACGCACTAGATCCTGATGATGATAATGATAATCTACTTGATTTGGAGGATTTTTTTCCATTAGATCCTGCTAATGGAAAAAATACAGGTTTCCCAGTAATATATGATTTTGACAACAGCAATGATGGTGGCATTAATGGCTGGGGCTTTACGGGATTAATGAGTAATGGTGAAGTAAATTATCGAGACTTATTTGATGAAGCTAAAATGACAGTCGGAGGTGCCGGCTTAAAGTTTACAATAGATGAAATTACGGATGGCACTGCTCTTAACGACTTAAATAATCAATTTAACGCATTTCAGTTTGGGTTTGACTATGATAATGCCCCTGATTTATTTCAAGTAGTAAGCAGAATACAAGGATCTTTTTCGACAGTAGAATCCCTTTTCAACCAATCCTACGGCTTTTTTATTGGAACCGGGGATCAAGACAATTATATCTCCTTAGAAATAGGAGGACAAAATGGAGAGTTAGGCTTCAAAATTATAGAGGAATTAAATGGAACATCATCAGGTACATTTATCACAACAAGTATAATGGATGATGATTTTTTAGATTTGAAAATAGCCATTGATAAAATCAATGAAATCGCAATCTTTAGTTTTTCCACAGACGGTGAGCATTTCAATTTCCTTACTACCAAGTCATTAAATGAATCAATATTTAAAGAAATAATAGCTATCGGCATAATTGGCTCATCTGGCCAGCTAGACACCAGCTTTATTGGCACCTGGGATTTTATACATGTTGAACACTTTGATAATAGCTTTTCAGGTGATTGGAATATTACTTCAAGCAATAATAATAGCATTGAGAGGCATGAAAATGGTGCACTAAGAGTTGCTAACAAATTTGTTAGTCTCGGTGGACGTGGTATTAAGCCAGTTTCTATTTATGATATTCAGCAGAATAGTTGGTCACAGGGAAACCCTCCCCCGATAGAACTTCATCATTTTCAGGCAGTGGAGTATAATAACCTTATTTATATAGCAGGAGCTTTTACGGGAAATTTCCCAGGTGAAGACCCTGTAGAAGATATTTACATTTATGATGTTTTTCAGGACCGTTGGTCAAAAGGACCTAGAATAGAGCGCCCAAGAGGATCTGCCGGTGCTGTCATAGTAGATGATTATTTGTACTTAATTTCAGGAATACTTGATGGGCATCAATCGGGTTGGGTACAATGGGTTGACAGAATGAACCTAATTACCAATGAATGGGAAACATTGTCTGACATCCCAAACCCACGAGATCACTTCTTTGCTTCTTACCACGATGAAAAAGTTTATATAGTAGGAGGAAGAAGATCTGGACAGATAAATACTTTTAGCCCTACCATCACCGCTGTTGATATCTATGATATCAATGATAACACATGGCTAAACCAAGGCCAAGATGACTTGCCTACTGGAAGAGCTGGTGCCTTCGGTGGGATATTATTCAATGAGTTAATTGTTGCAGGAGGTGAGGATGAAAATCAGGCCCGATCCGAGACAGAAGCATTTGATTTAAATACACTAACCTGGCGACAGTTGGGCAACCTACAAGATTCAAGACATGGCACTCAAGCAATAATTTTTAATAATAAAGCCTATGTGCCTAACGGTTCTGGTGATAAAGGCGGGGGTCCCGAATTGACCTCAATGGAAGTCTTTGCCTTTGATATTACTATTGAAGATGAGGATTTTGAGCCTATCGAAATCCCCAATATTACTTTGATACAGGATACGTTTAGAATAAGCGCAAATAAAGAGGATGAAATACAATTAAATATTATAAATGAAAGTGATGAAACTCCAGCGTTCATTACAGATTTAATTCTACCTGAGGGATTGAGTATAAGTAACCTTCAAATGCCAATAAGAATTAATCCTGCGGCAGAAACAATACTAAACTTGAAATTGGATTATGTGCTTGGCGAGGCTTCAATTTCAACTTTGCAGCTCATTTTTGGTGGACTTATCGATCCAATACAGGTCGTGGTTATGCGTGCCAGTAAATCGCCTAAAATATATGCTTATAATTTTGGAGGAGGAGATGAATTGGTAGATAATGTGTTGTTTTTTAAAGGACCGGATATTCCAACCTACAATGAAATAACGAATGATTTAGATCTTGAAATTCCTTTTGGCACTGCTATTGAAGGTAGGGATATTCATTATGAACTTTCTCTTCCTAATGGATATTACGAGTTGACTCTATTTGGTGATACAATAGGTTTAGAGCACACTTCTATAAGTACATCGGTAAGTATTGAGAATATTAATTTACCCAATGAATGGGTGATTGATGGTAGCTCAGGAGAAAATATTAGCTATTCAACATTCACGTATATTCAGGATCAATCACTCGATTTTCAATTAAATACTGAATATTTTCAGATTAGCGGAATCAAGATCGAACCAATACCACCTTATGAGCTTTCTTTTAATACTTTGGAGGATGAAGTTCTTTTGATGGAAAATGATCAAATTATCGAGAATATTGAAGCAGGAAACGAGACTTTTTCATTTCAAATTCTAAAGACGCCTGACAAAGGCATTCTTAAAAATAGTGATACCCCTTTATCTAGTATAGATTACGAACTATCCAATTTTGTTCTGACCTATGAACCTAATCTCAATAGTAATGGCACTGATATCTTCGAATATCTTATAAAGATAGATGGAGTTCCTTCTTACTACCGAAAAGCATTTATTCACGTTGCTGCAGCTAACGACCCAATCACTCTTAAAGAAAATCAATCTGCGCAAATTGCGATCGATGAAGATGACATCAGGTTTTTATCAATCAATACCTTTATCAATAATCCAGACCGAGATAATCTTATTATTGAGTTTTTGAATAACGACATTCAGAGTTGGATAGAGCTGAATAATGGAATTTTGAAGATTGAACCAACTAACAATGAAGTAGGTAATAATACAGTTCAACTATTAATAAAGGATGAAAACGATACAGAAATCTTTCTCAGCTTTCAAATAGATGTTATAAACGTCAATGACGCCCCAATAAAAACCATTGACGTACAAGATTCTGAGATATATGAAGATGAAATCTACGAATTCATTTTTGACGATTCTTCTTTTTACGATATAGACAAGTCCGACAAGCTTTCTTACACCATTACCCTGAACGGAGAAAATGTACCCGAACAGTCAGGAATTACTGAAAATGGCTTCTTCATCAAGGGCTCTAAATCTATGATAGGGCAAATCCAGGCTACTGTAGAAGCAATAGACATGGCCGGAATATCAGTCTCAGAGAGTTTTAACCTTACTATTCTAGATAGGCCTGAGCATCCCGTTTTTACTATTCCAGATATGAACCTGGCAATATCTGAAGATTCTACAGCTATTTTAAGCTTTAATGAAAATCAATTAACCGACAATGACCTTAATGAGATTATTGTACTTTCTTTATCATCAGAGGTAGATTGGATTCATGTAGAGAATAAAACATTATTTTTAACTCCTACCAATATGCAGGTGGGGGAACATAATTTTACACTATACGCTACAGACAAATTTGGATTAAAAGACTCCATTGACTTAAATGTAAATGTTGGCAATGTTAATGATGCTCCATTTTTTATAGAAGATTTTCCAGCAATAACCGTATTTGAGGATTCAATACTTTCGCTTCCATTGGACTTATACTATTCAGACATAGATCTTAATGATGAAATTGCTGTATCATATGAAATAGATGAATCCATCTCAGATGGTCAATTTCTACAATTGGAAGATTCAGACCTTATAATTACACCCAAAAATGAAGATGTAGGAAATCACAAGTTTAAAATAATTGTGAGCGATGCAGAAGGAGAAACAGCTACACAACTTCTAAATATTACTGTAGTCAATACCAACGATCCACCCGAATTAGTATCAATCATTGAAGATATTCTAGTAGATGATGATTCGATCTTCACCATATTGATTGATGAAAGCTTAGTCGTAGATCCAGATCTAAATGAATTATTGTCTTTTGAATTATCTATAGATGTAGATACAATTCCTTCATGGATTGAACTTATTGATAATCTTTTGGTCATTAATCCACCTAACGCTTTTGAAGGTATTTATCCAATTACACTAATTATTAGTGATCAGGTAGGAGAATATGTAGAGATAGAATTTCGGTTAACCATAAAAGATTTCAATAGTCCTCCCACAGGTGGGGATTTTGCTTTGGACGGTTATAATAAGGTCAATTCCAATCTGCCCCTAACCGATTTTTTTTCATTGCTACATGATTCAGATGAGACCCAGTTCATAGGAGTGAGTTTTACTGAACTACCTAAAAATGGAAATATTTCGATTAATCAATCTCTAGCAATAATAGACAGCACTTATAATGTCGGTATAATTGATTCGATTACTTACCGACCAGAAGATGAGTTTGTTGGCCAGGATACAGTCAAATACAGGGTGTATGACGGGGATCGTTTTTCAACTGAAACTTTCAATATAATCTTCGATATTGCTAAAAACCCAATACTCAATGCTCGGGAAATAGTCCTTTCTAACATAAAATTATTTCCAAACCCATTTAGCAATATCCTACACATTGAGATAAGTAACCATTACAGGAATTCGGATACTGAAATAGTATTAAGGACAATTACTGGTCAGTTAATAATGGTTATAAAGGAATCTAGAAATAAGCTTCAGTTAGACCTCAATCATTTACCAAATGGTGTCTATTTACTACAGATTGGGAATTCAGTGAAAAAAGTTGTTAAATCAGGCTAAAAAGCATACTTGATTATACAATAGAGGGCACGAAAACCATCTTTCCAATTGATTTTTTTGCCCTCTTCGTAGGTTCTGCCGTAATATGAAATTCCTACTTCATAAATACGTATGCCTTTAATCTTAGCAATTTTAGCAGTTACTTCAGGCTCAAATCCAAATCGATTCTCTCGAAGAGTAATCCCCTTTATTATTTCACTTCTAAAAACCTTATAGCAGGTTTCCATATCAGACAGGTTCAAATTGGTGAATGCATTTGAAAGCATTGTCAAAAATTTATTGCCAACCGTATGCCAAAAAAACAATATTCTGTGCGGTCTTCCACCC
This sequence comes from Cyclobacteriaceae bacterium, assembly GCA_965227155.1. Lineage (GTDB taxonomy): Bacteria > Bacteroidota > Bacteroidia > Cytophagales > Cyclobacteriaceae > UBA6059. The sequence continues at coordinate 687,000 of OZ245731.1, forward strand.
ATAAACCTTGAGCCATAAACCACATCAGCTTTATCATTCATCAGAGGTTTCAAAAGATGGTTATATTCATTAGGATCATATTCTAAATCTGCATCCTGTATAATAATAATATCTCCAACTGCTTTTTGAATGCCTGTTCTCAGTGCAGCACCCTTTCCTCTATTTTTATCATGATTAAGGAATACGATATTTTGATTCTGATTCTTAGATATGTAATTCTCGATGGCTAATTTGGTATTGTCTGATGAGCAATCATTGACAATGATGATTTCTCTAGATAAATTCCAGTCTAACTCAACACTAGAGACTACATCCAAAATATCCTGTACCGTGCCTTCTTCGTTGAAGACAGGTATAATAATTGATAATTTCATCTATACCTAAAAGATTACTTAATTAAAACTCCTTTATCCCACTTTCCATTAATCCTCTTCCCTTCTGGTGTCTTTATCACACCCTCACCATGCATTTTATCAGCTTCCCAGTGCCCATCATAAATTGTTCCATTTGGCCACTTAAAAGTTCCCTTCCCATGCTTTTTTCCATTTTTCCATCCTCCCCAATATCCAAGATCAGATCGAAAAGAAAGAAGTAAAGTAGGAGGTTCTCCAAATCTTGTTATTTCCGAAAATTTAAGTGGATATTTTTGGATAGCAGGTAACAGATAATTCTTAGCTGAACTATAACCAAGATTATCAAGGACAATAAAATCAACACTATTATACTTTAGATTAAGTATTTGTTGCTCTTCTAGAGGTGTATCTCTAAACCTTATAGATTTTCTTTTTGAAAATAGATAGAAAAAAGCCGGTTTTCTAGATGCAAAAATTGATGTGTCAGCAGTATTTTCGGAAGCCCATTCAGCCATTTTAAAAAAGTTTTGATAGCTCTTAGGATAATCTGAATTTGCCTTGTTTTTTAAAGCATTGACAACCCCAAAATCAAAAAATAGCAAAACGATACCCAATGAAACCAGCTGAAATTTTGAGAACCATCTTTTTTTCAATGAAAAGTTATTGATGATTTCAAAAAGCTCAAATATGCCTTTGAAAAATAGAAAAATCAAAATTGGCAAAATAACAATTATAAACCTTACCCCATACCATTGAGATGGCCATAATAAAAATACGCCAAATGATCCAAATAAATAAATACAGAAAAAGACTCTGTACCTTTGTAAGGTATAAAGTCCGAATGCAATGAAGCCAAATATTGCTAATCCAATCAAATAGCTTTTAAAAGCTGTGCTATTTTGATAACCTGGATCTACGGAACTGAAGAATAAATAAGGAAGCTCTTTACCGATATACCTATTTGCATTCTCCAAGACTCGCCAAAAAAAATCAATGATTGAGGCATTACCTAATTCTGGTTGGTAGGGATTTGCTGCAAGCAATTGTGAAACATATCCTCCTCCCCCTACTAACCTAGATCTTATGACCCAGGGAACAACTAGCAAAACTACTCCACCTAAAAAAAAACCAGCGCTTCCTTTTCCCCTGTAGTACCATAATGATATTAAAAGTGACACAATAAGTATAATACCAAATGACCTAATATAATATGCAAGGGCAGCTATTAATGCTAAAGTTAGGAGCACCTTAATTGTAAGTGTACTTTGGGTGTCATTTAGGGATACAAAGACTAATATTGCCAGAAAGCTACTGAAGATAAAGGCTACTTCAGACATCATTATTGTAGAATATTCTAGCAAATGGTAGTTAAAAAGTAGCATACAAGTGGAAACTGCTGCAACCCAAAAATTTTTAGATAACTTTTTGAATAAAATAAAGGAAATCAACAAAGACCCCAATAATAATACCCCATTAAGGGCTTTAGCTAAAGAAATACTATCATTAAAGAAAAGAACTATGCTTAAAATAAAAGGATATCCCGGTGGAAAATGTGTGTGTGTACTAAGCTCTGGTGTATAGATATCAACATATCCCAAACCTTTAGAGATCGACTTACCAAGCAAATAGTAATTAATGTTATCCCCCCCAAGATTGACTTTGTGGTCGAAAATCTCAATGTAGATAAGACTAAAACTAATAATTAATATAATTGCAAAAATGAAGGATTTGAGACTTATTCTGTACTTCATTACTAAGCAGAGTTAATCATTTGTTGTGCTACTCAATTATCTAGACCTTGAAACAAATAAAACAACATTTTCAAACATACATACTAATTTTCTTCAGTATATCCTTAATCCTTATTACTAGGTTAATCTTTTTAAACACAAATGTCTTTTTAATTGATGGAGATGAAGCCGTAATGGGAATAATGGGTATGAATGCTTTAGAGGGAAATATTCCAATATATTTTTATGGTCAACAATATGGGTTTTCCACTTTAGAAACTCTTCTCGTGGCTATTGGAATAAAGATTTTTGGCCATACAAGTTTAGCTATAAGAATGCCCATGCTTTTCTTATTTCTAATTGCTTTTACTTTTTTTGTGTTGAACCTTAAAAGATTAATAAATAAGGATACTCTTTTAATTGTATTAATAATTGTTCTCTCTGTAACAGCTCCATCTTGGATTCTCGCATCTCTAAAGGCTAGAGGCGGTTATTTAACTGCTTTTTTTATTTCAAACCTTATGGTTTTTCTTGCACTATATAAAGATATTAATAAAATATGGGTGTTAATTTCACAAGGATTCCTAGTAGTATTATTATTTGAATCTCAAAAACTTTGGATCCCCTCAACCATTTTAATTGTTATTGCCTCACTATCAGTCGTTAATAATTATTTCTCAGTAAGCTGGAGGAAAATATTGGCATTAACCACTAGCATAGTTATATCTTTTAGTGCTTTTCATCTTTATAAACAAAAAGTTTATACAGTATGGCAGGAACCAAAAATCGGACTACTTTCAATCCTAAACAAACTTCCTGAGCTACCATCATTAATTCTCTCAAGTTTTAACGGAAACTATTGGCTTCATATAAGTTTTGATGAAAAATTTAATTTGAATAATACAGCCAATTCAGTTCTACTTTTAGTAATAATACTTATTAGCATTAATCTATTTATAAAAGCTCACTTTAAGAATATACTTCCTATTATTATCATTTCTGCAATTTTCGGTTCATTGATAGGTTATATAGCACCATTATCGTCATCAAGATATTTATTACCACTTCATTTCACCATATATTATTGTATATCTTTTTTGATCATATGCTTTCCCCATAAAATCATTAAAAGGCTTTTTACAGTCCTCTCAATAGTTATAATCGCTGCACAAGTTCATTATTTACCAAAGTTTTTGAATTACTCTTTTATAAATATTAGTGCAGAGGATAATTATAAAGGAGGAATTGTGAATGATGATACAGCACTATTCGAAGATTTACTGGGAATCCTTAGATTAACCGGAGTTAATAATGTGGTTTCAGTTAACAATTTCCTACAATACTATATTATCTATTTTTCAGGAGGAGAGATTGTAGCTGTTGGACCACCAAAAGAATGTCGAATTCCAGAGAACCTTAGAATAGTTAGGAATAATTATATTATAGATAATAATAATATTGCTGCAATTGGATTCAATATGAATAGGAGAGCGTCAAATCATGTACCAATCGTAATAAAAGATAAAATCTGGTTTTTACCACGCCCTCCTAAAATAGTGCTTTCTAAGCTTAATCTCTACCCCCCGGATTTCGAAATACCCGATCATTAACCATACTCAAAAACACTTTGATACCAGCCCTGCTGCTGATAAAACTGGATCATCTGGTCATAAAATGGGTGTGATGATAGCGTAGCACTATCTCCTATAACGATGAGCGCATGCTTTGCTCGCGTGAGCGCCACATTGATCCTGCGCAGGTCTTTGAGGAAACCGATCTCGCCAATCTCATTACACCTTGTGGTACTGATTATAATCATATCGCGTTCCTGGCCTTGAAAACCGTCTACGGTATGGCAGGTCAGTAGACCATTGTATCCGGCAAAATGCTCAGATAGTAGACCATCCAAAGCCTCTACCTGCGCTCGGTAAGGTGCAATCACCCCAATGTTTCCTATTTCTTTATGTTTTGCCAACCACCCAGTAAGAAAGCGCACTACAAATTGCGCTTCGTTTAAGTTTCTGGTACTACCGGTCTCCGGATCTTTTTCTTCGTCAAAACCTGCCCCTGCTGTGTCGATAAACAGATTTGCAGTTTGTAAAGCTGGGCGATTAAGAACCTCCACCGAATTTTCCAGTTTGCCTTCATAAAAATAGCTATTAGGCCATTGCACTATGGTAGGGTCCATACGGTATTGCATAGTAAGCATGGAATCAACCTGATGCTGATCAATGATCCGTTCAAATAAGCTGTAACCAAAATTTTCTTTTTGGGCCGCTGCAGATTTTACTGTTGGAGGCAGTTGCATATGATCACCGGCCATAATCACACGGTCAGAGCGCAAAATGGGAATCCAGCAAGCAGGCTCAAGGGCTTGTCCCGCCTCATCAATAAATACAGTTTTATAGGTTTTACCTTTTAGCAATGGATGATCTACACCCGCAAGTGTTGCTACTATTACCTCAGCATCATTAAGTAAATCCTGTACAATGTACCGTTCTAAAAAATTAGCTTCATCAAAAAGCCTTCGGGCTTCTTGTTTCAGTTGCTTTCGCTGCTGCTTCTCTGCATACCCAAATTTTCGTTTGTACTGGTTTGATAACCGGCGCAGTTCTTCACCTTTTTTACGCAAGCCCTTAATCTCAGTATAATGTTTATGACTGGTCACCTTATTATCCAACGCACTTTCTATCACTGCTTCCGAAATCCTTGCCGGATGTCCTATCCGCAATGTTCTAATTCCCTCATCATTAAGCTTCTCAACCAATAGGTCCACAGCTGTATTGCTAGGTGCACATGCCAGCACCTGTTTTTCAGTCTCAACTGTGTACTTGATGATCTTAACCAATGTAGTGGTTTTACCCGTGCCTGGTGGGCCATGAACTATAGCCACATCTCTGGCAGATGCAACTTTTTGCAATGCCTGGTTTTGGCTGTCATTTAGCCCGGGGAAGTTCACGAGTGGTTTACCAGTAAATTGGGGTGTGGCATGACCATAAAAAATAGATTTAAACTCAGATACCCGTCCTTTTCTTTGCCCCATCACAAACTCCACTGCAGATTTCATTTTGTCGAAAGTGCTCTCGTCCCACATTAGGTTAACACCTAACTTACCTTCATCAAACCAATCCGGGAGGTTATCACTATTCAAAACCACCTTCATATCATCACCTCTCAACCAGGCGATTACTCCCACTATGGCCTTTTCTGTTTTTTGGGAACTGTTTAAAAAAACTTGTACCGTGGCGCCACCCTGGAAATTGTGCCTAAGCTCAGTGTCTGAAGTTCTTGATAATTCGATGGATAAATTTCCACCTGCACCAAAATAGGACTTATTAACTACAACCGGGTACCAACATATTCCTTCCTTTTTCCTATCCTTGATTTGGGTGTAAAACACTTTTTGACTGAAATGCGCTCGTTCAGCTTCCCTTTCAGCTTCTATGAGATCTAGTAATTTTTGAAGGTGCTGATCACCTTGTTGCTGTTCCATGAAAATCAAATATACAAACCCATAATACTCTGATAGGTGGATTTGTTATCTTTCTCGATATGAAAAAGCTTAATTCTACTGGTATTTATTCTAATGCATTCATTCGCTTAAATCATCCGCTTACCGCCGAATTGGTTAGTAACCTTGGTTTTGACATGCTCACTTTTGACATGCAACATGGAGCTATAGAATATCAGGATGTGGCCGCCATGCTACCTGTTTTAAACAAGGAATTATTCACCATGGCACGATTGCCTGCAAACGATCCGGCATTGATAATGAAACTGCTGGATCTGGGTGTGCAAGGGCTTATCTGCCCTCAGGTCAATACTGCTGAAGAAGCTACTGCATTTGTGCAAGCGTGCTACTATCCACCCCAGGGGAATAGAAGTTTTGGCCCCTTGAGAGCGGCTTTAAAATATGAAAACTATTCTGATAAGGCTGCAAATTTAGTATTTCCGATTGTTCTCATAGAAACAAAAGAAGGGTTGGCTAATCTGCATCAAATATGTGCCACTCCCGGCTTAAAGGGTGTGTATGTTGGCCCTTATGATTTAAGCTTAAGCCTCTGGCTAAATTCGATTGCTGATTTTAAAGATCCTACGTTATGGAATCACATTCGGGAAATTGCATCTGTAGCAAGAAAGCATAATCTACCTTGCGGCATTCAAACCTATCAACTAGAATGGGTAAAACCCCTACACAACCTCGGTTATAATATCTTCGGGCTTATGGACGAATTCCAGGTATTGCGATCTGCCCTGGAAAAGAGAAGTAAAGATATAAAAGAGGAGGTGTCGAAACTTATTTGATCAGGTAATTCTGTATGGTAGATTTAATCTCCTCTTTGTCAGCACTAATGTGAGGATCACTATAAATCTTCAGTATTAGTTCTAGCAAAACGTCCTTGTCATACCCCAATTTAGAGGCCATTTTGGCACAGAAATTAATCTCCTCCTTGTAAAGCCTACCATCAATTTTCATCAATTGAACTATGCTGTAAATGTACTCATACTTAGTATCGTCTGGTATTTCTGATAAGTCCTCTATAGGGATCTCACGCATGAAGCACTCGTTGATTTCTTCATCAGTCATACCATTGGCTTTGCCCACTTGAGTAATTAAATCTATTTCTTCTTTAACTACTACACCATCCACTTTGGCCAATTGTACTAATATGTTTAGATGCGTTCTAGACATTGTCGTTCTTTTCACTAGTTTTCCCGGCAGGAAACAATCTTTCGGCTGGTCAATTTATTATGTGTAAATCATAATAAATTACGTAAACATAAATCAAATCCAGCTATCAGCCAATATTTATAAGCGTCTGACCAATTTTACCAAATGAATTTTTTAGCCCATTCACTACTTTCAGGATCCAACGAAAAAATACTGGCAGGAAATTTTTTTGGTGATTTTGTGAAGGGTACCAAAATGGAAGACTTTGATAGTGATATCCAAAAAGGGGTATGGTTACATAGAGAAATTGATCAGTTTACTGACAATCATGAAATCGTTTACAAAACAAAAAAGAGATTAAGGAAGAAGTTTAGACATTATGCGCCTGTAATTGCAGATGTGTTCTATGATCATTTTTTGGCTCACAATTGGGAGCATTTTCACCATCAAACATTGCTGGAGTTTACGGACAGACTGTACAAAAAGCTTTCTCAGTATGTTGAAATATTTCCTGACAAAGCACAGCATATGTTTCAATACATGCAACGTGATAATTGGCTCTACCATTATCAATTTATTGACGGAATAGATAAGGCTCTTTCGGGCATGTCAAAACGCACTAAGTTTGATTCGAAAATGGAATATTCCACTCAGGAGCTCAAAGAAAACTATGGCGCTTATGAAGAGGATTTTCAACATTATTTTCCAATTTTAAAAGCCCATATCGAAGTTTATCTCAGTAAGATTTAATTAAGTAAAATGATCGTTGCCAGACCCACGTTTAATGCTGTTTTTTCGATGAGTGCTTTTCTGATATTGGTCTTCGCAGGCTTCAGCTACACTTCATATGAATATTTTTTTAAAGAGAGCGATAGTCTATTCATCTATTTTGCGATGATATTTAGTGGAGGGTTAGGGTTTGGTCTTTTGATTAAGTTTTTATGGAACTGGAAAAGCATTACTATCGCAAAGGAAAAATTTCAAATTAACTATCCATTTCGGTTTACAAGTCGACTATATAGCGGCAAACAATTAATACAATGGACGGAAACTACTATCAAAACTTTTGGGGGACAATACTCTGAGCTTGCACTTTTCTTTGATGATAAGAAGAAAATCACAATGAGCAAGCAAGAGCACACTGATTATGACAAATCCAAAAAATATCTACTGAAGAAGTTTAAAAGTAAAAGAAAGGGTTAGATGATCAAAAACATACTTATAGTTGGCATAGGTGGTTTTTTGGGTAGTGCAGGCCGTTACAGCCTCCATTTATTGCTTTTAAAAATGCAATGGGGCAGCTTCCCTCTTGCTACTTTTCTAGCTAACATGCTTGGCTGTTTGCTTATTGGCTTATTCTTTGGTATTTATTCAAAGGCCGAAAGCCAAATACCAGAGTTTTTTCTATTGCTCTTTGCAACCGGGTTCTGTGGCGGATTTACAACATTTTCAACATTTGCCTTCGAAAACATTCGGCTCTTACAACAGCATGATTATTTGGTAGCGGCTGCATACATTGCATTGAGCGTTTTTTTTGGACTCATTGCTGTACTTTCGGGGCTCTGGTTAGCTAAATTATTATGATTCAGTTTTCAATATTATCATCAAGCGTATTGCTGGCTCTTTGCCTGACTTTCATCGGTTGTGAGCAACCATCTGAGATGACTCATTTATTTGATGATTCTGACTCCATCTATATAGCTGAAAACTACGAAAAAAGGGAGTATCAATTACCCATGCGAGATGGCACTAAACTGTATACCGCTGTTTATACACCCAAAAAAGGAGATTCATACCCAATTCTTTTGTATCGCACGCCCTATGGTAATCATCCATATGGAGAAGAAAAAGAGCATTATAGAATAGGCCTGGGGCCGGGCAAAAACTTTTTAAGGGATGGGTATATATTCGTTTATCAGGATGTAAGAGGACGATATATGTCTGAGGGAGAATTTGTAAATATGCGCCCCCATCAAGTTGACAAAAGCAGCTCTGATATTGATGAAAGTACTGATACATATGATACTGTAGATTGGCTTATTGCTAACCTCGAAAAAAATAATGGAAAGGTAGGCATCTGGGGTGTGTCTTACCCAGGGTTTTATACTTCTGCCGGAATCATCGATACGCACCCTGCTATAAAAGCAGCTTCACCACAAGCCCCTATTGCTGACTGGTGGTATGACGATTTTTATCATAATGGTGCATTTTTCCTTCAGCATGCATTTAGGTTTTTTTCTTCCTTTGGGCAACCCCACAATAACCCAACTCCCAGCAAAAGCACCGCATTTGATTTTCCTAAGTCTGATGCCTATAATTTTTTTATGGACATTGGTCCTTTGAAAAATGTAAAAGCACAATACTTTTCAGACAGCATCGCCTTCTGGGACTCACTAAGTCTACATCCTAACTATGATGATTTTTGGACAAAAAGAAACATACTTCCCCACCTAAAAAACATCCAATGTGCAGTACTTACAGTAGGCGGCTGGTATGATGCAGAGGATTTATATGGGCCCCTTGCCACTTACAATTCGATTGAAATCAATAACCCTACCATAGATAATACTTTGGTGATGGGTCCGTGGTACCATGGCGCATGGATAAGAGATCAGGGGCTCTATCTTGGGGATGTCTATTTTGAGCAACCTACGAGCCAATATTTTCAGGATGAAATCTTATTTCCATTTTTTAGTCGCCATTTAAAAGGTGTAAAAGCTGACCCAATGCCAGAAGCCTTTGTCTTTGAAACAGGCACTAATAAATGGCAAAGGTTCGATGAATGGCCACCAAAGAACACAGTAGTAAAAAATTTCTATTTAAAATCGAAAAATGTATTGTCACTAACACCACCTTCTTCAAATGAATTTGGTGCTGATCCTTTTATAAGTGATCCAAACGAACCAGTGCCATACACAAATTATAATGACTTTAGAATGCCCAGAGCTTACATGGTTGAAGATCAATCACATTTAATAGGCAGGGATGATGTATTATATTACCAAACAGCGCCTCTAGAAGAAGCAATGACTGTGGCTGGTCCAATAGAAGTCAATTTACAAGTGCTTACCAGTCAGACTGATGCAGATTGGATAGTTAAGCTTATCGATGTATATCCTAAAGACCACCAACCCTATCCTCATCAACCCAATAAGACAATGGAAGGTTACCAGCAGCTAATCAGAATGGAGGCACTAAGGGGTAGGTTTAGAAACAGCAGAGATAAACCTGAACCATTCGAATCCAATAAGCCTACAAAAGTTACCCTTTCATTGCCCGATATCCTGCATACTTTCAAGCCAGGTCATAGACTTATGGTTCAAATTCAAAGCACTGCATTTCCATTAATAGATAGAAACCCACAGCGCTATGTAGAAAATATTTTCGAGGCGTCTCAAGATGATTTTGTGGAAGCACGGCATGTTATTAATCGCAGCGGTATGTCTCCCTCGTATATAAGCATGCGATTGATTCAATAGCTAAAATATTTACAATGAAAAAAAAGCCCTCCTTGCTAAACTGCATAGAGGACTTTCAAAATATTATTTTGATTCTTTTTTATTTCTCGTCCCCAACAAAGTCAAACTGAAGGGAATTAGGATAGGTATTGTTATCTCTGTCAATATCTGCCATAGCCTGTGAAGGATCGATTTCCATTTTTACAATATCGCTGACCGGACGATCAATAAAGAACGTGTAATACGGATTTACCCATGGCCAATCTGATAAAATAGTCCTTTTCATGTCCGTTTCGTTAACTTTTTCTCCTCTCATTAAACCTAGCGGCATGTAAAATACTTCTTTGGAACCATCTTTATACTCAATTACCAAATCAATGGGCATAGGCATCTTACCTACCCTTTCCAAAGTAACCATAGTCTGGCCTTCTACCTCATCAACTTCCATGATGCCATAGTCTATAGTATGCGTAGTATTGATCCAATAATCATAATACCAGTCTAATTCCAGGCCACTATGCTTTTCCATGATCCTTATGAAATCATTCTTATTAGGATGCTTCATTTTCCAGGTATCATAATATCTTCTTAATCCGCTTTTCATAACATCCTGTCCTATGATGTACCCCAACTGATGCAGAGATACGGCACCTTTAGAATATGACCCAGAGCCGTAGGCCCTATTGGTGGAAAAATGATCACTATGAGTGCTCAGTGGTTCTTCCAGGCCACTATTGGCTAAAGAAAAATATCCTCTGTAGCTGCCTTCAACGGGATTAATATAATCAGTGCCGTCTTCCTCATCGAATAGATGATGCATGGTCATACCTGTAGCATAAGAGGTAAATCCTTCATCCATCCAGGCGTAGTAGCTCTCATTAGTACCCAATACCATTTGATACCAACTGTGTAATGCCTCATGCACAGAAACACCAACCAAGCTTCGAAAAGACCTGTGCCCGGTAATCAATGTAGCCATAGGATATTCCATACCGCCATCACCACCTTGCACAAAGGCATATTTGTCATAGGGATATTTACCATATTCCTTATTCATGAATTGAAAAGCCTTTACCATAGTAGGCTGCAATTTCTTCCAGTTTTCTACCAGTGTATCAGCCTGATAAAAGAAGTGCAGTTCAGGACCACCAGGCACCTGAATTCTGTCATGTACATAATCAGGGTCAGCAGCCCACATAAAATCATGCACATCCTTAGCCACAAAATGCCATGTTAGTTTATCACCTTTAGGCTTTTTCACATTGGTACCAGAAGCTTCATAGCCAAACCCTATTTCTTCAGGGTTTTGTAAATATCCGGTACCTCCTATCATGTAATCCTTATCAATGGTAATTTTCACATCGTAATCTCCCCAGGGGGCATAAAACTCCCTAGCTACGTAAGGGTGCGCGTGCCATCCCTGATAGTCGTATTCAGCGATTTTAGGAAACCATTGAGACATTGAGTATCTAATACCTTCCTCGTTATCCCTTCCATTTCTGCGGGTTTGCAGGGGTACCTGACTGTCAAATTCCATCGTGAAAACTGTCTTAGCCCCAGGTAAAATCGGCTCATTGAGTTTCACCTCCAGCACAGTGCCTTCTACATGATAGTCAAGATCTCGATTATCCTGCTTTAGGCTATTGATTTTATGGTAGCCAATTTCTGACTCGTCATAATAAAGGATTTTATCAGCTACCTTCCAGCTAGGATCTGGCAATGACCTGCTTCTTACATCCATATAACTCCCGGGCTGAAATGTATTAAAATAAAGATGGTAAAACACCTTAAAAAGTGTATCAGGTGAATTATTGTAATAAACAAGTTCCTGATCACCAGTGAACTGATTTGTTTCCACATTCATATCAATGCTCATGGTGTATTCTACACGCTGTTGCCACCGATCAGGCTGAGCAAACGAAATAGAGATAAGACATAACAAGCTTAAAAGAATTCCTAATGGCTTCATTTTTCAAGATTTAATAATTCAAACATGAATATATTCATTCAACTATTAACAGCGAGGGTGATTTTTATAAATGGGGCATTTCTATGACTACACTAAACTTGTCATAGGAACACTTTCGTCTATTTTGTCTGAAGACCTTCTTAGTAAGCCGAAGAGGCTGCCTCTAATATGCTATGTTCTGTAGAACAATGAATTAAACATCCACTTTTGCATATTTGGCGTTTTTCTCGATAAAGTCCCTTCTAGGAGCTACTTCATCACCCATCAGCATACTGAATAGATGATCTGCCTCAGCAGCGGACTCTATAGTTACTTTTTTTAAACTTCTTGTCTCCGGGTTCATTGTAGTTGACCAAAGCTGCTCCGGATTCATCTCTCCAAGACCCTTGTATCGCTGTACTGACACTGCATCCTCTTTGCCATTGGGGCTGATTTCTTTCACTATTTCTGCTCTGCCATCTTCACTCCATGCATATCGCTCTTCTCTACCACGCTTTAAGAGATATAGGGGAGGCAATGCTATATATAAATAGCCATTCTCAATAATCTCTCTCATATACCGGAAGAAAAACGTGAGAATCAAGGTTCGTATATGGCTACCATCCACATCCGCATCCGTCATGATAACTATTTTATGATAACGGAGCTTTTCCATATTGAGCGCTTTGTCGTCCTCTTCGGTACCAAAACTCACCCCCATGGCAGTGATAATATTTTTAATTTCTTCGTTATCGTAAATTTTATGCTCCTGAGCCTTTTCAACGTTTAGAATCTTACCCCGCAAAGGCAGAATAGCCTGAAATTTCCTGTCTCTACCCTGCTTGGCTGAACCACCTGCAGAGTCGCCCTCTACCAGATACAATTCACTTACTGCCGGGTCTCTGTCCGAACAATCCGCTAATTTGCCGGGTAATCCAGTACCAGAAAGTACGTTCTTTCTTTGGACCATTTCCCGGGCTTTGCGTGCAGCGTGTCTTGCTTGCGCTGCCAGAATTACTTTTGAAACTATCTGCTTGGCCTCTTTGGGATGTTCTTCCAGAAAGTCAAATAAAGCCTCACTGACGCTACCATCTACTGCACCCATGGCATCTGAGTTACCAAGCTTGGTTTTAGTTTGTCCTTCAAACTGTGGTTCTGCCACCTTGATAGAGATAATCGCGGTTAGCCCCTCTCTAAAATCATCACCTGCAATATCTACCTTAACCTTATCCAGCAAGCCCGATTTATCAGCGTATGCCTTTAAGGTTCTGGTAAGTGCACGCCTAAAACCCGCCACATGCGTTCCACCCTCTATCGTATTGATATTGTTGACATAGGAAACTACATTTTCGGAGAAAGAGGTATTGTAGGTTAATGCTACCTGCACCGGAATATTGCCTTTCTCACCTTCTACGTAAATAGGTTCTGGAATCAAAGGCTCCCTGGTGTTATCCAAATACTGCACAAACTCTACAAGACCACCCTCAGAATGAAAAGTGTCAGACTTTGGCTGCCCGTCATCACCAACTTCTCTTAAATCCTGAAGGTGGATGGTGATCCCTGCATTCAAAAATGCTAACTCTCGCAATCGAGAAGCAACTGTTTCGTATCTATACTCATCTACATTGAAGATTTGATTGTCCGGCTTGAAATGCACCGTGGTTCCGGTAGTGTCTGCTGTTCGATTTCTTTTACTGGGTAATCGGGCACCCCTCTTTGAAACTCCTGCTTGAAAAGTTTACCCTGTCTCCTCACCTCTACTGTCAATTTGGATGATAAGGCATTCACACAGGAAACACCCACACCATGCAAACCTCCGGAGACTTTGTAAGTATCTTTATCGAATTTACCACCTGCATGGAGCACAGTCATTACCACTTCCAGCGCAGATCTTTTTTCTTTCTCGTGAATTTCTGTAGGTATCCCCCGGCCATCATCCTCCACGGACACAGAATTATCTTCGTGTATGGTAACTTTGATATTGGTACAATACCCAGCTAACGCCTCATCAATCGAGTTGTCCACTACCTCCCATACCATATGATGTAAGCCTTTAATGCCTACATCTCCTATATACATGGCAGGACGTTTTCTTACTGCTTCAAGCCCTTCAAGAACCTGAATGTTACTGGCAGAATATTGATCTTTTGAAAGTGACTTTTTTTGCTCCATATGCTCTATTCAAATCATACAAAAATACTAAAATTATCCCTAAATGGTGTAGTTAATTTTCATTACCTGAGCGGTTCAAAAATCCTTATTTATGATACCTAAAACACAATTTTTTATTCTCTCCAATAAGGAAAGAAGATTTCGCCGTGATCTAAAATAAATTCAATCCGAATGTTTAATAATTTCCTACACTAAGCATAACCAAAGTGCATGCTTCAATAGTCTGAATACCATGATTTTGAAGTCCTATACTTAAAGCTTCATTTTCAGTACCTGGATTAAAAATCACTCGTTTCGGATTGAGCTTAATTATATAATTATCAAGGCCCTTTTGATGCCTGGGACCTATGTAAAGTGTAATGGTATCTACTTCATCTATTATGGGTCTTTCAAAAATATCAAGAATCGGTTGGCCCAGGACTTCTCCCCTTTTTACCCCTACAGGCACAAATGGATGCCCATACCTTTTCAATCGCTCTGCTGCTGCATAAGCATATCGGTTTGTGTTGTTGGATGCACCTAAAATTACAGTTTTCTTACTCATTGGGAAAAGTTTGAAATTGAATTTGCGAGACTAGTTTTTTCAAGACTGAGCTACTTTACCGTACACAACCTCAGCTGCTTTTTCGGCGCACCGCTCGCCATCCATCGCTGCTGAAACAATACCACCTGCATACCCAGCTCCTTCCCCACATGGAAACAACCCAGCTATCTGTATATGCTGTAAAGTGACAGGGTCACGGGGAATTTTCACAGGACTGGAAGTACGGCTCTCTACACCCACAATTTGCGCCTCTTGCGTCAAAAATCCTTTCATTTTTTTCCCAAATACTTTGAATCCCTGTCTCAGCCTGTAAGCAATCATTTCAGGTAGCACATCATCCATACTTACGGGTGTAAGCCCGGGTTGATAGGATGAAGCAGGCAGGTCCGATGAGTTTTTCTTATTGATGAAATCAGTGAGTCTTTGGGCGGGGGCTGTCTGTGTACCACCAGCAACTATACAAGCTTTTTGTTCAATTTCTTTTTGAAATTCTAATGCCATTAGCGGACCATAATCGCTGAATTTCTTAAGGTCCTCTATCTCTACTGCAACGACCATGCCTGAGTTGGCGTATTTTGAATCTCTCCTTGAAGGACTCATTCCATTCACTACAATCTCACCGGGGCTGGTAGCTGCGGGCACAATAAACCCACCCGGACACATACAAAACGAAAAAATACCTCGGTTTTTGCCATTGAAATTAACCTGCTGCGTCAGGCTATAGGCTGAAGCAGGCAAATAAGGTCCACGCTCGCTGCAATGGTATTGTATTTTATCAATAAGGCTCTGAGGATGCTCAATTCTTACACCCAAAGCAAAGGGTTTTGCTTCTATGGTGATATTCTTTTGACGAAGCAAATGAAAGATATCTCTCGCAGAATGACCGGTAGCCAATATTAATTGTGAAAAATTAAATACCTCACCTGCGACCGTCCTGATGCCTTTTATGCCATTTGAATCTGTAAGAATGTCTTCAACTCTTGTATTGAAATGAATTTCTCCACCCGCCTGTAGTATGGTTTCGCGTATTTGCTGAACCACAAGTGGCAGCTTATTGGTGCCAATGTGCGGATGAGCATCTACAAGAATCTGATCAGTAGCACCGTGAGTTACCAGTATATCGAGGATGCGCTGAATGTCGCCTCTTTTTTTGGAGCGGGTATACAACTTCCCATCAGAATAGGTGCCAGCACCACCTTCCCCAAAGCAGTAATTTGATTCTGGGTTTACCACATGGGCCTTATTGATGGCCGCGATATCACGCCTACGCTGACGCACATCCTTGCCCCGCTCAAAAATGACTGGCTTCAGCCCCAACTCGATTAGCCTCAGCGCAGCAAACATACCTGCAGGCCCGGCACCAACTATAGCAACGGGTTTTTTATCGGTTACATTTTGATAATGGAATTCAGCGATTTTAGGTGGCTTTACCTCATCTGCTTGATATACATCAATTGACAGATTCACCCAAATATTGCGGGAACGGGCATCAATCGATCGCTTATTAATTCTATACGAAGCATCGCTTTCTTTTATATGCTCTTTCAGTGCATCCGCTAAGGCTGATTCATTAAATGCGATATCCGGCGAAAACCGGAGGTTTAATTTTTGTGGCATGGAGTAAGGTATCTATCCTTAAGACTGCAAAGCTAATTAAAAGCCGGCATTCCTTCTTCGGGGACCAGCAAAACCGATTTGCACTCCAAAGACTATGGGGAAGTAATTTCTTTGCGTAGAAATATCAGAGAAAATAGATTCAGCAGCTGGTTCTGAAGAAAAATTCTCACTGTGATTTCGCCAGCCGATGCCAGCTCCAATATAGATATCGATAGTCAGACCGGATTCACCTGCATTTTCCATCCATCGATTTCCTATAAAAACTCCATATTGAATTCTTGATTCGTCCATTTTTAGTGGATTTGTCACCTGTCTAAGCACACTGTCCTCCACATTGCTCTCGTGGGAAAGTATGGCATATCCTATTTCATGCCCAAAATAAAACATACCAAAGTCTCCATCATTGCTGTAAAATCGTTGCCTAAACTTGAACCCGACTCCATCGGAGAAAATATCGTTGTTGGCAATATCTGATGAACTCGAGAAAAATGGATCCCGATAAAATGTGCTCTGCAATTCATATCCCATTCTCTCCTGAAAATAGTATTCAAGGGAAAATGTCAATTGACCAATCAATAGCAGGGAAGGATCAATGCTGAAAATGTAACCCCGGTATTCGTTGATCCTGGAATCGAAATATCGCCACCTTCTATTCTTGAACCGATAGGCGGGCTTATCATAGTTAGGCTCTTTATTGGTCGATTTTATGGTTTCGGTTGTAATGTAGATGGGATCCTCCTCCTCATAAATAGGCTTGTATTTACCAGCAAGCGAACCATCCGGATTATAGAGGTTCCATTCATCAATCTTTCTGTTTCCAACCATCTGGCCACTCATTTTAAGTGTACCATCTGCATAGTACCCTTTGTACAATGCAGTGTCCCTGTTGTAATCAGCTACCCCCTCAAGTGTACCATTGTCATTGTAAAACCGCCACTCACCTTCTCTTTTTTCCTTTACAATTTGGCCTTCTATTTTCAATCTGCCATCAGGAAAAAACTCCTGATAGGAGCCACTTCCATCGTCGTAAGATATTTCCCCTTTGGTTTCACCAGACTCATAATAAAACTTCCAGTATCCATCTCTTGTGCCATCCGTTTCTGCACCTTCACTGCTCACTGTGCCATCGGGGTAATAGTAAGTCCATGCACCTGTTTTAACGCCCTTGGCATATGCTCCTTCACCGGCAAGGTTACCATTTGGGTGGTAATATTTCCATATGCCAGATTTCATACCATCTACAAAACTACCTTTTGCCTCAATTTCTCCATTTTCATAGTAAAAAACCCATGGCCCTTCACTTTTGCCCTGGTTATTATTGCCTTCCATCTTAAGGTTTCCCGATGTGTAGAACTCCTTATAATTACCAGACCCATTATTGAATAATGCCTGCGCTTTTAGACTGCCATCTTCGTAGAAATAATTCCAGATACCGGTGCGTATGTCCTTTGAGAAACTACCTTTTCTCTTAATCTGACCATTCTCATAATAAAAAATCCATTCGCCTTCCTTAGCACCGGCAATCAATTGCCCTTCCTGTCGTTTTTTCCCATTCTCGTAATAATAATCCCAGTAGCCCTCATCCTTGCCACTTTTTAATTCACCCTGCATTTTCAGGTTCCCATTTTCATAATAGTAGGCCGCAGGACCCATAGCCTTGCCTTCTTCATATTGAAGCGTAGCGGCAAGCCTCCCACTTTGGTAATATTGCCGATAAGGACCGTGTAAAATGCCTGATATAGAGTCTTTTAAGAAATATTCTTCCCTGATAAAGGTATTGGCAGCATCATAATAGGTAGTCACTTTTACCTGACCCGGCAATTGAGCCAGTGCCTGAAAGCTTATCAGAGACCATATCGTAAATAGGAATAGTCGCAAATTCAGGAGTTTTGTTCTTCGAGGGTTTTAAGTACCCATCCCTTGCCCCATTCTTGTTTTTCCTCGGCTGACCATAGCTCAGGGAAAAAGCTGATGCGCTGAAACCGGGGTGGAAGATACTTTTGCCAATTGGTACCTCCGGTAGCTTCCAATATCTCCGGATCGCCTTGTAAATAGCGCACTGCAGATTTGTAATGAGCAAGTGGCCAGGCTACATTGGCCAGGCTATCGAGCTTACGCAATAAATCAATAATGGCTTCATGATCAGCATAATGCTTTTGAAAAAGCTCTGCGATGGTTAAACCCTGCAAATCCTCAATCAAATCAAGAAATTGGTCACTATACTTTTCTTCAAATTGACGCAAAGTCAGGGTTTTCTTTCCAGAGCTTAATTCTGTAGCGCCGGACTTCCAATAGATCTGCTGATAAAGCGCTCCAATGTCACGGCTGTCAGTATTTCCGGGTTTTGTCAGGTTAAAAACCGGTGTAGAGCGAAACTCAATTTCACGATATTGTGCCGATTGAAACCCGCTGGCAGGAAGCAGCGACATCCTGAAATTTAAAAACTGCTCCTGATCCATACCGTCAACCATCACGTCAAAGGAATCCACCAAATGCTTAAAATATCGATTGATGCGCTTGAGCCGTTTCTCAAACAGATCATTGGCAGGATGTGTTATCTCTGTGATCTGTTGCATTTCATGAATGATAAGTTTGAAATAGAGTTCGGTGATTTGGTGATAGATCACGAAAATCTTTTCATCAGGAAATGGAGTTCTGGTGTTTTGTAAACTTAGCAGTGTATCTAAATGGATGTAATCCCAATAAGTAAGATAGTCGGCATGCAACAGGCCGTCGAGGTATGATGAGAGATCCTGCCCCATGGCCTCATATTTAATCTCCAACTTCTTCAACTGCTCTAATATCCGCCTGTCTATTTTGGATTCATCCATAGGTGTGCACTCTTAATTGTTGTAAATTTGACTTAATAAATTGATTAAAACAACCAAGTATATGTCCACAGACACATTAACCCAGGAAGAGAAAAATACAAAAAAGCATTTTCAGGATCGATTTGAATCCCCTGATTTCTACGGTGTAGATGACCTCCTTACTGAGGAGCATAAGCTGATAAGAAGCTCGATTAGGGATTTCGTAAAAAAAGAAATCACACCTTACATAGAGGGTTGGGCAGAGAACAATCATTTTCCATATGAGATTGTAAGGAAATTCGGAGAGATAGGAGCTTTCGGACCCACTGTACCACAGGAATATGGTGGTGGTGGCCTTGATTACATCTCTTATGGCCTTATCATGCAGGAAATAGAGCGTGGAGATAGCGGTATGCGATCCACAGCTTCAGTGCAAGGTTCTTTGGTCATGTACCCTATTCATGCTTTCGGATCAGAAGCGCAAAAGCAAAAGTATTTGCCAAAGCTGGCTTCCGGTGAGATGCTGGGATGCTTTGGACTTACTGAACCTGACCATGGGTCTAATCCCAGTGGTATGGTCACCCACTTCACAGATGAGGGCGATCATTTTCTGCTCAATGGCGCAAAGATGTGGATTTCCAATAGCCCGCAGGCCGATATAGCTGTAGTATGGGCGAAAAATGAAGCAGGCAGAATACATGGCTTGATTGTGGAAAGAGGCATGGAAGGCTTCACTACACCAGAAACTAAAGGCAAGTGGTCTTTGAGGGCCAGTTGTACCGGTGAGTTGGTTTTCAACAACGTGAAAGTACCTAAGGAGAACCTTTTGCCCGGCAAAAATGGATTGGGTGCACCTATGATGTGCCTTGATAAAGCCCGATATGGTATTGCATGGGGCACAATCGGTGCGGCCATGGATTGCTATGATTCGGCTAGACGATACGCTCTGGAAAGAATACAGTTTGACAAACCCATTGGATCTTTTCAGCTCATACAGAAAAAATTGGCCGAAATGCTAACCGAAATCACTAAAGCGCAACTGATTAATTGGAAGCTAGGTAAAATGATGAATGAAGGCAAGGCCACTACCGCCCAAATATCACTAGCCAAAAGAAACAGTGTGGCCACTGCTCTGGATATAGCACGTGAGGCAAGGCAGATCCATGGTGGCATGGGCATAACCGGCGATTACCCCATGATGCGGCACATGATGAACCTGGAATCGGTGGTTACTTATGAAGGTACCCATGATATTCACCTGTTGATTTTGGGACATGAGATTACCGGAATACCGGCCTTTAAATAATAGTTATTTAATGCCGGCACGTCTCTATGCCTAATCAAAAATCATTTCTGTATAAATAGAAATTGCATTAGTTTTCAGTACGGAATAAAGTCTTCTGCCGCATGTAGCAGTTGTAAGCTAATTATTTAAGCATGAATCTAAATACAAAAGCCACCGCCCAAAACACATATGATGCAATTGTAGTGGGCACCGGCATCAGCGGCGGTTGGGCTGCCAAGGAACTCACCGAAAAAGGGTTAAAAACACTTGTGCTGGAAAGAGGTAGACAGGTTAAGCATATCCAGGATTATCCTACAACTAACCTTAACCCATGGGAACTACCCAATGGCAACAGGTTAACCGCAGAAGAGCTTAAAGACTACCCGGTGCAAAACAGGTCCGGTTACACATTGAATCAAGCCACCAAACACTGGTGGGTAAAAGATACCGAGCACCCATACACCGAAGTGAAGCGATTTGATTGGATTCGTGGGTACCATGTGGGCGGCCGATCACTGCTTTGGGGAAGGCAAAGTTATCGTTTGGGTCCACAAGATTTTGAGGCCAATGCAAAGGAAGGTATAGCTGTAGACTGGCCGATCAGATATGAAGATTTAGCACCCTGGTACGATTATGTAGAAGCATTTGCGGGCATTAGCGGTCAAAAAGAGGGTTTGGAGCAATTACCGGATGGTAATTTTCTGCCGCCCATGGATATGAACTGCGTAGAGAAACATGCTAAATCTAAAATTGAGGCGCATTTCGGAGATAGAATCATGACCATGGGCCGTACGGCCAACCTTACTGAAAATCACAACGGTCGTTCTCGCTGCATGTATCGCAATATGTGCATACGAGGCTGTCCCTTTGGTGCGTATTTCAGTAGCCAATCAGCTACGCTTCCTGCTGCGGTAGCTACAGGCAACATGACTTTAAGACCCAACAGCATTGTAACGGAGGTCATCTACAATAAGGAAACCCAAAAAGCTGAGGGTGTTCGCATCATGGACGCTGAGACTTTAGAGTATCAGGAGTTTTACGCCAAAATTGTTTTTCTAAATGCGTCTGCACTCAACAGCACCTGGATATTGATGAACTCTACCAGTGATGAATTCCCTGATGGTATGGGTAATGCATCAGGAGAGTTGGGTCATAACCTAATGGACCACCATTTCAGGGTTGGAGCATCAGGTGAATTAGATGGCTTTGAAGATCAATATTACTATGGCAGAAGGCCAAATGGCTTTTATATACCTCGATTTAGAAATATCAAAGATCAAAGGAATGATTATCTGAGGGGATTTGGATATCAGGGAAGTGGCAGCCGGGAAGGTTGGCAGAGTGCAGTAGCGGAATTGGGTATTGGGAAATCCCTTAAAGAGAATATTGTCATTCCTGGAAAATGGCAACTGGGCATGACTGGTTTTGGTGAATGTTTGCCATACCATGAAAACAAAATTGAACTGGATCGCTCCAAGCTCGATAAATACGGATTACCTACCTTAAAAATTGATTGTGAGTTTAAGGAAAATGAATTGACCATGCGCAAGGATATGGCCAACTCAGCAGCTGAAATGTTAGATGCAGCAGGTTGCAAAAACATCACCATTTTCGACGATATGGGAGGCCCTGGTCTGGGTATCCATGAAATGGGCACTGCAAGAATGGGCAGAGACCCAAAAACTTCTGTGCTCAACAAGTGGAATCAGCTTCATGAAGTTAAAAATGTATTCGTCACAGATGGAGCAGCAATGACCTCTGCGGGTTGCCAAAACCCTTCACTGACTTACATGGCATTGACGGCACGGGCAGCAGATTATGCAGTAAATGAATTAAAAAGAGGAAACTTATAATCCCTGATCATGGCAATAGACAGAAGAGAAGCTTTAAAAAGAACGGCATTGATGATGGGAGGGGCATTATCTGCACCTACGCTGATTGGCATTATGCAGGGTTGCTCAGCCACCCCTGAACCAAACTGGAAACCTGCATTCTTTACACAAGAACAAGCGCTCAATATTATGGAGATGGCTGAAACCATAATGCCTGCCACAGATACTCCCGGTGCTAAAGCATTGGGTGTGCCGGCGTTCATAGAGCAAATGGTCAATGAAGTGTATCTAGCTGCTGATAAAATAAAATTCATGAAGGGCCTCGATGCATTAATTTCTGAATGTGAAGAAAAAATGGGAGGCAGCTTTTATGAGCTAACAGAAGAAGAAAGGTATTCTTTTCTGAATACCAAAAATGATGAGCTGCAGGCTTCTTTAAATTCCCCCGAAAAGCCCTTTTTCTGGAGCCTAAAAGAACTGACCCTGTTAGGGTACTTCACTACGGAAGTAGGTTGTACTCAGGTACTGCAGCACATATTAGTACCCGGCAGGTATGATGCATGCGCCCCACTGCAAGAGGTGGGTGAAGGTAGAACCTGGGCACAGATATAATTGACCAGCTCTCTATATAAAGAAAGTCTATAACTCTCTGATCCAGATGTTCCTGTAGCGAACAGGATTTCCATGATCCTGAAGCATTAATGAAGCCTTGCCATGAGGCTTATAAACAGGTAGCCCCTTATATTCAGTTGGCCCCCACAGCAATACATTGTCTTGTATTAAAATACCATTGTGCAAAGCAGTAAGCTTCGCAGGTACCAATACCTCACCATTTTCATCAAATCTGGGAGCTCTGTAAATGATGTCATAAGACTGCCATACAAGTGGAGGCCTGTTTGCATTGACTAACGGGATATGCTGTTTGTAAATGGCCCCCGCCTGACCATTGGCGTAAGTTTCGGTAGTGTAAGAGTCCAATACCTGTATCTCATACCTTTCTTGAAGAAAAACCCCACTATTACCTTGATTTTGTCCGGTGCCTTGTACTTCGGTAGGTGCCGCCCATTCAATATGAAGCTGTATATCTCCAAAAATATCGCGGGTTTTAAGGTTACCGGTACCTGGCTTAACCGTAAAATAGCCTTCATTTTGTTCCCACTGTGGTTCGCTACCATCTAAGTGCTGCCAGGCTGATAGGTCCTTACCATCGTACAACACTATAGCATCAGAAGGGGCACCGCCAGCGGCATCTGAGGGCGTTACTTTCCTTACCGGTCGCCATATCTCTGTTACTTCAGGGTCGAACGACTCTCTTTCCCTGCCTTGCCCGAATAGCAGGCAGGGAAAAATCAGCCATATTAAAATTAGCAAGCGCATAGCATTATTTCTCTGGTACTACAATATGTGGCATATCCATCTCCTGCATACTCTTTAATAATGACTGCAGATCACCATCAATGATTTTGGTATAATCCTTTTTAACTGCAGCCCACTCTGCATCCAGGTCCTCCATTCTATCATAAATGGCATCATTTGGTTTACCTTCCTGAGAATGTGTCACCGAGTACAGATACCCCACATGTGTATCCAGCTTTACAGGATAGTTGATAGGATCCTGATGGCTCTCCGTTTTTGTCTGGATCAATGCCTCTTCTACCTCAGTAAGTTGCTCTAGAATTGACGTGGCAGAGGTAGCCTGATCTTCATTAAACCGATCCATATAAGATTCTATTTGCTCCCTCACACTGCGAATTTCAGCAATCGTTTTATGGATTTCAGTCACCATATACCGCAGCTTCAATTGCACTTTAAGCTGCTCCTTAAATCCTTCTACAGAAGATTCCCAACGGGGATCGGCCTCCACTTTTAAAGGTTGAGTAAGATTCTTGTCATTCACTGTCAACTCGACTTGATAGTCTCCGGGAACTACCTGAGGCCCTCCCGAATAACTTAGGTATATAAATGTACCCGGTATGAGTTCCGCTTTAGGATATGTTAAATCCCATTCCCATCGGTTTAGACCCTTTTTACCGGCTACACTCTTATACTCGTTTATCAAATTACCGTCTTGATCCTTGATAGCAATATCTACGGTAGCCTCTTCGGGCAAGAAATAATGAATGAGAGCGCCATCCGGTGCAGGCTCTGGTGCATCATCGCCTCTGTAACTACCTATTTGAGTTCTATAGGCTGTGCGTGGAGGCAGTAATTGGGCATCTGAACCTGACAGTGCTGCCATAGGACTTATATCATCCAAAATCCAGAAAGCACGGCCTTGCGTTGATACCACCAGGTCATTTTCATGTATAATCATGTCTGTGATGGGTGTTACAGGCAAATTGTTTTGAAAGGGTTGCCAGCTAGCCCCATTATTAAAAGAGACAAACATACCAAATTCAGTACCTGCGTAAAGTAAACCTTCCCTCTTTGGATCTTCTCGCACTACTCTTACAAAATGGTCATTAGGAATACCATTTTGTCCATTGGTAAGGAGTTTCCAGGATTGCCCATAGTCATTGGTTTGAAAGATGTAAGGTTTGAAATCATTATCCCTATATCTGTAAACAGCCATATGGGCTCGTCCTTTTTTAGTTGTGGAAAGGTCGATCATATTGACTGTACCTTCCTTTGGCATATTTTTAGGCGTAATGTTTTGCCAGGTTTCACCATTATCTCTGGAGATATGAATCAGCCCATCATCGCTGCCAGCCCAAAGCACACCCTTCTCTAATGTAGATTCCTCAAAAGCAAAGATGGTGCAGTACAATTCTACCGAGGTATTATCATTTTGAATAGGCTCACCGGGTATATCAAGATAGGCATCAATATTTTGAGTAAGGTCCGGGCTTATCACCTCCCAGGTATGGCCCTCGTTGGTTGATCGATGTACATAGTTGGAGGTAGCATAAAGCACATTAGGATCGTGAGGAGAAAAACGGATAGGTGCATTCCATTGGAATCGGTATTTCAGATTTCGACCCTCCACACCATCATAGAGCTCGGGATAAGCACCCACTCTTTTATAACTGTCTTTAGATCTATCTATTCGGGAGATGATACCGATGTAAGTACCCGCATAAATGATATCAGGATTTCTGGGGTCTACTGCTATATGTCCACTCTCACCGCCACCTACAGCATACAGCCCTGCGGCGGGGTGTACCCCTCCCCCTCTGCTCGGCACTGAAAGGGTTGTGTTATCCTGCTGGGCTCCATATACCCGGTATGGGAATTGATTGTCGACCGCTACACGATAAAATTCTGCTGTGGGTTGATTCCACTGCGTAGACCAGGTTTCACCACCATTATAAGACACATTAGCGCCTCCATCATTAGTTTCGATCATATAATCAGGATTTTTGGGATTAATCCAAACGAAATGATCATCGCCATGAGGTGTATTTATCCTGTTTAGGGTTTTGCCCGCATCATTCGACTCATAAAACCTTGTGTTAACCAGGTATAAAGTGGTTTCTACTGTAGGGTGTGCGAAAATTCTGGAGTAGTACCATGCCCGCTGCCTTATCAGGTGGTTTCTGTTGATACGCTCCCAGGACTTGCCACCATCTTCTGACATGTATAGCCCACCCTTGGTTTCATCTATGTGCTCATGCAAAACCCAAACTCTTTTTGAATTAACCGGGCTTACAGCAATTCCAACCTTCCCAATAATACCATCTGGTAAGCCTCCTTTACCGGTAAGCTGCTCCCAGGTATCGCCGCCATCTGTAGATTTGAATACGCCGCTTCCATTACCTCCATCGATCAAAGTCCAGGGCTTGCGCTCTGCCTGCCACATACCCGCATACAAAATGCGTGGGTTATTCGGATCCATAATCAATTCACTAGCACCCGTGCTGTCATTAACGTATAATATGCGCTCCCAATTGGATCCGCCATCTTTTGATCTGTAAATACCCCGGGTAGAAGAAGGACCGAAAATATTGCCCTGAACTGCAGCGTATACAAGGTCAGGATTGTCGGGGTGAATTTGAATTCTACCGATCTGACCGGCATTTTCCAGCCCTGCAAACGCCCACGTTTCGCCGGCATCTGTACTTTTGAATACCCCCTTACCTGTTGACACATTACCTCTGGGGTCAGCTGATCCTGTTC
The DNA here is from genome assembly GCA_965227155.1 of Cyclobacteriaceae bacterium. Lineage (GTDB taxonomy): Bacteria > Bacteroidota > Bacteroidia > Cytophagales > Cyclobacteriaceae > UBA6059. The sequence continues at coordinate 713,537 of OZ245731.1, forward strand.
CAACATATACAATATTTGGATTAGGCTGATAGACTTCCACCGCTCCAATAGAGCCTACATTGATGTAGCCATCGGAAACATTTTTCCATGTAGTACCGCCATCGGTGGTTTTCCAAACACCACCACCGGTTGTACCCATGTAAAAAGTGAAAATTTCATCGGCAACACCGCAGGCTGCTGTACTTCGGCCTCCTCTGAATGGGCCAATAAAGCGATATTCAAGAGCAGACAATTGATCAGAAGGAATTTGTGCCATTAAATCACCTAAAAAAGTGGTGACCAATATGGTGATAGCAAGGATAGTTCGTAGCATTATCTCTGGTTTTTAATCAAGGTAACCTTGAGGCAACTAAAGAACCAGAAATACTATATGAAACGATTTATGATTTGTTGATTGGCTGATAATGATTTTAAAATCCATAAATAGGAGAAAACTACTGTCTGCGTTCAATTTGAGCTTCTAGCACTTTCTGAACCTGTACTACATGTTCCCTTGTAAGCAACCGAAAATTATGCCTGTTATCAAAAACCCTTCTGAATACAACCAGGCTGTTTACATATTCCTGATTTCTCAACAACCGGTAGCTGTCAATATTTTCGCTCTTTATAATGATCGACTGAAGTGTAAGCGGCTTTACAAAATTATCGATATGCTCCTGCACTAGATCATCCCACCGCTGGTTACCTCCATAAATCTGATCATACAAAAATACGATTGAGTTTTGCAGTTCGTAAGAAGAAAACACATCCAGATTACCGGATTCTTTAATTGTCTCGAAAGTCACTGATTTGGCTGAAAAGGGTATAGCATAAATGAGGTCCAAGGCCTGGGCACCTACCATCGCGGATTTATCCTGCTCCACTTTAGTTAAAATCTCATCCATCTTTGTGTACATAGAGCTATCCAGACTAATAAGTGTATCCAATAGCTGTAGGTCATATTTTAAGTCTTCATTGAGATTGGTGAGGTATTGTAATTCAAGGTTCTTGCGATTATTGTTTTCACGGTAGTTGTCTAACATAAAAGCAATAGAAATACCGAGTATCACTACCAGCAGATTAATAAATTGCTCAAACCAGTTGATTTTTTTCATGCTGCATATTTTGATTTATGATAGCCAGACCAATCTTTTAAGGCTATTTTAAGATTGAAAAACTCATAGGTGCTGTTGATACAATTGCACCTATGAGATCGTTTTTTCGAAACTACAGGTTTTATCCCAATTAATGCAATTGGCTAAATTAACCTTGCCTCTGACAAAGGGTATTTAATGACGCTTGAAAAAGCTATCCTATCCCAACATCGCCATTAATTGATATCATCTAATCAATTCAAGAGATTATTCGTTATTTTATCAATATGCGTTTCCTGGTCATCTTATTTGTATTATTTGCCCCCTGCTCTACAATTGCACAAGAGCAGCAGGAAAAGAAAATCATTCAGACCAGCATATTTTTTGGTGGAGGCAGTTGGTTTATTGATGATGAGCAAGCCAATGACCTGAGAAGGCTTGTTGATAGCATCCCCGACATTGATAATTATCAGATTAGCTTGTACAGCCATACCGATAATATTGGCGGAAGAAGATTTAACGAATGGCTATCGCAAATGAGAAGTCAATCTGTCCTACAAGAGTTGGTTGAAAAAAATATACCGGCAGATTACATTCAGATAAAGGATTTTGGGCAGGAAAACCCCTGGTTTAGCAATGAAGATTGGGAAGGACGAGTCCTCAATCGAAGGGTTGACGTTGTATTTTCACCTATTATATTCTAGGCCAAACCAAATCTTGACACATGAATAATTGTAAAAATGCCTCCTACAAAAAGTACCATCATCATCGTATAACGCATTTCATCAGGTAGGTAGCTATCGTGGGCCCCGTGTTCTGATTTTTCTGTACTAGCCTCCTCTACTGCCTCCAAAGCAAGCTCCATTTTTGCCGCTGCTTCCCGCTTAGACAAAAACTTGGCTTCATTTTCAGCCAAAGTAGACAGGAATCCCAGTGATATCAAAAGTATGCCCCCGATAAAGGCTACAGAACTGGAAATTCTACCCTGATGGGTCATTCCATTCTTGTAAATATGAAATATGACAAAAACACTACTCACTATCAGAGTCACATACATACTGATCTTTAAAAAATCGGGAATATGGCCTTCTCCATGTGAATCATCTGCTTTCACTTCTTGCTTTTTCAGGACAAGTTCTTTTGCTATTGCAGATTTTCCATCGTGGCTGTTGTTGTTCTTCATGAAAATGCCACTGATAGTTAAGATAACGAGCAATAGGCCTGCAATAAAGGCTACTGTACCAGTAAATTTTGACATGGGTAGTGGTTTATGATTTTGACTTACAATATACTAATTAGGTAAAAATAATAGACCAATTTTTATATTAACTAGCTCATTAAAATTCTTCAGCTGATGATTTTATTTCCAACAAAAAATCAGGCAGTATTTCTAGAATTTTCAATTATTGCTATATTGGTGTTTGTAATTTTTTGAAGATCATGGCAAAAAGCAAACCAGGACAAGTTGAAGAAATCCTTCAGGAGCTAGGCAAAAAAATTGATATCCTGATTGCGGATGCAAAAACTGCCACAGATGATATCAGAGATGATATCGAAGAGAAAATAGAAGAGCTCAAAAGCCGCAAGCAAAAAATTGAAGATGAGGTAGAGGAGTTTAAAAAAGAAAATGACGGCAAGTGGTCTGAAATAAAGTTACACCTGCACAAAGCAGCTGAAGAGATAAAAAAAGCTGCTGAAGCAGCCTTCAAAAAAGAATAAGTTCTAATACCTAACCTATAACCGTGAAGGGGACCTAAGATTGGGTTCCCTTTTTTATTATCCCCCTTGTCTATTTTTGCATCATGAACTATTTGTCGGTAGAAAAACTAAGTAAAAACTATAATGAGAAGCAGGTGCTGGATAGCATCAGCTTCGGTATTGAAAAAGGCCAAAAAGTGGCCCTGGTGGGGATCAATGGTAGTGGAAAAAGTACTTTACTTAGGATAATAGGTGGCCTGGAGGTGCCCGATAGTGGAGATGTGCGGTTTCGTGATGGTATTCAGGTAGCTATGCTCCCACAGGTGCCCTATTTTGAAAAAGGCTTGAATGTATTTCAGGCCGTATTTGATGAGCACATTCCGGTACTGAAGCTCCTCCGTGATTATGAGCAGGCCCTTCGAAAAGTGGAAATGGGCACGGCTGACCCGGATGTACTAACACCATTTATAGAGCAAATAGATGCACAGCAAGCCTGGGATTATGAAAGTTCAATAAGGCAAATTCTGGGCAAACTTGGCATTGTAGATTTTGAACAGCCTATAGAGCAGCTTTCAGGTGGGCAGCGCAAGAGGGTTGCCCTCGCAAGGGCATTAATTTCAAATCCCGACTTCCTAATTTTGGATGAACCTACCAACCACCTGGATATCGAAATCATTGAATGGTTGGAAAAATACCTTTCTATGGCCAACCTATCTTTGCTCATGGTAACGCACGACCGGTACTTTCTGGATCAGGTAACAAACCAAATCATAGAGCTTGAGCATGGAAAAACGCATCGCTACGAGGGCAACTACCAATATTTCCTGGGAAAGAAAGAAGAGCGCTCCCAGCAGCAAAATGTAGAAGTATCAAAGGCTCAAAACCTGATGAAAAAAGAGCTGGAATGGATGCGAAGACAGCCTAAAGCAAGGGGTACCAAAGCCAAATATCGGATAGATGCTTTTTATGACCTAAAAGATAAAGCCACACAAAAACCGCAGCAGCAAAATATAGAGCTACAAACCCAAACCACAAGGCAGGGTAAAAAAATTCTGGAAGTCGATAATATAACCAAGCAATGGCAAGACTCACCAGTAATCAAAAACTTCAATTATGTCTTTAAGCGGAAGGATAGAATTGGTGTGGTAGGTAAAAACGGGGCAGGAAAATCGACACTTCTGTCATTGCTTACCGGAGAAATATCACCTGATGAAGGCAGTATCATACACGGTCAAACGACTGTTTTTGGACATTATAAACAAGAGGAGGATACATTTGATCCTGAGAAAAGAGTGATTGATATCGTAACGGAAATTGCTGATGTAATCCAACTAAGCAATGGCAGCACGGTATCAGCTTCGCAGTTGCTGAATCAATTTTTATTTCCTCCAAAAATGCAATACAACATTGTAGGCAGGCTTAGTGGCGGAGAAAAGCGACGATTACAATTGCTAAGGGTATTGATCAAAAACCCGAATTTTTTAATTCTAGATGAGCCGACCAACGATCTGGACATCATGACCTTGAATGTGCTAGAGGAATATCTTGAAAGTTTCGACGGTTCATTGATGATCGTATCTCATGACCGGTACTTTCTCGATAGACTGGTAGATCATCTTTTTGTCTTTGAAGGCAATGGTCAGATAAAGGATTTCCCCGGAAATTACTCTGACTTCAGAACTTACAGTGCAGAACAACGCCCATCGCCGGAAAAGCAAAAGCCGGTCAGTAACGCTCCCCAGGAGGATAAACCGAAAGCTGAGAAAAAGGAAAAACTTTCCTTCAAAGAAAAAAGAGAATTGAAAATCCTCGATCAGGAAATAAAATCCCTGGAAAACAAAAAACAAGCACTCACCGCCAAATTGGAATCGGGTAGTTTAAACCATGAAGCTATCCTTGAAATTGGCAATGAGCTGGAAGAAACCATCAGTGCACTTGATGAAAAAGAAATGCGATGGCTAGAGCTCTCGGAAAAAGACTAGTACCCTAGCTGATCCAGCACCTTTTTGATCAAGAGATCAACCACTTTGTATGGATCCTTAGAAAAGGTACCTGAAGCACGATTCGCAATGATTGCGTTTGTGCTGAGCATTTCATGCCCCATCATACTGCCCAGGGCATACAATCCGGAGGTCTCCATTTCAAAATTAGTCAACCAGTGCCCATTCTGATGAAAGGTAACCATCTTGTCAACAAGCTTTGCATACCTTATCGGCAATCTAATCTGTCGGCCTTGTGGCGCGTAAAATCCAGGACTGGTAACGGTAAATCCACGAATCATGCCTTCACCAACCGTACTTAGCAATCCTGGACTACATTTTGAAGTATAAATGGGTATATCAACATCAAGGTACTGCTTTAAACTGTTGCTGAAACTGCTTTCAAACTCATCCTGAGGCAATTCATAAAAAGACATGATATTATCAAAACCAACTGCATATTCTGACACCAAATGAGATCCCACGGGAATATCCTCCTGTACTGCACCAGACGTGCCTACACGTATGATTTTTAGCTTTCTCCGCCGGGTTTTGGGCTGCCGTGTTTTGAAATCAATATTAGCCAAAGCGTCTAATTCAGTAAGGGCAATCTCAATATTATCAAGGCCCATTCCTGTGCTCATAACCATCAGTTTCTTACCATTGATTTTACCGACATGAGTAATGAACTCTCGCTTATTCATTTCAAAATCCAGCGAATCAAAATATTGGCTTATCCTGTGCACACGACCAGGGTCACCAACTACAATGATGGTATCACAAATATTTTGAGGCTTAAGGCTAAGATGGTAGATACTGCCATCTTTGTTTACAATAAGCTCAGAGGCGGCATATTCAGGCATTATCATGCATTTGTGGTGCGGCATTTCTTCGCTTCCATCCTTTGTACGGATTATAGCCGTTCATTTCCTTCTGATAAAAGCCGGTGCCATCATATGGCCGCACGTCAGGATTTTTGCTGCATTCTTCAGAACAGCAGCCATTGTAAACTTGGGCACCTTCCTCTGACATAGGAATATGCAGGTTGCAATGAGGGTTGGCACAGTTAACCATCCGATCGGTAGGCTCACCCGTCACATAGCAACGGCTAATGATTTTGGGATTAACCCTGTTGACATCAGCTACCACACGATTGTCAAAAACATAGCATTTGCCTTCAAAATCCTCTCCCTCTGCTTCTATGCCATATTTGATGATCCCACCGTGCAGTTGGTATACATTATCGAATCCTTGTTCCAACAGGTACGCACTGGCTTTTTCACATTTGATGCCCCCTGTGCAATAGGTCACTATTTTTTTACCTTCCAGCTGCTCCTTAAGCTCTTTGACTTTTTCAGGGAAATCTCTGAAATTCTCAATATCAAGCGTAACTGCATTTTTGAATCGGCCCACCATGTGCTCATAATTTGAGCGTACATCCAGGATGATGGTATCTTCAGGTTGTTCCTTCAATATTTTCTTGAACTCGGCGGGCTCTACATAAGTCCCGGTTCTTTTATTAGGATCAATGTGTCTCAAGCCCGAGTGCACAATTTCCGGTTTATACCGCACATGTATCTTAGCAAAAGCATGCCCCTGGTGTGGCTCAATTTTAAACTCAGTTTTAGCGAAACGTGGGTCTGCCTTTAGGTCAGTCATATAACGCTCACAATCCGACTTTAAGCCCGAAACAGTGCCATTCAGCCCCTCATCAGATACAATAATTCTACCTCGGATATTATTTTCGATACAGTACAGATGATGCTGCTCTCTAAATGCTTCAGCATCTTCAATTTCGGTGTAGCAGTAATAAAGTAAGATGTAATATTCTTCAGCCATCTTTGACTTTCGGTTTATTTAAAATTAGCAACAAATAAGGTAATCCAACAATTCATTATGCTTTTACCGATTCCGCAGGGTTACCAAAAAGTGTCTCTCCATCGTCCACATCTCTGATGACTACCGAACCGGCTCCTATTCTTGCATTTTTCCCAATGCTGATGCCACTTATTAAAGTGGAACCGGCTCCTATGAAGCAATTGTCACCAATTGTACAGCCAGCTCCAATGGCAGCTCCTGTGCCTACCTGCACAAAATCTCCAAGCTGCACGTCATAATCCAGGGTAGCACCTGCATTGATAATGCAGTGGTTTCCAAGCGTCACGTTCGAATTAAGTGTGGTACCTGAGCTTATAAAATTTCCGTGTCCCAAATTTAGATACTGAGCAAGATTAGCGCTCTGATGGTGGGCATTAATCGGCATGACTTTTCTCCGGTCATTCAACAGTTTCGTCAGCGACTTTTTAAGCTTGGCATCATCTACAGCAATAAAAGCATCGCATTTTTTTCCTATCAATTTCAAAAAGCCATCATCCTCGGTGCGACCCAAAATGGGTATGTTGTTGATTTCCTTTCCGTGGAGCTCTGCATCATCATCAAGAAAGCCATAAACAATAATGTCATTGCTCTCAAAAATTTCCAAGGCTGCTTTTCCAAGCCCGCCTGCACCAAATATAATTACCGGTTTTTTGTCCATCCCTCTTTGTTTTTGGGTGCGCAAAGGTAACGTTTATCAAACTGAATGAGAAGGTTTTGTCCGTGATTGCAAGGTGCTGAGCAGCAGGAAGACCAAAAACGGCATATAAACGATTTTATACCTGGCAAGGGTACCCATATTGGGTGTGGCCAGGCCAATTAACAATGCACTAATCACCACGTAAACAATCAACCACCAATGCATTTTGCTCCAGCTGAGTTTTTGGGGATTCAAAAATCTTTTCCCAATGCCAATAAACAATAAGACCAATAAAATCAGATTTTCAATAGCTATAATCCAGGATAAACCGCTCCAGGCCTGCCAGGGCAAAGGAAAAAACAAACCACTTAACAGTGCTTTTGGCACATCATCAACCACCGATAACCATGAGCTGGTCAATGAAAAATGAACCAAGGCTTCAGCATTGGAATTTGCTATCAGCTTTTGGTGGGTGTCAAATAATGCCCCCCATAGGTTGGCAATGTTAAGGTTGTAATGAAGCTGCCCTAAAAGACCAACGGGGATAGCTAGCATTACCAATGCTGCAAGAAAGCAAGCCCAATCCGGCCATCGAAATCGACTAAAAAAATGATGCAACAGCAACCCAACAATGAAAGTCAGTGCCGTGGCTACTAAAAAATATTTGACATACCAAAGCAGCACCAGACAAATCATCAGCAATGTAGTGTAAAGCATCTTGCTAGTAGCTTTAGGGTCTGAAAGTTTGAGCGTGAAACCAAAAGACAATAAAATTAAAGGAAAGGCTATAGCCTCCTTGAAAACCCCACTTGCCCAAAAAAGAACTGAGGGATACATAAAAAATGCCCAATACTCTATTGGAATGATTTCAGGACCATCCCTTCCCACAAAAAGCGAATAACCAGTGGTAATAATGGTAGCAGAAAAGAGGGCAAAAAAAGTAACAACAATCAAATCATGGCCCATAGCTATCTTGAGAAGGGCAACCAACTTAGCAAAAAAAATTGCGTTTCTGCTTTCCATGACCTGACCTGCATGCTGAACTTCGTCCGGAATAATACGACTAAATGGGTTGGGGATGACATCTGCCTGCTGATAGATCGTTGCCTGATTCAAATAGGCAACCATGTCGCCTGCCTGATAATGCTCAAAATACAGAAAATAAGCACCCAACCCGAAGACTAGCTTTAGTGTAAGAAAGGGAATCCAATATTTCCGATAGCCGACCGGCAGTAGGTATTTATAGACTAAAACCACCCATACGAGCAGAAATATTGATGCACATGAAATCTTGATAAACGTCATCATGCTCTTAGCAAATAAGTACCTATCTGGCATTGAAGGCATTTTTTAGGCCTGCAATACATTTTATGCAATCCTATTAGCGCCTGCGAATCAAAAGCAGTATTATTATCAATACCCAGTTTCGTATATGTTCTTGTAATCTTATTGTGCTCCGGGGCAATTCCCTCTAGCAGATCAATTGCCTTTTCGAACCAGCTATCGTCATTAATATGATTTCCGTAAGCCGTCAGCAGTGGTGCAACTGTATTGATCATAAGATTTTGAATGCTCCCTTTTCCCAACCCTGCTATTTTTTGCTTTACCGGCACACCAAATCGATAATGTGTTTTCCAGTATTCTGATTGCGAAACAGCCAAAGTCTTAAAAAGCTGCTTTGGAGATTCAAATTGTGTGAAAAGCCCAAATATATTCGGCTGTTGACTTAACAAAATTGCCAGCTGTGCCAATCTGATGGTTGGGAAATTAGCAGGTCTGGTACGCATAAACTTCCATTCCTGGGCTGCCCGCTCCTTACCCTGCAATTGATATTTTTCGCTTAAAAAATGGTAGTCCCTGGTCAGCTGAGTACTATACTGATCTTCGGGCTTTTGGGGTATTAAACCAGACGCGCCAAATAATAAGGCTTCAAGCAGGTGCGGTTCATTGCGATGCTTCTTAATCCATTTTAACCTCACCAACTGCGCTACCCTCAGCATAGGGTCCACATTAATCTTAAAGCCCATATTTTTAGCCAGCCACTGATAAGCCGTTTCTTCCCAATCATAATCGTTGTGCTGAAGTAGTATTTTTAATTCCTGTGATTTTAGGGTAAGCCGCTCCATCAAGGCCCGCTCTTTCATGGCCATCAGGTTAATTTCCGGCACACTAAGAATACTTTGCTGGCAAGGTACTGAATCGGGGTTTTTAAGTAATGAATCGCTTTTTTGAAGTAGCTCATTAGCAACACGGTCTTTTAAAACTATGGTAGGGATTGGCTTACCATCAGCATATTGGACAGGCTGATCTTGTTCCCATACCACATGTAGAATTACATTGCCATAGTTGGCATCCGTATCGTGACCATGCTGCTTCCAGGCAGAGGACATTATGTGGATTTCCACCTGTCCAACCCATTCAATATCAGCTATTTTGATCTTCGATTGCGTGAAATCAGGGCCACTATCCTGATTGTGAAACCCCGGATGGATAATGTTTACTTCCTGGCCTTCAGTAGTTTGCAGGCCCGATTTATTGAAATATTGGTATTGCCAAATGAAGTGTAAAAAATCCTCACGCATCAAATCAGGTATTGGTTGAGGTATTTTTCCATCTGCTGCTGCAGCTTTTGTGCCTCTGTAGCGGCTTTGTCTGCAAAATCTCTTTGGTCAGAGGCATAAATTATACCACGAGCACTGTTGACCAACAGTCCACATTGACTATTCATACCCAACTTACTTACTGCTTCCAGATCACCGCCCTGCGATCCCACACCAGGTACCAGTAAAAAATGATCTGGAATGATCTTTCTTACCTGCGTTAAATCTTCGGCTCTGGTAGCACCTACTACATACATCATGTTTTCATCACTACCCCAGGTGCTGCTTTTGCTGAGCACTTGTTCAAAAAGTGGCTTTCCTTCACAATCCAGCTTTTGAAAATCCATTGCACCGGCATTAGAGGTAAGGGCCAGTACTATTGCCCATTTGCCTTTATGCTGTAAAAACGGAGAAACTGAGTCATTACCCATATATGGAGCCACGGTAATTGAGTCAAAATTCATCGTTTCAAAAAAAGCACTGGCGTACATAGCAGCAGTGTTACCAATATCGCCTCTTTTAGCATCTGCAATCGTAAAAATATCGCCAGGAATATAGTCTAATGTTTTTTGCAGGCTTTCCCATCCCGCAGGACCCAGGCTTTCATAAAAAGCAATGTTGGGTTTATAAGCGACAGCATATTCATGCGTGGCATCTATGATCTGTTTGTTAAATTCAAAAACAGGATCCTGTGCTTGCCTTAAATGAGAAGGGATTTTGTGAATATCCGTATCAAGGCCTACACACAGGTAGGACTGCTTTCTTATGATTTGGTCAAAAAGTTCCTGCTTAGTCATAAAACAAAAAAAGCCGCTTCCGCGGCTATTTGCAAATATCTTTTTGAGTCCCGATTACCTAAAGTCAATTACTTCAACCCCATCGTATTGTGATGGGTCAAATACAAAAAAGCTGTCTGTAATAGAACCATCTACCTCAAACCCATCTATTTCATAGATATAGCGGTTACCGTTTTTATCGAATACCATAAAGCGCTGTAATGTGCGGTCAGCAGTGGCTATATTAAGTCTTATTTTGAAATAGGTGTTGCTTTTATCCTCAGGAACAAGGTCTACCACATCTGTCTTTCCGCCATTGCTTTCTTCAATGTACAAATACTTGTATCCGTCCTTGTAGAGCGTGAATATATTATTCATGGAAATTTCCTGCTCTTCAGGATCATAATTTGAAATGTTGACCTCATTTAATTCCGGCATGTAAGTCCACACTGTTTCCCCGTTGTTGATAATGGTTTGACCCTCCATTTCGAGACGATACATTTCGTCCTTCACAGTGACGGCCCCCTCAAAGGTTTCGGTAAGGTCTTCGCTAGGATTTTCGAGTATGTATTGGAAATCAGCTTTGAAGGCCGGCATTGCCTGGTACTTGGCACTCATTTCATCTAAAATCTTTCTTGCTGCTTCATCCTTCTGCGCCAGGCATAGCTGTGTAGAGATTAAAAACGAGGAAAGAAAAAAAGCTAAATACTTCATAGGTTTAATATTTTATGATTGGCTATCACCCGCATAGCAATGATTTAGTTGGTTTTGAAAATGCAGCAATAGCAATTTTTTATTGTCAATTAATGTTTGTCAAATATCGTGCTAAAAAACTAGCTGTTGTTGATTTCATTAAGAATTTGCTCCAATGCATATTCATCCTTTACCAGTACCTCCCTGGCTTTGCTGCCTTCGAATGGACCTACAATGCCGGCAGCCTCCAATTGGTCTATTAATCTACCGGCCCTATTGTAGCCAAGCTTGAGCTTACGCTGGATCAGTGAGGTGCTTCCCTGCTGGTGGGCTACCAGCAACCGCGCGGCATCATCGAAGAGTGCATCCCGATCAGATAGATCCACTTCACCGGGCATTGATTCCTCATCACCCTCATACTCTGGCAGCAGGTAAGCATCGTCATAGCCACGCTGCTCGCCAATCCACTCACAGATGCGCTCTACTTCCGGGGTGTCCACAAATGCACATTGCAGACGGGTGAGATCTGAGCCCTGCGACAAAAGCATATCACCCATGCCGACCAGCTGTTCTGCACCGCCAGCATCCAGGATGGTGCGTGAATCCACTTTGGAAGTCACCCTGAAGGAAAGCCTTGCAGGGAAGTTTGCCTTAATAATACCGGTGATCACATTCACCGATGGTCTTTGTGTAGCTACAACCAGATGTATACCTATAGCCCTGGCAAGCTGTGCCAATCTTGCAATAGGTGTCTCGATTTCCTTGCCTGCTGTCATCATCAGGTCAGCCAACTCATCGATCACCAGCACTATGTAAGGCAGGAATCTGTGCCCCTTTTGGGGATTAAGCCTGCGCTCCACAAATTTCTGGTTGTATTCTTTAAGGTTTCGGCAACCGGCATCCTTCAGCAGGTCATACCGGGTATCCATTTCTATACAGAGCGAATTGAGGGTATAAATAACCTTTTTTGTATCGGTAATGATAGCCTCCTCATTATTGGGCAGCTTAGCGAGATAATGCCGCTCAATTTTATTAAAGAGGGTCAATTCTACTTTTTTCGGATCAACCAAAATTAGCTTTAGCTGACTGGGGTGCTTTTTATACAGCAAAGATGCCAGCATCACATTCAGCCCTACAGACTTACCCTGTCCGGTAGCACCGGCCATGAGCAAGTGCGGCATTTTAGCCAAATCCGTCACATACACCTCGTTGGATATGGTTTTGCCCAAAACAACAGGCAAGGCCATTTTGGTATTCTTGGCAAATTTGTCTGTCTCTATCATAGAGCGCATATCCACCATTTCCCGATTTTTGTTGGGCACTTCAATACCAATGGTCCCTTTTCCTGGAATCGGAGCAATGATCCTGATGCCTAATGCAGCAAGGTTCAATGCAATATCGTCTTCCAGGTTTTTGATCTTGGAAATCTTGACCCCTGCCTCCGGCACAATTTCGTATAGTGTGACAGTCGGTCCAATAGTGGCTTTAATACTGGAAATGCCAATCTTAAAGTTGATTAAGGTCTCAACAATCTTATCCTTATTGCTTTCCAGTTCGTCTTTGGTAACCTGAACTTTTTTGTCATCAGGATACTCATTGAGCAAATCAGGTATTGGCATTTTAAAGCTGGGTAGGTCGAGGGTAGGGTCATAATTTTCCATAGGCTTTGCCTCAGCCTTTTCCACATCTACTGAGAATTTTGGCACCACCTCTTCTTTGGGCACAGGGTTTTCCTCAATGGAAAGCTCCACATCTTTTGCGGCCTCTTCTTTAGCTTTATTCTTAGCGGAAGCCTTTGCTTCTTCGTCTACATCCCACTCTTCTACAACTGGCGCTTCCTCATCCTGAGTGCCTTTTTCCTCCTCCTCTACTTCATTTTTTACAGCGGCAAGCACAGCAGCTAAGTCATCTTTCTCATTTTCTCCTGAAGTTTCTTTTTCTGGCGTTTTCTTTTTCTTCTCTGCTTTAGGCTGCTCTCTGGTAATTAATCGAATGCCATCATCACCCTCCGGATCCAATTCTTCTGATGCATTTTCTTCATTATCCTCATCATCTTCATCCATATCGGGTGCATCTTCTTCAATTTTGGAAGGCTCATCTTCATCTACCGGAATACCCAGAGCAGGTGCCAGAATCCGTGTAATATTGAAAAAATAGATGTTGAAAACTAGGAAGGCAAAGACAAGGAATATGCTGGTACCCCAACCCATCAGTCCATTAAAAAGCACTGCCAGTTCGTAGCCCACTCCACCACTCAGAAAGCCCCATGCGCTCATCTCATCAGAAGAAAGCAGCACAAAGCCCATCAGCATACTGGTCCACAAAAGGAAAAACATCACAAAATATGTGGCGCGCTCGATGGAGTACAATTGCTTTTGGTAAACCATGTAAATACCCAAAAGGAAAAGCAAGGGTGGAATCAAAAAGCTTGCAATGCCAAACCAATTGAAGATGAAATAGTGGGAAGCAACAGCCCCAAAGAGGCCGAGCCAGTTTTCAGCTTCCATCCCAGATTCTTTGATGCCTGTTTGCTGAATAGCCTCTACCACACTTTGATCGGCTTTTCCTGTGAAGAGATAGGATACGAAAGCAGTCAAAAGATAAAGCGATAAAGCCAGCAAAAAGAAACCAAAAGCCAGTTGAAATCTACGGTCATTAATAAAACCAAGTCTCAATCGGGGCAGACTTCTTTTTTTCTCAGGTTTTTTAAAAGTATTCGCTTTGTAGGTGTTTTTGGCCATGCGATAATTTACAAAATAAACAAAATGCTGTTAAAAGATTAAAATTCGCTTCACGTATTAAAACGCAGCTTTACTTAAATATTGGTTGATCCGTTTTACCATGGCCGGTCCTTCATAAATAAATCCGGTGTAAACCTGGATTAAAGACGCACCGGCCTTTAATTTTTCCAAAGCATCTTCAGGAGATAATATTCCACCAACCCCAACAATAGGAAAAGCTCCTTTCGATTTTTTATGCAGGTAGCTGATCACTTCGGTACTTCTTTGGGTAAGGGCTTTACCACTCAGTCCACCGGCACCTATGGCCTCAATGGTTTGTTTATCAGTGGTCAATGGCGCTCTTGCTATGGTAGTATTGGTGGCGATAAGGCCATCGAGCTTCGTTTTTTCCATGATATCCAAAATATCATCCAATTGGGCATCCGTCAAGTCGGGAGCAATCTTCAATAAGACAGGCTTTGGTTTGGTTTGTTTGTTGTTTTCTAATTGCATCCGTTGAATGAGCTTTTGCAGGGGCTCCTTTTCCTGCAATTCACGAAGACCAGGAGTATTTGGGGAGCTTACATTGATTACAAAATAATCTACATAAGGATACAGCGCATGGTAGCATTGCAGGTAGTCAGACTCGGCCTGCTCATTGGGTGTTACTTTATTTTTACCAATGTTGCCACCGACGATCACCTTTGATTTGCGCTTTTTCAGTCGCCGAATGGCGGCTTCCATCCCTTCGTTATTGAAGCCCATCCTATTGATCAGGGACTGGTCCTGGGGTAGGCGAAATAGCCTCGGCTTAGGATTTCCCGGTTGGCCTTTGGGTGTGATTGTGCCGATTTCAATAAAGCCAAAACCCAGGGTTGATAATTCATCAATCAGCCGTGCGTCTTTATCAAAGCCTGCCGCCAGCCCGACCGGGTTGTCAAATTCTAAGCCAAAAAGCTCACGCTTCAATGCAGGGTTTTTATAGCAGAAAAGCCTTCTAAAAAGACCTGCCATACCAGGAATCCTATGGATAAACTTGAGTAGGCTGAAGGTAGTATGATGGGCTTTTTCGGCCGGTAAAGTAAACAGTAGTGGCCTGATGACAGCTTTGTACATGCGGCAAATATAGCTAGCTCCTTGGATGATATTCAGTAATCACCTGCCTTAAATAATCACGATCGAGATGGGTATAAATTTCTGTAGTGGTGATGGATTCATGCCCCAGCATTTCCTGTACTGCTCGTAGGTCAGCACCCCCCTCAATCAGATGCGTGGCAAACGAATGGCGGAAAGTATGTGGGCTAATTTTTTTTCGAATACCTGCCACTTCAGCCAGTTTTTTGATAATGGTAAAGATCATAACCCGCGTCAGTTTAGCCCCTCGACGGTTAAGAAACACATATTGCTCATTACCGGGCTTAATTTCCATATGAACTCTGTAGCCATCGATATACTGACTGATGAATTTTTGGGCTGTTCTGCCTATTGGTACCAGCCGCTCTTTACTTCCTTTCCCCAGAACCCGCAAAAAACCGACATCAAAATACAAATTTTGCATGGTAAGGTTGACCAACTCAGAAACACGCAGACCCGAACTGTATAGCGTCTCCAAAATGGCCCTGTTGCGGGTGCCCTCTGCCGTGCTCATGTCTATGGCAGACAGCAGTTGCTCGATTTCATGATAGCTGAGCGTATCTGGCAGCTTCCTGCCTATTTTGGGCGCCTCTACCAATTCCATTGGGTCTTTCTGAAGCTCTCCTTCAAAAACAAGATATTTAAAAAAGCTTTTGAGCCCTGAAATAATGCGTGCCTGTGTGTAGGAAGAAAGACCTAATTCCCCCACATATTCCAGCAAACCATAGATCTGATGCGCTTCTACCTTCAGTGGTGATGTGGCCTCATTTTTATTGTCAAGGTATTGCTGAAGCATGTTTACATCACGCAAATAAGCCTCTACAGTATTGGCAGACAATGATCGCTCCAAGGCCAGGTAGTTTTTGAAATTTTTAAGGTATAGTGACCACATCTGTCTTTATTATCCTGAAATTCGTAATCTTTGGCTTAGTTGTTATATTTAGTGCTGAAATATTACTCCAAAGTTTCATTTTATAAAGAAAAACCAACGAAACCAGACCATAATAAAATAACCACATACTGCCTGTAAAATTGATCTGACTTTATACTGAACCTAAAGAATTTCATCCTACAAAATCCTAAACAATTATTTTATGAAATTAATCATTATCAATGGACCCAACCTCAATTTGCTCGGTAAAAGAGAGCCCGGCATTTATGGGAATATTGGTTTTGAAGATTTCTTTCATACACTCCATCAAAAATATCCATCAGTCGTGCTGGATTCCTTTCAATCCAACCACGAAGGTGCCTTGATTGATAAAATTCAGGAAGTTGGTTATTCTTATGACGGCATCATCATCAATGCAGCTGGCTTTACGCATAGTTCAGTAGCGATCCGCGATGCCCTGGCTGCTGTAGAAACGCCTGCGATAGAAGTACACATTTCCAACATAAAGGCCCGCGAGCCTTTCAGGGCACACAGTTACCTGACACCCGTTTGTGTGGGTATGATTACCGGACTGGGTCTAAAAGGCTATGAGCTTGCTATTCAATATTTTATTGATCAAAAATAATGTACAAAGCATCATTTTACCCCGGTCCTTCAAGGGTGTATAGCAATATCCCGGAATACATTTATGATGCGTATAGAGAAGGCATTCTCACTGCTAATCATAGAAGTGAGACCTTTCATAAGCTTATGGCCAAGCTAAAAAGGCTGCTTAGGGTTAAACTGGAAGTGCCTAAAAACTATGAGATTGTTTTTACCTCCTCAGCTACTGAATGCTGGGCAATACTGGCCCAGTCACTCACCGTAAAGGAAAGCCTGCATATTTTCAATGGCGCCTTCGGTGAAAAATGGCACGAGGCTGCGTCGGGTATTCATGGAAAAACTGAAGCCATTGCCTTTGATCCACAGGAAGAATTTGATCTCAGCTTCTTGCCAGAATCCTATACAGATCTGGTTTGCATAACCCAAAATGAAACCTCCAACGGCACACAGATTTCCAATGCGATAATTAAGGGTATACGAGAAAAACTTCCCAAAGCATTATTGGCCATAGATGCTACCAGCAGTATGGGTGGAATAGCGCTGGAAATCAAACAGGCCGACATTTGGTATGCTTCCGTACAGAAATGCTTTGGTCTGCCAGCAGGACTGGCTGTAATGATTTTGTCGCCCAATGCTGTAAAAAGAGCACAGGAAATTGATGACCGTTCGCGGTATAATAGCCTCCTCAATATTTTAAAGCATTATCAAAGGAATGAAGCTCCCTATACACCTAACGTAACTAATATTTACCTGCTTTCCAGGGTTCTGGAAAAAAGTAAGGGTATACAAGAATTAAACGAGAAAGTGCTGAGCCGCGCTGCAGCCTGGTACCAATTCTTTGAGCAAACCAGCCTATTTAAACCATACATAAAAAATGCTGCTGTGAGATCGCAAACAGTGATTGCACTGGAGCAAGATTCGAATTCCATAGCTCGTGTGAAAAAAGATGCCAAAAGTCTCGGTATCATATTAGGCAATGGGTATGGCAGTTTGAAAGATCACACTTTTCGAATTGCAAACTTCCCTGCCATCAAAGGCAAAGAAATAGAGCTACTCACCAAATTCTTGATGAAGAATTACAGTCAGTCTTAGTGTTTTTTAGGTGAAGCTTAGGCTAATTTTGCGCCGCAAAAAATATAGGGCGCCATGCTGAATTTTACCGAAATCATATCCGTAACACTTATCCTTTTTTCTGTGATTGACATACTGGGAAGTGTCCCTATCATTATTGATGTAAGGAAAAAAGTTGGGCATATTCAATCGGAAAAAGCGACTATAGTGGCGGGCCTGATCATGATTGCTTTTCTTTTTTTAGGAGAAAGCATCCTTAAGCTTTTCGGTATCGACATCAGCTCCTTTGCGATCACAGGGGCTATCATCATGTTTCTCATAGGGATGGAAATGGTACTGGGTAGAAACTTCTTTGCTGCTGACCCCAGCGAACTGGAGAGCGCTTCCATTGTTCCTATTGCCTTTCCGCTTATCGCCGGTGCAGGCACCATGACCTCCCTACTTTCGCTACGGGCAGAATATGAATTACTTAACATCCTCATTGGAGTAGTCCTCAACCTTGTATTTGTTTATATAGTACTGAAGTCTTCCAGCTGGCTGGAAAAGAAAGTCGGCCCTGCAGGATTTAGTATATTGCGCAAAGTTTTTGGTATTATACTATTATCGATAGCGATCAAGCTATTTAAAACATCGATTACTACCCTATGGTAACAATCTACACCGATGGTGCTTCTAGAGGAAATCCCGGGCCGGGTGGTTATGGCACAGTATTGTTGTACAAGCAGCATCGCAAAGAATTGAGCGAGGGTTTTAGGAAAACCACCAACAACCGCATGGAACTACTGGCCGTGATCAAGGGGCTAGAGGCACTTACCAAAACAGGGCTGGATGTATTGGTATATTCCGACTCCAAATATGTTGTGGATGCTGTGGAAAAAGGGTGGCTGTGGAACTGGCAGAAGAAAAACTATAAAGGAAAGCTCAACAGCGACCTATGGGAAAAATTCATTCCGGTCTATAAAAGACAGAAGGTACGTTTCCAGTGGGTAAAAGGACATGCCGGAAACCCTGAAAACGAACGCTGTGACCAACTGGCTGTAGCAGCGGCAGAAGGTGGTAATTTGAAAGTTGATACCGGTTACGAAGAAAAGCTGTAAGTATATGCAGCCTTAATTCTTATTCTTCATCCTCTTCCTTGTGCGATCTGGCAAAAGCCCAGGCTGTTAGACCTAATAAAGTGGCTACCGCACCAAAAAATATTGCAAAGTTTACATTGCGCTGTACTTTTTCAGCCCTTTGCAAATATTTAGAGCCGACTCCTTTTTTGGCAATCAACCGCTCCAGTTCATGAATTCTCGTTTCAAGTTCTTCTTTGGTTTTCTTTTTGATATCCATAGTTATCATAATTGTTGGTTCATAATATACTAACGGTAAAGACTGCTAATCGTTAACCAGAATCAAAAAAAGCCCTCAGTTTCCACTGAAGGCTTTTTCATGTAATTCAATAATCCGTTGTTAGTTGACATTTGAACCGATATCTCCCTGGGCCACAATGGTAGCCAGGTCATCGGCACTAAGGTGAACATTTACGTATCCATCGTATACAAGCACATCATCATAACCAAATGCAGTCCCATCATCCAGAGCAGCTACATTTGACATGCTCATACCGGTATCGCCATTTACGGTTGTGAAAGTATAGGCAATACCACCGCCTTCAGCAGCGCTATTCATGTGAATATGGGCAGGATGTTCACCTCCTGCAGGTGTATTGACCAGGCTTATGGTTGCCAAAGCCTCTCCATTCACACGCTCCTGAAAGGTAACCTCACCGTTGATGCCGGCCACAGCAACTTCCGATAGCGGATAAGCGATAGACGTACCGGTCAAGTCATTTTGACCAATATCACCCTGAGCTACAATAGTAGCTAGGTCATCAGCACTCAAATGCACATTGATGTAGCCATCGAAGGTTAATACATCTGCATAGCCAAAGGCAGTTCCATCATCCAATACTGCGACGTTAGTCACACTCATGCCGGTTGTACCATCCACTGGTGCAAAAGTGAAAGCAATACCACCACCTTCTACGGCTGTGTTGACATGTATGTGTGCAGGATGCTCTCCACCATCAGGTGTGCCAGTCAACATGAGTGTGGCAAGAGCTTCACCGTTTACTCGCTCTTCAAAAGTCGCCGTACCGCTAATACCGGCTATTGCACTTTCTCCAAGGTCATATTCTATCATTTCTCCTGTGAGCTCATTTTGACCAATGTCACCCTGAGCTACAATGGTACCCAATTCATCAGCACTAAGATGCACATTGATGTAGCCATCATAAGATTGCACTTCTGCAAAGCCAAAGTCTGAGCCATCATCAAGGGATGCCACATTTGTAATACTCATACCAGTATTACCATCCACAGGGCTGAAAGTAAATGCAATACCTCCACCTTCAGCAGCAGTATTCATATGGATATGTGCCGGATGCACTCCATCGGCGGGCGTGCCTTCCAACATAATGGTGGCCAGTGCCTCACCATTTATTCTTTCGGCAAATGTGGCCGTACCACTTATACCGGGCACAGCTTTCTCTGATAAGGTATAAACAACTGTTTCACCAGACAATTCATTCTGTCCAATATCACCCTGGGCTACGATGGTAGCCAGGTCATCAGCACTGAGATGCACATTTACGTAACCATCATAAGCCAGTACATCATCATAGCCAAAAGCAGTTCCGTCATCCAGTGCAGCTACATTAGTCACACTAGTACCTGTAGCACCAACTACCGGATTGAAGCTAAAGGCGATACCTCCACCTTCAGCGGCAGTATTCATGTGGATGTGCGCCGGATGTTCACCGTCTGCCGGTGTGTTTTCCAGTGCAATGGTAGCAAGCGCTTCACCATTCACCCGCTCGGCAAAAGTTACCGAACCGTTAATGCCGTCTACTGCTCTTTCTTGCAGGTTGTAAATTTTGGTGGTTCCTGTAAGTTCATTTTGACCAATATCGCCTTGCGCAACTATAGTTGCCAGGTCATCAGCACTTAAATGCACATTTACATAACCATCAAAGCCTAGTACATCACTGTATACAAAAGGACTGCCATCGTCCAATTCGGCTACATGCGTACGGCTGATGCCGGTATTGCCATCCACTGGATTAAATGAAAATGCAATGCCACCGCCTTCAGCAGCAGTATTTAAGTGTATATGTGCAGGGTGCATCCCATCGGCTGGTGTATTTTCCAGCATTATGGTTGCTAACCCTTCACCGGATAATCGCTCTTCAAAAACTACCTGTCCGGAAATGCCTTCAATTGCTCTTTCATTAAGGGTGTAGGCCTTACTGTTTCCAGTAAGTTCGTTTTGTCCAATATCACCTTGCGCCACTACCGAGAGATCCGTCTCACTTAGGTGCACATTGATATAGCCATCAAAATCCAAAAGCTGTTCGTAAGTTATATCTACACCCATATCAGTGGTGCTGATTAATGTTTCGCTAATGCCTGTGGCAGGATCGACAGGTGCCAAAGAAATTACAATATCTCCACCCTCAGCGGCACTATTGGCATGGATGTGGGCGGGATGAGGTACATCTCCACTGGTACCACTAAGATTTAGGGCAACCGTCACGCTATTGTCTTCATTCTCTACGAAGGTTGCAACTCCAGATACGCCCGAGCCACCTCTTTCTTCCAATGTGTACACTTTTTCAGTTCCTGTTGGATCAGGGAAATCAATAATATCATCGTCATCATCATCTCCACAGGCCACAAAGCCTATTAGGCCGACCATGGATAATCCAAACAAAATCGTTTTGTACAAATTAATCTTTCGTCTCATATTCATTCATTTTTGTTTTGTACTACATACGATTTAAGCGAATGATTTGGATTTATGTTTTAGATAATAGATAGAAATTTTTTAACTATTTGTAGTTAATGGATTAAAAAATAACTTCTATGCCAATTTAATAGTGTTTTATTAATTATTGGCCATTTTCATTATTTGCATATTTTGTGTCCATTTTTAACATTTTATTATTGAACAATGCTTATAATTAGAAAAATGGGTACACGTAGATTGTCTAATTTTGAATCTCTAAAATCAGACACGCTATTTTGAAAATAATTATAGTGGGAGGTGGTGCAGCGGGGATATTTACTGCCCTAAATGTAGCAGATCGTATGCCATCAGCCGAAATTACGGTGCTGGAGAAGTCTTCCAAGCTTTTGAGTAAGGTTAAAGTTTCCGGTGGGGGACGATGCAATGTAACCAATGGCCGCACCAAAGCAGCAGAATTGATCCACTTCTACCCGCGTGGCCACAAGAAGCTCTATGCCATGCTCAATGAATTTTCACCGGAGCATATGCAATCGTGGCTACAGCACCGTGGAGTTGCCACCAAAACAGAAGAGGACCTAAGGGTATTTCCTACTACCGACAACTCCCAAACCATCATCGATTGCTTTTTGGGCGAAGCGCGCCGCCTGGGTGTCAGGATTGTGACCAAAGCGGCAGTGCATGACATTATACCTCAAGGGCCCCGCTACAGGGTGCTTACTGACCAGGCCGGCTATGATGCAGACAAAATAGTGATTGCCACCGGCAGTAGTGTCTCTGCGTGGAAGATGCTGGAAAAGTTGAAGCTCAAAATGGTGCCGCCCGTACCTTCCCTCTTTACCTTTAATATTACAGATCACCGGCTGGCCGATCTACCCGGGGTGAGTTTCCCGGAAGTAGGGGTGAAAGTTGCTGGCATTAAAAAGCTGGAAGATGCCGGGCCGCTGCTCATTACGCACTGGGGCCTTAGTGGACCGGCCATATTGAAACTTTCCAGCTGGGGCGCCCACGAGCTGCACAAGCTTGATTATCAATTTACCCTGATGGTGAATTTCCTGCACCCAAAAAAACCGGAACAGGTCAAAAAAGAGCTTTTAGATTATGCTAAAATGCATCCTAAAAGAAGTGTGTTGAAATATCCTTTGTGGGATATTCCGAGGCGATTCTGGGAACGCATCACATGGGAAGCCGGCTACACTGTAGATACGTGCTTTGGCAGCATGAGCAAGAAGCAGGTCAACAAACTGATTGAGGAACTGTGCCAGGGAAGCTATGCCGTACATGGCAAAAGCACTTTTAAAGAGGAGTTTGTTACCGCAGGCGGTATTGACCTGGGGGCACTGAACCTAAAAAACTTCGAATCCAAACAGCACAAGGGCTTATACCTGGCCGGCGAGGTAGTCAATATAGATGCATTAACCGGTGGCTTCAACTTTCAGGCCTGCTGGTCTGCCGCATGGTTGATCGCTAAGGATATTGCGGAAGGGGCTGAATGATGATGTGTTTGATGCGACGAAGACTATGAATTTATGGTACTTACTCACAGCTGGATTTGTAGTAGGCATAAAATTAGGCTATAGATCTCCCATTATTACTTATCAGGCCGATTGACCAGATTTATTTGAAGCCTACCTGATCGGGACAAAAACTTCTGTTTTATCCCACTGGAAATGAATGTGAAGGTCTTCATTGCGCTTATCGAAGAATATGGTAAACTGCTCCACCGGGTTAGGTAATGCCCTAGTCGGGACCACTACGCTTGCTACATCCAGATCATAATTAGGTTCGAAAGCACCCCATTGCCCCAGCTCTGAGTTGAGCACTATTTGCCATTCGTTGATATTAGGAATGGTGTAAAGTCTGTACCTACCGGCCTCTACAGTTTTGTCGCCAAACTGAACTTCGCGACTGAAGGTAATCTCTGTGGCATCATTGGCACCTGTTCGCCAATACTCGCCATAAGGCACCAGGCCTCCAAATATCTTTCTTCCCTTCTTATAGGGTCGGCAATAACTCACTGTGATGTCCAGGTCATCTTCCTGATAGGTGACCGTATCTTCAGGACTGTGGGAGCGAGTGGTCATGATCAGATAGGCTAGATAGCCTATAAATATGATCACGGTTGCCCCTATGATCAATAATATACTCCGCTTCATATTTAACTGGTTGGTTTGTTGCTTACTCTATGATATCATGGCTTCATCCATTCAAACAGCTGATAATGATTTCCGTTCATGCCCAGTGCTTCGTACACTGCCTGCGCTTTTTTGTTGGTCAGGTCTACATACAATCGTAAGCCTGCCAAATCAGGATCATCATTTACCATCTGCTGAAGGTGTTTGTACATATGTTTGTACACCCCTTTGGCACGATATTCTGCCTTCACATATACGGATTGTATCCACCACATGTTGCCGTTGCGCCAATCGCTCCACTCGTATGTAATCAGCAGAGAAGCAACGGGTTTACCCTCCACATAGGCAATGAAATAGCGACCTTTAGCCGGATCATCGAAGACTGCCTGCACACCCTTTTTTACGGTAGGTAAATCTAGGGTCAGGTTTTCTGTTTCCTGGGCCATCGCCACCTGAAAACTGGCAATAAGATCTCTCAAGTCAGCTGTTGCTTCTTCAACTTTTACCATAATATCGATTCTTTTTGAGTTTTAGACTAAGGTAAAAAAAAGTGGTACTTGCTATCAGTGCAGACCATATTGCTCGGCACCAACCGCTGCACCGATTATACCGGCGTTGTTTAGCATTTTGGCAGGCACCAGCTTTGCCCTTGTCTTGAGTAAATGGAGGTAATCCTCAGATTTCTTGCTAATACCTCCTCCAAGGATGATCAACTCCGGCCAGAATAAAAACTCTACCAGCTGGAGGTATTCATTGAAGCGGCTAGTCCACTCTTCCCAGCTCAGCCCTTCATTTTTCCGCACAGCATTGGAAGCATATTTTTCTGCAGAATCGCCATGCAGGGGAATATGGCCCAGCTCCGTATTGGGAACCAGTTTACCATCCCTGAAGAGCGCGGTACCAATACCAGTACCTGCGGCAATAACCATGACCGTGCCCGGCACATTTTTGCCTGCCCCAAACTGCATTTCTGCATAGCCTGCGGCATCCACATCATTGACGATGTGCACCGGGCAGCCCGTTTTCTTTTCAATCTTTTTACCAGCATTCAACCCAATCCAGCTATCGTCGATATTACTGGCCGTCATTACGGTTTCATTAATTATGGCTGCGGGAAAACCACATCCCACCGGCCCATGCCAGTCAAATTCCTCAATGAGCTCCTTTACCGTATTTAAAACCGCTTTTGGAGTAGCCGGCTGGGGCGTAGGAATTCTGTGCCGGTCAGTTATCAATTCCCCTTTTTTGGTATCTACAATAGCACCTTTTATGCCAGTGCCCCCGATATCTATGCCGAGTACCTTCATAAGTTCATTTATTCTACAACTCGTAATTTAGCAAAGCTTAGTAATAAGGTCTTTTCTCCGGCTTTCTCAAAGGCCACTTTTGCCTTTCTGTTGGCCCCATTTTCATCCATATGCACCACCTTACCAAAGCCAAATTTGGGATGCTCGACTTTCATGCCTTCCGCAAGGTTTGAAGTATCTGACGGTTTAAAATCTGCCGACGGGGTATGTACCACCTGGTTGACGTATTTTTTGGCACCAGTAGATTTTACATTGGACACAAAGTTTTTGGCGAAATAACTCTCGGATGGAGATGCAGGTGTGGTACTGCTGTATTTCTTATTGATTTTAATGAAGGAAGGATCAATATCCTCCAAAAATCGGCTGGGCTCACAGGTTTTAAGGCGGCCAAAGCGGTACCTGTTAAGCGCATATGTGAGAAAAAGTCGATTTTTTGCCCTGGTGATGGCCACATAAAACAGCCGACGCTCCTCCTCCAGGTCAGCCCTACTGCTAAGCATCATTTGTGAGGGAAATAAATCCTCCTCCAGCCCCACGATAAACACATATGGAAATTCCAGCCCTTTAGCCATGTGTATGGTCATCAGGGTAACGGCATCATCATCCGCCTTTTTATTGGTATCCTGATCCGTAAGCAGGGCAATTTCCTGCAAAAAGGAGCTTAGGTTTTTATCCTCTGTCTCGGGGTTATCTACAAACTCTTTGATCGCATTGAGCAACTCCTGTACGTTCTCGTACCTGTTGAGGCCCTCGATCGTTTTATCATCGTAAAGCTCTTTGAGCAGACCGGAGTTTTTGGCAATCTGCGATGCTGCTTCGTAAGCATCTTTTTGCTCTACTGCCAGCTTAAAGCTTTTAATGAGCGTCACAAAATTATCGACTGCATTGGCTGAGCGACCATCCAAAAACTGTCGTACATGGCTAAGCACATTCCAAAGGTCTGTATTTTGTTCATCGGCGGTGACCACAATTTTTTCTACTGTAGAGGGTCCTATGCCCCGCTTGGGCAGATTGATGATCCTGCGCAGTGCCTGCTCATCGTTTTGGTTTACCGCAAACCTGAGGTAGGAAAGCAAATCTTTGATTTCCTTGCGCTGGTAGAAGGACAATCCACCGATGATTTTGTATTTGATATTCATACGTCGAAGCGCCTCTTCCAAGGCTCTCGACTGACTATTGGTACGGTATAGGATTGCAAAATCGCTACTGCGTAATTGATTGTGGTTTTTAGCCTCGAAAATACTGGAAGCCACCAATTTACCCTCTTCATTGTCTGAATTAGCCTTGATCACTTCAACAAGCTCTCCCTGATCATTGGAAGTCCACACATTTTTGGGTAGCTGTGCCTTATTTTTCAGGATGACCGAATTGGCGGCATTGACAATGGTCTGTGTAGACCTGTAATTCTGCTCGAGTTTGATGACCCTCAGGTCAGGATAATCCTTTTCAAAGTTTAGGATATTTTGAATATCAGCTCCCCGAAAAGCATAGATACTCTGGGCATCATCACCCACCACACAAATATTTTGATGGACTGCAGCCAACTTTTTGGTAATGAGGTATTGAGAAATATTGGTATCCTGAAACTCGTCCACCAGCACATACCTAAATCGCTGCTGGTACTTGTTCAACACATCCAGATGGTCCTTAAAAAGTACGTTGGTGTTGAATAGCAGGTCATCAAAATCCATCGCATCGGATTTGAAGCACCGTTCAGCATATGCTTTATAAATACGGCCCATCTCGGGCTTCATATTGGAAGCATCATCCGCCTGGTAGATGGGGTTGCGCAGGTATTCTTGCCACGAAACCAGCCTGTTCTTCGCCGATGAAATCCGGTTATAAACCACATTGGGTTTGTAAACCTTGTCATCGAGTCCCATTTCCTTAACAATGGCTTTGATTAAAGACTTGGAATCATCAGTATCATAAATGGTAAAGTTGCTGGGGTAGCCAAGCCGGCTGGCCTCTGCCCTGAGCATTCGGGCAAATACAGAGTGAAAGGTTCCCATCCACAAATTGCGGGCATCACTACCAACTACCTTCTCTATCCGCTCGCGCATTTCTCGTGCCGCCTTGTTGGTAAAGGTGAGGGCCATGATAGAAAACGGATCCACCTGATGCTGATTGATCAGATGGGCTATGCGGTAGGTAAGTACCCTGGTTTTGCCGGAACCTGCACCGGCAATAATCATAGCGGGCCCTTCTGTGTTTACTACGCCTTCTTTTTGTGGGGGATTGAGTTCTTTGAGATATGCAGAATCATCAAAATTATCCATGCTGCAATTTACAACTTGTGGCAGGAATTTACCTTTTGACATCCTGATTTATTGAAAGCTTTTGCATCGATAAATAGGGATGCTCTCCCCTAAGCAAAAAACTTTACCGGAATTATTTAGTGAAAGCCGATTTGATGATTATCTTGACTTTTAATGTTTAATTGAACCTTATTTGCGGTCTTTTCTATCAATGGCATTGAAGCATGAATTATTGATGGAAAGGCTGAAGTTTATAAAGGTTGACCAAATTAAGCATTACCTTTGGAATTGATTTTAAAAATCTGGTGGCACAAAAGCCCTAAAAGCGGGTGTCAATATGGAATACAACACGACAAGAGACGATTTAAAATTGAGAGAATACGGAAGAAATATTCATAAGCTCATCAAGCATATTAAGAGCATTGAAGATAAGGAAAAACGCACGGCCTCTGCCGAAACGATGGTAGAATTGATGAAGCTTATCAATCCAAGCATGAAAGACTCTCCGGAGTATGCCCAAAAGTTGTGGGATGATCTGTACATCATGGCTGACTTTGATATTGATATCGATAGCCCTTTTCCAATGCCAGAGCCAGGCTTTGATAAAAAGCCACAGCGGCTGTCCTATCCCACCTATGATACCCGATTCAAACATTATGGCAAAAACATTGAATTGCTAATAGAAGAGGCTATCAAAAAGGAAGATCCCGAAGAAAAAAAGGCTGCTACTATATACATAGGTAAGCTGATGAAGGCCTTTTACGGATCGTGGAACAAAGAAAATATTGATCCCAGTATTATCCTTAAAAATATTGAAGACCTCAGCAAGGGTAAGCTTTCTCTGGACCTGGAAGAAGTAAGGGCCAACGAGCTTTTTGAAGGGGCTAAGATGCAAAATACCCGTGATCAAAACCCCCGCAACAGTGGCGGTGGACGTAGAAAACCTAATCGCAAGAACTTCAAAAAAAGACGTAATTAATGAGTTCTTTCCGCGTCAATGGTGGGCGCAAACTTCAAGGTGAGATCATTCCGCAGGGTGCTAAAAATGAGGCCCTGCAAATTATCTCTGCTGTTTTATTGACACCTGAGCCGGTTCACATCAAAAAAATTCCCAATATCAGGGATGTGAATAAACTGATTGATCTGCTGGCTGACCTGGGTGTACAGATAGAAAAAACAGGCGCCGAGTCTTACCGATTTACCGCCAAGGATATCCAGCTGGATTTCATGGACACAGAAGCTTTTAAAGACCAGGCCAGTGCGTTGCGTGGCTCAATCATGATCCTGGGTCCATTATTAGCAAGATTTGGACGCGGCAAAATGCCCAGGCCCGGAGGTGATAAAATTGGCCGCAGAAGGCTGGACACCCATTTTACAGGTTTCGAAAGACTGGGGGCTAAATTCACGTACGACGGAAAGACTGGTTTTTACAATGTAAAAGCCAAAACACTTTCCGGCACTTACATGCTGCTCGATGAGGCCTCTGTAACCGGTACGGCCAATATCCTGATGGCAGCGGTGATGGCCAAAGGCACTACTACGATTTACAATGCTGCTTGCGAGCCCTACATTCAGCAGCTCTGCCGTATGCTCATCAGCATGGGTGCTAAGATAACCGGCGTAGGTTCCAATCTGCTCACCATCGAGGGTGTGGAATACCTGGGTGGTACAGAGCACGAACTACTCCCCGATATGATTGAAATCGGCAGTTTCATCGGGATGGCAGCCATGACAGAGTCCGAGATTACTATCAAAAATGCACGCATTGATCAACTCGGCATTATACCCGATACTTTCCGTAGGCTGGGTATCAAAATGGAATTCCGGGGCGATGATATTTTCATTCCTGATCAAAAGCATTATGCCATAGAAACTTTTATAGATGGTTCCATCATGACCATCGCAGATGCTATATGGCCGGGCTTTACACCTGATTTATTGAGTGTGGCACTTGTAACAGCTATACAGGCCAAAGGAACCGTGCTTATCCATCAGAAAATGTTTGAAAGCAGGCTATTCTTCGTGGATAAGCTGATAGATATGGGTGCCCAGATCATTCTTTGTGACCCTCACAGGGCTACGGTGATTGGCCTGGACCATGCGTTCCCATTGAAAGGCATTCAGATGACCTCTCCTGATATCAGGGCGGGTATTTCGCTATTGATAGCCGCTTTATCTGCAGAAGGCACCAGTGTCATTCACAATGTGGAGCAGATCGACCGGGGCTATCAAAACATCGACACCCGACTCAAAGCGCTGGGTGCCGATATAGAGCGGTTCAATTAGATAATTTTCGTAGGTCACCGGATACATTTCCGGAGATATCGGATAGCCAAAGATCACCGCTGCCCGCATTTTTGATATTGACATCAAGCAGCACCTTCCTAAGGATAATGTCTCCGGAGTTATCGGAAATGATGGCATGTCCACCGATATTGCGGCCATTGATGTCGCCTGAATTATCATCGATTTCTAGATCACCATCAAGGTCAAATACGCGAATATCATCTGAGGTATCATCAATACGGGCGTTACCCTTGATATTCTCCAGGTAAATACCTCCAGATGTGTCATCCAGTCGGATATTGCCACGCGCATTGATGATTTTAATTTCGCCCGAATTGTCATCAATGACGATGTTTGGGATTGAGGCTATATCCTGGTTGATGTTTTTCAAAAAGATATCTCCTGAATTATCAGAAATGGTCAGGCTTCCGTTGGTGTTGTTACAGTAAATGTAGCCTGAGTTGTCATTCAGTTTAACGTCATTGGTTAATCCCGCCAGTACAATATCACCGCCCTGATCATCAATGTCGAGCGAAATGCCGGCAGGTACTTTTATCTTCAAATTGATGAACCGGTAGGGTGCCTTGAAGAATTCAAAGGGTGTAAAGCCCCTGTCCTGATCATCATCAAAAGCAATGTAGCTCCGCAAATGGGCCTGACCGGCCTTTTTTTCCAGCGACAGGTCCAGCTCTTCACTTAAAATTTCATCAACCTTAGACTCATTGGAGGCATAAACACCTACCTCTGCTTCCACGGTGATTAAAGGCAGGTTGCTTTGGCTGATCTCCAATTCACCGGCTCCAGCCTGAATTTTGAAATTAGTAATGCCGGAAGTTGGTAGCTCCAGAATAAGGCTGCCCTTATATTCATCATAAAGTTCATCATCCGAATTGGAGGTTTTCTTTAAATCGAGCAACAAAGTGTCGGTTTGCGCATAGCCTGTGATAGGCCAAAGCAGTACCACAAAAAATAGTTTAAAATATCGCATCCTGTTTTTTTTTGAGTTTTCTAGAGGCTAGATGCAATACGGATGTATTGGGTTGCATCGTGAAGAAAAGAATTTTGATAAAATGGCAGGCTTCAGCAATCCAATATTATATTTTCTTGCAACTATATATTATAGGACAATGGAAGTGAACTAAAATCATTAAAATTACCAAGTAAAAAAGGAGGCCAAATTAATGACCCCCCATTACAAATAGGTGATTATTAACTGTGTTGCATCCTGAATAAATAAACAGAAATACTTAGCTTATACCCTGCATTTTTGAAGTGTCTTAAGAAAAGGTCGTTATGGTATTTATCATTAAATAAGCGAAAATAACTTAGAGCGATATTTAAATGAATGTGCTGCCAGGTTCAATGAAAGACCATCAGCATCACAAACTAAGTTTCATTTATTTTTTAGAATAAAGTGAGAGTACTTTATCTTGTAAAAGATTAGTTAATAAATAGTTTTGTGTTAACTTAAGATGGAATTAGTGCAACATATTTAGTTTATTTGATGTTCTAGCTATAGAATCAACTAATTATGAATTTAAAAGATAAATTTTATTTATATCTATTTGATAAACCTCAAGAGGTTGAATTAACCAATTCACCTAATGAGCTACTTTCAAAGTCTTGGCATCTAGCTGGATATTTTTTAACAGATAGCTCATTAAAAGAATTAAGCTCTTTATCAAAAGATAAAAAGCAAGAGTTATTACACAAACTAGAAAGTGTTGAATAAGCCATTTTCTACTAAAGAAAAAGTTGAACAGTTAATTTTACAAGAATCCCCCAATGCTTTTAATGGGTTAAGTAGAACCCAAAAAGACAGAATAGTTAATGCTTTTATAAAAAGTACCCCATCAGAAGGGGCTAAAGTTGAGTCGTTTCAGGCTATGCGTTATGCCGGCCCTATTCCTCATCCTGATTTAATGGAAGGGTTTAAAAGGGTAGATGAGTCATTACCAGACAAAATAATGAGTATGGCAAACGAAGCTCAAAATCACTTTATATCTAAAGAGAATAAAATTATTGATGGTTATTTTGATTTGAAAAAATCGGGTCAAGCTTATGCCTTTTATTTGGCAGTTATTTTTATAATCGGATCATTTGGTTTAGTTGTAGCCGGTAAAGACATAGCTGGCTATGTTTCTTTAGCGTTTGGTATAGTCTCGATTGCAGGTATGTTTTTAGGATCAAAAACAAATATTGATATTAGAAAGCCTAAAGATAGTGTTGATAATAGTGAAAGTGATGAATAGGGCAAAAGACAAAAAGAAACTTTCAGAAAATAAGGAAAAAAAGGAAAGACAAGAGTGCTATATGATGTCGTTCTAAAAGCTTCTATCGATAGACGACCACCACCGCGAAATTTTAGAAAGGCTTGTTAGCAGCCTTATCCTTTTAAGAAGACCTTCTTAAACTGTTGTTTACCTTAAAATATACAGCTTACCATAGCCATCTTTAAAAGCACTATCGCCGAAAGTAACCCTATGGTCCAGGCCGTTTTGGGATTCAGGGAAAACTACCCGGTACAGATACACGCCATTGGCTAGTTGGTCGCCAAATTCATCCGTGCCATTCCAGGCATATTCTGTGATGTTATTGCCTACTTTGATGGTGCCAATTTCATCCTGAGTGATTTCTCGCACTACCCTACCATTGATGGTCATGATCTGAATTTTCATCCGGTCAGGAACCACACTGCCCGTAAGCGTAAATACAAATCTGGTGCTAGACGAGAAGGGATTTGGGTAGGGATAAAAATGAGAAATAGTTGATTCATTGACCACCTCAAAATTGATTTCGTAAGGCTCTACTCCGCTAGGATTGCCAGTACCATCCGTAGCCTGCACCCTTAAGCCATATACCCCATCCTCAAGGTTTTGGGGTTGATATTCAACTCTAAAGTCCTCATTCTCTGAGGCTGGCGTCCAGTTTATATCCGATCCACCCAGACTTACACGCTCGTAGATACAGGTTTCGCAGGGTTCTTTAAGGAAAATATTCACACCGGCTGTGTCGGTTTTCTGAACAAGCGTGTTGAAGTCTTTTACAAGGATCGTGATTCTCGGATTGGGAGAAACGATATCACCATCCATGATGTAGCTTCCATCGAAGGATACATCCAGTATCGGATTGGTATTGTCGCTACCAATAAATAAATAATTCACCAGGCTAACCTGATTGTTGCCAATAATACGTTCGATATCACTTCTCGGGGTGGCACTTACATTGAGGATCTGCGCACCATTTCCATTTTCCGTATTGATCGGTACCTGTATGGTAATGCTATCTCCGGCAGTGGGCGGTGCTACATTAAAGATAGTTTCTGCCACTGCCCTTGTCGCACTATTGATCTGTGTTGCCACTACTTCCAGTGAGTCTGTGTAATCCGAAGTAGAAATATTCCAATAGGTAAACTCCACTACTGCTACCTCCCCCTGCTGTACATTCTTGCGAGATGCATTATCCTTCCGCATCAGAATACCCTCAGGAGATGCCTCGTAATCGATCACCCAATGATCAAATTGTGGCGGCACCAATAAATCTGATGCGGGTATATCCATTCTCAATCTTAAAAATGGAAAGTTATCGGCATTGATAAAGCCAATATTGAAGGCAGCGTCAGTCAGCTGAGTCAGTAATGATTCAGTGCCGTTTGGTCGCACGCCAAAAATGCTTACCGTATAATCCTCTTCATTTTGGTGGTTGATGTCTGCGTAATACTGCCTCCACCTATTTACCGGGCCTATTAAGGGTGAGGTGATGGTGCCACTATTATTTTGACCTTCTACAGATTCATCCAGAAATACCACCTGCTGATCCTGAGGCAGCGCAGAGCCATTATCCGTAACCACGATGGCAGAACCGGGGGTACCACCTTTTCTCCCCAAAGCGATCAGAGGTTCACCCGGACTTAGGCTATTGATGGTAGATCGGGCTATGCCCACATCTTCGAGCGCATTGATGACCTGATTATCAAAAGCTCCAAAGTTCATTGATCCGATAGTGAAGATCAATACATACTCTGCTTCACCAAGGTTATCAACAAATTGATTGAGGAACCGGGGGCCTCCACCTGATTGACCTGAATTATAAATATCATTCAATCGAAAATTATAAACTACCTGTGGTATCCGACCACAAACCCTATCATTCAACACATCTGCACCACCCAAATCCAGGACCTTGTAAGGAATGGCCGACTGCCGATCAAAACCCATCATATTGAGTGTATTATCCCGACAGAATGGATCTAATGGTGAGGAATTGACCATGTAATTCAACCCACTTAAAAGCACCTCAATATCGCCAATTGACCTACCTTGGGCATTGGCGCCATGTGTGATCACCGAAAGGTTTTTGATGATAGACTCAAAAGTCCACTCCCTGGTGTTTTCATTGAAAGATAGCCCATCGACCTGCAAGTCATCATATTGACCGGGATGTTGAATGGCCCAGCCGCTATTGATTCCGGGTATCCAACTGAACGAGCTTGCCACTGGATCAGCCGATTCGCCGGGCTTAGGATCTGTGAAGCGGGTTCTCCAGTAAATGGTAGTAGTGTCTTGTAAGGCTGAAAAGTCAACCTCAAAAGTAGCCAGACCGGTTGCCTGCTGTGTGAAATTACGCCTGAAACCACTGCTAAAATCAGGTACAGAGTCGTACTCCATGAAAAACCCACGTGACTCATTACTTGACAAGTCTGAAGCCTGCACGATAAATCTCACTGTTTGGCTTTGCAGTACACCCAGGTCTGCCGGGAAAATATTAGTGGTACTGCCTCCGCTGATCACAAAGTCAACTGTTACACTGTTGTTGGTTTCATCCAATTCATTGATGCCGTTTTGTGGATCTATCGTGATGCTAAAGGAATTGACTCCCTCATTGTCATTCTCAGGGTCATTGGTTATGGTAAATTCTAAAATATCCTCCCTTAAAACAGCCGGGAAAGTACGTAATGGATAATCAATTACTGTTCCGTTGCCCAGTGTGCGGGACACTCTGATGGTCAACGGAGCTTCATCAAACTTGGCAAAATTGATCACAGGTATTTCCAGCTTAAAGGAATCCAGTTTTGAGGTTACCTGCTCATCTTCAAAAGCGCTGACACCAACAGATAGTTCATCGATGGTATAATCCGGTAAAGTAGCGTCGAATACTTTTATGGCTGGATCGCCTAACAATACGAATTGATTTACCTGCGTGATATGCTCCGGATTGGTACCATTTTGTTCAAAATACCTTCGTCCTACTTCTGTTTTTATTTTTCCCAGGGTTTGGCCAAAGAAGCTCTCATCAGCAAAGGCTGTTGCATAGAATTGCTCCGTATAATCCCGCAGGTTAGATGAAAATGCTTGCTTGCTATGCGCCATAAAACCCAGAGCCCCTTTATCCTTCGCAGCTATCCAGTCTTCGCCAAAAGGTATCGCATCACTAAATAAATCCCCGGCATTGCAGCCATTGACCAAAATGATTGGATAACGACCTTTATTGTCATAACCAAAGGCCGGATTGGTTACAAACCCGATATCGATATCGGTAGCAAATGAGCCTGAATGACCGAAAAATGTAATTAAGGCCTTGCCTGAATTTACCTCTTCTGTAATGTTGAAAAATTCTACAGCCTGGGTGGTTTGCTTGGTTTCAGTGACTACATCAGCACCGAGATACTTACCCTCAGCAATGTTTTCAAAAGCATCTACATATTGCCTGAAGCGTGCCTGCTCAGAGAGGTTAGCGCCACCACTGAGGTGAATAATATCTTTTCGCCAAAGCGCATCGTAAGGTTGGGCCTCCATTTCAATGACCTTATCCAGGTAATTTTGAACGTCAGCGGCATTTTTGGCATTAAGACGACCAACAGGAATACTGGAATTGTAGGGGCCATCAAATAAACTTGTAGAGAATAACGCATCTGCCCCAGGATACCCAAAAGTAGGCACATAGTTGATCAGGCTGGTGGTTTCTGGATTGCGCCGATAATAATTGTAATTCACCGATATGCCTTTACCAATCAGAAACAGGAACTGCTCTTCATTTTGCCGCACAAAATGTGTGACCATATTTTTGATGGCTATGGAAGACGGTATACCATATGCAAATTGGTCAAAAACTTCCTCTATGTTGATATCCAATACGCTGTAACCACCTCCGGCCGGGGATCTTCTGTAATCAGCATAAGCAGCAACGGGATCTCCTGACACATTAGCACCTGACCTTAAATCAGGGTGTGAAATGATCATAAAATCATATTCACCTTCAAGGTTTGTGAAATTGACCTGCTCTAGCCGCTGGACATCATTAACCGTAGATGCAGCCAAAATTTTCGCACCCTGGTTGGTATTTCTTACCATAGCTCGCAGTTGGTTGCCTGCCAATGTGGCCCCAATGCGGATCACATTATGCGGATCCCTGATATCGAATAACCGGGTCCCTGTTGGAGCATTGGCTATTTCAAGGTATGAATTGCCGTTGCTGGAGTTCTCTAGGTCGAACTTTACCAGAGAGCCACTATTCATATCATAGGCCTGGGGGAAAGTGAGCTTGATGTAGGAAACAGAAACCCTGTCGGCCTGACCATCTACCCCTCTAGCTGTGGTTCGCACTACCAATTCACCGGTGGCAGAGATATCAGACCAAGCCAGATTGGAGGTAAAAGTATTGACATCATCCTGTATCCAGGCTGCTGTGCCAATTGTGCGTAAGGCATTGGTATTGGCGCCCACCTGTATTTCCACCTGATGTGCATTATTATTGCGACCAGCCAAAAGAATTTCAAGTCTTGGTGTACCAAGTGCAGGTTGCCCATCCACAATACCTGTTAAGGTAAAAGTCCGGGATTGGTTGCGACTAAAAGCCTCTCCGGTAAAGCCTTCACCATAATCGTACTCAGACAATACGATGCTGTTCTGCGGCGGGTAACTTCTGCCTTCATGGTATTGTGCAGTTTGCAGAAGTAATATTTCACGGTTATGAAAATCCTCTGCGGGCAGGTTATTGATATTATTATCTGTGTATTGCTGCCTTCTTTTACCAGCAGTACTGGTCTCAAACCAGGTAAGGAAATACGCACTGCTATCTGAAAAAAGACTATGGTAGGCATGAGGCTGGGCCTCAGATTCGAGGTACAGGCGCGTATCTAAGGTGCCATCATTTTTCTGTCCATAAAACTCAATGAAGTCAGAAGTATTGAAAACACCATCAGCCTGCCCTTCTATAAAAATGGCCTGCTCCTGACCTCTATGAAATAATTGGATTCTACGTGGATCTATGCTGCTGATGGGCACGCCAGAGGCTGTCAATGCTTCATGGCTGATCCTATAAATGCCATCTTCAGCAACTTTGAGTTTGAAATAGGTTTTATTATAATCTATCCAGGCATTCTCATTTTGTGCCATCCCATGGTGGAAGAAACCAAAAGCTCCAACCACGAAAATCAATAGACTATTCTTCAAGGTTGATCTCATCGAATGATACTTTTATAGAAAAAACATGAGAATACAATGATTCTGACTGATCGCCTATATCTGTCAGGGCGTAATCTATATCCACCTTACCCAACTGAAAACCTAACCCGAAGGTAGCCTGCATATTCATATAGGTGCTGGCATCAAAATCCTTGATCTGTTGTATTTGGCCCAGACCTGCTCGCAGGTAAAATGATCGATTGTAATCAAATTCCAGCCCAAGCCTTGGGTCTACAGATGCAAAACCAGATTTAATCAGGGTATTTCTTTTACCATCAAAAGTTACTTCCAGGTCTGCACTGGCCAGCAAGCCGACTTTATTTACAAGCTGAAATTGCCTTGCGCCACCCAGCACCATTCTTGGCAGGGTAATTTCAATAGAGTTTTGAGGTATATCGTTGCCTGTCAGGTTATAAGTATCGCTTACCAGATCGGGATTATGACTCCAGGCGTTGAAAGTGCTGGTGACATCCCTGAAAGTCAGCCCCAGCATCCACGCACCTATCTGTTTTTTTGCACCCAAGTCAAAACCAAAGCCCCATGCATTGGCAAAATCACCAACCGTTCTATGGATGATCTTAACATTGCCGCCTACATCCAATCCATTAAAAATGGGTAATCGACGAGCATAAGAAAGTAAAAAGGCATAATCAGCAGCAGAAAAGAACTGCACATTATTGTAATTAACGGCTCCATTGGCATCAAACAAAAACCGGGTATCCGGTATGTTATCCACACCAAACCTTACAATGCTCACGCCCAACCGGCTTACACTATCAGCTGGTGCGGTAAATGCTAAATAATCATAATTGGCAAGGCCTGCAAAATAGGCAGCATGCATAAAAGAGGCCTGGTAGCGACTTGGCAGGTCTAATAAACCCGCCGGATTCCAGTAGCCCGCCGTTACATCATTGGCAATAGCAACCTGACTGCCTGACATGGCAAGACCTCTGGCCCCAACACCTATAGCCAGAAACTCATTGCTATATTTTGGAGCAACAGCCTGGCTCCACACCTGCCCGGTAAAGAATAGGAAAATAAAAACTGTTAAAAGGAGAATTCTCATTGATACATAACCAATAATATGCAATTTACCGCATTGGCAACCAAAAGAAAACTATTCAAAAAGCATTCGATGAAAATGGTTTTCTGTCCTACAAAAGTATAGAAGTAAGTGTTATTTATTGTACTATTCTAATTAATCATATGATTATAATATGAAATTTAGGGGTTTGGTAATATTTTTTATCTAGTACTTGGCTTTACAAGGTACTTTTCCGTATCAACTAAAGAAGGTCAAAAATTTAGTCATTGAAAATGGAGTGCGATGAAGATAGAAAACACACAGGTGCAGATGCGGAAAGGTATATTAGAATTCTGCATTTTGCATATCATATCCAGAGGGGAAGTATACGCTTCTGATATGTTAAATGAACTTACATCGGCTAAAATTATGGTTGTAGAGGGTACTTTATATCCCTTACTGACCAGGTTGCGTAAAGCAGGGCTGGTGGATTATAAATGGGTGGAATCCAATAGTGGGCCACCCCGCAAATACTATACACTTACTGAAGATGGAAAGGTGTTTTTAGACCAGCTTAACGGTACATGGGATGAACTGGAAAGCTCTACCAAGCAGATTATTCGAAATAAAAACGGCAAAAAATCATCATGAAAAAGAATATAAGCATCAACATCAGCGGTATTATCTTCCATGTAGAGGAGGATGGATACGAGCGACTGAAAAATTACCTTGAGTCCATCAATCAATATTTTGAAACCTTTGAGGACAGCAAGGAAATTATAGCTGATATCGAAAACCGGATTGCTGAAATCTTTTTGACAAAGCTTAAAGATGGTAAGCAGGTAGTCAATGCAGATGATATCGATAGCCTTATTTCTACCATGGGTACTATTTCGGATTTTGAAGCCATGGAAGAGGAAAGTACATTCTCTGAGGAAGCGCATAAAAAACCAGCTGAAGAGGAAAGTACCCAGCAAGCTGAGGGAGAAGCTAAAACTACCGGGCCTAAGAAGCTATACCGGGATATGCGCAGACGCGTGATGGGTGGAGTAGCTGCAGGTATTGCTCATTATTTTCAAATAGACCCGTTATGGATTCGCCTATTGTTCATCCTGTTGTTTGTCAACATTCTTCTGGGTGGCCTAAGCGGTATTGTCTTGATTGCTTACATCATCCTATGGATAGTGGTACCCGCTAATCATAGCCTTGATGAGGATAATAAGATCAAGAAAATGTTTAGAAACCCGGATGATCGAGTATTGGGTGGTGTCGCCGGTGGTATCGCTTCCTATTTTGGTGCGGATGCCACAGTAATCAGACTACTTTTCGTATTGAGCATATTCCTTGGTGGCACTGGGCTTATCCTTTATGTCATCTTATGGATCATTACCCCTGAGGCCAAAAGCATTACAGAAAAAATGCAGATGCAGGGGGAGCCGGTTACTTTATCCAACATTGAACAAAATGTAAAAAAAAGTCTGAACGTAAAGGAAGGTGAAGAAAGTACTTTCGTGAAAATTCTGCTGTTTCCGTTCAGGATAATTGCAGCCATCATTCAGGCTTTGGGTCAGATTTTGGGGCCTCTACTGAAGTTTCTCTTAGAAGCAGCCAGAATTTTAGCAGGCATACTGTTACTGATACTCGGATCATCCATTATTGTGGCCATTACGATAGTACTGGGTGTGGCCTTGGGTGTATATGGCGGTTGGACGGATTTTATTTCTATGGGTGATGTGCCCATTGAATTAATTCAAAATACTTTCCCTGCATTGCTTGCCATATTCATTTTCCTTGCTGTGTTGATTCCCGGTATCGGTATTGCCCTGGGGGGTATTGCTATCATCGCAAAGCGAGGTATAACCAATGCCTATATTGGCTGGTCAATGTTTGGTCTATGGATCATAAGCTTAATCGGCATCAGCTTCAGTGCCCCACCTTTAATCAAAGGGTGGACCCGTGATGGTCAGTATCAGGAAACAAGATCATTTGTAATGCCAGCAGATAAGATTACCATGCTGGCGCTTAGAGATCTTGATAAAGAATACCATGATGCCGTATCACTTAAGATCAGAGGACATGCAGATAGCACTTACCTTGCCGAGCTAAGGTTTGAATCGAGGGGGTCCAATCGCGAGGAGGCCATCCAAAATGCACAAATGGTAACCTATGGCATTGATCAGCAGGATTCTGTATTGTATTTTGACTCCAATTTAGCCTTTAAAGAAGATGCTATTTTCAGAGCCCAGGAGTTGGACATTATACTCTACGTGCCTTTCGGAAGCACTTTCATGATGGATCCTGATCTGGAGGAAATCCTACGAAATACGCTTTACAGAAATGGTTACAGTGTAAGCCAAATGGAAGATAATCAATGGACTACTGATGAGTCTGGCATCAAATGCCTGACCTGCAAAAGCACACGCAGCAGTAACCGATCAGGAACCACCATTAGTGAAGATGAATATGAGGAAACTGTAAGCTACAATTTTGATGATTTTGATGCTATCAAGGCACATTATCGATATGAGCTGGAAATTGTACAATCCAACGAATATTCTGTGGTGGTAAAAGCAGTGGATGGTAAAGTGCTGGAATCAGTTGAAATTGATAAGATTGGAGATCAGCTTTCTTTTGACTTTGATGATGACCGCTGGAATTGGTTTGATCAAAATGATGAACCTCCCATCAGGGTTTATATCACCACACCATCCCTGGTGGATCTTTATTTGTCAGGTGCCTGCAAAGCCACAGTAAACGGATTTGATGAGGAAAATATGGATGTGGAACTACGTGGTGCCTCTGAATTGAATTTCAATGGAACCGTTGAAATGCTAAAACTAGATCTCGAAGGTGCCTCGAAAGGGTTCCTATATGGTGAAGGCAAAGATATTGAGGCCTCACTTACAGGCGCTTCAAACCTGGAAGCTTACGAGTACCGGGTTGATTTTGCTGAATTAAATGCCTCCGGGGCATCCAAAGCCAGGGTGTATGTAAAGAGAGGTATATCCGGTTCATCCAGCGGCGTAGCGGACATCAAATACAGGGGTACCGGCACCTTCCAGGGTGATAGAGATCAGGAAAGAAACTTCAGAAGAAATTAAGAATTCATTTCAAGTTCAAGTTTAAAAAGGGCTGGCTATTTGGTCAGTCTTTTTTTATTTAATCCTACCCTGGTGTATATTCAGGTATGGATGTAAGAGTAAAGTTTCTTGGCGGTGCTCAGAGCGTCACCGGCTCCAAATATGTGCTTGATATCGATGACTTCAGGCTGATGGTTGATTGTGGGCTTTTCCAGGGTCTCAAAGAACTACGCCTGAGAAACTGGGCACCATTTGAAATAGAGCCAGCATCTGTTGATGCCATAATACTTACCCATGCACATATAGATCATACGGGCTACCTACCCAGACTGGTGAAGGAAGGTTTCTCAGGACCTGTCTATTGTACAGAAGCCACCCGCGATTTGCTGGACATAATGCTCATGGACAGTGCCAAACTACAGGAGGAAGAAGCTGAATTTGCCAGAAAAAAGGGCTACTCCAGACATGAGAACCCACAGCCTTTGTACAATCAAAAAGACGTACTTAAATCCCTGGAACTACTCCAGCCCATACGCTTCAAAAGTACCATCAACATAAGCCGGAACATAAGCCTTGAATTTTACCAGGCGGGCCACATATTGGGTGCTGCCATAGCAAGACTCAAACTAAAAGGCGAACAACAAACCAAAGAGGTTGTGTTTTCGGGTGATCTGGGTCGCTACGATAACCCAATGCATGAAGATCCGGCAGCCATCAAAACAGCAGATATACTCTTTATCGAATCCACCTATGGCAACCGGTCAAACCTTGCAAACAACCCGGAGGCGGAGTTGGCCCGGTGTATTAATGATAGCATGGCCAGAAAAGGTGTCCTGATGATTCCGGCATTCTCAGTAGGACGAACCCAATTGATTCTCTACTACCTGGCCAGTCTATTCGAGCAAAAATCCATTCCTGACATTCCTGTTTACCTGGATAGCCCAATGGCCTTATCAGTGACTGGTCTTTACAAAAAACACAATGAATGCCATAAGCTCGATGAATTTCAATTACAGGATGCACCTACTCTGTTTGACCATCCAAATTTCCACTATATCCGTGAGCAGGACCGATCCATGGCTTTAAATATGATCCCCAAAGATGCCATTATCATATCAGCAAGTGGGATGTGTACTGGTGGCAGGATACTCCACCATCTGTATCATCGGCTCAGGAAACCTCAAGATACGCTGTTGTTTGTAGGATATCAGGGAAAAGGCACCCGAGGTGGTCGTATTCTCAATGGCGAATCTGAAATAAAAATGTTTGGTGAGTTGGTACCGGTTAATTGTCATGTTGAATCCATTGATGGGCTATCGGCACATGCCGACCGTGAAGAGCTATTAAGGTGGGCTGGTCAGCTGATCAGCCCGCCCAAAATGACCTTCATTGTACATGGAGAAAAAGATGCCTCCGAAAATTTCGCACAACTATTACATACCCAATTTGGCTATAACACTATGGTTCCCAACTACATGGAATCTTACGAGCTCTTTGATTCTATTTAATTTTACAATAATTACTTCATGCATGCAACTTTCACAGTCCAGACTGCATCTTGCCTGTGAAATTGCAATTAATGACACTGAACTTGCAAAAATCCATCGCCGAAGACCAACTGATTGAAGGATGCCGAAAAGGTAGTGCCAAATCTCAAAAGGCACTTTTTGACCGGTTTTCTTCAACGATGCTGGGTGTGGTAATCAGGTATATCAAAGACCGGGATGAGGCCGAAGAGGTTATGATAGGCTCATTTATGAAGGTGTTTGAGAAAATTGATTCATTCAAGGGCGATGGGAGTTTTGAAGGTTGGATAAGGCGTATCATGGTAAATGAGTCGCTGATGTATCTCAGGAAGCATAAGAGTATGTACCTGGAAGTGGATATTGAAATGGCGGACCGGGAACCCAACTATGAATGGGCCGATCAGAACCTGGCAGCGGAAGACCTACTGACATTGATACAGGAGCTTCCGGTTGGGTACAGAACGGTATTTAACATGTATGCTATCGAAGGTTATAATCATGCTGAGATAGCCGAGTCGCTTTCGATAAGTGTAAATACCAGCAAATCACAATTAAGTAGAGCAAGGGCATTGCTACAGCAAAAGGTGCTTGCCCTGGAAACAGAAGTAATTGAAAGTCAAAAAAGATCATGAAAGAGTCAAACATTGATCGCTTATTTAAAAATAAACTGGAACATCAACCCCAGGAACCCAGTGATGATGCTAAGGCAAAGTTCTACGCGCTGGTCGATAAAAAAGAGAAAAAAGCTGCCTGGGTGTGGTGGCAGATTGCAGCCGCAGTTCTGGTATTAGCCATCAGCAGTATTATACTTTGGCAATATCAGTCACAGCCTACCAATCACCTGGTTTCTCAGGCACCAAAAAATGAAGTGCCATCCGGTAATGGGAACCCTACGATAGCTCAAAATGAATCATCTGGAGAGGCGGCGAATGAAATTGACTCCACAAAGCCTGAAGAAACTAAGCTACAAGAGCCTATGGTGGCTCAGCTAAATACTGAAACCGAAGCTGAGCAGGAGATAGAAATGCAATCGCAGGAAGATGGTGACACAAAGCAACCAGAGCCACGCATCGAAAAATTGGATGTAGTGGTAGCCATGGAAGACAGCACCTTACTGAAACCCATACAGAACATAGCTCTTGATTCTGCAGCGCTGGATAAATCCATGCTGGCTGATGTGGAAGAAACAACAAACACTGAAAAGAAAAGACTCCCTGTCACCATTATATATAAATCATCAAAGGCAGATGATTCCTTCATAGCAATGCAGCAGTTTCAGGAGGATATTGATTCCCTGGAAAATGATCAGTCTAAATCCTTGCGCTCCATTATTCAAACCGCAGCTAACAGCTCATTAATTTCAGAATTAAGGAACGCGAAAAATGATATTCTCAAATTGGATATCCCTCAATTAAACAAGAAGGCAAACAACTAAAATAAAAGGACAATGAAAACTCAATTATTAACACTAATCGGCTTGTTTCTCCTGGCTGGCACCGAAATATTCGCCATGGAAACTGAACGCGATACCGTAATCATTAGGGTAGGTAAAACACAGATTGTGATTCAAACCAATTCCCCTGAAGAGCTTCGCACTTTATCGGAATACGATTTGAATCAAATGCTTGAAGATCTAGCAGTTTCTATCGATACTTCCGGACAAAGTGTGGAGTACCTGCGCATAGACAGGGAAGGTGAGGATTTCATCAAAAAAGATGAAATAGAATCAGAAATGCGTGAGCATAAGGTT
This sequence comes from Cyclobacteriaceae bacterium, assembly GCA_965227155.1. Classification (GTDB taxonomy): domain Bacteria; phylum Bacteroidota; class Bacteroidia; order Cytophagales; family Cyclobacteriaceae; genus UBA6059. Next base: position 757,909 of record OZ245731.1, read on the forward strand.
AAACGGTACACAGGTGACGAATTTAAGGTTATTGTGAAAGGCAATCAGGTCAGTGGCACCCGTGAAGGCGATTACTGGGATCGCCGAAATCCCGGCACCATCAATACTTTCGATATAGAGCTGGGCACCAATAGTTGGCTGGAAGATGGCAATTTCCCCAATGAAAGCAATGCTCCTTACAGCGTAAGGCCCTGGGGATCCTGGTATGTAAGCCTTGGCAATACACTGAGCACCTCCCTAGGCGGGCCATTTTTCCTGGAATGGGGCGGCAATATCAGCTGGTACAACTGGAAATTTGAAGATGATGATACGCGCGTTGCTTTCGCCACTGATGCTCAGGGCAATGAGCAGGGCTTAATGTTTCTGGAAGCCACAGATGTTAACTCTATCAAATCGAAACTTACGGCTTCCTACCTGAATTTCTCTTTTGTCCCTATGCTGGATTTTAGCTACGGTAAAAAACGCTTGGAAAAAGAGGACGGCAGTATCGAAAAAATAACTGTGAAGAAACGAAAAGGCTTTAAAATTGGTCTTGGTGCTTATGCAGGCTATCGCCTGGGAAGCAAAACAAAGTTTGTAGTGCGTGATGGTGGCAACCGCGACAGAATCAAAGATCATGATGACTTCTACTTAACCAATTTAAGATATGGCATCAGGGGTAGAATAGGTTTTGGAGATTTAGACCTTTTTGTAAACTACGACCTTAATGATGTCTTTGCAGAAAACAGAGGCCCTAAAATGAATGCTTTTAGCTTCGGTGTGATCTTCTAGCACACCTATACATTGCAGGATATAATCAATGGCTGGCACCTACCAGCCATTTTTTATTTCGGACCGATAAAGAACATCCAATAGAAAATCCTACTGTCGGAAGCTACTGTACAGATTTATAACATGCTAGTGACCAACAGTGGCCGAGCTTCATTTTGGGCGGAATCTGTAATAGAACGCGACAACTACATACATTTTCAATTCATAATTAGGCTTATGGAAAATAGTGAAGTCTAGAGCAAGAAGCCTTATAGACTTTTTGTGATCAATTATTTTGAGGTTGAAACCACATCCCAAATTGGAACTTCACCAAATAAAAAAATGGTTCTCAATTTATCCTGCGAGGCTGTACCTAATGTCTCTTATAAAGAGAAAATGACCCAAAAGACTGCTAGGTATAGCATTTTGTAGATAACTAGAAAAGCCTGCTCCATAATGAAGCAGGCCTTTTAATCAAGCGATTTAAAAACCTATTTTTCGTCTGCTGCTTTAGAGATTCTTATTGTACGTGGTGCTGCTATGCCTGATGTAAGGCTGCTAATAATTAAATCACCAAAGCTGAATGTCTCTCTGGCAGTGTAATTTTTTGCATCCCCGGCAATTTTATCAGCGCTGACATCATCAAGGGGTATCGCCCCACCCAGTAAGTACCATTTCTTTTTCTTCAGATCGTACTGCTGGATGTCATTGCCTGCATAAGTTCCACCGGAACCTACCACATGGGTGGTAGCATAGCAGCCAGTCAGGTAAATACCCATCGAGAAAATCGCGAGGGTGTAAATCATGGATTTGAACGTCTTTTTCATTTTGATTTTTTTGTTGAGTTAAAAATAATCCAAAAACCAACATGGAAAAATTATGCCAACAATAACTTGAGAAGAAAATAAATGCTAATATTTTGATAATATGGACGCTGCCTGGTTGCTCACTGCTATGCCTATAGGCCCCTGGTAGATACCCGCATTTCCACCAAGGTCAATTACCTGAATAGCTATTACATTATCCTTTTGTTTGAGCAAACCCATAGGTATACGGTAATTTCTATATTCCAGATAAGAGCTACTACCACCAAAATATCCCCCATCGTTGGTTTGTCCTATCAAAACTCCATTAATGTATACTTTATCAAAATCATCTATCCTGCCTAATAATACTCGCAATTCTCTATCAACCAGACGCTGAGGCAAATCAAATGTCTTTCTATACCAACCAGTTCTGCTTTTGTATCGCCTATCAAAAGACTTCCAGGAAGCAGGCACCATAATGTAAGGCCAATCTCTATGGTCATAGTCGGGTTCTTGCCAGGCATCTTTATCCCCTATCTGAAATTTCCAGGGGCCTTCCATTACAAAAAAGTCATCAAAGCCTCGTCTTGTATATAGACCCACATCACCGGAGACTATACCTCCCCCTTGTATCTTATCATACACACGTACTGAAATGATGTTTTTTCCATTAGGATTGAGGTATTCTGGAGGAATGTGGTATTCTCGTTTGGCTGTCCATGCCGTTTCAAAACTTGGAGGAAAACTACCACTGTAACCTATAAAGTAGCCATTGATGTAGACGTAATCCACATCATCAATATAACCCAACACCAGATAGATGTTGGTAGCATCACCAAGGCTACGTCCATCAAACTCCTTTCTATACCATGCATATCCATCATAGCCATGAAAGCCCTGGTCTTCCCAGGATGAAGGCACCTGAATGTTTTCCCAGGAGCTGTCATCATAGTTGATACGGGCATAGGCAATGTTATCACCAATGGTGAACTTCCATGACCCACGTAGCGATAGCAACTGCTCAAGGTTATTGCCCTGCGCCAGGTGTGCCATGCATAATCCCAATATCAGCGTCAGCCCGTTTTTGATAATCAGTTTCATCGATGATAATAACCCAAAAGCTATACCTAAATTCAAAGTAGCACTTTTAAAGTTTGTAAAAAGTTGTCATTAAAAAATCCCGACGCTGTGGCCGGGACTTTAGCGGAATAATACGAATTGTATTTTCTTTTAAATCTTATGCATCTCGACATTATTCGCGGAGGTTACCTCGAAGGTGAAATGCTCCCCACCGAGCCTGGATAAATCATAAACTTTGCTGAATCCACCAGTTGTATTTACAGATTCCTTGTGTACCAGATTTCCCTGGCTATCCATGATTCCAACCGCCACCCTTTGGCAGCCTTTTTCAGCAAAGGTCAGTTGGAAGCGATCTTTGCCAAGGCTTCTTACTGCCGACTTGCTGTTGTTAATAAGTAAAGTAGACTCATGAATCAGGTAGCCATTCTCCAATACCTCAACTGTGTAAAGTCCTTTGTCGAGTTTTGACACATCGTATGGTCTATGAAAACCTTCCTTACTCTTAATTCTATCCGTTTGGATAAGCTTACCCTCCTGGTCGTACAGTTTTATAAGCACGTTCGCTGTACTTTTTTCAGTGTACAATACAGCTACCGATCCTGAATTGAAATCCGAGATCAGTTTAACTTTCTTTTCATTGCCTTTTGCAAAAGACAAAATACTGGTGCTAATTAATAATGCGGAAATAAATAGTTTTTTCATGTCCTTAAATTTTGAGTTTTGACCTATTAATTTGTTGTTGTTAAGCAAATAAACGGTCTTTCAGGACAGGGTTTGTCACGCGATAGTCAATGGCTGTCACGGATTGTCACGGATGCGTAGGGAGATGTAATTATCAACCTGCAATCAAGAAAAAAGGGATAAAGTCTATAAGGCTTGCTTCTGTGCGGGGGCCATCGCCTTCCTATCCAGCCAATGGGCAATGATGGCGAAAAGGATATAGGTTGCTACAGCAACTACAGCCAGGGAGGTTTTGTCACCAGCAGCCGGAGGTCCGTATACCTGGGAGCCATGTAGCAAGTACAGCAGCAAACAATACCCATACAGCCCCCACTTACCTAAACCGTTGGTGGGCTTGATGGCCGACATATAAACCGAAAGCCCTCCAAAAAGGAAGGTTCCCTCAAGGATAAAGGCCAACTCACGATAATTCCATAAGCCAAACCCCAATTTGGGAGAATTATCCGTCCACAATGGAAGATCAGGGGTGTGAACTACCAAATCCACAAACCAATGAGAGGCTATGGCAAGTGCCATGGCTATACCCGCCTTCTGCCCCATTTTGAGCAGATATGTAAATATGACATATCCTATTCCAGCCCAAAAAATGGTTGCCAGCAGACTATGGGTATATGGCATATATTCCAAATGAAGATGATTGGTGGCCGTATAGTTTTCTACAAGGTTCATTCTTTCAATACCCATCACAACGAAAGGGAAGAAAAGAATATCTACAAACTGAACACCGATAAAAAGCCAACCCAAAGACAGGTTTTTATCGTACTTCTTGAGGGCGAAAGATGCTACGTAATGGCCAACGTACATTTTATTCTGATTTAGATTAATCCATGAATATAATGAATAAAAATTGACCTTATATCAATTCAATAAAATCCAGCCAGACTATTTTAGCAGTGAAACCTCCTCATTTGTCACAAACAATCTGATCTCTGTTCTCCGGTTTAGCTGGTGAAGGTTTTCATTACATTCTACATCATCACCGCAATCATTGATAAGCACATACTCACCAAAGCTATCCTTGCTTATTCTTTCAGAGCCAACTCCTTTTCCTACAAGGTAACCTGTGGCTGATTGCACCCTGCGGTCGGCTAGTTTTTCGTTATACCCAAAAGATGCACGACTATCGGTATGTGATCCCAGACCAAGCCGCAACTCCGGATAATTGTTCATCACCTCTGCCAGCTTATCCAGTTCTACTGCGGCATCAGGCCGTATGTTATGCTTATCCAGATCATAATATATGTTGTTGACTATGTAGATTTTACCAATTTTCCCGGTTAGCTCGTCGATGTGCTGCTTTACTGCTTCCAGGTCACCATCAAAACTTTGCATTTTGCCTTTTCTGTTGGCATAGAGAATTTGCTCTGGCTTATTGTAGTTTCTAACTGCAATTATGTCATAGACATTAGATCTAAACAAAGGAATCTCTACAGTAAAGGCACCATCACTGCCCGGCATCCGCATGGAACTAAACATGACCGTATCCTTTGTATAACCTTCGAAATCACCAATCAGCATGTATTCATGGCCACGTAAGCCTTGAAAACTGGTTGTGCCTACACCCGGTTCATCGAGAATCTGTTCATCATAAGTTTTATCTATGACTGTGATATCGCCCATTAGCATCTCCCTACTGTCGCCATCTACCACTACGGGCTTTATGTCAAATTGAAATAATTGAAACTGGTAAATATCGTCGCTTCCTCGACCGGAAAGCCTATTGCTGGCAAAATAACCAACGTTACCCTCAATGATCAACCCAAAATCATCCATTTCTGTATTAATAGGAAAACCAAGGTTTCGGATTTTTGGATTACTCTTTTTTAGATCTGCCCTAAATACATCCAGACCACCCAGACCTTCATGCGTATCGCTAGCAAAAAAGAGCACGCTATCGGCACTTAAAAATGGGAACATCTCATCGCCTTCAGTATTAAAATTGGAACCTAGATTCTGAGGCTCGCTCCATTCACCTCCTATTCGTTTTGACATCCAGAGGTCTACACCACCCACACTACCCGGCATATCAGAAGCAAAAATCATAAGGTCACCCTGGTCACCAAGCGTTGGGTGCCCTACGGAGTATTCAGGGCTGTTGTACGGAAAGGGCTCAGGACTTGACCATTTTTCGTTATCCTCTTTTTCAGAAAAGAATATGATTAGTTTATTTACACCGTCTTCACTAGTAGTTGTTCGCCCCCTGTAGTAGTTGTTCCGAGTAAAAACTACTTTTTTATCATCATTGTAAAACTCCAATGGTCCTTCGTGAAACCTCGTATTCAGTTTATTCGAGAAATATTCAGGTTCACTCATTACACCATTTGAAACTTCTGAATAATATAGGTTTAGATAATAGGTGTTGTCCCAATGATATTTCTTTCTAAATAATCGGGATGCTTTTCTGCCTGACACAAATAGGATACCATCTTTATAGTAGGTAGGGCCAAACTCTCTATCAACGGTATTGATGTTAATGTCCTGAATGGCATAGACAGCCGAATCTCTAAAATAGTTTGCTAACTCACCCACTATTTCCTTCACTTTTATAGCCTGCTCACTATTAGAAACCTCAGGGTCGGTAATAGACTGAATCAATGAATTGGCCTGATCATATTTACCATTTTTCATCAATACCTGTGCGAAATTGAGCTTCACCTGATCATCAGCCAGGGGACTGTCAATGATTTTGTCATACCAAACTTCTGCATTGGCTGGAATATTCATCAACCTAAAGCAATCAGCTATCCTGAGCTTAGGATAATCTGCACTTTCCTGCTCTTCGAGGGCTTCTGTATATTTTTCTACAGCCTTGGTATAGGCAAAGTCTGTAAAAAAACGATCGCCTCTTTTTACCAGCCTTTCATATTTTTTATTTTCCTGTGCATCGGCATTAAAAAACAACCCCAATACCAATCCAATTATTAGAAACACATTTAGTTTATTCATAATTAAAAGTATCTAGGCGTTAGAATCTTAGTTCGGGGCAATTCAAATATATAGTTGATCATAAACTCATGCGAGCCTGATTGCACTCTACGCAGATCTGTTGTGGTTGCAAAATCAAATGCATAACCTATTTGCCATTGAGGCGAAATCTGAAACTGCACTAAGAAATCAAAGCTATCAAGGGATCTGTAGGATAGGCCTACCCATACCAATTCCTTAATCAACAAGTTGGCGTTTAAGTCGATCTGCGTTGGAGCACCCTCCACATGTTTGACCAGCATATTGGGTTTTAACTTTAAATTCCGCCCCAGATCAAAGACATAGCCTGCAAGCAAGAAATAATGTCTTATCAACTCACCGCCAACATCGGGATTGCTGGGATCATATTTCTGATTGATTAATTGAGGCGAAGAGGCACCGAGATAAAATCTATCACTATGCCACATCAATCCCGCACCTACGTTGGGTTTTAATAGGTTGAGATCTCCACCATTTAACATAGGATCTAAAGTGGCATCTCCAGTGTAGTTTACCCGAAACTGATTGAGGCTACCTTGTAAACCCATCGATAGTTTTGATTTACCAAAATCTATACGATAGGCATAGCTCAGGTGAGCCCCAAAATGAGAAGTGATTCCAATTTTGTCCCTAACAAATACCGCTCCCAGGGATGCCTCCCTATGATTCAGTGGGCTATGAATTGACACAGTTTGCGTGCTTGGAGCACCTTCAAACCCCACCCATTGTTCTCTAAAAAGCATCGAGGCGCTAATACCGTCATGTATACCGGCGTAGGCGGGGTTAATCGCCAGTTGATTAAACATATATTGCGTAAACATGACCTGCTGTTGCGCCCTGACGACATAGCCAAAGCTACAGAGGGAAATTATTAATAGTACCAGGTAAAATTTCCTCATAGCTTTATTGATTTAAATGAATTAATAATTTTCATAGCTGATTTTATCGTTGAAGATGTACGAATCCTTTTTGAAGTGGATAATCTGTTCCATCTCTTCTTTCTATAATGTAGAAATAAGTGCCATCAGGTAGCTGACTGTTGTCCAGTGCTCCTGAATTAGCCAGGCCTTCAAAGAATTGACTTACATTATCATAGCCTTCGCCTTCCCAAACCAGGTTACCCCAGCGGTTATACACTACAACTCTGGTGTTTGGATAAAACTCCACTCCTTTGATTTCCAAGAAGTCATTAAATCCATCAAAGTTTGGCGTAATTACCATGTTCACAGGGAAATCCTCGCAAGCATATGGTAAGGCCGACTCACAGCCAGGATCCGATCCTTCCAGCGGTGGTACAACCAATGTCACTGTACCCACATCGCACAATGCCGGATTGCCATCATCACAAACCTGATATTCAAATTCAACTTCACCCTCATCACCCAGCTCCGGAATGTAAGTGAAAGTACCATCAGGATTCAATGTTAATTCTCCTCTATCAGGTCCATCTACAAGAGTGAACGTAAGGTTATCACCATCAGGCTCATCCACAAATGGAAGCAAGGTGTCCTCTATACCTTCAACAGGGTCTTCCACTTCCATAGTTGGATCATCTGCCACAGGAGGATTGTTTGGATCTACCGCACAATTTGGAGTAGCAGGAGGATAGCTCACCACAACACTATTGGTCGGGTTAGCGGTAATTACGAGCTGCATTTCAGGTCGTAATCCATCTTCTACCTGCACCCAGATACCATCTTCTAATTCCCAACCAGGCCAATCCAGTGCATTGCCATTGCCATCTACTTCAGCGCCCGGCCATAGCAGCAACCCTTCTGCCGGCTGACCACTCAACTCTTCTGCTATTTCACCATCCATTTTTACCCATTGGATTGTGACTGGGCCATCAAATTCAAAATTGACGGCTGTTACTGCATATTCCACATATGGAACGTCATTTATACAAACAGAATTTACCGTGATTTCAATATCCCTGAATTCTTGCACATCAATCACTACAACTTCAGTATCCTCAGATCCATCCTCATCTTCCACATTTAGTGTAATAGCCGCTTCGCCTGTGAAGTCCACATCAGGCTGGAATACAGCACCATCTAATGCCTCGTTGATATCAGTTGGTGTGCCGGTTATTGTAAGTCGGTCCGTTCCATTACCGGTTATTTCGACACCAGGAACCTCATTGATTGTTAGTACACCATTATCCACATCAATAATGAGCGTCTGAATATCTGAATCCTCATCGTCAATGACCAACCCGGTGCCATTGGTTGGAGAGCAAATTAATGGCGTGTCTTCAGGTAATACTTCACTAGTAGACTCTGCTGTAACTGATGTTGGTGTGTCATTATCTTCAATATTGATCTCGATTTCACTATCGCCTAACACACCTAACGATGGATCTACTATTGCAAGATTTAGCGATTCGCTGCCTTCTATCAGATTATCATCATTTACCAGCAACGCATAAACAGTTTCTGAAGCATCATTTGCAACGCTTAGTAAATTTGGCAATGATGATTCAATATCCTCGGTACCCGCACTGCCACTATAACTTACATTAGTTGTTATAGCACTGCCCGTGGCATTAATAAGTGCATCTCCTTCAGCATTTTTCAATTGAAGAGCAAAGTCAGCAGTTTGACCATCCTCGGAGCCATCACGAAGTTTAACCAAATCTACAATCAAATCCAGGTCATCATTATCCTCTATGATGGCATCAGCAAAATCGCTTCCTGTATTAATGCCAACATTATCAGATGGTTCAGACAATGTGATGCGAATTGTTTCATCACCCTCAATCAGTAAATCATCTTCAATCGGAAGGGTGATTGTCTTAATTCCCTCTCCCGGACCAAATACCAATTCAGAAATTAATAGCGTATCAATATCTTCTGGTAACGCACTTCCTGAGAAGTCTACTTGGATAGTAAATTCATCCTCTGTTTGATTGGTGATGTCATTACCATTTTTATCCACCAGTTTCACCGTAAACACTACCTCATCACCATCTTCACTACCATTGGAAGAAGTCTCTACTGTAAAGTTGATTTGATTGGTATCATCATCGCGAATAGTGCCTATGCCTGTATTATCAGCAAAGGATATTCCAGGACTGGAAGCGACTATATTCGATAATCTTACCTCAAACGTTTCGTCAGGTTCTATCAATGCATCATTAATTATTGGGATACTGATGGTTATTTCATCAACATTTGAAGTTTCAGAGTTGAAAGAAAGTATGCCGCTTTCTTCTCCAAAGTCCACACCTTCCAATGCTGTAACCTCACTGGTTGCATAGCGGAAGGTAAATCCGTCCTGAACATCGCCTTCAAGCACCACTGTAAATACGGCTACCCCTTCTGATTCAAGCACGGTAACATCATCAATAGAAACCGTGGCTACATCAGTATCCAAAATCTGGCCTGTAGCGGTATTTTGAACTATGGTTAGTTGCTGACCATTGTCTTCTACTAAAGTGATTGTCCCAGTAAAAGTCTCTGTAGGCTCTACGGTCAGATCACCTTCGATAGTTACAGGGATAGTTACTGTTAGATCATTGGCTGGTAGAATGACTGTTCGGCCTGTAAGTGCCACATAATCACTACCTGATCTTGCAGATGCATCAGTGGTACTGATACTAAACTCTAAATCCTGATTAAATGAACGCGTACTACTCAGGGTAAAGTTTGCTGTTTGGCTGGTACCAGTTTCGGTAATGGAAAATCCTGAAAGCGTGATCTCAGCAATATCATTATCCTCAATGGTACCAATCGCTCCACCTGTAGTAATCGTAATCAATTGTCCGTTTACATCATCAATTGTGATTAATCCTCTGAATGTTTCAGTAGGTTCGGATTGAAGATCACCAATTATCTCAACAGGTACATTAATAGTAGTAGTACCTGCAGTAATTGTAACCTCTGTATTAACCTCACCTGTAAAGTCATTGCCGGCAGTTGCTGATAGATTATCGGTATTAAAGATCAAGTCAACATCCTCCTGAGCTATGCCTGTCATTTCTACAGTGAAATTAGCTGTTTGGTTAGCGTCTGTCTCCGTAATGGTAAAGCCAGTAATTGAAATGGTATTAGCATCATTATCATTGATAGTATTGCTCGCCGAGCCCGTGGCTATCGTGATCTGCTGGCCATTTACTTCATCAAGGGTGATCGTGCCTGTAAAGTCTTCCGTAGGCTCGGATATTACATCACCTAATACTTCTACTGGTATGTTGACACTTGTACTACCCGCAGTAATCGTATAGCCTACATTTGACTGAACTGCATAATCACTACCCACTAGAGCACTGTTGTCACCCGTGCTAAACAACAGATCTACATCCGCCTGGGCAATCCCGCTCATCGTTACTACCATGTTCTGCGTTTGTGCTCCTTCTGTCTCCGTAATCGTGAAGCCCGCTATCGTTAAAGTGTACGCATCATTGTCTGTAATTGTAGCAGTAGCGGTGGCCGTTGCTATGGTAACCTGCTGACCACTTACATCATTCAATGTGATTTCTGCAGTATACTCCTCAGTAGGCTCTGCAATAACGTCTCCTAATATTTCCACAGGGATATTTACACTGGTATTTCCTGCCGCAATTGTCACTAATGTGCCTGCCTGCGCTGTATGATCCGTGCCATCAATAGCCGTATCATCGGTAGTACTGAAGTTCAATAAAACATCCTCCTGTGCTGCCCCACTCATCGTTACCCTGAAGTTTTGTGTCTGGCTTCCATTAGTTTCAGCTACTGTAAAGCCCGTTAGGGTAAGCGTGTAAGCATCATCATCCGTAACGGTCGATGTGGCAGTTCCTGTTAGAATCGTAACCTGTTGACCATTAACTTCATCAAGGGTAATCGTACCACTGAAGTCTTCAGTTGGTTCAGCTATGTCATCCCCCAATACTGATACAGGAATATCAACGCTCGTACTACCCGCAGGTATAGTCACTATTGTGTTTTCCTCTTCTATGTAATCATCATCCTCTGATGCGCTAACATCATTAGTATTGAAAATTAGAACCACATCTTCCTGTGCTTCCCCACTCATAGTCACGGTAAAGTTCTCTATTTGTGTCGCATCTGTCTCTGCTACTGTAAACCCGGTTAACGTAAGCGTAAATGCATCATTATCATTGATGGTATTGCTCGCCGTGCCCGTGGCTATCGTGATCTGCTGGCCATTTACTTCATCTAGGGTGATCGTACCCGTGAAGTCTTCTGTAGGTTCAGCGATTACATCTCCTAAAACTTCCAAAGGAATATCAACACTCGTATTACCGGCAGTGATCGTATAGCTTTCTCCAGATTGAGCCGTGTAATCACTACCTGATAAAGCACTGTTATTGCTAGTGCTAAACAATAGGTTCACATCGGCCTGAGCCACACCACTCATCGTTACCGTCATATTCTGAGTTTGTGTGCCTTCTGTCTCGGTAATTGTAAAGCCTGCTATCGATAAAGTGTAAGCATCATTATCATTAATCGTAGCAGTAGCTGTGCCTGTGGCTATCGTGATCTGCTGACCATTCTCATTGTCTATGGTGATCGTGCCTGTGAAGTCTTCTGTAGCCTCGGCTATCACATCCCCCAACACATCTACCGGTATGTCTACAACCGTCTGGCCCGCAGGGATCGTCACTACCGTGCCCGCCTGACCCGTGTAATCCGTACCATCTTCTGCCCCATTGTCTGCCGTACTGAAGAGTAGCACTACATCTTCCTGTGCCGCTCCACTCATCGTTACCCTGAAGTTTTGGGTCTGCGTCCCATCTGTCTCCGTTACCGTAAAGCCTGCAAGGGTTAGCGTGTACGCATCATTGTCTGTTATCGTGCCAATACCCTGATTGTCCGAAATACTGCCTACGCCACTGAATACCAGGTTAGACAGGTTCATCTCAAAGCTTTCCGTGGGCTCTGCTATGTTGTCGTTGGTAATATTGACCACTATCGGCAGCTGCGTCTCATTCAATGAGCCTGCTGCAAAAGTGACCGTACCTGTAGTTGCCGAATAATCCTGGTTGGAGGCAGATAGCGCATCATCATCTGCCGTAGCATAATCTACCGTCAACGCATCCTGGATATCACCACTCAACCTCACAAGGAAAGTAGCCGTGCCCGCTGACTCATCCACCGTCACATCATTGATCGATACACTCGCCGCATCATCATCTGTGATCGTGCCGATACCCAATAAATCATTGCTGCCATTATCTATCGCTCCACTGAACACTATATTGCTCAAGGCCAGCTCGAAGGTCTCCGTAGGCTCTGCCCTGCTGTCATCACTCACCGGTACTGTTACGGTAAGGGTAGAACCACTGCCTGAACCCGCTGCAAAATTGATCGTGTTGGTACTTGTTGTATAATCCTCTCCATTCAAAGCCTCTCCATCTGCTGTCGCATACGTAAAGGTCAGCGCATCCTGAATGGCACCGGTAAGCGTTACCGTAAACTCTGCCGTGGCAAGTGCTGACTCAGCTACCGACACATCATTGATCGCTATGCTTACCTGGTCATTGTCTTCTATGGTATTGGTAGCAACACCTGTCGCAATGGTGATCTGCTGGCCATTATCATTAGCTATTGTGATCGTGCCTGTGAAGTCTTCTTCAGGCTCCGATATCGCATCACCTAATACTTCTATAGGTATGTTTACACTCGTACTACCAGCTGTAATCGTATAGCCCGCTCCTGATTGTACTGTATAATCACTTCCTGATTCCGCACTGTTATTGCCCGTGCTGAACAACAACTCTACATCCGACTGGGCAGCTCCGCTCATCGTTACTACCATGTTCTGCGTTTGTGCTCCCTCTGTCTCCGCAATCGTGAAGCCCGCTATAGTCAAGGTATAGGCATCATTGTCATTGATCGTAGCGGTGGCAGTAGCATCTGCCGGTGCTAATGTGATAGGCTGCCCATTGGTGCTCGTAATACTGATCGTACCTTCAAAGTCTTCCGTAGGCTCAGCTATCAAGTCTCCCAATATCGTTACCGGAATGTTTACAATTGTCTGGCCTGCAGGGATCGTTATGTCGGTATCCGTTTGGGAATCAAAGTCATTAACACCTGCCAAACCTGTAACCGATGTACTGAAGTGCAGCTCCACATCCTCCTGTGCCGCGCCACTCATCGTGACCGTAAAGTTGCCCGTCTGAGTCCCATTAGTCTCTGTGATCGTAAAGCCACCTAATGTCAATGTGTAGGCATCATCATCCTCTATCGTTCCTAATCCCTCCAGATCATTACTGCCTCCATCTATTGCCCCACTAAAATTGATATTGCTCAACAATACTGCAAACGTCTCATCTGGCTCTGCTATAGCATCCTCAGTACTGTTTACCGTGAAAGTCTCAGTCTCCCCGGTGGTTGACCCTGCAACAAATGTGAGCGTCTGTGTAGTGCTCGTGTAATCCGAAACCGGTGTGGCACTGCCTGTACCGTTCGTGGCTACATCTACACTCAACGCATCCTGGATATTACCTGTCAACGTGACCGTGAATACCAGCGCATCACCCTCTGATTCTGTAACATTATCTATGGCCAGGCTTACAGCATCATCGTCTGTGATCGTGCCTATGGCCTGATCATCTGTTATGGTAACATCCTGTCCGGCAGCAGCAAGGTTGCTCAGGTTAACCTCAAAGGTCTCCGTAGGCTCTGCCACCAAGTCTGAGGTTATCGTTACTACTATGTTTTGGGTCGATGGATTAACCCCTCCAAAACTCAACTGCGTTGTGCCTATACCTGTGTAATCCTGTCCCGTAGTGGACAAGGCATCTACATCATTGGTTATATAATCAAAGGTAAATACATCCTGAGCGGTGCCTGTCATGGTCACCACAAAGGTTGCTGTACCTGCCGATTCATTTACCGTAACATCGGCTATCGATATACTAACTGCATCATTGTCATTAATCGTTGCAGTAGCTGTGCCTGTGGCTATCGTGATCTGCTGACCATTGTCATTGTCTATGGTGATCGTGCCTGTGAAGTCTTCTGTAGCCTCGGCTATCACATCGCCCAACACATCTACCGGTATGTCTACAACCGTCTGGCCAGAAGGGATCGTCACTACCGTGCCTGCCTGACCCTGGTAATCCGTACCATCTTCTGCTCCATTGTCTGCCGTACTGAAGAGTAGCACTACATCTTCCTGTGCCGCTCCACTCATCGTAACCCTGAAGTTTTGGGTCTGCGTCCCATCTGTCTCCGTTACCGTAAAGCCTGCAAGGGTTAGCGTGTAGGCGTCATTGTCTGTTATCGTGCCTATACCCTGATTGTCCGATATGTTACCTACGCCACTAAATACCAGGTTAGACAGGTTCATCTCAAAGCTTTCCGTGGGCTCTGCTATATTGTCGTTGGTGATATTGACCACTATCGGCAGCTGCGTCTCATTAACCGAGCCTGCTGCAAAGGTGACCGTACCTGTAGTTGCCGAGTAATCCTGGTTGGAGGCAGATAGCGCATCATCATCTGCCGTAGCATAATCTACCGTCAACGCATCCTGGATATCACCACTCAACCTCACTAGGAAGGTGGCCGTACCCGCTGACTCATCCACCGTTACGTCATTGATCGATACGCTCGCCGCATCATCATCTGTGATCGTGCCGATACCCAATAAATCATTGCTGCCATTATCTATCGCTCCACTGAACACTATATTGCTCAATGCCAGCTCGAAGGTCTCCGTAGGCTCTGCCCTGCTGTCATCACTCACCGGTACTGATATGGTAAGGGTAGAACCACTACCTGATCCCGCTGCAAAATTGATCGTGTTGGTACTTGTTGTATAATCCTCTCCAACTATTGCCTCTACATCGGCAGTAGCATACGTAAAGGTCAGCGCATCCTGAATGGCACCGGTAAGCGTTACCGTAAACTCTGCCGTGGCAAGTAGTGACTCAGCTACCGACACATCATTGATCGCTATGCTTACCTGGTCATTGTCTTCTATCGTATTGCTCGCTGTACCTGTCGCAATCGTGATCTGCTGGCCATTATCATTATCTATTGTGATCGTGCCTGTAAAGTCTTCTTCAGGCTCCGATATCGCATCACCTAATACTTCTATAGGTATGTTTACACTCGTACTACCCGCAGTAATTGTATAGCCCGCTCCTGATTGTACTGTATAATCACTTCCTGATTCCGCACTGTTATTGCCTGTGCTGAACAACAACTCTACATCCGACTGGGCAGCTCCGCTCATCGTTACTACCATGTTCTGCGTTTGTGCTCCCTCTGTCTCCGTAATCGTGAAGCCCGCTATAGTCAAGGTATAGGCATCATTGTCATTGATCGTAGCGGTGGCTGTAGCATCTGCCGGTGCTAATGTGATAGGCTGCCCATTGGTGCTCGTAATACTGATCGTGCCCTCAAAGTCTTCCGTAGGCTCGGCTATCAAATCTCCCAATATCGTTACCGGAATGTTTACAATCGTCTGGCCCGCAGGGATCGTTATGTCAGTATCCGTTTGAGCTGTGAAGTCACTGCCGGCTACCGCCTCACCAAGTAATGCATTCGTACTGAAGTGCAGCTCCACATCCTCCTGTGCCGCGCCACTCATCGTGACCGTAAAGTTGCCCGTCTGGATGCCCTCTGACTCAGTGATCGTAAAGCCACCTAATGTCAATGTGTAGGCATCATCATCCTCTATCGTTCCTAATCCCTCCAGATCATTACTGCCTCCATCTATTGCTCCACTAAAATTGATATTGCTCAGCAATACCGCAAACGTCTCATCCGGCTCTGATATCGCATCCTCAGTACTGTTTACCGTGAAAGTCTGGGTCGCCCCATCGGTTGAACCTGCCACAAATGTGAGCGTCTGTGTAGTGCTCGTGTAATCCGAAACCGGTGTGGCACTGCCTGTACCGTTCGTGGCTACATCTACACTCAACGCATCCTGGATATTGCCTGTCAACGTGACCGTGAAGACCAGCGCATCACCCTCTGATTCTGTAACATTATCTATGGCCAGGCTTACCTCATCATCGTCAGTGATCGTGCCTATCGCCTGATCATCTGTTATGGTAACATCCTGTCCGGCAGCAGCAAGGTTGCTCAGGTTAACCTCAAAGGTCTCCGTAGGCTCTGCCACCAAGTCTGAGGTTATCGTTACTACTATGTTTTGGGTCGATGGATTAACCCCTCCAAAACTCAACTGCGTTGTGCCTATACCTGTGTAATCCTGTCCCGTAGTGGACAAGGCATCTACATCATTGGTTATATAATCAAAGGTAAATACATCCTGAGCGGTGCCTGTCATGGTCACCACAAAGGTTGCTGTACCTGCCGATTCATTTACCGTAACATCGGCTATCGATATACTAACTGCGTCATTGTCATTAATCGTTGCAGTAGCTGTGCCTGTGGCTATCGTGATCTGTTGACCATTGTCATTGTCTATGGTGATCGTGCCTGTGAAGTCTTCTGTAGCCTCGGCTATCACATCGCCCAACACACCTACCGGTATGTCTACAACCGTCTGGCCCGCAGGGATTGTCACTACCGTGCCCGCCTGACCCGTGTAATCCGTACCATCTTCTGCTCCATTGTCCGCCGTACTGAAGAGTAGTACTACATCTTCCTGTGCCGCTCCACTCATCGTAACCCTGAAGTTTTGGGTCTGCGTCCCATCTGTCTCCGTTACCGTAAAGCCTGCAAGGGTTAGCGTGTAGGCGTCATTGTCTGTTATCGTGCCTATACCCTGATTGTCCGATATGTTACCTACGCCACTAAATACCAGGTTAGACAGGTTCATCTCAAAGCTTTCCGTGGGCTCTGCTATATTGTCGTTGGTGATATTGACCACTATCGGCAGCTGCGTCTCATTAACCGAGCCTGCTGCAAAGGTGACCGTACCTGTAGTTGCCGAGTAATCCTGGTTGGAGGCAGATAGCGCATCATCATCTGCCGTAGCATAATCTACCGTCAACGCATCCTGGATATCACCACTCAACCTCACTAGGAAGGTGGCCGTACCCGCTGACTCATCCACCGTTACGTCATTGATCGATACGCTCGCCGCATCATCATCTGTGATCGTGCCGATACCCAATAAATCATTGCTGCCATTATCTATCGCTCCACTGAACACTATATTGCTCAATGCCAGCTCGAAGGTCTCCGTAGGCTCTGCCCTGCTGTCATCACTCACCGGTACTGATATGGTAAGGGTAGAACCACTACCTGATCCCGCTGCAAAATTGATCGTGTTGGTACTTGTTGTATAATCCTCTCCAACTATTGCCTCTACATCGGCAGTAGCATACGTAAAGGTCAGCGCATCCTGAATGGCACCGGTAAGCGTTACCGTAAACTCTGCCGTGGCAAGTAGTGACTCAGCTACCGACACATCATTGATCGCTATGCTTACCTGGTCATTGTCTTCTATCGTATTGCTCGCTGTACCTGTCGCAATCGTGATCTGCTGGCCATTATCATTATCTATTGTGATCGTGCCTGTAAAGTCTTCTTCAGGCTCCGATATCGCATCACCTAATACTTCTATAGGTATGTTTACACTCGTACTACCCGCAGTAATTGTATAGCCCGCTCCTGATTGTACTGTATAATCACTTCCTGATTCCGCACTGTTATTGCCTGTGCTGAACAACAACTCTACATCCGACTGGGCAGCTCCGCTCATCGTTACTACCATGTTCTGCGTTTGTGCTCCCTCTGTCTCCGTAATCGTGAAGCCCGCTATAGTCAAGGTATAGGCATCATTGTCATTGATCGTAGCGGTGGCTGTAGCATCTGCCGGTGCTAATGTGATAGGCTGCCCATTGGTGCTCGTAATACTGATCGTGCCCTCAAAGTCTTCCGTAGGCTCGGCTATCAAATCTCCCAATATCGTTACCGGAATGTTTACAATCGTCTGGCCCGCAGGGATCGTTATGTCAGTATCCGTTTGAGCTGTGAAGTCACTGCCGGCTACCGCCTCACCAAGTAATGCATTCGTACTGAAGTGCAGCTCCACATCCTCCTGTGCCGCGCCACTCATCGTGACCGTAAAGTTGCCCGTCTGGATGCCCTCTGACTCAGTGATCGTAAAGCCACCTAATGTCAATGTGTAGGCATCATCATCCTCTATCGTTCCTAATCCCTCCAGATCATTACTGCCTCCATCTATTGCTCCACTAAAATTGATATTGCTCAACAATACTGCAAACGTCTCATCTGGCTCTGCTATAGCATCCTCAGTACTGTTTACCGTGAAAGTCTCAGTCTCCCCGGTGGTTGACCCTGCAACAAATGTGAGCGTCTGTGTAGTGCTCGTGTAATCCGAAACCGGTGTGGCACTGCCTGTACCGTTCGTGGCTACATCTACACTCAACGCATCCTGGATATTACCTGTCAACGTGACCGTGAATACCAGCGCATCACCCTCTGATTCTGTAACATTATCTATGGCCAGGCTTACAGCATCATCGTCTGTGATCGTGCCTATGGCCTGATCATCTGTTATGGTAACATCCTGTCCGGCAGCAGCAAGGTTGCTCAGGTTAACCTCAAAGGTCTCCGTAGGCTCTGCCACCAAGTCTGAGGTTATCGTTACTACTATGTTTTGGGTCGATGGATTAACCCCTCCAAAACTCAACTGCGTTGTGCCTATACCTGTGTAATCCTGTCCCGTAGTGGACAAGGCATCTACATCATTGGTTATATAATCAAAGGTAAATACATCCTGAGCGGTGCCTGTCATGGTCACCACAAAGGTTGCTGTACCTGCCGATTCATTTACCGTAACATCGGCTATCGATATACTAACTGCATCATTGTCATTAATCGTTGCAGTAGCTGTGCCTGTGGCTATCGTGATCTGCTGACCATTGTCATTGTCTATGGTGATCGTGCCTGTGAAGTCTTCTGTAGCCTCGGCTATCACATCGCCCAACACATCTACCGGTATGTCTACAACCGTCTGGCCAGAAGGGATCGTCACTACCGTGCCTGCCTGACCCTGGTAATCCGTACCATCTTCTGCTCCATTGTCTGCCGTACTGAAGAGTAGCACTACATCTTCCTGTGCCGCTCCACTCATCGTAACCCTGAAGTTTTGGGTCTGCGTCCCATCTGTCTCCGTTACCGTAAAGCCTGCAAGGGTTAGCGTGTAGGCGTCATTGTCTGTTATCGTGCCTATACCCTGATTGTCCGATATGTTACCTACGCCACTAAATACCAGGTTAGACAGGTTCATCTCAAAGCTTTCCGTGGGCTCTGCTATATTGTCGTTGGTGATATTGACCACTATCGGCAGCTGCGTCTCATTAACCGAGCCTGCTGCAAAGGTGACCGTACCTGTAGTTGCCGAGTAATCCTGGTTGGAGGCAGATAGCGCATCATCATCTGCCGTAGCATAATCTACCGTCAACGCATCCTGGATATCACCACTCAACCTCACTAGGAAGGTGGCCGTACCCGCTGACTCATCCACCGTTACGTCATTGATCGATACGCTCGCCGCATCATCATCTGTGATCGTGCCGATACCCAATAAATCATTGCTGCCATTATCTATCGCTCCACTGAACACTATATTGCTCAATGCCAGCTCGAAGGTCTCCGTAGGCTCTGCCCTGCTGTCATCACTCACCGGTACTGATATGGTAAGGGTAGAACCACTACCTGATCCCGCTGCAAAATTGATCGTGTTGGTACTTGTTGTATAATCCTCTCCAACTATTGCCTCTACATCGGCAGTAGCATACGTAAAGGTCAGCGCATCCTGAATGGCACCGGTAAGCGTTACCGTAAACTCTGCCGTGGCAAGTAGTGACTCAGCTACCGACACATCATTGATCGCTATGCTTACCTGGTCATTGTCTTCTATCGTATTGCTCGCTGTACCTGTCGCAATCGTGATCTGCTGGCCATTATCATTATCTATTGTGATCGTGCCTGTAAAGTCTTCTTCAGGCTCCGATATCGCATCACCTAATACTTCTATAGGTATGTTTACACTCGTACTACCCGCAGTAATTGTATAGCCCGCTCCTGATTGTACTGTATAATCACTTCCTGATTCCGCACTGTTATTGCCTGTGCTGAACAACAACTCTACATCCGACTGGGCAGCTCCGCTCATCGTTACTACCATGTTCTGCGTTTGTGCTCCCTCTGTCTCCGTAATCGTGAAGCCCGCTATAGTCAAGGTATAGGCATCATTGTCATTGATCGTAGCGGTGGCTGTAGCATCTGCCGGTGCTAATGTGATAGGCTGCCCATTGGTGCTCGTAATACTGATCGTGCCCTCAAAGTCTTCCGTAGGCTCGGCTATCAAATCTCCCAATATCGTTACCGGAATGTTTACAATCGTCTGGCCCGCAGGGATCGTTATGTCAGTATCCGTTTGAGCTGTGAAGTCACTGCCGGCTACCGCCTCACCAAGTAATGCATTCGTACTGAAGTGCAGCTCCACATCCTCCTGTGCCGCGCCACTCATCGTGACCGTAAAGTTGCCCGTCTGGATGCCCTCTGACTCAGTGATCGTAAAGCCACCTAATGTCAATGTGTAGGCATCATCATCCTCTATCGTTCCTAATCCCTCCAGATCATTACTGCCTCCATCTATTGCTCCACTAAAATTGATATTGCTCAGCAATACCGCAAACGTCTCATCCGGCTCTGATATCGCATCCTCAGTACTGTTTACCGTGAAAGTCTGGGTCGCCCCATCGGTTGAACCTGCCACAAATGTGAGCGTCTGTGTAGTGCTCGTGTAATCCGAAACCGGTGTGGCACTGCCTGTACCGTTCGTGGCTACATCTACACTCAACGCATCCTGGATATTGCCTGTCAACGTGACCGTGAAGACCAGCGCATCACCCTCTGATTCTGTAACATTATCTATGGCCAGGCTTACCTCATCATCGTCAGTGATCGTACCTATGGCCTGGGTATCGTCAATAGTTGCACTACCATTAAATACAAGGTTTGAAAGATTTACTTCAAAAGTTTCTGTTGGTTCGGAGATATTATCGTCTGCAATAGAAACAAGAATTTGCTGAGATAATGCTCCACCACCTGTGAATGTGATGGTATTTGCGTTTGAAAAATAATCCTGACTAGAAGTCGATATAGCTTCAACATCGTTTGTTGCAAAATCTATGGTTAGATTGTTTTGTATAGGACCTGATAATGTAACTGTAAATTCAGCAGTTGCCAAAGCGGCCTCTGCTACAGTTTGATCATTAATAGTTATACTAACTTCATCGTCATCGGTGATGGTACCAATACCAGTATCATCACTTATGCTGCCATCACCATTAAATATAATATTGCTAAGTATGATTTCGTAAGTTTCTGTTGGCTCTGCAATGCCATCATTATTAATATTGATGGTAATTGTCTGCGTATCACCTGCCTCACTGGTTGCAGGGAAGTTTACAGTGCCAGTAGCAGCCGTATAATCATTACCTGCTCCTGCAAGTGCTGATACGTTATTAGATGCATAATCTACAGATAAAGCATCCTGAATATCTCCACCTGATAGCGTGACTGTGAATACCATTTGACCTCCTGCCACATCTTCTGCCTCGGTTACATCATTAATGCTCAAGAATACCTCATCATCATCATTGATGGTACCTAGTGCTACAGCATCTGTAATGGTTACATCCTGCGTACCAGCAGCAAGCGTATTTAACTGGACCGTAAAGGTTTCCTGTGGTTCAGCAACATTATCATTGGTAATGGTTACCGTAATTTCCTGCACATCATCATTGGTAGGACCTCCAAAGGTTAATGTGCCGGTTGCTGTTGTGAAATCACCTCCTACTGATGCGTCACCGGAAGCATTTGTAGTGTAATTGAAAGTAAACGGATCCTGTGTCTCTCCTAATAAATTCACAAAGAAAGTTGCCGTACCATCAGCTTCACTTACGGTTTCATCAACAATTACAATTTCAGCTTCATCATCGTCAACGATGGTGGCTGTTCCTCGACCTCCACCCGGTTCTATGGAGGCTGTTCCACTAAACACCACGTTACTCAAATCCATGAAAAAGGTTTCATTGAGGGGCTCTGTGATATTATCATCAGTAATAGGAATGGTAATACTTTGGGTATCTCCGTCATTAGACCCAGCTGGGAAAGTTACAGTTCCAGTGATATAAGCGTAATCACTATTGCTTGGTGACAATGCGGTATTGTCTGTGGGTGTATAATCTACTTCAAGTTCTTCTTCTATATCCCCGTTTAGGGTTACTGTAAAATCAACGGTTCCATCTCCTTCATTAACCGTAACATCTCCTATTTCAACGGTCACCTCATCATCATCGATGATGGTGGCCGTGGCAATGTCAATCACAATAGTCACAGCCGGAATGCTAGGATTGTCAATTTCACTGGTCATAGTTTCTACAGGCTCAGAAACATCATCATCAACGACAGGCACTTCTCTCGTACCTGTATTTGATCCGATGGGCACAGTAATAATCGCTCCTCCTGGAACTGGTGTATAGTCATCGCCTGATGTGGCAGTACCAGTGCCTCTGTCATCAAATTCAAATGTAATAGGCGCGCTAGTGTTGTTGACTTTATCCAGGGTAACGGTAAACTCAATATTGATAATAGAACCACCATCATCCTCATTACCATTTCTGGTTGCGCTTAGATTGGCTATAGCGGTATCGTCATCATCCAGGGTAGCGTCAGCGGTGGAAACATCAATTACACCATATGAGGGATTAGAAATAGTGATTCGAAGCAACTCTTCCCCTTCTAATAGAGCATCATCATTTACAGGAAAATCAACAACATATGATGAGTTGCTTATTGGAATATCAATGTCGGTCGGAAAAGTAGTTGTAATATCAGCTTCTACTGCTGAAGAACCTGTGACAAATGCTGTTTCAATATTAATATCACCCCCAGTGGCATTGGTCACAGGATCACCATTACCATTAATCATTGATATAGTGTATTGAATATTTTGGTTAGGGTTTTCAGATCCATTCTGAGTTGTGGCAACATTTATTGTGATCTCTTCTGAGACTATTGCATTTTGAAAGCCATTGGTAGCGCTTATTGTTACTGTACCTGAACTTACTGTAGAGGGATTTCTTGGATCTTGTAATGTAGCCCTTATATCCTCATCACCTTCTGCTAATAGGTCAATAATTGGCGTTAAGCTAATCAACTCACTGCTCTCTCCATCGGCTAGGGTAATCGTTGTAGGGAATGTAGTGGAAAAATCAGCCTGAATAGCCTCACTTCCTGTCGAAAACGCAATGTCTACAGACATGTCACTGCCAGTACTATTTGTAAGTACATCACCACTCGCATTTACCAATCTAACGGTGTACTCTATATCAGAATCACCTTCCAATGCATCGACAGGATTCACTATTTCCCAGATGGGTTCATCATTATCAGCAACATCAGCAGTTGCAGCATCTTTTCCATTAAAATCATCAAAAGCAGGGCCTGGGGGGTTAGTACCTACAGCATTGGATAAGGTAGCGGTAATATTTTCAAGGTTTTCAATCAATAAATCGTCAAAAACTTCCAACCTAATCTCTTTTGTACCCTCACCCTGACCAAAAGATACTGAGGTAATTGTTGAGATGTTTGTATCGAAATCTGCATTAGGTGCACTACCTGTGAAGGTAACGTCAGCAGTTATAGCTGTGGTTTGATCATTGATCAAATCAATGGTTCCATCAGTAAGTTTTACCTCAAAAACTACATCATCACCATCTTCACTACCATTCTGAACAAGGGATATTTCCATAAATATATTTCCAGTCGCATCATCATCTATGATATTCCGGGTAGCATTTGGCACATCTATGCTACCAATCGTAGGATCAGATATAGCAACTGTAAGTGGCTCGATACCCTCAATGAGTTCATCATTAACTACAGTGAAAATGAGAGAGTCTCTTTTGGCACCATCAGGAATATCAAAAGTGCTTGGAAATGAGCCCACCACATCAGCAACTTCAGCATCGTTAGAGTAGGCTAGATCAACAGTAATAGGTGCGCCGGAATCATTGGTCAAAGAGTCTCCAGCTGAATTCAACACATATATAAAATATTTGAGCTTATTTGCTTCAGCAGATGGATTATCCTCATTACCATCTTGTACTCCGGCGATACGCCAAATAACATCATCAATTACTATGGCATTTTGAAAGCCATTGGTAGTGCTTATGGTTACCGGTCCTGCACTTACACTTGATGGATTTCTAGGATCCACAAGTGTTGCTCTTATATCTTCATCACCTTCTGCAAATAAATCCACAACAGGTGCCAAACTTATCAACTCACTTACTTCACCATCTGAGAGAGTTATAACTGTAGGGAAGGTAGTCGAAAAATCAGCCTGTACTGCCTCGCTGCCTGTTGAAAATGAAATTCCAACAGACATATCACTACCAGTACTATTGGTAAGCACACTACCACTAGCATTCACCAACCGTACTGTATACTGCACATTTGAAATACCTTCTGTTGCATTAACAGGATTTACTATTTCCCACCTTGGTATATCATTGTCCAATACACTTGAAGGTACTGGAGTACTACTACCAGAATTGGGTCCTATCACATAGCCAAGGGGTGAGCCTCCTGCTAAAGTCAAATAAGCACTTATCTGCTCAGTGTTCTCTATGAGTAAATCATCATTAATGTTTCGAGTACGAGTTGCGGTAGTATTACCATTTAGTATGTTAACAGTAGCAGAATTCAAATTACTTGAGCCACCAGTAAAATCTGCTGATACCGCGGTTATTTCATTATAGTTTAATACGATAGGAATACTGCCTCCAGTAGCATTTGTTAAAGGACTTGTCCCATCCCGATCATCTACCAGTGAAATTCGATAACGCTGCGAAACACCTCCTTCAACACCATTCCTATCATTTGTAAGTACAAATCTGATGTTCTCAATATCATCATCTACAATATTTCTGGTAGCATTAGGCACATTAATATTACCTACTGTAGGATCAGATATGGTAACAGTGAGCGGTTCGGTTCCTTCAATGAGTGCATCATCAACTACAGTGAAGATGAGAGAGTCTCTTTTGGCACCATCAGGAATATCAAAAGTGCCCGGGAATGAGCCCACCACATCGGCTACTTCAGCATCGTTGGAGTAGGCTAAATCCACCGTAATCGGTCCTCCTGTATTATTTGTTAACGAATCTCCATTGGAGTTCATTACGAATATAAAATACTTGAGTTTATTGGCTTCAGTCGCAGGATTATCCTCGTTACCATCCTGTACACCGGCTATGCGCCAAAGCACATCGTCATCAATGCCTGCATCTGCTACATCTGCTCCCAGTGTAGGCGTGAGTGTAGCATGCTGAGGGTCAGTAATTGTTGCGCGAAGGGTATCCAACTCTATGGTAGCATCCACTACAGGATCCCAGGCATAAGTAATGGAACCAGCACCATCTGCTATAGGGACATCATTTAGGAATGGTACTGGTGCAAACGGATCAGAAGAGAAGTCCGGTGTGGTTGCACCTGTAGGTGATGTATACGTGATATCAAAAGTAATATCCGTTCCGGTACCATTGGTTAAATTGGTTCCCGCTCCATCAGTAAGTCTTACAATATATTCAATATCCTGCCCACCTTCTCTACCATGCTCCACTGTAAATATTTCAATTACAGGGACATCATTATCAAACACATCAGCAAAAACAGGTGTTCCACTACCGGAATTAGGGCCAATTTCAGAACCTGCTGGTGATGCTCCTGCGAGGGTTAAGTAAGCTGAAATCTGTTCTGTAATTTCTATTATCAGATCATCATTTATATCTCTTTCTCGAGTTTGGCTGGTTTCCCCATTTTCAATATTGATGGTTGCCTGATTAAGGTCTGCCGGATCAAAATCTGTTTGAATTGCTGTTTCCGTAATAGTATTAAAGTTATAGTCTATCAATACGGGTATGTCACTGCCCGTCTGATTTGTAAGCACGGTGGTTCCATCTCTCTTATCATAAAGGGTAACTTCATAGATCTGAGGAATTGTGCCTTCCTCCTCTCCATCTTGTATATTTTCTAGCACAAATCGGATATTATCCAGATCATCATCTTCTATAGTGCCTGTTGCATCATTGTTAGTGCCGACACAATATTCGTCTTCATTTTTTATCGTCAATGTAATAGTTTCATCATTTTCGATATCTGTATTATTGACGGGTGTAAGTGTGACTTCAGCACTGGTAGTAGTTGCCAATATCGTAACAACACCAGAGTTATTTGAGTAGGAATCTGCACCAGTCACGGTATAGTCAGTGGTAAGATCAGCATCGCCGGTAACAAAAAATGGCACTTCAAGGTCTTCATCTATTGCTCCACTCAAGGTAAAGGTGAATATTAAATCTGTACCAGCATCTTCTAATACTGTTGCCGGTGCTACCGTAACTTCAACTGTAGGCAGTACATCTATTTTAACTGAGTCGATGGTTTCACAACCAGTATTGGCAATTGTCCATGTAAAAACATACTCACCTACTACTGTTAGTCCAGTAATGGTTGTGGATGGGTCATTAACATCACCAAAGCCAGGGGTTGCGCCAATCGGATTTCTCTTCACACCCCAGGTACCTGTTTCGCCTCCACCAGGTGTATTGGCCACAATTAGCGTACTCGTTTCTGAGTCGCAAACCTGTTGGTTTGCCCCTATCTGTGCCTGTGTAGGAATCTCGTCGTAAGTAAGTTGCATTGTAGCAAAAGAGCTGGCACAAACGCCGTTAGTAATCGTCCATTGAAACTCATAAGTATTACCAGCAGTGGCACCCAATATAGTGGTATTAGGATCGTTTTCATCCAAAAATGACACTGGAGGTCCAGCATTTTGACTCCAGGTTCCTGTACCTACCACTGGTGTATTACCATTTAGGATAAGGGGTTCTCCTACACATAAATCGATATCCCCACCCGTGGAAGCCACCGTAGGTTCTTCGTAATTGATGATTGTAATTTCATCTTCTGAGATACATGTGGATCCTCCTACCGAGGTAGTCCACCTCAAGACGTAAGTGCCGGGAACCAAATTGTTGAATTGAGTATCATGTACATTAACATCATCAAATGTGGGTGCACCAGGGCCACTAACTACGGACCAAGTACCGTTGGTAGTGCCAGTTGGTTCAACGGCAGCCAATGTTGTGGATGTAACATCACACAATTCCTGATCAGGGCCTGCATCGGCCACTTCAGGTGTATTCTGTACAGTAATGATGACGTCATCAAAATCATCAGTACAAGTACCGTTAGACAATGTCCATCTGAATGTATAATTTCCTAGATCGGTCAAATTTGAAACGGTAGGCGTGTTGCTCTCGGTAGAGCTGAAAACAGGAACCGCTGCCCCAGGTGTCGATACAACGGTCCATTCACCTGAACCAGTAACAGGAGGTAAAGATGCTGCAAGTGTAGTTTCTGCACCACAAACGGCTGGTTGGTCAGGGCCGGCATCTGCATTAGGATCTTCATAATAATTTACCCTTACCTGCGATGCATTACTACAATCCCCATTTGAAATGGTCCATGAAAATAGGTACGTGCCATAAGCACCTGCGGCCGGTGTAAATGTGGCATCAGGATCAGTATCGTCATCGAAACTTCCGCCTGCCGGACCATCTAGTTTTTCCCAAAGTCCATTGGTGCCTATTGCAGGATCATTGCCGTCCAAAGCAAAATCACTTACCGCATCGCTACAGTATTCAATATCAAGGCCTCCACTCTCATTAGCATCGGCGGCATTTGGAGTAGCCAACAAGGTTACTTCAACATCATCTGTACTGCTACAACTTCCCGTGTTAATTTCGTATCGGAACACGTAAGTGCCATCTATGAGTCCAGAGGCTGTTGCCGTATTTCCTGATGTAGTGGTGATAGTAGAGGTATTGGGCCCAGAAATCTGTGACCAGGTGCCCGTACTTCCTACATTCCCTGCAAGGTTTACGGCTGAAATGTCTTCACAGTACTCCTGATCCACTCCTGCATCTGCAGTAGGCACCACACTTATATTCACTGTATCTGCGTCCGCCTCACAAAAGGGCCCACTACTCAGGCTTAACCACCGTAGTTGGTAATCACCCATGATCAGGCCACTTATTGCGGTATTGGGTGCTGTTATGTCAGCTATGGTTGGTTCATTAGGCCCTGAGATAAAAGCCCATAGCCCATCATTTACAGTATTTGCAGAAAGCGTAGTAGAAGAAGCACCACAGAGATCAATATCTGCACCTGCTATGGCCTCTTGAGGTGGTTCTGAAACAAATAGTTTTACGGTATCAGCGTCTGTACAGACACCATTGATAGAGCGCCATTCAAATTCATACACACCGCTGGAAAGGCCTACTACATCGGTGTTTCTATCCACACTGTCTCTTATGGTGATCCCACCAGGACCAGCAATCTGACTCCATATACCATAGCCCACGGTAATTTCATTACCTGCAAGTCGAGTACTATCCCCACAGACCTGTAAATCGATGTTGGCATCAGCAATAGTTACTGGTTCGTCTACTGTTATCCTAACAGAATCTATGGATGGATCACAACCAGATACAGTAATACTCCATTGAAGTTTATATGTACCTGTCTGGTCAACCGTAACATCTGTTGTATTGGATGCATCGTTAGTAAAGGTTACCGTTGAGCCTGCAGGTTTTTCTAGTACCTGCCATAATCCCACACCCGGGCCGGGGCTATTAGCATCCATGGTAAAAGTGGTCTGCGTATTCAGCAAACACTGATCATCTCCTGCTGCAGCTGTAATGGGGCCAGTTGTGGCGTTAGTAGTAATAATTGTGACGTCAGAATTGGATAAGCAACCATTTTCCAAAGTCCAGGTGAATTCATAGACAGAGCTCGGTAGCAATCCTTCTACAGTAGCTAATGGGTCGTTAAGGTCAGAGAAAACAATACCGGCATGATTGGGAGAAACTGACCAGGTCCCAACTTCATTCAATTGCGGCTCATTACCATTCAAAAATACCAGGCTCTCCGCACAGACAGTTTCATCCGCACCAGAAACTGCCACTTGAGGCTCTTCATTCGAAACGATTACACTTACATCATCCTGGTAATTGGGGCACTCAGGGCCGGCAGAGGTTATCCATCGGAAAATATATTCACCATTAACTTCATCAGCAATAGGATCGAAGTTTACACCTGATGTAGGATCAGAAGGATCAATGATATCTACGGGTAGTGGGCCACTTACTAATGTCCAGTTACCAACGCCTTCGGTAGGTGTATTACCTGCCAGGTTTGTAAAACGAATATTACAAGCCAAAATCTGGTCAGTACCGGCATTGGATATGGTAGGTTCTTCAGAGGTCACGATCGTCACCTCATCATAAGCTGCAGAACAATTAAAGCCAGGCGTACCTGACCTCTTTAATTGTACTATGTAAGTTCCATTGGTAGTAAGGTTTGGGATATCTACCGAAGTGCCAGAGGCATTAGAAAAACCAGTGGGAAATGAAGGATAGGAAGCAGATGTTGGCCCACTTAGTATACGCCATTCCGTAGTATTTGGGGTTGATTCAGTTGTAAAATTAATCGTAGCGGTAGTCTCTCCACAAGCTAAAACTAAAGGTGAAGGTGTTGTAATATTGACCTCAGGTGCATCATTATATTGAATTGTAATTTCTCTGGAAGTACTACAAAATGTAGTCGGATTTTCTATAGTATATCTGAATACATAAGTATTGGGATCACTTAGGCCTGTAATTGTGGTAACTGCCGAATTTGGACTATTAATCGTTACACCTGCAGTTGGCCCTGAAATCTGTACCCACTCGGCTACTTCACCGGTAAAACGGGGAACCCTGCCCTGAACTACTACTTCATTGACTCCTGGGTCGCAAATGGTTAGAGTTTTATCGCCACTTCCTACACCCGTTGAAATTGTGGCCTGGGTAACATCTGAAGTGGGTGCAGGTACCGTTATAGAAACATTATCTGTTCCCGCTGCACACCCCCCGGTAACAGTCCATTGGAAAACATAGGTTCCCTGACGTAAATTTGAAACACCGGTATTTCTAGCATTTACATTATTGATGGTAGGTATATTAGGTCCACTTACAAAAGACCAAGTACCTATCTGGCCATCTATTCCACTACCTCCAAATGAAGCCGAAAGGTTTGTGCTTTGCGATATGGAATAACAATTTCCTAAAGTTTGGTTTGCTCCAGCATCTACCGGCAATTCACCTCCTCTGTTAACAATTTCAACTGTATCGCTTTCTGCACACCCGTTCGCACTGGTCACTGTCCATACAAGAGAAGCAGTACCTGCGCTGGTTTCAGGTAAGGTAAAAGAAGATGTGGGATTAGTTGCATCATTAATATTAACACCTGCCGGATTATTTCCCAGTATAGTCCACAAACCAGTTTCACCTCCACCCAATGCTGATGCACTTAAATTATAAGGTCCACCAGGGCAATAAGTCTGATCTAAACCCGCATCTGCATCGCCTGCCGATAGTATATCATATTCCACATCTTGAAATACCAAAGAACCATCTAAGCACCTACCGGTAATCCGAAAAGTATAGGTATTGCCTCCGGTAACCCCTAATACTTCGGACTGAAGATCTGTGGGATCAACGATACTAACGGAAGGACCGCCAACCTGACTCCATTGAGTAACATTACTGATTGCAAAAAGCCCAGCCTGATTACCGTTAAGGATAAGTGGCTCGTTTTCGCATTGTTCAATATTGATACCAGAGTTTACTGTACAGTTTTGCGCTTCAGCAGGGTTGACTAAACCGATAATTGCTATTAGCATCAAAGAAAATACGACAACAAACTTGGCCGGAATTGAATAGCTGGTTGGTATCATAATGTAATGACGTGGTTAGGAAAAAATTAAATTCAGAGGTTGAAAATAGTGTTATCCATTTGGAAGCTGAATTTTTTTCTACGAACGAGGTATATCCTTCGATGAATTGAAAAACATTGTTGACATGCCTCAATCATGCATTTTTCAATAATTCGGATGTTATTATATAAATAATCCTATTAGCATATTGATAATCAGTAAATTATCCTGAATTTCATATCAATAGGTTTTGTTAAATCAACTTTATCAAATGAAAGCTTTTAAAACCCTTATTGGCCCTATTCTGGCTGCGACAATATGGATCAGCCTATCAGAATTTGTGCGTAACGAATTTTTACTAAAAGAAGCCTGGGTTAACCACTATGCCAGCCTTGGATTGGACTTTCCGGATGCACCCGTGAACGGTGCCTTATGGGGCATATGGTCACTGCTTTATGCTGTTTCGATTTTTGCGATCAGCAGAAGATTCAGCATGAGCCAAACGGTGATTTTATCGTGGTTTATTGGTTTCGTATTAATGTGGGTGGTCATCGGCAACCTGGGAGTATTGCCACTTTCTATACTACCCTATGCCTTACCTCTTAGCATACTGGAGGCTTATCTGGCAAGCCTTATTATCATTAAATGGAGTCCACCAGATTAGACTGGTGGACTCTTAGTAAGTTTAGGAATGTCCGCCTACTACAATTCTCATGATTTTGAGGTTCAAAACCACAAATCGGTAAACCTGCCATGGAATGAATTTCCTGAAAAATTTAGTTGCACCACCAGGTACGGTGGCAAAACTCACTTCTGAATAGGGAATGAATTTTTTCGCTTTCATAATGCTATTTTTATTCAGGGATCAACCACCAAAATGGCCTTGCCTGAGCTTTATACATAAATAAATAATGGAGAATGACTTTGATCCAGTGGCCTGCAAGGCCAGCTTCACCTACTGTATAATTTAAATCCCTGCCCCATCTGGGAAATTTTTTCCAATCCTGAACTATAGGAAACACCGTCATGGTAGCTGCCATGCCGCTGCGCATGCCATAGCCGGCTGATACCACACAGGCTGCCCCCATTTTGGCCATGGAAGCACTATGTTTATGTTCCTTTCGATTGCTTTTAATCTGTTCTGCAATATTGAGTGCTACTATCTTCCCAATCACACCGGAAGGCATTCCGGTACGTGGTGGTGTAGGTGAAATCATCGTGCCCTTTTTGCTTTTCATTGGTTTTGATATTGCATGTGGCGGCGCAAAGGCAATGCCAGCTGCATAGAGATTTCCGTATGTTGGATTTTGGTAGATAGAAGGCCAATCCTCTGCAGTCCATGCTTCGTATGGTTTAGCGGTATAATCTGCATCTACCTTCATGAACCCACTGGCAGCAAATACTGTATCTGTAATGTCAGCACCCTGTTTATCGTAGCTCTTCAAACCTACTCCTGAGAAGGATGGAATGAGCATGGAAAAATCGAAAGACAATTCATGGTCTTCACCCTCCAGATTTTCGTAATGGATCGTGTCCTTCGTGATTTTTTGAACTCCGGCCCTTTTGATCCAACGTATACCGTATTCAGCAAGAATCGATTCAGCGAAAACCGTAGTTGAGGTAATGTATCCATTCCGTTTGACGTAGGCCCCTCCCATGCCAAAATCTCCCACTTCATATTCGTTTGTAAGCCATATCAGATTAGCATAATCCTCAAGGCCTCTTTTGCGTACTTCATAGGCAATATTGAGAATGTACTCAAATGCAGCACCCTGACAGGTAGCCATGCTGTGACCAGTGCCAATGACAATTGTCTGCTCTTCTCCTGCCTTCATTTTATCAAAAACAGCCTGGAGGTTTTTCCAGGTATGCTCTGCATGCTGGTAGGTGCACACAGAATTGCAGTTGCCCTCTTCAGGGCTAAGACCTTCTGTAGCTTCAAACTTCAACTTGGGCCCGGTGGCATTGACCAGATAATCATAAGCTATTGTAGTTTCCTCTCCCTGCCGCACTGGATCTGTGTAGCTCACAGTTACAAAACCCTGATCCGATTCCGCACTACCTTCAGGGTGGATCGAAACGGCTTTGGCCTGGTGAAAATCGATGTTCTTTCGCTTATAAACAGGTGCCAGAGGGAAAGTAACCTGTGCGGTATTCATCCTACCAATGCCCACCCAAATGTTAGATGGTATCCACTGGTAGCGACTATTAGGACTGATTACGACTACTTTATCCTTTTTGGAAAGTTTTCTGCGAAGGGTGAGAGCGGCAGTGTGCCCGGAGACACCCGCACCCAGTACAACTACTGTTGCCATAGTATTTTGGATTAATGAATATCAAATATGAATAATATATCATATGATAAAAATGACATACATCATACCCGAACTATGATATTTATAAGTAGGGTCAGTAGTTTGAAGGCTTAATTAATCCTCTAAAGTGTTCTGAAATACTCCAATATGGCCCTGGCCTCCTCCTCGGTTAAGTTCTGGTTGGTCATGGGGGATCCATTAAATTCCATAAAGAGGTCTCCTGCAAGCGGGTCTTCCTTGATCATACGATCAGGGTTTAAAATCATATTCATGACCCATTCGGGACTTCTTCTTTTCAGTATGTCCTTTGGTGCCGGCCCGATGAATTTTTCGGTGACCTTATGGCAAATGGTGCAATTCTTTTCGTATATCTCCTTGCCAGTAGCTGCTAGTTCCTGGTTAATTAAAGAATCGAGTGTAATGCGCTTTATCGGCCCTACGCCCTTATTGTCAAGCTCGACTCTCTGTGAAGCCAATTCAACCATTTTCGGGCTACTACCTGCGGTTTTATTGATATCAAATCCATCTGAACCGGATTCCTTCTTTTTGGCACAGCTTACAAAAATCAATGCTGTTAGCAAGATTAATATTTGATAATACCTCATAGCCTGCAAATCTTCCTTTCCTGTTTTCTAATGCAAGAATATGTACAAAAAATGCTTATCTATGTTTTGAAATCAAAAAAATAAACTCATGAAACCTGTTTTTTTGCTGAAATCAATTTTTTTCATCTTGATCGTTTTATGCACTTCATGTCAATCTGATGAAGGCTGGACACCTCTTTTTAATGGGGAGAATTTGGAAGGTTGGCATGTTTACGGAGGTGGTGATAATTTCAATGGCTGGTATGTGGAAGGTGATGTACTGGTTTTTGATCCTTCACAACGTTCTGAAGCCAAGAGTGCTAACCTTATTACAAATCAACAATACGAAAATTTTGAACTTTCCCTAGATTGGATGATTTCAAAAAATGGCAATTCTGGTCTGCTATGGGCAGTGGTGGAAAATGAAAAGTATGAGCACCCCTATCAAACAGGTCCTGAAATCCAAATCCTCGATGATGGCTGGACTGAATACGTGGAGGAAAGAGGTGATATAAACCGTGCCGGTTCGTTGTATAACTTGATCCCTCCATCTTCCATTGTTAGCAAACCCGCAGGCGAATGGAATAATTACCTACTCCATATAGACCACCAAAAAAATGAAGGATGGCTGATCTTCAATGGCACCAGGGTGTTGGAATTTCCCGTGCATGGCCCGGCATGGCAACAGCTTATTGATGATTCCAATTTTGCCGATTGGAAGGGTTTTGGTGAGGCTCAAAAAGGCCACCTCGGACTACAGGAGCACGGTGGCAAAGTGGCCTTTAGAGATATCAAAATTCGCCCTTTGTAGGTCAACAACCTTCTTAAATAAAGCAAGCACTAATTCACCGGATCATAAATAAGCCTTGATTGAAATACCTGCTGTCCGTTGTTCAATTTGATAAAATATAAACCGGGCTGAACATTTCCTGGAACCCTGATTTCAATGGTGTTGCCTGAGGACGACCTGCTGATATTTTGGGCGTAAACAGTTCTTCCCATAAGGTCATAAATCTCCACGTCTACATGTGTGAAATTGGCCAGCTCAGCATTTTTGGGTTTGACTTTTATGACGGAGGATCTTGCAGGGTTTGGGTAAACCACCCATTGAAATGGATTTGGCTTCACTGCACCTATATTTACTGCGATGATATCTGAAAGATCTTCTTTGCCATCAAAGTCAACCTGCCGCAGCTGAAAATAGATAATGCCAGATGTATTGTGATTAAAATTGAATACGTATTTGGCACCATGTCGGCGATTTTTTCCTTCAACCGAAGCAATGGGCAAGAATGTCTTTCCATCTTCAGACATCAAAATATCAAAATGACTATTATCTTCCTCAAATACTGTTTCCCAATGCAGCGCGACCTGTCCATTACCTTTATCATTACCGGTAAATGATACCAAGGTAACCGGGAGAGGTTGATCTATTGGTCCACCTGGTGCTATTGGACTAAAACTGGTCATTCGATTTGTAGTAACAATGGACCCTTCAACTTCATAATCTGCAGGTATGCCGCCTTCACTTACCCACTCTGTTCCATTAAAGTGGGCGACCACTATTTTTGATAAATCGGTAATCCCGCTTCTGTTGAGGTCATTCAGGTGTAATCTCAATTTTGCCTCAACAGTGCCATTGCGCTCTACATCCCACCATTCTACAGCGCTTACCCGCTCAAACACACCCGGATCAGGATTTGCCACATTACGTTCGGTATTCGTACCATAGGCACTGCCATGGTAGGTTACAGTAAAATGATCCGTAGCTGCACCCCCAGATACATCTTCTGTGGCCAGAGGTGCATAAGTATTCTGATCGCCTACCGGGAAGAAAAAGCCAGCGGCAGCATTTCCGATTTTTCGAAGTGGGCCATCTACAAAGCTTCCAGCACCAATGGCCTCATTAATTGAACCATTTTCTTCAATCACTAGAAGATCAGTTGATGTAGTATGAATCACACCGGACTGTAGGGTTAAAGTTCCGGTAATCGTAAGAGTGCCATCAATGGTGACACCTGCTGCATTATTTACCACCAAATCATGAAGTATAAGATCACCGGTAAGGGTAAAAGGCTCATCTCCATTGATAACTAAAGTGCTAGTTCCAGCATTAAAAGTGCTTCCTGAGGTAAGTTCAAAGCTTGTACCACTAAGGTTTAAGGTGGCATCACCTGCATTGATAGTGGTAGATGAACCTATATACAAAGACCCCTCGATATCCCAGGTTGCTCCTGCATTCAATGATACTGTTCCACCCCTATTGAAGAGCATATCACTGACTGTAATATTACCAAAGCTGCCAATGATACTTCCATCGTGGGCATAGACCACATCTTCAAAAGCAGAATTGCCCTCTCCTGAAACACGATAAAATCGCACATTATCCCTGGTATAAGGTCCGCTTCCACTGAGTCCGTAATCACTTTCAAAACCACTAAAGCTTGGTACAGCACCATAAGTACCTGTATTTGTATTATCATAAACCAGGTAACCATGCCAATTAAAGGCTGCAGGTTTACCTGCACCGGTAATAGCTGTCCAGGGGATAGTAATCTTTCTTCTATCACTGCAGATACTCTCTGAATATGTCCAGGTAGCTGTAACATTTGTTTGTACTGACCAGCTATTGCTGCCATTTGCGGTACGGTACTCTCTATATCCATTTTTTATATAGGATACAAAATCAGCCCTGAAGGGCGGATTGATAATGGCATTGTCATAATTAAAGCCTACAAGCGTACCATCTGCATCGGTACCACCGTTAGCAGGATGAACAGGATCAGCATCCATATATATAACAGCCGCTTCATCTAATTTTGCACCAATGACCTCAAAAGTAATATTGGTGTCGTCCCAGGATACATTCCAGGACACATCTCCAACAGCTGCACTTTCAGTTTTTTGACCACCGGATTTTAGGTCAACATTACTATACAACAAAGTCTGCCCTGCTGTAAGATCAAAGGTAGTTCCAAGCGTAAGTGCGGTTTCATTTTGTGCCAGCAAATCATACCATTGACAATTATCAGTACCAAACACTGTGGCAACATCCATGCCTGTGATTTGCTGCACTTGTGAACCATTTTGGGCATCACCAGATTCCCAGGCCTGAAAATTTGATGCCACCACTGCCACCACACCTTTGTGCTCAAAACGCATCCATTTCACCCAGCTATTGAGATCATACGCTACAAGATGGTGAAATACTTCATGATCTTTTCGCAGGTTGAGAATGGTCTTATAAAAGTCGTGGAGTTCTTTTCGCTGTGGATGATCGTAATAATCCCATCGTACTGGCTTATTGCCTGTACGACCATTGTAGTTGATAGAATAATCATAACCCAGTTCCCCAAATTGCCATACCATCCTTGCTCCCGGAAGTAAAAGGTTGATACTGGCCGCAAGCTTCAGGCGCTCGATAAAGGTGGATAGATCTCCGGTGAAATCTGCCGTATGATCATCCCAGTCTCGTGCATCGGCATTCATTTCATTTCGAATAAAATCACGGCCGTAGGTGGCAATTTCATAGGCCAGGCGCTCCTCATCATGGCTTTCCATGTAGCTCATGAGATTACTAAAAGCAAAATAAGTTGGTGCCGCATTGTAAACACCATTGCTTAGATCACGATTGGTATCTTCATAACCCAGCACTATGGATTCATATCTTTTGGTAATACCTGCACCACCCCACATGTGGATATCCTGATTGGCCAGGTGCCTATCTTCATCGGCATTGGCCAAATGCTCAAAAATCACATATGCCCCAGGATGCCTGCTGAGCATTTCATTTTTCATGCGCTCAAGGTTGGCAATACGGGGTGCATCATAGCTACTACCCCAGCAATCAGGGCAGGTAATAGATGTATTGGAAAAGCCTTTGGTAAAATCAAATCGGAAACCATCAAAACGATATTCCGTCATCCAGTAGTCAGTAATGCTATCCACCAAAGCCTGAGTGTGGGTACTCTCATGATTGAAGTCTGCACCCCACCAGGCAGCTCGCTCATCAATAAAATTATGGCATTCGTTGAACCATGGGTTATCGGGTGTAGGCCTACGGTTAGGTGCGCAAATTACACTGCCAGGCCCTCCATCATTCCAGTAAAACCGCGCAAAGGGGCTAGAATAGAAAGAGTGGTTCAAAACCAAATCACCTACGATGGCAATCCCTCTTTTGTGGGCTTCATCTACCAATTCCTTCAACTTATTTTTAGGCCCGTAAAATTTATCTGGTGCGAAATAATAATTTGGATTGTAGCCCCAGCTTTCATTGCCCTCAAACTCACTGGTGGGCATCAAATGGATCGCATTGAAACCCAGCGAAGCGATGTAATCCAAGCTATCGATTACCGCCTGATAAGTCCCCGCTTCTGTGAAATCACGAATAAGCAACTCGTACATATTCACCTTGTACAACTCCGGTCGATCAAAATTATTGACCTGCCAAACGTAATCTTCCTGGCGTGTTTGAAGTACGGTAGCTCTAAATTCTGTCTTGTTGGAAGGGTAGTCAATTAGACCAGGATACCGGGCTTCACTGATAAATTGATCATCGGGATCACTAATTTTTTCTGCATAGGGATCACCAGCTTTTACTGAGCCATTCACAAGGTATTGGTAGACGTATTCCTTGCCGGGTGTCAAATTGTCAATTTCCAGCCACCATACATCTCCGGCGGTAGTGCGGTTCATTTTGTACGCCTCACTGATTGTCCAGTCGTTGAAGTCACCAATTACATGAACTACGTTGATAGGGCCCTGTGTAGGCAGGTGTACCAACAGAGTTGCTTTCCTGGGATCCTCTGCATCGTAATTAGGCCCGTATTGCAAGCCTGCAGCATGATCTGCTATGGTGACCGGACTGTAAATGCCCAGGCTAACATTGCGCTGCTTGGTTACTGAACCATTGGTAGCAGATATGGTGATGGTATAGCTTCCCGCAGTAGGCACCGAGGTGTCAAAATCGATATTGGTCACACCTGTGGCCGAATTGTTATATGGCGTTGGGCTATTGATCGTGACCGTGAAATCTGCCGATTCAGAAGCGGTAGCCTGTATTGAAAAAGTGCCGCCTTCTACGGCCACAAAAGAATCTGAAGCTGGCGCATTAACTACAATGTAAAATCCCGGATCGATATCCAGGTATATGTCATTACCGTCCCTTCCTTTTTGCTGTACAGTACCGTCGGCATTTCGGAAAACCATCGCCAACCGGAAAATATTAAGATCAGGATCAAGTCCGTCAACCGGAAAATAATAATCGGAAGGTGTCAGTGTGATAGTCCAGATATTAGAACCTGGCGAAGTTTCTGTCATTAACCCAATACCATCATCCTGACCCCAGTTGCCAATGGTGGCACCCCAGGTTTCCGAGGTAGGGCTTTCCATCACAGCAGCAGAATGTAGATACACTTTGTCCGCATTTTCGAGGGTGGTATTGAAGGCATTGAATGTTAGGGTAATTGCAGTCTCTGCCGTAGGTAATGCGGGATCCAGCGATGAACTCAGCACCACAAGCTCATCACTATTATATACATTTAGATTTCGGGTAAAGGTTTTTGTGTCGGTACCATTAGTGGCTTCCACCGTCAGCGGATAAATGCCATATTGAAGGGTATCCAATTGGTTTACATCCACTGAGAAATTTGATGCCGTACCAGAAAAAATATTCTCACCATTAAAGTCTACCGTAATAGTGCTGGAAGTACTCACACTTCCGGCTATGGTATAAGTAGTTGATGCTGTGGCCAGGTCAATAGCTACATTTTTTTCTAGCCTGTTTGGTGGATCAAGCAACAACCAATAACCGGGATCCAGATCCAGGTAAATATCATTCCCAGAGGCAGATCCGTCATCTTTTACAATAAGGTCTCCACTGCTGCTCCTAAAGACAAATCCTAATCTGAAAATACTGTAGCTGATGCTATCAAATTCGATGGCCGCCTCTACTTCCTCAGGGTTGGACAAGCCCGCGTTGGGGTCAGGGGAATCTTCAGAAAAGTAGGCATTAGGCTTAAAGGTAAATTCCGATTGATAAGCATTGATGGAATCCATTTCTCCAAGACCATCTCCCTGGCCCCAGTTGCCCTTTGTTACATCCCACGCTGTAGCAGCCGCTCCCTGCAATATGGCACCCATGTGCACATATACCTCTTCATCATTGGGAAGTGTACTTAGGTCGGTGCCTAACCGCCCCATGGTTATGCTTATTGGTCCTGTGCTGGTTGGGCTGGCCGGTGAAATTCTATAAAACCCCGGAGTATAGGAATAATTAGAACCGCCGTTATTATTGAGATTTATGGTATATAAATCAGCATCTGCGTGTGCAATAGATACCACATCACCGGAGGTAAATACATAATAGGAAACGGCCTGATTGTACATATTGTCGTCTCTGGCAATAGCTGCAGTATAACTAGTGCCGCTACCGGTCATTTTGACAACTTCAGAGGTAGTGAAGCCATCATTACTATAGCGTAACCATACCGCCTGACCGCCGGAAAGCGCACCATCAAGCGTAGCTGTCACTACTACAGAGTCACCGGCTATGATATCATTATGGTCGATATTGGTAGTGACATTATTAACGCTGCGAATAGCACCCTGCACCTCAAAAACCACCGCCCTTCGGTTTGGTGGGGGGTTGCCCCCTGACTGAGTCTTGAACACATAATTATGTGAAGTGCTGGAGACATTAATGAAATACTCACTAGCAGTTCCATTTTCTATTATATTACTGGAAGGAATAGCCTCACCAGATGTAATCTCATAATTATTAGAGGTACTAAAAGGGCCCCATTGATTCCAGTTTCCATCCCAGCAGGTGACAAATCTGAAAAATTGATTGCCTGTACCATTCGCATTGAAAATCCGAATGCGTGAACCACCTGCGCCATCATTAAAACAATCTGAAGTGCTCCAATCATTTGCGCCGAACCCACTACCAATAATTGCATTTTGGGCATAACCTTCTTGCATAGTAAAAACAGTCACAAGAAGTAAGAGAAAGCCGGTAATACCGTAATATCTGGTTGACTTCATCATTTTAGCTGGGTTAAATAATTATAACGCTTCTCCACTTATTAGAGGATTACTAAAATAATGGTAATACTATCAACTATTATTATTAAAAATATAAATTAAATGCTCATTTATTTATATTTTCATAATTTATAACGCATTTCATTAAGCAATTTTTATGAAATCGTTTTCCGAAGGTTAATCATACGTCAGCAAAACCTTCCAAAATCATCATCCACAAGCCCAACAAAATGCAAGCGATTCTTCGTATTGTACCAAGCTATTTAGAACTGAAACAGCTCTATCTTCTCTCCATCGCCTTTAACTCATCGTCCGAATAATCGGTAGGCAATCCCAGGTATTCAAAATCATCAATCTCTTTCAAAATCTCAGTGAATTTGATGCGGGCTCTTTTGTAGGCTGGCCCACCCAAAGGCAGATGCACAGGAGGCTGCTCCAATTGGGTAACTTCATACATCGCTTTCGCCGCTTTCTCAGGGCTGCCAATCTGATTGCCACTTACTGATGCTATTGATTCCATGTTTTTTGTGGCTGAGTCCTTGTAGTCATCAATACTTGTTTTGCTGTAGGTGGCTGACCTGCCTGCCCAATCGGTACGAAAAGGGCCCGGCTCTATATTGGTTACTTTAATACCCAGATGCTGCACCTCTGCAGCAAGTGCTTCACCAATGCCCTCCAGCGCAAACTTTGAACCATTGTATATGCCGACCCCCGGAAAGCCGTTAAGCCCGGCAATAGAAGTAATATTCAAGATATGGCCTGAGCCCTGCTTGCGCATCAAGGGCAAAACGGCCTTGATCATCCGCACTGCACCATACACGTTGACATCAAATTGCCGATGCATTTCCTCCTCGGTGACCTCCTCTACAGGACCAAGTGAGCCATAGCCAGCATTATTGACGAGTACATCGAGCCGACCAAACTTTTGTTCAATCAGCGCAACTGCATTTTGGATATCATTGGTATTGCGCACATCAAGCAATACACCGTGGGTCTTTGCAGGTACCAAAGCATTAAATGCATCCACCTGTTCCTTTTTGCGAAGCGTACCCATAACTATATCACCTTTTTCGGCAGCATAAACGGCCAGCTCCCTGCCAAAACCTGTTGAGCAACCTGTAATTAACCATATCTTTTGACTCATAGAAAATTTGTTTATTTTGATTTCAATTTAGGTAGGTAACCCTCAAAAGTTAAAGCATGTTGTGGCTACACCTGAGTATCGGTCCCCTGTTTACATTGCTAAGCCTGATCTACACGGTCTTTCCTCCAAAAAAATCAACGATATCTATGGCTATAGAACCCGTAGAGCTATGCAATCACAACAATCATGGGACTATGCCAATAAACTGAGCACTAACTTTATGC
This sequence comes from Cyclobacteriaceae bacterium, assembly GCA_965227155.1. Lineage (GTDB taxonomy): Bacteria > Bacteroidota > Bacteroidia > Cytophagales > Cyclobacteriaceae > UBA6059. The sequence continues at coordinate 800,347 of OZ245731.1, forward strand.
TATTGGTAGGCGCCTCTACCTGCCTGATTCAATTTGTATTGCAACGCTACTTTACTGACGAAACCGTCATTTTAGCAGCGAGCGCCTGGTTGGTTATAGGCTTGTTACTGACCATTCCTTGCACTGAGTTTTATCTAAAAAAGAAATTTGGGAATCCGAATTAAATCATTCGTCTATCAATTTGTAGCCAATCCCATGCACCGTTAAAATCAATTTGGGTTCATTCGGGTTTTGCTCAATCTTTTGGCGCAGCTTGAGAATGAAGTTGTCAATAGTACGGGTGGTCGGTTGCGACTCATACCCCCATACCTCCTCCAATAGTTGAAAGCGGCTTACCACCTCATTTTTATGCATTAATAAAAAATGAAGTGTTTCAAACTCCTTATGCGACATTTTTGTGATCTCACCGTCTACTCTTGCTTCATAATGCTGAAAATCTACCTCCATTCTGCCAATGGATGCCTTTGTGATTTTCTTTTCTTCTACTTCACCGCCGGTCCTGCGCAGTACTGCTTTCACACGGGCTACCAACTCTCGCAGGCTAAAAGGTTTAGTGATGTAATCATCTGCACCCAGCTCCAGACCCAGCACCTTGTCAATCTCCTCCCCTTTGGCCGTAAGGAATATGATAGGTGTGGTCACCCCTTTGCTGCGTGCTGTTTTGCACATATCAAAGCCCGACATTTTAGGCATCATTACATCAAGCAAAATAAGATCATAGGCATTGTTCTCAAGCAAGCGCAGGCCCTGTTCTCCATCGACCGCCAGGTCTACATCATAAGATTCGAACTCAAGATTGTCTTTGAGGCCCATGCGCATGTGCAGCTCATCCTCGACTACTAATATTCTAGCCATAATTGAATTTAAGCTTTATTTTGATCTAATGGAAAAATTAATTTGAACGTACTGCCCTTACCCGGCTCACTATCCACTTCGATAGTACCATCATGTGCATCCATGATATGCTTTACAATTGATAACCCAAGACCGGCACCCTGCACCTTATATATATCGCCATCCGTTACCCGATAAAACTTGTCAAAAATCTGACTCTTCTTTTTTCGGTCGATACCTACACCTATGTCCTTTACGCTTACAAATCCATACTTTCCTGTCCTGGCCGTCCTTATCACAATTTCCTTTTCATTAGGGCTGTATTTTATGGCATTGTCAAGCAGGTTTATGATAGCTTCTGTAATAGCTTCCCTATCGGCATTAATCGGTAAATCATAATCAGCAAGCTCCAGAGAAAACTCAAATCCTTTGTTTTGTAAATGAAAGCTATATGTATTGAGGACTTCATCCACAATCTGATTCAGCGATTGGGTTTGCTTGTGGTATTGCTTCTTATTGGCTTCAATTTGAGAGAAGTTCAGGATCTTGTTGACAATGTTGCGTAAGCGAGAAGTCTCTTTTACGATGATATCGTAATACTCCATTTTTTTAGCCTCTGATTTAGCACGGCCCATCAGCAGGGTCTCGGCAAACATGCTAATCAGAGCAAGAGGAGTCCGTATTTCATGAGATACATTCGAAACAAAATCCGATTTTGTCTGTGCCAATTGTACCTCCTTCTTGATATTCCTAAAAATGAGCCAGGCACCCATTATCAGCAGTATAGTTACTCCGCCTATCACCATCAGGTTAAACCTTGAGCGCTCTGCAACGATACTTTCGATCGTCTCTCCCTTGATGGATATTTCCAGCATGTAATTCGGCAATAGCCATAGGGTTTTGGCATAAAACTTCTCCTGCTCCGGCTCTCCAGTTTGGTACACCACTGCCGATTGATTGATTTGGGTAAACCGAATTACAAAGCCTTCATCTGCCACCTGTTGCACTTTAGGCACTAAAAAAGTTTCCAGGTACTCAAGACCGCTAATGACAGCAATGCAGAAATAATAATGCTCCCGGGCCGGCTCGATGACAAATGCCAGCAGGTAAACATCATCATTTTGGTAGGTACTTTGGATAGGTTCTATTTTCATGAAATTGGCCCGCTGATACCTTACCAATCGTTCCTTTTCCTTTTCGTATCCGCCTTCAATTTCATCAAGAATATTGCTCAAGAGCTGATTTTCTCTACTCTTTATGGTAAAGCTTGAATCTGAATTTACATCCCGAAAATGAACCGCCAATACCCCCTTGTAATCACTTACCATGTTGGTAAGCATTTCAGTTGAAGTTCTTTTTGGATTGTATACCTCCAGCTTGTTGGCAAAACCAGTGAATACATCATTGGAATACTGGTTGATGGAAAATAAAACAGCTTCGAGTTGGCGCAGGTAGATTTCCTGCATCATTTTTTCATTCTCCTTCACCTGATGTATTTCCAGGGCTGTAAAAACTATGATGGGAATGAGAATGATTCCTGTTAAGATGACTACAATTTTGCGGACAGCCGTCGACATGAAGGCAATTTAGGATAAAGCCCACTGCCCCTGACCATGCGCTTGTAAAAAAGTGTCAGTGCAATTATTTAGCATTTATTCATCCTACAATATTTTTTCACCGTTATCGACTTATAAGATATGTGGAATGAAGCCGCAGCTTCTAAATTGAAACCCATGGATGCAATAGCCATTTCGCTGGCCCAGGCCAAGCAAGATCATATACAATTAACTATCCAGGAAGAAAAAGCAAGGCTGCTTAATTTTATAAGACAATTTGTGCCGCGTATGGAAGAGGCCGAAGATATTATGCAAGATGTGTTTTATCAGTTCATCATTGGTTATGATGATATAAGGTCAATAGATAAATCTACTTCCTGGCTTTACCGTGTGGCTAGAAACAAGGTAATAGACTCATTTCGTAAGAAAAAGCCTCAGGCCTTTACTGACATGCTTTCACCTCAGGCTAGTGATGAAGATGGCCCTTTGATGCTGGAGGAAATACTGCCACGCACCGATTCACTCCCGGATGAGGAGGTGGTGAGAGAAATGATTTGGGCCAAAATTGAGGAATCATTAGACGAGTTGCCTGCCAAGCAACGCGCAGTATTTGTCATGCACGAGTTTGAGCAGAAAAGCTTCCGAGAAATGGCAGACATTACCGGCGATACCATCAACACCCTGCTTTCCAGAAAGCGGTATGCCGTATTGGCATTAAGGAAAGCACTGCAGGAGCTTTACGACGAACTGAAAGGCCATTAATTATGCAGTGGTTTGTAAAAATGGGCCTGATCTTCTTGGCAACTATGGCCGTGGTAGCACTGATTGTAATGCTGCTGTGGAATTGGCTTATGCCTTACTTGTTTGGTTTGCCCTCCATTGATTTTTGGCGGGCAGGCGGGCTTTTACTGTTGTCTAAAATTATTTTTGGATTTGGAATAAAACCAGGTTGGCAAAAAAGGCCCGGAACCTGGAAACCTCAGTTTGCAGATAAATGGCAGAAACTACCAGAACAGGACAAAGAAAAGTGGAAAGCACGCTTTGCTGAAAAATGGGGCTGTAAATCTGAATCTGAGAAAAAAGAGGAATTTCGACAGGCTTAAGCGCCACATATTTTACAATTAAATACAATTGCTATATTGTTGAGCTCAAATAATGAGGGTGACTCAAAGTAAAAACCCCTTACCTCATGTCACATTGAACTCGTCGAAATGTATTCATACAGTCTTTAAGAAAGGTTTCGATAGGCTCAACCTTACATGAATGATGCTTTCGACACCCTCTTAGGGAGAGGAATCGAAAAAAACCTGCTCAACTAAATGGTATTACACCTGAATTAAGAAAAGAATAAATGCAATTATTTGATAATCTGAAATTGTGTCCTATTTTTGCAAGCTCAAAAAATAAGCAGTGAGTATATAGATTATGGCAAATCATAAATCAGCACTTAAAAGAATTCGCTCTAATGAAGCAAAGCGCTTAAGAAACAGATATCAGAGCAAGACTACACGTACATACATCAAGCGATTGAGAAACACCACCGACAAAGCTGAAGCTGAACAGTTGTACAAGCAGGTATCTTCTATGCTTGATAAGTTAGCCAAGAAAAATATCATTCATTACAAAAACGCAGCGAACCAAAAGTCTAAGCTTGCCAAATTGGTCAATAGCCTTTAATCAGTTGCTTTTCCAAAATATTAATAGCTCCGGTAACCGCTGGGGCTTTTTTTGTGCTTTTTCTGGATTAAATAACATTGGATTTCTATATTCCAACATCAATTTATGGAAAAGCACCATCTCTCTATTCGTCAGTGGGCCGAGGAAGACAAGCCCCGGGAAAAACTCTTACTCAAGGGCAAGGCGGCCCTTTCGGAGGCCGAGCTGATCGGCATCCTGCTTGGGTCAGGTACCCGTACAATGAGTGCCGTTGATCTGGCTAAATCAATACTTTCCAGCCGTGGGCACAATCTCAATGACCTGGCGCGCATGTCGGTGAAAGACCTCATGCAGTTCAAAGGAATCGGTGAAGCTAAGGCCATTGCAATTGTAGCAGCGCTCGAACTGGGCCGAAGGAGAAAGGCTCATGATCATATCGAAAAGCCTAAAATAACTTCGGCGAGTGATGCTTATCAGCTAATGAAACCTGAATTACTAGACCTCAATCACGAGCAATTCTGGATCATACTTATGAATAGAGCCAATCAGGTCATCAAGAAGCAGGTCATTAGTATGGGTGGTGTATCCGGCACAGTAGCAGATCCTAAAATCATTTTTAAATTTGCCCTGGAGCAATTGGCAAGTAGCCTTATACTGGTGCATAACCACCCCTCGGGCAATTTAAGACCTAGTGATGCTGACATCCGTTTGACCAGGAAACTGAGACGGGCCGGCGAGATGTTAGATATTCCTGTGCTGGATCATATTATCTTTGGGGATCAGGGATATTTTAGTTTTGCAGACGAATCGATGCTTCCATAATTAATCATGAACAAAAAATTAGTTTTTGCTGCTATTGCAGCACTCATAGCCATAGGAATATACTGGTCTCTTCAGCCGGCAGGTATAGATATTGAAGCTTATCAAAAGGAAATTGAAGCTTTCAGGGAAGAGAGGGCGGAATTTATGCGTACTAATGACAACAGCCCTTTCAAGAATATGACATTCGAGGGGCTCAATTATTTTCCTGCTGATCCTGCTTACAGGGTAACCGCTGTTATTGACCGCATCGAAGAAAGGTCTTATATGAACATACCCACTACTGGTGGAGAAAATGAAAGGTATTTAAAATATGCCTATGCAAAGTTTGATCTCAAAGGGCAGAGGTTACAGCTACTGATCCTGAAACAAGTAGGACTGGGTGCTACGGATATTCTTTTTACTGCTTTTGCAGATGACACCAGCGGAGAGTCGACCTATGGAGGGGGCAGATACCTCGATCTTAGTTTTAAAAATGCCAATCGGATTACCATTGATTTCAACAAGGCATACAATCCCTACTGCGAATACGACCCGAAATTTGTATGCCCGCTTCCGCCTAAGGAAAATATATTGCCAATCGCCATTGAAGCCGGAGAAAAGCGCTACAACACGGGTGAATAAACGGTAATTGATACTCATTTTTTGTAGTCTCAGCCTCTCATTTTCATTACTTTTGAGGCTGTTTTACTCAAACATTTTTCGAGTCCATGAAGATTTCCCTAAACTGGTTGAAAAAATATATTGACCTACCTGAAAGTGAGGAAGAAATAAGCCAACTGCTTACTGCAACCGGCCTTGAAGTAGAAGGCCTTGAGCAATTTGAAAAATTTGAAGGTGGCCTTGAGGGGTTGGTAATTGGTGAAGTCATTACCTGTGAGCTTCATCCCAATGCTGATAAGCTTAAAGTTACTACAGTAGATATTGGTGCTGAGGAATTGTCACCTATTGTTTGTGGTGCACCCAATGTGGCTGCCGGCCAAAAAGTCATTGTTGCTACAGTGGGCACTACGCTTTATCCTTTTGAAGGAGACTCTTTTAAGATTAAAAAAGCCAAAATCAGAGGCGAGGTTTCTGAAGGTATGATCTGTGCAGAAGATGAAATAGGCCTGGGTCCCGATCATGATGGCATTATGGTTTTGAATACAGATTTGCCTAATGGCACACCTGCTGCAGAATATCTGGAAAATTACAGTGATACAGTTTTTGAAATAGGCCTCACCCCCAACCGCTCAGATGCTATATCTCATTTGGGAGTAGCAAGAGACCTTAAGGCAGTGCTCGACCGAGATTTACAGCTACCTGATATTGCTATTGAAATTCCCTCTGCTCCTTGCCCTGTTGAGGTGAAAGTTGAGAACAAAGAGGCTTGTCCCAGGTATTCCGGATTGGTTATCAAAAACTTAAAGGTGGCAGATTCGCCTGAATGGCTTCAAAATGCACTGAAAGCTATAGGTTTAAGCCCTATCAATAATGTTGTGGACATTACTAATTACGTGCTGCATGCCATTGGACAGCCGCTTCATGCATTTGATCAAAACAAGATTACCGGTAACAATGTCATTGTAAGAACCTTAGACGAAGGCACTATATTCACTACCCTTGATGAGGTGGAAAGAAAACTAAAGGCCAACGATCTGATGATCTGCAACGCTGATAAACCAATGTGTATTGGCGGAGTATTTGGCGGTATCGAATCGGGTGTAACAGAATCAACGACTTCCATATTTCTGGAAAGCGCCTATTTCTCAGCAGATTACATCAGAAAAACAGCTCAGCATCACCAGCTCAAGACAGATGCCTCTTTTCGCTTTGAAAGAGGCACAGACCCGAATAATACGCTATTCGGTCTTAAATTGGCCACAAAGCTTCTCATTGAAATATGTGGTGGTCAAATAGATGGTGGGCTGGTAGATATCTATGATGAGCCCATCGAGCCTGCCAAAATTCAAATGCAATACAAGAATATTGATAGGCTTATTGGCAAATCACTAGACCGGGCATTGATCAAAAACATCCTTCAGCATCTGGATTTTGAGGTTTCCAATGAATCTGATATGGGGTTTATAGCTGCCGCCCCAACCTACCGGGTTGATGTGACACGGGAAGCTGATGTAATAGAAGAGATCCTTAGGATATATGGGTATGATAATGTAGAGATCTCCAGCCAGCTAGGCAGCGATTTTATTGCTGATTTCCCGCAGGTCGATAGTCATATCAACCGGGAAAAAATAGCTGATTTGCTCACTGCCAACGGCTTCAATGAGATTTTCACCAATTCACTGACAAACCCCGATTATACAGAAAACACCAACATCTGGCCGGTAGAAGAGAATGTAACCATTCTAAACAAGCTTTCTGAAGAACTGGGTGTGATGCGGCAAACTTTACTGTTCACAGGTTTAGAGTCCATTCGATATAATGTGAGCCACAGGCAAACGGATCTCAAATTCTTTGAGTTTGGCAACACCTATCGTCTACATGCAAAAAAATATGAAGAGGAGCATGTACTTGCATTGTTTATGACAGGTAATGCTACCCGTGAGCATTGGTCACAGGAACAAAAGCCCGTAGACTTTTTCCAGCTAAGCCATATTGTCAATAAGATCATTGACCTGGCGGGAGTCCATAACATCGATAGTGATCCAGAGGTGCCAGCCTATTTACAATATGGATTGGTGTACAAAATCGGAAAGAAGATATTAGCCACCTTTGGTAAGTTAAAAGACAGTATTGGCAAGGAAATGGGCATAAAGCAGCCTGTATTTTACGCAGAGATCAACTGGGAAAATTTACTCAAGCAGCTCAGCAATACAGTTACTTATCAGGAGGTTTCCAAATACCCTGAAGTGAGAAGAGACCTTTCGTTGGTGATCGACAAAAAAGTTTCTTTTAAAGAGATCAAAGAAGTTGCTTTAGACACAGAAAAGCGGTTAATTAAAAGATTGAATGTGTTTAGCGTATACGAGGGTGATAAAATTGAGGACGGTAAAAAAGCATATGCAATAAGCTTCATCCTGCAGGACAAAGACAAAACCCTGAAGGACAAAGTGATAGACAAAGTGATGAACCAGCTAATTCAGAATTTTGAAAACAATTTGGGAGCTTTGATTAGAAAATGACATGTCGGATAAAGATTTAAGAACTGAGCTCATCAGCCTTGAGCGTAAAATCTTAATGTTGGTAAATGAGACAAAGAAAGCGAAAGAAGAAATCGCCTATTTAAGACATCAGAACCTTGAATTAAAAGACGAGCTCAAGAAAAAAAGAGACCAAATTGGCAGCTTTCAGAATACCGCAAAAATTAGTAAAATTGTAGATAGCATGGTAGAAAATGAAGATGACACTACGGAGCTAAAACAAGTAATTAATGATTATATAAAGGAAATTGATAAATGTATCGCTCATTTGAGCCAATAACAACAACATTAATCCAGCTCAATGGCAGAACTATCAATTAAAATAAAAATCGGGAACCGGGAATACCCAATGAGGGTAAAGGCTGAGGACGAAGCTATGATCCGCCAGGCAGGCAAGAAGATAAATGAACAGATTAAAGTCTATCAGGACCAATTTGGCATAGATGATAAGCAAGATTTACTTGCTATGGTGGCTTTTGACTGTGTGGTGGATAAATTTCGAACACAAGAGAAAAATAAATTGAACGATGAGATCGCTCACGAACAAATCCAACGTTTAAGTAATATCATCTCCCAGTCCCTTTAATACATATAGTCAATTAAAACTTGGATTATCTCTGATGTTATCTGGTTTGGCCATGCTGACTAAACCTTATAAATAGATACATTATGGATAATCTGGTACTAATGGTCATAGCGCTAATCCTGGGTGCAGGAGTGGGCGTTTTGATCAGTCGGGTGCTACTCAAAAAGTCTCTGGAAAAACGAAAAACCGAGGCTGAAGAGAAAGCATCTTCTATCATAAAAGAGGCGGAACTCACCGCCGAAAACATCAAGAAAGACAAGATCATTGAAGCAAAGGAGAAAATCCTAAAGCTTAAATCCGAATTTGAAGAGGAAGCCTCCCGCAAGAAGAACATTATCATTAACAATGAGCAAAAGCTCAAAAAACGGGAAGAACAAAACTCCAAGCACTACGAACAGAACAAAAGGAAGGAAGCAGAGCTTGAGTCTATGAAAGAAAACCTTACGGCACAAATGGAGATCGTACAGAAACGTAAGGAAGAGCTAGAGCGAGTAAAGGAGCAGCAAATCAATATCCTCGAAAAAATCGCTAACCTGAGTGCGGAAGATGCCAAAAATCAGCTAATAGAAACGCTTAAGGATGAAGCAACTACCGACGCATCCTCTCACATCAAAGAGATCATTGAAGATGCGAAACTAACCGCGGCAAAAGAAGCCAAGAAGATAGTTATTCAGACCATACAACGTACCGCTACAGAGCATGCAATTGAAAACTGCGTCTCTATTTTCAATATCGAAAGTGATGATATCAAAGGTAAAATTATTGGTCGCGAGGGTAGAAATATACGGGCACTGGAAGCTGCTACCGGCGTGGAAATCATTGTAGATGATACTCCTGAGGCAATTATTATCTCCGGCTTTGATCCGGTAAGGCGAGAGATTGCACGCCTTTCCTTGCATCGATTGGTTCAGGATGGTAGGATTCACCCCGCCCGAATAGAGGAAATTGTTGGTAAAACTGCCAAGAATATTGAGGAAGAAATCATTGAAATTGGTGAACGCACAGTCATAGATTTAGGTATTCATGGCTTGCACCCTGAGCTGATCAAAATGGTAGGCCGTATGCGCTTCCGATCAAGCTATGGGCAAAACCTGCTTCAGCACTCGAGAGAGGTAGCCAAGCTCTGCGCTACCCTGGCTTCTGAACTCGGCCTAAATGCCAAGCTGGCCAAAAGAGCTGGCTTATTGCATGATATTGGTAAAGTGTGGCCTGAAGAACCGGAGCTACCCCACGCCATCCTGGGCATGGAACTGGCCAAAAAATACAAGGAAAATGCCGAGGTATGCAATGCCATCGGTGCCCACCATGATGAAATTGAGATGACCAGCCTTATCTCTCCAATCATCCAGGCTTGTGATGCCATCTCAGGTTCAAGACCAGGCGCAAGAAGAGAGATCATGGAATCTTATATCAAGCGCTTGAAAGACCTTGAAAACCTCGCTATAAGCTTTGATGGGGTGAATAAATGCTATGCTATACAGGCCGGCCGTGAGCTAAGAGTACTGGTAGATGCAGAGAAGATCACCGACAAACAATCGGAAGACCTGTCTTTTCAGATTTCACAGAAAATCGAGAAGGATATGCAGTATCCCGGACAGATAAAGGTTACTGTGATAAGAGAGACAAGATCTGTAGCTTTTGCGAAATAGTAGATTAGATTTAATTTTCAATCTACATGTTTTTTAAGTTAAATTTATGCAAATTGAAAACATGAATTTCAATTTGCATAAATTTACACCATGAATACAATAAGGCGAACACTCAGTTCCAAGCTTTTAAAGGCAATTACGACCATGCCTGTTGTAACACTGCTTGGGCCGAGACAAGTAGGCAAGACAACACTTGCCAAGGCCATAATACAAGATGAGATCAAAAAACCTGTCAGCTACTTCGACCTGGAACTAGATTCTGATTTGGCCAAATTTTCAGATGTAGAAGCTTTTTTAAGACAGCAAGAGGGTAATCTTGTTATCATTGACGAAATCCAACATCAGCCACAGCTCTTTCGCATACTAAGAGGACTAGTTGACGAGCGTAAACAAAAAGGCGAGCGTTCAGGACAGTATCTACTACTTGGATCAGCTTCAAAAGATCTGTTGCAGCATACATCCGAATCATTAGCAGGCAGAGTGCGCTTTTTGGAGCTAAGCCCATTCAATTTATTTGAAGTGCAATCTGGCAACCAGGCAGTTGACTATAGCAACCAACTGTGGTTAAGAGGCGGATTTCCTGATAGCTACCTTGCGGCAAACAACCAAGAGAGTTGGGATTGGCGTAGTGACTTTATAAGTACATACATCGAACGTGATATCCCACAGCTGGGAGTTAACATACCATCAACCAAAATGCGCCGTTTCTGGACTATGCTTGCCCATCTCAATGGTCAACAAATCAACTTTTCTAACCTTGGCAAGAGCCTCGACGCTTCCCATACGACCATTCGCAATTATCTCGATCTATTAACAGACCTTTACATGGTACGGCAGCTTACTCCATGGTATGGCAACACAAAAAAAAGACTCGTAAAAGCACCCAAGATATTTATTCGAGATACGGGTCTTCTACACCGCTTGCTAAATATTCCGGATATGAATAGCCTAATGGGCCATCCCGTAATGGGAGCGTCATGGGAAGGTTTTGTCATTGAGAATATACTTGCTCATCTAAATAATGACTGGATCTCCAGCTACTACCGTACCTCAAATGGCACCGAGATAGACCTGGTCCTTGAGACTCCTGGAGGCGAAATATGGGCCATAGAAATTAAACGATCACTGGCCCCTAGAATAAAAGCCAGCTTTCATCATGCTGCTGAAGACTTGGGTGCGCAGCGGAAGTTTGTGATATATGCAGGACAAGATCGCTATCCCATACCTAATGAAACTGAAGTTATTGGGTTAACCGGTTTTATTGAGCATATTTTAGCATAGCATTAATTATCCATGTAATGATTACATCCATTCATCAATTATTAAAAACGTTGAGATAAAGGTATTTTTCTTCTATAATCTTACAATAAAATACTATCCATGGAAAAGCATTTTACAGCCCATTTTCCTTTTGAAGAAATGCCGAACCTGGTAAAACTCATCAGGGCGCAGGATGCTTTTCGATATGATTATAGCTTCGACAAACACCGGATAGATTTTTTAGATGACCAGCATAATACAATTGGATACCTGAGGTTGCCAATTTCCATGAACTACAAAAGCCTGACTGATGACACAACCTACCTCATAGCACTCATCCAGACTGGCGACTGTGCGGTAGGTATTTTTCAAAATAGGGAGCCTCTGGCGCATAAAGTGTTGAAGTCTTACCTGGTGAGAAAGAAGCATGGGAAAAGTCAGTTGAAATACCTGAAGACCAAAGGCAAATCAAAGGCAGGCTCACGGGTAAGGCTGGGCAATGCGGTAGATTTCTTTGAAAATATCAATTTGAAAATTACCGAATACATAGAGGAGTACTCACCTGAAAGGATAGCTATTAGCTGCCCCAAAACAATCTGGCCTTTTCTTTTTCAATCCAAAATAGAATGCCCTTTTGAAAAAGATGATGAGCGATTGTATAAAATCCCTCTTCACGTACCTACGCCAAAGCAGGAAGTGCTCTTAAAAATCAATCGCTCGCTTCAGGGGGGTGAGCTTGTGTTGGATACCTCCTATGCTGCTATTCAGCCAATAACAGCACACTTAAATATCGACATTACCCCCTGATCAACCATACAGATTAGCGACATAATCTCCATAGCCATTATAGATCAAAGTTGGTCGCTCCTCTCCATCCGGAATCATTTTCTCAACTGCCTGTGACCATCTGGGGTGGGGTACGTTGGGATTTACATTGCTTAAAAACGGATATTCATCAGCCCTTACCGTGTTCCAAAAAGTGGCTGGCTGCTCTTTGGTAAACTCAATTTTTACTATCGACTTGGGATTCTTATACCCATACTTCCATGGGGTGATGATGCGCATGGGCGCGCCGTGCTGCTTAGGCAATACCTTACCGTAAATACCCGTGACACAAAGCGGCAATTCATTCATAGCTTCGTCCATGCGCAACCCCTCAGTATAGGGCCAGGGGTACCAGTCCTGATTCTTTACACCGGGCATTTGTTCGGGTATCGCAGAAGAATAGAATTTTACATAATTGGCTTCACTGGTGGGGTCGAGGTATTTAATCAGCTTTTGTAATGGAAACCCTGTCCAGGGTACAGCCATAGACCACCGCTCTACACATCGGAAACGGTAAACCCTCTCCTCCTGCCCAAAACGCTTTATCCAGTCCTCCAGGTCAAATTTACCTGTCTTATTGGCTAAGCCTGCTACCTCAATGACCCAATTGCTGGTGTCAAATTGATCTACATGCTCATGCACATTGTATATATCAGGATCACCGGGAGTGATGAACTCATAATAATTATTATGCGTGGTAGCTATCTCTTCGGCTGTCAGTGGACGATCAATAGTATACTGCTCATTCCGCTTAGCTGGAAAATAATTGTCGATACCCTGGAAAGTGAAGCTGTTTGATTTGCCTGCTACAGCCGGTGCCTCCGCTGCGGGTTGCTCCTGTTGCTTTTGCCCTTTAGAACATGCTGCCAAAGCAGAAAATGCCATCATGCCTCCTGAGGCAATACCTAACTTTTTGATGATTTGCCTGCGGTTGTAATAGGTAGTTTCTTCTATCGGCTTCAAACCACTTATTTGCCAGCCTTTGGGAATGATTATATTTGACATAGGTTACGCATTTTATTATTCCTCAAAATAACCAAGTTTCTGCTTATGAAAAAGTTCTTGCCCTTTCTGTTCCTGTTTCTGCTCATATCAGGGCTAGCTATCAGTCAGTCCAATTATGAGCCATCATTCGAGGATGTCTTATCTCTACCTAGAATAGGAACACCTATAATTTCGCCGGATGGTAAGATAGTTGCCTATCCAAAAACTTATACCGACTGGGAAAATAATACTTATGACACTGAATTATGGCTATCTAAAGGTGAAGGAGATCCCTTTCAGATTACAAATACAGCAGAAAGCAGCAGTACTGGACCTGAATGGTCTTATGATAGCAAATTCTTAGCCTTTTTGGCAGATCGGGGTAACAAAAACCAAATCTATGTGATGCGGGTCGCGGGTGGTGAAGCCTTTGCCATCACAAAAGAAAAAGGTGGTATCAAAAGCTTTAGCTGGTCACCCACTGCCCACGCCATTGCCTTTACCAGAGCGGATAAGGATGAGGACTTTGCCAAAAAGAGGGAGGATAAATTCGGTAAATATGCTGTAGAAGATGACGAAATCATTCAAAATCATCTTTTCTACATCTCCTTTGATCCAAATCAAATTCCACAGCCTGCATACCAGTTTTGCGATAAAGCAGATTCTACCCAATCCTGTGTGAAACTACCGGAGCCTTTACAGCTTACCAACAGCAATTCATTTACTGTAGATGATTTTGACTGGTCGCCCGATGGGCAACGAATAGTATTTAGCCATCGCCCTACTACGGCTATTGAAGATTACATTAAATCCGATATCTCCATGGTTTCTATTGAGAGCAAGGAGCTAGTGAGCCTTGTATCTGCACCCGGGCCGGATGGCGATCCTGTATTTGGGCCAGACGGTCAATCAATCGTTTACCTCTCCAATAATGGTGATACTACCTCTATTTACCACAGCAATAATGTGGTAAAGCAACTCAATATCAAGAATGGTAAGTCTTCGGTAATTGAACCCGGAATTGATGAGAATATTGGTTCAGTAAAATGGAAAGGTGACCGATTGTATTTTATTGCCCGACAAAAAACAAAGCAATTTTTGTATGCTTTTGACCTTAAAGAAAAATCATCTACTCCGCTAAAAACTACACCAGATAATATCTACAGCTATACGCTTTCGGCAGATGGTAATGAAATTGCCTATTATGGTGAATCCTACGACGGTCTGAGAGAGGTTTATCATGGAAAAACCACAGACAAAGAAAATACTCAAATAACCGATGAGACGGCTGCAATAGCCAATTGGGCCGTAGGTAGTGCTGAGGTCATCAGCTGGCAGAGTGAAGATGGTGCCACCATTGAAGGGGTACTGCATAAACCCACTGATTTCGATCCCAATAAAAAATACCCACTGCTGGTGGTCATTCATGGAGGCCCTACCGGAGTGGATAGACCTACACCTGTGCTCAGTTATGTTTACCCAGTTAACCAATGGCTCAACAAAGGGGCGATTATTTTGAGACCTAATTACCGCGGATCTGCCGGATATGGAGAGGAATTCCGATCACTGAATGTGCGAAACCTTGGTGTCGGTGATGCCTGGGATGTACTCTCCGGTGTGGATTATCTTATCAATCAGGGCTATGTCGACGAATCAAAAATGGGTGCAATGGGTTGGAGTCAGGGCGGCTATATCTCTGCCTTTTTAACCACCAATACCAATCGCTTCAAGGCGATCTCCAATGGAGCCGGCATCAGCAATTGGATGACCTATTATGTGAATACCGATATTCATCCATTCACCCGACAATATCTGAAAGCCACGCCATGGAGTGACCCTCAGATTTATGCGAAGACATCACCTATGACTAACATCAATCAGGCTTCAACACCTACATTGATCCAGCATGGCGAGTTTGACAAGAGGGTACCTATTCCTAATGCCTATGAGCTATACCAGGGCTTACAAGATGTAGGTGTGCCTACCAAACTAATCGTTTACAAAGGATTTGGGCACGGCATAACCAAACCCAAGGAGCGGTTAGCTGCCATCTGGCACAATTGGCAGTGGTTTGGAAAATTTATTTGGGAAGAAGACATTGAGCTACCCGTGGAGGAATAGCTCAATATCATACTTACTTATTTAAAATTTTTCAGGCGGATTTTCCTCGGGCCATTCTTCTCTAAATAAGGTCCAGTAATCCTTGAGGGTGGATTTCATTTCCTTTCTCAGTAATAGGATACCGATCAGGTTAGGGATGGTCATCAAGGCGATGGTGATACCGGATAATGTCCAAATAATAGTGGTGTCGGTGAAGGCTGCCAGGAAGAAAGCAATCACATAGACTATCCTGTAGTACACAATTGATTTGTTGCCAAATAGGTAAGTCATCGCCCTATCGCCATAGTAAGACCAGGAAATTGCCGTACTGAATGCAAAAAGCAATAACCCTATGGATACAATATACTGTCCAAAATCACCGAAATAGCTCCTGGTAAATGCAATGGTGGTCAATGGCGCACTGTGCACCAGCGATTGCCCACGGAAGTTGATCGTACCCAATTGATCATCTATCACACCATTGTTTACATTCACACGACCTGTGAAGGCCCCTTCCTCGGTGAATACATAAATGTCTTCAGCCACAGAACGCGCATGCAGTATCGTGATATCTTGCTGAATTTCGCCATTCACAATGTTGAGCTGGCCAGTATAGGTTGGTAGTGACTCTTTACCATTGAGGTGCAAAAACAGCTTTTTGCTATCCTCATCGCTAGAATCATCATAAGTATCTGACATGACCACCATATCCACATTTTGAAAAAGGTTTTCATGCTTTTCATTCCAAACCCCGGAAGAAAGCAAAACCAAACCGGTGATGGTACAAATGATGATGGTGTCAATAAAAGGCTCCAGAATAGCCACCAATCCCTCAGAAACAGGTTCATGTGCTTTGGCTGAAGCGTGTGCAATGGGAGCGCTACCCTGACCGGCTTCATTCGAGAACAACCCTCTGTTTACACCTCTATTGAATGCATAAGCTATGGTAGCACCCAAAAAACCGCCTGTAGCTGCGCTACCTGAAAAAATATCAGCAAAAATGGAAATGAAGCTAGGTACTATGTTTTCAATGTTGTAGAAAATTACAGCCAGCGCACCAACAAAATAGATAGCTGCCATACCGGGTACAAGCTTGGAAGTAACTGCGGCAATACGCTTGATACCACCAATAATTACCAGACCCAACAAAACAGCCAATACTGCGCCGGTAAGAATTTTATTCACCCCAAATGTGGCAAACAATGAGTTGGAGATACTATTGATCTGCGGTAAGCTACCTGTACCAAAAGAGGAGAGCACGGTGGCAAAAGCAAACAAAGCAGCCATCCACCGAAGGTCTAGTTTTTTCCCAAACAACTGGAAATCTGCATTTTTCATATAGTACATGGGCCCACCTGCCATAGTACCATCAGCTGTTTTTTCCCGGTATTTGTGTGACAGGGTTACTTCCACAAACTTAGTGGTCATACCCAATGCGGCAGTTACCAACATCCAAAAGATAGCAGCAGGGCCTCCAAGGTGAATAGCCAGTGCCACACCGGCAATATTACCGGTACCCACAGTACCTGATAACGCCGTAGATAAAGCCTGAAAATGAGAGGTATCTCCTTCATCACCTTCCTTATCAAATTTTCCCTTTACAACCTGCAGTGCAAACCTGAAATACCTTATCTGCGGAAACTTTAAATACAGAGTGAAAAATATCCCTGTTCCCAGAAGTAGGTAAACAAACCAGTCTGATCCGCCAATGGCGCCATCTATAACGGATAGTATTTCGTTCAATTCTTGCATGAGGCAATTTTAAAATTTAGGAAAGCAACAAAAATATAAATATTCACTACAATGCATAGATTAATTTGCCCGGACGGTAAAACACTACGCGATCAAAAAAATCACAGGTTTTTAATGATGTCATAGATCAGGTGGGCAGCCAGTCGGGAAGTGCGATTGTCCACATCCAGCAATGGATTTAATTCAGCAATATCAATGCTTACTGTTTTCTTTTTGTTGAGCACATCTTTGATGATCTGCCTTACAGCATGAGGCTTTAGCCCGATCACACCGGGCGCACTAACGCCGGGCGCATAAGCGCCGTTCAACACATCAAGATCAATGGTAAGATAGATTTGATCCACTTTTTCACTCATATGCTCAATGGCCTGGTAGGCAACCTCTACCCCATCGTTTACAATCTCATCGCTGGAAACCCAATCCACACCCAGTGATTGTACCCGGTTAAAAAGGGCTTTGGTGTTAGAAGCTTCATCGATACCCAAAGCGAGGTATTGAAATTTCATGGGCTCTTTGTCCAGCATTTTTGCTATCTGCAAAAAAGGCGTGCCACTGGAGCCCTGCGATTCATAGTTTCGCAAGTCAAAATGGGCATCCAGATTAATGATCCCCACTGTTTTCTTTTGTGTGCTGAGATAATCAAAAATACCTAGAAAATGACCGTAGGCAATCTCATGACCACCACCCAGCAGTATCGGGAAGTAGTTGTTTTGTAATAAAAGACTAACCTTTTTGCCCAGCATTTCCTGTGCCTGCTCCAGACCATCCCCCTTACAAATTACATCGCCGGCATCATAGAGCCTAACCCTGCTGTTCACAAAATGAACGGCCTGGTTGGCCATGAATTTCCTAATGCTGGCTGGCCCTGCCTGCGCACCTACCCGACCTTTGTTTCTCCGTACGCCCTCATCACTACAAAAACCCAGAAACGCGATATTGTGCTGCTCTTTGGCCTGACTAGTATTGGGCTCACTGAGGTCAACCATTTCTATAACATGGTGCCAGCGATTGCCTTCTTCACCATCCAATGGGTCGGTTCTACCCTGCCAGTTGCCTTTTTGAGGAGGTTGGTACATACTTGATCGGTAGTTTCAAATTTTCAGAATAATCCAATTTAACAAATTATCAGAAACTGAAAATGCTATCCCCAGATTCCCTTACCTCATTTTTCAAGTTATTCACCTCTGCTTCAAAGTTACTGTAGCTTTTCTCATCCATCAGATCATATAACCGAATAATAGCCGTATCGGCATAATTATCCAGTTTCATACGCGTGGCCTGTACTACAAATGCCTTGATCAGTGCTACAGAATACCTGTTGACATCTATGGCATTGCGTAGGAGATCATATGCTTCAAACTCCTCTCCGATGGTATGGAAATAAGTAGCTGCTTTAAGACAGCCCCAGATAAAAAATGGGTTGTCGGTTGCAAGCTGCTTGTAAGTTTGCCTGGCTACCGTTGAATCTCCTGCAATAGCCGCATTATGTGCCTCGGTCAACAGTTTGGCAGGCCTGGAGATAGATTGTAGCACAGCATTGGTCGGGCTAACCGCACCTTCTGCCTCCATCACTGATAATACCGCCTTTAAATCA
Organism: Cyclobacteriaceae bacterium; assembly: GCA_965227155.1. GTDB lineage: Bacteria > Bacteroidota > Bacteroidia > Cytophagales > Cyclobacteriaceae > UBA6059. The sequence continues at coordinate 819,102 of OZ245731.1, forward strand.
GCCCATGGCTGCTGCACAGACCTATCGGGTTTGTCGATCATGGACAAATAAATAGCTGCCTGTTCGTAATTGGCTTCCCTCGCATATTGCTCCGCAATGGTAACCAGCGCATTATGACGGTATGGCGTGGCTTCAAAATTATTAAGCATTTGCTCCAAATCCTGCTGTGTCCAATCCTTAAGCCTGTACCTGATAGCCATGTACTTCACTCTATCTTCCAGGGTAGCCAAACCGGAAGCGCCAAGGGATAAAGCTTTTTGCAGATCATCGATCATGGCTACATTTCCGCCCTGCATCAGTCCAAATGCCACTGCAAAATTCCCTGCTTCCAGGTTTGCAAGCATAAGGTTGGTAGTATCACGCACCTCATTTTCAAAGGCTTTGCTGAGGTAATCCAGGGCTAATGCTGGAGCGCCCTGCTCAAGGGCCAGCAACCCAAGCGTGCGCTGATATTGGCCTGCATTTTCAGACTGAAAGCTCACTGCATCAAACTGCCTGAAGGCGTCCGATATGTTGCCTGCATTATACTGTTGCCAGGCCTGGCTATACAGCAGCCATTCTTCATATTTTGCATTGCCAGGGTAAGCTGCCAATTTTGGCAACCCCTCTATCAAGCCAGTTTCCTGGTCAGCTTTCGACGTGAATGTGTTCACCACAAGCGGCAGGGTGTATGCATTTAAGGTGCTGTCATTCAAATCATTTGTGTCAAATTTGAGGTTAGGATGATCCATACCAAAGCGGTTGCCCAATACCATAAGGTTTGCTTTAGCCGGCACATAATCATTCTCATTGATCGCTTGTACCAGTGAATCAAAATCTGGTTGGATCAGCTTTCTGGCAAAAAAGCCGGTTTTGTTGGAAGCTGCTACACGCTCATCCCTTTGATTTCCTTTTACATCATTAAGGTAATAAAGCGTAGAATCGTTGATGTCAGTCTCTGAAAAGAGTAAAGCCAGGTTATTCTTGATGGCTCCATCATCAGGGAATTTTTGAATACCCTCCTGCAAAGCAAAAAGCGCATCAAAATAGAGATTTTGCTGTCTGTAGGTATTGCTCAGGTTGATGTATGCATGAGGGGTTGGCTGCTTTGCAGTGGCCGCCTTGTAATTGTAGATTGCCCTTGCCGGTTTCCTTTCCTCTATGTCGAGCCTCGCCAATCGATAATGCGATCGGTGGTTGTTGTAGCCATAATTCGTGCCCTGCACATAAAACTCACGGGCCACATTGGGCTCATTGCGTAAGTATAAATCACCGACCAGGTTATAATACCCTGCTACAGCCTGGTTAAGGGGTGCCTGATTGGCAATAAAATAGAGTGCCAGCACCACCACCAGGCTGGCTAGTGTTGCCGTAGCATATGGAAAATTACCTTCCTTGTACACAATTTTATATACCTGGAGATTCCGAATCAGCGGTGTGATGTAATTGGCGATCACGTAAATAAAAAACATGGCACCAAACCCAAGGTGGCTGAAAACGATGGTGTCTTCAAAAGTTTCGAGCAAGGGATCATTGGCCATTACCATCTGGTATCTGATGCTTGTAAAAGCTATGACCGCCAGCGCCAGCAGAAATAATCCCCCCAAAGGATTGTAAGCAAAAACAGCCCCATAAGCTTCTTCCTTTTTCTCGAATGACCATAAGGCTATACCTAGCGAAATGATTATGAGTACAAAAGCATTGACATAGAGAATATCCCAATCGATATAACCACCATTGCGGAGGTAGATCAGGAATATGTTGCCCAGGTAAATAAGGCTGAAAATCAAAAAATGGGCAGCATTTCGATTACTCTTATCCGGTCTGGCTTGTGTGATCAGGTAAAGAATGAGGTAGACAATCTCATGAGCAACAAAAAAGACAAACAAAATGGAGATAAGCACCCCTACAAAGACACCATAATGCGCCAGGTGCATGAAGGGATTATTGACATTAGATCCCCAAAATATCAAAAGGGCTAAAACTCCAAATAAGCCAAAGAATGAAATTAAACGGATCGTCATGCTGGCATATTTCTGCCAGGCCTGGTACAGGTAGCTTACGCCAAGGAAAAGCGCAGCAATACCGATGAGCGGTTCCCTACCCTGAAAACCAAATAACTGCAGCTGCTGCCATTGCATACTGATAAGTAGAATCGTAAATACACCCATCGAAAGAGTGAACCAGAACGTAGAAAAATAAGTGGTAATGGTAAGCAGCAGAGATAGCCCCAAAGCCAGGAAAATAAGGTACAGGTAGGTATCCCAGGCCTCAAACTGGAATGGGCTGCCTTCAAAGTATTGCTTAATCAGAAAGTTATCAGCCAGCAGGTCTACAGTAAAAAGGCCCAATGAAAACTGGTGTAATGGGATTTTCACTACCTCGGTGGTAGCTGTCACATACCAATCGAGCCCATTGTAGGGCATATTGAAAAATGCTGCCAGGTATAGCAAAAGCGAAACTGCCAGCAAAAGCAGGAAAAACCTGTATATCATCCGATAGGGTTGGTCCCAATCGCTTTTAAGTAAGTGGCGAAGCATGCGTAAGTAATGAATTAGATGTCAAATTATTCCTATTGGAACCCTCTCTTTGAAAAGGATACGAAATTAATGGATTGCCTCCTCAGTCTCAAAAAACTCGGGGTAATGCAGCCTTAATGTGCGGTCAATAATATCAAAAGTTTGCTGCTTTAAAGCCGGCATATCCTTTTCCGTAAGTCCCTTGGTAGGAATTGGCTCATGAATGATGATTTTAGCGGTATGAAAGCTGGGCAGGTAAGTTTCATCATCGGGCAGAATCCGAAAGTTAGTTGGTAGGGTTATAGGTACAACGGGTACTTGCTCATTGATGGCAATTCGAAAAGCCCCCTCCTTGAATCGCACCATCCTTGGCGGGTTTTTGGTGAGGATGCCACCTTCCGGAAATACCATCAGGCTTTTACCCTCTGCCACGGCTTTTCGCCCTCGTACTACAGTTTCATACCGGCTTTTTAAACTGGATCGATTAACCATGATGTGAAGGCCTTTAAACATGTAACCAAACAATGGCACCTTGCTTACTGAAGATTTTCCAATGAACATGAATGGCTTTGGCAATAATCCCATGATGGGAATATCGATGTAGGAGAAATGGTTGGCGCAAAATACGCAGGGGCCTTTTATCTTCTTAAAGTTTTGCAAGCCTTCCACGCGAGTAGGTAGAAAAATGAGCGGAAAATAAATTCTAGCCCAGATATAGTTTATATGCCCGCCTAACTTCCACCACGGCTTGACCCAAATCGCAAGTAGGTAAAATGGAAAAAACACAAGGAATAAGCCTATAAACCATATCGCTGCGTAGATACTGTATATCCTTTTGAGGAAGACCATACGCTAAAATAATGTCTGAGGCGGGCTTTACGATTAAGACAATGAAACTTTTGAGGCGTTTAGGGTTGTATGCTCCTAATGAATTTGGCCTGGATAATTCAAAAATGAATGATCCATATCAAAATCCCTGTAAACCAATGGTTGTGTGAGTTCATTACCCTAAAGTACAGTGACCACCTTGAAATATGGATATCCGTTTTAATAAAATATCTTCCAACCAAACTCCAAAAGTAGGTGTCTTTCGGTAAGAACAATATTTCAAAAACAATGGACAAAAAGAGTTTCATCATTTTTTCACTACTCATAGCTATGTCGGTTACATCCTGTACTAATGAAGATAGTACTACCGACCTCCCCGAACCGGTTATCAGAGAACTTACAGTTAATGAAGCAGAGATAAGCTCAGCGGCCAATAATTTCACCTTTAATCTAATGAGCAAAATAGAAGAGGAACTTCCCAATGAGAATTACTTCATTTCTTCATTTAGTGTGAGCACAGCGCTTTCAATGGTGATGAATGGCGCTTCTGAAGAGAGTCAGGCCGGATTTATCCAGGCCCTGGATTTAACCGGCATGTCGCCCGCTGCTATCAATGAATCCTATAGTTCTTTGGTGGATTACGTTTATAGTCTTGACCCATCTATTACTCTTAATGTTGCCAATTCTAATTGGTATTCAAAGGAATATACCATCGATAGTGATTTTGCCAGAATCCTCTCTGAATATTATGATGCAGACATTTTTGCAAAGGACTTTAGCAATGCCGCCACCCTTGGAGAATTGAATGGATGGGTTGAAAATGAAACCAATGGTAAAATCAGAAATATTCTGGATCAAATAAATCCTGAAGATGTCATGTTTTTGATCAATGCGATATACTTTAAAGCTAACTGGACAGCTCAATTTGATCCCAATACCACACAGGATCGGCCTTTCCTTTTGGCCAATAATCAAACCGTAAATGTCCCCACCATGGCTGCGGAGGTGAAACACTGGACAGCCTATGACAATACAGTGAATGCCCAGCTTATCGAAATCCCGTATGGCAATGAATCCTATGCATTTACCATCATAATGCCTGATGATCCATCAAGTATTAATGATCTATCTTCTCAAATTGATGCCAACAGGCTGAATGATGTTTTAGCCGACTCAGTAACCCAGGAGCGGGATTTGTATCTTCCAAAATTTCAGCTTGAATTCAAGACTGATCTCAAAGATATTTTGATGGAAATGGGCATGCCCATCACCGGCCTAAACAATTTGTTTGATGAAGATCCTCCATTGGCCATCAGTAAAGTGATCCATCAGTCTTTCCTCGAAGTAAATGAGGAAGGATCAGAAGCCGCTGCTGCCACAGTGATTGGTGTAGAGTTAACTTCCGTTCCCGCTGCTACAACAGTGAACCAGCCCTTTATTTTTCTGATCCGCGAGAGAAATAGTGGTACTATTCTGTTTTCGGGGAGGCTATTGGATCCGAGGTGAAAATTTTCAGGTTGAATGTCGAGCCGTTCTATTGTTGATAGGCGGCTCTTCAATTTGGCTTTTTAGCAATAGAATTGAAGCCGCTTGGTTATTATCATCACTATATTCAATCCCATCCTGGCCAAAAGTGTGATCATTTTGATTGCAAGCCTGACAAATATTCATCAGGGCTCAGCACAGGGATTATAGATGATTTAAAATCTTTTACGTTTCTGGTAATCAAGAAATTGCATTCCTTTTGCATAGCGCAGAAATATTGTAATGAATCTTCAAAATCAGAGAAATTTGAAGACAGACCCTGATCTATAATTTTATCAGTAAGGTCTGAAGTTTTTACAATCACTTTAAGTTTTCGAATCTTCTCTTTGGCCAGCTTTTTATCCTCAAACCTTGAAAGCACATAAAATGTCGTAGCAAATGTTAAAGCTGAAACTACGAGATCAATCTTTCCTTCATCCGCCAGCGTAGCGATTCTAGCAGCTGATTGATAATGCGGCTCCCTTTCGCCCAATAAATCGAGAATTATATTGGTATCAAGAAACAGACGATCTTTCAGTCGATCTTTCATTTATGCTTCTCTAGCAGATGATCAGCTATGGTTTGCTTGTAATCGAAATCACTAGGTAGATTGATACCTGTCCGCATGGAACTGACAAATGGTGATATTTCCACATCTTTTTCAGATTGATCAACTTCCTCTACAGCAAGTGCTTTCAAATAGGATTCAATCATTCGGGAAAGGCTTTGATTCCTTGCAGAAGCATAAGCTTTTGCTTTATCAATGACCTCTTTATTGAGCTTTAAAGTGAGTTTAGCATCCATAAATGCAAAATACGTATTAAAAAACAAAGTTAATACGTATTACGAAATGTATAATGTCAGCGTTGTATGATAATCTTATGCTGGCTTGTGCCATGACGGTCTGTTTGGATCAACAAATAAGCGCCTTCCACTAAACTCTTGGCTTCAAAGCTATAGGATAGCGCATTTGGATTAACACTGAAAAGCTGCTTTCCTTGCATATTATAAAGCCGTAATTCCAGCATAATGGATTCATTTTGGATGGTTATATACTCCTGGCCCGGATTAGGAAAAACGGATGCAGTGATGTCCCTTCTGGCCCCAGATACTATATTACCCGGCTCTCCGATTGTCCAGTTAGACCCCTCATTATTGTCTGCATCAAGGTTAGTGAGTTCCAGATAAGGGCCATCCCCATCAGCCGACAAAGGCCATGGCGATTGGTCATCATAGACTACAAGGTCGATTTGATTGCCCCACCCATCCAAAAGCTCAATAGCTTCACCGGCATTAGACAGGCCTCTGGAAAACTCCCCAAATGGGAAAATCCCATACGCTGAAGCAAATATCTCTGCATTGTTTGCCAGCATTATAGCTTTTCCCGCGGGTATCGATGCGCCGGCAGGAAACTGATAAACCAGGCCGGTCCCTCCCAGGTAAACACCTGTCAGGTCCACCGTGGTTGATCCATTGTTGGTAATTTCAATAAACTCCAGGTCATCCTCATCAAAAGCATCGGAGCTGGGGTGGTAATGAATTTTGGAGACCACTAATGGTGGTAAATCGGGCGTGGGGCATGCCGGACTCACCATTAGTCGGCTATCCATCCATGTGAGCCGTTGCCTCATCCAGGATTTCATTTCTGCAATCACATTGGCGTGATCACCTATAGTGCCCCAGGCCAGCTCCTCCCGATCAACTGCTTCTGCAAAAATGGCAATGGTTTCATCAAGTCGCTGCTCTAACGACGATTGATTAAAGGGTGCTCCAGCTTCTCTTAGACTTTGCCACCTTTTTGCCAATTGGCAACGGAAAAGCTCGTCGTAATACAGGTCTTTCCAGAAGGTAGCCCCGGAGTTTTCCAGCTCAAACTGCCAGATATTCGTTTTGCTCCTATCATAGCCCCATAAAAACAGGTCATTACCATAGGAAAGGTTAATATCCCAGATGGGGCCTGCCCGCAGTTTACCATTGCGATCCTTGTGGAAATAGGTGCTAAATTGATACGCATCAGGGTTAGAAGCTAGCTCATTGAGCAGCATAAAATCAACGAACGAGGGAATATCGATCAGGGCCGGATAGCCATCCACCAGAGAATGGTTTTCATTGCCAGCCGCCACGCTCAGCTGCTGAAACTGGGCTTTGATGTAATCATTTTGGGCTGATGTCACCTCAAAAGGGCTCGGTACTTCATGTATGAAGTCAACTGACCAGCCTGTGGAGTTGGGCATGGTCCATGCCACCGGGTCTCCTCCGCTAGTTTTATCCGCTTTGGTGATGTAACCACCGGTAAGCTCCGGCAGTTCATTGTCGGTAGTTTCAATCTTGTTGATATCAATGCGGTCGTTATCAGCCTTTAGCTTTTCCTGCAAAACATACAGACCCTGATATTCCCCGTTTAGAAATACCTCGCAGTAATGCCCTCTGGATGCATATTCACCCAGGGCACGGGCCAGGTCGTAGGTAAAATAGTCGCGCAGCAATGAAGGATCAAAGGCAAGGCTGTTGAGTATCCAGTCATTTTCATCAGGCATACCCAGTAGGCTTATGTTTTGCTTTTCAGTGCCCTCGTAAGTCGTAAAACCATAGGACTTTTTGGGTAATTCCTGAGAGCTTGATCCACGCGTTTCTATCCGTATCTCACCGTTATAGTCCAGGGTGGAAGGGTCTTTGGCATCTTCAAGGCTATTGGATTGTCCGGCACCTTTCTTAATGATTTTCATGGTCGCATTGATTTTAGGATCATCAGGTATGGTTTGGTTACCGCTGGTCTCGATCAGTATAATAGGCAACGTTGTACTGGTAAAACCAACCTCCACAGGCGGACGAAACCAGGAAGGCGTAGCACTGTAGTTCCGATCAATGCTGTTGATGGCTGCTATCAGGAAAGGGTTAGCCGACATATCGGAGCTGGTCAAACTTTCATTGTGTACCTCAACCGCCAGCACATTGGGCCCCTCATTCAACAGGCTGAGGTTGATTTCAAAGGTCTCAGGCAGCTCACCCCGGTATAGCCTTGCCTCATGGAGCCCATCTGCCGGCTGGTCAAAGGCCGGAGGCGAACCACTGACCAGATCCCTGGCTATCTCCACACCATTGAGATAGGCAACAAACCCATCGTCATAGTCCATATGAAGGGAAAGATGCGCTATGTCACTCAGGTCTGTGATGGAGAACTCTTTTCTTAGGTAAACGGCTATCGAGGGGTTGGGGACATTGGTATTATCATCGCCATCACTGTAGCCAAAGCCCGAAACACCGGTTGCCCAACTGGAATCATCAAACCCCAGTGCTGTCCACTGTGGTGCGGGTTGACTTTGCGGCACCAGGTATTGAAATGTATCCCCTTCAGTAACGACCGCCTCCCAATGATCCACCTGCGCCATGGCAAAATGGAAATTGAGAAAGGCCATAAAGAAAGATAGGGTAAAGCGCCTGGCAGTTTGAATGTGATAATTAATTTTGGGCAAGATCATATGCTAATCTAATGTCTTGGGTTGGTAATGAAGATAGCTTTGTCCATATTAAGCATGCTTCTGTCTAATCTTATTAATCTTGTGATCACAAGAAGCGCTTTTTTGCAAGTAAACTACCTAAACAGTTTTGCTACTTGAACGGACGATCTTTTTCATAATTTTTCTACCGGGCCGGACCCGTATTTATTCAACCACAATGCACTGCCTGCCCGTTCCGTTTAGGCGGGCGTTCAGAAAGATTAAAAAATCCTGCGAGTTGAAGTCGGTAGAAAGCACCGACCGTTCCCAGCGGCGGATTCATGGTGATGTTCGCACTGAAATATGTAAAGTGGCAGTTGGCGCATTCGTGCAAGCGATTGTTACCTGTTGTCTATTTTTTCAAGCAGTTGGTTCGCCTCAATAATTTCTGTTCCTTCGAAAGAGTTCAATTCAAGAAGGTCTTGATATCCAGTTATAAAGAAGTTTGCGTTTGAAGCTCTAATCAGTCCAAGTAAAAAGTTGTCCTTGACATCTCTGCAAATGTTCGGATAATCGGTGACCTCATAATTGGTTCCCAAAATGTCCATGAGTTTAAGAAGTTCATCTACTTAGTGTTTACTAAAGTATTTTCGAAATTTCTTTCTTGCGGTTACTTCCTTAATTTCAGTTAAAAGTTGCTCGGAAAGTACAAGTTCAATTTTTCTTGTTGAAAGGAGTTCGGATAGTCCGCTGAGTTGGAAACCAATGAGATAACTAATCCAAATATTAGTGTCAATTAAGACCTTAGTTCGATGTTCTTTTGTCATAAAGGTCTTGGCGGACTTGCTCTACTTCAGCGGTAATATCGTTCATCGAGAGTTTGTCAGTTCGAAAAGCAGTCAGAAGTTCAGTTAGCTTAGATCCAATAGTCTCTTTCTCAAGTTCCTGAGAAATCTTGATTTTTTGTTCGCCTGGCAAATTCCTAACCAGTTCGAGTATCTGTGAGAAAGAAAGTTTTATGTTCGTTTCCATAAGTTAAAGTTACGAAAAAGTAGCACGATCTGTTTATCTGGGCACTGCTGACAGGTAACGTCCAACTAAAATGAGTATGCACCCCACTTGCTAGATACACTGAAGTTTCTGTTTTGCATTGTCCTGTCAAAGAGCTCAGTTCGCATATTCATTTTAGTGCTTGTTAAGAGCTTTTATCTTCCTTTAAACAATTGAAGATAGTATTTCTCAGGTTCTTTATTCAAGATTATACGTAGTTCCGCTGCTCTGTTGCGATAATACCACATAAAAGAACTAATGTAATTTCTTAAGAAAAAGGATTCACGATTAATAGCGTTACTTTTATTCCACATGTCCTCTTGTTCATTAAATTGAATATCGAATCCTTCATTTTGAAAATAGAGCTTCATAGTGTACTCAAGAAATCGCAGATTAGGAGTTGACTTAGCAGCTTTATGAAATGAAGTTATGTAGTAATAACTGTATCCGCTTCCTTGAAGGATTTCAAACAATTCTGATCTGTCAAATCCCTCTAAAACAGTTGAGTCGTATTCAAATTCGCTAAAATCTACATAATCGAAAAATTTTTGAAAAACGATCTCGGTCATTGCATTATGAGCCGCTGGACTACCAAGTTTGCCAGAACGATTTAGATTAGTTGTCATCGAGTCTATGCGGTCAATAATTACTTGGTCTGGGTTAAAACTCCTTGCGATTGCATCATATTTTGTTTTAGTGTCTTTCAAGAATCCTATCAATAGATTCCTTTTGCGAGCATAGCTCGCAGTGTCAGCCATCAATTGAAGTGTTGCTTGATATTGATCTCTATTAATCTTTAACTCCTCACGAGTTAGATTCATCTGTCTTTCAAAATAGATTGAATTAGAATCAAGCTGCCGTTGAAATTGCTCTATTGTTAACAACTGATTTTGTTCAAACCTTATGCTATCCAGATAAATCTGCCGATGAAATTGGATCGAATCTCTTTTCATCTGTCTGGCGAATCTCAGGCTATCGATCCTTAATTGCAATATGAAATTGGTGCTGTCAAATTTTTTTTGACGACTGAATATTTCAAATGAGCTAGTAATCTGATGGTTTGAAATGATAATAGCACAAAAGACAGTCAAGAAACCAATAATAACTTCCCAATTCCATTTCCTAATATTTTTCAAGAATTTCTTCATACTAAGTAAAGTTGATTTGAATGAAAAAGAGGTTTATTCAGTACCGGTTCCTTTTCGCATATTGCTCTTAACGCTCAGATAAGCTTAGTGAGCATATCTTTTCAAATTGATTCTTAAGTTACTATTTAGCACTGTAAATAGCTTATAGCTCAGTCTGCTCATTGAGCTTATCACTTGTTAGCGACATTTGTTATTCTCTGAAGATTCATATTGAGTTCGTTTAAGACTGCAAGCAATGATTCTTTGTTTTGACCTAGATCTATGGATAGCTCGTCGATTTGTTCATAATTACCAAGATGATAGTTTACCTCTAATATTTTTGAAAGCAGACTTGTAGAAGCCTCAATTTTTGGATTGAAATACTTTTTAAATTGTATTTTATCTTTCCTGTAATGGTCAATATTTAGGTCAAGAAAAGAATCGAAGGCTTTTTCAAAGCTCTTTTCATAGTCCTTGGTTTTATATGAGGAGAAAACTTCATACCACTTGCTAGAAAAGTTATCATGAGCTAGATGGTTTCTAACAACAATGAAGCTCCAAATCTTCTGATCGACTTTATCTAATTCATCGCCAAATGATCTTGATTCCGATGTATTATTGATGAATCCAATGGCATCTTTTATATCAAACTTTTTTCTTTTCGATGTTAATTGAAGTACACTTGTTGCTTTGGTGTCTTTAGTAGCTACACTTTCATATTTGGATATTGATGTAGATAGTAGTTTACCGACTGTATCAGTTACAAGCATTGGAATATTTATTAGGTCAAAAAGAACAATCACTAATCTGGTGAATGAAAGAGCAGAGCTATTCAATAAAGACTCCTTATTTAGAGCAGCATAAGTATCCCAAACTTGAAGTGCTTTCAAAGTATCTAAATACTGTTCATAATATGTCTTGCGATACGTTTTAAGATAGATATCTAATTCATCTCCGATTTTTTTTGATAGTTTTAGAGAGTCTATTAAATCTGAGATTAAAGTCTCACTTAGATTCAATCTTTCCAACGTGAATTTCCCTTTGTTGGATATTTTGATGTAGTTACGTTCATAATCGATAAGCTTATTTTGGTACAAGTTCATTAACAAACTATTGCAAAGATGTTTACTCCATCCAGTCCCCTCTTGTACTTCTAGGTCAGAGGTCGCTCCCGACTTTTCAATCCATGCAAGCAGAAGCAAATTCCTTTCATCATCAAAAAGAGAATTTGGATAATCAATAAGCTCCATGGAATATTTGATGTTCTCCTTCATAATCTGCCTTGATAAAAATATTTTACTTCTCGCACCCTTTTGACATGATCGAAAATGCCATCTTGAACTATTGGCAGCTCAGGATACCCGTTATAGTATACCACCTCATATGTGAGAATTGATGAAAGAGCTTGTAAACTTTGGTGAGAGTATCCCTCCAAATATTCATTATTTAAAAAAACCAAAAGTTTCCCATTTACTCTAGAATCACTTGCAAAATCATGAATTTCTCCAATTGATCCTGGTGTCTCTGGTATTGATACTATCATATCAAACTTTTGAGCCTGAACTAGTTGTTGAATTCTTACTGAACCTTGATTGCTTTCAATTATTTCTTCGCTGAACAAGGCTAGGTGTCCCTGCTCTCTTAAAACTGTCCTCAGCTTCACTCTCAATTCAGCAATTGGTGATGTTGAGGAAGGACTAGGACCCCAAATCAAAACCGATACAGGTATGCTATTAATTTGAGACAATTCCTCAACAATCTGAGGTTTCAGCTTTTCGAAAAGCTTTTGAGCTTCAGGCTTAAGTGGTGAGTCAGGTAAATTCATTTGAGACTTCTTATTGTCGCTAACACTAATGTATCAAACATCACCTAATTATTCACCCTTAATATAGCTTTATTGCCAGTAAAGGCATTTTATTATCCGTCTTTTTATGCGGATATATACGTTTATATCCGTATTACAATTTGCTTTTTAGATCATTAATGCTAAGAAATACTCATGATCCTGAAAATGACTTATTTCCGGATGGGTCAGTCCTGCCTAATTCATACCCCTCCCTGTGAAATTTTATATCTCCCCGCAGGATTCACCGCCCTGCCTTCAGCATAGTCGGCCCTTCCTGCGAGAGGCAGCAGCTTTCCTGCGGGGATTTCATAATGTCTTGCAAAATTTTCTTTTGCCCCGCGTTGTTTTTGCCTCTTTCCACGCTATTTTGTATTGTCCTGCGGTAGTCAGGGGCTTTCCTGCGGAGTAGGATAACCTCCCGTTTCATGCATCTTTTGGAAAGTTCTGAACTTTCCAAAAGTTTCTGCGCCAACCCAACCTCGACAAGGCTTGGAACCTTGTCGAGGTTGGCCGGTATCATTTCCAAAACCCAAAGGCTTCCATATCTTTACATCATCATTTCATCCAAAAACATCAATCATGCAGTATCAGTCACTAGGCAATACCGAACTCAAAGTTTCCAAAATCTCCCTCGGCACCTGGCAGCTGGGCGGTGGCTGGGGCTCTCGCTTTGACCCTCGCGTAGCGCAGAAAATCCTCCATGCAGCGCTGGATGAGGGCATCAACTTCTTCGATACAGCAGATGTTTATGATGGCCAGCTCAGCGAAAAAGAGGTCGGCAAAATTGTAAAAGCCAACAGGGACGAGCGCTTTATCGCCACCAAAATCGGCCGACGCATCGATCCGCATACGCCCGAAAACTACACGCCCGATACCCTCGAAAAGCATGTGGATGAAGCCCTCTTCAACACCGGCCTGGACGAGCTGGACCTGGTGCAGCTCCACTGTCCTCCCACGGCCGTTTATGACAATGAGGCTGTCTTTGAGCGGCTAAGCCAGATAAAGCAAAAAGGAAAGGTTCGCTATTTTGGGGTAAGTGTGGAGAAGGTCAGCGAAGCAATGCAGGCAGCTCAATACCCTGTGGTAAGTACGGTGCAAATCATTTTCAACATGTTTCGCCATAAACCACTGGACGAATGCTTCCCGCTATTGGAAAAAAAGAAAATCGGCATTCTGGCACGGGTGCCACTCGCCAGTGGCCTACTAACCGGAAAATTCAAGCCCAATTCAGAGTTTAGAAAGGATGATCACCGCAATTTCAATCGGGATGGTGCCTATTTCGATAAGGGGGAAACATTTTCAGGGGTACCCTATGAACGAGGACTAAAAGCTGTGGCTGAACTGCAAAAGATTTTCGAAGACCGTCCGATCAACTTATACGCCTTGCGTTGGATCTTAATGTTTGGTGCAGTAGGTACGGTAATTCCCGGTGCCAGCAAACCTGAGCAAGTACAGGCCAATGCAGCTGCCCTACAGGTACCTGCCCTCACCAGTGAGCAAATGCAGGCTGTTAGGGATATTTACGATCATTATTTCAGAGCAGAGGTGCATCAGCAATGGTGACCTAGTAGTTAAGTTTCTGCTTTGGTGGGGATTTTATGATGGCACATTCAATCCAGGCCGGTATGCTTCTCTAATCTTTTGAGCCTTGTTTCAACCCGCTCCTGGGTAAACTCATAAACATTTATAAAAGCATCAAGATAAGCTCCATTTAACCTCTACAGTCACTTTTAAGGTGACAAAAAAAGAGGTTGTCTTTTATTAGTCTTGAGACAACCTCTTCAATTTAGCTGATTATTTGAACCCAATCTTTTATTGAGCGTTCGGTGGCAAAGGCCGCGGAATTACCCAAAGTTCTTTTTGTCTGCCATCAATATAGCGGAAACCTGTTTCATCAAAATACCCATCTTCCTCCAGCATAATGCGGATCTCTTTGCCCCACTCTTCAATCTGCACACCGGCGTTTAGCTCTATGGAATAGGCCGTATTGTAATACAGCGGATAATCTCCTCTGCCGGGCACACCGTCCTGCTGATCCCAAAGGCCTATGGTAGGGCCGGCAGCATGGCCATGAAAGCCAATTGGGTGCGTGTAAATCACGCCTTTCAGGCCTTCGGCTTTACACTGGTCAAGAGCAGCTTTGAGAATCTCATTGCCTGTGCGGCCTAGTTTGTAGTTGTCCGTAAGGGCATCCTGCACGGCATTGCCTTGTTTGAAGGCCTCCACCAGGTATGCCGGGGGCTCTGTTTCTCCGGGCTTAAGGATATAAGCATGCTGTTGGGTATCTGTATTCAGGCGCAGGTAGCTTATACCAAAATCCGTATGGATCAAATCGCCCGGTTGGATGATGGCATCTTCAGGCCGCTCAGAGAAAGATCGTAAATGCTCGAAGGATTCGGGATCCTGTCGCTGAATGGATACCGAAGGATGAAACCAGGTAACAAGACCAAGTTCGCGTATGCGGTCACGCATCCACCAAACCACATCATCAGTGGTCGTGATGCCAGGCTGGATTACCTCATCAGAAAATGCCTCGGCAATAATCTGATGCGCAATTCTTACGATCTGCTGGTAAACAGCCATCTCACTTTTGGTACGTGTTTCCAGCCAGCCTACAGCCAGGTTCTCTGCATTAACCACTTTTTTCTGGTAGTCCTTAGGCAATGCCTCCATCAGCGACTCGTAATGACTCGCCGAAAGACCATCTGCCAGGGCAAAATTTTTGGACTTATTGATACCAATTTTTTCAGGGTTCTTTTCCTGGATCAACCGCGACAATGCCTGCCATTGGTCGGGCTGCATGTTGGGGTTCCAGGCCTTCTCGAAAATGGTGCCTACATTATACCGAGCTATGGCATAAGTTTCCAAGTCTTTACCAGCACCCGGATCATAAATGACAAGCATGGTAGTTCTTCTGGCAGAAAGCCAGGTAGCAGGCAGCATGGTTTTGATAATCGGGTCTTCATTGTATTCGCTTCCAATCACGAGCCACATATCTATGCCCTCCCTCCGCATCAAATCGGGTAGCACTATTTTTACCCGCTCTGTAAGCCATTCGTTGATCACGCGGGCACGTTCTTTCATAGGTAGTATTTTGGGCACATAGCTGTTTTGTGCCCACAAGCCTGTTGTAAGCGATAGCAATAGCCCCAGTATCAATATCCTCTTCATTATTCTAATTTTTTCATGCAAAATAATCATCTCATTGCACATCTAGTGGTCACTGACAAGGTAAAACCACCGTTTGTCAAATGGAAAGAATTCCTTTTGCTTGAAGTACGGGAGGATAATGTTTATCTTGTTAAAATTCTATGCATCAGGTAATTCAAATATTAATTCGGCCAGCTTCTGTCATCTCAATAATCAGTTTATTGATTTTCAGCGGCTGTTTCGAAGCAGAACCGCTACCCCCTACCCAGGAATCGCTTTCATTAGAAACCAGAGCCGGCAACATATACGGCACACTGGAAATGCCGGATAGGCGTGGCAAGGTGCCACTCGTGCTGATTATCTCCGGCTCGGGTCCTACCAATCGTGATGGCAACACCGCCAACACCCCCGGAAAAAATGATGGTCTGGCTTTAATCGCAGATGCCTTGCTGGAAGAAGGAATTGCCAGCTTTCGCTATGATAAACGTGGGGTGGGTGAAAGCGTGGATGCAATCGATGAATCCGGGCTTTTATTTACAGACTACATACAGGATGCAATAAGCTGGATGAAAAAGCTGCGTAAGGACGGGCGCTTTTCCAGCATCGGTATACTAGGCCATAGCCAGGGATCGCTGGTAGGTATGATTGCCGCTTCCACTACCAATGCTGATTTCTTCATTTCAGTGGCCGGTGCCTCCAGCACTGCCGATGAGCTATTGCTTCGCCAGCTGGAGCAAGGCAGTCCTCCCGAGGTAATCGAATATTCCCGACAGGTATTGAGTGAATTAAAAAAAGGCAACATGGTATCGCCTGTAGCGCCTTCTATGGCCTTTCTCTTCCGCGAAGAGGCACAACCTTTTCTGATCAGCTGGATACAATTTGACCCAAAAACTGAATTGGCACGGCTGAATATGCCCATCAGTGTGGTGCATGGTGCGCATGACATTCAAATTCCACTGGCACAGGCACAGGCCTTAGCTGAAGCGAACCCAAGGGCCACACTCGAGGTAATACCGGGCATGAACCATGTGTTTAAACTAGCGCCCTTGGATCCACAGCAGAACCTCATCGCTTACACGGACCCCAACATTCCACTGGCGGAAGACTTTGTATTGCACCTTAAAAAATACCTGAGGGAAAACCTATAAACTGACCCGAATTCCCGGCCCCAGCATAAAAAACCAGTCTCCATCGGTAAGCAGATAGCCTCCACCAAGGTAAAGGGGGAATGTAAGCTTGGAATTACTTCTTGGGTAAAGGCTACCCAATACCACAAATCCTATATCACGGTTGCTGTTGTCTTCAGAGAAGTTGAATGCATTGAGTGCGATGAACCCGGCACCAACCTTGTAAGGCCGGGGGGTAGCGATCTTCTCCGGATGATAAAAGGTAAACTGCGAGATCATCGCCATACTGATACCCCCAAGGTTATCGAAATCATCGTTACCTGCACGCTTGGTCAGCAAACCTGCCGGGAATGACACATCTATATCAAAACTAATATTGCGCTTTTGCAAGATTGTAATCTCGTCCGTGTAGCCTTCTCCTCCATACGCCAGCTTATCATGGCTAATCCTGATGGTGACCCTTGACCAGTCATCCAGATCATAGGTTTTTTTGTTCAATTGCTCATTGAGCGAAATCAAGGGGTCCTTGCAATTGCGCTTGTTATACATAGCATATCTGGGAGAGCTGATAGACGGGCAGATTACATAATCCTCCACCTCTTTCATATCTATCAGATCATTGCGGGAGGAGCGTATTTCAAACTGCAAATCGACCTGCTGTAGTCCGTGCATGACTGCCTTATCGATCAGCTCCGGGTTAAACTCAACCACAATATCACTGATAGTCTGATCATACAGAATTGGGCCCTCTACATCTGTAAGCCTGTATGTACGGTTGCCCACATTGACATTAACAAAATCTAGTGGTGCAGGGCGATGATATTCATCAATAGAAATTGACCTGCCGGTGTACTCTCCTAATTGAATAATGCGAATTTCTTTTTTACGGATGTCCATGGGAATGTCCAGGCGGTAATATTGCACCCTGTCGTCACCGGTGAGTGAATCAATGGCCACTTTATTGATGCCTTCAAAATACAATGGCGCATTATTCAGGCCTACTCCTTCTACCTTCAAATCTACCAGTTGCCCGGGATTCACCGAGTTGGTCGCCTGCCAGCGCCCCTGGTCGGTGAGCACGGATATCTTCTGTATTTCCGTCTCATGAAGGATATTCAGATTAGTAAGAAACTCTGAGTCATCGCCATCTTTGATGTATAAATACCCTTGCGATTGATTGTGATAATTGTAAGGGCGCAACCAGCATAGCACCTGATTATTGCTCAACCTGCTGCGGGTGTAGATTTCTGCTATTAATGCGCCTCCGGGCTCATTTTGGCGCTCTACACGATAGGTTTTATTAAGTTGAAGGTTGCGATTGTCTTGTAGCTGAATTTCCACCCCTTCGGTACTGCTTTGCTCATTGAGAATCACATTGTTGAGGTTAATATTCAAAAAAGCCAGCCTACTTGCCTTTACCGTAAACATTTGCCGCAGTGTATCAGCCTGGTAGACTATTTCTTTTTCTGCATTGACGGTAGGCCTCCTTGTGGTAATGGGGATATTGATCTCCAAAGGCCCCAGGCGGTTGGCCACCAAATGCAACCGTAGCTTGTCATTCTGTAAAGAAAGTCGGTAGTCATAGGCCCTTCCTTCCACCCATTGATTATCAATAAAAATGTTAGATGGTAAATTGCTGGGCAGCTCAAATATCTTCTCTTCTCCAATATAAAGCTCCTCCCTCGACGCTCTGAGCTGTACCGAGGTTTCTGTGTAAGGTAATAACGGTAGGGAAAAGCCAACACTTCTTCCCGCTATGATGGATTGCACCCTGAGTGACAGGAAACTTGAGTTGATCAAATCGGAAAACCTGACCCGTGCCTGGTAATAGCCATCGGTATTCCAAAAAAGGGAATCAACCAGCGAAATTTCCCGGGAAGCTGCTATGGCGACTTGATCAACCGGCCGACTGATGTATAGGCGGATTTCAGCGAATGGGCGTGCTTCCTGAAATTTGAAATACAGGTGCTCTTCGCCATTGAATACAACCATATGCTGGTCTGTATCGAATCGCATGGTATCGATCCTGATCTCAATCTTGTCGAATGGCCCTGCATACTGGGCCCAGGTGGTAAAGGGTAATAGTAGAAAAAATAATATTCTGCTGATCATGAATCAAAATTAGTAATATTTGAAGCGCAGGAAAGGATGTATCCTACAGCGGCTAAATTTTTAATGTCAACGTTTAGTATTTGGTTTCAGCATGCCCAACCCCTATTTTAAGTTCAAGCAATTCACGATTTGGCAAGCCTATCAGGGGTTAAAGGTCACCACAGACGGATGTCTGCTCGGTGCTATTGCAACATGCCCCAACCCAAAGCGAATTTTAGATATTGGAACCGGCACGGGGCTTCTTGCGCTTATGCTGGCACAGAAATACCCAACTGCAGAAATCACCGGCATTGACGTACAGCCTGAAGCCACTGACCTGGCAGCTAAAAACTTCGCTTCATCTCCTTGGGCTAGCAACTTAAAGGTTGTCAATCAGCGCATACAGGAATTTTCCACCCCACTGGTAAAGCCATTTGACCTGATCATCTCTAACCCACCTTTTTTTGCCGGTCATTTACCCAATCAAGACTCCAGCAAAGCCCTGGCGCTACACAATGATGGTTTACCTATAAAAGCATTACTCGAAGCAGGCTCAGCGCTACTTACCAATGAAGGCTGCTTTTGGATGATGTATCCAGCTTATGAGGCAGATCAATGCCTGAAGCTGGCAGAGGCGATGGATTTCTTTTTGGCAGAAACCTGGCTTATCTACAACAGCCAAAAAGGCTCTGTTTTCAGAAAAGTGATGTGCCTGAAAAAACAACAAAGTGTAGTTCAAGAGCAGGAATTGATCATCCGTACCACATCGGGTACTTATACCAATGACTTTATCGAGCTGCTGAAACCTTATTACCTATACCTTTAAGCCGGTTCCAGGTCAATTTTTCGTTCTACAAAGTCTATCCCCATAGGCTCTAATAACCGGAGCACAGGACTGTAAATCTCCGTGTGGGTTGGTATTTGCACGCCCGTAAGCTGCATCTTGCCTTCCAGCCAAAGTTTGGCCGTTACGCCCAGTGGTAATCCTACCAATTTGGACATGGCCGTATCAGAAGCACCCATGCCTTCCAGCACCATATGCGACTGGATTTGATTTGGCTCGTTGTTAGCGTCCAGGTAATCAAATTTGTGCCACATGACGATCATATCCTTTTCATCCGGCTCCATTGTCCATTTTTTCTTCAGAATATGCTCTAGGATCTGCGCCGGTGTGCCTCTCTCCAAACCTACGGGTTCCTCCTCGAATAGGCCCAGCCAGCGGAGTTTGTACATGATTTCCGACTCCAGGTCAATGCTCATATAATGTGCCAGCTTAAGTTCCACAGAATCGTGTGGGTTATACAGAAGGAATGAATTGATAAACTGCCTATGGGTCATGGTATCCACGCCTTCCATCATGTAGGTGTCATCAGTTGCACCCAGCGCCACAAACACATTCCAGGCTTTGCAGAAGCCTGGCCTTCTCAAGGTACCCCGGTAGAGGGTTTTGATACCATGTAGCTGGTAACTTTCCAGGTATTTGAGGCTATCGCGGTTAGCATAGCCTTCAAAATAGCCATGGCCCGGGATATGGATAATTTCATGCCGACGGAAAAGCTGATGGTAAGGGATGTACTTGTAGCGGCCCTCCTGAATAAACTTGACATGACCCTGACCGGCAAGCACCACATTTCTGGGATTCCACGTAAACTTGTATTGCCAGGGATTATCGGCGGTACTGGGTGCCAATAAGCCACCCGTAAAGGTTTCAAAGGAGGTGAGTGTGTGACCCTGCTGCTTGATACGGTCGAGCACCTTCATTGCTGACATGTGATCAATGCCGGGATCCAGACCCATTTCCATGACCAGCAAGGCATTTTTCTCTTTGAACTTTGGCTCCAGGGCTTTGATCTCCGGACTCACATAAGAGGCTGTAAGCATCGATATCCCTCGCTCGGCACAAACTTCAGCTACATAAATGTGCATGGAGGCCGGCAGCATGCTAATAACCAAATCAGCCTGCTCGATAAGCGCTGCACGCTCAGCTTCATCAAACACATCGAAAGAAACAGCCCTGGCGAAAGCTGACTCTTTAGCTTTTTGTCTGGCTAGTTCCAAATCCTTATCTGCAATGATGATATTGAAGGGTGCCTGACGGGTTTGCTCTATCAGATAATCAATAAGTGCTGTACAAGACCTGCCTGCTCCTAATATTAATATGGTTCGCATGAAAAATGGGGTTATCTGTTGCTTGTGGGGCCAAGTTAGAAGAATTGGTAGTGGTCGTCAAACCTTTTAGGCGAAATATCAGTATTCTTACTTCTACAAGATTTTAGCTATGGCAGAGAAGAAGCAAATCCAGATAGAATACGAAGTGTTGGAATGGGGAGAACTGAGCCTGAAAGAACAGGAAGGTGCCCAAAAAGCTATCGATATGCTAGAAAAGGCCTATGCGCCCTACTCCGAATTTTCAGTGGGCGCCTGTGTTTTGCTTGCAGATGGCAGCCTGGTTTACGGTGCCAATCAGGAAAATGCCGCTTATCCATCCGGCCTTTGCGCAGAGCGTGTAGCGCTATTTGCTGCCAATGCCAATTACCCGAATATTCCGGTCGAGCAATTATTCATTGTTGCCAAATCTCAGGCTGGTCAGAACTTTGCTACTGCACATAGCTGTGGCAATTGCCGACAGGTAATGGTAGAATCTGAAAGCCGGCAGGCCACTCCATTTTCGATCAACATTATTATCCCTGACAAAAAGGTGATAAGGATACCCTCAGCTCGTACTTACTTGCCTTTTGCCTTTGATGCGTCTTCTATGAAGCAGGCTGGCGATTGACCACCGTACTGCTGGCCTGAGCGGTAGGAAAAATAGTCATATCTGCCACCATTACATGCGCTGGCCTTGAAATCACATATTGCACCGCATCAGCGATATCATCACCCACCAGGGGCTCGATATCCTGGTATACTTTTTTAGCGCGATCGGCATCCCCTTTAAACCGCACCATAGAAAACTCCGTTTCTACCAGACCGGGATTGATGGAACAAACCCTGATACCATAGGGATTCAGGTCAAGCCGCATACCTTGTGTAATAGCATCCACAGAAAACTTGCTGGCACAATACACATTACCATTGGGATAGACTTCTTTGCCCGCTATAGAACCGATATTAACAACAAAGCCTGACTTACGAGCCACCATGCCGGGGATAATGGCCTTGCTGATGTACAAGAGGCCTTTTACATTGATGTCCATCATGGCATCCCAGTCTTCAAGCGAACCTTCATGGATTGGTGCAAGTCCATGTGCATTGCCTGCATTGTTGACCAATACATCTATTGTTTGCCATGCTGCCGGCAAAGCATTGATAGCCTGCTGAACAGCTTCTTTATCCCGCACATCAAAAGTCAGGGTGTAAACATCCGTTTGAGTACCCAGCTCCTCTTTGAGTGTAGCCAATCGGTCTGCTCTTCTTCCACAAATAATCAGATTGTAATCGGGAGCCAGCTTTTTGGCAATGGCTTCTCCTATCCCGGCTGTGGCGCCGGTAATAAATGCTATTTTTTTCATCGTTAGTGGTTTAAGATGGTCCTCCTTCGAAGGTAATAAAGATACCCAGATTGTGCGGTACCAATCGCCTTAGACCTTCACTGAGTGGGTTAACCTGTGGTTCCAGGCCATTGATAAGCCCGTAAGAATAGCGGAGCTCGGGCGAAAACTTAAATAACGGGAAATAGAGGTCAAATCCGAAACCTATTTCCAGGGCCAGATTAAAATTTCTGGTTTGCAGTCGCTCACGGTCTTCTTCATCCTCACCACGGGCTGATGCCTCAAAGGCCGGATTGATGCCACCAACCATATACATACCGATATTGCCCCGCCTTACCGATTTATATTTGAGTAGCAGCGGAAATTCAACCATGGTGGCATCCCGAAATTCCGTAAAGGTGGTATTGTCTGTGTAATTGTAGTTTACCTGATATTCATAAAACCCTACCTGTACCAATGCCCTCAGGTCGAGGTATTGGAAAACGTGGACATTGGCGATAAAACCAAGCTTGAACCCGGGCATGCCATTGGGTACAATGGAATGTACACTGTCCATACCCGGCGATACAAAAGAATCGCTATAGTTAATTTGGTAAGTAGAATTATGGATGCCAATTAAGAACCCATAATGTAGCCATTGCTCATCATAGTTTGGCAGGTTTATCCTCATTGAGCTTTGTGCCTGTAGCTGCCTTGTGCTCACTACAGCCAGCAAGAGTATCACTGCTATTTTAAGCCAGTGTAGATGGAGCTTATGCCAAAAGTGAGTGTTTTGCATTCTGTTTCTTTATAGCCCAATTCCTGAAGAATTTTGGTGAAAGCATCTCCTTCAGGAAAAGCATTGACCGATTCTGGCAGGTATGTATAGGCCGATTGATCTTTTGATACTAATCTTCCGATCACTGGCAATATGTATTTAAAATAAAAATTATACAATTGCTTGAAAGGAAAGCTACGTGGTTTTGAAAACTCCAGTATCACCACCCTACCGCCGGGCTTTAATACCCTTAGCATGTCTTTTAGTCCCTGCTTAAGGTTTTCAAAATTCCGTACACCAAATGCAACGATCACTGCATCAAAATTATTATCGGGGAAATTGAGACCTTCCGAGTCTCCAAGCCTCATTTCTATAATATGATCGATCCCTTTCTTCTTCATCTTTTCTCGACCAACGGAAAGCATTCCTTCGGAAATGTCTACCCCAACGACTTTTTTGGGATTGAGGGCCAGGGATTCTATTGCAAAATCACCTGTTCCGGTAGCTATGTCGAGAATAGTCTGAGGTTTGTCTTTGGCTAGCAGTTTTATCGCTTTTTTCCTCCAAATAATGTCAATACCGGCACTAAGGAAATGATTTAGAAAATCATAGCGCTTGCTGATACTGTTAAACATATCAGCCACCTGTTCTTTTTTGGAAGATTGTTTGTCCTTGTAAGGAACTACAGACATATAATTATTGAATTTAAGATGATGCAAAACTACCACGAATTGCCCACATAGTGGAAAGAAAGTATTAAACACAGTGCTATGGGCAAACAGGCTGTTTTTACTATTTGTTACAGCATATTTTCAAAAAAATATGACATTGGTGCTGAACTTGTTAAAACTAAAGTGCCACAAAAGCATATCAATAGCCCAACTGTTATTACTCAGCCGTAACACTACCATACATCATGATAGATAGAGGAAAAGATGGCTATCCTAGTATAAGTTATTTCTTATTGACAACCACATTTTTTTCTCATGGCAAGACCTAAAAGCAAGTCAGAGTTAGTTTCATTAAGCAATAAAAACTTCTCAGATCTTATTGATCAAATTCACGTTCTTTCTCCAGAAAAATTGAAAGGGGAGTTTCCTCCAGGCACTATGAACCGAAATATCCGGGATGTGCTGGCACATTTGCATGTATGGCATGTGATGATGCTGGACTGGTATAATGTAGGTATGTCCGGCAGGAAACCTACTATCCCCGCAGAAGGATATACATGGAAAACCATACCTGCCCTGAATCGGGAAATTTGGGAAAATTCCCAGAATCTCAGCTTGGAAGACTGTATTGAGCGCATTCAAAACAGTCACCAAAAAGTATCTTCACTCATAGAAAAACATACGGATGAAGAGCTTTTTACCAAAAAGTTATACCCATGGACTGGATCCACTTCCTTGGGTGCCTACCTTATATCAGCTACATCCAGTCATTACGATTGGGGATTAAAGCTGATCAGGAAAGCCACGCGATAAGCTCGAAAGTAAAAGGATTGCCTACATCTGTAGACATTCCAATATTTTGATTCTACCTTTATCATTTAGCCAGACAGGGTCTATTATGGTTTATTTCGAAAAGACAGAGTCGGCAGATATTACAGCAGGAAAATATGCTGCCATCATTTTATTGCTTACGGGTACGATAATGTATTGGCTCGGTGGGCAAAATGTAGCATTGGCCAGTATATTGTTGTTGGTTGTAATCTTATTGTTGAGTTATTGGGCATTTGGACAATACACCATCAGAGTGATTGATGAATGTATAGAAGTAGAATTTAGGTTTTCATTTTTTCATTTCGTTTATACCCTGCCGCGTACCCCTCTGATGGAGGAGAAAAAAGTACCCTGGTGGATTGGATTTGGGCTCAAAACGCGAAATGGCGAAGAATATTACAGCGTTAATAATGCCCCATTGATTAAAATTAATTGCCGGGAATGCACCGTTTGGGTTGGCACTAACCATAGTTTGCGCTTAAAAAATGCTATTTTGCAGGCTGTAGGCTATGCAAGTAAAGACCGCTAATTTCATCACCAGCAGTGCAAAGGTAGATCAATGTCCACCTCCTGATAAGCCTGAGTATGCCTTTATCGGCCGCTCAAATGTGGGGAAATCATCACTGATTAATATGCTTACCCAGCGCAAAAACCTGGCAAAAACTTCAGCCACTCCTGGAAAGACTCAATTAATCAACCACTTTTTGATCAATGATGCCTGGTATCTGGTAGACCTACCGGGATACGGCTGGGCAAGGGTGAGCAAAACTGAGCGTGGCAAATGGGACAAAATGATTAAGGCCTATTTTGCTAAAAGAGAAAACCTTTGCCTGACCTTTGTGCTGCTCGACAGCAGATTGCCACCTCAGGAAATCGACATCAAATTTATCAATGGATTGGGCGAGGCTGGTGTCCCTTTTGGGATCATTTTTACCAAGGGCGACAAACTATCGTCAAATCAATTGACAAAAAATATTGCGGCTTACCAAAAAGCTTTAAAGCGGTATTGGGAGGTGCTACCATCTATATTTGCCAGCTCCTCAGTGAAAAAAATGGGGCGCGAAGAAATTCTGAATTATATCGATCAGATTAATATGCAAACCCGATAAAAAATTAGCTTTGTGGCAAAAGAGGAATCAGCTATGCTCGAATTAAAAGATATCGCTACAGTAACAGGAAAAGGTGGCTTGTATAAGGTTTTAAACCCGACCCGCACAGGGGTAATTTTGGAGTCACTTGATGAAAAGAAGAAGAAACTCGTTGTAAATGGGCATGCCAAAGTATCGATTTTGGCGGAAATCTCTATTTACACAACAGATGAGGAAGGTGTAGCGCCGTTGCAACAGGTACTTGAAAAAATACACCAGGAATTTGATGGTGATACAGGACTCACCAGCTCTGCAGACCCTGATGAGTTGAAGGCGTTTTTGAAGTTTATACTCCCCGAGTATGATGAATCCAGGGTATATGTGAGCGACATAAAAAAGCTTGTAAGCTGGTATAATATACTGGCAAAACAGCTCCCCGAACTATTGGAGCCGAAAACCGAGGATGCAGAACAATCAGAGGCTACATCGGAAGATAAGGCTGCGAATGAGTGACACTCAGCAACCAGATTATACCCATGAAAGTATTCGTCTGATCAATAAAGATTTTAATTTGGCGGATGCCGAGTTGGCTGATGTCAATTCGCTGGAAGAGCTTAAAAAGGCATTGGCCCGAGTGGTGCAATATTTAATAGACCATGACCTCAACCGGCTTATCAATGCCATGTATCGCATCGACATCCCCCAGCATAAATTCGAAAGGGTATTAACAGGTGAAAAGCCTGATCTTATTGCCACTTCTTTGGCAGATTTAATCCTTGAAAGGGAAAAGCAAAAGGTGATTACAAGGTGGCGCTATCGAAATGCGTTTTCTTAAAACTGTGTGCTTTTTCCACCAATGATTTCACACCGATGAATAACGGAGATCTTTGGTGCAGGGCTTTCGGCTCTATGTCCAATATGCGCTGCTCACCATCAGTTGCCATAGCTCCTGCCTGCTCAGCGATCATTGCCAGGGCATTACATTCGTAGAGCAGCCTCAGCTTTCCATTGGGTGATTTGGCCGTTTTCGGGTAAATGTAAATACCACCCTTGAGGAGATTTCTATGGAAATCAGCTACAAGTGACCCGATATATCTTGCGGAAAACCGCTTTTGCTTACAATATTGAACAAAATCCTTTACCGGCTGGTCAAAATCCTCGTAACTACCTTCATTGATAGAATAGATGGATCCTGTTTCAGGGGAAACCATGGTGATGTGGGAAAGTACGTATTCTCCCAAGCTGGGTTCATAGGTGAATCCATGTACTCCATGCCCTGTGGTATATACCAGCATGGTTGAAGATCCGTATAAAATGTACCCTGCTGCCACCTGCTCACTGCCTTTCTGCAATATATCATCCATTTGTACCGGGCCTCCAAGGGGTGATTTTCGTCTGTAAATAGAGAAGATCGTACCGATAGATACGTTCACATCGATATTGGATGAGCCATCCAGAGGATCCATACAAACGACATAGCGGCTGTGCGGATTTAAGTTGATCAGTTCTTCATCCTCCTCTGAAACGATAGCACAAACCTCTCCGCCATTTTTAAGCGCCCTTATGAACCTGATGTTTGCTATTACATCCAGCTTTTTCTGGTCCTCGCCTTGCACATTTTTTGAACCAAAGCCACCGGTGATATCCAGCAAGCCTGATTTATTTACCTCCCGGTTGATGATTTTTCCTGCCAGTGCAATATCTCTGAGCAATTGGGAAAGTTCGCCGGTAGCATAGGGGAATTCATCCTGCTTTCTTTTAATAAAACGATCAAGCGTGGTGCCAATTGGCAGCCCTAGGTTACTTTTGTTCATATCGGTAGATTCAAATTCAAATTTACTAAAAACCTCTTCCACATCCATTGAAAACGTTTGCATAATGCTAGTCTTTAAATTTGGCGGGGCTTCTGTGAAGGATGCTGGCGCCATTAAAAATCTCGCTCAAATATTACTTGATTATCCATCAGAAAAACTGATGGTGGTCATTTCTGCCATGGGAAAAGTCACTAATCAGCTTGAAGAGATTATTCAACTCCACCGACAGCATGATGAAAGAATTAAGGTCAAGGTTGATCAGCTATTTGAATTTCATGAGTCGATAGCCCAGAAATTGGATGTTTTGACCAATATATTTGTTTCTGATTTTATTGACGAGCAAAAGGAAAATTTGGTCAAGCATCTTGGGCAGTTGGAAAATGATCCATTGCAGCAATATGATCAGGTGGTGAGCATTGGCGAGCTACTTTCTACACGGATAATTGCCGCCTATCTGGATTCTACAATTGGCAACTGCCGATGGCTGGATGCCCGCAAGCTCTTCAAAACAGATGACTCGTTTACCGAGGCTAAAGTAAACTGGCCGCTTACCAATCAAAATATCCATGCCCTGGAATGGAATGCCAAAATATCTGTTTGCCAGGGATTCATTGGGAGTGGAACATCTGGTGCTACTACTACTTTAGGTAGGGAAGGTTCTGATTATACTGCTGCTATTTTTGCTTCGGCTCTGAATTTACCAGCTTTAACTATTTGGAAAGATGTGCCCGGCGTACTCAACGCTGACCCGAAAAAGCGTAAGGATGCAAAGCTCCTAAAAAGCCTGACCTATCGCGAAGCAGCTGAGATGACCTACTATGGAGCTAAGGTAATTCATCCAAAAACCATTGCCCCGCTGGCTCGACACCATATAGTACTTACAGTCAGGTCATTCCTTGAAAAAGCAAACCGAGGAACCAATATTTCAGATAGCTTTACCCCACAAAACCTACCCATATACATTATCAACCCCAATCAAATCCTGATTACATTCACTAAAAGGGAGTTTGCTTTTATGGACGAAAAAAATCTGGCAATCATATTCAGAACCCTTGATGAGCTGATGGCTAAGATCAACATGATGCAAATTTCCGCTACTACATTCTCCATTTGCATAGACCTAAAATGGTATAAGTACACTCAAATCAGGGAGAGGCTTGGTGAATTGTTTGAGATTTCATACAACGACAACCTGGAATTGCTGACCATTAAAAACCACACCCCTTCTTTAATTGCGTCTGAGGTGGATGGCAAAAGCCTCTTATTGGAGCAAAAAACAAGAAAGACCTACCAGGCATTATATGCAGCTACAGATACCGCCGAAGTGTCTGCGTAATTCCACTTAAGTAGGAGGTGCCGAAAAGGTTAACATGCACCAAAAGCGGATATAAATTGTATAAATCAACCCTTTCTTCAAAGCCGGGTTCCAGCGGGTACGTCTCGTGGTACGATTGATAAAAAGATCTGTCAAACCCTCCAAATAAACGAGTAAAGGCTAGCTCAGCCTCTCTGTGTCCGAAATGCACCGCGGGATCAATAAGATACGGAGCGCCTTTATATCCTATAATCAAATTACCACCCCACAAATCACCATGTACCAACGCAGGCGGTTCTTCAGGCATTTCCCCGGGCAGTATTGGGTATAAATGTCTGAATCGCTTAGCAAAATCCTGATCTACCAGGTTATTGTAAATAGCCAAACCCAGCTGCACCTCCAGCCTATGCTCAATAAAAAAATCAATCCAACCTTTTTCCTGTGTGTTTCTTTGCGGCAGCCTGCCAATGAAATTATTATGATCCAGCCCAAAAGTGCCTTGTGTGGTTTTATGCATGCCAGCAAGGCTACTGCCCAAATCCTGCCAATAAGTAGCTGACCTCCGGTATTCTGCTACAAAGTCCAGCATCAAAAACTTTTTACCATTAGCTTCTCCTAATCCTAGAATCTCGGGGATGTTGACCGTATGGGTTGCCTTCATCAATTGCAGACCTTGTGCTTCCTTTTCAAACATATCGTCAGCAGTATCTGCATTCCATTTGAGGAACAATTCCCCCTCTGCAGTATCCAGCTTCACAGCGTTGTTGATACAGCCACCACTTACAAACTGGTAGCCCTTTAATGGCAAATCATAACCGAAAATTTGAAATAATACAGCTTGAAAGAATTGCTCATGATTGGTTTCAATCATCATTTAATTTGGTATTCTTTTTTCAAATATTCTAAAAACTGAATCGAAGACCGATCCAGTATGTCATAAACATGTTGAAATCCCTCATCACCCCCAAAATAGGGATCGGGCACATCTTTATCGCGACCTAAAGGATCAAAATGTCGCATTTTATATACACTGGCGCTACCATAGTGCACAACAGCCATAGTATCTTCATAGTTTTTGTCGTCCATCACCATGATGTAATTAAAATTG
This sequence comes from Cyclobacteriaceae bacterium, assembly GCA_965227155.1. Lineage (GTDB taxonomy): Bacteria > Bacteroidota > Bacteroidia > Cytophagales > Cyclobacteriaceae > UBA6059. The sequence continues at coordinate 848,855 of OZ245731.1, forward strand.
TCCCCATCCTCCCTGGATAATTGACGGGCCTTATGGTGCATAGGAATATCATGCTTTTCTGCTATAGCAATACTACGTGGATCAGGGTCTTCACCAATATGATAGTTGCCGGTACCGCAAGAATCCACAGTTATGATTTTATCTAAACCGGCGCTTTTTGCCTTTTCTTTAAATATGGCTTCTGCCAGCGGTGATCTGCATATGTTGCCAAGGCAAACGAATAGTATTTTTATGTCCATTATTCATCATTTGATTTACCTACTATATTATCCTCTTGGTCAGGAACTATGTTTCATTAATCGAAGAAATTATTATATATCAAAAACATGTACTTTATTTGTGATCGAAATAAGCTACTACCACTACTGGTCAATAATGAAGAAGATACAATTACATAAAGAGTTTATTGTAAAAATCTCAATTCTCCTTTTTATTTTGGTTTTGGGCAAAACTCTAAAGAATCGTGAAGTTACTCTTCAACCTGACTTAGCTATTCTAACAGAAACAAAGGAGCCTCTGCTTTACATGGCAGACAGATATTTTCCTTCCCCTGCCTCTACGCTCAAGAATATAATTATTAAAAAATAATTAACAGGTGGTTACCTTTTTAATGCTTACCGTATTAAAAGGTACATAACACAAATTTTATTCATACACCTGTTTAAAATCAAAGAAAGTCCGGCAATGTCGGACTTTCTTTTTTTAGCGCACTGTCAATCCAATACCTGCAGAAATGATATCATATTCCTGTAGTGTGTAGTCTGCATGGATTGTAATTACCGCAAGCTTTATTCTAAACCCTGCTGTGGCCCTAAAGCTATTTACACTAGAGCTTATCGTCAACGGATCGTTTAATACCCGGGTAAACGGCTGACCATTATCAATATTGGTAGCTTCATATTCATACCTGCCCAGCATGTCAAAGTTTGAACTTCCACTGTTTCCACCAATTGCTCCATAAAAAGTGAATATTGAGAGGTTCTTGGACACAAGCAGTTGATAAGTCCAGGAGTCGATGGAAAATTCCGCAAACTGGTCACTACCATTGAGACCAACGCCATTGAGATCATATATAGCATTGATTCTGGAATATCCTATCAGGGCAGAGATATGAACCGGTGTTAATTTGAGTCCTGGGATCCATTGAGTTATATCATGCATCAAACCAGCACCATACATCTGGATTTCCAGATCATCCTGGGTGATACTTGGTGTAAACCTAAGTTTAAGGTCTGTATTCTTAAAGGTACCAATACCCACTTGTGCCATGGGTACAGGCAAGGCTTTAAATGGCAGTTCACCGGCAAAACCCTGTGGAGCGGTGATGTCCTCCTGCACCCGGTAGTTTACACCCGATGGGTCGGTGCCCTGATAACTGATGGTCATCGATTCATTGATATCACCTGGGCCTACCAGTGTTTCCAATCTCGATGGCAAATTGGATACGGATGTCAAGCCAATGGTGTTAGGGTTAAATGTTTCGGCTGTGGTGGGCCACATCACAGCATTGGCAGATACTGTAATATCAAATCCAAGTGGCTTGTGGGTTTCTGCTGTGTTATACCAGCTGTTTGCAAAACCATAACCCAGAGCAGTAAATACCGGCTCTGAATAATTACTCAGCAATAGGCGTGCATCGTTTTCACTTGCAACCAGAAACTGGTCAAAATCAGAATCCTGAGCGTAACTGGCAAAGCTCAATAAAATATAAGCAATCGGTAGGAAATAGGTTTTTTTCATGATAGAATCATTTTTTATGTAATTTAATGAACTGCACATAATTAAGGAATGCTGACCGTCACCGGGTTGGCTTTGTGAGAATAAATGGTGTGAACAACCGCTAAAAAAGCTAATTTCGTGGCCATTATGACTGGATTATACAGGCTCTTTACCCAGGTCTATTTTTTCCTGATTCGACTTTTTGCCCTTTGGAATCCCAAAGCCAGGCTCATGATTGATGGACAAAAAGACTGGGAAAGAAAGCTGTACACCGCACTGGAAAATAAAAAAGATAGAACTGTCATTTGGATACATGCAGCCTCCCTGGGCGAATTTGAACAGGGGCGGCCAGTCATTGAGAAAATAAAGCAGGATATTCCTGACATTTTCGTGTTATTAACCTTTTTTTCCCCATCGGGCTATGAGGTGCGGAAAAACTATGATGGCGCTGACTTTGTGGCTTATCTACCATTTGAGTCGCGCAGAAGTGTCCCCTTGTTTTACGATCTGGTAGCTCCCTCAATGGTCATTTTTGTGAAATATGAGTTTTGGTATTACTATATCGATGAAGCTAAGAAAAGAAACATACCCACACTTTTGATTTCCAGTATTTTTCTACTACATCAGGTCTTTTTTAAATTTTATGGCGGGCTGCATAGACAGATGCTCTTCTATTTCGATAAGATTTTTGTGCAGGACGAATCTTCAAAAACATTGCTGATGAAGCTGGGAATAGAAAATGCCATAGTTGGCGGTGATACGCGCTATGACAGAGTTGATGACATTGCCAAACAGGCCAAAAAATATGCAGAGATTGAGGCATTTGTCAACAATAGAAAGGTCGCGCTCCTGGGAAGCATATGGCCATCTGATATGGAAGTCATTCATGAAGGACTTGAGGATTTGCCTGAGCATTGGTGCATTATCATTGCTCCACACAATATTGATGAGGACTCTGTTAATGACTTGAAGAAAACCACCTCAGATTGTGTGCTTTATTCAGAGCTTGTGAAGCACCCTAAGTCCCAGGCTAAAGTGTTGATTATTGACAATATGGGTATGCTGTCATCACTATATCAATATGGTCATTTCGCCTATATTGGAGGGGCTTTTAGAGGAGCATTGCACAATACCCTTGAAGCGGCAACCTGGGGAATCCCTGTGATTTTTGGGTTTCACGAAAAGAACAAGAAATTCAGGGAAGCTGGTGAATTAGTAGCCAGAAAAGGTGGGTTTATGGTAAGGGATAAAGAGGAGTTTAAAGGTTTGCTGCTGCAGATTACGGAAAATGAAAACCTTAGAGTACAAGCTGGCAAGCAAGCCAGAGTATTAGTAGAATCTAATCTGGGGGCTACCCAAAAAGTAGTTTCGTATATTAAAGAAAGCCTTATTCATGGAGGGTAGAGTCACAAAATCAACCGGCTCCTGGTATCAGGTGATGGATGAGCATGGCAGGCGCTATGAGGCTCGCCTAAGAGGGAAATTTAAGCTTGATGATAAGAAAATAACCAATCCGGTTGCGGTAGGTGACAAGGTACAAATCGAGAAAGAGGGTAATCATGACACATGGGTAATCACAGAAATCCATGCTCGTGAGAATTACATCATTCGAAAGTCACCCAAGAAAACAGATCATGCACACATCCTTGCCGCCAATATTGATCAGGCCATTGTGATTGCAACTTTAAAAAAACCACGAACCTCTCTGGGCTTCATCGACAGATTTTTAGTAACGGCAGAGAGCTACCGAATACCCTCAGTTGTAATTTTTAACAAAAAAGACCTATACAAGGCAAAAGACCTTGAATTGGTGGATTTGTACCAGCAAGAGTATTATAAAATTGGATATGCGGTTCACTTAATTTCAGCCTATGAAGAGGGCGATACCAAAAAGATTTCATCCCTGTTGGCCGGGAAATTAAGCTTGCTGGCAGGGCATTCCGGTGTAGGAAAATCGACGCTTATAAATAAGCTGATACCCGAGGCTAATCAAAAAATAGCTGAGGTTTCTGACTTTGCCAATAAAGGTGTGCATACTACTACTTTCGCTGAGATTTTTCCAGCAGGAGACGGTTTCATTATTGACACGCCAGGCATCAAAGAGTTGGGCTTAATGGAGATTGACGGTGAAGAGCTTTCCCACTATTTCCCGGAGATGAGGGCGCTACTGGGCCAATGTAAATTCAATAATTGTCAACATGTACATGAGCCTGGCTGCAAAGTGCGCGAAGTGGTGGAAGATGGGCAGATCTGGCACAACAGATACAACAGCTATCTAAGCATGCTGGAGGATAGCGATAACCGGCGTTAGGCCTATTGCCGGATATGGTCAGCACATTTCTTTTTTAACTGCTGGTAATCTTTAGCAAGTTTAAGATTTCCGTGTGCCAGTGCATGCTTTTGTTCATAGACAATCCGTCTTTTTAGAGCCTCCCATTCAGCCTTGTTCTGGTTCATTGCCATAGCCTTTTGGCAAACCTTAAATGTGCTTCTGTCATGCCTGCTCCCAAAACCAAACTGCTTGGAGGATAGCGACCCGCTTAGTACACTCTTTTGTACCAACACCTGATCCGTGTAGCAGTACTTCCATTGCCTGGCCGATCGTACCCAAAAATCAAAATCTTCATAACTCAATTCCTCATCATACCCACCTAAATCTTCTATGACAGCCCTTTTCATCATCATGGAAGGTGCACTGATAAAGTATTTTTCCAGCACATCAGAGTATACCTGGCCTTCTGGAAAAATGAAATCCTTACCCAGGTGCTTACGCACTTGCTCGCTATGCTTTGAAGGACTGTTGCCTTTTTGGTCGATCAGCAACACATCGCAGTAATGCACACCGTAGAATTGATCCAATTTTTGAAAGGCCTTCACACCGGTTTCTACCCTTTTGGGCATCAATATATCATCGGTAGCTAAGTCAATTATATAATCGCCGGTGGAAACTTCAAAGCCCTTGTTGAAGCTCCTACAGTTACCAAGATTGGTTTTGTTTGAGATAAAAGGCCAGCCATATTTATCTGAAAGGTTCTGCATAATTTCAGCGCTACCATCCGTGCTGGCATCATCCACCAATACCACTTCGATGTTCGTGTATGATTGCTCAACTATTGAAGTGATTGCAGCTTCAATAAATGCCTCATGATTGTAAGCAAGGCATATGATACTTACCCTTGGGTGTTTATCGCTTCCCATGGAAATGAATTAGATTAGAGCAAATTAAAGAATAATTGGATCCAATAAATACCACTGGCATATGTTTCAACGTAGAACCCGGCTATCTGGAAGGTCAGGCAAAATTATTAGTTGACAGCATCCGCACCTTTGGAGGTATTGATATGGAAGTGCCTCTTTACGCTTTTCAACCACGGATGAGCGGCAACCTTGATAAAAGCACCTTATCCTTTTTTGAATCTCATAATGTAGTTTTTCAAAAGCTGCCTTTGAATAAACATTTGTTCTTTCACCCAATGGCCAATAAGGTAGTGATGCCGGCTTATTTTGAAGCGAATTGTCCTGATCATATTGAAACAATCGCTCTATTCGATACTGATCTCCTGTTTGTTAATAAATTGAGTCAGCTTTTTGAAATCCAAAATAAAGCCTTTGCTCTATCTCCTGCTTTTTCTTCGAAATTCAGTGCAATTATTATAGATAAAAGGCCATCAAAAATCTGGCAAATAGTATTTGAATATCTAAATATTACACTCGATGATTTCTGGACTTTAAAGACACTTATTGAAAATGAAACCATTTATCATTATTACAGTGGAGGCATTATAATTTCCAAAAAGGATCGAAATTTATTTAGTCAATTATGGAATCTTTACTTAAAAATTTTTGATGATAAACGTTTATTATCCATTAGCTACAAAGAAAAATTCTTTCTAGAACAAATTCTGATAGCTGCTTACCTTGCCAAAAATTATGATGAAAGCGCCATATCAAAAATTGGTAAATCTTACCATTACCCATTAGAACAAATGCCAGGTGATGCAAATAATGCCAATATCCTTCATTATCAGGACTATTTTTATGATACACCTCCGGACCAGTGGGTGGTAAGCAATGAAGTTTCCACTATGGTTAAAAAGCATCTGCATTTTCCAAAACAGCCCAAATCCAAAGTTTTGAGGGCTCGTGAAATCATGAGTTACCAATGGTTTAAAATAAAAACCTCACTGCGATGAAAAAACTTTGGCTGGGTGATTTGATTTTGAAAGCACTGCGGTGGCTACCCTCTAAATATCCCATTGGTAAAAAGGATTTTGAAGCAAGTCCAATTTTTGTCATCAATGCAGGCCGAAGTGGTAGCACCCTTTTCAACAGACTGCTCAATGATCATCCTGCCATTGTCGCACCAACAGAACAATATTTCATTCATAATCTTATCATCAAATTTCAACTTTACAATTTCATCCTCTGGCGGGATTTGGCTAAGATTATGACGGGTGAACTGATCAATGGTCTGGAAACACATACATGGGAATGGAACTATGAACCTATCATCAAAGAGATCATTCATGCTAAAGGCGAAGAAAGATATTTGCTGCATATTTTGGATAAAATAGTATTTGAATACGCCAAACAAAACGGCAAAATGGCATCAGTATGGGCTGATACCACACCACTTACTGCGCGATACATCAAGCAGGTATATGGTGTGTATCCCAATGCCAGGTATATCTACCTCGCAAGAGATGGTAGGGATGTGGTGGCCTCCTATAAAGCCGGGGGAGGCGTAAAACCATTTATGCAATATGCCAATCACTTAAATGGTGCTTTGAATTGGGCCAGCGTATATAAGCAGGCGCAGTGGATTAGCAACCGGGCAAGGTATTTCAAATTAGTCAAATATGAAGACCTTGTACAACAGCCTGAGCAAACTATGCTAGATGTCTTTAGCTTCATCCAATTAGAACCAGCGGCTATCCAAACTTCCGGCATTGAATTGCCTCCCACAGAATTTTTTAAGTCGCCATTTCATCAAAACCTAAAAAATCCTATTAACTCAAATAGTATTGGCAAATGGCAATCTGCATTAACAGAACAGGAACTGAGAGAAATTGATCCGATTATTCAGAAACCTATGCAAGCGCTCGGATACCTATGAAGGTCTTTATCATCCCATCCTGGTACCCATCTGCTTCCGAACCTACAACTGGTATTTTTATCCGGAATCAGGCCTTAGCTCTGGCTACAAACTTTCCAGATTGGCAGGTAGGTATCGGCCATTGGGGTTCACATCGTAAAGAACTTTGGATCGATAAAGCCAGTGGTTTTCAAAACTTGGTCAAGCTATTTCAGAAATTACCTGATGCTACAAGCACCCAACTTAGTAAAAACTGTCATGAGATCTTTGTGCCGGCTCGAACCTGGTCCAGAAAATGGAAAAATGGAAACATTGATGAAATAATTAAAGCCTGTGATGACGCTTTTCTCCGATTTAAATCCTTACATGGAATCCCAGATATCATTCATGCTCATGTGTCCTATCCGGCTGGCTATGTTGCTTACAAGCTAGCTCAAAAATATCATGTCCCTTACGTCATCACTGAGCACATGACACCTTTTCCTTTCGAATCACTTTCTTCAAAAAATGGAAACCCCATACCTCCAATACAAATTGCCATTGAAAATTGCGCTGCTGTGATAGCGGTGAACAAAAATTTAGCTGATGTTATTGAAGCAAAGACCAATGTATCCTGCGGGGTAATTTATAATCAGGTAGATGAAACCAATTTTTTCCCTAAAAAAATAAACCCAGAACATACTGCCATTTTCGTGGGTAGGCTTACTTCCCAAAAGGCCATAAAAACACTTTGCCTGGCAATCGAAATTATATTGAATCGTATTCCATCATTTACCCTAAAATTGGTAGGCGATGGAGAAAACCGCTCTCTGATCCAATCACTTATTAAAAAATACCCATCTCAAATTGATTGGATACCATTTGTGCCTAATGACCAACTGCCCCAACATTACAATGGCATTCAATTTTTAATATTACCCAGTTTGCATGAGAATAATCCCCTGGTTATCCTCGAGGCTTTGGCTTGCGGGAAACCTGTAGTAGCAACCGCCTGCGGTGGCCCTGAAGAAATCATCAACGAAAAAAATGGTCTGTTGGCCAAACCCGGTGACCCAAATGACCTTGCCGCTAAGATTGAGCAAATGCTGCACTCGCTCGATCAATATGACCCTCAGAACATCAGAGAGGATTTTGAAAAGCGGTTTTCAGCAAAAGTAGTAACCACCCAAATCCGGCAGCTTTATGAGGAGGTTATTCAGGCGCATCATATACAAGGGTAGGCTTTTGAGTTGATATACAACCCATTGCTTTTTTAAAACTGACAAGGCCTTCCTGCTTTCGCCCTTCTATAGAAGATACGCCCAGATCAAGCATATGAAAGTTTTTTGACTGGTACGCATAAAAAATATTTTTAAGCAGCATTGTCATCGGACTGAACGACTTATACTCCCGCAAGCTGGCCGGCAAATAATTATATACTATAAAATCATTGATCCTGACTGTAATGGTCGCTGCAATTATTCTCTCATGGTGCTTCACAACAAAAAAATCATAATGGTCGGGGTTTTGGGCCACCTGATGGAAAAGTCCTGACAGGTCAATATTGATCTGAAGACCATTTTCCTGACGGCATTCGGCGATAAAACTATGCACCCTGGCTATAAGGATACGGGTTGACAGCAATCGCTCACAAACAAAGCCGGCATCCTCACATTTTTCAATTCTTCGTAGCTCCATCAAATGAGGTTTCCAGGCGCTACACAGGTCCAAATGTTGATTGATATCCTTAAATAATGTCTTAAATCCTAATCCCTGAAATAACTCTAGGCTATTATCTACATGTGCAGCTGGTAATTTTACTACCAACCTTTTCCCAGCAAGCTTTTGGATCATATAAGTGAGGAAAACACCTGCATCATACTCAGGGTGGCATTCCAGGCCACCATATGGGCTACCGGGAAGGCTAACCCATGCCCCTTCAAACTTAACCCATGTCATTCTTGCATAGACATCCCCCATCCGATTCTTCGCCAGAAAAACTTTAACTTCTTTGAAGTTTTTTGTTGTCAGATAAGTATAACTATTGAAAAAACTCCCGGCGAAAGGAATATTATCCATCTCCGGAATCAAACCATCTACACATTGAAAATCCAATTCGCCAATCATAGGGACAAAGAAAAACTTAAGTTTGCATTATTTGGATTCGCTTGAAAATACAAACTATCTGCAAGAGTTGACGAAATTATTGGTTTTAATCGCTCTAATCATACCTTTTTCTGCAAATGGGCAGGAAAACAGGAAAGCTTATACCTACCCAACATTTGAAAACCAGCAGCTTATCCAATTGATCAAATCCGGGACGCACCATATATACAACCAACAGCCCGATTCTGCTGCCAGGATCATCCAGCAGGTTAAAGCGCAACTGCCTAATCACCCTGCTCCAATTCTAATGGAGGCTTTGATTATCTCATGGCAGCATATGCCCCTTACCCCACACATGGAGGAATTTGCCCCGCATCAGGAGCTCCTTTTCAAAACGATAGCAGCATCAGAAAAACTGCTCGAAAAAGATGATAATCATGTAGAAGGTATTTTTTATCAAATGGTAGCGAGAGGACTTCTGGCTGAGTATTATGCAGGTAGCGGCAACTATATCAAGGCACTAGGTCAGGCAAAAAAAACCTACAATTTCATGAAAATGGGCTTTGACCTGGTAGATGAATATCCCGAATTTTTATTTACCACCGGGCTTTACAACTATTTTCGGGAGAAGTATCCTGAGAAACATCCCCTCTATAAGCCTTTATTATGGTTTTTCAAGGGTGGTGATATAGCATTAGGATTGAGCCAATTAAAGCGAGCTACAACGCAGGCTGTACTTTCCAGTGTAGAAGCACACCTGTACCTGAGCTACATCTACCTACGCTATGAAAACAAGCCGGAAAAGGCGGTTAAACACCTTGAAACGCTTAACCGATCATATCCCAAAAATGCCTACTTCAAGGCAAAACTTGTGGAATCATACATGCTACAAGAATCTTACCTTAGGGCTGAAGCAGGCATAGAAACCCTCCTGGATCATGAGGTGCCTTATTACCGATTGGTCGGTGAATCTTTTAAAGGAATGTGGCTGGAAAAATATGTGAAAGCGTATACCCCAGCAGCAGATTTTTACAATAAAGCCCTTGATACAGCCAATAAGACCAATCGTGGTGGCTATTACCATAGCCAGGCTTTGCTGGGCTTGGGAAGGTTGGATATGCGTAACGGTCATTTTCAGGCAGCCAGGACCAATATCGAAAAGGCTTTGCAAATCAGTGATGCGACCGCAATCCAGCAGGAAGGCCGGCAATTACTTAAAGACATACCCTGATGGATAGTTATTTAACAATCAGAGACGAGGCAACAGGATTTTACAAGGAAAAAGGGAGCAAATTTCACGCCCATGCCTTTCCGATTCAGAATGAGGAGACTGTAAAATTGGCTCTGGAAAAACTGCGTAAGCAATATCATGATGCACGTCACCATTGCTATGGCTATTCGCTGGGTTACATCCAACCTTACCAAAGAGCGAATGATGACGGAGAACCCAACCACAGTGCAGGCGATCCTATACTGGGGCAGATTAAGTCGGCAGAACTAACAAATGTGCTGGTCGTAGTTGTCCGATATTTTGGTGGCACCAAACTTGGAGTAAGTGGCCTAATCCACGCCTATAAAACGGCTGCTGCAGATGCAATTAATAATGCGGATATCATCACGCAATGGATCACTCAAACCGTCAGTATCCATTTTCCATATGAAAATACCAATGAAGTGATGCGCGCCGTAGATGAATTAGGCATCACAATTACCCACCAGGAATTTCTGGAAACCTGCTTTTTAGAAGGGCAGATTATTACCAGCAAAAGAGATAAGCTGGCTGATTATTTCAAGTTGATTCCTGCTATAGAGTGGACTGTTAAATGAACCCCTTGTCGATCAGTCGGGTGTATATTTCGAGGCAAACCCATGCATCGGTGGCTGCATAGCGCTGCTGCGGTTCTGTAAGCACCTCATTTTCCCAATTAGAGATTTGCTGCCGCTTGCTGATCCTTCCTTGCAAAAAAATCGCCGACAAATTGCGGACACCCTGATTTTCAATGCCTAATGCCTTGGCTATGTCATTGATCTCAATAATGGACTGCTCCCTGAATTTATTAAGAACTTTAAGCTCTTTAATATCGTCATGAATACTGATCCCAACTTTCTTGATATCCCTGTCAGTGAAAATTCCTGCCAGTGCATCAGGAAAACCCATCATATTCAAGCGAAAAAGATAAACATGATCGGGGATTGCAATTTGTAGAAGTGCCGTGTGGTTGTATTCGCCGCGTCTAAAAGTGGGTTTTGTTTCGGTATCGAACCCTATAACCGGCTCACGATTGATAGCTCGTAATGCCTCCCCCATTTGGGCAATGCTGTCAATCAATGTAATATCTCCTTCATAAGCCAAAAGTGGCAATTCATTGACTTCTGCCTTGGTTACACGCTCCGGAAATATCATGCCGCTGATTTTTCTGTCGTTAGCTTCTTGATTTTTATGCCCACATAAGCATACAATATAGTCATAAATGGGCTTATGATATTGAAAAAGCAAAAGGGTAAATAGGTGAGCGTTGATACCCCAAGTACGCTGCTATGGTACGCACCGCAGGTATTCCATGGGATCAGCACAGAAGTTACGGTACCACTATCTTCAAGCGTACGGCTTAGATTTTGTGGTGCCAGCCCCCTATCACGGTAAATATCTGAATACATACGTCCCGGAACTACGATAGCCAGGTATTGATCTGAAGCAGTAACGTTGAAAAACACACAGGTGCCCACTGTAGAGGCAACAAGCGATCCAGTGCTGTTCACCAGTGATATCACCGCGCTGGCGATACGCTTGAGAAAACCGGCTTTTTCCATAATGCCACCGAATATCATGGCAGAGATAATCAACCATATGGTTCCCAACATTCCGTACATGCCTCCGCTACTCAACAGGTCGGTTACCATAGCATTAGAAGTCTGTACTGAAACACTTCCGTAAAGTGCTTTCATCACACCTACATACAAAACCATAGCGCCAGACCCTTCTACTTGCGCAACCTCACGCACAATGTCGGGCTGAAAAATGAGGGCAAATACTCCGCCCAGCAAAGTGCCAACCAGCAGCGATGGTAAAGCAGGAACCTTTTTCACAATCAAAAATACCACTACAACAGGCACAATGAATAGAATCAAAGAGATATTGAATTTCTCATCTATTGCCTGAAGAATGATATCAGTATTGGTAATGTTACCCGAGGTATCATTAGTAAAGCCAATGATCATAAAAAGAATCAGCGCAATAGAAATGGAAGGTATGGTGGTATACCCCATATACCGAATGTGGGTAAAAAGGTCGGTACCAGCCATTGCAGGTGCAAGGTTGGTAGTGTCTGAAAGCGGTGACATTTTGTCTCCAAAATAAGCGCCACTCAAAATAGCACCGGCTATCAGCCCCTCAGAAATACCCAATGCCTTGCCTATGCCAATCAATGCTATGCCGACAGTAGCTGCGGTAGTCCAGGAACTCCCCGTTGCAATACTCACGATAGCACATACCACACAAGCTGCGAATAAGAAAATGGTCGGATTCAGGATCATAAGTCCATAATAAATCATAGCGGGCACTATGCCGCTAATCAGCCAAGTGCCAGCTAGTGAACCGATCAGCATCAGTATGAGGATGGATGTCATGGCCGAACTTATACTTTTTACTACGCCCTCTCTAAGCGCATACCATTTCATACCCAACCGGCCTGCCACCAGTGCAGCTACCGCAGCAGAAAGGATTAGCACCATTTGGTTGCTGCCGGCCAAAGCATCGTCACCGAATATGCCCACATTGATGGCCAGTAGAATGATAAGAAAAAGGATGGGGATAAAAGATTCTATTAAGGAAGGATCACGCCGCTCATTCTCCATGCAAGAAATGTTTTATTTGAAAACCAAAATCGAAAGATAATAAAAAAAGCGAAAGCCTCAGTTTAAAAGTAATTGGGCCACTTCTTCGCCAACCAAAGACCCAATGGCCACACCCATACCGCCTAACCTGGCACCAACCACTGTATGGGCATCCAACCGCTTCACAACCGGTGCTTTGGTATCTCCAAAAGCCATGATGCCCGCCCACCAATGCTCAACTTCGTGCCTGGTATTGGGTAAAATGATCGAGCTAAGCTTCTCCTGAAGTACAGCGGCAATTTTTTGATTTACCTCAAATTCGGTGGTCGTTTCCCCGTCAAAGTCTAAATGTCGGCCGCCACCAAAAATGACCCGCTGATCTGTGTTTCTAAAATAATAATAGCCTTCATCCATGTGAAAGCTTCCCTGAAAAGGCAGATTTTCAATGGGCCTGGTTACCAGAACAATCCCTCTGCCTGGCTTCAAATCGATCTGAGGTAATAGCTTCTTTGTAAAAGCATTGGTGCAAACTGCTACCTGATCTGTCTTAAAATGTAGCGTTTGGCCTGATTGAGTAGCTACCTCTACCTGACCGTGGCCTATGTGGTTTACCTGGGCACCGGTTATGATTTTAATGCCTTTTTCCATAGCCAAGGTCCATAAGCCATTCATCATTTTCCCAGTGTGGAGTTGGCCTTCATACTGATTAAAAATCATGGCAGAAGCATTTTGCCTGTCAAATCCAAAGGCATCAATCTTATGAGTTGTGTCTGTATAAACCTGTTCTTTGAAAAGTGGCTTCAATAGAGCATTTAGGAAATCTATTTGCTCTAAGGCCGATTCATTGCTTTGATCAAGTATTTCATATCCCCCCAGAGGTTCGTATTGAATGCGGGCATCTCCCAATCTTTGCCGTAGGGTTTTCAGTCCGCGGTACCGACGCTCCACAAGATTGAGCAGTTCATCTTGCGTCATAGATTTCAGATCGGCCAAAAGCTCGGTGACACTTCCGAAACAGGCAAAGCCAGCATTTTTGGTACTTGCGCCAGTTGGCAAAAGGCCCCGTTCTAAAACCAGGATTTTACTTTTGGGCTTTTGCTCTTTAATTGAAATAGCGGTAGAAAGCCCGGTGATTCCGGCTCCCACCACAATGAAGTCATAGTTCAGAAAAGTGTCCTTTTCCCAAAAACTCAGCATACGCTTACGTTCAAATTAATTTTTGATAAAGGTTTTTTACCTCGCGCGCCGGGAAGTTCCATTGCAGCCGTTTTGTTTCATCGTAGAGTTTTTCCCAGTAGACTTTCGCCCTGGCAGGGTTTGAAAGCAGTAGCTTGCATTGCTTAACCCATTGATAAGTATCCCAATGATTGATGCTCCTCAGTGAAGGGATTACTTCTGTAACACCGGCATGTCTGGAAATGATAACCGGTGTGCCTGCCATAATTGACTCTACAGCTACCAGGTTAAAGGGCTCTGAAAGGGACGGCAGCAATACCAGATCGTGCTCTTCCAATATTTTCTTCATGGCCTTATGCGCCTTGAAGCCCAGAAAATGAAAATGATTGCTAAGTCCGGTTCGCTTTACGCGCTCCTCGAGCATTGTTTTCAGGTGACCATCTCCGGCTATAGAAAATTTAGCAGTAGGCAGGTCCTGGAGCAGGTCGGTAGCAATGTCTATAAATTTTGAAGGGCCCTTTTGTTCTGTCAGCCTGCCTGCAAAAAGCACTTTTGGCGCTGCTCCGGGCTTTTTGAAAGCCGGCTTTGCTGTTGTGGTACCGATAGCATTATGAACCACAGTAATTTTATTTTTGATGATCCCATAATGCTTATGCAGATCCTCAGCTACCCTTTTTGATACTGTAATGATATGATCGGCCTCCAGCATTCCTGCTTTTTCCATCTCGAATATTTGAGGATCAATCCCAACTGGATTACGATCATAACTGGTAGAATGGATATGCACAACCAGAGGAATTTGCTTCGACTTTTTAATCAGCAATCCCGCCTCAAAGGTCATCCAGTCATGTGCATGCACCAGATCATAATCATTTTGCTCCACCAGGTTCTTGGCAGCTAGTGCAAACTTCATAACCTCCTCCATAAGGTTTGGTCCATATCCACCCTTCAGCTCAATTTTTTCAAGGACAATCTCCTCTGCTTTAGATTTTTTTTGAAGCGATTTTTCTTCTCTGATCTCTTCGAATTCTTCCCTCGTAAGGTAGGGCATAAGCTTGCTGCCGATGCGTAGAACCTTAACCTGCCGTGTCACCTCTTCCCACCACTCCTGATCTTTGATGGTGGTGGTAGGGTAATCGTTGGCATCAAGCAGTTTTAGTTTAGCCTTCAGTGATTTTGTCTGATTGGCTACCGATGGCACCAGGAAATCAACATTGACGCCACTTTTGGCTAAGGCAGAAGCCAGACCCTGACTGGCTATTCCCAATCCTCCTGAAATATTAGGAGGATACTCCCATCCGAGCATCAATATTTTCATATTCAATTTTCTTTCTAAGGATTAAGTCCAAAAAAAATTAGCATCATTCATGAACTAGTCTTCCCGCTTATACCTTTTGGATAAATATATTAATTAATGCCCCTACAAGGAGCGCTAAAACACAATATTAATTTTCCTTTTTGCGGATTGCATTTAATACCGCCCAGGCCAGTACTATGTAGCCCAGGAAGAAAATGATTACTGCCCAGGTCTTTTCATAATAAGGTATGGCAAAAACCACCGCTAAGAGCAAAATAACAATCAATATGCCGATGGTAATTTTTAATGCCATGATCAACGTGTTTTTAAAATATCGACGGAGATGCCAACCTCTTCAAAAAAATTAATCCAATACCATTGTTGTGCAGAAAGGTGGTCATTTGGGGACTTCACTTCATAAAAAGCATATTCCTGATCGTTGAAAACAAAGAGGTCAGGAAAGCCGGTTGCATTTTCCTTTGGGTTTTTAGCCATTTCCGTAAGCACCGCCCTGATTTGCTCAATATTCAACCAATTCAGATATTCCTGAATATGTTCCCCTAGATTTTCATGCCAATGCACAAAAGGATTAGCCTGACCCTTTTTTGTAATGATGGTGTTGTGTAAATGCTCCGCCAGTAATTCTAAGGTTGGAATAGCTTCGAACACATTTTCCAATGCTGCCTGCCTTTTCTCGTAAAAGCCATCATACAAATCGCTGGGCACCCGTTGCAATGGTTGATGAATAGCATCACTGCTAAAATCATAGAGGATATCCCAGTATATCAGGCCAAACAGACTCCTCCAGGTGTAGTTTTCACTAAAGAAACCCTGGTAGCCAATATTTCTGTAGTAGTCAAGTACGGCTCCTTCAATACGGCATGCCTTATCATAATACACCTCTATCATGCGGGCCTGTTTCAGGCGGTCGGTGGTTCTTTGGACCCTGGCTCCATCCTCTAGTCGGGCGCAGTAGTCCTGCCCCAATATTTTGAGCGTAGCATTTTTGCCTTTCTTACTTAGCCAACGAGCGTACGCTAGCGTTTCTTCTACATCCTTTAGTTTATTCAACACCATAAGCCTGCGCCGGTACGCCTCTGGCCGTTCAGAAAGCGCAAAAAACTTTAGCGCCTCATCCAAAAATCCATTTTGTTCAAAATACACACCGACTTTATAGCAAAATTTGTCAGATATGACCCGGGTGGTTGGGTAAACACCCTCCAGTCTAACTACTTTGGGCTTTATCCATGTAACTAGTTGATCCGGTTCAATTTCCTGGGTCAGCAGAAACTTAAACTCCTCATACCAGCATAACAATTTCCACAGTTCGTCAATCTGCCCTCTTTTTTCAAAAAGCCTCTTGAATGACTTCTGCTTTTCAAAAGGTGTAAGCACATGGCCGACATCCCTGGCTACAAATTGATTGAGGTCACCATAGGGCTGTCCAAAAAACATGATTTTAATTAGCTCGACATGCTCTACTTGAAGCTGAACAATGACTTTGGCTTCTGCATTAAGCATTTCCGCATCCCCGGCATCCAGAAATAACGCTTCAATTGCCGGTCTTAAAGAGGACTGCTTCACCGTGGATTCCGGAAACGATTTATTCCAAATATTGACCAACTCACCTTTTGTGAATATAGGTAGTAATTCCGCTAGAGGATCGTCATCTTTAGCCATTCGGGTAAATCCCAATTCACAAAGTACGCCTGCAGCTTTTTCGATATCAGAAATTTCCGGGTATGTCAGCTTTTCAAGCCTAAAAAAACAGCCCTTTCTATTGTTTAGTCTGAGATAAAGACATTGTGCCTCTACCGGGAGATTGAAAAATGCATCAATAAACTCCTGCTGTGGACCGACCAAATCCGGATACATCTCCTGCACAAAATCGCAGACATACCGGAAATAATCTAAAAAATAGCGCTCAGGCAATATGACCTTTTCTTTGGGCTCAGCCATTTAACAAAGATTAATAAAATCGGTGCAACCCATGCATCCTTTTTTACATCTAATGAAAAAGGTATTCATATTCCATGAAAAAAGAATTTCCGGTATTCCTTCTGCTTTTGGCCTTGATAGGGTGGTGCCTCCACCTGGAATCGAGCAAAATTTTGCAGCCTGAAACGACCAAAATAAAAGCTGTAGACTCCCTGACTTTTGAACAAATCAGCATTTCTGTGCCGGGAAAGATTGTATTTACCTCCAATATTAAAAATAAGGTAATGATTGAAGGTCCCTCCGACCTTATCGATGATATTTCATGGCAGATAAGCCACAATACGCTTCAAATTAATTCATCAAGATATTATTACGCAGAAAACTGGAAACGGCTCTTTTTTAATCGTGCGGCAGCATTTACCATTTACATAGCAGTAGCTGAGCCAGAGCAATGGAGAGTAACCGGTACAGGCTCCTTGCTTGGCAAAATTCATCGCAGCGAAAATCAATTATCGATAGAATCTTTAGGCCTTGGTGAAGTATTTGTTTATCAGGCAAAAGACATCCAAAAGTCCTCACACTCTACCAATCTTCTTAGCCTCATTACTTTCTGATAAAAAAAATCAGAAACTGATTTCACTAAATAGTAGTTTTATCGTTAGTCTAAAAATAATCCTGTTTTGGCGTGATAAATTATTATCAATTACTGGATGTAAGCGAAAATGCTACCTCAGCTGAAATCAAAGCAGCTTATAAAAGAAAGGCTGTAGCTTTTCATCCGGACAAAAATCCAGATACAGAGGAGCTTTTCAAAGAGATCAATAACGCCTACCAGGTATTATCAGACCCCTATGCCCGCTCGCGATACGATCTTAAGCTAAAATATGGCGAAGAAAGCTTTGAAGGATACTACACATCACCACGGCGCAGGGCCAATTACCATCAGGGTACGCCTCCACCCTACTCTTATAACCAAAGAAAAAAAGCTACCCGCGTGGATTATAGCCAGGTTTTTTCCAAAGAAAACCTTAAGGCTACCCTCTTCGCATTTTTATTTGCCGTAGTGGTTGGTGGTTTGGTAATGGCAGGCATTGAAGCCAAAGAATATTACGATGAGCAGGAATACCTCGCATTGCTGGAAGCCCGCCGAGCAGTATTTGAGGAGGCCAAGGACGAATACGACCTGGGCAACTACAAAGCCAGCCTCAATTTATTGGACCAATTGGGTGGAAGCCGGGCCGGTGAAAAGGATATTGATGAATACAAAAGCAACCTGATCACCGAACTGTATCAGCGAGGTGAGCTTGCCTATCAGCAAGAGAAATTCAAAGAAGCCATCCATTATTTTTCGATTATTGAGGGTTATCCCATTACACGCACAACCCAGCATCGGAAGATCTTGGCCAATTGCTACCTCGGCAACCAGGATTATAAAGAAGGACTCGAAATACTTCGGTTGATGATTGTCAATGGTTACAAAAGCATAGATGTAATACTTCGAATTGCTGAGGTTTATAAAGACGTGATCAAGGATTACGACCAGGCGTTGCATTATTATGAATGGGGAAGTAAGATAGCTACAGAGGAATACCAAGCTATATTCGGAAAGGCTTTTCCACTGATTGTAAGGGCATCAGTAATCCCCCAAAATCATTATGAGCTATATGTGGGCCTTGCCGATACGTATGGCAAAACCGGTGCGCATGATAAAGCAATCAAAGCTGCAAAATGGTCGATCGAGATGTGGCCGGATAGTATAGACAACTATATCATCCGTGGCGAAAATGCCCTGCTCGTCAACGACCTTAAGCTTGCCTGCAAAGATTTTAAAATCGCCAAAACACTGAATCAGAATCTTACATTGCCTGATCCTTGCAGCAACTAAGTCAATGTATATAACCAAACTCTTTCAAAAAGTAAAAAGCAATTTTCTATTCAATTCAGCTTTGCATTTTGTTTCACATGCAATGCTTACAAATAAAATACAAATCATTGCCAGCACTGAAAGGTTGGCAAAATCAACTACAAATACCGGCTCAACCTAAAAGCATCGTTTGTGAGTTATAAGGATGAAAGAAAACTTTCGATACTCTTCCAGAAACACTAATTTTCAACTTTCTGAATATTCAAAACTATGGGAAGCAATAAACTACTGGTAATGATATTTTCTGTTTTGCTGACATTTAGCAGTGTGGGTTGGGGTTTTGCAAAAGATGCCTATCCCAAAGACACTACTATTGATGTACAGCATTATGTATTTGAACTGGAGGTGTTTCCTGATGAGCAAAGAATAGAAGGTAATACGACCATCGATATTTTATTTACATCGGGCCCTGCTGATGCATTTGCACTGGATCTTGATGACATCAATGATGACCAGACAGGAATGCAAGTGACGGGTGTCTTAAAAAATGGTTCACCAGTAACCTATACCCATGAAAATGATCGGCTGACCATTGAAAGCGGTGCTGCTGCAGGGACAAAAGCCAGCTATACCATCCAATACAGCGGTAGGCCTTTTGATGGCCTCATCATGAAGCCTAACCAATTTGGTAAAATGGTGGCATTTGGAGATAACTGGCCGGATCGAGCTCGCCATTGGCTGGCCTGTGTAGACCACCCTTCGGATAAAGCCACCATGGAATTTAAAATAACCGGGCCCCGCGATTTCAAGGTTATTGCCAATGGCAGCCTTATTGGTGAAGATCGCCAATCCAAAGGACGCATGCTTACCCACTGGAAAATGGACACCCCCATACCGATGAAAGTGGCTGTATTAGGCATGGCAGAATTTGCCGTGCAGGAAAGTGGCAAAGTGGGCAATGTGCCGGTTACTTCATGGATATACGATGCTGCAGAGCCTGATGGCTTCAGGGACTTTGCCTCCGCACCTGAAATCTTAAACTTTTTTGTGGAATACATAGGCGAATACCCCTACGAAAAGCTGGCCAATGTACAGTCAACCACACGCTATGGGGGCATGGAAAACGCAGGTAATATATTTTATGATGAGAGTGTGGTAGATGGCAATGCAGACAATGACAAGCTCCTAGCGCACGAGATTGCCCACCAGTGGTTTGGCAATTCGGTAACAGAAAATGACTGGCACCACGTCTGGCTTAGCGAGGGCTTTGCCACTTACCTGACCATGATTTACGTGGAAAACAGCATGGGCATTGATGCCATGAAACAAGATCTGGAAGCAGCCCGGGATCGGGTGGTAGCATTTTACGAGAAAAATAAAAGACTTGCCGTAGTAGATACCACACTTGCAATCAAGGAGGTACTAAGCCCCTACACCTATCAGAAGGCTGCCTGGGTGCTCCACATGCTACGACAAAAAATAGGTGATGCCGCCTTTCATGAACTGATCCGGCAGTATTTCCAAACCTATCGCGATGAAAATGCCCTCACCGGTGATTTCCAGCAACTGGCGGAGGAAATCAGCGGCATGGATTTGGGTTATTTCTTTGACCGGTGGCTCATGCAGCCCGGTGTGCCTGATATTCAGTGGCAGTGGCGCCAAAGCAATGCAGGTGATCGCATTTATGTGCGAATCAGCCAAAAGCAAGCACTTGCATTCAATAACCTTAAAATGGATTTGGCGATTTATTTGCAAAACGAGAAAGAACCTATTCTTGAAACCATTGATGTAGGGTATACAGCCAGAGAATACAGCTACCGGTTGCCGGGAGAAATAGACCGTGTAGAATTGGATCCCGACCGAAAAGTGCTTTTCAAAGGACCTTATGTACTCAAAGATCCCGCCAATTAAAATTATAGAAGGCAATGCTGAGCAAGCGGTGGCAGTAAGCAGGGCTATACCTGAATTTGACGATCCACCGGTATTAAATGACTACAAAAATCGCCTCGAATCTGCTCACCAGGCATTGGTTTTAATTGCGCTGGTGGAAAATGAGCCTGTTGGGTTTAAAGTTGGCTATACGAGGGACAATGACGGTAGTTTTTATTCCTGGATGGGAGGTGTGTTGCCGGACTTTCGCCGTATGGGCATAGCGCAAAAACTTGCCGATTCAATGGAAAACTGGGCTGCGAGCCAGGGTTATACAAAGCTCCGTATGAAAACCCGAAACCAACACAGGCATATGCTGCTTTTTGCCATACGTAATGGGTTTACCATCACGGGGTTTAAGTCCTATCCCAATAATGCAGAATCCAGGATATTACTCGAAAAAGTCCTTACCTAAGCTATAGGGTTTACAAAGCTGACCTACCTAAACTCTATCAGACCCAGTGCCCTACCCAGTCGCTTAGGCACATCTGTATTATCCATTTTCCCACTGAAATAATGCGCATAAGGCCCATAGGCATACAATGGCACTGGCTGCCCTGTATGTCGGGTGGTTGCCCAGTTTAGCTGCACCGCTTTACCTCTGGCCCCCTCATTAAAGGTGAGTCCTCCTGTTTCATGATCTGCCGTCACCAGTACAATGGTCTGCTGATTTTGTTCGGCAAATTTCAAAGCTACAGCCACCGCATCATCAAGCTCTTTGAGGCTTTCGGTGAGGTAATCAGCGTCATTCACATGCCCGCCGGTATCTGTGCCCTCCTGCTCTACCATAAGGAAAAACGGCCCTTTTTGGCTGAGCTTATCGATGGCCAGCTGTGTCAATACAGATAAATCTGCCATGGCCTCTGAACGTTTGCTGGTCACATCGTCAGGCACATTATCAAACAGCACCATATTTAACGAGTCATTCAACTCGGCAAAGTCTCTTCGATCTTTAATGACGGTATACCCCAGGTTCTTTTGAGCATATTTATCAATGGCCATTTTTTGAGTAGGATAAATACCTTCAAATCCTGCCCGACCACCGGCCAGAAAGTTGATTTTCTTGGCCGCCATCTGCATAGCAATTTCATGTTGCATACCCCTGTCAGGCACATGGGTGGCGAAGGAAGCAGGGGTAGCATCGGTAATAGCACTCGTGGTGATAAGTCCGGTGGACCAGCCCCGCTTTTGGAGGGCCTCCAATATTGTTGGGGCCACTACACTATCGGGTGTCATGCCCACCATGCCATTTCGTGTTTTTTTGCCGGTGGCCAAAGCAGTAGCTCCTGCAGCAGAATCGGTTATCAGCTCATCATCAGCGGGCT
Source organism: Cyclobacteriaceae bacterium (assembly GCA_965227155.1). GTDB lineage: Bacteria > Bacteroidota > Bacteroidia > Cytophagales > Cyclobacteriaceae > UBA6059. The sequence goes on from OZ245731.1 coordinate 871,117, forward strand.
TGGTTTCTACCAATCCAAAAAACGGCAACCGCTCCATCTCCAACCGACCATTTATGCCCTTATATCTGTAGCGGGTAAGTTCCACCTGGTTAATGCCCATTCCATCACCAATCAAAATAATTACATTTTGGATGGTAGTATCCTCCACAACGGGATATGGCGATGGTGTTTGTCCTACCTCTTCAGTGATTGGGAATGGAGCACCGGCCTTTTCAGAAACAAACCTGAAGCCCTGCGACTCGATGAAAAAATAAACAATGATAGCGCCTGTAATTACGCTCAACAATAAGAACCCCAGTATTTTCAGTAAAATTTTTAATGGCTTTGGCATGACAGATGAGAGATGAAATGTTTTTTACGTTTAGATGTTCTTTTTAATAGATTGCCCGTTTATTAGGTAATTGACACACTCAAAATTATAAATCACAACACATATATGTCAGCAGTTTTTCGCAGCTTTTACCTGATTGTTTTCATGTTTTCTGTTATTGTCCCTCTATTCGGACAAGGAGAGCAAACACAGTATAGGGTTTTAATAGATTTAAATGCTCCTGAAAATGATCAATTGCAGGTTATAATCAATACTCCGCCTGTAGATAAGGACCAGATAGAATTTCAAATTCCTAAAATGGTGCCTGGTACCTATTCCATTTATGATTTTGGGAGGTTTATCAATCGATTTGAAGCCTACAACCTTGATGGGGAAAAAATGGTGGTGGATAGCCTCACACCCAACCGAAGAAGAATTAATGACGCCTCTACGCTGGCAGAAATCCGCTATTGGGTTGAAGATTCTTACGACACTGATAAACCTAACTTCATTTTTGAGCCTGCAGGCACAAGCATCCAGGCTGATACGGCCTTTGTGCTTAACACCTATGGCTTTATCGGCTACCTGGAAGGCATGAAAGAGCGTGCCTATGAAATAACTATCAAAAGGCCTGCCTATATGTTTGGCGCTACTGCACTTGAAAAAGTTGTGAATGATAGCTTGCGCGACATATATGTAGCACCTGGCTACTTCGAACTGGCAGACTCGCCAATCCTGTATTGCAGGCCTGATACGGCGACCCTTAATGTGGGTGGCGCAGAAATCCTTGTCTCTGTGTATTCTCCAAAAAAAATGCTGACCGCCGATTTTGTGATGAGCAATGTGGAGGAAATCCTGAATGCTACCAAATCATATCTGGGGGGTGAGCTACCTGTCGATCGCTATGCTTTTCTGATCTATCTGCTCGATGGACCAAGTGGCTCGGGTGGTTATGGTGCACTGGAGCACTCCTATTCATCGCTGTATTCTTTGCCTGAATTCAATCCTGCATTTCTGGCTCAGACAATCCGCGATGTGGCTGCCCATGAGTTTTTACACATCATCACTCCGCTCAACATCCATGCCGAGCAGATCGGCAACTTCGACTTTATCAATCCCGAAATGTCTATCCACCTATGGCTCTATGAAGGTGTCACTGAATATTTTGCCGGAAACATCCAGGTCAGGGAAGGACTGATGTCAGTAGCCAGCTATCTGTCGGTACTCAAGGGAAAAATTGAAGCTTCCAAAAAATACAACGATACCCTCCCATTCACTGAATTGAGCCGGTTAGCCTTGGGCGAACATGAGGATCAATACCAAAACGTATATCAAAAAGGGGCTCTTATAGGTATGGCTCTGGATATTAAACTTCTGGAATGGTCTGACGGCAAGTATAACCTAGAGATGCTTATGGATGACCTGGCAGACATCTATGGCAAAGACAGGAGCTTTAAGGACGAAGAGTTATTCGATGAAATAGCATCAATCACAGACCCATCTATCAAGGATTTCCTGGATACCTATGTTGCAGGGAGCAGTCCTCTTCCGTATCGTGATTTGTTTGATATTGTGGGGATTGAATTCTCCAGACCTGAGATGGTAAAAACGATCAGCCTGGGCAATGTGAACTTTACGCTAAACCCGGAAACAGAGCGCTTTGTGGTGGCCAATGAAATAGGTATGGATGCTTTTGGCAGGGCTGTTGGCTATCAGGAAGGTGATGAAATCCTTAGTCTCAACAAACAGGAGGTAGATTTCAACAACTATCTTGAGATTTTTGAGGACTTCAAAGCCAATACAGCTCCTGGCGATAAGGTGAAGATTACAGTGCTGAGGGATAAAAACGGGAAGCTTAAAAAAACAAAGCTGAAAGCCAGGGCGATAGAGGTGGAAAATAAAACTGATTTTGAATTAAAACTGATGGGTGCGCCATCACCACAACAGCAAAAATTAAGGAACGCCTGGTTGGGCAAATAATACCCGGTATTATCCAATTGCTTATCTTATGCTTACTTTCGTCCTTACTGGTGGAAACACCAACAAGCTGATTTTTAGTCGATCGTAATAAGACGCATAATGGCAGCAAAGCTTGTAAAAAAGTAAACCCTACTGAAAGCCGGGTTTATGTTGGGATTTTATGGCGCAACACTTATACGTTTTAGCTGGCACACTTTCATATCAAGATGCTTCTAAAATGTATGGGTTTGTCATTGTTCTGTTACCAAACCTTCTGAGTAAAGCGGCTTCATTGTTTTTATCCAGTTTCTCTTTTTCAATAATCTCCTGAATCATCGGCTGTTTTAAACCTGGTATTCGTGTTTTAAAAAATGGCCATAACTCTTCAGACTTATAGGTTTTGTTCAAATCTGAAAAACCAGTTAGTCTTCTGTATTCATTTTGGTTTTTAAATTCATCTGAATAATAAAATTTCCAGTAACCATTTTCAGTTTCCAAATAGCCAACAGGTATATCATCTATTTTTAAGATAAACCTAAAAGTATGTGATTGATCCACTGCAAAATAATCATCACTTTTACTAAATAGTTTTCTCCACAAACTCATAACTGCCTCCTTATTTTTAAGAATCTATGTCTTAAAATTCTTACCATCAAATCAACACGCTCTTTGTCGAATAACGCTGAAACGGTATCTGTAAGTTTCTGCAAAGATAATTGTTCTTTTTGCTCATTTACCAAATTCAAAATTGTAGACTTATAAGAATGATCTTCAGCCAGGTGGCTAATTAGCTCAAAATGATTAGCATTGGTATTGTCACTAAAGCTAAACCTTGGTTTTGATTTATTACAATACCCTTCAATAAAGGAGGGGTCTGTAAGGGACTGCTTATAAAGCCTCTTGACTTCTTTTTCCCCAAGGTTCCAAAGCAAACCTCTGGCACTATCATAAATAGGGGCAAATTCTACTGACTGTTCAGTATTCCTTCTTGTATCTCCAATTACACCCCAATTATAAAAATGACGATCATTATTACCAACAATGGCATCAAAGGTTATCAATTGGACCAAATTGTGGAGGATACTTTTAGCTTCCTCTTCGTAAACATGGTGAATGGCATTTTCTACCTCATCGAAAGTGAAAAATTCCCGCCGGGTTCTACGATCTTTATTGACTTGCTCTACAAAAATCTTATCCTCAAAATATTCTGCCAGTATTTCTGTTCCATGAATTAATCTTTTGCCTGGTCTAATAAAGTCTTTACTTAAAAATCTAATCTGACCATTGGCTACTACAAGCTTGGTTTCATTCATTTTAAGTCCCAGAGCTTCACCGATCTTATTGATGGCAAATTCTACCACAGATTCGTGAGGGTAAGATTTACTTCCAAATTTAGCATAATATCCATCCCACAATTTAGGGTTAGACTTTCTTGGACAGTTTTTGAAATAGAAATAAGCTTTGATGTATTGTTTTGGTGCATCTCCATCAAGCGTAACTGGCAATGCCTTGTAATTACCCGCTTTCAAGTGATCAATTTTTTGAAAGTTGACAGCCCCGGATAACTGTTTGAAAGATTCTTTTCTCAACTTCACCTTAACCCCCTTCCACAATCTTGATCTCCTCCTCCGTCAACCCATACAACTCATACACCAATTGGTCGATTTTACTGATTTTATGGTCAATTTCTGTATTAGGGTCTTTTCTTTTAGTATCAAGAATTTCATTAACCATTTTAGAAATTTGATTTTCAATTTGTGATGGTATGTTTCGAGGAATTGGCAACTTCTTAAATTCTGCAACTCTTATTTTTGGAAACAAATCATCGAATTCATTTTTCTCATATCTGAAAAGCCAAACAAGTAATTTAGATGCTAGAATTCCTAAAGTAAACACCACATTGACTTCTTCCTTTGGCTTAGCAATGTAGAGACTCCTATCATTTATGAAATCCTCATCTAAAACCGTGCAAATAAATCTTTCGCCAATTATCTCTCGAAATAGAATTCTTTTACCTTCAAAGAACTTCTTTTCCCGGGGAGCAGCAAGCCAATCACCGTAACTAATAAAATGTTTGTTGTCCCATTGAATCTGAAAAGTGCCCACATGTTTACCTCGAAGTTCAGGGACAAATGTCTTATCTTTTTTATGGTCAGAATGATACGCTTTTGACTTAATTACTTCTTTACTTTGACCAGTATATTTATCATATGGATTGACACCTCTTGTAATGTCAAAATATGATTCTAAATAGACACTCTTACTTCTAACCCTTCTTAGCAATTTCCTGATTTCTGGACTTACTTCAACATCAAGAACTAGTCCTTCATTTTCAAGGAATGAATCTGATTTCATTGTATGCTTAAAGCGATATCCCTGATCAAAAAATTCCCATACATCTACATCACTTTTTCTATTATCATTTTCTGCAATAAAAATTAGTGTGTCGACTTGCGCCTCCTCAAAGGCACTTGATATATTCGGGTTAATCGATATTATTGTGGCTTTATTTAAGATAAAATCTCTCGTCTTTTCCATCTTCAAATTTTTTAACCAAGAATTTGGAGTGATCATCGAGATACTTGAGCCATTAGAACCTATTCTAACTGACAACTCCATAAAAAATGGATATAAGTCAAGTTGATACTCTGCTGTAGAATAATTATCTCTAAAATAATTATGAGAATCTCTAAACGATGATCCTGTAACATAAGGCGGATTCCCAATCACTACATCAAAGCCCAAGAAATTCCCCTTATCGTCAAGCACCTCAGGAAATTCAAACCGCCATTCAAAGGCATCTTCATAGATCTTATTGTTCTTGATCTCGTCAATTTCCTTTTCCAGCTTATCCAGTGCTTTGGTTTTGGTTTCCACATCCTTTTCCCATTGCTTCTTTTCCCTGGCTCCCATATCAAACAAACTGGTCTGTGTGGTGAGCTTGGTGATCTCATCCTTTAGCCTTTTCGCTTTTACCCATCTTTTATCCTTCTTACTAATCTCCGTTTCAAAATCGCTTTTGATGCTGTCAATCAATCGCTCAAACTGCCGCTTATCTTCTTTTTTGGTAGCATTCTTATAGTTAGACACTGCATTGCGGTAGGTATCTATGTCCCAGCGGGAGGCCGCCCCCGTCCTCTTTTTCAAAGCATCGCTGATGTCCACATCCAAATCAAAGCGGCTAATGAGCGAGTTTCCTGTCTTGATGTTGATGTCAATATTGGGAAGCGTCTCTAGTTCTTCCTCGTTTTTGTAGTAGGCATTCTTCAGCAGCTCTATCCATAGCCTGAGTCTACAGATCTTTACAGAGTTGGCGTTGATATCTACTCCGAAAAGGCAGTTTTCTATGATGGTCTGCTTTTCGTGAAACAGGGTTTCCTGCACGCGCTGTTTCTCTTTATTTCCTATGGCATACTGAAAAAGTTCCCCTTCAGATTCTACGATCAGCTCATCATTCTCGATGGTCACTTCATAGTCACGCAGGGTTTTCCCGTCCCGGTCCAGCAGGATTTTCAGCTCAGACTTGATGGCGATGATCTCATTGAGCGCGGAAACCAGGAAATGCCCTGAACCCACCGCCGGATCACAAATTTTCAGGCTATTGATGATTTCGTTTGCCTCTCGCTTGTCATCAATTTTATCATAGAGCTGATCAAAGGATTCCAGCTTCCAGCCTTTATGCTCATTAAACTTTTGGACTACCGCCCGGCGGATCGTCTCCCGGCACATGTACATAGTGATAAACCCCGGGGTATAAAAGGAACCGTCTTTATAGCCATTGATTTTCTCGAAGATCAACCCCAGCACAGAGGCATTGATCAGTGATTTATTTTCTTCCTGTATTTCTTCTTTGCCTTCACTGCTAAAGTCATAAGCCTCTAAAAAGCGGAACAGGTACTCCAGCGCATCCATTTTTCCGGAGAGCGGCCTGCCATTTGCATCTTTAAGCACCGTTCTTGAATACAACTCATGCTCAAGGTTATTATTGAGCATAGTCACAGTCATCACCTCTTCTAATCGGGTAGGCTCAAACAGGGAACTATTGAGGTAGGGTACCTTTGAGTATTTCTCCTTGTATCGGTCCGAGCGGTCCTTCATGCGCCGGGCCAGCACACCAAAGAAGAGGCTTTCCAGTGCATCGTAATTGGGTACCGTTTTGATATCAAGAAATCGATAAGCCTGATCGCCTTTGTGGTAGGTAACCAGCTGTGACTCCATCAGCTTGAGGAAAAGGATCCGGTTGATCCAGGTGATACACAGTTCCAGCGCAACCGCATATAACCGCGCCTCCTGGGTATCACCAAAATGCGAAGGCCGATCTAACCCATTTAACCGGTCGCGCTCATCCATGGTGATGATGGCGTTCTCCAAAAATGACCCCTCTATGCGTTTACCTTCTGCTTTGCGCTGGATGACCTTTTTGCCTTTCTGCTTTGCTTCTTCCAACCCAATAATGTGGAGCAGTTCGTGGTAGAATTGCTTGTTGAGGCTGTTGCTGTCATTAGCAAAGGGCTTTTTGAGCAGGTGCACCGGCGACAGCACTTTATACAGCGCAATGAGGTTTTTGGAGTCGGCTTCTTTTTTAAGTGCGGACTCAAAACCCCTCAAATCGAACCAGATGTAAGTAAGCTGGTCGGCTACTTCAGCGATATACTTGGCGGCAATTTCTTTGTAGAAATAATCCGTATTGCTGCTTTCCAAGGATTGGCTGCTCCACGCTTCAAAGTCCTTTTTAAGCACCTTGTTTTTATAGAAATGATCATAAAATTGCGTGGCATCAAAGATGAACCATTCATAAATATTGGTCACTACCAGGTGCTTGATGTCTCCATTATTATGCTCGTATTTCTCCCTGAGATAATACAATAGCAGCTCCTGAAGGGCTTTGGTATTCAGGTTTTTTTGGGAGACCATCTCAGCCTTGTTGCCCGGCTTTTTCACTTCCAGCAATACACCCACCGAACTTTTGGCTGTTTTTTCATTGTAGATGGCCAAATCCGTTCTGCCCTTCGTGTTGATCAGGTATTCATCTTTATACCAGGTCTCATTCAGGAAGTATGTCACATCATTTTTTAAATGCTCCTCAGATTCATCCTCATTCAGCTCCTGCAATAAATATGACAGGTTCTTTCGGAAGGTTTCAATCTCATTGCGATTGACCTTTTGTCTTCGATAGGCTTTGTTGAGTGCTGCTTGTGGTTTTAAATACATTGTGGATACTAACGAACTGAAATTAAAACTAATGAATCCGTTTTATACATTTATATCAGGATGAATATTGATTTAAACCAATCATTGATAATGAGGACCAATGTTGTCTATTGATGAAGTTTTTCGATTGCATTGCACCCCTTTTGGTGCCCTTACCTACAAGCCGGTTATTGGTTATTGACCATAGGCCTTTATATCACAGAATAATCAATTACTTAACTTACATTTCCATTCCAAAGCACAACTTATGAACATTACCGAATGGATTGAAAAGAATTGGCAGCTTAGTGAGGACTTACAATGGAAGTTACTCTTATCCATCATATTGATCTTTTCACTGTATGGCATAAGGATATTTGCCATCAATATTATTTTCAAAAAAACGCTTGATCCAAAAGATCGATACACCTGGAAAAATGGTATCAAAAACACCTATTATGTCCTATTGATTCTATCCCTGGGTGCCATATGGGTAGATCGGATTGGATCACTGGCTACTTTTTTAGGATTAGTAACGGCGGGTTTAGCAATTGCATTACAAGACCCTATTGTTAATCTGGCAGGTTGGTTTTTTCTTGTAGTTAGAAAACCATTCAAAATAGGGGATCGAATTGAAATAGGTGGAGTAGCAGGTGATGTTATAGATGTACGGTTCTTTCAATTCACCATCAATGAAATCAATAATTGGGTGGACGCAGATCAAAGTACAGGTAGAATAATCCATATCCCTAATGGACGGATATTTAAAGAGCCACAAGCCAATTTCACCCAGGGATTTCTCTATATATGGAATGAAATGAGCGTAACTGTTACTTTTGAGAGCAACTGGGAAAAAGCAAAAGGGTCACTTGAAACAATAGTCAAAAGACATGCTGAGTCTTTAAGTAAACAAGCTGAGCGCAAGCTTCTAGAAGCCTCAGAAAAGTTTATGATATTTTACACCTCCCTCACTCCTATAGTTTATACTTCAGTAGAAGATAGTGGCGTAAAACTCACCTTGCGATATTTGGTAAACCCAAGAAAGCGAAGAGGAACAGAGCATATCATCTGGGAAGATATTTTAAAGAGTTTTGCAAAAGAAGATGATATTGATTTTGCTTATCCTACCCAACGTATCTATTACAATTTGAAGGAGGGTAAACCAGGTGCAAAAGCCAGTGAATAAAAATATTTCGAATCCTGTAGTAGTAATAATATCATAATTAGTTGCCATTCCATTTACTTTGTATTCAGCAAATACTTTTTTGAACTAATCATATTTCATAATTAAAGTCCTTTGGCATTTTAGTCATTTTTTAGGGTATGGAAAAAATACGTCGTTACGACCTGGATTGGTTGAGAGTCATCGTTTTTGGCCTCCTCATTTTTTACCATGTAGGAATGTTTTTTGTGCCCTGGGGCTGGCATATCAAAAACCCTGAAACCTATCGCTGGTTGCAGTGGCCAATGCTTTTCATCAATCAATGGCGACTCCCTATACTATTTGTGATTTCCGGAATGGGGACGGCCTTTGCTTTATCTTATCGGAGCAAAGGGGAGTTTATAGTCGAACGCCTCAAAAGACTCGGCATACCCCTTGCTTTTGGTATGCTGATGATCATCCCGCCACAGGTCTACATAGAAAGACTTGTAAATGGAGATTTTACAGGTAGCTACCTGGCATTTCTCTCCGGCCCGGCTTATGAGGGTGTTTACCCTGAAGGCAATATCAGCTGGCATCACCTCTGGTTTCTCCCCTATTTACTGGTCTATTCCATTGTGTTAACGCCGCTATTTGTTTATTTCCGCAATAACCCGCAAAATAAATTTACCAGCTGGCTCAGATTGAATATTCAGAAGCCATGGACATTGTTTTTGTTTATAATTCCACTGTACCTCTGTGAGGTGCTACTTGAGCCTCTCTTCCCGGTGACGCACAACCTATTTTGGGACTGGTTTAATTTTACAAGCAGCTTATTTCTTTTTGCTTATGGTTTTGTGCTGATTCAAGTAAGAGAAGAATTTTGGATTGCGATTGATAGGTTTAAATACCACACCCTGGGCATTGGTATGTTTTGCTTTACACTATTGGCAATCAGATGGCTGTTTATTGAAGATTCCACGTTGGTTCATTTCACCGAAGGTTTAGTAAAAGTCATCAATTTTTGGGCCTGGATACTGACCATTTTCGGATTTGCTGCTATTTGGCTTAACAAGAAATCAACTGCTGTAGGCTATTGGAACAGAGCCGTTTACCCATTTTATATCCTGCACCAAACAGTTACTATCGTTCTGGGCTACTACATGCTTCAGGTTGACTGGCCCTTTGCAGCCAAATTCCTGCTTATGCTGGTTGGTACCTTTGGGATCTCCGGCCTGGTATATGAGCTGATTATCAGAAAGGTAAAATTCTTACAACCTTTATTTGGGGTCAAGACTGCAGTGAAAATAGCTTAGGCTAATGTTTAATATTCAAAATAATATCCGTTTAGATTGGTTTAGTTTACTCCGCCCATTCAAAGTTTTCCATTTGTTCAGACAAATAATTGATTAATGGCCTTCTGGAAAAAGAGCCAACAAAACCAAGCATATTGAGGTACTGGCTTGTCAAGGTCGCACGGAGTACATGCTTCCTGTTTTCCAGGTAAAACTGAAATTCTGCAAGCTCAAGGTAGGCATCCAAATCCACGTCGGATCTACTCATCAAAGCTTCTAGTTCAGATAGTGATTGTTTTTCACTTTCAACTAACTGGTATTGCTCATAAGTCATCATCAGCCGTGATTTAAAATCCAAGAGCCGACGAGCAAACTCTTCACGGGCATAGGCAGCATTGACTTGCTCGGTAACCATGCTCAATTTGGCACGCTCAATATCCGGTCTGTCTGTATTGAACAAAGGCAGCTGTACGCCCAATTGAAACCCCAGGTACTCTCTGTTTTCATTGCGTCTATCCATATCGTATTCAGCCTGCACAAACCCGATATTGCTAAAAGCTTCTGCCTTTTCTACACGCAGCAGCTGTTCTTCCAGGGCCAATTCCTGTTGGATTTCCTCCTCAAACAAATTCTCATCGGTGGCTTCTATCGAATTAACCACTGCCATGATCATTTCAGGTTGGACCAATTCAAAATCATCCCACCGCAGCTCTATGGCAGACTCTCCTTTAATTCTATCCGAAAGCCACGCTACCTTTTGAACTGCCTCAGTTGAATCTAACCTAACCTCAGCCATGGTTCTTTTCAACTCTATTAATGCAGCAATATCGCCGGGTGTGTTCATGTAAATCTCCCACTGGGCATTCAATAGATCCTGCTGTGCCGCTATAAGCTTCACTTTGCGATCCAGGAAATAATGCTCGATAAGCAATTCGAAACGCCTTTGCAGCACTTCATTTTCTGCCTTCAACAAGTCGATAGAAGATTTTTCCCGAACCAGCGATCGGTATCCCTGGTTGGCTCGAATTTCCCAGGGGTTTAATAAACCCAATCTCAGCCGATATTCCTCCACATCAAGCTGGGTGTCGTTGGTGCGGAATCGGAAATCGAACTCACGCAGCCATGGGGAGCGAAATTTATGGTTTTCAGCAAAGGCCGAAGAAGCCTGAGCCCGCTTATATTCTATATCTGATATGGGTGCAGCCAAAAAAGCATTGACCGATGATTGAGAGTGCACAGGCAGCGACCATACCATCAATATCCCGATGATTAATTGTCTCATCACTGGACTTCTTCAATTTTAGGGAATACCAATACCCGCTCACCATTCAAAAATTGATTGTCGTTAGGTATAGTAATGAATATTTCCTGACCATAATACTGCGTAGTGGTGTTCTGGTTCAGTTGGGGTGGTATGGTCGTAATACGAGCGCCCAATTCTACCACTCGCCCTTCGATGGTGTACTGCCGGGACTCTGAGGTTACCCTCACTTTATCGCCCGGAGCTACAGGGGCTCTAAAGCCCTCCATGATGTAGGCTTTGATTACGGAAGGATGTACCTCATACAGCGATAGAATTGTTTTGAAAGGCGATACCAGTTCGTCCAGCTGTACATTTACTGCTCCCACAATGGCCTTGGAACGGGCAACTTTAACCAATGTCCCTGCATCATTTTGAAGAGCATCCAGCTCCTTCCTCACCAATTCTTCCTCTTTGCCCAAAAGGGTTAAACGCTCCTCCAGCAGGTATTTTTGGCGCTCCTGCTCCTTTAGGTAGTAGGTTTTCAATTCACCGATTTCCTGCTCCAGGGCTATCAGCCTGATCTGCCTTACTGTATCTACTGCTGTATTGCGGTTGGCTGCAAATTGATTTCTAATGCTCTCCTTCCGCTGAATTTCGGCTTGTAGCTCATTGCGCTCCGCCGTTAATTGATTGATTCTGGTGGATCGTTCTATCTCATCAAGTGCAATTCTTCTTTGAAAATCCTGACGCTCCTGCACAATTTGGGTGGTTATGCGCTCCAGCTCATTTTGTTTTCTTTCGATAGATAATGCCAAATCAGGTCTGCTTACCACTAGCAATGTGTCTCCCGGAGCTACCTCCTGCCCGGGTATCACATACAAGGCTTGGACGATAACCGGCTCCTGGTAACTGATAGCCGTAACTTGCGACTCCACAACTGCCGACATTGCCGATTCCTTACTGCTATAGTTGAAAGAAATGACCAGCAGCAACGCAATCAGCATTAACCAGAATATAAAAAAAGCATATCTCTTCATCGACTACAGTTGTTCATTGATCTGACGTTTGGATATCCTTACATTGGAAATGCCTTCCAGGCTATTTAAGCTATTAAAGGCCTCCCGCATTTGAAATTTCTCAGGAAATACGGCCTTAAACTCATATTTATCATCCAATTCTGTGCGTGACCGCAAATCCAATTCCTCGTAACTTAAAGCATGGTCATTAAGGTATTGCTTACAGGCTTCAATGGTATGAGACTCATTGGTTTGGATGATGATTTCATATTCGTAGGAAACGGCCGTGCCATAGGGAGACCAATACAGGAGAAATGCGGTTATACAAAAAATCCCTGTACCAGCGATAGCTACTGCATATCCATACACACCGGTCGCAATACCTACAGAAAGCGCTACAAAGATGAAGATGATATTTCTGGGGTTCTGGATATTAGTTCTGAATCGGATGATAGCTACAGCACCGATGATTCCAAAGCCAACAGCCAGGTTATCCCCTACTGCCATCATGATCATGGAGGTCACCAGAGAGCTCAACACAATCGCCTGAAAAAAGCCATTTGAAAGATGAGACCTGCCAAGGGTCAGTTTGTAGGTAAATGCAATGGTGGTACTCAACACCAATGCAAGCAAAAGGCTAAATATGGCTACCTGAAACGACGGGTAGTCATAATATTGGGTGCCGCCCATAAAATCATTCAGTAGCCTGTCCAATTTCTCCGCTATTAATTTTAGATTAACGTAAACTTAATAAAGAAGAAATACTGCATAGTAAATAAATGGGACGAATGAGCAATAAGTATTTAGCAACCCTGGGGTTTTGTTTTTTTATAGCTGTACAACTTCATGCACAGGGTATTCTTGAAACTTCCAACCTACCGATCATTATTATACAAACGGAAGGCCCAATTGTAGATGAACCCAAGGTATTTGGCAACATGGCCATCATTGATAATGGCCCCAACCAGATGAATAACATCAACGATACGCCCAATGATTATAATGGCACCATGGCAATAGAGCTGCGTGGGCAGACCAGTCAACAGATATTTGATAAAAAAAGCTATGGCATAGAATTGCGTACTCCTGCCAATGAAGATTCCTCTGCTGTAGTGCTTGGATTCCCTTCTGAAGAAGACTGGGTGCTACATGGCCCTTTTTCTGACAAAAGCCTGATGCGCAACTGGCTTACCTTTAAGATCTGGGATAAAATGGGCTGGTATGGATCCAGGGTTAGGTTTTGTGAGGTTGTCATTAATGATGATTACAAAGGTGTCTATGTATTTATGGAGCAGATCAAGCGCGATGGTGATCGCGTGGATATCAGCAGGCTCAATGAAGATGAAAACAGTGGTGATGACCTCACTGGGGGCTACATTATAAAAATTGATAAAACAAACCCCGGTGAAGAAATCAAAGCCTGGGATTCAAGAATTGCACCACCCAACCGTCAGGCCGACAATCAAAAAATCACCTTTTACATGGATTACCCAAGGCCCGAAGAAATCACAGACCCACAGTTTGAGTACATCCAGAACTATATGCATGCTTTTGAAGCTGCCTTGCAAAGCCCAAACTTCGCTGATCCTATAGCCGGCTGGAGAAGCCTGGCTTTTGAAGCTTCCTTTATCGATTATGCGTTGCTGTCTGAAATCAACAGAAATGTAGACAGTTATAGGCTAAGTACTTTTATGTATAAGGATAAAGACAGTGACGGTGGTAAGCTTATCATGGGGCCACCCTGGGATTACAACCTGGCCTTCGGCAATGCCAATTACTGCCAGGGCAATAGCACAGAAGGCTGGGGATGGGATTTTAACTTTGTTTGCCCCGGAGATTTTTGGCTAAACCCATTCTGGTGGAATGCTTTTTTGCGTGACCCTGGCTATGTAAGCAATTTGAAGCAAAGGTGGCAAGAACTCCGCGCTAATGAACTCTCAGATGCCGCTTTGATGGCATTAATTGATGAGGGCGTATCACAGTTGGATGGCCCACACCAGCGGAATTTTACTAGATGGCCCATTCTTGGCCAGGAGATTTGGCCCAACAGTTTTGTAGGCCAAAGCTTTGAAGAGGAAGTTGGCTTTCTTAGAAATTGGCTGCAAGATCGAGTAGCATGGATGGATCAGGCAATTGCAGACCTTTCTGTAGTAACCAGCACTGTTGATTTGCCTCAATTAAAAATGGTGGTTTATCCAAACCCTACAAAAAGCACCATCAATATCGAAGCACACAATCGGATCGATGAAATTAAAATTTTCAGCATGGCAGGCCAGCTTGTCTACAGAAACCAACCAACCGTTCCATTACAAAACCTGAGTGTACAAGTGAGCCAGCTGACACCAGGTAGGTACATTTTAGGTGCATTACTTGATGATGGTACGATGGAATCAAGGTTGATTATCATTGAATAAGTCTGAATAGCATATTTTCCTTTTCTTCAATTGGCTTTTCGATAATAAAAGGATTCACAGGCTGACATAATTTTCTATATTGGTCAATAAAACCAATAGCATGAGAATATTATCCATCCTTCTTTTCTTGGTGTCGACCCTTGCTGCGACACACCAGACTGGTGCCCAACCTGAAAGTCTGGACTATTACCTTGACCAGGAAAAACATCAATACGATGCGTCTGTTCCAAAGCCTGATGAGGTACTGGGATATGTACCTGGCCAATGGCATATCCGCCATGATCAACTCGTTTATTATTTCGAAAAACTGGCTGCACAAAGCCCCAGGGTAAAAATCTATGAATATGGACGCACGTATGAGCAAAGAAGGTTGCTAGTGGCTATCATTACCTCTGAGGCCAATCATGCCAGGTTGGAAGAAATCAAACAGAGACATCTTGATATCATAGACCCGGCCAAAGATGTAGCCATCACAGATGATGATCCAGTGTTTGTATGGCTGGGTCATAGCATTCATGGCAATGAATCCAGTGGGGCAAACTCCTCAGTGCTCACCGCCTACCATTATGCCGCAGCCACAAGCGATGAGATTACAAACCTGTTGGATGAAACAGTGATTTTTGTTGACCCCAGCATCAACCCCGATGGGCTAAATCGCTTTGCCTCCTGGGCCAACCACCATAAGTCGAAACTTGATGTACCAGATCCCAATACGCGAGAGCACAATGAAACGTGGCCCGGAGGCCGTACCAATCATTATTGGTTTGACCTAAACAGAGATTGGTTGCCTTTGACACAGCCTGAGTCGCAGGGTCGAATCGCTAAACTGCAGGAGTGGAAACCCAATGTGCTTACTGATCATCATGAAATGGGTACTGATGCCACCTTCCATTTCTCGCCCGGTGAACCAACGAGGGTGCATCCTTTGATTCCCGATAAAAACCAGGAGCTGACCTACAAAATCGCTGAATACCATGCTGAGGCTTTCGATAAGCGAGGTGCTTTATATTATTCAGCAGAAAATTTTGACGATTATTATATCGGTCGTGGGCCTACTTACCTGGACTTCAATGGGGGCGTTGCCATACTCTTTGAGCAGGCCAGTAGCCGGGGCTTTGAGCAGGAAAGTGCCAATGGCATCCTAGAGTTTTCCTATACAATCCTTAACCAGTTTACCGCGGCGCAATCTACTGTCCGAGGCGCCCACGCGTTACGAGAGGAGCTGCTCCAGTATCAAAAGTCCTATTATAAAACAGCACTGGATAAAGCCGATAGCGATCCGGTAAAAGCTTATGTGTTTGGTGACCCCAAAGACGCTAATGCCACACGTGCCCTTGCTGAAACCACAATACGCCACGGAATCGAAATATACAGCCTCAGCAAAGACATGTCAGCCAATGGCTATCAATTTGAAGCCGGGAAAGCATTTGTAGTCCCCTTAAAGCAGGAGCAATACCACCTGATCCATGGCCTTTTTGAGAAACGAACAACCTTTGAAGACAGCCTTTTCTATGATATCTCTGGTTGGACATTCCCTCTGGCTTTTGATTTGCCATATGCAAGCCTGGGCAGCCGACAGTTTACTACGGATTTGCTTGGTGATGTTTTTGAACCTCAACCTTACCCTGGCTCAGTAGAAAAGGAATCAAATTATGCCTACACTTTTGAATGGGACGACTACCTCGCCCCTGGTGCCTTGTATGCCATGCTCAATAAAGGTCTGATTGCCAAAGTAGCTATGAGGTCTTTCACCCGTACTGATGGCAAAACCTTTAATCGTGGGAGCATCATGCTACCAGTTGCTTTGCAAAAGCTGTCTTCCCTGGAACTTTTTGAAGAAATGAATGCCATTGCCAGCGAATTTGGTATCGATATTTACGATATCACCTCTGGCTATACAGATGGCACCAACTTGGGCAGCCGCAATTTCGAAACAGTAAGTATCCCTAAAATCATGATTCCGGTTGGTGAGGGCATCACCGGCTATGATGTGGGTGAAATCTGGCATTTGATGGATACACGATACAAGATTCCGGTAAGCATTGTTGATTACAATAATATTACCATGGAGAATATCGACCGCTACAATACCATCATTCTGGTGGATGGTAGGTACGGTAATTTCCCCAAAGAAATGGGCAGCCTACTTAAAACCTGGCTGCAAAAAGGCAATACCCTTATCGCTTATGAAAGGGCCTTAAACTGGCTAAAGCAACAGGATTTGCTTTCTTTTGAGGCATTGCCTTTAAGACCTGAAGTGGAAGGGGTGCCCTACGAATTGTACAACAGAAAGTCAGGTGCAAGATATGTGGGCGGTACAATATTTGAAGCAGATATAGATGCCACGCATCCATTGTTGTTTGGTTACAATCAGTCTAAGCTTCCGATTTTTAAAACCAATAAAATCATTTATTCAAAGCAAAAAACCAGCCAGGCGCACCCCATCATGTATGGGCAGAATCCATTAATGTCAGGGTACATACACCCTACTGACCTAAAGGCATTATCAGGCACGCCTGCAGTAATGCTGGAAGGTGTAGGCCGCGGGCAAATCATAGCTTTTAATGACAACACCAATTTCAGAGCTTATTGGTATGGCACAAATAAGCTACTGGCAAACGGAATATTCTTCGCGCCGCTGATCAATAAAGGTACAATGAGATAAGATCAGATGTAATAAAATACATCGTGGTGGGAGATGATACCAACCAACTCCCCACCTTCTGAGAGTACAGGGAGTGCATGGAATTTTTCCTGACGGAAAATTTTCATGACCTCCTCTGCTGTTGTGTAAGGAGTTACGGTAGCCACATCTCTGGTCATCACTTTAGAGACAGGAATCTGATGCGATAAGTCTTCGATAGTGCCTTCATCTTTTTTTGCAAGACGGAAGCCCAGCATGATTTTATCATAATCAGTGCGGCTTACGATTCCTACCAATTCGCCATCATCAAGGACCGGCAGGTGACGAAATTGATTTTTCCTAAACATTTCGCCAAGGCTGTTGAGGCTAACATTGGGCGCAACAGTGGTAATATTTTCTGTCATCAAATCAGAAACAAGCGCTACGGTGTTCATGGTGTCAATCATTTTGCTAAAAATTTAATCCCTAAAATTTCCTGAAATAGGCGTTTTTAAAAATGACCATTAGCTGATTGTCAAATGATCTTAATCATTCATATACAATTTATGCAAACGATTGAAAAGCACCATGAGGCATGGTTTATTTTTTCCTGGAATTTTCTGGTAATAGACTATTTCCAAAAACTATGGATAAAGGCACCAATCATTTGCAAGATGCCATTGCCATAATAGGCGAGTTCCAATTGAAATAAATAAGTGGATAGTCTAATTCTTTGACTGTCCGATATGTAAAACCAGACCCTGAATGATGAAATATTGACCCAGAATATAAGTAGACATGATCAGAATCCGATCAAAAGGCACCTCCATCAAAAACTTATTGATACCAATAAAAGAGTCTGAAATTACGAATAAGGTCGCCCCAAGTAAAGTGTATCGAAAGCTAACAGCACTTGTACTATCCTTTCTGCGTAGCGCAAATGTCAGCATTGTGATAATGACAATACCATAAACAACAACTGGTATAGCCATTGGGCCGGCACCCGGTACCAGCAGCCAGCTCAAAAATCCCAGGTAGCCTAGCAATAAACCATATATCCAGATTGGCAAAGAAGCTATCCTTCCGGCTGAAAATTTGATGAAGGTAATGATGTAGCAAACATGTGCCAGCAGAAATGATGACAGGCCTAAAAGAAAAAAACCATTGATCTCCGTATACATCAGGCTGACATCTCCACCCCAGGAAAACAGCAGTCCGCCCACTATCAAGAAAAACACAGGTTTCCAGTGATCATCTACCGATTCCTTAAAATATAGGAGCAATGCCGGCATTAATAGCGGTTTGGTATAATCTACGATAGGCATTGAAAAAATATGCCCTAAAATCTCCAATCCTGCAATGACCCAAAAAATGATGTGGGCAGCTTGTTTTGTCATGCAAACAAGTTAATTATTAATCCTAAAATGCACCTGACCTTTTTCGACCGGTCTGGAAAATCTGTAGATATAAAAAGGAGGCCAATGCCAATAATGCACCTGTACCAAAGACCCATGGCATCATGGCAATATCATTTTGATAAATCAATCCTGAACTAAACGCACCCACACCAATTCCAATTTCAAGTGCTATATACATGGTCGCAATCCCCTTGCCCCTGTGCTTGTCATCACTGAGGTCAATGGTCCAGGCAAAGGCTGTGGGCGAGCCTGCACCTACCCCCAGGCCAAATATGAAAGCGCCAATTAAAAACTGCAGTTGAGAGGTGGCAAAGCCGACAATACACATGGCTACAAGTAATAGCAAGGCTGCTACTTTGAGCACGATCACCCGACCGTATAAATCGGAGGTTTTGCCGGCCAGAAATCTTACCAGCAGGCTTGCCAGCGTAAATACCGTAAAAAACAGGCCTTTATTCTCAAAACCCAGCGACTCACTAAAATCCGGTACAATAGTTAAAACCGTACCAAAAGAATAAAGGCACAAAAGCATGAAAATAGCTGCAGGCATTACTTTAGGCTCAATTACATCATTTGGTTTAATGATAAAATGCTCTCCCCGTAAGGATTCTTTTTCTTCGAGTGTTTCCTTCATGCCAATCAATATGGCCACTGAAGAAATGGCAAAAGCACTGGATACGTAGAACATCACGTCCAGCGAATAGACATTGGCTATCCAGCTGCCTATGGCAGGACCAATAGCCATCCCGATAGAGCTGAAGAAACCCAGCACACCCATGGCCTCCCCGCGTTTATTCACGGGCACAATATCTGCCACATAGGCTGAGGTACCCGTAGGCTTAAATCCGGTAGAAAAGCCATGGAAAAATCTTAGAAAAAAGAAGGCCGCTACTGAGCTGATCAAAGGATACATCAAAGCGGCAATTCCACTTACAAAAGCACCCACAATCATCACAGGCACACGACCAACACGGTCGGCCAGCTTCCCACTGAAAGGACGGGATAAACCTGCCGTCAGTGTAAATAATGAAATGATAAGGCCCTTGTATTCTGCTCCACCCAGGTTTGTCAGATAGTTAGGTAGCTCAGGGATAATCAGGTTAAAGCTTGCAAAAAACAGAAAGCCGCTCAGGCACAAAAGCCCAAACTGCAAACTGTATATACTGGAAGGAGGTGACTTTACAGCTTCACTCATGAATCAGCAGCCTCCTCAGCCCTACCCATCAAAAAGGCCTTGATGTAGTCATCGATATCACCATCCAATACATTCTGCACATCAGTACGCTCAAATCCCGTACGGGCATCTTTGATGAGCTTATATGGATGCAATACATAGTTTCTGATCTGCGAACCGAAATCAATTTTCATCTTTCCGGCTTCTACTTTATCCCGCTCAGTGTTGCGCTTTTCTATCTCCATCTGGTAAAGTCTGGATTTAAGCATCTGCATGGCCCGTTCACGGTTGGCGTGCTGCGATCGCTCCACCTGGCACACTATTACAATGCCTGTGGGTTTGTGCGTAAGCTGAACTTTGGTTTCCACCTTGTTGACGTTCTGACCCCCTGCTCCTCCGGATCTTGCCGTCTGGATTTCAATATCGGCCGGATTGATCTCAATTTCTATGGAATCATCTACCACCGGGTACACGTACACAGAGGCAAATGACGTATGCCTGCGACCTCCCGAATCAAAAGGCGATATTCGGACTAACCGATGTACGCCAATCTCTGCTTTGAGATAACCATAGGCCAGATCACCTTCAAACTCCAGGGTGGCAGATTTAAGTCCCGCCGTATCTCCCGGCTGATAGTTGACCTGCTTTACCTTGTATCCATGCTTTTCTCCCCACATGATGTACATGCGCATAAGAATCTCAGCCCAATCCTGGCTTTCTGTACCACCAGCACCGGGGTTTATCTCCATCATCGCGCTAAGCTGGTCCTCATCAGAAGAAAGCATTTTTTTGAATTCAAGCTCTTCAACCAGATCAAGTAGCTGATGATACTCTGCATCTACTTCATCCATTGTAGCTTCATCCTCCTCGTAAAACTCGTGAAGGGTAGCCACATCTTCCAGCTTGGTTTGAACTTCATCAAAGCTATTGGTCCATTGCTTTTTGGCTTTGGTTGCTTTGAGTAACTGTTCTGCTTCGTCGGGATTATTCCAAAAATCAGGCTGTGCGGATACAGCCTCTTCTTCTTCTATTTCTTTGATCTTGCGATCATAGTCAAAGATACCTCCTCAAGGCCGAAACACGCGCCTTTACATCCTTCAGTTGATCAACTGTCATGATTTGAATTGAATTTTAAATAATTGAAGCGCAAAGATAGATAAACCCGGCCTTTTATCGACGGTAATTAATAATAGTAATTGTTTTTCTTCGACCCGGCACAAAGTACTTTTTTTGTAGTGCCTTCAGCAGAATGCCGGATAAAGATAAGCCCGCTGCCACTACAGCTACCCGTCCATCAATACCGCCGGGGCCTCCGGATACTACCCTCCTGTTAAACCAGTCAATGCCTACATATAAAAATCCGGCAACTCCTAACTTCCCAGGCGTACTCCTAAAACTAAACATACTGAAATTCTTATTCCTGATATCAATTGACTCGATAGTGTCAAGGGGAATAATTACACCACTTACTTTCAGGTAATCAGGCCCAAAGCCAGTGATCTTACCCTGACTAAAGCCTTCATCTGACTTTATTTTGAACCGGATATCCTCTCCCTCAAAGTATTTGACTTTGGTAGTTCTTCCTATTTTATTGAGGTATAAAAAGGTCTCCTGAGCCGCCGCTTGAAAGGATAAGCATAGAAGTATGGCTACCAGGTATTGCATATCCCTAAAATGCAAAAATCCACACTAAGGTGGATTTTTAATGTTGAAATATTTTATTGTAAACTACACTTTCATGATCCAATTGTGTGGATCAGCAACACGGCCCAGTTTTATGTCATCCAATTCCTGCAAAAATCTGGTAGAATATTTTCGCTCACTTACAGGAGGTAAATCATAATCCTTGCCTCTGAAGCCTATTGACTTGATATGCGCAATGGTAGCCGCGGTACCACACCCAAAAGCTTCCTTAAGGGTGCCCTTTTCAATACATTCCATCACTTCAGTAACAGAAATAGGTCTTACCTCTACCTTCATACCGGCATCTTTCGCCAGGGTGAGTACACTATCTCTGGTGATACCATTCAGAATTGTATCTCCAATAGGCGCAGTTACCAGCGTATCCTCAATCACAAACATGATGTTCATTGTGCCTGACTCCTCGATATACTCGTGGTTTTTGCCATCAGTCCATATCAATTGGTGGTAGCCGTCTTTTTGTGCCTTTACCGCAGGGTATAAGGCAGCTGCATAATTAGCTGCTGTCTTGGCGAACCCGGTACCACCGGCTATTGCCCTGGTATACTCTTCTTCTACCTTGACCTTTACCGGTTCTGAATAATAAGCACCTACCGGGCTGGTAATAATGATGAAAAGAAAATTATCGGCAGGCCTGATACCAATATAAGGGTCAGTGGCAAAAACAAATGGTCTGATATATAAGGAAGTATTAGGTGCATTGGGCACCCAGTTTCGATCAAGATTTACCAACTCTTTAATGCCGGTAAGGAAAATCTCTTCCGGCAACTCAGGTATACACATGCGTTCAGCACTCACATTCATGCGGCGTGCATTAGCATCTGCCCTGAAAATAACTACCTCTCCCTTTTCATTTTTGTAAGCCTTCAAGCCTTCAAAAATTGATTGCCCATAATGCAAAGTGGTACAGGCGGGAGACAGGGAAAGATTGCCGTAGGGCTCGATCCTAAAATGCTGCCATTGGCCATTGGTATACTCTGCAATAAACATATGGTCAGAGTAATTTTTACCAAACTGGATATCATTCATATCCAAGCTATTGAGCTTAGACTCCCCGATCTTGTTGAACTTTATATCGAGTGTTTCTACCATCTTTTCCTGAAAAATTAAATTGTTTAACGAATGGGGCAAAAGTACTAATAACACCCCCGTTTTCAAACGGATTTTATGAGGTCGGCTTCCAGATAGTCTCCTCAGCACCAAGCTCAGCAGTAAGCTTTCTACCTAGTACAAAAAGGAAATCAGACAGCCGATTGAGCAATGTTATGATCACACTGGGCACATCCTCCTGATTATTAAGGGCGATAACTTTTCGCTCTGCACGGCGACATACAGTGCGTGCGATCTGGCAGTAAGAGACATCCACATGCCCTCCGGGTAACACAAAGTTTTTGAGTTCAGGCAAGCTTTCATTCATCTCATCCATGGCAGATTCCAGCTTTGTAATGAGCACCGCATCAACTTCTGGCAATTGAAAGCGTGTATTGCCTGCTTCCTGAGCCAGGTGAGAACCTACCGAAAATAGGTTGTTTTGAATAGCGACCAGCAGGTTGGACCTTTCCTTATTTGAAGGTAAATCTCTCAATAAGCCAACCCAAGCATTCAACTCATCCACACTACCATATGCATCAATTTTCAAATCAGCTTTTGACACTCTTGTACCACCTAGTAAGCTGGTGGTTCCTTTATCACCGGTTTTGGTATATATCTTCATAATTAAGACAAGGCCTCATCTGCCCGCTTTATTTTTTCATTTTTAACATCGGATTCTACCAGGCCATCGCGCAATCTGACAATGCGATGAGCGTACTGTGCAATGTCCTCCTCATGGGTAACCATAATTATGGTATTGCCCTTTTCGTGCAGCTGATGAAAGAGGTCCATAATTTCGTAAGAGGTCTGGCTATCAAGGTTACCCGTAGGCTCATCTGCAAGGATAATGCTGGGGTTGTTAACCAATGCTCTTGCAATAGCCACCCGCTGGCGCTGCCCACCTGAAAGCTCATTGGGCCGGTGTGTTGCTCGCTCTCCCAGCCCTACCGAAGTAAGGGATTGCAAGGCTATTTTTTCCCGCTCACTTTTACTCAAACCCGCATATACTAGAGGCAAGGCCACATTCTCGAGTGCACTTGACCGGGGTAGCAGATTGAAAGTCTGAAAAACGAACCCTATCTCTTTATTGCGAATCTCGGCCAGTTCATCTTCAGTCATGTGGCTTACGTCTTTGCCATTAAGCACATATTTTCCGGATGACGGACTATCCAGGCAGCCTATAAGGTTCATCAGGGTAGACTTCCCCGAGCCCGAAGGACCCATAAAGGCTACATATTCACCCTTGCTGATAGAGATGCTTACCGAACGCAATGCATGAATGGTCTCGCTGCCCATGATGTATTTTCGGGAAAGCTCTTGGGTATGGATAATTTCCTGCATGCGATGTTCTTTGCTCAGCTTTTACACATTTTTGATAGGGCACTCAAATCTAACTATTATCTTCGAAGTTGATGGGCAGATTACATTTACTCTTTTTGTTACTCTTGCCGACCCTAAGCCTGGCTCAGGGCCGATGGAATGACCTTGCAGACGTATCTATTGAAACACGGATGGATGAATCGGAAGGTTACGAAATTTCCTATCCTGAATTTGGCCCTAAAGTGCAGGCGCTGAATGGAAAGGAAATAGAGCTGAGAGGTTACATGATCCCATTGGAAAGTATGCTTGGCCAGCAATATTTTGTACTTTCCTCGCTACCTTTCAATATCTGCTTTTTTTGTGGTGGTGCAGGCCCTGAGACCATCGCTGAAGTGTACACCAAAAAACCCATTGAATTCACCGATGATGTGATTCGGGTAAAGGGAATATTTGAGTTAAATCCCGATGACCCGGAACATCTCATGTATATCATTAATGAAGCTATAATAATCGAAGAATGAAAAGACTTTTTACCCTACTTGCCATTTGCCTCACCACCAGCATTTACGCTCAGGATGATGCTGACATGATCAAGAAAATCTATGATGAGATATTGACCAATGGCGAAGCTTACAAAAATCTGGAATACCTCACCACCAAAATTGGCGGTAGGCTTAGTGGAAGCCCGCAAGCTGCGGCTGCTGTAGATTACACCAAAGAAGTAATGGAAGCTTACGGCTTTGATAAGGTGTGGCTACAAGAGGTAATGGTACCCCACTGGGAACGCGGTGAGGTAGAAATTGGCAGGATTGTAAATTCCCGCAAACTGGGAAGTATTGAGGTAAATGTTACCGCTCTGGGCAATGCTGTAGGTACTGGACCAGGCGGCATTGTTGCACCAATCATTGAGGTGCAAAATTTCGAAGAGCTGGAGGAACTTGGTAAGGCTGGTGTAGCCGGAAAAATCGTATTCTTCAACCGGCCTATGGACCCAACGCTGATCAATACTTTCATGGCCTATGGGGGAGCTGCCAACCAACGAGGTGCCGGGCCATCCGAAGCGGCAAAATACGGTGCGGTAGGTGTGGTTGTGAGGAGCTTAACCACAGCCCTCGATGATAATCCACACACCGGCAGCACGCGCTATGCCCTCAATATCCCCAAAATACCGGCAGTGGCCATCAGCACCAATGATGCCGAACTGCTTAGTGATCTGCTGGAAGATGACCCTGAGCTTCAATTCTATTTTGAGACGCATTGTGAAATGAAAGAAGACAAGCTTTCGTACAATGTGATCGGTCAAATTACAGGTTCGGAATTTCCTGATGAATACCTGGTGGTAGGTGGCCACCTAGACAGCTGGGACCTGGCACAGGGTGCCCATGATGATGGTACCGGCTGCATGCAATCCATAGAAGTGCTGAGAGCCTGGAATGCCATTGGTTACAAGCCAAAAAGATCGATCCGTGCGGTAATGTATATGAATGAGGAAAATGGCCTGCGTGGTGGTAGAAAATATGCAGAGCTTGCGGAGCAAAACAAAGAAAAACACCTTGCTGCTATGGAGTCTGACCGTGGTGGATTTACGCCGCTGGGCTTTAGCCTCGATATGGATGACAATCAAATAGAGAAGGTAAGAAACTGGGCGCCATTGTTTGCGCCCTACTTTGTTTACCAGTTTGATCCGGGTGGCGGAGGTGCTGATATTAGCCCATTGAAACCGCAGGGTGTGCCTCTCATTGGCTTTGTTCCGGACTCGCAACGCTATTTTGATTACCACCACACAGGCATTGACACATTTGATAAGGTAAATGAAAGAGAGCTGCATATGGGTGCTGCTACCATGGCATCCCTGCTTTACCTGATTGACAAATACGGTTTGTAATATGCTGGAGGTACTAACCCAACCCGAATCTTATATTGCCTTGCTCACATTGATTTTCCTTGAAATTGTGTTGGGCGTAGACAATATCATATTCATTTCCATTGTGACCAACCGTTTGCCAGTCGAACAGCAGCCTAAAGCCAGAAACATTGGTTTGATCCTGGCGCTGGTATTCAGAGTAGGGTTATTGCTGGGCATTTCATGGATTATTGGCTTCAAAGAGCCGCTATTTACCATCCTTGATCATGCTTTCAGTGGTCGTGATCTCATATTGATGGGAGGTGGACTATTCCTGATCTTCAAAAGTACCATGGAAGTGCACCATAAGCTGGAAGGTGAAGAAGGGGCATCTGACAAAGGCGGTGGTGCAGGGATGCTGCAGGTCATTGGTCAGATTATACTTTTGGACATCATTTTTTCTTTCGATTCTATTCTCACAGCCGTTGGGTTGACACAGGAAATTACGCTGATGGTAATTGCTGTGGTGATCGCTATGATCGTGATGATGATTTTTGCCGGTAAAATCAGTGAATTCATTGGTCAGCACCCAACTCTTGAGGTGCTGGCATTATCATTCTTAATCCTGATCGGATTTATGCTGCTGATAGAAGGATTTGCTTACCATGTGCCCAAAGGATACATCTATTTTGCAGTGTTTTTCTCCCTAATTGTGGAATTGCTCAATATGCGGATGCGAAAGCAAAGAAAACCCATTAAGCTTAAGAAAAGAATCACTGAATAATGGCAGCGCAAATGAAAGTTGGCCTAGCTCAGATATCCCCGGTTTGGCTCCATAAAGAAGCCACCCTGGAAAAGGTGATTCGCTTTGTGAATCTAGCAGGTGAAAAAGGCTGCAATCTGGTGGTATTTGGAGAAGCCCTTGTGCCGGGATATCCCTTTTGGCTATCATTTACGCATGGTTCAGCATTTGAATCCGATATCCAAAAGGATTTGCATGCTTTTTACATACAAGAGGCAGTGCAGATTGAAAAGGGAGACCTTAGTGAGCTTTGCCAGGTTGCTAAAGAGTTTCATATAGCTATTTATCTGGGCGTGATTGAGCGACCAGCTGACAGGGGTGGGCATAGTCTGTATTGTTCACTAGTTTATATTGATCAGCAGGGGCTAATTCAATCAGTCCACCGAAAGCTTCAGCCAACCTATGAAGAGCGGCTGGCCTGGTCGCTAGGTGATGGCAACGGACTGCAAACCCATGCACTCAATGGCTTTACTGTAGGTGGCCTTAACTGCTGGGAAAACTGGATGCCCCTACCCAGAGCAGCCCTGTATGGTCAGGGTGAAAATGTGCATGTAGCTGTTTGGCCGGGATCCATTCGCAATACGGAAGACATTACCAGGTTCATTGCAAAGGAATCCAGGTCTTTCGTGCTATCTGTAAGTGGCTTATTGAAGGCCGATCAAATGCCCAGTGACCTGCCCCATTTTGAATTACTCCAATCAGAAGCGCCGGCTGTGATGGCCAATGGTGGCTCTTGTGTAGCTGGCCCCGACGGCCAGTGGATACTTCCACCCCAGCCTGACAAAGAAGACCTTTTTGTGGCTGACCTTGAGTTGGGCATGGTCTATCGTGAGCGTCAAAACTTTGATCCTTCCGGTCATTATAGCCGTCCGGATGTGACCCGCCTGGAAATCAATCAGGAAAGGCAGGCAATCACCAAAAAATCACCTAAATCAGGGGAATAATTTGATAATCATCAGGCATCATTTCACATCAATAAAAGCGCTTTTCAAATAATAACGAAGTTTCAGTGCTTCAAAGTAGGATGAAAGCCGTAAGTTGAGAAATACGCTATCTAATATTAGGTCTATGAAATCTCAACACAATCGACGTGCTCTTTTAAAAAGTATGGTATTTGGCCCCTTGCTGGTCAATATTCCCAATCTGATATTCGCTGATCCTGGGATCATGAAACCCATCCAGCAGGAGAACCCCGATAATCTCTTTTACCGATTTCCAGCGATTGGTGATGAGCTGGTATTGGAGGTAGTTGGCAAATCGCATTCTGATCTGGCCAGGGTAAAAGAACTGGTAGACAAAAGGCCGGAATTAGCCAGGGCAACCTGGGACTGGAGCTTTTGTGATTGGGAATCGGCCATCGGTGCGGCATCTCATATGGGTAGAAGAGATATTGTGCAATATCTGATTGCCAAAGGTGCAAGGCCTACCCTCTTCACCTTTGCAATGCTGGGTGAATTGGAAGTGGTCCGGGCTGCCATCAAAGCATCTCCCGGAATTCAAGGCAATGGCGGCCCACATGGTATTAGCCTATTGCAGCATGCACGTATTGGCCGTAGAATGGAAGCTGAAATGAGCCCTGAGCAAAAAGCAAAAGTAGAGGATACCATAGCCTATCTGGAGTCACTCGGCGATGCGGAATCCCAGCCTGCAGAAGCGGAATTAGATGAAGATGAAAAGGCGAAGTTTGAAGGGGAATATCGGTATGGAGAAGGGGAGACTGACATATTTTTTGTAGGCTTAAATATGCGGAAAATGATGACTTTTGGCAGAAAAGGAACTTTTGGCACTGCCATCTATCAAACCCCTGAAGGTCATTTTAAAAGCATTGCTGCCCCTTCGATTGAGGTGCAGTTTATTTATCATAATAGCACAATCAGTGGACTCCTTTATCGAGAGCCTGGACTGGTTCTATCAGCCAATCTTATTCACTAGGTTGATAAGTAATGGAGATCTCCTTGTAATTTTTATCATAGCTTTAGACTATGGATTTGATCAAAGCGCTTGTAGATACGCTCAATGAACATCAGCAATGGACCAGGGAAATAGAGATTCCCAGGAACGAATTTCTTAAACAGGCCGGTACCATTGATCATAATCTCTACTACATTTCAGAAGGGTGCATTCGAATCTATCTGATCAAGAATGGTGAAGAAATGACCATCCGATTTGGCTATGCCGGCTCCATCGTTGCGGCGTTGGATTCTTTCATTCATGAAAATCCATCAAACCTTATGATGCAAGCTTTGAGAAAAACAAAGCTGAAATTGATTCCTAAACCCAATTTTATCAAATTCATGCGGGCAGATAAGGACCGGCTAAATTTATGGATAGACATCCTATCCAATTTTGTGTTGCAACAGATGGAACGGGAGGAAGACATCCTTACGGACGATCCAAGAGAGCGCTTTCAACGGGTCATGCAGCGGAGCCTCCATCTATTTCAGGAAGTTCCTCACAAATACATAGCGTCTTACTTACGGATGACACCTGAAACACTCTCAAGAATCAAGAAGTCTTGATTTGGATCAATGTTTTTCCGGTATCAGCACCGCACCTTTGAACTATGAAAACTCAAACAAAAGAACTTCTCAACGACCTGACACAGCGAACCCAGCAGGTAATCGCAGACACCAAATCACTGGAATCCTGTGCATTGGCCTTGCTCAACCAACGCGATACACCTACCGAATGGAGTGCCCTTGAATGCATCGAGCACCTAAATAGGTATAGCAGGTTTTATGTACCAGAATTCAATACGCGTATCAGCCAGTCATCGCACAATCCTGACAATCACTACCGCAGTGGCTGGTTAGGCAATTATTTCGCCAACAGCATGCTGCCTCGCGAGGACCTCAATAAAATGAAAACATTCTCCAGCATGAATCCGCTGGGCTCATCACTTGACAAAACCACCATTCACGAATTTCTGGACTATCAGGAAAAGATGCTTGAATTGCTGCAAGATGCTGAGCAAGTAAACCTCCATAAAACCAAAAGCAGCATCAGCATAGCATCCTGGATCAAATTGCAGCTTGGCGATGCATTGCGGGTGGTGGTCTATCATAACCAAAGACACCTTGTACAGGCACTAAGGGCTGTCGGTAAAAATGTGACTATCCCTGTTTAGGATTTGGCAATCTATGCAGCAAATAAAATAGACCGGCTTAGATGGTTCAAGTATTTGCTTGAGCCATCTATTTGCTTTTGGGAATTGGGCTGGTAGATTCTCTTTTTGTACCCATTTGGAAAAAAGATTGCATTCCCCCTATTTAAAATTCTGCTAACCAGACCCATCTGTAAGATTATTGTATAGGAAAAGAACTGGTCATGAGAAATGAATGTTCTTTAACTGTTGGGCGATAGACAAAAAGAAATAGCTGGTCTGATCCATTCATGGGCCTAAATGTAAGGTATAGAGCTGTTCGGTATTTTTTGGTATGGGTAATATGATTAGCCGGCAAAATGATCGATTGGTGCATTTATGCTTTGTATATGATAAACCGCTCAAACCATGGAACCAACCAACAACACCAAGGAAATTTTCAGCCGTTGCGGCACTTGCTCTCAAACATTCGCCTACTTACTCAATGATCAATATGGGCATCATAATACCTTGTACGAAAAAGCCATTGACACCCTAGCCGGTGGGATTTTTCGAGAGGGCCAACAATGTGGTATGCTTTGGGGCGCCATAATGGCCACAGGAGCAGAGGCTTTTCACCGTACCGACAACATCCGTGAAGCAGAGGCTATGACACTTTCTGCGGCAAAGGAATTGGTAAAAAGCTTTTCTGACAAAGCCCACACCATACAATGCCGTGAAATTACAGGTGTAAACATGAAACGGTTTGCAGGCCTCCTCCAGTTTACTGTGAAAACTATGCTCGCAGGCATAAAAAACAGCCAATGCTTTGAATTAGCAGAAGCATGGACGCCAGCCGCCGTAGACACATCTGCTGCCGGACTCGACACATCTCATCTTGAATATACGCCAACCCACAATTGTGCTGCGATTATGGCGCGAAGGCTTGATGCCACGCAGGAAGAAGCCGTAATGGTAGCTGGCTTTGCAGGTGGTTTAGGCCTATCTGGTAAAGGTTGCGGTGCTTTGGCTGTGGTGATTTGGAAGATTACACTTGACTGGTTGCGCAACCATCCCAAGGCAGATGCTCCACCGATGTTTAATTTTCCGGAGGTATCACATATCATCAAGGCCTACAAAGACTATAATGGTGGTAAGATACAATGTGAGTCTATCTGCAAAAGAAAGTTTCGATCAGCCGTGGACCACTCAGAATTCATGGAAAATGGTGGTTGCCAATTGCAGATAGCTTATCTCCAAAAGGAATACAATAACCTGACAGCTTAGTTTAACAATATGATAAGGCAATAATAAACTAGCCCTGGCAGAAGGTTAAACTATGTTATTCCGGAGTAAATGGTCTAAGCATATTTATTGCAAATAATTCAACCCTCTGCCTGGGTACTTAATTCCATTATATAAAGCATTTGCAAATGAACCTGGGTCGGCACCATTTTTCAGTTTTACCTATTTTAGTAATCCAACCGTCAACTATCAAACCATAATGTCTAACCAGGAAACCTATACCATCTATCAACTCGGAGATCAAAAAGAATTATTGCTAACTCCAAAAACTGTAGGTCAATCAAGCCTCTGGAAATACAAAAACCTCTGGTTTCGTAGATTTTATAATGAAGATATCGATTTTAATATTCTGGCTGAGCAGCGGGATATTGGCGATTGCTATGTGTTCGGCCCATCGGAAGCGTTGGTTCAGCAGCTTTATGGGCTGGGTGCCGTTCAGCGAAAGGACTACCACATCAAAGCTATGGAAGGAGATGCTGATGACCCTGTAAATGGCAGAATCTACCATCTTGAAAATGACTTCACTTTAGAAGTAAAGAAAGATCAGTCCACCGGAAAGTTTCGATACAAGGTGTATCCGGCGGAATACAATGGTATGAACCAAAAGCGCTGCCTGATGCGCGCCAGTTTTGTGACGACACCTGAAGAAGCTGCCTTGCTGCCCGTAAAAATGGTCTACGAAGGCCCCAAAGAAAACATACCGGAGGCATATCAGCACCTGGTAGCAAAAAAGTCAGCAGGTTGCCTGGGCGTCATTGCCCTTTTAGGACTTTTAGCGAGTCTTTGGGCATTTTTCTAATGTAACTTTTATTACAAACAGCCATTCGCTCATTTTCTTTCTTTGCATTGATAAAATGCAAAAGACGTGGAGCTGATAGAGGTATTTGGTTTTACAGGAGCCTTATTGATTGGTGTCACATTAGGCTTGATTGGTGGCGGCGGGTCCATCCTTACTGTTCCCATACTTGTCTATTTATTGCGAATTGAGCCCATTCTGGCTACCTCCTATTCCTTGTTTGTGGTAGGTTTTAGCGCCCTTATCGGAGGCTTTCAGTACCTTAAAAAAGGACTGGTCAGCATTAAAACCGGTATTGTTTTTACCATACCGGCTTTTATCGCTGTTTACCTCACCAGGCTATTGCTTGTACCCAATCTTCCGGATGTTCTTCTGACATTCTCAGGCTTTACGCTTACAAAAGATACCGGCATCCTATTGCTCTTTGCGGTGTTGATGGTTTTTGCTTCTATTTCCATGATCCGGGGCAGAAAATCACCAAAAGAGGAAGCGATGGAAGCCCAACTAAAATTCAACTACCCGATGATCATCCTGGATGGTGTGGTTGTCGGAATGCTTACAGGTCTTGTTGGCGCCGGCGGTGGATTCTTAATCATCCCCGCCCTGGTATTGTTTGCTCGTCTTCCTATGAAAATGGCTGTCGGCACTTCGTTATTCATCATAGCTGTCAAATCATTGATTGGTTTCGTGGGAGATGTGCAGGCCGGTGAGTCCATAGACTGGCTATTTCTTACCATTTTCTCTTCCATTGCCGTGGCTGGTATATTTATCGGCTCTTATTTTTCATCCGGCATCAACGATCAGCTCCTCAAAAAAGGATTTGGCTGGTTCGTGCTGGGCATGGGTCTATTTATGATTGTAAAGGAGTTGGTGTAACCGAAGAATAATCAAGTCTGTAGTGTCTAAATACAGCAGAATCACTTCTCTAAATATTTAGTCAAGACTGCTTTCTTTTCTTCTTCGGTGTTGGCGATGGCTTGTTCTTGCTTTTGGATTTCCTTTTCAAGTTTTTCAAGAGCCTTTACGGTTTTGTCTGGATTTTTTGGGTAGCGTATTTTCATATCAAGAAAATCTTTTACCTTAATCCTGGGTAGATTTACACCGCTCATTTTCTTCGAAGCTTCATCTACAAACTCTTTCGACAATAAAACTCTTTGCAAAATTGGCGGATGTTTAGAATCAAGAACCAAAATATCAGTTGAGCAAATACCTTCAAAATCAGGAATTACAACTTTATTTAGGTAAGGTCTTAGTTTTCCATAAAGTACCTGGTCTTTTTTAAAGGCGTTTTTTGTACTTTTTATCGACGAACCAATACTTGGTTCCCAAGTTAAAATCTTCCCTGTATTGCTTTCAAGATGTTCTAAACCAACATAATTAAATAATTCTTCAGGTTTTGTTGACGGGTCAATTTTATCTTTTGATAAATCTGCAATATCAGCGACCTTTTTTAATACTGTGTCTTGTTTGATAATGTCAAAAATTTCATTGATTTTCACCTCAATCACCTTTTTTGCTTTGGCTACTTTGGTTTCAATAGCTTCTATTTCCTGTATTATTTTTTTCTGGATGTCTAGTGGTGGTATAGGAACTTTATAACCACTCAATTGCGGAACAGATAATTGGGGAGTACCGACTGCTGTATTATTGAATTTTAAACGACTAATTACTTGTTCTAAATATTCAATCGTTGCAACCTCTTTTTTAGGTTTTAATACCAAAAGTCTGACAATTGGATAAAACTTCTCGTTTCTTGCAACAGTAAATCCAATGGTTCCACGACCTGAAACAGTTACACAAGGGTAATCAACTTTTACAATATCAGTATAACCAAAAAGTCCTTTGTTTTGGGCTGAGTTTGAGTATATGGGTATTTTATACTCTGCTGTTGGAGTTTCTGAAAACCGCTCCTTAGGTACATCACCGCCTGCAATTATACTTTCCGAAACTTCTCTTAAGCTTTTTAATGGATACTTATATTCATTATCCTCTGATATTGTGCTTGCATTAGTCCGGATTCTTTTATCAAAATCAAGTGATTCAAAATTTAGACAGTCTGTGAGTCTCACTAAAGATATGGTCTCAGCAAGTTCTTCATCCACTTCTATTTTTTCATTCACAAAGTTTTTGTAGATGTAGCTGTTTACTTTTTTAGGGTTAAGCTGGTCTGCTCGTCCTAAGCCGGACGCGTCATACATCAAGGTGTCGCCCGTAAAGTCAATCCCTTTGTATCCCCTGCGGTTGCTAAACTTATACCCCAAAAACTTTTCTTGCGCTTTATTAGAGCTTCCTGTTTTTACAATCAGCATTTTTTGGGGTACCGCTTTTTGTTGAGGATAGGCAACTTTCAACGGTGTACCGTCTTCTGTTTGGTCGTCATACCAACCAAAATTTTCAGGGTCTTCTTCAATGCGGTGGGTTAGTAAGAAATAGAAAAACTTCTCAGTTTCAATTTCCAAAACCAAATCAAAGAACATTGATTTTAGTTTTTGTTCTTTTTCCTTCTCGCCCAGACTAATAAAGCTAGGCTTCTTTTTTAGGTTCTTAATATCAGTTAACTCATCAAACCAATTCTTGTAGCTTTTATAAAACTCCGTTTCTTTAAGGGCATCATTGGGATTGCGGGCAATGAAGGTTTTATAATCATCCATATTTAATTCCAAGTGAGCCACATATTTCTCAAAAAGTTCTTCGGAATTTAAAAAGTCGCCTGCACGCTCTTTGTTTTCTGAGATAAAATCTTCGGCTATGTACTGGCAGTTGGTTACAAAGTCTTCATTTCGTTTTTTAAGGAATAGCGTTACGGTATTTGTGCTTGTTGCTCCAAAGGTGTTTCCGCCAAATTCTACAATGGCTTTTATTTCAAAATGCTTTAAAATTATCTCTCTTGCTTTGGTATAAGCTCCTGCATTACTCAAAATAGAACTCGGCAAGATGATACCTGCCATTCCTCCGGGGCGAAGCAATTGTTTCATTCGTTCAATGAAGAATACTTCAATATCGTCAGAGTCTGGTGTAACATGTTCCCATAACTCAAAATCGTGGGGATTTACGTTCAGGTGTTTTTTGAAGTCTTTTATTGTATAGGGTGGATTGGCAATGAGCACATCAAAAGTTCCGTCTTTTGCCAAACGTGGATGTTTTTCAAGACCATCACCAAAAATGATGTTAGCATCACCATCACCATGCATAAAACAAGCCACTTGGCTGGTTCTTGCCAATCGGTAATCTTTTTCCAAGCCAAAGATATATTCACCCGCCCAACGCATATCATCTTTATAGCGTTTTAGTTCGGTAATACTTTTTTCATCCTCAATTTCTGATTCATCCATTGCTTTAATTAGGTCGGCAATTTCTTCAATAGCTTCTGTCAAAAAGTGTCCACTACCACAAGCAAAATCAATCACTTTTGGCAGGAATAGTTTATCGCCGTTCTTTAATTTTTCCTGAATAATTGATTTTAATGGAATGGACGAAATGATAAATCGGGCAATGGGTGTTGGGGTGAAAAACTGACCTTCGGATTGTTTATAACCACTTTCGAGCATTAACTCAAAGAAATCACCCAAGAACTGAGCTTTTTGGTCGTATTTAAAGCGATATTTTTGGAATAGTCGTACTACTTCTTCCAATACTTTGGCGTTTTCTTCAAACAACTTTTTGTTGTAAACCTCCTTGAAAGCAAATTCATTGTTTTGGTAAAACTTCAACTCTTTATAAATGCGGTAGAGTGTTTCTTTTGCCGTTTGTCTTGGGAAGTTGGCAATCTGGGCTTCAATATCTTCTAATTTGTAGTCGATTACTTCTTCGTCCAAATAATCTCGCATTGCTTTAGAGTAAAGCGATTGCAAACGCTCTAAAAGTGTTTCTGCATCATCAATGCCCTCTTTGATTTGAAAATCAGTGATGGCATCTGCGCCTTTGTTTTCGTCTACGATTTTGGCAAGAATGAGCGAAATGATTCTGTTAAAAGCATTCGAGCGGTCAGAAATGTTGTTGTGTCTAAGAATTTCCTCAAATTGATTGAACACCTTGCCTTTGTCGTCTTTCCCAAAATCTTTTAGGTCAGAAATTTTGATTGGGATATAACCTGGGTTGTATGGTTCAATTTCAGGCTCGAAAAGACCTGAATTGAGGAAAGTCTGTTTGCCTTTGGTTTTGTGTTTCCATACTTCAAGCATTTCCTTAATTGTTTTTGCTTGGTCGTATGTGATGAGTTTTTCGGTTTCTTGCTGATTTACTTTTTCTTCTGTGCTATCCTCAACTTTGATTAAGGCATTTGCCTTTTCAATCTTTCCGTTGTGTTCTCTTGAAGCATACAGGCATAAATAACGAGTGTTTTTGTCTTGCTGGTAATATGAAAAAAGCTGTCCTCCGTTAGATTTCATATTATCCAACTCTTTTTCGTACTCTTTGCCCCAAGTTTTACACTCAATTATTAAAAGTGTTTTGCCGTCTTTTCCTTTAACAGTGATGTCAGCTTTTCCACTCTTGGCAGTTCGACCAAGTTTCCATTTCTTTTCAAGGGTCAAGTCAGCAGGCTTATACCCCTTTTCTAAAAGTCGGTCAACACATTCAAGCACAACAACATTTTCAGGGTTTTCCAAATGGGAAGTAGTGTCATCACCTTTTTTTATTTCAAGTCCAAAATCAATCCGCTTCTTTGTGAAGTCAATAGACATTTGGTATTCCATCTTGTCATAGGTTTTTGAATAAACCTTTGCATCCTTTGGATTTGCCGTAAATCCAAAAGCCTCAATTGTTGTTATGATTTGCTTTTCTGTCATTTGCCCTTTGAATATTTTGCTTGTTCTTCGGCTACTTTTAAAGCGTCCAAACCTTGGTTTTCATCTTTAATCAAGTCAAAGACTTTGTTAGCCAACCACAAAGTTTCCAAGTCGGAATGTGCTACATTGAAAAGTTTACTCAGTTTTTTGAGGTCGTCTCGTTTCAAAAGCTTTTGGTCATTTTCCACTTTGCTTAGAAAGCCTTCGCCAATGTCAAGTTTTGCAGCGAGTTCCCGCTGTTTCATTCCTGATTCTTCCCTGAGTTGTCTTATCCTTTGTCCGATTGTCATTGACTTAATCTATACTTGTCCAAATTTGGTAAAGTTAATATGGATTAAGAAAAGTAACTGACTGAAATAAAAAAGTTTTAAAGCAAGAATTTTTAAAATTTGACTAACTACATCACAATAAAGCACAATGGCAACATCAAAGTTGAATTAAAGCCGTATTCATATTATTCCTATGAAACCATTCTGAAAAAATCAGATCCATTTACTTCTCCCTAAACATCCTTGCTGTATACTCCAGCAATTCTACGCCCCCGGGCTGGCCATGGCCGGGGATTACAAGTCGCAGGTTAGGCAATTCCTTCACAATCTTTTCCATGGTAAAAGGCCATGCCTTGGTATTGGCATCCTCAAGGTTGCCTTTACCTGCACCCATGGCTTTGACCAGGCAGCCTCCAAATATCGTCTCCGCTTCAGGTACATAAACCACCACATTATCTGTGGTGTGGCCCTCTCCATAATATTGGATAATAATCTCAAGTCTACCTGCAGTCATCAAAAGACTATCAGCAAAGCCAACTTGCGGTACCGGGTTATCAATACTTTTTGCTAGACTGATGGTCCTGTGACTGCCGTAGCTTGGAACACCGGCATCATGAAAAGCATCCAGCTCCCCTAGACAGTCATAATGAAAATGAGTCGCTACCACGGCCTTCACAGATGCACCCTTTTGCACTACCCAGTTTATCAACTCCTTACCGGAGGGTGATCCCACCGGCGTATCAAAGACCAAAGCTTCACCTCCTTCCATCACGATCATGCCATTGCACTCTACCTTTCCCCATGCTTCCGTATTTAGGTAGGAGATATGACGGTATACGTGCTCTGTCAATTGCTCGATCTTCAGACTCTCGGAGTTATAAACCATTTCCTGCGCCATAGCGCTGAGGTTAATCAAGCATAATACTGCGAGTGCAGCCTTATTGAATTTCATATTTTTCAAATTACAATAATCGAACATCCTCAATCTAGTTCTGCCAATAAAAATAGCGAACCGGCATTTCTCCTGATGGCTTACAGCTTCTATAAAACTCCACGGCATGTTTATCAATTTCTTCTGCCTGCACAAAAAGCTCCTCAAATCCCTGGTCTTTACAATAAGTATGAGCCGTTTCCAGCAGTTTTTTACCTATCCCTTTTCGTTGAAAAGCTATTGCTACTGCCATATCGTATAAGTACACCAATGGCTTTGGCGAATAATACTGCTCAAGTTTATAGAGCGTGAGCCCTCCAATGACCTTCTCCTGCACAGTTGCTACAAACACCATAAAATCATCTTTATTCAGTATTTTCTCAAGATGACTCTGCCGAGGCATTACAAAATCTTGCATTTCGAAAACCTCATCAAAAAGCCTCACCAGCGATGCAAATGCTTCTACCTCATGATTGTCAAGTTTTTTGATGGTCACGGTTGCGCTATTTACTTTCGTCGTATGTGCAGTCATGTTTACTAAGAAAAAAGCCCCTGCAAATACAGAGGCTTTCTATTGTTTCTACAAGTCAACATTCCAGGCAAAATGATCATTACCCTAAAACTTCAGGATTTTTTTAGTGACTCTATCACTTCCATTGTTGAGCTCAATGACATAAATACCCATAGGTAAGGCAGATAGGTCGATGCGATCATTTAATGTGCCGGTGCGGTTTATAAAGCTTTGCTCAAGCATATTTCTACCGGAATAATCAATAACTCTGAGCTGAACCTGCCCACTGAGCACTTTCTGAAGTTCCAGGTTTACCATGCCAAAGCTTGGATTGGGATAAATGGAAACCTTACTTGCAATTTCAGGGTCATTTACACCACTAATCACTGGCTCTTCCTGTATATAAAGATTATCAATTGCCCAGCCCCAGCCTGCAGCAAATGGATCTGAGAATAACCGGAATCGGATCTGGATTACGTCACCAGGATTGAATGTGTCCAAAATATTGATTTCGCGTGATTGGAAATGCTGCTCCGAACCATTGCCCTGGCCCAGATAAAGACCTTCCCATGTATCGTTAGCACTGGCATCATACCCGTCAAGTAGTGGCACCCAAGTGGCACCATCAAGGCTTCCCTCAACAATTACATAGTCCCAAAAATCCTCATCACCAAACTCAGAACCTGGCTCCCCTACTTCTACAATTACCACTTCCCTGAATCGGATGAAAGCATCCTCTTCAGCTACGCGAATCGGTATATTCAACCTGGCAGTAAGATTCACTTCGTTGGTATTTAGCGCACTGCCTTCAGGATAAGGATGCACAGTGTGCAAAATACCACTGCTGAAGCCGGTTTGACCGCTTATATTAAATCTGTCAAGCGTAAAATCATCATTGGTTTCCTCAAAAGTGTTAGAATAGCCATCCTGCACTGGGAAAAATGGTGAAATGACAATGCTCAGTTCAGCAGTGCGGTAGCGAATACCATCTTTTACAGCTTCCACATGTACATTATAAGTGCCGGTTTCTTCCATGTCAATGCGGAAAGTTTCTACGCCTACACTATCATTTCCAGGTAACAAAACAACCAATTCATCATCGAAATAGACCTCAAGGGAATCATAAGCTGCTCGCAATTCGGTATTTACAAGCATGGTAAACTCTTCGGTAGATTGCCCAAGGCTGTTAAGTACAGGGCCAAGTACCGGCTGTGGTGTTGAGGCATTGGCAAGCTCTGGAATAGTGGCCGTCCATACACCACGACCATGTGTTGCCAATATTACCTTGTCACCTTTCACCTTCATGTCCCACACATTCACAGCCCTGAAATTTGGATCGCTACGTAATGCCCAGGTTTCTCCGCCATCAAAAGATTCTACAATGCCGATTTCTGTTCCAGCCCAAATGATATCGGTATCATAAGGCATGACCAACAAGCTGTAAACAGAAACATCAGGGAATCCATTAAGACTTTCTCCATTTTCAAACTGGGTGATATCTTCCCAGTTTTGACCCAAATCTGTAGTCTTCAGGATCTTTGCCTGATTGGCTACTGCAAATAGTACATAGGCTGTTTCTCTCTCAAAAGGGTGTGAATAAATACCTGTACTTACGCCCAGATCATCAAAATTATTGGTTGCTTCAAACTCAAAGCCTCCATCGTGGCTCACAAAAATATTGAAAGGGAAGTCTCCTTCTATCATGCCGCCCCCGGCCCATACGATTTGCGGATCAGCTTGTGATACCTCTACATCTGCACCACTCCAGAATGACCATCTTTCATCGTCAATGATGCTATAGGTCCAGTTTCGTCCAAAATTATTGGAACGGTAAACGCCGCTGCCTCCCACAGCAAACAGGAGATCCGGATCAATGTAGGAATTAGATAATCGGGTTACAAAAGGTCCATCATCCTGCAATCCAAAATCCGCAGGGACAAAAGTCTCGCCACCATCATCTGACCGGCCAAGCCCATTGAATTGAGAGCCTCCAATCAATTGATCAGGATCGCTTACGTGCCAGATGGTTTCAAAACCATCACCAAAAATCACTTCGGTATATTCAGTAATTGAAGATGCGCTTTCTCCATTGGTAGAAAGGTGCGTTCCTCTATCCTGTGCACCTGCGAAAAATTCCTCCGCATCCGGTGCCATATCTGCCCCATAATAGGTAGTGGTATTGTAACCATTGCTGCGCATGGTAAAAGCCTGTTCCCTGCGACCCGGTGTATCCGATGTGTCAGATACAAATACACCACCATCATTGGTATTCAGAATTGTAAATGCATCCTCTGAAATATTGATTGGCAGCAGCTGATGGTGGTCAACGTGGAAATCCAACACATGGTTAGGGCCCACATAACCGCCAGGGCCAAACTCGTATGCATTGGCAACCACTACATAATTGCCGCGAACCTGTGAGAATATTTTTTGACTCAGACTTAAGCCAATAGTAGCTCCACTAATATTATTTTCATTCCAACCGATATTTTCAGGTGTCACTAACCATACCAGATATGTATTTCTAAATTGATAGCCGCCATCTTCAGTTATCCGGTCATCGGCCTTATCTTCGTAAGGAATTTGATTTACAAAAATATACTCCCGGCTGCTGTTGGGGTCGTCATTAAGATCAAAGACCCCATTTTGGTTATTGTCTCGCCAGGATACCATAAGTTGCTGATCGTTCTCTACATCCCACACCTGGAATGGCACATTCGCATAATTTTCATACTTATAGTCTTCCGCGGGCACACCGGAAGTAGAGCCTTCCGGTACAGTAAATCTATGCGCTCGCTGCGTTACACCAAACCGAATCTCAACAGATGAAAATTCATCGGTAGTTATTTCTATACCTTCATCAGTAAATAAATTCCAAACCTCCACGATACCATCAGTACCTTCAAGCACAGGATCCAAGGCCCTTACAGAGTCGGTAGTTTGAATTGTACCTAATCGGAATGACTCCATATTGACACCCCCCATGTAGACCAGCGAATCATTTAGCGGGCTTACCATAATTGTATTATCATAGTTGCCTTGCCCACCAAGCCAATCTACTGCGCGGGTTTCAGATGGTTCAATACATTTAGCCCAAGTTTCACCTGCATTATAAGAAACGTAAAGTTCTGATAATCCCGTATTCAATGATGCGTAAAGCATATTATGATTTTGATGGGCAATTGCCAGCTCTATCCTCCCGATATCCGGGTTTTCAAGCAAGTCAAATGTGCCTGTTTCACTATCAATGGGTGATATTTTAATCTTTACAGGTGTACCCCAGCTTTCACCACCGTCAGTGGATTTCATAACCGTACCATTATTTATGGCTGCATACTGAATATTGAAATCATCAGGTTGAAAAATCAATTGACCAATCACAAAATTGCTTGTGTAGGTCTCCTCCCAGGAAACACCCCCATCAGTAGATTTGTATATGTGGTTGGTACCGGGATCATCATCAAAATACCTGTTTTCACTAGTAGCTACAAGCAAGGTGTTTTCATCCTCAGGATCGACAATGATGCGGTTCACGTTGGCAAACTGCTCTGTGTTGGTAGAGGAGATAAACGTCCACGTATCTCCTCCATTAGTGCTTTTTAAGATACCCTGCCCATTAGAAGCACTTATACCGGTGAAAGCCTTTTCGCCAGTACCACCATAAAGAACATCAGGGTTTGCAGGAGATTGTGCAAGTGAGGCAATCGCAATGTTAGGCTGATCGGCAGTAAGCTCTATCCAATTAAGTCCGGCATTGGTAGTTTTCCATATACCACCGCCTACAGCCCCGGCAAACCAGGTTTGCTCGCTGGCGTCACCGGCATCTACAATAATTGAGCGGGTTCTGCCGGGCAGATTTACGGGCCCTCTTTCGATGAAAGTAGCATCTACTGATGCTGTACGAGCACGCGCCTTTCTGGCATAGGCTGATTGAATTTCTTCTTGCAAATACCCGGGTTTGTAGGTCGAATATTTAGTCGGTGTATTGATATCTACCTGACCCCTTCTGAATGCCTCCATCACGTAGGCATACTTTTCATAACCATCGTACCTAGCACCATTTACTTCAAGCCCTTCTTCCCCTTGCTCTGAATCATGATATGACTCTAGCAGCGCTTTCTTACTGCTGCTGGCTTCATGCTGAAGAGATTCCGGTTTGAGTACAGCCATGAAAATGGCTACTAAAATGAAAATGGAGGCGCTGGATGCTGCCGGCGAGAGTTTACTAAAGTACTTCATTAAAATTGTTTGTTTACCTGTGTTTTT
Source organism: Cyclobacteriaceae bacterium (assembly GCA_965227155.1). Taxonomy (GTDB): domain Bacteria; phylum Bacteroidota; class Bacteroidia; order Cytophagales; family Cyclobacteriaceae; genus UBA6059. The sequence goes on from OZ245731.1 coordinate 913,605, forward strand.
TTACCCGTTACGGGATCTAATAGCGTAATATTATCTGTGTTGTTTTTTTCAGCAACACCTTGTAAAGGCAGCACACTGAGTTGCTCATTGTCGTACCAGCTTACCTTTTGAACAGGGGTAAACTGCTCATAAATAGCCTCAGCTGAATCATTTCGATAAACCACAAAAATGGATTGGCCTCTGGGATTTTTATTCTGACACAAAATAAGGTTCGCTGATTCATTAGCTGCACAGAGCACACCTTCCCCCAGCTTTTCTATAGCCATCGTTTTGATTGCCAGCTCTGAGACTATTGATTGTTTGTTGTTCTCAGATTCTGTTTGCTTTTCAGTATTCTTGCATCCTGTATAAGACAACAAAATCAGGGGTAGTACAAAAATCAAATGAGGTATGTGATATTGACTAAATAATTTCAACATAGAATCTTGCAAGATACCCATGAAATGTAATTATTAGAATAAATAAGCTTGATTATTTCAAGAGAACAGCATCAGATAATTGAAAAGTCAAAATGGATAAGATTAACATAGTAGGAGTTCCTTATGATAAAAACGGCTCATATTTACGAGGACCGGCTTTGGGACCTAAAGAAATAAGGAATGCTTTTTATTCACCATCGGCCAATACCTACAATGAAGAGGGAATCGATTTGTCTGATGTAATTCATTTTGTGGAAGATTTACAGATATCAAATTTTGAAGAAGATATTGAAAATGGTGTTTTCCAACTCATAGATCAATATCCTGAGAAATTAGTAGCATTAGGTGGGGATCATTCCATTACTTTTCCCATTTTAAAAACATATAAAAAGAAATATGGCAATATCTCCCTTCTTCATATTGATGCCCATCCTGATACTTATGAAGACTTTGAGGGTAACTATCATTCTCATGCTTCCCCTTTTGCGAGGGCGCATGAACATCAGTTGGTAGAAAATCACGTACAGGTTGGCATTCGTACTGCTACGGCGCATCAACTTGATCAAATGAAAAGATATGGCATCGATGTGGTGTTTATGCGTGATTTCGACCCAAATCAAAAGATTAATCTCTCAGGGAAGGTTTACCTCACTTTAGATATTGATGCGCTTGATCCAGCATTTGCACCGGGAATTTCGCATTATGAACCCGGCGGTATGTCAACACGTGATCTGATTAGCTTTTTGCAAAACCAACAGCACCTTGATATTATCGGAGCAGATATAGTTGAATTAAACCCCGCTAGAGATATTCAGCAAATGACGGCAATGGTTGCTGCAAAACTCCTCAAAGAGGTAGTTACCTTAATGCTTTGAAGGTTGATACCTGTCATGGGCAACAATTACCATAAATCGTTTAAAGTCAAACCATGAGTATGTCAGTTAATAAATTGGTAGAAAGACTTCAGCTCAAACCGCATCCCGAAGGTGGATATTATCGGCAAATATTTGAATCTGACCAAAAAATCAACATTCAGGGAAAAGAAAAGGCTTCTGCCACTAGCATCTACTATCTGTTAGGCAAAAATGATCAATCGCATTTTCATGTTTTGGCATCCGATGAGATCTGGTATTACCACCAGGGTGGGAATGCAGAAATCCATATGATCAACCCTGCAAATGGACATTACACTTGCGAAAGGCTAGGCCCTGATTACGGATTTCAGGTTGTGATACCTGCCAAAACAATTTTTGCTGCACGACTCATGTCAAACAATGAATTTATTCTGGTAGGTTGTATGGTTGCACCCGGATTTACATTCGATGAATTCAGGTTATGCCCGAAAAATGAATTGCTTACTGACTTTCCTCAACATTCTGGTATTATTAACGAGTTAGCTTTCGATTAGCAGGTAAATCCATGGTTGATCATATTATTCGATTTTTCGGTAAAAAAGATAGCTGGGCTGTAGGTGTAGTATTTGCCTTCAACAGCTTCTTGTTCGGTAACTGGGTCACCAGAATACCTGATGTTAAATTAGCTTTAAACCTTTCCGAAGCTGACCTTGGCTTAGCATTAATGACTGCCCCGATCGGATCAATTATCATCACACCATTAGCTGGCATTTTGATTCAAAAAATTGGCGTAGGAAAATCCACACTTATAAGTCTATTGTTATTTATAGGCGTTTCGGTCTTCCCTCCCTTATCTAATAATTTTCTGCAATTTTGCTTAGTGCTGTTTTTCTTTGGCGCCTTTGGGTCCTTCCTCGATATCGCCATGAATGCCGCGGCTGCCGTAACAGAGAGAAAGCTTAAGTATCCCATCATGATTACCTGCCATGGCATGTGGAGCCTGGGCACTATGATTGGTGCTTTTGTAGGAAGCATTTTTGTAGGTCTGCAGATATCTGCAAGTACACATATGGCATTTTTTGCCCTTTTGACTTTTATCGGTGCGCTGTTTTTATCACGTCATATACTAACCTATAAAGATGATGTGGAAAGTAGCCATGCACTTGTTTGGCCCAATAGGGCAATATTGGGTTTGGCAGCCATTGGCTTTTGCGTCTACCTGGGTGAAGGAGCCATTGCAGACTGGAGTGCGATTTACATGAAAGAAACGCTCGAAAGCAATCCTTACCTCACCGGTCTTGCTTTTTCAGGATTCTCACTAACCATGGCCATAGGTCGTTTTTTTGGCGATGCTATTATCCCCCGGTTTGGCAAACGCAGAGTGGTCGAGCTGGGTGGTTTAGTGGCCAGCATAGGATTGGCCATTGCGTTGATACCAGGCATTCCGCTTCTGGCCATAATTGGTTTTTCTATTACAGGGCTTGGCTTTAGCTGCATAGTACCTTCTGTGATGTCTTCCAGTGCAAATATTCCTGGTATAAGTACAGGGTCCGGCCTGGCTATTGTGGCAACTTTAGGATTTACCGGTTTTCTTGCCGGCCCTCCACTAATTGGTTTTATCGCGGAGTTTACCAGCCTTCAATGGTCCTTAGGCATCATCGGCTTTTTAAGCTTATTGATTTTTGCAGGGGCCAGAAGAACTAGCCTATAAAAAAACCCTTGTTGTTACCAACAAGGGTTTAAATATTTCAATTGCATCCTATTTTAAGAAGCGCAAAATTCTTTCAATCTTCTATTTTTACCTGGCTCTCTAAGCTTCTGTAAGGCTTTTTCTCTGATCTGTCTAACACGCTCTCTGGTAAGACCCATTACATCACCAATTTCCTCCAGTGTAAAAGGGTTGTCATGGCCAATACCAAAGCTCATCATCACTACTTCTCTTTCTCTTGCCGTAAGTGTAGATAATGCACGCATTGTTTCCACTTTCAGTGAGTCATTGAAAACTAATCCAGAATCAGTTGGGCCTGTAGCCTGGTTTTCCAGCACATCAAGCAATGAACCGGATTCATCCTCACCAAAAGGTGCATCCATAGACATCTGCTTTACTTCCGCACCAAGTGTATTTCTCACTTCGTTAGGCTTCATCTCTAGGATGTCGGCCAATTCTTCTTCAGTTGGCTCACGTTCATATTTCTGCTCAAGTTCAGCATAAGCTCTACGGATTTGGTTGATCGCACCAGACTTGTTCATAGGAAGTCTTACTATTCTTGACTGCTCAGCTAATGCTTGCATAATTGATTGACGAATCCACCATACAGCATAAGAGATAAACTTGAACCCCTTAGTCTCATCAAATTTCTTAGCAGCTTTGATTAGACCGAGGTTACCCTCATTGATCAAATCATTGAGAGGAAGGCTTCTGTTTTGATATTGTTTTGCGACCGACACAACGAACCTAAGGTTTGCCTTTACCAACTTCTCTAATGCCTGCTCATCTCCTTCACGAATTCTTTTGGCTAGGGTAACCTCTTCGTCGGGAGTGATCATAGGAACGCTACTTACCTCTGTGAAATATTTTTCAAGAGTGTGGCTTTCCCTACGGTTAGTAATGGATTGTGTGATCTTGAGTTGTCGCATATTCTATTGTCCTATTTTAATATTTTGGTTAATAAACACAGATTTATGAGAATGGTTCTATGTTTTATAATTCATTGGAGAATATATACCAAAAGTCCGCGAAGTTAAAAGCTATACTAATTCAACGCAACTACTTTCTTGTATTTTTCAATCTTTAAACTAACGCTACAAGTAATTATTTAGTTCTGTGGCTACAAATATAATTTCTGTCAATTAGCGAAATATAACCTTAAACGGCCACAATTCAACATAAACCTCAATAAATGATTAATAGAGCTGTGGTTTCTTCCACTTCATAGGTCAAGCTTCCTGTTTTAGCATATCGATAGCCGAATAGTATCAATGATGTAAAATTCAATCATTTGATTTCTATCATTCAATCCATCTGCTTCTCAATATCCTACAAAGCACCTGATAATTAGCTATATTTATTGTTGACAAGTATTTGCAGCATATGAAGGAGATTAAGAAGATCATAGAGGCGTACGAAAGTTTGGAATTGCAAAGGAAAAAGGCTGCATTGGCTACAGTAGTAAGAGTACAGGGCTCAGCGTATCGAAGGCCTGGTGCTCGCATGTTAATTACAGATGATGGCCGTTGGACTGGTGCCATAAGTGGTGGGTGCCTCGAGGGTGATGCATTGCGAAAAGCCAGAAGGGCAATTTTAGATAACAAACCATCGCTTGTCACTTATGACACAATGGACGATGCAAGTGCAACAAGTCTTGCAGTAGGCCTCGGTTGTAATGGAATAATAGATGTTCTCATAGAACCCATCCACCCACATGAAAAAAATAACCCCATCCATTTTCTAAAGGAATTTGTCGAAAAAGGAGAAATAGCGGCTCATGCTACATTATTTAATTACAGTGGCGAAAAACCAATTGAGCTTGGGCAGCGCCTCCAATACAATGCTGACCAATCCATTTCTGGTAACATAGCCGACAATACCATATCAAATAAAATAGTCAATGATCTCAAGAAGGCCTGGATAGCTGGGAAACCTGCCACCAAAACCTACACTTTTGATCATGGTCAATTGGAAGTATTGCTTGAAATTCTCCATCCAGGAATCCAGCTTGTGATTTTCGGGGGTGGCTATGATGCAGCGCCTGTCGTAACCCTCGCCAACCAAATGGGCTGGGAAGTCACCGTTACTGACGACTGCATCGCCCATTTAGGTGAGAAAAGGTTTCCTGGGGCTTGCCAGGTATTAATGGCACCCAGAAATAACATCTCGGAAACCATAAATTTCAAAAGACATAGTGCTGCACTTATCATGAGCCATAACTATAAGTATGATTTAGCCGTGCTGAAAGGCTTAAAAGATACCAAGGTGCAATATGTGGGTATTATGGGTCCTAAAAAACGGTTCGATAAGATGCTCAATGAATTACAGACCGAAAATACCAATCTGCCTATATCCTTTCTTGAGAAAATACATGCCCCGGTAGGATTGGATATTGGAGCGGAGACCCCCGACGAGATTGCATTATCTATCATCAGCGAGATTCAAGCCATATTCAATCACCGAAAAGCTGGCTTTCTTAAAGACTTCAAGGGACCTATTCATGATCGATCTGCTTATGATGATGAATTCCTTAATGATATATACCTTGATTTAAATGGAGCCCCTCAATACAAATCCACATGATTATCATATACTTATTTTAGCTGCAGGTTTTTCCCGGCGATTTGGTACGCCAAAGCAAGAATTAAAATGGGGAGATAAAAGTCTGCTGGAACACGTCACAGAGGTAGCGATGCAAACACCTTATCTTGTGCACATTGCACTCGGACATGAAGCAAACGCTCTCGAAAAGCTGATTAGTCACCTGCATGTAAATAAGCTCTTATTGAGAAACTATGGAGAAGGAATGGGCAGTTCTCTAGCTGAAGCAATTGAGAAAATCATCTCTGTGAGTCAACCTATTAATGGGATCATACTATTGCTTTCAGACCAACCATTTATCAATCCTTCACATCTGTTTAATCTAGTGAAAAATCATAAGGAAACGGGCAAATCTATTGTTACTGAATTTAAAGATAAAGAAGGCCCTCCTACCTTATTTGACAAGTCACTTTTTAATGAAATAATGAATCTTACAGGAGATCAAGGTGCAAAAAAAATACTACAAAACAATAGTGATCAACTTTTGAAACTTAGATTTGAAAAAGCTGCTATTGATATTGATACAGCTGAAGACTATGATATTGCGCTAAACGAATTAAAGCATCATAAATAAATCTCTTGTGGGCCAGGATTCTATTTTAGGTAGTGTTTCAGACATAATCCATTTTACAGTTGAATGAAACCTTCTGCTTCTCCAGTTACTGGTATTCACCAAAACAACCCATGAGATACCATCTTCCTGTCTCATTACTATAGCTGAGGATCCAGCTAATGTACCGGTTCGCATCCATGTCCAATCGTCATATACCCTTCTCCAGCCTATAGGGCTTCTGCCAGGCACATTTGTATCAATCATTTTCAGAATAGTTTCCTGCTTCAAAATATCAGGCACATCCTGAAAGCCATCAATAAGACTAATCAGTTTGAGTAACTCCGTTGATGAACCAATCCATCCACCAGCACCTGCCAGAGTTTGAATATCGGTAGAACCGTATGTGGTGGGTACAAGCTTACCTGATCCATCAAATGCCTCACGCATATTTCCACGGGTGTTATCGTAATGCTTTACCTCATAGGGTCCACGGTTTTCGAGAAAATTTTGACCAATAGACATGTTTTTGATACCATTGGGCAACATTATATTATATCTTATGTAATCCTCATAAGACATATTTGATACGGCTTCAACCACTTTTCCAAGGACGCAATACCCAAAATTACTATACTCATATCTTGTGCCTGGTCTATAAGGCAACCTGTAAGAGAGCACATAGCTTGAAATTTCGTCAAAAGTCGGTGGCCTACCCTCAATACCAAGTTCCCTGGCAATATACACGGGCTTAAACATAGGATCACCGAAGGTAAGTAAACTCCAGCCAGCAGTATGTCTAAGTAGCTGCTCTACAGTAATGTGGTAAGAACGGCTATCATAAGCATTATTATAAGCAGGACCATCAAGAATAGCCCCTGGTCCAAAAACCTTCGCGTCTAAGCTCAGAGCACCTTCTTCTACAAGCTTCATTATAGCTGTTGCTGTGATTAACTTACTGACGCTGGCCAATCTAAATTGGTGAAAAGGCTGAATGGTTTCATTAGAGTTGTACTCTGGCTTACCAAAACCTTTGGCATACAGTAATTTATCATCTTTCATGACGGCAACAGAAGCACCTACAATTCTCCAATTTTTTACAAATTGATTAAATGCACTATCTAGAGGCTGAAAAGAAGGAATGTCTGAAATTTCATTAGTTAGCGTTATTGGAACTAATGACTCAGTTTCAGGAATTGATATATTATCGAATCCAGCGTTTTTAGTGCTGATCGATAAAGTCAGAAAAAATGCTAGTAAGAGTAAAAATGGATTTAATCTGCCTTTCCAAAGCATATGCATAATGCAATTATAACCATTGTAAAACAACTAATCAAAAGATATAGTATTGGCAAAAGTTATCTGTCTTATGAATATAAATCTATCTCTAGGCCATCCTGTGCAATTTCTAATAAAGAAGTTTGAATATTATCTATCATAGATGGACCAAGGTGTGTTAGAATTATCCTGTCACTCCGCAATTTATTGAGGTTTCTCATTATCACTTCATAATTTAAATGCATAGGTGAAGGCTCCTCAAAGGAGAAACACTCCATGACTAGAATATTGCATTTATCAGCGAATGCAATTATAGAATCTTGCCACTCGGTATCCCCTGTGTAGGCAATTAAAAAATCATCTATAAATAATCTCACACCATGCGGATTACTTTTTGCAGAGTGTATCATTGGCCAATATTCCACCTTAAATTTCTCATTAAACACATGTTCCTTATGATTCATTTCAATGAAATTGATAGGAAATGTATACTCCAAATCTGATGTGCCTGGATACATAGCTTCTTGCAATTGCCAAACCTTCTCAACCAATCCTTTTGGCCCCACAATCGTCAGTGGATGTGTCCTTTGCAATATAATTTGAGCATCAAGAAGAAATTGGGGAAGTCCTCCAAAATGGTCCCCATGAAAATGGGTGATCAATATAGTAGAGACTTGTAACAAATCAATTTCAGATTTTTTTAGAGCAGGCATTGCTGATGCCCCAATATCTAAAAGAATACACCCATGAAGATTACTTTTTAATAAAATGCAGGTATTTCCTTTACCCGCTGTACCAAATGCATCTCCTGATCCTATGAATTTTATTTTCATTTAGCCTTTATCTAAAATACCTAGACTTAAAAGTGTTTATTGACTTTAGATATCATTTCAAATAAAGATTGTCGATCCTTCTTGGTAAGAAATTTCAAACTTTTACTAACCTGATTTAATCGCTTATCTAGCTTTTCAATTAAAGGAAATGCCTCATCTCGTAAACTTGCGACTGAAGATCGCGCATCAACTGGACTTCTATCTTTAAAAATTAAGTTCTTCTCAACTAATTTATCTACAATCCTAGTCACATCAGAATTCTTGTCAGGCATATGCTCCTTAATGTATTTAATAGAAAGTGGCTTTGGGTGTTTTTCTTCAATTACCTTAAGTAAAACATATTGCTGATAACTAATTACTTCAGTTTTGAAATGCTTATCCAAAACTTGTTTTATTTGATAAGTAGATTCAAGTAACGCGTTAAATAACTCACTGGTTTTAACCTTCTTAGATCCCATAATACCAATCTTAATGCGATACAATAAACTTACAAAATAAAACTAGCTCGATAAAGGAATAATATTATGATCTATTTTGTGAGGGTCGCTTAAAACTATAATTTCAAAATTTACCTAGTATCCATTTTAAAAAAGAATTAATATTTTCCCTCACAATCCCATAGATGATAATTATGAGTGATGTACGCTATAGATAATGAATACCCTCTATTTAGGGGTAATTTATGGGATTTATTCAGGTTAGTTGGCATAAAAAAACCCTGACCATATGTATGATCAGGGTTATAATAAAAAGCTGGCAACGACCTACTCTCCCACATGTTACTGCAGTACCATCAGCGCTGGTGGGCTTAACTTCTCTGTTCGGAATGGGAAGAGGTGGACCCCACCGCTATAATCACCATAAACTCTTACTACTTTCGATAAATCTCTAGTAGTTTGTATTTTGTACCAACCTCTTTCGGCTGAGTTACAACCATCATAAACTTTATTTAGACGGAAATATCTTTGACATACTATAGAGTAGAAAAAACTTTCTTAAACACCACACGCGAATCGTGCTCCTCGTTACAGAAGCTTTCGGGTAATTAGTACTGCTCAGCTTTGCTATCTCTAGCTTTACACCTGCAGCCTATCAACGTCATCGTCTTTGACGTCCCTTTAAAGAAGTCTCATCTTGAGGGGAGTTTCGCACTTAGATGCTTTCAGCGCTTATCTCTTCCGAACGTAGCTACCCGGCAGTGCAGTTGGCACCACAACCGGTACACCAGCGGTTCGTCCAACCCGGTCCTCTCGTACTAAGGTCAGGTCCTCGCAAACTTCTTACGCCCACAACAGATAGGGACCGAACTGTCTCACGACGTTCTGAACCCAGCTCGCGTGCCACTTTAATGGGCGAACAGCCCAACCCTTGGGACCTTCTCCAGCCCCAGGATGTGACGAGCCGACATCGAGGTGCCAAACCTCCCCGTCGATATGAGCTCTTGGGGGAGATCAGCCTGTTATCCCCGGAGTACCTTTTATCCTTTGAGCGATGGCCCTTCCATGCGGAACCACCGGATCACTATATCCGTCTTTCGACCCTGATCGACTTGTTGGTCTCACAGTCAAGCTCCCTTATGCTATTGCACTCTACGTACGGTTACCAAGCGTACTGAGGGAACCTTTGAAAGCCTCCGTTACTCTTTTGGAGGCGACCACCCCAGTCAAACTACCCACCATGCAATGTCTCCTTTTACGGATTAGGCATCAAGTAAATAAAGGGTGGTATTTCACCAATGACTAACTTACGCCTGGCGACGCAAGATCAAAGTCTCCCACCTATCCTACACATCATTTACCCAATACCAATGCAAAGCTATAGTAAAGGTTCACGGGGTCTTTCCGTCCCGTTGCGGGTAAACGGCATCTTCACCGTTACTACAATTTCACCGAGCTCATGGCTGAGACAGTGCCCAGATCGTTACACCATTCGTGCAGGTCGGAACTTACCCGACAAGGAATTTCGCTACCTTAGGACCGTTATAGTTACGGCCGCCGTTTACTGGGGCTTCAGTTCAACGCTTCGCCGAAGCTAACGTCCCCCCTTAACCTTCCAGCACCGGGCAGGTGTCAGGCCTTATACATCATCTTTCAATTTCGCAAAGCCATGTGTTTTTGGTAAACAGTCGCCTGGGCCTTTTCACTGCGGCTTCTCATGCAAGCATGAGGAAGCGCCCCTTCTCCCGAAGTTACAGGGCCATTTTGCCTAGTTCCTTAGCCATGAATCACTCGAGCACCTTAGGATTCTCTCCTTGACTACCTGTGTCGGTTTACGGTACGGGTACCAATATCATTACTTAGAGGTTTTTCTTGGAAGTCTGATTAGGTTCACTATCCACGCTCCCGAAGGATTGTGGTACTATCAGGTTCAGCAAAATCTGCGGATTTTCCTACAAATCATATACCTACACCCTTTAACGTACTATTCCGTCAGTACGCGGAACTTTCACTACTCCGTCCCCCCATCGCTGATAGCGGTAGTATCGGAATATTAACCGATTATCCATCGACTACCCCCTTCGGGTTCGCCTTAGGCCCCGACTAACCCTGATCCGATTAGCGTTGATCAGGAATCCTTAGTCTATCGGTGTGCGGGTTTCTCACCCGCATTATCGTTACTTATGCCTACATTTGCTTTTCTATTCGCTCCAACAAGTCTCACAACTCATCTTCGCCGCCAATAGAATGCTCCCCTACCCAGTCCCGATTACTCGGGGCTGACTAAGCTTCGGTACTGTGTTTGATGCCCGATTATTATCGATGCCCTGTCGCTCGACCAGTGAGCTGTTACGCACTCTTTAAATGAATGGCTGCTTCCAAGCCAACATCCTGGCTGTCTCTGCAACTGGACCGCCTTAGTTCAACTTAACACAGATTTTGGGACCTTAGCTGTAGTTCTGGGTTCTTTCCCTCTCGGATTTGGACCTTAGCACCCAAACCCTCACTGCAGAGTATATCTGACAGCATTCGGAGTTCGTCAGGATTTGGTAGGATGTGACTCCCCCTAGTCCTATCGGTAGCTCTACCTCTGTCAGACTCAAACCTCCACGCTGCTCCTAAAAGCATTTCGGGGAGTACGAGCTATTTCCCAGTTTGATTGGCCTTTCACCCCTACCCACAACTCATCCAAAGACTTTTCAACGTCAACTGGTTC
>OZ245731.1:930000-952500 GCA_965227155.1 Cyclobacteriaceae bacterium
TAATCGAAAAGTAGATTATTTCTAACCAATGCTATTGCCAGACTGGAGTATTCCTGAGAGGGTATTTCGATATCAGGATCTATACCACCTCCATCATAAACTGTTCTCCCATTTTTTGTTGTGAAGGCCACTTTGAGGGAATCCGGGATTTTACCGATGCTGCCATCTTCATTTCTATGACTGTAATCAATAGCCTGTATGCATCTACCACTTGGTATGTAATACTTAGCAGTTGTTAGCTTCAATTGGGCGTTGTAGGGCAATGGACGTGTAGATTGTACCAAGCCTTTGCCGAAGGTTTTTCTTCCAATGAGCACTCCCCTATCATAATCCTGAATAACACCTGCTACTATTTCGGAGGCAGAGGCACTTCCATTACCTGTAAGCACTACAAGTGGAATTTCCGTATCAATAGCTTCATTTAGAGCTTGATAGGACTGGCTCCAATTATCGGATTTACCTTTTGTACTTACGATATCCATACCCTGAGGTATAAATATGTTTGCAACGTTAATTGCCTCATCAAGTAAACCACCAGGATTGCCCCGTAAGTCGAGAATTATACTTGATGCGCCATTTTCTTTAAGTTCCTGAAGTGCATTCTTTACTTCCAAACCAGCTTCAGTTGTAAAATCAGAAAGCTTTATATATCCAACATCAGAAGTGATCTTCCCAAAATAAGGAACGTTCTTTATGGTGATTTTTTCCCTTGTGAGTGTAAACTCAAGCGGCTCCTCCACACCATAACGCTCTACAGTAAGTACAACAGGTGTATTTGCTTTTCCTTTTAAAAGCTTGCTGGTTTCAGTAGAATTAAGATCATTGATTGGCGTACCGTCGATCTTAGTAACCACATCACCTATTTTTAAACCTGCTTCGTATGCGGGAAACCCTTCATAAGGCATGAGGATCGTGTTTTTACCATTTCTCTTACCTACCAAAGCACCTATTCCTCCATATTGACCTGTAGTGATCAACCGATAATCATCAAGATTATCTTCACTTATAAAGTCTGAATAAGGATCCAAACCATTCAACATGGCGCCAATACCGGTATTGATCAACAGCTCCGGATCAACTTCATCTACGTAATAAGTATTGACTTCTTTGAAAAGGGTAGCGAAAATGTCGAGGTTTTTGGCAATCTGAAAATACTTATTGTCATTGTAGGTGAATGCCGAAAAAATAAGCAATGACATAAGTGCAATCCCTGTAATTGTAAAAGCTATCCTTTTGCTCATAAATTAATGATTTTGCTTGTTGGTCGATAAACGCTTCAAAGCATTTTTTAGTTTAGCCTCAATCTCTTTAAAAGCTATTATCTCAGATGACAAATAAATATAGGCAATATCAAATTGTGAAGGGTAGTCGAAGGCAGCCTTGTTAAGCCTATAGGCTTCTCTCAACCTTCTTTTTATTAGGTTGCGTTGATGAGCCTTTTTGATTTTGCTCTTTGGTACCGAAAAAAGTACCCGGTGTAGATGGTAGTCTGATGGACTAAACTTTACCAATAGGGGATAAACAAAAAAAGATTGCCCTTCTTTAAAAAGCCGAGCAATCACCTTTTTATCTTTTAATCGTTCTGATTTAGAGAATGAATATTTGCTTTCTATAAGCGAATGATTCTAGTTAAGAAATTCTTATTTATTTCTTGTGCTTACCTTCATCAGACACTGTCAACCTCTTTCTGCCTTTGGCCCTTCTGCGAGATAGCACTGCACGACCTGATGCTGATTCCATTCTAGCTTTGAAGCCATGCTTATTTTTGCGTTTTCTTTGAGAAGGTTGAAATGTTCTTTTCATTTTTCTTTAGTTTAATCTCTTACCGAATCAACTTGCTCAAACAAGATGATTTTTTTGACGGGCTGCAAAGATAAAGACCTTTTCAATTTTAACAAACCTTAATTAGTAATATGAACTCATACACTATTAGTTATGACAATCCACATACAAGGTTAATCGATATAAAAATACATTTTCCCAGCTTAAATGGCACTAATACACAATTTAAATTACCTAAATGGCGGCCGGGCCGATATGAGCTAGGTAATTTTGCTGGGCATATTTACAATGTACAGGCTTTGTCATCTGATGGCACGTTATATAAACTTCCCAAAATATCCACAAACTGCTGGAAGTTAAACCATAAGGATGGAGAGCCAGTGACACTGGTTTATCAGTATTATGCAAATCAGCATGATGGGGGTGGTACGTTCCTTTCAAAGAATAAACTTTACATAAATCCAATCAATTGTCTACTGTATACTGATAATTCAAGAATTGAGCCATGCCTATTGCACATAGATATTCCTGATACCTACAAAATAGCAATTAGCCTTCCCAAAAAGAATAATGGATTCTTTGCAAGCTCCTTTGATGAATTGGTCGATAGTCCTTTTGTAGCATCTCCAAGCCTCACTTGTTTAACATATATGATTAGACAAAAGCCTTTTTATATATGGATTGATGGGGCTCACAACCTTGATTTAGACAAATTAAGAGATGACTTTATTGCTTTTACTGAAAGTCAAGTGGCAATACTACCCTGGCAGGAGTTAGATGCTTTCCATTTTATTATTCAAATACTACCTTTCAAAGCATATCATGGTGTAGAACATAAGCATTGCACAATCATCATATTGGGACCTGATGCTGGTAGTACCAATGACCACTTTTATGAGCAGCTTATGGGTGTGAGCAGCCATGAACTATTTCATTACTGGAATGTGAAAAGACTGAAACCACAGGCTTTTACACCATATGATTATGACACGGAGAATTATTACGATACTGGCTATGTGGTTGAAGGTTTTACAATGTATTATGGTGATTTGGCCCTAAAAAGAGGGGGCGTCTTTGATGAAGACTGGTACATCAAAGAGTTGAACCGCATAATCAAAAGACATTATGATAATTTCGGGAGATTGCATTTTTCACTCAGGGAATCTTCTCAGGACTTGTGGGTGGATGGGTATAAAAATGTAGCCCCTAATAGGAAAGTTTCAATTTATATAGAAGGCTGTCTAATAGCTTTGGTGCTCGATCTGAAAATCAGATCAATGACCAATCACAACCATTCCCTGGATGATGTGCTATCATTATTATGGCATAATGGCACAATCAGAGACCAAGGCTATACACATCAAGACATTATCTCAGCAGTAAATCAAATCGTTCAGGCTGATTTATCTCCATTTATTGATCAATTGGTCAATGACCCGTTAGACATCAGCGCTACTCTTTCTCCTCTTTTAAATGAGATGGGGTATCAACTTATACTACAAAAGAGTGATAATCCGCTGGAGGATAAGTATGGCATGAGGGCTCAAATAATAGATGATAAATTAAAAATTATCAATATTGAGCCAGATTCACCTGGCTATTATCATCTTTCTATTGGGGATGAGATAAAAGCCATCAATGGCAACAATGCTTCTCATTGGGCTGATTACGAACTGCCCGATCAGATTACTCTCGATGTTATCAGTGATGGCCTTTCAAGGCAGGCTACCCTTGATTCACCTGGAAAGCACTTCTTCCAGTATGAGATGATTGTCCCCAATGATAAGGTTGAAAGCCTAGAATTTACAAGACGTCAAAAATGGCTTAACCTTCAAATAAGTGATTGAGAATTTCCTTCGCCTGATGCCATTGTAGGCGTGGACCCATTTGCGAGACCACTTTAGAAGATGCAAGGCTGGCGATTTTCCCAGCTTCGGCATAACTATGATCATGGGTGATTCCATATAAAAATGCACCGGCAAACATGTCTCCGGCACCATTGGTGTCTATGGCATTTACTTTATAAGGCTCAATATCAATAAAAGTATCCCCATCGAAAATCATAGCTCCATTGGAGCCCTGAGTAATGGCGAATCGTCGGGCCGACTTCTTTAATTGCTCCCTTGCCTCCATGATATTATCTGTATCAGTAAATAGCATGGCTTCTTCTTCATTACAGAATAGCAAATCAACGCTGGCACCGACTACCTTCTGCATATCATCTTTAAAATACTTCACCATACTGGGGTCACTGAATGTCAAAGCAACTTTTACGTTGTTTTCCTCTGCTATTTTTTTGGCTTCATGCATTGCCACTCGTCCTTTTTCAGATGCTACCAAATACCCTTCGATGTACAAATAGCTTGAGTCTTTGATTCGCTCTGGCTTGAGTTCATCCACCGAAAAATCTGCAGTGATGCCAAGGAAAGTATTCATTGTGCGTTCTGCATCGGGTGTGGTCATTACCAAGCATTTGCCGGTAATGCCCGAAGGTGCTGACTCTACCGTTAGGTTCGTATCCACACCATTATTTCCTAAATCCTTAAGGTAAAACTGGCCAAACCGGTCATTGCTGACCTTGCATGAATAAAATGAGTTGCCTCCAAATTGATTAACGGCTATGATTGTATTAGCAGCAGACCCACCACATTTCATTTTTTCTTCTGAAATGTGAATGGCTTCAACCAGCTGATGTTGCCTCTCTTCCTCAACCAGTGTCATGAATCCTTTTTCGATTTTATGCTCTTTAAGGAAATCATCCTCTACCTCCACTACAATATCTACAAGGGCATTTCCAATGCCATACACATCATATTTTCTAGCCATAATTTTGATTTTTACTAAACAGGCGGCAAAGCTAACACATTATTTAAACTGCATGGCTCGATCAGGATAATCGGTGATTATTCCATCAACACCTAATGCGATCAACTTTTCCATATCTTCTTCATCATTGACCGTCCATGGTATCACCATAATATTTTGGTCATGTAGATATTCCACATCTCCAGATGTTAAATGAATATAGTAAGAAGAATAAATATCCGGCTTAAATCCAAGACTATCGATATTATCCATTGCTGGTTTATCGTTTTCTATCAAAGCGGCTAGAGTAACCTCAGGATATTGCTCATTGAAATATTGTAATACCCTAAAATCAAAGCTTTGAATAATGACCTTGTCCCAAGGCAATAAATCGTTAAGTTTCTCATACACCATATCGGAAAACTGATCCGGGTCAGGATGGTATAAATCATCTCCTTGAGGCATAGACTTTATTTCAATATTGAATGCGGGAAGCTCAGTGCTGTTTTGCTCAACATAATCTTTAACTGCCACAATCATGCTTTCCAAAGATGGTTTTGAAACTGCTATTCGCTCCTGATCTGGGAACCTCGGATTACCCTGAGAGCCACAGTCAAATTTCTGTATCTCTTCATAAGTCATTTGGAAGATGTTATAGCTCATAGTCTGCTCCTCACTGATTGATTCTCCTAAGCTATCTGTACAAATAGCATGGTTCATCCACGGCTCATGTGATAGTATAAGCACACTATCTTTTGTAACAGCAAGGTCCAGCTCCAGAGTGGTAACTCCAATTTCCAGGGCTTTAATCATCGCTGGAATGGTGTTTTCAGGAAATAAACCACGGGCACCTCTATGACCTTGAATGTCTATTTGCTTAATCGAAGATGCCTGGGATTGCTCCTGGTTTTCAGCACCTGGCTGACAGGCCATTAACATAAATAAGACGAGGTATGGACTAAGAGTTTTGCGCATTTTGTTTCTTCTGTTCCTGGATGCTAAGAATTATAAATACAAAAACAATGACTGTCCAAATTGTAAACAGTGTGGCATATTCAAGCCCAAAAATGAATTTATAGGCCAATGTACCCCACACCCCACCTATGATTGGGCCCAACACCGGAATTGGTGCATATTTCCAATTATTTGATCCTTTACCTGCAATTGGGAGCATTGCATGGGCGATTCTGGGCCCCAGATCCCTGGCTGGATTAATTGCATAGCCGGTAGTTCCTCCAAGACTTACGCCGATAGCTACAATCAAGCTTCCCACTACAATTGGGTTGAGACCATCGGTAAATTCATTTGCTCCGATAAACATGATACCAAAAAGCAGAATGAAGGTCCCTGAAATCTCACTGATCATATTTGAAAACCGGGCTGGAATGGCTGGCCCTGTACTAAAAACACCCAGTTTGGCAGCTTGATCTTCAGTTTTTGCCCAATGAGGAAGGTAATGGATCCAAACCATAGTAGCGCCGATAATGGCGCCTAGCATCTGAGCTATGATGTAGCCTGGTACCTTTTCCCATGGAAATTCCCCTACAGCCGCCAAGCCCAACGTAACTGCAGGATTGATGTGGGCACCACTGAAATTCCCTACTGCAAAAATGGCCAAGGTCACAGCAAGGCCCCAGCCTAGTGCGATAACCAGCCAGCCTGCTTCCCTGACATAGCTACCAGTGAGCGTAACACCTGCATTGACACCACAACCCAGCGATATGAGCACAAAAGTGCCAACTAGTTCAGCTAAATACGGATCCATATTATTTTACGTTTACATTTAAATCCGAGCTTAACCAAAATATAAGTTAATCTTAATTAGGTTAGCTGACAGATTTTAAATTATGATCAATAATACAATAAAAATAGCGCTATTCCTGATAATTATTCTTTTGATGGATAGTTGCAAAGAGCCAGAATCTCCAATGCTGAAAGAGATTCGAAATGTGAAAATTGGCGATGTACTTGATAATGAATTGTCAATTACTGCTGATGCATTGATTGCCAACCCTAATAATTTTGCTGCTACTTTAAATGATTTGAGCGTCGATGTTTTTATTATGGATCTCAAAGTAGCCAATATTGAAGAGGCTATTGAATACAAGATACTACCCAATGAAGACTCGGCAGTTCCCATGAAAGGCAAAATACAATTGCGGGCAATAGAAAAAATTCTCAGTGAACAGGGTTTGAAAATATTATTGGGTCAGGCTTTGCCAATCCGATTTGAGGGAGAAGCACGAGCCAAAGTCAAAGGTTTGAATATGAAGCTGCCGATCCGTTTTACAGATCAAATTAACCTAAAAAATGTAAGACTTTAATCGAGCTCTGCAGCTAAAAATGCTGCTCCAAAAACACCGGCACTATCACCAAGCCTGGGCTTGACAATAGGAGTTTTGAAAGTTGTGTTAAATACGTATTTGGATAGAGCATTAATCCCATCCGTATAGAGTAGGTCGATATTACCCACGCCCCCTCCGATTACAATTACATCGGGATCAATAATGTTGATCACATTAGCCAGGCCTTTTCCAAAAAAATGAACCAATCGGTGCATGGTTTTTACGGCAAATTCATCACTATGACCTACATTATATCGATGGTATATCTCTTTTAGTGGCACACGTACACCGCTTATGCGCTCATGATAATCCTCAAGCCCAGTACCTGAAAGAATTTTTTCCACACACCCGGTATTGCCACAATAACACTTACCTCCGGAATCATCTAAATAACTGTGACCCCACTCCCCGGCTATACCTTGCTTGCCTTCAAGCACCTGGTTGTTGATGACAATACCTCCACCTACACCCGTTCCCATAATTACCCCGAATACAACTTTGGCATTAGGGTTTATATCCTGCACAACCCCCATGCGCGCTTCAGCCAGGGCAAAGCAATTCGCATCATTTGCCATTAATACCGGTATACCCAACGCATTTTCTACATCCTGCTTGAAAGGTTGATGGTTCAATACTGTTGAATTGCTGTTTTTTAGCAATCCCGTATCCGGGTCAATGGTGCCCGGTGTACCCATCCCCAATGCTTTGGGAGATTCACCGGTTTCCTCTTTCATTAATTCAATGAGCTTTTTGATTTGCTGAATCACGTGCTGGTAACCTTGAGCAGCCTCAGTAGGAATACGTTTACGACAGATAACCTCCGGATTATCTATACTTTTTAAAATAGCGCCTTCTATTTTGGTGCCTCCCAGATCTATACCCCAAATGCTCATCTTAAAAATGTTGTTAAAACCCTAATATACCATTATTCCCTACTAATTAAAATCAGGTAGAAATCTTGTAAAGACCCGCTTCCCATGGCTTCAGCATGAAAATTCCTTCCTTTAATGAAGAGGGCTGTGCTTCATTGGAAAGCAGGCTTTCGATCTTATTACTGTTGTTCAAGCCGGCTACTTCAAAAGGAATTGTGTCTTCCGTAAAATTGATCACAACCAATAATCTAGTTTGATCATCGTAGCGCCAGTATGCAAAAACTCTTGGGTTAAGCACATCGATTACCTCATATTCACCGTAAACCAATACTGGATTTTGCTTTCTGAACGCGATGGCTTTGCGGTAAAAATTAAGCACCGAATCAGGGTCACCCTCCTGAGATTGAGAATTGATTGAAGGATAGTTCGGATTTAAAGAAATCCATGGGGTTCCAGACGTGAAACCTGCATTTTCAGAATCATCCCATTGCATCGGTGTTCTGGCATTATCTCGGCTTTGCCAATGTATGCCCGCCATCATTTTTTCCAAATCAGCGCCATTTTCCACCGCTTCCTGGTAAGCATTTAACGTCTCGATATCTCTGTACTGGTCAATACTACCAAACCTCACATTGGTCATGCCGAGCTCATCACCTTGATAAATGTAGGTTGTACCTCTCAAAGTGAGGAGTAGCAAGGCTAATGCTTTTGCGGATTTCTCTCTGTACTGCTGGTCATTACCAAATCTGGATACTATCCTGGGATAATCATGATTGCCTAGGAAAATAGAATTCCAACCGCCCTGCTCAATTATTTTGTCCCAATGGGTAAATACCTCTTTAAACCTTACCAGATCATATTTTACGGGCTCAAACTTACTTTGTGCACCATGATCGATAAACATATGGTCAAAATGAAAAACCATATCCAATTCTTTTCGATCAGCCTGTACATATTCAATACCGTGTTGTAATGAAATGCCAGGCCCTTCTCCAACAGTCATGATATCATATTTACTCAGCACCTCACGGTTCATCTCCCGTAGGTATTCATGAATTTTAGGGCCATTGGCATATAGCTTTTCAATGGTTTCATTAAACCCGGCAAAAGGTGTGTCCTCAAACTCACGTTTGGAAATAAGTGAAATGACATCCATCCTATAACCATCTATACCCTTATCCAGCCAAAACTTCATGAGTTTATAAATTTCATTCCTGACTTCAGGGTTTTCCCAGTTCAGGTCAGGCTGTCGTTTACTGAAAAAGTGTAAAAAGTATTGGTCAGTCTGCTCATCATATTGCCATACACTTCCTCCAAAAAAAGCTTTCCAATTATTGGGTGGTGCTCCATTTTTGCCATCACGCCAGATATAATAATCTCTCTTGGGATTATCAAGGCTAGCTTTTGATTCAATAAACCATGCATGCTCATCGGAAGTATGATTTACTACCAAATCCATGACCAATTTCATTCCCCTACTGTGAATGCCATACAGTAATTCATCAAAATCATCCATGGAGCCAAACACCTCAAAAATGCTGTAGTAGTCAGAAATGTCATAGCCATTATCGTCTTGCGGCGATTCGTAGACCGGACAAAGCCAAATGATATCCACACCGAGGCTCTTGATGTAATCCAGCTTCTGTATGATCCCCCTGATGTCACCCAGTCCATCACCATTGGAATCCATAAAGCTTCGTGGGTAGATTTGGTAAACCACTCCTTCTTTCCACCATTTCTTTTGACTCTGTTCCATGTATTAAAGCAGTTAAAAATGCACGCAAAAGTATCCACTAGTCGCTATTAATGAAGCTAATTACGTCCTTTTATGTCTTTTTTTGGATTAATTTAAAATGGTAACGTTTTCATTTTTGCCATTACCCAATCTTCATTGAATAAATGCCTTTCGGAGGCTACTTTTGAAAATACACCATTGAGAAATTCATAATAATGGCAAATAAATCTTGTCGATAATTGAATTGTCTCCAAAAATTTAGTCTTTCATTGAAGTCAATCTAAATCATGGTCGATTCGAAATACTTTTCAGATAAGGATACTCTTTTGTTTAATGGAAGTAGCAGAGATGATGCTTTCAACAGCTCAAATGTAACTATGACCGGCAATGGATACCTGGGCTACCGTGGGGCTTGGCCCGACTGGAGGAGAGACCGCTATCCTGCCTGTGTTGTTACCAATACTTTTGATAATGCTGATGGCAAATGGAAAGAGTTATGTACAGTTCCCAACGCATTGTATTTATCATTGGGAATAAACGGTCGGTCTATAGGTCTGGATCATGGTAATTGTCTTGACCACAAGCATCAATTAAATTTTCGTTACGGAATTACGAAGGGTGAGGCTCATATTCAGGATCGCGATTTAGGGCTTGTTCACTATCAGTGGGAAAGATTTGCCAGCTATGCAGACTTACATCTGGTCGTTCAAAAATGCGTAATCAAAGCAGAACATGATGGAGAAATCGAAATCACCACTGGTATTGATACAGATGTTTGGAGTTTGAACGGTCAGCATTTTTCCAGCATTGAGGCAGGCATTAGTGAGGAATTCCCATTTGTGAATTTGCTAACCACTGAAAAGCAACTGCCTATCACCATTGCACAGGCAAACATCGGATTAAATGGTTCTCCTTCAATCAATCAAACTGAGGGAGGAATTTCCCAAAAAAGACTGATCAGAGTCAAAGCAAACCAGCCAATGGAAATTACATTGATCATGGCTGTTTATTCGCAAAATGATGTGAAAGACCCTTTTCAATCCTGTATTGATGGTCTTAAAAAAGCCATTCAGGATGACTATTCACAGTTATTAACCAAGCATAAATCTGTCTGGGATGAAAAATGGAAGGCTTATCATGTAAAAATTCATGGAGATGATCTTGCCGACAACCTGCTTCGATACAATATGTATCACAACATTATCTCAACTCCGGCGCATACAGATGACCATCCTATAGGCGCCAGGGGATTATCATGCCAGGCATATCAGGGTGCTGCTTTTTGGGATCAGGAGATTTACAATCTGCCTATGTTTTTATACACCCAACCAGAAGTAGCCAGAAACATTCTTATTTACAGGCATAAAACTTTGGCGGGTGCTAAAGCAAAAGCGAAAAAATATGGCTATGCAGGTGCCTATTATGCATGGATCAGCGGCGATACCGGGGAAGAACTATGTCCTGACTATTTTTTCATTGATGTACTGAGTGGAAGAAAAATCCGAAATCATTTTAACGACTGGCAAATCCATATCAGCCCTGATATTAGTTATACCATCATTAAATATTTTGAAGTTACCAATGACTATGACTTTATAAGGGATTATGGTGCAGAAATGCTACTAGAAATTGGCCATTTTTTGCATTCCAGAGTTCATTACAAGCCTTATCATGATCGCTATGAAATAATCAGGGTACTGGGACCAGATGAATACCATGAAAATGCAGATAACAATGTTTTCACGAACGTACAGGCCAAATATGCCTTAAACAAAGCACTTGAAATTTGTGACCTACTGGAATCACGAGATCCTGAGGTATTGGAAAAGCTTATGATCAAAACAGGCATTACCAGGGCGATGTTGTCAACCTGGTCTGAAATTGCTGCCAAATTATACATTAAGCAACCTGACCCAGAGACAAAGCTTATTGAGCAGTTTGATGGCTATTTCAAACTTGAAGACATAACGCCTGATAAGCTTGCTGAAAGATTACAAGATACAAATGAGTACTGGGGCTGGCCAAATGGCATTGCCTATGAAACACAGGTTACCAAGCAAGCAGATGTGATTCAGCTCTTTGTACTTCATGAATATCCTGCTGATATCATGAAGGCAAACTACAATTATTACGAGCCTAGAACCCAGCATAGATCTTCGCTAAGCCCGGGTGTTCATGCAATTATTGCTGCCCAAACTCAAAACCTCGAGCAAGCCAATAAGTATTATCTTAAATCCTGCCTTGTTGATATTTCTAATACCCACCCGCCGACCAGTGGAGGAACTTTTATAGGTGGCATTCACACCGCTGCGTGTGGCATAGCCTGGCAAATACTAGTTCTTGGTTTCGCAGGTATGAAATTAAAAGCAGATCGATTGAGTTTTCATCCGCATTTGCCACAACATTGGCCTGCAATAGAATTCTCTATCACGCTGCGAGGCAATAAACTCCATATTATTATTGATCAAAACACGCTTACACTTAGAGCTGAGGGCGATCGTCAAATTGATATTGAGGTAGCCTGCTTTGATGAAGAGAAGAAATTATCAACTCAAAAAGAACTCTTGTTTACCTATAAATAATCCAGGATCATGAATCAAATTGGTGTAATATTTGACCTAGATGGTGTAATAACAGATACGGCAGAATATCATTATCAGGCCTGGCAATGGTTGGCAGATCGGGAAGGACTTCAATTTGACAGGGAGGTCAATGAAAAATTGAGGGGCGTATCACGAAGAGCTTCTCTGGAAATAATTCTGGATGGTCAATCCGTGGACGAAAGTGACATGGAGCGAATGATGCAGGAAAAAAATGATCATTATGTAGATCTGCTCCATAAAATCAATGAAAAAGATATTTTGCCCGGTGTAGTGGATTTATTGGATGGTATCCAAAGTCAGCACTGGAAAATAGCACTAGCTTCAGCAAGTAAAAATGCTCGATTCATCCTGGAGAAACTTGATTTATTGGCCTACTTCGATGGTATTGGAGACGGCTATTCTGTGAAAAGATCAAAACCAGAGCCCGACGTATTCATTCATGCCGCAGGCCAAATTAGTCTCCCCATAAGTCAATGTGTAGTAGTAGAGGATGCCGAAGCAGGCGTAGCTGCGGCACTAACAGGAGGTTTCAAAACCATTGGCATTGGAGATCAGGCGCGGGTAAGAAGAGCGCACATTATCTATCCGGAACCTGGAGATATTCAAATTGAAGCTATAAAATCATTGTTTTAAAAGTTTCTCAGCATTGAGTAATCCACATAAACTGGTACGGATTTAAATCAATCTTATAATCGCTAAAATCAATATTATTGCCGAGATACTTATCTTTTACTCCAGCTCTAAGGTCAAATCCCAACTGGATAAACAAATCCATGTAAACCGACTCCTGATGGTCGTTTAGGTTGCAAATTACCAATGTCTTGATATCCTGAGCATGTCTCATGTAAGCTAGCAAATGATCATTATGGCAATTGACGAGGAAGTTGTTGTCATTATCCGCAAACTCGGGAGAGTCTTGGCGAATTGCTATCATTTTCTTTAGAGATTGGAAAATAACGTTCTGATAGGTGCCCGTTTCGTTTCTAAGCTCAGCTTTTGCCCAATCCATTTTTGGTCGATGCAACCAACGGCTATCATGTTTCTTAGCTTCAATCTGTTGATAAGAGTAATCGTTTAATTGACCAACTTCATCTCCAGAGTACAGAAGTGGGATACCACCAAAAGAAAATATAATGCTGTGCACTAGTAAAATTCTTGACACTGCCAATTCAATAGCTTTAGGGTCATTGCTGTATAGTGCCTTTTCCAAACCAGCCAGAGAGGCCAGCGTCCCGCTGATCCTGGCTGTACCGGCCTTTTTATCTTCCATGAAGGGTTGACCTATAGCAAAGGACCAATCAATTCTACCTGTAAAATAATCTGTAAGAAATTTTCTGTGACTCCATGGATCATACCCTGCTATTTGTGCATGATGATCTTCATAGCCTAGTCCGATATCATCATGGCATCTGATATAATTAAGCCAGGTTGTACCCGACGGTTTTCTTGGTGTATGATTTAAGGAAACCTCCAATAAACGCTTATTTTTTGTAGCCACCATATCCCAAATGAGTGTCATTAATGTGGCGTTATATGCGATCTCACACTCATTGCTAACCTCAGCCTGGGTACCAAAGTATTTTACAATGTTGTGCGGCGAAACAATAGCCTCTGCTAGAAATAGCACACCTGGTGATACAATTTGTGCACAGGCTTTGTAGTTTTGGATCAATAAATGAGCTTCATCAAGGTTTTGGCTATCAGTGCCTTCTCTTTTCCACATAAAAGCCAATGCATCCAGGCGGATAATATCTACACCAAGATTGGCCAAAAACAATAAATTTTCCAGCATAGCATTAAAGACTGCCGGGTTCGTATAATTAAGGTCCCATTGGTAATGGTGAAAGACAGTCATCACCCACTTCTTCATTTCTTCAACGTAGGTGAAGTTGCCGGGAGAAGTTTCAGGAAACACCTCAGGTAGACTGGCCTCAAAACGATCGGGAATGGTCCTGTCGCTGTAGGTATAGTAATAATTCTGAAATGCTGGATCCCCATTTTTAGCTTTTATTGCCCATTCATGCTCATCCGATGTATGATTAATAACCATATCAAACATCAATAGCATTTTTTTCTTGTGCATCCTATCTGCAAGACTTCTAACCTCCCCAATATTACCGTAGGTCGGGTCAATAGATCGATAGTCCGATATCGCATAGCCACCATCGTTGTTAGACTCAGGACATTTAAGAATCGGCATTATGTGCAATAGGTTTATTCCCAACTCTTCAAAATAGGGTAGCTTTTTTTCCAGCTCTTCCAGATTTCCTGCAAACTGTCTGAGATAGAACATCATACCCGCCAACTGCTCTGATTTAAACCATGTAGGGTATTTCTCTCTCTCATCATCCAAAGCTTTTAAGGATTGAGACCGATTTTTATTAGCCTCAATCAAAATGACCACAAGATCCTTAAGCGGCTTTTCTATATCGTATTGATGCCCATATAGTTTTTTGAAAGCCTGATAGATGATGGGAAAGTTTGATTGTAATCTTGCGTAAAATGACAATTGCCTACCAGGCTTGTAGGCAATCTCACTCAGGATCTTATCCAGAATTTTTTTAGCGTACGGATTATACAATTACGTATTTGATTTAAAATAACAGTCTATTCAAAATGTGAGGCAAGGTAAACGGCCTTATCCAGCTCATCTTTTTCTTCTTTGGCCTTCTCCTTGTCCCATCCAAAATAATCTCCAAGGTCTTTCAAAATTGCCGGTGCAATACCTTCAATCGTTTCTAAATTAAAGTACAGTCTTCCTGTTCGTCTATTGAAGAAATCTAGCGCACTATGTACCATTTCATGGTTTACGGTAAACCACAATTCCGCTCTACCGAGTCTTATTAATGGATTTTTATCCTTATAATCCGTCATTTTATTAAGGATTTGATCACTTTGCTTTCCATAATTATGCGTCAGGTATTTTCCATAATATGGATCAACACCTTGGTCACTTAATTTATCCCCGAGTGCCTGCGCATATTTTTCGACTTCCTGAGCGTTTTTAAATGGACCACCAGAAAGTACGATTTTATCAGTATGGCAATCCTTAAGCTCTAAATCATAGTCTTCAGCTGCTTTCTTTGCTATCAGATCAATGATTCGCTCAGCCATCTTTCTATAACCAGTTAGTTTTCCACCGGCAATAGATATCAAACCAGTATCAGATTCAAAAATCTCGTCTTTTCTGGAGAGCTCTGAGGCTGATTTACCTTCCTCTTCAATCAAAGGCCGTAATCCCGCCCAACTCGAACGGACGTCTTCTACAGTTAGATTGGCAGAAGGAAACGTATTATTAGCACCTTCAAGTAAATATTCGACATCATCTTTATTGGTTCTCACATCATTAATATCCCCATTATAATCAGTGTCAGTAGTACCAATATATGTAATGCGATCTCTAGGGATGGCGAAAATCATTCTACCATCCGGCACATCGAAATAAAGTGAATTATTGATTGGCAGCCTTTCGCGTGGCACGACTATATGCACACCTTTTGTGAGGTGCAATCGCTTTCCTTTGAAGGAATGATTTTTCTTTCGCAATTCATCCACCCATGGACCCGCGGCGCTTACTACATATTTTGAGCTAACTTCAAATGCCTCTTCATTAAGCAAGTCCTTTACTTTTACACCAATGACTTTCGCCCCATCATATATAAAGTCAGTAGCTTCAGCATAGTTAAGTGCATCAGCTCCTGCACTGGCAGCAGTCTTCAGAACCTCTACGGTTAGCCTTGCATCATCAGTCCTATATTCTGCATAGATGCCGCCACCTTCCAAAATATCTTCTTTTAATAGAGGCTCGAGTTTTAGGGTTTCCTTTTTAGACAGCATTTTCCGCTGTTCTGCTTTTTCAACTCCGGCCAATACATCATAGACCATCAAGCCAAATGATGTTAAAATCTTACCAAATGTGCCATCTTTAATAAGAGGTAGAAGCATTTTTTCTGATTGAACCAATTGTGGGGCCAATTTGTGGACTATAGCCCGCTCCCTCCCCACTTCACGAACCAGGTTAATTTCAAATTGCTTCAAATACCTCAACCCTCCGTGAATGAGTTTAGTAGACTTGCTTGAGGTACCCGATGCAAAGTCCTTTTTTTCAATAAGCAAGGTTTTAAGCCCCCTTGTAGCAGCATCCAAAGCAATGCCAGAGCCAGTAATTCCACCACCAATCACAATGAGGTCATAAGCTGACTCACTAATTTTTTTAATATTGTTATCTCTTTCTAAAGCAGAAAATGAATTCATATTAACTATCTAACCAATTTAATGTCCTGTCAACGGCTTTTTTCCAGCCATTATAAAGTTGATCTCTATCTTGTTGACTAATATCTGGGTTAAAGGTTTTGTTTATTACTCTATTATTAAGAATATCCTCTTTTTTCCAAACGCCTGATTTAATACCAGCCAAATATGCTGATCCCATTGCTGTAGACTCTATGACTTCAGGCCTTTCCACTTTAGCCCCCAATATATCTGCCTGAAATTGCATTAAAAAATCATTGGCACATGCTCCTCCATCAACCTTAAGTGTTTCCAGGTCTATGCCTGAGTCTTCTTGCATAGCAAGCAACACATCCTTGGTCTGGTAAGCCAAACTCTCCAGGGTTGCTTTAATAACATGGTTTTTACCGGTATCTCTCGTGAGCCCAAAAATTGCACCCCGAGAATACATATCCCAATAAGGTGCCCCTAATCCTGCAAATGCTGGCACCACATAAACTTCTTTTGAATCCTCTACTTTCGTGGCAAAATATTCTGAATCCGACGCACTATCCAACATTCGCATACTATCCCTTAGCCATTGAATGGCTGCTCCAGCTATGAAAATACTCCCTTCAAGTGCATATTGAAGAGAACCATCTGCTGTAGCAGCAATAGTAGTAAGTAGTCCATTTTTGGAATATTGTAGCTTTTCACCAGTATTCATTAGCATAAAACAACCGGTTCCATATGTATTTTTGGCCATTCCTGGCTCAAAGCATGCTTGTCCGAACAATGCAGCTTGTTGGTCCCCTGCAATACCAAGAATGGGAATTTTATGGCCTTTATATTGATAGTCGCCAAAATAGCTTGCAGAAGGAAGCACTTGGGGAAGCATTGATCTTGGTATAGCAAGCCTTTCTAGTAGTTTATCATCCCACGTTATCTTTTCTATATCAAATATCATGGTACGAGACGCATTAGTGTAATCTGTCACGTGCGACTCCCCTTTTGTCATATTCCAAATTAACCAGGAATCAATTGTGCCAAATGCAAGTTCACCATTTTCTGCTCTTTGCCTGGCTCCTTCCACATGATCCAGTATCCATTTGATCTTTGTGGCACTGAAATACGAATCAATTACCAACCCAGTTTTCTCTCTTACATAATTAGTAAGACCTTCATTTTTGAGTTGATCACATAATTCAGATGTTCTCTTATCTTGCCATACTATAGCATTATAAATGGGCTCTCCGGTTTGTTTATCCCATACCACCGCTGTTTCTCTTTGATTAGTTATACCAATTGCGCGTATATCTTCAATCGAAACTTTATGATCCTTTAGCAAGCTAGAAAATACATCCGATTGTGATTTCCAAATCTCTTCAGGGTCATGTTCTACCCATCCGGACTTGGGAAATATCTGAGTAAACTCTTTTTGGCTTACGCCAACTATTTTTCCCTTATCATCAAATAATACTGCACGAGAACTTGTAGTGCCCTGATCAAATGCTACTATATAACTCATATAATTGTTTATTTACCAGAAAAATCCTACCACAACCGCCGTTATCACTAATAATATAACTGCAAGAATGCGATAATTCTCATACCAAGGAAGCCCTTCGAGCTCTTTAGTCTCCGCCGTAAACAACCCTTTATGCCAAGTTAAGGATTCTGCCACTTCTTCGGGTGGAGCAGGTGTAAGCAAACTAAAAATCACATGTACAATCATGCAAGTCAGCATAAGTAAAGGTGCCTTGTGTAAGAAATGAATCTTATTAATTGAAGGTGCAAGGTCGTAGGCAATTGAAAAGATAAAAAATATGGATAGCAATAAACCAGTCATCAATGCCGCGAATGCTCCATTACCATTAGCACGTTTCCAAAACAGGCCAACCAGGAATACAGCAACCACAGGTGGTGCAATGAACCCTAAAACAAGCTGCAAATATTCCCAGAGAGAATCTGAAATTTGTTCTATATACTGTGTCCAGAAAGCCGCCAAAAGCACTAGTGCTACCGTGGCAATTTGTCCTACTCTCACCAACTGTTTACTGGTAAGGTTAGGGTTTATCTTGGTTACAAAGTCCATGGTAATTAGTGTAGAAGCTGAATTCAATGTCGCGGATATACTGGATGACATAGCTGCCAGGAGTCCAGCAATCACAAGACCTAAAATGCCGGTAGGTAGCAACTGATATAAAAGCACAGGGTATGTCATATTTGGACAATCATTCAAATTTGTACACAATGTTGACTCTCCTGATTCATTTAGAATGTAGTAATTGATACCAGATATATCTAAATCTGAAAATAATACGATCGCCATTACACCTGGGAATATCATTAAAAAAATGACCGGAATTTTCATCAAGCCTGCGAAAAGTGCACCCCATCGACCATGGTTGAGATCTTTAGCACTAAGTACTCTCTGTACCATAAATTGATTGTTTGCCCAGAAGTAAAAACCCAATATTGGAACACCAAAAAGTAATCCCGTCCATGGCATATATGGATCACTTATAGGGCCCGCCATATCAAAAACCTCACTAGCAGGCTTACTTGTATAACCACTATTGAAAAGTTCTTGTAGGCCGGCCATCATACCTGACCATCCTCCTACTTCTACTATACAGAAATAGGTTAGAAACATGGAACCCAAAATCAAAAGCAAAGCTTGAATCACCTCTGTATGCACTACAGAAGATAATCCACCTGGAATTGTATATGCAGCTGCAGCAAGTGCAAGGCTAATAATTATTATTGTGGATGAAATTTCAGGGAAAATAATTTTTAGAATAAGATTCCCAGCGTACAGACCAGATGCTGTATCAATAATTACATTACCTACGATTGTAATGAATGAAAAATAATATCTGGATCTACTGTCATACCTCCGTTCCAAAAATTCAGGCATGGTATATACCTTAGAATTCAAGTAAAATGGCAGAAAAAATATGGCAAAGAAAACGAGCACAACAGCAGCCATCCACTCATAATTATAAACAGCTGTATTAGTCTGATAAGCATCGGATGTAAGACCTATCAAGGTATTACTGCCTATATTCGCTGCGAATAAAGATACACCTACTATAGGCCATGTCATATTCCTACCGGCAAGAAAGTATTCCTCAGAAGATTGCTGTTTTCCTTTAGATATACCGTACCATATTATACCAAGTATGTATACTACTATAATAGTTATATCAATAAATCCCAGCGATACGTTTTCCATTTTGGTAAGCCTTTTTGTTTAATTGAATCTCCATATTAGTAATAAAATAGCAATTAAACACACTGATAACGGGGTTAGTCAGTCATATTTTCAATGAAAACGTTTTCATCTTAAAAATATGGAAAGCTGGGTCGTTTAGTTCATTGGAATCGTATTAATAGATTCAACAAAAGATATGCTTTAAGAGAAGGCTTGTTATTTCATAAGGTTTAAAAATTAAATAGATAATGAATACCCTCTATTTAGGGGTAATTTATGGGATTTATTCAGGTTAGTTGGCATAAAAAAACCCTGACCATATGTATGATCAGGGTTATAATAAAAAGCTGGCAACGACCTACTCTCCCACATGTTACTGCAGTACCATCAGCGCTGGTGGGCTTAACTTCTCTGTTCGGAATGGGAAGAGGTGGACCCCACCGCTATAATCACCATAAACTCTTACTACTTTCGATAAATCTCTAGTAGTTTGTATTTTGTACCAACCTCTTTCGGCTGAGTTACAACCATCATAAACTTTATTTAGACGGAAATATCTTTGACATACTATAGAGTAGAAAAAACTTTCTTAAACACCACACGCGAATCGTGCTCCTCGTTACAGAAGCTTTCGGGTAATTAGTACTGCTCAGCTTTGCTATCTCTAGCTTTACACCTGCAGCCTATCAACGTCATCGTCTTTGACGTCCCTTTAAAGAAGTCTCATCTTGAGGGGAGTTTCGCACTTAGATGCTTTCAGCGCTTATCTCTTCCGAACGTAGCTACCCGGCAGTGCAGTTGGCACCACAACCGGTACACCAGCGGTTCGTCCAACCCGGTCCTCTCGTACTAAGGTCAGGTCCTCGCAAACTTCTTACGCCCACAACAGATAGGGACCGAACTGTCTCACGACGTTCTGAACCCAGCTCGCGTGCCACTTTAATGGGCGAACAGCCCAACCCTTGGGACCTTCTCCAGCCCCAGGATGTGACGAGCCGACATCGAGGTGCCAAACCTCCCCGTCGATATGAGCTCTTGGGGGAGATCAGCCTGTTATCCCCGGAGTACCTTTTATCCTTTGAGCGATGGCCCTTCCATGCGGAACCACCGGATCACTATATCCGTCTTTCGACCCTGATCGACTTGTTGGTCTCACAGTCAAGCTCCCTTATGCTATTGCACTCTACGTACGGTTACCAAGCGTACTGAGGGAACCTTTGAAAGCCTCCGTTACTCTTTTGGAGGCGACCACCCCAGTCAAACTACCCACCATGCAATGTCTCCTTTTACGGATTAGGCATCAAGTAAATAAAGGGTGGTATTTCACCAATGACTAACTTACGCCTGGCGACGCAAGATCAAAGTCTCCCACCTATCCTACACATCATTTACCCAATACCAATGCAAAGCTATAGTAAAGGTTCACGGGGTCTTTCCGTCCCGTTGCGGGTAAACGGCATCTTCACCGTTACTACAATTTCACCGAGCTCATGGCTGAGACAGTGCCCAGATCGTTACACCATTCGTGCAGGTCGGAACTTACCCGACAAGGAATTTCGCTACCTTAGGACCGTTATAGTTACGGCCGCCGTTTACTGGGGCTTCAGTTCAACGCTTCGCCGAAGCTAACGTCCCCCCTTAACCTTCCAGCACCGGGCAGGTGTCAGGCCTTATACATCATCTTTCAATTTCGCAAAGCCATGTGTTTTTGGTAAACAGTCGCCTGGGCCTTTTCACTGCGGCTTCTCATGCAAGCATGAGGAAGCGCCCCTTCTCCCGAAGTTACAGGGCCATTTTGCCTAGTTCCTTAGCCATGAATCACTCGAGCACCTTAGGATTCTCTCCTTGACTACCTGTGTCGGTTTACGGTACGGGTACCAATATCATTACTTAGAGGTTTTTCTTGGAAGTCTGATTAGGTTCACTATCCACGCTCCCGAAGGATTGTGGTACTATCAGGTTCAGCAAAATCTGCGGATTTTCCTACAAATCATATACCTACACCCTTTAACGTACTATTCCGTCAGTACGCGGAACTTTCACTACTCCGTCCCCCCATCGCTGATAGCGGTAGTATCGGAATATTAACCGATTATCCATCGACTACCCCCTTCGGGTTCGCCTTAGGCCCCGACTAACCCTGATCCGATTAGCGTTGATCAGGAATCCTTAGTCTATCGGTGTGCGGGTTTCTCACCCGCATTATCGTTACTTATGCCTACATTTGCTTTTCTATTCGCTCCAACAAGTCTCACAACTCATCTTCGCCGCCAATAGAATGCTCCCCTACCCAGTCCCGATTACTCGGGGCTGACTAAGCTTCGGTACTGTGTTTGATGCCCGATTATTATCGATGCCCTGTCGCTCGACCAGTGAGCTGTTACGCACTCTTTAAATGAATGGCTGCTTCCAAGCCAACATCCTGGCTGTCTCTGCAACTGGACCGCCTTAGTTCAACTTAACACAGATTTTGGGACCTTAGCTGTAGTTCTGGGTTCTTTCCCTCTCGGATTTGGACCTTAGCACCCAAACCCTCACTGCAGAGTATATCTGACAGCATTCGGAGTTCGTCAGGATTTGGTAGGATGTGACTCCCCCTAGTCCTATCGGTAGCTCTACCTCTGTCAGACTCAAACCTCCACGCTGCTCCTAAAAGCATTTCGGGGAGTACGAGCTATTTCCCAGTTTGATTGGCCTTTCACCCCTACCCACAACTCATCCAAAGACTTTTCAACGTCAACTGGTTCGGCCCTCCATTGCGTGTTACCGCAACTTCAGCCTGGTCATGGGTAGATCACAGGGTTTCGCGTCTACCTCCCCTGACTATGCGCCCTATTCAGACTCGCTTTCGCTCCGGCTACTTCCGTCTACGGAATTAACCTCGCCAGAGAAGTGTAACTCGTAGGCTCATTATGCAAAAGGCACGCCGTTA
>OZ245731.1:957500-5113375 GCA_965227155.1 Cyclobacteriaceae bacterium
CCATAAGACTTTTCGTACTGAGCAAGGTTTTTCCCGAATTGATGCTTGCTCACAAGATCGCATTCTACCAGTAAATCAAGGCTATTATAAACGGTGGCTCTGCTAACTCGATAGTTCTTGTTTTTCATGCTGATGTAGAGTGATTCCACATCAAAATGACCATCTCTGGTATATATCTCTTCGAGTATAGCGTATCTTTCAGGTGTTTTTCTTAACCCCTTATTTTCCAGATAGCTAGTAAAGATGCGCTTTACTTCCTCGTACATTTTTTCATTTAGCGGCATAGTCCCTCCTCACAATTACAAATATAGATAAATGCACCTATTGTTAATGATGTCTTGTGACATTCACCACTCCATTGACCTTTCTCAATTTATCGATCAACATATCTAAATGTCGTGTATCATTAACGTAAAGCTGAATTTTACCTTCGAATATTCCATCATTAGTATCAAGGGTGATAGATCTCATATTAACTTTTAGTTCCCTGGAGATGATAGAGGTTACATCATTGATGAGGCCAATTCTATCGGTGCCAACAATTGTAAGTTCGGCAAGGAATGCAATTTCTTTCTGAGAAGTCCATTTAGCTTTGACCACCCTGTATCCATAATTAGCCATCAGCTCTGCTGCGTTAGGACATGTGGTTCTGTGTATTTTAATTCCTTCATTTACAGTAGTGAATCCAAATACATCGTCCCCGGGAATAGGATTGCAGCATTTTGACAACTTGTAGTCAATTACATCCATGTCCTCACCAATAAGCAAGATATCATGGTCTTTTCCTTTAGCGTGCTGCAGAGCATGTTCCACAGTTTTGGCATCAGAGGCTCGTGTGCTTTTCTTCTTTTCAGCATCTTCCCTGATTTTGCGAAACTGCTTGATATCCTTAGAGTCGATATCTCCCCGACCAACTTTAGAAAATAAGTCCAATGGTGTCTTAGTATTGAAAAATGCTACCAATTGATCTATAGTTTCCTGGTTTAGGGACAGTTTAAGCTGCTTTAGTTTTCTAATAACAATCTCTTTACCTTCAGCTGCTGCTGCCTTTTTTTCCTCCTTAAGTAGGTCCTTAATTTTGGATTTTGCTTTGGGACTGACTACAAACCTGAGCCAATCCTCATTGGGTTTTTGCTTATTGGAAGTGAGTATTTCAACCTGGTCACCATTTTTAAGCACATGATTGATGGGTACAAGTTTTTGATTCACCTTAGCACCAAGGCATTTACCTCCGATTTCTGTATGAATATCGAATGCAAAATCCAAAGCCGTTGCACCATTTGGCAGTGTTTTTAATTCACCCCGAGGTGTAAATACAAAGACCTCCTCATTAAAAAAATTACCTCTGAAGTCATCTACAAATTCCAATGCTGAAGCATCGCTTTGCTCAAGTGTATCTCGCACTCTTTTGATCCACTGTTCTAGGCCTGATTCCTGATTGGCATTTTCTTTATACTTCCAATGTGCTGCATAGCCTTTCTCGGCTATCTCATCCATTCTTTTGGTACGAATTTGCACTTCCACCCATTGCCCCTGCGGAGACATAACGGTAGTATGTAACGATTCGTAACCATTTGCTTTGGGGGTAGATACCCAATCTCGAAGGCGATCAGGGTTCGGCTGATAATAGTCCGTAACGATGGAGTAAATTTGCCAGCACACGGCCTTTTCCATCTCCATAGGAGTATCCACAATAATTCGTATCGCAAAAAGATCATAAACCTCATCAAAGGTGATGTTCTGCTTTTTCATTTTATTCCAAATAGAAAAAACAGATTTGGGCCTGCCTTTTATTTCAACAGGATATTTGTACTGCGTGATTTCCTTTTTTATGGGTTTTATGAAATTGCTGATAAACTTTCGTCGGGACTCCTTTGTGTCGTTTACATTATCAACAATCATCTGGTAAGTGCCCGGCTCGGTGTACTTTAGATATAGGTCTTCCAGCTCAGATTTTATACTATACAGACCGAGGCGATGTGCCAATGGGGCATATAGATAAATAGTTTCAGATGAGATTTTGAGTTGCTTGTTGCGTGGCATACTGCCAAGCGTACGCATATTATGTAAGCGGTCGGCCAACTTTACGAGGATCACCCGTACATCCTCAGAAAGCGTAAGCAGCATTTTTCTAAAATTCTCGGCCTGCTGTGAGCTTCCATGCTCAAAAACACCCGAGATTTTAGTGAGGCCATCAATAATCCTTGCGATTTTGATCCCAAATTCTCTTTCTATATCTTCAATTTCCCAGTCTGTATCCTCTACCACATCGTGAAGCAAAGCTGAAATGATAGAAGTTGGGCCAAGACCTATCTCACTCACACATATGGTTGCTACCTCCAAAGGATGGAAAATATAGGGTTCTCCTGACTTCCGCCGCATATTCTTATGCGCCTCCATAGAAGTATTGAATGCTTTTTTGATCATTCTCGCATCCCCTTCTTTGAGCATTGGCTTAGCATGACGTAAAAGCCTCCGATAACGGCGAATGATCTCCTTTTTCTCCTCTTCCTGATCTTTTTGTATTTCGGTACTAATTTCCATTCGTGCTACTAAGAAAATTTATGGGTGAAGTATTGTTCATAGAATTTATACTATTTACATTTGCGTTCCGTTTTCGGGAAGCGAAAGCGAATTTTAATTGATAGCTGATTAATAAAGAAATTAATATTTCTATCATTAAACAAGATTTAAGTTTTCTTAATTCAGTTTTTAATCTGCGGATGTGGCGAAATTGGTAGACGCACTAGACTTAGGATCTAGCGCCGCGAGGCATGGGGGTTCGAGTCCCTCCATCCGCACACCGTGGTTGGAAAAGTCCAGCCTGACCTGAGTTACTTCGGGCAAAGAGTCCTTACCATCCACAAAAGAATAAATACCCTCTTGCACGATTCTGATCGAGTTAGAGGGTTTTTAGTTTCACATTTATACCAAAAAAGTTTTACCGTGGACATCACACTTGATAAAACCTCCTCAACTGACGCTACCATTAAAATCAAATTAGCGGAACCTGATTACCAATCCCAAGTCGATCAAAAAATCAAAGATTATGGCAAAAAAGCCAATCTGAAAGGCTTTAGACCAGGTAAGGTACCACCAGGCTTGATCAGAAAGATGTATGGCAAGTCCATATTGGTAGAGGAGATAAACTCTATTCTTTCTCAAAACCTGTCTGATTACATCAAAACCAATGAACTGCAGGTGCTGGGTGATCCTATGCCCAATTATGAGAAAGCCCAGACCATCGATTGGGACAATCAGTCGGAATTTGAATTTGAATATCGTGTTGGATTAGCCGAGGATTTTGAGCTGGCATTAGACAAGAATGTAAAGGTTGAAACCTACACGATCAAAGTGGATGATAAGGTGATTGACGAAACGATTGAAAACCTTCAACAACAAATGGGAGAATCAACTAATCCTGAAGTGAGTGAGGAAGGTGATAACCTTTATGGGTCACTTAAAAACGAAGAGGCTGGGGTTGAAAAAGACGTCTTGATCAACTATAAATTACTGACAAAGAAAGCAGCGAAGGATTTTGTGGGCAAAAAAGAAGGGGATGTTATCTCTTTTAACCCAACTAAAGCTTTTGACGAGCAAAATGATGCTGCCTCAATTACAGGTGTTGAACTGGCTGATCTTAAAAAGGTAAAAAGCGATTTTGAGTTTACGGTTAAGAATATTAATCGCATTACACCCGCCCAAGTGGATCAAGATCTTTTCGATAAGACTTTTGGTAAAGATGTTGTGAAAGATGAAAAGGAATTTCGTGAGCGAGTGAAAGAAGCAGTATCTAAAAACTATAATCAGGAAGCCGAAATATACGAGAAAAAGGCTATTCAGGATAAGTTGATAGAGGCCGCCAACTTCAATTTACCCGATCAATTTCTAAAAGACTGGTTGCTTCAATCGAATGAAGGTAAAGTAACGCAGGAAGATATTGATAAGGAATACGATCAATATGCTAAAGAAATGCGTTGGTCCCTGATCAAAAATAAAATCACTAAGGCAAACGACATTAAAGCAGAACATCAGGATGTGGTGGAAGAGGCCAAGAAACTGATAAGAAGTCAGCTTGCTGCCTCAGGCATGGCTGGAGAACAGTTTGAGAGCAATATGGATGCCTTTGCTGATAATTACCTAAAAGGTGAAAATGGTGAAAACTACATGAAAGTTTATAATCAGGTACAGGAAAATAAAGTACTTGATCACATAAAAGAACAGATCACCATCAAGCAGAAGGAGATTACCGCAAAAGAATTCAGAAATCTTCCGCTGAACTAAAAGCCTTTAAATAAGGTTAGCACAAAGGTTTTATTACATCACTGTTTGATTAATTTTAAGATATCTTCAAAAACGTAAAGAATGATTAACAAAGAAGAGTTTCGAAAATTTGCTGTAAAAGGTCAGGGTATCAGTGGTAGTACCTTTGATGCATATGCCAATAGAGTTGAAAATATGACACGTGCCGTTATTGAAGAGCGGCCCACGAACTTTCGTGAAATAGATGTTTTCTCCAGGTTGATCATGGACAGGATTATTTTCCTTGGCATGCAGGTGGAAGAAAATATTGCCAATATCATTACTGCCCAACTACTTTTTCTTGAGTCTGTTGATTCCAAAAAAGACATTCTTTTATACATCAACAGCCCGGGAGGTTCTGTGTATGCAGGTCTTGGTATGTATGACACTATGCAGTATGTAGGCCCTGATGTAGCCACTATTTGCACTGGAATGGCTGCCTCAATGGGTGCGGTACTTCTTGCCGGTGGCGCCCCAAAGAAAAGATCAGCACTACAACATGCAAGGGTGATGATTCACCAACCAAGTGGTGGAATGCAAGGGCAAAGTAAGGATATGGAGATTACCCTGAGGCAAATGCAGGAGTTGAGAAAGGATTTATACAATATCCTGGCCAATCATACCGGCCAAACTTACGAACAAATAGAAAAAGATTCTGATAGAGATAATTGGATGCGTGCAGAAGAGGCTAAAAAATATGGCCTAATTGATGAGGTGCTCATCAGAAAGTAAAAAATAGTATTATGGCACAGGTTACCTGCTCCTTTTGTGGGAGAAATAAAAAAGATGTGGATCTCATGATTTCGGGGATCCACGCTCATATATGCGATAAGTGTATCGCACAGGCCAATCAAATCCTCAATGAGGAGCAAAAAACAAAAAATGAGAGCCAGACACCAAAATTTAATCTGGTGAAGCCTCTGGAAATGAAAGCTCATTTGGATCAGTTTGTGATTGGACAGGATGAGGCCAAAAAGGTAATCTCCGTGGCTGTATACAATCATTACAAAAGATTGATGCAGGAAAAGGAATCGGATGATGTAACAATTGAAAAATCGAATATAATAATGGTGGGCGAGACCGGAACAGGTAAAACCTACCTGGCAAGGTCACTGGCCAAGATTTTACAGGTTCCCTTTTGTATTGCTGATGCTACTGTATTGACTGAAGCAGGCTATGTAGGTGAGGATGTAGAAAGTATTTTAACTCGCCTGCTTCAGGCAGCCAACTATGAAACTGAATCAGCAGAGCGTGGTATAGTTTATATCGATGAGTTGGATAAGATAGCCCGAAAGAGTGATAATCCATCGATAACCCGTGATGTGTCTGGTGAAGGTGTACAGCAGGCATTGCTAAAACTGCTGGAAGGTACTACAGTAAATGTACCCCCTCAGGGTGGCAGAAAACACCCGGATCAAAAAATGATCTCCGTAAATACGGAAAATATTCTATTCATCTGTGGTGGTGCTTTTGATGGTATTCAGAAACACATCGGGAGCCGACTCAATACCAAACCACTTGGCTTCTCTACAGATGATTCTTTCCGTACTGATATTGATAAGGACAACCTTTTGCAATACATCACTGCGCAGGACCTTAAGACATTCGGGCTTATTCCTGAGCTTATAGGTAGGTTACCCGTATTGACACACCTGGATCCTTTGGATGCAGATGCCTTGAAGCAAATTCTCACAGAACCAAAAAATGCGCTTGTAAAGCAGTATCAAAAGCTTTTCAAGATGGAGAATGTAAGTCTAAAATTTGAGGAGTCAGCACTTGAGTATATCGTGGAAAAAGCCATTCAGTTTAAGCTCGGAGCAAGAGGTCTGCGATCCATCTGTGAGGCCATCATTAATGACGCAATGTTTGAATTGCCTAGCAAAAGTGACGTGAAGGAGCTTACGATTACAAAAGATTATGCTGAAGAAAAATTTGAGAAGTCTAAGTTTAACAAACTAAGAGCCGCTTAAATCCAGACGTTTCAGCAATAATTCAGCAGTAGTTTCTGAAGCACTCATTTCCGTGATTTCATCTTTTATTTCCACATAATCTGTTTGAACTCTTTCCCTTTCTGCTTTATTGGTGAGTAAGCCATCTAATGCTGCCTGTACTTTTTCAGGAGAAAAATCATGCTGGATTAATTCCTTGACCACTTCTTTGCCTGCAATTAGATTAACCAGGGAAATGAATTCAATCTTCAACAGCATACGGGCAATCCAATAGGTAAGAGCGCTGGTTTTGTAACAAACGACCTGCGGCACATTGAATAAGGCAACTTCCAGTGTTGCGGTACCGGATGTGACTATTGCTGCTTTTGCCAACTTGATGATTTCGTAGGTCTTATCAAAGGCTATGGTAACATTAGTAAGCTTTGTTAGGCTACCGTACAGTTGGCTATCAACATTATCAACGCCGGCCACTAAAAAATGATAATCAGGATAATCACTATGAATGGTGCGCAGCATATCGACCATATGGCTGATTTCCTGAGTCCGGCTACCCGGTAGCACGGCTATTACCTCTTGATTTTTGAATTGATCCAGAAATACTTCATCAAACTGGTAGCTTTTCATCTCATCCAATAGTGGGTTACCCACATAAGAGATGTTTACCTTATGCTTTCGAAAAAAACTGATCTCAAAGGGAAGAATAGAAAATACCTCCGAAACGTATTTTCTGAGACCTATTGCCCTTTTTTCATTCCAGGCCCATGCTTTCGGAGCGATATAATAATAAATAGGGATATGCTTGTAGAGCTTCT
Organism: Cyclobacteriaceae bacterium; assembly: GCA_965227155.1. Taxonomy (GTDB): domain Bacteria; phylum Bacteroidota; class Bacteroidia; order Cytophagales; family Cyclobacteriaceae; genus UBA6059. The sequence continues at coordinate 964,564 of OZ245731.1, forward strand.
TTGCCAGCCTCATATTAAAACCAGGGTAATCCACCAAAACCAACGCATCAGGTTGAAAAGCCTCAATTTCTTGCACACAGCGATCAAATAATTTGCGGATGGTGCTGAGGTTTTTCAACACCTCCCATATGCCCATAAATGCCAAATCCCGATAATGTACACTGATGGAAGCGCCTGATTTTTGCATTCTATCCCCACCCCAGCCTCGTATTTCAAGGGAAGAATTTTTGTTCAACAAGGATTTAATAAGGTTTCCTGCATGAAGGTCTCCTGAGCGCTCTCCCGCGACCATGAAAATTTTTGAAGGTTTATTGCTACTCCCCAAAATACTCTACAAAATTTCGAGGTGTCTCATACAGTTTGAGTGAATGAAGCAAAGCCTCAGGATTCAATTCTTGTATTTTAGGTGCAAGTATCTGCCACATTTCATAAACGAGGTTCTCGCAAGAGGCCATTTTACCAAGCATGAATGGTACATCCAGATTGAGATTTTTATGATCTACTTTTTCGATAATTTCTGATTTGATGAGCTGACTCAACTGCTTTAGATCAACGACAAAACCAGTCTCAGGATGAGGCTTCCCTTTTACCGTCACTATCAATTCAAAATTATGCCCATGCCAATTTTCATTAGCACAAGGACCGAAAACCGCTTCATTTTTTTCCTTTGTCCATGAAGGATTAAAAAGTTTATGGGCGGCATTAAAATGTTCTTTTCTACTTACGTAGATCATAAACTCGATTTTTTTACAAATATAGCTATTCGGTAAGCGTAATAAATAATTGTCTGATCTTCAAAACACTTCAAAAGGTTCTAAATTTGATATCAAACACTATTCTATGATTGTAGTAACAGGAGCCGCAGGTTTTATAGGAAGCTGCCTGATTCAAAAGCTTAACAGTCACAATTTCAATGACATTATTGCTGTTGATGACTTTTCACATACAGAAAAGAATAAAAATCTTGAAGGAAAAAGGATTTCTCAGCAAGTGGATCGAGGTGAATTTATAGATTGGATCGATGGGCATCAGGAGACTTTGGAATTCATTTTTCATATTGGCGCGCGCACCGATACAGCGGAATTTGACCATCAATTACTGGAAAAACTTAATACAAATTACACCAAAGCCATCTGGAAAAAATGCATTCAATACCAAGTGCCATTGGTTTATGCAAGTTCGGCTGCTACTTATGGTCTTGGTGAATTGGGATATAAGGACGATGAGTCGATTATTCCCAGGCTTAAGCCCTTGAATCCTTATGGGGAATCCAAAAATGAATTTGATAAATGGGCACTGAATCAATCTGAAAAGCCATTTTTTTGGGCTGGGCTAAAGTTTTTTAATGTATATGGCCCTAATGAATATCACAAGGGTAGAATGGCTTCCGTTATTTTTCATGCCTACAATCAAATCACTAAAACTGATGGAATGAAGCTTTTTAGGTCTCATAATCCTGACTATAAGGATGGAGAACAGCAGCGTGATTTTGTTTACGTAAAGGACGTGTGTGATGTCTGCTATTGGCTGATGCACCACAGGCAGCATTCCGGTATTTACAATTTAGGATCAGGTAAAGCCCGCACTTTTCTGGATCTTGTTAAAGGAGTATTCAAGGCGCTAAACAAACCAGAACAAATCGGCTTTATCGATACTCCTATTGATATCCGGGATAAGTATCAATACTTTACTGAAGCTAACATGAGCAAGTTAAGAGGCATAGGTTACGATACACCGTTTACCAGCTTAGAAGATGGTATTGATGACTATGTGAAAAACTACTTAAGCCCGCATCAATATCTGTAGCAATAAAAAAAGTCAGGACTATTTTTAGCCCTGACTTTTTTTTGTCCTTATTGAAACTTACTAACTCCTTATAAGCATACACTTAATGTGATGGTACCCACGGCTGGCGTAGGACCTGCAGAGGCCATTTCATTACCTGCAGGGTCGATTATCTGGTATGTGATTTCACTATCCCAATCGCCCGAAGTGAAGGCAAACTCAAGAGTTGATGTACCATCAGGCACATTGACAATTGCATTGCCACCAGAACCAGCTTCAAGGGTATAAGCAGTAGTCACACCATCGATAGTTGCTTCGATAGTAGCACCATTCCAGCCATCACCATAGGAATCCTGAAATTCCAGCACATAATCACCAGGAAATGGATTCTGAACAACATCTGCTAATGAGCAAACAATAGAAATGGTAAATGTGCACCACTCTCCTTCGTTGGTGAAACCTCCACAATAGTCATTACCAGGTGTACCCAGTTTGTAAACAGTACCTGAGTTATCAGCATCTATATTGTACTCATAGGTAATAGCAATTACATCACCCGGTGCCAGATCATCTACACCAATACCAAATGTATTGGCCACATCAGAAGCACTGATACTGACTTGGGCAGGTAGTTCACTGGCCTGAAAAGTAGCAACTGGCTGTGCTGAACCGCCATTTAAGGCAGCGAGCAGTGTAACATCGATAAGGGTAGACGTAGTACCGCTTCTGCCAACAAAAAACTTGTGGCCATCTGCTGCTCCGTCAAAATTTTCCTCGTCTAGCGTGAAAGTAAAGGCAGCATCCGGCAATTCGCTGGTTTCCCAGACATTGTTGGTCACATTGGTCGCCAATAGCACCACCGGTGTATAAAAATCCGGTGCTCGCAGGACATCTTCATCTTCACATGCAGTGAAGAGTACAGAGGCCGATAGAAATAAGATTAATAATCTTGATATATTTTTCATGATAATTTCAGCTTTGCGTTATTAAAATCTGGCCGGATAGCTTGAGTTATCCCAGAAAACAGGTGTTTGAAACCATACAATTTCATTGGGATCCGGTGCATTAGGATTAGTCGCTAACTCACTAGGAGGAAACGGCCATCTTCTTGGATAAGGGTTATTTGGAATAATGGACATGCGCTGAGGCTGCCCTCCATCGTCAGTAGACCTGCGTACTTCAGGAAGTTTGGTTCTTCTGAAACTCGTCCACGATTCGGTATTGTTTCCAAAGTTTGCAATAAACCATTGATCCATCACCACATCAAGCTGAGAACCGATAGAGCCTACGTTATTGTTGGTTGAGGCTGCATCATACTTCGCCAGTACCGCATCCACATAAGCATCGATATCAGCGTCAGTTGGTGCCAGGCTAGCGTCAAAATTGGAAGCCTGAGAGCCAAATGCCATCACATCAGTGATTGATGCGCGTACTCCATCTTCTAATAAAGCCCTGGCATCTCCTGCTACACCCAATCTAAGCACGGCTTCTGCCTGCATGAATTTGGCCATTGCGTTGGTGAAGATAGGATAGATCCCACCTGTACTGATATCAGACTGTTGTACCGTTTGGGCAGAACCATCGTCAAACAATCCTCCTATCGGATAAATGCCAAAAGTAGCTCTTGAAGCCCCATCGTTGGGAATACCTGTTCCATCGCCATGGTCTCTACCGGTGTAGCCATCTCCAATGTAGCCATAAGCACATCTGCTCAACCAAGTGGTTTCATCGTTAGGTCTTGCACCATATCCGAAACATGGAAAATCATCAGGCACTACTGCTCCACTTGCCAGTGCATCACTGAATTCCGGAATCTGACGGTAGAAATAATACCGCATTCTTGGATCTGGCACATCAGCCTCACCTTCGGTACCATAACCTTTATACATTTTAAACATTAGAGTATTGCTCATGTAAAAGGTCTTTACACCACCTGTGTAGTGTAATTGATGCATTCTATGTCTGTTTTCTGGCGCCAAACCGGTTCCAAACTGGAAATCAGCATCGTCAGCATTGCTATCAATAACACCTGCTGCAATGGCAGCAGAAGCTAATGAAGCATTGTTGGTATTGAGTGCCATCTTAAGCTTCAGTGTATTGGCAAACTTGATCCATTGAGCTGCACTACCACCATAAATCACATCGTTTTGAGGAGCAGTACCCCCTGCCTGTAAGTCAACTATAGCTTCGTCTACCAGGGCAATTATTTTAGGATATACCTGAGCACCATCTTCCCATAAAGGAGCATCAGGACCTTCGGCACCTAAAAGTGCCTCATCGAAAGGAGCTGCACCCCAGATATCAATGATCAAATGGTACATGTATGCTTTCAAAGCTTTGGCAATACCCCTGTGCGTAGTAAGTGGAGGATCGCTAAGCTCGGCATCTTTGATAATTCGCTCGGCATTGACTAGAGCATCCACATACATTTCCTCAAAACCCAGAGGAACACCACCTTCACTACCTAGGCCATACTGTGATATGGTAGATTCAATATTCTGACCTATTACCCCAATGCCGTCAAATCGGTCTGTGAGCACCTGCCCCATAGCAATTTGCACAGAAGGAATGAGTAGCTCTAAATCCGGCTCTGTGGGTGAGTTGGGATTATCATTGACATCCAGCCAATCACCGCTACACGACGAAACAAAACCAATGATGGTCAGCGCCGCTATATATTTAGAAATCTTATTAAATATTTTCATGTGTACATCTATTTGTTTGAATCACATGGACAACCCTTGTGGAATGATACCTGCCTTAGTGGGCAGATATCATTCGAAAAGGCTCATCTCACATTAATGCAATTTTCAATTGATTAAAAAGTAACTGAAAGGTTCACCCCGTAACGCTTGGTAGTAGGTACACCCATGAAATCAAATCCGGCATAAGCACCTGATGTATCTCCTGCTCCAAGTCCAGAAACTTCAGGATCGAAATCCAATGCATCAGGGAAATGAACCGCTTTGTACCAAAGATTTCTACCTGAGAAAGAAACTTTAGCAGAACCAAATGGAGTCTTTTCCAGCAAAATTTGTGGGAAATTATAGGTGAGTGATACTTCGCGTAACCTGATGGTTGTGCCATCATACACAGAATGCCAATCTACACCACCAGCGGCCCAGCCATTAAAGAATACCCAATCATTGGCTGTGGTAAGGGCTGTGTTTGGAATTTTATTGCCGCTTTCATCCAAAAGAGGATTACCAGCACCATCACCCAGGAATCCCAAGCCTACTTTCGGTACCCTGTCAGTATTTAGAGGGTCATTTAGGATACCTCTACTTAGGGTTTGGTCTGCGGTTACAGAATAAATATCGCCACCTTCTCTCCAATCAATCAAGACTACAAGACTCAAACCTTTCCAGCTAAATGTATTGGTTACACCTAATGTGAAGTCCGGGTTTGGATCACCTATGATCTGCAATTCATTGTTTTCAAAAGGCTTACCTGTAATAGGATTTACCAGGATGTTACCTTCCTCATCGCGCTGAAAATCGGTACCCAGAATTTGACCAAATGGGAAGCCTCTACGCTGAACAATGGATTGACCACCTGAGGCAAAACCGCCGACTAGAATCTGTTGAGCATCTCCAATATCCACCACTTCATTCCTGTTTCTGGTGAATGCGCCATATACATTCCACTTAAAGCCATTAGAAAGCTCCACTGGAGTCAAATCAATACCAACTTCCCATCCATAGTTATCTACACGTCCTACATTGGTAATTCTTTCGCGGAAACCAGTAGATGAAGGTACGGTTACATTAATAATTTGGTCGGTAGATTGCCTGTTGTAATATGTGACATCAAGACCGATCTTATTATTTAATAGACTTGTCTCCAATCCAATTTCATATTCTGTAGTGAACTCAGGTTTCAAAGTCGGCGAACCTAGAGTCTCCTCCTGGTTGGCTATATTAAAAGAGCCACCCGGTGTAGAGAATGGGAATTGTAAATTGGTGTACTGATCATTGATCAGGAACGGAGTTTGCGTTTGATAAGGAGTTGCCTCATTACCAACTTTTGTAATACCAGCTCTGATTTTCGCAAAGTTGAAAACAGATGGAAGTGTCACAGCTTCACTTAATACCGCTGACATTGAAACACCTGGATAGAAGAAAGAACGGTTGTCTGCTGGTAAAGTAGAAGACCAGTCATTTCTACCAACAATATTCAAAAAGGCCCAATCGCGGTAGCTCAAAGAGATATCTGCGAAAACACCCTGGAATCGCTGTATCTCAGCGTAATCCCTTCTCATCAACTGGCTGCCGGTGTTGGTAATTCGATCAATACCGCGAGCAATAATACCATTACCAATGATGGTGGTCTGCTCAAACCTACGCTCGTTGGCATTGTGACCAACCAAAGCTCTTACGTTCAGATCAGCAGAGATATCTTTTTCCATGCTGATCAATAAGTTACCGTCACGCTCTTGTCTGAATACATCGTCAACAGAATACTCACCAGCGGGGATATTCTCACTGAATGCAGGCACTAAAGCCGTCCTTCTGTCGGTGTATGCATTGAATCCAAATTTATACGTTACAGTAAGCCAATCGAAGATGTCATAGCCAACGGTAGCGTTACCAAAATATCTATCCACCTCAGAAGTTACCGGTGCAAATTCTGCTACCCAGTATGGGTTATCAAAACCATTTCTGTAGTAGATGTTACCACCTGTTCTTCTATTGACATAAGGATTGTTTGTTAAGTCATAAGTAGGTGACATAAGATAAAGCATACTGATCAATGAAGCACCAGCACCGGTAGCAGCGATCTCTGCACCTTGTGGGGCAGTTCTTTGTTCTGTTTTTACATAAGTAATACTACCATTCAAAAACAGGCCATTTGATAATGTAGCACGGCCACCAAAATTCATGCTGGTTCGCGTAACCTCAGAAAAGGGAATAATGCCCTCGTTGTTGGTTCTGGATACACCGGCAGTCAAGCTGGTGTTTTCTCCACCGGAACTGATTTGCACGGCGTGCTCTACCACGCTGCCATCCTGCCAGAAATTATTGAAGTTGTCTACATCAGGATAGACACGATCTACATTTTCCAAAATAAATGGATACTGATCACCAGCATACAGTGGGCTATTTGGGTTAGAACCATATTTATTGAATAAGGGATGACGAATACCACTAGCTCCGCCTAGCGAACCTCCCAGTATACCATCGTTGGGGAAGCCCTGATCAATCATTTCATTTACCCAGTCATACTTTGGTCCCCATGTACCAAAGAAACCGTTGTTGAAAACGAAGTTGTGTGAACCAAATAAAGCACCTTGTGCCCATTCGCCTTGTTTGTCAAGGTCCATAGCCACTTGCTCTATGTTGTAAGACGTGTTGTAAGTAACTTCTAATCCCTTTTTCTCGCCTCTTGCTGCAGCTTTAGTAGTAATCACGATTACACCGTTTGCTGCTCTGGAGCCGTACAATGCCGCTGCAGAAGCACCTTTCAGTACCGTCATCGACTCTATATTGTTTGGATCAATATCAAATGCACGGTTTGAGTTAGGGTTACCCTGATTGAATCCCTCATTGGTTCGGGTTACTGAGTTATCAAAAGGCACACCATCCACTACAAAAAGTGGCTGATTGTTACCAGTCAATGAAGAGTTACCTCGAATCGTGATGTTGGTAGCAGAACCTGCACCTCCACCAGAGCTGAGGATATTTACCCCAGGCACTTTTCCTGTCAATGCCCGAATAGGATCTGGCTCGGCTCTTTGCTTGAGTGCTTCGCCTGATACGTCAGAAACAGCATAGCCTAATGCTTTCTTCTCCCTTTCAATACCAATAGCTGTTACAACCACCTCTGTTAATTGGCGGGTGTCGGAGGCCATTTCCACATCCACTGCAGACCTGGCACCAATTTCTACTTCTTGTGTAGCCAGTCCGATAAATGAAAAGACCAATGTTCCCCCATCCTGCGGGACAGTAAGTTTGTAGTTTCCATCGATATCTGAAGTGGTACCGGTGGTTGTTCCTTTGAGGATGACATTCACTCCAGGCAGGCCTTCACCGGTATCATCGGTGATCCTACCGGAAATCGTTCTTTCCTGCGCAAATGCTGTAGTAGCTAAGACCACAAACGCGAGCAGGAATACTAGTAGATTTGCTCTCATACGGTAAAATTTTAGTGTTGAACATGTTATTGCCGTATGTTGAGCTATAAGTTACCTTCGAGAATTGCAGGGCATCTTCTTCACCCAACATGGGCAATATCTCAAAGGTGTCTAATGGGTCTATGGAATTATTCCCCCAAATTGTATGAAATTGGGTTGCCGATTTTGTATTTAAATCAGCTTTTCTTTGAGCGCTTTTTCAATAGCATCGGATTTGCTATTGACATGCAGCTTGGCGTAAATGTTCTTAATATGAGATTTAGCCGTTTCTTTTGTGATAAAAAGCTCATCGGCAATAATGGAGTAAGACTTACCCCGCGATAACAGGCCCAGCACCTCTGTCTCCCGCGAAGTGAGGGGTGAGCGTAGGTTCTTCTGAAAAGACTTCACCACCATTTTGGCAATTTTTGTGCTCATAGGTGCTCCTCCATTAGACACCTGATCCAGTGCATTGAGCAGTTCATTGTGGCTGGAGTTTTTAGTGATATAACCAGATGCTCCGGCACACAAGGCTTCAAATACCTGCTGCTGGTTCTCATGGATGGTATTGATGATGATGTCTATTTGTGGAATGACTTTTTTGATTTGCCTAACCCCTTCAATGCCATTCATGCCGGGAAGTTCGATATCCATCAAAATAATATCCGGATCATCCTTTTTGAGGGCTTTAAGTGCTGCTTCGCAATTGGTATAGGAGTTTACCACATAGTACTTTGGAAAGCTATTGATGATAAGTGCAAATCCATCTTTAATCGCTTCATTGTCTTCAACAATGACGATCCTGATTTTATCTGGTGACATGTATGATTTGTTTTTGACCTTATCGGAAAAATAGCTGTTCATATTGAAAAAATTGACCCTAATATTGGGGGATATGAGGGATTGGTAAAATCCTATTTCAATACGAAAACAATCTTAAAATACGCCTTCCCTTATAATTGTCTTCTAAAAATATAGTCTGTGGAGTTTTAATGAATTTATATCCTATTTTATAATGAGCGACCTTCTATCATTGCTGCTGTCCTCAAAAGCCATCATACTTTTTACAAATGACAATGACATACCGCCCGACTCTTACTTGATAATTACCAAAGTAGGTATAATGAAAAATGGCCACCCCCTGCCGGGGCGACCTTAATCCAAGTAATTGGTAAAAAATTAGACAAGGGATTTATCTTTCGCATTGATGTTTTCTGAAACAATCTGCCCATCAAAAAGGTGGATAATTCTATCGGCATACTCAGCATCTATAGGAGAGTGCGTTACCATCACCACGGTGGTACCCGATTCATTCAGATTGCTTAATAGGGTCATCACTTCCTGGCCGTTGGCAGAGTCAAGGTTACCTGTAGGCTCATCCGCCAGGATCAGTTTTGGCTTAGCAACTACCGCTCTGGATATGGCCACACGCTGCTGCTGACCACCGGAGAGCTGCTGAGGAAAGTGGTTTCTTCTGTGCATAATTTTCATATGCTCCATTACCTCCTCTACTCTTTTCTTTCTTTCAGAAGATGAATATTTCAGATAAATCAATGGAAGCTCAATGTTTTCATACACTGTAAGTTCATCGATCAGGTTAAAGCTCTGAAATACGAAACCAATATTGGCTTTTCGCAAGTCAGCTCTCTTTCTTTCCGAATAGGTAGAAATTTCTTCGTCATTGAAGTAAAACTCACCTTCGGAAGGGTTGTCCAATAGCCCTACGATATTGAGTAGGGTCGATTTTCCACAACCTGATGGACCCATGATAGCTACAAACTCACCCGTTTTCACCTGCAGGTTTACCCCTGCCAATGCGGTAGTTTCTACTTCATCAGTGTAGTAGAACTTTTTGAGCCCCACGGTTTTGATTAAAGTTTTTCCGTTTTCCATTTGATATAGTGATTTATTAAAAATTACTTAAATACTAGTCTGTCTTTGTCCTCATAACCTTCGTAAGAAGACACAATAACTTCCTCACCAGGATTTAGCCCTTCCAATACCTCGTAGTACCTTGGGTTCTGTCTTCCCAGCCTTATATTTCTTCTTTCTGCATAGCCGCCTTCATCAGCAACAACAAAGATCCAGTTGCCACCAGTAGTTTGATAAAAGCTTCCTCTAGGGATTTGTATGGCCTGAATATTTTCGCTCAGTTGGAGCTTGATTTGGAGCGTTTGTCCTCTTCTTATACCATCGGGTACCTGCCCCACAAAGGCCAGGTCTACCTCAAATAGGCCATTGGTGACCTCAGGGTAAATCTTGGTGATTTCAAGATCATAGTCCTGCCCGGCAAAAGGAAATGAGCCGCTTAAGCCTTCATAGATTCTGGCAATGTAATGTTCATCAATACTGGCCCTTACCTTGAAGCCGTTCATATCATCTATTTGAGCGATGTTTTGACCCGGTGCAATGCTCTCCCCTACCTCTACATTTACTGAAGACAGCACACCTGAAATTGGAGCCTTGATGAAAAGGTTCTCGAGATTTTTCTTGATCATTTCAAGGTTATTCTCAGTCCTTTCGAGGGTAGCCTCAGTTTGTGCGATCTGTGTCACCGCATTGAGCGAATCAAACCTTGCACTTTCTATAGCGATTTCTCTATTGGCGACTAATCGGTCATAATCACGTTTAAGCCTAAGAAACTCCTGCTCGGAGATCACCTTCTCCTGATAAAGCTCCTTGCCTCGCTCGTAAGCATCTCTTGCCTCGTCTATCTGAAAATCAAGCTCTACCAGATTACTCCTAAGGTTAAACTGATTTTGTTTGATGCTCAGTTTGGTGTTTTCAAGATTATTGATAAGGATAAATGCCTGCGTTTCTTCCCGAATAAAATTCTGCACAAGATTATTGTTGGCAAGCTTAAGAATTGTATCTCCCTTATCGACCATAATACCACCTTCATAGAATTTTCGGTCTACAATACCTCCTTCAATGGCATCCAATCGAATGGTTTTGATAGGCATAACAGTGCCATCAACGGGAATGAATTCACGAAACTCGCCTTTATGTACCTCTGCCACATTTATTTTTTCAAGCTCTACATTGAGTTTAGAGCCCTTATCGGCGAAAATGAAGCTATACAATACAAAAATGACAAATAAGCCTCCTGCACCAATGGTAGCTATCCGGCTGACCGTCCATTTCTTCTTCTTGATTTTTCTATCCATCTAATAATTTTCATTTCAAGTTCTGGCACAGCATGTTCAATAAAGGTGCCATATTTTTAAAATACTGATTATCATTACTTTAAGATGGTTGGTGGAAGATTGGGATGATCAAACCTGTACAGAATAGTACAGTAATTGTTCAATTTTGTGCATCAAAACCGAACACCTAAAGGGAGGAAATAAAAAAAGGGTTCAAGCCACCACGCCTGAACCCTAAGGTCAAAAACTCAAAATAAAAGGACTAATCAAATCTTAATCCACAACAACACTCGAATATACAAAGTTCTGCTTTAAAAAAAAATTGTAAACACAGCGGGCTTAAATCCAGACCACTTCGAGTGCGCTTTAGCGACAGTGCGATATCACTCTGTGGGCTGAAGCAGCGAGGTTAAACCAAGATCGGTAATGCCCGCTGACCACATAAGAAAGGCCTTTTCCTTTTCATAACTTACCTTGAGTTTGAGGAGCTTGCTTTGTGCCTCAATTAGTTTGGATTCACGACTGTTGACCAGAAAGAGGGAACTTTCACCATTTTCAAACTTTGTGATTTCTCCATTTACCAGGGTTTCATAATTACTAACCATCAGCTCTTGCAGGTTTACCATATCGCGCAGGTTGATCATGGTATTGTGCGTAGCATTTATTTCGTTAGCTATTTCTCTCCGGGTGATATTGCGTTCCAGATTATTTTCTATCAGCTTAAGATTTGTCTTTTGAAGCTTAGCTCTTTCCTTCCTTAAAAAGAGTGGTAATGAAAATTCAAACCCAAACTTGTAGTTATCCTCAAATAGAATTCCATTTTCTATGGCTGATACATCCTGATTGGTCAAAAAATTATAGTTAGCGGTAAGTTGAGGTTTGAGGTTCTCTCTGTTGAGCCTTTGCTCAATTTCGTATTGCTTGTATTTAGCGTTTAGCTTTCTAATTTCCGGGTGTTGTTCCTTTGCCTGGGTGATCAGATCATTAAGCTCCTGCTCGCTCAAATACTCTATGGTTTCATTCAATGTGGGCCTAATATTTTCTGAGAGTTCCAAAGGTGAGTTATTGGGATCCCACAAATAGTTGGAAATCAATAAACTAGCATTTTTAAACTCGATCCAGGATTGCTCCTGTTCAATAAACCTATTTTGCACTGTTATTTTAGCCTCCACGGAATCGATGGGTGCCTGGTCACCATTAACAACATTTTGTTTTACACCATTAAATCTAAAATCGGCTAGGTCAAATGCCTGCACCCTAATCTGATATTCAGCATAGGTGTAGTACCACTCCCAGTAATCTTTGGCAGCCTGAAGTAATACCTTGTTGATCATTTTGATACGTTCAGCTTCTGCCATGTCTGTCATAAGCTCTGCTTGTCGCAAGGCAGCCCTACGCTGATCAATAAACATTCCCCGCCCTATGGGTACAGATATCCCAACTGCCAACAGACCATCTTCAGTATTGGCCAGATCTTCGCCTACATATTGGCCATTGGCTTTGTTGTACTGGACTTTTAGGTCAGTATTGAACCATACCGGCACTTTTAATTCATGCTGCCAAATATCCCAGTATTCTGTTCCTTTAAAATTCTTGTTGTCATAATCGGACATTAGCTTAGGATCGAAGGCACCTCGGGCAAGCCTGATTTCTTGCTGGGCATTTTGCTCAAGCAGCTTTGCCTGCTTTACCACCGGGTGATTTTGCAGGATCAAGCCATAAAAATCTTCCAAAGTAAAATAGGTTAAACTATCCTGTGCTTGCGTATGGGATAGCCTAAGCCAAAATAGCCCTATGATCATCAGGAAGAATCTGACTTTCATTTTTTAGCCACTTTAGTATCTAATGACTTATCTTCATCAGGTGCCTGCTGTAAGCTAGGAGGGAAACCGTTGAGTTGTCGCCATATCTCGTACCAGAGTGGCACTTCATCCAACATGGCCCAGCCTTTCACGCCAGAACCCAGTCTTAATTGCTTTGGCCAAGGCTCGTCATCAGGGTCAGGAGTTACCAGAACCCTAAACATTCCACCCTGTCCGTTTACATAATCAATTACACTAACGATCCCACCGAAGGTACCTACTGCTACATTTGGCCATCCTGAGAACTGCAAAGCCGGCCAGCCATCAAACTCAATCCTCACTTTTCTACCCTTACTAAGCAACGGAACATCCATGGCTTTTACATAAAGCTCTATGGCTACATCCGGCGCTTGAGGCATAATAGTTACGATAGATTCTCCTTCCTTGATAGTTTCCCCTATGCCAGTCAGTTGCGCTTGTACCACGTAACCGCTTTGGGGTGCCAGAATATGGTATTGCTGGTTTCTTATTTGCATATTGGCATACTCATTTTTGAGCTTTGCCAGGCTTCCTGTACCATCAAACAAATCGGCACGGGTGGCTCCCAAATCAGATTCTGCCTTACTGATTTTATCCATATAATCAGCCTCTATAGAATTCAATTCGATGATTGAATTGATGCGCTCATTCTGAGATGCCTGATATTTATTTTGGACAGAAATCAATTTTGCCATTGACTCCTGAAACTTAAGCTTTCTGCTCTCCAACTCAGTCAATGATTTCAAACCCTGATCAAAGAGCTTCTGCTGCCTGTCGAATTGCTTTTCGGCAATTTCATAATTTACCTGCTCAGCCTGGTAGTCCATACTATCGCTGGTCACTTTGAAATTCATCTGCTCAACCTTGTTCTCCGCCTGCTCCAGTTTGAATTTCATAGCATCTTTAAGTGCTTTGATCTGCCTTTCCAGCGCTTCAGCTTTTGCTTGTTTGGCATCAATACTGGCCTGCTTGGCTGCAATTTGCTCCTCCAGCCTGAGGAGTAAGTTAGGGTCAAAAAACTTTTCCTTTACCTCTGAGATAGTGGCGATGGTATCGCCGGTCAGCACATATTCGCCTTCCCTCACTTTCCAGCTTTCTATTCGACCGCCGATTACTGTTTCTACTTTCTGTGGCCTGTTGGAAGGTGTGAAAGCAGTCACTTTTCCATAACCATGGATGTTCTGCTGCCAGGGTGTAAACATACCCAGTACTAATACACCCATAATGCCGACAAGCCAGCGTGCAAGAATTTTACCTCCAGATGGCGTTTTGAGTGTTCTCAGCGAGTAGAGCCGCGCAATATCCGGTTTTGTTTTTAATGTATTTCGGGATAGGTTTAGCATAGTTTAATTAGTTAAAACAACCTCCTGAAAAAGTTTGCTATTTTTCATTTGATCTAATGAACCCGTTTCAACAATAGTTCCATCTTTCATAAGCACTACCCTATCGCAGGCACTTAAAATTAGAGGATCATCTGAAGAGGCCAATAATGTCCAGGGGTGCTTTGGATCCACGAGGAAATTAATAAGCTTTTGCTTCTCAGCCTTCTGAAAGTTGTGGAAAAAGTCGTTTAGTATAAGCAGCTTAGGTCGCTGTGCGATGCACCTGGCCAGGATAAGCCTGTTGATTACACTGGCAGAAAGTGTTTTTCCACTACTTACCAGGTTGGTGTCCAATCCCTGTGGTAGCGAATTTATTTGATCGCTAAGACCCACACTTTCAATCGCCCAGGTTACATCCTGATAGCTGATATTCGCTTTTCCCACGGTAAGGTTTTCCATAATGGTTCCCTCAAAAATATCCTCTGTAGAGATATTCTTAGCAATGCTATTTCGCAAGCTCACCAGGTCAAAATCCCTCAGCGAGATGTTGTTCATAGTTACAATGCCCTCATAGTCATTGTAAATACCTGCCATAATATTTAAGAAGGTGGACTTACCTGCTCCATTGTAGCCCGTAAGACAAATCCGCTCACCGGATTTGATATGTAAATCAAGGTTTGAAATTGAGTAATTGCTCTTTTCGTGGTATTTGTATTTAAGGTTTTTGATTTTTACTTCAAAGCCCTTCGATGATGTAGACCCATTCTCTCTAAATTTTATACCACCATAGCGCTCCAACCTCAGATCGGTTACATGACCAATTTTATCTACCGCTGTGAGCAAATCATATACTACATCCATATAAGTGATGATCTTCTCAACCGATACCAGAATCAAAATGATTATGATCTCTGAAGCTACGAACATACCCAGGGTAATCTGCCTATCGATCACAAGCAAACTTCCTATGATCAACATACCACCGGTCACAAAGAATTTAAAAAGTATGATGTAGGAAAATTGGGTTATCAGAATACGGAAATGTACGGTCCTATTCTTTAGGTAGCTATTAACTGTGTCATCAGCTTTCTTCATGGGCAGGTAGGTATTGCCTGCCAGCTTAAAGCTGGTCACGGTGCGTGCCAACTCTTCCAACCAGTACACTACCTTATACTTATACTTGGATTCCATGATAGAGGACTTGAGACCTTTTGGGCCGGTCCAGTAGAAAATAAGTATCAATACGGTGACAAGTCCTAATCCGAAGAAAACAAAGAATGGATGATAAAATGCAAGAAGTATTAGACCGAATAATATTTGCAATACTGCGCTGGAAAGGTCTACCAACAATTTGGGAAGGCCTTTTTGGATAGTAAGCACATCAAAAAACCGGTTCATCAGCTCCGGTACATGCTGGTTGAGTAAGTGCTCTACTTTCAACCTGGGCACTCTAAAGGCAAATTCAAATGCCGCTTTGGTGAAAATCCGCCGCTGCAAAATCTCAACAATTGAAATCTGCATGATTTGGAGGCCACCAGTGATTAAGATACTGATTAGCACAAAGCCAATCAGGAATATAACGGTATTAAAAAGCATACCACTACTGACCAGCCCCACTATAGCCTGAATACCCAGCGGTAAGGCAAGGCTGACCAAACCGATAATAACCGCATAGATATATACATAGATAATGTCTTTGCGCTCATTACCTAATAGTCGGAATAAACGGGTGACTGGACTTAGTGCTTCGTATTTACCGGTCTCATCTTCTTCCTCACTTACAAGGCTTTCATAACTAAAAGCAGCCAGGTAGATAACCTTACCTTCACTGTTTTTTACCAGTCCTTTTACGGAACTTAGATCTAGTGTTTTGAGGGTAAATGAATCGCCTATATGCTGATCGGCTAGTGGCCTGCCGTTTTTAGAATATAATATGGTAGGGTCAATCTCCTCACCTTTATTTCTGGCAAATGCCAGTATGGGGAAACCTATATGATCCAAAAAATCGGGCAAATCATTTTCCTCTATTTCATATTCAAGAAAAACGATCTTCACCCGGTTGGCAAATTCATTCAAGTGATGAACGAATTCTCTGAAATCACCTTCTTTATATTCCTGGGGATTTAAGTCAACTTTTTTTAGCTCAGCCTCATTGAAGTCATGCCCCATGCGCTCAGCAAGCTCGCTTATTACCCATTTAATATCAGCCTGATTCATTTTTTAAAAGTAATACTATCGCATACGATAGTAATTGTTTAATGTTCGCGAATTTCTATTTAAATGCCTTTTATTCAAACTATATTCTAAAAAGAAAGCGTCAGATTGACTAAAAATTAGGATCGCTTGCCATGTAAATTACACTATAAACAAAAAAAGCCGACTTTTGATTGCCGGCTTTTGATAATTGTTATTCAAATAGGGCTTACTCAACAGAAACCAATTCAATATCGAATACAAGATCTTTGCCCGCCAAAGGGTGGTTAGCATCAAGTTCAATGTTCTCATCAGTTACTTCAGTAACCACTACAGGTACTGCCGATCCATCAGCTTGTTTGATAGAAAGCTGTAGGCCTACTTCAGGATTGATATCAGCAGGAATCTTATCTTTTGAAACAGAAATGACCATTTCTTCATTGTGGTCGCCATAGGCTTCAGCACTTGGAATCTCAGCTGTTGTTTTTTCACCTACTTTCATTCCAAGCACCGCCTTTTCAAAACCGGCAATCATTCTTCCTTCACCTAATGTGAAAACCAAGGGGTCTTTTCCTTCGGAGGAGTCAAAAACGGATCCATCGTTTAATTTTCCGGTATAGTGAACTTTTACCTGGTGACCATTTTTTGCTTCAGACATAATTATCAATTATTTGTTTTTGAAATACTTAATACAAAGGTAGCCATTAAATATCCCCCTGTCCACCATATCAAAAGTTAATCCCACAATGTTCGAAAGCGTACAATTTTTATTGTCCGATTATGAACTATTTAAAGTATCTTGAGGCGTTAGGACCTGATTCTGGCCTTAATTCGATGATTTCAAAACTGGCATCATTACTGAAACAGATTTCAAAACCTTAAAACATACAACCGTGGAAGAAAAAACTCTAGGCAAGATTTTAATTATTGATGACGATGAAGATGTGCTACTGGCTGCCAAGATGCTGCTGAAAAAGCATGCAGAAAGTGTGCTCATTGAGAAAAACCCCAAGAAAATTCCGTTTTTGCTCAATAATGATACTTATGACCTTATTCTGTTGGACATGAATTTTAGCAAGGATATCACCAGCGGTAAGGAAGGTTTTTATTGGTTGGAGCAGATTCTTGAGAAGGACCCTCATGCGGTGGTCATTCTCATCACTGCTTTTGGTGATGTAGAGATGGCCGTGAAGGCATTAAAAGAAGGGGCCACTGATTTCGTACTCAAGCCATGGCAAAATGAAAAGCTTATTGCTACGCTTAATAGTGCTATTAAGCTAAAGCGTTCCTACAATGAGGTTGACAAGCTTAAGCAAACCAATAAGCAGCTTGAAAAAGATATTTCCCAGCCCTTCAAGGAAATTATCGGCGAAAGTCCTGCCATTAAGCGGGTTTTTAACCTTATTGACAAAGTAGCCGGTACTGACGCCAATGTGCTGATCCTCGGTGAAAATGGCACCGGAAAAGAGCTTATTGCAAGGGCCATACATCAACGCTCACTCAGAAAGGATAATGTTTTTATTACAGTAGATATGGGTGCCATTACTGAAACGCTCTTCGAAAGTGAACTTTTTGGACATAAGAAAGGCGCCTTTACTGATGCCAAGGAAGATCGATCGGGCCGATTTGAGGTGGCCAATGGCGGCTCCCTGTTTCTGGATGAGATTGGAAACATCAGCATGCCATTACAGTCAAAGCTGCTGACGGCCATTCAAAACAGGCAAATCACCCGCATTGGTGCCAATAAGGCAATAAACATAGATATCAGGCTGATTTGCGCTACAAATATGCCTATTTATGAAATGGTGGAAGATGCTACTTTCAGGCAAGACTTACTTTACAGGATCAATACCGTAGAAATTCACTTACCGCCTTTACGCGACAGGGAGGATGATATCGGGCTGCTGGCGGAGCATTTCATCAAAACCTATTGCAACAAATACCGCAAGCCTGTGATGAAAATCTCTGCAACCGCACTAAAGCGATTGATGAAATACCACTGGCCAGGCAACATCCGTGAGTTGCAGCATGCGATAGAAAGAGCGGTAATTATGAGCGATAAAAACCAACTGGAGCCCGATGATTTCTTTTTCCTACAGCAGAAGGCAGAAAGTAGCTCCGAGCAGGCACTCGATAGTTTCAACCTTGAAGATGTAGAGAAGACAGTTATTCAAAAAGCGATTAATAAACACAACGGCAATATTTCAAAAGCGGCAAAGGATCTAGGGCTTACCCGTGCTTCTTTGTACAGGAGATTAGAAAAACATGGGCTTTAAGCATTATCATCAGAACTTGATTTTTAGGGTGGCGATACTGGTCGCCACCATATTTTTATTTGCCCATTTGATTTACAATGAGTCTTATGATCTGACCAAATTTTTGGTGTTTTTGCTGATCAGTTTTGAGGTTTATTCATTGTATAAGTTTTTGGATAAGACCAATGAAGAGCTCAAAGGCTTTCTCAACAGCATCAAGTATGATGATTTTTCGCATACCTACAGTACGCATGCAACGGGCACTCCTGCTGATCATTTGTACGAGGAGTTCAACAATGTCATCAAGAAGTTTCGTGAAATCAGAGCAGAAAAAGAAGCGCAGTATCATTACCTCAAAACCATCGTGCAGCATGTCGGCATAGGCATTATCACCTTTGAAAAGAGTGGTAATATTCAGATTATCAATCGGGCTGCGCGTGAACTGCTACAGGTAAACCAGGTGAAGAATATCAAGCAACTGAAAACTGTGAGCGAACCATTGGTCGCCAGCTTTGAGATGCTAAAGACAGGTGGTCGCGATTTGGTGAAGATTGAGCGCAAAGGTGATGATGTGCAGCTTGCTATTTATGCCATAGAGCTAACACTGCGCGAAAAGGAGTTTAAGCTTGTTTCGATTCAAAACATACAGAGCGAGCTTGAAGAAAAGGAAATGGAGGCCTGGCAAAACCTGATTCGTGTTTTAACCCACGAAATCATGAATTCTGTAACGCCAATCTCTAGTCTTGCAGCTACCGTAGAAGGTGAGCTTGAAGAACAGCTACAAAATGATCAGGATGTAAATCACATCTCCAACGAGGAAATAGCAGACATTCATCTGGCTGTGAAAACCATTCAGCGACGTAGCGAAGGACTTATAAAGTTTGTAAGCGATTTCAGAAATCTTACCCGCATTCCTATTCCCAATTTTACTGAGGTACAGGTAGATGAGTTGCTTAGTCAAATCATTCTACTACACAAGATGGATATGGAAGCACAAAAAATTAGCCTTGACTACCAGGTAAATCCCCATGATCTAAAAATGCTGGTAGACCGAGACCAGATTGAACAGGTTTTGATCAATTTAATCAAAAACGCTATCCAGGCTTTGGCGGAAGATGATGACGATGAAAAACTGCCAAAGCTGACCATTCAAGCGTTTGTTAGTGAAATAGGTAGTGTTAATATATTAATCAAAGACAATGGGCCTGGCATCGAGGAAGAAGCCCTAAAAAAAATCTTTATTCCCTTTTTCACCACCAAAAAGGGAGGTTCCGGGATTGGCCTGAGTTTATCCAGACAGATCATGCGGAAACACAAAGGCTCAATCACGGTCAAGTCAGTCATGAATGAAGGCACTGAGTTTCTGCTTCGGTTCCAGGCCTAAGTAGCTTGTAATAAGCCTATTGTATTACTTGAAAGTTAAGCAAAACGCCCTGAAGCCTGCAAAAAATAGCAATCTGGTAAAACTACACTAATAAATAAGCCATGTTACTTCTCCAATTTTGCTTAAACCAGAGAGCAGTTGAGAGAGTACTTACGCACCATTGTCATTTCTGATCTTCACCTGGGCACTAAAGGCTCTAAGGCTAAAGAAGTGACCAACTTCCTAAAGCAATACAAATGTGATAACCTAATCCTCAATGGAGACATCATTGACGGATGGCGTTTGAAGAAAACCGGGAAGTGGAAAAAGAAGCATACCAAATTTTTTAAGCGGGTCATCAAAATGATCGAAGAAGATGGCACCAGGGTTACCTATCTGCGCGGCAATCACGACGATTTCCTCGATCAGGTGCTGCCATTGGATATCGGCAACCTTTCCATCCAGCGGGATATGGTTTATGAATCAAATGGTCGCAAATACTATATCGTTCATGGCGATCTATTCGATTCGATCACGTCAAACCTCACCTGGATCGCGAAGCTTGGCGATGTGGGCTACACCTTTTTGCTTTGGCTGAATTACCAGTACAACCAGCGTCGCATGAAAAAGGGACTCCCCTATTATTCTTTGTCACAAAAAATAAAGAGTCGCGTGAAAGCCGCCGTAAGCTTCATTGATGAATTTGAAGAACAACTGGCTGATTTGGCTAAGTCCAAAGGTTATGATGGCATCATCTGTGGCCATATCCATCAACCTGCCATGAAAAAAATTGGTAATACCGAGTACCTCAATAGCGGTGATTGGGTAGAAAGCCTGAGTGCACTCACAGAAGATGAAGAAGGCAACTGGCAAATTGCGCATTACGCCGAATCAAATTCTTACCTTAACTCCTACAAATCATTTTCAGATAATGACGATGAAAATGATGATGAGGAAGACGAGCCTATACCTTTACACCTCGTTTCCCATACCTTGCGACGGGAAGCTTAGTTGTTTATGACGAAAAAATTAAAATGCATCTTCATTGTACAGGGTGAAGGGCGTGGGCATATGACCCAGGCGCTGGCTCTGTATGATATGCTCAAGGCTAACGGGCACGAGGTAGGGCATGTTTTTTTGGGTGTAAGCGCCAGAAGAGCAATACCTTCCTATTTCGTGGAAAAGATGGGCTGCCCCATTACAAAACTTTCCAGTCCAAACTTTGTGACCGACGATGAGAATAAGTCTATTCGATTGCTACCCACCATTCTGGTAAATCTTTGGAAATCACCCCGGCATCTGAAAGGGTTGGCGACTATTCACAAGGTGGTAAAAAACTATCAGCCGGATTTGATTATTAATTTTTATGACGTGCTCGGTGGGCTGTATAATTTTTACTACCGACCAAAGGCAAAGGTAGTGGCGGTTGCACATCAATTTTTAGCCAACCACCCTGATTTCATATTTGCAGATTTCTCCTGGTTGGATACCCTGGCCTACAAAGCACTTAACTTTTTCACAGGCTACCGTACCGATTTATTGTTGGCTTTAAGTTTTAGACCTTATTCACCACACAAGGGCTTGGCTATTGTGCCTCCATTATTACGACCCAAAGTAAGGGAACTAGAGCCTGTCAAAGGCGATTATATCCATGGCTACTTACTTAATGATGGGTATAGTGAAGAAGTGATGCAGTGGCATCAGCAAAATCCGGAAACGCCACTGCAATTTTTTTGGGATAAGAAGGGGGAAACTAAAGAGCGGAAAATAGATAAAACGCTAAGTTTCCATCCTATTAACGATGAGCAATTTCTGGAAAAGATGGCCGGTTGCAAGGCCTTTGTGAGTACTGCTGGCTTTGAGTCGATATGTGAGGCCATGTATTTGGGTAAACCCATAATGATGGTACCTGTAGAAGGTCATTTCGAACAGGCCTGTAATGCTATAGATGCGGTAGATTCAGGTGCCGGCATTAGTGCAACCTCATTTGACCTCTCCAAATTGGTTGAGTACATACCCAATCATGAACCTATCGAAGACCGCTTTCGAAGCTGGGCTGATCAATCAGAGACGATGATTATGGAGCAGTTAAAATCCTTAATTGAGGGAAAGGATAGCCGAAAATCAATCCCTCAGTAGGATCTCCATAAGCCTTCACATCAGGAAGCAGCCCTATGCAAAGAGCGAGAATGGCATCCACTTCATGCCAGCTTGAGAGGGAGGGTAATTTCAAATGAAAATGATTTGCAACGATACCAGCCATTTCTGGAATATATTTTTTCTCCTTTTTGTATTGCACAGAAGGCAAAGCTAACCTTTTGGCCATAAGCTTTGGGTAGGCTTCAACCGCTTCAATACCACATACGGACAACTCTGCCTTCAACTTCATAGCTCTTGCTGTCAGGCCCCCTAAAAACATAGGTGACATAGCGCCCACCTCCTTATCTGCCTTGCGATAAAAATAATCGCTGCAACCCTTCAGTCCGCTGTATACTCCGGGCAATGACAATGGCGCATCTAAGTAGAGCCTGCCAGAATAATCAGTTGAGGTCAAAAAGTCCGTAATGAACTTATCGGCATCCTTATTTTTGGCAGATACCGATATGCTTACAGAATGACCATCTAGTCCTGCGATGGCTGTGGTGCCAGCCATTTTGGAGCCATAGTCAATACCTATACAGGAGAATGGCACTAGTAGAGATAGATACTTACCGGGTCGTCCAGCTGGACTTCCACATGATCGGAAATGGTAGTGGATAGATCATAGCCTTTGTATTTGGCCGAGATCGGAAAGCGCTTGTGGCTTCTGTTGACCAGTACAGCCGTTTCTACCTTTCTGAAATTATATTTGAGTAGCGCTTTGAGGCAGTAGGTGAAAGTGCGTCCGGAGTTTAATACATCATCTACCAAAATCAGCACTTTGTCGTCATAGTTGGCTTTTTTGTCCAGCTCCAACTTTACCTTGCTTTTGAAAGGATCTTCCTTATCAATTTTCACACCTATCAATGATACTTTGTGGGCCGAAATCTTTACGATTTCTTCTTTCAAGAGCCTGGCCAGTTCAAATCCCTGATCGTAGATACCTGCGATGACGAGTTCATTTTCCGTAAGGTTATGCTCATAAATTTCATAAGCCATACGAATAATGGTCTGTCTGACTTTCGCTGCACTGTAAATCAGGTTTTTCATGTTTTTGTGCTTTCGCTTTCCCGGCTATTGAGGAATAGGGATGACCTTGCTATTCTTGAAAGTAGAAAGGATCACCATGGATTGCAAACTATCCACAACTTCTATCTCACTTACTTTTTCCAGCATCAGCTTTTGGTATGAGGCGATATCTTCAGCTATAATTCTGAGGATAAAATCACCGGAACCGGTAATATGGTGACATTCGATCACCTCATCGATGTTGTTGATCTCATTAAGGAAAATATCGATGTTCTTCTTGTTATGCCCTTTCAGCGAAACCTGTACGAAGGTATTGACACCCAACCCTACACGAGAAGTGTCCAACATGGCATGGTAGCTTTTAATTACACCCGAATTCTCCAGCTTCTTCACTCTTTCTAATGTAGGAGCAGGCGATAGTCCAATCTCTTTGGATAGTTGAGCATTGGTGATTTTTGCATTAGCCTGTAGGATTTCAAGGATTTTCCTGTCGGTTTGATCTATTTTTAGCTGTAATGGCATTTTATGTGAGATTAACAGAATATTATTTGCTGCAAAGGTAATAATTAATAGAAAGCTTCTACAAGTAATTAATCAATCGCAGTATTAAATGTTTTTATTCCCTAAAACAACTCAAAAACCAAATATCCTTATTGCCTTTAAAGGGTAAAGAGAGTATTACAGCTATTTTAAACGAGTAGAAAAAATTTCATATCACAATTACTCCTGATACGTCAATACAACATGACTATTTTCCTATTCAAGATATTCCTGTAAAAACTGTCAATACGATGAAAATATTTACGTAAAATTCGTCAATAGCCTTACAACTCATACTATATGTAGAGTTGTTTAGCTACCATTGATTTCTGATTTCTTCCCGATCGTTGGTAAAAACACCAACAATGGCGAGGTTTCGATGGGCTCAACCTAAGTCAACCTCGACAAGGTTTTGAACCTTGTCGAGGTTTTAGATCGTAGCAATAAGGGATTTAAAAGCCAATGATTACCCTGCGGGTAGCGACTCCATCAGAAGTGTAAATCCTAAGGAAGTACATTCCGGGTCGATTGTTAGAGTAATCGAGCAGTAGGGGCTGAAGGCCGGCTTTCAGGTTGGGATAGGTTTCGAACAATACCTGCTGACCCTGCATATTCAGCAGTTCCAGGTCTAGGTTATCGTCCTCCGGTAGCACTACATCCAGTCGGAACTTACCGTCTCCGGGATTAGGGTAAGGCTGTCCGACCACCAGGGACTGGATCAGGTTGATACAGGCTTCATTGTTGATGGGTGTGGGATCGGTTAAGCCCTGATACTCCAGGGGCAGGTTGATGCAAATGGATTCCAACGGCGTATCAGCAGGCAACCGCGTGTCCAGTGTGTAGATGATGCTTGATTTATACCGGATAAATGCATCCAGCGGTTCGAGGAGCTTGATGCCATTTTCCAGGGCTATGACCAGATCGATGCCTTCCACATCAACTGTTGCCAGGTTAGATATGCGTAACACAATATTGGTAGCATCTGCAGTGTTGGCACCCTGTATTTCCTGGATCGCCAGATCATAAGCCGGTATGTCTACTCTAATCGATTGTGTGTTGCTGTCCTCGCACCCAAGGGAGTCAATGACGGTGAGCGTGACGTCATAAATGGCAATTTCATTGAAGGTATATTCAAAGTCTTCACTATCACTACTAATCACTTCATCATCCACCGACCAAATGAATTGCCGGGCATCATCGGAAGAAGTGTTTTCAAAAAACACATTAAATGGTGGCGGACCAAAGGTGCTGCTGGGTATAAATGCAGCTACCGGCGCAGGTTCAACCACTACAGTTTTGGTTACCTGCTCTATGCAGCCTCTGGCAGAGAGCACCGTTAATGTGATGTCATATTCACCTGCCTCGGGAAACTCAAACTGCGCTTCACGCCCGTTGGCAGAACCCAGACCTGCAAAATTCCAGGTACGGCTAACAATGCTATCCTCCTGTACAGTAGAGAGATCGGTAAAGAAGGTGATGTTGTTGTCGCAGGCCTGTGTGTTTTCAAAATCTGCATTGATGGGTGGCAGAATGGTAATGGTTTTAGTCACCGTATTGCTGCAGAGGTTCAGGTAGTCTAATGTCAGGGAAACATCATACTCACCCGGCTCATCAAAGATGTAGCTCACCGCCTCATTCCTGAAAGTGTTGTCTTCAATTTGCCAGAAATAATCAAGGATAAGGGTTTCCTGGTCGGTGATGGTGATGTCCTCTAACCGCACAGGCTCACCAAAGCACCCCTGCTCTATACTGAAGTCCGGCACAGGTGCCTTCCTTACCTCTACCACCTGGGTAGTGGTATTGCTACAGCCAAAATTGCTGGTGGTGGTGAGGGTAATTTCATATTCACCGGCTTCTGCAAAAGTAAACTGCGGACTGGGTTGCTCACTCGAGCCCAACCCTGCAAAATCCCATTGCCACTGAGTGATGTTGGCACCATCTACGATAGATGTATCGATCAACTGCAAAGCCTGGCCTGCACAACCGATCTCCGCCTCAAAACCCACCTGCGGCAATGCGCGGATAGCGATGTTACGCTCAATGAAGTTATCACATCCGGCTTCATTGACAGCAGTGAGCCGTACCACATAATCGCCAGGCGCTGAATACTGGTAGTTGGGTGCTATCTGTGTGGCTTCTCCCCCATCCCCAAATTCCCACAGGTAGCTATCAATGTCAGTATCATCAGTTGTATTCTCAAAGCGGGTGATTTGGTCGATGCACAAGTCCGAAAAATCAAAGCTAGGGTTTGGCGAGGCATTGATCTCAATGGTTTGGATGGTATCGGTACTACACCCCGGTATGGCTGCTGATAATTGCACCGCCTTAGTGCCGGGTGTATCAAATACAAAGCCTGTATTGCCGGAAACAGCTACCGGCTGCCCTGCAAAATCCCATTGGTAGCTCACCATCGAATCCGGCCCATCAAACAAGCTGGTATTTTCAAAAAAGATGGAGTCATCCTCACAAAACAAGGTATTGGTAATGTCAAAGCTGGCTTGCGGTGGATCATAGATCGTTATTTCTTGCTCAACAAAGTTAGTGCAGCCATTATCCCCCACCACATCCAGGCGGATGGGATAGGTGCCGGCTGTGTCGAAGGCAATGGTGGGTGCAGGTGAAGTGGAGGTTTCGATAACATCCTTAAAATCCCAACTGTAACTATCGATATCCCCTGAAGTGTTTTCTGAAGTAAAAGATGTGGGAGAAGCAACACATGAATTATTGAAAGTAAAGTTTATATCGGGTGCAATACTATTAGAGATTTGTATTTCTTTTTCGGAGTAAGCTGAATTACCATTATCAGCAAAAGCAGTTAGTCCAATAGTGAAAGTTCCTGATTGAGAATAAAAGATATTGTTAGGTTCAAAATCGGTACTTGTGGTGACACTCGGGCCAGAGCATGTGTTGTTAAAGCCTATTCTGTGAAATGATTTATCGTTTGAGGCTATAACAAAGCCAAACCAGTCAGTTGTATTTTGGTCATAAGCTATGTCTAATGCACGGGCATCCGTAAAAGCATTGTTATTATTACCAATGAGTACGTTGTTAGGTGAAGACGTAATGTCCTGATCGAACTCTAAGCGATAAATGCCAGTGAATCTACCGAGAACAAAGGCATATATCAGATTTCCTTCTTTTCTGATTTTCACTTCAACAGCTAAAGGTATATCAATGAGATCTTCAGAGGTGGGAGTGCTGAATAAGTCAGTGCCAAAGTTTAATCGAAAGACCTTTCCATTGCCGGAGGAAGTTGTGAGGCCATACCAATTTCCATTTTCCTGGATTAGGTCTATGCCAAATAGTTGTGAGTAGCTAGCGTTATTATAGGTGATAACATCACCAGATGATGGTGTATTAGTAATACTGTTACCAAAGTTGATAATCACGATTCTTCCAGCATCATGATTAGTAACGGTAGCAACGATGTTACCATCATCCACTGCCAGAGTAATTCCTCTAGGGCCATTTAAGCCAAGTGCAACCTGGCCACTAATATCAGTAACAGCAGGGGAATTGTTATTTAAGTCGCTACCAAAGTCTAACCTCAGTAATTTGTCATTTCCATCATTGACCAACAGTGCATACCATTGATTGTTCTCTTGGAAGAACTCCATGTCTCTTGGGACGCTTAAGTTTCCAGAAAGGGTGCCTAAGTCAACAACAACAGGATCATTGGTGAGATCGGATTCAAATTCAAGTCGCAGTAGTTTGTTATTACTTCTATTGGTGACAAAACCATACCAGGTACCATCATCATTAACAGTGGAAATAGAGTTAGGGAAGTTGCTTGCATCAATAGTTCCGATATTGGAATACGATTCAAACCCTTTCAAAGAACCCGGGCAGAAATCCCAGATGTATTCAACTGCATTGGCTGATTGATTGGAAATTACTACCTGCTCTTGTTGACAGAATTCATTCTTTGGAAGCTCGAATATTGGTGTTGCATTTTGCGCTTCTATAATAGTAATAGACTCTGATGTAATGTTTTCACAGCCTTGACCAGAAGTAGTAGTAAGCTCTATTGTATAATTACCAGTAGATTCGAAACTATGGCTTATGTTTTCCCCTGTACCAGAAGAACCATCCCCAAAATCCCATTCCCAGGAGACAATATTGTCGTCGGTCGGAGTAATGTCGGATCCATTGAAATCTATGGGCACATTTTCAACCAGATCACCATCAATTGAGAAATCCGACTGATTCGTACCTATAGTAATGGTTTTTGATAATGAACTTTCACAGATTCCATTGTCTACAGTTAGTGTGATGATGTATTCTCCCTCTAAGGTATAAGTATGACTGGGAGCAGTAAGTGTGCTTTTGGTGGAGCCATCCCCAAAATTCCATTGATAGCTAATCTCTGGCCCTGTAGCAGCTTCATTAATAAATGAGACGGGTCCTTTTCCGAAACAATTGTTAGTCCAGCTGAAATTAACCATTGCACCTTCATCAACAGTAAATGATTTTTGGGCTGTACTAACACAGCCTTGCGCAAGGCTTACTGTTAATTTGACTGTTTGAGATTCTGCTTCTGTGAAAGTATAGCTTGGATTTTCCAGATTACTATCTTCTACGCCATCATTATTAAAGTCCCAACTATAGGTCACAGGTGCCCCATCTGAAATAGCACTTGTATTATTAAATGTTACTTCTGAATTGGTACAAATTTGCGTGGGAATAGAAAAGTCAGCAACGGGTTGATCGAATAAAGAGAGACTTTTTGTTATGGTTACGTCACAAGCGACATTATTAACTGTTAAACCTATGTCGTAAGTTCCTTCGGTTGAGTGACTATAGCTTGGGTTAGACACGTCACTCGTACCTGAGTTGTCCCCAAAATCCCAACTGTAACTATCGATATCCCCTGAAGTGTTTTCTGAAGTAAAAGATGTGGGAGAAGCAACACATGAATTATTGAAAGTAAAGTTTATATCGGGTGCAATACTATTAGAGATTTGTATTTCTTTTTCGGAGTAAGCTGAATTACCATTATCAGCAAAAGCAGTTAGTCCAATAGTGAAAGTTCCTGATTGAGAATAAAAGATATTGTTAGGTTCAAAATCGGTACTTGTGGTGACACTCGGGCCAGAGCATGTGTTGTTAAAGCCTATTCTGTGAAATGATTTATCGTTTGAGGCTATAACAAAGCCAAACCAGTCAGTTGTATTTTGGTCATAAGCTATGTCTAATGCACGGGCATCCGTAAAAGCATTGTTATTATTACCAATGAGTACGTTGTTAGGTGAAGACGTAATGTCCTGATCGAACTCTAAGCGATAAATGCCAGTGAATCTACCGAGAACAAAGGCATATATCAGATTTCCTTCTTTTCTGATTTTCACTTCAACAGCTAAAGGTATATCAATGAGATCTTCAGAGGTGGGAGTGCTGAATAAGTCAGTGCCAAAGTTTAATCGAAAGACCTTTCCATTGCCGGAGGAAGTTGTGAGGCCATACCAATTTCCATTTTCCTGGATTAGGTCTATGCCAAATAGTTGTGAGTAGCTAGCGTTATTATAGGTGATAACATCACCAGATGATGGTGTATTAGTAATACTGTTACCAAAGTTGATAATCACGATTCTTCCAGCATCATGATTAGTAACGGTAGCAACGATGTTACCATCATCCACTGCCAGAGTAATTCCTCTAGGGCCATTTAAGCCAAGTGCAACCTGGCCACTAATATCAGTAACAGCAGGGGAATTGTTATTTAAGTCGCTACCAAAGTCTAACCTCAGTAATTTGTCATTTCCATCATTGACCAACAGTGCATACCATTGATTGTTCTCTTGGAAGAACTCCATGTCTCTTGGGACGCTTAAGTTTCCAGAAAGGGTGCCTAAGTCAACAACAACAGGATCATTGGTGAGATCGGATTCAAATTCAAGTCGCAGTAGTTTGTTATTACTTCTATTGGTGACAAAACCATACCAGGTACCATCATCATTAACAGTGGAAATAGAGTTAGGGAAGTTGCTTGCATCAATAGTTCCGATATTGGAATACGATTCAAACCCTTTCAAAGAACCCGGGCAGAAATCCCAGATGTATTCAACTGCATTGGCTGATTGATTGGAAATTACTACCTGCTCTTGTTGACAGAATTCATTCTTTGGAAGCTCGAATATTGGTGTTGCATTTTGCGCTTCTATAATAGTAATAGACTCTGATGTAATGTTTTCACAGCCTTGACCAGAAGTAGTAGTAAGCTCTATTGTATAATTACCAGTAGATTCGAAACTATGGCTTATGTTTTCCCCTGTACCAGAAGAACCATCCCCAAAATCCCATTCCCAGGAGACAATATTGTCGTCGGTCGGAGTAATGTCGGATCCATTGAAATCTATGGGCACATTTTCAACCAGATCACCATCAATTGAGAAATCCGACTGATTCGTACCTATAGTAATGGTTTTTGATAATGAACTTTCACAGATTCCATTGTCTACAGTTAGTGTGATGATGTATTCTCCCTCTAAGGTATAAGTATGACTGGGAGCAGTAAGTGTGCTTTTGGTGGAGCCATCCCCAAAATTCCATTGATAGCTAATCTCTGGCCCTGTAGCAGCTTCATTAATAAATGAGACGGGTCCTTTTCCGAAACAATTGTTAGTCCAGCTGAAATTAACCATTGCACCTTCATCAACAGTAAATGATTTTTGGGCTGTACTAACACAGCCTTGCGCAAGGCTTACTGTTAATTTGACTGTTTGAGATTCTGCTTCTGTGAAAGTATAGCTTGGATTTTCCAGATTACTATCTTCTACGCCATCATTATTAAAGTCCCAACTATAGGTCACAGGTGCCCCATCTGAAATAGCACTTGTATTATTAAATGTTACTTCTGAATTGGTACAAATTTGCGTGGGAATAGAAAAGTCAGCAACGGGTTGATCGAATAAAGAGAGACTTTTTGTTATGGTTACGTCACAAGCGACATTATTAACTGTTAAACCTATGTCGTAAGTTCCTTCGGTTGAGTGACTATAGCTTGGGTTAGACACGTCACTCGTACCTGAGTTGTCCCCAAAATCCCAACTGTAACTATCGATATCCCCTGAAGTGTTTTCTGAAGTAAAAGATGTGGGAGAAGCAACACATGAATTATTGAAAGTAAAGTTTATATCGGGTGCAATACTATTAGAGATTTGTATTTCTTTTTCGGAGTAAGCTGAATTACCATTATCAGCAAAAGCAGTTAGTCCAATAGTGAAAGTTCCTGATTGAGAATAAAAGATATTGTTAGGTTCAAAATCGGTACTTGTGGTGACACTCGGGCCAGAGCATGTGTTGTTAAAGCCTATTCTGTGAAATGATTTATCGTTTGAGGCTATAACAAAGCCAAACCAGTCAGTTGTATTTTGGTCATAAGCTATGTCTAATGCACGGGCATCCGTAAAAGCATTGTTATTATTACCAATGAGTACGTTGTTAGGTGAAGACGTAATGTCCTGATCGAACTCTAAGCGATAAATGCCAGTGAATCTACCGAGAACAAAGGCATATATCAGATTTCCTTCTTTTCTGATTTTCACTTCAACAGCTAAAGGTATATCAATGAGATCTTCAGAGGTGGGAGTGCTGAATAAGTCAGTGCCAAAGTTTAATCGAAAGACCTTTCCATTGCCGGAGGAAGTTGTGAGGCCATACCAATTTCCATTTTCCTGGATTAGGTCTATGCCAAATAGTTGTGAGTAGCTAGCGTTATTATAGGTGATAACATCACCAGATGATGGTGTATTAGTAATACTGTTACCAAAGTTGATAATCACGATTCTTCCAGCATCATGATTAGTAACGGTAGCAACGATGTTACCATCATCCACTGCCAGAGTAATTCCTCTAGGGCCATTTAAGCCAAGTGCAACCTGGCCACTAATATCAGTAACAGCAGGGGAATTGTTATTTAAGTCGCTACCAAAGTCTAACCTCAGTAATTTGTCATTTCCATCATTGACCAACAGTGCATACCATTGATTGTTCTCTTGGAAGAACTCCATGTCTCTTGGGACGCTTAAGTTTCCAGAAAGGGTGCCTAAGTCAACAACAACAGGATCATTGGTGAGATCGGATTCAAATTCAAGTCGCAGTAGTTTGTTATTACTTCTATTGGTGACAAAACCATACCAGGTACCATCATCATTAACAGTGGAAATAGAGTTAGGGAAGTTGCTTGCATCAATAGTTCCGATATTGGAATACGATTCAAACCCTTTCAAAGAACCCGGGCAGAAATCCCAGATGTATTCAACTGCATTGGCTGATTGATTGGAAATTACTACCTGCTC
Source organism: Cyclobacteriaceae bacterium (assembly GCA_965227155.1). Lineage (GTDB taxonomy): Bacteria > Bacteroidota > Bacteroidia > Cytophagales > Cyclobacteriaceae > UBA6059. The sequence continues at coordinate 996,586 of OZ245731.1, forward strand.
TTGTTGACAGAATTCTGAGTCATTCAAAGAGAATTCAGCTTGGGCTAGACTCTTTATGTGCAAGCCAAAAATTAATAAAGGCAAAAGACAGATTTCAAAAATGAACACCTTAGAATTAACTATCATGGTTAATTACTTTGTCGTATAATAACCTGTATTTTCTGGCTTGTTCATGTATTGCAAACTTTCCTAAAACACTTTTTCTGACAGTAGCTTTATTATAAGAGTTTAAATTTTTCTTAATATAATCAAATGAATCTAAAATGGTCTTTGGTGAGGTGTCTGAAATCAATAATCCATTCTGTCTATTGATAACTTCAGGGGCAATCCCAACTTTTGTTGTGATAACCGGCGTTCCACTTAAAAGTGATTCTACTACTCCCATTCCAAATGCTTCATCATCTGAAACTTGAATAGAAACGTGCATCTGGTTGTATAACCTAAATAGTTCATTTCTTTCCACCGGCCCTAAAAACGAAATATTCTCTTGATTAATGTAGTTGGGCTTCCCTTTACCTACAACAACCACTTCAATATTTTTTTTATTAACAATGGCATCAGCGAGTTTGAGCAACCCCTTTTTTTGCCTATCATAACCATCAACAAAAAAACCCACTTTTAGTCGATCATTGAAACTATTACAAATATTGGTGTCGATTTTAAAAATTGATTCATCAATACCATACGGTATTATTGAAACGTCCTTGTCAGAGGTCAAAAATGCCTTTGAAACTTTTGTGTGGTTAATCTTATTGGTTGCAACAAAGTGGATATTCTTGTTTGCAAATGCCTCTTTCTTAAGCTTATTAAAATATTGGGTTATTATTCCATTCCAGAAGTTCAGACCATCAAGTTGGGGGCAGTTACTACAGGAAGTTAGGTATTGCTGGCATGAACCATTTGCATGGCAAATGGCGGTGTACGGAAAGGAGTCATGAATTGTCCAAATGATAGGTGTGTTATCGGGAATAGAATTAAAAAATGAGGGAAAATCGATAAAACCGGGAATCCAATGTAAATGTATTATTGAAGGTATGTGGGTCAAAGGTGTATCTCTCCAACTTTTAGGAGAAGATAATACGTCCAATTTATTTGTTGACCTACTTAACCGCGACCCAAAAGAAAACTGTCTGATTCTATTAGCTATCTTTCTATCCAGGCTAATTGATTTTTGCCAAGGGTCGTTTTTCCTTGAAAACCACTGCAGGTTTAGATTTTCTAACGGAGTTAGTGATTCATAGATAGCTCTGGCGGCTATGCCAGCCCCGCCCTGCTCAAGAGTACTGAAATGGTAAATGCTAGTCTTTTTCAATTCAATAAATCATACTTTAGTTTGGCTAACTTATGGTGAATTACATGGAACCAATTCGATTTATTACCGTATTTGTAAAATCGCTTAAGGTACTTTCTACCTACCTCACTTTCTTTTATTAATTCCTTCTTAATGTCTATGTGATATGATAGATCAACTTCGTACTGACTATTCATCCCAAGATCCTGACTATGAACTCCAGAACCATCCCACCCAATATTAGAGACTAAGGGTTGATTAGGATAAAGACATAGTCCTGACTCCAAATAAATGCTTGCCATCCATTTGATAGCCCAAGTGTCAATCTTTCCAGTAATGTTTTCTTTGAGTTGGTTCGATAATGCAATAGAACCCTCTAAATTGAATTTGTTAAAATTAATATCTCTTTCTAAAATGGATTCGTATAAAAATTTTGAGTCAGTGTTTAGACTTTGCCATGAAGATTTCCAAGTTCCCCATCCCCAACAGCTCATGAACCTTAAAAAAAAAGTGTTCGGAAGTTTATTCGATCCACTTGTTTTTGGCAAATAACCTGAAATGTGCATAACGCGGGCTTCATTTTGGTAGAGGTTGAGAGCTGAATTCATATACTTTAGAAACCCAGGAGATGTGACAATATCATCTTCAAGCACTATCACCTTCCCATACTCATTTAATACCTCGGTAACCCCTGAAATAATATTCTTCGCCAACCCATAGTTCTGCGGCCTCTCAATTATTTCAACCTCCCTACACCATTGTTGCTCTCTCACGGCTGCTTTCACCTCATTGATTTTATCTAACTCTTCCTGAATGGCTTCGGGCTTTTGGCCATCACAATAAATGATTAGTCGCGATTGATCAGCATCTATATTATCCTTTAGCGCTTCAAGAGTTTTTCTTGTGTGTTCAGGTCGATTGTAAACAAATAGAACAATAGGAGCACTAATACTGAACATCTTGAAAAAAAAGGCTTCTATTCATTTTCCCTATTAACTCGTAATTCTTAGAAATCATAAACTCATAAATCGAACTTTTTAAGACTTCAAGCACTGATTTATTCAGGCTTTCAACTAGGACAATAGTAGGTCTGTACTTGCCCCAATTACCAGAACTAAGTACTTCCAAGTCTAAACCTTCAACATCGACAGTTAAAAAGTCAATCAATTTGCCAGGAGGCAAATAGTTATCTAGAATATTCTGCAGTGATTGAGTTTGAATTGTTATTGTGTCTATGACATGATAATTATTTAGTCCATTCTTTCTTTTCATTTCGGATTCAGAGAATGTATTCAACGCAGGTTCATTGAACATATAGTATGTCAATTTTTTTTTGCTATTGGAAATGCCTAATTCAAGATTAATGTCTCGTGATCTATGAATATTAAATAAATCCATGCTCTGTGGCATTGCATCAATATTAATGCCATGCCAACCCTGCATGTAAAAGCGGAAAGTGTTCGAGAATCTCATCGGATGGTGAGCGCCAACATCAACATAGAAGCCCATTCTTTTGTGATTTAAAAGTTCCTCAAGCAAAATATCTTCTCCTTCTTGTGAATAGGAATTCCTAATAAATTGAGTATCGTAACCGAATTTTCTTTTTAAATAAGACTTGATAGACATGTTACAATTGGTCCTTTTGAGTGTATGGTGAATCACCTTTTGAGATACTCTTAATCCCACCCATGGACCACATTGGTTGTTTACCACTTATCAATGGAAAGGTGTGGTTCTCCTTAAAGAAAAAGGAGGTGGTCCAAGTGTAAGAGTTTACAGGCCCATATCCAGACATATCTATTTGTATGAACCCTGAATCTCTTAGATATTGGCATGATTTAGGATGCCAATCTGAATTATCTAAAATAATAATGCCTCCTCTCTCAATGTGATTTATTGCTTCACGACAACAGTCATATCTTCTAGGGCCATCAATAATAATGAGGTCAAACCTTGTATTGAACTGACGAATTTCTTGGGGATACTTATTTATATCACTTATGACCAAATAATTTGAATCTAGTAATTGTCTCTTTACATGTTCATACCAATCTTTATCTGTCTCAATTGATATTACTATCCTAGCTCTTTCTCCAAAAAATAAACTCGAGTTACCACTACCCCATTCAAAAATCATTTTTTCCTTCATTGAAAATTGTGAGATAAACTCTATGGCGGGATATGTGAACCAAGGAATAGGGTTGCCATGTTTATCGATGGGTCTTTTAAGAATCACTGATTTATCATGACCATAGTTAGTATTGATTGAATCATTCAAACTCAAGTCCTTATTGGATTTGATTAGTTTGTAACCACTCAACTTTCCTAAAACCTTGTTAAAGTAATCTTTCATTTGTTTTTAATAAATTCAAATACAGGTTGAACAATGCCATTATTTTTGTAACCTACTTTTACAGGGTAAATAGTGCTCTCTTCGACTCTAAATGAAATAATCTCTGATAACCAATCTTGAATTATATCTGATATACTTAAAAAAATTGTTATGAAATAATAGCCAACCTTAAGCCCCAACTGTGGTATTTGGAAGGTGAACTTATTTTCCCCCTTATTGAGCTTATTTTCAAGGTACAAATCCTTGTTCGATATATGATAAATGGTTACACCATTTTGATCTTTAATGGCAATAGCCACAAGAAAATCTGAGAAATTTGAATTTGAGTGGCACATGAGATGTATTCTTAATTCACTTGAAGCCTCTAAAGTGGAATTATTTAGGGATATTTTCGTAAACCTTACATTTAGCTGTAGATTTTTTTTTCTTTTAAAATGTCCTAAGTCTTTTTCTTTTTCAAGTAGAGTTGTAGAATTCAACTCAGCGTATTTAGAAAGAATTAGGTTGGTATCATCAATTTGAAAATGATTTCCGTTATGCATGAGAAGACATAACGAACATAATTGCCTTATAGAGCTTAAATTATGGCTAACAAAAAGTACTGTCCTTCCCTCACCGGCACTTATATTTTGCATTTTTCCAATGGCTTTATTTTGAAACTCTGCATCTCCTACAGCCAGAACTTCGTCTACCACTAAGATTTCTGGTTCGAGGAACGCTGCTACGGCAAAGCCAAGTCTTACCGTCATCCCTGAAGAATAACGTTTGGTAGGTGTATCCAGGTATTTGGCAACACCTGCAAAGTCAACAATTTCATCCAGTTTGGCGCGGATTTCATGGCGGTTCATGCCATTGAGTGTGCCATTCATAAAGATGTTTTCCCGACCGGTCATCTCCGGGTGGAAACCTGTCCCTACTTCGAGCAATGAGGCAATCCTGCCTTTGGTCTTTATTGTCCCGGTCGATGGACCAGTCACCTTGCTCAGTATTTTAAGTAGGGTACTCTTACCCGCACCATTCTTGCCGATGATCCCGAGGATCTCGCCCTTCTTCACTTCAAAGTTAATGTCCTTCAGAGCCCAAACATATTCACTGCCATCCGCTACTGTCCGGTCATTGGTGGCTGTCACTTTTTTGAAAGGGTCTTCTTTACCCCTGACCCTGGCCCACCACCGATTGAGGTCATGGCTCAGTGTGCCGGTACCTACCTGTCCGAGGCGGTATTGCTTGCTTAAATTTTCAACTTTGATAACAGTTTTGGTCATACGTTCAATAGTAAAACTTTATTTGTCAAACGCTCAGATTAGACAGTATCCATGAAGTTTTTTTCCGTTTTATTAAAGGTAAGTATTCCTACCATTAATATAGCCAGGATACCTAAAGAGCTAACCCCCAAATAACCCCAGGAAAAATAGCCTTTGCCCAGGAAGGCAAATTTGAATGTCTCTATCACAGTAGTCATCGGGTTGATTTGCACCAGCCATTTGTATTTTTCTGGTACTGTTGAGAGTGGATAAATCACAGGAGTGCCATACATCAACAGTTGCACACCAAATTGTAATAAGAAGGTCAGGTCACGGTATTTAGTTGTCATGGAGGTGATGATCAGGCCTAGTCCTAACCCTAGAAGCGCCATCATGAGGATGAGGTAGGGCAGGAGCAGAATGGTCGCATTAGGTTGAATAGGCGCGTCTGTCACTAGAAAATATCCGAAAAATGCCAGGAATAATACCAGTTGAATACCGAACTTCATCAGGTTGGAAGTGATGATGGACAAGGGCACAACCAGTCGAGGGAAATACACTTTGCCAAAAATCTGTTGGTTAGTTGTAAAGGTGGTCGCCGTTTTATTGAGGCTATCGGCAAAATAGTTCCAGCAGGTGATACCAGCCATGTAGAACAATACAGGGGGTACCTCATCGGTTGAAATCCCCGCAAAATTGCCAAACACGAAGATGTAAATGATAGTGGTAAAGATGGGCTGGATAAAAAACCAAATGGGACCGAGGATGGTCTGTTTATAGAAAGTGACAAAGTCTCTTTTGACAAACATACGAAGCAAGTCCCTATATTTCCAGACCTCACTAAGCTTAAGGCTTAAAAGGTTGTGGTGTGGTGAGATAATGTCGTCCCAAGCTTCTTGCTTATTTTTTTCCTCAAACATTAAGAACAAAACCTTTGATTCTTTGGCGCAAGATAATTTGCTTCAGGTTATTTAGTATCATTGTAACGCTTAATTTAAACCTGATTGACATTGAGCGTAAACTTGTCTATTATCATACCCACATTTAATTGTGCTACCGTACTTGGTAAAGCTATTGAAAGTGTATTGCATCAAACCTATCAGGACTGGGAGTTACTTTTGATTGATGGGCTTTCTACCGATGGTACTGTCGATTTAATTCAGGAATACAGTAAAACTGACAAACGCATCCGTTGGATCTCGGAAACGGATCAGGGCTTATATGATGCCATGAATAAAGGAGTTGAAATGGCGAAGGGCGAATGGGTATATTTCATGGGTGGTGATGACTGGTTGTTCACTAAAAATGTTTTGTCTGAGATTTTAGATGGCCTTTCTGAAAGTGATGCCCAAATTGATATGATCAGATGTCGGGTAATGAGGAATGCCAAACCTTCACAAATTCAATACATAGATTTACCATTAGCACTACATGATATTTTAAACCATCAATCTATAATATACAAGAAGCATTTAGCATCCACTTATCCATTTGAACTAGAATATCCAATAGCAGCTGATCAAGTTCAGTTTATGAGAATGATAGCGAACGGCATGTCGACAATAGCTTCAGATGTTGTACTTGCCAATTATACAGTAGGAGGTGCAAGTAGTAATAACCTTGATTTGAATTATGCTTGTAAAAAACAATTATTAGTAAAAGAATTATTTCCCAATTTGTCGCCTACAGTAAGATATCGATCTTGCAGGTATGCTGCAATTACACTTTTGAAGTATGGTAATTTTCTATTAGGTCTTTACTGGCTTTGCCGGGGAAAAACCTTTTGGCAATCTAAACGCGAGGTGATCTATTGTGTTAAACATCGGCTTCTAAGACTTCTCGGATACAAATTGGAAACACTCTAAATGTTCTATGAAATTTAAAATCTTTGTTATTTCTCTGAAATTCAACAATCATCAAAGGAGAAAAAATGTAAAACTGCAATTAAAGAAAGTTAAAGTTCCTTTTGAGTTCATTGACGCTGTAAATGGTTATGAAATAGATATTGCAAATGACAATAGAATTGCGAAAGATGGAAAGTGGGTACGGCCAGGACATGCTGGCTGTTCCTTAAGTCATATTGAATGTTATCGTAGAATAGTAGAAGAGAATCTTGACTTTGGAATAATCCTTGAGGATGATTTATCAGTCAAAGAAGATTTCACAAAAGGGCTAGAGCATATTTTTAAGGTTATGAATGGCTACCGAGCAGTCACTTTTCTTTATGTCCAAACCTTTCCAAAAGAAGTATTGACGCTTTCTTCTGAAGAATGTCTAGAACTTGATGATAATAAAAGTAAAATATATAGGTTAGTTAAAGGTAGACCCACTGCCACTACAGCTTATATTATCTCAAGCTCTGCATCTGCTTCAATTCTCGAACATCAATTTCCTATCACTACAGTAGCTGATGATTTCGAGTTGTTCCGCAAAAAAGGGTTAATCCAAGATTTTTTTGTTTTATATCCTTTACCTGTTGGGTTAGTGTCCTTAAAAAGTCAGATAACTTACTTACCTTTTGGTAGATATGAAAAAATGTTGTTTGCACTTAGTAAAATTCCGTTCATGCCAGATTTACTGACCAGGTATAAAACCCTTAAGAGCAATAATGCAGATAATATTTTTTTGATACGATAAGCTAATTTATTATGATTATGGCTATTTCAATTCGTCAATGAAAATGGTCTCGATCCTTTTTTTAGACCTATACTCTAGCCCCACAGCCCGAATGCGCATTCGTTGATCCATTTTGTCCTCCCTAAGTAGAATATTTATGTCATCGTAGAAGCGGTTATCGGTTACAAGTTCAAACTTTGAAACACTTACGCCCACATTTTTACATCTAGCATAATGATCATCCTCTGAAACCCCATCAGTAGTGATATAGGGCAGCCCATGCATGAGGTATTCGGCCACCTTGGTCGGAGATCGATACTTTTGATTGGGGCTCGGGGGCACCCCGCTAATGCCCATATCGGCTCCTGAGAGATAGGCGCGCAGTTCGGAGTAAGGCAACCAGCCTGTAACGAAAAAATCTTCTGCCTTGAGATAATCTGCCAGCATCTTACGAATTTCACTATGGTCATTAGAGGTCACAATAACAAAATACGCGGGGGGTAGCTGCTTCTTGATACCTTCAAATAACTCGCCTATCTCGTGGGTATAATACAGATCACCAAACTTACCTACATAAAGAAAAACCGGCTGGTCCCCTTCCACCCCCCAGGAGGCCCTAGTCTTTTGCCTGTCATCTGATGAAAACCGAAACACTTCAGGGTCTACCCCTGTAGGAGCACGGTAGACCCGGGCACGACTTTTCCGGCGCTTGAGCTCATCCACCATGTGCTGTGTACCTGTCAAGATCACGTCGGCTTGTTCACCCACTTTCCATTCGATGGAGTTGAGCAGTTTGTACTTGAGCGAATTCCTTCGCCATATCCCCAGGTCGGCCATGAAGTCGCTATGCGGTTCGTAGGAGTAGACTATGAGCTTCATCCGCAGCAGCCCCGAGATGATATAGCCCATGCTACCTGCCACATTGGCAAAACAAAGTAGCGTATGAGTGGCATACCTGAGTCTGAGCACTGTGATCAACACTAAGGCACGGCTGAGATCCCAGAGCTTTTTGAGAAGTAGCAAGCGACCTGTGTGAAAAGTGAGCGGCCTCCATATGATGTTGAATGTCCTCAATTGTATACTGATCTCTTCGCTTTGGGCTTTGGCCAGTGCATACTTCTCCTGCTCGAAGGTGACCAACACAAACTTTTTCTTCACTTCCGGTGAAACTGTTTTGATGTAATCAAGCATCAGATTTTGCACTAATGGATCATTGAAGCTGTTATAGATCAGGACTAGTATGTTGCCGGGTTTCATTTGCGCATCAATCTAAAGATCGAATGAAAAGCACGTTTCGCGTCTTTACCATCCAGGAGATGGGACAGGAACATGATCTTGACCACCTTGAGCTTGAGGGTCTGGTATAGGATGTAGGAGGCCATTCGATGCGATTTAATCTTAACGAGAAGTTGTGCATACCCCATCTCCAGGCCGGTCAGATTGGTCATGGCCGAGCTGTGGGTTCTACGATAGTATAGCACAGGTTCAGGGATGAAAGTATACAATCCTTCTGATTGATGGCATATGCTCAAGTAGAAATACAAGTCCTCAGTATGAGAGAGCGATTCATCAAATTGATACACCACACCTTGCCTGAGCCTGATCATCCATGTATTGCCGAAGAGACAATCCCGGCTCAGCTTCAGCAGCTTAGACTTTGGATAGCCCTTAAAGCGTGGTTGATATATCTCGCCATTAGGAGATAGGGCCTCATCAGTATAGATCACAATGCCATCAACATAGTCTACCTCGGGGTGGAGGTCCAGTAACTTCACCCTACCGGATAAAGCTTTGGCAGGTAGCACATCATCGGCATCCAGAAAACAGAGGTAGCCGGATTTGATTAGTGCAAGAGCCTGGTTCCTAGCGCTGGATACGCCTCCGTTTTTTTGCCGTAGAACAGTTACACGAGGGTCTTCAGTACAAGTCAGCATGATTTGGTAGGTCTGGTCTGTACTGCCATCGTCAACGAGGAAAAGGTGCCAATGTGGATAATCTTGATCGAATACAGATTGAACGCATTGCTTTACATAACTTTCGGCATTATAGGCGGCTACTACAATATTGACCGTAGATGACTTCATTAGCTTGTGGGTTTACCTATCACGGGGGTGAGCAGGGCTTTTTCAAATATATCATCGATGGTGGCTTCCCACTGCAATGCATCGGCCAGCGCCTTACGCCCTATGCGATTGAAGTCTATCTCACCTGCTTCTACCTGTCTGATCATGTTTGGTAGATCCCTGAAATCAGGCTTACAGAAAAGTATATTTTGCCCATCGATGAAAGGTGCATAATGATCAACATGGCTAATGTCCTGAATGATGCCGCATTTCCCCATTTGCATAATCTCCAGATGCCTGAAACACATTTCACCAAACCCTACTGGTGATAGGGCAATCTTATATTGATGGATGGATGAGAGATAATGCAGCCTGTTCATTTTTGGCAATATTAACTCATGCTGTTTCAACTCGCTGGTGATCTCTTCATATTCGGCTTGGGGCATAGGCTGATTTCTCCAGTCGGGCCTACCGCAAATTTGTCGAAGTACTCGGAAAACGCCATATTGGCCACTGACATGATTTTTTTTGAGTAGCATCAATAGGTCGTATCGCTGCTGATGCCCTAAATCACCCAAAAAGAAGACCGTTCCCTTAGTGCGGACGAGCTTGCGAAGTAGCGGCGAAATCAAATGATGAAAAATTGAATCAGATTGATTTCGGATAAGTTGATCCAGCGTGGTGAGGGAGGTATTGAACTTCCTCAAACGCCGCTTGACCTCAGGCACCACGCCTACCTGACAGGGAAAAGATAAGGTGACTTTATCAAGGTGTGCGGGCAGATAGTGGTACTTTTTTTTTGTGGTCTTTTCTACCCATTGACTACCCGGATAATCACAACCCACTTCCCAATTATATAGATCTTTATCTTTATACACTCCATTGGTCTTCAGCACCAGGTCAAAGAGCTCAATGGTGAATGGTGAAACACTCAAATCGAATGAATCCCATCCATCGATGAGTATCAGATGGCGACAGTGTTTTCGCAGCGTTCTGACGGCCTTGATTTCTTCTAGTCTAGTTTTGAAGGCACCTCTCCAAGTATGGCTGGCGATGTAGATAACATCGACCTGATCATTTGTTCTTAGTTGGAACGGGTTGATATCAAAAGAGAAAAGACTATCAGCATCCTGAAAGGAATACAGCTCGAGCGCCTTACACGCCAGCAGGGTGTCATATGCCCAAAACCCCTGCCGGTGCGATATAAGAGCAGCTGTAACTTTTTTGTGTGGACTATTCATCCTTTCTTAAGAATATCATGCCTGTACATGCTCATAATTTTCGCATAATCCGACATACAATTCATAAAGCTTTTCCATTTCTAAAGCCCTATTTCCCAATAATTCCACAGTTTTCTTAAATGATGAAGTCGGTGGTTTATTATTGATTAACAATTCAATTTTATCGGAGAGGGATTGCGGTTCCCATTTTTCAAATTTGTCTACATTTTCAAATAAATCCGGGTCGTAATTAAGTGGTGGGAGAATTAGAGGACATTCAAAAAACATGGCTTCAAGGGCGGTAACAGGACTTCCATCGGATGCAGGATTCATAACAGTGAGATGTGCGTTGAGATAGGCAGCTCTGACCTGATCTTGATTTAAGGTTTCAAGGAATAGAAAGTTTAAGTCAGGATTGGCTTTCATTTTATCATGGATGAACTTGATGTATCTCTTATCTAGTCCGTCTTTGCCGATAAAAACCATCTGAAAACGTGATTTAATATCACTTGGCAATAAAGCCAGTGCATCAATTGTAAATTCATGATAATAGACCGGCTTCATTAATCTGGGAAAAAAAATAAATGGCTTTTGAAAGCTTGGTTCAAGTTCATATTGAAAATCATTATGGATATCAATTCCAGTTCTGATAACTTGAATATGCATTGGTTTCCCTGCAATCTGCTCGACCGACCGCTTTTGATTAATAGAGGTTGAAGTAACCTGATCGAAATTGGAAAAAGCGTATCTATAGAGAGCACTAACGATAAGCCCAATGACAGATTTTGATTTAAAAAAATTAGGGATTGTAATGAGCACATCCGTACCTCTTGTTGTCAGAAAGAAAGGTATGCGCAGCCATTTTTTAAAAATGCTCCAGAGTGCATTAGGTTCAGCATATAAAACATGGACAATATTGATATGATAACCTTTAACGAGTTTTCGTAGAAGGCATGCACCCTTTATGGTGTGCCAAAATCGAAATGTCGAAAATTCCGGAATACAGCCTAAAAACTTGATATTTTGTGTTTCTAACCTTTCCATATCACTTTTTGTCGCAGATGACAATTGATGGGAAAGGCATATCATAAAACATTTGTTATCAGGATTTTGTGAAAAATATGAAATCCATTTGATATCATGAATGGATCTTGGGTCGGAGATATAAAGAATATTCAAGACTATGATAATTTAATCCGTTCCGGCTATTTTCTAACTAGCTGAATTTTTGAAACCATATTTCCAGGCACAACAGTGACCATATTCTATGTGAATGGTCATGTGAGTTAGATCTGTGCTCTAAGACTAACTTTTTTATGAAGCTCTGATTAAAGTAGCCTCTATGGCTTAATGCACCACTTAACAGATAATCATCAACTAGTGGTGCAAATCCTTGGTTAAGCCACTGTCTCAAGGGTATGGTGAACCCTTTTTTTGGACGCTCAAAAATACCATGCCCAATATGCTTTGAAGCCAATTTTTTGAGAATATACTTCGTATTACCCCCTTTAAACATTATATCCAAGGGTATTGATAGGCAAAAGTCAACTAATTCTCGATCCAGAAATGGGGACCGAACTTCTAAGGAGTTCATCATGGAAGACCGATCAACTTTGACTAAATAGTCATTTAGCAACCTTGTTTTTAGTGAACTAGTCATTAGTGTACGCGTCAGAGAATTATCAGAGCTAAGGTGGTTCGCCCATATAGCGTCTAAATAATTCTTAGTAAACCCGTTATTTAAATCATGGCTATATAGTTTGTGTTTTTCCGATGATGAAAAGCCCATGCCTCTATTTAGTTTTTCATGACCATTTAGATGCATATAATGCTGATATGACCCTAAGTTTTCCCTACCCCCACTCAATCGTCCAAGAACCTTATCGACGATCACGGCCAAATCACGACATATTTTATTTTTGTAATTACGAGAGAAATTATCGGCACGAGAAGATAACTGATATTGAGGATATCCACCGAAAGCCTCATCACCACCATCTCCTGACAGGGCAACTTTCACTTTATTTTTAATGGCTTTGCAGATGTAGTAAGAGGGTATGGCACTAGAATCAGCAAAGGGTTCACCATAAAAACTCAGTATATGTTCTAAATCTTTCTCTATGCTAGGTTGAATAATAATTTCCTCATGCTCTGTACCGTATCTGTCTGCAACATTCTTCGCATACGGTAATTCATTATGCTCACTGCTTTCAAAACCCACTGAAAAGGTCTTTACTTTTCCGGTTGAATATTGCGCAAGTAAAGATACAATTAAGCCTGAGTCAACACCGCCACTTAGAAAGCATCCCACAGGTACATCTGCAACCATTCTTTTTTTGATACTATTTAAGAGAAGTGCTTCTGATTGATTGATAATCTCTACCTCACTAAAAGGAACATCTTTTTTATTGGTGCCAGCGCAATACCATACCTTGCTTTCTGTATTTGCATTGAGCGTATCAAATATTCTATATTCTCCCGGAGGAATCTGACTTATTTCATTCCAAATAGAAAAAGGTTGAGGCACAGTTAATTCGGATAGGTAATAATCAATTGAATTTGTATTTAACGTTAAATGCTTCTTGGATACATTCCATATTGCTTTGATGTCAGATGAAAATATCAAGGACTTGCTGTTATTGAAATAATACAGAGGCTTTTTGCCAAAAGCATCCCGCACCAATATTAATTTATGATGTATCCGATCATATAAACAGAATGCAAACATACCTTCTATTTTCCTTAAGAGAATATCAAGACCCCACTGTTCATATCCAGCTACAATCACCTCTGTATCAGATGTAGACCGAAATGGATGTCCGGCCTTTACTAATTCTTGTCTCAGACTTTGGTAGTTATAGATTTCACCATTGAAACAAATTGTTGTTTGCCTCCCATGAAAAGGCTGATTACCATTCTCACTAAGATCTATAATGCTCAATCGGGTATGAGCGAGTCCCACATAATCGGCTAGCCATTTTCCTGTATTGTCAGGTCCCCTTTCCTGTAATAAACTTGTCATTTGATCCAATAACTGTGGGATGACAGGAGTATGATCAAAATTTATAATGCCAGCGATACCACACATTTATAAGGGGAGCTTAGACTGAATAAATATTTTTAAACAATATAGTAGTGTTCGAAAATTCCTTGACGAAAAAGGGTTGATTCTAATTGCCATAAATGATGCTTTAATAGCCTGGATATACATCTCAAAATAATTATAACCAGCCGCACTCTCGATGTAAATCAAAGAGCGGTCACGGTTATATATCTCTAAAAATATGTTTTCTGCTACCTCAATGGCTTCAAGTTCACCTTTCTGTAGGGCATCGAAGGAATAAAGCCTTCTCTGTTCGCTAAATAGTTTCGCCATTTTAGCGCTGATCACTTTTCTTGGATTGATTTCCTTAGAAATAGAGGCTGGATGTTGCCGATAGTAATAAAGGTAGTCAGGGTGATTCATAGCCTCAAATCTTTCGACAATTCGCATTGACCAATCATAGTCTTCTGAACCAATTCGGTCAAAGTAGGAGCGATAGCCTCCAATGCTATCTAGTACCTTCCGAGTAACCATAATCGAAGCACCGCAAAACTGTGAGTGATTGCTTATATTCCTCTTTATTTCTTGATGATGCTCTGGTTTTGATTGGCATCTGATCAATTTACCATTTTTGTTTATGATATGAATTGATGTGCCACAAATACCAAGGTTGGGGTTCTTAATAAAACACTGAACCTGCTTCTTTAACCTGTCAAGATCAGAATAGTCATCTGCATCTTGGAATGTTATTAGGTCTCCTTTACTGTTTTCAAATAGAAAGTTGCATGACTTTAGATAACCTAGATTGGCGGTGTTGCGAAAAGTATGAATTCTTGAGTCATTGAAAGACGAAATTAATTTCCATGAATGGTCACTAGAGAAATCATCGACAATTAATAGCTCAAAATTGGAGTATGTTTGGTCAAGTATGCTTTTAATTGCAGCGTTTAAGTAATTGCCAGCATTATATACGGGCATTAACACACTCAAAAACAGTTTATTAGAATCCACCCGACTCATTCATTCTTGTCATCTTAGGAAATTTCGAGATTGACTTGGCGTAAAGATAATCGTTCCAAAAAAATATATGGTTTATATTTAGTATTGGAAGATATTATTCATGACCTTATAAATTAACTACTATTTGGTTGGCTCTAACATATTTGAATAAAGCGCAGATTCGCATTACATTTCTTTGAAGCTTGATATAACATGGCTAGTGAATACAATATAAAACAAGGTTACAGAATCAATTTGAACAAAGAAGGAGGAGTGTTGCAGCAGTATTCCGCCCACCCTTCTGATACTATTTATCAGGTAGATGTTTATAAGCATGCAGCAAACATGATAAAGCATTTAGGACTAAGCAGTGTACTCGAGCTAGGAAGTGGTTCAGGCATTAAATTGGTCACCTATATTTCAACCATTACAAATGACATTACAGGTGTAGATTTTGCTCATGCAATAGATTATTGTAAAAAAACCTATAGTGTTGGTCAATGGATTTCTGAAGATTTTGATTGTCCCAGTTTGGATTTAGGTAGAAAGTTTGATCTCATTTTGAGTGTAGACGTCATTGAGCACTTGGTTGACCCTAATAGACTATTACAACAGATCAAGAGCGTTGCTTCAGCCGAAAGCTGGATTGTTATTTCTACTCCTGAGAGAGACCTTGTACGAGGGTATGATTCGTTGGGGCCTCCTGAAAATAAAAAGCATGTAAGAGAGTGGAATCAAAATGAATTGCTAGGTTATTTAGAACAAAACGGACTAAAGGTAAAACAGCAAATTCTAATGCCAGCTAAGAAATTGACATTACTACAAAAAATCTATATTATGTTAACAGGTAGAAACCAAAATACTTGTCAGGTCGCTATTTGCCAAATAAAAGATCAACAATGAGTAAAGGCATTATTTTTGTCTATCCTTTATTTGGTTATCTTAAACCTCAATGAGTGAATACCATATATTAATTATTTCTCCTGAACCATGGAATCATATTTTTGTGTCTAAACATCATTATGCAACTCATTTAGCCAAAATGGGGTATAGTGTGTATTTTTTAAATCCTCCAAGCAGATCTTGGAAGAAGCAAACAGATAAGTCTCATAATGTGATGATTATTGATTATACCGGCTTTCCATCTGGTCTCCGTTTTTACCCAACTTTGTTTAGAGAACTAGTAACTAAGAAAGTATTTGATAAGATTGAGAATTTTATATCCTCCAAAATTGATATACTGTGGAACTTTGATAGCTCGGTTTTTTACAGTGCAAAACTTATCTCATCAGAAACGAAAAAAATATTTCATCGGGTAGACTTAAACCAAAATTTCAATGACTCAATAGCAGGTAAAAACTCAGACTTATGCGTTGCTTCATCATCAGTTATCTATGAGGAAATGTCAAAATACTCAAATAGTTTAATTCAGATAAATCATGGGGTAAATACTGAACAAAAAAAATTAAGTCACAATATACCAGGGGCTAATTCCAATAAAGCGATCTATGCTGGTAATTTGTCTTTAAAATATATTGATTGGAATGCCATATATAATTGTATCATACAAAATGAAACAGTTGATTTTATCTTTATCGGTCCAAACCATGATAATTTTGACTTAGACAATAACCCAACAGAAGAATTTAAGGAAAAGTCATATAACTTACCTAACACCTTTTGGGTAAATCCAATTGAATCTTCTTGTCTTCAAAGCTTTTATAAAGAAGCTAGTGTGCTATTTCTAGCTTATAGAGACCAATTTTATAAACAGGTCTCTAATCCTCATAAAATGATGGAATACCTCCTCTCTGGAAAACCAATTTTAGCGACATACACAATTGAATATAAACATATTCAGGATATAATCTATATGACCAAAACAAATAACGAATTCGGTTCTGCCATGAAAGACCTTTTTAAAAATTACAGTTATTGGAACTCACCATATTTAATAGAAAAACGTAAATCTTTGGCTTTTGAAAATACTTATGAAAAACAAATACAAAGGATTTTCAATGAACTTAAATTGTCATAATAGTTTCTATTGATATTTGTTTTTTAATGTTTTTTGATCACTAAGAATAATTAGGAAGCTTCCATATATCGCCATCATTGGTATCTTGTATCTCATCAAAGTGCCAAAATTGTAAGTACTTACACCAACCGCAAAAGCAAAAATCAAAGCGAAAACCAGGCAAAACCTCAATTGAGGATCACTAAATATCAATCCCAAGTTTCTACGCCCTTTGTAGATTAGAAAAATAGTAATGAAAAGCATTGCTGCAGACTCCAAGGCAGCAAGTAGCATCAACGGGTTTTTTACTTCCCATAAGTATGGTCTGAACAAAGATACATTGATGGCAGCTGGTGCCAAACGAATCATACTTCCAAAGGTACCATCTAGCTGGCCTAAAGTATATCCAGAATTATCTCCATGCCTTGCACCCCAACCATACCGTATATCGTAAGCCGTAATCTGTGCTGTTTTGGCAATATTGTCCAAAGAATATCTCGAATCATCCGACACAACAGAATTTAAAGTAAAATAGCCACCACCAGCAGCTGCTACCAGAAGTATTGGTGCTAGCGTAATTTTAAAAACTTTGGATTGGACCCTGGCAATGTATACAGAATAGATATATACAAAAGCTGCCAATAAAAATGACATTAGGATATACACCTTGATGGCATAAATGAGGTACAGGAAAAACAGAAGTAATACTCCATTTGTAATGGTAGATCTATTGAAATAAAAAATCTGAAAAAAGAAATACACCGCCCAGCCCTGCGCACCTAAGGTAATGGTATCTTTTAATATACCCGAACCCCAAAAGAACACAGAAGGAATAAAAAGTATGGCAATTGCTAGGCCTTTTTTTAGCTCGGGGTAAATCTTATAAAAAACCCTATACATCTGCCAACTGCCAGTGAAGCTGAAGAAAGCGAAGAATAAGGCCGTAGCACTGTAGGTGTGAAAAGTGAATAAGTCGAAAAAAGCAGCAATTCTTACTATGGTATAGCTTTTGGGATCACCGTAATACCAAATATGTTGACTGTATTGGAATGTATTGCCTTGTCGCTGTGATCCATTTTCAAATAGTAATTGGATGCCTTTAGCTGGATCATCCAAAAAGGCTTCCCAAATCCACCGGCTACCATGTGAAAAGTAGTTGAACGTATCGCCGCCTCCATAATAAAACTGGTACACTACACCTAATGCTATTGCCCCCAAAAACTTCACGCTCAGTGCGGGTATAAAATACGACTTGGTATCTGCGTTGGTGAACCTGGATCGAAATGCAAAGGCTACCCCATAGAGGATTATGAGGTAGATGGGCGTTATGAATAAGTCCTGGAGCGTCAAAATTTGATATTCGGATGATCAGATAGTCTGATGTTCTGAGAATGGTTTGTGGGGTCAGAATACATGGGGTTAGGCTTGATGGTCAGATGCCGGATTTTCAGATTCAAAATATTTCTGAATTTCAGAACGTCTGAAAATCTGAATGTCATTGGTAGATACGGCAAAGCCACGTCAGTCACAGAATACTTATGCTGAAAGGCGATGAAATTAAGCATGAAAAAGCACAATTTCATCTCATACAAATCTAATTCAGTCGGCATTGCTGACCAATAGTAATGGCTGCCATATAACTTCCAATCCCTACCATTGATCGAAAAAGCAATTATACAAGTTGCTTCAGGTAGTGACATAAAGGTATCCAAACGCAGAAATAATGCCTGAACATTACTTGCATTCCTTTTTTCTGGATAAGTAAAGGGCAGAAGCAATCAAGGTAAAGGGAAATCCTATGATCAATTTGAAGTGGTAAAGAATCAAAGCAAGTGCAAAGTTACTTAGTGATTGATCTCGGGAAAGCAATTCTAATAGTTCCAGTACTTTCTTGTTAACGCACTCTTCTTACAGCATAGCATCTCACGCTTCGGGATTTGAAATATCTGAAATGCAAAATTTGCTGACTTAGGATCAAGGTTTTCTATTTTTTTCACAGTGGCGATAAGCTCCTGCATATTGTAAATCTTTAAGAGCACCTTAAAATCATTAAACGTACCTCTTGATAAAACTCTTTATACAATAAATGATTTATGTTCAGCTACGTCAAGTTGCTCCCTTTCGACACCCCAAAAAATACCTTTGGATAGCTCCGTAATCATATAGCTAAGGTAACCAAATAGATGCTATCAAGAAATATACAGTATTAAGAGAAATCAGTACTTTTCTGACTTGGATGAAAAGCTTTTAACCATGGTGGTTTTCCCGGACTGTTTAGATCAAATAATCCATGTATTTTAAAGTTAAAATTCATCTCTGGACAGACCTGACTGTTTGATGATGGCCATTAGCGTGCCTTTTGGTAGATCTTTATTGTGAAGTGGTACAACTGCCATACGTCCATCCGGATGACGGAAGACATGGTGGCTTCCCCTGGATCGAGAAAGAGCAAACCCGTTTTTTTCGAGGACCTGGATAACATCCTTTGGTGTGTATGATTTCATGAAATCAAAGATCTGTTATGTGCGTGTCGGCTCAAAGGACAATACATCACCTTTGATTATCAGCTAGTTATGAACTATCAATGATAGTTCTAGACTTTCACTATCGTCCGGTACTTCTTCATTGTGAGCCTCCATGTCCTCGATATACAAGTCTATTGCTTCCTTTGCCATGGCCTTTGCTTCAGGCACATCTTTGCCCCAGGTAACGCAACCGGGAAGAGAAGGAACAGTTACAGTATATCCCCCTTCAGGCTCAGGGGTCAGTATCAGTCTAAATGATCTTTGCATAGGAGCAAATTTAGTTTTCTAAATTTTGATTTAAAACTCAATGTTTACAATAAGTATTAATGAATAGCCAGCTGATGTAAGATTTGCGGGCTTAGAAATAACAAACGATCTGTTACTATTCATTGTGGCAACGATATATCCAATCCCTTTTTATTTATTGTTTTGATGACACTCAATCCGTTTTAATTAGAAAACAATTTCTATTTCCTGCTTTTTTTAGTCACTCTAAAATACATACAATCTTAAATTGATTACTTAGTTTTTCAACAGCAGCGGATGCATCTCTTGAAATCATAATCTAGTAGAATGTAAATTTCGTAATTGAATTACGAAATTTACACATTTTTTGATAGATGCTTCCTCTTCTGAAAACAGTACTATCTGCCTGACCCTTTTTCCTGCCCTACAATGGCTGCCGCAGAGGTTTAGTTCACTAACACTTTTTGATACTTTCAAAAAAGTCTCGATAAATAGGCTATCGCTAGATCATCTCTTTTTAGAGGTTCTCCAAAGCAGAATAAAGCATTTCACTATTTTTGGATCCCATGAAAATCCTCTTTCTTGCTCCATATCCATTCGATCAGGCGCCTTCTCAGCGATTCAGGTTTGAGATGATGCTGCCGATTTTGAAGGAGCAAAAAATCGATTATGATTTTGTCCCTTTTCTTTCTAGCCAGGGATGGCAGGTGCTCTACCAAAAAGGGAAAGCATGGCAAAAGCTATGGGCCATACTCATTGGTTATGGGCGTAGAAAGCTCTGGATGTTGAAAGCCAGAAAGTATGAGCTGGTGTTCATCCATAGGGAAGCTGCACCACTTGGCCCACCTATTTTTGAGTGGTGGTTGGCTAAAGTGCTGAGAAAGAAGGTCATCCTTGATTTTGATGATGCCATTTGGTTGCCCAATACATCGGATGAAAACCGGATTGCTGCAATGCTGAAATGGCATGGCAAAACCAAAAGCATCTGTAGTTGGGCATGGAGAGTTACTGCCGGCAATGAATACCTGGCCGATTTTGCCAGGCAATATTGCAATCAGGTTATCGTATTGCCCACAATAGTGGATACGGAAGTGCACACCCTTCGACAAGCTCCATCAGCCACCAAAGGCTTTCCGATGACTCGGCAGGACGACATTATTGTGATTGGATGGACGGGTTCTCATTCTACCCTGCCTTATCTACAGGAAATCATGCCTGCATTACAGGAATTGGAAACCCATGTGGACTTTTGCTTTCTGGTGATTGCAGACAAGGATCCGCGCTTGCCTCTCAAAAATTACCAGTTCATTCAATGGAATAGAGATTCTGAAATTGAAGATCTAAAACGCATGGATATAGGTGTAATGCCATTGCCTGATAATCCATGGACTCAAGGAAAATGTGGCTTTAAATTAATTCAATACCTGGCTTTGGAAATACCTGCGGTAGCATCACCCGTAGGTGTCAATAATAAGGTGCTTCAGCATTCCGTTTCGGGATATTTTGCGCAAAATGATGATGAGTGGGTTACCTATTTGAAGCGGTTATTGCTAGATGCCCCGCTACGGAAAAAGCTAGGGCAACAGGGGAGAAAGCACATAGAGACTCATTATTCCTTAGAGTCTCAGAAAGCAGCTTTTCAAAATCTTTTTGGCTGATTTTTCTTGACAATTTACCTTCTACATCCTTACTGTGTATCTCAACAAATCAGAGAAAAAAATGGCCTATGAGGACACAATCCATGGTTAAGATTCTTACGGGCTGTCAACCAACAGGAAGAAATATTCCATGGCAAAGAATCAAATAAATAAAATTTCCACTAATTATTATATTCAAGAATTGGCAGAGAACTACCAATTCATGGTGGTGAAGGCATTATAACTCCCGCAATGCCTCTCTGGCCTCTTTATGAACAGCATCACCTCGTTTGGCGCGTTTTTTCACTTCCTTAAAATAGTATTCTGCACGATCCTCCTCCCGATTGCGCTCTGCGATTTTCCCTAAATTCAATAAAGAATAGATGGTATAGCCTCGCTCTGCATCACCTGAGGCATCCCCGTATTGGACTGCCATCTCATAGTATTTTTGGGCAGACTCCAGCTGATTCCAGTTACGATAGATCTCCCCTAAAAAGAAGGTGGCATACCTGGCGCTATTAAACTCATAGCCATTATAGGCGCTATCGAGGCGATGGAGTATTTCCAATGATTCCTTTTCACACTTTCTGTAGTCCCCGGTGTGATAGAGTAACCTGGCATAATACCTATGGAAATAAGGGTTATTGGGGAAGGCAGTACTAAGATACTCTGCAATCTGCAGGCTTTCATAGGGTCTGTTCTCCTCAGCAGCCAAAATGCGCATCAGAAAATACTGTGCCTCAGTACGGGTGTAAAAGGCATTACGTGCAACCTCCTTGAGCTGCTTTATACCCAATTCTTTGTCGCCCGGTTCAAAAAAAAGTAATATAGGCTTTAGCAGCGGGTAATTTTCAGGTACCCACTCACGGTAATAGTTGAATAAAGCATCACCGAATAATAGCTCAGGGCTAAATTCATCATTATCTCTGATTTCATCCAGATAGTCCAATGCGCGCTTTCCCGCAAGAGCTGCCTTGCGCCAATTTTTTCGCTCACTTTCCAGCCTTCCGATGAAGGCATAGGTTGCTGACATAAAAAATGCCCCTTCAATGGTACTACCTCGCTCGTAGATGCGCTCGGAAAGCAAAAGCGAGGTATCCATGTAGGCGTAAAATTGCTCGTCGTATCGGGTAACATCCAAGTCAGGCATAATCCGCCACCATTGGCTAAGCCCCATCATAAAATAGGGCAATGGGTGCCACCCGTATTTTGCTTTTAGTACCCTGAATTGAATGTTGGCATCTTCAAAATTGAAATTGTACATATTATTGATGGCTGCTGTAGATTCCATTTGAATCTGCTCATCCAACAATAATATGGGTATGGAATCCGGCGTGTCTGGAATAGATCCCGCGCTTAATGTACTAAAATGCAGGGTTGTCAATAACCCAAAAACTAAGACTAAAATCCTCACAATTTCCCTCATGCAATTATTAATCCAAAGGTAGTTCTCCTTAAAGCTTTATTTAGAAACGAATACATTTTTGTAAAGATTTCTTTTCATCCCGGAATTAAATTAAGCCCTTAAACCAATAATTATTTTACCAATAGAAACAGCATAGTTCCTGAATCCATTTAGTTTTGATAATATTGAACTTTAGATATTAAATGAACAATGTCATTTCCAACCAAGGATTGTGTCCTCAAAATCCATAATTTTAATTCTGATTTGAGGCAATACACTACCCAGGGTAAATAGGAAAAAGACATACTGGGAATATTTAATATCAATGAAAAGTGGATTTTCCAACAGCAGTCAAAATCAACTTAAACGATCAATTACATGTCTGAAGATAAAGTATTTAACGACCCAAAATCAGGGGCGGCAGATTTCAAATTTGGTACGCAGGTAGTATCTGTGTTTGATGATATGGTAGGCCGGTCAGTGCCTTTTTACCATGAGATCCAGCGAATGGTGACCGAGCTTGGAGCAGACTTTGCCAAGCCTGGAACCAACGTGTATGATTTGGGCTGCTCTACCGGTACTACACTAATCAACTTAAATCAGACCATCCCGGATAATGTGAAGTTTATAGGCATAGACGATAGCGATGAAATGCTAAAGAAATGCGAGGGCAACTTCAAAAAAGCCAATTTCTCCCGGAAATATGAATTGCGCAATGCTGACCTTAACCAGGGCATTTCCATAGATAATGCTTCAGTAGTCATCATGTGTCTTACCCTGCAATTTATCCGTCCGCTTTACAGAGAAAAACTCATTCGCAACGTTTACGATAGTCTGCAGGAGGATGGTTGCCTCATATTGGTTGAAAAAGTGCTGGGCGAAGACAGCCTGTTCAACCGCCTTTTCATCAAATATTATTATGAAATGAAAAAGCGCAATAATTACAGCGAAATGGAGATATCCCAAAAGCGAGAGGCGCTTGAAAATGTATTGATCCCTTACAAGCTGGAAGAAAACAAGGAGATGCTTTTTCAGCAAAACTTCCGCTATGTAGAAACCTTCTTCAAATGGTATAATTTCACAGGCATAATCGCAGTTAAGTAATGGTTAAAATCGGCAACTTCTTTTTTCACTACCGGAATTTCATTTTCCCAATATTCTATGCTGCGCTGTTTATACCCTCACCGCAGATTTTCGATAATACCTTCACAGCTTTTTGGATTGGCCTGTTGATTACGGCTATTGGTCAGGGCGTACGATTTTTAACCATCGGGTTGGATTATATCATCCGTGGTGGGAAAGATCGCCGGGTGTATGCCGAGGACCTAGTGACTACCGGTATTTTTGCCCATAGCCGAAATCCCATGTATGTGGGCAATGTGCTTATGCTTTGGGGTATGGGTGTGCTTGCAAACAACCTTCTTTTCCTTGTCATCATGGGGCCTTTCTTCCTGTTTATTTATCAATCGATAATCAGAGCCGAAGAAAATTTTCTGGAAAATAAATTTGGCCAGGCCTTTAAGGACTATTGCAATGATGTAAACAGATGGCTGCCTTCCCTCAAGGGATTGGGCTCTACTTTGAGTGATTCAAGTTTTAAATGGAAGCGCGTCATTCTCAAAGAATACAATACAACCTTCTACTGGACGTTGGCAGCAGTGATTTTACTGGCTAAAAATAGCTATGAAACCATCCCACAGGAACAATTCAGAAAGCTCGATGAGTCTTTTATGGCAGTAGGCGTCACCATTGTTGCTGTTTATGTGATCATAAAAATTCTGAAAAAACAGAAAATCATGGTGAGTGATTAGTGCCCGTTTTGATGCTTATTGCGTCGGCATCTTTCGCTGCAATAGACTACATTTTCCCAGTCCTTGGCCCATTTCTTTCTCCACTTAAATGGCCGTTGGCAAACAGGACAGATTTTTTCCGGCAAATCAGCTTTTTTTACGGCCATCGATTTTTTACGGTATGTCTCTTCAAAATGCGGTCAGCCTCTTTTCTTACCTCAGCATTGCCCTTCATGCTGTAGAGCTGTTTACTTGCAAACTTTGAGGCTTCTTTTACATCAACAATTGGTGCAGGATAATTTTCTCCTAACCTAAAATTCAAAAATTCCTGTTCCATAGCAGGAATTAACCAGGGTTCATGCAGATATTGTTCGGGCAAGTCCTTTAACTCCGGCACCCATTGCCTGATAAATGAGCCATCAGCATCATGGTCTTTTGATTGCTTTACGGGATTGTAAATCCGGATGGTATTGATGCCGGTGGTACCTGCTTGCATTTGAAATTGTGGATAATGAATACCGGGCTCAAAGTCCAAAAACTGGGCTGCCAGGTATTCAGCGCCTTTTTTCCAGTCCAACCACAGGTGATGGGTAAGAAAAGACACTACCATAGCCCGCATTCTAAAGTTTAGGTAGCCTGTTGCCTTCACACAACGCATGCATGCATCTACCAAAGGATATCCGGTTTGTCCGCTTTTCCAGGCATGAAACTTTTCTTCATTCCATTGATTTCTGATGCTGTTATAGCCCCGATTGATATTTTCAAACTCATAGCGATCTTCCATTTCAAATTTCTGTATGAAATGGCAGTGCCATCGCAGCCTTGACCCAAAGCTCGTTAATGCCCGCTTATTGCCGCCCTCCTTTTTGCAGCGCTGCATAGCCTGATAAACCTGTCTCATCGAAAGGTTGCCCCATGCGAGATAGGGCGAAAGCCGACTGCAGCTTTTTCGACTGGCTTGTGGTTTACTGATATGTTGATTGTAGGATTGATGGCGGTCATTCAGAAATGAGTGCAAATAACGGTAGGCCATAGTTTCGCCACCCGTTTGAAAATCAGTGTGATCTGACTTAATTCCTGCAGGCAATTCTCCTATTGGGGATGACCATGGCGGTGTATGGATGTCGAGGGATTCCAGCTGAGGATTTTGCTGAGGCTGTCCCATGAAACCATACCAGAGTTTGCTCCATTGATCTCGGTTCTTTTTACCCCTGATTACCCCATTATTTTGAAACTCATGCCAGGATATGCCTCTCTCCTCAAACCACCTGGCCATTTTTTTGTCACGCTGATAAGTTACAGCCAGACCTGTTTCCTGATGTGCGTACACATTTTGGATGTCAAAGTTGTTTGCCAGTTCAGTGAAAGCAGCTTCCACTTCACCATAATAAATAGCTATTTCTTGTTTTCCCAGCTGTTTCAGTTGGTGATTGATATCTTTAATCGATTGCCAGACAAATCGCCAATGCCGCTCATTGCTTTCCGGTGCTTGCATAAGGGATGGCTCAAAGCAATACAATAAGATTATTGGCATGCCGGCTTTTTGAGCCGCCTCCAGTGGGGCATGATCCCTCAGGCGCAAATCTCGTTTCAGCCAAACTACATTTATTGACATAATGACAAAACAAGACTCCATGAGCCTTGTTTTTTGGATATGGATAAAAATTTAACCCCAGAAACGATAGATCGGATTGTAGAAATGGCCTGGGAAGATCGCACAACCTTTGATGCCATAGAATTTCAGTTTGGGCTTGGAGAGCAAGAAGTAATCGAGCTTATGCGTAATGAAATGAAACCCTCTAGCTTTAAAATGTGGAGAAAGCGTGTACAGGGACGATCTACAAAACATCAACAAAAGCGTGATGCTATGACTACACGATTCAAATCCACAAGGCAAAAGTCTATCACGCACAACAAGATCAGCAAAAGATAGCTTTATGAGCTTGTCAAAAATTGTAAAATCTTAAAAGCCAATTATTTCGCTGTTGCTCATCCGAAACAGACATACGCAATCCCTTAAAATTTAAACTAAAAGCTACACTGGCGAATTAAAAGCCATTATCAGCAAATTACCCCACTACTTACCATTCTTTCGGATTACATTTTTTGATATAAAATCGCTTAAAACGGGCAGGAAATAAACATTTTTCGTAAGCGCTCTTTAAGTTAAACTTACTAATTTCGCCAGAAGCAAAAAAAGTGATGATGCAAGAGTACCGCAAGATTAATGTGATTACGGGCTGGGTAATGTTTCTGATTTCAGCCGTTGTTTATTATTTGACTGTTGAGCCCACGGCCAGTTATTGGGATTGTGGAGAATTTATAGCCGTATCTTACAAGCTGGAAGTTCCTCACCCTCCAGGCGCACCTTTCTTTTTATTGATTGGACGATTGTTTTCTTTCCTCGCACTCAATAACACTGAAAATGTGGCCTTTGCTATCAATATGGTTAGTGTATTGTCCAGTGCTTTTACAATCCTGTTCCTATTCTGGTCTGTAACCCACCTTGCTAGAAAACTATTTCCCCAGGAGATCAACAGCAACCAGCTGATTGCTATTATGGGCACAGGTGCTATAGCCTCATTAACCTACACTTTTTCAGATTCATTTTGGTTCTCCGCAGTAGAGGCTGAGGTTTATGCCATGTCATCTTTTTTTACCGCTTTTGTGGTGTGGGCCATTCTTAAGTGGGAGAATTTTGAAAATGAAGCAGACAGAAACCGATGGATGATTCTTATCGCCTACATGGTGGGCTTATCTATTGGTGTACACTTGCTGAATTTGGTAACCATTCCGGCATTGTCGCTCATTGTTTATTTCAAGCTTCGCGAAAAAGTTTCTATCAAGGGCATTGTAGCCACTATGGCCATTAGTGGGGCTATCATATTGGTAATCATGATTGGTGTAATTCCCGGCTTACCCAGTATAGCTGGATCATTTGAGATTTTCTTTGTGAATAGTCTTGGACTGCCATTCGGGTCAGGTGCTGCTACATTTGCATTGCTCTTTTTGGGCGCTGTGGGCTATGCTATATACTACACGCATCAAAAGCAGATCGCCTGGATGAATACAGTAGCTATATGTTTTGCCTTCATTTTAATCGGCTATGCTTCTTATTCAATTGTATTGATCCGATCCAGTTATAATCCACCCATTGATGAGAACGATCCTGAAAATGCTGTAAGCTTCGTATCATACCTCAAAAGGGAGCAGTATGGTGACAGACCTCTGCTTTATGGTCAATACTACACAGCAGAAATTGTCAATCAGACTAAGGGTGATCCAATCTACCGAAAGGGTAAAGAGGAGTATGAGATCACTGATTATAAGGTTGAATATGAATATGATCCGGCTCAATCCACCATACTTCCCAGAATGTACAGCTCTTCAGGAGCACATAAACAGCGTTATCAGGAAATTACCGGACTAAGGCCTGGGCAAAAACCCAGCTTTATTGATAACCTTTCATTTATGTTTCAGTACCAGCTGGGGCACATGTACATGCGCTATTTCCTTTGGAATTTTGCTGGGAGAGCTTCCGATATTCAAAATGCAGACTGGCTGAGCATTGGCGATAGTTTTAAAGAACTACCAGCTGAGCTCGAACAAAACAAAGGTCGAAATAACTATTATATGATCCCGCTATTACTAGGGTTGATCGGTCTTTTCTATCAGTATAGAAAGGATAGCAAGAACTTTGCTGTGGTGGTCATGCTGTTTTTCCTGACCGGAGCAGCGCTGGTATTGTATCTCAATTCACCACCGGTAGAGCCACGTGAGCGGGATTATATCTATGCGGGTTCTTATTATGCCTTTAGCTTTTGGGTGGGTTTTGCAGTGCTCGCACTCCATGACCTTTTCAATAAACTGATGAAAGGCTCTGTGGCAGCTCCGGTATTGGCCATACTGCTTACTTTACCTGCACCGGTTCTCATGGCTACTGAAAACTGGGACGATCACGACCGCTCAGACAGGTATTTTTCGGTAGACTCTGCCAAAAACTTCCTGGCCAGCTGTGCGCCAAATGCAGTTATCTTCACTGGCGGTGATAATGATACCTTCCCTCTATGGTATGTTCAGGAGGTAGAAGGGTTCAGAACGGATGTCAGGGTAATTGTATTGAGCTATTACAACACAGATTGGTATATAGAACAATCTACACGGCAGCATTATGAGTCAGAACCGTTTAAATACACGCTAGACCTTGAGAATTATATTCAAGGTGGGCCAAATGATTATCTGCCTGTGGTGGAAAACCCAAGTGTGAAGGGGGCAATCAACGTAAAGCAATATCTCAAGCTGCTTAAAGAAAACCACCCTGCTCTGCAAGTGCCTACTTCGATTAGTAGCTACAATTCTGTGCCTGCCCGCTCCATGTTCTTAAACATTGACACAGAAGTAGTCGATAAAATGGGCATAATTCCTCCAGATATGAGAGACCTAATGGTCGACAGAATGCAGTGGAATGTGAAAGGCAATGGACTGGAAAAGAAAGATTTGGCTATCATTGATCTTATCACATCCAACAATTGGGAAAGACCTATTTACTTTAACAACACCTCATTAAATGGTGTGAATATCGACATTAGAAAATATGTAGTGCAGGAAGGTACTGCCTATCGTTTGCTCCCTGTGGAAAATCCTGATGCCTCTGGCCTATTGGTAAATACAGAGGTGATGTATGATAACCTCATGAATAATTTCCACTGGAGGGAGTTAGACAATCCAGACGTTTATTATTCTGAGGACTACAGAAACTTTGTATTGAACCACAGAGCAACTTTCAATACGCTGGCACAGGCATTACTAGCCGAGGGTGATACCGAAAGGGCTAAGGAAGCCTTACTTACCTGCCTGGAATTGATGCCAGATGATGCCATCATGTTTGACCATTTCACGGTACAGCAGGTAGGCATGCTCATGGATGTGGGCGAAGAAGAATTGGCTAAGCAGATAGCGGATATCACCAGTCAGCGATCCGATGAAATGCTGACCTATCTTTTTGCTAACAATATCAATGACCGATTGGAAATACAGCGAAACCTTGTTTCTCTGAATGAATTAGCCAGGGCATTTAGTCGATTTGGCGATGCGGAATTGGCTACAAAATACCAGGAGCTATTTAGAAAGCATTATGGCGTAAGCCAGAGCTTTTAACAAAGGGACTGTTGAATGCCAATAAAAGGGTTGGAATTCTGAATTTCAACCCTTTTTGCTTTTTGGAGTCCTATGCTTTATGGTTTTGCACAAGCAACCAGTAAGTAAAAAACATGTTATTATAGCTGCCGCCAAAATGTACTAATCCAAGAAAATGAGGATTACTATTTTTTAAGGAATTTGAAAGCCTTTTTGTATCGGGTGATCTCATCTTTTACTACCAAAAAATAATATCCGGTAGAAAAGTTTTTTACAGGTATTCTGAATACATCCTGTCCGATCTCTTCAGGCTCTATTTTGATTTCATTGCCAATGATGCTGTGCATCTCAAATTCTGTGTCTACTAATTCAGAATTTTGAATTTCTATGACAAGGTATTCTACAGCAGGATTGGGATATACCTCAATTTTATTGCTGATATTGATGGAAGATTGCTGGACAATTGGATTTTCAGCCTGTATACGCTTTGATTCACCTTGCTGTGCCAGCAAAGTACCGCTGGTCAGGCAAAGAGCAAAGAAGCATAATATGTAAGACAGACGTTTAATCATTGAATATCCCAGTCAATTCATAAATTAATACAAATAACGAAAAAAAAAGAGCCTCGTTGGAATAATTTGCAGAAAATATTTTCGTTGGGCTGAATTTCATCCGTAACAAGCCTCTGTTATATATAATTATTCGAAGTTTTTATTTAATTATTTAATTTTGGTAGATACTTAAAAAACTACCAGACAGGTGGTTAATAATATCACTGGCAGTTAATGCCTCATATCCCAGCTCATCCCTCGCTAAATCTCCAGCTTTACCATGAAGAAATACACCTAATTGAAGTGCTACTTCCGGTGTATAGCCCTGAGCCACCAAGGCAGCAATCACACCTGTAAGCACATCACCACTGCCACCGGTTGCCATACCCGGATTACCGTTGATATTGAATACAAAATCACCATTGGTAGTTGCCATCATAGAGTTCCCACCCTTGACTAATAGATTCAATTTATATGCAGCGGAAAATTCCTTCATCTTCTCTATTCTTTCGTAACTATCACCGGCTGGTTCCGATATGCGTCCAAACTCTTTCGGGTGTGGTGTCAGTATCGAACCCTTCGGAATATGCTTAAGCAAATCCTGTTCCAAACCCAACAAATTGATACCATCAGCATCTATCACCATTGGATTTTTTGTTTGATTTAATAATGCTGCCAGCATGGATAGGGTTGCCTCGTGGGTACCAATTCCAGGCCCAATGGCTACAGTGGTATATTTTGAGACATCTATGGCTGACTTTAGATAATCCTCCTCAGAATCCGTAATAACCATTGCTTCTGGCACCGCAGTTTGTAAAATGCTGTAGGCACATGCCGGTGCATATATGGTGAGCAAGCCTACACCCGATTTGAGGCATGCTCTCGCAGCTAGAATGGCAGCGCCCACTTTACCCTTGCTACCTGCAATCAACAATACATGTCCGTAGTTTCCCTTATGTGCATGTCTGCTTCTGATTTTCCAGACTGCTTTAGCATCATCTGAATCCCAAATAAGGTAAGGCGCTTTCTCCTTGTGAAGGAAATCCTGATGCAAGCCAATATCCACAACATGCCATTGGCCGACATAGGATTCATGCTCAGGCAATAAAAAAGCCAGCTTGGGAAATTGAAAGGATATCGTATGATGCGCTTTAAATATGCTGCTGACTTTGCTGGGCTGATTTGCAAATAACCCAGATGAAATATCAATGGCTACTCTTTTGACCTGCTGCCTGTTGATCCAATTGATGAAGCTTCCATAAATGCCTTCTACAGGCCTTGATAGGCCACTACCAAAAATGCCATCAATCCAGACATCCGCTGCAGGCAGGTTTTCCCAATCCATTTCGCGGGTAATGAGATCAATACTAACCTTTCCCTGATCGATCAGTAGCTTATGGTTAATGGTAAAATCCTCGCTCCCTTTCTCAGGATTCCCAATAATGGCGACATGAACTTTACAGCCCTGATCAGCCAGAATCCTTGCTATGGCTAGCCCATCCCCACCATTATTGCCTGTGCCACAGGCAATAGCGATTCGTTCAATTGTAGGATAAAGCTGGTTGAACTGCTCTACAAAGGCCTTGCTAGCACGCTCCATCAAGTCAATCGAAGCTATAGGCTCATGCCTGATGGTATATTGGTCAGCCTCCCTGATCTGGTCTGCTGTAAAAATTTTGATCACGCTTTTCTTATAAAGGTACTGAGACCCAGCAGAGTGATCAAGCTTAGCGCAGGTACATTTTAGGATTGCATCACAGCGAGCGCTTTTTTCACCTCTGCGGCTACAAAATCGCCTACCTCACTGGTTGATTTGGGTGAATTCTGATTTATGTCTTCAGTGATGTAGCCTTCATTCAAAGCCTTAGTGACAGCATCTCTTATGACCTGTGCTTCCTTCACCAAATTAAAGCTCATATCCAACATACTGGCAGCTGATAAGATCATCCCCATAGGATTAGCAATGCCTTTGCCTGCCGCCTGTGGATAAGAACCATGGATGGGCTCGTATAATGCTCTTTTTGCCCCTACAGAGGCGGATGGTTGCATGCCTAAGGAGCCGGTAATCACTGATGCCTCATCTGTAAGGATATCTCCAAACATGTTTTCAGTGAGTACAACATCAAAGCTGGCAGGGTTGGTAATCATTTTCATGGCAGCATTATCTACAAACAGATAGTCTACTATCACATCAGGATACTCCTTTTCTGCCATTTCCTTGACAACCTCTCGCCACAGTCGTGATGTTGCCAGTACATTGGCTTTGTCAACCAGGGTAAGTTGATTTTTTCGTTTCCTCGCCTCCTGAAAGGCAAGGTGTGCTACCCTTGCAATCTCATCTTTGCTGTAAACACTACTGTCAAAAGCTGTAAAGCCATTTTCAGTTCGCCCGCGCGGTTCCCCGAAATAAATTCCCCCTGTAAGCTCTCTAAACACAATAAAATCTACCCCCTTTACCAAATGGCTTTTCAACGGTGAAGCATCAGCAAGAGCATCATAGGTGGTAACCGGCCTGATATTGGCAAAAAGCCCAAGCGTCTTGCGCATAGCCAGCAATCCTTGCTCGGGTCGTACTTTGGCTGATGGATCATTGTCATATTTTGGATGGCCGATAGCACCAAAAAGGATTGCATCAGAAGCCTCACAGGCAGCCTGAGTCTCTGGTGGAAATGGATTGCCTGTTCCATCTATGGCGGCAGCACCAATCAAGCACTCTTCAATAGTATAATCGAATATGCCTGCCAATTTTAAGGCTTCCAAAACCTTAAGCGCCTCCTGCATCACTTCCGGGCCAATACCATCACCGGCCAATACTGCAATCTTTTTCTTCATAGGGTTAAGTATTTTTCGAGCCTATTTATCTGGCCCAGGATTTTTGATTTTCTTTTTCGTAAGTCAGGATTTTATCCTTCCTGCTTAATATGTAATCGATATTGTCATAACCATTGATGAGGCAGGTTTTGTGATAAGGGCTAATCTCAAATTCTTCCCCTGCTTTAAGCCTGGCAAAAGAAAAAAGCTGCTTTTCCAGATCCACTTCAAATTGGGTATCCGGCTTTCTTTCCAACTCCCAAAAGATGGCTTTGAGAAAGTCCTCACTGATTTGAACCGGCAAAAGCCCATTGTTAAGAGCATTATTCTTAAATATATCGGCAAAAAAGCTACTTACCACCACTTTGAAGCCAGCGTCATATATTGCCCAGGCGGCATGCTCCCTGCTGGAACCGCATCCAAAGTTTCTACCTGCGATCAGGATTTCTCCTTTTACTTCTGGGTCATTTAAAATAAAATCTGCTTTGGGCTTACCTTCATCATCATATCGCCAATCCCGAAAAAGGTTTTCTCCAAAGCCTTCTCTACTGGTAGCTTTCAAAAACCGGGCAGGAATGATCTGATCAGTATCAATATTTTCGATTGGCAATGGCACTGCCGGAGAAACAATTGTTGTGAATTTTTCCATGTTAAATTAAATCTCTCGCATCACTGATATAGCCGTTGATAGCAGAGGCTGCTGCTGTAATTGGACTGGCTAAAAAAGTACGTGCACCCGGACCCTGCCGACCTTCAAAATTACGGTTGGAGGTCGATACACAATACTCACCTCTTGGCACTTTATCTTCATTCATACCCAAACAGGCAGAACAACCCGGCTGTCGCAATTCAAAACCCGCCGCTTCCAGGATTTTGTCCAATCCCTCCTCTTTGACGGCTTTCTCAACTTGCTTAGACCCTGGAATAATCCATGCATTAACATGATCTGCCTTTTTCTTGCCCTTCACAAAATCAGCCACAATTCTTAAATCTTCGATTCTAGAGTTGGTACAGCTTCCAATAAACACGTAATTAATGGCTTTGCCTTTTAAGACTTCCCCTGGCTGCAGGGCCATATATTCCAGTGACTTGTTGAATGATGCAGGTGAGCCTTCTGTAGGCTTATTTGGTATGGCCTGTGATAACTTAACCCCCATCCCCGGATTTGTACCATAGGTGATCATAGGTTCTATATCGGCAGCATCAAATTTCAGCACCTCATCATATTCTGCATCCTGATCAGACTTCAGGCTTTCCCAATAGGCTACAGCCTCCTCAAAATCTTTACCTTTCGGTGCATTGTCCCTTCCCTTGATGTAGTCATAGGTAGTTTGATCGGGGGCTATGATACCACCTCGCGCACCCATTTCTATACTCATGTTACAGATGGTCATTCGAGCCTCCATACTAAGGCTCTCAATCGCTGATCCTGCATATTCCACAAAATAACCAGTGCCACCTGAGGCTGATATTTTTGATATAATGTAAAGGATGATGTCCTTTGCATAAACTCCGGATGACAATTCGCCATTTACCTCAATACGCATCGCCTTTGGCTTCTTTTGCAGAATGCATTGGGTAGCCAGCACCATTTCCACCTCGCTGGTTCCTATGCCGAATGCTATAGCGCCAAAAGCACCATGTGTAGAAGTGTGGCTATCGCCACAAACAATGGTCATGCCGGGTTGGGTAACGCCAAGTTCAGGCCCTATCACATGGACAATACCCTGGTAAGGGTGACCTAAACCATATAGTTCCACGCCAAATTTGGAACAGTTTTCAGTAAGCTTTTCTACCTGATGGCGCGATAATGCCTCCTGAATGGGTAAATGTTGATCTTTTGTCGGTACGTTGTGATCAGCCGTGGCAAGCGTGCGGTTGGTCCTGAAAACCTCCAGGCCACGCCGCTCCAAACCCGCAAAAGCCTGCGGACTGGTTACTTCATGAATAAAATGCTGATCAATGTAAAGAATGTCTGGTCCATCGGGAATGCTGTCTACCACATGTGCATCCCAAACCTTGTCAAACAATGTATTACGACTCAATGCTTTCCTCTTTTTTGTGCAGTTTCAATATTTCCTCAATATTAACCAATTCTAAAAGATCTTCATCGTGTACTTCTTTTCGCTCATCGGCCATTTCAAGAAAATGCATGTATACAATTTCCACCTCGTTTTTGGGAAATCGATAGCCTAATTGATCCAACCGGTGACAAAGGGCTGCTCTGCCACTACGTGCTGTTAAGATGATAGAGGACTGATCCACGCCTACATCTTCAGGATTGATGATTTCGTAGTTTTCTTTATGTTTCAGGAAGCCATCCTGATGGATGCCTGAAGAATGTGCAAAGGCGTTTCGGCCTACTATCGCTTTATTGGCCTGTACAGGCATATTCATCATTTTAGAAACCATGCGGCTCATGCCATAAATCTCTTTGGGATTGATGTCTGTATACAGGTTTAGATGATGGTGGCATTCAATAGCCATCACTACCTCTTCCAAAGAAGTATTGCCGGCTCGCTCACCAATACCATTGATGGTAACCTCCACCTGCCGGGCCCCATTTTGCACACCTGCCAGCGTATTTGCTGTAGCCATACCCAGGTCATTATGACAATGCACAGAAATGATAGCCTTGTCGATGTTTGGAACATTATCGAAAAGGAATTTGATTTTATTTCCGAACATATCCGGGAGATTGTAGCCGGTAGTGTCCGGTATATTGACCACAGTGGCACCGGCTTTGATCACCTCCTCCACCATTTTGGCAAGAAATTCAATGTCAGCCCTCCCTGCATCTTCTGCATAAAACTCCACATCATCTACGAATCTACGTGCGTATTTTACTGCTGAAACTCCTTGCTCCAGTACCTTTTCTCTGGTAGATCTAAACTTATGCTGGATATGTACATCTGAAGCACCAATTCCTGTGTGTATCCTTGGCCTTTTGGCATCATGCAAAGCCTGGGCTGCACAATCGATATCTACCACCATGGCCCTGGTAAGACCACAGACTATTGGTTCTGTCACAGCACGGGAAATTTCAACTACCGAATTGAAATCTCCGGGGCTTGAAACCGGAAAGCCAGCCTCTATCACATCTACACCCAGCGCCTCCAGTCCTTTGGCAACTTCTATTTTTTCTTTTGTATTTAGCTGACAACCCGGGACTTGCTCACCATCTCTCAGGGTAGTATCAAAAATGTAAACCTTATCCTTACTCATATTGCTGATCTTTCATTTTCTAATTGATAATCCATGTTTTGGATTTCTATGATCTATAAAAGTAGTTTAACTTGCTGATCGACTAAATTCAAAAAATACAATTTTTACGATATTCAATAGGATTTAATCAAACATAAATAACTGATTTTCAGGTGTCTAATAAATAACCTTATTTGATATTTTACAATGTCCAAAGTCGATAATGATCCGCTATTTAGACTTATTAAAACATTGACAAAGGCAGAAAAGCGTCAATTCAAGCTGTACGCAACCCGGGCAAAAAATGATAAGGATCTGAAGTTTATTCAGCTGTTTGACATTTTGGATCAGAGTGCGCATTACGATGAGCAGGTGATTTTGCAGAAAGCGCCTGCCTTAAAAGCCTCTCAGCTCAGTAATTTAAAGGCGCATCTTTATCGGCAAATTCTTAAGAGTCTTCGCTTACTGGAGCTCAATCAAAATCCTGATATAGAAATAC
Source organism: Cyclobacteriaceae bacterium (assembly GCA_965227155.1). Taxonomy (GTDB): domain Bacteria; phylum Bacteroidota; class Bacteroidia; order Cytophagales; family Cyclobacteriaceae; genus UBA6059. The sequence goes on from OZ245731.1 coordinate 1,033,236, forward strand.
GGGAGAATATTGATTATGCAAGGGTATTGTACAATAAAGGTTTATATGTACAAAGCCTAAAAATCCTTGAAAAAGCCAAGCAAAAAACAATTGAACTTTATGAAGATGCGCTGCATCTGGAGATCGTGGATTTTGAAAAGCTGATCGAAAGCCAGTATATCACCCATAGTATGGATAACCGGGCCGAGCTACTCAGTAAAGAAGCTACATCGCTTGCCGGAATTATCGATCGCACACAACAACTCTCCAACCTGGCCCTGTCGCTATACAGCCTTTATCTGAAGGTGGGATGCGTGCGCAATGAGAATGATTTTCAAATGGTCAGCCGGTATTATTTTCGTAACCTTCCGCAATTAGACCTTTCTGAGCTTACTTTTTACGAAAGGTTATACCTGTATCAATCGCAGGTGTGGTATTATTATATTATTCAGGATTTTGTGAAGTGCTACAGATATGCGCAAGCATGGGTTGATCTATTTCATCAGCATCCTCATATGCGCGAAATAAAGCCCGACCTCTATGTGAAAGGCCTACATAATTTGCTCGCTGCACTTTTTTACATTCAGCATTATACCAAATTTGTAGTAGTGCTGGATGAACTTGAGGCGCTGGAAGGCACGCATAAAAATGACAATATCAATCTGTTGGTTTTTGTATATTCCTACAATAACAGGATCAACAGGCATTTTATGGAGGGGCGATTTGAAGAGGGGCTGGCCTTAGTGCCCACCCTTACCAAAAAAATGACCCAGCTGCAGGATAAATTTGATCAACATCGGCTCCTGCTTTTTTATTACAAAATAGCTTGTTTGTATTTTGGAAGTGGAGATTTCAAAACAACGGTACATTATCTCAACATTATCATTAACTCCAAAGAGCAGGGTATACGTGAGGATATTCACTGCTTTGCCAGGATATTAAACCTAATCGCACATTATGAACTGGGCAATAATGATTTGCTGGAGTATCAGATTAAATCTACCTATCGATTTTTAGTGAAGATGGATAGTCTACAAAAAGTCCAGATTGAGATCATCAAATGGCTTAGAAATACGCCAAAAATGACTGAAAATGAGGTGAGAGAGGCCTTCATTAACCTCAAACAAAAACTGGAGGACATTGCCAGAGAACCGTTCGAACTCAGGCCCTTTCTGTACCTAGATATTATTTCATGGTTAGAAAGCAAAATTGAACACTTGCCTGTGCAGGAGGTGATCAGAAGGAAGTTTTTAGCTAAACATGAGTAATTGAATAATGGTTAGCGATCAACCTCACCCAAAATAAAATCTATGGAACCAACTATAGCGATCAAATCCCCAAGAAGGTGTCCCTTACTTATTTCAGGTAGTACCGAGAGGTTTACAAAGCAGCATGATCTTGCTTTACACCGAAATGGAATATCCGATTTTCCATCAGCCCTGAAATAAAAGCCAAGCTCCCCTCTTGGATTTTCTGCTCTAATGTAAAAATCCTGTGCTTTTGGCCTTATTTTCTTTGGAACAACTGCCCTCGGATCGAAAGACCTATCTCTTTTGTATTCTCCTTTCAGGATAGCAAGGCATTGCTCAATGATTTTGACCGATTCGTAGCATTCCTGCATGCGCACCCAGCTTCTATCCCAGCAATCACCGGTTGTTCCCATAGCGCCGCTGCCTACCGGAATATCGAATTCCAACTCCGGATAAACAGAATAACCGTCTACCCTACGAAGGTCAAACTTCAAACCGGAAGCTCTGAGCATTGGTCCAGTGATACCATAGTTAATGGCCAGTTCAAGTGGCAATACACCAATATCTGCTGTGCGTTCTACAAAGATCTTATTTTCAATCAGCAGGTCATTAGACTCATCAAGCTTGGGCTTCAGGTAATTAATAAACTCTGTACATCGCTCCTCAAACCCAACTGGCAAATCATAGAATAAACCTCCTACCCAAATGTAATTGTAGAGCATTCGTGCTCCGCATACCCACTCCAGCAGGCGCTGGATATGCTCACGATCGCGCATCATCCATAAGAAAGGGGTAAAGGCACCAATATCCATCCCATAAGTACCCAGCGCCACAAAATGCGAGGCGATCCTATTGAGCTCCGCTACCAGCACACGTATGTATTCGACTCTTTTGGGAATATCATTTTCTATGCCAAGCATCCGCTCAACTCCCATAGCATAGGCATGCTCTGAGTTCATCGCCGCCACGTAATCCATGCGATCAACATAGGGGATGATCTGGTTGTAGGGTAATGCCTCAGCATGCTTTTCGAAGCAGCGGTGCAAATAACCAAGGTGAGGCACCACATCCACGACCACCTCTCCATTAGTGATAACCTCCAACCGTAAAACGCCATGTGTAGCAGGGTGCTGTGGTCCCAGGTTAATCAGCATTTCTTCACTCTTCAGATCCTCAGGTTTGTATTTTGTGGGTTCTGAGAGCTGTAGGTTATCGGGGCTGTATTTGTACTGGATAGAATTCAAAATTGAAAAGTGGCTTCTATTGAATGGGTGTTAGCTTTTTGATCACTAATACTAAAAGCTTTTATAAGATGGCTAGTCATACTTTAAAATCTCCATTGTCAAATTTCAATTTATTATTCATAATCCACCTTCACACCATGATAATACTCCTGCGTACTGTAATCTTTTCGGAGTGGGTGGCCTTCCCAATCGTTTGGCAAAAGAATGCGCCTTAAATCGGGGTGATTGTTGAAGTGGATACCCAGCAGGTCAAAAGCTTCCCGCTCGTGCCAAATAGCTGTTTGCCAGATATGTGCTACCGATTCGATGGTCGGGTTGGCCCTATCTAAAACCACCTTAATGGTCAGCGACCGGTCGTAGGGAATTGAATATAAATGGTAAACCACTTCCATAGTACCCTGCTCAGGCCCGTTATCAATACCTGTAAGGCATGAAAGCATGTCAAAATAGAGTTCTTCATGCTCATTCAGAAGCGTCATACATTGGATGAGATGCTCGCTTTTGATTTCAAAGCCCTGAGGGGTGTTGTTTTCCAGCTCCGCTCCTTCAAACGATTGAATATTTTCTTGTAATATCTGTCTGACCTTTTCTATCATGCTGGGGATTGCTTAGCCAATAACCGCTCTGCCGCAAGAGGCTTCATACGGCTTTCTTTTCTTATTTTTTCCTGCAGCTTGAGGATGCCACCTATCAATGCCTCAGGTCTGGGAGGACATCCGGGCACATATACATCTACAGGAATGATCTTATCAACACCTTTCACTACATGGTAACCATGCTCCCAGTAGGGCCCTCCGCAGTTGGAGCAACTTCCCATAGATATGACATATCGAGGCTCGGCCATTTGCTCATAAAGGCGCCGCACCCGATCGCCCATCTTAAAAGTGACCGTACCTGCTACTATCATTACATCGCTAAGCCTGGGCGATGGCCGTGGAATCACGCCAAATCTATCCAGGTCATAACCCGACACATTAGCACCCATCATCTCGATAGCACAACAAGCAAGGCCAAAGCTCATAGGCCACATGCTCGATAATCGAGCCCAGTTGAGCAAGTCATCAAGCCTTGTGACGATAAATCCGCCCTGTCCAAATTGCTGATCAAGATATCCCATATGGCTATTTGTATTTTTGGTTAATCTCCTCGTACTTTTCTACCGGAACCTTGCCTTTATAAGCCGATAAGTTTGGCTTGGGTACAAGCCAATCCAGGAAACCCTTGGCCCAGGCCCATACAAGACCCAAAAACAGTATCCCAATGAAAAGAAACATTTCAACAATGGCAAGCCATGCCCATTGCCCCTGCGTACCTTCGATCAGGTCTTTTTGACCAAAAACGGTAGCCCAGGGAAACAAAAAAATCAGTTCAACTTCGAATAGTATAAAAATCAAAGCGATGATGTAATACCGTGGATTAAACTGCCCCCATGCTGTGCCCACAGGATCTTCTCCACTTTCATAGGTTGTCAGTTTTTCTTCGTTGGGTCTATTTGGCCTTAATATTTTTCCCGCAATCAGGCTTACACCTGTGATGCCCAGGCTGCCGGCAGCAAACAATAAAACAACAGCGAATGGTGAAAGCTCCATGGCCATAAAATTGCCATTAAAATTTTAAAGGATCTAAGTTTTTAAAATGACCATTCATTTTAATTTGCTCGCGAGCATGTTCAGCCTGCTTCAATGCCGGTATAATTTGCTTGAGATGACCAATCAGGTACTGCTGTCGATCAGATTCTGTTTCTATACCCAACATAATGTATTCCTGTGACGGTGTAAGCCCCACTTTATGCCCCAATTCAAAACTAGTTTGCATGTTTTGTAGCGAAACCATTTCATCAGTTCCTATCCAACTGAAAAGTTCTGCGGCCAACTCCACAAGCTCAATATCCAAAACCCCACCACAATCATCAATATTCTGAAGGTAAGCAATCATCCCTCCGGCATACAGTTTATCACGCCAAATCTTCTCAAATGAAATAACCTTAAAGGCATCCAAAGCTTGCGTTTTGATGTCCATACGGCCATCATTATAGGTTTTAGACAGCTCTACAATTTCAACTTCAGTGCCAAGCTCAATATTACCATTCACAAATGAGGGTATGCCAAAAGTGGTTTTCCCCTCCAGGCACTCTTTGATCATCTGCTTGTATCTTGGCTCAAACACATGAAGATTGACTTGCTCGCCCGGAAAGGCAACTATTTTTAAAGGGAAAAGCGGTAGGAATTTTTCCATAGGGGGTTAACCATTGGCAGTTTAGAAAGTTTGTATTGCCCACATATTTATGGCCACCCTGACCAGGTAGAAATAAATTAAGGAAATCAAAAAAATGGCCCATCAAATTAAAGATGGGCCTTCTATTTTAAATGCTGTCTAGTATGGCATTGAAAGTGGCGCTAGGCCTCATGGCTTTTGTCACTTTAGCCACATCAGGATAATAATACCCTCCGATATCTACAGGACTTCCCTGTGCATCGTTAAGTTCATGGATAATCTTTTCTTCATTTTCTGATAATTCACCGGCTATTTTCTCAAACTTTTTGGCCAGTTCTGTATCCTCTTGCTGTGCAGCCAACGCTTCTGTCCAATACATGGCCAGGTAAAAATGGCTACCTCTGTTGTCAAGTTCATTCACCTTTCTGGAAGGCGATTTTCGGTTATCCAGGAATTTTGCGGTCGCCTGATCAAGAGTTTGTCCAAGAATTTTGGCCCTATCGTTGTGATGAACCTCACCAAAATGATCCAGAGAAGCTGCCAAAGCCATGAATTCACCAAGCGAATCCCATCGCAAATGCCCCTCTTCTACAAACTGCTGCACGTGCTTGGGTGCTGACCCACCGGCACCTGTTTCAAACAGACCTCCACCTTTCATCAGTGGCACTATGGATAGCATCTTGGCACTGGTTCCAAGCTCGAGGATCGGGAATAGGTCCGTCAGATAATCCCGCAGTACATTGCCTGTTACAGATATAGTGTCCTTGCCTTCTTTTATCCTTTCTAAGGAATGTCTTGTTGCTTTGACCGGAGACATGATCTTTATATCCAGTCCTGAAGTATCATGGTCTTTCAGGTACTGATTAACTTTTTTAACCAGTTCCCTGTCGTGTGCTCGTGCTTCATCCAGCCAAAAAACAGCTGGTGTATTTGATGCTCTTGCCCTGTTCACAGCCAATTTCACCCAATCCTGAATAGCCGCATCCTTTACAGTACACATTCGCCAAATATCCCCCTCCTCTACTGCATGTTCCAGTAAAACGCTACCTTCACTATCTATAACTTTTACCGAACCATTGGCAGGTATCTCAAAGGTTTTATCATGTGACCCATATTCTTCTGCTTTCTGTGCCATGAGGCCTACATTGGGCACACTACCCATCGTAGAGGGATCGAAAGCACCATTCTCCTTACAAAAATCAATCACCTCCTGATAAACACCTGCATAACACCGATCAGGAATCACCGCTTTGGTATCTTGCTGCTCATCATTTTTATTCCACATCTGACCGCTAGTACGGATCATTGCAGGCATTGAAGCATCAATAATCACATCACTAGGCACATGAAGGTTGGTGATGCCCTTGTGTGAATTGACCATGGCCAAATCAGGTCCATCAGCATAGCAGGCTTCAATATCCTTTTCTATTGCTTTTCTATCCTCGTCAGGGAGCTGCTGGATCGCATTTACCAAATCACCGAATCCATTGTTGGTATCTACCCCAAGACTTTTCAGCATATCTGAGTGCTTTTCATAGACATCTTTGAAGAATACAGACACGGCATGGCCAAAAATGATAGGGTCTGAAACCTTCATCATGGTAGCCTTTAGGTGCACAGAAAATAATACACCTTTTGCTTTTGCATCATTCTTTTGCTCCTCCAGAAAGGTTCTCAGCGCACTACGATTCATCACGGCACCATCAGCAACTTCTCCTGCTTTGAGTTTTACCTGCCCTTTCAGTACCTGTACAGTGCCGTCTGCCTTGTGCAGTTCAATATTCACCTGAGTGTCTGAAGGGATGGTAACAGACTGCTCAGAGCCATAGAAATCGCCCGATTCCATGCTTGCCACATGCGACTTTGAATCCGCTGACCATGCCCCCATACTGTGAGGATTTTTTTGAGCATATTGCTTCACGGATTTTGGGGCCCTCCTGTCGCTGTTGCCTTCCCGCAACACGGGGTTTACCGCACTGCCTTTTACCTTATCATATCGAATGCGAATTTCTTTTTCCTTATCAGTTTTGGGATCCGACGGATAGTCAGGCACTGCAATCCCCTGTGCCTGCAATTCCTTGATTGTGGCTATCAATTGAGGGATGGAGGCACTGATGTTGGGCAATTTGATGATATTGGTAGTAGGATCTTGGGTAAGCTTGCCTAGTTCTGCCAGATCGTCTGGAATGATCTGATCCTTTTCCAGCCACTCAGGGAAGCTTGCCACCACTCTGGCCGCTAATGATATGTCCCTTGTTTCAAAATTGATACCTGCAGGCCCTGCGATAGACTGGATGATGGGTAGAAATGAAGCTGTGGCTAAAGCCGGTGCCTCATCTGTTTTGGTATAGATAATGGTAGATGGCTTTTCAGACATTGGATGTGATTTGTTAGATATAAAAGATTTACTGTTGGTAGTACTTGAAAAATATTCAAGATAATGCCGCGAAGATAATGAAAACTAAAAACAAGAATATGGTTATCCCTAATCTGCCCTCGCTGCTAATAACTTTCTTTGTCAGATGGGAAACTCTTTGATTTTACATCTTTGATGTAGGCATTCACTGCATTATTGATAGCACTATTTAAATCGGCATATTGTCGAAGAAATCTGGGCTTAAAATCATGGGTTATTCCAAGCATATCGTGTACCACAAGCACCTGCCCGTCTACATCAGGACCGGCACCTATCCCAATTACAGGAATCGATAGCTCAGAAGCTACTTTTTTTGCCAATTGGGCAGGTATTTTCTCAAGCACTATAGCAAAACAGCCACAGTCCTCCAGCAATTTAGCGTCCTCTATGAGCTTTTGAGCTTCTGCTTCCTCCCGAGCCCGTACTGTGTAGGTTCCAAATTTATAAATAGACTGTGGTGTAAGCCCCAGGTGCCCCATTACAGGCACCCCCGCACTCAGCACGCGAATTATAGATTCCTTTATCTCACTCCCCCCTTCCATCTTCACTGCATGTCCACCCGACTCTTTCATAATCCTGATAGCAGAGCGCAGTGCCTCAGAGGAATTTCCCTGATAAGAGCCAAAGGGTACGTCCACCACTACCAGTGCTCTTTTTACAGCGCGCACCACACTAGTAGCGTGATAGATCATTTGATCCAGCGTAATGGGCAAAGTAGTTTCATTGCCAGCCATTACATTAGATGCCGAGTCGCCCACAAGAAGCACATCTATACCTGCCTCATCCAATATTTTGGCCATAGAGAAATCATAAGCCGTAAGCATTGAAATCTTCTCTCCCCGGCTCTTCATTTCATGTAGCTGATGGGTTGTTATCTTTTTAATATTGCTGTGTACTGACATCTTGTAGGCTTAATTTTTCCATTTGATATTACATCCCATACTGGGTAGCTGATCTGCAAAGACAGGTTTACCTTCCAATAACAGGTCTAAAGCTGTTGATAGATCTTTACCGGTCACCGGCACATTATTCCCCGGTGTTGAACCATCCATTCTACCCCGGTATACACAGGCAAGCTGATTATTAAACACATAAAAATCGGGTGTGCATGCTGCCATGTAGGCTTTGGCTACTTCTTGCGATTCATCATACAGATAAGGGAAAGTGAAATCCAATTCCTGAGCGCGCTCCTTCATTTTTTCAGGTCCATCCTGTGGATAATTCGTCACATCATTGGAGCTGATGGCAACAAAATTCACATCCTTTTTTTGGTACTTTTTCACCAATTCCACGAGTTTATCCTGAATGTGAATAACATAAGGGCAATGGTTGCAAATAAACATGACAACCAAAGGCTTGCCCCGGAATTGGTCTAAAGAGATGGTATCACCCGACAGAGTATCTGGTAATGAAAAGGACGGGGCTTGTGTGCCCAGAGGTAACATATTCGAAGGTGTTAATGCCATAATGCTTCGATTTTGGTCAAAAGTACAAATTATGATAATGATATGCTGCCCTCTATGCAATGCTATATGACGAATGGTTTGGAAACCACTTCGATTACTGATATTATTGTTTAAACCCTTTCATTATGACCCAAAAATCAATTCTCCTCTTATTTTTCAGCATTAGTCTTTCATTTTTTTGCTTAGCACAAAACTCAATTACCCCATCACCTCCCCGGGGTGAGAATGAAGGCGATGGTCCTCACAAACAACTGATCATCCGTGGTGCTACTCTCGTTAATGGCACCGGTGCCCCGCCCATTGGGCCTGTTGATGTTGTAGTAGAGGATAATATCATCACCCAGGTAAAAACGGTAGGCTACCCGGGTGTAGAAATAAATGAGGAGAACAGACCCAAGGCAAAAGATGGCGCCCGAGAGATCGATGCAACAGGCATGTATCTACTACCCGGCTTTATTGATATGCACGGTCATATTGGTGGTAAGGCACAGGGCACACCGGCAGAATATGTTTTCAAGCTCTGGATGGCTCATGGTATCACCACCATAAGGGATCCCTCGGCTGGCAATGGGCTGGACTGGGTGCTGGAACATAAAAATAAGAGTGCTAAAAACACAATTGTAGCACCAAGGATATTTGCTTATACCGCTTTTGGACAGGGTGCAGAAAACGGTATCAATTCACCCGCTGAAGCCATCGATTGGGTTCGCAATAATGCCAACAAAGGAGCTGATGGCATTAAGTTTTTCGGAGCAAGGCCTGATATCATGGAAGCAGCCATCAAGGAGAATAAGTCATTAGGCCTAAGATCTGCGTGCCATCATGCTCAAATGGACGTGGCGTGGCTCAATGTGCTGCAAACGGCACGCTTTGGCCTAACAAGTATGGAGCACTGGTACGGTTTGCCAGAGGCATTATTTGTAGATAGAACTATTCAAAACTATCCGCTCGATTACAATTATATGAATGAGCAGGATCGCTTTGGTGAAGCAGGTAAACTTTGGAAGCAAGCCGCTAAGCCATATTCCGATAAGTGGAATGCCGTGATGAATGAGCTCATTGAGTTGGACTTCACTATTGACCCTACATTCAATATTTACGAGGCGAGTAGGGATCTTATGCGTGCCAGAAGGGCAGAATGGCATGAGGACTATACATTACCATCTTTATGGAGGTTTTACCGGCCCAGTAAAATAAGCCATGGGTCTTACTGGCATTTTTGGGGCACTGAACAGGAAGTAGACTGGAAAGAAAACTATAAGCTTTGGATGACTTTTGTTAATGAATATAAAAACCGGGGCGGTAGAGTGACAACCGGATCAGATTCAGGATTCATTTACCAGCTTTATGGTTTTGCCTATATCAGGGAACTGGAATTGCTACGCGAAGCAGGATTTCATCCTTTAGAAGTAATTAGAGCTGCTACCTTAAAAGGTGCAGAAGCTCTCGGGGCAGCAGATCGCATTGGTACGATAGAGGTAGGTAAGCTGGCTGACATGATCTTGGTGGAAGCCAACCCACTCGAGAATCTGAAGGTACTTTATGGTACAGGAGCCATTAAGCTTACTGAAGATAACAATGTAGTGCGTGTGGGCGGCGTTAAATACACGATTAAGGATGGTATTGTGTATGATGCCAAAAAACTATTGCAAGATGTTAAAGATATTGTAGATGCTGAAAAGGAAAAAACAGGATTCACAATTAAACAACCTGGCATGAATTAAATCTAAAGTTGAGATGTTTGATTGATTTTTTGTAACTTTCTAATATATTTTATAAATAATTTGTTAAATGAAATTTCGATTCGCCCTTTTACTGGTTCAAATAATGTTGCTACTGAGCTTTAGTGGTTGCATTAAAACAGAATCAAGTAGTGAGCGACCCGATCGGATCACAAAACCGGAGATAGTCGATACAACAAACCAGGAGGAGGATTCTGAGTTTGAGGCATTATCCGTAACGGGTGAACCCTATTTTCAACAGGAATTTCCCGCCAGATTACTTAAAAGAAGAGAGCGCGAGTTAATAGCCGCTGAAAATAACTACAACCAATATCCAGACAGCCTGGAATACATCATTTGGTATGGCCGTAGGTTGGCCTACTTATCCAGGTATAAAGATGCCATAGACATCTACTCCAAGGGCATTGAATTATATCCGGAATCTTACCGGCTTTACAGGCATAGGGGGCACAGGTTCATCACAGTACGCAAATTTGACCTGGCCATCTCTGATCTTGAAAAAGCTGCCTTCTACAGTAGAAGTTATGAAGTGAGGGCAGAAGAGGACGGTATATCCAATGCGATTAACAAGCCGCTAACTACTACACAGTTCAATATCTGGTATCACTTGGGCCTTGCGTACTACCTTAAAGGAAATTATGATAAAGCTGTTTCCGCCTTTAAAAAATGTATGGAGGTAAGCAATAATGATGACTTACTGGTAGCCACTACTGACTGGTTGTATATGACCTACAGAAAGATAGGCAATAAGTCTGCGGCCACTGCCTTGCTGGAACCAATACATGATGAAATGCGAATTGTGGAGAATCATTCTTATCACAAGCGATTGCTTATGTACAAAGGAGAAATCGAACCTACTGAACTACTAAATGTATCCGTTACTGATGATCCTGATAGTCAATTGGCGCTGGCCACACAGGGTTACGGGGTAGGATTTCACTACCTGGTAAACGGTAAATTAGATGAGGCCAGAGAAATCTTTGAGAATGTAGTAAGTACCAGTTACTGGCCTGCATTTGGCTTTATCGCCTCAGAAGTTGAGCTCTATAACCTATCCCTTGCTGGCGCTTTATAGATTTTCAATCTCTACTTTAATGTCGTGTAAACGATCCGGGAAGTCAGTGATAATGCCATCGACACCCATGTTTAAGGCCTTAATCATCTCCTCCCTATCATTCACTAGAAATGTGTACACTTTTAGCCTCCGTGCATGAAGCTCAAAAACCCTTCTCTCGGATAAGGCATGGAAAGGTGGATTTACAGCACTGAGGTATTTATGCTTTTCCCTGGTATTCATCAGGTTACGGGTACGTAAAAAATAGCTGAATACATTAGTATTATCCTCCCCAATTAATATTTGCTTGATCTGAATTCTAGGATCATGCTCATGCGCTTCATCCAGGTATTTTTCATCATACGATTCCAGAATGCACCAATCAACAGCATTATTCGCTTCAATAATATCTGTAATGATTTCAGCAAACCCCTGATAATACACATCACCTTTGGTTTTCATTTCGATAAGGCATTCTGCGCGGCCATCGATGTGTTTTAATGCTTCGTCTAAGGTTGGTATTTTTGTGCCTGCAAATTCTTCACTGAACCAGCTTCCAGCATCAAATTGCTGAAGTTCTTCTAGTGTATATTCATGTACATTCCCCTGGCCATTTGTAGTACGATCGATTTGCTCATCATGAAGCACAACCACATGCCCATCTTTGGTCACATGCACGTCTATGGCTACCATATCTGCTCCCATCTCTATAGCCAGGTCAATAGCAGGCAGTGTGTTTTCCGGTGCATGGCCTGAAGCACCACGATGCGCAATATTCACTACGGGGTGCTCTTTCATTTTTGCACTAATCTCACTGCTGACGAATAATGCTTGAAAAATAAGTGGCTCCAATAACCATACGGAGGTTACCAGAATGACCATAGCGGTTAGTATAAAGAAGGGTCTGTTTTTCATGTCAGTAAAAACACGGTTAAATCCAGCATGAATCTACAAAATAATTGCTAATGCTAAAATCTATTGTGCCTACTTTGGCAAATCCATCTGAAATAATGGCTTTACTGAATAGCTTTTATACAATAATATATCACTTATTGCCACTATTATGCTGCAGTCACCCCCCTTGTCTATTAATTTTTGTCCTTTTCCGGCAGGTTTAAGGCCAAATGAAGTTCATCCAGCTGCTCCTGACTTACCGTTGATGGGGTATTGATCATCACATCTCTACCGGCAGTATTTTTAGGAAACGCGATGTAATCACGAATAGATGAGTGCCCTCCAAAAATGGCACATATCCTGTCAAAACCGAAAGCTATACCACCATGAGGAGGTGCACCATATTCAAAGGCATCCATCAAAAAGCCGAATTGGCTTCTGGCTTCTTCATCGGTAAAGCCCAGGTTTCTGAGCATCAATTCTTGCAATTCGCGGTTGTGAATTCTTATTGACCCACCTCCTATTTCGCTGCCATTGATTACTAAATCATAAGCATTAGCCCTGACCTCTCCCGGATTAGTTTCCAGGAGTTCAAGGTCTTCCGTTTTGGGGCTCGTAAATGGATGGTGCATTGCATAAAAGCGCTGTGTATCTTCATCCCACTCCAGCAGAGGAAAATCCAATACCCACAATGGGGCAAACTTATCTGCTGGTCGCAGGTCAAGACGGGTTCCCATTTCCAGCCTCAGTTCATTCATGGCCTTACGGGTAGGATTTTTATCACCAGACAATACCAGCAGCAAATCACCAGGCTTTGCATTCATTTTCTCAGCCCATGCTGCCAGGTCATCCTGGTTATAAAATTTATCTACAGAAGACTTAAAGGTGCCATCCTCATTGCACTTTACATAAACCAGACCTTTGGCCCCAATTTGAGGCTTCTTAACAAAATTAGTCAGTTCATCGAGTTGCTTTCTGGTATATTCACCGCAGCCTTCTGCATTGATACCTACCACTAATTCTGCCTGGTCAAATACATTAAAGCCTTTGCCCTGGGCAACATCGTTAAGCTCAACGAACCGCATTCCAAATCTGGTGTCTGGTTTATCTGAGCCATAATATTTTATGGCATCTGCATAGGTCATCCGGGGAAAATCATCCATGTTGATACCCTTCACAGCCTTAAAAAGATGCTTTACCATACCTTCAAACATTTGTAGTACATCCTCTTGGGTCACGAAAGACATCTCACAATCAATCTGAGTAAACTCAGGTTGACGGTCTGCCCGTAAGTCTTCATCTCTGAAACATTTCACAATCTGAAAATACCTGTCAAAGCCCGAGACCATCAGCAGTTGCTTGAAGGTTTGAGGTGATTGTGGTAAGGCATAAAATTCTCCCGGATTGATTCTTGAGGGCACCACAAAATCACGCGCACCTTCAGGTGTGGATTTGATCAGGACAGGCGTTTCAACTTCCATAAAACTCTTACCATCCAGGTATGCCCGTGTTTCCTGCATCATCCTGTGGCGTAGATGCAGATTTTTTCTAATAGCATTTCTACGTAGATCCAGATACCTGTATTTCATTCTAAGATCATCGCCACCATCGGTTTCATCTTCTATGGTGAAAGGAGGCACCTTTGAAGGATTCAAAATCTCATAGTCATCCACTCTGACTTCTATAGCGCCTGTTGGTATTTTATCATTTTTACTGTATCGCTCAACAACTTCCCCAGATACTTTAATTACAAACTCCCTGCCTGCCTTTCGGGCCTGGTCAAGAATACTCTGGTCGGTTATCCCCTCTTCAAAAACCAGTTGGGTCAGTCCATAACGATCCCTTAGGTCGATCCATATTACACCGCCTTTGTCTCTTAGCTTCTGTACCCAGCCACAGAGGGTAACGCGCGTTCCAACATGTTCTTCTCTTAACTCTCCGCAAGTATGGGTACGTAGCATAATTCAGAATATTTATCGTTATGTTTTTCAGGGCGCAAAAATAACAATAGTTTTAGCTTTGTAGCAGTAGCAATCGGACTTGCTTGACACATCTATAATTACATTATGAAAAAAATCATTTCAAAATACCATCTCTTGGCGTACGTAATATATATCATGCTTTTTCTACCATTTTTCTGTGCTTTTACTGCCTCAGGGCAGCCGCTGGTAACCATTGAAGCTACTGATAATATTACTATGGATATACCAGCTGATTTTTCTCCAATGACCGATGATGAAATTGCCAATCGATATATTACCAACAGGCGGCCTGTGGCTATGTATGATGATCCATCAGGTAATGTAAACCTGGGTATCAATCTGAGCCCTACGCGCTGGGACGCCAAAGACATGCCCATCCTAAAAGATTTTTACAAGTCAAATATTCAAAATTTGTACACTGAAGTTAAATTCAGCAAAGAGGCTTTGGAGGAGATCAACGGCAGGCAATATGCGGTGTTTGAATTCGAATCTGTGGTCAAGGATGAAGAAGGTTCCATCAATCAGAGACCTGCTATTAGAAATTACACATATATCCAATACACGATTGTGAATGAAAATCTCTGGGTCTTCAACTTAAGCACTCCAATAAACTTAAAGAATCAATGGCAGGCCAAAGCCCCACAAATCATGCAGTCAGTTAAGATTAAAAAATGACATTATCCGTTTACAGCGACGAGCATTTCATGCGGGAAGCCCTAAAGCAAGCACATATTGCGCTGGCTGAGGGCGAAGTGCCTGTAGGGGCAATAATCGTATGTCAAAAAAAAATTATTGCCCGTGCTTATAATCAAGTGGAGAGGCTTCAAGATGTAACCGCACATGCTGAAATGCTGGCCATAACAGCCGCCTCTAATCATTTGGGAGCTAAATATTTACCTGAATGCACCCTTTATGTCACCCTTGAGCCCTGTGTAATGTGTGGAGGAGCTTCTTCATGGGCGCAGGTAGGCACTCTGGTATATGGTGCTTCTGATCCCGACAGGGGCTACAGTCGCATGCAAAAAAGTATTTTGCATCCTAAAACAAAAGTGAAGTCCGGTTTGCTAAAAGAAGAATGCAGTCAGCTGGTTACTGATTTTTTTGAATCGCTCAGGAGGAACAAAAACAGCTAAGAGTCGTTTTCTATTACTATAGTTCGTCCAAATTATTGGATTTGAATTCTTATTATTTTTACACAACCGAAAACAATTGTTAAACTCAAAAAAACAAGCAAAACTATGGCTTTTGAATTACCAGATTTACCCTACGCGCACAATGCATTAGAACCAAATATAGATGCAACTACTATGGAAATTCACCATGGCAAGCACCACGGTGGATACGTTAGCAAACTAAACGCAGCTATTGAAGGCACTGATATGGCTGGCAAGTCGTTGGAAGACCTTTGCAAAAATCATTCAGACAACAAGGCTGTAAGAAATAATGGTGGTGGACATTTTAACCATACATTATTTTGGACAGTGATGAGCCCCAATGGTGGAGGAAATCCATCAGTAGAATTAGCTGATGCTATTGACAGTGCATTTGGTTCATTTGATAAATTCAAAGAAGAGTTTTCTAATGCCGCAGCTACGCGCTTCGGATCCGGTTGGGCGTGGCTTTGTGTTAACAACGGCAAACTGGAAGTATGCTCAACAGCAAATCAGGACAATCCATTAATGCCTGATGCTGGATGTGATGGCACGCCAATCCTTGGTCTTGATGTATGGGAGCACGCTTATTACCTGAATTATCAAAACCGCAGACCTGATTATATCAGCGCTTTTTTCAACGTCATCAATTGGGATGAGGTAGCGAAAAGATACGCTGAAGCCAAATAAACTAAACACATATTGAAGTGAATAGCCTCGGGGACTTCCTGGGGCTATTTTTTTGCAATAAGAATTGGTTAGCCCCGTTGAAAAATTAACACAAATAAATTGTGGGATCGCTGGACTCTAAAAGCCAACTTTTTTATATTGAAACAAATTCTAAATACTTTACCATGACTGCAGAACAAATTCAAAGTGAAATTTCATCCCTGGAGAAACAACTTACCGGCGATATGATGGCTGATATGGATGTCCGGGACAAAATCCACAACCTGAAAATGAAGCTGAATGGCGTAAAGCCTTTGAATCAGAACATTGAATGCGTTGGCTGTGGAAGTTGATTTTAAGCTCTGAGTCGTAAATCACCCAAAAATATTGGAGCCCCTGTTGGGGCTTTTTTATTGCTTAGTGATCTGGCTAAATAACTGGCATTTTATTTAAACTTGGCTTATTAGCTTCTAATATGATCTGAAAGATTGAATATCAAGCCTTCACCACTTCAGCCGGTTTAAATATTTCTACATATACCGGTACCGTCAGCATAAAATACAATGAAGACCATACAAGCCATTCGAGTGTATTAAATGAAGCTGGCAGCCATTGCAATGTCTCAAAAACATGGCTTATAAATAATAGCAGAAACAAAATGGAGGCGAGCACTTTATAGCTCATCAAATAATTTGTGGTGGCAAGGTGCGCTTTATTCCAGTGCTCTTTAAAAACTATAAGCCCTGAAAAAAAACATACCAACACACTTGAAAAGAGTATGATTAACTCCAGCGTATTGTTTGAAAGATCTACATTCAGCACAAATTGAAGTGCGAGGTAGGCTAATCCATTGAATACTATGAGTACTTTTTTCATAAAATGACTTTTAGTATTGGATTAGTATCCATTTCAAAGAAATTATTACAGAGCAGATTTATTTTAGACCTCTAGCTCCTGGACTTATCCTTCTTTAATTTCTCCAGTTCCTGTAGCTCATCGCGTAAACGCGCAGCTTCTATAAAGTCAAGATCTTTCGCAGCTTTCTCCATTGACTTCCTGGTTTTATTGATGAGCTTATCCAATTCATCGGGTTCCATATATGCCACTACAGGGTCTGCAGCCACAGAGGCCTCGTCCTCCAGGTAGTATTTTTTAGCAGACTTTTTCGAATCGGCCGCCTTTGTCTGACTCAGGATGGATTCCCTTGTCTTGGTAATTGTCATTGGCTTAATACCATGCTCCTTATTGTACTCCATCTGGATAGACCGCCTTCTATTGGTTTCATCTATTGCTACCTGCATGCTACCTGTGATGGTATCGGCATACATGATAACCATACCATTGACATTACGCGCTGCCCGACCAATGGTCTGTACTAATGAGCGCTCATTTCTCAGGAACCCTTCCTTATCGGCATCCATTATGGCAACCAGCGATACTTCCGGTAGGTCAAGACCTTCGCGAAGCAGGTTAACCCCAACCAGCACATCAAAAACGCCCAGACGCAATTCCCTGAGGATTTCCACCCTATCCAGCGTATCTACTTCTGAGTGTATATAGCGACATTTTACACCTACCCGATCCAGGTATTTGGATAGCTCCTCAGCCATACGTTTGGTCAGTGTAGTAACCAAAACGCGCTCCTCAACCTTAATGCGTTTGTGAATTTCCTCCAGCAGATCATCAATCTGCTGGGCTGTAGGCCTAACTTCGATCACCGGATCAAGTAGGCCAGTAGGTCGAATAAGCTGCTCAACAACAACTCCTTCAGACTTTCTCAGTTCGTAATCGCCGGGTGTGGCACTGACAAACACAACCTGATTCAGCATTGACTCAAATTCATTGAATGTCAATGGCCTATTATCTAGTGCTGAAGGTAACCTAAAGCCATAATCTACAAGATTGATCTTTCGAGCACGGTCGCCACCCCACATAGCACGGACCTGTGGTATAGTTACGTGGCTCTCGTCGATGATCATGAGGTAATCATCAGGGAAATAGTCCAGCAAACAGAAAGGCCGTGCCCCCGGCGTACGGCGGTCAAAATAGCGGGAATAATTTTCCACCCCAGAGCAATAGCCCAGCTCCCGCATCATTTCCATGTCGAACTCAGTGCGCTCTTTCAATCGTTTGGCTTCTACATATTTTTGCTCACCCTCAAAAAATGTAATTTGCCCTACCAAATCATCCTGAATTTCTGTGATGGCCTGATTCAGTTGATCTTTTCCGGTTACGAATAGATTAGCTGGGAAAATAGTGATGATTTTTTCATCAGAGATTTTCTTGCCTGTAGCCGGCTCAATTCGCTGAATTGCTTCTATCTCATCCCCCCAAAAAACAATGCGATATCCAAAATCTGCATAGGCCAGGAAAATATCAACCGTATCGCCTTTTACCCTG
Source organism: Cyclobacteriaceae bacterium (assembly GCA_965227155.1). Classification (GTDB taxonomy): domain Bacteria; phylum Bacteroidota; class Bacteroidia; order Cytophagales; family Cyclobacteriaceae; genus UBA6059. The sequence continues at coordinate 1,051,697 of OZ245731.1, forward strand.
AAATTACCCCGTTTAAAATCAGCATCTGATCGGGAGTATAGGATGTTTACCAGGTCAAACAATAGCTTACTCCGGGGTATTCGATCACCTTCCTGCAGGCGTATTACATTTCTACCGAATTCCTCAGGATTGCCAATACCATAGATGCAAGATACCGACGCTACCACCACTACATCACGTCTGCCTGTCAGTAGCTGTGAGGTGGCACTTAGGCGCAGTTTCTCGATTTCTTCATTGATTGAAAGATCTTTTTCAATATAAAGATTGGTCGTAGGGATAAATGCCTCAGGTTGATAATAGTCGTAGTAGGAAATGAAGTATTCTACGGCATTTTCAGGAAAAAAATGTTTGAGTTCGCCGTAAAGTTGGGCAGCAAGCGTTTTGTTATGGCTAAGGACAAGTGTAGGTCTGTTGACCTTAGCCATGACATTGGCCATGGTGAATGTTTTACCAGACCCGGTAACTCCGAGAAGCGTTTGGGCGGGTTCACCCTGCTCTATGCCATTAGAGAGTTGTTCAATAGCTGTTGGCTGGTCACCGGTAGGTTGATATTCTGCGGTAAGCTTAAATTCCATAGGTAAGTACTAAATGCTGCTAATATAACGGAACCCAACGCAGCATGTTAAGTAAATATGCGAGGATGTCTTACGCTGTATTTCCTCATAAAGTTTTAATTTAATTAAAGCGTTTACTGTTGATTTTTTACCACAAAGTATTGAAGGTATCCACAAAGCACACAACGACCAATGGATGAAAACCTATTAAGTAATCAAGTGATAGGCATTGCTATCAAAGTTCATCGTGCATTAGGACCGGGGCTACTCGAAAGTGCCTACAAGGAATGTTTGTTTTATGAGATTAGTCAGGCTGGCATTCGTGTTGAAAAAGAAAAACCAATGCCATTGATTTATGCTGATGTCCATTTAGAATGTGGATACAGGATAGATTTATTAATTGAAAATAAGCTTGTCATTGAGCTTAAAAGTGTGGATGCCTTAAATGACGTTCATTTAGCTCAAACACTTACTTATATGAAACTTGGAGGGTTTAAACTCGGTCTCTTGATAAACTTCAATGTAACATTACTCAAAAACGGTATCAAAAGAGTAATAAACGGCACTTTGTGACTCTTTGAGATTAGCATTGTGGACTTTGTGGTTAAAGGCGAATATATTTTGCTATTAGAATCTATTTATTCCAGATCTCCCACGACTTTTCTGCCTGCAAATACAGCATTTCAAGACCATTTTTCACCTTGGCACCATTCGTTCTCGCCAGCTTCATCAATAATGTTTCCTCAGGGTTATAAACCAAATCAAACACAAAATGTGATGGCCCTATTTGAGCGTATGGAAGGTCTGCAGCTTGTTCGGTGTTTGGGAACATACCCAAAGGCGTGGTGTTTACAATAAGCTTAGCCTGCTGTACATAATTACCTGTTTTCAGCTCTTCGTAACTGATCCTGCTCTCCCCACCCGTTCGAGACACCAACTTAAATTCGATATTCAACGCCTTGAGTGCGGCAATTACGGCCTTAGAGGAACCGCCGGTACCAAGTACAAGGGCCTTATCTACACCGGTATCGATAAACTGCTCCAGAGATTGCTTAAACCCAAAGTAGTCAGAGTTATAGCCTGTTAGCATACCCTGATTGATCTTTATAACATTGACTGCCCCTACGAGTTTTGCGCTTTGATCCAACTCCGTGAGGAATTGCATGACCGGCTCTTTATAGGGTAATGTCACATTCAATCCAACCAGTTCAGGGTGAGTAGCCAAAAGCTCTGGAAATTCGTCAATAGCCTCTAACTCAAAAAGCTCATATGAGGTATCTGCTATGCCTTCTTTTTCAAACTTTTCTGTAAAGTATTTTTTAGAGAAGGAATGCTTTAATGTCTTTCCGATGAGGCCAAACTTTCTCATGGTTGCTGCTTAGTCATTTTCGCTATCTTTTCTATAACAACTACCAGTCCAATCCCCAAAAAGAAAAATAATAATGCCTGAAGTACAAAAGGGTCATTTCCGGTGATCTCAATGTATTCGTTGGGTAAAATATTTTTTTCTAAAAACGGCACGCGTTCGCCCTTACTATTGATTCTGTATTGCAGCACTTCTTTCCAGGGCCAAATTTTATTGAGAGAGCCAATCATGAATCCAACCAAAATAGCTATGGTTGACGCATGATAATGCTTTAGCAGCCAGGAAATCACCCTTGCAAAAGCAAGAATGCCTACCGCACATCCCACTGCAAAAACCACAAGAGTTGTGATATCAAACTCTTTAGCAGCGGTAAGTACTTGCTCATACTTACCCAGAATCAACAAAATAAAACTACCAGAAATACCCGGTAGTATCATGGCACAGATGGCTATCATACCACTGCCAAAAACAAAAAAGAGGTTATCCGGTGTAGTTGAGGGCGTTGCTGAAGTTACGAAATAGGCGAAGGCAATGCCTACGGCAAGCATGAGGAAAACCTTCCAGTCGCGATCTTTAATTTCCCGTGCAACGGCCAGGGCACTGATAATGATAAGCCCAAAGAAGAACGACCACAATTGGATAGGATAGTTTTCAAGGGTGTATGTAATGATTTTCGCAAGTGAGAATACGCTGACAAGGATACCAGCCAGCACAGCTACTAGAAAATTGCCATTGATTAATTTCCAAAACAACAGAAAATCAGCCTTTAACAGCAACCTCAGTGTGTTGATATTAACAGCCTTAATCGAATCCAGCAATTCTTCGTATATCCCGGTAATAAATGCGATGGTACCACCAGAAACACCCGGAATTACATCCGCTCCGCCCATTCCCATACCTTTGATAAAAAGTAGGAAATATTCTTTAATCCCTCTCATGCACGCTTATCGCCTTTGTTTGATTTGATTACTCGTTGAGGAATTGATGAAAAGTATCCCCTCTCAAACCTAAACGTATAGTCTCGAGCGGTATTACCTCTTGAGGGCTGATATTTCCAAGGTTTACATTAGCACCCAACAGTTTGATAAACCAAACTTGCTGCGCTTTTTGGGGCGCCTCCCAGATGATTTTTTCGTTAGGGATTTTGGTCAAAATTTCTTCAACCAGACCCTGTCTAACTTCACCAGAATCCCTAAATAAGCCTACATTTCCACCTTCACGCGCCTCTCCGATTACCTTCCAGGCCCCAGCATCAAGTTCAGTTTGCATCTGCTCTATCCATTTATAGGGTGGGATGATTTTGGCAGCATCTTTCGAGCCTACCTCTGACAGTACGGTAACATGCTCTGCTAGCTTATTGATATAATCGCATTTTAAATCATGGTCCAACTCAATGGAGCCATCCGATACCTCTGCGTACTTGAGATCATATTTCTTCAGCACATTGAGGTAGTCGTCAAATTGATTTCTTGCTATAAAAGCCTCAAAAAGTGTCCCTCCCAGGTAGACCGGGATATCATTTTTATGATAAAGTTCTATTTTTTCTTTCAGATTCGGGGTGACATAAGAAGTAGCCCAGCCCATTTTCACAATATCAAAATGCTGGCCACTCACTTCAAGTAAATCTTCTACTTCACGGGTACTCATACCCTTATCCATCACCATAGTCAATCCGTCCTGCCGGGGCTTGGTAGTTCTGGCAGGTATCTTACTTAAGGTATAATTCATTAGGAACTTTTTTTTCTGTGTTGTTCTATTATTCTAAAAAGTGCTTTTTGTGTTTCTAGCTTAGGAAAGAAATCATATAAAGCGGTGTGCTTTTCAAAATCCAAAAATAAGGCATTCTCTAAAATATTGAAGGCACGTTTATAATCTCCTTTAGTAATGAGGTAAGCCACCATTCTGTAATAAAGATCAGCATCCTCGGGCTGCTCTTCCATGGCTTCTTCCAGTGTATCGATGGCTTTCTGGTATTCCCCCTGCTCAAAGAAGATCAGAGATAAATCAAGCCAGGCCTCAGCATCTGATGGATCAATGGCCAATGACTCTTCATAGGCATCAATAGCAGATATGATATTGCCTACTTTAAATTCCGCATCAGCCACAGATTTCCAATACAAAGGGTTCTCTGCATCAAGCTTAAGGGCCTTATTGAAAAAGTGCACTGCCTCATAATATTTTTCTTTGGCAAAAAGGCATACCCCAATACCAAACCACGCCTCGTCATAAAATTGATCCAACTTGGCGGATTTACGATAATACCTCAGGCCTATATCAAAATGCTCCATCTTCTCATAAGCAGCCCCAATGCAGCAGTACGTTTCAGGGGAAGCTCCTTCCAATTCCAACGTGTTTTTATACGCCTCCACGGCCTTACTAAACTCCCCTGCATTCATGAAGGCATTGCCAAGATTGAAATAAGCCGAGCTGAAGCTGTCATCAATAGCTACCGCATACTCATAGGCATCAATCGCCTTATCAAATTGACCTAGCTTGTTGTAAACTATGCCAATGTTATACCAGGCGTACTCAGAATAAGGATCCTGATCAATGAATTTTTGATAATAAGCAAGGCTTGTTTCCAGTTCTCCAACCACATCCAGGCAATACGCCAACTCATAGAGGGCATTTTCATGATGGATGTTGAACTCAATAGCTTTCTTGTAATAATCCGATGCCTTTTTGTATTCTGATTGACTCTGATAGGTTAGACCAATATGGTAATACACCTCATCCTTATCTTCCGAGATCGCCAGTACATTTTCAAAAGTTTCTATGGCTTCCTCATATTGCCCCATCACAGAATGAAGATTGCCTTTCATTAGCAATATGTCTTCATCCATAGGGTGCAGGTTTAGCGCCTCCGTAATTTCCATCAATGCTATATCATACCGCTCCAGGCTGGTATAAACCTGTGCTTTGAGCAGTGATATTTCAGCAGAATACGGATATTGTTTGGAAGCTACCTCTGCAGCTTTGGCTGCTTTCTTATATTTCAGCTTATCTATATAATGCTGAATGATTGTTTCAAAAGCATCTGAATCGAAATAATAGTTTTCCTGATTCCTGAGAAAGGCTTCAAATTTTCTTACTAATTCCTTCTCCTCTTCTTCCCTTCTCTTATAGTTCTCAGCCATAGGGGTTTTGTTTTAAGGGCGCAAAAATAAAAAGATTAATACAGGCAGCCGTAGTAAACTGTGAAAGTTCAAGCAATCTGAAGCAATGGAAATGTGTTGCTGCCATATTTGCCAGGTTTGATTCAATTTATGAAAAAAAATCATTAGAAAATGATTTATCCACAAAAGTTATCCACATTCATTGTGGTGACCTCAGGATTGTGATTTTTACAAACTAGGCTTCATAATAGCCATAACCGTAACCATAGCCATAACCATACCCGTAACCATATGTTTTGCTGGCACTTACACCATTCAGGATGATTGAAAGGTGGTTAAATCGATTCATTTGCACCACTTTCTTCAAGGTCTTGATAAATCCTTTCTTTGAATAATTGGCTCTAATGACATACAGTGGCAGATCTGCCTTGTTCATTACCAACATGCCGTCAGTAACAAGGCCGATGGGTGGGGTATCCATTACCACAAAATCATATTCCTTTTTCAGACTTTCAATAAGCACATCAAAATTGTCGCTCATCAATAATTCCGAAGGGTTTGGAGGAATAGGGCCAGCCGGGATGTAATAAAGGTTTTTTACTTTGGTCTCCCGCACCGCCTCCTGAAAGCCATGTTTGTTGATAAGTAGTGTGCTCAATCCTTTTTCGCTCTTCTCATCACCAAATGCAAGATGAACTTTAGCCTTTCTCATATCGAGATCGAGAATAATCACCTTGTAATTACTTTTTGCAATAATGGCAGATAGATTTACCGATACAAAGGTTTTACCCTCCCCACTGATAGTGCTGGATACTGAAATAACCCTGTTCTTTTTTCCCTGACTCATAAAATCCATGTTTGTACGAATAGTTCGCATCGCTTCTGAAATCATGGATTTGGGGTTTTTATCAATGACTAACTGAGAAACAGGTGTGGTCTGACTTTTTTTCAACGCCGGGATTGTCCCCAGCACGGGTATATTGACGAGCTTCTCCAACTCGCTGAGGCCGCTGATCTCTGTATTTACAACATACCGCACTGCCAAAAAGAGAATACTCAAAATCACACTTAAGCCAAAGCCTATTCCATAAATGATAAACTTCTTGGGGTGAATAGGATCTACCGGTAAACTGGCTGGTGACAGTATCACAAAATTGGTAACGGTACCTGCCCTGGCAATTTCCAGTTCTGTTTTGCTCTGGATCAAGCTTATGTAAAAGCTTTCCTGCAGATTATAATTGCGACGTTGCTTATTGTACTCATTGCCCATACTTGGCAAGGCGGTAAAGTTCCTTTCTATTTGCGAGGCCCTTCTATTGATCATTTGTATGGATTCCAGTAGGTTGTCCCTGTAGCTCTTGACCAGCTCGTTTACGTTGGAGGAAATGATTTTCATTTCATCATTGAGGCGCTGCACCACATAGGTGTTCTCATTGTAAGAACCGAGAAGTCGTTCGCGTTCCAATTGTTTTTGTTTGTATTCCTCCAGCGAGCTTCTGATAAACTCCGGGAAAAACTGGTAATTGAAGGGGTTTAGAGGCAATATCTCATTTTCTTCTAACTGCCTAATGACCAGATTTACTGCCTCAAGTTCTGACCTCAAGCGGAAGCGCGATGTATCCAGGCGCTCCAATTGACCAATGGCCTGTGCTACATCATTGCTGATGCTGGTGGTACGATTTTCAATGGTGAAGTTTTCAAAATAGGTTTCGTAGGTCTCCAGCTTTTCTTCTGTCGCTTTTAGTTGGGAATCCACAAATTCAATTTTTTGCTCAAGCGCCTGATTTTTGGCTTCCTTTGTATATTCCAGGTAAAGGGTGTCGATCGCCTCTACCAAGTCCTGCGCCTTATACTTATTGAAATCAGTAAGGCTCACCTGTATCGTTTTGGCATTGATATTCAATGGCTCTACAGTCACATTTGCTTTCAAATAATCAATTAAAGCACTTCGACTATTGACCGTGAAATAATATCTCCCTACACCATTGGAAGCGGAAAAGTTATCTGTTTTCTGAAAAAGGAAATTGAAGTGCTCAGTGCTAATTTCTTCTCCAAAGCGATGCAATGAACTAACCTGCTGACCACCCCACTCATATTCCAGCTCAAACTCAGCATCATTCAATATTTCCAGGTCGATGGCTTTATCATAAAATGACGGGTTGTGAATTTTATGGCTTACAGCAAATGGGTTATTTCTATAGCGCTCATCAGTAAGGTATCGACCATAATAGTGATAGGACACATCCATGCCAACGGCATCCACCACTTTACCGAAAAACAAATTGGAGCGCAGTAGTTCGATTTCTCCTGATAATCCGCTTATGCTGGGGTTTTCAAGTGGGTTTTGCACACCGATAAGGTTGGACTCGCTACGAATATCCAACTTCAATATAGACTCTGATTCGAATATCGGCTTGGTGTACCTTACATAAAGAAAGCTGGCCAGGTTGAATATTAAGAAAATAAGAATGACGATAAATATACTCTTGCGTAAGATTGAAATAGCTTTTTCAAAATCGAAGCTATCAAATATATCATCTGAGCTTTGACTGTTATCTGACTTACGAAAATCCTGTGGGTTATATTCAGCCATATAATTAATTACCCAAATTAGAAATAACCAGCGTTACCGCGATCAGACTAGATATGAGGCTTATAATGGGACTTACATCAGACAAAAACTGTCTTCCCGCACGCCTCCAGGGTTCTACATATATCACATCTCCGGGTCTCACTTGTATAATGCTTTGGCGCATTCCTGAAACAGTAGCCAAATCAATCATAAAAATCTCCGGATCTTCAAGGTTGCCACGGATAATCTTGATATTGTTGGCCTTAGCACCAAACTCCAAGCCTCCATACATAGCCAATATCTCAACCAGGCTCATATTCTCATTGGTTAAGGGAATGACCTGTCCACCGTTGGCCCCCATCACCACAACGCGCTTGTTGTTGTAAACCAGCCTTACAAAAGAGTCTTTGTAGTATTCATCGTAAAGATTTTGCAACTTGGCTTCAGCTTCCTGCAGGGTCAGGCTATCTACTTTTACCATGCCAACTACAGGAAACTTGGCATAACCATCTGTCTGCACCAGGTAAAGGTTGATACGTTGGTTTTGAAAGTTGGGGTTATTCATTTGACCATTATTGCCCTGAGGCCCCAATTCAAAATTTGGATCTATGATCTGCTCACCCTTATTGGTAAAAACATCAAGCTGTAGAAAATCATTGGGTTGGATTACATAATTGCCTTCTATCCTTTCAACCTGCATGGACAGGTCATCAGGGGTAAACTCTTCATCAAACTTAAAAAGTATGTCCTGCTTATAGGTCTTACATGATGTAAATGCAATAATGACCGCAACAGTTATCAAAAGTCCCTTCATTGTCATACTTAGGCTCTTATTACTTCGAATATCAAAAGTTTATACTTAAAAAGGTCTAAATATTCGACTATTGGGCAATTTAACCAGTTGAGCATTAACTTTTTATTATTTCCCTGTCATTCTGTTGATTTGTTGGGCGTAGGCTTCAAATACTATTTGCTCATTGAAGCGCTCCTCCACAAGCTTCCTGCTCGCTTTGCCCATGTTTAACTTTTCTGATTCAGAAAGTTTGAGTGCTTTTTCTATTCTTTCTATGAGATCTGTAGCGCTTTTGGGTTGGCATAGAAATCCATTCACATTATTTTCTACTACCTCCCTGCAGCCAGGCACATCGCATGTGATCATGGGCTTGGATAACACAGCGGCCTCCAGCAATGAACGTGGCGTACCCTCTCTATAGGAAGGTAGTACTATCCAGTCTGCATTTTGCATGACCGGTTGGATCGGTTGCACATGCCCCAAGTATTTTACCACACCTGCCTCTTCTTCCTTTTTGATGCGCTCCACTCCAATTCCTCGTACGTGGTTTTCATCTAACTCTCCCGCTAGCCAAAACTCCACGCCAGGTAATTCGGCAAAATGATTGGCAGCTTCGAGATACTCATTGACGCCCTTTTCTACAAGAAGCCGACCTACCATAAGGAAAACCAATGGTTTAGTTTCCGACCTGAGTGATAGATCCGGTTGATCCCCGGACACATCAATGCCCGAACCGGGAATGATAGTGTAGCTGGCTTTAAATGTAATGTCGCGCCGAAAATCACTGGCATCATCTTTATTTTGAAAAAAGACATGACAATGCCTACTAAAAGCTAGCCTATACAGGTGCTTAGCCACAGCAGTACTTAAATTTTGCTTAAGGAATATAGTACCCAACCCACTCACATTATTGATACATGGAATGCCCTGCAACCTGGCTGCTATGGAACCGTATATATTGGGCTTGATGGTGTAATGGAGTATGATATCCGGTTTAATCTCCCGATAAATCCAATAAAATCGCCAAAGCAGCATTAAATCCCTTATAGGATTGGATCCTGTATTATCCATTGGCAACTCTATGTACTGTGCTTGCCATTGGGCAATTTTTTCAGAGTATTGATCCCGGGGAGCAATAAGGTATAATTCATTTCCTCTATCTAAGAAAAAATCCACCAGGTGCTTCCTGAAGTTGTAGATATTCCAGGAAGTATTGATTACCATGGCGATTTTCATACATTGAGTGGCTGAATTGTAGTTTCAATGATAATGCTGAACTTTGTAGGATCAAAATTTCATTATTAATCTATGATAGATAAAACATTCAGTACCGAGCCTGTAAAAGAAACAGCCATACTGGTAGCACTGGTGGATCAGAAGCAGTCTGATCAGACTACCCGCGAATACCTGGATGAGCTTGCCTTTCTTGCATCTACCCTTGGTATTGAAACACAAAAGACCTTTACGCAAAAGCTGGATAGCCCCGATCCCAGAACTTTCATAGGTAGTGGAAAGCTTGAGGATATCGAAGCTTTTGTTATTGCCAATGAAACTGATATTGTCATATTTGATGAAGACCTGAGCCCCTCCCAGTTGCGTAACCTAGAAAAACGGCTGAAGGTAAAAATCTATGACCGCAGCTTATTGATTCTTGATATTTTTCTGAAAAGGGCTAAAACTTCACAGGCAAAAACGCAGGTGGAGCTGGCACGCTATGAATATTTGATGCCTCGCCTTACCAGAATGTGGACTCACCTGGAGCGTCAGCGAGGTGGCACAGGTACCCGGGGTGGTGCCGGTGAGAAAGAAATTGAAACTGACCGCAGGATCATCAGAAACCAGATTTCCATACTTAAGAAAAAGCTGGAAAAAATTGACCGACAAGGAAAAACCAGGCGAAAATCCCGGTCCAACATAGTTAGAGTGGCATTGGTAGGCTATACCAACGTGGGTAAATCTACTTTGATGAATATACTATCTAAGGCACAGATTTATGCCAAAGATGAATTATTTGCTACCGTAGATTCTACTGTGCGAAAGGTAGTCATCAATACAATCCCTTTTCTGCTAAGCGATACAGTTGGTTTCATCAGAAAGCTGCCGCACAACCTGATTGAATCTTTTAAATCTACCCTGGATGAGGTCCGTGAGGCCGATATTTTACTGCATGTCATTGATTGTGCCCATCCCAATTTTGAAGAACACATGGAGGTGGTAGAAAAAACCCTGCAGGAGATAGAGGCTACAGACAATAAAATCATCAAGGTTTTCAATAAAATTGACAAGCTACCACCTGAGCAGCAAGAGCAGCTTATACATGAATGGCGCGGACAAAAAGAGCATAACGAATCGGTATTTGTATCTGCTGCAGAGAAATTAAACATCGATGAGCTGAAAGCCAAAATCTATGAGCATGTAAAGGAGAAACACCTTACCATTTACCCCAACTTCCTGGATGGCACCTACAAATACTGGGAATATGATGATAGTGAGGTGATTTAGAAAAATTGAATTGAAGGGTTGATAATGATCCGCCTGGAATTACCACCACATTCAAAGCAGGATTTAAGGGTTTGAGATTGCGTGGAGATGGCCTAGTTTTGCGGTGCATTTCTTACTAAAGCAACAGGCCTCTTAGTTCAACGGATAGAATAGGAGTTTCCTAAACTCTAGATCCAGGTTCGATTCCTGGAGAGGCCACTTTTTAACATTTCAATGAATCTCGACAAACCATTAAAATACTCATAATAAGCTGTTTAAAGGTTTTTTATTTCACTAAGATACGTTGAAATTCGCATTTTTGTTATTAATTTTAATATTAAATAAAACATGAATGCAAATTGAGGAAATATCCTACCATTAGTGCGGTACACAATAGACTTAATTACAAATCTAAAAGCGGGCTTTATCCGGTATACCTGAGATTGTATTTTAAGGGCAAAGCTGATTTTATCTTGTTGGATAAAGTCCCTCCAATATCAAATCAAGATTGGATTGGTGATGCATCTCAAGATTTATATGTAGTCAATCCCAAAATCAATAGGATAATTAAAGAAGCACTCAGCAGTGCCAGGGAATGGACACAAGATCAGATTTTATCTGGTAGGCCTATTACTATTAAAGAGGTAAAGGAACATCTTAAGGAAACCAAATCCGGAGAGACATTCAATGAATTTGTAGAGCGGTACATTAGAAACCTCAATAAGAATAAGGCTGAAGATGAAAAATTGAGCCTAAACACAATCAAAACCTATAAATCTTTTCTATACAGACTCAATGAATTTAATCCTAACATAGCTTTTGATGAGCTTACCAATTCATTAGCACACAGGTTTGAAAGGTACTTAGCTAATGATTGTAACCAAAAAGGGGTTACCCGGTCAAAACATTTCAAAAAATTCAAAGCCTGTTATCGAGCAGCATCAAAGATTGGGCTTGTTAGATATGATGAAAAGCTAATGTTTGATGATATTAAGATCAGGGAGCAAAAAAGCACACGCATATCCTTAACACAGGAGGAACTGCAAAAATTTAAAAGCGCTACACTTGAAAGCGATAGAGATGAGTATTTCAAGAATGTGTTTCTATTCGCTTGCCTCACAGGACTTTATTATTCTGACATTAGAAACCTCAAGATCAGGAGTATCGAGAATGAAACTATTATTGATGGGGAAGAAAAGCGAACGGTAAAATTCATTACCGGTAACCGATCAAAAAACGGAGAGGAGTTTGTTACGCCCATTTTTCCAGATACACTTAAGATCCTGGAGAAGTATTCAAATTGGCCTAATTGTGAGGAGTTGGATTCAGAACTTTTCCCAGACTTGATATCAGATCAGAAATACAATGCCAAATTAAAAGGTATTGCAGTGGAATTAGGGATTGAAAAAAGGCTAACTGCCAAAGTAGCCAGACACACATTTGCAGAGCTTATGATATCCTGGAATGTACCTATCAAAAAAGTAAGCCGGGCTCTAGGCCACCAACTGGCCAGTACGACGGAAGGTGTTTATGGAAGGCAAAGCAAAGCCAATGCAATTAGAGGGTGGATTGATTTTGAATTATGAGCAAAAAGGAAATTGAAGAGTATGAAATAAGGTGCGACGTATTGTGCGAGTACGGTGCGGCAGATCATGAAAACAGACATAAGAATCTCAAAAATGACATACTTGAAGAGGCTCTATCTATTTCAGAAAGTGAAATGAAAAGAATTAGAGATCACTGGCATACTGCGATCTATCCCCGAAAAATGCTGTACAAATTTCTTAATAATAAAGGATTGATAAAAAGTACTGAGAATCTATTTAGTGAGTACCAAGCCAGAAATAAAGACGGGTTTCGAATCAAAAATCTAGACACAAAAAATTATCACTCAATTAAGGAGCAATTATTATGTGGATTTGATATAGATGATAATGGACGTAGAATCAATGAATATTGCTTTATTGATGAATTCAATATAGTCACACCTTTAGCAGGTGTAATTCTAAATCAGTCTATCCTAATTGATTTCAACCTCAGAGAACCTTACTTTAGGTATTTTTTCACCTTTATGTTAGAAAGGGTGAATTCCGCATCTGGTTTCGTTCAATATCATTTAACCAGATCGTTTAATGATGATGTCGCTGAATACCGGAAATTTCTAATTGAAATAGTTGATCCTAAACTTCCCAATAGGCTAAAAAATCTGGTCAATGAGTGGTTGGCTCAAAATGAATACACCGGCTTTGAACACATCAATACTGATTTACCATCACGTTTAGGCAACTCAACAAACCCTGAGAATAAGGCAATTAATAATACTAAATGTCTTTCAAAATGGGATTTCGAAAAGTCGAAGATTCTTAAATCGCGCCTTCAGGATGAAAAAGATAGGGAAATATTCAAGGATGCTATAAAAACTTTTGCAACTGGGAGGAATGGCAATATTAAAAAAACTGTGTTACCGGCAGTTATTCAGGCCTTTATTGATGAAGGTGTCTTATCTACCCCATTAAAAAATAATAATTACTATAATCAGCTTTTTCATGATCTCTTCAAGTTGGATAATTCAGATTATGTAAGGAACATATCAACTAAACACAGATCCCTTACAAAGGAAATTTCAGAGTTTATCAAGAAATCTAGAATGTAATCAGAATGAATCTAGAGTTTATTTAGAGTTCATCTCAAAATTGTTTTACATCCAGTCTATATCAACTCCATTTACCCAAGAATTAACAAATAAGGTAAATGGAAGCAACTACATACGTCACCGTCCCTCAAGAAACTTTCAATAGGATAATTGATGATCTCACGGAGATTAAAAAATCAATATCAATAAAAGAACACACTCCTAACAAAGAGTGGCTTACAAGGAAAGAATTTATGGAGGCCTGTGGAATCAGGACCACCAAACTCTATCAGCTTATAAACTCTGGTAAACTTGAAACTAGAAAAGTCGGCCGCAGAATGTATATCAACCGAAATAGCGTAGATCGATATTTTGCCGGCAAATAAAAAACCCCTGTTGGAGCAGGGGCTAAATGGTTTTTTTGGTAATCCCGATTATTAACCTCAAATCGATTAATTATGTCAAATTTAAGAAAATCCATTCAGAAACCTCACATGTGTGTGATATTTCGTAGTGAAATAGACACACATTTCAACCATCAACTATCCAGGTCGCAACTTGACATTATACTGAAAAGAATAATATGGTTGCAGGATATTGAGACCACCTGGGCAAAAGCCCGTACAAAGCAACTTCTCAATTACATCTGGAATCTTAACGCTGCTAACTATGAAGCATAGTAAAAAGCATGATGATTCGCTGAGGAGAATTAAGCAGGAGTGGTCCAGCGGATCACTCCCCTACTTTTCCACCTTTCAAGAGTTAAGGAAAATACTAGATAAAGGTGTAATTAAAGCCGATTGGTTGCACAATCTACTTGACGAAACTCTTTTGCAGATGAGTAATTTTTATGGCAATAGCGATAACACAATCAATGACCTCTCCCTCCTTGTAAAATTGCTAATTGTCGAAAATGATATTCTCAGAAACATGTTGGAAGATGAATTCTCAAAAAATATTAATGGCCCCCAAGAATTGAAATTATGATCGACTATAAATCTAATAAACGACATCACGATAAGTCAGAGAAAACTGCCTCAAAAAAGGATAAATCGACCAAATCTATCAATGATTCCACTATCCTAGAGGAATTGAAACTACCTGAATCCTACCAAGATGATTGGTCAACGGGTGAAGAACTTTTAGAATTCGCTAAGAATGTTGAACCTAAAAAACGATTGTTCGGTGATTTTATTCATGAAAAGTCTCTTTGCCATTTTCCTAGTGAAAGGGGAGTTGGCAAATCATTGCTTCTCATGCAATTGTCAATTGCAATCTGCAATCTTTGGACAGATTTTTTAGGTCAAAGAATTGATCTGTATGGTCCGGTAATTTATGTGAATGCAGAAATGGATAAAGAGACTTTTGCATTGAGATATAAAAAGCTCAAAGAATCTGCACCACACTTTGGACCTGTCAATAATCATCATCAATTCTACACATTCACGACTAGAAAAAGCTTTAACTCCTTTCAAAATGAATTAAAAAACTATATCGGTAAAATCAAGCCTGTACTCGTTATTTTAGATAATTGGACTGTAGCCCTAAGAGACACGGATGGGAAAAGAGAACAAATAAGTAAGCTAATGATCGACCTTTTAAATCTAAAAGATGAGTTAAGGTTTGCTATGGTAATAGCTGATCATACAAGGAAAAATATCAATAATATGATTAGCTCATCCGATATGCAGAGTGGTAGTGGTGCAAAAACTGATTTATCGGATCAAGACTTTATGCTAAGAAAAACCAAGGATTCAGAAAAACGACTATTAAAAAGAATGAAATCCAGAAATGCACCAGAGCAGAGAGGATCTCATTTGCTATTTTTTGATCAGCAATCTTTATGGTTTGAATTATCCCAAGAATCAGTAAATGAAAGTGAGTGGTTAACACCTGAAAGTCTTGAGTCAGAAACACAAGAAACAAAACTTGAAATTGCTAGGCAGTTGCAAGAACAAGGAAAAAGCCTCAAACATATATCAGAAGTGGTAGGAATTTCCACAGCCACATTAAGTAGAAAATTAAATAATTCTAATTAGAGGCTGTTCCAATTGTCTCATTATCTCATTTGTTCCATTCATCTCATTTGTTTCATTCTCAATATTCCCTCACCTTATTGAAACGATTGAGACGAATGAAACATTGAGACATCCTTTATGAATGAAACGCAATGAAACGTGAAACGGTCACTATTAAATGGTAAGAATTGTATGAATCAAAGAAAAGATCAACCAACAAAGCCACATAAGAAGAATTATGTTCTACCTGTATTCCGAAAGGATCTTGCGAAACGCCTGGGAATAACAAATTCCTATTTGACCTCTCTAATGGAAGACGAAGGAATAGAGATAAAAAAAGGTGGTGTTACACGAAGGAAACTAAATCCCGGTGAGGCAAACAGAATTATCAAGAGTTTTTACGAAGGTTGAAACTTATATAGTGCTAATTCTCACTATATCACACTATCTCCTACTATCTAAATCGTTTTTCTCATATTCATACTACCCTTGCTTAAAAAAACGCCATGAAAAACGATTTTAAAGAAGTAATTGACTTGTATCACCAGGGCTTAACAGCTGATGAAATTGTAGAAGAAACCGACCTATCCAGGGCAACAGTTTTTCGATATATCAAGCTGCATAAAACAAGCCTTGAAGTAGCAGCCCAACACAACCAGGATGAAGATTTTGAAGATGATGAACCCACTCAGGAGGAACCGGCAGTTTCCGAAGATTACCTAGGGGCTATCAAAGAATCCAATGAACTGAGAAGAAAAGAAATTGAGGCTCAGGAACGCAAAGCAGAGATAGAAAAAGAGCGGCTAAAACGTTCCATCATTAAGCGATATAAGAACCTGCAGAGTGACTTTGAAATACTAACCTCCTTAGAGCAATTTGCGGTATCATCTGCCAGTAAATTGTTAGAGCAAATCGAAGCATTAAAAGAAAGCCTGGATGAGTATTTTGATTTTGAGGAAGATGAATTGTCAGAAAACTCACTTGCTATTGCCCTTCAAATTATAAGCAATGAATTATCAGATGTATTAGAGAATGAGAATAGTCAAGCTGAAGATTTTCAACCAAATTGGCCCACTCCATTAATAGGCCTATTGGATTATGATCCTGCTGAACTATTGGAACAAGATGAATTGACTATGGAATTCTATTTGGATCAAAAAGCACATTGGGTTTTTAGCCTGGTATCAGAGCTATTAACGGATCTTGAAGGGGAAAAGGTTGATGAGGAGAAACTAAAGGAAGTCATTGAATTAGTTTCTATCTATAAATCAATGATAACTGACACACTCAATCAAATCGATGAAAATGATGACCACACACTTTCCGAAATGATTGACGTAATTGAAGCATTTCTGGAATACTTTGAGGAACTCTCCATTAGGTGCAATGAATCTTTTTGGGGCACAAAACGGGTTGAATACCCTGAAAACCTTATAGATGAGATTAATTCCATTAATGAGACAGACAATGTCGACTTGATAGAATCCTAAACACACTTTTAGACACACACTGCTATGAATGACAATATTCAATCGGATTACGACAGTCTAGGAGCGGTTACTTTCGATCAAATACTAAGTGCCGGTGGCCTGGTAGCCAACATATTTGGTGGTTCATCCAGCCAAAGGGCAGACCTGGAGGCTTATGGTCAAACCTTAAAGAATCAAATTGCTGGACTCAAACTGGAAATATCAAACCTGACAGCACAAAGGAACTCTTTAATGGCTGAGATTCAATCTAGGGGTATCGGTTTATCAGGCCTAAACGGATTTCTATTTTTTGGCAATAAAAAGCAGGATTTCCGCAATGAAAATGCCGATCTTGAAGCTGAAAGAAACCAACTTCTAAAACTGAGAGATCAGCTGCTAAAGGAAGTTGCAAACCTTCAATCGATACTTTCAGGCAAGAAAAGTGCTTCTCAGGTCAAGAATTATCTATTACTGGGAGCTGCGGTTGTCGGAAGCATTATCCTAATTTCCCGGTACACATAATTTATTGTCTACCATTGGTTTAAAGGGCTGCAATTGTAGCCCTTTTTTAATAAATCGATTTTAACCCATAGAAAAACTCATAACATTAATATTTTTCATCAATTTGATATCATTGTATGCAAAATTCACACAATCTATTTTGGTATTAAAGTTTAGTGTAAGTACTCATTTTTGTTGAATCTATACTTTGTTGACCTAAGAATATGAATAACAATATTTTTCTAAAAATTACCTCTATAACAGCAATCCTTTTTCTAAGCTCAACCATATACCTATCAGTTTTTTGGAGTGCTTTCGAATTAAACATTTTTGAATTTCTTTCGATTAATCAACTGATCCTTACAGGAGTTGGGCCAATAATTGACAGAGTTATATTAACATTGTTTGGATGGATAATTGCCGTTTTATTGTTTGATAAGATATTTCCTTATGGCGGTTATGAAAAAATAAAAGGTGAAGGGGCTTTGACAAAAGGTCTGATAATTGAGCGTAATATTGTTGGGGTTGTGGCATTTATAATTTACCCTATCAGTATCGTAATAGGCTATTTCCAAAGTATAGAATGGTTCTACAAGTTTTTGCCTTCAAATTTTGCCCTATATTCTTTTATTTTTACGAATTACCTAGTTAGAAAAAGAGTAATAAGTGATGAAGGCCTCGATGTAAGGTTAGCTCCAATTTACATTTTCATTATTATAAGCTCTTTTTCAGTTGCAAAGCTTAACTCAAGAGAAATAATCAAGAATACTAAGTTTAACTATACAATTAATAACTCTGGATATCAAAAATACATTGGGAAGGCAGGCGATTACTTTTTTTTGAAGTCGCTAGACAATTATGAAACCACAATTCATAGCAAAGAAAACCTGAAGAGCATCCAATTATATAGATATGATGGAGTCTTGAAAGTTGAAAGTGACTCAATTATTTACAGCCTTACATCTAAACAGTAAATGATACTTCAAAGAAAGTACCATATCATTTACTTTCTATTATCCAGATTTAGCTACCAATAATTTATGGTTTTAGAAGAATTGTCTTAAAACAAATTAACCTTCGACTAATTCATCAATGCTTGTTTTCACTTTATATTCTGTAAGAGATCTTTGGTTTGATTTTACAGTTTTAAACATCAAATTGATGTATTCAGAAACATGTAGCTCAACCAATCTATTATTATTAGCTCTTAATTTGTTTTTTTCAATCAAATATTGATCAGCGGCAGACCTTGATATTTTCTTGACCTTATCAAAGTCTATTAAAATAGTTGCATTAGATACTTTATTATATCTATTAAAAAGATCTGTCACTGTCTTTCTAAAAGAAATAGTATCCTTATAAACCTCATTAAGTTTAATGATTACACAGCTATCCATTGTCGTATTAGTTAAAGGTTAGTAACTAAATTTAAGCAAAATTAGTTGTTTATGTAATTATAAATATTAAAATCCGGCTTGTCTCTTTTTAGCTTAATCGTAATAAATGTTCCATTAACCCTACCATTAATAGGTACTATATCAGAGTTATAAAGAAGTGCACCCCCAGAAATTATTATAAAACTTCCTTTGAAACCATCAATAGCTATATTTTTCGAAGTGTGAATACCAAATCCTCGTTCTTTACTTTTAGTTGATAATCCATTTAATGCTAATTCTAGAGAATTAACATCTGTAATAGATTCATCTCTTAATTTACTCTTAATATAAGATCCTCTAAGTGTAATCCCATTATCCTTAATACAAATCTCTACAGTATCCATTCCGGGATAATACTGTACGAAAATCCAAAATCTATCAGATGATGAATGTTCAACTACATTATCAGTTAACTCACTAGTAATATAGCTTATAGCATTATATACGTTAGGTGAAACTTGAAAATTATTCTTTAGTATTGAAAACACTATATTTAGTACGTTATCAATAACATTACCATTACTTTTATCACTAATATTTATGTCTACAATAGGAAGATAGTTTTTTCCATGATATCCATTTAAGATCATACCTAAATCATCAAGATTATATTTATCGGTCTTTAATCCACCCTGGTTGAAATATATATTATTAAGATATCCTGAAATGCTTGAATTTATATTAACTACTTGTACATCGCGCCCTTTAAACCTTTCATCTTCTATAAAAGAAACTATTGGTGTAACAAAAACAGGATGAACAAAATTGATATTGCCAAAATCCAAGGTCAAAGGCTCAAGACTATCGCAAACATCAGAACAAAAAAAATCAACTACACGCCGTACTTCACTAAGTAGATTATCAAACTTAGTAGGAGAAAAAGTATAATTCATTGTACTATGTTTGGTGTTTTTTATGAGGATATTGAGCGAATTTATAAATCTTGCACACCAAATATCAGAGGTTCATATTTTATTAGTAAGGAAATTGGAAATGCCTTCAGTCTATTGAGGGAGAAGCTAGACAATAAATATAGAAAGGAGATTAATTTAAGTACTGATTATAAGGGCTTCCAATAGCCCTATTATGTGAAATGCCTAATTATTAGATCTTCTTATTAATTCATGGTTAAACAGTTGATAGACCCTTTCATCTGGTGTACTTTCGCCGGTAATGTGTTTTTCCAGCCTTCTTGTTTGAGTCATAGCATAGGCCTGCCAGAAGGCCACTTCCTTTTGCAAATAAGCAATATGCTCTTTTAGTATTTCCGTTTGATTTGAATTATCCATAAAGTATTATTCTATTTTTGATATTAATTATTTCTATTTATCTGATTTTCAGGTACTTGAAAAGTACTGGAGAGGCCACTTTTAGTTCTTCATAGACAATATAGTTACCCCTCCAAATATCCCAAAATCGAATAATTCCTTTTGAATTTTAAGCTTATACTCAGAAAGAGGTTCTAACCCTATTTTTGAACGGTCATTATCCATTATTATCTCTAACTCTTTGGGATAATCTGTTATTATTGAATCTGATTTATAATCACCTTTAATGATTGATAAGACATTTACACCATATTTAGGTGGCTCTATAGTTGATTGTCTTTTTAAATCAATCAAATAGGCATAGTACTTTGGTGGATAGTTCCCATTTAGCACTTCGTTTTCTAATAAATCTAAGATTTCAAACCTGCCATACTGAATTAAGTGCATAGAGATTATATGATGTAACGGATCTTTCTGATCGTAAAGCCCTATCTTAGATTCACTTAGGTTATTTCCTGAGGATAACAATTCTTTATAAAAAATTAGAAACTTCTCAGCATTCAAGAGCAATGAATCACTATACCGCTTTGCAATGGATTCATCCTTATCTAAAAACTCGTTTCTTTTGATAGCAAAGAATTGATCCCTATTCCTGAATTCCATCACTTTATTTCTTAAACCGCTATCAATTTTGTGGTTGGAAAGCGTTATTGATGAATCAGAACAATCAAGTTTTACTTGAAAAGGTATAGGGGTGGAGTAAACAATATTGCAAGAAAGACTGCCTTCAATTAGCAAAGTCCGATAATAATTATGAATATCCTTAGCAAATAAATTACATCCAGAGTTGAAAGCTAAATCATATAAGAGTATTGCAGAATCGTAGTTATTCAATACCAGGTGATACTCCGCCCTATTTATAAGGTCGTAATAATTCAGTTGATTACATGCTCGAGAACTTATACCATAGATTAATAAGAATAACAGTAAAAGTAATTTCATTTTTACCTATTGCATTTAATAGTAATTTTCATACCTACTTTACAAATCATAATGTCTATTCGATTCTGTTTTAATTGCAGTTAATCCTCTAGGATGGTCAAGATATGTTCTAATCAGTCATCAACCTGTGTGGATTTTGGATATAAATAAAGTTAAGATATTTTGAATAAAGAAGCATTTCAAAAAGGTGGCTCACATTATTAATTATGGAACTGAAAACTCCTAATCGCCGTTTCGAATATTTCGTTTATTATTGTAATCGTACTTGCTTTAGGACACATTTATTTTAAGATTTACTATGCTTAATCAGGATATTTCGAATAAACCTACGAAAGAAGAAAGGTTAAACGCTATGGCTTCATACAATGCTTTAGCTGCTACTATTGAAAGTCTTAAGTCAGACAATCCAGAGATTGAAATTGAAGAGACAAAAGAAAAGATTACTGTACCATTAGTCGCATTGAAGTTATTTGCTAAAGTATTAAAGCAGTTGAGTCAAGGTAACCCTGTATCGATTGTGCCCGTTGCAGCGGAAGTTACAACGCAGGCTGCAGCTGAGTATTTGGGGTGCTCACGTCCCCACTTGATTAAATTGCTAGAACAAGAAAATATACCTTATACTAAAGTGGGAAGACATAGAAGAATTCTAATGGAAGATCTTAAGAAGTACAAGGATAAGACTAAGGCTAAACAGAAAACACTAATTCAGGAAGTAATGCAGGCTGATGAGGCCTCTGGCCTTTATGATCTATAGTCTAAAGTTTACATCTGTATTAGACACTAATGTGATCTACCCAATAGAGACCAGAGATGTGTTAATGTGGTTTGCATACCATGAATTGTATACACCTAAGTGGAGTAAAAACATATTCGAAGAGTGGATATCAGTTATGATCCGAAAAGGTATCTCTGAAGAGGAGATATCCAAAAGAACTGGTAAGCTCCATGAGGCTTTCCCGGATGCAATGGTGTTAAATTATGAGGGATTGATAGAAGGTCTTGTATTGCCTGACCCGAATGATCGACATATACTTGCCGCTGCAATAAAAACCAATGCAAACTCTATCATAACAAATAATATTAAGCACTTCCCAAACGACTACCTATCAAGCTTCGGGCTTTCCGCAATGCTTCCAGATGACTTTTTAACAGACACTATTGATCTAAATACCGAGAAAGCAAAAGAAGCTTTCAAGGATATGGTTCTAACTAAAAAGAACCCAAATATCGGAGAGTATGAAATGCTGGATATACTTAGAAAAAGGGGTCTGAAAAATACAGCTGATTATCTACACACTCTTATATAGTCTTAAAAGTGAAGGAAGCTTACAATCTCATTTAAAAACAACTTTCCGACAAAAACCTCATTAAAACCTAAAAAAAGGAGACCACTTTGGCCTCCCTACAAAATCCCGGTATCAAGATGCTTGCTTGGGTGCTAAAAATCGAAGCACAAGAGTGAAAATCAAACAAATAGCATAACTGGTCAGACCCCATAATGTGGTTATTGAAGATACCTTCAATCCACCTGCAAGCATCGCAGGAGACACACTGCCCATCTGCTCTATGGCCTTAAAGGCTTCAAACAGACCTATCATTTGGCCCAGCACGCCGATCACCAGGGCTAGCAGCCCCAAAGATTTCACATTATCAATACGCTGAGCAATCTGTTCGTTACTCAGTTGCCCTTTATTGATAGTAATGAAAGCATAAACGCCTGCGGCCAATCCAGCAAAAAATGCAATGGTGATCAATCCCATAAACAAGGGGCCACCCATCCAGAATAATTCCATCATAGTCTATTAATTTAAGTGAAACAATTATGACCCCAAAACTAGGTGTTGATAGCCTACAGGGACAATGTAGAATCCGTCGGTAAACCTGCTACTTATCGACAAAAGCCTTTTGTTTTAAAAATTTTGGCCAATTTCGGGTGATAATTACAATTTATGACGCGCCCACAACAAATTTCATTCTGGATCCTGGTGATGGCCATACTGGTCTTCATTTTTGGTCAGGCTGACCAGGACTATAGTAAGGCTTTCTATTTTGTATCCTTTCTTATGCCAATAGCCATTGCCACTGAGTATTTCTTCAATAATTTTCTTGTGCCTAATTACCTGATGAAGGAGCGTTACCTAAGATTTGGGCTCTACTTTTTCTACACGCTGGTTTTCTCCTTGTATCTGGAGATGATTGCACTAACAATTGCTTTTATACTGTTAGCGAACTATCGGTATGACGACCTAAACCCCTATTCCACAAATATCTTCTTGCTCACAGCCACCATTTACCTTATTGTGTTCATAAAAGCCTTTATCCTACTTTGGCAAAGGTTTAGAGCGACGGCCAAAGATGTGGATACCCTACAGCGACAACAAAAAAGAGATGAAACAGTATTTATCAATGTGAGATCCAACAGACAAAATGTACAGATCGATCTCAATGAGCTTCAGCTCGTAGAAAGCATGGCCGACTATGTAGTGCTACATGTCTCCGGCGAAAAAATCATCACCAAAGAAAAAATTAGTGCCTTGCAGGAAAGGTTGCCGACACAATTCATAAGAATCCACCGTAGTTTTCTTATCAATAAAAATTTTGTAGGGCGATTCAATCGAGAAGAAGTAGAGATAGAAGATAAAAAACTACCCATCAGCCGCACCTACAAAAAAGAAGTAATGCTTCAATTAGGAGCCGAATAGTTGCATCCACCAAATTAGTACCATTAATCATTTGGTCTTTAACTAAGTCATTATATTCGCTTAGATACCAAAAAGATGTTTCTCCTTTCATGGCTCAATACATTTTTAGCATAATCTTAATAGTGAGTGCCAGCTTTCAGCTATTGGCGCAACCGCCCAGGGTGAAGAAAGCTGCTAAGTGGGTTAACCAGGGTAAATACGAAAAAACGATTAAAAAAACATCCCTTTGGCTTGATGAAGACAATAATGCGGCATTGTTCCACTTGAGAGGGTACGCACATTCTAAACTGGGAGAATCTGAAAAGGCAATTGCAGATTTTGATGAAAGCATCGCTTTGGACAACAAAGAGGCTCAATATTTTTTTGATAGGGGGTACGAGTATTTTCTTCAAAACAGTTCTCTTAAGGCTTTGCAGGATTTCAATAGTGCTATCCAGCTGGATCTGAATTTTGCGGAGGCATTTCTGAATCGTGGTACTGTCAAGTTTCAAATGGGCGATGAACGTGGCGCTTGTAGCGATTGGTCAACAGCCAGTAGCTTAGGCATAGCTTTAGCAGATGAAATCATAGCGGTCAACTGCCCCACCTACCATGATTAAGTCGATCATCATTCGATTGTTGACCATCCCTATCGTATTGATGGCGGTAGCTTTGATGATCTTGTTTTTACAAAAAGTCTTACCTAATCCTGTAGAGGGCAGGTTGGAGCAAATCTCTTACCAGTCAGGCGGAATAGATTCACCGCAGGAAATTGAGGAGATGGTGAAAGAGGAAATTTTCAGGAATAATTGGCACCTGCCTATATTTTATTTTTCTATACGGCCGGGCAATTTCCCAACATGGTACGAAAAGGTATGGCAACCGCAGCATAAAGCCTTTTTAGAAAAGCTCCTTTTTAGAATCAGCAATACTGAAATCCTCAAGGATTTTTACGCTGATTTGATTCAAGTGAGACAATCGAATTGGCCTTTGGTCGAGCGGTTGTTTTTGGCTGAGTCCACAGAGGAAATTGATCAATTGATTAATCAATACGATGCGTTTGGTGATGCGGCTGATACGTGGAAGCAGGCTGAGATTGTGACTTTCAACGCGGCTTTTTTAATTCCCAAATTCCAGTTTCACACCGAAAATCAATTCCATAGCTGGCTCATGGCTATAATCCGGGGTGAATTGGGCAGGTCTCTTCGCGATAATCAACCTGTATCCAGTAAGCTATTTGGTAGTCTAAAATATACCTTGTGGCTTACTATCCCGGGAACGTTCCTGACCTGGATGCTATCACTTGCCCTTGGGATATTTATCCACAGCCGAAGTTCAGGCAGGTTCGCTTCAGGTATATTGAGGATCTTATACATAGTTGATGCTATTCCGCTATTTCTTATTGCTTTGGCTATCCTATTTGTATTTGCGCCTGTCTTCCCGCCAATTTACCTGGGCTGGTCTCAGAGTAGTTTTTGGCAGGCAATACCCTATTTAATTTTGCCAGTAGGTAGCATGGTTTTGGCTGCTTTACCCTACACCACAAGACAAATTCATAGTGCACTACTTTCTGTAGAGCATAAAGAGTTTATCATCGCTGCAAGGCTTAAAGGTCTGCCCGAAAAGAAAATTTATACCACCTATCTATTGCCCAATGCAGCTTTTCCACTGATTACATTATTTACTGAATTCTTAGTTGCAATCTTTTCGGGAGCGGTATTGGTGGAACTCATATTTGCCATTCCGGGTATCGGCAGACTATTGGCCGATGCTGCATTATCTGGTGATATCCCCATTATTTCGGGGGTGATATTACTGCTTGTGTTGGTGAAAATGTTGGCCACTCTTCTTGGGGATATCCTTTATGTCTTGCTAAACCCTACTGTTAATGAAATTTGATTGGAAGTGGGTGGTACCGGTTAGCTGGCTGGCAATGCTTATTTGCGTTGGCTGCCTTAGTTATCTGTTTGAAGTGAAAATTCAATCTGATCAAATGCTATTAACCCCGGGAACGTCCGGATATATTTTGGGCAGCGACAATATGGGGCGTCCGCTTGCTCCTCTGGTGTTTCAGAGCCTGCCATTGTCAATAGGTATTGCTTTTTTAAGCATGCTAATCAGCCTGCTTATTGCTACTCTTGTGGGCGGTTGGGCTGCTTATTTGGGCAATCAAAAGCTTAAAATAAAACGCTCAAGGCTGGTAGCATCCATCGCTTTGCTCGTATATCTTCTTATTTTCATACCATTCTTTACTTCAATATCAGCAATTGGCGTAGTATTGTTGGCTATTTCCGGCATTTCAATATGGTTTTTCCTGGCTTTTATTCTGGGAAAATTATCGGTATTTCGATCCTATACTCATTTTCCTATAGACTTCCTCGGACTAAAGATGACGGAAATCATGGCTGCCATTCCACTGCTGATCATCGTATTGGCGGTAGCCGCGGTTGCAAAAAATACAGCATGGGTTCTCATCATAATTCTTGGCGCTACCGGTTGGACAAGAATGGCCAGGCTTTTCAGAGGTGAAATACTTGTTAAAAAATCTATGCCTTATGTATTAAGTGCTGAGCAACAAGGGTACCCCTACATAAGTATTTTTTTCAGACATGTTCTTCCAAATAGCCTCTCCCCTCTTGTACCAGCATTTACATTTGGCCTGGCATCTATGATTATCATAGAGTCTTCTCTTTCTTTTATTGGTATAGGACTTCCCCCGGAAACCATCACGCTAGGAAAACTGATCAGGCAGTTTTATAAAGATACTCATGCCTGGTGGATTGGGCTATTCCCGGGTCTATTGCTGATTTCTATCGTATTGTCATTCCATGCTATAGGTGATTACCTGGCTTCAAAGCTAAAATCCTGATAATTATCATACCGATAGCTTTTATCCCTCATAAGCAGCATTGTACCAAAAGCGTCATATTTGTTCATCTAAAAAATTAAACTACCGTGGAATACTTGTTACGCACTAATCTCACATTTCAATTGCTACTTAGCCAGCTTGTAAACGGACAAAAGCTAGACAAAAACAGTACTCTCGTGGCTAGTCTTGATATTGAGGCCAAGTATGAGTTGATAAAAATGAAAAGTAGCGGTCAGCTCGATTTCAAAGAAGGTAAGGTCCTAATGACAGATTCAGGGCTAGAGGCTTATGGCAAAATGCCTACCCTATGTGAGCTTATTAGAAAAGTAGGTTAATCCTTATTCTTCAGGTCACCCCGCTTAATAGATTTTATAAATTGTGCCCATGCAAATGGGTTAAGCAATGGAATTGAACGGGGCTGAAATTTATCTGTAACAGACATCATTTGCTGATCCATGAAATAACGGTGATTGGCACCCGCACTCATCGGTTCATTCCGATACATTCTTCGCAACAAGTCATCTCCCAGGTTTCGCTCCATTCGGTCATAGTCTTCCTGGTATGGCAGCTCTAAAGCCAACACTGCCTTTTTGAACAGCTCTTCAGTTGGATAAGGAAAAATTTCAATTTCTGGCAGCAAGGTGGTATCCGGCATCAACTCAATTACTGCCGTCATGCTATTGCCTTGCCTTGAGGGGATGATCAAACTCCTTCGCTGGTAGCCTACTGCACTCACCACTATGCTATCACCCGTTAATACTGGCATAGAAAAATACCCATATGGATTAGAAGTGGTTCCTCTACCTGATTTTGGCACATAGATATGCACCCCTGCCACACCGGAAATGCTGTCTTCACCCACAACAATACCAGAGAACTGTATGACTTCACGGTCTTCCTGAGCGATCGCTTCAGTGATGCTCAGCTGGAAAAGGAAAGTGATGATAGATATGTAGCAATAGCTTTTCACAACGTGTCTTTAGGGTGTATAATGACTTTAACGTTAGAAAGGTTTGGTGTTGACACGAAAGTAGTAAAGAAAAACGATTTCGTAGAATAGCAGCTATATTTGTGAGCCCACTGGTCAATATCTCTTTTATGCGGCTTAAAAATTTTAGTCTTCAGTACGGCAGCCAAATCTTTAAAGCTTTTTCTGATGAATCTAGAATAAGGATCATCAATGTGCTTTTTCATAGAAAAGAAGCTTGCATCTCCGATTTGGAGCATATCCTGGAATTCACACAAACCAAAACTTCCAGACACATCGCCTATTTAAAAAATGCCGGACTTGTGAATAGCAGAAAAGTAGATCAATTTATTTTCTACTATATCAAAGAGGAAGTCTATGACATTGTAAATCAAATGTTTACTTTCCTAAATAAGGATATGCAATTGCAAAAAGATCTTGAAGCCTATGATGTGATGTTCTCCAATAGAGAATTATCTGCCAATAAGCTGGATACCAAAACCTGGAAAGGGTATTGAAAACCTACGGGCAGTTTTTATGTTAGCTATGAAAAGATAATTGTTTGAATTCAGCATATAAACATATCATATTCGATCTGGATCACACCCTATGGGATTATGATTCCAATGCCAGCGAAATGCTCACTGAATTGTATTATACCTATAAGTTGGATGATTATGGCTTGTTTACAAGTGAAATGCTGGTTTCTACCTTCTTTGAAATCAATTATACTCTGTGGGATGATTATAATCATGGGCGTATTTCCAAACACTATATCCGCGAGCAAAGGTTTAAGCTTGTATTCGACAAGCTAAAGCTACCGCTGCAGCATTATCCTACCAATTTCAGCAAGGATTACATATATGGTTGCCCTACCAAAACCAATATTATGCCACATGCGATTGATATCTTAGAGTACTTGAAGGAGCGCTATACCTTGCATATACTTACTAATGGCTTTAACGATGTGCAGGGCACTAAGCTCACCCATTCAAAACTCAGGCCTTTTTTCAATCATGTAGTTACATCAGAATCCTGCGGTGCAAAAAAGCCATCTTTACGAATTTTTGAGTACACGCTTGCGTTGATAAAAGCAAAGCAGGATGATTGCCTCATGATAGGCGATAATCTTAATTCAGATATTGGAGGTGCCAGAAATGCCGCCATAGATCAGGTATATTACAATCCTGATCAAAAAGCTCATAGCGAGCAAATTACCTATGAAATCAAATGCTTAAGTGAATTAAAAAATATACTCTGAATATTCTCGAAAGCTATTTTTTAATTTTACAATCCATTTTCTAATCTAAAAATATAACGACATGCCCAAAGGAGTTTTTAAAATACCCAATCCGGTAAACGAACCGGTAAAATCATATGCCCCCGGAAGTCAGGATAAATCGGAATTGAAAGCTAAACTAGCTGAAATGAAGGCTCAGGTGGTTGATATACCCATGTTTATTGGAAGCGAGGAAGTAAGAACGGATAATACAGTTAGAATTGCCCCTCCTTTTGAGCATGCTCATACCCTGGGCCATTTCCACGAAGGTGATAGTAGCCACGTTCACCAGGCCATAAATGCTGCGCTAGGTGCAAAAACTGCCTGGGCAGACATGAGTTGGGAACACAGGGCCAGTATATTTTTAAAAGCCGCTGACCTGCTGGCTGGCCCTTACAGAGCTAAAATCAATGCCGCCACAATGTTGGGACAAAGCAAAAATGCTTTTCAGGCGGAGATAGATGCTGCATGTGAGCTAATCGATTTTATAAGATTCAATGCAGCCTATATGCAGGAAATCTACGAGAGCCAGCCCGTTTCATCCCCAGGTATCTGGAATAGATTGGAGTATCGACCACTCGAAGGCTTCATTTTTGCCATCACTCCATTCAATTTTACCGCTATTTCTGGCAATCTCCCTATCGCACCTGCAATGATGGGCAATACAGTGGTCTGGAAACCTAACTACAGTCAGGTCTATTCTGCTGCTGTCATTATGGAAGTGTTGCAGGAAGCAGGTTTGCCTGATGGCGTTATCAACTTGATCTATGTTGACGGCCCTGTGGCTGGTGATGTGGTATTTAACCATGCTGATTTCGCAGGTTTACATTTTACCGGCTCTACGGCAGTTTTTAAACATCTCTGGAAAACTATTGGTGCCAATATTGACAAGTATAAAGCTTACCCAAGGGTAGTAGGTGAAACCGGCGGCAAAGACTTTATTATAGCCCATAAATCTGCTAATGCAGAAGAATTAACAGCGGCACTTATACGTGGTGCATATGAATTTCAGGGACAAAAATGTAGTGCGGTATCACGTGCCTACATCCCAAGCAACCTATGGGAAGATGTGAACACATTACTAGGCAAGGAGCTAAGCACATTGAAAATGGGAAGCCCTGAGGACTTCACCAATTTTGTAAATGCTGTCATCGATGAAAAAGCATTCAAAAAGATTACGGGCTATATTGATCAGGCCAAAAAAGACCAAATGGTCGAAGTACTCTACGGTGGCAATTATGATGGCAGTAAAGGATATTTTATAGAACCTACTGTATTGCTGGCCAAAGATCCCATGTACACTACCATGGTAGAAGAGATATTTGGTCCGGTGCTCACCATTTATGTGTACAATGCAGAGCATTATGAGGAAGCCCTGGAATTGGTAGATAGCACTTCTCCTTATGCATTGACAGGTGCTGTTTTTGCCAAGGATCGCTATGCTGTTGAGCTGGCAACAAAGAAACTGTCCAATGCAGCAGGCAATTTTTACATCAACGATAAGCCCACCGGAGCAGTGGTTGGTCAACAACCGTTTGGTGGGGCAAGAGGCTCAGGCACAAACGATAAAGCCGGCTCTGTCTTGAATCTACTAAGATGGGTCAGTCCTCGTACCATCAAAGAAACTTTCGTGCCGCCTAAGGATTACCGGTATCCATTTTTAGGAGAGGCGTAAATAATCTATAACTTTATTAAAGTCATTTCAGCAACATTGTTGGAATGACTTTTTTTATGGATCGTCATCAGAATATATCTATTGCCGGATTAATGCTGGCTGCTGGAGGTGTGGTCCTTTTTTCCACAAAAGCCATTATGGCTAAGCTCGCCTATCAGTATGAGATTGACCATTTGTCACTCTTGCTGCTGCGAATGGTCTTTGCCCTACCTATTTACCTAGTTATTGGCATTTGGTATAAACCGAAAACCAAGCTTGTACCACCCTCCAGAAAGGATTTTATAGGTGTGATAACCGCTGGCGTGGTGGGCTATTATCTTGCCAGTTTGTATGACTTCAAAGGTCTTCAATACATATCAGCCAGCCTGGAGCGACTTATACTTTTCACCTATCCTACCCTTGTTATACTCATATCCAGGTTTATTCTTCGACAGCCCATTACTAAAAACCAGTACCTAGGTGTAGCGCTGACCTATATTGGTATGATCATAATCTTTGGAAATGAAATTTTTCAAGCCCCTGCAACAAATTATTGGAAGGGTGTAGGCCTGGTATTTTTAAGTGCATTGACCTATGCCACTTACCTTATTTTTAGTGGAAAGTATATTCCAAGATTTGGCACCATCAGGTTTACCGCCATGGCCTTGAGTGTATCAGCCCTTTGCGTAATTATTCACTACATTATTGTACAGCCTTCCTCTATTTTATCATTTCCAATGGAAATCTATCTTTTAGGCGTCTCAATGGCTGTTTTTGCTACCGTCATACC
Organism: Cyclobacteriaceae bacterium; assembly: GCA_965227155.1. GTDB lineage: Bacteria > Bacteroidota > Bacteroidia > Cytophagales > Cyclobacteriaceae > UBA6059. Next base: position 1,083,145 of record OZ245731.1, read on the forward strand.
TTCTTTTCTAATTTCAGCCGCCATACATAAAATTGGGGCTCCAAATATGTCCATCATTGGAAGTCTGGGCCCTGTATCCACAATACTAATGGCCTACTGGATATTGGATGAGACAATGACACTTCATCAATTGATTGGCGCTATAGTAGTAATCGCAGGCGTAGTATGGATTAATAGGAGGAAATCTAAGGTAGCTGGTACCGCTTAAACTATTTTTCCCATTTGCAGAACAATTAGTTTAACCCAACTGGATTCGGCACCTTACTCAAAATGAAAATAAAAAACCCTGACACTTTACGTATCAGGGATTTTTTTGCTCCTCAGGCTGGGCTCGAACCAGCGACCCTCTGATTAACAGTCAGATGCTCTAACCAACTGAGCTACTGAGGAATTTATCCTTTCCCGTTTTGGGAATGCAATATTAGCGGGTTACCCATAATTCTCCAAAAGCATGTTGCTAATTTTATTCAATATAATTTCCAGCACCTCCACTACCATCTTCTTTAGACGCTACTAAGATTCAATTTTATCTGATTTATGGCATAATTGTGTCATTTTGTCATTTTAATGCTCATGAAAAGCTCATATTAAGCCATTTTGTCTGCATTTTTTTGTGAAAAATCTATTGGCACAGATTTTACTATTTACCTATTGAATTTAAAATTAAACATAAGAAAAGGAGGTATATATGTCACTCGTAAGATTCAATTCAGAAGACTACAGACCTACAAGCTTTAGCAGCTTTATCGACAGGTTTTTTAACGATGCTCTTACCAGCAGAGGTGTAGAAAGCAAATTTGTACCACAGGTAGATATTGTGGAAAACGACAAAGCATTCGAAATTCATGTGGCTGTTCCCGGTATGAAGAAAAATGATTTTCATATCGACATCAATGACGGTAGGCTTACCATAAGCGGTGAACGCAAAATGCAGAACGAGAAGAACGATAAAAACTACCACAGTGTAGAAACTTATTACGGATCGTTCTCAAGAAGCTTCTATCTCCCTGATAGCGTAAATGATGAAAAAGTAGATGCAAGGTATGAAGATGGTATCCTTTACATCACAGTGCCAAAGGACGAGAAAAAATTATTGAAGCGAACTGTTACTGTGAAGTAGTAGTGAGTAGGTTAGGTTGAAAAAAGGCGGGGCAACTCGCCTTTTTTAGTTAAATTATGTTAACACAATATCCCAACAATCCAATTCTACGTTGGGTAGTGTGTACGATTAAGAAAAAGAATAAAGTATGGATAAGAAACAGTTTTTTCTAGGTATGGTATTGGCCTCAATGATCGGTGGAGTGGTAGCAATAGGTGCTTACACTTTAATTGGAGGCAACCAATCGCAATTGGTCAATCCACAGAATGCCGAAAATATTAGATTCACAGATTATAAAATTGACACTACCGACTTTATTGTTCCGGAAGGTCTCAATTTTGTATATGCTGCTAAAACAGTAACGCCAGCCGTAGTTCATATCAGAACCAGAATACAATCGCCCAATGGCATGGCACGCAGATCACCTTTCGGTGATTGGTTGGAAGATTATTTTGGGGAGCGAGGTAATCCTCGTGGGCCTGGAGGTCCCGGCGGCATGGGTGCCGGTTCTGGTGTGATTGTTTCGGAAGACGGTTATATCGTTACCAATAATCATGTGATTGATGAAGCTTCTTCTATTGAAGTATTGCTCAACGACAATAGAACTTTCGAAGCAGAACTTGTTGGTACAGATCCTACCACTGATCTGGCGGTTATCAAAATTGATGCAAAGCAGTTACCCACACTTTCTTTTGGTAATTCTGACAAAATTCAAATTGGTGAATGGGTACTGGCAGTAGGAAATCCTTTCGAATTTAGGTCTACAGTTACGGCGGGTATAGTTTCTGCCAAAGCAAGAAATATCGGTATCCTGCGCAATAGAAATAACCTACAGATAGAGTCATTCATCCAAACTGATGCTGCAGTAAACCCAGGTAATAGCGGTGGCGCTTTAGTAAACTTGAGGGGCGAACTTGTCGGTATCAATACGGCTATCGCCACACCAACTGGTACATTCGCAGGATATTCTTTTGCTGTGCCTACCACATTGGTCAAAAAAGTTGTAGATGATTTGATTGAGTTTGGTGTTGTGCAGAGAGCATTACTGGGTATCAATATCACTGACGTGAATGCTGAACTGGCCGAGCGAGAAGATTTACCAGTTGTTTCCGGTGTATATGTAGCCAATGTCAATGACAACAGTGCAGCATTTGATGCAGGTCTTGAATCAGGCGATGTAATTATAGCAATTGATGGTAGAGAAGTAAAAAATGTTTCACAGCTTCAAGAACTGATTGCCATCAATAGGCCAGGCGACAAGGTGAATGTGGAATACATCAGGGATGGCAAACGCAGAACTGTGGTCGCTACCCTTAAAAATACTTTAGGCACCACTGAAATTGTAGAAAACAAAAACTCAGCCACTATAGAGGGTGCCGTTTTTGAGGAGGTTTCAGAAGATGAAATCAAAAATCTACCTGTAGATGGCGGTGTACGTATCACAGAAATCAGTGGAGGCAAATTTGCAGACGCAGGTATAAAAGAAGGGTTTATCATTACCAGTATCGACAAAAATGAAATAAGAACAGTAGAGGATTTAACAACTACACTCCAGCGGTTATCAAGAGGTAGTGGTATCTTGATAGAAGGTATCTACCCTAATGGTGATAAGGCTTATTACGGTGTAGGCTGGTAAAGTCTACCATTGTAGAAAAATGAAATTTAAGGCTGCCACTGGGCAGCCTTTTTCATTACTTTTGCCCCGCAACAAAAGCCCAATTTTTATGTCAGATCAATTTGGAATTCAACAAGCACTAGATGCACTGGGAATAGAAGATAACAACGAGGGTTCCTGGTGTGGAAACACACCCTTAGCCTCTTCCGGTGCTATCAGAAGTAGTCATACACCTGTAGACGGTAGCCTTATCGCTGAAGTAAGAGAAACTGATGATGCTGCCTACGAAAAAATTATCATTGCAGCTCAGGAAGCATATTTGAAGTGGAGAGTTATCCCCGCTCCCAAAAGAGGAGATATTGTAAGGCAGATTGGTGATGCACTGAGAGATAAAAAAGCCGAGCTTGGCAAGCTTGTATCTTTTGAGATGGGAAAATCATACCAGGAAGGCCTTGGTGAGGTACAGGAGATGATCGATATCTGTGATTTTGCTGTAGGCCTTTCCCGACAATTGTATGGTCTCACCATGCACTCAGAGAGACCCTCGCACAGAATGTATGAGCAATGGCATCCACTTGGCATTGTAGGCATCATCAGTGCTTTCAATTTCCCGGTGGCCGTATGGAGCTGGAATGCAATGATCGCCTGGGTATGCGGCGATGTTTGTATCTGGAAACCATCAGAAAAAACGCCACTATCAGCCATAGCCTGCCAAAATATCATTCAGAAAGTATTTCAGGCCAATGGTGTGCCTGATGGGGTAAGCAATATCGTAATTGGTGAGCGCGCTCTTGGTGAAAAAATATCCCATGATCATAGAATTCCATTGGTGTCAGCAACAGGATCCATTCGAATGGGTAAAGCCGTAGGCGAAGCGGTTGGTGCAAGACTGGGTAGAGCCCTGCTGGAACTAGGTGGCAACAATGCCATGATCATTTCTCAACATTGCGACATGGATATTGCAATTATGGGTGCGTTATTTGGTGCTGTTGGTACGGCCGGTCAGCGCTGCACTTCTACACGTCGACTGATTGTGCACGATAGTATTTTCGATACCGTAGCGAATAAACTGAAGAACGCCTACAGTCAACTAAAAATTGGCAATCCACTGGATGAGCAAAACCATGTAGGCCCGCTGATCGATAAGGATGCAGTGGAGCAATACAAGGCTGCCATCGAGAAAATCAAAGCTACGGGTGGTAAAGTAATTACAGATGGAGGAGTATTGGAAGGCGACAATTACAGCTCAGGTTGCTATGTAAAGCCGGCGATCTATGAAGTGACCAATGACATGGAGATCGTGCAGAATGAAACCTTTGCGCCTATCCTCTATATGATACGCTACACTGATATTGAAGAGGCCATTGCCTACCAGAACGGTGTACCACAAGGATTGTCTTCTGCTATAATGACCAATCATATGCGCGAATCGGAGCTGTTTTTATCCCATGCAGGGTCTGACTGTGGCATAGCAAATGTAAATATCGGTACCAGTGGTGCTGAGATCGGTGGAGCTTTTGGCGGTGAAAAAGAAACCGGTGGCGGACGTGAATCCGGATCTGACGCCTGGAAAGCTTACATGCGAAGACAAACCAATACAATCAACTATTCCACTGCACTACCTCTGGCGCAAGGAATCAAATTTGATCTGTAGTTCATAAGAAGGGCTGCCAATTGACATTTGTAATTTGATGACAAATGCTATATTTGCAGCCCACATTAATGATATGGGGAATTAGCTCTCCAGAGGTATCGGGAGGCTAGAGCATGATAATGGGGAATTAGCTCAGTTGGCTAGAGCGCTACACTGGCAGTGTAGAGGTCATCGGTTCGAATCCGTTATTCTCCACCAAAAGGGTCGGCAGTGGTCGACCTTTTTTTATATGGACAGATTCTACTGTTATATTATCTATTCAGAAAAGCTCAATAAATATTATATCGGACATTGTCAGGATATAATGCTGAGGATTGATGACCATAATAATGGTAGATCTAAGTTTACTAAAAATGGAAAACCCTGGAAATTAATGTTTACCGAACATTTTCCCACCCGAGCTGAAGCTATGAAAAGAGAGTCTGAAATTAAAAAAAAGAAGTCGCGTCGATACATCGAATTTCTAATCAGCTCTAATGGATAGAGCATCCCGCACTTGCTGCGGGAAGGTCATCGGTTTCCCGATATTAATTCGGGATTATTCTCCACCACAACAAGCCTCTGGAATTATCCAGGGGCTTTTTTTATACATTACAATGTTAAAATGTACATTTGTGCTTTTTTGTTAATTACACTACTTTTAAATTAAAAATATGAACCTAATTAAGATTTAATGAGCCGATTAGTTATTGAAGTTACGGATGAACAGCATAAACAAATAAAAACACTTGCTGCTTTGGATGGTAAAACGATAAAAACCTACATTCTCAATAAAGTACTCGAAAACCAATCCACTGATGAAACTGCAGCATGGCAAGAATTAAAAAAGCTTATGGATGAACGCATCGTATCAGCTGAGAAAGGCAACATTTCCAACAAATCGATACTTGATATAGCCAAATCCAAAGCTAGGGAATACAATAGCTAAGCTCATGCCATCATATATACTCAGCCGAGAAGCCGAACTCGATCTTGAGGATATTGCTGAATACAGCATTAAAAAACATGGTGAGAGCCAAATGTTTAAATACATTAGTAATCTTGAAGATGATGCAGAAAAACTTTCATTAGGAATCTTACCCTTTAAAACTTTGGTCACTATTCACCCTAATCTCAGAATGAAAAAATCAGGGAAGCATTACATTTTTGGCCTTATGCGAGACAATGCACCCATGATTGTAGTAGCCTTTTTACATGAGCGTATGGAAATATTACAACGCCTAAAAAATAGACTAGACTAATATTAAATACCTTCACTTACACCAAACTATTTGTCACTCATCGATAGTATAGAGATATTTCATTATATGATTTATTTCAATATTTAGGAGATCATATTTTGATTTTGAACTTAAGCCTGATCTCGACAACAATTGACCATGAACCGTTATTTCGGGTGTTCAGAAATCACCAAAATCAAAACAAAAAAAGACCGAATTCCCGGTCTTTACTCTCTGTAAATCAACGTAATACTAGATTTTAATACTAACTCTTTGCTGGATTTGGCTAAAACCACCGGTACTTCTCATTTAATCTGTCTACCAGTGCCAATCCAATCAATAGTACTCCGAAAATTATTGCTCCTGTTACCATAGCTGTACATTTTTATAGGGGTGAAAAATATATTTATATAAATATAGTAAAATTTTTTCTTTGTATAATTATATAATGAAAAAATGTGTTACCCCCACAATTGTTTGAACATGAGTTTATAAAACCCTACGGGCCTGCCTAAATATTTTCTTGTAGTAGTCTGACATTAAATTGGATTCGACAACCCCTAGTTTGGTACTTGCATGAATAAACCGAATATTATCCTTTCCCCGGAGTTCGGTAACCAAACCCACATGCGTTATTTTCCTTTTGCTTTTGCCTGCAGCAAAAAATAAAAGGTCCCCCTTTTTTAGATTATTGAGATTTACTTTTTTACCAATTGTACGCTGCATTTTAGAGGTGCGTGGAATTTCAAGATCAATAGCCTCGAAGGATCTAAGCAATAAACCAGAGCAATCCATACCTCCCCGGGAAGTGCCTCCGTACCGATAGGGCACACCAATATAGGATCGGGCCTCCCCTATCACAATATCAGCCGGAGAAAGACTGGCCTGCTTACCAGATTTACAGGCTGGAAAGAGTAGCAGGGCACTAAAAAAGCTGAAGATTAAGAATCTCATTCAGTTAAAATTAACGAGAGCTATGGTAATTCATTATGCTCTTAGTAAAATAGCTTAAAGTTTAGGCCATGTGTGGGATAACCGGAGTATTTGCATTCAATGAGGTAGGTAGAATGAACCACATTCACCTAAGCGCTGCGACCAGAAGCCTCGCCAAAAGAGGCCCCGATTTTCAGGATATCTTTCAGGATTATTACGTAGGTCTGGGGCACCGCCGACTATCTATCATCGATACTTCTGAGGCTTCCAACCAACCAATGCAAGACGAACATCAGCGGTATACCCTGGTCTTCAATGGCGAAATTTACAACTTTCAATCCATTCGGCAGGAACTACAGCAGCTAGGCTACAACTTCAGCACGGAAGGCGATACAGAGGTATTACTTAAAGCTTACATGGCCTGGGGGAAAAAATGCCTGACGAAGCTCAATGGTTTTTTTGCATTTGCCATATATGATGCGCAAGAGGGAAGCCTATTTGTTGCCCGGGATCGTATAGGGATTAAGCCCCTGCTTTATTATATAGATGAAGATAAATTTCTTTTTGGTTCGGAAATGAAAGCCGTATTATCCTATGGCATCCCAAGGAGGCTCAACCACGATGCAATGCGTATGTATTTCGAGCTGAATTACACACCAGCACCACTTACGATGATTGAGGGTGTTCAAAAACTACCCCCCGGACATTACCTGATCATAACAAAAAACAATATCGAGACACAGGCTTATTATGAACTGCCTGTCCATGATCATATCACGAACTACGAGGCAGCGCAATCTGCCCTGATGGAACGCTTGCATGAATCAGTAAAAATGCGAATGGTAGCCGATGTACCAATTGGTGCTTTTTTGAGCGGTGGTATAGATTCATCTGTCATCACAGCTATTGCCAGTGAGTATACTGATCACCTCAATACCTTCTCAATTGGCTTTAAAGACCAGCCTTTCTTTGATGAAACCCACTATGCCGAACTGGTAGCCAAAAAGTTTAACACCAACCATACTGTATTTTCTTTACAGACGGATGATATGCTGGCAGCTATCGATGACATCATGGATTACATAGATGATCCATTTGCCGATTCAAGTGCCATTCCAGTATACATTTTGAGCAGAGAAACGCGAAAAATAGCCACTGTTGCATTGTCTGGTGATGGTGCAGATGAATTGTTTGCAGGTTATAATAAACACAGCGCATGGCTAAGGGCTATGCAAGGTGGAAGCCTTATGGGGGTGGTGAAAAATCTGGGGCCTATTTGGAAAACCATGCCAAAATCAAGGTCAGGAAAGCTTTCTAACCTGTTTCGTCAATTAGAACGACTGAGTACTGGACTTCAATTGCCCTTGCACGAGCGATACTGGTTTTGGGCATCGATATCTTCAACCGATACAATCGAAAATTGGTTGGCTTCTGCACTTTCTTATCAACAATATGATCAGATCAAGAAGGCATATACTACACCCATGAGCGGTTCGATGGAAGATTTCCTAAGATCAGACGTGAAACTGGTATTGCCCAACGATATGCTCACTAAAGTGGATCTGATGTCTATGGCCAATGGACTCGAAGTTAGGGTTCCTTTCCTGGATCACAACCTTGTTTCATTCGCTTTCCAACTTCCGGATCATTTTAAAATTGATGGTAAAATGCGGAAGAAAATTCTACAGGACACCTTTAGGTCTGTGCTCCCCGGGGAATTATATCAGCGTCCAAAAAAAGGTTTTGAAGTGCCCTTGCTTGATTGGTTTAGAGGCGGGCTTTCCCAAAAATTGGATGAAGTATTATTTAACCATGATTTTTTAATCGACCAGAAAATTTTTGATCCTCATGCTATCGCCAAACTCAAAGCCAAAATAAAAGGCCGCAACCCCGGCGATGTTCATGCTCAGGTTTGGGCCTTGTTTGTTTTCCAAAGCTGGTACAAAAAATATTTTACCAGCTAAAATTATTTTAACCATGAGCGGTACATCCACAATGTCTTTTCCTGCTCATCGATGAAATCAGACATTAAATCTTCGGTGCCATCATCACTTAAGCCAACAGCATCTTCTTTAATTTCTTTTTCCAATTTCAACAATTCTTCCAGCGTTTCCACGATAGACTTTACTGCTGTTTCGTCATCACTCACATTGCTTTTTACAGCTATAGTGCTGGTATTTATATAATCCTGAAAAGTATGCAGTGGTTTCCCTCCAATAGTGAGGATGCGCTCTGCTATATCGTCTACTTTGGTTGCTGAGTCAGTATAAAGCTCCTCAAACTTGGCATGCAGTTCAAAAAAGAATTTGCCCTGTATATTCCAGTGGAATCCGCGCAGGTTCTGGTAAAAAATTTGATAGTCACTTAACAATACATTCAACTTATCAATCAATCCGTTCTTATCCATTTTTCTATGATTTATTTACATATGTAAACGATAAGAATCGCAAATTGATTCTCGCTGAACCATTAAATAAAGTTATTGGAGTGCAAAATTTATTTATGCTTTCTCGCCAATAAAAACAGGTCAAGGTTAGTTTCATCCTGTTCTCGCACCAGGTAATCCTCATGACGTATGCGAGCCACTAAACTATTGTCTGTTGCCTCTAGTGAGTTTCTGTTAAAGCGGTTAAGAATATCGTAAGGAACTCTCAGGATCGGAGCAGGTAACCTGTACTGAAGGTTTAGAAAATCCCATTTCATGATCTTATTTACCGAGGCCTTATTTTGCTCATAATACTCCATCACCAACTCATTGCCTGCAATACCTTTCATCTCCACTTCATCAAAATACTTCGAAGCAAGGGCTTTCAATTGATCCGCTGTATATTCCCTTATATGCCAGGGGTTTCTGCTCAGGGTCATTTTGATATTTGGAGTAGTTAGCATAGCCAGACCACCGGGTTTTAGCACACGATTGATCTCCTTCAAGAAAAGATTGTCATCCTTGATATGCTCGATCACTTGAAAGGAAATAATAGTATCAAAGCTATTGTCAGCCAAATTGGTGAAGGGGGGAAATACTGCTTGCTCAAACTTACAGTCGGGATATTTAGATGAAAGCCTGTCGATAACCTCTTGAATTTTATCCAAACCAAGATAAGAGTCCGACTTTTCCATGACAGCCTCCACACCTCTTCCCTCTCCACAGCCCAATTCAAGAACATCTCCTTTAATTAATGGAACTGCCGCAATGTAGGCCTTAAGTAATCTTTGGTGGATCGGATTGTCAGACGTGATTGCATCTGAAGCTATTTCGGTAGTATATACTGCCATCTATTATTTTTTTGGCAAAAATAAGCGAAATTGTTGTGCTTTGCCCGTTTCCTGAAAAGGGGAGTTTCAAAATTGTCGATGACTAAAATACGATGAAGCACTACCGCAAAACGGTATTTATTTTTATTCTGACATTGTTTAGCACTGGCCTGTGTAATGGCTTAGACCTAACCTCTTTGAATCTGTTTTATCAAATTTACCCCTTTAGTGAAGTAAAAGTGGCCTACCAGCTAGCTGAGTCTAATGATTCCACTATTCTGGATTTTAAAGTAACCCTTGGGGCAGAGCTAGTTTTCAGAGATGTTGAAATAAGGCTACTCAGCCAGCCGGATTATGATAGCAAGGCGCATAAAGAGCTGCAAAATCTATCCCGGATAGATACAGTGTCTTCTTCGAATAAAATGCGTCTTTTTTCAGCCCGCATTCCTAATATATATATGGATAGTTTGCTGATCATAGAAGTATATGATAATAAAAATGATTTTGGATATGTGTTTGACGCACCTGTTTATCTGTCGGAAAATTACCCTTTGCCTCAAATCAGGTTGATGGAAAATCAATTTCCATTACTCAACAATTACCTAACCCTTCAAGACACTTTATCCATTCAATCGGAGGGGTCATTTGGATTTTATTACAGCTATAATTTTCCACCAGCATCTCCACCAATGCGTCAGCTACCGCAAAATACCTCCGGTACATTTCAAATCGATTCCAGCTTTTTCCTGAAGGCCGATACAGCATTAGGAGAAATAGCTGAGGGACTATATTTATTTCAGAAGGATTCAAGCATGCTGGCCGGCCGGCCTATCCGAATACAATCAACTGGGTACCCAAGTTATCGTACCATACCTGACCTAATCGAATGCACAAAATACATAACTACATCAGCTGAATATTCAGATCTACAAAGCAGACCCGAAAAAGCCAATTTTGATGCTAAATGGCTCGATATGGCAGGTACTGCTACCCGGGCCAAATCATTGATCAGACGCTATTACCAGCGGGTAGAAGAAGCCAATATATTTTTCACCTCTTATAAAGAAGGCTGGAAGACCGACCCGGGTATGATTTACATTATCTTTGGCACCCCGGATGAAGTGAAAAAGGGAAGAAACTACCTACAATGGCGTTACCAAAAAACCCCTGCCCGGGAGGAAGTGAGCTTCAATTTTATAAAAGTAAAAGACATCTTCAGCCGCTCACATTATCGATTGATAAGGAACGAAAAATACGCAGGTATCTGGTTTAGAACAGTAGAACAATGGAGAACAGGAAGATAAACCCAATGCAAAATCAGCAAATGATCTATGGCATTAGGGCTATTCAGGAAAGTGTAGAAGCAGGTCAGGAATTGGAGAAGGTGCTATTACAAAAAGGCCTGCAAAATGAACTCATCTTAGGCTTGCAAAAAACACTGCATCAGCATGGCATTCCTTTTTCAAAAGTACCTTTTGAGAAACTAAATCGCATCACTCGCAAAAACCACCAGGGAGCTATTGCTTTCATCTCTCCCATCATCTATCAATCATTGGATAATGTAATATCTTCCTGCTATGAACAAGCAAAAGATCCATTCATTCTGATTTTGGACAGGATTACAGATGTTAGAAACTTTGGAGCCATTGCACGGTCTGCAGATGGTGCGGGAGTGGACGCCATTCTTATTCCTGATAAAGGAAGCGCCCAAATCAATAGCGATGCGGTAAAAACTTCTGCTGGCGCGTTAAGCCATATACCAGTATGCCGCACGCCAAACCTCAAGGAGTCTATCAACTACCTAAAAAACTCAGGGTTACAAATTATTGCCTGCACAGAAAAAGCTGATAAATATTATTTTTCAGAAAGTCTTACTGGTCCATTGGCTATCATCATGGGTAGTGAGGAAGATGGCATCTCTCCTGCCTACCTTAAGCTAGCTGATCATGAAGTAGCAATACCTATGCTTGGCAAAATAGCATCGCTTAACGTTTCTGTCTCTGCTGCCATCCTGCTATACGAGGTAGTAAAGCAAAAGCAGCCTAAATAAACTGATCTCCCCGTTTGGATTTTACGTCGTTAAAAAACTCACGAAACTTAGCATCCTGATCTTTTTTGCAAATGATCAAAACGTCATCAAAATCAGCAACAAGATATCCTTCAAGGTCCTGTAGTACGAGCACTTTATCCTTTTTGGCTTTTACAAAATTGTCCTTGCATTCATAAAGGAGTGCATTTGCTTCAATTACATTTCCACCACCATCTTTTTCCCTTATATCGTGAAGGCTGTTCCATGAGCCAAGATCAGACCAAACAAACTCACCAAGCACCACATACACATTTTGAGCAGATTCCATGATCCCATAATCCACCGAAATACTCTTACATAATGAATAGGCCTTTTTAATAAATGCCTGCTCCTGATCGGAATAGAAAGTGCCTTTTCCTTCTTCAAAAATCTCACTGATATCTGGCAGATGGTTTTCAAATGCTTTGATGATGGACTTGATAGACCACACGAATATCCCGGCATTCCAAACGAAATCACCACTTTCCAGAAATTTTTTAGCCAGATCTATCTGCGGCTTTTCTGTAAATGTCTTTACCTTTTTTACACTGGTTTCAGTGCTATCAAGATATTGAATATACCCATAGCCGGTTTCCGGCCGGGTAGGCATGATACCTATAGTAATGAGTTTATCATCCTCTGCTGCAGCATAAGCAGCTGTTTGTATGGCCGAGTGAAAAATATCTTCCTTGAATATGGTATGGTCAGCTGGTGTTACGGTCATCACAGCATCAGGGTCTCTTTCTCGTATCTTGTAGGCCGCATATGCAATGCAGGGCGCTGTATTCCTGCGCTCTGGCTCTAAAAGTATTTGATCATCAGTGAGTTCTGGAAGTTGCTCTTTGATCAGCCCGGCATACTGCTCATTACTAACAATGTAAATCTTATCTGCTGTTGTTATTGGTAAAAACCGATCGAAAGTCATCTGAAGTAAGGTCCTTCCGGTGCCCAGCACATCCAAAAATTGTTTGGGTCTTGCGTTGCGGCTATATGGCCAGAATCGGCTGCCGATTCCACCTGCCATGATCACTACATATTTGCTGTTTTTACTCATAGGATTGATATCTTTGTGGCCTAGGCAAATATACCAGAAAAGACCAGATGCTATTTTTCAGGCATGCCTATTCTGATCTTTATTCAGCCCTGTTTTCTAAGATTACAAATTAAATAATCCACTAAAAACAGTTGGCTTAAAAAGATTTTAGCTAAATTAATTATCAGACATTTTGTATTTAGCTTTTGTAGAAAGCAAACCATATGATTGCGAATCAGGAAGAAATATTGAAGGGGAAACTCAAGGAAGTTTTTGGGTTTGACAATTTTAGAGGAAATCAGGAAGCGATAATCAGCAATCTTCTCAATGATCACAACACATTCGTGTTAATGCCTACAGGTGCCGGAAAGTCTATGTGCTATCAGCTACCGGCCATCACTAAAGAAGGAACTGCCATTGTAATTAGCCCATTGATTGCCCTCATGAAAAATCAGGTGGATCAGATGAACGCTTTTGGCATTAATGCCCGTTTTTTGAATTCCACATTGAACAAAACCGAGATGAACCGTGTAAAGCGGGAAACCATCAATGGAGAGGTCAAATTATTGTATGTGGCACCAGAGTCTCTCACAAAAGAGGACAACATCAACTTCTTAAAGAAGGCAAAAATATCATTTGTAGCAATAGATGAGGCGCATTGTATCTCAGAGTGGGGACATGACTTTCGGCCAGAGTACAGGAAAATCAAGGCCATCATCAACCAACTGGATGATTCCATTCCTCTCATTGCACTTACAGCCACGGCAACACCTAAGGTACAACAGGACATCCAGCGTAACCTCAACATGGAGGATGCAGATGTTTTCAAGTCTTCATTTAACCGGGCGAACCTTTATTATGAAGTAAGGCCTAAGCACAATGCCAAAACACAGCTCATCCGGTTCATCAAAGAGCATAAAGGTAAGTCAGGCATTATCTATTGTCTCAGCAGAAAAAAGGTGGTGGAAATCGCTGAGTTTCTTAAGGTCAACGACATTAAAGCGGCTCCATATCATGCCGGGCTAGAGAGTGCTGTGCGGATAAAAAATCAGGACGATTTTCTCAATGAAGATTTAGATGTGATTGTGGCTACCATTGCTTTTGGTATGGGCATAGACAAGCCTGATGTACGATTTGTAATTCATTATGATGCTCCCAAATCCATAGAAGGCTATTATCAGGAAACCGGTCGCGCCGGGCGAGATGGTCTTGAAGGTAAATGCGTCATGTTTTACAGTTACAACGACATCCTCAAGCTGGAAAAGTTTAATAAGGATAAAAGTGTGACCGAGCGTGAAAATGCCCGGTTATTGCTCGATGAGGTGTCTGCCTATGCAGAGTCGTCTGTTTGTAGAAGGCGCCAACTCCTACATTATTTTGGGGAGGAGATGGAGAAAGACTGTGGCTATTGTGATAATTGCATCCATCCCAAAGAGCAGTTTGAAGGTAAAGATGCCGTAAAAACCGCCCTTCAGGCATTGCAACTAACAAACCAACGGTTTAACATGAACCACCTGGTCGATGTAATCCGTGGCGTAAGCAATGCCCATGTAACGAGCTATAACCACGATAAGCTCCCTGTTTTTGGCGTAGGCAATACCGAAACAGAAGTTTTCTGGCGCTCAGTCATTCGCCAATCGATTTTGCATGGGTTTATCCAGAAGGATATTGAAAACATTGGCAACCTTTTGCTGTCTGAAGCAGGAGCGCAATTCTTGAAAAAGCCGGTTTCGATCAAGCTTTCCAAAGACCATGAATACGACAATAACCTCCAGGAGGAGGAAGAAATGCAGCAGCAGGTTGGTGGTCATGTCGCTGCAGATGAGGCATTGTTTGAACAGCTAAAGGGTATACGCAAAAATGTAGCACGGCAAAAGGGACTGCCGCCATATGTCATATTCCAGGATCCATCCCTCGAGGAAATGGCAACTACCTACCCTACAACCATTGATGACCTTAAGCAAATCATCGGGGTGGGTGAAAGCAAGGCTAGGAAGTTTGGCAAGCCATTTCTCGATTATATAAAGGAATATGTTGAGGAAAATGATATCATCACAGCCTCGGACGTCATCATTAAATCAGCAGGCTATAAATCCAAAAACAAGATCTACATCATTCAGCAAATAGATCGTAAAATCGATCTGGAAGAAATCGCTGAGTCCAAAGGTATGACCATGGATCAATTGGTGGAGGAAATAGAGCACATCTGCTACTCCGGCACCAAGCTTAATTTAGACTACTACATAGAGCATATCATGGATGATGACAGACTCGATGAAATCTATGACTATTTCATGTCAGCAGAATCTGATAGCATTGAAGAGGCGCTGGAGGAATTAGGAGACGAAGATTTTACAGAAGATGAAATCCGGCTGGTCAGGATCAAGTTCATGTCTGAGCATGCACACTAGACCAGATCGCTTTTGACAAATGCCATTACAACTACATCCAGCATTTTACCAAATTCCATTGTAATGGCATCACCCAATTTTTTTGGCTTCAATTGCGGGATTTATGATAGGGCTGGAAACGGCAAATGACTTTAAATATAAAAAAAGTATTTACATGAATATTTTAATTATTGGTGGAGGCGGAAGAGAACATGCTTTGGGTTGGAAAATTGCCCAAAGTGAAGCGTGCGATCAGCTTTTTTTTGCACCGGGAAATGCAGGTACAGCTATCCTCGGCACCAATCTGGAGGTCAATGTCAATGACTTTACTACCATCAAAGAAACTATCCAGGAGCGACATATCGATATGGTGATCGTAGGACCAGAGGAACCTTTGGTAAGAGGGCTTGCCGATGACATCAAAAGTGACAGCCGAACCAAAAATTGTCTTGTGGTTGGTCCTTCCAAAGCAGGTGCAGCACTGGAAGGTAGCAAGGATTTTGCCAAGCAATTCATGCATAAATATGGTATACCCACCGCCTCTGCAAGGGCATTTAATAAATCAAATATTGAAGATGGAAAGGCCTTTTTGAGCACCTTATCAGCTCCCTATGTACTCAAAGCTGATGGTTTGGCAGCGGGCAAAGGGGTCATCATTACAGATTCGCTGGAAGATGCGTATCAGCACCTTGAGGACATGCTGATAAACGAGAAATTTGGTGATGCCAGCCAATCGGTATTGATCGAAGAATTTTTGTCTGGCATAGAATTGTCTGTATTTGTGCTTACCGATGGCAAAGATTACTTGATACTGCCGGAGGCCAAAGATTACAAGCGTATATCTGAAGGTGACAAAGGACCAAACACCGGTGGGATGGGTGCCATATCTCCTGTGAAATTCGCCAAAGAAAATTCCTTTTTAAGTAAAGTAGAGGAGCGCGTGGTGAAACCGACTATCGATGGACTGCAGCAGGAAGACATAGATTACAAAGGTTTTATCTTCATTGGTCTTATGAATGTGGCGGGCAATCCATACGTGATAGAGTATAATGTACGTATGGGTGACCCGGAAACAGAGGTGGTGATCCCAAGGATAAAGAATGACTTAGTGCCTGTACTGGCTGCAACAGCAAAGGGTACTTTGGCAGGTCATACTCTGGAGGTTTCTGACCAGACAGCCAGCACTGTGATTTTGGTTTCGGGTGGTTATCCGGGCAGCTATGAAAAAGGCAAAGTAATCACTGGCCTTGATAGTGATCTGGAGGCAATCATCTTTCATGCCGGCACAAAAAAGGCTGGAGAAAATACGATTACCAGCGGTGGTAGAGTTATAGCTTGTACGGGGATTGGCCCTTCTATGCAAACAGCACTTGAGCAGTCATACAAGGCTGCCAAACTGATCGACTGGGAGTATAAAAATTACAGAAAGGACATTGGTTTTGATCTGGACCAATAGCTTTTTCTAATTTCTATCTCCTTTTAACCGAAGGCGATGATTATATTAGTATTTTCGGAAAGAAGTGGAATTGAATTATGGGATGTAGTACTTGCAGTAGCAACACTAAGAATGGAGAAGTAAGTGGGTGCAATAATAACGGGGCTTGCGGTACGGGTGGCTGTAATAAAATGAATGTATTCGATTGGCTGTCCAACATGGATATGCCGGTGATCGATAAATTTGATATAGTAGAAGTGCGGTTTAAAAATGGTAGAAAAGAGTTTTACCGCAATACAGAAAACCTGGACCTAGTAACCGGAGATGCCGTAGTGGTAGATGTGCCCAATGGCCATCATATAGGCTATGTTTCTTTACAGGGTGAGTTGGTTAGGCTCCAAATGCAAAAGAAAAAAGTGCCCAATAATGATGAGATTAAGGCCATATACAGGCTGGCAACCATTAAAGATCTTGAAAAGCTAGACGAGGTAAAAAACCGGGAACTCCCTACCCTTTACAGAACAAGAGAGATCATCCATTCGCTCAAGCTCAAAATGAAACTAACGGATGTGGAGTACCAGGCCGACAATACAAAGGCAACCTTTTACTACTCTGCAGATGATAGAGTAGACTTCAGGGAATTGATTAAGGTACTGGCCGGTGAGTTTAAAATACGTGTGGAGATGCGGCAAATCAGCCTACGACAGGAGGCCGGACGAATCGGCGGTATAGGAAGCTGCGGCCGTGAGCTGTGCTGCTCTACGTGGTTGAGTGATTTCAAAACGGTATCAACCTCCGCAGCACGCTACCAAAATCTCTCGCTAAATCCCAGCAAGCTCTCAGGCCAGTGCGGAAGACTAAAATGCTGCCTCAATTATGAGCTGGATACCTACATGCAAGCCCTTGAGGTTATCCCTGATGTAAGCAAACTTGAAACAGAAAAAGGTGTAGCCAAACTGCAAAAGACAGATATCTTTAAGAAGATTATGTGGTTTGGTTATGATAGTGAAAACAACTGGCAGCCACTCAATATAGACCGGGTCAAAGAGGTGATGGAATTGAACCAAAAGGGGAAAAAACCGGCAACACTCTTTGAAAACGAATTGGGTATAGAGCAAATAGAAGTACAGACACTGAATAGTGACCTGGAGCAACTCGACAAAAAATTCAAGAATAAGGGCAAGCGAAAAAACAAAAAGAAAAAGCGTAAGAAGGGACCGAGAAATAATAAGGGGCAGCAAAATCAAAACCCTCCAAACAACAAGAAATAATGAGCCGCACTTCCATCTTATTGTTACTGACTTTGGGTATTCTTAGCCTAAGCATCACCGGTTGCGATGAAAACAAGGTATTTGAAGATTATAAAGATTTTGAAACATCTGTATGGCATGTTGATACCATACCGGGATTTTCATTTACTATCGCCGATACCCAGGTGCCCTATCAAATTGATTACAACATCAGATATGCCATCAGCTATCCTTACCAAAATTTATACCTTACCTATTATGTAGAAGATAGTACGGGCAAGGTCATAGACAGCAACTTGCAGGAAGTATATTTATTCGAATCAAAAACAGGAGAACCTAAAGGCAGTGGTTTAGGTGATATTTTTGATTACAGTGTCTTAGGATTAGAAAACTATAAGTTTCCAGCTCCGGGAACGTATAAAATCAGCCTTAAGCAATTCATGCGGCAGGAGGAACTACCCTTTATCCTCTCCATGGGCATTACAGTAAAAAAGATACCACATGAGCCTGCTAACTAAGACTTGAAAGAAATATATTCAGCTTCTCCTTTGTCTCATCGGGTTTCAACCATTGTTCTCTGCTATAAAAAGTTTTGAACCGCCAGTTCTTGCGCGTCAGCGTCATTGGCTTGTACACATGAACTTCTTTCACTGATATTGCATCATGGTAAAGCTGGTCATCCGTTAGAATGAGGCCGGCGTACTGATCATCAATCCTGACTGTGAGGTCAGCAAAAGGCAGCTCGCGTGACAACTGAATATGGGGATCCTGCTGCCCCTGGCTTTTTATCACCTCACTTAGGTACCATTTTTTGCCCTGTTGATAAGCTACTGATTCTGGCATCATAAATGTGCCATTGGATACATTGTAGGCATATTCAAGATATTTCTTCAGCAACTTTGGACCGATATTTTTGGTGTCATCCACATGAAGCTGCTGGGGCATGATACTACTTACAATATAAATCTTTTCCCTGGCTCGCGTAATAGCCACATTAAGGCGATTTTCTCCCCCCTCGACATTAAGCGGACCGAAACGTAGATTTAATTTACCCTTCTTATCAGGTGCATAGGCAGTAGAAAAGATGATCACATCCTTTTCATCTCCCTGCACATTCTCGATGTTTTTAACAAAAAGGGTATCAGGAATTGGTGTGTTTTGCGATATAAATTCTTCTTCAAGCTTATCCAAAATAAGCCCTTGCTGTTTTGCATTGAAGGTCACAATACCTATTTCTTTTTCGGGAGCGCTTTTCAGAATAGTCTGAACCAGGCTTACTACTTCATTGGCTTCATCATCATTGGTATTGTCCTCCCAGATTCCATCTACCTTTATGTACTCGATACTTTTTTCGCCACTATTCACCACCGTAGGATCAGGGAGTAACCTCAGTTTACGCTGGTAAAAGTATTGGTTAGAAAACTCAATAAGCTCAAGCGTTTTACTTCTATAATGCCCTCTCAAATGCAATTGCATCAGGTATTTATCAGCAAGGTTGAGCAACGAATCGACTTCCAGTTCGGGCGTGTCTTCATCACTATCGTCTTCCCAGCGTACTTTATACAAGTCGTTAGGTTGTAATTGCTTGTCATCTCCGGTAATCACCACCTGCTTTGCCCGATACATGGCAGGTATCCCTTTTTCAGCAAAACACTGCGAAGCTTCATCAAATATGACCAGGTCAAAAATCTCTTCCATTTGAAAAATAGCAGAGGCCGATTCAGGGGAGGCCATCCAGCATGGGATAAGGCTGAACACTTCATCAGGAAACTGCTTGATCAACTTTCGAACCGGCCAAACGCGGCGCTTTTTGGTAACCTGATGGTGTAAATCGCGGTAAGTGACCAGGTTGTTGAGTCGATTGTATTCTACATCCCGGTAAGTACCTTCCCTGGCCCGCATCAGTAATATCTCATTACTGATTGCCATTTTTTCCTGCACTGCATCCTGGAGCTCTTCTTCCAACTGATCCAGCTTTTGTGAGGATACAGCCCGCAATAATGGATACTTTGTTTCTATATGATCAATCCACGCCAATCGTAAGCTGTTTTCAAACAGATCAATAATTTTTCCCGCATTCACAGGTTGCACATGATCCATTAGTTTATCAACTATTTTGTGCTCTGTATGAGAAAAAGATTCCTTCAACTTGTCAAACTCGCAAAGTGCATCAAAATCCTTTTGAAGAGTCTTTTGGTACACATCACTGTATTCAGGCTTTGCACAGAGGATCTCAATCTGTTTGGTGGAGAGATAGGCCTTCCATTGGGTCATTTTAGAAGGGATATCCTGATAGATAGTCAATATCTTATTGAAGCGCTCGTACAGTTCTTCATAAAACATCTTTTTTACAGGCAATAGCTCCTTGAAAGTTCGTAATGAGCTGAAAATCAGCTTTGCAGAAACTGCTTGTCGCTGAAAATAAAACCAGTTCTGAACTTCTACTTTTCGTAGCTGCGAGGGAAAATCCTTCAACCATTTTACACCCTTCAGCTTAGAAAGGTTATGCTCCAGGTTCAACCGATTGTCAATCCTGGCCACCAGTGAATCAAAACCTTCCGTATTATTTCTGAGCCCATTAGCAATAATAACCCTCGTCACAAAGATTTTATCCTTGGAGAAAAGCTTCCACCGCAGCCAACTGATGGGCCCTCTTCTGGCTTCAATAGCGCGCTCTAGCACCTCCTGAAACTTACCCAGCTCGGAGGTGGGAAGGCTAAGCTCGGGCCCAGCATCGCGATAGCACTGCATGACTACCCGTTCCATCTCCTCCAGCCAGGCAGGGTCTGGATCTATATCCATTTCCACCATATGTCGGAAATATGGATACACGTTTTTATCCTTCAATATAGCCAGTAGCTCTTCCACCTTGGGCTTTCTCTCCAGAATTTTCTCAGCCTCGGGCAGGGTAATAGGCTGATTAGTAAGCTCTTCCGTAGCTTGTGAAATGCGCTGCTGAAATCCCGGTATTTCATTGATTGCCTGCTTCAAGGCATGAAACTCCGTTACCCCGAAATCTGCAAAAGACTTGCGGTCAATCAATGGGTAATCCTCCTTTTGATATCGCTCAGCGTAAAGCGCATACCGATTGAGCCGCTTTAAAAACTGACGCTCCTCGCGAAACTGAAAATCCTTGTATTCCTGCTTCATCGTAATAGCAGGCTTATGTATGTCGGATGTCATGTAAAGCTCCTTGACCGACAAGCCACATTCCGACTCATCATACAGCGCGTACTTAAATTCTTCCAGCTCTTCAGACAGCTGGTCTATCTTCCGGCTTGCCTGTAAAAACTGCCGCTCCAACTGTATTGCATCCAGACTATTGTTCTTGTGTTGATAATCATCCAGTCGCTCAATCTGGCTCGCCATTTTTTCATAGATGTTTTTCCGGTCATTCTTGAAATCATGCATCAATCCTATGAAATCCTGCAAATCGATCTCCCTCAACCGATCAAAGACCACATCCAGAGCCGCTTTCTTCTGACAAACTACCAGTACATTTTTGCCCCGCGCTATGAAATCACTAATCAGATTGCAAATAAGCTGTGACTTGCCGGTACCCGGCGGCCCCTGAACAACTACAGAGTTTCCCTTTTTTACTGCCTTTAGTGCATTTTCCTGGTAGGCATCAAGGTCAAAAGGTGTGTAGGTCTGCTCTTCCTTCACCTTTTGAAGAAACCTGAATGCTTCAGAATGACGACTTAGATCAATTTCATCTTTATCAATAGTACGGCTGGTAAAAAACTCCTCAAGGTTATTGATATCATCCTGCTCTAGCAGGCGCACATAATCCGGCACCAGGTAAGATCCGGCCTGAGGGAAAATACCTAATGCGGCTTCCGGATAAAGCTTAAGCTCACCGGTATCATGTTGCTTTTCAAACTCGGTCTTTCTGAAATTAGCAAAAGCCAATAATGCGTTTTTGAAATTATCCTGATTGAAGTTGATCTCTATCGAGCTCTCCTTGAGCAGGTCATAAAGTTCGGTGCGAAATACTTTACTGTCTTTATCAAAATCATCAAATACCCGTTCCACAAGGTTCTCATCCAGGCTTACTTTATTGAAAAAAGAATACGCCAATAAAAAAGTCTTATTGAAAGTTAGGTTAACTGATTTTCGAGGTTTCAAAACCCACTGATTATTCACCTCTTCCAGAGAAACAGGAAAAAACAGCAAGGGGCACCTTATGGGTGTGCCGTCAATGAACTTACCACGTACGAAAGGCCAGCCTACGTACAAATCACGTGCACCACGCTCTTCATAAATAAACTTTTCGATACGTTTCAGCTTCTTTAGCCGCCTGGAAAGTGTGTTAGTGCTGCCATCCCGGCTATCTAAAATATCGCAAAGCGGAATGGCGTTTTTTTGCCCCATTAGCTTTTCAAGAATGTGAAAAGACGGTTCGTTTAGCGCGAAATCAAAATCATGGAGGTCTATAAATTGATCCGATATAAGCCTCAGCAGAAATAAAGACCGATTATTTCCCGAGAGGTTAGTGAGACGCCTTAGATAACCTTTAAGAATATGCTGTACCAATGCCCATCGCTTTATTATTCGATTTTAAGATAAGGAAGGATTTTTTGAAATATGCTATCGGGCAAAATTTTAATCTCTTTCAGTGCATCTGCATCTTCAAAACGACCATGCTGTACCCTAAAGTTTTCAATAGCTCTGGCCAGGTTATAATTGATATAGGGATGCTTTACCAGCGAATCAAACGGTACATCATTAATTGAAATGTAGGCATGATCGACTGTATCCAGATGAAAATATTTTTTCACGGAATCCACCAGCTCAGGCTTTAAGCCATAAACTTCATGCAATTGGTCATGAGCAGTGTAGCTGCCAAGTAAATCGCGATACTTAACAATCCTCTGACTAAATGCGGGACCAATTCCACGTATGCGCTGAAACTCTTCTGCCGTAGCCCGATTTATTCCTTTTGTTATTAATTCCTTAGGCTTCCCTGCTGGTTTGACCTTAATTGTATTTTCTTTTGGGTATTCCGGCTTATCAATGTCAGCAATTGGTGGTAAAGTTTCAGGTAATCTAATGACTTCCCAAAGCGCTTCAACCCGACTGCTGTCTATACCATATACTTTATATAAATCTCCTTTTACGCTAAACTTCCCTCCTGCCCCTCTATATTTATCTATTCTTTCTACTATCCATGGCTTAAATCCCAATAAGCCAAGACTATCGATGCTCACTAAATTTGGATCAAAACTGAAATGGTAGTTATACGTACTTCTAGTGAAACTTCGGTCATTTTCAATAATATTATCTTCAAGATAATTTCTCCAGGCTATAAAATCTTCTAATTCATTAGAGTTTTCAGACTGTGTATGTTGATATATTTTTGGCATATAAACCAATGCCAAAAGAAGGAATAGAGAGATAAGCAATAACGGAATATATCCAATCAGTTCACTTTTTGACGCTCCAAAAAATCCAATTAAAAATATAAGTATCTTTCTTATCACTTAGATATAAATTACACATGTATAAATATCTATATTTTTTAACATCTTTAAAATAGAATATTCAGGATTACCGTCCCTTTATTTAAAATCATTCCAAATTAACTTACGGTGAACCGCTCTGAACGCTCGAACTATTAAACCTGTTATTTTTGTGGTTCTATTGGATTGTAATTATGCATAACAATTTCAAGGCAGTAGCTTTAACCTACAAAAACACGCCTCTAGACATTAGAGAACTGGTTTCTTTTAATGAAGGTGCCTGCAAAAGGCTGCTGATGTATTTCAAGGAGTTTACTTCTATTACCGAAGCATTGGTTCTTTCCACTTGCAATCGGACGGAAGTTTATTACAGTGCCGAAGAGGATCAGAGTGAAGATATCATTAAGCTTATCGGTTTAGAGAGAAAGCTATCCAATATCAATGAGTATGCCCGATACTTTGAATGTATCAATGATAGTGATAAAGCTGTTGAGCACCTATTTAGAGTGTCGATAGGCATAGAAGCTCAGGTGATCGGCGATATGCAAATCGCCAATCAGGTGAAAAACGCCTACCAATGGTCAGCTGATGAAGAGATGGCTGGGCCATACCTACATAGGCTCATGCATACCATATTCTTTACTAATAAAAGAGTGGTACAGGAAACTCCATTTCGTGATGGTGCCGCTTCAGTATCCTATGCAGCAGTAGAACTGGTAGAGGAGCTTACCGCTGATTTTAATAGACATAAAATCCTCGTACTTGGTCTTGGAGAAATTGGAGAGGATGTATGTCGAAACCTGGCCGAACATAGCAAAGGTGAAGTTTATGTTGTCAACAGAACGATCGCCAAAGCTGAGGCTATTGCACAGGAATGCGGCTTTAAAGTATTGCCGTATGATGGGTTTTTGAATCATATCCATGAAATGGATGTGGTCATTTCCTCACTGATGCTGGATAAGCCGGTTATTACCAAAGAAGTAATCACACAGAAAGAACTGCATTCATACAAAATTTTGGTAGATCTGTCTGTACCCCGAACCATAGAAAACGCCGTTGAAGATGTTCCTGGCGTTATGCTCTTCAATATTGACAGCATTCACAGTAAAGCTAATCAGGCTCTTGAAAGAAGACTCGCTGCAATTCCTGATGTGGAAGCCATCATCAAAAGCTCCATTGAGGAGTTTAATGATTGGACCAAAGAAATGGAGGTAAGCCCTACCATCAAAAAGCTGAAAAATGCGCTGGAGCAAATCCGCAAAGAAGAAATGGCGCGCTATGTGAAAAAGCTTGATGAAAAAGAAACGGAGCTTCTCGATAAAGTCACTAAGAGCATGATGCAAAAAATCATAAAGCTCCCGGTAATTCAACTCAAAGCGGCTTGCAAACGGGGCGAGGCTGAAACACTTATTGACGTGCTTAATGATCTTTTCAATCTGGAAAAAGATACAGCTGACAATCCCATAGTTGATTAATCTATCTGATAAGAGGTAAGGTTCATCCCGTTTTCAAATCTTAGCTTTGCGCACATGAGAATATTCCTAGTGGGTATCTTATGGATGCAGGTGCTGACCACAGTAGCTAATGACTACACCATTTTTAAGCAAAATGGTAAAATGGGCATCCAAAATGCTAATGGAACCATCATCATAGAAGCAATCTATGATAGCCTTGGTTGGTCAGACCAACACACTTCACCTTTTGAAGATCGTGTGGGGGTTTTTCAGAATAAGCAATGGCGGCTGTTAAATCTAAAGAATCGTAAGATAAGTGAAAAAAAATACGACTTTTTAGCACCTCTTGAATATGGCGATTTCCTAATTGGTCAACGCAGCATCATTTCAGGCCAACTTTTTTATGGCACAATATCCCCTACTGGCACAATACGCATAAATCCTCAATTTTCCAGTATCGAACCTTTTCAAAACCAACTGCTTGTTAGTCAAAGTGGGCTGACAGGCCCAACACTATACGGGGTTATCGATGTGCAGGGGCGATCCATAATCAGCCTAAAATATGAGTTATTGGAGCCCATTACCTCTCAATTATGGTATGGGCTGACCCCTGAAGGTACAGGGCATTTCTTAAGAAAAGATGGGTCGCTCATAGCCAATACAGATGATTCCCGATACGAAGTGATAAAGGATGGTTATGTGGTTTATTATCGGGAAAACCTGGCCGGTTTGATCGATCCGGTTGGTTTTATCAAAATTAAGCCTACTTATGAGTCTATAAAAATTGATGAAAATGGGCGGATACTTGCCTATCCCGTTGGTAGGTGGAAGGTCGAGGATTCAGAAAGGCAACCTCTTTTTGAAGTGACGGCTACCACCATTGAGGTTATCAACCAAAACCTGCTATTTTATAAAAATGGACCAACCGGCCACCTGATCAATAAGCAAGGCAAAAAACTCATAGAGCAGCCACTCTCCCTGGTACACTCGATGGACTCTCTCCACTTGCTCATTTCCGATGGCACAAAATATGGTGTGCTCAAACCTTTGGGTACCGCATTGTTTCCACTAGAGTTCGACAGCATAGTACATGAGAATACATTTTTTGCATTAAAAAAAGAGTCCGGCTGGTTTTTGTATAATCGCTTTGGCAGGCGGCTAACCAATGAACCTTTTGAACTCATCAAAACACAAGGCGAGATATTATTTCCTGTACAGAAGGATGGGAAATGGGGTTACCTGGATTTTAATGGCAAAATTGCAATACCCTGTCAATATGATCTGGCGTACCCATTCAAATATGCGCGGGCTATCGTAAAGCAGGCTGAGCAATATGGAGTAATCAATGCCTTTGGTCAGTGGCTGATCCCACCTCAGTACCGTGAGATTACCATGATCAATAAGGGCTTGTACCTCACGCAGAAGCAAGACCGAAAACTCCTTCTTAATGATCGCCATGAGGTGGTTTTTGAAACCTATAATCAGCTTACGCCACACAGTTTTGGCCTTCTGGAGATTGACGAGAAAGGTAAAAAAGGTTTGATCAATAAATACGGCAGACCCGTTTTTGGTTTAAAATATGATAGCATCTCTGAATTATTAGATGACAACTATTATATCCTAATCAGTAAAAATTACTATTCGCTGATTGACAAATTGGGCAAAGTAATTATCCCTGAATACAGTCAGTTTCAAAAGATATTTCCTTTCAAAGGTGAATTTATAGGCATTCAAAAAGATGGAAAATATGGCTACATTGATAGGAACAATAAATTAAGAATAGCCAATCAATATGAATATGTGGGCACATGGTCAGAAGGACTGGGTCCGGTAATGCTTCGTGGAAAATGGGGGTTTGTAGATCGATTGGAGCGGTTGGTTGTGCAACCCTATTACGATCAGGTGACCCCTTTCAAAGATGGGATAACCATAGTAGAAAAAGACGGACTTTTTGGGCTGGTTGATACGCAGGGCAGGGAGCTGTTACCATTAACTTATCATGAAATCATCCGATTAGCATCCGGGTATTTTATCCTGCGAAAAGATGATACCTATGGGCTTGCTGGTAAAGATGGCAGAATCACATTGCAGCCGCAATACCAGGCTTTGTCAGAATTAAGCCCTGGTCAATTTAAAGTAAAACGCAACAATAAATGGGGCATCAAAGATGCATACAATGTGGATTTACTACCGATTAGTTATGAAAATGTGGATTATCACCCTCTTCCGGCTCTTTTTATGATCAAAGAGACCGCTCAGCCTCAAATAATTCAGTTGGACTAATAACCGCCAACCACCACTTTTGAGAACTTATCTTCGGTCAGGTATTCATTAGCCAACTCCTTTAACCGCTCTGCAGACACAGACTTAACAGTGTCTACAAAATTGTCATAGAAATTATATCCCAATTCATGGAAATAAACAGCTTTGAACTTGTCTGCCAGGCTGAAGGGAGAGTTTATAGAAGCTTGAAAGTTGCCAAGCATATAATTCTTTGCGATCTCCAGTTCTGCCTGCGGTATAGATTCCTCTCGCAACCTTTGCATTTCATAGGAGATTTGGGCTAAGGTGTCTTCAGTCACCTCCCTGTTTACATCTGTGCCTATGATCATCATGCTGGCTTGGGACAGGTTTACCATTGAACTATATATGCCGTAGGTATAGCCTTTTTGCTCACGAATATTTTTCATCAATCGCGATCCAAAATAACCTCCAAAGATCTCATTCAGCACCATTAGCTCCGAATATGAGGGATCCGCTTTTCGCATTATAAAAGATCCAAGCCTAATGGAAGATTGCATTGCCTTTGGCCTTTCTACAAATATTTCGCGTTGCGATACTGCTTTAGGTGAAGAGGTATTGCCATTTACATTGGCATTGAATTTCAATTGATCAAAAGTTGTTTTTACTACCTCGATATCAGTTTCTGTGACTCCTCCACTCATTATGATGGTAGGCTGTGCACACAATCGGGTCCTTCTGTAATCATGAAGGTCATCGGCTGTGATAGCCTCTATAGCCTCTTCTGAAAGTGATAAGCCATAAGGATGCTCACTACCAAATAATGCTTCCTTGATTTTTTGCGAAGCAAGCATGTTGGGCTTTTCCCGATTGATCTTTACAGATTGCTTCTTTATCCTTTTCTGAATCTCGAGCTCCTTCTCAGGGTATTCAGGTGCATTTATGATATCTCTTAGCAACTGTGAAACGGATCGCAGATGCTTACTGAGTGTATAAACTACAGCGCTAACCCTATCCAGTCCGGGCTTAACCTCCAAAAAGGAGCCATAATATTCAAACTGGCTTGCAATTTCATGTGCACTGTGGCCCGCTGCACCTTCCGCAATCATCTTGGCAGCAAAGAAAGATTGGCCATTCTTACGCTCATACCATGCACCTGACTGGAAAATTACCTCCAACCTGACCACCGGCAACTTGCCTGATGAAATGTAGTATAATGGAATTCCGTTTGATAACTGAACGGGTACTGCTTCCTGCAAGTCTACTTTTTCAATCTCCCCTGCAGCAGGAGCTTGTGTTCTGTCAATCATGTATTAATTCGGCTCTTGCGGTTCTGGTTCTTGTGTTTTGTCAAAGTTAAATAACAATGTAAAGCGCAATGTTTCCGCTAAAGGATGATTTTGTTCGGTTGGCACCAAATAGGCAAAGTCTACACCAAATACCTGATACCTGAAGCCCAATCCGGCTGTTATAAATTGCCGTGCTCCTTTATTCCTGTTTTCATGAAAATAACCCAGGCGAGCGGCAAAGAGATTTCTATACCAATATTCGATACCTGTAGAGATCATCACCTCCTGCATCTCTTCGCTAAAACCATCCGGAGCATCTGAGAAAGAGCCAAACATACCACTTAGCAATGGCCTATTGGGATCATTGCCTCTTAAAATAACCGGTTGGTTAGTATTAGGATCAACAATGAAGTTACCGTTTTCATCCGTCTCATAAACGGGCGGTGTAGGTACCAATAGCTTATTAAAGTCCAGCACAAAGGTTAAGGTATTGTAAGGGTCAAGACTTGTAGTAAAAGCAGACCCAAATCTGAGGTTCACCGGGATGAAGTCTTCATTGGACTCACTGGAATAGGTGAGTTTAGCGCCGATATTGGAAATACTTGCACCCAGAGCAATAGAGGAATTTCTACCGCTGAGCATAATGTCTTTATTATAATAATACCCCAAGTCTACTGCTACGCTGGTACCAGCCTGGGCATCTGCATTACCTGAAATACTACCACTAAGGTTAGACCAGATGAATCGGGCGGTTACTCCAACACCCATATTTTCCGTTAGCTTTCTGGAATAGGTACCGTCAAATGCCAATTCGCGAGGGTTTTCAAGGCCAAGAGGAATACCCTGCTCATTGGTTAGTTGAATTTCACCCAGATCGAAATAGCGAAGGGATGCAGCTACTGATTGAACTCTGTCTATTTTCTTGAATCCTGAGAGGTAGGATATCGACATATCATCTACCACATTACCCAACCAGGGAATGTAGCTTACAGCAAAGCCTATCTCTTCCTCAATGAAAGCAAGCTTGGCGTTGTTCCAGTGTACTGAATTTACATCAGGGCTGGTCGCAACACCGGCTTCACCGAGGGCAGCAGCCCTTGAGTCAGGTGCAAATGTTAAGAATGGAACTGCCGTAGTGATCGGTCTTCTGGTAGTATCCTGACCGGAAATAATTGCTGCGGTTTGAGCCCAGGCCCCGGAAGATATTAGTATATATCCAAGGGTTAGGAAAACAAATAAAAAGCGCTTGATCATCAAGTAAATTTTTCGGTTGGTAAAGATAGTTAATTAACAATTATAAGCTTTTTATAGGCTTTGGTTTTCACTCCATCTGTGGAGCTTCTAATTGAAATTTCATATATATAGATCCCATTTACAACACTTCCTCCATTTTCATAATAACCATCCCAGTCAATAGCATCGATGGATTGTGGGGCTTCATCAAAGAAGTAGGATTGTCCAAACACTTTTTCCCCCGATAAGGAGAAAATGTTGAGGTCTACATTGAGTGCTTCCCCAGGCCTGTCATGTGTAAATGAAAATGTAGTATGGTTTTGCATCGGGTTAGGGTAATTCTGCAGATTGGATATAGTAATCCCAGCTGTGTTGCCCACATAAAATTCAACTGTAGTGATAGTAGAATTATTGTGAGTATCCCAAACTTTAGTTGTTAAAGTATGGCGTCCTTCCTCCAATTCTCCGAGTGGGTACCTTACTACACCTCTGCTAAAATCATCTTTAGCAGCAATATAAAAATCACTTAAGGGTATAGCAATATCATCATCCAGTATTGCCTGCATCTGCTGGCCAATACCTGTTCTCGATAATGTAATACCATTTTCGTCGGAGATGCCCATCAATAATATGGGATTGTTAGGAACCGATTGCCCCGATACAAAAGAAGAATCATTCAGAAATAAACTGACCTGCGGCGGGGTATTATCTTCAGGTACATTAATCTCACTGCCACCTACAAATAAGTCTACTTCTGCTCCCATGGCATCTACTTGCAAATCCTCCGATATCGCATACATGGCAACTTTGCCCCTGCCCATTTTGTAGGAAATGTTTTTGGGCACCACAAATTCCAAATCGAACCTGCCCTGCGAGACAGTTACTTCACCTTTGAAGAGCAACGAGTTTCTACTCTGGAAAGTAGTAACAGGATTTTCATCCCCCAACGTGCTAATTTCCAATGGCTTGTCCAGAACACTCAGTTGTAGTGTACCATTGAAACCCGGAATTCGATTTCCTGTTAGATCAGTGATCTGTCCGGATAAAGAATATCTACCGAGGGCTTTGATGGTATCATTTTCAAATGGCATACCTGCACTGTTGGTAAGTGCAATTTCATACTCCGGGTAGGCTAACTGCATAGTAGGATCTCCCAGCAGGGCAAAATTCCTGTTGATGGGGCCAGCCAATGAATTATTTTTGGTAACCTTCATGATGTCACCCAGGCGAGGATGCTGCCCGTCTATTTTGGTAAATGCATGCTCGTAAAAAGCCTGATTTACGGGCAGGTTTGTATTGGAGGTTACTGGTCGGGTAGTAGTGATCAATGCTATGGCACCACCATCGGGGTAAAGCAGAATTTGTTCTCCTCCGGAAAATCGAAGTGGATTGTCATAATTCCCAAACTCACAGGTGGCTGTGACCAATAATGGTAATCGTACTCTATTGGTAAAATCACCAATCATCTGCTCCACAAAAAGATCTTCTTCCGTCCATTTTGATTCGTTGCCATGGCCGGTAAAATTGATTATAAAAGCACCCTCATTGATAGCATTTTTGAGGGTTCTGGTGGCCTCCGGTACTGATTTATTACCACCTTCAGTCACTTGTGGAAACGCATCTACATAAATCTTTTGTATGTTGTACTGACTTTGAGCCGTGTCCATGTAATTTGCCAGCTGTTCGGCATGTCGCAGGTGAATATTGAAATCCCCGTCATCAGCCAGGAAATATATCCGCTTCCTCCATTCTCCCAGGCTTGTCGCGCTTGAACTATACCTAATGACCTTATTAACCAGATCAAATGCCTCCTGCTTGCTCTTTACTACCAACCTGCCTACCCCGACTTCCATCTGGTAGTTAACATCAAAGCGTTCTTCCCATTCTCCTTCATCATCATCCATAAAGCCGTAATAATCATCAGAGGAATGGCTAAAAAGCCGATCCAGTGATTCCCTTGATTCATAGACCGGCACAAAATTATGATCTACGATCAGCCGCTTTTTATAATCAAAAGAAGCATCTCCAAAGAGCAAAAGATATTTAAGCCGCTTGCCTCCACTCAGGTATTGATGCCTTACATAATCCCTTATGGCGGTAATGTCTTGTTTGCCGGAAGAAAAGTCATTGTAAATCTGACCTGGCGTAACTACCTCCACCTGCAACCCATCATTTGTTGTCCTAAAATCCGCTAACCGCCTCGCTTCTTCAATGAATAATGGATGACTTACAAAAATGGCATCTGCA
Organism: Cyclobacteriaceae bacterium; assembly: GCA_965227155.1. Taxonomy (GTDB): domain Bacteria; phylum Bacteroidota; class Bacteroidia; order Cytophagales; family Cyclobacteriaceae; genus UBA6059. Next base: position 1,115,023 of record OZ245731.1, read on the forward strand.
CCATTTGTAGCCCATAAATTCTGATTTGCAATGGATTGGAAAGAAACAGGTCGTTTGGTGGTTTCAGGTGTGAAAGCCACTAAGCGTGTGGCTTCTGTCTCCTGGTGCAGATACCTTGATCGAGAACCCTCTACGGAAATCTCCAAGGATACCGGGTTTAGAACATCGGCCATGTGCCAAACATTCAAATTTTGTGGTGATTGTCCCACTTCAAATACACCCATGTTTAAGCCTCCTGCTTCGCTTACATTGCTGAATAGGAGCTGGCTACTGCGCCACACCAGGCTGGCTGGGTATTCTACCGTGAAATAATCCAGGTTTCCTATTGAGCCCGAGGGGCCGTTGTATTCGTAACGAAGGGTAAGTTCAGCGCCTTCAGTACCATTAACCTGAAAAATATCCTCTGCTAAACTGCCTTTATCTCCATAGGTCTGATCAGGGTATGAGGGTGTCTGCTGAGATCCTAATGTGCTCCCGTTCAAATTCAAATTAAATGAAGCGCCTGCCGGAGCACGCCCTACCACCACCGATTTAATAGATACATTTCCACTCTGACGACCCGGCGTAGGAATATTGAAGTTTCTGCTTCTTTCACCACTAGCAGAGAAAGTTTCTCCAAACCACCTTCTTCCGGAACTAAGGATGTTTACCAAATCATTCTCATAGGTGTAAAATGCTCTGTAAGACCGATGAATATCAGTTCCCTGGGCTTGAAAATCACTCTGAAGAATACGCTTTCCATGCTCAGCAGCTACAGTGAAAAAATAGAAAACGGTATCGCTGTAAATATTATGCTCATACTCAAGGGAATCACCACCAGCTGACCACCATGGTGCATCTGCAGATTGCCCATAAAACAATACATAATCACCCTGATTCCATTGCCCATCAGCCTCTCCTACTACCCTGATACTGTTTTGCTGAAGGCCTGCCGGACGCGGAATATTATTGCCCTGCGGTAACATGCCGCCACCATTTCCCCAAAGCTGAATATTTCTCGGGTCGATATTTGCCGTGTTAAATCCCATCTGCTGCAGATCCTCTGTGTTAAGGCGATACACACCTTCTTCTATGACGGCAATTTTCACCCAATCACCCTCAGCTAACGGCGAATTTTGAGCAAACAAGGTATTTTGGATGAGCAGCATACTAAGCAAAAACCCAATCCCTAAAAAGAAAATGACGTTTCGCATTTAACTAACCATCTTGTTGATTTACAGACCTACTAACCATCAAATTGTTAATCATTGAAGTTATTATATATGCAACGATAACGAGTGAAAGAGATTTTAACCCTAACATAATTATGAATATCAATGTAAACAGCATGACAAAATACTTTGGTTCATTGCCTTTCCATTGATATCCTTTGAACTTCAAAGCGATGAGTTCCAGCCTGGCATTGAGCAACCAGGAAAAAACCAGGGTCAGAATAATTAATATTTCAAATTTGTATCCTCCATACCAGTTTTCCGGAATGAATATCAAACCAGTTATAAAAATGGCATTGGCTGGAGTGGGTAAACCAATGAATTTATCTGATTGCTCCGTATCAATATTGAAATAGGCTAGTCTCCATGCCGATGCTACAGCGATAAGGAAAGCCATATATGGAATAAAACTATCCTGATACCCGATATTAAGCATTTTAAACATGGTGAAAGCTGGCAATAAGCCAAAGCTTACCATATCGCTTAATGAATCCAGTTCTTTGCCCATGGGTGAGCTTACCTTCAATGCTCTTGCAGCAAACCCATCCACAAAATCAAAAAAACCTGCCAACAGCACCCAATAGGGTACCCATATTAAATATCCTTGCGCCGCAAATACCAGGGCTATGCAACCTGATAGAAGTCCCGCTGAAGTAATCAGATTGGGTATGTGCTTAATGATGCTCATGATCCTTTCAAAGCGCAAAAGGGGTTTGTCATTTTTTCCCTGCCTACAGTCGTCGGGTTTCCGTGGCCTGTGTAAACCTTATAATCATCACCTAAAGGGAAGATTTTAGTGTGGATACTCTGAATTAATGTGTTGAAATCGCCCCCCGGTAGATCAGTTCTACCAATGCTCCCTTCAAATAAAACATCGCCATTGATGCATACTTTTTCGTCATGTAGCACAAAGGCTATATGCCCGGGTGCATGACCGGGCACAAACAACACTTCCATGCTGGTATTCCCGAAATTGACTTTATCACCCTCTTCCAGAAAATGATCATGCAGGGCTTCCTCATAATTAGGAATACCATACATTGGGGCATAAACTTTCACAGCCCTTAGCGTTTCTTCATCTTTTGGATGTATCCACAAATCTACTCCCCAATGTCGTTTCACAAAGGCATTGCCAAACACATGGTCGATATGGCAGTGGGTATTGAGCAGCTTTACCACTTTAAGTGCATTATCATCAATATAAGCCACTAGTTGATCCCGCTCTTCCTGTGTATAGCATCCCGGATCAATGATCACACACTCCTTTGACTCATCATACACCACGTAGGTGTTTTCCATAAAAGGATTAAAAGTAAATTGCTTAACCTCTGCCATTCTCTCTTCGTTTCTCCAGATATTTGATGTAATTATTGAGCGATAATTTCTCTAGCTTAAAATTAAGCCATTCAATTCTAGCATTTGAAAAGAACTGTAGATTATATCATTGTGGGTCAGGGGCTGGCAGGCACTGTGCTCAGTTATACTCTCTATCGTGCCGGTATATCTCATGTAGTAGTGAATCATACCAACCCACAAAAATCCTCGTGGATAGGAGCCGGCTTGTATAATCCAATTACGGGTAGAAAAATGGTGAAAAGCTGGAATGCCGATAAGCTTTTTCCTGCCATACAGCCATTCTACAATGCTATGGAGCAACTTTTATCGCAACAGTTTTTATTCCCCATAGGCATTTACAGGCCTTTCATTTCCAATGAGGAGCGCAATGACTGGCAGGGCAAAGCTGCCGATTCGGGTTTCAAACCTTTCATTAGCCAGGTACATTCCACTACTATCAAAAACCAAAATATTGTTGACCCATTTGGTGGACTTATGCTCAATCAGGCGGGATATCTCGATATCGCAGGGCTCATTGATCAATACAATTTATGGTTAAAGGATAAGGGAATTTACATAGAAGCTCTGTTAAAGCGGGAAGACCTTGGTATAAATGATACAGGTGTAACCTACAATGGAATCTCCGCCAAAGCGTTGATATTTTGTGAAGGCATACCTGAAACTAGTCTACCCTTTTCTTGGTTACCATTCAGCCCGGTAAAGGGTGAACTAATGGAGGTGAAGGCAGAAATAGGTTTTGATTTCATTTTAAACAGGGGTGTGTTTATGGTGCCTTTGGGTGATGGCTTATTTCGTCTTGGTGCTACTTATAGAAGAGAAACAGAACTAGCCTTTGATCAACGTAGTGAAGCTGAATTGAAAGAAAAATTGAGCCATATTCTGAATGCTGAGATTACAGTAGTCAACCGCAAAGTGGGCATAAGGCCTGCTACCAAAGACAGAAGACCTTTGATCGGTCGGCATCCCAAGGAAAAAAAGTTCTACATTTTTAATGGATTAGGCTCTAAAGGTGTGTCTTTAGCACCGTATTATGCTCAACAATTTGTAAATTTTCTGCTTGCACAGCAATCTTTGGATGAAGCTGTGGATGTAGAGCGATATTATTCGCATTATGATGAAAAATCATATGGTATATAGCATTCGGGTACTGATTTTATTAGCATCTATTTTTTTACCGCTGCTGGTCAATGGTCAGATAATAGGTAGCAGAGAATTTGGCAAAAACAGGGTGCAGTATAAAGAGTTTGACTGGTTATTTTACAGCACAGATAATTTCGATGTTTATTATTACGCAGGGGGCAAAGAACAGGCCAAATTAGCTATCAATTATCTGGAAGATGAGTTTGATAGAATCACGGACCTGCTTGGCTATGCACCTTATGCCAAAACCAAAATTTTCATTTACAATAGCGTAAAAGACCTTCAGCAAAGTAATATTGGGATGAATGATGAGGTTTTTACCGTTGGTGGGCAAACCAACTTCGTAAAGCTTCAAACTGAGATCCCATTCACCGGTACGGTCACTGAATTCAAGAAGGAGCTACTCCTACGAATTTCCCGAATGCTGATCAACGACATGATGTTTGGCGGAAGCCTTGCTGATATGTTTCAAAGCAGCTACCTGCTTACCTTACCACAGTGGTTTGTGGAAGGCGCTGCCAGATATGTAGCCGAGGGCTGGAGTGTAGAAATGGATGATTATATCCGCGATCTGCTGTCAAATGAAAACGTAAAAAAATTAAACCGCCTCGAAGGTGAAGAGGGGGAAATAGCCGGGCAAAGTGTTTGGAACTACATTGCCAACAAATACGGCAAAAGCAATATCTCTAATGTGCTCAACCTAACGCGGATCATCCGTAATGAAGAGAATAGTATTGCCAGTACGCTGGGTGTGCCTTTCCGACAATTTATGGCAGATTGGCAAGCTTATTATCAAATTGCAAATAACCGGATTGCCTCGAGCTATGTAAATCCGGACAACAATAACTTGCTTATTGATAGCAGACCTTCCGCTAAATACCATCAGGTGAAAATAAGCCCGGATGGCACCCGCGTGGCTTATTCAGAAAACTACAGGGGCAAATACACAGTATTTGTGAAAAATATCAACACTGGTGATAAGGAAGCTCTTATTTCCGGGGGATATCATGTAATCAACCAGGAAGTAGATTATGACCTGCCATTAATTAACTGGATCGATGATGAAAATTTGGCTTTCATCCAGGCCCAATATGGTTCTTACCAACTCACAACCTATCATATACCGACCAAGGAAATACAAAAAAAGCCTCTGCTGAGATTTGACAACATCAGAGATTTTTCATTCAACGACAATGGCCGCTTAGCCATCCTCAGTGCTGATGTGAACGGTGCCAGCGATCTCTATCTTATCAGTACTACCAGAAATGCTATCAGAAGATTGACATCTGACAAATGGGATGACATTACGCCCCGGTTTCTACCAGGAAGGGATGTGATCATCTTTAGTAGCAACCGTAAGGTTGATTCAGTGGGCTATCAAATGGAGGATGTGGAACAGGTAACTGACAACTTCAATCTGTTCCTTTATGATTTGGATACCACTACTACAAACTATCTAAGGTTGACCAACACACTTGCCAAGGATTATTATCCAAATCCTCAGAGTTATTTTGAGACCTATTACCTGAGCGACCAAAAAGGAATCTTTAACTTATATAAATACAGTCTCTTCGACAGTACTTTCCAGCAAGTGTCTAATTTCAATTCCAGTATTATCAATTATGACATTCATTTCCCAACAAGAAATATCGCCTTTACTATGCTGGATGAGGGTCAGGAAAAAATATTCTTTTATAAGAATTTCGACCTCAATCAGCGCATTTTCACCCCTCTCACCTTACGAAAAGAAATAGAGCAGGCCCGTTTACTGAAAGAGCGGCTTGATAATACAAAGGCAGAGACCACTCCAAGGGACACTATAAAAAATGATGATGAGGTAGAAGAGGAGCAACTACCTGAGGGTGAGGAGGAATTTGTCGATACAGACAATTATGTTTTTGAAGATGAAATTGAAGACAGGACAGCCGAAAACAATTTCTCTTTTCTTTCAAATTACAGAAAGCTGGAAAAGACAACCTCCGTTTCGGGCCCATTTCCTTACGATACAAGATTTAGTGCCGACAATGTAGTCACCTCATTTGTCATTGACCCTCTGCGCGGTTTTGGCATACTGCTGGAAACTTCCATGAATGACATGTTGGAAAACCATAAGTTTTATGGTGGGGTAATGGCTATTTCAGACCTTAAGTCTGGAGATATTTTTGGGGAGTATCAGTTCCTAAAATATCGGGTAGATTTCAAGGTTCGATATGACCGCCGAGTAATTCTGCAACAAACAGAATCTATCCTACAAAAATACCAGTTGAACAAGTTCTCCGTTGGTGCCAGTTTACCACTTACCAATTCATTAAGGGTTGATTTTACGCCGCATTTTGCCTTTACCCGTTTCCTCGATCTTGATTTCCGAACCTTATCCACCACACCTCCCAATATTGAGACCGACAACAGCGTGAGCTACATAGGTTCCGAAACAGAGGTGGTTTTTGATAATAGCATTGTGCATGGATTAAATCTCTACGAGGGAACCAGGGCGAAAGTCGGCTTTAAGCATTTTACAAGCATGAATGATAATGCTCGAAGCTTCAATAATTTTTACATTGATGCACGCCATTACCAGAAGATTCACAGAGAGTTGATCTTTGCTACGCGGCTATTTTATGGTAAGTTCTTTGGTAACTATACACCCAGCTACCTGATTGGTGGTATGGATAACTGGCTTTTTAACAGTACAGAATCTACAGGTCAAAATGATCCGCTACGTACAGAAACTGGCTTTGATAATTCAAAGCTGCTTTTTGTAGAATATGTAACTAACCTCCGGGGCTTTGATTACAACAAGTTTAATGGTACCGATGCTTTGTTGTTTAATGCAGAGTTGCGCTTTCCTGTCTTCAAATACTTTCTGCGAGGCCCAATCTCATCGAACTTTTTTAGGAACTTCCAACTGGTCGGGTTTTATGATGTGGGTTCAGCGTGGACGGGGGCCTCTCCATTCAAAGAGGATAATGATGTAAACACACAATTTATCCAATTCCCCGGCTCAGTTTTTGAAGCTACCATCAACAATTCAAAGAGTCCATGGCTTGCCAGCTATGGTGCTGGATTACGCACTGTACTGCTAGGTTACTACATGAAAATGGATTTAGCATGGCCCATTGAAGACTATACTGTGGGTAGCCCGCGCTTTCACCTAACTCTAGGCTATGATTTTTAGGGGTCTGTAGTATTTTTGTTTTATGATTATATCCATGACAGGATATGGGACTGCCGCTCTCGACCATGAAAAGGCAAACCTATCCGTAGAAGTAAAAACCCTCAACTCAAAATTTCTAGACCTTCATCTTAAACTGCCCAAAGAGTTTGCTGATAAAGAGTACGAGATCCGTCAGCTTATTACGACCGAATTGAAGAGAGGTAAAGTAAGCGTGGTTTTGGAATACACACCAAAATCAGAATCGGGGTATACCCTTAGGATTAATGAGGCAATACTTGAATCAGGTTACGAAAAGCTCAAGGCTTTTGCCAGCCAGCGTAGTATCCCCACTGACAATATAATGGCCAGGCTGTTACAATTACCCGAAGTGCTGGCTGTGGAGGAAGATGCTAGTGTGGGCATCGATTGGGATTTAATCCGGCAATGTTTGCTATCAGCTATTTCACAATGCAATGCTTTTAGAAAGCAGGAGGGTGAGGCTCTTCATAACCAGGTCATTGATAATATCAGGGATATTTCCAAAAACCTACAAGCCATCAATCTGCAGGATCCGGCACGGATTGAAAAGATCAAAAATAGAATTAGGGGTAATCTTGAGGAGTTTGTCGGGAAAGAAAACATTGACTCAAATCGCTTTGAGCAGGAGCTTATTTACTACATAGAAAAACTTGATATCAGTGAAGAGAAAACCAGGTTGGCCAATCATTTGGAATATTTTGAGCAGGTGCTGACGAGTGAAGATATGCCTGGCAAAAAACTGGGTTTTATTTCGCAGGAGATTGGCAGAGAAATCAATACCATAGGATCAAAAGCATCTGACAGCATTATTCAGCAGCATGTAGTACAAATGAAAGAGGAGCTGGAGAAAATAAAAGAGCAGCTACTAAACATAGTGTAGTAGCTGCTCACAACGACGATCAACAAAAAGGACTTTTATTATTTCAAAACAAATGCTATGGGTAAGGTCATGTAGACATTTACAGGTTGTCCGCGTTGTTTTCCGGGTTCCCACCTGGGAGAATTCTCGATTATTTTTACTGCTTCTTTGTCACAGCCAAATCCTATCCCTTTCAATACCTCCACATCGCTGATAGAACCATCCTTACTTACTACAAACTTTAGATACACCTTACCTTGAATGCCGTTTCTTTCAGCTTCAGTAGGGTACTTTAAATTATCGGCTACATAGGCGTAAAAGGCTGCTATACCTCCAACAGGCTGAGGTCGTTGTTCTACAATAGTGAAAATCTCCTCTGCTTTTTCCTCTTCTACTTCCAAATCCATCTCATAGACCGTTTCTTCTACTTTGGTATTCTCTGTCATTTCTACATCCAGATTTATCTCAACCTCTTCGATGATGACTTCATCATCCACCTCCACAATTACAGGAGCCTGGTTATTTTCAGGTGGTGGGGGCGGTGGTTGTGTAGTATTGGGAATATCCAGTGTCTCTTCAAACCGGTCCATCTCATGTGCCTGCAATTCTGTATAAGGACCTTCATCGACAAATTGCCACTCAAATGCAGTGATTACTGCTAAAAGACTGATCACCAAGCCAATTGCAAAAAATAACTTGGCACGACTTTTATCTGACTCGTGGCGCTGCTTTTTAATATCTATGAGCTGCTGGTAAGTTTCCGAACTGTATATGGTTCGTTCCGTGATGAGCTTCTTTACGTGGGGTTCGGCCTGTCGAAGTTCGTCTTCATGGTGTGGCCTTTGAGGGGTCTTTACTCCTTTTTGTGTTGATCGTGCTATTGTTTCCATGGCAATCTTCTTTAATGAGTACGTATTACCTTTTTGCTTACAGTACTAATTAACAAAGGATTGACCTACGAAAATATGACGTGGATTATGAGGAGCGGTGATATTAATCACGCTATCAACTAAATAATTAGTTATATTGGATATAAAAAAGGCCACTTTGATGTGGCCTTTCAATTATCTCTTAACCTAATTTAAATGTAATTGGTAGTATCATTCTAACTTTTACAGCTCGGCCTCTTTGTTTGCCAGGCTTCCATTTTGGAGCCGCTGCAATAACTCTTACTGCTTCTTCATCGCAACCTGCGCCGATACCTTTTACCGCCTGCACTTCAGTCAGTGTACCGTCTTTATCCACAACAAATTGCACGAATACTTTTCCCTCGATACCCATTCTTCTTGCTTGAGAAGGATATTTCAAGTTTTTAGATATGTACTGGTAAAACGCACCCATACCCCCTGGAGGCTCTGGTTGGTCTTCTACTATGGTAAAGATTTCTTCGACTTCTTCCTCTTCAGGAGCTTCTTCAAATACGATCTCCTCAATTTCGGTTTCTTCGGTAATCTCTACGTCCAGTTCGATTTCAATTTCTTCTTCAATTTCTTCTTCATCAGGAACCTCTATGATTTCAGGTTGCTGAATTTTTGGTGGAGGGGGTGGTGGCTGCTCGGTTGGCGGAATCTCCATAAGATCCTCGAAATTATCTTCTACCTGACCAAGGTCCATTGCATCACCTTCTTCATAAAACCTCCATTCGAAAGCGGTAATAACCAAGGCTAAGCTTATGACCAATCCAAGGTGGAGGAACATAAGGCTCATCTTTTCGAGATCCGCTTTAGGATTTTTCTTTGCTTCCATTAGATGATTGTTTACCAATTAAAAATAACAATAAAGTCAAATATAGTAATTGTCATACAAAGCTTAAAGCTTAAGACCACTTTTTATATGACCAATATCCTGTTAACGCTCCCACTGTATTGATTAGTATATCTGCCCATTCAAATGACCTGCCGGGAATATGCCGCTGAATCATTTCTATTCCAATCCCAAAAGTGATGGTACCCGCCACCACCAGAAAAATCATAGAGCTAAAATTCAAATTCCATTCTTTAGTGAGGCTTAGCAGTATTAGTGATGTCAGGACCAGGTAAAAAATAAAATGAACCACCTTGTCTATACCGGGCCAACCTCCTACAGCAGGCTCAAAGCTCACCAAGCTACCATAGGTTATCAGCATAAGCCAGATTGCTGCAAATATGCTGAACCTATATGCTATCAAGCGCCGGTTTCTTCTTTGTAAGAATCAGCTGTCAAAAGCTCATCCACATCAGAGGGCTCACCTATTTTTATTTTGATCATCCAGCCATCACCATAAGGATCACTGTTAACCAATTCAGGTTCTGATTCCAGCCTTTCATTAAAAGCAATTACTTCACCGGTAACAGGCATAAAAAGATCAGAAACAGTTTTTACTGCCTCTACAGTACCGAAAACCTCCCCTTTATCTATTTGCTCACCTACGGTTTCAATCTCAATAAAAACTATATCACCTAATTCTCTCTGAGCAAAATCTGTAATGCCAACAGTGGCAGTATCACCCTCAATTTTGATCCATTCGTGATCTTTTGTGTACTTAAGTTCTGCAGGTATGTTCATAATATTTTCTTTAGCTTAAAATTAAAGGGTTTATCAATATTCAATGCCAATTATTGTGACAAACTGAATCTAAGTTGAGCACCAAAGGCAGTAGTGGTTCTGCGGAATGCATTGGTCAATCTAGGCTCATTGATGTTACGCTCAAAATACATAGTGAGATTAAGCTTATCGCTAATCAGGTAGCTCACCGTAGGCCGCAGCTGGAAATTGATATTACCATTGGTGATCACGTTGGTTTCTTCAATTTTTCGCTGAATGGTCTTCGTATCCCTGATGGTAAAACTCATCCTGAACTGAAGGTCATTTTCCAGGGTAATGGTGCGACCCTGTACCCTGAAAGGCAGCTTGAATTTATCCTTTGTAAATCCGATATCAAATGAGATATCACTGCTGGTCATTTCTGTGATTTGACTGTTGGAAAGGTTCAACGCCAAATTTCTCTCTCGCTTGTAATCGATCTTCGCAGTTAGTTGATTTTTGGTGCGCACATTGATCCCTATCAGCGGGGAGAAACGCTCTGTGATGGCCACCTGGTTGATCACATACACTGGAACAAGTCCATTTTCAGTAACCTGGCTTGCCAATGGGTAGTCAGTTACCCTATTGCTCAGGTCCAAAGATTCATCGTACAACAATGAATTGGTAAAATTGCCTACACTGAAAGTAGACTGGTAGGCGTGTGTAATATTAACAGAGGAAAAAATCTCCTGTAAGGCCGGAATCTTTGAGAGGCCTGCATAATCAACCCGCCAGTTTGGTATTGGTGTCTTAGGGAATGGTGTCAGCGTTATGCTATTAGCATCAGCACCCGAATAAGCGGCCAAAAATGCAGGTATCAACACATCCTGCGAGTTAATTCGATATTCGCCTGCTGGATTAATCTCATTGAGCCTGCTCCTGATGATCTCCCGATTGCTTACAAATTCATTAAAGGTTGGATGAATATATTCATCATCATCAATATCATTTATAAAGGCTGTTTTGATGGCCACATAGCTTATGGTATAGCTACCCGACCTTGCAGGCGTGAGCGACACAAAAGCATTAGCAGAGTCAGGATCAAAACGGAATATCTCCTGGAAATTGCCTGTGGATTGCCGCCTGGCATCCAGTTGAATTTTTAGGTCATTGAAAGGCTCCAGGCTTCCGCGTATATTTAGATCCTCAGTCAGGTTTTGGGTAAACGGCTGGGTTAAGAATCTACTTTTGGCCAACCAATCATTTTCTGCGGCCCTGAATCGCACATCGGCATCCTGACTACCAAAAATAAAGCCTCTGCCCGGTGCATTAAAGTCCTCATCAAGCCCAAACAAAAACGGTGTAGGTTTAAAGCCCGGCAAAATAGTATTTTCCCTGATGCTGTAAGAGAAATTAACAGAACGAAGCGACATTAATAGCCGCAGAAACCCTTTGGCCACCTTATTTTGAGATTTTTTGATATCCAGCGAATCAGCATCCTGCCTTGGCGCACCGCGGGTAGACCGGGTCCTGCTAGGTGTATTTATATCTTTAAGAAATGATATTTTATTGTACAGACCCACCAAATCAAACTTACCATTTACCGCCCGCTCCCGTGAGTTGCTTGCTAAATTCCCTAAACTGTCTTGCTGGTTTATAGACCCTGCCATCCAATCAAATGAAGCGCTGTATCGAACATCTGCACTGATCCAATCGGTAATCGGTATTTTATCAAGCGGTAACCTGTAATTAGCGGCAACTGTCTGATTGTAGTTTCTCATTCTGCCCAACCGCTTGACATTATTCCATATACTATCACGTTTTGCCTGGGTGTCAATGTCGCCTTCTGGTTCATCAATGATCGCGCGAGCAACGGCTGAATAGTCCAGACTCAAGCTTTTGGTCAGGTTCCACCTCATATTATAGGTGCGGTTAAAAGTGAAAAGCTTCTGGAAAAATGGATCTATGCCATCTGTAGTGAGGTCAGCATTTCTTAGTTGTGTTTTCTCAAACCTGCGATCCAGATCTCCTCTTACTGATAGGTTTCCAGGGACAGGATTGAAATTGAAATCCTTGATCAACTGCAAGTATTTACCATCCAAAAAGGAGATATTCTTGAAGGGCTCAATGGGTTTTTCTTTAGGAGCAAAATTCCATGCAACGCCACCTCTGTACTGGCGCATCACATATTCTGCCGTATTGACATTGCTGGTTTGAATATCACTGTAAGCATAGCTGAAAGAGAAGTTTTCGATATCCCAGATATCCTGTCTGGATTCCGGATTGGTACGCTCCTTTCTTACATTGGTAAAGTTGAGTGACCGGCGTTCCATACGATCCTCTACAAGCTGGCGGTAGTTTTGTCTACCCAGATCACTTTCAAAGCCAAGCAGGGAAGCTTCAAGGGGAATGTCAGGATCAAGTGGGTCAAAACGAGGTGTGATGCGAGACTTTTCATAGCTCACAAACATTGGGATCTTAATCCCTGACCCTGAAGGCAGCAGCTTATCAACATTTATATTAGCAGAGACATCATACTGTGTGGTTTCTTCGCGGGTTCTTTCAGAAATACGCTGCTGAATGCTGCCAAAGCCATAGCTTGTGTATCGGGTAGAAGCCGTAACAGTTGCAAAATCTGCCAGCTTAGCAGATAGCCTTGCATTGGCAGCCCAACCTTCTTCTGTATCAAAATCTGTCACTCGCAATTCATTGGCCCAAATACAAACTGATTTTGGCGCCTTGTCTTCACTAGAGGGGTTACGCACACCGATCATCATGGTCATTACTGCACTCATGTCAGGTCTACCGACGATAGAAAGTTGGTACCGACCATTGTCTGACGCACCAGTAAATGGTAGCTCTAAACTGCGACCACTCCTATTTCTACGTGATTTGAGGGCATACAATTCATCAATAGCAAGGTCAATCTCATTTTCTAATGGCCATACCAAACGAGCGATTTCATCGCCGCTGCCACTAATATTTTGAGGTGTGATTTTCATAGGTACTTCCACCTCATAATAGTTTTCGGTGAAGTCTGTACCAAACCTTAAAAAGGCCGTAACCTCATCATCCTCTACAATATCACCGGCATGGGCTTCAGCATGCAGAAACATCTTAATTCGACCATACTGCAACAGATCGAGGCTTACATTTTTGAATACAGCCCGGGCATCCCTGTCTTCCAAATCTTCCACGCAAATCTGCAGCGACTGCTCATTATTTCTTCGCTGAATAACTGTTGTGTTATCAAAGTCTCTATTGATTCCGGGAGGCACTACATATCGTGTCTTGCCCTCTGCATCAGCACTGTTTTCTTCGATATTAACAACAGATACATTAAAGTCAGAAGTATAAGATTCGGGTACCTCGTTAAAGCCCTTTTCGTTCAATGATTCAAGGTATTTTCTCCATTGGCTACCCACCAGCTGGAATTTCACCATTCTCAATACGGCAGGCTGCCTCCATCCGGTCATATACATACGCATAAACCGCATGGATTTAAAGCCGGAAATATTACCGATGATATTGTCAGGATCACGAATGGGAATGCGGAATAAATACCAGGTCGCCTCCCCTGACTGATCAACAATCCTGTCAACAATATGATTTTTACCTACTTCCAATTCGCCCGGCTTTAATTCCAGTCGGTATTCATAGTAATCCTCTAGATCGGTTAATGTATTATCTCTGTTGAGGTCCTCATTTTCAGGTGTTGGCGATCCCTGAGGCGCAAAAGTGGTACCGCCTGTGGCAATGGGCGTATTGTTCTCCATGCCATTGAAATTCTTATAACGCTCCAGAATTTTCACATCTCTTGCATCAAAATCCGGACCCAGGTAATATCTGAAATCATCCGCAGAGGCATCCTGCTGAATTTGCTGTAGCGCTTGCCCGTTTACAGACAAGCGGTTGATGAAATTACTCCCGAAATAGGCAGCTTCATCGTTACTTTTCAATCCATCAAGCCCAACGTCCTGATTGCCCCGGGTATCTGGATTGTTATCAAAGAAATCATTGATATACGTTTGCGTAGTGACGCGTCCCCATTCATTGGTCACAACTCTGGCTGAGTCATAGTCTGGTGGGAGGCCATTTTCAAAAGCATGCCTGCCGTCTCGCATCAGGTCTTCCGATACATTACCCAGATTAAAGACCAATTCGCCACCAGTGGTATTGTTTTGATTGAAAATTCCATCCAATACACGGCCTCTTTCACCTTCAATGAAAGGGTCCATCATCCAGAATTCAAGATATTCCACGTTGGTTTTGTCAAAATCCACTTCGTTAGTGATGGCTTTGGTGATGGCACCATAGTTGGTTTCAGGATCAGGAAGTAATCCCGAGGGTGTCAGATCAGGATTGTAATTGTATTGACCTCTTTCTGATGGATAATAGGCGATATCAAATACGGGTAAGTTGGTATTCACCAGCTGTCGGTCCTGCTGCCTGAAAACCTCTTGTGGAGAAATCGCCCTTACATAATGATTTTGAGTATCATCCGAAGTGATGTTATCCGGTTTATTGATAGAGCTATTTAAATAGAAAACCGGATCAATGACGTACCATGCCATCTTAGCTCTTTTGTATGCATAACCGAGATCATTGCCGGTTTGTGCACTTAAATCATATCGATCATCAGGAGTGCTGGGCGTGCTACCCAGCATCCAGGATAGCGGTCCATTGCCCAGGGTGATAGGTGTAATTGCCGCCTCAAAATCATCAATGTAAGAAGTGCCTTCTCCATCTACAAGGTTTGATGTACCCGGAAGGATCTGGGCAAATTCACCACTAAAATTGATAGTAGATTTCTCTTTAGTACTTAAAAATGGTAGGGCATCGACCATTCGGGTTAGAAGCCGACTTTCTTTATTTACGTTTAGGTCAAAACCATATTTAGTGTTTCGGGTAGGTTCATCGCCTACTCTGAATCGCGTGATACCACCCGGCCTTTCATTGAGGTGTAAAATGGTCGCTCCAAAGTTAATGTCATCAGAGAAGCGGTAGTCAAAATTAGCACCGGTAAGCCATCTTGTCTGGAAATTAAAGAGGTCGGCCTTTTCGTAAGAAATCTGAATTTGCTTACCACTATTTAGTACCCCATCATTGATGATTCTGACCCTACCCAGGTTGTAATCAACGGTATAATCGAGCCCTTCTGTCAAGGGGGTGTTACCCGCCATAACAGTTACTGAATTCTCTGCTATGTTGATCCCTGGCAGTACTATTTCACTGGCCGAGCCTGACATAAACCTACCTACAATAAAAAATTTATTTTTGGAAGCTACCAGCTCAGCATCAGCCTTGGTGGTGTTGTAAAGCGTATCGTAAACATATTTATTGATCAGATTCTGCTCCGTGGTAGGATCAAAATATGATCGAAGCGTGCGGCCAAAAGGCTCCAACACTGGAAATATGATATTGCCATTTCGTGGATCAATGGTAATACCTTCTATATAGTCAAAGTTACCATCCGGAGCAGGGTCGTTGTTTGGGTTTAATTGATCCAGCCCCAGCAGCCTGATCAAAGGTTGATCTTTGGTACGCGCACCTTCGTGCAAGCTGGGGTTATCAATACCGGTAAGGTCATCGCGGTACTGCACCCGTAAATTGAATCCATCCCGATCAATCTGACTTGCATTGAGGTTGTAAATATTTTTCATCATCAGATCCCATGTCGGTACCCGAGTGTCAATCCTTGTCGGTCGCAATAGCTTCAGTACGATGGCCTCACTTTCCTGGCGGTTTTGATAATCCTCCATGAGCTCTCCCACCTTGTATCGGCGACCGTTGTAGGTATATTCATAAGCCACGGCAAGCACTTCATCATTCTGAAGCTTCCTAAGCAAAGAGATGTATCCAAGTTCCCGGTTGACAAAATATTCCCTGTCATCCAATTTTCTGGCTGAGGTGATGCGCTCAAAGTCTGTGGATTTTACCAATCCGTATTGCTCTTCCAATATACCGCTGGCATCATCGATATTGCGAATGCCCGGATCATTGCTGATAACCTCAAATAACCTGTTGGCTGCATTATCATTAGGGCCTCCATTGCCGGAGCCAATGCTGGGATTATCTGGTCTGTAAATAACTGAACCCTCCGCCAGGTCCATTAGACCTACGAAATTTCGCAGTGTTTGTGTATCGTTGTTTCGGTTGAGTGAATACACTTCAACCCTTGTAATATTCAGACCGGAAAGCACTTGTGGCAAGCCGGAAAGCCACGTTTCATAGTTGTCTCTGAAGAAATGACCAAGGAAGAAATGTCGGTTATCATCATAATTGGAGGACTGAACCTCAAATTCTCGGCCCTGAAAGCCACTTTCTACATTGATAACTTCATTTCTACCTTGCTGACGGGATACTATACCTGTGACATAAAGTTTTCCGAACTGAAGCTGGGTTTTTAAACCAAACAGGCTTTGTGCACCCGTGATAAGGCTGTTTTTTACAGGCATGCTCACATTACCTATTTCAATGCTTTTGATTATGTCTTCTTCATAGCCTGTGTATTCAACTTTTAGGTTATTCTGAAAATCAAATGAATTGTTATTGTCAAAATTGGCCGTAATGGCCAGCTTTTCCCCGACTTTACCAACCACGTTCATACTGATTTGCTGATTGTAGTTGAAACCCCCATTACGCTGCTGCCTTACCGGTATGCTGGGGTTGGCAACTTTTTGCCAGCGACCACCGAAATCCAGGTTAACGAATCCATTAGGTTGAATATCAACATAGCTACCTCCAAATATCCTATCCAATACGGGGCTGATGTAGAGTTTTGGTATCAGGCGCCTGCCGCTTACAGCACTTTCTCCATCCAGACCTAGCGATTTTTCTTTCCAGTAATCCCGCAACAACTTCTGGTTTTGATAGCGATCAAATTCTTCAAAAGTCATGTAAGTAGCCGGCCGGTAGTTTACATCACCGATTTTCTCGAATATGGTGTAATTCATTCCCGTGTCGATTTCCACGTCCATTTCAAGACTGGAGGGGTCATCGAGAAAAAGCGGTGATTCACTGGTCGGGTTGGAAAATGGGTCGCCATACCTGTCGTAGGGCTCAAAAGTAGGGAAGAAGGTAGATTCGTAAGGTTGCGGAATAGTATCAGCTGCTACTGAATCAGCGGGAATGGTGTCCTGCTGAAAATAGTGCATACCCCCTGACATACCAGCAGCCACTGGTGATACAAGGAAGCCGGACAGTAAGATCAGTAGGTTGAAGGTTAGAATATGAGCTTTTATATTACTCAAAATGGTGATTTAATATCCGCTAGGTCCTTTTCAAAGTTTGTTTAATTAGTTCTTCAATAGTAATGTCAGCGCCGCTTTCCCGCAGTATCATATCCACCTGTTTCGCTGCATTATTCTTTGGTATTCCCAAAGTTATCAAGGCTGATAACGCTTCCTCTCTCAAACTATTGCGTAGAGATGGTGCAATATCTATTGTTTTATCGAGCAGGCCTTCTTTTTTCATTTTATCTTTTAATTCCAAAATGATTCGCTGCGCGGTTTTCAGGCCTATCCCCTTTACGCCCTGTATGACCTTGACCTCTTCATGAATAATAGCATACTGCAATTCATCCGGCGATAAAGATGACATTATCATGAGTCCTGTACTAGGCCCAACCCCACTGATAGAGATCAAATCTAAAAATCGTTTTCTTTCTGCACGCTCCGCAAATCCAAATAAGGTGTGAGCATCCTCCTTGATGTGAAGATAGGTATGTAATAATAGATCTTCTTTGTCTTTGATAGCACTGTACGTGGCTAATGAAATCTTGACTTCATAACCAATACCACCTACATCAATAACCACAAAAGTTGGATCCTTGTAAGCAAGCTTACCTTTTAAATATGTAATCATTCTCTCTTATTGCTTTGCTGCCTGCGCATCTACGACAGCTATCGCTACCATATTGAATATTTCTCTTACTGAACTGCCAACCTGTAGCACATGTACAGGTTTTTTCATGCCCATAAGGATCGGCCCTATAGCTTCTGCTCCACCAAGCTCCATCAAAAGTTTATAGGCAATATTTCCTGATGCTAAATCAGGGAAAATTAATGTATTTGCGGGATTGGCACAAAGACTACTAAAAGGATAATTTGCTGTTTGAATTTCTTTGTTGAGTGCTACATTGGCCTGGATATCACCATCGATGATGAGGTGCGGCCATCTTTCTTTGGCTTTACGTACAGTTTCAGCTGCTTTTTGCGGCACTGAGCCTTTGGCAGAACCAAAATTACTGTACGATAGCACTGCAACCCTCGGCTCATAGTCAAAGAAATGAACCACTTTGGTACTCAAGCCTATGATGTCCACCAATTCATCTGCCGATGGGTTGAGATTTACGGTGGTGTCTGCAAAGAAATGTACTCCTTTCTGGCTGAGCATAATGTACATGCCTGCCACGCGGTTCACATCATCTTCCTTACCAATGATTTGGAGTGCCGGCAGGATTGTTTTAGGATAATCGTTAGACAATCCAGAAATCAGGGCATCCGCCTCACCCATTTCCACCATCATGGCTCCATAATAATTCTGATCCAGAATTAAGTTTCCTGCCTGATAGCGGGTTAACCCCTTGCGCTGACGCTTTTTATAAAGAATATCAGCATACTCCTCAATTTTCCTACGATTTTCACCGGGCTCTACAATTATACAATTATCCAAATCCAGTCTCCTGTCACTGATGATTTTTCTGATCTTCTTTTTGCTACCTAATAATATTGGTTCGGCAATGCGCTCATCCATGCACATTTGTGCCGCTTTCAGGATTGTCTCATTATCAGCTTCTGCAAATACAATGCGCTTAGGGTCTTTTCGAGCACGGCTGATCACCCGTGACATAAGTCGCTGGTCAACACCTACCCTATCGAGCAGCGCCATTTCATATTGGCTCCAATCTTCAATTTGCGTGCGGGCTACCCCCGAATCCATGGCTGCCTTAGCCACCGCCGGAGATATGGTAGTAATGAGCCTTGGGTCTAGTGGCTTAGGGATCAGATAACTTCTGCCAAATCTAATAGGCTTCCCGCCATAGGCCTTTATTACAATTTCAGGCACTTCTGCCTTGGCAAGGTCTGCTAATGCTTTTACAGCCGCCAGTTTCATTTCTTCATTGATGCTGGTAGATCGTACGTCCAGGGCACCACGAAAGATATAAGGAAAGCCCAGCACATTGTTGACCTGATTGGGGTGATCAGACCTGCCTGTGGCCATCACTATATCATCCCTGGTTTTCATTGCCAGATGGTAGTCAATTTCAGGATCAGGATTAGCCAGGGCAAAAACTATAGGATCCTTGGCCATACTTCGCAGCATTTCTGCTGTAAGTACATCTCCTTTTGAAAGGCCTAAAAATACATCCGCATCTACACAAGCTTCTTCCAAAGTACTGATATCGGTATCGATAGCATATTTGCTTTTGCTTTCATCGAGGTTACCTCTATCCTTTCTTAGCACGCCTTTGCTATCCAACATTATTATGTTGGCTGGAGAAACTCCGAGAAAAATATAGAGATCTGTACAAGCCATAGCGGCTGCACCGGCACCATTGACAACTACCTTTACCTTATCAATATCTTTTTTGACAATCTCCAGGGCATTGAGGAGGGCTGCACCTGATATAATGGCTGTTCCGTGCTGATCATCGTGCATCACAGGGATATTCATCTCCCTGCGCAAAGTCTTTTCTATCAAAAAGCTGTCCGGGGCTTTGATATCCTCAAGATTGATACCCCCAAATGTGGGCTCCAGTGATTTTACTATCTGAATAAATTTTTCGGGATCCTTTTCATCTATTTCGATATCAAAAACATCGATACCTGCGAATTTTTTAAAAAGGACACCTTTACCTTCCATGACCGGCTTGGATGCATCTGGCCCAATATCACCAAGGCCCAATACAGCCGTGCCATTAGAAATAACGCCGACAAGATTGCCCTTGGCGGTGTATTTGAAAACCTCTTCCTTATTGGCTGCAATCTCCTTACAAGGTTCGGCGACCCCAGGGGAGTATGCCAATGCCAGATCATGCTGACTGGACAATGGTTTGGTAGGAACCACTGAAATCTTACCGGCTGGTGCTTCTGAATGGAAATCCAGTGCTTCCTGCCTTCTATGCTTTTTCGCCATTATGTACTGTTTAGGTTAGTTGGTTGCCTGGCTCGCCAGACGCTCACTTTCTGTTTCAAAAGAGTTTAGTATTGCACCGATCTCTCGCATAAACATCAATTTATCTTCGCCCGGTGCGTAGGCATATCCCTCCAGATAATACAACCTGTTGAGCGCAGTATCTACAAAGGTATAGCTTAAAAATGGCCCGCCGGCAGAGTTGTCGCTGAGCTTCCATAATCCACTCGTTTCCAGCGCATACTTGCCATTGAAATTGACTTCTTTCACCTGAAAAGGTAACTCAGGCTGGTAGGTCATGTAAAGCTGCGGTTTTTCCACATCGCGAAGCATCGTCTGGGTAATCTCCTCACGAAAGCTCACCATGTCCTTGGTAGAAAATATTTCGTCAGAAACGTAAGGTTGATGATGGACAAAAAAATTTTGCTCAAACTCAGGATCCAGAAATCTTACCCATACAAAATTTTGCAGGTTTTTTGCCAGGTCATATCCGTAAGGGATTTTGATGTGGAACTGGTGGTCATCATATATCGCCTGACTGATGTTATTCTCCGAGCGCGCAAAGAGCTTTTCTGCAATGCGCTTTTTCTCTAGTTGATTGAAATGTCCAACCAGCCTGTCTCCATTCTCTTCCAATTTCTGGAGCAACTGCTCATCCGTAGAGGCAAACAGATACATGATTTCCTGCCCTCGGGCATATTCATCCTTGCGGGTGGTCATGAAAAGGTTTTCGTCGGTCCGAATTCTTTCCAGCGACTCTGGCGTAAAATTCTTTCTTAGCTCCCTACTATCCAGACTGTTTCCTTCGAGGGTGAGAACCACTACAATATTTCTGGCAAACTTAAGTACGTTGTTGAAGCGCCTGGGTGAAATGTATTTTAGGTCAAAAAAAGGTTCATCCTGAGGTAGCCCCGGTACACTTCCTGCAAAATTTTGTCTTATTGCCCTACCCAGAGGCCCCTTCCATTTGGCGCTATCCATCACAACAAGCATTTCACCTACTTCACCACCTGCCTTAGGTAAGTAATATTTTTCCTCTGCCTTTTTTTCTTCGGGTGTTTTACAGGAGGAGATAGCTATTAATAATCCACAAAAAAAGAAGAATAGCGTCTTAGAAGAATCTCTTAGCATGATTACTGTTTTTAGGGAATACCGGATTCACCAATATTAAGATCTTTGACTTACTGACTGCTTAGTCTCAAAAGTTGACCCGGTTTAATTGTGTTCCCTGATAAATTGTTAAGTTTTCTAATTTCGTCAATAGATACATTACTGTATCGGCGGGATATGCTCCACAAAGTATCTCCCCATTGTACACGATGATACTGACCAGAGCCCAGCTCCTGAGAATTATTATTTTGTGGTAACCCTTTTACTATATATTGATCGGCTGTTTCACTACTGTAAGTTGGCAGCACCCAAATGTGTAAACGCTGGCCAACACGTATCAGGTTGCTTCTGAGGTTATTCCATTGCTTAATATCTTCCACTCTCACGTGGTAGTTGGCAGCAATAGAGCCGAGCACATCACCACTTCTTACCCTGTAGGTATGCCGCTCTCTGCCGTAAGTACTGCCGGGAAGATTTCTCGCCAGATAGGCCAGTTCTTCCTTGCCTACTCTGGAGGCACTATCAAATATCGATGCCCTGTCGGCTATTATTTTGGACTTTACTTCGTATGGAATTTTCAACACAAAATCCCTTCTGTCTTCAGGAATAGCACCTCTTTGGATCTGAGGATTAAGTACCAGAATATCATCCAAACAAATATTGACCTGGCTGGCAAGTGTCTCCAGATGCATGTATTGGCTTACATGAATGGTGTCCGTTTTGATAGGCACTTCTGGAGCAACGAATAAGTTGTGCAATTCGGCATAATTTACCGTGTAAGCAATAGCCACAAACTGAGGCACATAAGAACGTGTCTCTCTGGGCAAGTATCGATAAATATCCCAGAAACTCTTTTTGTAGCCTGACCGGCGAATGGCTTTTCTTACGTTTCCAGGCCCTGTATTGTAGGCTGCAAGGGCCAATTCCCAATCATCGAACTGACGGTATAGATCTTTGAGGTATAAGCATGCTGCTTCTGTGGCAGCAAATGGATCCATCCTGTCATCCACATACCAGTCTTTTTGCAGCCCAAACATTCTACCTGTAGATGGCATAAACTGCCATAATCCACCTGCTCCGGCACGGGAAATCGCCGCAGGATTTAACCCCGACTCCACTATAGCCAGGTATTTTAACTCATCAGGTAAATTATGTTTGGCCAGGTAGGCTTCAAAAATTGGAAAAAAGAGATCTACTCTTTCTAGTATCCCTCGCGTGTAAGCCCGATCCCTGATTGTGAAATAATCAATGAATGACTTGACCCTATCATTGAAATGCAACGGTATTTCCTTTTCAATACACTGAATACGGTCTGCAATTTCATCGTACGTGAAATCAGGTATGTAATCAAAATGATTGGCTGGAGATGTATTATCAATGACCTGAGCCTGCACTGAGCTACCTACCAGGCCACAGTAAACCCAAAAAGAAAGTATAAAACGCACACTGACTATTCGAATACCCACAGGCTTATTAAATTATATACCGGCTTTTAAGAAAAAAAGCCATAGCGATCTATGGCCTTAATTTAAGTATTTTCGAAATCTAAAGTTTAATTCTTGTTGGTCTCGGCTTTGCCGCCTTCTTCGATTTCAGATTTAATTTCTTTGGTGGCATCTCTGAATTCGCGGATGCCCTTACCCAGACCTCTTGCAATTTCCGGGATTTTCTTAGCACCAAAAAATATTACCACTACCAGTGCAATGATGATCCACTCCCAACCTCCTGGCATTCCAAATCCTAATACAGTTTGCATAATTGTGAACTTTAATGTCTTATAATGTAAAGATAAGGAATAATATATTCCTTCAAGATTGCGCTTCTATAAATTTATTGAAGCCCATGCTTCTAAGTACTACCTAACAGAAAGCCAGTGCTCAGGGTTCAGTTTGATATTACTTTTCCAAACCTGAAACTGAACCTCAGAGAGACCTTCTTTATCCGTAAAAACCTCGCCTATTAAATCGCCTGATTCTACAGTTTGTCCTTTTTTCACATTCACTTTTTTCAGTCGGGCGTAGAGGGTGTAGTAATCACCATGTCGAAGAATTACTACGCTATTCATCCCAGGCACAAAAGCCACCGTAGCTACCTGCCCGGGAAACACGGCCTTTACTTGTGCATCTTTGTTGGTTTGGATATCTACCCCCTGATTCTCTACCATAATGCCTTTCAAAATAGGGTGTGGTTGCTTACCAAATTTTGAGGAAATAAAGCCTGTTTCTACAGGCCATGCCAACTTATTTTTGTTAGACTCAAAGCTGCTGGATAGCCGGGCTACATCCTCTTTCTCCTTTGTGGAAGTCACAGAAGAAGCTTTTGCTTCAGTTTCTTTTTTGATGATAGAGGCGATTAACTGATCCAACTCTGCAATGGACTTTTTGCGGCGATCTACTTCTCTTTTTAATTCTTTTTCCTTAGCGCTTAGGGTAGCCACCAAACTAGATTGGCGTTCTTTTAGTCTCACCAGATTTCTGTTTTGTTCCAGTTGTTCTGCCAGCAGCTTGTTTTGTTCCTGCTGTTTGCTCTGCACCTCAGCCCTCTGGTTTTCCAACTCTCTTGTCACCTCTATAATCTGTGCTACCTGAATCTGCCTTGCGTCAGTGTATTGATCGAGATATTCCAGCCGCCTCAAAAGCTGATTGAATGTTTTTGCGCTGAATAGAAAAGTAAGCTTTTGCAGACCCCAGTTGGACCGGTAAGCTGCGTAAATCATAGCTGCGTACTCCTCCTTAAGTTCTGCCAGGTCATTTTGCAAAGCATTAACCACACTGCTGAGATCGTCAATCTCACCACCCAACACATCAATCTCCGACCGCAATGAATTGATTAGGTTTTGTCGCTGTTGGATTTGCCTGTTGAGCGCATTCAATTGCCCTAGAGAAGCTTCCTTTTCATCAGCTGTTTCGCGAAGTATTTTTTGCGTTTCTTCAATGCGACGCAGGTTTTCGCGTCGATCCTTTTCCAGCTCTTCCTTAGATTTTTGAGCGATAGCAGGTGTCTGGAAAAAGAAGAAGGCCAAAAACAGCCATTGCCAGGTCCACCTATTTACGATCATATTTAGAGGGTATATTAAACGGAAATTTAAGATTTTTTCCATTGATCTCCGTTTTGTTATGTTCCAGGTTGATTTGTGTACTGACCTCTTGTGCGGCTTGAGTAGCCTTGTATTTGATAGAAACGAAAGCATTGGCAGGCATAACCTCAGATTCAACCATCTGGAAATCACTGTAGTTGATCAGCATTTCATTGTTAGTTAGGTTATCCGCCATCAATACTTTTTCTATTTTCAATGATGTATTGTCGATGGTGCTTCCGATCATCACGCTGCCTTCCTTTTGGTTAAGCTTGAATGCAGAGCCTTGCCTGGTTACATTGTCTTCGTTAGAAATATGCTTAAAAGCATTGCCTAGTATTACAGACTGCAACAGATCATATGTCAGGGGGAATTTGAATTTCTTGCTCAGGTCTTCAAATTTGAAAATAGAATACTGCTTATTTATTCTGTCGACTATGACAAGACTGTCTTTAGTAATTATACCCCTGGCTGCTTCAATACCCAAACCTGGGGTCACTGAAAACCATATAAGGCTATCCTTCTGAATTCTGATGTTGGCCGTAGCTTTAAGGCTGCTGCTATTATCTGTGTATTGCAGTTTTGACCTCAAGCTGAGGTTATCAAATTGCAGCTCATTGATTCTAAAATCTTCAATTTTGACAACATCCCCCTCTGATATTGCCAACTCACGTTTACAAGCAGTCTGCAATACAATTATGAATAAAAGAAAGAGCAGCCTTTTGCTATTCATACAACTTCTTGTCTGCAATTTTTTTGTTGATTTTATCTGAAGCATCTTCCAGCTGTGCCGCCCGCTCCCATTGTTTTACTGCCGCCTCTACATCGCCTAGCTGGTACAGCACATCACCATAATGCTCAACTATAGTACCGCTTACATCCTCATCTTCCATGGCCTTTTCCAGATATTTTTTAGCCTGCTGATACTCTCCCTGCATATACAGCACCCAGGCATGGGTATCAAGGTATGTTGAAGTAGTGGGGTATTTTTCTACAAGTTTAGCAGACATCTCACTCGCCTTATCGAGATTTTCTTTCCTTAATGACAGAAAATAACTGTAATTGTTAAGCACATGGTCATTGTTTGGGTCAATCGACAATGCTTTTTCATAACTGGCATCTGATTTTGCATGATCGCCGATACCATTATAGGCATCACCCAGCTGACCATAAAATACAGTTTCGAGTTGGGGATTGGCATTTACATATTTGGTGCCTTGCTCAAATATTCTGATTGCACTTTTGTAGTTCTTCTTGATCAAATGAGCTGTACCGCCGTAGTAATAAAGTGCCGATTGGTTTGGGAATAATTCCAGTGCTTCCTTCGCATGATTGATAACAGCCTCGTACTTCTGCAATGACATTTCCATGCTAAGCACGTTCTGCCATAGGCTAAAATTAGAAGGATCGTCTTCCAATACCCTGGTATAATATTCCAATGCTTTTTCCTGATTGCCCAGCTTATACTGCAAATCACCAGCGATGGCAAAACCATCTGTTTCTCCCGGGTGCGCTTTTAGCAGTGCCTCACTCAACCTGATGATCAAATCTTCAAGGTTGTCATTGGGAAGTTTGGCGATGTAGTTAGCCATCAGTTGTACTTTGGCATTGAAGTTCAATTCAGGATTGATAAAGGCCTTTTCCAGTAACTCAATTGCCTTGCGCTCTTGCCCTCTTTTCCTGAAAACTTCAGACATGAGAATGTTCGCCTGTGCATTTTCGGGTTCATCCCGCAGCACCTGATCCAGATACACGACTGCACTATCCAGCTCCTCATTGGAAATAAGGATTTCAGCCTGCGAAATCACATAATCGGCTACACCTGGAAATTCGTTAATCAATTCGTTCCCTTCATTGATAGCATCCTGAAGCTTATTTTGCCTTAAATATATCTTCTGCTTTTGCACAGTGATCTGCTCCATGGGGCCAAAAGCTTTCTTGGCTCTATCATAGGTCTCCAATGCCTTGTCTAAATCATTTTGGTAGAGATAAATAGCCGCTAAATCAAAAAGGTATTTGTCGCTTTCAGGGATGTTTGCCAACATTTCTTCATAGATGACTGCTGCATCTTTGAAGTTGCTCATTGTAGTGTAGAGCTCTGCTGCTATCAGGTAATAATACTTATTTTCAGGCCCCTGCTCCTTTGCTGTAAGGGCATACGGAAGTGCTTTTACATATTCCTCGTTTTGGGAAAGTACCTGAGCGATTTTGTAGTTTATGGCCGGGTTCTCAGGGTCTTTTTCATGAGCAAGCATGAAGTACTCAAAGGCCTTCTCATAATCATCGAGTATAAAGAACTTTTCGCCTTCAATGAAATAATATTGCCCTTCCAGTTTATCGTTTTTACTGATCACCTCGGGCGCTTCCTCGCTTACTTCCTGGCCAATAGTGGCCGTGCCACTCAACAAAACGAGTGTAAGCGAAAGTATATATCCGAAGAAAGGGTTATAGGAATTCTTATTCACAATTAACTTTTTATAGTGGTGTAATCACCAACACTTAGATCTGAAGGAGAGTTTTCCAGCTTCACAAAACTTCCGATCATGGCATCCTTTATATTGACGTTTTCAAGGGTGCTATTGTTTTGTACAATGGAATTTTCAACCCTGGAGTCAATTACCTTAGTGTCGTTGCCAATAGAAACGTGTGGCCCCACCACGCTATTATGTAGCTCTACATTTTCCCCAATAAATACAGGAGGAATGATTACACTATTCACAGAAGTGTGCGATGCTGATACCAGCCCAGCTTCTTTTGTGAAGCTCAGGTATTTTTTATTGGAATCTACAGTGGCCATTTTATTTCCACAATCAAGCCACTCTGCCACTTCTCCGGGTTTGAACTTGACGCCCTGTTGCTTGAGGTTTTCCAGCGCAGTTGTAAGTTGGTACTCCCCTCCTGCCATTATTTTATGGTCAATGAGCTTTTGAAGCTCATCGGAAAGTCTTTTGCCATCTTTGAAATAATAAATTCCTATGATTGCAAGGTCTGATACAAATTCGCTGGGCTTCTCTACAAAATCTGTAATGTGGCTTTGAGCATCAAGTTTCACTACTCCAAAAGCCGAAGGGTCCTCAACTTTTTTCACCCAGATGATACCGTCCTGATCTACATCAAGCTTAAAATCAGCCCTGAACAAAGTATCAGCAAAAGCAACAATGACGTTACCTGAAAGCAAAGGTTTGGCACAATGCACAGCATGGGCCGTACCCAGGGCTTCATTTTGATAAAATATATGACCTTTCGCACCCACAGATGCTGCCACTGAAAGCAAGTGCTTTTCCACTTCTTTGCCAAAATCACCTATAACAAAGCCAATCTGATCGATAGGTTCTGTGCAGACACTGGCTATATCTTCTACGAGGCGCTGCACAATAGGCTTACCTGCAACAGGAACTAATGGTTTAGGAACAGTAAGTGTATGTGGTCGGAGCCTTTTACCCATTCCGGCCATGGGTACTACAATATTCACAGCCATAAAGGATGCTTTAGATTAATTCGTATTCAATTCAATAAAATATGCATAAATGCGGCTGGCAAAGCTAGTTAATTCGATTGTAAGTTTTTGCGTTCCATAGCATAGAGCAAAGCACCATAAATCACCAGTACAATTAATGCCGCTGAAGTACTCCACAGCAATGAAGCAAATGTTAATTGCTGGAAGGCAAAAACGATTATTACGGCCACTGCTATGTGTAGTAGTCCCTTACCAACTTTATAAGGCACCGGGAAGTACCTTTGTCCAACCCAATAGCTGATTACTGTCATTGAAAAATAGGTGATTAATGTAACCACCGCACTGCCCAAATAGCCTAGCTGTGGAATAAGGATAGCGTTGAAGATAATAGTAATTATAGCACCAGTACTCGCTATAGCTGCACCCATTAATGTACGGTCTGTCAGCTTATACCAAATTGATAAATTATAGTAAACCCCCAAAAACAGTCCTCCTAGTAGCAGATAAGGCACAACATGTAGTCCTGCCCAGTAAGCAGGGTCTTGTAAGAATAAAAAGCCTAATAAATCCAAGTTAATGCTAATGGCTACAAATACCCAGGCACCAAATAGGATGAACTTATCTGTCACCTCACTGAAAAGCTGTGGTGATTTATCGCTACCAGCCTGTTTGAAGAAAAAAGGTTCTGCGGCATATCGAAAGGCCTGAATACCAAGGGTCATAAAAACACTCAGCTTGTAGCAGGCACCGAAAATACCCAGCGCCTCCAGATTGGTCTGGTTTGGGTAAAAATTATCTGGAAGCCAATGTTTAAGCATAGCCCTGGAAAGCATCTCGTTGGTCACGCCAGCCAATCCAATAATGATCAATGGGCTGGAATATTGAAGCATTTTGACGGCCTGTTCCTTGTCCACTCTGAGTCTTGCAAAGGTCAATTCTTTGAATAGCAACACCAGCAATAGCGCATTGGCAATCAAATTGGAGAGAAAAACATAATCGACAGATACGACGCAGCCAGGATTTATGGCAGGCACTATCATCAAAAAAACAAGGTTAAAGCCAATGTTGACAGAGATGTTGACCAACTTGATGATTGCAAACTTCCATGCCTTATTTTGAAGCCTTAGGCGGGCAAAAGGCACGGAAACTACGGCATCAATGGCCATGATTGCGCTTAACCAATAGATGTATTTTTCATAGCCCGGGTATTCCAGCCAATTGACAATAGGTGTTGCAAAGAGACTGAGTATTCCACTGAGCAAAATGGAAAAGATCAGCAGTAAGGTTATTGCATTTTCATAATACTGTTTATCCCTGATCGGATTATCGCTGGAAAACCTAAAGTACGCAGTTTCCATGCCCATCATGTAGATGATATTGAAAAAAGCTACATAGGCATAAAATTCCGTAACCACACCGTAGGCAGCGGGCTCAAAAACTGCAGTGTATAATGGAACGAGGAGATAATTGAGCAGTCTACCCAGCACTGAGCTGAGTCCATAAATGGCTGTTTGCCCTGCTAGTTTTCTGATTTGGCTCAATAGGAACTATTTATTTCCCCTTAAAATTGGGCTTTCGTTTCTCCATAAATGCTGCCGCGCCTTCTTTAAAGTCATTGGTGCCACAGCATCTTGCAAAGGCATTGGCCTCTGTCTGAAAACCATTTTCCTCATTATTAAAGACTGCATTCACGCAATCTATCACCAATCCGATGGCCAGAGGTGCTTTGCCGGCAATTTTGAGGAGTATCTCGTGAGATTTTTCAAGTAAAGCTTCTTTGTCGTCCAGCACATGGTTTACAAGGCCTAGTGTATGGGCTTCATCCGCATTTATTTGATCGCCGGTAAGCATAAGCTCTAGTGCCTTTGCTTTCCCCACAAGCTGCGTCAAGCGCTGTGTGCCTCCATAACCGGGAATGATCCCCAAATTAACTTCGGGCTGTCCAAACTTTGCGTTTTTGCTGGCAAGCCTCAGGTGACAAGCCATGGCCAGTTCACAGCCACCGCCTAAAGCATAGCCGTTAACGGCGGCAATTACAGGCGTCTGTGACTTTTCGATGAGATCAAAAATTTCCTGACCGTTTTCAGCAAACTTGCGACCATTCATTTCATTCACCCCTTCAAATTCGGATATATCAGCACCGGCCACAAATGCTTTTTCACCTGCGCCGGTAAGGATTACCCCTTTGATTTCCTTATCATCATACACTGATTGAAAAGTGTCTCTCAGTTCAGTTAAAGTGTCCTGATTAAGGGCATTGAGTTGTTTTTCTCTGTTAATCGTAATGGTTAAAATATTGTCCCTGATCGACAAAGAAAGATTTTTTAGGTCGCTCATAAAGTACTCAGCTGATTTAAAGTCAAGTATATCCAATAAAATCTAGGTAGTCAAATAAAGCCTGAGAATGTTGGTTTGCAAACAGGCCTTTCAGGATTGAAGCTACATTTTTTATAGTTCATGTCTCTATAGTATTCATTAATCTAAAATCCTATTTACCGATGAATCTTTTTCCAAGAAAAACGTTCATTTTGTATTGTGAAACAATCTATAATTATTCTCTCATTGATGCTGAGTTCGTTGGTGGGAATATCACAAACGACTTACACTTTAAATGCTAGTTGTATTTCTGGGTGCAACTGGAGTACTAATTCCTCTTGGGTTGGTGGCGTAGCTCCAACGGGTAGCACCCCAACAAACGGAAGCATAATAATAATCCCTCAAGGTACCGTTGTTTTGCTAACCAGTCCTATTACAATTAGTCAAAATATCATTATTCAGGCATATGGAGTAATCGATATGTCCAATAGTGGATCTAAAATAACCTTAAGTTCTGGTTCAACCATTCAAGTGGCGTCTTCCGGGGATATTGTTACAACCGGTTCAAATTCAAACCAGCTTAGGATAGGATCAGGTCAAATCAAGGGTTCAGATATTGATGCAATGCAATCACCCAATCAAATAACGGAAACCACACTTAATGACCCACTAAATGCCGGGTGTGCAGAAACTGGCACTTGCAATGATGACCCATTACCCGTTGAACTATTGTTTTTTAGAGGTCAGACTGAACCCAATAAAAATCTGGTAACACTATATTG
Organism: Cyclobacteriaceae bacterium; assembly: GCA_965227155.1. Lineage (GTDB taxonomy): Bacteria > Bacteroidota > Bacteroidia > Cytophagales > Cyclobacteriaceae > UBA6059. The sequence continues at coordinate 1,146,162 of OZ245731.1, forward strand.
GGCAACAGCAACTGAAGAGAACTTTGAATATTTTGAAATTTCTAAATCTCTGGATGGTAAATCATTCGAAACAATAGGTAAAATCGGGGGTGCCGGCAATACCACGGTTCGACAGGATTATTCATTCACTGATAATCTGCCTTATAAAGGTTTGAATTATTATCAGTTAAAAGCCATTGACTATGATGGTTATACTGAAGTTTTTGATGTAGTGGTCGTGCAAATTAATGGAGCGCTTTCCCCTGTGGTTTATCCTAATCCAATAACGAATCATGAAATCAAAATAATGGGGCTCAGCGTACATAATCCTTTCAGCTTAGTATTGCGCTCTTTAAATGGTAAGGTTGTATATCAATTAAATGGCGTCGGCACAAACATCATCAATCTACCCGGTGATATCACTTCAGGATTATACCTAATTGACATTCGGGTTGATAAGCAGCATTTCAAGCAAAAGGTTATTATCCAATAACTATCCTAATACTGGTTTTAAGTTTGTGATTATCTCTTTGGCCATCTCGGTAAGATGAAACTGCTCTTTCCAGCCCCAATCTGCTCTGGCTATCGAATCATCAATTGACCCGGGCCAGCTATCTGCTATTTGTTGCCTAAAATCGGGCGAATAGCTCATTTTAAAGTCAGGGAAATACTGCTTCACCTCTTCATAAATTTCCTGAGGTGTGAAGCTCATGGCTGTGATATTGTAGCTGGCCCTGATACTTATTTTTGAAGCATCCGCTTGCATCAACTCTATTGTTCCTCTAATGGCATCATCCATGTACATCATCGGCAGTTGAGCATCAGGCTTTAGAAAGCAATCATAAGATTCTCCGCCAACAGCCTTATAGAAAATATCCACTGCATAATCTGTGGTGCCGCCACCTGGTTTTGCTTTGTACCCGATAAGTCCGGGATACCTGAGGCTGCGCACATCTACACCATATTTGTGATAATAATAATGGCACCACCGTTCTCCAGCCAGCTTGCTGATACCGTAAACGGTAGTCGGGCTCATTACTGTCTTTTGTGGTGTATTGTCTTTTGGTGTATCCGGACCGAAAACAGCTATGGAGCTTGGCCAATAGACCTGTTTCAGTCTACTCTCTTTTGCAAGGTCCAGTACATTAAGTAAGGTAGACATATTGATATCCCAGGCAATATTGGGATCTTGCTCACCTTTGGCGGAGAGAATAGCTGCCAAATGATAGATCGTATCTATCTGGTGTTTTTTTACCAGCTCAAACAACCGGGATTTGTCGGTAGCATCCAATATTTCGGAAGGTCCCTCAACAATACCATCTAACTGCCTAACATCAGTGGCGATGACATTCTCCTGACCATAAATATTTCTTAATGCCGTAGTAAGCTCAGAGCCAAGCTGACCTCCGGCACCTATAATCAAAATCTTCATTGTGGGTTGTTGTATTCAGCTGCAAAGATAGAAAGAGTATATTCTATAAAGACATGGCCGTAGGTATTCTTTGTGAACGGAACAGGGCTCTGGTTATATTTGCAAAATGACATTTGAAGAGTATTGCCAACAGAAAAAAATAAATGCATCTGCTTTCAAAAAAGCTGACCCAGAGCAATTTTCAACTTTAAAGTCATTGTTTGAGCAAATACACCCAGAGAGCTTTACTGCTCAAAAGCTCTTTCTTATAAATAACATTCGTCGCACTTACCCCGTTGGTCAATCAGATGCCGGGGAGGAAGCCAGTGCAGCTAAGCCCAAAAGAGCAAAACCTAAGATCAACATTCCCAAAAAATAGATTTATGTATTCATCACTACAATCAAGACTTCAACAAGAAATAGAAGAAATTAAAGAAGCCGGACTTTACAAAAAGGAAAGGATCATTACATCTCCCCAAGGGGCTGATATAACCACGGCAGATGGCAAGGAAGTGATTAATTTTTGTGCTAACAATTATCTTGGTTTATCCTCGCATCCGGCAGTGATCGAAGCTGCGAAAAAGGCTATTGATAGTCATGGTTATGGCATGTCTTCTGTACGGTTTATTTGTGGCACACAGGATATCCACAAAGAGCTGGAAAAAAAGATCTCTGATTTTCTGGGCATGGAAGATACGATTTTGTATGCTGCTGCTTTTGATGCCAATGGTGGTGTATTCGAGCCACTATTTGGCCCTGAGGATGCCATCATATCTGATGCACTCAATCATGCTTCCATTATTGATGGTGTAAGGCTTTGCAAAGCACAGCGCTTTCGCTACCAGCATAATGATATGGCTGACCTTGAAGAAAAGCTTAAGGAGGCCTCCTCAGCAAGAAACCGCATCATTGTCACCGATGGGGTGTTTTCTATGGATGGCACCATCGCCCAGTTGGACAAAATATGTGATCTGGCGGATAAATATGACGCTCTTGTGCTTACTGATGAATGCCATTCCACAGGATTTATGGGTAAAACCGGACGAGGGGTTCATGAATACCGCAATGTGATGGATCGTGTAGATATTATTACTGGTACCCTTGGCAAAGCCTTAGGGGGTGCTTCAGGTGGATTTACCTCTGGTAAAAAAGAGATTATAGATATACTCAGACAAAGATCCAGGCCATACCTATTCTCCAATACGCTGGCACCTTCTATCGTAGGGGCTTCTATTGCTGTAATAGACATGCTCAGCGAAACCACCGAGCTTCGTGATAAGCTGGAGAAAAACACACACTACTTTAGAGAGAAAATGACAGCTGCCGGTTTCGATATCAAACCAGGTGACCATGCCATTGTGCCTATTATGCTATATGATGCGGTATTATCTCAAAAAATGGCTGATAAGCTACTTGAGAAAGGTATTTATGTAATTGGGTTTTATTACCCGGTAGTACCTAAAGGTCAGGCCAGAATAAGGGTACAGATGAGTGCCAGCCATGAACAGCATCATTTGGACCAGGTTATTGCAGCGTTTGTGGAAGTTGGCAAAGAGCTGGGTGTAATAGACTAGTCCTGCGCTACTGTTTTGGCCTCTTCCTTCACCTTAGTAAGCACATTATCCTTGGTTTTGGTTTCAGGCGTATCTTCTCTACCTTCATATTCAAAGAGGTAGCTATTGATATTCTTTCTCAGTTCCTGGGTGGTCAGGTTATGCATAATCTGACCATTCCGGACACTGGATAGCTGTCCCGTTTCTTCAGATACCACTACAATTAAGGTATCTGTAACCTCAGACATTCCTACGGCAGCTCTATGTCGCAAACCAAATTGTGCCGGTAAGTCTTCTCGCTCCGTTACTGGCAAGATACAACGGGCTGCAATGATTTTCCCATCATTAATAATCACAGCTCCATCATGTAAGGGGCTGTATTTATTGAAAATTGAGATCAATAGACGCTTGGAAATCAAAGCATCGATACGGTCACCCGATTCTGCATAGAATTTCAACTCAGAGTTTTTGGATACCACAATTAGGGCGCCTGTATTTGTGCCCCCAAGGGTTTTTACTGCCTCAATCACCGGGGTGATGTTGCTCCAGCCAGTGTCTTCCTGTTTTACAAAGATGCCCTTGAGATTTGAAATAAAATTACCCTCCTCAAAAATTGTAATTTTGCCAATCAGCAGTAGAAACTTGCGAATTTCCTGCTGAAAGAGAATAATCACAGCAATAACACCGACTTGCATAAACTGCCCAAGAATATTACCGAGCAGCTCCATCTCCACTGCATTTACCACCAAATAAATCAAGTACAGAGACAGGAAACCCAGAAAAACCCGGATCGCCACGCTACCTTTCATGAGTTTGTAGACATTATAAATCAACACACTGACCAGTAGTATATCGAATATGTCTACCCAGCTAATTTCTAAAAACCCTATTTTGAAAAGTAATGTCAACCTCTGATGGCTTTAAATAATTCTATTGTTTGTACCGCTTCTTTCACATCATGTACCCTCAGCAAATCAGCCCCGTTTAATAACGCAGCCATGTGCAGCGCAGTTGTACCATTTAATGCCTCAGCGGCAGATATTTCCAGTTTTTTATAGATCATCGACTTTCTGGATACCCCAACCAATATGGGATACCCCAAAATTTTAAGACTTTCCAGGTGGCGTAATAAAGCAAAATTGTGATCGATTGTCTTAGCAAACCCAAAGCCGGGATCTATGATAATATCAGAACAACCCTTTTGCACCAATAACTTAATTCTTTTTGCAAAAAAATCAACTATTTCAGGCACAAGATCTTCATAATGAGCCAATCCCTTCATGGTCTGAGGTGTCCCTTTCATGTGCATCATGATGTAAGGAACCTTCAGTTTGCTGACCAGGTCAAACATTTGGTCGTCTAGCTGCCCACCACTAATGTCATTAATGATATGGGCCCCGGCATCAATAGCTTCTTTTGCAACGGATGCTCGAAAAGTATCGATACTTATGATGGCATCAGGCCTCTGATTTACAATAAGTTCGATAACCGGTAAAACTCGGTCAGTTTCTTCCTGTGGCGAAATATCGTCGGCCCCAGGTCTGCTGGAATACCCACCTACATCCAAAATTGAGGCTCCTTCTTCCAGCATTTGAAGTGCCTTTGCTATTGCTGTTTCTTCACGATTGACCCGGCTTCCTTCATAAAATGAATCAGGAGTGATATTTAAAATACCCATCACCCTGGGATGGGTGAGGTCAAATATATTTCCGCTTACATTAAGTGTTTTTTTAGCGCTAAGAAGACTAGGTTTTGCTTCCAATTTGGTTATTTTTAGCCGCCCGAATTAACCCCTAAATATCAAGAATTGATAGATCAGACTGTTGGCGAATATACGCAAGTTATAAAGGCTTGTAAAGATATCTTCAAAAAGAAAACTGTGGATTATGGCACTGCATGGAGGATTTTAAGGTTGCCATCCATCACCGACCAGATTTTCATAAAAGCGCACCGCATTAGGTCAATACAGGAGAAAGGCCTCCAAAAAATTGAAGAAGACATCACCTCAGAATTTGTAGGTATCATTAACTATTGTGTGATTGGTATTTTACAAATCAGGTATATCGAAGATCCCAGGATAGAGCTTGGTTATGATGAATTATCTCCTCAATACGATGAAATAACCAATGCAACGCTCGACCTTCTGAAATCAAAGAACCACGATTATGGAGAGGTATGGCGTGATATGCGAGTAAGCTCCATTGTTGATATTATTTTAATGAAGATATTGAGGGTAAAGCAGATTGAAGATAACCAGGGTAAAACCCTCATTTCTGAAGGGATAGAGGCTAATTACCAGGATATGATTAATTACGCGGTATTTTGCCTAATCAAATTAAACTACGTGAAGTCATGAACATTGTGAGTCAGATAGCCCGGTTTTTGGTGGGCGGATTGTTTATTTTCTCAGGACTAATCAAAATTAATGACCCTGTTGGCACTGCCATTAAATTACAAGAGTATTTTGAAGTATTCTCTCAGGATTTTGCACCGTTTTTTGAATATTTTGTGCCCGCAGCATTGCCTTTGGCCATATTTTTATGTGTACTTGAGGTAGTGCTTGGTGTAGCAGTATTACTTAATTACAGAATGAAGCTTACTGCCTGGCTGCTGCTCCTAATCATTGTATTTTTCACCTTCCTAACCTTTTACTCTGCTTATTTCAACAAAGTAACGGATTGTGGTTGCTTTGGTGATGCTATAAAACTCACCCCCTGGGAGTCTTTTTACAAGGATATTGTATTGGTTGTGTTTATTCTGGTCATATTTCTGAGGAAGGATACATACAAACCTATTTTTTCCAGCTCAATGGGCGATTGGATCATCGCCTTTACGACAATACTTAATATTTCAATAGCTGTGTTTGCAGTTGAGCATTTACCCTATATTGATTTCAGAACCTATAAAGTTGGTAATAACATTCCGCAATTGATGCAGCCTTCCGGGGAGTTGAAGTATGAATATGTCATGGAAAAAGATGGTGAAGAATATAGCTTCGACCAATACCCGACTGATAATACTTACACCTTCAAAGAATTGAAAGTATTGAACCCTGAAGTGCAACCAAAGATTACAGACTACAGCCTTTGGAATGACGATGGTGAATTTACCGAAGAGAGTTTTCGCGGCAACAAGCTTTATATTATCATTTATGATGTAAAAAAAGCGGATACAGATAATTTGGAAGATATCAAAGCTCTGGTGAATGGCTTGGGAAACCGGGTTGAGGTGGCTATTCTCACCTCCTCTGATTATGCCTCATTTGAGGCCTTTAGGCATGAACACCAGCTTGCCATTCCTTATTACTATGCTGATGCTACAGTACTCAAAACGATAGTACGCTCAAATCCGGGCATCTGGCTGATGCAAAATGGTATTGTTGCCGGCAAATGGCATCATAATGACACTCCTACAACAGAAGAGGTTCTCAATAAACTGTAGCCGATGGCATTACCAAAAAGAATATTTCTAATCGGTATGCCTGCCAGTGGCAAAACGACCACTGGAAAGCGCCTGGCGAATTTACTTCAGTATCCATTTTATGACCTGGATGAGATTATAGAAGGCCAGGAGAATAGAAAAATCAGTGACATCATAAATAGCGATGGTGAAGAACACTTCAGGATGGTAGAGCATTATGCCCTCACAAATGTCATTATGCGGCATGAGAAAATGGTGTTGGCTACAGGCGGTGGTACACCGTGTTTTCATGATAACCTTGAGGTAATAAAAAAAGCGGGCATTACAGTGTTTGTAGATACGCCTCTTGATAAAATCATCCATCGACTCATGCAAAACCCCGGCAGGCCTTTGGTAAAATCAACTCAAAAGGAAAAGCTTCAGTCCGAGGTAGAGGCTTTGTATGAAAAAAGGCTTCCCTTTTACAAAGAAGCCCACGAAACCGTACAGCGCTCCACGCCGGAAGCTATCTTGAAAATTCTTAAAAGTTAAAACCTACTGTTATCAACAATGAGCTGTTGTTGTGCTCGATGAGAGCAACCGGCTCACTTCCATCACCTAGATTATAAGGTGAGTATAGCTGACCTTGCTGCCTACTGACCCAGGTCAAATCAACATAATAATCAGTTACGCGATAACCTAAACCAAAGGAGTAAGCCGTTACAGACCTATCAAACTGACTATTGGCAATAGGATCTGCCATATAGGAATAACCACCTCTGATCATAAAACTCTGTACCCGGAATTCACCGCCAAGTCTGTAGTTGATCGCATTGGCATAAAGGTTTTCAATACTTTCATTGTCGGCAGTAGTAGAAAAATCAGACGAGCTGACCGAGGAACCCGCATAATTCACGAACTCTACATCACCTGATATAAATCCATTTTTACCAATAAATACGGAGGCTCCCAGGTTTAACCGACCGGGAGTCCGCAGTGTATAATTGGAAATAGAAATATCACTTTCAGAAATTAAGGAATTCAAAGTGGTATCCTCGGGTGGAAAATAGAAGTTGTTGTAATTTGTGAACATCACTGACGAACTCTCGTCTGTGACTGCATTGATGGTAGGGCTGGTGTAGGATAATCCTACCCTTACCACATCCATTGGTCTGTAAATCAAGCCAAAGGTAGCATTGATACCGACCCCATCGATGCGTAAATCCTCCTCAAGAACTACATCATTGATCGCATCATCAGCAACCCATTGCTCACTTTCCTCATCGAAAAATTCATATGAATCTTCTCTGAAAGTTTTGAATATCTGATAACCGAAAGTATTGATCCCTATACCTGCTCCAAAGTAGAGCTTATCGTCATAATTTCCACCGTAGCTCAGGTTTAGTGAATACTGCGAACCTCTCCGTTCCACATTTTCTGATTGTCGGGGAAAGCCCAATATAAAGGAATCATATTGACCATCCTGATCTGGTACAGGGTTGATCAGATAATTATAATAGGCTAGTGACAAAGTACCCAAACCATCGATATTGCTTTCAGGTATGCCATTGGCCTGCTGTAAGTAAAAGTCGATAATCGAATTGTTATCGTTGTAGCCCTCATACGTAAAATTTCGCTGAAAATCATTAATACGAGTCAATGATATGCCAATCGATCCTCCTTTAAACTTTTCATCTACAAAATCACCTTTCGTCTTGTTGATGACCAGGCCTAGGTGACCGACATTAAAATTCCCACGATAGTCATCTACTTGCTGTCCAAGGAAATCGGCAGTACTGCTATTGAAGTTCAAACCTGGTGTAATGGAAAAGGTCGATCTGTTGTAGAAGCCCAACCCTGCCGGATTGCTGTAAGCAGCACTGGGATCGCCTCCCAGTGCTGTTTGTGCCCCTCCGATAGCTTGCATGCGAGCAGTACCACCGGGGTTAGTATAGCTAAAGAGCAGGGCATCATTGAAGTATCCAAAAGCCCCTTCACTCACCTGTGCATGGGTGTGGTATAGGCATACCACACCTGCTATGATTAATAATAATCGTTTCATTGTATTTGCTTCTGGGTTTATCAATTACCGCCTCTGCGCGATCTGCTGCTACCTCCACCTGATGATCTGGAGCCTGACCTGGAACCTCCATAACTCCTCGATGGACTGTATCCACTAGACCTGCTACCACCACTTCTAGACGGTGTGTAGCTTCTTGATCGGGTATTGCTATTGCTGCTGCCTCGATCAAACCAGTTAGAATTTGATCTGGAGCTACGATCAGGTCTGCTATATGTCCTGTTCACATCATTGCGCTGTGGTGTAGTATATCTGCGTGAACTGCTTCTATCGCCAGGCTGTACAGTTCTTGACCTACTTACATCAGACCTATTGTAATCCCTGCTGTATGTGCTTCTGGTTCTGGTGTTGCTACGTACATCAGTAGCACCAGTACGAGATGTCCTATTAGGAGTTGTTACAGCATTTCTGGAATTTACATTTCTGCTATCATTACTAGTGTAGCCTCTTCTGGACCTCTGATAATACTCGTTTTGAGTTTGAGTATAGTCTCTGGTTCTGGCATTGGCATTATCCATGTTATCTACCCTCGATGCAGAGGAAACTGCGTTGCGTCGTTCCATACGAGATGTGATTTGAGAAGATCTGTATCTGCCATTGCGATAAACATCACCATAATAAATGCCGCGTGTATTTCCTCTGGCACCACGCACTACATTTCTTCTATTGATATTATTGTTGAACCACAATCCGTCGTAGAAACCATTGTTATACGCCCAACCATTATTCCAGCGATTCCATCTGTTCCACCTGTTCCAGCCCCAGTTGTTCCAGCCCCAGAATCCTCTACCGTAGGTCCAACCAGGTCTCCAACCCCATGGATCATTCCAGCCAAGGCCCCAGCCAGCGCCCCAGAATGGATCAAGCCATGGATCGTAAAAAGGTGACCCCCAGCCCATATTCCAAAATGGGTCATTCCACATGTTGCCAAAGCCAATATTGAAGCCAATGTTTAAGCCGGTATTCCAACCTCCCCATGGGTTAAAACCCATCATAGTTCCAACACGAAAGCGCGTATTGCTCCACATAGGATTAACACCATTGAAGTTATTGATTACGGTTTGCCCGCTTACATTGTCCATGTCTCTATTGTAAAGAGGCTCATCAAAGTTTTCATCGTAATAAGCGTCGCTGCTGTATGAAGGGTTTACATAGCCTTCATAATCACGAATTTCTTCCTGCACAGAAGCCCTTGAGTTTTGCTTGTACTTGGCAATTAACTCAGGATTGACCTGTTTGGCTGAATATGCACTATTATAATTGTTGTTGGTGTACGACTGATACGTCTTTAGAGACTCATTTACACCGGGTGTAGTGGCATATTTGATTTCTTTTCGGTCTTTAGCTGAAAAGTACAGGTCGTCATATTCCTGCGCATTTGTGATGCCAAATGACATCAGGAAAATGATGGTTAATGAGGTGCTGACTAACGTTTTCATAATGGGCTCCTTTCTACTTGTTTATCAAATTTAATCAATCACATTCGCTTATATTTGCTGCCCGTGATTTACTATTAATTAAGCAATAAGCATACCAAAAAAAATCAATTATGAGTAAGGGATTACCCAAAAGAGCAGATGATTATTCCGGTTGGTACAACGAGTTGGTGAAAAAAGCCGATTTGGCTGAAAATTCGCCTGTTAGAGGGTGTATGATCATCAAGCCCTATGGGTTTGCTATTTGGGAAAAAATGCAAGCAGAGCTGGATCGTATGTTTAAAGAAACAGGTCATTACAATGCTTATTTTCCAATTTTCATACCAAAATCCTACTTAAGCAAAGAGGCAGACCATGTGGAAGGCTTTGCGAAGGAATGCGCTGTGGTCACACATTACAGATTAAAAAATGATGAAGGTGGCAAAGGAGTAGTGGTAGATCCAGAAGCCAAATTGGAAGAAGAGCTTATTGTGAGGCCTACCTCTGAAACGGTTATCTGGAGTGCGTATAAAGATTGGATTCAATCCTACAGAGACCTCCCTATTTTATGTAATCAATGGGCCAATGTGGTGCGGTGGGAAATGCGTACGAGGCTGTTTTTGAGAACAGCAGAATTTCTGTGGCAGGAAGGCCATACCGCACATGCAACTAAGCAGGAGGCCATTGAGGAAGCAGAAAAAATGCTAGGTGTGTATGCTGATTTCGTAGAGAATTTTATGGGTATCCCCGTAATAAAAGGTGTAAAAACACCCCAGGAACGGTTTGCAGGTGCACTGGAAACTTATTGTATCGAGGCCTTAATGCAGGATGGAAAAGCTTTGCAGGCCGGCACTTCCCACTTCCTGGGTCAAAATTTCGCCAAAGCCTTTGATGTAAAATTTTCCTCGCCTGAAGGTAAGCTGGATTATGTGTGGGGTACCTCTTGGGGTGTAAGCACCAGGCTGATGGGTGCCTTGATCATGTCGCATTCCGACGATCAGGGTTTGGTACTGCCTCCAAATTTATCACCTACCCAGGTGGTAATTATACCGATACATAAAGGCGATGAACAGCTCAACGCCATTGCAGCAGTAGCTAATGGTCTTGGAGATGCGCTAAAGAAAAAAGGCATCAGTTGGAAATTTGATGACCGCACCACCCATAAGCCGGGCTGGAAATTTGCTGAGTATGAATTGAAAGGCTTTCCACTTAGAATAGCCATTGGCCCCAAAGATCTTGAAAACGGTACGGTGGAAATTGCCAGGCGAGATACTATGGAGAAGAAACTTTATCCGGTCAATGACCAACTGGCTGAGGTTATAGAAGGTCTTTTACAAGAAATACAACAAAACATATTCGATAAAGCTAAAAGCTATCAGCAAGCCAATATCCGAGAGGCCAATAGTTATGAGGAATTCAAATCCATTTTGGATGAAAAAGGCGGTTTTGTGTCTGCACATTGGGATGGATCGGATGAAACCGAGGAGTTGATCAAAGAAGAAACCAAGGCGACTATTCGGTGCATACCTCTTGATAATCCAAAGGAAGATGGTCAGTGTATCCGCACCGGTAAGCCCAGCGCACAAAGAGTGATATTTGCACGGGCCTATTAATATCTATCCTCGTTTAAATTTGAGTTAAGCAGATATTGATTTAGCACATTATCCTGTAACTTGTCGTTGAAAATGGAGTGGCTTTATGTTATCGGCTTAATTCTTTTAGGTATCGGAGTGATTGTTATTGAAATCATCTTTGTACCCGGTACTACCGTAATAGGATTATTGGGTTTTGGACTAGCCATTTACGGTATCTTCCTCGGATATGATTATTTCGGGAATGCAACCGGCCACTTCATACTTGGGGGCAGTGTAGTTGCCACTTTCGTAGTATTGCTGCTGGCCTTTAAAACAGGGGCCTGGGATAAGTTTTCTCTTCATGACACTATGCTGGGAAGGGTCAATGAAGAATTTAAATTGGATCTGAAGGTGGGCGATGAAGGCCAAGCTATTTCATCGATGAAGCCTTTTGGTAAAGCTATGTTTCAAAATAAGGAAATAGAAGTTCGTACCAATGGTGAGTACGTTAGGGAAAGCCAAAAGGTAAGGATTATACGTATTGCAGATAATAGAATCTTTGTAGAACCAATAACTTAAACTTTATGGGAGGTCTCTCACTTATAGCCATCATTTTCGCAGGAATAATTGCCTTTTTTATATTCCTGTATTTTGTGCCTGTCAATCTCTGGATTACGGCAATTTTCTCAGGTGTTAGAATAAGCCTTTTCGAGTTGGTGTTTATGCGCATCAGAAAAGTGCCACCATCAATCATCGTAAACTCATTGATTACGGCAACCAAAGCCGGTCTTACCATTCAAGGAGACCAAAATGAAGCAAATAGATCATTGAAAGCTTCTGACTTGGAAACCCACTACCTGGCCGGTGGTAATGTGCCGCAAGTAATTAAAGCTCTTATTTCAGCCGATAAGGCCAATATCAAATTATCATTTAAGCAGGCCACAGCCATTGATCTGGCCGGTAGAGATGTATTTGAAGCAGTACAAATTTCAGTAAACCCAAAGGTGATCAATACACCAAATGTGGCTGCTGTGGCTGCTGATGGTATACAGCTGGTAGCTAAAGCAAGGGTGACCGTGCGCGCCAATATCCAGCAACTGGTAGGTGGTGCCGGTGAAGACACCATCCTCGCCAGGGTTGGTGAAGGTATTGTAACTTCCATTGGTTCTGCTGCTTCCCACAAGGATGTGCTGGAAAACCCCGATAAGATTTCCAAATTGGTTCTACAAAGAGGTCTAGATGCCGGTACAGCTTTCGAGATTCTATCTATCGATATTGCAGATGTAGATGTAGGAGCCAACATCGGTGCTAAGCTACAAACTGACCAGGCTAGTGCTGACCTGAAAGTAGCTGAGGCCAAAGCAGAAGAGCGTAGGGCCATGGCGGTAGCAGAGGAACAGGAGATGGTAGCTAAAGCACAGGAGGCCCGTGCGAAGGTAATCGAAGCTGAGGCAGAAGTACCTAAGGCCATAGCAGAGGCTTTCCGCAGTGGTAATTTGGGTATAATGGACTACTACAAATTCCAGAATATCCAGGCCGATACGGATATGCGTGAATCTATCGCCGGACCTCAATCTAAAAAAGGAGGAAGCTCATCCTCAACCAAGAAGAAAGAATAATAAGTAGAATGTGAAATAATTGAAAAGCGTACCGGTCTGGTGCGCTTTTTTTGTTTTACACTTTTATCAATGTGTAAAACGCTTAAGAGTAAAACAACAGATAACACGGAATACAGGATTCATTTTAGAGATCGAATTCTAATTTTCTGAGTAGTTACGGTTGTGAATTTTTCAAACAAATCCTGACCCCTCGTTGCCAACAAATTCAACAAAATAGATGTAATAATCTCCATTTCCAATGCGCTATATCTTAAAAGAATAACACTTATGTCTCTTTCTTTATGAGCGTAGACCCACTCTCCAAAATCTTTATCTTCTTTCAAAATTATTCGAGGCGGTTTTTTTGATAGCCTAATAACATCTGCATCCGATATTCCCTGATGTTCTTCTTTTACAGAAAATACTTCAATAGCATTAGCTCTTAGAGTAGACACAATATTAGTATCGATATTCTCATCTGCCAGGATCATTAAGTTTGAGGAATAATAATCTCTTCGTTGGCTATTAGATCAGAAGCATAGTTTAGTGCAGCAAGGACATCTTCTTTAGATAGGTACTCGTAGGAGTCCAATATTTGTTCCATACTCATTCCTTCTGACAGTTTTCTTAGTATTAGCTCAACTGTAATTCTTGTTCCTTTAATCACGGGTTTCCCAAGCATGATTTTTGGGTCTGAAATTATTCTATCAGTATAATTCATATAGCGAACATGTCCTAATAAACAAAATAACGATTTTTATAAACAACTCACTACATCCTCAGGATGAATTTTGGACTCCTTTTCAGTCATTAGGCTGTAATTATTATTTTAATTGTCAACACTCCCATCAAAAGGATACAGTTTATCAATAGGAGCAAATTTATAGTCCAGCGCGTCCAAACGGATAGTGCCAAACCATTCGCCAGGTGCATCTGTGACAATAATTTCTTTGGCATAGCCTGTTTCATCAAAGCCTCTGCGGAAGTGTACTCTTGATTTCACCACAAAAACCTTGTATTCATCCGGATCAATACCTCCTACCCTCATCTGCTCTGGATATAGAAGCTGCTCGTAAGTAGGCGTGATGAAAATGGCATTGCCATCACCAAACTCTACAATGGCTGTTTTATCGTATCCCCTGAATGGTCCAAAATACTTCAATTTACCTTGGATACGAACCTTACCGCCTGCCTGCTCACCTGTATAACCGCCTACCATCATATCAAAATCATCACCCGGTTGGGCTTCCGCTATTTCCAGTTCCTCCAGTACATTAGCATCTGTAAGGGCTCCATACAGTACGCCCGACACTTCCTGCTTTATCAACTCATCCAGAATCCAGGTTGCATCACCAGGCCTATCTGAATAGTCGCCCAGTACTACCGGAGATCGCCCCGCTTCCAGCGCCTTTTTGGCTTGTGCCACTGCTTCTTTCGGCATAGGATATTTTCCAAGGGCAAAGTCTTCCCTCACCCGCCAGATAAACTCCTCCATATCATCAGCTATGGAGTCTGCGAGGTTTTGGTCTCCGTTCGTCATCACGTGAACCGTGGTACCTACATCTGGCACATCTGACCATGGAAACCCATAGAAAACACTAACAAAAACATCCGGCAACCGAGCTTCCCAACGCCGTGCACGCTCCATGATGTCCATAGAGGGCGATTGGCCTGTCCATTGCAATACCGTACCGGTAATGACAGGAGGCTTTCTGCTGGCTGTTGTGGACACATACCTACCCAGCATCATTTCACGGAGGAAATAAGCAGCACGCTCTCCTTGTAAATACGAATCATAATGCGGGTACCGCTTGGTTACAAAAGCACCATTGGCGTATGCCAGAAAATCCCCATCTTCATTGCCATGCAAGTCAAAGGTGCCAACAATGGGCACATCAGGGCCTACCAGCTCGCGCACTCTTTTGGCAACTTCTGCCTCAGGTTTAGGTATGTCACGCACTGCCATTGCACCATGCAGTGCCAGGTAAACGCCCTGTACCGGCATATTGGCTTTTAGCTCGTCGAGGATTTTCCCCATAAAATGATCAAAGCTTTCTTTGGTATTCCAGCTGCGGGAGCTTCCCCCAAATACCTGGTCGGGAGACTCAATACCAATCAGCTCTACATCCGTGTAGCTTCTGGCGCGCTTTACAAATCCCCGGATGTAGCTATCGGATTTAAATAATTCCTCCCCACTTAGTGGTGGCCCCATTTTAGTCCAGTCCTCAATCTGGGTATCCCCGCCGGGACAGAAGGTGCAGGTTTCATGCTGGTACTTAATCACCGCAACTTTCAAGTTGTCGGAATCAGTAGGTTCAGTAGGTGCTGTGCACGCATATGCAAGGGTTATTGCAGCACAAATGAATAGGGTGTAGATGGTCGATGCTTTCATGCGCACAAAAACGCACAAAATTCTGATAATAGCAATAGGTAGTTGGGAGATGGTATGTCTTCGTAGAATACTTAAAAGCAGTCATACAAAATATGCCTGTGACAGAGGGACATTAACTTGGGTTTGAAGATGGTTTTTGGCCACTTAGCAAATGCTTATTATAAGCTATTGTTAGAGTATATTTTAAGTAATTACATCAAAAAAAATAAAGCTGATTCAAAGGGATGAATGATTATACTCATACCTCTAGTGATGATGATCAGTTATTAGCAAATCACTTTTCACCTTTCACTCCCTTAGGCTTCAAGATTCTGATTGTCAATAATTTACATTGATAATAATTTTTGACGATCTATGATATGTCTCATGCAGCTAAACCAGCAATTCAGTAAATATTAGACTATATTCTTTACCTAATTTTAAAATGCTAAATATACCATTATGAAAAAAATGAAAAATCTATTGATTGCTGGTATTATGGCTTTTGCGCTTACCAGTTGTGTGATTTCAATGCCTACTGCTGTTACTTCCAACTGGGATGGTGAATCCTCTAAAGAAGGGACTGCTTCTGCAACGTTTTTATTTGGTGCTATACCAATCGGTTTTGATATTGATATCAGCACCGAAGCTGCTGCCAGAAATGGCGGCATTAGAGAAATTCACTCGGTGAATACCACCTACAAAAATTATTTTATTGTTTCTTTCGTAGAGACTACCGTGAAGGGACAATAGCAATATTTAGCCTCATTTAATGATAAAACCAGGCGCAACCTATGTAGCCTGGTTTTTTATTCAATCTCTTCTTTTTCCTGAAGCACCACTGCCTCTTCCTTATTCAATCGCAGATCGGCTATAATTTTTTTGAGGCTAGGTCGACCTATAGATAGCAGCACCAGTAGAAATACAAAAGCTACCACAAACACATTGTGCCTGGTGAGGTAGTAACCGGCGACAGAAATCAACAGTCCAGCCCCAAAATATAAATACTTGGTCAGCTGTATTTTGTAATAATGCCCAAGTTTAGCTCTCAGATTTGCTGCCTCAAATGCCGTTGGCAATTGATGTTTATGGTGCTGATGGCCCAGGTAGGCCATACCACCTGCCAAAGCGGGCAAGACCCATTGCAGCACAAAAGCTACCTTGGCTGAAATAAAATCTACAGCTTCCCCACCTTCCTGAATATCAAGATATATCAGGGCAAAGGGAATCAAGGGCAGGGCTATGATGGCATTGAAAACCAGTTGTAGTTTGTGGTAATAATCCTCCCCTGTTTTAAAGGCTATTTTGTTTCCGAAAAGCACAGGCCAAAGATAACGTGGCTTTTTACATTTTGCATTGATCTGGTAGTTCTGTAGTAGAATGCCTCAGGTGATTAAATGCCAATTCATCGCGTGGATAGCTATTGGTAGCATTCTCCAGCGAAACCTTTGAATCCATCGGACACCAATACTAAACTACATTAACCATGACGTTGAATACCCCTTTTATTGAAAAACTGAAATATATCATTCTTATCCAGCGTTAGTATGAGGAACTTTGCGTCGAAGAATAATAGGAGCTATGAGATTAGTAAGGGTGTTGATGGTATTATTTTTTACAGCGTTGCTTTCATTCAATGCAAAGAGTCAGCGTCAACTATGCTCCAAAGAAACTAGTCATACCATTAAAAAAATAAATAAGCTGCTTACCCGGCATTACGTCTATGAAGATGTAGCTGGCAGGATGGCCTCAAAGCTTGAAAAACACCATCAGCGGGGCGTATTTGACACAATATCAACACACCTCACCTTTGCGAAAATTCTGACCCAGGAGCTGAAATCCGTATACAACGATAAGCATATGGCCGTGATTTATGATGATGGCCACTTAAAGGAAAGCGTACCTACCTTCCCCAATTTTGGTGTAGGAACCGTTAGAAGCTATGAGGGATTCGGTTATTTGAAAATTTCAACATTTCGCTATCACCATCGCAAAGCCAAAAAACTGATCAGCGAGGCTATCGAAGAGCTGGCGAAACATGATACTATGGTGCTTGACCTGAGAGGCAATGCCGGCGGTGCTACCCGTATGGAAAAACACATGATTAGTTATTTCCTGCCTGCTGATACCTACTATGGTCAGTTTGAAAGCAGCCATCATAAACACCCCAGGAAATTTCATACCTACAAATCTAAAAGAAGGTTCCGCAGCCTGGACAAGCCACTTTTCATATTGGTAGACCATGAAACGTTTTCCGCTGCTGAGTCTGTTGCCTATCACCTGCAGGCTTTTGACCGTGCCACCATTGTAGGAGAAATTACTGGTGGTGCTGCACACGCCGGAAGGAGGAGGCGCATCAACAGACATTTCCTACTGGCACTGCCAAAAGTAGCGCCGATTGATGTTAAGACAGGTACCAATTGGGAAGGGAAAGGCATTATACCCGACATCAAAATTGGCACAGTGCAGGAAGTAGAAAATATACTGCACCGAATTGGTGACCATAGCGCGCACTCAGAGCATAGACATTAACCTGTCGCAATAGTATAGCTACCGATTATCAAAGCTCATTTGAGGCATGCTTCTTTTTTATAGAACTTAGCTTCAATAGAAAAATGAGGCTCGTAGCATTAATCATATTAACCTTTCTGTTTTCCACTTTTGCTTTCAATAATGCAAATGCGCAAAGCTGTGACTGCAATCGTGCATTTAGCTTTGTGCGCGCTAAAGTGGAAGAAAACTTTGCCGGATTTCAGGATAAGGTTCGTGATGCCAATGCCGAAACATACCAGGCGCATACCAGCCATTACGATAGGCTATCTACCCAGACTGACGATATCTTCTACTGTGTAAAGCTGATCAGAGACTGGGTAAGATTTTTCAATGAAGGGCATGTCCAGTTGATTTACAACAGGCCTGATTTTAGCTCTTATGCTGACCAGGAAATTAGAAACCACTTTGCCACTACGCGGAGTTTTGACAAATGGACAGAAAAAAAGGCGCTTCAATACCTAAAGAAAAATGAGCTTGATCCAATTGAGGGTATTTGGGAGAATGCATCCGGTACTTACCGCACCTTTATCAGTAAGGGTGAAAACAAAAACCAAGACAACTATTTCATAGGAACCATACTGAAAGCAGACAGCATCTACTGGATGCCCGGACAAGTAAAAGTTGACATCTATAAAACCACTGAAGGTTATGTGGCAGATTATTATTACCGCGACCACCACCCTGAACGTGTAGCCGTCAACCTGGCCTACCATGGAGGTATGATAGAGTTTGTGGGACTGACGCAATGGAAAAAGAAAGTCCCATCAATAGACTCTAGCCAGGCTGTGGTTATGGATCCTGACTATTTTTCCAAGCATAATCAGGCTCCCAAGCCGGAGTTTTCCAGTCTTGATGACGAAACTAACCTGCTTATTTTACCTTCTTTTGGTGGGGAATATGCATTTCAAATTGATAGCCTGATCCGCACCAACATGGCATCTCTGACCTCAAAGCCTAACCTAATCATTGATTTGCGAGGCAATGAGGGAGGTACTGATTTTTGTTATGCACCGATCATTCCCATACTGTATACCCATCCTATTTTCACAAAAGGGGTATCTATCTATGCAAGTGAAGACAATATTCGTAGCTGGGAAATCTTGTTGGAAGATCCCAATTTCTCTCCATCCATTAAAGCCAGGATACAGGAGCTCGTGGAAAAGATGAAGGCCAACCGCAATGGTTTCATCGAAATTGCCGGAGAGACAACCAATAGCGATACGGTATTCCAGTACCCTTCAAAGGTCGGCATCATCATCGATAATCGATGCGCCAGTTCAGCTGAACAATTCCTGCTAGCTGCCAAACAAAGCAAAAAAGTTACACTCTTCGGTCAGTCTACTGCCGGTGTGGTAGACTACTCCAATATGCGCTCAGTGCCGGTACCCTGTTTCCCATACACGCTGGAGTACGCTACCTCCAGATCAAACCGCCTTCCTTACGAACCTATCGACAATCAGGGCATCATGCCGGATGTCATGCTTTCCCATGAGCACAATTGGGTTGCTTATGTAAAGCATTATCTCAAGAAAGAAGATAATTGATACTGCTATAAAATCAGGTAGAAAATAGTGTAGGTCATGACTGCATTGAAGCCCGCATGGGACAACACTGCACCCCAAATGCTTCCGCTCCATGCTTTTGAAAAATAGAATATCCTGCTAGCAAAAAACATCAAAGCGACCCATAATATCGCTGGTACCAACAAAAAATGATATTGCGCATCGTAATACAATATCCCAAAATGCGCCAAATGGGTAAGCCCAAATGCCAGGCTGTCGATCATCGAAGCTTTGTTCTCTCCATATTTTCCCACAAAACACTGATGGATGATACCACGATACAAGAACTCCTCCCCAATTGGGCTGAAGGTGATACCTATACCCAAAAAAATCCAGAAATAAATAAGCTTGTCATCACTGCTTAACGAATTGGGCAAGGAATACGAATTACTGATGTAGGCATACCAATTGGCGACAGTATCGGCATACAGATAGTTGCCCATATAGTAGACCAGCCAACTCACTGCGCCTCCTACTAAAAAACCAATCAGCAATCTAACTATATGTATCGGCTGATGAAATCCAATCAGGGCTCTGCCTGATTTATTCAATAGAATCCAGGGCATAAACCACATGATCAGAAATATGACCGACATAAGACTGTAGTTTCCGGTTTGGTTGGCATAAAGGGTAGCCATAAACCTTGGCACACCAAAGACAATGATTAAGGCAAATCCAAGCAATGGATTAATAGCAATGCCCTTTGGTAAGTAATCTCTTAAAAAACTATTTTCTGATCTCATCAATCTGGCTTTATTGCAATACCCTCTCCAATGTTTAAAATGTGATATTTATCCTGCATTGACTTAGAAAGCCTGATTTTCACCTCTTCATGATAGGCCTTAGCCCAAAACCTTCTTCCCTCATCAGGCGATATTGTACTACGATGTTGCGGAAATATATAGTCAGGATTCAAAGTGTTGATAAGAATGACACTTCTATCGATATACATATTGTGCTCTGTTGGAGAGAAGAAAAGCACATCCACATGCTCCAAAAACAAATGGTCTTCCAAAAGGTAGCTATCGCCAGGCTGTAAAAAACTAACACCATCCAGCGTAATTTTGTAACCAACATCCTGCAAGTTGGCGTCATAATAAATCGCAAAATTTGCATTGCCATGTATGGCTCTAAGCGCTTCTACTTCCATGCCTTTTACATTAAACTTTGTCCGTGGCTTTGCTATAACAATTCTGTTATCAGGTATCCCCATCATTTTTGCGCTATCAAGACAGGATTCGGGCATAACAAAAAGGCAATCTGAGGCCTCTACCAGGATTCTACTGGTATAAGCATTAAAGTGGTCACCGTGAGCATGCCCCACAAATGACACATCTATAACCTCCGCAATCTCTTCAGGGGTGATAGGTGAATCCTCCAGACGTAAAGAATTCTCTAAATAAAGATCCGTGGTAAAAACCAGGTCATTAGATTTAACAATCCAGCTATTATGGCCTGCCCACCACAACTTCATGCCTGATTGATGCGCCTTAATTTCATCTATCAATCTTCCCTGTGCAAAGGATAATACTGGAGATAGGATGATACAGATTAAAAAAAAATGTCTTTTCATAATTTGAACTTACAAAATATCCATAATAAAAAAGAGGCTCCGAAAAGCCTCTTTTTATTCTGTATGCAAACTTAGAACTAGATGCCCCAGTTTTTAAGGTTGTGTCCTCTAGGTGCGGTCGCTTTTAAGCGATCCTTGATTTTGGGTAAGTACATGGTATTGTAGCGCAACCTTGAAATATGATTAGGGTTTTCCTGATCGCCATTCCAGCAATGCTCTGCCATATCACCATAATCTACCTCTCCATTGTAATAAGGATCCGTAGTGCTTTCCAAAAACTCCTCTGTCAGCCGCACAGCATTATTTAGGTAATAGTTGTCCATATCACCACAATAGATGTTAACCTTACCTTCCAGACTCTTACCGATTTTATCCCAATCGCGCTCCATGATGTAGCGCAGGTCATAGTTCTCTTTCCAGTAGTTTGCCACCTCAGGGTCAATTTCACCAGTCAGTTTATCCCATATTGGTTTTGGGTAACCATCTTCACCGGCAGGTGAATATACCGCCTGCCAAATATCCCACTGATCACCGGAGCGACCTTTATCTCCCAATGCCAGCTCACGATGATTCATTTGCTCAAGTGTCGCAAACAAATGGCCTCTATTGTCCCTTCTTCCAGGACGGGGGGTCTTTCTAAATGGCCCTGAGGTGTAATAGGCATTATCATCTTCATAGATGTTGACCACCGTGAAGGCTCTAAAATCAATCGGATCGGGGCATGCAGCAAAGCAACCATTGTACTCATCAGGGTAGAATACCTGTACAGCCAAAGCTTCCCAGCCACCTGTACTACCGCCGTATAAAAATCTTCCCCAGCCTTCGCCTACGCCATTAAACATCTCCTCCACATGTGGGATCAATTCGTAGGTTATTGCATCACCGTACGGACCCAGGTTTGCAGAATTCACTGCATAGGAATCATCGTAATAAGGGTTTTGATGCTGGATTTCGATGGCTATAAAGCGCGGAAAATCATCACTCACCCAATTTTGGTATAAATCATAGGCTTCTTTCTGCTGGATATATTCATATCCTGTAATGCCAAACCTTGCATTATACACACCATCATCTTCAGGGGCTGTAGGAGGCTCGGTTCTGAAACCACGGAATGTTTCCGGGAAATGACCATGAAAAACCATTAATGGGTAGCGGGTCGGGTCCTCCTTGTCAAATCCATGAGGAACGAGCACATTGGCTTGCAGGTACATCGGACGCCCCCAGAATTCAGTGAGCATATCACTTTGAATCCTTACATGCTTGATGTATTCAGAATCTGCTACAGGTTCGATAGCCGGTATCTCATTATCCAACTCAATCTCGATAAATTCCGCCGAAGAAGGATCGATCTTTACCTTCTTAGGAGTACTGTAAAGGTTTTTGGGTGAGATATTCCAATGCTGGCCTTCACCCTGATCCATAGGCAGCTTTACAGTTTTGCCGGTCGATAAATTAAAAGTCTCATACTTGTGGAGCATGGCTTGTACATAATACTCCCCGGGAGGGATGTTGGCTATAGACTGAATGGGGTAGCCAAATACATCATCGTCAATGCTGGCAACCTCGCCGGGCTTCCAATTTTCCACATTGATACCATAAACAAGGCCTGTATTGTCATTGTCATTGAGCTGGAACCTTGGCTCTCGACCATCATTGTGGGCAATAAGGAGCAAAACCCTGCCATCAAAACCCTCTGTACCAAATTTCTCCGGATAGCTGATGGAAAAGGTTAACAAACTGGAGTCATCATCTGCCGGCGGCTGACAGGAAATCGCCACCGTGATGAGCAGTAAGATGCAAAGCTTAAAAGAATGTTTCATATTTTTCTGGATTGGTTATCTTCAATGGAAGATAGTGAAGAAAGCAAAGCGGCAATACCTTTAGTATGACCAAAAGAAAGAATGCTTTGTGGATGGTTGATTTTTATTACTTTATAGAATGAAATGAGAACTTTTTGGATCGTTATCCTATTAATTACCGCTCTGGTTTTATTAGTAGCCAATATATTGGCCGAAACAGGGTTTTTCAGAACCGTTGAACCCACAAATCCAGCCGTAATCAAACAATACGACCTGCCGGGTGTAGAAGATATTGCCATCAGTCATGAAGATAGTTTCTTGATACTATCATCGGCTGACAGGAAAAAATGGCGTACAGAAAAACAATACGTAGGAGGCCTTTATTTTCTTGATCTAAAATCACATGATGCTAAACCCATAAAGCTTTCGAGCAGCATTGACCTATACCCACATGGCATTAGTCTTACAAGAATGCCTGATGGCACCTACCTGCTTTGGGTCATCAATCATTTTCTGGGAAAGCATACCATTGAAAAATATCGTTTGGTCAATAAAGTTCTGCACCATATCAGCACCTATGCAGATGAAACCCTTATTAGTCCAAACGATATCTATGGCATTGCAGAAGATCATTTCTATTTCACCAATGATCATGGTGACACCTCCGGATTAGCACGATTGGCAGAAGATTACCTCGGTTTAGGCAAGGCCTCAGTAGTTTATTATGATGGGAAAAATTATAATACTGTAGCAGAAAATATTACTTACGCCAATGGAATCAATGGTGATACAAGCCGTAATCTTATGTATATAGCCTCTTCCCGTGGGTTTGCTGTGCTCGTCTATAAGGTGTCTTCAGAAGGTAGCCTTCAACTAATCGAAAAGATTGATGCCCAAACAGGTGTAGATAATATTGATATTGACCCAAATGGCACCTTATGGATTGGCTGCCACCCCAATCTCTTGACTTTCTCAGCATATGCTGCCGGAAAAAAAGAATTCAGTCCATCTGAAGTCATTCGGTTGGATTATGTCGGCCAGGGTGATTACACCCTAGAAAGCATCTACCGCGATCATGGCCATGAGGTATCTGGTGCATCCGTGGCTATTCCCTTTCAGAATAAACTATTTATAGGCAACGTGATGGATGACCATTTTACAGCTATTCAGTATGAAATCCCTTGAACAAAAATGTGTAGTAATAACCGGAGCTAATTCAGGCATTGGTTTGGCACTGGCTCATCTTCTGGTGAAGGAACAGGCCAATATTATAGCTGCTGATATCAAAATCGACCAGCTACTTCAAATAACTGAAGTGCAGGCTATCCTCTGTGATGTATCTGACCCACTACAGATTGATAATCTTATAGCCATAGCAATAGAAAAATTTGAGCGCATAGACATCTTTGTTGCCAATGCCGGTTTTGCCTATTATGAGTTTAATCCGGTGGCAGATGCAACCCGTACAAATCAAATATTCTTGGTGAATGTGCAATCCATCATTTACACGGCACACAAGATGCGCAATCTTTTTGGGGATGCACCATTTCAGCTTGTAGCAGTAAGTAGTGCGATGGCCCACTGGCCTTTAGCAGGATATGCGCAGTATAGTGCCACCAAAGCAGCCTTGAGAGGTTTTGGAGATGCCTACAGAAATGAACTGAGCACCGACCAACATTTTCAATTGGTATATCCCATAGGAACTAAAACAGCGTTTTTCGAAAATGCAGGCAGCCCCATCTCCACACTTACACAAACGCCGAATCAGGTCGCCAGGATAATTTTGATTGGTATAAAAAAGAAAAGGAAGGACATCTATCCTTCCTTGCTATTCCATGTGCTAATGTTACTCAACAGGTGGGTGGGCTTTGTCAAACCACTGGTTACCTCTATCGAGAAGAAAAGGGCTGATTTTTAGCCTATTTCAATTGCAACATCGTCAGTTTCTGGATGTGCCTGGCAGCAAAGTACATAACCCTCATCGTATTCTTCCTCAGAAAGACCGTCATACTGGGTCATCTTCACACTACCGCTCAACAATTTACCACGGCAGGCAGTACATAAACCACTTTGGCAGGAATAAGGCATATCAATATCCTGATCGAGCCCCTGCTCCAAGATGGTCTTATCCGCAGGCACCTCAAAGCTATATTCCTCCCCATCCAATATAATCTTTACAGGATGCGCTGTAGGCCCCTCTTCACCGGCATCAATAATCTCTTTAGGAGATGTTTTACCAGCCTCAAAGCTTTCAAGCCTGATTTTATCTTCGTTAATGCCTTGTGATTTTAATGTCTCAACCACGATATCCATCATAGGCCCTGGTCCACAGGTAAAATATTCTATATGACCACCCTGTGCCGAAAGCTCTTCGAGGATAGCCTCTATTTTTTCTTTGGTAAGCCAGCCTTTATGTCCATGCCAATTAGCCGGAGGATTGTTCAACACATGCACCACGCTGAATCGGCCTTGATACTGGCCTTCTAGCTCTTCCAAGCCTTTTTTAAAAATAATATTGGCTTCATCCTCGTTGGCATAAACCAACGAAACCTTTGATTGAGGCTCTTTATAAAGGATGGATTTGGTCAATGACATCAAGGGTGTGATGCCACTGCCACCACCAAAAAGCACCACGTGCCTTTTACGGTCTGCACTGTAATCAGTGGTAAACTGGCCCATGGCCTCCATGATTTCTATTTTGCTACCGGGTAGCAATGTATCATTCACATGATTGGACATAGCCCCACCTGCTACTCTTTTAACAGTAACGGCTGGGAAGCTATCTGTAAAGGGAGATGTACACAGAGAATATGCCCTGCGTATCTTCTTGCCATTAATATTTTCTATCAATGTGATGAACTGACCCGGTTCATAAGTCAGTGTGCTATTATCAGTATCAAAAACTATACTTACTGCATTTTCAGTTTCCCTCACTACATCTTTAATCGTGAGTTGTAAGTATTTATCCTGTGTCTTTTTGGGAGCTTCTTTTTTCTTCTTTTTGAATAATCCAAACGCCATACCTTCACTTTTAATTAGCCAAACCTTAAAAAATTCCAAATGTTGTCGGGGTGGCAAAAATAATTGAACACGACTAGATATTCATCCAATAGGAAAGCTTGAATACCAATGCCCTGTTTTTTGAGCCCAGGGTTTCGGGTAAATAGTTGTCGGTATATACTACGAAGAAATCAGAAACGGGCTTAAAGCGCCACTGCAACCGGGTGTTGAGGTTGATATTGTCAATCTGGTTATTGTACTGAATAAAGGTCGACCAGAATAATTTATCGGTAAATGAAATATTGATCCTTGGCCCTACCAGGTATAAATCAGCTGAATTGTAAGGTGCTGGTAATGTCACCTTATTGTATTGAAATGCTGCTGAAATACTACCATAGGGCTGGAACCTGTAGTTGAGCTCCGACCTGAAGAAAAAGCGCTCCCCATTGAAAAAACCACCGTTGAATATGGCAAACTCATAAGAAAGCAACTCTCTGCGATCCGACTCGTAGCTAATGCCGTACCGCTGATATTCAAACCCTTCACCTGCCAATAGTTCTTCTCCATCACTATTAGTGGGGTCAAAATTGTCCCGAAGTAAAATAAACTCATTAAAAGCCGTCAATGAAAATCGTGCGGTATTCTTGAATTGTATTTCATATTGAAAGCGCTGACGGCTATCTGTGAGTTCAAAATCAGAATCGGTAATCCATTCTAAGCTCAAACCTGGCCCATGGCTAATGATTTTCCTTGAATTCGGATAAAAACGGTAGCTAATCTCAGGATTGGTTCTATAAATATCCTTTCTTGGCACAAAGCCAACCTCCGCAGTGAAATTCTCTCCAATATACTGGTGCCCTCCTTCTATGGTCAGGTTCCTGCTGTTGTATTGCAGCCAGGAACCATGCGAACTTTGTGCGGCCTGATTGTCAGGTGTGATCGATTGATGGAAAAAGGCCTTGCCACGCCATTTGTTATCATTGGAAGCTAGGTTGAAATCAAGGCCAGCCACCCTGTTAAATTTTAGCAACTCGTCCTCATCTGCCACATGCTCAAACGAGGTTTCGCCCAGTGACTCTCTATTCACAAAGATGAAGCCTACATTAGACCTACCGAATACCTGCCGCTGCACCGTAGCTACAGTAAAGTTCTGCGCCGGTACGCCGATTTGAGCATCCCGCTCCGTTTGCATATTCAAAAAGCCTACGCGCCAGTTTCGATTTATTTTGCCACTAAGTCGGGCACCAGCAATTATACGATTAGAAACTGTATTGCCAGCAGTATCACGAGCAATACCTATTCTTCTGGAAAAGAATGGATTGGCACGGTTAAAACCATATTCAGCAAAAAGGTCCCTGTTTTCAAGGAAAAACTGTCTCCTCTCTGGAAAGAAAAGCTCAAATCTGTTGAGGTTGGTTTGCTGTTGATCCACCTCTACCTGAGAGAAATCGGGATTCACCGTAAGATCAAGGTTAAGACTGGAGGTAACGGCTACCTTAGCATCAAAACCTGCAGCACCATTGGCATCCCACGGCACGCCATTTTCATAATCGCGGGTAGTGTTTCCTGCCAGATATGGAATCAATGAAATATTAGCCCCATTCCTTTTCAAGGGCTTTTCAAAGTTCATGGTGCCGGTAAAATTCAAAGCAGAAATCTGAAAGTTGATAGGCACCGGTATCCAGGTAGATCTTTCGTTTCTTTTGAGGTCATTACGACCAAAATTTACCTTCCAGAAATCTATGCCATCCTTAAACCGGAAAGTATTGAAAGGCACAGACATCTCTACCACCCAACGGTCTTCGTAAATTTTAGTCTCGCTGTACCAGATATTATCCCAATCCTGATCTACACGCTGGCCGCTGTGCATGAGCCCTTCCCGCTGTATATTGAGTGGTGTTACATTAAACGTAAACCCGTTAGTAGCATCATTGAATGGATCAATGTAGACGACAAAAAGGTCATTTTGCCCAAAATTGAAATCCCGCTGCAAAGACGATGCTATAAATCCATCATCTACTTTATCATCATACAGGATCGCTGCGATGTATAGATTTTGATCATCATAGGCTATCATCACCTCGGTTTGACTGGAAGCCGGTAAGGTATCGGTAGGAAAATTCATTGTGAAATCCCTGGCTCTATCAGCGGTCAACCATATCTTTTCTTCCAATATTCCATCCAGAGTGATGGGCTCATCTATCTTCCGTACGTCTATCTGATAAGCAGCAAAAGGAGTCTGATTATCTCCCTGCTTTCCTAGAAGAAAATTTGGTGCTAACGCCAATAAAGAAAATATAACAACTAATCGATTCAATTATTAGGGGAATGTTGGTAAAAAATACTGCCACAAAGGTAACGGATGTAAACGGCTATGGTTTTACAAACGCCTGTAATTGCAGTATTATTCCACAAACGGCAAATGCCATATATCAGGGAAGGTTTTGGATCATTTACTTTATCTTTGCGGCCTAATTAGCCCATCATGGAATTAAATGCACTTACGGCCATCAGCCCGGTTGATGGTAGATATTTATCAAAGACCGAACACCTGTCCCCTTATTTTTCTGAGTATGGATTAATTAAATATAGGGTTCATGTAGAGATAGAGTATTTCATCATGCTTACTGAAATCCCTCTTCCGCAGCTGGAAGGATTTCCGAAGGGTCAAAATGATAAGCTCAGGGAGATTGTTGAGACATTCTCTCTGGAAGATGCAGAAGCAATTAAAGCTATCGAAAAAACCACCAATCATGATGTAAAAGCCGTTGAGTACTTTTTAAAAGAAAAGTTTGATATGCTGAGCCTGCGGGATTACAAAGAATTCATCCATTTTGGGCTTACCTCTCAGGATATCAACAATACCGCAATTCCACTACAGTTAAGAAAATCGCTCGAAGAGGTCTATTATCCATCACTGGAGACTTTTTTAGATCTACTAATGGGTCGCATCAGGGAGTGGAAGGATGTATCCATGCTGGCCAAAACGCACGGACAGCCAGCATCGCCCACGAATCTGGGTAAAGAATTGCTTGTATTCCATAAGCGCGTACAAACACAATTGCAGACCTTAAAGTCAATCCAGGTACCGGCCAAGTTTGGTGGAGCTACTGGCAATTTCAATGCGCATCACATTGCCTACCCAGCCATAGACTGGCATGCTTTTGCTAACCGCTTTGTAGATGAAAAACTGGGGCTAAACAGAAGCCACCCCACTACACAAATCGAGCACTACGACCAGCTGGCTGCCATTTTTGATGCCTTAAGAAGGATCAATACCATCTTAATTGATTTCAGCCGCGACATATGGCAATACATTTCTATGAATTATTTCAAGCAAAAAATTAAGGAAGGTGAAGTAGGCAGCTCTGCCATGCCGCATAAGGTCAACCCTATAGATTTTGAAAATGCCGAAGGCAATCTGGGTATTGCCAATGCCAATTTCGACTTTCTGTCGGGCAAATTACCTATCTCGAGGCTACAAAGAGACCTCACCGATAGTACAGTATTGCGACATATCGGAGTACCAATCGCCCATACCATGATTGCTATGAATTCACTAGAAAAGGGTATTAAAAAGCTGGAACTGAACAAGGCCGCAATTGACCAGGAATTGGAAGATAATTGGACAGTGGTTGCAGAGGCCATACAAACTGTACTTAGGCGAGAAGGCTATCCAAAACCATATGAAGCACTCAAAGGACTGACCCGTAAAAACACAAAAATTACGCCCGCAATTATTAGTGAGTTTATAGAGGAACTGGACCTTTCAGCAGATGTCAAGGCGGAGTTAAAAAGTATAACCCCACAAAACTATACCGGTATTATTCCTGAGGAGCTTCGGTAGGCATGGCGGTGATGGCATACAAAAAACCAATGACCAATGTGGGAACAAATGCCATTCCTATATAATCAAACCTGCCTATGGTCCAAAAAAAAAGGTAAACTACCACAATTAACCCGGTAGTAATCTGCAAGCTCTTGGTAACATGTTTTACCTGTCTTAGTTTAAGGTCGGTTTGTTGTGCCTCCACTTGCGCTTCTTTGGATGAGAAAAACCAGTGAAGCTTCCCTCCTTTTTTTACCCTGGTAATTATCCACTGAATTGAAACAATACTGATTACGGTTACTATTCCCCAAATGATCATCCTACTCTATCGCCTGTTTTTATTCCACAATCCCTCAGCCTTTTTTTGAGTACCATCTTCCAAAAGGGTGAGTGTATAAAAAACAACCGGAATTTAATCTTAAAGTTATTCCAATTGCGCTCCCATTCTGTCATGGCTCCCGGCATATTGCTGTTTTGCACCGCATACTGAAAGCCCATGCTCCGGGTAGCCTCAATAGCACACGGATTGCCATATAGCGTGCCTTTAGGCTTGTTTTTGATCATCAGGTCGATATCTTTTCCTTCGTAAAACTGCACTTTGTAAGTGAGCCCGCTTCGGGGGTCGATTTTCTTGGTGGGGAATTCATCTTCCAGCTTTCTTTCTTTTTGCCCCCAACAGTCGATGGATAAAAAGAAAAAGCATGAGGATAATAGTAGCATAAGAAAAAACCTACTATGCATGCGGCTGAGGAATTTCCTTCGAATATAAGTCAATCCATAATGCCATGCTATCTTTGCCGAAATTGATTTAAGCACCTGTGAAAAAGATTATCAGCTTTTTAATCCGCAAAATTCCCCGTAAATATTTACAAATCATTAGCCCTCCCTTTTTAAAATTACTGGGATTGGTTTATGCTGGTAATAACGTGCAATGCCCTGTATGCATGCATAGCTTCCGCAAATTTTTACCTTACGGTCGCCAATCCAGGGCCAATGCGCTGTGTCCCAATTGCCTTGCACTGGAGCGGCATAGGCTCATGTACCTCTACCTAAAAGAAAAAACCGGGTTTTTTAAGGATAATCTGAAAGTATTGCATGTGGCACCCGAAGCATGCTTTATTCACCGCTTCGAACAAATGGATAACCTTGATTATGTGACGGCTGATATAGAATCTCCATTAGCGAAGGTTAAGATGGACATTCATGATATCCCCTTTGATGAAAACACCTTTGATGTTGTGTTTTGCAATCACGTAATGGAGCACGTGCATGATGACATTAAATCAATGAGCGAACTGCACCGGGTGTTGAAGCCCGGCGGCTGGGGCATTATCCAGATACCACTTTTTCATCCTATGCCGGATACAACAGATGAAGACACAAGCATCACGGATCCTGCAGAGCGAGAGCGCCGGTTTGGGCAGGATGATCATGTGCGTTTGTACGGAAAGGACTATCCTGATCGATTGAGAAAGGGTGGGTTTCATGTAACTGTGGATGATTATGTACTCCAGCTACCGGATGAGCAAGTCAATAAACACGCTCTACCACTTGATGAAATGATCTATTTCTGCGAAAAGAAATAAATCAACTACTCATAAAAATTGTCCCGAAAAGCAAAAGCCTCGTCGCCCTTGATCCTGACTTTCCACCAGCCATAGAAAAAGCCGGCTCCATAGCCAATAAGCTGAGTGAATGAGGTCAATACTGCATTGAATCCTACAAGCAGGCTACCGTTGAGTACAGTAGCATGTACCAGCACAGCGCAGGCATAAAGACCGTATAGCCTGACGTACAGAGGGCTAAGCGGCCAGAAAGCCAATAGCGAAAGTATAAGGCCGGCTAAAAATGCTGCTGGCAACCAATGCACCAGTTTTGTAGTGCCTGGATGCCTTTTTTCCAGTACTATCCGGGCCATACCGGAATTAAAGACCTGCTTGTAAAACTGCTTTAGTTGTGTACGACGCTTATGGTAGACCCAGCATTCCTCAAATAGCGCACTCTTAAAGCCCGCCTTTTCCAATCGCAAACTTAGATCCATATCCTCACCAAACCTTAGGTTAGAGAAACCATTGAGTTTTTCAAAAACTTCCCTTTTGATGCCCAAATTGTAACTGCGTGGCTTAAACTTCTCCATGGATTTCTTATTACCCCGGATGCCCCCTGTGGTAAGTATGGAGGTCATGGCGTAAGAAATAGCCTTTTGTATGATTGTAAAATCAGGGTGCGCTCTATCAGGCCCACCAAAGCAATCAGCATCATAAGCTTTTAAGTATTGACCGAGCGCATCAAAATAATGTGTTGGTATAATGCAATCAGAATCAAAAAAGATCAGCCATTCCCCATTGGCCAATGCCGCACCGGTATTACGGGCTGGACCAGGCCCCTGATTTTCCGTTTGGTGGTAAACCAACAGAGGCAGCTGGCTTTTATGTTTCTCAATGATTTGATCTGCGGGTACTGTAGAGCCATCTTCCACCACAATCACCTCTACCATGGAGTTGCCAATAGCAACCAGGCTTTGTAGTAACTCGTCCAGTTCATCAGGACGATTGAATACTGGAATAATGACAGAAAACCTGGGGCTCACAACCCTTTGGTTTCGCTGATGAGATAATCGTTCTTATTGGGGTTCATTTGGTTCATCATCTCAGCCAAAAAACCGGCCAAAAACAACTGTGAGCCAATGATCAATGCTACAAGTGCCAGGAAAAACAGTGGCTGATCCACAATATCACGAACGGGCAGCTTATTGGCCAGGCCATATAGCTTCTCTGCAATCAGGTAAACCGTAATGATGGTACCTGCCAAAAACGATAAAGACCCGAAAGTGCCAAAAAAATGCATCGGCCGCTTTCTGAATTTTGCCACAAAAGTGATCGATAATAAATCGAGAAAGCCATTGACAAACCGCTCCAGACCAAATTTAGTATGTCCGTATTTTCTGGCCCTATGCTCTACTACCTTCTCACCGATTTTAATAAACCCATGCCATTTAGCTATAAATGGGATGTATCGGTGCATTTCTCCGTAAACCTCGATGCTCTTTACTACCCGATAATTGTAAGCCTTCAGCCCGCAATTGAAATCATGTAGCTTGATTCCTGAAAACCAGCGGGTTACTGAATTAAAAAATTTGGAAGGGATTGTTTTGGAAATGGGGTCGTGTCGTTTTTGTTTCCAGCCTGAAACCAGATCAAATCCATCCTCGGTGATCATTTTGTATAGATCCGGAATTTCATCGGGGCT
This sequence comes from Cyclobacteriaceae bacterium, assembly GCA_965227155.1. Classification (GTDB taxonomy): domain Bacteria; phylum Bacteroidota; class Bacteroidia; order Cytophagales; family Cyclobacteriaceae; genus UBA6059. The sequence continues at coordinate 1,179,107 of OZ245731.1, forward strand.
ATCCTGCAGGTCTGCATCCATGGTTATCACCACCTTACCGGTAGTATGCTTAAAGCCTACGTCTAATGCGGCAGACTTGCCATAGTTGCGATTGAACCGCAATCCCTTCACCGCTATGTTTTTCTGAGAAAGCTCTTCTATTACAGACCAGGATTGATCGGTACTGCCATCATCAATCATGATTATTTCATAGCTCAACTGCAATTTGAGCACTACACGCTCAATCCAATCACAAAGCTCTCGCAGAGACTCATCTTCATTGAATAGCGGTATTACTATCGATAGATCTTTCGTAGGTTGATCGATCATTAACTTTCGAAATCAGGTTTTTTCTTCTTAATAAAAATTGCTGCAATTACAGCATAGATGGCCGCTCCAATGACCACTGCCCACGAGTTTTTCAATTGTCCCATTACAGTATACTGATTGGGCATATCTTCCTCCAGCATACTCAGCGTATCATCAATAGTAGCATCAGAAGCGCCCATGCTGATAAGCATTTTCTCCTGCGATTCCAGCATCATGCGAGTTAGCGTTTGTGGCAGCTCCGGATCAATAAAATTGAACAGGATTATATTGAATGCAAGCCCAAACAAGCTGGAAATCACCAGCATCACAAATGCATATTGAAATGCTTCACCATAGGTCATATAGCCACCGATCTCTCCCCTGTATTTCCTTCCAAGCCAAATGGTAAGTAAGGCAAAAAGGAAGAAATTAAGTAACGAAAACTTCCAATCCACCAACAAGGCGATATCTATCATGTATACGCCTAAGTAGATCAAAATACTGATCAGGCCTAGCATAACCCCGTTTTTGATAGCATGGGGCATCATAGCCGGTGCTGCATTGTTGGTATCTTCCATGGTCAATTATTTAGGTTGACGCCTTAAAATTATGGAAATCATGATCGTAAGCATCAGCCCAATGATTGATTTTTTCATCAAATCATCCAAAGCTAATGTGTAGGCCGATGTGCTTTTAAGCTTTTCTATAGACTCGTCGTAAGTATCCTGACCCAGTTGATCAACTATTTCCTGCTTACTATCTACCATGAGCGCTATTCGATCATCCACATAATCGGTTAGCGCGTCAGGGGCGAGTAGCTCCACAAAAAAGAGAATGAAAAAGGCAGAAATGGCAGCCATTATTACATAGGTAACAACCCCAACCGTCATACCCTGCCAGTAATGCAATACCTTTTGATTTTTGTAATCCCTAAATTCTCGAATCGCAAAAAATAAGAAAATGGGAATCAAAACGATATCCAAAATGCGGCTTTCCACAAAGGGGTTCAGGTCCAGAAAATAAAGTACGCAAAACATAGCTATGGCTATCAAACCTGCGAATAACCCGTATTTAACCGGTACAGCAAAAAGAGGATTTTTGATACCCATTAAGAGATATTAAAATGTGTTTTAGATCCATTAATAATACCCAAAACCTGTCCTTTTAGTTCTTTGCCCAACAAGGGAGAATTACGGGATTTGGAAAGGTTGGCCCGGGCATCATAAAGCCAGCTTTTGTCTGGATCAAAAATCGTAAGTGAGGCTGCGGCCCCTTCATCAACAGTTACTGCTGGTGTTCCTAAAATTTGCCTTGGCCCGGCCGTGAATTTACCTATCAGATCCTCTAGGGTGAGGTTTCCTTTATTGGCGAGCAGCATTGGCAGGAAAGTCTGCAAGGAAATCATACCAAAATCCGCCAGGTCAAACTCCAGCTGCTTACTTTCCTGGTCTTGCGGCAAATGATTGGATACGACCGCATCAATGGTATGGTCTTTAATAGCTTCTGCAATTGCTGCCAGATCATCGCTTGTTCGTAATGGAGGGTTTACCTTAAAATTGGTATCATAATCATCCACGTTGGACTCATCAAAAAGAAGATGGTAGACAGGCACATCACAGGTCACTTGCAGTCCGCTCTTTTTTGCCTCACGGATGATCTCCAAAGCGGCGCGGGTAGTGACACCCGAAAAATGGATTTTGCCTCCGGCGTATTCTAGCAGCATCAAATCTCTCCTGATCATCACCTCTTCTGCCAGAGCAGGCATCCCTTTCATGCCCAGCATTGTGCTGACTACACCTTCATTCATATGACCAAACATAGTCAGCCATTTATCTTCTGGTCTGTTGATGAGCAGGCCCCCAAATTGCTGAAGGTATTGGAGTGATTTCAGGAGGATATCTGTATGCCAGATGGGCTCCAGACCATCAGTAAATGCGACAGCACCTGCGTGATGGAGATCTATCATCTCTGTAAGCTCTTCCCCCTTAGCCGCTTTGGTAACCGCCGCCATAGGGTGTAGTTGGGCTACATACGGCTCGGCACACTTTTTTAGGTAAGTAATATCATTCTTGGTGGTAATTACCGGATCTGTATTGGGCAAAACCGCCACATCTGTAAACCCGGAAGCCTGTGCCAAACGCATTCCTGAATCAATATCCTCTTTGTGCTCAAAGCCCGGATCCTGAAAATGCGCCCGCATGTCAAACCAGCCTGTGCTTACTGTAAGGTTAGCCGAAGCTATTTCCTGATCATGATTACCCGATATTTCATCCTTTATTGCGCTAATTCGACCATGCTCAATGAGTATGTCTTTGCGCTGAAGATGAAAAGGAGAACCAGGGTCAAGAATTTTTGCCGCTTTGAGAAGAATGCTCATTACAGGAATCTTAGGATCAATACTTCTGCCAATAAAAATACCAAAGCCAAAATTAGTGCATATTTCCACAAATCTTTACCCTGATATTGACCCTTCATGTCAGAGAGGTAATTCTCACTAGATTCGATCGAAGATACATTTACATTACCTGCGTCGAACACCAATTGCGCTATCTCTGCTCTGCTCAACTGATCGGTAAAAGATTCTTTTTTGCTGGTGTTGAGGGCGATGGTGTTTAATGGTGTGCCGTTGAGGGTAATGTCATAATAACCGGCATTGATTTCGTCCTGAGGAATTTGAAGAACCAGCGCATTGTTACTGATCCTTTGATCTGGCACCAGCGATTGCCCATTGCCTTCCAGGTAATAGATGTAATTATAGCTCAAGCTATCCATGTTGACTGAAATTACACCCCGGTCAAGTGTATGGCTCAGCTGATTGGTAGAGCGGGCTGCCGTGAGTGCCATTTTATACGCTACGGGCACGAACAGCGCATGACGGTGAAAATTTGTAAAGTCATCCTGCAAAGGGCTGGCCGTTAAGTAAATCTGCCCCTTACCGCGGGGTATTTGAGTCATAAAAGGCTGCCCGTCCGGAAACCGTATCAGGTCAAGTCCTCTGTTGGTCCAAATTTTAAGCTTTGTGGCCTGTGGCATTTCATATCGATCAGTAGCTTCCTCAAATACATCCTGATAGAAGGGATTATCTGCATCCAATTGTGCAAGAGCTGTTTTTGCAGGCCTTGCGGGATTGGTAACTATGGCAGCTGCCAATAGCGAAGTGTAGGATATTGAATCTGTAGAAACAGCAGGTACCACCAATAGGTCACCACCATTATTTAAAAACGACTGAAATACCGGCATCAGGGTTTTATTGATCGACCCCAGCTCATTGAGTACAATCAGGTCGGCATTTTCTAGCTGGCTATAATCAATATTGCGTTCATCAAACTGCTTAAAATCAAAGAGCTGATTATTGCCATATACAGCGGCAAATGCGTCAGAGGCCTGCTCATCCCTAATTTCCAGCACCTTCACCCTATTGGCCAGCTTCAGCACAAAATAATGTTCATTGTCATAAACAACCGGATAATCATCCAATTCAATCCTGCATCGATTGACATCCTGAAGGTTGTAATTAAGATCAAACTCAAGAGTTTGTGTGGCACCTGCTGCCAGGTCCACACTGGCGGAAGCTACCTGGTTTTCTTCTATGAAAAATTTAACCAATACATCCAATGCTTCCCTGGTACCACCATTGCGTAAGCGAATCAACAGTTTATTGGATTCCTCATTGAAGAGAAAAGGTTTTTCAAGATATAAGGTATCTACAAACACATTGCTCGCCTCCTCGGTGGCCAGCGGCAATAAATTATATTGATTGATTTGGTCGTCAATATTATAAACATTGTTCAGACCAATGGTAGATTTTTGGAAATCCGAAATAATAAAAACCTCCGAAGGATTTTCTTCATTGCCCTCTACGGCAAGGCGACTCAGCACTGATTCCAGGGATCGGGTATTGTCAGAAAGCTTTAGCTCTGTGGTCAATTCTACAATTTCATCGCCTGTTTTGAAACTATTGCTAAAAGGTGCAAAGTCATTTGTCAAAATCTTGTACCGGGTTTCTCTGGGAAAAAGGTCCACAATTCCGTTCACCAGCGTATATGCCTCATCAAAAGCTGAAAGGTTACCAACGATCGGAATCGACATGCTATTGGAGTTATCGAGGTAGAGATACACCTGATTGGTTTTCACGGCAGATTTTGAACCCGGCAAATAGGGTTGTGCAAATGCCAGTACCAAAAAGGTGATCATCAACAATCTGGCCAGCAGCGCGAGGTAATGCTTTAGCTTGAGTTTATTGCTGCTTTTTTGCTTTACTGCCTCAAGAAACTGAACATTAGAAAACTGTACCTTCTTTACTCTGCGAAAATTAAAGAGGTGAATAATTATCGGTATGATTAACAGAGAAAGAGCCCACAGAAATGAAGGATATAGAAAACTCATGCGTGCGTAAATCTAAGTAAGCTGCCCCATAATAACGCAGGATTTTTAATACCGTTAAAAAAACTTTGTGAAAGGCTCATTTTGGGATATGATGAGAATCAGGGAAAATTGAACTTATCGGTTGTTAAATTTGTGATTTAAACTAATTATCTGATTATGAGGTATTGGGTTGTACTATTGATTTTGATTTGGCCGGCTACCTTGGTAGCACAAAGCGATTTCCAAAATGATGTGCCCAAACAATTCGGTGCTGCTTTAGACAAAATAGCATTGCCAAACTATGATGGTGAAATGTATTCGCTGGAAGATTACCAGGAAAACAAACTTACCGTATTCATATTTTTAGGCCATGAATGCCCTATTTGCCAGAAATATGGCCACAAGCTCAGAACTTTACACAAAGAATTCCAGCAACAGAATATTCAGCTTTATGGTATTGTTCCGTTGCGGGACGTAGACCTTAAAACCATAGAAGATTACGCCTCTTTATATGATTTTGAATTTCCCGTGCTTCATGATAAACAGCGCATCCTTACAGACCTTTTCCAAGCTACAGTAACTCCACATGTGTTTGTTGTGGATAGTGAAGGTAATCAGGTATATGAAGGTATGATAGACAATTGGTTTTATGCTTTGGGCAAATACAGAAAGGTGATCACGCAGCATTATCTGGATGATGCCATTGCAGCCTATCTGGATAACAAACCCATACCTGTGCAGAAGACCGATCCTATCGGATGCTTTATCAATATGACAACTTATGAAATGGAGGAATAAATTTGTGATGATGACAAATAAACGATTCAGCCTGCCGCAAATATTCCTAAGCCTGCTTTTGTTGACGATGGCGATTGTGAACGTAAATGCACAAGAAGAGCCGAAAGAAGTCCTTACCTTTTACAAGGATATACAGCCCATAATTTATGAATACTGTACACCTTGTCATCAGCCGGGCAGATCAGGGCCCTTTGACCTCATCACCTATGAAGATGTGGCAAAAAGAGCGGACTTTATCACTTATGTGACTGCCACCCGGTACATGCCGCCATGGCAGGCCGATCCCAATTATCGGTCTTTCCTGAATGAACGCATCATTCCGGATGATCAATTGGCCATGCTCCACGATTGGATTGCCAATGGGCTTGTTAAAGGAGAAAAAGAAAATGGTCTTGATGAAGTACCAGTCTCCTTTGGTCCAAATCCTTATCGTGACCCGGATGCCACATATACCATGACAAAACCCTTTAAGATTTCCGGGGATCAAACCGAGGAATTTAGATTTTTTAGCATCCCTACTAATTTGCCTAAAGATAAATATATAGAGGCGATTGAGTTTATCCCCGGCAATAAACGATATGTACACCACAGCAGGGTGATGGGTGACACCACCAACGCGATCAGGGGAATCGATGGCTTATCAGAAACTGATCCAAAGGTGTATGAATTTCAGGATCAGCCTTTATCCGATGAATTTATGTATGGCTGGGTGCCGGGTAACTTTCCCATATTTTTCCCTCCGGGTACCGGGAAAAAGCTCTATGCGAATACCGACATCATCCTTAACATGCATTATTCGCCATCATCAATAGATACTACTGATCAATCATCGATCAACTTCTATTTTGCGGATGATGAGGTAGAGCGCGAGGTGTTTACACTTGGGCTACTAGAAAAACATATCGTAAATCAACCTTTCATCATCAGGGCCAATACCAAACCCACTTTCAAGATTGAATACACCATCGAGAAAGATATCTCGCTCATTGCAGTGCTTCCTCACATGCACGTACTGGGCCAATCATTTCAGGCCTATGTGACCACACCCGATAGCACAATGATTCCGCTAATTAAAATCCCCGAGTGGGATTTCAACTGGCAGACTACCTACCAGTTTAAGAAAATGGTGAAAATACCTGCCGGCTCTAAGTTTCATGCGTATGCAAAATACGACAATACCATGGGCAACCCACTAAACTATTTCATTCCACCCCGGGATGTAACCTATGGCTGGGGCACCACTGCAGAGATGATGAACCTGATCATTTTTTACGTGAATTATGAAGCCGGTGATGAGGAAATGGACCTTGAAAAGATCAGAAATGAAAAATTCCAGCAGGCGCGTAAAGAATCAGATGATGACTAATCATGAGCCTCGCTGAAGGGTCTATGCAGCAATAATGCTCGCTTAAATGAGTAGATGAGTGACCTTTTTACTATTTGTCATCTTACCTACCTGCTTTTGATTTTGAATCTAACAGATCACGAAAATAAATTAATAATGGATGATGAAGACCTGTATGCTGATAGTCAGGGCGGCTGATTTATGGTAATGTTCGCACTGAAGTCAGCAAAGAGGCAGTTTTGGCCCATTCGTGGAAGCGTTAGTTATGTTGCTGCTATAAATTGAGAAGTTGAGCTGAATGATGGACTGTTAAGATATCAATTCTGTCATCAGCAACAACGCAATAAATAATTCTGTAGTTGCCAAGAATGAGTTCCCTGATTCTGGGGTTTTCGAGTTCGGGAACTATTGTTCCAGAGTTCGGATATGTGGTTAATTGACGTGTCCGTTCACGAATGCGCTGAATCTGAATTCGAGCATATTTTCTTGAGTTCTGTCCTATGAATTCGGCAATAGAAATTAGATCATTCTTGGCCTGAGCTGTCCAGTTTATCTTAACCATTCAGGTAGTTCCTTGTCAAGTTGTTCGTCAGGAATCACATCATTTGCCTTAGACTGGGCAAGTCCATTTTCGATCTTTTCCAGCAGGATGAGCTCATCAATTGCTTGTTCAACTGAAAATTTTGAAGGGAGCTTGCTGAATGCCCCAATTACTTGTTCTTTAGTTAACATACCGTAAAATTAAGCAGTTCTTTGATTATACGGGAATTGCATAGATATCGCCTTATTATATTGTATACCTACGGTTGTCAGTAAGTTCTAATTCAGCGGAAGTGCACCTGCACAGTATTGAAGCATCGGGCGCACCGCCATCCGCAACTCAATATCCAGAAGGCAGAAAGAAGTTAAAAGACACTAAACCTGTCCTAACCATTGGGGGATCATGTTGATAAAATGAATCTCATACCCTAAAACCTTGCAGTTTTTGCTTCGAAACAACTGCAGTGGATCAAAATTCTGCTGCATTAGCCTGAATGTAAACCTGTAAGGTTTGTAGGAATAAAAATCACCCAAACGCTATACAATCGCGCTCGATTAAGATATCCATAAGCAAAAAATCCCGGCTCATAAGAACCGGGATTTTGTTTTTGCTGTATTGTACAATGCTTAGGCTGCTGCCTTGGCTTTTTCTGCTTTCCTCTTGTATAGGTCAATCACAATCGGTGTTGCGATGAACACAGATGAGTAAGTACCAATGAGGATACCTACGATCAACGCGAAAGAGAATCCCTGCAAAGAAGGACCACCAAATATGAATAGCACCAACACCACGATCAAAGTAGTAACTGATGTGATTACAGTACGGTTGATGGTATTGTTCAAAGCTTCGTTAAACACCTTGATGTTGTCTGATCCGGCCTTCACTGACATATTCTCTCTTACCCGGTCAAATACTACCACGGTATCGTTAATCGAGTAACCAATAATCGTGAGTATAGAAGCAATGAATACCTGGTCAACTTCGTAGTTAAATCCAAGCAGGCCTGCTATGGCAAAGGCAGATAATACGAATAAGGTATCATGGAAAAGAGCCGCCACAGCACCCATACTAAATTGCCATTTTCTGAATCTTACCAGGATATAAAGGAATATGGCTATCAAGGCCAATATGCCCGACTGATAAGATGAGTTTTTAATGTCATCTGCAATAGTAGCGCCGACCTTAGAGGAGCTTGCAATAGCAAAACTCTCCGGTCCACGGGTAGCGTCATCTTCAGCATAGCTCAACCCTGTGAAAGTTTTCAGCCCTTCTATCAATCGATTCTTAACCTCTTCATCAGCTTCATCAGTATCGTCATTGATTAGAAATGAAGTTGTGATTTTCACAATGTTATTGGCACCGAATGTCTTTATTTCTACACCCTTATTATCAAAGCTCTCAGCCAGGGCAACTTTCATTTCTGAAGGAACCACCGGATCTTCGAATGTCACCACATAAGAGCGGCCACCTGTAAAATCAACACCCAGTACCAGGCCTTTAGCAATCATCAATACCAAACCAATTGTAATAAAGGCACCTGAGAATATATAGGCTGTCTTTCTCTTGCCAATAAAATCAAAGTCCATGTCTGAGAAAAGATTCTTTGTGAAAGGCATAGAGAACGAAAGCTTGCTTTGATCACCTTTTTTGCTGAACATCTCTACAATTACACGAGTAATGAATACTGCTGAAAAGAATGAGCAAATGATACCAATGATCAGGGTAACCGCGAAACCTTTTACCGGGCCCTGACCCAATGCATAAAGAATAATACCAATCAAAAGTGTAGTTACGTTCGCATCAATAATAGAGCTGTAGGCTTTATCATAACCTGAGGAAATAGCCTGCTTGATGCCTGCACCATTGCGAAGCTCTTCCTTAATACGCTCAAAAATCAGTACGTTGGCATCAATAGACATACCTACGATCAACACGATACCAGCTATACCAGGCAGTGTTAAAGCTGCTGCCAGCTGTGCTAAAATTCCCAGAATGAAGAATACGTTGAAGAATAGGGCAACGACTGCTATCAAGCCACCTTTGGCGTAGTAGATCACCATAAACAGGATTACAATAGCTAAACCGGCAAGGATGGAATAAATACCCTGCTGCTGTGCTTTTTCTCCCAGCGTACCACCAATAACCACATCTTCTACTATGGTAGTAGGTGCGGGAAGTGCACCAGCCTTCAGAATATTGGCAAGGTCTTTAGCTTCATCCAGCGTAAAGTTTCCTGTAATTTGAGAGTTACCATTAGGAATTTCGCCCTGTACCATTGGTGCTGAATACACAAAATCATCAAGTACGATTGCAATTCGGTTACCGATGTTCTCCGAAGTAAGCCTTCTCCATTTCTTCGCACCCTCAGCATTCATTTGCATACTGATCGAAGGAGCAGAACGCTGATCAAGATCCTGGCGCGCATCTGTGATCACCTCACCGGTTAATGGTGCTCGGCCACCTCTTGCTTTTCTGATGGCATAGAGTTCCATCAGCTCCTGATTCTCGATATTATTTTCAAGCTGCAATGGCTTTACCGCCCAGAAAAACTCCATGGTAGGCGGGATAACCGACTGTACTTTTGGATTATTAAGAATGCGATTGATTTGAGCGGTATCCTTGGTATCGTAAACCATTCCATAGTTGGATACCATTTTCGTTAATAAAGGAGAGACCTGATTGTTCAATTCCGAATCGAGATCTCCATCCTCTTCAAGATCACCAGCCAGGTCTGTTGTATCTGAATCGCTATCTTCTGTAGAAGCATCTGCATCAGCAGTTTCTTCCTCTGTAAGCAAATCTGAAAGATCCTCAGAAGCAGTCTCCGGGTCTTCTTCACTCTCAAGGTTCAATGATGAAGATGGCGCCAAGTTCATTTCAGCCACGGCCACATCATTCATTGCCTGCAGCGTTTCAGCTATCTCATTGATCTCATATACTTCCCAAAACTCAAGCTTAGCCACACCTTGTAGTAGCTTTCTCACACGCTCAGGGTTGTCAACGCCTGGCAATTCCACCTGGATGCGACCGGTTCCCTGTAGTCTTTGGATATTGGGCTGTGATGTACCGAACCTGTCGATCCTGGTTCTTAAGATATTGAACGAACGATCGATGGCATTTTCTACCTCAGTATTGATGACATCCAAAACCTCATCGTCAGTAGATTCAAAGCTGATCCTACCTCTGTTGGATGATGTAGCGAAGATTTGAGAAAGCTTTTTATCGGGAGCATTTTGCTGAAAAGCTGCATAAAACTCATCTACAAAACTGAGCTGTGTGCCCCTAACTGCTTCCCTTGCATCCTCCAACGATTGAAGGAAATCAGGATCCTGACTATTGCCAGAAAGTCCTTTAATAAGCTCTACCGGAGAAACCTCCAGGGTAACATGCATACCGCCCTGTAAGTCAAGGCCCAGGTTCAGTTCTGTTTCTTTGATGTCCTGGTAAGTGTATTCTATACCAAAGAAATTGTAAACCGGCACTCGCCAGATTGAGTCGAGGTATTGTTGCTTTTTGCTATAGTCTATGCTGCCAGATTGATCAGTAGCATAGGTTGTTGCCTCATTTTGAATGTTCGAAGAGACAAATGTGAATGATAGATAGTAAATACAAAGTAGTGAAATGACAATCGTCAAAAACACCACACCGCCTTTATTGCGCATGATTATAAACTTTTAATTTGAATGAAATTGAAAATGTAATTACTGAGGAGTGAAATGCAGACTAGGGTGCATTCGGGGAAATGATCAACCGAAATAGTGTTTTGAAATATCGATTGATGCCGGTAGCCACGTAGGGCAACTCGGCTTGTTCCTGCTCTTCATGATCCGGCAAATAGCCAAAGCTCAATAGGAACGGTGTAATTACCTGCACATTGACCGTTTGTGATAATGCGTCAAATGCCTGAACAGTAGTCTCCTGACCCTGCTGTTCATCTGATTGCTCTTTTACAGGCCTTAGATCATTTTCTATTTTATCAGAAATTTGAAACTGCAAACCTGATGAGCAAAGTACAAAAAGGCCTGTGATGATACCAAAAACCAGCATCAGCGGCTGTCGCAGCTGCTTAGATTTAAATGATATTTTCTTGGTTCTTATCATCGGGCAGCAAAAATAGGGAATTAAATGGGAAAGACCTACAAGTCACTGACTATGAAGTTTCTGTTGGAGGTATTGCTCCAATACTAAAGCGCCCCTGTCGAAATTGGTGTTGTTTGGGATTATTAAATCTGCATTGTGTTTCAAAGGTTCTATCACTTCCCTGTAGGCAGGCATTACATGGTTATCAAACATGTATAGTATTTCCTCAAGACTATAGCCTCTTTCACTTAGATCCCGCTCTATTCGCCTCTTAAGCATCAAATAGGTATGTGCCTCCACAAATACTTTCAGGTCGAGCAACTGCTCTATGGCCGCATGATAAAATACAAAAATACCTTCCACCACTATCAGCGGGCTCGGTTTCAGTAGCTTTTGCCGGGGCGGATTCTGAGTTAGATTAAACTGATATTCCTGTATGATGACTTCCTGACCCAGGCGCAATGTTTCTATGTCCCTGGCAAACGCAGCATGGTCTATAGATTCAGGTAAATCAAAATTGATCCAGCCATTGTCATCTTTAACCTGCTGATCCCACGGACGGTAATAATCATCCTGCGACATAAAGCAGATATCTCCCTCTTTGAAGGTATTTTTAAGCTTGTCGATCAATAAGGTTTTACCGGAACCACTACCTCCCGTAATTCCCAGAATAAAAGACTTGGATGATGACATGATGCTTAAAATTACAAGGATTGAAGATAGCTTACCAGTTTTCTAAAGGCTATCCCCCGGTGGGAAATTTCATTTTTCTCTCTTCCAGACATCTGTGCGAAGGTTTTGTCATAGCCTTTTGGCTGGAATATTGGGTCATAGCCAAATCCCTGCTCCCCTTGGGGCCCTTCGGTAATAGCGCCTTCAACGATACCGGTAAATTGTTGCTGGCCTGCTTCTGTTACCAATGTGATAACTGTTTTAAAACGTGCCGAACGATCCGATGCACCGGCTAGCTTTTGCAAAACGAGCGCTATGTTAGCCTCATTATTTCGATCAGGCCCCGCATAGCGAGCAGAATATACTCCAGGCTCATTATTCAAGGCCTGAACTTCAAGGCCAGTATCGTCCGCAAAGCAGGATATATTAAACCTGTCAAAAATATAATTGGCTTTTTGAGCCGAGTTGGATTCAATGGTATCCGCTGTTTCAGGGATATCTTCTGTCACATTAATCTGGCTGAGACTTACTATCTCAAAAGTATCGCCCAACATTGCCTGGACTTCTCTTAGCTTATGCTCATTATTGGTAGCAAAGCACAGTTTCATGGCTAGTTACTCCTTACCTGCACTAAAATTATCTCAAAAACCAGCACTTCATCTGGAGGAATCACAAAATCACTGGATTGGCTGTTGTCAAATCCAAACGGACCAAGGGCTGTTCCAGAAGGCATTATAATCACTGCCCTGCCACCTTCTCTCATATCTCCCAAAACACTACCTATAGCAATGCGCAACTGAGGGAGCAGATTTAGATAAGAGTATTGCCCATTAAATGATGCTAAGCGACCGTCCAGGGTATAATTGAACGTGAATGGGTCAAAAATGACATTGTTTTTACCCAACCCAACTGAATCGGCAAGGCTTTCGATATTGGTATCGATGATGCTGTCATTTAAAAATCGGGCAATAAAAAATACGGTAACTATCTCATTCAGCTGAGGTGCCACACCTCCACCAGAGTCAACCACTGTATATCGCACACCGAGGTTGGTTGTGTCAAGGTTTGTATAGCCCTTTTCTGCTATGTAGGAATCAATAAGTTCATCATCGATTTGACGCTGAGCAATAGAATCTTCTATGGATTGATCATCCTCATCCTCGCCGTTAAAAGTTAACCCTTCTTCAGAGCATGAAGCCAACCATACACCACCTAACAAAAATCCTAACACAAAAAATAATCGCCAACTGCTCATCCTACTGAAAATCAACTAGTGTTACATCAAAAATTAATATTTCATTGGGGCCGATAAATGTATTTACATTTTGAGTGCCATAAGCAAGTCCTGAAGGTAATATGAGGGTAGCAGATCCTTCCTCCTCTACCAGTTGGATGCCTTCATCCCATCCGGGTATTACTTGTCCACGGCCAAGAATAAATTCTATAGGTACGCCAGGTGCAGATTGGTCAAACACACCACCTTCTACCGTGCGGCCCACGTACGCTACACTCACCCGGTTGCCCGGCTGGGGTCGCAGCCCATTTCCGGTAGCCGTGATTTTGTAATGCAATCCACTTTCGGTGGACTGAAATCCGGTAAGCTGATTTTCAGCAATGTATCCTTCAATTCGCTCAAGGTCGAATGCTAACTGCTCCTGATAAGTACGTGTAACGCCATCGCTATCTTCGCCACAGGAAGATAAAATTGTAAGGCTCAACAAAATGAAAACTAACCGCTTCATGTGATTCTAAATAAAGTTATAAGCAAGAGGCCGCAAAAATGCAGCCTCTATTTTAAAAGAACATTATAATACCTAATAACCTTTATTGAACTTCTACTAGTTCAACATCAAACTTCAGAATTGCATAGGGTGGAATTACATTTCCAGCACCACGCTCTCCATATGCTAATGGGCTTGGGATGAATAAGGTTGCCTTGCTACCCTCATTCAATAAGCCAATGCCTTCATCCCAACCTTTAATCACGTTACCCTGACCTATAGGGAAGCTAAGTGGCTCACCTCGGTCTAGAGAACTATCGAATTTTGTACCATCCAACAATGTGCCTGTATAGTGTACTGAAACAGTTTGACCTGCTTCAGGCTTTGGACCTGAGCCTTCTTCAGTGATCACATAGCGCAGACCAGAGTCGGTTGTTTGTGCATCTATATTATTCTGTTCAAGATACTCATCTATGGCGGCACCATCAGAAACTAGCTTCTTCTCTAACTCCTCTGTAATAATGGCTTGCTGCTTGTCATATTCAGCCCTTTGGTAAGCCATATAGTCTTCGCGCGACATATTATCGACCAAACCAATATTGAAAGCCAACTTGCTGCCACGTTCAATTGAATCGGGCAGATCCATGTTGAAGGTGTTTTCGAAAAAATCCTCTGCAGGCAACTCAAAAGCCACGGAATCACCTTTTTTCATAAGCCGTAATGCTTCATATATCATACCGCTTTGACTCCAGATGGAATCAATGTACTGCATGGCTACCGGAGAACCCTGAGGCACTGTGCTAAAAAGCTCTTTCCCGTTTTGATCCTTGTAAGCCATGTTGAGCGTTAATATTTGACCATCTTCAGGTGCCTTTTCTGCATCTCCTTTTTCAATAAATGTAACCTCTACTCCTGAGTCTGTAACCTGCTTTTCAGAACCTGATTCACAGGCAACTACCAATAGGAGTAATCCTATGGCCACTTTAAAATTCTTTAACATTAGATTGTTTCTTTTAGCGTAAATAATTCCTTGTTATTGTGAATTACCTCTTTGAATAAGGTAACCGTATTTTCAAGACTGTCTTCAGAAGCGCCACCGGCAGCATTTTTATGTCCCCCACCGTTAAAGTATTTGCGTGCAAGGTCATTCACAGACACATTACCGAGCGATCGAAAAGAAAGCTTTACCAGGCCGTCTCTTTCTATGATTATAGCTGCCATCACAATTCCCCTGATACTCAAAGCGTAGTTTACCAAACCCTCTGTATCGCCAGTTTTGTATTGAAACTCGTCAAGGTCTTTCTTGCTCAACACAAAATAGGCCACCTTCAGGTCTTCTATGACAGTTAATCTTTCAAGCAGGGCAAACCCTGTAAGCTTGAGCCTGCTCAGACTGTTATTATCATAAACGAGCTTACTGACCATAGTCACATCTGCACCTCTTTCCATCAAATCGGCCACAATTCTATGGACGTGGGGCGAGGTAGATGCATGCTTGAAAGAGCCTGTATCTGTCATAATACCCGCATACAGGCAATCTGCAATGGCAGGTGTAATGGCATCCAAATCACCTAGCTCGTGGATGAGATCATAAACGAGCTCTGCTGTCGCAGCGGATTGATTATCCCACTTTATGAAATCGGCAAACTGCTCAGGCTCCAAATGATGATCTATCAGTACTTTTTTGCCGGACGCCTTTTTTACCAATTCGCCCAGCTCTTCTATTCTTTTTAAGCTGGAGAAGTCTAAGCAAAAAATAAGATCTGCCTGATCAACCAGCTGTGCTGATTTTGCCTCCTGCCCTTCATTGAAAATAATGACTTCATCATTTCCCTCCATCCAATTCAGGAAATCAGGGTAATTGGTAGGTGTAATCACCGTAACCTCGTGCCCTTTGGACTTAAGGTAGCTTGCTAAGCCCAATGAAGAACCCAAAGCATCCGCATCTGGCTTGATGTGGGTGGTTATAATGATCTTCCTGGGATGGCTGATTAGTGTATGAAACGCTTCTATGTCCTGCATTAATCCACTATTGGTGGAAAAGAAGATGCAAAAGTGAAAAGAATTCATGTCAAAACCAAAGTATGGTCTATTGCCTCCTGTGGCTTTTGCACCAGCGGTTTTAGTTCAGGTGAGAAAGGTTTACTTTTGCGCAAAATTTCATCGAGACTAAAAAAAGAACTAATGGCACACAACATTACATTCACTATGATAAAGCCTGATGCTTTTGGCGCTGGCAACTCCGGAGCTATCATTAAAATGATCGAAGAAGCAGGCTTTTCTATCAAAGCAATGAAGCTCACTAAACTTTCACCCGAGCGGGCTGGTCAGTTTTATGCAGTACATAAAGAGCGTCCCTTCTACCAGGATCTTTGCAGCTACATGTCTTCAGGGCCCATCATCGCTATGATTCTACAAAAAGACAATGCCGTTGAGGATTTCAGAAAGTTGATTGGTGCTACAGATCCTACCAAAGCAGACGAAGGCACAATCAGAAAGCTTTTTGCAAAATCAATTGAAGCTAACGCCATCCATGGTAGTGACTCAGACGAAAATGCTGCCATCGAAGGCGGTTTCTTCTTCTCTGATATGGAGCAATTTTAATTCTTACAATAAATTACCCAGCCTGAAAAGTGTAGCAGCAAGACTATACTTTTCAGGATGTTTTTTGTGCTACCTTTTCCTTTTTAAAGAATACCCGCCGTACCCAGCGCGGTAAGAAAAGCGCCCCTAGAATCAAATAAGGATAATAAGACAAAAGCCTCCACATGATATTGGTAATTAGGGTATAGTCACCTAAAAAGCTCATGTAGAACTGATTGAAGAAAAACTCTGCTGTTCCAGAGCTACCCGGAGTGGGCGAAATCAGCATGACGATCCAAATGATCACATTTCTTGAAAATACCATCAGGTGATTCTGCAAAGTAAGATCTGTAAAAGCTGTTACCAGTGCATTGAGCATAAGGTAACGTGCCGACCAAATGAAAATCGTAGCTGAAATAATGCGTACCCAATAGCCTGCCGCTTTCCCTCTTAGCTCTTTCGATGCTACAATCATCTCATCACCTTGCGTATTGGCTTCCATACGCCAGCGGCGCAACCATTTAATACTGGTGAGTTTTAGCAGCAGCCATTTAAAAGCTCTCGGCCTAAACAATAAACCGAAAGCCATTATAAAGGTATAAACAACAATAAGCCCGTAACTAACCCAAAACAAGAGCTTTAAGCTTCCCCCAATCTCCAGCTCAAACGCCCGAGTATCCGGGAAAATCTGACCCTGCGAAAACACCATCACTAATGGTGCTGCTACTATAAAAAAACTATTATCTAGTACCGCTGTGAGTAGAACGTAAGCCAGAGACCTCCCAAATTTGATGCCTTCCTTCATCAAAATGAATACCGCCACTGCGGTACCACCTACAATAGATGGAGTAACTGCTGAAGCAAACTCCCAGAATATGATCACATAAATGCTGCTGGTCCAGGAGAGATCCTTGTTAGATAAGGTGCGAATGCGGTAGATGTAGCCCACGTCTCTGATCAGCAACACTGCAAACGCCGCTACAATCGACCAGACACCTGCATCGAATATCAGATTGAGGGAATTCTTATTTACATATGGATCGGTGTAGATAAGATACCCCACTATGGCAAGGCCCAATAGAATAGGAATCCAAACCTTATTGGGGTTTAACGTTTTGAATACTTTTTTTGAATTGATATCCATCAGTTCACCAGTTCTTCCTCGAGTTTTTCAATCCAAAAATTATTGAACCCTTCGCCCAAATGAAGGGTAACCTGACCGAGCTGTAACAATTCCAAAATGGCAAGAAAATTATAAATCACTGCAATCTTATCCGGATTCTGCTCAATAATGAAAGAAAATTCAACCTTAGGCTGCTTCATAAGCACATTAAGTATGAAGCCCTTTTGGTGTGCTATCGTATAAGGATACTGAATTACCTCATGTTTGGGTTTATTCTGCTCATATCGATAGCGCTCCATTATCCGCTGATAAACCCTAAGCAATTTATAGAGGTCAATATTTTGAAGTTCAGCCTCTACGTTGCTCAACTCAGAGAGCTTTCTTATTTCACTTACTATATTGCCTCGCTTATCGCGATCAAGGCGACCGGCTTCCATATCAGCTAGCTCCTTGATGACGGATTTATATTTTTTATATTCTAATAAATGAGCCACCAGCTCTTCCCGGGGGTCAATTTCATTTCCCTCTTCATCCAAAACAGGCCTTGGCAAAAGCATTTTGGATTTGATCCGCATCAATGTGGCGGCTACCAGTATAAACTCACTAGCCACCTCTATATTCATCTGCTCCAGCTGATGTAAATAATCAAGGAAATCCCGGGTGATTTTCGATATAGGGATATCATGGATATCCAGCTCATCCCTTTCAATAAAGAAAAGAAGTAGATCAAATGGGCCTTCAAAAAGAGGGAGCTTAATTTCGAACTTCAAACCAGTGGGTTGTTTATCAGTCTTTTTCTCAAATCGGTAAAGATATTGTGAATGTAAATAACCACATTGCGAGAAAGGATAAATTTGTAAATTTGTGCTCCTTTGAAGTTACAGTTAATGTACAATTCATGGGAAAAACATTTTTAAATTGGGTTTGTTTACTTGCCTACATCACCTACATTTAATCCAATGCTTATAAAACCCGGCTCACTTTTAGCGAAAATCAATTCCCCCGAGGATATCAAAAAGTTAGACCAAACGCAATTGGTACAGCTTACAACAGAATTGCGGGATTTCATCATTGATACAGTTTCTGTATATGGTGGGCACTTTGGTGCGAGCCTGGGTGTAGTAGAGCTTACTGTAGCACTGCATTATGTATTTAATACACCTGAAGACCAGTTAGTATGGGATGTAGGGCATCAGGCATATGGTCATAAGATTTTGACCGGAAGACGGGATAACTTTCACACCAATAGAGTTTACAAAGGTCTAAGTGGATTCCCCAAAAGATCGGAAAGCAATTACGATACTTTCGGTGTAGGACATTCATCTACCTCTATTTCCGCTGCCCTGGGAATGGCTGTGGCCAGTAAGTATGACAACAATAAAAATAAGCAGCACATAGCCGTGATCGGTGATGGGGCTATGACGGGTGGTCTTGCCTTTGAGGCCATGAACCACGCCGGTGTTTCTAATACCAACCTGCTTATTATCCTTAATGACAATTGTATGTCGATAGATCCGAATGTAGGTGCACTTAAAGACTATCTGACAGATATTACAACAAGCCATACCTACAATAAGGTAAGAGATGAGGTTTGGAATGTGCTGGGTAAGATCAGCAAGTTTGGCCCCAATGCACAGGAGATAGTAGGGAAGGTAGAAAATAGTATCAAGTCATTTTTGCTTAAGCAATCCAATCTTTTTGAGTCTCTAAACCTACGGTATTTTGGGCCTATTGATGGGCACGATGTTGATCATCTTGTACATGTATTGAATGACCTGAAAGATATACCTGGCCCGAAAATTCTCCATTGCATCACCAAAAAAGGTAAAGGCTATGCGCTTGCCGAAAAGGATCAAACTAAATGGCACGCTCCGGGAAAATTTGATAAAGTTTCGGGTGAGATTAGAAAAAAGGTTAGCGACAAACCAGAGCCTCCGAAATATCAGGATGTATTTGGTCATACCATAGTAGAGCTAGCAAAGGAAAACCCCAAAATTATGGGTGTTACCCCAGCCATGCCGTCAGGATCGTCCATGAATATCATGATGAAAGAAATGCCTGACCGTGCATTTGATGTAGGCATTGCAGAACAGCATGCCGTTACTTTCTCAGCAGGGCTGGCAACACAAGGCATCGTACCGTTCTGCAATATCTACAGCACCTTCATGCAAAGAGCCTATGACCAGGTGATTCATGATGTATGCATACAGAATCTACATGTAGTTTTTTGTCTTGACAGGGCAGGTGTAGCAGGAGCTGATGGCCCAACCCACCATGGAGCCTATGACATTGCTTACATGCGATGTATACCCAATATGGTGGTTTCTGCTCCTATGAACGAAGCTGAATTGCGCAACCTAATGTATACGGCGCAATTGCCGAGAAAAGGTGCATTTACCATACGATACCCACGAGGTAAAGGCGTGATGCCCGATTGGCGTACGCCTTTGGAAGAAATACAGGTTGGCAAAGGGAGAACACTCAGAGAAGGTAATGACTTAGCCATTTTGAGCTTTGGTCATGTAGGCAACTATGCTGTAGAAGCCTGCGACATGCTCGAAGAGCAGGGTATAGATGCCGGGCATTATGACATGAGATTTGCAAAACCACTTGACGAGCAATTATTGCATCAGATTGGCAAAAAATACAGTAAACTCATTACTGTAGAAGATGGCTGCCTGATGGGTGGTTTTGGTAGTGCTGTACTGGAATTTTTCAACGATAATGGTTACGCAGTACAGGTGAAGCGATTAGGAATTCCTGATCAGATTATTGAACACGGCGAGCAGCCTCAATTGCATGCAGAGTGTGGTTATGATACGCAGGGCATTGTAGAAGCAGCTCAAAATATACTTGAACCCCTCACTAAGATTTACTAACACATTTGATTTATTACAAGAAATATATCCTGCGTGAAGACGCAGAGTGGGTGGTCTTCATACATGGGGCAGGTGGCAGTTCCTCTATCTGGCATAGGCAGTTGCGTGCCTACAATAATCACTACAATTTGTTACTGGTAGATTTACGCGGACATGGCAAGAGTGCAGAGATCATTCAGCAATATGTCAAAAACAAATATACATTTGAAGATGTAAGTGAAGATGTGGTGGAAGCGATGGATCATGCCGGTGTTCAGAAAGCGCATTTTTTAGGCATATCACTAGGTACCATCCTGATCAGAAGTATTGCCGAAAAATATCCTGAGCGTGTACAATCCATGGTCTTGGGCGGTGCAATCACCCGGCTTAATATAAGATCAAGATTACTGGTAAACCTTGGTAATGCAGTAAAAAGCTTTGTCCCTTTTATGTGGCTCTACAAGCTACTGGCTATTATCATTATGCCTAAGAAAAGGCATCGCCAAAGCAGATTACTCTTCATCAGAGAAGCGAAAAGAATCGCCAAAAAGGAAATCCAAAAATGGTATCACCTGATCAATGAACTCAATCCATTGCTACGGTATTTTTCTGAAAAAGAGCTTAAAATACCCACCTTATACATTATGGGTGCTGAGGATTACATGTTTTTGGGACCGGTAGAAAAAATCGCTCGAGAGCACCATTGGGCAAGCTTACATGTAATACCTAATTCAGGTCATGTTTGTAATGTTGATCAGCCAGAAGACTTCAATCATTTTTCACTACGCTTTCTTCAGAATCAGCATTAGATTTTTGTGGACGGTTAAATACGACTATATACCACAGCTACCGAATTTTATACGGTCAAAAACCTGATTAAAACACATTTATAAGCCATTTTTTACATAACAAATTTTTACCGCTGGTCGTTTTAGCCGATAGTGTTTAGAACGGTATCTCGTAATTTTAATTTTTACCTGACAGCCTAATAGGTCTACAACTCAAATGAATAAGCAAAAAATTATTTTAATTTCAATTGTTGTCATCGCAGCATTGGTTTTTGGTGCCTACAAACTGGGAATTTTTGAGAAAGAAGAAGAATCCAGTGCAAATAGCATGAGCAGGCCTTCAAGGGTGGTGCCGGTTAGTGGCCTGGTGGCAGCACCCCAAGTACTGGAGAATAAAATTACCATCACTGGCAATGTCATTGCCAATGAGTCCGTTGATATCGCCAGTGAGATTAGCGGTAAAGTAGAAAAGATATATTTTGACGAAGGAAGCCGTGTGAAAAAGGGCGACCTGTTACTGGTATTAAATAGCGATGAGCTTCAGGCCCAGTACGATAAACTCAAATACACTCAAAAGCTTCAGGAAGAGAATGAATTCCGTCAGAGAAAGCTTCTGGAAAAAGAAGCCATCAGTCAGGAGGAATATGATATTGCACTTACTGAATTAAATACCTCCATCGCTGATGTAAAGCTGGTGGAAGCACAGCTTGCCAAGACCAAAATCAGATCACCTTTTGACGGAATAATTGGTTTGAGGTATGTTTCAGAAGGTAGCTTCATCAATACTGCAACGGAGATAGCCTATCTGGCCAATGTAAATCCCGTAAAACTGGAATTCTCGGTGCCTGAGAAATATAGCACGCGTATAAAAGTCGGTGAAAAGCTTTCTTTTACCACCGATGCAACAGACCAGCTGTACCAGGGTCAGGTATATGCTATCGATCCTAGAATTGATCAAAATACAAGAACATTAAAAATCAGGGCCATTAGTGATAATACAGATGGTGACCTTCTGCCAGGACAATTTGCAAAAATCAGCCTGGTACTTCAGGAAGAAGATGACGCCATCATGCTACCTACCGAGGCAATTGTACCGCAGCTTGATGGTCATATTGTATATAAATACTCAAATGGCACTGCCAAAGAGGTAGCCGTAAATATAGGCGTAAGAACACCTAATGAGCTGGAAATAGCAGAGGGACTGAATCAGGGTGATACTGTAATTGTATCAGGGATCTTACAGATTCAGGATGGCTCCGCAGTAGAGTTAACTACACTTAATTAAAAGATATGGCATCTTTATCGTCTTTAAGCATTAACAGACCGGTATTGGCAATCGTGATGTCGATTGTCATCATTCTATTCGGAATTATCGGGTTCAATTTTCTGGGCGTACGGGAGTATCCTAGTGTAGACCCACCGGTCATATCAGTGTCTACCTCCTATGTAGGTGCCAATGCTGATATTATTGAATCACAAATCACTGAGCCTCTAGAAGAATCCATCAACGGTATTGCAGGTATTAAAAGCCTTACCTCAATCAGCCGTGACGGCCGCAGTACCATTACAGTAGAGTTCGACCTAAGTGTAGACCTGGAAGTAGCAGCCAACGATGTGCGTGACAAAGTGTCTGCAGCAGTAAGGAACCTGCCCCCAGACGCAGATCCACCAACAGTAAGAAAAGCAGATGCTGATCGTCAACCTCTTGTATTTCTAAATATAGAAAGCTCAAAAAGAGAGCTCCTTGACCTCTCAAACCTTGCAGAGAATGTCTTTAAGGAAAGACTACAAACCATAAATGGTGTGAGTTCGGTAGCTGTATGGGGAGAACGCCGCTATGCAATGCGACTGTGGATGGATCCTGCACGACTCGCTGCATACAATCTTACTCCGCTGGATGTGCTGACTGCTGTTGGAAGAGATAATGTTGAATTACCCTCGGGAAGTGTAGAAGGTGAAAACACTGAGCTCTCTGTACGCACATTAGGGAGGCTGAATACCCCAGAAGACTTCAATAACCTTATAGTTAAGGAAGATGAAAATGGGGTTGTCCGATTCTCAGATATCGGTGATGCGCGCTATGGAGCCGAAAACGAACGAACTATTCTGAAAAGAGATGGTGTACCGATGGTAGGTGTAGCCCTTATTCCTCAGCCTGGCTCCAATTACATTGATATTGTAGATGAGTTTTACAAGCGATTGGAATTCATCAAAAAAGACATCCCCGCAGATATAAAATTGGGAATCGGTTTTGACATTACTGATTACATTAGAAATTCAATAGATGAGGTAAATCAAACCATTATAGTAGCCTTCATCCTGGTGGTACTTATCATTTTTGCCTTCTTACGGGATTGGCGAACCACAGTAATACCAATAGCTACCATCCCTATTGCCCTGGTAGGTACATTCTTCATCATGTATACAGCAGGGTTCTCTATCAATATCCTTACCCTGTTGGGGATTATCCTCGCTATCGGTCTTGTGGTTGATGATACCATTGTGGTATTGGAAAACATCTATAAGAAAATTGAAGATGGAGAAAACCCTGTACAGGCAGGTATAAAAGGTGCACAGGAAATTTTCTTTGCAGTAATTTCTACTACTGTAGCGCTGGCCGCTGTATTTCTGCCGGTAATCTTCTTGCAGGGCTTAACAGGCCGACTTTTCAGAGAATTTGGCATTGTGGTAGCCGGTGCAGTAATCATTTCATCATTTGTAGCCCTTACGCTCACTCCAATGCTTTGTACCAAGATTTTGAAAAAGAGAGAGCGGCATAACTGGCTTTACCGAAAAACGGAGCCCTTTTTTACCGGAATCAATAATGCCTATAATAAATCCCTGGAAGCATTTATGCAACAGCGATGGCTCGCTTTTGTCATCATCATTGCTTCCGGCATAATGATTTATGAGTTTGGCGCTACGCTGAAATCAGAACTGGCACCTTTAGAAGACAGGGGTCAATTCAGAATTTATGCTACAGGGCCGGAAGGTGCCACTTTTGACTACATGGATCGCTATGTAGACAAAATGATCAAATTGGTGGAAGAAAATGTACCAGAAACTGAAGCGATCATTTCTGTAACCAGCCCCGGTTTTGGGGGTGGCAGCTCTACCAACTCCGCATTTGTTAGAGCCATCTTGTCTGACCCTGAAAAAAGGGAAAGAACCCAGGCTGAAATAGTAGAAGCAGTAACACCTCTGGTCAGGAAGGAAACGGAAGCACGCTCGTTTATTTCTGTTAGCCAGTCGATAGGTGGCCGAAGAGGCGGCGGATTACCGGTAGAATATGTCATTCAGGCACCAGATATCGAAAAGCTGAAGACAGTACTCCCTCAATTCATGTATGAAGCCAGCAATGATCCTGCCTTCAATTTTGTGGACCTGAATCTAAAATTCAATAAGCCTGAAATCCGGATCGAGATCGACAGAGAAAAAGCGAGAAGATCTAAGGTCTCTGTAAGAGATATAGCACAAACGCTACAGTTAGGCCTCAGCGGTAGTCGCTTTGGGTACTACATTATGGATGGTAAGCAATATCAGATTATTGGTCAGGTAGAAAAAGACGACCGCAACGATCCCCTGGATTTGACTACTTTATATGTAAAGAATCAAAATGGTGAATTGATTCAGCTGGATAATCTAGTGTCGATTAACGAAACCAGTACACCGCCACAACTTTATCGATACAACAGGTTCAGCTCTGCCACTATCTCAGCCAGCTTATCCCCAGGGTATTCTCTTGGTGATGGCATTGATGCTATGGATGCTATCGCAGACCGGGTGCTGGATGACAGCTTTCAAACTGCCCTTGCTGGTACTTCGGCAGAATTCAGTGAAAGCTCTAGCAGTTTGATTTTTGCATTCATTTTTGCACTGATATTGATCTATCTCGTACTTTCTGCACAGTTTGAAAGCTTTAGAGATCCGCTCATCATCATGTTTACCGTACCAATGGCGGTGGCAGGAGCATTTCTCTCACTTTTCTTCTTTGATCAAACCCTCAATATTTTCAGCCAAATCGGTATCATCATGTTGGTTGGTTTGGTTACCAAAAACGGTATCCTTATCGTAGAATTTGCTAATCAGAAAAAAGCACATGGGTTGAGCCTGAAGGAGGCAATTATTCAGGCCGCAGAGCAAAGATTCAGACCTATCTTAATGACCAGCTTCTCCACTATTCTGGGGATTCTGCCAATTGCACTGGCACTAGGCGCCGGATCAGAGAGCAGGGTCTCTATGGGTATTGCCATTATTGGTGGCTTGATTTTCTCTACGATATTAACCCTTTACGTGATACCTGCCATTTATACTTACGTTTCAAGTTCTGCCAAAAGAATGGCGCGCTTCTAATTTTTGATCTTTATGAAATATCCATTATTTCTTATTGCGTTTATTATATCCTTTGATCTTACTGCACAGGAAACCCTGACACTTGAAGATGCCCTTACCCTGGCTCTTGAAAACAATTATGCCATAAAAATCGCCAGGAAAAACCAGGAAATTAATACCAATAATGATGACCTGGGAAACGCAGGTTTCATGCCCTCACTTATTCTGGATGCCCGAAAGAACTGGAGTAGCGAGAGTGTAAACCAGGTTTTCTTAAATGGAAATACAAACGAAAGAGATGGCGCTGCATCAGAAAACTTTAATGCAACAGCTACTTTGCAGTGGACATTGTTCGATGGCGTAGGCATGTTTTATACGCTCGACAGGCTGGGCATGGAAAAAGAAGTAGGAGCTATCAACACCAAAATTGCTGTAGAAAACTCCATCGCACAGTTATTAAATGCGTATTACACAATTGTGTTGGTTAAGGAGCGATTGGAAGTGCTGAACAATTCCATTCTCCTCAGCGAGCGAAGAAAGGAAATTGCAAAAAATAAATATGAGGTTGGCAAAGCCTCGAAGCTGGAATACCTCGCTGCTCAGGTGGATTACAATACGGACAAAACACTGGTATTGCAGGAAGAAGAATCTCTCAATAATGCCAAAATTGATCTTAATTTATTGCTGGGTAGAGCTCCCTCGATACAGTTTGAGGTATTTGATGAAATAGACTTTAGCAGGAGCCTGCGGCTGGATGAATTGATGAGCACAGCTACTATCAAAAACCCCAATTTGTTGTTGGCTCAGCGCAATAAAAATATCGCTTACCTACAATCTCAGGAAATCCGTGCCGAGCGATTTCCTCAAATAGATTTTCTGACCAATTACACCTACAATACATCTTCCAGTGAAGCGGGCTTCCTGGCCAGCAACCAGCGAAATGGTTATACGTATGGCTTTGCCGCTACAATGAATATCTTCAATGGTGGTAATACTAATAGGAGGGCACAGAATGCCAAAATCAATATGCAAGCTACAGAACTTCAGATTGATCAGCTGACGCTAGAAATAGAATCAAACATCAGTAAGGTATATACTTCTTATTTGAACAATCTCAACCTTATTGACATTGAAGAGGAAAATCTGGAAGTAGCTAAGGAAAACGAAGAAATCGCTTTGGAAAGATATCGCCTGGGAAATACTACTGCCCTGGAACTAAGAGAAGCCCAGGTCAATCTGGTGGAAGCTGAAAGCCGACTGTTAGATGCCCGCTATCGCACAAAACTCAGCGAAATCGAATTACTAAGATTATCAGGTAACCTGCTGAATCCCAGTACTAATAATTAGTATAATACAGAAGACTGAAACCTAAGTGTAGGTTCTGGCGTTTTCGTTGATTATCTTTCGAGATTGTTGATGAATTACTGGGCTGTAATTATCCCGGGGTTACCTCTTTTTGTATAGAGGATCAACAGAAAATCGCTGAATCATGAAAAAGACCTTATTCATAATAATGGCCGTTTTCAGTTTTTGGGGTTGTAAACAAACTTCTGAAAGCTCCGATAACTCTGCTGATAAACCTCTCAAACCGGAGTTTATAGCGGATATAGACCTTGAAGATATAATAGAGCGTGGCTACCTCACTGCCATTATTGATAATAGCTCAACGGGTCTGTTTATTTATAAAGGCCAACCAATGGGTTACGAATACGAGCTCTTGAAAATCTTTTGTGATAAGATTGGTGTGGAGCTGAGATTGGAAGTAACGCCCAGCCTCAATGAAGGATTTAATAAACTAAACCAGGGCACCGGGGATATATTAGCTTATAACCTGGCGGTAACTAAAGAACGCAAAACCAGGATAAATTTTACCCATTATCATAACCTTGTAAAGCAGGTACTGGTGCAGCGCAAACCGGCAAATTGGCGGGATATGAAGTTGCATGAAATTGAGCAGGAGTTAATCAGAAATCCGATTGAGCTCATCGGTAAGGAAGTCTATGTGCGTAATGGCTCCTCTTATCTTGATCGGATGCAGAACCTATCAGAAGAGATTGGAGGCGATATATTGATAATCGAGGATTTTCCTGATGTGGAAACGGAAGCGCTGATCCGAAAAGTAGCAACTGGTGAGGTGGAATACACAGTGGCCGATGAAGATATTGCAAGAGTAAACGCCTCCTACTACCCTATCCTGGATGTAAATACACCACTCAGCCTACCCCAACAAATCGCATGGGGTGTAAGAAAAAATGCAGATGGCCTACTGGAAACTCTAAATGACTGGATCCTTGAGATGCGTAAAAAAGATCAGTATTATGTGATCTATGATAAATATTTCCGCAGTACAAAAAAGAGTCGTATTCGGGTGAAAAGCGAGTTTTTTACAGCCGGTGATGAAAGTCTTTCCCCTTATGACAGCCTCATAAAAAATGCTGCGCAAGAATTGGGATGGGACTGGCGGTTATTGGCTGCTCAAATTTTTAAAGAAAGCAGGTTCGACCCAAAAGCGGTATCATGGGCTGGTGCAAAAGGCCTAATGCAGCTACTGCCTGCTACAGCGGAAGCTTACGGTGCTAAAGACCTGTTTGATCCTGCACAAAGCATTGAAGCAGGTAAAAACTACTTGCTATGGCTGGATGATTTCTGGAAACCCAGGGTTACTGATTCATTGGAGCGGCAGAAATTTGTATTGGCATCATTTAATGTCGGTCAGGGCCATGTACTGGATGCCGTAAGGCTTTCAAAAAAATATGAAAGAGATACTGCCACCTGGCAGGACAATGTGGCTTTCTTCCTGCTTCAAAAGTCATACACCAAATATTTTACCGATCCGGTGGTAAAACATGGCTATTGTAGAGGAATCGAACCTGTAAACTATGTGGATGATATCTACTCTGTATTTATGAACTACAAGGATATCATCCGTGATGAAGAGCAGGGCGATCCAGCGCTGGTATCTCTTCAGCCATAATCTTAGCCGACAAAAGCGAGAGCGGAATTCCTCCTCCCGGGTGAACACTGCCACCACAGAAATACAGATTTTTCACCCGGCGAGAAAAGTTTGAATGCCTTAGAAAAGCTGCAAACATATTATTGGAACTATTGCCGTATAAAGCCCCCTGAGAAGAAGATGTCTTTGATTCAATCGTTCTTGGGTCTAATTGCGCTTCAAAGACTATATGCTTACTAATATCTACCTGAAGCATTCTCGATATTTTTTTCAGCATATTTTGTCTTGCTTCAGCTATCAAACTTTCCCAGTCCTGCCCACTGTTGTTAGGTACATTGATCATGGTAAACCAATTCTCAGCACCTTGCGGCGCATCATCAGCCTTCATTTTTGAAGTGATATTGATATAAACTGTAGGATCATCAAATATGGTCTTGTGATTGAATATATGATCAAACTCCAATTTATAATTCTTCGAAAAAAAGATATTGTGAAGCCCTAATTGAGAAAAACTCTTATCTATCCCCCAATAGAGAATTAAAGCACTACTGGATTTGGGTTGGGTTAAAAGAAAATTAGGCTGGCTGATACTGGTAAGCAGTTTGCGATAGGTATTAACGATATCCATATTACTCACCACAATATCATGCCTGACTTTTTCGCCATTCACTACCAGGCCTTCCACAGTCTTTTGATGGGAAACTTCGATAGCATCTACCCTTGCATTGAAATGAAAATCCACGCCTAATCCCTGGGCAAGCTTGAATAAGCTCAAAGTGATATCGTGCATGCCCTTCTCCGGAAAATAAGCACCTTGATTGAACTCAAGGTGTGGAATGATATTCAAAGTACCAGGCGTTTGATAAGGGTTGGACCCATTGTAAGTTGCATAGCGATTAAAAAGCTGAACTATTCTTGGATCCTTAAGCGCTTTCTTATTGGCCTGGTGCATAGTCCTAAAAAAGTCTAGCTTCCAGAGGTTCGCATAAGCTTTGTAAGCCTTGCTATTAAAAAATGTACCTGCCTTGTGAATGGATCGGTACATGAAAAGATCTGCCAGTAAGTCATAGAGCGTTTGGCTATTATCCAGAACTTTCTCAATAGATGCCCTATCCTCATTGGTCTTTGCAACAAATTCGGCGATGAGATGCTCCCTATCACTATATGCTTGTAAGGCAAGACCATCTTCGTAAAAGTAATGGCAGTTGATATCCAGCTTTTTATATCTAAAATGGTCTGAAGGGTTTTCACCGGCTAATTCAAATAGCTCATCTACTAATCGCGGTAGCGTAAATAATGATGGCCCTGCATCAAAGCGATATCCATTGCCACTTATTTCTGAGAGCTTTCCTCCGGGATAGGCATTTGCTTCATATACGTTGACAGAATAGCCCTTTAGCGCTAATCTAATAGCTGCTGCAATGCCTCCTATACCTGAACCTACTATGCCTACTGATTTCATAAAGTGTTGATGTGAGAGGAACAACACAACAAACTATTTGTTTGAACGTATATAATAATATTATAATTTAATATTTGAATATTCATATTTTATAATAAATTGAATTTTCACTTGAGATTATTGTATTAAAAAACCTAATTTAAGCTATCATATGATTGATGTAATGAGTGAACAAATAAATAAACTTCATGCAGAATATCTGAAAACCCGTTCTGCTGCTGTCTCTCTAAGAGAGTTTGAATATTTACTACGCATATTTCCGTCGCTTATGATTTGTATGGCAGATGGTAAACTGGATCGCGAAGAGTGGGATGGTGTACTTTATATGGCAGATGGTCTTGCCGAGGAGTTTTATGATGAAAATGGCATTTATAAAGACAAAAAAGACCTTGCGCTAACTTTTCGTACAGAGTTTCGCTATTTGCTTGAAAACATCACCAAGTGGGAGAAGCGGTTTATCAACGTATTGAAAGACAGCATCAAAGATAACCGCACAGCCAAAGAATTTGTACTGGAAACGATGTATCTGTTTGCTAATGTTGCCGATGGCATTTCCGATAGTGAGCAAGAAGCTATTGATGCCTTAGCTAAGCGATTAAACCTTACGTATTGATCTGAAATCAGTAATGATCTGCTCCAGGTCTGCCTTTTCTGGATCAGCGATTATGGCATCATTCAAATGCTTCTGAACTAGCCTGTTTTGTTCGTTTCCGTTTTGCAAAGCAATATGATACGGCGTATGGCTAAAAGTAACCATTGAGTACTGTGGAATCCACTCTTTAGGATAAGCCCGTTGAAGTTTGGATTCTATTTTCTTTTGCGCCAGAAACGCTGGATCGGCAACCTTGTCCCTCATTTCCACAAAGTTTTGCATGGCCAGGTCGCTGATAGCATCAGCATCCGGTTTTCGCATGGTCTGAAATTCTGAAACTACACGCTGCCATTCATAATTGTATTCCCTTGCTGTTTCCATAAATAGAAAACAGTCTTCAAATCCAGCATTCATTCCTTGTCCGTAAAAGGGCACAATTGCATGGCTAGCATCTCCCAGCAAGATAGAATTACCACAGGCCCATGGATAGCACTTGATGGTAACCAAACTAGAGGTGGGGTTTGTATTGTATTGGTGAATTAAGTCGGGAATAAGTGCTTTGGCATCCTTAAAATATTCATTGAAAAAGGCATCAACTTTTTCATCACTATCCAGGCTGGCAAAAGATACTTTCCCTTCGAACGGGAAAAATAAGGTACAGGTAAAGCTTTTGTCCTGATTGGGCAGGGCTATGAGCATGAAATTTCCTCTAGGCCAGATGTGTAGTGCGTGAGGATCAAGTGCAAATTCCCCTTCAATGGGTAATATCGATAGCTCCTTATAACCATGCTCAATATAATGCTGGGCATAAGAGAACCGATCCATTTTCATAAATGATTGTCTCAATGCTGAAAAAGCACCATCCGCTCCGATTAGAAGATTGCTTTCTACAGAAATATGGTCTTCACCTTCACCAATTACCGCCGTGGCTTTTTCAGGTGTAGCTTGCAAGCATGGGTGTTCAAATAATACCTCAACACCTGCTGCCTCTGCCTCCTTCACCAATAATGTATTCAATTGTCCTCTGGAAATACTATTGATGTTTTGTCCTTGTTGCCCATAAGGCTGATAGGTTATGTCACCCTGCATGTTATGCATTTTCCTACCAGACATAGGAATCACCAAACCATTGATGGCATTCTTCAAACCTGCCGCTTCTAAAGCCCTTAAGCCTCGTAAACTCAGCGCCAAATTGATTGACCTACCGGCATACAAATCAGTTTTTCTGGGATCGGGCCTCTTTTCATAGATTGTAACCTGAAAACCCTGCTTTTGAAGCAAAATGGCTAATAGAGAGCCAACCAGACCTGCTCCTAATATGGTTACATCATTCTTCACTACCTGCATATTTCTTTACTGCTTTTTCAAATAACGCACTAAATCGAAAAACTTCTTCAAAGGTATTGTATAGTGGTACCGGTGCAATCCGAATAACATCCGGTTCCCGCCAGTCAGCAACCACATCGTGATCCTCAAGATATTCAAAAACGGCTCGCCCATTATGCTCCATTAAAATGGATAGTTGCGCCCCATGATCAGCATCATCTGGTGGCGTAATGATCATAAATCCACCAATTTCTTTGTGAATCTTTTCAAGCAGAAATCGCAAATAACCGGTCAAATCTAGGCTTTTTGCTCTGAGCCTGTCTATACCAGCCTCATGGAATATCTCCAGAGATGCTAAATGCGCAGCCATATTCATAACAGGAGCATTACTCAGCTGCCATCCTTCTGCAGTTGGCATGGCCACGAACGATTTCTCCATTTTAAAACGAGTAGCCTCATCATGCCCCCACCAACCTGCAAACCGTGGCATATTAGTGTTCTGCGCATGTTTTTTATGAATAAAAACCCCTGATACAGCTCCCGGACCACTGTTAAGGTATTTGTAACTGCACCAGATCGCAAAATCCACATTCCATCTATGTAGTGAAAGTGGCAAATTTCCAACAGCATGCGCCAGGTCAAAACCGGCGTAAGCACCTACTCTATGGGCTGCCTTTGTTATTCTTTCCAAATCGAAAAACTGACCGGTATAATACTGAACCCCGGAAAACATTACTATGGCCAGGCTTTCACCCGCCTCCTCAATAGCAGTCTCTATTTGATCTGTACTTAAGTAATGAGCCCTAGCTTTAGGGTAGATTTCGATGATCGCATCGGCAGGATCGTATCCATGATGCATTAC
The DNA here is from genome assembly GCA_965227155.1 of Cyclobacteriaceae bacterium. Taxonomy (GTDB): domain Bacteria; phylum Bacteroidota; class Bacteroidia; order Cytophagales; family Cyclobacteriaceae; genus UBA6059. The sequence continues at coordinate 1,211,796 of OZ245731.1, forward strand.
CTGTGAGGCCATTGCATATTGATCTGATGGAAATGCATTGCCTTCCATGATGATTTTATACCTATCGGCTGTAGGACGATAAAAAGAGACCATCAGTAGATGCAAATTAACCGTGAGATTATTCATTATCACGACCTCTTCAGGTTCGCAACCAATAAGCATTTGCCATGTATTGTTGAAAAATTGGTGGTAGCTCATCCACGGTCGAACACCTGAAAAATGGCCCACTACCCCATTTTCTCTCCAGTTTTGGAGCTCCTCATCCAAATATGCTTTGGCTGATTTTGGCTGTAAACCCAGGGAATTGCCGCAGAAATATATTTTAGGCTGGCCTGTGCTGTTTTTAGGAAGATAAAACTTATCTCTGAACGATTTGAGTGTATCTCGCTCATCCTTACCCCTGGCAAATTGAATAGAGCTTTCGAATATTGTCATATCAAACGAAACGCGGATCGGTCTCCATCACATGCCCACAGTTATCACATGTTCTCTTCTCTTCGGAACCATAAAACTCCCTGAATCTTGGCAAGAAATCTTTTTCAATATTGGTAAGGTGAAAATAGGTGTCGTGCAATTTATGATTACAATTGTCACAGTACCAAATCAAACCATCGTTGTGCTCATCCACCCGCTTACGCTCAACTACCAGTCCCACCGAACCGGCTGATCGGATAGGCGAATGAGGCACTTTTGCAGGCAGTAAAAACATTTCCCCCTCTTTGATGGGTACATCCACCGATTGCCCATCTTCCTGTATTTTGACTAAAATATCTCCTTCAAGCTGATAGAAAAGCTCTTCTGTCTCATTGTAGTGATAATCTTTTCTGGCATTGGGACCTCCTACAATCATCACGATATAGTCACCAGCATCGGCATAAAGGTTCTTATTACCAACCGGGGGTTTCAATATATCCCGGTTATCCTCTATCCATTTCTTTAAGTTAAAAGGTCTTTTGATAGCCATAGCTTCTGGATTATCTTTTCAAATTAAATAATCATTAAATTAAGAAAAATTAAAGACAGCATAGCTAAGTATTTACATAATCGAATGAACTTATCATTAAAAGGAAAAAGAAGTTTGGTGGGAGGAAGCACCCAGGGAATTGGCAAGGCCACAGCCTTTGAATTGGCATCTTTGGGAAGTCATGTCACCTTAATTGCCCGCAATGAAAACGATCTGAAAAAAGTGGTAGAAGAGCTCAATAATCAGTATCCTGCTGATCATGATTATATAGTGGCAGACTTTTCACAACCCCAATTGGTAAAGGGCCTGGTACAAAACCACATTGAACATCACCAGCCATTTGATATCCTCATCAACAATACCGGAGGCCCTCCCGGTGGACCTATTATTGAAGCTGATTTTGATAGTTTCTTGAAGGCTATGGATTTGCACCTACATTGCAATCACCTTCTGGTACAATCTGTATTGCCACATATGAAGGCAACAGGATTTGGCAGAATTGTAAATGTCATTTCAACATCTGTAAAGATACCCATCAAAGGCTTAGGCGTATCAAATACCACCAGAGGCGCTGTTGCTAATTGGGCAAAAACACTTTCCATGGAAATCAGTCAATATGGGATCACCATAAATAATGTCCTTCCTGGTTTTACTAAAACGGCCAGGTTAGATGCCATTATTGACAACAAAGCACAGAAGTTGGGTGTAGGCCGGGATCAAGTAATCAAAGAAATGGTGGATGAGGTACCTCTGGGTCGCTTTGGTGAATCTGAAGAGGTGGCGGCATTAGCTGCTTTTCTATCCACACCTGCAGCAGGCTATATCAATGGGGTTAGTATTCCTGTAGATGGAGGCAGGACTGGCTCTTTATGATAAAAATTCAGAATTATATTGATGGCCGGCTGTGCCCAGCTGTTGATGGCGGCATTATGGAAAGCATTGAGCCCGCTACAGGTCAGGTTTTGGCTACTTTGCCTGATAGCAATAGCAAGGATGTGGACTTAGCTGTAATTGCAGCTAAAAAAGCATTTGTCACATGGGGTAGTACTACAGCAGAATACCGCTCGCGCTTATTATTAACAATTTCAGCATTAATAGAAAGGTATTTGGAATCTTTGGCACAAGATGAATCTGCTGATAATGGAAAACCTGTGAAATTGGCGAGCACCATAGATATTCCCAGGGCAGCAAGCAATTTTCGATTTTTTGCCAATGCCATTGTTGGGTTTTCTTCTGAAGCCCATATCGTTGAAAATGAGGCCATAAATTATACCCGTAGAGCTCCTGTCGGGGTGGTGGGTTGTATTTCTCCCTGGAATTTACCCTTATACCTATTCACCTGGAAAATAGCACCAGCATTAGCAGCCGGTAATTGTGTAGTAGCCAAACCATCTGAATTAACGCCGCTCACAGCATTTAGGCTCAGCGAGCTCTGTATAGAAGCTGGCTTACCTCCCGGTGTACTCAATATTGTGCATGGAAAAGGAGCCGGTGTTGGCCAGGCAATAGTTGAGCATCAAGAGATAACTGCTATTTCATTCACTGGAGGTACGCAAACCGGCAAAAAAATAGCAGCTACTGCTGCCCCAATGTTTAAAAAACTGTCGCTCGAATTAGGTGGAAAAAACCCAACAATCATTTTTGATGATTGCGATTACCAACAAATGCTGGACACCACAGTAAGATCAGCTTTTGCCAATCAAGGGGAAATCTGTCTTTGTGGCTCAAGAATTCTGATACAAAACACGCTTTATGATCAATTCAAATCCGATTTTATTAGTAAGGTAAGAGCACTTACCGTAGGTGACCCTCAATCTGATGTTAATCTTGGGGCTTTAATTTCCCTGCAGCATCTGGAAAAAATAGAATCATTTGTGGAACTAGGCATTAAAGAAGGTGGCACCCTACTTACAGGAGGCCACAGAACAAAAGTCAGCGGCAGGTGTGAAGGTGGTTTTTTTTATGAACCTACGGTACTGGAAGGATTGGGCCACCATTGTCAAATCAACCAACAGGAGATTTTCGGGCCGGTAGTTACGCTAATTCCTTTTTCTACGGAAGCGGAATTAATTGCCATGGCCAACTATACACAATTTGGGTTAGCAGCAAATGTTTGGACAAACAATATTACCAGAGCGCACAATATTGCCCATCAACTGAAGGCAGGTATTGTGTGGATTAACTGCTGGCTTTTAAGGGATCTTAGAACTCCATTTGGAGGCATGAAAGCTTCTGGCGTTGGTCGAGAAGGTGGCAATGAAGCCTTGCGTTTCTTTACAGAGCCTCAAAATATCTGTGTCAAACTATAAAAAAAGGCCTTCAAATTGAAGGCCTTCAATATGTATGTGATTTTAATGTCTATGCAGTAGCTTCTTCGTCCTGACGAAGGCGAGCAATTCTTACAGACTTTCTTTCTTTATGTCCGCAGTAACTGCAGGTGAAATGCTTCATTAGTTCTCCCTCTTCAGTAGCAGTAGGAGACTGGATAACCTCTTCTGAAGTCATTTTTAGAGTTTGATAGTTACATTCAGAGCACTTCAATGCATGTAATCTACCGTTGTACTTCTCAATTTTTGTGTAACCGGATTCTTCATCAATCCAAACATCATAGTCAACAGCAAAAGCATCTTCCTCAGCCTGCATACCTTCATCCAGGTAAACATCTTCTTCTTCCTCGCTAAGTAGTCTCATTTTTCTACCATCAGGAGAAATTCTTGGGCTGTAGCGTAATTTCTTAAGCCTCTTTTCTATGTAGAATGGATAATAGAATTTTAGAACGTTTTGAATAACCACGCCTACAATAATAGCAAGCATTGAGCTAACAAAGATTCTCACAAAGAACCACAACCAACCTGTCTTGTCAACAAGTGTGTTAGCATAAACTGCGGCACCAATGATAATGAATAAAGCTGCATACCAAAGTAGCTTTATCTCACTAGTGTTAATGTAATCGTATTTGTCCTTTTGTTCTTTGATGCTTATCAGCTTGACCAGGTGACCAAGAAAAATAAGCACCCCAACAATGGCAACAGCATAAGCAATGTACCTGCCATATGTGTTCCAAGCTTGTAGTAATTCAGGTGAAATGTCTGTCATAGCATTAATAAGTTAATTTGTAAACTTGCGTCAATAAGATATCCCTTTAAGTTAAACAATCAATTAAATCCGGTGCCAAGCTGATTGAAATTAAAGACTTCTAGTTAAAAGAATTTGCCATAAAAAACAAACTCAATCACTTATATGTACTAAAATTAATCAAAATTCAATGTCCAATCCAGTCTTTGGCATCTAAACTAATTACAACGCCATTATATATACCGCTGGAAAATTGAACGTAACCATCAATAATGTACAATTTGAGAAATTATTGCAACATTACAAATGATTATTGCAATTATACAATTTTCTGACCAGCTTTCATGACTCTGGCATTCCTTCCCCCTTATAGTTTTTTTATCAACTCTGGCCTAAAAGTGTACCATAATCGAGCGAAATACGTTAGAACGCTACAAAGAACTAAATTAAATCTAAAAAAACTACAATGAATTATTTACTTAGGTACGCTTCTCTATTGACAGCATTTTTAGGAATTACCATACTGATCGGATGTGGCGATGATGATTCTGAATTACCTGCACCGGCAGCACCAACGCTATCTGTTTCAGTTAGTGGTTCTGCACAAGTTACCGGCACAGAAATCACCGGTGAACCAGGCGATAATGTAATTTTCACCTGGTCTGCAACAACTCCGGCAGGTTTTAATGCATTCAGGGTGACACAAGGTAGTACTATACTTTTGGATGTATCGCGCAGTGATCTCGGCCTGGAAGCAGGAGCAGGATCAGCCAGTGGTAATCCATTTGAAATTGTATTTGATGAAAACTCTATCGGCACTTCGACATTAGAACTATTGCTTGTTGATGATGACAATCAAACCGATAGCCAGCAGTTTAACATTACGGTAACAGAGCCTGCTTCTCCAGCAGCCAGGGCTTACTCTGCCATACTTCTGGCAGCGCCACTGGGTGACTTTAGTGGAGAATCTTTCTTTAGTACCAATACAGGTGAAATTTATTCACCCGCTGATGTTACCGGTACCGCGGCAGCCCTTTCGCCTAATATTGATTTTGGATATTATTATGGCGTTACCGACCAGGCCAGTCTTGCATCTCCTAATGGTTATTCTCAGCTAACCAATACGGTACTGGCAGATCAAGTAGCGGGCTGGAATGTGCTCAATAGCACTACTTTCGTATCAACAAGCATTAGCGCAGAAGGATTTCTCGGCATCTCTACCTGGGCAGATATTGATGACGCCTATGACAATGGTGCAAACGAAGGCAATGTTATATCGAACCTAACTGAAGGCGATGTAATAGCTTTTGCTACCGATGCCAGCAAAGACGGTGGAAGCAAGCGAGGGGTATTTATAGTAAGAAGTATAACTCCTGGCGATGGTGAAAACGGACAAATTGAGTTAGATATCCTGGTACAGGAAGATGCTAGTTAATTAGCTGAAATTTCAAAGTATTTAGGAGGCTATCCACTTGGATAGCCTTTTTTATGCTTCTTACAGTAGTCATTTTCCATTCTTCACAATAAAACGACTTGAATGCTTTCTTTCATTGAACCATGAACCCATTTACTTACAAATTCCATTATATTGTGAACAAATTATTAGCTATATGAGAATTTCCGGTTATCTATTTATTGTTTTTGCTATAATCGCTGCGTGTACCAATCCTGAACCAAAAGAAACCACTCCATCGGACATGACTGACGAAGAATTAAGAGCCTATGCTAATACACTGGCTCAGGAATATATCATTACTGATGGGCATGTCGACCTACCCTACAGGATGAAAGTTGCCGGTTTTATGCTTAAAAAAGAGATAATGGATGTCTCTGTAGAAACCGATGGGAATTTTGATTACCCCAAAGCGGTCCGTGGTGGATTGGATGCTCCTTTCATGTCAATTTACATCCCTGCGCAATATCAGCAGACAGGAGGTGCCAAAGAGGTTGCAGATTCATTAATCACTATGGTGGAAAAGCTTACCACCACCTATCCGGATAAATTTGCTCTTGCTAAAACGCCTGCTGATGTGGAAACAAACTTCTCCAAAAAACTAATTTCCTTACCTATGGGCATGGAGAATGGAGCACCAATTGAAGACGATCTTGCCAACGTGCAATATTTCTATGACCGAGGAATCAGATATATTACACTCACCCATAGTAAAGACAACCAGATTTGCGATTCCTCCTATGATACCACACGCACATGGAATGGCCTTAGCCCGTTTGGTAGAGAGGTTGTTGCAGAGATGAACCGGGTAGGTATTATGGTTGATATTTCGCACGTATCTGACAGCACTTTTTATCAGGTAATGGAAATCACCAAAGCTCCTGCTATTGCCTCACATTCTTCGGCAAGAAAATTTACACCGGGATTTGAGCGAAATATGTCCGATGACATGATCAAAAAGCTTGCTGAAAATGGTGGTGTCATTCAAATTAATTTTGGTTCAACTTTTCTATCAGGAGAATCACGCGAAAAGTTCGACAAAGTGAGGTCACATATAGTGAATTGGTTGGCTGACAATAATCTCAGCCGAACTGACTCTGCAGCTCAGGCATATATCGAATCATACATGGCTGAAAACGATCCGTTTGCTACTGTACAAATAGCTGCTGATCACATAGACCATGTAGTTAGCCTGGTAGGAATAGACCATGTAGCTTTTGGTTCTGACTATGATGGTGTAGGCGACACATTACCTACAGGATTAAAAGATGTATCGGAATACCCTAACCTGATTTACGAACTATTAAAGAGAGGTTATTCGGCATCTGATATTAAAAAGATCTGCCATGAAAATGTGTTCAGAGTCTGGAACGAGGTACTGAATATTGCTGGAACTCTATAGTTTTCTATCCAGATTCTTTTCAAAATCCTTTTTGAATCGTTCGAAATGCCAGTCGAAATCAAAGTCTAGCTGATAGAAATATTCGTCTAGCAGTGCATTAACGGCTTTAGCTTTTTGTACATTGTCAGCAAATCCAAGCGATCCGAAAGATTCCTTAAGCACTGGTGCACCACCTTTGCTAGAGACTATTTCTGATTTCTTTTTTCCCAAAGGCACCTCATATAGCTTTATGGAGAAATCAGCTTTGAAGCTATTCATAGAGACATAATGAAAATCATCATCATTGGTATGCTCTATAAATAGAAAATTGGTGAACTCAGGATGAATATAAACTGAGTTTACTGCAAATTCATCTTTGAACTTGTCCGGAGAAATAACTTCAATCTTATCTCTATCTATGTATTGACTGATATACTCCAATATTTCTTCATTGATCTCTTCCACAATATTTTCATCTACAATTCTTTCGTAGATGAATTTCATCTCACCAAATGACGATTCGAAACTCACAATATCAAAGGGTTTAATCTTATCTTCAAAAAAGGTCGGTTCATATCGCTCTGGAGATTCATTGTAATTTTTGAACTGCAAAAGTATTTTTGTGGGCTCTAGCTTTAAAAAATATATCTTCTCTGAGCTGGCAAGTTTTTCGCTAAGTGTTTCAGCAGAAAGTGTCGAGAATTGGATTAGAGACAATAATCCGATGAAGGACAAAATATAAAATTTCCTTATCATAGCTGGTATATTTGGGGTTGTTAACTCTTATCTTTCAAAAAGTTGGTTAAAGATAGAAAAAATATACAATCAAATAAAAAGTTGTAATTCCCAATTTATTGAGGCTTTAAAGAAACCGAATGTTCAAGTTCTTCAAAAAGAAAGTAAAAGATAAAAGACCTCAGATAGTTGACCTGAATGGTGAACCTGTAGCTACAGGAGACATGGTGAAATCACTACGGTATGATTTGGGAGAATGTTTAGTTATTGAAACTGAGACAGGTCTTGCTTATGAATCGGTCGAAAGTAAAAAAATTGTACATTGGACCAAGATGATTGATGCCGCTACAGAAAGACAAAAAGTTTACAAACTATAAGGGTTGGCTTGTTCTAATCTGTTCACAATAGTGTCCGAATATAGAACAACACAATAGTTTCGGCATTTTTATTAACCTGTATTTCAAGTACTTATGTTTTTGGCACAAGGCTTGACTATACAATTAAGAGGAAAGAAACAGGTTGAAATGAAAAAGCAGCGCCAACAAACCATCATCATCATTACGGGAATTGTAATTGCCTTCATTATCAGTTTAAATCTTGTCAGGGCAAATTCCCTTACGGAATTAAGCCATAAAAACCTGGCCACTATTCATACCACTGCCGACCAGGTGGCTACAGAAGTCGAGATGCATCATGTAGTGGTATTCAATAATAGCAATGAAATTATTTTTGAAATTGAGGCTCCTGCAAGCGAAGTTTCGGACAATGTTCACCTGAATCGATTTTTGAATCTTTGCGATTTTGTATTATCATCAGGTGATTTTATGTTTTATCACCTAAACAAATAAACATGACTACTGATCGCAGATTATTCAGATCGAATGACCGGGTGCTTGCAGGCGTATGTGGTGGCATAGCTGAATACTTTGATACTGACCCCACCTTGATAAGAGTAGCCTATGTATTGATTTCTATATTCAGTGCTGCCTTTCCTGGTCTATTAGTCTACCTGATTCTTTGGTTTGTGATCCCTCCTAAGTTTTAATTTAGTTTGGTATAATTGTTAATCCATCGCTGAGGGATTTCTCCTGCCACAGCTTTTTTATAGTCATCATAACTGCAGGGAACAACATGTGGCCTATTGTACAAACTTTTTGGAGTAGGCGCAGGCACTTCCATCCACCACTTCTCAGATTGGTTGCTTTTGTAGAAAACAATGTTTTCTGTGGTTGTATGATCCATACTCACCACATACTTTATATAATGTTTGGTAGTGAATTCCTGCTTATCGCGCCGATTATAATACCCTTCGATAAAATACCACAACATAGTCGCGAGTACTACAGCACCTGTGCCATTTTCATCATCTTTAGCCGGATCATAGCCATAGAAACCTGCGGAGCTCAACCTTTCGCTACTACCGGCATACCATGCGATTCTACAGGCCTCCTCACCCGTAAGTCCAAAAACCTGGGGATTTTGCACTGCCTTCATATACTGCGACTGAATAGCACATACATCGAACGATAATAAGTCTGCTTCCCTGATATAAGGTTCTGCCTCCTTAAAATTATCCCGTAGCTTGCCGAGCCTTATCGTATTAAAATATAGCTTCTCCAGCACATCAATAGCGGTGTACGGAACAAGGTAAGTCTGATGTGCCAGATGAGTATAGTTAAAAAGATAATTGGGTTCATGCATTAAAATCTTATGAATATGAGATGATTGATGGCTACCAGCCTTTTCCTCATTAATATCAATAAATGCATCTACATTTAGAAAGCTGATCAGTTTTTCGGACATCTCATAAGCCTGGTACTGCGCATAGTCGAAATCATGTGTACCCCCCAGTATTATCGGTAAAATGCCCTTCTCAATCATAGAGGCAATCAATTCCGATAGACGACCTTTTGTTTCATCTAAGTCGTGCCCAGCCCTCAGATTTCCCAAATCTGCTACCCGGTAGGTCGATGCTCCCTTTTGCAACTCATACAACTTTTTGCGTACCTTATTTGCCGCCTGATCAATTTTGCTACTCTCACTCTTATCACTACCATCAGTAAGCCCAATGATTACCAAATCCATATTATTGATATCTGGAAGCTTATCTTGATGTATCTGAATGGAAGCACCTAATGACAAGGGTGCTGTTTTCTGCAAACCAAGATCAGGTATAGGATCAAAAAGTAGTTTTATGTCCATGTGCTTAAATTGATTAGACACAAAAAAAGGGAAAACTTAAATAAGTTTTCCCTTGCATTGAAGTTTTCGATATGCTTACCCACCAAAATCGTCAAAACGGACGTTTTCATCAGGTACACCCATATCATCGAGCATCTTTAATACAGCTGCATTCATTAATGGGGGTCCGCACAAATAAAATTCTATTTCTTCAGGCTCATCTACATTCTTTAAATAGTTGTCATACAAACATTGGTGAATGAATCCGATGTAGCCATCGCCATCTTTATCATCAAGTGATTTTTTTACTTTCCAATTATCTTCAGGAAGTGGCTCAGACAGCCCTATGAAAAAGTTAAAGTTTGGAAACTCTTCTTCTATCTTTTGGAAATGGTCTAAGTAGAATAATTCTCTTTTTGACCTGCCACCATACCAGTAAGATACTTTACGACCTGTTTTCTCTGTATGGAATAAATGGAAAATATGCGATCTGAGTGGGGCCATACCTGCACCACCACCTATGTAGATCATCTCTCTATCAGTAGGGTTGATGAAGAATTCACCGTAAGGACCAGAGATAGTTACTTTGTCACCAGGTTTTCTGGAAAACACGTATGAAGAGCAAATACCTGGATTGACATCCATCCACTTGTTTTTCGCCCTATCCCATGGCGGTGTAGCGATACGAATATTAAGCATGATGATATTTCCTTCTGCAGGGTGATTGGCCATAGAATACGCCCTGAAGATCTCTTCATCATTCTTCATTTTAAGATCCCAAAGATTGAACTTATCCCAGTCAGGCTTAAATACATCCTGAGCGTGACCTAATTCCGGATGAGGCGTAATATCCATTTCGCTGAAATCCACCTCACATTTAGGAACATCTATTTGGATATAACCTCCCGATTCGAAATCCAGTGTTTCGCCTTCAGGAAGTTTAACTTTAAATTCCTTGATAAAGGTTGATACGTTATAGTTAGACACAACCTCACATTCCCATTTTTTGATACCGAATATTTCTTCAGGTATCTCGATGCGCATATCCTGCTTTACCTTCACCTGACACGAAAGCCTTACATTCTCTTTCTTCTCAGTTCGGCTTAGGTGACCTTCTTCAGTGGGAAGTACATCTCCTCCTCCTTCAGTGATCTTACACTTACACATAGCACAAGTACCACCGCCACCACATGCTGATGGCAAGAATAGCTTTTGCGCTGAAAGTGTGGATAATAACGTAGAACCGGCTGATGTAACAATAGGGTTCTTTTCATCGCCATTTACGATGATCCTCACATCACCTGACTGTACCAATTTTGATTGGGCAAACAGGAGTATGAAAACCAATAAAAGAATAACGATTGTAAACGCGATTATTGATGAGACAACTACAAACGACATATTTTAAATATTATTTATGACCGAATTATCGTACCTAGCAAATATAATTGATAAAGATTATTTGTAATCTTTCAAGTTGGTAAATCAACCTTGTGACTATCCAAAAAGTTGCCCAAAATTTTAATTTTTCAGCAACCGTAGCAAAGTTGATAGTTTACTCTTCAGATTTCTTCGATCTACGATGAAATCGATAAATCCATGTTCCAAAACAAATTCGGCGCTTTGGAATCCTTTTGGCAGATCAGTGCCTATAGTTTCTCTGATGACCCTGGGCCCCGCAAAACCGATTAATGCACCAGGTTCTGCAATATTAAAATCTCCCAGCATGGCAAAAGATGCGGTAACACCACCGGTAGTTGGATCCGTCAAAAGAGAGATAAATGGAATTTTCGCTTCTGATAAAAGCGCCAGTTTACCACTTACTTTTCCCAGCTGCATTAGCGAGAACCCCGCCTCCATCATTCTGGCCCCTCCTGATTTTGAAATTACCATCAGAGGAATTTTATGCTTCAAGGCATAATCAACAGCTCTGCCAACCTTTTCACCGACAACCGAACCCATCGAACCTCCAATAAAAGAAAAATCCATACAGGAAACCACTAAGTCATGGCCATCTACTTTACCAACAGCAGTACGCGCGGCATCCTTCAGGTTGGTCTTTTTTTGTGACTGTACAATTCGCTCGGGATACGGCTTACTATCCACAAATTGTAGTGGATCTTTTGAGGTCATGTTCGCATCAAGCTCCTTGAACTTATTATTATCAAACAGAATCTCAAAATACTCTTTGGAACCAATTCTTACATGATAATCATCTTCAGGACAAACAAAAGCATTGTTTTTCAATTCCCGCATGTGAATAATGGCACCACTAGGAGTTTTATACCACAATCCATCAGGAGCCTCTTTTTTGTCAGAGGTAGGGGTTAATATGCCTTTGTCCTGTCTTTTAAACCACGCCATAAAATGAAATTTTGGGCTTCAAAGATATGGATTTAATGTGTATCCATATTCTTATGAATGATTAGTTAATCGAATTGAATTTTTCGGGCAAAACTGATTCTATTTAACCTCCTCAAAATCAACATATTCCCCGCCATCAAAATTTTTCTTTTTGCCTTTATCGGTTTGTTCTCCCGGTGCATAGTCAATACGTACATTTCCGCCCGAAGCATACCTACCATTACCATTGGTTTGGTACTGTTGCTGTTGCGTATTAGCCTGCTTTTTATGTTGGGTCTGATAGGCACTGAGAAGGATAGTGCGGAAAATGAATCCACCTACTTTGTATACAACATATGCTATCAGGAAAACTATTAAAAGGAATTTTAGCATATACTTCTAAACTTATCTACTCAAATAGAAGTTTCGCTCCGAATAAATTTTAAGGAAATAATCATCCATAAGATCATCAATGAAATAAATAGATTCACCTGTTGATTTCATTTCCGGCCCAAGCTCCTTATTCACATTTGGAAACTTATTGAATGAGAATACAGGCTCCTTAATAGCATAACCATGCTTCCTGGGGTTGAAATTGAAGTCTTTGATCTTCTTTTCTCCCAACATCACCTTCGTAGCATAATTCACATAAGGCTCCTGATAAGCTTTGCAAATGAAAGGCACTGTCCTGGATGCTCTGGGATTGGCTTCAATGATGTAAACCTTGTCATCCTTAATGGCAAATTGGATATTAATCAACCCAACCGTATTTAATGCAAGGGCTATTTTATGCGTATATTCTTCAATTTGTCTAAGAACAAAGTCTCCCAGATTGTACGGTGGCAATACAGCATAGGAATCGCCGGAGTGGATACCTGCAGGTTCTATGTGCTGCATGATACCAATAATCTTTACCTCTTCGCCATCGCAAATGGCATCCGCTTCAGCTTCAATGGCACCTTCAAGAAAATGATCAAGCAGAATACGCCCGTCCGTTTTCATTTTGAGCAGCTCCACCACATGCTGCTCCAGCTCCTTATCATTGATCACAATTTTCATCGATTGCCCACCCAGTACATAAGAAGGTCTTACGAGTAGTGGGTACCCTATCTCTTTTGATAATTCCAGTGCCTCATCAGCATTTTCTATGGTCCCATACTGTGGATATGGAATATTTTGCTCTTTCAGCAAGTCAGAAAAACTACCACGATCTTCTGCAAGATCAAGGCTTTCGAAGTTGGTACCAATGATTTTAATGCCATATCGATGTAGCTTTTCAGAAAGCTTCAAGGCGGTCTGTCCTCCAAGTTGTACAATTACCCCTATTGGGTTTTCATGGAGGATAATATCATAGATGTGCTCCCAGAAAACAGGCTCAAAATACAATTTGTCAGAGATGTCAAAATCTGTAGATACCGTCTCAGGATTACAATTAATCATTATGGTTTCATAGCCCATTTCGCGGGCAGCCAACACACCATGTACACAGCAATAATCAAATTCTATACCCTGACCAATTCTGTTGGGACCAGAGCCCAGGACCACTATTTTCTTTTTATCGGATGGGTGGGATTCATTTTCTTCGGCAAAAGTGCTGTAGAAATATGGAGTCTTGGCCTCGAACTCTGCTGCACAGGTGTCTACCATTTTGTAAACCCGCTGTATGCCCAACTCATTACGTTTGTCAAAAACCTTACTTTCAAGGCATTTCATTAAATGTCCCAGCTGCCTGTCGGCGTAGCCTTTTTCCTTGGCTTCAAGCAATAATTTTTTGGGAATAGTATCGATTGTGTGTTTTTCAATCTCATTTTCCAATAAGATCAACTCCTCAATTTGATGTAGAAACCAGGGATCTATTTTGGTAAGGTTGTAGATTGTTTTGAAAGGAATGCCCAGCTTAAAGGCATCATAGATATGAAAAAGCCTGTTCCATGATGGATGCTCAAGGCTGTACAGGATCTTGTCCTGATCAGTCAATTCTTTACCATCTGCGCCAAGGCCATTTCTTTTTATCTCCAATGATTGACATGCCTTTTGCAATGCCTCCTGGAAGTTTTTGCCAATACCCATAGCTTCACCTACGGCCTTCATTTGCAAACCAAGGTGTCTGTCAGCGCCATGGAATTTGTCAAAGTTCCATCTAGGGATTTTCACAATCACATAATCGATGGCCGGCTCAAAAAATGCTGAGGTGCTTTTCGTGATTTGGTTCTCCAGCTCATCTAGGTTATATCCGATTGCCAGTTTAGCAGCTACTTTCGCGATAGGGTATCCTGTAGCTTTGGAAGCCAGCGCTGAAGAACGGCTCACCCTTGGGTTGATCTCAATACCTACGATCTCGTCATTTTCCGGGTTTACAGCAAATTGCACGTTACATCCACCTGCAAACTCACCTATGCCATTCATCATTTTAATAGCCAGGTCTCTCATCTCCTGATATATAGTATCGGGCAGGGTCATGGCAGGTGCTACCGTGATGGAGTCACCGGTATGTACGCCCATGGGATCAAAATTTTCGATTGAGCAAATGATGATCACATTGCCATTGTTATCCCTCAATAGTTCAAGCTCATATTCTTTCCACCCTAGAATACTTTGCTCAACCAGCACCTCATGAATAGGTGATTCCGTAAGGCCATGCGTCAGTGCTTTGTCAAAATGCTCAGGGTCATGGACAAAACCACCGCCTGTACCACCCAAAGTATATGATGGCCTAATTACGAGAGGGAAACCAATTTCTTGTGCAATCTCCTTTCCTTTTAGAAAGGAAGTAGCCGTTTCGCCTTTGCATACATTCACGCCCAGCTCCTGCATTTTAAGACGGAATTTCTCACGGTTCTCGGTAGTTTCAATCGCATCGATATTAACACCGATCATTTTCACACCATAATGATCCCAAATGCCCGCTTTATCACAATCTATTGCCAGGTTTAAGGCGGTTTGCCCACCCATAGTTGGAAGCACTGCATCAATTTTGTGCTTTTCCAGAATTTCTTTGATAGACGATTTGGTCAATGGCTTTAGATAAATATTATCTGCTGTAACCTCATCTGTCATGATGGTGGCAGGGTTGGAGTTGATCAGGGTTACTTCGATGCCTTCTTCCCTTAGTGAACGGGAAGCCTGCGATCCTGAATAGTCAAACTCACAAGCCTGGCCAATAATAATAGGGCCTGAACCGATGATCAGTACAGATTTTATGCTTTTATCTCGTGGCATGGATGGAGATTTAGGTGGTTAGATTCGTGCAAATTGGGGCAAATTTAAAATAGTGAAGCTATAAGAGAAAGCATAGCTCCTACTTTATGTCTTCCACCATCAAGAAACTCCATGTAGGAGCGAATGAGGCCAAAATGAAGAAAAAAAAAGTCCCCATGGTAATTGATTAACCAGGAGGACTTAAAAGAATTACATTTTGTAATTGAATTAAATATGAATCGGCCTGTTTTCCGTTGCTGCCAAACATGCTTCTTTCACCGCTTCCATGTAAGTAGGATGTGCATGAGACATGCGGGACACATCTTCGGCAGATGCGCGGTATTCCATGGCCGTTACACCGGCGGCAATCATATCTGCAGCACGTGCACCTATGATATGCATACCTAAAATTTCATCTGTGTCTTTGTCGGCCAGCACCTTCACAAGGCCATCTAGATCCATACTTGCACGAGCCCTACCTAGCGCCTTGTAGGGAAACTTACCTACTTTATAAGCATGTTTCTTTTCCTTAAGCTCTTCTTCTGTATAGCCTACACTTGCCACTTCTGGCCAGGTATACACTACTCCGGGGATCAGTTTGTAATTAATGTGAGGTTTCTGTCCAACAAGCTGTTCTGCGACAAAGACACCTTCCTCTTCAGCTTTATGGGCCAGCATGGCGCCTTTCACCACATCACCTATTGCCCATACATTATCAACCGAGGTTCTTAGGTGCTCGTCAACTTCTACTCTTCCCCGATCATCAGTTTTTATACCAACATTTTCCAGTCCAAGACCTTCAGTGTATGGTCTTCTACCTATGGAAACCAAACAATAATCGCCCTTCAGTTCCAGCGGCTCACCTTTGCTATCCTCAGCGGTTACGGTCACCTCCTTACCTTTTGGATTGACGCCAGTCACCTTATGCTTCAAATAGATATCAAAGCCCAGCTTCTTAAGCGCCTTTTGTAGCTCCTTACCCATAGTTGAATCCATGGAAGGAATAAGATTATCAAGGTATTCTACTACTGAAACTTTTGCTCCTAATCGAGCATATACCGAGCCTAGCTCCATACCTATGACACCACCACCAATGATGATCATATGTTTTGGCACTTCCGATAGCTCTAAAGCTTCCGTAGAAGTAATGACCCTCTTTTTGTCAAGTTTGATAAATGGAAGAGAGGCGGGTTTTGACCCGGTAGCTATAATCACTTTCTCGGACGTAATCTCCTGTTCCTTGCCGTCACCACCTTTAATCACGATGGTATTTTTATCCTTAAATGATCCCAGACCATGATAAACCTCGATCTTATTCTTTTTCATCAAGAAGTCGATACCATTCACATTTTCCTCTACCACTTTACGCTTTCGCGCAATCATTTGCTTAAGGTTCACCTTTGGCTTAGGTATATCAATACCGTGCTCTTTGAATGTAACCTCAGCATTATGGAAATGCTCAGAAGAATCCAGCAATGCCTTGGAGGGAATACATCCAACATTTAAGCATGTCCCCCCCAGTGTATTGTATTTTTCTATTATGGCTGTTTTCAGTCCTAATTGTGCACATCTGATAGCAGCTACATAGCCGCCGGGGCCAGAACCAATCACAGTTACCTGATAATCCATCTATTTATAATTTATGTGAGTTATATACCAATTAATAGTCTTGTGGGATCTTCAAGCAGCTCTTTAATCCTTACCAGAAAGCTCACTGACTCACGACCATCGATGATTCTATGATCATAACTCAAAGCCACATACATGATCGGTCTTACCACAATTTCACCATTTTCTACCACAGGCCGCTCAACTATATTATGCATACCCAGTATAGCAGATTGAGGTGCATTAATAATAGGTGTAGATAGCATGGAACCAAAAATACCTCCATTGGTGATAGTGAATGTACCACCCGTCATTTCCTCAATGCTGAGTTTCCCATCTCTCGCTTTTGTAGCGAGGCTAATGATTTCTTTTTCAATCTGGTCGAAGCTCATCTTTTCTGCATTGCGGATCACCGGTACCACCAATCCTCTTGGTGTAGATACCGCAATAGAAACATCGCAGAAATCACTGTAAACAAGTTCTTCCCCATCAATTTGGGCGTTTACTGCCGGCCATTCCTGTAATGCAACACATGCTGCCTTGGTGAAGAATGACATAAAGCCTAAGCCTACCTCATATTTCTCCTTAAACTTATCTTTATACTTCTTTCGCAGATCCATGATAGGCTTCATGTTCACCTCATTGAAGGTGGTAAGCATGGCCGTTTCATTCTTTACGCTGACTAATCTTCGGGAGATCGTTTTGCGCAAAGAGGTCATTTTCTGTCTTCTTTGGCCTCTATCACCCGTACTTACCGAAGGTGTCTGGGTAGCCTCTTTAGGCGCACTGGTAGCGGGTCTTTGAGTGCTCTGAGCCGGTTTTTCAGCTTTTAGGGCATCCTCTTTGGTTATGCGACCATCCACTCCGGTACCTTTAATATCTTCTACCTTGAGGCCCTTTTCCTCAATAATCTTTCTGGCTGCAGGTGAAGCATGCCCGGTAGCATAAGTTTCTGCCTCTGATGATTTTGAAGATTCTGCCGAAGGCGATGAATCAGTTGATGTAGCACCTTTAGAAGGAGCGCCTTCGGTTACTTCAATTTTACAAATCAGGGCGCCTATTTCTAAGGTGTCACCCTCTGAGGCTACATGGCGTAGTATACCATTGGCCTCAGCAGTAAGTTCGAAGGTTGCCTTATCAGACTCAATTTCGGCTATTACCTCATCAAGCTCAACGGTTTCTCCGTCACCTTTCATCCATGATGATATAGTAACCTCATTGATGGATTCACCTACGGTAGGCACATGCATTTCTTTTATTTCACCCGTAGGTCCACCATCTCCCTGAGTGCTGGTGGCAGGCTCAGATTGCTCAGATGGTTTATCATCGGTCTTTTCTCCAGTTGCGGATTCATCAATCTCACAAACGACAGTGCCTATCTCTACGGTTTCTCCTTCTTCAACTTTAATGTGCAATTTGCCTGCTGCCTCGGCAGTAAGCTCGAAGGTAGCTTTGTCAGATTCTAACTCTGCAATTACCTCATCCATTTCAACTACATCACCATCTTTTTTTATCCATTGGGCTATGGTAACCTCGTTGATTGACTCGCCTACGGCAGGTACTTTTATTTCAAGGCTCATTTTATTGTTGTTTATAATTCAAATGCTTTTTTAACTAATTCTTCCTGTTCTTTTCTATGAACTTTAGCAAAACCGGTAGCAGGAGATGCACTGGCCCTTCTTGAAACCAGATCCAGCTGAAGGCCGGACACCCGAAGCATAAAGGTCCAGGCACCCATATTTTCAGGCTCTTCCTGTACCCATACCAGTTTTGGTGATTTGTATTGTTTTAGAATCGACTCTATCTGCTTTTTAGGGAACGGATAGAGCTGCTCTAGCCTTACAATTGCAGTTGTCTTGTCTTTAGCATCTTGCTGCGCTTCCAAAAGGTCAAAATATACCTTACCAGTACAAAACAATACTTTTTTCACTTTTTTAGGGTCCACATAATCATCACCTATCACTTCCTGGAATCGCCCTTTTAGCATATCATCAGCAGGTGAGACCACTTTGGGATGGCGCAGCAATGATTTTGGTGAGAATACCACGCATGGTTTTCTAAATTCCCATGTCACCTGTCTGCGTAGCAAGTGGAACAGGTTGGCAGGTGTGGTCAGGTCAACCACAATCATGTTTTCCTGAGCCGTCATCTGCAGGTAACGTTCCATTCTGGCACTGGAATGCTCTGGTCCCTGACCTTCGTAGCCATGCGGCAATAACATTACCAGGCCATTCATACGCTGCCATTTGCTTTCCGCACTGGTGATAAACTGGTCGATCATCACCTGTGCACCATTTGAAAAGTCGCCAAACTGTGCTTCCCAAATCACTAAAGCATTGGGCGTGGCCATAGCATAACCATACTCAAATCCTAAAACGCCGTATTCCGAAAGTAATGAATTGTAAATTCGGAAAGGCTCTTGTTTATCCTGAATATGGTTAAGGCTTGAGAAGGGTTCGTTGGTATTACTATCGAACAATACTGAATGTCTGTGCGAAAAAGTACCTCGCTTTACATCCTGCCCTGACATGCGCACAATCTTACCTTCTGAAAGTAGCGAGCCATACGCAAGCATTTCTGCATCAGCCCAGTTGAGTATTTTCTTTTCTAAAAAGTTAGCCTTTCTGTCTTTGAGTAATCGGTCTATTTGCTTTAAAGGCTTGAACCCTTTAGGCACTGTAATCAAAGCCTTGGCTACCTTGTCATACGTTTTTTGATCTATGCTTGTATCAGGAGAAACCTCAAAGTCCTCTGGTTTTGAACGACGCAAATGATCCCACTCCGCTTCAATTTTTTGTGGCTTGTATGGAATAGGTTTTTGCTTTACCTCATCCAGCCTGTCCTGCAGCATGGCCTTAAATTCCTTATCTAAAGCCTTTGCTCTATCCTCGGTAATATCACCCCGCTCTACCAGTTTTTTCACATATATCTCTCGGGGATTTGGATGCTTGGCTATGATGTTGTAAAGCTTCGGCTGAGTAAATTTAGGCTCATCGCTTTCGTTGTGGCCATGACGTCTGTAGCCAAGCAAGTCAATAAAAAAGTCTTTATGGAATTTCTGACGGTATTCTACCGCAAGTCTTGAAGCAAAAGCCACAGCCTCTGCGTCATCACCATTGACATGCAGTACCGGGGCATCCACAATTTTGGCCAGCTCTGTGCAATAAATGGAAGATCTGGCGTCATCGTAATCTGTAGTAAAACCAACCTGGTTATTAATGACAACATGAATAGTACCACCAGTTCTGTAGCCATCAAGCAACGACATCTGGATACATTCATATACTATGCCCTGCCCTGCTATAGCCGCATCTCCATGAATAAGTACGGGTATTGCCTTTCCAGCGTCACCTCTATACTCATCATCAATTTGAGCACGAGCATATCCCAATACTACAGGATCTACCGCCTCAAGGTGTGAAGGGTTAGGTGCCAGTTTCACATATATCTTCCGTCCGTTCCTTTCCAGATAACTTGAATAGCCGAGGTGATATTTCACATCTCCATCTCCCATGGTAAGATCAACTTCACTATTGCCTTCAAATTCTGCGAATATCTCCTGGTAGGTCTTGCCCATAATGTTCGCCAGCACATTGAGGCGCCCTCTGTGAGCCATACCTATGATAACCTCCTCAACTTCATACTCAGCTGCTTTAGAAATGATCGTGTCAAGTGCAGGTATTGTTGTTTCGCCACCTTCGAGCGAAAATCTTTTTTGCCCTATATACTTGGTGTGCAAGAAGTTCTCAAATACAACAGCCTCATTCAGCTTATTGAGAATCTGTTTTTTGGTTTCCAGGGAAGGCATGATATCCACCCCTTCAGTTTCAACTTTATTTTTAAACCAGCCAAATATTTCGGTATCGCGGATATGATTGAACTCATACCCGATGTGGCCAAGATATATGGTATCTAGCCTCTCAAGAATTTTCCTAAGCGTAGCTTTTCCTAAACCAATCTCAGAACCTATATCAAAGTGGTCATCCAGATCCTTTTCTGACAAACCGAAGTTATCAAGGTCAAGTCTAACATTATGCTTTCTTCGCTCTCTTACAGGGTTGGTATCAGATTTAAGATGTGCTCGGGACCTGTGAGCATAAATAAGGTTTCTAACACGAATTTCACGGTTGGATTCTGACGCTACCGGAGCACCATTGCTGCCAAAATTTTGTGTGGCAAATTCAAATCCTTCGAAGAATTTTTGCCAACTTTCATCTACACTTTGCGGGTCATTCAGATATTGTTGGTACAAATCATCCAAATAATGACCATGCGCATTGGATACATAGGAGAATTTATCCATTTTAGAAGGGTATTTTTTTGATTGTCAAATCTATGTAATCTTTCCAACAAAGTAAAATCGTATATTCGTATACACGAATATTTATCATCACCTTTCGAAAACAGTTATTTTATATTGGTCATTGCATCCCTCAAACTATTTTTCCTATCTTTGCACTCCTTTTTAAAAATGTTAATGGACTCGATCCATATAAACACAAACTAAAACATGGCAGTAAAAATCAGATTAGCGCGTCGAGGACGCAAAAAAAGAGCTCTATTCGATGTAGTAGTAGCTGACGCAAGAGCACCACGTGATGGTCGCTTCATTGAAAAAATTGGTACCTACAATCCCAATACGGATCCTGCTTCTATTGAGCTGGACAATGACAAGGCATTCGATTGGGTAATGAAAGGTGCACAACCAACGGATACCGTTAGGGCAATGCTTTCTTACAGAGGTATACTTATGAAGAAGCATTTGCAAATTGGCGTGATCAAAGGTGCTTTAACTCAGGAAGAAGCTGATAAGAAGCTTGAAGATTGGGTACAAAGTAAAGAGCAGAAAATACAGGGCAAAATTGATGCAATCACTAAGCAGAAAGATGCTGAGAAGAAAGCCCGTATGGAAGCTGAAACCAAAGTTAAAGAAGCCAGAGCAGAGGCATTGCGTAAGGCGCAAGTTGTTGAAGAACCAGCTCCTGAAGCTGAGGCTGCAACAGAAGATGCGGCTGAGGCTACTGCCGAAGCAGCAGCTCCGGTAGAAGAAGCTCCACAGGCAGAGCAGAAAGAGGAAACTGCAGACAATCAAAATGCAGAAGAATCTGCTGAAGAAGGCAAGGAAGAGAAGAAAGACTAATCATTGCTTTCATGAAGCTTGAAGATTGTTACCAGCTCGGGCATATCGTCAAGCCGCATGGTCTGTCAGGTGAAGTTATTCTTTATCTAGACGTAGATTTTCCAGATGACTATAGTGAATTGGAATCAGTTTTATTGCTACGGCAAAATCAACTGATTCCTTTTTTTTTAGAATCAATTCAGTTGCAGCCCGGCTCAAGGGCAATTATCAAACTTGAAGATATATCGAGCCGCGATGATGCCAGTGGTATAGCTGGTGCTGAAGTATACCTTCCTCTCGATAACCTGCCTCCCCTCGAGGGCGATCAATTTTATTATCACGAAGTAATCAACTTTGAAGCAATTGCAGATAGTAAGGTTTTAGGCAAAATCACCGGTACCATAGAATCTGGCTTACAGGATTTGTTTACCATAGCCGGTGCAAAGGGCGAAATCCTAATCCCAATAACAGATAACTTTATTGATCAAATTGATTTTGACCAAAAAAAGATTCATTTTGATTTGCCTGAAGGCTATTTAGATATCTATCTAAACGATCCATCAGATGAGAATTGAATTGATTACATGCTTGCCTGAACTCTTTGATGGGCCGATAAACCAAAGTATTTTAAAGCGAGCCCAGGAAAAAGGTCATGTGTCTATTGCAGTGCATAACCTTCGAGATTATGCTACCAATAAGCACAAAGCAGTAGACGATTATGCCTATGGAGGTGGAGCAGGCATGGTACTTCAAATAGAACCCATTGACCGGTGCATTAAAGCATTGAAAGAGAAAAATCAATATGATGAGGTGATCTACACTTCGCCAGACGGTCACTTATTTAACCAAAAAACTGCTAATGAACTGTCTTTGGTCAACAATATTATTATCATCTGCGGTCATTATAAAGGTGTAGATGAAAGGGTGCGTGAGCATCTTGTCACAAGAGAAATAAGCATTGGAGATTATGTGCTCTCTGGTGGGGAACTTGCCGCCGCGGTGATTTCAGATGCTGTTATCCGGCTCTTACCTGGAGTATTGAATGATGAATCGTCTGCATTATCCGATTCATTTCAGGATGATCTGATCGCACCACCTGTGTATACCCGACCTGCTGATTATGAAGGCTGGAAAGTGCCTGATGTATTATTATTGGGCCATGAGGCCAAGATTGAGCAATGGAGATATGAGCAGGCCATCAGCAGAACAAAACAAAGGCGACCAGGCCTTTTAAAAAGAAAAGAAGATAATTAATAAGTGTTCATTTTTTATTCAGACCTAATTGCTATATTTGCAGTCCGTTTTTCAGAGGTAAAGAAATCGTCATGAGCGAATTAATAAAGATAGTAGAAGAGGAACTAGCTAAGGGAAGAGAAAAATTTCCTAAATTCAATGCAGGTGACACAGTTAACGTGCACGTGAAAATTACAGAAGGAAACAAAGAAAGAATTCAGCAATTCCAGGGCACTGTAATCCAGAGAAAAAACAAGGGTACAAACGGTGAGACATTCACTGTAAGAAAAGTATCCAGCGGTATTGGTGTAGAGCGTATCTTCCCAATCCTTTCTCCTAGCATTGAAAAAATTGAGGTTCTGCGAAAAGGTAAAGTAAGAAGAGCCAGAATTTTCTACTTAAGAGGTAGAAAAGGAAAAGCAGCAAGAATTAAGGAAAAAATATAAACCTCTTCTTCTTAAGAATATTAAAGCCAACCTTTGTGTTGGCTTTTTTTGTTGACATTAAATGACATTGGAATTCCATAAATATCAGGGTACCGGCAATGATTTCATCATGGTAGATGATCGTGATGAGCATTTTAACCCTCCCCCAAACATCATTGAAAAACTGTGCGATCGGCGTTTTGGCATAGGTGCTGATGGGCTAATCCTTATCAGAAATCATCAGGGGCTTGATTTTGAAATGATTTATTTCAACAGTGATGGCTCTCAAAGCATGTGTGGGAATGGCAGTCGGTGCGCGGTTCACTTTGCCCATCAGCTGGGAATTATTGGCAGGCAAACCAGCTTCCAATCTACAGATGGTTTACATGAAGCAACTATAGAGGGGGACACCATCTCATTAAGTATGCATGACGTTTGGGATATCAATGCATTGAATCCTAATGAATGCTTTCTGAATACCGGATCGCCTCACCATATCATATTTTCGCCTGATAATCATACCGTTGACATCATCAAGGAAGGAAGAACTATCCGATATGCCGACCCATATCAACCCGGAGGTACCAATGTTAATTTTGTAACTCTGCTTGGCTCAAATGAAATCAATGTGCGCACCTACGAGCGGGGGGTCGAAGATGAGACATTAAGCTGTGGGACAGGTGTAACCGCTGCAGCACTTGCTGTATCTCAACAAAATATTTCTTCTCCGGTAATCGTCCATACCAAAGGAGGAACGCTTTCGGTCTCATTTGTAAGAAATGAAAAGGGTTTCACACAAATCAAATTGATTGGTCCGGCTACTCCTGTTTTTAAAGGAGCAATTGATTTATCTACACTGGAATAATCATCAGTATTTGACCTAAAAAACAATAACTTTGACGTCCATTTAAGGAAGTATTTATGTTTGATTTTGTATCGAAAGGAATAGCCAAGGTATTTGGCACAAAGGCAGATCGGGATATTAAATTATTAATGCCCTACATCGGGAAAATCAATGGTGAGTTCGAAAAGCTCAAAGGATTAAGTGATGATGAACTGCGGGGTAAAACGGAGACATTCAAAAAGATAATACAGGAAAAGACGCAGGATATTGACGATCAGATTAAGGCAATACATATAGAAATAGATGCGCTACCTGAAGAAGAACTGGATAAGAAAGAAGCGCATTTCTCAAAAATTGATAAGCTGGAAGAAGATCGCAACAGTAAGTTGGAAGAGATCCTCATGGAGCTTTTGCCTGAAGCGTTTGCAGTTGTAAAAGAAACTGCCAGGCGACTGAAAGAAAACGAAAAGCTTGAAGTAACTGCTTCTGACTATGATAAAGCGCTAGCCGCAGAAAAGCCACATGTTGAACTGAAAGGTGATAAAGCGATCTGGCATAACAAATGGACAGCTGCCGGCGCAGAAGTGGAATGGCAAATGGTACATTATGACGTGCAACTCATTGGTGGCGTGGTATTGCATCAGGGCAAAATTGCTGAAATGGCAACCGGTGAAGGTAAAACACTGGTGGCAACACTTCCGGCATACCTCAATGCACTTACAGGTAGAGGGGTCCATATTGTAACAGTCAATGATTATTTGGCCAAAAGGGATGCGGAATGGAATGCCCCCATCTTCCAGTTTCATGGACTTACTGTAGATTGTATTGATAAATATGAGCCCCATTCTCCCGAGCGAATAAAGGCGTATAAGGCCGATATCATATACGGCACCAACAACGAATTTGGGTTTGATTACCTGAGGGACAATATGTCTAAAAGCCCTGATGAACTGGTTCAGGGAAAACACCATTTTGCTATGGTGGATGAGGTCGACAGTGTATTGGTAGATGATGCTCGTACGCCTCTCATTATCTCCGGTCCGGTGCCCAGAGGCAATGAGCATGAATTCTACGAGCTCAAGCCAAGAATCGGTAAGCTGGTAGAGGCGCAACGCAAACTTGTAAATCAATACCTCAACGACGCTAAAAGGCTAATCAAGGAAGGAAATGAAACGGATGGAGGCCTAGCGCTTTTCCGTGCTTACAGAGGACTTCCAAAGTTTAAGCCTTTGATCAAATTTTTGTCGGAAACGGGCATTCGAGCTATCATGCAGAAAACGGAGAATTTCTACCTACAGGACAACTCCAAAATGATGCCCGAGGCAGATGCTCCTCTCTTTTTCACCATAGAAGAAAAAAACAATTCTATCGATCTTACTGAAAAAGGAATAGACCTTATTACGGGTGAGGATGAAGATAAATACTTCTTTATTATGCCGGATATCGGTGTAGAGGTAGCAAAGCTGGAAAATGACGAAAGCCTTTCTACCAGTGATCGATTGAAGAAAAAAGAAGAGGTGATTCAGGATTATTCGGTAAAGGGAAAAAGGATTCATACCGTTAACCAGTTATTGAAAGCCTATACCCTATTTGAAAAAGATCAGGAGTATATCGTAGTAGATGGAAAAGTTAAGATTGTAGATGAGCAAACAGGTCGGGTTATGGAAGGCCGTCGCTATTCTGATGGGCTGCACCAGGCTATAGAAGCTAAGGAAAATGTAAAGGTGGAAGATGCCACCCAGACTTACGCTACAATTACACTGCAAAACTATTTCCGTATGTACCACAAGCTAGCCGGCATGACGGGTACTGCAGAAACTGAGGCCGGAGAGCTTTGGGAAATTTACAAGCTTGATGTGGTAGTAATCCCAACCAATCGCCACATACAGCGAAACGATATGGAGGATAAAGTCTTCAAAACCGTTCGCGAAAAGTTCAATGCAGTGGTAGAGGAAATTACTGAGCTTACCGAAAAAGGAAGACCGGTGCTTGTAGGTACAACTTCCGTAGAAGTTTCAGAGCTTCTGAGCAGGATGCTCAAGCTGAAAAATATCAAACATCAGGTGTTGAACGCCAAGCAACATGCCAGAGAAGCAGAAGTGGTAGCAGAAGCCGGTAAGCCAGGAACAGTTACCATTGCCACCAACATGGCGGGTCGTGGTACAGACATCAAACTTACACCAGAGTCTAAAGCAGCAGGCGGCCTTGCTATAGTGGGTACAGAACGACATGAATCCCGAAGGGTGGACAGACAGCTTAGGGGTCGTTCAGGCCGCCAGGGAGACCCGGGATCATCACAGTTTTTCGTATCTCTGGAAGATAACCTCATGCGATTATTCGGGTCTGACAGAATCGCCAAGATAATGGATAGACTTGGTCTTGAAGAAGGTGAGGTTATTCAGCACAGCATGATTACCAAGTCGATAGAGCGAGCCCAGAAAAAGGTAGAGGAAAACAACTTTGCCATAAGAAAGCGCTTGCTTGAGTACGATGATGTGATGAATTCGCAGCGTGAGGTTATTTACAAGCGAAGGAAGAATGCGTTATTCGGAGAAAGGCTTGAGCTAGACATCTTGAATATGATGTACGACACCTGTGATGATATTGTAATGGGTGCCAAAAACAGCCAGGACTATGATAGTCTCAAGCTGAATGCATTAAGCATACTCAGTATTGATTTCGAAATTACTGAGGAGGAATTTACGGCGACAGAAGAGTCTGCGCTCACACAAAAGCTGTTTGAAACATGTCTGAAAAACTATCGCACCAAAAACAGCCAGATTAAGCAGCGCGCTTTGCCGATCCTCAAAGATATTCATGAGAAACGTGGAGCTACAGTGAAGAACGTATTGGTACCTTTTACTGATGGTAAGAGGCAAATTGGTGTGTCTGCCAGTCTTGAAGAAAGTATCCATACAGAAGGTAGCACACTCATCAAGTCTATGGAAAAAATGCTTGCTTTGGCAATCATCGATCAGACTTGGAAGGAGCACCTGCGTGATATGGATGACCTAAAGCAGTCAGTCCAAAATGCGGTATATGAGCAAAAAGATCCCTTATTGATTTACAAATTTGAAGGCTTTGAATTATTCAAAGGTTTTGTAAATAAAGTGAATGAAGAAACCGTTTCCTTCCTAACCAAGGCCAATATACCAGTGGAAGACCCCAACGAAGTTAGAGAGGCACAGCAGCGTAAGCAGAGGGAAAGCTACAAGGTTAATAAGGAAGAAAGTAGATCCTTGCTTCAGGGCCGGGGAGGTGGAAACAGGCCACCAGTTGAAAAACCTGAACCTGTAAAAAGTGAGAAAATCAGAGGTCGCAACGACAGGGTAACCGTACAGTACACTGATGGTTCTGTGAAAAAAGATGTTAAATTTAAAACCGTGGAAGAAGACGTGAAAAATAATAAATGCGTCATCATCAACGAATAAGGCATGAGGATAGCAGTAATCATATTCATAAGTCTGGCTTTGGTATTAGCTCGCTGTGCACCCACAAAGACGAGCTCAACCACTGAAGATGTCTATGAAGAAGATATTTCTTATTTGAGAGCGGAGGAAAAAATCCAATACAAAGATACAGAGACCTCCAATCCCGCAGCAGAAAAATTGAAGTATGCAGATGTAGTGCCGCAATATGATTTGAAAACTGAGCTTGATAGTGTTATCAATATCATCAAAGCTTCTCGCGAAGACACGGAATTTCTCAATGGCTATACGGTTCAGCTGTATATAGGGCCCAGCCGTGATGCTGCAAACGAGATGAAAGAAAAAATCTACGAATACTCAGAAGTATATGATCCCGAGATCAGCTATGTACAGCCAAATTTCCGGGTTAAGATTGGGAAATTCTTTGATCGACTGGAAGCTAACAAGGTATATGTAGATCTTAAGAAAGAATTTCCATCTGCTATTGTGGTGCCTGAAAGAATTTATTTTGAGTAAATATGAGCATGATCAGGGAGGCCATACGCCAAAAGTCCAAGACACTTGCAGAAGAGACCGTAGAAATTAGAAGGTATCTGCACCAACACCCGGAATTATCTTACCAGGAATACAACACCTCAAAATATGTTGCAGAGCAGCTAAAAAAGATTGGCCTGCAACCACAAACCGGTATAGCTGAAACGGGAGTTTCTGCAATCATCAGAGGAAATAACCCGGATAAGAAGGTTATTGCGCTCCGAGCTGACATGGATGCGCTTCCGATAGTTGAGGAAAACAATGTTGCCTATAAATCAAAGAATGAAGGTGTAATGCATGCCTGTGGTCATGATGTACATACTTCCAGTTTGCTCTCCACGGCCAGAATTTTACAGGAGTTAAAAGATCAGTTTGAAGGTTCAGTAAAGCTGATCTTTCAACCAGGAGAAGAGAAACTCCCGGGTGGGGCTTCATTGATGATCAAAGATGGTGTACTCGAAAACCCAAGACCATCGGCAATATTAGGCCAACACGTAATGCCATTGATCCAGGCTGGAAAAGTAGGTTTTCGAAAAGGTATTTATATGGCCAGTGCTGATGAAATCTACATCAGGGTTATTGGTAAAGGTGGTCATGCAGCTATGCCTGAATCATTTATCGATCCTGTAATGATTGCCTCACACCTCATTGTGGCATTGCAGCAAATCGTGAGCCGCAGAGGAAATCCAAAAATCCCCTCTGTGCTATCTTTTGGCAAAATCGTCGGTCAGGGTGCAACCAATGTAATCCCCGATGAAGTATATATTGAAGGAACATTACGTACCTTAAATGAAACATGGCGAGCAGAGGCTCATGAAAAAATTAAGATGCTAGCCACGGGGCTTGTAGCGTCCATGGGTGGAGTTTGCGATATAGAGATTAAAAAGGGATATCCTTACCTGGAAAATGAACCCGAGCTAACGGACCGAACATTGAATGCGGCGAAGGATTACCTCGGTGAAGAAAATGTAGAGCCTTTGGATATTTGGATGGCAGCTGAAGACTTTGCCTACTACTCACATGAGGTAGACGCCTGCTTTTATCGTTTGGGCACGCGAAACGAAACCAAGGGTATCACATCAGGAGTTCATACACCTACTTTCAACATCGATGAAGAGGCATTGGCGTTATCGCCGGGGCTTATGGCCTGGCTTGCAGTAAAGGAATTGGGCAATTAAACCAGCCACTTAACGAGGAATACCAGGCCCACACTTACTGCCAGACCAAAGAATACTTTGAGTAAGTCCTTACCCAAATCCACAAGTGTGGTATTTTCGACCTTACTGTAAGCAAAATACCTGATCCCTAATTCACGACCAGCCAATAAGCCAATAAATACCCAGGTAGTACTCATCGGTACATTATTTAGCTCTTTAAAGAAGAAGAGAATTACAGCAAAGGTCAAGTCTATGATGGTAGCCGATCG
Source organism: Cyclobacteriaceae bacterium (assembly GCA_965227155.1). Taxonomy (GTDB): domain Bacteria; phylum Bacteroidota; class Bacteroidia; order Cytophagales; family Cyclobacteriaceae; genus UBA6059. The sequence goes on from OZ245731.1 coordinate 1,241,743, forward strand.
AATGTCTGTTGTATTGGTCTTTGCCAATACTATGGACTGAATAGCCCCACCTTTTGTATAGAATATGTAGGCCAACAATAGCCAAAAAACTACTATGGTGATAATCAGTGTTTGTAATTCAATTTGGCGAGGTAAGTAAACATAAATGTTGGCAAAATCCTGAATCAACCATTGTGACCACAATAGACCGGTTGATGCCCATTGAGCAACAGTCCACCCTTTAGTCTCAAGATCTGTTGGCTCACTATCAGCAAATTTCTTTTCCAGCAATTTTGCTATTGCCATGTACAGGATAATAGCCGCTACAAATGCTACCAGATAACCCGACATGGATTTCACCACCATATCGTAAAGATTCTTGGGATTGAAAAAGGTAAGTATCATGAATGAGGTACTTACAGGTATTCCAAGTCTTGTGATTATCAGTAGGATTAACGGTGGCAATAAATAAGGCCAGCCAAAGCCTGGAATGTTGGCAGGCTCCTTATATTTTGGATTGATAAAATCATTGGCGGGAGGATCTCCAATCAATCTGCCATAGGAGACATCTCCTTCATTGATCTGCCAGCCATAAACTAATACAACTGTGAGAATTAAACCTGCAAAAAGAGTCAATAGCCACCAGGGTCTTTGAGCATTTGAGGCTAAAAATGTACCCAGGGTTTGAATAGCATCATTACCGACCACACTGTAGGCTGCCAGGACAAAACCCACATACATGATAATCTCAATTGAACTCATTCAGGTGCTGTCAATTTAATTCGCGTGCTAAATTAGAATCATTTTTTTGAAATGATCTTTCAAGATAATTTATTCATCTAGAAATATTAAGCAGATAATGAATTGTTGATCTTAAGTTAACACTGACTGATTTGAATTGATGGCCAAATTCTATTAACCCCATGATTATCAATAGTTTTGAATACTTCGATACTGCTTGTGCGGATAGTTAACATTCAATTTACAGATAGATATATTTGAAGGTTGTATTTCTCTTTACTTTTGCCCATTCTTTGGTAAGCATAGGGATTGATGAGCGAAACCTTAAAAGTAGGATTGGACTATAAGCAGGTCATTAGAATAGCGATTATCATAATCGTATTTTTAGTGGCATTGAGTCTTATGTCTACAGCCTTTTCTCGTTTGGGAGAGGATATTGCTCAATCCATATTATATGCCACCTCCAACCCTTTTATAGGCCTGTTTATCGGGTTGTTGATGACAGCCATCATCCAGAGTAGCTCCACTTCTACTTCTATGACTGTAGCAGCTGTAGCTTCAGGTTCTATTTCCCTGGAGGGCGCATTACCCATAGTATTGGGCGCAAATATTGGCACTACATTGACAAGTACTATTGTTGCACTGGGCTACATTACCAAAAAATCAGAGTTTGCCAGAGCGATCTCCGCAGGTATAGTACATGATGTATTCAACGTACTTTGCGTAGCTGTACTTTTCCCATTGGAGTATTATTACAAGATCCTTTCCAGGCTTTCATATGCATTGCTTGATGCAGCTTTCGGTAGTAGTACTGCCTCAGGTGAAGAAAGCATAGGTGGTTTAAATAGTCTGCTGTTTGACCCTTTGTCTGAGGCCATTTATAATTGGGTAGGTAACCCATATGTCATTCTGGTAATCTCCTTTGTATTATTATTTGGTGCAATTAAGACTTTGTCTTCATCGCTCTACAATCACCTTTTGGGTAAGAACCAGAATAATGTTGAGAATCTATTATTCACAACCCCTATTAGGTCATTTTCTGTCGGTACTTTGTTTACAGGTATTATACAGTCAAGTTCATTGAGTACATCTCTTATGGTGCCATTGGTAGCTACAAAACGGGTCAGTTTGCAAAAAGCCTTTCAGTTTATATTAGGTGCAAACCTTGGCACAACCATTACAGCATTGATAGCTTCAGTGTCAAAATCAGAAGCTGCTATCGGTGTAGCAATCATTCACTTATTGTTTAATCTTATCGGGATACTGATATTCCTACCACTGCCTACCATAAGAAACATCCCTATCAAAATTGCCTCCTACATGGGCATACAGACCGCAGAATACAGAATTATAGGATTCCTATACATCCTGTTTGTGTTTTTTCTTATCCCATTCACACTCATATATTTTAACAGGGCCTGATAATCCTTACCTTTACGTTTAACCAAATTCTACAAATTCTTGGCTAAGTTTTTTAATGTAGACAAGCTGATTGATACAATTGGCGAATATGTGAAGGTGAAAGTTGACCTGGTTAAGGTGGATCTGATTGAAAGATTATCCGGATTAGGGGCTTTGCTTATATCCTTTCTCACGATCTTCATGATCAGTCTTTTTTTGCTGGCTTTTATAAGCCTGGCCTTTGCCAGTTATCTCAATGTAGTGCTCAATAGCCTTTATGCCGGTTATTTAATAGTATCCGGTTTCTATCTGTTATTGGTAATTGTCATTTTTTTCGTATTGAAATCCGGCCGACTAAAAGCCATGATTGAGAGTGCTGTTTTAAAATCAATGGAAAAAAAGGAGGATCAAAATGGCGAATAAATCCGCACTTTCTCAATATCGAAAAAAGCTAAGGACCAAGGAAACCAATTTCAGAAGGCTTCTTACGGTGGAATCTGACGAGTTTGAAAAGGATTTTCTAGACAAGCTTAAACAAGCGGGCTACATCACCGGTGGATTGATCGCGGGTTATCTGATGTATAAAATGGTAGCACCTAAAGAGCCTAAGGCCAGCAAAAAGGACATTGCTTCCTCCAAAAGCACCTCAAAAACATCAGAAAAGCTAAATGCTACAATCAAAGACAAGCTGACCGCTTTTGCAGTACAGCTGGCAATTTCATATGTTTCAGAAAAATTAAAAAATCGAATTCCTGATGACCGGGATACTCAATCAACTAAAAACTAAGGCTGACCAGGGGCGGAAAAGTTTTGCTGTTTTAATAGACCCGGATAAAATCGCTAATTCTTCGGAATGCCTGAAGCTGGTAAATCTATGCGTGGAAAATAAAGTCGACTATTTTATGGTCGGCGGCAGCCTAATTACCTCTACTAATTTCAGTGAGATCATTTCTGTCATTAAGCGGCACAGCCAGATTCCTGTCATTATTTTTCCCGGTAATAATATGCAGATCGATGGTGCTGCAGATGGCATCTTATTCCTTTCACTAATATCAGGTCGCAATCCCGAGTATCTTATTGGCCAGCATGTAGTAGCGGCACCTGTAATAAAAAGGGCACGATTAGAAACACTTGCTACAGGCTATATTCTGATCAACTCAGATAATCATACTACGGTCAGTTACATGAGCAATACCACACCTATCCCTGCTGACAAATACAGTGTGGCTGCTTGCACTGCTATGGCCGGAGAAATGCTGGGCCTTCAGTTGATCTATCTGGATGCGGGTAGTGGAGCAGGCCAAAGCATATCGCAGCGGATGATATCAGCAGTAAAAAAGAGCATAAGCTTGCCCTTGATAGTTGGCGGTGGAATTAATTCCCTGAATAAGGCACAAAAAGCACTGGAGGCAGGTGCTGATTTAATAGTAGTAGGAAATGGAATTGAAAGCAACCCGGACCTGCTAATTGATATTGCAGATCAGATTGACAAACATAATCGTACGCTAAACATTCATTAAAGACTCTCTGCGGCGCATTTTGCCAGCAGGTATGCCAAACATCATCTTAAATCGTCTGCAAAAATAGGCCGTGTCTTTATAGCCTACATCTTTCCCAATATCACGAATACTCTTCTTGGATGTGCGGAGGAGGTTCACCGCAAGCTCCATTCTTTGGTATTCTATATAGTCCTGAGGATTAATGCCGGTAAGCATTTTAAAATACTGACCTACATAATCCTCACTCACATTGGCTACATTGGCTAAGGTTTTGTTGGAAAGGTCATCGCCAAGATTGTCCTTGATGTAAGCGAATATATCTATGAGTCTCGGGTCTCTGAAGTAGGTAATGTTGGTAGCCAGCTGCTCTACAAACAGGTTATTGTTGATGATATGTCTGATTACCTCAATGACCAACCGCTCTGTTTCTACCTTAATGATGCGCTCCTTACCTGGATTGTTAGATACCGCTTCACGGCTGATATCCTTCATCAATGAAACGATAGTTCTGTTGTTGGATATCACAAACGGAGGTATATCCAATGAAGCGAAGAAATTTACACTGTCGAATACCTTGGCGTCAAAGGTGATGTAGGAGAAATTTTCGTATCTGCTTTCTTCTATGATACCATTGACCTGCTCAAAATATTTTTCTTTATTATTGATAAAATCGTCGTTGGAAAGACTGATTGCATTACCACTACCATAAGTAATGGATACAAGCTTACCACCCGGTGCAAAGAGTACTTCATCCTGTTTGATCAGGGTTTTTTCCTTGCCATAGCGGATTTCTCCTCTATTTGGGATGATAATGGTATTCTCAACATCGTAGTAATTTTCGATGGTCAGAGGCTGTAAAATATTAATATTTTTAGCCTTTTTGAACCGGATTCCTAACGACTCAATGATTTTATTATAGTCTTCCATTGGATTTTTTAATCAACAAAGGTCAAATAAGCTAAAATTAGACAATACTATTTGTATAAAACTAATAGAAATATCTAATAGCTGCAAAAATGTTGACTAAAAGCCGGAATGGAAAGTTTAATTATTTTAATAATTCCCTTGAGATCACGATTTTTTGTATCTCTGAGGTGCCTTCATAAATCTGCGTGATCTTAGCATCTCGCATCAATCGCTCCACATGATATTCCTTAACATAACCATATCCGCCATGTACCTGCACGGCCTCTACCGTTACATCCATGGCCACCTGAGAAGCATATAATTTGGCCATGGCACTTTCTTTAGAGAATGGTTTACCCTGATCTTTGAGCCAGGCCGAACGCAGTACCAGCATGCGGGCAGCATCAATCTGAGTAGCCATATCAGCTAGTTTGAATTGAATTGCCTGGTGCTTGCTGATCTCCTTGCCAAATGCTTTTCTTTCTTTTGAATAAGCTAGCGCCAGTTCATAGGCACCTGATGCGATACCCAGTGCTTGTGCGGCAATTCCTATACGACCTCCATTCAGCGTAGACATTGCAAATGTAAAGCCGAAACCATCTTCACCGATACGGTTTGCTTTGGGCACCTTCACATCACTAAACATGAGCGAATGTGTATCAGAGCCCCGAATGCCAAGCTTATCTTCTTTTTTACCTACTACAAAGCCATCCATGCCTTTCTCTACAATAAGGCAATTAATGCCTTTATGACCTAGCTCGGAATGTGTTTGAGCCACCACTAAATAAACCGATGCACTTTTGCCATTCGTTATCCAGTTTTTGGTGCCGTTCAGCAGGTAATGATCTCCTTTATCTTCAGCCGTGGTTTTTTGAGAAGTTGCATCTGATCCTGCCTCTGGTTCAGACAAGCAAAAAGCACCGATCATTTCGCCGGTCGCCAGTTTGGTAAGATATTTTTGCTTTTGCTCCTCAGAACCATATTTCTCGAGCCCCCAGCAAACCAATGAGTTGTTTACAGACATACAAACTGAGGCTGAAGCATCAATTTTGGATATCTCTTCCATAGCCAAAACATAGGATACCGTATCCATGCCCCCACCCCCATAGGCAGGATCCACCATCATTCCCATAAATCCTAATTGACCCATTGCCTTTATCTGCTCAGCTGGAAATTGCTGGTTGGTATCTCTTTCAATCACTCCCGGTAGCAATTCCTTTTGTGCAAATTCCCTGGCTGCATCTCTTACCGCAATCTGTTCTTCTGTCAAATCAAAATTCATGGGTTAAATATTTTTTTGGTTATGATATATGCTTTGTAAATATAGCAAAACTAGTATGCATGCATACTAATTGAAATCAAAAAAAGAGGCTGCAAACCTCTTTAATTCCACTATCGGTTACAGCCTTTTTTATATTAATCGTTGTTGCTACCAAGGAATAGCATCACATAGTACAATAAGGTTACCAGAGCACCCAAAGCTGCTACCACATAAGTCATGGCTGCCCATTTCAGTGCGTCTTTGGCCATACCGTGCTCCTGGGTATTTACAATATTTCTTTGCTCAATCCAGGCAAGGGCCCTGTTACTGGCATCAAATTCAACCGGTAGGGTTACAAAAGCAAATAGCGTAAACACGCCATAGCAGGCAATTATGATCAACAATGCTGTCTGAAATGGAAGTACTCCTGGCAGTATGAAAGCGCCGAATAACATAGCCATAAAGACAAAATTGATGATTTGGGCACTTATATTTTGGATAGGTACCATGGCTGATCGAAACTCAAGAAAGCTGTATGCAGTAGCATGCTGTACAGCGTGTCCACATTCATGAGCCGCTACTGCCGCGGCGGCAGCTGATCTTCCATGATATACATCAGGGCTAAGGTTTACCGTTTTATTGGCAGGATTGTAATGGTCTGTAAGCTGGCCTTCCACTGCTGTTACCTTTACATCATAAATGTTATTATCCCGAAGCATAAGTTCGGCTATCTCTTTTCCTGACAAATTGCTTTGCAGTCCGATCTGGGAATATTTCTTAAACTTCCGCTTCAGCTTGGAACTTACAGCCCAGCTAATGATCATAAAAACAATACCAATTATTAATATCATCTTATTCTACGTTTTACTTTTTATTTTCTCTATGATTTGTGTGGAAGAATAGCCCTCGAGAAACGGAATTGTTTCCACTTTTCCACCGGATTTTATTACGTCATTTGCCCCAACAATGTTACTTATTTCGTAATCACTTCCTTTGACTAAAATATGTGGTTTTACTTGTTTAATCAATTCTAAAGGCGTGGATTCATCAAATAAAATAACCGCATCTACACAGCCTAATGCTGCAAGGAGAATGGATCTGAATTTTTCATTGTTGATTGGCCGCTCAGGCCCTTTAATCTCAGACACGGACCGGTCTGTATTTAGTCCGATCACCAGCTTATCTCCTTTTGCCCTGGCCTGCTCCAGGTAATCGATATGGCCTGGGTGTAAAAGGTCGAAACAACCATTAGTAAAAACTATCCGCTGGCCCTGCTCTTTCCACTGTTCTATTACCTCATTAATGTCGGTCTGTGCTATGATTTTATTGTGCGTCCGGTTCATTTTTCTGATTTCTGCGTAAGAATACCGATACAATCATTGCAAAAGCGCCAAATATTACGATTGCCACTACCTGTGAAGTATGCAGCAATGTGGCCAGAAATATGCCCGATTGTTTATCTACTCCGTATGAAATTAGCATAGCACTCACAAATAGATGGAAAGTACCTATACCTCCTTGTACCGGTGCTGCCATACCTATGCCGCCTGTTACCAATAAAGCTAAACCAGCCAGCCAGCCCAAATGGCTCGTTTCGGGCAAGGAGAATACAATAAGATAGGACATAAAATAATAACCGACCCAAATCATTACAGTAGCCAAACCAAACGCCCAAATATTGCGCACGTTTCTGATTGAAGACAACCCTTTTACGATCTCCCTTACAAAATCCAGCAACTTATTGCTAGGGCTGTCTTTGCTAAAAAACTTCTTCCTAATAAAAATTAAGGCAATTATGCCAATAATGCCAGCTAACACCAACCCCAGAATCAATGGCGTGCTTAAGTTTATTTTGGAGAATATATATTCCTGAAAAAAAGCTTCCAGCTTATCAAATTCCACAATAAATGTGATTGCAATAATGCCCAAAAGGGTGAGCATATCAAATGCACGCTCTGTGATGACAGTACCAAGACCTTCACTAAACTTCACTTTATCATTTCGCTGCAGAGCTACGCATCTCGATACCTCCCCAAGCCTCGGAAGCGCCAGGTTAGCTAAGTAACCAATGAGCACTGCGAGTGTAGTACGTGAGGTTTTGAGGTTTTCATAACCCATAGGCGCCAGTAACAAATTCCAGCGGTAAGCTCTCATAATATGAGGGACAACTGAGATACCTATAGAAATATAAATCCAGCTGTAGTCTACCTCTTTGGTTTTAGACCAAAAGTCCTGAAAATCGACATTTCGGAATGCCAGATACAGCAATATCGCTGCTAGCACCAGACCCGCCAGGTATTTTAGTATTGAAATGAAATTTAACTTCAAGATTAGTGAATTAGCTTATTATGCGTATCAGGGAAAATTACGATTGGCTTGTAAGATTTTGCCTCTTCTTTCGGCATACTGGCATAACTAATAATAATTACAATGTCTCCAACCTGAGCTTTTCTTGCAGCAGGGCCATTCAGACAGACCTGCCCACTGCCGCGTTCTCCTTTGATCACATAGGTCTCCAGCCTTTCGCCATTATTCACATTGACGATCTGTACCTTTTCATTTTCTATCAGGTCTGCAGCATCCATCAAGTCCTCATCTATAGTAATCGATCCTACATAATGCAATTCAGCTTGTGTGATCTTAACCCGATGTATTTTAGACTTTAGTATTTCAATATTCATTTTTTCTCTCCAGCATAATGTTGTCTATAAGCCGAATCCCTTCCACATAGGCAGCAGCGCACAAAACTACATCATTAGCCTGCCAAGTACCATTGATCGGCAATAAAGTCATACGGTCAACGATTTCCAGGTACTCTAAGTTTACTTCCGGAGATTTTTTGATGATGGCTACACCATAATCTATAGCTTTAGCTGCTGTAGATCCTTCTTTAATTTGGCTAGCAGCGGCATTTAGTCCTACATAGATAGCAGCGGCCACTTCTCTTCCTTTTTCACTCAACCTAAGGTTTCGGGAAGAAAGTGCCAGACCCGATGACTCACGCACAGTTGGCACAATTTGAAGTTTTGTGCCAATATTCAAATCGTTTACCAGCTGGCGAATAACCACTGTTTGCTGATAGTCCTTTTGACCAAAATAGGATACATCCGGATTAATGATATTAAACAGCTTAGCCACTACCATACCTACGCCCTTAAAATGACCCGGACGGTGCTTTCCTTCCATTATTTCTTCCAGGTAGCCAAAATCTAAGTTCAGAACAGACTTACCCGGGTACATGATTTCCTTGGTGGGCTTAAATAGCACTTCCACCTTCATTTCCTGAAGTAGTGCAGTGTCACTTTCAATTTTATTGGGATAATTATCGAAATCCTCCTGATTATTAAATTGAGTTGGATTTACAAATAAGGATACTACTGTGATGTCATTCTCTGCTTTACACTTCTCGATCAAAGCTTTATGCCCGGCATGCAAAGCCCCCATGGTTGGCACTAAACCAATGGAAAGTCCTTTTCTACGGTATTGATTAAGAAGATTACGGGTTGGGGTAATGTCGCTGATTATCTCCATCGCTAAGGAAGCTCAAAGCGGCAAAACTAAATGCTTGGCTTGAATAATGGCCGTATTTGTAGTATTTTTGTGCTCATTTTAAAATAATCAATATAAACTCCTATAACTATGTCTAATCTGAGAATCCTGTATGTGGCTAGTGAAATCAATCCTTTTTTGAAAACAACCGAGGTAGCTGACTTTGTGCGAAAGCTTCCCCAGGCAATGCAAGAAAAAGGCATGGAAATAAGAATCCTTGTGCCAAGATTTGGGTTGATTAATGAAAGAAAAAACCGGCTTCATGAGGTTGTGCGTTTGTCAGGTATTAACATAGCGGTAGGTGAAGAAGAAAAGCCATTGGTTATCAAAGTGGCTTCTATTCCTAATGCCAAACTTCAGGTTTACTTTATTGACAATGAAGATTATTTCCATAGAAAATCAGTGTTCTTTGACAAAGAAGGTGGTTTCTATGAAGACAATGACGAAAGAGCGATCTTCTTCTGCAAGGGTGTGCTTGAAACAGTGAAAAAACTGGGATGGGCGCCAGATATTGTACACTGCCATGATTGGATGACAAGCCTTGTACCTCTATATGTGAAAACTACTTATAAAAATGATCCCATCTTCCAAAATACAAAGACTGTTTTCTCCGTTCATGGTAACGAGTTCTCTCATAAGTTTGGAGATGACCTATTAGAAAAAGTAAAAATGCTTGATATCGATGACCAAATGTTGAATCCATTGAAGTCAGCAGATTATCAGGGTTTTGTAAAGGTAGGTGTAACCTATGCTGATGCAGTAATACAACCTCAGGAAGAAGTAAGTGAGAGCCTGAACAGGGTGCTTGCTGAAATTGATGGAGAAAAAAGATTTGAAGTAAACGAAGCTAACGATACAAACTTAGATTCTTATTATAACCTTTATAATGAACTTGTTGGATAAGCAAAACACCTGGCAATGGCTGCTAGCGGCTATTGCAATAGTGTTAGTAGCGTGTGAAGAACCAGGAGAAATAGGATTAGATTTAGGACAGCAGGACAATCAGCTGGACGTCAATTTGAAGGTAATTAATCTACCGGCCTCCAATGTTTTTATCGATAGTGTAAGAACTGACCTCAGCGGTCAGTTTTTAGTTGGTACATATAATGACCCCACTTTTGGTAAGGTCACCGCAGAGGCCTACACTCAATTTAACCTTGACTTTGAAGGAGACCCAATTGTAAATGTTGATGCGCAGTTGGACTCATTGGTGTTGCATTTGAGACCAAGCTTTTATCACGGCACAGACTTCTCAGGCCAACAGGAGATTAATGTCTATCGCCTAACGGATACACTCTTCTCAGAGGTGACTTACCTTTCCAAGTTTGCTACGGAGAGAACCCGTGTGCCTATTGGCACAGCGCGAGTAACAATACTGCCAGATACCGACTCCCTGATTTCTATCAGACTGGATCAGGTATTTGCAGAGCAGTTGTTTGAAGAGGCCAGGGAGTTTATTGCACCCGATGTTTTTCAACGCGAATTGAAAGGATTAGCGATTGGTGGAGGAGCAAATAACAGCGTGATCATTGGATTTGATCCGATTGACGAAGACACCAGAATGTCCATTTACTATCAAATTCCTTCTTTGAACATTGATAGCATTGAGTATCGCTTTGAATTTAATGGAGATAACACTGTGCGGTATAATCAATATCGAGTAGACAGAAGCAACTCCACACTTAGTGGCATAAACCCTTATGAGGAGTTTGTTGCACCTACGGATGAAATCTACTTGCAACCAGGTACCGGCATATTACCGGTCATTGATTTTGGGCCGTTTATTGATTGGGCCGACAGTCTGGACAATTATGTGATCAACAGGGCAGAGTTAGAAATCTCTCCTAACCTAACGCATAGCGCCTTTAATGAAATAGAATACCCTAATGAGGTTAGGTATTTGTATTTTGAAGATGGAAACATAAATGGGCCTGGTGTAACGCTTGACCCCAGATCATCTATCATACTTAGCGATAACTCTTACCTGGTGGGTTCTTTTGAACCCCTATCCCATACTTATGATCCGGTTGTAAGGCAGGGATACATTGGAACCATGACCATCTTTCTTGAATTATTAGCTGATGGCCGATTGGAAGTTCCTCATAAGGTTGCCGTTCAACCGAGGACTATATCCAGCCTTAATCAGGCTACTTTCCCAAAGAACGGGGTTAGACTCAAAGTATATTACACATCAACCCGGAATAATTTCTAGTAGGCATTTGAGTTGCTAATTATTCCCAAAAATCTATTTTTGAAATATGTGTGGAATTGTAGGATACATTGGAGATAAAGATGCATTCCCGGTACTTCTTAAAGGTCTTAAGCGACTGGAATACCGAGGCTACGATAGTGCAGGTATTGCTTTGATCAATGGAGGACTAAAAGTCTTCAAAAAAGAAGGAAAAGTTGCCGCGTTAGAAGCATTCAGTGAAGGGAAACTATCACATTCTAATATTGGAATAGGGCACACACGGTGGGCCACCCATGGTGAACCAAGTGATGCTAATGCGCACCCTCATGTTTCCAATTCAGAACGACTTGCCATCATCCACAATGGTATCATAGAGAATTACAGCTCTATCAAAGAAGAGCTTGAGAATAATGGGTACTCTTTCACCAGTGATACAGACACTGAAGTGCTTGTTGTTTTCATCGAAGATATTCTGAAAAAAAATGATTGCAGCCTGGAAGAAGCAGTAAGAATTGCCCTATCTAAGGTTGTGGGTGCCTATGCTATAGTCGTATTGTCGGAGGATGACCCTAACAAGCTGGTAGCAGCCAGAAAAGGCAGCCCGCTGGTGATAGGTGTAGGTAAAGGAGAGTATTTTCTGGCCTCAGATGCTACCCCCATTGTAGAATATACCAATGAGGTGGTTTACCTCAATGATCAGGAAGTGGCGGTGATCAAGAAGGATTCACTTGAAATCAAAAACTTCAAAGACCTTACGCAGACACCTTATATACATACCCTTGATCTGGCTTTGGAAGCTATTGAAAAAAGTGGCTACGAGCATTTCATGTTAAAGGAAATCTTTGAGCAACCTCGTTCAATTGCCGATTGTATGCGAGGAAGGTTAAAAGCTTCTGAAGGTCATTTGGTTTTGGGGGGTATTCGTGATTATTCCAATAAGCTTATTCATGCCGAGCGTATCGTCTTTCTAGCCTGCGGCACTTCATGGCATGCCTGCCTGGTTGCGGAGTACCTGATTGAAGAGTTTTGCAGGATACCTGTAGAAGTTGAATATGCCTCAGAGTTTCGATACAGAAACCCTGTGATCAGAGAAGGGGATATTGTCTTTGCTGTATCACAATCGGGAGAAACTGCAGATACGCTAGCCGCCATAGAATTGGCAAAATCAAAAGGAGCCATCATTTTTGGAATAGTCAATGTAGTAGGTTCGTCCATTTCCAGGGTTTCTCATGAAGGTGCCTATCTGCATGCCGGTCCGGAGATCGGTGTGGCTAGTACAAAAGCATTTACCGCTCAGTTAACCGTAATTACGATGATTGCCTTAAAAATGGCATATCGAAAAGGCACTTTGGCAGAAGGTAAATTCAGGGAATTGCTGGTAGAGCTCGAGCAGATTCCTGAGAAGGTTAAGCAAGCGCTCTCCTCGGCCGAGCAGATCAAAGAGATTGCTGCCATTTACAAAGATGCGCGTAACTTCCTATATCTGGGTCGTGGGCAAAACTTCCCAGTTGCACTAGAAGGCGCCCTAAAGCTGAAGGAGATTTCCTACATCCACGCTGAAGGCTACCCTGCAGCTGAAATGAAACATGGCCCAATTGCACTGATCGACGAAAATATGCCAGTAGTATTTATCGCTACCCGCGATAGCTCGTATGATAAAATCGTCTCCAATATCCAGGAAGTAAAAGCGAGAAAAGGCAAGGTGATTGCCATTGTAACACAGGGCGATAACCTTATCCATAAAATGGCCGACCATGTCATTGAAGTGCCAAATACCAGCGATGCACTAATGCCTATGGTATCGGTCATACCACTGCAACTATTATCCTACTACATAGCCATTATGCGTGGATGTGATGTGGATCAGCCTCGAAATCTTGCAAAATCTGTAACTGTAGAATAGATATGAAAAAGAGAATAAACACTTCCAAAGCTCCTGCTCCAATAGGCCCTTACAGTCAGGCTATTAAGCACGGTAATACTTTATATGTCTCAGGTCAAATCGCTATCAACCCTGAAACTGGTGAGTTAAACAACGCTGATATCACTACAGAAACCCACCAGGTCATGAAAAACCTAGGTGAAATCCTCAAAGAAGCAGGTATGGACTATGGGCATATTGTGAAAACAACCATTTTTATTAAAAACATGCAGGATTTCGCCCGTATCAACTCGGAATATGGAAAATTCTTTGGTGAGGTACCTCCCGCTCGAGAAACAGTAGAGGTTAGCGCTTTACCTAAATACGTAAATGTAGAGATCTCTTGTATTGCTATTGAGTAAATGAACTTCTTCCCTGTAAGAAGGACATTTATACCATTGCCCTGCTCTGCACAAAGAGCAGAGGCTCTACTTTACAGTAGTATCAGAAAGAAACAGGAAGCTATCAGCGTTAGCCTGGGAGAAGAGGCAAAACCCATTTTTAATGGATGGGTCAAGGATCAAAAATTTAGAATATCGTTGCTTATTAAGCAGCCTCAAAGTTTTCTTCCCCTCGTAAATGGTACGATAGCATCTACTTCAAAAGGCTGCCTGGTGGAATGTAAATACAGTCTGTTTTTCAGCACCCAGCTTTTCCTTGCATTTTGGTCAATCATTACCGCAGGTCTAACTATTCTTTACACATTTGTGGATTATCAACCTACCCATGCCATTTTTGCATTTACGCTAGGTGTAGGCAACTACGTGATCGCACTTTCCAATTTTGATCTCCATTTCAAGCGAACCCAAAGGCATATCCAATCGGTATTTAACGAATAAACTGCCAGAACTCTATAGAGAACGCAAATTACAATTGAGCACCGAACCAGTTATTCTTTTCACAGCATGAACAATACATCTCTAATTGAATTATTAGAGTAAGGTGATGAATTCACTACCTTTGTACCCGAATTTTTACGAAGAAATATGAGTACTGAAGTACGAGTTAGATTTGCTCCCAGTCCTACCGGACCATTACATATAGGCGGTGTACGCACTGCGCTTTACAACTATCTTTTTGCCAAAAAGCACAATGGCAAAATGATCTTAAGAATTGAAGATACTGACAAGGCAAGGTATGTAGATGCAGCTGAATCTTATATCATAGAAAGCCTGGAATGGTGTGGCATTAAAGCAGATGAGAGTCCTGCCAAGGGAGGGCCTTTTGCACCATACCGGCAATCGGAGAGAAAAGATCTCTATCAGCAATATGTACAACAACTGGTAGATAATGGGCATGCTTATTATGCGTTTGATACCGCTGAAGAACTTGATGCGATGCGCGAAAAGTTGAAGGTGAAAGGCGTTGACAACCCTACCTACAACGCTCTTACGCGAACTACCATGAAAAACTCTCTTACCCTGCCAGAGGAGGAAGTTAAAGAGCTGATGGATAATGGTGTGCCCTATGTCGTAAGAATTAAAATACCGCTGAAACGTGAAGTAAGGCTCAATGATTTGATCCGCGGTTGGGTAATGGTACAGTCATCTACCCTTGACGATAAAGTTTTGATGAAATCAGATGGTATGCCTACCTACCATTTAGCCAATGTGGTGGATGATTATCTTATGAAGATCACACACGTAATCAGAGGTGAGGAATGGTTGCCCAGCGCACCCTTGCATGTCCTGCTGTATGAGTACCTGGGTTGGGAAGATGTAATGCCGAAGTTTGCTCACCTGCCACTCATCTT
The DNA here is from genome assembly GCA_965227155.1 of Cyclobacteriaceae bacterium. Taxonomy (GTDB): domain Bacteria; phylum Bacteroidota; class Bacteroidia; order Cytophagales; family Cyclobacteriaceae; genus UBA6059. The sequence goes on from OZ245731.1 coordinate 1,256,944, forward strand.
AAAATCAGATGGCAAAGGGAAACTCAGCAAACGTGATGGCGAAAAACATGGATATCCTGTATTTCCGCTAGAATGGAAAGATCCAAATGATGTTGCCATCTCTAAAGGCTTTAGAGAAGAAGGGTATTTACCTGAAGCATTTCTCAATTTTATGGCCCTGTTGGGCTGGAACCCAGGTACGGAACAGGAGCTTTTTGAGCTAGATCAACTTATTCAGGAATTCAGCATCGAGCGGATCGGTAAGGGCGGTGCTAAATTCGACATTCAAAAAGCAAGGTGGTTTAACCAGCAATACCTTAAAAACAAACCGGATGAGGTGTTGGCTAGCACATTAGCAGAAGAACTAAACCAAAAAGGTATTGCATGCTCTGAAGAAAAACTACGGAAAATTGTAAACCAGCTTAAAGAGCGTGTGGAAATCTCCAGTGAGTTCTTTGAGACAGGTAAGTTCTTTTTTCAAGCACCTGATACGTATGATGATAAGGTGGCCAACAAAAAATGGACTGAAGAAGCTGTGAGTATTTTGCAAGCATTTGCAGATCAGATTTCTGATAAAGAATCTCTGTCAGCTGATGATGCAAAGGCATTGCTGGAGCAAATTGTAGAGCAACAAAATTCAAAGCTTGGTAAGGTGATGCCTGCATTGAGATTGTCACTTACAGGCCAGGGTGGCGGCCCTGATCTGATGAATATCATTGAAATCCTTGGACCCAAAGAGGCTGCCTTACGTATACATAAAGCAGTTGAAGTTCTGGAAATCAAAGTATAATGGCAAAAGAAAATAAACAAAGGAAGGATCAAAGCACAAAAAAACCACGGGTCAACGAAGAGTTGGAGGGGTTTGATATCAAAATAGATCGCTTTGGGGAAATCAAATCCTCATTTGATATTGAAAAAATTAATGCCTTCCTCAATAAAAATGTAGAAGACAAAAAGCTCAAAGACCGGGCCGATATTGAGGAAATCAAAAAAGGAAGGTCAGAGGACTAGAATTTTATATTAGGGAATAAAGCAGGCACTTCTTCTCTGTACTTCAAATACTGCTCACCAAATTGATTGATGAGCTTCTTCTCTTCAAAATATATTCCAATGGGGATGTATATATAGATGCATACGGTAGAAATGAGATTTTCAACTGTGGGCATGTATAAGCAAAGCCCCAATAACAACATTAATGTAGCAGAATAGAGTGGATGCCTTATCCATGCCTGCACCCCGTCTTTAATTAAAATATCCGACTTTTCTTCCCTTAGCCCCAGAAATTCTTTTAAGGAATACCTGGCAAATGATCGCTTAAATAAAATAACTGCAGCTGAGGTTACCAGCAAGCCCGTAAACTGCATCCAGGTTTGGGTGGGTGTTAAGTAGGATTGCGGCGTTTTACCCAACCAAATAAGGAAGATAATTAGTGGTATAGTGCTTATAATGGCATAAACCATCCTGTAGCGCTTCCCACCCATACCCAATTCAGCTTGCATAAAAATTTTAACTGAACTTGCAGCTAACCCACTATGGATTATAAAATAGACAAGCCAGAATATTACGATTATCCAATAACTTTGATCCATCACAAATCATTTACCAATGCAAAAAGTAAAAATAGGTATAATCAGAGAAGACAAAATTCCTGTTGACAGAAGAGTGCCCCTAACACCGATACAGGCTGCCGAAATAAAAGGCGCTTACCCACAGGTGGAAATAGTATGTCAAAGCAGCAAAGTTCGTTGCTTTGAAGATGAATCTTATAAAGCAGAGGGCATTCCTGTGGTGTCTTCGGTAGAGGATTGTGATATTCTGCTGGGTGTAAAAGAGGTTCCTAAAGAGAACTTGATTCCCGGTAAAACCTATTTTTTCTTCTCTCATACAATCAAAAAACAGGACTATAATAGGGAATTGCTTCGTAAGATTTTAGAGCATAAAATCACCATGGTTGACTATGAATGTCTAACCAATAAAGATGGGCAGAGAATCATTGCTTTTGGCAGGTACGCAGGTATCGTTGGAGCATACAATGGCGTATACACTTTCGGCAAACGATATAATCTTTTTAGTCTACGCAGGGCTAAAGACTGCTTTGACCTGGAAGATCTGAAAACAGAATTTAATAAAGTAAAATTGCCTCCTATCAAAATTGCATTAACAGGTGGTGGCAGAGTTGCTAAGGGTGCCATGGAGGTACTTTTTGGTATGGGTATTAGGAAAGTTACTCCCTCTGATTTTCTCACTGAAACCTATAGTACACCCGTTTTTACACAACTAAATACGCGGGATTATAACCGTCACAGAGATGGTATACCCTTCAATAGAGGTGAGTTTTACAGCCACCCTGATCGCTTTGATTCTGATTTCTTGAAGTACGCCAGAAAATGCGATTTACTTATAGCGGCAGCTTTTTGGGATCCGCATGCACCGGTGCTTTTCACTGTCAATGATATGGTGCAGTCAGACTTCAGAATCAACGTAATTGCGGATATTACTTGCGACATTGAAGGTTCCATTCCAAGTACCAAAAAACCATCGACCATCGATGATCCGGTGTATGATTATGATGCTACGCAGGATAAGATGCAGCCACCTTATTCGGACGAGGGCAATGTAACTGTGATGGCCGTGGATAACCTGCCATGTGAACTGCCCAGAGATGCCTCCAATGACTTTGGCAAAGAGCTGATCAATAATGTTTTGCCAAATTTATTAGGCGAGCGGGATGTTGATCAGATTATTGAGCGCGCTACTATTGCAACAAACGGTAAATTAACTGCACCCTATACTTATCTTCAGGATTATGTAGATGGGAAAGAGTGAGTTAGACCAACCTATGGCATAAAAAAAGGAGCAATCACTTGCTCCTTTACTGTATAAGTTGGTTTAGGTATTAGCCATTCATTGAAATAAGAAACTCCTCGTTGTTTCTTGTTCCTTTCATTTTTGACAGCAGGAATTCCATAGCCTCTATTGAATTCATATCTGCCATAAATTTCCTTAGAATCCAGATTCTCTGAAGCTCTTCTTTTTCCATGAGTAGATCTTCTCTTCTTGTACCGGAAGCAGGAACATCTATCGCCGGATAAACTCTTCTGTTGGATAGTTTTCTGTCTAGCTGAAGCTCCATATTACCCGTACCTTTGAATTCTTCAAAGATTACTTCATCCATTTTAGAGCCAGTCTCAATCAATGCCGTTGCAATAATGGTTAATGAGCCACCATTTTCAACATTTCGAGCAGCACCAAAAAATCTCTTGGGCTTATGCAATGCATTGGCGTCCACTCCACCAGAGAGGATTTTACCGGAAGAAGGTATAACGGTATTATGCGCCCTTGCTAACCTGGTGATCGAGTCAAGGAGGATAACTACATCATGACCACATTCCACCATTCGCTTGGCTTTCTCCAGAATAATGTTAGAGACCTTAACATGGCGCTCAGCCTGCTCATCGAATGTAGAGGATATCACCTCAGCTTTAACACTGCGTGCCATATCCGTAACCTCTTCTGGTCTTTCATCGATCAGGAGGATCATCAGGTACACATCAGGGTGATTCTCAGCGATCGCATTGGCGATATTTTTCAAAAGCACGGTTTTACCCGTTTTCGGTTGTGCCACAATCATACCCCGCTGCCCTTTCCCGATAGGAGAAAATAGGTCAAGAATACGTGTGGAGTAATTGTCTGCCTTGTGGCTAAGGTGTAATTTCTCCTGTGGGAATAGTGGGGTCAGGTATTCAAACGGAATACGATCCCTAATCTCGTCCGTGGTTTTGCCATTAACGGATTCTACTCTCAGCAGAGCAAAATATTTTTCCCCTTCTTTTGGAGGTCTGATCTGCCCTTTGATGGTATCTCCTGTTTTTAAGCCAAAAAGCTTAATCTGAGAAGGAGAAACATATATATCATCAGGACTAGCCAGATAGTTGTAGTCGCTGCTTCTCAAGAAACCATAGCCATCCTGCATTATTTCAAGAACGCCCTCATTTTCAATAATGCCATCAAATTCCTTAATCGCGTTATTGTAATTGTTTTTGCGGTCTTGCTTTTGGTTTCTATCACCTCTCCTATCCTTGTCCCGATCATTATCTTCAGATTTTTTAGCCTTTTCATCATTATCTGACTTCTTAGGCTTTTCTGATTTTGATTCGTCAAAGGAAGTTACACTGTCGTCAAGATCGAGATTAAAGGATTCCAGTAGTTCTTCTGCTGTTTTTTCCTTATCTGATTTGCTATCGTTTTCGGAAGAAGACTTCACATTTTCGCGTTTTACACGCGTTTTTCTTCTTTTCGGTTTGTCTTCTGAGTCGGTGCTGCTTTTGCTGGGCTTGGGTAGGTCTTTCTCAGGCGTAACTGCCTGCTGGTCGAGGATACTGTAGATGAGGTCTTGTTTGTTGAGTTTTTTGAAATTTTTAACACCCATCTCCTCTGCAATGCCCCTTAATTCCGAAAGCAGCCGGACATTTAGATCTTCAATATTGTACATAGATTAACTAACAATAAATTATTTATTACGAACTATCGTGATTGGATTTTTACAATAAGTGGTAAAGTGTAAAGTCGCTTTTGTATGGAGTGAACTTAAAAATAAGAAAAGTTCAGCTGGTACTTAGACAATGCAATAATATGCCAACATTGAATTATAACCAAAATTTTAGGTGAAAATTGTCCTACTAATAGATGTGTGACTCTTGGGTAATTCACCAGTTATGAATCATAGCAACTAATAACTACCTAGAACAGCTGTTTCTTGGAAGCCAAATCTGCGGATATGTCTTCAATTTTTCCGTTTCCTGGAAAACCCATGATCTCTCGGGTAGGCTGAATAGGCAAAACCCTCATAAACTCGATCCTACGCGGTATCGGCATAGCTTAGCACATACGAATAGCCCTGTTTTTAAGCTAGATTGATTTGCTTGTCCAACATTTGGATATTAAAGTTCACTTTAGCACCAAGTGCATTAAAAACTTTTAGTACTGTTTCTAGTGTAATATTACCCGTATTATTCTCGAGTCTTGAGATTTGAGCTTTTTTCACCCCGATAAGTTTTCCAAGTTCTTCCTGTGTTAAATTTCGCTGTTTCCTGGCTTGCTGAATCATATCTCCAATCAACTCCAGGCTTAGTTCAAATTCATATTGCTCACGCTCGGCTGTACCACGTTTTCCGATCAATTCATCTTTCGCCTCTTCAAGTGTATAAGTCTTCATTATTGCTTGTCTTTGAAATATTGTCGTCTAATTCGTTCTGCTTTATCTATTTCTTTTTGATCTACTTTAGCTGTCTTCTTGATTGTTCCATGAGTTGCCAAAACCAAAGTGTTTACGCTGTTGGTTTTGTCCCAAAACGCAAGAAGGCGATATTGTAAACCCAAATAAAGAGTTCTAAACTCCCAAATTTCTCCTTGCACCTTCTTGAATAGCTTCGGGTCAGTTTTATAACTTGCTCGTTCAATATTCAGCAGAATTTTGTTTTTTGATTTTGGATTCTGCATGCGTAGAAATTCCATTGCTTCTTCCAGCAAAATCGGTTCAAATCGCTTTATCATTTAGCTATTTATGAAACTACAGTAAAGCTATAAAAGTTTCGTTAAATGTAAACCTGCTTTTGAGATCAGAATTGGGGCTAACGATTCGATATCAAGCTGGAATTCTTTTTATTTGCGCAAATGTTAATTTGATGCTACTTGTAAAAGACATACGGGACAATAAAGAGCAGTATATAGCGGGACTTCAAAAAAGAGGAATCGCTGATGCTGAAACCTTGCTCAATCATGTGATCGCACTGGATGATAATCGCAAACAGCTGCAGGGAGATCAAGATGAAGCTTTGGCACAATCCAACAGCCTGGCCAAGCAAATCGGTCAGCTGATGAAAAATGGCCAAAAAGAGGAGGCAGAATCCATCAAACAACAGACCAGCGACCTTAAAACAAAGGCCAGGGAATTAGGAGAGGCATTGCAATCCACAGCAGACCAGTTGCAGGAAGCACTTTATAATTTGCCCAACGTTCCACTGGAAGAAGTGCCTGCCGGTAAAACGGAAGCTGACAATGAGGTGATTACAAGCCCCGCTGATATACCCACCCTACCCGATACGGCCCTGCCGCATTGGGATCTGGTCAAAGCATATGATATCATAGATTTTGAATTGGGGGTAAAGCTTACCGGCGCAGGTTTTCCGGTGTACAAAAGAGAAGGTGCAAGAATTCAACGTGCCATGATCAATTTTTTCCTGGATGAAGCAATAAAAGCAGGATACCATGAAGTACAACCGCCGGTGTTGATCAACGAGGCAAGTGGTTATGGCACCGGGCAGCTCCCTGATAAGGAAGGGCAAATGTACCATGTGGGATCTGAAAACTTCTACCTGATCCCCACAGCTGAAGTGCCAATTACAAATATCTACAGGGATCAAATCCTGGATGAGTCACAGCTGCCCATCAGAAATGTAGGATACACACCATGTTTCAGAAGGGAAGCCGGTTCTTGGGGTGCCCATGTACGTGGCCTCAATAGATTGCATCAGTTTGATAAAGTGGAAATTGTGCACATTGAGCACCCTGCGAAAAGCATGGAAGCCTTAGATCAAATGTGTAATCATGTGGCGATGCTGCTGGATAAACTGGAGCTACCCTATCGCATACTCAAGCTGTGTGCTGGAGACCTTGGATTTACATCTGCCATTACCTATGATTTTGAGGTGTACAGTGCAGCTCAAAAGCGATGGCTGGAGTGCAGTTCAGTAAGCAATTTCAAAAATTACCAGGCTAACAGGCTCAAACTGCGCTACAAAGATGCTGACAACCAAAAGCACCTACTGCATACGCTCAATGGCTCTGCACTGGCATTGCCCAGAATACTGGCTGCCCTGCTAGAGAATAATCAAACCGCAGACGGCATATCCATACCCAAGGCACTAATTCCATACACTGGCTTTGAGCGCATCGAAAAAACCTAACTATGAGTGAATTTATCATCAGAGAAGGAAAAAAAGACGATTTACCATCAGTATTTGACCTGGTCAAAGAACTGGCTATATACGAAAAAGCCGAGGACCAGGTAACCAATACTGTAAAAATGATGGAAGAAGATGGATTCGGCGAAAATCCGATATTTGGATTCTTTGTAGCGGAAGTAGAAGATAGGATTGTTGGACTATCACTGTATTATTATCGCTACTCTACCTGGAAAGGCAAACGCCTTTACCTGGAAGATATAGTAGTGACGGCCTCAGAGCGTGGAAAGAAAATGGGTAAGGCATTATTTGACAAAACGCTGAACAAAGCACGAGAAACTGGCTGCACTGGTATGATGTGGCAAGTGCTAGAGTGGAACAAAGATGCTATTGCTTTCTACGAAAAATATGGTACACGATTTGACGAAGAATGGGTCAATTGTCATTTGGATTTTTAACCTCCTCAAGCAAGGTGCGGAAGGCTACATGTTTGTATTTATAGCGTTCCAGATGTTCATTGACGAGTGCTGGTGCATATTGATCTAAGTATAATTGGATATCGTCTATTGACTTAGCGAAATACTGAATGGAATACGTAGAATCATCGTTTTCAGTCTCATTAAGCAGCCGGTACATTTTGTTTTCTTTAAACAAACCGGTTGCCAATACTTTTGGAATATGAACCTGATGCATCCAATGCAACCATTCCAGTTCCACATCTTTTTCAATATTTACAGTAACATTATATAAGATCATACAAACTCTATTGAATTTGTAAAGTTACATCGCATATTAAAATGCTTAAAACAAAACCACATATAGTTGGCCTTGTCCTTATCATTCTGCACGTAGTAGGTGTGATAGGATTCCTCTCTACTGATCTCAAACCCTATTTCATACTATTAACCCCTTTTAATTTAATACTATCCGGTGCGGCACTGGCTTATTTTCATAGGAATAGAAATAAAGAATTTTGGTTGCTCTCCCTTTCTGTTTTCACGCTTGGGTTTGTAGTGGAAATGCTCGGTGTGGCTTCAGGAGTAATCTTCGGAGAGTATTATTATGAAGGCACTTTAGGCTTGAAGGTCATGCAAGTGCCATTGGTGATTGGCCTAAACTGGTGGATTTTGGTTTACTGCACCCGGGCTATTGCGGCCAAGCTAACCCAAAACAGCTTTCCGCAAATAGTATTAGCAGCAATACTTATGGTTGGCATGGATTTTTTAATCGAACCGGTGGCTGTAAGATTCGACTACTGGGAATGGATAGCCAATGAAATACCAGTAGCAAATTATATTGCGTGGTTTGTTATCGGTCTGGCGATGCAATTCATCATCAAACCACTCTCCGACCTCCAAAACAACAAAATTGCCTTTTACCTCATTGGCGCACAATTAATATTCTTTACATTGTTGAATGTTTTTTAAACAAATCATAAGTCTGCGGGTTTTACAGTATCGACCGTGAGTACCAAAAGATAGAAAAGGTGAGTAATTATTCAATTAAGGATTTAGAGCATTTATCGGGCATTAAAGCGCATACGATAAGGATTTGGGAACAACGCTACAACTTTATTAAGCCCAGCAGAACTGATACCAACATCAGATATTATGATGATAAGGATCTCAGACTGGTCTTAAATATCTCCCTGCTGAAAGATAATGGTTATAAGATTTCCAAGATCGCCAAAATGACTGATCAGCAGATGAGTGAGGCTGTACTTCAGATTACTGAAAAGCACCTCAGGCACGATGATCAAATCCACGCCCTTACGCTATCTATGGTAGACCTTGACGAGGACCGATTTGAAAAAATAATGTCTACCAACATATTGAAGATTGGTTTTGAAAAGACCATGATCAATATTATTTACCCATTTCTATCAAAGATTGGAGTATTATGGCAGACTGGTGGTATCAATCCTGCTCAAGAACACTTTATCTCTAATTTGATTCGGCAAAAGTTAATTGTGGCAATCGATAGCCAATTCGTATCCATTCATGATAAGGCCAAGAAGTTTTTGCTTTACTTACCTGAGGGAGAATTGCATGAAGTGAGCCTATTATTCTCAAACTACATAATCAGGTCAAGAAAGAACAGAACCATCTATTTAGGCCAGTCACTGCCATTCCATGATTTGCATGCAGTTTATGATCTGCATAAACCAGAATATGTAATGACCATTATTACAAGTAGCCCTGGTCCTGGAGAAGTACAGGATTATGTAAATAAACTCTGCAGTGATTTCCCAGAATCTACCGTGTTACTTACAGGCTTCCAAGTGGTGGGTCAGGATATCGAAACACCAGAAAATTGTATCATACTAAATAGGCTTGATGAACTGATAGATTTTGTGGAACAGGAAGCACTAGCCTACGCTAGCTAATAGTCTACTATACCCCAACCAAAAAATGATAGCCTGCTTATGCAGGTTATTTTTTTGCCCAAGAATTCTCTGACTTTTACCATATTGTTTAAGCAATCTTAAACAATACTAATAGCCTTATTTTAAATAGTTATACCCCAAAAAGGCGTTTACATTCATTTATAAGCTATTTTAGCAATCTTCATTCCATGTAACCTCCAATTTTGTTTAACTATCTATAAAAATTTATTAAACAAAGTTTTGTGTTTTGTTTAATCATTATCTACATTTGATTAAACAGAAAAACGAAAAGGTTATGACTGCTTTAGAATTTAGTTACAAGTTAGATCAAATGTCTCCATCGCTAAGACCCTTTGCATTAAAGTTGACAAGGGACAATGAGGATGCGAATGATTTGATGCAAGAAACAATGTTGAAGGCCTATACCAATAGAGATAAATTTGCTGCTGGTACTAATCTGAAAGCATGGTTGTACACGATAATGAAAAATACTTTCATTACGAATTATCAGCGTATGGTTCGAAGAAACACTTTTATAGATACTACTGATAATTTACACTACATCAATAGTACTGACAGCACGATCCACAATCTGGCTTATGGCAACTTCGCTATGGAGGACATTGAGGAAGCTATTGAAAAATTGGATGATGCCTATAAAGTACCCTTCATGATGCATTTCCGTGGCTTTAAATATTACGAAATTGCTGATCGGTTGGCAATTCCAATTGGCACGGTAAAAAACAGGATTCACATTGCCAGAAAAGAATTAAAGGCTAAATTGAAAAATTATAGCGTTAAGAATTAATTCATGAAAAAAAACAAAGTCTGTGTAATTGGATCAGGCTTTGCTGGGTTATCCGCTGCTACACACCTCGCTGACTTAGGTCACGAGGTTTTTATTTTGGAAAAAAATAGCACACCAGGGGGTCGGGCAAGGCAATTTTCAGCAAAAGGTTTCACTTACGATATGGGTCCATCCTGGTATTGGATGCCCGATGTATTCGAGCGTTATTTTAATCATTTTGGCAAGCAAGTATCCGATTATTACCAGCTTGAGCGACTTGATCCATCTTATGCTGTTGTTTTCGGTGAAAACGATTTTGTAGATATCCCCGCCGATATGAAAGCACTGGAGGCGATGTTTGACGAACTGGAGCCAGGTGCAGGACTTAAGTTACGTGCTTTCTTAAAACAGGCCGCTTATAAATATGAGGTGGGCATTAATGATCTGGTCTACAAACCCAGCCGATCATTAACAGAATTCATTGACCCCAGACTTTTAATGGGTGTGATCAAGATGGATGTATTTACCTCCATGGCCAAGCATGTACGAAGATTTTTCAGCCATCCTAAGCTGCTAAAGCTCGTGGAATTTCCTGTACTTTTCCTTGGTGCTATTCCGGAAAATACCCCTGCTCTATATAGTCTTATGAATTATGCCGATATGGCATTGGGCACCTGGTATCCCAAGGGCGGTATGCACAAGATCATTGAAGGAATGGTCAGTCTGGCTGAAGAAAAGAGAGTCTGCATTAGCCTTGATCATGAAGTGCAAAAATTTATCACCACCAATGGCAAAATATCAGCCGTTGAAACCAATCAGGGTGTATTTGAAGCTGACGTAGTGGTGGCTGGCGCTGATTACCACCATGTGGATCAACATATTCTAGCCTCTGAGCATAGAAACTACAGCGCTAACTATTGGGATAAAAGGGTAATGGCTCCTTCTTCCCTACTCTTCTACCTGGGTATAGATAAGCGACTCAAAAATCTGCGCCACCATAATCTATTTTTTGATGAGGACTTGAAAGCTCATGCGCACGAAATCTATGAAGATCCAAAATGGCCTGAAAAACCATTATTTTATGCCTCAGTGCCATCCATCACTGACCCAACAGTAGCGCCTGAGGGGAAAGAAAATCTGTTTCTATTAATGCCGGTAGCGCCGGCATTGACTGATGAAGAAAATACCCGTGAGCAATATTATGAACTCATCATGGATCGATTGGAAAATCTAACGGATCAATCCATAAGAGAGCATGTGGTATATAAAAGGAGCTTTGCGCATTCTGATTTCATCAATGATTACCATGCCTTCAAGGGCAATGCCTATGGACTGGCTAACACATTGATGCAAACTGCAATCCTGAAACCAGGACTCAAAAACAAAAAATTAAAAAATCTATATTATACGGGGCAGCTTACCGTACCCGGACCGGGCGTACCACCGTCTATTATATCCGGGCATGTAGTAGCCAAAGAAGTGCATCGGGATTTTGCATAGCACAAATCGTTTTTTATGCACTTAAGTAAACAAAACAACGATTAGATTGTATTATATTTTTAATTGGTGGCTTTAGGTATAATGCATTTAGCCTTAAATAAAATGACTTATGGAGTCAATGCAGGAACTTTTCAATACTACTACATTAAAATGTAGCCGCCTCATTACTGAGCATTACAGTACGTCTTTTACGTTGGGCATCAAGACGCTGCATAAGAAATATCATTATCCAATTTATGCCATTTATGGATTTGTAAGGTATGCAGATGAAATAGTGGATACTTTTCATGATCATGATAAAAAGGAGCTGCTCGACCGATTTTGGGAAGATACCTACAAAGCCATTGATGAAAAAATCAGCCTCAATCCTGTGCTCCATGCCTTTCAGTTGGTTGTCAATCAGTATAAAATAGAGAGGGAGTTGATTGATGCATTTTTGGTAAGCATGGAAATGGACCTGACAGAAACAGAGTATGATCGGGAACTCTATGAAAAATACATCTACGGCTCTGCAGAGGTGGTAGGCCTTATGTGCTTGCGGGTATTTTGCGAAGGAGATGAACAACAATATGAGGCCCTTAAGCCACCTGCAAGAAGGCTTGGTGCTGCATTTCAGAAAGTAAATTTCCTGCGAGATATAAAGAGCGATTTTGATGATAGAGGCCGGGTCTATTTCCCCGGGGTGGACTTCACTAATTTTACAGAAGAGCAGAAAATTCAGATAGAAAAAGATATTCAGGATGACTTTGAGTCATCACTGGTGGGCATCAGAAACCTTCCCAAAGGGGCTAAATTAGGAGTTTACCTGGCCTATGTTTATTACATCAATCTCTTCAAAAAAATACAGAATCTACCGAGCAAGCGCATTCTTCAGGAACGCATCAGAATTCCTGATATCAAAAAGATGCTGCTCCTGCTCGGTACTTATTTTAAGCTCAGACTTAATCATATCTGATTGAAGCTATACCTCTACATCCACTTATTTACTATCGCCTACCCATTGGCCCAGTCTTTTGAGTGGCGACTCAAGTATTATACAAAGTGGAAAGCCTTATTCCCCGGTCTGGTGCTGACAGCTATATTCTTTATCGTTTGGGATGTAATCTTTACTGATCTGGGAGTCTGGGGCTTCAATGAGGTTTACCTTATTGGTTTCTACATCTTTGGCTTACCCATAGAAGAATGGCTCTTTTTTATTACTGTGCCTTTTGCCAGTGTATTTATATACGAATGTGTGCTGTTTTTCTTCAAAAGGAATTTGCTGGGCAACAGCCCAAGATACATTGCGGCAGCATTGGCGGTAATTTTGATTTTCTTATCTGTGATTTATTCACATCAGCTCTATACTTTTTACACATTCCTGTTTACCGGATTATTGCTGACATGGCATGCCTACAAAAACTTCTCCTACTTTGGCGACTTTTTAATAGCCTATCTATTGCATCTAATTCCATTCTTCCTTGTCAATGGTGTATTGACTGGCTCATGGATAGAAGAGCCTATTGTTTGGTACAATGATGCGGAAAATTTGAGTATAAGATTGGGTACAATTCCCATAGAAGACAGCATCTACAGTATGCTACTATTATTGATGAATATTACATTTTATGAGTATTTTAAAAATCGGTTTGGCCTAAACACTTTAAAGCCAAAATAAGTTATGCGTATATGTTAAATCTCAATGTCACCATTGATGCTAATTCTGGTTTCTGCTTTGGCGTAGTATACGCCATAGAAATGGCCGAAGAGCTACTGAAAGAAGACGGCATTCTATATTGCCTTGGCGACATTGTGCATAACGATGAGGAGGTAAAACGCCTTGAGCAAAAAGGTTTGCGTATCATCAATCATGATCAATTAAGGCTGCTGCAAAATGCAAAAGTCCTGATCAGAGCGCATGGAGAGCCGCCATCTACCTATGAATTGGCAATGACCAATAATCTTGAATTGATTGATGCCTCTTGTCCTGTTGTATTAAAACTGCAAAACCGTATTAAAAACGCCTACGATAAGCAGGACAAAATCTACATCTATGGTAAGCATGGGCATGCCGAAGTGGTAGGTTTATTAGGGCAAACCAGAAATGAAGCGGTGGTGTTTCAAGATCTGGAAGAGCTGGATTTACAAACCATGCCAAGGGAAATCACGCTTTACAGTCAAACCACTAAAAGCACAGACAAATTCTACGAAATTACCCGTACACTTCAAGAGGCTGGCATCTCAGTGAATGCTAATGATACTATCTGTAGACAGGTGAGTAATCGTGATAAGGAGTTAAGAGATTTCTCCAAGAAGTTTGATGTAATCGTATTCGTATCAGGCACCAAGTCTTCCAACGGAAAGGTGCTTTACAATATTTGCAAGCAAAATAATCCCAATACCTATTTCATTTCCAGCAAGGAAGAATTGAAACATGAATGGTTTGGGCAAGATAACTCGGTAGGTGTTTGTGGTGCCACATCTACGCCGATGTGGCTGATGGAAGAGGTGAAAGATCAGTTATTAACATTATAATCATTTAATTTTACAGGCATGAGTTGGTTGGTAAACGGTTTGATCGTTGTAGGTACCTTTTTTTTGATGGAGGGTGCTGCCTGGTTTACACATAAATACGTAATGCATGGCTTTCTATGGTCATGGCACCGCTCACACCATAAAGTGCACCCGCATCCATTGGAAATGAACGACCTGTTTGCTGTTGTCTTCAGCATTCCATCAATACTTTTGATTGTTATCGGCTTTGAAATGCCAGACGTTGGGTGGCTAAAGTTTGTGGGATTTGGCATACTTGCCTATGGCCTTTTCTATTTCATATTCCACGACATTATCGTACACAGACGAATCAATATCAAGTTTAAGGCTACCCACCCTTACATGAAGCGTATCATCCGGGCGCATTATATTCATCACGAGAAACATACGAAAGAAGGTGGTGAAGCTTTTGGATTTTTATATGCCCCGAAAAAATACGAGCAAAATAAATCTAAATCGAAAGCCTGATTTGGAAGATGGTGTTGCCATCTCTTTCCAAATATTTAAGTTCCCCCTGATGTAGATTGATAATTTTTCTGGCCAGGGCCAGCCCTATACCACTTCCTTCCTGCTTTGTAGTGAAAAATGGTAAAAACAGTTGATCCTTGAGCGAATCCTCGACTCCAGGTCCGTTATCAATCACTTCTATGATCAGATCGTTTTCCGGTTTATCAATTTTTAAAATGACCTTAGGTGAGGCTGCATCTTGTGAAGCTTCCTGAGCATTTTTGATCAGGTTAGTCAGTGCCTGAAGCATCAGGTTTTTATCAATCTGCAATGCCACCTCACCTGCAATAGAATTATCAATCTCATACTGTCCAAATACCGTAGCTGTCTGGTAGAGGTCATTTAAAAATTCTGAAAGAGATAGCTTGCTCTTGTTTGGGGATAATTCTTGGTTAATTTTTTTGTAGTTACTTACGAATTGAAGCAGCGCCTCTGTTCTTCTTTCTATGGTAAGCAAGGCAGTGGCTATTTTCTCCTCCACATTTTTTTTATGCCTTTCCAATGTCCATTTTTAAGCAATTTTTGATTAACTACCCTGGTAAGCGACAAAATTGGAGTAGTTGTATTCATGATTTCATGGGTCATTACCCTGATTAGTTTCTGCCAGCTTTTAAGCTCATGTGTACTCATCATCATATTCACGTCCTGAATGGAGACAAGCACAAACTTCTTTTCAGCCAGAGTAAAGGGAAAAAGGTTTACCAGGTAATCTTTCTCTCCCTCCCTCAATAATGTCTGATTAACAGGCTCCTGCTGCTCAATCAGTCGATGAAGTACAGGCCATTTTTCAGACAATATTTTCCCACCCGGTTGCGCTGTGCCCAATAGTTGCTCACTGGCTTTGTTATGGAAAATATGCTTTAGCTCCTCATCAAGGCAGAAAAGGCCAACAGGTACATTTTCATAAACAAAGGCCAATAGCCGGTCTTTTGCCGCCTGTTCTTTTTTGAGCTTTTCAAATTTCTCCAGGATTAGGTCAAATGCACCAAGCATTTCAGGACTATCTAAACTATGCTTTAGTTGATATTGCCGACTAAAATCTTCATGCTCTATGGCCAAAAGGAAGCCGGCCCAAATCCGCTGCTGCTGATGTATCTTCCAAATCAACTCAGCTACGACCACTACTGCCCCCAGGCCAAACATCAGGGGTGTAATTATAAAATCAGTGCGGAAATAGCTCCAGAATGCTGCACCCATCAGTACAACCAAAAGGAGTACACGCCATATCAAAAGAATACTAAAGACCATATTTCCGCATTTTACGATACAAGGTATTCCTGCCTATGCCCAACTTTTTGGCAGCCTGACTGATGTTGCCTGCTTCAGATTTTAGTATTGTTGCAATCTGCTCTTTTTCAGTTTCAACAAGTGAATCAGTACGGTCTTCAGATTTTGAGAGCTGCAAAAGCGTAGCGGTAGGAAGCTGACCTAAAATAACCGCACGCTCTAGCAAGTGGATCAACTCTCGTACATTCCCAGGCCAGTGGTACGCCTCCAGTTTGTCATAATCCTCTTTGGTAAGTGCCAGATTGGCCTTGTACTTTCTGTTGAATATGTCCAGGTAGTGATTTGCTAAAAGTATGATATCTTTTTTGCGTGCTTTTAAAGGTGGCACCTCCACGGTAATGGTATTGATGCGGTAAAAAAGATCTTCTCTGAACCCTCCGCTATCAACCAACTCCATCAAGCCACTATGCGCTGCAGCAATCACACGGATGTCCACCGGTCTTGGCATATGGTCACCAATGGCCGTGACTGATTTGGATTGCAAAACAGTCAACAATTTAGCTTGAATTGCAAGCGGCAATTCATCCACATGATCCAAAAATAATGTGCCATAGTTGGCCAGCTCGATAAGCCCTGTTTTGTCCTCATGCGCATCAGTGAAAGCCCCTTTCTTATGGCCAAAAAGTGTCGACTCAAAAAGGTTTTGTTGAATGGCTGCCAGGTCAACTTGAATAAAAGGTTGACTGGCTCTGTTGGACCGTTGATGAATTGCCCTGCCCAGCATTTCCTTTCCGGTACCGTGTTCACCTAAAATCAGGACGGAAGCATCAGTCACTGCTACTTTCTCCACTGTATCAAATAGTGCTGCCATGGCTGCACTTTTGCCAATCATGCCATAGTAGGACTTGTTGTAATGATCAATAAGTGACGCTCTGGATTTGCTTTGAGACTTTAAAGCTCTCTGAGAAGCACAGGCTCTTAGCGCCGACTCGATAGTGGCGATCAGCTTCTCATTTTGAAAAGGTTTTTCTAAAAAATCAAAAGCACCACGCTTTACTGCCTGCACTGCCTGATCAAGCGAGCCATAAGCTGTAAGTACTATAATGCTTAATGTAGGGTCTTGATCCAGAATATTTTTAAGTAGGGTCATGCCTTCTTCGCCCTGACTGTAACCCACCCTAAAATTCATATCTAAAATAAGCGCACCAATGTCATGTGACTGCAACAGATCATATACCATTGCAGGATTATTGGATATAATCACCTCTTCCACGTGATCCTCCAACACCATAGATATTGTGAGCAGCATATCCTGATCATCGTCCAGAGCAAGCACTTTCATGGCGGTAAGGTAAAAGGAACTGTTCCAACCTGGAACAATCTGATGTACAAATTGCGAACACTATTCAAACTAAGCGAAGTATAATTCACCCTCTAACCTCTGTTTATCAGGGGTTTATAAATTATGGCAGCTTTTTGGCAAATAAGATTGTAAATTCAATTGCCATGTTCAGACTATTTTGGAAAACAGTAATAAGAAATCTTTGGAAAAACAGAACCAACGCTATCATCAATATGGTAGGACTGGCAATGGGGCTCGCCAGCTGTCTTTTCCTCTATGCTTTCTTGAAGTACGAATACACCTTCGATATTAACCAGCCTAAAGCTGAGCAGATTTACAGGGTTAACATCACCAAAGACTATCCTAATCGCACATTGCGAGATGGAAACACTGAATCGATGCTGGTAACAGCCATCCGCAATGAAATCCCAAACCTGGAGGGCATTATTCAGGTCATCGGACCTACAAATGCCCTTGTAACTATCGATCCAAACACTGATCAATCAAGAATATTTGAAGAGAAAAGGAATCTATTCTATGCTGATACCGCCTTCCTCAGCCATTTTGAATATGATTTTATTGCAGGAAACCCTAAAACCGCCCTGGATGACATCAATAACATTGTCCTTTCCTCAAAACTGGTACGCAAATATTACCCTGATTTTGTGGGCAGAGAAATGGATCTACTAGGGAAGTCTATTGAGTTGCATGAAGAATTTACAGTCACCATAACCGGTGTAATAGACAACCCACCGGCTAATTCTACTATTCCATTTGAAGCACTGATTTCGGCAGAAATCTATTACAAGCTGAATGAATGGGATAGGGATAACTGGGGCAATATTGCAGCCGGAATGACATTTGTAGTCCTTCAGCCCAATCAAAGTATCGCCTCTGTAGAAACACAGCTAAAACAAATAGTACAGAAATATCGCCATGAAGATGACGCCAAAATCATTTCCTATAGCCTGCTGAATTTACTGGACATTCATAGTGACCCGTCATGGGGCTATGCTGGCAATTACACCACACAAAAGCCAATGGTCATTGGGTTTTCTGTAATTGGTATATTCATTTTGATTTCAGCATGCATCAATTTTATCAATCTTCAAACGGCTCAGTCAGTCAATAGAGCTAAAGAAGTAGGTATCCGCAAAGTCATGGGCAGTAGCCGCTGGCAATTGATAAGCCAGTTTTTGGCAGAAACGCTGATCCTCACCAGTGTTGCCTTTCTATTTGCATTGTGGATAGCAGAAATCGCACTTAGCGAATGGAATAAGCTGCTCAGCATTGTGCAAATGAATATGGTACTGGATTGGTCTGTGATCGGGGTTGGCTTGCTGCTCATAGCATTGGTTACCTTATTGGCTGGTTTCTACCCTGCCATAAGGCTGTCAGGCTATGAGCCGGTAAAAGCACTGCAAAACAAATTTGCAGTGGATAAAGGTGGTCATAAAGGCACATTGTTCCTACGTAGAACCCTCGTGATCGTTCAGTTTGTGATCTCACAGCTATTATTAATCTGTACCATTGTGGTGGCCCTCCAGATGAACTATTTTGTGAATAAAGATCTGGGGTTCAACACCGAGCAGGTACTCCACATCAGCAATTTCAAGCCTAATCAGAATCAGATCAATCAGCTTGCCCAGGGGCTATCTGAAATACCTGAAATTGAAGCCTTCTCAATCTCTTCGGGCCCGCCACAAACAGGTACAAGGTACAATACAACCTTCATAGAAGTAGGTCAGGAAGATAAAGGTGACATGAGAACAGAAAATAAGTTTGTAGACCACCGCTATCTTGATTTCTGGGATGTGGAACTGATAGCCGGACGTAACTTTCGAGCCGATGAATATGATGATACCATACAGGGATTCATCGTCAATGAGGCTCTGGTAAAACAACTTGAGGTAGATAACCCAAGAGAGGCTGTTGGTAAAATGCTCAAAAGCTATGGTACCCGAGCACCGATCGTAGGGGTGGTAAAAGACTTTCACAATAATGTCCTGAATGATGAAATAGGCCCTGTGATCATGTTTTGCTGGAATATCAACTCCGACGGGGTGGATGTAAAAGTAAACCGAGGAAACTATGCGGCAGTGTTGCCACAGTTGGAAACGCTTTGGCGCTCTGTATATCCAAGCCGCACATTTGCCTACCTGCCAATGGATGATTATATGCTACAGGGCTACATCGTAGAGGATATTATGTTCAAAAGCATCAGGGTGTTTGCAATTATCGCGATTCTGATTGGCTGTCTGGGTTTATATGGGCTGGTATCCTATATGGCCATTCAAAAAACAAAAGAAATTGGTATACGCAAGGTGCTGGGCGCCAGCTATCAGCAGGTGCTTTTCATCTTTTCCAGAAAGTTTTTCCTCTGGATCATTATTGCTTTTGCAATTGCCGCTCCGGTGGCATTTCAGGCAATGCAATTGTGGCTCAGCAACTATGCGTATAGGATAGAACTTGGCTGGTACATCTTTGCCTTAAGCTTATTGGTTTCTATAGTACTTACCGCGGCTACTATCAGCTACAAAGCCATCAAGATTGTCTTGAGAAATCCGGTTCATGCATTACGATATGAGTAAATAATAGTCCTGACTCTGTATGGGGTCAGGACTCCTCCTCGTAGAAAAGCTTGTAGTAATGAAGCCCTTTTTCTTCGTCAAAGCCCTTTTCTATACGGCTCCTATTGCCGTGCACATAAACATGGAAATTTTTGTCGAGCTTAATCACTGAGCGAATATGGCGCTGCGCCATTTGTACTGCGCTGGGGGAAATCTCAAAACTCCGCTCAAACATAGGGCTTTCCGTTTCCTCCGAGATTTGTTGCTGAAATTGATGAAAAGCTTCCCTCCTTTCCGGTGCCTGGAGCACGATTTCTTCAAACTCTTCCTCATCAAAGGTCTCCCGGCTTTTAAAATATTCTACCGACCTGTTTAGCAAGTCTATTTGCTCAACCCGATCCTCTTCATCAGATTGCAGCGCAAACTTCTTGCACATATCCAGGTACTGGTTGGTGTGAAAATACTCATTGGCAATGGGCGCTACGCCGAGAAACTTCTCTTTCCAATACCGTGCTTCCTCCTGCGTGTTGGTTTTGTCAACAATTGCAACTCTGTAACCCTCATCTGCAGCAGTATTGAAAATGATGGCCCCCTTATCTAATTTATGGCTATTTATTCCCTCGAGTAGCTCCAGCTCGAAAGTGTCTTCAGCTGGCCGAAGCTTTATAAACTGCTCCTTGCTTTCAGATTTAAATATGCCAATGGCATCTAGAATCTCATCTTCAAACACGCAGTTTTCCAGAACAACCACCATTAATTCTCCCGGTTTAATATTCTTATGATTGCTGCAATCGTAAAGATGCTGGGCAAATTGCAGGCTTTTGGTAAATATTCCTGAAGCCCCTTGAAAAACCTCTGTAATGCTTTGATAAAGCGGTTTTTCCTGATCCGAAAAGCTGAATAATTGCTGCTCCTTAAAGGATTTGGTGAAGTAGGTTTTAAGAGCACCCTCCATTTTTTCATCCCTTATTGGCAGCATCCTTTTTGATAGAATAAGAGGCTCTTCCTTTGACTTATTACCCACCTTGTGGATGGCTATTTCTGTAAAGCAGGCCTGTGAAAAATCGTACAGCATGGCTATATATTCTACTGATTAATCCTTCAGACTTACTTCAATATCGCCAAAAAGTCTTCCTTGAAAAACAATTATGCCACGGGCTGTTTCCCCGTCAGGTATCTTTTGGGTTAAAATATCTCCTTCGTACAATTCGGCCTTCAACTTTCTGTTGGCTGAAGAAGCCTTGATCATACTAAAGTTAGCCAGCACCACCCCTAAACCAGCTTTAAGCACCAACTGTGCTGTAGTGAGTGAGGTAGGGGCCGGAATTGCAATTAGGAAATACAGCAAATGCATAATTTCATTCTGCTTCAAAAGCTTAAAGCTCTCCTGCCTATTGTAAGTCTTCAGCACATTCTTATTTAACCTGAAGACTAAATCGTCCGCCGGGCGAAGGGTATCACCTGTATTGTTGGTAAGCTCAAAAGCCACTACAGATAGGTTTTTATTTTCTTCCTTTTTGGTGTATCGCTTATTTACTCTTTTGGAGAAAGCCTGAAGATCGTATGCATAGCTAATTTGATCGCCCTCCACTGTTTTGGATAGACTGACTTCTTCTACTGTGAGCGGACTATAGGTACTCGCGCAGCTACTTATCAAAAAAGCAGTTACCAGATAAAAAAATATATTGTTGATTTTCAGGGTCATAGGTTGTGACTAATGATTACTTAACGGGCAAATTGCCTCTCTTTTTACTTTTTGGCAAATATAACGCATGATATTTCCGGGATTTCAAGTTTGCGCTCTTCCCAGAAAGCAGTTGCCTCCAAGTCCCACTGGTGGTCATACAATACCCTGCGCCAACCCTGCTCCTGCAAATCCATACTCTTTTTTTCTCTGCTTCCATTGTAAAGCACTAAAATTTCCTCCCAGTCGTCATTATTGGCATGGTTAGATATTATGAAGGCAACCAATAAGTCATCATCGGTCTCTACAAATGATAGATTTTGCTGAATCATTTCCTTGGTGGACATTCTGAAGGCCGGGTGGCTTTTTCGGAATAGGATCAGATTCTTATGATATTCAAAAACCTCTTTGAAAGCAGCCTTTCTGGGCCATTGGATCTGATTGATACTATCTGGGGATTCATAGCTATTTTCCACACCATATTTAGTTCTCAAAAAATCGGCACCTGCATGCAAGAAAGGTACCCCCTGGCTGGTGAAAACAATTGTTTCAGCCAGTTGATGCATGCGAATGAGCTCCGTTTCACTTGCATCTGGGTTGGTTGCCTTAAGCTTGTCATACAAGGTATTGTTATCATGGCACGATACATAATTGATGGTTTGTGAGGGCTGCGGTGACCAAGGCGTATTAGTGTAATTTACAGCCTCATAATCAACCTGAGGATGCTCTGTAGCAGCTACCACACCAAACTTTATGCTCTCTTTAGCTGTGGTCTTGCCTGACACAAATCCATTGTCTTTTTCCTCATACCAATGGCCCTTGATGGCATCTCGCAGTTCATCACTAAAGGCTGCAATGCCATTCAAGTCAGCTACATTAGCCTTAAGTGCTCTTACCGAATCAGGCAGTGGTGATGCCCCGGCTGTCCAGCCTTCTCCATAAATAAATATGGTGGGGTCTAAAGCATGGAGGGCATCGGTTACGGCATTCATAGTTTCAAGGTCATGGATACCCATCAAATCAAACCGAAACCCGTCTATGTGGTATTCTCTAGCCCAGTATGTAACCGATTCGATGATAAACTTGCGCATCATATACCTTTCAGAAGCCGTTTCATTGCCACAGGCGGCGGCATCAGAAAATCCACCATTTTCATTTTGGCGGTAATAATAGCCGGGCACTAATTGATTAAAATTTGACTCCTCAGTATAGCCGGTGTGATTATAGACCACATCCATAATTACCCGGATTCCAGCTTCATGCAGGGCTTTTACCATAGCTTTGAATTCCTTGATTCGTACGCTTCCATCGTACGGATCGGTAGCATAGCTCCCTTCTGGCACGTTGTAATTTTGAGGATCATAACCCCAATTAAATTTGGCTTGATCCAGCTTTGTCTCATCAATTGAGCGGAAATCAAAAGCAGGTAGTATGTGCACATGCGTAATACCAAGTTCCTTCAGATGATCCAGCCCGGTGGAGGCTCCATGGCTGGTGGTTCCGGTTTCCGTAAGACCCAGGTATTTGCCTTTTTGCATAATACCGGATTCAGGGTGGATGGACATATCCCGGATATGCAGCTCATAAATTATGATATCTTCAAAAGCCTCCAATGCCGGAGCCTTATCTGCTGACCAAC
Source organism: Cyclobacteriaceae bacterium (assembly GCA_965227155.1). Classification (GTDB taxonomy): domain Bacteria; phylum Bacteroidota; class Bacteroidia; order Cytophagales; family Cyclobacteriaceae; genus UBA6059. The sequence continues at coordinate 1,280,059 of OZ245731.1, forward strand.
CGGGTGGGTCTGTGCTCTCCAAATCAACAATCATGGCTCGCTGGCCATTTACACCTACTGCACGAGCATAAGGTTCTGCTACTTCTGTCTTCCACAGACCATCTATTTTTGCCTGCACAGTGTAATAAATGTCCGCATAATCACCCTCGAGCTCAGCTTTCCAGGTGCCCCCTCCATCCATCACCATATTAATTTCCTCAAAGGCACTACCGTCGTGCCCTTTATGATAGAGCTTCAACTTCAATTCGGATGCAGTAGGTGCCCATACCTTAATCGTAGTTTTGGATGCCGTGTAGGTCATACCAAGATCATTTCCTTCATAGGTAGGATAGGATTCAAAAGTCAATTCTCCTTTTTGATTGGTACAGGACTGCATCATCAGCAAATAGAACACACAAAAAAGAAAGATGCGCATAATTAGAATTTTGAAAGGTAAGATAATGTCTGAATTTCTTTCATCGGCCATAAATTCCATTCTATGAGCAGATTTTCTGGATTTATCGAATAGTCGATATACCGTTATGGAGAATCTTTATTTTAGATAACAATAAATTAATAACACAACCAAAAGCTATGTCCATTCAAAAGATCGAACGAATAGAAGAGGTCTGGAAACCTATCGATGGTTTTAAAAATTATGAAGTTTCCAACAAAGGACAGATTAGAAGTAAAGACCGAAAATCCTGGCACAATGGAAGCCAGAAGCACATGAAAATCAAAGGTAAGATCATGAAGCAGCGATGGAATAAAAGCTGCAAATGTTACTTCATGGATCTTATTAATGATGAAGGCAAGCGCAAAACTGTTTACCCTCACAAAGAGGTGGCGAAAGCATTTTGTATCAATGTGCTTCCGGACGAGTTTACTATGGTGATTCATTTAGATAATGATCCCACCAACAACGATTCTACAAACCTGGAATGGGTAAACCCATCTGATCACATGTCCTTTCAATTTCAGGTGGGTAATAAAGACAATTACAAAGTCTGGAAAGTCCGAAAGAAAAAATATAAAAATGGTTTTCGCCCGGATACTGTTTTTAAAGGAAGGCCCAGGAAAGCCCAAAATCAAGCCAATGAGGACCAGCAAGGGAAAGAATCCGATAATCCTTCTAAAACCGAACAGCCAAATGATCAATTAGAAGAAGTTTTTGTATAAAAAAAAGAGGATCTTAGGATCCTCTCTTTTCATCAACCAACCGTAAAACTAGTGAAAGACTGACTAGTCAAATCTAATTTTGAGTTTTTAACCTTTATTATGAAAACCTCCTTATGAGATTCTATTGCTTGTTGAGCTTTTGACCTTAGGCTCAGTGTTGTTGTAAACAAGCACTTACCATTAATCAAAGCCTATGCCAGTTTTATCAACTCCCTGATTTATAAGGTTTTGTGAATTAAAAGGTTTAGAAAAATGAAAAATGTGTTCGGAAACGTGACAACTAAATTTTCAATCCTGTACAGCTTTTAAAAGCATGGCCCCGTAGCTGTAGCCACCACCAAATACCGACACCACCAGATTATCTCCCTTTTTATATTTCGACCAGCTCTCTGATAAAGCTATGCCAGATCCCGCAGAGCCGGTATTACCTAAGTACTGCACATTGGATAGGATTCTGCTTTCTTCCAGTTGTAGGCTTGCTGCTACATTTTGAGATATTCTATTGTTAGCCTGATGCGGCACCAGATAGGTAAGGTCATCCATAGAAAGACCATTGTTCGTCAATATCTCTACGGTAGTTTTGGCCATGTATTGGCAAGCATTGATAAATACATCTCTGCCATGGGGCATATCAATCCCGCCATGGGCCGGCTTCAGCATCACACCCTCTGTGCCTTTGCCTACATTGGCGGCTCCTGCCGTTTTCACCTCCTCAACTTTTAAGCACAGTCCTTTAGGCTGATCTCTGGATATCAAGAACGCCACAGCCCCATCACCCCACAAATGACCCGATTTCTGATCTTCTTCATTATGATAGAGTGAGTTTTGCTCACTCAATATCAATAGCGCTTTTTTACTTTTACCCATGGCAAAATAGCCCTCTACCACCTCCGCAGCATTCAAAAATGATGAGCAGGCAGAGGTAAGGCCAAGCACCGGAATGGCTTCTATACCAAGACATTTTTGAACTGCATGCGCCGGTGTTACTATGGTATCGTAAAAGGTATAGCTACCCGCTACGATCAAATCCACATCATGCAGATCGGCTTTGGATTTCAAAATTTCGACAGCTGCTACGGCCATAGTATTGGTGTTTTCATCTGCCCCGGCTCTTCGTCTTTCTACCATGCCGGTCCGCTCTACTATCCAGTTGGGGTCAAGGCCCAGTTTTTTTTCAAAATAATCGTTGCTGACCTTCTTTTGCGGTATATAATGTGCAGCCTGCTCAAAAAACATAAAAATGTAGGGTTAATTAGATGTTCGAATCTAACGGCTTTACCGGTGATCGAGTTGTTATTTTTTGTTAGCGGTTGTTCAACAGGGTAATTATTTCGCCGGCAGCCCGGTACCCGGACTCTACCGCTCCGTCCATATAACCGTTCCATTTGAGCGCCGTTTCTGTGCCTGCCCAGTGAATTCTGCCCTCTGGTTTTCTGAGTAAAGCACCATATTCTGTCATTGCATTAGGAGGAAAGTAGCCAACATAGCAACCTTTGCTAAATGCTTCCGCAGACCAATTCAACTCAAGAAAATCAAGTGGATTAGCAATCTGCCTGCCGAAATACTCCTCCCACTGCATGAGCACCGCTCTTTTGCGAGTAAGAGGGTCAACATCGCCCCATTTGCGCGCCTGGTTGCCATTGATAAAACCAACCAATGCACCAAGCTTGCCATCAGCTGGTGAATCATCAAACATAAACTGGATTGGTCCCTGATCACTAATCGCCTCACCACAAAAGCCTTTAGACCACCAGAAAGGCTCAGGATAAATAGCAATACATTTGATCACAGATCCCATTGGAAAATGCTGAAGCATTTGCTGACGCTGCAAGCTAAGGCCAGGATGAAAATCAATGCGACCCAACAAAGCAGGTGGGATCGCCAATATCAAATAGCTGGCAGTATAGGTTGTAGAGTGAGTGGTAACCTCCACACTATCGCTATGCTGATGAATTGCCACAACCGTTTCATTAAGCAACAGTCTTCCCTTAAGTTGCTTCGCCATTTTTTGACTCAACTGCTGGGCTCCTCCTTCAATCCTGGCATCCTGTGCACCATGCCTTGTAGCGATAAGGTTTTCCAGCCCTCCGCCTGATTTCAGGTAAAAAAGGAAAAATAAAAAACTGATCTCAGCAGGATCGGCAGCAAATATGGCATTTACAGCCACATCAAACATCTTTCGTGTATTTTTAAAGCGGAGCTGCTTGTCCCTCCATGTTGCCACTGTCAAGGCATCATATTTCCTGGCTGCAAATGAATAATATGGGTTAGCATCATCGAGTTTCCGGCATAGACCATCTAGCTTATTAATAGCCAATTGCAAATCCAGTAAAACAGGTAATCCCAGCTTCGGTATGTCTCCAGTATAATCCTTTAGCTTCTTATTGAAATGAATTAGCTTTTTGCCATCTGAGTTTTGCTTAATCTCCTTGAGATTAAACTCCTGTATCAAAGCCAGCATGTTGTCCTGGCCCGGCCCTATCCATTGCCCGCCAAGGTCAAAAGCCTCATCAACTTTCGAGTTTACAGTGTATGTACGGCCACCTACCCTATCCCTGGCTTCTAATACCAGCACTTTTCGTCCCGATTGCTCAAGTCTTCTGGCTGCTGACAATCCGGCCAAACCAGCGCCTACGATAATTACATCAGCATCCATCTTTTGAATAATTTTTGATCAATTTTTAAAATATTCAATATCAATTGTTAATTTCATAACCGCCTACCATCAGCGAAAGCTAAAAGTACAAAATTATTATTCTACCAATGTTGAACCAGATCTTAATGTCACATGCAAACCATTACTGAAAACTCCGTTCTGAAAGCCGAACAGCCCTCTGCAAACAACATCAGCTACCTTGACCGTTTCCTGCATTTTGAAAAAATAATGCCGGACGAGCCCTTTCTCAATCAGGCATCAGAGGGCAGTTGGAAAACCTACACCTGGCGTGAGGCCGGACAGGAAGCCAGAAAAATGGCGGCAGCAATTGATGCCATGGGCCTCGCACCCAAAAGCAATATCGGTTTGGTTTCAAAAAACTGTGCGCACTGGATCATAGCAGATCTTGCTATCGTGATGAGTGGCCATATTTCTGTTCCCTTTTATCCAAACCTCACGGATGACCAACTGCACCATGTGATGATTCACAGTGGGTGCAAACTGCTTTTTGTAGGAAAACTGGACGATTGGGATGGTATGAAAGAAGGGGTACCCAAAAATGTAAGGCAGATTGCCCTACCGCTGGGGCCCGACAAGGAGGTGGAAGATTGGTATGATGTATCCAAGGAATTCGAACCTATGGAAAATATTTACCACCCTCAGCCGGAGGATCTTTGGACAATCGTATACACATCTGGTACTACCGGCAGTCCTAAGGGTGTAATGCTATCTCACAATGCTTACATCACTGCTATGGAGGCTGTAATGAAGGTTGTAAACTTTCAGGCACGCAGGCACAGGTATTTCTCATACCTACCGCTATGCCATATTGCAGAGCGTGCCATCATTGGTGTAGGGAATTATTACTCAGGCGGGGTTATTGCCTTTGCAGAATCATTGGATACTTTCCTTGAAAACCTGCAGGATACCAAGCCCACGATCTTTTTTGGTGTACCCCGGATTTGGACCAAGTTTAAGCTGGGCGTGCAGGCCAAGTTGCCTGAGAAAAAAATGAACCTCTTGCTGAAAATTCCTTTCATCTCCTCAAAAGTGAAGAAAAAGGTATTGGATGGTCTTGGCTTGTCGGAGGTTGAATTCGCCATCACAGGTGCCGCACCTTGCCATAGTTCCATTCATAAATTTTACAACCAGTTGGGGCTTTACATCCATGAGGCTTATGGTATGTCAGAAAACTGTGCCGTATGCTCTGCTATGCATGAAGGGCGGGTGAAAGAAGGAACTGTAGGAGAATTGTACGATGGTGTGGAAGTGAAAATTGATCCCGATACGGGTGAAGTAATCATGCGCTGCCCATGGTTGATGGAGGGGTACTACAAGGAGCCTGAAATGACCAACGAAGTACTACGAGACGGATGGCTGCATACCGGGGATATGGGCGAACTGGACGCTGATGGGTTCCTGAAAATCACCGGTCGTGTGAAGGATACTTTCAAATCGGCTAAAGGTGAATATATTGTACCTGGCCCTATTGAGTGGCAGTTTGGGATGAACAACTTTATTGAGCAGATATGTCTTGTTGGCAGGGAGTTACCTCAGCCTGTAGCATTGGTGGTACTTTCAGAGCTTGGTCAGCATACCAGTAAAGAGGAAGTCACAAAATCCCTTGAAACTACCTGCAATTCGGTCAACAAAGAGCTTGTGAACTACGAAAGGGTACATAAAGTGGTGGTGGTGAAAGAGCCCTGGTCTATTGAAAATGGCATTCTTACACCAACCCTAAAAATTAAGCGACCAAGAATAGAGGAGCATTATGCCGGCAGCCTCAATAACTGGTACGAATCAGATAAAATGGTGATCTGGGAATAATTTTTTACAATCCCCGGAGTAGCTTATCTGCTTCGGGGAGTTCACAACCTTCCTTTTGCCTGGTATCAGAGAGGCTGTAAATTTTCCAACCCTCCGGCGTTTTGAAAAGCTTGAATGCATCTACCCCGCAATGGCTAAATTTTTCGCCTGCAAAAAAGGCGTATTGTGTCCATACACTGGCCAGGTGGCCATCTATATTGACCGAGTAGTTCCAGATGGGCTCATCCCAAACGATATCATGAGGCGTACCTACCGCGTCCAGAAAACGCTGAAGTGATCCTTCACGCAGCACCATTTCCCCTTCAACTTCCATTACGGTATACATTTTAGCATCGTCTGTAAATACACTATGAACTTTAGCGCTATCGGCTTCCCTCATGCCATCAAATAGTGTGAAAACGACTTTCATTACTTCCTCTGCTTCATTGGCAGGTTTGGCTGTTGCGTTCATACCGAGGAGCAACAGCGCGTTGAAAAATAGGTATCTCATATCAATTGACAGTATCTCTTAAAATCTGAAGAGGCGGTTTGCTTACTATACCCCTGCTATTGGATAGCCCAATAATCATGGTAAGTAAGGTAATCACTAAAAAGGTAACAATCATGGGCAGCACTGTAGGAACGAAAGGTACCTCAAAAGTGAAAATGGCCAGCATCCAACTCCCTAATAAAGATAGCAGAACTCCCGCTGTAGATGCCAGAGCACCTAATATCAAATATTCCAGCGCTGTGATTTGAAAGATCTGCTTTTTTACAGCACCAAGCGTTCTTAACAAAACACTCTCTTTGACACGCTGAAACTTGCTGATGATTACTGATCCTATCAACACCAGCAAGCCGGTCACTATACTGAACAGCGCCATAAAGCGAATCACAAAAGCTACCTTACCTAGGATGTCGTCAAGCGTTTTGAGGATGAGCTCCAGGTCGATAATCGAAATGTTGGGATAACTGCGTACGATTGCTTGTTGATATCGGGCAGAAAGCTCTTTGTTATTGGTACGGGTCACAAGTACATGAAATTGCGGGGCTTTTTCCAATACACCCTTGGGGAAAACCACAAGGAAGTTGGTCTGTACCCTATTCCAATCAATATCCCTGAAGCTACCCACATAAGTCTTGATCAAAGCGCCCTGTACATTAAAGATCATTTCATCGCCCAGTTCAAGGTTGAGGTTTTCTGCATAGCCCTGCGAAACAGACACAAACACTGAGTCCCCAACTGATTCAACATTCGGATAGAACTTACCCTCTTCCAGCGTCTCTGAGTCTATAAGTTGATCCCGGTAAGTGACCCGATACTCGCGGTTGAACGCCCACTTTGGCATGTCAATGGTACTGTCTGCCTTCAGATCCTGCAATGTGGTGCCTTTAGCCTCCACCAGTCGCATGGTTACGATAGGCACCTCCTGGATAACCGGCATTTCATAATCTATGGTCAATTGTGCGATATCCTCTTTTTGGTCGGTCTGTATGTCAAAAAGAACCATGTTTGGCCGGTCTCCAGAGCCACTGATTGACACTTTATCGACCAACAAGTCCTGCACAAAATAGAGGGTAGTGATCAGAGCAGTACCTAAACCTATCGAAGTGATCAGAATCAGCGTTTGATTATTGGGTCTGTATAAATTGGCCAGACCCTGCCTCCATACGTAGCTCCAATGTGATGGAAAATAGCGGCGTACTCCACGCATCACCAAATAACTGATGCCTACCAGGATGGCAAACGCTACAAGGAGCCCCAATGTGAAGAAAATAGCTTCATCGAGTTCCCTGATCTGCATCCAGGCAAAGCCAAATACAAAAAGAAATATCAATCCGCTAACTGCCCATATCAATTTGTCCTGCCTGAAATCAAATTCATTATAAGACTCGCGTATCACCCGCAAAGGAGAAACCTGCCTTATAGACAGCAAAGGCACCAGCGCGAAAAGCACTGAAATGATGGTACCTAATACCAGACCTTCCAATACTGAGGTCCACGAAAAGCTGACATCTATTGCCATAGGGATAAAGTCTTTCAGCAGCTCGGGCAGGTAACCCTGAAGCAAACTGCCGATCACTGCCCCAATAAATGACCCTATGAAGCCCATCACAGAAATCTGATATAAATAAATCTTAAAAGCCTGCCAGCCTTTTACACCAAGGCAACGAAGCACTGAAACTATACCTAGCTTTTCCTTAATATAAATATGTACTGCGCTTGCTACACCCACACAACCTAATAAAAGGGCTACAAAGGCCACCAGATTCAAGAAATTGGTCAGGTTACCAAAAGCTTCGCCCGTATCCTCCTTGCGTTCCTCAATGGTTTCATGATCAAAGCCCATGGTCTCCCATCGCTCCTTTTGTGATTCTACCAGCTCATCTACCCGCTGAGGGTCCTGAAACTTATAGTAGAAATTATAATTGATGCGGCTACCACGCTGTACAAGACCCGTTTCTTCCAGGTATCTGTAGGGTATATAAACCACCGGTGCTACCGTGGCACCTATACCTGATTGACCGGGCACCTGCTGCAGTTTACCTGTGATTTCGAAGCTCAGTTCACCAACCCTAATCTCATCACCAATTTCCACATCATACTGCAGCATGAGGGTTTGGTCTACCAATGCTTTTTTACCCATTTGAAACTCCCCTGAAGCTTCCTGCGGTATGGTTTCAATTGCACCATAATATGGATATTTTCCTTCGAGCGCCCTTACCTGCACCAATCGGGTACCATCGGTACGTGGAAAATAAATCATGGAGGCAAAAGCACTTTCTCTCGACCACTCCGAACCCAGCGAATCGAGGTAGTAGAGTGTTTGGGTTTCGATAGGTTTATTGCTTTCTATGACCAGGTCTGCACCCAATAGACTTTTGGCCTGGTTATTTATTTCATTAAAAAGGCTGTCTCTAAATGAATTGATCGCAACAAGGGCTGAGATACCCAGAATAATGGAAGAAGTAAAGAGAAAAAGCCGCGAACGGGATTTTCTGCTGTCACGCCAGGCCATTTTCCATAGCCATGATTCACTGTATTGAGCCTTTTCGGGCTTTAATTTTTTATCCAAAACAAGTAATTATGATAATGCTGGAACTTCATCCTCAATCAATCGGCCACCTTTAAGTCTAATGATACGGTCGGTTTTGGCGGCCAGCTCCATATCATGTGTAACAAGCACCAAGGTAGTACCCAATTCTTTATTTAGGTCAAATAGGAGCTTTTCAATTTTTTCGCTGGTTTCCTCATCCAGATTTCCGGTTGGCTCATCAGCAAAAAGAATCTGTGGCTGATTGGAAAAGGCCCTTGCTATAGAGACCCGCTGCTGCTCACCACCTGATAGCTGGCTTGGATAATGGTTTATCCGGTCAGCCAGTCCTACCCGCTCCAGCAACTCTTTACTGGATTTCTGAGCACCTTTCACACCCCTCAACTCTAAGGGTACCATTACATTTTCCAATGCAGTAAGCGTGGGTATCAGCTGAAAATTTTGAAACACGAACCCTACATATTGATTGCGCACCTGCGCACGCTCATCTTCATTCAGGTTATTCAGTTTAATATCATTAAGGATGACCTCACCCGCACTGGCGGCATCCAAACCCGCACATAATCCCAGCAATGTTGTTTTACCACTGCCCGATGGTCCTACTATGGCACAGCTATCTCCTTTCTCAATAGAAAAATTGATATCCTGAAGCACGGTAAGGTTTCGCTCACCACTTTGATAACTTTTGGTAAGTTGATTGATTGATAATATCGAAGACATAAAAAATAAATTCGGCTGAATATACTTTCAATAGAACGGAAAGATGCATTACATGTTTATAAATTGGCTAAACGGTTCTTATATTCCTGCGATTTGATAAATTTTACAATATGCGGCAAATCATATTTTCCATTTTCCTGTTGGTTGGGCTACTCAGTAGCTGCGGCTCTGAGCAGCAAAAAAACAACTCCTCATCAATTAATGAAACTGCTGGTAGCGAGGGGCCTACTGCAGATTCTTCAAAAAAGACCATCCTCTTTTTTGGCAACTCACTTACTGCCGGATACGGGCTGGAAATGAACGAGGCGTTTCCCGCTTTGATTCAGGATAAAATAGACTCGCTAGACCTGCCTTACCGAGTGGTGAATGCAGGCTTGAGTGGTGAAACCACGGCCTCCGGTAATTCCCGCGTCGAATGGGTGTTACAAAATGAGGTAGATATTTTCATACTGGAGTTGGGTGGTAATGATGGCCTGAGAGGAATAAGTACGGAAGAGACCCGTAAAAACCTTATTTCCATCATCGAGAAAGTACGTCAGGAGAACCCTGAAGTACAGATCATACTCGCCGGCATGCAAATACCACCCAATATGGGCGAAGATTATGCTTCAAAGTTTAGAAAGGTGTTCCCGGAGGTGGCTGAGGAAAAAAATACTGCTCTTATCCCATTTCTATTGAAAGATGTGGGCGGAATGCCTGAGCTCAACCAATCCGATGGTATCCACCCTACTGCTGAAGGTCACAAGATTGTCGCTGAGACTGTTTGGCAGGTGTTGAAACCATTATTATAACTCTGTGCACCTCCAGTCGGAGGTATGCTTTTTTGTCTAACCAATTACCAGGAAGTAAAAAAGTATGGAGTGAAAAAGCACAATCCATGGCTGAGCACCCAGAAGGTCATAAATAGAACTCCTTATTTTTCAGGTTTGACCCTCACCGGTTTATACCTGAAGGCGAATCTGTAGTGGAGGTAAAAGCCAAAACTTAGATTGGTGTTTTTTCTACCGAGACCATAGCCAGGTACCCGGTAGCTATCAAAGCTGGCCACGTTATTCAATTCCCTGAAAATCTTGTAGCGTATCAGATACCCAATAAAAAAGCCCTGCCATACTCTTACTTTCATACCTGTTACCACTTCAAACCAGCGCGATGATCTTTTATCGAAAGATCGTGAGAGATCCACATCACCCCAGATGCTGTCGGTATACTGGTAGCTCAATGACTCATTAAACCTTGCCCGGGCATACCGCAGCCCCATGTAGATTGTGCTATTTTCAGGATGATAGGGCATTAAATCCCAATCTACCCCTACTCTCCAAAAGCTCCCATTGCTTTCGTAGTTGAATTCCGGTTCATCTATTTTACTGCTTTGGATGCCATATTCACCTACCAAAAACATGCGGTGAAAATCAACATCTGCCTGCACTTCGTAGCGCTGTATGCCATTAGTGGCAAGACTGTTTCCCAGCCCGTATAAATCAATGCCTCCTCGCAAAGCGGAGGGTTTGTAGTCGGGTCGGATTTTCCGCACTATGCTTTGTTCAGCAGTAGTGTCCTGCTGTCCGAAAGCACTGAGGCTAACAATTAGCAAACCGATACTAGCGATATATTTCCACATTGTTGGGCAGTCTGGAGTCAGCAATAGAATGAACAGTTACCACCGAGTCAAAGCTTGTGGAAACAACAGAAATATCAAAAAATGTCTGGAAAGGCCCGCATTCCGGGGACTTTACCTCCATTTTGGAATTGTAAGCCAGGGTGAGTGAATCCAGCTGATCTTCAATCCAAAAATAGTAGGTCGTTTGGCTGGCATCAGGGTCTAGGAGCAAATTGCTGAAAGAGGTAGTATCTGAAACCGCTACTGGTGCAAAACCACCCTCTACCCACAATGAATCGATAATGATTTCTTCAATGCGCTGCTCTTCCAGGCTGTAATATTGAGCTCGTGCAAAGGGCGTGCGGGTATCCTGGCAATCAGGCTCCTCGGTACAGGAAAACAAGCCCAGGCCCATACATATCCCAATTATGATTATGCTAAATCGCCCCATATTGGCCGCAAAGATATGAGATATTACCAGCCAAATTAGGCTTTGGATCGATTTCACCAACTGACTGGTTTATTTATTAGCTTTGCACGCCAAAATCAGTCCCGCTTGAAAACCAAAGGCTTAAAAAAAGACAAAGTAAATATTGTGACTTTAGGGTGCTCCAAAAATTTGGTGGATTCTGAAGTGATGTTGACACAACTGCGTGGCAATAACATTGATGCTGTGCACGAATCAGTTACCGATGATGCAAATATTGTAGTCATCAACACTTGTGGTTTCATTGATAATGCCAAGCAGGAGTCAATTGACACCATTCTACGGTATGCAGATGCTAAGGATGAGGGCCTGATTGACAAAGTTTACGTAACCGGCTGCCTATCCCAGCGGTACAAAGACGACCTGGAAAAAGAAATCCCGCAGGTGGATGCATTCTTTGGCACCATGGAATTGCCCCTGCTGCTCAAGCGCTTCAACGCTGACTACAAGCATGAGCTGGTCGGTGAAAGACTCACCACCACCGAACGTCATTTTGCGTATCTGAAAATTTCCGAGGGTTGCGATCGCCCCTGCTCATTTTGTGCAATCCCTTTGATGCGGGGCAAGCATGTCTCCAGACCCATAGAAGAGCTGGTGAAAGAGGCCAAAAACCTGGCCAAAAATGGCACTAAGGAGCTACTTCTGATTGCTCAGGATAGCACATATTACGGGTTGGATATTTACAAAAAAAGAAACCTCTCAGAGCTACTCAAGCACCTTGCTGATGTAGAGGGCATAGAATGGGTGCGCCTGCATTATGCCTTTCCTACAGGCTTTCCATTAGACATATTGGATGTAATGGCAGCGCATCCCAACATTTGCAATTACCTTGATATTCCGCTGCAGCATGGCTCTACTGAAATGCTCAAGCGTATGCGCAGGGGTACGACCCGGGAAAAAACAGAAGCCCTACTCGATACCATTCGCACAAAAGTGCCAAACATTGCGATCCGTACCACTTTAATTGCTGGGCATCCGGGAGAAACCGAAGCGGAATTTCAGGAGATGTACGATTTTGTAGAAAGGTCTCAATTTGACAGACTGGGCATTTTTACCTATTCGCATGAAGAAAATACACATGCCTTTTCTATGAACGACGATGTGCCGACGCATATCAAGGAGGAAAGAGCCAGGCAAATTATGGAACTGCAGGAAGGAATATCTCTAGCAAAAAATGAAGCCAAAATCGGACAAAAACTCAAGGTGCTCATTGACAGAAAAGAAGGTGGTTATTTTTATGGGCGAACCGAATTTGATAGCCCTGAAGTAGATAATGAGGTGATCATTGATGCGAAGGAAAATTATCTGCGCATCGGAGACTTTTCCAATATCCTGATCACGGATGCCACGGAATTTGACCTTTACGGTAAAAGCATAAACTAACGATGAAAGTAGAAAAGATCAGCCTGGAGCAAACCGGGCAATTCTCTCATATTTTTTTGGATTACATACATTGCAAAGAGGCCTTAAAGCCTTTTTATCAGGATTATCCGGGCATCAATAATTTTCAGGGCTTCATTGACCGAAAAGATTTTTCAAAAGAGAAGAGGGTTACCCTGGTGCAGGCGCTGCAGGAGCAATATGTAGGGCAAATTATACCTGAGGAGGTACAAAACAATATTCACGCCCTCAATTACGAAAAGACATTTACTGTAACGACCGGCCATCAGCTTAATATCTTTACAGGTCCTTTATACTTCATCTACAAGATCGTAAGCACCATTAACCTGGCTAAAAAGCTCAAGGAAGCCTATCCGGACTATCACTTTGTGCCTGTCTACTGGATGGCCAGTGAGGATCACGATTTTGCTGAGATCAATAATTTCAACCTTTTTGGGAAAAAATATGTGTGGGAGACCGACCAAAAAGGGGCTGTGGGTAAATTCAGACCTCAATCGCTCAGCCAAATTATTGGAGAGCTGCCAGAATCTGTAGAAATATTTGAGCAGGCTTATCTGGATAGTGCAACATTAGCTGATGCCGTCAGAAATTACGTAACCCGCTTATTTGGCCAACAAGGCCTGGTCGTGATCGATGGCGATCATAAAGATCTAAAAGCTGAATTTAAATCGGTCATCAAGGATGATTTCTTAAATCATACGGCCAATCATCTCACCGAAGAGACCTCTGAAAAACTGAACGCGCTTGGCTATCAGGCACAAGTATATCCCAGGGCTATCAACTTTTTTTATGTCAATTCAGCCCATCGTGATCGGTTCGTCAAGGTAGATGACCATTATGAGGTTTTAAACACTGATAAAAAGTTTAGCAAAGAAGAACTATTGGCCTTAATCGATGACCAGCCGGATCATTTTAGCCCTAATGTAATATTGAGACCGCTGTATCAGGAAATGATCCTACCTAACCTTGCCTATCTTGGTGGACCATCGGAAGTTGCCTATTGGTTACAGCTTAAACCTGTATTTGATCACTACAAAACGCCATTTCCTGCGTTAGTGCCCCGAAATTTCGCCTTGTATTTCAATCCCACCGTTATGAAGAAGTTTCATAAGCTGCACTTCAAGCTGGCGGATGTATTCAGGCCTCAGCACGAACTAAAGGAAATCCAGCTTAAGGCCGATTCGGATAATGAAATTGCCCTGGAAGAGGAAAAGGCAAGACTACAGGAAGTCTTTCAGTCTATTGAAGATAAAACCTTAGCTATTGATAAATCGCTGAAAGGATTTATCGGCTCTATGCAATCTAAAATCTTCAAGGACATTGAGAATATCGAAAAGAAACTAAAGAAAGCGGAAGAAAAGAACCACGATGCTGCCATGAGTAAAATCGACAGCATCAAGGAGAAGCTTTTCCCTGGTGGCACACCGCAAGAGCGACACGACAATTTCCTAACCTTTTACCTCAACGACAGGGATTTCATCCATAAACTGCTTACAATTTTCGATCCGCTGGATTTTCATTACTTACTTTTAAGTGAAGAATCCATTCAAAAAGATTGAAAGAAGCATTACGAAATAACTATAAACAGAAGCGGAAGGCATTGACTGAAGCTGCATTAAAGAAAATCAGTGGTGATATTTTCTGGCAACTTCGAGATGAACTAGGCCACCTGCTGACAGGAAAGATTCATGTCTTTTTACCTATCCAAAAACAAAAAGAAATCGATACCTGGCCCATCATCCATTGGCTTTGGGAGCAGGATGCTGAAGTTGTAGTATCTAAAAGTAAGCTGAATACGCCCGATTTGGAGCATTTTAGGCTTGTGCACGATACGCTACTTGAACTCAACCCCTGGGGTATCCCTGAACCTATCAATGCTATGCCAGTGGACCAAAGTACATTGACAGCCGTATTGATTCCGCTGCTGTGTTTTGACCGGCATGGCCACCGCATCGGCTATGGCAAGGGCTATTATGACAGGTTTCTGTCCACCTGCCCAAACAATCCGTTAAAAATAGGCCTTAGTCATTTTGAACCCATAGAAGGATACATCGAAGCACTGGAATCGGACATTTTGTTGGATTACTGTGTTACACCTTCAGCGACTTATAAATTTGAAGCATGAATAGTTACGATATAGCAATCATAGGAGCCGGCCCCATAGGGCTTGCTTGTGGTATAGAGGCAAAAAAGCATGGTTTAACACATGTGATCATAGATAAGGGGTGCCTGGTGAATTCTATCTACAACTATCCACACAACATGACCTTCTTTTCTACTTCTGACAGGTTGGAAATTGGGAATGTGCCTTTTATCAGCCACAATCCAAAGCCTACCCGGCCAGAAGCTCTGGAGTATTACCGCCGTGTGAGCAGTGCCTGGGACCTTAATGTGAAGCTATATGAGCCGGTAAAGAATGTATTGAAAACGCAGGATGGCTTCATCGTACCCACAGAGAAATCAGAATATAATGTGAAATCTGTGATCATAGCCACAGGATTTTACGATTTGCCGTACATGCTCAACGTGCCGGGCGAGGAACTCCCCAAAGTGAGGCATTATTACGAAGAACCGCATCCTTATTTCGGGATGAAAATCGCTGTGGTAGGTGCCGCCAATTCCGCTGTGGATGTTGCGCTTGAAACCTACCGCAAAGGTGCAAAAGAAGTAACCATGGTGATCCGTGAAAAAGAGATAAGCCCAAAGGTGAAATACTGGGTAAAGCCAGATGTGGAAAACAGGATCAAAGAAGGTACGATCAAAGCTTATTTTGATTCCAAAATCACTGAAATCAAACCTCATGAAATTGCCGTAAGCACACCAAAAGGGGAAGTCACCATAGAAAATGATTTTGTGCTTGCGATGACCGGTTACCAGCCTGACTTTACCTTTTTGCGCAATTGCGGCATTAGTATTGGTAATGATGACAATAAAACGCCAACCTATGATCCGGAGACCATGGAAACCAATGTGAAAGGCATTTACCTGGCTGGTGTAATCTGTGGTGGCTTGCAAACCAATAAATGGTTTATCGAGAATTCACGGGTGCATGCCGAGATGATTCTAAAGCATATAATGGCTGTGGAGGCCTGACACGTTTTAAAATTGTTTTCTATGTAGGCTAGAATTGAATGACTATCATTTGAATTTGTATTGTCGACAACTTTAATTGGCTAAGGGCTAATTAATATTATTGTTTACTTTATCAGGCAACAATAATTCAATACTTCCCAATCATTTAGTCTATCAAGATCAGACAAGGCATAATGAACATTTTTAAAGGCTAACTTGTCAAAAAACAATACATTTTTAACAGTAAAATCGAAACCTTAGAGGGCATTCAGGGGTATATGATTTGAATTCTTTACTAAGCCATACGTTTTTCATCTTTATGTATTTACGATCTACACTTTCTTTTTGGCATAAATGCATGAATGCCGCTCTCAATAATTCAATTCTTCAAAACCATTTTCAAAGAAATTAGTCATTACTCATAAACATTGTTATGCGTTTTATTTTTTGTATAGCGCTCTCGCTATTTTTCGTTCATTTCTCCGCTTCCGCACAGACCAAATTCACCATATCAGGGTATATCACAGACCAATCTAATGGCGAATCGCTAATTGGTGCTACGGTATATGTACCTGCTATCGAAGGAGGCACCGCCACTAATGTATACGGATTTTACTCGGTGACCCTGGCACCAGGTACCTACAATCTTGAATATCGGTACGTGGGCTATCAAACGGTACAGAAGGAAGTAAATCTCACAGCGGATACCCGAATCGACATAGAATTGCCCACATCTGGGCAGGAACTGGAAGAGGTAGTAGTTACGGCCAAACCGGAAGATGCTAACGTAACCAGCATAGAAATGAGTGTGGCTGAGCTGGATATCCAGACCATCAAGTCCCTGCCCGCTTTTGCAGGAGAGGTGGATGTGATCAAGAGTATTCAGCTGTTACCTGGTGTAAGCACTGTAGGTGAGGGCGCCTCGGGCTTCAACGTACGTGGCGGTAATGTGGGCCAAAACCTCGTGCTACTTGATGAAGCGCCAGTTTATAACTCCTCACACCTGTTGGGTTTCTTTTCGGTATTTAATCCCGATGCAGTGAAAGATGTAAAGCTCTATAAAGGTGGGATTCCAGCAAAATATGGAGGGCGAATCGCCTCCCTGCTCGATATACGCATGAAAGAGGGCAACAGTAAGGAGTTTGAAGCCAATGGTGGTATCGGTACGGTATTCAGCAGGCTTGCACTGGAAGCACCTATCATAAAAGACAAAGCCAGCTTTATCGTAGCGGGTCGGCGTTCTTATGCCGATGTACTGGCCAGACCATTTACCGATGTGCTGGACGATGGTGCAGCCCTCAATTTCTATGACTTAACAGCCAAGACAAACTACAATATCAACGATAAAAACAGGATTTACCTATCCGGCTATTTCGGAAGGGACAATTTCAAGTTTGACGAGCGGCAGGGCTTTAGTTGGGGTAATAGCACCGCTACCCTGCGCTGGAACCACCTTTTCAACGACAGGCTGTTCTCTAACTTTACAGTCTTTTTCAGTGATTATGATTACAGCCTGGCATTTGGTGAAAATGACAGGGACAAGTTTGAGTGGGATTCCCGTATCCGAACGACCAGCTTCAAACCGGAGTTCTCCTATTTCATCAATACAAAAAATGAGCTTTCTTTTGGTGGTGAAGTCCTTTATTACCGCTTTGATCCGGCAAATGCGCGTGGCGTATCTGATGGTGAAGTGACTGACATCAGCCTTGACCCGAAATATGGCCTTGAATCTGCTATTTACATCAGCAATGACCATACTTTTAGCGACCAGTTTACCTTGCAATATGGCCTTAGAGGCTCATCATTTACCTACATGGGACCCGGCAATGTGTACACTTTTGCCCAACCGGAAGAACCAGGCGAGCGACGGGAGGTAGCCAGTAGCACTACCGCCAGCAGAAGAGAGCCCATCGAAACCTATTTCAACCTCGAGCCACGGCTGTCATTCAAATATCAACTCAGCAATAAACAATCCATTAAGGGTAGCTACAACCGCACTGCGCAATACATTCACCTAATCTCCAACACCACGGCTTCTAACCCGCTGGATGTATGGACGCCAAGTACCAATAACATAGAGCCACAGCTTGGGGATCAATACTCTTTGGGTTATTTCCATAATTTTGGCCAGGCCAATGATTATGAAACCTCTGCCGAAGTTTACTTCCGGGATACCTGGAACCAGATTGATTACATCGATGGAGCTGATCTGCTAATCAATGAATTCCTGGAGGGTGACATCCTGAGTGGTATTGGTAGGGCCTATGGCTTAGAGCTGTATGTAAAGAAAAATGTAGGTCGACTGAATGGCTGGGTCAGCTACACATTGAGCCGTACCGAATTAAAGGTAGATGGCATCAATGATGGAAACTGGTATGCCACACGTTTTGACCAGACACATAATTTAAAACTTGCTGCATTTTATGAGCTTAATGACCGCTGGACGCTCTCAGCCAATTTTACTTACCTATCGGGAACGCCTACCACCTTCCCCACTGCCAGGTTTGAGCAGCAAGGATATGTGATCCCATTCAATGACAATGATGCCCGAAACAATATCAGAATCCCAGATTATCACCGTCTTGATATTTCGGCAACACTGAAAGGACGCAAATACAATCGCAAAGGCGAACTACGCAAGAATCAAGATAGCTGGGTGTTCAGCGTTTATAATTTGTACAGTAGACGCAATCCTTTTTCCATCTATTTCACGCAGGGTGATGGCCGCCCTGCAGCAGGCGAACCGATTCCTACAGAAGCTTATCAGGTAAGTATTATCGGTTCATTTTTCCCTAGTGTTTCGTACAACTTTACGTTTTAATCCCATGAGAAGAATTTTTATCATCGCCTTGTCCATTATTGGTTTTGCCTGTGAAGATCAAATTTTCCCGGAGCTAAACACCAACGATCCTTACCTGGTGGTAGATGCCTGGGTTACCAATGAATCTGAACGTCAAACAATTACCGTCACAAGAACGCAAGATTATTTTGATGTAAATGCACCGCAAGGGGTAACAGGTGCTGAGGTTACCATTACCGATGATAATGGACGTGTATTTCAGTTCTTACCGGGGAGTATCGCCGGACAATACATCTGGAGCCCCGCTGATTCCACAGACCGCCTGGGTGAACCCGGTACAGCTTTTTCACTTTCTATTTCAGTGGGGCAAACATTAATAGCCAGCAACACCGTAATGGGTCGAGTACCGGAAATTGATAGTGTTGCTTTTCGTTTTGAACCCGGCGATGCTTTTTTTCCCGATGCTTATTTTGCTGATTTCTGGGCGCGCGATCCTGTGGGCCCCGGTGATGCTTATTGGATCAAAGCCTGGAAAAATGGAGAATACCTGAGCAAGCCCGGAGAAATATCCTTGGCTTATGATGCCGGCTTTACACAAGGCGGTAATGTAGATGGACTTATATTCATCCAGCCCATTCGAGATAGCATCAACCCATTTGACCAGGATGAAAATGATGAATTTTTGCCTCCATATGAACCGGGCGATTCGGTTTATGTAGAGATCCACTCTATTTCTGAAGATGCCTTTCAGTTTCTCAATGAAGTCATCATCCAAACGGACCGTGAAGGTGGCTTTGGAGAACTATTTGCCGAGCCTCTCGCCAATGTAGACTCCAATATGGAAATTGTGGGGAACACCGGCGAAGCGGTGGTCATAGGCTTTTTTAATGTGGCTGCTGTTTCCGGAAAAGGCCGCAGCCTGGATCCCAACAACTTACCTGGCGAACGAGAATAGCTCAGGAAAGCTGGTAGTCAAACTCATAAAAATGATTACCAGCTTCTATGATGATTTCCATTGTGCCCGATAAGCCTTTTAAAGCATCAGTACCTGATCCTGGAATTACCTCTAAAATCAATTTGTTATTTCCCCCGTGCATAATACCGAAGTGTTGCAGGGCAAAACTGCCGACCTTTCCTTGTAGGGTTCCCTCTACCTGCTCGATAGCCACATAACCTGCCGAGCCTTTTACGGTTGTCACCATGCTCAGCATTTCGCCTTTGCTCTGTGCGGTAAGTGGGCCATCATAGGATTTTTCCAGCTTCATTCTGTTGAAAGCTGCACCACTTGCTGCTTCAAAGCTTGAGTCCAAAGGATCCATCTTTACTTTAAAAGTGCCTTTTATCTTCATATCAATACTACCTTTTTCCCAATTTACTTAGGATGATAGATTTTTTTGGCCTTTTGATAGATCGTTTCCTTATCCAGGGTCATGGGCTTAAGCTCTTTGTTGACAAACATTTCCATTTGATCTGTATAATGCGGTGATCCGGGCTTGCTGGAAGCACCATAGGCGTTGATGGTTTCGATTTCTACACCCTCATCACTATACTGGGCCAGCATAATGTAGGATTCCCCCTGATGTGCTCTTACTCTTCCATTTTCCCAGGGTTTGGAAGTCATTGTCGCGATCACATCCCTAATGCCCGATATGGGCAGATTAACCTTGCCTCGGGTATGCCGCTGGTAATCGCCCAGCTTGATGGTTAATTTGCCAAAATGCTCAATCAGATAATCTTGAGTGTAGGCCAATGCCTCCAGGCATTTTTCAAGTGATATGGTCTGGTATAGGGATTCGTTGTTTTTTAAGATGTCTTCCCGTAGATATTCATAGAAAATGGCAAACTGTGCTGCCCCCACATTGTCGATGGCCGCACTGCGATCCCAGTTTTGTAGAATAGTAATGACCGGTGCCAATGTAGGGTGATCGTCAGCTTTCAAATCCCAAAGCATCTCAAACCGGATTGGATAGGCCAGCGAATCGGGTAGTTGCTGGTCATATTTTATGCGCTTGAAATCCTCGTAGCTCAAGCGATCCTGTTCACCGATCAGTTGGAGGAAACGAAGACTCCTATTATTTTCAAAAACCCGATAGCCCATGGTTTCGGGGTAGTTGGCAGGGTCAGGGTTTTCCGAGGCTTCTGTGTTGGAAAATGCACTATTGTTGGTATTAAAAACAAAGCCTGCCTCAGGGTTTAGGGTCATTGGTAACTCATCAAAAGCATGGTAATCGGTTGTCAGTGTGGCAGAAGTATTGCCGGGCAGAGTAGTAGACCAATCGAAAGCCGAATTTCTGATGGGCAGCTTGCCGTGGCTTACATGGAAAATATTATCCTCCCTATCAGCATATACAATATTGATGCTGGGTAGGGCCATCATTTCTAAGGCAGCTTTGAATTGCTGCCAGTTGGTGGCTTTATTCATTCGATACCACTGCTCGGGAGCCCTTAACTCATCGAAAGTACCCATGTGGAAGGCAAAAGCCCCATTATCATTTTTCACAACAGGACCATACACAGACCAGTATGCATCTCTTTTGACCTTGATTTTGATCCCTAAAAAAAGCTTGACGGTTAGTGTTACCTCCTCTTGTTCCAAGGTTTTCCATTCATCATCAAATCTATATTGCAATGGATCCTCAGGATTCAATTCCAATTCAAAAACGTCGATTTTATCGGGGTAATTGACGGTATGCGCCCAACCAAGATATTCGTTGGTACCATGAAAAATAGTAGCTCCTCCCGGAAAGAGCCCTCCCAAAGCATTCCACCCTTCCTCACTGACCATATGCGCTTCGTACCAGGCGACAGGTCCTTCAAGGGGCTGATGGGAATTCACATTCAGGAATGTTTTACCATTGGTGGTCTTTTTCCGGCTAATGGCAAAAGCATTGGAACCCTTTTTGTCATCTGTGGAAGGCGCATTGGGTATCTTATTATCAAAAAGATCCCGTATGACGCCATCAGCACCATTGAATACCGAAAGCGACAAGGCATAAGCATTGAGCACCTGCATCTCGGTGATTGGGAAAAAATTCTTTACCAATACTTCACCGGGGTGTTCCCTTGCATAGGCATTCATACCGTCGGTATATCCGGCTAGTACCTTAAGGTAGTCTTCAGAAAATTTATCATATTGGACATTTGCCAATGTCTCGCAGCGGAGTAGGGCTGCCACGTAATCGATTTGTGCCCCTGCTTTGCCCAGGTATCTGCCAAGCTGTTGGTTGGCCCCCAACAGGGTTAGCTGCAGCGTTTTGAAATCATCTTCGGCATGGGCCCATGCCAGACCATAGGCCGCATCAGCATCCGTTTTTCCAAAAATATGGGGCACACCAAATTGATCCCTGACAATCTCCACATCCTGTGGATCAATTTGTGCCAGTGCCGTGAAACGAATGATGAGGATTAATAATAGCGTAGAACCAAAGAAGGCTTTATATTTTGGCGTTGATGTAAAATATGTGGGGCTGTTCATAATAATTGATAACTTCGGGAAGCAAGAATAAAACTTTTTACCTAACTCCCGGGCAGATTTATGATTCAATACAATCCAAAGTCCTGGATGTCACTTTTGTTTGATGTCTACAGTAGATATGTACTGAGAATACTCTTTCCATTGCTTCTATTCGTGGGCATCTACACTTTCTTCCTGGTTTATTTTTTAGTTGAATATTTCAATACATCATGGGAAGGCACATTGGCAATTCATTCCATTTTAGGTGTGGTATTGGGTTTGTTTTTGGTATTGCGGACCAATACCGCCTATGACCGCTGGTGGGAAGGCAGAAAGCTTTGGGGTGAACTGGTAAACAATACCCGCAACCTCGCTCTTAAAATCAATGCTTTTGTACCTGAGGAAGAGCAAGAGAGCAGGTTTTTTTTTCAGAAAATGATCCCCAATAATGTTTTTGCCATGAAAGAGCATCTGCGTGATAGTATCATGATAGGTGAAATGGATTTTATCAAGCCAGAATACCAAAAAGAAATAACCATCAGTACTCACCGCCCCAACGTGATCAATCGCATGCTGTATCGCGAAGCAGCTGCGCTATATAATAAGGGCGTGATTACCGGGGAGCAGCTATTCCTAATTGATAAGGAGCTCAAAGCCTTCACCGATATTATCGGTGCCTGCGAGCGGATTAAATCCACTCCCATCCCGTACAGCTACAGCATGTTCATTAAGAAATTCATTCTGATCTACAATATTACCCTGCCCTTCGGATTCCTATGGCAGCTTGGCTATGCTACGATTCCAATTGTAATGCTGGTATTTTATTTTCTGGTAAGTATCGAATTGATCGCCGAGGAAATTGAAGACCCTTTTGGCTCTGATGTAAATGACCTACCCCTGGATAGTCTGGCACAAAAAATCAAAATCAATATTGAGGAGATTATGAGAAAGCCGGTCAATTGATATTACCGTATCCCGACAAGACCTTCAGCTGATTTAAAGAGTTTTTTGGAATCAAATCCTACGCCATGCTTAAATACTGTCTCCAAGTTTCTGATTTGACCAATATCTTTACTGATATCACCATTGATAATTAAAAAGTCAGCATCCATATTAGGCGCAATAGTCCCAGTCTGACCTTCGATACCGAGATATTTGGCACCATGGAGGCTGCATACTTTAATTGCTTCAGGAATAGTAAGCCCCATTTCCACAAGCAACTCCAATAACCTTTGATTTGCGTAACCAGCCACAATGCGACCATCATAGGTTGGATCAGTGCCGGCCATCAATAAGCCTCCAGCATCGTAAAAAGCTTTCTCCCATACCTTAGCCTGGGTAAATGCATAATGATCAATGGAGTCCCTGCCTTGTTTGCCGGACCAACGTTTATACACCTTTTCCTTTGCATTCGTATACAAAGCATCAATACCACCACCGGGTACTACCTCCCTACCCGAGTAGGGCTCAAAAACATTAATTGTGGAAGTCAACGCGACATTTTTCTCAATCAGGTGATCAATCAAAGCAGGAACTACCTCATTGTTTACCGCCATATCCAACCGGGCTTTTCTTGCTTCGAAGGGATAGCAGATATCAGGCTTTTTGCCTTTTTGGAAATCAGAGCTGGCAAAAAAGCCGTGTTCCAGGTTGTCAATTCCTAAATCTGCAGCCTCTTTATAGGTTATTGAGCAAAGGTGGCCTGTTACTTTCATACCCAGGGCGTGGGCTGTTTCTACGATAGCTTTCAGGTCCTCACGGGTTATGAAATTATATACCTTCACTGAGGTTGCACCCCTGGCAGCCCAGAATTTCACAACATTCACTGCATCTTCTGTAGAATTGATATAACTCATTTCTAGTATACCAGTACCCTCTCTATCAATATGTTGGGTAGTGACATCAATATCTGGACCGGGTGTTTTTCCATTAGCAATTTCACGCTTCAGATTAATATCCGTCTGTGGATTTATTCCACCGGCAGTGCGCATTGTAGTAACCCCACCGGCAAGGTAAAGTCGGGGAAAGCTGTAGGACATCTGACTTAGTCCAAAGCGGCCATCACCTACCGCATCAGGATAAAAAAGATGCTCATGCATCATAATGAGGCCTGGAATTACTGACTTACCGGTTAAATCAATGATGGTAGCACCCTCTACAATAGGTAAATCAATACCCACAGCCTCGATCCTGCCCTCATTGATGAAAATATCCTGACCCGCTTTAGCCACATTACCAGATCCATCGATCAAAATAGCATTCTGCAGCAGGTATTTACCTTTTTTGTGGCTTATGTATTGCTTTACATCATCCGAATAATCCTCTTGCGCATGGATCGGAGTGAAAGAAATTACCAGAAATATGAAACTGAGAAAAAAATGGGTAGGATTATTCATTACTCAATAAAGGAAAATAACCATTGCTTTCCTATTGATTCTTCTTAAAGCTGCTTTAAATGGACTCCTAATACAAGAATGAATACTTTCAACTAAAGTATGGCGGTGGTAAGCCAATATTTACTCAGTTTAATAATAAAACACCTCTAGCACCAATATGCGAATGGTAATGATGAGTAAGAAGAAGCTGAAAGTGTAACTGGCAAGTTTCAATCCGATTTTGTTCAAAGTGCCAAAAGGGATAAAGAAACCGATTATGGTACCTGCTGAAAGAGGCCCAATGATGGACCAAAGAACGGGTACTGCCTCGCTTTCGGAGAAGCCTGTAAATAGCACCAAACTGGCAGCCAGAAGGGTGGGTGCAATACTGGCTGTAGCTGCCACAATAGCCTTTTCGATCTTTACATTGCACAGCCGATTGATAAAAGGAACTACGATAGTACTCGATTCGGTGGCTGTAAAGCCCTGGAATACACCTGATATTACGCCAATACCCAGAAACTTCCAGTTTCTTTCCTGACCCTCATGTTGGCATGATTCCAGAAAGCTAGACTCAGTGTGTGTAAGCAAGGTATAGATGCTGAAACCTAGTCCCAGACAGAAAATAATATAAAAAAGGTTGGGTGTAAACCAATCATACCGGCTGATCATCCAGGCAATACCCAAGGCTGCTGGTAAGGATGCACCGGTAATTTTTATCACGGGAACTAATGGTACTCTGCCAGCCAGCATATGTCTTATGGTCATAGCGAAGAAGAATACCCCCATGAGCAGCCCGTTGTTGGCTAGAATCACCCTCACCAGATTATAATCATCAAAACCCATAGGCTCGATATAATAAGCAAGGGCCAATAGGGATAATATACCGGCACCCAGCCCCAGCAATGAAGCCACTATACCAATAATAACCCCCATGGTTATTAATAGGAAAATGTCCATAAATGTAAAAGGTAGTTTTAAATCGGCACGTTTACATGGCGCTCAGCATGATAGCTGGAACGCACCAGTGGGCCTGATTCTACGTATTTGAGACCTCTTTTTAAGCCTTCTTCCCGGTATTTATCAAACTGATCAGGATGGATAAATTCTGCTACCTCAATATGCATTTTCGTAGGCTGCAGGTACTGACCCAGGGTCAAAATATCCAATCCATGTGCCACCAAGTCATCCATAGCCTTGAAAACCTCATCTTCTGTTTCACCTAACCCCAGCATTATGCCTGACTTGGTGCGTTTGCCATATTCTTTGGTCAGCTTTATTTGCTCCAGCGAGCGATTATATTTGGCCTGCGGCCTTACTCTCCTGTATAATCGTTCTACAGTCTCCATATTGTGGCTTACCACTTCCTGTCCAGCGCTGATCATTCTGTACAGCGCATCCCAGTTGGCTTTGGTATCCGGGATCAATGTTTCTATAGTTGTTTCAGGTGAAAGCTCTTTTACTTTGGTGACTGTCTGATACCAAACTTCTGCCCCACGGTCTTTCAGTTCGTCGCGGTTCACAGAGGTAATCACGGCATGCTTCACACCCATAGTGGCGATGGCTTCAGCTACACGCTGTGGCTCCTCCTCATCGTACTCCGGGGGCCTGCCTGTAGCCACCGCACAAAAGGTACAACTGCGCGTACACACATTGCCAAGGATCATAAAAGTGGCCGTGCCGGCACCCCAGCATTCGCCCATATTGGGGCAGTTGCCGCTTTCGCAAATGGTATGCAGCTTATTCTCATCAACAATTTTGCGAACCCGGGCATATTCTTTGCCTACCGGAAGCTTAACCCTAAGCCAATTTGGTTTTTTAGGCTTCTTTTGTTCTTCTGAAATTACCGGTAGTTCTATCATAGCTTTCCTTTCTTAATTAATACCAATGGGATTTGGCCAAACTAATGACCACCCTACGGTTGTACAAAATAAGATATCACTGGTGTAAGAACCAAGAAAACAGCATTGTGTTATCTTCGGTTCCCATAAAAGAGGGTGATAAATGCCGAAGGGAAAAAGGCCTGGTTATCTGCCGTGGGGATAATGACAATTTCTTCAGTATACAGCTCGCCCATAAAACCGAGCTCAAAGCCGGTTACATTGCTTTTGAATGTACCAAATTCAAAACTCAGGCTGACTTTTGCATTAACACCAGGCTTAATGCTGGACTCTCCAATACCCTGAAATAACCTGCCTGTACCTACTATGCCATTAAAATTATGCCGCTGAGGGTTGAACTGTTCTGTCACTGTACCTCCAGAGCCCCCCGGGTTGTATTCTATGTAATAAGGTGCCAAAATACCTAAAGTAGGGCCTCCTGCGACCTGACCACTGATTTGAACCCCTTGCTGTGCAGCTTTTTTGTAAAAGATCATCTCACGACCATACTGCAATCGCAAAGCATACAGGTAGTTTTGCTTAGCCCAGATGAATGAATTACCACTAAACTGAGAAAGGTATTTGAACTCCTTGGGATGCTTCACATTCACAATCTCAATACCATAGGTCTGAAACATGCCATCTTTAATCTCCTGACCATACTTGAGAATAAATCCGCCGATCAATCCGCTGTTGGTATTCTTATTGATACCCCAAATAACTTCTGAGGAATAATCATAATTACCATCTCCCTGTGCAAAAATTTTTGCGGGAACGAGTAAAATGACGCAAATAATAAATGATTGTAAATATTTCACCAGCGCAGCTTCAGTCTCCTAAAATTATCTATTTTTAAACAAACGGAAAATTGAAAATTTAAGTTTGCATGCCAACTCTAAAATGTCAGTACAAAGGTCAGTTGCGTACAGAACTGACACATCTACAATCAGGAAACACATTAATTACCGATGCCCCTATCGATAACCATGGAAAAGGTGAAAGCTTTTCTCCTACCGATACTGTAGCCGGGGTATTGTCCAGCTGCATGATGACCATAATGGGTATTGTGGCAGAACGCGAGCAGCTGGATATGACAGGGCTTTCTGCAGAAATCACCAAAGTGATGGCTGCAGACCCCAGGCGTATTGCAGAAATAAAAATTGACTTTAGCTGGCCGGCCTGTCCTGCTACAGAAAAACAGCGAGAAAAACTCAAAAGAGCTGCCCTTACCTGCCCTGTGGCATTAAGCCTGCATGCCGATGTATTTCAGAATGTAAACTTTGATTTTTAGGCTGCCGTAGAACCTAGGGCTTCTTTGATGATTTCAAAGCTGATGCCCATATGAGAAGTGTCTTCCAGCACCTGCCCCTTGTAAATAACCAATAGCTGCGGCGACTCGTGCGGAATGTCAAATTGATGCGCTATAGCATTGGAGATATCCCTGTGTCTGATCAGGTCAAGGTAATAAGCATGCTGGTCATTCATAACAGCCGAATCCCAGCCTCGCTCCAGCCGATTGAGCGCCATGCTGCTGATAGAGCATCTCGTGCTATGCTTGAATATAACTATTGGATGATTTTCGGATGCTGCAGTGATTTCTGCCAACTGCTCCAGAGACTGTAGTTGCTGCCAATTCATATGCTAATAATTCCAGAGGTCTTTTTCTTTCTTATCGTATTTAAGCTTTTTGGGCTGTTCTGTAACTGCATCCGGTTGTACTTTGTTGCCATTCAGTCGTACCCAGAAGACGTTTAGCTTGCGCAACATCTCTTTCTGCTCATGTGAGCTGGCCTTTTTCCCCCACAAATAGGTAGCGCTAGGGTGCATGTCGGGTGTTCTTTTTCTGATCTTAAATCCACCATCATATTCTGCCATTTCTGCCGCTGCAGCATCAGCCAATTCGAGCCTTTGTTTGTATGACATCAATTGCACAGCACCTTCAAATTTGGCCTGCCCGCGGGTTACCTCATTAAAAAAGAACCACCGCCCCAGCCTTGTCAGTCCCTTACTAAAACCCTGGTACTTGTGCGTATTGTTATGGTTCATAGCAATGGGTATCACATCAATGACATTGCCCGATCGCTCTCTGGATAATTCTTTATAAAAAAACCAGTTGCCCAATTGGTTTCGCCCTTTGTCAAATCCCTGGTATTTATGGGTGTTGTTATGATTTTTGAAAGTCGGGATTACGCTGATAACCAGCCCTGACCTTTCCCTCGAAAGCTCTTTGAAGAACAGCTTTTTTCCTAAGGCATTATGCCCTTTGGAAAAGCCCTGATACTTATGGGTATGGTTGTGAAACATTGTGATCGGGTAGTAATTTACCACGGTTCCTGACCGATCTTTCGATTGACGCTTGTAGTACCAGTCTTCACCCAATCTGCTAAACCCTTTACCGAACCCCTGGAAAAAGCTTGTTTCGGGTCTAAAGTTTGAATTTCGAAATTTAAACTTCTCTGGTATAGTGAAATTGGAATTACTGGCAGGAGGTGTAGTCCTTTTCCAGGGTGGTGATGGCCCGACATAAAGCTTGTCCTTCTTTTCACCATCTTTTGTGTTTTGCTTTCTGAGGAAATCGAAAAAACCCCTTCGTTCTTTTTTTACATTGCGCAACTTGCCTCTGTTCTCCAAAAGCTGACCTTGACTTTCATTCGGCAAAGCCAGAATCAAAATCACTCCAATCAGCAATAGCGCTATGTAAGAGGTTCTTTTCATGTATGCTAGCAACGATACAAACGTAATTCGCTTGCCTTAAAGTTTTAAAATCTAAACCCCTTTCACAACTTAATCGCTAAAAACCTGCTTATCAATAAGCCAATAGGGCATTGAGTTTTTCAATGGCCCTGTCTTTAGGTAGAAAATTTTGCTCCAATGCAGGTGCAAAAGGCACCGGCGTATCCAAACTGCCTTCTCTCAGCACGGGAGCATCCAGCATTTCAAAGCAGTGCTCAGCAATCCAGGCTGCAATTTCACCACCGATACCCCCGGTCAGGCAATCTTCATGCAATACCAGTGCCCTACTCGTTTTGCGGATGGACGCAGTTACCGTTTCCTTGTCCCAGGGTTGTAAAGTACGTAGATCGATTACCTCAATGCTACGCTCAGGCAGAGCGTCTGCCATGGCCAAAGCCCAATGCACACCCATGCCATAGGTAATGATGCTGGCCTCTGTACCTTCCCGCACGACAACCGCCTTACCAATTTCGGTGGTGTAGTACCCTTCCGGTACCGGCCCACTCAACGATCGGTAGAGTGCTTTATGTTCGAAAAACAGATAGGGGTTTGGGTCTTCAAAGGAAGCCAGCAACAGCCCTTTGGCGTCCACGGGAAAAGCAGGATAGACAATCTTTAAGCCCGGTGTGTGGAAGAACCAGGCTTCATTAGACTGGGAGTGAAATGGTCCTGCAGCAACGCCTGCGCCGGTTGGCATCCGCACCACCACATCGGCATGTTGGCCCCATCGGTAGTGAGACTTGGCCAGGTTATTTACAATCTGATTGAATCCACAAGTCACAAAATCGGCAAATTGCATTTCAACCATAGCTTTCATGCCAGAAATTGATAGACCTAAACCACAACCAATAATGGCAGACTCACAAAGTGGCGTATTGCGCACCCTTTCTTTGCCATATTTGGCTACAAACCCATCGGTAATCTTAAAAACCCCACCATAGTCGGCAATATCCTGTCCCATCAGTACCAGGTTTTCATGGTGCTGCATGGCATGATCCAGGCCATCCGTTATGGCATCTACAAATCGCTTATCACTTACAGGTCCTTTTGGTATTTTCACCTTTTGCACCCATGGTTTGAACACATCGTTGTATTCTTTTTCTGTATCTACAGTGATTGCAGGTGCTTCAAAAGCAATTCTCACCGCATCATTGATTTCCCATTTGATGGCATCCCTGATTTCATCCTTCTGTGCTTCAGAAAGCACTTTTTCTTTCAGCAGAAAATTCTCGTAATGCTCCACCGGATCCATTTTCGACCAATAGTCCATCAATTCCTGCGGTACGTACTTAGTCCCTGAAGCCTCCTCATGGCCCCTCATCCTGAAAGTTCTCGCTTCGATCAAGTAAGGCGCGGGTTTCTTCCTTATTTTTTTGGCTATATCATTAATGGTATGGTAGCATTCCAGTAGGTTATTTCCATCTATGCTGACTGTTTCTATACCATAGCCGGGGCCCTTTTGTACAAAAGAGTCAAACCGGAACTGCTCGTGGCTTGGGGTAGATAACCCATAGCCATTGTTTTCTATGACAAATATTACCGGCAGGTCCCATACCGCGGCTACATTAAGGGCCTCATGAAAATCACCTTCGCTGGCGCCACCATCGCCACTGAAAACTAAAGTAGCTTTACCACTTTTATTAAGTTGATGAGATAGCGCAATACCATCTGCAATACCCAACTGAGGGCCCAAATGAGAAATCATCCCTACAAGGTGATGCTCGTTGCTGCCAAAATGAAAGGATCGGTCTCGTCCATTTGTAAATCCATTGGCCTTACCCTGAAACTGCTCAAACAAACGGGTGAAGGGCACCCCACGTGTGGTAAAAACACCAAGGTTTCTGTGCATGGGAAGGATGTATTCATCCTCCTGCATGGCAAGTGCGCAGGCCACAGAGATTGCTTCCTGTCCGATTCCTGAAAACCACTTACTGATTTTATTTTGTCGCAACAAAATCAGCATTTTTTCTTCTATCAACCTGGGTGTAACAAGGGCTTTATAAAAATCCAGCAGTTGTTTCTTCGAAAGCTTTTTAGGATCAAATTTCATAATGTCTTTGCCATTATCATTTCTGCCAAAATTAATTGGCTTGTTGGGGTTCTGTTGTTTATAATCCACATGAAAAATACGATCTTCAACATCATTAGGTGATTTGGGTTTATGCTAATAGCATTGCAGCCTAATGCCAGTGTGTCGGGTAGTTACCATGTGGGGTTGTTCTAAAAATCGGAAACAAAACTACGCTTAAATAATTTTATATTTTTGCCGAACTCTATTCCTATGATCGATTTCAAAGAATTTGTATTAGATAATGGTTTGCGGGTATTTGTTCATGAGGATGATTCTTCGAAAACGGCCGTAGTAAACATACTCTACAATGTAGGCTCGCGAGATGAAAACCCGGATAAAACCGGTTTTGCGCATCTTTTTGAACACCTGATGTTTGGTGGGTCTGCCAACATCGACTCATTTGATGAGCCCCTGCAAAAAGTAGGTGGTGAAAACAATGCATTCACCTCACCAGATATCACCAACTACTACGTGACATTACCGAGCAATAATCTGGAAACGGCCTTTTGGCTGGAATCCGACCGCATGATGTCACTATCCTTTAACCCAGAAGTATTGGAGGTACAGCGCAAGGTAGTGATAGAGGAATTTAAACAGCGCTACCTCAACCAGCCTTATGGAGATGTGTGGTTAAGGTTAAGACCTTTGGCCTACAAAACACATCCTTATCGCTGGGCAACGATTGGCAAGGACATCAGCCATATTGAAGGGGCTACTATGGAAGATGTTAAATCATTTTTCTATAAGTTTTATCGACCAAACAATGCCATTATGGTAGTGGCTGGTGGTGTGAAACTTGAGCAGGTGAAAAAGCTTGCTGAAAAATGGTTTGGTCCTATTCCCGCCGGTGAAAGCTACCAAAGAAACCTCCCGCTAGAGACTGAGCAAAAAGAACCGAGGGTGGAACATGTAGAAGCGGCTGTACCCATGCCTGCTATTTACAAAACCTTTCATATGCCAGGAAGGCTTAGCAAGAAATTTCACACGGCAGATCTAATTTCGGATATGCTCGGGAGGGGAAAATCCTCCCA
The DNA here is from genome assembly GCA_965227155.1 of Cyclobacteriaceae bacterium. Classification (GTDB taxonomy): domain Bacteria; phylum Bacteroidota; class Bacteroidia; order Cytophagales; family Cyclobacteriaceae; genus UBA6059. Next base: position 1,312,356 of record OZ245731.1, read on the forward strand.
TCTTTATCAGTCGCTGGTAAAAAAGGAAAAAATATTCAATAGCCTGCAAGCTTATGTGACCAGCTCTGCTGATCCTGGGCTACTTTGTGTAAGTGGAAAAGTAAATGATGGCATTGACCCCCAAGAGGCTAATAAAGCCCTGGAAATGGCGATTGAAGAATTGCCAAAGAAAATTGATGAGTATACGCTGGAAAAAGTAAAGCATCAGGCAGAGTCTACGGTGTTTTACAGTGAAGTAGATGTGCTCAACCGAGCCATGAGCATTGCTTATGGTGCTTTTTTGGGCAGACCTAACTTAATCAATGAAGAAACTGACACCATCAACGCCGTAACACTGGATGAGGTACAAAAAACTATCCCCGGTATTCTAAGAAAAGATAATTGCTCCACATTATTTTACCACCCCACAAATGGTCATGTGCATTAACCCGTATTTTATATGAAAGGACCCAATATCAGGATTGGCTATGGATACGATGTACACCGGCTGGAAGAAGGTTATGACCTGTGGCTGGGAGGCATTAAAGTGCCACACAGCAAAGGTGCAGTCGGGCATTCCGACGCAGATGTGATCATTCATGTGATCTGCGATGCCCTGCTGGGTGCTGCTAATATGCGCGACATAGGCTTTCATTTCCCAGATACCGACCCACAGTACAAAGGCATAGACAGCAAAAAACTACTTGCTGAGGTATTGAAGAAATTGCGGGCCAAGCATTATGAAGTGGGTAATATCGATGTGACGCTGGAAGCCCAGGCACCGAAAGTTAATCCCCACATTCCAGCTATGATCGATGTATTGGCTGACGTAATGGATGTAAGTACGGAAGATATCTCTATCAAAGCCACCACTACTGAGCGGCTAGGTTTTGTAGGTAGAGAAGAAGGTGTAGCTGCCCATGCTGTAGCCCTGATCTATAGAGCGGATAAACCCAGCATGTTTAATGCCTGATCACCTGCAACTCGTAACCACTGCGGATGGCTCCCACAGCATCCTCAATATTGAGCTGAATGAGCATTACCATTCGGTACATGGTGCCGTACAGGAGTCTATGCATGTATTTATCAGGATGGGGCTTAATTATTGGCTTGCCAAGAACATTGGTAAGCATCCATGCATTCTGGAAATTGGCATGGGAACCGGCCTCAATGTGCTACTGACGGCCAAAGCACAAATGGAGATCGGCTTTACTGCGCATTATGAAACGTTAGAACCTTATCCTATCCCATCGGTATTTGCCCAAAAGCTAAACTATACAGGCACTGATCAGAACCCATTGCTGGAAGGTGTTTTTAGCAAAATTCATGACCTCACCTGGGATGAGGCTGCTGAACTGGTTGCTGGTTTTACCTTATTGAAGCATCAACGGGCATTGCAGGATTATCAACCCGATCGTCCATTTGACCTTATCTATTTTGATGCCTTTGCTCCCAATAAGCAAGCGGATATGTGGACACTACCACTTTTTGAAAAATTATATGATGCCCTAAATGTAGGTGGTATGTTGGTCACTTACTGTGCTAAGGGGCAGTTCAAGCGGGATCTTAAAGCTGCTGGTTTCACCGTAGAGACGCTGGATGGTCCTCCCGGAAAGAAAGAAATGGTCCGTGGGCTGAAGGGGTAGGATTAACTAAAACTTCGATTAAAGTTTTTATTTAATAACTTTAATAAAAGTGTAGTTATGAATTTCACTTTGATCTTGTCATTTTATTTAAGAAAGTTAATCCGTAGTAAGTTTAGTTACTTCTTCATATTTTCTGGCTTATCTCTTGGTGTTGCTATCCTAATCCTCGTTTATGCATTTTACAGTTTCGAATACACTTATGGTGCATCTACTCCAGATTCTGATAAGATTTTTAGAATCCAAACAATAACTGCGGATAATACTGAACTTGCACTAGCTTCTGGTCATTTAGCTACCTTATTTAAAAATGAAATTCCATTTATTAATGAATCTACAAGGGCGATAAAAAGTCAAACAGAAACAGTATTTCGACACAAAGAGAGATTTATACCTGTTCCCATTGGCTCAGGTTTTTATGTGGATCAAGATTTTCCACAATTTTTTGAATTTGAAATACAAAAAGGGAATATTCAACAATTCAGCTCAAATGAATCAAGTGTAATCATTACAGAAACTTTATCAAAAAAACTGTTTGAAGAAGAAAATCCCATAGGTAAACAGATCGATTATCTAGTACAAAATGATGGTTCTCCAATAGTTGTTACTGCTGTGGTTGCTGACCCAGCAAAACAATCTCATTTTCAATTTGAATATCTACTTAGAGGAGAAGTTGCTTTAGGTGATTTTTGGGAGCAATCTACCAGGTTGAAATACCCGATGTACTATGTGTACTTCAAAACGGCTAATGATATTGAAAATACTGAGTTTATTTCTTCTACTTTGAATAATATCATTGGCGAAAATGAAACAAAAGACTTCAAGCTTTCACTAATCCTTCTAAAAGATATTCATTTCCACTCCAAAGCCAATTTTGAACATGCTGAATTAGGAAACCTTATGCAAGTTCAGATAATTGGTATCGGTGGATTACTACTTTTTTTTGCAGCTTTTTCAAATTTCATCATTTTGCTTTTGTCACAAATGATAGAAAGAAAGCAGGAATTTGATATCAGAAAGCAGTTAGGCTTATCGGCATTTGATCTTCAGTTACAAATTGGCTTTGAAATATTTCTCACCTGTTTCATAGTTGCAATCTTAGGCTTCTTTGTGTCCTATTTGATTGATATATATTTTTTAATCGATTTGCTTGATATGAGGTTGATCGAAACTCTCAGTTTAGAAGGTCTACTTGTAGGTTTAACTGTATTTGGATTAACTCTATTAATGACATATTTAGTTGTCTATGGATATTTATCCAAGATCCTAGGTAATAGTATACTATCGAAAACCCAATCATTACATTACCATGTAGTGATCTTTATTCAAGGTTTTTTTACTCTAATCGTGGTTTTGGCCACTTTTTATGTATGGCAACAAATGAGCTTTTTAGCAAGTAAGAATATAGGATACGAAGATCACTCCAGGATATCTTTACAACGGCCAATGGCGGCGCCCTCTTCCAATTGGAAAGCATTCAAAAATGCTTTAAAAAACGAATCAGGTATTAGGCTAGCAGGTACCTCCCTTTATAAGTGGGTAGGCTCTGATTACAATACCAGGATGATGTCGTTTTTCTCATTAAATACTGATTCAGTAAAAATAAGAGTCCAATACAATGCTGTGGATCCTGAGTTTATAGAAACAGTGGGTGCTAAATTGATTGAAGGTCGTGATTTTAACCCTGGCATTACCTCTGATTCCTTTAATATCATCATTAATGAAAGTTTAGCCAAAATGATTGAAGGCAATCCAATTGGCAAGAAATTTAACTCTAAAATGCTTGGTGATAAGTCAGGTGAAATAATTGGCATTATAAACGACTATCATTTTTCTTCTTTCGAAAATAAAATTCCACCAACCGTCTTATTTCGACATGATGAGAGATATTTAAAGGAAAACGTTATTATCCATTTCGCAACTCAGAATGAAAACCACCAAATTTCTAAAATTGAAAAGCTTTGGAATAATGCCGGAATATTAAGCCCTTTTGAATTTCAATATCTTGAAAATATGACTGCTAAGCTTATAGATAAAGAGAAACGCAATGCTGATTTAATGAGACTAATATCAATCATCTCATTGATTATTACCATTATTGGGTTGGTCAGTATCGTGAGTTTTACCAATAAGCAAAAAATCAAAGAGTTAAGTATTAGAAAGGTTTTTGGTGCTACACCGATCAGCTTACTAAAATTCATTTTGAAGAATTATCTAATAGTTTTTGTCTCTTCAATAATCATTGCGATTCCTTCTATATGGTATATAATTAACCTTTGGCTGAATAATTATGCGTATAGAATTAATCCGGATTTATTAGATGGGGTACTTTTAGGCATTTTCTTCATTTTAATTTGTATTACAACCATTTCATTTCAATCCTTAAAATCAATTAATGTCAACCCTGCACAAACCCTGAAAAACGAATGACAAATACAGCCTTCACCCATTGGATCAATTTCACTGAAACCCATGACCACAAACTGCTTAAGGAGCTTCTGGCTGATGAAGTGGTCTTTCACAGTCCGGTAGTTTTCACCCCTCAAAAAGGTAAGCCCATCACCATGATGTATCTGATGGCAGCCACACAGGTGCTTAAAGGGTTTGCGTACACACAAATGATTCGAGAAGAAAAGCAGTGGGCCCTTCGGTTTGAAGGCAGTATCGATGAGGTCAAGGTTATTGGCTTTGATATCATCACATTAAATGATGCCGGAAAGATCATCAATTTTGAGGTGTTGGTAAGGCCTGCCAAAGCTGTAACCGCTATCCAGGAGGCTATGGCAGCCATGCTGGAAAAAATTAAAGCCTAGCCATGCAACCTTTCATTATTTTTTGCATCTCATTAAAAAAGAAAACTGAACCATGAAAAGAACCTTATTTTTTAGTCTGCTGCTTTGTCTATCCATATCAGTATCCGCCCAACGCGAAACCCGAAACCTGGATGCCTTTAACAAAATCAGGCTGGAAGGAGCCGGCAAGATATATCTGATTCAAGGCGATACGCATGAAATAATAGTAGACCTTGATGATAGAGATTATGAGCTGGCTGATATTAAAACGGAGGTCAATGGGAACACACTTGTTATTGATTATAAATCAAAAGGATGGCTTGACAATGCTCCTGATGTGGATTTATGGATTACCTACAGAATGCTGGTAGAAATTGTTACAGACGGTGCCAGTAGTATTGAAACCGAAAGTATACTCCGAGGTGATCGATTGAGGCTGGAATGCAATGGTGCACAAAAAGCCACCATGGATATAGAGGTGGACGAATTGGTGGCTTCCATTTCTGGTGCTGGATCATTTAACCTTTCTGGTACAGCCAATTATGCTAAAATCTCTGTGGATGGTGCCGGTAAAATAGATGGCGAGGATCTGAGATGCAGGGATGTGATCGCCAGTGTAGATGGCGTTGGCAGTATCACTATTTATGCCTCCGAAAGCATTGATGGCAATGTAAGTGGCGTAGGCAAAATCAGATTTGCCGGCAATCCTAAAACTCAAAAACTGAATAGCGATGGCATAGGCTCAGTAAAACCTATGAATTAAGACTTTTTCAAGTTCAGTCTGGAAGGGTACTCAATCCTGAGTCCCTTCTTTTTTTAAGGTATCGATGGGTGCTGTTTCAATAATGCCAAGCTTCTTTTTCAAGGCCATAATACGCTGGAAGGCTTCATCGATCCTTGCTTCGGAAATCGCTCCGGAAGTTACCTTACCACGTATGATCGCTTGAATCTCATCGACTTTTCGGCGTTGGGTTTGTGGCACATTGTTGGCAAACATGATAATGTCTACACCTGCATTGATGCTCAATTCAATCGCATTTTCCAGACCGTAATGCTTGCTGATAGCATGCATCTGCATATCATCCGAAATCACCACGCCCTTGTAGCCCATGAAATCCCGCAGCATACCGGTAATCACTGATTTGGATAAGGTGGCAGGTAACCTGGCCGTGTCAAGCCGCGCATTGATGATATGGGCAGTCATGATGGCATCCACCTTACCAGAATCGATCAATGCTTTGAATGGTAAAAGCTCGTAAAACATCCACGATGCGGATACATCGGTGATGTCCTTGTGCGTATCGGTAGATGAGCTGCCATGCCCGGGAAAATGCTTTATGACAGTACCCACACTATCTTTACGGTGGGCCTCTACCACGGCCTGTGCATGACGAGACACGGCATATGGGTCTGCTCCAAAGGATCGGCCAAGTTTTCCTATAACCGGGTTTTCTGCATTTACATTGACATCAATATCCGGAGCATAATTGAGGTTAATGCCAAGTGAGTCCAACAATTGTGAAGTGAGACTGGCGTAGTAAGCTGTAGAGTCCAGGTTGTTGGCAAATCCTAATTCTGAAGCCTTTTTTGTGGCCGGAAAACCATATTTTGGCTTCAAACGATTGACCAACCCACCCTCTTCATCTATTGAAATGAATAAAGGAATCATCGCATTGTCTTGCAGGCGATTGTTGATTCCTATCAGACTTTCGTAGGGTGCTTTTGGATCTACGTTTTTTTCATAGACCACCACACCACCGACAGTACCGGTCCTAGCCGCTTCAAATATCGGATCATTGGAAGTCGGTTGATTAAATTCTCCCAGGCCTATCATGATCATCTGACCGATCTTTAAGGTGAGCGAATCAATCTGAGTACTATCAGCTTGTGCCCATACGGTAAAGGAAGTTGTCCACAGGCTGCAGGCCAGCAGCACTTTAACCAGCAACCTGAATGATAATTTTGCCTTGGGCACGTTTGGTTCGTAATTTTTCATGGGCTAGCGCCATTTCGTTGAGCGCAAAAGTACTATCTATCACGGGTTTTATTTTGCCCTCCTCGCAGAGTTTTGCCACTTTATGTAGTTGCTCACCATTGGGCTGAACAACTACCACTTTAGCCTTTTTGGCACTGAAAATTGTTCGAGCCTGATCGATAAAATTGGAGGGGCTTGGGATTGTAGTAATGTAGCTTCCATTTTTTTGTAGCAAATGCTTTATCTGCCCTATCGAATAGTTGCCATAAACATCGTAGAAAATATCATAGAGGTCATTTAAGTCCACAATGCTGCAATTCGTATAATCCAGCACCCGATCTGCACCCAGTTGCTCAACCAAGTCTTTATTGCGGAAGCTGGTAACAGCAGTGACTGTAGCACCCATGGCTTTGGCAAGTTGCACGGCGTATACACCAACACCACCGGAAGCTCCGTTGATCAATATTCTCTGTCCCGGCTTCATTTTACCAAGATCCTGCAGTGCCTGCCAGGTAGTAAGACATACCAGCGGTAATCCGGCACTTTCAGCAGGGCTAAAGTTTTTTGGAGCAAGGCTCAGTTGATCTTCCCTGATGGTCACATATTCTGCATAGCTGCCGCCTTCCAGGGTTGAAAGCATTCCAAATACATGGTCACCATCTTTAAAGCCTGATACACTGGTCCCTGTTTTGTTAACCACCCCGGCAAAATCACTCCCCAAAATCCTGGGCATTCCCTTGGTATAGAGCCATTTAAGGTGCCCCTTCCTTTGCATAGCCTCTATTGGGTTTACCGCAGCATACTTCACATGTACCAATACTTCATTTTCTTTTGGCTGAGGCATGGATACCTCCTCTGTTTGAAAAACAGTGGCATCCCCATATTTTCTTATTGTAGCTGCCTTCATGGGTCAATATTAATTATTAACAAATAAAAATATCCTGGCAGAAAAGCCTATTTGAGATAACTAGAAATATGTTTAATTGAATGCCAGTTGCTGAATGGTTTTTATTGGTAAAAACATTTTTCCTGACCCAGTCAATTCCATGAATCCATATCGCTCATAAAAATACCTGGCATTTTTGTCAACAGGGTCAACGACAACTGCTAATGTACCTAGGTCTTTAGCAATATTAACAGATCGATTTAGTGCATCCATTAAAATTAACTCTCCAAAACCATTCCCTTTATACTCCTTATCTATTGCCAACCTGCCTAACAGTATCGTAGGTAGGTTTGTGTAAGAAGGTGGCAGTCTTTTAATCAATAAGTCAGGAAAATCAGCTCGAGGTATTGAATTAGAAGATAAAGTGTAATACCCAATTACACGTGAATTTGATTGTTCGACTAAAACAAAACATGCTGATAAATCTCTTTTCACGTCCTGTTTAGCCTGTTGCCGAATGTAGTTATTCAGCATCGAGATGCCACAATCAAACTCCTGCTTTTTATGGCTTTTATTGAGGATTTCGATTGTCAATTGCACCGGACTCAACAAATTTATTGTATTTCATTTGGGCTTTTTGCAAAGTGGTATTTGGGGCAGGTGGATTGATTAATGCCTCAATAAACTTTTCTTTATCTTCCAAAGTTTTGACAATCAAATTGTTGTCCTTAACAATCTTATTTGACTCCTCAAAAACACAATGTATTATAAATTCAGATAGACTCTTATAGCCCCTTAATTCCGACGCATACTTAAAAAATTCTTTTTGTTCTTTAGTAATTCTTACATCGATTCTGTCTTTTGATAAAGTTGACATGGTTAAATCCTTTATTTTAATCTAATGCCTAGTAAAAGTATTTAGTTTAAATGTACGTATAATTTCCGTACAAAAATAAGGGCTTGAATAAAATTATTCTTTTCAATGTCATTGGTTAAGATGAAATTGTTGGATTATTTATTGCTGTTTCCTTACCGCAGGCTACTCTGCAATAGTGAACCAAAATCTACTGCATGATTTGATAAATGCATACATTATGAATAAGCAGAAATAATCGAAATCAATAGCCACTCATCTTGCTCTCACCGTTTTATTAGCCACAGAATCTATCAGTTCGCTAAAATAACTCCCGTTGTACGGGCCAAACCAATTCATAGTACGGGTTTCGTATTTATTGCGATCATACCATTGATCTTTAGTGATGTAACCCAGGTAAGCACCATTAAAGCTGTGAACCATGGGATAGATGCCCTCTGCTTTCAGGCGCTGATCAATTGTATCGATAAGTTCTCCGGAGAAATCACAGGGGGTGCCTATGATCAACTGCGAGCCGATTTGTAAGCTATTGATACTAGGCTGGACTTCACCGAAAACCTGCTGAAATACCCATGGCCGGAGCCTTGTGTGGGTCGCAATTCGAAAATGAGGCTCCCGCATACCGACCGATAGTCGGCTGGATTTTAGCTCGGTGGTATAATTTATCGGTATGACTGACTGCAAAAGCATGATTTGGTCAATCAGATTATCAGTCATGTAATCAATCTCCTCCAGGTCTGATAGCGGCGGTGCTAAGGGTGCCATACTGCCCATTGCTCCAGCTCCAAAGGCGGCAAAATCAATCGATGTATCCGCCTCAATAGCCCTGACCAGTGCTCCGGGGTAGTCGCCCGAAAGCTGCATGAAGCTACCTCCTAAACAGGTAGCATGTGCCGCATAGCTGGTCAACAAGGCGGTACTGCCATCATCGCGTACTATCTTCATCATCCGGAACCAGGGATCAACGACACCTTCCATATCACCTACCAGTCGATTTCTCACCAGGTTTTGTGCCTGAATGGCAGTAAACCCTACCCTGGCCTTTACCAGGCGGCTTTCTGCTGAGAGGATAGCATCAGCCATTTTTTGTGCAATAAAGTCAACAATCGCCGGATCAAATTCTCCACTGAACAGGGAGCCGACAAACCCAGGTTGCCAGCCACCAATACTGCTGTGGCTGTGGGTGGCAGTCAGATGCAAATTGTCTGGGCCAAAGCCTGATCCATTAAGCTTTTCTAAAAGTGCCTCGTACACCAGCGGTGGAATGATAAGCAAATCGGCAGTCAGGTAAACAGCCTTATGTGCTCCATTTGAAAATACGAATGCCCTTACATAAATACTATCATGAACCTGCGTGTAATGTGCACCCCGGCGTTTGCCATAGCCTGCCAATGGCACAGGTTGGTCGGGAGTAAGGTTGATTTTGGCCCACCCAACTACAAGTGTGTCTCCTGCTGAACTTCCAGCTATTTCCAGGTCTTCCAGCCGCTCCATAGTCTGCCGGTAATAATCCATTTCAGGATATGGGGTACGGTCTACCGGTGCCAATAAAATCAGAGCCAAAACCAAACAGACCAGCATTGTAGCTGCCAACACTTTTATTATTCTATCCATCATAGCGAGCTAGATATGCCGTGAATCTACTAATTTTCAATCCATAATGTGGAGATACTATATTTTGAATCTGCTGTGGAACCTGGTTGTAGTTCTACTAAGCCCATTGATTATGTGGCAGGGGTATCGTACAAGAAAAGATACTGTACGCCTACCTGAAGCTCCGGGACCAAGAGCAGGACTGGCAGGCAATTCAGGTCAGCCGAAATTGCAAATCGTATTTCTTGGCGACTCTACCATTGCCGGGGTGGGCGCAAAATCAATGGAAAAAGCGCTCTCGGGACAGTTGATACGTCTATTGGCCAATAAATATCAAGTGGATTACCTGATCAAAGGTACCAATGGCCATCGCATTAAGGATGTGATCTTATCCGCCCAAAATCTGGAGCAGATGCAATTTGATTACATCATCATCGAAGTGGGTGTCAATGATGTGACCAAGCTTACCAGCATCTACCAATGGCAGCAATCATTGAAAACATTGACTGATCTGCTGAAGCATAGGTTCCCTGCTGCCAACATTATTTACAATGGCCTGCCACCGGTGTATCTCTTTACGGCATTACCGCAGCCATTGAGAGTGATCGCCGGATTTCGGACATACCTATTTGATAGCATCCTGGCCAGGCATTGTAAAATGCAAAAGGTTGCTTATGCACCCATCGTCTTTTCAACAGACATTGATAACCTCGCTGAAGATGGCTACCACCCTTCCGAAAAGGCTTATAAGATATGGGCAGAAGGGCTTTATGGGGAATATATTCGTAAAGCTTAGTTTTCCCTTTTTATGATTTAATTATACCCGATAAGATATAATGTTCTGAATGAAAATGATTTTATACCCTATCTGGTATATTAAATGATTTTATGACTATATTACACCCTAAAGGGTATAGTTTAAATGAAAAACTCATTAGCTCAATTTGTTAAAGAAAAAAGAAAAAAGGCCGGTTTAAAGCAGGAAGACCTGTCATTTTCAGCAGGGGTTGGCTTACGATTCGTAAGGGATCTTGAGCAGGGAAAACCTACATTAAGAATGGACAAGGTAAATCAGGTCTTACAACTTTTTGGATATGAATTGGGCCCAATAGCTGCCAACAGAGATGAGAAAAGCTAAGGTTTATTATCAAGACCGTTGGGCCGGTATGCTCACCGAAGATGGTGAGGGATACCATTTTCAATATAACGCTGACTACCTGGAGAAGGGTGGTGAACCTATAAGTTTGACATTGCCGTTACAAATGGAGCCGTATCATTCTAATATTTTATTTCCATTTTTCGATGGCCTTATCCCCGAGGGTTGGATACTGGATATTGTTGAAAAAAATTGGAAAGTCAATGAAAAGGACAGAATGGGCATTCTTTTGGTAGCCTGCAAAGATTGTATTGGTGCTGTGTCGATAGAGCCTGAATTATGAAATGTTTATACTGCTATAAAGAATCAGCAAGCGATTATCACCCAAATTGTAGCAGAAAAATATTTATATCTTCTAATCCACCTCAGATACCTTACTCGGAGGATGATTTGCTCAAATTGGCGGAGCAAATGATAAAAGGGAAAACCACCGTTACCGGGGTACAACCCAAATTGTCATTACATATCGAAAAGCCAGATAATGAACCTGATAAATTGACTTTAGTAGGGCTTTGGGGTCAATATATCCTAAAGCCACAATCCTCTATGTGGGCAGAGTTGCCGCAAATAGAGGATTTGACCATGCACCTTGCACAAATGTCAAAAATCAAAACCGCCGAGCATTCACTGGTACGTTTGGGTTCCGGGGAGTTGGCCTATATCACCAAAAGAATGGATCGCGTTGGGGGTATCAAAAGGCACATGGAGGATATGTGCCAATTGCTGGGCAGGCTAACAGAGGATAAATACAAATCATCCCATGAGCAAATCGGGAAAGCAATCAGGCAGTATAGTGTCAATCCGGGGCTTGATCTGGTTAGGTTTTATGAATTGACACTCTTTTGTTTCCTGACCGGAAATGCCGATATGCATTTGAAAAACTTTTCGTTGATAAAAAATAACCTTGAGCAATATGAATTAGCTCCTGCCTATGATCTAATAGCTACAGCGCTGGTTGTAGAAGGTGATGATGAAGAACTGGCACTGACTTTAAGCGGAAAAAAGAAACGACTAAAAATATCTGATTTTCAAAGGGCAATGGCTACTTCTGGCATACCGGCTAAAACAGCAGAAAATATTCTCAATAAATACTCTAAACTTCCCTCTCAGTGGCTTGAATACATACCTCAATCCTTTTTATCTACAGACCTTCAAGTGGCTTATAGAGAACTGATAGAAAGTAAGCACAGGCAGCTTTTTGGATAGAGCCATTATCTGGAGGTTTTAATTGAAAAATCCCTATTTCTGTTGTTGATCCGCAAACTTAAATTAAGAAGTCTTAGGGATTTATCCTCTCACGAACCAGGATCAACCGGGCTGATCATGATATGCGCCCGATGGGTACCGGGATCCATGATCCATGGGTGGTTGGGCGCCACAGGCTGGATGGGTAGACCGGTAGATTCCGCTGTAGCATATGGCATGTACACGACATAGCGGTAGCGCGCATCTTCCACGGCAAAGCTTTCAGGATCATACAGATCACTAGAGCCAAAATAAATATGCAGTGTAGACCCTGCATCCCCCATTTTCAATGCTCCGGAAGCTATTTCAGCAGCCCTGATTTCAAAGATCTCCTCCCTGCTTTTGCCTTCGGCTTTTAACGCACGGCCTCTGGCCATGAAAGGCTCCAGGCTTTTGTGGTAGCAGGCTGCACTAAAGCCTTTCTTTTTTGGGTCATCGGCCAGCACGATAAACTCATTGGTGCCTTCCCTGAAAGTGACAAACTCACCCTGAAGATTGTAGCCAATCACCGTACAGTTGTTTCTAGCTGCGGCAGGAGCAGCCATCAGGGAAGTAGCTACCAATGCCTCATCTGTTTCTATCGGGACATAGGTTTTTTGATCCTGAGCTGACGTGGATTTTGCTTCTGCTTCCTGCGTGGCAGATGCTGCTGTAGTGTCGCTGGCTTTATCTGGCATACAAGCCATCAATGCTAGACTGATAACTATTGCTGTGATGATGCTTCTTTCCATGGCTAATAATATTTGATTACTTGATCATGCACCCTTTAGTACTTACGGCTATGGTCTTTACAATCCTGTGCACTGAAATAAAGGTAGTGATAGTTTGGGGTATTAAAAATTAGAGGGGATAGTGACTTAGAAATAGCATTGCTGAACACTATTATCTAAAATGTATTTCAAAATTGCTTTAGGCGGCATATAAAGAAACTTTAGACCTATTAATTTCCTCCATGAAAATTGGGTTTTTAATAGCTCTGAATGAAATCAAGTCGATACGTTTCTGAAATAGTTCCTCAAGGTCATCCAATAAATTAAAAAATGCATCTCCTTGTTCTAAAGGCGAAAGCGTATCCTTAAATACAACAGCAAAATCTAAATCACTTTCATCATTAAATGAATCTGAAGCCGCCGATCCGAATAAATAGAGTTCAGACACAGCGTGTTTAGAACTGATTTCTTTTAACCTCCCCAAGTTTGACTTAACCAAATCTATCATGTAAATAAAGATATTGAATAGTGAGAATAAAGCTTATTTCTCAAATCGACTATCGATACTAAAAATTCAGAGGTACCTTCAATAAAGTCTGATGTATGTAAAGATTGAATCTGAGAAACGCTCAAGTGCTTATTTTTGAGATACTCATCGAGTACCACAAAAATTGGCTGTTATCTCATGTTAAAGTTGCTTTAACTAAGAAAAGCAGGTAAAGAAAAAATAGTTAGAACTGTAACTAAAGCTTTTTAATTGAAGATTAAGTCTCCATATATCGTATTTGTACTTATCATTTCCTTATTCTGGTTATGCACTGACAGTGAATATAAGTTTGATCAAGTTGCATGTGAAGTGTCTGAAAAAGAACAAAACCTAATTTATCAGCCTTGCCGTCAATTTATATTTCAGGCACAATACTGGGATAAAAACCAGGAATTAATCTCCGACCAAAAAATCCGGATGGTGAACATAGGAAAGGTCTGGACTTATGATAGTACACAGTCTACTTTGCTGATCCAATATGAATTCGATAAAAATGAGAAAGAAAGGATAGAGTCCTATAATATCAACCCATCCCGAACTATAGATTGGACTAATAAGGAAGAAACAGGGTTTATAGAAGATAAAAATAACCTTTGGCTGCACCCTTTTAGAGCTAATCAATATTATTTCACTGAAATTGCTCCTTTTCCCAACATTCGATACACCGACCTTATTCTCGGCAATAAATGGACGAGCAGATTAAACATTCATGATGGCTGGGGTATTTGGTCAAATACTCAAGTGCAGCATTATTACGAGGTGGTCGATATAGCTTCGGTAAATATCCCATTTCAAGACCTGAAAAATTGCACACATATTAAATCTGAGGCCATTTCAGAATTTGGCAGTTCTACATTGGATTATTGGTTTCACCCAGAATTTGGCATAGTAAGATATTTGTATCGAAACCATGAAGGACAAACGTGCAACATTGAACTCATTAATGTTATTGACCCCTAAAAGCTAGTACCTACCCCTCCAACAACCTCCTATGATAATTAATCTGTCCCAGGTGGTAATTTAAATGGGTAGCCAGATGTAGCAGCATAAAGCCAATGGTTTGCTTGCTGCCAAACATTTCAACGGGAAAATCTTCTTCCAACTGATTGTCCTGCATGCCGGATAATGTACGCTCTACTACAGCTTTGGCTTCTTCCAGGTTGGTTTTGAGGTAAGTGGCCGGTATATCTTTGAGCGAAAACTCCTCGTCTCGGTTACGGATATAGCCGGTATCGCCCAGCAATGCACCTACAAAATGCTTGAGATTGCCGCACAAGTGCAGCATCAAATTGCCCGCAGAGTTATTAATGCTTTCAGGCTTTAGCCAAAGGTTAGCCTCATCTTTGTACAAGCTCAGTTCTTCAATAGTTCGATCTAGATCCCTTACGATCAGCTTTTGAATATTCTCAATTGTTGCCATTTATTGCCTGTTTAAACCTTCTGGTGTTCAATCTACACTGTTGCACAGGTACATAGTAGATTCTCTCCTCATAATTTGTAATTTACATACAATACTCATTCAAAATCTCATTTTTATGATCATTAACCGATTCCTAACCTTATTGCTTGCCTTGCTTATGGTGATACCACTTCATGCACAGCGCAAGAAAAAAAATGATGACCCACCAGGCACAGCCATGGATGAAGCCATGTTTTCCGAACTGAAATGGAGAAACATTGGTCCGTTTCGTGGTGGTCGCTCTCTCACCTCCACTGGGGTGATCGGTGACCCACTCACCTACTACATGGGCACTGCCGGTGGTGGTGTTTGGAAAACCTCTGATGCCGGTCTTACCTGGGAGAACATCTCTGACGGTTTTTTCCACGCTACATCCATTGGGGCAGTAACTGTTGCTCCTTCCGACCCTAACGTGATTTATGTAGGTACAGGTGAAGCGTGTATACGCGGCGTAATGACTTCCCACGGTGATGGTGTTTACAAATCGACTGATGCTGGCAAAACATGGGAAAATATTGGACTGGAAAGCACTTCCCAGATATCTGAGATCCGGGTGCACCCTACCAACCCCGACCTGGTGTATGTAGCCGCACAAGGTAATCCGTATGGCCCAAGTCAGGATCGCGGCATCTACCGATCTGATGATGGTGGTGCCAACTGGGAAAGAGTGCATTTTGTAAATGAATCCAGTGGTGCCAATAATCTAAGTATGGACGTGACCAACCCGCGGGTATTGTACGCAGCCTTCTGGGATCATGACCGTGATCCATGGTTTGTGCGCAGTGGTGGTGATGGCAGTGGCATCTGGAAATCCACCGATGGTGGTGACAGTTGGTCCCGACTGGAGAAAGGCTTACCTAAACTGATGGGCAAAATCGGCGTATCTGTAAGTCCTGCTAATAACCAGGTGGTGTACGCTATCGTGGAGGCTGAGGGCAAAGAGGGCGGCCTATACCGCTCTAACGATGGTGGCAGCAGCTGGAAACAACAAACCAGCGAGCGCATGCTTCATACCCGCTCGTGGTACTACATGCACGTATTTGCCCACCCTACCAATGAAAATACAGTTTTCGTGCTGAATGCTCCATTTATGAAGTCTATCGATGGTGGTAAGACCTTCAGCAACATTATGGTGCCCCATGGCGATAACCATGATTTGTGGATAAACCCCGACAACCCTGAAAATATGGTCAGCTCTGATGATGGAGGCGCTACGGTCACCTTCAACGGCGGAAAAAGCTGGACGAGACAGGAAACTCAACCTACGGCGCAGTTTTACCGGGTAAATGCAGACAACCGTTTCCCTTACTGGCTTTATGGTGGGCAGCAGGATAACACAACCGTAGCGATCCCTTCGAGAACTGATGGGTTCGGCATTACACCCTACGACTGGACGCGCGGTGTTGGTGGTGGAGAAGCGGCTCATGTTGCTTTTGATCCCAATAACCCTAAATACCTGTACTCTTCCAACATCACAGGTATGATTGATGAATACAACCAGGAAACCGGTAAGCAGAAAGCCATCAAACCATGGCCAATAGATGACCTTGGGGAGCCAACGGATGAGATGAAATACCGCTTCAACTGGAACCCCCCTGTTATTGTATCCAGGCATAATCCCGATGTGATCTATTATGGCAGCAACATCCTACATAAATCAACCACAAGAGGTGTAAGCTGGGATGAATTATCGAGCGATCTTACCCGCAACGACCCTGAGAAGCTAGGTAAAACAGGAGGACCAATTACCAATGAAGGTGCCGGTGGTGAAACCTACCATACTTTGATGAGCATTGCCGAATCTCCACATGATGCCAATGTATTATATACCGGTGCAGATGATGGTTTTGTGCATGTAACCAGAGATGGGGGTAAAAATTGGGCCAATGTAAGCCCTGGCCCTGAGGGAATCATCAACAGTATCGATGTGTCACCGCATGATCCCGCCACTGTTTACATCACGATGATGCGGTACAAATTGAGTGACTTTAAACCCTACATTTATAAGTCGACCGATTATGGCAGCAGCTGGACACAGGTGCAGCGAGATATTCCGGAGGGGGCGTATGCACGAGTAGTTCGTGAGGACCCTGTTCGTAAGGACTTGCTTTACGCCGGCACTGAGCGGGGCTTATACATCTCTTTCGATGGTGGTGCTGCCTGGCAACAATGGCAAAGCAATTTACCCATGACTCCCATCACTGACCTGATGGTGCATCAGGATGATTTGCTGGCAGCAACTCATGGTCGGTCTTACTGGATTCTGGATGATATCAAGCCGATGCGAGCAGTATCCAATGAAGTAGCTTCAGCCACTGCATATCTATATGAACCAAAAGATGCAGTAAAAACCCGAGGATTTGGGTTCTTTTTCCCTATGCCGGGCGTAGGCGAAAATCCATATAGCGGTGCCTCTATCAAATACTACATGAAAGAGGTTGCCGAAGGTGATACCATTCCACTGAAGCTGGATATATTGGATGCCTCCGGCAATGTGATTCGAAGCATGAGTTCAGATGCAAAAGACAAGAGCAATCAGGTCGCGAAAAAAGCGGGTATGAATGTAGCAAAATGGGACCTAAAAGTTGATGACCTCAAACCCGCCGAAGGTGTATATGTGATGTCATTTACCGGTGGAGGCATGAAAGGCTACACGGTAGGGCCCGGCACCTATACTGCGAGGCTCAGCTATGGAGATGTTAGTCAGAGTCAAAGCTTTGATGTATTGGCAGACCCCAGAGAAGAGGCCTCAGCTGCTCAGATAGCTGAACAGCAGCAAATGCTTCAGGAAATTTATCAGGATATCGAAACCTTATACGATGGTGTGAAGCAAATGCAGCAGGTACGCGGGCAAATGAAGGACTGGATGAATCGCCTGGAAAATGATGAAGATATCCAGGAGCGTGGAAAGGAAATCACCGATAAGATCAATGAGACAGAAGGCACATTGATCTCTCCCAAACAGACCACTTTCCAGGATGTGATCAACTTCAGGAGTCAGCTAGATCATCAGCTGCACAACCTGATGCAAACGCTGGATGGCAATATGCCTCCGGTAACCAAAGGTGAAAAAGACCTTTATAAGGATTTGAAGACCATGTGGGAAACCCGCAAGAAGCCCATGGAAGCTATACTCAACGAAGATGTGCCTGCTTTCAACAAGCTGCTCAAAGAAAAGGGCGTTGATTATGTAGCACCCAAGCAGGAAAAAGAAGAAGAGAAGCTAGGCTCCTAAAAAAGGTGGCTTTTCTTGTTACCTCCAAATTAACCTCGGCAAGGGTTTGAACCTTGTCGAGGTTTTTTTAATTAAATTGTTTCGGCAACTACTATTATTTTGGAAGTAATTTTAATAGTAGATCTCTACTTCATCCTTGCCTTTCTGGCTGTGCAGCTTCCAAAATTCCTCCGCGATTAATTGAGGATTGTATTTTTGATCTTGTTCACTCACAATGCCTCTAACGGTAACTGTACCCACTTTTATGTCAGTAAACCTCAGGGCATGAGCTACCTGATGTACCAGATTGCGGAGCGCTGCCTTGCCGATGGCCAGAGAACTGTAGTCAGAGTGTGGCGTAAGCGCTAACCCACCCCCGGTAAATAGCAATGTGCCCTTATCTTTCACTTTCATGGGCGTGAGCACCTTTTGAACAGCAGTAAGCGCACCCCCAATATTAATTTTCATGTCATCAAGGATGCTTTCAGCCGTCTCTTCGAGCACATTCACTTTCTTCAACCGGGCGGCGTTGTAAAGCATCACACTGATCTCGCCTACCTGATCTTCTATGCGATCTATAGCGGCTTCTAGGCTCGCTTTGTCAGCAGCATCAGCTACAAAAATATGGGCCTGATATTCCTGTTCGAATAGTTCCTGCTGTAGCGATCTGAGCTTTTCTTCATTGCGTGCTACCAGAGCAATAGCATAGCCCTCCTTGCCAAACCGCTGTGCCACGGCCTGAGAAATGCCCGTGCCGGCACCAATAATTGCGATGAGTTTTTGTGTCCGATCCATAACAGTATTCTAGTATGAGTTTACACAAATCTACTGCAATGAAAAAGGAAATTGTGAGTCAGCCCATAGAATATACTTCAGCATAAGTAGGCTATAGATAATGGTGATTTTCCCTACTTACTAATATCCCTTTCTGTCCTCTATGGATGGTGTCCTCATTAGCCACTATTTTTTTACATTTCTTATTAGTGAAGACACGCAACCAGGATTTAGTGAAATAGGATTATTTAAAATAACGGTTCTCGTATTGATTGAGCTCCACATCATAATCCTTCGATATTTTATCCATAATATCGGTAACAAGCTCCTCACCTTTGTATACATGCAGGTCTATCTTACCGAAAACAGGGTAAAGCTTGTCATGCGAGTAGAGCAGGCTATTATCTCTTGATTTGTGCTGGTAGCCACAAAGAAACAGATCGTGACCTTTGAGCTTAATGCGATAACCACATAGATGCTCCGCTTGCTTCAGGGTATCAAACAATTCTTTGACCGGGTAATTTTTGATGTTTTGGTAGGTAAGCTTTACACGCTGAATGGTCTCTCCTTCGTAGGGCTTATCTACAAATATCAACTCAAAGTTTTTTACATAGGCGCTAAGAATCAACCCCTCATCTATAATGATCATAGGGTTTTGTCGCTCTCCTTTTAACTGAATTGGTATTCCTCTTTTCTCGAAAAATTCAACGACCCTGCCGTTCCGCTTATCTGTAAACTCCCTTTCATCTATTTTGCGGCCGTCATTAAATTCAATAACATTTCCACTCATTTAGCTAGGTTTAGGTTTTAAATGCTGCTTAGGTATTTGCCCATAAATCTATTCGGATCAACGAATTGATGCAAAAGCAAACAACAATTTAAAAAAATTACAAATTACCCCAAAAAAGATATTAAAACACCTGCAGCTACTGCCGATCCAATTACCCCGGAAATATTACTTGCCATAGCGTATTGCAGCAGGTGATTTGAAGGGTCATGCTTCAATGCTATTTCATTAGCAACCCGTGAGGCCATAGGCACCGCACTCAAACCAGTAGCGCCAATGAGTGGGTTAATTTTTTTCCTTGCAAAAAGATTATAAATCTTTACAGAAAATATGCCACCGGCTATTGAAATAGCGAATGCCACAAATCCACCAACAATGATCATGATGGTCTCCCAATTGAGGAAGGCATAGGCAGTCATGGTACCACCTACTGTTAATCCAAGGAAAATAGTAGCTGCATTTAGTATGGTATCCGATGCTGCTTTGGACAACCTACCCGTAGCGGCACCTATTTCTTTCACCAGGTTTCCAAACATTAAAAAGCCGATAAGCGGCACGGCCGAGGGCACCAATATTGCTACGATAGTACCTACTGCCACAGGGAAAATAATTTTCAGTGTTTGTAGGTTTTTAATTTCCACCTTGCTTGGAAACTCACGATCCATTTTTTTCATGTTGATCATAAGTTCCTTTTTGGTGGTAGTGAATCGTACCACCAGGGGTATAATCACCGGTACCAGAGCCATGTAAGAATAGGCTGCTATAGCAATTGGACCCAATAAATGCGGTGCCAATATGATGGTGGTGTAAATCGCTGTAGGGCCATCAGCTCCGCCTATGATGCCCAGTGCTGCTGCCTCCTTAATGGTAAAACCAAGCGCTACTGCTGAAAAAAGCACTGTAAAAATGCCAATTTGTGCAGCAGCCCCAAAAAAAGCAAGCCTCAGGTTGCGTAGCATAGGGCCAAAATCCGTCAAAGCACCTACACCCATGAAAATTATCGGTGGCAGAAAGCCGGTTTTGATTAGGGAATAATAGAGAAAGTTCATGATGCCATGATCACGGGCAATAGCCAGCAACTCCATGTCTTCATCAATTTTCACCACGCCCATTTGCCCCCCCGGAATATTGGCTACCAAAATGCCAAAGGCTATGGGCACAAGCAAAAGCGGTTCATACTGCTTTTTTATGCCCAGATACAGGAGGATAAAAGCGATCAGCAGCATCAGTAAAATCTGAGGCTCACTGATAATATCCGAGATAGCTGTCATCCGATACAGCTTTTCAAATAAGTTCATGCGGCTGTGGGTTTACTGAACTTTAAATAGGACATCATCATCAAGCACCTCTTCACCATCGGTGAAGCATATTTCCACTACAGTGCCTGATTGGTCTGCTTTTACTGCATTGATTACTTTCATTGATTCAATGTAGCAGATCACATCTCCTTCATTGATTTTATCACCCAACTTTACGGGCTTTTCACTATTGTCTTTGGTGAAATATACCTTGCCTTCCAGTGGCGCTGTAATCTCCTTTGCATCTCCACTAACAGCCGGAGCTGGTGTGGCAGGTTTTGCTTGCTCAGCAGTTGCTGAAGAAGCACCTGTATCCTCACCATAACTGATCTTTACCTGATACTTTTCTCCATTGACATCTACTGTCATAGATTTAGGCTGGGGAGCTCCATTTGCAGCAGGTGCCGCTGCTGGTATTGGTTTCGGTTCCTTTTCGGCTTTCTTTTTAGCCAGGTCAGCTTCAAAATCCTGTTTCGCTTTACCTGATTTGTAATTGAGGTATTGGGCAGTATGCATGGCATACTCCATCAGCTCCTCATCATCTTCTCCGGTATCCCAACCTTTTTCTTCCATCTCCTTACGCATCTGATCCAGTGCATCGGGATATAGATCCTGTGGGTCACCATCAAAAAACTCCCTGCCTTGCTCCTTGGCCAGGTTAACCAGCTCATCGGAAAGCTTTCCGGGTAGTCTTCCACTTTTACCCAGCAGCATATCCCAGGTATTGTCATCCAGCAGGCTCCATCGCTCCTTGCCTTTCATGATCTGCATGACGTTGATCAAAGCGGCATTCTTCACATATTGGCTGTAAGGTGTAACCAGCGGAGGGTAACCCATCATTGGCCAGATTTCTTTCACTTCATCAAACAGGGCTATTAATAATTCATCCTGGCTAACTTCCGGTTTGTTGTTTTTTGCCATCCACTTGTTCAGGCTGGAAAGGTTATTTTCCAGGTCAGCCATAAGGCTACCCATCATGCCACCGGGTAATCCCGGTGCAATAAGCAAGGAATTCATCATTCTATTCCTTGGGTTGATGTAATACCCCAAAAAGTCATCTATAAACTCCTGTGTAAGAGCCCGCACTTCCATATAGGCCTTCATGTTGATGTCAGGCACAGAATAGCCTGCATCCCTCAGAATTTCATGGATTGCCAGTAAATCAGCATGGCCGGTACCCCATGATAATGGCTCCATGCCTACATCAATAATATCAGCACCAGCCCTGGCCGCTTCTAGTGATGAAGCTACCGAAAAACCAGGCCCTGAATGGCCATGGTACTGTACCAGAATATCTTTCTTAATAGACTTAACGCCTTCTACTATTTTCCCGATAGAAACCGGGCGACCGATGCCCGCCATATCCTTGATGGCAATTTCTTCAGCTCCCATATCGATCAATTCTCCGGCCATCTTCACAAAATAATCGACCGTATGAATTTTAGAATGGGTAATACATAAAGCACCCTGAGCTACCATTCCCCCTTCTTTGGCATAGTCAATAGAAAGCTTCAGGTTTCTGGTGTCGTTTAACCCGTCAAATGACCGGGAAATGTCCGTGCCTTGCTTCTTTTTCACTTTAAACATGAGCTTTCGCACATCCCTTGGCACAGGAAACATTCGCAACCCGTTGAGGCCTCTTTCCAGCATTTGTGTTTGTATGCCTGCATCATTAAATGCCTGCGTCCATTCACGTACTGACTTATTCGGGTTTTCACCATACAGGAGGTTAATCTGTTCGAATCCCCCGCCATTGGTTTCAACCCTTCGCCAGCATCCCATGTCTACGATTGGTTGCGCTACTTTTACCAGTTGGTCTACCCGTGGCATATATTTCCCTGAGGATTGCCACATATCCCTGTAGACCAAACAAAGTCCTATTTCTCTTGCCATTTTCTAAGAAATTTTTTCGATATGATGAATGCTTCCTTTACCATGTGTAACATGATCAACTACCGCTGTAAGTACAGCAATGGTTTTAGGATCTGCTTTACCTGAAGAAGCTTTTGATTGCGTAATGGTAGGTGTCGGTTGCGGTAGCTTGTTGACAAAGCGGATAAGCAGATTGCCAATGGCCACAACCAGTGTTAAAACAATAAAAACAGTGATCATACCTACGCCCAGTAGGTTAAGTGCGGTTGATATGTCTTGGGTCATAGTTGTTTTATAAGCCGCTAAAGCTCATCAAATTCTTTTTAATTAGAAACTAGTATGCCATGATAGGTTGCAGGTATTTGACTGTCGGTAATCACATATTATGGCTCGTCAATGAAAATTCGCGTATTTTGCATCGATTGATCATTGATTATGGAAATTCAGGAAGTAAAAGAACCAAAACACATTAAAGATTTTATTAACCTACCCGTAAGGCTATACAAAAATGAGCCGAACTGGATCAGGCCTTTGGATAAGGATATTGAAAATGTATTTGACCCGGAAAAGAATAAAACCTTTAAACATGGCAGGGTTTGCCGATGGGTACTTTACAGCGATGATCAACAGCCGATAGGTCGCATTTCGGCATTTGTCAATGAAAAAACGGCCAATAAAGACAATGACCAGCCGACCGGTGGTTGTGGTTTTTTTGAATGTATCAATGATCAGGAAGTTGCCAATAAGCTGTTTGATACGGCCAAAGCCTGGTTGGAAAATGAGGGTATGGAGGCAATGGATGGACCTATAAATTTCGGTGATCGGGATCGCTGGTGGGGCTGCCTGGTAGATGGATTTGATATTGAGCCTAACTACCAATGCAACTATAACTTCCCTTATTATCAAGAGCTGTTTGAAAATTATGGATTTCAGGTCTATTTCAAGCAGTTCACTTTTATTCGAAACACATTTGACCCTTTTCATCCTCGAATTGAGCAAAAAGCAGATATTCTGAATAAAGACCCGGATTATCATTTTGAGCATTTAAAACTCAAAAATCTGGCAAAGTACACAGAGGATTTCCGGCTGGTTTACAATAAGGCCTGGGCCAATCATGAAGGTGTGCCTGAAATGTCGAAAGAGCAATCTACAGCCATCATGAAATCCATGAAACCCATTATTGATGAGAAAATCATCTGGTTTGCCTATTATAAAAATGACCCGGTGGCGTTTTATATCAACCTGCCTGAAGTCAATCAGATTTTTAAGCATGTAAATGGCAAGCTGGACTGGATTGGCAAACTGAAGTTTGCTTGGCATAAATGGCGTAAAACCAACAAAAAAATGCTTGGGTTGGTATTTGGTGTTGCGCCTGAGCACCAGGGCAAAGGTCTTGATGGCGCTTTGGTAATGGCTACAGCCCAAATGGTGCAAAAAGACTACAAGCGCTACCCCAAACTGGAGATGAACTGGATCGGGGACTTCAATCGTAAAATGATAATTGTGGTAAAACAAGTAGGCGGAGAAATAGGTAAGACCCACCATACATACCGCTATCTGTTTGACCGATCCAAGCCATTTGAACGAATGCCGATTAAGTAGGTTAAAATCATTTATATACCTGCTACGTTATTAAGGTCAAAACCATTTTGATTTGAGAACTCTTCGATTGATACTGATCAGCCTACCCTGGATTTTGGTACTGGGACTAGTTGCTTACTTATGGCTGGATAGTGGCTTATCAAAGAATGCCTCTGATCAGAAGCAGCAGGTCAATTCTACAGTGATTCTCCGGGAAATGGAGGCTTTGGGTAAGCTGGAACTGGTCAAGTATAATTTCAAAGAGGTGACAGAATTGAAAAAGTTAGCTCCTGAGTATTTCTACAATACAATCAAAATTGGAAAAGACTCTAAAATTGCAATTATCACAGCAGGTTCTGCTACTGGATGTATTGATTTAACAAAAATATCCGTGGATGACCTTTCTAATGAAGGGGATACCCTCTGGATTAAATTACCTTCTCCTGAGTTGTGCTATTACAAACTCAATATGGAGCAAACACACATCTACAGCCTTGAGACCAATCCACTGATCAATAAAGAAGCATTTATCCAGGAAGCATATACTGAAGCTGAAACTCAAATAAAGGAAGCAGCCCTGGCCTCTGGCATTCTTGACCAAACAGCAACCAACGCCGAAGTAATGCTTAAACCTCTACTGGAAAAAATCAGCGGCCGAAAAGTGGTGTTTGTTAAGCAAATGGAAGGCTACCCGATAGATTTGCGCAAAAACTAGTCTCCATCTCCACCACCATCACTATCGCTGTAAACATCGGCTGTGCCTGATTCGCTATATTTTCCTTTTGGCAGCACACCTTCAGGTACGATATCTGGGGTGTAAGTCTTGGGCCTATTGTATTTATATTGTTTGATGAACATTCTTCCGGCAATAAGCACAGCCACCATAAACCCAATTCCTACAAGCCAGTTTTCATTGATCAAAGACCCAAGCCCAAAAAGCAGAAATATCAGTATTCCAAAAACATACGCACTAAGGATCAGGAAATATACAAACCATGACCCTCCTCTTTTAAATATGATCTCAGGGTTAGCACCGGAAGCTACAACGTGCAGCTTGGTTATAAATGGTGTGTAGTCTTCAGAACGATCTTCTGTAGAACCAAAGCCCTTATATTCTGAATTTATGATACGCACCGTTTTACCATCATTGGTTTTGATGGTGGTCATATAATAATTAGAGTTCTGTCTTGTTGGTGCATACACTGGATTAATGGATTTGATATCCCCATATTTAATCACTTTCTCATCTTTTCCTTCCTCTGCTATGGATAGCGCTTCATCTGAGAGGGTATAGACAGTATTTTTTTGAATGATAGATGGCCTGATGGTGTACTCCATAATTTTTTGGGATAAGGTCGTAATACTTTACCCCTAAAGAAATCCGTGCCACTGGGTATTTCCATACCATTGGTTTGGGGTATTGATCAAAATGTCGTAGGCTAGGCATATGTGGAATAAAATATTGAAAATCCTTTATATACTATTCATACTGGCTATTATTGCCCTGTTTTTTTATTTATTGCTGGCTCGCTGGCAGTATCTTGGAGATAATATTTAGTTAAACCCACGATTAGAGATATGCAACAACCACTGGTAAACCCCAAAAAAGGAGAAGACGATAAGGAGCTGCAAAAGCTGATTGAGTTTTACGAAGAAACACTTGGCTTTTGCCCCAATAGTATTAAAACCATGCATCATCGTCCCAGAATAGCTTATGCTTTCATAGAAATGAATAAGGCTGTTATGGAAAATAAAGGCCGGGTTACCAGTGCACTGAAAAGGCTTATTGGCTACATCAGTAGCAATGCGGCCGGTTGCAGATACTGCCAGGCCCATACCATTCGTGCTGCAGAGCGATACGGAGCGTCGCAGGCACAGCTAGATCATATTTGGGAATACCAGACTTCAGAGCATTTCTCTGATGCCGAAAGAGCAGCCCTTGATCTTGCCCTGGCTGCTTCCCAGGTGCCAAACAATGTGAATGATGAAGTTGCAGAAAAAGCCAGAAAATATTGGGATGAAGGTGAGATCGTTGAGATTTTAGGCGTCATTGCCCTCTTTGGCTACCTCAATCGCTGGAATGACTCTATGGGTACTGAAATGGAAGACGGTGCTGTAGAATCCGGGGAAAAGCTGCTTGCCCACAAAGGATGGGAAGTAGGCAAGCATAGGTATTAAAACCGGTATTTCACACCCAGGGCCATGTCCCAAAACTGGCCTCTGGTGTGTTCAAAGCCAAGAAGATTCATATAAGGTTTGATATCCAGAGAGGCAGAAAGCGGCATATCCCTAAACCTATACTCCACGCCAACTATGCCATCCAAACCAATGGCAAAATACCTTTTGTTTGAGAATGCATACCTAACCTCGCCCTGATTGTTATAATATCTGGCAGAATGAAGATATCGCTCAGTACCCATATGAGCTCCTACACCATAATAGGCGTAAAACCGATCATCGAAAGTAAATTGCAGTGGCACATGCTGCATATACAATGCCCCTATCTGAACCCCGTCATATCTTCCACTTAACAATAATTCTACTGCTTTGCCATTGCGGTAATATTCCTTGTAGGTAATGGCACTGGTAGCCCCTATTCGTAAACCAGCAGATTGATCAAGGCGCTGCCCTATTGCCTGGTTTAAACCAAGGAATAGCAGTAGTCCTAAAAATAATTTTACCTGTCTCATAGCGCTATTATTGTTCATTTTCTTTTACTGAATATGGAATTACATCTTTTCGGGAAATTGTAAGGCCCCCATTATCTACTTTGATATCCACTTTTCTTCCGGCATTATTTTCCCCCACCCGGCCTCTTATCAATGTGTTTTTAGAATTAGCTGGGTCTGACTTGCGCTCAATCTGATCGTATAATTCCGGCAAAACCAGTCGATCCGCAGGTGCAGAGATCAAAATGTCATGATCAGAAAGCGGGTCAAAATTTACATCTATATTACCTGAACTCGCTGCCACCCTTATGGACTGAAAGCCCGTAGCCACCTGCTGACAAAACAGATCTCCATACACTATATCAGCGTCCAGCTTCTCATAGACATTACCCAAAGTGATATTTGAAAAATTAGCATCAATGGAAAAAACTCCGGCTGCATCTACCCTAATACGGTCATTTCGGGAATCCATCCTCAAGGTGCTGGCATCGGCTATATATATTTCTGAAGAACTTGATTCCACAAACACACTTGACCCCTTGCTTAGATCCAGATCAGCACCGGTGAGTGTAACCCTGCCATCCTGCATATTGCGTATAATCGCATTACCATAGCTCAGTCTTATGTCAGTATAACCTTCAAGTCCCGAAGCTTTAAAATCACCGTGGCTTAGGTCAATTTCCAGCTTTCCTGCATGCTGATTGATGTATATGTCTCCAAATCTGTTTTGTAGCTCCACAATGGCATTCTCCGGAACCATTATTTCATAGTCTACATTGATTCGACTGGTATTGATCAGTGAGTTTGAAACATCTGAAACGCTGTTGATCAGGTCTCTGAAAAAACCTTTGTTCCTGTCAAATACTGTTTCAATAGTTAGAAATGAATAGGTATTGCTAAAATCAAAGTCCACCCTTTCCATCATTTTTTCTACCGCATCGTCATTTCGTCCATAGGCTGTTATCCTGATTTTTACATCTACAGAATCCTTGTCCCAGCTGCCCAGCACAATCTGCCCGTATTTGTTGGTAAGATCGATGGTCACACCGGGCTTCACTTCAAACTGGCGGGAGATCTCCTTCACCAGTCTGTTGTCATCGGCCCTTCCCGCCAATGCCGGCATTATGGCCAGCATTGCACAAAGGCTATAGACTAATATTATTATTTGCGCTTTCATTTTCGTTTTCTTCAATCGCATTTAAAATCCTTTCAAGCATTATCAATTTGAGCTTGTAATTTTCAATCATTGCTTTAACCACCTCCTGATTGTCTGCCTGATCTTTCAGGTCCTGTCGTAGCTCTGCGTAGGCACTATCCAGTTTTGAGAAATCTTTGAGATAACCCTGGTTATCAGGCATTCTGGTAGTGAGCATATTCATCTTTTCCTGAATTTGAGTTCTGTAAAAAAACTCGGTTTCAGCAAGCTCAGGGCTGCTTCGGTATAGTGACTTCATCATTCCTTTTTCACTTTGATTGGCCATCATTATCCAAATAGCTGATGCTACTGCCACCAGGGCTACAGATGCTGCCAACCTCAACCAGCTTTTTGGAAAACTTGCGGGCTGCTCATTTCTGGATAGTTTGTTGTCAATTTCCTCCCACAAGCCTTCAGGCGCATCATAGATTTCGAACGCATCGCGTTCTTTTTCAACTCTTTGCTTTAGCAGATCATCCATAGCTCAATTGATTGTTTTCTAACACTTTTCTAATCTTCATCTTGGCTTTACAGTATTGTGCTTTTGAGGCTGATTCGGTGATACCAAGAATTTCTCCAATCTCCTTATGGTCATACCCCTCAAAGAGGTAAAGATTAAATACGGTTTTGCATCCCTCAGAAATTTGATCCAGTGCTTTCATGATCCTTCGTGCCGTAAACTCCTGGAAATCATCTGACTCTATTTCTTCCGGTACGTCAATAGTTTCTTCAAGGCTATTCATTGGCAACTTCTTTTTACGCAGCGCATTTAAGCATTTATTAACTACGATTCGTTTGATCCAGGCACTAAACATATCTACATCCTCCAAACTCTTTATTTTCCCAAATGCATCGATGAAAGCATCCTGCAATACATCCTTAGCCTCATCCTCATCACCCATCATACGCCTGGAAATATTGTACATCGCCTTCACATAAAGCTGGTATAGTTCGCTTTGTGCTCTGCGATCACCTTCCTTACTTTTTACTACCAAATACCTGTGGATCGAATATTGTCCAGCGTCCAAGTCGTGATGTGTTTTGCCTAAAGACATTGGATTAAATGAGAGGTTTCCGTTTAGAAGACATTTTTCTTATAAACGGAAGAAAAAATAAAACCGCTATAAAAGGACTGATAGGCCAATCGCTCGAATCCCATAGCGGTGAGATATTGATGAAAGTCCTCAAGTTTGTTGGCCTTGATATGGCAGCAAATCTTAAAAAACCGTAGCATAAGCCATAGAAGCGCAATTTGCCAGACCCTTTTATACCCGGTATTATTGATGTGAAAGTCAGCAATAATCCAGCTTCCTGATGGGGAAAGTAGTTGATTCAGTTTAGTGAAAACAGCTTGCAATTCAATCCCATCAAAATTGTCAAGAAAGAAAGGCGTAAAAATTAAATCATAATGTTCAGACTGCTCATGGTCCATAATGGACTTGGTGATAAAGTGAACTTTCAGGCCTTTAGGGCAATATTGCATTGCTTTATTGATCATAGCAGCAGAAGCGTCTACATAATCAATTTGTAAAGAATTGTACTTGCTCGACTTTATGCTCTTAAGAAATTTACCTGTTCCCCCACCTACGATGAGTATTTTACCAGCTTTTGGCCAATAATCCATATGCTGATGATGAGCTCGTTGAATTGCACCACCAAATACAAATGAGGCCATGGCATCATAAAATGGCGCAAGCGAATTATAGCCCATTTCTAAACAGAAATATAAGTCCGGGAAGGAGAAAAACACCATCTCCTACCCAACGCAAAAAATGATCGGTTTCATTTCTAGTCACTAGCCTCACAAACAGCCAGCCAAGAATTAGATGCATACATAAAAAAATGCCTTGTACTATTATGAACTCCGTCGGTTCAAGAATCATTAGACCTAAACCAATGATCATACTATTGATACAGAAAAGTGCAGTGATGAGTATCCTTGCCTTTTTTAAACCCAATTTCAAGATGGTAGATGGATATCCGGCTTCAGAGTCTACACTTTGATCCGCATAAGAAAAAATCAACAAGTTACTGTAAGCTAGTAATAAGGTCTGTGCTAAAAGTATAACCTGATGAAAACCAATATCTCTCTCAGACATTACCAATGGCGCCAGAAAAATACCAGCTGTATAGCCAATAGCAACTAAAAGTTCTTTGCTCCAAAAGCTCGTCCATCTTACCAAAATGAAATAAATAACGATACAGGCACTTACCACCGTTCCGGCAAATATGATGGAAGCCGGTAATAAAAAAAGAATGCCAACACCCGCCAAAATCACAAAGATAGCTACTCTAATGAGCAGCTTCCTATGCTCAAAATGAAACCGGTGCCTGTAAGTCAATTGACTTTGGAGCGCATCATTGGTATCTATCAGATGGTCAAAAGTGTAGATAAGCCAAATGCATATAGCTAGTGCTGCCAACACTGGCCATGGTAACGATACCTCAAAAAGATGCCCAATAGCGTATGAAAACACCACTCCGCCCAACACTACGTCCAGTGATAATGCCTGAATCGCTTTCAACATGTTCTCAGGGTTTGGCATAAACAAAAAAAGCCCAAAAAGGGCTTTTAATCTCATTTTTATGGTAAGATTTTAGTCAGCTTTGAGTGCGTCTGCACCACCCACAATTTCCAATATCTCTTTGGTAATGGCTGCCTGCCTGGTTCTGTTATACGTAAGCTTCAACTGCTTTAACAATTCACCTGCATTATCGGTAGCCTGATCCATGGCTGTCATCCTGGCTCCCTGTTCAGAAGCATTTGACTCAAGCAAAGCTTTATAGAGCTGAATTTTCAAAGAATTAGGAATCAAGTCAGCAATGATCTCCTCTCTTGAAGGCTCGAAAATATAATCGATATCACGCACTGTATCTTCTTCCTGAACCGGTGGTTCAATAGGTAGGTACTGCTCTCTTCTGAGTATTTGCGTAGCTACATTCTTGAATTCATTGTAAACCAGGTCTACCCTATCAAAATCACCATCTTTATACCTGTCCATTACAAAATCACCAATGGCCCTTACATCTTCAAATTTGAGTTGATGCATGGTTTGCCAATACTTATCAATGAT
Source organism: Cyclobacteriaceae bacterium (assembly GCA_965227155.1). GTDB lineage: Bacteria > Bacteroidota > Bacteroidia > Cytophagales > Cyclobacteriaceae > UBA6059. The sequence continues at coordinate 1,343,679 of OZ245731.1, forward strand.
TTTATAATTTCTCTTCCTGAAGTATTCAAAAGACTTTTTGCCTATAGGTAAAACTGTAAGTCCACCCTGATCTTTCACATCCTGATAATGTTCATTGATATGGGCCAGAGTGCCCTTAAATACTGAGCTATTGAAAGCACCACAAAGTCCACGATCAGAGGAAACCACTATTAGCAGTACCCTCTCTACGGGTCTGGATACCATCATGGGTGACATTTCCCCACCATCGGAAGCACTACTTACATTTCTGAGAATGCTATTCATTTTGATAGCATAGGGTCTCATTTGCAGGATACGATCCTGCGCCCTTCTCAGCTTAGCAGCAGCCACCATTTTCATGGCTTTGGTAATCTGCTGCGTAGAGGTTACCGAATTGATCCTACTTTTTACTTCCTTTAAATTGGGCATTTTTAGCTATTACTTTTTGCTGAAATGAGCTACAATTTTCTTGGCTGTTTCGGCAAGAGTATTGGTGATGTTGTCATCCAGTTTGCCAGCTTTAAGCTGGTCCAACACATTCTGATGACTTGATCTCATCTCCTGAATAAACTCTTTTTCGAAAGCTTTCACCTTATCAGTAGGTACCTTGTCAATAAATCCTTTGGTAGACACATAGATGATTGCTACCTGCTCTTCCACTTTTACAGGGCTATATTGAGCCTGCTTAAGGATCTCAAGGTTTTTTCTACCTCTATCGATAATTCTTTGTGTAGCTGCATCAAGGTCAGAACCAAATTTGGCAAAGGCCTCCAATTCTCTAAATTGTGCCTGGTCAAGTTTTAATGTACCAGCTACTTTTTTCATTGATTTAATCTGCGCTGAACCACCCACACGTGATACCGATATACCTACATTAATCGCAGGGCGAATACCAGAGTTGAAAAGGTTGGTTTCAAGGAATATCTGACCGTCTGTAATTGAAATTACGTTGGTAGGAATATAAGCAGATACGTCACCGGCTTGTGTTTCGATAATTGGCAATGCTGTTAGAGAACCACCACCTTTCACTTTGCCCTTCAAAGATGGGGGCAAATCATTCATTTGCTGTGCTATATCATCGTTCTCATTAATTTTTGCTGCTCTTTCCAACAAACGAGAGTGTAGATAGAATACATCACCAGGATATGCTTCACGTCCCGGAGGTCTTCTAAGTAGAAGAGAAACCTCACGATAAGACACTGCCTGCTTTGAAAGGTCATCATAGATTACCAATGCAGGGCGTCCTGTGTCTCTGAAATATTCACCTATTGCAGCACCTGTAAATGGTGCGAAGAATTGCATAGGAGCCGGATCTGAAGCTGATGCAGATACTACTACCGTATATGGCATTGCTCCGCCTCTTTCCAATGCAGATACTACCTGTGCAACAGTAGAGGCTTTTTGACCTACTGCCACATAAATGCAGAAAACAGTCTCGCCTCTCTCATAAAATTCTTTTTGGTTAAGAATGGTATCGATAGCCACCGCAGTTTTACCTGTTTGCCGGTCACCGATAATAAGCTCTCTCTGACCCCTTCCAATTGGAATCATAGAGTCAATCGCCTTAATACCTGTTTGAAGCGGCTCATTTACAGGCTGTCTATAGATTACACCGGGTGCTTTCCGCTCCAATGGCATCTCAAACAATTCACCTTCTAGCTTTCCTTTACCATCAATGGGCTGACCTAATGTATCTACCACTCTACCGCACATGCCATCACCTGCCTCAATAGATGCAATTCTTTTGGTTCTTTTAACCGAATCTCCTTCTTTGATCTCTGAAGACTCACCTAAAAGTACCGCACCTACATTGTCTTCTTCAAGGTTTAGCACTAAAGCATTTGTACCATTCTCAAATTCCAGCAGCTCACCTGCTTGCGCTTTTGTGAGGCCGTAGATACGTGCTACACCATCACCAATTTGGAGTACCGTACCAACTTCTTCTAATTCAGCTTCTGTCCTGAAATTAGAGAGCTGTTCTCTAAGTATCGCGGTAACCTCATCAGGTCTTACTTCTGCCATGAGTAATATTCTTTATTGTTTAATTAATTTATACTTGATATCTCTTAGTTTGCCACTTACACTATCATCAACCATACGGTCGCCGATATTTAGGACAAACCCTCCGATTATATTCGGATTTACTTCTTCTTCTAATTCCACTTTCTGGCCTGACACCTCTTCTACAATTGCCAGGAATTGCTTTTTCAATTTAGCGTCAAGGGCAACAGCCGTAGTAACTGTGGCTTTGGTTATGCCTTGCTTGATATTGTAAAGCCTGATAAACTCAGCTGCCATATCCTCCAGCACAAACTCACGACTTTTTCGAGTCATGATCTCAATGATGGAAAGCGAAAGTTTATCCATTTTGCCAGAAAACATCTTTGACAAAATCTGCCACTTGCGCAGGCTTTTAATGATAGGGTTTTTCAGAAACAATGAAAACTCCCTTAACTCCTGGCATAAAGCCAAAAAATGCTCCATGTCTTTTTTTACAACATCCAGCTTTTTTTGCTCTTGAGCCAGTTCCATTAGAGGCTTGGCATAGCGTATGGCTATTCTGGTTTCAGACATGGATTAGTTTACTTTGATGTCTTTTACAAAATCCTCGATCAGCTTCTTTTGAGCTTTATCATCAGAAAGCTTATCCCGAAGTACTTTCTCGGCAATTTCTAAAGAAAGACTGGCCACCATGTTTTGCACATCAGCTAAAGCTGAATTCTTTTCTGCCTCTATACTCTTGCGAGCATCCTCAATCATCTTTTGCGTAATCTTTTCAGTATCCGCTTTGGCCTCTTCCTTAATTTTATTGGCAGCAGCATTGGCTTCCTTCAAAATCTTTTCTCGCTCGAAACGTGCTTCCTGTAGCAGATCCTCATTTTCTGCTTTTAGTTGGCGCATTTCTTCTTTGGCGAGCTCAGCAGCTTTCAAAGAGTCATTGATAAAACCTTCTCTTGACCTTAATGCCTCAGTAATAGGCTTCCATACGAAAGCTGCTAAGATTGCAAACAGGATAACAAAAGTTACCGTTTGCCAAAAGATGAGACCGATGCCTGGTGTTAATAATTCCATTGAAATTCAATTTGATTTTGATAAAAAAGAGATAAGTCCAGGGCCTAATGCCAGGGAATTATCTCTTTATGAGTTTTAACCTTTTTGTGAGATCAAGAAACAAACAACCACACCAAAAAGGGCAATTACTTCAATCAATGCTGCAATAATCAACATTGCAGTTTGCACACGGGGAGCAGCTTCAGGTTGTCTTGCCATGGCTTCCATAGCAGAACCACCGATTTTACCGATACCCAGTCCAGCGCCTATCGCAACCAGACCAGCACCGATACCGGCACCCATGATTGCAAAACTCATATCAAGTAATAGAGAGATTAACATAATTTATAATTTATGAATTAAACAATGGTTTCAAATTAATGGTGATCCTCGGTGGCCATACCAATGTAAAGCGATGAGAACATCGTGAATACATAAGCCTGAATTGTGGCAACCAGGATTTCTATAATATTTATAAAAGTTACAATAATTGTACTACCAAATCCTACAAGCCAGCTTTGAAATAGGAAGGTCAGACTTAATAAGCTTAAAATAACTACGTGACCGGCAGTGATTGCCACAAAGAGACGAACCATCAAGGAGATGGGTTTTGTAAAAATACCAATGATCTCAACAGGTACAATGATGGGCTTTAATGCTGCAGGTACACCTGGTGTATTAAAAATATGTCCCCAGTACTGTTTGTTGCCGGAAAGGTTGGTCATCAAAAAAGTGCCTATCGCCAATACCATGGTTACCGCAATATTACCAGTGAGGTTAGCTGCCCCCGGCAAAAGCCCAAGTAAGTTTCCAAACCAGATAAAGAAGAATAATGTAAGCATGTAGGGTAGATATTTCTCATACCCATGCCCAATGTTCGGCTTTACAATATCATCTCTTACAAAAACTATAATAGGTTCAAATAGCGATTGGATACCTTTTGGCGCCTCCTGCGGATTTTTCTTATATCTCCTTGCTACTGCCAAAAACACTAGAAGCATAATGCCTGCGTTCAGAAATAGGAAGGCTACATTTTTGGTGATAGAAAAATCTAAAATAGACCTTGATTCATCCAAAGGTATCACATGGCCATGGTCATAAGTATAGCCATTGTACTCTACAGGGTTGTGATGTTCATCAAAAAGATTACCTGAAGAGAACACCTCGATACCCCTGTCACTGGAATATAAAATCACCGGTAGTGGGATAGCAAAACCTTCCCACAATTCGTATATATGTGAATCTAAAATGTGGTGATTAATCATCTCCCCTGGATTGAATTCTTCACCCCCTTCAGCTGCAAGGGCATTTTGGCTGTTTAATCCTATCAGTAGAATTCCTAAGAGGGTGATTTTTAACCAGTTGGAAGTAGATTGGAACATGCTTTATTTAAGCTTAAATGAATTCGGGCGCAAGTTAGATAATACGGTAGTTAATTCAAATATTAAGTAACACAAATAGACAATGAAGAAATTGATGATGAACGACTCCTGATTTTCTATGCCAGCTACCACCACCACTACCATAGAAAGTATGGTAATCAGAAGGCGAAGCACTATCGCTCCCATAGCTACAGGCACGAATTTCTCTTTATCTCCTATAGCGATTTCCATCATCCAGCTTACCAGCAGTGACAGCACAAAATAAAATACTAGTATACCAGTGATGGTATTATGGATATGCTCCTGGAATATAGTATACCGCAGACCCCAGGCGATAGCATATAAGGCCAATGAAAATGCGATGTTCCTTACAATGATCTTTTTAAACATTATTTAGGTAGTTTCCTGTACAAGAAGACCATCGCCATAACGATCGATACCGTACTGAGAATGATTGTCCAAAGTGGAAAATCAGATTGTGAATTTTCATCCAGTTTGTATCCTGCCCATACCCCTAATCCAATAATCGCCAATAATTCAAAGGCTATGCCCGTAAACTTTAAATAGCCGCGATCATCAGGGTCAGGTTTATTGGGCTTTGCTGAGGAGGGATCCTTTTGAGGTGTCTTCGCCAATTTTAATCTCTTTGATTTTCACCCCCATTTTGCAGCCTCCATTAAAGGTAGCCCCAGATTCCACAACCAGCTTATTGGTTATGATATCGCCACTGATCACCGCAGAAGCTTTGAGTACAAGCTGCTCTGAAATTTCCACTGTGCCATTAACCTGGCCTTCTATTTCAGCATTTTGAGCCAATAGATTCCCTTCTACTGCGCAAGAGTGGCCCAATACAGCTTTGGATTTGGTTTTTATGTCACCGACTACCTTACCTTCTATTCGGATATTACCGTAAGTTTCAATGTTGCCATTGATGACTGTACCCTTACCGATAATATTACTAGAGTTACTTTGATCTGCCACTTTTTTCTCTTCCTTATTATTAAACATGTTAGCTAGTTTTAAAATGAAATGAATTCCGAAGGATTTAGCGGATTTCCATTATACCACAACTCAAAATGCAGGTGCGGACCCGAGGTAAGATCACCTGTGTTGCCAATAATTGATATAATATCACCAGCACTCACAAAATTACCAACTGTCTTCAACAATTCCGAATTGTGCTTGTAAACTGAGATCAGGTTGCTGCGGTGCTGCAATGCTATTACATAGCCTGTATCCTGAGTCCATGAGCTGAAAATCACCGTGCCATCAGCAACCGCCTTTACTGGCTCATCCTTTTTAGCGACTACATCAATTCCATAATGGTATTCGGCAGGTCTGAAATCATCAGTTACAATCCCATTATCCAAAGGCATGAACAGGTATATATCCTGCAAATCAGTGGTTGATTCTGACCTGATCGACTGAAGTTCAGTACCTATTTTCTCAAATTCCTCCCTAAACTGACTGTCAATTGGATTTAGCTCTGGTTTTGTTTGTTGATCTGCATTATCCAAACCTCGCTGTTCTGGCACTTCACCTTCTTCAAGCCCTTCATATTCCCCTGCTAGGATGCTTTTGATATTGACGATAAATTGATCCTTCTCAGCTACTTCATTCTTGAGAGAATCTACAGCCTGCGATAGCTGAATGACCTGCCTGTTAGCTTCCATCTCTGCTGTGCGTGGATCAAACCAAGCTGATAATAAGGTGGTAACCAATGAAAATGATAGGATGGTTAGAATGGTGGTTACAAAAAACAGGATAACCAATAATTTGGCATAGTTGAAACTGATCGTTCGCTTTTCTTCGAAGTTTTCTTCGTTGCGAATGATCATCAGATATTTGGTGGTCAACCAGTTGGAAAGTGTCTTCTTCACAAAATTCAGATTGTTTCTGCCAGCCCTCGCAAAAATATATATTTATTAAGCTCGTTTAGCGTTATTGAACTATTAATGAATAAGTTTACTTTTTGAAGAAACGAATTATTACCCTTGAGGATTACAGTTGCTAATTTATTTTCGATTCTTTGCCTATGTGGGCTTTGGATAGCGTGCTCTCCATACAAAAAAAATCTACCCAGCAAGGTCTTTCACAACACAACGGCACATTACAATGCCTATTGGATTGCCAATGAAAAAGTGAAAGAAATTGAGCAGCAAATTGAAAATAAGTACCAATGGAATTACAACAGGATTCTGCCGATCTTTCCTCAATTTGATAGCACTGACGCTAATTCATTCAAACAGCTTACAGAAGATATTGTAGAAAAAGCTTCTATTGCTATACAGCGACACCCTGAGTCAAAATGGGTAGATGATAGTTACATTTTAGTTGGCAGAGCCAGGTTTTACGACATGGATTTCCCTAATGCCGTAGAAACTTTCAAGTATGTAAATACACACAGCGAAGATGATAACGCTCGTCATGAAGCTTTGGTAGCCTTAATGCGCACATTCATTGAGAATGGAGAATTAAGAAATGCAGAATCTGTATCCGACTTTTTGAAAAGAGAGCAACTCAACAAAAGAAACCTAAAGGAGCTTTATCTCAATCGGGCCTATTTATATCAGCATCGAGAGGACTATGATAACATGGTTGCCAATCTGGTAAGAGCAGAGCCTATGCTCTACGCTAAGGATGAGCCCAGTAGGATCTATTTTCTGATTGGTCAGGTATATCAAAAACTGGGTTTTGAGTCTGAAGCATACAACAACTACAATCAATGTCTTAAAAGTAATCCCCCCTATGAGCTATCGTTTTATGCTAAGCTAAATATGGCTCAGGTAACAGAGTTGGCTAATGAAAATGACATCCGCAAAGCAAGAAAGTACTTCAGAGGCCTGTTGGAGGATGAAAAGAACGAAGAGTATAAGGACAAGATTTACTATGAAATGGCCAATTTTGAAATTAAACAGGACAATATTGAACCTGCCATTGAATATTACAAAAAATCGGTCAGCAGCAGCGTCAATAATCAAAGGCAAAAAGCCCTTTCATACTTACAGCTATCAGAAATCTACTTCGACAGGTTAAAAGATTACCGCAATTCTAAGCTTTATTACGATTCTACATTGGCAACTATGCCTAAAGATGAGGAAGCATATGAGTCAGTTGCTGAGCGACAGGCTATCCTCAAGGAGTTTGTGGCACAGCTGGATGTCATCGAAAAAAATGACTCGCTACTTTTGCTCGCCAATATGGGTGAAACAGAATTAAGTGCATTCCTTGATAATTATATTGAAGAGCAAAAAGCACTGAAAGAGGAAGAAAAACGAAGAGAAAAAGAACGCAAAAAAAGCCAAGAAAACTTCTCCATTTTTGACCAGAATCAAGGTAATTTGATCAGTACTTCAAGCTCTGATGCCACCTGGTATTTTTATAACCCCACTGCTGTAAGTCAGGGAACTGCCGAATTTAATAGGGTTTGGGGAAATAGACCGCTGGAAGATAACTGGCGCCGGGCGGGTGGTAATACCATTAGCGAAGAGGATCCCAGAAGTATAAACCCCACAGAAATTGCCAGTGAAGGTACTAATGCGGATGAATCTCAGGATGACGAAGGGCTTAGCAAAGAATCACTGATGGCCTCCATCCCATTTGAACCAGCTACGCAGGAGCAACTGCTTTCTGAGGTAGAAGTAGCATTATACAACCTTGGTAACATCTATTATCTAAAACTCTATGAAAATGAAAGTGCTGCAGAAACATTCGAATCATTGCTTTCAAGGTTTCCTGAATCAGAGTATTCTCCTGAGGTGATGTATGAGCTATACCTGATTTACAAGGATCAGGAAAATGCCACAAAAATGGATTACCACAAAAATCAAATTCTTACAAAATATCCTGAAAGTATTTATGCTAAGTTGATAGAAAATCCGAACTACAGGGAGGAGAGTCAGGCAATTACAGTTAAGCTTCAAAAAATCTACGAAAAAGCGTACCTACAATATCAGCAGGGAGACTATCAACCTGCATTGCTAGCGGTTAATAATGCGCTTGCACAAAACCCTAACAATGATTTTAGCGACAATCTTGAGCTTTTAAGAATCTTGCTGGTAGGAAAAACCAACGATATCTATAAATATCAATACGAGCTCAACAATTTCATCAAAAATTACTCTGAAAGTGAGCTAGTTCCTTACGCTGAGAAGCTGGTGAAAGCCTCTGAGGACTACCAGATCAATCTGTTCAACAGTAGGAAGGCACAGTTTGTACCTGCTTTCAAGCAAACACACTTCTTTGTGATTGTATACAATGCCTCAGGCGAAATGATCGATGACTTACCAGATCAGGTGGAAGCCCTGCTTGATGATCATTTCCAAGGACATGATTACACCGTGGGAAATCTAATTCTTGATGAAAAGCAATCCATGATTTTGGTGAATCAGATGCCGGGCAAACAGGAAGCTATTGATTTCTACCAAAAGTTTAATGAAGTAAGTCAACTCGACGAAACATACCTCAGTACAAAATTCAATAAATTTGTGATAACTGAAGATAACTTCAATATCTTCTATCAGACGAAGGATATCGATGCTTATCTGAAGTTTTTTAAAGCCAATTATTAAGGAGAATTCTTCATGGGTAAAAAATTAAAGATTACCATAATTTCGATATGGGTCATCTTCATACTGGGTGTGGTTTCATTCCCTATGCTTATTACAGGTGTTGGCAATAACTGGTTCGGATTATTTGGTGGGCTTCCTTCATTACAGGATCTGGAAAAGCCTGATTCAGAATTGTCATCAGAACTGTACAGCGCAGACGGTATGCTTCTGGGGAAATATTTTCGACATAACCGCACGCCCGTGGCTTATGCCGATCTGTCCAATGAAATGATAGAAACGCTGCTTGTGACAGAAGACATTCGATACACGCAGCATTCGGGTATAGATTTTAGAGGTCTAGGCAGAGTCCTTGTATACAGTATTTTACTTGGAGAAAATGCCGGTGGTGGTAGTACATTGACACAGCAGCTAGCCAAAAACCTTTTTAAAACACGTACGGACCAGTTTAAAGGCACACTTAGCGATATCCCTGGAATTGGACTAGTAATCGTGAAAATCAAAGAATGGATAGTAGCTGTTCAGCTTGAGAAGTTTTATACAAAAGAAGAGATTCTCGCTATGTATCTCAATACTGCAGAATTTGGGAGTAATAGCTATGGTATAAGGGTAGCTGCAGAAACATATTTCAACAAGGAGCCTCATGAGATAAACTATAATGAAGCCGCCATACTGGTTGGACTGGTAAATAAACCCACACGCTACAATCCAGTGTACAATCCAGAATTTGCCAGGGCCAAAAGAACTGAAGTACTTTACAATCTTTACAAATATGATAGAATTGATGAAGTAGCCTATGATTCTCTGAAAAACGCAGACTTTGGTTTAAAATATAATGTTGCCAGTCACAATGAAGGTCCCGCTACCTATTTCCGTTCCGTTATCCGAAATTATTTAATGGACTGGTGTCGCGAACATGGATATGATCTTTTTGCAGATGGACTGAAGATTTATACCACAATCGATAGCCGAATGCAGCAATATGCTGAAGAGGCTGTGTCAGAGCATATGCAAGAGCTACAACAAACCTTCAATAAGCACTGGGAAGGCAGAAATCCATGGATCGATGAAGATGGTAAGGAAATTCCAAATTTTATTGAGCAGGCTATTAAAAGAACAGATTATTACAAAGAGCTGGTCAACCAATACGGTGAGTCCTCAGATTCTGTAGACATCAAGCTAGATGAGCCACGAAAAATGACGGTATTCACCTGGCAAGGAGAAAAAGATACGTTATTTAGCATGCGCGATTCCCTGCGCTACTATAAGAGGTTTTTGCAATCAGGCTTTATGTCCATGGATCCTCATACAGGATTTATAAAGGCCTGGGTAGGTGGTATAAATCATAAGTACTTCAAATATGATCATGTAAAGCAGGGTCGCAGACAACCCGGCTCTACTATTAAACCTATTGTATACACCGCTGCTATTGACAATGGTTACTCTCCTTGCTATCCGGTAGTTGATGCCCCTGTAGTTTTTGATATGCCGGGACAGGATCCACCCTACTGGCGCCCAGAAAATGCAGAAGGCACATGGTCGGGTGAGTCTATGACTTTAAGAAAAGCCATGGCCAATTCCGTAAACTCCATTACCGCTTTCATGATGAAAAAGCTGGGTCCATCTACAGTGGTTGATTATGCAAAAAGGTTGGGTATAACCAGCAGATTGGATCCTGTACCGGCACTTTGCCTGGGTGCAGGTGGTGATGTGTCCGTTTTTGATATGGTTGGCGCCTACAGCACTTTTGTGAATAAAGGGGTGTGGACTGAACCAATATTTGTTACCCGAATAGAAGATGAAAATGGCGCTGTTTTGCAAGAATTCATCCCCAAAAAGGTGGAGGCACTTAATGAAGAAACTGCCTATATCATGCTACATATGCTCAAAGGCGCTACCGAAGAGCCTGGTGGCACAGCCTTAGGTCTGGAGTGGGAACTACGAAATGAAAATGAGATTGGTGCCAAAACAGGTACTACTCAAAATGCCTCCGACGGTTGGTTCATGGGTGTAACGAAAGACCTTGTTTCTGGTGTCTGGGTAGGTGGTGATGATCGCAGTATACATTTCAGATCATGGGTGATGGGCCAGGGTGCCCGAACAGCTATGCCCGTATGGGAAAAGTATATGCTCAAAGTGTATCAGGATAAGGATCTGGCCATCACAAAGGGGCCATTTCCACAGCCCACAAAGCAATTGGCCATAGAAATAGATTGCGATATTTACGACCCCACCAATGCCCAGGATTCCCTCAACATCAACTTTGACAATATCAACACGGATGATATTTTCTAATGGGTTCAAAGAAGCCTAACATTGAAAAAGCATTACTTAATTTACCTCATTCGGCAGGCGTATATAAGTTTTTCGATAGTGAAAACGTACTTATATATGTAGGAAAAGCCAAGGATCTTAAAAAACGCGTAAGTAGCTATTTTAATAAACTATCAGGCGTAAATCGTAAAACTTTGCGATTGGTAAAGGAAGTCAATCACCTTGAATATACTGTTGTCAACACAGAATTTGATGCACTTCTGCTGGAAAACAATCTAATAAAAGAAAATCAACCCAGGTACAATATTCTCCTAAAGGATGATAAAAGCTTTCCCTATATTCTAATCACCAAAGAGCCCTTTCCCAGGGTGTATTCTACTCGAAGGGTTAATAAAAAATATGGAGAATATTATGGTCCCTATGCCAGTGTTAAAGCAATGAATAATGTGTTGGACCTTATTAGAAAGCTTTACACAATACGCACCTGCAAACTAGATCTTTCAAGAAAAAACATAGAGGCAGGAAAGTATAAAGTATGCCTGGAATACCATATAGGTAATTGCCTGGGCCCATGTGAAGATTTACAGTCTGAAGAAGCCTATGATGAAGATATAAAGCAAGTCAAACACATTCTTAAGGGACATCTTAGCATTGTAAAGGATCATTTTAAGCACCAAATGCAGATAGCTGCAGAACAACTGAACTTCGAAAAAGCGCAAATTTTTAAGGAAAAAACTGAGCTTTTAGAAAAATTTCAGGTCAAGAGCCTAATTGTAAATCAAAAGCTGGCCGATATAGATGTATTCTCGATTTCTACAGAGGAAAAAAGAGCCTATGTGAATTATTTAAAAATTGTCAATGGCACAATTACTGCATCAGAAACATTTGATGTAAGTAAAAAGCTGGATGAAGAAGCTGAAGAAATTCTTAAACTAGTCATGTTTCATGCCAGAGATAAATACGATAGTGCCAATACCGAAATCCTTACCAATATAGAAATCGAATCATGGTCTGAAGATTTAGACATCAAAACTCCCAAAATTGGAGATAAGAAGAAACTGTTAGAACTATCCATTAAAAATTTATTCTACTACAAGAAAGAGAGAAATCTTACCAAAGAAGAGAAAGAAACCAAAGAGCAAAGACAAGTAAAGCAGCTCAAGGAGGATCTAAGGCTTAAAGAATTACCTAATCATATAGAATGCTTTGACAATAGCAATATACAAGGGACTAGCCCAGTAGCATCCATGGTTTGCTTTAAAGGTGGTAAGCCCTCAAAAGCTGATTATCGAAAGTTTAACATCAAAACTGTTGTAGGACCAGATGATTTTGGTTCTATGAAGGAAATAGTTTTTCGTAGATATAATAGACTCAAGGAAGAAAATAAGCCTTATCCCAACCTCATCATTATTGACGGAGGAAAAGGCCAGCTTAATGCGGCGGTAGATTCTTTAAAAAAGCTAGAGCTATATGGTACTATTCCAATAATAGGAGTAGCCAAAAGGCTAGAGGAAATTTATTATCCAGAAGATGAGTTTCCCCTTCATATAAGTAAGAAATCCGAATCCCTAAAGCTCATTCAATATCTAAGGGATGAAGCACACAGATTTGCAATTACTTTCCATCGGAACAAAAGAAGTAAAGCAAGTATAAGTAGTAGCCTGGATGAAGTAAATGGAATAGGCAGTAAAACAAAGGAAAAGCTTTACAGTGCCTTTAGTACTATCAGCGCTATGAAAAAGGCATCTGTAACAGACCTATCTATCCATATTGGCATTGATAAAGCAAAGAAAATTAAGGACCACTTCAACAAAAAAGGGGACTGAAAGTCCCCTTATAATTAGTTTAATTATAGTATTAATATTCCCAGAGCTCACTCTCAAAATCTACCAAATCATATTCTACCTTCTGTGAAGCTAGAATACCAGCTCTTTGAGAACTACTATATATCTCTGTTACAGTCTGATCTTTAGGATTAGCAAACTTAATGATATGCGCACTAAATAACCTTAAATCAAATGCATCTGCAAAATTCCTATGTTCAGCCATATTCTGAGCGTTGTACCAGATTGCTTTTTCCGGCATACTTCTAAAGAGTTCTACCAGATCCTTATAACGAAAAGACGCTATATTTTTCAGGAACCCTGCTGGATTGTATGCACTAGTACCAGGCAGGAACAATGTAACAGCCTTAATGTCATAATACATCCTAGATCGAATTCTATCGAAATATATGTCCTCTTTGAACTCTATATGAGAGAATTCACGTGGAGGTATGTATAGAGGGCCTTCATTGACTTCCTCTTCACCACCGCCACCAAAAACATCTCCTCCACCTCCAAATGGATCAGCGAATGCATCATCGCCTCCACCACCAAATGGATCTTCCTCTTCTAACTCCTCTTGTGAAACATTCCCAATGAAATCCTCTTTAGACATTACATGTCTATCTAGAACTGAATCACTATTATAAGGAATCAATAAACCCTGTTTAACAGCGTCAATGATAACTCTTGGTAACTCTGCATTACGAGAAAAGAAAGGAAGATTTTGCTTCTCATTCAGGTCCATTTGTCTCCAAACCGTTTTCCTCCACATAATGTAGGCATCAGGTACAGGACGTACAGATAATTCATCATACCCTGGATCACTTTCTTGAGCTAGCACCATAGAGACGCCAGCTAGTGATAGGTATGCAGTCAAACACAAAACACAAATTAAATTCTTCATAACCTATTCTTTTACTTCAACGGTATAGTCAAAAATCTTGGACCAAAGTTGTTAAAGTCTTCTACTTCATCTCTGAAGTTTGCACGTTTTACACTCTTTATCTCGATAACAAGGTTATCTCCTGAACGAGCTTGCGATGCAATTTGTCTTAAATCAACATTAGGACCGTTTATTCTTATACTAGCACCACCTCTGCCTGCTCTTACCAAAGTTGCTTCAGCTTGTGCAACTTGAAAACGAGCATCTTTAGGCAAAAATTGTTGGAAACTTTCATCAGGTTGAGCAACCAATCGGATTCCAGGTGTATTCACTGGTATACCAACCTTAGCATTAATTTCCTGATTTCTATTAAAAGCCTTTATTTCAGGTGCAGGAATTCTTCGTACAGAAAATTCTTGTGAGCCAATTAAATTGCCATTACTTGATACGGAAAGGGTAACCTTAGCAGATTTGGGAACAACAGTAACCTGGCCTCTTTCAGATCCAGGGATAGCTACACCGCCCTCAGTTCTGAAGGTAGGATTGTAACTTGTTCCTAGTTGCGGTACTTGAACATCCAAATCATTTCCACAATTTAAATAGAGCGCTTGTACTGATTGAGACTGGATTTGGATTACAGGTTTTACCACATAATATTCCATTGTATCAATGAAAGTAGTATCTCTACCACCTGGCATGGATACGCTAATCGCAGCTATGAAAGATTTCGTAGCTAGACCTTCGCTGTTATAGGCACCTGGAGAAGCAGTGAAAGATACTTTACCTCTTCCATCTACAACTTCGATATCTTCACCATCTACAGTCATAGTAGGCGTTACAGCAGAAGAAGATGCAGCAATAAATAAATCAGCTTCATATTTTGTACCTGGTGCCACAACCTTAGATTCAGGAAGAACCATAGGTACAATCACGTCAAATTTAAGGTCTTCCGCACCTACCTGCCTCGCTAGATCTTCAAGAGCTTTGGTTTCATAAGTGATTACATCATTTTGCAACTGACTCAATGTTGCCAAACCACCAACCATAGGAGTACTTGCACCAAAGTTAAGCTCAGCGAAACTTTTCATGTTTTGGTTAGGGTCTTTAGCAAATACATCTATTTCACTAGCTGGTTTTGCTAATCTTGTAAAAGACTCATCACCAGTTGTCTCTCTTAAGAAGGTAGAATATGAGTTGAGCCTATCTTCCAACTCCTGACCCTTGCCCTGGTTGATCATTATGGTTGAAACCATATCGATATCCTTTTGACCTACATATTGGCCATTCTCATCGATACCACCTGTATTTTCTACAAATTGCTTTTTGTAGGATTCAAGCTCTTCAAGCACCTTCTGTGTCTCGGCGCGTACAAGCTTTGCTTTATCTAGCACAGCCACGTCTGCTTCTCTGTTACCAGATTCAGAAACTGTAGCCGCTATGCTTTCGATTCTATTTTTATTTTCAACCACTTTGTCAGCATTGGTAGCTTCAAAGCTTCTGTTTATGAAAATAAATTTCTCTAGAACGGCATTACTTACCTGAAGTGCTAACAGGGCTGTTAGCACAAGGTACATCATGCCGATCATCTTTTGTCTTGGGGTTTCTTTTCCTCCAGCCATATGATTTCCTTTTTACTGTTTGAAAAAGTTTAACCTTTCATTGCAGTTAGCATATTACCATACACCTTGTTAAGGCTTGAGATATTGCTGGTAAGTTTAGATAGCTCTGCTTTAAATTGTTCTGTGTCTTTACCTGCCTGAGCCATTGACTCCATAGCAGCGGTCACATTCGAGTAGAATTTATTCATAGCCTTAACGTGGCTGTTAGCATCCTGAAGTTCCATCTCATACACAGCATTTAATGCACCAAGATTCTTAGTTACTGCCTGTACTTGTGTGTGGAATTCTTTTGCGTCTTTTGAAGCATTGGCCATTTCAGAAACAGCTTTTGCAGTAGTTGCATATGAAGAATTTAGTCCTTGCAAAGATGCAGATGCTTTTTTAACGTTTTCAGCATAATCATTAGTTGCTGCTGCCGCATTACTAAGCTGTCCTAAACCTTTAGCAGATTCTGACATATTCCTAAGACCTTTACCAAGACTCTCGATTAATTCAGGTCCAATTTTTGCAGACTCCATCATTTTATCTAGTTGCTTAGTAACAGAGTCACCTTGGTTTGATCCCGACACAGCTTTTCTAGGTGCGGGTGCACCACCTTCATAATCATCAGCTAATTCTGGATATACTTTTGACCAATCAAGTTCTTTATGCTTTGGTTCAAATGCACTTAGGAAGAAAATAATCGCCTCAGTAGTAAGACCAATTCCCAGCATTTCGCTTGCACCTGGCAAGTGTAGGATTTTAAACATTGCACCTACAATTACTACTGCTGCACCGATACCATATACTTTCGGCATAATGGTAGTAAAGAGTAATTCCTGAAATCCACCTTTTTTTGCGCTCATTGTTTGTCAGTTTAAGGTTATGTAATTCTTTAAGGTTAAGTTAGTTATAATCTAAAATTCAGCTCCAGAAGATCTACCAAGGTGTGTCATTGCACATCTGAATCCTATAGAGGCTCTAGTTGAGTCTTTAAATTCGAAAGTTCGGGTACCTGTTTCAAGGTAATAGGCGATATCTTTCCATGAACCGCCACGGACTACTTTCTTGTCCACAGTTTCATCAAAAAATGTAGGGTTCAAATCCCATACAAGCGGATAAGCAGAAGGGTTAAAAGCATCTTCTACCCATTCAGATACATTTCCAGACATTTCGTACAATCCAAAGTCGTTGGGGAAGAAAGTACCTACTGGAGCTGTGTAAGCAAATCCATCATCAAAATAATTACCTCTACCAGGTTTAAAGTTGGCAAGGAGACAACCTTTCACATTTCTGATGTAGGGGTTACCCCAGGGATATTTTGCCATATCTCTACCTCCTCTTGCAGCATATTCCCATTCTGCTTCTGAAGGCAGTCTGAAATTCGGCATAGGGAAAAGACCTCTATCTGCCCTGTAAGAGTTCAGATAATTAGTCCTCCATTCGCAAAATGCTTTCGCTGCTTCCCAATCAACACCTACTACCGGGTAGTTGTCAAATGCAGGGTGAGACCAATAATACACCATCATAGGGTCTCCCATGTGGTGAGTGAAATCGCGAACCCAAACAGTTGTATCAGGGATTAGGTCTTCGATAGCCATGCCTTCAGGCAATTCTACCTCTGCACCTTCCGTGATATTGTTGACAAACTGTCTGTATTCGTTGTTTGTAATCTCAGTATCATCCATAAAGAATGGACCGATTGTTACCTGCTTGTTAAAATTAATTTGCGTAGCAGGTACATCCTGATCTGCCTGACCCATGTGAAAAGTTCCCGCAGGAATCTGAACCATACCGTATGGTATGATCATTTCCCAACCTTCACGGCCAGGAACACCTACTAACTCTCCACGATCGCCTCCACCGCCACCGATTCCCAACAATCCGCAGGATTGAGTGGCCATGAGTGCAACAGAAAACAGATAGGAAAATTTTCTTAATACACCTTTTCTATTCATAACACCTAAATATAAATCTATTAGTATTCTAATTAACTAATGACGAATTACTTTATTGTGAAGCAAGTCTAATATTAAATATGTTTTAGAGTATTTACCAGATAATTTTGCTAAATATATAAAAAACACATTTGGAAACCCAAATTGTGCAATTAATCCCAATATCCAAAATTATTTCTTTTCAAAATATAAAACGAGGAGTTCGGATTATCTTTTTCCCACCAAAATTAAGACTTGGGAGATTATATCTAATCAAAATTTCATGCGAGGTTGGCTGCTTAGCATCCTGATTACTGATGATGTAATCAAAAGAGTACCCCAACTTCAACTGATTTTCTTCAAGGAAACTGTACCCTAATAATATAATTGCAGATTCTGCATAGCGATAAGAAAGTCCACCCCACATTCTTTTGTCATAGGTAACCATTAAGCTCGCATCAAAAGTGCTGGTAAGAAAATCTGACCTCACAAATATGGATGGCGTAAACTCAAACTTATAAATTGGATTATAAGTGTAGGATGCACTAAACACCAGAGATCTGGTTACATTATTATCAAGATCATTTATTCCAAAATTGAAGCTGGGTTCCAGTGCATTCTGCAATCCTAGCGAAATGTCGTACTCTTTTGTGTGGTAAGATATACCAACATCAAGGTCAGCTTGAACTTGAGATTGTTTAGTACCATTATTTAATGGGTCACTTTCATCAACAAACCTTAATCTGTTGAAATTTAAGGTTTGCATAATAACGGTTGGGGCCAAACCTATTGTAAAACTACCTTTCCGAAAGCTTTGTGTAAAGGAAGCTGCAGGTTGAAATCTCATGGTATTGACTGGACCAATATTATCATTCACCATATTGAAGCCTACACCACTTAATTTTCCTTTTACAGGAATGGATAGAGTAAGCGATTGTGAATATGGCGCACCGCCTGAGCCATCGAATGAAGTGCCATAACCAAACCATTGACTTCTATGTCCCGCAGTTACATTAGCCTCTTCAGCAAGCCCATGGTAAGCAGGGTTAAACACTGCTTTATTAAGCATGTAATAGCTAAATATGGGATTTTGCTGTGCAAAAGCGCCTCCACTAATGACTCCAATAAGGGCTACCAATAGAATACGATATCGCATATAAAATAAATATAATGTAATCTAAGCAATCTCCTAGATTACGAATATATAATGTTGGAAATAGCTAATACCCTTATGGACTAACTGATTTTAATCTAGTTGGTTGGCTTTTCGCACATACATTTCAATCGCACCCGTCATAGAAGGGGCGTTTGGTAGTGGTGCTTCGATATCCAAAATAAGGTTTGCGTCCTTGACAGCTTTGGAGGTAGTTGGACCAAAAGCTGCAATCCGTGTCTTATTTTGTTTAAAATCCGGGAAGTTTACAAACAAACTATTAATTCCTGATGGACTAAAAAATGCAATAATGTCGTAATTAACATCAGCAAGATCAGATAAATCACTAGCTACAGTTTTGTAAATTATTGCCTCAGAATAATTGAAATTATTATCATTTAAGAAATCAGGAATGTCATCCTTTCTAATATTAGAACAAGGGAAAATGTATTTTTCATTAGGATGCTTTTTCAACACATCCAATAGATCCTGGGCAGTGCGCTTACCTGTGAATATTTTTCGCTTCCTTATGACTATATACTTCTGTAGGTAATAAGCAGTCTGCTCGGATATACAGAAATACTTCATATCAGAAGGAATTTCAACCTTGCTTTCTGCCGCAAGTCTGAAAAAATGATCTACTGCATTTCTACTGGTGAATATCACAGCTGAATGCGCGAGAATATCTATTTTTTGCTTTCTGAATTCCTTAATATCGACAGGGTCAATTTCTATAAAAGGACGAAAGTCGATTTTAAGATTATACTTTTCGGCAAGTTTAAAATATGGGGAGTTTTTGTCTGCAGGTTCAGGTTGAGACACCAGGATACTTTCAACCTTTGCCAACCTATCCTTGTCAGTAACTAATAGACCTTCGCTCATTCCGTAACCCTGTTTGTAAAATTCTATTAAATACTATTAATGAATATGATAAAGAAACAAAGAGGTATTAATTCTGTGGTGCAAATGTAGATAAATAAATAGTTTTTTTTATAACCAGAGCTGTTTAATAATTTGAAAAACAGCATAATGCCAATGAGCAAAATAGCAGAAATTGACAATATGGTGAAGACCATGGACAATAGTGCTACCGGCAGAAATAATGGTATAACCATTACAGCCGCAAATATTAATGTAAGCATCAGTCCCATCAGCCTGAGCTGTTCAAAAAATTGAATTCTGGCAAGACGGCCCATGCCAAATAGGCTTCCAAAAAAACTATTCCACCCATATTTGAAAATGACAAATAGCAATGTGAGTAAAAGACCAAACACAAAAATTACCAGCTCACTATGATTTGATAAAGGTTTGCCATAAGAAAGCCCTAATGCTCCAAGTCTTTGAAAAATCAGGAGCAATGCCATAATTACAATCGCATAGTAGATAACATTATATGGATCAAATAATCTAGATTCATGAAAATTCTCATCCCTTAACCTTGATCTGAATGCGCCTACCACGTTGAAATATGTCTCGAAAAACTTGGGATAAGAGTTTCTTAGGTAGGCAACACAAAGCCCAAAAAGGAGCAATGTTGAAAGCCAAACATCAGAAATGCCATCCTTTGAAGACGGTATGGGTGTAATGATGTTTTTGGCAGCAGATGCCTGTGTATATGCGCCACCTGATTCATTGATGATCTCTGTTTTCAAAAATTGGTCAAAGCCATGGAGTGTGACAATTATAGAGTCTTCAGTATATTCTCTGAAAAGACTATCAGTAGGCCATACAAACTTCATTGGAACTGCTTGATCAACCAGTGCCACTAATTCATGATTGATGAGTACCATTCCTTCACCATTTGTCTCTAAAAGTAGGCTATTTGCTCTAAATCGAGAAAGGTCAACCATGAAATGGATTGAGTTGGATTGATTTAAGGCCGCTGGCACAAAACGGTTCTCACTTGCTTCGTAGGTCATCCAGTTGGCACTAAGGTCATGGATAAGTGATTGCCCAAAAGAACTGGTAGACAATAACTGGAAGACATGAAGAATGATCAAAAAACTAATGTGCCTTAGGCTGAACATGTTTCTTTTTCAAAGTAATTTCCAATGCAATACTGACCAGTATACTTACTGCAAGTTGAAAAATGAGCAACTTAATATTACCAATTTCATTGTAGGAATAAGTGACCACAAAAACCATCATTTGTAAGGCAGCAAGCACTAAAACGACCTGTTGGTGGCTAAGGTTGAGCCCGAGCAGGTAATGATGTATGTGATTTTTGTCGGGGCTAAATGGTGAATTGCCATTGAATATCCTAATAGCAAAAACTCGTAGCGTATCAAATAAAGGCACAAATATGATGGATATGGCTACCAATGGTGCAGACTCAATAAGATTTAGTTCAATAAACTCAATCGCTAAAACCGCCAAAACGAACCCACAAACCAATGACCCTGTATCACCCATGAAAATCTTAGCAGAAAACATATTATAACGCAAAAAACCCAATACACCCCCGGCAAGTGCAAACCCCACAAAGGTGTACTGCGGATATTCAGGATAGAAAAATATGCCAAAAAGTATACTGCTTATAAATACTATGGTGCCAGCCAGCCCGTCAAGCCCATCGATAAGGTTTACGGAATTGGTAATACATAAAATCACTAAAAATGTAAATGCATAGCTATAGCCAATACTTAACTCATAGATGTTGAATATCCCCTGAAAGCTGGTGATACGCACATCAGCAATGAACATTACGATTCCGCAAGCCAATACCTGAACAAAAAACTTCTTGAAAACAGAAACTTCAATGATGTCATCCTTAACACCTACAAAAAATATGACCAATGTACCTGCCAATAATTGCTGAACAGCCATATCAATTTTTCCAAAAATGTGGATGGCAGTCATAAATCCAGTAAAAATCGCAACCCCGCCCAGCCTGGGAATTAAATCTTCATGGACTTTGCGGTAATTGGGTATGTCCAGTATCTTTTTGCTATAGGCAACCCGAATGATCGTAGGCACCGCAAAGAGTGCAACTAGCAAGGCCCATAGAAAAGAAAGGAAAATTTGAATCAAGACTAATAATTTTACTCAACAAAAATAGACATTAAAATCTGCTAGTAAAGCCAAAATGAACTTTTGCCTGATTTAAGTTGAGGTTTTGACCGGATTGCTGACCCAGGGCATAAACGAGACTAAATATACCAGCCTCAGAAGTGAGTGAAAGACCGACACCCAACCCAAAAGGCTGATCATTGAATGATTCATTGATCGTATTGCGGGCATAAAATGCCTGATCATAAAAAAAGAACACATAGGACGTTTCGTTCCATGCCCACCTTAGTTCTGTGTTACTTAAGGCATAAGCACTTGCAAAAAACTGCAATTCGTTAAATCCTCTTAATGATTTGAGCCCCCCGAGCCGAAGCAAATCATTAAGAAAAAGGGCAGGGTTATAAACAGAGGCAGCTCTCAGTCGCTGATAAACAGACCAGCTTCCTTTAAGTGGAAGGTTGTAGAGGCCATTCAATTGAAATTGGTATTGGTTGCTGTTAAGGCTGAGCGAGTCATAAAATGAGTTGGGTAGTTGAGGGTTCCGCAGGATAGCCTTTCTTCCTACTGACCCTGTAAAAGCTAGCTCCCCACCCCTTTGTAAAGGCCTGGCCTGATTATACCAGTCATAGGAAAAACCAAATTCATAAAAATCAATATTAAAATCGGCGATACCCCGAGCAAACTCAGATTCGGCTATTTGACCTAGCAGCCGTCCGGTATTGCGTTTGTAATTAGCTGTGACAGAAGTTTTCCCTACCGGAAACTGAAATCCGATTAACAAATTCCTATTTATAAAGGTAGTGTCCTCTTTTAGTTGGCTGTAAGAAAATGAGCCACCAATATCCGTTTGAAATAAGAGCGGGTGAAAATAGGAAAGCTCCAAACTCTGGCTTCTCTCTTTTTGCTGCTGCCAATGCAATTGCAATTCTTTTCCCGTTCCAAAGAGATTGTATAATTCCAGATCTACAATTCCTGTGATGATTAGCCTTTCATTGTTATTGTTCTGAAGAAAACCAATGATGCCATCAAAAGCATTGACCTTTTCCTCAGCAAGAAATAATTCTACCCTGGCCCGTTCATTAACAAAACTGACAGTTGGCGGTCGGTTTAAACTCAGGTAGTTTAGCTGATCAATTCTTTGATTGATACGTTTGTACTGAAGCTCATTAAACAATTCGCCTGGCTGAACATGCAAGTACCGGCTTAGGTATTTAATCTTAGTTCTGCTAAGCCCATTGGTTGCAACTGTATCCCAGCGAATTAATGGACCGGCATTGTAAGCAAGACGGATGTTTAAGTTACTGTCGTTTCTAAATAAAGTGTCAACCAAAACCTGGGCAAATGGTGAACCATTATTTTCGGCATGTTTAAGAATGTCATTGATGGTTTTTTGAAACCTTTTCCATGAGAAATTACGCCCTTCGCTACCAAGCAAACCCAGTGCCCCGGTAACCTGATCAGGAAACATGTCCCAATCAATAAAGGAAACTGAAAACCTGGAGCCGCGTTGAACTTCAATAGCTTCGGAAGTAGATTCCACCTTAGAAAGTAAGAATCCTTCAGCTTTAAGGCCGTTCATTATCTTTCTCAGCCTCAGATCACTGGAGTCGGCTGGCAATCTGCGAACAAAAGCAATATTGCCTTCAGCATTAAATACCCTAACTTTCTCTTGGGCCATCAATGAAGTAATGCCGACCAAAATTGAAGCCAATACCAACCCAATGCCCTTCATTAATTGAATTAGCTTTGCAGTACATTCATTACAGTGGCTGGTATTTATATTCATATCCCTTATTGTCGCAAAGCTTGTCATTATTGTGACTTCCACTTTAGCACATCACTCAAAAATATACAAGAGATGGTGGAGGCTATTGCTTTAGAGCTAAAACTAAATAGCACTTACCTGGATGGCAGCACCATTGAAACCATATATTTTGGAGGCGGCACGCCTTCAGTGCTACGGGAATTGCAACTTGAAACCATCATCCGATGCATTAGAGATCATTTTCATGTTTCTGATAATCTTGAGATGACTATCGAAACTAACCCCGATGATATTTCAGAATCATACCTGCAAGCATTGAAACGGGTTGGCTTCAACAGGACATCAATAGGCATTCAAAGTTTTCATGAACCTCACCTGCAATTACTCAACAGGTCACATAATGCTGCACAGGCAAGGGACGCTTTGGGCCTAATTGCCCGGTATTTTGAGAATTATACAGCGGATCTTATTTATGGAATACCCGCTGCTAACCATCATATCTGGCATGCCGATATTGAAATGATGTTGCAATTTGCACCTGCACACCTCAGCTGCTACAGTCTGACTATTGAAGAAAAAACGGTCTTTGGCAATTGGGTGAATAAAGGAAAGTTTGTGGAAGCTAGTGAAGACTTCACAACGGAACAGCTGGAGTATCTGATGGATAAATTAATTGCTAGTGGTTACGAGCATTACGAAATTTCAAACTTCTGCAAACCCGGATATGCTTCCCGCCACAATAGCAATTATTGGGAAGGAGTGCCGTATCTTGGCGTGGGACCAGGTGCTCATTCTTTCAATGGCCAATCGAGGCAATACAATATTTCAAATAATGCTTTGTACCTCAAAGCAATACAAAACCTAAAAATACCCGCCACTATTGAAAACTTAACTCTTGAGGACCAAATCAATGAAAGGATAATGACTGGTCTGCGTACCGCTAAGGGCTTAGATGTAAAGCAGTTGCAAGAACGCCTTCAATATGACCTGATTAGTGATCAAAACAATACGATCGAGAAATTTATGACTGCAGGGATTTTAAATCTTGAAGATGGCAGGCTCCGGCTTACTACCAAAGGTAAATTTCTGGCAGATAGAATTACTGAAGAGTTATTTCTGGTTTGAATAGTGATTTTTCCTTAATTTGTCACATTTACACATCTCTATGGCAGAACAAATAAAAGGAGAAGAAAAAAAGGCGTTCATGCTCCTTAAATCATTGATACTTCATTATCATGGGCTTGATGAGGATGAAGAAAAGATTTTGAATGACTCTGCTGATAAATTGAATGCACATGAGGAGCTGGAATGGGCCAACTCATTTATCGCTCAGGATTATTTGTCTGCTTTTGACAGGTCAAGAGAATACCTTCATAAAATAATCGGTACACTTGAATTGGACAGAAAGCTTGATTATCTGCTTTCTGTATGGGAGGATAACAACAAAAAGGGTTACCTCACTGAAATGGAGGCAACCGCAATGATTAATCTCGCTAAAGATTGGAAAATAGAAAAGGAACTCCTGGCGCGTGTAAATCGCTAGAGGCTCATCATGTCCTTAAAGCGTGCAGCCTGTCGACGGCTCACTTCAATTTTCTCCCCTCCTTTTAACTGCACCATAAGGCCACCATTAAACCAGGGCTCTATCGTATCCACCCAGCCTAGATTGATGATGTGCTTTCTACTGGCTCGGAAAAACGTACGGTCATCCAGACGCTCGTCCAGGGCATTAAGAGACTTGTGAATCATTGGTTTGAAATTATCAAAATACACCTTGATGTAATTCCCATCTGATTCGAATAGTCGGATATTGGAAAGCTTTACAAACCAGCACCGGTCTCCATCTTTTACAAATACCTGATCGCTAGCACCTAGTTGACGCTTTGAAGCATTATCTTCATCTTTTTCGTCAGACTTACTTTCCTGGATAAGCTTCTTGATACATTCTTCAAGTCTATCGCGCTGAATGGGTTTTAGTAAATAATCGAGCGCATTGTAGTCGAATGCCTTAAGTGCGTATTCATCATAAGCAGTTGTAAAAACAACTTTAGGAACCGTTTCTAATTCCTCCAACAAGTCGAAACCTGTTTTCCCAGGCATCTGGATGTCTAAAAAAATAAGATCAGGGTTCAGACTTTTGATCTTTTCCGCTGCATCATCTGCATTCACAGCCTCGCCGATAATTTCAATTTCCTTGTATTCCTCCAAAAGGGAATTCAATTCTTTTCTCGCTAGCCGTTCGTCATCAATAATAATTGCTCTCATATAGCTCAAATTGTTTCTGGGATTTTTATTTCTGTGAGTACTGTATTGTTGTTTTCATTTTTGATACTAAAAGTAGCAGCCTTCCCGTATATCAACTCAAGGCGCTTGCGCGTATTGACCAGCCCATGGCCCGTACCACTTGATTTTACCTTTTTGCCATTCACATACCTGCCACTATTCCTGATCTGAATGATCAGATGGTGGGCTTCAATCTTCGTTCTGATATCGATAAGGCCGCCCGATGTAAGATTCGAAATCCCATGCTTAATTCCGTTTTCTACCAGCGTCTGGATCATCATGGGCGGAATACTAAACTGTTCAGCAGCTTTATTGATTTCAAAATGTGTTTGTAATCTTTCTTCAAATCTAATGGATTCCAGCGCTAAATAGTCTTTTACGGTTTTCATTTCATCCTGAAGGGTGATCAGGCGCTTTTTATCAAGGATCAATGAGTTTCTCAGGATATTGGAAAGTTGGGTAATGGCATCCTTGGATTTACGAGGGTTTTCATCCACCAATGCCCTGATGCTATTCAATGCATTGAATATAAAATGTGGATTAAGTTGGGATTTTAGGTAATTCAGTTCGATCTCATTCATCGCAGCCTGAAACTGCAATGACTTCTTATACCATTCAAAATAATGAAAAGTAAGGTAAATCAGCGCCCACAGGAAATACATGATGGAAGGTGCTACGATGCTTATGAAAACATTGATAGCCTGAAAATCTTGTCTGTTAATTGTACCCAGGTAATAGCTAACGGCCAATAGAAAAAGATAATTGGCTGTACTTAATATCACGATGGAGATAAAAACCAGTCCTACCATTTTCTGCCAGGGCAGGCTAATCCACCTCCCTCGCTTTATCAGGATGCGCAGCAGATGCGTGCTTATGATGTAAAACATTACCTGGAAAACCTCACCATAGAGCAATACATCACTGACCGTTTCCTGCACAAAGGAATACAGCAGAATGGTGCCCAGGCCATACAATGACCAACCTACAATTTGAAATATCCAGTATAGTCTTTCCCTATTCAATCCTGCCTTTATCAAGTGGCAAATTTACGAAAGATGCCCCTAACCTGACTTTGAGATCACGTAAGTGGTTGAATTGCAATCATTGTTGGTTCAGAATCGGGATATAATTTTTTCAAGGGCTCAAATTTTGTCTTTACACTATCCGCATTAGTTGATCACTATAAACTACTGAATATGATAATATTAAAATCCTGACTATAAATTAATATCCGTGTGCCTGAAAGCTATTCTTAGATATTATCAAGAAAATACCATTTTCAGGAGAATTTTACGAAAAATGCCCAAACTTGAAATATTATATTGCGTTAATACTTTTAGGCTGGCAAATCAGAAAAAATATTCTGAGATTGGTTTAGGTTAGGTAATGTCAGTCTTGGTTAAGGTTATTAAGCTGCTCTTACGGAGCAGCTTTTATTTTTTACGCTTAAGCTCCTCCTGCAAAAACTTCCCAGTATAACTTTCTTTCACCTTTACAATATCTTCAGGGGTGCCGCTAGCAATAATCTGACCGCCTGCTTCTCCGCCTTCAGGGCCAAGATCTATAATTTCATCGGCAACTTTGATTACATCCATATTGTGCTCAATGATGAGCACTGTATTACCCTTGTCTACCAGCTTATTGAGCACATCCAAAAGATGCTGTATATCCTGAAAATGCAGCCCGGTTGTGGGCTCGTCCAGAATGTATAAGGTCTTACCCGTATCTTTTTTGGAAAGCTCTGTGGAGAGTTTGACCCGCTGCGCTTCCCCGCCTGACAAAGTTGTTGCATGCTGGCCCAGTGATATGTAACCCAGCCCTACCTCGTTCAGCGTTTTGACCCTTCGTAATATTTTAGGCTGGTTTTCAAAAAATTCTACCGCCTGCTCTACGGTCATATCCAGCACATCTGAGATGGACTTGCCTTTAAATCTCACCTCAAGTGTTTCTCTGTTGTATCTTTTGCCTTTGCAGGTTTCGCAGGGCACATACACATCAGGCAGGAAATCCATCTCTATGAGCTTCATACCTGCACCTTCGCAGGTTTCGCAGCGGCCTCCTTTTACGTTGAAAGAAAACCTGCCCGGCTTATAGCCTCTGATTTTGGCCTCTGGTAAATTTGAAAATAAGGCTCTGATATCTGTAAATAAGCCTGTATAAGTGGCAGGATTGGACCTTGGCGTTCTGCCAATAGGTGATTGGTCTACTTCAATTACCTTGTCGATATGATCAATGCCACTGATGGATTTAAATGGCATAGGCTCTTTATGTGCCTTGTATATTTTTTGATTGAGGATCGGATACAAGGTTTCATGGATAAGCGTGGATTTTCCACTGCCTGATACACCGGTAACCAGCACCATTTTGCCAAGGGGAAGCTTTAGGGTCACATTCTTCAAGTTATTACCATGAGCGCCTTTCAATATAATTTGCTTCCCATTACCAGCCCGACGCTTTTCGGGCACACTGATTTCGGCTTCTCCCGAGAGATAATCTGCTGTTTTGGTGCGGGCATCTAAAATCTCCTGCGGACTGCCGGACGCAACAATTTGACCACCATGGCGACCAGCACCGGGACCAATATCAATGATATGATCAGATTCCATCATCATATCCCGATCATGTTCCACTACTATCACAGTATTGCCAAGGTCCCTGAGGTCTTTGAGTGCCCTGATCAGTTTCATGTTGTCTCGCTGGTGCAATCCAATACTGGGCTCATCAAGAATATAAAGCACCCCAACCAATTGGGTTCCTATTTGTGTCGCTAGCCTTATGCGCTGGGCTTCTCCACCAGACAAAGTCCTTAGGGGCCTGTTTAAGGTAAGGTAATTGAGACCTACATCAAGCAAAAAGCCAATTCGCTTCCTTATTTCCTTCAATACCTCGGCTGCTATCCTGTTTTGACGATCATTAAGCCGATCCTCCAAATTGTAAAACCAGGCATTGAGCTGATCGATATTCATGAAGGCCAGCTCGGCGATATTTTTATCGTCAATTTTAAAATGAAGTGATTCCTTCTTAAGTCGGCCACCCTCACAGGAAGGGCATGTTCGGCTAACTGTAAAATCGCTAACCCATTTCCTGATCTTTTCAGACCCTTCGTCCTTTTGCTTCTGAAGAAAATTCAGAACGCCCTCATATTTGGTATTCCAATCGGTACCCGGATACTTCACAGATTTTACAGCGACAGGAACAGACTCCCCTTCCAGCACTACTTTCATTACTTCGGCAGGTATCTTTTCAATGGGCGTTGAAAGATTGCACTTATATCTTTTTAGGATGGCTTCAATCTTCTTGAAAATCCAAATGTCCCGAAACTCTCCCAAGGGTGCCAACCCCCCCTGACTTATGCTTTTACTACGATCAGGGATGATGGAGTCCTCGGTAATCTCCTCTATTACGCCCAATCCATTACAGGATTTGCAAGCTCCATACGGAGAGTTGAAGGAAAAGGTATTTGGTGCAGGCTCGTCGTAAGACAAACCGCTTTTGGGATCCATCAAAAATTTGGAGAAATGTGATACTGACCCGGCCTCATCCATTACCATCATTACACCTTTGCCATGATCCAGGGCTGTTTTCACTGACTGGGTGATTCGGTATTTGTCTTTTTCTCTGACAATAATGCGATCGATTACTATCTCAATATCATGGGTTTTGTATCGGTCCACCTGCATTTTTGGCACCAACTCCTGTAGCTCACCATTGACCCGAACTTTGGAAAAGCCCATCTTTCTGATCTGCTGGAACAATTCTCTGTAATGCCCCTTCCTGCCTTTTACGACCGGCGCAAGCAGTACCAGCTTTTGCTCAGCGTGGTGATGAAAAATATGCTCGATGATTTGATCCTCACTCTGTCGGATCATCTTCTCTCCGGTTTCGTAGGAATAGGCTTCTCCTGCACGGGCATAAAGCAATCGTAGAAAATCATAAATTTCGGTAACCGTGCCTACCGTAGATCGTGGGTTTCGGGAGGTAGTCTTTTGTTCAATAGAAATGACCGGGCTCAGCCCATTGATTTTATCCACGTCAGGCCGCTCCATATCCCCGATAAAAGAGCGGGCATAAGCAGAAAAACTCTCCATGTAGCGCCGCTGGCCTTCTGCATAAATGGTATCAAAGGCCAATGAACTCTTCCCACTACCGGATATACCCGTAACAACCACCAGTTGATTTCTTCTAAACCGAAGGTTTATGTTTTTCAGGTTGTGTTCGCGTGCACCGAATATTTCTATAAACTGATCTTCTTCATCAGAAATGGTGAATGCTGTTGACTCTTCTATTAGTGTAGATTGTTCAGCCATTGATATTTACAGGTAACTTAATGATGTAACTGTTTGCACCACTTACGGTTAACTTATTTTCGCGCAGCCAAGGGTTATATCTTACCAGCAGCTTGTAATTAAACCCTTGCTGACGTGCCCATGCGGAAAGATCACTAATGGTAGCGTCGACCACTATGTCCTGCGTTGGTTCCGGTTCGTACAAATGCTCTGCCGGAATGTTGTATCCAAATCTTTCAGGGTTGGTCAAAATAATTTTTAAGGCCATTGCCCGAAATAAATAGCGAGCCGTTTCATCATTGGTATCTAAATCATAATAACTAGACACTTGCTGCTCCTCAAGCTCTTTGCGCAACCCATTCATACCAATATTATAAGAAGCAGCTGCATTGGTCCAGTTACCAAACTTATCCCAGGCTTCCCGCAGATACCGGGCAGCAGCATGCGTAGATAATACAGGGTCGTAACGCTGATCAACTTCCCTGTTTATTTCCAGGCCAAATTCTTTGCCAGTAGGCTTTAAAAATTGCCAAAACCCTACAGCATTGCTCGGCGAGATTACATTTTGTAAGCCACTCTCTATCACTGCCAGATATTCCAAATCCTGAGGCAATTGATAACTAGCAAGTATGGTCCTGATTTGCGGAAGCCATCTATTGGCCCTTTTCAATAGGAAAATGGTGCTGGAATGGAAAAAGGTATTCACATGGATTTCCCTGTCCAGCCTTTCTCTCACGTCAGGATCTTCCAGGGGCAC
Source organism: Cyclobacteriaceae bacterium (assembly GCA_965227155.1). Lineage (GTDB taxonomy): Bacteria > Bacteroidota > Bacteroidia > Cytophagales > Cyclobacteriaceae > UBA6059. Next base: position 1,374,430 of record OZ245731.1, read on the forward strand.
ACGCTCGCCAAGAAACAAAAGCGTGTCCGGCAGATCAAAGGTCTTAACCTGCACAGCGGGCACTGTCTCAGGCTGCCAAGGGAAGATTTTAGATTCCACGTAGGGCTTACCGGGCCGAAATAAGCTTACCAACGCTACGACCAGCGCAATAGAGGAAATGATAAGACTTAATGTTTGATTTTTCAATGCTAGAAATTAGGCGACAATAAATACTTTGAATAAAATCTATCAATAACGGCCACTGCCTGATCGGCTGTTTCTACTAAGTTGACCAGCTCTACATCTTCCGGATGGATGTAGCCTTCCTTAACGAGATTGTCCCGAATCCAGTTGAAGAGCCCAGACCAGTAGGATTTATCGACCAATACAATTGGAAATCTGCCAATTTTCTGTGTTTGGATTAAGGTCAATGACTCAAAAAGTTCATCCAGCGTGCCAAAGCCTCCAGGCAGTACGATAAACCCTTGCGAAAATTTCACAAACATTACTTTCCGCACAAAGAAGTAGTCAAAATTGAGCAGCTTATCGCGATCAATATAGGCATTATGAAACTGCTCGTGTGGAAGATCTATATTCAAACCGACCGACTTTCCACCTGCCGTATATGCGCCTTTATTACCTGCTTCCATTATGCCTGGACCACCACCGGTGATTACACCATAGCCCTGTTTAACCAATTTGCCGGCGATTTCTTCAGCCAGTTTGTAGTGGTGATGTTCCGGCTTAGCCCTGGCAGAGCCAAAAATGGACACACAAGGACCGATTTTGGCCAGCTTTTCAAAGCCTTCAACAAACTCAGACATTACTTTAAAAATCACCCAACTATGGGCACTTTTTATTTCACTCCAGTCTTTGTTCTTGAAAGCATCCCTAATCAATTCTTCCTGTGCAGGGTCAGTATCCTCCTGATCCTTGTGGTAGTTTTCGTCTATCATGCTCGATTTTTGAAGATGCAAAGGTACGCTTTACTTATACGATTGTAAAGCCCGGGTATAATGCTACTACTTGCCCGAAATAAACCCCTTTTTTGACAAAGTCCTGATTATGGCTTTAATAGGTCTCGCAATGCGTTATCCAGTATGGCATAATCATAACTAAAACCAGCTTGTACAATTTTTTCATTACTTACCCGGTTGCCTCCCAGTACAATGTTACCCATCTCGCCAAACATCATTTTTATCACAAAACCCGGCACATTGGGCAACAGGAGTGGTTTTTTGAGTACGCCGGCTACAGCTTTAGTGAGCATGCTGTTCGTAACCGGGTCTGGTCCAACGCAATTGAAAACACCGTGCATTTGATCATCCTCGATAGCCATTTTAAACATTCGGGCGACATCTTTTACATGAATCCAGCTCATATACTGCTTACCGGACCCTAGTGGTGCCCCAACGAAAAGCTTTATCGGCTGTGCGATTTTAGGCAGGGCGCCTCCCTCCGCTGCAAGCACAATACCTATCCTAAGCTTGACCACTCTTACCCCCAATGCGGCAATTTTATCGGTTTCTGCCTCCCAGGCTTTTACCACTTCAGCCAGAAAATCATTACCCGGCTTTGTCTCCTCATCGACCAGCTGATCGCCGGTATCAAACCCATAATAACCCACAGCTGAGGCCGCAACAAATACTGATGGTTTCTGATCCATTTTTTTGATCTGGTCGTGCAGGAGTCTGGTTGATTCGGTGCGGCTTTTCATTATCGCTTCTTTGCGAGCTGCCGTCCACCGCTGGTCAGCCACACCAGCCCCTGCCAGATGCACTACAGCTTCGGTGCTGTCCATCGCTTCTGGATCGATGGATTGCTGCGAAATATTCCATTGATGTGTAGGTATGGAACCGTTGCTTTTGCTTCTGCTCAGATGATGTACCTCGTTCTGGTCATCTAATAAAAGTTGGCTAATGGCGTTGCCAATAAGTCCCGTACCTCCGGATATTAATATTTTTTTAGTAGCCATGGTCGACGCGTTTAATAGCAGTAGTTTTGATTATACGATATTTAACCAAAATGCCCGTGAATTGCTTCAAAATATTCATATTATTCTTATTGACGCTGACATTCTCTTATTCCCATGGGCAGGAGTTTAAAGTTTCTACTGAGCCCTACAATCTCAAAATAGGTGATCAGCGTGTTGAGGGATACCAGCGGACTTTTGAGTTTCCGTATAAAAAGATGAAGAAAGAGTTTTGGCGGTTTGTTACTGACTTTGGGGTGCTGAAAAACTGGCGCTCACATTATGAGATCATTGTGCCCCCGGGCGATAAAGCTACAGCCGAAACACGAATCTACGCGATGGTAATTCCAGCCAAAAACGGAGCGCTTATTGCAACTGGAAAGCATGAGACTGCCATGAAAGGTGTTCCTCCGGCCAAACTGGATGCCCTTGCCAAGCAAACGCTGGAAGAGTTTCAGTTGTATTTTTTTCAAAAATGGCTGCAGGAAAAAATTGAAGAGCTGGAAAACGAAAGCCGGAAGTTGAGTAAAAAGCAGGCTCGTTATTCAAGAAAATTGGAAAGATGGCAAAGCAAAGCAAATCCCTCCAATGAAAAGATTGCCCGAGGGCAAGAAGACTTAGGCAATATACAAAACAGCCTGACCCAGACACTGGAAGAGCTCGATAGCTATCGGGCAAAACTGGCTGCTTTATTAAAATAATGGGAGACAAAAGAAAATGCCAACACCTTGCGATGTTGGCATTTTTGTATTTAAATATAATTTGCTGGCTTAGAAGGAATGATTAATTCCTAATCCAATAGTCATCCCAGGATTAAAGCTGGTAAATAATTGATCAGTGGAGTTATAGCTTTGATAAAACTCTTCCCTAACATCATTTAAAATATTTTCGATACTAAAGTTGATTGATGTTCTATTATCAAGCCCAAGAGATTTATTTAAATTAAAGTTAAGGCTATGAAAGGGTTCGGAATAAACATCTGGGAATAACCCACCACCTACTACTGTTAATGTTTCACCCTTTACATTATAGAAAAGACCTGCATCCAAACCATTTCCAAAGTTTTCATACTGGATTCCTAAATTCACAATCCATGGTGCTTGCCCGGCCATATCCCTAGTGTTTTCTAAACTTTCTCCAGTCTTTAGGAAATTTTCCCTTGAAACAAATTCAGTATCCGTCATTTCAATACTTGACTCTACATAGGTAAAGTTGCCATTAAGACTCCAATTAGATAACCTTGGTGAAATAAATTCTAGGTTTTTTCTTATTTCTAATTCAATACCTAAAACTCGGCCATCCCCTACGTTACGAGGTTGGAATTCATTATTTGTCGTTGCCTGAGGTATACGTACAAGTTCTATAGGATTAGCAAATGTTTTGTAAAAACCACTAATAGAGAACAGCTGACCTCCATCCATGAATTTTTCCCAACGAATATCAAAATTGTTAATATCTGTTTCTCTTAAATTACCATCCCAACTTCCTTCAAATTCAAATAGGCCACCATTAAAAATCCTATTCGATACAGGATCTAATATCTGAGCAAATGAAAGCTCTTTAAACGAAGGTCTGGCTATAGTTTTTGAGTAGGATATTCTTAAATTTTGTGACTCATTTAATCCATATATAAGGTTTACTGAAGGAAATAAATCAAAAGAGTCTAGTACTCTTTCTCCATCAAGTACGTTCTCTCCACTAATGTCTCGACCTGTATGCTCTTGAACATAGTTTTCTGCTCTTAATCCTATCACTGTTTTCAGTTTCTCCGATGGATTTAATTCAGAAGAAACATAAAATCCACTATTGCTAACAGTTGAATTATATTCATTGGGATTAGGATCAGGATTTCCAGAACTGATGTACAATTCAGCACCGCTAGGATAAAGGTTATCTTGGGTCCAAACTTCACTTGCCTGACCTTGCCAAAAACCCGAAGGTATGTTTCTATCAAACCTCACACTAAACTGTAAGATTTCGTAATCTCTTTCCTTAAAAACCTGACTAGCTCCAAACTTTAACTTTGCATCATTTCCAAAAGCTTCAAATTCTCTGGTTATGTCTAGCTTGCCAACAACGTTAATTTCATCAAGCTCACGCCAAAGTCTACTGGGATTACCAGCCGCACCAGTTGAAAATATGTAATCGTTGTTTATTATAGTGTATGCTGTTTTTCTAATATCAGGATCATCCTGGGTAGAGATTGTTGCGGATGCCCTCCAGTCAATATTCCACGAAGCATCAGAATTGACATGCTCACCATTTAAGAAGAAGTTGGTAATTGATCTTTCATTATATTCTAGGTTATCAGAAATTGCTAAAAACCCTGATTTTCCAGTGGCTTCACCATCAGGATCATCAACAATGTCAAACTGAGCTGTCCTTGTTTCACCATTCTGTAATCGCATAAAGTTTAGCCTGAACTTGCTGAAATCTGTTTTGTAGGCTAATCCAGCCAAACCACCCAATAAGACATTCTGTTCTGCAACACTACCATCCTGAGTAGTAGCTGTAATCATTTCTGTAACATCAGGATTAGCTGATTTTTGATATTCACCAAAAAATGCTTCATCATAAAAGACGGTTGAACTTTTATAACTTCCTGTAACTATATAGCCAAGTTTGTTCCCATTTTTGAGTGTAATCTGATCAGCAAATGTTAGCCCTAAATTATAGTTCATAAAGCTAGTTTGATTCAATGCACCAAGAGTAGGCGTAAACTCGTTCAGGAAATTAGTAACTTCCTGATCAGTAGCATTACCATTCAAAGGACTAGGAATATCTAGAGCTCCTAATCTTGCTGTTTGTGGCAAGGCCCTCGTACCATCATCGAAACCAAGAAAATCGGTTTCTCCTCCTTTATAGCTTAAATAGTTATTATTAAAATGCATTGAGGGATTAATACCTACACCAAATGATGCATCTATAATCTTCTCATCAGGAAAATCTTTTGTTTCTATATTGACAATACCTCCTGTAAAATCCGCTGGTAAATCTGCTGTGAAAGATTTCAATACAATCATATTGTCAATGAGATTGGTAGGAAAGATATCAATCTGAATAGAGTTTCTATCAGGATCTAATCCAGGGATATCAACATTATTTAGAGATGTTTTGGTATACCTATCACCTAAACCTCGCACGAATACGTATTTACCGCCTTCAACAGAAACACCTGTAACACGCTTGGCAGCAGATGCTGCATCAGAATCACCTATTTTCCTGAAATTTGCTGCAGAAATTCCATCAATTACATTAGCAGATTTTCTTTTAACAGTCAGCAATGCAGCTTCAGTTGTATTTATTGCTTCTGCCGTGATCACGACTTCTTCTAATTCGGCTACATCTTCTGCCAATCGTATACCATCAATTAAGGTAACTTCATTAGCACTAACTGTTACACCAGTAATAGTAATTGGTTTGTAGGATACGAAAGATGCCTGTAAGTCATAGGTGCCTGGATCTAACTTTAGATCGAATTTGCCATCGAAATCAGTCACGCTACCATTTGTTGTTCCTTTCACAACAACGGTTACGCCGAAGAGTGCCTCTCCTGTAGCGTCATCAATAACTGAACCCCGTATATTTCCCTTTTGTGCAAGAATAGTAAGTGGGAGAAAAAATAAGACAGCTAATAGCTGTAGTGTGTTTTTAAGTTGCATGAAATGCGAGATTAATGTCACTGTAGGTCTTTGAAAATCAAGTGCAAAGCTAGCAAAGCCTTAAATTCGACTACAGCAAGAATATAGATTTAACAAAATAGTAACCTTAGGCTAACCTATCCGAAACTTTTAGCTTAGATTTTGATAGAGGATAATCCAAAAAAATAAAAAAAGCTTGCCCCACTAAATGGAGCAAGCTTTTTATTGCATTATCTGTATGTTATTGTAATCCAATACCAGCTAGAGCACCAGATTGAGCAGCCCAAGTCCAACCAAATACTGATGCATCAGCACCAACTGTATTTGCATTAGCAGCTACTTCAGTAACTATAGCATCAGCACCTCCATTAAATATAGCTGATACAGTTGCACCTGCAGGGATTGTTGCTTCCCAATTCGCAGTAGTACCAGAACCATCTCCACCGAATGACTCGATACCATCCACATAATCAGCCTCGATACCGAATACATAAAGATTGTCTATTCCGGCATTAGTAGACCCGTCCCAATCAACTATTCTAAAAATGTCAGGACCAGCATAAACTGTACCATTTGAGAATGTATGGAAGCCTCTGTTAAGTGTGCCTTCAGGACCATCAAGTTCGAAAGCTGAACCACCTCTTGGTGTCACTACTATGTAGTTTTCACAAGTACCAATCCAATCCTGGTCAGTATCAAGAGCATCATCGAATGAATTCCAAACCAAAAGGTTAGTAACATTTACATTTCCGCCGAACCATTCTACCCCATCGTCAGCATTAGCAACAACTTCGATGTTAGAGATAGTAGTACCTGATCCTACGCCACCTAGAGTTACACCATTGATCTCGTTTCCGGCACCAATTAGTGACCCACCATGACGAACAGAAACATAACTTATAGTTCCTGAATTGTCTGCATCATCAGAACCACCATAAAGACCCCTTACTTCTGTAGAAGGAATACCTTCAATTTGCGCTTCAGAAATATCTTCATCGTTATCATTTGCAGCAGAGATAGGCGCATTACCTAATACGATAAGACCACCCCATCTACCATTTTCAGTAGGCTCAAGGTTAGGACTGCCGAAATTCCCAGCAGCAATATCAGCAGGAGATATATCATCAGTCAGGGCCGTGAAAATAATGGGTGCGTCAGCTGTACCAACAGCATTGATTGTACCACCTCTTGCAACGATTAAAGCCGAAGCACCTGCGCCTTCACCTGGTTGACCTTTGATAATAGTACCGGGCTCGATTGTCAATGTTTGACCCTCATTTACGAAAACAAAGCCTCTAAGAACATAAACATTTTCGCTAGTCCAGGTAGTTGTTCCTGTACCCGCATCAGAAGCAAAAATTTCAACTATTGGCGCAGCCTCAACCGTCAATACGTGAGTAACTGTCGCAACATCTCCATCTGCATCAGTTAGAGTAAATACTATTGTATAGTTGCCAGGGGCAAAAGTAGCAGTTTGAGGAGCAGAAAAGTCTACAGTGGCAGAAGTGCCAGAAGCAGAAAGATCAGCACCAAGGTCTGCAACTTCTGCACCGTTTACAGTAACTGTCAATGTACCAAGGCCATCAGCAGCTTCGAAAGTAACACCAGGAACAGAAAGCGTAGAACCTTGAGCTATTGTAGCTGTTGACGGAATGCCAGAAATAGATGGTATGTTGTCATCTTCAGCCAATACATTAAATACTGCAGTAGCGTTAGCAGACTGGCCTTCTGAGTCAGTTACAGTCAATGTAACAGAAGCAGCACCAGCTGTAGTAGCATCAAAAGTGATGTCTACAGTAGAACCAGATACGCTACCAGAAGTAGAACCAAGTGTAATACCGCCTGTAGAAGAGGCAGAGTAGTTTGCTGTAAGATCTGAATCTACAGAAACAGTGAATGAAGCTGTACCGCTTCCTCCTACGTTCACATCGCTAACAGCGCCGGCAGAAACAGTAGGATCAGAAAAAGAAGGTGCTGCTGGTGTATCATCATCGTCATCTCCACAAGAGATAGCGAAAACCAGCATCGTTAATGAGAATAATAATGCTAATAATTTTTTCATCGTTTACTTAAGTTTTAAAATTTGGTTTCCAACTTAGATTGTGGGTGCAAAGGTGCGGAACCAATGTTAAGTGCTGGGGTTGCACTTGTTACCAAATCTTTAAACTAATGTGACTTTCTTTAACTTGGTTTTACCATTGTTAAACCAGCGTTAAGAAAATAGCCAAAACGTATTATCAGCGATTAATATTGACCTTACCAAGTATAGTAGTGATGATGTCATGTGTAGTAATACCGTCAGCCTCAGCCTCATAATTAAGTATCATCCTATGGTTAAAAATATCTGATGCTACTTCTTTGATGTCTTCAGGCAATACGTAATCGCGCTGATCAAAAAATGCAATGGCTTTAGCGGCAAGGTTTAAATTAATAGAAGCCCTCGGCGAAGCGCCAAACTGAATATAATGGGCCTCATCTTTTAATCCGTAATCAGCAGGGTTTCTGGTCGCAAACACTATCTCGATAATATATCGCTCTAAGCTATCAGAAATATTCACCTGATTGATCTCATTGCGAATCGCAAAAATATCTTCCTTGGAAAGTATGATGCTGACACTTGATTGGAAGGCCATATTGGACATGCGGCGCATAACTTCCAGCTCTTCCTCCTTGGTAGGGTAATCCACATGCACCTTCATCATGAAACGATCTACCTGCGCTTCTGGCAAAGGGTAGGTTCCTTCCTGATCGACCGGGTTTTGTGTTGCCAGTACCAGAAAAGGCTTATCCAACTTAAAAGTTTCCTCTCCTATGGTCACCTGTTTTTCCTGCATCGCCTCCAATAAGGCAGATTGCACTTTGGCAGGAGAGCGGTTTACCTCATCAGCAAGTATAATGTTGGAGAAAATAGGACCTCTCTTCGTTTCAAATTTAGATGCCTGCTGATTGTAAATCATCGTACCAATTAGATCGGCAGGTAATAAATCAGGGGTAAATTGGATACGCTTAAAATCTAAATGCAGTACATCTGCAAGGGTATTTACAGTTAGGGTTTTGGCAAGACCGGGTACACCTTCCAAAAGTATGTGTCCATTTGTAAATAAACCGATCAACAGCCGGTTTACCATATACTCTTGCCCTACCACTACCTTGGCTACCTCAGTAATGACTTCCTTTATCTTCTGCTGGTGGTGTTTTTTCTGATCTTCGTTAACTACTGATTCTTCCATCTGCCTCGCTTTTAGATCGCAAAAATACCCGTTCTTTCATGTTATTCAAACCATTGCTTCGATAGAGGGCAACTATGCAACTGTTAAAAAATGTTAACCGCAACTACTTTATCAATTATCTTACAAGACCATGACTGCTTGTCTTCATCAACCACCATTATAAAAAGTTATGGCTTGAGAGGACACAATCCATGGCAGATAAAAGGGAACATGATAATGTAGGACTACTCATTGCACCAATACTGTCTCTACCTTAAACTTCCCATGCAGCGACCGGTGTACAGGGCAACGATCAGCAATTTCCAGTAGCCTTGCTCTTTGCTGCTCATCCAGGGGCCCTATGATTTTGATCTCCCGCTGGATATGATCCAATTTGTTTTTCGGGTTTTCACAATCGTCGCAATGCCGCTTTTCATGCTTTAGCTTAACCTCCACCTCTTTTAGTGGCCATTTTTTATTGTCGGCATACATGCGCAAAGTCATACTGGTGCAGGCACCTAAGGCAGCCGATAAGTAACCATAAGGCGAAGGACCCAGGTTTTTACCACCTACAGCCTCGGGCTCATCGGCTATCATTCTATGTTTACCGATGGCTATTTCAGTTGTATAACCATCCGTAGACGTACGGGTGAGCACTTCCTCCTCTTCAAGGTCAATATCAGCGTACTCTATCTCGGTATACCGGCTTGACCATTCAGCTATCATCATGCCTACATATTGAGAATCTGCCTTTTTAATCAGAAGGTGATCTGCGCCATCCAGCGTAATGAAGCTTTTGGGATGTTTGGCGGCTTTGTAGATTTCAGCTGCGTTGTTAATGCCTACAATCTGGTCCTGAGGCGAATGTAAAATCAGCAGGGCCTTGCCCAATTTGCCTATTACCTCCTTACTATCAAACGATGCTATATCATCCAAAAACTGTTTTTTAATCTTAAATGGCCTGCCCCCAATATCTACGGTAGCCTGTCCGGTCGCCTCGATATCGTCAATTTTTTCCTTCAGCAGGTGCCTCACATGTGGGGGGTCTGCCGGTGCCCCTACAGTGGCTATCGCTTTTACAGCGGGCAGCTGCCCGGAAACCCACAGCACTGCTGCACCGCCTAATGAATGCCCAATCATTATCTGGGGCGCCCGATATTGCGCTTCCAGGTATTCGTATGCAGATTTTAGATCATCGAGGTTTGAAGAGAAATTGGTTTCATGAAATTCTCCTTCACTTTCACCCAGGCCTGTAAAATCAAATCGCAAGACTGCAATATTGTGCTGGGTAAGTTGCCTGCTGATATTGACAACCGCTGTGAGACTCTTCGAGCATGTGAAGCAATGTGCAAAAATGGCATAGGCCATTGGTTTACCAACCACAGGCATATCCAGTATGCCACTCAATTCTTCTCCTGCAGCATTATTGAAATTCAATTTTGTAGACTTCATAAGCTAAATTTTCTTCCCACAAATTAACATTTTTTAGAAGCACTACAGGAATTGTAAAAAGTGCTGATTTGAATAATACTCACTATGGATTGAAAAATATTTGTTAGCTTAAGGCAACGTTATATGATATGGCTTGTCATTAAGACAACATTAAAAACTGTTTATGCTCAAAAATTTCATTTACATCATTCTTCTTTTAGGGCTTATTTCAGCATCTGGGGTAGCTACAGGCCAAACTCTTTATTATGATGTGGTAAAAGGATCCAAAACGCTGGGAGAAATGATTGTGGTAAGAACGGAAAATGAAGATACCGTAACCTACGAAATTGTAAGTGACGTAGAGTTAAGGTTGTTATTCTCCTTCAGAGTGAAATACTTTCTGGAAGAAGAATTTGTCAACGGTCAACTCACCAATGGCAGAGCATATAATACCTTGAATGAAAAAATGCAAAAGCAATCTGTTGTTCAAAATGATGGCCATCGATATGTAATAAATCTCAATGGGGAATTGATCAATATAGATTCGCCACCATCTGACTATAGCGTAAGCAAGCTTTATTTTGAAAAGCCGACAGACCAAAATATCATATTCTCACAGCAGTTTGCTGAGTTTTTACCCATTAGCCAAACAGCAGAACTAACTTTTGAATTAGAGTCTCCAGAGGGTAAAAATTATTATCACTACAATGCTGATGGTATCTGTGATGAAGTGAAGGTGTCCAGAACCTACGCTACTTTCTATTTTAAACTTCGAGAAAAGAGCGCCAGCAAAATCAATATTGAAAAATATCTACCCGCAGATTTAAACTAGGCAAAAAGCCGCATGCAACGAACCGTTACTAGATGACGTTTTTTAGGGTATGCTAAGTCAGATCAAAAAACTCTCTTTTGCCATTGCCCTGGTGGTAATACTGGCCTTTTTGTTATTTCTCACAAACGAGCTCGTACAGTTCTATGCCTCGCTGCAAACCATCACACCTGATTTTGCACTGGCGATTACACTAACCTTAGGCGTACTGATTCTAAGCCTGCTGGTCATCCCATTCATTATGATTGCACGGTTGCCAAAGCCTATCCAACCACCACAAAATGAAAATCAAAAAACTGAATTTGAAGCTAAACTAGCGCGTAGGCTCAAGTCCAATCGCTATCTGATAAGCATCAAACAGCCTGTAATGCCACTTGACAATTCGGTCGGCAAGCTCAATGAAGAAGCCAACCGGGTGATCAGGCAATCGGCCAATACAGTTTTCATAGCTACTGCTGTGTCCCAAAATGGTAAGCTGGATGCTTTGTCGGTATTGATTAGCCAGACCCGATTGGTTTGGCAGATTGCCCACCTCTATTATCAAAGGCCATCACTTTCTGACCTTACCAACTTATATGCCAATGTAGGTACAGCGGTATTTCTTGCCGGCCAAATCGAAGATCTGGACATATCGGATCGCATGGAACCCATCATTCGATCATTATTCAAAAGTATGACCGGCCGCTCCATCCCGGTTATTGGTGATTCTGCCTCCATCATTATGGATTCGCTGCTGGAAGGGTCAACCAATGCTTTTTTGACACTTCGTGTAGGCATTTTGGCCAGAAATTATTGTAGCGGTCAATATTTTGTCACACCAGGCAAGGCCAGGCTTTCAGCATTCAGGGAAGCTTCAGGTATGTTGGGCGATATTGCCCTCCGCGCTTCAAAGGATGTCATTTCAGGTATCATTAAGGCTACAAAAAATACAGGAGCGAAAACAATTAAGGGAGGCTTTGATGCTGTTAAGCGAACAGGTTCAAAGTTTACCGATCAAATTGTGCAGACAGGAAAAAAATATAGCCCCTTCTCCAAAAACGAAGAAAAATCAGCCCATTCTGAATAACAATCTATTGCTGTATTAATTTTATCCTTTGATCAGGACTTAAGATTTCAAATTCTATGAGAAAAATACTCTTAATCGCAGTAAGCTATTGCCTGCTTTTTAGCTTGCAGGCGCAGGACATTTCTGAAAACCTAAGCGACCCCATACCGGTAGACGATAAGGTCGCCATTGGCAAACTGGATAACGGACTTACTTACTACATTAGGGAAAATAATAAGCCGGAAAACAGACTGGAACTACGATTGGTAGTCAATGCAGGCTCCATTCTCGAAAACGAAAACCAACTGGGTCTGGCTCATTTCACCGAACACATGGCCTTCAATGGCACCAAAAACTTTGAGAAAAATGAGATTGTAAGTTACCTGCAATCCATTGGGGTGAAGTTTGGTGCTGACCTCAATGCTTACACCAGCTTTGATGAAACGGTGTATATGCTTCCCATACCTACCGATGATCCTAAGATCATAGAGCAGGGCTTTCAGATTCTGGAAGATTGGGCACACAACCTGAGTTTTGATCCTGATGAAATAGATAAAGAAAGGGGCGTTGTGATCGAAGAATGGCGCCTTGGGCAGGGTGCTGACCGCAGACTGCTGGACAAGTTTTTGCCTGTTTTGCTTAAAGACAGCCGCTATGCGGAACGCCTCCCCATAGGCACATTAGAAAACCTACAAAACTTTGAGCATGAGCATTTGATCAACTTCTACAAAGACTGGTACCGACCTGAGCTGATGGCCGTAGTGGCTGTTGGTGATATGCCTAAAGATGAAATTGAAGCCCGAATCAAAAAATATTTCGGTAATATACAACCCAACCCGGCAGCACCGGAAAGAAAATCTTATGGTGTGCCCGACCATGATAAAACCCTGATCAGCGTAGAGCAGGATAAAGAGGCTTCATTTACGCTCACAAGATTGTACATAAAGGCAGACCCTACACCGGACCAATCGCTCAATGACTATCGCCGATGGCTGATGAGTGTATTATACACCGGTATGCTTAATGAACGCCTGGGAGAGCTTACCCAGCAATCTACACCACCTTTCCTATTCGCATCCGTTTCCACAGGCTCCTTTTTTGCAAGAAGCAAGACTGCCTTTCAGGCATTCGCAGCTACCCAGGAAGATGGTGTAAAGGCAGGCCTTGAAGCATTAATGACTGAATTGGAAAGAGTAAGACGCCATGGCTTTACAGCTACCGAACTGGAGCGCTATAAGAGTGAAATAATGCAATCTTATGAGGTAGCATACAAGGAACGTGATAAAACGAAATCCGAAAACTATGTAAGCGAATATGTTGGAAACTTCCTGGAAGATGAGCCGATACCAGGGATCGAGTTTGAGTATAATTTTGTGAATAAATACCTGGGAGACATTTCTCTGGATGAAATCAATGCGTTGACAGATCGCTTTCTCAAAGAAGAAAACAGGGTACTGGTAGTAACAGGACCTGAAAAGGAGGGGCTTACCTACCCTACCAAAGATGAACTACAGCAAGTACTGCAAGGTGCCACACAGCAGGAAATAGACCCTTATGATGATGGCGTGGTAGGTGAAGCCTTGATGACCGAACTCCCCGAGCCTGGCGCAGTAACTGCTGAGGTATATCATGAAAAGACAGACATCACTGAGCTGGAGCTGGATAATGGTGTGAAAGTATTTCTCAAGCCAACAGAGTTTAAAAATGATCAGATTGTCATGACGAGCTATAGCCCGGGTGGGCACTCGCTGGCTAGCGATGAAAACTTTCATTCAGCATCAAATGCTGCCTCCATCGTAGGTCTCAGTGGTTTGGGCGATTACAGCAACATTGAGCTTCAAAAAATGATGGCAGGAAAATCTGTGAGCGTAAACCCTTTCATCAGGGAGCTTTCAGAAGGTTTGCAAGGGAGCAGTACGCCGGAAGATATGGAAACCATGTTTCAAATGGCCCATATGTACTTTACGGTACCCCGCCTCGATTTGGAGGCTTTTCAGTCTTTCATAGCCAGAAACAAAGGTTTTCTGAAAAATATCAGGTCCAACCCTCAATTTTACTTCTCTGACCAGGTGCAAAAAATCCTTTCACAAAATCATCCGAGAGGTGGTGGATTCCCCACTGAAGAAGAATTGGATAATATTGATGCAGAAGAAGCTTATCGGTTTTATCAGGAAAGGTTTGCTGATGCCAGCGACTTTACCTTTTGGTTTGTCGGCAATTTTGATGTGGAAGGCATTAAGCCTTACCTTACCCAATACCTGGGAAGCCTGCCAAACCTGGATCGCAATGAAAGCTGGAAAGATGTAGGTGTAAGACCGCCTTCTGGCATGGTAAAAGAAACAGTTTATAAGGGTACTGATCCTAAGAGCACGGTAATCATGAGCTTTTCAGACACCTTCGATCGTGATTTTGAGAATAATTATCATTTTGATGCACTGGCCGAATTACTCAATATCAGGTTGATTGAAAACCTTCGCGAAGAGCAAAGTGGTGTTTATGGTGTAGGTGCCAATGCCAATACAACTAGTATGCCCTACGAACATTTTTCTTTACAAATTCAATTCCCCTGTTCTCCTGATAACGTAGAGGCTCTTAGCCAGGAAGCGCTATCTATTGTGCAGGAGGTACAAACCGAAGGACTTTCTGAAGAAAACCTTCTGAAGATCAAAGAGCAGCAGCGCCGTGCTTTTGAAGTTAATCGCGAAGAAAACAATTACTGGGCAAGCCAGCTGCGATCCTATTTTATCAATGGTTGGGATTTTAATAAAATACCGGACACACCAGAACGAATCGCTAACCTCAAAGCAGAAGATATTCAGCACACAGCCAAAACCTATCTGGACACCAATAATTATATCCAGATTGTGTTGAAGCCGGAGGAGAATTAATTCGAGATCACGGATTCCTTTGATTGCACATTTAAGCCGATGCGTTTTAATCAAAATATGCATTACAGGCCATTTTATACCCTATTTTGGGGGTGCAAATTGAAAGTTAAATCGGTGTAAATTGAAAGTTAAACCCGTGCAAATTGAAAGTTGAAGTGGTGTAAATTGAAAGTTGTGTAGTAAATTTACACCATGATAAATCGCAGAATATTCCCTCTGTTAAAGGAGTCACTTCAGCAATATCCAGTTGTAGCAATGACTGGGCCAAGGCAATCTGGGAAAACAACGATGCTCAAAGAAATGCTTCCGGGATATAGGTATGTCAATCTTGAAAACCCTGACAACCGAGAATTTGCAGGAAATGATGCCAAAGGATTTCTAGAAATCTATAATGATAAAGTGATCTTTGATGAGGCTCAGAATGTGCCTTCACTATTTTCCTATTTACAAGGTATGGTTGATGATAATCAAGAGATGGGTCAGTTTATCCTTTCAGGTTCACAAAACTTTCAGCTTACCGAACGGATAACCCAAAGTTTAGCAGGACGGGTATCCATATTAAAGCTACTCCCATTTGATTTTTCTGAAATGCGTGAAGCAAATTGGTTTAGAGGTGATCTGGCCACTACAATGGCGAAGGGGTTTTATCCTGCCATCTTTCAAAGAAATATGGATCATGATCGATATTACGCTAATTATTTGGATACCTATGTTAACCGCGATATCAGTAAAATTGTAAATATCAAGGACTCCAGTACTTTTAAGAGGTTCCTAAAACTGACCGCTACAAGAGTGGGGCAATTGGTCAATACATCGGATTTAGCCAGGGATACAGGAGTGAGCCACACCACTGTGAAAAACTGGATATCTACACTTGAAACAAGCTATATACTTTTCACATTACCACCCTACTTTAACAATTATGGAAAACGGCTCATTAAGAGCCCCAAGCTTTATTTTTATGATACGGGATTATTGTGTCATCTTTTAGGAATAAGAAGAGTGCGAATTGACCCATTACACACCTCTTGGGGTAGCATCTTTGAAAACTTGATCATTAGTGAGCTAATCAAACAAAATGAAAATACCGGCATTGATCGTGATTTCTATTTCTGGAGAGATTCAAAAAACAGGGAAATTGACCTGCTCTTCAATAATGGTGAGGGTTTGGAAATAATGGAGATTAAATCAAGCACCACCATTCATAATAGAATGTTTGAAGGTTTGGATTATTTCAGCCGCATTTCCGATGAACCTGTGATCAAAAAATCATTGGTGTATGGTGGTAGCGAATTTCAAAAGAGAAGTAATTATACCATAATGCCATGGTCACAGCTGGAATAATCTTACAAAATATTAATTAATGACTCTATCTAACTCATTTTCAATTGTACTCAAATAAATCTCATCAGTCAACTCACTGTATGGATCATGCATTTTAGAACCATTCAGATATAGCTGCTTAGCTATTTCAAGTTCCTTTTTATATCTATCCAACTCTCCTGTTTTTTTAAATACCAATGCCAGGTAATAATGATTTTCTGCCAAAGTGTTTTGCTCTTGCTGCCTCAATAATGCAGCTTTTGCATCTTCAAACTGATTTACCTCTAAGTACAGTACCCCAAGGTGTAAGAAATCATATACGCCTCTATACTCACCATTTTCAATATGTTTTGAAACTATCTTAAGGGCTTTAGTGCGATCACCAAGGGCTTTATAGCACAAGCCCTTAACCATATTGAGGTGGTAAGTGCCATCATGACTTGGACCGATATCAAAATCAATCAGGTTTTCAAGACTATCAATATCATTTATGGCACCCTCATAATCTCCAAAAAATTTACAACGTATTGAAGCTCTTATACCCATATAATCAATTGGTGCATACCTAACAGCCTGGTCTATCAATTTTTTCCAAGTAATAAAATCACCGCTTTTTACATAAGCTGCAGCCTTCTCTCGATAAGCATAAGCGAAATAGGGACATATTTTGAGTGCTTCATCCATACCCTCCTGAAACTCTCTTGAAAACTGATAATAAGTATTGGCAATGTCAACTGCCAGGAAGCATGCTTCATATTGAGCTGTGTCCCCGGTGTATAAGTAGGCATCACAATTTGGCTGGGCATGAAGCCACGTGGAAATCATAAAAAAGAATAAAAACAAGTGTCTCATGGCAATATTTTGGTCAGGTGCCCTTTATCGATTTTAAAAATCAGATACTGATAATAGTCAGCCTTTCCTTGCCCCATTTGCATGGGTTGCCAGCCATTTAGGACTTTAGTAATGGCCAATAATTGCTCAGTGATAGTGTGATCCATTCTGATTGGATTGTAATCATCATCCATCGCCATTACACGAAACCTTCCGGTTTTCCCTTTGCAGTTAACCACAAATCTTATTCTTACCAGCCCGCTTTCTTTAGCCATTTTATTAGCGTCATAATTTTGAAAAAAGGCTTCCTCAATGGCCAGCTTTTCTCCTGCATACTTCAATCCTTTGCCATCATTAAAATATTGCAGCACACTATCCTCGCCGTGGCATAGAGTGAATTCAGAATCATCTAGATCGGGATCATGTACAATATCGTCTATCCATCTGTAGGCGTTATTCTCAGAATTCAACTGTTCTTGTTTTTCCTTACATCTAGAAAGAATGATTGCTAGAAGGATCAATATATAATAATTGGCATAGAACTTCATTACAGTAAAAATGGGTAATGTTAAATTACCGAGAAAGGTTTGATTAATCCAAAAAGTGACTTGGCCAAAAAAGGCTTCAAAACTTTTTTAAAGACCTGTGATTTCTGATTAATGAATTTCTGAGACTTGCTGGTTCAATTCGATATTACTTTCGCGATTTGATCCATGATTACATTCGTGATACATCTGTGATTGCATCCGCCTTGAACCAACACGGCCTTTCTAAAGGCCTTAGACAATACAAAAAAAGCGACCCAGTTTTCACTAGATCGCTTTCCGGTACCCGGGATGGGACTTGAACCCATACGGCCTTTAGGGGCCACAGGATTTTAAGTCCTGCGTGTCTACCAATTCCACCACCCGGGCTTTACCTACTTTGTAGGCTGCATCCAATTGGCTTAGATGCATCAAAAAAAATTGCCGCTAGCAGCGGCAATTTGTGGAGCGGGAGACGGGATTCGAACCCGCGACCCCGACCTTGGCAAGGTCGTGCTCTACCAGCTGAGCTACTCTCGCATTATGCTTGTTTCCAAACAGGACTGCAAATTTAAATGAAGAATATTATTATCCAACATTGTGAAAATAAAAATTACAACCCTGCCTTTTTATAATCAGACATACGCCCCCAATCCTGGGCCGTCCAGTTAAAATCAAATAGGCCCGCGAGGTGACCTCTCACTTTTGCAGCTGCCTCCTCCATGGCTACCGCCCTCCCTAGCTCTTGGTGCAGGCTGGTGACGGCCTTGTCATCAATACCACAGGGCACAATATGATCGAAATAGCTCAAGTCAGCATTGACATTGAATGCAAAGCCGTGCATAGTGACCCAACGACTGGTTTTTACTCCCATAGCACAAATCTTTCGGGGATTTTGCTGCGCTACATGGTCAATCCATACGCCCGTAAGCCCGGGAATGCGGCCTGCCTCTATCCCGTAATCAGCCAGCGTAAGAATAATGGCCTCTTCGAGCAGCCGCAGATACTTATGAATGTCAGTGAAAAAATTTTCCAGATCCAGAAGCGGATAACCAACCAACTGCCCAGGCCCATGGTAAGTGATATCTCCACCCCTATTGATTTTGTAATAACGAGCAGCATGCTTTTGCAAACCCTCATAATCCAGCAGCAAGTTTTCAGGATCACCACTTTTACCTAGGGTATACACATGTGGATGCTCGCAGAAAATCAGATAATTTGGTGTCTCTTTTTGATCCTCCTCATGTAGGTTTCGGTTTTGGATTTTTAACGCAATCGTATCTGCAAATAGCTTCTCCTGAAAGTCCCAGGCTTCCTGGTAATCCACCAGGCCTAGATCAATGAACTGAGTAGTTTTGCTTATCTGTTGGTCCATACCGTAGGTACATAGGTCTCCAGTATCTCTGCTCCCTGATTGGTGGTGAGAGAAACTGATTCCACAGTGGCCGGAACAAGCACCACCTCGCCAAAGTTCAGTGTGGTTTCAAAACCTCCTGATGTATGCAAGGTAGCCTCCCCTCCTACACCAATTAGTATTTTAAAACTATCGATATGGCCATATTCACGATCCATAGCCTTATCAAAAGACAATTTGTTTGTCTCAAAATAGGATGATTTCACCAGAGGGTTAAGCCCTTTTTTCTGCTTGTCATAGCTTGTTTTATAGCTATCATAAAAATTAAAATCAATAGCGTCTAATGCCTCCTCCACATGTAGCTCGCGCGTATTGCCAGCAGCATCTTTCCTGTCGAAATCGTAAATGCGATAGGTTATATCAGAGGTTTGCTGAATTTCTGCCAGCAAAAGGCCCTTCCCTATGGTATGCACACGGCCTGCAGGCAAATAAAATAGGTCACCGGCTTCCACATTTTCCTTATTGAGTACTTCCATCAGCCGACCTGATTCGAAATACTCAAGGTAGCGCTCTCTATCCAATGGTTGATTAAACCCACTAATTAATGTAGCACCTGCATCTGCTTGCAGGATATACCACATCTCGGTTTTGCCAAAGCTATCATGATGTTTTGCGGCGAGGGCATCATCTGGATGCACCTGTATGGAAAGGTCATCATTGGCATCTATGAACTTTATCAACAGCGGAAATTCATGGGGAAAGCGGTCGTAAACCGATTTACCCATTAGCTCAGCCTTGTATTCATCCTGTAGTATGGCCAGTGAACTACCGGCCAGCGGCCCATCTTTGACTACAGATATATTACCTTGTACACCGGAAACTTCCCAGGTTTCCCCACAGTTTGGTAGATCACCAAAGTCCTTGCCGAGTACCGTTTTTATTTTTTGACCTCCCCAGATTTTATCTTTATAGATCGTATGAAATTTAAGTGGATATAGCACTGCTTTTTTTTAACAAATATAAAATGAAATGACCATCTCTATTGTGAACTATCAACTCTTGCCTATCAAGAGAAAAGACCTTCATTCTCTAAAATCATTAAGTTCTCCTATTTTTAGGTTGTGAAAGGCAAAACCAAAATTACCGGCAATAAAGGTGAGGATCAGGCAGCAACCTTTCTGATGCAAAAAGGGTACCGTATCATTGCTAAAAACTACAGGCACAAAAGGGGGGAAATAGACCTGATTGCCCGCATAAAAGATGTATATGTGTTTGTGGAAGTCAAAACCCGAAAAAACATGCATTATGGGCCTCCGGAGGCATTTGTCACCAAAGCACAGCAAAAGCAAATTTTAGCCGTAGCAGATGAATTCACTTTCCAGCATCAATGGGAAGGTATGATACGGTTTGATATCATTTCCATTATTCCGGGTCAGGAAATTGTACACATTGAGGACGCCTTTTATTGACCTATGCTCCTAAGATATTTCTCCCTATCGTAGATCACGATACCCCGCTCGTTCCATTCTTTCAGGATGACAGGCTTGTAGGTATCATCAAAGGCATAATCAGAGTATTGCACTTCCCTCTTCTTTTTGCCCCGCTCAGGATAATATTCGCGCCAAAGCCCAATTTTATGATCAAAATGATATTCACCTACTGCAGCGATGTTCCCATTTTCATGAAAAGCATAATAATAGCCTTCTTTTTCGCCGTATTGGATTGGAATTACCTCTTTGATTTGTCGGGTTTCTTTGTTCCAATAGGCAACCTGTGAATGTTTTGGCCAGCCTTTGTAGAATTTCTCTTTGGCCTGAAGGATATCATGCCTGTTTAATCGTACCCAGCGGCCATGTTTTAAGCCTTTGTAAAAAATGCCTTCTTCCAGCACCTGCTCACCCAACAGCTTTTTGTAAGGTCCATGTAGCAATGCTCCATTATCCCAGTCTACCTTTCGGGAGTTTACGATCTTTTTCTTCTTGAAATTATACCAATAAACATCCCGCACGTATGGGTCAATGTTCTCCTGCTCCTTGAGGTAATAAAACTGCTCGATTACAATATTTTCACCAAAGCCGGTCTTGGTAAAGCCTTTCTTGGTTTTAATGCCGTAAAAAACCTTCTTTTTTTGCTTCTTTTTCTCTTTAGCATCACGAATACTATCCAGATCTACAGTTTCCTCCTCCAGATCAATCGTCAATGGCGTATCGTAGTTCACCTCAAAGAAAAAATCGCCTACCTCTTCCTGCGCCTGAATGCCAACTGCATTCATCAAAACCAACGCAATGACAGCAGTCCAGATTCGCAAAGCTTTTTTAAAGTTCATCATAAGCCTGGTTCGTTATTTCAACCATTCACTGGCAATATAAATTCAAATCTCAACACCTAAAAACGAAAAAAGGCTGCCTTTATTGGACAGCCTTTCACATCTATTGCTATTGGAATTAGTTTTCTGAGGCTAATGCCACACTTCTTTTGATGAAGTTGGTTAGGCTTTCGCCTGTGAGCATATTTTGTCCTAGCAGTGCCAAATCATACGCCTGCTTGGCCAGTTGCTCCTTATCTGCATCTTCTTTGGCATTTAATACCTGCTGGATCATCTTATGGTTACCGTTTACCGTTACGGATAAGGTATCTGGCATATCACCCATCATCATGTAAGGACTGCCTCCGCCCGTTTTAGCCATATCCTTCATACGACGCATAAATTCAGGCAGGGTAATCACCACCGGCATCTCGTCTGGAGAAAGTGACTCTACAGTTACGCTGGCATTTTTATTGTTAATTGCCTTTTCAAAAATCCCCTTCACGTTTTCCTTCTCCTTGTCAGACAATACCGATTCTTTCTTTTCGTCTTTATCGATCAGCTTGTCTAGTATATCAGCATCTACACGCTTGAAAGTAGTTTTTTCAAGCTTGGTCTCCATGTGATTGATGAAGTGGCTATCCAATATGCCAGTCAGCTTCAGCACATCGTAGCCCTTTTGTCTTGCGCCTTGAATGTAGCTGTGCTGCTTTTCTTCATCGGTGGTATATATCCACACATTGGTTTTGTCTTTATCTGTTTGATTAGCACTTGTGTGCTCTTTGTATTCATCCAGCGTAAAGAATTTCCCTTCTGTATTCTCTACCAGGGCATAATCTTTAGCTTTTTCGTAGAATTTCTCTTCGCTGATCATGCCATATTTAATGAACAGACCGATATCCCGCCATTTCTTTTCGTAGGATTCTCTCTCCTTTTTGAAAAGCTCACCCAGCTTGTCAGCCACTTTCTTGGTAATGTAAGTGTTGATTTTTTTCACATTACTATCAGACTGCAGGTAGCTTCTCGATACGTTGAGTGGAATGTCCGGAGAGTCAATCACCCCATGTAGCAGCATAAGGAATTCCGGTACAATATCCCTCACCTCATCAGTGATGAATACCTGCCTGCTGTATAGCTGGATTTTATTCTTCTGAAGCTCAAAATCCGTTTTTACTTTGGGAAAATAAAGTATACCTGTCAGGTTGAAAGGGTAATCTACATTGAGGTGAATCCAGAACAATGGCTCCTCACTGAAGGGATAAAGCTCTTTGTAAAACTCCAGGTAGTCCTCATCTTTTAGATCATTGGGAGATTTGGTCCAAAGTGGTGTGGTGTTGTTGATGATGTTATCAACTTTTACCGTTTTCCATTTAGTGTTGCCGTCTTTGTCTTTACCATCTTCTACGCTCTTTTCTTTTTGACCAAAGCGAATAGGTACTGGTAAAAATTTACTGTACTTATCAAGGATACCTTGCAGACGAGACTCCTCCAAAAACTCTTCAGAATCATCGGCCATATGAAGAATAATCTCCGTACCGCGATCTTTCTTTACGGTCTTCGAAATTTCAAATTCAGTATTGCCATCACACACCCACTTGGCAGGCTCTGAACCTTCTTTGTGTGAAAGGGTATTGATCTCCACTTTCTTGGCAACCATAAAAGCAGAGTAAAAGCCCAGACCGAAGTGACCGATGATCTGCTGATCTTCACCTTTGTCTTTATATTTTTCGATGAATTCGGTAGCACCGGAAAATGCAATTTGATTGATATATTTCTTGATTTCCTCGGCTGTCATACCAATTCCCCTGTCAATGACGGAGATGGTTTTCTTCTTCTTGTCGAATTTTACATCAATCGTAATATCGCCAAGTTCGCCCTGATACTCTCCCAGGGATGCCAACCTTTTGATTTTTTGCGTAGCGTCAACCGCATTAGAAACCAATTCCCTTAGAAAAATCTCATGATCAGAATAAAGAAACTTCTTGATGATCGGGAAAATATTCTCGGTGTGTATTGAAATGGTACCTTTCTCTTGCATTGTATCTAAAATTTTAAAATTTCAGATTGGTGCATATCAAAGGCCATTCCAGTTCACAAAAAAGTGACAGGTTGTCAGTCTGTATGTGTCTGTAGAATACTGAATTGTCAGTCTGCCCTGTCAGGCAGGCGTTTTCCTAGCGGATACGGTCAGATTCCCGCACCAGTCGCTCGTCTTTTCGGATAAACCGATTGGCCAGAGAATTAAAAATTAAAGCTACCATAGCAATGTAAAAGCTAAAGAGGTACTGACCTTGCTCGGCAGGTGCAATCATTTGTTCTGCTTTAAAAATGAAATAAAAAGCTGTACCTACAGTAGCTGCAATAATCAGGGAATTGAGGGCACCCAATTTGATCTGGCGGAGGCGATTATTGAATTGCGAGATTGAAAATAAAGCAATACCCGCTGAAAGAATGGCGAAAATAGATATGAAAATTGTGCTGCGTGTATCAATCACGGTACGGTCTGAAGATTCAGGGTCAAAAGACTCATAGACCAGCTCAAAAGCATTGATGGTGATGACTTCATTTTCCTCCCAGGCAACTTTTTGCCATATGGGGAAAAACAGATAGGCAATCATACAAATGGCCACCATAAGAAGAAAAATGCTCTGTACGCGCTGAATCATAAAGCTGAAATTTGCCGCAAAGTAAACGTAAATCACAGTCTTTTACAATGTGCGCCACTATTACAGAGCCCGGAGAAAACGGTACTTTTGCAGCCATGCGGTATTTTCTGGATTTGAGCTACGATGGAAACCGGTATCATGGCTGGCAGTTGCAAAAAAATGCACACAGTGTGCAGGCGGAGGTCAATCGTGCCTTGTCGGTATGGTTGCAGCAGGAGGTAAACTGTGTAGCCAGTGGCCGTACTGATACCGGTGTACATGCCCGACAGCAAATTGTCCATTTTGACAGTCCCAAAAAACTCAATGAAGCACAAGGTATCTTCAAGCTAAATACGCTGTTGCCTTACGATGTTGCGGTTCATCAACTTTGGGAGGTGCCTGAAAATAGCCACGCCAGGTTTGATGCAGTACAGCGGAGTTATCAGTACTTCATTCATCAAAAAAAGAACGCTTTTCTATTCAATAGATCATATTATTACACCCGTCCTTTAAATGTGGACTTGATGAATGAAGCCGGGCGCATTCTTTTACAGTATGAAAACTTTCAAAGCTTCAGCAGGGTTAAAACGGAGGTGAATAATTTCAATTGCCAGATTGGTGAAGCCTATTGGCATATGGAAAACGATTCACTCATTTTTACCGTAAGTGCCAATAGGTTTTTGAGAGGCATGGTAAGAGCTTTGGTGGGTACCATTTTATTAGTAGGTGAGGAAAAAATCACGCTAGCTGATTTTAAAGGCATCATTGAAGCAAGAGATAGAAAGCAAGCAGGTCGAGCAGCACCCGCTTTTGGACTTTACTTGAATGCCGTAAAATACCCGGACCACATTTACAGATCTTTATAAAAAGACCTTTTGGAAAAAGAAACAGTATCTGGCAATATCATCGATTCACAGGCGCTTAAGCGACTTGTGAAGTTCATAAAACCCTACAAAGGCTATTTTTATTTTTTAATCCTTCTTACCCTGGCACTTGCCATCCTGGTACCGGCAAGGCCCTACTTAATTCAGGTGACCATAGATAATTACGTGGGGGTGAAGGATTACAATGGTCTGGTCAGCATGATTTTGCTCTTAGTTGGGCTATTGTTCTTACAGGCGATTGTTCAGTACCTGCACACGTACTACAGTGGTTGGCTAGGGCAGTACATTATCCGCGATATCAGAATACAGCTTTTCAGGCATTTGCAAAGCCTACAGCTTAAGTTTTTCGACAAAACACCGATTGGAAGACTTGTCACCAGAAATGTATCCGATATAGAAACCCTATCGCAGGTTTTTAGCCAGGGGTTAGCTGCTATGATTGGTGACCTGCTACAGCTCATCGTCATACTGGGAGTAATGTTTTATATCGACTGGCGGCTTACCCTGGTCAGTTTATCAACCCTGCCCTTACTCATCATTAGCACTTATGTGTTTAAGGAAAAAATCAAGGTCGCTTTCAATGAGGTTAGAAATGCGGTGGCAAACCTCAACTCGTTTGTGCAAGAGCATATTACCGGCATGAATGTCATCCAGATTTTCAATAGTGAAGAGCGGGAATACAAAAAATTTAAAGCTATCAATGAGGAGCATCGTAAGGCCAACCTTCGTTCGGTCATGTATTATTCTGTTTACTTCCCGGTAGCAGAGGTTATTCAGGCAGCCGGTATAGGTCTTGTAGTTTGGTATGGTGCGGGGCAGGTAATCCAGGAGCAGGTTACACTGGGTGTGCTCATCGCCTTTATCATGTACATCCAAATGTTTTTCAGACCCATTCGTATGATTGCAGACCGCTTCAATACCTTGCAAATGGGTATTGTTAGCTCCAATCGTATATTCAATCTATTAGATAGTCATGAGCATATCGACAATAATGGCACCTACAAGCCCGAAAGTGTAGAAGGTGCTGTGAATTTTAACAAAGTATGGTTTGCCTACATAGATGATGACTATGTGCTTAAGGACATCTCTTTTGATGTGAAACCTGGTGAAACTGTTGCGCTCGTGGGAGCCACCGGAGCGGGCAAATCTTCAGTGATCAATCTGCTCAGCCGGTTTTATGAAATCAATAAAGGACAAATCACCCTAGATGGAAAAGACATCAAGGAGTACGATCTTGGCGCCTTACGGCAGCAGATAGGCGTAGTACTACAGGATGTTTTTCTTTTTTCCGATACCATTGCCAATAATATCACGCTGGGCAACCCCGACATTACCTACGATAAGGTGATGGAGGCAGCCGAGCTGGTGGGTGCAAAACAGTTTATCGACAGATTACCTGGCAAGCTCAACTACAATGTGATGGAACGAGGTGCCACGCTTTCTGTTGGGCAGCGGCAGCTGATTTCTTTCGTAAGGGCGATGGTCTACGACCCTAAGATCATTGTGCTTGATGAGGCGACCTCTTCGGTAGATACTGAAACAGAGGAATTGATTCAGCAGGCGATTGATAAGCTGATGAAGGGGCGCACCAGCATAGTGATTGCCCACAGGCTCAGCACTATTCAGCAGGCCAATAAAATTATTGTTTTGGATAAAGGGGAAATTAAGGAAATTGGCACGCATGAAGAATTATTGCGACAGGAGGGTTACTATGCGCAGCTTCACCGTATGCAGTACAAAGAGGTAGTGTAAATGGCCAATAAGATCGTCATTTTAAAATATGTGTACTACGGCATTACCATAGTATCACTTATTGTGATAGCCATATCCATCAAATATCTTTTGGGAGGCTATGAGCCGCTAAAAGTAGAGTCAATAGGTCCATCCGAATTTACGGTTGCCGGCTCAATGTTTGAAGGCAAGGAAAATTCATCCGCGCATCAGGAAAGCATTGCCACGATTCAAAATTATATTGAAGCAGGAAAGCTAAAAGGTGAATTCACCGTGATTCACTATCTTCAGCCTAACGCAGAGGCTGGCTACCAGCAGTTTATTGGGGCCGTTTTGACCGGCAATGTATTTACCTTTCCATCAAGCCTTCAGATCAAAGAATATGAAACGCCTGATGCGCTCGGAATGGAGGTAGAAATGCACCCCTTATTTAGACCTTCTGTCGATGAGATCAGACAACTGATGATGGATTTTTATCCGGATAAAGACATTAGTATTAACCCTATAGTAGAAATCAACAAATCTGACAGCCATAGAGTAGGCTGGTACATGCCCTTGCCTTAGCCTGCCTCCTCTGCCTGCAGCTGCTTTTCATAAAGTTCCTTGTAGACACCATTTACGGCCAGTAGTGATTCATTAGTGCCGTGCTCTACTACCTCACCATCATCAAGCACTATGATTTTATCGGCCAACTTAGCAGAAGAAACCCTGTGTGAGATGATCACAGTAGTTCTTCCTTGCATAATTTTTTTCATGGCGTTGAGAATAGTATTCTCCGTTTTGGTATCTACAGCAGAAAGACTATCGTCCAGAATCAAAATCTTTGGGTTTCTCACTATGGCCCTGGCAATGGACAGGCGCTGCTTTTGACCCCCGGAAAGGGTAATGCCTCTTTCGCCCAGCTTTGTATCAAAGCCACCCTTAAAGTCTTTGATGTTATTCCAAAGGTCGGCATCTTTTGCTGCCTGAATGACTGCCTCTTCATCAACAGATTCATGACCAAAGCCAATATTATTCCTGATAGAGTCGGAGAATAAAAACACATCCTGTGGTACATAACCAATCTGGCTCCTTAGAGAGGATATATTGTAAGCTTCTATCGGCAACCCATCAATTGTCAAGGCACCTGTATCCCGATCGTACAATCTGCAAATAAGATTGGCGATGGTACTTTTCCCGGAACCTGTTGTGCCAATGATGGCAATGGACTCGCCCGGAGACACCTGGAAGTTTACCTCTTTCAATGCCTGGATGCCGGAATCAGGGTATTTAAAGCTTACATTTTTAAAGGTGATTGCTCCTTCAATTTCCGCTTTTACATCTTCGGTTGAGTGTATATCTGTTTTGGTGTGTAAAAACTCGTTGATCCTGCGTTGGGAGGCTGAGGCTTGCTGGATGATACTTGAAATCCACCCCAGTGAGGTTACCGGCCAGGTGAGCATATTCACATATATGATGAACTCCGCAATATTACCAGTGCTGATATTGCCATTAAAAACTTCAATAGAACCGATGTACACGGTCAGTATTACACTCAGTCCTATCAGACCCATAATCAATGGGAAAAAGAGCGCATTGACAAATTCAAGCCGAAGCGATTTATATTTATATTCATTGCTCGCCTTGTCGAAGTTGTTAGCAAAATCCTCCTCTCTATTGAAAGCTTTGATCACACGGATGCCACTAAAAGTCTCTTGCACAAAAGTGCTGAGGCCGGATAATGATTTTTGAATCTCTTCTGAGCGCTGGTTGATGATATTATTGACAAAATAGATACTGAAAGAAAGGATGGGCAGCGGAATCAACGAGTAAAGAGTTAGCCGCGCATTGATGGTAAACATAAAAGGTATTACCATTAGAAAGAGGGTAACCAGGTTGATCCCATACATGATAGCCGGCCCGAGGTACATACGCACCCGGCTCACATCCTCGGAAATTCTGTTCATTAAATCGCCTGTATTATTGCGGCGATAAAAGCTTAAAGGCAGCGTCTGATAATGATGGTAAATTTCATTCTTGAGGTCGTATTCAACGTGCCGGGACATCACTATGATGGTCTGCCTTACCATAAAAAGAAATACCCCCCTGAGTAGAGCAGATATAAGTATTAAGACCCCCGCTACCAGTATGCTTGTGGCAAATATTTCATACGATTCACTCTGTAAATCGAGTTCTTCGAAGATGGAATAAATGTCAAAACTCCGCTGCAATAAATCGAAAGATTGCCGTACAATCACCGCAGGTACAATCCCGAAAAAATTAGAAATAATGATGAATACCGTACCCAGCAGCAGGTGGTATTTATACTTGAGTAGATACTTGTTGAGGTAGGCTAAATCTTTCACTGTACAATAAAACGGGGCATGGTTCAAATAGTTTATTAAAGGGAAGCTCAGATTGTCAGACTATCAAAAAAGCAGTAATTTTGAGTGATTTTTAGAGCCCACAAAGAAACAGCATTAACAGCAAAATGATAGAGCACTCCGTAAAAGAAATCCAGTCCACTTCATCAGTTTTTGATCAGGTAGAAGCCATGGGGCATGAACAGATAGTCTTCTGCCACGACAAAGAAATTGGGCTCAAAGCGATCATTGCCCTTCACGACACTACGCTTGGCCCAGCTATGGGTGGTACTCGCATGTGGCATTATACCAATGAAGCAGAAGCTTTAACTGATGTATTAAGGCTTTCCAGAGGCATGACCTTTAAAAGTGCTGTGGCTGGCTTGAATATCGGTGGAGGTAAAGCGGTGATCATCGGAGATGCCAAAACCCAGAAAAATGAGCCGCTCATGCGTCGCTTTGGCAAGTTTGTAGACAGCCTTGGCGGTAGATATTGTACTGCAGAGGATGTAAACATGACAACCCAGGATATGGAGTGGATCCACATGGAAACACCATATGTTACCGGTCTGCCACAAAATATGGGTGGATCGGGCGACCCCTCTCCTGTTACAGCATTTGGAGTTTACATGGGCATAAAAGCCGCTGCTAAAAGAGTCTATGGTAATGATAGCCTGGAAGGCAAAAAGGTGGTGGTGCAGGGTGTAGGTCATGTAGGTGAATATCTCGTTGCCCATTTGACCAAAGAAAATGCGAAGGTTTATGTGACAGACCTCTATGAGGACAAAGTGGATCAAATTGTGCAGCAATATAAGGCTGTAGCCATACCCATGAATTCAGTATATGACATAGATGCTGATATTTATGCGCCCTGTGCGTTAGGTGCTACGCTAAATGACAAGACAATCGTGGATTTAAAATGCGCCATTGTGGCCGGTGGTGCCAACAACCAACTTGCCGATGAAAGAGTGCATGGGCAAAAGCTGATAGATCGCGGCATCCTTTATGCTCCTGATTTTCTGATCAATAGTGGCGGTATTACCAATGTGTACAATGAACATACCGGCAATTACAACAGGGAAAGAGTAATGGGCCAGGTTGAAAAAATATATGACCGCCTGCTGGAAGTTTGGGATCTTGCGGAAAAAGATGGTATTTCGCCACAGGAAGCGGCCATGAAAATCGCTCTGTTGAGGATACAAAATATCGGAAAAGTTAAATTACCCTATTAAAGAAGTTCTTTTAAATAGCCAACATGCTAAATCGTAGAATTCTGCGCGTTAAAGCGATGCAGTCATTATATGCATATCACCAGGCCAAACTGGCCGGTTACCAGGTAGCATTGCAGGAGCTTACGGATTCTTTTAATCCTGATCCCAATTCTATGGAGCAGCCTGACCCGGAGGAAGTCAAGCTTAACAAAAAACTGGCGCGAGAGGCTTTTGAGGCCCTATTCGACAAAGCAGAAAAGACTTTTTCAGAAGAAGTTGATACCCACATTCGTGAGCGGGTCGTTGATTATATCAATGATTACCACAAATCAGTCAGCAAGGACAGGCTTCATTACAAGAAGCTGATGGTACGTGAGGTGGAAAAGATTTATGAGCGATTTCTCAAAATACTGGCTTTACCGATGGCATTTGCCCGACTCAATGAACAGGAAAAAGAACAGTCAGAAAAAAAGCATATCAAAACACCAGAGTCGAGTGGCAAGTACAATCTTTTCAACAATCCATTCCTGACGGATCTGAAAGAGGACACTGCTTATCAGGCTTTGTTTACCCGCTACAATGCCACCTGGACTGGCGAGTGGGAAACAGTAAAGTCATGGTATAGAACAATATTGAAGAAAGATGCCGAGTACCAAAAATATGCGCTGAGCGATAAGCCATCCTTGCAGCAGCACCTTGGTATGGTGGACTACATTTTCAGGCAAATCATTTTGAAAAACGATGAGTTTGAGGCGTTTTTCGAGCTTTGGGATTTGAATTGGGCTGAGGATAAGGAAATAATCAAAAGTCTGATTAAAAAAACGGTTAAGAGTTATTCGCCGGGCAGCTCAACCCCATTTGAAGTATTCGAGTTGTCTATCAATTGGGAAGATGACAAGCAATATTTTGAAGATTTGTATAAATACACCATCGACAATGGTGAAGAATATGAGGATATCATTGCAGCAAAAAGCAAAAACTGGGAGATTGACAGGATCAGTATGACAGACAAAATCATCCTGGAAATGGCTATCGCAGAGATGATAAATTTCCCAAGTATCCCCGTAAAAGTGACCATCAATGAGTATATTGAACTTTCAAAAAAATATAGCACCCCTAAGAGCAAACAATTCGTTAATGGTGTATTGGATGTTCTTTCAAACGACTTGCAACAAAAAGGTGTTATTAAGAAAAGTGGTAGAGGATTAATAGATAATCAATAACAGGTATAGCTATGAGCAACAATTCATCAAATTCATTTTTAGCCTTTTTATTTGGCTCACTTACCGGCGCCATTCTGGGCGTACTTTTTGCCCCTGACAAAGGCTCAAATACACGCGACCGATTGACTTATCGATTGGATAAGTACAAATCCAAATTGGAAGAAATCGTGGATGACCTTGTAGAGGGACGCGATATGGTAGAAAGTGAAGCGAAAGTGGAAGGAGAGAAAATCATTAGCGATGCTAAAGAAAAAGCTGAGCGATTGCTTGACGATGTAAATGGATTGCTAAACCAAATCCAGAAAAAGTAATTGTTAATGGTTTGTTAAAAACCTCAGTGATAACCATACATAAATAAGGCCTTTGTTAATTTTACGGGTCTTGAACCAAATAAACTGTAAAGCATATGAAAAGAGTATTGTATAGTGTTTTTGCTATTGCACTAGTTGGTATGAGCTTCTTTAGCTGTACCGACAAAGATGTAGAAGCCAGAATCGCAAGATTGGAAGGTAGAATAGCTGAGCTAGAAGCTCGCAATGGTGGCCGTACCTCCACACCTTCTACTACCACTGCCTCAACTACCAGTTCTGTCGTAGATGAAGTGCCAAGTGGTCCACTACCTGCATTCAAGTTTGCAGAAGAAGAACATGACTTTGGTACCATCACAGAAGGTGATATTGTAGAGCACACTTTCAGTTTCACCAATGTTGGCGAAGCTCCATTGATTATCAGCAGCGCTACTGCATCTTGCGGATGTACTGTGCCTAGCTGGCCAAGAGAGCCGATTCCAGTGGGTGGTGAAGGTGAAATCACAGTAAAGTTCAACTCACGCAACAAGCCTGGCACTCAAAACAAAACGGTGACCATTACAGCCAATACCAATCCTAAAATCAACAGATTGAGGATTAAGTCAACTGTAACACCTCAGGCAGGTGCAAGTGGACCTGTTAAATAAGTTATAAACTAGATCAGCAAAAAAGAATGATTTTATTGCAAGCTGGACAGGATCCTAACTACATGCAGTTTATACTGCTCGGTGGTATGATCGCTGTATTTTATTTATTCTTTATCAGGCCACAACAGAAAAAACAGAAAGAACAGAAGAAATTCATAGAAGCGATCAAAAAAGGTGATAAAGTGGTGACCATAGGTGGCATTCACGGAAAAGTGCATGCTATAGAAGGGGAAACCATCATCGTAGAAGTAGATCGTGGCATGAAGCTTACTATTGAAAAATCGTCTGTGTCTCTAGAGGCTAGCAAACGCGTGACAGAGACTAAATAATTAAAGACATATGGCCAAAAGCTCTCCGTTTACAGGAGGAAATCTCAAGGTAGTATTGCTGTCGGTATTGGCAGCTACTACCTTTTGGTTTTTTAGTGCTTTAAACAAAAACTATAATGCCCGGATTAACTATCCTTTGGAGTTTGAATTTCAAAGGGATAGTGTAGTCATCATGAGTCCGCTGCCTCCCGATGTGCAACTGGATGTGAGCAGCGGTGGGTGGAACCTCCTCCGCAAAACTTTTTGGTTTAACGTTACTCCAATTCTGATCACGCTGGATAACCCGACAGATGTTAAATTCCTGACCCGGTCATCAATCCTACCCATCATCTCTGATCAGCTCACGGATCTGGATTTGAATTTCGTATTGACTGACACCCTGTTCATCAACGTGGAGGAGAAGGTACAGCGTAAAATAAAGGTGGCTGTAGATAGTTCGCGGATACCTGTAGCCGCCAACTATCGCCTGGTATCCTCCATAGAAATTGAACCCGATTCAATCAACGTTATAGGGCCCGTTTCTTTAGTCAACAGCATGCCTGAGGTCTATACATTAAATATTGACCGCCGCAATATTGATGATAATTTCAGAAGAAATATCGACATTCAACTGCCTAATGAAAATCTAATGTTATCGCAGCCAGATGAGGTCAATGTGCTCTTTAATGTGGCAGAATTTACCAATGTGACCCTTCCCATAAGCGTGGAGCGCGAGAATTTCCCAACAGACAGCTCTGCATGGTTAAAGGATAGCATCGTATATGTCAATTACTGGATCAGGTCTAACCAACTGCAGTCTGTAACACCCGACAGTTTTGCCATCATGGCTGATTATGCCATGGCCAAAGACTCCTTTCTTCTGCCTGTAATGTTAAGCTTTCCTGAAAGCATTGAGGATTTAGAATACCTGCCTGATACGCTAAGCCTGGGCTATGGAAAGCAATAATAAGCCGAAGCTTATTGGTATAACCGGAGGTATTGGCTCAGGGAAATCAATTGTCTGTAAGATTTTCCGCAGCCTGGGGCACCCGGTATATGATGCTGACAGCAGAGCTAAATGGCTGATGAATCACGACCAACAACTGAAAGGTCAGATTATTGAAAACTTTGGCCCACATGCCTATTGCGCTGATGGACTTCTAGATAACGTTTACCTTGCCCAGCATGTATTTAAGGATACCGAAAAGCTTGCCAAGCTCAATAGCCTGGTGCACCCCGCTGTACATCGTGATACCAACGAATGGGCTGAAAAGCATAACGATTATCCATTGCTCATAAAAGAAGCAGCTTTATTGTTTGAAACCGGTTCGTACAAATCCCTGGATCAAACCATTTTGGTAGCTGCAGATGAAGAAACAAGGATAAGTCGGATATTAGAACGAGACCCCCACCGCGATAGAGAACAGGTAGAAGCCATTATTGCAAGGCAAATGAGTGAATCACAAAAAATGGAACTTGCTGATTATATCATTTACAATGATGAATCACATAGTTTGCTGGATCAGGTGTTGGGCTTTCTTCAGTTCACTAGCTCAAGCCAACATATCGCCGGGTAGCT
Organism: Cyclobacteriaceae bacterium; assembly: GCA_965227155.1. Classification (GTDB taxonomy): domain Bacteria; phylum Bacteroidota; class Bacteroidia; order Cytophagales; family Cyclobacteriaceae; genus UBA6059. The sequence goes on from OZ245731.1 coordinate 1,408,639, forward strand.
TTACCTGATCTGCATAAAATTTGGTGCGGCTACTTTGCTGGTCATAAGGAGCGATCTTATCGATTCTGTCCTCTTTGTGATTGTAAAACACTTCGATATAGAAGCCATTAAGCAGGTAAAGGTTGACCTTGTATTTATAGTACCGAATAGCCATCACGAATGCCCCATCGAAATACAACGTTCGAAGCTGATCATAAAATGGTTTCGATAAAAATTCTTCCTTGCTCAAAATTTGCTGGTTTTGTATAAAGCTAAGGATTTTAACAGAGACCCTTTCAAACGAAAGGGAGAGATTTGACACTGAAACTTTTAAAGGTGGTATGAAAAAATATCCACAATTGATATTTTTAAAATCATGTAAATATCCAGTACATTTGCATCCCTTTACACGGTGGTTGTAGTTCAGTTGGTTAGAACGCCTGATTGTGGTTCAGGAGGTCGCCGGTTCGAGTCCGGTCTTCCACCCATTAAATAAAAAAAGGATACTTAGCTTAGTTAGGTATCCTTTTTTTATTTAGAAAACTTTCGGACGAGATGCCTGTCCCGATGGAGCGAAGCGGCTATCGGGAAGTCCGGTCTTCCAACCACCTAAATTTGAGTAGCTAGATAATCTGGCGATTTTTTTGTGTTCCACACCAGCGCAAGCATCCGCTTGTCTTAAACTACAGTAGCATCAGAAGCTATACTTTATGAGTTTTACTTCGTTGTATTGGTCTTTTCGTTTGACCAGCAATAGCTAGAATCTTTTTGGAAAATCTGCTAATTATAGCAAAAGCGGACGCTTTTGACAGTTGAGGCGGTTTTTTATTGCTATCCGTATTTATTCCGTGAAAAAATACCCTTTTTATCTATCTTTTTTAAATTCAAATCATGAAATTAAATAGGGTAATCATAATAGGTAATGGATTTGACTTATCGCATGGATTAAAAACTAGTTATCCAGATTTTCTTAAATATTACTTAAAAAGAAGTGTTCAAGAATCTTTTAATCAACCTAAAGGTGTCAATAATCCTCTATTCTCCTTGCAGGCACTGGCAACTGATCCTGATATCAATAAGATTGATGAGTTAGATGAACTATTTGAAAGGCTCTCTAATAAAAACCTATTTAGACTTAGACCTACAGTTTTATTCAATGCAATAAGAAGTTCAATTGAGAAGGATAGGTGGGTAGATTTTGAGAGCTTGTACTACAAGAAATTAGTTGAAATTGCTAATGACAAAAGAAATACTAACCTATGGCAATTAAATAATAGTTTTTCTCATCTTTCGAGTGAGATTTCAAATTACATATCGCAATCAATAATGAAGGAACTTGATAATCTAAAGTTGCTAGTGCCATATCAGTCATTATTCAATAGTGGTTTGGTGATGTCTCAAAACCAAAGTGTTGAAATCGATGAGACCTTAATTATTAATTTCAATTATACAAATACCATTAATCTATACAAGTTGCCTACCAAGTCTCAGGTTGTAAATATTCATGGGCAAGTGAATAATGAAGATGACCCAATTATTTTGGGATATGGAGATACTAAAGATCAATATTTTGATTTCTTAAAAAATCATGGTGAAGATGAGTACACAAAATTCTTAAAATCCTATCATTACCATTTTAAACCGCAAAGACAATTAATTTCAGCATTTCAAAATAACAATTTACAATACCATGTTGATATTGTTGGCCATTCTTGCGGTCGCTCTGATGCTGCTTTATTAAACAAATTATTAGAGCACGATAAATGTAAAAGTATTTCTTTATACCACTACAAGAATATGGATCATGCTCGAATACTCAGAAATTCCATTGCTAGATTATTTAATAACAATGATCTTTTAGAAGAAAGGCTCAATCCCTTCAGCGAAGAATATAAATGTCCAAACTATATCTAAAACTTTACAAAGTAAACTAATGATTCTTATTGATCCTCCTACGAGTCTCTCCAAGAGGACTCTTAGGAGAAGTAAATCACTCTATTTGTATACGATTTCATCACCTCTTAAAAACCTCCGCCAGCTCAAACTGAAAATCCTTATTCAAAATGGTAGTTACCGTGCCCTGTCCTGCCAGGTATAAAATGGGTTGATTGTGATCTTGAGGTGTATAAATCTCCAATGTTTGGTTGCCCGGATCAAGAATCCAATATTCCTGCACACCTATAGCAAGATACTTCTGCTTCTTGGTATTGCGATCTACAAAGCTATTACTCGGTGAAATGACCTCTACGACAATATCAGGTGCGCCTTCTATTCCTCTTTGCGAAATGATCTTCTTTTTGAGAGGGCTAATGTAAACTAAATCTGGTTGAAGAACATTTTGAGTATCAACATAGAGATCAATAGGTGAAAAGAATACTGATCCTTCCAGTTTTGACTTTAAAATAGAAAATAACTCCCCTAGTATCCTTTGATGTTCTGTGGTTGGTGCCGGTGACATAATCAATTCTCCATCGATAAGTTGTGCAAGCAGCCCTTCCTCCAGCTTCAGATAATCATCAACCGTCCATACTTTTGACCGATCTATTGTGGCTACTTCCATATCCTAAAGGTAACTATTTCCTGTCGAATTTAAGTCGGTGGCCTTTCAGCGATTCATCAAATTTACCCTCGTCATAAGCCAAATGCCCCGACACCCAGGTTTTATGTACCTTTGATTGGAAGCTTTGTCCTTCGAAAGGAGACCAGCCACATTTGGCCAGGATATTTTCTTTTTCCACTGTCCAATTCTTGTTCATATCAACCAATACAAGATCAGCATAATAACCTTCCCTAATGAAGCCCCGCTCTTCTATTTCAAACAATATCGCCGGATGATGGGCCATTTTTTCCACAATCTTATCGAGCGTAAAAATCCCCTGATGATACAGCTCCAGCATAGCCACCAGGTTATGCTGCACCAATGGCCCTCCTGAGGGTGCCTTGAAATAACTGTTTTGCTTCTCTTCAAGCGTATGTGGCGCATGATCTGTCGCAATCACATCGATGATATCGTCATTTACCGCCTGCCGGATAGCATCACGGTCACTGGCTTTTTTTACTGCGGGATTCCATTTGATGAAGGTGCCTTTGCTGGCATAATCCTCATCAGAAAACCATAAATGATGTGTACAAGCTTCCGCAGTAATGCGCTTATCCTTCAGACGAAGTGAATTATCAAAAAGGGATAGCTCCTTGGCTGTACTGATATGGAGAATGTGGAGTTTGGTATTATGTTTTTTGGCCAGAGAAGCGGCAAAGGAAGAAGACCTATAGCAAGCTTCCTCACTGCGGATAATCGGATGCATGGCAATTGGTACCTCATCACCATATTTATCACGTGCTGCTTCTGTATTTTTTCGAATGGTTTCTTCATCCTCACAGTGCGTAGCGATCAGCATGTCCGCCTTGCTAAAAATCTCTGTCAAGGTACGCTCATCATCTACCAGCATATTACCAGTAGAGGAGCCCATAAATATTTTAATGCCGCAGACATTCCGTCTATCTGTTTTGAGCACTTCCTCTACATTATCATTGGAAACACCCATGAAAAAGGAATAATTGGCAAGTGAGCATTGCGCAGCACGGTCGTACTTATCCTGTAGCAATTGTTGCGTAAGGGCATTTGGTACGGTGTTAGGCATTTCCATAAAACTGGTCACGCCACCTGCTACCGCCGCCCTGGCTTCTGTATATATCTCTGCCTTATGAGTAAGACCCGGCTCTCTGAAATGCACCTGATCATCGATAGCGCCCGGCAGCAAGTATTTGCCTTCAGCATCAATCACCCGGTCGGCCTTGTCTGCAGAAATGGATTCCGCTATCTGGGCAATCCTCTGATTGTCGATAAGCAAGTCACGCGCCGTTACCGAGCCTTCATTCACTATATTTGCATTTTTGATCAATGTCTTCATGAGCCTGGATTTTAAAAGAAGTTTCGTAAAGATAGTATTACTATTATTCCGAAATTAGGATAAAAGTCATGATCCTTCTCAAAAAATAAGCTATTGAGTTAAAACTACCTGATAATTAATGTCTACCACAGCAAATACCTTCGAATCGTTTAAGCTCAACAAGCAAATTCTGCAGGCCCTTGATGAATCCGGATTTACCCAACCCACTGCCATTCAGCAAAAAGCCATCCCTCTCCTACTAGCTGGTCACGATCTTATAGGCATTGCTCAAACGGGCACCGGAAAAACGGCCGCTTATGCGCTTCCTATACTCATGAAGGTCAAGTATGCACAAGGTATGGATCCCAGGGCATTAATATTAACCCCTACCCGTGAGCTTGCCCAGCAGGTGTTGGAGCAGTTTCAGCGATTTGGAAAATATACCGACCTCCGTATTGTGGGCCTGTATGGAGGTAGCAGCATCAAGACACAGCGTGAAGCCCTGGAGCCTGGTGTAGACATCATAGTAGCCACACCCGGTAGATTTATGGACCTTTATCAGGAGCAGCACTTTGGTGCCAAATCGATCAAAACACTGGTGCTTGATGAGGCAGATCGCCTAATGGACATGGGATTTATGCCACAAATCAAAAAGGTGCAGGAGCTAATGCCCCGCAAGCGACAAAACATGCTGTTTTCAGCTACCATGCCCCAAAAAGTGGAACGCCTGGCAGAGGAGTTTCTTGACTTCCCTGAACGCCTGGAAATAGCACCACAGGCCAGTATTTCTCAGACAATCGACCATTGGCACTACAAAGTGCCCAACCTAAAAACCAAGATTCATTTGCTGCAATATCTACTGGAACAAAAGGCATTCAACAAAGCCATCATTTTCACCAAAACCAAAGCCAACGCCAATAATCTCTTCAAATTCATCACACGAAAAATCTCAGATCAGGCTAGAGTAATTCATGGCAATAAAGATCAAAATGCGCGCATCAATGCGATGAAGGACTTTAGCTCAGGTGAAATAAAATGCCTGGTAGCTACCGATGTGGTTGCTCGCGGTATCGACATTCAGGATGTGGGTTTGGTTATCAATTTTGATGTACCCATGCAATATGAAGATTATGTGCACCGCATTGGCCGTACCGGTCGTCACCATGCCTCAGGAGAGGCAGTTACATTTATCAATGCCGCAGAAGAATATCATCTGCAACGCATAGAAGAAATCATCCAACAAAGCATTAGAGAAGAGACACTGCCTACCAATGTAGAAATAACCCCTACCCCAAAAGAGGAAGCCCAGGAAATAGCACGACAACTAGACTTTCAACGACGGAAGCATGACCCGGATTTCAAAGGAGCATTTCATGACAAAAAGCAAAAACCTGCGAACAAAAAGGGCAATAAGCAGCGGCGTTCCAAGCGATAAGTTAAAAGCTGTATGATTGAATCTTTACTGCCTTCAGACTGTTGGACTGACTAAGGAAACACAAAGCAAATTATGTTCTGAATTTTAGCTTGATTGGCAGTTTATCCGAAACAATAAATCACTACAATTCATTTACTTTTGCGAAATCATTTGTCACTCATAGAGCATTTATTCTAATGAAAATCAATCTTTCAGACCGAGTTACTTTCGAAAGCAGACACAATAGTGCAACACCTGACGAGATCAAATCCATGCTGGCGGCTTGTCAGGTAGATTCTCTCGACGAGCTCATTGGTAAAACTGTACCTGAGCAGATAAGACTTCAAAAACCGCTCGACCTACCCAAAGCCTTGAATGAGTTGGAATTTTTGCAGGCTTTTAAGAAAATGATGTCGAAAAATGAGACCTACACTTCTTACATAGGTCGCGGCTATTACCCTTGCGTAGTGCCGAGTGTAATCCAAAGAAATATCCTTGAAAACCCGGGCTGGTATACAGCCTACACACCATACCAGGCAGAGATTGCGCAGGGTCGCCTTGAGGCGCTTATTAATTTTCAGACGATGGTCACCGACCTCACCGGGATGGAACTGGCCAATGCTTCATTACTGGACGAAGGTACTGCCGCTGCGGAGGCAATGACCATGCTTCATGCGCTGCGAAAGGGTCCAAAAAAGAGTGCCAATACTTTCTTTGTGTCTGACAAAGTGTATGCTCAAACCCTCGATCTACTGAAAACACGGTCTGAGCCTATGGGCATAGACCTGGTGGTGGGTGACATAAGCATGGTAGATCTTACTGATGAAAACATTTATGGTATCATGGTGCAATATCCTGATGCTACCGGAGAAATTACGGACTACAGTGCTTTGTTTGAGACTGCTCACGACCAGGGCATTTTCGTTTCAGTAGCTGCTGATTTACTTTCATTGACCTTATTGACACCTCCCGGTGAAATGGGTGCAGATGTGGTTGTTGGTACCACACAGCGTATGGGCATACCCATGGGCTATGGAGGGCCCCATGCTGCTTATTTTGCCACCAAAGAAGAGTTTAAACGCCAGATTCCAGGAAGGATAATTGGCGTTTCGGTGGACAAAGATGGAAACCATGGCTATCGAATGGCACTGCAAACCAGAGAGCAGCACATTCGTAGAGAAAAAGCAACTTCCAACATTTGCACAGCGCAAGTATTGTTGGCTGTAATGTCAGGCATGTATGCCGTATACCATGGCGCTGAAGGTTTGAAGAAAATTGCCATGAGAGTACATGGCATGGCTCAATTGCTCCGCAAAGGTCTTGATGAGGCTGGCTACAAGGTTATCAATCAATATAATTTTGATACCATAACCTTAGAAGTAAATGACAAGTCAGTGCTTGATAAAATCAAGCAATTGGCTATCGCTGCAAAAATCAACCTCCGCTATGACAATGATACTACAGTAGGTGTTTCCATGGATGAAACAACCACGCCCGCAGCTGTTGATACTTTGATCACCATATTTTATAAGGCTGCTGGTAAATCTATCGATCAGGAGGTAATGGATGGCTGGAAAGCCGATATCGAGCTGGTAGTACCAGAAAGCTTGCAAAGAAAGAGTACCTACATGGAGCATCCTGTTTTTAACATGTTTCATTCTGAGCATGAGTTGCTTCGCTACATGAAGCGGCTTGAAAATAAAGATCTATCGCTGGTACATTCCATGATTTCTTTGGGTTCATGCACCATGAAACTCAATGCTACTACAGAAATGATCCCTGTGACATGGCCTGAAATGGATTTGCATCCCTTTGCGCCACAGGAGCAAGTAAAAGGATACAAGCTCATGATTGAGGAGCTGCAAAAATGGCTGGAAGAAATTACCGGCTTTGATGCGGTATCCATGCAGCCCAACTCCGGTGCGCAGGGCGAATATGCAGGTCTTATGGTGATACGTGGTTACCACATGGCCAACGGAGATACCCATAGAAATATCGCATTGATACCCTCATCTGCACATGGCACCAACCCAGCATCAGCTGTAATGGCAGGCATGAAAGTGGTTATTGTGAAATGTGATGAAAAAGGCAATATTGATCTTGAAGATTTGCAGGCCAAATCAGAACAACATAGTGAGAACCTGGCTGCCCTTATGGTGACCTATCCTTCCACGCACGGCGTATTTGAAGAGGCCATTCAGGATATCTGCGCGATCATTCACAAGCATGGTGGTCAGGTGTATATGGATGGTGCCAACATGAATGCACAGGTAGGACTTACAAGCCCAGCCATCATTGGAGCGGATGTTTGCCACCTCAACCTTCATAAAACATTCTGCATACCTCATGGCGGTGGTGGACCTGGCATGGGCCCAATCGGTGTAAAAGCGCACCTTAAGCCTTTCTTGCCCGGTAATGTATTTGTTAAAACAGGTGGGGAAAAAGCCATTAGCGCAATATCAGCCGCCCCGTTTGGAAGTGCCAGTATCCTTGCGATATCTTATGCCTACATTGCCATGATGGGTGGGGAAGGTTTAACGCAAGCTACCAAATTGGCTATATTGAATGCCAACTACATCAGATCCCAGATCAAGGATCACTATAAAATTCTATACACGGGTAAGCATGGCTTTTCAGCTCACGAAATGATCATTGACTGCAGGGATTTCAAAAAGGTAAATGTAGAAGTAGAAGATATCGCCAAAAGGTTGATGGACTATGGTTTCCATGCACCTACGGTATCTTTCCCTGTACCCGGCACTATGATGATCGAACCTACAGAAAGCGAGTCCAGATCGGAATTAGACCGGTTTTGTAATGCGCTGATACAAATCAGAGAGGAAATAAGAGAGATCGAAAATGGTATGGTTGACCAGCAAAACAACGTGCTGAAAAATGCACCTCATACACAAAGAACGATCATGGCTGACAACTGGAGCTTACCCTACACCAGGGAAAAAGCCGCCTACCCATTGCCCTACTTATACCTTAATAAGTTTTGGCCTACCGTGAGCAGAATCGATAGTGCATATGGTGACAGAAACCTGATGTGTAGCTGTGTGCCGGTTGATGAATATGCAGAAGATGAAAAGGCCCTGGTGTAATACCAGGGTTTATTTTAATCTTCCTCGCAAACCTGAAGCACGAAATTGCCCCGGATAAAATTGTCCGCATCACCTACGGCATCAATAAAGCCGGTGACCACATCACCGTTGATGGCGGTAATTTCTACGGTACCTCCTGTCGATACTAAAAACCCTCCCTCGGCAAACCTAAAGGTTACCGATTCGCTGGAAATAGGAAAAGGCAATGTGAACGTACCTACCTCTTTGGGCAGTCTGGCAGCTATGTAGTCATTACCAGGAAAGACAATATCACATGGATTATTGGCACTTGTTTGTGTGCTGATGAATAAAGAGGAGATTTTTGGATCCACATCCTCTACTTCAGCCTTACCAAATCGCATTGACCAGTCGTTACCATTGACCTTACCTTGCAGTGAAATACTGCCGCCTGCTGCATCTTCATCTTCACCACACGAAAACAATGTGACCATGGAAAGGCCCAAAAAGGCTAAGGCTGCAGCTTTAAAAGTTCTTTTTAGATTCATAATTATTGCTAACTCAAATTCAATTGGTGGACAATTTAACCGAAAATTGCTTCAATACCTCAGATCTACCACCTACCGCGTGCGTCTTCTCTGTAAAATGAAGCTTTTGCTCTCGATCTATTTTAAGCAAACTGGTTATGCTGGTTCCATAATCTTCTGATTGTATGAACATGGCTGATAGCTTTCGCTCCCATTCTAAAGGGACTCCTGTTTTCGGTAGTTCCTTATCATCTGCTGTGGTGGTATCATAGAGCAATGGCAATAGTTCTTCAGGGGCAGACGCTCCCCCTTGTATTGCCGTAGTGAATTTTTCTTTCGCAGCTTTGGTTTTAGGCCACTCTGTATCCAATACTGCATTGCTCAATCCATAAATTCCCGGTTTGAGTTGTTGAATATTGCCATCCACATTATTCAGATACCATAATTCCTCAGGTGTACCTACCAATAGATTAAACCCATTGTATTGATCAATAGATGAGTGAATAGATTTTAAATAATCCCCTGGTCCCAGGTCAGATCGAAGGTACTCTGCAGTAAGGTCACCACGGCTGGGTGCGTTCTCTTTGATATTGAGAAGATCACGATAGTTGGTGATGGTTGTGAATTTACCCTGCTTGTTCATGCCCAGCCAGGTACCCCCGGCTTGTAGGTCTTTACCAGCCAGGATGTGGTCATCTTTCCCTTCCCAATAGTCTGCCGGTGCTGTAGGTCGTTGATAGAACTCATCCCTATTACCAAGAAGAATCAAAGGGTATTGCTTATTTTCCTGCCAGCTAAATACAATCAGACACATAAAATTTCATTTCCATACAATGATAAGGCTTAGCAGGCGATTCCCCATCTCTGTGTTACACTCCATAAACAGGTGTTTCAATTTCTCTCCTGGAAATGTTCATAATTGAACTTCCAATTTTAGCATAGCTATGTGGCATTTTACAATCTATTGGCATTATCCATCTATTGTCTGTGTCACTAAAGAACCCTTTCAGGTATTTGCTCTAAGCAAGTCCAACCACGGGATTATCAAGCCACAAACCAGCACTATTTTAGTATTTTTGAATATGGATTTATCGGCAATTATTTTTCTTGTTTCGGGTGCCATTCTCGGTGCTGTGATTGGTTTTCTCCTCGCTAAATTGGGTAAGCGCAACGATCCCCAGATTGACCAGCTTCAAAAAGCGAATCAGGAATCGGAAACAGCCCTGACCATCAGCCAGGAAAAATACAACCAATTGAAAAATGATTTCCAAAGCCTCAATGAGGAGCTCAAAGAAGAGCGCAACAAGCTGTTTCAAATCAGTAACCAGAAGTCTTCTTTGGAGGCAGAGCATAGAAACCTGAAAGAAAAGCTACAGGAGCAAAAAGCGGAGGTAGAGAAACTTCAGGAAAAGTTTACCATAGAATTCAAGAACCTGGCCAACGAAATACTGGAAGAAAAAAGCAAGAAATTTACTGAACAGAATAAGTCCAACATCGGCGAGCTACTCAACCCATTGCGGGAGCGCATTGAGAAATTTGAGCATAAAGTAGAAAAGACAAGCAAGGAAAACCTGCAGTGGAACGCATCACTCAAAGAACAACTACACCACTTAAAAGAACTCAATCTACAAATCACCAAAGAAGCTGAAAACCTTACCAAAGCCCTGAAAGGTGATAGCAAAGCCCAGGGCAACTGGGGTGAAATGCAGCTGGAAACGATTCTCGAAAAAGCTGGCCTGCAGAAGGATATCCACTACTACAAGGAAAAGAATTTTAAAGATGAAGAAGGTCAAAATCAGCGGCTTGACTTTATAATCAAATTACCCGATGACAAAACACTGGTTTTGGATTCCAAAGTATCCTTAACAGCGTACAGCAACTATTTCGGAGAGGAGGACCCTGTAAAACAGGAGCGCCTGCTGAAGCAGCATCTTGATAGCATCAATACCCACATCAAAACGCTGAGCGCAAGAAACTACCAGAGCCTGTATGACATCACCCAGCCCGACTACATTCTGATGTTTGTGGCTAATGAACCTGCGCTGACCATGGCCCTCAAAGAAGACATGCATTTGTACGAGAAGGCACTGGACAGGAATATCGTATTGGTATCTACCACTACTTTGCTGGCTACCCTTCGTACCATCAGCTACATCTGGAAGCAGGATATGCAGAACAAAAACGCATTGGAAATAGCCCGGCAGGCAGGAGCACTGTACGACAAGTTCAGCAATTTCGTTGAGGACATCAAAAAGCTGGGTCGCAGCATTGAAACCTCGCAAAATGTGTACAAAGAGGCAGCAAAAAAACTTTATGCCGGACAAGATAATATGGTCCGCAAAACTGAGCGGCTAAGAGAACTGGGTGCAAAAGCCAGCAAACAGTTAGACAAAAAACTGGTTGATAAATCTTTGATTGAAGGCAGTCAGGGTAGTTTTTTAGAATCCTAAGCTTCGATTATTTATTTTCGCACCTCCAAAATGTAAGGTATGGAATTGACAGCAGACAATAAGCTTAAAAAAATTATAGTAATAGGTGACCGGGTGTTGATCAAGCCCAAAAAGCAGTCAGAGAAAACCGCCAGCGGCCTTTTTCTGCCACCGGGCGTTAAAGAAAAGGAGAAGGTGCAGACGGGTTACATAGTCAAGGCTGGTCCAGGGTATCCGATTCCTCTACCTGTGGAGAATGATGAGCCCTGGAAAGGTGAGGAAGAAAACGTTAAATACGTACCGCTACAGGTCAAAGAAGGTGATCTTGCTGTATTCCTGCAGTCTGCTGCCTACGAAATCCAATACCAGAATGACAAGTATTTTATTGTACCTCAATCGAGTATCCTTATGATTGAGCGGGAAGATGACCTTTTTGATTAAAGAATATGCTTCAAAGATCCGGTTTCATATTGATCATAGGTTTTTTGGTTGCCTTTGCCGATGTAAATGCACAAGCACAGTTTTATGCTGATGTGCAAAAGGTGACTGTGGCTGGCAATGAAAACAACTACCGGTTTAGTGTAACCATCAAAAGCCCGGATGCTGATTGCACGCAATATGCTGACTGGTGGGAAGTATTTAGCGAGGAGGGGAAACTGATTTACCGTAGAATCCTGGCCCACAGCCACTCCAACGAACAGCCCTTTACCAGAAATGGTGGCCCAATCAAGATCGCTGAAGATCAAACGGTATACATCCGTGCTCATATGAACAATACCGGATATGGCGGTCAGGTCATGAAGGGTAATGTAAAAGAGGGGTTTGAGACTGCAACCCTCAAAGCCGGTTTTGCTACCGATTTAGAAACCGCAGAGCCGCAGCCTTCTGGCTGTGCATACTAGGTTTTATCTACTGTTGCAGTTGAGCAAATTCTTTCGCAAAATAGCTCAGAATAATGCTAGCCCCTGCCCTTTTGATACTCAATAATGACTCGAGCATTGCAGCTTCACCATCGAGCCAGCCTTTTTCAGCGGCGGCTTTGATCATGGCATACTCACCACTTACATTGTATGCAGCAATAGGAATTTCGTAATTTTCTTTTAATAGTTTGATCACATCCAGGTAAGCCAAAGCAGGCTTTACCATCATAAAATCTGCACCTTCATCGAAATCCAAATCCGCCTCAATGATGGCTTCCTTTTGATTAGCAGGATCCATTTGATAGGTCTTTTTATCGCCGGCTTTAGGTGCAGAGTCCAAAGCATCGCGGAAGGGCCCATAAAAAGCACTGGCATACTTGGCTGTATAGGCCATGATCGATACTTTCTCAAAGCCTGCATCATCCAACTCTTCCCTGATATGGCCAATTCTTCCGTCCATCATATCGGAAGGCCCGATGATATCTGCGCCGGCCTCTGCCTGTGCAACCGCCATATCGCCCAAAATTTCCAGGGTCTCATCATTCAGGATTTCACCATCTTCCACCAACCCATCATGCCCATCACTACTGTAAGGGTCCATTGCCACATCGGTCATGATACAGGCCTCCGGCATGGCCTCCTTTATTTCGCGAATGGCTGTGAGGTAGAGGCCTTCTGGGTTTACACTTTCTGTGGCAGTTCTGTCTTTGCGGGCATCCGGCAGGGCAGGAAACAATGCAAATGTTTGGATGCCAAGCTTCATGCAGGCCTCAATCTCCTGCTTCACCAGGTCCAGTGAATACCGATAGATACCAGGCATGGAGGCCACAGGGATTTTTTGTTGAGATCCTTCGACGATGAATAAAGGAAAGATGAAGTCCTTAACGGATAATCGAGTTTCCTCCACCATACTTCTGATGACTGCATGCTTACGGTTTCTTCTGGGTCTTCTCATGGGAAAAATATTTTGACGCAAAGATAATCATGCCTGATCAAGCCCCATCTTTTTAATCCCTGCTTGTGTGTAACCACCAAACAGAAGAAGAAAAAATAATGGATCGTGAGGACAAAATCTATGACAGTAGAAATGAATACCCAAGCCCTCTCTTTCAACCTAATAATGTCCAAGATTTAGGGCTTGTTTGTAATATTTTCTGATTTCAATAGGTGTCACTCCCCTTTTAAACATCCTGAAAGCCTTTAAATTGACCCACTGTACCTTGAGGTAGCTGTTGTGGTCATACTTTCGTGCTGATACGATTACTGATTTGGGAATAATGTGAAACCTGGTGTGCTCCTTAATTCTACGAATCAGATCAAAATCTTCCATGACCTCAAAATATTCATCAAAGCCACCCAATTGCTCAAATAAGTTACGGGTGATGAATAATGTCTGATCACCACCCCGGCACCACATCATGGGGAACCTTGTAAAAAACGCATTGATTTTTAGTAAAGTATGGCTAGAATCAAAGACGTATCGGTAGCAACCGGCCTCACAGGTTTGAAGGGCCTGCTCAATATCTTCCACAAAAGATGAAACAAGCTGCACATCAGCATGCACGAAATAGAATATTTCACCCATGGCATGCTTTGCTCCAAGGTTCATCTGGTGAGGTCTTGAGGCTTTTTCGGCGGTTATCAGCTTCACAGGATATTGTCGGGCAATGGCAACTGTGTTGTCCTTGCTTCCGCCATCTACTATGATCACTTCGATTTGAGACCGATAAATCGGCTGACAAAGAAAATCAAGCAACCGGCTAATAGTATTCTCTTCAAAATAGGTGGGAATAATTACACTGATCCGCATAATCGCAAGGGCAGTGTCAAATGAGGTTATTGGCGTAAGCGAACTTTATCAATCCAACCAGTGAGTTGGTTTTGGTTTTCCTGAAGATGTTTTTACGATGCGTTTCCACCGTTCTTTCGCTGATGAAAAGCTCCTCGGCAATATCCTTGTTGGTGTACTCCTTGGCAATCAATTTCAAAATCTCTCGTTCACGCTCAGTCAGTAATTTTTGCTCATCATTACCGTGCAGGCTTTGGATCAGCATTTTATTGATGTCATTGCTGAGGAAAGTCTTCCCATTTTTCACATCATAAAGTGCCTGGATCAGTTCAGATTCAGAATCTTTCTTTAGCACATAGCCATTGATCCCCTCTTTCAGGATTTCCTTTACCAAGTGGCTTTCGTCATGCATACTTAGGACTAAAATCTTTAAATCGGGATATAGCCTGCGGGCTTTCCTTACCAATGTAAGCCCATCATCATCAGGCAGATTATAGTCAGTAATCAATACATCCGGTTGTTTGGTTCGCAGAAACTGAAGCGTATCTGCCACATTAGATGCCGTACCCACCACCTCAAAATCATCATTCTCCTCCAGAATCGACACCAGGCCATTGAGCAGGATCACATGATCGTCAACCAAAAATACTTTTTGCATCAATTTTCTTTTACGCAGGCCTAAATTTCTAAAAATACCTGCAATAATCATTGAAAAGTCTGGATTAATAGCTTTTATATACATCAGTACCCGGTTGAAAATAGGAAAATGCCCTATTTCAATGAACCTGATGAAATTAGATTGAATTGCCTGCCCATACCATCCCTCAAAGCTAGGAAATCATTATCCGTATTGGAGGGTAGGTGCTTTTTCAGCTATAGGTTGAAGGGATGCCGGTGCGTTGAAAATAAAGGTTGTGCCCCGCATATCCGGTCTGGAGTCGAAACTCAGCTCCCCTTTGATAAAATTTGCCCGGGCATTAAGGTTCTTCCAGCCATTGCCTTTTCCTTCTTTAAGTACCTCCGGATCAAATCCCATCCCGTCATCCTCTACAGTAAGTGTTAATTCATCCTCATCTTTGGTGAGCTGTATTGTAATATGCGTGGCCTGTGCATATTTCAATATGTTGTTGACTACCTCCTGGGTAATTCTGTAAATAGATATCTCCTGGATATCCTCAAGGCGTTCTTCCACATCAAAAACGAGTACTTCCACAACAGGACCATCGGCCAGGTTTATACGGTCAGCAAATTCCCTGAGGGCAGAAGGTAGTCCATTTCTTACCAATGTCTGAGGCATGAGGTTGAAGCAGATGTTTTTCAGCTCCTGGTACATTTCGTCAATCAGTGATACGGAGGCATCATACACCTGGTGCACATCCGCTTCCGGCTTTTTGAGGCTTTGGATTTTCAATTTCAATACAGAGATCAGCTGCCCAAATCCATCGTGAATGTCCTGCGCAAAGCGGTTGCGTTCTTTTTCCTGCGACGAAATCACAGCCGTCATCTGATCTTCTTTGGCCCGAGCCATCTCCTCTTCGAGCATTTTGGCTTGTTTCCATTTGAGCTTATTTCTATACATCACAAACAGGCCAACTAGTGCCAGCAATGAAACGGCAGACGCTATTAATAATAGTCGATCCCGCTCAATGGTCAGATCCTTCTGGAACAGTTCTGCCTTTTGAATTTTTATCTGTTGCTCTTTTTCACGCGTTTTATAGCGTGTTTCCAAATCAAATATGGCTTTGGTTTTCTCTTTTTGGAAGATGCTATCCTGGCCGGTAAGGTATTGCTGCAAATGATCAAAAGCATATGAATATTCACCGAGAGCAGCATAAGCATTGGCACTAATACGTGAAGCTTTTACCGCTATATCGGGCGAGCTGATCTGTAAAGCAAAATATTGTGCACTATCTGCTGCTTCGATAGCAGGTCTGAATCGTTGCTGCTTGAATAGATTATCGGCCAGATTGATAAATATGCTTGCGGCCTCAAAATAATTCTGATAATCCAGGTGCATTTCAATAGAAGTGCGGTAACCTGCCTCTGCCTCTTTCAATTGCCCCAGGCTATCTCTTGCCAGCGCAATATTATGGATCACATAAGGTTCATACCTGGCATAACCCAGTGCACGGTAGCCATCCAATGCTTCCAGATTATAGCTTATGGCCTTTTCATAATCTTTGAGCAAAATGTATAGCCCGCCAATATTGCCCCTGGTGACCGCAAGGCCAAAATCGGATCCTAATTGCTCATAAATCGCAAGCGCTTTTTCATAATATTCAAGCACACGCTCATATTCCTTTTGTTTTTTTAGGACAATGCCAATGTTACCTAAGACCATAGCCACCTGAAAAGGATCTTCACCCAGTCTTTCATAAATATCCAGCGCTTTAAAATAATATTCTAAAGACTGCTCATACCTGCTTTGCAAATCATTTACTATGCCCAGATTATTGTAGCTATTGGCCATACCTACAGAATCTTTGAGCTGTGTTTTTAAATCCAGAGCCTTGTAATGATAAAATTTGGATGAGTCAAACTGGTTCTTTGCCTCATATGCATTGGCCATACTATTGTAAGCAATCGAAAGAATACTATCGCTTTCCAGGTTACTGCCTATTTCCAGTACTGCTTTAGAAAAGTACAATGAAGAGTCAGCATCAATACTTTTGTATTCATATGCCAGCTGGTTATAGATTTCTGCTTTGTTGTATTTTGAAGCCGATGGCAATGTCAGCTTTAGACTATCGATAAAAGGTGATTGGGCAGATAGGAAATTTACTGAAAACAGTATACTCGTGATGGTGAGCGCCAGGTATTTCATAGCAGATGTTGATGATTTCAATCTGCTTACAAATTAGGCAATCACCTGATCTTTTGCTGAATTTTATCCTATTCTGTTTGTTAATGGTACCAGACTAGAACTTATCGCATCCATTTACTGGCTTTCCAATTTAACTTCTTGATATTATTTATCAATTACCATTAGATGAAGCTAACGTAGCTCCTTCCTTTGCTTTAAAAGTGACTCTACCATTTGATGCATTAAGTTGTTCTTGTTCGAGCTTACTAAGCTCTGGCTCAATGGTTTCTTCTTCACATGCAAATGCAATTGCACAAAGGAAAAATATTATTAATACTTTTTTCATAGTCGGACTTTTTCCTTCTTAATGTAGAAAAGAATTAATTTATAATCAAAGTGATCAGCATCTATTACTGAATAAACCTAATGGTGGCAGGATATCGGTAAAACTCCCCTTTGTCGGCCTTTACGGTAGCCAATATCACACAAACCAGGTTGGTAACTACCAAAAAGATAAGCACAGGAATGCCGATGATGATGAAAGAAAGCAGGATCGCTGGGATCATGTAGATCGCCATGCTTATTTGAAAATTCAGTGATTCTTTGGCATGTTCGGCTACCTCTTGTGATTCTTCCCTTTTGGAGAGATAAATCACCAGCGGCACAATAAAATTGCCGAAGGCAATACTATAGCCCACAAGCGTACCAATGTGGGCTATCAATATCCATTGCCGATCATTCATGCAAGTTCTGCTTTAGCTTCAAATGCTAAAATAGTATTTTCAATGATATCACAGCATTCATTAAGCTGATCCTCTGTCATTACCAAAGGTGGTGCAAAGCGGATAATGTTGCCATGTGTAGGCTTGGCAAGCAGACCATTTTCTTTAAGGGCAACACAAATATCCCATGCCGTAGAGCTATCAGGATGATCATTGATCACAATGGCATTAAGCAGGCCTTTGCCTCTAACCAGGGTAACCAAATCTGTGCGCTCAATGAATTTATTCATGCGCTCGCGGAAAAGCTTACCTAGATTTCTGGCATTTTGAGTAAGCTTTTCGTCATCAATCACTTTCAGGGCTTCCAATGCTACGGCACAGGCCAGCGGGTTACCACCAAAAGTAGAACCGTGTGTACCAGGCGTGATTACATTCATAATATGATTGTCAGCCAGTACAGCAGAGACCGGATAAACCCCGCCGGACAAAGCTTTGCCCAATATTAAAATATCAGGTTTGGTGTAGGTGTTCTGCCTTTCGCAATGGCCTGCGCAATTGCAATTGCCACATACGGCCAGGAAGCTACCTGTTCTACCTATGCCTGTTTGTATTTCATCTGCTATAAATAATGCATTGTGCTGCTTGCACAGTGCGCCTATATTTTTGATAAAGTCTTCGTTAGGTACATTCACACCTGCCTCACCCTGGATTGGCTCTACCAATACGCCTACAACATTGGGTCTTTGCAGGGCAATGCTCAACTCATCTATATCATTGTATGGAATTTTTACAAACCCATGCGTAAAAGGGCCAAAGTTCTTTCTGGCTGTAGGGTCACTGCTAAATGAAATGATAGTAGTGGTTCTGCCATGAAAATTTTGATCAAAAACGATGATCTCACCCTGATTTTCCGGTATACCCTTCTTTTCGTACCCCCATTTTCTTGCAATTTTAAGGGCTGTTTCTACACCTTCAGCACCGGTGTTCATCGGCAATACCTTGTCGAAACCAAAGTACTCTGTGATGTATTGTTCGTAAGCACCCAACTCACTATTATAAAAAGCCCTTGAAGTAAGCGTCAAAGTATCCGCCTGCTCTTTGAGTGCACCTACAATTCTCGGATGGCAATGCCCCTGGTTAACGGCCGAGTAAGCAGATAAGAAGTCAAAATATTTTTTTCCCTCCATATCCCATACGTAGACACCTTCGCCCTTAGCAAGCACAACCGGGAGCGGATGGTAGTTATGGGCACCATACCTGTTTTCCAATTGCATTGCCTGCTCGCTAGTTTTTACATTATCCATCATAATTGAGAATATTTTAAAATTTTAAAGCGCCAAAGCTACTGAATGCCCTAGAATTTACCACCAATTACAGTATTGATTTGAAACCTTTTGAGTCCTTAACAGTTGCTTTGGAAATCGAGTTCTTCATGAGACCTCAAAAGAAAGTGCGTAATCCCTACCTGAACGAAGAAGACTATTATTTCAATGATCAAGGACTAATGGTTTTCACAGAAAAATACCACCTCAAGCGAGGCTATTGCTGTAAATCCGGGTGTAAGCATTGCCCGTATGGGTTTCGGAAGAAAATATAATACTATAAATACAGCGGACTTTTGTTATTATCATCTGTTTTGCGATATTTGCAGTCCGTTTTGAAAAAAGCATAAAAATCATGTCAAAGGTTTGTCAAATAACCGGTAAAAGACCTCAGGTAGGAAATAACGTATCGCACTCTAACAACAAGACTAAGCGTAAGTTCTATCCTAATCTTCATAAGAAGAAGTTTTACTTGCCCGAGGAAGATAAGTGGATCACCCTAAAAGTATCCTCAAAAGCATTACGTACCATCAATAAGAATGGTATCAAATCAGTGCTGAAAAAAGCTGCTGAAAACGGAAACGTATTGGTGTAAGGTAATTTTGAATCAAGATGGCAAAAAAAGGAAATAGGGTTCAGGTAATTTTAGAATGTACAGAGCACAAAAACTCTGGACAGGCGGGTACTTCCCGTTATATTACCACCAAGAACAGAAAAAATACTCCTGAGAGGATTGAGTTAAAGAAATATAACCCTATCTTAAAGAAATATACTGTTCACAAAGAAATTAAGTAACGATGGCTAAGAAAGTAGTTGCAACACTAAAGAAAGAAGGTGGCGTAAAATACGCTAAAGTGATCAAGGCAGTAAAGTCTGATAAAACTGGATCATATACCTTCCGTGAAGAAATGGTAACCGAGGATCGTGTAAAAGAGATCCTTTCTAAGTAATTTCCAAGGAATTTTCAACTTAGCATTATAAAAGTCCCTTCTCATAGGGGCTTTTTTTGTTATATTCCTGCTCAAAAACTGTTTATGGCCTTATTTGGTATCTTCTCTAAGGAAAAGAAAGAATCTCTGGATAAAGGATTGGAAAAATCCAAAGAGAGTTTCTTCGGTAAGCTCTCCAAAGCAGTAGTTGGCAAATCCAAAGTAGATGAGGAAGTGCTGGATGAGCTGGAAGAAGTGCTGATTTCTTCGGATGTAGGCGTGGATACCACGGTCAAAATAATTGATCGCATAGAAGAGCGGGTCGCCAAAGACAAATACCTCAACACGCAGGAACTGAATGCCATCCTCAAGGAGGAAATCGCCGGTCTACTCGCAGAAAATAATACCAAAGACCTTACAGACTTTACCTTACCAGATACGCATAAACCGCATGTCATTCTGGTAGTGGGTGTAAATGGTGTCGGCAAAACCACCACCATCGGTAAGCTTGCTGCCCAGTACAAAAAGAAAGGCAAAAAAGTGATCCTCGGTGCAGCAGATACTTTCAGGGCTGCAGCAGTAGATCAGCTTATATTATGGGGGGAGCGCACAGGCGTGCCTGTGGTTTCACACGGCATGAACACCGATCCGGCCTCTGTTGCATTCGATACAGTGAAGAAAGGTGTAGATGAAGATGCCGACGTAGTGATTATTGACACAGCAGGTCGCCTCCACACCAAGGTTAACCTGATGAATGAGCTTTCCAAGATCAAAAGGGTGGTCCAAAAATTTATACCCGAAGCACCCCATGAAGTGATGTTGGTATTGGACGGGTCTACCGGCCAAAATGCAATCATACAGGCACAGGAATTTACAAAAGCTACACAGGTTACTGCATTGGCCATTACCAAGCTGGATGGCACCGCTAAAGGTGGGGTTGTAATCGGTATTTCTGATCAATTCAAAATCCCGGTAAAATATATTGGTGTAGGTGAAAAGGTTGAAGACCTACAGGTTTTCAATAAAATGGAGTTTGTCGATTCTTTCTTCAATCGATAACACTTCTCGTAAACACCTAAGCGCATTCCCGCAAGTTTATCAATCTGACTTATAGAAAGCACTCACTGCTTTGAAGTTCTGCTCCCGCTCGTAAAGGCCTCTGCCTTTGTTTGCTTATTTTTAGTTTTCTTTATCCGCTTGAAATAAGCTCGATCAGCAAAACTTTCAGACAGGCATGCAGTTTATAGAAACTTTCTTTATTGAGGGAGCCAACTTCGTTTGGGGCACCCCATTGTTAATCACATTACTTGGTGGTGGCATATTTTTTACGGTCTATTCCCGCTTTTTGCCCTTTAAATATTTCAGGCATGCCATCAATATTCTGAGGGGAAAATATGACGAGAAAGACAGTCAGGGAGAGATAAGCCATTTTGAAGCCCTGAGTGGACATTTGGCAGCTACCATTGGCATGGGCAATATCAGTGGGGTGGCAGTGGCCATTGCCACCGGCGGACCAGGTGCTATATTCTGGATGTGGGTAAGTGCATTCTTTGGCATAGGCACCAAGTTCTTTACCTGCTCCCTGGCGGTAATGTATCGCGGTAAAGACAGCAATGGCGACCTGCAGGGTGGGCCCATGTATGTGATCCGCGAAGGGCTGGGTAAAAAATACATGCCCCTGGCCATCATGTTTGCCATATTTGGCTTCTTTGGAATGACACCCATATTTCAGGCCAACCAGATCGTGCAGGTCTTCAACGATGTAGTGCTGGTGCCCAATGGCTGGATCGGAGAAAATACCATGACCGGCGACCTGATTCAGGGCGTAGTAATTACCATTCTGGTTTCGCTGGTCATATTTGGCGGCATCAAAAGGATTGGCGCTGTGGCAGGGAAATTAGTACCGCTGATGGTGGTCGTTTATGTGGGCTGTGTGCTCTACATTATGCTGATCAACTACGACCAGATCCTGCCTTGCTTCGCATTGATCATCAAGGATGCCTTTACCGCAGAGGCGGTACTGGGCGGTGCTGTAGGTGCAGTGATCCTTGCTGGTGCCCGCAGGGCAGCTTTTTCCAATGAAGCCGGCATAGGTACAGCACCCATGATGCATGGAGCTGCCAAAACCAACGAGCCCATCCGCGAGGGGCTTGTGGCCATGCTGGGGCCCTTCATAGATACGATTATTGTATGTACAATGACCGGTCTCTGCATATTGATAACCGGTGTTTGGCAATCGACAGAGAGCAATGGCATTACGCTAACAGCCCAGGCTTTTGAGGCTGCAATGCCCGGCGTAGGGCCTTACATCCTGGTGCTTTGTGTGATCATCTTTGCCTTTACCACACTTTTTGGCCTGGCCTATTACGGTCAAAAATGCCTGGCCTTCCTGATCGGTGCCAAATACAGTGGCTTGTTCAATTATTGGTATGTGAGCCTGATCATCATCGGGTCAATTTCCAGCCTTGCCGTAGTGGTGAGCTTTATAGATATGATGTACGGGCTGATGGCCTTCCCTACCGTGATTTCGGCTGTTTTGCTTGCGCCAAAGGTGGTGGAAGAAAGCAAAAAATATTTTGCCCGGTTTAATGCGGGTTAATGGTTTAACTGGTTTAAAGACATAAATCATTATCTTTCAATATGAGTAGTGAAGATGTTCGTTGGCAACAACGATTTGCCAATTACAAAAAAGCATTAGAAAGGCTTTCTTCAGCAGTAAGTCTTGCCAATGAAAGAGAACTATCCGAGCTAGAAGAACAGGGCGTAATTAAAAGCTTTGAATATACGCATGAACTAGCATGGAATGTCATGAAGGATTATCTGGAATATCAAGGGAGTGTCAACTTAAGAGGATCTAGAGATGCGATACGCGAGGCCTTCAAATTTAACCTCGTTGAAAAAGGTGAATTGTGGATGAGTACTCTGAAAAGCAGGCAGGAAACAGTTCATACCTATAATGAGCCTATGGCTAAGAGTGTTCTGGAACTTATTAAAGACCAATACCTTCCTATTTTTGTTGACTTTCATGATAAAATGGAAACTATTAAATCGGGAGAATAGGGAAAAATATGGAATTAACTGATTCATATGGGCTAAAAGAAAAGGATTGGGATTCCATTTTGTCGACCATCAATTCGTCCGAAAAGGTAGAGCAGATTATTCTATATGGTTCAAGGGCAATGGGCAATTACAAACCTAATTCTGACATTGATCTGGTAGTGGTTGGCCGGGAAATCTCCTTTTTAGAGTTGGCAAATATTGAAAATGCACTGGATGACTTGTTGCTCCCATACAAAATTGACCTCAGCCTTTACCACACCATTGACAATCCTGATTTAATTGCGCATATTAATCGTGTAGGCATTGAATTGTTATAAAAAGTCGCAAATTGAATACGCATTCTATCTTTTTCATTGGTTTTTATTAGCCTGCTTTCGGTGGGTGGGTGCAACTACCCGGAGGTGCCATTTATCCCAACCATACCCGATAATGCCGATGGAAAGCCACATAGCTATGTGGAATTTTATGGCAGGATGGATACCCGGAGTACCAGCTGGCACCAGGCCACCGATTCCACAGCCAGGATATTTCAATTCAACAAGAATGATTATCCCAATGCCTGCTCCATCATCTTTGAGGCCAACTTCAGGACCCTTGAGCCTAACAAATTTGTGGAAGTAAGGCTTTTCAATCTTAGTCAACTGGAGGTAGTACCCTCTACGCATTTCATTCACCAAAACCTGGAGCTTATTGCCTACCAGTCGGAAAATATCCTGCCCTACCTGCCCGATGGCCCCGTTGATTTAGCTATCCAACTCAGAAGTGTGCATGGCCAGCCCGTAGCTACCGGTTGGCGGTCTTATCTGCGTATTAATTGATTTTTAGGCAAGATGAAGGTAAGCAAGTGTCTATGAGTCTTCTTTATTACTAAATAGATTTATGTACTCTCTGAAAAAGTAGACTTTTCCTCTCTTACCACCTGTTACCTCATGGAGGATATTTAAGTTCTCCAGCTCTTCCAAAAGCTTATAAACGGAAGGCATTGAAAGTTGAGATATTTCTTTAGCTTTTTGCGCATAGATTATCGGGTGCTGATACAACTCTTTGACTACTGTATTAGCATTAGCAGACCGGCTTCCTAAGCTTTGAATACGAGACTCTACATCCTGTTGAAGTTTTAAAATCTTATCAAATGTTGAAATGCCATTTTTTGCCGTTTCAATTACTCCGACAAGAAAAAACTTAAACCATTGGTTAATATCATTTTTCTCCCTTACCCGCATTAAGTTATCATAGTATAGGGTTCTATTTCTCTCAAAAAAATCGGATAGGTAAAGAATAGGCTTTTTGAGAATACCTTTTTCTACCAAATAAAGAGTTATCATTAACCTTCCCACTCTACCATTTCCATCCAGAAACGGGTGGATTGTCTCGAATTGATAATGGATCAAGGCTATTTTCAATAGTTCTGGAAAATAGAATTCCTGACTATGTGCAAACATTTCAAGATCTCCCATGTATTCGTTGATTGAGGTGTGGATAGGTGGAATAAATGTAGCATCTGCTATGCTTGCCCCCCCGATCCAATTTTGACTGGTTCGAAATTCACCAGGCAATTTATGTTTGCCTCGCACTCCTGATAGGAGTATTTTGTGCGTTTGTTTTATTAATCGGGAAGAAAATGGGAGCTCTTCAAGTTTGGCTATTGCCGTATTTAGGGCAGAAATATAGTTCTGTACTTCTTCCCAATCATCTCTTTTCTCCTGTGAAACATCCTCCTTATCGAGTAAAGCTTCTTCGATATTCGTTTTAGTGCCTTCAATTTTACTTGATTGAGTTGCCTCTTTGAGCACATGCATGCTTATAAAAAGGTCGATATTTGTTATGTACTCAGAGTACATATCTAATCTCCCCAGTTGCCTGTCGGCTTGACTTAGCAGGTTCAATATTTCCATGCTATCTATCAGCCATTCCCGGCATATCTTATCAGGCTGAAAACTCTTATAGGATCCGTGTTTGATATACTGACCTGAATTGTAGTTTTTCATTTTACTATCAGATAAACTTAAACAAACGTATACCTTATTTAAGAAAATATCAAAAAACTTAAATAAGGGGTTTGCTTAATTAAGATTATTTGAAATAACTTAAATAAGAGGATAGCTTGATATAGGCTAAGTGGTTGAAGTGCTGTCCTTAAAGGGAAAGGAAGACTACATACGAAGCATAGGTAAATCTACCTATACCTAGCCGGCCACCCCCCTTTTGGGATTGAAATGCATTTGAGCAAAAGAAGGGTAAAAAAGAAAAAATAATAGGATAACTACTATATTGAAACCTAATCCCCCCCATAGATTATTCATGGAATCGAATGTTGGTGGCATTTATATTTCCGCTATTCCTATCTGCTTCAAGAAGTTGAAAGTTCCGTCATAGAAGCTAGCTGGACGAGTTGGGTCAGTTGCAGAACCTTCTGGCACATAAATAACCATTCCTTGTCTGGCCCTAGTGAGTAGAACTCTATAGGCGTTTAGTTTATAAGCTTGATCAATTTCTTTATTAATGTTCATCCATTTTGTTCCCTTGAAATTCTGGAAGTTCCATAGAGAATTATGATAAAGGTCTCCATCCCATGCAACAATGGCCCAGTCAATTTCTAGCCCTTGAATATCGAACTCCGTTGCGACTTCTTCCAAAAAATTCGAAGATCTTACATCTTCTTTTGGATTCAGAAACCAGTTTGGAGGTTCGATTTCATTCTTTGCATGAATGCCAAGTGGCCTTAGCCTCTTAGCCCCGGAAGAGCAGATCAGTCCAATCCGCTCATTCCCACGAACAACATTTCTAACCCACGCTTTTGCTCTATCTAAGTCACGAGTTAACTTAATTGGATAGTGGTGAATAAGCTGTTCATGCAGTGATTGAGCCAGTTTCAAATGATTATCCAAAACCGAGTGAACAAAGTCAGAAACTTTTTCTGATCGAAATGACCTTACTGAAACAGCGAGGTGTAAATCTGTTTGAGAATTTGAAGTTCGATGTAGCCAATCTCTTAGTTCTTCTGACTTCAAATAATCACTGTTATTTGTGATTAGCTCCGAATGATAAAGGTACCAGTCTGGATAGTGCTCTTTCAGTGCAGAAACCCATTCTTCGAGTCCAGCTTCCCCTGTATTAATTTCCTGTCCTCCTCCGATCAGGCAGATAATAGTACACCAATCATCCTGTCTGTCTAGAATACTGATTAGGAAATCAGGCTCAGACATATCAAAATCAGTGTTACCCCTTTGGCGCATAAATGAAGTTGACTTTTCCTTAGTCCAAGCTCTCTGAGCTTCATCGAAAACAACTACTTTTTCTACTGGTGCTCGTTCAGATCGTAGTGCGTCATCTCTAAAATGATGGATATTTTGAATGAATGCATTGGCTTTTTGACTTGCCTCTCTTTTTGTGATATTAGAATTACTTGATTCGTCTCTGGCCAAGGCCTCCCTCAAAACTTGAACAAGTGGCCCGTTTCCAGACAGAAAAACAGCATGCTCGTCTTCATCTGCTTTCATTCTTTCGTTTGCGATGTTCAAGCCCGCAAGTGTCTTACCAGCACCTGGAACTCCAGTTATAAAGCATATAGACTTTCTGTTATTTGTTTTTGAGTCCTCAATGATCTGAGAAATGCGTGAGCTGGTTCTTGACAAGTTAATTGCACCAGAATCAGAACGAGAAATTTCTTGGACATTGTGACCTTTATACAAAGCTTGGGCAGCTTCTACTATAGTTGGGGTTGGTTTGTATCTAGAGTTGGCCCATACATTCGGATCAATTAGCTTAGAATTATCCTTTGTAATATCAATTGTTGCTCCTAAGTTGGAAGAGTTACAAAGGATGGGATGAAACAGTAGGTCGTCATATTTACGAATCTCATTATCGAATGCTTCTGCTTTCGAGCATAGCAATACTGGCAATAATTCTTTGTCATGACTGCCTTCATGAAAATTCTTGAGGTCCAGCGCATAATCCAAAACTTGATCAAGTGCATGGTTAGGGTAGCTCCTCTCACCAATCTTAAATTCTAAAATGAAAATTGAATTCCCCGTAATTACGACATTGTCAACTCGCTTCCCCATTCTAGGGATAGCAAATTCGAAGAATATGTGTCCTTGAATGTGGCTGAGTTGGTCTTTTAATATTTCAATCTGCTGTTTCCATGCGTTCTTTTGAAGTTCATCTAGATCGAAACCATGATTAAGAGCTAATTCACCAATTATTTGGGAGTTGCTATCCGTAAGGAATTCTGAGATTGAGTTGGAGTAATACGATCTGTCCATAGAGTTTTTAACGAGCAGCAGAAATCCCCTAAGAATTACTCTTCCTTTTCGGAGGCCATGGCACAAAAGCACTGGTTCTTTCGATGTAATCGCGGTATTTGGGTTTGGTTATAAGCTTTTTTTCCAGCAAAGTCACACCCGAAACTTTGAGTAGCAATAGCGTAATTACCACAGGGCTTACCACCAGCCACAGGTCTTTGAACTCTACAACTGCCACCAAAAATACACCCCACCATACCAGCGTTTCGCCAAAATAGTTGGGGTGGCGCGAATACCGCCACAGTCCCCTGTCCATTACCTGTCCTTTGTTGGCCGGGTCTCGTTTGAAATGGGCCATCTGCCAATCGGCAAAAGTTTCGATGATGAGCCCTACCGCCCCAAGCGCCAGGCCAAACCACTGATGCCAATACTCCATGCTGAAGGCTTCTGCATTGACCTTGCTGATCGGCAAGCCAATAAACCAAACTAAAAAGCCCTGCAGCATAAACACCTTGAAAAAAGCCTGCACCCTATGGGAGCGCCCCCAACTTTCGCGCATTTCGGTGTAGCGGTAATCTTCGGCCTTGCCCCGGTTGCGCATCCACAGATAAGTAGAAAGTCTCAGCCCCCACAGCAAAATCAGCAGGTTGAAAAGGAAGGCATACACGTTTGGTTCGGAACCGAGCGCCAGCGTAACCCTGCTCAAAAGCACAAAGCCCAGGCCCCAGAAGATGTCCACGATGCTGTAGTCATCTTTTGCCAGGGCCACAGCGTAGAGCACAACCATAGCCCCCAGCACTGCAACCAAACCGCCACCATATATTGTTATCCAGGCTTCCATACTACATTGGGTGTATTTATAATTGATAATGTTTGATCAACCTATAATATAATTGGGAAGTAGTCATTGCTTAGAAGTATTGGATTATCGTCTGTACCAATGATATTAAGCTAAGCAGTTTTTTACATTCCTCTCCCTAACCCTCTCACTCAGAGGGACAATTTGCGCTTAGCTTAATAGCATTGCGTTCTTACTAAGCAGATAAAACCCACCTTCACTTTAAACTCATACCACTATTTTATAACCATTAAATTTTGTTTTCTTTACTGCAAAAACCTACTCAAGATGAAAATTTTTACCCCACTGTTCGGATTGTACTGCCTTATGGCTTACACAATGCTTTTACCCGCCTGCGAGAGTTCTGCCCCTGAGAAGACAGAGGTATTGGCAGTTAAGGCGCAAACTGCCGTGCAAATAGATGGCGAAGCAACTGAGCAAGTATGGCAGGAGGCAGGTTGGTATCCCATCGATCAGCGCTGGCTGGGCGACCCATATACTGCAGAAGATTTTCAGGGAAGGTACAAAGCTGCCTGGGATGAGGATTACCTCTACCTGCTGGTAGAAATTGTGGACGATACCTTGATCGACATCCATGCCGACGGCCTTGACCGATACTGGGATGATGATTGTGTAGAGGTTTTCATTGATGAAGATGATTCCGGCGGGGAGCATACCAACAGCTTCAATGCTTTCGCCTATCACGTTGCGCTGGACTATGCGGCAGTAGATTTTGGTAAGGAAGGCCCCATTTATTTGAATGACCATGTCAATACCCGAAGAACCCAAAACGGCACAACCTACCTCTGGGAGCTGGCATTTTCTATCTACGACAGCACCTATGACGAAACATCAGACAGCAACACACCGGTAACGCTGACCGCTGGTAAAAGGATGGGCTTTGCAGTAGCCTATTGTGATAACGACCGCAGTGCCACCCGCGAAAACTTTATCGGTTCTGTATATGTGGCCGGAGAAGATAAAAACAGAGGCTATATTGATGCCGATATTTTTGGGGACATTGTGCTGCAGCCCTGATTTTGCAGGAATCTGCCCATTGGTCGAAAAAGTATTTGTGATTGGCCGGTCGGCAGGTAGATTTTATATCTTTGCCCCCTTAATTTATAGCCTACCTTTGGTATGAGAATAATCATAGCAGGTGCGGGGGATGTCGGGTTTCACCTTGCCAAATTATTAGCTTACGAAGCACAGGATATTGTGATTGTGGATCTCAACGGAGATAAACTACAATATGCCAGCAACCACCTCGATGTGGGTACGATTAAAGGTAGCTCCACCTCTTACAAAGTGCTGGAGGATGCCGGTGTGGCGAAAGCAGACCTGCTTATTTCGGTTACAGAATCGGAAGAAACCAACATTGCTACCTGCATCATTGGCAAAAACCTAGGTGCCAAGAAAACCATCGCCCGTATTTCCAACACGGAATACTTACACCGCAAGGACAAGCTCGATCTCAAAAGCATTGGCATAGACGAGATTATTTCTCCTGAATCACTTGCCGCCCGTGAGATCAAAAGGCTGCTGAAGGAGTCAGCTGCGACCGATTCTTTTGAGTTTGAAAAAGGTATGCTTTCCCTGATTGGTATTACGGTTGACAAAGAGTCTGCCCTGCGCGACAAGACATTAACCGAAACTGCCTACCTCAATCCGGACCATAATTTTACCACTGTGGCTATCCTGCGAGGTGAGGAAACCATTATCCCACATGGCGACAATAAATTTGTAGAGGGTGATCATGCCTATTTCATTGCGCAGCCTGATGGTGTAGATAAGGTGCTCGACCTTACCGGTAAAGAGCGGATGCCAATCAAGAATATCATGATCCTGGGGGGCAGCCGTATCGGCTTTAATACAGCCCGAAACCTGAGCAAAAAATACAACATCAAGCTGATCGAAGAGGATAAGGATAAGTGCTTTGAGCTTGCCGATCAGCTGCCGGATACTTTGATCATCAATGGTGACGGACGGGATGTCGAGCTCTTATCGGAAGAAGGCATCAAGGATATGGATGCTTTCATCGCGGTTACCGGCAACTCCGAAACCAATATCATCTCCTCTCTGGTGGCCAAAAACCATGGTGTCAATAAAACCATCGCACTGGTGGAGAATATGGATTATATCCACCTTTCCCAAAACATAGGTGTGGATACCATGATCAACAAAAAGCTGATCGCCGCCAATTTCATATTCCGATACATCAGAAAAGGCGAAGTGTTGAACCTGACCTCTATCCATGGTGTAAATGCGGAGATTCTGGAATTTGAAGTCAAAGAGAATTCCAAAATTCTGGATTATGAGCTGCAAAATTTAAAATTTCCGATCACTGCAATCATCGGCGGTGTGATCAGAAATGGGCAGGGCTATACCGTTCGCGGTGATTTCATGTTTAAACCTAAAGATCGGGTCGTAGTGCTATCCAGGCAGGAATGCATTCACGCGGTTGAGAGCTTCTTCAAATGAGATTCAACTTTCCCGTAATCGGAAATATCATCGGCCTGCTATTGATCATCAATGGCATTTTCATGCTTTTCTGCATCCCGTTTAGCCTGTACTACGGGGATGGAGACATCTATGCCATATTGATTGCCGGAGTAATAACCAGTGGTTTTGGTGGGATTTTATGGTACGCTACCCGCAACCCTGACACCAAAGACCTTAAAAAGAAGGATGGATACCTTATAGTAACCGGGGGATGGCTTTTTATGTCGCTTTTTGGCTCCCTGCCTTACATACTCAGCGGTGCTATTCCTGCTTTGCATGATGCTTTTTTCGAGACTGTTTCGGGCTATTCCACCACCGGGGCTACCATTCTTACCGATATTGAGGCAGTACACAAGGGGATACTATTTTGGCGCAGCCTTACCCAATGGATCGGTGGTATGGGTATCATCGTGATGGCCGTAGCTATCCTGCCGATACTTGGCATTGGCGGTATGCAGCTTTTTGTGGCTGAAGCACCAGGCATTTCACCGGACAAATTGCAGCCGCGCATCAGGGAAACGGCCAAGCGCCTGTGGCTCATTTACATCGGCCTCACCTTGCTCGAAACATTGCTGCTTTGGGCAGGAGGCATGAGCTTCTATGATGCCATCAACCATGGTCTTACCACCATGGCGACAGGTGGGTTTTCCCCAAAAAATGCCAGTATAGCAGCTTATCCATCGGCCTACATCCAGTACGTGATCATTGTTTTCATGTTTTTGGCTGGCACCAATTTTACCATGACCTATTTTGCAATGAAGGGCAACCTGCAAAAGGTTCTCAGTAATGAAGAGTTTAAGTATTACGGCGTGGTGTTGATTAGCCTTACCCTGATCATTACTGTTTCTATCGCCATATTGTCTGGTGGATTTGATGAAAAAGACTTTAGAGATGCTTTGTTTCAGGTGATTTCGGTTATTACCACTACCGGCTATATTACAGCTGACTATACCCAGTGGTCTTCCTTTATTACGGTGATGTTTTTCATCATGATGTTTTTGGGAGCCTCGGCAGGCTCTACCGCAGGAGGTGTAAAAATTGTGCGCCACACCATCCTTATTAAGAATAGCATCCTGGAATTGAAAAGGCAACTGCATCCATCAGCAGTGATACCGGTGCGATTTAATGGCCAGGCGGTAAACAGGGACATTACTTTCAATATCCTTGCCTTCATCATGATCTACATCAGTATATTCGCCATGGGCTCTATCATCATGGCGGCTTTGGGTGTTGATTTTATGACAGCCATTGGTTCTGTAGCCACCTGCCTGGGCAATATAGGTCCGGGTGTCGGTTCTGTAGGGCCCGTTGATAATTTTGCGCACCTTCCGGCGTTAGGTAAAGTATTTTTAGGAATACTGATGCTTATTGGCCGTCTTGAGCTGTTTACCGTACTGATGATTTTAACCCCCTATTTTTGGAGAAAATATTGATCTATGCTTAGTTTTTACCTTATCTGGAGTCCCGATCCTAGTGTTTTTCCCGGTCTTGATATACCTCGCTGGTATGGTGTACTTTTCGCGTTGGGCTTTATTCTTAGCCAGCAGGTTATGTTTTGGATTTACAGAAAAGAAGGCAAAGACGAAAAAGCCGTAGATAAACTAACGATTTATATGGTGGTGGCTACCGTAATAGGTGCCAGGCTGGGGCATTGTTTGTTTTACGATCCTGTGTATTACCTAAGCAACCCATTGGAGATACTAAAAATCTGGCAGGGCGGCCTGGCCAGCCATGGTGGTGCCCTGGGTATATTCGTAGCGCTATGGTTGTTCGCCAGAAACCAAAAAATTCACTACTACTGGATTCTGGATCGGGTGGCCATTGTAGTTTGCCTGACAGGCGCCTGCATCAGAATGGGGAATTTCATGAACTCTGAAATTCTGGGCAAACCTACCGAAAGCAGCTATGGCGTGGTATTTCCCAAGTCTGTAGAAGCGCTTCTGATGTATCGAAATACAGACCGTATAGAAGATATCACTTTTGAAAAAGGTGGCAATAAAGAAGCCAGTCCCGGACTGGTACCCATGAAAATTATCCTCACTTATAAAAGGGGGATGGAAATGGATGAGGTAAGAACTTATGATTTCTTCCAGTCCAATGTAAAAAATGCACTGATCAATTACCGTGAGGCCAGTGAGCATATCTATGAAGATCCTGATGAGCCACTGGATGTGAACTTTTTTAAAGTCGATGGTAAGTACATAGCCGAAATCAGCACCCTCGGCATAGCGAGACATCCAGCGCAGCTATATGAATCCATTTTTTGTGTGCTGCTCATGCTCCTGACCGGACACTTATGGTACCACCACCGCCATCAGCTCAATGAAGGCATCATCTTTGGGGTTTTTATGCTCGGCCTATGGAGCTTTCGCTTTGCCGTGGAATTCCTCAAAGAAAACCAGGAAGCCTGGGAGGCCGATATTCCACTCAATATGGGTCAATGGCTGAGCATCCCAATGGCTATCGCCGCGATTGTCATTATTGTGGTACAGGCAACCAAAAAGAAGGAAACGGCGGCCTAAGAAATTGGCTCTACCACAATATTTTCATTGATGATGCGGGATAACTCCTGTAGTGCCCCGGCCTCAAACAGGCTATCGGTTTGGGTTACGGGCATCCCCTTCTCCTGCGGTTTATAATTGATGTAGTCCTGAAAAACTATGCCTTCAATAGTGCGGCGGTTGATGGCTTCTCTAAACCTGACACCACCGCCTTCAGTGTGGTATTCGTAGGCTAGGTAGTCCATGGTAAACCCCTCCGCATCAATCCAATAGATGTAAACATCCTCAAAGTCATCACCACCGCCTTCCTGAGCGAAGGTCACTTTGATTTTGTGGTATACCTTATCATTAATTTTGACCTCATCCAGATAAGTCTTCCTTACCGCAGGGTCATTGAGTCCAAAAGGTAGCTGTGTAAAATAGAGCACGGAGTTTACCGAATTGCCGTACCTTCCATGCCATTCTTCATTGAGTGCTACTTCAGTGCCATCCCGGTATTGCGTGTGGTCTATGCTATTGACCAAGGTATCCTGCACAAAGCCCAGGCTATCGTCCTGCCATGAGCGGGTGTAAACAAACCGATCTGGGGTACGCACAGCCGAATAATGCCTTTGCCGAAAGTCAAACTCCACACTTTTGCCCATCAACAGCTGACCACCATGGCTAGCAATGGCTTTATCTATAATTTCCTGGGCTTTTTGAGACACATCTTCTATCTGATTAGGATTCTTGTCTGTACTGCAAGCCAGTAATACAATACAGAATACTAGGTAGATCAATTTTTTCATAATGACTAATCTAACGGAAATCTGGTTTGCAAGTAGAGTCGCGAAACCGACAACAAGGATAAAAACACTATTATGGTTTGTAACAATGGTCACCAATCTACTGCTGGCATCCCTCTACTTTTGAAATAAAAAAAGATATGGGATTAATCAGCAGCATCTTTGGGAATAAGACACAGGCTATTGAAGAATACAAAGCTAAGGGCGCTATTGTAATTGATGTACGCTCCACCGGTGAGTTTCAGGGTGGACATGTAAAGGGCGCAAAAAATATTCCCCTTCCCGACCTGGAAAAGCGGAAAAACGAAATTTTACACTACAAAAAGCCGGTGGTATTTTGCTGTGCCAGCGGTATGCGCAGTGGGTCTGCCACTTCTATCATGAAAAAAGAAGGGCTTGACTGTATCAATGGCGGCGGTTGGATGAGCGTGAATGCGGCGTGGGACTAGCGCATTCCATCCAACACAGCCACGGCATCTATTTCAATTTTCCATTGGGGTAATGCCAAAGCCTGCACCCCGACCAGCGTACTGGCCGGGGTAATATCTGTCCCAAATACCTCTTGCCTTACCCCCCGGAAAACCGCCAGGTCTGAAGGCCTGTAGTCCACTATGTATGTATTGATCTTCACCAGATCCTGGTAAGTGGCACCTTCGCTAGCCAATAATTCATTGATGGCCTCCAGTGCATCGCGCATTTGCGCCTCAAGGGTTTCCCCCTCACCAATCTGCCCCGAAATGTAGAGCTGCTTTTGAAAATCCTGCTGTACGACCACCATTTGGGCATAGCCATTGGTGGGCTGCACAAATTTTTTGGTCGTTTTCGGGTTTACCTGTGGGTTCTTCGGCGCACAGGAGATGAAATAAGTAAGCATAAGCAGTATAGCAGCGAGTCTCATGGTTATCTTTTTCCTAAGATATAAAAGATAGTAGAGCCACAGTAGAATAAAGCAGGGAAGGTTAAATATTTATTCTAGCCCCTATTCTGGTCCACCAGGAATAAAACTCTTGCTGTTTTATTACACTCTCATTTCCAAGATAAAAACGTAAAGGAGTATTCGTAATATTGATCCAGTCACCAAATAAGGTGATGTATTTGTTGAGCTTATAATTGGTAGTAAAATCAAGCCTTAAAGCCTCATCATAATATTCATCAAGATCGGCATCAGGGCCAATTTCAGTTAAAAAATCGTCTTGATAATTGGCTGTAAGCCTTGCAAAAAACCTGGGGCTATCGTAAAATAGGGCAACGTTGGCAGTATGTTGTGCTTGTCCTGGCAGTGGTATTTTTTCGGTTGCATCCTGTGTGAAAAATTGTGACAAGTCATCTTCAATGACATCAATAATAATGGCATCAGCAAAATTAGCTGACACCCTTTGTGGCAAAAAGGCCTGAGAATATGTATAAGTATAGTTAGTATAAAAGCCAAAGTTGCGCAATAAGCCTGGAAGGCCATTGAGTTTAGTCTGAGCCTGAACTTCTAAACCAAAAACATCAGCATCGTCTCCATTGAGCGGTTTTGTAAATTCAAATACCGGGAAATTACCAGTACCGGGAGCACCCTCTCGTCCAAATCTTTTAAAGTTGAAAACAAAATCCTCAATTTTTTTATAAAAAACACCTGCTGAAAATATACTTTGCCTGACATATCGCTCAACCATGAAATCAAGATTAATAGAACGGGGAAAATTGATATCAGGGTTTCCGATTTCTACCTCATTTCTATCTTCATCCCTTGACGGAATCACATCTACATAGTTTGGCCTTGCATAAGTTTGCGTAATTGAAGCCCTTATATTAATCTCATCGGTGGCCTCATACTTCAATTGTAGCTGAGGAAGCCAAAAGTCCTGTACACGGCTATTTCTAATTGTATCAATTCTGATAAATTGATTCCCATTCAGAATAACCCCATAGCCTGTATTTTGAGTAACATCAGTTCTTTCAAAACGAAGGCCCCCAAGAACCATAAGATTATTGAAATTATGACGAAACATTCCATAAGCAGCATAGATATCTTCGGCATAATCGTAATCCTGATTATAAGAGTTTTTCCTGAATTCATTGCGATTTAGTATGTAGAACTGCTTGTTAAATTCATAATGAGACAGCATGTTGTCAGGTGAAGGCATAAATTCTAATAGATAGCCTTGGTTGAGGAAATTATCCTCTCTAAAGCCATCTGATGCGATAGAAAGGTTCATAGGCTCACCTTCGCCGGGATAAATATTTGAAGTCTCAAAATAGGCCCCGAGTGTAGTATTTTGAACATCTCTTTTCTTAGTACGACTCCTTATTTTGCCTCCAAATTTTAGATATCCATCCTGTCCATTGTTGAAAGCATAAGGAATCTGAATGTTCACTCTTGGTGTGAAGAGCACCTCCTCAACACTACTTTCTTCCAATTGCATTTCATCCAGGTCAAAATTTTCATAGTCGGTTGCATTACCTGCATTGGAGGGGTTGGGATATGTGGCCATTGGATATTCAGGATTAGAATTATCAAAAGTAATTTGAATGGCCTGGCCTGGGCTTTCAAACCTTGCTTCAAAATGGTCTGGTGTATTTTCACTAGCTCTGGCTACAAACATCTGGTAGTCTAAAATGACCTTTCCTATTGTATGCTCACCTCCAAAGGCCAATGTGCTTAATTGTTGATTTTGTGTTCTAAACCGTACATCATGATCAATGCCGCCAAATAGATAGGAGTTTGCACTCAGAGGGTCATCAAGGTCATAAATCTTTCTGCGTCTAATCTCTTCATCCCTGAAGCTATTGTACATTGCTTTCAAATAGATTTTTGAGTAGTCATTAAACCGATAATCTAACGTAGGACTTACAGCAATTCTGGTTCTGGTGATATCATAATGTCTTAGTTGAGCTTCCCTGTAGTGTACAAAAAAGTTTTCTCTCCCCTCTGTTTGACTATTGTCCCCAAAAAAAGGCCCTTTGACAAATTTGTATTCTATATTATCAGATCCCTGATTATTCTCAAAAAAACTGGCATTAATTTGAAATCCTAATTTGTTGTAACGCTGACCGTAAGAAAACTGCATGTTGGAAATGGGTGTATTTCTAAGGTTATTATATCCTCCTGCTAAAACAGCTCGTATTTCAGGTGCCCCATCTTTCGCCTCTTTTGTGATCACATTAACAGAACCACCTATACCATCACCATCCATATCAGGTGTCATAACCTTAGTTACCTCAATAAAATCTATTTGATCAGAGGGGATAATATCCATGCCAACATATCTAAAATTGCCTTCTGGTGATGGTATTTGCTCTCCATTAATATTAAAATTAGTCAATTCTGGGGGTGTTCCCCTTAACTGAACGAAGCGACCTTCTCCCTGATCTCTTTGCAATGTGATGCCTGGTATTCTTTGCATAACTTCGGCAGCATTCAAATCTGGGAAGGTTACGATTTGATCCGAAGAAACTACATTTTTAATATTTTCAGCACGTTTCATATTAATCATGGCTGCAATCTGACCTTCAGCAATGCCACTAATCACCACTTCGTCAAGTTCCAGTTCCGAACTTTCCATTCGTATAGTAACGTTTGTTATTTTTTCTTCAAGTGAGAGTTCTCGTATCTGCTGATTGTAACCGATATAGTTCACCTTAATCAAAAGCATTTCCTGCTGTATACCAACAAGAGTAAAGCGACCATTTATGTCAGTTACGAGGCCTTTCCCCTCCTGAATTTCTACAGTAGCACCAGGCAATGCTTCCCCAGAGGATGCATCAATTACTTTTCCGTTTATCGTAAACTGAGCTAAAGCATTTGATGAGGAAAGGATCAAAGCCATAAGGCTTATAAAACAGAAATATGCTATTGATTTCATGAAGTACGTCAGGTAGGATAAGAAAGGATAAAAAACCTGAACCTACCCAAAAAATGAGTAGGCTCAGCACACATTAATTAAGGTATGGATTTACTCTATGATTAACTTTCTGCTGAAGTGTTTTCCCATTTGGTCTACTATAATGATATAGGTACCTCTGTTAAGACCACCTATATTGAAGCTTACCTCGCTCAAACCATTATTACTCATTTGTGTGATTAATTGGCCATTAAGATTCAACAATGAGATGAGAGCTTCATCCCTATTTTGTAATTCGATCTTTACTTTATCTGATGCGGGGTTAGGGTAAATGGTTCTAATCATTGAAGGCATTTCTATTGCTGTTACTACCTCGCCACTATTGCCACCATCGTCCGTGCCACCACCAAAATAAATGATTAACCTTGGTACACGTTCGGGGTGATTTTGACCATCGCCTCCATCTTCAGGATCAGCGATATTTTCAAATGATGTCATCTCCCTTGCATTTTCTAACTCACTTGGCCCCTGGTTTTCTCCAACTAATACAAAAGCAATGGAATTGCCTGCAATCCACCCTGACCTATTAACAATTTCCTGAACAATATCTTTAAGGTCAGGGGTGCGATGGGTTGTCCACAGACCCCACTCTTCATCGACGACCCACTGTACCTGGGCGGACGTGGGAGTTCGATCTGTTATAAGGGCATCTTCAGTAAATGTCTGTGCATTATCAGTAGCTTCAGCATATATTGTAAGGTTTGCGACATCAGCGCTAGTTTTAGCTTCATGAGATACCACCTGTATATAGGCCGAATCGATCACAGCGCCCTGTGGTATGGCTATATTTTGAAACCTTAGACCGGTAGTAAGTATATTTTGGTCTTCCGGTGCACCTTCCCAACCAGCATCAAGGTCATCATCATAGAGTGCATCCATTTCATCATTTTCCTGCTCTGCATCATCAGATGATGCGTTAAATGTTATTACTTCTCCATCATCCTCCTCAGTTACAACTCCTGTAGCAATAATTGGTACATTTATTACACCTGCACTTTGTGTTTCGAATGTCACCACAAATAATGGTACTCTATCTGGATGATTCTGGCCGTCACCACCATCTTCAGGATCAGCTATGTTTTCAAAAGAGGTCATCTCTCTGGCATTTTCCAATTCACTTGGTCCTTGATTCTCCCCAGCTAAAATGAATGCAATAGAATTACCAGATACCCAATCAGGCTGGTCTATAATTTCTTGTACTATGGCAGAAAGATCTGGTGTGGTGTGTGTAGTCCATAAACCCCACTCTTCATCTACAATCCAGGATACTTGTGCATCAGTGGGTGGTCTGTCGGTGATCAAAGCATCTTCGGTAAAAGTCTGTGCATTAGCAGTTTTCTCAGCATATATGGTAAGGTTAGCAACATCAGCAGCCGTTTTTGCCTCGTGAGATACGACTTGTATATACGCATTTGTAATAGTAACTCCCTGAGGAATGGTCAGGTTCTGAAATCTCAATCCAGTGGTTAATATATTTTGATCTTCAGGGGCACCCTCCCACCCTGCATCCAAATCATCATCAAAAAGAGCATCCATTTCATCGTTTTCCTGCTCCGCATCATCAGATGACGCTTCAAAAGTTATTGTTACACCATCATCTTCTTCTGTAACTGTTTCAGTTCTCACTATGGGTACTCGTAGAGTAACCTGCGCCATACCATAATCGGCAAATAGTAAGATAAAGGCTATCAGTGGTAAAAGTTTTTTCATAATTAATAGGTTTCCTTGAAATGTTTTAGAATGGAAATTTAAGATCAAACTTTACCCTTTTGATTATGCCAATATTAATGTTTTGTAACTTTGTTGTTTGATTTATTAGCATTATTAGCATTAAATTCATTTTAGTAGCAACGCCAACCGTTTTTGTGCACTTCTTTGTTTTCAATAATTATTGAAACCCATCTTACAAAATTGAATGTATGGTTTTAAGGCATTGATTTATAGCGTATTACTGCAATTTCATGTTTTATTGACTTATTCACATTTGATGTCAAATAATAATATTCACTTAATGACATAACCATAGGGAATCTAATTAAGATGTTGAATTTTTACCTACGATAGTCTTTGATAATAACCTCCTTTCTACAGGATGAGCAGATATGATAAGACCTAATCAATTATTAGTCACAACAACAATTTGACCATCTCAAAAGAGATGGTCATTATCTATGACCAAACAAAATTCCAAATAACTTATGCTTACTACCTGCAAAAAGCTAATTGTCATTGTTTTTATATCTATTCTTGGCTGTAAGTCAGAAGTTTCAAATGATGATACTGAAAGTGAAGAAGAGCAAATTGAAGTGACTGAACCACTAACACCTATTTATGTCACTGATACTGTAAATTTTGATAGTGACGACCCTGCCATATGGTTAAATAAAAGCGACCTGACGCAAAGCATGATACTTGGTACAGACAAAATTGAAGAACAGGGTGGTATTTTTATGTTTGACTTAAAAGGCAACAAGGTTAAAAGTGTTGAAGGTATAGATCGCC
This sequence comes from Cyclobacteriaceae bacterium, assembly GCA_965227155.1. Taxonomy (GTDB): domain Bacteria; phylum Bacteroidota; class Bacteroidia; order Cytophagales; family Cyclobacteriaceae; genus UBA6059. Next base: position 1,448,747 of record OZ245731.1, read on the forward strand.
CTAATAATGTAGATATTGCCTATAACTTTGTATTAGGAAAAGATACTGTAGATATCGCTGTTTGCACAGAACGAGGAACATCCGAAATAAGAGTATTAAGGCTCCCTGAATTGGAGTTTATAGATAGTGGTGGCATCTCTGTCTTTTCTGAATCTGAATTCAAACAGCCCATGGGCGTGGCTCTGTATACTCGTGCCTCCGATCAAAAGATTTATGCAATAGTGAGTCGTAAGGAAAATCCTCCAAACAATAATGATTATTTGTGGCAATATGAATTAAATGGCCTCGAAGGTGTGGCAAACGGCACCTTAGTTCGGAAATTTGGAAAGTATGAGGGCAATGAAGTAGAAGCTATTGCTGTTGATAATGAAATGGGGTTTGTTTATTATTCTGATGAAGGTTTTGGCGTGAGAAAATATTACGCAGATCCAGCTTTGGATAACAATGAGGAATTGGCAGTATTTGGTAAAGAAGGTTTCATTGATGACCATGAAGGTATTTCTATTTATAAATCAGATGCTGAGAGTGGATACATAATCGTATCGGATCAGGGAGCTAATGAATTCCATTTTTTCCCAAGGGAAGGCTCAAATTTTGATCCACATAACCATCCTCTTATTAAAGCTATAGCATTCAGCACGCTTGATAGCGATGGGTCAGAGGTCACGCATCTAGCTTTAAATAGTGATTTTCCAAAGGGCATGTTTGTTGCAATGTCTAACGACAAAACATTCCAAATTTATTCATGGGCTGATATTCAGAGTTTTCTGCAATAAGCTGAGCATTTCTAGACTGTATCCGTATTTATTCGGACGCATTTTTGATCAATAATGCGGATTACGGTTGGGACAAAGGATGGCTAATTTCATTTCTAAAAAATGAGCAGCCATGGAAGCCGAACTAGTATATCATTTCACATTTTTATTTATTGCCCTGTTTCTAAGGACCATACTGAATGTATCGATCTACTGGCGGCTGCATGAACAGCAGCAAGACAATAATTCTGTGATGACAGAAGCTGTAGATGAAATTACAGTCCTGGCTTATGCCAGCATCGTTTTTGTATGGCTGCGGTATCAACGAAATACAATCCTGCTGAGCACCATCAGTACCTTGCTGGGCATCATGAGTATTTTCTCTTTGGCCCGAGCCGTTGAAATTCTAATCCGTGGTTTACCGATGTATCTCTAATGACGGCTTCTGGGTCAACATGGCTGTGGATGCCTCTTGAGTCCGGAAATAGCTGGGCTGACTCAACAGCACGAATCCAAGCCAGATGAACCAGGCGATTTGCAGCAAGGCAAAAATCGCACCCAGGAGTATTAGCGTAGCTTACTTATCAATAACATCATTTACCTCCCTGAAAAATGTCGGTAATCGCTCTATACCAAACCGAGGGGCTATATTATCCTGTCCCATCATGGTAAGGAAAAACTCATATGGCCCGTAGGTCTTTGCCGGCAAAAGGGTAGTCAGTCCCCTGATGATTGCTCTTCGGATCCAATCAGGCAGATGCGTGATTTTCTCCGGTTTGTCAAAGGTCCGCAATGCCAGTGCCGCAATCTCATTTTGCGTGTAAATGTCCGGCCCTCCTACTTCTACCATTTTCTCCAGTGAAGGAATCAGTTCCAAAATCACTTTTGCCAGGTCACGCCCATGGATGGGGTTCAATTTGTATTCACCATCTCCAAAAAGATATACCCTGCCCGATTTGGCCATGTCGAGGAAGTCTTTCATATCGGAGAAAAATCCATTGGGCCTTACAATGGTATAATCCAAACCAGATGCCTGCAACGCATCTACAAACCGCTCCTTTGCAGCTGTAATTTTAAGCTGCCGCATTTTATCGCCATGCAAAACAGATACATAAATGAACTTGCGGACCTGGTGCCGCTTAGCAAATGCCAGCAGGTTCATGTTGGCCTGGTAGTCTACATCCATGTAGGTAAGGCCATCTTTTTGGCGGGTAATGCCTACTGTAGAAATAACCGTGTCAATCTGGCCATTGAGAGTAGGAAAGCTGGCCGGATCGGTTACTTCCACTTTCATGACCGATTCAGTATCTATATCTAGTTGTGCCAATTTGGTGGTGTTGCGGGCAAAAGCAATGAAATCATAACCCTGAAGCTGCAGTTCGCGCACAATATACCCACCCAGGTAGCCGGTGGCTCCTGCCAGTATTATTTTTCCGTTCATGATTTCTAGGCTTTAGCGTACCTCAATTCCAACAATACCTTGATCAGGAACTCAATGGCACCTTTTTGAAACTCCGCCTGGTTGAAAGTACCGGTTATGTAGACATCCAGCTCAGGGCAGTAGTACATGAAAGACCCTGTAAAACCGGAATGACCGATGATACTTAGGTTGGGCAACAAGGGAAATAACCCACGAAGGTTCCATTTCATCAAGCCATAGCCATAATAAGTACCCTTGCTGGCGGGGGTCCACTGCTGCATGGCCTGAAAAGTGTCCTTTTGAAGGAGCTCTCCACCAAATAATGCCTGCATAAATTTCATGATATCCGCGGTAGTGCTTTGCAGCCCACCCCCAGCCCAATCGCTGGATAGGCTAGTCATACCACTTACATCCTCCGTACCAAAGTACAGTTCCGCCATTGGGGTAGGAGGTGTTTCCAGTGGTGAAGACCGCAGGTGCATGGATGTATGCACCATTTGTAGTGGCTCAAATATGCGCTCCCGAAATACATCATGAAGAGGTTTTTGCTCGACATGTTCGATGATCAAGCCCAGTAATATAAACTCTGTGTCGGTATAATGATATTGAGTACCCGGTACAGCCCGTGCTTTAAAGCGCTCCCTGGTAAACGCAATGAGCTCTTCTGGTGTCCAGAATTTATCCGGTTGTTCAAAAGCCACGGTAAGCATATTGTCACCCTTCACCGGCTTGCCTTCAAAATAGTCAGACAGGCCTGATTTATGCTGTAGCAGCTCCCCTATGGTGATCATTTTTGTATAATCCTTGCCATCAAGCACATGCAGCCCTGCTGTGAGGGATTCCGACAAATATTGATGCATGGGATCATCAAAGGCTAGTTTTCCTTCCTCTACCAGCATGGCCGTAGCTACGGCTGTAAATGTTTTACCAAGACTGGCCGTATGAAAAGGGGTCTCCTGCTGCACACGTTCCCCTTTTTGAAAAGTACCATCTACCCAGCTCTGTTGGTATTTGAGCTTTTTGGCATCCAATTGGAACATCCCATTATAGATGTTCTCCTTTTTCATCGTCTTACGAAAAATCCTATTGAGTTTTCGCTCAGTCTTTTGCAGATTTTGAGCGAAGAGATTTTGAAGCAATAGCATAGTCAGTATAAAAAGTGTTAAGCTAATTATTCTCTTTTTCATAATCTTGAGTTTTGAAAAATATGATCTAATATAGGGTAAAGCCTACCCCCAAAGTGAAGCTGGTGCCTTCCAGCGGGTCAAGTTCGCCCTGGTCTATGCTGGCCATGTAGAGCCTTGCCTGTAGGTCCATTGCCCATTTTTTGCGCTGGGTGATCTCATAGCCTGAGCTTAAAAGCACTCCTTTGCCCCAGCGTGTTTTTGCTGACTCAGACCTGGATTCATAGATAGCTCTGGTGTCCAGTGCCGGGCCAAAGCCACCACCAATCCACCACCGATCGGATGTCCAGTACTGTATTGTGGGGATGATACCTTCAAAGCTTCGATCCAGACCATCTTTTTCATATACCTGACCGGGAGTATTGAGGTAAAAAGCCAGCCTTGGATTAGCAAACCAGCCGATTTTCATGTTTGGCAGTACAATGTTGCCTTGTGTTTCCTGCTCACTTATGCCACTGGTAAAGTGTATCACACCTACCCCTGCGGACCCACCGATGGTAAACCCTTTTCTTGCGGGTTGCTGGGCTTGTGCTACAGCTGCTACAGCAACTATCATCCCTATGATTAATATGCTTATTCGTTTCATTTTCTATTGATTTTTTCTGTTGAAGGAAATTAAAATTCGTTGGCAATGATGGTTTCGAAGAGCAGGTTGCGCTGAGCACCCATATCTTCTTCATTGCTCAGGAGGATGATCAGCCCATTGGATTCAGGCAGCAAGGCCATCAGACTGGTGAAGCCATCAATATCGCCACCATGGTAATGGACCAGCCTGCCTTCGATCGTAACGGTAAACCAACCCATCCCAATAGTATTGTAGCCATCACGACTATCGGGTGCTGCAAATACATCTGTTTTCTCGATTGAAGAAAGCAGGCTGTTTCCCATAAGTGCCTGCCCCCATATTTCCAGGTCATCGATGGTGCTTACAAGGTTGCCGGCACTGTAAGCCACATGCATGGGGTATGAACCTACTTCCATACCGTTGGTATAGCCTTTGGCGAAGGCATTTCCGGTAATCTCATCAGCACCCACATGGGTATGGGCAAGCCCAAGTACATCAAAAATGGTGGTCTTGAGATACGCCTCATAAGTAAGGCCCGTTAGCTCCTCAATGAGCAATCCGAGAATAAGATAGTTGGAGTTAGAATAACCAAACTGAGATCCCGGATCAAACTGAAGACCATCATCTGCGATCGATTCTGCAATAACATCCAGGATATCTTCCGTACTGATGAAGAGGTTTTCATTCATCACAGCATCTTCGATAGGTCCCACATAATCGGGAATACCTGAGCGATGGGTCAGGAGATGCTTTAAGGTGATGTCCTCACCGTAAGGAAAGCCTTCGGAGAAATCGCTCAAAGGCTGGTCGTAGCTTTCAATATGGCCATCGCGTAGTAGGTTAACCACTGCCATGGCTGTAAAAGCCTTGGTCATGGAGCCTATGCGGTAGCTCTTCGTTACGTCATTGGCTACATTGCCCGCAACATCTGCCAAGCCAAAGCCTTTTCTTAATATGTCCTGACCATTTTTGGAAATCAATACACTTCCTGAGAAGTTTTGCGATTTCAGTAGGTCTTCTGCGGTAGTATAACCTGATACCGGTGGTTCCGGTGAAGGCGCAACTGTGGTGTCATTGTCATCACCACAGGAAATCAGGCCCAATGCAAGGGCCAGCAGTGCATAGATCATTGTTAATTGCTTTCTCATCGTTTTGAATTTTAGGTTTAAAAAAACTGATGAGACAAAGCTGATCTTTCGCCGGGCCTTAATCGTCTGTATTTATGATTCCGAACCTTTTGGTGAAAAACCGGACTTTTTCAGGAGGACAAGTTGTGTGGGACTGCTGAAGCTATTTTGGTGTAAAATCCACCCCAAAAAGCTCGATAGATTGATTTTTACCTCTCAGTTCAATCTCGCCTAACGTATTGAAAATAAAAGCACCCTCATCTGGCATATTGTCTTTGAGATCTTTGGAGATGATCAGGTCCTGCTCGTATTGATTGCATAATGCCTGAATGCGTGCGGTTGTATTAAGCACATCGCCACTAAATACGATCTCTTTTTTGGTGGCCCCAATTTCCCCGGCCGTGACGGGTCCGCAGTGTAAGCCGGCTTTAAAGTCGGGTAGTACACCAAACTGCCGATGGTAACTCTGCTGTGCTTTGGCAAAAGCGGCTTTCATAGCAAAAAAGCAACGCAAGCAATTGGCATCTTTCAATCCGTTTTTCATGGGCCATGAAATCACCACCTCATCACCGATATATTGATATACCTCGCCAAAATGGTTGATGATGGTGTCCGTCATGGTGTCGTAGTATTTCTGTAATAACTCAAAATACCGGATATGCCCCAACTGCTCTGCTATGGTGGTAGAAGATTTCATGTCCAGGAACATAAATATCCGCAGCTCCTCTCTGGGCTGGTGGTACTTACCGGTAAAGAAATTGTACAGGACGGTGGGGCCAAGGTTTTCACTGATTGCAGCATAAAAAAGACTCAACAGCAAAGAAAAAGCTAACTGCACGAGCGTACTGATGAGGGTCATGCTGGTCATAAACCGGCCAAACTTCTCGAATACAGCCTGATCAAATACAGAAACTCCCAGCTCAAGGCTTGCTGCAATCGGATAGGTGATTGACAGAATAACCAGTGTCAATCCGGTATAAATGATGAACTTGAGGGTGATTTTACGGGCAAAGCTTTGGTTGCGGAACTTACGCTCAAAGTAAATCAGCTCCATAAAACCAACCAGCATGCCTACCACAGCCACAGCCAGCATGGCAAAAAGAAATACCGGTAATGTAAGGTCAATAGCAGAAGTGGGGTCTGGGTTTTCGTATCCGGTAGCTGCCATTTCTACAAAAAGGAAGATGCACCCCGTAAACACCCAGATTACAGCAAAGGGAATGACCTTGGCGAGGTTGATCTTGAATTTTGGTGACAATGGCATTGGCAGGACTAAAATAGCGGAAATACCAATGGGCAGCTATAATCGTTTCATCCCTTCGGGATTTTTTCATTTAATTATTTCAATTTTTGGATTGCTGCTATATCACCGCTAGTAAGCGTCTGCACATGCTCCGTGATTTTTTCATAATCCCAATCCCACCAGGCGATTTCCAGCAGGCTTGCTATTTCCTCATCGTTGAACCGCTTTTTGATTTCATGTGCTGGATTTCCACCCACAATGGCATAGGGTGCTACATCTTTGGTAACGGTGGCATTGGTGGCAATAATGGCTCCATCACCAATGGTTACACCCGGCATGATGGTAGCCTTATGGCCAATCCACACATCATTACCGATCACCGTATCCTTCTTTTTGGGATATTCCTTGCCTTCCATGGCATGTGCCCATCCTTCTCCAAAAATGGCGAATGGATACGCTGAGATGGATTTGCTCAGATGGTTGGCACCATTCATGATAAAAGTTACACCTGAAGCTATCATACAGAATTTGCCAATGATGAGCTTATCGCCCACAAAATCGAAATGGTATTTTACATTTTGCTCAAAATTGTGAACGTCCTCAAAATCATCATAATAGGTATAATCACCCACAATGATGTTGGGGTTCTTGATGATATTCTTGAGAAAGCAAAGTCTGTTGTAACCGGGTAGAGGGAACGTGGTTTTGGGGTTGGGGGTGGTCATGTAGTTAGGATTAATTTATTTTAGACTTTTCCACTAACGGGATTAATACTAAAAAGGATATGCTGCGAAATATACTCCATATATATTACTGCTACTCGACATGGTGGGTGTTTTCACCCACAAGATCATCAAGCAATCTGGGTTGTCAGTAATAACACCATAAAGGGCATAGTTGATATCCAGGTAACTCTTTACTTGTAGATGAAAACACCAACAAGGGCGCAAGGATGTATCCAAAAAAAGATTTGCCTGATTTTTAAAGCTTTTGACTTTTCACCCACGCTTTAGGTGTTGTTCCTGTATTTTTCTTGAATGCCTCATTGAAGACCGATTTTGAATTGAAGCCACATTCATATGCAAGTCCAAGTAAGGTAAGATGACTGTATTCTGGCAAAATGGCCTTCTTCTTAAATTCTTCAATACGAAATCCATTCACATAGTCCCGGAAATTTTTACCTATCCGATCATTTAGCAACCAGGATAACCGATTAGGGTGCAGGTTGATGGCCTCAGCCAATTGGCTTAAACTCAAATTGGCTTCAAGAAATAGTTGCTCTCCATTCATCTGAGCATGCATCGAATCAGAATAGGCTGTTATCTCTTCTTCTGTCAATACCTCTTTTACCTCTACTTCCTCATTAGAAGCACTTATAATTAGATGATCAACAGGAAAGTAATGCTGCACCAAAGCCTTAAAATCATCCGTATCCTTAATTTTATTCAAAAAGGGTTCATTTTTAAAGTTTACTATTTGACCCATTTTTTTGGTCGTTTTTTCTTTCAACGATGCTATCGCCTTTTTTTCATCATTGGCATTTGCCAACAAAAAAAGATCCCAGGCCAATAGCAGATTAGGCTCCAGCGCCTGTATCTGACCAACCAATTCATCAACTTCCTCCGAAGCAATCATTTGTTGATTATGCAACAGCTGAAAAAGCACCTCGTATAGCCGTGGAAGTACTAATTGATCGTGTTCTTTTAAAGCTGCCAGAAGTTTTTCCTGATTACCCAAATAAATAAGACAAGCCATTTTTAATTCTACAGCTAATTCGAAAACCGGATCTAGAATTAAAGCCTCGTCCAACATCCGAAGGGCTTCTTGCACATCTCCGCGCCTAAATAAGATGTTGGCTTTTGTATAAAAATGATTGGGCGATAAAGGGTTATTTTGAATACTAGTGTCTATGTATTTAAGGGCATTATCAAAATCTCCTAAAGCAGTTAGAATCTCCGACAAAAACTCATTGACCTCAGCATCGCCGGGGTTTATGGCATATGCCTTTTGAAGGGTTTCGAACCCTTCTTTATACTTCCAATACCCCCAAAACTGTTGAGTAGCTATACAAAAATAGCTGTAGCCAGAGTTGCTATTAACCTTTTCACCACGGTTAAAAAAATCCTCCGCTCGATCAAAGGCCTGTTGCTGGTCCATGTATCCCCAGGATCCCAGCAATCCGTAGCATAAGCCAGCTCCAAAATAAGGCAGATCAAATTTTGGATCGGCTTTTAAGCTTTGCTCGTAATATTGAGCTCCTTTAGCAATATCTGGTAAGTTCCATTTTTTATGATAATACTTTCCTTTTAGGTATAGCTGATAGGCTTCAATATTGTCTGTAGAAGCGTTGACAAGCTGATCCTGAATATTAAGGTGCCCATAGTTCTCCCTTATCTTCTCTGCGACCTTTAGGCTTATCTCATCCTGCAGCTCAAAAATATCAGCCAGCTCCCGGTCAAATCGCTCGGACCAGATCTGGAAGCCATTGTCAGTCCTGATCAGTTGTGTGGCGATACGCACTTTGTTACCAGATTTGCGCACACTACCTTCTATGACAGTTTCCACACCCAACTGATTACCGATGAGTCGCACATCTTCTTGCTTTCCCTTAAAAGCAAAAGATGAGGTGCGTGCTGTCACTTTGAGCCCTTCAATCTTGCTTAGGGCGTTGATAATCTCTTCTGTGATACCATCGCTGAAGTATTCATTCTCAGTGTCAGAGCTGAGGTTGGCAAAAGGAAGAACCGCAATGGATTTTTGATTGAGCACAATGATTCGAAGTGGTGCTCAAAAATAATATTTTCTTTCATATAAGATTTGCCTCCATCACATTGCTGTGAATCAACGTGAGCGTGTATGAGATTTTCGCTCTACAAAATGCGTGGCTCCCAGCAGCCCAAACAGTCCATTACCTTCTTCATGATCAATATTTCTAAGAAAATAATGCCGTGCAGCTTGTGAAATTTCAGGCTCGGATATATAACCATCACTATCATGATCCATGATATCAAAACAGTCTTCAGCATGCTTTGCAGGTACTCGCAATGACACAAAAATGGTCAGGAACTCAAGCTTCGAAAGCTTGTCATCGGAGCTTTGGTCAAATATGTGCGTGAGCCAGGTAACCAAATTATCAATTTTTCGGCTGGTCTCGCGCAGGCTCTTCGCATCAAACTTGTGCCCCATGTATGACACCCACTGATCCCGTGTAAGGTAAAGCAGCGATTTATTATTGAAAAATTGCTGTATGTCCGTCCATAATGTATTGATGTCATTAACTAAGGTAGAATGGAGGTCAACATTAGCATGTGTAATGATAAACATATCAATATTCTTGGCTATGCTGATGAAATCATCCTTTTGAAGTATCCCGTTGTGGTTAAAATCCAGAATATCAAATAGATGGAGAAGTTTTTGTTTTTGGAATTCCTGTAGCATGAAAAGGGTATAGTAAAACGGAATATAGTTTATATCCCTATTAGTTGAAAACCGTTTTTCTTATGTATTGGTTTGTAAGAGTTTTTTTGGCCAATAGATTATTTAGACTTGATTCTAAAAGTGGATACATATACACCATGAAGCCCCTGTATACTTTAGCTTTTTTAGGCCTGCTATCTTACCAATGCATGTCACAGCAAACAAACAGCTTATGGAAAAATAAGATTGATTCGATTGTCGCTACAACCATGGACAAATACCAGATACCGGGCATTGCGGTTGGTATCGCAATACAGGATTCCATTTTCTACACAAAAGGATACGGCAAAGCAAGCATCCAAACCGGACAACCCGTAACTGAAAATACATTTTTTCATTCTGCTTCCATCAGCAAACTTTTTACTGCCCAGGCTATCGCTCAACTTATTTCTCAGAAGCTTTTACGCTATGATGACATTCTTATTGATCTTGCTCCTGAACTCAACTATGCCAATGAAGATGCTAAAAAGATCACATTAAGGCATTTGTTGGAGCATACCTCAGGCTTGCCGGACATCAGCAATTACGAATGGTCGGACAATGAAAGATCACCTGAGGCATTACAAAAATATGTTGAGCGCTTAAAGGTTAGACCCAAAACTGCACCGGGTAGCACTTACAATTATAGTAATTTGGGGTATGACATTCTTGGCTACATAGTTGAAATAATGACAGGTGTGAATTTCGATGATTTTGTAAAACAAGAAATCATGGATCATGCTCAGATGGGCGCCAGCGACTTTAGGTATTACTTGCTGCCAGATAGTTTGCTTGCAATGCCCCACACCCACAAAGGGAAAACAAATATTATAGAGCGAAAAACTTATCCCTACAACCGAAAACATGCACCCAGCAGCACCCTCAATGCCTCAGCTGAAGCGCTAAGCAACTGGATGCTTCATTTTATGAACAATACAGACTTTGAGGACAAGGATCAACTCCTGGGCTTCCAGCGATACGATGTTGAGGAATATAGCGCTGTTGGTCATTTTGGTGGTGATAAGGGATTCAGAAGCCTTTTGATGATGATACCGGAAGAAAAAATAGGACTGGTGGTTTTGGGTAACTGTGATTACAATGAAGATTTTCGGCAGGAGATAATACTTTCTATAGCAGATTTGCTACTAACTTTAAGCAAAGAGAATTGATCATTAATAGCTTGATCAACCTAAAATCGAATGCATTGACTAAATAAAAGAAAGACCATCATACAAACAGTTATTTCAAGATGGCCTGTAGCCGGGCCTGCCCGACGAAAGGCCAATAACTACAGCTAATCAAACCGACATCAGTATAAAAAATAAAAAAGCCATCGCAGATCTTATGTCACTGCGATGGCCTGAAGTCGGGGTGACTGGATTCGAACCAGCGACCTTTCGCACCCTAAACGAATGCGCTAACCGGACTGCGCTACACCCCGTTATGAGACAGATTCTAATTTCAAGCTGACTCTTACGTTTGTCCTCCGTAGCTTTAGCAAAGGAGGACACCCCGTCAAACGGATGGCAAAATTAGTGATTCAATGCGATAATCAAATGTATCCTTGCTAAAAAAGATCGTGCATCGCCTCTGTAAAATCACCGCCAATCAGCCACCTACATTGTGCTGTATCACCTTGATAAAAGTACATCCAGGCTTTGAGTAGAGAATCTTTGTGAAAAACTTCTCCGACACTGCGCCGGTACTCTCCGGAATCTACTGCCTCATATTCATCTAGCCAACCGAAACTTTTCTGTGATTCATGGAGGCGGTAGAGTTCTCCTTTTACCATATCATTCGTCCCAGTAGCAGGCACAAGACCGGGATACCAGCTGATCTGATAAAGCCTCCCCCGTGTACTTGCAGGCCCCAATAATGTTATTTCACTACGCAATTTCCTGCCCATAGGATGGTCAATGCCCGACAGCAATGTGCCGTATACAAAAAGTAGATCAGTCATACACGCCTACACGCTCCTCGAGCATTCTTTCTTCTTTGCGCTCCATCTTCAGCCGTTTCAAAGCTTCCTTATTCTTTTTCTTAATGTCCTTTTTATTGCTTTTGGCACCTATGCTGCTCACCACCCCACTTAAAAATGTCTTTGACCAATAATTGAATATGGATTTTTGTTTGTCCCGCTCAAAATAGATGTCGCCATTTCTTACGAATAAAAAATTGGGGTTATTAGAATTCACAATAAAGGTATTGGCAAAAAAGGACCCAAGTGCAGGCCCCATACCTTTATCGCTTTCTGTTTTCTTGGATACCAATGAAATTTTCAAATCCTCGTAAAAAAACTTCATTTCGCCCACGGCATACTCATCGTCGGCTTCCAGTTCAAACTCTATCTTTTTGGTATCACCACTACGTACCCTCACAAAGGCCACATGTTCCAGCATAGGATTAAGCACAGTTAAGGGGAAGCTTTCTACCTTGCCATCCATAAAGAACTTACCTTTCTCGTCGAGCATGTCTGCATAGGTATTGATATAGACCTGTGCCTGCCCCATCACCTTTGCAGAAGCATTCAACTCAAGTGTAGAATTCAGTGACAAAGCCTTATCGGTATTTACTACATTTTTTACCTGGCCATGTAGGGCCTCAAAAGTAATTTCCCCAGGCTCTGATGCGCCTTCAGCAAACTCCTGATACTCTATGAAGCCATCCATAATATTAATGGTATCAATGGTAAGTGGAACATCCAACTCCTGTAAGGCAAGGTGAGGTAGCATTTTAAACTGGTCCTCAGGGAAAGGCAAACGCTTGTCCCGGAAAATGAGAAACCTGAATTTCTTGAGGTATAGCGCATTAACATCTACAGATTGATCAAAAAGTAGCTGACTGATATCCAGCGCGTCCAGATGTAATGTATCGATAAAGCCGTGGATCCAGTCAGTTTGGTGGCCTATCTGCTCACCTAGCGCATACATCTCTAGCATGGGCTCCAGCTCCATCTTTGAAATGACCAGATCACCCAACCTGCTGTCAAATGCATAGTGGTCTGCATTGATCCTGTACAGACTATCGGGAAGCAGATAACTAAACCGGTCTCCATCTACATGGATATTGTCAGCAAAGAACAATCCGCGATCTTTGATAAATTTGGTACTATCCCAGTCAAAATCGGTGAGCAAAATATTCAAGTCGCGAAAACGAAAAGCAGCAGTATCTTCTATAGATGGATCGTAAATATCGATGGCAATATTATCCAGGTCAATACTATCCAATACGACGGACGCAAGGCCACCCTTAGGTGGATTGAGTTTTTCAGGCATATCTACCGAGCCATTTTCGTCGCTATCATCTTTGTAAAATGAAAGGTGTGGACTAGCAATTTGTAGCTGTTTTGCTGCCACTACTTGTGTTTCGTAGTACTTTTCAACTTCAAACCCTTTCAGGCCTAATTCAGCAAGGTGCACAGTGAGTGGTTGCTCACCCTTACCTTCTTTCACTCTTCTGAAAAACAATTCATCAATGCGTAAATCATTCTCCCGCAATGCCCAATGCAATGAAGAAACAAACAAGGAATCACTGTCTACCGTATCCGTCAGGGATAGCTTGCGCAACATCAGTTTGTAGTTATCAGCAAAAAATATTTTGGTGCTATCGGCTTCAGCATTTACAGAAAACCCGTCAATTTGAAGCATAGATCCTGGGATGGAAACCTTTACATTGGGCAGGCCGAGTGATAGACTGCTACTGTCTACAAAGAGGTGCTGTATATCCACAAAAGTGAATTGATCCAGAATTTTTTCGCGTAAAGCTTCTATGCTTCGGTTCTCCGGGGAAGACCCACTCCCCACAGCCTGGCTTTGAGCAATTTCCAGTGACCCTTTTTGAAAAATGATGCTATCTGCCTCCAGGATTCTATCAAAAAATATTTCTTCCAGATCTAATCCACGAAAAGCAATATCCGGTGTTTGGTAAGTAATCTTCTGCTTCGGATTTCTATTGGGCAGCGGCTTGTAAAGGACATTCTGTATATCCAGCAGATTTTGCTGTTGATCAATATCGATCCTGTCGATTTCCAGCTGATGGTCCTGCTTCTCCAGCAGCCAGCTTACATTTTCTAATGACAACTGCAGGCTCTGCATATTATGCTGCCAGTGGTTCTTTTGCACCTGTAGGGAATCCAAAGAGAAGTTTGATACACTGGCATTGGCATTTCCTACATTCAGCAGCAGGCTATCCAATCCTGCAACGCGTATCCTACCCTCTACGAGCTTAAAATCCTGAATACTCAAATATTTCAGCCAGTCAGGCGTTTGGCCTTCTTGTTTCACACTGCCAGCAGCGTAATTTTCATTCTCCACAAGATCTACTGCTGGGCGGTTGATCAACAAATGATCAAACTGAAAATGCTTCTCATCCAGCATATCATCGATTACAATACCTTCAAGAAGAATTTCATCTACGGTACCATTGATGAGGTACCTTTTGCTTGCAGGCTGCTCATTAACCGGTTTTATGCGAATGCCATTCAGGAAAATACGGTCGGATTTGGTGCTGTAATTAAATTCATCCAGCCAGACCATCTGTGTACGGTCTGCTATTTCCACATCAAAATCCCTGAAGGTAAGATCAATATCCCCTGTATAAAAGCTATTGGCACCTGTTTTCAGGTTGCTTTTATTTAAATCAAACTGATCAAGTTTGAGGTCAATGTATTCAAAGCCCAATAGCTCCTCCTCATTATTTTTGAAATGTAAGCGGCCATTGTTGATATCTACATATTGTATCGCTAGCTGCTCAACTGTGGAAAGCAATTTCCTTGCGGTTGCTTCTGCGGAAAACCCCTGCGATGATTCAGACTTTTGCTGGTTATGGGATACGATGCTGAAGTTGGGTGAGGGCAACTGAAAAGTATCAAAAACCAAAAGCCTGTCGCGTGTAATGCTTGTCCAATCAAATCCCTTTAGATTAACTTCTGGCAAATAGGCATTGTAAACTGTTTTTTGTGCGCTATTCATCCCTTCTCGCGGACTCACCCGCACACTATCCAATATTAATGTCTCTTGTATAGACGATAGCTTGAAATCTTTGATGTAAACAGCATGAAGGCTATCGGGCAGATTAAAATTATAGTGATCAAAGCTTAACTCTATCTCCTCAAAAAAATTGGTTTTCATTTCACCACGAAAAAAAGAGGTATCTACCCTAAAGTTTTCAAGCTTTATGTCAGCATTTTCAAGCTTGAGCCCACGGCCTTTTTGGTTTTTAGTCAATTTCAAATCTACAAGACCTTCTTCAACAAGCACTTCACGAATTGCCACCTCATCGAAATACTGAGTGAGAATGGCTCCAAGGCTGTTGCTGGCTCCACTTTCGGTATTCGGTGATACCCTGTCATCTATACGAACCTGTGGCTGGAAAACACCAATTCTGCCAATTTTTAATCGATTATTAAAATAGGCCTCTAAAAAATCTACCGCCTGTAGCTGCAGGCGTGGCACTTCAACATCGTAAATATTGATGCCCTCAGGATTATCAAAAAATGACATCTCCAAATCGGCTCTGGGCGACACCTTGATACCATCAAACTGTATCAGTTGGGTTTGGGTAGAAAGTATGAGTTTATCAAAGGAAAATTGATGAATACTATCTGACAGGTAAAGTATCTGTTCATTGATAACCAGCTCAATAGCATCTGTAAAAAACACTTTACGGGCTTCATTGGAGGCTGAATCAATAGAAAAATTTTCCACCAGCATATCCAGGTTCGCGATATTCAGGTTAGAGGTATCTTTCTTTTGAGGCTCATTCTGGTAGGAAAATGCTGCATCCTGAATTTGAAAATACTCTATCTTAAAAAGCTTCAGGTACTGGCTGATGATGGTGTACAAATCCCCGGCCTCCATAGAAAAAGGCCTTCTGGCATCTGGTTGATTGGTTCGTACCATGGCTACTGAAGGATCAATGATCTTCACCGATTCTACTTTGAGCTCCTTATACAGGAATATCTCGTAAAATGTCTCCAGCTTAATGTCTAACCGTGGAATATGGATTTCAAAGCTATTGATAGGAATGGGGCCGTCACTCGCGGCCATACCCGCACTGTCCGGGCTAATCACAAAGTTCTCGATGGACAAATCCCTCTTGAGTAGTCCCAGATTAGCCTTCTCATAGGATATAGTGTAATAATTATTGCTTTCACGCTTGACCAGATCCAGGAGAATCCTACCCGCAAGCTCTGCACCATAGGTTCTGAGGTGTTCAAGAATGGTAGGTGTAAAAAAGGAAAGGATGATCAGCAACCCAATTATGGCATACCACGGTTTATATCGCCGACCTTTTTTTGTTTCTGCCATATCCTATACAAACACTAAAATTAGTAAAAAAGCAAATATTGGTGGTTATAATCTACAGCCTCACTAGTTTTGTTGATCCTATGGTAAGGCCTGCTTTCCTTTGTTTAATGCTGATGGTGTTTGCTTTTGCATCGCCAAAATACGCCCTGGCTGACCGCAATACCAGGGCTCAAAAAGCGATCCTAGAGGGTGAATTCACGGAGGCCATTGATCAATTGGATAGGTCTCTTGAAAAAGATACCCTCAACCCGGGGGCTTATTTTTTATATGCCATCCTTTTTGCTACAGACTCCTTCCCTCAGTACAGCGTGGACTCAGCACATTGGTTCGTGTTAAAGTCACAGGATCAGTTTGACCTGACCAATGAAGACCTGGTGAAGGAAATGAATAGATTAGAGGTCTCTATTGACAGCCTGAAAAGCCTGAAAGCAAAGATCGATGGTATGGCATATCAGGAAGCTACCGCCAGGCATACCATCGCCGGCTATGAGTATTTTATGGCAGTGTATCCTAATGCCAGTCAATATCCTGATGCTGTAGCCAACAGAAATGCCATTGCCTTCGAAAAAGCAAAGGCAGAGCACACCTGGCAGGGTTACGAACAATTTTTTGAAACTTACCCTGAAGCAGTAGAAGTACCGGAGGCAAAAAGCCTGTATGAAAAATTGCTCTTTGAAGATAAAACAGAGGGCAATACGCTAGCTGCTTTTCAGACATTTTTAAAGAATTACCCGGAAACTCCTTACCGCGAGCGAACAGAAAAGGCTATTCTGGAAATCGTAACTGCATCCAATAATGCATCCGCCTATTTGAGCTTCCTCAAGCAATACCCTGCCACTGTCTGGGCCAGGCAGGCTATGAATGTGCTTTATTATTTACCAAAAAATGACCAGGAAATAGCTGAATACGGGTCATTACAGCAACGATACGGCCTTCAGGATTCCTTGGAGCATATCTATAAAAATAGCCGGGAAGCCCTCATAACCATTTATGACAATGAAGCCTATGGCTTTATGAATCAGCAGGGCGAGGTAGTCATCAAACCTACTTACTCCAATGTGCCTGACGATTATTTATGCGGCAATATCACTTCAGATTATCTGGAAGTACAAACTGCAGGTACCACCCGACTTATTGCCCGCAATGATCACCTCATTTATGAGGGTGCTATCGATTACGCAGAGGAGCTTGGCCTGGGTCTTATTCTCATCGAAAATGAAGATGGCGTACAGATTATTCATAAATCAGGTTTTAGAATAGCGTTAAATAACCTGGACGATGTATCTCTGCTGGACGATACCTTTCTGGTATACGAAGCTGATGGCATCAAACAAATGGCAACATTTTTAGGCAAACCAATGGCCATCTCGGGGTTTGATGATGTAGAGACGCTGGGTCAGTACTACGTTTTTTATAAAGATGACCGGGTTGCCATCAAAACCAAAAGCCAACTCCTGCCAGCTGCAGATGAACAACAGGTAAATCTGGACTTCAGATTTGAAGAGGTAGAGCTTCTTCGCCAGCATTATCTGTTTGCTGCTGTGGGAGATCAGGAAGTGGTATTTGATCAAAATCTCAATGAAGTGGTGCCACTGGCTGAGCATCAGATTTTCCCAATGGATAATGGCTGGTTAATCAAGCAGCCTTTTGGTTACCGCATCCAGCATGATCAGGATACACCCGAAGAAGCCCGGTTATATGACCGGGTGCTCTACAATGAAAACTGGACCGCATTTAAAGAGGCCGATCAATGGAGATTGGCCTCCCTAACAGATGAGCCGGAAATCAAGTCGGCATTGGATTCGGTCTATATCCTGTCTGACAACATGGCCTATGCCATTGAAAATGAAGAAGAAAAGGTTTTTTTCCTCAGTGGAAATGAGGTTACTGTTTCGCAGGGCGATCGGTTTACCATTTTGGGACCCAGAAATAATCATGAGGCACAAGAAAATTATCTTTTGGTAAAAAATGGTACCATTTGTCGGCTGTATACCCCTACCGGAAAAGAGGTTTTCAAGGCACGTATGGACGACATGAAGTATCTGGTGCCGGGCTTTTTCGAAATAAAGCTAAACAAGCTCAGTGGAGTTATCGACACCAAGGGGCAAATCCCCATCTGGCCCAAGTATGAAGCCATTGCCCCCATCACCGATAGCTTGATCATGGTGCTGGACAAAGGCAATTTTGACGTGTTTGACCTTTACAAGGAAAAGCTAATCGCCCGCTATTTTGACCAACGCATTATTCCATACAATGCTGCTTACCTGATCGTTTCGAAAGGAGGTCAAAAAGGCTTGATTGAAACCAAAACCGGTCGCGAAGTACTGGATACGGATTTTGAAGATATCCAATATTGGACCGATAGCACTGCACTTGTCGCCGAAGGAGATACCTATCAAATCATCAATATTGAAACAGAAGATGTGCTTTTTGATGGCATAAGGGAGTACAATTTCGTGCGACAAACTTCCGAGGAATCAATCATAAAATACCTGGGTGATGATGGCTTTGGTATTTACAGCAGTAAGCATGGTGTAGTGTTGCAGCCCGAGTATAACGATATTGTAAATCTGGGAACACCCGAAAAACCCATCTATTTTTCCGAGCAGCACCTACCAAAGGCTTCTTTTTATGTAGTGACCTACACTGATGCTACAGGCAAAGTCATCAGGTCACAGGCTTTCCGCCCAGATGCCTACGAAAAAATATTCTGTGATCTATGATTGCCCACGGTCTTTAAGCTGTGTATGAAGCAATGCTATACCTTCCTCAAAGGAATGCGGCTCATAGCCCAACACTTTCCTGGCCTTGTCAATGATAAACCCGGTCTTCGGTGGCCTCTTTGCTTTTTGAGAAAACTTACTGCCATCCGTTTCATTGAGATTTGACTTATCCAGCTTAAAATAGTTGGCTGTTTTGACGGCCATATCGTAAGGCGATAAAAAGTCTTTTCCTGAAATATTAAAAATACCTTCTGCCTTTTTCGTAGCAATTAAATAGCAGCCCACAGCAAGATCCTCAGCTAGTGTTGGTGTGCGCCATTGATCATTAACCACATTGATCTCTTTCCCCTCCTCAAGGCTCTTTTTTACCCACAAAATGATGTTAGATCGACTCATATCATGGGCTATGCCGTACACCAAAACCGTTCTGGCTATGGCCCACTGGATGTTGCTTTTGATGAGCAGTTCTTCTGAGGCTAGTTTGCTTTCTCCATAATAACTCACAGGATTAGCTACAGCATCCTCATCGTAAGGCCCGTCAGCCCCATCAAATATAAAATCGGTGCTGAGGTGCAATAAAAAGCAGTTGTGCTTTGCACATGAGGCAATTAAATATTCTACCGCATGTACATTCAGCTGCCAGCAGGCCTCCCGCTCATCTTCACATTGATCTACGTTAGTCATAGCCGCTGTATGGATGACCACCTGTGGTTTGTACTTATCAAATACGCCTTGTACAGATGCCTCATCAGCCACATCCATGGTAGTGTAGGTATATTTTTCCTGGTAAAGTGGGTTTCGGTTCTCACCCCTGCCGGTGGCAATCAGTTCATGCTCGCCTCGCTCTACAATAAGTGAGACCAGCTTCTGGCCCAGCAGCCCGTTTGCACCTGTGACTAATATTTTCATAAGCTCTGTATTGTCAGTTTGAAGATACTGATGTTAAGTTACACAGAATTAGGAGTCACAGAAAATACCTACTCAATCCGTCCCAGAATATTGATAGCCATATTTCTCCGTGATGGTAGCTTTAGACACCTCTTCTACTGACACGGTCATGTATATATCTTCGATGGGCTTATCAGCTCTGCCGGTTTGTTGTGCGGCGATTTTATCAATGACTTCCATACCCTCTACCACCTTACCAAATACAGTATAGGTATCATCAAGGTGCGGCGTGCCACCTAGTGTAGTGTATGCTTCTAGCCGTTCCGGGTTGATCTCTTTGGTCACATCCAGCTTGTACTTCTGCACTATAGTATCTCTGTACTGCATGCTCAGCTGCTGTATTTCATTGAACCGTTGCTGATTTTGCAGGTCGATATATTGCTGTCTCAGATCCTCATAGCCAGGCTCTGCGAGTAATTTGCTGATGCCATTGTTTAATTTCATGAGGTCTGTGGTAAGCATTGCTTCATCATAAACCACCCCCTGCACAATATAAAACTGTGAGCCACTGGAAGCTCGCTTAGGATTGATTTGATCCCCCTGCCGGGCAGCCGCAAGGGCTCCCTTATGATGGAAATATTTGGGCACAAACTCAGCCGGTATCGTGTAATCGATCTCATCTGTTTTATTGGCTTTGGCATTGATATCACCACCCTGAATCATGAAAGATTCTATTACCCGATGAAAAATAGTACTGTCGTATTGTCCACTACGAGCGAGTTTTATAAAATTCTCTTTGTGTTGCGGTGTTTCATCATACAATATCGCCTTCATATCACCATATTCGGTCGAAATGGTCACAATATAATCGGTGTTGTCTTCGCAGCTGGCAAAAACTACAACGGCTAGAATTAGGGTTAAAACTCTTTTCATTACGCTTGATCTTAGGCTATTTTAAAACTATTCAATATTGAGATTAAAAGATTAATGGTTCATGCTTTTGCGGATGCCTTCCAGAATTGCGGCGCCTCCTTCAGACAATACTTTTTCTCCGAATGCCAAACCCAATGCCTCAGGGTCATCGAGCTGTCCCTGCATTTGTAATCTTACCATATCCTTACCATCCAGGCTAATGATACCTCCATCCAGCGATATGGTCTCACCCTCCAATCGGGCGTTGGCAAATGTTGGTATAGAGCAACCTCCCTGAAGTCTTTTCAAATAGGCGCGTTCTGCCCTAAGGCATACTGCCGAAGCATTATGCTCGAGTAGCGCTTTCAGCTTTGATTTTTTTTCAGCATCAAGCTCAGTAGCAACCTCAATCGCCACACTCCCTTGACCCACTGGCGGGGTGAATTTTGTGATGTCCAGGTGTTCAGCAATGCGCTCTTCGTAGGCCATACGTTTTACACCTGCATAGGCCAGAATCATAGCATCACAGTGACCGGCCTCCAACTTTTGCATTCTGGTTTGCAGGTTGCCTCGCATATCTACTGTCTTGACGTTGGGGCAATAATGTTTTAGCAAGGCAACCCGCCTGGTTGAAGAAGTGCCTACTACAAAATCAGCTTTTTCGGTTAGACGCAACCCGGGCTTCAGGCTAATAAGCACGTCATTAACCCGCTCTCTTTCGGTAAACGCGATAATCTCAAAGCCCTGGGGCAGCTCGCTCTGCATATCCTTGGCACTATGTACTGCAATATCGATTGTGCCTTCTGCCAGTTGGGCTTCAATTTCTTCGGTAAAAACGCCCTTACTGCCAATTTTCGCAATGGTCACATCCAGGATTTTGTCACCTTTCGTATCTATAGGTACAATTTCTGTTTCCAGCCCTCCTGCTTTTAGTCGCTCCTCCACATAATATGCCTGCCACATAGCAAGCTTACTTCTTCTGGTACCTATTCTGATTTTCATTACCTCACTTTATCTTAAGTCCTAACTCTTTAATACCTGCATTACTTTAAGGGAAATGTCCAAAAAAAGAATTTTGGGATTAGCATTTCGCTCCAGATGATAAATACCGGTATTGATTTCCCTAACCATAATTTCAAGCTTCTCAGGATTCACTGCATTGCTGAAATTAAATACGAATTGTTTTTCCTCCTCCTTTACCCGAAGCAGCTCTTCATTGAAGCCGGCAATAAGCGCATCTCGTAGCATAGCCAGGAAATATTGAAAAGTGGCTTTTTGCGCCACGCGCGATAGACCCGCAAAATCATTGGCTTTATCCAATAGTTCCTGGTATTTCATACTCCAGCAGCTACGCATCCAGGCACCAAAAATATCTCCCTGCCCTTGATCGCCTTCTTTCACCAACCGACGGGCCTCGGCCATGTTACCATCTGCCAGCCTGGCTATTTTTTGAGCCTGGGGCAAATCCAGATGCTCTTGCTTTACCAATAAGTCTGCTAGTTCTTCATCGTGAAACCTCCGTATGGTTACCAGCTGACTCCTGGATGTAATAGTGGTCAGCAACTGGTCGTAATGGTGGGTGATCAATAGGAAAATGGTGCGCTCGGGCGGCTCCTCGAGTATTTTAAGGATAGCATTGGCAGCGGCACTATGCAAAAACTCTGGCAACCATATGAGCATCACCTTATATTTTGCCTCAAAAGCTTTGAGCGAAAGGCTTTTTACGATCTGCCGGCTTTCTTCTTTGGAGATATTGCCCTGCTTATTTTCAAAGCCGTAATATTCCAACCAATCACTGGAAGTGCCATATGGATTTTCCAGGGCAAAAGCGCGCCATTCTTTCAGGTAATTGCTGCTAATAGCATCCTTGCCTTTGATCTTGGCAGTGGGAGCCACCGGAAATACAAAATTGATGTCAGGGTGAACCAGCTTATCTATTTTACTACAGCTACTGCATTGACCACAGCTGTCCGTTTCAGTAGGCTGCTCGCAGTTGATAAAAGCTGTGTATGCCAGGGCCAGGGCCAGGTTTGGGGAACCCTCCATGCCATAAAACAGCTGCGCATGGGCAACATGGTTTTTGTGTACCGCATTAGCCAGCTGCTTTTTAATATCTTCAAATCCTGGTATATCAGCAAAACGCATAGACTAAGACTTTTCCCAAATTCGATGTTTAGCGGACTGCTCAAATACTACTTTGAGCAGATTCTTGTCGGTTTCCGTAAGGCTTACACCTCTACGCCCCATCATGGCTTCTGCCACCTCATAAGCCTTGCGCAGCTGGAACGTGGTAAATCCATGGGCACCTCCCCAGGAAAATGAAGGTATAAAATTACGAGGGAAGCCCGCACCGAATACATTGGCTGAAACACCAACCACCGTAGCGGTATTAAACATAGTATTGATTCCGGCTTTGGCATGGTCACCCATAATTAATCCGCAAAACTGCAAACCTGTATTGACAAAGCCTTCCTTATCATAGCTCCAGATTTTTATGGGTGCATAATTGTTTTTGAGGTTCGAAATATTGGTGTCGGCCCCCAAATTACACCACTCTCCAAGCACACTATTGCCCAGAAAACCATCATGGCCCTTATTACTGTAGCCAATCAATATGGAATTGGAGACCTCTCCGCCCACTTTACAGTGCGGCCCGATAGTAATATCTCCCCGCATTTTTGCACCCATATTCACGGTGCTTCCTTCGCCTAGCGCAAAGGGCCCTCTTATCAAAGCACCTTCATCTATCCTGGCATCTTTTCCAATGTAAATAGGGCCATTTTCAGCATTCAAAACAGCCGCCTTTACTTGCGCCCCTACTTCCAGAAAAATCTGATCGGGGTTATAACAAACAGTATGTGGATCAGTAACCGGTTGTGAAGTCCTGCCTTTTATAAGCATTACAAAATCCTCCCGAATGGCCTTTCCATTTTTCTGGAAAAGTTGCCATGGATACTCCAATGTCTCTATGTCATTGTCATAGGTTACCGGTTTCAGGTTTACCCAATGGTTTGACCTTATATCATTAGCTACGGATTCATCCCCCATAGCTGCCAGCCACCGAGCTCCATGCATTAATATCTCTCCCTCTTTAAGGGATTTAATAGCCTGTATTAATTGCGGTGTTGGTAGTACTGAACTATTGATGAGCAGATTTTCGGTTGCCCATTGGGCATTATATTTTTCCTGAAGGTAAGCCTCAGAATAAAATCCGGTAGTCTGGCCAAGATGATGCTGCCATTTTTCGGCAAGCGTTAAAATACCGCAGCGGAGAAAACTGATCGGTCGGGTGTAGGTAAGAGGCAAAAATTGCCGCCAAATATTAGGGTCATCCAGCAGGATTATGTTCATCCGCCAAAAATAAAAAAGTCTTCAGGATTAGAACCTCCTGAAGACTTAACATCTGATATTATATTAAAAGAAGATTACTTCTTTTTGTATCGCTTATTGAATTTCTCTACTCTACCAGCAGTATCCACAAATAGTTTCTTACCGGTATAGAATGGGTGCGAAGCTGAACTCACCTCTACTTTTACGAGAGGGTATTCATTGCCATCTTCCCATTTTGTAGTTTCTTGTGTCTCTATGGTAGATCTGGTGATAAATTTGAAATCACTAGATGTGTCATGGAAAACTACTTCTCTGTATTCTGGATGAATATCTTTTTTCATCTTATTATCAATTATCTTTTTTCAAAAGGATTGCAAAATTAGCCATTAATTGAAGAAGCTCAAAACTTTAATGTAAATTAAATTTGCTATTTGGCTATCGCAAAATTATACGATATTACCAGTACAATTACTAGCATGAGAAGATTAACACTTATTTTTTTCCTGCTTGTTGCAGGCACCAATCTTTTAGCACAAAGTGCAAATGTAGCTCTGAATGCCGACTACTATCATTTGATTGAGAGAAATGAAATAAAGCAGAAGAGTTTTTCCACTTATTTCTACAGCAATTTTAAGCCCTTTAGCCGGCAGACCATAGCGCAGTTTTTGGCTGACCTTCCTGCTGACCTGGATCGCAGCCCTGCCGACCGCTTCAACAGACGCTATTTGAACATGGATAGCTGGGAATTTACAGGGTATGATTCCGTAAGGTCTGAGCATCCTGTCTGGGGAAGTATTTATAAATACCCGGCGGATTTCCTGGCCTACCATGGGGACCATTTTGATATCCATGTAAATCCTGTACTAAATCTAGCGGTAGGTCAGGATGACCTAAGCGGAAGCACACCTTTTATCAATACCAGAGGTGCAGAAATCAGAGGAATTATCGACAATAAGGTTGGTTTTTACACTTATATTGGAGAAAACCAGGCCGTATTTCCCGGCTATGTACAAGCCTGGAATCGCCGTTTTCAGGTAGTACCCAATGAAGGTTTTTGGAAACGATACGGGGACCATGGTTTTGATTATTTGTCTGTAAGGGGTTATTTCAATTTTGCAGCTACCCGCCATATTGGATTACAATTTGGTTATGATAAAAACTTTGTGGGCAGTGGGTTTAGAAGCATGCTCCTTTCAGATTTTGCACCCGCCTACCCTTTCTTAAAAATCAATGCTCAGGTGTGGAAGCTTCAGTACCAGGTGATGTATGCACAGCCAACAGCAGATCAGTTTTTTGTCGCCGATGGTAGTGGTTCCTTAGGCACCAGAGAATTCCCTAAAAAGTTCATGACCATGCATCAGTTGAGCATTAATGTAACTGATAATTTCACCATAGGCATTTTTGAGAGCATCATATTCAATAAGGAAGATTCCCTGGCCAATAGCCGATTTGAGCTTAACTACCTAAACCCAATTATTTTCCTCACAGCGATCGAACAGCAAACAGGAAGTGCCGACAACTCATTGCTCGGATTTGATGCCCGGTGGAATATCGCCGGCAAGTACCAATTGTATGGACAATTTCTAATAGACGAATTTGTAGTTAGTGAAGTATTCAGTGGCGATGGCTGGTGGTCCAATAAATATGCCACCCAGCTTGGTTTCAAATATATTGACGTGGCCAACGTCTCCAATCTGGACCTTCAAATGGAATATAATTTTGCAAGGCCCTACACCTACGCGCACCTGGGTATGGAAACAAACTACAGTCATTACAGGCAGTCATTAGCCCATCCCTTTGGTGCCAACTTTCGTGAATTTGTGGGCATAGTGAGGTATCAGCCACTACCCAGGCTCTTTTTAAAGGGGCAATTGATTGTAGCACAATATGGCGAGGATGACAATGGTAGCAATTGGGGCAAAAATATATTGCTGAGCTACGATACCTATGAGCAGGAATATGGCAATGAAGTGGGGCAGGGCATAGCTACCGATCTGCTTTTTGGTCAGTTTACCGCCAGCTACATGTGGAAGCACAACTTTTTTACTGATTTGACATTCTCCTACAGAGATGAGCAGAATGTACTCGGTACTGGTACAGATCCTACTACCTTTGTGCAGTTATCATTGCGGCTCAACGCGCCACAAATCAATCATCATTTCTAAAATGTTGATTTCAAAAATATTGCTATTAAGTTAATCTCAAACTGTCTCTTCAAACAAAAGGGAGAGGAAGTTGAAACTGGCTGCTTAACTTAATTGCTTTTAATACTGAAAGCTGATTTTCTTGTGAAAACATACCTACGAATACTCTCTTTTGCACGGCCTGTAGGGGCATATCTACCTCAGTATATCCTATTTACAATACTGTATGTGGCGTTTAGCCTGGTCAATTTTTCTGTATTAATCCCTCTTTTGGAGGTGCTTTTTAACCAGGTGGAAGAAGAGAAAGTAGCCGGACTCAATTCCCTTCCGGATTTCACATTAAGCCTGGACTATCTTAAAAAGATCTTTTATTATTATTTTGGACAGGTCATAGAAGAAAACGGACAAAAGGGTGCTTTGCAATATGTATGCGGGGTTATAATCGTGTCTGTCTTCCTTGCCAACTTGTTTCGGTACCTATCAGCCATGATTCTGGCGCAGTTTAGAGTGCGTGTAGTCACCAATCTCCGAAACAGACTTTACGCGCAGATTACCACTTTTCAGATTGGTTATTTCACCGACAATAGAAAAGGTGATATCATGTCGCGCGTCACCACTGATATTCTGGAAATTGAAAATACGGTGGTAAGCACACTGAAAGTGTTATTTAAAGAGCCGGCTTTGATTGTAGGCTTTTTTGTAATCCTATTTACCATGTCGGTGGAGCTTACACTTTACACATTATTACTCCTACCTGTATCAGGCGGTATTATTTCCTACCTGGCCAAAAAGCTCAAAAAGCGTGCTACCAAAAGCCAGCAGTCCTTAGGTCGCCTCAATGCCCTCATGGATGAAACATTAACCGGTATGCGGATTATCAAAGCGTTTACCGCCAGGAATTTCATGATGGAGAAATTTGGCAAAGAGGTGAAAAACTATGCCAAGCAAAACCTTTCTATTGCCACCAAATTTGAACTGGCTGGCCCTATTTCAGAGTTTCTGGGTGTATTTGCCGTAGCATGCCTGTTGCTAATTGGTGGCGGTATGGTCATTGACAATGAGTCTTCCTTGTCAGCATCGGAGTTCATTGCATTTATCATTATTTTCTCGCAGGTGCTCAATCCTGCTAAAGCCATGTCTGCGGCATTTAGCAATATCCAGCGCGGTATCGCCTCAGGGGAGCGGGTTTTCGAATTAATGGATACCGAAGCGCAGATCAAAGATGCCCCAAATGCAAGCCCGCTCGGAGATTTCACAGACCAGATCGTTTTCCAGAATGTATCTTTTGCCTACGATCAGGAGCCAGTGTTGAAGGATATTAATCTAACCATAGCAAAAGGCAGTACAGTTGCCCTGGTAGGGCCTTCGGGTGGCGGAAAATCAACGCTGGCAGATTTGGTAGCACGCTTTTATGACCCAACTGGTGGACAAATCCTGCTTGATGGCATTGATCTCAAGAGCTATACCATTGACTCACTACGAAAGAAAATGGGTATTGTCACACAGGAATCAATTCTCTTTAACGACACCATATTCAATAATATAGCCTTTGGAGCAAAGGATTCCAGCCTCGAAAAGGTGCGGGAGGCAGCTAAAATCGCCAATGCATTGGAATTTATTGAAGCCATGGAAAACGGATTTGATACCAATATCGGTGAACGAGGCACCAAGCTTTCTGGCGGACAAAGGCAAAGGCTTAGCATCGCCAGGGCTATCCTTAAAAATCCACCTTTGCTGATTCTGGATGAAGCTACCTCTGCTCTGGATTCAGAATCAGAAAAACTAGTGCAGGAGGCATTGTTCAACCTCATGCAAAACCGAACATCTTTGGTAATTGCACACAGACTGAGCACCATCCAAAATGCTGATTTGATTGTAGTACTACAAAATGGAAGAATTGTTGAAAGCGGAAAGCATCAGGACTTATTATCAAATGACGGATTATATAAAAAACTTACTGACATGCAATCATTTTAGGTCGTTAGCTTTCCTGGCTGCTACCTTGCTCCTACTCACCAATTGTGCTCCGCCAAGAGCAGAAGATAACTTTGAGGTGCGCATAGCCTTACAGAACTATCCCGAATCCCTAAATCCGGCGCTGCTTTCTTCGCAAGAAAGCTACCAGATCGCCGGGCTGATCTATGAGACCCTTGTTGAAGTTGATGATCATGGAGAGCTTATACCCATATTGGCCCAAGATGTGCCAAAGAGGAGAATAGAAGACAGCACCTCTATTTTTACTTATCAGATTCATCCTGAAGCCAGATGGCCAGATAACTCCCCTGTCACAGCACATGATGTAGCTTTTTCACTAAAAGTCTATGCTTCTCCTCTTTTTGACAACAGCCGGATTAGGTATAGTGTGCGATCCATCGATTCTGTGGCTATCCTCAGCAATAGCAAGCTTGAAATCTATCAGAATGAATTATCTATGGATGCTGCCCGGTTGAGTGGCAATTATTGGATAATGGCCGAGCATGCAATGGATAGTAGTCAGCTACTGAGAGGTTACAGCCTCGCGCAAATGAGGGCTGCCTCAATAGTATCCGGCGAGGAATCTCCAATTGCTCAGGTGCTTGATCAATATGCAGCAGCATTCAATAATCAGAATTTCTTATCTACAGGTCAACCGCTGGGTAGTGGGCCTTATCAATTGCAATCTGCAGCAGATAATCAGTCGGTTATATTGCGAAAGCGAGATGGCTATTGGGCTCATGATATGCAGGGAGATCAATACCTGGCTAACCCGGATAAAATTGCTTTTTACATTCTCCCCGAAATTAAATCAGCACTCACTGCGCTAAATTCGGGGGAAATCGATGCGGTGAATGCCGTGCCCGTTGTTGACTTTAATGGCTATGGAGTTCCGCCCTTAAGTGACCAATTTCATAGGCTAGATCCCCTGGGCTATCGATTTGTCTTTTTGGGGCTCAATGTAAGGCAACCGGTTCTATCCGATGAAAAATTCAGGCAGGGAATTGCTGCGATGGTGGATAAGGAGAGCATCATTCAAATTACCCAACAAGGCTATGCCAGCCCCACAATTGGACCCATCAATCCGGCCGACACATTGTACTACAACTATGACCTGCCTGTTTCAGCTTTTGATCCAGCCAAAGCTAAGGGCATATTTGAAGGTTATGAATCGCTGCCACCACTAACATTAAAGTACAATGCCTCCAACGATGAGTATGAGAAAATTGCGCTTTGGCTACAGGATCAGGCGAGTGCATATGGGCTTAATCTAGAACTTGAAGCTCAAAATATTGCTGCATTGCGAGATGATTTGATCAACCATAATTTTGACCTGTTTTTGTACTCCTTCGTCGGTAGCAAATTCTCAACCGATTTTCGGCCCATCTTTGGCACCAAAGCTGCTGCCATCGGTGGTCTCAATTACAGTGGCTATGGCGATGCTGAAAGTGACCAAATTCTTACCGAAATCGCTAATGCAAAAGATGTTGAATCAAGGGCAAAAGCCATGAAAGCATTTCAACATCACATTTGGAAGGAGAAAACCTTACAGTTTCTGTATTTCGAAAGAAACAGAATTTTAGTCAGCAAAAAATTCCAAAATATCGAAACAGTAAGTCAACATCCGTATTACGCAATTCGTAAATTTCAAAAATCAGGCCTCTAGCACTATGCTAAAATTTCCTAAATTACCGCTGTAGTACATTCCTGGTATGAGAAAATTTAAGCTCTTCTTTTATTCCTTGCTGTTTGCCTATCTCGCTACGTCTGTATACTTCGGCCTTTACATCGAGTATATGTTCAAGCAGTTTGGCATGTTTACATTTCTAAAGTTTTTGAGGCACTGGGTGGCGGTAGGCTTGCTAGTCATTTTGCTGGAGTGGATTATTGAAAACATCCACATTTTTCAAATCCGAAAAAGAAATAAGAAACTAACCAAGGAAGTATCAGACCTAAAAGCTGAACTCTACGACCTACAGAAAAAAGCTTTGCAGGAAAAAGAAAAACCAGAAGCTATTTCGAAAACAACTGCATCAAAGCCTGAAGAAAACAAAACTGATAACGACCCCACAAAAGAGTAATGTCATTTGACCAAACCATAAGGCAAGAGCTGGTAGAAAGCCAGGAAGTGTTGAATCAATTTATTCAACAGGATAAAAATATTGCCGTCATAGAACAGGCAGCACAACTTATGGCCAACGCGATTAATCAGGGCGGAAAAATACTTAGCTGTGGCAATGGTGGCTCTCATTGTGATGCCATGCATTTTGCCGAGGAGCTCACCGGCAGATATCGTGACAACCGCAAAGCCCTACCTGCAATAGCTATATCAGATCCCTCACATATTTCCTGCGTATCTAATGATTTTGGGTACAACTATGTGTTTTCCAGATACATAGAGGGCCTTGGCCAACCAGGTGATGTGTTATTGGCCATCAGTACC
Organism: Cyclobacteriaceae bacterium; assembly: GCA_965227155.1. Lineage (GTDB taxonomy): Bacteria > Bacteroidota > Bacteroidia > Cytophagales > Cyclobacteriaceae > UBA6059. The sequence goes on from OZ245731.1 coordinate 1,479,219, forward strand.
AGTGGCAATTCCCCAAACATTCTCGAAGCAGTAAATGCCGCAAAGAATAATGGTCTAAAAACGATAGCACTAACGGGTAAAGATGGTGGCAAGCTTGCTCAAAATGTAGATGTTGCTGTAATTGTACCACATTTTGGTTATGCCGACAGGATACAGGAAATTCACATCAAAGTGATCCATATCTGGATCATGCTGATAGAAAAGCTCTGCTGCTAATACCCCTGGGCTTGGTTACTCACCAGTTTTTATTTTGTCTGAAATAGATCTGGAAACCGGCATTATTCCCAAAAATTGTTATTTTTTCACATTCATAAAATGATCTGCAAACTATGCTATCAAAATGCTTTGGCAGTGCCGTACATGGGGTGGATGCAATTACGATTGCCATTGAGGTAAATGTAGGACAAGGCACCCGGTTCTTTGTCGTGGGGTTGCCGGATTCAGCAGTGAAAGAAAGTGAGCACAGGGTGGAATCCGCCATAAAGCATAACGGCTACATGATGCCCAGGCAAAAAGTAGTCATCAATATGGCCCCTGCCGATATCCGCAAAGAGGGATCGGCTTATGATTTGCCCATAGCCCTTGGTGTGCTTCACGCTTCGGGCCAGGCCAAGTTGCAGGCTACAGAAGACTATATCATAATGGGAGAGTTGAGTTTAGATGGCTCACTACGCCCAATTAAAGGTGCATTGCCGATTGCCATACAGGCAAGGAAAGAAGGTTTTAAAGGCTTTATCCTTCCCCACGAAAATGCCTCAGAGGCTGCGATTGTAGATAAACTAGACATCATAGGAGTACAATCTCTTACGGAAGCCATAGATTTTCTGCTTGGACAAAAAGAGATTCAACCAACGGTACAGGATACCAGGGATATCTTTTTTCACAATCTCGACAATTATGCGGCTGATTTTGCTGATGTACAAGGTCAGGAAAATATTAAAAGAGCATTGGAGATTGCAGCCGCCGGGGGGCATAATGTTATCATGATCGGGCCGCCGGGTGCCGGCAAAACCATGCTCGCCAAACGGCTTCCATCAGTATTGCCACCACTTTCGTTACAGGAAGCACTGGAAACCACCAAAATACATTCCGTCGCTGGCAAATTAAACGGTGAGGCCTCCCTCATTGCCCTTCGCCCATTTAGAAGCCCTCACCATACGATCAGCGATGTGGCCCTTGTCGGGGGTGGAGGCATGCCACAGCCCGGTGAGATCTCCCTGGCCCACAACGGTGTGCTGTTTTTGGATGAGCTTCCAGAGTTCAAGCGTACCGTACTGGAGGTAATGCGACAGCCACTGGAGGAACGCAGGGTCACCATCAGCCGTGCCAAAATAAGCCTTGACTATCCGGCAAATTTCATGCTGATAGCTTCTATGAACCCCTGCCCCTGTGGCTATTACAATCATCCTGATAAAGAATGTGTATGTCCGCCCGGAACGGTACAGCGCTATCTCAACAAGGTAAGCGGGCCGTTGCTGGATCGTATTGATCTGCATGTGGAGGTTACGCCGGTCTCTTTTGACCAGATGACAGCCGACAGAAAAGCAGAAAGTAGTACGGAAATCAGAAAGCGGGTCATTGAAGCCCGTGAGCGTCAAACTGCTCGGTTTGCACAACAGCGCGAGGTGTACAGCAATGCGATGATGAATTCTCAAATGACAAAGGACATTTGCAAAATCAATAATGCAGGCAAAACCCTACTCAAAACGGCCATGGATAGGCTAGGGCTTTCTGCAAGGGCATACGACAGAATCCTCAAGGTATCGCGCACTATCGCAGACCTGGCAGATACCGATGAAATCCAGATCGAGCACCTGGCCGAAGCAATCCAATACCGCAGCCTGGACCGTGAGGGCTGGGCCGGATAGACTTCTTACCGCTTTTTTGGCTTCAAATTAATTTAATCGGTTACGTGATCGGCTCATCGGTTTTGATGCTATATTTGCGCGCTGGAAATTTTAATAGATATGGACAAGTATCGTATCAAATTCAAATGCTTAAAAGAACCCAAGGGCCAAAATGGCCTGGAGGGCTATTTAATAGATAAAGATTATACCGGAAGGACGTTTAACGGGCTATTTGAAATAGCACCCAGATGGGGCAGTGGAGATTCAACCAAATTAATTGATAAAAGTACCTTTTTTAAGTATTTTGACCTGATTAAGGATCAAAATAACTAAAAATGGTATTTACCCAGGTAAAAGAGACTTGCTTATACGTTGAGAATCTGGACGACACAGAGTCGTTTTACCATGGGAAGCTGGAGATGCCTGTCATCAGCAAGGTTGAGGACCGCCACATTTTTTTTAATTGTGGCAGCTCGGTACTGCTTTGTTTCTTAAATAAAGCGACCATTCAGGAGAAGAAGTTACCACCGCATTTTGCGATTGGCAGGCAGCATATTGCCCTTGAGGTACCTCAAAAAGAGTACGCTAAAGCCAAGGAAAAAGTGCTGGCCAAAAAAATACAGATAACCCATTTTCAGGAATGGCCGGGCAACTTTGAATCATTTTACTTCAGTGATCCTGATGGACACGTGCTTGAGATTGTGCCCCAGGGTATGTGGGGCTAGGATATTGCCAGTAAAGCCTCCTCGATATACTCAAATGTTGTCAACACATCCGGTTTACCATCTACGATAGCCACATCGTGCTCAAAATGTGCTGAAGGTTTTCGATCTGCTGTCAAAATAGTCCAGCCATCGGCCAGCTGCACAATGCGTTGGGTACCCATATTGATCATAGGCTCTATAGCGATTACCAGACCCTCTTTGATTTTCGGGCCTTTACCGCGTTTGCCATAATTGGGCACCTCCGGAGACTCATGCATCTGCTTGCCCAGTCCATGACCCACCAGCTCTCTCACTACGCCATAGCCATGCTTTTCAGCATGCTGCTGTATTGCAAAGCCAACATCCCCAATGCGGTTACCTGCTTTGGCCTGAGCAATACCCAGATCAAGGGATTCACGGGTCACTTTTAGCAATTGCTTAATTTCAGGGGACACTTCGCCCACGGCAAAAGTAAATGCCTGATCACCGTAATAGCCATTTTTAAGAATGCCACAATCTACCGAGATGATATCACCCTCTAAAAGCGGTTTGTTGTTAGGAATGCCATGGACTACCTGCTCATTGACAGAAATACAGAGGGAGTTGGGAAAATCGTACAATCCAAGGAATCCCGGGATCGCACCATGATCCCTGATATAGGTTTCAGCCATTTTATCCAGCTCAAGTGGAGTAACACCAGGCCTGATTATAGCAGCTAAATGACCCAAAGTTTTTGAAGCCAATTGAGCTGACTCCCGCATCACCTCAATCTGTTCCCTCGTCTTGTATTGTATCATAATTTTTCCTCCGGCTGCAAAAGTAGCCAATTTGAAAAACTCCACTTCCTATAAAAAAGAAAACCCCGCCATAAGCGAGGTTGTGTTCATATTAAAAAGTTGTGCTGGTTATATTATTCCTTCTAGTACGTCTTTTAAAGGCACCCTTTGACCATCATTGAAAGCCACTATCCAGGCATCTTTCACACCCATACTGCGCAGGTACTTTTTAAAAGTATCAGCTTCCCAATAATCTTTGAAAGCACCCAATGTAAACTTTTGGATATTGTTGTCTTTCTCGGCATTAAAAGTGGTACTGTTGGCTTTATACTTTGCCAAATCCTCTTTTTTGGTAAAGGCACCTATCTGTACTTTGAAAACTACGCCCTGCTGATCATTGACCACACTACCATCAGCACTGGCATTTTTAACCTTTTCCTCCATAGAAGCAACTTCTTTCTGCAAAGCATTGATCTGCTGCTTGTATTTTTCAATCTGGTCATCTTTATCAGCAAGCTGCACATCTACTTTGTCCAGTCGATCTTCCATTTCAGTGTTTTCCTCCTTCAGGATTTTATTTTCATCGAGAAGGTTTTTGTACTGCTCTGGCTCAAGATCTTTTATTCTTTTCTTCCATTCCTTTCGCTCCTGCTTTGACAGCTGCGCGTAGGAATCTTCCGCAATGACAAGACAGAATATCAATGAAAAAATGATTGCTAGATTTTTCATAATAACTTTATTTAATGTTTCTGACCTTCTGGAGTAAAAGGGAATTTAGCAATTCAAAATTCCCTAAAGATCAATTAATTAGCCATAAGTGCTTAAATCTACAAAATAAAGTGTGATTTAGGCAACCGAAATTGTACTATTTTAAGCTTCCAATCATTTTTTCAGGCACCACCCACTCATCAAATTGCTCACTGGTAAGCAATTCAAGGGCTACCGCAGCTTCTCTGAGGGTAGTACCCTCCTGATGTGCCTTCTTGGCAATTTTAGCAGCATTTTCATAGCCAATGTGTGTATTTAATGCCGTCACCAACATCAATGATTTCTCAAGCTTGTCTTTGATAACCGGTTCATTAGGCTCTATCCCAACAGCACAATTGTCATTGAAGCTTACACAGGCATCACCAATCAGCCGTGCTGAATTCAGCAGATTATAAATCATCATAGGCTTAAATACATTCAGCTCAAAATGACCATTCATACCTCCGCAGCTTACTGCCACATCATTTCCGATCACCTGGGCACACACCATTGTCAAAGCCTCGCATTGTGTAGGGTTAACCTTACCGGGCATGATGGATGATCCGGGTTCATTTTCAGGAATCTTGATCTCCCCGATTCCACAGCGTGGGCCAGAGGCCAACATTCTGATGTCATTACCTATTTTCATTAGGCTCACAGCAAGCTGCTTCAATGCGCCTGAGGCCTCCACTACAGCATCGTGTGCTGCTAGTGATTCAAACTTATTGGGGGCAGTAATGAATGGCTGACCGCTGTGATGTCCGATCTTTTTAGCTACTAACTCTGCATACCCTTCCGGTGTATTCAGCCCTGTGCCAACAGCAGTACCTCCAAGTGCCAGCTCGCTTAGATGCGCCAGCGTATTTTTAAGTGCCTTCAGACCATGGTCAAGTTGGGACACATAACCGCTGAACTCCATGCCCAGGGTAAGTGGCGTGGCATCCATAAAATGGGTACGGCCGATCTTCACCACATCCTTGTAAGCTTTTGCTTTTTCATCAAGCGTATTGCGCAGCTTTTCCACACCGGGTATGGTGGTCTCCACAATCATTTTGTAGCCGGCAATGTGCATTGCTGTAGGAAATGTATCATTACTGGACTGAGATTTATTCACATCATCGTTGGGGTGAATGAATTTCTTTTCGTCGGTCAGCGATCCACCATTGCGCACATGTGCACGGTTGGCAATCACCTCATTCATGTTCATGTTGGATTGCGTACCACTACCGGTTTGCCAAACCACTAGCGGAAACTGGTCATCAAGGTCACCATTGAGGATTTCATCACATACAGCGGCAATAGCTTCTGCTTTTTCGACACTTAATACACCTAAATCGCGGTTTGTTTCAGCAGCAGATTTCTTCAAGATGGCAAAAGCATGCACTATTTCCAGTGGCATTTGCATGGCCGGTCCACCTATTTTGAAATTATTTCTCGATCTCTCGGTCTGGGCTCCCCAGTATTTATCGGCCGGTACCTCTACGGTACCCATCGTATCTTTTTCTATTCTTATTTCCATGATTTATAGTTTATGATTCTCTATGTACAGTGGATAATGAAAATGGTGGTAAACAAATTGACCAGTACTGACCCGGTTCCTTAAAAGGATTGGTAAATCTGATTTTAGACCCCTTTTTTATCAGTATGGCTTCCCCTTTATCTAACAAAACCTTCTCACCATCAATTCTAATCTGGATTTTTCCTTTTATTACCAATACAATCTCGTCAAATTCCGGAGTTTGCTGAGGCTCTTTCCATCGAGGTGGTGCCTCTATCCTACAAACACTGCAGCCCTCATATTTCATGCTGGCATTACCAAAAAACTCCTCTATGAGGTGGCCATCGGCGGTAGGCACATTAAAGGGAGAAGTTTGTTTGATGTAATTTTTCATGAATGGCTCTGCCAGATAATTTTTTGGTGAATTTAAAGAGAATAATCTAAAGCCTAAAAAGGCCCGGCTTGAATAAATTCCCTATTTTCATCGACTAAATTGATGACACAGATGGCACAAATTAGGATCCTGCATATGATATCCGGCCCACGAAACCTCTCTACGGCTATGATGTATGCCTTTGCCCAAAGGAAGGACACTACAGTTATTGATGAGCCTTTTTATGCCCATTATCTGCTGTCGACCGGAATTGACCATCCGGGCCGGGAGGATACAATCAAAAGTATGCCTCATGATCCTGATCATATCCAAAAATCATTTTTTGAGTTTGACAAAAAACCATTCTTATACCTAAAGGATATGGCGCATCACCTTATCGACATGGATTTGGAGTTTTTGGCTAAAGTGGAAAACATTTTTCTGATTAGAAATCCATATCAGCTGATCGCTTCCTTTACAAGGGTTATTAAAGAGCCTACAATGCAAGATATTGGGCTTGAAGATGAATGGCGGCTCTTTGAGTTGATGCAGACGATGGGCCAAACACCTGTAGTGCTGGATACCGGTGACTTACTGGCAAACCCTAAAGCCATGATGGAAAAGTTTTGTGCTGCCATCAGCATCCCATTTGATTCAAATATGCTTCATTGGCCCAAAGGAGGCATCCCGGAAGATGGTGTATGGGCGAGGTACTGGTATAAAAGTTTGCATGAAAGCACGGGTTTTTCCAAAAGGCCAACCAGCACTCGGCCAATGCCGGACCAAAACAAACCATTATATGAAAAAGCATTGGTTTATTATGAAAAATTATCCCAATTCAAAATACAGATCTAACTATGCTTCAGCAGTTTAACCCTAAAAATAAAGACCTTAAGGTTTATGTAAATGGTCAGATTCTGCACCGCGATGAGGCCAAAATTTCCGTGTTTGACAGTGTAGTGCAGGGTGGAGATGCTGTGTGGGAAGGCCTGCGTAAATATCCGGAAGGCATAGTAAGCCTGCAAGAACATCTAGACAGGCTATCAGCTTCTGCTAAGGCGCTGGCTTTTGAGAATATTCCACCGCATTCCCATATTAGGGATGCTATCCGCACCACCCTGGAAGCCAACGGTATGGATACCGATACGCATATTCGGCTGACGCTAACCCGTGGTGAAAAAATTACCAGCGGCATGGATCCAAGGTTGAATACAAAAGGCTGCGGTTTGATCGTGTTGGCCGAATGGAAACCGCTCGTTTACGACAATAAGCAGGGTATCGCTGTGATTTCATCTGCGATACGGCGAAACGGGCCACAATACCTGGATTCCAAAATCCATCACAACAATCTGCTCAACAACATTCTGGCAAAAATTCAAGCCAATGTAGCCGGAAAAGATGCTGCTGTGATGTTTGATGAAAGAGGTTTTGTAGCTGAGCTCAATGATGTGAACCTTTTTATGGTTCACCGAGGCAAAGTATTTACGCCATATGCCCATGCATGTCTGCCTGGCATCACTCGCCAGAATACGATCAATACCGTAAAAGATTTGGGCATCTCAATAGAGGAGCGGAACCTGAGTATTACAGAGTTTTACAATGCTGATGCAGTTTTCGCCAGCGGTACAATGGGCGAACTAACCCCAGTGTATGAGATAGATGGTCGGATGATTGCAACTGATTCTCCCGTTCTGCATCAGATACAGGAAGCTTTCAGACAAAAAATAAAGGATTGGTGTGAGCCTGTTTAGGGTTTGGGCAAAAGCTCGAAATTACTAATGAAGATACCTACTTCATCGTCGGTGGTGGTGCGGATAAAATCAATGCTGACCTCTGCAGGATAGCCGTACTCTGGATCGTAATCGATAAGTACCTTGTCAGGATTTTGTAAAAAATGCTGCTGCATAGTTCCAAAGAGGCTGTCCAATTGAAGGTTTGCGTTGGAAAGCATGGAAGATTGGATTTCTAAAGGCCTTGCCCCAAGGTATTGTATGTCGGCGATATTATAGTTTCTTACAGTAACCTTAAATGGTCCCCTCTCATAAGCGGGGCACAAGCAGGTTTTAAAAATGCGGTAGGAATAATCAGCGGGCCTGTTGAGCTGCCATATCAACTTTTGTTTTTCCAACTTGGTGAGTTCCACATTCATCTCATCCTCTTCGCAGGAGAAGCCTACAAAAGCTATCAAAATCAATATGGCGTATTTCTTAAACATGCTATTTATTAGACCCTAATAATAATGTAAAGGTTCAATTCTTTATTGAGAATTAATAATAAAATGCCAACTAACTATTCCAATGGTGACAGAAATATTCAGCGAATGTTTTGTGCCGAATTGTGGGATTTCGATGACCGAATCTACTTGAGGAATGATGGCATCATCAACACCGAAAACTTCATTACCAAACACAAAGCAATACTTCTTTTTAGGGTCTGGTGTAAAAGCATCAAGGGCCATACTTTTATCAGCTTGCTCTATCGCCACAATCTCCCAGCCATCTTCTTTTAAGGCCTGTACTGCCTCTGCTGTAGTTGCATAATAAACCCAATCTACCGACTCGGTAGCTCCAAGTGCTGTTTTATGAATCTCACGGTGTGGGGGCTGAGCAGTAATGCCCGTAAGTATGATTTGCTCTGCCAAAAAAGCATCGGCTGTCCTGAATGCAGAGCCCACATTGTTCATGCTACGCACATTGTCGAGCATGATACAAAAAGGTTTCTTTTCTATCGATTTATAGGTATCAGCATCTACTCTGCCCAGCTCTTCATTTTTCAATTTGCGCATGATTGGATAGGCTATTTATTAATATTGCGGTAAGGGTTTATAGCTTCGCAAAGCTAAGGAATCCACCTCCTCTGTACATTATGGCAAAGACGAAAACACAAAAACCCAGCGAAACGCCTCTGATGAAGCAGTACAATGCCATCAAGGCTAAGTATCCTGGTGCCCTTTTGCTATTCAGAGTAGGTGACTTCTACGAGACCTTCGGTGAAGATGCTATTAGAGCCAGTAAAGTGCTGGACATAGTGCTCACCAAAAGGGCCAATGGGTCTGCCAGCCATGTGGAGTTGGCCGGGTTCCCACATCACGCCCTGGATGCCTATCTCCCCAGGTTGGTTAGGGCCGGCAACAGGGTGGCCATTTGCGATCAGCTGGAGGATCCCAAATCGGTAAAGGGCATTGTTAAACGCGGGGTTACGGAGCTGGTAACACCTGGTCTGACAATGCACGATAATGTGCTGGATCAAAAAAGAAATAATTTCCTTGCCAGTATCCATTATACCCCAAAAATCTGTGGTATTGCTTTGCTGGATATCTCTACCGGTGAGTTTATGGTTAGCCAGGGGCAATGGGCTTACATCGATAAACTTCTTCAGAGCTTCCAGCCGGCTGAGGTGATCTACAACAAAAGGTGCAAAAACGAACTGGCTCCATCCATAGCCGACCGATTTAATGAGCACTTGCTGGAAGACTGGATCTTTGGGCAGGAATATGCATATGAAAAGCTGGTCAATCATTTCCATACAGCCAATCTCAAAGGCTTTGGTATTGAGGAAATGCCGGAGGCCATCATTGCTGCAGGTTCCATATTATTCTACCTGGAAGAAACAGAACATAAGGAGGTCAGCCACATCAATACTGTTTCCCGAATTGAGGAAGAGCGATATGTATGGTTGGATAAATTCACTATCAGAAACCTTGAACTGTTGCAAACCCAGCAGCCTGATGGTGTACCTCTCATTGATGTGCTGGATCAGACACACACAGCCATGGGCTCGCGGTTGCTTAAAAAATGGGTCATACTGCCGCTTAAGGACAAATTAAGCATTGAAAAGCGGCTTACCATGGTAGATGCCCTCAAAAGTGATGGTGAACTTATTGATCAACTCGGTGATAATCTGAAGCATATTGGTGACCTGGAAAGGCTCATCTCTAAGGTGGCAGTTGGGCGGATCAATCCACGTGAACTTCTTCAGCTGAAAAAAGCACTGGGCTACCTCAAACCCATCCAGCAGTTGTTGCTCAAAAGGGATGAGCAAGCACTACACGCCCTGGCCAACCAGATTGATCCGTGTGACTTCTTGTACCAAAAAATAGAAGACACCCTTAAAGATGAAGTACCGATAGTCTCTAATCAGGGTAACCTGATCAAAGATGGCATACAGGAAGACCTGGACAGCCTGCGGAAAATTGCTTTTTCCGGTAAAGATTATTTGCTGGAGTTACAACAAAACGAGATTAAGCGCACAGGCATCAGCTCACTTAAAATTGCTTATAACAAAGTTTTCGGCTACTACCTCGAAGTAACCAATGCCCATAAAGACAAAGTGCCTCACGAGTGGATCAGAAAGCAAACCCTGGTAAATGCTGAAAGGTACATTACCGAGGAGTTGAAAGTTTACGAAGAGAAGATTCTCAATGCGGAAGAGAAACTTGTTGCTATAGAACAAAAGCTATTCCTGGAACTGGTGAACACAGCAGCTGAATTCATTCCGCAGATACAGCAAAATGCAAGGGTTGTCGGCAGCCTCGATTGCCTGCTTTCATTTGCCATTACCGCCCAAAAGTATAATTACTGCCAGCCCATCATTAGCGATGATTACGAGCTTTCTATCAAGGAAGGCCGCCATCCGGTGATTGAGCAAAATATGCCTATTGGGGAGCAGTATATTCCTAATGATGTATTTCTGGATGACCAGTCACAGCAGATCATGATCATTACCGGACCCAATATGGCCGGTAAATCAGCATTGCTTCGTCAGACTGCCCTCATCGTATTGATGGCGCAAATGGGCTGTCACGTACCTGCTAGCTATGCCCATATTGGCTTGATCGATAAGGTTTTTACCCGGGTCGGAGCTTCTGATAATTTATCGAAAGGGGAATCTACATTCATGGTTGAGATGACCGAAACGGCCTCCATCCTGAATAACCTGAGCCAGCGATCCTTAATTTTAATGGATGAAATAGGCCGTGGCACCAGCACCTATGATGGTATTTCTATAGCTTGGTCTATTGTAGAATACCTGCACAATCATCCAAAATTTAAAGCCAAAACTTTATTTGCAACGCATTACCACGAGCTCAACCAGTTGATGCATGATTTTCCACGCATTAAGAACTTCAATGTAGCTGTAAAAGAGTTGAAGGATAAGGTCATCTTCATAAGGAAACTGCAGGAAGGCGGTAGCGAGCATAGTTTTGGTATCCATGTAGCGCAAATGGCCGGCATGCCTAATGAGGTAGTGATTCGTGCCCACGAAATCATGAAACACCTTGAGAAGGATAAGGTGAAGGAACAACAGGACCGTATCAGCGATATCCCTAAAAATAATTTTCAGCTAAGCCTCTTTGAAGCTGATCCTCATTTTGAGGAAGTACGAAAAATCCTGAATGAAATAGATATTAATCGCATTTCACCGGTAGAATCACTCCTTAAACTCAACGAGATCAAAACCATATTGAAAGGCCGCAAAGACTAGGGTTGCTCCATATTTTCAATGTATTTATAGGCTGTTCCCGTATTGAGCAACAGTAGGGTTTCCCCGGCATCAATTTTACCCTGCCTTAGCAATGATTGCAGGGCCACAACCAACGCACCGCCCTCGGGTGCTACAAAAAGACCTTCCATAGCTGCCAGTTGCTTTACTCCCTGTAACATGGCATGATCTTCTATGGCCAAGGCTTCCCCATTTGATTCGGTGATAATACGATAGATTATCCTTTCTGCAAATGCCGCCGGAACTGCCAGGCCGTTGGCAAGAGAAGCTTTGCCTTTGTAGGGGTCTCCAAAGTTCCGTTTGCCTTTGATCAGCTCTACTATGGGTTTGCAATTTTCAGCCTGCACAGCGATCATTCTGGGGAAAGCTCCTTGAATCCAACCCATTGCCTTAAGCTCGTGAAAAGCCTTCCAGATGCCGATAAGGCCAGTACCTCCTCCTGTAGGATATAGAATAACATCGGGCATATTCCAGCCCAATTGTTCAGCAATCTCATAGCCCATGGTTTTCTTACCCTCCTGACGGAAAGGCTCCTTCATCGTGCTTACATCAAAGGCCCCATGCTCAGCCACAAGCTCCTTTACCCTGGCACCACAGTCACTGATCAACCCATCAACCAAATGTAGCTCTGCACCAAAATACCGACATTCCATCTGAAAAACCCTGGGCGTATGACTGGGCATCACCACCGAGGCTTTCATACCGGCTCTGGCACAATATGCTGCCAGCGCACCACCAGCATTACCTGCTGTGGGAATAACACAATGCCTGACACCCAGCTCCCGGGCTTTAGATACAGCCGCACTTAACCCACGCGCCTTAAATGAACCGGTAGGATTTAAGGACTCATCTTTCATGAGCAATCGATCCAATCCAAGTGATTTCCCTAGTGCAGGCAGCTCCAATAAAGGTGTATTTCCTTCTCCGAGTGATACAATGTTGTCCAAATCATTGACCGGTAAAAATGGAGCATACCGCCACATATCATTTCGCTTAAGGAGTATGTTTTCAGGTTTCTCCTGCAAAGGCAACTCATATTGAGCAGAGAGCGGAAAGGCACAGTGGGATCTTTCACACGCAGAATAATGCTGAATAACCTCTGTATCGAAATCCTTTCCGCATTCTGTACAGAGTAGAGAATTGTATCTGGAAATGGATAAATCTGTGGTAGCGGTCATGGCTTTATGATCTTCTCATTAAAGAAAAATCATCTGTCGCAAGCTGCTTACCATTTGTCAATTCACTTTAGTTATGCGTTATAACTTGAGATTATAATGGTTGGCCATGAATTTGATGAATTGACTGGCATATGGGTTTGTTTCGCCCTGCCGCTGCATGAAATAAAACTGCCTTTTCACTGTAAGACCCTTCACCGGAATAATAAACAGCTCTTTATTTTTGAGTTCTCTGGTAATGGCCTTAATGGGCAAAAAGCCCATCATTGATGAGGTTCTGATGAAATTTTTCAGGGCCTCGGTTCCACCAAGTGTCACGCTTACCCGGAGCTTTTTGGGATTATACTGCTGCTGCATGAGCGCCTTTTTTACCGCATTCAGGGTTCCCGATCCTACTTCTCGGGAAGCCAATGTCAGGCTAAATAATTGATCGATACTGATACCATCACTCTGAGCATATAACCCTTCACGCGCACTCACCAACACGATTTCATCTTCAATAAAAGGCACATAACTGATCTCATTCAGCTTGGTGTACCCTTCAGCTATGCCTAAATCAATGATTTTGTCGATCAATGCCTGGGTAATATGCTCCGCATTGCGATTGATCACAGACAATGTAATTTGTGGAAACTGCTGATGGTAATCTGCCAAAATTTTGGGGAGCACATAGAGTGCCATGGTGGTAGAGGCTCCCAGCGACAAATGTCCTTTAGCCTGCTGTTCCTGGCTTATCGTAGATAAATCGTAGGCCAATTGCTTTTCTACACGGCTGGTTTCATGCAAATACTCGTACAACACCTGTCCTGCCTTTGTCAATGCAATAGAATTACCTTTTCGCTCAAAAAGGCTCGTTTTGTATTCCACCTCCAGGGATTTGATATGCTTACTGATCGCAGGTTGACTGATGTTAAGCACAGTGGAAGCTTTAGAAAAACTAAGTTGCCTTGCTACCTCAAAAAATGCTTTATACCTGAATGCAATCATCTCACTTTTGTACTAATAAGCAATAAATGGAACTCAATCTTTCAAAAATGGAATTTACGGGTAAGTTTTTAGCCCACCAACATTAACTAATTTTGGCCTATGAAGAAAGATATCTCTTTTGCGCCGGTTACAGGTGTGCTCGTAGCGATTATTCCCCAGGATAAAAATGACTTGGGTAAACTATGGGATGTTTACATCATCAATAAAAACCTTATTGCGCTAGACAATCTGATGGTAACTTCAAGGGGGTATGGAAACATTAAAGGTGAGTCAAAAAAGACATCCACACTTCGCCACATGATCGAAAAGCTGGAGGCAGAAAGTTATGCCAAAATTGAACCTATTGATCCGGCTGTGTTCAGTCTTACGCAGGAGTATTGGATCAGCTACTATATCCTCGATCAGATTTTTGATAAGAAATTTATCTTTCCCCCAGACAGCATCCTTGAGCAAAACCTAACTTATATTGATGCTCTGGCTACACATGGCATTTTACATCGATAATTATTTCATATCCAGCAGCATTTAGCTAATTTGATCGTATGGATAATCATTTTTTAATTCTGGATATAGAAACCGTTTCTTCGGAAAAGAGCTATGAGCAGCTTACTCCTGCTATGCAGGCCCTTTGGGACAAAAAAGCGGCCAGATTGAAAAATGACGACATGCTTAGCCCCGAAGAGTTGTATTTCGATCGGGCAGCCATCTACGCTGAATTCGGTAAGGTAGTGACCATCGCTTTTGGCTTCTTTCATGCAGATGGCCCTGAGACACACCTACGGGTCAAGAGTATTGCCGCACACGATGAGCGCAAATTGCTTATGGACTTTGCCAATATCATTGAGCATAAATTCGATCCCTCACAACTAACATTATGCGCCCACAATGGTAAGGAATTCGACTTTCCATACATCAGTCGGCGCATGCTGATCAATGGATTACCATTACCTATGGCCCTGCGAATTCAAGGTAAAAAGCCATGGGAAATTCGCCATGTAGACACCATGGAGCTCTGGAAATTTGGCGACTGGAAAAACTACACCAGCCTGGAACTGCTTACCACAGTCTTCGATATTCCATCCAGCAAAGATGATATCGATGGTAGCATGGTCAATCACACCTATTACAACGAAAATGGTCTCGACAGAATAAGCCGATACTGCTGCAATGATGTAATTGCCACTGCACAATTATACCGTCGGATGAATGGCCTGCCCCTCATTCCTGAAAACCAAATAACCATATTGGATTCATGAAAACACCTCCATTGTTGGAGATTCAGGGTCTTCAGGTCTATACCAGACAAAATAAGCCCCTATTGCAGGATGTTGACTTCCAAATACAGCCCGGTGAGCGCGTAGGCATTAAAGGTGAAAGTGGTTCAGGCAAAACACTCCTTGTGAAAGCGCTGCTCGGCCTTCTTCCTTCGGAGCTTACTTCACACACAGAAAAGCATTATTTTCAAAAAGAGGCATATAAGCTAAATCTTAAAACTGCCGCCGCAAAAGCCACACGCCTATGGTATAGGGATTATGTAGCAATGATTTTTCAAAACGCACAGACCAGCCTTAATCCCTTACAAAAGATAGAAACACAGCTTAAAGAGACTTTAGCACTCAAAGGAAGGGAGGCAGAGTGGTCGCCTGAATTGTTACATGCCTATGGCTTGGACGATCCCGCATCGATTGTAAAACGATATCCGCACCAATGCTCGGGCGGAGACCTGCAAAAACTCATGCTTTTTCAGGCCATAGCCAAAGGTGCCAACCTGATTATTGCTGATGAACCCACCGTTTCGCTGGACAAACCTGTAGAAAAGCAGCTGTTTGAATTATTTGACCTCCATATCAGGACCAATGGCATTGCCTCAATACTCATCTCTCATGATGATAACCTACTGGCGCAATTTTGCGACCGCATTTATGTAATGCAGGAAGGCCGCCTGGAAGGCCGCTTGAAAGCATCTTCTAAAAACAAGGAAGCTTTGCCGCCTAATGCCGTAAAAGAATCTGGCTCTGCTGTTCCAAAAACCATAATTGCCGTAGAGAACTTATCGGTTACTTACCATACCTCAGGTTTGATTCAAAAAAAATCAACCCCTGCCTTACAGGGCATTAATATGGAGGTGTTTGAAGATGAAATATTGGCAATAGCAGGCCTCTCAGGAAGTGGAAAAAGCACTTTGATAAAATCATTGACCGGCTTGCTTACACCAGAAACAGGCAATATCTACATCAACCAAGAGCCTGTAGGCAGTATTGATAGAAAATCTCTCGCCAAAAAAATTCAGGTACTACACCAAAATCCAGACTTAATTTTAAACCCATTAATGTCAGTGGGTGGGCTACTTACAGAACCATTCCGCTATCTTCAGGGTTATCACAAACAAAAATCTGAGGCTCTTGCCAAAGCCATGCTGCAAAAGCTTGGCCTGAAAGAACAATTATGGAAGTCACGTCCGGCACAGCTGTCGGGTGGAGAAAAACAGCGGGTAGCTCTTGGGCGCATCCTTGCAGCTCCGCCACAGTTGCTGATACTCGATGAGCCTTTTTCTGCAGTGGATGGACGTACCAAAGAACTTATTACAACCTTAATACTAAGGTTAAAAAAAGAGTTTAACTTCACGTTATTGATAATTTCACATGATCTGGTTACCGTAAGTACGCTGGCAGACCGGATCATCATACTAGATAGAGGCAGGATCATCGAGCAAGGACCAACTAAGAAAATTTTTAATGATCCTCAGCATGCCACAACGAAGGCATTAGGCGAATCCAATTTTGCCTCCCATCATTTTAAAACAAACTATGAGTAAAAAGCGAAAGAATAAAAACCTAGGTAACAATAAAGCAAATAAAAAAGCTGATGGGCTAATACGCGATATCAAATCGCTCTTTTCAGAATACCCCGGTCGGAATTTCACCGTACGACAGGTCATTAAAACACTTGGCATCAGAGATAAAATTTCCAAGAATATGGTGCCTGACATTTTATTTGAACTGGCCAAGAATGAAGGCCTGGAAAAACGCCGCAATAGCTTCGTAAACACCACAACCAGTGGGAGCTTTACCGGCACTGTAGACCATGTAAATCCGAAATTTGCCTATGTCATCATTCCGGGCCACGAAGAAGATGTCTGGGTAAAAACTTCCGATCTGATGGGGGCGATCGATGGAGATACAGTAACCCTGATCATCAAGCCCAAAAAACATGGATTGCGACCCGAAGGTAAAGTCACAGATATCGTTAAGCGAGGCAGAGAGGAATTTGTAGGCCGGCTAGAGTCTTCGGCCAACTTTGCATTCCTTGTCCCCGATAACCGTAAAATCCACAGCGACTTCTTTATCTACCCTGAAAAAACAAAAGGTGCAAAGGATAATGATAAGGTCATTGCAAGGGTCTATGAGTGGAATACAAAAAACAAAAGTCCCCTGGCTGAAGTGGTCAACGTGCTGGGACCTGCCGGTGAAAATGAGGCCGAAATACATTCCATTATGGCCGAGTTTGACCTTCCCTTTGATTTTCCTGAGAAGGTGACCAAAGCAGCAGAAAAAATACCCGTAGAAATTACCGATAAGGAAACCCGATACCGCAAAGATTTCAGGAACATCACCACCTTTACCATTGACCCGGAAGATGCGAAGGATTTTGATGATGCGCTTTCCATCCGCAAGACAGACAAAGGAAACTGGGAAGTTGGTATTCATATTGCTGATGTGACCCATTATGTCAAAACCAACACCCTGCTGGAAACAGAGGCGTATGACAGAGCCACCTCAGTGTACCTCGTGGATCGCACCATTCCCATGCTCCCCGAAAAGCTCTCCAATGCCTTGTGTTCGTTGCGCCCGAATGAAGAAAAGCTGACATTTTCGGCTGTTTTTGAACTTAATGATAAAGCCGAAGTTTTATCCCAGTGGTTTGGCAAGACAGTAATTTATTCTGATCGCCGCTTCACCTATGAGGAAGCACAGGAGCGAATAGAATCCGGCAAAGGAGATTTTGCAGATGAAATTATTCAGCTCAATGATCTGGCCAGGCTGCTCAGGAAATATCGCTTTCAAAATGGTGCTATCAATTTCGAAACAGTGGAGGTTAAATTCAAGCTAGACGAAAAAGGAAAGCCTCTGGGAGTGATCCCCAAAGTGCGGAAAGATGCCCATAAAATGATCGAGGAGTTTATGCTTTTAGCCAACAAGAAGGTAGCGGAGTTCATCCATGCCAAACGTAAAGGCGGTGAGGATAAGACCTTTGTATATAGAACCCACGACCTACCAGATCCTGAGAAGCTTGATAATTTTGCCAAATTCGCCAGTCGCTTTGGTCATAAAATACAGGTGGAAGGGGGCAATATCTCCCAACAACTCAACAAACTGATGTCTGACATAGAGCAAAAACCGGAACAAAACGTACTGGAGTCGCTGGCTATCCGCTCTATGGCTAAGGCCAAATATACAACCGAGCCAAAGGGCCATTTTGGGTTGGCTTTTGATCACTACACACATTTCACCTCGCCTATCCGTCGATATCCCGATATGATGGTTCACAGGCTGCTTCAGCATTACCTGGATGGTGGCAAGCCGGTTGATAAAAAGGATTTCGAAGAGCGCTGTTCGCATTCATCAGAAAGAGAAAAACGAGCAGCAGATGCAGAAAGAGCCTCTATCAAATACAAGCAGGTAGAATTTATGTCTTCCGTGCTGGGCGAAACTTTCGACGGTATAGTTTCGGGCGTCACCGAATGGGGCATCTTTGTAGAAATTACGGAAACCAAATGCGAGGGCATGATTAAAATTTCGGATCTCACTGATGATTATTATGATTTTGATGAAAAGAGTTATCGCATAGTCGGAAGAAGAAATAAGAGAATAATAACCCTGGGGGATAAACTGAAAGTTCAGATTGCCCGCACCGATATTGACCGTAGAACCATAGATTTAGATTTAGTAGAAGAATGAATCCCGCTTTACAATCCATGATCGACTCTATTAATGAGGAGATTGATCATTATGAGTTTGGTAATAACCCACCGGAACTTTATGACCCTATACGCTATATCCTGGCTTTGGGCGGAAAGCGCATGCGCCCATTGCTGGTCCTTTTAGCAAGTCAGCTCAAAGAAGAAAACTGGCAGGATTATCTTAAACCAGCCGTAGCGGTGGAGGTTTTTCACAACTTTACCCTCATGCATGATGACATCATGGATGATGCCCCGATACGCCGGGGAAAAGCGACAGTACATGAAAAATGGAACCCTAACATTGCCATCCTCTCCGGAGATGCCATGCTGGTAAAGGCTTATGATCTGCTGTTGACAGTTGATCCTGAATTGCTACCGGAGGTGCTGAAGTTGTTCAACACCTGCGCTGTAGAGGTTTGCGAAGGGCAGCAGCTGGATATGAATTTTGAGTCGCGTGATCAGGTATCGGTAGAAGAGTATATCGATATGATCAGGCTAAAAACAGCGGTTCTATTGGGCTTTAGCCTGGAAATGGGCGCTTTACTTGGTGGTGTCGATCGCACCAATGCCCGCTTATTGAGGGATTTTGGTATTAATATCGGCATTGGCTTTCAACTTAAAGATGACCTGCTAGATGTCTTTGGCGACCAGAAAAAGTTTGGCAAGCAGGTAGGTGGCGATATCATCGCCAACAAAAAGACTTTTCTGTTGATACATGCGCTGGAAAATGCAGAAGGTGAGATGGCTGAAAAGCTAGAATATTGGCTTAACCTGCAGTCTTTTGATAAAGCCAAAAAAGTGGAAGCCGTCACGGAGATTTATGAAAAGCTCGATATTCCAGGCATAACACAAAGTAAGATTGAAAGCTATTTTGATAAAGGTTTTCAGGCTTTGTCGGCAGTAGATTTAGATACCCCCGGCAAAAAGCAACTTGAAGCCTTTGCTAAATCACTCATAAATAGAGAGCAGTAATGTCGCTAACACTTATTGTCATTATCGTAACGGTTGCTATTTCTTACACAGCGTGGGGTAAGCCGGGAATCTATTATAGCTGCATGTTCAACCCTTATCAGATTGCACAGAGCAACCAGTACTATCGCTTTCTGACCGCCGGATTTATACATGACGGCTGGGTGCATTTGGGATTCAATATGTTTACCCTGTATTTCTTTGGTAAGAATGTAGAAACCATCTACACCTACATGCTAGGGCCCTCCGGTCCATTGGTGTTTCTGGCTATGTATTTAGGTGCCATTGTCATCTCAGATTTGCCCAGTTTTTTCAAATACAAAAACTTTCCCGGCTACAACTCTCTGGGTGCCTCCGGTGGTGTTTCAGCAGCAGTATTTGCTAGTATTCTTTACATGCCTTTAAATGATATCTGCCTTTATGGGTTTATTTGCATACCGGGCTTCATATTGGGTGTACTTTACATCATTTACTCGGTATATCAGGGTAAATCCATGTCTGATAATATCAACCATCAGGCGCATTTGATTGGCGCATTATTCGGATTAATTTTTAGTGTGATCATCAGCCCTGAAGCCTTACCTGAATTTTTCAACCAAATAAGCAATTTCAGGGTCTTTTAGTCTCGCGGGATCAACATTATTTTTGCATCCGCGTAAAGCATTAAAATGTATAGAATGGCCAGAGTTTTTTATTTGCTCTTAGTGTTGTTGGGTTTTTCACTATCCTGCGCTGATGATGAAGAGAATAGTTCAGTAGTTGGTACCTGGAATATTGTATCACACAGGCAGGAGACGACTCGAAATAGTCAAGTCATCAATGATGTCACCTACAGGGAAACGGGAGTCATGCGATTCAATAACGATGGCACTGGTTATCTCGATCTTGATGTAGAGGTTCTGGGCCTGCCCATGGAAACAGATCTCACCTGGAATTATGACAGCCTGGGTTTTGTGTTTGTCAATTACCAGGATGGTAGGCCTACGCGTAGATATGACCCTTCCTACAGAGGTACCTTCACTTTACTGACCGGCAGTGAGGTTAGGGGCACTATAGGGAACTTTCAGGTTGTGAATAATGAAATTTTGCTCAGAAGGCAATAGCTGATTGCTGATGTAAAATTATGATGGGGTATCAGTAAATGAAAAAACCCCAACCATTTTACAATAGCAGGGGTTTGATTTTTTATAATTAGCTCGATTAAGCTTCGGCAGGAACCACAGATACGAAAGATCTGTTTTCTCTTCCTTTCTTAAATTCTACTGTGCCGTTTACCAAAGCAAACAAGGTATGGTCTTTACCCATGCCTACGTTTTCACCAGGATGGTGCTTTGTGCCACGCTGACGTACTATAATGTTACCAGCTATCGCATTTTGACCACCATAAATTTTAACGCCAAGTCTCTTACTATGCGACTCTCTACCGTTTTTCGAACTACCAACTCCTTTTTTGTGTGCCATGGTCGTTTCTTATTTAATATCCTCAATTAAAACCTTAGTGAATGCCTGGCGGTGACCATTCTTCTTCTTGTATCCTTTTCTTCTTTTCTTCTTGAATACAAGTACTTTGTCATCCTTGCCATGAGCCAGAATTTTACCGGAAACTTTTGCTCCTTTAACTGCTGGCGTGCCTACCTTCACTTTGCCATCATTGTCTACTAACAGCACATTTTCAAATTCTACGGCTGAACCTTCTTCTCCTTCAAGTAAAGGTGTGTAAACATACTGGTCTTTAGTGACCTTCAATTGTTTACCGGCTATATCAACTATTGCGTACATATCTGCAAATAAATTACTTTTCAAAAACGGAATGCAAAGATAGACTAATCATGTGAATAATCAAACCTAAAATTCCGAATACGGCAAAGCTTAACTTTTTTATAAAAAATTCATCTTTTTTGATGGCCTTATACGCTCGTTATGCTTACAACCTTTAATTGTAAATTATGTTTGTATGGTGCTGCATTTCAGAGTTTTATATCGGTTTTTCGGTATACTGTTTTATGGGGTATGCAGGCCATTTTCAGCTTTGATTTTTACTCCCCTTTTTATAATATTTGTATCACCCGGAAGAAAAAAATGTGCCTTTTCTTCCTATCCCAATAAGAAAATATAAACCAGCAATTAAGACTTTTGAAAACACATGCGTGAAACATGTGATTGGGTCTTTATTGCATTTTGAAAGGAGTAAAATTGATAAAATCTATTGACTGATGAGTAACGTAGTGGACATTGACGAACCAATATTAAAAGAGAACGCAGACCGATTCGTACTTTTCCCAATTCAACACAATGATATATGGGAGTTTTACAAGAAAGCTGAGGCGAGCTTCTGGACAGCAGAAGAAATTGATTTGAGCCAAGATTTAAAAGACTGGGCTAATCTTAATGATGGAGAGACACATTTTATAAAGCACGTATTAGCATTTTTTGCGGCTAGCGATGGTATTGTTAATGAAAACCTTGCTGAGAATTTTGTAGCTGAAGTACAATATACAGAAGCTAAATTCTTCTACGGATTTCAAATCGCCATAGAAAACATACACTCCGAAACCTATTCATTACTAATCGACACCTATGTAAAGGATCCCAAGGAAAAGGATGGACTTTTTCATGCCATAGAAACGATGGACTGTGTGAAAAAGAAAGCCGATTGGGCATTGAGGTGGATCGATGAAGGAAATTTTGCTGAACGCCTTATTGCATTTGCGGCGGTAGAAGGCATTTTCTTCTCCGGTAGCTTCTGTTCCATCTTCTGGTTGAAAAAGCGTGGATTGATGCCAGGATTGACGTTTTCTAATGAACTAATATCCCGTGATGAGGGCTTGCATTGTGATTTTGCCTGCCACCTATATACTAAGCACGTAAAAAATCAGCTTCCCAAAGAAACTGTTATCGAGATCATTAAGGATGCTGTGGCTATAGAACAAGAGTTTGTATCGGATGCCCTTCCTGTACGATTGATCGGTATGAATGCTGATCTTATGTGCCAGTACATAGAGTTTGTGGCTGACCGACTATTGGTAGAACTGGATTGCCCTAAAATCTACAACTCTACCAACCCATTCGATTTCATGGAAATGATATCCTTACAAGGAAAAACCAACTTCTTCGAAAAAAGAGTAGCAGAATATCAGAAAGCGGGCGTTATGAAGAAGGAAAGCGATAATGATAAACCTAAATTCTCCCTTGACGAAGATTTTTAATACCTAAAACCTGTAGAGCATATGTTTGTAGTAAAAAGAGATGGCAGACGAGAGTCTGTAAAATTTGACAAGATCACAGCCCGGATCGATAAGTTATGTTACGGCCTCAATATGCAGTATATTGAGCCTATTGATATCGCCAAAAAGGTCATAGATGGCATTTTTGACGGTGTAACCACTCAGGAGTTGGACAACCTGGCCGCAGAAACTGCCGCCTCAATGACTACCCGACATCCTGATTATGCTACCCTTGCCGCTCGTATCGCAATTTCCAACCTGCATAAAACGACCAGCAAGTCTTTTTCCAATACCATGAAGAGGCTCTACAGCTATATTGACCCCAAAACAGGGGAAAATGCAGCCTTAATCTCTACAGACGTTTATGGTATTATCAAAAAGAATGCAGCACTGTTGGATTCAAGCATCATTTATGATCGTGATTTCAACTATGACTACTTCGGCTTTAAAACACTGGAGCGTTCATACCTGATGAAGCTGGACGGAAAAGTGGTAGAAAGGCCACAGCATATGTTGATGCGTGTGGCTGTGGGCATACACAAAGAAGATATTGAGGCAGCGATTGAAACCTACAATCTATTGAGTGAGAAATGGTTTACTCACGCTACGCCTACACTATTCAATGCAGGTACACCTAAGCCACAGCTATCATCATGCTTCTTGCTTACCATGAAGGAAGACAGTATTGATGGTATTTACGATACATTAAAGCAATGCGCCAAAATCTCACAATCTGCAGGTGGTATTGGCTTAAGCATTCACAATGTTCGTGCTACTGGGTCATACATCAAGGGCACAAACGGTGTTTCTAATGGTATAGTACCAATGCTCAGAAACTTTGACATGACCGCCCGATATGTTGATCAGGGTGGCGGTAAAAGAAAGGGCAGCTTTGCTATATACCTGGAACCATGGCATGCCGATGTTTTTGAATTCCTACAGCTGAAAAAGAATCACGGTAAAGAAGAGCTAAGAGCAAGGGATCTTTTTTATGCCATGTGGATGCCCGACCTATTCATGAAGCGGGTAGAAGCCAATGAAGAGTGGTCTCTTTTCTGCCCCAACGAGGCACCGGGTCTGGCTGACTGCCACGGCGAGGAGTTTGAAAAGCTCTATGAAAAATATGAAAAGGAAGGCAAAGCGCGCAAGACAGTAAAGGCACAGGAACTTTGGTTTGAAATTCTAGAGTCTCAAATCGAGACCGGCACACCTTACATGCTATTTAAGGACAATGCCAATAAGAAATCAAACCAGAAAAACCTGGGTACCATCAAGTCTTCTAACCTTTGTACAGAAATTATTGAGTACACTGCCCCTGATGAAGTGGCCGTGTGTAACCTGGCTTCTATCGCCCTGCCTAAGTTCGTTACTGAAGAAGGCACATTCGACCATCAGAAGCTATACGAAATTTCTAAGGTTGTTACCCGAAACCTCAACAAGGTTATCGATATCAACTATTATCCTGTAGAAGAGGCGAGAAACTCAAATATGCGCCACAGGCCTATCGGTATAGGTATTCAGGGATTGGCAGATACTTTTGCCCTCCTCAGAATGCCTTTTGATGCACCGGAAGCACGCGCACTTAACAAGGAGATATTTGAGACCATCTATTTTGCAGCCATGGAAACTTCCATGGAGCTGGCGCAGCAGCATGGTCCTTATGAGACTTTCAAAGGTTCACCGGTATCCAAAGGCATCTTCCAGTTTGATATGTGGGGTGTAACTCCAGAATCTGGCCGATATGACTGGACTGAGCTGAAGCAAAAAGTGAAGAAGCACGGCGTTCGCAACTCATTGTTATTGGCGCCAATGCCAACGGCTTCCACCTCTCAGATTTTAGGTAATAACGAATGCTTTGAGCCTTATACTTCTAATATTTATACGCGCAGGGTACTTTCAGGTGAGTTCATTATTGTGAACAAGCACCTGATGAAAGATTTGATCAAGTTGAACCTGTGGAATGAAGGTATGAAGAATAAAATCATTGAGGCCAATGGCTCTATTCAAAACATCCCGGAGATTCCTGAAGATATCAAAATGCTGTATCGTACAGTATGGGAGATTTCTCAAAAAGGCATTCTTGAGATGTCAGCCGATCGTGGTGCTTATATCTGCCAGAGCCAAAGTCTCAACATCCATATGCAGGATGCTAACTTTGGTAAGCT
Organism: Cyclobacteriaceae bacterium; assembly: GCA_965227155.1. Taxonomy (GTDB): domain Bacteria; phylum Bacteroidota; class Bacteroidia; order Cytophagales; family Cyclobacteriaceae; genus UBA6059. The sequence continues at coordinate 1,504,146 of OZ245731.1, forward strand.
GACCTCTATGCACTTCTACGCATGGAAGCTTGGCTTGAAAACAGGTATGTATTACCTGCGTACCAAGGCCGCTGCAGATGCGATCAAATTTACCATCGAGAAGCAAAAGAAAGAACAACCGCAGCACACTTCTCAGCAGGCACAGTCTGCACAGGAGCCATCAGATAAAAACCAAAATCAGCAAGCAATACAGTGCTCGCTGGATGATCCTGATGGTTGCGAGATGTGCGGTAGTTAATCTAAATTGGAATGTGAATGATGTAAACCCCGGCTCTGGCAGTCGGGGTTTTTAAAGACTAAAAAAGAAATTATATGAGAACTACTTGAAATAAAAAAAGTCAAATGAAAACAACTGCAATTGTTATTCATTTGACTTCATTAATTGAGTAGGGTTTGAGACTACTCTTAATTTGATATCGTATTTCAAATATAGAATTCCTACATCAATTATACTAGTGATTTATAATGTAATGAATCTAGTATATTACAGTAGTCTCATAATCAACTAATTAATTTTAAAAATAAGATTATGAGAAAAAAATATAAAACATTCTCTTCACCTGTAGATTTTATTGCCTCAATAAAAGATGAAGGTTCTCCTAAAATATTGTTTGATGACAAAAATTTAATAAATAGTATTAGGTGGCATCATCGGTTAGTCAATAACCCTAAGAGTGAAGTAAACAATACTTATTATATTCCCGATAACTCTCAGCTAGATAAGCTTACATTCCTTTTTGTAATAGAAAACCTTCCAATTAGATCGGTGATTGGGCATTCTTTGAAATCCTATTGCTCATCTAATAATAACTTAATCCATATTAAGGTTGATAATTTATTTCCTGTACTTAAAGAAAATGATCCACCACTTTATGTTTGGCCTAACCTTACTAATAGAGTTTTGCAAACATTTGATGAAGAGCGACTTTGTTCAGAAATTCTAAGAAAGGCCTTTTTAGAATTTGATTCAAAAGACTCAAGTGCCTACGGAATATGGAACGTTCATTTCGGAACCTTTAAGATTCTACCCAAGGCAAACGATAGATTAATTAATGAACTCGAAAAGTTGTTAGAATCAAAAGAGAAACATGAATTAGTAAAAAGTGAAGCTCATATAAAAAATGATTTCATATTTAGTAGAATTGAACAAAATTAGAATTTGTATTAATAAAACGGGTGAGTGTCTTATGACAGTAAAAGAATTTGTTTTCAATACATTATAAGAAAGGTAAATGAAGCATAGAAATTTAATATGTTGCTTTTCAATAGTAGGTTTAGAATAAGGTATAAAATGTTGATAGCATAATGAGTAAGAAAGTAGATAAGTTAAGCGACAGGCTTGCAATTTTTGAAGACAAAGAAATTAGAAGAATCCTTGTAGGGGACGATTGGTATTACTCTGTTGTAGATGTAGTAGCTGCATTAACAGGTAGTGCGAATCCAAGAGATTATTGGAGCAAGCTAAAATCAAGAGAGTCTGTACATGGAGTTCAGTTGTCGACAAATTGTCTACAACTGAAATTAGAATCGAAGGACGGCAAAAAATATAAAACTGATTGTGCTGATAATGAGGGTATATTAAGAATTATTCAATCTATTCCATCAAGAAAAGCTGAGCCTTTTAAAAGATGGCTTGCTACAGTTGGTGCAGAAAGAATAGAGGAAATAGAACAACCAGGGAAAGCTATTGAAAGAGCTAAAGGCTATTATCAAGTTAAAGGTTACAAACCTGATTGGATACAAACAAGGGTAGCTGGAATTGATGCAAGGATTTCATTTACCGATTCATTGAAAGATAGAGGAATTAAAGAAGGTTATCAATATGCTATACTTACTAATGAAATGTACCAATCATGGTCTGGTTTTTCAGCTACAGAGTACAAAGAATATAAAGGAATAGGTAAAAAAGAGAGTTTGAGAGATAACATGACTCCTATGGAATTAGCTACAACACTATTTAGTGAAACGGCTGCTAAAGAACTATTAGAAAAATCAGGTGCAAAAGGATTTCAACAAACTAGAAATCAAATACACATTGCGGGTACAATTACTAAAGAAGCTGTAGAAAAAATTGAGAAAGAAACGGGAAAAAAAGTAGTGACTCACAAAAATATGAAAGAGCTAAATAGCCCTGAAGTTCAAAAACAAATTGCGCAAGAGTCACTGTCTGATAATTCTAAAGAAGACCTATCAGACTTTAATGATGTGTTAAAGCCAGCAATTGACAATCCTAATAAGGATTAGTTGTTAACAACAAAAAAATATTGACTATTGCGCCAAAGATGGTAGTCTCTAGAATTATGTGTTTGTGAACGTGCAGATCCATTGCTTTGATTAATTTGAAGTGTTTTCATGCGGTGAGAAGCTGATTGATACTATCAATATGAGCTTGAGTTACTTAAACCTTACTTACGAATTGAAAAAATTAGACATTCCCAAAGAGCTGATTTTACAGCTCAAAAGCCAGTCAAATGCCGACGATTTGCTAGGTATTATTTACAAATAGCTTGTGGAGAAATACTATTAATTTGAATCATTTTTACCCCCGGCTCTGGCAGTCGGGGTTTTTTTGTCTTTAGATATTTACCAAAAATCGATAGTTCCCCTCCATTGATCTAGTAATAAAATCTTCGGCTTTTTCAGAGCGTAAATTGTCTACTGAAAAGGAAGGGAAATGAGATTGTTTGCATTATTAGCATTGGTAATATTGACGCTTGCTCAGCCTGCGAAGGCCGTTACTTTTACGACCAGTCAGTCAGGCTCATGGTCGTCATCCAGTACCTGGGTAGGCAATAACCGACCCACCAGCGTTGGTGGTGGTGATGTTATTACTATCAATCATGAGATTAGCGGTGGAAATGTCTCTTTAAATATCAATTCTACTGGCACCATCACCATCAATCTGGCGGCTAATGTGGAAGTTAACCAGTTTCAGCTCAACAACTCTGCCGGTGCCACCCTCATTATCAATACCAACGGCTATGAATTTATCGTAGAAAACACACTCAGCATCAATAACAACAGTTTGCTTCTTGATATCAACGGAGACCTTGCAGCAGGCGCTTTGCAGATCAATAACAATAGCAGTATCGATATCAGTGGTGATGCGGAAATAGATGGAAATTTTCAAATGAATGGCAGTGGCATGGCTACCGTAGGAGGCCGGCTGTATGTAGATAACAACCTAAGCCTAAATGGCGGTAGTGGGTTGAGTGTATCCGGCATCACAGAAATTGATGGACAACTGACCTCAAATGGTGGCGGTACTCTATTCTTCGGTGATGATGTGGAAACTGAAAACTTTACGGCCAATAATGGCGCTACTATAATTGCACAAGGCAATGTAAAAGCCGACGGCAACCTCACCCTCAACGGCGGTGGTCAGTTTACCATTACCGGTGATCTTGAGGTAGATGGCAATGCTCAGCTGGGGAGTGACCTGACAGTGCAGGGCAATAGTGAATTTGACAACAATGTGACCATAAATAATGCTGAAATCAGCTTAAATGGTGAGGTAACGACTGATGGGAATGTGACCATTAATGGGGGATCATTGTCTGCAGAGGATGGTATAGAAGTCGATGGTAACTTTGTGGTCAATGGGAGTGGTTTTGCCAGCATAAGTGGAAATTCCACCATCGAAGGGTTTTTTAGAGCTAATGATAACGCCACCATACAGAGCGATCAAACCAATGTAGAAGGAAATATCACGGTCAATGGTAGTGCCACCTTAACTGTAAATGGCACCCTGACTACCGAAAGCAATTTTACAAACAATGGTACTATCAGAGGCAGTGGACTTATTTCCTGGGAGGGTAATTTTACCAACAATAGCAATATCTATGATATGCACAACAATCTGGTCTACTCATCAGGACAGGTTCCTGTGGGTTCGTCCTACGATTTTAATAATGGCGCATTGCCTATCAAATTGATCAGCTTTGAGGTAAATCAAATCGATGGCAATGTTGTGATCTCCTGGCAAACTGTCCTTGAAATCAATAATGATTATTTTGAAATTCAAAGATCCATGGATGGCCAGGCCTTTGAAACCATAGCTACCCTGGCAGGTGCCGGCAATAGCACACGGCCACTCAGTTACACCACCATCGACCCTGATCCAATAAAAAGTCTGGTTTATTATCGACTGAAACAAACGGATTATGATGGTCAATATGAAATCTTTGATATGGTTGCTTTTCACCACACAGTACAAAGCAAAACCATTACCGCATATCCGAATCCTACACAAGATTTTATTTACTGGGATTTTGAAATTGAGCAGGCAGCAGTTTTTGATCTAATGGGTAACCTCAAAAGCGAAGTGATCTTACATGGCAGATCCCTGGATCTTACTGGATTACCTTCGGGGATTTATATTCTTCGTATTCAGGATACTTCCGGACGTATCCACACCCAAAGAATTGTGAAAAAATAACTACAATACCCACTCCGCAAGAATAGCAAGGCTTATTCCAAACAGCGTAATGAGTATTTTTGAGAAGCTCCATCGGTGACCCGGTGTAGATTCAAAAAATATGGTGGTTGAGATATGCAGAAAACTTCCACTGACAATTGCAAATAAGATTACAATGAGAGATTCTGATGTGTGCAGAAGAAAGTCTCCTATCCATAATCCCAATGGACTCATCATCGAAAATATAATCAATAGCAGAATAGGCTTAGGCCTGGTGGCAAATTCGCAAGTCAACAAAGACATCAATGCAAAGGCTGCCGGCATTTTATGAAGTACTATTCCAATTAGCAAAGCACTGCTATCGTGCTGTTCATGTATGGCTGAAGGATGGGCTACCAAAGTGCCTTCAAGCAATGCGTGCACAGAAAGACCAATCATAAGGAAATATATGGATGTAGTAGAGTGCTGATGCTTATCACTGTGATGATGGACATGGCCATGCTCTACACCGGCGGTTACAAACTCCAAAATATACTGGAACATAAATCCACCCAACACCAACAGCCCTATATACTGAGGATCTTCGCTTGTGTGAAACAGCTCCGGTAGTATGTGAATGATGGTGATACTAAATAGATAGGAGCCGGCAAATACAAGCGGTAATCGAATTCTGCCCGCATCCAGCTTAGGTAATGCATATACGAGCAGGCCTCCAAGAAGCGCAGTAGCAAGTAGGATTAAGCTGTTGAGGACCATCATTTCTTAAGCCAAAAAATAAGCCTGTCTGATTGCTCTGGCTCATAGGGAGCCATGTGGTAATCTCCGTACGTATCAATGAGCTTCAAACCTGCATTTCTAAAATATTCTAAAAACTCTATTCTTCTGATGGCTTTCACCTTTTCCAAATATTCGTATTCCTTACCACCATCCTTGAAATTTATTTTCTTAAGAATAAATTCCCCATCGTAGCTTTTATTGATGTGAAACTCGATATTATCGATGATTTTCACCTCCTCATGAACCAATTCATTGATCACCACATAGGGATTGAGGAAATCCAACAAAAAGCTACCACCTGGTTTTAGCGCCGCTGCCATAGCTTTGATGGCTTGCTCGTGCTCGACATGTGTATCAAAATATCCGAAGCTGGTAAACAGGTTTAGCACCACATTAAAAGCCTCCTTTTTATAAACTTCGCGCATATCATGCCTCGCAAAATGCAACTTGTCATTTTCAAAAGCTTTGGCATGATCAATATTCTGTGCAGAGAGATCGATACCCTCTACCTCAAAACCCATGTTGTTAAGCTGGATGGCATGCCGGCCCTTGCCACAGGCGACATCCAGAATTTTTTGGCCGGGTGCGATACCCAATTGCTCTACCAGCACACTGATAAAGGCACGCGCCTCATCATAATCCCTATGCTTGTATAGAACATGATAAAAAGGAGAGTCAAACCAAGTACCAAACCACTCTGTTTGCCCCATGCCTACTCTACGTTCATGAAATTTTTGATGCCTTCTGTCGCAAAGGTCTGAATTTGACCCTGCTCATCAGCATAAATCAGAAAAGCATCTATTTCGGGCATATCCATGGCTATTGCCCTGGCCTTTTCAAAACCGAGCACCATAAAGCCTGTGGCCAGTGCATCTGCGGTCATACAATCCGGTGCAAATACGGAAGCACTCAACAAAGAATGTTCAACAGGATAGCCCGTGAAGGGGCTTATGGTATGGGATATCTTCCTGCCATCTTTGATGTAAAAATTACGATAGTTGCCTGAAGTGGCCAATGCCCTGTTTTCCAGGTAGACGGTAGCTTTTAACCTTCGGCTGGTTTGGTCAACCGTAGGGTCATCAATCCCGATCAGCCAGGGCTTTTGCTTAGAGCTCTCGCCTTTACATCGCACCTCGCCTCCAATTTCCACCATATAGTTTTTGATACCCTTCGATTCAAGAAAATCTGCTACTACATCTACCCCATAACCCTTGGCAATAGCACTGAAATCGAGATACATTTCATCTTGTGGCTTGAAGGCACGCTGCTGGTCAAATCTGATACGGTCAAAACCTACCAACAATAAAAGTGAATCTACTGATGCGCTATCCAGAATGTTTTCTTCACTTCCAGGCCCAAAGCCCCATGCATTAACCAGCGGGCCCACTGTAGGGTCAAATGCCCCATTAGTAAGGGTATATACCTCATCGCTTTTTAACAACACTTCGTAAAAAAGCTCATTATCAAATTCTACCTCATTTTCATTATTGAAGCGGCTTATTTGGGATTCCTCTATATAAGTACTGAGCACATTATTAAATAATATCAATACACTATCAACTTCAGCCTGGTAACTTTTCGCATCAGGATGAAGGTATTTCACTGAATATGGAATGGGCCCCATAGTGGTTCCCTGCAGGGTAACTAAGGGTAAGGCTACCGGCTTTTGCGTATACCGTATAATCAGAATGACTGCACAGGCAAAGATGATAATCCCTATAGCTCTCCGCTTCTTCATGAATGCTTGGTTTAAAGTCGCAATTTAATAGAACTGTATAAGAATTAGTCCCAATTGGCTCAGTATTAAAGCACTGCCTTACTATCTGATAAACCCATGATTTATCTTTAATTTAGCAGAAAACGGAGTTTATGCGAGAGGACTATCTTCAGGCGGATGGCAGCGAAATGGGAGATTCGGAGCGAGAGATAGAAAAAGCACTGCGGCCCTTATCTTTTGAGGATTTTACAGGTCAGCAAAAGGTAGTTGATAACATCAAAGTGTTTGTAATGGCAGCTGCCAAGCGCAACGAGCCTCTGGATCATGTATTGCTACATGGCCCTCCCGGACTGGGAAAGACTACCCTTTCGCATATTATCTCACATGAGCTGGGTTCTAATCTTAAAATTACAAGCGGCCCGGTACTAGATAAGCCCGGTGACCTGGCTGGTCTATTGACCAACCTGGAAACTGGTGATGTCCTTTTCATCGATGAAATCCACCGGCTCAATGCAGTTGTAGAGGAATATCTTTATTCTGCCATGGAAGATTTCCGCATTGATATTATGCTGGATAGCGGACCTAATGCAAGGTCGGTTCAGATTGGCTTAAATCCATTTACACTGATTGGTGCAACTACCAGATCAGGGTTGCTGACAGCACCCTTAAGAGCGCGCTTTGGTATCAATGCCCGACTGGAATACTATGATGCCAAGCTACTGACACGAATTGTACAACGCTCCTCAGATATCCTCAATACGCCTATAGATGATGATGCTGCCTACGAAATTGCCAGTCGGAGCAGGGGTACCCCAAGAATCGCCAATAACCTATTACGCAGAACCCGTGATTTTGCACAAATCAAAGGCAGAGGTATCATCACCAAAGAGATAGCCGAAATGGCCCTCAAAGCACTGGATGTAGATCAGCATGGTCTGGACGAGATGGACAATAGGATACTGGCTACCATCATCAATAAATTCAAAGGTGGGCCGGTAGGAATTTCCACCATTGCTACAGCGTGCAGTGAAGAAGCAGAAACCATCGAAGAGGTGTACGAGCCGTTTTTAATCCAGGAGGGCTATATCAAGAGAACTTCGCGTGGCAGGGAAGCTACTGAATTGGCTTACAAGCATATTGGTAAAATACCTCCGGCACAGATGGGTACATTGTTCGAATAAAATCTAGTTCTTGCCAGATCAGCATACCATCGATAAAAATACGCACCTGGTGAAAGCCTTAGCCGCTGATCTGGGTTTCCAATACTGTGGCATATCGAAAGCTGAATTTTTGAAGGATGAGGCCGAAAAGCTTGAAACCTGGCTCAAAAGGGGCTATCAGGGTCAGATGTCCTACCTCGAAAATCATTTTGACAAACGCCTCGACCCTACCTTACTGGTACCGGGTGCCAAATCAGTGATCTCCCTGCTTTACAATTATTATCCTCCTGTGGAGCATCAGCAACATAAGCCTTACAAAATTGCAAAATACTCTTACGGTAAGGATTACCATTTTGTGGTAAAAGACAAGTTGAAGGCTTTTATGAGCCAACTGCAAAATGAAGTGGGTCATGTGGAAGGCCGGGTTTTTGTCGATTCTGCACCTGTGCATGAACGGGCCTGGGCTGCCAAAAGTGGCCTGGGCTGGATAGGTAAAAACTCATTGCTGCTCAATCGCTCGATGGGCAGTTTTTTCTTTTTGGCAGAGCTGATCATAGACCTGCCGCTTAAGCCGGATGGGCCTATCAAAGACTACTGCGGCACGTGCACTGCCTGTCAGGATGCCTGTCCGACCGATGCTATACCTGAACCCTATGTGGTAGATGGGAGTCGGTGTATTTCCTATCTCACCATCGAGCTAAAAGATCAAATACCAGCAGAGTTTCAGGACAATATGGAAGACTGGATATTCGGTTGCGATATTTGCCAGGATGTATGTCCATGGAATCGGTTTTCAAAGCCACACCGTGAGCCTGAGTTCAGCCCACAGGGTTGGGAAAAGTTTTCTAAACAGGACTGGGAAGAAATGACCAAGGAGGTGTTTCAGAAAGTATTTAAAAAATCGGCTGTTAAGCGTACCAAGTTTGAAGGTCTCCAGCGCAACATCCAGTTTGTCAAGGACAAAAAAAATCCCGGATAAACCGGGATTTTCGGGGGTTAATGTCGCCTATACGGCCACTTTTTTAAATTGCCTATTCAATATCGATAAATACAAACTGCTGAATTGCTTGTAGCACCATTCTTTAAATTCTACCAATTCAGCCGGGACTAGAGCTTTTATCGCTTTTCTCAGCTCTTTCTCAAATAGAAACCGATCAAAACTCACCTTGTGTAAAATGGTTTTAAAATACTCTAACATAGCTTTAGAATAATTTTTGGTAAAACATTGGTATTTCTTGTAACGTACATCTAACTAAGAGATTCTAAAAGTTAATGATTTCCTGTTAATTTTACAACGATCAATTTCACAAAAATTGCGCTTTAAACATGAAACAAACGTTTGCATTTGCTTCATCGGTAATAACGGCAATACTACTTAGCGGGTTACAATTATTTGCGCAAGAAATCAGCATAGATTTAGGGCCTGATCAAATTGCTGTTAATCAGCTTTACACAATCACTCTAACAGTAAAAAATGGGAAGCTGGAGAGCTATGATGCATTTCCTGAAATCAAAGGGTTTTTAAAACGCGGCACCTCTTCTTCCTCCTCTACAAATTTTATCAATGGGCGTATCAGCTCCTCACAGAGTATTACACAAAACTATCAGGCACGTGCAGAAGGTTCCTATACCATCCCCCCATTTACCATGGAGGTTAACGGTGAGCGTGTTCAATCCCAGGGAAAGACTATCACTGTAGGACCACCTGCCCAACGAAAGCAGCAGCGGTACGATCCCTTTGGTACAGACCCTTTTCAGGACTTTTTTGGCAGGCAGAATACGCCTAAGGAATATATTGATGTAGAGGCTGATGCCTTTTTAGCCCTAACAACTGACAAGGATGAAGTCTACCTGGGTGAAGGATTTACGGTGACACTGGCCTTCTATGTGTCAGAAAGTAATCGCGCCGACATGCGTTTTTATGAGCTGGGCCGCCAAATCACCGATATCATCAAAGAAATAAAACCTTCAAACTGCTGGGAAGAAAATTTCAATATTGACAATATCAATGGAGAGCCGGTCACCCTGGGAGATAAGCGCTACTCGCAATACAAAATTTTTCAGGCTACCTATTACCCTCTCAATCTGGAGGATATAAGCTTTCCATCGGTTGGTTTGGAGTTGATAAAATACAAGGTGGCTAAAAACCCCAGCTTCTTCGGACAAAATAAGCAGGAAGATTTCGAAACTTTCTATTCCAAACCAAAAGCCATCAAAGTAGTAGATCTCCCCCCTCATCCCTTGAAGAACCAGGTTTCAGTAGGCATGTATCGTTTGAAGGAAAACATATCAGACCGCAATATTCAAACGGGTAACAGTTTCAATTATACCTTCGAAATACAGGGTGAAGGAAACATTTCTGCCATCAACAAACCAGTTATTAATGATGACAGCAATTTTGACTTTTATCCTCCTAACATCCAACAGGACATCATGCGGTCTGCGGGTAGAGTACGCGGTAGTAAACAATTCAATTACTACGGCATCCCCAATGAGCCCGGCAATTTTAATCTAAGCGACTATTTTCAATGGGTTTATTTTGATACCAGCAGGGAAAGGTATGATACCCTTAGTTCAGAAATACAGGTGGTTGTTACGGGTGAAAGTAAGAAAAATGAGGCTATTTTATCCACAGATATGGGCTCATTCTATGATATGATCTCACTGCGAGACAATAAGCTGATCCAGCGAGATGACCGTGGGTATTTTAAGACTTTTGCTAACATTTTTATTTTACTTATGTTCGTAGCCACGGCATTTCTGGTATTTAGAAAATAGTGGATGAGTAACTCCTACGGCAAACATTTTAAAATCACAACTTACGGCGAATCTCATGGCAGGGCGATTGGTGTAACCATCGATGGCTGCCCTGCTGGTATTACCATCGATAAAGGATTTATTCAGCGAGAGATGGATCGCCGCAAGCCTGGTCAGTCCAAAATTACCACCCAACGTAAGGAAGGTGATGTAGTGGAAATTTTATCGGGTGTTTTTGAAGGTAAAACAACTGGTACACCCCTGGCCATGGTTATTTACAATCAAGATCAGAAAAGTAAAGACTACAGCCACATAGCTGATAAGTTTCGGCCATCCCATGCGGATTACACCTATCAGGAAAAATATGGGATCAGAGACTACCGTGGAGGTGGCAGAAGCTCGGCGCGGGAAACAGCAGCCAGGGTTGCTGCCGGTGCCATAGCAAAGCAAATTCTTGCCCAAAAGAATATTGTCATTCAGGCATACGTATCCCAGGTAGGAAATCTTGCACTGCATAAGCAATATCAGGATATGGATCTGGCTAAAGCGGAAGAAAACATTGTGCGCTGCCCTGATCCTGATGTGGCAGAGCAAATGATCACCTTAATAGACCAGACCCGTAAAAACAGAGATACCATTGGTGGCATAGTAAGCTGCGTAATTCAGGGTGTCCCGGCGGGACTGGGTGAGCCCGTTTTTGATAAACTGCATGCCGAATTAGGTAAGGCCATGCTCAGTATCAATGCAGTCAAAGGTTTTGAATATGGTAGTGGATTTGCCGGTGTTGCCATGTATGGCTCACAACACAATGACGAGTTTTACAAAGAAAATAATCAGGTAAAAACAAAAACTAATCATTCTGGTGGTATTCAGGGTGGTATTTCCAACGGTCAGGATATATATTTCAGGGTGGCCTTTAAGCCGGTGGCCACCATTATGGACGACCAAAAAAGCATAGATGAATCGGGTAAGGAAACAGTAGTACAGGGAAAGGGCCGACATGACCCTTGTGTTGTACCCAGAGCAGTGCCTATAGTGGAAGCTATGGCGGCATTGGTTATTTTAGACTTTTATTTAGCAAATCAAACCACGCGGTTAATATGAAAAAATTGCCTCTTCACGTAAAGATCATCATCGGATTAGTCCTGGGTATCCTTTACGCCTTTATCTCCAGCGCGATGGGATGGAATGAATTTACCATCAACTGGATAGACCCATTTGGCACTATATTCATAAGGCTGCTGAAGTTTATTGCTGTTCCGCTGGTATTGTTTTCCATCATTGGTGGTATATCGGGGCTTAGTGATATTTCCCGACTGGGGAAGATGGGTGCAAAGACCCTTGCTATATACATGGTAACAACCGTAAGTGCAGTTGGCATTGGCTTGCTGCTGGTTAATCTTGTAAAACCGGGCACTCATTTAGATGATTCTCAACGCATAAAAAATAGGATCTCTTACGAATTATGGGTTGATGAAACTGCCGGTGTTAAGCCCAAAGATGGAAAGGACTTTCTCGGGGATCCACAATATGAACAAATAGTACAGGAGGTAACCAACAATCCTGAATATCAGGCCTCTCAATCAGGAGGACAGGATGTTGAGAAAATGAAAGCAAATGCTGAAAAAACCAAAGATACCAGTCCACTACAGTTTCTGGTGGATATGGTTCCTCAGAACATCATAGAGGCCATCAGTGATAACTCTCTCATGTTGCAGGTCATTTTCTTTGCCATATTTTTTGGTATTACGCTGGCCGTACTGCCACCGGAAACTTCAAAGCCTGTCATCGATTTTGTCAATAGCATAAATGAAGTATTCCTGAAGATGGTGGAAATGATCATGCAGGTAGCACCATTTTTTGTGTTCGCTTTGCTTGCTGGTGTAATTGCTAAAATGGCCAATACCCCGGCAGAGGTATTTGAGATTTTTAAAGGCCTGGGAAGCTATTCTCTTACAGTATTCGTAGGGCTTATGTTTATGATCTTTGTGTTTTATCCCATCATAGCTTCACTATTCATCAAAAAAATCGACTACAAAAAATTCTTTAGGAATATAAGTCCGGCCCAGTTTTTGGCATTTTCTACCAGCAGTAGTGCAGCCACACTGCCTGTGACCATGGAATGCGTAGAAGAAAATATGGGTGTTTCCAAAAATGTATCAAGTTTTGTGCTTCCTATTGGGGCCACAGTCAATATGGATGGCACCAGTCTTTATCAGGCGGTTGCCGTTGTATTTATGGCTCAGTTGCATATGATCGACCTAACACTCGGGCAGCAATTGACCATAGTATTTACGGCCACATTGGCCTCCATCGGATCGGCAGCCGTTCCCAGTGCCGGATTGGTCATGATGATTATCGTATTGCAGTCTGTAGGGTTAAACCCAGCCTGGATCGCGATTATTTTCCCGGTTGATCGCATTCTGGATATGTTCCGTACAGTGGTAAATGTTACCGGCGATGCTACGGTGGCCACATTAATCGCCAGCTCGGAAGGCGAACTGGCACCTGATGAAGAGGCTGCTTAGCTCAATTGAATTTTAGCTAAACTTAATTTTGATCTCAGACGTTGTAGTTTTGTAAAAAACAAGAATATCATGCAGACACAATCACCCAGAATGGTCAATTTATATTTAGAGTCAAACCCCAACCCAAACTCTCTGAAGTTTGTGGCCAATTTTATGCTGATGCCTGAAGGTGTAAGCCAGGATTTTCCTGATCAGGAAAGTGCTGCCCAGGCACCATTGGCAAAAGAACTCTTCGATTTTCCTTATGTGAAGCGTGTATTTTACATGAGCAATTTCGTGACCGTTACCAAAGATGAAAGTGTAGAGTGGGAAGAGGTAAAGCATGAGATAAAAAATTATATAAAAAGCTATCTGGAAGCCGATAAGCCACTTTTGCTTCAGGCAAAGGAAGATGCCAATGAAATTAAAGAGGACGATTCTGAAATAGACGTCAAGATCAAAGGCATTTTGGAAGAATACATCAAGCCTGCTGTAGAGCAAGACGGTGGTGCTATCTCTTACCACTCATTTGTAGATGGCAAGGTGAAAGTGTTGCTGCAAGGCTCTTGCAGTGGTTGTCCATCCTCTACCGTAACTTTAAAGATGGGTATCGAAAATCTTTTGAAAAGGCTTGTGCCCGAAGTAAAAGAAGTGGAAGCAGAAGGCCTGTAAATCAGGCCTTTTTTCATTGTATACAGACTATTTCTACCGGATAGACAGCACCTAAGCTATCCACACCCAATGGACAATCAATACCGTCCCACCACCACTCGCTGTTGAATACAGGTTTAACTTTCGCAGTATAAGATTGCCCGTCAGTAAGCGCCAGTTCTGAAAGCTCTACGCTCAAATCAGCGGGATCCAGCCAAATTCTTAGGTTGGTGAATTCAAGTTTTTCACCTGTCTCAAATAAGAATTCGCCCAATGGTCCTTCAGCACAGGCTACAGCTCTGGCAATCACGGGCACTTCACAGCCTGCCTCACTAAACTGGTGAGCTCTACTATCAACAGTTACCTGTTCTTCATTCGAAAAATTATTGATGTGCACGAACATAGGATCAAAAATGCCCACATCCTCTATCAATTGAGCATATGGAACAAATAAGCTATCGGTCACAATTGCATCGCAGGGATCATCATGGTCTTGATGTGTTATTATGAATGCCACTTGTGGTGGGTATGACTCTGCTATGAGCTGATCCCATAAAATTGTAAAATCATGATCTGCGCAGCCCCCTCCGTATTGAACCTTTAATGAAAATCCAGCGGCATAGGGTGTCGCTGAAATGATCTGAAAAGGATCTGACTCCAATTGGTCAATTTGAAGTTCCGCTGAAGAGATTATTGAGAGGCTGGTTTCATTATCGTTAGCCTGATTTATTTTGTTTGCAGGCAGTGGGTAATCTTCATTTCCACACCCCATGGTTAAAAATAGCAGTCCGATTATCCAAAAATGCTTCATAGGTCAATCTTCTATTGTTTATATCAAAGAGTCACTATGAGATTAGATAGTTGGAAAAGTGTGAACAAAAATTGCCCGCTGGTCAAATGAGCATTGCCAGAATCATTGCGCTTATCTATTTTACTCGTTTTAACAAAAATGCTAAGATGAAAAAATTTGCTTCCCTATTTCTTATTCTTGCTGCCTGTGGTCCGGCAGCAGAAAAAAACATGCTTCAACAAATTAATGATGAAGTAAGCCAAAACTCAAAAGTTTATGAAACACTCGCTTATGCACTTACCAATATTGGGCATAGGCTTACCGGTTCACCCAATGGTCAACAGGCCGAAGAGTACACTTACAACCTTTTCAAAGAATATGGTTTCGAAAATGTACGATATGATCCTTTTGAAGTAGAAACCTGGACGCGTGGTGAAGTTGCGATGCAAATAAGTGGTGAGGATGGAAACTTTGAGGAGGCTTCTGTGATAAGCCTGGCGCATTCACCTGTAGCTGCTGATCTGGAAGGTGAAGTGGTAGATGTGGGAAATGGATTGGAAGCGGATTTTGAAGCCAAAAAAGATGAAATCCCTGGTAAAATCGTGTTAAGCTATATTGGCATACTACCTGAGAGTGGTGATGTTGAAAACCTGCATCGCTCTGAAAAAACGAAACTGGCCATCGACTATGGTGCCAAAGCAATCATCATTTTCAACCAGGTACCAGGGGGTGTTTTACTCACAGGAACAGCTTCTGTAACAGGTAGCCTGATCCCAATACCGGCGGTGTGCATCGGGTATGAGGATGGTTTTGCCCTCAAGGAGCGGCTCAATGAAGAGACCGTTACTGCTCGGATACAGATGGATAACATCTCTGATAAGATCAACGCACGTAATGTCATTGCTACTATCGAAGGAACTGATTACCCTGATGAAAAAATCATAGTTGGTGGTCACCTGGACAGTTGGGATTTGGCTACTGGTGCTATTGACAATGGTATTGGCTCCTTCTCAGTCATAGATATTGCCCGCACCTTCAAAGTTTTGGATATCAAACCCAAGCGCACCATTGAATTTATCATGTGGATGGGTGAAGAGCAAGGCCTACTAGGCAGCCGGTATTATGTCAATAAACACAAGGAATCCGGCGAGATTGATAATGTGAAATATGTAATGAACCTTGATTCCGGCACCAATCCTCAAGGCTTAAACGCCGGTGGTCGTGGTGATGCGGAGGAGTTTTTTAAGGCTGTTGGTCTGAAAATACAGGCTATCGATACAGCTTTCGCTAATGAATTCAGCAATAGGGCCGGACTTCACAGTGATCAGCAGCCATTCATGCTTGAGGGAATTCCATATTTTTCAGCTATAGGTGGTGGTGATCGCTCTATCTACCGCTGCTATCATGCGGATTGCGATGATCTTGACCTTGTCGATGAGCAACATTTGATCAACAATGTTAGGGTTTGTTCAATGGCATTGCATGAATTGGCTATGGCAGATCAGCTACCAGCCACAAAGCTGGATGATGCCAGCACCAAAACCTTTCTGGAAAGACATGGCCTTAAGCTTAAACTGAAAATTGCCGGTGATTGGCGCTGGTCTGACTAGGCATATTTGATTTTAATAATTTGATTATATTCCATCATTAATTCTGCTTTAAAAGGAGAAGTGCCAGTGGAGATTGATCAAATACGAATCAACTTTAATGAAGGAAATCTGTTTTGGCTAAACTTATGCCTTGCCTTTATCATGTATGGCGTGGCATTGTCGCTTAAGCCTTCGGATTTCCTTTATTTATTCAAAGCCCCCAAAGCTGCTATAGCAGGCATTTTCTCGCAGTTTCTGGCACTACCGCTTCTCACCTTCCTGCTCATCCTGGTTATTGAGCCTATTCCTTCTATCGCGCTTGGTATGATGATGGTGGCTGCCTGCCCCGGTGGTAATGTGTCTAATTTCATGTCGGCCCTGTCAAAAGGGAATATTGCATTAAGTGTGAGCCTCACTGGTTTCTCTTCTGCCTTTTCCATCCTTATGACACCATTTAACCTGGCTTTTTGGGCTGGCTTGTATCCACCTACACAAATGATATTGCGGGAAGTAAGCCTGGATAGCCAGGGTCTATTCATGACGATTGGCCTAATTCTGGGTATTCCTATGGTAATGGGTATGGTGACAAGGCATTATCTGCCAGTATTTGCTGACAAAGCCCATGCTATCATCCGTCCGGGATCGATCATAGTATTTGGCGCACTAATTTTCATAGCCATTTACGCCAACCTTGACAATATCGCCAATTATGTACATTATGTGGTTTTTACTGTCTTCCTTCACAATGCCCTGGCACTAAGCAGTGGCTATGGGTTGGGGAAACTACTGGGCCTGGAGGAGGCTGATAATAGAAGCCTGGCAATAGAAACCGGCATCCAAAACTCCGGGCTTGGGCTTTTATTGATTTTCAACTTTTTTGATGGACTTGGTGGAATGGCCCTGGTGGCAGCCTGGTGGGGAATATGGCATTTGATTTCAGGGCTGGCAATTTCATCCTACTGGTCAGGTCAATGGTCGGCGGTTTTAGCAAAAATTGCACGATGATACAGCGCATATTCTTCAGCTTGCTACGAAACTATGTAAAACTGGGCCTGCGGTTTTATTTCAAGGAGATAAAAGTGGTGGGCAGAGAGCGCATTCCTGAAGGTGCAGTAATCTTCACGCCCAACCATCAGAATGCATTTATGGATGCCCTGCTGTTGATTTGTTTCACCAACCTCAGGATCCACTCCCTGGTGAGGGCTTCTGTATTTAAAAACCCGATTGCTAACAAAATACTACGCTGGTTGTATATGATGCCGGTTTTCAGAATTCGTGATGGCTTTTCATCACTCAGCGGAAATGATAAAGTATTCAACGAATGTTTTAGTTTGCTTAACAAGCAGGAGTCCCTTTTGATTTTCCCTGAGGGTAATCACAATGCTAAACGACAAATGCCGCCATTAAGCAAAGGGTTCGCCAGAGTAGCTTTTGGGGCTTTGGAATATGGGGCCTGGCAAAATAGTCTACACATACAACCCGTCACATTTAACTACAGTGCACATACCCGGTCGGGGAGCCGGGTAAGTATGAGGTTTGGTGAACCCATTGCCGTACATTCACTTAGAGAATCATACCTCGACAATCCTCAGGCTACCATCCGTACGCTCAAAGAGGATCTTTCAGATAAAATCAGTGCTGAAATGGTGATTATTCCTGAGCCCTATGAGCAAAACGAACTTTTACTTCAAAATACCCTGGGTGATAGAATTACGGATCCAGCTATCACACAACAGCTTTTTGCCAAAGGAAAAGTCAATAGCCCGCCAGGTAATCAATCGACATTGCAGGAATTCGTTTGTCAAATAGGATATTTGATCAATATCATTCCGATTACTATTCTCAGGAAAATAATTGCGAGCTACGTGCCGGATCCTATGTTTCATGCCTCCTTAAAAGTGGGGATTGGCATTTTCTTATTCCCTATTGTATATGGCTTTGAAGGTTTTATACTGGATCAGCTATTTGATATCAACAAAGGGCTGGTTTGGCTGGTGTCGATAGTAGGATTACTGTTACGAAATAAAGCTAGGTATATTCAAACGTCCCATGCGGAGACTTTACTGTCACCTGTTTTGCCGCAGAATCCGTAACATGCCCAATTATCCTGGAGTCTATCCCAAAGGTTTTTGCTATTGCCATCATCGATGAAGCAGATTTTTCATCGGTATAAATCTCCATGCGATGGCCCATATTGAAAACCTTATACATTTCTTTCCAGTCGGTGCCACTTTCTTCCTGTATGATGCGGAACAATGGAGGTGTTTCAAAGAGGTTGTCTTTGATCACATGATATCGATCCAGAAAATGAAGGACTTTGGTTTGTGCACCCCCACTGCAATGAATGAGACCATCGATGCTATTTCTATGTTCGTTGGCTATGGCTTTCAGCACCGGTGCATAGGTTCTGGTCGGTGACAACACCAGTTTGCCCATATCGACAGTCACATCTTCGATTGTATCAGTGAGATGGTAGCTTCCTGTATAGGTAAGGTCTTTATCGATAGCCGGGTCAAAACTTTCCGGGAACTTATCCCGATAGGCTGCATGAAAAACATCGTGCCGCGCCGATGTGAGCCCATTACTACCCATGCCGCCATTGTACTCATGCTCGTAGCTTGCCTGCCCAAAAGAGGCTAACCCCACAATGACATTGCCAGGCTTAATATTGGCATTATCGATGACATCTTTGCGCGCCATTCGGGCTGTAACGGTGCTGTCTACCACTACAGTACGCACCAAATCTCCCAAATCGGCGGTTTCACCTCCGGTACTGTAAATGGTAATGCCATGTGACCTCAGCATCTCAAGTACCTCTTCCGTACCTTCTATCAGCGCTTTGATTACTTCTCCGGGGATGAGGTTTTTATTTCTTCCAATGGTAGAAGACAACAATATTTGATCCATTGCACCCACACAAAGCAGGTCATCGACATTCATAATGATGGCATCTTGGGCAATCCCCTTCCAAACTGAAAGATCTCCGGTTTCTTTCCAGTACATGTAGGCCAGAGAGGATTTAGTACCTGCACCATCAGCATGCATCACTACACATGCCTCAGGATCATTTGCAAGTGTGTCGGGCACGATCTTACAAAAAGCCTTTGGAAAAAGGCCCTTATCAATATTTTTTATGGCATTGTGCACATCTTCCTTATCAGCAGATACGCCTCTGGCACTATATTTTTGGTTCATGCCACAAAGGTAACCCCTTCACTGCAAATGGGTTCCTTAGAAAGTATAGATTCCTTAGTACTAATAGATAAGTAAACTACGGTCTACCTCCACCTGGATTTTGGGGGTCATCTTCAGGTGTATTAATGAAAAAGCGATCTTCATCCAGGTACTCACTATCTTCATCATAGTTGCGCTTTTCATAACTGATGACTTTAAATTCAGTGCGGCGGTTCACCTGATGCTCTTCTTCAGTTTGTGCATTGTCGATGATCAGCCTTGTTTCACCATAGCCTCTAGCCACCAATCGACCTGGTTGTATGCCATTCTGAACAAGGTAATCTACTGCTGATTGTGCTCTACGCTGCGATAACTCCATGTTATAGGCATCATTGGCGCGGGCATCGGTATGGGAGCTTAATTCTATAGAAATGGCGGGATTATCTTTCATGGTAGTCACCAGTTTATCCAGTTCTCTCGCAGCATCTGGTCTAATATCGGCTTTGTCCAGATCGTAATAAATATTATCCAGCACAATTGGTTTCTCCAATACAATAGGATCCAGAACCAAATCCTGCTCGAAGGTGACATCTGTTACCATCTCTGTCAGTTGTGTTTTATCCACCGACCTGCCAATGGTACTGAACTCTGTCCTTGTAGTAAAATAATCTGTTTTCTCGCCAATCAGGTAATATGTCTCCTCTGGGTATACTCTGAAATTATAGGCCCCATCATTTCCTGTAAATGCTTCATCAATCAAGGTACTGTCTTTATCCAGCAATACAACTTTTGTACTTGCCAACACATCTAATTGATCATCCTCGCCTTTGGTATAAGTCACCCCGGTTAAAAAATAATTGACCAGTTTCAGGTCAGGGTCATCATTTACGAATGTGTAAATATCATCGTCACCTGCGCCACCTTCCCTGTTAGAGGTTAGAAAGCCTCTGATCGGATCATACATGTGCATCGCAAAATCGTCACCTGTAGAGTTGATAGGTTCACCGGGATTTTCAATGGTTATTTCACCACCTGCCCGGGTTGCAATAAAAATATCCAGCTTACCCAGGCCAGGATGCCCGTTAGAAGAAAAATAAAGGATACCATTATCGTCTACATGAGGAAACATCTCATTTCCAGGAGTGTTGATTTCAGGTCCCAGGTTTCGTACATCCACCCATCTGCCGCGTCTGTTTAATGTAGCTGAATAAATGTCCGTTCCGCCGTACCCGCCGGGCCTGTCAGACGCAAAATATAATGTCTTACCATCTTTGGTTAGTGCCGGGCAGGAATCCCAATAGGTTGGGTCATTGATATTCAATGGTCTTGGGCTAAACCACTGACCATTTCTATACCGGGCAAAATATAGGTCTACATTTTCAGAATCTGAAGCTTTGCCGCTGTTGCCTTTGGCATAGATCATCAAACTACCATCTCTTGAGAAGGTGACCGACCCTTCGTTTACTCCCGGATCATTGATGATGGGATCTACCCGTTTTAGGGAGCTCATATCTACGATAGCCCCCCTTGTTTTTACCCTGTAGATATCTGTAAAACCCGTTCCTGTACCTTTATAGATTTTACCCACTTCCCTATTGCTGGTAAAGAACAACTCTCCATTATTATAAACTGCAGAATACTCAGCATTGGGTGTATTAATTTCTGCCATCGGCTTCACCCGGTAATAGTTGGGCTTCTCTTTGATTGTGGATACAGCAACCGTATTATCTAACTCCTTTTTCGCAAGGGCTAAGACATCCTGATCTTTTCCCTTGGCCAGGTAGTTTTGAAGCACCTCAGTGCTTTCATCATATCGGGCATTGGCTTTGAGTGACTTGGCCCAGTAGATATGCGCAATTTCTTTATCGGTACCTGCATTGATTGCCGTTTCATAATAAGGTGCCGCCTGCTTAATCTGATTAGAGCGGCGATATGATTCTGCCAGGTAAAAATTTGCTTCTGCGTTACCAGGCTTAGCGATTTTTTTGTAATGATTAATAGCAGCACTAAACTCCGCATTATCGAAGCTTTTCTTAGCTTTCTTGGCAGGACTACATCCTACCATGATTAGAATGATCAACCCAATAAGGTGCTGCTTTCTCATATCTTATTACATGTATCTATCAAACAAATGCTAGCCTCCAATCCCTTAATTCACAGGCACAAACCTACCCAGCCAGCTATCTTCCACCGGTATCTCCCAAGCGGTTCTATAATCTTTTAGGGTCTGAGCAGTAGTGTTAATGATCCTTAAATCTTCCGGATAATCCCCATTTACTAGATTCTTCTTGAGTTCATTAAGCTGAACCAAAGCGATTTTTCCATTCAATTTAATCGGCATTTTTAACCGGTCAAACAAATCTATTTGTAAAGCGGCATTGATATCCTTGATGACACCTACTGAAGAATCAATGGAGCAACCTGTGGCTTCCTGGTTATCCTCATCTACTGCCAGCAAAATGAAGTAATCATCTACTAATGAAAATCCTGACTGTAGGGGCTTTTTATGAGCTTCCCATTGCTCGCAGAATGCCTTTAGTTTTGCTTCTACAAGACTTTTTTCTTCAGGAGTAAATGCTCTATCAGCTTTATATACCCAAAGGCGGGCATGATCTGGTAATGACTCAAAGGGTACTAACATAATGGGTAATTTGCTATTGAAAACGTAAATGTATGAAAGATAGTTTATAACAAGGGCTTTATCAAAACCCGTAATTTCCTGATCGAGGAAGAATCAGTTAAAACAAAAATGAGGGTGTCTCATAAATGTATAAACCCTTGTCTCATGTCACATTGAGCTCGTCGAAATGTATTCATAATGCCTTTAAGAAAGGTTTCGACAGGCTCAACCTGACATGAATGATGCTTATGAGACACTTTAGTATAGTTTAAAATACGTAGTGTATGCAGATCTAAATTGGTGCTGTATTTAGAGCTTTTGTGCTTCGGCAATCAGTTCTGCCAGGTCTTTTACCTGTACATCTGATTCCCGCTCTTTGTTTTTCACACCATCCGACATCATTGTCATACAAAATGGGCAAGCAGAGGCAATAATATTAGCTCCTGTAGATAGCGCTTCCTCCGTCCGCTCAATATTGATTTCCTTATTGCCTTTCTCAGCATCTTTAAACATTTGCGCACCACCAGCGCCGCAGCAAAGACCTTTGGTTCGGCATCTCTTCATTTCTACCAGGTCTGCATCTAGGGCCTGCAATACATCTCTGGGTGCTTCATAAATATTATTAGCTCTTCCCAGGAAACAGGAATCATGGTAAGTGATTTTCTTGCCTTTAAATTCTCCGCCCCCTTCCAGTTTCACCTTACCCTCGTTGATCAGTTGCTGTAAAAAGGTACTATGATGTACTACCTCATAGTTACCACCCAACTCAGGGTATTCATTTTTGATAGTATTGAAACAATGCGGACAGGCAGTTACTATTTTCTTTATCTCATAACCATTAAGCACCTGGATATTGCTCATGGCCTGCATTTGAAATAAGAATTCATTGCCGGCTCTTCTGGCGGGATCTCCTGTACAACTTTCCTCTGTGCCCAGCACGGCGAAATTCACGCCTACTTTGTTTAAGATCTTAACAAAAGCCTGGGTAACTCTTTTGTATCGGTCATCATAGGAACCTGCACATCCAACCCAGAATAGAACTTCTGGGCTTTCTCCTTTTGCTTTCAGGTCTGCTACTGTGGGTACGTTATAGTTCATATGTTTTTAAGATTCGGTCGAAGATTCGGTTGATTTTAAGTCGTTAGCCCATTTGAATCGGTCTGTCGGTGCAAATTTCCAA
Organism: Cyclobacteriaceae bacterium; assembly: GCA_965227155.1. Lineage (GTDB taxonomy): Bacteria > Bacteroidota > Bacteroidia > Cytophagales > Cyclobacteriaceae > UBA6059. The sequence continues at coordinate 1,527,485 of OZ245731.1, forward strand.
GGGGCAAAGTTTGTTTCTACATTTTGGAACATGGCATTCCAGGAAGCAGGAGAGCCTGATTCTTCCATAGCTACATACCTTCGCATTTGCAGAATGATATCCAGCGGGTTAATATTCACAGGGCATGCTTCTACACAAGCATTGCAGCTTGTACAAGCATTAATTTCTTCTTTGGTGATGTAATCGCCTAGCAAGGATTTGCCATCCTCTCCCGGCTTTTTGCCTGCCTTCACCTGTTCGCCAATTTCCTCGATTCGGTCTCTGGTATCCATCATGATTTTTCGAGGCGACAGTTGCTTGCCAGTAAGATTTGCAGGGCATTGGGCAGTACATCGGCCGCATTCCGTGCAGGCATAAGACTCCATCAGGTTTTTCCACGAAAGATCATTGGCATCCTTTGCACCAAACCTTTCTATCTCTGCAGGAGGATCGCCGCCACCGTTTTCCACAGGCATACCAAGCATCATTTTAACCTCATTGGTCACTACCGGCATATTTTCCATCTTACCTTTTGGGTAAAGCCTTGTGTAGAAAGTGTTTGGGAACGCCATGAATATATGTAAATGCTTGCTGTAGGTTACATAAAGCGCAAAAGCCAGGATACCAATAATATGGAACCACCAGGCAATTCGCTCGGTCATGACCAATGCATCATTACTCATTCCTTCAAATAATGGAATAAATAAGCTGCTGAAAAAGAAAGTGCCCGTTTGGGTATAGCCTGCTACGCCTCTATCCTGTAAAATCTGATCCGTTGCATTCATTGTAAATATGGCAGCCATCAAAATGATTTCAATAATCAAAATCAAATTGGCATCCAGAGCGGGCCAGCCCTTCATTTCAGGCTTTTTGAATCGATTCACATTAAGGATATTCCTGCGTATCAGGAACACCACGCATGCCAACACAACCAATACGGCAAGGAACTCAAAGAAATTAAGTGCTACAGTATAAGCAGGCCCTAGCAGTGGAGCAAATATTCTATGTGTTCCTGCCAACCCGTCGATGATGAATTCCAATACCTCCAGGTTTATAATGACAAAACCAATATAAATGAAGAAGTGAAACACAGCCGGAATCCAGTTTTTGAACATCTTTTGCTGCCCAAAAGCTACGAGCATCATAGTTTTCCATCGGTCTTCTTTGGGGCCGGAGAGCTCAAGGTCTTTACCCATTTGGATGTTGCCTTTAATCCTGGCAATTCGCTGGTAGATGAAGAATCCAAAAACCAGAAAAGTCAATAAGAACGCTATTTGAGACAGGTATTCCATTGAATATGCACTTAGGTTTTATTTTTTAAAATTCTTTGGCCATGTACATTATTTCTATACTTTTGCACCACTTTATAAGGAGGTGCTGTAGCTCAGTTGGTAGAGCATCGGACTGAAAATCCGTGAGTCGGTGGTTCGAATCCACTCAGCACCACCAAAACCCAGATCTATCGGTCTGGGTTTTTTTTTATCTTCAAGTTTTTTCGCTCCTTTTCCCAATCTGTTCTAATCGTTAGTATTCATGCACATGAATAATGCAAACATGTAAATCTAGAATTCATAAATTTAGTATGCATGCATAACAAATTTATAATAATTTAGGAGTATTACATAATCGTTCTTGCCTAAAAGAATTATTTAGAATGGTTTGAAAATATAAAGTGATTGGAACAATGTGGAATGACAGCATCCCTTTACTACAACTATAATGCTGTTGTAAGCAAAAAGCCAGGCTCAATTTTCTTTCTCCTTTCCTTACTGAACTTGCTTTTGAAACCATCGCCATAAAGGCAAAAAGGACAAGCCCACAAAAGCTGGCATTAAGACTTTTAAGATAAAACTATCCCTATCTACGCCCACCTCTATAAGTCCCCAATTGAGAATCAATGTGATTGCAGCTAGAACCAGCAATATCCCAAGGCAACCCAATATTTCGGTTGACTTACTCATGCTTAAGGTTTTTGAAAATATTTAGGAATATCCTCTAGGTTACCTCCCCACCAGGGCTTCATTTTCAAATAATGTCTCCTCAGGAATAGCAATACCAAAAATATCAGCATCATGGTAGTTATATGGTTCAATTGTTTTACTTCAATAATGTAGTAATGTGCAATTAACCAAACCACAAAGAGTGACACATAAAGATTTCTATTTATGGCTTCATAAAATATTTTGGAATATCCTCAAGATCTCCTCCCCACCAGGGTCTAATTTGTAAATAAACTCTGCGTAATATTGTAATTGCCCAGGTCCCTAAAAAGACCAGTAACCATGTATTAGCAATTTCATTATCCTCTATATATATAGCTGTTGCTATCAAAGCCGTCATCGAAAATATAAACAGCCAACGATTCATTGTTTTTTTTATATTATATAATAATTATAACACTTTAAATATATATAATTAATTTAACCAATTCCAATAAGTAGGTATACCTAAATTTACCATTAGGTGATACACTGTAGTAAATGTGAGGGTTGTATGTCAACTTTAGGATATTAAAGTCCACGGCCATGAAACTCCATCATATAAATTCTATCGAAGATTTAATTAATCACCGTATCGTCATTGAGCATCACCAGCGGAATAAGGTAGTGGATATTCTTAGCTACAACCCTTCTGATGCTACGGTGCTTATTGAATATCAGTTTAAGCCCGGCGAAAACACCACCCAGCGCTTGTCGCTAAGTCGGATCATTAGCTGGATTGCCAAAGCTGCCCAACTTCGGCATTTGGTCATGTAATCAAATGTCTGTTCTTATTGGTCTAAAATTGTCAGCTTACTTATAGTTCCCAGAATCGGTAGGTGTAGGTAAACTCAAAGAAAGTCTGGCTGTATTCCTGCTTGTAAGTATCGGGCTGAATATCATTAAAATAATCTCTTGCGTCAAAAGTGGTGTACCTTCTAAGCACTCCAAAACCGAGGTAAGCCCGCCTGTTCATGATCAGCTTTATGCGTAAGCCCGCATGGTATTGATGGCGATCATCAAAATAGTCAGCCACCTCTTTTTCATTGCCTACTTCAAAGGGCATAGTATTGAAATAGGCGTAGGTATTATAGCCAACTGTTGGAGAAAGCCTAAATTTTCGAGTGATATCAATATTGTATTCAGCAAAAGCACCGTAATGGATAATATATCTTGGCCATGCCCCTGCACTACGATTGGTTTGTCGAATCACATAGGTGTTATCGTCAAGCCAAATATAGTTGCGGTTTTCCCGAAGGTTTCTGATAACTGCCGGGTCAGTCTCTGATCGGATTAACCTGCGAATTTGCTCTCCTACCTGGTAAACCTCTGGCCCTCCAACTACGCCGAGCTCAAGATTTCTAATTTGAAAGCTTGCACCTATGCTGTATCGGAATGAAGCATTTACAGTTACCGTATATTCCTGGTTTACAAAATTAGGCTCTGGGTTTGTAGGCAAAAAGGAAATCAGTCCTGACCCTGCACCAAAGCCGAGAGCAGTATAAATATTGGCTCCATAGATGATGTCCTGGTGCCTTAATTCCTTCTTGGACTGTATGGCTACTACAGGTGGTGGTAAGGTCGGGGTATTCTGGGCAGCAACTTTAGTAATGATAGCTAACAACAGGAAGAGGCAGAGTACTACTCTTTGCATGAAAAAACGGTTAAGGTATTAGGTATTTTTAGTCTCGTTAGTAAACAGCTGGCTCAAGATTAACCCCTATATCGATTCAAATAAAATTTACTGAGGGCCATTACTTGGGTTTACCACTGCAAAAATAGGTTTATCCTCTAAAAAGTAATGTTAATATTTACAAGCGGAGCTATTTTATTTAATTGTGATGGAAATGTTTACTTCCTTTTGATCCACCAGGAACCTGGCATCTTTGAATTCCGGAGGTCCAAATTTTCCTTTAGCGTTGTTGCTAAAAGCATAGGGCTCTTTGGGTATACCCATCCAATTGGTATCTAAAGCTCCATTTTCATTCATATCTACAAATAAGCTGACGGCATATACCCCCATCGGCACCTTCTCAATTTGAAGTGTATTTTGTCCAGCCTTCAATAAAGCAGTAGTATTTTTAAAACTATTGTCGGATAGAAATTCATCGTATTGATTATATAAGGCTACTAATACAGGTTTACCCTCATAAGAACTTCCGTTTACCTTAATATATAGTGTAGCCAACTGATCCTGCTGAAACAGCATTGTTGACCAGCAATAAACTGCAATAAAAAATGTAGTCAATCTTTGTTCAGTTTACTGATTTTAAATTCATTTAAAAATCGGGTTGCCTCTTCTATATTTTGAAATTCAAAGGTGCTGCTTTCTCCTATATTATCATGAATCTCCATTTTTACCAATGTGACATGAGCATGTGAATGTAACGGATCAGCATCCAAACGATTGCCAGCGGCCTGCCTTATTTCCGCTTCCGAGTTTACCTTGGAGAGACTCACCTCCTTGCGTCTGATGCGCCCACAGTAGGTACATTTATAATGCTGCCGCAATTCCCCATCGTGAATGGCTGTGGCAGGTTTCAGAACTTCCTCTTTTTCCAGCTTCAGCGTCATGAAACCACATCGATCGCATTCCAGCGCTTTGAGACGACCATCATATTTTTCTATTTGTGTATCGCCTGTTTCTTCATCTATCCACACATCATAGTCTACAGAGAAAACATCCTCCTCAGCCTGCATACCCTCATCGAGGTAAGCGTCTTCCTCTTCCTCGCTGAGTAGCTTCATTTTGTTGCCTGTCTTGGGATTTTTTCTGGGTGTGTAGCGCAGTTTATGCAGCTTTTTGCTTACTCTGGTAGGATAATAATACCTGAAAATAAGATAGGCTACATAACCGTAGAGGGTACCAATAGCTACTGCAATAAAAAAACGAATGAAAAACCAAACTATACTCAGTGCTACGGTCTCACTTTTGTAAGTGTTGGCTACCAGCATAATGGCCACTGCGATTGCAAAATGACTGATCTGCAGCAATTTCACTTCATACTTGCTTACAAAATCATGCTTATCCTTAAGTGTTTTTTTTACAAAGTAAGACACCTTGAAATAGATGTAAACCAGTACTGAAAAGACTACTGCTGAGGCCGCCAAAATAAACATGGCGGTATTCCATGATTCCAGAAAAGTAAGTTTTGAGTCTCCCATGTCTTCTAAAAATTTAGGATATCGTTGACAAAGCTAATAATTCACACTCTACTAATAGAAAACATGATTGGCATTCAATAAATTCGGCATTATGAGCACAAGTTCAATCACATTTGCCCCTGGTAGCACCTCAAAACCAGCCGTACAGCGTCATATCGATCTACCAAAAAATGCGCACATCGCTGTACTGGGTGCAGGGGTGTTTGGTGGGTGGACAGCCCTGATGCTACTGGAAAAAGGATTCCGGGTGACCTTGATTGATCCCTGGGGGCCGGGCAACAGTAGGGCCAGCTCTGGAGGTGAATCCCGCCTGATCCGCATGATCTACGGTGGCGATGGATTTTACACCAGGCTGGCTACCAGAGCCTATGTGCTTTGGGAAGCCTATCAGGAGCGTTTTGGCGTACAATGCCTGTACCCTACTGGCAACCTGTGGATGTCAGCCGAAGCTGACCCTATGATTGACCTTGCATGCAGCTATCTGGATGAAGTCCAACTTCCTTATGAAAAATTGAATCCAGCTGAAGTTACTGAACGATTTCCCGGAATAAATATTGAGGGGCTCAAACACATTGTGCATGAGCAAAAAACCGGCTATCTACTTGCCAGAGAATCTTGTGTGGCAGTGCGGGATTTTTTTGTGCAGCAGGGAGGTCAGTATTTACAAAAACTGCCCGATATGAATGCCCTGCTTGATAATGGCAAGACTCTGCGCCTTGAAGATGGCAGTCAAATAGAAGCTGATGCATTTATTTGTGCTTGCGGGCCCTGGCTACCGCAGCTTTTCCCCGAGTGGCTGGCACCCCATTTATCAGTAACAAGGCAGGAAATTTATTATTTCGGCATTCCTGCCAAACAAGCAGCATCATTGGAAAAGCTTCCCACCTGGATTATTCAGGAAGAAGAGCAATCCTTTTATGGGGTGCCTTCTACAAAACATCGAGGCTTTAAAGTAGCCACAGATCAACGAGGCGGAAGTTTTGACCCCACGCAGGGTGACAGAACACCTACAACTGCTTTAGTGGAAGCCGCCAGGTCATTCCTCGCCAAAAGATTTTATGGAATGGAAAATGCACCGCTTCTTGAAGCCAGGGTTTGTCAATATTCCAATACTGCCAATGGACATTTTATTTTTGATAGGCATCCCAACCAAAAAAATATTTTTGTGCTTGGTGGAGGCTCAGGCCATGGCTTTAAGCACGGGCCAGCCGTAGGTGAATTGATTGCCCAGGCTTTTTCAGGAGATCAGGCCATGCCTCACGAGTGGCTGTTACCGAATACTTAGGGCTACTTCATCTGCTGCCAGCATTTCATTCAGGTGATACACGCATCGCGCTTCACCACGGGGGCTTTCAATTTTGATACTATAGCGCTTTAGCACTCTACGCAGATCTTTCCTTGAGATATCAAAGATTTTCAAAATTTGCTTTTCGAAATTCTTAATTTCTTCCAGCCTGTTATCATAATAAAGGTAATATTTCACAAGATCTATGGCTTTAGTGTTGCCTGCTATGCCAATATTGCCTTGATATTGAGAGAGGTTTTCAAAGGTTCCTTTTTTCAAATATGTAACCGGGCCAACTATAATTTCTTCAAACATTTCCCGTACTTCAAAACCATATTTATTAGTAACCGGGTAATTCGCATAAATATGGGTCACGCGGGTATCTCTATTAAAAATCTTTACCGTATCCACTTGATGCGTGGCAAATGTTTTGACCTGACCGGTTTCTTCAGATTTAAGATATACCACATCATATCGGTCATCATAGGCCACCAACCCTCGAAAATGATTTTCTTGGGCCATAATGAACCCCTTATGCCAGTCATAATCATTCATATTGATCTTCTGTGCCTGCATTGCCAGCGGCATGAGCAACATGAGTTTGATGATGAGAACAAGAGAAAATTTCATAATGTGTAGCCTAAACAGATTGCTAATCCTATACCCTCATATCGTAGAGGTTAACTATATTGTTTAAAAATAGTAATAAGCTGACGTAATGAATAAGTACAGATGGGGAATAGTTGGCCTTGGGAAGATCGCCCACAAATTTGCAGAGGCCCTAAAAACTTTTTCTAATGCAGAGCTACTGGCTGTTGCCTCCAGGAATATTGACAATGCTGAAAATTTTGCCTATCAGCATAAATCCAACCGCTATTATGGTAGCTACGAAGATTTAGCTGATGATCCGGAGGTTGATGTAGTGTACATCGCTACACCGCACCATCGACATGCAGAGTTATCAAAAATGTGCCTGGAAAAGGGCAAGCATGTAGTTTGTGAAAAACCATTTGCAGTAAACGAGAAAGAAGCCGGAGAGGTCTATGCACTGGCCAAATCTAAGGGACTCTTCGTGATGGAGGCCCTCTGGACAAGGTTTTTACCTACCTACATTAAGGCTAAAGAGCTCGTAGAGTCTGGTGAGCTGGGCAAAGTGATCTCATTATTCTCTGATTTTGGATTTAAAGCCAAATTCGACCCTTCCAGCAGATTATTCAACAGGGAACTCGCCGGAGGGTCACTCCTGGACGTAGGGATTTACCCTGTTTTTTATGCCCTTACCTTATTGGGAGAGCCTAAACATATCAAAGCCACTGCTGTGATCGGCTACACCAATGTAGATGAGCAATGTGCTATTATTTTCGATTATGGCAATGGAGTACTGGCGCAGCTGTTTTGCTCATTAATTTCAAACAACACACAGGAGACCAGCATCCATGGTGATAAAAGCAGGTTGCTGATCCACCACCCATCCCACGGGCTTACTACCATGAGCCTGATCCAGGATTGGAAGCTGAGGGGCCATGTGAAAGTGAAATACACAGGAAACGGATTCAACTATCAGATAGAAGAGGTTCACCGCTGCCTGGGTGCCGGCCTCAATGAGTCCCCCTCTTGGACTTCAGAAGATAGCCTTCGGCTCATGCGTACGCTTGATCGGATAAGAGCAGAAATTGGATTAAAGTACGATCAGGATAAGGCCTAAATAAGCGCTTCGTAAAGTATCTCCACCGGATGCTGCGCTTTTACGCCCGTGCCATCCAAAATCTGGTGGCGACAACTTGTGCCCGCTGCAGCAATAATGGTTTCCGAACTTTGCTTGCGGATCGTAGGAAAGAGCACCAACTCCCCAATCTGCATCGACAGCTCGTAATGATCCTTTTCATAGCCAAAAGAACCGGCCATGCCACAGCAACCCGATGGGATCATGTGCACTTCGTAGTTGGCTGGCAGCGTCAATAGCTTTTTGGTTGGTGTCATCGATGATATCGCCTTCTGATGGCAATGCCCATGCACTTTAATGAGGCGCTTCTCAGTGTTGAAATTCTTAGTTGCCAAATGCCCCTTATCTGCTAATTTGGCCAAATATTCTTCTATGGTATAAGTATGCTCTGCCAGTTTTGCGGCTTTTGCTTTCAATGAGGGGCTGCATAGATCAGGGTATTCGTCCCTAAAAGAAAGTATCGCCGAGGGCTCTATACCTACCAACGGCTTTTCAGCGCTGACCTTATTATGCAATAGCTCAATATTTCGGTCAATAATTTCGCGGGCCTGAATCAGCAAGCCTTTTGACAAATAAGTACGGGCGCTTTCAAGATGCTCTGGCAGGTGCACTTTGTAGTTGATATGATCGAGCAGTTTGATGGCCTTTATGCCGACCAGGGTATCATTGAAATTGGTGAATTCATCGCAAAAGAAATTCACCTCTCCAATGACCTGATCCGTGTAAGTTTTAGGCTTGAACTTCTTTTTAAACCATTTCTCCAGGGTGGAAGAATGCAACCTGGGCAATGATCGCTGAGGTGCAAATCCCGAGATTTTCTTGATCAACTGGCCAGTCGGTTGAAAGCCGGTAATGAAGTTATATGCCCATGGGGCGATGGAGGCAAGTTTATTGGCTTTGGTAAAACTGGCAACAATTTTTACGGTTCGGGGTACACCATTGGCATCATAATAATGCTGGAGAAATTCCCCTTTTAGCTTTGCCAGATCCACATTAGATGGACACTCAGACTTGCATCCCTTGCAGCTTAGGCACAAGTCCATCACTTCTTTGATCTCTTCATGATCAAAAGGATTGTCCTTTGTGGAATGGGTAAGCATCTCCCGGAGGATGTTGGCCCTGGCCCTGGTCGTTTCCTTTTCATTGCGCGTTGCCATGTAGCTGGGGCACATGGTACCTCCTGAAAGGTGCGACTTGCGACAATCCCCTGATCCATTACATTGCTCAGCAGCTCGAATTACACCCTGGTATTTATTCCAGTCGTAATAGGTATTCAGCATGGGCGTCTCCTGACCAGGAGTGTACCTAAGCTGGGTATCCATGGGCGGGGTATCGATAATTTTCCCCGGGTTGAAAATATTTTGAGGATCCCAGGCCTCTTTTATCTGGCGAAGCAATTGATAGTTGTGCTCTCCTACCATCTGCTGGATAAATTCCCCTCGCAGGCGGCCATCTCCGTGTTCTCCACTAAGCGAGCCTCTGTATTTTTTCACCAGGATGGCAATTTCTTCAGCTATGACCCTGAAAAGCCTGGTACCTTCTTCGGTTTTCAGATTTAAAATAGGCCTTAGGTGAAGTTCCCCACTGCCAGCATGGGCATAATGCACACAATGCAAACCATAGCGGGCAAGGATTTTATTGAATTCTGCTATATAATCAGGTAGGTCTGCAACGTCTACCGCTGTATCTTCAATGACCGGTACCGGCTTAGCATCTCCGGGGATATTGGCCAACAATCCAAGACCCGCTTTCCTAAGATTCCATACTTTTGGAATGTCATCACCCGTAATAACCGGGTAATATTGCCCCAACTCTTCCTTCTTTAAGTGAGCCACCATCTGCTTCACCTGAAAGTCTAGCTCCTCCTCGTTTTCGTGGGCAATTTCTACTACCAGTATCGCGGCAGGATCGCCTTTCACAAAAAATCTGTTCTTCCGATAAAGAGTGTTTTCTTTAGTACAATCAAGGATATACTTATCCATCAATTCAGATGCCTGTGGATTGTACTTTAGCGCCACTAAATTGGCTTCCAAAGATTCCCTAATGCTATCGCAATGAATGCATACCAGTGCTTTATGACGGGGTGGCAGCGTACGGAGTGCCAGCTTTGCCTCTGTTATAAATGCCAGCGTACCCTCTGAACCGGCAATCAGCTGACAAAAGTTGAAAGGGTCACCGCCCTCATGAAAAGGCTGGGTATATGACAATAAGTCAAGCGCATATCCTGTATTTCTACGGTGGATTGAAGGTTTTGGAAACTCCTTTCGAATTTCCTCCACATTTTCTTCATCCATCAGGATTTCCTGTACCGTCCTGTAAATATTGGTTTCAAACTCAGATTCGTTTGAAGTACCTGAGCATTTTTTTAGAAATGCCTCATGGTCAACGGCATTAAAATAGGTCAAAGCACCATTGGCCAAAAATGCCTTTACTTCCAGCAAATGATCTCTGGTGCTGCCATAAACTACTGAATTGGCACCACATGAATTATTACCAATCATACCGCCAATCATGGCCCTATTGGCTGTAGAGGTTTCAGGCCCAAAATAAAGGCCATATTTTGCCAGATGCTTATTGAGGTCATCGCGGATTACTCCTGGTTGCACACGCACCCATTTTTCATCTTCATTAACCTCCAGTACCTGGTTAAAATATTTACTTACATCCACCACAATACCACTACCTACTACCTGACCGGCCAGTGAGGTGCCGGCGGTACGGGGTATCAAGGGGGTATTATTGTCCCTGGCAAAATCAATGAGCGTTTTTACATCAGACTCGTCCCTTGGCATAGCTACTGCCAGAGGCATTTCACGGTAGGCAGATGCGTCGGTAGCGTAAAGCCGACGCATCGTCTCGTCAAAATAAAACTCTCCTTTTAATCTCTTACCCAGCGGCCCCAGCAAATCTTTTTCCAATCTCCTCTCCACGGGTGCAAATTTAGCCTATAAATAGCACGATTTTAAGACAACTTCTTTAGAATTAAGCAAGTACGGTTTGGCAGATACACACTTAAAAAATGTTCTCCAAATAGGGTCACGGTTGGGTACGACATCACATCATCCACCCGGTTAAACCCGCCGTATTTTTCATGGTCGCTATTCAAGAGTACCTTGTATTTCCCTGATTTTTCTACTTTAAAGCGGTAGTCGGGAATTGAGTTGGTTGGGTGAAAATTGATACAGAAAATCAAATTGGCCCGCTCAAAAATGATCGTCTTATTATCCATGTCCATGTTGAGTTGCTGGCCCGGCAGGCTGGATAGCACATGATTTTCTTTTACCGCCCTGATCAAGTCCCGGTCGAAGTTATTGAGGTATTTATATTTAAGATCCTCATTGTGAAGCAGAGACCATTGTCTGCGAGCATATTTGTAGCTCCAGTTATTGCCTTCCCTGGGAAAATCGATCCACTCGGGGTGGCCAAATTCATTGCCTATGAAATTGAGATACCCTTCACCTCCAAGAGACATAGAAATGGCGCGGATCAACTTAAGCAGAGCTATGCCTCTATCGATCACCAGGTTTTCATGATCCACATGCATGCTGAAGTACATTTCCTTATCCATCAGCCAAAAGGCCAGTGTTTTATCCCCGACCAAAGCCTGGTCGTGCGATTCTGCATAGGCTATGGTTCGCTCACCATACCGCCTGTTTGCCATCACTCCCCAAATCTCATGGATGTTCCAATCCTCGTCTTTTTTCTCCTTCAGCGTTTTGATCCAATAATCGGGTATACCCATGGCCAGTCTGAAATCAAAACCCAGTCCACCATCTTTCACTGGTCTGCATAAACCAGGCATGCCGCTCATATCCTCGGCAATTAGAATCGAGCTCGGCTTTATCTCTTTGGCGAGTGTAGCTGCCAGCTGCATATAAACCAGCACATCCCAATCAACCCCTTCCTTGAAATACTTATCATAATTATCGAAGCTGATATTGCCATGGTGGAAATAAAGCATGGAAGTCACCCCATCGTATCGGAATCCGTCAAAATGAAATTCCTCCAACCAGTAGCGCACATTACTCAAGAGAAATTGAAGTACTTCTGTTTTACCATAATCAAAAAGCTTGGAATCCCAGCCTTCATGATAGCCTCTTCCTCCTGGATGGAAATACTGGTGATCAGACCCGTCAAATTCATTGAGCCCTTCGGCAATATTTTTAACTGCATGGCTATGAACAATATCCATGATCACTGCAATTCCCAACTCATGGGCCTTGTTGATCATATATCTGAGATCATCAGGTGTACCAAAACGGCTGGAAGGCGCAAAAAAGCTGCTCACATGATAGCCAAACGACCCATAATAAGGATGTTCCTGAACGGCCATTACCTGTATGGCATTGTAACCATTATCTTTAATATGTGGCAAAATATTGTCAGCAAACTCCCGGTAGGTACCCAGGCCTTCCTTTTCCTGGGCCATCCCTACATGGCATTCATAGATCACAGGCTGCTCATATGCCATCGATCCATCAAAATTTGCATCAGTCCACTCGAATGATTGCTCAGGTGCATATATTTCACCGACAAAGTCTACACTCCCCTCCGGCTGCACTGCATATTTAATATAGGCCGGGACTCTGTCCCTTGCATTCTTTTCTGAGACTACATGTACTTTCACTTTGGTACCATGACCCAGGTTTTTATGGTCTTTGTCAGCCAGAAAAATCTCCCAGACGCCATTCTCAGCTTTGATCAGTGGATGTGATGTACGGTCCCAGCCGTTAAATTCCCCTATCAGAAACAATGCTTTTGCAGCCGGCGCCCACTCGCGATACCACCAGCCTTTTTTGCGGGTGTCATAGTTGAATCCAAAAAATTTATAGGCATGGGCAAATTTTTTAAGCCCTCCATGATACTGTTTAATATCTTTTAACTTGTCTTTGAAGCGATCTATTCTGGCTTGTATTTCCTCTTTTTGAGATTCCAACCAGGGGTCATCTTTTACTAGTTGAGGCATTTTTTGCTTTGCCATAGTTTAAGTTTTAATGGTATATTAAAGATGAAGTATGATTAGGGTTTAAAAAGATTGCGCAATCGCGCGATTATAAAATGTAGACTTTTCCCTAACCATCACAGACAAATATTTATTTACATGAAAATAACCGTACGTCCCATAAAACACAAAGAAACAGGGGAATTACTTAAATAGTTAAATTTGAATAAAAATGAATAGTTCTGGTGTTTTTTACGTTAGAGCTAGACATAACCATTAGTTTATGAAGAGGAAGATAATCGTTTGGGTTGGAATGCCATTATTAGTGGTCACCTTATTAGCCACCACTGCCAAAGATCCCTATTTTGAAATCGCACGAAACCTGGAAATATTCGCCAGCTTATATAAAGAAGTCAATGAGTATTACGTAGATGAAATCAATCCAAATGAGGTCATCAGAAATGGCATTGATAAAATGCTGGATGATCTGGACCCTTATACTGTATACATTCCCGAGGATGATATAGAAGACTACCGTACCATGGCTACCGGGGAATATGGTGGACTGGGAGCGCTAACGGGACAGATTGGAGATAAACATGTCATCATGATGATTTATGAAGGTTATCCCGCACAGGAGGCCGGCTTAGAAATAGGCGATGAAATCATTAAGGTAGATGAAGTTGAGGTAGCAGGGCTGTCTCATGATGAGCTGGGCCAATTGATCAAAGGCCAATCCGGGTCTAAAGTCAATATTCTGATTAACAGATACGGAGCCTCAGAGCCACAAGCATTTACCATAGAAAGAAGTAAAATACAGGTCGATAATATCGCCTACAAAGGCATGATCACCGAAGATATTGGAATGATCAAACTAGTAGAGTTTACCCGCAACGCCGGAAAAAATGTAAAAGATGCTACCAAGGAGCTTAAGAAGCAGGGTGCAACCAAAATTATTCTGGACCTTAGGGATAATCCGGGAGGTTTATTACATGAGTCGGTAAACCTCTGCAATGTATTTATAGGCAAAGATCAGGTGGTGGTAGATACCAAAGGAAAAATTGAAGACCTCAATAAAACCTACCGAACTCTTGACAATGCCCTGGATGAAGAGATTCCGCTGGTTGTTTTAATCAACTCTTCCAGCGCTTCTGCTTCTGAAATTGTAGCCGGAGTGGTTCAGGATTATGACAGGGGTGTACTGGTTGGACAAAAGTCTTTTGGAAAAGGACTTGTACAAGCCACAAGAAAGCTTTCCTACAATTCCCAATTAAAAATCACAACCGCCAAATACTATACTCCATCAGGCCGCTGTATCCAGGCCTTGGATTACTCCAATAGGAATCCCGATGGCAGTGTCGGCAAAGTAGCCGATTCATTAAAAAACACCTTTACCACCCGCAATGGACGTGAGGTCTACGATGGCGGTGGAATAGATCCAGATGTGGTCATTGATGAATGGAAACCCGCACCTTTTTTATCCAGCATCAGCCATGAAGGCCATATTTTCAATTTTGCCACAAAGTTCAGGGCTGAAAATCCAACTATCAGTGGGGCGAGAGCATTCTCGATATCGGATGAGACATACAATGATTTCGTGCAGTGGCTACAAGAAAAGGATTTTGAATACAGTACCCGAACAGAAGAAACATTTGAGCAACTGGTAGCCTCTGCTAAAAAAGAGAGCTATTACAATGATATTGAATCGTCCTTGCAAGCATTAGGGAAGCGGGTAAATAACCACAAGAGCATTGACTTACAATTGTTCAAAGAGGAAATCAAAGATGTGCTGGAGGAAGAAATTGTATCCCGATATTATTTTGAAAAAGGAATCATCGAATCCACTTTTGATGATGATGAAAACATTCTAAAGGCCGTTGAGATATTAAATGATCAGGAGCTTTACAATAGCATTTTAACCAACAAAAAAGCCGCTAAATAATTAGCGGCTTCTATCTGGTTATTGATAATGCTTAAGATTGCAATTGCTTTTCTTTGTGCTTTTTGATTTGCCTACGTAACCCCTCTATAGCAGCATCTGCAGCAGCCTCGAAAGATTTCGATTTTTCACTGGCAAAAAGCTGATTACCAGGAATATTCAATTTTATTTCAATTAATTTATTGTCTTTGGAGTCATTCTTTTCAAGACGCATAAATACTTCTCCATCAATAATGCGATCATAGAAAGTCTCGAGTTTGTCTGCCTTCTTTTGGATGAAGTCAATGAGTTTTTGATCCGCATCGAAATGAATAGAATGCATTTGTAACTTCATAGTAGTTAATGTTTAAAAGTTATAAATTAAGCTTTCGGGTGCGCCTGATCAAACACTTTTTTGAGTTTGTCAAGCGAATTATGTGTGTAAACCTGCGTTGCAGCAAGACTAGTATGTCCCAATAAATCTTTTACGGCATTAAGGTCAGCGCCTTTATTCAAAAGGTGTGTAGCAAATGAATGTCTGAGTACGTGGGGGCTTTTCTTATCTGAAAAAGAAACCTGACTCAGGTATTTTTTAATCAAACGGTAAATGAATAGGGGGTAACATTTTTCTCCTTTATCCGTCACTACCAGGTATCCGCTCATATTTCCTTCGAATTGGTGATTCCTTAGCTCTTTATATTCTTTTATTAATTTAACGATAAAATCTCCAATAGGAATAATTCTTTCTTTATTTCTTTTCCCCAATACCTTAATATTTTTCTCATAAGTGTTGATCGAAGTATCGCTAAGGTTAATCAACTCTGATAATCGGATTCCCGTACCATAAAGCAGCTCTATGACCAAGCGATCCCTCGCTCCTGTAAATCCATCTTCAAACTCAAATTGGTCCAATAAAACATCCATTTCTTTCTCTTTGATGAAAGAAGGCAGTTTCTTATCAGCTTTTAGTGGTTTGAGATTAGTGGTGGGGTTTTTGTCAATCACTTCCCTGCGCAAAAGAAACTTATAAAATGACTTGAGGGTCGCAATTTTCCTATTGATGGACCGGGGCTTAAGTCCACCTTCTGACAAAAAAATAATCCAGGAGCGAATCATGCTATGTGATGCATCCTGGATTTTGATATCGGTTATTTCTTTTTCAAGGAAATCACTGAACTGAGTCAGATCATTCTTGTATGAGGTAAGCGTCAAAGCACTATACCTTTTCTCAAATTCAATGTACCTTAAAAAAGATTCAATCATTAGTATTTTCCTTTGCAGGAAACACTAACATACGAATATTATAGCTATTAATAATTGTCTTTAGCGTACATTTTCTCTCTGTAAGCTGCCTTGATTTTCTCATCACGACGCTTAACAGAATCTTTTACGAAGTAAGAACGACCTCTTAATTCACGGATAACACCCGCTTTTTCAAATTTCTTCTTGAAACGCTTAAGGGCCTTATCAATTGACTCGTTTTCTTTTACATTAACTGTAACCATATAAAACTTTCGTTTTTTAATTCTTCTTTAAAGGGCTGCAAATTTATAGTATCCAATGAATTAATCAAATACTATTTTAAGATTGCCCGTGAAATAACAAGTTTTTGTATTTCTGAAGTTCCCTCACCTATCGTACACAGCTTTGCATCTCTGTAGAATTTTTCAACAGGATAGTCCTTAATATAGCCATATCCACCAAATACCTGCACAGCTTCATTAGCCACTTCTACAGATACCTCAGAAGCATAATACTTGGCCATAGCAGATTCTTTGTTGACGTTTTTTCCTTCATCTTTCATGGTAGCGGCCTGCATGGTGAGCAATCTTGCTGCTTCTACTTTGGTGGCCATATCTGCCAGCTTGAAGGATATACCCTGGAAACTGCTGATAGGTTTGTTGAATTGATGGCGCTCTTTAGAGTATTGTACGGCTGCCTCCAGAGCACCTTCCGCAATACCCAGACTGAGGGCAGCAATAGAAATACGACCCCCATCAAGTACCTTCAAAGACTGAATAAAACCATCGCCAATTTCACCCAACACATTTTCTTCAGGTACCCTGCAATCTTCAAAAATCATTTCGCAGGTTTCTGAAGCTCGCATGCCCAGCTTATCTTCTTTACGACCCTGCTTGAAGCCGGGATTATCCCGCTCTACCACAAAAGCAGTCATGCCATGAGAGTCGCCGGGTTCACCTGTGCGGGCAATCACCACGGCCACATGACCAGAATTGCCATGGGTAATGAAGTTTTTAGCACCATCGATTACCCATTCTTTACCAACTTTTTTAGCTGTAGTTTTCATGTTACCTGCATCAGAACCGGTGTTAGGCTCTGTTAATCCCCAAGCACCAATCCATTCACCTGAAGCAAGCTTAGGTAGCCATTTATACTTTTGTTCTTCATTGCCAAACTGCAATATATGACCAGTGCATAGTGAATTGTGCGCTGCCATAGAAAGGCCTATGGCACCATCAAAACTCGCCAGTGTCGCTATGGCTGTAACATATTCCTGATAGCCAAAACCAGAACCGCCATATTCCTGTGGTACCAATACACCCATCAGTCCCAATTCTCCCATTTTATGAAATAAATCAATTGGAAAATGCTGGTCATCATCCCATTTTTTCCTGTAAGGAGTGATCTCCAGCTTCGCAAAGTCCTGAATCATTTCCTTGATCATCTTCTGATTTTCAGCCACTTGGGTAGGTGAATATTCGCTAATAATTGCACTCATAAGTAATTGATTATCAATTGTTAATGTTGTCGTCTTTACTATTATTCGCTAAAATAAGGCATTTTGTTTCGTATATTTTAGAGATTATATGAGTGGTACCTGACCATTGTCATTGTAATAAAATGATTGATCAATTATTTTAGCCCGTCTTTAAAAATTTCTACTATTATGAACATTGCAGTTGTAGGTACCGGCTATGTGGGATTGGTTACGGGAACTTGTTTCGCCGAGACCGGAAATCACGTTTGTTGTATTGACATAGACGAAAAGAAAGTTGAAAAACTTAATAACAATATCATTCCAATATACGAGCCCGGGCTCGATGTATTATTTGAGCGAAATGTAGAGCAGGGCCGGCTTACATTTACCACCAACCTTAAAGAAGGTATTAGAGGTGCACAGGTAATCTTTTTGGCACTACCCACACCTCCGGGAGAAGATGGGTCAGCAGATCTACAATATGTATTGAAAGTGGCTGAGGATTTAGGCCCTATCCTGGAAGATTATGCCGTAATCGTAGACAAAAGCACGGTACCTGTAGGTACAGCAGAGCGTGTAACAGCCAAAATAAAAGCTGGTGCCAAGGTAGATTTTGATGTTGTCAGCAATCCGGAGTTTTTGCGCGAAGGTGTAGCAGTAGAGGATTTCATGAAGCCTGAGCGTGTGGTAATTGGCACATCTTCAGAGCGCGCAGCCAAGGTTATGAACAGGTTGTATCAGCCTTTGGTAAGGCAGGGCAACCCTATCATCATAATGGATGAGCGTTCGGCAGAATTGACCAAATATGCTGCCAACTCCTTCCTGGCTACCAAGATTACTTTTATGAACGAAATTGCCAATATGTGCGAAAAGTTGGGAGCTGATGTGGATATGGTAAGAAAAGGTGTTGGTACCGATAGCCGCATTGGCAAGCGGTTTCTATTTGCTGGCATTGGCTATGGCGGAAGCTGCTTTCCAAAAGATGTGCAAGCACTGGCCAAATCAGCTAAGGACATTGATTATGATTTCAAAATTTTGAAATCAGTGATGGATATCAACGAAAAGCAAAAGCTCAAGCTGATCGAGCCAATTCTGGAGCATTTTGGCAATGACATAAAAGGTAAAAAATTTGCTATCTGGGGGCTCGCTTTTAAGCCTTACACTGATGATATCCGTGAAGCACCCAGCCTTATCAATATCAACAAGCTCCTTGAACTAGGTGCATCTGTCTCTGCTTACGACCCTGAGGCCATGGACAATGTAAAGGAAATTGTAGGTGATAAAATAAGCTATGCCAAAAATGCCTACGATGCACTGGATGGTGCCGATGCACTCGTGATCATGACTGAATGGCCGGTATTCAGAACACCGGAATTTGAAGTGATGGAAAAAAAGCTTAAAGAAAAGCTGATCTTTGATGGCAGGAATTTATATGAGCTTTCCACTATGGAAGAGCTTGGCTTCACCTATTATAGTATAGGTAGACAATACATAAATCGCTGATTCTGTTATGAAGAAAATCCTGATAACCGGTGGTGCGGGCTTCATTGGGTCGCATGTAGTACGCTTATTCGTCAATAAATATCCCGATTATAAAATTTACAACCTGGATAAACTTACCTATGCAGGCAACCTTGAAAACCTCACGGATGTAGAAAATGCATCCAATTACGAATTTATCAAAGGGGATATAACAGACGAGGCCTTTATTATGGGGTTGTTCAAAAAGGAATCTTTTGACAGTGTAATCCACCTGGCTGCAGAATCCCACGTAGATAGAAGCATCGAAAGCCCGATGGAGTTTATTCTGACCAATGTAGTTGGCACAGTCAACCTGCTCAACGCGGCCCGTTCCATCTGGAAGGATAACTATGAAGGCAAGCTATTTTATCATGTCTCCACTGATGAGGTATATGGCTCTTTGGGTGATGAAGGTTTCTTTTTAGAAACTACTCCCTATGACCCTCAATCTCCGTATTCAGCCTCCAAAGCAAGCTCCGACCATATGGTAAGAGCTTACCAGAATACCTATAAACTGCCTGCGCTCATTACCAATTGCAGTAATAACTATGGCCCTTACCAATTTCCCGAAAAACTGCTCCCACTTTGCATTAACAATATCAAGCATAGTAAGCCATTGCCGATATATGGCAAGGGAGAGAATATTCGGGATTGGCTATTTGTAGTAGATCACGCAAGAGCAATAGATGTGGTATTTCATAATGGTGTAATTGGAGAGACCTACAATATTGGTGGATTCAATGAGTGGAAAAATATAGATATCGTAAGGTTGCTTTGTGATTTGATGGATGAAAAGCTAGGCCGTGCTCCGGGTTCATCGCAAAAGCTCATCACCTTTGTAAAAGATCGTGCAGGCCATGATATGCGCTATGCCATAGACGCAACCAAAATAAAAAATGAGTTGGGCTGGGAACCTTCATTGCAATTTGAAGAAGGACTAAGCAAGACTGTTGATTGGTATCTTGAGAATACGCAATGGATGGAAAGGGTAACCTCTGGCGACTATCAGAAGTATTATGACACACAATACACTGGGCGTTGATTATTCTTCAAACGCCCAGTCTATTCCAGCTTTCATATCCTTGACCACTATGCCCTGATCCTTGAGTAAAGCTCTTATTTCATCTACCTTTTCATAGTTTTTGGCATCCTTAGCCTCTTTGTACAATTGGAGCAGTACTTTGATCAACCCATTGGAGTCTACCTGGTCTTCTTCTTTTAGTCCCAATACATTGACAATAAAGTCTTGAAATGTAGATTGCATTTTGTCAAAAACTTCTCTACCGATTTCGGCTGATTGCAGATTGCCGGTGTGGATCGAGTTGATCTTTTTCAGCAGGTTGAACAGGTGGGCTATAGTTTGAGCGGTATTAAAATCGTCATTCATGGCCCTGTAGCAATTGTCACAAATCTGATTGATCTGCTGTACCGCCTTTTCATTAATTGCCACTTCTTCATTAGCCTCAAATACCAAAGATTTGGACACTTTAAGCCCGTTCATCATTTTCAAATATCCCTTTTGCGCGGCCATAAGGGCGTCATTTGAAAAATCAAGGGTACTTGCATAATGCGACTGCAACATGAAAAAACGTACCGTCATAGGGCTGTAACCTCTCTCCAGCAACTCATGATCCCCGGTAATGAGTTCGTGCGGTAGAAAAGAGTTACCCAGGGATTTGCTCATTTTCTGACCATTGACAGTAAGCATATTAGTATGTAGCCAGTATTTCACAGGATCCTTGCCATGGCTTCCTTTGGACTGGGCAATTTCGCATTCATGGTGTGGAAACTTCAGGTCCATGCCGCCACCATGAATATCAAAAGTTTCACCCAGGTATTTTGTGCTCATTACGGTACACTCCAGATGCCAGCCTGGGTACCCCTCACTCCACGGTGATGGCCATCGCATGATGTGCTCCGGTTTTGCCTTCTTCCACAGGGCAAAATCATAGCTATTTTTCTTTTCCTGTTGCCCGTCGAGCTCTCGTGTGAATGAGTATAAGTCTTCCAGCACTCTGCCCGATAACTCACCGTATTTATATTGCTCATTGAAGCTGAGGACATCAAAATAAACCGATCCATTACTTTCATAGGCATAACCCTGCTCGAGTAATCTTTCGATCATAGTGATCTGCTCTATCAAATGGCCCGTAGCGGTTGGCTCAATGCTGGGCGGCAGGGTGTTGAAGAGATTCATGACTTCATGGAAACCATTGCTGTAGCGCTGTACAATTTCCATGGGTTCAATATTTTCAAGTTTTGCTTTCTTGGCGATCTTATCTTCCCCTTCATCGGCATCATTCTCCAAATGGCCCACATCCGTAATGTTTCTGACATACCGAACCTTATAGCCCAAATACATCAGATATCTGTAGATAATGTCGAAGCTTATGAATGTACGGACGTTACCCATGTGTACATCATTATATACGGTAGGCCCACAAACGTACATGCCCACGAAAGGTGGATTGATTGGTTCAAAAACCTCTTTCTGTTTAGATAGGGTATTGTATACTCTTAAGGGTGGTTGCATAGGCCGCAAATTTACAGAAACCATACAAATAGGCTGATTTTACGGTATCGAATTGAGGGCTAATTGTTTACAATTTTTGTTTCACAATTGAAAAAGCTATAATTTTGCATTCAATTGATTGAGGGGACACTAGTCCCCATTTTTTATGGTCAAAGATTTAATGAAGTGGTGATAACAGATCGTGTTAGAGCAATTGTGGAGGATATCATCAAAGATCAGGCAGATCTTTTCATTATTGATGTGATCATAAAAGGTCAGGGACCAAAGCAAAAGGTTTTGGTGATTTTAGATGGTGATGATGGTGTGACCATAGATCGTTGCGCACAGATTAGCAGAACGCTGGGCCATACCATAGAAGAAGAAGCACTTTTTTCAGAGCCTTACCAGCTGGAGGTATCTTCTGCAGGCCTGGATATGCCATTGGCAAATCACAGGCAGTATCTGAAAAACACAGGTAGAAATGTCAAAGTCTATTTGGAAGAAGGGGATATTGTTGAAGGCAAATTGGAGAAGGTGAATGAAAACGCTATTAGTCTGGTTATTAAAGGAACTAAGAAGAGCCCGGATAAGGAGATGGAAATAGCATTAAAGGACATAAAAAAAACATTAGTGACAGTTTCATTTAAGTAAAGAAGATGGAAGCCTCAGTTTTAATCGAGTCATTTGCGGAATTCGCAAGAAATAAGAATGTTGATCGACCAACAATGATCAGAATTCTTGAGGATGTTTTCAGAACAATGATCCGAAAGAAATATCAGGTGGATGATAATTTTGATATTATCATTAATGCTGATAAAGGAGACCTTGAGATTTGGAGGTTCAGGGAGATTGTAGATGATAACTCTGAGGACATCTGGGATCACGACAAAATATCATTGTCAGATGCCCGTGAAATTGAGCCAGATTTTGAAATAGGTGAAGAAGTAGCTGAAGAAGTAAAGCTTGTAGATTTTGGTCGCAGAGCGGTAATGACAGCCAGACAAACACTGATTCAAAAGATCAAAGACCTTGAAAAGGATATCCTTTTTCAAAAATATAAGGAGCTCGTTGGTGAGATTATTACCGGTGAGGTCTACCAAATATTGAGCAGAGAGGTATTATTGATTGATGGTGAAGGTAATGAATTAATTTTACCAAGAGGAGAGCAGATACCAAAAGACCGGTATAGAAAAGGAGACTCTGTGCGATCTATCGTGCATCGGGTAGAAATGGTAAATGGCAACCCCAAAATCATCTTATCACGAACCAGTCCTACATTTTTGGAGCGATTATTTGAAAATGAGGTACCTGAAGTTTATGATGGGCTGATTACTATTCGTAAAGTTGTGAGAGAGCCAGGTGAGAGAGCCAAAGTAGCGGTAGAATCTTATGACGACAGAATTGATCCGGTAGGTGCCTGTGTCGGCATGAAGGGGTCACGTATCCACGCGATCGTGCGTGAATTACAAAACGAAAACATTGATGTTATCAACTTTACTGATAACATGGATCTATATATCTCAAGGGCACTCAGTCCTGCAAAGATCATCTCAATCAAAATTGATGAAGGAGATAGCAGAGTTTCTGTTTACTTAAAGCCTGATCAGGTTTCCCTGGCTATAGGCAAAGGTGGTCAGAATATTAAACTGGCCAGTCGACTGGTAGGTATGGAGATAGATGTCTTCAGAGAGCTTGATGGAGCTGAAGACGAAGATGTAGATCTGGATGAATTTGGAGATGAAATTGAAAGCTGGGTGATAGATGAATTCAAAAGAATTGGTCTGGATACCGCAAAATCCGTACTTTCACTTTCTCAAGAAGAGCTTCTCAGAAGAACTGATCTGGAAGAGGAGACAATATTGGATGTAATTCAAATCCTAAATCAGGAATTTGAATAAAGAAATAAAGGAGTAATAATATATGGCAGAAGTCAGAATGATGCGTTTATCTCAAGCAACAAAAAGATTTAATGTTGGGAAAGATACAATCATCTCTTTTTTAGCTGATAAGGGGCATGAGGTCGCTAACAACCCCAATGCAAAACTCAATGAAGAACAAATTTCCTTATTGGCTAAGGAGTATGCAGATTCTGCTTTGGATAAAGAAGAAGCATCAGGCCTAACCATTGGTCAAAAAAGTTCTGATAATGTAGTTATCAAAGCATCATCAGGCGCTTCCACGCCCAAAGAAGAGGATACCGAGGAAGAAATTCTAATTCAAAACTATAGTGACGAATCTTCCACACAGGAGCAGGAAGAAACCAAGTCAAAACCAGCTGAGTCAGAAGAAGAAAAAGTAAAGGTTGAAGGCCCAAAATTACAGGGCTTCAAAGTAGTTGGGAAGATTGACCTGGAGGATAAGAAAGCGGCAAAAGAAAAGCCTGCGGAAGAGAAGGAGGAGCAAAAACAAGAAGCTGCTCCAAAACCTGAGGCTAAAGCTGAAGAAACAGAAGCTAAGACCGAGGAGAAAGTTCAGCCTAAGGAGGAACCTGTAAAAGAGGAAGCCCCAAAAGAAGAAAAGCCCAAGGAAGCACCTGTTAAAGAAGAACCAAAAGCCGAAGCGCCATCAGAAAGTGTCATAGAAGCTAAGGCAGACTCGCTAAAAGGTCTCACTGTGCTAGGGAAAATTGACTTGCCAAGTGAGAAATCCAAAAAGCCTAAGCCAGTAGCCTCCTCTGATGATGAGAAGGATAAGAAGAAAAAGAAAAGGCCAAGAAAGAGAATTCGTGTCGAGGATAATAGGGGCGGTGGTAAGAGACAAGATAGAAGACAACCGACAAGAGGTGGTGCCAAAAAAGAGGAGCCCTCAGATAAGGAAATTCAGGAGCAGATCAAGGCTACTTTAGCCAAATTAAGTGGCAATAAGAGCCAGTCGGGCAACAGATCTAAATACAGAAAAGAAAAAAGAAGCAGCCGTGCTGAAGCTCATGAAGAGAAAATGGCACAGCAGCAGGAAGATTCTAAAACACTAAAAGTAACTGAATTCATTTCTGCTAATGACCTGGCAAGCTTAATGAATGTTTCAGTGAATGAAGTGATTTCTGCCTGTATGTCGCTCGGCATGTTTGTGTCAATCAACCAAAGGTTGGATGCAGAAAGCATTACCATAATCGCAGATGAATTTGGCTATGATGTGGATTTCTCCAGCGCTGATGATGAAGTTGAAATAGAGGAAATTGAAGACAAGGAGGAAGATCTTAAGGATAGAGCTCCGATTGTTACCATAATGGGTCACGTTGACCATGGTAAAACGTCTTTGCTGGACTTTATTCGCAAGTCTAAGGTGACAGAGGGTGAAGCTGGTGGTATTACACAGCACATCGGTGCTTATGATGTGGAGACACAATCCGGCAAGCGTATTGCCTTCCTTGATACTCCTGGTCACGAAGCTTTTACCGCAATGCGTGCCAGAGGTGCTAAAATCACCGACGTGGCCATCATTGTAGTGGCTGCTGATGACTCTGTGATGCCACAAACCAAAGAAGCCATCAACCACGCCAAGGTAGCGGAAGTGCCTATTGTTATTGCGATCAATAAAATAGATAAACCAAATGCTAACCCTGATAAGATAAAAGAGGATTTAGCAAACAATAATATACTTGTAGAAGACTGGGGTGGCAAATACCAATGTCAGGAGATATCTGCTAAAACAGGCCAGGGTATAGAAGATCTGTTAGAAAAAGTATTGTTGGAATCTGAGCTTTTGGAACTAAAAGCCAATCCGAGCAAGCCTGCACAAGGTAGTGTGATAGAAGCAGAGCTGGACAAAGGCCGTGGTTATGTGTCGACATTGCTGGTGCAAAGCGGCACACTAAAAATTGGCGATGTTGTACTAGCCGGCCAGCACTACGGTAAGGTGAAAGCGCTTTTTGACCACCGAGGGCAAAAAATGGCACAGGCAGGTCCTTCTACTCCGGTTCTTATGCTGGGTCTTGATGGTGCGCCACAGGCAGGTGATAAGTTTAATGTAATGGAATCTGATCGTGAGGCAAGAGAAATTGCCAACAAGCGTGAGCAAATTCAGCGCGAGCAGAGCATGCGTACCAAGAAACACATCACCCTGGATGAGATCGGTAGAAGATTGGCTATAGGTAGCTTCAAGGAATTGAATGTAATCATCAAAGGTGACGTGGACGGTTCCATCGAGGCACTTTCCGATTCATTGTTGAAACTATCTACTGACGAAGTACAGGTAAACATTATTCACAAAGCGGTAGGTCAGATCTCAGAATCTGATGTATTGCTGGCATCTGCTTCGGATGCGATCATTATTGGTTTCCAGGTAAGGCCTTCGGCTAGTGCTCGTAAGATTGCAGAAAATGAAGAAATAGAAATCAGGTTATACTCTATTATCTACGACGCGATCAACGAACTCAAGGATGCTATGGAAGGTATGCTTGCCCCGACCGTTGAAGAGGTTATTACGGGTAATATTGAGATTCGTGAGATCTTTAAAATCTCCAAAGTGGGTACTGTTGCAGGTTGCTATGTGACTGATGGCTA
Organism: Cyclobacteriaceae bacterium; assembly: GCA_965227155.1. Classification (GTDB taxonomy): domain Bacteria; phylum Bacteroidota; class Bacteroidia; order Cytophagales; family Cyclobacteriaceae; genus UBA6059. Next base: position 1,553,730 of record OZ245731.1, read on the forward strand.
TGTGAAGAGACAAAATAATGTGAGAATCATCCGCGATGGTATTGTGACTTATACTGGTGAAATCAACCAACTTAAGCGCTACAAGGAAGATGTGAACGAGGTGAAATCTGGTTACGAATGTGGTATCAGCATCAAAAACTTTAATGATATTAAAGTAGGTGATGTTATAGAAGGATTTGAAGAGAGAGAAGTAAAACGAAAGCTCTAAAAATCCATTATACATCTGTATGAACTGCATGGTGATATAGCACTGGCTATAATCGGCATGCAGTTTTTATTTTTGTACAGGAGAAATCTAAATGGATCTCATTAAAATATTTTTCTGGGTTTATGGCTCCTGTATGCTGCTAGGCCTAATCAAACCCTGGTGGGTGCTGTGGTGGTACGACAGTGCCAACCGCTATAGGGTTTTGCGTGTTTATGGCATACCCTTCATTATACTTTGCTTGATTTTATTAGCCCGATAGCTTCTCACAAATAATAACTTTTGGCTTATTATCGTTGAGTGTGGTGCCAAATACATAATAATCACCACCATCTGTCAATTTCAGTTTTTGCCTTAGCTTTTCTGCCGGTAACGGATAATTTCTGATGGCTACATTGGCCTTTTTGCCTAACCAACCGGGTAGCTGGCGGGCATTAGCAGCCGTAATTTCAAGGATACGAAATGCTCTGCCCGGCCAATCTGCAATAACTTTGTCTGAGCTATATAGGTGACTATTAGGGTGTAATGGAGCAACTTCAAAATGTGCTGCAATAGATTGAAAACAACCGGCTTTCATGATGGCAGCATTAGGCTCGTATAAAAAACCAGCCGGTTCTTTAGCCTTCACTGATATGTCTTTCTCATGACCGAATGTAAACTGAAATCGTTCTTTAGGTCTGGCCAAATCAATAGTATAAATAATGGGATCATGGGTACTTTCACGATTACATAAAAACAATATTTCCTTACATTCATTACCCACAGCAACCACATGGACCTCTTTTACATATGACAATGCATTAATACCTGCCTTTATGTCAAGCATTGGTGCGGATTTAAGCAATAGCTGGCAATTATTGTTAACCAGTTTTGGCAGCCATGGGCGTAAATCAGGCTGGGTATCCTCGAGTAGGTATAGTTTTTTATGTTGGTCGCGCCTGGCCGGGTCGGCGTAAAAAACAGTATCCTTAAAGTCATTTTGATCAAGGAAAACTGTCGCCTCCTCCTGGTTCATCATTATCTGGCTATTCCCCAAAAGAGGGAAATTGTGTTCGGCTGCCTTCACCAGGGATTCCTCTTTCTCTACATACTGTGTATGCTCAAATTGGGCACTCATTGCCAGGGTATCTACACCCAAGCCACCAGTGAGATCAATCAAAGTCTTTCCCCTTACAAGAGAGGCTTTATAATCGGCTGTAAGTTCAGATGAGCATTGTTCTATGGAAAGTCGACCTGGAAAAAAGACATGAGGATTGCCTACCCATATGGGTAACTTCGACCTCACTCTTTTGCGCAACTCAATCTGTGTGAGGGCTTCTGCAAGGGGAAATTCGTAATTCTTGGGATCCAAAGAAAGGGCCAGCTTATGGCTATCTTCATCCCTGTGGTCTTCAATAAACTGGAAAAAATGCTCGTTATCCAGCAAAGCAGCCAGCACTATGCCAGAATCAAACTATGCTCCACAAGATATTCTGCAATTTGCACGGCATTGGTAGCAGCTCCTTTGCGCAGGTTATCAGCCACTATCCACATGTTTAGCGTATTGGGTTGAGAATCATCGCGGCGTAAGCGCCCCACGAATACCTCATCTTTGCCATGCGCATTGATTGGCATAGGGTAAACATTGTTTTGTGGATCATCTTCTACCACAACACCCGGTGTGTTGGCCAATAGCTTTCTAACTTCCACCAGATCAAAATCATGATGGAATTCCACATTGACCGCCTCGGAATGCCCACCCATGGTTGGAATTCTCACGGTAGTGGCTGTAATGCCTATGCTATTATCATCTAGGATTTTGCGGGTCTCATTTACCATTTTCATCTCCTCCTTGGTGTAGCCATTATCCTGGAATACATCAATATGAGGCAATACATTCATGTCTATTTTGTGAGGATAAACCATAGTAGCTTCTTTCCCAGCACGTTCTGCCATCATTTGCTCTACTGCATTCTTTCCGGTTCCGGTTACCGATTGGTAGGTAGAAACCACGATCCTCTTGATGCCGTATTTAAGGTGCAACGGTGCAAGCGCCATCACCATTTGGATGGTGGAACAATTTGGATTTGCTATGATGCGGTCATCGATGCGCAGGATCTTAGCGTTGATTTCTGGGACGATGAGCTTATTCTTTGGATTCATACGCCATGCAGAGGAATTGTCGACCACAATAGTACCTGCCTCGGCAAACTTAGGAGCCCATTCCAAACTGGTACCTCCACCGGCAGAGAATATTGCCACATCAGGCTTTTGCGCAACCGCATCTTCCATACCAATTACTGCAATCTCTTCACCTTTGAAGCTTATCTTTTTGCCCACAGATTTTGGTGAGGCTACTAAATAAAGAGTTTCATATTGAAAATTTCTTTCCTCTAAAACACGAAGTATCTCCTGCCCAACGAGTCCTGTAGCTCCTACAACTGCTAATTTCATAGACTAAATGTTACTTGTTCCTTTTTTGTAGTCATGAATTCATGAATCCATAACTCGGGAATATCTCAATCCCATTGCAAAACTAGTATATTTAGGCCATTAAGCTAAGCATTGTTAGCATGTCAAAAATCATTTATTTACTGTTCTTAGGAACATTTTTAAGCTCTGTTACAGCATTTGGGCAGGTCACTATAACCGACGATTTTGCTGATGGCGATTTCACGGCCAATCCGGTTTGGTCCGGTGATGTGGCTGATTTCAGAGTCGATAATGGTCAGCTACAACTTTTCCGAGATCCGGAGGTCGCTGATGAGTCTCATCTGGTGGTTGAAAGCACTGCCAGCGGTACAGTGGAGTGGTCATTTAAAATAATGATGGACTTTGGTACCAGTGGTTCAAACCTCGCTAAGGTCTATTTGATGTCTGACCAACAAAACCTGGAAGGCGACCTTAATGGCTATTATGTTTTGATAGGTGATTCAGATGATAAAATCAGCCTTTATCGGCAGGATGGTTCCAGCCGTGATGAGTTGATATCCAGCCAGGATACGCAGGACGGCATCATTGATACTGACCCTGTGGAAGTTGTCATTAGAGTAACCAAAGATTTGGATGGTAACTGGGAATTGTTTGTAGATGAAAATACCGATGGAAATTTTCAGTCTTTGGGTACCGCTACGGATGACACCTATGTGGAAAGTAATTTTTTCGGTGTTTTTTGTGATTATACATCTACAAGAAGCCAGCTTTTCTTCTTTGATGATATTGTGATCAACGAAACTCAGGTAGCAACCATCCCTTTGACCATCTCAAATGTGGAGCAATCAGGCAATAATGCAATTATTGTCACCTTTAACCAGGCGGTGAATACCTCTTCGGCACAAAACAGGCAGCATTATCAGCTCAATAAGGGTGGAGGATCGCCGAATACTGCTACAGTTGTTTCCGGTACTGACAATCAGGTCAGGCTCAGCTTTGGAAGCTTATCGAACCTCAATTATACGCTCACTATTGATGGTGTAACCAGTGCGGACGAGAGCGTACAGGTTGATAATGCCACAGCTGCTATTAAAATCAATCGCTCCTTTAGCTTCCGCGATATCGTGATCAACGAAATTCTAGCTGACCCTGAGCCCGGCTTGCAAACTGCAGAATATCTTGAACTGCTCAATCTTACCAATAGAACGATCGATTTGGAAGGATTTCAGGTGGATGGATTTGGATCCGTATTACCTTCTTTTGAATTAGGGGCCGGCGCTTTTGTAGTACTTACTGCCTCGCCGGGAGATTTCACAGTTGCTACGGTAGATGTAGGATCGGGCGCCCTTACCAATGGTGGAGAAACCCTGCGATTGTTAGATGCCAATGATAACCTGCTTGATGAGGTAGCCTATGATGATGCCTGGTATACAGAAGATCTGGTCGGTAATGGCATTTCACTGGAACAAATAAATCCACAAGCTGCCTGTGGTGGAGCCATCAATTGGACCTCTTCTACTGCGGCAAGCGGAGGCACGCCCGGGTCTCAGAATGCCGCTTTTGATAATAGCGAGGATCAGCAAGCACCAGGCCTATTGGATTTTACCATTGTATCACCCGACACTTTGAAGCTTACTTTTGATGAGCTGGTGCCCTCGGATCAATTCTCGGCAGCTGATTTTGAGCTGAATTTCAGCACCACACTATCCGTGGTTTCTGCTGAAGATGAATTTGTAGACGAGCTTCTTTTGGCTTTGTCTGCGGAGTTGACATCAGAGCGAGACTATCAGCTGGTCATTGAAAACTTACAGGATTGTGAAGGCAATACCTCGGCAGACATTATCCAGGGTTTTTACTTTGATAATACACCACCTGAATTGGTCACCTTTTTGATCAAATCGCGAAACCAAATAGACTTTATCTTTTCTGAAAATCTAAACACCTCATCTGTACAGGAAGAAGATTTTATCCTTAATGAGAACATTATTGCTGAGGATGAAGATGCAGACAGCTCCCGTGTTTCAGTGTTTTTTGAAAGCGAATTTCTGGATAACACCAATTACAACATCGCCATTAACGGCATTGAAGATGAATTTGACAATGAAATAGTTGAACCGATATCGGTAGAATTCCAATACCGCAATGATATTGATACCCTCAAAGTAGTCGCCCCTAATGCGTTGGATTTGGTATATAGCAAAACTCCAACAGCTGCATCTGCCTTAAATACCTCCAACTATTTCTTGGAAGATGTAGGGCAGCCGATTCAGGTACGTCAACTTTCAGCTCCCAATACCTATCAGCTTATATTTTCTGAAAACTTTCCGGAGAACCGCGGTATCCAATTAAGTATCGAATCCATCAGAGATGCAGATGGAAATACGATTGTGACCCCTTTTACTGAGGTCATTTTCGATACGGATGACCCTGATTTAGAATCGATATCTGTACTGGATGAGCGATCCATTGAGCTTGTTTTCGATGAAGCACTGGAAAAAAACAATGCAGAGATATTGAATCATTATTTATTGAATGATACTGACAACCCTGTGGCTGCTGAGGCGCAAAATAATGTAGTGCGCCTGGTTTTTGGTGAGCCCTTTCCTGTAGAAGTGGAGCAGGAACTTCGGTATGACGAATTGGAGGATCTGTTTCAAAATAGAATGACAAGAAGCAGGCTAATCAGATTTGTTTATGACACCTTACCACCATCCATAGACTCGGTGGTTCTCATTGCCGGTAATGAAGTGCATATTCAATTTTCAGAAACCTTAAATTTTACAGGAGATAATAGGCTCAACTACAGTCTGAGTAATGGGCTTACCCCTGTAGAGGCGATGCGATTTCCCTGGGATAGCAGTCAGGTACGCCTTCTTTTCGAAACCCAGCTACCCTCTACTCCAAGTTTGTCAGGCGAGGTAAGCTCGATTGAAGATAATTTTGGCAATCAATTAGCAGCGCCACTGCTTTTTAGCATCAACTCGCAAGTGCCCATATTGGCTGCGGTGGAGTTTGTTTCCGCTACACGCATACATCTCCAGTATTCAGTACCCCTTTCTCCTACTACGCTTAATTCAGGCTTATCCCTTTTAGAAAATATGAGTTGGGTTTCTGCATCAACTGATAACCATATCCTGGAAATAAACCTGGAACAACCTCTTGAAAACGGGCAAGAAGTCAACTTTTCAATACCTGCTTTGACTAGTCAGGCCAATGTTGCTGGAGAATCATTTGAAGGCTCAGCAATATTCAGATCCTATTTTGATCATTATAAAATCATTCGCGATGATATCCTGGAGCTACATTTTACCAGAGTATTAGGCCAATTTGACCTTGACAGCTTTGGCGGGGAGTTATCCATAGGAACCATCATCCAGGATCAGGATGATCCGGTGATCTTAAGACTGTTCCTTGCCGAGCCCATTGCGCAGAATTCTACCAACGTATTGTCCTGGAATGGCCTTAGAGATGTTTTTGGCCGCATCATTCCTGACTTTTCAATCATGGTACGGCAGGACAGTCAGCCTCCTCAGGTTACCTCTATCCTGCCCGGCCTTACCAATGACCTTACCATCAGATTTGATGAACCGCTAGACCCTATTACTGCTCTTGCTTTTAACCACTATGCTTTAGCCGACAATGCAAACCCTATTGCAGAGATTAAACTGCTTGGCGATTCTACCATAAGAATTCAATATGAGGATAATTTTATTGACAATACAGATTATGAATTATCGATCAGCAGAATTGAAGACCTTTCCGGCAATATTATCTCCGATACAACACTAAACTTCAACTATCTAGCTCCTTACCGCCCGGTTTCCGGAGATTTAATTTTCACGGAGCTAATGATAGACCCCACCCCAGCGATTGAGCTACCAGAGGAAGAATACATTGAAATCTACAACCAATCGACTGAAGTTATCAATTTATTCAATGTTGTACTGAGTGACCAGAGTAGCAGTATCGTACTAGGTAATGCAGAGATTCGTCCTGGTGAATATTTGCTATTGGTAGATGATAATGACTTGGCTGATTTTTCGGGAATTGAAAATATACTTGCTTTGTCCAGTTTGCCTTCCCTCGGAAATAGCAGTGATAGCCTGGCGCTTTCTGTGGAAGGTGAGCTTATTGACTTTATCGCCTATAATAACAACTGGTATGACGATGAACAGCGAGATGACGGAGGGTACAGCCTGGAGTGGATAGGGTACGCCACTGCCTGTGGCGTGGAGCTTTCGTGGAGAGCCTCGATGAGTGATTCAGGAGGCACACCGGGGGCTCCAAATGCTAATTTTAACTTTTCAGACACTACTATCCCCACCGTTAGTGAAGCTGTTTTGGTAGGCAATGACACAATTCAACTTGTATTTAGTGAATTGATCGATCCTACTTCTTTGAATTCAAGTGCCTTGCAATCAGATCGCCTCATTCAGCATTTCACAATGGGTGATGACCAGAATGTTGCGTTGGTCATCTTGCAGCAAGCACTCACTGCAGGTGATTTAATGAACCTGACTGTGGCCGGGGTATCAGACTGTTTTGGAAATGCTATGGAACCTGCTGATTTTGAGTTTGGTATTGGTCGCTCACCCGGCTTCAACGAATTGATCATTACTGAAATCATGGCTGATCCGGAACCATCTGCCGGTTTGCCCAATGCAGAATACCTGGAATTGTTCAACGCCACGGCTGATCTGATTTCCTTACAAAACCTTACCCTGGCTGATGGTACCTCATCCACTACATTACCATCTGTCAATATTAGGGGTGGCGAGCGAGTAATCCTTACCACTACCGGCAATGCCAGCTCTCTTCAGCTGTATGGCCGGGCTATCGGTGTTTCCAACTGGCCTTCACTGAATAATGGCGGCGAGCTGATCAGCATCCGCGATGGCAATAATTTGATTTTTAGTGTAGAATACTCCGACCAATGGTACAAGGATAGCCAGAAGTCTGAGGGTGGGTTTTCACTGGAAATGATTGACCCTACCAACCCATGTGGCGAATTCAATAACTGGACGGCTTCAATTGATGCAAATGGGGGAACACCAGGATCCATCAACAGTGTAGACCAGCCCAACCCCGATAATTTTGGTCCAATTATGACTCAAGCCCTGGCGACCGGTGCAAATCAGGTTGTCATTGAATTCAATGAAAAACTGGGCCTCAATTCCAGCAGCTGGCAGCTTGCTATAGAACCTACATTACAAATTCAGGGTGCGGTGCTTCGCAATGATTTGAAAGGAATCATTATCAACACAGGTGAAGAAATCGTTCAAAATACGAGATATAGCCTATCAGTGAGCGGCATCACCGATTGCAACGGCAACTTTATAGAGGCAAATGCTGAAATCGAATTTGTAAGGCCGGAAGCCGGTGAAGCTGGTGATCTTCTGCTCAATGAAATACTCTTCAATCCCCGGTCTGGCGGTGTTGATTTCATAGAAGTAGCCAATACTTCTAAAAAATTCATCAACCTAAAAAACTGGATTTTTAGCAATTCCGAGCTGGAAGATGATTTTGAGATTATTACTACTGATGATCTAATTATTGCTCCCGGTGGCATTCTTGCATTTACTGAAGATATCAATACCATTCTTGACCAATATCCGCAGGCCAACAGGTCGAATCTGATTTTGGCAGATATACCTACAATGAGTAATGATGCGGGTTCGGTATTGTTGATCAATCCTTCGGGCAATATTGCAGACCGATTTGATTACGAGGAAGATTTTCATAATCCGTTGATCAATGATGTGGATGGGGTATCCCTGGAAAGGGTAAGCCTTACTGCACCCACGCAGCTTGCCGACAACTGGCAGTCGGCGGCAGCCTCGGCCAATTTTGCTACACCCGGATTACCCAATTCGCAAAGTAGAGAAAATGCATTAGCCACCAGTGCTATAGATGTTAATCCCAAGGTTTTCATTCCGGGATCTATCAATGCTTTTACTACCATCAGCTATGCAGAATCGAGTGTGGGTAGCTTCGCTAATGTGCAGATCTATGATGCCCAGGGTCAGTTGGTAAAAACGTTAGCTGAAAACCAACTACTGGCCGCCGGTGGATTCTTTACATGGGATGGCACTAACGAATCAGGGACTAAAGTCAAAACCGGAATTTATATCATAATTTTCGAAAGGTACAATAACACCGGTGAAGCAGGCGTATTGAGGGAAACAGTGGTCGTAGGTGCGAATTTTTGATGGGGATTGAGGGGATTGCCAAATCATTTTCTGAAAAGCTGATCAAAAACAAGCAGAAATTGGTAAAGAATCACTTTTTGAAATGGAAAGTCATGAACCTGGTCGTTTTTATTTAAAGTGTCGGTCGTTTACTTTAGCCAAAATTTCTAACGCATAAAGGTGTAATCATGAGTGAGGGAGAAAAACTACGATACTCGGATGAGGAACTAAAGGAGTTCGAGGGTCTCATCAATCAAAAGCTTGAAAATGCCAAGAACGAGCTTAACTTCATCAAGGAGTCATTAACCAGAAAAAATGAAAGTGGTACAGATACTACCCAGGGCGCATTAAAAACTCTGGAAGATGGTGCTGATACCATGGAAAAGGAAAGCCTTAGCCAGTTGGCAGCTCGACAACAAAAGTTTATCAACAACCTTGAAAATGCCCTGGTAAGGATCAAAAATGGCACTTACGGTATCTGCATTGATACGGGCAAGCTCATCTCCAAAGATAGACTGAGGGCTGTGCCGCATACTATGCATTCAATAGAGGCTAAAATGAATCCACGCAAGTAATTGGATTACCTGGTCAATCATATTGAGGCCTTAATTTTCTGTTCGCCGGGGCCTATCAAACCCGAAGAAATCAGAAAATGTCTCTCAGAAATGTTTGAAGCTGATGTGCCATTAGAAGACATCCTTTCTTCAATTGTACAACTACAGGAAAAATATGCTTCAGATATTTATAGCTTCGAACCTATACAGTCTGGTGGCGGTTACCAGTTCCTCACTAAACCCGCTTATCAGGCTAGCATTGGCATATTGCTGAAGCAGCAGTCCAAAAAAAGACTGTCCACCTCCGCTCTCGAAACCTTATCCATCATTGCCTATAAGCAACCAATTACCAAGGCAGAGATGGAGCAGATACGAGGCGTAAATTGTGATTATGCCGTTCAAAAATTGTTAGAAAAAGAGCTTATTGAGATCAAAGGGAAATCCGATGGTGTAGGCAGACCGCTCATTTATGGCACCAGCGACAATTTCATGGATTATTTTGGCATCAATGACTTAAAAGACCTTCCTACACCAAAGGATTTTGCACAGGAAGAAAACCAAATTGGTGAAAACCCCAACGAATAACATCTAAAATCAATACAGTAGCGATACTGCAAGTCTATGAAGAAAAACAACCCTAGAGGGGGCAGACAAAGAGCTGCTGGTCCTCCATCAGCACCTGAAGCATTACGACTCAATAAATACATTGCACAATCCGGCTTATGCTCTCGCAGAGAAGCTGACACGCTGATCAGCAGCGGTAAAGTGACAGTCAATGGCAAAGTAGTGACCGAACTCGGCACCAAAGTAAAGCTGAGCGATAAAGTGAAAGTGTCCGGCAAGTCACTCAAGCCAGAGCCGAAAGTCTATGTGTTGCTGAACAAGCCAAAAGACTTCATCACGACCATGGACGATCCGGAAGGTAGAAAAACTGTAATGGATCTGGTGAAAAATGCCAGCAAGGAGCGCATATTCCCGGTAGGCCGATTGGATCGGAATACAACCGGACTATTGCTCTTTACCAATGACGGTGCCCTGGCAGAAAAGATGACCCACCCATCTTACCAGATCAAGAAAATCTATCAGGTTGACCTGGACAAACCCCTGACCAAAAACCATTTTACCGCCATTCAGGAGGGCATTACGCTGGAAGATGGTCCTGTAAAGGTAGATGAGATCGCTATACTGGATAAGGACAGTAAGATACTGGGTCTTGAAATTCATCTGGGCCGAAACAGGATCGTACGAAGGATTTTCGAGCATTTTGGTTATGAGATCAAAAAGCTTGATCGCGTAATGTATGGCCCACTGACCAAAAAAGACCTGCCTCGTGGAAAATGGCGACTACTCACCGATCAGGAAATCAATTTCCTCAAAAGGATAAAAGCTAACGGGTAGCATTAAATCTGGGAAGCATTTTTTGTGAATACCGAGCTTGCACGCGTTTTTAAAACGCTTGTCACCTAAATTAATCTCGATTAGGATCTAGAGTTTATTAAGATGAAGGTAAACCCGATGCAACCCTAAAATTTGACAGGTTTTACTTTAAAAACCGTTGAGGCGTGTGCTTTTATTGGTTAGACCTATGCTATATACAGCCCATGTTTATGCGACTAAATAAAAGGACCAGTTACATATCAGACAGCCCAAAAATGACGGAATGCAATAGTGTAAAGCTTAATCCATAAAAACCATTTATCTATAATATATTTAATATTTTTTGGCGTTATACATATCTTATGGCAAGATATTTAATCATTAATAACTTACAATAAATCAAAAGCTGTGTAAATAGTCTCTTGCTCTTTCGCTGAAAGGTATTTATTTCTTGATATTGTTAATCTCCTATCTTTCAATCTTCGATATATTGTTTTTGTGCTTACACCTAACTCTTGAGCAATTTCATCTCTTGTTTTTAGAAGACTATTTGGCTGATTTATCATATGGTAATCGTTTATTATGTTTTATACCAAAACAAAACTTAGACATTTTTAGACATAAAAGTAAATATTAGTAAATATTAACTCAATAAAAGACATTGTTTTTATATTATTTTATACCAAATCATATTTGACCTATTCAATGGCCAATGAATAGGTGAACCCGAAAAACCTTGAAAGAGTAGGATTATATTTAATTGATCAACAAAAATGAAACGTTCTTTAAAATTTGGATTTGCATTTATAGCTTTAAGCTTGTTTGTTTTTACTGGGTGTGAAGAAATGGAGGATAGCCCTGTAACTATTCAAGATGAATTAATCAGAATCTATCGGGCATCTCTAGACCAAAAATCAATTGTTAATGATTATTTAGTTGATATAGGTAATTCAGCAGCTAGTAGAAATTTAGGGCTGAATAGTTTAGAAGACCTTAATAATCTATCCGTTTTAGAGAATACCTCCACAGGTGAAAACTTACTGTTCTCTGAAATATCCCCAACGCAAGCTGCAACCTTTTTTTACGATGATAATGGAGTTTGGCTTGCATTAATAACTAAATCAGAAATTGTTGATGAAGGAAACTTAATTAGATATTTTGATGAACAAGAAAATTTAATTGTCGAAGTACTACATACAAATGATGGAGAATTAGAGATAATAAATGTAAGTGATAATATTTCCAATGGAAGAATAGCTGGGAAATCTTGGTTTGACCATTTTGATTCTTGCTTAGGTGATTTTATCTCACCATTTAATAACAGTTCTGCTAATTTAGTTTTTGGCATCGTATCTGCTTCTGCAACTCTTGGTTTATATGATGCAATGGCTGTTGCTTTATGTTCTTCTGCTGCTTGGGCTCAATATAAATATGAAGATTAAAATTATGAAAACATCTAATTACCATATTTGGACAAATCTGCCATTAATAGCAATTTTTGTATTATACACATATAACCATATTGATTCGATATTATTTAGTATACTAATATTGCTATATGCATTGGCTTATAGGCCTTACTTAGACTATTTAAGACTAATTCACAAAAAAGTTGTTGACTCAGGAGAGTTTTGGAGAGTCTTCAATCCTATATTTAGATTTAAGCATTACAAGGATTTAATGTACTAATGAATAAAAGCAGTCGAAACCTTAACTCGACTGCCTTTATTTTCATTTACTTTCTCAAATAGTTATTAACCTCAGATTCTCTGAACTGAGTATCTTGAATAATTATTAATCAACTAACACGCATTTTGAAAACGCGTGTTTATTATTTCCAGGCTTCAATTATCTGTTCAGTCAAATTTGACTAAGCTAATCTCATAATTTGCTATGAATAGAAGATTATGAAGTATATCGAAACAGCCTTTTTCCTGGCTAGATATCTAGGCCTTTACCTAATAATAAATTTGCTGGCAGCTCTTTCAACCAAACTTTTCCCCGAAGACACTATCCCTGAAAAGTTAACTGAGCTGGGCTTGACTAGTCTTTTGCTAGCTATTATATTATTGATTGCTGTGCGGTATGAGAACATTCATATACCTTATATCCCACGTAAAAAAGCAGTTTTATGGCCATTATTAATAATAATTACGCTTTTCATTTTTAACCTAATAGTATTGGGTGTTTTCTCAAAGGATATACTGGATCCGGGCTTAAATACCAATATCTCACTGATTAGCTTATTAACAATTACATATTTCTTTTTAAAAGCAGCTTTTGAAGAATTGTTTTATAGAGGCATCCTATTGCATGGGTTAACGCACATCGGGGTTTCCAAAATGTCAGCATTGATCATAAGCTCCATCGTGTTCATGGTTTCCCATACATTCATCATGGTAAATATTCAATCATTTTATTATTTGCTTATGGGGCTACTATTTGGAATATTGGCATTGAAGTACAACAATATTTTGGCTCCCATAATAGCACATGGCTTCTGGAATGTATTTGCTATCATCACCAACAATGAAAATAATAAGGCAATGCTGGTAATCAACTACCTTGATCAATTAGATCAATGGCAAATTGACTTAATAACCTCTGGCAGCTTTCTCCTTTGTATTTTGTTGATGTGGAAACAAAAATACCTGCTGAATAGATTGAAATTAAGTATGCATCAATAAAGGTAGTTTTCCATAGCTTTCTGAAGCTCCAAAACCCATGCTATCATCCGGAAACTATTGGATCCAAATGACATACACCTGACATCCTACTCCACCCGCAACGACTCTACCGGATTAAGACGGGAGGCACGCCAGGCATGGTAGCCTACCACCAAGGCGACAATAGCTGTGGCCACCATGGCGCTGAGCACAAAAACCCCTACACCAATATCCACCCTGTAGGCAAAGTTATCCAACCACTGCAGCATCAGCCATACGGTAATGGGCACGGACAAGACGATGGCCAGCCCGACGGGAAAGGCGAAACTGTTGAAAAGCAGCTTGAAAACAGCCAGCGTATCAGCACCCATCACTTTTCGGATGCCAATTTCCTTAACCTTACTGTTCACCACCAGTATGATCAGACCAACCAGTCCAAGCATGGCGATCAAAATGGAAAGCACCGTCCCCACACTTACCAGGGTATTCATGCGCTGTTCATTTTCATATTGTGCCTCTATCCTCTCATCGAGAAATTCCCAGTTCATTTCTGCGGTGCCAAAGGTGGCATTCCACTCGGTTTCCAGCAGTTCACGCGCTTTTACCAGGTTAGGGCCATTATAGCTGAACATAAGCTTGGGTATAGGACTTTCGTTGATATCTCCATCCGTAACACCCGCAAAAATGGGCTGAGGATTTTGAACGATGATCAGGGGATCAACCTCATTGTGCAGAGATGAATACTTAAAGTCTTCGGTTACTCCGATGATGATATGATCACCAAAATTGGAAGGAGGTAGTTTTTTGCCAATCGGGTCTTCCAGCCCAAAATGTTTTACAGCAGCCTGATTAATGATAACCCCCTGGCGTTCATCGGAAAGGTTGCCCGGTTCAAAATTTCGTCCTTCGGCCATCGTAATGCCAAAGGCAGGAATAAAAGCAGGATCAGCGAGTAAAAACCGAAACCGCCAGTATGTACCGTCCTCCTCTGTAGCCACCAAATTGGCCCAATTATCAGACCCGAAAGTGTGAGAAGCCATGGCCATATCGGTTACTTCGGGGTGCTGCAATAATGCGCTTTTGAGCAATTCTCCATTGGCCATGGCAGACCGATGGCGCGAAACAAAAGTAGTATCCTCACCGGGTCTCGGAAATAAGCGCACCGATAAAGCTGTTTTGTAGCTGTACCCAAGGTCTTCATTTTGCAGGTAGTTGACCTGCTTGCGCATAATCAGGGTACTGCTGATCAGAAATACTGTAATTAAAAACTGAAAGACCACCATCCCTTTGCGCATAGAATGCATGCCATTACCAAATGCCCTTCCGGAGATGATCTTCAATATTTTCAGTCTTGACAAAATCAAAGCAGGATATAGGCCTGCCAGTAAGCCAATGGCTAGAACAGCTCCCAAAAATAGGAGCGTATGCCACCATTCAAAGACATATTGCAGGTTGGAATTGGTCAATACATTAAAGGTCGGGATCAATAAAATCGCAATTAATGTCCCGATAATCATAGCCAGGCCCGACATCAGCAGACTTTCGCTCAGGTATTGCCACATCAGCTCATGACGCAAGGCACCCATCACCTTACGCACACCCACTTCTCTGGCTCTTTTGATGGACTGCCCAACGGCCAGGGTTGCATAATTGATACAGGCAATAACCAACACCAGGGCACCAATTAAACCAAGGATAAATACATACTGCGGGTTGGCGACCGGTCCATTGCCCATGGGTATATCGGGATTCAGATGAATATCGGTGATGGGTTGCAAGCCCATTTCATAACTTTCCAGCGACCTTGCTTCGCCTATCAGGCTTAGGGCGATTTCCTCTGACCTTTCACTGATCTCCAGCGGGTCAGCATCTTCCTGTAGCAGCAGGTAGGTCTCGGGACCTACGGTAAACCAGGCATTGCGGAAGCGCTCCCCAAAAATCTCATTGTTGATTTCATTGGAGATAGCCATATCAAATTGAATACTTGAATTAATGGGGATATCTTCAAACACCGCGGATACCACAAACCTTCGCACTTCATCACCAATCTCCACTTCCAAAGTCTTGCCCAGTGGGTCCTCATTACCGAAGTACTTTTGGGCGTATTTTTCTGAGATCACAATGGCCTCCCGAGACTCTAGTGGGTCGGATTGCTTGCCGTGCAAGAGCCTGAAATCAAATACCTCAAAAAACTCCGGGCTGATGTGGGCAATCTGGTCATTCAGCTTCTCCTCTGACCGCCCTACCCTGTATGTGCGTGGAAAAAACTGCACTGCAGTGATGACCTCTGGTATATTCTCCTCATAAAATCCCTCAAACCTCGGCGGGGTGATCGAATTGAAAAAGACATTGCCATTGTCATAGGTCTCTTTGATATAGCTGCGGTAAATCTGGTCTTTTTTGCTATGAAATTGGTCGTAGCTGGTTTCCTGGGATACATAAAGTCCCATCAGCACAAAACAGGTTATACCGAGTGTGAGCCCAAAAAGGTTGATCGATGAATTGATGGCATCCCTTCGGAGTACCCTGGCGGCAATTTTGAGATTAATGGTAGTCATAATGAGTCTTGAGTTTTTTGTCCTTATGGGTTTAATGGCGCTGAGCCGGAAGCTCCGGAGCACAAGCCACCAATAATACAATGCAGCATACCGCCGACCTCTCCTTTCCAGGTTCCTGCAGTAGAATTCATACAGGTCACCCTGCAGATCCTCCAGCAGCTCAGGCCTGCAAAACCATTCTAAAAACCGGTCGGCATACTTGGGCGGTTGCATCCTACATCGTTGAAAATGATAGTTTGGGTAATTTCTGGTATAGCTCCAGGCGCACGGCCATAGTGTTGTCCAGCACTGCCCTGCCTGCCTGGGTCAGCGTAAACATACGCTTGCGGCGACCGCCCCGCTCGGCGGTTGCCTTGCCCATTTCGGAGTTGACAAAGCCCTTTTTCTCCAACCTCCTCAGTACCGAATGCACGGCAGTTACATCCAACAGGCGCTGCGTCTTATCCCTGATTTCATCTACAATATTGACTGCATAGGCTTGTTCGTAAAGGGCACCTACGGTGAGGAGCACCAGCTCTTCCAATTCCCCGATTGAATCTCGTTCCATACAGAATGATTTGTTGTACAAACGTACAATTTAATGATTAGTTGTGTTTTTGTACAAGTAAAAGTTGGAATTATTTGAGATTGCTATTATATGCATCGTTAGCGTACATCGCTTCGAACCCAACAGTTTGTGAAACAATCGCAGCTATAGCAATATTTATGCGGTACGTATTTCACTTTAGACAATTAAAGTAGTTTTACATTATGCCAGAAATAAGCAGATTCTACGGGATAATAATCAGAATGTATTTTAAGGATCACAATCCACCTCATTTCCATGCTGAATATCAGGGTTATCAGGCAGAATACAGTATACAAACATTAGACGTTATAGCTGGTAAATTGCCAAATAGAGCACATGCTATGGTACTTGAATGGGCATCAATGCACAAAGATGAGCTTTTGTCGAATTGGGAAATGGCGGCTGTCCCGGAACCTTTAAATCAAATAGAACCTTTAAATTAGCAATATGAACAAGGTAATAGATCTACAAGTCCTAAATGACTTTAAAGTCAAGTTAACGTTCAAAGATGGGGAAGAAAAGGTAGTAAACCTTAAACCATTTTTTGGGAAAGGATTTACAAGAGATTTATTAAACCCTGAAGAATTTCAAAAAGTATTTATAGAACCGGGAGGAGGTATCGCATGGGAAAATGGTTTTGACTTCTGTCCTAATTTCTTGCGAGAGCTTCAAGACGAGCGACACCTAGCATAAAATTAGATACTAACATTGCTATTTATAATATTACTGTGTGTTGGAATACTTCCCTCCAATACAAACTCCACAGGTGTCACCATCCGGGTTATCCGTAAACATGTAATGGTGATCTTTTTACTTCTGATCTATAACATAAGGAATTTCCACGTTGGTTATTACATAGATTACCCGGACAAGCCGGGTAATGACGGGCTGTAGTGCATTATCCAAGGGACAGGAAAAACTCTAGCAGAGGAATACTAGAAAGCTATTCAAAAATTAGAACACGCACTAGCCACCGCAGGTGTCATCACCCGACTCGTTCGGGTGATCTCTATCAATGAAAGCCCACAACCGAATCGAATAAATCATTCCAAGCCGGATTGAATTCATTGATAAGATTTTCCTTCCATTGTCTAGGATACTTTTTGATTCTCTTCTCTCGACGAATAGCTGCTTCGATTGAATCAAACACTTCATAATAAACTAGTAAACGGCACTTATACTTGCTTGTGAATTGTGAGCCCTGCCCATTTTTATGTTGAAACACTCTGGAGTATAAATCGGAGGTAACGCCGGTATAAATAACCGTTTTTGTAGTGTTGGTCATGATATAGATGTATCCTCCTTTTGGCATAGTAGAAAGATAATGATAGAGGATGAGATTGCCCGAATGAATCGGGCAATGACGGGCTGCAGTGAATTCTCCAAGGGACAGGAAAAACTCTGGCAGAGGAATACCAGAAAGCTATTCAAAAATTAGAACACGCACTCGCCTCCGCAGGCGTCATCACCCGGTTCATCCGGGTGATCAATATAACACTTTTATTCTTTCTAGTTTAAAGACTTAGTATGACTAGATTACCATAATGAATAGGGCAGTGACGAGCTGAAATGCATTTTATTCACAGGCTAGTCAGGAAATAATGAAGTGCTCCTTGAAAGAATAAAGTTATACAAACTAGCACCAACCTCAGCAGGGGTCATCACCCGGCTTGTCCGGGTGGTCTATTCAATTCCTCTATTCCAAGTTGGGTTAATACATCTTCCTAAGATTAGGATTGCCCGAATAAATCGGGCAATGACGGGCTGTACTGCGTGTAATAACCGTACGAATAGAACAATGGCGAATTGCTGCACGGAAAGCCTAAAGATGCTTAAGACTGCCATCTAATCCCCGCAGGTGTCATCACCCGGTTTATCCGGACGCATGTAATGGTGATCTTTTTATCTCTGGTTTATATAATGAGGATTCCCCAAGTTTGATATTACAGAGATTACCGTATCTCGTCACGATGTATCGTTATTTCAGGACGGGTCACAGAACAAACAGATTACCTGAATGAACTGGGTAATGACGGGCTGCGGTGCATTAAATTCCTGACAATCCACCATAAACCCAGTCCCTGGTAAGCAAGGATATCTCCCTCGGAGTACCGGATATCTCACTCTGCAGGTACGAGCTTCCATTGATAGTGATTGATATTTCCTCTGATGCATTCAAATTGAACTTTCAATTTGAATGCATCAGTTCACCTCACCCCATTTCCCATTCCACCCAATTTCCCTTACCTTTGCCTCATCTTAAAGGGGTGCCTTTACAGGCTGAGATTATACCCTCAAACCTGATCCGGGTAATGCCGGCGTAGGGAATGGTTACAATCTTTGGTTTTGTTTTGGCTATCGCTTTTTGTGGGGTGCCCACTCCTGCAAGCAGGTATACGGGCTGAGATCATACCCAGTAACCTGATCCGGGTAATGCCGGCGTAGGGAGGTATGGTAAACGTGTACTTCGCTTCCCCAGCGAAGTGTATTGTTAACCAAAAAATTACGTACACATGTTAATCAAGAGTTTCGCCCTGCTTGGGGCTTTGCTAATGCCCGCATTGCTGTGGGCACAGTTTTCACTTACCGGTACTATCAATGATGATCAGGGGCAGCCCCTGCCCGGTGCCAATGTAGTACTAACACCCGGCCAACAGGCCACCGCCACCAATGCTGATGGGCAGTACCGCTTTGAAGCACTTGCCGCTGGCAATTACCAACTGCGGGTGAGCTTCGTGGGCTACAGCACCCGCGAAATTCGCTTCGAGCTGGATGCAGATCGCACACTCGATGTTTCACTCAAAGAAGACATCCAGCTCAAAGAAGAAGTGATCGTCTATGCCACACGCGCCAATGAAAAAACACCGACCACCTTCGACAATATCAACCTGGAAGAAATTGAAAGCCGCAATCTGGGCCAGGATATGCCGATTATCCTCAATTTCTCGCCCTCATTGGTCTCAACTTCAGATGCCGGTAATGGTGTCGGCTACACGGGTATCCGCATTCGCGGTAGTGACCCCACCCGTATCAATGTCACCATCAATGGCATTCCGGTCAATGACTCGGAATCGCATGGGGTCTTCTGGGTGAACATGCCGGACTTTGCCTCCTCGGTCAACAATATCCAAATCCAGCGAGGTGTTGGGGCTTCTACCAATGGCGCGGCAGCCTTTGGCGCTACGGTAAACCTACAAACAGCCGCCCCCGACCAGGAAGCCTATGGCCAAATCGACAACAGCTTTGGCTCTTTCGATACCTGGCGGCATACCTTTATCGTGAACAGCGGCCTGATCAACGATCGCTGGGCTTTCCAGGGCCGGCTTTCCAAAATCACCTCCGATGGCTATATCGACAGAGCGGAATCTAATTTGCAGTCCTATTTTCTTTCCGGCACCTACTACGGTGACAAGACCATCGTAAAGGCCCTGACCTTTGCCGGAAAAGAACGCACCTACCAAAGCTGGTGGGGCACGCCGGAAGCCCGGCTGGAAAATGACGTGGAAGGTATGCAGGCGGTGATTGCCAACAATGGCTACACTGAAGCGCAGGCACAAAACCTGCTGAACTCCGGCCGTACCTTCAATTACTACCTGTACGACAATGAGGTGGACAATTACCAGCAGGATCATTATCAGCTGCATGTCAACCATACCTTCAGCCCATATTTCAACCTTAACGGGGCATTGCATTACACCTATGGGCGGGGCTATTTTGAGCAATACCGCAATGACGATGATTTTGCCGATTACGGGCTAGATCCTGTGGAAATCGGCGGTGAGACTGTATCGAGCACAGACTTGATCAGGCGGCGCTGGTTGGATAATGACTTCTATGGTTTAACCTTCTCTGCCAACTATGAAAAGGATGATTGGCTGGTAACCCTGGGCGGCGGTTACAACGAATATGAAGGCGATCATTTCGGAGAGATCATCTGGGCGCGTTTTGCCGGGGATACAGAAATACGGGAGAATTATTACGATAATGTGGGCACCAAAGAGGATTTCAATATCTTCCTGAAATCCAATTATCAGATCACGCCTAAGCTCAATCTCTATGGAGATCTGCAGCTGCGCACCATCGATTACCGCACCGTAGGCGCTGATAATGACCTTCGCTTTCTGGATACAGGCGGAGATTATGCCTTTTTCAATCCTAAATTTGGCTTTACCTACAGCCTAAGCAACAATACCTCGCTGTATGCCTCCTATGCCATCGGCAATCGGGAGCCTGTACGCAATGATTTTGTAGATGCACCCGACGGGGTTACACCAGAGCACGAAACGCTGCGGAACGTGGAGGCCGGTATCCGGAAGCAGGGCAATAATTTTAGCTTCAATGCCAATTATTATCTGATGGATTATAAAAACCAGCTGGTATTGACCGGGGAGTTAAATGATGTGGGGGCCAATATCCGTACCAACGTGCCCTCCAGCTACCGCACCGGTATCGAGCTGGTCGGTACTTACCAGTTCAGCGATAAGCTGCGCTGGGAGGTCAATCTTACCCTGAGCCAGAATAAGATCAACAATTTCACCGAGGTGATCTATGATTATGGGGAGGCCTTTGATGAGTTTAATGTCATAGAAAATGAGTTTGAAAACACAGACATCAGCTTTTCGCCTAACGTGATTGGGGCCAGCCAGCTGACCTGCACACCGGTAGAAAACCTGTCCTTCCAGTTGCTCTCGAAATACGTTGGCCAGCAATACCTGGACAATACGGCTAACGAGGATAGGGCCATTGACCCCTATTTCACCAATGACATCAAGGTTGATTTTGTACCGAACATAAAGCATTTGAAGGAACTTCGGTTCTCGCTGTTGATCAATAATATTTTTGATGTGATGTATTCTGCCAATGGTTACACTTTCGGCTATGGCGGAGGTGGCACAATGATCCGGGAGAATTATTTCTATCCACAGGCAGGCACAAACTTCCTGTTTGGGATCAGCGCAAAATTTTAGGGTTGTGGCATCCGGCTGCCTCGGTGGCTGGGTGCTTTTTTTAAAAATCCAGATCTAAGACAATCTTTAGATTTTCCTTAATCCTGGAATGATAATCTGAAGGTAAACTCCCTACATAATTGACCAGCCTTTTATTATCAATAGCCCTGAGTTGATCAATCATAATATCAGATGCACTAATTAATCCGGCGGTTTGAGCAGGTAAGCTTACACGTAATAAGGTAGACTTAGAAAGCCTGGTGGTTAACGGACAAATTAAGGTTGAAGGGTGTGAAGCTTGATTTAAAAGATTACTTTGAATAATTAAAACAGGGCGTGTTTTTCCAGTTTCGGTACCGATTTGAGGATTTAGATCAGCAATCCAAATGTCAAATTGATTAAGCTTCATCTTCAAACTGTTCAAACTCTCTAAGTACTTCAAGTGAGCTATCCCTTACATTTTTTGATTCAATCTTCAATTGAGCCTCAAGCTGCTTTCTTTTATTGATTTTATTATAGTGATCTATCGCCTCATTGATATACCTGTTTCTCGCTTTTTTCAAAACGCTTAGTACTTCTTCTGTTTCTTTAGATATTTCGTCATCAAGCTTTAGAGATATTGTTTTCATATCATTTAAGTATATACCAAATGTATATAACTTTTATATATGGAATATAAAAACTAAGAGTTGAAATACTCAATTCTATTGTTTGTCATGAGCATTGAGGTCGAAAAGAAGACAAAGGAATCGCGCCCGACCAGAAGAATCTAGCTGTAGCGAAGTGAGAAGCGTCACAATAATTCGGGATTATCGAAATGTCTCCGGATGATGGCAGCAATAAAATCCTGCCTGATACTGGCAGTATGCCTTTTTCATGGAGATCCCTCCACTCAGGCCTGCGGCCTTCGGTCGGGATGACGCTGTTGCATTGGCTTTCTACCTCCTACTTCCCCACACCTGCGTCATCTCGAGATTTAACATTTAGTGAAATGAGCCGATCGAAATGACGCGGTGATAATCGATTCGCTTTTCATTCAAATCCCTTTCTATATTTGACCCATGTCCTCCCACCACATTGTACGTGACGAACAGGAACCGGCGCTGCTGGTTTTGGATACGGCTGCCATCAGCAAAACACATTTATGGCAGCTGTTGGAGTGGAGCCCGGTTGTGATGGCCAATGATGCTTCTGCCCAGCAGTTGATATCCTGGGGACATAAAATAGACTATTGGTTATCGAAGCATAAAAAAGCCGGCATGAACCTTGAATGTGAGGTAATTCAACTTACTGGTGCACAAACTGCCCTCACTGAAGCGGTAGATCTGTTGCACAATCGAAATCATTGGGCGGTCAACATCATCGGTAACCCTGAGGCTCTTCCGGTATTTGCTCTGCCGCAGTTACAGAACCTACAACTCGTGCTGTTTGAAGGGGGACAAAGGATTGCCAAAACCAGGGCAGGTCGATTTAAAAAATGGCTGCCCATGCGTACAGAATTACATGTCCAGCCTCTTTCGGAGGGGACTTTTTTATCTTCCGAGGGTTTTCAGCAGGACTTGGATAATGTGCTGCTGACTGATGAAATGGGGTTAACTGTAGCTGCTGATCAATTGGTCACGATCACGAGCAACTTGAAGCCTTTTTTAGTGGCAGAACCTATATAAACTTAGAGGGAAATAATTCAATATTTGAATGAAACAGTTATTGTGATAGGATTATTCAACAAAGAGGCCTAAAGCAATAAAAAGTTACACAAAGTGTTTATTTCCATATCTCAGTGAAGCTTTGTGAAAACTTAGTGCTACTTTGTGTAATAACTTTAGACCAAAAAAAATTAAACTTTTACCGCACTTACCACCCGGTCTTTGTCTTGCATATCTTTCAGGAGTTGTACTTGCTGATAATCGGCATTCACAAAAAGTGCTCTGGTCTCAGGCCCTAAAAACTCATTGATTTCACAAAATATTTTACCCCCGGTTTTTAATAATGCATGCCCTCTACTGGCAATAGCATGGTAAAAAACCAATGGATCACTATCGGGGACAAACAAAGCAGCACCTGGCTCATAGTCCAGCACATTCCGCTGCATGATCTTCTTTTCGTCTTCCGTTACATAAGGCGGATTACTTACCAGCACATCCAACGGTTCGATATGAAGGTCTGCTTTCAGAAAATCAGCCTTAAGCCAACTGACCGGGACCTGATGTAACCCGGCATTCTCTCTGGCCACAGCTAGAGCACCAGCCTCTGCATCGAGCCCATATACTTTGGCCTGAGGTAGGTTTTTGGCTAAGGTTATGGCAATACAACCGCTTCCGGTACCCACATCCAGTAATCTTATTGGCATGTTTTTATCAATATTTTGAAGTACCACATCAACTAACTCTTCAGTTTCCGGTCTGGGAATGAGCACTGCCGGAGTTACGTTAAAATCCAGGCCATAGAAAGAGGCCTTGCCGAGCACATATTGTATCGGCTCATGCCTTTTTAATCGATGAATAGCATCATCAAGCTGATTTTGCTGCAGTTCAGATACCTCTACAGCCACATCCAGAATGATTTTTTCTGTGGAAACAGTCAATATATCCTCAACCAGCCATTGAGCCATGAGCTGGGCATCCCGGGCCTCAAAGCTTGCCTGCAGTTGTTTTTGGATATCGTTAAGGATCTGCTTTACATTGATTTTCACATTACAAACTTAGTGCGGAATGATCAAGCTAGCCTGCCAAAAATGGAATGCATTTTTTAATCAAACATGAAAATTCCGATCACCAACATCATTCCTGTATACCAAATCCCCAAAAATATCATGGCATAGGACCAATACTTACGGGTTTTTTCATCAACCACTTCTTTTTTTCTTACATACTTTATATAGTCAAACCCTTTCCAATAACCAGATAACCCGGTAATCATTGTGAGGCTATAGCAAAGTATAAAAACGAGTAAAGCTATGTCTTTCGTCAGGTTTATTTTATAAATCGAAATTGCTATCCAGCCCAGATAAAACACTGTGGTAATCGACGACAAAATTTTAAAATAGCCCTTCATAGAAATGAATTAATGTGCCAATTAATCAATTTAAAGACTACAATCAAATCCAAATCACCCTATAATTTTAGCATACCTTTGCACCTTCGTGGACAAGGACAAAAAATATATGGCCCGTGCTTTAGAGCTTGCCGCTCTAGGTCTGGGTAGTGTAGCGCCCAATCCTATGGTAGGTTGTGTCATTATGCACGACAATAAAATTATCGCAGAGGGCTGGCATCAGCAATTTGGCGGACCTCATGCAGAGGTCAATGCCGTTCGTGCTGTTGCTGATCCCGCTACTATAGCCAATAGTACCATATATGTGAGCCTTGAACCCTGTTCACATTATGGAAAAACACCGCCATGCGCCGACCTTCTGGTAGAATTAAAGCCGGCAAGGGTGGTGGTTGCCAATATGGACCCTAACCCCAAAGTGGCCGGTAATGGTATCAAACGTCTGCAAGCACATGGCATTGAAGTTGACTGTGGCGTTTTGGAGGCGGAAGGTCGTATGCTGAATCGACGTTTTTTCACAATGATGGAGCAAAAGCGGCCCTATATCATACTCAAATGGGCACAAACAGCCGACGGTTTCATTGCGCGGAAAAACTATGATTCTAAATGGATTTCCAATACGCTTTCCAGAAAGCTGGTCCATAAATGGCGCAGCGAGGAGCAGGCTATCCTTGTGGGTCACAATACCGCATTGCATGATGACCCATCGCTCACCACCAGGGACTGGCCGGGCCAAAGTCCGCTCCGGATAGCGCTGGATCCAAAAGGTCGTTTGCCGGCATCCTTAAAACTCTTTAGCGATGGTCAGGAAACACTACACATCAGTAATAATGAACAACAAGACGCAGAAAACTATTTGAAATCAACCCTGGATACATTATATGAAAAGGGTATTGCCTCAGTGATTGTGGAAGGTGGATCGCATACTTTGCAGCAGTTTATCGATTTTGGGCTTTGGGATGAGGCCAGGGTATTTACCGCCAATACTCATTTTATAAAAGGCATTGCAGCACCGGTATTGCATGGCCATGTCGAATCGAGCAGCACTATCCTTACCGACGAATTAAAAATTTATAGAAACGAACAATAAGTATTATGGCAGAGTCATTATTTGTACCTGAAAACGCTACCAAGGCTGAAAAATACGAAGCATTGATGCCCCAGGTAAAAGGACTGATCACTGGTGAGGAGGATCTCATTGCCAATCTGGCCAATACCGCAGCAGTTTTGAAGATGGCCTTCAATTTCTTCTGGGTGGGCTTTTATTTGGTGAAGGAGGATACATTGGTATTGGGGCCATTTCAGGGACCGATTGCCTGTACCCGTATCAAGAAGGGTAAGGGAGTATGTGGAACTGCCTGGGCAGAAGCCAAAACCCAACTTGTGCCTGATGTAAATGCCTTTCCCGGCCATATTGCCTGTAGTGCCGATTCCCAGTCAGAGATAGTAGTGCCCTTAATCAAAAACAATGTGGTTATCGGCGTACTGGATATCGATAGTGACCAGCTCAATGATTTTGATGCAACGGACCAGAAGTATTTGGAAGAGATGATGGTATTGGTTACTGATGAGTTTACAAACTAGTGTTTCCATCATCAAAAAAGCTTTTTACTGCTACTTACCAGAGTCCATTTGGTAGTTTTGGTAAGGCGATAGTCATACCAAATGCAGAAATGGTGGTCAAACTTAAGAGTCCGACTATCGTCTGACTCTTGGAAAGGCTCACTGATCCTGATATAAAAGCTTTAAAATGGGCTCTTCTTTGCCTGAAAATGCTGGATTATTGTCTTTTTGCTGCAAACGATTGCAGCTTACTGGCTGATATACTGCTAGTTATGCAGCCAGCTTTCATGATTTCGTTGTACCGGAAAGCTGATTAGGGTTGTTAAAGGAACTGATTTTTGTCGTGTTTTTGGGAGGATGTCTGAACTAATTTCACTTTCGAAAATCAAGTTTCACACAATCCAAAAGATCATGGAAGAATTACTAGTCCCCATTGAAAAAGAGCGCCCCAGCCGAGTAAGGCACGCTGAATTAGAAGCATGGATTCAGGAGGTAGCAGCCCATACTACACCTGATAAAATATATTGGTGCGATGGTTCCGAGCAGGAATATCAGGCACTTTGCGATCTGCTAGTACAAAAAGGAACTTTCGTAAGATTAAATCCTGAAAAAAGACCCAACAGCTTTGCTTGTTTCTCTGACCCGAGTGACGTAGCCCGTGTAGAAGATAAAACATTCATTTGCTCCCGAAGAAAAGAAGATGCAGGCCCAACCAACAACTGGATGGACCCAAAAGAGATGAAAGCCACGCTTGATCCTTTGATGAAAGGTTCCATGAAGGGCAGAACCATGTATGTGATTCCATTTAGCATGGGTCCTATTGGTAGCGACAAATCACAAATTGGTGTTGAAATTACAGACTCTGAATATGTGGTGGTCAACATGAAAATCATGACACGTATGGGAGAAAAAGTCTTGGATGTACTGGGTTCAGATGGTGAATTCATAAAATGTCTACATACAGTAGGAGCTCCATTGGAGGAAGGTCACGAAGATGCCAAATGGCCCTGCAATCCAGAAACCAAATACATTGTGCATTATCCAGAGGAAAGAAGCATCGTATCTTATGGCTCTGGTTATGGTGGCAATGCATTGCTAGGTAAAAAATGCTTTGCTTTAAGAATAGCTTCCGCAATGGCTCGTGAAGAGGGCTGGCTGGCAGAGCATATGCTGATCATGGGTGCTAAAAACCCTCAAGGTGAAAAAACTTATGTGGCAGCAGCGTTCCCAAGTGCTTGTGGTAAAACCAATTTTGCCATGATGATTCCTCCAAAGGAAATGGGTAACTGGGAAATTACTACTGTTGGTGATGACATTGCCTGGATCAAGCCGGGGGAAGATGGTAGATTGTATGCTATCAACCCTGAAGCCGGATACTTTGGTGTAGCACCAGGTACCAACTACAAAACCAACCCTAACGCAATGAAGTCTATTGAGGCCAACTCAATCTTTACTAACGTAGGTATCACTGATGACGGTGATGTATGGTGGGAAGGTATGACGAAAGAAGCTCCTGCTAATATGACTACCTGGACAGGAGAGCGATACGACCCTACCAGCAACAAAAAAGCTGCTCATCCCAATGCCAGATTTACAGCTCCTGCTTCTCAATGCCCTGTAATTGATGAAAACTGGGAAAACCCTGAAGGTGTACCTATCAGCGCATTCATCGTAGGTGGTAGAAGAAGCACTACGGTACCCTTGGTATACCAGGCCGCAAACTGGAACTTCGGTGTGTATGCAGCCTCTACCATCGGTTCTGAGATGACTGCAGCCGCTTTTGGCCAGGTTGGTAAGGTAAGAAGAGATCCTTTTGCAATGCTACCATTCTGTGGCTATCACATGGCCGACTACTTCAACCACTGGTTGCAGTTTGGTCGTCACCTGAACAATCCTCCACGTATTTTTGTGGTAAACTGGTTCAGAAAAGACGAAGAAGGCAATTTCCTATGGCCTGGTTTTGGTGAAAACACCCGAGTACTAGAGTGGGTAATCAATAGAGTAAGAGGAAGAGCCGGTGCAGTAGAGTCACCTATTGGCTACATGCCTCGCTATGAAGACCTCAACCTAGAAGGTCTGGACTTCACCAGAGAGCAATTTGATGAAATCATGAATATCGATAGGGAAGCATGGAAAAAAGAAGTGGGCTCTCATGAGGAATTATTTGAGCAGATGTATGACAAACTGCCCAAAGAGTTCACCTTCATGCGAGAGCTACTTTTGAGCAGCCTATGGCGCTCTCCAGAAACGTGGGGACTAGCTCCTGAAAGATAGATTGTAACACCATTTTTTAAGCTAAAGGCCGCTTCAGTTATCTGGGCGGCCTTTTCTTTTCCCTTTTCTTCTAAATTGTTACTTCTTGACGACCAGCGCCCCTGCCATCATATCATGTAGGGCCTGCTTTTTCTCTGTAAATCCAGCCATGATGTAACCGATCATCAAAATCAGACCACTTACAATTTTACCAATCTGCCGTAGGAATGCCTTGGGAACATCCAAAGGCTTACCATCCATATCCGTCACTTGTAGGTTCAGTACTATTTTACCCACAGTGCCCTGATATTTACTGGCTTCCATGAGCGTATAATAAACCACAGCTATGGCCAGGCTGAATAATGCCAGCGTGCTGCCGGCACTGATTGCCGAAATGATCAGGCCAATTAATTCACCATCGCTCATATCCTCCCAATTGATAGACTCATTGAAAGAAAAGAAGGTAAATCCAAAAAACCCTAGTAATGGGAGGATGACAATGGACTGGATAACCTGTAAAATGATGTAGTCAACGATATAAGCGACAAATCGCAGCCAGAATCCGGCATATTGTGTGAGTGCCATAAGATTTACATTTAGTTAAAAAGCTAAATGTAACAATTTCCTGAAAATGAAGAAAATAAGGCTATACTAGGAAAGGCGTGCCAGTACTGTTTTTCCAGCTGTCGTTTTCTCATCAATATTGACCAGAATCTCAGCATCGAGCGGCAGGTAAACATCCACACGGCTGCCAAATTTGATAAAACCAAACTCCTCGCCCTGTACAACAGGCTGGCCTGGTGCCACATACCATTTTATTCGGCGGGCCATTGCGCCAGCTACCTGTCGGATCATGATTTCAATGCCATTGGGTAGCGCCACAGCCAATGAGGTTCTTTCATTTTCTGTAGAGGATTTTGGATGCCATGCAACCAAATATTTACCGGGATGGTATTTAAAATATTTAACTACACCGCTTACAGGGTTTCTATTCACGTGCACATTAACCGGCGACATGAAAATAGATATTTGCTTTCGCTTTTCCTTGAGGTAT
This sequence comes from Cyclobacteriaceae bacterium, assembly GCA_965227155.1. Lineage (GTDB taxonomy): Bacteria > Bacteroidota > Bacteroidia > Cytophagales > Cyclobacteriaceae > UBA6059. The sequence continues at coordinate 1,583,125 of OZ245731.1, forward strand.
TCGGTCTCCTCCGCCTCTTCTATCACAACTACCTTGCCATCAGCCGGAGCGTAGACCAGGTTTCCGTCCTTTGGTGTATTGACGGCAGGGTTTCTAAAAAACTGAAGGACCAGCAGGTATAAAACAATGCTGCATCCAATAATTATATTCTCGACAGGTCGAGTAATATCAAAATAGGTGCTGATAACCAGATTAATGGCTACCAGCACTACTAATAATACAAATAATATGGTATGTCCTTCTCGATGAATGGTCATCCTAATACCCTCCTCTAAATTTATAGGTCTTGGCTACCTTGTCAATGGCTACAATGTATGCTGCAATACGCAAAGAAACATCGTATTTGCTGGCTGTTCTATAAACATTGTCGAAAGCAGTTTTCATAATCCTATCAGACCTGCGGTTGACACGCTCACCGGTCCATTTGAAGCCTAGCCTGTTTTGCACCCATTCGAAATAAGATACGGTTACCCCACCGGCATTGGCCAGGATATCGGGTACCGCCATGATGCCCTTATCATTTAAGATAGCATCTGCTTTGGCAGAAGTAGGGCCGTTCGCTCCTTCTACGATCAGCCGGGCTTTAACCTTATCGGCATTGTTGCTATGGATCACATCTTCCTTAGCAGCAGGAACCAGCACGTCTACTTTTAGTTCGATCAGTTCCTCGTTGGTGATCCTTTCTACACCGTCGAGCCCTTCCAGTGAGCCATTGTTGTTATCTCTATATTGGATAGCCTCATCAATATTGATCCCTTTTTCGTTGTAGTAAGCACCGGAAAGATCACTGATGGCGGTGATAGTAGCACCTCGTTCTTCCAGCAGGCGGGCAGCCCATGAGCCGACATTACCAAATCCCTGCACCGCAATTTTCGCCTGGTATGGATTGATCTTTAGTTTCTCCATGGCGGCCAATGCTGTGATCATTACACCGCGGCCTGTAGCCTCCGTACGACCTAGAGAACCACCCAAAACCAGAGGTTTACCCGTAACTACCGAGTTTATGGTCATACCTCTCGACCGAGAAAATTCGTCCATCAGCCAGGCCATTTCTCGCGGGCCGGTACCCATGTCGGGAGCAGGTATATCACGGTCGGGGCCAAAGACCTCATGCATTTCCTGTGTGTAGGCACGGGTAAGCCTCTCAATTTCTCCGGCTGACATTTCACGTGGGTTGCAGCGGATACCACCCTTAGCACCACCATAGGGAATATCCACTACGGCACATTTCCAGGTCATCCAGGCTGCAAGCGCCTTCACCTCATCAATATTCACATCCATATCATATCGGATACCACCTTTGGAAGGCCCCAATATATTGGAATGGATCACTCGGTAGCCTTCAAAGACTTTGATCGAGCCATTATCCATGGTGATGGGAAGTGTGACAATTACCTGGCGGGTTGGAGATTTCAACACATCATACACTTCGTCATCTAATCCGAGGTGATGAGCCGCAATGCGGAATCTTGACATCATTGACTCAAAAGGATTTTCTTTATCCTTTATAGGAGCCGGTTCTATGTATGCCATAAGAAGATTTTAAAGGGTTAATGTTGTTTTAATGTTGTGTACAAAACTAATGATAAAGGTATTATTTAATGTGTATATAGTTCGTTTTTCAATAGTCTTACCGCCTGCTCACAAATCACTCCGCATCAACACAACCGCCTCTATTTTCCGCCTTCTCAAATGACCGGCTGCTTTGTCTAACAGTGACGTATAATCGTCCTATAATGATACGAAACAACCCTTTTTAATGGATAATTTTGAAAAAGATAATGATAAATGGTACTGACAAAAGCAGTCCATCAAATCGATCCAAAAATCCACCATGGCCCGGCAACTTGGTACCGCTATCCTTAATCTCCATGCTTCGCTTAAATAGAGATTCTACTAAATCACCATACGTACCGGCAATGATTATAATGCCTGCAACACTGATCCACTGCCACAGCATCAGGTCGGTGAAATAAATGGAAATGCCATAAGCCATCAATATGGAAGTGATGGCACCTCCTACACTGCCCTCCCATGATTTCTTGGGAGATACGCTCTTGAAAAGCTTCGTTTTACCAAAATTTACCCCTGCAAAATAGGCCCCGGTATCACTAGCCCATAGCAATAGCAAAGGGCCCAACACATGCTGATAGCTATAGCTGCCATTGGAAAAGGCTATGATATTCAGTAGCGCAAAGGGTAGGGCCACATATAGAATTCCGAGAAAGGTAAACCCTATATTGGTAAATGGATTGGGCTCGCTTTTTTTGTAGAGTTTGATGAAATAGATCAGCGATACGAATGGAAAGATGAGATAATAGGTATTGGTAGCTAAAATATTAGCTTCCACAAAAAAAGATAAACTGAAGATGAGCGCCCCGGACAGGGTGCCCAGATATTTTAAAGGGAAAATCCCATTGGCCTGAATAAGTTTATAGAATTCAAACTGCCCAATGACGGTGACAAATAGAAAAACGGTAAAATAGCTCCACTGATCATACACAATACAGGAAATCAGCACCAAAGCCCCCAAAATGGCGGTAATAAGACGCTGCGTAAGATTATTATACCTATTTAAAATCGATATCATCCTGTATTATTTTCATGGCTTTGAGGATATCATCCTGGTTTACCATAACCTCAAAATAACCAAATTGGTAAGCTGTATCTTTTTTGCTTACTACTATTGCTGCGATATCATGATCTTCTAGTACTGCCTTTACGATACCGGCCCTGTATTCCAGATTATCCTGATAAACTTTTTTCCAACTATTCATTCAGCGTGACGGTAGTTCGATTTTGGTTATATCGTATAAAGATAATCGAGAGTGCAGTACCAATAATAAGGAAAATAATGACAGTGGACAATGGTGTGCTCTCTGTGGCCTGAATATCATAGTCAATTATGCCCAGCTGAAAAAGATACAACATTACCAGGGTGAACCCATTATTGATAAAATGACCAATAATGGCATATAGCAAACTCCCCGACCAATAATACAGGTAGCCAAACAACACACCAAGCAGCATTCTGGGCACTAAACCATAAAACTGAAAGTGAAACAAGCCAAAAGCAAAAGCAGATAGCCAAATGGCCAAATGGATATTTTTGGTAGCCGACTGCAGCTCGTTTTGAATCACACCCCGAAATAGCAACTCCTCACCAAATGCCGGAATGACGCTGATAATAAGAATGCCCAGTATAAATTGAAAAGTATTGTCGAAAGTGGTCAGGTAAATGGTAAGCTTCTCCAGGTTAGACTCCTGTTCTTTAGCATAGTTCTCAAATCCCGACATGAAATCGGGAAAGTCAATACCCTTGTTCCACTCTATAAATAGACTGTTGACAAACATGAAGCTGATGGTGATGCCAAAAACCAGCAGCACTGGCAAAATAATTTCCTTATCCACTGCAATCAGCTTTCCGATCCCGTAGGCCTTGTAGCGCCGCAAGAAAAGGTATGGAGCAATCACGAAGGCACCCATGGCTGTTACACCCTGTACAATAAGCAGGGGCAGACGGGCATCCGCTGTGGAAGTATCGGTGAGCTCCAACATGGCAGTGGTAAGGTCAAAGCCAAAAAAGGGCAGGATCAATACCAAACCGATAAACTGTGCCACAAACATGCCGATGAGTGTATAAACTACAATCATCATCAGGTTGAACCAATGGTTCTCTTTTGTGGTTGTGCTTTCCTGGTTGCCGTTGTTCATAGAAGCGTGTACTTTTGCGGCTAAAAGTTAAGAAGATTTACTTACAGTAAGATTCGCTATTACGACGGTGGTCACAAATATAAATTGTAGGTTTTGGTAAAAATTGGCGAGCATAATATCGGAGAGTTTCCTTTGCTACTAGCCCCTATGGAGGATGTGAGTGATCCGCCATTTAGAGCGGTTTGCAAGAAGCATGGGGCTGACCTCATGTACACAGAGTTTATTTCTGCCGAGGGGCTCATCCGCGATGCAGAAAAGAGTGTTCAAAAGCTGGATATCTATGATTATGAGCGCCCTATCGGCATTCAAATCTTTGGCGATAAAATAGAATCCATGCGTCAGGCCGCCGCTATTGCTGAGGAAGCTAACCCTGAAATCATTGACATCAACTACGGCTGCCCGGTAAAAAAGGTGGCCTGCAAGGGTGCCGGTGCAGGCATATTGCTGGACCTCCCCAAAATGCAGTCTATGACTGCCGAGATTGTAAAAAGGGTAAATAAGCCGGTTACTGTAAAAACGCGCCTGGGCTGGGATCACGATACCATCAAGATTAAAGAAGTAGCACATCGCTTACAGGATGTGGGCATACAGGCATTAACTATACATGGCCGTACGCGCCAGCAGATGTACAAGGGTGAAGCTGACTGGTCTTACATTGCGGAGGTAAAGGAAGACCAAGACATTCACATTCCAATATTTGGAAATGGAGACATTGACACACCGGAAAAAGCATTGGAATACAAAAACAAGTACGGTGTAGATGGCATTATGATTGGCCGGGCAAGCATTGGCTATCCGTGGATTTTTGATGAGATCAAGCATTTTTTCAAAACAGGCGAACACCTGCCAGCGCCACTATTGGCAGAAAGAGTAGCTGTCGCCAGAGAGCATCTTAGCTTTTCTGTGGACTGGAAAGGTGAGCGCCAGGGCATACTGGAGATGCGCAGGCATTACACCAACTATTTCAGAGGCATCCCCAATTTTAAACCCTACCGCACGCAGTTAGTTGAATCTTTGGACTATCAGGAAATACTGGATTTGCTGGATTCCATACTCGAAGAGTTCGACGGGGTGTATGCAATGGCCTGATGAATGAATAAAAACCCGCAAGCACTTTCCTGGATTTTGTTGATCATACTATCCTTAATCTGGGGCAGTAGCTTTATCCTGATTAAAAAAGGACTTCAGGTTTTTTCAGCTGTGGAAGTTGGTGCCCTGCGTATTGCAGCCGCTTCAGTGTTTTTGGCTCCCATTGCTATTGGTAGGTTTTACCGGATCAAGAGACAACATTTGCTACTGCTTTTGGAGGTTGGTTTTGTAGGTAGCCTCGGCCCGGCATTCTTTTTCGCCATTGCACAAACTCAAATCCCGAGTAGCCTTACCGGTGTGCTCAACGCCCTTACTCCTATGTTTGTCGCTTTGGTTGGAGTTTTGTTTTTTAAGCAGCATTTTCAAAAAAACAAAATATTAGGATTGGCCATAGGTTTCCTGGGTACGGTCATCCTTATTTTAAGTGGTTCTGCCGGTCAGTTTAGCCACATCAATTATTATGCATTATTTGTGGTGCTGGCAACCATCTGCTATGGCTTTAACCTCAATATCATCAAAACTTACCTGGCTGATCTTAAATCACTCACAATAACCAGCGTAAGCCTTCTTTTTGTTGCCCCCGCTTCACTCATACTGTTATTCTTTTTTACTGACTTCACCACTAAGATGCAGACAGTTGAAGGAGCCTGGCTGGCATTCGGATATATCGCTACTTTGGGTGTGGTTGGTACTGCTATAGCATTGATCCTGTTTAATCACCTGGTAAAAATCACCACGCCCGTGTTTACCAGCTCAGTGACCTACCTTATTCCAATCGTAGCAGTAATCTGGGGTTTGCTGGATAATGAGTCCCTCTACACTGCCCATTATGCGGGCATGGCTGCCATACTACTTGGTGTCTATTTGATTAATCGACGATAGCTCTAAAAGCAGCAGGGAATTCATTAAGGTCAATACCAAAAACCAATGGCAATAGGAAATATATCGTGAGCACTATAAAGAGGCTTGAAATCAGGTTTAGCCGAAATCCAGCCCTGATCATATCATTGATCTCAAGCTTGCCTGATCCAAATACAATGGCATTGGGGCCTGTGGCAATTGGCAGCATAAAGGCACAGCTAGCCGCCAATGTGGCAGCCACCATCAGCCCATACGGATGTACATTGATAGAAGCGGCTAAAGAAGCCAAAATCGGAAGAATAATGGATGCCGTAGCTACATTAGACGTAATTTCAGTCATGAAATTGACCAGTAGAGCAATCACTGTAATCAGAATGACCAGGTTTACGCCTTCCAGCAATATGAGTCTGTCGCCAATCCACTGGGCAAGCCCACTGGACTGAAATGCTGCGGCTAAAGACAGTCCACCTCCGAAAAGCAAAATGATCCCCCAGGGTAACTTCACAGCTGATTCCCAATCCAATATGAATTTCCCCGGCTGACTTTTTGCCGGTATGAGAAATAGCACCAGGGCTCCTGCCAGAGCAATAATAGTATCGTCAATGCCAGGTAAAAGTTTCTGCAACACAAAAGATCTCAATATCCAGGCTACTGCCGTAGCAGAAAAAATAATAGCAATGGCTTTTTCTTCCGGGCCCATTTTACCCAGCTTGTCCAGCTCTCTTTGGATGGTTTCTTTACCTCCCGGTATTTCAATTCTATCAATGGGAAATACAAACTTGACCAGCACGATCCAGCAGAGAAACATAAGGGCAAGCACCATGGGCAGTGCGAAGAATATCCAGTCTGCAAAGGTGATTTCCACATTAAAAATCTGCTTGACCATAGCTGTATAGATCACATTGGTAGGTGTGCCGATTAGTGTGGCAAGACCTCCGATAGAGGCAGAATAGGCTATGCCAAGTAGCAAGGCCTTAGCAAAATATTGCTTTACTTCCTTCGTATCCTTATCCATATACTCCAAAAGCTGTGATACCAAAGCCATACCGATCGTTACCATCATCAGGGTAGTAGCGGTATTGGAAATCCACATGGATAGAAATCCGGTAGCCAGGATAAAGCCCAAAACTATCATCCGGGCATTGGTACCCACCGCCATGATGATGTTCATAGCGATGCGCTTGTGAAGCATCCATTTTTCTATGGCAATGGCAATCATGAAGCCCCCCATGAATAGAAAGAGCATTTTATCACCATAAACGGCCGTAGTAGCCTTAACCCCGGCCCCACCGGTTAATGGAAGCAAAATAATGGGCATGAGAGAAGTAGCAGCCATGGGGATTGCTTCAGTTACCCACCAGGTAGCAACCCATACGGTAGTGGCTAGCACGGCCTGACCAGAACTGGAAAGATCCGGAATATCTATAACCAGTAGCAGTATAAAGGCAAGAGGCCCAAAAATGAGTCCAAAGAGTCTTTTAGTGATCATCCCAGTGAAATTCTTTCTCGCCAGCCTCAATCGCAAGTGCTAATTGATTTTGTGGGGGTGGTAGTGGACAGGTGGCAAATTCAGTGAAGGCGCAGGGGGGATTGTATGACTTATTGAAATCTATAATCACCGGCCCGCCATCCTGCGGTATCGGAGCATAAACATACCTACCGGCGCCATAGGTTTCTTCACCATTTGTCTCATCGCCAAAGGTGATAAAATACTCCTGACCTCTTACTGTAGGCTCCAGCGTATACTGTTTTCCCTCTTTTTCGAAAACCAATTGGCCGGGCACCGATACATTGTAAACCTGGCCTACAATATTTTGAATAGGCATTGCTTTTGGCGGGTCATACGGTATGAAATCAGCTTCCACCACCCAAGTCTGATTGACAGGGTACCGGGGAATGGTGAGCTCAGCTGATAAGTTAGGGTGATCCTTGTCTTTAAGCCTTAGTCCATATTCTCCGGCTCTTTCTATGATGTAAAACCAGTAATTTGAAAAGTACACATTGACTACCAAATCAGGCCCGAAAAGCTGCTGACCTGATGTCAAAGTATCTCCATCAAGGGTAGTAAAGATTTTTTCTCCTGTGAAATAGACATAACCGCTATCAGCCAGCGTTAGCGTACCTGCATCACCGGGGAAATCAGCAGGAAACACAAGGTAGTTGGATGCATCGCTACCAAATGTATTTTCACCATTTTTAAGCCAAAAAAGTCCAGCAAGATCAATAAAGCCATCATCACTTTTGAGTTCTGCGATGCGTGCTTCGTACCATTGCTCTACTTCCTTTTCCAATTGTGGGTTGGTAGTATCCGTACATGCTGACATTGCCAACACTAAAACAATTAGTATTTTTCTCATACCTCAGTTATTGCCTGAAGAACGAATATAAATGAATATTCTATTCGAAAGACAAATGACTTCAGCTCAAATCAACAAAAAAGGCCGCCATGGCGACCTTCTCATATGTTTTCTATCTATTTCGAAATTATTGTGTCTGCTGAATAACGCCACAGGCGACTCTCGGGCCGGCTGCACCAGAAGGTTGTGAGGTGAAATCATCTGCCCCATTGTGTATAATCACTGCTTTACCTACCACATTAAACTCCGCTCCATCTCCTATTGTCCAGCCTTCTATCTTTCTTTCCATGTAGCCTACACTATCCGGGCCTACATCCATATTGTCAATATCACCGGCGTGATATTCTGTTGTTACGCCCCTTTGTCCATGAGCTACTCCTGAAGGATTCCAGTGACCACCAGCGGAAGTGGCATCTGATGCACTACAATCTCCATTTTCGTGGATATGTACAGCGTGTTTTCCAGGAGCTATGGGAGAGACCTCTAGTGTAAATACTACGTGACCGTCTCTCTGCACAAATTTGGCAGTGCCAGATATACCACTATCATTGGCTTCACCTATTTCCGCCAATGCTTCAGGTTTTTTTACTTCAATGGTCTGCTCCGGTTCTTGTTCGTGGGTGTTTTTTTGGGGACCGCAAGCCAATATCAGGGTGGCCAATATGAAAGTTGAAACTCTATGTATCATAAGAAACTTTTTTGGAAGAATAGAGTAAATACCATGCCATGCCGATTAGAGCTTCAATCCTGAAGCGTAATTACGTCATCTCAATGGTATTGAGGGTCTAACCCTTTTCTTGCAAGCAATTGTTGTAATCCGTAGCACTATATTTTTCACCAAACTGTGCATTTTACTCCACAGTTTCTATTGGTAAACAATGACTAAAAATTGGCTGTTCATTAAATATTATGAGAGAATATACAATCCATTACAAAAACGGTCAATCCAGGATGCACCATTGTGCAGACAAAAGCGCTTTGATAAAGGAGATATTCGAAGGTGATCAAACGAGGTTTCAAAATGAAGTATCAATGCTGAGCTGGCAGATGCAGGGCATCCATTATACCGAGAATGTAGCCCAGGGTGAAATCGATGGACAACTTACCAGTGCCGACGCTAACCCTTATGGTTGGCGCAAATAGCTACTGAATGAGCTCATCTTTCAAATAAAGATGCGCATCACCCTGAATATCAAATAACCAGATCAGTCTTCCCGGCTCGTAGATTGTCTCTTCAGATTTGATACTTGCAAATGAAATGTCAAGTCCCAGACTGGTGCCGGTTTTTGAGCTATTTAAAGCCTTAATAATTTTCTGATCAAGACTTTCCAACAGATCAGCCAATGGTATGACCGCTTTGTCTTTTAGGTATTTGGTAAAAGATGCATTTACTAACCAGTCGGCAGCATTGATCATATAGCTATCGCTTTGGATCGTATATTGGATATCGGTGAATATTAAGCTTAAATCATCGCTTAAGGCCGGTTGGGCCAAAACTTCTATCCACAAGGATAAGTCACCGGTAGTCTCTAAAATGATCTTAAAGTAATCATCAATAAGTTCAAGACTTGCATCTGATATTTCGATGTAATATCCCTCATAAGCCAGCTTTTTCCCAATCACCCGCATTTGTAAGTTTTTTTCCAGCACCTCTTTATTAGCATACAGCTTTGGGTGCAGGTCAAGCCTGTAGTCATCCACTTCCAGATGTTTGTTGATTGGTAATTTGGGCAATTTTTGATTTTTTGGGTTTTGTGCACTGATGATAAGGTCCGTATTTACATAAATATTAACCCTCAGTGTATCCCTTGCTTGCTTATCTAATATTGCACTAAAAATTTTTGGATCTCCATCCAGCCAAAGGCTCACTGGTTCACGGGCTATCAAATGAGGTGCATTCATAATCCGCCATATTTTTTCTATCTCTCTTCTTATGGGCACGAGCTTCTCCAATGCATTGCATATAGCAGATTCAATTTCATTTTGATGTAAAGTGATTTGCTCATCCACCAGATTTTTAAGGTTAATGTTGAGCATCAGCACTTTAACTTCCGGCTCAGTGATCCACTCTCTCCTGGTAAGCTTGCATTGGGTTTCCAGCTGCCAGTTGTCGTCTAATGCAAGCGTTGTTTCAATGCCCAAATCCATCGAAAAGCGTAAAGGCTCTTTATTACCCAGCCGAATACCAACCACTTTCTTGGAAATCACCGCTTCAATTTCAACCGGGATGGAGGCATAAAGCTTTTCACCTCGCGAGGCAAGGCTCATTTTTCCAATAGAGGTGATGGTCAAATCGAGTTTGTCACCTTTTTTATTTAGGCTCAGGGATTTTTCCAGCAAAATAGGTGGCAAAACTCTGTTTACTGCTAGGGCTAAATCAGGTATAGGGAAGTCTACGGGAAATTGTAAGGTAGAAGAAGCATTTTGTAAAACCTCCTCTCTTTGTTGTGCTGCAGCAAGGGTAGCATTGGGATCATCGCTGGTTGACACTGGCTTTTCATCAGACAGGCTTTGGCTGTCTTTTGGTTGTTCCTTGCTTTGCTGGCAACCCAGGCTGAAATATAACAGTGTTCCAAAAACTATGATCCATAACAACAACCGTGACATGCTAGTAAAATACTAAACAGTCACGGTTGTCACAATAGCCAGTTCTAATATTGCTGAAAAAACTAAGGCCAGAGAGATTTCAATTAGCTTCTATTTCTTTCGCACATAAATATTGCCATTCATATTCTTCATAAGATATTCGGGACCACCTCCATTGATATCGCCATATACCCAGGCATTGATTTCAACCTTGAAGGTGCGCCCATCCCTTTTGCTTTGCATTTCAGACTTCCTGATTTCCATGTCAAAATCGCTGAAGATTTCGCCACGATCAGACTTCATTTTAGTAGTCGCTTTTACATTGGCCGGAAAGGTGACATCCACATCTCCATTGAGGGTGCTGAAAGCCATGGGCACATCATTTTTAATATTTTCAAACAGTACCAATATGTCACCATTTACCGTATTGGAAATAACCGACCCTGACACATTGCTAAGCTTGATGTCACCATTTACATTGTTGAGCTCAAAATCTCCTTGCACATTGCTTACCTCTATATCACCCTGGTTTACTGTAGAGATGGACAAATCAAAATTCCTCGGCACTTTGATATTAAGATCAATACCACGCTTAAATGAGTTGCTGGAGATGTCTATGCGATTGTTTTCTTCTGTGGCTTCAAGCTCTATAGGGTTGCTGGAAATCCTTTTCATGCCACTGGCGGCAACCCGGTCTTCGTCACAATCATCGCAATCACTGTAATGATGCTTGTCTGTAGGAGAGGCCTCTATGAGCACCTCACTTCCACTATATCCGGCTATGATTACCGATCCGTTTACCAGACCTACTTCCAGACTACCTTTTTGACCAGGTTTTGACAGAGGGATACTAAACTTTTGTGTTTCGCTACTTTGCGCATTACTATGGAAAACCATTGCTAATGCGCTTATGAATAAAATTATATGTTTCATTGTTCTTTGATTTAAGGGATTTAAAAAACTGATCTCCTTTTGAAATTTCATTTTTATCCTAGGTTAGGGTTTTGCTTTACGTACAAACATGTTCCCGTTTAAGGTTTCGAAGCTTAGCTGAGGGCCACCATTGCCAATGGAAATGCCCTGTTGCTCTTCCAGTTTGTATCTCGTTTGACCCCCATCTGATTCTACAGTAAATGCATTTTTCTTGGGGAGATCATTGAAGTCAAATTCTGTATAAAAATTACCATTGAAGCTTTTGAATAGCACTTCAGCCACCAGGTTGTCAGGGAAATGGGCATTAATATCACCATTGAGGGCATAAAAGCTACCATCGGCATCCGGTATCTTAGTAAAAAAGGCCGTAAGGTCTCCATTGATGGTGTGTGCTTCTACTACCTGATGGACATCTGTGAGTTCCACGCCACCATTTATATTGTGGGCGGCCACTTTTCCCTGGACCTGTGCTATCTTAATTTCACCGTCATTGATGGTTTTGGCACTCACATTTAAATGCGCCGGCAGTTTAATGGTATAGGCAATTTTGTACTTGCCTTGATCACTACCATTCCATTCGAATTTGCAATGCCTGTTTCTGGGATAAGGCTTGCAACTCCAAGGCGAGCCATCATAGATGAACAATGTGTCATTAATTGTTTCTACTGCTACCTGTACTCCTTTCTGCAGTATTGCGAGCTGACGACTATGATTAGCAATCAAATAAATATCTGCTGATATATGAATCTGATCGTCACTACTACCACTGACGGTAATTGGGCCAAAAACATTATCTATAATCACTGTTTTTAACTGTGCTACCGCTAGGGTCTCTTCAAATTGCTTTTGCTCTGACTGTGCCGCCACTTTGGCGACTGTCATGGATACTAAGCAGATTATTAAAAATTTTCTCATCTTAAATCTGTTGGATTGTCTTTTCGATCTTTTCTTTTATTACAGGATTTACTTCAGGCTTATTCATTATCTGCTCCAATGGATTTTTGGCACTGGATTCCATAAGCCGCAACATGAGATCTGCCATAGCACTTTGTAGCAATGGGTTATCCTGATAGACTATTGACTGTACCAATGCCTCTCTTACTCTAGGCTGATCGGCACGCAAAGCCAGCGCATCCAAAGCTGCTAACCTTACATTGGGATTTGGGTCTTTTTGTAGTGTGGCAATCAAAGCCTCAAGCACCTGCTCATTTGAATTGGAGAGACTTTGGCTGATATTAACTGCTTTCAATCTATCCTGCGCTTTTGGCAATTCTATCAGGGTTAGCATCATCATTTGGCGAAGTGACGAAACCTCCTCACTCAACGATGCTACCGATTGCTGATTTTGAAGATTCGTGATTTTGCCTGCACCAAATCCCAGGACTATCAGTGCCACTGCGGCAGCCCATTGCCAGGACCGGTACCATGAGTGCATAGTTTGCTCACCTTTGTTAAGCCAATCATAAAAGTTTTGGTCTAACCGGGTTCCTGGTTCCGGTGCTTCCAGCTCCAATGAGTTCCAGGTGGACTGATCTTCCTCCCATTCCTGTTTTAACTGTGGGTTTTGGGCAAGGAATTGATCTAATTGATCCTGCTCCCTGGGATTCAATTCCTTTTCCCATTGGTCCATCCAAAGCGATAATGCTTCCTCTTTTGTCATTGATCCAGCCTTTTGTAAATAGTTTTTAATTCCTGTACAATTCTATGCACCCTTACTTTGAGTGCCCCTTCCGAACAGCCGACTATTACTGCCGCCTCCTCGTACCGTAGTTTTTGAAACTTCACCAACATCAGCAATTCATATTTTTCGATGCTGAGCTGTGCCATCGCCAGGCGCAATAGCTCCTGCTCCTGGTTTTTGGCCATAACCGCTTCGGCATGCTCCTGATGCGACAGCCTATTTTCAAAACCATTGTCTCCCATAGGTTGATAGCGTTTATTTTTTTGGTAATGATCAGCCAATACATTTCTGGCCAGGTGATAAAACCATGTCGTAAACTTGCCATCGCCCTTGTAGCTATAGCTATATTTTAAAATGCGCATAAATACATTTTGAACCAGATCTTCACTAATCTCTTGCTCGCGTGTCATCCTGAAGAAAAACCCAAACAGTGGTTGCTTGTATTTTTCAAATAGCAACCCGAGGTTTTCTTTGTTGCCGGCTTTTACGCCCAGCATCAATTGATTGTCGTCTGATTCTATCAAAAGTGGCCTAAGCTTTTTGGTGTATTTGTGAGGGGAAACCTGCCCTTTTGGTAAAGGTTACACAAGTATTTCAAATATTTCTTTCAATACTTATTTCCCATTTGGGCAAAAAAAATCCGGTCTCCTTTCGAAGACCGGATAATTCTTAGATTTTATTCTACTTCTTAAAGACCAAAAGCAGCCTTTACCTGGTCTACATAATCCAGCTTTTCCCAGGTAAATAATTCTACTTCTTTGATGACTTGCTGACCTTCGGGCGACATGAAAGTCTTCTTAACTACTTCAGGCTTTCTGCCCATATGGCCATAGGCCGCGGTTTCAGAATAAATAGGCTCGCGAAGTTTCAGTCTTCTCTCGATAGCAATAGGTCGCATGTCAAAAATCTCTTCAATCTTCCTTGCGATCTCACCATCACTAAAGTTAACATTGGCAGTGCCATAGGTATTTACATAAATTCCCATAGGCTTGGCTACACCGATGGCGTAAGAAACCTGAACCAATATCTCATCACAAACACCTGCGGCCACCATATTTTTTGCAATGTGACGCGTAGCATAAGCAGCAGAGCGGTCTACCTTAGAGGGGTCTTTTCCAGAAAAAGCACCACCACCATGAGCACCTTTACCTCCATAGGTATCAACGATGATTTTCCTGCCGGTAAGGCCTGCATCACCATGTGGACCACCAATCACAAACTTCCCGGTAGGGTTGATGTGATAGGTAATGTCGTCGGTAAATAGCTTTTGAAGCTCCGGCTTAAGCTGTGCCTTTACCCTTGGGATCAGGATATTGATAATATCACTCTTGATCTTATCAAGCATCTTTTGATCATCCTCCATGAAAGGGTCATGCTGTGTAGAAACTACTATGGCCACAATCTTTTGTGGAGTATTGTCATCAGCATATTCTATAGTTACCTGAGACTTGGCATCAGGTCTCAGATAGGTAATTTCTTTGTTTTCTCTTCTTAAGTTGGCGAGCTCGCGTAGCAACTTATGTGAAAGGTCCAGAGCCAACGGCATGTAGCTGTTGGTTTCTTTGGTCGCATAGCCAAACATCATGCCCTGGTCGCCAGCGCCCTGATCTTCCTCGTTTTCCCGATCTACACCCTGGTTGATATCCGGTGACTGCTCATGTATGGCAGAAAGCACACCGCAGGAATCTGCTTCAAACATATAAGCCGATTTGGTGTAGCCTATTTTTCTGATTACTTCCCTCGCTATATTCTGTACATCGAGATAGGCCGAAGACTTCACTTCTCCGGCAAGTACAACCTGACCTGTAGTAACCAGTGTTTCGCAGGCTACTTTCGATTTTGGGTCAAAGGCAAGAAAATTATCAATTAATGCATCGGATATCTGATCTGCTATCTTATCAGGATGGCCTTCAGAAACAGATTCAGAGGTAAATAAATATGGCATAGCGAATAATTAACGATTATATGAAAGTGCGCAAAAATAGAGTAATTGGTTCTTTATTAAAACTTTTAAATCTGTATGATAAATACGGCGGGCTTTTTATGCAGACTTGGTTTTTGCTTTTTCCACTGGGCTATTGTCAGCGTTTGGATCATCTGGTCGGGTGCAGTAAGGTTGCAGGCTATACAAAGGCGGGTTTGTGGGTGACAGCTGTCGATCAGGTCGTTAAGTAGCTGATCATTACGGTAGGGTGTTTCCATGAAGATCTGTGCACCTCCTGTTTTTGCCGATTCCTTTTCAAGTTGCTTTATCGCTTGCTTTTTTTGCATTTTATCTACCGGCAGGTAACCATGAAAGGTAAACTGCTGACCATTCATTCCTGAGCCCATCATGGCCAAAATAAAGGCACTTGGTCCAACAAGAGGCTGCACAATGATTCCATGCTCATGGGCTAAAGCCACCAGTTTTGATCCAGGATCAGCAATGCCGGGGCTTCCCGCTTCCGACATAATCCCTGCTGATCTGGTTTTTAGCATAGTGAGATAATTGGATAGTTCCGCAGCTTCCGTATGCTTATTCAACACATGAAATTCCAGGGTTGAAATGTCGATCTCCAAATTGAGGCTGCTGATAAACCGCCGGGCTGTTCGTACATTTTCCACAAAAAACAATTGTGTGGCCCTGATCGTATCTTGAAGATATGTACCTAATACGCCGCTTCCCGTGCCGGGAGCCAGTTCAATAGGTATCAGGTATAATACAGGATCATTCATTATATGGGAAAATATTTGATCATCATTGGTCTTGCGCTGCTGCTCATTGGTTTAATCATTCATTTTAATCCTAACTGGCAAATCGGCAAGCTACCCGGCGATATTACCATAAAGAAAGAAAATTTTCAGCTCTACTTTCCCATTACTACCAGCCTGCTGATTTCTTTATTGCTGAGCCTGGTTATTTATTTTATAAATCGATTTAACTGATCTCTTTGTACTTTAATACAGTATCGATAAATGCCTGGGACTGCTCTGCATGAATCCAATGGCCCGCGCGCTCTATAGTTACCAATTTTGAATTGGGGAATTGGTCTTTAAGCTGTTCCGCATCTTCATCCGTTACATAATGTGATTTTGCCCCCCTTATAAATAAGGCAGATCCATCAAATTGGTAATTCTTTGGTAGGGCTATGCCCACATTTTCAATTTTATCGTTAATGACTTTTAGATTGATTTTCCAGGAAAAGCTTTGATCATCATCACGCCCTAAACTTTTCAGGAGAAATTGCCGCACAGCTGGTTCAGGGACGTATTTAGCCAACTGACTATCAGCTTCTTTTCTGGAATCAAGATTTTCTAAATCAATACTCATGAGCCCATCCAGGATAGTACGGTGATGTACAGGATAATGACGAGGTGCTATATCTGCTACTATGAGATCTGCCAGGCGATCCGGATAAAGGCACGCTGTAAACATGGCTACCTTTCCACCCATAGAGTGACCTAACAGGGTGGCTTTTTCTATTCCCTGCTGGTCCATAAATGCAACTACATCCGCGGCCATAGCATCGTAGGTCCATTCCTCGCTGTGCGGGCTTTGCCCATGATTTCGCTGGTCTAACAAATAAACATTAAAATGATCGGATAAAGACTTGCCTATGGAAAGCCAATTGTCTGAGGCACCAAATAATCCATGGAGGATGATAAGCGGTGCCCCCTCTCCCATTTCTCTGTAGTAAAGATTCATACTTCTAGCTGTTTCAGGTAAAGCTGGATTGTGTTCTCAAGGCCATAATACAATGCATCGCATACCAGCGCATGGCCAATAGAAACTTCATCCATAAAGGGGATTGATTGCTTCAAAAATGCCAGGTTATTCAGATCCAGGTCATGGCCGGCATTAATGCCCAGCCCCAGATCCTTTGCCATTTTGGCAGCTGCCACATATGATGCAACAGCCTTTTCTTTATTATGTACAAACATGCTGGCGTATGGTTCAGTATACAGCTCGATGCGATCAGTGCCACATGCCTTTGCCCCCTCAATGATTTTTAGGTCTGGCTCTGCGAAAATAGAAACCCTTACTCCCCACGATTTAATCTCATTGACAATCTTAGTCAGGGTTTCCCGGTGATTGATGGTATCCCAACCGGCATTACTGGTCAGTGCATCCGGAGGGTCGGGCACAAGGGTGGCCTGCGCAGGCTTTACCTCCTTTATGATTTTCATGTATCGATCATCAGGGTAGCCTTCGATATTGAATTCCGTGGAAACCAAATCTTTTAGTGCATATACATCATTCCGTGTAATATGCCTTTCATCCGGTCTTGGATGCACCGTAATTCCCTGTGCACCAAACCTTTCACAATCCATCGCTACTTTCACAACATCCGGGTTGTTACCTCCTCTGGCATTTCTTAGGGTCGCGATTTTATTAATGTTTACACTTAAGCGTGTCATAGTCTGATGAGTTATATTGTATAACTTTGAAAGCAAGTTAATGATTTCAAAAGCCAAGAATACTTAATTATGAGCCTGAAAAAGACAATTGATGACGAAATAAAGAATGCCATGCGAGCCAAAGATAAAGATCGGCTTACTGCTTTGCGTTCAATAAAATCACTTATTCTATTGGCGGAAACGGAAAAAGCCGGCTCTCATGAGCTTGATGAAGCTGCAGAAATGGCTATCCTCACCAAAGCTGCCAAACAACGAAGGGATTCACTTGCTGTGTATAAGGAGCAAGGCAGGCAGGATCTGGCCGATAAAGAAGAGCAGGAACTTAAAGTCATCGAAGAGTTTCTACCAAAGCAAATGAGTGAGGATGAAATAAAATCGGCACTAAAGGAAATTATTGCAGAAAGTGGTGCTGAAGGCATGAAGGATATGGGAAAAGTGATGGGTATGGCCACTAAAAAACTAGCCGGTAAGGCTGATAACAAAATAATCTCATCCCTGGTAAAAGAATTGCTGAGTTGACGTGAAAATCCTTGATATTATATTGGTTGTCTTATTGATTTTTGGGGCCGTACGCGGATTCCAAACCGGTCTTTTATTGGAATTGATCCAGTTCACCTCATTTTTCATTGCACTGATTGTGGCCTTTAACCTAATGGACAATGCAGTGCTGTTTCTTGAGCAACATTTTGACCAACCCAAAGGCCTACTTTCTATCTTTTCTTTTGTTGGCTTGTTTATCATTGTCATTGTAGCACTTAATCTTTTGGGTAAAGGCATCAAATCCCTGCTTGATATGACCTTACTGGGTAGTCTGGACGATATTGCCGGAGCAGCGCTCGGCATATTCAAATGGGCACTTATGATCAGTATATTTTTCTGGATCTTCACCTATTTCGATATTACCATATCGGCAGAATATCGGGCTGGCACATATGTTTATCCAGTTATTGAGTCTATAGCTCCCTGGTTATTAGAGCAGTTAGCCACTGTGTTTCCGTTTATCCAGGATTTGATTGATCAAAGCAAAGAAATGATCAAGAAAGACGAACAGATGGCTTTCACATTAACTTAATCCTGTGTGCCATTAAAAATTTTGATCATTTCGTTTATATTGTTGTTACATAACTAACAAGTAGCTTTTTTAATGAGTATAAATCCCGAATTTAGAGAAGAAAAGGGTTTCAAGTTTCTGGAAAGAGGCGAGGGAGAGGTCGTCATTCTCCTCCATGGACTTTTTGGTGCATTAAGTAATTGGGAGGGTGTAGTCAATCGGTTTTCCGACAGATATCACATCGTAATTCCTATGTTGCCGATATATGAAATGCCAATTCGAGAAGCCGGCCTTGACGGACTGGTGGACTACCTAGAAGGTTTTATCGAAATGAAAGGCTTCAATGAGTTTATCCTTATGGGTAATTCGTTGGGCGGCCATGTCGCACTCATCTATACCCTCAAAAATCCCGGGAAGGTAAAAAAGCTTATGCTAACCGGTAGCAGTGGACTTTTTGAAAACTCAATGGGTGGCAGCTTCCCTCGTAGAGGAAGCTACGATTACATCAAAGAAAGAGTGGAATATACCTTTTACGACCCCAAAACTGCCACTAAAGAATATATTGACGAGGTTTTCGAAACTGTAAAGAGCATCCCTAAAGCAATGCGTGTAGTGGCTATTGCCAAATCAGCACAGCGACACAACATGGCCGATCAGCTGCCAAATATTGATGTGCCTACCTTATTGATCTGGGGACTCAATGATACTATTACGCCACCTATGGTTGCCCATGACTTTAATCGCCTGATCAAGAATTCGAAGCTCAGGTTTATTGATAAATGCTGCCATGCACCCATGATGGAGCACCCCGAGAAGTTTAATGATATATTGGAAGAGTTTTTGCAAGAACCAGTTTTAGCATGATAGCCAAGGATCTAATCAACTATATGATACCCCCCTTAAAGCCTGATGACCCAATCGACAAGGCTTTTAAATGGATGGATGAACTGAGAATAAATGAACTCCCTGTGGTAGACAATGGGAAGTTTTTGGGCATTATCAATGAAAAATCCATCATGGATCAAGAGGAAAGAATCCGCATGGTACAGGATGTGAACTTGCAGGGTATCGATAATATTATCACAGAAGATCATCATTATTATGAAGTACTCAAGCTAGCCTACCGCGAAGGTTTAAAGCTAGTGGCAGTTCTTGATACTGAAAATATGTATGCGGGAGTCGTATCAGTAGAGGATGTGGTAGAAGCATTTGCACAAACCTCTTCTATAAAAAGTGCGGGCGCCATCATTCTTTTGCACATGCGGCATAATGACTATTCCCTTTCTGAAATCAGCCGCCTTGTAGAATCTAATAATGCTAAAATCCTTAGCTCCTACATAACAGCCGATATCGAAGATCCTGAGTACATTATACTCACACTGAAAATTAACCTCGAGGACCCTGACAGGGTATTGGCTACATTGGAGCGATTTGGCTATAAGGTTCAATCAAAGCATGTTGATAAAAGCGGCAACAACGCTGATCAGGAGCGCTACGACATCCTGATGAAGTATCTACAGATTTAAGGTTTATCATGCGTATTGCTCTACATGGACGGCATTTTTCTGAGGATACCAAACCTTATATCAAGCAAATCTTTGATACACTGGAGCAGTACAAGGTCAATGTAATCATATCTGACCAGTTGAAATCTAAGAATAGCAACCTGGGTATTGATCTTGATGATTTTCCAGTTTTTAATGATTCTCCTTCTCTGGGTGATGTGGATTATCTCTTTAGTATGGGTGGTGATGGTACTTTGCTGGAAGCACTTACCTACATAAGAAGACAGCAGACACCTATTTTAGGCATAAATACCGGAAGGCTTGGTTTTCTAGCTACAATTGCCAAATCCAACATCAAGGATGCGCTGGATAGTTTTTTTAGTGGTAAATATTGGTTAGATGAGCGCACTTTATTGCATGTAGATAGTGCCCCTGGGCTTTATGAAGATGTCAACTTCGCCTTGAATGAGTTTGCCATCATGAAGAAGGATACCTCTTCTATGATTACTGTAAAGTGCTACATTGATGGGGAATTTCTAAATACGTATTGGGGTGATGGGCTGATGGTTTCTACACCCACAGGAAGTACGGGCTATTCTCTGTCCTGCGGTGGGCCGGTAGTGTTACCACAGTCAAACAACTTTATTATTACTCCCGTAAGTCCGCATAATCTAAATGTTAGACCCATGGTAGTGAGTGATAGTAGTGTTATCTCCTTTAAAATTGAAAGTCGGGGCATTAATTTCCTTACATCCCTGGATTCCAGGTCGTATACGGTCGACAATACGGTGCAGCTTGCCGTGCGAAAAGAGAATTTTAAAGCCAAACTAATCAAGCTTGAAGGCTACACTTTTCTGGATACATTGAGAAATAAGCTCAATTGGGGCTACGATATACGTAATTAGTCGAAAAAGCCTGTTTTTAATTCAATAGATTTATACTTTTGTTATTCTAGAAATAATAATGTGGCGATATGCGTAAAATTATAGCCTTACTAATCATTACAATGCTGGGAACTTTATTGATCCCGGAAGAGGCAGAAGCCCAACGAAGAAGAAGGTATAAACCGAAGTATCGCAAGAACAGGTCTATTTCTAATTATCGTGGAGCGAGTGGAGGGACAATAAGTAACTCTGCCAAATACCATGTACTAAGCATTAGCATTAATGCGAATAATTATTTCGGTGATCTTGCTCCTGTCGCTGAAGCTGCAAGTACTGATATCTCATTTACACGACCTGGCGTGGGCATTACTTATGGTTATCATTTCACCCCATGGCTTACAGCAAGGCTCGGTCTTACCTGGGTGCGCTTACAAGGTGATGACAATGTATCCGCTGACCCAAGCATATATGCAAGCTTGACACGATACACTCGAAACCTGTCTTTTAGAAACGATCTTTTTGAATTTGCCGGTGGATTTGAAATAGACTTAATCCCTAACTACAGAGGCCCATACAGCAGACCCCCTTTTACACCTTTTGCATTTATAGGAATTGCAGGGTTTTCTTCAAATCCTAAAGGATTAGCTCCAGAAACCGCTCCTAACGGCAATAGCCTATCAGAAGCCGGAACATGGGTTCCTTTAAGACCCCTTGGTACTGAAGGACAATATGTAGATGGCAGCGGCGTTGATCCCTACGGTAGATTTAATATTGCAGTACCACTTGGTTTAGGTGTAAAGCTGGCACTACCTGGAAATCTTGATGTTGCCCTGGAATTTGGCTATCGTCTGCTATTTACTGATTATATTGACGATGTTAGCGGAAGTTATGTGGATCTGGGATCACTCGATAGTGACCTGGCCAGAGCCATGTCTGATCGCTCGACAGAGGCAGTGGCTGTATTGACCAATGAACAAAGGGATTTCCAAAGAATTGAAGAAGCAGGTGTAGGAAGATTGAGCTCCTATGTTTCTGAAGTCAATGGAGAAAGATATGCTGTAATACCCGGCTATGGAAATGCCGAACAAATACGCGGGAATGAGGATAATGACATGTACTTTATTACACAAATCAGAATATCCTACCTTCTTTCAAAAGGAAGGGGAGGCGCCCGTTTCAGATAATTTCAAACTGTTGATAAACAAAACCTTACATAAATATGCCAGGTGGGCTTCCATCTGGCTATTTTTATTGTTTTCAGGCATAGTATTCACACCACAAAAAGCTAACGCTCAATTTTTAGAATATGGCGGAGGTATAGGTTTCCTAAATTATGCCGGTGACCTAAACCGTGGGTACCCTGTCGAAAATATAGGTGTTGGCATAACGCTCCTCCACAGAATGAACCTTAGTGATATTGTTAGCATAAAATATGCTGGCGGGATCGGTAAAATATCCGGAAGCGATGAAAATGCTTTTGATGCTTTTGGAAATGTAAGGAACCGTTCATTTTCGAGAAATGTAATCGAAGGAACACTTACCCTGGAATATAATTTCCTGGACTACAAACATGAGCATTCTCCTATTCGCTGGTCACCATACCTTTTTGGCGGTGTGGGGTTTGCCAAATTATTAGGAGAACAAACCGGAGACTATAATGATTTTCAACCTATTTTGCCTTTTGGCCTAGGTTTTAAGCACCTGATTGGAAAGCAGTTTTCCCTGGGATTAGAGTTTGGATTACGCAAAACCTTTTTTGATGAATTGGATGAAGTATCAGGTGGAGATCAGGAAATCAAGGATTTTAACTATGGAAATCCTGAAACCAATGATTGGTACTCTTTCACCTCTATTACCCTTACCTACATTCTATATGAGATCCCCTGCCCCTTCCGCTACATTCCAAACCGCTCGATATATCGGAATTAAGTTTCTTATTCTTTGAAAAAAAGCCCAAATTTGTGGTTCGATTTTAAGCGAGGCACTTTTTTTATTAATGGAAGAGGTTATTGACAGACATAATTTGCCTTCCCATGTGGCAATAATCATGGATGGGAACGGCAGATGGGCTAGTAAGAAAGGGGCTGCCAGAATCTTCGGACATCAAAGTGCTATAGAGGCGGTAAGGGCAGCTACTGAAGGTTGTGCTGAACTTGAGATCAAATATTTAACCTTATATGCCTTTAGCACTGAAAATTGGGCTAGGCCAAAAGCGGAAGTGGATGGGCTTATGAGTTTGCTGGTGCGGACAATAAATAGTGAATTGTCTACACTATTGAAAAATAATGTGCGTTTGAATACCATTGGTGATATTAGCTTATTACCTTCAGGCGCACAAAAAAAGCTGGAAGAAGGAAAGCAATTAACAGCCAGCAATAATGGGCTTGAGCTCATTTTGGCTTTAAACTATAGCGGACGCTGGGAGATTATGCAAGCAGCAAAAAAGATGGCGGAAGCCATTAAAGCTGATGACCTGACAGTTGATGACATAACCCCCGATGAGTTCGCAACTTATTTAGAAACTAAGGGTGTACCTGACCCGGAACTGTTAATCCGAACAAGTGGCGAGATGCGGATCAGCAATTTTATGCTGTGGCAGATGGCTTACACGGAACTATATTTTACCAATGTCCTTTGGCCTGATTTTAGAAAACCTGATTTGCACGCTGCTATTAAGGAGTACCAGCGGAGAGAAAGAAGGTTCGGTAAAATTAGTGAACAGATAAACTCCTAACCACATCATGAAAGGAAAGATAATTTGTGCGGTATTGATGGTATTGGTTTGGATGGATGTGGAAGCACAGATCCGTTACAACAGAAGGCCACAACCCAAAGAAGACCTTGTGATTAGCTATTCTAATCCAAAGGAATACATTATTGCCAATATTGAAATCCTGGGGTCGCAATTCCTAGATAAAAATGCCCTCATTTCCCTATCCGGACTCAAGGTAGGCGATAAAATAAGAATACCAGGAGCAGACGTATCCTCTGCCATAGATAAACTATGGGCTCAGGGTATTATCGGCGATATTTCTATCTATGCCTCGAAAATTGAGGGAGAAGAAGTTAGCCTGACCATAGAGCTGGCTGAGCGACCCAGGCTCACCAGATTTTCCTTTGAAGGACTCACCCGCACACAGGAAAAAGACATTAGGGAAAGCATTAACCTCATAAGAGGTAGGGTAGTGACAGACGCTCTGGTTAAAAATGCAGAACTCACCATTCAAAAATACTTCGCAGAAAAAGGCTATTTGAATGCTGACATTAAAGTAGTCCAGAAGCCCGACACATTATTATCCAACAGTATTCAACTTAATGTAACGGTTGACAAAAAGCGAAAGGTAAAAATTAACCGTATTGATTTTTCTGGTGATACCATATTCACGGATAGTAAGCTCAAGAGCAAGCTTAAGAAAACAGGTGAAAAACCAAGAATCTCAATATTCAAAGACCTGGCAAGCAAACTTGTAAGTCTTTTCAAACCCAAGGAACTGAAGGAATTCATCACTACGAAAGAAAAAGTAAGTGTTGGCGAATACCTGGGGGATCATGTCAAAATCAACATCTTCAAATCCAATAAGTATATAGAGGCTGAATTTGAAAATGATAAGAACAACCTCATTGCCTTTTACAATTCCAAAGGATACAGGGATGCAGAAATAGTGGCTGATTCCATTTATGATTACAATGGAAATTCAGTCAACATTGATATCAAAGTTGATCCGGGTCAGCAGTACAAATTCAGAGATATTATCTGGACAGGCAACTATGTATATGAAGACAAGACGCTGCAGGATGTATTGGGAATAAAAGAAGGCGATATCTATGACCTGGAGCTTGTTAATAAGAAACTAAACTATAATCCTCAGGGCACTGACATCAGCTCCCTTTACATGGATAACGGTTATCTGTTCTTTGAGGTAAACCCTATTGAGGTTAGCATCAAAGATGATTCTATTGATGTGGAAATGAGGATCAAAGAAGGGCCTCAGGCAAAAATCAATGAAGTTATCATCTCAGGTAATGACAGAACCAGTGATCATGTAATTCTGCGCGAGTTAAGAACACTGCCAGGCGAATATTTCAGCCGAGCCGATTTGATTAGAACCCAGAGAGAGCTTTCACAGCTTGGGTATTTTGACCCTGAGCAGGTAAGCCCTGTGCCTATGCCCAACCCGGCAGATGAAACGGTTGATATAGAATGGAACCTTGTGGAAAGGCCTAGCGACCAGATTGAGCTTTCCGGTGGCTGGGGTGGTGCCTTTGGCTTTGTTGGTACATTGGGTCTGGTATTCAATAACTTCTCCATCAGAAATATTCCCCATTTCGATAAATGGCGACCACTACCTGTGGGTGATGGCCAAAAGCTTTCATTACGTATGCAAGCCAATGGTAGAAGGTTCCAGAGTTATACATTCTCCTTTAATGAGCCTTGGCTGGGTGGTAAAAAGCCTAACAACTTCGGGGTAAACTATTCTTATTCCGTACAGCGAAGCTTAAACAACTTCACCAACGAGGTATTTGGCTCTCTTAAAGTACAAGGTGTTACATTAAGCCTTGGCAGAAGAGTACAATGGCCGGATGACTTCTTTACCGTAAGTAATTCCATCTCATACCTCAATTATGACCTATTCAACTTCGGCCAGTCATTAGGCTTTAGCTCAGGAGTATCTAATAACATAAACTTTAACACTACCATAGCGCGGAATAGCATTGACAATCCGATGTTCCCTCGTACCGGTAGTATGATTTCATTGAGCGTAGCTCTTACGCCTCCACACAGCCTCTGGCGAGATCTGGATTTTGAATCAGCCTCACCGGAGGAGAGATACAGATGGGTAGAATATCACAAGTGGATGTTTGATACTAAGTTCTACACTAAGCTGATCGGTAATCTTGTGTTGGAAACCAGGGCTCACTTAGGCTTTATTGGTAGCTATGGTGGTAGCTCTCAGATTGGGCCGTTTGAAAGGTTCTTCCTTGGTGGCGATGGCCTTACCGGTCAGAACTTCCTGCTGGGCAATGACATTATAGGCTTAAGAGGTTATGAAAACAACAGCCTCGTGCCTCCTCCCGACGAAAATGGCCTTGAGGGAGGTACTATTTACAATAAATACGTATTTGAATTGCGTTATCCTCTATCGCTAAACCCAAGTGCAACGATTTACATTACCTCATTCCTGGAAGCTGGTAATAACTGGAATGACCCGAAAGAATTTAACCCCTACAATATGTACAAGTCTGCCGGTTTTGGTGCGAGGATATTCATGCCGGCATTTGGATTACTTGGTGTTGATTGGGGATATGGCTTTGATACACCTCCGGGAGGTGTAGATATTTCAGGTCCACAGTTCCACTTCTCAATTGGACAACAGATCAGATAACGACATGAAAAGGCTGTTCCTCATATCGCTCTTATTTTTTGGCACGCTTAATGCTATACAAGCACAGAAGTTTGGCTATGTAGATACCGGTTACATACTTGGCCAAATGAAAGAATATCAATCTGCGCAGAAAGAGATTGAAGAACTCTCCAAAGCCTGGGAAGCTGAAATACAGGAAATGTATAAGGAGGTAGAGGCAATGGAGGCGGCATTGAAGGCAGAAGAAGTTTTGCTAACCAAGGATATGTATGCAGAACGGAAGGCTGAAATCAATGAAAAGCTGAAAGAAGTCAAAGAATACCAGAAAAAAGTATTTGGCTTTGAAGGTTTATTCTTTCTGAAAAAGAAAGAATTGATAAAACCCGTGCAAGATAAAGTTTTTGAAGCGGTAGAAATCGTGGCAAAAAATAATAGATTGCAGATCGTTTTGGATAAGGCTGGGGATCTGGTCATTATCTATTCAGATCCGATCCATGATTACACGGATTTTGTACTTGAAGAATTAGGATTAGGAGATTCAAATGATACAATTAAATAAACTATTAATAATTACGGTCATGAAAATGAAAAGTGTTTTTGTATTGGGCTTTATGCTACTGGCAACAGGAGCCTTTGCACAGCAAAATTTAAAGATCGGCTACACAAATGTTGATTATATTCTGAGTTTAATGCCTGAAACAAAGCAGGTAGAGTCTGAATTTTCAGCTTATCAAAAGCAAATTGAAAATCAGCTGCAAGCAAAAATTACAGAATTCCAGACTAAAGGTCAGGAGTATCAGCAAACTGTGGAAACCATGACAGACGTGGTAAGAGCTGATAAAGAAGCAGAATTGCAGAGCTTACAACAGAGAATCGAGAAGTTTCAAAGAGATTCTCAATCCAGTCTGCAAAAGAAACAGGCAGAATTGTTCCAGCCTTTGTTTGATAAAATAGGCACTGCGATCAATGCCGTGGGCAAGGAAAATGGCTACTCACACATTTTTAGCTCAGGTGCTCCAGGCATGGATGTATTGCTTTATGCTTCTGATGATAGTGATTGCACTGATCTGGTACTTCAAAAACTTGGTATCGATCCTCCGGCTAACGGTCAATAAGATTTTTTACAAAACAAATCCTAAAATAAGCCCCGTGAGTATTAACCACGGGGCTTTTATTTTGGTGAAATACAATATACCAAAAGAGGCTATAATGATGCCGTAGTTGAGCGGGGTATCCTCCATCGGTTTCATCAATAAAAAAGCAGCGGCGATCACCATTCCACAGCTTACTGCATTAATGCCTTCCAGGGAGGCTTTGATTACCCTAAACTTTTTGAGCGACTCCCAAAAGCGGCTTACGAAAAATATGAGAAACGTACCGGGCAAAAAGATCCCGGCAGCCGCCACAAAAGCACCCAATAGCTCACCACCAACCCCATAGGATCGCATTGCCAAAGCACCAATATAAGCGCAGAATGAAAACACAGGGCCCGGTAGCGCTTGTACCAATGCATACCCGGTCAAAAACTCCTCTGATGTTAAATATGATTTGAACTCTACAAACTCAGTGTATAATAATGGTACTAAGACCTGGCCCCCACCAAAAACCAGACTGCCATTTCGGTAAAAATTCTCAAAGAGCCTTACTGCCAAGAAATTTGATATCCCCCCAAATAATGCCGCTACAATCAGCACACTTATCCAAAGAATAAAGTTGGACCAGTTCACCCTGATCTTATCCTTTTCTTCGATCGGCTGCCTCTTGTATTTAAAAGCAGTAACAAAACCTCCTGCTACCAGAATAACTGGAAATAAAAATGGGCTTGCAATGAAAAATGAGACTACTACAGCCAGAAGCATGAGGACAATACCTGTAGTGCTATCAATGACCTTCTTCACAAATATAGCTGCAGCATATGCCACTATGCCAATAGCCATGGGTTGGATAAACTTTGTGAAATGCAGGCTGACAGACTGATCCGAGAAATAGTTTGTAAGAATGCCTGCGGTTGTCATTAAAATAAAAGCAGGGAGCATCCATACTATTAGTGTTAGGTACGCCAGGTTGGGCCCACCAATACGAAACCCCAGTGCTGTGATTGTCTGTGTAGAGGTTGGGCCAGGCAATATCTGGCACAGTGCATTTAATTCCAGCAAGTCCTTTTCAGAAAGGTAGCCGCGCTTATTTACCAGAATATTCAGGAACATGGCCATGTGACCCTGCGGACCACCAAAAGCTGTAAGTGCCAGAAGGGCGACATCTTTCAAAAAAATGTAATATCGAACCCTTCTGATCATTTAATAGGACTATTATTTTTTTAAACCTATTTCTTTTAGCCGCTCATCCAAAAACTCCCCGGCGCTCATGTCTGTATATTTTTTGGGGTTTTTTTCTGTAATGCATTGTGGTAAGCATGTAAGATCCATATCAGACCTGGGGTGCATAAAGAACGGTATTGAAAAGCGTGAGTTTTTCATTTCTTCTCTTGGTGGATTAACCACACGATGGATGGTAGACTTCAGCTTATCATTAGTGAGCCGGGCGAGCATATCACCAACATTCACAATGATTTGCTCAGGAAGTGCTGTAATGGGAATCCAGGAACCGTCCCTGCGCTGCACCTGTAGTCCATCTGCACTAGCACCCATTAGCAGTGTAATCAGGTTGATATCTCCATGCTCAGCTGCACGCACGGCATCATCAGGTATTTGATCCGGGTTCTCTATTGGAAAATAATGGATAGGCCGGAGTATACTATTACCATATTTGACCTTATCTTGGAAATAATCCTCTTCCAACCCCAGATAAAGGGCTATTGCCTGCAACAAGCGCTGACCGGTTTTTTCCAGGGTTTGGTAGGCTTTAAGGGTTATTTCCTTAAACTCGGGAAGCTCCTCAGGCCAGATGTTATGCGGATATTCATGTGTAACCTCATCAGAGGGCTGGGGATCTTGCCCCACATGGTAAAACTCCTTGAGATCACCGGTATTTCTTCCTTTTGCGTGTTCCTTACCCTTACCTATATAGCCCCGTTGACCATAGAGCTCAGGTTTTTCATATTTTGCCTTCACTTCATCTGGTAGGGCAAAAAATGCCTGAATAGCCTCATAAAGCTGTTTTGTAAGATCATCAGTAAGGCCATGGTTTTTTATGGCTACAAAACCAATATCATTAAAAGCATCACCCAATTGCTTCACAAAAAGGTGCTTTACAAGCTCATCATTGGTATTGAAGTCATTTAAATCTAGGGAAGGTATTTCGTCGAGTAATAATTTAGACATGACAATTTTTTTACAATATAATTTTTACAAACAAAAAAACCATTGGTGTCAATACCAATGGTTTCCTTAAAATATCAAATTAGATAGTTATTCTACAGTTACTCTTATGCTTGCTGCCATTGGCTTTCCATATGAAGCATGCACACCATCGGCAAATTGAAGGGATAATACATATTCTCCTGGCTCCAACTCGATAGAAGCGTCCGTTTGACCTTTACCATAATGAATAGTTGTGTCAGACATGGGAATGACCTCACCCTCAGGCCAAAATTCCTGATTGATAAGGATATGATGGTGACCATACCCTTCTTTCACTTCTCCGGCAGGTTCTATTTCCATGCCTTCTACACCCATTTCTATATAAACCGGTGACGGGACAGTAGCACCGTCTTCAGGATATTTAAAAAATACACGCGGCTCTACCGCAGTTTCAGTTTCTGCTACAGGAGCTGCCTCGGTTGTTGTTTCTTCGGCTTCAGCCTGTTCTGATTGGTTTCCTGAGCCACCGCAGGCAAATGAAATGACTAATATTAATTGAAGAAAATTGCTGAGTTTCATAATTAGTTAATTTTTGATCGATTACTATATGTGTACAAATATAATATTTGGTTTAATGATAAACCTGCGCCAGCACTTTGATTGACTTCATTTCGTGCCAATGATCATAATGCTCCCTGAAATAACTGATCAGCAATTCCAATGTTTCGCGTCTAATGTTGCCTGATGATTGTATGGGTTGGTCATAAGGTGAATTTGTTAATGATTGAATAAATGCTGTCAGGTTTTCATCAGCTTCCAGCTTTCGTATTTCACGAAACAAATCCTGTGGCTCATGAATACCAAGGCCCAGGTAACGGGTAAATTTCAATACAAACTGAAGGTGGAAATTCTCATAGCCTTTATTCAGCGTATCCAGAATCTCAAGCGAATGAAATGCAAAATCAAATTGCTCGTGCTGTTCCTCCTCCTCGCCAGCTACCCTGCCTATAAATTCTGCAATAAACATGGCCTGACTGGATTTTCTAATGTCAAAAGGAATGGATTGGTAAACATTGGAAAGCCGATACTCAGAAATCCTATGGATGGTCTGGCCTGCTTTATGGTAAACCACCAGATCAAGTAAACTAAGTGGTTGAAAATGGCCGATGGTTTTTTTGGAGTTTTTACTTCTTACGCCATTGACAATATAGCTCTGCAGCCCAAATTTCTCAGTATAGATTTTGGCAATGATTGAGCTCTCTCTGTATTTGACAAAACTCAGATTGATGCCACGGGTTTTGTGAAGCATTAGCGCACAACAGCAAATTTTCCTACAAAAGTCTCAGAACCATCCGAATTTCCGGCAAATACCAAATAAATGCCTGTGTTTACCGATTGACCGTAGTTATCCCTACCATCCCACATGGCAGTGCCTCCGTTGGCAAACATTTCTTTGATGAGATTACCATCAATATCTGTGATTTTGACATTCACATCCTGCGCCAAACCGGAAATACCGATAAGACCCCTAAACCCGGGTGGTACAGGATTAGGAAATACTTTGACCGTGCCAAACTGCCTGCCGGCGGCTGTAGCATCAGACCTGTAAGATATAAGGCCCCTTGAGGTAGCAATAAACACCTCACCAGAAACAGGATTAATATCAATCGACACAATGCTATCTGAAGGTAAAGGACTGTTTTGTGTAGTGAATCTTTGCACTACCTCATCACCCGATTCCTCAATCAACCAAATACCATCATACGTGCCTACCCATTTTCGATTGCCTCCATCCACAGCAATTGCAGAAACAGGTTCATTATCCAATAAAAAGGACCCATCGATTACAGGTACTATTGCATCATCGAATCCATCAAAAAAAGGGCTATCCGAAGACTGAAAAAAAGCTATCCCCCTGTTTGTTGCTACCCATACTTCATCTTCCCGATCGATCACCAGATCGTTGATCCTGCTTGAAGGCAAACCGCCTGCATTGGAAAGATTCAGTGAAATATCTTCCTGCGGATTGTAGAGGTAAAGCCCACTAACCTGCGGGTCACTGGCAACCCACACAATCCCTGTGCGCGTACTTACAGATAGCTTTTCTGGAAATCGAGCCCCCTGACCAAATCCTAAACTAAAGCTTTCCCAAACACCATCAGCACCAAGCCGGTGTAATCCCCGATCGGCATCTTTATTCAGTACCCAAAGCTCGTTTTCAGCTCCTGTGGCAATTGAAGGGACAATAATTAAGCTATCACTGAATGATTCGGCCGTTAAAGGATGGGCTGCATTTTTGTGATCGTAAAGAATATTGGAAGTCATATCCAGCAAACCATCCCCAACAGAGCTGAAATAGATTTTACCATTTGCCTGTGCAACGGCTGAAAGATTATTTACCTGTGGTGTGGATTCAATTGTCCATGTACCCTCACTAAAGACTCCATAATTTCCTGGCTCTGCAAACTGTTTATCAAAAAGGCTAACTGTTTCAGGCAGCACATAAACCTCATCACCTAGGATGCTGATTTCCGCAATTTGATCAGTGGGGGGGCCTGCCAGAACTGTAGGAAATAGCTGACCTACAG
The DNA here is from genome assembly GCA_965227155.1 of Cyclobacteriaceae bacterium. Taxonomy (GTDB): domain Bacteria; phylum Bacteroidota; class Bacteroidia; order Cytophagales; family Cyclobacteriaceae; genus UBA6059. Next base: position 1,615,395 of record OZ245731.1, read on the forward strand.
ATCCTTGCAACAAGCCCTCATTCGTGGATCCTATAAATAAGCTTCCCGGTACCCCTGTGCTTGTCCTCAATAATTGGTCAGTGACATAAACATCTTGAAAGGCATCATTAACAACCCGGGAACTAACGTTGCCATTAAGCGTAATGAGCAGATCTTGTTGTGCATCCATGCTCACAATCACATCTCCACCAAGGGCAGAAGATAAGTCAGCCCATACATCTCCATTGTAGGTAAAAATTCTATTGCGATGAGCAGCATAGAGCTGGCCGTTTTTCCAGGCCAATTGGGATAGAAATGGAAAGTTACCTGGGGGAATCGCAATGCTCCAGTTATTGAAATCCTGAAGGTTCAGTCCTTCGTTAAGAGGTGCGGTTAACAACCCTAAATTTGTAGCAAGGTAAATTGTACTGTTTATGATCTCAATATCATTGACCGCCACCGGATCAGCATTAGGGCCTATTTCAGTGTAGCTTTCTACGATTTCCGTTTCAGAAATATCAACTACCACGACTCCCGCAGGCGTACCTGCATAGCAGTATCCATCATAAACAGCCAGTGAGGTAATATTTTTGTCTTGCAGCTGAGGTGTCTGAGCTATAGCAAGAAATGGCCGTATCTCATTGTTTTGAAGGAAGTCTATAGTTCCATTTTGATACCCAATGATCAATGTTTGACGCTCCGTGTCAAAAAATAGCGAAGCAATCCCCACCTCACTTAATCCATCGATTTGCGTCAGTTTATTTACACTATTGTCAGTTTCATCCAGATAGAACAATGTATTGGCTGTTGCTACATAAACCCGGCTTTGTGCAAGGACTACCTTTCTAACATCCTGATATTGAAAATGTGTCCGCCATGTACCTAGAGGAATATTTACCTGCGCCAGCACAAACTGCCAGGGCATTATTAATGCAATCCATACTAAAGCAATACTAGCTCCGGTTTTTCCACCCTTCATAAAAACATTTTCTACAGCGTGCCTCGTATTCTATTTTTTCTCCGATCAAAACTTTTTGCTCAGAAGCGACTAACCGGTACGAATGATTAGCCAGAGCACCGCAACGCATACATATTGCGTGCAGCTTGGTGATGTACTCTGCAATGGCCATTAGTTCAGGCATTGGGCCAAATGGCTTGCCCTTAAAATCAGTATCCAGGCCGGCAAGAATGACCCTCTTTCCTGAATTTGCCAATTTTTGTACCACATCCACTATTGCGGCATCAAAGAATTGCGCCTCATCTATACCTACCACATCGCATTCGCCCAGCAAAAGAATGTCATTGGCAAATGAAACCGGCGTAGATCGTATGGATGTTTCATTATGCGAAACCACATTATGACCATGGTAGCGTTTGTCAATACTGGGCTTGAAAATTTCAACTTTTTGCTTCGCAATTTTGGCTCTATTCAGCCTACGGATCAGCTCTTCCGTTTTTCCGGAAAACATAGACCCACATACGATTTCTACCCACCCCAGACTATTGTTGCGGGCATTTAGCGGATCAATATGTGGCTCTATAAACATGCGGGTAATTTAATTAGAATAAGAAAGATGCGGTAGTTTATAAAGGTCCGGCACAGCAATTTCAACCTCCCCGGTACATTTTGTCTGACACGCCAGCCGTCTGTTTGCGGGTAGTCGGCCCATATCCATAAACTTTTGTTCAGCAGGTGAAGGGTCTGATAACTGCTCTTTACCAGCTATAATAATCATACTACAGGTAGTGCATCTACCTTTTCCTCCGCAGGCATGCATCCAATCGATGTGATTAGCGTGTAAAACCTTAAGGATGGCCTCAGCAGGATCGTGGTATTTAATCACAGCACCATCCATGTTTTTAATGACGATTTTCGGCATAATTCTTAACTTTAGCCAAACAGGAAAATACCCATGGCGGCAATCAAAATTAACCATTCAGCGGTAGAAGCATATGCTAAAAGTTTTGCCTCTCAAGTGTGTGAGGCTCACTTTGATAGCAACAAAGAAGTGACCGGCCCTCAAATATTAAAGCTAACCCCGGTAAAGCAGGTCAATTTTTTTGTGCTCAAACTATTATTTGAATCCTGGCAGGAAGAAACGAAAAAGCTGCAAAGCCCCTATTTTGACTATAAAGATGAGAAAGTGGTAAAGGCATTGCTGGCGTTTATGAACGTATTATCGCAACATATTGCTATCAAACGTGATGATTTTGAGCCAATACTGGCCACTGCCGTGCAGGAAAGCCTCTACCTCATCGTAACTCCTTACGATTATTTCTGGGCAGAAATCAACAAGCACAAATCATCTACTGTGCCGTTAAAAACATTAAAAGGTCGCTCAAAATATATCAAAAGCAATAAGCATATCTGGGAGGGTCTCATCGAAAAAGCGCAAGCTGAAGCTGGAGATAAAATTGATAAAGAGATTTTGCTGGAACTGCTTGAGAGCCTTGGAGAGGGAGGTGATTTTCAAATAGAATCTTATGATGAACTGATTGATAAATTCAATGAGGTTCGATCCTTAAGTATGGATGAAATTACTGAAGAAGAATCGGCTGCCGCAGTTGATGAAGATGAGGATGTATTTAGTTCACTATTGGAGGAAGAGGATTTTATAGAGGAAGAGGAGAACGACACAAGCTCAGAGGCTAACGAAGAGATAGAAGAAGAGCCGGCCCAAAGTGAAGCGGCTAAAGAAGATACAGAAGATAGCTATGCCTTTGAAGCTACGCCTGAAATGCAATCCACTACTCCGGAAGTTGAAGAGGAGGCTCAAGAAGATATACCCGATAGCTCCATAGATGATACCGAGGAAGAAGATGAGCCAGTCGATATGCCTAAGCCTTCCCGATCACTTGACGAGGAAGAGGAGGAAGCGCCCAATCAGCTAAACAGAAAATTTGCTGAAGAAAAAACTACACTGCATGATCAGCTGCAGGATAGGGAAAAGGTAACTATTGCTGAAATTCATGAAACCAGCAAAAAAGGCGGAATCCACGAAGGAATTTCTGTCAATCAGCGCTACATGTTTATCAATGAGCTATTTAACAATGATGTCGACCTCTACAATAAGGCTATGACCGATATAGAAAGATGTGAGTCTTTTGATGATTCTGTGGAGTTACTCATTCAGCGCTATGCCAAAAAAATGGACTGGAACATGAACAGTACGGAGGTAAAGGAATTGCTTAAAATAATATTCAAGCGATTTAGATAATGCGCCTTACCGTATAAGTACTTGCATCCGGTGGGCATCTAGTTTTAGAAACACGAACAGCAGTATCGTAAATGCCCATAGCGAACTACCTCCGTAACTGAAGAAAGGCAGTGGAATTCCAATAACCGGAAAAAGGCCAATGGTCATTCCAATGTTTACCGCAAAGTGGAAAAAAATAACTGATGCAACGCCATAGCCATAGATTCTGGAAAAACTTGATTTCTGTCTTTCTGCAAGGGTGATCAATCGAATCAATAGGATCGAAAAGCCGCTGATCAATATCAGGGAACCAATCCATCCATGCTCCTCACCTATGGTGCAGAATATAAAGTCCGTACTTTGTGCGGGCACAAAATCAAACTTTGTTTGTGTGCCTTCCAGAAAGCCTTTTCCGGTGAACCCACCCGATCCTATAGCTATTTTAGACTGGGTAACATTCCAGCCGGCACCCAAAGGATCAGCATTGGGGTTTACCAATGCCATAACGCGATTTTGCTGGTGAGGCTTGAGAACATTGGTCATTAAAAAGTCTACGCTGATAATCATGCTGATGATAAGGATAAGCCCCGTCACGACCGCCAATATTCTTTTTACCGATCTTATGGAAAGGCCAATGGCTATTAGTCCAAGCACTACTACAGAAATAATCAGGATGGTTTGATTTACAAGCAGTGTTAAAACAAAAACAAGAACTGCCAAAAATCCTAATAATAAGATCACTGGCGACATCCCTTCTCTGAAATACACCAAAATAAATGACGAAAAAACCAATGCCGTGCCCGTGTCACCCTGCAGTATTATTAAAAGTAAAGGCAGGCCTATCAGTACAGCAGCTACTATTTGCGTTTTAAGTTGGCTGAATTTTACATTGGGCTGCGAAAAAAACTTAGCCACACCCAGAGCAGTAGCAAATTTGGTGAATTCCGAAGGCTGTAGCCTGAAGCTACCAATTTCAAACCACGAGCGTGAACCTGCCACTTCCCGACCAAAAAGCAATACGAAAATCAAAAGTAAAATCAAGCCTCCGTAAAATGCCCAGGCAAAAGAGTTGTAGAATTTGAAGTCAAGGTTGAGAATACCTATAATGATCAAAATACTGGAGCCTATGAAAAGTAGCTGTTTGCCAGAATTCAAAGAAAGGTCGAAAATAGATTTAGAGGCCTCCTCGTCGTACACGGCGGCATAAATATTAAACCAACCCAGTATCACCAGTACAAAATAAATCAGTACAGTGACCCAGTCCAGGCTATATCCGCTGCGAATGTCTCTTCTCAATACAAAAACTCTCCTTTCAATACGAAATCCTCAAGCCACTTACGCTTTATCTCTCCTGTGAGGTAATACTCAATAAGCAAACTCGCTGTAGATGCTGCGGCTCTACCACCCCAACCGCTATTCTCCACATATGCAGCTATTGCAATCTGTGGATTTTGCTTGGGTGCAAAGCCCATAAAACCTGAGTGGTCAGGACCATGGGGGTTTTGTACAGTACTGGTCTTACCAATTACATCTATGTTGGGCATGTAAGCCCTCCGTGCTGATCCTTCACGCACAACCAACTCCATTCCATCAATAACTACATTGAAATGAGCTGTATCGATGGGGAGTATTTGCTTTTGCCTGTAGAGTGGTTTCTTATCCCCATTCTCATTGATTGACTTTACGATATGGGGATAATAATAATATCCTTTGTTGGCGATGATAGCGCCCAGATTAGCCATCTGTAGTGGTGTTACCAGTATTTCACCCTGCCCAATGCTTAATGAATAGATATTTGAAAATTTCCAACGATTGACACCATAGACTCTATCGTAATATTCCACATCAGGCACATACCCGCTCTTTGCGTTGGGTAAATCAATGGGAAGCTCTACGCCCAACCCAAACTGGTTTACATAGTTTTTCCATTTTTCAAGACCTATTCTTGAATCGATATAGGTATCAGGATCTTTATCCTGGTTGATCACTCTTCTGAAAACCTTGTAGAAATAATTATTGGATGAAAGCTTAATTGCCTTCCTCACATCATAGTAGCCATTGGGAGCCAGGTCGCCGATCAATTGCCCGTTGCTATAGATCTGCTCGTTAGGTGTTACTACGCCCTCCTGCAATGCAATGAGCGATTGAACAGTTTTAAACATAGAACCCGGAGGGTACATCGCCATCAACGGACGGTTAAAGAGAGGTTTCAGTGTGTCGGCTGAAAGCATGGAAAAATGGCTGGAATAGTCTCTGCCTGTAAGCAGGTTTGGATTGTATGACGGACCGGATACAAATGCCAGAATCTCACCGGTAGAAGGCTCAATAGCTACTACACTTCCAACTTTTCCAGCAAATAGCTTTTCCGCATACTTCTGTAAATCTGCATCGATAGTGGTGATGATATTATCCCCTGGAATAGCAAGCGTATCATACTGACCATTTTTAAAATCCCCTTTTTCCACACCCCGCACATTGACCATCTTATACTTAACACCCCGACGGCCTTTTAGTACCTCTTCATATTCAGACTCAATACCACTGATGCCAATATAGTCTCCCTGCCGATAGTAGCCGGTGGTATCCCTATCCAACTGTCTTCCACTAATTTCTCCTACATAGCCCAGTGCATTAGCCAGGATACTATCCTTGTAGGAGCGCGTAGTACGAGCCCTCACATAAAAACCAGGGTAATCAATAAGCTTGTCCTGAATTTGGGCAAATTCCTGATTGGGTAATTTCTCAATAAACTTCGATGGCTTTATATAAGAATATCTCCGTGCTGCCTTCATTTTAGTGTTGAAGTCTTCTTTGGAAATACCCAGAAAATTGCAGAATGAAGCAGTATCCAATAGGTCAACCTCTGCAGGCACTACCATCAAATCGTAGATGGGTGTGTTATAAACCAGCAGTTCGCCATTTCTATCGTAAATAAGTCCCCGGTATGGGTACTGTACAATCTTCTGTACGATATTATTTTCTGCGGCAAGTTGATAATTAGGATCCAAAACCTGGATAAAAAATAGCTTGATCAAAAAGATTAATGCCGTAATGACAATGATCCCCTGAACAATATATTTTCTGTTTTCCTTCATTGTGCCCTACTTTCAGATGCAAAGATATACTGCATGATGACCATGCAGGTAAAACTAAATAGTGTAGAATACAGTACTTTAACTAACGTAATTCCAGCTAAATTGAATCCACCTGCCTCTATAAAAAATAAAATAAGATGATGAATTAATGTAAGTGGAATAAGATAAGTAGCAAACCACCTGAAGCCCATGGAACGAATACTAACTCTTGATCCTGCATCATAATTCGACCCGGACAGTAGGATATTTAGCCAAAAGGGCCGTAGAAACATGATCAAAACACAAGCAGCAGCATGTAAGCCCGGAGTGTTGTAAAATGAATCTATGAGAAGACCAACCAAGAAGCCAGCCCCTTGTAAGGCTATCCTATTGGTATTAATGGGCAATACAAATAGAATCAGTATATAAGGAAAGCAAAAAGCTAAATTGAACAGGATGATATCCTTAAACAGGGTAACCTGAGCCAATAGTAAAATAATGCCGATGATTGCCCTCCTTACCATGTCAGTTTACCGGTATTGAATTTTGTTCCAAAGAATCCTTTTCAATTTTGCCCAGATTATTGATGTAATAGACATAATCCAGATTATTAAAGTCAGTAGCCAGCTTCATGGTGATATCCAAAAATGTAGCATCATCGGAAATATCTACTGCGCTAATAGTCCCTATCAACAAATCAGGTGGATAAATCGCATTGTATCCTGATGTCAATACGGAATCGCCGGGGCTCACTGCCACATGGCGGGGCACGTACAATATTTTACTGTATAATGGATCGCGCCCATCCCATTGTACGGTACAAAAGGTGCTGGTAGAAGAAATATAGCCTGATGTCAGCAAGTTAATATGCAATAAAGAATAGGCTGTAGCATAATTATTGGACACATCCTTTATCTGACCCACAATGCCATTAGGACCTACCAGACCCATATCAGGTCTTATACCGTCGTTCTTTCCCTTATCTATCGTAATGAAGTTAAGCAGTTGCCGGGTAGTTTTTCCTACTACCTGCGCCTCATTGAAAAGGTACTGGGTGCTGTCAAATATGATCGTATCTGACAAAGTGTGCAGGTTAGCCATGGTTGCCAGGCGTGCGATTTCTTTCCGTAGTTGTGCATTTTCTGCTGCAAGCTCCCTGTTGGTTTCCTGCAGTTGGAAATAGCCCCTAAAGTCGTTGTAGAAATTGTTGACATTACCACTTACCGCATTAGAAGAGTTGAAAAACCAGGCACTATGATACCTGTTGTTTTGGACGATCATCCAAAAGCACAGCCCCTCTAACAAAACAAATATTAAAAATGCTCGGTATCGATAGATTAACAGGAATAAGGTTTGCATCTACCCTCCTATCATGTCATCAGGACACCTTTGAAGTTATCCAGATTTTTGAGTGCAATGCCGGTACCACGCACTACTGCACGCAATGGATCATCGGCTATATGAATGGGAAGCTTGGTTTTCATAGCTAGTCGCTTATCTAAACCACGCAATAAGGCACCACCACCTGTCAGGTAAATACCATTGTCATAAATATCAGCAGAAAGCTCAGGTGGTGAGATCTCAAGAGCCTTTAGCACAGCCTCTTCGATTTTGGATACCGATTTGTCAATGGCAAAAGCTATTTCAGAATAGGAAATCTTAATCACTTTAGGAATACCGGTCATTAAATCACGACCCCTGATTTCATAGTCGTCGGGTCCTTCGTCAAGCTCGGTCAGGGCAGAGCCTACTTCTATTTTTACCCGCTCGGCAGATCTTTCTCCAATAAGCAGATTGTGCTGCCTACGCATATAATCGAGAATGTCTTTGTTGAAAGTATCTCCAGCCACTCTGATACTTTGGTCGCATACAATACCTGAAAGGGCAATTACCGCAATCTCTGTAGTGCCACCTCCTATATCCACAATCATGGAGCCTACCGGCCGCTCTATGTCTATTCCTATACCAATGGCAGCAGCTATTGGCTCATGCACCATGTATACTTCTTTTGCCCCTGCATGCTCAGCACTATCCCGTACGGCTCTCTTTTCCACCTCGGTAATGCCAGAAGGAATGCAAATCACCATGCGATGAGAAACAGGTATCAGACGTCTTCCATTTCCATCGATCATTTTGATCATACCCCTGATCATGTGCTCTGCAGCATGGAAGTCTGCGATCACACCATCTTTGAGAGGTCTAATGGTCTTGATATTTTCATGGGTTTTTTCGTGCATTTGCATTGCCTCTCTTCCAATGGCCAACACCTTATTGGTGGCCTTGTCGATAGCAATGATAGAAGGCTCATCTACCACAATCTTATCTTTGCTGATAATCAATGTGTTTGCTGTACCTAAATCTATGGCTATGTCACTGGAAAAGAAATCAAATAAACCCATGCTGCTCCTCTCTAAATTTTGCGGGTGAAATTACAAATTAGTTGCAAAAATAGTCTTTATGTGTCACTTATTTTAATGGTAAAAATGGCGATATCCGGTGAATACCATAGACATTGCATTTTCATCACAATAATCAATCGAAAGCTGGTCTTTGATTGATCCTCCCGGTTGTATTACACTCGAAATGCCTGCCTTATCGGCTATCTCCACACAATCAGGGAAAGGGAAAAAAGCATCAGAGGCCATCACTGCACCCTTCAATTCAAAATTGAAAGCCCTGGCTTTGGCAATAGCCTGCTGTAAGGCATCAACCCTTGAGGTTTGACCTACTCCACTGGCCAACATCTGACCGTTTTTAGCCAAAACGATAGTATTCGATTTTGTATGCTTCGCAATTTTTGATGCAAACAAAAGATCATTCATCGCTTCTTCGGAAGGTTTTTGACTGGTCACAACTTTCAGATCCTCTCTGGCATCTGTTTTCCAGTCGTACTCCTGAGAAATGAACCCATTGAGTAGGGTCTTACTCTGATAAGCCTGGCTCACAGCTTCTTTTTGTTTAAGCAATACCCTGTTTTTCTTACCCTTCAAAAGCTCCAGCGCATCTGAATCAAAGCCCGGGGCAATAACCACTTCGCAGAAAAGTTTATGTATCTCCTCTGCAGCAGCCATATCAATGACTTTATTGGTGATTAATATTCCTCCAAAAGCGGACACAGGATCAGCGGCAAGCGCTCTATCATAAGCTTCTTTTACGGAGTTGCCTGTGGCCAGACCACAAGCATTGTTATGCTTGATGATAGCAAAAGCAGTTTCATCAGCAAATTCGGAGATCAATTTTACTGCAGAATCAATATCTACCAGGTTATTATAAGAAAGCTCCTTGCCATGCAACTGATCAAATACCTTATCGAGGTTGCCAAAGTAGAAACCCTTTTGATGCGGGTTTTCACCGTATCGAAGCGGGGTGGATTGTCTTTCGCTTACTTTTAAAGATGGTATATGCTGATCTTGATTAAAGTAATTGAAAATGGCAGTGTCGTAATGTGAAGAGATATCAAATGCTCTGGCTGCAAAATTTTTGCGATCGGCCAGCTGGGTTTCCCCATTGCCCTGGTCCAGTAGGGAGAGCAAATCGGCATACTGTTCCCTGGATGATACGATAAGCACATCGTTGAAATTCTTTGCTGCTGCACGAATCAGCGATATACCTCCAATATCTATTTTCTCAATGATATCAGCTTCAGAAGCTCCGGAGGCCACAGTATCTTCAAAAGGATATAGATCTACAATCACCAGATCCAAATCGGGGATTTCAAACTCTCTAACTGCCTGCTGATCATCGCTATTATCCCGACGAGAAAGTATGCCTCCAAAGACCTTGGGGTGTAGCGTTTTTACCCTACCTCCAAGTATAGAAGGGTAGCCTGTAAGATCCTCCACAGGAATTACAGAAATTCCCTTTTGCTCAATGTGTTTTTGTGTTCCTCCGGTTGAATAAATGGTTACCCCAAGTTTGTCGAGTTTGTCTAAAATCGGGTCTAAACCATCTTTATGAAACACAGAAATTAGCGCAGAGGATATCTTTTTTGAACTCATGAATAAGTGCTTGAAAATAAGGCTGCAAAGCTAGAAATTTTATACATCAAAGTGGAGTAGCCCAAGGTTTACTTTTGACTAAATCCTCGATAAAATATAGGATTCAATAACCCTTGGAAAGTATTGATACTCCAAACCGTGTATTCTTGATGCCAGGCTGTTGGGTGTATCGTTGCTGCATACCAATAAATGCTTTTGAAAAAGTACGGCCCCAGCATCATATACTTCATTCACAAGGTGAATGGTTATCCCACTTTTCCATTCTCCATTGGCTAGTACCGCTTTATGGACGGCATCTCCATACATGCCTTTACCTCCAAAAGCAGGTAGCAGCGCCGGGTGTATATTCAAAATTTTCCGGTCAAAAGCTTGTACAAAATGCTTAGGCATCAACCACAAAAATCCGGCTAGAATAATAAAATCGACACCTGCATCCTTTATTTGCTTGCACAAAGAATCCGGGTTTTTAAAAGCTTCTCTGTCAAAAACCTCTACATTGGTATCGAGTGCTCTGGCTCTTGCAATTACACCCGCCGATGCTTTGTTGGTGTAAACCCTATTTACCTTAATGGAAGGGTGGTTTTCAAAATATTTGATGATGTTCTCGGCATTGGTACCACTACCCGAGGCAAAAATGGCTATTTGTACTTGACTCATGCTAGAAAAATGACATGCTTAGAATTCCGGAAAGCATGAGCAATTTACAATATAAACTCAACTGGTTAAACTTCTTTTGGGTGTCTGCTTTGACAAGCAGGTAGGTGAAATAAGCCATAGGCATTATCAAAATCAGAAAATAAGTAGTAAGTGTAATATTTTGAATGGCGAAAATAAAATAGATCAGGCTGATCACGAAAATGCCCAACAAAAGGTAAATAAGGTTTTTTGTCTTCCTTATACCCCAAATTATAGGTAAGGTGATGCAACCATGTGTAATGTCGCCTTTCCAGTCTTCCATGTCCTTGATCATTTCCCGAATCAAAGTCATGGCAAAAGCAAAGAAAGCATAGGTAAATACCAGCCAATGACTTTCATTGTAAAAAAGGGAAACAATCAAAATAGATGCCCCGGTCAGTAACCCCACACAAAAATTCCCAATGAATGGCAAACGCTTCAGCTGATTAGAGTATAGCCAGAGCAATACGGCTGATCCAAAATGCACCAGTCCAATAATGATATCGATCCATAAGCCAATTGCAATAGCTGTAAAGTTGAATACCGTATGCAATGCCATGATCTGCCTTCTTTTCACGAGTTTTCCAACTATCACATGGTCAGGTTTATTGATAAGGTCAATTTTTACATCATAATAGTCATTAATTAGGTAACCGGCTGCTGCGATAATCACGGTACTCAGGCTGAGCAGGAATAACCTCAGACTAAACAGGGTATCCTGCCAGGGAATATTATTGTTGATCAAAAATATGGCTACAAAATATTGCGATAGGACAATAATAAGCAGGTTAGGCAAGCGAACACCTAAAAGCACCCCCCTGATAAAGGCTCCCAGCGAATACTTATTTTGCTCTGCTTTTTCCATATACTACACCCTGTCCTCTTCAATAGTACTAATCTGATTTGTGAAGATTCTGTAAAGTTCACTTAAAGCCGGCTCTTCTACCAGCATTTCCATATGCTTTCTGATAGTGCCTACATCTCCCCTAACCGCCGGCCCGGTTTGACTCTTGTCCGGGCCAATTTGCATAGCCTTATCTACGGTATTTTGCAGTAAAGGGTATAATAATTCTGGGTTTTGACCTGCCACTTTAACTTGATCGAATGCGACTTTAAGTAAATGATTACCGAAGTTGTTCATAATAGTGGCAGCTAAATGGATTCTCGATCTTTGTGCAGAATCAACCAGCGACACTTTGGATGATATACTGTTGGCTAGACCAAGCAGTGCTTCTCTCGTATTTGCCGTAGCAGCTTCCACCAATATGGGGATATCCCTAAAACTAACCGGCTTCTCCTTTGAAACAGATTGTAACGGATAAAATACTCCATAGTGAATTGCTGCGCTGAGCTCAAGTACTTCAACCGAAACAGAGCCTGCTGTATGCGCGATGATGGCCTGTTCGGGAAGAACTATTTCTCTTACGACGGATTCAATAGCATCATCACTGACTGCCAGTAAAAAAATCTGACTTTTGCTGGCACCAAAATCTAAGGAATTGGTAGGTTTAGCATCATAAGTAATGCCACAGAGCTTGGTAGCCTTTTGCAAATCGCGACTGTATACTTCATTTACAAAATGTGTCGATTCATCAATTACCTTTACCAGATGATGACCCATATTTCCTGTCCCAATGATCGTAACGGCAAAGCTATTTTTCATATATTGACCCATTAGCGCAATGGAAAATTACGCAAGCAAAGAATGGTTTGAAAGAGGAAAATATCTTGATCTACTAAACCATAACATATTTTTAGTTGAAGAAGGTAGCGGTGAAGCCCTAATTTTATTGCATGGATTTCCTACATCAAGTTGGGACTGGCACAAAATACTGCCTGCCCTCACTAGCACAAATACTGTTATTGCACTTGATTTTCTTGGTTTTGGCTTTTCTGACAAACCACATTCCGCATCCTACAGCATATCTACTCAGGCAGATGTCGTTGAAGCCATCATAAAGTATTATGGATTTTCAAGTGTACATATTCTGGCCCATGATTACGGTGATACGGTAGCACAGGAGCTGCTTGCCCGACAGCAATCGAACAGCTACAAGATACTGACTGTTGCCTTACTTAATGGTGGACTCTTCCCAGAAACACATCGCCCGGTTATTATTCAAAAGCTACTCATCAGCCCATTGGGAGCCATTATTTCAAAGCTGATCACTAAAAAGAAATTCGAAAATAGTTTCTCCGCTGTATTTGGTGAAAACAGTAAACCATCGCAAAATGAGTTAGATGTGTTTTGGGAAATAATGAATTACAACAATGGCCTTAGCAACTACCACAAGCTAATCATGTACATGAAGGAGCGACAGACACACCGGGAAAGGTGGGTAAAAGCACTTCAGGCCCATAAAGATCATCTAGCATTAATCAATGGACTTAGTGACCCTGTATCTGGCGGCCACATGGTTGAAAGATATCGAGAGCTTGTTAGCATGGAAAATATATATGCTCTGCAAGAAATTGGGCATTATCCACAAACAGAAAGCCCCCAACAAGTGCTGGAGGCTTATATAGATTTTCGAAACCTTCCAGGCAATTAATCCTGTAGCGCCTTCTCAACTTCTGGATCGAGTTGATCATCCCCCATCTGTTCTGCTTCGCTAAACAGGTCAGACCCATCGTCCTTGTAGATATCCTGCACATGGTCAGCATACTTATCCATGATGACCCTGCGCTTGAGTTTCAGTGTAGGCGTCAACTCATCTGTTTCAGGAGTCCATGGGTCTTTCATGAGCCTAAACTGCTTAATTTTTTCCCATTTGCCCAGATGCTTGTTAAGCTGATCAATTTCATCCTGGAAGATTTTAATGATTTTTTCATCAGCAACCAGCTCCTCAAAATCAGAAAACAATATGAAATTATTGCTGGCAATTTCTGAAAGCTTCTCAAAGTTGGGAACAATCAGAGCTGCAGGAAACTTTTTGCCCTCGCCTACCACCATTACCTGCTCAATAAGCACTGACTCCTTGAGCTTATTCTCAATAATTTGAGGAGCGATATAAAGACCTCCGGAGGTTTTGAAAAGTTCCTTCTTACGGTCAGTGATTCGTAAATATCCATTCTCAATTTGTCCAATATCTCCAGTATGAAACCACCCGTCTTTGATTACCTCATTGGTAAGGTCAGGGTTTTTGTAATACCCCATCATAAGGTTGGGCCCTTTACATAAGATTTCACCATCCTTACCTAATTTTATGCTTACACTTTCTACAGTACTACCCACATGACCGATTTTAGGATCATTTGGTCTGGTGGCGGTCACAATCGGGGAGGTTTCGGTAAGACCGTATCCTTCCAAAATTTTGATACCGGCAGCCCAAAATACCCGTGCCAATCGAGGTTGTAAAGCGGCAGCACCGCTTTGAATGTGTTCAATATTTCCGCCAAGTGCTTCACGCCATTTACTGAAAATCAGTTTATCCGCTACTGCCAACTGTCTTTTGTAGATTGGCCCTGGCTTCACTGCCGGATCATATTTGAGGCCCAGTCTGATTGCCCAGAAAAAGATCCCTTTTTTGATAGTACTGAGTTCTTCTCCTTTAGCAATGATCTTATCATAAACTTTTTCCAGAAGCCTTGGCACTGTATTGAAGGTATGAGGTTTGATCTCCTTGATGTTATCCCCCACTTTTTCAATACTTTCTGCATAATAAATACTAACCCCTAAATACAGGTACATATATGTGCCTGTGCGCTCATAAATGTGGTTAAGGGGCAGAAAGCTCAACGCTCTTGCTTTGCCAGGAGTGACAGTAGAGCACTCCACTGCCGCAATGGTATTGGAAACCACATTTTTATGAGAAAGCATAACACCTTTGGGATTACCCGTAGTGCCGGAGGTGTAAATGATAGTAAGCAGGTCATCCTCCGTTATGGATTTTTTGATCTCCTCCAATTCACCATCATTATCTTCCTTACCACCAAGCTTTCCAATTTCAGTCCAATGCTTTTCATCACTTATTTTATCAAAAGCATAAATTTCAATATCGTCGTTGTTCTCAGTAGCTGCATAGACTTTTTCGAGATGTTCCCTATTTGATACAAAGGCCAATTTAATTTCTGCCTCATTAAAGATGTAGGCATAATCATCTACGCTAAGGTTTGTGTACATAGGCACCAGCACAGCACCAACCTGCTGCACTGCCAGATCGATGAAATTCCATTCGGGTCGGCTACCTGATACCAGCGCTACGTTATCTCCTTTCTTCACACCCATCTTCAACAGGCCTTTGCTCACCTGATTCACAATTTTGATGGTCTGCTCCGTGCCGTAGCATTTCCATTTTCCCTCCGTTTTAAAACTAAGGGTGTCCTTTAAAGGGTAATTTTCATATTGATAGTATATGAAATCAAATGCTCTTTTGGGTTCCATAAGTATTTTGCCGGTTGTTCATGTCTATCAAAAATAGTATGCATGACGAATAAATTGAAGCAAATACTTATGAGTATGCTGATTCCTATTGAAATTTAGGAGAATTGCCTATGCTTCAAGGCCTTTGTCACGCATTTTCACAAACTCTGTGTAGCGTCTGTGAATGGCCATTATAAATCCCAGAACCAGTACAATAGTGCCTATCCACAAAATGTTGATGAGCGGCTTTTCTACTGCTTCCAGAATAATCCAGTCTTTTTGCCTTGTATTCGCTCCAATGGTGAAGCTGTTTTCCTGAGGATTGATATCGAGCAAAGTAATTTTTGCAGCCAGATCGGTAACTTCATCTGCGATACGGCCTGCCATCTTATCTTTGATGATATAAATGGGCTCAGCCAAATACTCGTCATATGGACCCATGAGTTTAATTTGTGCCTTGATGGCTACATCTTCCTCACCCAGCGTAGTGCCCGGGAGCTCCATCACCCGCTCCACACCTGTAAGTTCAGCAACATAATCGTTCACAAAAAATTGCTCTCCAACAGCTACCGTATATTCTTTCATTTCGCCCCATTCATCCTCCTGCTCAGGGTCAGGAAATGTGCGAACGTGAGTATAGAGATCCCTACCTATTTTTCGTTCGATATCCGGGGAATATACAATCATATCCATGGTTTCATTGATCTGAACCCTTGGATATAGGGTAAACTCTTTTTCCTCCCCTTTTTTGTAGTTGACTTCAAAATAACTATTCTCAGGGTTGATGAATTCTAGTGTGTCGCCAACTTCAAAATAGGTTTTCCCTTCTACAGCCATAGGCCTACGAGCTATGGCTTTCATAGGGTCACTGGTATATTGGATATAGTTTTCCTTCACATATCCCGGATACCCTTTGACCTGCTTTCTTATACCCATATAGTTAAGCGAATAATCTCCCATTTGACGGGGCTCATGGATAAAAAGTAGCAGGTTGTTTCTATTGACCTCTTCTGGAAAATCTTTGTGCCATATCAGTCCGGTATTATTCATAGAAAGGATTTTTGAATACCCGGAAGAGAATAGGATTCCAACGAGCATCATCGCAATGCCTATATGAGCGATAGAGCCACCGGATAGTTTGTAATTGCTCTTCAAAACTGTACTTAGGATCTTGAGATTTGCCACTATCGAGTAAATGCTGGCCGTAAGCAGGATCATAAATACCGGATCGGTCATTTTAGATACGAGAATGATAGCACTTGATAGGATGAGTGAAACTATCACTGGCGTCATCAAAACGTTTTTAAGATCCTTACTGTCCATTTTTTTCCACCAGAAAAACTGGCCTGTACCGCTTAATATTGCTACGGCTACTGCGAACCACACCTGGAATTTGGTATAAAAAGTGATCTGCTCTGCTGGAGGCGCAAGGTTTGAAATGCCCCCGAATGCCTCCACTATAGCATTGTATACCGGAATGGAAGTTGGAATAATCACCTGAAAGCCCATTAGGCAAAGTGTAGTGGCTCCAATAAAAATCCAGAACTCCCGGGAATAAGTGGACACTTCCTCGTCGGTCGAGGGAATCTTTGGCCATGCTCTCACCAGAAGCACTATCGCGACTATTAAAAAAGCTACGAGGTACAACAATAGCTGCCCACTTAGCCCAAGGTCAGTAAACGAGTGCACTGATGAGTCTCCCAATATACCACTTCGGGTTAGGAATGTAGCATATAGTATAGTGAGGAATGTAGCTATGGAAAGAATCAGCGCAGCTTTTAGGGCTGTGTTGTTTTTCTTGAAGGCTATCATGGTATGGATAGCAGCAATAAGAATAAGCCAGGGCACATAGATTGCATTCTCCACAGGGTCCCAGTTCCAGTAACCACCAAAGTTTAAAGTTTCATATGCCCAATAAGCACCCATTAAGATCCCTATACCCAATACCAAAGCTGAAAATAAAGACCATGGCAATGCCGGCCGTACCCACTCCCTTACCTTGCCTATCCATAAGCCCGCGGTAGCATAGGCAAAAGGGATTAATGTTGTGGCGAATCCAAGAAACAGTGTTGGGGGGTGGATTACCATCCAATAATTCTGTAGCAAAGGGTTCAGACCGGTACCATCTTCAGGGATAAACTCGGGGTTCATTTCAAAAATTGGCGCATTGATGGCATCTCTCAGGAGAATAAATGGTGAACTACCAATTTTCAGGTCGAAAATGACCACACCCAAAATCATAGAGGTGAGAAATGCCTGAACCAACGAAAAAATGGTCATTACCGGACCTTCCCAGAAGCGGTTGGTGAAAATGATGATTATCCCCAGGAGCACATTCCAGAAAAGCCAAAGTAGGAATGATCCCTCCTGTCCTTCCCAAAAACAGGAAATCTGATAGTACCAGGGCAACAATTTGGAGGAATGCTGGTATGCATAATAATATTCGAAATAATGATTATTGATGATGTAGAACAGGATAAAAACTACACCGAAAATTGAAAAGCCATGCAATAAGAAAACAGAACGCGCGTACCGCTGCCATTGCTTTTTAGTTAGCTCATCTGCCTGCGTATATTGGATGTAGGCATACACACTTACCAAAGACAACACAAATGAAACAATGACCAGCAAATGGCCAATGTTACCCACCAGATAATGCATACTTCTTATTGATTAAATACCCGCATTGAATTTAACTTCCTCCTCCTGATATTTTGAAGGACATTTCATAAGGATTTTGTTGGCAAGGAAGCTTTCATTTTGATAAGAGCCTATCACCACCACCTGCTCGGATCGCATAAAATCAGCGGGCATAGGTTCCGGATAAAATACCCTTTGTTCGTTTTGGTTTTCATCCACCATAATGAATGAGAAAGATAGCATATCATCGCTTTTCTCGATACCAATAACATTTCCATCTGTATCTTTTTTCAACTGGCCTACCACATGGATTTTCTCATCTTTGCCTTTATCAGCTAGCTCCTTAGCTTCACTAAAAGTTACGTATGTACTAGCATCACCCGCTGTAGAAACGATTATGGTAATGGCTATGGCTATAACAGCGATTCCTAATATGTGGGATTTTTTCATTTGTATTGGAAATTAATTTGTCAGTGCAAACTGCCTAGGTTTTTTCTTTGTCTTCAACTTTTTTTTCAAGGCGGTCGATCTTCCTATCTACGATAAAAAGGTAAACAAAAAAACCTGCTAATAGTGTTCCAAAAACAGCTATAACCACCCAAATTTTTCCATCCTCTCTGAATTGATCAGCCATTGTTACCGGTTGCGCCAGCAAAACTGCAGGTAGCGCCATCAGCAATGTGGTAACAACTATTGCTATTTTGTTATTCATATTGCTTCGTCCAGTTTTTCCTGTAATCTTCTCCATCGATACCGCAAATTTACAATCCAAAATCCTAACATGGTCCAGGCTATCACGGCAGGGTAAAACACCAAACGCAGATTCGAATCCAGGTCATAGGCATTAAAGCCGGGGTTGCCACCATTACCTGGGTGTAAGCTGTCTGTCATTCTAGGAAGGATGAATAAGAGTGGAATCAAAGCTGCAAATGCGAAAATATTGTATACCGCACTTATTCGGGCACGCTGTTGTGGATCCTGTAGTGATCCTCTTAGGATGAAATAGGCAAAATAAATAAGTAGCCCTATGGCAGAGGCGTTTTGCTTGGGGTCATTGCTCCACGGAGCGCCCCAGGTAAAATTGGCCCACACCATACCGGTTACTATGCCCAAGAGGCCCATAAAAACACCTACATTGGCCATTTCTACGCTTATCAAATCCAACTCAGCAGTACCTTTGTTGAGATATTTGATGGCATAAACCATAGATGCTCCAAGTATTATAATCATCCCAAACCACATGGGCACGTGAAAATGCAAGACACGTATGGTTTCATTTAAGATGGCCAATCTTGGCACGTCAAATAAAAAGCCTCCTACAAACGTGTAGAATACGAGCACTACACATACATATTTCCACCAACTTTTTTCTATCCACTTCATATTTAACCGCGCCAAAGGTATGGGAACAACAAATACGATAATGTGATTATAATCACATTTATAGCAACCAGAACCAGGATCTCGTCTGTGCTGGCAGACCAATCAAGGCCATCCATGGCATTCTTAGAAGATTTAATCACCATCAGCAATATCGGTAGTACTACCGGAAAGCTTAGAACAGCCATTAAAACAGCATTGTTTCCTGCTTTGGAGGCAATACCAGAAATCATAGTGAGCGACCCGGCAAAACCTACGGCTGCCAATAAAATGATGATGAAATACAGGCCTTTGTCCTGCACAGGATTGCCAAGTATCATACTGAACATGCCATATCCTAAAACAGCCAATAGCACCATTAACCCGGTATTGTATAAGATTTTAGAAATGATGAGTGATTCCGGAGATGTCAGGAAAAAATAATAATACTGCCGGTTGGCATTTTCCTGAAAAAAACTCTTTGCCACCGCGTTCATAGCTGAAAACAACATGATGATCCAAAACAGTGTATTCCAGACGATTGGCGTAAGGGCCTGCCCATATTGAAATGCCAAATAGCAGATAAATATCGAAGATGCGGTGTACAGCAATATGCCATTCAAAGCATATCGGTTACGCCATTCAAGTGTAAGGTCTTTTTGAATTAATGCTGCTATTTCTCTTTTCATGTCGAGCATGGAATGCAAAAGTAGGTCAAAATCAATTATTGCTTCAACGTGCCGAAAATGAATCCTTCAGCTGAGCGCTGGTGATCTAAATACAGAATAACTGCGATAATCATAGTGCTTTATGATTATCCATTCTAGTTTTGTTACGCAAACTTTTTTTTATTCAATCAAAGGATTTCATCCACATCAAAATAAATGAAGGTACTAGTAACTGGTGCGGCAGGATTTATTGGCTTCCACTTATCAAAAAGACTCCACCAAGAAGGCTATCAGGTGGTAGGCATAGACAACCTGAACGACTATTATGATCCAAACCTTAAAAAAAGCAGGCTTGCCACTTTAGAGCAACTGGATCGCTTTTCATTTCACCAGATCGATCTGGTGGATGATAAGGCTTTAGACAAGCTTTTTAAGGTAGAGGCATTTGATTATGTGGTTAACCTGGCGGCACAGGCTGGAGTACGGTACTCCATTGAAAACCCCAGAGCCTACATCGATGCCAATATCGTAGGTTTCATGAATATTCTAGAGTGCTGCCGACACCACAGCATCAAGCATTTGGTTTACGCATCATCCAGTTCCGTATATGGAGCCAATACCAGCATGCCCTTCTCCGTGCACGACAATGTAGATCATCCACTTTCTCTGTATGCCGCCTCCAAAAAGTCAAACGAACTAATGGCACATACCTATGCCAACCTTTATAACCTTCCGGTTACCGGATTGCGGTTTTTTACCGTCTATGGGCCATATGGCCGACCCGACATGGCCCTTTTCATTTTTACCAAAGCCATCCTAGAAGGGAAGCCCATTGATGTGTACAACCAGGGTAAAATGAGGCGTGATTTCACTTATGTAGATGACATAGTAGAAGGTATAAAGCGGTTAATTATCGACATTCCTGAACCAAACAACGAATGGTCAGGCCAAAATCCGGACCCTTCATCTAGCTTTACCCCATATCGACTTTACAACATCGGAAATAACAACCCTGTGGAGCTACTCGATTTTATATCAGCAATAGAAAAAGCACTTGGCAAGAAAGCCATCAAGAACCTGATGCCGCTTCAACCGGGCGATGTGCCGGCCACTTATGCTGATATTGACGATTTGGTTAAAGCTGTAGATTACAGACCCAATACACCTATAGAAGTAGGTGTAGGCAATTTTGTAGAGTGGTATAAAGAATATTATAAAGTGTAACAAAAGGCTGTCAAACGTTTGACTGGCCTCAATTATACCAACAAGATTTTTACTACTATGAAAGGAATAGTACTCGCCGGCGGTTCCGGCACTAGACTCCACCCGCTTACCCTTGCTGTAAGCAAGCAAATATTGCCAGTCTACGACAAACCGATGATTTACTATCCATTATCGGTGCTTATGCTATCTGGTATTCAGGAGATTTTAATCATCAGTACACCTCGTGATCTTCCGGTATTTAAGGAGCTATTGGGTGATGGTTCACAATTTGGCTGCTCATTTACCTATGCAGTGCAAGAAAAACCCGAAGGTTTGGCGCAGGCATTTATCATTGGGGAAGATTTTATTGGAAACGATAAAGTCGCATTGATACTGGGTGATAATATCTTTTACGCCAGTGGTTTGTCAAAGAAATTGCAGGCTTGCAATGATCCTGATGGGGGTATTGTGTTTGCCTATCATGTCAACGATCCTGAGCGTTATGGAGTCGTGGAATTTGATAAAAATCAAAATGCCGTTTCTATAGAGGAGAAGCCGGCAAAACCAAAATCCAAGTACGCAATTCCCGGGCTTTACTACTATGACAATTCGGTTGTAGAGATAGCCAAGTCATTGAAGCCCAGCCCCAGGGGGGAACTCGAGATCACCGATGTAAACAAGAAATACCTGGAGCAAGGCAAGCTCAAAGTTACTGTGTTTGACAGAGGCACTGCCTGGTTGGATACTGGTACCTTCGAATCACTAATGCAAGCTGGTTCATTTGTATATGCCATCGAGCACCGCCAGGGACTAAAGATTAGCTGCCTTGAAGAAATTGCTTACAAGATGGGTTATATTTCAGCTGAGCAATTGAAAATGCTTGCTCAACCTTTGTTGAAAAGTGGGTATGGTCAATATTTAATGAATCTATTATGAACGTAATCGAATGTTCCATCCCAGGCATACTGATATTTGAGCCAAGGGTATTTGATGACCCTCGTGGTTTCTTTTATGAAGGCTTTAATCAGGAAAAAGTAGAAGATCTTACAGGTATTGATTTCCAAATCAAACAACTCAATTTTTCAAGATCTACAAAAAATGTATTGCGTGGCCTTCACTTTCAGAAGAACCCCAAGGCACAAAGCAAATTCATTAGCTGCATACAAGGTGAGATCCTGGATGTGGTTGTCGATATTAGAAAAAATTCACCCACATATGGTCAATCTGAAAAAATATTGCTGACTAATGAAAACTTCCGCAGATTTTATGTGCCTGCGGGATTTGCCCATGGCTTTCTCGTGGTAAGTGAATCGGCAGAGATTATGTATGCGGTAGATGAAACCTATTCTGCCGAACATGACAGTGGCATCTATTTCAATGACCCGGATCTCAATATTGACTGGGGTGTTTCTCAAGATCAACTTATACTTTCTGAAAAAGATAAAAAACTGCCCCTGTTAAAAGAGGCTGACATAAACTTTACATATCATGGCTAATAAAACAGTACTTATTACAGGAGGAGCCGGTTTTTTAGGTTCACATTTGTGCGACAGGTTTCTAAAAGAAGGCTATCGCGTAATCGCTATGGACAACCTGATCACAGGAAGTCTATCTAACATTGAGCATCTTTTCAAAGAAAAGAACTTTGAGTATTATCACCATGACGTGTCCAAGTTTGTGCATGTATCCGGGGATTTGGACTATATCTTACATTTTGCTTCACCGGCCAGCCCTATAGACTATCTAAAAATGCCTATCCAAACGCTGAAGGTTGGATCACTAGGCACACACAATTTGCTGGGGTTGGCAAAAGCAAAAAACGCGAGGATACTCGTAGCTTCTACCTCAGAGGTCTATGGTGACCCATTGATCCATCCTCAACATGAAGAGTATTGGGGCAATGTAAATCCTGTAGGTCCCAGAGGGGTGTATGATGAAGCCAAGCGATTCCAGGAAGCAATGACCATGGCCTATCATACCTTCCATGGCCTTGAGACTCGCATTGTAAGAATTTTCAATACTTTTGGCCCGCGAATGAGGCTGGATGATGGTCGGGTATTGCCTGCCTTCATTTCTCAGGCGCTGAATGGCGAAGATCTGACAGCTTTTGGTGACGGTACTCAAACAAGATCATTCTGCTATGTTGATGATTTGATTGAGGGAATCTACAGGCTTTTATTAAGCGATTATGTACATCCTGTAAATATTGGTAACCCCGATGAAATCACGATCAGAGAGTTTGGGGAAGAGATTATCAAGCTTACAGGCAGCAAGTCGAAAATAAGCTTCAAACCCCTTCCACAGGACGATCCAAAACAGAGGAGACCAAATATTACCAAAGCGAAAGAAATACTCGGCTGGGAGCCAAAATATACCAGAGCAGCAGGTCTTAAGCCCACTTTAGAGTATTTTATGAAAGCATTAAACAAATAAAATGAATCAGAATATCAGGGTAGCAGTTATTGGCCTTGGCTATGTGGGATTACCACTGGCTGTAGAAATTGCAAAAAAATATAGCGTAGTAGGTTTCGACCTCAATAGAAAACGGATACAGGAGCTTAAAGACGGGCATGATCGCACACTTGAAGTTGAAGACGCTGACCTGAAAGCTGCAAGCCATATAACCTACTCTGCGGATGATGCTGAGTTATCCGGTGCTAATTTTTATATTGTAACGGTACCTACTCCGATTGATGAATTCAAAACTCCTGACCTTCGGCCATTGCGATCAGCTTCAACCACGGTCGGGAAGTATCTCAAGAAGGGAGATGTAGTAGTTTATGAATCCACGGTTTTTCCCGGTTGCACAGAAGAGGTATGTGTACCTATACTGGAACAGCAATCAGGCCTTACATTCAATAAGGATTTTTACTGCGGTTACTCTCCGGAACGCATCAATCCGGGAGACAAGGTTCACCGATTGACGACCATCAAAAAAGTAACCAGTGGAAGCACGCCTGAAATTGCTAAAATGGTGGATGATTTTTATAATTCCTTCATTACAGCAGGCACACACCTCGCAAGCAGCCTGAAAGTGGCTGAAGCTGCAAAGGTGATCGAAAATAGCCAGCGAGATATCAATATTGCTTTTGTCAATGAACTGGCGTTGATTTTTGATAAGATGAATATCGACACGCAGGAAGTACTGGAAGCTGCAGGATCAAAATGGAACTTTCTACCATTTCGCCCTGGTCTGGTAGGTGGGCACTGTATAGGCGTGGATCCATATTACCTCACACATAAGGCAGAAAGCCTAGGCTACCATCCACAGGTGATTCTTGCAGGAAGAAAGATTAATGATAATATGGGTCATTATGTGGCCTCATCTTTTGTTAAGCTGATGGCCAATAAGGGGTTAGACTTTACGAAGATGAAAGTGATTGTGCTTGGCATAACTTTCAAAGAAAACTGCCCCGATATAAGAAATTCCCGTGTTATTGATATCATTCGTGAACTACAGCAGTACCGACTCGATGTATCAGTTTATGACCCGCATGCTGATGCTGAAGAAGTAAAAGCCGAGTATGGAATAACACTGATCGACCAACCCGATTATGACAAATTCAACGGGATTATTGCTGCTGTTTCGCATAATGAATTTGCCAACATCCCCTGGCACAGCCTGCACTCCAAACAGCGCGTTATTTATGATGTAAAAGGCATAATAGATAAAGAAATAGTAGACAGGCGATTATAATCTGTTAATTTTGCCGCTCAATAAACAGTAATCATATTACTCTATATGTTTTATAGAGTTTAAAGCCCGGCTAATTCTGGGTGTATTACTTTATGAGCCAATTACACATCATACCACATCAGCACGAAATTGGTCTGGAAGACCGAATAAAGCGAAATGGGCACCGGCCTTTATTGGTTTGGCTTACCGGCTTATCTGGATCTGGTAAATCAACCATTGCCAATGAGCTGGAAAAGCGACTCTACAAAGAAGGAATCAGCACCTATATTCTCGATGGGGATAACATTCGGGCCGGACTAAATAAAGACCTTGATTTTAGCGATGAAAGCCGTGTGGAGAATATCCGAAGGATTGGTGAGGTTGCCAGACTTTTTGTGGATGCAGGATCCGTGGTTATCACAGCCTTTATTTCTCCCTTCGACGCTGAAAGAAAAATGGTAAAGGAGCTACTTGGTGAGGACTATTATTTCCTTGTACATGTAGACTGCCCATTGGAAGAATGTGAAAAAAGAGATGTTAAAGGTTTATATGCTAAAGCCCGAAAGGGAGAAATCAAGCAGTTTACTGGGATAGACTCCCCTTTTGAGATACCGAGTGAACCTAATCTCACGATCAATACTGCCAATGACGATCTTTCTACCTGCGTAAGTCAGGTTTTTTCAGCTGTAGTTCAAAAAATAAAGCGATAGATAATTAGCAATTATTTCAATGCTAAAAATGATTGAAATATGAAGAGATACAACCTTACCCATCTGAGGGAATTAGAAGCAGAATCTATATATGTCATCAGAGAGGTATACGCACAATTCCAAAATCCGGGAATCCTCTTTTCTGGTGGCAAGGATAGCATTGTGGTAACGCACCTGGCCAAAAAAGCATTTGCGCCAGCTAAAATCCCCTTCCCTCTGGTACATATCGATACCGGGCATAATTTTCCGGAAACAATAGCCTTTCGTGATAATCTCATTGAAAAACTGGGTGCTAATCTCGTAGTGGGTAGTGTGCAGGAGTCAATTGATAAAGGACGTGTGCAGGAAGAGAAAGGAAAAAATGCCAGTAGAAACTGGCTACAGATTACCACACTGCTTGACGCTATTGAGGAGAATCAATTTGATGCTTTGATGGGTGGGGCACGCCGCGATGAAGAGAAAGCAAGGGCTAAAGAGCGATTCTTTTCCCACCGTGATGAATTTGGGCAGTGGGATCCTAAAAATCAGCGCCCTGAACTTTGGAATATCTTCAATGGCAAGCACCATCAGGGTGAACATTTTAGGGTATTTCCTATAAGTAACTGGACGGAAATGGACGTGTGGCAATACATTTTGCTAGAAAATATTGAGATCCCCAGCCTTTATATCGCACATGAAAGGGAGGTGGTTCATCGTAACAACACCTGGCTACCTGCATCAGAGTATTTGAAGATTCGCGATGGTGAGGAAGTCATTATAAAGAAGGTAAGATTTCGGACGCTGGGCGACATTACCATTACAGGTGGTATTGAGTCAGAGGCTGATACTTTAGAGAAAATCGTGCTGGAGGTTTCCGCTGCCAGACAAACCGAGCGAGGTAATCGTGAAGATGACAAACGCTCAGATACCGCAATGGAAGACCGAAAGAAAGAAGGCTATTTTTAGAGCCCCACCAGCATCAAAAATATTTCACAGGAATAAAATATTAAGCTTTTAAATATGTCAGAGTCTAATTCTTATCTGGATATGGAACTTCTCCGATTTACCACTGCCGGCAGTGTTGATGACGGGAAGAGCACCTTAATTGGTCGATTATTATTTGATTCAAAATCTATTTTTGAGGATCAGCTTACTTCTGTAGAATCTTCCAGCAAGAAAAAGGGTCTTAATCACGTTGACCTATCGCTACTCACGGATGGCCTAAAGGATGAGCGGGAGCAAGGAATTACTATTGATGTTGCCTATCGCTATTTTGCCACTCCCCGACGTAAATTTATCATTGCAGACACCCCTGGCCATATTCAATATACTCGTAATATGGTGACCGGAGCCTCTACGGCCAACCTTGCACTGATACTTATTGATGCCCGCAAAGGGGTGATAGAACAGACCTGTCGACATAGCTTTATTGCTTCCCTACTTCAAATTCCACACATAATCGTTTGTATTAACAAAATGGATCTTGTGGATTACGATGAAAAGGTTTTTGAGCGAATCAGGGATGAATATGAAAGTTTTGCAGCAAAGCTTGATATTAAAGACATTCGATTCATACCCATCAGTGCACTTCATGGCGACAATGTGGTTAATAAATCACAGAATATGCCATGGTATGAGGGACCATCATTATTGTACAGTCTTGAGACCATTCATATTGGTAGCGATTATAATCATATTGACTGCCGGTTTCCAGTGCAGACGGTCATCAGACCGCATACGGATGAGTACCATGACTACAGAGGTTACGCTGGGCGAATTGCC
Source organism: Cyclobacteriaceae bacterium (assembly GCA_965227155.1). Taxonomy (GTDB): domain Bacteria; phylum Bacteroidota; class Bacteroidia; order Cytophagales; family Cyclobacteriaceae; genus UBA6059. The sequence goes on from OZ245731.1 coordinate 1,642,698, forward strand.
GGTGGTATTTTCAAACCCGGCGATGATGTGATGGTTATGCCTTCTGGGTTTACCAGCAAAATAAAGTCGATTGATTCACCTACGGGTCAATTACAGGAAGCCTTTGCCCCCATGTCCATCACCATGACCTTAGAAGATGATATCGACATAAGTCGCGGTGATATGATTGTACGATCCAACAACTCTCCTGAGCCAAAGCAGGATATTGATGTGATGATTTGTTGGCTCAATCCTAAAGGACCTATGCCAAGAGCAAAATATACTTTGATGCATACCTCCAATGAATGCAAAGCACTTATAAAAGAAATTCAATATAAAGTAGACATTAATACCCTGCACCGTATCGAAGATGATAAATCGATAGCGATGAATGATATCGCAAGAGTACGGTTGCGCACGACAAAGCCTTTATTGACCGATATGTACAGAAAAAACCGATTTACCGGAAGTATCATTTTAATTGATGAAGGTACACATGAAACCGTAGCAGCAGGGATGATCATATAGATCATACAAATCCAGATTATGAACGAGGAAAATCTTATTGAATTAGCTAAAAAAGCAGTCTTAGAAGCCGGAAAAGTAATATTGGACATTTATCATACTGATGATTTTGAAGTAGAAAATAAATCAGATGACTCGCCACTAACACGGGCCGATAAAGCTGCTCATAGGGTAATTGTTTCTAATCTGGAAAAATCAGGATTACCCATTCTTAGTGAAGAAGGTGCCAATATTGATTACGAGGTACGTAAAAATTGGGATCGCTTTTGGTTGGTTGACCCTTTGGATGGGACAAAGGAATTCATCAAAAAAAATGGTGAGTTTACGGTAAATATTGCACTGATCGAAAAAAACAAACCAATTGCTGGTGCGGTTTATGCCCCGGTGTTGGGTTGTCTCTATTGGTCTACTATAGAAGGTGAAGCCTTTAAGCTTGAAGATGATAAAAAGGTTAAAAAAATATCGGTCAATTCATTTTCACTTAAGGACACAAACCTTACCGTTGTTGCCTCAAGATCTCATTTAAATGATGAAACACAGGCCTACATTGATAATCTAAGCGAGCCTGCACTAACCAGCATGGGTAGCTCACTTAAGCTGCTGCTTGTAGCAGAGGGAAAGGCTGATCTTTACCCTCGGTTTGCACCAACAATGGAATGGGATACTGCTGCTGCAGATGCTATTGTGCGAGCTGCGGGTGGCAAAGTGCTTCAAAAAGGGAAAGAAGAGATGTTGGAGTACAATAAAAAGGATTTGCTCAACCCTCATTTTTTGGTGGTGGGCATCAACCAATAAATTGTGCCTCCCATATTAGTTTAACTATTTTTGGAGCGGCTTAATTATTAGCTTTAAAATTTTAGTATGAAAAAAGCATTAATTACAGGGATTACAGGACAGGATGGTGCTTACCTGGCTGAGTTATTACTTGAAAAGGGATATGAAGTACATGGTATAAAAAGAAGGGCTTCCTTATTCAATACTGCCCGAATAGATCATTTGTATCAAGACCCCCATGAGTCAAATTTAAAAATGGTTCTACATTACGGTGATCTATCAGACTCCATGAATTTAACCCGAGTGATTCAGGAAGTGCAACCCGACGAGATTTACAATCTTGGGGCTATGTCTCATGTCAAAGTTAGCTTTGACACACCTGAATATACAGCCAATGTTGATGGTATTGGAACTTTGCGAATTTTAGAGGCCGTAAGGCTGTTGGGTTTAACTAATAAAACAAAGATCTATCAGGCTTCAACTTCAGAGCTTTATGGGTTAGTACAGGAGACACCTCAATCCGAAACAACTCCCTTTTATCCAAGATCACCTTATGCCGTTGCCAAGCTATATGGCTATTGGATTACAGTAAACTATAGAGAAGCTTATGGAATGTATGCCTGCAATGGTATATTGTTTAACCATGAGTCTCCAAATCGTGGAGAAACTTTCGTTACCAGAAAAATTACAAGAGCTACCGCCAGAATTGCACTTGGGCTACAGGAAAGTATGTATCTGGGAAATCTGGATGCTCAAAGAGATTGGGGACATGCTAAAGACTATGTGGAAGCTATGTACCTCATGCTACAACAGGATGAGGCTCGGGATTATGTGATAGCTACTGGAATTACTACCAAGGTTAGAGATTTTGTCATAATGGCATTTTCACAGGTTGGCATTAGTCTTAGTTTTGAAGGCGAGGGTGTTAATGAAATAGCCAAAGTGAAATCTTGCCATGGTAAATATATTTTACCTGAAGGTCAGGTTGTTGTAAAAATTGACCCGCGTTACTTTAGACCTACAGAGGTAGACTTACTTATAGGGGATGCCTCTAAAGCAAAAAATGAGCTTAACTGGCAACCTAAATTTGACTTAAAATCTCTTATTGAAGATATGGTAGAGTCGGATATTAAACTGTTTGAAAGAGATAAGTTCCTGATGGAAGGTGGCCATGAAGTCCATACACCTACTGAATAATGCAGAAAGCTGACAAAATATATATCGCGGGGCATCGAGGTATGGTAGGGAGTGCAATACTGAGATTATTGCAGCAGGAAGGGTATGATAACCTACTTGTAAGGACTTCTTCGGAACTTGACCTACGTAACCAGGCTTCAGTACATAAGTTTTTCGATAAAGAAAGGCCTAAATTTGTTTTTTTAGCTGCTGCAAAAGTTGGAGGTATACATGCCAACAATACCTATCGTGCAGAATTTCTCTATGATAATTTAATGATAGAGGCAAATGTTATCCATGCTGCATACCAATCTAGTGTCTCTAAGCTATTGCTGCTAGGTAGCTCATGCATATATCCAAAGTTTGCCGAGCAGCCAATTCATGAAGAATCCTTACTCACTGGCAAGCTCGAACCAACAAACGAACCTTATGCAATAGCCAAAATTGCCGGTATCAAGTTATGTGAAACATATAGAGAACAATATGGCTGCAATTTTATCAGTGCCATGCCTACTAATCTATATGGTCCAAATGATAATTACGACTTGAACAATTCGCATGTATTACCCGCCCTTATCAGGAAATTTCATGTGGCTAAGCAAAAAGGCGCCAAAGATGTGGTAGTATGGGGTAGTGGAAGCCCTTACCGTGAATTTTTACATGTAGATGACCTGGCCCAGGCATCCCTATTCCTGATGAAAAACTATAATGAAAAGTCAACTATAAATGTGGGATACGGCTCGGATGTTTCTATCAGAACACTCGCAGAAACTATAAAAGAAATTGTAGAGTTTGATGGTGAGATCGTATTTGACACATCCAAACCTGATGGCACTCCTAAAAAACTAATGGATAGTAAGAAAATTAATCAAATGGGTTGGCGTGCTTCCATTTCTCTCCATGATGGTATTAAGATGGTTTATCAGGATGTAAATAAAGAAAACTGGTAAGTAAACCAGATTCAATCACTGAAAAATGCTTTTTTTCTTAGCTTGTGTACCTTTGCCCTTCAAAATTATAAGGCATGTTAGAAGCTGTAGAAAAATACATTACCGAAGTAGAAAATAGCACTGCTCAAAGCGCTGAGGAATTAGAATCCTTTCGACTTAAATTCATAAGCCGAAAAAGTGTCGTGGCTGAGCTTTTTAATGGCTTCAAAAATGTGCCTAATGACCAGAAAAAGGCATACGGCCAATCTTTAAATAAACTGAAAACATTAGCGCAGGACAAGCTCAAGCAGCTTTCTAATCAGCTTGAAGCTCAAAAAGAAAACAAATCTGCTACTAATATTGACCTAACCCTACCTGCTTCAGCTGATAGCATTGGTAGCAGGCATCCGATTTCACTTGTTAAAAATCAAATCATTAAAATCTTTGAACGCATAGGGTTTACCATAGCAGAGGGACCAGAGATTGAGGATGACTGGCACAATTTCACGGCATTAAATTTCCCGGAAAACCATCCGGCCAGAGAAATGCAGGATACCTTTTTCATTGAAAAAAACCCCGATGTTGTGCTTCGTACTCATACTTCGAATGTGCAGATCAGACTTATGGAAAGCAGCAAGCCACCCTTGCGCGTAATCATGCCTGGTCGTGTTTACCGCAATGAGGCGATCTCTGCCAGAGCACATTGCTTCTTCCACCAGGTAGAAGGCCTGTATGTAGATAAAAATGTGAGCTTCAAGAACCTGAAAGATACGCTGTACCATTTTGCCAAGGAGATGTTCGGAAAAGACACCAAAGTAAGGTTCAGGCCAAGCTATTTCCCATTTACAGAACCCAGTGCTGAGATGGATGTTACCTGTATGATTTGCAATGGTGACGGATGCCGGGTTTGCAAGCATACCGGTTGGGTAGAAATCTTAGGGTCCGGCATGGTAGACCCTAATGTATTAGCCAATTGCAACATCGATCCAGAAGAGTACACAGGGTTTGCATTCGGCATGGGCATTGAGCGCATTGCAATGCTCAAATATCAAATCAATGACCTAAGGCTGTTTTCTGAAAATGACGTAAGATTTTTATCCCAGTTTAAGGGAGTCAACCGTTAAAGCAGATCTTCAATAATTTTATCTACGGAAATTCCTTCTGCCTCAGCCTTGAAGTTTCGCACTATCCTGTGCCTAAGGATGGGCTTGGCTACTTTTTGAACATCCTCGATATCGGGTGAGTATTTCCCATTCAACAATGCGGTACATTTAGCACCTATAATCAAATATTGAGACGCTCTAGGACCTGCTCCCCATTCCAGATAGTCATTGGCTATCCGAGAGCTGTGTTCTGTGCCAGGCCTTGTTTTGTGTACGAGCTTTACAGCATAATCAATGACATTATCTGCCACCGGTACCTTTCTGACCAGCTTTTGATAGCTAATGATATCCTCACCAGAAAGGACCTGCTCCACAGTAGATTTAACCTCTGAGGTAGTATTTTTTACAATATCCAGTTCTGCTTGCAAGCTTGGGTAATCCAGCTTAATCATGAACATAAATCTATCCAACTGAGCTTCCGGCAGTGGATAGGTACCTTCCTGCTCTATCGGATTTTGTGTTGCCAGTACAAAAAAGGGCTTTGTAAGCGGATAATGCTGACCACCGATGGTTACCGAGTATTCCTGCATAGACTCCAGCAAGGCAGCCTGTGTTTTAGGCGGAGTACGGTTGATCTCATCAGCAAGAATAATATTGGCAAAGATGGGCCCTTTTATGAATTTAAAATTCCTGTCTTTATCCAGTGTTTCAGCCCCCAAAATATCGGAAGGCATCAAATCCGGTGTAAATTGTATTCTGTTAAAATTGAGGTGCAGGGAATTTGAAATGGTTTGTATGAGTAGGGTTTTTGCCAGACCCGGTACACCCACAAGCAAAGAATGGCCTTCGCAAAAGATGGCTGTAAGCAGTAGCCTCACAACCTCCTCCTGACCAATAATTACCTTTGAAATTTCTTTTGTTAGATTTTGATATGCTTCGTGTAAACCGTCCGCCGCTGCTACTTCTGAGTCAAATTCCTTCATGAATTAATTCGGTTGTTTTAAGATATTGCAATAATCGTATTCAGGGTCAATATTGATATATACATCACCCTGAGCTTCATTAAACCACTCAGAGAGTATACGGTTTCGTTTTTGTGCCTTGGTAGCTGCATATATTTTTTGATAGTCTTGTTCCAATTCCGCCTGGTGTGGCGCAATTCGATCCTTATAATAAATAATCCTAACGGCTTCCGTACCATCCTGCATTCTATATTCCATAGGCGGTGAAATACTGCCTACTTCCATAGTATCAATTGCAAAAAATACCGTCGGATCCAGCTCCTCTACGGAGATTCTATTGGCACCTGAGGGATCAGTGAAAAAGCCACCTGAAGAAGCCGTCATCTGGTCATCAGAATACTCTTTAGCGGCCTTAGAAAATGTAATGCTATCATTTTGAATAGATAGCTTTAGACTGTCGAGGTATTCTTTGGCCAATACTACATCATTGTCAGAGCTGTTGGGAATGATTAATATATGCCTGGAATTGAATGAATTACCTCTTCTTTCAATAAGCTGAATGAGGTGAAAGCCAAAATCAGTCTCTACCGGCATAGAAAGCTCACCCGGTTTAAGGCTCATTGCTGTTGCCTCAAATTCCGGTGCCAATTCACCTCGCTTAAAAAAACCAAGATTACCACCACTTGAGGCAGAGCCCGGATCCATAGAAAATTCCTTTGCAAGTGCGCCAAACTCTTCGCCATTCAAAATACGCTCCCTTATATTCATAAGGCGCTTTCTCACCTGCAGTTTTTGCTCATTACTCACATCCGGAATTTTTACAATCTGTCCGATGGTTACTTCAGAAGAGAAATAAGGCAGGCTATCCTTCGGGATTCGACTGAAAAACCGCCGAACCTCAGCGGGTGACACCTCAGTGTCTTTAGTTATCTCGTCCCGCATTTTTTGAACAGTAAGCTGCTCTTTAATATCCTGGAAAAGCTCGTCCCTAAACTCATCGATGCTCTTACCATAGAACTCTTCTATGGCTTCTTCAGAACCAATTTGCGAAATGAAATATTGCATCCTACGATCCAGATTGCTGTAAACCTCGCTATCCGATACGATCACAGAATCAATCTCTGCCTTGGCAATCAATAGTTTATTAATGATCAAAGACTCAAAAATCTGGCATTTAGCATTGCCGGTATTAAGCTCACCGCTGGCCAAAAAATCAAGATAGGATTGCTCCAGCTCTGATTTCAACACTATGTAATCATCTACTTTAGCTATGATCTTATCGATAACTACGCCTTTGTCATACTGTGCGTGGGATACCACTGTAGAAGCCAGAAGTAGTAGTGTTATTATTATTTTATTCATAAATCTCAAATGACTCATTTTGGATAGCCTCTTCATAAATCTCTTCTTCTAATGCTTTCTTCAAAGCGACCTTCCGCTTGTTAATGATAATATTTTTTATGTCGTCTCTGATAAACTCCAACGGCGAAACCTGGTCAGAGATTTTATAGTCTAGCAATTTCAGAAAATAGATGTACTCCTCATCTGCTGTTTCTACAAATTCGTTGTTACTTAAAAACTGTACCTTATTGGGTATGCCCTGCAAGGTTGTATTTTGAATTACATCATCAAAATTAACCCAAATACTGTCCTCCATGTGTGATTTTACTGCAAACCGGAAAGCATAAGATCGAATTTCTTCCAGATCAGTATCGGGGTAGCCCCTAATTTCCCTTCGGAAATTGGCTATGCGGGGAGCTTCCTTGGGTACCTTAGCGAATAAACATTTTACGATATTTTGCTTCAACAGGAAATTGTCCTTTTTCTCCTCATAATATTCAAGGATCTCTTCCTCCGTCACTTCCTTGCTTAGCTCTGTGTTTATGTAGTATTTCTCAAATTCATGTACTATCAACGCATACCGGTAATCTTGCACCTTTCGCTCTATAGCGGCTTGGTCATAGTCTAGCGTAGCATTAGCCTTTTCTAGTGTTAGCTGCTTTTTGATCCAGTTTTCAATGTACTTATTGGTTACCATACTGCTGTCCGCAGTAGGCCCAATACCAGAAAGCAGACTTTGCAGATCATCTTCATACAAATAAGTATTATTCACACGAGCTACAGGCTTACGTTGTTCGACCTCCTCCTCAGTGCTTGCGGTAGGAAGAAGGTCACAAGCCTGAAAAAAGACAATAAAAATGAATATGAGATAATGTCTTGACAATCTGTCTATTAGTTTAAGGCGCAAAAATAGAAGCAACTCCTGAAACGACATGGGCAATCATAGATTCTTTTCCAACCGGCAGATGTTTTCACCTTTAGCATGTGTAAACTCTATTTTATCCATGATTTTCTTTACCAGCATCAATCCAATGCCCCCTTTTCTCCTGCTTTGGATTAACTCTTCTAGGGAAGGCTCCTGGTAACCCTTCATATCAAACCCTTCGCCTTTATCCTTAATCTCAAATATGATTTTCTCCTGCTTTAGGTATTCCACCCTCAATTGCAATGTCTCAGCTGGGTTACAATGGTTTGAGTGAATAATCATATTGGCACAGATCTCATCTACAGCCAGAATCACTTTGGCTGAATCTTCGTCCGGGAAATTGTGCTGATGCAATATTTCACTGACAAAGGCACGAATCTCCTTTAGGTGGTTTTTGGAGCATGATATTTTCAGCTTATAGTTCATTGAAGCTTTTGCTTTGCAGACGCTATATCTTTTTCAATGGTTAATAGCTGATCCAGACCAAGTATTTGAAAGACCTGGAGCACCTTTTCCTTGAGCCCCACAAGTATCATCTGCACATTTTGAGATTCCAACTCTTGAATGTAAGACATAAATACACCCAGCCCTGCAGAAGATATGTACTCAAGACCAGTAAGGTCTACTATTATCTTTGGGTAATGCTTAACCGCATTGTCGAGTTCATCATCCAAAAAAATGGAGGAACTGGCATCTATCTCTCCAGATACATTAATAAGGTAAATTCCATCTTTCTCCTCATGTACTATTTCAACCATCGATTGTAATTATTTAAACTTTAAAATGACCATGGAATAATCATCGTCCAGGGCGTCATTTTCACAGTATTCATATAAATCATTAAAGATACCTTCTCTTATTTTATCCGGCAGGTGGTGCGAATGTCGAAGCAGGGACTGGCTTAAACGATCATAACCAAATTGCTCACTCTTTTTATTTATTGCCTCTGTGATACCATCAGTATATAAAAAGAGTATATCGCCAGCTTTGTAATCAAACCCGTTCACTTGAACGTATTTTTCAAAGCTTGAGTTTCTCAGGATCCCCAGGCCAAGCCCCTTGTTCTTGAAAAGCTGAACTTCATTGTGTTCTGCCACATAATGTAAAGTAGGGCAGTGACCAGCTCTTACAAAGCTTACTTTTTGGGTTTTGGTATCAATAATGAAATAAGATGCAGTAATAAAAGATGTTTTTTCCAGGCATCGGCTTAGGGCATCATTGGCCTTTACAATAAACTGCTCAACATCCAGGTCCAATTGCACAAGGCTATGAAATATGCCCTTCATTTGGGACATGTTGAAGGCAGCGGAAGTGCCCTTACCTGACACATCGGCTATGATCAGTGCATATTTATGGTCGTTTATTTTATAAATGTCATAATAATCACCCCCAACCTCATCGGCTGCTACGGATGCAGCGCAGATATCAAATTTATCAGAGTCATTTACAAAATCCGGCAATAAACTCTTCTGCACCCGCGAAGCAATTTTTAATTCCTCCTTGTATCGTTCGTTTTCAATGGCATCATTGATCAGCTCAAAATTTTCCAGTGAAATACTGGCCTGATTGACAAAAGTGTTTATGATATCAATCATCTCCTTATTGAAGCTATCGCCTACCTCTTTAAGCAGTGCAATACTGCCAATTTGCTCCTGTTTAATGATAATAGGATACAATAAGATCGACTTATAAGCTACACCTTTGAGTGTGGCATATAGCTTCTGTGTATCTACTGCCTGATCAAATTCTGTGTTGAGTATTTTCTTTAGTTTACTGCTTTGTACCGCTGCTTTTACCTCTTCTACTTCTGAATCTTCTATGTTGTATTTAAACAGCCTGGTTTCATTATTTTCATTTTTAACCTCCAACCAGGCAGCATCGGCAAAAACAGCGCTGATGGTACTGTCCAATAATATCTCGTAAATCTGCTCTTTGCGCTGACCGGTAGGCAGCGATTGGCTTAAACGCTGAAAGTTTATTACTTCCTCCAATTTCTTTTCGAATACCGAACTGGTCGGCAGGTTGAACAAGATTACCAGTACTGAAATAAGTGCATAAATTGAAATAAAGCTAAATGCCGCCAGTACGTATACGGAATCGAGCAGGTCGGTAGTAAGTGTACCCAGATTAGAATAATCAATTAATCCATCGAGGAAGTAGAATAGATATATGATCACCAGAATGATGAAAAGTATACTCTTCCATTTCTGCTTGAAATTAAGATAGGCGACCCATTTCAAATTGAAGCTGAGCACCAGACCCAACAAGACAAGATAGCCAAGAAGAATATTGAAAAAAGGATCAAAAAGGGCAAAACCCAGAATATCAAAAGCCAGGGAGCCAATCAATGAATATTCAAATATGCGCCATATGATCAATAAAGACTTGGACTTTTGATATAGAATTAATCGCTTCCAAACAATAAAGGTGGATACCGTAAAAGCAATGATCAAGCCCAGGTTAATGTGGTAAAAAAAGTTGATGACCAGGGCATTGTTGGCAAAGCTGGTATTGGCAAAGACAGAAAACAGAAACTTGATCGATAGAGAAACGACGGTAGTCAGCAGACCTGTGACGAATACCCGCCAAAGGAGATCTATAAAATTGACACTTTCTGCTTTATTGATCCTGTAGCGGTAGTACAAAATCACGGAGAGCACGAAAAGAGCAAAAGCAATCTTGGGGGCAAAGCTTGGCAGGCCAAATGCAATATTGTTTTTTGCACTGAAGAGGGCTGTTAAATCAAGCAATAGCAGTAATACCCAGGTAACAATACCCAGCAACACACTAATGCGTAAAACCATCTTATAACCAAGCATACCGTTGCAGCAGAGGCAGCAATTTAGTAAATATTGTTGTCCCTAAGATTTAATGTAGAAAAGCATTAATTAGTTGTCCGGTGCCCTACCTACTGTAGTTGGGTGCTTCCCTGGTTACCTGCACGTCATGAGGATGGTTTTCAATGACGCCTGCATTGGTAATTTTCACGAACCTGGCTTCCTGCAATGCACTTACGTTAGCTGCACCGCAATATCCCATGCCTGCTCGCAATCCACCGGTCAGTTGATACAACACCTCACTGACAAGGCCCTTATACGGCACCCTGCCTACAATACCTTCAGGAACCAGCTTCTTGATATCGTCCTCTGCGTCCTGGAAATACCGATCTTTGGAACCATCTTCCATAGCTTCTACAGAGCCCATACCTCGGTATGTTTTGAATTTACGCCCTTCATATAAAATTACCTCGCCGGGTGCTTCTTCAGTACCTGCGAGCAGTGAACCAATCATCACTGTATCTGCGCCTGCTGCAATAGCCTTAACCAAATCCCCGGAAAAGCGGATTCCACCATCAGCAATTATTTTCACATCCCTGCCTTTGACAGCCTTTGCAGATTCATAGACTGCTGAAAGCTGAGGGACACCCACACCGGCGATGACTCTTGTGGTACAAATACTACCAGGGCCTACACCTACTTTTATGGCATCTGCACCTGCATCGGCTAAAGCGATAGCAGCCTCCGCAGAGGCAATATTACCTACGATCACTTCCAGATCCGGAAACTTCTCTTTTATCCTTTTGCAGGTATCAATAACGCCTTTGGAATGGCCATGTGCCGTGTCAATACTGATGACATCTACACCAGATTTCCTGAGCGCTTCCACGCGTCGCTCAAGATCGGCCGTAACACCTACAGCAGCACCTACCCTCAAGCGACCATATTCATCTTTACAGGCATTAGGCCTATCCTTGTTTTTCAGAATATCCTTGTAGGTAATCAGGCCGGTAAGCTTACCGCTTTTATCTACGATGGGTAGCTTTTCAATTTTATACTCCTGCAGTATGCCTTCCGCTTTTTTAAGGTTAATGCCTGGGTCTGCTGTCACCAGCTTTTCGCTGGTCATTACATCAGAAACAGGTATTTTCAGGTTCTTTTGAAATCTTAAATCACGGTTGGTAATGATCCCCAAAAGCTTACCCTCATCATCTACTACAGGTATACCGCCTATACGATGCTGATTCATTAGCGAAATTGCATCGCCCGCAGTGGCACCTACTTTTAGAATGATTGGATCCAGGATCATACCGCTTTGCGAGCGCTTCACCTTTCTAACTTCCTCAGCCTGCTTTTCAACACTCATATTTTTATGAATGATGCCAATACCACCTTCCAAAGCCATGGAAATAGCCAGGCTTGCTTCAGTTACAGTATCCATTGCTGCTGAAAGCAATGGTATATTTAGCTTGATGTTTTTAGTAAGATAAGTAGATGTATCAGTATCTCGGGGAAGTATCTCTGAGTAGGAAGGCATCAACAATACATCGTCGTATGTTAATGCTTCGAAGAGGAGTTTGGAGTTGTCTGTGATCATGCAAATAACCTTTTATTATTTGCAGTGCAAAATTAGCTGGATTATACTAGATTAAATAACTAGGCCAAGAAATATTTTAATTCATTTGATTAGGTTCGCCTCATGGATTACATCCTTGAAGGTTTACAGACAGGAATTGCACAAATGAGCTGGCTCGAAGCTGCCGGTGTAATCTTCGGGTTGCTTAGTGTATGGTATGCCAAACAGGAAAATATCCTGGTATTTCCCACGGGTATTATCAGCGTATTGATCTACGTATATATCTGTGCCAATGCTAAGCTCTATGCTGATATGGGTATTAATGCCTACTATTTCGTGATGAGTGTGTATGGCTGGTATGTATGGACCAGAAAAGATGATCAAAAAAAGCATGTTCCTATCAGCTATAATTCTACTTCAGAGAATATTATTTCTATCGCACTACTAATAGTTTCATTTGCATTGCTTCGTTATGTGTTAATCAACTTTACAGATAGCGATGTACCCAATTGGGATTCTACCACTACGGCTATCTTTTTTGTAGGCATGTGGTTAATGGCTAAAAAGAAAATAGAAAACTGGATTGCCTGGATAATAGCTGATGCTATTTCCATACCGCTGTATTTTTATAAAGGACTGCTACTAACCAGTTTTCAGTACTTTATATTTCTCATTTTAGCCGTCATGGGACTCATCGCATGGCATAAAGATTACAAAACAAGGCAGACGTGATTAGAAAGGTTGCCATTATCGGCCCGGAATCAACGGGGAAATCCACTCTTTCGGCTGATCTGGCAGAGGCATACCATACCACTTGGGTTCCTGAATATGCTCGACGATACATTAATAAGCTGAATAGACCGTATACCGAGCATGACTTATTGGAAATCGCCAAAGGTCAGGTAGCGATGGAGGATGAGTTAGCCTCCAAAGCCAATAAGCTATTGATTATTGACACTACCCTTATTGTCATCAAAATATGGAGTGAGCATGCTTTTGGTCGTACGCATCCCTGGATAGAAAAAGAACTCACCGAGCGTACATATGACCTCTTTCTGGTATGCGATGTTGATTTGCCCTGGGAGCCTGACCCACAGCGCGAGCACCCTGAATTGAGGTCATATTTCTTTGAAAAATATTTGGATTATGCTCGTCAAAACCCACCTTTTGCGATCGTCACCGGTCAAAAAGAAGAAAGGATTCAAATTGCACAACGGGCTATTGAGAACCTTTAGAATCTATCAAACTTTTCCTAGAGGATAGCAAACAAAGTGTAATACCCCCCACAAAAAAGCAGAATTACCAACCAGCTTTCCCAGCCTATTCTTCCTATGCCTCTTTGCTGGCGGTATAATAAGCCGAGTGTCAATGTAGCTGTGAGCAATAGTGTAAGTAGCACAATAAAATGCTGGTTTTGACCAAAAGTGTGATAAATGCTCCCCTCCAAAAATGCCACATCAGAAAATGACACAAACAAAATATCGAAAGCATTGCCTCCTATAATACTACTCACGGCCAGCGTAAGAGCACCCTGCCTTACAGCAGCTACCGAAACAATAAGCTCAGGTAAGGACGACACAAGAGAGGTCATCATAGCTCCAATGAAGTTTTCTGAAAGACCGGATTGCGCTGAAAGGGCTATAGCAGATTTGGCAAGAAAATATCCGGCAATACCTATGGTGGCACCCAACATCACAAATTGAACTACCAGTGTAGAAAGGCTTACCTCATGCATATGTTCTTTGACAGGTATATCCTGTCGCGTATCCATAGTTTTCACTGCTTTCCACATGGGCCTATCACGGGCATTCTGTATCATCTTTTGCCCGATACCGTAGCTCACCAGTAGTACTATGGTGGCTGGATGAATGTTAAAAATGGCAAATTCAGGTAATACGGATGCAGTAAGAATGATGAGCAGTAAAACGACCAGGATGACTGACTGCATAATATTGGATAGCGAAGCTGCTGCATGCTCCAGATTAGCTTTGGGATAGGCTAAATCAGCAATGGCCAAAAAAACGGTTTGAATGGCAATGCCTCCCAATGCATTATTGACCGATAACACCGCATGTGATTCATAAGCTGCCGTTACTGAGGTGACTATACCACTCAGCGATGTTACTCCACCCAGCAGAATCGCCCCTACAAAAGCTTCCCCCAATCCTGTTTGATCCGCCAGCCTGTCGGCTATTCGGGTGAGGAAAGTCCCTCCAACAGCTACAATTATACTGCTAGTTACAAATAATATAATGGTGGCATTCAGTCCAAGGCTATCCAAATCAATCATTAACTAGTACAACGGTACCGAGCCACATTTGTGTTACAGCACTACTCATCAACTTAGAAAATGCCGGCGTTTTGAGCGATTGCGAACAAAGCCTATCTTTAGATATGACTATAATAGGTTTCCTTCTTTACTTGAATAGTATTTTTATGCTTGTAGCGCTCTTTCTCATAGCAGTAAAGGCGCAACAACTAGCTGAGCATAACGAAGATGAAACAATGAGGGCATTGATTTTCCCGGGATTAGCCTTTCTGTTTTTCACCTTGATGTTTGGGTTTTTATTTTACATACAGTAAATCAGCGACCGGGCTTATAACCTGACTGTTGAAAAATTTCTAAGGGATTATTGTTGGCCATCAGATCCGGTAGGGATTTGTCAGGATTTCTTTCCATGTATGCTTCTATAATCTGCCAACCTACCCAACGGCCTATGCGACCAGGACAATTTTCTCCAATCTCAAATACATTGGGTCGCTCTCCTATGAATTTATTCTTGAGCACATAATTAGTCTCATAAAGCAGTTCGTTTTCTATCAGATTCGCCCAGATGATCTCGTCATTATCATTGGCATCCTCCCACTCTTTGGTAGTATAGCCAATGATGATATGTTTTGGCGTGCAAGGCATTACCCTACTGGCAAAATAATATGACTTACCATAATCAATCATTTCTGCAAGCATGGTTTTGTCTTGCAGGTTTACATTGTTGTAGGTACTGCCTATGAATGTTGCAATGATAGACACCATGTGTTGATCGGTGTATCTCTCAAGTATGTAATCGGGTACATCAAGGGGCTTGTAGGTAGCATCTGCTCCTAGAAAATGATCAAGCCCAACGATAATTAATGAATCGGTAATCACCAGATCTTTGTAAAGCCCAGTAACAGCCGTCTTGATGGCAGGTGCAGCAAAATCAGGATAGAAGTACTTAATATTGGCGAATGTATTTTCGAATTCAGTCTCAATTGGACCTAAATTACTATACTCGCTTTGCGTTTCCTGGTACAAAGTGTCCACATAAGGATCATTTATCAACCCATAAAGTTTATTGGCAATGATCTGGTTTGAGGGATACTGATCTCCGTCCAAAAATAATTCTGTAAAGCCGGAGTTGTTATTGAGTAATGAGAGTACCTCTGCTTCACTTTGAGATTGGAATAGCTTCTGGTCCAATCGCTCAATATCGACCTCTACTGTCACATCATGAGCCGGCATATCCCGGCATACTTCTTCATCACATCCGGTCAGCCAAAAAAGAGCAATGGTAATCCCTATTAGTATTCTCCTCATTCTTTATTTTTAATGGCAAAACTATTTATTTATTTCACGGGCATGAAGATATTTTGGGCCATATCATTATTATTATTGATTTCAGTATCAGCTAATGCTCAAACCAAGCTTGGCCTGAAGTTTTCTCCTGCTGTTTCTACCAACAGACTTTCTAATGCGTCAGACAGTCTCGATTTTGAACAATGGAATAGCGGGGTTCGGTTTATGGGTGGCTTAACCGCTGATTTCTTCTTTACCGATTCTTATGCCTTCAGTTCGGGCATACTTTATGTACCCAAAAGAGTTGCCTTCCGAGCCCTACCTGATGGGGCTACCGGTGATGCGCTATTGGAAGAAGAGTATCGGGTCCACTATCTGCAAATTCCCCTTACTCTAAAGCTGTTGACCAACGAAATTCAGCCCGATACCAAGCTATATTTTCAAATTGGGGGAACGGCTGAGGTCAGAATCTTTGACGAGCCTATGGCGGAGCAGTATAATTTTATAGAATCTTTCCTGATCGTAGATACCAATGTGATGCTGGCTGCCGGCGTGGAATATGCCATTGGCATCAATACTGTACTTACCGGTGGCTTGAGTTATTATCGGGGGTTATTAAATAGTGTGGATCAAACCAGGCCACTGGATGATCCACTCAATATTCGTAATGATATGATTACCCTTGATTTAGGAATCAAATTTTAAGCAATCATCTCGATTGGTTCGCCATTTTTGTTAACGAAAGTGTACTCACTCAGCGCCAGACTAGTATCCTCAATGAGTTTAACCCATTTGTGGTATTTCAAAAGCCATTTTCTCTGTCGCGAAATAAAGCCGGATGTAAAATAGGCATACAAATAAGGGTGTAATGCCAATGTCAATGATTTTTCATTTTGCTTTTTCAGCAAATGATCCAGCATTGTTTCTATTTCATATGAGACCGATATAGAGGCTGTAATCTTGCCGGTTCCAGCACATGATGGACAAATTTCCTTTGTTGTAATATTTAGCTCAGGGCGCACGCGCTGGCGCGTGATCTGCATTAGTCCAAATTTCGACAAGGGAAGAATGGTAAACTTTGACCTGTCATCCTTCATCTCCTCTTTCATCTGCTCATAGACTTTCTTTTTATTCTCCGACCGCTTCATGTCGATAAAGTCTACTACGATGATACCACCCATATCACGCAGGCGCAGCTGCCTGGCCACTTCTTTAGCCGCTTCAAGATTTACCTTGAGTGCTGTTGTTTCCTGATTGTCTTCAGCATTGGACTTATTACCGCTATTCACGTCAATAACGTGCAATGCTTCTGTATGCTCTATAACCAGATAGCCACCCCCCGGAATACTTACAGACTGACCAAAAAGCATCTTGAGCTGCTTTTCTATATGAAAAGCCTCAAAGATTTTGGCCTTGCCATTATAAAACTTGAGGATTTTTTCTTTGTCAGGCGCAATGGTACGGATGTAGCTGCGAATCTCTCCAAAGAGCGTTTTATCATCCACATGGATGCTATCAAAGCCCTCGTTGAGCATATCGCGCAGGATCGAGTTGGCACGGTTCATTTCACCGATTACCTTTTCTCTTGGCTTAGCAGCAGTTAGCCTTTTGATGCCGTCTTCCCAGATTTTTACGATATTCCTAAGATCCTTATCGAGCTCAGCTACATCCTTGCCCTGTGCTACAGTGCGGATAATAATGCCAAAATTCTTAGGCTTGATAGAATTAATAAGACGCGTGAGTCGCTTACGCTCCTCACTACTGGCGATCTTCTTAGATACGTTTACTGAGTCAGAAAATGGAACCAATACCAGATATCTGCCTGGTATGGACAACTCACAGGATAACCTCGGACCCTTCGTAGATATTGGTTCTTTTACTACCTGAACCAATATCTTCTGGTTTCTACTTAAGACCTGGCTAATCTTACCCAGCTTATTGATATCAGGCTCTCGCTTGAAAGTATTAAGCTTCGGATTTGGGTTTTTATTGCCCAGATTAGCTTTTGCAAACTTGTTGAGCGACTGTATTTGAGGGCCAAGATCCAGATAATGCAGGAATGCATCTTTCTCATACCCAATATCTACAAATGCAGCATTGAGTCCCTGTACAATTTTCTTTACAGACCCAAGATATATGTCACCAACGTTAAATTGGTTTTCATCTTTATCGTGATGAAACTCAACTAACTTTTTGTCTTTCAGAAGGGCTATTCGGGATCCATTTTGAGTTGAATTGATGACTAATTCGTTGTTCAATTCTTTATGGATTTACGATGCTTACCCTACTGACCTATTTTTTCTTATGTCTGTTTTTTCTAAGTCTCTTCTTACGCTTGTGCGTAGCGATCTTATGTCTTTTTCTTTTTTTACCGCAAGGCATAACAAATATTTTTAATGTTTTAACTATTTATTTCTTTCAGATAATCATCAACAGTGGCTTGCACCGTTGGATCATCTTCCATTTCTTTCACTTTTTCAAACAATGCTTTGGCTTCTTCTACATTTCCTGACTCATAATGACTCAAGGCCAGGTAAAAATGCGCTTCCACATTGTTTGGATTCAGACTGATCAGTTTTTCAAAACGTTCAATGGCCTTATCATATTGACCAGATTGGATCGACAACACGCCCAGGTTATAAATGACTTCCTCATTGTCGGGATCCTTTTCAAGTATATCCCTAAGCATCAAAATACCCCGCATGGGAGCAGTTGAAGCCACATAAGTCATTGCAACCTTTGTCTGAACAGCATAATTATCAGGATCCTCTACCAGCACCCTTTCAAAAATCTCTCTTACTCTATTGGCATATTCGGTTCTATTTTCCTCTGAGGCTGCAAAATTAAAAGCCTGGTAATAAATATTACCGGCTGTAATTTGCTGATCCAGAGATGCTTCCAGCTCGTTAAGCTGAGAAGCTAGCGCCGCAGCACTATCAACCAATCCCAATTGCAGATAAATGCCTGCTAAAGAGTCCGCAAAGATAAGGTTTTTTTTATTATTCTCCTCTGTGAGTGCTTCTTTCAATGCCCGGGCTGTGCGAAGTGCAGTAATCTGATCCATATCGCTATGGGCTACCGCAGGTTCATTGCCGGAATCTTGCATGATTTGTCCGGCTGTTTCCTCTGCTTCATTTTCTACAACGTACTTGGGAAGATTATAAAGTATTGCGATCAGTGCTACTGCCGCAATACTGATAATAATTTGCCGGATGGTCATTGAATAAGTGGATTAGCCCTTCTTGGCTTTTACATTGTTTTTAACTTTTTCCGTAAACACTTTAGAAGGCTTAAAGCTGGGCACATAATGCTCATCTATTACCATTGCCGTGTTTTGTGAGATATTTCGAGCGATTTTCTTTGCTCTTTTCTTATTTACAAAGCTCCCAAATCCCCGCACGTAAATATTCTCGCCATTCGCCATGGAGTTCTTTACTACCACAAAAAATGCTTCCACAGAGGCTTGTACATCTGCTCTGTCTATACCAGTTTTATCGGCGATCTCATTTATTACATCTGCTTTCGTCACTGCTGTATTATCTTTTGAGAATTAAATGTTTATTCAAAAATTTCTTCGCAAATTTATATTTGCCACCCAAGAATAAAAACTATCCCTTCCATTTTTCCCTTTAATTCTGACTAATGGTAGCCATTCAAAAAAACGATAACTCGTTGAATTTCTTTACGCTTAGATTATTGGACTGGTATGATCGGGAGAAAAGGGACCTGCCCTGGCGTGAAAAGCCCGACCCCTACAAGGTGTGGCTTTCCGAAATTATTCTCCAGCAGACCAGGGTAGCACAGGGACTGCCTTATTATGAGCGTTTTATAGGTCGGTTTCCAAATATTCAGGCACTTGCCGCAGCTGATCAGGATGAGATTTTACGCTTATGGCAGGGGCTTGGTTATTACTCAAGGGCGCGAAATTTGCATTTCTGTGCCAAACAGATCGTAAATGAATACGATGGTCAATTTCCCAGTGAGAGCCAGGAGCTGGTTAAACTTAAGGGCATAGGCCGGTATACCGCAGCAGCCATCGCTTCCATCTGTTTCAATGAAGCAGTCCCTGTGATCGATGGCAATGTCTACCGTGTACTTTCGCGGGTATTTGATATTCCAACAGATATCTCTGGCAACAAGGCTTATGAAGAGTTTCATCAACGCTCGGCTTCATTGATGGACAATAGCCGGCCCGGTGACTATAATCAGGCCATCATGGAGTTTGGTGCCTTGCAATGCACACCGAAAAATCCGGACTGCTCGCAATGCCCACTACAATCCGGCTGCAAAGCTTATGCGAACCAAATTATTGCAGAAAGACCGGTGAAATTATCAAGGATTAAAAAAACCGTTCGGTATTTCAACTACTGTTTATTTAACTATGCATCGTATTGTTTGATTCGTCAGCGAGAAGCCGGCGATATCTGGCAGGGTCTGCATGAGTTTTACAATATAGAGGGTGATTTTGATTCAACAGAGATCGAGCATCAACTGGCTGACAAAATTGGTCAGGTAGAGCATAAGCAATTAAATCAGATTGCTAAATCAGGACCTATCAAACATGTGTTAACACATCAAATATTACACATTAGATTTTTGATTTATGAGGTAGAGTCAATTGATAGTTTGAAAGAAATTTCGACAGCTTTAAATTTAAAAATGATCAAAAAGGATAAATTAGAAAGTTTAGGAAAGCCAATAATTATTGAGAAGTTTTTGAAAAATCAATCAGTATCATTATTTTGAAATGTTAATTAATTAAAATAATAGAGATATGTCTGGAGTAAATAAAGTAATTCTCGTAGGTAACCTGGGTAAAGACCCTGAGGTGCGTCACCTGGATAATGGACGTGCGGTGGCCAATTTTCCAATTGCAACCAGTGAAGTCTACAAAAACAGGGAAGGTGAAAGGGTAACCAACACTGAATGGCACAATGTGGTACTATGGACACCCCTCGCAGAGGTAGCAGAAAAATACCTTAAAAAAGGCAATCAGGTTTACATTGAAGGCAAAATCACAACCCGCTCCTATGAGGATAAAGAAGGGCAAAAGAAATACATTACCGAAGTAGTAGGTAGAGAAATGACATTGCTGGGTAGCCCACAAGGTGGAAATACCGGTGGCGGAAATAGCGGATCATCAGACGATAGTGTATCTTTGAGCCATGAATCTAATTCTGGTAACGAAACGGATATTGATGATTTGCCGTTTTAATGTTCAATTAAACTCTTAATGCTTGGAACCTGACCCTGGAGGATCTAACTATCTTTTTCCTTTCATTCAAGTCTTATTTGCGGAGTTGCCTTTATACATAGGCAGCGGCACGGCTTTTATAATCTTATTATTGCTCTCCGGTCTTGTATCAGGATCGGAGGTTGCTTTTTTCTCCCTTTCGCAGGATGAAATCAATAGATGCCGAACATCAGCAGATAAGCTGGAACAGAAAATTGCTTCACTCATTGTTCATCCGCAGCGATTGTTGGCCACCATATTGGTGCTGAACAATTTTGTGAACATCAGTATCGTAACCCTATCTGCATTCCTGACCTGGCAGATTACCGGCACCAAAGAGCCTGAAGGCATTATCATTCTGGCTCTTTCGATCACCATCACGGCGTTGATCGTGTATTTTGGTGAAATCATCCCTAAGGTGTATGCCAATCAGAATCGTATTTTGTTTGCCAAGCTTACTGCCAGGATACTCGATATTGCTTATGTAATTTTTAGCCCCCTTACGTCGGTGCTCATAGGCATAGGGAATGTAATTGAGCGCAGAATTGAGCGCAAAGGCTACAACATTTCCGTAGAAGAGTTGAATAAAGCACTGGAGATTACCACTGAGAAAGAAGCTACGGAAGAAGAAAAAGGCATCTTAAAGGGTATTGTAAATTTTGGTACGCTTTCCGTGAAGCAAGTCATGAAATCAAGGGTAGACATTACCGCTTTTGACATGGATATGGATTACCATGAGCTCATGGACCAAATCAATAAAAATGGCTACAGCAGGATTCCGGTCTACAACGAAACCATAGATAAAATAGAGGGTATCCTCTACATCAAGGATCTGCTCCCCCACACTGAACAGGGCGAAGATTTTCAGTGGTCTACACTACTCAGACCGGCATTCTTTGTGCCTGAAAGCAAAAAAATTGATAGCCTGTTTAAGGATTTCCAGGAAAAGCACGTACACATGGCCATAGTAGTGGACGAATATGGCGGGACTTCCGGGCTCATTACGCTAGAGGACATCATCGAAGAAATTGTTGGGGAGATCAATGATGAATTTGATGAAGAAAATGAAATCGCTTTCAATAAACTCGATAGTAATACCTATATTTTTGAAGGGAAGACCTCATTGAATGATTTTTGCAAAATAGTAGAGGTAGATATATCGTTGTTTGATGATATAAAGGGTGAAAGCGAATCCCTGGGTGGTCTCCTTTTGGAAATAAATGCCAAATTGCCCAACGCCGGGGATACCATTAAATTTAATAGATTTGTTTTCACTGTGGTAGCCGTAGATCAAAGGAGAATTAAGCGTGTCAGAGTATTTATTAGCCCCCCTGGTAAAGATTTACATTCAGAATATACTGATTAGGTATTTTGCCTTACCGGTAATTTTGCTCTTCATTTTTTCCAGTTGTACTTCAGAGTTTACGCCAAAGCCAAAAGGCTTTAACCGTATCGAACTGCCCGAGCATCAGTATTTTAACTTGCCGGATACATTTCCCTACCAGTTCGAAGTGTCAAAGCATGCACGATTACTCAAGGACAGCTCCTACATCAGCGAGCGCTATTGGCTTGACATCTATTACCCGACTATGGATGCCAACATTCAGATTACCTATAAGCCAGTCAATAGCAAGAAGGAGCTTTTGGAAGAATATCTTAATGATGCCTACAAGCTTACTTCTCAGCATAATATTAAAGCCTATGCTATTGAAGAAAGCATAGTTGGTCTGCCTAATGGCAATGTGGCTTCAGTGAGTGAGCTGGAAGGAGAGGTGCCTACGCAATTTCAATTTCACATTACCGATTCAACCCAGAATTTCTTGCGCGGTGCACTTTATTTTCAAACTGCCACGAAAAACGATTCACTAAAGCCCGTGATCGAATATCTTAAAATAGATATTATGCATATGCTCAATACTCTTAACTGGAACCCTTCCGCCCTCAATGCCAACTGATGTCGGGGGTATTTGACACCAAGATTGAGTTTTTAAAAGGTGTAGGGCCACAAAAGGCTGTTTTGCTCAACAAAGAGCTCAACATTTTCACTTTTGGCGATCTCATCCAGCATTTTCCTTTCCGCCATGAAGATCGAACCAAGTTTTACAAAATAAGGGAAGTCAGTGAGCACCTGCCCTACATCCAGCTGATAGGCCAGATTACCAACCTGGAAAAGCTTTCCCAGGGAAAAAGACGCAACCGTCTGGTGGCGCAATTTCAGGATGAAACCGGCTCGATAGAGCTGACCTGGTTTCAGGGCATCCCCTGGATCATCAAAAAACTAAAGCCGGGCGTGCAATATGTGGTTTTTGGCAAGGCCAATCGCTACGGTGCCAAGCTATCTATTGCACATCCTGAAATAGAGCTCGCCACCGAGAAGAACCTGAAGGGTGGCTATTTACAGCCGGTATATCCAACCACCGAAAAGCTTAAGGCCAAATACCTGGATAGCCGAGCCATCAGCAAAATGATGAAAATGCTTCTGGTACAATGTGCTGACCACATCGCAGAAACTTTACCTGATACCCTGATCAGGCAATATAGCCTGCTGGATAAGCGCAGTGCGCTTATCCAAATTCATTTTCCTAAAGACACCAAAGCATTACTAAAAGCCAGCCTGAGGCTTAAGTTTGAAGAGCTCTTCTTTGTACAACTGCGTCTATTGATGCTCAAAATATCCCGAACGGAGAAGTTTCGGGGTATCAAACTCGACAATACGCAACTACTTACCCATTTTTACAATGATCATTTGCCATTTGCCCTGACCAATGCTCAAAAGAGGGTAATCAAGGAATGCTATCGGGACATGAAGTCAGGCCAGCAAATGAACAGGCTGGTGCAGGGCGATGTGGGTAGTGGCAAAACCATTGTTGCTTTTATCTGCATGCTGATTGCCATAGGCAGCGATACCCAGGCCGCCCTAATGGCTCCTACCGAAATTCTGGCCGAGCAGCATTTCAATGGGTTATTACCATTTTGTGAGGCTATGAATATTCCCATTGCCCGGCTTACAGGATCCAGCAAAAAGTCTGAGCGGAAAGTCATACATGAGCAGTTGCTGAGTGGAGCATTGAAAATACTGGTAGGGACCCACGCACTGTTGGAAGATGTGGTGCAGTTTAAAAAACTGGGTATGGCTGTAATCGATGAGCAGCACCGCTTTGGTGTGGCCCAGCGTGCCAAGCTCTGGAAAAAATCTGAACGTGAATTTCCTCACATCCTCGTGATGACTGCCACCCCAATTCCACGTACCCTGGCTATGACGCTATACGGTGATCTTGATATTTCGCAAATCGATGAACTACCCGCAGGCAGAAAACCTATTGAAACGAAGCACCTTTATGAAAAGGATCGGCTTAAAATGTTTGGCTTTCTTAGAAAGCAAATCGAACTGGGCAGACAGGTCTATGTGGTGTATCCATTGATTGAAGAATCCATGAATAGTGACTACAAGGATCTCATGGATGGGTACGAAAGTATTTCCCGGTATTTTGCGGAGTACCCGGTGAGCATTGTGCACGGCAAAATGAAACCCGCCGACAAGGAATTTGAGATGCAGCGATTTGTGAAGGCCGAAACCAAAATTATGGTCGCTACCACCGTGATTGAAGTCGGTGTAAATGTGCCCAATGCGACGGTGATGGTGATTGAAAATGCAGAACGATTCGGTCTGGCGCAGCTACACCAGCTGAGGGGCCGTGTAGGCCGGGGTGGCGAGCAGAGTTATTGTATCCTGATGACTGACTTTAAGCTCAGCAAAGATGCACGGGTCAGAATTGACACGATGGTGCGCACCACAGATGGCTTTGAAATTGCAGATATTGATTTGAAACTGCGAGGGCCGGGAGATTTGGCTGGCACACAGCAAAGCGGTATTGCTGATTTACTCATTTCTGACCTGGCCAAAGACGGCCAAATTCTGAAAATTGCCCGTCAGGCGGCTCAGGATATTCTTAATGAGGACCCACAGCTTACAAGCCCGCCTTACCGGCCTATCAAAAAGCAGATTGAAAAGAAGAAAAGTGCTGATGTCAACTGGTCAAGAATCAGCTAGTCTCTCCTGCAAACCATGCTTTGAATGCCTGCACTTTTTCCCTGGAAACGATAATCTCATGCTCAAAAGCTTCATGTAAAATTATTTTTAGGCGACTGTTTGAATAAACAAGGACCTCTTTTATCGCATTGATATTGATGATGAAACTCCTGTTGACCCGAAAAAAAATATCCAGATCGAGGAGGTCGGTTAGACTCTCCAGCTTAAAATCAATCACATATCTGGCTTTCTCATGAAGGTAGAGGTAAACAATCCGTCCATCAGCATAAAAAAGTGTCACATCCTTTGCATTAATTGAGCGAATATGGTCACCCACTTTTACCAAAAAGCGCTCTTTGTATATCGATTTTTTAGTGAGCTGCTCAAATACGGCGGCCAATTGTTGATTGTCCGGCCCAGTAGCTGCTGTGGGCCTGGTAAACTGCCTGAACTTTGACAAGCTTTTTTCAAGATCGGGAAGCTGCAAGGGTTTGAGTAAATAATCTATGCCATTTGCTTTGAAAGCATCTATGGCATATTGGTTGAAGGCAGTAATAAAAATGACCGGTACTTTAATATCTACTACCTTAAAAATGTCAAAACTTAACCCATCAGTAAGCTGCACATCCATAAAAATAAGCTCTGGCAGGTTGGATGCATGCTTAAAAAAAGCAATGGTTGATTCTACGCTACCGCATATCTCCAAAACTTCAAATGGGTTATCCTGACCTATTTTTGCCAAAAGCTTCTGGAGTTTTGCTGCCGCGGGCATTTCATCCTCTACTATCAATACCTTCATATGGCTTCCCGGATTAATGGTTTTTGTGTGTCAAGTGTGAGCAAAGGAATTTTGTCAAATCGCTTGTTCCCCTTTCTCAAATGAATAATTGGGCTGGGGGTAAAATACTCAAAAGCCTCCTTGAGCATGGCATACCGTTGCTCCATATCTTTATTTTTTACAAACCGATCTTGCAGATTGGACTCAAGCACTAAATAACCATCTTCTATATAAATCAATACTTCATAAGGCTGCTCAACGGATACCATACTATTATTGACCAGATAGGATAAATACGTATTTAATGTATTGGTAACTAGAAAGACGCTT
Source organism: Cyclobacteriaceae bacterium (assembly GCA_965227155.1). Classification (GTDB taxonomy): domain Bacteria; phylum Bacteroidota; class Bacteroidia; order Cytophagales; family Cyclobacteriaceae; genus UBA6059. Next base: position 1,668,692 of record OZ245731.1, read on the forward strand.
GTAAAGGCGTTCGCAGAGACGCTCACAGAAGAATCTTTAGGGTCTTCTGGCCGAATTTCTTCCTGCTCAATCTTATTGATGAAATGGATAGGCCTTTCATGACCCACTGTCAATACAAAATGCAGGCTTTCCAGAACTGATAGCTCTTCCTGCAGGCTTTTCAACTCCTCATCTTTATTAGCAAGAATATATCTATACAATACTGACAAATGGTTAATGAACTGATCAGCCATTTGGCTATCACGATACAGCATTTGGATCAGTGATTCCATCGACTGGTAGAAGAAGGATGGGTTTATGTTGTTTCTGAATGTCTGGACCCGGTGTTCCAGGTTTGCCCGAAGCACATCCTCCTCCTCAATTTTCTTTAGATTTCGGGTATTGAGCAGGTTAAAGGAGACATAAACAGCAGCAAGAAACAATGTAGAAAATCCAAAAAGTGCCACAAAGGTGTAGAGTTCTACATCGAATACCCCCCAACTATAATTCACCAGATAGATAAAATACAGCGATATGATAGAACCTATGACTATGACTGACAGTACAACACCTCCCCCCAGGCTCCAAATATTACGGTGACCGTCTTCTTGTAGATTCCATTTGGCCAGAATCAACCAAAACAAGCGTAGCAGTTCATTATTGATGTAACTCAACAGTACACAAAGCGTCAATTCTCCGGTAAAAATATTATTGACCAATTGCTCAATATTGTCGAACACCAAAAGCAGGAGTACATAAATGATCAGGCCTTGTACCAACGGCCACAATAACCTAAAGAATGTACGATGGATGAAACTTGACTTCATAGGCTCAAAGAGGGCAGCTTTACTTTAAAAGTTGATTCATCTGTGATGATTATTGGACGGTTAGTAAAAAACTGGTAGCGCTGAATAATGTTATCCAGACCTATATGAAAAGAGGTGGTTTCTTCCTTTTTCGGTCGCTTAGCATTAGTAATGCATACTTGCCCTTCTACCTCAGAGTTTACATCAATAACAAGTGGCTCTTGCAGTGAAAAATAATTGTGCTTGATGGCATTCTCTACCAGTATTTGAAGGGTCATGGGAGGCAGAAAATCCTGCATGATGCTTTCTTCCAGTTGATAGTTTATCTTGATGGCTTCACCAAATCTTACCTTAAGCAAGAAAACATACGCTTTGACGAAAGAGATTTCCTCCTCATAGGTCACCAGTTTTTTCTCCTGCGAGGCTATAATATACTGGTAAGTTTCAACCAACCTCCTCACAAAGGCTTCTGCAGGCTTGGGATCATCCTCAATAAGCGACGAAACTGTATTTAGACTATTGAACAAATAATGAGGACTGAGCTGTGACCGTAGGGCTTCAAACTGCAGGTTTAACTGCTCACGGTTCTGACGAATTGAGCGAATTTGCCCTTCCGTGTACTGCTGGTAAGAATACAGCATAAACCGAATCAGCTCATGAACAATCACCACCAGCATTGTCAAAATAAATATTTTGACCAGTAGGTTTAAATTGAGTTGGCTTGCATAGTAAAGTAGTCCAAACGGCAAAAAAAGTATTATCTCATGCAATGTGATACCTGATAGCAGCCTACCGATAAAATTGTCCCTCCAGTCAAAATGCCGATCAAGCCTTGATGTGGAGAACGTCCACAAGCCACCTATTATCGTCAGGTAAAACCCAGCTAGTAAGCTTATCCCAACATTTTGAGTGGATAGCACCAGGCGGCCTTCTGTGCTGTAATACAGATATGCAGCAATGGATAGGCCAACCACAAAAAAGGCAGGATAAAAATATCTGCTTATCGAGAAGCTCCCAAAGCGGCTTTCCAAGCGGCTTTCCAAACGGCTTTCCTCATGATTGTCCAATTGGCCTACCATACTTTAGTTGATTGCCTCCATTACTCTTCGGTATTCAAAATCTGAGCTGATAGATCTTGCTGTTTCAGCGTATTGTGCACGCAGCACGGGATTGTCTTTTACCAATGGCGCAGCTGCCACTAATACTTCTGCCTGCTCAGCGCTGGAGCTAATGGTAGCGGTTGTTTTGAGCAGCTGCAGCATAAAAAGCTCATTTGACCCTGCCTCGTTCATGAGCATTCGAAGGGTATGTCCCTGCTCAGCACTTGATGAAATGTCTTCGATAAGGTCAAAAAATACTTCCACGGATGTTTCGTCTTCCATATTTAAGGTAGGAAAAATCTGACGAATAGTCTCCCCTTGCTCTGCAGAAGAAGATATCTGTCCAATGCTATTCAGCAGTTGTTGGGTTGTCCGGGCTGATAAATTCATTTCCCTAAAAATATGCCGCAGGGTTTCTCCCTGCTCAGCACTGGAGCTAATACTGTTAACCACGTCCAAAAATGCTTCTGCAACCGGATCAGTCATGGTAGGCAATTGTGCTGATGCGTGTCTTAGGGTAATGCCCTTTTCGCTGCTGCTACTGATAGCTTCAACGGTCTTAAAAAGCTGCACCTTGCTTTCATCGCTCAGTGCTTTTTCATCGAGCAAATGCCTAAGTGTATATCCCTGCTCCGTGCTGCTGGCAATATCCTGAATAGCACTGAAATAGAGCGCCCTAATGTTTTGAGAATCAATATAGGTTCTATTAAAAGCACGCAACACCTCACCTGCTTCCGAACTGGAGGAAATATCTTCTACGGTGGTGAGCAGCGCTTTCAAAATGCTCTCAGAAAGATCCGGTCTTTGCAACACCAATCTCAAAACCCGACCTTTCTCACTACTGCTGGAAATGTCTGCAATGGCATTGAAATAAGCCGTTGCACTTAGATCACTGGATAAAAACTTATAGGCATAAGCACTAAAAATCTCCCCCTGATCTGCACTGGAATCTATATTTTCACTAATTGCCGATGCGATTTTACCCAGCTGCTCTCCGGTAAGCCCTTTTCGCTCCAGCAGATAGGTGTAATATGTAGCACGGTTGCTACCAGAAGTTATCTTCTCGATCTCCTTAAGTACTTTATTGATGCCTCCTTGCTTAAAAAACCGATCAATGCGATCCAGTGCGGCTACATCTGATATTTCAATGACCTCCGGCAGCACGTCATTCAGAAACTGCTGCCCCTCGGGTGTAAAAGCTTTCTCATTGCGATTGTCAAGAAATGTATAACTCAGATTACCCTTTACATCACTTTCTATCAACACTTCCTTTGCATTGCCAAAAGTGGTTTTCTGTATTTCCAAAAAACCGCCCGGTGTGATGTAGGTAACCGCCCGGTCATCGTCCGACACCTTGATGTTACCCTTGTATCTGGCATCCAGCCCATACACAGTGCCAATAAGTTTAACAGCGGAGCTTACCCGCTTTTCCCGAAGCGTATCGGCAGAAAGTTCTTTTTCACCAAAACCTGTAAACAAAAGCCATATACTTAATATTGACCACATATTCTTGAATTCTTGTTTTTGACCGATACAAAAGTTGCCAATAATATTTATTATTAATGAGCAGATGTATTCAACTGTCTTTAAATTGATGTCAACTGTCAAATCTTTGAACTTATGAAGCTTATAAAACTTTGCACTTTAGTTTTAATGTCCATTCTGTTATGGTCTTGCGCTGACCCCAAATCACAGGAGCAGGAGCAAACGCCTAAAAAATATGGAAACCCTGCAGCCGAAGGCTTTAATGCCTCCGGCTCGGATGATGAGGCTATAGAAGTGGCCAACCGGGTGATGATCGCCATGGGCGGTCGGCAAGCCTGGGATAACACCAATGTCTTTAAATGGAATTTTTTCGGATTCAGGAAGCTGCTCTGGGATAAATCGACCGGCTGGGTAAGGATAGAAAATCAGCGCGATGACATGAAAATCATTGTCAACATCAACTCGGGTGATGGTCGGGTTTTTAAAGACGGTGAGGAATTTACCAATCAGGACTCATTGGATTATTACCTGGATCGCGGTAAAAAAATCTGGATCAATGATGCCTATTGGCTGTTTATGCCATTCAAATTGAAAGATAGTGGCGTTACCTTATCCTATTTGGGAGAAGACACCACACAAACCGGTGCGCCCGCGGAGGTGCTGAGATTGACTTTTGAAAATGTAGGGGCTACCCCACAGAATGCCTACAAAGTGTGGGTTGAAAAATCGGATGACCTGGTGAAGCAATGGGCCTACTACAGGGAGGCAGACCAGGAGGAGCCCAATTTCATTACCCCCTGGGCCGATTATGCCGTTTTCGGTGATCTGAAACTTGCCTCAGACCGTGGCGAAAGAGATATCACCGAAATTGCTGTAATGGAAGCTGCCCCGGCAGGTGCTTTTGATAACCTGGGGGAAGCACTCCTCTGATATGGATATCTCCGTGTTGCGGTCACCCCTGGGTCCCCTGCATATTCGATGCAGTGCTGAAGCGCTCTTAGAAATAACTTTTACGGACAGTGCAGATCTCCAATCCACAAGCCCAAGGGGCTACCATAAGGCAGTTCATGAGCAATTGGCAGCCTATTTTGAGAGAAAATTGAAAACTTTTTCCCTCCAATTTTCGCCTGAGGGTACAGCCTTTCAGCATAGAGTATGGAAAGCCTTAATGACCATACCTTATGGCAAAACAATCTCCTACGCTGCTCTGGCCCAGCAGCTGGGAGACCCTAAATGCATCAGGGCGGCAGCCTCAGCCAATGGTAAAAATAAAATCCCTATCATTATCCCCTGCCACCGGGTGATTGGCACCGATGGGAGCCTTACTGGTTATGCCGGCGGACTGGAAAGAAAAAAATTGTTGCTGCAACTGGAAGGCAGCACCATCATCCAACCTACCTTATTCTGATATGCTATTAAGAAAAATCATATTCGTAGTATCAATCCTCTTGATCGGGATTGGCTTTGCTTTATACAAACCTGATATTCCGCTGGATGAATTGAAGTCAAGGTATGCCAATGAGCAATCACAATTTATAGAGGTGCAGGGCATGAATGTGCATTACAGGATTGAGGGGGAGGGTGAACCGCTACTGCTGATCCATGGTACAGGTGCTTCCTTACACACCTGGGATGACTGGGTAGAAGTGCTCAAAAAAGATTTTCAGGTAATACGACTGGATTTGCCGGCCTATGGCCTGACCGGCCCCTCTCCTGAGGGAAACTACACTTATGAATACTACGCAGGTTTTATCAATTCTTTTTTGGAACAATTGGGGATCAGCCGCTGCCATGTGGCCGGCAACTCCCTGGGGGGTGGTATCACCTGGACATTTGCATTGCTTTACCCGGATAAAGCCGACAAACTGATTTTGGTAGATGCCAGCGGTTTCCCCAAAGATGGCAAGTCGCCCTGGATATTCCGGCTGGCCAAAAATCCCATTGCCGGACCGCTGATGAAAAACCTCACGCCTCGATTTATCTTTCAAAGCAATCTGGAGGCGGTTTATCACCAGGACTCATTGATCAGCGAAAGCCTGGTGGATCGCTATTTTGACCTGGCACGACGGGCAGGCAACCGCGATGCATTTGTTGACCGCTCAAAAGTGCATAACCCGGATCGTACCGATCAGTTAGCCCAAATAGAAAACGAAACGCTCATCATGTGGGGTGCACATGATGACTGGATTCCCGTAGGAGATGCCACCAAATTTGACCAGGCCTTACCCAACAGCAGTGTCGTAATCTATGAAAATGCCGGCCATGTACCCATGGAGGAAATCCCTCAAGTAACTGCACGGGATGCGAGGAGGTTTTTGTTGAAGTAAAGTCTTTGATATATTCATTGCAAATAAAGCGTTAACTTTTTTGAATACTGGCAGAAATACACGGATTTTACAAGTGAAATAGCAGATCGAGCTGATGTGGACATGAAAACACTAGATCAAGCACTTTGGCAGTATTCTAAAGAGTATCAGAAGACTTAATCTTAATCATAATCAGACTCATATGGCACTAGACGTACTGCAAGCAGCAGAAACCATCCAGGCTTTGGAAAACTTCCTCGAAAAGCGCAGACCTCCCGAAAATATCAGACATGAGGTGGATCTCGCGTACAAAATTGAGAGCCAAAGTGTGATTATCTACGGTATTCGTCCACATTGGCAAGACAAAGCTAAGCTCTTGGAGGAACAAATTGCCAAAACCACTTGGGTACACTCTAAGAAAACTTGGAAAGTCTTTTGGATGCGAGCGGACCTCAAGTGGCATGCTTATGAACCGCAACCACAGGTAAATACGATCCATGAATTTTTACAAATTGTACAGGAGGATAAGTATGGGTGCTTTTGGGGCTAGAAGCTTATCGATCCTCCTGCTCACGCTCTTTTCTGCGCTTCTGCTCAATCTGGTAGGATAAGAATAGTCCACCGCCAGAGAAAATGAATAAAAGTCCGAAATAAAGGGACTCATCATTAAGCGCGGGGAATATTGCCTCAAAAATACCCGCCAGCAACAGGCCCAAACCGGCACCTACAAAAAGTAAACCGTAGCGCAGCGAGCCAAATTCATTGGTGTGCCTGAACTGCTTGGCATCTACGCCTCTTTCTATCATAGCCATACGCTCGTCGTTTATAAATTTTCGAATAAAAATGATCAGTACCGCCAGAGATATGGTACCCACCACAGGAACAATGATTGCTACTTCCATTTTGTTAATGTTTAAAATTCAATGCTTGGACGCACCCCAAATACTTGAGGTTACCATCGGCTGAGAAATTTTTTTAAAATTATATGGGGGTAGATGTACGATAGAAGTCTCAGAGTCCTCTCTCGAGTGACTCTGAGGGGTGTCTATGACACGGTATGGGTGCAAAGCTCCTACTACTCGACTATCCCGCTCAGAGTTACTCGCAGAGAACTCTGAGCTATGTAATTATACCTGGCTATTATTATTTTAGACAAGTGAGTACTCATCAAAAACATACCACATACAACAGCTTTCAGTTTGTTACATTCACTTGCTATAAATGGTTACCTCTATTTGATATGGTACACATCTATGACTATCTAAAGCATTGGGTACTCAAATTGAATGAAAAGGGATGTGTATTATGTGGCTATGTAATCATGCCTAATCATCTTCATATGCTATTGTATGTCAATTCAAATTGCAGAGACCTTAACCTTACTATAGGAGAGGGGAAGCGGTTTTTAGCCTATGAAATTGTGAAAAGACTCAAGAAAGGGAATCATTCCGGAATACTTATTGAATTAGAAAGAGGGGTACAGAAAAAGGAACGAATAAAGGGTAAAAAGCATCAGGTGTTTAGACTATCCTTTGATGCTAAAGAGGTTGCAGGTGAAGATGGTTTAAACAAAATATTAGATTATATGCATGCAAATCCCGTTTCAAGAAAATGGAATCTGGCAAATGATTATTCACTCTATGAGTATTCTAGTGCTGGATTCTACATTCATGGATTTGACTCATATTTACCTATGACAGATTACAGAATGGTAAATTAGTAACGTGTTCTAGAAGTCTCAGAGTCCTCAATGGAGTGACTCTGAGTGGTTCCAAGCAAGTAGGTTCTACAAAGGCACGCGTTACAAACGCGCGCCAGCTGGGGGGACCTTCGTCTGACATTAACAGACCTGCTTTCGACAATAGTCCGACACTTTCAAAAACTCACTGAAAATCAGTATCTTTTATCTTATAATAGTAGAATTAAGGCTGTCAAAAATATTTTTTGAAAGGGTAGTAACCTGAACGATGTGACCAGCGTCAAACTTTTCGGTGACTGAACAGACTGAGGATAATGTAATCATTACCGCCATTTTAAATGGTCAGCGGCATGCCATGAATGTGCTGGTAGAAAAGCATAAGCAGTATGCCTATAGCCTTGCCTTGCGCATCCTGCACGATAGTCAGCTGGCCGAGGAAGTGGCCCATGATAGTTTTGTGAAAGCCTTGCAGTCTTTATCAGGATTCAAAAAAGAAGCCAAATTTACAACCTGGCTATACCGTATTGTGGTGAATATGGCTATTTCAAAAAAGCGCAAATTCAAAATGCATTTTGAGGATATTGACAATACCAGCGAGCTCGATCTCAATTATTCAGAGGCATCTACACCTCTTGAGAAAGAAGACCGGGCTCATTATCTTAATGTGGCGTTGCGTCACCTCAATGAAATTGACAGCACCTTAATCACCTTGTTTTATTTTGAGGATGCGACTATAGAAGAAATAGCCGATATAACAGGATACGACACCAACAATACCAAAGTGAAGCTGTTTAGGGCCAGGAAAAAGCTGGCTGTGCAGCTACAAAAGATTTTGAAAGAAGAAACAACATCATTGATATGAAAGAAGCGCATGAAAAAATCGTGATGCAACTCGTCACTGAAAAACTTAGTGCTGAACAAAAAGCTTCGTTGCTTCAAACCATCAAGGAAGATGCAGAAGCTATGGCCTGGTATAAAGAGCTGTCATCCATCGATGATCTGATGAAGGCCATGCCGCTGGCGGCTCCCTCTGCCAATTTTACAAAGAAAGTAATGGCCACCTACGATAGAAGACAGGTCTATCGACGTAACAACCGCCTGATGACCTATTTCATTGGCGTAGCTGCCGCAATCATTATTTTAATGATGGTCTTGTTACCGGAAGGAAGCGCCGGCAATCAATCCGCGCTGTGGGCCGAAGAAATCAGCAGTAGCTTGTCAAAATTTGCTTCGCTGGTAAGTCAGGAAAGCTTCATCCAATTGGTGCTGGTGGCGAATCTTATCGCGCTGGTATTGGTCATAGAGAAGATCATGCGAGGAAGAAGGCATTTCAATTTTCATACCTTCTTCCTCGGCTAGATTATGCTTCAGGTGCAGCTTCTGATCTTACATTGGCCATTTCCTTATCTATGATAAGGTCATTAAGGCCACCTTCACCTACTATTTCAAAAATCTCCAGGCATCTACGAGCCAGGGCTTCTTCTTCACGCTGTTCTTCCAGGAACCAGTTCAGAAAATTGGCTGTAGAGTAGTCCTTGTGCTTATAGCACTGATCTACGATGCTGTTAATGCTGTGTGTGATAGATATTTCCTGCTCCAGGGCATTGTCAAATACTTCTCTCAGCGTGCTGTATTCCTGCTGCACTTCATCTACCGAAGGAGAGACGGCCGTACCTCCGACACTGGAGATGTAGCGGAATATCTTCTTCATATGCTCACGTTCCTCATCGGATTGAACTTCGAAAAAGTTAGCACTATGAATAAATCCATGGCGTTCGCACCAGGCAGACATGGCCAGGTACACTGCTGAAGACTTGGCTTCTCGCTGCACCTGTTTGTTGAGTAACTCTTCTATTTCTTCCTTAAGGGATGTTTTTCTGCGTAATACGTCTTTCATAATTGCCATTATTAAAATTTAACTGAAACTTAACCCAAGTTTCGGTGGATTGATATCACTTTCTAATTTCTCACTAATTTAATATAGTTAGGTTTTTCATATCCAAAAAAATGCTCGTATATTCCATTGTTTAACTTAAAATGCCATGAGTATATTGATACAACTAGATCACCTTATTCGATTGGCCCTTGTGGACCATGATTTTTCTCTTCAGGAAAGACAGCAAATTATGGCGGTGGCCAAAGCCAATAAAATCCCTGAAGAAGAAGTTAATAATCTGATTGAACAGCATTTAAATAGTAAAGAAGAGATAGCCATGGAAATTCCATCGTTATCTTCAGAAGAGCGATTTGAATACCTCTACAATATCGTTCAGCTAATGAAAATTGATTCAGAAATATTTTTAAGTGAGATACGATTTTGTGAAAATATGGCAGTGAAGCTGGGTTACAACAAAAAAGTGATCTCAGAACTATCCAAAAGAATTTTTAGCGATCCTACAATCACCGCTGATCGAGATCGGTTAAGAAAAATTGTAGAGAAATTTTACAATAATTAATTACTTTTATCCAATAAACTTATCCTTTACGTATATCATTTAATAAACTTTTAAGATAATGAGTATTAAAACCCAGCTATCAGCACTCATCAAACTCGCTCAGATAGACGAAGATTTTGCTGAAAAAGAAAGAAGTATGATATTCATGCTTGGTAAAGCCAACGGCCTTGCTGAGAAAGAAATCGAAGAATTGGTAAGCAACCCCGAAGATCTGCCTGAATTGAGCACACTTACCGATCATGATAAATTTGAGATTCTGTACAATGTGGTACAGCTTATGAAGATTGACCGTCAGGTTTATCTCAGCGAGATCAAGTATTGTGAAGACCTGGCCACGAAGCTTGGTTACGATAAAAAAGTGATCTCTGAGCTTTCCTCTAAAATTTATAGTGATCCAGCCATTACTTCGGATCGCGATAAGCTACAGGCGATCGTAAGAAAATATCAACAGTAAAAAAGGGATTTAAATCCCTTTTTTTTATGTCAATAGTTGCTGGAAAAATGCCTCATAGCGGTCAATAACATGGCTGATTTCAAATTCTTCCAGCGCCGTGTGCTTACCTCGTTCCACTAGCTTATCGTACAACTCTTGATCCTCCATCAGGAGTGTAATCTTTTCGGCCAGCCCCTGACTGTCGCCATCTTCAAATAACAACCCATTTTCTCCGTCTCTAATCAAATCGGGATTGCCCGCGGCCCTGGTCGCTACTACCGGTATACCCAGGGCCATCGCTTCTAATAATGATTGCGATAGCCCTTCCATGGTAGATGGTAACACTTCCAGATCCATGGCTTTATGATAGTACAATATCTCTTCGGGCGGTACTGAGCCACAATACATTACACGCGACGCTAATTGGTGCTCCTGTACAATCTGAGCTAGCTGCTCATCCTCCTCAATACCTATCAGAAATACTTTTACGCTAGCAGGAAGGTGAGGCAATGCCAGTAACAACTGTTCCTGCTTCTTGCGCCTGGCAATACAGCCTACAGCTACATCATTACTTCCTATTCCAAGCTTTTCGCGGATGGCACCTACCTTGCTGGGGTCTTTAAGCTTATATTTTTCCTTAGGCGTACCATTTTGTATGACTTTAATATGATCCGGTGAAATACCTTTTTTGACTAGCTCGGCCTTTACACCGGAAGAAACGGCAACCATGGCATCCGTACTTTTGGTGTAAAACCAATTTTGAATGAAAAGGCCGGTGCTTTTGGGAATTTGCCTGCGCGTGTGAATGACTTTGCAGGGCAATTTGTAAATCCACCTTGCCAAACCTACCGTATATCGATCTTTACTGGATTGTACATTGATAAGCTCGATACCGTATTGCTTGACCACATCCCGAATGTGACGCACATTATTCAGATCAAGCTTCCCCCTAAAAACCATGGGAATCCTGATTACAGCAGTATTTTCCAGCAAGGAAAACAGGAGTGATGATTGCGGGCATCCCACATAAACTTTATGCCCACGCTTAGCAAGCCCACGGCTCAGGTAAAAAATAGAGTTGGTAGAACCGGCCAGCCCCCCCTGATGTGTGGTGATCAAAATGTTCATAGCCATAAAGCTAGAGAAAGACGAATAAACCAAATTGCTTTGATCTTCTGTTTATTCCTATAATTTTATAGTACGAAGCTGATGCTATGTCCACTGAATGGAAAAACCTAACCCTCGAAGATTTTGATACCCTTGCGGCTACCCGTTTGGAGTTTCATCAAGGCATCCAAAATGTAGCGGCGGTTGGGAGAAAATTTCTGCCCCCCAACAAAAATGATGAGCATGCCACATTGCTTTGGTATGCTGATTTACACCGGTTGGCCGGCCAGTGGATCGATGGCAATACCCGATTTCGGTCATCTATTGATTTCAATACCTTTTCGGTGCACCTTGTTGATAATGCTTTCAACTCCATTGCCCAAATTGAGCTCCATGGCAAGTACCACGGTCAGATCCTGGTCTGGCTGGAAGAGCAGATTGCCAAGCTGGGGCTTGACACCACGCAGCTGACATTGAACCTACCTTACGAATTACCAAAAGAGCTGGCCAAAGTTGGGAAGCCCTTTGCGCTACCTGATCCAATCTATGCTACAGAGCTCGGCAAGTATTTTCATAACGGCGACCTAATTGCCAGAGAGGTGCAAGCTGCATTTAAATCTACCGAGGTAAGGTGCTGGCCACATCATTTCGACATCAGCACCAAAATCATTGTCAATAACACAGGAAATCCCGACACCTCAAGCTATGTGACCGTTGGGCTTTCTCCTGGTGATGATGAAATCAACGAGCCTTATTTTTTTGCTTCTCCCTGGCCCTACCCGCCGCTTGATGAGCTGCCGGAACTGACCTTTGGCCACTGGGTGGATGAGCACTGGGTAGGGGCCGTGCTGACAGCAAGTGAATTATTGCAGCAACCAAATCAGTACAAATCGGTGCGGAAGTTTACCTCTGACTGCTTTAGTGCCTTACGAAAGCTTATGACCTACTAAACTCCGGCTGCTATCCCAAAATGCTGCTCACATTTACTCCAGAATTCATCGTCATTCAGGAGCACCTCCTCTGTAGTTTCAGCCAGATGCGTGATTTTAAGCTTTCGGTCTGTCAGTGTAATACGGCCTTTATCATTGGCCTGTGTGATGAGTTTTTTTTGGGTAAATGGTGAATCTTCTGAGGTTTGGTGGTAGTCCAGCATATCGATGAACTCAATAAACTCCCTCTGTTTCAAAGTGAATCGGTACTTTGTTTCATAAGCCAATCCATCACTCGATATCATTAGAAAAAAGTTGTCATCAATATCTTTTTCCAATTTCACGTATTTGGTGTAGTCTACCTGCACTTCTCCTTCTACCAGCTTCTTTGGGCTCATGAATCCATCACCAAAGCCTACATCCACAAGCCAGTCTCCCTCCTTCAGCCTCACCACTATTGCCATATGATCAAAAGGCGGCCCGTAGCTGCCATCATCCCTGCGTACCTGGGCCGAGATAAGCCTACAGTCATACCCCAAATGATCCAGCAGGTGGTAAAAAAGGCCATTCAGCTCGTAGCAGAAACCTCCCCGCTGATTGATGATCACTTTTTCATAAATGCGCTTAACCGACAGCATAATTTTATTACCCAAATGGATGTCTAAATTCTCAAATGGAATACTGTATAAATGATGTCGATGCAGGGCCCGCAAGAATTTCAGATCAGGCTGCATTCCCCGTTGCAAGCCGATGCGCCTCAAATAGGCTTCTACATTGATTGAATCTGTTTTCGGTCTGGTTTCAAAATAATTGAGCTTCCGCATATTTATTAATGAATTCCTATACCAATCTTGGCACCGATATTAGGTGCTACCCCATGGTAACCCACATTGTAAACATCAATGAAGTTATAATATTCGTCGTAAAAGGGGTCAGAGTCCTCTACATTGCTAAAGCGTACACCGGCACCTACATATAATTCGAGTTGCAACACATCCCAAAATGACCTTACTGCGCCGATCATCACGCCGGGAAAAAGCCATTCTCCGGATCGTGTATTGGTTCTTTCTTCAGAATTGCCCGAAAAATCATCGTAATACCAATAGTTTTCCTGTTGCTCAACATAGCCACCCCTAACGAATACTGCCCCATAGATGCCTCTTACAAATGGGTCTCTGCCTGAAGCTGGTCTGATCACCTTCAGGCTGTTTAAATACCAACGCTTGATTACCTCCGCTTTAAACCCGCTGCGTTCCCCATCGTAAGTGGTGCCGGCCGTCAATCCCAAACCAACACTCCAGCTTTGTGTAGCATCCGCCTGGATTTTTTCCCATTCCATCATGAAAGTGCTTTCTGTGAGTTCGAAAGGGATGAATTTGATTACACTTTTAGGAATAAGATCCTCGTCTGCTTCCTGTGCAAACCCCAGGTTTACCAGGCAAAATGCAATTAAAAAAAATAAGGTGCGCTTCATGATTGTATTTTCCTATCAAACGTGAAAACCATGTAATTAAATATTACCCCTATCTTAATTATTGGATAAATAATCTACCGCCAGCCTCGACATGGTTTTTATACCCAAAAGCATGCCTTCATCATCTACATAAAAATCTGGTGTGTGATGGGGAGCAGCTTGGCTGGGGTCCTGACCTTTAGGCATACCACCCAGAAAGAAGAAGAACCCCGGTACCTCTTTTTGAAAGAAAGAGAAATCCTCCGCCCCGGTGATTGCGGGTGTAAGCTGAACATTTTCGCTACCTGCCACTTCCTGTACTGTACTAATCATTTTGGAGGTAAGCTCCGGATCATTGTATGTAATTGGATAGCCCGGTCGGATAGTAAGGGTTGCTTTAGCACCATTACTTTTTGCCGTATAATCAACAATTTCTTCCATCCTTTTGAAAATTTTCTGCTGCATATCGTCATCCAATGCCCTGATGGTGCCTTCCATAACCAGACTCTCGGGAATGATATTATTCCGGACACCACCCTGGATTCTTCCAACAGAAACTACCGCAGCCTCATTAGTTAATTCAAGGTTACGACTCACAATTGTCTGCAGGTTATTGATGATCTGTGCAGCAGTTACTATAGGGTCAATACCGGTCCATGGTGTAGAACCGTGCGTTTGCTTACCTTCTATTTTCACTTCCCATGAATTGGCAGCAGCCATGGTGCCCCCGGGCTTATACCGAATAGTACCAACCTCGGTAAGTGAATTGATATGCAGGCCGAAAATGGCATCCACATCTGGGTTTTTCAGAACACCTTCTTTGACCATCAGTTCGGCCCCACCTTCTTCACCTACAGGAGCACCCTCTTCTGCCGGTTGAAAGATAAATTTTACCGTACCAGGGATATCTGCCTTTACTTCATTGAGCACCTCGGCCACACCCATTAATATGGCTACATGGGTGTCGTGCCCACAGGCATGCATTACACCCACATCCATTCCATTATAGGTAGACTTTACCTTGGATGCCCAGGGCAAATCCACTCGCTCCACAACAGGCAGAGCATCAATATCAGCTCTTAGGGCCACCACTTTTCCAGGTTTCCCGCCTTTCAATACTGCCACTACGCCCGTATGTGCTATACCGGTCTGCACATCAAGCCCCAGTTTTTCGAGATGTTCAGCGATATATGCTGCGGTTTTAAACTCCCGGTTGGACAATTCAGGGTTTTGATGGATATGGTGTCGCCATTCGATCACTTTTGCTTCAATTTTTTCTGACAGTTTCTCTATTTTACCTGCTAATTCATTGTCTGTGTTGCAAAATCCTGAAAATGCTATTAGCAGCATTGAAAAAATCACAACTGGGATGCGGATACTGTACTTCATAAGACGATGTTTTTGATATCTGTAGATAATTGTAACGATTATGAAAATACTAAAATACGCTTTCCTTACACTACTAGTACTGGCCATGACTTTTTTTATCGTGGCTTATTTCTATATCGAAGGAAAAAAACCAACCTATGAGGGTGAGTTCTCATTGCCCGAGCTAAAGGAGCAAACCACGGTTTATTTTGATGACTATGGTGTGCCCCACATTGATGCTGCTACCGATGAAGATGCTTTTGTGGCCCTTGGTTATTTGCATGCCCAGGACAGGCTTTGGCAGATGGAGCTGATCCGACGCATAGCGCCGGGCCGGCTTTCAGAGGTTTTTGGTAAAGACCTGGTAGAAACGGATCGCTTTTTCAAAACCCTGGGCATTACTTACTACAGCCGGCAGTCAGCCGAAGATTTAAGGCAAAGAAAAGGGCCTGTTCTGGATATGGCCAACGCTTATCTCAAAGGTGTCAATCATTTTATTGAGACTGGATTTTCGCCTACGGAATATGACATTATTGGCATAGAGAAGACGCCATTTACCCTCGAAAATCTTTATGATGTATTGGGCTACATGTCGTTCAGTTTTGCCATTGCCCAAAAAACAGAGCCGGTGGTGAGCTATTTACAACAACTTCCCCCTGCCTACCTGGAAGCCCTTGCCATTGACATTCCTCCCTCCGAGGAAATTATCAAGAGCAATGCCCAGGATACTGCCTACCTGGCTATGGCCACTGCTATGCACAGGCATTTCAAGCGATTGCCTGTGGCTCCCTTCATTGGTAGCAACAGCTGGGTCATCTCTCCGGAGAAATCTGCAACCGGCGCAGTGATTTTCAGCAATGACCCACATATTGCCTTCTCTCAACCGGCAGTCTGGTACGAAGCGCACGTAAAGTCCCCTTCCCTCAATTATTATGGATATCACCTGGCAGGTGTGCCGTTTGCCACATTAGCGCATAACGAAAATATTGCTGTGGGGCTTACCATGTTTGAAAATGACGACCTGGATTTTTACCGTGAATTGGTCAATCCGGCTAATGATAACCAGTATAAAAGCCCGGAGGGATGGCAGGATTTTGAGTCACGGGAAGAAACCATTACCGTAAAAGATGGGGATGATGAGACGTTTACCGTTCAAATTTCGAGACACGGCCCCATCATGAATAATGCCATCAAAGGCCTGGAAAATGAAGCGCCGATAGCCGCCTGGTGGACATTCTTTCAATTCCCCAATCGATTATTTGAAGCTACACATCAAATGGCAAAGGCAAAAACCATGGAAGAAGCCCGTGCCGGGGCAGCCCTTATCCATGCGCCTGGCCTCAATGTGATGTATGGCGATAAAGCCGGTAACATCGCCTGGTGGGCATCAGGCAAACTGGTTAAAAGACCAGCGCATGTCAATTCCAAAAGCATCATTGATGGCTCTGATCCTGCCAATGATCCGGTTGGCTATTATGATTTTGCCCAAAACCCACAAGCCGAAAACCCTTCGAGTGGTTTTGTTTACAGCGCCAATAACCAATCGGCTATGAATATAAAAGATAGCCTCAATCTTTATCCTGGCTACTACCTACCTGAAAGCAGAGCGGCTCGCATCGTTCAGGTTTTGGAAGCAAAGGACAAAGTTTCTGTTGATGATGTGAAGGCTTTGTTTCTCGATAGCCAAAACCCACAATTGCTTACCGTGGCACAAAGCTTCATAGCTGCTGTATCTAATCGCGAATTATCCCCTCGGGAGCAAGAAGCTATAGACCTGCTAACCTCTTGGGATGGGAGCCATGAGCTTGATACTAAAGGTGCAGCCCTTATTTATGCCTGGGTAATTCATGCCTTTGAAAAAGCCATGCTCGATGATTTGATCCTCGTCAATGATGAGCTTGGCGAGGTGATGTTTGAATCTTTCATGCAGACCCACCTTATGAAACGCAGCCTATACAGCTTCTTCGACGGGGAAGATTCACCCTGGTGGGATGATCGTTCTACCGATCCCGTAGAAAGCAGAAATGATATCATCTACCAGGCTTTGGGAGAAAGTCTTGATTACCTCAACGATAGATTTGGGCCTGATGCACTGCAGAACAGCTGGTCGGCATTCCATACTGTATCGCATGGTCATGCTTTAGGCGCTGTAGAAGCCCTGGCACCAATCTTCAACGTGGGGCCATTTATGGTATCCGGGTCTGACATGGCTGTCAACAATCTTGGCTTTTCTTTCACGAAAGAGGGTCTTTTCAATATTACCTACGGACCATCTACCCGACGCATTATAGATTTTGCAAATGTAGGTGCCAGCGAGAGCATACTTCCTACCGGTCAATCAGGCAACATCTTCAGCGACCATTATGATGATCAGGCCGTATTGTACCATGAAGGCAAATGGAGGCCCATGCTTTTCGATCAGGAAGATATACAAGAAAACGTTAGGAAGCTGATGCTTCTTCCTGCTGATCAATAGATCTGAAAAGGTACTTCTTTGAGGTAGATACTTCGAAGTATAAAATACAGCAATAAGCCTATCGGCCCTAGCATGAAGGTGAGTAACAGCGGTATGATGATATACCAATGTTTAATCTCATGCTTTTGGGCATCCCTTGATATCCAAAGGCCTACCATCAGGTCAAAAGCCAGGTAATGAATCCAGCCAATCAGCACCACTTCTTTTTGGCTGAATAAAGCGGTCACTGCCTCCAGGGTTCCAAAATCCATCGAAAACCCTGATGGATAAAGTATCATAGCCAGTGGATAGGCCGCAGAAAGCAGGATAGGTATCAAAAGGCTATGCACAAGCTTTTTGGTCCAATGCCACTGCGGTAGGAAAATCAGCAGTGCCCAACCGAAAGTGGCCATGCTGTTGGTAAAGCGAAATAGATCTTCAGGGCTCATTAATTTCTTTTTTTGAAATTTACGAATTCCCCCTGCAAATCATCGCTATTCGTACCTCAATGATTTCACCGGATTTTGTTGGGCAGTGTGGTAAATTCTAATGCTGGAAGTGACAGCCATGATCCCGACAATGAGCAGTGATGGAACCACCATACTAAATAGGCTCACAGGAAGATAATAGGCAAAAATCTGCTCAAGCAAAAAACTGCTCATGAGGTACCCCAGTCCAATGCCTGTAACAACACCTGCTCCTACAATCAATACAAAGTCGAGGTTTATCATCACCACCAGATTTAAAATTTTAGCCCCCAAAACTTTACGGATTCCAATTTCCTTAACCCGCCTGAGTAGGGTAAGGGACACCATGGTATATAGCCCAATGGCAGATAGGAGTACCGCCAAAATGCCCATAAAAGAAAATATGATCACAATGTTTTTATTGACCATAATCTCTCCGCTGAAAGACTCTTCATGGAAAAATCCCTCAAATGGGCGCGTTGGGAATAGCGATAACCAGGCTTCTTCCAGGTCATCATAGGCTTCCTTTTGATCCTCCGACTTTACCAACACAAACCTGGCATCCTCTTTTTCGCTTAGCCTAATGGCCATGGGTTCCACAGGCTCCCAAAGGCCCTGATAGTAAAAATCTTCCGTTACGCCTATCACAGATAATCGGGTTGTGTCATTGATAACCAGCCTCTCGCCCAACGGCTCTGTCCAGCCCATTGCCTTCTGAAAGGATTCGTTTATAATAATGGATTGATCTATTTGGCTATCCCAGAGTTCAGGTGCAAAATCCTTACCGGCAACCATTTTGATATCCATGAACTCAAGATATTGGGGTGTGACATCCATCATCATTGCCTCCATTGATTTATCCCTGCCTTCCAGCGTCCTGGCATATACACTACTACCTACATGATATGACGTGGGCAGCACTTCCGAGATGTTAGGGTTTTGTTCAACTTTTTGAATGAACCGATCTGCCTCTTCCCTGCCATCTACAGAGACTACAACAATGCCATCTCGCTGAAATCCCATATCCATATTTTTCTGGTATTCTGCATTGCTTATAAATGCTGCGCTACTGACCAGAGTTAACAGAGTAAAGGCAATCTGCAATGATAATAGTGTTTTGCTGAGCTTACTCGTTGTTCCAATTTTCACCGAACCCCGTAGGATTTTGGAAGGCTGGAACCCACTGGCATAAAAAGAGGGATAAGCACCACACAGCAACCCGGCCAATATCAAAAGACCAAAAAGGTAAGCATAGATTTCCGGGTCATTCACAAAATCCAATTTCAATACCTGACCGTTCCACATAGCGCCATATGCCGGCACCAGGTAAGTGGCAAATACCAGTGAAAGTAGGATCGATAAAAAGCAGATCACTAAATTTTCCATTAGAAACTGTGCCAGGAGCATACGTTTGCTACCACCAATCACCTTTCTGATGCCAATTTCCTTTAGCCGTTTTCCGGATAGGGCTATGGCAGTATTGGTATAATTGAAGGTTGCAATGAGCAGCATAAGCAAGGCAAGTATAAATGGAGCCCAATAAGAAACAGGATCCATGGCCTCTGCCAGATAATTGGCATATACATCACTCACTTCATGAGCGAGTGTTGCGTATTGCTGCAGATAATAGGCAGAAACTTTGAAATCGGGCCGGGCTTCATTTTGTATGGCGACAAAATCCTGCAAAACATGCGATACCGATGGTACCTGGGAAGCATTAGGAATGTACAGAAATGTAGCTGCAATAAATGCATCCCAGTCCGTAGCTTTAATATCCCTGAAAGCCAGGTAGTTTTCAAAATTTATGACTACTTCAAAGTTGAGACTTGAGTTTTGCGGTATTTTTTGAAGTACCCCAGAGACTATAAAAGGATGGCTTTTACCCTTGTCGTCTACTAATTCTACTGTTTTACCTAAAGGATTTTCATCTCCGAAATACAATTCGGCGGTTTCCTGAGCGAGCACAATTTCACCCAACCCTTTAATAGATGGAGAGCCTAGAAGTTGATTAAATGTGAATAAATCAAAAAGCGCAGGATCGGCATAACCAATCCTTTTGTTGGTAATCTTTTCGCCATATTTGATGGGCAACTGCTGCTGGTTATACCGTACCACTGCCTCTATGCCCACCACATTTTCAGAGAGTCCCGGCCCTATGGCCAGGGGACTTACGCCCCATTTTGTAGCAGCACCAGAGGCTTCTTTCCTGAAATGAATTTTATAGATATCATCACCCTTTTCATGGACGCTATCATAATCTGCTGAGTATTTATAATTGATGAAAGCAACTATGCAGCATGCAAGTGCGAGTGATAGCCCGAGGATGTTTACTAAATAGTAAACCTTATTTCTGGCGAGATTTCTAAAGGTGATTTTTAAAAAATTTGTAAGCATAAGTCAATTTTCTGGTAGACATATTATTATGATGCGATAATTGTGGAAAGGTTGCATCATACAATCATGAATCACCAGGTTTTGCTTTTGCAAAAGGGTTTTTTTGAGGAGATTTAATAAAATGGCTTATCTTAGACGCTTCAACCAGCAAACGGAAAGTAACAGAAAACCAACTTTAACCTATGGGTATAGTAATTCCCTTAATTCTGATTTCTATTTGTTGCTTGGTGATATGGAGGGCTGGAGATGGCTTCATGACCGCTTCCGAGTATATCGGACGGCACCTCTCCGATGGTGTGCGTGGTGCTACCATCAATGCTATCGCAAGCTCCATGCCCGAGGTTTTCACCTCTTTATTTTTCCTGCTCATACTTAAGGATGCCAACGGTTTTTCAGGAGGCATAGGTACTACTGCAGGTAGTGCCATATTTAATGGTATGGTTATTCCTGCTGTGGTTATTTTGGCGGTCATCGGTGTTGGCCTTACCACCAGGATTCAAATATCGCAAAAGGTACTCCGCCGCGATGGCATTTCGCTTATCCTGGCCGAACTGATTTTTCTTACTCTTATCAGTGGTGGCCAATTGGACTGGTATCATGGTTTTCTTTTGATGATGGTCTATGTGGTGTATATCGTATTCATGTTTGCCACCATGGATAAGTCTGAAAGAGCAGAAATGCTACATGAACCGGAAGATGTAGATGATGATGAATTTGAGCTGGATGAGGAGGTGAAAAAAGAACCTTTTTGGCTTGGCCTGATCACTTTTGATCTTGAGCGGATTTTCATTGGAAAAAATAAAATCTCCAACTCTAATGCCTGGCCCTTATTGATATTCGCCACGGTAGCCATAGCAGGGGTTTGCTACCTGCTGGTGGTAGCTTGTGAGTGGCTTGGAGAAGAAACTTACCATGTACCCTACCTGGGTGAATTTGATGGCCTTGGTATTCCGGTGATGTTTGTGGCACTTATTCTCGCTGCAGCAGCCAGCAGTTTTCCCGACACCATCCTTTCTATCAAGGATGCACAGCGCGGGCAATATGACGATGCGATCTCCAATGCACTTGGCAGTAACATTTTTGATGTATGCTTCGCCCTTGGCTTTCCTCTATTCCTTTTCACCCTGATGTACGGCCCACTGGAAATGTCACCTGACATACAGGCATTAAGTAGTGAGCTGAGGCTTTTATTGCTGATCCTTACAGTAGTAGCTGTATTGATTTACACCATTGGGAAATACATGGGCAAGATCAAAGCCACCATGCTACTCAGCATCTATTTCTTATTTGTGCTTTACATTATAGGTCGTGGTTCCGGCAATGCTTTTGCCGGAGAAATAGCTGCCTTGCTGCGAGCTGTGATCGATTTCTTCCAGATCGGTTAACCCGAAATACCTGTTTGCTTAGCAGAAAGTGTCCACAGCTCCTCTCTTAAATTGCTGTCATCAGCATATTTATTAGGCTCCTGTACCTGTTTATTATCAAAATATTTGCCGGAAACATCATTGAGCTTTTCGCTGGACGCCAGGTAAATGGAGGTTTTGGCGCCATCTTCCTCACTTATCATAAAAAGCTTCCCGATTTTCCAGATCAGCCCCACCCAGGAAGCGTTGTTTTTATCGCCTATCGATGTTTTTACCACACCAGGATGCAGACAGTTGGCTGTTACGGAAGTATCCTTTAAGCGCTCTGCCAGCTCTACCGTAAACATCACATTGGCAAGTTTTGACTGGGCATAAGCCGCCAGGCCATTGTATTTCTTTTCGCGGTTTACATCTTTGAAATAGATGAACCCTTTGTAATGCCCTTTGGAGCTAACGTTGATGACTCGACCCTGAGGTGCTTTTTTCAAATGATCCAAAAGCAAATGCGTCAATAAAAAGCCCGACAAATGATTCACCTGCCATTGCCGCTCAAATCCATCTTCAGTTTTTTCAAAATTTGTAAAAAATGCCCCTGCATTATTGATCAACACATCGAGGTGGTCATATCGGGATTTGAACTCCTCAGCAAATTGCCTGACCGAAGCAAAAGAGCTTAAATCCGCATGCATGGGAATGACTTTGTTGTTCTCTGTATGTGCCTGTATTTCTTTGGCTGTGGCCTGCCCCTTCATCTTATCCCGGGAGACAATGATTACCTCAGCCCCTTTTCTGGCCAAACCCAATGCGGTTTGCTTTCCAATACCTGCATTGCCTCCTGTAATTACTACTATTTTGTCTTTCATTTTTTTGGTTGATTAATGCCGTAGCTCAGTGCTCATGATTGAAACTGGCTGCTGCATTGTATGGTTTCTATTTACATAATCTACT
Organism: Cyclobacteriaceae bacterium; assembly: GCA_965227155.1. Taxonomy (GTDB): domain Bacteria; phylum Bacteroidota; class Bacteroidia; order Cytophagales; family Cyclobacteriaceae; genus UBA6059. The sequence goes on from OZ245731.1 coordinate 1,691,441, forward strand.
AAACAACAAACTAATGCCGGTTTAGGATATCATGTGTCTTATTATTCGGTATTGTTGAATTTAACTAAATTTAATTATTCTAAAATAGGCAAATATGAGATCATCTATACTCCTCGCTTTATTGGTTTTGTTCCAGATCCCATCCTATGCTCAGGATCTTGGGCTTGGCAAATTGTATTTTGATAACTCCGGCGCAAAGGCGGCACAACCACAGTTCATGCGCGGCATGCTTTTGCTGCATAGCTTTGAGTTTGATGATGCTGCCGAGGCTTTTCAAAAAGCACAGGCCATAGACACTGATTTTGCCCTGGCCTACTGGGGAGAAGCTATGACCTATAATCATCCGCTATGGTTTCGCCAGTTCAAAGATGAGGCGATGGTTGCGCTCAACAAACTGGGCCCCGATGAGGCAAGCAGAGTAGCCGCTGCCAAAATGCCGCTCGAAAAAGACCTAATGAAAGCTGTGCATGTACTGTACGGATCCCAAGACAAAGAAACTAATGATGATGCGTACGCAGAATATATGGCAGGGCTTTATGCGCAATATCCCGACCATGGCGAGGTGGCTTCTTTTTATGCCCTTGCCTTGATGGCTACCTGCCACGACGGAAGGGAATATGATGTTTATCAAAAAGCAGGCGAGATTATGGAGGAGGTCTACGCCAGTAATCCCAAACATCCGGGTGCTTTGCATTATCTCATCCATGCCTACGATGATCCTGAGAGTGCCGGAAAAGCGTTGGAGGCCGCACATCAATACTCCAAAGTAGCGCCAGAGGCTTCTCATGCCCTGCACATGCCGACCCATATTTTTGTGGCCAAAGGCATGTGGAATGAAGTAGTTGCTGGCAATATCGATAGCTGGAATGCCAGTGAATCGCGCCGCCTGCGTAAGGACCTCACCTTGCAGGATCGTGGATACCATGCCTTCCATTGGTTGCAGTACGGTCTATTGCAGCAGAAGGAATTTGACCAGGCAAGGGTGTTGCTCGATTCGATGGCAAGAGATACGGAAGTGCTGCCTTCCAAACGCCTCCGCTATCACCTGGCGGTGATGCAGGCGGGCTACCTGATAGAAACGGAGCAATGGAAGTCCGATGCTTTTGATATTGAAGTAGACTATACCTTGCTCAGCATCAGTGCCAGGGCCGCCAATAAATTTGCCAAAGGCATGACTGCCATCAAGAATGGGAATGTGGAGTTTGCCCGCACCATGCTGAAAGAAATGATCGAAGAAAGAATCAGGGAGGAGCCTTTTAAGGTAGATGAGGATATGACAGTATGCCATGCCGTAGGTGGTAAGTATTTTGATAAACTAACGATGGACAATAAAATGGCCGCCATCATGGAATCAGAGCTTGAGGCATTGATACTATTAACCGAAGACCGTAAGCAGGAGGCCTTTGCATTGCTCGATCAGGCCACAGCGGCTGAAGAACAACTACCCAGTGCCTACGGTCCTCCTGAGATCGTAAAGCCATCACACGAGCTGTATGGGGAAATTATGCTGCGCGAAGGTCAGTTTAACAAATCCCTACAGCTTTTCGAAAAAGCATTGGACCGTGCTCCCAACCGAAGGCTGGCTGTGAGAGGCAAAAAAATGGCAGAATCTATGTTGAGGGATAGTGAATAAAAAACTCTTTAACTGATTGAGCTATTAAAATCAAATAACTGTAAAGATGGATGAGTAGAAAATAAAGGTTGCTGTAATCGATGCGATGAGTTATTTCTACAATGAGCTACTCAAAAATCGATTAGATAAAATTGATGCAACACTCAAATCTGCTGAGCATAAGCTTATAGACTTAAGATTGAGTAATCAGACTTTGGTTAAAATAGTTTGATTATGCCAGGCTTGAAACTAAAGTTAAGAAACTGGAAGATCGACTAACTAAACTCGAACGATACTAGGTTAGTGATAAATTGAAAATTATTCTACTCGTTATAGAATTTACAATTCTTCTAAAAGAATTCCCATTTTTAAGCAATTGGATTTTTTATTGAATTGATATGATTGTAATTTTTAATCATTATTTAACATTCACCAATGCTCCTAGACAACAAGACTCAATTTGATCCCACTGAACCATTTAAAGTATATGATTACCTTAAAAGAAACACTGAAAAGGGGCAGATGGATATTGTTACCGGCTATTTCTCAGTTGCTGCCCTCCACAAGCTTTATACTGAAATAAATGAGCCAGATAAGTTTCAATTGATACTAGGAGACCTATTACAAGACTATGAGGAAAAAGATAAAATAATCGATCTACTAACAGGATCTTTAAATATTGATAAAGTCTTAAGGCTAACGCCACAGGCTCAAAATGCCATTCATTTTCTTGAACAGAATAAAGTTCTGATTAAAACTGTAGAAAGATCTTTCTGCCATGCCAAATCATATATATTCAGTCATAGCCATGACTCAAGACATCATTACCATATAGTAGGAAGCTCAAACCTGACAGAGGCTGGCCTGGGTATCCGGGACACTTCCAACATAGAATTAAATCAGGCTTTTAGTGGTAATGATTACGGGTTCAAAGACGTAAAAAATTGGTTTGACCAGCTATGGCAGCAGGCCAATGAAAATACTGAAATACTGGATGATCAGGGCAATAAAAAGAAAATTCCGGTCAAAGACTACATCATTCAGGTAATCAAGGATCTCTCTAAAGGATATACTCCTCTTGAACTATACTACAAAATCCTTTTCGAACTTTTTAAAGAAGACATTTTATCGCTGGAATTAGATCCCAACTTCAAAAATGAAATTGGGCACCTGGAGGAAACTGAGATTTGGAGAGCGCTATTTTCATTCCAACGAAAAGGTGTACTCAGCCTGATTAAAATGTTGCAAAGACATAATGGTGCCATCCTTGCTGATGCCGTAGGATTGGGTAAAACCTGGCAGGCATTGGCTGTAATTAAATTCTTTGAGCTAAAGGGCTACAAAATAGTGCTCTTATGCCCTAAAAAGCTTTCTCAAAACTGGAAACAATACCTCTATGGCAATAAATCCAGGTTTGAAAAAGACAGGATGCAATATTGGGTTCGGTACCACACTGACCTGCAAGAAGGAAGACTGGATAAATATGAAGATCCCCCATTATATGGTCTTCAAAATAACCCTAAACTTCTGCTGGTAATGGACGAAAGCCATAACCTAAGAAATGATAAGTCAGGTCGTTACCAGTTTTTGGTAGATCATATTCTTAAGAAGAACCGTGACGTAAAAGTACTTTTGTTATCTGCCACACCCATCAATAATCACCTTACTGATATCAGGAACCAATTTAAGTTGATGACTAAGGGTACAGATGATGGCTTTAAAGAGAATGAAACGCTGGAATTGAAAAGTCTTGAATCAATTTTCAGGCAGGCACAGGCAGATTTCAAAATATGGTCTGAGCAACCAGAAAGGAACATCTCTGAATTCATCCATAACCTGCCCAAAAAATTCTTTGATCTCACAGACTCCCTGATTGTAGCTCGTACGCGAGATCTAATCACCAAAGAATTTGGCGAATTGTCGTTCCCGAAAAAGGATAAACCCGAAAATCATTTCATACAGTTGGATGAAATCGGGAAGTACAAAAGTTTTAATGATCTGCTCAACGCACTGGAAGTAAACCTAACTGCATACCAGCCCTCCAAATACTCCCTGCATACAAAACCCAAAAGTGTGCTGGAAGATCCGGAGCAACGTGAAAGGTTCCTGGTCAGGATGATGTATATCCTCTTGGTAAAGCGACTTGAATCCAGCTGGAAAAGCTTTCAAGGAACGGTAAACAATATCCTTGCCCATCATGAGCGGGCATTAAAAAAAGTCAATCATTACATAATGCATGGTGGTGCTGACTTACTGGAAGGCATAGAAGAAGACGAATCCTTTGTAGAAGACCTGGAAGAAGAGGTGTTGGAAGAAAAGGCATTTGTAGATGAAAAAGGTAATGAAATACCGGTAACTGATATTACGCTAGGCAAAAAGAACCCCATTCCATTATCAAGCATCAAAAACATTAAGCTTTTTAGGGATCACATCGCAGAAGATGTGCAAATGCTGACAGAGCTAAAAAATTGCTTACTGGAATTTGAGGAAAATATTGCTCAGGGCAGCCAAAAAGATCTCAAACTCGAAAAGCTCATTGATGTCATTGAGCAGAAACGCACTGCTCGGTCGAATCAAAAAGTGATCATCTTCACAGCCTTTAAAGACACGGCCAATTACCTGTTTCAATCCTTAAAAGATCGGGGCTATAAAAACATAGCAAAAGTAACCGGACAGGGTTCAAAAATAGATGAAGAACCAGAACTCAATTCCTTTGAAGAAGTTCTTTACAGATTTGCGCCTTACTCCAAATTGTTTAAAGAACGCGACTGGACCGAGGACTTTAATTATAAAGGGCAGAAGGTGCCTGAAACTTACACTGAATGGGTAGATAAAATAAAGACTATACGGCCGGAGGTTTATAAGGATTACATTGAGAAACCGGTCGATATACTGATTGCTACGGATTGTCTCAGTGAGGGACAAAACCTCCAGGATTCAGATTGTGTCATCAATTATGATATCCACTGGAACCCTGTCAGGCTCATCCAACGCTTTGGCCGCATAGACCGACTTGGTTCACCAAACAAATCGGTGGTTGGGATCAACTTCTGGCCGGGGGCAGATTACGATGATTTCCTGAACCTGAAAGACCGTGTGGAAAAGCGCATGGCCCTGATGACCATCGTTGGCTCTGAGGTACAACAGACCAGCCCCGAGTTTGAGATGATGGTGGCCAATAATCCACTGCTCACCAGCCATGAAGACAAGATGTTTCGGCAGCTACAAATCACCTGGGAGGATATTGATGATGCTGAGGTACTTGGCCTGGACGATCTTTCGCTGGAAAGATACCGTCAGGAATTACTGGAGTTTTTTCAGAAGGAACGCAAGAAGCTGGAAGCCATACCCAACGGTGTTTTCTCAGGTTTCCGATTAAAAAAGAATGATGTGTTTGACGAAAAGCTGCCCACCGGTATCATAGCGCTTTTAGGTTATCCCAAAGCACCCGAAAAAGCCCGCAAACTTCACAAATACAAGGAATACCACCTGCTGTACACCACCCCTGATGGTCCCTCTCAGTTTATCAATCACAAGGATGTGCTCGATATACTGAGCAGCCACAAAAACTACGATCGTTTTGTAAAATCATCTGTAGAGCGAGGAGAGGAAGAAGCAGTAGAAAGCCTGAAATTGATGCTTAAAAAATGGATGGATGCACAAGTGCCCAAACAAGCTGAAGCTGCTATCAATGATATGTTTAAAGGGCATGTCAAACCTAAAATTTCGCCGGAAGCCGAAAGATTGGAAAAATACTACCAACCTGAAAACTTTGACCTTATCACATGGATGGCAATAAGCAAATAAGGTTTTCAGTGTTGAACTCGCAAATTGCCACCACAAAGCTTTTAAGATTACAAGCTGAGACCTTGGTCCTGGTAAATCAACCGGTTGATTTTTACAACTGGTTCTTATTTAAATTTAAATCCAATGAATAACCAACTAAAGCCCATAGCGTCTAAAATTATCCTGCTGAGGGGAGAACAAGTTATTTTGGATGAGGATATAGCGAAACTTTATCAGGTAGAAACTAAAGTGTTGAATCAGGCAGTCAAGCGGAATTTGTCACGGTTTCCTGAAGACTTCATGTTTCAGCTTAGCAGTGAAGAGTTCCAAATCTTGAAGTCACAATCTGTGACCTCAAGTTGGGGCGGTAGAAGAACACCGCCGTACGCTTTCACCGAACAGGGAGTAGCCATGCTTTCCGGGGTGCTAAATAGCCAGCACGCCATAGAAGTGAACATCGCCATCATGCGCACATTCGTACACCTCCGACGATGGATGGAAGACAACAAAGCGCTGGCCGCCAAAGTAAAAGCCCTCGAAAAGAAATACGATGAAAAATTCCATCTGGTCTTTCAGGCCATCCAACAACTCATCAAAGAAGAAGAAAAGCCACGGAAACAGATCGGATTTAAATCAAACAAAGAACAGAAGTAACATGATTGCATTTTTTCTATCTTTGCCTCAACACACGTACCCCGCTTCCCGTCAGATCAGCGCACTCAGGGTGCGTTTTCTCTTTTTTAAAGCATCCCTTTTTTTATTTTATCAATTAATGCCCGATAGTGAGGCGCATGGGTTGTCCACGAAAAGCGTAAGCCCATTGACCCTCGTCATCCCGGTTTTCGGATTCCGACGTGCCGGAAGAAGAAATACTGGAATCTCATTTAACACATTCATACAAACCCATGACCCTCGATAAATTCCTCACCAAAAACCTCTTCACCGCCGGCACTGACCTCTTTGCCCAGCTGGGGATCCGGCTCAATAGCAATACCTCCTCACCTATTCGGCTGGATGCCATCATTGAAAACATCCCAAAAGGACAACCCATATTTGATCAGGTAAGTGAGACCTATTTCCTGGGGTTGGTAGATGACAGCCTGTTTGCTGAAGATACACCCCAGCTAAGCTATGAGGATACCAGGATAAAGCTAAATAAGGAGTACGAGGGCATTATGATTTTTGCGCTGGCTCTGGAAGGCGAAAAACCCAACCGTACCCAGCTCACCCAACTTACACGAGCTTTTAACCGGGCTAGCCAGGAACTACCTGTGATCCTATTGGTAAAATACGGCGAAGAACTAGCTTTCCTTACCTGTGAGCGTACAAGCTACAAGCAGACGTGGCGACCCGGAGATAAGCTTGGCAAGGTTACCATGCTAAAGGATGTCCACATTGAAAATACGCATCGGGCACATCTAAGAATTATCGAAGATCTGAAAATACCCTCCTCAATTACCGGATATACGAGGTTGTATCAATTTTGGTATCGAAGATTCTCGATTCAGGCACTCAACGACCAATTCTATGCTGAGCTACAAGATTGGTTTTATTATGCCACAACTCAAATAAAACTTCCCATAAAGCCTGCTTATACCAGTGAAAAAGAAAATACTAAGAATTTTCTTGTTCGCCTTTTAGCACGGTCAATGTTCTGCTGGTTTGTAAAAGAAAAAGGACTAATAAGAAAAGAATTACTGGAACTATATGATTCCAATCAATCCAAGTACCCGCTAACCGCAGACATTGATAAGAATGATTTTCTCGAAAGCAACTCCTATTATCGTGGAGTTCTTCAAAACATTTTTTTCAATAGCCTAAACTCTAATTCCAAGAGTACTGGTAAGGATTTTAAATGGACAAGCTATTTGCATCCGGACTTTGATTATTCCTGGTTTACGGACATCCCTTATTTGAACGGGGGAATATTTGATAAACTGGATGAAGACAATGCCAGGGAAAGCATTGAAGATGACGTGCTCAAAATACCCAACTACCTCTTTTACGGCAAAAAGGAGATACAAACAGTAGAGAAAGGAAAAGGTGCCAACAAAAAGAAAGTCAAAGAGGATGTAGAACATAAAGGCCTAAATGGCATTTTCTCTGAGTATAAATTCACGCTGGAAGAAAACACGCCTTTCGAGGTGGATATCGCCCTTGATCCCGAATTATTGGGGATGGTTTTTGAAAACCTATTGGCAGAACTTGACCCTAACCTGGAGGAAAATGTCAAAAAGAGCATAAGAAAATTAACAGGTAGCTACTACACACCGCGAAATGTGATCCAGGAAATGGTAAACGAAAGCATTTACCTGTATCTAAAGAAACATTTGGCTACCCATCAGGATTTTGGATTGCTCCTCAAAAACCTGATATATCATGGGGAAACAGAAAGCCTAACTGACACCTTTAAATCGGAAGTGGTAAAAGCACTGGATCAATTAAAAGTACTAGATCCTGCATGCGGCTCAGGAGCATTTCCGATGGGTGTACTGCATAAAATGGTTGAAATACTTCAGGGTGTCGATCCAAATAACAACCTCTGGGTGGAGCAAAAACTGAAAAATGTAGATGCCGGCTATCGCAACGAATTCCGCAAAATCCTCACCCAACATCTGGACGATTACAGCCGCAAACTTGGGATTATAAGAGACTCCATCTATGGTGTAGATGTGCAACCCATGGCAGTACAAATCACCAAGCTAAGATTTTTTATATCGCTGCTCATTGATCAGGATATTAGCAAGGGCATCACTCCCATGCCCAATATCGAAACGAAGATCATTTGTGCCAATACCCTGAAAAACCTGCAACCTGATCTCTTTGCCATGAGCGCTATTGACCAACTGGCAGAGGCAAGACTCAAATATTACCAGCCTGACCTCACCCATGAAGAGCGTGAGAAGGTGGCTGATGAGATCATCTACGTGCTGGACATGGCCTTCCCCAATTTCAGCAAGGAGATAACCGGGAATGCCGTAAAAGGACAAAACCGTGAATTCCTGAAACATTGGTTCACCCATGCCACCCTTGCTGCCCCGTTTTTCAACCTCGATTTCTTTTACCCCGAGCTGCGTGGCAGTGGCTTTGACATTGTAATTGGCAACCCGCCTTATGGCGGTACCAAAATCACTGACGAAGTGCGCCAATTCCTGGGCATTGAAAGCAAAGACCCTTATGGCGCATTTATTGCCCGGTTTTTACCCTCTGGAGACAAACCCTCTCCGCTAAAGCATGGAGGCGTACTGGCCTACATTGTGAGTGACACCTTTATGACCATCAAAAGCCACTTGCCCCTCCGCCGGCAGATGATGGACAACTACATCCATAAAATGATACGGGTGCACCCCGACACCTTCCGTGCTACGGTGAACACCGCTATCATCATCTGCGAGCGTAACCAGTTTCCTGTAGATGATAAGGGACATTCCATGCGGCAAATACGCGAAGGACACATCTGCCAAATGGCCGACCTGACCAACATAAGCATACACGACCGCTTTGAGCGGTTTATGGAGCTACTGCACGAGACCGAGGGAGTAGATTTTGAAGAAGTAAAGCCCAGTGTAAGCAGCGAGGAATACGCCATCTACTACTACCCTCAGGCTCTGATCCGTACCAACAGCAACCTACCCTTTTTTGTGGCAAGTCCTAAGCTGTTTGCGCTGATGAACGATATGGGTGAAGTAGCCAAAGGAGAGCTGGAGCTTAACGGCAAAAAAATAAAGACACGAAAAATCCCTCTGAATGGAAAAGAGATAGAGGTGGTGAAACTAGGCGAAGTAGCAGAAGTGCGTCAGGGTTTGGCTACCGGAGACAATCAGGCATATCTCTTCCAAAATCCTGAAGCACGGGGCACATATAAAGACATAAACGAATACAATGAGTACCTCCTTACTGATGATGACATGGACAAGATTAGAAATGATGATAAACTCCGACTTGCAATCATCGAAAAAGGTATTTCCAAAACAGACAAGAAATCAGATCGATATTTTGGAGGAAAATATATCGTGCCTTACGACAAAGGTGGCGAGAGCGATGCACAGGGTGGTTGGATGCCTAATTACTTTGTACCTACCAACTACTTTATTGATTGGAGCGAATGGGCGGTTCATAGAATGAAAACTTTCACTATTGCTGAACGAATTAGAGAATATGGTGAGGCTAAAGCTATTAAGCCAAACTATGAGACGACCACATGTGCAGTTATTAGGAGTCCGGAAACTTACTTTGGTAAATCAATAAGCTTTTCTAGAACTGGTGTGTATAGTCCGACCTTTAGATTGGGCTCCCAGTCAGCATATGATACTGAGGGTTCGATGATTTTTCAAAAGGTTTTAGACCAACATCAATCGTTGGGAATACTCACCTCAAAACTTACTCGATTTCAATTAAAGAACTTTATTGGCAACACTGTTCATTCACAAGTGGATGAATTGAAAGAGCTTAAACTGATTGTCAAATCGAATAAGGTAATAGCAAATTGTACCAAATCAATTATTGAAAATCAACGAGTAGAAAATGATTACGATTACGCCTCCCACGAGCAAATTGAAATTGATAAGCTGGTGTATGAAGCCTACGGTCTCAATGCCGAGGATGTGCAGGAGGTAGAGGCATGGTATGCCCGCCGCTACCCCAAGCTGAGCCAGGCGCAGAAAGCCAACCTGCGCAAGCTCGGCAAGAGTGATGATTACCTGGAATTGTATGGGATGAAGTAAAATGATGATACATAGATGAAACCCAGTGACCTACTCCTCTATCGCACCGCAGACAAGGAGGTAAACGTGTCGGTTTACTTCCGGGATGGCACCTTTTGGCTGGCGCAGAAAGCCTTGGCGGAGCTGTTTGGTGTGCAGGTACCGGCGGTGAACAAGCACCTGAAAAACATCTTTGAATCGGGGGAGCTAAATGAGGAGGCAGTTATTTCCAAAATGGAAACAACTGCCGCGGATGGTAAGAATTACCAAACCAATTTCTATCGTCTGGAAGCCATCCTTGCGGTGGGGTACCGTGTCAATTCTGCTCAGGCCACAGATTTTCGAAAATGGGGGAAGCTGTCAGCATTAGGATTTGAACGATTACAGGATGATAGGATTTAAGGAGCGAGTGCTATGAAACACGAAGGGTTGACGCATAAGATTATCGGATGTGCCATGAAAGTGCACAGCACGCTGGGTAATGGCTTTCAGGAGGTAATCTATCAGCGTGCGTTAGCCATTGAAATGCGTAAACAGAGGTTGGACTTTGAACGGGAAATGGAAATGTCCATTTATTACGAAGGGGAGGACATTGGCACCCGGCGTGTGGATTTTTTTGTAGAGGGCACCATCATGGTAGAGATTAAAGCTGTAACAAAGCTGGAAGACGTGCACCTAGCCCAGGCTATGAACTATTGTCAGGCCTATGGTTTGCCTATCGGTCTGTTGATCAATTTTGGTGCGAGGAGCCTTGAGTTTAGGCGGGTTTATAATCTCACACACCCTCAAAATAAGGAGGCCATAAAAAATCCTCGAATCCCAAAATCCTATAAATCTTAATGCTGACAAATGAACTACTGGCTGGTCAAGTTTGCGCCATTTCGTTACGCCTGGTCAGACGTGCTGAAGAACAACCGGTTTGAAATCTATTCCGTCCGAAGTGCACAGGCCCGAAATAATCTGAAAAGGATGAAAATAGGTGATCAGGCACTTTTCTATCACAGTCAGCAAGAGAATCTGGTCATGGGAATCATGAAGGTAATAGAAGAAGCACATCAGGACCCCACCACATCTGATGAACGATGGGTATCAGTCACCTTCGAACCTTTGCAAAGTTTAGAGCGGCCTGTTTCACTTAACCAAATAAAAACTCAACCAGGCCTTCAGCAGATTGCATTGGTGCGACAGCCAAGGTTGGCGGTGATGGAGCTGAAAGAGCAGGAGTTTTTGGATATTTTGGACTTGCAAGTAATGGATGAAGGTAAAAGCAGGTAATGAAAATTTATTTTTATGATTTGAGTCTTTTTTTGATTTGCTGAGTATTTATAATTATGGTAGAAATAAACATTGTGCAGCAAAAGTCGGGAGAGACTAAACTGCAACTAGCAAACGGAATTGATTTTGAACATAAAAATCTGGCATTGGGATTACCAGCTCAAAACTTTATAAATTTTAAGAACAATGATGTCTATAATTATTTGGGAAGCTGTGAGGTAGAAAATGAATCGATAGGTCTAGGAGCACATCACATTTTAGAAGGAGCCAATCAAAGGCACTTCCTGGTCAATGATGAATCATTCACCGCAAATTTCCAACGAGTCAAAAATTTAGAGGAAGATTAATAAGTTGACATATTGTTTTGATAAAAGTATAACACACTGTAACTCTACTCCTGTTGATTAAGAGATATTAAATCATTCTTTTCAAGTTGGGTAACAAGGAATTCAAGAAGAATGAAATTACTAGTGGGCACAATAAATGGGAAGTGGTAAATTTTCACTAAAACAGGCATTATGAAAGGAAAATCAAATTTCACAGCCGAAGAGATCAAAGACATCTGCAACTTGATTAGTGAAAAATTAGAAGCAGATAGTGAAGCACAAAAAATAATTCGAAATAAAATCCGAAAAATAGGATTTTATGCTTCTGATTTTGGCCTACGTGGAGGATATACTGTTCCTGATTTCTTAAATGCAATTGGTGCAAAATTTCAAAAACCCTTAAAGAGTTGGATAAATAGATACAAGCAATTAATAACTAATCAAATACCAGAGGTTCATTATAATGAGCTCTATAAATGGGAGAGCATCCAGCATTTCCAAGATAACTGGTCTGACAATCATGATAAATCCACCATTTTAGCTTATCTAAAAGCTTCATTCAATAAAGAAAACAACAATTTATGGAGTGGGAGTCATTTTCTTCCCTTCACCATGTTAAAGGTGTTTGCTGAAAGCTACCCTGAAAAAACTTCAGATATGTTTCATGTTCTCTTTGACGAAAAAAAATCATTACATGAGCGACTAGAATATTTTCAAAAAGAAGCAGAAGAAATGATCACAAAGCTTCCCAAAGAACTGAAATCCCATTATCAAGATGAGCGTGCTCTCATGGTTTATCTAACGTTACGCTTTCCAGATAAATACTATTTCTACAAAAACAGCATGATCAATAACTTTTGTGAAATTACAAGCTTTGCACCTAAGCCTGGAAGAAGTAAGAAATTCGATTATAAGGTTATTGACAAATATCATGAAATATGTGATTCAATTAGGTTGGAATTGGAAAAGCAATCTGATTTAATCAGTGCGCACAAAAGTAGACTTCCTGATGAAATACGGTTTAATGATGATAATCACATATTAACCCAAGATTTCATATATGCAGTTACAACATATTTGAGTGATCAATTGAAGCATATTAATCTTAACGGCAATTCCGTATTTAAAATCTCTATGGGCGACTTTCCTGAAGAGGAGGTTACAGCTTGTGTTGATTTAGGCATTGTTTTGGTTCATTCAGGAACAAAGGGAAAAGGAAGAAGTAGCATTTCTCAGGGAGAAGTATTTCGATTAGGAATTGAGGAAGGAGACTTCTTCTATTTGACAAAAGGAAGCTTACCTCTTTTAGTGGGTAAGTTCATAAATGAATCTGAAAAGTCTACATATAAAAACTATGGAAATGAAGGATGGCTACAAAGGCAATTTGAAACAATAATCAAATTAGAGAAGCCAAAACGATACACGGGCACTAATAAATGGTGGTCACCAATCAATAATAGTACCTGCATAAAAATTGACTCTTCTGAAATTCCTATCGCAAATGAAGAGTTATTCAAACCTTACTTTAACTTATCATTTATTAAGGATTCTGAAAACAGCAATCAAGCTCTATCAATTAACACTATGAATTCAGACCTCAACCAAATCCTTTACGGCCCACCGGGCACAGGCAAAACGTACCATACCGTCAATCGTGCGCTTTCCATTATCGAAGGAAAACCTGAAGAAGAATTGAAAAAGGAAAACCGCCCGGAAATAAAAAGACGATTTGATGATTTGGTAAAATCCGGGCGGATCGTTTTCACCACTTTCCATCAAAGTATGAGTTATGAGGATTTTATAGAGGGGTTGAAGCCATTGGAACCAAAAACTGAAGGCGGTAATGTCATCTATAAGGTAGAAAACGGACTATTCAAGCGAATTGCAGTAAAGGCAGATGAGAATTTCAAACTAAGCATAATGAAATCAGAAGGGAAAGGAAAAATCCCCTTTGAGACAGTCTTTGAAGAACTGGAAGCACGGGTAGAAGACGCAAAACTGGCCAATCAATCTCTTAGGCTAAACCTTGAATCTAGTTACTTTGATATTTTCGATATTGTTGGTCATTCTATCAAAATGCGAACCAGCACAGGGACAGAGCGCAATACCATGACCAAACCAACGCTGGAAAGGATTTATGAAGCCCCTGAAAACTTGGATTCAATTATCAAAGGTGGCATGAGGGGCTACTACCGCGCTTTGGTGAAATGGCTTGAAGAAGTTTCACCTGAATCAGTAACAGAAATTAAATCTCCAACACTTGAAAATTATGTCATTATAATAGACGAGATCAATCGAGGCAATGTGTCTCAGATATTTGGAGAATTGATCACTCTAATCGAGAAGGACAAACGATACAGTATGGAAGAAGCTCTTCAAGTAACCCTTCCATACAGTGGTGCAAGATTCTCCGTACCACCCAATCTCTACATCCTTGGTACAATGAACACCGCAGACCGGAGCGTGGAGGCGCTGGATGTGGCACTTAGACGAAGGTTTACATTTGAGCATATGCCACCGGATTATGAGCTTGCGGATTTAAATCATCCTGTCGGTGAAACCGGAAAAACACTGGCTGATCTATTAAGAGTAATTAACGACAGAATCAAATTCCTTAAGGACGAAGATCATCAGATTGGCCACAGCTACTTTCTCAAAAAAACCACCGAGGAACAACTAAAGGAAACATTTGCAAAAAACATCATTCCCTTGCTCAAGGAATACTTTTATAATGACTACAGCAAAATTCGATTAGTATTGGGAAATGGATTCATGCAGAAAGTTGAAATGCCAAAATTCCCTTTCAAAGAACATGACCAATTGGATGCAGAAGACAGCTATATTTTGAAGCGAATTGATGATTCGTTTGACATTTTGGAGGCTTTAAAAACCACACTTGCGGAACACTAAGCCCATATTGGTCCACGAGTTTCAAACTATCCGCGTGGGTGAAAAGTATCCGTTGGATATAAATGGAGAGCGTGTATTCGAACAGCATCATTTTGATGCGTTGGCAAAGTATTTCACTCAATACAAACCGCCCTTTTACAGCCTTGGCTACAACCGTATTTATTTCAATCAGTATGTAGGTGTCATCAAAGTAGGCGACCTTAGTATTGAGGTACTCCCTAAAACCGATCGACATCAATTAGCAAAACCACAATGGCAAAGTTTACTACTGGAAATGCTGCTAATCAGCCTTCAGGTGGAGGCTAAATCTACAACCCAGGCAAATATTCACATTCGGCAGCATAGTGTATTGGAAACTTATCTCTCGCTATTCCTCATCGAAGCAGAAGTATTAATTCATCGCGGCCTAGTCAAAAAATACCGCACCCATGTAAGCAACCAATCGGCACTTAAAGGAAAACTGCTGGTGCACCATCAGATTACCAAAAATGCAGTCCATGCCGAGCGCTTTTATGTGGCACATCAGGTCTATGATAGGGATAATGTGTTTAATGCAATTATCAGGCAAGCCTTGGAGTGCATTGCTACCATCGGCACTATGACACTTAGCAGAGAGGCTCAGGCTTTACTGTTGTATTTTCCTGATTGCAATCCTGTTGCTATCAATGAAAAGCTTTTTCATCGTATGTCCTATGACCGCAAAACTGCAAGCTATAAAAGAGCTGTAGAACTGGCGCGGATCATCTTACTGAATTACCACCCTGACCTGCGTGGTGGCACCAATGACATCCTTGCCATCATGTTTGACATGAACTTGTTGTGGGAGAGTTTTATTACCTGGTCATTGAGGAAGGCAGCACACACTTACAATGTCAAAATTAGAGCGCAAAACAAGACTCTGTTTTGGCGACATGAAGACAATTGGAACTTGTGCCTCAAACCAGATATAGTGGTTGAGGGCATAAGTGGTTCCCTAGTGATTGACACTAAGTGGAAATATGAGAAAGGCGTATCTATGGAAGATGTACGGCAACTCTATGCCTATCTGGACTACTTCAACTCCAAAGAAGGTTACCTTTTATATCCTGCCAAACTAGAAGGCCTCGCAGTTGACTCCAAAGAAGGCCAATTCTACAATCCATTAGACCATAAGCAAATGACTGATAAGCAATGTGGTTTATTGTTTGCTGATTTGATAAGCAAGAAGCCCTTAAGAGATCATTCATTACTCAACAGAGATATTGGGGAGGAGATATTGATTTTATTAATGGATATGTAATTAATTGAAATCATTCCAATCTAAAAATAACCCCTCTTCATAAAGTACGTCCTCAGTATAAATTAAGAATTTGGTAGTCTCGTAGTAGTAATCTAGTATTTCTTTTAAGTCAATATCAAGAACATCTTCAAATGATGTTTGCCCATTTTTTTTATTTGGATACCTAAATTCTTGAGCACTATGATCAAGTCGAATTAAGATATGTTTGAGCTTATTCGTCTTATTCATGAATGTAATAATCTCATTTTGGATTTTACTACCAATATGATGATTATCGAATACCCAATTAAAATGATCCTTTAAAAGATTAAACAAAGCTTCTAATGAATGATTCGTTTTCGAATTATCATACTTTTTTTCAATACCATTCAATTTTTCTAGCAACTTAATATTCATTTTTAATCCAATTTCAAGTGAATGGCGAACCATATTTAAAATAGGAAATACTAAATTGAATACCTTTTCTCCATTTTCCAATTTTGAAACCAATACATCTACAGAGTATTTATATTGCATAAAATATCTATCCCAAGATAATTCCTCTTTCAATTCAAACTCTAATTCCTTTGCGCTTAAACTGTGGCTATTTTTAAACATTTTAATTGGTTTGTTTTTTAATCAAATTACAAATTTTTCTGATTCTAGATTGTACAATATCTATAATGCATAATTAAATCGATTAAAAGGTTGTTCATTTTCATGGTGTTTCAATTCAATTATTATAGCATTAAAATTATGCATATTGAATTTACAAAATAACCCTCATTATTTTCAAATCAGTTTAACTGTTGAATAGGAATCATCACATCATCCTCCGCTCCTTCAGCAGATTGAGAAACCCTTCATAATAGGTGTCACTAATTGGGATGAGCTTCTTTTGGATGACCACAGACTTGCGTTCTATGGTGTCAATTTTATCAATTGAAATGAGGTAGCTTTTATGTACCCGCACAAATTGATCAGGAGGAAGCAGCTCCTGAAGTTGATGGAAACTCATTAAGGTCATCACGGGCTTCTCCACGGTATGGATGCGTAGATAATCCTTCATGCCTTCCACATAAAGTATGCTTTTGAGCATGACTTTCTGCAGCTTGTATTCAGTTTTCACGAAAATGAAATCCGATGCAGGCTCCGCGGTAGGGCCTTTGCTTTCGTCTGTAGTTGTGCCGGGGTTGATCTTATTCACCGCCTTCAAAAACCGATCAAAAGAAATCGGCTTTAGCAAATAGTCGGTTACTTCCAGCTCGTAGCCTTCCAGGGCATATTCACTGTAGGCAGTAGTAAGGATCACTGCAGGTTTGTTTTGTAATACTTTAAGCAACTGAATACCTGTGAGCTCCGGCATCTGAATATCCAAAAATAGAAGATCCACGGTATGGGAACGCAGGTATTCAAAAGCTTTTAGGCCATCGGTAAAGCTTTCCTTGCATTGCAAAAAAGGAATCCGCTCAATATAGTCCAGCAGCTTGCTCACTGCCAAAGGCTCATCATCTACCACAATACAGGAAAGTGTCATAATTTGAAACTAAGGTTTACAATATACTGATTATCCCGCTCCTCAATGTTCAGTTGGTGTACCGGGTAAAGCAGCTCCAGCCTCCGCTTCACATTATTGAGGCCGATACCTCCTACTTTGTCCTTTTCCTGATTTTTATCGCCGGGCAAATTATTGATTACCGAAAAATTCAATTCACCGCCCTTCAATCTTAACGTAACCAGCACTTTATAAGCATCGCCGGCTCGGCCTCCATGTTTAAAGGCATTCTCAACAAAAGGTATAAAAAGCATGGGGGCAATAAGCACCGATTCATCATCTACCTCTATATCCAAAACTATGTCGCTTTTATTGATGCGGATTTTTTGAAGGTCAATGAAGCTTTTGATGTAATTGATTTCCTGTGAAAGCCGCACCTTGTCCGTATTCGCATCATACAGCATGTAGCGCATTAAATCCGAAAGCTTAATGATGGCTTCCGAAGCATCCGGTGCCTTTTTGTACACCATAGCATCTATGTTATTCAGGGTATTGAACAGGAAATGGGGATTGATCTGAGACCTTAACAATGCCAGCTCAGCACTCAGATTTTGCGCTTCCAGCTGCATTTGTTTACGGTAGTTATCAAACCAATCAACGCTAAACCGCGCAAAAGACGCGATGCTGATAAAATACACCGGCGTAAAAAACCGCCGGAAATATTCCACAATCCACGAAGTTCTTTGCTGCACCCAGTCATTATCCGTCTCCACATCGATCTTAATAAGCTCAAGAGAGGTTACATTGAGTAATGCGTCAAGGCCTATTTTCACCACCGGATAAAACAAAGCGATGAACACCGTAATACTCCAAAACCTGAGTTTTCGGGTACGCAGGGTTTCGGGGATGAGCTTATAATAGAAGAAGTAGAAAATTGACATCTGCAATGCCAGTGTAATGGTAGTCCAAACCAGTAAACTACGCGTATTCACCTCCTCCCCCATGCTATACAAAAAGACAAGCAGCAGCAGGTGCAATGACCAGGGTAAAATATGTAACCAGTATTTTTTTCTCATCGGTAATGTAAACCTCCTCGATTATGCCGTATTTATCAGCATTAAGGTGCTCAAAATAGACTACTTCTGCTTAATGATCTACCACCCGGCTATTTCTACCGACAAACGCCTGGTAGTGTGATATCCACTTTACATCTGTAAAATACTATTGTTCAGCCAGATAGATTTGTATCGCTCCTTTGGTTTTATTCATTTAGAGCAATCGTTTGTAATAAAATCAGAATTATGGTCACTAATGGAACAAGTCAAAATCAGGAATAAATGGAACTAAAGATCAACAAACTATCGAAAACTTACGGTAATGGTGTGAAAGCCCTACAGGATATCACACTGGAAATCGGTACCGGCATGTTTGGGCTACTAGGCCCTAATGGTGCCGGCAAATCAAGTCTTATGCGTACCATCGCAACCTTGCAGGAACCCGATACGGGCAGCATCACTTTGGGGGAAATCAATGTACTTACGCAAAAGGAAGAGGTAAGGAAAATCCTGGGGTACCTGCCACAGGAATTTGGTGTGTATCCCAAGGTTTCAGCAGAGATATTGCTGGATCATCTGGCTGTCCTTAAAGGCGTACGCCAAAGAAAGCAGCGCAAGGAGCTGGTAGAAGCCCTGCTGCACAAAACCAACCTTTGGGAAGCCCGAAAGAAAAGTCTGGGTGGCTACAGCGGTGGTATGAAACAGCGATTTGGCATTGCGCAGGCCCTATTGAGCGATCCAAAATTGATCATCGTGGATGAGCCTACTGCCGGTCTCGACCCTGCAGAACGCAACCGTTTCCTCAATCTGCTGAGCGAGTTGGGAGAGAATACCGTGGTTATACTGTCTACCCATATTGTAGAAGATGTAAAAGAGCTATGCACCGATATGGCCATTATCAACAAAGGTCAGGTGGTGCTCAAAGGCAATCCGCTGGAAACAATCGAGAGCATCAACGGCAGGGTATGGCGAAAGACCATTCACAAAGAAGAACTGGATGAATACCGCGGGCAGTACCAGGTGATTTCAGATCGCTTGATTGCCGGCAAACCAGAGATTCATGTGTATGCTGAATCCCAACCGGGTGAGGGCTTTGATCCTGTAGAAGCAGATCTGGAGGATGTCTATTTTCAGAAAATTTTTGGCCACCAGGGTGCTGCTGTACCCGCTTAAAAACAGGAGGTAACTATGTGGTATGAAATTTTAAAATTCGAGCTTCAATACCGGAAAAAGCGCCCCGGCACTTTTATCTATTTTGGAATAATGTTTTTGGTGGCCTTCCTGGCTATTTCTACCGATGCGGTACAGATTGGCGGAGGTGCAGGACTGGTCAAGGAAAATGCTCCGGCTACCATAGCCTTCATGATGGCCATTATTTCTGCATTTTTTATGATGATCACATCTGCTATTATGGGGGTGGGCGTATTGCGTGACTTTGAGCACCAAACCGAATCCATCATGTTTGTCAATCCAATCACCAAAATGGATTACCTGCTAGGCAGGTTTCTGGGTTCGTTTCTGGTGTTGCTGTTTGTGTTTACCGGTGCTTTGCTAGGTTTCATCCTGGGTGAATTTATGCCCTGGCGGGAGGCCGACAAACTGCTGTCTTTTCAGCTATGGAATTATCTACAACCCTTCCTTTTCCTTGTGGTACCCAATTTGATCTTTTCGGGAATTCTCTTTTTCATCATTGGGGCATTGTCGAGAAAGATGGTAGTGGTGTACGCCAGCTGGATCCTGCTATTTGTACTTTACCAAATTGCTGGAGCGATGACCGCCGAGCTGGAGGATAAGGACATGGCAGCCATTTTGGACCCGTTTGCCTTAACAGCCATTCAGATGACCACTCAGTACTGGACAGTGGCAGAGCAAAACTCGCTGGTGATCCCAATGGAAGGCAGCATGCTTATCAACAGGATTCTGTGGGTGTGCATAGGCATAGCAGTAGCCGTGATTGGTTATTTCAGCTTTAGCTTCACTGTAGTAAGGAAGAGTATTTTCAAGAAAAAGCTGAAAGCTTCAGAGGAGAAAGCCAATACACAGATGGCTATACCCAAGGTTCAGTTCTTTCATGATTTTA
The DNA here is from genome assembly GCA_965227155.1 of Cyclobacteriaceae bacterium. GTDB lineage: Bacteria > Bacteroidota > Bacteroidia > Cytophagales > Cyclobacteriaceae > UBA6059. Next base: position 1,711,941 of record OZ245731.1, read on the forward strand.
TCACTTCATTGGCACAGATCAGAACACTTTCGGTCTTCTACTTCAAACAGGTATTTAAAAGTGTGCCATTTATCGCCATGGCTGGATTTGGCATCATTACCCTCATCATAAATTCGTTCTACATTGGCGAGGTATTTGGCACCTTTACCTACCCCACCACATACCGTATGCTGGAGTTGATCGGAGGTTTTAACCTATTCTTCCTGATTATTTTGGTGAGTTATACTGGTGAGCTGATCTGGAAGGAGCGGGAAGCCCGGATCAATTTGATATTTGATTCTATTCCCATGTCGGACGCTATAGCATTGATCAGCAAATTCTTTGGCCTGATACTGGTGTTTATGACACTAATGCTGGTACTCATTGGTACCGGTGTATTGATCCAGACTTTTAATGGTTACTATAAATATGAGCTGGGGATTTATTTTGCCGAATTATATACCGATGTGCTCTTCAACCTGGTATTGTTCAGCCTGCTATCATTCTTTATCCAGGTTATGGTCAACAATAAATTCCTGGGCTATGCGCTGATGGTGCTCTTTTTTATCACCAGCGCCGTACTCAGCAACTGGGGCGTAGAACATACCATGTTTCAATTTGCCAGTGGCAATTTGGGCACCTATTCCGATATGAACGGCTATGGCCACTTTATCCCGGGCTTCAGCTGGTTAAACCTTTACTGGTTTGGCTTGGCATCCTTGCTTTTTGCCATCTCCATTGTATTTGCCGTGCGGGGTAGTGAGGCCATTATGAAAACGCGCTGGCACGTAGGCAAACTAAGGCTTACTAAACCTTTGCTGACCTTTGCTATTGCAGGCATAGCTGTTTTCTTCTTGTCGGGTTTTTATGTGTACTACAATACCAATGTGTTGAGTACCTACAGAAATTCTGATGAGCAAAATGCACAACGTGCTGATTATGAAAAAGCCCTTAAGCAGTATGAATATCTTCAACAGCCGCTCATTGATAGAGTCAGCATGCATGTTGAGCTATACCCATACGAGCGTGATTACCAGGCTGAGGGTAGCTATTATCTGGTAAATGCCCACCAGGAACCCATCAATCAGGTTCACATTCAGCTAAACCCCGAAGAAACGCACACCTACGATTATGTGCGTTTTGATAGGGAAGCTACGGTCGACGAAACCTATGATGAATTCAGATACTATATCTATACACTACAGGAGCCGCTTGCTCCCGGAGATTCTATGCGCTTTGAATTCAAAAGTATGTATCAAACCAAAGGTTTTGGACAGAGCAGCAGCAGTACGGACGTGGTATTTAATGGGTCTTTTTTCAGTAACTCACATTTTCCTGCGATTGGCTACCAGGCAGACTATGAGTTAGGCGATGATGATGACCGTGAAGACAATGATTTGGAACCCAAGGATCGGGCTTTGCCACAGGACGACCCCAGGGGACTGGCCAGAAATATGTTTTCTGATGATGCCATAGGCGGCATTGATTTTGACATCACCATTGGTACCAGCGCTGACCAAATTGCCATTGCGCCCGGCTACCTGCAGAAGGAATGGGAAGAAAATGGCCGACGGTATTACCAGTATAAAATGGATAAGCGCATTGAGCCATTTTTCAATATCGTTTCGGCAAAATATAGTGTAATGGAGGACAAAATGACCATTCCACTCGATAGTGGCTCAAGTAAGGATATCAGCCTTGAAATTTATTACCACGAGGGTCACGAGTATAACCTGGAAAGCATGATGAAATCGATGAAGGAGTCATTTGCCTATTTCTCCAGCAATTTCAGCCCTTACCAATACCGTCAGATGCGCATACTGGAATTTCCTCGCTATGCCTCCTTTGCACAGTCTTTTGCTAATACGGTGCCTTTTTCTGAGGGTATTGGTTTTGTCCTGAAGATAGAAGAGGAGGATGACGTGGATGTTGCCTATTATGTGACCGCCCATGAGTTGGCGCACCAGTGGTGGGGCCACCAAATCATCGGGGCTAATGTACAGGGCAATACCATGCTCATAGAAAGCCTGGCCCAATATGGTGCATTGATGGTGATGAAGCAGGCTTATCCACAGGAGCATATGCAGGATTTTCTGGAGCAGGAGCTTGACCGCTACCTATCCGGGAGGGCCGGAGAGCAAAAAAAGGAATTGCCTCTATACCTGGTTGAAAATCAGCAATACATTCATTATGGCAAGGGTGCGGTAGTAATGTATGCGCTGCAGGATTACATCGGTGAGGATAAGGTAAATGCCGCGCTGAGCAAGTTTATCACCGATTGGCAAGATCCCAAGCAGGCAGGCCGCTATCCTACTTCATCCGATCTAATTACTTATTTCAGAGAAGTAGCACCAGATTCTATGCAATACCTGATTACTGATCTGTTTGAAAAAATCGTGTTGTTTGAAAATAAAACGGAAAAAGCAGAATATACGAGCCTCGCCGATGGCACATACACTTTAAACCTTACTGTAGACAGTAAAAAGTTCGAAGCAGATAGCCTGGGCAATACCAAGCCTGTAGTTTTCTCAGAATGGATTGATATTGGGGTGTATACTGAGTCATCCGCTGGCAAAGACAGCCTGATTTATTTGCAAAAACATAAGGTGTCGGATGGTGAAAATGTATTCGAGATACCTCTTGATGCAAAACCAAGCAAAGCTGGTATTGATCCGCTCAATATCCTGATTGACCGGAACCCTGACGACAACAGGAAAAGTGCCACAGAGGTTGAACTGAATTCCTAGTTTCCATTTTAAATTAGTGACTTTTTAAATCCCTGTCTTACGGCAGGGATTTTTTTATTGTAGAAATCATAGTCGCATGCATTTTCACTTAGTCTGGCCATCAAATTATAAGCACTGAATTCATCTACCACGAAATTTTCTGCGCTCATTTGAATGGTTTTTTCTAATTTCCTTCTTTAAAACCTTTATTACTATGAAAAAGCCTTCATTACTGCTGATTTGCCTGACTTTCACCCTGCTTGCATGGGCTCAAAAAGAGAAAAAATCCCTGATGGAAGGGATTGATTCAAAAAAGGATATTTATGCCGATGCGGCCATGCAAATCTGGGAATGGGCTGAAGTGGGCTATCAGGAAGAGAAGAGCAGCAAAAAGCTGCAGGAGCTTCTGGAAAATGAAGGTTTCACCATAGAGGCCGGTGTAGCTGGTATTCCGACAGCATTTGTAGCAAGCTATGGCAGTGGCAAGCCTGTGATAGGAGTACTGGGTGAGTATGATGCCTTGCCCGGACTTTCACAAACTGCCTCACCGGAAAAAGAAGCCAGGGAAGGTGCAGATGCTGGCCATGCCTGTGGGCACCATCTTTTTGGGGTAGCTTCTGCCGCTACAGCCATCAGCCTCAAAAACTGGCTTGCAGAAAATAAAGCAAGTGGTACGATCAAATTTTATGGGACCCCTGCCGAAGAAGGTGGCAGCGGGAAAGTCTACATGGTACGAGCAGGCCTTTTTGATGATGTTGACGCTGTATTACAGTGGCATCCCGGGGATGGCAATGGTGCTGGTGCTTACAGCACATTGGCCAATAAAACCGGTAAGTTTAGATTTTATGGTGTTTCCTCCCATGCAGCTGCTGCCCCCGAAAGAGGTCGGTCCGCGCTTGATGCGGTGGAGGCTATGAACGTAATGGTCAATATGCTTCGAGAGCATGTGAAAGACAAAACAAGAATTCATTATGTGATCACGCAGGGCGGAAAGGCTCCTAACGTAGTGCCGGATTTTGCAGAGGTTTATTATTATGTGCGTCATCCTGAAGTGCAGGAGGTAAAAGACATTTGGGCAAGGATTGAAAAAGCCGCTGAAGGTGCTGCCATCGGTACAGAAACACGCTTCGACCTGGAGGTGACGGGTGGTGTGTACAATATTTTACCCAACGTAGCTTTGGCAGAGATAATGCACGAAAACCTGACCCTGGTAGGTGGTATAGAGTATAATGAAGAGGAGATGGCTTTTGCTGAGAAGCTACAGGAGTCGCTGGGTAAATATAAAAAGCCATTGAGTACTGCTGGCGAAGTTGCACCATTCGTATCAGGAGGTGTAGGGTCAGCATCGTCTGATGTGGGTGATGTGAGCTGGGCTGTGCCTACAGTAGGCATGCGTGCTGCCACCTGGGTACCGGGCACATCTGCCCATTCGTGGCAGGCAGTAGCTTGCGGAGGCACCAGCATTGGTGTAAAAGGCATGATGGTAGCAGCCAAGGCTATGGCATTGACAGGCCTGGATCTTATCAAAAAACCTGAAATATTAGAAAAAGCTAAAGCAGAATTTATGGAAAGAAGAGGCGCTGATTTTCAATATGAAGCATTGGTCGGTGACCGTGCGCCTGCTTTAGATTATAGAAAATAAGCCATTGAATTGGTGGTTATTAAGCCAGCTATAGGTAACCATTTCATTAAATTATTAAATTGAAACTGTTAATTGTATCAAAATATTACATATTGTAGTATATTGATTGGTTAATTACAGTGTTTGTACTTTGCTATGCTTAAACGCCTTAAATGATTATATTCTATGGGTAACCTTTACGTCAATCATCGAAAAACCCTCAACCTTTTTAGTATACTGATCATTGCCCTGCTTTGGGGGCCCCTTGCCATTGCACAGGAGTCTGATCCGGTCAAGTTGTTCTTTAAGAATGGTGAGGCTTTCCGTACCATCGAGCATTACAAGGAAGCTATTGCTGAATATGATAAAGCTTTAGCTATAGATGATACCTATCAGATGATACATTATTGGAAAGGTGTGTGTCATTTCATCATAAAAGAATATGATCAAAGTATCGCTTCTTTAGAAAGAGCAATAGAATTGAGCCCCAATTATAAAGCGGCTTACAGTGCTCTCATGAAAGTCTACAATGAGTTGGGCAACAATGAAAAGTCCATAGAAACCTTTGAAAGGGTTGCTGATATTGAAGAAGATCCTTTGACCAAGGTCAACATGTATCGTAGGGTGATCAATATGCAAATCGAGGAGGGCAATAATGAAGCGGCAATTGTCAATATTGAAAAAGCACTGGAAGTAGATCCCGGTAACCTGGAGATTCGCTATCTGGAAAGTGATATCTACAATAATCTTGGGCAGTACCGTAAAGCGATAGAGGTGCTGGAACCTGTGATGGACGATTTAAATAAGCTATCTCCTGACAACAGGCTAAAGTTCTACTATGAATTAGGGTATGCTTATCATTATATGAAAGAATATGATAAGTCCAATGAATATTTCAAAAAAGCATATGACGGCCCATTTAAGTCGTTGATCAGTAAGTTGCAGCCCAGCCATTTTTTCAATGTGGCCTATGGCTATTCAAAAATTTATGAATACGAAACTTGTGAGCGGTTACTTAAAAAAGTCCTGGAAATAGATCCTACCTACGCTCAGGCCTATGACCTGCTAGCCGATGTGGCTATCAAGCAGGAGCATCACCACAAAGGTCTGGAATATTACGAGCAGGCGGTAGAAGGATTAGGTGCAAAATCAAATGATCTGGAAGACATCTATGCTGAAAAGTTTATACCAACCTTGCTGAATAACAGGGATTATGAGATAGCCGTACAGCTGGCGAATGAAGCGCTAGCCAAATTCCCAAATAGCGTAAAGATCAAATATCTCAAAGCCATTGGTTTGCACCATCAGGATAAAAATGTAGAAGCCATAAAAATTATGGAAGAGGTAGTTGCCAATAAAGCAGCCTCCTCCCCTATGGATTACGCACTTTATAACTTCGCCCTTGGTATAATTTATAAAACTAATGGTAATCTAAAAGAAGCAGAAGAAGCATTTAAACTAGCCGATAAAGGTCCATATAGGAATGCCAGTTTATATGCTTATGAATCTACACTTGAGGAAGAAATGATGCAAGCGCAGAATAAAGGTGCAAACTAATCACCGGCTAGTTCTTTAAAGTTGCATTATTTTTAGTTGTAATTGACTGTTTTAAAGGTTAATTTTATTAGCCTTAAATATTATTCGTTGTGGGTGAATTCAAGCTCAAAGCTCGCCAGTTTGATCATCTGGTAAAAAAATACAGAAAAGTACCTCCGGTAATCCTGGGAGGCGATGTTTCTGAAAAAACCTCCTTTGCTTCTTCAAATCAGAGAATATTACAAATCAATTCAGGCCTTGATCCTTACACCGGAGCATTTGATAAAACACAGCTCATACATTTATTGAAGAGGACATTGATTGGTATTTCAAAGCCTAAAATAGATGCATTTGCCGGCCAGACTCTTGAGGCTGTACTTGATCAAATTCTGAAATACGATCCTAACCCAGATCCACCTATTAATAACTACAACGGTATCGTTGATACGCCGGATCCTGATGTAATAGCAGGAGAGTCCTGGGTGCTGGCACCTTATAATGTGGATTATGAAGGACCCAGAACGGTTTCTTTAAAAGCCTGGCATATCAGGAATATACTGAACCAACCGCCTACCATCCACGAGAAAATGATCTTCTTCTGGCATAATCTATTGCCCGTCAAGATGTTTGATGTGTTTGTGGGTAAAATGAACTACGCTTACCTGCAAATGCTCAGGGAAAATGCGCTGGGCAACTACAGAACCATGATCCGAAAGCTGACACTGGATCCGGCCATGCTCATGTTTCTAAACGGTGCAAGCAATAATGCCGAAGCGCCGGACGAAAATTACGCCCGGGAGCTGCAGGAGCTATTTTGTATAGGCAAGGGCCCTAATGCCAACTTCACCGAGGGAGATGTCAGAGAAGCAGCAAAAGTATTAACCGGCTGGACAATAGCCTGGAATACGGTCGGTGGAAGTGGCAAGCCTCTTTCCTATTTTGAACCGGATCTACATGACTTTTCGGACAAGCAGTTTTCAGCTTTTTATGGCAATACAGTAATTCCCGGAACCGGTGCTCAGGAGCTGGACCAATTGCTCGATATGATTTTCGAGAATCAGGAGACAGCCTACTACCTGGCCAGAAGATTATACAACTTCTTTGTGTATAGCGATATATCAGCAGCCGCAGAAGCAAATGTGATTAGCCCTTTGGCGGGATTGATCAGAGACAATAATTACGATATCCTTCCGGCTGTAAGGGCACTGCTCAGCTCAGAGCATTTCTATGAAGTAGACCTGATAGGCGCAAGTATCAAAAATCCACTTGACTACCTGATCGGGCTTTGGAAAGCTTTTGGCATGCCTGTAGAAAACTATGGCGTAGAAGCATTTAACCAACAGACCAGTATGCTTTGGCATATGGCAGAGTTGGGCTTAGAAATAGGCGATCCACCAAGTGTGGCAGGGTGGCCGGCGTATTACCAAAAGCCTCAATACGATAAATCATGGATTACCACGGACAGCATAGTATCCAGAGCTCAAATGGGCGATTCTATGATTTTTTGGGGATTTTGGATCGATGAAAATACCCGGGAAATAGCGGACCTGATAGGTTTTCTTGAAATGCTCGATGATCCGGGCAATCCAAATACCATGATTCAGGAGGTTAGTGAACAACTACTCGGGATCACCCCTTCTGACAATCAAATTACTGATATCAAATCCATATTGCTATCAGGACAGGAAAATGATTATTACTGGACCTCTGCCTGGAATAATTTCCAGCAGGATAAAGGCAATCAGCAATTGCGCGCTATCGTTATGACAAGGCTGCGGCCAGCTATCCAAAGGATAATGCACCTGGGAGAAAACCATTTAATATAACGCACCATGAAAAGACGGTCCTTCTTAAGACATGCTACCCACGGCGTAACCATCCCCAGTATTTTAAGTGCATTGGGCGGTACTTCAGCCTATGGCGGCAGTCTGGAGCGACTGCTCAGGCTAACCAACGATACCGACAAAGTGCTGGTGCTGATCTACCTCAATGGTGGGAATGATGGGCTCAATACGGTAGTTCCGCTCAATGACTACAGTGCTCTTAATAAGGTAAGACCCCATGTGGTGATGCCTGAAAACAGTTTGCTGTCACTACCGGGTGAAAACTTTGCCTTTCACCCTGCGCTTAAGAATTTTAAGTCGCTGTATCTTGAAAACAGACTACAGGTTATCCATTCGGTAGGTTATCCTGACCAGAATTTCTCGCATTTCAGAAGTACCGATATCTGGATGAGTGCTTCGAACAGTAATGAGCTGGTAACCAGTGGCTGGGGAGGCAGGTATCTGGAAGCGCTACACCCTGATTATCCCGATGCTTATCCCACAGCAGATTTTTCTGACCCTTTAGCTATAGAGCTCGGCCATGGCTCATCCCTACTGTTTCAGGGTAGCGAAGCTGCTATGAGCATGGTCATCAACAACCCAAATGATTTTTACGAGTTGGTCAACAATGAAGATGGAGAAGTGCCTGATTCTCTGGCCGGACAAAAACTGGCTTACGTAAACCTGATTGCCAGACAATCTCAAATTTATGGTGATACTGTGCGAGCTGCAGCCGAAAAAATAACACAACAGCGGGACTATCCCGATGATAATTACCTGGCGAATCAGCTGAAAATTGTTTCAAGGCTTATAGCCGGTGGCTTGCGTACACCGCTTTATATGGTTTCTATCGGTGGATTTGACACCCACGATGCTCAGGTGACTCAGTCCAACCATACCATCGGAGAACATGCCACGCTATTAGAGCAGTTGGACAATGCGGTTATGGCATTTATGCAGGATCTTGAGTTTTTAGGACTGGATGACCGTGTGGTTGGCCTTACCTTTTCGGAGTTTGGTCGCCGGATTGTCTCCAATGCCAGCCTGGGTACTGACCATGGCTCAGCCGCTCCTCTCTTTGCCTTTGGCAATGCCGTGCGTGGCAGCAGCCTTGGAAGTGTTCCAACCATCACCGGCGATGAAACCTACGAGGATAATCTGCCTATGCAGTATGATTTCAGGCAGGTATATCGGTCACTACTTCACCAATGGTTTGATGCAGACAGCAGCACCATGAATCACGCAACCATCAGGGAGTTTGATGAGCTACCTATCATTGGCAATGGTGTTACCACCAGTGCAGACCGTACAACCCTTGATGGATTGAAAGTATTTCCAAACCCTGTGTCTACTTTTCTGCAGCTGACATTTACACCTGACCAGGGCCACCTTCAAATAGAATTATTCAATCTGCAAGGCCAGAAGGTCAAATCCTTATGGAATGGCTATCCTAATGGTTTCCGGTTTCAGGAATCTTTTAACCTATCAGATCTTACGGGAGGATTTTATGTCTTGCAAATTCTTACCGGGAATAAAAGGCAATCGGTTAAGATTCTGAAGCAGTGATCTGCTTTTGAATTTGGTTAAATATCATTTCAGACTGTTCATAGATCGCATTTAATATCCCACTGAAACTGGTATCAAAGCCTAAGAAATACAGACCACTATATTCCTTAAAATACGCTTGCCTGGGTGCCCCTTTATGGTCAAAGCAATTTTGATCAATATGGACCCACTGCTGTAGGCCTGCCTTATAGCCGGTTGCAAGTATTATGGAATCGAAAGCTTCGCTCTCGCCATTCTGAAATGTCACTTTACGCTCACCAATTAGCTTGATACCAGAGGCAATTCTGATTTTTCCCTGTTTTATCAAATCGACAGTGCCCAAATCAATAACCGGAGTTTTGCCATGTTTTCGCAGCTGTGCTGCGGGTGGGTCTTTCGGCGTTTCTATACCGTAAGCACTCAGGTCGCCAATTGCAATTCGTCTCAGCAATATGCCGATCCGATCTCCCAGCCAGTGGGGCAGCTTTCGTAGCAGCATAGCAGTCTTTTGTGTAGGTCTTCCTCGAAAATCTCTGGGAACGATATTTACCGGCCCTCTAATGCTTATGGTAACATGAATCCCATAATTAGCCAGGTCCAGGGCTACTTCTGCACCTGTATTGCCCATTCCTACAATCAAAACTTTTTTCCCAAAAAATGGCTCCGGGTTTTTATAATGTTTACTGTGGATAATTGTCCCTGCGAAATGCTCCATTCCGGGCCAGACAGGTTCTACTGGGTGCTGATTGTATCCGGTAGCCACAATCACAATTTCGCTATCTACCGTTTCCTTGCTGTCTTTAAATTCAATTTGCCAGCGATTTTGGGAAGGATTGATGGCCGAAACTTCCCTGCCCAATTCTATCTCCAGTTGAAAATGCCGGGCATACTCCTCCAGGTATTTAACAAACTGTTCCCTACTTACATATTGCGGATAATCGCCAGAAAAAGGTAAATGAGGTAAATGGCTAAATTCCTTTATCGTATGCAAATGCAGCCGATCATAATGATGGTGCCAGGAATGCCCTATTTCCTTTGATTTTTCATAAAGCTTGCAAGCAATGCCTGCCTTGGTTAGTCTCCCGGCTATTGCCAAACCGGCCGGCCCAGCTCCTACAATTGAAACCATCGATTGGACTTTACCCGTTTTAATATTTGCCTATTTCTTGTAAACAATCCCATCTTTCATCACAAAATTTACATATCTCAAATTGGTAATAGACTCCAAGGGGTTACCTTTCACAGCAATAATATCCGCAAGCTTTCCTTTTTCTATCTCGCCTCTATCGGGTAGCTCAAGTAATTTGGCATTACCGCTGGTTGCTATTTCCAGTACCTCTTTTGTAACCATACCGTAATCAACCATCATTTCCAGTTCCCGCACATTGTCGCCATGTGGAAATACGCCTACATCACCTCCAAAAACAATGGGCACATCTGCATTTAATGCCGCTGCAAAACTTTTTTTCTTTTGGACAATGCGAGTAGGGTCGGCCTCCGCGCCTTTTTTCCAACCCCGGTATTGCATGATGGCATCTCCGGCAGCTAATGTGGGGCATAAGGCCACGCCTTTAGCTGCCATCAAGGCAAAAACCTCCTCTGTGCCACCATCGCCATGCTCGATAGTATGCACACCAGCCATGGTGGCACGGCGCATACCCTCTGCTGTGGCTGCATGAGCCACTACCTTACGACCACTGCTGGATGCCACCTCCACAATTAATTCCAATTCTTGTTGAGTGAAGGTAGGCATAGCCTCACCATTTGGGCCCCACCGGTAATCTGCATATACTTTGATTACGTCGGCACCCTTTCCAATCTGATCTCGTACTACCTTGATCAGGTCATCATGGCCATCAGCCACCTCTGCACCAAGGGGTACAGTAACTCTGTCATGAAAACCCTTGGGGCCATAACTACCGGTAGCTACTATCGCAGGCCCAGCCACTATAAGCCTGGGCCCGGGTATGACCCCCTTGTCAATGGCTGTCTTTACACCCACATCAGCATAACCAGCTCCTTCTGAACCAAGATCACGCATAGTGGTGACACCTGCCATCAGACTATTTTCACAATGCACCACTGCCCTGGCTACTCTTTCTGCCTCTGACTCTACAAGTACCTGATCATTCCACCCTGTTTCATTGTATGGGTGAAGCAAAATATGAGAATGCCCCTCAATAAGGCCCGGCATTAATGTATGGTCAGCCAAATTAATTTCTTCAACACCTGACTCTCTCCGATATTCATCAGCAGGACCATACCATGCAATGGTATTTCCTTTTACCAGCACCCAATGGTCTGCCTTGAGCTCTTGTCCATCAAAAACCCTATCAGGTTTTAACAAGACCCCCTGAGCCAGGCTAACTGAAGTAAGCCATAGAAAATTGTAAATAAAAAAGACTAGGATTCTCATAGATGTGCTCTTAAAATATTGCATTGTACTTATTCGTCATGAACCTGAAAATAGTAATTTACGTTCTTTCCTGAACACTGCCTTTTTATTTTTTACATATGGAAACACCTTTACTATCTCAGGAATATTCAATTCCTTTTAAAACTACCCTAAGCCTTAGCAATATCATTGGGTACTGGCAGGTGCGTACCAACGATCCCAACCCTGTGATAGCTGCACATGCCAGGGCTATCGTAGCGGAGGTTGAGGCCCACCCCGAGCTGGCCGGTGATATTGATGATCTGGAACAGCTGGAAGGCAAGGAAGAATTAATTGAACTGCTGCTTTCCGCTACTATACCTACCGCATTGGTTGAAGATCATTTTGTAGCCGGTGTTGAGCCATTTGGAATGAAAATGTTCTACATGACCCATCCGATGAGAAAACTGCTGGAAGAAGCCGGTTCTCTGGTGAATATGGTTAAAAATGTAGATGTAGACCAGATAGTCAAAATTAAAACCGTATTTGCTTACATTTATATTCTGGAGCATTTCTACGGAGAAAAAATAGAATTTGAACAACCGCTCATTACTACTGTGACCGATCAGGAATCAGGCCTATCCAAATCATTCAAAGTAGAAATCAATACACGCTTTTGTCAGACTACCTTGCATGGGGAACTCCCGGAATTATCCAAAGAAGATATTGCCAGCATCAAAGACAATATTTTTGACCTGGATCAATGGTCAAAACTGCTTCCGTATGAGCTTTTTGAATTTAAAGGGTTTGCCCTCTACACTCTGGTAAACGTTACCCGTCAGGAAGTGCTTTCTACCATCAAGGAAACGCTATTAACACCGGATAGTCTGGTAAGCATAGAAAACTTTTACAAGCTGGAAAAACAGCTCGAAAGTTTACTACGCATTAGGGGATTGAAGCTTGGAATTTCAGGTTTTCAGAAGAGCCAAAACAACTTTATTGATTTCGGGAAAAAAATTTGTAAAAGCATTTTAACCACTCCAGGTGCTGAAAGCATCTGCGAACAGGGAAAAGCTGAGTTATACAAATCGTTTATCAACACCCGAAAGCCCATTATCATTGAAGATGTAAGAAACTCAGAGCTTATCGGAGATCAATACGAGAGTATTGTCAATGAGGGTATTGAGAACATCCTTTTATCACCATTATTTTATGGAGATGACTTTATAGGTGTAATTGAGCTTGGCTCTCCGGAGGTAAAGCAGCTCAATAATATCACCATTACCAAGCTGGAAGAGGTGCTTCCATTGTTTGCTGTGGCTGTAAAACGAAGCGCTGAGGAACTTGAAAACAGAGTTCAGGCAGTGATCAAAGAACAGTATACATCTATTCATCCTGTAGTAGAATGGAAGTTTATTGATGCCGCCCATCGATATTTACAAAAAACAGAAGCCGGTCAAACGCAACAACCGGAACCCATTGTATTTGATAAGGTATATCCACTATATGGGGCTTCTGATATTAGAAATTCTTCCACAGAGAGAAACAAGGCTATCCTATCTGACTTAAAAAAGCAGCTGAAGCTAGCCAAAGAAACGCTGGAAGCTGCTTATGAATGGAAAGGCCTGCCAATAATCAAGGAAATCAATTTTCGGCTGGAAAAGCAATTGCAAAAAATACGCAGAGGACTGATCACCGGAGATGAAATGGCTATCCTCGAGTTTTTAAGCCAGGATGTAGAGCCGCTATTCAAAAGTTTATCTCAACAAAACGAATCATTTACTGCCATTGCTTCGAAATATTTCGATGCCCTGGATAAAAAATATAATGCCATCCACACAGCGAGGAATCAGTTTGAAGAAAGTCTAACTCGAATCAACGAGACCATTTCTACTATTATTGATAAGGAGGAGGAAAAGGCTCAAAAAATGTATCCTCACTTTTTTGAAAAATACAAAACAGATGGTGTGGAATACAACATCTACATTGGTGATTCGCTGACCAGAGACGATCATTTTGATGCATTTTACCTTAAAAACATGCGGCTCTGGCAGCTATTGATGACCTATCAGATCGCACAAAGCACGGCTAAGCTGGTACCGGAATTGAGCCTGCCTCTGGAAACCACGCATTTAATCCTAGTGCATAGCAATGCATTAGCGATCAGGTTTCGACTTGATGAAAAGCAGTTTGATGTTGATGGTGCCTACAATATTCGATACGAAATAATCAAAAAACGTATCGATAAGGCTTTTATCAAAGACACGAACGAGCGCCTAACACAGCCCAATAAGATCGCAATTGTATACAGCCAGGATAAAGATGCAGACGAGTACAAGCGCTATTTGACTTATATGATAAGTGAAGGCCTGTTGGAAGAGGGTATCGAAGAGGTGGAACTAGAAGAACTACAAGGCGTGGTAGGCCTGAAAGCCTTACGGGTGAAAGTAGCCACCAAAGCGGATGCTAATTTCATCGAGGACTTGGAAAAGATGATGCAGACCGTTTAGCGCGTCTTTACCCAATCGATATACCGGGCAATAACCGGATCTGCCATAAGTTTGGGTAGTGTATTGAGCTTTCTGCCCAGGATTTTTTCGCTGTATTGCCTATGGATAAAGCTGTGGCATTGCTGGCAGATATTAATCCCCTTTTCAAAGTCAGACCTTTCAAAATTCTTACGAAACCATTTATTTGACCGGGTGGTTCGCGGTATCAAATGATGGAATGTAAGGTCTTTTTCGCGGCTGCACATTGCGCAAGGGCCATATTTTTCAGAAGCTCTGCTCATAGCTCTTTCTGCAACAGGACTCTGAACCGCGTAAACATTTCTTCACCATACCATTGTCGGTCACGGGTTTTTTTTACCACAGCCCCATGCAGCTTGCTTTGATAGGCATATGCCTTGATCGACTCAAGGTCATCCCATACACTGAAGGTAGCCTGTTGTACCAATGGCCATTCACCAATGCCAACAGCCAGTTTTAGGCCGGGCCTTCCCTCAATGCTTTGGCTTACTGAAGGCACATGTTTCCAAAACTCCAGCAATCGTCCTGCTCTTATTCTTGCCCTCGTAATCACAGCATGAGGATGTTGATCATCAAGCTTTATATCATGATGCTCAAAAGGCTTTTGGCCTTCCCAGCTGCCATGCCCATATACTGCAAGGAGCTGAAAAAGGCGAACTGAATCAGAATGCTTACTATATTCCTTAAAAAATGGGCTTTCTGACAAAAAATTTACTGCATCCTCCTTTTTGTTCCATACGGTCAATAAAGCATATTGGCTAAAATTTGGCCACATACTAAAGCCATTGCCTCCTCCGGTACCCAGTATTTTATAGAATTTCAGCCCCCTGGTAGTTGCAAGTGGCGCCTGCCCCAGCTGCATCTGTTTAAAAGCCCAATACTTTTGATTGGGCAGGTCATGAATAGAAAGTAAGATGGTCTGGGGCGCATCAATGAGCATATGCAAACAAAATCAATATTGGTTTTAATTGTTTGTTTTATTTGCAGCCAAAGCTTTCAAAAATGATCAAAATCTGCGTGGGTTCTCAAAACCCAGTAAAAATTGCCTGTGTGCAGGAAGCCTTCGAACGAGCCTTTCCTGAGTTTTCCATTCAATGTGAAGGACTGGGTGCGCCTTCAGGCGTATCTGACCAACCCATGACTGATGAAGAAACTTTGTTGGGTGCTAAAAACAGGGCGCGGTATTGTAAAGAACAGGCAAAGGCTGATTATTTTGTGGGCATTGAAGGTGGGCTGGAAAACGTGGAAAACACCCTACTGGCTTTTGCCTGGATTTACATCATCAAGGGTGAACAAATAGGCAAGGCCAAAACGGCTACTTTTGATCTGCCTCCAAAAATCGAGGAGCTAATCAAGGAAGGTTATGAGTTGGGCGAAGCGGATGATATCGTTTTTCAAAGAGAGAACTCCAAACAAAAAGATGGTGCTGTAGGCATTCTCACAAAAGGTATTATTGACCGAAAAAAATATTACAAGGAAGCCGTGATACTGGCATTGATTCCTTTTCTCAACACCTCTCTTTACTAGTATTTCTTCGCGTATTCCAGGTTGTTGATCAGGTAGTTTTTCATCGCCTCCTGCCAATCCGCCGCGGCATCCCAGGTATCACCAATGTATACATTGCCACTGAGTGCGTGCTCGATGTAAAATTTGTAAACCGGCTGCTCCACGGGCATTCGCTTGGTTTTTGGACCTCCGGGTTCATTGCGCACAGCTATGTAATCAGTCTCGTTGCGATCCAAATCGTAGTTGAGCATTTTTCGTATGGCAAGGGCCCTGGCACTCAGGTGCTGCAGCACAAACTGAAAGCCATTAGAAAAGAAAAAGCGCTTATCTTCTCTGTAAGGGATGATGTCATATTCATAAGGATACATTTGCATGATATCCCTCAGCGCCTGGTTTTTGGCACTGATTTCTGCGTTGTAGGCTCGTATTTCCTGCTGTATGGCTGCAGGGTATTTGCTGATTTCATTTTCAGGGATACTATCAAACAAGGGTACCGCAAGTTTTTCAATTCTGATATCCGTAGTGTATACCGGAAATTTCCTTTTCTCGATGACATTGATATCATCGAAATATTCAGGTTGATCCGTAATCAAAAAATTTTCAGTCTTCAGGTCGGCCCTAATTATGTCTTTACCGAGGTTGGCCACCATTCCTGCCAGGTCGTCACCACTAGTTTGCCAAGCCGGCTGCCCCATATCCACCAGCGATGGAGACTCATTGTATTTGGTCACAATAAGGCGATAATCATTGGCTGTGGTATCTGGGAAATAGTCAAAAAACAAGAGGTTTTCTACTTGCCTTTGATTCAGTAGGTTGATAAAAGCAGAAGTGGCCGGCCGACCTGCCAAGAGGTCTTCATGGTAGAAATAGGCCACCGCATCTATTTTTATCTTTTGCAGGTATTCGTGCAAAGCTGCACCCTGCTCACGCCAACTACCATCCTTGAGCATGGCCAGATCCGTTTTTACGACTACTATTGACCGGCTGCTGGTCAGGTTTTTGGGCAATTGACCATCTATCGCCAGGTACCGATAGGTGTTGGTCTCCAGGTTGGTAAAACGCTGAGCATGGCTGATCGTTGCGCCCAGCAGAAGTAAGAAAAATATTGTACAGGTAGTGAACTGCCTCATATATCAGCCAACGAATTTAGCATGAATTCATTTTTTAACTTGGAAAATTTTAAAACTCTGGTGAGTCAACAATTATTGCCGGCATTTCAATTGTGCGAAGTTGATGGTAAATTTTCAAAGATAAGCCTAAGTGAAGCTTCAAATGATGATACCGTTAAGTAATACCAAATTTAGAAAGAGCTACATAAAGCAAATTTGGAAGGAATTCTTTGTGAAACTCCGGGAAACTTTGTGTAGCTCTGTGTAAAACCTATTTTTTCAATCGATTAAGAAAAAACATAGGTTTGTAAACCACCTTTATTGGAATATGGCACAATCAATTAAACGATGCGGCTGGGCTGAAAATTCCTTCGACCTGTACTACGATTACCACGATACAGAATGGGGAGTTCCCGTGCACGATGAGCAAAAGCATTTTGAGTTTTTGATTCTGGAAGGTATGCAGGCGGGCTTAAGCTGGGCTACTATATTGAAAAAACGAGCAGCATTTCGGGAAGCTTTTGATGGGTTTGATCCGGAGGTAGTAGCCCGCTACACACAGCAGGATGTAGACCGGCTACTCTCTGATGCCAGCATCATCAGAAACAAGCTGAAAATCAATGCAGCCATCATCAATGCACAGCAGTTTTTGGAGGTACAATCCGCCCACAATGGATTTGACAACTACATCTGGCAATTTGTGGATGGAAAGCCCATTATCAATCACTGGAAAAATATGGCAGAAGTCCCCGTTACTACAAAAATTTCCGATGCGCTGAGCAAGGATCTAAAAAAGCGAGGGTTCAAATTTGTAGGGTCTACCATCATGTATGCCCATATGCAGGCCATTGGCATGGTGAATGACCATACGGTAGATTGCTTCAGGCATCGGGAGTTAGCTTAGGTATTTTAACCAGCATATAGGGTCATAGCACAATAATCTTTAACAGCTCCAGTAGTTTTTGTTTGCTTATAGTTTCTAATTCTCCCTTATCGTACAAATAAACAAGATATACTTCTTGATTTGTATGAATAATGTAGGTTAAAACTCTTGCGCCTCCGGATTTCCCCTTTTGCTTGGATTTGATTCTAAACCTAACTTTATAAAGGTTATTACCTAAATGGTTCCCTTGAATTGGATTAACTGACAGCTCTTTTACAAAATCTTTAAAATCAGATTTTAGCGAGGGATATTTTCTACTAAGCTTCTTTAATTGATTTTTGAAATATGGTGTAGTAACAACATTATAATTCATCAATTAAATCATTAGCCGAATTTTTTGGGATTTTTCCTTCTTGCATAAGCTTGACTTGCCTTAGACTAGTCTCTAATTCTGTCAAGACTCTTTCTTCAGTAGAATCCACAGAAACATAATCAAGCGAATTGATGTAGTTTAAAAACTCATTGAAGTTTTCATCCTCAATATTGAGTGTAATTTGTTTCATCTGACTTAATCATTTTACTAAAGGTAAACTTTTACAGCATCTTCACCACCTCATCCTTAGGAATCTTAATACTCCAAATACCACGCAAATCGCCCATGGCATGTCCTTTGGCATTGTCATTCGGATAAAGCTCATCTATTTTGGCTGCTACATCAGGTGTAATTTGTTCTCCGAGAGTGCCATGGCAGCTCAGACATATCCCGTTTTGGATAGTTATCGGTTTGCTATATAGCACATATTCCCGATCATCCGAAAGCTGAATATCTGCCTCCATGGGTTGGTTTTGCTCCACTGCATATTGATACGCTTCCAGCATTTGCGCTTCGAAAGGATTTGGAGCATCCTTGGGGTTTCTGGTACGTAAAGAAGCCCTTTTGATTGAAGCATTATAGACCTTTGATAAGCTATCCATCAAAGGATAAGCCACCACATTGCAATAATCAATAGCAGCAACAACCCCATCATTTTGTATAGTTCGCATCAGTTCACCGGCCAGCGTCTTTTGTGCGGTATCCGCAATCATAGTAGCGATTTCCTTTCCCCTATCCAGGATATCCACATCAGAAACTTTTTTCAACTCCCGATTTTTCATTTCCTGCTGTACAGTTTCTCGCTGCTTTTCATCCAGATTTTGATTTGTACAAGCTACCATCAGGGTGAAGGCAAATAAGACTATATATTTCATAGGTTCGGTTCTTTTATGGATTAAACACATCTCAAAATAAAATGATTGCTTCATTTATTAGATTTGTGCCTCTAAATTTTTTGGGTAATGATTGAAAAACTGGAGGGATTAAAGCATCGCTTTGAAGAAGTAAGCCAGCTCATTGTGCAACCGGACGCCATGAGCGATATGAAAAAATATACCCAACTGAGTAAAGAGTACAAAGACCTTGAAAAGATTGTAAAAAAGTTTGATGCCTACAAGCTGGTGTTGGACAACATCCAGAATGCAAAGCAGATACTGGAAAAGGAGAAAGATCCGGAGTTTCGGGAAATGGCCAAAATGGAGCTTGATGAACTCCGTGATAAAGAAGAGGTGATGGAGGCAGAGCTCAAAGAAATGCTCATTCCCAAAGATCCTAATGACAGTAAAAATGTTATCCTTGAAATACGTGCAGGTACGGGTGGCGATGAGGCCGCAATATTCGCTGGTGACCTCTTTCGGATGTACAGTGCCTTTGCTGAAAACCAGGGCTGGAACCTGGGCATTATGAACCTGACCGAGGGCACGGCAGGTGGCTACAAGGAAATCATCGCCAGCGTAGAGGGTGAAGATGTTTACGCAAAGCTCAAATTTGAATCTGGAGTGCACAGGGTACAACGGGTACCGGCTACTGAATCGCAGGGACGGGTGCATACCTCAGCAGCTACGGTAGCAGTACTGCCGGAAGCTGAAGAGGTGGATGTAGAGCTCAACATGGGCGACATTAGAAAAGATACATTCCGAGCATCTGGTGCCGGTGGACAGCACATCAATAAAACAGAATCTGCAGTGCGCTTGACACACGCGCCTACCGGCATTGTAGTGGAGTGCCAGGATGGCCGCTCACAGCATGCCAACTACGATAAGGCGTTGAAGGTACTCCGGTCGCGTATTTATGAGATTGAGCTACAAAAGCACAACGAAGAAATTGCCGGTGCCAGAAAGTCGATGGTAGGTAGTGGCGACCGTTCCGACAAGATCAGGACTTACAACTACCCACAGGGCCGTGTGACCGATCATCGTATTGGCTATAGTGTGCATAACCTGCCCAATGTCATGAATGGTGATATTGACGATTTCATTGAGCAGCTGAGGATTGCAGAAAATACCGAAAAAATGAAAGCTAATGAAGCTTAGATCGTTAGCTATGGGTAACGGTATTTTACAGCATCATTCATGAAAAATTTACTGGGTATTGTTGGAATGGTATTCATTATTTGGGCTTGCCAACCCGAAGAAGAGGTCTTTACGGATGACCCTAACCTGAAGCTTACCTACTCCACTGATACCCTGGAATTTGACACCCTCATTGCTAACCTGGATAGCCGCTCCAGAAGAGTAAGGATTTTCAACCCCAATGCCAATGCCATTCGCATCAATCGACTGGGAATGGCTACCAACCCATCCCCATTCAGGCTTATCATTAATGGCCAGGAATCAACCAGTTTCAGCAATATTGATCTGCTTGGCGGAGATAGCCTGCTGGTTGTTGTTTCTGCTAATCTGCCCGGAGATAACAATGTGCAACCCAGTCTGATAAAAGACTCGCTGCTTATCGATTATCTAAATAGTAGTGACCATGTGAAAGTAAGGGCATGGCGACAGGATGCGCAGGTCAAAAGAGGCCTTCAAATATCTGAGCCAACTGTCTGGCCGGCGGGTTTGCCCTACCTCATAGAGGATTTTCTTTTGATCGATAGTGCAGGTAGCTTAACGATTGAGGCAGGCAGCAAAATCTTTATGCAGAATGGAGCAGGTATTTTTGTACAGGGTAAACTGGAAATACTCGGTACGGCAGCAGCACGAGTGCTTATCACCAGCAGCCGGTTCGATGAAGCTTATGAAGAAGCGCCTGGTCAATGGGATGGTATTTACATACTGGAAGGTAGTGAGGGCAATATCATTCAACATGCCGAAATCAAAAATGGCACCTATGGTGTACGTGTTGGCGCTCCTGATGATAACAATACCTTTGATGTTGAAATCAGCCATACCATCATCGCCAATATGGCCAGCGCAGGCATTCTGGCGTTTACCTCTGATGTGTATGCATACAACACATTGATCTACAACTGCCGCGATTTCCTGGTTGGCAATATCGCTGGTGGAAATTACCGCTATGAGCACTGTACCTTTACCAACTTCCCCACTGATTTTTTCAGGGAAGAACCCAGTGTGCAGTTCTCTGATGTGCTTTTCCTGCAGGATGATGTGATCGCTGCACCCTTAAATGTATTTCTCCGCAATTCCATCATTTGGGGTGGTTTGGATGAGGAATTATTAATCAGCGATGAGGGCAATCACCTGATCACACTTAACATCACCAACAACATCATCCGTAGTAATAATGCGCTTTTTGATGTCAATAACAATCAGCTGAGCCGTGCGGATAACTATCCTTCTTTCATGGCTACTTTAGGTAGGGATTACAGCATTGACTCCCTCTCTCCTGCCATTGATACTGCCGTACCTTCGGCCATAATTACAGACCTAACCGGTATGGCCAGAGATTCGCTGCCTGATCTGGGTGCCTATGAATGGTTTCCTATGCCCGATACTCTAAACGAAGGATGAAAACATTTCAAAAAGAAATATCACTTAGAGCCAGATCGCGGGGTTTTCACCTCATCACACCTGAAATATTGGATGCCCTGCCTGAAATCAGCACCATCAATACCGGCATCCTTCAGGTGTTCATCAAGCATACTTCGGCCAGCCTCACCATCAATGAAAATGCCGACCCTTCTGTAAGGCAGGATTTTGAATCCCATTTCAATACCTATGTACCGGAAAATGCCCCGTATTATGAGCATATTTTCGAAGGTGCAGATGATATGCCTGCGCACATCAAAGCCTCATTGCTGGGGCATCATGTGTCGCTGCCTATAACCAATGGCCGCCTGAATCTCGGTACATGGCAGGGCATTTACCTGGGCGAACATCGAAACCATGGTGGTGCACGGAAAATTGTGATTACTGCGTGGGGGAGCTAAACCATTCCCTGAAACGTCCGGTTAGGTGAGCATGGAAAAGGCAATTGTTTGGTTTAAAAATGACCTCCGATTACACGATCAAAAGGCATTAATAGAAGTTTTAGGGCAAAGCAATGAAATCCTGCCGGTGTATTGCATTGACCCAAGGCAATTTGAAAATACACATCTGGGGTTTCCCAAGCAGGGAGTGTTCTTTGGACGCTTTTTATTAGAATCCCTAAACGATCTCAAATCCTCATTGCAAGCCAAAGGCAGTAACCTGCTAGTACTGGAGGGCAAACCCGAGGAGCTTATTCCTGCACTTTGCGAGCAATATGATATTGAAGCTGTATTTGGTAGTAAGGAAGTGGGCACTGAAGAAATAACTATCGAAAATGCTTTGGAAAATGAATTGTGGAAGCACAAAATTCCGCTAAAGCTATACTGGCAATCGACCCTTTACCACATAGAAGATATCCCCTGGCCTATCCGCAACCTGCCCGATATCTTCACCAAGTTTCGGAAAGAATGCGAGCGTAATGCCGAAATCAAAAAGGCTTTGCCCACGCCACAGCAAATCCCAACGGTGGCTCTCAATGATTGGCCTGAAATCCCTACACTGCAGCAGCTTAACCTTGAGGAGCCCATCGATGATGAGCGCAGTGTGATTAGTTTGTCAGGTGGAGAAAGTCAGGGTATTGCAAGGTTGAATCAATATTTCTGGGAACGAAACCTGCTAAAGCAATATAAGTCCACCCGAAACGGCCTTTTAGGCGAAGACTATTCATCCAAATTTTCACCCTGGTTGGCACTGGGCTGCCTTTCACCTCGGTTCATTTATGAAGAAGCCAAACGCTACGAACAAGAAGTAACAAAGAACCAATCCACCTATTGGTTGGTGTTTGAGCTGATATGGCGGGACTATTTTCGTTTTGTGGTTAAAAAGTTCGGCGCTGACGTATTTCGCTATGGTGGTATTAAGAAGTCACCGTTGGAATTGTCGGAGGACTTACAGGCTTTTGAGCTTTGGCGAATCGGGCAAACCGGGGTGCCATTTATTGATGCCAACATGCGAGAACTGCTGTACACGGGCTTCATGTCCAACCGCGGCAGGCAAAATGTTGCCAGCTTTCTGGTAAAAGACCTGCAGATAGATTGGCGCTGGGGTGCCATGTGGTTTGAGTCGCAGCTGCTCGATTATGATGTGGCCAGCAACTGGGGCAACTGGAATTATGTGGCCGGCATTGGTAATGATCCAAGAGAAAACCGCTATTTCAATATTATCAGCCAGGCCATGCGCTATGATGCCAAGGGCGATTACGTAAGGCAATGGGTGCCGGAACTTAAGGCCATTCCCGGTTACAAAATTCATCACCCCTCCGAGCTACCTAATTATGAGCTTAATGAATACGGCATTCAGTTGGGACACCATTACCCCAAACCTTTGGTGGATTTCAATAAGTGGATGGCATAGTATCTGCTTCTATTACATACAGGTTTTCATAACCCATTTGTGTTAACAGCATCCATGCTTCATGGGCTTGGATGCTGTTTGTTGCATGTAGAACCTTTTTCTTCGGCGAATTCCATATAGCCCTATTTCCTTCTTCTAGAATTTGTGATAGCGGGACATGAGTATAGGTTATTTGATTTGTCGCAGCTGTTTTGGGAATATTATTTAAGTCTATCAGAACTATATCGTCCTCATGGCTTAATTGATCTGTTGATAAGACGTATTCCTTGCTGGCTACTAATTCTGCCATTTCTTCACCTTCCCGGTGTATCTGGCTTTTATCAGCATAATAAGTTATAATCAGCAAAAACCCGAAAATTGAGAGGATAATAATTGCCAATGGTTTTGCAATGGTAGATTTCATCAGCTGCACCCTCCTTTTACACGCTTTTTCTTCACACTTTTTACCGGTGCCATAGGCTTAAAGTCTACCTTAGGCAAAGCTTTATCACCTGTGAAATATTGCCTGGCTGCCATACGCCTTAGATATAGATCATGTGCCTCCTGAGGAGCTGTAGATGGTGGTTTCTTCGGATCAATGATTTCCTGCTTCCAAGCTTGCAGCCCCCCTTTCAATAGATAATTATGTTTGAATCCCTTCTGACGGGCAATCATCCATACCTGCGTACTTCGCTGGTTATCTTCGGCATAAATGACATTCTTCATGGCATTTTGATCAAACATCCAGGCATAGTTTTCAGCAAACATGCTATCAATGGGGATGTTGATTGCTCTTGGCAGCGGATCCTTAAACTCGGCAGCCGGCCGTACATCAATCAACCTGACTGAAGGGTCACCCTCAATCAAAAGCTGCGCCAGTTGATCGGTAGAAATATAATTGGAGGAAAGCAGCATCTCCCGTAGTAGCTCTCTCTCGTTAAGCTCTATAGAATCATTTTTCTTTTGAGGGATAATGGCAGCCACTGCACCAAGTGCCAAAATCAATATCGACCAGATTATTCTTGTTTTCATAATTAAAGCTCTTTGGTAATATCAGGTCGGGCAAATTTTTTCTCTGCCCATTCTCCCACATAAAACATGGCAACGGCTGCTGCTACTACCAGTAATACCATAATGCCATCAGAAACGCCCAATGCTGTGGATATTTTGATAGCACCCAGGTAATCCTGCATGTAGATTTCTGCCCACCAATCATAGGTAATACCAAACAGGTATATGCCGATCAACGAACCACCCAGGTAAGCGATAGCATCAATTTTTCCAATCGCTGCGGCACAAACACTGGTGCCGGGACAAAAACCACCGATGATAAAGCCTAAGCCCATGACCACACCACCTGCAATTGCTGATGTGATATAATATTCATTGATATACACAATGCTCATGTCTATCATCTCAAAATAGTTGAGGTACACCAGGCCCAGCATAGCAGTGATCGCTGCGGTGAAAAACACTTTCAAAACGGTAGTATCATAGCCATAAAACATGCCGGCCAGTTTTCTGCTCGAAGAGAAGCCTGCCTGCTCAAGCGCAAAGCCAAAGCCCAGTCCTATGATGAATGCAATCAAGAAATTAAGCTCCGCTGAAATTTCATATATCGGTACGATCGGTCCCATATCAGATCCAGTTTTTTCTGAAGAAATACGCAAACAAAAAGGCGGTCCCAAAAATGGCCATCATGGTAACAAAACCCGCCAATGATAAAGTGGCCATACCCGTAAGTGCTGCGCCACTGGTACAGCCTCTGCCAAACTGAGAGCCAAAGCCAAAGAGCACGCCACCTAGCGTTGCAAAAATTAACCTTCTATTTCGGCTGACAGTCGCCGGCCTTTCTGTCTTAAACTTCAGTCGTCCACTCAAGGCACCTGAAAGAAACCCGCCTACCAGCACCCCGAGCACCTCAAAAACCAGCCAGGTTTTCATTGGGCTATTGCCTTCGCTGATATATTTTCCAAAAAAACCTGAAGCAGTAGCTTTTTCATGGTCAACTGTCTCTACTGCTGTGACCACTACACTTTTCATGGCACCGCTGGCTCCTAAGCCGCGGCCTGTCAGGTAAAAAGAAAGCAACAACACTAACCCCAAAATGATACCAGCCAGGTAGGGATTCATGTACTTGCGAGGGCCGGTTATGTAGTTAAGATGTGCCATATTGCATTGTGTTTAATAAAGATATCGGCTTGCTTGCCCGGCATAAACGATGATAAAGCGTAGCATGATATTGCCAAAAAGGATAAGGATAGCCGGTATCAACACCGGAATTTTCTGTCCTCTCAATTCCAGCAGTTCTAAAAATGCCGGGATCAGCATGCCCATAAATACCACAAAAATCCAAAAAGGAATGGTATAAGGACCACCCAGAAATAGCTGGGCTGCCTCTATTTGCACCTCTGTGCTGGCCAAAAAGCCCATAAACATATGGATAATGAAAAACAGCTCCAGTCCAATTACAATAATGTCAATCTTACTAAAAAGCCGTCGCTCCATTTCTGTTTTGGTCATGGCTATAATCACAGCCGCCCCAGCTGACAAACCGGAAGCTAGAAATAATGGGCCCAAAATGCTGGTGTTCCATAGGGGTCGTGCATTGAAGGCACTCAATAAAATCCCTGTGTAAATCCCAAGTATGGCCGAAAAAATCACCAAGATCCATGCTATGGTTTTCCTTTGCCCTATAAAGTAGGCCTCTATTTGGTAGAGCCACTGAAACTTCCAATCCCATTTTGGGTAGAGTTCTCGTACATAAGTCGCTGCCCAAATAATTGATAGCGGTGTGACCACCATGAGTGTCCAGGCACCCCAACTCATCGGAGATTCAAGGCGGATTGTAGTGTAAAGTCGCCAGAAATAAGCTTTGTGATTTAAGTCTATCAATAAGGCCAGCAATCCTACAATCAACAAAAAGGGAACAATCAGCGGAGCTTTTTTTACCGTGGTTGGGTAATCTTGCTCCTTACCCTGCAAATAATAGAAGGAAGCAAAAAAAAGTATCCCGGCAGCTACCCCACCTACAAACAGGTAGAAGGGGATCTCCCAATGCCATATATTCAACATGGGATCAATCCTGTCGTTCATTCTTCCACTGATGATAAGTTCTTCTTCCATTAGATCAAAAAGTAAAGTTGAGGATCTGTACCGGCTTCCGTTTTGAGGCGCTTATATGGTCGGGTTGCAATTTTTCGGGAAACCTCGCTGTTTGGGTCATCCAAATCGCCAAAATAAAGGCATTTGGTGGGGCATACCTCTACACAGGCAGGCTGCTCCCCTTTTCGTACTTTATGAATGCAAAAAGTACATTTATCCACATAGCCATCCGGATGAGGATAGCGAGCATCGTAAGGACAAGAAGCAATGCATGCACCACATCCGATGCATTTTTCAGGATCTACCAATACTACGCCACCCTCTTCTACATGGCTGGAACCGGTGGGGCAACAGCGTACACATGGTGGGTTCGCACAGTGATGACATCTTTCAGATCGAAATTCGAGGCTTAGGTCTGGGTAGGTTCCGCTTACCGATTCTACTACCCATTCGCGGCAGTATCCGATAGGCACTTTGTTCTCGATCTGGCAGGCTACCACACAATCACTGCAGCCTACACATTTCTTGGTATCAATGGCCATAGCGTATCTCATGAGGCTGCCAGGGTTTCAGGTTCTTCAGTCAATATGGTTACAAAATTTCCACGCATACCGGTACCCCCCATCACCGGGTCGAGATGCACTTTCGAAATTAGTTGGTTGTCGCTGGCACCCTTGCCAAAAGCCCGGGTCAGCTTTTTGTTGGTATGCCCAAAACCATGGGCCATAAAAACACTATCCCAACGGATGCGCTCTGTAATTCTCACTTTTATGGAAAAAGTAGATACTATATCATCCTGATTTTTTAGCCATACGTATTGACCATTTTTCAAGCCCCAGAGCTTAGCTACTTTGGGGTTTACCCAAAGCTCATTTTCAGCTTTGATATCCACCAGGTTTGGATTGTTTACCGTACGGCTAAAAGTATGTGCTGGTGTGCGGCCATAATTGAGGCGGTAATACCCAGGCGGTGGTTCCTCATGGGCTGTATAGACTGGCATGGGATCAAATCCAGCATTGGCCATTTCTGTAGAATACAATTCTATTTTGCCAGTGTTGGTATTGAAGGAAATGTCCTGCCCGTCGAAATAATAAAGATCATTGTAGGTTCGGTCCAGTTTTTTTACGCCAATCCTCTGCATTTCAGCCAGCGAACTTCCTACTTTTTTGAGCTGCCAGTCCAACATTTCTTCAATATTGCGGTAGGCAAAATAATCATCCAGATCCAACTCAGAGGCCAACTGCTTTGCAATCCACCAGTCTGGCTTAGAGTTGTATTTTGGTTTGGCAGCAGGCATGCGCAGTGCAATTACCGGCTCACGGTGAGGTGAATTACGAATAGCATCATAGCGCTCCAGGTAGGTGCATTCCGGTAGCACCACATCAGCATAGCCGGTAATGGCCATCGGCATTGTGTCAATTACTACAAGCAGCTCCAGCGCATCAATAGCCTCCAGGGTTTTCTTTTGATCGGGAAGGGTTTCTATTAGATTGGTGCCATTCACGATCCAGGCCTTTATGTTACAATCCCGCTCCGGTGAGGGGGTAGTAACTTCACAAAGCCCATTGGAAATAACTTCTGTAGCCAGGCTGTATCTACCATCGAGGGAATCAAGATAAGAACGGCTGGGTTTTGGGTATGGTGGATGTGGATAATCAGGTATAGAAACCTGCTCAGGGTTGTAAAACCCGCCTCTTCTGCCCCAGGAACCAAGCAATGCATTGAGAATGGCAACTGCCCTAAGTCGTTGGGTGTCATCACCATACCAGGTGACATGTCTGCCGGGGTGCACAATGGTCGCAGGAGCCGCTTTGGCCATTTCTCGGGCTGTTTCACGTATTACATTTGGCTCAATGGTCGTGATACCGTAGGCCCACTCCGGTGTAAAAGTCTCCACATGAGCTTTCAACTGGTCAAAACCATATGTATATTTTTCGACATAGGCTTTATCATACCATTCTTCATTGATGATCACATTGATCCATGCAAGCAGCAGGGCCAGATCGGTGGAAGGTTTGATAGGTAACCAATGTTTTGATTTGCTCGCAGCTGTAGAGAAGCGGGGATCTACGGTTATGATTGTTGCACCACTGTCGATGGCATCAGACATTTCCTGAACCTGGCCATTGTGCATATTTTCTCCAATATGTGAACCTATCAATACCAGGCAGCGCGTATCGCGAATGTCTGTGCGCTCTGGTGAGTAAACACCTTCGCCAAAGGTGGCATAAAAAGCAACCTCTCTGGGCCCGCGGCATTGAGCAAAACTAGGTGCTGTGATATGAGGTGAGCCGTAAGCCTTCATCAAATGACCTAAAAACTTACCGCCCGAACCATGGGTAAATAAGGCAGTACATTCAGGGCCATAATCTTTGGCGATTTTTTTCATTTTATCGCCTATTACTTTAAATGCCTCAGGCCAACTTGCCTCTCGGAAGTACTGCTTTCCGTTTTTTTCTTCGCGAATAAGGGGTGTCTTAAGCCTGTCCTCATCGTAATACATACCTACACCGCCTGTGCCTCGAGGACAAAGCCGACCATTGCAATGTGGATCTTCCTGATGACCTTCGATTTTCCAAATATCGCCTTTCTCATCAGTGTTCACCCAACCGGCGCATTTCCAAAAACAGATTTCACAATAGGTTGGAAATTTTTTATTGGCTACAGGATTATCGATCTGGTTCTTTAAAATGCTACCCGTGGCCCAATCAAAATTTGCGGCACTCAATGCGGTAACACCTACACCCGCTCCGGAGATTTTTAAAAAGTTGCGCCTGCTTGTACCCATTCTTTCTGAAATTGGAGGGTAAGGTAGCAGCGTAGAATATAGGGTAGTATGACAGCAGTCAGTTCCGCATATGATATATGACTATTTATTCATATGATTTTCTTGGGAGAATGACCTGCCGAAATCTGGCTTTATGCCTGTAAAGATTCGTGCAACAAATGGGTGAGCTCAAACATGGTAAAAGCACCTGAAAGTAGATCCCTAAGAAGTAAGATATCTGTCAGGGAAAAGGCCAGCATTCTATCACAGCCTGGCATGTCAATTATTTCTACATCGGGGCTAGAAGCATCAAACAACAGGACAATATCGATGGATTGTATCTTCTTTTTGAGAGCGAGTAATTGGCAAAAGCGCAAAGTAAGTTGGTCTTGACCATTGCATAAATAAAATCTGTTTCTCCTTTCTTCATAGTGGAGAGCAAACCTTTCGTTTTGGTAAATTACATGCATTGCACTCATAGCTTAGGGCATTTCTTGCAATGGCGCCCCTTTTTCTTGTATTTCTTACAGCATTTTTTGAAACAGCACTCGTCGGTACAGACCATCCCAGGCTTATCCAGCCAATCCAAATGCTCGTTTGAGTCAATCAAAGGTGTAAATACATTCATTGATCTTATTTAGACTAATTCTAAGTAATTGCAAATATGACATATTTTGCGAAAATGAAAACTGATTGTCGTCAATAATTTGAGTGTAGTTTTTAGGTTTGATCGATTTGATTGCCTCTAAGAATTATCAAAAACCCAGGAAGACCAATAAATACAAATCTTTAACAAGACTAAAATAACCTCACAGATGAAAATAATTTCCACACCAGCCTTACCAAAAGCCAACGGGCACTATAGTCAGGCCATCAACCATAATGGTATATTGTATATCAGTGGCCAATTACCTATCAATCCGGAGACGAAAAAGCCTGTTGAAGGTATTGCGGCGCAAAGCCTGCTAGTACTTGAAAAGTTGAAGGCGATACTGCTGGCCAGTGGAAGCGATATCAACAAGGTGATACAAGTGCGTATTTATATTTCTAACATCGATTTGTGGGATGAGGTCAATGCCATCTATGCAAACTTCTTTGGCAATCATAAACCGGTAAGAGCCATAGTCCCCACCAGAGAATTGCATTTTGGCTGCCTGATAGAGTTGGAAGCTATCGCAGCGGTAGATTAGCTTGAAAAATGTCCTATCAGGGGAAAAGCCACGGAGAATGTGTTAAAGATTGTGACCTGTCTGGGGAAACACCGTGGATATTTTTATTTCATTAGGTTTAATTCCCCTTCTCATAAACTCATTATCCCCATTTATATAAATCAAAAACCGATACTCTGTCAAGCGCATTAACTTGTGACCATGCGGGAGGTATTGTTTTCCTTATTTTTAGTTGGGTTGGTTGTGATGAATGCTGTAGGGCAATCCATCACCATTAAACGCACGGATGCTAAAATTGTGTTGGATGCTGAGATCGAACCAGCATGGTTTGAGGCAGACTCTGCCTATGACTTTATGCAGTATTTTCCCTATGATACATCTCTTGCCATCTCACAGACTGTAGCGAGGGTACTCTATGACGACCAGTTCATTTATGTACTGGGCATCATGTATAATCAAAGTGCCGATAGGGATTATATCACACCTTCCTTACGCAGGGATTTTCGTGGTGAGGCTAATGACAGCTTTTCTATTCTACTGGACTGTTTCAAGGACAAAACAAATGGGTTTTTGTTTGGTATCAATCCATTCGGTGTACGCCGAGAGGTGCTCATCACCGGTGGCGGTTCAGGCAATAACGCATTCAACCCTGATTGGGACAATAAATGGTTTGGAGAAGCAAAGCAATATGGCAGCTATTGGGTGGCTGAGATGGCAATCCCCTTCAAGACCCTACGATTTGCAGAAGGTGCCGAAAGCTGGAATGTCAACTTCTACCGGATAGATAGTGAGTTTGCGGAGCGATCCACATGGTCACCCATTGAGCGCCAGTTTTCAATCGTTAATATGGCTACACTGCGCGAGATGTTCTGGGATCAGCCGACCGGAAAGCCCGGCACCAATATCTCTGTCATTCCCTATGTGGCCTCCAATTACAACAGGGACTTTGAAGAAGGCACACCTGCTGAGAACAATATAGCCGCAGGATTTGACGTCAAGTATGCTGTAACCCCCGGTCTTAATCTCGATTTAACCGTAAACCCAGACTTTTCGCAGGTAGAAGTTGATCAGCAGGTGACTAACCTCGACAGGTTTGAAATATTTTTCCCGGAAAGAAGGCAGTTTTTTCTGGAAAATGCTGACCTCTTCTCAGACTATGGCACTTTTTCCACGCGGCCATTTTTTAGCAGACGTATCGGCGTATCACAGGATACTGCCACTGGGCAAAACATTCAAAACCCTATTCCCTTTGGTGCTCGCTTAAGTGGAAAAGTCAATGACGATCTACGGCTAGGGTTCCTCTCTATGCAGACGGGCAGTGACGATCAAAACGGACTTCCTTCTTATAACTACACGGTATTATCCTTACAGCAAAAGGTGTTTGACAGAAGTAATGTCAGTTTTCTGGTTGTCAACAAGCAGACCTTTGAAGATCCAGAGGCATTTAACCGTGAAGAGTTCAGCCAATTCAACAGAACCGTTGGTGCTGACTTTAATCTTGCTACGGCAAACAACCGCTGGAACGGTAAAGCCTTTGTGCATCATACTTTTGAGGAGATACAACAGGATGCCGCTTATGCAGCTGGGTTGACTCTGGAGTATAGCGATCTCAGGTGGTCTTCCAGGATTTTTTCCCAAGTAGTTGGTGCCGGTTATAATCCAGAGGCTGGTTTCGTAAGGCGCACGGATATTCGGCAGTTAGCCCATACCACAAGGTATAGCTGGTACCCTGAAAGTGGTGGTGTACAGAGTCATGGTCCGGGTTTTGATTTCGATCTAGTCTGGAACTCAACCTACGGGTTCCTCGACTGGGATTACAATTTTCTATATGATATTCGCTGGCGTAGTACTGCCCGGTTTAGCATGCGACTCAGACAGCAGTACACCTACCTTTTTGATCCCTTTGATCCAAGCAATACTGACGGAGAAGAACTGCCCGCAGGCACAGATTATGTAAATGAGCAAATTATCGCCAGCTACGAATCTGACCAACGACGCAGGTTCTTTTTTGAGCTGCGCACCCGGTCGGGTGATTATTTTAATGGGCTGCGCCTCAATCTTGGCGGCAGTGTGGGCTACAGGTATCAGCCATTTGGCTTTACATCGATTGATTTCAACTTTAACAGAATCATTCTTCCATCTCCCTATACCACTACAAACCTCATTTTGATAGGACCGAGGTTTGACTTTACCTTCTCCAAATCGATCTTCTTTACCACGTTTGTCCAATACAATAGCCAGCTTGAGAACCTCAATATCAATAGCCGCCTTCAGTGGCGGTTCAAGCCTGTATCAGATATCTTCCTGGTGTACACGGACAACTATTTTGCGTACAATGATGGCACAGGATTTATTCGTTTTGGTGGGCCGAGGGTCAGAGCGCTCACCTTCAAAATCACCTATTGGTTGAATTTATAGGCAGGTTGTGGTTGTATTGCTCTTTTAAATGTGTCATGACAGGAGACAGGCCATAGACAAATAATCAGTCGAGCAGTACATGGCAAATTCTTATGATGTAATAGGTACAAGTTATAAGATTATGGGCCGTAATCATCGGGGAGATGTCTCGATTTCGCTATGCTCCACTCGACATGACGCAGTTCTGGAAGAGTTGGTAGGAGGTAGAATGCTCGATCCCCAGCGTCATCCCGACCGCAGGCCATAGGCCGAAGTGGAGGGATCTCCTTGGAAATGGCAGACTGCCAGTATCAAGCAGGTTTTTATTGCTGCAAGCATCGTGGAGATGTTTCGACTCGTTCGTGCCTCACATCGCTCCATCGGCCGCCATCCGCGTGTCGCCATAGCTTTAGCGGAGGCACAAGGCTTGCCGACGGCAAGGCAACATGACGCGAACGTGGAGAGGTTGTTAGAAGATGTCAAGAAAACCTATCGTCTTAGCTATTGCTGAATACCTTATTGAATCAGCTCAAAAGCGAATAGTTGATCAGCAGTTTTCCATCAGCTTTCCATTTGATCCAGCCTTTGCCTACTTCCCGGAGGTCATCATCAAGTAGGCGTACCTGCATCCAATCCTCCTCAATCAGCAAGGGATCCAAAAATGCATAAGGCGCAGTAATTTCACTTGATTGCTCGAAAGGCCTTTCACGGATTTTCTGCACCGACTTATCGAGAGGTTCCACGCTATTGATAGACATAAGCATCTCCGGCCATGAGATAAAACGACCAGCAAGTTTGTCTACAAATCGGAACTTATGGTTTTGACGATTGACCTCCACTTTGATGAATTCCTGGCCCATGCCAATTACTTTAAACATCAATATGCCATAATCAATCTTCATGTGCTCTGGATAGAGCCAGGGTGGTGCATAGGAAGTGGTAAATCCGGTTTCTGTCCTTTGAAATACCACACTATCATTCGGAGTGTGTTCTACGATGGATTTTTCCAGGTTTACGTTGCCATAAAAGTTAATCCTGCCTTGCTCAAAAATATTAGGCTGAAAGAAACCCAACCCCATCTTCTCTGCCTCCTGTGTAATGTCTGCTATTGTTTTCGTAGCTGCCAGGGTCACCCTGGGTTTACGGTCTAATGCTGTTTGAAGGGCCCTCTCTTTTTCGCGCTCCAGAAACCGGATATAGGTTAAGCCAATGAGCAACAGCAATATGGCGGCCAACAGCCAATTGACTCGAACAAGAGTCGCTATTGGAATAAACCTGACGAGGAGCAGGGAAGCAATCAATGCAAAAAAAGCGGCCATTATCCCATAACCAACAACAATAGCTGCAGCAGCCAACATCTGCCCCTCCCCGGCACCCAGCATTCCCGCTACATAAATGCCAATGATGAATGTGACAATTGTGACCAGCAGATAAAAAACGATACGTGCTGATTTAAAGAAATCGCTAAAAGTGAAAGCGGTCATGGTAAGACAATTATTCAAATTTTAATTTAATGAATTAATTGAATTTCAGCATTGTATAAGTATTTAGAACCCGAAAAGATAAAGATAGAGTCAGATATTAACTTCTATAGCCTTCTCATCTGCTTCTTTTTATTAATTGGTAATAAACATGATTATTGCTTTCTAAACAGAGTTAACGCTCCTCAGTGTTGTTGACAAATCCGAGTAATAATAATTATCTTGCTGTTATGAAGACGATTACTGTTGATATTCTCAATGAAAAGGCCATCAAATTATTAGAAGACCTTGAAGGGCTCAAGCTCATTAGGTTACGGGAAAAAGATCAATCTGATAAAAATTGGCTTCAATATAAAGGTGCCATTACTAAGCAGGATATCAATGAAGTTGATAAGCAATTAACAGCGCTTAGAAAAGAATGGGATTAAAATATCTATGGGATACCAATACGGTTATATATTACCTCCAAAACCATTTTACGCCCACTGCAGAAAGGTTTATTGATGAAATAATAAAAATTTCTCCTCCAGCAATTTCAGTAATTACAGAAATTGAATTGATGTGTTGGAAGACCACCGATGAAGAGGATCTCAAAATACTTACTAATTTTATTAATGAGGTGATAATATTTGGATTGGAAAAAGATATAAAAATTGAAACTGCGAACATTAGAAAAGCTCACAATATTAAACTTCCAGACGCAATAATCGCAGCAACTGCAAAAGTTAATCGGCTCAAATTAATTACTCGAAATATAGACGATTTTAAGAAAGTGCCCTCATTGGAAATTATTAACCCATATAATCAATAGCGTTAATACTGAATCTTCATTAACCATTTCAGTCAAGCCTAATGTTAGCTTCAGTATTATATAATTTAACCTTGTCTGACGTTTGAATCTGATAAATCAAGGTCCGACTATCGTCTGACCTTGATGGATTCAGCCTGACATCACACTTCCCCCAACCTTTTGCGATCAATTTTACCGCTATCAGTTTTGGGAATTTCTGTTACAAACTGAATATGCTTCGGCACCTTAAACTTTGCCAATTTGCCTCTACAAAAATCCAGAATATCCTCTGCGCTTAGGCCTGACACTTTTTTCACAATGAGGGCTTTGCCTACTTCTCCCCATTTCTCATCAGCTACGCCAACTACGGCCACTTCCTGAATGCCCGGGTGGGTTTGTAAAAACTTTTCCACCTCCGCAGGATACACATTTTCACCGCCAGAGATAAACATGTTTTTGATCCTATCTTTCACGTACAGATAGCCTTCTGCGTCGCGAATGAGCACATCCCCTGTTTTAAACCAACCTTTTTCAATAGACTTTTCGGTGGCCTCTGCATTATTCCAATAACCGGGCGTTACCATGGGTCCTTTCAGCCATAGCTCCCCTTCTTCTTCCGGAGCTGCTTCCCCACCCGATTCAGTAACGAGCCTGGTCTCCACATAAAAATTGGGCTTGCCGATACTACCAATTTTGCGCAATGCATCATCATGGTGTAAGGAGGTCACATTAGGACCTACTTCTGTAAGTCCGTAACCCTGCCGTATAGGCACCCCCTTTTGCTGCCACTGCTCTATCAGTGGGATTGGCATAGCTTCACCACCTACGATAAAATACCGCAATGCATTAAGGCTTACCTGGTCAAAAGCCCGATCATCGGCCATCATCTTCAGCATGGTAGGCACACCCATAAACAATGTAGCCTCTTCATCTTCCAACAGGTGAAGCACCCTGTCGGCTTCAAATTTTCTTAGCAATGTGAAGGAAGCACCATGGTGCAAAAACGGACTCAGCAGCACATTCCAGCCACCGGTATGAAAGGGCGGCATACAAACCAGCGTGTGATCAGAAGCCGTAATATCCAAACGCAACTGCGTATTGATGCTGTTCCAAAAAGCCATTGCATGGGTGTAGATGGCCCCCTTGGGAAAGCCGGTAGTTCCACTGGTATACAGGATGAACAAAGGATCATCGGCAGAAACCGTAGCCTGGTTTTCCTGAGATCGGTCGAGCTTTTTACCCTCAAACGAACCGAGGAGTGCATTGAGCTCTACCATGCCCATACGACCTCCTATCTTTTCCATGCAAGGTTGCCCTTCCAGCAGCGGCTGGTATTTTTCCTCGACAATCAAAAATGATGCGCCGGCATTGTTCAGAATATAATCTAATTCACGACCAGACAAGCGATAATTCAGCGGTACCAGAATAAACCCCAGCTTCATGGCTGCAGCAAACAACACGATATAATCCGGGGTATACTCAGCCAATACCGCGATCCTATCACCTTTTTCAATGCCCAACTGGTGACTAAAATGATCAGCCAAAAGCTGAGATAGTTGATTGAGCTGACCGTAGGTGTAAGACTCATCTGTATCAGCATCCCGTACGGCTATTTTGATCGGTGAATATTCAGCCCAACGCGCTATCCAGTCAATTCTATAATCCATACCGATTGTTTTAATATCTAAATGCGGCAGAAGCAAAAGCCAATCCACCACCCGATCCAATGAAAAATATCAAGTCGCCACGATTGAGTTTTCCTTGCTGGCGCGCCTCTTCAAATGCCATAGGAATACAAGCAGAGCCCGTGTAGCCATATTGGTGCATGACAGTGTGCGCTCTTTCTCTCGGCAGCCCCAGTATATCCATGGTTGCCCAAATGCTGTTGATGTTGATCTGGGTGATGAAAAATTGACTTACGTTTTCCAGAGGCTCACCAATCCTATCCGCCAGCTTGCGAGCCATATCTGACCAGGTCTCAGGGTTCAATTCAGGTGGAAATTTTTTAACGAACTTCAGTTGATGATCTTTATTGGCCAATGTCTGGTCATTGACTGGCATAAAGGTGCCTCCTCCATAAATGCCCATCCAATCGCAGTATTGACCCTGGGTACGCAGCTCACTCGCCAGAAAACCCCTTTCGCTATCCTGACTAGCCTCTAATATCACCGCGCCGGCACCATCGGCAAAGAGGGTAACTGTCTTTTTATCTGTCATATTGAGGTGCTTGCTCATAGCATAGGCCCCAATAACCATCACATGATTGTACTGTGCATCAGCAGCAATGTATTTGCTGCCGGAATCCAGCGCTGTGACAAATCCGGCACAGGCAGTATTCATATCGAATGTGCCGGCATTGATCATGCCGGTTATATGCTGCACCTTAGAGGCTGTACTCGGTGAAATGTATTCCGGTGTATCTGTAGCGATAATCAACAGGTCGATATCTTTAGGTGCTAAACCTGCCTCCTTTAATACTTGCTCGGCTGCCTGTACACACAAATCAGCTGTTGATTCTTCAGGACTACACCAGCGGCGATTAAAGATGTGTACATTTTCTTCCAGCCACTCCGACACATTTTCGCCCAGCGACTCATCAAAATAGCTATTGGGCACCACACGGGGCGGGGCATACATGGACGATGCTTTTATGACTGCCTTTCTCATATCAAATAGTCATTCCCCCATCTACACTTAAAGTGGCTCCATTTACATAGGATGCCTCGTCTGATGCCAGGTATAAATAAGCATTGGCAATATCTGCCGGCTCTCCCAATCGCGGTACAGGCACCTTCTCTTTCATCATGTCAATGACCTTCTCCGGCATGGCCATCACCATATCCGTAGCTATGAAACCGGGTGCCACAGCATTCACTGTTATGCCTTTGCGCCCAAGTTCACGTGCCCATACTTTGGTCATGCCAATTACACCTGCCTTGGCTGCCACATAATTGGTTTGGCCAAAGTTGCCATATAAGCCTACAACTGATGAAGTGTTGATAATTCTTCCATAGCCAGCATTGACCATATGCTCCTGCACATGCTTGGTACAATTGAAAACTCCGGTAAGGTTTACGTCTATCACCTGTTGCCACTGCTCAGGTGTCATTTTCTTCAATGTAGCGTCCCTGGTAATACCCGCATTGTTGACCAATATGTCAATTTTTTTAAACTCTTCTATCACCTCCTCAACGGCCTTACCTACTGCCTCGTAATCTGCAGTATTCACGGACATGAATTTGCCGCCGAGTGATTCAGCTACTTTTGCTCCATCAGGATTGAGGTCCCAAATAATAACCCTGGCGCCCTCTTCGGCAAATCGCACGGCAGCTGCTTTGCCTATTCCATTGGCTCCACCTGTAATGATGGCTATCTTGTTTTCCAGTCTATTGCTCATCGTATTTTTAGATTTTGATTACTGTTTTAAGAATTTTGAAATTGATTCATTGATCTCAGCGGGCTTTTCAAACTGCGCGAAATGACCACAATTGGGTATCATCACCAGATCACTATTGGGGAGCTGTGCATTTCCCTTTTCTGCTACCTCTCTGGTAAAGCCAGGATTGAGAAATCTATTAGGTATGAGATTATCATTTTCCCCAAAAATCACCAATGTAGGTTGCTTTATATCTGGTAGAAACTCAAAAACCGGCTGATCTACCATTCCCTTTACAGAGTATTCTATGGCATGGCAGTACCAGTCAAAATCGCTGGCCGTACGCATAGCAAGCCTATCCGTGATCATAAATTCAGCCTCTTCGGGCATGTCATAAAAATTGTAAGCCAGGTTGCTCTGAATAGCATCAGCAGGGGTCAATTTTACCAGCCTGGCAGTAAAAACATCCCTAAACCACTGCTTCTGACCCTCATGAAAAGTTTCAAAGCCAGCAGGGGAAACCAACACCAGGTTTTTAACTTTTTCTGAATGATACAAGGCCATGGTCATGGCGATTTGCCCACCCATGGAATGCCCAACTATCGTCGCTTCATTGATCGATAGCTTCTGCATAAAATTTGCGACCACATTAGCGAAAAATTCCATGTCGTATGGATAATCTGCTTTATCCGATTTACCATAACCCGGCAGATCTAAAGCAATACACCTGTACTGTTGTTTTAAACCTTCAATGTTTCTTTTCCAGGCCGGCAGGTAGCTGCCCAGGCCATGTATAAAAATCAGCGTTTCAGTCCCCTGCCCCTCGTCTACATAGGCTACCTCAATATCATTGAGCACCATTTGTTTCTTTACTGCGTATGGGTAGCTGAGCTGATCCATGCTGGTCACCGGAGAGGTGGATGGATAAGGCGTACAAGCCGCCAGCATGAGTATGAGTATTGGAATAAACTTTTGCATCAGAACATCAACCATTTAAATACCATAAAAACTGTCCAGGGATCTGTAGGGCGCTCTGTAATGGCATCTGCCCTAACGGCATCACTATCATAAAAATCACCGAGAGACAAATAAGCTCCATGGAGCTCCAGGTTCATAAAAGGACCGAAGGCATAAGAAATGTTTCCATTGAACTCCGTACCTATATTTTTGCCTCCACCGAAGGGTGCAAACCCAGACTGTGCATACGCCATACCCACTTTGGCATTGAGTTTATGGGGAATAAATGCCTTATGCAAATTCACGGTACCTCCGATCAGACCATAGCCCATATTGGATAAATCTGTAATGGCAGCATTGAACCTGTTTACCACATTGCCATGAGGAAAGAGTATATAGGCCCCGCTACTTATAAATACAGCTGCCGGTGTTCCCCAGGTATTGCCCGTCATCACGCCGGAATATTTTTCATCTGCAATGCCATTTTCATCACCGGTACTGTAAATCATATCTACCGATACAATGTCTTTGTCTGTCTGTCCGTAGCGATAGGCAGCCCTAAGGTTGGCTCCCAGGCCGCTAATGTTAACAGCCTTTTCGTATTCACCTGCCGCTGCGGTTTCTTCCCTCACCGTACCAAAGTTGTAATTGGCAAAGCCGGATATGGTCCACTGGTTGAGCATAATATCTTCATTGAAATGAAAGAAAGTACCCATCCAACCCACATCAGCCTGGTATTTTCCCAGTCCACGAAAGCGGAATACACCGTTGTAATCACTCAATGTACTATTGAGGCCTTGCCCGAGAATGGATGGCCCGCCCTCACCATTGGCACGGTCATACACATAGTTGAGGCTTACACCTACATTCCATTCGGGTGTAAGGTGCCTGCTGTAGCTGGTTTCATAAAGGATCACATCATCCTTTTCCTGAATGTTGTTTTCGTATAGCTGATAGAACCCTGTTTTGAGTCGGGCAAAATCCCAGTCTTTTCGCACAGTTACACCTACACCATCGGTACCCCAGTAAGCCAGCCGGTAGCCTGTATTTGTCATTTTATCAAAAAATGTACGGTAAGGATTGTATGGTGTATCAAAAAGTCTTTGCAATCCGAGATTAATGGCCCATCGCCGGCCTGGCAAAAATTCTAACTCAACATTTTGGGTTTGGATATTGACCTGGTCAGAAGAAATAGCGGAACCAAAATTACCACCGGTCCCATAGGCTACATCACCCCAGGTCCAGTCAATTTCAAAAGAGGCCCGCAGTATGACCCGGCTGTTGAAAAGCTTGGGTTGGTAGATGAAGAAGGGCAGAAATCTCTGCTCAAAATACATGGTACTGAGTGAATCGGAACTATTTGTTGTATTTTGACCAAACAGTCTACCGATGATTTGGCCTTTCAGAAAGTCATTGGTAGGATAATAATTGCTAGTGACCGCCTGGTTAAAGAAAAAAGCCAGAAACTGAAATTCCCGGTCTGCTTTTTCCGGTACGGGCCGATCAAAGTAAGCAACAGTTTGCTGCTCCTGCGCTTTTATCGACATGCATAAGCCTACAAGGATCAATGTTGCTAAAAAATGCTTCATTTCGGGTTGATTTAAATGGAAAAAGCCCGCCACAGCGTAATGCTGCAACGGACCTTAGCACAAAACATTAATACGCTCTTCTTTTGTACACCTGAACGTTGGCATCACCTAAAACGCCACCGCTGGTACTTCCAAAACCTCCTGCCGGATCAGCTGGAATAGCACCGATATCGGGGCTGGTTTGCGCAATCTCGTATCGCATTTCATCAGGATTGGCAGATACATTGATGTCAAATATACCCTCGCTGGTCAAAGCTGCAGGTGTAGTTTGGTCTACCACTATTTCCCAGATGCTACCTACTGATGACAGATTTTGGGTGTAGGTACCAGTAAGTGTAAGCGGTTGTGTAGAACCACCGGCATACTGACTTACGCTGTACGTTTGATTGGCATCAAAAACAGCCACAATAGAATCTACTGCAAATAGGTTAACCAACAATGGCGCAACATCAGCTCCTGCCGATACCCACGTACCTACGATTCCATTTACTTGAGTAAACTCAGCATAGTTGATGGTTACTACTTCCGGAGTAGCATCAGTAAGATTTACAGATACAAGATCCTGATCAGAAACATAGCGATTATCATTTGCTTCTGCCGCGGTTACATTAAAGGTATACGCACCCAATGCAAGCCCCGTAAGTTGCGTAGTTCCTGTAATCGTTTCACTAAAACCGCCTGGGCCAGTCACGGTAATTTCTGCTGTACCCCCGGCCGGTAAACCTGTTACGGTTACGTCAACTGTACCGGTTACTTCCGGATCTTCATCATCGCCGCATGAGGCGAAAATCATCAGGCCCAAAACAGAGAGCCCCATTAATAATGCATTTAACTTTTTCATTGTGCTAATTATTTATTTTAAAAATCAAATTTCAATTCCACAGAATATAATCTGCCTATAAAAGGAGAGGCTGTAAACTCTCTAACTTGCGCATCAAATAGGTTTGTCACCTGTCCGCTAAGTGTGATGTTATCGTTAAAATTGTAGCCTAGTCCAAGGTCTACATTAATAAATCCTCCTAAAGGTCCATAATTGTAAGAGTCAGTACCTCTGGCATCTGCCACCACCGGTGTACCGCGATACACGAGATCTTGCGTGGCTGCGGCAATTTGGAAGCTTGAGAAATAATCAAATTCCTGTACCCATCTCATGAAAAGTGACCCAAAGAATTTGTCAAAAGTGCCATTCAATCCAAGACTGGCTTTGTGCCTTGGTGCATTTACTAGAATATCCAGTTTATTGACCGTACCGTCATTGTTGAAATCATTTTCCAGTGCATTTTCATCAATCGGATAGTCAAAATACGAGTAGTTCAATGTAGTGGTGAGATTTTTGTTAATCAGGTATGACAAGCGAAGGTCGGCACCATAGGTATTAAATTTGCCAAAGTTTACATATGTGGCTACAAGACCACCATAAGTACCAAAAGCACTCTGCACCTGGTCTATCGGCACACCTCCTCTTTCGGTAGTTACACCTACCACGGTAACAGGGCTTAGGAAGTCTTCAGAAATATTGTAATAGGCATTGGCATCCATATAAAACCTGTCAGACAAGTTGCCTTTGTAGCCAACTTCAAATGTCTGAAGCTTTTCTACAGCTTGCGGCTCTACCGTACTACCATCTGCCAGCGTAAATCCTTCTGCATTACCGAGGATCAAACCACCGAACAGGTCACCATACATATTGAGAATAGTCGGTGCTGCAATGCCTTTACCATAGGTTAATCTGAAAGTTCCCGAGTTTGTGGTTTTGGTAAAGCCAACCTTAGGCAGGAAGTTAAACTCGTAAATTTCATGGTTATCAGCCCTAAACGCTGCTATCCCTTTGAAACCGTTTCCAAAATCATATTGTGCTTGTCCATACCATCCTATTTGGTTGATGGTGATAAAGTCGTCTTCATTTTCATCCAGCAAATAAGTGCCATGTGAATTGGCCATGTCCCGCTGCCACTGTACACCGGTTACAATATCCAGCGCTCCAAATTGATTGTTGTACTGTACTTCTGCATTCCATCTTTTCGAGTCATCGATAAATCGGGCACCCGTAGCGTAAGATCGTTCTCCTCTTGCTTCAGCATCGGATAACCCTGCATCGATACCTGCCCAATAGGCTTTTGTGCGGTCATCAATAGAATAGGTGTCGTCCGTACGGCTGGTGGTATGATATACCTGTGCAAAAAGACGAGGGCTCGTATATCGTAAATGGAAGGTGTTGATTCTCCAGTCTATGATCTGGTTTCTACCTACGTTGGTAGGAGCCAGATAAGTGCTGTTGCTATGTCCATAGGTGAAAATAAGGTCCGATTCTTCATTTACAGAATAATACATGGATGCTTCAGCACGCAAAAATTCAAAGTCTCGGTCCAGCTCCAGCTCATTGTAGCCTTCTTTTACACCATCGGGAACTGGATTGCCCAGGGAGTCAAAACCACCTACCCTGTCGATGTACACAGAGTCCATATACTCAAATTCTTCACCTCTTGAATATTCACCGGTCACTTTGAACGAAAACTTATCGCTTACCACCTGAGCGTGACGGGCTCTTGCTGAAAATACGCTTTGGTTCCCTGCACTTACTGCCACAGTAGTGCCTTCTGAGGATCTTGGGTCTTTCGAAATAATATTGACAAGACCATTGTGTGCATTGGGGCCGTATAACACCGCATTAGGACCCAAAATAACCTCCACTCGGTCTATGTCTTCTTTGATTTGTGTATTCAATGGGCCAAAAGGTAATCCGGTAGCGATAAGTGTGGCAAAGCGGCCATCCGCAACCTGTAGGTTTTTAGCATTGAAATTAGAGTTGAAACCTCGAACGTTTAAACCGGTGCCTACCACCCCTGAGCGAATGTAGTCTACTCCTTTGAGGCGGCTAAGTAATTCCCCGGGGTTGAAAGAGGCCCA
This sequence comes from Cyclobacteriaceae bacterium, assembly GCA_965227155.1. Taxonomy (GTDB): domain Bacteria; phylum Bacteroidota; class Bacteroidia; order Cytophagales; family Cyclobacteriaceae; genus UBA6059. The sequence goes on from OZ245731.1 coordinate 1,755,803, forward strand.
TTGTTCTATCTCTTTGGTACCTATCACCTCTATGGTAGCGGGGCTTTCGGTTATTTTCTCAGCCATGCGGGTACCTGATATTACTACATCCTGGCCCAATACTATGCCTTCCTCCAATTGGAAGTCTATTGAGTTTTGGCCGGCAGCAATGGTCGTTTCCTGCTCTGTAGTTTTATATCCAATAAAGGAAACCAATACGGTGTATTCTCCTGGATTGATTCCTGCTACCGTAAATTTTCCCTCTGTATTGGTGATGGCACCATTGTTGGTGCCCAATAGGCGCACATTTGCTCCAATCAACGCTTCGCCTGAAGCATCAGTCACCGTTCCGGTAAGCGTGCCTGTTTGGGCAAATGCCGAGAGGGCGGTGAAGCAAATCATTAGGATTAGGTAAAAACGCTTCATATCATAAAGTTTAAGGTTGAATAAAGGATTGAATTAGATTGGAAAAGGCCGCCGGTTGGTCTACCTGAAGCATATGACCAGCCATGGGCAAAGTTTTTATTGTTACCTCTGGAATTGTATTACCTACCTCCGCAACCTTCTGAACTGTTAGGTCAGGGTGTAAATAGGTATTGGGAATGAGTTTATCTTCCTCACCAAAAATCACTAAGGTGGGGTATTGGATTTCTTTCAGCCTATCTGCAACAGGGTTGGCCAGCATACCTTCCACACCCGCAGCGCGCACAGCACAATACGTCTGAAAGTTGGGTTCAGCGATGGCCATTAGCCGATCTTCAATCATCTCCTCAACCCATGCCGGTTGTTCATAAAAATTCATAGCATAGGCCATTCTTATTTGCGCCTCGGTTTGTGCAGCAAAAGCTTCAGCAGAACCAAATTGAAGCAGCGCCTGCTCTTCCTGAGCATTGAAAGTTTCAAAACCGGCAGGGGCAGCCAGGATTAGTTTTTCGAGCCAGACAGGTTTTTGTAAAGCCAGTATGATCGATATCTGGCCTCCCATAGAATGGCCCAGTAAGTTCACCTTTGAAAGACCCAGTTGTTTGGCAAGCTGGTCCACTGCATCGGCGAATAAATTCATTGACAATTTGCCCGGTATTTTTACAATGGAAGAAGCGCCATAGCCTGGTAGATCAAGTGCAATGCATCTGTATGAACCTGACATCTGGTCAATAATGGGATACCAGTTTTTGATATAGCCACCCAATCCATGTACCATCAGGATAACCGGTGCCTCCTTGGGACCTTCATCCACGTAAGCCACTTTAATGGAATCATTGAGGTCAATAAAATCGACCGAATATTTATAGGGCTGTGCTTTGGTTACGAATACCATGATTAGGCTTGCTATAATGATCAATAGACTTCTCATGTATTGACCAGGGTTTTATTGTTTTTTAACTGGTAGATATAATATCCTGCAAGGCCAATGAAAAGCGAGCCAAGAATAGCAGCTGTTGAGGCAATGGCGGGGTTACGTACCGCCTCCTGCATGTATGGCCCTAACCTTCCGTAATACACCGAAAAATGAATCACCACAGATGCTATGCTACTCGAAAATGGCACCCAGGTGGGTACGTCTTTCAAAAACATGCCAAACAGCACCGGCACAAAAGCTGCCGAGAAATAAGCATAAACACCATTTTGCGCGAAAATGCCTACGCTAAGATCAGGGCTTACCAACTGTTGGTAACTGAACCCAAAACTGATGACCGCCAGCACCATGATGGTAAACCGATTGATGGTTACAGGATTGATCGTCCATCGTGGAAAAATTTCTTTAATGACATCATTAGTAATGGAGGTAGAAAGTGTTTGAATCAGCCCTTCGAGCGTGGAAAGTCCGGCAGATATCAAACCCATCACTACTATTAGGCCTACATACACTGGAAACCGCGAGACCACATAGCTGGATAGCACACCGTCAAGGGCTATTGGCTCACCATTATAGGTAAGATTGGGAAATTCCAGCCTTGCATAAAGACCAGCAAAGACCACCAAAAAGAAAAGGATCTCTACCGTAACTCCGGTAATCAGGTATTTATTGACCTGCTTATCATCCTTAAGTAATAAGGATTTGGTAATAATGTGGGGCTGGCATACGACGGCCACACCAACCACCACCTGGCAAAATATAATTTCAAAGAAATCGCGGAATAATGGGCTTGACGCGTTGGTGGGCTGTACCAGCTGAGGGTCGATGGCCTTCAGCTTAGCCAGAAATCCGTCGACACCAGCTGCAAAATGATCAAAGCCTGAAGTAAGTAGAATCACAGCCACAATTAGCATGAGCAGTGCCTGCACCATATTGGTATAGACCATGGAGTTGGCACCCCCAAACATCATGTAGCCAAACACAAATAATACCACACCGGCCAACACATACACCTCTGACACATCCAGTGATGCAGACAAGAGTTTGGTAAGGCCTACACAGATCAATACGATGAAGGTGATCAGTAGGAGCGATATTACACCAAAGAATAATGCGTAAGCTTTAGAATTATATCGTGTACCAATCCACTGTGCCATGGTCATGGCTTTTACGCTCATGCCGATTTTGCGGAAGCTCTTGGTGAGAACTATCAATGACAGTACCGCAGAAAGGGCGAATACAATCCCCAGGGAAATAAAACCGCTGATTCCATAATAGGCAATGAATCCGGGGTTGATGATAAAGGTAGCCGCGCTTGTCATTGAGGCAGCCAGGGCAAGGCCTACAGCTACCGGTGAAAAGGCAATATTGCCAAGAGCATAGTCCTGCATATTCTTTGTTTGCCGGGCACCGCGGATCACAAAAAACAATATCACTGCCGCATATAGCAGCACTACTATCCAGCCTGCAAAGACAAACGATTCAGAAGCCATTTTTGGGTTTAATTAGCTTATTTGTGAGCCAATGTAGCTGAATCAAAAATGTGAAAACGTTTGCACCTTGCGAACGACAGGATTTTTCAGGTTAAGGGATTAAAATTTCAGGTAAAGGAAATTTGGCTAAATAATGGATAGCCTTTTCATCAATTCTGTGCGGTGGGTTTTCCCTATAGGAATATTCTTTTTCCCGATAATGATAATATTGTCTTCTATGGCCTCAATCTGGTTGAGGTTGATGATAAATGAACGGTGCACCCGCATAAATGGGTTTGGCGGAAGCATCTCTTCCAGGGTTTTGAGGGGATAACTCAAGATGTAGGTATGCTGTAGCGTCACCAGGCTGGCATAGATGTCATTGGCTTCCACATAGAGAATGTCATCGAACTTTACCTTCTCCAATCGATTCTTTGATTTCACAAACAAATGGGTACCACTGATCATCGCCTCATTGGCTTCAGTGCGAACGGTGGCCTTGTTGAGTGTATGGTTATAAATGCCCAACTCAATGGCAGATACCAACTCATCTATATCAAAGGGTTTGATTAAATAGCCAGCCGGATGGGTAAGCTTGGCTTTTTCCAGCGTCATACGGTCCCGGTCTGAGGTAAGGTAAAGCACCGGAATGTTAAGCTGCTCGTTGATCTGCCCGGCGACAGTGATGCCATCGAGCATGCCGGCCAGGTTGATATCCATAATGACCAGATCGGGTTGCTCTTGTTTCATGGCCATCAGCAGTTCCTCACCACTTTCTTTCACACCCAACACTTCATAGCCATGTTCGGTAAGGGAGAAGGAAAGGTTCTTCCCAACCACAAAATCATCTTCAGCAATGAGTATCCTGTTCTTTTTTTCCTGCTTCATACTTCCTGAATAACTAAATTAGCCATAATAGAATAAGAATGAGGCAGCTGCTGTTCATATTTCTTTTTGGGAGCCTGGCACTCCCTGGCCATAGTCAAAGCCTTTTGGTTTCCGGCTGGTATCAGGACAGCCTATTTTCAAAAACGGTGGAGCCCCGGAATATTGCACCGAATGATACGCTTTGGTTATCCGCATCCATTGAAATAACAGATACCTATTACCCGAATTTTTTGGAGATCGGCCCCTGGGGCGAAGTGGTTGTCTACAAAGATCAGGCGATTGTTGGCAAGAGTGGCAGGATGCTGCCCATGTCATCCAGATCTTATGCAAGTCATAGAAATCTTATTCGCATTGATGAAAGTGGTGCCTATCGGATCAAAATCATTAAATCCTATCCGCTGGAAACTTCGCCTGCCATCGATCAGGTAAAAGTGCTTTCTTATGAATCCCTTAGAGATCAGGAAAACTGGCGCCTGATTGGGCAAAGTATATTCTTTGGGCTGATCCTGGTGATGTCCTTTTACAACCTCATGATCTATGTGTCAGTAAAGGATCAGAGTTATTTGTATTATGTACTCTCAATTCTGGGTATTGGTATTTACCTCTTTTTCTTTTACGGATTTAGTATCGAATACATCTGGCCAGAATCGCCACGGTGGGATGTACATTTTTATGCCCTGATCATACCGCTTACCAATATCTCACGGATTCTCTTTACGAAAAGTTACCTGCTCACGAGACAGCATACCCCGGGCTGGAATAAATTTCTAAATGGGCTGCTGATCTTTTATTTTCTCCCGCTTGGCTTGTGGGCTTTCAATTATTCGGGTTTGCTGAATCTGCTCAATGAAACCAACTCTATCATTGGTTTACTGGGCACTACCGTGATGACTTCCATTACGATACTCAGTATAGTCATTTACAGAAAAGGCTATAAACCGGCCCTTTGGTTTCTCATTGCCTACCTGCTGTTCAATATCGGTGGGGTGCTCTTCATTTTCCGTGAACTAGGCTACCTGCCTGACAATTTCTTTACCCGGTATCTGCTGCAATATGGAGTGGCTGCACAAGTGATCCTGTTCTCACTGGGTTTGGCCAGCAGGCTCAATCAAACGCGTAAAAAGCTGAGCGACGAAATTATCCAGAAAGAAAAATTGCGACGCAAGCAAGAAATTGAGAAGAAGGAGATCATTGAGCAGCAACGCAATCAGCTGGAACAAAAGGTAAAGGAGCGCACCCAGGAGCTGGAGCTTCTGCTAGACAAAATCAGCCATTCTGAAAATAAGCTGCGTGAGCTCAATGCTCTAAAGGACCGGCTCTTTTCTATTATCTCTCATGACCTCAAAAGCCCCCTCACTACCGTAGATTCCTTTCTCAATCTGCTGCTCAACCACCATCAGAAAATGACGAATGAGGAGTTTGCCGTGGTGAGCAACAAGACGAAGTTTGCTTTGCAAAACCTAAGCCTGCTACTCGACAATTTGCTACATTGGTCGCGCCTACAGCAGAATTATGTGAGCTTTAATCCTGTGCGTACCGCGATACTTCCCTTGGTAGAAAAAAATATCAAGCTATTCCGGTTGCTCCTGGAAGAAAAGCAGCTCCGCCTACAGGTGAAAGAAGTACAGCTGGACCATGAGGTGTGGGTGGATCGGGATATGATTGATTTTGTGGTGCGCAACGTGTTGCACAATGCCATCAAGTTTTCTCCCAAAAACAGCAGGATTGAAATTGAAGGTGCCATGATGGAAGATTATCTTTCGGTGAAGATTACCAACCAGGGTGTGGGTATGACGCAAAAGGAAATCAGTCAGATCCTGGAACAGGGTGAGAGCTTTACTAAAACGGGTACTGAAAAGGAAAAAGGCACTGGAATCGGCCTGCTGATGTGCAAGGATTTTATTGAACGAAATGGTGGCCACATGGAAATCACCAGCCATCCGCAGGGCACCGCTGTAAGTTTCACTGCCCCGCTGGTTGGGGTGGTGGCGTAGATAAAATCTATTTTTTTCTATTTATTCTGCGTAGAGATAGCTTCCTCCAAATTCCTCTCAAAACTTCCACCTCAGCATTAGTGAACCCATGATGTTTGATCAACAAGGTTTCATCCACAATATCCAATACTTCTTCAATTTTTCGCTGACGGATCAAGGCATCCACCTGATCAAAATCTATTTCTAAATCAGCTAAAACGGGGATTTGTATTTCTTCAATTTCTGTGGGTTCAAAAGTCATTACCCCACCGCCATAGCTTCGCCCGGTGATTTCTGAAAAGGCAAAGGAAAGTGAGTTTAAGAAAGAAATGGCGGCCATACATCTATTGACGCCCTTTTTAAACCTGACCCTGTGAATAGTGTCTGTAGAAGAAGCACCTGTTTCATTCAAAATGAGTTTAGGGTAATCGCCTACTTGTCGCAAAGCAAAAGCATCCGGCACCCATAAGGATGGAGTGATATACCACCGTTTCCTTATCCGAGTTTTGTATCCGGTATTAAACCCCTGTTGCTCACCATACTCAATATATTTTTGGCATTCCTTCGGCAGTTTTTCAAAATCTTCGTTGGGTGGAATGAACAAATGAATAGCATTTTGCGCTTTTGAATTATCGGAAAAATCCTTTTCTGAAAATGTAATTCCCTTCAATTGGTTGGATTTGCTGGCTACCGGAATGGTATATTTTCCCAATTTCCATTCCCTGACCTGCTCCTCTTTCAACATGAAAAATTCATTTCTGCCTGTTACCAACCCAACATCTACTTCCATGATGTCACCACAAGTGATAACTCGCTTATCTTTTTTCAACCTTCTTAAAAGATTGATTTCATCCTCATTTAGGAAGTACTTTGTCCATTTTTCAGTAGTATGGTCGATAGGCTTCACATTGGAACCGTTGATTGCATTGAAATTGATCGACTTCAGCTCCTCAAGATTTTCACATTCGATTACTCTTACTCCTTTTCCATGATGCACTTTCTTTTCGCAAAGTAGCAATACCACCTCTTGTTGAATATTGGCAAAAACCAATTTCTTGAAAGTGATAATCGTAATACGTTCAAAAAACTTGGAGAGAAAAACCCTTGTTTCTGCTGCATATTTCACCTGGAACAGTTCGGCTGGAATCACCATAGCCATTCTGCCATTATCCTTCAATAAGGAAGCGGAAACGACTAAAAAGGGAACCCAGATATTGGTGAGTTTATTGGGGTTCAAGCCAAGATTCTGCATCATCCCAATAGCCAACTTCCGGTGTTCTTCGGGAAAGCTTTGATAGCGGATGAAAGGAGGATTTCCGATAACCGCATCATACTTTTCAACTCCATTACTGCTGATATAATGGAAAAAGTCGTTGTTAACGATGGTATTGGAATTCAGACCCAAATTGGCGGCCCTTGCTTTGGCCTTCAGTGATTCTTCTTCCAGCAATTCAATTCCTTTGATCCGGCCTTTTAAGTCTTCTCCTTCAATCCCCAGTCCTTTGAACCGAAGTATGGCCGATTCAATAAAGTTACCATCACCACAACTCGGTTCTAAAATTCGTTTGGTGCTTTTGTCAATACTCCATTGGCATAAAAAGTCAGCAATAGCCTGAGGAGTATAATAACCACCTCTTAACTTTTGAGCACTTATGTTTTCTTTAACCTGTCCCATTATTCTTCTATTTCTAATTCTGTGGTGAACATATCATCATTCATGACCAGACTAAATTCCTCCTCATTGATCCCATACAAAAGATTGATGCTTTGAATTAATTGATCAAAGAGTGTGTCCGCTTTTCTTTGGAGTACCGTTCTTTTCGATCCGTATGCTGCACTTTTTAATTGTGCTTTCGTTTTGATCAGAGATTCTACCAGTTTAATAATGGTGTTATATTTTTCTTTTTCGGAAGTATTGTCGAGATCAATCTGTCGGATAGGAATATTTTCAATAAACTGCTTGCCGTGGGAATAATAAGCCCCTCTAAACTCACTTGCTCCTGCCTTCACCATATTCTCAAAAAGTGGATGTGATAAAATACCGAGGAAGTACAGAAGTGAATAGTCTGATCGGCTAATTAATGCGTAATAGGGACCGTTTCCTCCACCGGTGAATTGAAGATCATTATTGTCAAAAGCATAGGGAGGGTTGGTTGCTAAAACAGACCAAACAAGTTTTGGTGTATTATGAAATCTTGTCAGGCTTTGAGAACGTCCAAATTGATACCATTTGGGGTTGTTCCCTTGCAAGCTTCTTTTCACCAATTGCGGCTTATGCTCCTGTAAATATGACCAAGCAAGCGGAAAGTTGCTTTCAAACGATTCTTCGCTGAATAAATGTGCTCCATCATTTCCAATTGAATAAGGAAATATAATCAGGGAATTGGCTGCTATGGTATCGAATAAGCCAAATGACAAGTCATAAATAGCCGGAAGACATATTCCTTTTTCAACTTCCCATTGTCTCCCATTCTTGGTAAACCTATATGTATTTGATGTTTCGCTTTCCGGCTCAAAAATGTAAATCTTATCAGAACTAGTTTGTAAACCCACACATATTTCTGCCAATTCTTTTAACGGAACGGACTGCTCAGAACGAAGCTTGTTAAAGACTTTTTCAGTGTCCGGTGAAAGGAATATCCATGGATCAGCATTGAAAGCATCTGTTTGGTATGAAACGAAGGCATCTTGTTTCTCGAGCAATTCAGGTGTGATTTTTCTAACTCGCTTAAATTGGAAGTCTGTCTTTTTAGCTTTTTGAAGAATTAGGATAGCCGTGTATGTCGATCGATCTGGAAATACCTGTGTAACCCCAAAGTGTGTGATCTTTGAAATTTGACTGTTCATTGTTATAAATTCCCGTAATGCTTTGCCTCCTTTGATAAGAAAAAACTTGTGGGGCACAATGTAGCCAAGAAATCCATTTGCATTTAATAAGGCAATGGCTCGTTGAATAAAGACATAATATTTATCAATCGTCTCCTTTTTTGCAACACTGTAACCGGGAACATTAGATTGATAATACTTTATTTCCTCAGGAGCATATCTTACGAGATTTTGTATGCGTACGTAAGGAGGGTTGCCAATAATTGCATCAAAACCCTTTGTATCTTTCAAAAATGGAAATTCTATTTTCCAATCAAATGGTTTGACATTATGCAGCAGTTGGTCGTTTTCAAGTGCCTCTGGCATAAACTCAAAGAACTTGGAATCAACCAATGAATTCCCACATTTAATATTTCCTTTGAGACTTGGCAGAACTTTTTCGGCATGTTGATTAATGAAGTTGTCAACCGTAGCTTTATTTTCTCCCTCTAAAAGTTTCAAAAGCAAACTGAATTCGGATACTTCGGTGGCATAAGGATTTATATCAACTCCATAAATATTCTGCTCAAGGATATTTCGCTTAGCTTTAAGAGTAAGTGCAGATGTGGTTTCATCCAGTTGGTAAATCAACTCATTACTACTCGTATTTTCTTCAATCAGTTTTTCCAGAACCTTTTGCTGGATGTAGTCATATGCAGAAATAAGGAAAGTTCCTGAACCGCAACATATATCTCCGACCTTGATCGTACTTAACTCAGTAAAGGTTTTTCCTGTCGTTAATGGAGATAAAGTGTCTTTTATAATTTGTTCTACAATTATTTTGGGAGTCGGAACAACACCATTAGATGCAGAAACTTCCGGTTCTTCCAGAATGGTGAGTTGTCTTCCTTCTTCGAGAACAATACGGCTTCCTAAAAACCTTTCGTAGATCTGGCTTAAAATTGTCGGGTCAACAACAGAAAAATCATACGGGCTTAATGGATAATAGAGTTCATTGAAAATCTCGATTAGCACTTCAGAGTCAATGTCAATTTTGAGCGAAAGCGTATCTTCAATAAAATCGAACAGGCGAGAGTTAAATTTCTTATCCGACTGTTGAAAAAGATGCTTCAGCTCATCATAGCTTTTGATATTTTTCAGCGTTTCAAACTTTTCTATCGTTCGATCTTCGCAAATTCTCAGAAAGATAATCCGGTTAAGCAGCCTTTGAATCAAAAAGTTAATGTCTTCATCATCCAGGCTCGCATTCTTCTCAATAGCAGTAATGGCTAATTTTTGTCTCCAGCCTTCTATCTGACTTAAGAAATAGTCATCAAAAGTTTGTCCTTTTCGCTCATAAATAGAAAACAGGTCGTCTAATTGACCGGAATTTGCAGAATTAAACGATACCAATTGCTGAATCTCATCAAAGGCATCAACATATTCTTCAAAACTGAAAATTTTGATTCGGGCTACTTGCTCATGCTCTGAAACATCCGGTTTAAACCTGCAATCATAGATAATAAGGTGTTCAAAATTGGTTAAAATCGAAATGCCAAGATTGGCATTCCAGCCATATCTTCTCGTTTGAAAAGCTGCTTTGGCAGATTTTAAAATGTTAACCGAAGGTTTTTTAACCTCTACAAATAGTTTTCTGGTGCCGTTGATACGTAATGTGTAATCGGGATTCTTTTTAGTTGTTTCGTCTTCTACCTCAATATATTCTTCCTGAATAACATCTCTTAGGAATTGCGTTTTTCCTTTATAATTATCAACATCCCACCCAAGACATTTCAAAAGCGGATCAATAAAGTCATTCCGCACTTGCGTTTCATTGTAAGTTGTTTTGAGGCAACTTACTCTGTCCGATCGATATTTTTCTACAAGGGCTTGAATAGTCATTACTTGTCAAAATCTAATTTGCCTTGCTGATGGCTTTTGGTTTTTAAATACTTGATTTTCTCCTCCGCTGCTTTAAGAATTTCATTTGGGTTTTCCTCCTGCATTAAATCGTAGGCCACTTTGTCGCTGAGCAAAATCAAACCAAGTGTTTCTGTATCTTCTTTAAACAGTTCTGCTAAAACAGGGATCATTTCCTTATTCGCAGACCGTTCTCCTCTTTCAATCTTGCTAAGTGTAGATGGATCAATGTCCAGAACTGCAGCAACTTTTCTTAGAGGAAGCCCACTTTCTTCCCTTAACTTTCTAATGTGTTCCCCAAAAGATTCATTAATGGTCATTTCCTTATTTTTCTTGAATAAATATTCTGGACAAATATTGTCAATATTGTAGAAAAAATTCTAAAAATGAAGTATTTATTACTTTATATCCTCCCAAACTATTTTAATGTGGGAGCGAGAAGAGATACTGCGTGCTTTGGAACATGATTATTTGATTAGGGGTTTAAAGAAGAAATACTTACATTCAATTAAAAATGGGCTATCCAATTATAATATTCTTGCAGATATAGAATCATAATGGAAAAAATCATCATAACTGAAGGGGCGTTTGACTGTAAGCTATTAACCATGGTCTTGCCGATGGATTTATTAATAAATACACGCATCAGAAATGCAGGTGGCTATTCTTCTGCTTTATCATTAGCGCGCACATTTCTTGAAGAAGATTTTGAAAAGGAAAAATTTGTGTTTCTTGTGGTTGATGCTGACACAACAGATCAATTAAAAATAAAAGAAAAGCAGGCTTTTATAAACAACTACATTGGAAATTTTGAGAACTTCAGTCTTACAGTATTTGAGCCACAAATTGAAGTGCTCTTGTTTGAATCCAAGGCATTAATTGAAAAGGTTTCAAACAGAAGTATTTCCAACTATGACGTATCTCTCGGGAAGTATAATCCTTCAGAGGCGTTTAAGCATCTTGAAATCCAACTTAATCCTGATATTCTCAAGGAATTAAATGAGGATGATAAAAGTTTGATGCGTAACAATCATCAGCTAATAAGCCTGATGCAAGCTCTTAAAGAGAAACCAAAAGTCATTAGTGTAACCTAGAATTAGCTGTTGACATATTAATCATTAGCGGCTTCTGTGTAGAATAAGATCTTGAATTTGATTTAAGCCACTATTGCCGAGCTCCAACTACTCCACCCCTTTCACTTGCTGCTCCAATTGCAAAGCCATCGGTACCAATACTTCATCTTCCATTTTGCCATGGATGCGTAGGTCCAATTCAAAAATACTGAAGCGCGTCAAAAGCATACGATAAGCAAAACTGCTCTGGTAAGTGGCCGGCATTTTAGATAACTGATTGACCATATCGCTCATGGCTGCCTCCAATTCATCATCATGATGTAGCATAAAGTCCATTAGCCGGTTAGATGATGTAAATTGGCCTTTATCTCCATTGCCTGTGATTTTGCTGAGGTAATCGATGTAGGGGAATAGGTGCTGTTCTTCTTCCTGAATGTGCGTCTCCAGGCTTTGTTTGAACCTGCCGAAAAACTCCTGCACAATTTCCTGTACATGAGATAGCTCCGGTTCCTTAGCGGCCAGTGTAGCAGCTGCATATTCCAATTCCGCCAGGCTTCTGTTGAGATATAGTTTATGTGTCTGCCGCAGGTAATTGAGAATTACGCCTATCGAATGCTTTGTGAAATCGCTGGCTTCAAATCTATCCGGGTCATGAAACACACAAAGCAGGTCTATGTAAAACTCCTTATCGATCGCATCACGATTGTGATCTGTAGAAGTTGCATGATCAAATCTACGGTTGATCGTTTCCTCGAGTATTTCAGCGTATTGGTTCATCTGCCTTGAATTTTGAATAAAGATATTTAAAGCTGGTGGTCAATTGTATCCCTAAAAACTGAAAAGGCTGTCAAACTGACTAAAATCATAAAATGTAATTCAGTCTCATCATTAAGCCCTAAAATATTGCAAACAAAAAAACCCAGACTTCTCCTTAGAGAAATGCTGGGTTTATCCAATCGAAATAATTGATTTTTAATTACTAGCCAGCTTGATTTCTTCAGTGGCCAGGTGTTTTTGAATAGCCGCCTTTATTTCCTGGCGTACTTTCTTAGCATCAAAATCCTTTCCTTCGTACTGTCCGCCAAGGGCAAATAGTCTTTGGAAGAGAATCTGATCATCCACACGCATGTTCAACGCCAATCTTTTCTTGGTAGCAAATATCTCATCCCACACGGTTCTTACCTCAGCCCAATAAGCACTATTTTCCTTCCACCAGTCAATAGCGGGCTGACATGCATCCATTTCTAGTTTGGTGTACACATTGTAGCCTTTCTCCTGAGCAATAACCTTGTCGTCAGTATTTACCGCTCTGATCACTTTGTCATTATCCTGCTCGTGCACCCAGTAGCCATCAAAGATTTCATGGCGATTGCGACGCTTCATAACATTATAGTCACTTCGCTGAGAGAATTCCCTACGGGGAAGCGGTGCATCAGATACACTTTCCCAATAATGTCGGCCATCTACATGCACCCAGGTTGCTGAACCCTCATACCGTGGGCTGTCATCAACCTGATACACCTTTTGCGTCCACTGACCCTGCACCGCATCGGATGGTAGCGAAACATAATCCCAGGCTGCGTTGCTGTCGAAAGCATATAGCTCGGTGTTTTCGTAAATCCAGTCCTGGCGCCAGTGCTTTACGATCATGGTGTCGTTCACTACCAGCAGGTGCTGGATTACAATTTTGTCGTCGGTTTCCTCTACCACAAAGGCGAGTTCCGTACCGCCACTCAGGTAGTTGTCACGAAAATTGTAGTCCCGGTCTGAAGAGAAAGTCTCTGCAAACTGGAAATCAATATCGTAACATCCACACATGGCTTTGATGGCTTCCTTATCCTGCGCCTTCTTGTCCTGCGCATGGACAAGCATCGGCAAGGCAACCATAAGCGTAATTAAAACTAAATTTTTCATAGATCTATGTTAGTTTGAAATTTAGAAATACAGATTTAAGCGGCTTAAAATAATAGCCAATGATCGCCAGGTTAGCGGCGAGGTAAAGACCACTCGTCAAAATCTCACCAATATCATCCGGGGTAAGGAAGAGGTGAAACATGAAAATATTGAGCGTGATGGGTACCAGTATTACAGCACCAAGCAAAGCCAGCATCTGGCTTACGAGCAAAACGCCGGCAGCAATTTCCGCTACGCCCAGCATAGGCCAGAAATAGCCTGTCTGCTTTAAGCCTCCAATATACCCGCGAATCTTTGCTACGTTGGGGTCAACTTCTGCCGATTCACTTTGTGGCCGTGGCGGTTTAGGAACAAATTTTTGGGTGCCTGCATATATGAACAGGCCACCCAATGCTAATTTGATTACGATAAAAAGTATGACAACAGGTTTCATTATTGCACAAGCTCAAAAGTGAATTCAGGATATCCCCTTTCTCCTGTAGGTGAGGTAAGTCTTGTGAAAAGGATTTTGAAGTAATTGCCTTCTGAATCCTCAATCACGAAAAACCTGTCTTCATGGAGAGAAGGCGCACTCATAGGGCCTCCACCCTGTCTCCAGTTTTCGCCCAGGGCGTCTATTGCAGCATCGAAAGTCAAACTATTGATATCTCCAGAGCCAAAATCTGCATAGGCCATATCTGCCGTCATTACCATGGCAACCCTAGTGTTATACCGATTGAGAATAATAAAGTCTTTAAAACCATATGGAATATTCAGGCCGGGTGCACCAAGGTTGAAGCTTTCTGTATAGCTGCCATACATGATATCCCAGCTGTCTTTTTGTGGTTCAAAACCCACTAACCCATCCTCAAAATGAAAAAAGGTAAAGTTGAAAGCATCATCCTTGCTGATGGTAGCCGTATTGATTTCTGTGGCATCTATAGCTGCATATTCTACGGTATAGTCCTCCCCCGATTGATAGACCTTTACCTTTTGCCAATCTCCATTATCTCTTTTGATGATGAATACTGTTGCCTCCTCTGCGGTAGCTGCGATTTCTCCAAATGCCGTTTCGTTTAAATCGCCATCTGGTGCATCTACCCAGGCGATAGCTCCTACACTTGGATCAAATTGGGGAATGACCATTGCACCCGCAAAACCGGCAGTATCTGCGGCGGTCACCGCAGTAATATCAGTGGTTTCTAGAGGCCTTGCCATATGTGAAGCGGGTGAGTTTAGAATCACGGCATGTGTTCCTGCCTCAGTACTGAATCCCAAATCCCAGCTGTATTTGTCTTGAGTGGTCTGCTGTAATTTGCTGAAATCGATAAAGGCCTGATTTGGTATATCAGGGCCTCCACCATTAAGCTCTATGGTACCTGATTGTGCCAGGAAATTTTCACTAAATGTAACGGTGGCCGTGGCATTATTGCCCACCAATACCAATGGATTCTGTGAAGTTAGAGTTAAGGTAATTGTCTCATCCTGTTGAATATTTAATCCTGACCCCTGTGCTACAGTCACTGAGAATTCTGATTCGCCTGCTGTAGCAGCATATTCAATAATACCGTTTACTGCCTCCGGGCTGGTTGTGAAATCAGCATCTGCTCCATAATTGAGGCTGCCCGATTGTACATTGATCTGAAGTATAGCATCAGATTCCAGGGCCCTTGAAAATACAATATTTACCTGTGCAGAAGGGTTTGACTCACTAATGCCCAGGGATGTATTGGAAAAATTGACATTAACCGGAACTGCTTCTTCCTCTTCATCACCGCAGGCTGCCAGCCAAACGGTTGCCAACATAATGGTTAATAATTTTACTATTCTCATTGTTGTTCGTATGATTATTTATTGAATTGATAATTGATTCTTAGAAAATATGATCTTCCATAAGCGATGGCTGTGGCGCCACCGCCTCCACCATGTGCTCCCCCACCGCGTATGTTGTTATTGACCGATGTGATATCAGCCAGATTTCTGACGGCCAGGGACACATTCAGAGATTCCCATTGCTTGCTCACTGTCATATCGAGCCAGTTAAATGCTTCTATCCATTGCAGCTCAGGTACTTCCTCTCCTTGCTCATTCGTGATCAGCTGATAGCGCTTGGCCCTTCCCGTGTGCTTATAAAAAGATGAAAAGGTAATAGCGGGCGCCTTCCATAAATAGCTTAGCTGCGTATTCCATTCTGGAGAGAATACATAGCCGGGCTGATCCGCTTCACCTTCAGCATTGAGTTGCTGGAAAAGGCCGATATAGGAGAAGCCGGCGTTTACAGTCAGTGGTCCTTTTTGGTAGCTAGTACGAAGATTGGTACCTACTGAGCGGAAGTCTAATAAGTTCGTATAGCTTGTTGGTTGATTGGCCTGCTCCGGTATAAAGAAGGTAATTCTGTTGGTCACCGCATTGAAGAAGCCATTGACTGTAACGGTAAGCGGCAATTTTTTCGCACTCCAGGTAAGGTCGCCATTGAAATTATGAGACGTCTCCGGCTTCAGGTTTTCATTGCCCAGAATATTATGGTTAGCATCAATGAACTCATGGTACAACTCACGGGTAGATGGTGCCCTGAAACCTCTGCCATATCCCAGCCTGAATTGGAGGCGATCACTCCAGGCATATTTCAAATTGACCGAAGGTGTAGGTATGGTTTCAAAAACGCTATTGTAAATAAAACGAACCCCAGGTCTGATTTTCAGTCGATCGATACTCAGCTCTCCGGATACAAAGGCAGCAAGATCATTGATGGCCTTATCACCATCAGTGAGGTTCGTACCAGCAGCGATTTCTCTATTGGCTTCCAGGCCTATCTGCGTGGTAAACTCAGCAGAGCCTATGCTTGCTCGTACTGCATTGGCCAAAGTTCCACGAAAGAAATACGCCTGATAGCGAATAGTATCCTGCTCAGCATCATTGGTCGTTTGCGTATTTTCAGTAAGTAGATTGGTAGTAAATTGATGTGTATTTCTTCTGAAATCGGTATAGGAGAAGACCGTATTGAGTAACGCCTCGCCCAGGGCAAACTCTCCTTGCAGCTGATGCATCCAGCGTTGGGTTAAAAAATGCTCATCGATGGCAAATGGATCACGTAGACCATTACCTACAACGGGACGGCCCAGGTTTTGAATGTTTTCATCAAGGTAATCGAGCCTGTAGTATACCTCGTGGTTATCACCTTTGTGGCGAAGCAGTCCTCCGGTAAAAAGCTGTGTTTTCGGATACCAGCTTTTGTCACGGCCTTCCCCATCACCTGTCCAGCCACCAAAATGATTGCGGCGAAGTTCACCTTGTGCAAACCATTTGGGAGCTATTTGATAGCCCAATTGCAACGAATGGTTTTGAATACCATCGCCCTGCCAATTGTATTCCTGTCCTACTGTTTCTTCCTGAATGGCTACATCAACATTAAGCTTTTGACCATTTCCTTTTTTGGTGATGATATTCACCACACCGGCCAGCGCATCTGCGCCATAGTTCACTGCCAACGGTCCTTCCACTATTTCAATGCGCTCAATGGCATTGATATTGATTTGATTGAGGTCAATATCATTGGCGGTACCTGCCCTCCCAGTGATTGGAACGCCATCGAGCAAGATTTTTACATATTGACCTGACAAGCCCTGAAGGTTGAGGCCGGCCCGGCCAGTGGCATTATCACGACTGAATCGCATATTCAATTCGTTGGACAATACATCTTGTATGGAATTAGCACCCTGGGCTATAAAGCGATCCTCATTGATGGTGCGAACCTGGTAAACTGAATTTTTTATGGATTGGGCTTCAAACTGTCCGGTCACTACTACTTCGTCCAGTTGTGTGGCTTTAGGCTTGAGCACGAGTTGTGATGGAATTTTATCCAAACCCAATAGATGCAGGATATCATAACCCATGTGCTGCAGCACAAGTTGCTTGGGCTTTTTCTCTTTTAAAGTGATCAGGCCCTCCTCATCGGAAATGATCAATTCCTCATTTGATTCATATACCAGACGCGCCACCACCCCGGCAATTGGTCTGCCGGTTTCCTCATCCAAAACCTGCAGCCTGTCCTGCGCATAAAGCACAGGAGACAGGAGCAAGGCCAGTACAAACAAAGAATATCTCACAATTATTATTTAGACTAATTACAAACAATGCAAAAATCGATAGTAATACTATTATGGTCAATCCCGATTGCTAATGATTTTATATCACTAGAAGTAGTGATTTGTTGATGAATCAATTTCACAATTGTTCTGGTGTTCTGTCAGGGGACACAGGCCCGGTTAGAATTAAAATATTGCAGTTGAATTCTGTATGGGGGCAAGCCAAAGTGAGAGGTAACTGAAGGTTGTTTAATTCAACTAGAACGGTGGATAATGAAATGACTTTCAATTCAACTATTATTATTAGATATCCTTTTCTACCTTGTATATACGTTTTTGTATATAAATGGAGAAGACAGCTAAAGTTTTTACAAGTGGGAATAGTCAGGCAATTAGACTACCTAAAGAATTTAATGTAGAGGTGAAGCAACTTTACATACGTAAAATTGGAGCATCATTGTTGCTTTCTCCCAAAAAGAAATCTTGGAAAGTGATAGAAGAATGTTTAAATGAGTTTTCAGATGACTTTCTTCAAAATGGTCGAGATCAACCTAAATTTGAAAGCTAGGGCTTTCCAAGATGATCTTATTGCAATATGATATCACCATCGATTTTAAGTTCACTGTTAAGCTTTCTTGCCACGGAAATTGTAATATCTCTTTTACCTCTCAAGTATTCACTTACCCTGGATTTTGGTATTCCTAAAAGCTCTGCTAGGCCACTTTGTTTTAAGCCTAACTCATACATTCTAAGCTTAATTACTTCAATTAACTCTGGCTTTTCTATTTTGAAGTGTTTGTCTTCATAGTCAGCCACCAGGTCTGAAATTCTATCTAACAAAACAAAATCAGGGTTATCATAGGTCTGATTGCTTCCAACTTTCAGAAGTAAAGACTCTATCCGTTCTAATGCCTCTTGATATTCTTTACTGTTTTCAATCTTTTCCATTTATAGATCTTTCACTTTCACTCTGTCATACTCGGAATGGGTTCCAATCCAGTGGATATATACTTTTTGAGGAGGAAATATAATAATTGCTAGCAATCGAAAATCACTTTAGTGAATATTAAACACATATTTTACTCAATTGATCCCCTACTTCCAAACTACCTATCCAACCCATGCTCAATAGCATATATAATTAGCTCTGTGGGAGATTTGAGGTTCAGTTTTCGTAGTATGTTCTTGCGGTGACTGTTGATGGTGTGGGTACTCAAGCTTAGCGCCTCGGCAATAGCGCTGGTGGATTTACCTTTTGCTATAAGTCGCAATACATCAAGCTCCCGGTTGGTGAGTTTGCTTGCTTTTTCTATAGTGCCTGATGGGTTCATCATATTTTCCATCACGGTATTGCAGTAAAAGCGCTTCCCCTCCGCCACCATATACAATGCACTTTCGATTTCCTGCCGGGAGCAATGTGTAGTCAGGATACCGGGGACGCTTAAATCCAACATCGTCCTGATAAGCTCAATTTGATATGGTTCAACCAGAAGTATAACTTTCACTCCTTGCTCCAAAAGCTTTTGCAATAGACCCTTTTCCGTTAATTGGTGGTTGTAGCACATGACCAGAACATGCGGCTGCTGATAATCATAATTATGAAGCATCTCTTGCGAATATGCCCTTAATGATTCAAAGCTAAAATTATCACCGAGATGCCTCAGGCCATGTTCAAGTAGAAAAGGCAGGTTTCCAAGAAATATGACTGGTTTGCTAACGACTATCATTATTTAGACTAAATCTAAACAAAGGTAGTGGGTAAAAGTGGTTTTCAAAAGCATTCACATAGCTAGTTGTAGCCTAATTGTCAACTTCCTTATAGACTCTTACAGAATATCATATTAGTCGGAATGAACTATACCAACTTATAGAAATGTAGTCAGCAGATAGTCTGACTAGTAATTATGTATCAAAATTTAAGTGCTTAGTATAAACCAAAAATATTTTTTAGGGTTGTCTAATATATTACTTTTGTATCACTAAATATATAATGTGGTTATCCAAATGTTGGTTTGAAATTGATATGAAGAAATATTTATACGTTATAGCAATATTGTTTTATAGCATTTCACTGTATGCACAGGATCAGACAGGTGCTGTAGTTGGAGCTATAAACACACCTGAAGGCCCCCTTGCTTTTGCCACTATCAGCATTGAAGGTACCTCTTTCGCTACAGCTGCTGATGCCGATGGCATGTTTGAACTGCGTAATGTTCCTGCCGGACCTCATGAACTTACAGTAAGTGCTGTTGGCTACAGGCGATTAAGTCAGCCTATTACCGTTCAGGCCAATACTTCGGTAAAGCTTCAAATAGCAATGACTGAAGACCTCCTGAACCTGGAAGGTGTAGTGGTATCGGGATCTCGTTACGAACAGGACAGAAAAAACAGCCCTGTGGTTGTAGGTGTAATCAATAGCAAGCTATTCAATGCCACCCAATCGCTGGCTATTTCAGATGGGCTTAGTTTTCAGCCCGGGGTACGAGTGGAGACCAATTGCCAAAACTGTGGATTTACCCAGGTTCGGTTAAACGGGTTGGATGGGCCCTATTCCCAAATACTCATCAACAGTCGCCCGATTTTTAGTGCTTTAAACAGTGTATATGGTTTGGATCAAATTCCAACCAATATTGTAGAACGGGTAGAGGTGGTTCGAAGTGGCGGTTCCGCCCTTTATGGCTCCAATGCTATTGCCGGCACCATCAATATCATCACCAAGGATCCTGCTGAAAATAGCTGGGAGATGCGATCGAATACTGCAATTATTGATGGAGATGCAGTAGATCAGACTTACAATTTCAATGGTTCGGTGGTTAATGAATCACTGACTTCCGGTGTAACCTTTTATGGCATGAGCAGGAATCGCGACAGCTATGATGCGAACGGCGATGGCTTTACCGAGCTGGTGCAGCTGGAAAATACCGTGCTGGGTGCCAAAGCTTTCTTCGAACCCGGCCTCAACAGTAAAATTACGCTGGACTTCAGCGCACTGGAAGAATACCGGCGTGGTGGAGACCGATTGGATCTGGCACCCCATTTTACGGATATTACTGAGGAGCTTGATCACAATACTTTCTTTGGGGGCATCAATTACGAACAATGGAGCAAAGACCAAAGCCAAAAACTGAATGTATATGCATCAGCCCAAAGTACTCATCGTGATAGTTATTATGGTGGTCTGGGTGGTGGAAGGACCGCTGCAGATAGTACACTAGCCATCAATGCCTATGGCTTAACAGAAGATCTGGCTGTGGTAACCGGAGTACAATACAATAAATATTTGCCTAATGCCGATGTATTGACCATGGGCATTGAAAACCAGGCTTATAATACGCGTGATGAAATCGCAGGCTATAACCGCCTTGTGGATCAGCAGGTAAATACCCTTGGCATTTTTGCGCAATATGAATGGAAGGTTAACCGCAGGTTTACGGCGTTGCTAGGTGGCCGGTACGATATATCAAATGTAGACGGCTCCTACAGGGTGGGTGACGAAACGAGAATAGCTGATGTGAATGTGAATGTTTTCAGCCCGCGTGCTACTTTGCTCTATCAAATCAATGAAAACCTGCGCTTCAGAGGTGGTTATGCCAGAGGGTTCCGTGCGCCCCAGGCATTTAATGAGGACCTGCACATTTCCTCTGCTGGTGGCGATCAGGTTTTTGTGCTATTATCCGACAACCTGGATAAAGAAACTTCTAATGCCTTTACCGGTTCGCTGAACTACACACAAAACCTCGGTTTGGCACAGGTTAATTTTCTGGTTGAAGGTTTTTACACGCAGCTTCAAAATCCCTTTACACAGGTTAGCCGAGGTGATATTGGTGATATCATTTTGGAAGAGGTTGTAAATGGTGCAGGCGCTACAGTGTCAGGGGTAAATTTTGAAGCGGGCTATGCTCCCACTGGAAAAATTGCCTTCCAGCTAGGTGGTACAGCACAGCAAACGAATTTTGTCGAGGAGCAAGAAATTTTTGCACCGGAAGATACCGGTGAGGATGCCATCACTGTTAATGAGTTTGTGAGAAACCCAAACCTGTATGGTTATTTCACCTCTTTCTATAATGCCACCAATGCGTTCAGAATTGACCTAACGGGTACCTATACCGGTTCGATGATTGTGCCTCGTATAATAGGGGCCGATGGTTCGCCCGATTTACTGACTTCCGATCCATTTTTTGATGTCAACCTAAAGGCCAGCTATCATTTCGATATTTCGGATGATTTTCATTTGGAGCTGAGTGGTGGTTTTCGCAACCTCTTCAACAGCTTCCAGCCTGAGTTTGATGCAGGACCGGAGCGGGACTCGGACTTCATCTATGGCCCGGCAGCACCTCGATCCATATTCTTTTCCATCAAAATCGGTAATCTGCATTAGTCTTTATTTGCAAGCCGGTTGTTACCAAAGCGACATATGATTTTGTTGGAAGCTACGGTCAACCAGTAGGAGATTGTAATGGGGTAAGTTGTGTAGAAAGGGCCTAAATGGTTATGAAATCAATTCTGTTCTTACAATAAATGTCAAGCAATAGCCTGACTTAATAGTTTTATTGGTAAAGCTTTACCCTTACTTTTTCTTTACAAAGAAGTATTAATTCAGCTAGGCAAATTTCCATTAAATGCACCTCATACCCTGTGCTCTTTATTGGCTTCCGGCTCTTCCTGGTGTTTGAGGATTTTGGCATCTACATAAAAGGTGCCAGCCGGTACAAGTGAAGCGCCAAGCACGATCAATGAGGTCTTGAATCCCCACCCATATCGAAAAATGGCTTGCAAGGCTACCAGGCCGTAGACTATAAATAGAAACCCATGGGCAGCACCTACAATAAAATTAGGCTCTCGAATGTCAAGGCCATATTTGAGAGGCATGGTGATGGCAAAAAGCAGGTAACTGATGCCCTCGGCAATGGCAATGAGCCTGAATCGGCCTAGAAAGGTTTTTAAGTTCATAATAGCTAACTTCTAATTTGTCTTTTAACCGCGTTTCTCTTTAAAAAGTTGAATCAAGAGATAAATTATTCACTTAACAAAGTCTCTGTAGATTGTGCTGAAATTGGTTAATCTATGCGTCCAGGCTAAAAATGAAGCTTGTCTCGCATTTAATTTTTCCTTATCTTATTGGTTACCCGATTTTTAAAACGACGTTCCACAAAAATTTTAGCATTATGGTAAAGAGTTATAAAGGTGTGATCATTGAAAAAGAAAAGAAAGCCGCACCACAGTCCGTCAAGGTAGAAGATTATATGTCAAAAAGGCTGATTACATTTCTGCCGGAGCAATCCATGAGTGAGGTTATTGATACTTTGTTAAGCAAAAGAATCTCCGGTGCACCGGTTGTAGATGCTCAAAACAATCTTATTGGTGTAATCTCCGAAGGTGATTGTATGAAAGAAGTTGTCCGAGGCAAATACAATAATTCGCCAAATCTATCCGGCAAAGTTGCAGACCATATGAGTACCGAGGTAATTCATATTACGCCCGAGACCAATATTTTTGATGCCGCCAAAATGTTTCTCGAAAAGCGCATTCGGCGGTTTCCGGTGGTTCAGATGGGAAAACTGATTGGTCAAATATCACAAAAGGATGTTATGCGCGCCATGCATGATATGAAAAGCAGCAATTGGTAAGGTTTGCGAGCTAATTGTCTATTCTGAGGACAACTCTGGCACTTTGTAGATTGCCAGCCGGTGAAGACTTGTGGACAATGCCCTTACCTTGCATCGCTTTTTTAGCTTCTCCCTTAAGTATGGCTACCTCAAAGGGCGCTGTTTCATTCAGGGTAGCTGAGTCTTTTATGATCTCATGGTTGGGTACCGCTTTTCCCAATAGTTTTCGATTGACCTGGTCATTGGCTACCCATACTGTGCCAGGACCAAAATAGGTCGTAATCAGTCTCAAATGGTATCGATCTGTGTGAAATCTGCTGCATGCATTTGTCGTGACAATGCGAAAATGAATATTGGAAACAGGGTTTTCACAGATTTTTGAAAATGCAATATGCAGCATATTGATATCATTGATCAGCAGGTTAATAGGTTCTCCATATGCATCTTGGTATTTCTTAAAATACGGCTCAAGCATTCCATTCAAATTTTCCTCTGTTCCTCCTCTTATATGAATTGGAGGGAAACTATCCTTAATGAGCACGTCGCAGAGATTGGATATCGATTCTATTTTATTTCTTTTCCATAATAGAAGATTGTACTGGTCATCAAAAATGCCTTTTAGTTCTTCTATGGCATCTACCCTCAATACATGCTCCTCATTTTTAGCCCGTGGCATAACAGGCCTGAGTAATTCAAAGAGGCCATTCATCGATAAATCTACCACCGTTTTCAAAAGTGATTAACTCTAGATCATCGATACAACAGGCATCAAGATCGGCCGTGATTTTTTCCCGATCCATATCCTGCCCAATTAGCACAAGCTCTGTTTGACGATCTCCCCATTTTTTATCCCACTTGGCCATAATCTCATCCTGGTTTTCCATATAGATCGGGCTTTTGGCACGCTGACTAATTGGAAATGATGCCCACCATCGACCATAAATCTCTGCTTTGAGTGAGCCTCCAGCCTGACTCCACATAATGGCATGGTCTGGACGAGATGCCAACCAAAATAATCCCTTGCTCCTGATAATGCTGTTTGGAAAATCATGACTCAGGTAATGCATAAACCGCTTGGGGTGAAATGGCCTGCGATTTCGATACACAAAGGAGCTGATTCCATATTCTTCTGTTTCCGGAGTATGGCTTACGCCATCTTTGGTGAGTTGTAACTCTTTTAACCAACCCGCAGAATTGGCAGCCTTTTCATAATCAAAGAGTTTGGTGTTCAATATTTCTTTAGGGGAAATTTTGCCCATGGTCGACTTGATGATCTTAGCCTCAGGATTGAGTTTGCTAATTAACCTTTCAAGGGTTTCTAGCTGGTTGACATCCACAAGATCAGTCTTGTTCAGGATAATGATATTGGCAAATTCTATCTGGTCAGTAAGCAAATTGACAATAGTTCTTTCATCTGCACTATCATCGAGCAAATCCCTGTCTATCAGCCTTTCATCCGTGCCGAAATCCTTGAAAAAGTTAAAGGCATCTACTACGGTAACCATGGTATCCAACTCGCTGATTTCAGTGAGGTCAATGAGGTCATCGCCTGAAGCGAAAGTAAAAGTTTGTGCCACTGGAATAGGCTCTGATATACCAGTGCTTTCGATCAGTAAATAATCAAATTTACCCATGCGCGCCAGTTTTTGCACTTCCAGCATCAGATCTTCGCGCAAAGTACAGCAAATACAGCCATTACTCATTTCTACAAGTTTTTCCTCTGTCCGCGAAAGTTTAGCGCCATCCTTGACCAGTTGATGATCAATATTGACCTCACTCATATCGTTGACAATAACGGCCACTTTCAACCCCTCCCGGTTGTTGAGCACATGATTGAGCAGTGTGGTTTTACCCGCACCCAAAAAGCCACTGAGTACGGTAACCGGTAGTTTTTTCTTCTTAGTAAAGGGGTTTGAAATCATGGCATATTCAAGTTTTGATACTGGTTTTCAATTTTTTTGATGTTAGCATTGATTTGCTGCTGCACTGCCAGGTGCTGTTCGTCAGTAAGCTGAGGTGGCGGTTCATGATCATGATCGTGACCCTCGTGATCATGGGGCATGCCCGGTACCTCTACCAGGTTCTCATGCCATTCTTGTAAAGCCTGCTCCAGGTTGCCGAGAGATGTCTCATCAGGATAAACATTTAGTAATGAGTCAACACTGTCGCTGAGTTTGTTGTATGTTGTAATACTCTCCTTATGCAGCTGCTGCGCCTCTTGCAAGGTTGCCGAAACAGGTTCTTTCTTATGGCCTGAACAGGCCATAAATACCATTAAAGTGAATAGACTTATAGTTTGCTTCATTTTGCTAAGGTTTATTCATCCAACACACATCTTTGATGCTTTTTCATGGCTCGCCAATTCCAGTAATGGGCAAATGCTACAGCCAATGCACCGCTTACTGTACCGATGATTTCCCAATGCTCAGATTCCACCAACCTGCCCTTAGCTATCAATAAAAAGCCGACTGCCATGATAAGCAGTGGCGTAGTAGAGTGGTGGTGATTTCGATAGGCAGGAAGCATCGAGCTTATGGCAACCACGCCGCTGATCAATAATGCTATGGGCTCAATGTACGGGTGGGTGAGCATGGTAAAAACACCAAGGGAACCGAAGGTTAATAGCAGCGGTATGGCTGCACAGTGAATGGCACATGCCGTAGATGCGGCCATGCCTATATAATCCAGGTTTAGTTTCAAGTTTGTATTTATTTTCATCAGAATTGTTATCATAAATCGGGATTAGATTGATTATGCAACTTTGTTGCAAATAGATTTTAAACATATCATTCCCATTTCCATTTACAGAGCATTATTAAAAATCGTATTTAGGTATCAGCTTTGCCTTGTCAAGAATAAAATTGAGCTGCGTTTCATCGTCGGGGTTGAGCCTAAGTACACCGCTTACCTGCATGATCTCGTCTGTTTCGAAAGTATGCTTTTCTTCAAAATTGATTTGCATGACTGATTCCGGCCCTGCCCCGCCACAGAAAAAACATGCCGCCAGGGGAAGCTTGGAAAGAATGACACTTTTCCTGCCAACATCATAGGGTAAATAATAGCCCTCCACTTCTACAATGGTGCCTTCCATATCCTTTAACCAGCCTTCAAATACAGGATAATAATAATGATAGCCATCATCAGGATTTTCTTTACTGACAAAGCGGACTTTTTCCAGCTTTTCCCAAAATTCAAATTGCGCCTGACTTCTATCGGCGCTGACTAAGAGGAAGATCATGGCAAGCAGAAATAGTCTCATGAAGTTTGAATCATTTTATCTGAAGCTATTTTATGATATGCTACATAGGCAAGCCCATAAATAAGCAGCCCATAGAGCAGTAAGAAAAGGTTGTTCAGAAGCAGCGGGTTTTTGACATGGGTTGCTGCATAGCTAAACTCAGGCAGGGAATTAACGGCCTTTGCATCCATAATTTCTCCCTTAAACAATGGCGGCTGTAACGCTGCTTTCCAACTGTCAGCAAAGGCTTTTACCTCTAATCTGTAAGATTCGAAGTGGGCAGCAGAATTGCCGGCCAGGTGGTTCATGCTATGCTGCATCAGCATGGCTGGTGATAAGTAAGTAAAAATGGCAGCAGCCTTTTGCTGGTTTTCCAACTGTATTTCAAACTCATCCACTACAGGCTTTACTGCCTCCCGCACTTTATCCTGAGAAGCTATATATTTCAGCCAGTATTGATAGGGGTTATCTGATTGTTCACCTGACTGGGCAAGCTCAGGATGATCCCTCAAATAGTCATTCAGTATGCTGTCGGCTTTTTTGTCTGCTTCGGCTTTTTGGGCCCTCATTTCATTGATCATTACCACCCTCGATGGCAATGGATAAAGTACAGAAATGGATTGGTTGAGCACTGTGGGTACCAGCAGAACAAGTATTACCCACAGCATAACGAGATTAACCGCATTTGTACCAGAAGACCTGCCATATAAGTTGATCCATAAAGCCATCAAAAACCAAAAGGCCAGGTAAAGTAGTACCGGTATGGCCAGCAAGCTGATTACTGAAAAGGCATCTTCCAACGAAGAGGCTACCCAGGTAATTGCAATCAACATTGCTACAAGTATCCAACCGCCGATCAAGACAAAGCGAAGGCCCATTTTCAGCCCCAACCATTTAAGCAGGCTTACCGGCTGACTGGCTATAAGCAAAAGTCTGCCAGATTCCTTTTCCCTGGATAATAGGTTATAGCTGAAACCTATCACAATCAGGGGCAACAGGTAAATGATAACAAAAGAAAGATCAAAGTGTCCAAACAGCAGCTGCACAGGATTAGACAATTCAGAAAAATCCAATGCATAAGACTCATCGGTAAAAGTTGGTTTTACCATATGGCTATATAGGTCACTTTGACCTACTGCCAGAAATGCAAAATCAGAAGGTTGTTTGGCTGCAAGCTTTGGGTAACGGTTGCCGACCACCGCCGGGCTTTGAGGATTCCTCCACACCGAGGGTTTTTCCATTAGCCCACGGCTGATAGAATCTAGTTCTCCCAGCATAGTCTGCTGCTTTTCATCCATGATGGTTTGCTCCTCCTCAATTTCCCGTGCAATTTGATCACTGGCATTCATGCCATTTTGAAGAGCGAAAATCAGGATTACGAGGATGGTAGCTGCCAAAAAAATCATCCATCGGTCACGGACCAATTCCTTTAATTCGAAAAGTATTACATTCCGTTTCATGCCAATTGTATTTTTTTGCTATTACGGAGCATCCCCATGTAACTGACCATAAACCAGGCTAAAAGCAGTATAATATTGATAGATTGGTCAGCGACTATGCTACTCATTGTCGGTGGCTCGTAATTAAACCTGGGCATATCTTTCCACAGGTCAGGGTCTGCCTTATATGCCCAATCACCATATTGCGTATTTTCTGCAAAATGATCATTCAGGGATTTCATCAGGGATATTCTGTATTGCTCGGCAGCATCGTTGAAATGCCAGTGCTCCTGGTAGTCGGTACGGCACAACGCCATCGAAAGAAACCTTACGGGTAGAAAAGGCGACAAGAATGCTGTAGCCTGATATACTTTAGATTGATTTTGGTACTGCTCTTTGAGCAATTCATAATGCTTAAAATAGATCTCCGCTTCATGCTCCTCGCCCTTCTGCATCAGGTATCCATCGAAGTTAAATGGCAGATCCTCCACTTTTTCCACCTTGTAGGCGGCCAGTGTTTCCGCCTCCAATTTTTTAGCCTCTTCACTCCAGGGGTCATGTCCGTTTAAGCCTTTTGATTTATCTACAGCCACAGCCCTGTTAAATTCCTGCTGGGTAGCATATGGGTAGAGACTATCAGCCAGATTGGTAGAAAACTTAGGTAGCGCCAGACTGGATATGATCCAGAAGCAAAGCAAAGCCAAAAATGCCCAGTGTGAGTTTTTGGCAATGCTGGATATCCATAGTGTTATATTGGCATAAATACCGTAATACAACACCAGCACCAAAAAAAGGATGAGTAAGGCCTGTGGTTCAAACACGCCATAGTCCGGTAATAAGCTGATCAAGATACCGGCAATGAGCAAAATGCCAAATGTAATCATTACGACAGGTATCATTAGCGCTATCCACTTGCCATGGATAAAATCAAGCTGGTTAATGCCCAGACTATGGATCAGCCTGTAGGTACCGGTTTCTTTTTCAAATGATACGATGTTGAAACCTACGATAATGATCAGTAATGGAATGATAAAAAGCAAAATGAAATCCGGGGTGAGTTCTCCAAACCGTGATAGGCCGGTTTGATCTTGTGCTGTCATGTAGCTGCTTTCGTGCCGTTTGTGGGCTTCCAGGAAAATCGCCACGCCAGTATATTTATCAACACCAGGGTCAATGAGCGATAGCGGATATTTGGGCTTAAATGCATAGGTGCCATAATGTGCCGCAGAATGCGGATTTTTAGCATCCTGGTTTTCCCACACTTCCCGCTCTTTTTCACTGGCCTGTGCATGCTGGCTACTTACATACTGATAATATCGGGCAGAGGCAAGCGTAGCTAAAACCAGCATCGCCAACACCACGATGGTGGTGATGCGAAACCTGCCCTCTCTCCACATAGACTTCAATTCTTTTAAGGCAATAAGCTTTTTCATCAGTTCATATGTTTGAGGTATAGTTTTTCTAAATCGGTATGGTTGATCTCACCTGAGGATAAGGTTTCACGCAGCTGTCCATCTCGCATGATGCCTATATGTGTACCCGATTCCTTAGCCCTGAATAAATCATGTGTTGCCATCAGAATAGCCATGCCCTCTGATTTCATTTCCTGCAGTAAGTTGGCAAACTCATTGCTCGCCTTTGGGTCGAGACCAGACGTAGGCTCGTCCAGTAGCAAGACCTTGGCTTTTTTAGCCAGCGCTATCGCAATACCCACTTTTTGTCTCATCCCCTTCGAGTACTTGCCCACATATTGGTGGAAAGCAGCAGACTGTAACCCAGCCCGTGTAAGAAAACTTTCCAAAGCTGCAGTTTCATAATCCTTACCTGAAAGGCCTGAAAAAAACTTCAAGTTTTCAATACCTGTTAGGTTTGGATACAGCATTAGGTTTTCTGGAATGTAGGCTGTGACCGATCGTGCATAATGCTTATTGCTTTTCACAGGTTGCCCGTCAATATTGGCCTCCCCTTCTGTGGGATCTATGAATCCCAGAAACAAATTGATCGTGGTGGTTTTACCTGCTCCATTTGATCCGAGCAAGCAAAATATTTCACCTTCCTTTACTTCCAGATTTAATTGATCTAAAGCCTTATGCTGATCATATACTTTAGTGAGTTGATTTGCTTTAAGCATAGCTATTTAAAAAATTATGCAAATTGATTTCTAAATTAACTATAATGCAACGATGTTGCAAATATTTGAGAGCTACAAAAAAACCCACCGCATGCGCCGTGGGCTTTCTAAACCTACCTAAATTGAAGTTTATTGTATTTCTATAATCCTACTCATCATATTGCTGAGCCGAACATTTTAGTCAAAATGTATTTCAATAGCACTTCTTGCTATGTTGCCAGCTTCGTCTTCTACTTTTACGATGAGATATAGATGCTCTCCTTCTTCAAGTTGATCAACTTCAGCCTGAGATACTACGATATTGGCATCTGCCAATAGATCCTGAATCATTACTGAGGTAGCGCCTTCTACTTCAAACTCAGCTTCAAAAACATAATCTTCAGCTAGAAACCTGCCACCATGGTCATGATCATGGTCGTGATCGCCGCCTTCTTCCATATGTCCTACTTTGATCTCTACATGATCCAAGCCACCAACTTCATCTTCGATTTCACCATAAAAGCGCAATGCTTCACCAATAGTACCTTCCACTTCAGCAATTTCAGCGCCTGTTGAATCGTGAAAATGAATATGGGCCATCTCTTCGTTGGTAATCCATATTTCAAGTTCTACAGAAGAGCCATCTGCAAAAGTGGTTGAATTACCAGCTGCGTCTATCGCTTCTACTATAAAATGGTAAGGCCCGGCAGTAGCATCTCCGGGGATAGGGAAATCTTCATGCACATCATCGGCTCTGCCAGACAGAGGAAAACTCTGATCAAAATCAAATGCAGTAACTGCTAATCTACCATGAGAGTGACCATCAAAATTATCGTGAACTGTTACATTGTAAGTAGCTAAAGCCACATCATCTTCAAACAGTGCTTCAAAATGTAACTCTCCACCCGCACTAAACGACTCTCCATAATGAGGCTCTTCCATTGTAATGGTAGGGGGCGTTACATCTACTGTTTCATCATCGTCATCACCACATGATACCATCACTAATGATGCAAACATCAATAAGCTAAATACTGTATACTTCATATTGTTATAATTTTTAATTGCAACTTTATTGCAAAAGAAAGCTAATCAATACTGAATTGCAAAAGGTATGCGTAAAGAAATCACAATATTTCTGCCTTGCTCTGGTAGATTGAGTAATCTGTATCGACTTAAATGATTGAAATACCGTGTATCCATGAGGTTTTGTACAGACAGATTGAGCACAGCTGCCAGACCATTTATATTAAACTCGGCGCTGGCATTTAGGCCAAACAGTTGGTAGCCGGGTGTTTTAAACTCATTTCTGTCCACACGATTCTGATCCGCAACCCATCTGTGATTGATGCCAAAGGCAAGGTTACTGACCCAATTTGCTTGTGTATTGAACTCATAGTCAATTTCTGAAAGCACAGATGCGGGCGGTGTAAAAGGCAAGGGCAGCCGCGTATCAAAGTTGTAGTTGTAGACATATTCAAACGCCGTACGTATGTGAAGTGGTTCAACGGGGTGATACTCTACCGAAAATTCACCCCCGGCAAAAAAGGCATCGTGTTGGCGGTACTGGAATACCTGCCCACCCTCAGGAAAAGCATCATCATCCAGGCTGGACGAAAACCTGGAAGTCGGTGCCAGGTAAATAAAATCACTAAACCACGAGACAAAAGGGCTAGCCATCAGGCTAAAATTCGATTTTTGGATGCTAAGACTCATATCTGCCTGCACACCACGTTCTGAGGTTAGGGTGCTATCACCAAACTCATGTCGGAAAGTACCATGATGGATGCCGTTCATGGAAAGCTCTGCGGCGGTAGGTACTTTGAAGCTGGTACCTAGATTCCACTTGAGATTGAGTGTCCTGTTTGGATAATAGCTCGCACCAACAGCTCCTGAAAAATTATTGAAATCGGCATTGATATCACCATTGCGCTGGTAATATCTGGTTATGGTAGTCTCATTGCTATAAATGGGTTCCTCGTAACTGTCAATTTGCCTGTTGGCAAAATCATAACGGGCTCCAGCTGTTATGTTAAGCTCGTTGCTGAGACTGATTTCTTCAAACAAAAACACTCCGGCTGAGGAGGTGGTAAAGGTTGGCAACAGAAACTCAAACCCTGCACGGTCGTTTTGTTGTATTTGCCCCTGAAAACCAACGATCCTGGACCGACTTTCGGATTTTTTGATGTAGTAGCGTGCATTGACGCTGTAGGTCTGCAGTTTTAACGCATGTGCCAGCGTACCTTCCGGCCTTGGTCCTTTACCATGCGCATGCGGCAAAGATCGCTCTTCTCTATCGTTGTTCTGATAACCGATATCCAGCTCCAGCCAGTTATTGGCTATCAGCACATTCGTATTGGAGATAATTTTAAAATGGTTGATGATCTGCTTGGGTAGCTGAATGTCTCTGCTGTCACCATCAGGAGTAAGCTGGTAGGACCTTGGAATACCAATTGCCCCTACAAAAAAGCCGGCCTGCTGGTGAAAGTTGCTAACTGTCAGGGTCGTATAACCCCAGTTCTTCTTAATACCGACCATCCCGCTGAAGTTGCGCTCACGGCCGGCAGTATTTTTAAGCTGCTGATCAAATAGATTGAGCTGGAAATTGTTGTAAGTGAAACTATTGGCAGGAACCCGATAATCTCCAAAGTCCTGTGTGCTAAACCTAAATCGATATACTTTGTGATTGTGATTGCCTTCCAGCATCGTAGAGGTAGCTATGGATTGGTTATTGGTACGATATACCGACTGAAAGGAACCATTGTGCTCATTGAGCGAAGGGAGCTTGGCAGGAAATACATTGAGCACACCACCAAGGCCGTCCGAGCCGTACATTAAAGAGCCGGGCCCTTTGATAACCTCTACCCTGCCAGGATCAAACATATCCAATTCCAACCCATGATCGGTACCCCACTGCTGGCCTTCCTGCTTTACACCGCGATCATTGACTATCACCCGGTTGAAGCTCATACCCCGAATTACCGGTTTTGAAATACCAACACCAGTTTTGATGGCACTTACGCCAGGCAACCTTTCCAGCGTATTGACCAGGGTACCATCACTGTTTTTATTCATGAACTCCATGTCCACTACTTCCATAGCCAGTGTATGTTCTTTTGGCCCGGTCTTGTAGTGGTTGGATTCAATGATCACCTCGCTGAGCTCAAGTGATGTGGGTTCAAGGGTAACAATGATAGGCTTGCCACCATTGACCTTTACCTCAAGCGTTTTAGCCTGATATCCAATATAGCTTACATGTAGATGATAGGTGGCAGTTTTTAATCCCCTAAACTGAAACTTTCCTTCCAGATCAGTAGTGATGCCATCTTCCGTTTCATGGATAATAACGGATGCACCTACCAATGCTTCACCGGATTGGTCTACCACTTTTCCTACCAGGCTTCCCTGGGCGTAGGTGTTTAAAATGGAAAAAAAGCAAAGAAACGTAAATAAGTAGCGCATCAATCCTGATGACAATCTTTACAAATTCCTTTGAGCATCAGGTTGACCTCATGGACAATATAATCAGGCACCTGCACATCCGGCACATGAGTATTGATGCATTTGGTCTGTTGACATGATTCACAATAAAAGTGAATATGGTTATGATGATGGTCCTCCACATCGCAGGTATCATAGCAGAGTCCATAATTAACCGTGCCGGTATCGCTGGGTATGGGATGCACCACCCCATTTTCAGTGAATGATTTCAGTGTTCGATAAATCGTCACCCTATCGTAATGCTTCAATTGGTTTTCAAGATCCTTTTGGGTTACGGCCGCCTCAGCCCTGGTAAAATACTCCAGGATGTCCATACGGCAATCCGTTACCTGGAGTTTATGGTTTTTCAGAATCTTTTTGAGTTGACTGTACTGCATATACTGCAAAGTTAATGAATGTGCAATGATGTTGCATTAGGAATTGGCAATAGGTTTACCTTTTTTCAATAGCTTTACTTTATCCCAAAAGGTACTGCTATTGCAATGAAAGAAAAGAAGAAGCCCTCTACGGGTAGCCAAATAGACTGGCCTAACCAAATAATGAACTTTTTTGGCGTAGTGATTGGCGTATTATTCGCATTCTCCCTCAATCACTGGAATGAATCCAGAAAGAGTGAGAGGCAAACGGCCATCGCATTGGAAAATATCAAAAAGGAAATCCATAATAATCTGGAAAACCTCAATAGCAACCTTCCCAGCAACATGCAGCAAAAGGATTTTCTTACTTTATTTTTAGATAATGTGAATGATGACCTTGAGCCACTTATTCAAGATGAGGACAGCTTACGTTCAATTTTTGGTGAATTTGAGGCTTTTTATGTTTACACCCCTACAAGTTTTAATGCCAAGTTAGAGTTTGAGCTTTACGCGCTTTCATCTGTCGCCTGGGAAACAGCTGTACAATCTCAATTATTAACAGAGCTGGATTATGAGCTGGCTTATGTAATACAGGAACATTATAGTGTACAGGAAAAGCTGACACTGATTGATGATGCCATCATCGAAGAAGTCCGAAAATTGGATAACTCAAGGGCCGCTATGGAACGAATACGCACTGCTTTAAGAATAGGCAATGATATAGCCGAAACGCTGATTGATCGTACCACACCAGATGTCCAGAAACAGCTGGATGATTATTTAAGTGGTCTCTAAATCTCCGCATGCAAGATTTAAATTTGACAACAACATTCCTCAATATCTACACTATGAAAAAATTTATACCAGTGCTTCTAAGCATAGTAGTTTTAGGGCACTCGCTACAGGCTCAATTACAAAGTCCCGATGAATTTCTGGGCTATGCTCTGGGTGATCAATTCACCCGTCACCATCAGGTGATGGATTATTACAGGCATGTCGCTAGCGAAGTTCCCTATGTCAGGTTTATCGAATATGGCAAAACCTATGAGCAGCGAGAACTTACACTTTTGTTTATTTCCTCTCCTGAGAATATGGAAAAGCTGGAAACCATCCGAACCGATAATCTCAAACGGGCTGGCATCTTGGAGGGGACGCCTGAGCTGAACATTCCCATCATTTGGTTGAGCTATAATGTGCATGGCAATGAATCCGTATCCACTGAAGCAGGTATGGCGACTACCTATGAGTTATTGACCAATAGAAAGGAATGGCTCGAAGAAGCTGTGGTGGTCATTGACCCCTGCATCAACCCTGACGGGCGTGAGCGCTATGTGAATTTCTACTGGCAATATGGCAATCAGCCTTATGATCCAGATCCGCAGGCTTTGGAGCTTAATGAACCCTGGCCAAGAGGGAGGGCCAACCATTATCTGTTTGACCTAAACCGCGATTGGGCATGGCAGAGCCAAATCGAATCGCAGCACAGAATTAAGCAATACAACCAATGGCTGCCACAAATCCATGTGGACTTTCACGAGCAGGGTGTAAACAGCCCCTATTATTTTGCACCTGCAGCTAAGCCCTATCACGAGCTGATTTCTCCATGGCAAAGAGAATTTCAGGTAGCCCTTGGTAAAAACCACGCCAAATATTTCGATCAGGAAAACTGGTTTTACTTTACCAAACAGCGATTCGACCTGCTCTATCCGAGCTATGGCGATACCTATCCCACTTACAATGGTGCTATAGGCATGACCTACGAACAAGGCGGTTCTGGAAGAGCCGGTCTGGGCGTTATCACACAGGAAGGTGACACATTAACATTAAAAGACCGCATCGCTCACCATTATACTACCGGCATTTCTACAGTAGAGATGGGTGTAAAAGCCAAAGATAATTTGCTCAATGAATTTGAGACATTTTTCAAAACAGGCACAGATAACCCATCGGGCAGATACAAAGCCTTCATTCTCAAAACGAGCAGGGATGAAGACAAGCGCAAAGACCTTATGACCTGGCTGGATGCACAGGGTATCACATACAGCACTGCTGAAGCAGGCAAAAAGTTATCGGGTTTCCGATACAGCAATGGACAACAAGAAAGCTTTACTACTGAAAACAATGACCTGCTGATTTCAACCAAACAGCCAAAGTCTGTTTTGGCCCAGGTATTTTTCGAACCCAAAACAGCGCTGGAGGATTCTCTAACTTACGATATTACTGCCTGGTCTTTGCCCTATGCTTATGGCATTGACGCCTATGCATTACAAAATGCACTGGATGGTGGCGGCCAACCAGAAGCAGGTGCCTTTGTCGCAAATGAATCTCCTGAAGATACCTATGCTTTTTTATTGCCCTGGAATAACCTGAAAGATGCCCGTTTACTGGCCGACCTTTTGAAAAATGAGATCAAGGTAAGGTTCAGTGAAGAGCCCTTCACCTACGGAGGTACTGCATTTGAACGCGGTACGCTTGTTATAGCGGAGCGAGACAATGAGTATGTCGCAGATTTTGAAGCTAAGGTGGTTGAGCTGGCTAATCAGCATGAGCGTACCCTTTATCCGGTAGCCACAGGATTTGCAGATAATGGCCCGGACCTTGGTTCGAGCGATATTGTTTACCTGGAAAAACCAAGCATAGCGTTGATGTTTGGTGAAGGCACCTACTCGCTAGATGCTGGTGCGACGTGGCATTTTTTCGAGCAACAGTTAGGATATCCTGTCACCCTGCTCGGGCTAGACTATTTCAATCAGGTTGACCTGACACCATATGATGTGCTGGTGATGCAATCGGGAAGCTACAGTAACCTGGGCAGTAACGATTTGGGAAAAATTAAAGACTGGGTAAGAAATGGTGGCAAGCTCATAGCTGTACAAAATGCACTGGAGGTGCTGCACGAAAATGAAATAGGCAGTCTTAGCCAATACAACTCTGATGAGGAAAAATCCAAATTTGAATCGCTGGATAAAAAGAAAAAAGAAGATCGGGAAACGCTGGCTTATGCCAATAGAGCACGCGCTTACATTCAGGGTGAAGTGCCGGGTGCGATATTCCGAACCACCCTAGACAACACGCACCCACTGGCTTTTGGATACGACAATACCTACTTCAGCCTAAAGACCGATAATCTCCGCTATGGCTATCTTGATAGTGGATGGAATGTGGGCATTGTTGATGGGGATGATGATTTGGTTAGTGGCTTTGCCGGAAAGTTTGTTCGTGATAAAGCCTCGCAATCTCTAGTATTTGGCCATGAGTCTTATGGAGGTGGTGATATCGTGTATATGGTAGACAATCCATTGTTCCGGGCTTTTTGGTATGATGGAAAACTGCTATTTTGTAATGCATTATTTTTTGTTGGACAATAATTTAAAGAAACGATACTATGAAAAACTTATTCATATTTTGCATGATAGCAGGCCTGGTGGCCTGCAGCGAAGTGCCCAAAGATGCTAAAACTGTAAAAGCACAGACTGGTCAGGAAGATGTAGAGGCCAAATTAGAAGCCATGGGTATAACCCTGGAAGAACCTTCAGCGCCTATGGCCAATTATGTGAATGCCGTGCGCACGGGTAATCTGATTTTCCTTGCCGGCAAGGGGCCTAAGAAAGCAGATGGCACATACGTTACTGGCAAGGTTGGTCAGGATTTAACCATCGAAGAAGGGTACGAGGCAGCAAAACTTGTCGCCATAGCACAACTCGCCGTACTGAAAGCAGAACTTGGTGACCTTGATAAAGTGAAGCGTATCGTAAAAGTGCTTGGTATGGTCAATGCCGGCCCTGATTTCACGCAACAGCCGGCTGTTATTAATGGGTTTTCCGATTTCATGGTGGAAGTATTTGGTGAAAAGGGCAAGCATGCCCGAGCTGCAGTCGGCATGGGTTCATTACCCAGTGGCATAGCCGTGGAGATTGAAGCTATTGTAGAAGTAGAAGACTAACATTATGGCTTGTGAGGAAACAAGCCATGGAAAAAGCTCGAAGCAGAAAAGTTAGATCTTAAAAAAGTTGTACTAACTATGAACCTAATCGGTAATATCATTTGGTTTTTCCTGGGTGGATTTATCGTAGCATTGATTTACTTGTTTGGCAGTATCGTGTTGATGCTTACGATCATTGGAATTCCTTTTGGTATTCAAACACTTAAGCTGGCCGGTTTTGCCTTAGCTCCATTTGGCAATGATGTAAAAGTCAACGTAAATGGAGACAGCTTTTTAAGTCTGTTATTGAATATACTTTGGATTGTATTCGCAGGGCTGGAACTGGCTGTAGTTCATTTGATCCTGGCCCTGCTTTTTGCCATCACCATTATTGGCATTCCGCTGGCAGCGCAACACATCAAAATGGCTAAATTGGCTCTTGTACCATTTGGGCGAAGCGTATCAGCTTCGCTCTAGTTGCGCATATTGGTAAGCTTGTCCAGATCCACCAGGGTAATTTGGCTGGCTTTGATCTCAATAAGGCCTTCGTCTTTAAAATCAGAAAGGGTTCTGATTACGGATTCCGGTGAAGTCCCCACAATATTGGCCAGATCGTCCCTCGATATGCTGATGCTGAATTTCTCCTCCTGATTTTCGCTGAATTTCTCACGTAAAAACAGTAATGCCTCTGATACCCTCTTGCGTACTGAGTTGTAGGCCAATTTCAGAATACGCTCCTCTACTTCAGTAAGGTTGTTGGACATCATCTTGATGAATTTGCCAGCTACATCGCGGTTATTATTCACCAATTTGAAAAAGTCCTGCTTGGGTATCAGGCAGATTTCGGACTCCTCCATTGCCTGTGCTGATTCTGAATAGTTGGCATCTTCCAGTAATGCCATGTAGCCAATGAAATCGCCGGATTTGTAAAGACCGGTAATATATTCCTTGCCTTCGGAGTTAGTCTTGTATGTTTTGACCTTACCATTGTTGATAAAGAACAAGCCATGGGGCAGGTTTCCTTCATAAAAGATAACCTCCTTCTTTTTAAACTTTCGGATGGTTCGGTCTGCTGAAAGCTGATCCAATTCTTTAATGGCTCGGGCTTCATTCAAAAAACTACTGAGGCCGGCCAGGTCCTGTGAATATTCCTTCTTGGTGAACTTATGCTTTTTCAACCTCAGCTCGATGGCATCCAGCAATTCCACATCATCAAATGGTTTGGTGATGTAATCATCGGCACCCATGCTCATCCCTTTTCGGAAATCATCCTTTTCGGTCTTGGCTGTAAGGAAAACAAACGGAATATTCGATGTTTGAGGAAGCTTACTCAATACGCGCAAAACGCCATAGCCATCTAACTCCGGCATCATAATATCGCACACGATCAGATCCGGCAAATGCTTCTTGGCCATTTCTATGCCAACCTTACCATTTTGTGCAGTAAAAACCTCGTAGTTGGATAGTTCTAATATCTCTGCGGTATTCTCCCGCATGTCGTCATTATCCTCAATCAGTAGAATTCTGGTCATTAGGTCCGTTGTTTAATGGAATATTCACAAAAAATTCAGTGCCTTCCGATTCCCTGGAGGTGAAACTAATTTCCCCACCCATTAATTCTATATACTTTTTTACAATATTGAGGCCCAGCCCTGTGCCTTCAATATTCATAGCATTTTTAGCACGGAAAAATCTACCAAATATATGTTTTATATCTTTTTCTGGAATACCTATACCTTGATCTTTCACGCTAATCTTTAAAAGATTAGAGGTACAGCTGGTCTGAATTGTAATTTCCTTACGCTCGCCAGAGTATTTAGAAGCATTGCTCAGCAGGTTGATGATAATATTTCTAAGCATTTGCTTATCCAGCACCAATTCATCTTCATCGCAGCGGTTGGCATATTCGATATGCTGACCCGGCTTTAGAATGGTGCGTATACTTGACACAGCCTCTTCCACAAGATCCTGTAAATTAAACTGGGAGTATGAAACTTCCTCCTTACCTTCCTCAAGTCTACCAAATGATAGAAAATCTGTGAGTATCTGGTTCAGGTTGTTTACCGATTGCCGGATGCGATTGACATGCTTTTTGAGTTTGTCAACGGGGAAATTTTCTGTCTGCACATATCGATCTATCAATGAAACAGAACTCAGGATGGTAGAAAGTGGTGTGCGAAATTCGTGGGAAGCGGTGGTTACAAAGCGGGATTTCAACTCACCCAGCTGCTTCTCTTTTTCCAGGGCATTGAGAATTTCTTGCTCCGCTCGCTTCTGCTCTGTCACATTTTTCGATACTACCATCACTTTTTTCACCGTACCATCATCTTCAGGCAGCGGTACTGCGATATTTGAAAAATGTAGCCCATACTCTTTCATTTCGTAATCAAAGAGTGTGCGCTCGCCAGAAAACACATTCTTAAGATTTTGCTTAAAATATTGTGTGGCTTCAGGTGAAAAAGCATCCTTCAGGTTTTTCCCAATCAGGTCATCTTTGGAGAAATTTATTTTGACCAGGTCCTCGCCATCCAAAAAGACAAAATTCAGATTCTGATCAAATACGCTTATCATGCCATCAGGAAAATTGCTGGCGATGGTACTGTACAAACGCTGCGATTCTCTAAGTGCTTCATTGGTTTTAGCCAAGGCCTTTGTGCGTTCCTTAACCCGGTCTTCCAACTGAGCATTGAGCTCGCGTATTTTCTTAATGTTCTGGATTTGCTGAACCCCATACCGGATAGATCGCTCAAAGCGATTAGGATCAAGGGTACCTTTCACAATATAATCTACTGCTCCGGCCAGCTTTGCCTGCTCATCAATTTCCAGATCATCCTGTCCGGTGAGTACGATAAACGGCTTTAAGATATTATTTTCACTGGCAAAGCGAACGAGATCCAGTCCGCTTTTTGCACCGAGCCGATAATCTATAAGGTAAACATCGTGAATATTCTTGAGGATCTCACGTTCAGCCTTTTGGTAAGATTCGACATATTCCAGTGCGTAGGAACCTAGCGGAAACTCTTCGATGATATCCCGGGCAATAAGATAATCCTCCTCATCGTCATCTACGATTAATATTTTGAGTGGATTATTCAAGTTATTGTTCGTAGGGAGGTAATTCTACAATTTCAAACCAGTACTTGCTTAAGGTGCGCATAATTTCTACCAGCGAGTCAAACGTTACCGGTTTGGTGATAAATGAATTTACGCCAAGGTTGTAGGAGCGCACAATATCTTCTTCAGCTTTTGAGGTTGTGAGTATCACAATGGGAATAAGCTTCAATTGTGGATCAGACTTAATTTCCCGCAATGCCTCGCGGCCATCTTTCTTAGGCATATTAAGATCCAGCAAGATCAGGCCTGGCTTTGGAAATGTATTCACATCCGCAAACTCACCTCTGTTGTAGAGGTAGTCCATTAAACGCTCACCGTCTTCTACAAACTGCACCTGATTTACCAGCCTGTTTTCTTCGAGTGCATCTTTGGCTAACATGCGATCCTCAGGATCGTCTTCTGCTATTAATATTAAAACTGTATTTCTTGCGGACATCTTAATTGCTTTTGTCAACAAATTGTTTGCGTGCTAAAGTTACTATAAAAGTGGCTCCTTTCCCTACCACACTTTCTGCTGTGATGGTACCCCCATGCCGGTTGGCAATTTTTTTACAAATAGCCAGCCCTATGCCGGATCCTTCATATTTCTGGCCTTCCAACCTTTGGAAAATATGAAATATCCGATCCAGGTATTTACTGTCGAAACCAATGCCATTGTCCTGTACCTTGATCCGCAAAATTTCATCTCCCGGTGTGGATGTAAGATGCA
Organism: Cyclobacteriaceae bacterium; assembly: GCA_965227155.1. GTDB lineage: Bacteria > Bacteroidota > Bacteroidia > Cytophagales > Cyclobacteriaceae > UBA6059. Next base: position 1,797,243 of record OZ245731.1, read on the forward strand.
TATTGGGCTGCAGCGTTTCACACTTCACATCAATTTGAGGCGTCTCCTCTTTTTTGGAAAACTTAATGGCATTTGATATCAGGTTCTGAAAAAGCTGCCTTAATTGCGTGGGATCCCCCTCCATAGTTGGCAGGTTATCAATATGTATTTGCGCATTGCTTTTCTCAATAGCAATCTCAAGGTCAGATATAACTTCTTTTACAATTTGGTTGAGATCTACCGTTTTGAAAGGTTTTGAGCGGGTGGTAACTCTTGAAAAAGAAAGCAGATCGTTGATCAGGTTCTGCATTCTGACAGAAGCGTTGAGTACCCTTTGCAAATAATCCTTACCCTGTTCGGACAGATTATCGTATTCCTTTTTCATCAGCCTGTCTCCAAAGGCCTGAATTTTACGCAGTGGTTCCTGCAAATCATGAGAAGAGACATAGGCAAAATCCTGCAACTCGCGGTTGCTGCGTTCCAGCTCTGCAGCATATCTCCTCAGCTTTTCCTTTGATGTCTTCAGCTCAGAAATGTCCCGCACCGTACCCAGAAAGATGATTTCATCCTCAAAATCCACTTTTGCTACACTGAGGAAAAACGGAAACTCTGTACCATCTTTTCTCTGACCTGTAACTTCCCTACCAATACCAATAATTTTAGCTTCACCAGTGTGGAGGTAGTTGTTGATGTAATTATCGTGTCGACGGGCATCAGATTTTGGCATCAGTTTGCTGACGTTGTATCCTACCAATTCCTCTTCTTTATATCCAAAAAGCTTTTCCACCGCAGGATTAATGTCCTGAATGATCCCTTTGGTATTGATAGTGATAAAACCATCAATCGCATTGTGGATAATAGCCCGTAACTTAGATTCCTTCATGGGTTATAAATTTGCCGCTAGCAACTTCTTGAGATCAAGAAAATCTCAATTTTGGCATAATACTAATAAAAAAGCCCTTCAAATGAAGGGCTTTTTATATTTCTTAATTCAATAATTCGTAGATGCCTGCCACACCCTGGCCACCACCCACACAAGCTGTGACCATACCGTACTTTTGTTTTCGGCGCCTCATTTCATTGAATAATTGTACAGAGAGCTTTGCACCGGTACAGCCGAGTGGATGACCGAGGGCTACAGCACCACCGTTTACGTTTACGATCTCAGGGTTGAGATCTAGCCCTTTCATTACAGCTAGAGACTGAGCGGCAAAAGCTTCGTTCAATTCAATTTGCTCAATATCCGATAATTTCAATCCCGCCTGAGCAAGGGCCTTTGGCACTGCCTTCACGGGACCGATACCCATGATTCGGGGATCTACACCTGCGGTGGCATAAGACATCATGCGAGCGATTGGTTTCAGGTTGTACTTATTCACCATTTTTTCAGACATCAAAAGCACAAACGCAGCACCATCCGAGGTTTGTGAGGAATTTCCTGCGGTTACCTGACCACCTGCACGGAATACCGGTCTTAGTTTAGATAATACATCCATTGAGGTATCTCCTCTTGGCCCTTCGTCTGTATCTACTACAAATTCTCTTTCTTTTTTCTTTCCATCGGCATCCACATAAGTCTCCTTTACGGTCACCGGTACAATCTCATCTTTGAATTTGCCTGCAGTGATAGCCTTGATCGCTTTTTGGTGAGAATTGTACGAAAACTCATCAGCATCCTCGCGCTTGATGTCATATTCTTTGGCCAATTCTTCAGCGGTAAGGCCCATGCCCAAATAATACTCAGGATGGTTCTGTGCAATTTTCCAGTTGAGCGCCGTTTTGTATCCCATCATGGGTACCATCGACATAGACTCTGTACCTCCCGCAATCATAATGTCGGCAGTGCCTGCGTGAATTCTGGTAGCTGCCAGGTGAATCGCTTCTACGCCAGAGCCACAATACCGGTTGATGATCATACCAGGTACTTCCAGTGGTAAGGATAGTAGGGAGATCATTCTGCCCATCTGCATGCCCTGCTCTGCTTCCGGTACGGCGTTACCAACAATCACATCATCTATTTCTTTTGGATCAAGCTCACTCACAGAGCTGGTGAGTTTATTGATTACCTCTGCTGCCAGGTCATCAGGTCTGGTAAACCTAAAGCCTCCTTTTTTGGCTTTGCCTACGGCTGATCTAAATCCTGCTACGATATATGCATCCATAATTATCTCGTTTAAATGTCTTAATTTCTTAATGGTTTACCCTTGAATAAAATGCTATGGATTCTCTCCAGTGTCTTTTGTTCTCCACACAGACTCAGGAAAGCTTCACGTTCCAGATCCAATAAGTACTCCTCCGTCACTTCTGTAGGATAAGAAAGGTCGCCACCATTCATCACCCATGAAATTTTTCGGGCGATCTTCATATCATGGTCAGAGATGTAGTGCCCAAACTTCATACCGGCTATCCCTGCTTCAAACATGGCCAGACCTGCCTGGCCCTGCACTTTGATGTCCTTGCGTTCAAGTGGCTGCACATAGCCTGCTTCGGCTAAATCAATGGCTACCTGCTTGGCATCAGCCAATAGCCTTTTCCGATTCATGGTAAAAGCATCCGTTGACCGTAAGAAATGTAGGTCTTGTGCTTCCTGCGCTGATGTGGCCACTTTGGCTGTGGCAATATTCATGAAGAATTCCTGTAGAATATTCAATTCAGGATCTCCTTTTTGATACAAATCACCGGCACGCAATGTCATTTCCTTGGTACCGCCTCCACCGGGAATCAATCCAACACCTACTTCTACCAGACCCATGTATGTTTCGCTATGTGCCTGAATATGGTCACTATGCATGGAAAGTTCACAACCACCACCGAGGGCCATACCGGAAGTCGCAGCCACTACGGGAACTGAAGAGAACCTAGCACGCATCATGGTGTTTTGGAACTGGCGAATCATCAACTCTATTTCATCAAATTCCTGATCGCCGGCAAACATGAAGATCATTGCCAGGTTGGCACCAGCAGAAAAGTTTTGTCCCTCATTTCCAATAACCAGACCTCTGAATTCTTTTTCAGCCTTTGAAATTGCAGTGTTGATTCCTTCTACTACTTCAGCTCCGAGTGCATTCATTTTGGTGTGGAATTCCAGGTTCAAAATGCCATCGCCCACATCATACAGCGTAGTGCCGTCATTTTGCCAAACTACTTTGTCGCCTTTGAAGGCATCGAGTAATAAGAATGCTTCGGTGCCCGGAATGACTTTATACTTCTTGTCATTGATGTCGTAATAGAGCTTTTTGCCCTTTTCGAATTTGTAGAAAGATTCGCATCCGGCATCCAGCATTTCATCCACCCAGCCAGCGGGTGTTTGCCCTTCGGCCTTCATTTTATCTGCAGTTTCTTTAACACCTAGCAAATCCCAAACTTCGAATGGGCCCATTTCCCAGCCAAAGCCTGCTGCTACAGCCTGGTCGATACGATATAGTTCATCCGATATCTCCGGAATCCTATGCGTGCAATACTTAAACATGTCATAGAATGTCGCACGATAGAATTTACCTGCCTTATCATTAAAGTTTACCAGTTTCGGGATTCTGGCTTTCAGGTCCTCAATATCTTTTACTGCCTCAAGTGCCTGGAATTTAGGTTTTGAACGCTCTTTGTACTCATAGGTTTTGAGGTCCAATTCAAGTATTTCCTTTTTGCCATTATCATGGACTACCTTTTTGAAATAACCCTGCTTGGTTTTGTCACCCCACCATTTTCTATCGTACAATTCCTGAACTATGCCGGGGAGTTTGAAGCGATCACGGGATTCATCATGTGGCAATCCTTCGTATAAGTTTCGTGAAACGTTTACCGTAGTATCCAAGCCTACAACATCCATTGTGCGGAAGGTCGCTGATTTGGCGCGACCAATGATTGGGCCAGTCAGTTTATCAACTTCTGAAACTGATAAGCCCATTTCTTCTATAATGTGCATGGCCGACATAATGGAATAAATACCAATGCGGTTGGCAATAAATGCAGGTGTATCCTTACAAAGCACTGTTTCCTTTCCAAGATACAGATCACCATAATGCATTAGAAAATCTACAATTTTAGGATCTGTTTTTGGGGTAGGAATGATTTCCAATAATCTCAGATAGCGTGGCGGGTTGAAAAAGTGGGTGCCACAAAAATGCGTTTGAAAATCCTCGCTTCTGCCATCATTCATCAAATGAATAGGAATACCGGACGTGTTAGAGGTAATGAGCGTGCCTGGCTTTCGATATTTTTCTACCTGATCAAATACCTTTTTCTTAATATCCAGGTTTTCTACCACGACTTCGATCACCCAATCGTAATCGGCAATTTTTTTCAAGTCATCATCAAAATTGCCAAGGGAGATACGATCAGCATATTTTTTGCGGTAGAGCGGATCAGGTTTTGCTTTGAGCGTGTTGGTGAATGAATCTGTTACAATCCTATTGCGGACTGCTTTATCCTCAATGCTCAGGCCTCTCTTTTTTTCTGCGTCATTCAGTTCCCGAGGTACGATATCGAGAAGCAATACTTCAACGCCAATATTTGCAAAATGGCAGGCGATTCGGGAGCCCATAATACCCGAACCGAGTACAGCGACTTTTTTTATAGCTCTGTTCATGTTCTTTCTAAAGCATTTATTTCAGTTTCTAATTCATTAAAAAGCTTATTGGATTCTATAGCCTGGTTGATGTCATTGATAACTTCAAAAAAGATTTTCAGCTTTGACTCAGGGATCATATCCCGGATTTTATTGTTGAATTGTTTTACCACCTTTCTTGACAATTCCTTTTTCACCTTACCCAAATCTGTAAGGTAGATTCTTACCGATCTTCTGTCATTTGGATCCTGCTGCTTGTAAATCATGCCTTTTTCCTCAAGTGATTTCAGCATACGGGTAAGGCTGCGTGCTTCCAGGCCTAAAAGTGGGGCAATCTTAGTGGCGGGAGTGCCATTTTCGCTATCGATATTGAGTAGGACAAATCCTGTAGAGGCTGTGATGTCATACTCCATGCCCTGTTGATTATACATTCTGGCAATTGCATGCCAGGTAACTTTTACGTTGTAATCTACCGTTTCCTCCTTCTTCATAAAAGCATTGGTAATCGTGTAAAATCAAAGATAAGAAAAATTTGTTATGCATGCATACTAATTTTTCACACGATTGGAGGTGACTATTCTGGAATGGCGATTAGTTGATGAAGTCTCCGCGTAAAGTACGGTAACGATTTCTAGCTTCTGCAACGAATTTACTACCCGGATGCTGCTTCATGAATTCCTGATACAGCTCCTGGGCTTTTTCAACATTATTGAGGTTTTGATCGTAGATCTGTGCCATCAAAAAGAAAGCATCATCGTTCAGGATATCGTATTCGTATTCATCTACGATTTTTTGCAAATAAGTAATGGCCTGTTCAAAAGACCCAAGTTTCATGTGGACATTGGCCATGCTCCACCATATCTCATCCGTTAGGCTATGGCCGGGATACTCTTCCAGCATTTTGTTGAGTTGTGTCAATGCGGAATCATATTTCTTTTGAAATAGCAATTGATCAATGGATGCATATTTTCTCATCACAAAATCGGAGGTATCCAGTGCAGTATTATCCTGAATAAGGATACTCAATGAAAGCGCATCATTGGCAATTTCACGGCTCGTAGCGAGTTTCAAAATATCCAAATGACTTTTGGCAAGTTCAAAATCGCCCTTGTAATAATTGAGTTTGGCATTTTTCAACTTGGCATTGTACCCTATGGGTGTATCCTTATTGCTTTTTTCTACCTGGCTATAAAGCAATGTAGATTCCCACGGTTTGCCTTCCAGTAAATAAATATCACCCAGGTCGATTTTGCACTGCGCCTGTAGTTCGCGATCAACCCGAGTAGTAGAAATGATCTTTTCCAATATGTTGATCGCTACATCCCGCTCGTCAAGATAAAAGGCATGAAGAAGGGCTTTGTTGCGCAGAGCCTCCAAAGTATTTTGGTTAAGCCCCATTTCTTCTACCAGTAGCTCATAGTCTTTTACCAGATTCCTGATTTCATTTTGATCAACTGGAAAAGAGTTTTTAACCAGCTCTTCACGCGCATTGATGGTCATACGACGTGAAATAACATAGTTGATACTGCTGGGAAATTCCTCAGTTACATAAGTGAAGATCTCAATAGCATCTTCATAGGCCTTATTTTCCAGCGCTATCATTCCTATATCCAAAAGTTTTCCACCATTGCCTTTGGTGCGCTTTTCCAATGCTCTTGCTTGCAGGAAAGCACCATAAAAATTCTTTCGTTGCAAATTCACCCAAATTAAAAGTTCACTGAAGATAGTTTCATTGGGACGCTTCTGTACTTTTTCAATAAGGATTGATTCCAGACTTTGTAGATCGTCATCTTCCTTCAATAAATTCTGCAGGATGTTTTTGACGTAATTGAGGTTGGAAGGATTGGCACTGGCAAAATTCAAATATTCTTCTACCATCATCTCATCGTTATTCATCATGCGGTAGACATTAGCCAGTTCCAAAGCATAAGCAAATTCCTGGCGACTGTTTTTTCTAGCCAGTACATATATCTGCAGCGCTTCATTAAACAATTGCTTGTTGATAAAATATTGAGCAGCGATACGCATTTTATATTGGTCATTGGCTGTAGTGGCAATGACATTTTGAAATTCTTCAGCCGCCTTTTCCGGCTCGCCCGATTCCATGTATAGCGTACCAAGATCTATTTTATAATAAATGTTGGAGGGGTTGTCTTTGATCTGCCTTTCAATATATTTTTTGGCCTCTTTGTATTCTTGCGATGCAATGAGCAGGGCAAAATAATTGGTGTGGATAAGTGAGATCGAGCGTGAATCTTTGGCGAGCTCTTCATATAAGTCCAGCGCCTTTTCAGTATCACCCTGCAGGTAATATTCATTGGCTAGCTGTATTTTCTGATTGTCCTGCGCAAAAAGGCCGGTTGATATTATCATTAAAGTAAAAGCAAATAGAAATCTCATAATCCCGTGTTTTTCCACACCCCTATATTCTAAAATAGAATATAAATTAAACTATTATTTAATACTAGAACGTGGATATGTTGATAAGTGGTTCTTAATTCTTCTTTTTAAAATGAATGTTTATAGATGTGATTTGTCTTTATAAGATTCTGGCATTTATAAACATTTAATATATTGTATTACAACTAATTAACACTTTATAGATTTTTGTTGATAAAGTATATGTGGTTAATGTTGATATGGTTAAAGGTTTACTTCATCGTTAATAAGTGTTAGTTTAATATAGATCTAATAGGTTATGGTTATTTCGATTTACTCGTTGTGTATAGGTAGTCATTTATGCCCACATCATTTATCCACTTATACACAGCTTATAAACCTTTAGAATTTTAGGTCAATGTCTTCTATTTCCCAGTTGGGTCTAACTTCAAAAGTGGATTCCATGTACCATTGTGACTCTGGAGGTTCCATTTGTCGAATATTCCCATAAGACCATCTGCCATCATTGTTATCGTCTATCTTGACTCTGATGCTGTAGTTACCCGGTGGTATTTTAGTGAATTGATAGGTAGAACCAGGATTTCTAATACTTTGAATTACCTTAAGATCATTGGTAATTAATTGCACCCAATAAGATGTATGGTTGGTTTCTATATTTCCTCTCACCAATCCTGTTTCTATTTGCCTGGGTTCTGAAAGGTCGTATCTCAATGTAGCGCTGCTGTCATTTTCTACAGTTACAAAGAGTCCTGAACCAAATATCATTTGGTATTCCTTCGTATCCAGTCTATCGAGGTAATTCTTCTTTGCAAGGGATATACTATCATCTGCTAGAACTGCACTATCTGGCAATAATGCCTTCATAGAATCCAATTTCATATTTAGAAATGATGTAGGTTTTTGTATTTCTACATTGATGTCTGTATAACTATTGGCAAAAGTGAAGTCAAATAAAGTCGGATCCATTTGAAAGCCCAAGGTATCTATAAGCAGGTAAGTGCTATCAAGATTAATATTGGCTACTGGCTCATTGACTTGGTAGTTGAGTATGAGTGTGTCTTTAATCTCTTGTTTTTTTCCAGGTTCTTTGATTAATGTAAAAGGAGATATCGTAGTACGAGGTTTCTGAAATTTAACCTGTAAAGTATCTACGGTATAGTTCCTAAGACTGTCGTATGCTTTCACCATATAAGTTACACTGTCTGTTAACGGCAATGATGAGTTGTATATTCGGAAAGCTTTAGATTCATCAGTAAGATGATGAAGGAATTGATGGGCTACTGGAGAGTCCAATGGTATCAGTTGATATTCATTTATCGTCTTTGAATAAATAGCATCAAAATAGTTTCCATTGCTTCTGGCCCTAATAAGCTCTACAGGCTGCGCATTCATTAATACAATAGGTAATTCTATATCAACTAATGAATCCGTAAGATTGATGGTATCCGGATAAAAGCCATGTGCTTCTGTATCTGAATTGAGAGTAAGGTTTTTATTATCATCATTGAAAGTATAAAGTCGGTATTTATTTCGTTTTAGATTTTTGATCTGAAATAAGCCTTCCTCATCTGTATAGGTAAAATATGATGGAGGATGTTTGAATACATCCAATGTATCATTAGCATAAAGTCCGACTAGCATATCTTCTGCAGGTTCATTTTTTAGCAGATCATATACCTTTCCTTTGATGTATAAAGAATCGATGTAAGATGTGGTACTGAATGCTATGGATAGGTTTACAGGATTGTTGTTTTCTGAGAGATCACCAACGCCATCAGCGAAGTTAAATATGTAAGTAGTGCTGTCTTCGAATGGTTCTTCAAAGGTTAGGGTGATTACATTTTTCTTAATCTGATATTCATATTCACTTTCAATGGTTGGGGTAATGATTAAGCTTTCTTTCAATGATCTCGCCTGCATCTTTTCATTGAATTCCAGCTGTATGACATTACCATTATAGTTGAGAGTATTGTCCCTCGGTACAGATTGAACTAGCACTGGAGGTATGGTATCTCGGGGACCGCCTTGAATTGATGTTTGGTTTGCACAGGAAGTAAGCATCAATTCTATTGCTAATACAAATAAGGCGGATAACAATCCAATTTTCCCTATCTGCTTAATATGTAAATAAGGCTTGAATAATTCTTGTCGTTCTTTTTGGCCCATTGATTTGATTTCAATCCATTGATTAATCCATTGACTAATCCTGATCCACTTTTAGAATATTTTTCGCTTAGCATAGATACATAAAATGCATCAAAGTATTGTGGTACTATTTCTTTGACTTTTAAGTTTCTATTTCTTGCTAATTTCTTGATATTCAGTTTGTTGAAGTGAAATAGATGACGCGGCACATCGTATGCTGCCCAATACTCATTATATAGTTTTGCATCCAAAGATTCTCTGTTAGGTACAGCTATAATTAAGATACCATCTTTGTTCAATCTCTTTTTAAGCTTTTTAATAATGTCATTTGGGTCTGGAACATGCTCAAGCACATGCCATAAGGTGATGATATCTACTTTATCTGATTTCTCATGTTCCTTAATGCCTGCGTTGATCTTTATTTTGTTCTTTTCGGCAGCCTGTTTTCTGGCTGATTCATCCGGCTCTATACCTGATATACTAAAGCCACTTTTTTTGCAGGCAAGTAGGAAGTCACCTGTACCACATCCATAATCCAGAACTTTGCCTGTAGGCTTATACTTTTTTAACAGGTTGGTCTTTTGTTTAAGCGTAATTGACCTTACTATTTTATAAAGTAAGTTGATGGGACTGTTGGCCTTATTGGTGTGTGAGATATAGGCTTCAGATTGATAGTATTTACCTATTTCTGATTCTGTAGGTCTTGGGGATGTGATCCATAGATTACAGGATTTGCAGGAGACAATAGCAAAACTTTCCTGCGATACGGTATGGTCCGTACATATTATCTCGTTGGCGAATTCCGTGCCCTTGCAAATAGGGCAGACTTCCACTTTTTCGTACATAATTTTATTTTCCCATATAAACCATAAGTATCGATATATCTGATGGATTTACACCACTGATTCTAGATGCCTGGCCAAGGGTAGCTGGTTTTATTTGTAGTAATTTCTCTCTTGCCTCTGCCGACAGGGAGGTTATTTTAGAATAGTCAAAATCAGGATTGATTTTCTGGTCATCTAATTGTGCCATTTTATCTGCTAGCTGTTTCTCCTTATCGATGTAAGTTTCGTATTTGATTTGAATTTCTGCCTGGTTAAGTATCTCCTTATCGTATTTATTTAGATATTGACTTAGGTCGTTATCGAGTTTGTATAGGTCAGTTACACTGATTTCTGGTCTTTTCAGCAATTGATATATGGATGCTTTTTCTCGGATGGTAGCCGTACCAATGGATGCTAGTGAATCATTTACAAAATCAGGACTTACTTTTTTATGCTTGAAATCATTGATCAACTTGGCAGTATCCTGCTTTTTATCAATCATTGCTTCTAGTCTTTGATCTGAAGCTAATCCTATGCTGTGACCTAATTGGGTTAATCTGAGGTCTGCATTATCCTGGCGTAGCAGTATTCTAAATTCTGCCCTTGAGGTAAACATCCTATACGGTTCGTCTGTACCTTTATTTATCAAATCATCTATCAGTACTCCGATGTATGCTTCTGATCGATTTAGTATTACTGGTTCCAGTTTATTCAATTTTCTGTGTGCATTGATGCCTGCCATCAATCCCTGGCAGGCTGCCTCTTCGTAGCCTGTAGTTCCATTAATCTGTCCAGCAAAGTATAAGTTCTCAATTAGTTTAGTCTCTAGCGTTAAGTTCAGCTGTGTTGGTGGAAAGAAATCATATTCTATGGCATAGCCAGGCCTGAACATTTTAGCATTTTCAAAACCTACTATTTTACGTAATGCTTTGTATTGTACATCCTCAGGTAATGAGGTGGAAAATCCGTTGACATACACTTCTACTGTATCCCAGCCTTCTGGTTCAACGAATATCTGATGTCTGTTTCGCTCTGCAAAGCGATTTATTTTGTCTTCTATTGATGGACAATATCTTGGGCCAATACCTCTGATTCTACCATTGAACATGGGCGATCTATCAAATCCTGTTTCTAAGATTTCATGAACCTCAGGATTGGTATAGGTTATGTGACAGCTTCTTTGTTGGTGTAATGGTTTGGTTTCATTGGAATATGAGAATTTTGATGGTTCCTCATCGCCCATCTGTTCTTCCATTACCTCATAATTTAATGACCGGCCATCAACTCTTGGTGGAGTTCCTGTTTTCATTCTACCGGCTTCAAAGCCTAATTCAACCAGATTTTCTGTTATGCCTTTAGCTGCTCTTTCTCCTGTTCTACCACCACCAAATTGTTTTTCACCTATGTGTATAATGCCATTAAGGAAGGTTCCGTTGGTAAGTATTACTGCTTTGGCTTTGATTTCAATGCCAAGGGAAGTCTTAATGCCTGTTACACGATTATCCTTAATAATAAGGCCGGTGACCATCTCTTGCCAAAAATCTACATTGGGTGTTTTTTCTAATGCTAGTCTCCATTCTTCGGCAAAACGCATTCTATCACTCTGTGCTCTTGGACTCCACATGGCTGGCCCTTTAGAGCGATTCAGCATTCTAAACTGTACTGCTGTTTTGTCTGTGATTATGCCGGTATAGCCACCAAGTGCATCTATTTCTCTTACAATCTGACCTTTGGCTACTCCGCCCATGGCAGGGTTGCAAGACATTTGGGCTATAGTATTCATATTCATAGTGGCCAGCAATACAGAAGAGCCCATATTGGCTGCCGCGGCTGCAGCTTCACATCCGGCATGGCCACCACCCACTACTATGATATCGTATTCTTTAAACATATTGATCAGGTGTTCCACGTGGAACAGTTACAATTATTTAAAGGAAAGTGTTCCACGTGAAACATTAATTTTTATTATGCAACAAAGATATATAAGCGTTTTCTCTTTCCCGCATCACCTTTTTTTCTGAATCCGTTTTATCACCGTAACCTAACAGATGCAAAACCCCATGTATCATTACACGATGAAGCTCTTGTAAAAACAAAACCTTTAGTTTTTTGGCATTCTCTTTTACACGCTCTATGCTTATAAAAATGTCTGCCTTTACTTCTGATTCTTCGTCAGATTGATCAAAGGTTATAATATCTGTGAGCGTATCATGATTCAGGTACTTTACATTTAAATCATGTAAATACTGATCAGAACAAAAGATGTAGTTTATTTCTGCTAAAGAGAAATCATTGTCAGTAATTGTTTCTTCTATCCAATTCCTGATTTTCGTTTTATTATTAAGCGTAAAGGGAATGTCTTCAATGAAGAAATTGATTTTAGCCATGGCTAATCAGTGTAGAAGCAGAGTTCGACCACCTTACCATCATTTTTGAAGTGGACTTCATCGCAAAGGTTTTTCATGAGAAATATACCTCTGCCGTTTACTTTATTGATGTTTTCGGGTGCGGTGGGGTCCGGAAGACTTTTATGATCGAAACCAGGGCCTTCATCTTCAATCTCAAATTTTATCTGTGAATCAGACAATGAAAGGGTGAGCTTTACATTCTTATCTCTATTTCCACCATTGCCATGGTGAATGGCGTTGTTCACAGATTCAGTTACAGCAATCATTATATTACCATAGATATCATCATCTAGTTGATAGCGATCTTTTGCATTGTCGATGAAGCTCTCTACGATTCTGATATTTTCTGCCAATGAAGGAATCTGAATGGTCATGGAATCCATTTTCGTCGGTCGGTTATTGTTTTCCTAGTCTTTTGAAATACTCGTTTACTTCTCTCTTATAATAAGGGTTGAGCTGCAAAGGTATAGTCTTTAGCAATTCAATTTCTTTTTCTTTTGCTTTGATGTACTCTTCATAGGCAGGAGGCATTTCTCTGGCATATTCCTTGGCCTGTTCTCCCTCCCTTTCATCATCGAGCTCACGTTCTCTCATGGCATCTTCTGCCTTGAGCAGTCTGGTCAAAATATCTTCCTGCCTGCGTCGCATTTCCTCTGTGAGTCTTTTATTGACCAGGTCGGTTTCGGTTTCTTCCATTTTCTTAAGTAGCTCTTCGATATTGCCACCTGCGCCACCACCTTCACCATCTTCCATCATCTGTCGCATTTGCTCAAGCTCTCTGCGAATCTTTTCCTGTTGCGCAGCCATTTTAGCAAGCTCCTCAGAAAGCTGACGACCTGATTTGCCTTCTTTTTTAAGCTGCTCGATTTTATTGTTCAATTCATTCTGAAGCTCACTCAAGCCGGGCATCTGTTGTTTTTTGCCTTTTTCATTTCCCTTGCTGATGCCCTGAGCATCGGCCATGGCTTGTTGCATTTGTTGCATTACATCATTGAGCAATAATGCCAGGTTATTCATGGATGTCATGGTAAACTGCTGCTTGCTTACAGCAAGTGCTTTATTTCTTTCACGGAGAGCTTCAATGCTTTCATCCATATTGTCATTCATGGCATCAACTTCGCGGGTCACAAAAGAGGCTATTTGAAATACACGATCAGCAAGTGCCAACAGGCTGTCTTCAATAATCTGTGCATCGTCCTTCATTTGAAGCTGCTCCTGACTCAGGGTTACAAACCGTGGATCGCTCTGATTTACCCTTTTGAACTCATCCATGATTGCTTCCTGGTCAAAAGAAAGCTTTACGAGGTTATCAAGAATATCTCTTAGCTGATCCAGGTTTTCCTGCATCATGGTCATTTCCATGGATTGCTGCATCATCTGCATTTTTTGCTGCAGCTTTTTCATTTTGTCAGCCGCATTCTTTTGATTCTCAGCTGCCTTTTTCTTTTTATTGTTTTGCAGGTTTTCACTGGATTGATCCATTTCTTTTTTGATCTCCTCTTCCTCCTGCTCAGTATCTTCTACAGAATTTGGATTCTCCAGCTCTTCATTCATTTCATTAAACTCATCAATTGACTCCTGTATTTCTTCAAAGTCTTCTTTGAGTTCATCTTGTTTTTGCTGTAGCTCCTCTTCGCTCATGGACTTGCTTTCGGTATCCTCAGCTAATTGCTCCTGTTCTTTCTGAGTTTGTTCCAGGTCCTGAAGAATCTCTTCAAGTTTATAGTCCATTTTCATTCGCTTAAACAACTCAAGGGCCCTTTCAAGCTCCTTTTCCATATTTTCCTCATTGTTGTCAAGCTTTTCCATCATGTCCTGTACTTCCTCTACAGAACTGTTTTCTTCGAGTAGTTTTTTCAGTTCCTCATAAAGCTGCTTGGTTTCTTCATCCAGCAATTCATTCATAAGCTCCTGTAGCTTCTTCACTTTGTTCTTGAACTCTTCGGATTGCTCATTGAAGCGATTTTGCTTTTCAAAGAAGTCTTTATTTTGTTGTTGCAATTTCTGAATCTCTTCTTCCAGACTCTCCCGCTTTTTTAGCAACTCTTCGATTCTTTTCTCATCCTGCCAGTCTAGCTGTTTTTTACTCTTTAGTTTATCCTCAATCTCTTCGATCTGATTGCGGAGCTCCTCAGCTTTATCTACAGATTCATTGATTTGATTTTCTGCGGATTCAGATTCCTTTTCTAACTTTTCCTTGATTTCTTTTCTGGAAGGAACCTTAAAAGTATATGTGCCGGTTTTGGTTGATTTATTGCCATTGATAGCGTCATTGTCCCAAACCTGTACGTAATATTCCATGCTTTCGCCTTCAGCAAGCGCGAATGTGTCCAGCTTCCAATTGTAGAAATAGCTCTGCGTTTTTTGATTTCTATTAAAAGGCATAAGAAATGTTTCGAAATCTTCTTGCTTATCTTTTTTGTAGCGAAGAGCGAGTTGATTGATACCATAATCATCCTCAATGTTGCCACCCAAAATGACATAGCTGTATAATGTGGTGTCCTGAAATGGCTCTAAAGAGATTTGAGGATATTCGTCTTCTATTACTTTAATAGAGAATCCGATGTTTTCTTTATTCTGTGCATTTTCATTTTTGAGTTGAACAGTGTAAAAATCATCTGAGAAAATCTGCTTTTCTACCTTATAGACCTGATTGTCAATTGCTTCTGCTTCTAATGATAAATCTTCTTCTACAAAAGAAAGGCTAAGTATTTCAGTATTCAGGGTTCCAAACTGCCAGGTTACCCGAGTGCCTTCCGGAATTTCCAGGTTTCCGGCATTTTTAAGATTTTCATTCTGCCGACCTGTATAATTTGGGTAGTCCAATAAAACATTATAGTTTCTTAGATTAGGACGGTTGTATAATTCAATTTCATATTGCTCAGAAGCAAAACCGGATGCTTCCAGATAAAAGTTTACAGGTTCCTGAATTTTATTGAAAGTGTATTCATATGTACCCAGACCAGTCGTGGAAAGCTTGATTCTTCTTCCATTGGAAACCAAAAAGGCTTCCTGTGGAATGACCTCCCCTTTTGCTGCCACTTCCAGTGTAAAATCTTCGTTTCTGAATGCAGTTAAGCTTTCGTTTTCCAGAGAAAATTGGAATGGTGCCTCAGGAATAAACTCAGTTTGAAACTGTACGATTCTTCCCGTGCTTTCTGTAATCACCTGTGGCAGTACGACAATCAGAATTAATAAAACTACTATAGGTGGCAGTAGGTATTTTAAATATTTACGATTGACATTGAGATCAATTGCAGATGGGAATGAGAAGATGGAAAGCTCTTGGGTTCTCTGATTGATGCTTGCCGTTAGAAGATCACTACTGACCTTGTTATTCTTCTGTAACTGTATGGTATTCAGAAGTTTATCAGAAATTTCAGGGAAGAATTGTCCTATTTGGTAAGCTGCTTCCTCATCGCTGATCTGGCTTTTACTGTTGGCTAACTTGCTTGCCGGCAATAACACGAGCCGCACAATAGACAACAGAAATAAAATCAAAAAGCTGAAAAACAGAATACTTCTGCCAGTACTATCGAGCTTAAAAAAATAATCTATGCCATTAATGAGCAGATAATAGGATATAATGACCGATCCGCTAATTAACAGGCCCTTGATCAACTGGTTTAGGTAAAACTTCTTTTTGTATGCCCTCAGGCTGTGGAATATATCTTGTGCTCCCCCCATCATTCAATTACTTCTGGCTGCTTCACATTTATTGATCCAAGATTGTATATGGTATCGTTAAAATAATCAATGTCATCAATATAATACTGATAAACGAGTAATCCGCTCCATGAGTTAAGTACGGTCAGATAAGTATTTTGGGTAGCCCATGTATTGTTTGTATAAAAGCGATTTTTCCAGATTTCCAATACTTCTTCATCAGCAAGATGATCGATGGTAAAAAGTTTTATGTTTACAGCCTCACCAATCTCATTTTCAGAATCTATAATTTGAAAATTAAGAGCTAAGCTATCAATTATTGATTGGGTAAAGATTGTAGAATCATCAGACACTGTAATTTTTGTAACCTGTTCTCTATCAGGAAGATCGGGAAATGTCATGGCCTCCTCAATTTGATTGATTCGATATATGCCAGATGCATTTTCAAAACTTCGGTTGATAAAATATGCATCCAGTGAATCCCTTGTCTCAATCTGTGCTAATACCGATTTAGTGCTCTTATTAGGTATGGCACGAAAATTCGAATAATCATCAAGTGCCAGCTTTTTGCTGTAAATGATCCTATCAGCTGGTGAAAGCTCAATGATATCTAGCTCTCCATTTTTGAATTCTTCGATTTCTATCGATTTATTCTCTACAAAACGGAAAATAATTTCCTGCACATTGCCTTGCTGAGGCTGATATTGATTTCTTCGGAGCAGAAGCGATATATCCTCGTTCCACGCTGCAACACGCCAGGGTCCTGTACCCACTGGAAATTCTTCTGCTCGATGATAAAGTGCTGAAGAAGGATCTTCCAATGCAAGAACCGCGGATTCATATCTATCCAGAGGAATTTTTAAAGACATCCCTTCCAGGACAGCTAAATCTTTCGGCATATTCAAACGGCTGAACCATTCCTGTACTATTTCCTGATTGATATTTTCACCATTAGAAAAGCGAAGGTTAGGGTTGAATCTTAATATTTTATGTATCCCCAGACTATCATTTAATATTTGACCAATGATTTTTGAATTAGCTTTACCATGATCGAAGAGCGTTTCAAATACATGCCTACTTACCTGATATTCAGATAAGTTATATTTTTGACCAGGCGTGATGTTAAATACCTTTCCGTTCAGGTTATAACTGATCCTATGTGAATCACCAGTGTTATCAGAGCCTTGCTCTTCTGTTGAAGAACAACCAATAAACATGAAGGATAGAAAAAAATAAAATACGCTTTTCAAAGGGTAACCTCTTTTTCAAAATATTCCAATACATGCATCTTCAGCAGCTTTTCCTGATCAAGCAGATCAAAATGTGGCAATTTGCGGACAAGTTTCCAATGGGGCCAACCTTGTTCATCCAGCCCTTCCAGCTCATAGTATCCTGAAAGGCTTAGCAGTTTGCAGATGGCAATATGCATGAGATCCTGCTTTTCTTCTTTAGAAAAATTCTTTCTACCCTTACCCAGTTCATGCACCCCAATGAGAAATAGTACAGCATTTAAATCTGCGGGCTTTTTCCCAAAAATTTCGGCCAGCTTATTCAATAGCTTTTGCCAGTTTCTTTCGAGATCCAGATCTTTCTTAATCATAGTTCAAGGGGAACAAAATTTTTCGTAATTTATTTCGCAAACATACATCAAAAGATGTGGGAAGAATTTCTAAGTCTCTTTTTTCCTAGGGTTTGTGTGCACTGCCATAAGAATTTGCAGCCTTCTGAGGTTGTGCTTTGCCTTCCTTGCTTTCTGCAATTGCCAAAGTTGGGCCCCGATGATCAAATTGATAATCCTGTTTTGAAAAAATTTAGAAATCTGGCGTCTATTAAGCATGCTTTTTTCTATCTGCATTACCAGAAGCAGAGTGGGGTTCAGCATCTTATCAGAAACCTTAAATACAAAAACAGACCGGATATAGGTATCCAATTAGGAAAATGGTTTGGCGAATACTTAAAAGAATATAAGTTACACAATCAATTTGATGCTATTATTCCCATACCGCTGCATCCTAGGAAGCAGAAACGCAGGGGTTACAATCAGAGCGAGCAAATAGCAGAAGGGATAAGAGAAGTGCTGGAGGTTGAAGTTTTATCAAATGTATTGGTAAGAACGAAAGAGACGCAAACCCAAACCAAAAAGCATAAGATCGACAGATGGAATACCATGCAGTCAATATTTAGTCTGGTTGATCAGGATGCGCTTAAGGATCGGCGTATCATGATTATTGATGATGTGGTCACAACCGGTGCTACCATGGAGTCGGCTGTATTGACGGTGCAGCAGGCCAGCCCATCAGCGATAAGTATAGGCGGAATAGCTACAGGAAAGGCATAAAAAAAGCCCCTCGGTAGAGGAGCTTTCGAATGTCTTGGATATGTGAATCTTAGTAGTTGGTACCGGCCTGAATCATTGCGCAACGGAAACCAATGGTTGCCGTACTTGAATCCTGCTCTATAAATCTTCTGGTACCAGGAGATAACCAATATGCAACGTCTTTCCATGATCCACCTTTGTAAACTCTAATAGAGTTTGTGATCAGAGAATTAAAGCCTTCAGCATCATAACCTTGCTCTGAATCAAGGAAATCATTTCTTCGGATCGGGTTGAGATCCTCAAAATCCTGGAACGATAATGGACGATACAAATCCTGTACCCACTCATTTACGTTTCCAGCCATATTGTACAGACCAAAATCATTTGGAGGATAATCGTAGATGTAAGTGGTGATCATAGCACCATCATTTAGCTTACCGGCGATACCAGCATAGTCACCACGACCTCTTTTGAAGTTGGCAAGGAAATAACCCATTTTCTTACCGTAAGGATTTCTTAGCGCATGGCCATCCCAAGGGTAAAGTCTTCTATGCGTTTGGTTTTCGTCTAACCACTGGGTTCCAATAAGTGCTTGTGCAGCGTATTCCCATTCAGCCTCTGTAGGCAGACGATAATTAGGAAGTACAACACCCGTTTCAAGAGGAATCCTTTGGTTACCACTTTCAGCAGCTGTGTACTCGTCAAGACCAGCATCTTCGGCAAGTTTTAAGTTTACAGTAGTGGTTCTCCATTTTGCATAGTCATTAGCCTGCAACCAATTAACACCAACTACAGGATAGAACCTGAAACCAGGATAACGCAGATAGTGATCTACATAAGGTGTGTTGTATGCCAATTCCTTATACCAAACTGTAGTATCAGGAAGTGCACTCTGATAAAACTCCTCAGAACTGTCAAGCTGCACATAATACATATACTCTAACCAGTGGATGTTGGCTACTTCTGTTTCATCCATATAGAATGAAGCAACTGTAACGGTTCTTTCCACATTATCACGCGTGTGCATTACATCCTCCTCAAAAGAACCTAATACAACTCTACCGCCCTCAATGAACACAAGATTGGGACCTTCAGGCTGACCTCTATAGTCATTAACCTGGAAACCTCCTTCTTCATTATATTCCATACCTGTGGCAGTACTAATCTTGCCAGGTTCAGAACTTGTGGGGTTTCCACCACCACCAAGAAGGGAACATGAGGCGATAAAAGAAGCACCTCCTACAAAGAGTAAGGCACTGTTTATTGCTCGCACTAATTTTTTCATAACCTGTTTATTTAATCAAATAGTAGTTCCGAATGAAAACAATTCTTCAATATGCTGAATCAAATTAAATATATCAACCCTTAAAAATAAAACTTCTCATTAGAAAATTACTAATACGTATATTAATAATAGAATTTGACTCTGTTTATTGTGCTTTAACCATAGAATGTTCAAGTATTTCTTCAAGCAAACGAATAGCCTGGTCAACAGATTGTACTTCCTGAAGAATTAGCATCAATTTTGATTTCATTTCTTTCATTCTGCACAATTTGGGGTGCTGCTGTACATAGGCTAATATACCTCCGAAGACCTCAGATTTGTAATATTTCTCATTGTCACCAGAAACAAAATAGCACCGCAGCGTTTCATTTTTAAGGCTGATTCTTTCAAAACCGAGTTTTAAGGCGATCCACCTTAGCCTCACGGTTTTGATCAACTCTTCGACTTCTTTCGGCAAAGGCCCAAACCTATCAACTATTCCCTGCTGAAATTTTTGAAGTGATGTCTCATCCTCAATATTATCCAGCTGGGTGTATAAGCTGAGCCGCTCAGAAATATTGCTCACATAGGTTTCAGGAATTAAAATTTCAAGGTCTGTTTCGATATTGCAGTCTGTCACCAACACACTCGCTTTTTCTTTCAGGTCATTTTCAAATAGCTCTCGGAATTGGGTTTCCTTGAGCTCCTGAATGGCATCATCAAGAATTTTGTGGTACATATCAAAACCCAAATCATTGATAAAGCCACTTTGCTCACCACCCAAAAGGTCACCTGCACCTCGGATATCAAGGTCTCGCATGGCAACCTTGAAACCATCCCCCAGGTCAGAAAACTGCTCAAGGGTGGTTAGCCTTTTGCGTGCATCACTGGTTAAGGTAGATGTAGGTGGGCTTAGCAAATAGCAAAATGCCTTTTTGTTGGATCGGCCCACTCGTCCGCGCATTTGGTGAAGATCCGATAGACCAAACATATGCGCACTATTGATGATAATGGTATTGGCATTAGGAATATCTAAACCAGACTCAATGATGTTGGTACTGACCAACACATCATACTCCCCCTCAATAAAGCGCATCATCACCTTTTCCAATTTTTCGCCCTCCATCTGACCATGGGCAATGCCAATCCTTGCATCCGGTACAAGTCGGTGAATAATATTGGCAACTTCCTCTATATTCTGTATTCGATTATGCACAAAAAATACCTGACCACCTCTTCTCAACTCAAAACTGATTGCATCACGCATTATTTCTTCATTGAATGTATGAAGCTCAGTGGTCACCGGCTGCCGGTTGGGTGGTGGTGTGGAAATGACACTCAGGTCACGAGCGCCCATCAGTGAAAAATGGAGTGTTCGGGGAATCGGTGTAGCGGTTAGGGTCAGCGTATCAATATTCACCTTATATTGACGAAGCTTTTCCTTGACTTTGACACCAAATTTTTGCTCTTCATCAATAACCAGCAAACCAATATCTTTGAATTTCACATCTTTATTGACGATGCGGTGAGTACCGATGAGAATATCAACCTCCCCTTTTTCTACTCTTTTCAGAATTTCTTTGATTGTTTTGGTAGAGCGAAAACGGTTAATGTATTCCACTTCCACCGGAAATGTAGAGAGCCTTTCCTTGAAAGTACGGTAATGCTGCATGGCTAAAATGGTAGTGGGCACAAGTATAGCCACCTGCTTTCCACTTGCTACCGCTTTGAATGCCGCTCTAATGGCAACTTCTGTTTTGCCAAAACCTACATCTCCGCATACCAACCGGTCCATGGGGTGTGGCTGTGCCATATCCTGCTTTACATCTTGAGTGGCAGATGCCTGGTCAGGGGTATCCTGGTAGATAAAAGAGGATTCCAACTCGGCTTGGAGGAAGTCATCCGCTGGAAAGGCAAAACCAGGGCTGGCTTTTCTTTTGGCATAAAGGTTAATCAGATCTTTGGCGATAACCTGAACCTTTTTCTTGACTCGCTTTTTCTTATTTTCCCAATCCTGACTGCCCAGTTTGCTGATGTTGGGCGGTACCCCTTCCTTGCCGCTGTATTTTGAAACCTTGTGTAGCGAATGGACACTGATGTAAAGCAAGTCATCATCCCGATATACCAGCCGCATGGCTTCCTGCTTTCTACCATTGATGTCAACGGAATCCAGCCCGGCAAATCGGCCAATGCCATAATCTACGTGCACCACATAATCGCCCGGCTGAAGATTTTTGACCTCTTTTAAGGTTAATGCTTTGGATTTGCTGTGTTTCTTTTTGGTTTGATATCTGTGGAACCGATCAAAAAGCTGGTGATCAGTATAGCAAAGAATGGAAAGGTTGTGATCAACGAAACCGCCACGGAGGTCAAGGTTTAGCTCAGCAAATTCCAGCATTGGATCTAACTCTTCGAAAATCATGCGAAGGCGCGTAAGCTGCTTTTCACTATCGGCAGTAATTATAGGTTTGATACCCTTGCCATGAAGCTCATTAAGGTTTTCGGCAATCATTTCGAAGTTTTTCCCAAAAGATGGTTGAGGCTTACATGGGTAATCTATGGTTTCATTGGCCGGTTGGTAAAAGCGGTTGCCAAATTCTATTTTTACATAAGGCGCAATATTTTCAGAAAAGCTAGTGCCTGTTTCGAAGATTTCACTAGGTTTTAAGATGATCTCCGTATCCCCGCTGTTCTTGAGAATGGTATCAAAGCTATTCTCTGCGCGCTCGAAATATTTATCAATGGTATCAATGGTAAGCTGGTAATCTTTTATCCAAACTTTGGTGTTTTTTGGAATAAAACTCAAAAACGATTGCCTTTGCTCCCTCAGTAGCCGTGTTTGGATATTTGGGATGATATTGACCTGCTTTTTTTCCTCTTCCGAAAGCTGGGATACCGGATCGAATGTGCGGATACTCTCCACCTCATCTCCAAATAGCTCCAGTCGGTATGGTTTTTCACTTGCAAATGAAAATATGTCAATGATACCGCCTCTTACAGAATACTGTCCGGGTTCATAAACAAAATCAGTCTTGTCAAAATCATAGGTAAGCAAAAGCTCTGAAAGGAATTCGATATCAACAGAATCGCCGATAGAGGCTGAAAAAGTATTCTTAAGCAGAGATGATTTGTTGATGACTTTTTCTGTAAGTGCCTCTGGATAGGTAACTATAAGCTCACCGTTTCTGGATTTATGGTTTAGCCGATTAAGGATTTCGGCACGCATCAATACATTGGCATTCTCGATTTCTTCGAATTGATAAGGCCGTTTGTAGCTGCCAGGGAATAAAAATATTTCCTTATCCGGAATCAGGCTTTGAAGATCATTGGCAAAGTAAGCGGCCTCTTCCTTTTCATGTAAGATGAAAAGATGATTTTGATGTTCAGATTTAAATACTGCAGCAGCAAGAATTGCGTCTATACTGCCGGCACATCCTTTGAGATGTATAGTGCGGTCTTCATTGGGCTTAATGTACTCTCCCAAAGTTTGCACAATGCTGTCCTGACGATATAAATGCAGAAAATCTTTAAGCTTCAAAACCAAAATTTTATTGAGGCGTGCAAAGCTAGTGGATTAAACATTTAATCCATTGATCACACTTTACAGTTGAATTATCAAACGAGAATCAACTTTAGCACCAATAGTGAAACTTCGCAGTGGTTTATTGGTTTAGTATTGTTACAACTCCATGGAAAGCAACGAACGAAAACATGAAACCAGGCCAATAGCCCGACAAACGGCTATTGAGAAAATAGAAAAGCTGCATCCTTATCAGCTGATTCTATATTTATCATTATTGGGCAGCGGGATTATTTTTTTCTTTTTGTTGATAGCACATTTTGCAACACGACCACAAGATATTTCTGCTGATAATTTTATCCTGCCAAAGCAATTTATTTTCAGCACCATCATCATTTTAGCTTCATCCTTTGTACTGAGCCATACCCAAAGGCTATTTCAGGAGGAGAAAATGAAGGCCTTGCGAAATAATATTGGCCTGGGTATCGTACTCGGTTTGGCGTTTGCCATTAGTCAATATGTAGGTTGGCTGAGTATGGTGGATAAAGGAATTCTGTTTGAAGGTAGAACAGGTGGTGTTTATATGTATATCCTTAGTGGATTGCATTTTATTCACATGCTGGGAGGCATCATTTTTATGCTGATCACATTTGTAGAAATGAATAAGATTTCACGGGATCCTATCAAAAGTCTGGTTGCCACGACCAATCCATATCAAAAGCTCAAAATTCAGTTGTTGGTAGCCTACTGGCATTACCTTGATTTTACATGGGTGGTAGTATTCTTCTATTTTCTGTTTAGTTATTAGACAAATCATATAACCATCTAGATATTAATACGTTATATAAAGTACAATTCAAGTAAGAATAGGTTAGGTTGGTGATTTAGCGCGCTTCTCTTTTGAGGGCGCGCTTTTTCTTTTAGCAGGTTTTACAATTCAATACCCAACTTATGTTGGGAATAAAAACCGCTCTGGCTTTCTTTGCCTAAAAAAACCATGCGCCATATAATCTTATTCGTCTTGCTGCTCTTTTCGTACACCACATCACTAGCCTGGGGTAAAACGGGCCACCGCATAGTGGGACAGATCGCAGAGAATCATCTTACGGCAGAGGCAAAAGCCAATATTGCAAAAATATTGGGTCATGAGTCCCTGGCCATGGTGTCTAACTACATGGATTTTATTAAAGCGGATAGGAGATATAATCATATGAATCCATGGCACTACTGCACTATACCCGATGGTATGACTTACGAAGAAGCAGGTACACCAGAAGAGGGAGATGCAATACAAACTATATATCGCCTGATTGAGGAATTGAAATCCAAAAACTTCACAGATGAGGATGAGGCTTTCGCATTGAAATGCCTTGTGCATCTGGTAGGAGATGTACACCAACCCTTGCATGTGGGTAATGGCAAGGATAAAGGAGGGAATGATGAGGTATTGGAGTTTATGTATGAGTCCACAAACCTCCATAGAATTTGGGATAGCGACCTGATTGATCACCAACAGCTAAGTTATACCGAATATGCAGTAGCCATTGATTATTTTGATAATGCTACCGTAAATAAACTACAGCAAGATGATGTAATGGTATGGATATATGAATCCAGGGATTTAAGATCCCAGGTATATGATTTTCCTTCAAATCAGCGGCTCAGCTGGGGCTATATCTACGATAACATCGGCACTGTAGATAGAAGGCTAGCAGAAGCGGGTGTACGTTTGGCTGGTATTTTAAATGCGATATACGGATAATATCCTACCAGAAAGAAAACAATTTCATTAGGACACGGCTTTATTGCAGGTGTCCTACTCTAAAATATTTTATCTATACCTCATGTTTTTCGCTACCACCTGTAGCCCTGCTATAAAGTATGGGTCACATGCTGGTCTCTCATTGGAGGAAACGGCTAAAAGCTTCGCAGCGTCTCATTTGTTGCATAACTATGAAAAATCAACGGTAGGTATTCAGGCCTCATGGGCATATTTATCAGATGATTTTCAAAAAGAATTGGGCTCCATCGAAAACTTTGTGTTGCTGATGCATACCAGAGACTATTTACCCATGCTGCAGTCAAAGCGTACCCAGATTCTACTCACCCACCAATACAACAAAGACTGGGCTGACCTATCGATATTGATTCATACCAAGCAGGGAACCTCTCAATATATTTTGGAGCTGCGCAGAAATCACGAAAAAGCCTGGCAAATTCATGCAATCACACCTGTTTCGAAAAACAAGGAAACGCTAATCTCTACCTAAGCCAAGGCATTCAGTGTTGGATAAACTACAGATTCATTTGTTTGGAAAACTATTCATCAATGCGTCGTTTTGATAAATCCATCACCTTATTACCTTTAGGCTAATTTTACAGGACTATGTATATAAATCTTTCAGGCCTAAATATTATTGTGACCGGAGCGAGTAGGGGTAT
This sequence comes from Cyclobacteriaceae bacterium, assembly GCA_965227155.1. Taxonomy (GTDB): domain Bacteria; phylum Bacteroidota; class Bacteroidia; order Cytophagales; family Cyclobacteriaceae; genus UBA6059. The sequence continues at coordinate 1,822,772 of OZ245731.1, forward strand.
TGGCAAAGCTATTGCCTCCAAGCTGGCTGAGGCAGGTGCCACAGTCATTGTGCATTACAATAAAAATGTAAGGGAGGCAGAGAACCTGGCTCATGTATTGGGCAATGAATCCAAAGCTTTTCAGGCAGACTTATCAAAGCCTGACGAGGTTGCCAGTTTCTTTGATCGGGTGATTCTGGAATATGGCAATATTGAAATCTTAGTGAATAATGCCGGAGTTGCCCTTCCATCCACCATCAACCAGTCGGATGAAGCATGGATACAGGAATGGCAGACAACTATGAGTGTAAACCTTACAGCCGCAGGGATTTTATGCAAAAAAGCCATTCAGCATTTTCTGAAGCGCGGTGCAGCAGGTAGGATCATCAATATCAGCTCAAGAGCTGCTTTTAGGGGGGATACTGAAGATTACCTGGCCTATGCAGCGAGTAAGGCTGGTCTGGTAGCTTTGACCCGCTCTATTGCCCGGGCTTACGGCAAAGAGGGCATTAAGGCATTTAATATTGCGCCGGGATTTGTGCGCACAGATATGGCTCGTGAATTCATTGAGAAATACGGAGAGGGCTTTGCCACAGATGATATTGCTCTGGAAAGGCTCACTGAGCCTAAAGACATAGCTCCGATGGTAACATTTTTAGCCAGTGGTATGGCTGACCACTCCACCGGCTGTACTATTGACATCAACGCAGGTAGCTACGTGCATTAATCCACTGCGAAGATTTTCGCAGGATCTTTGAAAGTTTTGAACTCAAGCGCATTACCACTAGGATCAAGGAAAAACATAGTGGCCTGCTCACCAGCCTGACCCTTAAAGCGGGTATGTGGCTCAATGATAAAGCTTATGTTTTCTGTCTTTAGCTTGTCGGCGAGTGCATGCCATTGGTTCCACTCCAAAATAGCCCCAAAATGTCTGACCGGCACATTGTCACCATCTACTTCATTGGTGAGTGCATCTTTTAACTCATCAGGCTTCACGTGGGCACTAAGCTGATGGCCGAAAAAATCAAAATCAATCCATTTGTCGGTATTCCTACCTATTTTACACCCTAAAAGCCCCCCATAGAAAGACCGGGTATCTTCGATGTTTTTAACCGGAAAAGCAAGATGAAAAGGTGTTTGCATCATATTAGATTTGTTTTCCGTAAATCTAGGCAATGAAAATTTCAAACATAAGAATTTTTACATGGCAGCAAAACAACGAGTAGCCCTGGTGCTTTCCAGTGGAGGTGCCAGAGGCCTTGCGCACATAGGTGTAATTGAGAAGCTACAGGAAGAGGGTTATGAAATATCGTCTATAGCAGGCTCTTCTATAGGTGCAGTGGTAGGCGCATATTATGCCTGCGGAAAGCTGGACGTCTATAAAAAATGGGTATGTGATCTGGACAGGTTTGACGTCTTTTCACTTTTTGACTTTACGTTCAGCACCTCAGGTTTTATCAAAGGTGAAAAGCTCTTTAAGGTTTTGGCGGAGATCATTGAGGATAGAGAAATTGACAAACTGCCTATACCTTTTGCCGCGGTAGCTACAGACATCAACCATCAAAAAGAGGTGGTTTTCAAATCCGGCAGTATGTATGAAGCCTTGCGGGCCTCCACAGCTATACCCACGATTTTGCTTCCGGTGCAGCGTGGAGAGCAGTTATTAATTGATGGTGCCGTGATCAGCCCTATTCCCATGAATGCTGTGGATCGAACCAATGCTGACAAACTGGTAGTGGTCAATGTAAATGCCAATATTCCCTATGAAAGATCGCAGGCCCAAACCACAGCAGAGCAAAAGATCTTGGACAAAAAATATACAGTAAAGCTCAATGCTTTCATGGAAAAATGGCGAAAGACCAAAATTTTCAGTTCCAACACACAATCCAAACCTGGATTTTTTGACCTGATGACCCGATCATTGGACCTCATGCAAGATCAATTGAGCAATGTGATCATGCAGTCTCATAAGCCGGACTTGACCATCAATATTTCAAAAAATGCCTGTACTACTTTTGAGTTTTACAAGGCCAAAGAAATGATTGAGGAAGGAAGAAAGGCTTTTGACCGGGCGATTGAAGATGCCAGTTTTTTACCAACTACCGCTGGCACCGCCTCCGCCAAAGCTTCCGCCACCAAATCCGCCAAAGCTTGATCCTCCACCAAATACGCCATTGCCATTGGAGAAATTGTCGAACCCACGGCCCTTATTGCCACTGAGACCTCCCATCATCCAGATGGTAGTCCAGGTATCTATAGGGCTGCTACCATAATGCCGCCTGCGCGTGCTACGAAACCTTGAAATTACGATCATCATGAGTATGATGAATACGATAAATAAAAAATGGTTGCCGAAGCTTCTTTCTTTGGGCAAAGCGTCATATTGACCACTTGCCATCGCCATCAATATACTGGTAGACTGGTCTACGCCCTGAAAGTACTTTTGATTGCGAAAATTGGGAATGATGTATTGGTCTATGACTCGCTTTGATTGAGCATCGGTGATGGAGCTTTCCAGGCCATACCCTGTAGAGATGCTGACTTTTTTATCTTCCAGGGCAATGAGCATCAGCAACCCATTGTCCCTTCCTTGGGTGCCAATACCCCAATCCTCAGCTAGAGCTGCCCCATATTGTGATATATCGTAAGGACCAATCGACCGGATGACTACTACTGAAATCTCAGTAGATGTAGTATCTCTAAACTGTCGAAGTTTATTTTCAAGCAAACCTTTTTCCTGCTGGTTGAGCATACCAGCATAATCATTGACCATTCGAGGAGGATCCATAGGCTTGGGGAACTCCTGGGCAAAAATGGTGAAGGGTAAAAAAAGTAACAGTATTGATAATTGATGCTTCATTACATGGGTCATTACATGCGTCATTAATTCTTTCCGAAGGATATTTCGTCTGTAATTTCATTTTCATCATTGGCAGCAGCGGGATAGTTTTCCTTTAGCTTTTGTCCGACCATGCGAATGCCCTCGCATAGTCCCATGACTATAGAGCCAGATTTAAACCTTGCCACCATATGCTCTTTGATATCGCCCCAATAATGGTCTTCTAATTTTTGATTTATACCGGCATCACCGATGATGGCAAATTTCTTATCCTTCATCGCCATATAAATCAATACGCCATTTCGCAGTTTGGTTTTGTGCATGTTGAGCAAGCTGAATACCTCAGCGGCCCTGTCGAGTACATCCTGTTTGCAGTGGTTTTCTACGTGTAGCCTAATTTCACCGCTGGTATGCGATTCTGCCTCCTTGATAGCTTCCACTATAGCCTGCCCATCTTCCTTGCTGATTAATTTTTCGCTCATAATTAAAATTTTACTTCAGGAGCTTTTTCTGCGCCTTCATCTGCTTCGAAATATCCCTTGGTTTCAAAATCGAACCACCCGGCCACAAAATTCTGCGGAAACTTGCGGATATAGGTATTGTAATTTCTTACTGTCTCATTGAATTTTCTGCGCTCTACTGAAATTCGGTTTTCCGTGCCTTCAAGCTGTGCCTGCAAGTCTCTGAAATTTTGATTGGCTTTTAAGTCCGGGTAACGCTCCACCACCACCATCAGTCGCGAAAGTGCACTTGACAAACCACTTTGCGCTTCCTGAAACTGGGATATTTTTTCTGGTGTAAGATTTTCAGCATTAATATTGGTGGAAGTGGCTTTTGCCCGTGCTTCTATAACCTGCGTCAATGTTTCCTGTTCAAAATCGGCGTAGCCTTTTACCGTATTTACTAGGTTGGGAATAAGGTCGGCCCTGCGCTGGTACACATTTTCAACCTGTGCCCATTGGCTATTGACCTCTTCTTCCATGCTGATCATAGTATTGTAACCACAGCCTGTAAGCTGCACAGCCAAAACCAACACAAATACATTTATTAAAACTCTTTTCATTATTTCGTGCTTATATATTTTTCAGGGTAAATGAACGAATGAAATTGCTAAACATCCACTTTTGTAGAACGAAAATATGGATAATCAGTTTTGTGCTGATTTTCCAGGCTTGCAATATCGACAAGGATAGAAAGTTCGATCCGGAATCAATTGACTTTACGACGACTGAATCATCAGAATTATTTTTTAAAAACGTAAGGCAATCAGATTATGATAAGGTGGAAATGAAAGAAGCCGGCATGGATCTGTTTAGAATGTCGGATAGAAATGCCGAAGCTGATTATCCCCTTATCCACCTGGCTATTGCTTTCAACTGGCGTCTCGACAAAGCGCACATTATGATAGAGCCAAATGAATTTGTTATGCCCACCGATTCCATCAGAATAACAGCTCGAAGCGGGCAAACTAGTGAAGAGACAGAGATTTTGTACACAATGGGGAACCTCATTGAGCAAGCAGCATTTGCAGCGGCCATTTATAATGCCATACAGGACGGACAGTCATTGATCCTACACAATGCTGAAGGTGAAGTCCCAATATTTGACAAGGCCAGTGATCGTGAAGTCTTCCGCAAAACGGTGCTTGACTACTATAGATTAATTGATATTGTTCACTAGAGCTTGCTGGGCAGGAGACTATCTTTTTCAATATTTGGATTTCATTGGAAATAAAGGTTTCGCGTAATTGCCATTCTGGTCATACTGCCCTGTGAAATTTATCATCTATTTTCTTCAATCTTACGATAATGGTTTATTAAGCATTGAAAATCAAGCTTTTACTTTGGTTAAGTAAAGGATTTGGCTGAAATAAAAATTAGAAAATTTGGCATTTTACGATATTTGAACCATTATTATTGTTATTTCGAGAAAATTAGTCAGATGAGCGGCTTATTTTTGTACAATTCCTATTAAAGTGACCAATCTGGATGAGGAAAGTATCTTATAAAGTCAGATTAAAATACAAGTTTGACAATTTCATTTCCATGGGGAGTGGTACGCTCATTACCTGGTTAGGTATTTTGACGCTGGTTCTCATATTACTTTTTGCTTTAATATTCTATTTGACTACCTGGATCAACCATAAGGATACCGGTTTTCTGGAGTCTATATGGCTAAACTCTATCCATGTACTGGATCCGGGTATTGTAGGAGAAGCTGATCCATCGAATTGGAATTACAGAATATTCATGATGTTGGTGACGCTGGTGGGCGTAGTAGTAATGTCTACCCTTATCGGTTTGATTTCTAATGGTATCATGGATAAGCTGGAAGAGCTTAGAAAGGGTCGTTCTTTTGTGATTGAAGAAGGCCATACAATTATATTAGGATGGTCTTCCAAGATATTTACCATTATCCCTGAGCTGGTCATAGCCAACGAAAACCAAAAGGATGGCGCTATTGTGATTTTAGCCGATAAGGATAAGGTAGAGATGGAGGATGAAATCAGGGCCAAAATCGGTGATACCAAAAACACACGGGTGATTTGCCGAACCGGTAACCCCATTGATGTGGATGATATCAACATCACAAATCTTCGGGATTCTAAATCCATCATTATTGTCGATAAGGATAATGAGAACTCCGACTCTCAGATTATCAAAACCATCGTAGCGATCGTTACCAATCCACACCGCAGAAAGGAGCCTTACCATATTACCGCAGAGATTGAGAATAAGAAAAACTTCGATGTGGCCAAAATGGTCGGTAAAGATGAAGTTGAGCTTATTTTGTCAGATGACTTCATTTCTAAGATCATGGTGCAAACCAGTCGTCAGCCTGGCTTGAGTGTGGTTTACATCGAACTGATGGACTTTGGCGGGGATGAGATTTATTTCGTGGAAGAGAAGTCATTGGTAGGCAAGACTTTTAGAGAGGTGATTTTCTCTTATGAAGACTCCTCCATCATGGGCTTGCAGTATGCTGATGGTACAGTGGAGCTGAATCCGCCAATGAGTACAGTAATGCAGCCCGGAGATCATGTGATTGGCATTACGGAAGATGATGATACACTCATTGCCAATGCCCCAATGAATATCGACCTACAGGATCATACAATCATATCTTCACCACCGACTCAGTTTTCAAAAGAAAAGATTTTGGTCATTGGCTGGAATCAGCGCACAAGGCATATCATCAGGGAACTTGATAATTATGTTGCTCCTGGATCTATCATTAAGGTCGCTTCCAAATTTGCTGATGCAAAAGACACCCTACGCAGGCTGGCTGATACATTGGTCAACATCAGCATAGAGTTTGAAGTAATGGATACCACCGACAGGGATATCTTGGAGGATATGAATGTACCTCAGTATAATTATATCATGCTGCAGTGTTATCAGGAATACTTCCCAATACAGGAGGCGGATGCGCAAACCCTGATCACACTACTCCACTTGCGAAGTATCAGTGAGCGCACCAAGCGACTGAATATTGTCTCTGAAATGCTGGATATCAGAAACCGACAGCTTGCAGATATTACCAGTGCGGATGACTTTATTGTAAGTGATAAGCTGTTGAGTTTATTGATGACGCAGGTATCGGAAAACAAATATCTGATGCGGGTGTTCGAGGATTTATTTGATGCGGATGGCTCGGAGATTTATATCAAACCGGTAACAGAATATATCAAAATAGGTAAACCTGTAAACTTCTACACCATACTTGAATCTGCAGCAAGAAAGCAGGAGGTTGCCATTGGCTATCGTATCCTGAAGGATGCCAAAAATTCTGAAAAGGGCTACGGTGTAGTAGTTAACCCTAAAAAATCGGAGATGGTAAATTTTACCCCCGAAGATAGGATTATCGTACTTTCAGAAAACTAGATCATCCAGTATTGCTCTGACTTCAAAGCACTTCTGATTTGACGCAGTGCTTCATTTTTGTAGCCATTAGGGGTTTGCTTGTATTTGCCGCCGTTTATATCCTTGATAAAATTTAAAACAGCATTCAATTCCTTATCATTTAAGCGATCAATACTCTCTTTTAATAATGTAGGTGCATTCATGGTGGTTATATCTTTTATTCAAAGTAAACGAACCAATGCTAACCTATGATTATTATAAAATTGTTAAATCTTAATGAATAGCGCTGTTGATCAGCGCTTTAGGAAATGTTAAGGTAAAGGGGTTGACAGCCAGTGTCGCTAAGCTTCGAAACTGATTTATATCAGCAAAAAGGCTCTGGTCGAAGCATTTAAATTTGGCCTTACTGAAACGCCCGCTACCTTGTCCTGAGAATTTGGTCAGAAAGACGTTAGATTCCCAATTTTGAAGCAGTGGAATAGGAACCAATTTGGTAGTAACAGAAAAAGAGAAGCTTCTTGCCACCATATTGGCAGAGAAGAAAGTCGTGCCTTCACGAGAGACATTGATTCTCCATCTGTTTTTATCAGTATTGATAATCGAGAAATCGGCCAGCTCCTTTGGGATACCCCAATTAGCCTGTCCACTCAACATGCTGTCTTCACTATCCACATATATTTTGCTGATGAAAAAGGCTCTTTTGCCCTCAATTGTTTGTTTGCCGGGAATGTACAGCAACTCATTGTATGGGCCAACAGGCGATTCATCATAGCGCACAATCATGCAAGCACCCAACCCTGCTACCTCCACGCCTGAAAACGGATCTATACGCTTTGGTGCCCAGAATAGGTGCATAAAGCCTAATCCATTCAGTGACCATGGTGCACCTATAATTGCCATAATGATTATTTCTGGTGACGAATACTTCTATCAATACTGTATTTGCCTGCACCTCTAAGTGAGAAATACAGTGCAATCACCGCATACAATAATGCTTTTTCCTTACTGCCAAAGGTATCCGGTGCATGATGGATAAGCCCTGCATAAATCATGGTAAGAAAAAGTAAAAAACCGGATACTCGGGTAGCAAAACCAATACCCAGGAAGATACCACCAAGAAATTCGGCAAGTCCGGCTGCCCATGCAAAGAACACTGCAAAAGGCAGACCCTCTTCAGAGAGCATTTCTATAAAACCATTAGAAGGTGGCACTTTGTTGAGCCCGTGTGCAAAAGCCATTGAAAATCCGGCAAACCCTCTAAAAATGAGCTCTCCAAATGGAGAATATTCATGTCCGAAAACGATTTTTTTTAATTTCATGTAAAAATTACCTGAGTGAGTTATTTATCTTAACTGGCAAACCTATATTTGTTACTGTAAAAAAACCAAACGATTTACATATGTTCATGCTTGGCCTAATTATCGTCTTATTTGTTGCGGCAATTCTTTGTGCATTTTTGGTTCCCAATAAAGTGGTAAGCAGCCACGAAAAGGATCAGGACGTATAGCATGTCCCCATTTCAATCAATATTTGGTTGAATAATTAATTCCAGCGAGTTCAGCTCGAGGCACACCAGGTTTCCCTGATCAGGTCTTTCTCCCCTATACACACATCCATTGTCGATTGGAATAATAGGCTTTTTGCTAGCTATTGCATCCTGTATTTGTGCCAATTCATGCGGCCAATGGCCATGGATGATGGTTTTATTATCCGCTAAATGCCCATCATACGCAAACCCTTTGATATTAGTCATGCTATATTGATCCGTGTAGGGTTCATCTAATGAGAAATCAAAGCCGGCGTGTACCAGCAGAAAATGATCCAATATAAAAAAATAAGGGAGGTTCGAAAGCCATTGCTCAAGTGTAAGCTTGAGGGTTCCATCCAGCTCTACCAAATCTTTACTTCCTAATTGGATCAGCTTTTCCTGGATATTAGCATCTGCGTGGTTCCAATACTCCAGGATCATGCGATCATGGTTGCCAATACTGGCACAGATGTTTTTGTGTTTTGAAGTAAGATCTTGGACGTAGCTGAGGGTAGCGAGATTTTGAGGACCTTTATTGATGTAATCTCCTAACAGAAATAGTTGATCATGTTTAGATAAGTTCAACAGATCGATCAATGCCCGAAGGGTTTCAAGGCAGCCGTGAATATCACTGATTACATAGCGAGCACCCCGGGGCGTAGAAACTGTCTTACCCAGGGGGGTGTTTGATAGAAAGTGCGGGTTTGAATAGTAGGTTTTTATTCCTCCTCTTCGTTTGATCTTTTAAAGTCGACCAGGGATATTGAAGCTACGAATGAAATAAGGATCACAACTATCCATACAAAAATTTGTACACCGTCGGTTATTGCTGGATTAAACATATTGATTCAGTTAACAATTGAAATGCGAATATACATAGAAAAGGCCTCCCTTATCAAAGGAGGAGGCCAAATTTGATCAATCTTTCACATCCACGCCACCAAACATTACAGTGCCGCGTAGTTTAAGTCTTTTCTGCTCATCTACCTGCGACAGGTCATTTCTTTTATCGTCATAACCTCCTAAGATTGGTGTAACATGGCTTTCCACGGACCATTCTCTGGGCACGATAATCTCTGTGCCTCCAAAAGCAGTAGAAATATCGATTACAGCACCGGTGCTGGCCAGCTTGGCATTTCTGAGGTCGATCACATTTCCCCCAAAAAATGTAGTGATTTTACCACCCTGGAAGTTCTCACTGAGAATATTCCTTTTGCCACCACCGAGTATCGCCACCGCATCAATAATGGGACTTTCGATATCCTGCTCTCGGGCGATGGTCTTGTTTCTAAAAAAGAAGGTAAGACCAATGATGATCAATATTACAGGCCATAAATCACCAAAATCTAAATTAAATTCATCGGTAACAAAAAATAGAACGCCCAGGCCTATGAAAAATAAGGCTCCCCGGCGATTGCCCGATATGAGGTTGATAATGCCTATTACTACAAGAATCATCTGCCACTGAAAAAGATAGGCAGGTAAAGTAAAAGGCATCAGATCGAAATTTTCTAGCAAAAAATAAACACCCAGTATAACCAGGATAAGACCTACGATTGATCTGCGATTAGTTTCCATATAGTTAAAAGTTAGTTAAACCATCCGAATAAAAATGAAAGCCCAACGGCAAGGCTGTTGAAGTCATCAGACTCAAAATAGTTGGTATTTACACCGGTAGTATATTGGTAACCAATGCCGGTATTGATGCGAAACCATTGTGTTACGTTGAGTTCCACATCTACTTGTGGGTTAATCGTAAAAGTATTGTCATCAACAAACTCAATAAAGTTACCAGATGTAGCTTCATCAAGCTCAATACTACCCCAACCTAGTCTGGTGCTTAGCCCAATGTGAACCAGTTTTTTGGGTTTGAATATGTAACCCAATAAAAACCCACCATGACCAAAGTCCAGGTCATAATTGGTACCGTTATATATGTAGTCGGTCTCTCCGGCATTACTCATACCATAGCCACCTATATAAAAGGTCTGATTGAGCAGAACGGCACCCCCTCCGCCGGACATGACAGTAGACTCACCTGTAATATTTGTAAAAGTGAGCATTGGCCCACCAAATCCGGAATAAGAATAAATACCTGAACCAAGCAAGGTTTCCGGCTCATCATTGCCCTGGCTAAAGCCAAGGTGTGCAATAAGCATAAATGTCAACAACAGTAAACTTGAGCTTTTCATTGTTTTTAAAATTTAATTGCAAGATAACTTCTATATGGAATGGTAATAAGAAAAGAACGATGAACCGTAAAGTATGGTTACTGAACTGTAGGGATACTATGACGCCTTATAGTGTTGACAATTTGACACTTGAAAATTCTGAAATAAAGACATTTTGACAGCAGTTAATGCGTTTGTGCTATTGGTATATTATTTGATTTTCATCTGACATGAAAAATGACGTTATGAAACCGGTAAATATTAGAGAGTTGGCGAAAGCTGCCGATGTAATGAATACCATTTCAGGTGGAATGTCTGTAGCACACAAAAACTTTAGAAAAAGTGAGGCGGGTTATCATTTAACCATAGATATGGCTGGTGCAGATGAGCATTCACTCAAAGTAGAAATAAGAAATCAGGCACTGTTCGTCTATCAGCTTATATCTCAACTGACCTTTGAGCAGCAACAGGACATAACCTATGTGATAGAGTGGATGCCACTACCTACAGAAGTGGATTTCAAAAACATTCAGGCGACTTTTGAAGGTCGTAAATTGCAAATTTTTCTGCCTTTCAATGAGTTGGCTAGTGGTTACAGAAAAACAATCGACATTACTTATTAAGCAACAGTAAATCTATAATCAATTCTGTTTTATCATCAGAGGTAAGCTTTTTCAGTTGAGATTTAAGCTTGCCTCTTTTTTTGGATTTTGGTAAATCTCCTTCAAGTATATCAGCTATACTTTTGGCTATGGATTTGTCAAAATGATCTTGCATAAGTGTGGCTAGTGCCTGCCCATCTTCACTTTTATCCTTACTGGGAAGTCCCATTAATTCAATCTCATCAATGGCACTGTCCAACAATTCTCTGCCGAGTCTCTTTACAGTATCGCGAGGATTATATTTAGCCGTGCTATCTCGCAGCGCCCAACTGCTATAATCAATTTTTATGGCATGAAGTTGTTGGATCTTGGACGAATCACTACCAAAAAGCCTTTCGAGTACTGCTTGGGTACCGCCTTTCCAGGCATCCAAATCAAAATCTTCATTTTCCAGCTTTTCGATTTGCTTCTTGAGTAGTTTGATTGCGTTTTTTGAATGGTCCATGATCAGGCAATTTTATATTGGTTAAGCAAGGCTAGATTAACCTCCAGCAATTGAGAAAGGCCATCGCGGTACGGATAGAGCTTTCTATTGATTTGAATACCACTATATAGCGTGATAAGGTGCTTGGCTACTACCTCGGATGGGGTTTGTGCATTGATCTCGCCTTTTTGCCTGGCAATATTCAAATGTTTTATAAAAATTTCTTCGAGCATTCTAAGTCGATGGGCGGCAATTTCCTTTAGCGAGGGTTCCAAGTAAGCCAATTCAGCGATGGCATTTACAAGTAGGCAGCCCTGTTTTATAATATCTTTATCATCCGTATGGATCATTCCCCTGTACAATTCCTGGATAGCATCAATCACCGAATCGCTTTGCTTCAGCCTATCTTCAATGAACGACTCCAATTCGTCGCTATATTGTTCAACCACCCGGAGAAACAATTCCTTTTTAGAACCAAAGCTATGATAGAGGCTACCTTTATTGAGACCCATGGCTTTCAGAAGCCTTGTCATGGACGCACCTTCATAGCCGTATTGCCAAAATACCTTCATGGCATCTGCGAGTGCTACTTCCTCTTTGAATATTTTATTTCTTCCAGCCATTATAAACTGATTAGTCAATAACTAAAACCGCTGACTTCCCTTTAAGGTTACATCAATTTTGTGAAATTTAGCAGTCTTGAAAGATACTTTACTGAATGAGACAAAAATTATTGCGTGCTGGGGCCGATGAGCTTTCGTACGAAATCAGGGGAATTGTCAATAAGGCTGAGCAGTTGGAGGCATTGGGCATGACGATTCTTTGGGAGAATATTGGAGACCCTATCCAAAAACACCAAAAGCTGCCCAAATGGATGAAAGAAATTCTAACGGGCCTGCTTAATGAGGATACTACCTATGGCTACAGCCATTCCAAAGGACTACTCAAAACCCGAGAATTCCTTGCTGATATTACTAACAGACAGGGTGGAGTGCAGATCAAAGCCAATGACATTACCTTCTTTAACGGACTGGGTGATGCTATTGCAAAAGTTTATCAATATCTGCTCCCGACCTCTCGTGTGATTGGGCCTTCGCCTGCATACTCTACGCATAGCTCTGCTGAAGCTGCACATGCCAACCATCACCCTATTACATATACACTCGATCCAAAAAACTCATGGTACCCCGATATTGATGATTTATACAATAAGGTAAAATACAATCCGAGCATCGTAGGTATCCTGATCATAAACCCGGATAATCCAACGGGAATGGTATATCCACGGGAAATATTGGAACAAATGGTGGCTATAGCCAGCGAGTTTGACTTATTCCTGATAGTAGATGAGATATATCAAAACATTACCTACAATGGAGCAGTATCAACACCTATTGCTCAAATCATAGGAGATGTGCCTGCGATAGCGCTTAAGGGTATATCAAAGGAAATCCCCTGGCCGGGAGCAAGGTGCGGTTGGGCAGAATACTACAATAGAAAAAATGATTCAGAATTTGACCGCTTGTGCCAAACCCTGGATAATGCCAAAATGATTGAGGTAAGCAGCACCAAACTACCTCAGGCAGCTATTCCGAGAATTATGTCTGATCCCCGGTATGCGAGCTTCAGAAAAGAACTTAACGAAAGTATTGGAAGAAGAAGCCGGCTGATTTCAGAGCTTCTGGCAGACCTTCCTCAAATTGAATTCAACCAGACCAATGGTGCATTTTACAATACCATCATTTTTAAAGAAGGGGTACTTAAGCCCAATCAATTTATGAAAGTTGGTAACAAAGACGCAGAGCTGCTTCTGGAAAACTGGCTTAAGGATAAGGAAGTAGCTTTGGACAAACGGTTCGTCTACTATCTGCTGGCAGCAAAACAGGTTTGTGTAGTGCCCATTTCATCATTTTGTTCGGACTTATTTGGCTTCCGTGTTACTTTGCTGGAGGAGGATGAAGCTATGTTGCAGGAAACGTTCAAGCGGATCAAGGAAGGTATTTTGGAATACACTTCAAATGGATAACAAAAGTCATGTGAAAGTATATTCCTTATCATCTTTAGCATTTGCGCTTATCTGTAAATTCACGGCCAGATCTTAAGTGCTATGAAATTCAATTGGAAACTCTGGCTATCCTTTGGGATACCGGTTATTCTTCTCATTCTCCCTACAAGTTTTTTTGGTATTGACGCTCTGACTGTGGTGCAGCAGCGCGTCATTGCGCTATTCTTTCTGGCGGCTTTATCCTGGATATTGGAGCCCATTCCTATCTATGCCACCAGTATCCTCATCATTGTGCTGGAGTTGATCCTAATTTCTACGGCGGGGTTCACTATGCTGTATCCAACAGAACCTACAGAGGCATTTGGTAGGCTTCTTACCTACCAGGAAATTATGGCCACCTTTGCTTCACCCATTATTATGCTCTTTTTGGGAGGCTTTTTTCTTGCCCTCGCAGCTACGAAGTACCAATTAGATCAAAACCTGGCCCGCACCTTACTCAAGCCTTTTGGTACTAAGCCGGCCATGGTAATGCTTGGTCTTATGATCATTACGGCAATCTTTTCCATGTTCATGAGCAATACCGCCACTACAGCTATGATGCTGTCAATACTGGTACCTGTGCTTGGAGCTTTCGATCAGGGCGATCATGGAAAAGTCGGATTTGTGCTGGCCATTCCGTTTGCTGCCAACCTGGGTGGAATAGCTACGCCTATTGGTACGCCGCCTAATGCTATCGCCCTGAAATATCTAATAGGTGCAGATGCCATCACTTTTGGTAGCTGGATGGTTTTTGGTTTTCCATTTGTTTTGATCATGCTTTTCATCTTGTGGATATTGATTCGAATGCTATATCCGGTTTCAACACCCGCCATCATTATGCAGATCAAAGGCAGGTTTTTAAAATCAACCAAAGCTTATATCGTCTATGCAACTTTTGGATTCACAATCCTGCTTTGGTTAACCGATTTTTTACATGGCATGAACGCTTATGTGGTAGGTCTGATACCAGTTGCGGTTTTTCTGGCCACCGGTATTATCAACAAAGAAGATCTTAAAAAACTGAGCTGGGATGTGCTTTGGCTTGTTTCGGGAGGTATAGCACTGGGCCTTGCCCTTGATAAAACTGGCCTGGCCCAGGTATTGATTGATGCCGTTCCTTTTGAGACATTTTCTCCGCTACTTATTGTCTTTTTGGCAACCATTATAGCGGTGTTAATGGCTAATTTCATGTCAAATACTGCAACGGCAAACCTACTATTGCCTATTGTAGCTGCGCTGGGCACGGTGATTTCCTCATTAGATGGCATGGGTGGCGCAAAAATGCTGATCTTAGCGGTTGCTATGTCTTCTTCCCTTGGTATGGCATTGCCTATAAGCACTCCTCCCAATGCACTTGCCCATGCTACCGGTATGATAGAGTCTCGCCATATGATTAAGTCAGGCGTTACCATAGGTGTAGTTGGTATGATCATGATTTATCTTACCATGTATATTTTAAATCAGGTGAATTTCTTTTGATACAGCATAAAATAAATATTGCCGGCCTACTTGAAGAATATTTCGATAATCAAAGCAGGGAAATCAATCTTGCTAAAGGAGAGATGCTGTTAGAAGAACATGACCATAATTCCAGGTTGTTTGTAATCAAAAGTGGAAGGATGGGTGGCTATGTGTCAGACGGGGAAGGAAATTTTTACGAGTTATTTAGAGCTACCGAAGGTATGTTCGTAGGTGTATATAGCTTTTTCTCGAAAACCTTCGTTAGTGTAACCCGACTTGTGGCAGAGGAACCCACCAAGCTTGCTTACATAGAAGCTGAGGATTTTGAAAACCGAAAGGTCAAAAATGAGCGTAAAGCACAGGAAGATGCTATTTTCCTATTGGTCAATGAAATCTATTCCAGACAGCAGCTTGCCCATGAGGTAATGAAAGAGAAAAGCAATGCGCTCAAAAAATTACTTCAGGCAGATAAAATGGCCACGCTGGGTCAAATGGCAGCCGGTCTTGCCCATGAATTGAACAACGCCATAATGGTGCTCTCGCGAAATACAGAATGGGTTGGGCAGGCTGTAAATGAAATGATTGCAACGCGCCTCAAAGAAAACCACGATGCTTTTGCGAGGGGAATGAAAAACGGAGCTGCTATTTCTACAGAACAGGGAAGAGAAATAGGCAAAATGATTTCAAAAGAATTGGGCCTGTCCAGGCAATTGGCTAAAAACCTGGCGAAAACAGGTTTTTCAATAAAGGAAATGCAGGGTGCTAAGGATAAAGAGCTGGAAGATTTATATCAGTACTGGGAGCTTGGCTCTGCCTTCAGGGACATGTCGATTGCCGCGGATCATGCTATTCATGTAGTAAAATCTGTAAAAGAACTTGGAGCCAACAGGTCAGAGCGACAATCGGGTATACAGCTCAACGATACCATTCAGGAGGCAATTACCATTCTGAAAAGCCCACTGCGCAGAGTAAAACTAGAAACCAGCCTGACACCTTTGCCCACGCTTTATGCCAACCGCGGAGAGTTGGTTCAGATATGGATCAATCTAATCAAAAATGCTTGTGAGGCTTTGGAACAAACCAAGGTGGAATCTCCTGCTATATCGATAGTAACCAGAAAATATAGAACAAGAGTAAAAATCGAGATTTTGGACAATGGCCCAGGAATACCAAAAGAAATTGTAGATAAAATTTTTCAGCCTAGTTTCACCACCAAAGTAGGAGGTTTATCCTTTGGTTTAGGTCTTGGCCTATCCATTGTACAACGGCTGGTGGAAAGCTATGAAGGAAAAATTGGCGTAACCAGTAGGCCCGGTGAAACAAAATTTACAGTAGAAATCCCCATAGATTATGGAAAATATTAATATTATCTGCGTGGATGACCAGCGCACAGTGCTGTCGACGCTTACTTCAGAGTTAAAACCTTTCGAGTCCTATTACCAAATAGAAGCCTGTGAATCGGCTGATGAAGCTTTAGCTTTGATGGATGAACTCGATCAGGACGGTGAGAAAATTGCTCTGATTATATCTGACCATGTGATGCCGGGAAAAACCGGTGTTGAATTTCTCACAGAAGTTCATCATGACGGGCGCTTTCCTAATACGCGTAAAATTTTGCTGACAGGCCTTGCTACCCATAAGGACACCATAGAAGCCATAAATCAGGCTCAAATTGACCAGTACCTGGAAAAGCCTTATGACAAAGATGAATTAATACAATCGGTCAAAAAATGGACTACTCAATTTATTCTCAAGGAAGGGATTGATTATAAAGACTTTACAGCTGTGTTGGATTCAGAAACCTTGTTAAAGGGGATGAGAAATAGTAGTATTTGAGATCAGGTTTTTATAATAACCTCTCAGATATTTCCACAATACATATAAAACCCTAAATCCATAATTGATAGGATTGAGGTAAGACTCTTCATCTGCATATCTTGTTGGGATTGGTTGTTCATCTATTTTAAGGTTTAGGCTTTTTGCTGATGCAATAACCTCAAGGTCAAAATCAAAACTTTTACTAAGATGGTCAAACGGAACTGTCATAAGCGCACGTTTACTGTACAGTAGATACCCACTATGATAATCAGTCATTGATAATCCAAAAACAAAATTTTCCAGTAAAGTCAGAAATTTGCCAGCAAAATATTTGTATAGTGGCATACCGCCTTTTAATGCTGTGTTTTGAGCATGCCTTGAGCCCTGCAAAATATCAATATGCCTAGAATACATGAAAGCAATAAATTCAGGTATTTTTTCGGGTGGGTATTGACCATCTCCATGTAAACAAACAGCATAATTGCAATCTGTCGAAATGCATAGTTCAATCCCCTTTCTTACGACGCTACCATAGCCTTGATTGGATCTAAAAGAATAGCCTTGTATTTGCGCTTTAGATCTTTCAAGTTTTTCTATAACCTCTTGGGTATTATCACTAGATCCATCATTGATGATGAATACCTTTAAAACCTGAGGCCAGCAGGAATCAGGTATTCTTTCTATTACATCATCCAAAAACTTTCCTGCATTGTAGGCAGGAATAAAAATGGATATTCGAATATCAGAAGATTTGGGGTTTTCCTTGATATTCATCTATATAATATTGAATAGTGTGTTGAAGAGCATCCTTTAGAGGAACCTTTGCGTTCCAATCCAATAATGTCTTAGCCTTCTGCATATCAGGTACTCTCCTGTCACAATCTTCATAGCCTTCTCCATAGAAGGCTTGAGCGGAAACGTTTTTGATTTCAATTGCTGAATCGTTGTAGCTTATTTTACTATAAATCTCGCTCATTAACTTAGCCAAATCTTTTATTGAAATCTCATTTTCTTCATTTGCGATATTAAAGATTTGATTTTTGGCTTGAGATTGACGGTTAAGAATAGCCATTGTAGCATCTATTGCATCGTCTATGTATGTAAATGTTCTTAAGTTATGTCCCCCATCTACCAATTGGAGTGGTTTATTGTATAATAGAGCCTCCATAAAACAGGCAAGAACACGAGGTAATCCTTGTCCATCCACACCGGGAATAAAGTCCATTTTTGGTCCAATGAAGTTAAATGGTCTTATCACTGTAAACTCTAATCCCATTTCGTAATTATATGCATAGATTACCCTCTCAAGTAATTGTTTTGCTGTAGCATAGCTCCACCTTTGAGATTTTATGGGGCCCATTACTAAGGGAGTATTATCCTCGTTTAGGATATAATTTTCTTTGGTGACTTGAGTATCGAAAGGTAAATCCAGGTAACTTCCTATTGTTCTTCCATACACCTCACTGGTGGAAAAGTGGATTAACCATTTTTTTTCTTCAGCACAAATTTTTACAATTTCAGCGGGCTTGGTGAAATTGATATCTATGACATCAATGGGTATTTTATTATATTGGGAAGGGTTGCATATGGCAGCTAGTGACATGACAATATCACTTTCAGCTATATATTTTCTAAGACGATCCGTATCATGAATATCAAATTCAACAAATTCAAAATTTGCGTAAGAAGTCAAATCCTGAATTTTTGAAGATTGAATATCGATACCTGTTATAGTCCAATCTGTTGTAGTAAGAACCCTTTTTAAAAAGTGTGAGCCAATAAATCCGGCGCACCCAAGAACGCAGATGTGTTTTGAATTATTTCCAGCCATGCCACAATATTATTCCAATTGGTTAATAAATTGTATCAATATCTAAATTTTCAACCTTTGAAACGATAAAACGTAAGCAAGTATCGACGAATAATCTAATTTCTCATTAATGAAAGCGACCTGGAACAATACTATTCTAGCAGAAAGTGATCATACAGTACTTGTAGAAGGAAATCATTATTTCCCTCCGGAATCCATCAAAAAAGAGTACTTTATTCCTACCCATACCAATACCGTTTGCCCCTGGAAAGGAGTTGCTCATTATTACACCATTCAAGTTGGGGATCAGCAAAATATTGATGCCGCCTGGCACTACCCTGATACCAGCGAGTTGGCCAAAAATATCAAGGGCTATGTCGCCTTTTGGAAAGGGGTTAAAATTTCGAATGACTAGCTAGCGCCTTCTCTTAAGCTCCGCATTAGTCTTTGAACATCCCTGTCATCATTGTACAAGTGTGGGGATATGCGAATGGCAGAGCCTCGCATCGAAACGTTTACTCGGTGTTTCTTTAGAGCAAGCTGTACTTTTTGCATATCATGGTGCCTGCTAAGCCGAATGCCAAATAGATGACTGCTCCTATATTGTGAATCTTCCACTAAATAGCCAAGGCTTTTTATTTCAGGCCAATAAGATTCTAATAAGCCTTTGCAATAATCCTGAATATTGGGGATGCCCCACCGCCGAATCTGCTTGATAGCCTCCAAAAGCATAGGCACCAAAATAAAATTACTATGCTCACCTACCTCATAGCGCAATGCACCAGGTTGAAAGGCCTCCTGATAATTGACAAGGTTGGCAAAGTTTTCACTGTCCAATCGGTTGATCCAGTTATGCTCGATAGGCTGACCTTCATCAAAGGCAGGACCGTAATAGGCCAGACCTATAGAATATGGGCCCATGAGCCATTTATACCCTGCGCAAATCAAAGCATCAGGTTGAATTTCCTTAACAGAAAAAGGCAAAGCGCCAACAGATTGTGTACCATCTATGATAAGCTTAGCACCAACCTCTTTTGTTCTTGACCGAATAGACAATAAATCAAAAATGGTTCCATCCGCCCAATGGACATGGCCTAAGGCTACCAGAACGGTATTTTCATCTATGGCCGACAGTATCTTTTTATTCCAATCGGCACCACGGTTTTGAAACGCTTCAGGTGGAGTGATGATTTTCAATGCAGCACCAGATCGTTGTGTTAGATCCATCCACGGGTAAACGTTGCTGGGAAACTGTTCGCCCACAACCACTATATTGTGATGGCTTTTGAGTTGAATGTTGTGGGCCACATTGGCAAGGCCATAAGATGCTGAAGGTACAATAACAATACGGTTGGCATCATCCGCATCTATCAGCTCGCTAAACAATAGACGAATAGTTTCGTTATCCCTGAAAAAATCATCAGGCTGAATCCTGTAAGGTTTACGCTTACCTTTTATACCCTTTATCCCCGCATTTTCCACCTTTTTCATCATGGGCGACATATAGGCACAATTGAGGTAGGCAATTTTCCTGGGCAACAAAAACTTTTCTCTCTGGCATTTCATGTTTGGCAATTTAATTTATGCGCCTGATATTTCAGACCTTTAAGTGATAGACAAAAATCTCATTGGTATGGAACTCAAGTGGTATTTTTTATTCAAAGATTTACAGGAAATGCAAAAGGCCATACCCAACAACACTTTGAGAAAAGCCACTGTGGATGGCATTAAAGTTTGTCTCATTAACCAAAACGGTCAGCTTAAAGCTACAGCAGATTTGTGTCCGCATCAGTCGGCCTCTTTATCCTCGGGCAGACTTAATGCTTTTAACGAGATCATCTGCCCTTTGCATGGTTATAGATTTGAGCTAAACAATGGCAGGGAGACAGACCAGCGTTGCAATGATCTGGAAATTCATCAAATTGATGTCAGATCCGATGGTATCTACCTTGGCATATATCAATAAGTTATTGCTTGTAGGCCATTGGTCTTTGCTCATCAAAGTCAGTTGCTTTTTGAAATTGCTCCGCCAGATAAATTAGCTTCTCTTCTTCAAAATAATTGCCTACCAGTGTAATACTTGTTGGGTTTCCATCTTCATCAAAACCATTGGGCATGGCTAGTGCCGGATGACCGGTTAGGTTTGTAATTTGCATTTGCCTCCCGCCAAAAGTCGGCGAAATGATTACATCATAATCCTTTATGGCATTATGAAATTCATTGATAAGATTCCTTCTGTGCCGGTTGGCCTGTAAATATTCCACGGCTGGAATAAACCTGGATTGTCTTAGAGAATTGGCTCGAGATCTGGCATCCTGCTCTACCATGGTACTGTCTAAACCCGCAAGCAGCAACTCATCAAAAAAAGCACCGGCCTCAGCCCGAAGTATGATGTCAAATACATTGAAAGGATAATCCAGGGGAAGATCAACGGGTTCTGGGTTCAGTCCGAGTGCCTCCAAAGTAGCCAATGTCTTATCGTTATTAATGGCATTGTCTGAACTGTCACTTTCAAACTGCTCATGAAAATAACCAACCTTCCAATTAGCCATTTCTTCTTTGCTCAAATATGAAAATGAGCCTGAAATCGCAGTTTGATCTTTTGGGTCCTGCCCATGTACGGCATCAAGCACAATGGCGCAATCTGTAGCAGAGCGCGCAATGGGCCCCAGCTTGTCCATGCTCCATGAAAGCGACATAACACCTGACCTGCTAATGCGGCCATAGGTAGGTCTCAGCCCTGTTACGCCACATCTCGTGGAGGGAGAAACAATCGAACCCAGCGTTTCTGTTCCGATGGAAAAAGCTACCAACCCTGCAGCTGTAGCTGAACCGGCACCTGCAGAAGAGCCACTGGCGCCTTCTTCTAAATCCCACGGGTTTTTTGTTTTCCCACCAAACCACACATCTCCACGTGCTAGAGCACCTGAAACTAACTTACCCAGCATTACAGCGCCCGCTGCTTCAAGCTTTGCAATTATGGTAGCTTTTTGATCAATAATTTGATCCTTGTAAGGTGCAGAGCCCCAGGTGGTGGGGTAACCGGGATAAGCCGCAAGGTCTTTTATCCCATAGGGAATACCATGCAGCGGTCCTCGGTATTTTCCCTGAGCGATTTCTTCATCCGCTTTTTTAGCTTGCGCCAATGCCACTTCAGACGTTACGGTTATAAACGAGAGCAGCTTATCGTCATAAGCTTCAATGCGCTTTAGATAAATGTTGGTTAGCCGCTCTGAACTTAACTTTCCTGATTTGATAAGCCCGGCCAATTGATAAACAGTCAAAAAGGCAATATCCTCATCATTATCAGGCAGAACCACATTTTCATTAATCTGCCAGTCGATGGGTTCTCCTCCTGGTTGTATAGTAAGCTCTGTAGGAAAGGGATTGAATACCATCGCCGGTGTTATATCATTTTCTAATCGGTAGGTACGCATAGAATCATACCCTTTTCTATTGCGCTCCAGATAAGTAAGCATTGTATCAATCTCTGCAGCATTAAAATCCAGGCCGATTAGCTTTTGTGCACTTTCCACATCTGACCTTTCAAATAATCTGTCAGCTTCCAACAAGCCAAAACCAACGAGAATACCAGCCAGAAATACTATAGGTAAGCTTTTTTTCATAATGATGAATTTAAGAGGCTCAAAATACCCAAAGATTAAAGAAATCTGAAAACCATTCAGGATAGTGGGAGTTCAGCACATTTAGGCGGTTAGCCCTTATCTTTGATTAAAGAAAATAAGCACATGGAAAAAGCAATTATAAAACCCTGGATGCGTGGCGTTTTACTCCTGGCCGGCGTGTATAATCTTGCCTGGGGTATGTTTATGTCGATTTTTCCAGAATCATTTATTTCATGGCTTAGCGATGGTAGGGTCATAGCAGAATCTGATTTCCTCTTTCTTCAAGCCCGTGCTGTGCTTGTTTTTGGTGTTTTTTTGATCATGCTGGGTGTAAAACTGCAGCATTGGTTCCGGCTCGTCTGGTTAGCGGTAGGCTTCAAACTCATTGGCCCGGTAGTGACTTATTATGGATTATTGGAGGGCGTTTTCAGCAAGAAATTTATTTTTCACCTTGTAATGAATGACTTGATTTGGTTAATTCCACTGGTGAGCATTGCATTATTGGCCGGAAAACCGGTTAATCGTCAATAATTCTTTATGAGCCTCAAGACACATTTCATCAGTCAATTGAATTATAACCAATGGGCAAATGAGCTTTATTTCGGATTTTTAAATCAAAATATTTTCAACAAGGCACCAATTATTCAGGAATGGTTTAGTCACCTGACAACCGCGCAAATAATCTGGTATAACAGAATCCATCAAATAGATCCTCCCAGTCAGGGTTTATTTGAATCCCTCGAGGAGAATTATTTGAAGGCGTTAAATGCTGAAAGCAATAGGCAATGGATAGCATTTTTGGAATCCACGTATGAAGGTCTACTATATCAAGTGCTAAAGTATACGGATACTAAAGGCCAACACTGGGAAACTCCGATAAAAGATATTGTTGCGCATGTAATCAACCATGGTTCTCACCATCGGGCACAAATTTCTTCTCAACTCAGACTCATCAATGAAAAGCCTCCCGCTATTGACTATATCTTTTTCGTACGGACAAAATCACTTTAGAACCAAATATTCCAAATCCATGGAATGTTCCTGGCAGGAATTATTCATGGGTAAAGGTTTGAGGGTATAACAGACCTCTTGAGGATAGGATTGCTCTGATAAACCAGACAGTTCTTCTTTAAATTGGTTTGCAAAATATAATAATACAGTATCACCATTTTGAGTTTGTAGTAACCACCCACCACCACAAAGCCATTTAGAATAATCCCGACCAATGATCATTCCTTCTTCACATATGGGCTGCATGACCTCTTTTTTACAGGCAATAATAGAGGCAACCAATATTCCTACCACCACTATGAGCTTTTTCATAAACTATAGACACAAGTAGTTTGGCATTGGTTGCCTCGTAGGCTACTCTACGGACCAAACGATGCTTACTTGTTCGCTCAACTTGATTGCTTTAGCTTCCATCCCTGCAAAATCTGCTGATTCGGCTTTCGCCATCATCATATCAGCCTGATAGCGAGGGGCGGGTAATGGCTGAGCTACACCATATGTAATTTCTTTAAAACCTGATATTTGACTACCGGCAGCTATTGCCAGAATATCACCGGTTTTGCGTGCATCCTTAACTGCCGCAGTGAGTAGCTCTTCCTTCATGGATGCCCTTAGGTCATCACTTAAGAAGAAGCTAATATTAAAATTAGGGGTGGCATCACTGCTGGCGATAGATTTGATTAAGTCTCCGAGCTTGGTTTTCTCATAATTGAAAACCAATTCCAGGTTTTGGCTAGCCCTGAAGCCCTTATCTATTCTTTTGCCTTCCTTATATTCAAAATAAGGTCTTACATTAAAATAAAGTGTTTTGATATCTTCCTCTTCAAAACCCTGGCGAATCAATGTACGGCTTAATGTCTTAGTCTGT
Source organism: Cyclobacteriaceae bacterium (assembly GCA_965227155.1). Classification (GTDB taxonomy): domain Bacteria; phylum Bacteroidota; class Bacteroidia; order Cytophagales; family Cyclobacteriaceae; genus UBA6059. The sequence goes on from OZ245731.1 coordinate 1,846,876, forward strand.
TCATTGAGTTGATTGACAGCATTTTCATAGCTGGCTGCTATTTGTTCTAAAGAAAAACTGGTTTTGACTTTATCAGGTATGACTTCCATTTCTGCATATCCGGAAACGATGATAGTACCATTTTGTGCCTGGCTAAAGGAAAAGCTTAGCAAAGCAATTAGCGTGAACAAAATCTTTTTCATATTAATTATTTTGAATAATGTGCAATTAAAAATCATCGATGAAAAACCTCAATAAGAGTTGCAATGAACGAATATCATGCCATAAATCAGCGCAAAGCATCTTAATTGCGCTAGGAAAGAATTTAGCATAAAGAATAATATTGCCTTAGTTACCTTTACTGTATGAGTAAACCTGACAAAAAACTTTTCCTGCTGGATGCCATGGCATTAATTTATCGTGCGCATTTTGCATTCAGCAAAAACCCTCGTGTCAACTCCAAGGGCTTAAATACCAGTGCAGTCTTCGGCTTTACAAACGCCTTGCTGGAGATCTTGAATAAAGAAAAGCCAACACATATTGGAGTAGCCTTTGACACCCACGCTCCAACCTTTCGACATGAGGAATATAAGGAATATAAAGCCAACCGTGAGGAGCAACCCGAAGATATCCGTGTAGCCATACCGGTTATTAAGGATATGCTGAAAGGTTTTCGAATACCTGTGCTGGAATTGGATGGTTATGAGGCCGATGACATTATTGGAACATTTGCGAAGCAGGCTGCAGGTCAGGGATTTGAGGTTTTCATGATGACCCCCGATAAAGACTATGCACAATTGGTAGAAGAGCATATCTATCTCTACAAACCGGCCTACATGGGCAACTCTGTGGATATTCTCGGGATCAAGGAAGTACTTGCCAAATTTGATATTGAAAAGGTAGATCAGGTAAGGGATATTTTGGGCTTGCAGGGAGATTCTGTGGATAATATACCGGGCATACCCGGCGTGGGTGCCAAAACAGCTGTCAAACTGCTGAAAGAATATGGTTCGGTAGAAAATATTGTGGAGCATGTTGATGAGCTCAAGGGAGCTCTTCAGAAGAAAGTTCAGGAATTTGGTGAACAAGGTATTTTCTCAAAGAAGCTGGCTACTATTAAAATTGATGTGCCACTCGATTTCAATGCCAAAGCGCTGGTTATCGAACAACCTGATGAATCTTTGCTCAAGCCCATCTTTGAAGAATTGGAGTTCAGAACAATTTCCAAAAGGGTCTTTCAGGAGGAGATCGCCGGTGAGCCGGTTAGCTCTGGCAAAAGCTCAGATCAGCTCGATATGTTCGCACAGGCCGTAGAGGAACATTCTGATACGGAGAATGCACTGGACAAAAAGACCATCGAAAACACCGATCATTCATATCACTTAATTGATACAGCTGAGCAGCGCAAGAAACTGATCGCAGACCTGGAGAAACAGAAAGAAATCTGCTTTGATACGGAAACAACGAGCCTGGAACCGGTGGAAGCAAAGCTGGTAGGCATGGCTTTCGCATGGAAAAAAGGTGAGGCCTACTATGTGGCAGTACCCGAAGCTGAAAAAGAAGCACAGCAAATAGCCGATGAATTCAAAGAAATATTGGAGTCCCCCAATATTATGCTGATTGGTCAAAATTTAAAATATGATATTCAGATCATGCGCAACTATGGGATAAATGTACAGGGGCCCATATTTGATACCATGCTTGCGCATTATTTGATCGATCCTGAGACACCCCATAAAATGGATACCATGGCTGAAAATTATCTGAACTACCAGCCGGTATCCATAGAATCCCTGATAGGCAAAAAAGGAGCAAAGCAAGGCAACATGCGCGATGTACCTTTGGAAGAAGTTACAGAGTACGCCGGAGAGGACGCAGATATTACATTGCAATTAAAAACCTATCTGGAAAAAGAAATCAAAGCCAATAAGCTTGAGAAACTTCTACATGAAGTGGAGCAGCCATTATCTTTTGTACTGGCCGACATGGAATATAATGGTGTAAGCATTGATAAGGATGCTTTGGCCGAAATGTCAAAAGAACTGGCCGAATTAAGCGTAAAGGTACAGCAGGAAATTTTTGACATAGCCGGGACAGAATTCAACATAGCTTCTCCTAAGCAGCTTGGAGATGTTTTGTTCAATAAGCTTAAGCTTGTTGATAAACCTAAAAAGACGAAATCCGGCCAATTTGCCACCGGAGAGGATATCCTTAGCAAGCTTGCCAACGAGCATGAAATTGCTGCCAAGATTTTGGAGTTCAGGGAATATCAAAAGCTAAAATCAACCTACATTGATGCCCTACCCAAGCTGATTAGCCCGGTAGACAACCGTATCCATACCGATTACCGACAGGCAGTGGCAGCCACCGGCCGGCTGAGTTCCAATAATCCCAACCTGCAAAATATCCCGATCCGAACCGCTAAAGGGCGCGAAATCCGCAAGGCTTTCATCCCTGAGAATGATGATTTTGTTTTGCTATCGGCGGACTATTCCCAGATAGAGTTAAGAATAATGGCGGCATTCTCTGAGGATGAAAGCATGATTTCTGCTTTTAAGGAAGGCCGCGATATCCATGCCACTACCGCATCCAAAGTTTTTAAAGTGGATATTGACAATGTGGAGCCTGCCATGCGCCGTAAAGCGAAGGAGGTCAACTTTGGTATTATCTATGGCATCAGCGCTTTTGGCTTATCGCAAAATCTCAATATCCCAAGAGGTGAGGCTTCCGAGATCATTCAATCCTATTTTGAGGAGTTTCCGGCCGTCAAAGCCTACATGGATAAAGTGAAGGCGCAGGCGCATGAAAATGAATATGTAGAAACCATTTTGGGTCGCCGAAGATACTTACGCGATATAAACTCCCGCAACCAGACGCTAAGGGGATACGCAGAGAGAAACGCCATCAACGCACCCATACAGGGAAGTGCTGCCGACATGATCAAGCTGGCCATGGTGAAGATCCATGAATGGATGCAAGAGGAAAAACTCAAATCAAGAATGATCATGCAGGTACATGATGAATTGGTTTTTGAAGCGCATAAAGACGAACTGGACACGCTAAAAAAGCATGTCGAAGACTTTATGAAAAATGCCCTGCCACTAGAAGTACCCATGGAAGTGGGCATGGGTGAAGGTAAGAACTGGCTGGATGCCCATTAAGACTATTAAAATATGAAGCCCTATAAATTGTATTGCGAATGCAGGGGCAAATAACCAATTTTAGCACATGAGCGAAGATAAAATCCCTTCGATGAGCGACATTAAGCGCGCGCATCAGCGAATATTAAAATATATTCTCCACACCCCGGTCCTCACATCACACAGTATTGATGAAAAACTGGGGGCTGAAGTGCATTTCAAATGTGAAAACTTCCAGAAGGTTGGTGCATTTAAAATGCGCGGGGCAACCAATGTTATCATGTCTTACCGACCGGAAGACCGAACCAATGGATTTGCAACACACAGTTCCGGTAATCACGCCCAGGCCGTGGCATTAGCTTCCAAACTAGCGGGCACCAAGGCCTACATTGTTATGCCCAAAAATGCACCGAAAGTAAAGGTCAATGCAGTGAAAGAATATGGTGCTGAGGTCGTATTTTGTGAACCCAATGAAAAATCGCGCCAGGAAACCTGCGACAAAATTGTAGCAGAAACTGGAGCAGAATTCATTCATCCTTTTGATGACTACAGGATCATTGCGGGCCAGGCCACAGCGGCCAAAGAATTTATAGAGGAGGTGCATGATCTGGATATCATGATGACGCCAGTAGGTGGTGGTGGCTTATCTGCCGGTTCGGCGCTTACGGTCAACTACCTGAGCCCAACCACAGAGATGATCCTCGCCGAGCCTGAAAATGCCGGGGATGCCTACGAATCTTTTAAAAAGGGAAAGCTTATTCCGGTAAAAAATCCTGATACCATAGCTGACGGGCTAAAGACCTCATTGGGAGAAAAGAACTTCGAAATTATTCAAAAGCATGTAAAAGAAATCTACCTGGTTTCCGAAAAGGAGATCATAGACGCGATGCGGCTGATATGGGAACGTATGAAGATTATAATAGAGCCGAGCTGTGCAGTACCCGTTGCGGCTGTGATGAAGCATAAAGAAGTTTTTGCAGGCAAAAAGGTAGGCATCATCATTACCGGTGGTAATGTCGATTTAGGCAATTTACCTTTTAAATAAGCTTAAAGGGAAGGATACTGGCTCTTAGTTCGAGTGCGATTGCATCGCGTTCGTATTAGGCATGGATATGGAAAGCTTTCTCCGTGGCCTGTCCCCTGACAGACCACACCCGAGCTCGACAGCACCACGTTAGCTTTTGGTTTCTATTTAAGTCGTATCAAATTCTTTCCATTTTCCCATCCAAGAGCGGTAAAATGGGATAAGATATTTTCCCAAATACCTCTTTTGCCAATTAGACTTAAGATGGTAAATACATTTGGATCAGCGATTCTACTCAGCTCAAGGAATGGGATATGCCTTGTCTTTTTGGGGAGGATATCCGTCATAAAATCAATGCTTATTCCGGCTTCCATTAACCACTGTGCCCTTTGGCGACATTCTTTGCTGGTACCACAAACCACTAGTTTTTTATGTGATTGCAAAGTTCCTTCCAGCCATACTTTCAAATACTTCGCTTTTACCTTAAAAAATGCTTGTTCGCTGTAGTGGCTATTTGTTCTGCTGAGTCGGTTTTCATGATCACTCCAGGTCAATAATGGCTCAGGAATTTTGTAAAACCTTTTCCCGGCCGCCATCCATCGCAGCCACAATTCATAGTCTTCAGGAATTCGATCAGTATTGTAAAGCCCCGTTTCATCAATCAGTTTCTTTCTAAACATCACCGAAGGATGCGCAACAGGCGACTCAGCAAAGCGGTTGAAGAAATGCTCTTCCGGGGTAATAATGCTGTTTTGCCAGGCTACAAACCTACTATAGCCACCCGATTTTGGCACAGCCGATTCAAATTTGGTTTGACAGCTAACCACATCGATGCCTGGGTTTTGCTCCAAATAAGCCAGCTGCTTTGCTAACCTTTCCGGATGTGACCAATCATCAGCATCCATGCGGGCGATGTATTTTCTGTTGGCCGCTTGTAGTCCGGTATTGAGGGCATGAGCTATTCCTTGTGTAGGCTCTTGCAGCAGCAAAATGCGATTATCCTGCTCCGCCCATTTAGATAGCACCTGCATAGATTGATCCGTACTACCATTATTGATTGCAAGCAATTCCCAGTCTTTGTACGATTGATGAATGATGCTTTGGATAGCTCTATCCAATGTTTTGGCTGCATTAAAGACAGGGAGGATTATGGAGATCATTTTAAAATCTTAATGATATACCATTTTCAGACAGATATGAATTTATATTTTGTTTGCTTAATGACATTCATGATATCAAGCAAAAATTTGTAAGAGTGGATACCCCTTGCTCCCACCATGACCTATCCCCTGACAGGACGCAAATAGTCGACTATTATAATCACCCTTTCACATGCCAGATACTTGAGGGGCATAATGAAGACAATTATGAACCAACAACTAAAGCTGTGAGGGCATTTACGATTAGAAAGAACCCAATCAGAATGATGAAAAAATTCCTGATAGCCGGGAATTCCTCATGCGTGCGAGATTTTTCCTGCTTAGCCTTGTGCAAGGAGCGCATCATCAAGGTTACTACAGTAGCAACCACAAATGCACTTATCGCCTGATATTGTAAGAGTGTCCAATCCACTAGTGTAACAATTTAAAGTATTCAATTTTTCAATTCACACGCATATAGCTATATAGCAGATATAAACCAGCAAATAAGCAGTAAAGTTAAAGCGGGATTATAATGCCATTGTTTAGAAACAGGCAGGCAGCCATCATTAACAGCTGCTTTCAATGTATTAATGAATGAAAATCAATTCCTTTTTGGATTCAGGTGATGGATATTTAGAGCACGCGTTCAGAAGCTCGTGCTAACATATTTGGTAAAGAAATGATAAACAGTTTGGGTGCGATTACATCGCATTCGATGCCTGTTTTGCTTAGTAGAATCCATTCTTCTTGAACTGCTCAAATCGGTGGTAATGCAATTTTGGCTATGGAGCTTTGGTCAGTTCTAGAATTTCATCCGTTTCAATGTTCAAATACATCTCGATAGCCTCAATGTTTTTTGATAGTAGTTTGACAATATTGCTGGTTGTCAAGTTACCAGTGTTCAGCCAAATGATCTTTGGAGGAGTACCGTTAATTGCGTTTAGGTCAACAAAATCAGCATCAAATGTTACAATAGAAAAGTGGTTAGTTCTTGCAAATTGAAAAATCTCAAAATCTGATGCGTCTTCCAGGTTGACAAACCTAACTTGTTGACTGCTAGAAAGTCTTTCTGGTAAAATCTTTATGATCCTTGGTGAGCTGTTCTGGTCGAACAGGAGTTTCACGAAACAGTTATTAGTCTTCGCTCTTTATCAGCAGCATATGCAAGGCATGCATCTATCATGTTGTCATTAATCTCTTCAAAATCAGATTTAATCTCTTCCCTCGTCATTCCATTTGTAAGCCAGTTAAGCACGTCATACACTGAGATCCGGGTGCCCTTGATACAGGGTTTGCCAAATCGTTTATCAGCTCTTATTTCTATAAGTTCGTGAAAATTCATACAATAAAGTTACGAAAATCTTCGAGCAAAAGATATCCGCTATAATGCTTAACTATCAGTTAGGGTGCTAGTAAGTAGCTGCCCCGTGGCCTGTCCCCCGACAGGCCACGGATCTGGAAAGCATGCGTTCAGAAGCGCACACTAATAATTGAGACCCCCAATTAAAAAAAACAATTTTGATAACAATGATTCATTTAGTCGAGTTGGTACAAGATTATATTCATTTCCCGCAGTTTTTGAAATTCTTTGTCAGCGGTTATCAATGGTAGCTTGTAAGAATAGGCTGAAGCAGCAATTATCGCATCTGGAAGTTTTAAACGATGCTTCCTTCTCACCTCGATTGTTAATTCTTTTATATCTTGTTTCAGCTCAGCAATGGTGCAGTTACTTAATAGTTCTTTTATTTGATTTTCTGTTTCGGTTGTCAATTTTGGAAAGGAGAGTAGCTCAAGTTCTGTAATGAAGGAAATAGTTAAATTTTTATCTGCGATCAATTCGACTACTTCATCATTTCCTTTAAGGAAATAAAGTAGAATATTAGTGTCGACAAACAGGCTATTCCCATTCATTCCTCATTTGTTTTTGGTACTCAAGAGGATCAATGTTGTTTTGAAGGATACCTGCAAATTTTCGTATATTTTTCTTGGGCGTTTCCGAGAAAGCGTCGTTTAAAAGCTTCTTCATTTTTTTTACAGGGGTGCCCTTTTTAATTACTGTTACCATTGTCATGCCTAGTTAATATTGAAGATAACAATAATACTCAATATTAGATCAATTCTTTAATCAAGAGGTCTTTGTTGCGAACAATCTGAGGTATGACATAAATAGTCTTTTAAAAAAACCCCGCTCTAAATCGATCGAACTGTCCTTCAACAAGGCACCAAAAGGATATCTAAACTAGCCATGTAGCCAGGTTAATAACACGCCAATAAGTGCAATAAGCATCAAAGCTCCTGGAATAATTGATTTTTTGTACTTGTTGGCCCATTTTAAATGATTAGTCTTAAAAATAATGAACACCCAAATTAAGGAGATGAGATGTATAATAAAGAACAATAAAAATAATAGAGGTTTCATTTTTAGCTATTTGAACACCTTTCAAATCAATAACCCTGTGGCCTGTCCCCTGACAGGCCACTGATAGGGGTGATGGAAAATCATAGCACGAATTCAGAAACGCGCGCTAACGCATGAGGTCTCAAAAGCATCATTCATGGCAGGTTGAGCCTGTCGAAACCTTTCTTAAAGGCTGTATGAATACATTTCGACGAGCTCAATGTGACATGAAGCAAGGGTTTTTCAACATAGAAGACACTCTTTCATGACTAAAGAATTGAATTATTAATTCTTCTTAAACTGGTCAAATCTGGACCCACCCATATCCCTTGGGAAGTAGTTGTCAGAAACATCCGTGTCGGCAGTTTCCTCATTGGGGTCAAGCACAATATTGACCACCTCTTTATCCTTGGCAAATACCTTGGTCACCTCCTGTTCATTGAGGCGCCAGATTTCTGCCGGAACTTTCTCGATCTCCCTACTACCATCGGCATAGGTCCATTCGATGATTAGCGGCATGACCAGCCCACCTATGTTTTTGAAAGTGATTTCGTAGAAATTCTTATCGGTATTCGCATTTTTAATGACCTCATCATCCACGCGGTTCATAAATTCACGATAAGCCCGGTCATCCGTATCAGTAAAAGTGAAAGTCTCAGCAGCCTCATCAAAATTGGAGGCCTTCTCATTGGAACCACCTACACGCTCCGTTTGCGCATTGATGCGGTTTTCAAAAGCTTCCCCTTCCTGCTTGATACGATACCACTTCACATTATCAATGGCAATGTCGGTATTGTCCACTGAAAAGAACCACCCTCTCCAAAACCAGTCCAGGTCCATGGCAGAGGCATCCTCCATCGTACGGAAGAAATCCGCAGGGTATGGATTTTTGAAAGCCCAGCGTTTGGCATACTCCTTAAAAGCATAATCAAAAAGCTCAGGGCCCATGATGGTTTCCCGCAGCATAACTAGTCCGGCGGATGGTTTACCATAGCCATTGTAGCCAAATTGCAGAATTTGCTCTGAGTTGGTCATAATGGGGCGCATGCTCTCCGGATCACCCTTCATGTAGGGCACCACGCCTTTGGGTGTGCCCCAGGTCAGGTTGAAATTTGGATAATGCTCCCTTAGGGTCATGTGCTCCATGAATGTATTGAGCCCCTCATCCATCCAGGTCCACTGGCGCTCATCGTTATTGATGATCATGGGGAAATAGTTGTGCCCTACCTCATGCACAATTACGCCAACCATGCCTTCGAGTGTTCGTTGCGAATAGCTACCATCAGCATTTGGCCTGCCAAAATTAAAGCAGATCATAGGGTACTCCATACCTATAGAAGCGGCATGAACAGAAATAGCTTTTGGATAGGGATAATCTATGGTGTATTTACTGTAGGTCTCCAGAGTGCGGGCTACAGCCAGGGTAGATTGCTCTTCCCACAGCGGATTGCCTTCTTTGGGATAATAGCTCATGGCCATCGGCTTTTTGCCATTGATATCCACAGCCATAGCATCCCAAAGAAACTTTCTGGAAGTGGCAAAGGCAAAATCCCGAACATCATCAGCATGAAAAACCCAGGTCTTGGTATCCGTTGCCCTTGATTTTTCGTTCTTTTTAGCCTCTTTTTCAGTGACGATCATCACCGGATAATCGAAGGTGTTGCGGGCTTTTTCTAATCGCTCCTGCTGCTCTTTGCTGAGCACTTCTTCAGGGTTTTGTAATGTGCCGGTAGATGCCAGAATATGATCAGATGGTACTGTAATGGCTACTTTATAATCGCCAAAGGGCAGTGCAAACTCACCTCGTCCTAAAAACTGCTTGTTTTGCCAACCCTCGATATCATTATACACAGCCATACGCGGAAACCACTGGGCTATGGTATAGAGGTAGTTACCATCCTCAGGGAAATATTCATAGCCGCTTCGGCCGCCATCCTTCATACGATCATTGATATTAAATGACCAATCGATTGAGAATGCAGTGCTGGCACTTGGAGCGAGTTTACCCGGGATATCCACGCGCATCATTGTTTTGTTGATGAAATACGGAAGGCCATTGCCATTCGTATCGGCTACTTTTTGAATCTTAAAGCCACCGTCATAATCATCATTGCCAGTAAGGTTCATCAGCCATTTTCCACTCACACTATCCTTCATTTCAGTAGGTTTTACCAGCGGAGTATTGCTGTCTTTGGCCCGCATGTTTTGATCGAGCTGCACCCAGAGGTAATCCAAAGCATCCGGTGAATTGTTGGTGTAGGTGATTGTCTCACTACCGGTAATGCTTTGGTTGGCATCATCGAGGGTAACCTTGATGTCGTAATCGGCGGTATTTTGCCAGTACTTTACACCGGGCGCTCCCGAGGCAGTGCGGTATTCATTAGGGCTAGGCAGCATAGTGCCCAGTTGTTCAAATTTTTGATTCCATTCACCCTGCGCAAAAGCTTGCGAACAGGCCAGGACAAGTGAAAAAAGAGAAAGAAAAATCCTTTGCATATGATTGAGTTTTAACCAAAATATCTACAAAAGTAACCATGAAAGCATCATTTGATTCAAAATGAATACATGAGTGGTCAATAAAAAAGGCAACCCGGGGGCTGCCTTTCGTTTTGCATTGGTATGGGTAAACTATTGCTTACCGGATTTAAATTCGTCGAACCTTGATTTTACTTCCGCTCTCGGGAAGATATTGTCGTCAAGATTAGTATCTGCAGTCTCCTGATCAGGGTCTACCACAATGTTGACCACTTCTTTGTTTTTAGCAAATACTTTGGTCACCTGCTCCTCATTCAGCCTCCAGATTTCTGCCGGGATAAATTCTTTTTCTTTGGTACCATCGGCATAAGACCATTCAATAATCAAAGGTGTAACCAAGCCTCCAATATTCTCAAATGTCAGCTCATAAAAATACTTATTAGCATTGGCTCTTTTAATAGCCTCATCATCCACTTTGTTCATGAACTCACGGTAGGCACGGTCATCCGTACTTGTGAAAGTGAAAGTCTCGGCAGCTTCTTCAAAATTAGTAGCACGGCCACCACCTTCACCACCTAGCTTGCCTCCGGTAGCAGTGGCTTTATTTTCGAAAGACTTATCATCAGTCTGCATACGGTAGTATTTCACATTGGCCAGGTTTACATCCACATTGTCGGTAGTGTAGAACCAGCCTCTCCAAAACCAGTCAAGGTCCATAGCGGAAGCATCTTCCATAGTTCTGAAGAAGTCTGCCGGGCTTGGGTGCTTGAAGGCCCATCTTTCAGAGTAGGTCTTGAAGGCATAATCGAATAGCTCCGGCCCCATAATCGTCTCGCGAAGGATGCTCAATGCTGCAGCAGGTTTGGCGTAAGCATTGTTGCCAAACTGAAGGATCTGCTCTGAATTGGTCATGATCGGGCGAATGTTTTCCTTATCGCCTTTCATATAGTTTACAATACTGGCCGCAGTACCACGACGGGCAGGCATATCAGGATAATGCTCAAACTGAGTCAATGACTGAACGAACGTATTGAGGCCTTCATCCATCCAGGTCCATTGGCGCTCATCAGAATTGATGATCATAGGGAAGAAGTTATGGCCTACCTCGTGTACGATTACACCGATCATTCGCCATTTAGTGGTTTCGCTGTATGTACCATCTTCGTTTGGCCTACCGAAGTTGAAGCAAATCATAGGGTACTCCATGCCGATAGAAGCAGCATGCACAGATATCGCTACAGGATAAGGGTATTCAATAGTCTTCTCAGAATAAGTGAGCAAAGTGTTTTTCACAGCTTTGGTAGATTCCTCTTCCCATAGTGGATTACCTTCCTTAGGGTAGTAGGACATGGCCATCGGGGTGTAGTTCTCCAGCTTTACAGCCATGGCATCCCAGATGTATTTTCTGGAAGCAGCAAAAGCAACGTCACGTACCATGTCAGCCTTAAACTTCCAGGTCTTCTTGGCATTGCGTTCGGGTTTCTTCTCTTTGGCAATAGCCTCTTTTTCAGTTACGATAATTACAGGCTTGTCGAAAGTCTTTTTCGCTTCTTCCCAGCGCTCCATTTCTTTTTCACTTAGTACTTCACTGGCATTCTGAAGCGAACCGGTGCCCCCTACTACAAAGTCAGCAGGTACCGTAATGCTCATTTCGAAATCACCGAAAGGAAGGGCAAACTCACCGCGGCCTAAAAACTGCTTGTTTTGCCAGCCTTCTTTGTCATCATAGACAGCCATTCTTGGGTAAAACTGCGCAATGGTATAGTTGTAATTGCCATCCTTAGGAAAATACTCATAGCCTGAACGGCCACCATCACGCATCCGATCGTTGATGTTATACGACCAGTCGATTTGGAAAGAGAATTGATCTCCGGTATTCATGACCTTGGGTAGCTCAACCCGCATCATGGTTTTCACAATTGTGTAATCCAAAGGAGCACCACTAGCATCCGCAACTTTCGAAATTTTAAAGCCACCTACATAATCGCCACCATCTACGATAGCTTCAAGCGTCTTACCGGATATGCTGTCGCGCATACCTGTAGGTCGTACCAGTGGAGTGTTAGAATCTGGCGCACGCATATTTTGATCAAGCTGTACCCATAGGTAGGAAAGCGGATCGGGTGAGTTGTTGTAATAAGTGATTGTTTCCGATCCGGTGATGCTTTGGTTGTCATCATTCAGCTCCACAGCAATGTTGTAATCAGCCTGCTGCTGCCAGTAGTCAATACCAGGCGCACCGGAAGCTGTACGATAGCTGTTGGGGGTGGGCAGCATTGTACCCAGCTGCTCAAATTTTTGTTCCCATTTGCCCTGACTATACGCCTGAACGGCACCAAAGCAAAGGAACAGTGCTATTATTTTTCTCATTCTGTTCAAATTGTGATTTACCAAAATTTAGTTTCTATCATTAATGTGATGGCGATTCCCATGACGGCAGAGGAAACTATCGTGTTCCAATCGCGTCGACTTAAACTCGCCAATCGGTTGAAAATTAAGCCAATAAGCATAAAAACACCAACGATTATTATTTGGCCCACTTCCAATCCTATGTTAAAGGCAAATAGCTGGGTGATGATCGACTCATCACGGCCTAATAGGGCCTGAAGGTAATTGGAAAAACCCATGCCATGGATAAACCCAAAAAACAGCGCAAAGCCATAATTAAGCCGCATATTTTGCTGGTGGCTTTGTTTATCCCTATTGACCAGATTGGAAACAGCGGTGATGAAAATGGTTACCGGTATAAGAAATTCTATGAGGCTTGAATCAACATTGATTATTTGAAGGGTGGCCATGGCCAATGTAAGTGAATGACCAATGGTAAAGGCTGTCACCAAAATTAGTATTCGTTTCCATTCGGCGGCCTGGTAAATAGCACATAAGGCCACTACAAAAAGAATGTGATCGTACCCATTGATATCGAGAATATGCTCCAGCCCAAGCGAAAAAAATAAAGCGAAAGGATCCATGACCTGATAATTATTGGTTTGGTATAATTTTGGTGTATAACATTGAGGTAAATCTACAAACATTCATGCTTTTGCCCTTAATCCATTTATGCAGCTGGTTGCTATTTTCCTTACTTCATCCTTTTCATGTAAGCGTATGCGAACTTGAATATGATCAGAAGAGCGAGGCTTTGGAAATCAGCCATCGTATTTTCCTGGATGACCTGGAAATTACACTAAGAAACTACTCCGGTAATGAAAAGCTGGACATTATGAATCCGGCAGATCCGGAGGCCCTGCATACCATGCTGAAAGCTTATGTGGAGGAGCATTTTTTTGTGTGGGTTAATGAAGAAAAAGTAGCTATCAACTACCTGGGCGAAGAAAGGGAGGAAGATGTCATGTGGTGTTACGTGGAAGTCCCCGGCATTACAGATTTGCAGGTGCTGGACGTAGAAAACAAAATGCTCATGGAAACCTACGACGATCAGATCAACCTGGTACACGTGAAAGCCTTCGGTAAGGTAAAAACCCTCAAGTTGTATCAGTTCAATGAATGGGGCACGCTTGACATTCAGGCCCTAAAATCAAACTGATCAAAGATTGTCCACATTTGTCCATCATGCTGTAACAAGGTAAGCTGCCTAGCTGTAATTTCTCGAGTAAACGGCTGCAGTTGGTATTGAGGCCATGCCTTTAGAAATACCGGTTTTTTTAGATCGCGATAGGCAATGGTAATGTGTGGATGAAAACCTCTGTTTTTATAATCGGCGTTATCAAGCTTAAGTGATTTGCGTGCCACATTGACCAGGTTTTTTTGCAAAGCCTCCAGCTGAGTGTTGAGATCAATATTGAGGTAAATAACTCGTGGCGGAAATGCGCCAAAGCCATTGATGGTATATGAAAATTGCTTTATTGATTCACTAAAGGAATAAAGACAATCCCGCAATACCGATAATTTAGCTTCTTTCCACAAAAAAGGCATGTGTAGGGTGATGTGTGGTGGAGATTTCAGGGCCTGTTTCGGCCCATATTTATCAGAGAACGCCCCTTTAATTTCAACAATCTCACTTGAGGTTTCCGCGTCAGGCAAAAGCGCAATAAAATAGAGTGATTGTGTTTTGTCTATATGCCTTTTATCAAAATTCCCCATCAGATAATCGCTACAGAATTGTGCTCGTGTTAAATTAGTGATTCACAAACAATTCCAAGCGAAATGCAAAAATTCCTTATACCCTTATTAATTCTTTTGTTGGTATCCTGTCAGGCCTCACAAACCGCCACACAAACGGGCGACAATCAACAATCTGCTTCTGTAAATCCCGACGCTATTCTGGAAATGACCAAAGGCATGGATAGATATTCAGGTTATTTTGATTTTTTCTGGGATATAGAAACCGGGAAAGTATACCTACAGATTGATAAGCTCGATCAGGAATTTTTGTATGTCAATGCGCTGGCTGCAGGTGTAGGATCCAATGATATTGGTTTGGACAGGGGACAGCTTGGCAATGAGCGTGTGGTTAAATTCGTAAGATCAGGCCCCAAAATTCTAATGGTAGAACCCAATTACGGGTACAGGGCCATTAGCGATAATGACGATGAGCGCAGGTCCGTAGAAGAGGCTTTTGCCCAATCGGTGATCTGGGGTTTTGAAATCAAAGCCAAAAACACATGGAATGTATTGGTAGATGCTACCGATTTTCTGCTGAGAGATGCCCATGGTGTAGCCCAGCGACTGGCATCCCGTAAACAGGGCACTTATAGTATGGACAAATCCAGGTCGGCTATGTATTTGCCCAATACCATGAATTTTCCTAAAAACACAGAATTTGAAGCTACAGTAACCTTCACAGGACAACCCAAAGGCGACTGGGTGCGCTCGGTGACCCCTTCACCGGATGCTGTAACCGTAAGGATGCACCATTCCTTCATTGAACTGCCCGACAGCAACTATACTCCAAGAAAGTTTGATCCCCGATCCGGATATTATTACATCCAGTACCAGGATTATGCCACGCCAATCGATCAGCCGTTGGTTAAGCGCTATATCGCAAGGCATAGATTAAAGAAAAAAGATCCCAATGCAGCAAAGAGTGAACCAGTGGAGCCTATTATTTACTACCTGGACAGAGGCGCGCCTGAGCCGGTAAGGTCAGCCCTGCTGGATGGTGCCCGCTGGTGGAACCAGGCCTTTGAAGCAGCCGGGTTTATCAATGCATTTCAGGTGGAACTGCTACCAGAGGGTGCCCACCCGTTGGATGTGCGGTACAATGTCATTCAATGGGTACACCGATCTACCAGAGGCTGGTCGTATGGTGCCTCTGTGCGAGACCCTCGTACCGGAGAGATCATCAAGGGTCATGTGAGCCTTGGTTCCTTGCGGGTAAGACAGGACTTTTTGATTGCTGAAGGTTTGCTGGCACCCTATGAGGAGGGTAAAGAGGTTCCTTCTGATATGCTGGATATGGCAGTGGCGCGATTAAGACAATTATCAGCCCACGAGGTAGGCCATACCATTGGTCTGGTACATAGCTATGCATCAAACTATACCGACCGGGCTTCTGTGATGGACTACCCCCACCCGCTAGTCAAGCTCGATGAGGACGGTAATATCGACCTGTCAGATGCTTATGATACGGATATTGGAGAATGGGATAAATATGCTATCCGCTATGGCTATACCGATTTCCCGGAAGATGTTGATGAGGATGAAGCCCTGGAGGCCATCATTCAGGAATCTTTTGCCGATGGCATTATGCACATTACCGATCAGGACTCACGGCCACAAGGCAGTGCGCATCCTTATGCCCACCTTTGGGATAATGGACAGGAGCCTGCTGATGAGCTGAACCGCATGATGGACATCCGTGCGAAAATCATAGAGAATTTCTCTGAAAAGAATATTCCCGAAGGTGCTCCAATGGCTATGATTGAGGAGGCGCTGGTGCCCATGTATCTGTTTCACCGATACCAGGTGGAGGCAGCCGCCAAAGTAGTGGGCGGCTTGCAGTATACCTATGCCATGCGGGGCGATGGTCAGGAGGTTACTTCCTTTTTGCCGGCAAGCATGCAGATGAAATCCCTTGATGCCCTGATCCGTACAATGTCTCCGGAGGCACTGGCATTACCAGAAGCATTGTTACAGAAACTCCCACCGAGGCCATTTGGCTACCCACGTACCAGGGAGACTTTCAAAAGCCGAACCGGCCTTACATTTGATCCGCTGGCTGCAGCAGAAACAGCCGCCAGTCTGCCTGCATACTTCATTTTCCACCCGGAGCGCATGGGTCGCCTTGTCATCCACAATGCACGCAACAGCGATCAACCGAGTCTGGAGTCGGTCATTGATAAGGTAGTCGATGCAACATGGAAAGCACCGGCCAAATCCGGCTACCACCGCGAATTGCAAAGAGTAGCTGCCAATCAGGTGCTATTGCATATGATCAAACTTGCAAAAAATACCGCTGCTCATGAGCAGGTGCGTGCCATTGTACATCAAAAGCTGATGGATCTGCAGGCTTATGTAGAGGGCAAAGCCAATACGCGCAATACCGCAGAAAAGGCGTTTTACAGCTTCGCCGCCAATCAAATAGCGACTTACGAGGAGGCTATGGAAGAAGGAGAAAGTAATGAGGCATTATCACCACCCGATGGTTCACCCATTGGCAGCGATATTGGAGATTGGTTTAAGTATTGCTCTTTTGAGTATTAGCGTATAAGTAGATTTAAGCAGTCAGGTAGAAATACCTGACTGCCAATTAAACGCAGCTTTGCCCCCTCATTGATGGGGTTACGGGGAGGAATAATAACTACTTAGCTTTTTAGTATTGCATACGAGGCAGGATGTAAGCTTTAATTCAAAAAACTATTTTTCAATAATCATAACCAGTCAGGTAGAAACACCTGACTGCCCATTAAGCTATTTTTTATCTAACTGCCTTTCAAGCCTTTTCTATTCTACTCTCCAAGAAATCACCCGGGTTGATGTTCATCCCGCAATAGATCATTGATGGTTTTTACGGGGTTGAAAGTAATCAAAGGCACTTCTACAAATATGGTATTCCAGTCGCTCATGGCGCCATTCCAAAGGCCGGGCAGCTCAAGGGCTTTCAGATCTTTGCCGTCTTTCGATTTGTAAGAGATAAAGCCGGTCATCGGGTCGCGGTGCTTCAGCAAGTCAAATTTCTTGCCCGTATGGTCTTTGAGGCTGCATACCAGATCCACCGGGTTGAAATGAGTGCTTTGCTGCACAATGGCCTGCTGCTCATCATCGTCCATATCAATCTGGGCACTTTCCACAATTTGCAATGACACAGTTCCATCAGGGTTTTTCGCCCAAAATGGTCCACCACCAGGTTCGCCCATATTTCTAACCATGCCACATACCCTGATGGGCCGCTGCAGTTTATCAAGCAGAAAATCCACTTTCTCCTCGGTAGGCGTGCCTGCGGCCAGGCCGGATTCTATGCAAAGCTCATGGTGTACAAAACCTTCTACCTCTGAGATAACCTCCTCGGATGGATCCCCTTCGAGCAATTCAATAAAATGAAATATCTTCTCCTGATACTGTAGTAATACACCAGCCAGCGCTTTCTTGTAAGTGTAGGTTTCCGCCTTCAAATGATCAGGTACCACATTGTCGATATTTTTGATGAAGGCCAAATCAGCATCCAGGTCATTGAGGTTTTCGATCAATGCACCATGCCCTCCGGGACGGAAAAGCAGCGTGCCATCGCTATCTCTAAAAGGAGCATTATTCATATCTACCGCAATGGTATCAGTGGACTTTTTCTGCTGCGAGAAACTTATATCATATTTAACACCAAACAGCTTTTCGTAATCCGCCTGCACACCATCGATATGCTCACGGAAGCCTTCCTGGTGCTCTGGTGAGACGGTAAAATGGATAGCCACATTATTATCAATGTCTTTGGCATAATGTGCGCCTTCTACCAGGTGCTCTTCAACGGGGGTACGACTCCTATCAATGTAATGGTGAAATTCAAGCAGGCCTTTGGGCAGGTTGCCATAGTTGAGGCCGTCTTCGGTGAGCAGCACCTGCAGGATATCCACATATTTCTTGCGCAGGTGATCCTCTGCCATGCTTTGCCCCTTCTGGTGCTGGTATTCATCGGCCAGCTCTTCATAGAAAGCAAACTTGTCCAGGTTTTTGAAGAAAGTGTACACAGATTGCTTGCCCTGATCGGCAACCATTTTTTGATAGTCTTCTTCCGAGCCGGTGTATTCATCCATAAAAGCAAAGAGGGATTTAAACATGCGGCTGGCAGCACCTGAGGCGGGCACAAACTTGACCAGTTTCTTGCCGGTCGATAACGTGTCAAAATTTTCGAGTTGTGTTGTAATATCTGCTTCAGTCAGCTTGAGGATGCCTTTTTTGGTGGTAGCAGCGTATTTCAGAGGCAGCGGAGGAAAGCCCTTTTTGAAATATTCTATCTGCTCCTTTACGGTTTCCAGGTCCGAACCTCTCTCTGCAATGAATTTCTTATCTTCTTCAGAAAACATGTCTTATATATTTTAGGTCAATATTATTCATTAATTACATCTCTTCTAATATCGTAAGGTTAAGGGAATTTTAAAGATTCCCACACGATTAATCTTCCCGCCGCCTCGTTTTTTAATTGCCAATTAAATCTGTATTTTGTTGATTCATTTAATAAATCTAGTGGAAAATGAGCTTAGCAAAAGACCTTATCAATATTGCACCCAGCTTTTATGGAATCTCTATGGTGCCCAAAGAATACTGGGAGCTGTATGGCAAAGCACTACTAACAATAGCCGGTGCAGACGGAGAAGTATCTGAGCCGGAAATGGACTGGCTCACCAAAGATATGGCCGAAGAGGTAGGCGTATCTGAGGAGGTAATAGCAGCCTGGGAAGATTTTGATTATGAAAATGGCGACCTGGAAGAGATTTTTTATGCCTTTAACATTCGCAAAACGGTCAACTTCTCCAAGCTGGTAATTTATGATGCGATCCGCATGTCTTCGGCAGATGATGATTATTCTGATGATGAAAGGGAAAATGTATCGCATGCTGCACACATTTTAAGAGTACCTAAAGAGGCTGTGATGGCAATTGAGGCGTTGGTGGATATTGAAAAGGCAGCCGAGAAACTTCGAGTCACCTTATTCTAAATATTATGAGCAAATCTTATACCCTGAAACTGCTCCATATTTTTTGTTATGCCAATGAAGAGTTGAAAGAGGACGAGATTTTTATCAAGCATAAGGGCAAAAAGATATGGCCGACCGACAAAAAGTACATGGGCATTAAGCCCGGAGAAAAATTGCCCCTTGATGTGGAAATAACCGACATTCAAGAGGGAGAAACGGTAGAGCTGGAAATCTGGGATTGGGATCTATGGACACCCAATGACCTGCTGGGCACAACCAAAATGAAAATAGATGGGCCTGGAGGATCATTTCAGGCAGATATGAAGACCGCCAAAGCCCAGGAAACCGCCCGCTACTCTATTCAATGGAAGGTGCCCTGGGATTAGCATCTCTTTGCGAGCAAACTATGCGCAACATGTCCCGTTCAAAGAGGGCCAAATAGTATTAGGCTAAGCTCAAATTATGAAGGGTTCTCAATAGCAGTCTTTATGTCAGGTTGAGCCTGTCGAAACCTTTCTTAAATGGTATATGAATACAATTCAACAAGCTCATTGTGCCATGAGAAAAGGTTTTGATGCTCTTTAGAAACCCTCTTAAGGAGAGGAGATAAATTGCTTGCTTCACTTAAGGCAGCTTTTCCATATGTAAAACGGTAGCCTTGCCATCTACGGCAATCTTATTGCGCTCTACATCAAAAATCTGCGTGGTAAATACACCCCGATGTTTGCCTTCCATCACCTCTATCAATTCTATTTTGGTGTAATAAGGCGTATCAGGAAATACAGGCCTTTTGAATTCAAAAACCTGATCGAGGTAGACACTGCCCTCACCGGGAAACTTCGTACCCATGATTTTAGAAATGATGGAAACAGAAAAAATGCCATGCACAATGGTACGCTTGAAGCGGGTGGTAGCCGCATATTCCGGATCGATATGAATGGGGTTGGTGTCGCCCGAGAGCTGGGCAAACTGGTTGACCATCTCCTGTGTGATGACAAATTCTTCTTTAAACTGATCTCCTACTTTCATCATAAGCCTGTTGCTTTGTTAAACATTTTTCTTGGTGGCACTAAATATAATCGAAATTCTACGGTGTAGGCGAAAAAGGGCTCTGCATAAATGATGGCATCACGGCGAAGCTTGCGGGGTTCCGACACAAAGAAATTGATATTGCGTATGGCACCGAGGCTCACGCTGGCCCAGATGAAATCATAAACCTCACGGTTCATAGAAAGCAAAAACCGAAGCTCGGATTTCCTAAGCTCCAGTGAGTTATAGCCCGGCAGCACCTCATCTTGCATGTGGTAGCTGGCACCGCTCACTTCAAGCAGCGCATTGAGCTGTACCCTCTCGCTGGGCGAGTGGATGATGCGGGCACTTTTGGGTAGCAGCAGCTCGAGCATCCAATGGTCACTCAGGATTTTGGTGTAGTTGAACACCGGAAAGGCGGAAAAGATGCCCAGGTCATAACCAGCGTAGATACCATAACCAATTTCGGTATTTGGGTTTTTCTGCCGACCATAGAGCAGGGAGACATTGCCTTTGAAAAACCGGCTAAAGCCAATGGTTCTGATCCTGTCGCCATTCAGGTCTACGCCAAAGCGTGATTTGAGGAATCGGCCATTGTCGAGATCCTTTTTCAGGTAGAATCGTACGCCCATACTTCGCAGCGATTTGTCCTCCAGCCGTTCGTAGAGGGGGTAGTTGGCCTGCTGGATGTCTTCAAAGCGGAACTGCTCGTGCTCGTAACTGAGCCCCATAGCCAGGCGAAGGCTGTCTTGCAGCACCAGCGGAATGTTGAGCTTAAAGCGCAGGCGGCGGTTGTTTTTCACCTCTGCCCTCGAGTTGCCCAGCTCATCGGAGATACTCTGAATGCCATAATCGCGGATGCCGGCATATTCAAACTCTAAAAACACTGGCCTTATGGATTGAATGACTTTAAGGGTGGGGATAGGTTGCTCCCGCGGCTGCAACCGCGATTGATTGAGCAGAGAATCAGTACGTTGCGCCAAAGAAGCGGTAACCAGGGCCAGTTGTAAAATTATGGCCAGTATGAATAGTCTGCTCTGCATGAAGGCTGTAAAAATAAATCAAACGCTGAAAGTCGGAATTACATATTTAATGTGGATAATTTCTATTGCAGAGAATTTGAAAATTTTCAGGTTAAAATATGATTTATTTAAGTTTGAGTCTCCTAATATTTTGCCACCTTTATTGTCATCTTTTCTATTATGAAGGTAAATCTATTCATCGCAGCCCTATTACTTCTTTGTTATGCGAGCCATGGGCAATCGCCGGGAGAATTGTTAGACCAACTTCAGCAGGCTAATAAAAATGATGATCCAAAGGCATTAGAAATAGCCAGAGGTTTAGTTCGAAACGATGCTGGCAACATTATTGAAAACGATCATATCGGCATATATTTTTTTGAAATTGGACAGGCATTTTACAATAATAATCAATTGGACTCGGCAATACTTTTTTTAGAAAAAGCGATTGCCAAAGCGCACGATTCTGACGATATGCTTTTGCAGTGTAAAGGATATTTTGAATTATCTTCAATAGCGATTCAGCAATATGATCTTTCAGCGCTAGAAAAATATAACAGCGCATTATTCAAAGCTGCAGAAAGCATTCAAAGTCAGGAGTACCTGACACGAGCATACATGCAAAAAGGGGTGATCTTTGAGTACAACAATCAATATGATTCTGCATTGCTTTTTTATGAAAAAAGTGAATCTATGGCCCGCGCTGCGGCGGATACCAGTTTCTTATTCACAATATTACAGTCTAAAGCCACTACCTATTCAGATATGGGCCAGTATGCAGATGCCCTTATTTTGCTGGACACTATACAGTATTATCACGGTGTAAGGCAGGATACGGCCCGGCTCGCAGATGTAAGATTGAATATGGGTGTTGTTTTGAAGCGACTAGGTCAGGTAGATGCCGCACTGGAGCTTTATTTTTCGATTTTGCCCGAATACAGCAAACAAAAATACCCCGGCCGATACCCTAAGCTTTTAGCCAATATCGGTATTCTTTATCAGGGACTTAAAAACAATGAAAAAGCCATAGAATATTTTGAAAAGGCATTGGAGAACTCAGAAAACCTGGTACAACTGGAATGTGGCGTAAGTCTGATGTATAGTATTTCGGCTATAAACTCCGGGTTATTTGATCAGGCAAAACCTTATTTAGATAAAGGCCTTAAGCTTGCCATTGAGCATCAAATCGGGAGAAGAGAAGCAGAGGCTTACTATAATTATGGTGCCTATTATTATGAAAGAAATAAAGTCAATCCCAATAGCCTTTTCCTTGATTCAGCGCAATATTATTGGTTGCAGGCTCACGATCTCTATGAGGACATGGGCAACAATCAGGGGCTTGTTCGCTCTAAAAAGCAATTGGCCGACCTAAGCCTTGATAGGGCTGACTATGCAAATGCAGAACGCTACCTACTTGAGGCGTATGCAATTGCCAATGAAAGCGAGTATGCCAATTTGGAAACTTCACTGCTGCTTGGGCTTAGTGAATACTACAGGCGGATAGGTAACTATCGGAAGGCTGATTTCTACACTGTAAAATACCAGAAGCAGTCGGATCTCAATTATGCAGAAGAGCTGAATGAGCAGCTACTGGACAAGGACTTTTATTACCAATACCTGATCAAGGCAAAACAGGACAGCCTCAATCACGATAATAAGCTAAAAATGCAGGCGTATCAGCTTGCCGAAAGTGAAAACAAATTAAACCAGCAATACATCTTTATTACACTCATTTCCATAGCCTTATTTGTTGTCATTATCTTGCTCATCATGTTTTTGCGTAGAAATCGTCAGCTGGATCATGCCAGGATATTGATTGATCAAAAGAAGCAGGAAGTAGAAAAGCAGCGTGATGAATTGAAGGTGGCTATCGATGATTTGAGAATTGCCCAGACAAAACTCGTGAGAGCCGAACGATTGGCGGCCATTGGTTCGCTTACCCATACCATGGCACACGAGATCAATAATCCACTCAATTTTATTAAGAGCTCTGCCAAAGTTTTTGAAAAAATGCTGGAGCAGGGATATGCCGGCAAAGAAGAGGACATTGAGAAACTATTTGATGGGATTTATACGGGGGTGTCCAGAATTAGCCACATCATTAAGAATCTGTCTCATTTGGATCATAAAATGATGGAGCAACAGCAAAGTGAGCTCTTGGAGGTCGTTGAAAAATGTGTCGCTGAAATACAAAACAAGCTGCCTCAGCATATTGATTTGCAAAATAATATTGACCGCAGTTGTAAGCTAAGATTTGAGCCTGGCTTGTTAAAACTGGTCATTGAGCAAATATTGCAAAATGCCATTGAAGCCATTGAAAGGGATGGAGTTATCACACTGACCATGGAAGAAGATGTAGACAATTGCTACCTGACAGTTGAAGACAATGGCCGGGGTATGACGGATGAGGTAATGCAGAAGGCATTTGATCCATTTTTCAGTACCAAGAAGGAAGTTTCCGGGGTAGGTCTGGGTTTGTATACCAGCTATACCATTTTGCGGGATCTGGGAGGTGACCTGAGTATAACTTCCAATCCCGATAGAGGTACTACAGTCAGATTAGCAATTCCTAAACTTTTAGAGCTGGAAGAGGTTCTGTGAATTTGAAGCTATGTAGTAGATGGAATTTAAGGATTGCCAGTGTGGTTTTGTATATGAGTAACGGTTTTTTTGAAAATATAAATTCCATTGAATGAATAGTGGTGATGACCCGGTAAGGAAAAAGTTGCTTTATGTAGATGATGAGAGCGTCAATCTTTACTTGTTTAAGGCCCTTTTTGATTCAAGCTTTGACATTACAACTGCCCAATCTGCTAAAGAGGGGTTGCGTATTCTTGCAGAAGAGCCGGAGCAGTTTGATGCGGTTATCACAGACCTACGCATGCCTGAAATGGGTGGGCTGGAGTTCCTCAAAATAATGCAGGAGCAATACCCAATGCCCAGGCGGTTTATCCTTACAGCTTATTCTTCAGATGAATTAACGGAAAGCGCTATTAAGGAAGGCCTGGCCGAACAATGCTTCAAAAAGCTGATGGATACCGATGATATGATGGCCCAGCTTAAGGCGGTCATTTAGGATTGGTGTGTTGGGCTAGCAGGAAGTCAACACCCTTCCATACACTTGCACCACCCCGACCATCCGCGTCATGTTGAGCGAAGTGAGGAACGAACGAGTCGAAACATCTCCCAGATGCTTGCAGCATTAAAAACCTGGTTGTGATTCTAGCAGGCTGCTTCTTTCAAGGAGATTCCTCTATTCGTCACTTCGTTCCTCAATCGGAATGACGCTGTATTACTAGCTTCACTTCATCCT
Organism: Cyclobacteriaceae bacterium; assembly: GCA_965227155.1. Taxonomy (GTDB): domain Bacteria; phylum Bacteroidota; class Bacteroidia; order Cytophagales; family Cyclobacteriaceae; genus UBA6059. The sequence goes on from OZ245731.1 coordinate 1,871,483, forward strand.
GCCATCCTCCCCACACCCGCGTCACCTTGAGTAAACGAGCGTAGCGAGTGCATCGAAAGGTCTCCTAGATGATTGCAGTAAGAAACATCTAACTGTTTCATGCAGCCCAATAATTTCATAAATTACCCCATCCAAAACCCCCAACACCATGCCTTACGGCGGCTCAGTGTACATCATCACCAACAAACACCACACAACGCTCTACATAGGTGCGACGGCTGAACTAGCCAATAGAATCATGGAGCATAGGGAAGGCAAATACCCGAAAAGCTTTTCAGCAAAGTACAATTTGTACAAGCTTGTTTACTTCGAGCATTATGGTTTCATCGAGGAGGCCATCACCCGGGAAAAGCAATTGAAGAAATGGAACCGGTCCAAGAAGGAAAAGCTGATCAATGACTTTAATCCCGAGTGGCGGGATTTGTTTGAGGAGATAGTGTGATCAAATGGGCTGCACTTGTCTGGGAGATTCCTCCGCTCGTCACTACCGTTCCTCGGTCGGAATGACGCTGTGGCTCAGGCTTTCTGCCTCCTCCAAACCTCACCGCTCCTGCATCACCACGATCAACCGCGTCACCTTGAGTAAACGAGCGCAGCGAGTGCATCGAAAGGTCTCCCCGATGCTAGCAGCAATAAAAACCTGCTTTTGATTCTAGCAGGCTGCTCTTTTCGGGGAGATTCCTCCGCTCCGGCCTGTGGCCTCCGGTCGGAATGACGCTGTGGTTCGAGCTTTCTACCTACTCCAAACCTCACCGCTCCCGCATCACCCCGACTATCCGCGTCATGTCGAGCGAAGTGAGGAACGAACAAGTCGAGACATCTCCCCGATGTTAGCACCTATAATCCCCCCAACACTAGCACCAACAAAACTCACTTACCCTCACCCAATGGATCCATGGCCTTCACGATCTTCATGGTTTCTACACTTACCGTGCATACGCGCTTGGTGTAGGCATCACCCTGGGCCATTTCAGCTTTGATGATATCGGCGCGGCTGGTCAGCTCCTGCCGGTAGGTTTCCTCCAGCTGCTGCTCTTTTTGCATCAGCATGGATTCCATTTCCAGCTTGAAGCGCTGCTTCTCTTCGGGGCTGAGTTTGAATTGGTCGATGATGTCGCCCACACCCTGAAATAAATTGCCGCCAAGTAGTTTATCGAATAAGCCCATCGGTCTGAATGGTAATTACGCACTCAAATTGAGAGAGAAAAGGATGGGTTACAAGTACGGTTTACCCAAAATCTGAACAATGGATAATCAGGGAAATTGTTGTACTATTCGACTAATATTACGAATCAGTATAGAAAAACCGATTAATAATTCATTTAATATTTAAAATTATAACAATTGGTGAAAAAATAATTCCCGGACTTAATCTTCAGGAAACATTGAAAGCACAAAAATACTCCCAAAGTGGTATTTCAAAGCCCATAATATTTGTAGAATTTTAGTCTGAACTAAACAACCTAAAACACTATGGCAAATCAAGGTAAATTTATTACCCCTGAGCAGGCTAAGGCCGCTTATGAACGATACCAAAAGGAAAAGCCGGGTGCTAAGGCTTTAGGGCATGTCTATGACCTGAGCAAGGTGCAGGAGGTGATGCAAAATATTGAAGCCTACAACCGCGATCATGCCGGCAACCCTGTAGAGGCACTACGGTTGTACCTAAGCTGGGATGAAGAAAGCCCGCATGAAGACAAGACAGACATTATCTTTGTACCCATAACAAAAGATGGCAAGGATATTATTGATATGGATTCATCTGTGGCACCACAGAAGCCCACTGGTGGGGATGTGTTGGCTAGAGGATTACCTTGCCCAAAATACTGCGATTAATTAACGGAATGCACACTTATTCCTATTATATAGTATTTATTGGGGACTGTTCTGAAATAGTCCTCTTTTTTTTATTTCTATTATTTCTTGGGAGGACCAGAAAATATCCCTGGCTACTTGCATTGGTTGCCTCAATAGCCACATTGACTGGACTCACCATGCTCCTTAGTGCATTTAAAATAAATAACCTTTGGGTCTATCACTTGATTGGGCTTGTTGAGCTTATCCTGATTCAAGGGTTTTACAAACGCCTACATCTTCCACGCTGGACTAATGTTGTTTTTTCAATTGTCTTAATATATTACTTGTTTGATAGTTTTTTTATTGAGTCTCTTCTTGAAATGAATGCCTTGGGAAGAAGCATATCCACACTTTATTTACTCGCTTTAAACCTATACTTTTATTTATATACTTATCAAAAAGAAGAAATTTTTGAGGTCAGTAAGTCTTTGGTCTTCTTTTTTAATGTAGGCCTTACCTTTTACTTGGCAGGTTCATTTTTTGCCTTTCTGATGTCTAATGAAATTATGTTTACATCAACAGACACATCAGATTTCTTCTATCATGGATGGGTGTTGCACAGCATGGCGCAAGTCATCAAAAATATAATCATTGGTGTCGCTTTAATTAAATTAGGGAAGCGATAATGCCTTGTTTTATGGTAGAATAAACTATGGGTTTTTTTGATGCTCTTTATTTAATAGTCACAATTAGTGACTATACCGAACTAATTCCATTAGTACTGTTCCTGTCGTTTACTCAGAGCAGAAAGGAGCACAGGTGGCTATTTTATTATTCATCGGTGCTGTTTTTATTATATCTGGTTGCTGATTTTCTTTCCAGCTCAGGCACTAACAATATGTGGGTTTATCACCTTATAGGGCTTTTTGAACTCATAGCATTATCTTTTTACTATCATAGCCAGGTAAGGCAATCAAAAGTTTTGAAAATTATCTTTCTTGTGGTCATTTCATTTTACTTGGTAGATAGTGTCTTTATTAGCGGTATAAAAGCTATGAATTCCATTGGAAGAAGCTTGTCTACGCTATTTCTAATTGGGTTGAATATGAACTATTATTTTGAACTATACAAAAGTGAATCTATCATTAAACTCAACCTTTTTATCCCCTTTTGGTACAATGCTGCATTATCATTTTATCTGAGCTTTTCTTTTTTCGCCTTTTTATTATCCAATCAATTTCTTGTCGAAAATTATAATATGTATGATTTATTTTACCATGGCTGGACATTTCATAGCATTGGCATTATTATAAAAAACCTCATCATGGGGATTGCTTTAATTAAATTAGGGAAGCGATAATCCTTTACTTTATGGTAGGATATTACGGAAAGGCTTTCTCCAACAAAAATGAGTAACGAAGCAATAATATTGGTTATCGGTACACTGGGCATGGTTTTCATGGCAGGGGGCCTGGTATTGTTTGCTTTTTTCTACCAGCAAAAGATGAATCGCAAGCAGCTGGAGCTCAGGGAAACCAAGGCCATGCTCAACGATATGGAGCTTACGGCCACCTACCAGTTTCTGGAAGGCCAGCAAGAAGAAAAAAAACGTATCGCTGCGGAACTGCACGATCAGATAGGCAGTCAGCTGGCGATACTAAGGCTACAGCTTTCAGAAAAACTCAACCATGATGCTGCATTCGGGGAGCATTTTATAGAGGCGGTAAACCACATATTGCAAATGGTAAGAGGTGTATCACACGACCTGAACCGAGGTGTTTTTCATGGCCAAAAGCTTAATGAGGCCATAGAGATGATCGTAGATCAGATCAGTGGGCACACAAACATGCGTATTGACTATGCCAGTAGTGGTATTGAAGACCTGGGTTCTGAGCAGTTGGGCATTGCCCTTTTTCGCATCATTCAGGAGCTGATCAGCAATACCCTGAAATATGCAGGAGCCACCCAGATTCATATTGACCTCAATTATTTTAAAGGGGAATACCTCACCCTGATTTACCAGGATGATGGAAGGGGATTCGATACCGATATTCATAATAATGGTATGGGGCATGCCTCTATTCGCAATCGCTTAGCTCCTTTTGATGGCAAATTTTTTATAAATTCCACCCCCGGCAAAGGCGTGGAGGCCGTCGTGGAAATAAACCAGCTATGAGAAAACCCATAAGACTACTGGTGGCGGATGATCAGCCACTCATTCTTGACGGTATTACGGCGGTTCTGAAAAGGGATCCCAGACTTGATATTGTAAAGACCTGCCTGAATGGTGAGGAGGTAATCGATTATTTCAAGGGTAAGAAAAAGCTACCGGTTGATATTGCCATTCTGGATATCAATATGCCCAAAAAAAATGGACTGGATTGCATGGAATACCTCAGTGAGCGATTTCCGGAGCTCAAGGTGATCTTTTTGACCATTTACCAGGAAGAATTTGTGATTCGCAGGATGATGGAGTTGGGTGCCAAAGCATTTCTGCTGAAAAATACACATTCCCAAAACCTGCTCCATACCATTCAGGTGGTAGACATTGGCTTTACCTATTTTGATGAGGTAGAGGAAATCATACAGCAGAAAAAATATGACCATGCTACTTTTAAAATCTCCAACCGAGAGCGTGAGATCATTGGACTTATTGTTCAGGGCTTGTCCTCTCCCGAAATCAGCGAGAAGCTTTCCCTCTCTGAGCATACCATAAAAACCCACCGGCGCAATATCATGAAGAAGCTCAATTTTAATAATTCTGCGCAGCTGGTTTCCTTTGCTAAGTCCTCCGGCATTATACCGGAATAGCCGCTCATTTCATTTCTGGGATTTATCCCTTATATTGGTTTATGGATGAAATCACATTAATCAACTTACTCAATAAGCTGGTAGAAGAACAGCCACAGACTACCTGGTCCATCAAATGTCATTACCAGGATGGTATGGGCACCACTACACTGGAGGTTAGAATACTCGATACACATCCTGAATTACTGCGGGGGAAGATCATTTTTCAGATGGAAAATGGGAAAATCAGCTTTTTCAAATACCAGGGTTTTCATCCGGCGGTAACTCCCGAGCACATCACCGATTTAATTTTGGATATCATCAATTACGAAAGAGCCCGACAATTGGCCTTAAGTAATTAATTCTCCTACGTAAAGATGCGTTTTAAACCCAGATTGTATGGCCCACCATCGAGTCAATGCTATTAAGCTAAGCGCAAATTGTCTCTCTCATTGAGAGGGTTAGATAGAGGCACAAAAAATAAAACTGCTTAGTCTAATAGCATTGCTGTTTTTGGGTGTTCGCGAACCAGGAATTTAAGTGCCTTCTACTACCTCGATAATTTTATCGCAAAGCAATTCCTTTTTGAAGTCTTTTTCCGCAAGCTTGTGTGCGTTGTGTTGGGCTTTGGCGAGTTTTTCAGGATGCTCAAGGTATGGTTTCAGCATATCCACAAATTGGGTGGCATGATCGGGTTGATACTGAAAACCGATCTCGTGTTCATTTACCAAGAGCTCTATCCAGCCGGTAAGGTTATGCAGGATCAGTTTACCTGCCGCCAGCCCATCGAAAAACTTATTGGGGCTGCCGGTATGCAATAAGGCATTATCCAAAAAGCTTACCAGCACGGCATCACAAAGCTTGATTTTGTCGGCCACCGCATGGGTAGGACCATGGGCGAAGAATTGCATATTAGTCAGGGAACGCTGCTTTACCAGCGCCTCAGCGTGCTTTTTGTATGCCCCATCTCCCATCATCAGGAAACTTACCGGCAGCTGCCGCTGCTGACAGGCTGTTGCCAGGTTGATCATGCCTTCTACATGATTGGCAAAGCCAAAGGTGCCAAAATAGCCTATGGTGAATGGGGTATTCGTGTTGGCTTTCGATCCATAGGCAGCTGAAAAAAGGGCTACGTCTGCCATGTTGGGAATGGTGCTTATTTTCTGAGCATGGGCCTTTTGGCTGATGTATTGCTGGATTCCTGGCGACAAGGCGATGATATGATCTGCGGAAGCATAGATTTTTTCCTCCTGTCGGAAGAGCCAGCCGATGAGCCATCGGTTTTTAATGATACCCAGCGATACAGGCACCGCCGGCCACAGGTCACCCACCTCAAAAATAAATCGGGCTTTGAGGATGGATTTCAGCTTTCTGCCCAGCAAACCCACCGAAAGAGGTGTGCTGATGGCATAAATAAGGTCGATGTGCTGCCAGTTTTTGGCCAGAGCTAATGCCTTGCGGTAAAAACCGTAAAATGCTTTAAGCCTTCGAACAAAAGAGAAATGGTTCTCGTAGGGCACATGGAGGTGAAAAATATGAAGTCCCTCAAACTCCTCCCGGTAAAAAGCCTGGTCGTGTGCAGTAACTATGGTTACCGTATGCCCTTTGGCAACCAAAGCTTTTGCCACGTGGTAGCTGCGTATGCCTCCACCTTCCGCAGGTTTGCGAAAATGCTGATGCAGCAGCAGGATATGCATTAGCTGGCCTTATTTACAGATCCAAAATTTTTTTCGTAGTAGCGACAAAAATGGGTCAGCGCACATTCCTCACATTTGGGTTTTCTGGCCAGGCAGATGTATCGGCCATGCAGGATCAGCCAGTGGTGGGCCCTCGCAATATATTGCTCGGGAATATGGCGAATCAATTGCTTTTCTACTTCCAGCGGGGTTTTGGCTGAGAGGGTAGCCAATCCCAACCGTTTAGACACCCTGAATACATGTGTATCCACAGCCATAGTGGGCTGATTGTAAATCACAGAGGCAATTACATTGGCGGTTTTGCGGCCTACGCCCGGCAGCTTTTGCAGTGTTTTGACATCTTCGGGTACTATACAATCAAATTCCTCCACCAGCATTTTGGCCATGCCGAGCAGGTGTTTGGTCTTATTGTTGGGGTAAGAAACCGTCTTGATGTATGGGAACAACTCGTCGAAGTGACTGGCAGCCAGGTGCTGCGGAGTGGGGAAATCCTGAAAGATGGCAGGCGTCACCATGTTGATGCGCTTGTCAGTACATTGGGCACTAAGAATGACCGCTATCAGTAACTGATAGGGGTCATTATAATGCAGTTCTGTTTCCGCTTCGGGAGCATGCTCGGTAAAATAAGTAATGAAAGCTTCGAATCGCTCTTTTTTTCGCATCTGCAATGTTTATTTCACAACAGATGGCAATTTAGAGGATTTAGCATAATTAAGAATCTTATTCACACGCTCATCAGAAGGTGATAGCATACATTCATCCAACTGTCCCATGAGTTGTTTCAAACTAAGGTAGCTATCCTGCAACGCCTGATCACAGAGCATTGCATTCTCTATTTCCTGATTTTCTCGTTTGGTAGTTTCTCCATAAGCATAGCGGATGAGGTCATTTTCGGTAAAAGTTTTTGTCATAGGCGATATTCGTTTTGTCAAGTTTCTTTCTCAAATTGATCAGGGCATATCGCATCCTCCCTAAAGCCGTGTTAATGCTCACATCCGTCGCCTCTGCGATCTCCTGAAAACTCATTTGCATGTAATGCCTCATAATAAGCACTTCTTTCTGCGATTCAGGCAATTCCTGAATGAGTTTTCTTAATAACGCATGAGTATCCTTTTTTATTTGAAGAGACTCAATAGAATCTTCTGAAAATTCCAGGGTGTTGAAGACATTGCTGCCATCTTCCATCACAATGGTGGGGTACCGTTTCGATTTTCGGAAGTAATCAATGGCCAGGTTATGGGCTATCCTGAGTAGCCACGGCAGGAATTTACCTTCCTCGTTGTACCGGCCAGATTGAATAGTCTTCACTGCTTTGATGAAGCAATCCTGCATAAGGTCTTCAGCAGTGTACTGATCTTTTACAATCAGATAAATAGTCGTAAATACTCGATTTTTGTGCCTTTTGATGAGCGTCTCGAATGCTAACTCATCTCCGTTTTTGTACAGTGATACCAATTGGCTATCACTCACTTCTTTCTTAATCATAAGTCTACCTGTTTAAATCTGAGTAGAGCTTTATATCATATAGTCTAGGTTAAGGTTAACAATTTTTAATTAGGCACTTTTCCAAAAGTATGTAAATCCCAATCACAATACAAAGCCCTTTGTGGGGATTTTTCTAAAAAAAATAACCTAACAGGAATATTTGGGGCGAAACACAAGTTCTGACTATCTGTTTATCATGTACTCTACCTTTCGTTAATTTTGCGCTTTCATATTTACAAATAAGAAAAATCGTGTCTCAAGAAACCCTTACGCTTCCTGACAATAACATCGATCAACTTGATCCCAAAAAATTTATCATCATCAAAGGAGCGAGGGTTAATAACCTGAAAAACCTTTCGGTGGCCATTCCCCGCAATAAGCTGGTGGTGGTTACAGGATTATCAGGCTCGGGCAAGTCATCCCTTGCTTTTGATACTTTATTTGCCGAAGGCCAAAGAAAATATGTGGAAAGCCTGAGCTCTTATGCCCGTCAGTTTTTGGGGCGTATGGAAAAGCCGGAAGTTGATTATATCAAAGGAGTATCACCAGCGATTGCGATAGAGCAAAAAGTAAATACCCGCAACCCCCGGTCAACAGTAGGTACTACGACTGAAATCTATGACTACCTGAAACTGTTGTTTGCACGTATCGGTGTTACCATTTCACCGGTAAGCGGTAAGCCGGTAACGCGCGATACAGTCAGCTCAGTGGTGGATCAACTGCTTACCTATGAGGACGGCACCCGATATATGGTATCATGCCCACTGATTACCAAAAAGAACAGGGCCTTTAAAAAAGAGCTGGAAATCCTGATGAGCAAAGGATATACCAGGCTATTGCAGGACGGTGAGGTAGTCTACATAGAAGAACTGCTGGAATCAAAATCATCCAAAAAAGCTGGCGAATTTGAAATATTGCTTGATAGGGCTGCTGTAGAGCGAGAGAATGAAGATGCCCGGTTCCGGCTGTCAGATTCTATTCAAACGGCATTTTTTGAAGGAGAGGGCACTTGCTTTGTGTACATGGTGGGCCATGAGAAGCTCAATTTTTCGGACAAATTTGAGTTGGATGGGATCCGCTTTGAGGAGCCTTCGGTCAATCTTTTCAGCTTCAATAACCCGTATGGGGCCTGCCGAAGGTGTGAGGGTTTTGGTAGAATCTTAGGCATTGATGAGGATTTGGTGATTCCGGATAAAAACCTTTCAGTGTATGAAGGGGCTATTGCACCCTGGCGAGGCGAAACCATGAGTAATTGGGTAAAGCCATTGTTGAAAAATGGTGTGCGCTTTGATTTTCCAATCCACAAGCCAATAATTGATCTTACTGAACCCCAGCGTGAACTTTTGTGGTCAGGCAATGAATATTTTGAAGGGCTGGATGCTTTCTTCAATCATTTGGAATCCAAGACACACAAAATTCAGTATCGCGTAATGCTGTCTCGCTATCGCGGGCGTACTACCTGTCCCGATTGTAAAGGCACCCGCCTGCGAAAGGATGCCTCTTATGTGAAAATTGCTGAGAAGTCTATCTCTGATCTGGTTTTGATGCCGGTCAATCGAGTGATCGCTTTTTTTGAATCCTTGCAACTCAATGACCATGATCGGGAAGTGGCCAGAAGGCTACTGCAGGAAATCAGAAATCGCCTGGAATATCTCGATAAAGTAGGCCTTGGCTATCTCACACTCAACCGACTAACCAGCACCCTTTCGGGTGGAGAATATCAGCGGATAAAACTTGCCACCTCGCTTGGTAGCGCATTGGTGGGTAGTATGTATATCCTCGATGAGCCCAGCATTGGTTTACACCCTCGCGATACCCATAGGCTGGTGCAGGTGCTTAAGCATTTAAGAAGCCTTGGCAATACGGTGATTGTGGTGGAGCATGAAGAGGAAGTGATGCGGCAAGCAGATCAGATCATTGACATTGGCCCCAATGCAGGTGCGCATGGCGGTCAGCTGGTATTTCAGGGCGACTGGCAAGCCATCCAGCAAGAAGATGTTTCTCATACTGCCAGGTTCCTGAATGGAATGGATACGGTACCTGTGCCTTCTCAAAGAAGAAAATGGAACCAATCTATTAAAATTGTTGGTGCGAGAGAGAACAATTTGAAAAATGTAAACGTGGAAATACCGCTGGGCGTACTCACCGTGGTTACGGGGGTCAGCGGCTCTGGAAAGTCCACTTTGATCAGAAAGATATTTAATCCTGCCCTATCCAAAATGCTTGGATTTGGCGGTGAAAGCACGGGCAAGTTTGACCGGCTGGAAGGTGATTACAAAGCAGTAACCCAGGTAGAGTTTGTAGACCAAAACCCAATCGGCAAAAGCAGCCGCTCAAACCCGGTTACCTACGTAAAAGCCTATGACAATATCAGGCAGCTTTTTGCTGACCAACCTTTAGCAAAAAAACGTGGGTATAAGCCGGCTTTCTTTTCTTTCAATGTAGATGGAGGCCGATGTGAAAATTGCCAGGGCGAAGGAGAGGTGAAAATTGAAATGCAGTTTATGGCTGATATTCACCTGACCTGCGAGCACTGCAAGGGCAACCGGTTCAAATCAGAAATACTGGACATCACCTACAATGATAAAAATATTGCTGAGGTGCTGGAGCTTACCGTGGAGGAAAGCCTCGAATTCTTCAAAGATCAGGATCCAGTAATCAAAAAACTGAAGCCCCTGGCAGATGTAGGGCTGGACTATGTAAAGCTCGGTCAATCATCCAACTCCCTGAGTGGAGGCGAGGCACAACGTGTAAAGCTTGCTTCTTTTCTGGGTAAGGGTGGTGCTGTCAAAAAAGAACATATCCTGTTCATTTTTGATGAACCTACGACAGGCCTTCATTTTCATGATATTCAGAAGCTGTTGACAGCCTTGAATGCCCTCATAGAATTGGGGAATTCTGTCTTAATTATTGAGCATAATGTAGAGGTAATTAAAACTGCTGATTGGATTATAGACCTTGGTCCTGAAGGGGGCGATGAAGGAGGCAGTGTTTGCTTTGCCGGTGTACCTGAGGATATGGTAAAATTGGAGCAAAACTATACAGCAGCATTTCTTAAGGAGAAGATATCATGAAGGCCTTGATCTTTAATGGTAAGGAAAGTATTTCTTACGAATCTATTGACGATCCTACATTGGAATCTGATCAGGATGTGATTGTAAAAGTAGAGGTCTGTGCTATATGCGGATCAGACCTGCATCCGTATCACGAGCATGAAAAAGGCCTTGACCATGGCACGGTAATGGGCCACGAGTTTGTCGGGGAAATTGTAGAAACCGGCAAGGCTGTTAGGCAACTGCAAAAAGGCGATTGGGTAGTAAGCCCCTTTACTACCAACTGTGGCCAATGCTATTATTGCCGTATTGGCTTAACATGCCGCTGTGAGCAAGGTCAATTGTATGGCTGGCGCTCTCAGGAGCATGGTCTGCATGGCGGGCAGGCGGAGTATGTACGGGTGCCACTGGCAGATAGTACCTTGGTTAAGATCAACCCCGAGGGAAACATGGCCGAACTGCTGATGGCTGGCGATATTTTCTCGACAGGATATTTTGCGGTGGTTCAATCTGCTGCAGGCCCTCGAGATCACCTGGGCATCATTGGGGCGGGGCCTGTGGGTCTAATGGCAGCATATGCAGCAAGGGAGCGGCAAATAGAGCACATCACCATATTGGAAAAAGATGAGGGGCGCATTGAAAAAGCGAGATCACTGGGCTTTTTAGTGATTGATGCTTCACAAAAAATGCCTGTAAAAGAAGTTCACCACCTTACTCAGGGTCGGGGTTTCGATTCAGTGGTGGAAGCTGTTGGCCACCCTTCTGCCAGTAGGTTGGCTGTAGATGTGGCACGGCCGGGAGCTACTATTGCCTCGGTAGGCGTACATACCACAGAGCATTTTTCCTTTTCACCTGTGGAGCTATACGATAAAAATTTGACTTTCAAATCAGGGCGCTGCCCCGCAAGGTTTTTTATGGATAAGCTGCTTCCAGTGATTGATTCCGGCAAATATCCACTTTCTAAAATCATCACACATCAGATGCCATTGAGCGCAGGTCCGGAGGCCTATACCATATTTGACCAAAAGCTTGACCAAAGCCTGAAAATAGTATTGCACCCTTGATCCTTGGATAATTGATGGGCGGGTCTGTTCAAAAATTGAATACTATGTACCTTTAGGAAAATTTTTAAACCATGCGCTTTTTCTCTTTTTTGATTGTAGTGCTTTTTGCCTTAGGAGCATGCACTTCTGTGAAGACCTCTTTTGACCAGACCGCTGATCTAAGCCAGTATTCTACGTTTTATTGTATGGAATGTGAAGATGAGTATGCAAAGGGCTTTGAAGATTATGATAACGAATCGGTAAGACGGCAGGTGAGAGAGGCGATTATTCAAAATTTGCAGGATAAAGGGATGATTTACAATGCATCGGATGCTGACCTTTTGGTAGATTACAAGATTATCATTGAAGAGCAAACAGCATTTGTGGCAGAGCCGGATACCGAGTATAATTACTGGGAAACCTATGATTCACCACAAATTAAATTTAACCGGGGCACTTTAATCATCAACATTATTGATGCAGCAGAAAATCAGGTAATTTGGCAAGGCATAGGCTCCAAAGTACTGGATGACGCGCCAGAGGATGCTAAAGAAGACATATTAAATAAAGTAAAGAAAATTCTTAAAAAATTTAAACCTTCAGTCTAATCATGAGACAGAAAATAGTTGCCGGAAATTGGAAAATGAACAATACCCTGCAGGAAGGCGAAAAGCTTACCTCTGAAGTAGTTAATATGGTCGCTGATGAAGTTACAGGCGAGGTTACGGTAGTGCTTTGTCCTCCCTTTATTCATCTTCCTTCAACCCTTAAATTGACAGAAGGTGCATCCAGTATATATGTTGGCGCACAAAACTGCTCGGAACACGATGCGGGTGCATACACAGGAGAGGTGTCCTCTGCTATGCTTGCATCATTAGGCGTTCAATATGTCATCATTGGACATAGCGAAAGAAGAGAATATTTCGGAGATGATGACCTTACACTCGCCACCAAGGTAAAAAAGACGTTAGATCAAAACCTGATTCCTATATTCTGTTGCGGCGAATCACTGGATATCCGCGAAGATGAAGAGCATTTTGAGCATGTAACTGACCAGGTTACCAAGGCGCTATTTCAATTGTCGGCAGAGGAGTTGGGCAAAGTGGTAATTGCCTACGAACCTATTTGGGCAATCGGTACAGGTAAAACGGCTAGTGCCGAGCAGGCACAGGAAATGCACAAAGCAATACGCTCGCATATCGCCAAAAAATTTGGTGATGCGGTAGCTGATGAATTATCCATACTGTATGGCGGTAGTGTAAAACCGGGCAATGCGAAAGAAATCTTTGCACAGCCGGATGTAGACGGTGGCCTTATCGGTGGAGCCTCATTGAAATCCCGTGATTTTGTGGACATAGTAAAAGCTATTTAGTGTTTGCTGCTCTGTATTTTATGCTTTGGTTAGGTCTATTTGAAACGACCAGCCAGCCCTTCGATCCTTGTGAGGTATATGGAACGATCTATGTGACCAATAATGAGTGGGAAGCGGATGTTCGGGTGTATGAGGAAGCTTCGGAGGCTTTTGCTGACGTGCTGGTTTTTGAGGAAACCAACCAACTGTATGCAGACAAGCGCGGTAAGTGGTATTTCACGGATAGCCGAGACCTTGCCGATGTAGTGATATATTGGGTAGATGAGCGGCGTGATGGAGATTTGTCTGTGTATTTCACCAATTTTGAGTCTTTCGCAGGCTGTAATCGATAAGGTATGGATTATATCAGGATCACAATTGCCTGTGACCCGATGATGGGCGAAATATACGTGGCAGAGCTTGCGGAGCTTGGCTTTGAAAGCTTTGAGGAACAGCCTGAGGGTATTTCAGCCTTTATCCAGGCAGATCAATATGATGTGTCGGCAGTAAACGAAGTGCTGCATCGATACAACCAATCCTCTACCGGTCAATTTGAAAAAACATTAATTCCCAGAGAGAACTGGAATGCGCTTTGGGAGCAAAATTTTCAGCCGATCACCATAGGTGACAAAGTAAGGGTAAGGGCTACCTTTCATGCACCGGATACTTCTTTTGAGCACGAAATCATCATTGACCCAAAAATGTCTTTTGGTACCGGCCACCACAGCACTACTGCCCTGATGCTGGAAAGGCTTCTGACCCTGGACTTAAAAGGAAAGCGGTTTTTGGATTTAGGAACAGGCACGGGCATTTTGGCCATCATGGCTGCAAAACTAGGTGCGCTAGATATCCTTACCACAGATATTGACGATTGGTGCATCGAAAATGCCAGGGAGAATTTCGAAAGAAACGGTTTTCCAAATATTGATGTTCAATTGTGCAAAGCGGATGCGCTGCAAGTCAACTATCCATACGAGGTGGTCGCAGCCAATATCAATAAAAACGTACTGCTGGAAGAGATGCCTTATTATGCGGATTTTCTCCAACATGGGGGGTTTTTGTTATTAAGTGGCTTTTACAGCTACGATCTTGAAGACTTAATTGAAAGGGCAAAATCTTTTGATATCCACTACGAAGCACATTCCGTACATAATGATTGGTGCCAGGCACAGTTTATAAAATCATAATACGGCCAATAGGTTATGCGTTGACTATTAGGTAATTTTAGAGGGAAGGCTAAACCAAATGCAATTTCTTATTCACATATTTTTAACCGTCGTGTTGCTCTTAGGGGTATTGACTACCACCCGAGCGCAGCATTTCGACTTTTCTGATGATCCCGAGAAGTTTCATTTAGAAGTATTCGAGGGTTTGCAACGCATAGAAGTGGAGGCGGTTAGAAAAATTGCCTCTGACTTTCGGGATAACTGGCCACGCATGACGGCTGAGCAAAAGCAAATGATCATCAAAAATGCTCAGATTATGCGCAAAAGGAGGCTTCCAACACGGCCTTTTTTCACCTATTACTTTGGCTATATCACTTATGCTGTAGAGCAGGCAGGTCTACCTGGTGAGCAGCTCACCAAGCTTCTGGAAATCAACACAAAGCTGATCAATACCTACAGCAGCAGGGATTTACTCCAGTTCTACGAGGATATGAACTTCCTTATGGGAAGAAGTTCCCTGTATCGCCATCATTACAACAGCCTGAAATTTTCAGGGGGCTCCTATGAGTTTGAATACATTGAGCCAATGGGTGGAGGCGATAGTTTTGGTGACCCTGTAGCCGATGATTTTGCGGAAGATACTACCGCAGAAGATGAATTTCTTACAGAAGATGATTTTGCCGATGATCAGCAGGATGATACCTGGGGTAATGATGACTGGGCCGATAGTGACGCAGACAATAATGCTGATGACAGCTGGGGCAACGACGATTGGAATAACACCGATAGCTGGGGTAATGACGATTGGGACAACACAGACAGTTGGGGCAATGACACCTGGAGTGATACCGATACGTGGGGTGATACGGACACCTGGGGTAATGATACCCAGCAGGATGATGACTGGGGCGATAGTTGGGGCAATAACGATGATCCCTGGGCTGAGGACCAGCAGCAATCGCAGACGACATGGACTGCCCAGCAGGAGGCTGACATCTTTGATGGTGAATTCCCAGATTTGCAAAAGGTGAAAGTTGATGTGCTGGCAAGTCTGCGGGCCGAGGAGCAAAGGCCGCCTATTCAAGGACCTGTTATCCATTTTAAGAACATCGATCTTGAAATGGCCTCAATCTACGATAGTATCGGCATTGAAAATGCTACAGGAACCTACCTTATCAAAGAACGAATATTTATTGGTGAAAGCGGTAAGGTAAAATGGCCGGGTGAGATTCCCGGAACAGACGGTGCCTATGCCCTGCTAGAAGACTATTATTTTAAGGGAAATATCCCTTATGTGCGTGCCATACAGTCAAAGCTTGTATTCAGTGAGTTTTTTGAAGGAGAGGTAGATGGCTTCTTTCTCTTTAAAACTGTGCGAAGGGATAAAAGAAATCCACCAAAATACCCGAGGTTTAAAAGTCATCATGCCAATGTAGACCTTAAGATCCCAGCCAAAAGGCTGACCTATCATGGCGGTATCTCACTCAATGGCGGACAAATGACCGGAGAAAATGTAGCTGGTGAAAATTCCCGGATAGAAGTACTGGATGGCAAAGGCAGATCCTTTGTAGCCTTATCGCCGGTATTTGTGTTTGGCGATTCAGTAATTACAGCTGCTGAAACAGATATTACTATATATCATGGCGAAGATTCTATTCACCACCCCAAGGTCCGCTTTAAGTACGATTACGGCAGGGAAATTCTCACACTCCTAGAACCGGATAACGGCTTTAAGCATATGCCGTATTTCTCCAGCTTCTTTGAAATGGACATGAATGTGGACATGGTAAAATGGGACCTCACTTCAGATAGCATCAACTTTTCCATTATGAATGGAAGCAATTTGGTGCCGGCCATTTTTGAATCACACGATTATTTTCACCACAATCGGATAGAGCAATTCAGTGGATTGTACAGGTTTAACCCTGTAGTAGCTGTGGTCAACTATGCCCGCAAAATCAAAAGTGTTCAATATTACGTGGCAGAGCTAGCAGATTTCTACAAAACTGACCTTGAGGTGATGAAATCTGCCATGAAATCACTTAGCTATTATGGGTTAATAAAATTTGAACCGGTGACCGGAGAAATTATAGTAACACCCAAGGCCAATCATTATTATCTATCCAATTTGGAGAAATCAGATTTTGATCACCTCTTGGTATCCTCAACTTTTGAATCCTTACCCAATGCTACTTTTAGAATAGACAGTGGCCAGCTGCAAGTGCGTGGTGTGGAGCGCGTAGTTTTAACGCACAATCAGGAAGTTTATATGGAACCTGATAGTACTGGGCTTACTATTCTCGAAGACCGGGATATAAAATTTAATGGCTTGGTGTGGTCTGGAGATTTTGAGTATAAGGGCAAAGACTTCACCTTCGATTATGACGAGTTTCTGATGGATTTGGAACAGATTGATAGTATCCGTATAGAAATACCCGTTGATTCAACTATGGAAACCACCATGGGAAATCGAAATACCCATGAAGAGGGTAAAACCGCTATGCACAATCACCTTACCAATACGTCAGGTGTTTTATATATCAACAGGCCGGATAATCGATCAGGGGTTGAAGAGATCATGAAATACCCCTATTTCGTTAGTGAAAAGGAAGCAACGGTAGGTTTCAGTAGCCCTGAAATTCTTGGAGGAGTTTACGATAGTACCTTTAGATTTGAAATACCTCCTTTTGAAGTGGACAGTTTGGATAGAGGGGACCTCTCACACATTAGCTTCGAAGGTACTTTTAATGCCGGGGGAATCATCGAGCCCATTGATGAGAAGCTTCGAATCATGCCCGATCGGTCTTTTGGTTTTGAACATAAAATCCCTGAAGAAGGCTATAATCTCTATGGCGGTGAGGGAAAGATCTTCAATGATTTGAGGTTAGATAACAAAGGCTTGCGTGCCGATGGTCGCATCGAGCACTTAACCACAGAGCTTCACTCGGAAGATTTTATTTTTTACCCCGATTCAGTTTCTACGGTAGGGATTGGAGGTAAACTAGACCCGGGAACCAAGGGAGGAGGCTCCTTTCCACAGGCAGATTTTGGCAAGTACAAAATGAGATGGGTACCCAAAAAAGACAGCATGTATATTGCCAACCTCGAGGAGCCAATGAATCTTTACGACCAAACAGCAACGCTTGATGGAGAGATGAATGTAACCTCAGGAGGTGTATATGGTGAGGGGTTATTGAGTACTCGTGGGTCAGAGATTGAGTCCCCTGACATGACATTAGCAGAAACCAGCCTCTCGGCAAATCATGCGAATTTTAAAGTATTGACCGAAGACCCTGAAAAACCTGCGATGCTTGGTGAAGATGTAGCCATCAACTTTGATCTCGATAAGAATATTGCTGATATACATCCGGAGAATATAGGGGTAGCTGCTATGAGTTTTCCCTATGCTCAAATGAAGACCTCCATTACCGATGCCCTTTGGGACCTGAATGATAGTACCATCACCATGACAAAGCCGGCCAATGTTCCTATCGAAGACAGTTATTTCTTTACGACTCGACCGGAGTTGGATTCATTGGCCTTTAATGCTACCTCAGCGGTGTATGACATCAATACAAAAAAGCTGGATATCGAGGGAATACCGTACATCATAGTAGCGGATGCCAGAATTACGCCTGAGGGAGGGAAAACCACAATTCTTGAAAATTCCGAACTAGAGCCTTTTACAAATGCTACCATCGTGATAGATACACTCAATGGCTATCACAGACTTTATGATGCGGATATAAAAATATTATCCAGAAACCGCTTTGTCGGAAGAGCTACCTATCAGCTTGTCAATGCAGCTAATGATTCATTTGCTATTGAGTTTGAGGAGTTCAGGTTGGAGCAAGTACAACGAGGCAAAAAAGAATCAAAGTTAATGACCGTTTCCGGTGGCGAGATCACCGAAGAAAATGAGGTGATCATTTCACCGGGCTTTCAATATCGGGGCAGGGTAACCATGTATGCCGATCAGCAGGCTTTGGATATGAAGGGCTATGTGCAACCGATTTTCACAAACCGTCCGGATTATGATTACTGGATCCAATATACGCATGAGGCAGAGAGCCCCGAGGTAGAGATTAATTATAATGCCGCCCTTACAGAAACCGGGCAGCGGGTAAATGCAGGTCTTTTTCTTTCACAAAAATCAGGAGAGCTCTATATGGCTTTTCTGGAAAATCCCAGAGCCAGCAATGATGTTAAGGTATTTGAGCCCTCAGGCAACCTGAAGTATTTACTAGAGGCCAAGAGCTTCAGTATTGAAGATCCACTTAAGTCTACGGGAGAATCATATGCCGGCCGTACTATGATCTACAGTCCTTTCACTCACAATTTGCTTTTTGAGGGGCCTATGTCTTTAACCCAAAGCAATGATAACTTTTCGATGAAAGTATCGGCACTTGGCGAAGGTGATGTGGATTCCGCTGCATTTGAAATCGATGCTATGATAAGTATTGATATGAAAATTAGTGAGGAGGAATATGATGCCATGGTCTTCGATGTAATGGATATCATAGAGCGATTGGGGGCTCCGGTAGCCAATACTGCTGATGCTAATGAACTGTACAAGCTGGCAAACCTTACCAATGAAGCGATTGCAAAGGGTTATGAGAAAAAAGCCCTAAGAAATTACACACCCCTGGTATCAGCGGATGAGTTATTGGAAAAAACGATCATGATCTCTCATGTAGACCTAAAATATTCGCAGGACTACAGTGCATGGTACAACACCTCACAAATTGGGCTATCCAATATGTATGATAACGATATCAATGCCATGATTGATGGCTTTATAGAGGTCAAAAAGGATAATTTCGGTGATGATGTGGTCAACCTGTTTCTGCAAATTGCACCCGGCACCTGGTATTATTTTAACTATGAAGGGGGCAGACTGCTGATGTTTTCCTCCAATAATGATTTCAATGCCGTGGTTGAGGCAAATAGCAATGTTAATAATGTAGGCTTTGGCCAATATGCGACTGTAAAGGGCGACCTTTCCGAAACGCTAAAGTTCATTAATAATTTCCGTGAGAAGTATTTTGGTATCACCGAGCCTTATGACCTGCAGTCACCGGATGAAATCTTCCTTGATGACGAGAAGTTTGATACCATAGAAAAAGATAAAGACGGATTTGGTTTCTGATTCCCTACTCCCTTTTTTCTATTTTTGCCCAGCATAAAACACAAAATCAATATGTCTGCATTATCCTACATTGAAGAGCACAAGGAAAGGTTTTTGGAAGAGTTATTTGAACTGTTGAGAATTCCTTCAGTCAGTGCAGATTCAAAATTCCGGGAGGATGTAAAAAAAGCTGCCCATTTTCTGGAAACAAAATTACGGGCAGCAGGGGTAGATAAAGTTCAAATTGTAGAAACTAAAGGGCATCCGATAGTATACGCAGAAAAAATCATCGATCCTGCTCTGCCTACAGTTCTGGTTTATGGCCACTATGATGTGCAGCCGGCAGATCCCTATGAGCTTTGGGAAACCCCTCCTTTCGAACCTACCATCAGAGATGAAAAGATCTATGCACGAGGCTCCAGTGATGACAAGGGACAGATGTATATGCATATAAAAGCATTCGAGAGTCTTGTTAAAACGGATAGCCTCAGCTGCAATGTAAAATTTATGATAGAGGGTGAAGAGGAAGTGGGAAGCGACAACCTTGCGGAATTCGTCAATAAAAACAAAGAGAAACTTGCTGCCGATGTGATACTGGTTTCGGACACCAGCATCATAGATAATGATAATCCATCAATAACTATAGGCTTGCGTGGGCTGAGCTATCTGGAAGTAGAGGTAACCGGACCCAACCGAGACCTTCATTCAGGAACCTATGGTGGTGCTGTAGCCAATCCTATCAATGTGCTTTGCCAGATGATTGCAAGTATGAAGGATGAGCACGGTCATATTACGATACCTGGATTTTATGATAAGGTAAGGGTTGTAAGCGATGAAGAGCGTGCCGAAATGGCAAAGGCACCATTTAACCTAGATCGTTATCAAAAGAATCTGGGAATTGATGCAGTATCTGGTGAAGATGGTTTTACAACATTAGAAAGAATAGGTATCAGACCCACATTGGATGTGAATGGCATTTGGGGTGGATATACCGGCGAAGGGGCAAAAACGGTACTTCCATCTAAAGCCTTTGCTAAGATTTCGATGCGCCTGGTGCCACATCAGGAAAGCCGCGAGATTACGGAGATTTTTAAGAAGCATTTTCAGTCTATTGCTCCCAAAAGTGTTAAAATAGAAGTAAGGCCCCATCATGGCGGCGAACCGGCGGTAATTCCTATCGATTCAATTGCGTACCAGTCTGCCAGAGATGCATTTACAGAAGCATGGGGCAAGGAGCCTATTCCAACCATGGAAGGTGGAAGTATACCCATCGTAGCGTTATTTCAAAAGGAGCTGGGCCTGGACTCAATTCTGATGGGCTTTGGTCTTGATGATGACGCAATTCACTCTCCTAACGAGAGCTACGGGCTTTTTAATTTCTACAAAGGGATAGAGACCATTACCCTTTTTTATAAGCATTTTGCCAGCAATCACAATAACAGAACGTGATAAGCATTACTTGTGTTGATGATACTGTAACCAAAAGCAAATCGTGAAAAAAGCCAGTATCCTATTTTTATTGACAGCCTTAATTTTTTGTGCCAGGGCGCAGGTGCTCAAGCCGGCAACATGGAACATTAAAGTATCGAAGGAATCTGTATCAGCAGGCGATAGTGTAGCCTTGATTTTTGAGGTAGAAATAGATGAAAACTGGTATTTGTACAGTACCGATTTTGATCCCGATCTTGGCCCCATGGTGACGGAATTTGACTTTGAGCCTGACCCCTCCTATCAATTGCTTGGGGATATAATCCCTGTGAATGCTAAGAAAAAATATGATGACTTATGGGAAGGTGAGTACACCTATTTTACTGGTAAGGCAATACTGCATCAGCCCATTCGGATTTTAAAGAAAGACCCTGTGATTACCGGAGCTTACGCTTACCAGGTTTGTTCGGATATAGACGGTAAATGTATCCCTTTTGATGACACCTTTGATTTCAGTCCCTTACTGGGCAAGGGCACAAAAGAAGCCTCGGTTGACAAAAAGGAACCAGCAAATGAGGTAAAATTAGATGCTGCTCAAAAAGAAGGGGGTTTTCTGAAGAAAAGGGATGTCTCTGACCCGTATTCACTTCTCGCTTTTATGGTGGTGGCATTTCTTGCCGGTTTGATGGCCCTACTTACGCCTTGTGTGTTTCCAATGATACCGATGACGGTTACTTTCTTCACTGGCCGTGATGGACAAAAGAAAGGTGGCAAAAAGAAAGCCTTTTTTTACGGCTTTTTCATAATCCTTATTTATACGATTATAGGTTCAATAGTTGCGCCATTTATGGGCCCTGAAATTGCCAACGATCTGGCAACAGGCTGGCTGCCCAATGTGCTCTTTTTCCTCGTTTTTTTGGTATTTGCACTTTCATTTTTAGGGCTTTTTGAGATCAACTTACCTACTGGTCTGGTCAATAAGGTAGATAAAAAGGCAGACGAGGGCGGATTAATTGGGGTATTCTTTATGGCCTTTACCTTAGTGCTGGTTTCCTTTTCCTGTACAGGGCCAATAGTTGGCAGTATTTTGGTAGAATCAGCGGGTGGTCTTGTGCTCAAGCCGGTACTTGGCATGTTTGCTTTTTCACTGGCCTTTGCCTTGCCATTTTCATTTTTTGCCCTTTTTCCAGAATGGCTTAGCAATTTGCCCAAGTCGGGGGGCTGGCTCAATAGTGTAAAGGTTGTACTGGGATTTTTAGAGCTTGCCTTTGCGTTTAAATTTTTGAGTGTTGCGGATCAGGCATACCATTGGGGCATCCTCGACCGGGAGGTTTATTTGGCCATTTGGATAGTAATCTTTACGCTATTGGGATTCTATTTTCTTGGGAAAATCCGACTGCCCAATGACGATAAACTGGAGAAAATAAGTGTACCCAGATTGATGCTGGCTATAGTTACTTTCAGTTTTGTAGTCTATCTGATACCCGGTATGTACGGCGCACCACTGAAAGCTTTAGCAGGCTATCTACCGCCCATGTCAACCCATGACTTCAATGTAGCTGGCATGCTTCAACAGAATTCAGCTGGCTACCTGGCTGAAGCTGATAACACCCTCTGTGAAGAACCGAAATACGATGATTTTCTTCATTTCCCGCATGGAATAAAAGGGTATTTTGATTACGAGCAGGCAATTAGCTGTGCCAGGGAGCAGAACAAACCTTTATTTATAGATTTTACGGGGCATGGCTGTGTAAACTGTAGAGAAATGGAAGCCAGGGTTTGGTCTGACCCAGAGGTGCTTTCGATCTTAAAGAATGACTTTGTGATGGTGGCATTATATGTAGATGAAAAAACTACACTGCCAGAAGACCAATGGTATACGTCCTCTTATGACCAAAAGGTAAAGAAGACCATAGGGAAGCAAAATGCCGATTTCCAAATCAGGAAGTTTAATAATAATGCTCAGCCTTTTTATGTTGTACTAGATGAGGATGAAGAATTGCTTTTGCCACCGAAGGCCTATGACCTGGACATTGAAAATTTTAAAAAGTATTTATTAGAAGCTAAGGAAGCTTATCAAGAGCCGAATATCATTGTGCAAATTGATTAAGCCTATTTTAACCAGCTATGCAATATAAAATTATAGCCTATACACTTGGCGTGCTATTAATAGCCGCAGTGAGTGTTTATCTTTATTTAGATCTTAGAAAGCCCCTTCCAGAACCCACTGTTCAGGCGCTGGCTGTAGATACCGTATCTGTGGAAGAGAAGGAACCTTCCACTTATTTCTATGGAGTGGTAGTAGACTCACTGGACATTATCCAAAAAAGAATTCGGTGGGGACAGAATCTGGCAGATATACTAGGGTCCTATCAGATAGATTATAGTGTCATTTATGAATTAGCAGAAAAAGCTAAAGGTATCTACGATGTACGGAAGCTGGTTGCCGGAAAAGATTATTACCTACTGGTAAGTAAGGACAGTTTGCAAGCAGCCACCCATTTCATATTTGAACCTAGCCCTTACGAATATGTGATCTATGGGCTTAAAGATTCTATTTACGCATACAAAGGCATAAAGCCTGTTTCGCTTGTTGAGAAATCATTTACCGGAGTAATTAGCTCTTCGGTATATGAAACCATGGTTGCTAATGGGGGCTCACCTGAACTGGTCAACCGACTGGTAGATGTATTTGCCTGGCAGGTAGATTTTTTTCGTATTCAAAAAGGTGATCGAATTAAGGTGATCTATGAAGAAGAGCAAGTAGATGGGCAACCTGTAGGTATTGGTAGAATCAAGGCGGCTTATTTTGAGCATTTTGAAAAGCCATATTACGCAATTCATTATAACCAGGGAAGTGGTGTTGATTACTTTGATGAAGAAGGCAATAGCCTGCGTAAGACCTTTCTACGGGCACCGCTGAATTATTCCCGTATCAGCTCTCGATATTCCGGTAAAAGATACCATCCGGTATTGAAGCGCTACAAGGCGCATTTGGGGACTGATTATGCCGCCCCTACAGGCACACCCATCAGAACGGTAGGAGATGGTGTTGTTACAGAAGCTACTTTTACCCGGGGAAATGGGAATTATGTGAAGATCAAACATAACAGTACCTATTCGACACAGTATTTGCATATGTCCAAAATTGCCGGGGGCATTCGCCCGGGGGTGAGGGTTACACAAGGGCAGACCATTGGTTTTGTGGGTAGTACAGGCCTGGCTACCGGTCCACATTTATGCTTCCGGTTTTGGAAAGGAGGTCAGCAGGTAGATGCACTAAAGGTAGAGCTTCCACCATCGGAGCCCATCAACGAAAAACATAGGGCTACCTATACCTATGTAAGGGATAAAATGATGGCAAGGCTTGACACATTAGCTTTTGAAAGGAAAGAATCCATTCCTCAGGTGGCAGAGATGCGTTAATTACAGTCACATATTTTTCATCCGCCATTTTCAGTACTTCATCGGTGAACTGGAGGGGCTGGCATTAATAAACCGTTATTGTGTTTACTTTTTGTACTTTTTTGCTTTATTTCAACTTTTGAAATATTGTCCTAACTCATGCTTTTGAAATATAAAAGGTATACAATCCTTATTGCAGGTCTTTTTCTCACTTGCTTTACAGCCTTTGGCCAGGAAGACTCTTTCGTCAAAGTTAAAGGTATGTTATACGCTGCTGCAGATAGTACACCGGTTGACAAAGCAAGAGTGCTTTATGAAAAACTCCCCTATTATGATGATATGGGCATGGTAAGCAGCAATAATGATGGCCGCTTCGAATTCCTGATCGTAAAAGGGAATAGCTATGATATTAACGTGAGTGCCGCAGGATATGAGGAAGTTTCTGAGACCATAGGTGTGAAATTGGAAGATGCAATGGAGGAAATGAGTCTTGACCTTTATTTGCCTATCGCCGAGGAGCTAAGATTGATAAAACTGGAAAATTTGATTTTTGATAGAGGAAGCTCCCGTATTACACCGGATTCTTTTTCTGAATTGGATGATTTGGTAAGATGGCTTGAGGAAAGATCTGGCAAAATAATTCAATTGGAAGGGCATACTGATTTTCAGGGCAACGATAAAGCTAATATGGAATTATCTCAGGAGAGAGTAGATGCGGTTAAAGAGTATCTGGTTAATAAAGGAATCGATAAACGCAGGGTTAAAACCAAAGCTTTCGGAGGAACTCAACCTATTACGAAAGAACGTACAGATGAGGCCAAAGAAATGAACCGAAGAGTAGAAGTGCGCGTGATAAACTAGATCAAACAAAAACTATTAATCCCAACCCAACCATGTTGAAATCATTAACGCTTTCACTTTTTATAGCTCTTTTGTCATTTAGTGCATTTGCACAGGAGACAGTAATATGGGCCTCAGAGGTTTATGAGGTTTCATCTGAAACATCCCCCTTGCAATATTCTGCAATGCAGGCATTAGGCAGGCCCAATTTTTATCCCAGAGGTGGAGATAGCCCTAATGCCTGGAAACCCAGACGTGACAATACTGAAGAGTATATAGTTGTTGCCTTTGATCAACCCATTAGAGCGCAGCAGGTAGCTATAGCAGAAACTGAAAATCCCGGATCAATAAAGGCGGTATATGCTTACGATGAAAGCGATAATGAGTATTTGCTGTTTGAATTAACACCGCGTCCATTGCCAATTGATATTCGATTGCTTAACCTCTTCTTTGAGATGACAAGCTATGAAATAAACTACCTGAGGGTAGTGCTGGATGGAGAGGCTGTGCCGGGATTTAATAGTATTGATGCCATAGGGATTTCAGCATCGAATATTCCCATTACTGTGTTGATTAATGTGGCATCCAATATTAACGAATCAGCACAGGCCGAGAGGTTAAGTGATAATGTAAATTCCCAGTATATCGAGCATAGTCCATTACTTTCTCCTGATGGTAAGACCTTGTATTTTAGTAGGCAATACCATCCTGACAACATTGGTGGTGTCGATGATAATGAAGATATATGGTTTTCCAGGCTAGATGAGGAAACCGGCGAGTGGCTTCCTGCAGAGAATCTTGGACCACCACTGAATACAGAAGGTCCCAACTTCATTAGTGCAATTACCATGGACGATGTTGGCAATACAGTTTTTCTATTGGGGAACAGGTATGAGAAAAGAGGTAGGATGTCGGTAGGAGTCAGCACAGCCATCATGACCCCTGATGGTGATATTCAAGCCCCAGAAAATCTGGAAATTGAAAACTACTATAATTACAACATAAATGTTGACCAGTTCATAACCAGTGATAATGAAGTCATGTTGATGGCAGTGGAGAGGGATGACACTTATGGAGATCGTGATTTATACGTAAGTTTTAAAGAAGGAAAAAAAGAATGGAGTGAGCCGTTGAACGTTGGTGGCACTCTTAATACCGCCGATGAGGAAGCTTCTCCATTTATAGCTCAGGATAATGAAACTATATACTTCTCATCAAGAGGTCACAGTGGACAGGGTGGTCTGGATATTTTCGTAACGAAGCGGTTGGATGATACCTGGACTAGATGGTCAGAGCCGGAAAACCTGGGTGGCGCAATTAATGGATCAGGTGATGATGTCTACTTTAATATACCTACTTCTGGAAAGCATATTTACTTCACAAGAGGTAATAAAGATGAAAATACAGACATATTCAGGTTCCAGGTTGATGAGTTCTTTATCGAAGATGGTGATGAACCAATGATTGCTGAAGATGGTGAGCCTGAGCCTGTAGTTATATCAATAGTAGGAAAGGTTATTAATGGCAAAACCAAGGAGCCAATTGCTGCTGATGTGTTGGTAGAAAGGCTTCCTGATGGAGCAGAAATAGGCCAGACAGTTTCTAAAGAGGGTACAGGTAAATATCACCTTAGATTAAGGTCAGGAGTCATGTATGGTTTTTTGGCGGAGAAGGATGGTTTTATCTCATTGAATGATAACATAGATCTTACGGACTACACAGAATCAGATACTATAGAGAGAGATATTACTTTAATGCCCATTCAGGTTGGTGAACGCATTGTGATCAACAATATATTCTTTGATTTTGATAAATCAGAATTGAAAACAGCCTCTTACCCCGAACTTAAACGCATTCTGAAATTCTTGCAGGAAGAGCAAATCCAAAGGATCAGAATAGGGGGACACACCGACTCTAAAGGTAATGATGCATACAACCAGGCGCTATCCAAAAGAAGGGCCAATTCAGTATATGAGTATTTTGTGAATAATGGAATTTCACCATCACGGTTAGAAGCCGTAGGCTATGGAGAAACCGATCCGGTTGTTCCTAATGATACCGATGAGAATCGTGCTAAAAATAGACGGGTGGAATTTACAATCTTAGAGTAAACTTATTCCCTCATTGAGATTTCATCAGATACCTGAAGTGTAATGATCTCTTTAAGGTCATTGATTCTATTGCTATTGTATAGCATGGAAGCATAATCGAGATGGTGCAGTGCATTTTCCATATCACCGTTGTTGAAACTTTTTGCTGCCAGATTGAAGTATTGTAATCCGGCCAGCTGCTTCAAAGTGATTTTCCGATCTATGCACATCAAATATTTTAGACCATCAATATTAGATTCGTCGATACGACCATTTTCCGGAGAAAGTCTGTAGAGCTTTTTTCTAAACATAATCTCTTCTCCGTCAATAATAAAACCATCTACTGGGTCGGTGGACTCTAATAAAATATCTCTATCCTCCAGATGCACAAGCAGGTACACATGGAAATCTGTTTCTTTAATACTATAATCGATATCCAGTGCATCGAGCATAAGCGCATATAAAGCAGTGCCAGTCACACAATCAAATTTACCTTTTGGCCCAAATAATTCTCCGAGCGTTACATAGTTTTCATACGCTCTTAAAAAGAGCCTTTGTGACTTAAAAAAAATCTTTCTAATGAGATAGGCTTGCTTTTCCGGATCCTTTTTATTGGATTGGAATAAAGCGATGTAATCAATAAACTGATTCGAAACCTCCTGAGTTGCTGCAGTGTCTTCTCCAAGAAACCAAGCAATTTTCTCTCTTATATCAACTATTTTATTTGCTTCAGGGCCGTTTGCAGAATAGCCAGTTTCAATAGCTGTGAAGATTAATATGATCCCTATGGTAATGCTCTTTTTCAATTTCCATCCCCTCTTTAATGTTACCTGTATGTTAACAAAATTAACAATATATTAATACAAGACTAAATGAATTTGTGAAAATCTTTGATTAGAGACTGTGAGGGGTTCTATAAGCTCGTAAAAGTTGATTAAATTAAAAGCAGTAAAAATGTTCTGAATTATGGAAGCAGTTGTTGCAGATAGTGTACAGGAAATTACCTACCAAAAGGTATTTGAGAAACAAAGAATACGAGCAATGCAGATGAGGACACAACCGGTATCTGATCGCTTAAATCGATTGAAGAAACTTAAAGCCCTTTTAGAATCTCATAAGCAGCAGATCAGAGATGCCGTATATGCAGACTTCAAGAAACCAGCAGCTGAGGCAGACCTATCAGAAACCTATGTTGTCATTTCGGAAATTAATCATGCACTAAAGTCCTTAAAGAAGTGGGCTAAGCCAACCTCTGTAGCTGCTAACCCTACTTACTTGGGTACCAAATCGGAAGTGCAATATGAGCCTAAGGGCACCTGCCTGATCATTGCTCCGTGGAATTACCCCGTAAACTTATTACTAGGACCAGCCGTGTCAGCAATTGCCGCAGGCAATACCGTGATTTTGAAACCTTCTGAAGTTACGGCGCATACCTCGGCATTGATGAGGAAACTTATCAATGAGAATTTTCCGGCTGATGAATTGCATGTGATTGAAGGTGGTGTAAAGGAGACTCAAGCCTTATTAAAATTGCCATTTGACCACATATTTTTCACGGGCGGTACTGCTATTGGGAAAATTATAATGCGGGCAGCAGCTGAAAATCTAACCTCGGTTACGCTGGAACTAGGCGGCAAATCACCGGCAATCGTGGATGATACTGCAGATATAAAAGATGCTGCTGAAAAAATAGCATGGGGCAAATGGGTGAATAATGGGCAAACCTGTATTGCGCCAGATTATTTATTGGTTCATGAAGATGTAAAGGATGAATTTCTTAGTCGTTTAAAGCAAAGTATAAAAGATCTCTTTTATGCGAATGGGGAAAATATCGAAACGTCACCCTCCTATTCCAGAATTGTAAGTGATCGTCATTTTTCGAGGTTATCACATCTTTTGAATGAAGCTGTAGATATGGGAGCTGAGATTGTAATTGGCGGCCAAAAGAATGCTGCAGAGCGGTTGATTGAACCAACGGTTTTGCTGAACGTTCCGGAGGAAGCCGGCCTCATGAAGGAGGAAATATTTGGACCCATATTGCCTGTAAAGTTTATAAAGGGATTAAATGAGCCAGTAGAATATATCAATAGTAGAGAGAAACCATTGGCTTTGTATATTTTCAGCAAGCAAAAGCAAGCCATTAATCAAATACAAAAAGCTACCAGTTCAGGCACCGCCTGTGTTAATGATTGTGTATTACAATATATGCAGCCCAACCTCCCTTTTGGTGGAGTGAACCACTCAGGCATAGGAAAAGCGCATGGAAAATATGGCTTTATAGAATTTTCAAACCAGAAAGCTGTTTTGAAGCAACGCGTAGGGTTAACTTCTGCCAAATCCCTGTATCCGCCGTATAATGGAACCAAGCAAAAAATTATTGACTTTATGATGAAATATATTTGAGTGATCTCCATTATTAATGTGTGATGTAATTTTGCACCTCACTTATTGCAATCAATGAAATTTAGAATAATTCAGGTTGGCCTGATTATGGCCGTTGTTTTTGCTCATGCTTGTACTACCTCACGTGAGGTAACCAATCAATCATCTCTGGCTGGCAAATGGAAAGCAAGATGGGATACTGATCCGGCTGCCTTTCCCGGCGTTCAGGATATTTCAGTCTTTACCATGGATGGTTATTTTGAGTTTACTGAGGAGGGAGACGTGACAGTAACAGCCTTTGGATTTCCGGGATGTATTTTCAGTACCGATACTTTAAGTCACTCATTGAACTGGAAGCTCACCAATGACACTTTGAGTTTAATTAATCCTGGTGATCAATATGGAATGGTTTATCGAGTAAAAGACTTGCAAGAACAGGAAGTTAAGTTGCAATTGATGGATGACATTTTTGTTACGCTTACCAAGCCATAATTACAATTCATTGATTGTATTCAAATAGTACTCAGCCTGATCTAGAATTTCATCCTTGTTTTTCATTTTGGATAGCGTTCTGTACATCATACCGATTCTCGGATTCTTCTCAAACTTATCTCTGTGCCTTTCATAAAAATGCCAGTATAAACTATTGAAGGGGCAGGCTTTCTCTCCTGTTTTTTTGGATTTGGCATAGTGGCATGAGTCGCAATAGTTACTCATTTTGCTGATATAATTTGCACTCGATACATAGGGTTTTGTACCAACGATACCACCATCAGCAAATTGACTCATGCCTCTTGTATTGGTGATTTCCACCCACTCGATGGCATCTATGTAGATGCCAAGATACCATGTGTCTACCTCATTTGGATCAATTCCTGCCAGCAGTGCAAAATTTCCGGTCACCATCAATCGCTGAATATGATGGGCGTAAGCTTCTTCCAGGCTTTGGTTAATCGCATGACTAAGGCAGTTCATTTTGGTATCACCCGTCCAAAACCAATCTGGCAATTTCCTTTGGTGATTAAGTGCATTTTTGGATGCATATTCGGGCATATGTGCCCAGTAAACCCCACGCATAAATTCTCGCCATCCAATAATCTGACGCACAAAACCTTCGATTTGGGCGATTGTAATGTCATCCTTGTTTTCTTCCCAATACTCTATTGCCCGGGTTACAACTTCTAATGGATGAAGCATTTTAGTATTGAGTGCAAAAGAGATCAGGCTATGATTGACAAATCGATGCTCAGTGTGCATGGCATCCTGGTAAGTGCCGAAATTCGGTAAACATTTTTCTAAAAAATGCTCCAGAGCTGCCAGAGACTCCTCACGTGTGATTGGCCATCTAAAATTTGCTGGGTCTACAGTTCCAATAGTTTTTACTTCGGCATTTTGAATGGTCTTATAAATGACGGTAAGGTCATGATCAAAACTTAGTCTTTCGGGTAATTCAGGGTTTTTGGGGAGTTTTTTGCGATTGTCCTGATCATAATTCCATTGCCCGGTGAGTGGCTGATCGCCTTCCATCATGATGTCATATTGCTTGCGCATATGGCGATAGAAGCTCTCCATGAGGTATGTCTTTTTACCCTTAAAAAAGGTCTGTAAATCTGACCGTTCGGTGAGGAAATGCTCAGTATCACACACCGAGGTATCAATTTCCAACGAATCGCAGAATTCTGATAGCTGCTCATCCAGCCGATATTCATCAGGTAACTGATATTGAAAAAGGGTAATTGATTTTTCCTTGATAATCTGACTTAAATTATGCGGTAGGTTGTGTTGATTGTCAGGGTCATCAATAGTTAGGTATATGATATTATGACCATTTTGTGCCAACCAGCTTTTGAAGGCACGCATGGCAGCAAAGAACCCAAGTACTTTTTGTATATGATGGTTGACATAGTCAGTTTCTTGACGCATTTCCATCATTACATAGGTGATATCATTTGATTTTTCTTTGTACCAGGAATGATTTTGGTTGAGCTGATCCCCAAGAATAAGGCGAAGTGTTTTAGGCATACCCTATCAACAAAAAGAGAAAGCCAGGGTTTCAATAAAAATTTTCATCAACAATTTGGAAACTAACATGGCGGAAGCTACGTTTGTCCTCTCAAGTCAATTATGAATGTAATTGATTTATACAGAAGTGTGGAGAGACAGGCTCTATGAAGCACTAGCAACCTGGGAAAATCCAAGGTGCTAATTCCTGATCCCGAAAATAGCCGGGAGAATATAAATGAATTAGTCATGAGCAAATCAACATTGTTTTCAGCTTCTCTGAAACCCGGTTCAAAAAGAACCACGCCAATCTCAATTTTATCAAATATCAGTAACAGACTCAGCATGTACATGTGCTGTTGTTGTTGCTGCTAATTAATCCTACCATATAGGATTATGCTTTAAGGCTATCTCCATCCGGAGAATTGTCTCAACTTCCCTGTATTTACTTATTTCTTAACATAATAAACACGATCAACATGTCAGAATTAAAATTTGAAACGCTTCAGCTTCATGCCGGACAGGAAATTGACCCGGCTACACAATCCCGGGCTGTGCCTATTTATCAGACTACTTCCTATGCATTTAAAAATGCAGAACATGGGGCTAATCTTTTCGCGCTTAAAGAGTTTGGTAACATTTATACCCGGATCATGAATCCGACCAATGATGTCTTTGAAAAGAGAATTGCAGCACTTGAAGGCGGAGTTGCTGCACTCGCGACATCTTCAGGTCAGGCTGCGCAGTTCCTGGCCCTCAATAATTTCCTAACGGTAGGCGACAGTCTTGTTTCTACCAGCCATTTGTATGGGGGTACTTACAACCAGTTTAAGGTGGCCTTTAAGCGAATTGGCATTGAAGTGCGCTTTGCAAAAGATGATGAGCCGACTACCATAGAGAGCCTGATCGATGAAACCACCAAAGCGATTTACCTGGAAACGATAGGGAATGGTGAATTTAATGTGCCAGATTTTGAAAAAATTGCCGCGGTTGCCAGAAAACATGACATCCCTTTGGTAGTGGACAATACCTTTGGTGCAGGTGGGTATTTATTTCAACCCCTAAAGCATGGAGCTAATATTGTTACCTCTTCAGCTACAAAATGGATCGGGGGCCATGGTACTTCCATTGGAGGTGTTATTGTTGATGGTGGCAACTACAATTGGGGCAATGGAAAATTCCCACAATTCTCAGAACCTTCAGAAGGCTACCACGGGCTTAATTTCTGGGAAGTATTTGGTGAAGGAAACCCGCTTGGTTTACCCAATATAGCATTTGCCATACGTGCCAGGGTAGAAGGCTTGCGTGATTTCGGCCCATCTCAGAGCCCATTTAACTCCTTCCTGCTGCTACAGGGTCTAGAAACTTTATCACTAAGGGTCGACCGTACTGTCCAAAATGCGCTTGCCCTGGCAGAATGGTTTGAAGGTCATGAGCTTGTGGAAAGTGTTAACTATCCTGGCTTGAAAAGTAGCAAATACCACGAATCAGCTAAGAAATACCTCAAACGAGGATTTGGTGGAGTATTTACTTTCAAAATCAGAGGCGGAAAAGAGATTGCTGAAAAATTCGCCAATAACTTAAAACTGGTTAGCCACCTTGCCAATGTAGGGGATAGTAAAACGTTGATCATTCATCCATCTTCTACGACCCATCAGCAGCTCTCTGAGCAGGAGCAGCTGGACGCAGGTATTGATCCAAATCTGCTACGGGTATCAGTAGGCATTGAGCACATAGACGATATCAAGGCAGATTTCCAACAGGCGTTTGATCAGGTGAAGGAGGAGGCACTACAGCTTGCATAATCATGATCAGCGAAAATGTCTTTCACTACAACCAACAATTTGATCTGGAAACGGGTGGTCAACTGCCCGGTTTCCAGCTTCATTATTGTACTGCAGGTAATTTAAATGCCGATCGATCAAATGTAATCTGGATATGCCATGCCCTTACCGGTAATGCTAATTTTACGGACTGGTGGCCGGGTATGGTTGGTTCCGGGCTGGCTTTTGATACCGACAAATATTTTGTAATCTGCGCCAACGCTCTGGGGGGTTGCTATGGCTCAACCGGGCCTTTAAGTATTAATCCTGTAACGGGGAAACCCTACCACCACGAATTTCCTGAGATTACTAACCGAGATATTGTTCGGGCCTTTGACCTTTTGCGTATTGAGTTGGGCATCAATCAAATAGAAATTGGTACTGGTGGTTCTCTAGGAGGTCAACATATTTTGGAGTGGGGTGTACAGAATCCGCAAATCTTTAGAAATCTGATTGTCATAGCGAGCAATGCATATCATTCTGCCTGGGGAGTAGCTTTTAATGAATCCCAGAGAATGGCCATACAAAACGATCCTACATGGCAAGAATCTACGGATGTCGCTGGTATTCAAGGCATGAAAACCGCGAGAAGCATTGCGCTGCTTTCGTATAGAAATTACGGGATATATGAAGAAAAGCAATCAGATTACAAGGACAGCAAAACAGATCATTATAAGGCTTCATCTTATCAGCAATACCAGGGTGAGAAGTTAGCACAAAGGTTTAATGCATATTCCTATTGGCTATTATCCAAAGCCATGGATAGCCATAACGTAGGTCGAGACAGAGATGGTATAGAGAAAGCCTTGGCAGGGATAAAAGCAAGATGTCTTTTTATTGGGGTAAAGTCAGATATCCTGTTCCCGGTAGAAGAGCAGATTTACCTGGCAGCCAATGTGCGAAGTTCAGCGCTCGACATCATCCCATCCCGCTATGGGCACGACGGTTTTTTGATTGAAGTGGATAAGCTAACCCAAAGCATCAGAAGTTTTCACAGAGATGCAGTAGAAACATATCAGCTTAATTGATCATGAGGCTGGCTTCAGCTTTTTGTCCCAATTCTCTTAGCACTGACATCAAAAATTCGATATCAGATTTGGTGCGGCGGTGATTGGTTAAGTTTATACGCAACGCTACTTTACCCTGTATACGAGTACCGGCAAAGAAAATACGACCATCCTCCTCAATCAGCTGAAGAATCTTTGTGTTGATTTGATCTAGTTGCGACTCTTCATAGGTGCCTGATCCGGTGTACCTGAAGCATGCAATAGATAGTGGAATGGGTGCGAGGCGTTCAAAATCGATGGACTGATCAATAAGCTCACCGGCGTATCGTGCAAGCAAACAGTCATTTTCAATGGCCCAGCGTAGCTTTTCGGCCCCATAGGTTTTGAAAGTCATCCATACTTTTAATGCCTTAAAGTCCTTAGAAAGCTGCAGGTTGAAGTCCATCAGATCTTCCCGCTCGTTTTGGTCCTTGCCTCCTTGCAGGTAATCGGGCACCAGACTAAAGGTACTTCTTAAATGCTCCTTATTTTTTACGATCACTGCGGAAACTTCAAAGGGCACAAAAAACCATTTGTGAGGGTTCACCAAAATAGAGTCTGCCAGCTCTAACCCATCAAATAATTCCCCTACCAGTTTGGTGCCGGCACCAGGAAATCCGTAGGCGCCATCTATCATATACCACAGGTTGTACCGCTTTGCGATTTCGCCAAGCTTTCTCAGGGGATCTACTGTACCGGTATTGGTGGTGCCAGCAATACCAATGATGCAAGCCGGCATTAACCCACCTTCTAAATCTTGGTCGATAGCCTTTTCTAATGCATTGCAATCTATTTTGAAGTCCTCATCAACGGCGATTTTGCGTAGGTATTTTTTGCCAAGGCCAAGCATATCCACAGCCTTATCAATGCTACTGTGACCCTGCTCAGATACGTAAACGCACATTTTGGGAGCTGCATACATACCTTCATTAGCTACATCTACGGGGCACATATTTTTGCGCATGACGGCCAGGTTAAGGAAATTGGCTACCGACCCACCACTACAAAGAACTCCCGCACCTGTGGTAGGATAACCCAAAAACTCACAAATCCAATGAATAACAATTTTCTCAATCTCTGAATTGGCAGGAGCACTATGCCACTTTAGGTTATTCTGGTTGAGGCTATTTTTTAATAGCTCGGCAAGTATTGCTGCCTGATTACCTCCACCAGTGATATAGCCGTAATAATTAGGACTGGGATTGAAATTGGACATATCGAAAATGTCTTTTTCAATTATTTGAAGCAGTTCGCTTACATTGCCAGCCTGCTCAGGAAGAGGCTCATTGAATTGCTTTTGAATATCTGCCGGTGAATAGTTTTTGTAAATCCTTTGATTTCGAATAGCATTTTCATACCATGACTCTATAATTTCAGCTGATTGAGCCATATATGATTTGAATGATTCCTTATCAAAATCGAGCGACATATAGCAAAGTTGTTTTTTCGAAGATAGATGGAATCACTTAAATAAATATGGGCTTTATCGTGAATGGTTTATTAGCTAAATCGTATAATCAGTAAATTCATATTTTAATTAAAGACCTCCGTAACTTATGAAGAAGGTATTCATATTTTTTGTTGCTCTAATCGCACTACTCCTGCTTGCAGTATCACTGATTCCTGTGCTTTTTAAGGATGACATCAAAGCACTGGTGGATAAGCAGATTGATCAAAATATTAATGCATCGGTTTTTTACGATGTAGATAATTTAAGCTTATCGCTTTTCAGTCATTTCCCCAGCCTTACCGTAGGGTTATCGGATTTTGGGGTTGTGGGAAAAGAGCCTTTCCAAAATGATACTCTTGCTGCTATTGGTTCCTTTGAAGTGGCTCTTGACATTATGTCCGTAATAAGTGGAGATCAAATTACCATAAATTCTATCTACCTCTATGATCCAAAGATTAAAGTCAAAGTACTGGCTGACGGCACGGCCAATTACGATATAGCTAAAGCCACCTCCGAGGAAACACCATCAGATACCGCAGCTACCGGATCTGACATTTCAATCGGCATCAAGTATTGGGAAATAGTCAATGGGCAATTCATTTATGACGACCAAAGTTTACAGGTGTACAATTCCCTTTTGGGAATTAATCATGAGGGGAATGGTGACTTTGCAGCCAATGTATTTGATATGACATCCATCACCGAAATTGAATCCATTAATCTGATATATGAGGGTGCAGAGTACCTTTCAGACAAAAGACTTTTTGCGGATATAACTATGGCGATGGATTTGAATGAATCTCGTTATACATTTAAAGAAAACAGGGTTCAACTTAATGAGCTGGGCCTGGGATTTGATGGAAGTATAGCAATGCCTAGTGAAAGTATCGAGCTTGACCTTCAATTCTCATCTCAGGAAAATACCTTCAAAAATGTATTAAGCCTCATTCCATCTATGTTTTTAGAAGGCTTTGAAGACCTTGAAACCAATGGAAATTTCACATTGGTGGGCAGCATAAGCGGTAAGTATGACGACACCAACATGCCGGGCTATAACCTAAAACTTGAAGTGAATAATGGCTATGTGAAGTATCCGGAGTATCCCGTGCCAATTGACAATATTGCTTTAAATATGGCCATTGATAATCCTACTGGTCAGCAGGCTGATTTTACAATGGAAATGAGTAATTTCAGAATGAACCTTGATGGCGAACCCATTGAAGCAAGACTTAAGGTTCAAAATCTTGATCAGATACAGTGGGATGCCTATGCAAAAGGTAAACTGGATTTGGACAAGATGTCAAAAGTGTTCCCACAGGAAGGCACCACAATGGCCGGTATCGTCAATGCAAACCTGGCCACCAGCGGCAATGTCAACTCATTGGAGCGAGAGGCATATGAAGAAATCGATGCTTCTGGCAATATCGCTATCGATGGTTTAAAATATATCAGCAATGACCTTCCACAAGGATTTGCAATCAATAGTTCTGCTGTTGATTTCTCACCGGCTTCTTTGAAGATCAATGACTTTGATGCTCAGATTGGCAAAAGCGATATGAAAGTCACCGGATTTCTATCCAATTATTTAGCCTATGTATTGAATGATGAAATGCTCAAAGGATCGATGACGCTTACCTCTACCACACTCGATTTAAATGAGTGGATGACCGATAAGGAGGAAGCAGAATCAGATTCCGACACCTCCAGCCTTGAAGTATTCAAAGTACCTGAAAATATTGATTTTGAATTCAGGTCATCTATAGGGCAGGTGTTGTATGATAACCTTACGCTCAACAATGTGGCTGGGCTTATCATTGTGCGCGATGGGGCCGTGAGCATGCAAAATGTTAACTTCAGAATGCTTGAGGGAGATTTTCGAATGGATGGAGCTTATATCACTAAAAACATGGAAAACCCTGTTTTTAGGTTTGATTTTGGGGCTGCCGCAATTTCTGTATCTGAATCTTACAAAGCTTTCAATATGGTGCAGGCCTTAGCGCCAGTAGCGCAACACATCACAGGCGATTTCTCAACGGACTTCACTATCTCCGGGGCCCTGGGTAAGGATATGATGCCCATTTACTCAAGTCTGTCTGGTGGAGGACTGGTTGAAGTGGCACAGGCAGCTTTAAAGGAAATGAGAATAATGGAAG
The DNA here is from genome assembly GCA_965227155.1 of Cyclobacteriaceae bacterium. GTDB lineage: Bacteria > Bacteroidota > Bacteroidia > Cytophagales > Cyclobacteriaceae > UBA6059. The sequence continues at coordinate 1,909,611 of OZ245731.1, forward strand.
TTGCTTCTTCATTGACAAAAATGGACTTTGGAACCAATGAAAATGGAAATGTGAATTTGCGGGATATTCTAATGAAAGCAGAAATTAAGCAGGGCAAATTATTCATTGATCCGTTTGATGTAAAGCTGGGAGATCGCACTGCCACGATTGCCGGAAGCAGCGGAATTGATGGAAGCCTCGATTACATTTTCAGTACCACCGTACCCACAGGTGCAGCAGGTACAGCGATCAACAATGCCTTATCGCAGTTTACCGGAAGCAGTGTGGTGGGCGATAATATTGACCTAAACCTAAAAATTACCGGTACCTACGACGATCCAAAAATTGGTATTGCAAGTGCCAAACCTTCCGCAGGAGTGGCCAAAGCATCCGTGAAAGCAGCTTTATCGGATGAGGTAAATGCCCAAAAAGCCAAGGTAGAAGCAGAGGCTAAGGAAGAAATAGACAAAAGGAAGGAAGAGGCTAAAGAAAAGCTTGATGCCGAAGCGGAAAAGCTGGAAGATAAAGCCAAAGAAGAATTGAATAAATTAATGGGTGGAGATTCCACAGCCAAGCCTGCTGAAGAGGTAAAAGATGCGCTCAAAGGGCTTTTCAACAAAAAGAAAAAAGGCGGAGGATAATCCAGAACCAACCAAACCATGAAAACAAATATTGCAATCATTGAAGGAGCTCGAATTCCCTTCCAAAAGGCAGGAACCGCCTACAAAGACCTAATGTCTTATCAACTCGGTGCAATGGCTATCAGAGGCTTGCTAGACAAGGCACCATTGGATCCTGCGTTGGTTCAAAAGGTGATTTTGGGTACTGTGGTTCATAATATTGCTACACCCAATGTGGCCAGGGAGGCAGCACTTACAGCCGGCATTCCCAAAACAGCACCTGCCCATACTGTATCTCAGGCCTGCATCTCGGCCAATGCTGCCATTGCGCATGGTGTAGAGCTAATTGCTGCCGGACAAGCAGACATTATTGTGGCAGGTGGTACAGATAGCGTTTCTGATATTCCGATTCCTTTTCGCAAGCAAATGAGACAAAAGCTGTTTGCAGCACAAAAACTGAAATCTCCCGCAGAGTTTTTGAAGTTTGCACTCAGCCTTCGGCCTGCAGACTTCAAACCAGAGATACCACAGATCGCTGAATTCACCACAGGCAGGACTATGGGCCAGGATTGTGATATTATGGCTGCCCGATATGGCATCAGCAGAGAGGCGCAAGATGAATTTGCAGCACGCTCTCACCAACTGGCAGCTCAGGCCCATGAAAAAGGCATCCTGAAAGCGGAAATTGCACCGGCAGCATTTGCCCCAAAATTTGACTCGATCACCAAAGACAACACCTTTCGTGGTGATTCTACCGCCGAGAAGCTGGGTAAACTAAAGCCGGCTTTTGATCGAAAAAACGGTACGCTTACTGCAGGCAATTCCAGCCAGCTCACAGATGGGGCAGCGGCTGTTTTGCTTATGAGTGAGGAGCGCGCCAAATCGCTGGGCCTGCAACCCAAAGCCATAGTCCGTAATTATGTGTTCACCGGACAAGATCCTGATGAGGAGCTTTTGCTAGGCCCTGCTTATGCCACCTATCAGTTATTGCAGCAGGAAAAATTAGGACTGAAAGATATAGATGTGTTCGAGTTTCATGAGGCTTTTGCCGCACAGATTCTTACCAACCTACAGTGTATAGATTCTGAAAAATTTGCCAAAGAAAAAGCAAACGTCAGTCAGAAGCTGGGTGAAATCCCTATGGAAAAATTTAATGTACATGGAGGCTCTTTGTCTTTGGGGCACCCATTTGGCGCAACCGGAGCCCGAATATTAACTACAGCCATGAACAGATTACACCATGAAAATGGTCAACTTGCCTTAATAGCGGCCTGTGCCGCAGGTGCTCATGGTCACGCTATGTTGATCGAGAGGGTATAATATTATTTTCAAAAACTTACTTTTGGTGAATACGATCACCAAAAAGCATTACTTTTAGTGAATACAATCCCTAAAAAGCATTTCTTTTGGTGAATAGGAAAGCTTTACAGGTGATACAAAGGATTTTAATAACCCGGCTTCAGTAGGTCAGCAAACTGCTTTTTCACTTTATTGATTTTCGGTCTTGATACATTGACGATGTACGGGTTATTGGGATTATGCTCTTCGTAATCCTGATGATAGTCTTCTGCGATCCAAAACTTCTCAAAGCGATTAAGCTGGGTTACAACCGGATCATCATAGATGCCTGCATTGTTGATGCTATCAATTTTCTGCTGGGCTAAAGCCTTTTCCTCTTCCGTTCTGTAAAAAATAGCCGAGCGATATTGTGGGCCATAGTCAGGGCCCTGCCGGTTGAGCTGTGTAGGGTCATGCGCCGTAAAGAAAATATCAAGCAAAGTGCTATAGCTAATTACTTCGGGATCGTAGTAAACTTCCACCGTTTCGGCGTGTTTGGTAGCCCCGGATGCCACTTGCTGATAGCTGGGATTTTTTATTTCTCCACCTGCGTAGCCCGAAACAGCCTCAGCCACACCTTTGATCTGCTCGAAAGAAGCTTCAACGCACCAAAAGCATCCGCCCGCAAAAGTGGCTGTGTCTTTAGCCTGGTACTGGGTCGCTGCTTGAGTGGAATTATTGTTAGCATCAGGTTTGCTGCTACAGCTTGTAGCAATTGCCATGTAAAGAAGTGCTAGAAAATATCTCATACTGTTTTTCTTTAGCAACGACCGAGTGGGTTAAAGGGTTTGTCACACCGATGACATTGGCACTAAAAATCATCATTTTCAGGAAATGGCAGGTTTGCCCATTGCCGGGTTATTCCGCTTTGCCATTGCTCTAGTAGGTTGGCTACAACCTTTCTTTGATACCGATAGCTTTGGAAGCTGTCCTGGCCATTTTTAAAGCTTAGCATATCGATTGGATAATCCACATCACTGGTATTGATGGCCGCATCCTCAAAAGCCACAATAGCCGCTTTGTGCGCTGCAATTAGTGAAGTTTGGTAGGTCAACAATCGCTTCAAAGTGGCTAGGCTGTACTTACTCTGCCCGATCACAGCAAAGGACTGGTCTTTCGATACCTCCATCCAATTGCCTTCAGGATAAAGTAAAAAAAGCGTGGCTTTTTGGTCCCCTTTTAGCTGCCCCCCAATCAGCATATGCGTATCCCATTTTAGCCCTGCATGCTGCAATGTCTCCTGGTCCTCCATGGCTACCTTTTGCAGCATCTTACCAAAAATGTTGACCACCTCATAAAGCTGACCAGCCTGACCGTATGCGGTTTCTTTTACATAGGCCATGGTTTTCTCATAAACACTACGAATACCGGATGCACAAACAAAAAAGCAACCGCTATTCACAGTAAAGGTATCAAGTTTTTTAACCCGATTGATCTCATGGCCGGTAACAAGGCGCGTGTCGGTCAATGCAACCAGTCCTGTTTCTAATCTAATGGCCAGACAAAAGCTCATGGCTTCAAAGCTTTTCGCGTAAAAATAATTAACATCAGTCCCATACTGATCACTAAAAATACTGGCAGCAACAACTCCAAATCGGAGAGCCATGCATGATAAAGCCAGCCCAGTAGCAAGCCAAAAACTACAGCAATAAATACCACAAAATAAAACAGCCCACGCTTGGGTGAAAGAGGATCTTGAAGCGACATGGGTTCAAAATAGATTAATTCACGTAAAATTTAAATTAATTTATTCGGCATGCATACTATTTTCTATATATTTATACTCTGCATGCATACTAAATTTAGTGCTACATGGCTATACTCACATCTAATGACTTTTTGACACTATCTGTAGAGGATGGCGTAGGAATCATTACCATGGATCTGAAAGGGGAAGAATGGAATAAAGTTACCCTCAGTATGGTCGGTGATTTTGAAGATCTTCTACAGACCATTGATAGTGAACCTGCCATTAAGGCGGTAGTATTAATCAGCGGTAAAAAGGGGTTTATGGCCGGTGCTGATATCGAAGAGTTCTTGAAAATGGGTCCGGGTGAAGCTGCCTCAACCGCCAATACTGGCCATGCATTGTTTGCTAAAATTGAAGATTCGAAAAAGCCTTTTGTCTCGGCCATTCATGGTGCCTGTATGGGAGGAGGTACAGAAATATCATTAGCCTGTGCGGCCAGAGTGGTCAGCAATCATAAATCTACAGTCATGGCGCTCCCGGAAGTTAAGCTGGGCCTATTGCCGGGATTGGGAGGTACATACCGGCTTCCGAAGCTTATCGGCTTACAAAAGTCTTTAGACATGATGCTGACTGGCAAAAACATTTACGCCTATCGAGCCTATAAAATGGGTCTTGCCGATCAGATTGTAGATCAACCCAAGTTGTTAACTGCAGCAAAAAAACTGGCACTAAGCATTGCAGAAGGCAAATTCAAACGCAAGGACAAACGAAGTACCCAGGAAAAACTGCTGGAGGGTAATCCAATCACCCGAAATATTATTTTCAAAAAGGCCAAAGAGCAGGTGCTTCGCAGTACGTACAGTAACTACCCTGCCCCACTTCAGATTTTGGCTTCCGTGAAAGATGGTTTTGGACAACCGAGATCAAAAGCCCTGGACCAGGAAGCTAAAAAGTTTGATGGGCTGATGCAATCACCGGAAAGCAAACAGCTGATCAACATCTTTTTTGCAATGAATGCCCTGAAAAAAAATCCACTCAAGGATCAGGCGAAGCAGGTAAATACATTGGCCGTATTGGGTGCCGGTCTTATGGGTGAAGGCATTGCAGAGGTTAGCGTCAACAATGCTATGGACATCATTCTGAAAGATATTCAGATAGATATGCTGACCAAAGCCCGCAAAAACATATGGACCAGCCTTTCTAAAAAGGTAAAGTACAAATCGATACAAAAAGCGGAAGCAGAAGCGCTCATCAATAAAATCTATGCTACCATCGATTACGATAGAAGCTTCAAAAAAGCTGATATGGTCATTGAGGCAGTTTTTGAAGATCTCGATTTGAAGCATAGAGTGCTGGCAGATACTGAAGCGGTAGTTCCCAAACATTGTGTGATTGCTTCCAACACCTCAGCACTACCCATTTCGGCTATTGCCGAGAAGTCCAGGCGGCCTTCACAGATTGTAGGTATGCATTATTTCAGCCCGGTGCAGAAGATGCCGCTGCTGGAAATAATAACCACTGAGAAAACAGAGGGATGGGTAACTGCCACCGCTCTGGAAGTAGGCGTGCGGCAGGGCAAAACCTGCATTGTGGTGAAAGATGGCCCGGGATTCTACACCACAAGAATTCTAGCTCCTTTTATGAATGAAGCATTGATGATGCTGGAGGAAGGAGCAGATATCCTGCAATTAGACAAGGCACTGAAAAAATTTGGGTTCCCCGTAGGTCCGGTCACTTTGATGGACGAGGTAGGCATTGACGTAGGTGCGCATATCAATCGAGGTGAACTAAGAAAATTCTTTGATCAGCGAGGGGCAGAATCATCCAACGTGATGGCCAAGCTGGAAGAGGCTGGCTACAAAGGCCGGAAAAACAAAAAAGGCTTTTTACAATACGATGAAAAAACGGGCAAAAAAATAAGAGGCCAGGCCAACGAAGAGATTTATGCCTTTTTTGGAGGAAAGCAAAGGAAGACTTTCACTGAAGAGGAAATGCAAGATCGCCTCTCGCTAATGATGATTAATGAGGCGTTACTTTGTTTGCAGGAAGGCATCATCAAAGAGCCCAGAGATGGCGATATAGGGGCAGTTTTTGGTTTGGGTTTTCCTCCATTCCGCGGAGGTCCATTCCGTTATTCGGATGCCCTTGGACCCGAACAATTGCTCAGGAAAATGGAGCAATATCAGAAGATTGGCAAGCGGTTTACACCAGCTGATATATTAATAGACTATGTAAAATCAAATCAAAAATTTTATAACCAATAAGAAAATGGCTAAACAATATTATTCACCCAGAAATTTATCGTTCCTGCTGTACGAAACCCACCAGGTAGAAGATGTATTGGCTACTGAGCGTTTCGGCCACATGGATAAAGAAACCATGGACATGATGCTCGAAACAGCCAAGCAAATTGGCGATACACATCTATATCCTGCTTTGGAAGCGATGGATCGAGAGGAGCCCGAAGCAAAAGACGGCACCTGCAAAGTACACCCTAAAATCGGGCCGTGGTTAAAGGAAATGGGTGAAGGAGGCTGGATAAGTGTCAATGCACCTTTAGAGGCAGGAGGCATGCAGGTACCTACCATGCTGGAATCCTGCTTTAGCTTCATTTTCCAGGCAGCTAATAACGGGGTTTACCCTTTCGTAGGCCTTACCATGGGTGCTGCCAACCTCATCCAGTCATTCGGCACCCAGGAGCAAAAAGATGAATACCTGCCCGATATGTATGCAGGCAAACACACCGGTACCATGTGTCTGACAGAGCCTGATGCCGGCAGTTCGCTTTCTGACATTAAAACTACGGCCATTCCACAGTCTGATGGAAGCTATAAAATTGTAGGTCAGAAAATCTTCATCACGGCGGGGGATCATCAGCATGGTGAAAATGTAATCCACCTACTTTTGGCCAGGATTGAGGGCGCTCCCGCCGGTACCAAAGGCATCTCGCTTTTTATCGTTCCCAAAAAGAGAAAAAATAGCGAAGGACAATTGGTGAACAATGATGTGCAGGTAGCTGGAATTTACCATAAAATGGGACAAAAATCTGCCCCGGCTTGCCATATGGTTTTCGGTGAAAAGGAAAATTGCTACGGCTATCTTGTAGGAGAAAAAAATAAAGGCCTGGGCTATATGTTCCAGATGATGAATGAAGCCCGTATCATGGTAGGTGTTACGGGTGTTTCTGTAGCTTCAGCCGCTTATTATGCAGCATTGGAATATGCTAATGAGCGTCCTCAGGGCCGTCGATTGAACGAAAAGGACCCAACCAAGCCACCAACCATGATCATCAACCACCCCGATGTAAAGCGCATGCTTTTATTCCAAAAGGCGGTGGTAGAGGGTAGCATTTCGCTGGTGATGGAATGCTCAAAATTCCATGATATGGCCCATGCAACCACGGGCGAAGAAAAGCAGCGGTATGATTTATTGCTTGACCTGCTAACACCGGTTGCCAAGACCTTCCCTTGTGAATATGGTATTGCCAGCGTCAGCAATTCATTGCAGGTTTTTGGAGGCTATGGTTACACCAAAGATTTCGAACTAGAGCAATTTTATCGCGATATAAGAATCACCACCATTTACGAGGGTACCACAGGCATCCAATCACTGGATCTACTGGGTAGAAAAGTGACCCAGGCCAACGGTAAGGGTCTGCAATATCTACATGGGCTGATCAACAAAACCATCGAAGATGCCAAAACCTTCGATGATTTGAAGCCTTATGCAGATCAGCTTAAAACAGAAACACAACGTATCGGCTCGGTAACCTCTCACCTATTGCAGTTTGCCTTAAAAGGTGATTATGAGCGATTCCTGGCTGACGCCAATCTTTATATGGATATGTTCAGCATCATTACGGTAGGCTGGCAATGGCTAAAGCAGGCAGTAGTTGCCAAAAAAGCCATGGTGACACAAACTACTGAAGGCACCGAGCTGGCTTTCTACGAAAGTAAAATCCATACAATGAAGTACTGGTTCCATTACGAAATGCCCAAGACGCAGGGTCTTGCAACTCGATTAATGGATAATGAAGTCCTTACGATTACTGACAGGACAGATGTTTTGGTCTAACCACTAAATTCTTATATGATGAAATCACCTTATTTCAATGAGGATCATGCGCTGTTCAGGCAAACGGTCAGGGATTTTGTAGACAAGGAGATTAGGCCATACATCGATGAATGGGAAAAAAATCAACAGATACCCCGGTCGCTCTGGAAGAAGATGGGCGACCAGGGCTACCTGGGCCTAAACTATCCGGAGCAATATGGGGGTAGTGCCGCGGATTTTTTCTATTCCGTAATTTTCGTAGAAGAACTGGCCAAATGTGGTGCTGCCGGAGTACCGGCGGCTGTAAGTGTGCATCAATATATGGCTGTGGCTCACATTGCTGAGGCAGGATCAGATGAGCTCAAACAGAGGTACCTGAAACCTGCGATTGCCGGTGATAAAATTGCCTCACTTGGCATCAGCGAACCGCATGCGGGTTCCAATGTAGCCGGGATCAAAACACGGGCCGTGCGTGAGGGCGATCACTACATTGTCAATGGTTCCAAAACTTTCATTACCAATGGCTATTACGCAGATTTCACTACAGTGGCGGTGATTACCGATCCTAATGCAGGGGTGGGTGGCATCAGTCTACTGGTAATAGACAAGGACACACCGGGCTTTACAGCAAATAAGCTTGATAAAATGGGCTGGCATAGCTCAGATACCGGTGAGTTATTCTTTGAAAATGTGAAAGTGCCGGTTTCTAACCTCATCGGTGAGGAAGGGCGCGGTTTCTATTACATCATGGACAGCTTTCAGCTGGAGCGGCTTATTGGTGCCGTTATGGCTGTGGGTGGCTGCGAGGATACTATGCAAACTACGCTGCAGTACATGAAAGAAAGGGAAGCTTTTGGTAGACCGATCGCCAAATTCCAGGCTTTACGCCATAGAATGGCAGATCTGGCTTCAGAGCTGGAGTCCATCAAGCAATTTGTGCACCATACCGCCTGGTTGCATAATGAAGGCGAATTTGCCGTGCAGCAATGTTCTATGGCTAAGCTGCTGGCTTCCGAGCTGGGAAAAAAGATGGCCGATGAATGTCTCCAAATGTTTGGTGGCTATGGTTACATGAAAGATTTTCCTATTGAGCGCATGTATAGGGATGCCAGGGTAGGCACCATTGTAGGCGGCACCTCTGAGATTATGCGCGAGATCATCACCAAAACCCTGATCGATGATACCAAATATGATTCAGCCTATAAAAACCCCGGCAAACCAAAAGCAGCAGCAGCTTCAAACGGACAAGTGAAACCCAAAGAACAACCCATGGAAGGACCCAAACCAGAAATCGCAAGAGACATCATTTTGTCCCTTGAAAGTAGATTCAGACCGGAAAAGGCTGGAGATTTTGCGGCAGTTTTTCATTTTGATATTGCCGGAGACAATGGTGGTCAATTTACAGCTACCATCGGCGAAGGTGCCTGCAAGGTGAATGAAGGCCATGTCGGATCTCCTACTTGCACTATTTCAACCAAAGACATTGTATATGAAGAAATAGAGCTGGGCAAGCGAAACCCTGAAATGGCAGTGATGATGGGTAAAATCAAAATCAGCAACATCAGCGAAATGATGAAGTTCACGAAATTATTCAAACGTTTATTCTAATCTCTCAAACCAAAAACAACATACTCAAAAATGAACGAAGCATATATTTTCGATGCGGTTAGAACGCCTCGTGGTAAAAAAAAGGGATCCCTTTGGGAAGTGACCCCTACACAGCTATTGGTGACTCTACTAAAGGCACTTCAGGAGCGCAATGACCTTGACACCTCAAAAGTTGAGGATTTGATATTGGGATGTGTAACCCAGGTCATGGAGCAGGGTGGCAATATTGCCAAAACGGCTGTGCAGCAGGCTGGTTACGACAATCAAGTTTCCGGTATGACAATCAATCGCTTCTGCGCCAGTGGTCTTGAGGCATTCAACATTGCCGCTGCAAAAGTGATGGCCGGACAAATGGACCTTGTTCTTGCTGGTGGTGTAGAATCTATGTCCAGAATACAGATGGGCAGTGATGGCGGCTCTATTTTCATGGATCCTGCCGTTTCATTCGATCAGTATTTTGTGCCTCAAGGCATTTCAGCTGACCTTATCGCCACCAAATGGGGCTATACACGCGATTTGCTGGATGAATACGCCGTACAATCGCAGGATCGTGCAGCCAAAGCCTGGGAAAGAAAGGCATTTGCCAAATCGATAATTCCAATTAAAGATATCAATGGTTTTACCATTTTGGATCATGATGAAAATGTAAGGCCCGGCACCACCAAAGAAGTGCTTGCGGGCCTGAATCCCTCCTTTGAGATGATGGGACAGATGGGTGGTTTTGACAAGGTAGCCCTGCAGCGATATCCCGAGCTCGATAAGATCAATCATGTACACCATCCTGGCAATTCATCAGCGATAGTAGATGGAGCAGCGGTAATGCTAATCGGCACCAAAGAAATGGGTGAAGCTCTAGGCCTCAAAGCAAGGGCTAAAGTCAGGTCGTTTTCGGTAGTTGGCACAGAGCCTACCATTATGCTGACTGGCCCTGGCCCGGCAGCCAAGAAAGCCCTCAAAAAAGCCGGGATGGACAAAAATGATGTTGACCTGTATGAGATTAATGAGGCTTTTGCTTCCATGATCATGAGATTTTTGGATGATGTGCCCATCGATCAGGATAAGTTAAATGTGAATGGTGGTGCCATTGCACTTGGCCATCCACTGGGTGCTACCGGCAATATCATTCTCGGTACTTTGCTAGATGAGCTGGAAGCCCGTGACAAAGAAACCGGTCTTGCAGGCTTATGTATAGGCGGAGGTATGGGCGTTGCTACCATTATTGAGCGCGTTTAAGCGCGTCCATTCATTAATCCAAATCATCATTATTTAAACAATATTGAAACCCGATGAATACAGAAATAAATAAAGAGATACTTGATTATACCGTAGATGGGGATGGTATAGCCGTGATTACGGTTAACATGCAAAACCACCCTACCAATGTACTTAATGACAGCACAGTGCCCGCTATTTTGGCAGCTTCCCGCAAGGCTATTGCCGATGAAGCTGTTAAAGGTGTGGTTATCACCTCGGCCAAGAAAGACTTTATTGCAGGCGCCGATTTGAAGCATTTTACTAGCCTTACGGATAAGGAAGCTCTTTTCAAGATGGTGGTAGAGATGAATCAGGGCTTCATCGAAATGGAAACCAGTGGTAAGCCGTTCGTGGCGGCGATCAATGGAAATGCACTAGGTGGCGGCTATGAGGTGGCGTTAGGTTGTCATCATCGCATTGCCTGGAATAATGCCGGCTACAAAATTGGGTTGCCTGAGGTAACTCTTGGCTTGCTACCGGGTGGTGGAGGTACCCAAAGACTACCACGGTTGATTGGTGTCGAAAAAGCGTTGCAGATTATCATTCAGGGTCAACAACTAAGACCTGAGGAGGCGCTCAAGCAAGGTTTGGTTCACGAGCTGGTAGACAATCTGGAAGACCTGGTGCCTAAAGCCAAGGCCTGGATCAAAGAAGTAGGCACTATCAAACAACCCTGGGATGAGAAGGGCTATAAAATCCCGGGCGGTGCAGTAATGTCACCTAAGGTGGCTCAGACTTTTGGTGCCGGTGTGGCGTTAACCCGTGGCAAAACCAAAGGCAACTATCCTTCGGCTCAATATGCAATGAGCTGTGTGTATGAAGGCTTGCAGCTAACCATGGAGCGCGCAATCATTGTAGAGGCCCGGTATTTTGTAAAGTCTTTGTTCAGCAAAGAGGCACACAACATTATCAGAACCGGATTTTTCAATATTGGGAAAGCCAATAAAGGAACCGCCAGACCAAAGGATGTTGAAAAATTTGAGTTCAAGAAAATAGGCATTCTAGGTGCCGGCATGATGGGCGCGGGTATCGCATATGTAACTGCCAAGGCAGGTATTGATTGTGTCCTCAAGGATGTCTCGCTGGAATCAGCAGAAAATGGCAAGGCTTACAGTGTAAGCCTGATGGATAAGGCCGTCAGCAGAGGCTATAAAACTCAGGCTGACAAGGATGCCCTTTTGTCAAAAATAAAGGCTACTGATCAGGTAGCTGACCTTGATGGTTGCGATTTGGTTATTGAGGCGGTGTTTGAAAACCGGGAGCTAAAAGCTAAGGTGACCCAGGAAACGGAAGCAGTGATGGCTGAAGGAGGCATCTTTGCTTCTAACACTTCCACCCTGCCAATTACCGGCTTGGCCAAAGCTTCCAAAGCGCCTGAGAATTTCATAGGGCTACACTTCTTCTCACCGGTTGATAAAATGCCGTTGGTTGAGATCATTATGGGAGAGCAAACCTCTAATTATGCCTTAGCCGGGGCTATAGATTATGTGATGAAGATCAAAAAGACACCTATTGTGGTGAATGACAGTCGAGGCTTCTTCACATCTCGGGTATTCAGCACATTCACCAATGAAGGCATGGGTCTGTTACTGGAAGGTACACCACCGGCATTGATCGAAAATGCTGCCCTGGATGCTGGCATGCCGGTAGGTCCCCTGGCAGTCACGGATGAGGTGAATCTTGGATTGGTTCAGAAAATCGTGAGGCAAACGGAGAAGGATACCGGCAAAAAAGATGAAAGTGCAGCGAGTAAAATAGCTGACCTGTTCGTGGATGAATTGGATCGGCCTGGTAAGCGGCAGGGCAAAGGTTTTTATGAATATCCTGACAAGGGTAAGAAATACCTGTGGCCTGGATTGTCAGATCGATTCCCGGTGAAGGGCGATCATCCTGACTATGAGGAGATCAAAACAAGATACCTGACCATCATGGCATTGGAAACTTATCGCTGCCTGGAAGAAGGTGTATTAAGGGCACCTGAAGATGGAGATATCGGCTCGATACTCGGCTTTGGTTATCCAATTTATACCGGTGGTGCCATTAGCTACATAGATTATGTTGGAGCCGACACCTTTGTGGCCAATTGTGATCGGTTCGCCGAAATATACGGGGATCGTTTCAAAGTGCCTGGTTCCCTTAGAGCAAAAGCTTCAGGGAAAGAAGCGGTAATGGCTTAGGCGATTTCAACTGAACAATAATATCGTTTAGAACTACCATTGATACAAATTCGTAATTGATGGTAGTTCTATTTTTTTTAATAATTGGTTATTTTACTCCTATGGATGAAAATATTCTAAAGATCATGAATGAGGAGTTATTGGAACTCCGACAGATGAACAGGCTGGCCCAGCAAAGATTAGACCTGCAGAGAGAGGATCTGAATGAAACCAAAAAATGGGTAAAAGAACATGAAATAAGAATGACCAAACTGGATGAGTCAATAAATAGGCATCAAGCAGGTTTTGAGGTTCTCTTCAGAAATATGCAGGCAATGGAAGAAAGATTGACTAGAGAGTTGGATAAATTGAAAAAGTGACTATTGTCAAAAAACAAATAGACCAATGATTTCATCCAGTCAAAAGCAACTCATATTATAGGTTCTGAAGCCTCTCAACCCCAAAATGGTAGGTGTATTTGGGTCAATGGCTAGAAATGAGTTTCCAGATAATGGTGACTTAGATATTCTTATAGATCCAGGCGAAAAAATAAACCTGCTAGACTTAATTGGTGCAGAATAGAAATTATCGGATATATTAAAAACAAAGGTGGATCTTGTTAGTAGAAATGGCCTTTCTCCATACATAGCACCTTATATTGAGCAGGATTTGCAAGAGATTTACAATGCTGAAGGATAATCCTCCCCATGGCCTGTCCCCTGACAGGCCATTTCTTAGAGTTCGTTCAATTTTCTAACAATTGTTTATATCTGTTTCCAAAGCTGAAAACAATTTAAAGTTCATGAAAAGGGGGAGTCATACCACGGAGTTACGCAATGCTACAACTGAGGATCACAACGATTATTTTGACATTGCTCTGAGAAACTTTGTGTTGCTTTGAGTCCTTTATGTTATAGTTTTTCAAGCACCATTCAAAATGCTTAAAGCTGAGCTACTAAAATGCAATCATTCGGGATATTGTTTGAAAGATCTATCATAGAACTCACTAACTCAAAGCCCTGGCTGGTAATAAAAACAATGCTTTAATAAACTGGAGCACGCCATCTACAGCAAAGCCCAGAATCCGAAAGGGTAAACTCAGCAGCCAAAAAAGTGGGTAAAGCAACACAAAAGCGATAGCAATAGGCCAGCACAAGATCAGAAGAATCAGCCAAAGTAGGAATTTCATAGATGCATATACGGATAGGCGATAATGGCGGTTCTATCCACCGAGCTTTTTAAGCCTTTTGTTAAGTTCTTCGATCTTAGTATAGATAATCTCTAATTCATCCTCCTGAACTTCTTTAAGCTCCTCAAAAGCCTGATGAAGCATTTTAGAATGCTATCTTAAATACTGCAATTTAGCATTTGTCACACTATGAAGTTGTTCAACTTTTTTTCTTAATTCTTCTGTGGTCATATAGTAAATTTAATGTCTATTAAATCAAAAAACCAGATGCTTCAAGAGATCATCCAATCGATACCACAACGCTTTCGCTCCGATAAAGCCCGCGATTACAAAACCAACATTCATTTCATCCTAAAGGGAGATGAACCGCAGGAATTTACCATCAGCATCTTTGAAGGCATTTGTGAGGTAAAAGATGGGTTGCAGGAAGCAGCAGCATGCACAGTAAAGGCCAAATCGCAGCATTACCTGGCCCTGGAAAAAGGTGAACTCAATCCACAACTGGCGATTCTTACCGGTAAGCTTAAGGTCAGCAACATCAATGAAATGCTACGGTTTTCAAAATGCTTTATCCCCTATTCCAAATATATCAATCGGGATAAGGCAGAAGCCAGCCAGCCAGGGAAACAACGCAAACCACAATCAGGACCATTGCAAGGTTTTCGCATCCTTGATTTGACAAGGCTACTGCCAGGACCGTGGGCTACAGCGATGCTCGCGGATATGGGTGCTGAGGTTATCAAAATTGAAGACCCGGAAGCTCCTGACTATGTGCGGGATTATCCCCCTTTGATCCAGGGGCTTTCTGCCAATTACCTGGCCTGGAATAGGAGCAAAAGATCAGCAGGCTTGTCACTGAAAGCCGATGCAGGCAAGGCCAGGTTTATGGAGTTGATCAAAACAGCAGATGTGGTCGTGGAGCAATTCAGGCCGGGCGTAATGGATGCCTGGGGCATAGGCTATGAAGCAGCAAAAGCCGTGAACCCGAAGATCATTTATGTGAGCCTGACCGGTTATGGTCAAACGGGCCCTATGGCTGGGGCTGCCGGTCATGACCTTAACTACCTGGCTTTATCCGGTGTATTGAGCCTCAACAAAGACCAAACTGGCAGGCCTGTGATCCCCGGAGTGCAATTGGCTGATATTGCATCCGGCACCTATCAAACCATTCAGGGTGTGATGGCGGCTTTATTGAGCAGGCATACTACCGGTGAGGGTCAGCAGGTGGATATTTCTATGACGGATGGCTTGCTGCCTTTCGCGACCATTGCCTTCAACCAATATTTCGCTGAAGGACAAAACCCCGAAAACCAACATATGGCTTTGAGTGGACAGCTTCCCAACTACAATGTGTATGAAACGGCGGATCATAAATGGGTAGCACTAGGCGCATTGGAGCCAAAGTTTTGGACAAACTTCTGTAGGCTGGTTAACAAAGCTGAGTGGGAGAACAAAGCCATCCCTGGTGATCCTGATCTGGAAAATACAAAGGCGGAAGTGGCCGCATTGTTCAAGTCAAAGACCAGGGCTGAATGGGAACAACTGGCTACGCAGGCAGATATCTGTCTCACGCCGGTACTGGAAATTGCAGAAGTAAAGGACTACCCTCATTTTCAGGCGAGGGAGATGTTCTATGAAGGCTCGCTCATGCCACTCATCCATCAACCGATTAAATTTTCCAAAACACCCTCTGTAATTCAATGGGAAGCACCGGAGCTTGGAGAGGATGAAGTTGATTGACCTGCCTCCAATTATTTTTTCTCTACCTTGTAACCATTCGCATTTTTTTCTGTAACCCCTCTGAACAACAATAAAAGTACCTTGCCATTATCCGATGAAGAATTGATGCGGCGAGTCAAAGATGGGCAACTCAAGGATCTTGAAGTCCTGTATGACCGGTATCAAATGAAGCTTTACAATTTTTTTCTGAAGCTCTGTAGAGATCCTATGGCAAGTGAGGATTTGTTGCAAAATGTATTTATGCGAATTATGAAATACAGATCGAGTTACAACCCTGAATACCCTTTCAAAACCTGGGTTTACCAGTTGGCAAGGCATCTCTTCTATGACCATTATCAGCAACAGATGAGATCAAGAGATCGATTTGCTTCGGTGGATCAGATTGAAGCTTCCGCCAGTATAGAGTATGATCTCGATCTGCGCGAAGAGCAGCAGCAATTGGAGGAGGCATTACAGCAGCTACCGCTCGAAAAACGCGAACTGCTGGTGATGAGTAAAATCCAGGGCATGCATTATGAGGATATAGCTGCTATAAAAGGCATAACTATCAGCAATGTAAAAGTGCAGGTGCACAGGGCTATGAAAGATTTAAGATCCGCTTATTTCAGTATCAATTAAGAAGCAATGGAAAGAGATAAAATAAAGTTGAAGATGCAGGCCTACCTGGATGACGAATTAGGCGAGAATGAGCATCAGGAATTTGAAGATGCTCTAGCAAAGCATGATGATCTAAAGCAAGAGGTGGAAGCTCTCAAAATCCTTGGGAATCAACTAAGCACTTTACCTGAAGCTTCACCGTCACCATTTGCCAAAGCCAGGTTTAAAGCCGCTCTTGAAGCGGAGCAGCAGTCAACTAGTGGCTATGACGTTCGATCAGTTTGGTTACAGATTGCTGCGGCTATTGCATTGTTGATGACAGGTCTGGCTGCGGGTTTATTATTGAAAAATGATACTGTGGATTCCAACCAATTAGCTGCCTTGCAACAGGAGCTTGCTGCCACTCGTCAGCTGGTGGTTCAGTCAAAACTACAGCCACAATCAGCCAGTGAGCGTATAAAGGCTGTGAATATGGCAGCAGGTGTAGTGCCAGATCAGACCTTAATCAACACATTGGTTGCAACACTCAATACTGATGAAAGCCCCAATGTACGATTGGCCGCTGCTGAGGCTTTGGGTCATTTTGCTGCCAATGATACGGTGCGTGCAGCACTGGTAAAGTCCTTTGAATTCCAATCCGACCCCATTGTGCAAATCACCCTGATTCAAATGATGGTGGAACTTGAGGAAAAAAGTGCCATCAATGCGCTACAGCAACTAAAAAATGATGAAAACACACTGGAAACCGTTCGCAAGAATGCTGAAACCGGTATCCAACTTTTGATATAGAAAACTCAAAATAAAACCAATATGAAACGATTTGTAATGACAACAGCCCTGACCTTGATGAGTATTTACCTCATTGCCCAGGCAAACTTAACCGGAGTGCGATACACCGTGGAAATCAAGGGCAATCCTGCTGATCAAAAGCTAATGATCAGTAATCTGATGAGTGACATGATCATCAAGGCGCATGATAAGAATGAATTGATTATGGAAGCTGACGGCTATGAAGGCTTGCCGGAAAAAGCCAAAGGGTTGAAGCCTCTTTCGGCTACCGGAGTGGATAATACAGACATTGGCCTCCATTATAAACTAGAAGGAAATGAAATAATGGTACAAGGCGCCAGCAGAGAATCCAGAGATGCCAACTATATATTTTACGTCCCAAAATCTATGAATATAAGCATTGATGGAAAGGGCTGGGAAAATGGAGACATTATGGTTGAAGGAATGGCCGGAGAGGTTGAAGCCAAATCAAACATCGGTGGTCTGATGATAAAGGATGTAACCGGACCGCTGGTGCTCTGGACTTTGAGTTCAGATATTGAAATTCAATATGCTGCTTTAAGCCAGGCAGGTCCGCATTCTATCACCTCCACCAGCGGGGAAATTGATATCGCCCTGCCTGCCAACACCAAAGGCAACTTCGATCTCAAATCTGTCAGTGGTGAGATTTACACCGATATGGATTTCGATTTTCCAGAAAAAGAAGGCATGAAGCGTGTAGCAGCAGGTATTTCAGCCAAAGGTACCCTCAATGGTGGAGGGGTTGAATTTTCTGTGAAGAGCATCAGTGGCAATGTATACATCAGAAAAAACTAATCTTATGCAAAAGGGAATCATAATAGTTCTTTTCCTCCTTATAAGCTTTAGTGGATGGACTCAGAAAATTATCGAGGAGAAAATTGAAGCTGCTGGCATTGAAGCTGTGAGCCTAAATTTTCCTTATGCTAAAGAGGTGAAGGTAACTACCGCATCCACTGATCAAATTCAAGTGTATGTTTCAGCCCTCATTGATGAAGGCGAAAACGATGAGGCCTACACCTTGACGGTAGAAAACTTAAACGGTTTGCTCTCGATTGGCACGGACAAAGAGAAACTTGAAGCATTCTGGAAAGGGTTAAATAAGAAGTGTTTTTCCACTGACATATTTGTGGAGGTTAACATGCCGGCTCATCTGGCCGTAGACTTCAATTCTATTTCCGGAAGCATCACCATGGATCTATTTCAAAATAAAATGAATCTCAAAACCATTTCCGGGGATATTGATATCAGTTTTCCCGAGGATTCTGGTGCCGAAATCAAGGCAAGCACTATCTCTGGTGAAATGTATACCGACCTAGACCTGGAATTTTTAGATAACAAATCGGGATTGAATCAGGTCGTAGGGCAGAAGGTTCATGCCCGAGTTATTAACGGTGGGCCAAGATTTGATCTTGAAACCATAAGCGGGAATATATTTCTGAGGAGTAAATAATAAAAAACCCGATTGGTACTCAAAATCAATCGGGTTTAGTTCTTTTATTCAATCATCACCGCAGTACCACTAGCGCTTACCATCAGCATGCCGCCGTTTTGTCCTACCGTTTCATAGTCCAGATCTAATGCAAAGGTCGCATCATGCGATGCGACCTACCAAACTGGTTAAACTTAGGGCTCTTTATCTTTTCAATTCTATAACATATGGACGAGTGCCGGAACCATCCTCCTCTCGGCTACTTAACAAGCGGTTGATAAGATCATCGTTACTTAAATCCAAGCTTGCTTGCAGCTGATCGTTGTAATAAAAATGAACAACTCCTTCCGCATTGAAAACATCACATGAAGTTTGATCCAGAAGCCCACCATCCTCTACCCTTAACGTGTCAATACTACCATTACCGAAATCAAAGTAAATCTGTTGGATGGAGTGACCGATAAAAGATAGCTTATCAATCCCAATGACTTGCTTGTTATTAAACTCTCTAATTAAAGATTGGTCCCAAAAGAAATTGTCAACATCAGATCGTACATTTAGCTGCTGAATGTCAAATCCTAGCGATTCGAATATATTACCACCATTTTCATCCTGTATGCTGAAGTATATCTGAAAAGATGGAAATGCATCGCACGTATCATTTTGATTACAACCAAAAATTACGAGCATTAAAAATGCTAAAAACAGCTTCAAATGTTCCATTTCATTCTTTGATAATCTTTTCTTGGTAAGGCATTCCGTTAACCACAAAGTTTAATGAATATACTTCATAGCCTGCAGTAAAATCAATAGTCCAAGTTGGCTTTCTGTTTCATGTAGCAAAGATTTCACTGTGCCCTACCTATCAAATTTAACCAGTGATTGTCATCTCCTTAAAGCTATAATAAACGGTTTGAAATCGCCCCCACGTTCTTTACGACTCCTCACCAACCTACTAACAATATTATCATCACTTAAATCTAAACTTGACTGTTGCTCACCATTAAAAAGAAAGTCAACTCTTCCCGTTGCTTCAAAAACATTACAGGATATTTGACTAAAAAGATTACCATTCAGAGTCTTTAGTGTATCAACCTCTCCATTTCCATAGTTGAAATACAAGTTGTAAGAATTCTGATTAAAAAAAATAACCGGGTCAAATCCGATGAGCAGCTGATCCTCAAACTCCATAGTGTATGATTGATCCCATTTAAAGTAATCATCATCAGATTGTACGCTGAGCATGTTTATCTCATAAGTTGGTAATACGAATATATTCTCACCATTTTCGCTTTGGATACTAAAATAAATTTGAAAAGGAGCGACTGGATCACAATCTTCGCTTTGTCCGCAAGCAACGAGTGCAAATACTAAAAGTGTTGGAATAGCTTTCATGCACATCATTTCATTCTTTGATAATCTTTTCTTGGTAAGGCATTCCGTTAACCACAAAGTTTACCAAATAGTAACCTTTCTCAAGCCCTGACAAATCAATGTACTCAGTTGCCTTCAGCGTTTTTACCGAGTATACTTCACTGCCCAAGGCCAGGCTCAATACCTTAACATCGTGTACACTCGAATAACCCTCAAATCCATTAAGGTATAGATAGTTTTTCACAGGGTTGGGATTAAAATATTTCTTTATGAATACGAATTAACAAAAAATTAGATTAGCAAAATTTGCTTCAATCTAAATAAAGGGAAATATATTTCTGAGGAGTAGATAGAGGCGGTTTGATTAATGTTACATATCTTTTAACATATGGCGGAGGTTGCTAAAAGATTGATCACTGTTGAGGAATATATGAGAATGGGTGAGGCAGGCATATTAAGCTCAGATGACCATGTTGAACTTATTGATGGAGAAATATTTGAAAAGAGTCCGGTTGGTAGCAAGCATGCTAGTGTTGTTAAGAAACTGGTCAAGCTCCTACATATTGGAAGCTTCCTGCCTAATCAGGTTAAAAGCCCTCATATCTGTTTATTCTTAGCCAGTTGATCTAAAAACACCTCTCTTTTTCTAGTTGCTACCGGAATTTTTTCGCCATTGGACATTAACAGATAAGACTGCTTTCCTTTTACGTACTTTTCCACGTAAGACAGGTGTACCAAATGAGTTTGATGTACCCTGAAAAAGCTGCGATGATCGAGTAGCTCTTCGTAATACTTCAGTCTACGTGTCACTAAGTGTTTTTCCCCTGAACCTAAATAGATGTGTGTATAATTACCGTCGGCTTCCAGCCTCATTATTTCTCCAATTTTATAAAATGATATGCCATTTACTCCCGGTACGGCAATCTTCTTATCCACTGCTGAATGGACCTCCAGGTTATAGAGCAAATTATCAAGACGCCTGTTTGTTCGCTGCTGATTTGCTTTTTCTTCAAACCGGATTAAAGCCTGCTCCAAAGTATCTTCGGTTATTGGTTTCAGAAGGTAGTGAAGCGCACTGTATTCAAAGGCCTCCACTGCAAAGTGATTGTGGGCTGTGGTGAAAATAATGCTAAAGTCTATTGAGGGAAGCTTTTTGAGCAGATCAAAACCAGTTGCATTTCCCAGGGTTATATCTAAGATGACAAGATCGGGTTCCGTTTCTTCTATTGCAAGCATAGCTTCTTCCAGAGATCCACAAGTTCGGATTATTTCATAGTCATAGTTGCGTTCGGACATAAATCTGGTTAGCCTCGAAATGGCATGAGCTTCGTCATCTACAAGAATTACTTTCCACATGCTCAAAATTCAGTTTTGTAAGGAATTCGAACGGTGACCCGTACCCCGGGATCCCTGTTGGTGATCTCAAATTGAGATTCGCCATTCGTTATTTGGTCGATATAATCAATCCTGGAGCTACCAATATAAAGTCCCTTAGAACCTTCATGAATGTCACCTGAAAATCCTGATCCGTCATCTTCTACTATGCATATGAGTTCCTTTTCTTCCTTTTCAATCCGGATACTCACTCTCCCTCCTCCTGGCTTTTGAGAAATGCCATGTTCGATGCTGTTTTCAATAAATGGCTGTAGAAACAATGACGGAACCATCACATTTGACGGATCAATATTATCGTCCACATAAATACCGTACCCGAGTTTGTCATCCATACGCAATAGCTCAATATCGAGATAGAGCTTGATCAAGGCCAAATCTTCTTCCAGGCTTATCCAGCTTTTATCAGAATTATCCAGGATACTTCTCATGAGGGTGGAAAATTTGGCTAGGTATGCACTTGCTTTTTCTACTCCCGCCTCGTTCATGTAACTGTCTATAGCATTGAGCGCATTGAAGATAAAGTGGGGGTTGAGCTGCGCGCGAAGTGCTGTGAGTTTTGATTCCGCCAAATTACGTCTATAGTCTGCTTCAATTGCTCTTGTTCGCTCCTGACTTTTTTGACGGTACAGTACAAATCCAACCAGCAGGAAAAACATCAAAGCACCACCGGAAGAAATAAAGATGTTCTTTTCAAGGTTTTGCTGATCGATTTCAGCTTTTGCGAGGAGCTCTTTTTGCCTGGCTTCAAACTCAATCTCTTTTTTGGCTGTTTCAAGCCTCCGGTCGTTGTTAGTCACACTATCGTTGAAAGCGACATATTTTTCGTAGGCCTCCAGTGCTTTATTAAATTCCTTTCGAGCCTTGTAGACCTCATACAGGGTTGCATTAATGTTTCGCAAGCTGGCAAGACTTCCAGGGCTACCAACCTCCAAAGCCTCATTAGCATACTTCTCAGCACGATCATAATCCCCCGTTTTTTGATAGATCGTGGCAGCGTTGCCATAGATAGTTCTTTTGATGAATTCAATCTTGTGTTGCTCGAGTAAGGACAGGCTTTTTTCCACATGCATTTTTGCTGAGTCCAACTGATTGATCATGGCTAGCTGAAAAGCGATAGAGCCATGCGAATACGCAAGTGCATGATAATTTTTAATTTTCGTAGCGTCCACGATGGCTATCTTAAAGTAATAAATAGCCGAATCGTAATTGCCCATATCTGCAAACACAGTTGCGATCCTTTGAGAGGTAATATCATTGTTCTTAAAGTCGCGATAAAGTCTTTTGAATAATTGAAGCGCCTTTTCATGATCACCCTGTTCGTTGTAGATGTTTGCAAGGTTAATCAGGCTCCCCGGAATGTACTTCTTAAGCTTAGGTTTGTCAGCTAATAGCCCCAAAGCCTTTTGATAATAGTCAATCGACTCAATGGGCTTTCCTTGCAGGTACTGAATAACCACCGCGATCCGCTGTATGGCCATCACCTGACCTTTCACATAGTTCAGATCTTCAGCTATTTTCAGCGTTTCCCGCGTGAAGGACAGCAGGGTAGAATCCTCTGGTTCATAAAAGATCTTTTGATGGACCAGGTCATTTCTAATGTTGACCAGGGTGGTATCAATGGAAGCGTGACCTTCAAAAAGATCCTTAATGGAGTCCAATGGTATCTTCTGAGCGTGTGACAGTGACTTGCAACAAAGCAACAATAAAACCATGCCACACATGTACATTATGTCTTTCATTCTAGTAAAATAAAGGGTAAGGTATAACATGCTAAGTAATTTCTGTGATTGTATGTAGAGACAATCATTTATTAACAATTAGATAATATTCGGATATGCTTCATTATTCACGTATTTGTGAGCATTTATGGCGAATAAAAATTATCAAAAAGTAGCGTTTTAATCCTTGTTTGCAGTGATTTTATTTAAGCCAGTATTCTAAAGAAATCAAGATGATGAACACAAGATCTTTTATCCTCCCATGGCTATTTATTTTAATTATGCCTTTCTCCTCTAGTCCCCAGGCTTTAAAAAAACTGAAAAAAGACCTGAAAGAAGCCGTTGAAAAAGCAACGGAAAAGGGAAATGATAAGCAACAAAATTCAAGTGATTTTTTTGTTGATGAGAGGAAAACCAATCAAACTGATGGAAAGCCCAAAGATATACCAAAACCTGCTGGGGAAAGTGTCCTTATTGATTTTGGGGACGATTTATTGGAAAATTTCTACATGGAAGCATATAAGGGTAAGTTGCTAGGAGGAGAAACAGGGAATGGAAAAATAAATGTTGAAGATAAAAAACTTCGTTTTAAAGCAATCAAGATGATCAGTGAAATGACGCCTGACGATCCATTGTATAAAGGACAGTTAAAAAGTCTTTTATCTGATAAAGGGGCTAAAGAATTTTATGTAGCATACAATGCCAGTGAATTTGAAACACGACGTGTGTGGGATAAATACAAAAACTCGGGTTTGCATGAAAAAATTGTAGCAGTTAGTAAAACTTTGCCCAATACTAAAGAAGCAAATGCATACAATTGGACAAGTTTCAATAGCTATGATTTTGATAAAAATCATTACAAGATATTAGTCCAAACACTTAATAGTACAAATGTAGGTTATCCATTGATATATTTTAATTATAGACTTGATCCCGAAAAAGCTGAAGCATTTGCTAATACATATCCAACCAAAAAATTATATGCCGCAAGAGAAAGACACGCAAGTGGAAAAGGGGCATTGTACGCCGATCGAGAGTTGCAAAACAAGATTACTGATTATGAGCCAAAGGATTTAACTCTAGAAATTAAAAGGAAGGAGTACCCTTATATTCGTCAGATACTAAATGAGGAAAAGACTAAATTATATGTAGATATGGCTCGGACTACTTGCTTAAATAATTATAGTGACAAAGTAGACTGTGAATGTTTCGAATATGACTATCGACTTTACATGCTTGACATTCTTCAGTCTATGTATCACCCAAATGTGATTCTTTATATGTTAGAGGAGGAGATAGAAAATAAAGAACTTGATTATTACATTGTTAGTGGACCAATGGTCAGAATTCACTTTGTTGAAGCGCAACAAAGTAGAGCGGTAGACCAAGCATTTGACGACAAGAGGACTGGTGTATCAGGTCCTTTCAAAATAGCAGACTTGAGTAAAAGTATAAAAGATGGAAAACTTACTGAGGAACTATACGCCTATGAAGCCTATGCCAACTTTTATCTAAAACAACTTACCCATGAAGGTAGAACTATGGAAAATGAAGAAAGCTTTTGCTTAATTAAATAGCTAAAGATTATGAAAACAGCAATTCAAAAAATCATTTTCAATTACTTGGTTTCATTGCTACTTTTTATCGGTTCAAATTATGTTTTTGCCCAAGCTGGAAGCATACCAAATAATCAAAAAGCAGAAATAGATGGACCACTAATGAAAGTAATCCCCTCAAAAGTTAAGGCGTCTAATTCTCACATTCAGTCACCTGCAAAACATATAATTGATGGTAATTTAATTAACAATTGGGGCCCAAGAACCAAGTATGGGTTACGAAATCCAAAAGCTGGCCTTGGTGAGTCGGTTACGTTTAAGTTTGACGAGGATGTAGAAATCAGAAAGTTTAAAATCTGGGCTGGTTCTGGAACAAGTAAAACAAGGTTTTTGCGTAATAATAGACCAACCAAAATTGAGCTGTCCTCCGATAATGGTCAAAGTATCATTTTACAACTTAAAGACATTTTTGGTTTTCAGGAATTTGATGTGAACCTCTCTGGGAGAAAAATTGCAATGACTGTATTAGAGAAAAAACTTGGTGAAGGAGATGGCTCTGATTTATACACATTTCCTATCGCTGAAGTAGAGTTATATGCAATAGATGAGTTGCTGGGTGATTTAATCTCCTATCTAAAGGATGGCAATGAAAAAAAAGCTAAGAATACTTTAGTGGATATAAAAAAAGAACGTGATTATAAAATAGAGACTTTAAGAATAGATGGATACCCAATTTTAGAATTTTCAA
Source organism: Cyclobacteriaceae bacterium (assembly GCA_965227155.1). Taxonomy (GTDB): domain Bacteria; phylum Bacteroidota; class Bacteroidia; order Cytophagales; family Cyclobacteriaceae; genus UBA6059. The sequence goes on from OZ245731.1 coordinate 1,934,865, forward strand.
TCAGATCTGGACTTCCTGATGTCACATTGGCATTATTAAACGAATACTATGTTCCTATAGAAACGGCCAATATAAAATTGTTGTCTAGAAAGAACACCAACCAAGAATTTGCAGATTTTGCCCAAAAAATGTCTGACATCAGGAATCAGTTTTATAGTGAGGTTAAAAAAATAAATGAAGATTCAAATCCTACTCTGGAGCAGCTACTTGCATCTGAAAAGAAACTGGAGATGGAATACCTCTACTTGTGGGATAATGAGAAAAAAATACTACTTGAAGCTATTGGCAACAAGCTTGATCTTGCATTGGAAAAAAGGATGTCAAATGAATTAAATATCCTGGGAAGTATAGGTTCTGATCTTGAATCAATCGAGGATATAGATTTATTCTACGATGGTTTTATAAAAAGGTATGAAAAATATCTTGGGTATTCATCCGTAAAGAAAAGTATCTCCCTCATATACTCAAAGAAAGCTGAAATGGTAAGAGCGAATAAAGATCAAATAGTTGAATTGTTAGACAATGCTAAGTCGGTAAGTGAAATAAACGATATTAAGAAGAAATATCTCACAGATATCGAAATCAAAACCCCTACAATTTCTAAACTTCTTGAGCTTGCTCAGATAAACAAAGATTTGATAATTAATGCCGCAGAAATACAAAAACAGCAAAAGAAAATCGCAGAAATGGAGCGTATTGAACGAGAAAGAGAATTGGCTGAGCAACGTGAATTAGAAAAATTACAAGCACTCATGAATGTAACTACCAAAACAGGCGAGCCAACGGAGGAACAAATGAAGTGGGCTGTCAATTATCAATTTCAAGCAAAGTTGCAAAAGCAAGAATCGATGACTAAAGTTGAAGCAAAAGATGCAATGTCTGCTCTAGTTAAGCTGATGGGCATGGCAACCTCAGGTGTAAATTATTCTATCCGATCATTTGAAAAATATAGTTGTGAAAAAGCGAATGGTAAGCCTGGCTATAATTGTGATTATGTGATGGATCTAAATATAAGTGGAGGTTTTGCTGGAAATATGTATGGCCCTCTGTTAAATAAAATGGGAAGTTCAGAAATCCGCTCAGCAAGATTTACAAGAGTAGATGGTGTATGGATGATTGTTGAATATTTAGACTAAAGATTTCTTTATGTCAACAAAAACATGCCCCTCGTGCCATGGATCTGGCAATACAATATGAGTAAAAAGTGGTGGTGTATTCTATGAAAACCCCAAGGAGAATTGTCCTTACTGCTGGGGAACTGGCAGAATCGAGGTATATGATCCACCACCGAGAGCGAAAAGTCAGGCATCTAAATCATCAGGCCCAAAAAGTACGACAAAAAAAGACAGTGAGGAGCAGGTAAGGGGTGTATTGGCTTTCATTGGGTTTCTGGCAGGCAGTATTTATACCTACCAGCAAATAAGCGAAGATGTGATATGGGCTAGTATTGCAGGGTTGGTGGTATGTGGTATCATTTGGAAATGGTATAAGGCCATTATCGTCATCGAGGGGATTATCGGAATTATATACTTAGTGAGTAGCGAATGAATGATCAGTGATCCACACTTAATCAATCAGCAAACACCTATGGAAAACAAACAAACCCCTGCCTTTGTCATATCCCTGATAGTACTTTTTGTCCTGTATTTGATCATCTTGAATCAACTGCCATTCCCCCACGACTATGGGTTTGGCGCACTTGCAGTGGTTACAGTGGCGTCAGTAGTGATTGGCTTAATGATCTATGGCATTTCACTGGGTATTATCCAAACGATTTACACGGTGCTGGTGGAAATTGCTGTGGCAGTACTCCTTTTTTTTAATGTGACACTTCTAGTAGTTAGCTGGTCAGCAATAAACGAAATCAAAGCATATCTGGCCAAGCTTGAGATATTGGTCGAATGGAATGATAATTTGCTCGCCATACTCGCTGTACTATTGGGCTTGTTCATATTCAATCTATTGACCATTTGGGTACTATATCCGCTTGCCCAAATATCCGGAACAACGCTTTTGCCTGATGAATAACAACTGAATATTTTGAAAAAACTGCCACACTTTCTATTGTTTATATTGGCTTTAGGCTATCTGATTGCCGAGGCATCTGTTATTGCATCATCAAATCATAAGATACTTCAAGACAGTCTCAAACAAGCCGCCCTACATTCCAGGCAATTGGGGATATTCTCTTTTCAACCTATCATTATCAATACCTTTACAAGCCATTCAATACTTCCAATAGCTGATGCCATCCAATATACCAGGGGAAGTGGGACTTTTCAAAGTCAATTTCTGGACGAAGAAGGCCTACTCACGCTAAAACGAGGCTACAAGGACATTTTGAGGATCAGGGGTATAAAAGACCAACAGATTCGGCTTAAAATCATTGAAGATTGGATGGAATGGGAACAATTCATTTGAAATACATAGCCGACCATCTGCCAGCCAAAGGGAGCTTCGAACTATTTTATGGTATTGGAAAAGGCATTAAATATGAATACATCCACACTTTCGATCAAACACTGCGTATTGTGGATGATCAGGGAAACCAGGCTTACTTTTATGGCAACCTAAACAATGATAAAATCCGTGCTATAATCACGAAAGCAAACCCTTACTCATGATTAAACTGCCAATTTTTGAGTTTGTACAACATTCTGACCTCTCAGAAGGATATGGACTTTTCAATAAAGAAAAAGGCCTGAAGGCAATTTTTGGATTTAACAGTCTGGAGCTGAGCAACAAAAATGATTCGACAGGGATGAAACGGGTCTATCTGGGAACTTATAAAGAAACATTTCAGAAAGCTTTTGACAAAACCTTTATACACTGATACATGAAGATAATATCCGCATTCCTTTTTTTCATTAAGCCTTCATTTGCAGAGCTATGCACAAAGCTCCTATACCGTAAATAACGATCAGGCTGCTTCGGCTCAATTCCAAAATTTACAGGAGGGGATCAATGCTGCTGCCGATGGAGATACCATCCATATAACAGGCAGTCCGATTTCCTATGGTGACGTCACCTTAGCCAAGAGACTGATCCTGATTGGGGCCGGATATTCTGATATCACTGGGTTTAAGTCTATCATTTCAAATCTAACACTGGAAACATCATCAGATAATGCCCCGCCGAGTGGATCCAGGGTAATGGGTCTTTATTTCATGGGAAAAATTGATGTATTTGAGAATCACATCATTTCGGATGTACTTGTTGCCAATTGCCAGAGATTATACGTAAAGACAGGCACTAGAGTCGATGACCTCCTATCGTGGCTTTTTTAAGGAAATTAAATCATCGTATAAATACCATGCGATGACTCACGTCTTTGATAATGGATCTGGCATTTGGTTCAAAATGCAGGAGCCAACCCTGATAGTTCCAAGGATCAGAAAGTTCACAAACTTCAGTATCTTTCAATAGTATCTGCTTCCACAGCCAACAGTTTCAATCTTAAAATCTCCACCAATGAAATACTTCCTGATTTCACTTCTAATTTTTTTCCATCTAAAAACCCTCGCTCAGGCAGGTGAAAACTTGGTCACACTTCAATCGAGGTTAGACGCTTTTACGATCTCGGATGATGGAAGTAACCTGATACTAGGTGACGGAAATATCATGATGAGTTTATGGAGCATTGAAAAGGCTGAGATCACTAAAAGCATTGCCTTAGGTAGCACGTCCAGTGGTCTATTTCATGAAATCAAGTCTGTAAATGATAAGATCATATCAGTACACACAAAAAATGGTATTCAAGTCATTTCGAGATCGACTGGGCAGATCCAAAAGCAAGTTCGTGTAGCAAATAACTTTTCGGCAGCAATATCAAATGATGGATCAAAAGTCATAACAGCATCGCCAGTATTGATCGATTACTGGGATATTGGCACTAGTACTTCGGTAGATAAGTTCTGGGTCACGGGAGTTGGATCTATTCGTTCACTTGATTTTTCTGGGGATGATTCAAAAATCATATGTGGGACTCGGAACGGTTTCATTCAAGTTTTTGATGTCGCATCGCACGATACCCTTTTTAATCAGCAAGTGCATCAAGACTGGGTCGAGGCCTGCTTCATTGATTTGGAGAGCCAGGAGATTATTTCGGCAGACAGGAAAGGAATAATCAAAATCACGGATTTGAAATCGGGCAAGGAGAGGCGTTCTATCAATGCCGGAGAAGGAATCGATTTGACTCTAGCGATGGATATCAGTAAAGACTTTATAGCGATTGGATTCTCAGGAAGCTCAAGTGTCGGAAAAGAAGAAGGTCTCAAAATATATAATAGATCGAATGGTGGTGAAGTATTAAATGTGCAAAAGGCTTCTTTGACCAAAGTAAGTCCTAAATCTGTTACCGCATTTGGCTACCCTAGAAATCTTCAATTTAGAGGAGAGCAGCTCTACTTCGATTTTAAGAATAGTGTTTGGTCACTTAACATGCCCGAGGTATTGAAAAATGGTTGGGAAATCAAAAGTCAAGAAGAAATAGCTGCAGCCCAGCCCCGAGAAAAGGTATTTACGGTTTCCAAACTAGAGGAAAGTTTAACTACTAGGAGTAACTCTGAGCAATATGAACTTAGGGTCAACGCAGGACATACCCGTGAGATAGTGAATTATACTATGGATCCTAGTGAAGAGTTTATTGTGACAAGTTCTCGGGACGGAAGTTTTCGTTTATGGTCATTGCAGACCGGAAGAGAATTACGTAATCTATTCAGTGAAGGGTATTCTGGGGAATATATAAAATGGATGAAGCTTTTTTCTAGCCATAAACTTCTGACTTTGATAGGTCCATCATTGACACTTTGGAACACGATTACAGGTGAGATGATCGATGAAATAAAGCTTGAAGATTATGTCAATGAATTGATTCGTGTAGATGTTACGGAAGATCTAAAATACCTTGTTGGACGAGAATTAGGTACTGGACCTATTCGTGTTTGGTCTATTGAATCAGGGGAACTCATCTTTTCTTTCCAGGTTGATTTTGGAAGTGTTGAAACCGTTCGGTTTTTGAAAGAAGGCTCTATGTTAGCTGTAGGTTCTCGGGATGGATACTTGGCAGTGTATGATTATCTAAAAGGCCAGCAATTGTGGAAGGAAAAGATTTTTGAGGAATGGGTTCTTGAACTGACAGGGGATAAAAATTTATTTGTTGTTAGTAGCCAAGGCCTAATTAAAAAATTAAGGATAAGTGATGGAAAACACATAGCAGAAATTAATGCAGGTGATGATGTGAAGTTGTCTGATGCTTCAATGCTTTTGCATAATGACATACTCTTCTATTGTGCCCGAGGCAGCAATCGAGATGCAAAACAAGAGATTAGAGGTTGGAATAAGTCAACTTTTGGAGAAGAGATTTCAATTCCTTTCAAAGAGTTCGATTTTAGTGCCGTGGGAGGTGCTGGTAATCTTAGGGATACACCTGATAATTTTAGCATATCCGAAGACGGAAAGAAGTTGCGCTTTGGATATAAATATGCTGTATGTGAGCTTGATCTAGAGACGCTTAGGACGGAAGTTCTTTTAAAGAGTAAAAGTGGTACGATATCCAATCTTTTGGCTCTGGATAAAGAAAATCCGTATTTATTCTATCAGGTAGATGACAGACTCGTGAGGTTTAGCATGGCGGATCTGAGCTTTCTTCAAAGCAGTAATTCTAGTGGCGGGTTCAAAATTGCAAAGTCGGCAGATTATACACGTTTCACCACTGGTTATACGGTCTTTGATCAGGATTTTGAAATAAAGGATAGAATGCCAGGATATGCTTTGATGGGATCTGTCGCTATTTCCAGAGACAATGCTCAGCTCATATTTGGAGCACAGAGTTATTTTGGCCGAGGGGGAATCACCGCCTATGATTTGATTGCTGATGAAGTAATATCGGAGCATTTTGACGGGAAGGGTGTCTACAGCTTAGCTGTTTCTCCCGATAATAGCCAATATATCTCGGGAAATTATCCTAAGGGAAATCTGTCTGTATGGGATATGTCAAATCATTCTAAGATTAGAGATATCAATTTGCCTGTAGATTTTAATATGATCTCGGAAGCACGTTTCCAGTATTTTGCAGGTCAAGGAGTCTATTCGCCAACTGGAGGCAAGATTGCTGCAGCTAGTCCTAACTCAAAATTGTACATGTTAGATGCCCAAACTTTTAAGCCTGAATACAGTTTACAGGTAGGGGCGAAAACGGAAGATATCCTTTTTAGTAAAGATGCTACCCGACTTGTTGTAAACTCGTCCAGAGGGTTGCAGGTATGGGATTTATCTTCTAGGAAGTTACAGCACAAGTTTCCCAGGCAAGATGGTCACAGCCCAAACTCTATCGACCTTAGTTATGATGAGAAATATCTTTTTGCTGGCTATCCAAATGGTGCTGTTATTCTTTGGGATTTCGACTTAAAAGAGGCAAATCCCCTACTCACTATTCAAGGTCTAAAGAACAGTAAGGATTGGTTCATTTCCACAGACATAGGTGAATCTGGTAATAAGTACTTTGCTGCGTCCAAAAATGCTGCCAAAGATGTTTACTATGTTAATGGAATGAAGACTTATGGATTTGATCAATTTGATTTACTGTACAACCGCCCAGATAAGGTTTTGAAAAAACTTGGCTATGCCAAAACAGAAACAATCAAGGCCTTTGAAAATGCTTACGTAAAAAGATTACGAAAGATGGGTTTTTCCAATTCTCGTATGGCACAATACATAAACTATAAAGGTATTGATAAACTTGGTGCACCCTTGATTGAGCTAGATTCTAGTATCAATCAATATACAGAAACGGAAGAAACAAATATTACCATTCGAGCGAAAGCATCCGATCCAAATGGTTATTCGCTCGACAGGCTTATGGTAAGTGTAAATGACGTGCCCTTGTATGGAAGTAGGGGAAGAGTACTTGATGTCCCGTCTGGAAGTGATTGGTCGGACGAGTTAAAAATCAACTTAACCCCAGGAAGGAATGTTATTGGAATTAAGGTCTTGAACGACCAGGGAGTCTTTTCATTTGAAGAGCTAATAGAAGTACAGTGTTTAGCTGATTTTGAAAAGCCCTCTTTGTACCTGATAGCTATTGGTGCCTCAAAATATGACGATAGCCGATTTGATTTGACTTATGCAGAGAAAGATGCTCAGGATCTTGCCGCACTATTGAAATCCAACGATCAATATGAGAAAGTAGAGTTACTAAGTTTTATTAATGAAGACGCTACGTCGGAAAATATCCTAGAGATTCAGGAACAACTCTTGAGCACCAAACCCTATGATCATGTTGTGGTATTCTATGCTGGACATGGTCTGTTGGATCAGAATTACGACTACTTCCTATCGATGCATGATATGGATTTTAATAACCCCGCTAGCCGAGGGTTAGCATATGAAAATTTAGAGTCTTTAGTAGATGGTATCCCTGCCAGAAATAAGGTGCTGTTGATAGATGCTTGCCATTCGGGAGAGGTTGATAAAGATGAAATTCAACGTGCTAGTACACAAGTAGAAAAGATGCCAAATCTTACCTTTCGAGGAGATTTTCAGGGATACACAACCAAATCGAATGAATTGGGATTATCAAATTCTTTTGAGCTTATGAAGCAGCTTTTCAATGATGTACGATCAGGAACCGGCTCAGAAGTCATTTCATCAGCTGGAGGAGTGGAATTTGCGCTGGAGTCTGATCAATGGAAAAATGGAGTTTTTACCTACAGTCTCTTGTATGGTATTAGCAGCAGAGCTGCTGATATGAATGCAGATGGCAAGGTCTACATTAGCGAACTGAAGGATTATATTTTCGATAGGGTAGTGGAGTTAACTAACGGCATGCAAAACCCGACCAGTCGGAAAGAGAATCTTGAGAATGATTTTGTGATTTGGAAGTATTGATTTGAAAGTTTACTTAAAACGTCCGTTTGTCGTTCCTGAAATTGATCGAAGTAAAAATTACTAAATAACCTGAATTCGATGTAAGGTTAGGGATCACAATGGCAAAATGAGTTGTTTAGTACCAGTAAAGTTGAATTTGAGAGAAGGCTTTTTCTCGGAAAAGTTATAAGCGTTGAGAGCGGAAAAGATGTTGTTAAAGAAGTTGGACTGGCTTCTGTGTCTAGAGTGTTCTATCTGAAAGATATTTTTGAGTTGGTCGATGATAGTCTCGCAGATAGCCCTTTTACGAATCAATATGGCATCCATGGCCGGAGTGATTACTTTTGATTTCATGTTTCGTTTGAGTTTAGTAACAAGGTGTACATGCCTGAAAAAGAGTTGTGAAAACAGCTGCTTGCTGATATAGCCTTTGTCACCGAAAAGCTTTCCAAAAAGCTTCTTGAAGAAGCCTTCCATCCGCAGGGGCTTCCTATCGTCTACATTCCTTGGAGTAAGCATAAAATCAACAATTTCACCAGTTTCAGAGGTGATGATGTGTATTAAAACCATAAAACCACCCAATAGAACAGTGCCCTCTTGTGGCCAACCCCCCAAATACTTTATGATAGTGGATGCGCTTATTGTGACAAACCCTCAGTGGAGTGCTGTCAATAAAGCTGATGCCGGTACAATCACCTGTAGCCATGCTCTTCAAGTAAATGGCAAGTGGCAACAGACTATCCCTCTTCAATTCGACCATTCGGTTGTAGCTAACCAAATTGGGGAAATATGAACGAAGAAGATGAGTCACATAGCCTTTGTAAAAGGTCTTGAAATTGCGATACCCAGAGAAATGGAACTATACCTGAAGGGTCATGATCTCCGATAAATGCAATTTAGATGGACGCTGGCGCTTTTTGCTAATTATTAACCCTTTTTGATAAACAGGTAAGAAATCTTGGCAGAAATCGTCAATAGAGCAGAATATCTGAGTAATTTTATGAGAGGATAGCATGGGTTGGTATTTAGTTATCTTATTGATAATCAAAATTTTAATATACTAAATATCACCTGCTTATCCTTCTATAAGCTTCAATTCTTACATCGAACTCAGGTGAAGAAAATAAACTAGCCCACTACGAATGGTGCGATTTCTAGTAGCGGCCAGGAATTCTGAAACCAGACTCATCAGCTCTTGTTCGCCAGAAAAATCCTACCTGCTTCTTAGCTACTCAATCACAACAGCAGTACCACTAGCGCTTACCATCAGCATGCCGCCGTTTTGCCCTACCGTTTCATAATCCAGATCTACTGCAATTACTGCATTGGCACCCATCTGTTGGGCCTTTTCCTGCATCTCCTGTACAGCAATATCTTTAGCTTCCCGTAAGCCTCTTTCATAAGAACCGGATCGTCCTCCTACGATATCGGTAATACTGGCGAAAAAGTCTTTGACGAAGTTGGCACCGATAATGGCCTCACCGGTAACCAGGCCATAATATTTCGTGATTCTTTTTCCTTCAATGTTGTTTGTTGTAGTCGTTAGCATTGTATTATTAAGTTTTTGTCCATAGATGTTTATACTCCCTCCAATATGCTTTTGTTGCAAAGATTTTTTAAGAGCGGTCTGTAGTGAAGCATAGAAAAAAAATGGCGCTATATGAATTATAGTGGAGGGATTAAAACAATGTATTGTTGGTTTTGATGACTGGCCTTGTTCAATTTAGGTCTCTTATGGTGATGAAATTGGGTCACGAAATAAAACAGTCTGAGACGATGAGGGGGTAATCTAATTGCTGCAGTTAAGCAAAGATTTTAATTTTAAACAATTATATATCAGATGGTTACACCCCTCATCGGTGAGTTTTTTATTTTGCCAATTTTAGCCATAAGAACCGTTAAGAAATGAACACAGCCACTCCGTGTCGGCTTGACTTTTTTGCTTCGTTTTTTTGTCAAGAAAAAAATGAAGGGCCTGCCCGGCCTAAGGGCAAATGGTCATCAGGGCAGTTAGTTTAAAGCCCACCCACACAATTTCACATTGAACCAAAAAATTAATTCGTGCTATCAGCGATAAGGCTAATGGCCTGTCCACCGCCTCGAGCAAGCTTGATTACGTGTGAGTCTCCTTTTTGAATTGTCTTGCTAGTGATTTCATAGCTCATGGGTTCCTCTTCAAAATCTGTAGTTTCAGCATCGGCATATATGGTAGCATTGTATACGACTCCTTCTTCCAGAAAGTCAAAATGGACAGTAAGCTCTCTACTATTTTCATCGGTAACCGCACCCACAAACCAATCATTGCCCTTATTACGAGCTATTGCGGCATAGTCTCCGATTTTCGCATCCAAAACTTTAAAAGTATCCCAGTCTACCGGCACATCTTGGATAAACTGGAATGCCGGGTGGCCATCGTAGTTTTCTGGTAAGTCAGAGGCCATTTGCACCGGGCTATAAATAACTACATATGAGGCGAGCTGATAAGCCAGAGTAGTAGGTGCCTGGGCATCCGATCCATAAGGCTCATAGTCCAGCTGGAAAATTCCAGGTGTATAATCTATGGGCCCGGCAAGCATTCTGGTAAATGGCACAATGGTGAGATGCTCAGGAGTGTTGCCGCCTCCCATTGGTGAATTGTACTCAGAACCGCGGATTGTTTCCCTGGCCATAAAATTAGGGAACTCCCTTCGCTTTCCTGTGGGCTTGATAGACTCATGGGCTAATATGCTGACCTTGTTTCTGGCTGCTGTTTCAATCACCCGCTCATAATGGTTTACCATCCACTGGGAATGATGATACTCTCCCTCCGGTATTATATTGCCCACATATCCGGTTTTTACGGCGGGCACGCCTAGCTGACCATACATGGCAAAGGCAGTATCCATACGGGATTCATATTGGCTTACCGCAGCAGCTGTTTCATGATGACCAATCAGGGCTACACCTTTTTCTCTACCGTAGTTTACAACTTCACGGATATCAAAATCAGGATAAGGTGTAGTGAAATCAAAGGCATCATCTCGCTCTGGGGTTAGCCATACATCCCAGCCGGTATTCCAGCCTTCTACAAGTACTCCATCAAATCCATGTGCAGCAGCAAAATCCATTCTATCCTTTACTCGTTCTGTTGTAGCACCATGGTTGGGGCCTGCTTCCCAGGTATGTGTCCCCAGATGCATCTCCCACCAAACACCCATATATTTCATAGGCCTCACCCAGCTAATGTCACCAAGTGCATTTGGGTCATTGAGGTTAAGGGATAGCATGGATTCGGTAAGGCCACCGGGACCATCCGCAATTTGAACCGTGCGCCATGGGCTCTCGAATGGTAAATCTACCTTTGCTGCATGGCCCAACCGATCCGATGGCGTGAGCTTACTAACGAGATTATCACCTTCAACTTTTAATATCATACCCGGGTAATTGGTAAGATCAGCCTCATGGATAGCCACATATACGCCATTTTCCATCTCTATCGTCAATGGTGTATGGGCAGCCTTTAGCTCTTTTACCACCCTGAAACCCGTATTAATCTCTTCATATTTGGAAGCATCAATTGCACTTACTTTTGATTCTGAAAATAGGTATTCGTATGAATTGTAATCAGCAGGTATCCACCAGGCTGTTGGGTCACCGGTAACATTAAACTCTGTCATCTCATCTGCTAGCGTTATGGATTTGATGGTATCACTATCGTGAAAAATGTATCGAAAACCTACCCCGTCATTAAATGCTCTAAAGATGACAGATAGCTCTCTGTAGGGCTTGGCAACTTCCTTCATGCGGAGGGTCAGCTGCTTATAGTTATTGCTAATTTTTTTTATTTCTCCCCAGGGCTGCGTCCAGCTTTCGTTGGTGCTATCCACCTTGCTTGATATGAGAGAGAGCCCGATGAGGTCTTTTTGATCGATAAGATCAAACTGAATTGAGGAAGGTTCAATAATGGGTTCTCCTTTGTAAGCAATGGCATATTTCGGCAATCCACTTTCTATAGAAAAATTGACCTGAATCTGGCCGTTGGGCGAAGTGATTTCGGTTTGCATTACCTCCTGGCAGGACTGTAATGAAAAAACAGCGATGAGAGTTACTAGTAGCATTCGGTACATAAAAACGCTTAATTTCTGATTTTTAGCTTGTTATAGAAACAATGTAATAAATGTGAGGTTTACAAACTACTATGAAAAACATAAAGCTCCCCATAATCTTCGTAACAGCATATCTGTTTATCTATCAGCTGAGTCCTTTTATTGGGTTTCCTGAGGCCGTAATAATATTTATGTTCCTCACATTACCACTACTTACGATCTGGATGGTGATCAGAGTGCTCAAAGATGGTGAGGATACTCAACTTGAGTTTAGTGAGGGGCATTTGTATGAGGATATGCCTAAGTTCAACAAGCCTCATTAATCGTGGTTATACTCCGGTCTGGCAGGTGAAAAGACATCCGTGATTTTGCAATCAGTGATGGCTTTGCCACTATGAACAGCATTTGAAGGGATAACCACAGGCTCTCCCACCGTAAGTATTTTTGTTTCGCCATTCACGGTAAGCTCAAATTTACCCTCATAGATAATACATACCTGTTCGTGATGATGATGGTGCTCAGGCAAAATACTACCTGCTTTTATATCCCAAAATGCCATGGTTAGATTTTCTCCATGGACAAATTTCCCGTGAAAACCCGGGATCAATTCTTTTGAGGATAGGTCATTTAAATCATTGAATACCATAGGGTGAAAATAAAAAATGATCTGCCAAATGCTGACAGATCATTATGATTTGTGGTAAATGGTTTAATTATTGACCGGCATTGGCCGATGTTTTTCGGTATCCTGTACGAACAGGGCTAAACGTAGTGTCAATTCTTGAGATGTAAACCAATTCATCTGTATCCCTGAGACGGGCCACAATGCTGATGTCTTGTCCAGGTCCAATAGTAACCGTTTCCACCAAATTTGAACTATTGATTACATTTTCCAGGTCAGCTCTGGTAAGATTAGGATCTAGTATGTCAATAGCAGCAGAAGGCACTTCATAAAGAACTGTGTTGTTGAGGCTTTGAATAACTTGGTCTCCACCGAATACGGTCTCCTGATTGTAATCAACCACAGAGGAGTCGGCAGTAACATCAGAAATGGTAGTATTTGCAACCAGATCAAATCCTGGCAAAGCCGTAAGGTTGGTGTTTAAGTAGAGGTACTCTGCAGCCACCAGTAGATCTACCGTCTCAGTTGCTGTAGTGCCATTGCCATCTGTCATGGAAAAAACCAATGAAGCACCACCATTCTGTGCATCAGCAAAAGTGGTGGTATAGGTAAAGGAAGAGTTCACCACATTACCGCCAAAAGAAGATTCATTAACTACCTGATTGCCATTAACGGTGAGTGTAAAGTTTCCTATTCCCACACTGGCATCAGAGTTTAAGGTAAACTGGAATACAACCGGTATATCCACTGCCAGGCTGCCGGTAATATCCACACCTGCCGACACTTCAATAGAAGGGCCGCTAGGGTTTGAAGGGGTACTTGATTCATCATCGCCACAGCTGATTATTAAAGAAATACCAGCTATAGCAGTAAGTAGTAAAATTGCTTTTTTCATTATCTGTTTTTTAGGTCTAAGTCTTATTATAGCTCTATTTGAGAGGCATCATAAAGATGAGGCTAAATTACACATTAAATCAACATCATGAGGGCAGCTACCAGCGTTGATCCAATGATAAACCAGCGATAGCCCTTTTCGGGTATTCGTTTAATTATGGTTACACCTATCCAGGCCCCCAGGCCAATGATGGGCAAAAACAGGATGTCCAGCTGCAAAGTATTCCAATCTATGGTTCCCCAAACCCAAATATGAAAAGGTACTTTAAACCAATTAAGCACCATAAAAAACCAGGCGGCGGTACCGATGAAGGCATTTTTGGGTAGCCGCATCGATAGCAAATACAAGGCCGCGACAGAACCGGCCAGATTACCAACCATTGTTGTAAAACCAGCTGCTATACCCATAATTATGGCAAACCAATAATAATCAGGGACCGCTTTTTTATTGGTATTTTCCAACCACAGCATGATGATTACGCTCACAAAAATGATGACCGCCATGATGGCCTTGAAGGTTTCATCATTGATATAATGACCGGTATAAACGCCGATGAGTACACCCAGGATGGCCCATGGAAATAGTTTTACTAGATGCTTCCAGGAGGCATGGCGATGGTAATAGGTTACCCCGAAAACATCAGCCATGATTAAAATAGGCAATAAAATACCACTAGACACTTTGCCCCCAAATGCAGCAGCCAGCAGCGGGACAGCAACCATACCGGCACCATGCACGCCCGTTTTGGCCATGCCAATAAACAGGGCAACCATAGCTATTACAGCCAATTCCGCAATGGTAAGATCCCACGAAAAGATTTGTATAGCTATCAACAGCTTATGTTAAGCGTTTTCTGATTTTTTCTTCCAATAGCGAATAAGGCCGGCTACACTCATCCAGGATGGGTTTGCTGCTTCATATTGGGAAATCTCCTCTTTGCCCAGCCCACCTTTAGCCAATTGGCCAGCTACATATTTCATAAACAACGGTGTGATTTCTTCATGGCTCTTGCCAGATTCCCATTGGGTTTTCATCCAATTGGCCCAGTCCCACAATATGTTTTCCAACTGATCGAGGTGTGCAGAGGTATCAGTAACCTTATCGAAATGCGTCAAATAAAATGAGGTCGGGTTCAAATCCCTTAGAATATTGATGCTGTTGATCCAGTCTTCAATGTTGATATCTGGTGGCGGACAGGGTGGCACAACAATGCCTTTATCGATTTTCACCCCGGCCACATCGCCGGTAAAGATCGTATCATTAAGCTGCCAGGCGATGTGATGTTTGGCATGACCTGGTGTATGGTAGGCTTTTAAAACCACATCACCCAGATCAAACTCCTCACCATCAGCCACTTCATACAATAAATCCTTAGGTATGGGTTTCATGGCACCCCAGAGTTCATCCATCTTATCGCCGTATATGCGTGTGGCAGATTCGACCAGCCGGGAAGGGTCTTCCATGTTTTTAGCTCCAAAAGGGTGTACATAGATGGTGGCACCCTTCTCTGCAAAGGCCCAGGCTGCCCCCGCATGGTCAAAGTGGATATGGGTTAAGAAAACCTTCGTGATATCATCTGTAGTATAGCCATGCTCAGCCAGGCCCTGATCCAGGTTTTCAAAAGTGCTGTAGGGTCCTGTTTCGATGAGTACCGGCCCTTCGTCGGTTTCTATTAAAAATGCCGCTATCGTATGCTCGTGGCCTAGGAATTTTAAATCTATGGGGTGAATCATATCGTAATCAATCTTGGTGATCGGTAATTTCGGTTACTACAAATAAATCTCCTTTGAAGCGTCCTATAGCTCGATATTGCTTATTAATTCGAAAATAATAGAATGCCAAAGCTTTAGGCTTACGTTTTTTGAATCTTGGGCTTTTCAAGTCACCGTTTTCCAAAAGCGTTTTAGCTTTGATATAGGGGTAGAGAATTTTTCTGGATTTTAAAAATTGCAATATTTTCTCCGACTTCTCAACAACCTTCATCTAACATCAATAAATGAATTGTTGTCCATCTCATCTACCTCATTCCAATCCTTTTTTCTTTTATCATTAATTTCAGAAGATTTAAGTTCATACAATCTTCCAATATCTGATTTTTGGAGAAGGTAGTCCAGTAGCTCTTCGGAATCATTAAAATCTGTTTTCTCCCAGTTACTGGTGGTATGTTTTATTTTAATGGTAGTCATCTCCTATCTTTCAATCTCATTTAACACTAAGTTAACGAATTGAGAAATGAATAATCGGATTGCAAAAGACTATTTCCAGAACTATATGCCTGAAAACGTATGCTACGGTTGTGGCATTCATAATGACGAAGGGCTTCAAATCAAGAGCTATTGGGAGGGCGATGAAGCTGTTTTGCAATGGGAATCGCAGGAGAAGTTTCATGGCTGGGCCAATCTGATGAATGGTGGTATCATGGCTACATTGATCGACTGCCACTGTATGTGTACAGCCATGGCAGATGCCTACCGACGTGAGGGCAGGTCACTGGATTCTGAACCGGAATATCGATATGCTACCGGTACGCTCACGGTAAAATATCTAAAGCCTACACCCAATACAAAAGTTGAGCTTAGGGCTAAGGTGACTGAAGTGAAAGGAAAAAAGACAGTGCTGCACTGCGATTTTTTTTCTGACCAGGGTATAAAAACGGCAGAAGCAGAAGTGATTGCCATCAGGGTTTTTGAAGGTAAGGTCGATGGGGATAATCCTTTTAAGGCCTGACGTTTTTTAGTTTTTGTTCGGTTAAAAGAATTACAAGTGCACCAATGGCAAAGCTCAGTAAAAGGTTGATGGTGCGGGCATAGTTTACATCACTTTGAAAGAAGTAATACCCCAGAGTCATGGCTGATATCCCGGCAAGAATAAAGGCAGGACCGGCAAATTTGTGTGCTTTTTGCCAGGCTTCCGGGCTTTTTTTGGCTGATTTGCCCCAATACCCATACATGTCGTTTATTTTTTTGGGCGGGAAAAAGGTAAATGCTATCCCGATAGCCATTTCTACAAAACCGATAATCAGATAATCAAACATTATTGCTTCCTCAAAATTTTCCCGGCCAGCACGTTTTGATATTCATTGTCCTTTACTGCCAGCTGTCCATTTACAAAGACATAAGCAATACCATCGCTGATTTGTTCTGGCTCATCAAAGGTTGCCCGATCTTTTACAGTAGCCGGGTTGAAGATTACGAGATCCGCAAAATAGCCCGGTGCAATTAACCCTCGCTTGTCGAGCTTTAGAAGCGCAGCAACCTTTCCTGTGCTATTGTTGATCATGTGGCTCATGCTGATTACTGAGTCTTCCAGTACATATTTTCTGATTTTGCGGGTGTAGGTACCATATTTTCTTGGGTGGCCGCTAGACCCATCCGATCCGGTATAGCACCATTCCTGACGCATGAAATTGGCAATGTCAGACTCCTTCATGTTAAAGCTTGCTACGCTGGCATCTCCTTCCAGTATGATTTTGATCGCAGCTTCAATAGGATCTAAATTCCATTCTTCCGACAGGTCAGCTAGTGTTTTGCCAATATAGGCTTCCTCAGGCGAACGTGTAATTCTCAGCGATGCAGGGCCCCCTCTTCTCCTTAAATTATCAGCCATTTCGATCCTGATTTGCTTTCCTAGTTCGGGATCATTGATCCTGGCTTCCATGGCCTCCATACCACCGGCGCGGGCCCAGTTGGGAAAAGTACTGGCACCAATGCCACTACCACTGGCTACATAAGGATATTGATTGGCAGTAATATCGATACCTGCTGCCCGAGCCGAATCAAAGAGGTTGATAACCTCGGTACTTTTATCCCAAACATCCACACCCAATGCTTTGATGTGAGAAATATGGACCGGCAGCTTTGCCTCTGCACCTATCCTTATCACTTCTCTTACAGAATTGACCAGTCCAATATTATAGCTGCTTTCATCACGCTGGTGGGTATCATATATACCACCAAATTCTGATACGATTTTTGCAAGCTCGATTACCTCTTCCGTGTCGGCATAATTGCCAGGAGTATAATATAGGCCCGTAGACATGCCGAAAGCTCCATCTTCCATAGCCTGTCTGACCATGCTCTTCATTTCCTCCATTTCCTCCCCGGTGGGTGCACGATCATCCATGCCCATCACGATTCTTCTCACATTACCATGCCCTACAAGCAGTACCACATTTGTACCTGATCCATTTTGGCTCCATTGATTGATAGCACGACCTACAGGTATAGGGCTGCGCCCATCATTACCCGTAACTACTGTAGTAACCCCCTGCGTGAGAAAGGGAAGGTTGTGGTTGGCCGCTTCACTACTGAGATCCTCAGTGGTATGGGTATGAGGGTCGATAAAGCCCGGCGCAAGTATGTGCCCCGACGCATCAATTGTTTCTTTGGCCTCAATATTTACATGGTCGCCATCACCTGCATACACAATTTCAGATCCAGTGATCGCTACCTGCCAATTTTGAGGCTGTTCCGACTGACCATCGTAAACTGTTGCTCCGGTAATAAGTAGGTCTGCTTCTATCAGCTGTTTATTTTGACAGCCGATAAAAACGATCATGAGAATAGCTAGAATGTGTCGCATGGCAATGAATTTGAGGTAAAATACGAATTGATAAAATGTAAGCCAATAAGAATTTTACAAGGTGTAGGTATTTGATCAGGCAATATTGACCTCAAATCCGCAATCAAAAGTCTTATTTGGTTCCAGTGTCAAAATGCCCTCCTTATTTTCCAGCTTATGATCATGTGCATGGCTATCTGCAACTCCAAACCAGGGTTCGATACACACAAACGGGGACTCCCTGTTTTTGGACCAAATCCCCAGGTAGGGGAACCCTTCAAAAACCATCTCCAGCACCTTCCTTTCAGGGTCATTAAGGGTTATTTTGGTGGACTTATAATCTTTAAAAATCAAGGCATCACGATCAAAGACTTTTTGGGTCAATTGGATTTGATTTCCTGTAAAGGCTTCAGTACTATTTCCGAGTAACCCATTTTCTAAATAATGAATCTCGGTATTTTCATCCTTATCAAATTGAAGGTGGTAGTCCTCACGGTGGTACTTTTCATCTATAGGACAATTAAATGCAGGGTGCGCTCCGATCGAGAAATACATGGTTTTGTTGTCCATGTTTACCACTTCATACTTCGTATGCAGGGTATTCCCGGATAAAGCATAATGGATCCTCAGCTTAAATTGAAAAGGGTAAATTCTTAGGCTCTCAGGCGTTGCAGAAAGCTCAAAGCTGATTGCATCTGCCTGATGTCTGGTAACCTCGAACATTTGATCTCTGGCGAAACCATGTTGGCCCATTGCATATTGCTGCCCATCATATTCGTAAAGCCCATCTTTTAGCTTTCCTACGAATGGAAAAAGCACTGGCGCATGGCGATTCCAGAAAACAGGTTCAGCTTGCCAAATGTACTCCCTGCCTGATGTATTAGATTGTAAACTACAAAGCTCAGCCCCTTTTTCTTTGAAAGAGGCTGAGAGAAATTCATTCTTAATCGATAAAGCCATGCCCTAATTTAGGCCATGTGCAAGAGATAATCGTCTTTCGATTCTAAAATGGAGCTACCAGTCAAAAACTTGTCTATGGCTATGGCTGCTTCACGACCTTCAGAGATGGCCCATACCACCAGGCTCTGCCCTCTACGCATATCTCCAGCAGCGAATACAGCCGGCATGCTGGTCTGGTAATTCTCCGCTTTTACGTTATGCCTTTCATCGAGCTCAAGATGCAGCTGCTCCAGCAAGCCTTCTTTTTGAGGGTTGGTGAACCCTGCTGCTATCAATGCCATCTCACAGGGTATTATTCTTTCTGAATCTTTGATTTCCTGAAAACCATCTTTGCCCCATTCAATATCAACCAGCTTGAGCCCGGTGAGCTCGCCTTTTTCATTACCTATAAATTCTTTGGTAAGGATGGACCATTCACGCTCACAGCCCTCTTCATGCGAAGAGGAGGTCCGCAACACCATGGGCCATTCTGGCCATGGGTTGACTTTGCTTCTGTCGGTTGGCGGTTTGGTCATCAGCTCGATCTGGGTGATGGATTTAGCTTTATGCCTGTTGGAGGTGCCCACACAGTCAGAACCGGTATCGCCACCGCCAATGACTACAATGTTTTTGTCGGTAGCCCACAGCTCTTCTTCCAGCACAGGTAAACCAGCCACGCGCCTATTCTGCTGTGTTAAAAATTCCATGGCAAAATGCACGCCCTTCAGTTCTCTACCCGGGATCGGCAGATCTCGTGGGATGGTGCAGCCTCCGGTAAGAAGCAAGGCATCAAAATTATCGATGAGGTCCTGCACAGCCACATTTTCACCCACATTGGCGTTGGTACGGAAATTAATACCTTCCACTTCCATAATCTTAATCCGGCGGTCGATGGTCCATTTTTCCATTTTAAAATCCGGAATACCATATCGTAGCAAACCACCTATTTGGTCATCCCGCTCGAAAACCGTCACTGTATGGCCTGCCTTATTGAGCTGAGCTGCGGCAGCAAGTCCTGCTGGTCCGGAACCCACAATCGCCACTTTTTTGCCGGAGCGCTTATGAGGCGGCTTAGGTTTGATAAGATCAAGCTCAAAAGCCTTTTCTATGATGGTCTTCTCGATAAACTCGATAGTTACCGGCGGTTTATTGATACCCAATACACAGGACGACTCGCATGGAGCAGGGCAGATACGCCCGGTAAATTCCGGAAAGTTATTGGTAGAAAGCAGGATTTCTGCTGCTTCTTTCCAGTCACCACGGTAGGCCGCATCATTGAAGTCAGGTATTTTGTTGCCTAGTGGACAACCACTATGGCAAAACGGAATCCCGCAATCCATACATCGGGCCGCCTGTTGCTTGGAGCGCTCTTCACCAAAATCGAGGTAAAACTCCCTATAGTTATTGATCCGCTCTTTGGGATCGACGGTAGGTGGGAGTTCCCTTTTGTATTCCTTAAATCCAGTAGGTTTTCCCATTATGCAGTCTGTTTAAATTTCTTTTTTGCTCTGTTGATCAATACTTGCTTGTATTCACGCGGCATTACCTTCACGAACTGAGCAGCATAGCGGCTCCAATCCGTCAGTATTTCTTCCGCTACCGGGCTGCCGGTAAAACGCAGATGCTTAGTAATGAGTGATTTCATCAACTTGGCATCTTCCATCTCTATCGGATCAAGGTCAACCATATTCAAGTTGCAATTTTCCTTTAAGCTGTTGTGCGGATCAAATACATAGGCGATACCGCCACTCATACCAGCAGCAAAATTTCTGCCGGTAGGGCCTAGAATCACCACCCTGCCACCAGTCATGTATTCGCAGCCATGGTCGCCGATACCTTCTACTACCGTATGTACTCCGGAATTTCGAACGGCAAATCTTTCGCCTGCCATGCCATTGATGTAAGCTTCACCGGCGATACCTCCGTATAGTGCCACATTCCCAATGATGATGTTTTTATTGGGGGTGAATTGAGAGCGCACATCTGGAAAGACGATCAGTTGTCCTCCTGAAAGCCCTTTGCCAAAATAATCATTGGCATCACCTTCCAGCATCAATTGCAGGCCGCGGGCAGCAAAGGCACCGAAGCTTTGTCCGGCTGACCCTTTGAAGCTAAACTGAATGGTGCTTTCAGGAAGCCCCTCGCCAGCATATCGCTTAGAAATTTCGTTGGAAAGCATGGCACCCACAGCACGCTGTGTATTTACAATTTTGAAAGTGTCCTGTACCGGTTTTTTCTCTTCCAAAGCTTGTTTTGCCGCTTTGATCATCCTTATGTCGAGGATATCGTTGATCCTATGCTGTTGGGTAGTGCTATTGTAGTACGTGTCGGAATCTTTTGTTTTTTCCTGTGCAATAAGGCCTGATAAATCAAGTGTCTTTGCTTTTTCATGACTATTGTGATTCAATGCCTCCAGCACGTTGGCTTGTCCTACCATTTCATTGATAGTACGGAAACCAAGCTCTGCCATGATTTCCCTCAGTTCCATGGTGATGAAAGTAAACAGGGTGATCACATCTTCCGGGGTACCATTAAAAAGCTTTCTTAGCTCTTCATCCTGGGTGGCAATGCCTACGGGGCAGGTATTCAGGTGGCATTTACGCATCATAATGCAGCCCTCTGCGATCAGCGCCAGCGTGGATACACCCCACTCTTCGGCTCCCAGCAGGGTTGCTACTGCCAGGTCTCTCCCTGTCATCAGTTTACCATCGGTCTGGAGGACTACCCGTCCTCGCAAGCCATTTTTCACCAGCGTTTGCTGTGCTTCGGCCAGACCAATTTCCCAGGGCAGCCCTGCATGACGTAGCGAACTAAGCGGAGAGGCGCCTGTGCCACCATCGCCACCAGATATTAGAATTACGTCTGCATAAGCTTTAGCCACTCCGGCAGCAATGGTACCTACACCAACTTCCGAAACCAGTTTTACATTAACCCTGGCCTCCCTGTTGGCATTTTTGAGATCAAAAATCAATTGAGCCAGGTCTTCAATACTGTATATATCATGGTGCGGTGGTGGAGAAATCAATCCTACGCCCGGCGTAGAATTTCTTACCCGCCCGATCCAGTCATCTACTTTATGGCCTGGCAACTGACCGCCCTCTCCAGGCTTGGCGCCCTGCGCAATTTTAATCTGAATTTCGGCGGCATTGGTCAGGTAATGGCTGCTCACGCCAAATCGGCCAGAGGCTACCTGCTTGATGGCCGAGCGCTCCCAGTCGCCATTTTCTTTTTTGATAAATCGTACTTCATCTTCACCTCCTTCGCCACTATTGCTCTTGGCACCTATCCGGTTCATAGCGATGGCAAGGGTAGAATGTGCTTCATGCGAAATTGACCCAAAGGACATGGCGCCTGTCGCAAACCTTTTAAGGATGGTTTCAACCGGCTCTACCTCACTGATATCTATAGATTTTTGAGGTTTGAAGCCTAATAAGCTACGTAGTGTTACAGCCCTTTCCGATTGTGTGTTGATGAGATTGCTGTATTCTTTATAAAGCTTGTAATCGTTGAGCTGAATGGCTTTTTGCAGTAGATGAATAGACTGAGGGTTTAACAGGTGTACCTCACCTTGTCGCTTCCATTGGTAAACGCCGCCCACATGGAGCCCTTTTTGTCCGCGAAGATCATGTGCGATTTTATGGCGCAGCTTTACTTCTTTTTCAAACTGATCAAAACCAATCCCACCAATTCGGCTGCTGGTGCCTTTGAAACATTTGTCAACGAGATCAGCAGAAAGCCCTACAGCTTCAAAGATTTGGGCACCCTGGTAAGATTGGAGGGTGGAAATACCCATTTTCGACATGATTTTTAGTAAACCACCTCCTACGGCTTCAATGTACTGGTTTTGTACATCATCGAAGCTCATATCACCAAACTGGCCTTCTTTATGTAAGCTACGCAAAGTTTGAAATGCGATGTAAGGATAGACACAACTAGCGCCATAGCCTATGAGCGTTGCAAACTGCTGTGTTTCGCAAGCATCTCCCGCTTCAACTACAAGACTGGTACGAGCTCTCAGCTTTCGTTTGATCAAATGATGATGCACTGCACCGGTAGCCAGTAAAGAAGGAATAGGTGCTTTTTCATCAGTGATTTTTCTATCAGACAGGATCAATACATTAAACCCATCTAACACAGCTTTTTCGGCTTTCTCGCATAGCCTCTCCAGGCCGGCTTCCAATCCATGCCGCAGGTTGAAGGTGGTGTTGAGCTTTTTCCATCTGAAATACTCGGGGTTGAGCATCTTGATTTTTTCCAGCATGGTTTGCTTCAATACCGGCTGGGTAATGTGAATCTGACGGCAGTGCTCGGGAGATTCGTCCAGTATATTTTTTCCGGCTCCCAGTCGGGTAAAGAGCGACATCACCAACCGCTCCCGGATCGGGTCAATTGGAGGGTTGCTTACCTGCGCAAAAATCTGCTTGAAATAATAAGCTGGATGTTGCGGAAAGTTGGATAAAACAGCCAATGGTGTATCCAATCCCATGGATCCGATGGGTTCTTTGCCGTTCTGGCCCATAGGTATCAATAATAACTTGAGATCCTCTTGTGTGAAGCCAAATAGCCGCTGGCGGTGTAGCAGATCTGCCTGGGTGAATTCCTCCTCTTCCACTACCGGATCGGGAATGAGCCTAAGCTTTACCCTATTCTGTTTGATCCATTGGGAGTAGGGTTTTTGTTGACAAATCTGATCTTTGAGCTCCTCATCCTGCAAAATGGTACCGGTCTCAAGATCGGCGACCAGCATTTTACCAGGCTGCAAACGCCCTTTGGTGATGATTTTGGCGGGATCTATCTGGTGGGCACCCGACTCAGAGGCCATAACCAGAAAGTCATCATCCGTAATGGCATAGCGACAGGGTCTTAACCCATTGCGATCAAGGGTACCCCCGATGTATCTACCATCAGTGAATAGCAAGGCTGCCGGACCATCCCAGGGTTCCATCAATGATGCATGGAATTTGAAAAAGGCCTTCTTGTTCTCATCCATCTGCTTATTATCCTGCCAGGCTTCAGGTACCAGCATCATCAGCGCGTGAGGTAGACTTCTACCTGACAACACAAGCAGTTCGATCATCTCGTCGAGGTTGGCAGAATCTGAATTGGCCGGATCGCAAATGGGGAATAGGTTTTGAATCTCCTCTGGTGAGAAGTAGGGTGATTCCATCATCACCTCTTTAGATTTCATTTTGTTGACATTACCCCTTATGGTATTGATTTCACCATTATGGGCAATGTACCGGAAAGGCTGTGCCAGTTTCCATTTTGGAAAGGTATTGGTAGAAAACCTGGAGTGAACAATCGCGAAGGCTGACTTCAACCGGGGATCCTGTAAGTCGGGGTAATAAAACCGCAGCTGATCAGTGCGCAGCTGGCCTTTGTAGACCATGGTGCGTGTAGATAGCGAGGCAATATAAAAATCCTCACCCAATGCATAGGATTCTCTTGCCAGATCACGGTTGGTAATTTTCTTTAGCAGGTAAAGCTTTCTTTCAAGCTCCTGTCCGGTTATATTTTGCTGCTGAGCCCGTATAAAACAATGCTCTACGAATGGTTCATATTTCAGCGCTGTGGGGCCTGCATATTTATTGTTAGTAGGTGTTTTGCGGCTGCCGATGAACTCCAATCCCAGTTGTTCAACAACCCTAATAAACTTGTCCTTGATGATTTTATAAAGTCTTTCACCTTTCGGAAAAAAGATGACACCTACACCATAGGCATTTTTCTCAGGTATAGGTATGTCGGGGCAATCTTCTACAAAGAAATCATGAGGTATTTGGATCATGATACCGGCACCATCACCGGTCTCCGGTTCACTCCCTCGACCCCCCCGGTGCTCCATATTTTCCAACATGCCCAATGCATTGGATACCACCTTGTGTGAAGCCTGATTTTTTATTTGTGCAATGAGTCCTATGCCACAGGCATCATGTTCGAAGGCCTCATCATACAATGTCTTCGTTTTTACATCCATAAATCGTGAGTTCAATACTATTACTGTGGGTGATAATTGGCCTTGTTTACGAAAAAAACCTTTGCAATCGCCTCTGCAAGCGCCTCCTATCCTTCATTTTCGCGTTAACCGAACCTCCAATTTACTAAATTTTGTAGTAATTGAGATCCTTTCAATTAGTAGAATATTTTGTGGCAGGATTTAGTTTTCTCAATTTTTATAGAATGCCATCTTATTCTTTTACAAAATTTTTAATTGAAAACTTATTCGTTGAAAATATCATAATGAAATTAAAAAATAAGCAACCCATATTTTGATATTCTAAATACAGGTTGCTTTGAGATAGTTTTAAAAGAAGCGGAATTTTTTTATTCGTCGTAAGTGATTGTATAGCCGCGGATGCCATGCTCGTGGCTATCGAGGCCTTCTTTTTCATGCTCAGGCGATACTCTTATACCTCTTGTGATTTTCAATAGAAAGAAGATAAGGAAAGCTGCTCCACAAGCGGCCACTCCACATATAACCACACCGGTGAGTTGTGTGAGAAAATTGTGTTCGGCATTCATTGAAAATATACCTACAGCCAAAGTACCCCAGATTCCACATACCAAATGCACTGAAACAGCTCCAACCACATCGTCAAGCCTCAGCCTATCCAATGTTACCGCAGATAGCACTACCAATATGCCGGCGATAAAACCTACCAGCATCGCGTGAGAAGGTGCGATTACATCTGCACCGGCGGTAATACCGACCAGGCCTGCGAGAATACCATTGAGCACCATGCCTAAATCAAGCCTTTTAAAAATGAAAAATGCAGCAAGGAAGCCACCCAGGCCACCGGCACAGGCTGCCAGGGATGTTGTGACCAATACAAAGGAGACCAGACCCGGATCTGCCGATAGTACAGATCCACCATTGAAGCCAAACCAGCCCAACCAAAGCAAAAACACCCCAATCACTGCAAGGGGTACACTTGATCCCGGCTTGTCAATAATTTTTCCATCTACGTATTTACCCAATCTTGGGCCAAGCATAATGATACCAACAAGAGCGCCCCAACCGCCTACAGAGTGTACCAGGGTGCTGCCTGCAAAATCATAAAAGCCCCAACTGTCGAGCATGCCGCCACCCCATTTCCAGCTACCTATGATTGGGTAGGCAATTCCTACAAATAGCACAGTGAAAATGAGGTATGTTGATAATTTGATCCGCTCGGCCACTGCTCCTGATACGATGGTAGCTGCTGTCGCTGCAAACATGGCCTGGAAAAGGAAGTCTGTCCAGTAAGTGTAGCCACTATCAGCATAACCTGAAGTTACATCTGCCTTTTCCGGTGTGAGCCAAAATAGGTTCCATCCATCAGCATCGAAAGCAAACCAACCTGGCGTTTCAAATCCCGGATACATCAGAAAAAAACCTAATAACGCATAGCTTACCAGGCCTATGATTGGGGTAAGCGTATTTTTAAATAAAATATTCACTGTGTTTTTGGCCTGCCCGAAACCCGCCTCCACACCGGCAAAACCGAGGTGCATTATGAAAACCAGGGCTGTGGCTACCATCATCCATATATTATTGGCCGTAAGCAAAGTGTCAGCCATTGCAATACTCTGCTGTGTAGCTACCTCAGTAGCGTTTTCTGTGATTGTTGAAATGTCGTTCATAATTTGATGATTTCTTAGCACTTTGACTGAAATGCCCAATAATGACAATCGTAATCAAAGGATGGTTTTGTTAAGAATTTTTCATTGAAATTATAATAGGGTACAAATTGATGCAAAAAATCAGCCAAAAGCAAGAATTTAAAAAAAGATGGTTAAAAATAAAGCCATCAAAGAGTGACTTTACATAAAATGAAGAAATACAGGCTAAAATATCAATGGGCCTTTTTGGTATCTGAGAGCAGGTCTTTGAGAAATTTAGCGGCATCTGTGCCGCCGGTACCCACATCTCCGGGTCCTGATTTTACCGATTGGCGTCCCACATAGGTTTGAAAAATTTTAAAATGCGCTTTTCTGAAGTTTTCAAGTGTATTATAGATGGCAGCTAGTAATGACTGATGTTTGTCGGATATAATTTCTGGAATTGTGGGGAGTGATTCCAGGTATGCAAGAAAATAGCGATGCTGTGGGGGCATATAATCTCGCATTTGCATCAAAAACGAATAGTGCCCTTCATGAGGGTGTTTTATGCCCATGGCAATATCTATCGCCTGAATTAATGATGATTGGGCTGCACTGCCGCCTGTAAATGATTTCGGCTCCTTGTCTACGCCTTCGTATACGACTCCCTCAAGACTTGCTAAAAATGGTCGAAGCTGCGTATAAAAAACATGTGGGTCGCATTTTGTTGGCATTAGGTTGAGGGTGTCAGTAATTTGGGAGAGCCCCTCAGCAATCTGGCGCAATTCGTATGCAATATCTTGTGTCTGCTTGGTGTAGAGTCTTAGTATGGATTGAATGATGGCAGCACCCTGGGCTTCTATAGCGACGGTCACCAAAAAGAACCAGGCTTCATCATTGCTGCCTTTGTAACGCTGGCAGATCATAAGGTTGCTTAAGGCTACAGGTTTTGCCGGGTCTAGCTTCTGCCAGTTATGCAGTACTGCTGAGGCGTGTGCAATTACGGGAGGCCTACCCAGTTTTTTGGCTATTTCGTACCACGGCTGAGCTATGGTAGAAGGAATGCTGTTTTCGCCGGTTTCCACAAGGTATGCATGCGCTACATAAGATAAGATCAGCATGGCACGCTCATAGGCCAGATGATGGCCAAGCTTGTCGGTAGTCAAATGTGGTAATGACTGAATGGATTGCGGCAATTGATCACTCAGCAGGAGGTCGGGTAGGTACCAGCCTATTTCATCCCAGGCCTGGTAATAGTGTGGCAAACGGACATGGGGTTCTTCTTCTGGCAAAAAGCCATGAGCAGGGCTGATCTGATATTCCCTTAATAGCTGATCCATGACTGAAATTAATGAATTTAAAACTATTCTTAACAGAGCATATATTTTTCCATACCAAAAGAGTCGTGAATATTTGGTTTACTGCTGTAAAGAAGTAAAAAGCTTGTCAAACAAGCAGAGATCACTGGAATCACATAGAAATCAAAAACAATTCAGCGCAATAACCCAACAGCTCAATACTGTAAATCAACAATAGGGTCTACTAGCATTTAAACCTAGCCGATTGTTCAATTTTTTTGTAATGAGTTGTAATAATTAGAAGTGATTTGTAACTAATCCAATAAACTCAGGTATTTCAGTAAATAAATTATTGAGCCATGAAACCTAAAGCATATACTTTGTTGATTCTGCTGACCACTTTTGCATTAATGTGGGAAAATGAAAAGCGGATTTTGTGTGGCATTGAAAAGGTCCATGAAACTATTACCGAAACTCCGGTAAACGAATGGCTCAAAACTGATTTCAAACAAACCATTGACCAAACAGAGCACTTGATGATTTCATTTGCCAGTAAAAACGTGGAAAAAATTAAAGAGGCCTTAAAATATTAAAAACTCAATTTCAAGTTCTAATCATTCTGAAAGTCCCCGGTTGCGCCGGGGATTTTTTATTTTCTCAGTCTAAATTCTTTACCTGCACCGTCTGCGGAAACCAATCTGAGACTATTGGAAGATTTTGACAAAACATTCCATTCGCCATCTATCTCATCGGTAGGATCTTTTGGGTTGCTGATTGAAATATCCAGAACCATATTATTGCCTCCTATTGCCCAGCTACCAAAAGAATCGTTTAGGCCATTAAAATTGATCAGGAAATCTCCATTGCTAAAAACCTCGAAGGTATAATTCTGAAAATCGCCAGTTCTGTCTGTACCGTTTTCAATGAAAGCTGCGATAGCCCAATCAGGATTGGAAGCAAGAATATCGCTTGTTTCGATCATGATGGGTGCGTCTTCATCATCATCTCCACCACAGCTTACTGATAAAAGAAGCATAACCGTAGCAGCGCTCAAAAATAATCCCCTCAATGAATTTATATTGACCATATTAACTACCTACCATTACAAAAGCACCCCAATAATAAGGCGATTCCCATTTGTCCTTGAGGCGCTTTTGCGCTTTTACAAAAGCTTCCTGCTTATTGCCGGTTTTAATCCACTCCTCATAAAAGAATGTCATCAGCTCCTGAGTAGCAGCATCGTCTACCGTCCACATTGACATGATGATGGATTCTGCACCGGCCACCTGAAAGGCTCTTTGCAAGCCATATACACCTTCTCCGTTGCTCACCTCGCCCAGGCCGGTTTCACAGGCTGATAAGACCACAAGATCAGTTTTATCGAGATTGAGGTTCATGGCTTCATAAGCGGTAAGGATGCCATCGTCTCCATCTTCAGAATCCTCAGTGATCATGCCTGCCGCCAGGAAGCTATTTGCTCCGGCGAGTATCAGTCCCGACCTTAGGAGTGGATTGGTCACATAGGAATCAATTTCACCGCCAGCTTCTTCCAGCTTTTCGGTTTCCAGAAAGAAACCATGCGTAGCAATATGCAGGGTAGAGGGGTTTTGTGCCTCCTTGAGTTTATTTTCAGTTGCTTCGTTGCTCAGGTAAGTCTCAGGCGTTTTCTCCAGGTTTTTAAAAATTTCAGCGATGCTTTCGACCTCTTTTTTAGTGCCCGGTAATAATGCCATCAGGTTATTGCCGCTAACATACCGTTGCAGGTTACCTCTCAAGCCCCTGCTCAGAGAACCGCCACCCCGTGTATTGCCTACGGGTAATGCATCACCACCTCGGGGCCCACGGCCACCTCTTGTACCACGTACCCCACGGTCATCGCCGCGACCTTTACTGGCAGCATCAGCAACACTACTCGCCAGATCCTGCCGTGATTCGTCCGTTTCGAGCACCCCGTAATTGTAATTGGGGAAGCCAAAAAACAATGCTTTGTCCGTGGCCTCCTCCTGGCTAGTTTGAGCTTTTGCCAGCGTAAGATCCTTGCTGTTGGTTACCAATTGCAGATCGATCTCATCCAATAGGAAATTGCCGGTTTCAGAATTTAGCAGTGTATAGATGGAGATTTGATTGTACACCCCATCGGGTGAGAAATACACTTTTTCTATGCCTTCAAGCTTTCTGGATATCGGTTTCCAGAATAGGTTATAGGAATAATCTTCATTGACCTGGAACTTGATGGCATTACGGTAATTGGCCAGGAAGCGGGATTCCATTTGGGCCCCATTTCGAAGCACCACCAATTCAGGCTGGTTCATTTCACCGGCCTTGAGGATAAGGGCAGCATAGTATACCTCATCCGTGTAGTCACCACCTTTTTCAGGCTTATAGCTTTTAAATCGAATTATTTCAATAGCAGCCTCACCTATTTTCAGCTGATTTCTTACATCCTGCCATGTTTTGCGGCCCTGTGTGTACGTGCCTGCAAAAGCATCGGAGGCTTCACTCAGATCTTTTTCGAGCGCATTGGCCAGAGTGGTCAGCGAGTCGATTTTGGCATTGCGTGTATCCAAATCCTGGTCAGTAGAGCTGTAGAGTTTGGAGAGTTGCTCTTTCTGATCGATCCAATCAAAATATTTATTGAGGAGCGTAGTGTCTCCACTATTGACAATACTCTCCCTCACCTTGTTGGTGGCATAAAGCAATAACCCTTTGGTGGCCAGCTGGTAATCATACATCAGTCCCAGAAGCGGCTCTTCATCCCTACTCCTTGCAAATAAAAAGCTATTGAACTGCTCAAAAGCAGGTTTCAATTTGTTGGTATAAAACTTGGTCTTTTCTTCCTCACTCAGCGTAGGGAAATAGGATTCGAGCTGTTGGAAATAATTGTCAAAAACCTCCAGGTAATAGCTCTCGGCATCTTCCATTTTTTCCTGCGACCACTGGTTGATCGCCAATTTTAAAGTGATGCGGGCGTACTCCGGGTGAAACTCCCCAAGCTCAGATTTTACAATGCGCTGGGCATTTTTCAGGTATTCTTCACCTGTTTCATCCATGCCCTTCATCATGTAGATTTCAGCTATGTTGTAAAGAGTTTTGGCATATGCCTCACTTTTGTCGCCGGTAAGCAGTTTAAAGCCATCGGAGGATTGTACTGCAAATGTTAAAGCCTCATCAAGTGCGCCACGCTCTTTGTAAATATTGGACAGGTTATTTAGCAGGTTAAAGTAATCGAAAGTCTCCTGAGCACCTCCGGCTTCCAGGATAGCCATAGCCTCTTTATATTTCTCTTCAGCTCCGTCCAGATCATCTTTCATACGCAAGATCAGCCCTAATCCTGTAAGGCTTATGGCCTCACTGTAGGTGCCGGGGCCATATACTTCCTGTACCAGCTGTATGGCTTCCCGTATGCTTTCTTCTGCGGCCTCATAATTGCCAATGGATAGGTAAACACTGGCAATATTATTTTTAAGCAGGTTCAAAATATCCTCGTTTTCTCCGGGCAGCCTATTGATAATGCTTAATGCCTCGGTTAACGTTTTTTCTGCTTCCGGGTATTTGCCCTGTGCCTGGTAAAAAAGGCTGATATCGCTCAAAGCGGTAGCATTTTCCCTGGTAGCATACATACCCAGGCGGTCATATGCTGCAACTGCATCAGCGTAATAGTTATCTGCCCGGCGGTTGGAGCCCATTTCCGCATAAAGAAAGCCTAGCTGTTTTAAAACCCGTGGGTATTCCGGGTCGTTTTCATCCACCTGGCGACTTAGGGGGCGAAGTAAGCGGATTCCTTCCTTGAGGTCTTCATAATCTTTGGTGTAGCCATAGTGCGTTGCCAGATTAAGTGCTGTAGCCACATATTTGGGGCTGCGGGCACCATATTTTTTGCGGTCGCTATCTAAAATTTGTAAATAATACTTTTCTGCATCATCATAAAGGCCCAATTCATCAGCGTACTGGGCTAGCAAGAACACGATATTTTTAATGCCTTCTTCATTTTCTGGGTCAACTTTTTGGCGCAGTTCATATTCCTGCAGGGAGTATTCATAGGCTGTGGGTGTTTCTCCATAATAATAATATGCCTCTGAAAGGAAGGAATACATCAGCGCAGTGAGGGTATCCTGCTTGGGTTCAAAGAGAGTTAGAATTCTTTCTTCTTCATTGAGAATGCCGTCATAGTCATAGTCATTATAGTAACCTTCAAGGTCATTATAGAGCTTTTTGGCCTCTTTGTTTTGAAACTCATATTGTGCCGTAGCAGCAAAGCTGAGCAAGAGAAATGGGAGGGCGAGCAGCGTTAATTTTTTCATAATAAAGCACTTTACAGGCTAAAGATATAAAAATTTTGATTGGATTATTCCTTCAAGAAATTGAACGAATCAACAAAAGTGACTAATCGCTCTTAAGAGTGAATTTGTCGAAAAACATGAATTAAATGCATTTTTCCGTGCCTCAGAAAGCTTGGTCTTATTATATTAACGAGTCATTTTGTTCTGTTTGCTGGACTGTCTCTTAACCTTCCTTTAAATAGTACAATCACTTGTACGTCAAGTTTAAACTTACCTAACCAAAGTATGGGAAAAATTACATTTTGTTTACCCCTCTATAGAATTCTTTTTTGGCTTCTTTTAATGTTTCCGTCACTTTCCCGGGCACAAGGGCATACCTACTCTGTTACCAATCTTAATGACTCAGGTTCAGGTTCTTTGAGGCAAGCTATATTGGATGCCAATGCCAATGCAGGAGCTACATCGGGGGATCCTCACGTAATTGACTTTACAGTTACAGGACAAGTAGATTTGATTGCCCAATTACCATCCTTATCTAATCATATTACCATTACAGGCCATGCAGATGGAAACACTTTAAACAACGCTTCTGTATTAACCGAATTCAGAATTCTTAATATTGGTAACTACTCAGTATCATTAGAAAACTTAATACTAACAAATGCTGTCTCCTCAAGTGATATTAGTGGCTTGGCACTAAATATGTCATCTGGTGGTACTTTGGTAATGAATAATTGTGTGATTTCGGGTACAAATGGCACTGGAAGTGCTGGCAGATTTGGATTAGCACTTTACACTGAGGGGGGTGTAAACGCTACGATCAACAATTGCTCATTTATCAACAATCATACGACCAGAGCATCTGGAGGATTTGGAGGTATCACTTTCCGTGGAGGAACAGCCACATTAACGAATTGCACTATTGCAGACAACACTGGAGCAGGTCAGGGCGCGGGAATGTTTGTTTGGGATGGCACAGTAAATGTGGTCAACACCACAATTGTCAATAATACTTCGAATCCTAATCAAGCGGGCGGTATCTATGTGCAAGGGGGTACATTGAATATGACTAATACAATTGTTGCCAACAATTCAGGATCCTCTGATATTGTGAATAATAATATAATTGGAACAAATAATAATAATCTGGTAGAATCCTGTTCAGGTACAGGAACGTGTCCTTCATGGGCTCATTCGGTGGACCCACAACTGGCTACTTTGGCTACCTGTGGCATTCAATCTTATTATCCTTTGACTACAGGTAGCCCTGCCATCAATGCCGGAACGACTACCGGAGCACCGACAGAAGACATCTGTGGTACCGCATGGACAACACCGGCCTCACCGAATATTGGTTCCAGCAGTGAACAGTTTGACCCCAATTATGCCCTTAACTTTGATGGTACCAATGAATATGTTAGGATAACACATAGCGATGCTTTGACATTAGATGACTTCACAATTGAGGCATGGATAAAAACATCGCAGACAGCAGCAAGTTATCGGCGCATAATTACCAAACCTTTCGGAGGAGGGCAGAATTATTCCCTGGCTGTACATAATGGAAAAGCACACGTTCGTTTTGACCCCTCCGCAAGTGCAGAGAGCAGTTTTAACGTCAATGATGGCTCATGGCATCACCTGGCAGGGGTATTTGATAATGCCAATAATACATTAACCGTTTATGTAGATGGAGTGCTGGCTAGTCAGACAAACCCTACTACTACACCAACTACAGGTACAGAAGATTTGTATATTGGAAACTTCAATGACAGTTTTTCACAATATTTTGAGGGAGAAATTGATGAAGTCAGGATATGGAATGTACCTCGTAGTGCTACTGAAATCCAAAACTTTAAAGATCAGGAACTTACAGGCGGCGAACCTGGGTTAGTAGCCTATTACGATTTTTCAGACGGACCTGGCTCTAGCACACTTTCTGATCAATCGATCAATAGTTTAAATGGTACTCTTACCAGTATGGATCCTGCCAACGATTGGATTGCAGCAAGTCATGGAGTGGTTTTTACAGAGGATACCAATGCGCCTATTCCCGTGATCACCAGCTCTGAGTCTGGCACTACGGCTATAAGTCCGATCCCTGTCACGATTACCTTTGATGAGGTGGTTATCAATTTTGTAGTGAGTGATTTATTAGTATCTGGAGGGACGGCCTCTAACCTAGCTACTACGGATAATGTAACCTGGACAGCTGACATTACGCCCTTTACCGGCACAACGGTTACTGTTGACCTACCTGCCAGCACTGTTACGGACCTTGCTGCAAATGATAATGTAGCGTCTAATCAATTTAGTGTTGAATTCATAGTTCCGGAAAATGTATTGGATTTTGCTGGTGATAATGATTTTGTCTCGGTTACACGCAACCAATTACTTTCTGGTATCACCTTCGAGGCTTGGGTAAAGACCGTTTCTACTGATGCTACCTCTGATTATGAAGGCAATTCGGCTTTAAATATTATAGGTGATAATACAAATGAAGTGGGATTGAGTTTTGGTATTACCAATGGGATTTTGGAGATGCATCACTATAACGGAGCCTGGCAATCCCTTACAGGTAGCACAGCTGTCAATGATGGTAATTGGCATCACGTAGCAATGACGCATGAACCTTCATCAGGCATTGTTAATTTATATGTAGATGGAAGTTTAGATGCAACTGCAACTATAAACTGGTCAACCAACCCTGACTATCATAGTTATAATCGAATTGGAGCTGGTTATAACGGCACAGCCACCGAGGGAGATTATTTTCAAGGGCAGCTGGACAATCTTAGAATTTGGAACCTGGTAAGATCCGAAAGTGAGATTATTGCCAATTTAACTACTCAGATACTGTCAGCTCCCGGGCTATCTGCAGCTTATGACTTTAATAGCTCATCCGGTACAGCATTGACAGATATTACTGGTAATGGAAATTCTGGCACACTTAATAATTTCGCACTTGCGGGAGTTTCATCCAACTGGCTCACTTCCACAGTGCCCACTTGCTTCCCAAATGGTAAATTTATCGGTACATCAAATAGCGACTGGAACAATACTGCCAACTGGTGTGGTGGCGTGGTGCCACCGGTCAGCAATGTAACTGTAGACATTGTTATCTCAGAGGATGCTGCCATCACCGAGACCCAAGACCTGGTGCTGGACAATAATAATTTCATTGTGCAGTCAGGAGCAAGGCTGGATGTAGACTTGAGTACCAATGGTGTAAACCTGCAAAATGGAGCCACCTTTACCAATAATGGAACAGTATTCTTTGCATCGGGGACACAGATCAACGACCCTAATGGCGATTTTATCAATAATGGTCTTATAACTGGTTTTGGCACCTTTAATAATAATTTTATCAATCAGGCGCCTGGTACGGTAGCACCGGGTGCTTCGCCGGGTTGTACCG
This sequence comes from Cyclobacteriaceae bacterium, assembly GCA_965227155.1. Taxonomy (GTDB): domain Bacteria; phylum Bacteroidota; class Bacteroidia; order Cytophagales; family Cyclobacteriaceae; genus UBA6059. The sequence continues at coordinate 1,970,406 of OZ245731.1, forward strand.
ATTTTGTGGCAGATTTCACCAATATTGGAATACTCGAAATTGACGTGGATGGTACCACGCCTTGCACAGAGCATGATCAATTGACTGTTGGTGGTACTGCAAATCTGGGAGGCACTTTAAATGTGACGCTGGGTTATACACCATCAAATGGTGATGAGATCGTAATCATAGATGCTTCGACAATATCAGGAACATTCGCTACCGTGAATTTGCCCAATTCAGATTGGTCGATCCAGTATGATTCCCCAAATGCCGGGCAGGTAAGTCTGTTTTATGTTGATCCAACAGCACCTTTCGTCAGCAGTACCGAACCCGCCACAACAAACTTATCCCCAATACCGGTTACCGTGGATTTTCCTGGTTCTGTGCTAGACTTTGAGCTGGCTGATATTACGGTTACCAATGGTGTTGCTGCTAACCTGAACACATCAGATAATATAAGTTATACGATAGATGTCTTTCCTTTAAATAATGGACTTGTAACCGCACAGTTGGCGGCGGGTGTTGCTAGTGGCAATCTCGAATCCAACCTTTTTACCATAACTTCTACAGTTCCAAATAATGCACTTGCAACAGGTGGCACTACTGATTATTTACGGGCTTTAACCTCTGACCTTTCCTTTACTCCAAATGATGAGGTGGATGATTATACTATTGAGGCTTGGTTCAAAAGTTCAGAAGTGACTGCACTCAAAACAATTGTTGGATTTACAGGTGATAATGGAAGTTCTGTTGAGCCTCATTTACAAATTAGTATTGAGAATGGTCAACTTAGGGTTCTTGTTCGAGCCAGTTCTAGTAGCTATTTTGTGGATATCTCCGGAGGTACAGTGATAGCAGATCAATGGCATCATACTGCATTAACTAAATCTGGTAGTGACTATCGCGTTTATCTGGACGGAGTTGAGGTAGTACAATCCATAGGGGTTAGTATTCCCAATGACCCGCTTGACTTTAGCGATCGAAATTATTTTTTAGTAGGTGCAGGATGGAACGTAACATCGGTACAAACCAGCACAATACTGCCTGGAGATGTAGATGATGTCAGGGTTTGGAATGTAGCCCGGTCAGCTGCTGATATCGCGAATTTCCGTTTTGCCAAATTAGACCCAACGGTGGAGACTAACCTTACTACCTATTATACCTTCGATCAGGATGCCGGATCGGGTGCAGCGGCAGACCTTACAGGTAACAGTGGGGCCAGTGGTACACTGTTTGGCACTGCCGATTATGTTGCTTCGGGAGCTCAAATACCTCCTGGACCTTCTGTATTCAATGCAACACAGGTTACTGCCAATTCGCTAATAGTAGATTATACGGCTCCTGCAGAAGCCATTGATATCCTCGTAGATGTATCCAGTGACCCTACTTTTGCCACAGACCTGAGAGCTACAGATGTATCCGTTGGCACCATGGGATCAGCAACTGTCAATGTTGCTCCAGACCTTACCCCGGGCACCCAGTACTATTATCGCGCCAAAGCACTTTACCCCGGTGGTGCAGAGAGTGATTATGTGGTGTCCAATGCCTTTATGATTACCCCGGGTAATGCGCTGGATTTTGATGGCACGGATGATCAGGTGGTTACATCAAACTACAGTCATTCTGAAGAATTCACCTATGACTTTTGGATAAAAACTGAAAGTCTTTCAACACCCATTTTATCTGGTTCAGGTACTGACTATGTTCAGATTGGAGTTAATTCATTTGGGGCACTTAAATATGATGGATCTTCTGGAGGAAATACCGATTTCTATGAGGGTACAATAACTATTAATAATGGGAGATGGCATCATGTAGCGCTTACCAGGGATTTTAGTAGTATAAAAGTCTATATCGATGGAGTAGAAGACACACCATTTTCTGCACCAGTCCAGGATATTTCAGCTGGGTTTTTCTCTGGTAATTTGCAAATTGGAACAGACAACTTACAATCTACCTATTTCAATGGCCAATTGGATGAACTTAGAATTTGGAGTGAATCAAAAAGTGAAGATGAAATCCAGGAACTTATATTTAAGGAGGTAGTCGGCAATAATACTGCATTGATTGGCTATTATCAATTTGATGAATCCACGGGATCAACTTTAACTGACCTTACAAGCAACGGAAATGACGGAACCTGGAGTGGATCTGGCGGCAGCAATACAACGCCCAACTGGGTTAGTTCAGGTGCACTTGCTCCTCTCCAATACCAAATTTCCGAAGCGTCAGACCAGGGTTTTAGGGTCAACTGGCAAAGAACATTCTCCGCAGGTAATATTTATGTGGATATGAATGATGCTTCCGATTTTACGGGAACCATGGTGGTCGATAATGTTCTGGTAGGAGATGGGCAGGATACCACGGGTACGGTAACCGCTGCTTTAAATGCCAACCAGGAATATTTTGCTCGTATTTATATCCAGGATGGCGATTATCAAAGTCCCTACTCGGAAACAATAAGCTTTTATAGTGGACCTGGTAACGCACTGGATTTTGATGGGATAAATGATAAAGTAGTAACTACCTACACCTTAAATAACAGTGGCGACTATACGCTTGAAGCTTGGTTTAAAGATGAAGCCGGAGTGGCAGGAAACAAAGTTATTTTATCAGGTGGGGATACGTGGTGGCTGGGAACATTAACCACCTCTGGTGTATTGAGATTCACGGTGGCTGCCGGCCAAGAAATTGATGGAAGTGTTAACGTAAGAGATGATGCATGGCATCATGTTGCTGTTACAAAAGTGGGAACCACCTACAGCTTATACCTTGATGGTATCTTAGAAGCAGGACCAGCTGTGCTCACTCCGGTAGGTAATAATCCGATACAAATTGGATCAATACAAACTACCACTTTTGAATGGACCGGGGAACTGGATGAAATCAGAATTTGGGAAACGGAAAGATCATTAGCAGAGATACAGGAGACACAGTTTTCAACATTATCAGGTATCGAAAACGGTCTTACCGCCTACTACCGCTTTGATGAAGGAGAGGCTGGCAGTACCAATACTGGAGTAACAATTCTTACTGATTTGTCTGGAAATAATGATGGCAATCTTCAAGGCCCTTTCGCATTGGCAGGCATCACCTCCAACTGGGTCACCTCAGCTGCGCTTACAAGTACTACAGCACCTAATGCCCCAGATAGCCTGATTGTCTACCGTACTTCAGCTACCGAGCTGACCTTCGAGTGGCAGGATCAGTCTAATGACGAGACAGGGTTTATCATCGAGCGGGCTGATGATGAAACCTTTACCACCAACGTAACTACTGTGGGTACCACCGCAGCTAATGTTACTTCAGCGGTATTTGATCTAGGTGCCGATCAGGCTTATTATTTCCGTGTAGTGGCCAATAACGCTAATGGCACTGCTGCTTCACCCGTAGAGTTTGGTACTACAGAATTGCATCCTGGCTATGCAATGACCTTTGTCAATGGCACTGACAGAGTGAATGTGGCTAATCCTTCTCAGTTTAATGGCAATACCATCACTGCGGAAGCTTGGATTAAAACGAGCAAAGCATCAGGCTTGGGTCGAGTAGTTGTCCAGGGAGATGGTACCAATCAGCGTTGGTCCTTAGGAATTAATTGGCCTGGATTCGAAGGAAAAGCGGTAGCTGTAATGGTCGGCTCAACTACCAATGCGATTGTTACCGGTACTTCTGATGTTAATGATGGTTTGTGGCATCACGTAGCTGGCACCTATAATCTCTCTACTGGTGAAACAAAAATATATGTAGATGGCCAACTTGAGAATACAGACTTTGCTGTAGGGACGCCACATGGTGGTACTTTTACGGTAATTGGCAACACCGGGGGAGGCATAGATAATCAAGAATTAGACGGGGAGATTGATGAGCTAAGAATTTGGGACATTGTTAAAACAGATTTCTCGGATCGATTCACTCCCATTGATGGGAACGAGACGAACCTCATAAGCTATTACTCATTTGATGAGAATAATGCGGGAGGAACAGTCTTTGATCGCAGTGTGAATCAGAATAATGGTACACCTGTAAACTCACAGCCTTATACCTTATCAGGTGCCATTGCCCCTTCAGGACTTGTCGCCACAGATATCTCCAACAACCAGATCGACCTTACCTGGCAGGAGAATATTGATAATGAAACAGGGTTTGTAATCGAACGATCTGCAACTGCAGACTTTGCTGTAATCGATCAGACATTCAATGTTGGAGCCAACACAACCACCTATACGGATGTTACCGGATTTACAGTAGATGAAGATTATTATTACAGGGTACGTGCGGAACTTCCCGGTGCAGTGGCATCTGGCTTTACACCCATAGAAGCTGCTACCACTAAGCTTTTGCCGGGTAATGCACTGAGTTTTGATGGGATAAATAATGAGGTAATTATTGAAGAATCTGAAAGCGATTATATTCACCAAACAGGCATATTCTCAATTGAGTTTTGGCTAAAGGTTGATCAGCTTGCCACACAGGATCAATTAATAATTGGAAATGCATATCAAGGCTCTGATGTTGGATTCTTTGTTGACTACAATAATAATATTCAGGCATCTCAGTCATTGGGAATATTTATAAGTCTAGGTGGTGGACAACTGATTTCCAGTGGATATACCGGTGCTAATTATGTGAATGACAACTTATGGCACCATTATGCTATCGTTGGAGATGGCTCAACTGTGGTTATTTATAAAGACGGTGATGCCGGAACAGGTTTAGGAAGCTTGAGTACATCATCAGTTATAACCGCAACCAATCGATTAGCTATTGGAGGTGCTGATGCGACAACATTTTATAATCTTGAAGGAGAAGTTGATGAAGTAAGGCTCTGGAATACAGCAAGAACACAATCCCAAATCGCCAACAACCAAAACAAAGAACTTACCGGCACTGAGCCCGGACTGGTAGCATATTATCAATTTGATGAAGAAACAGGTACGGAAGTATGGGACCGTACGGCCAATTTAAACAATGGTACCAACAATGGTGCTACAATCGTAGCTTCTGGGGCTATGTCGGGCGACATTCCGCAGGCACCTACTGAGGTTATTGCCTACAAAATATCCGATACTCAAATCCAGATTGAATGGACTGATATTTCCGGAGAGGCGGGTTACCGTATTCTGGCGGCTGACGATTTTGGTTTCTTTGCCAACGCTCGGCAGGTGGGTGAAGTGGGTGCTGATGTGACTTCATTTGTGCATAATGTGGGGGTCGATGAGAGTAACTTTTATCAGGTACTATCCTATTCAGGCCCTAACGTGGTGCCTTCCGATACCACTTTTGCTACTACCAGGGATTATCCCTATACTGCACTCGAGTTTGATGGTGTAACTGATTATTTCAGTGCCTCAGTTGATCCTACAATTCAGTTTGCGCCAGCAGATCCATTTACAATTTCTTTTTGGATAAAGACTACAAACCCTGTTCTGCAAACTATTTTATCCAATAATTTTAATGTAGGGTATAAAGTATCTACCCAAAATGGAAATATTATTTGGGAGTTTGGAACTGGAGTAAATGTTATTGAAATACAATCCAATACGACCAATATCGCTGATGGCGATTGGCACCATGTAGCGATAAGCTACAATGGGTCTGAGGCAGCCGCCGGTGTTTCTTTCTTTATTGATGGATTAGCGCAATCTACTTTACTGTCTACGGATCAACTAGCTGCAACGCTAAGCTATGGTACGGATCCATTAACCATAGGTGCATGGGATGGAGGTATTCTGCCTTTTACTGGCACACTTGATGAAATAAAGATCTACAACTTTGAAAAAACCGATCATAGTGATCGTGATTTAAGAACTTCAGGCAATGAGACGGGACTTGTGTTGTATTACAGCTTCGATGAAAACAACGGCATTACTTACGTTGATAAGTCAATAAATGCCTATCACGGTAATTCTGGTTCAGGGATTGATTTTGTGGATTCAGACTTCACATCTCCAACGAATTTTATTGTAGAGCGATTAGATGATGAAAATGTGCAGCTTTCCTGGCAGGACAATACTGTTAATGAAGATGGATTTTACATACGCCGACGGTCAACCGCAGATGTGGGTGTTTTACCCATAGTTGCGACCCTGGGGCCTGATGTTACTACTTACACAGACAATATTGGTGCTGATGCCAGTGTATTTTATACGGTCAGCACTTTCAAAGATGACGATGAAGGCCCATCTGAGGCGGAATCAGCTACTACCACAGCCTACCCAGGATATGCGATAGACTTTGATGGTACGGATGATTTTATTGATCTGGGAAATGATCCGCTCCTACAGCCGGAGAGTGAATTAACGGTAGAAGCATGGGTGTTCAGAACAAGTTGGACCGCCATGCCGCCAATGGAAATAATAGGAAATACTGAAACAGGTGGGTATGATCTTGAGCTTGAAACTAATAGTGTTTCAGCAAAAGTCTACAGAAATGGGATATACGGAGAAGTCTTGTTTGATGTCTCCGGACTCAGCTCAGGTTGGCATCATTTTGCCAGCACCTATGATGGGCAGACTCTTACGTTATATATAGATGGAACCAACGTAGGCACAAATGATGCCGGAGCGTCCTACCCGATTACTTATGGAGTTGCGAATACTTTTATCGGTCAGGAAACAGGGTCTAATGATGACAACTTTCAGGGGTCCATTGATGAAGTAAAGATATGGAATGCCGCCAAACCTTCAACCTATTTCACCAATGGCGATTTCTATAATCCACCCACATTAAGTGACCCTAACCTGGTTGCCTATTACGCCTTTGATGAAAATGCCGGAGTATCTGTACTTGACAGATCTACCAATAGCAATCACGGGCAGTGGTCGGGTCCGGCGGGCGCATTCACTACGCCGGAGTGGATTGTTTCTGGAGTACCTATTGACCCACCTATGAACATAACCAATCTCGCTCCTGCGGATAATGATATAAATATTGCTGTAGATAGTGTGATCAGTATTGTGTTCGATGCAGATGTGGATTTGGTTACGGTAAACAATAATACCGTAGGTCCGGCAGATGTATTGGATGATGGCATTACCATTACCAGTGGTTTAACTGGTGTGATAGAAGGTACCTGGGCATTGCCGCTGACTGATTCGCTGGTATTTACGCCTTCGGCAGGATTCGAGTTTGGAGACCTTATCACGGTATCTATTTCGGCAGCTGTACAGGGCATAAATGGTGAGGTATTAACCAATGGTGACAGCATCTACAGTTTTACAACTGAACTTGAGCCCTCAATAACCTATTTTGCTCCGTTAGATTTAGTCAATAATCCACCAACCTTTGATGGGACCACTTTTGCAGTGACCTCAGAAGAGTCGATTCCTGAGGGCATTGTCTTTAATAATGATGGTACTAAACTATTTATAATTGGACGGTCTTCAGATGAGATTAACCAGTATAGTCTCTCTACACCTTACGATATCTCCAGTGGGGTAACTTTTGATGGTAGTCCTCTTTCACTTGCTGCCAATGAGACTGAGCCGGTAGGCCTAAAGTTCAACCCAACTGGAAATAAACTATTTGTGCTCGGATATGCTTCTGATGCGGTGCTTCAGTATAATCTGGCCAATCCGTTTGATATTACCAGCGGGGTGAGCTTAGAAGGCAATCCTTTCTCAGTATCAGGCCAGAATCTTTTCCCGCAGGGCTTTACCTTCAATCCTGACGGCAGCAAATTTTATCTGGTGGGACAAAACTCACAAAATATTCACCAGTATGGTTTGAATACTCCCTTTGAAATAAATGATGGTGGTTCAGTAGAAAGTGGACCATTTTTTATCTCATCTACGGCCCCCTCTCCAAAAGATATTGTGTTTGATCCTACGGGCACAAGGCTATTTGTATTGAGTGCTACCAACCAAAGTGTAGAGCAATATTCATTAACCACACCTTTTGATATCGCTGGCGGGATAGTGCATGATGGTACCGCTTTCTCATTGTCATCCGAGACTTTTTATGGTAGGGGGCTTGCCTTTAATGACAACTATACCAGGCTTTTTGTATTAGCTGATAATCTGGTTCCTGATGATGAGATTTTTCAATACAGCTTCAGCACAGGTGTATTCACTGAACCTCTGGCTAATGATGGCTCAGCCGATGGTTCCTTGATTGTTAGGCTACAAAATGAAACGTTTGTCAGTCCGGCGGCCGTGGAGAGTAACCTTACCATCGCCAATCTACCGGCAGGCCTTACACCATCAGTGGCCTTATCAGTTGGCAATACGATTGCTACGATTACTCTTACTGGTAACGCCACCAGTAACTTCAATGCAGATGATGTAGCCGACCTACAATTTACATTTGGAGATGGTGCCTTCACTGGTGGCAGTGCTGCTGGAGTGAATAATGCCATTGCCGCCAATAGTGGATTAGGCATTGACTTTGTAGATATCCCTCCAGTCATCACTTCCACATCCCCAACAAATGGCCCTGTCGGCACAGAAGTGACCATTACTGGTACTGGTTTTAATACTACATTAGCCAATAATTTTGTCTATTTCGGGGGTATCAAAATCAATCCCACATCAGGAAATGCTACATCTCTAACTGTCAATGTACCGGCTGGTGCAGTTTCACCAGCTGATATAGTTGTGGTTGATAATGAAACAGGTTTGCAAGCCAGCTCTGCCTCATCATCTACGCCGTATTTCACAATGACACAGGTATCGCCGCTAATAGTATCTGCTGGGAACTATACACGAACAACCAAAGACTTAGGTCCTGCTAATTCTGTTGGAATAGCCTCTGCCGATGTGGATAATGACGGGGATTTGGATATCCTGACATCAACGTCTACAGCACTACAGATTCATGTTAATAATGGATCTGGGAATTTTTCTGCTAACTATACAGATTTAACATTGACGGGAGGTAGTGCTTACGGGTATGCCTTGGGGGATATTGATGCTGATGGAAATATCGATATTGTAGCAGCTAAAACAGGCGTTGGTGATTTAGACCTGTTTCAGGGTAATGGCGATGGTACATTTGGATTGTTCCCCGCCATAGCAGGTGTTACCAATGGAGGCGCAGGGGTAGACCTGGGAGATATCAATAATGATGGGCACTTAGATATCATTAGCAGTACATCAGGTAATCTGCACGTTTTGATTGGAGATGGTACGGGTGCTTTCACAACAGCTACCGGGTCACCTATAAGTATAGCTAACAATACGAATAACCTTGCTTTGGCAGACTTCAATGAAGATGGCTATTTAGATATTGTAGTGGCAGGTGGTTCAAATAATAATGTACTAATATTGATCAATAACCAAGACGACACTTTTGCAAGTCCGGCCAGTTACAATACAGGCAGTGGAGCCTTCAGGGTTGTGGTAGGAGATTATGATAACGATGATAACCTGGATCTTGCTGTTGTAAATTTAAGTAGTGCAAATATCACAGTACTTCAAGGTGCTGGTGATGGTACTTTTGCTGAATTCACAGGTAGTCCGTACGCTGTAGGTGGTTTACTGTTCGGTCTTGAGCAGGGTGATTTTGATGGTGATGGCAATCTTGATTTAGTAGTTGCGGCTGGATCCCTAAATGGTGTACCCTTGTTAAAAGGAGATGGTTTGGGTGGCTTTACTTCATTTCCTAATTTTCCTTTCAGTGTTGGTTCCGAAGAGCCTCGTGCTGTAATATCTGGTGATTTCGATAATAACGGTATTACTGATATAGCTTTTTCTAACGGCTCTTACGGCCGATTTAGCACAATGCTGTATACACCATCACCAGCGGCACCCGACAGCCTCTACGTCTATGAGGAATCACCCGGAAACTTGCAAATCAACTGGCGTGATCAATCAACCGATGAGGATGGATTTACTGTCGTAAGTTCTAGTAGCTATGACGGGCCGTGGAGTCAGGTTGCTACGGGAATTACAGACACGTTCTATGTGCACAATGTAGGTGCCGATGAGCAAAACTTTTATAGAGTAGTGGCCTATAAAGGCGCTGCCACGGATACCAGTGCCTTGGATTTTGGTTCTACTGTCAACTTTCCAGGCAATGCGGTGGCATTCGATGGTACTGGGGATTATCTCACCATAGCAGATAACCCTACGCTCAATTTGGAAAGGACTGAACCTATGACCATAGAGGCATGGATTTATCCGACTGACGGTACATTGGAATACATATATTCCAAAAATGAACCAGGCACAACTCAAAGAGGGATATGGTTAAGACTCTTCACGGATCAATTAACTTTTGGCTTGTTGAATGATGTGGCGAGTACTAACGAAATTAATGTTGCTACATCGAGTACAGTAACGCTTAATCAATGGCAACATGTTGCGGCAACTTATGATGGGTCATCGGATGCAAACAATGTTAAGCTTTTTATCAATGGTGTAGAACAGGCTACACTGATTATTGAAAATAATTTGACTGGTACAATTCTTACCAATATTACAAATGCTCCTGCAACCATTGGAGCAAGGTCTGATGGTACAGGTCTGTTTAACGGTAGTATTGATGAATTAAGGATATGGAACTACGAAAAAGTTGATTTCTCAGATCGCTTTAATCGTCTGAATGGAAATGAAACTAACCTGGTGGCTTACTATGCCTTAGATGAAGCTGCCACGGGTGTTGCTAGCGACGTGGTAGACATCAGTATCAACACCAACAATGGGCAGGCACAAGGTGACCCCCAGCATACAAACTCATTTTTGGAAACCTTTACTATAACGAATACCAGCGATGCATTAGTGTCCGGCTCCTTGAGACAGGCCCTTACAGATGCCAATGCTTCATCAGCAGCTGTTGTGACCATCGATTTCAATATCCCGAGTGCCGGACCTCATACCATCAATATAGGCAGTGATTTGCCTACCATTACAAAGTCAGGTGTGATCATTGATGCTACAACCCAATCGGGATATTCAGCTTACAATCCTCAGGTTATACTGGACGGTGGGGATAATGGGGCTAATGGATTGAATATTTCTGCCCCAGGTTTCGAATTGTATGGTGTCCAACTCACTCGCTTTCGTGAGCCTTCCACAGGCAGTGCACGTGCCCTACGGATAAACAGTACCGCAGAGGGCTTTATAATTGGAGCACCGGGTGCTGGTAACATTTTTAATGATAACGAATCTCATATTGACGTTTTGGGAGCAGATAATGGTTTTGTACAATCTAACCGTATTGGAACTACTATCGACGGAACAGCACTATCAGGAGGTGATGGTGATGGTATTCTATTGACAAGCAATGCGGACAACAATACTATCGGGGGATCCGGAGCGGATGAAGGTAATCTAATATCCGGATCTGCCAATGCTGGTGTTATGATCAATGAAGGAATCAACAATCAAATCATTGGCAACTTTATTGGCACCAATGCAGCTGGAACCGCAGCTATTCCAAACGGCAGGGGCATTAGAGTTGGTGCAATTAGTAATTCAAATTCCAACTTCATAATAGATAATCTGATATCGGGTAATGCTGGGGACGGTATATTACTCCAAAATACAACAGGGACTGAAGTATATGGTAATAAGATAGGTACGGATGTTACTGGCTCGTCTCCATTGCCCAATAACTCATATGGAGTGCGAATAGCTGCTTTTTACAGCTCCACTAGTGTTGATGATAATATAATCGGAGGAGTTTTGCCGGGTGAAGGGAACACCATTGCCTATAATGATGGAGATGGTGTGAGCGTCTCGAATAGCTCTACATCTACTGTTGGCAATGTTATCGTTGGAAACAGTATCTTCTGCAATGGTGATAATTCAGTTGAGTTAGGGATCAACCTCTCCAATGGTGGTAACAATGAAATACCTGCCCCTAATATCACCAGCTATGATGCGACCAGTGTATCGGGCGCTGGGACGGTAAATGGCCAGGAGGTACATGTTTATCGACAAACTTCTGTTTGCGGTACTAGCCCTAACCCTCAAGGTGAAGAATACTTGGGTACTGTTACGGCCACAGGCACTACTTGGACCATAAGCGGATTGACACTTAATCCATCTGATATTCTACTGGCTACAATTACCGATGCAACGGATGGTACTTCAGAATTCAGTGCACCTGCATCCAACACGCAAGTAACCTTTACAGCCCAACCCAATGATATCGGCAATATTGTAGTAGGCTCGGCTGGCAATACACTTGCTTCATGGCAAATTTCAGTTGATTCGGATATAGATCTAAACCAGGCAACTTTCCAATCCACCGGAAATTATGAAACTTCTGATATCGTCAATATTTCATTGGTTTTTTCCACCGATAATGTTGTAGATGGTGGTGATGTAATCATCGATGCCATAGCTTCTACCTCGTCGGGTTCCGGGGAGACCATGACTTTTGATAATACTGCAGCAAGCATTACTTCAGCTTCAGGTGGTTATTTATTCCTGATGGTAGAGTTACAACCTACTGCTACCATCGGTGGCAATATTGAAATACAACCTTCGACTCTTTCTGATTTTACTTTTTCTGATCTTGTTGCAGACAATGGTAGTGTGTTTGGAACTCCGAACGACATATATTTTGCGCCAGCTACGCCTGCGCCGATTGGTGTCACCGGATTACGGTTTGATGGAGTCGACGATTATGTAAACGTACCGCCCAGTGCATCAATAAATTTCACAGGTGCTGATGATTTTACTGTTGAGATGTGGGTGAAGCCCGGAGATATATCAGGGGTTCTGCTCGACAAAAGTGCTAACAATGGAGATAATAGTCGATTTAATTTTTACATTTCATACGGGCAGGGAAATGACAATATATCCTTTTATCTAGCCGAGGAAGGTACAGGTTGGGAAATACTAACCTCAACTGACAATAGTGTTCCGGGGAAAGCATGGACACATATTGCCTGTGTAAAGTCAGGGAATACCGCTTCTATTTATATCAATGGCATTTTGAATGGAGATTTAACTTTAAGTACAGCAACTGTAACAGCTGCACAAACAATAGATGCTTTGAATATCGGACGGTTTAGACGAAGTGCCTCATCCCATTTCGGGGATGGCCAACTAGATGAAGTGAAAATCTTTAATACAGCACGAACTGTAGCTGAACTCCAGGCCGATATGTACAGTACAGAAAATAATGCCACTGATATGGTGGGTTATTGGAACTTTGATGATGACCTATCCAATTCGAATCCTACGACAGCAACAGACCTACAGATAAATGTAACTGCCAATGATGGCACATTGATAAATGGGCCACTTTGGTCTTATCGCGTTACTAATACCAACGACTCAGGTACTGGTTCTCTAAGAGAGGCAATCTCTCAGTCTAATTCAGATACAGATAAGGATTTTATTGATTTTTCAATTGGTGAGGCTGCTCCTTGGACAATTCAACCTGCCTCTTCATTGAATCCAACAGAGCCTTTGGTTATAGATGCTACTACTCAATCCGGTTGGTTATATGGTGTTTTAAACAATATGGTAACTCTTGATGGCCAGGATGGAAGCTTTAGCGGGATTTTGGTAAATGCCGCAAATACAGAAATCTATGGATTGAATATCACACGCTTTGGAAACAGCAATATTCTGGCTGGTATTGAGGTCAGTGGAGATGCTGCTGATAATATCATTATTGGAACAGCTAATGCTGGTAATATTATACATGATAATGCTACAGGCATTTATTTGAATGGGGCTGATAACGCATTTATTCGAGGCAATAGAATTGGAACTTTTGATGGAGCAACAATTAGTGCCAATGGCTTTTACGGTATTAGAACCGGTGGTACCTCTGATGGACACATTATTGGGGGTGACCGAGCCGACGATTTTGGCAACCAGATCGTAGGGGCACCTACCGGCTATTGGGGATTATATTTGGATGTTTCAAACAATACTGAGGTTTATGGAAACAACTTTTTAGCTGCTGCCTCAGGAAATCAAGCTCATGTTTTCATCTCAGGAGATAATCATACGATTGGTTCTGTATATACTGATTCACTGAACATTTTCGGATATTCAAGCTTTGATGATATTACCCTCGATGGTATCGGTGTACAAATTGTCGGTAATACTTATATAGAGAGTAATAATTTTTACAATTATGCCTCGGGTGCCAATAATGATATTGCAGCACCAACTATCACCAGTGTAGGTGCTACCTCCATGTCGGGTACTGGTGTAGATGGAAACGTAATTTATATTTATGTAAACACCGGAACTACTGTTACTTATGTTGATAGTACAACAGTGAGCGGTGGTACCTGGACGAAAGCTGGTCTTGGTAACATTCCTGGTGTGGACTATATAGCCAAGCAAGGGAACCCAACAGACGGCACTTCACTATTTTCATCACCTGCCCAACTTGTACCCGAAATAAATCTAAAATACCTTTCAAACCCTGTGGCCTCAGGTGCAACCATTGACCTGGGTCTTTTGCAACAGGCCGTAGCAGAGTCATATGTAATAGAAATTGAGAATACTGGAGGAGCTACACTTAGCCTGACGGATACACCTGTTCCTGTAGTGATTTCAGGTGCAGGGAGCAGTGATGTTACCATTACAACGCAGCCAGCTACAACTATTGCATCTACAAGTCAATCGAACTTAGAGTTTGATATTACTCCTTCCTCTGAAGCATCAACTTCGGCTACCCTAAGTATCGATAATGATGACCCGGATGAAAACCCGTATACAGTGATTTTGGAATGGTCGGCTGATGGAACATCGCCAACTGCCGTAATCAGCAGCGGTGAGGATAGTCCTACCAATACATCTCCATTTACCGTAAATGTTGACTTTGATGAAGGAGTAGTTGGTTTTGATGAAACAGTATTGACAGTCGGTAATGGTGTTGCTTCTAATCCTCTCAACCCCGGATCTGATGGCAAAACCTGGACAGTCGAGATTACACCTTCAGGGGTAGGAGAAATTACCGTAGACCTTTTGGCTAGTCAGGTTACAGATAGTGTGGGCAATAACAATATTGCGGCTACACAATTTGCTATAACATATGATAATGCTGGACCTGTACTTTCATCATCCACTCCAATAGATAATGCTACTAATATTGCTACAATAGATGATATAGTATTGAATTTTGATGAAGACATTCAATTTGGCACTGGTAATATTCAAATTATAGATCTTGATGATGGCTCTGGCACAATTACAATAGATGTTGCTGCCCCGGGAGCACAGGCCAATATAGTGAACAATGTATTGACTTTGAACCCTTCAATCGATTTGGAGGAAACCACCAATTATGCAATACAAATTGCGAATACGGCGCTGACTGATCTGGCGTTGAATGCTTTTGCGGGTATTGCGGACAATACAACCTTTAACTTTACAACTGCTGATGAGACAGCTCCTACCGTATCAAGTGTGCTCCTGTCAACAGCATACTTACCTACCGATGACCCTATCAGCTATGATGTAACCTTCAGTGAGAGCGTACAGGGAGTCACGACAGATGATTTCACCCTAACGAGTACAGGAACGGCCTCAGGCACGATTAGCGGAGTGACCGGCAGTGGTTCAAGCTATACAGTGACGGTAAACACATTGAGTGGCACGGGCACCTTACGCCTGGATGTGAATATAAGTGACATTACGGATGATGCGGGTAATGCCTTGTCAGGGGCATTCACTACAGGAGATGTCCACAGTCTTGACTTTGATGCTCCAAGTGTGAGTAGTGTATTGCTATCAAGTGCATTCCTGCCTACTGATGATCCAATCAGCTATGATATAACCTTCAGTGAGAATGTACAGGGAGTCACGACTGATGATTTCACCCTAACGAATACAGGAACGGCCTCAGGCACGATCAGCGGAGTGACTGGTAGTGGTTCAAGCTATACGGTGACGGTAAACACGTTGAGTGGCACGGGCACCTTACGCCTGGATGTGAATATAAGTGACATTACGGATGATGCAGGTAATGCCTTGTCAGGGGCATTCACTACAGGAGATGTCCACAGTCTTGACTTTGATGCTCCAAGTGTGAGTAGTGTATTGCTATCAAGTGCATTCCTGCCTACTGATGATCCAATCAGCTATGATATAACCTTCAGTGAGAATGTACAGGGAGTCACGACCGATGACTTTAGTTTAACAAGTACGGGAACGGCCTCAGGCACAATCAGCGGAGTAACCGGCAGTGGTTCAAGCTATACGGTGACGGTAAACACATTGAGTGGCACGGGCACCCTACGCCTGGATGTGAATATAAGTGACATTACGGATGATGCAGGTAATGCCTTGTCAGGGGCATTCACTACAGGAGATGTCCACAGTCTTGACTTTGATGCTCCAAGTGTGAGTAGTGTATTGCTATCAAGTGCATTCCTGCCTACTGATGACCCAATCAGCTATGATATAACCTTCAGTGAGAATGTACAGGGAGTCACGACTGATGACTTTAGTTTAACAAGTACAGGAACGGCATCCGGCACGATTAGCGGTGTGACCGGCAGTGGTTCAAGCTACACGGTGACGGTAAACACATTGAGTGGCACGGGTACCTTACGCCTGGATGTAAATACAAGTGACATTACGGATGATGCGGGTAATGTCTTGTCAGCAGCATTCACCACAGGAGATGTTCACAGTCTTGACTTTGATGCTCCAACACTATCAATTAATACACCTATAGCCACAAATAACCTTGTTAATGCATCCGAAGCTCCCTCAGTAACCATCAGTGGATCAACAAATGCCGAGGATGGTCAGACTGTATTTATATTAATTGACGATGGCCTATCCCCACTACCTGAATTTGCCACAGTCAACTCAGGTGTTTTCAGTGTAACTTCTGATTTCACAGGACTCGAGGAGGGTGCATTAACAATTACTGCTGACGTGGATGATCAGGCAGGCAATAGTGCTACGCAGGCTACTGCAAATGTGACCTTAGATACAAGCATTCCGCCTGGTCCTATTATTACGACCCCTGGTTTGAATGTGAGTATTAACTTTCCGACTTATAATATTTCAGGTACTGCAGAGGCTGATGGGTTAGTAACGATTTATACCGATCCCAATAACGATGGTGATCCTATTGACGGTGTTATTGCCGGTACTGAACAGCTAACTGGTGGTAATACCAATTTCACAATCAATGTAACATTAGCACAGAACGACATCAATTATTTTGTAGCTAGTGTGACTGATGGAGTAGGCAATGAAAGCAGTTTTACTGATGTGCCTAATATTACGGATGCACCTATCATCTCAGTTTCAGCAAGCACTGATCCTACTACCTGTTTGGGAAGTAATGGTACAATTACACTATTCGGATTAGATCCTTCAACTGTTTATAACCTTGATTATGAATTGGATGGTTCACCGATATCGGTTCCAGGAATCTCAAGTGATGCTTCTGGATTAATCCAGATTACCAATCTTGGTGCGGGAGCTTACAATAATTTCATCGTAAGTATCAATACCGTCACCTCAAATACAGTTACAGCCACTACTACTCTGACTGATCCTCCTACCCCAAGCCTTACCTTAAGTGGGTCTAGCGATCCTACAACTTGCCTTGGTACAGATGGTAGCATTACATTGACCTTGGGAGGCCTGAGTGACGGTACGTATACAGTAGATTATGTAGATGGTGCTTCGGCATCTCAAAGCTTTGGTACGGTAACCTTCACATCGAATATTGGAGTTATCAGTGGGCTGTCGGCAGGAGTTTACAATGACATCACGATCACGGAGGCAGGTTGTACCTCAGTAGAGAATATAGATGTGACCTTAACTGATCCGCCCACTCCATCCTTGAGCTTAAGTGGATCTAGCGATCCTACAACATGTCTTGGCTCAGATGGTAGCATTACATTGACCTTAGGAGGCCTGGTTGATGGTACCTATACAGTAGATTATGTAGATGGTGCTTCTGCTTCTCAAAGCTTTGGCTCGGTAACCTTCACATCAAATGTTGGAGTTATAAGTGGATTGTCGGCAGGTATTTACAATGACATCACGATCACGGAGGCAGGTTGTACTTCAGTAGAGAATATTGATGTAACCCTGACAGATCCTCCTACCCCGATTTTATCATTGATAGAATCCATTAATCCTGCTACTTGTGACGGAAATGATGGAGAAATTATACTGTCTTTGAGCGATGTACCTGATGGTACCTATGATATCGACTATGTGGATGGCGCTTTGCAACCTCAGACTTTTTCAGGGATTGAATTTATCAGTGGTTCTGCTACCATCAATGGATTATTGGCAGGTGTTTATAATGACCTATCTATTACCGTGAGCGCATGTACTTCTACAGACAATATAGATGTTACACTTAGTGACCCGCCATTACCAATTATTGAATTGGCTGATTTATCGATCACACCAGCGTCTTCTTCCCTTGTATCAGATGGAGGTATTGAGGTTATTTCACCTAACATTAATTACACCTATACATGGTATGAAGGTAATGGTACGGGTGGAACACTATTAGGAGAATTGACTACTTTGACAGATCTGGCATTTGGTGATTATACAGTGGTTGTTTTTGATAATGAAACATTTTGCGAATCGATACCACTGGTTGTAACTGTAGAGTCAGAGACATCAGTATTGTCGATCACCAATAATGATTTATCACCGACTAACGATCCGGCTATTGGTTGGACTATTGCATTTACAGATCCTGTGGCAGGGCTTTCAGCTTCTAATTTCACTGTAAATGAGACAGGCATTACCGGATCTTCGATATCAAGTGTAACGGATTTAGGAGGAGGTACGGAATGGAACATTGCATTAACAGTTGGCACTGGGGAGGGTGATATTACCATTTCGATGACCAATACTACCGGTACAACACCGGTAGTAAATGGCTTGCCTTTTGAGAGTGATCCCTATACCATCGACATTACCTCTCCAACAGTTACGGTCAATAACCTGATTACGGGAGATGTAACGCCTGTAGTCACTGGAACAATAACCGATAATCAGGATGTTACAAGTGTAAGCATAGAGGTGACGGTGCAGTTAATCACCTATGCTGCAGTCAATAATGGAGACGGTACCTGGTCTGCTAATATTACCAATCCTATACCGCAGGGGACTTTTGACGTAGCTGCAACAGCTACTGATGTTGCGGGTAATATTGGTACTGATGCAAGTACAGATGAACTTACATTTGATGCAACTCCACCTACAGTTGGAGTTGATCCGCTAGTAACTAACGATAACACACCATTGATTACAGGTACTATCGATGACCCAACGGCTAGAATTAATCTTTCAATCAACGAGGATAATTATAGCGGCACAAACTTTGAAGATGGAACATGGCAAGCAATTATTTTTAGAGAGTTGCCAGATGGTATATTTGATGTAGAGGTATTGGCAACAAATCAATTTGGCCTGGAAAATACGGATGAAACGGTTGATGAATTAACCATTGATACTACACCACCTCAGGTTACATTGAACATCATTAGAACCAGTAATGTAAGACCTACGCTTACGGGTACGGTTGATGATCCTGAGGCTATAGTTACAGTTTCGATTAACGATACAGACTATGAGGCAACCAATAATGGAGATGGCACCTGGACGCTTCCAGGCACCGCATTGATGGAGGATTTGATTGATGGACAAGCAGATATTATTGTAACAGCCCAGGATGCGTTGGGTAATGGCAATGACAATCAGGATGGCAATACCAGGATATTGCTTGATTCTACACCTCCTTTAGTAACTGTGGATGTCATAAAATCGGGACTTCAAAGCCCGGCAATTACGGGTACAACTGATGATATTACTGCTACACTGAGTGTCACAATCAATGGTTTAGCTTACGATCAGGTTGAATATGATTCTGAATCTACCTGGATTATTCCGGCTGGAACGATCGAACCACTTATAGATGGGGTATATGATATTCAGCTTTTAGCAACAGATACCATCGATAATGTATCAACTGATGATACTGAAAACGAGTTGATCATTGATGCTATTCCGGTGGCTTTACCTGCAAGCGGCATTACCATAGATCAGTTTGAAGCAAACTGGGAAGAGTCGGAAGTAGCTGAAGCCATTCTTCTTGATGTTTCTCCCAATCCTGACTTCAGCACATTTGTAGAAGGGTATGAAAATCTGGAGGTAGCAGAATTACCTACCCTGGTGGCCAACGATTTCTACCATGCTACGAATTATTACTACAGGATAAGATTTAGATATGAAGATGGCACCTTCTCGGATTATTCTGATCCAATCAGTTTAAGGCTATTGCAATCACCCGAACTCATGGCAGATAGTGCCTCCCTCGCCCAGTTGTATGAGGATCTTAATGGCTCCCAATGGACCAGAAATGCAGGATGGACCACCGCATTGTTGAAAGATTGGGAAGGGGTAACGGTTACCAGCAATAGGGTTAGATCGGTTTTATTAGCTGGTAATAACCTGCAGGGTACGCTTACTCCGGCAGGAGTTGCTAACCTATCAGCACTTGAGTCACTAGACCTGTCCAATAACAGCATTGAAGAAATTCCTTCTTTCAATGGCCTTACAGCTACATTTAGTATCAATGTCACTAACAACGCATTGGGCTTTGAAGATTTGGAGAATCAGAACAGGCTGGACATTATGGTTTATGGTGATCAGGCAAACCGATTGGAACTATCAATGCAGGTGGAAGAAGAGGGAACGAATGTTCAATTATCAAGAATCATTGAGGGGACAAACAACCAATATGAATGGTACCAGGTGCATATAGATGCACCTGTCGGAACAGGTGAAGTTCTACCTTTCGAGAATATCCAGTTTGAAGATGAAGGGTTCTATTACGCGGAGGTTACTAATAGTACCGTTACTGGGTTAACCATAACCACTGAGCCTATTGAGCTACTGGTTTCTTCTTTAAGAAGAGACAGCCTATCTCTGATAGATATTTATTTGACTAATGGCGGCAATGGCTGGAGAACCGCTTCAGGCGGGGATGTTATTGGTTATGGAGACGGAAGTTTGGTTGGTACCTGGTCGGGCGTGACGCTGAGCCCTGATGGCAGGCGCGTTGAGTCGATTAATCTTGCAGGCTTTGGTCTGGTGGGTGAGCTTAATGAAAACATACTTGCTATGACCAACCTATCCACAGTCAATCTGAATAATAATGAATTGACAGGGTTACCGGACTTCACCAGTATGCCAGAGGGAAGACAACCGGAGGTGCTGGTGCAAAATAACCGGTTAAGCTTTGCTCCATTGCAAAAGAATATCGGATTGGCGCAATTTACTTTTACGCCACAACGCTTGCTGGACGAGGAAGCCACAATCGAAGCTCCGGCGGGTCAAGAGTTTGTTTTTGATTACCTGCAGGAAGGTGAGGGGCTAAGGTACACCTGGCTATATCGACCGCTTGGGAGCGAGGAAGAGCGCGAAACAATTCTGGATGGTGATCAACCTTCTCTTACGCTTCCATCCTTATCTATTGATGACATGGGATCTTACGAGCTCATTATCACAGATGCTATTTTACGGGAAAGAAATCCTGAATTTGCATTAAGGGTTGCCCCACAAACATTGCTTGCAGTAGCTAATTTGAGTGGCGAAATAAGAAATCTGGATAATGTACCGGTTAATTCGGGTGGGCAGATTACAGTCTGGAGACCCAGACCGCCGGGTAATCCTTTTGAAAACATTGGTGAGTTTGCATACAATGGAAGTGAATACACCATAGAGGGTTTAGTGCTTGGAGATTATATCATAAGAGCTGAACCCAATACCGATGCTTATTTGCCGACCTATCATAGCAGCACTGTGGTATGGCAGTTTGCGTCAACAATAGAGCTTAGAGAAAATCTGGATGATGTTAACATCAACTTACAAAGTGAGTTGCCGGAATTACCGCTTCAAGTAGGTGACGACAATGTGATCAGGGGTTATCTGGAATTGGATACTGATAATTTCCCTCCGGGAACATTTGCTGAAGGTACACCTGGAGGAAGAACTGAAGCCAGGCGTAGAGTGCGGAAAGCAGGTGTTTCCTTCAATAGAGCCAGGTTTGTCAATCGTGCCGAAGAAACGATCTATGAGTTGATCGCCTATGTGTTGACCGATGAAAATGGTGAGTACGAAGTGCCTGATTTACCAGATGGGCAATATCAGATAATCTTTGACTTCCCGGGTATACCAACAGATACAGCATCCTATGAAGACTTTAACCTGGGTCAGGATGGAGAGGTAGATGAAAATGAGATTACAGTAGTGGGTGAGGTTACCCCTCAGGGCATCTTGGTGCAAAAAGTAGAAGAAACCGGCATTTACCGTCATTATTTCAAAGACTTGAAACTCTTCCCTAACCCTGCAGACGATCATCTTGAAATTACCTATGAGCGTTTGAATACTGAAGGCATTATCATGCAGGTGGTTAATTTGGCTGGAGCCAGGTTGATTGAGCAGGAAATTCCAAGAGGCTTCAATCAACAGGTTTCACTAGATGTATCTGCCTTAAAGCCTGGCTATTACCTGATTACATTTATGGATAAGGAAAGAGGAATTAGAAGCATCACCACCCTCAGGTTTGTGATACAACGATAAAATAATTTGAACTTATTGTAAAAAAGCCACTTATGAAGCATGAGTGGCTTTTTTTGTGGCTATTAATGAAAATGAATCGAATTTTATCTTTTCATCAACATTTTATCTTTTGCAAAGTTTTGGTTGTTAATATACACTCGTACATATATCTTTGAAAATTTACAATATTTCTATATTAAATTATAAAATAGCCACCTGATGAAAAAGCTAATTTTACTCGCCTTTATTGCTTTTCTTTTTTTAATCAATTTTTCAGTTTCTGGGCAGAATGCCGTTGGCATAGGTACTGAAACGCCTAATACAAACGCTGTACTACACCTGGTATCTCCGGGTAACAACCAGGGCTTGATGATTCCGAGCCTGACTACAGAGCAGAGAACAGCTGCAGCTTTTCAGGATGGGCTTACCAATAATGAAAATGGGTTAATGGTTTTTGATATTACAGAAGGACAATTTTACTATTGGTTTTCAGGTGAGTGGAAATTGGTAAGTGGACTAGAATTAACAAACGGTGAAGGCATTAACATTGATACTGAGACAGGAGTAATTTCAAATGCGGGTGACCTTGATATCACGAATGAGATTCAGGATTTGCAATTGATAGGTAATGAATTAAGCATTACTTTGAATGAAACACCAACAGTCATAGATCTCACACCCTATCTAGACAATCAGACGGCTGCTGAAGTTGCGGTGACACCCAATGCTGATTTAGTTTCAGAAAATGTACAGGCAGCTTTAGTAGAGCTACAAGCTGAAGTATTAAGTCTATCTGGTGGTGGAATGTCAACCACAATTTATGACCCTACTGCAGTCAATGCGGATGCTTTTGATTTGGTCAATCATACAGCAACAGGCCCTGTCAATCTCAACAGTCAAACTATTTCTGATGTAGCAGATCCTGTAAACCCACAGGATGTAGCTACCAAAAACTATGTAGATGGTTTTACAGCTGGAGCAGGAAGCATTACTTACAATAACACTACCTCAGCACTTACAGCTACAGACATTCAGGCTGCAATGGATGAGCTGGATGCACGTACGGATGTAATTAATGCAATAGGAAATAATTCAAACCCTTATTTTGGTCCGGCTGAAAGCATTCCAAATATCATTGACAATATAGGACTTGACCTTAATGACATTTCAAATCTCTCTGGCATACCATTAGGAGTCGGTAACCTGGGCACTTTTACAGGATCAACGATTACAGATGCTAACGACATCAAAGGAGCCTTACAAGAGCTTGAAATTGCTGTAGAAGGTGCGGGCTTAAACACATTATCAAATGGTACGATCATTATAGGTGACGCGGGTAGTATTCCTGCTGAACGTACCATCACAGGTGATTTTTCGCTTTCCAACACTGGTGTTGCCACCATCAACACTGTTGGGGGGGAGACATCCGGCGATATTGCAACAGCTGTATCTACGGTCAATGCTGCTCCTGCTCTTGATATAGATGCAACTGATGACCTTACTACTGCTGACGGATTAGAATCATTGGCGGATGTTGGTGTTTTCACCACACCGGCAGCTGGTGATTTCCTAAAATTTGATGGTACTGAATGGGTAAACGATAATTCCATCCTGCCCATTTCATCAGTTTCTTCTCAAACAGGTCCAATTTTTGACCTGACCCATACCGGTGGGGATGTCACCATGAAGGTGGAAAACAACAGCAATATAGCTGGTGACTATGTAATACAGGGAGAATCAACAGGTAACAGTATAGCAGGTTACTTTGTCAATAACAATAATTTAGCTACCAATCAGGCATTATACGCTCATACAAGGGGTTCTGGAGCTAGCCTTGTAGCTTTTGGTTTAGGGACAGGGCCGGCTGCATTATTCAGTAGTCAAAGTATGGTAACAAATACCTCTATTACGCTTGAGGTCGAAAATCAGGATGAGGGAGGTGCAGCAAGTTTTGTCGTAACCGATGTAGCCAATTCAGCAGATGCTGTGAGCATCGACCATCAGGGTACTGGTTTGGCCTTAAATGTATTATCAGGTGATGTGGATGTAGTTGGAAATATCAATGCAGGTTCATTTTCTGGTGATGGAAGTGCTTTGACGGGTATTGCTATTAATGACGCAGATGCAGATCCCACGAATGAAATTGAATTACCCACCCAAAGTGGTGCAGATGCCGGGTTGTTTCTTCAGGCAGATGGAGCCGGTAATGTTAGTTATGCTGGCGTTAATGTTGACGATGCAGATGCAGATCCACTAAATGAAATTGAATTGCCTACACAAACCCTTAGTGATGCTGGACTTTACCTACAAGCAGATGGATCCGGTAATGTTAGTTATGCTGGCGTTAATGTTGACGATGCAGATGCAGATCCACTAAATGAAATTGAATTGCCTACACAAACCCTTAGTGATGCTGGACTTTACCTACAAGCAGATGGATCCGGTAATGTTAGCTATGCAGGTGTTAATGTTGACGATGCAGATGCTGATCCTTTAAATGAGATCGAATTACCTGTCCAAAGCCCCGGTGATGCAGGATTATACTTGCAGGCAGATGGATCTGGTAATGTTAGCTATGCAGGTGTTAATGTTGATGACGCAGATGCAGATCCACTAAATGAAATTGAATTGCCTACTCAAAGTGGTGCAGATGCCGGGTTGTTTCTTCAGGCAGATGGGGCCGGTAATGTTAGCTATACAGGGGTTATAGTTTCAGGTGGACTTGGCGGCACAATCTCAGACAATTCGATTACCGCCGATGATATAGCTGCGGGCGTTATTGGTACGAATGAATTGGTAGATGATGCCATTACCGCGATCAAAATCAATCCAGATGTGGCAGGTGTAGGTTTGGTGCAGAATGTCTCAGGAGCATTGGATGTGAATGTAGGAACAGGTGCAAATCAAATTGTACAGCTAGATGGTAGCGGCCTTCTGCCAGCTGTTGATGGAAGTGCTCTGCAAAATGTTTCTGCGGTAGGTTTCTCCGGCTCATTAGCTGGTGATGTATCAGGTACACAAGGTGCTACACAAGTAGATGAAGTAGGTGGCGTTACAGCAACCAATATCGCTTCCACCGTAAACTCATTTAATGATATAGGCTTAGTATCAAATCCGGTGATCAGTGATAATCAGGATGTAATATCCGCTTTAAGTGAAGCTGGGTTCGCCATAGATAATAATTCTTCTTTTTTGGTTGATGCTAATATTAATAATCGAATTGATCTTGTAGACACTGCAAGTGTTTTAAAGTTTCCTTTCAGTACAACAGTAACTGAACCCGGTTTTCTTTTGGATATAGCCAATAATGGTGGCGGTGGAGCGTCTTTTATAACCTTTGATAATGCAAGTTCCGGTATAAGAGGATTAACTATCGGTGACGGTATTGGCGTTCTTGCTACCACGCAGGGAGGAGGAGCAGGAATTCCTTTAGTAGCAGACCTTGATAATTTAAGTTCTGGGACATTGGTAGCTGATTTCAGGTTTGATGGAACAAGTGTCGCTAATATCAACTCATCGGGACAGGTTTCAGCAGCTTCTTTTGTCGGAGATGGTAGTGGATTAAGTAATATAGCCGCTACTGTCAATACAGACGGTGTAACGATCACAGGCGATGGTGATGCAACGGCTTTGTCAGTTAATGACCAGTCGATAACGGGTGGTATATCCATAGGAGCCAAAATAGCTGCCAATACGATTACTGAAGATAATATGGCATTGAACTCAGTAAGTGGTGGATTGGGCGGCACAATCTCAGACAATTCTATCACGGCTGATGATATAGCCGCGGGTGTGATTGGTACCACTGAACTGGTAGATGATGCCATTACCGCGATCAAAATCAATCCAGATGTGGCAGGTGTAGGTTTGGTGCAGAATGTCTCAGGAGCCTTGGATGTGAATGTAGGAACAGGTGCCAATCAAATTGTACAGCTAGATGGTAGCGGCCTTCTGCCAGCTGTTGATGGAAGTGCTCTGCAAAATGTTTCTGCGGTAGGATTCTCCGGCTCATTAGCCGGTGATGTATCAGGTACACAAGGCGCTACTCAAGTAGATGAAGTAGGTGGAGTTACAGCAACCAATATCGCTTCAACCATAAACTCATTTAATAATATGGGCTTATTATCAAATCCTGTGATTAGTGATAATCAGGATGTAATTTCTGCTTTTATTGAGGCTGGTACAGCTATTGATGCCAATACCAGCAGCATCAGCAGTTTGGGGTTGAATAGCCTGACAGATGTTGATTTAGATCTTTCACCGCCAGTAAGTGGCGATTTTTTAGTGTATGACGGTACCGATTGGGTGCCCGGCTTGCCAACTGTTGAAGCCGCGGCAGTGAGCTATGATAATGCTTCCTCCACATTTGTCGCTACCACAGTGCAGGAAGCCATAGATGAGGCAGCTGGTTTTTTACCAGACCTGAATACCAACAGTATAGTAGATATTGCAGACACAGCAAAAACACTTCAATTCCCATTTTTTGCAGCAGAATTTCAATCTGGATATCTATTTGATATAGCTAACGACGGTGGAGGAGGCGCTATATTCCTTACAAATGAGCCCAGTAGTAATGGCGTAGAGGGTGTAGCAGCCGGTGATGGTTTTGGGGTTTATGCCAGGACCAGTACTTCGAATGCTGGCATTCCGCTGGTGGCTGATTTGAGTGGTACAAGTACCGGATTTACTGTTGCTGATTTTAGGGTTGGCGGTACCAGCGTAGCAAACATCAATTCCAGTGGGGAAATTACGGCAAGTTTATTTACGGGTGATGGTAGTGGTTTAACCAACGTGACAGCAAACTTGACAGGAATTACAAGTGATATTACTTTCGATCCTACTGCAGCAAGATTTATTTCCGTCGACCCTGCGGTATCAGGTAATGGTCAAAACCTAACGATTGAAGCTGGTGAGGATGATGGTGCAACAGGAACTGGAGGGGATTTGCAGCTTTTCGCCGGAAATGGGTTTGATAATGGTGGTAATGTTTCTATAAATGCAGGCTTTCCTACAGGCACAGGCACCTCCGGGGGTAGTATTTCTTTACAAGCCGGTGATGCACCAGGGGCTACAGGAGGAAGCATATTATTGAATCCTGGTACTGGTAGTACCAATGGACTGGTTCAGGTTGCGGGCGATTTAAATGTAAGTGGTTTATTATCCGGTGATGGAAGTGGATTAACGAACGTTCCAGTAACAAATCTGACAAATGATCTAACATTTTCTCATAATAGTTTACGGGTAATAGCTATTGAAGAACCATTATCATCATCAGCTGGTGGTACCCTTCAATTGGCAGCAAGTAGTGCATTTGCCGGATCGAATAGCAATGGTGGAGATATCCAAATTAGCCCAGGCCTAGGTGATGGTTCTGGTTTTGATGGAATCATTTGGATGAATGCAATCACCAGATTTGCCGGTGATGGAACCAACGGTGCCCGCATAGAATTGGAAGACGCAGGTGGTGCGAATGCGATAGCCATAGAGGCAGATCCTTCTTCATCGGCCTATAACCTTTTTCTACCTGCTAATCAAGGAACAGGTGCATTGACCAATGATGGCTCGGGAAACCTTACCTGGGATGCTATTACGCCATCACCATGGACAGGGTCACCCGATATTTCTTACACGGGAGGAAATGTAGGTATCGGTATTTCGTCTCCTGGGGCAGATCTTGAAATTCGAAATTCAGACAGTAATATAGACTTATTAATAAACGACCAAAGTGGGTCAAATGCCTTTATGGGTTATACTGTAGGCAGTGCTAGTTTTTCTATGGGTATTGACGCAGACAATGCTAGTGGTGCTTTCCAACTGGTAAAAGGAAATAATCTTGGATCACTTGATAGCTTATTAACTATCGATTTTGCCACTGAAGAGATTACCTGGTCCACAGGAGGGTCACCAATGCGGCTTTTAACACCTTCGGCAGGCCGCTTTGAGGCTTCTAATGGTACAGTTAATTCTCAGTTTGGACAAAATGGCTCTAGTGGTTTTGTAGGCACTCAGTCTAACCATGATTTTAGTATTGTGACCAATGACAGTCCACAAATGTTATTTGATGCTGCTACTGGTGATATTGGTGTAGGTACCAATACTCCCTTTAATAAATTTCATATAAGAGATGACGTACCCAATGGGGCGGCTATCTTAAGGTTGCAGAATGAAGATGCTAATGCCTTAGCCGATATAGCTATAAATTTTGACTCTGATGGTGCGGTGTATGCTATGGGTATAGATGGTGATGATGACAATTTTAAGTTGACCAATGCCGGTAATGTATCTGCAGGCACAGAATTGATGAGTTTTACAAATACGGGAGATGTGACTTTCTCAGGAAGAGTTACACATAGTGGAGAAACATTTGGGAGTATTACTAATGTAACTGCCAATCATACTGTGGTACCTAATGATAGCTACATAATTACCACAGGGGCAGGAAACAAAGTAATTAGCCTTGATGGTGGAAGTGCAACTTTTCCTGTAGGCACTCAAATCACTATATCAGCAGCTTACGATGGTACTCAAACCACGACAGTTAATTTTACCACGGGTACCATCTTTGGTGAGCCAGGCAATAATGGAACTATCGTTTTGAGTAATGCAGTAGCCGATGATTTGACCTCTGTAGTCATTACTAAAGTAGCCTTAAGTAGTTGGGTTATCACTTCATCAAACAAGCGATAATATGTCACGCCAAGCTTTATTTGCCATATTTATTCTTGTATTTGCAGGTCTCAGACTGCAAGCCCAAATCACCAATATCGGGCTGCCCATTGGTATCACAGAAGGTGCTATTGTGAGTGCTGGTAACATTAACTCAGAAGTACGCATCAATAATAATGGTCTGCTAAACCTTAGGGGCGACCTCCGGACAATAGGTTATACAGGATCCGGTACCCTCAAGCTCACAGGGACTGATCAATCCCTGGATTTCGGGCAGCTTCAGGCAGAGGTGGCTACCCTATTGATGGAAGCCGGTGGCACGGCCACTTTCAACAATCCCCTGTTCATCAATACAGCATTGAATCTAAATAGCGGTAGCATATTTCTACCTTCCAATAACATGGCTCTGGGTCAGGTGGCAACACTATCCGGTGGTTCCGTAGCAAGCTATGTTAAAGGTAAGCTGGTGCGTGCAGGTGATGGTTCTATGCTGTTTCCTGTCGGTAACGAGGAGCTTTACACACCGGTTACGCTGGATTTGCAGGGTAACCTGGCTGCTGTGGGTGTCGAACTAGAAGAGGAGAATCCTGCCGGAGTAGCGGGTAAAGGTGCTTTGGCAGTTTCCACTCAGCGCTATTGGACGCTCACCGATGAGGATGGCAACTTTAGCGGTGCCATAGTAGAAGCACCGATATTGAATGAAACGGTTGCACCTGCTCTTGAAGAGGCTGTAGTGGTTGGCAATCAATCCGGCGATATTTTCAGGAGCTATGGTGGAGGAAATTTTAGGGGCAGCCTCGCCAGTGGTGCTGTTACCAGCACAGGACCCCTACCCGCTGGCCGCTTTGCCATCGGTCGATTCTTTGATGAGCAATTGCGCATCAATGATAGCCTAGCATTGGTACAATTGTACGAAGAGCTCGAAGGTACTGCCTGGACCCAGCAAGCCGGCTGGGGCGATGCCTTACTGGATGATTGGTTTGGCGTTACCATTGAGCAGAAGCGTGTAGCGGGTTTAGACTTATCGTCCAACAATTTGGCCGGAAGCATATCGGATCAATCGCTACCCCAACTTTCAGAACTAACCAGCTTTGATCTCTCTCAGAATCAAATTCAATCGCTGGCTTCCCTCAATAACCTCACCCGACTTACGGATAATAGTGGAGATTTGAGCAATAATGCATTGACCTTTGCCAGCCTCGAAAACCAGGCTAATATCGATAACTTGATTTACAGCCCGCAAGCGACCGTGCTGGAGGAAGCAGATGTGGTAGTAGAACTGGGAGAAACAGGAGCCCTTGTTCGGCAAAGTCCTGGGGTCAACAACCAGTATGCCTGGTTTACTGCGGAAGATGATTTGCCTTTTGCAGGGGGTACAGGTGGTATTCTGTCTATTCCTGAGGCTACGGTGGATGATGAAAATATTTTTTACGCCAGGATAACGAATCCAAGGGCACCGGAATTAACCCTAACAACCACTCCGATAGCCTTCTACGTATCTTCGCTTCAGCGAGATCGACGGGCGCTGTTGGCATTGTACAATGCTACCAATGGTCCTTTTTGGGCAAATCCTACCGGTGCCCCGATTACAGGATGGGATGAGAATACTGATATCAGCCAGTGGTCTGGTGTGAATCTCAACAGCAGCGGCTTACGTGTGGAATCGGTGCTATTGGAAGATTTTGGGCTAGTTGGCGAGGTGCCCTCACAACTGAGAGCGATGACTTTTGTTAATAATTTTGATTTTGGCAGCAATGAATTGACCACCCTACCCGTGCTTCGGGAGATGCCTAACCTTACTACGCTGGATGTTACCAACAACAGGCTTGATTTTGAGTCCATTCAGCAGAATCTGGATGGTATAGAAAACTTCACTTTTTCCCCTCAAAGACCTTTAAAGCTCGCTGATGAGATCCGGGTGCCGCAGGGTACAGACTATACCTTTGATTTTCCTGTTGCCGGTGAAAACCTTACTTATACCTGGCGCTATCAGGATCAAATAGTGAGTGCAGGAACCTCAAGCAGTTTCACTGTAGATAGTGTCAGTTTTGGCGATATGGGAGACTACTCCCTGGAAATTACCGATGAGTTGGTTGCTTCAAGCAGCCCCGGATTTGCCCTTTCTATTGAGCCACAAACCTTGTTGGCTACTGCAGATATTCGAGGCAACATCGAAAATATAGTCGGGGCACCAGTGGATGAAGGTGAAATTGTGCTTTATCGGGTGGCAGAAGAGCCCTTTCAACCCTATGATTCATTGGGCACAATAGAGTTGTCCAGTGATAGCTATGTGTTGGAGGATGTAGTGCTCGGGGATTATATCTATTTATTTCTAGGAAACCTGGAGCAATATGCGCCAACCTATTTTGAAAGCTCAGCTACCTGGTCAGCAGCAGATGAGGTTTTATTGAGAAAAGATACTACCAATTTCATTTTGGTAGCCCAAACCTCACCCCCGCCCAACATTCCGGGGCCTGAAAACGACAATACCATACGGGGTTATCTGGAAATAGACCCAGATGTATTTCCTCCAGGCACCTTTAGTGAATCAGGCCGAACCCTGGCCAGACGTAGGGTGCGAAAAGCCGGAGTATCTTTTAACCGGGCCCGATTTGTCAATAGGGGTGAGGACGTAGAATATGAATTGGTGGCTTATGTACTCACCGATGAGAATGGTGAGTTTGAAGTGCCTAACCTCCCCGATGGACAATATGTGGTATCCTTTGAGTACCCAGGTATACCCATGGATGAAACCTCCTTTGTGGAATTTGAATTAGGGCCTGATGGTATTGACGAAAATGAAATTACGCTTGCTGCTGACATCACCCCACAGGGTATTGTGGTAGAAAAAGTAGAGGAAACGGGCATCTACACCCGATATTTCAAGGATTTGAATGTTTTTCCAGTACCGGCAAGTCGTGAGTTGAATATTACCTATGCACATTTGAATGCAGACGACATCACCATGCAGTTGATTGACCTGTCTGGCAGTATTAAGCTGGAGCAGGAAGTACCAAAAGGCTCTGCCCACCATATCAAACTCGATGTATCAGGATTAGATGCCGGTATTTACCTGGTCACATTTGTAGATCGGGAAAAAGGAGTACGCAGTATAACTTCCAGAAAGCTGATTGTGAGGAGGTAAAAACCCTGATGGTGTAATAGATTATAAAAGCAGCTTCAATAAGAGCTGCTTTTTTTATGCCCAAAATTGCCATCTACTAACAGCCAATATACCCAATACAGGGTATTGAAGGCACCACTCCCTTCAAATAATTTTAGGTATTGATTCTATAATGGGAAAATGACCCGATTAAGATCAATGCTATAAACTAAGAAACAACCAATTATTTAATACTAAATACCGTCATCATGAAAACTTACTTACTTTCTTTATTACTGCTTTTTTCAACAAGTAGTTTTGTGCTTGCTGATATACTAATTGCCGATATCAATGGCAATAGGCCGACTGCTTCTGGAACTGCAGCAATTTATTCAACCCTACAATTGGCTATCAATGCTGCTACTCCAAATGATACAATTTTAGTAATACCAAGCACTAATTCTTATGGCAATGTCACTTTAAGTAATAAGGACAATCTAACCATTATTGGAGCGGGCTTTAATAATAGTGCTGAAAGTGGTTTAAAGTCTATTGTTGGTACTATAACCATTTATGAAAATTCCAGCGACGTAAAAATTCAAGGTCTCTATGGCGTAACCATTACCCTTCAGAACTTTTCCAATGGCAGTCTTACCAATTTGAACATAGAAAATAATCATATAGTAAGTCTTCAAAATAATAATATCCCTTCAATATCCAGTGTACTCATAAAACAAAACATCTTTGAGAAATCTAATACCGTACAAATTCTTGAATTAGATGCACCAACACAATCGGGAATAGTAATAGCAAATAATATATTCATAGGTGTGGTGGATACGAATGATGGATATATCACATTAACAGGTGGTGCTGTTATGGAGCATAATTTGTTTTTGGGTGTAGGGACAACAGGTTCAATAGCTTTTGAAACATTATCAAACACGGAGGTTCGAAATAGCATCTTTTATGGAATGAGTCCACAGCCAAGGCTTAATGCAACCAACCTAACATTTTTCAATAATTTAACTTTTGGTACAACATCTAATGATCTTAGTGACGATAATGGATCAGGAACTGGCACACTTTCGTTCGGGACCAATGTTTTAGGCGATGAGAATCAGTCTAATGTTAATCCCGATTTCGTCAACATACCTTCCAATTTAAGCCTATTGACAGCCTGGGATTATTCTTATGATGCAAATGTACAGGCTGCGGGTGTAACTGATGGTGCTACTGATAATAGTGCTCTTGGCATTTTTGGTGGTTCTTCACCATTTAAATCTAGCGGTACCGTAGTTCCTATAGTGAAAAAGCTGACTTTGCCAAGTACGGTACAAGAAGGCACTAATACACAGGCAGACATCACTGTTAGCGGAAATTAATCCATCAACCAAAACTAATCTCAATTATGAGAAAGTTATCCAGTTTATTGACAGGGGTACTTCTCCTTTGTAATTTTTTATCCCATGCTCAATCCAATGTGACGGTATTGGAGTACTTCTTTGATGAAGATCCAGGCCTGGGAAATGCAGAAAATATTACAATAGTTTCTCCAGACTCGGAAATTATTCTTGAAGGACAATCATTAAATACGAGTTCTCTTGATATAGGCTTTCATACGCTTTTTGTTCGTGCTAAAAACAGCAATCAGGTATGGGGGCCATACCAATCTAAATTGATATATATCGATAAATCAGCAGGAATTACTGACTTGGTAGAGATCAGTGAAGTTGAATATTTTATTGATAATGATCCAGGGCTGGGCCAGGGAACTGCGATTAATGTATCGGCTGTAAATGAATTATTTGCAAGCAATAATGAGATCATTAATACATCTGGTCTATCAATGGGATTTCATACGCTATTTGTTAGGGGTAAATCAGTATTAGGAAGCTGGGGGCCTTATGAAAGTCGATTGATTTTTGTAGATGAAATTAAAAGCTACAATAATTTGGTTGAAGTTTCAGCTATCGAATACTTCATTGATACGGATCCTGGCGTAGGTCAGGGCACACCCATCAATGTTAATACACCTCTTGACATAGTTTCCATAACCAATCAGGCCATTACTACAGATAACCTTGAACCGGGCTTTCATACCTTATTTCTAAGAGGAAAAAGCTCAGCAGGTTTTTGGGGACCATACGAGTCAAGAATGGTTTATGTGGATTTTGCCGATCAAAACAACCCTACCCCAATTGCCAAAATTGAATATTTTATTGATACAGATCCCGGTGTAGGTCAGGCAACTAATGTTCCTATCACTTCTGGAGAAGTGAGTTATGAAGAAATTATTGAGATTAATTCCAGCAGCCTTGCTACCGGAAACCATACGCTTTTTGTAAGGGCACAGGATCAGAATGGTGCGTGGAGTATATATGAGTCGGCAGACTTTACCGTGTACCCTGAGGTGTTAACAGAAAACTTTGAAACAGGACTACCGCCAAGCAATAACTCCGGTACTTTCACTTTAAGCAGTGGAGATTGGGAAATGACCAATGTGGCATACGAAGGCGGTCTTGTCAATGGTGGTATGGGGGCAGCTAGATTATTAGCCAATAACAGCTCTATAACGACACCCGTGTTTTCAGGTACGTCCACAGTATCATTCTTTTTTCGAGCTTCAGGTCCAGATGATCAGCTTTTTTACATTCTAAAATCGGTAGACGGAGGAGCATTTACCCAAATTGCTTCCCAATCGGCAGGTACTACTTTTAGCCAGTATAATACAACACTCAATGAAGGGGATGCCTCTGTCCAATTAAAAATTGAAACTGCATCATCCGGCAATGGCGCCGATCTTATTATTGATGATTTTTCAGGCGCTGCCCTCACTCCTGTATTGGCTACAAATCTGTACCCGGGCAATGGCGGTGATCAAGTAGATTTAGATTCTACTTTGGCCATAGTTTTTAATCAGGAGGTGGTAAAAGCATCTGGTAACTTGTATGTAGTAGATAGAAGTGATAGTACCGTTGTAGAAACCATATCACTCAACAATACCACGCTTGATTCAGATAGTCTTTATTTTTCACCTGCTAACCTCGCTTATGACAAGCAATATGGTATTATCACAGATGTTGGTATCGTAGAAAACACGGGAGGCACGATTGAGTTCAATGGCATCAGGACATTAAGCGACTGGGCTTTTGATACCAAATCAGCTCCACCAATTCCAACGGAGGATTTCTCAACGCTAGCTTTATCCGGCCACTCCGGCTCGGTGAGTCTTACGACAGGCAGTTGGGAAATTTCTGATGGTTATGGTGAAGATGGCAGATTTAACTCTGCGGATAGATCTTTGGCCTTGGAACAGGTTGCGGATGGATATTTCATCACACCATATATTGACGGTAATGGTACCTTCTCTTTCCTGTATGCTTTAGTACCATCCTTTGGTGAATCCCACTTTGAAGTATTTAAGTCTGTAGATGGAGGCCCATTTACATCTATAAACACAGGAACCGCAGGAGGCACAACCTTCCAGGAGTTCACCATCAATTTGAACCATCCGGGTTCAGTTGTTCAGATCAAAGTTCAGGTCAATGGTGCTATCAGCGATGCTGACCTGTCTATTGATGATTTTCAGGCACCTTTTGTTGATCCTTCACCATCAATTACCCTCCTATCGCCCAATGGAGGTGAAAACTGGGCTATTGGCAGCACACAAACCATAACCTGGAACACCATCAATATTGATCCTTCAGATTTGATTGAGATTGAATTGAGCACTAATGGTGGTAGTACTTTCTCCATTATTGGAGACGGAAACTTTGGTATGTTCAATGGGGAATTCAGCTGGACGGTAACCAATACAGCCTCAACAAATGCAATCATACGCGTAGAGAACACAACTGAATCTGTAAGCGACCAAAGTGATGCTGTATTTGAGATTTTTGAGAATAGTATTGCCAGTCCATTTACTGAGAATTTTGATGGAGGCACAGGCATACCATCTGCTGCTTATTCAGGGGATGTAACATTTGCTTCAGGTATCTGGCAAGTAAATAATGTAACTGAACAGACTAGCACTGTAATATCAGGTTCAGCCGTTCAATTGGATGGTTTGAATAGTTTCATAATTACTCCCACCATCACGGGGGGAGTTGGTGATCTATCCCTTTCGATAAGACAACCCGCCGGCGATGGCGGAGAGATTGAAATCCTAAAATCCACAGATGGTGGTGTCAATTTCACTTTTGTAACTGACGCCCAAGTCAATTTCAACACCTACACCGAGCAAACATTTACTATTAATGAAACCAGTGATGTGGTCCTAAAAATCAATGCCAATTTTGCGAATGAGGCAATATTCATAGAAGACTTTCAGGTCACTAGTACTCCAGTCGCAGGAGTGACTGTTACCAGCCCTAATGGTGGTGAGGTATGGACAGTTGGATCTTTACAAACCATTACATGGAATGAAGTACTGTTTAATACCGAAGATAATGTAGTCATCAGCTACAGCACTAATGGAAATGATGGCCCTTTCACTCAAATTACAACGGGCGTACCCACCGATTTCTCAGGTGCATACGAATGGACAGTTCCTGACGCGGTATCAACTACGGTATTTGTAAAAGTTGAGAATACAACGCAAACACTGTCAGACCTGAGTGATGCTGCTTTTGAAATTGAGGCAGCAGCTCCAAACCCATCTACACTTTCTGAAAACTTTGATGAAGGCACCACTATACCTGAACCAAACTATTCGGGTCAGCTTACTATCAATGGTTTGGTATATCAGACATCCAATGTTTCTGAATCATCTACTGGTGGTACAGGAGGAAGTACAGCCATAATTTTAAATAATGGCACATCTTATCTTGATCTACCAGTATTGGATAAGCCTCAAACTATAAGTTTCCAGCATGCTTTAACAAGCGGATTTGAAGCTGCATTCTGGGTACAGAAATCAATAAATGGCGGCAATTTTGATTTTGTGGCTGGCGATCAATCTAATGGCACCAGCTTCAATAGCTTCACATTTGATATCAATGAGGTCAGCGATAATGTTGTTTTGAGGATTAAGCACAACGGTGGTGATCCTCTAATCATTGACGAAATAGTTATTGAAGAACCTGCTACTCAGCCGTCTATCACTTTAACTGCTCCCAACGGAGGCGAAACATGGGCAGTGGGAAGTACACAAACCATTACCTGGGATGAGGTAGGCTTTGATTCTGAAGATAATGTGGTTATCAGCTACAGCACCAATGGAAACGATGGTCCTTTCACTCAAATTACAACGGGAGTACCCACCGATTTCTCAGGTGCATACGAATGGACAGTTCCTGATGCGGTATCTACTACGGTATTTGTAAAGATTGAGAATACAACCCAAACACTGTCAGACCTGAGTGACGCGGCGTTTGAAATTGAGGCTTCAGTAGGTGGTAATGCGATTGTCGAGACCTTTGATACGGGATTACCAACAAATTACTCGACTGGTACTTTTACATTGTCAACTGGAGACTGGTCCTTGACCAATGCCAGAGGCTTTAATGATATGCTGGATATTGGAAGAGGGAGTGTTCTCAATCAGGTGATATCGCCCTCCTTTGCAAATGGAATCAATTCTATTTCTTTTGATGCTTACTCCAATAGCGACCCTAATGGTACAATAGCAGTGCGTTACTCAACCGATAATGGACAGAATTACCAACTGGCCGGTGTTCAGGATGGCAACATCGATAATTCTGCTGTCAATTATTCGTATGATATAAACACAACTCAGCCTACTATTATTAGAGTTGATTGGACGAGTGGTGTTGATGCATTATTTGTGAATGATTTTACGTTCAATGTAGGCACTTCTGGTTGTACAGAAGGCACATTTTTGGGCACCGTAGATAACGACTGGAATAATCCTTCCAATTGGTGTGGTGGTGTTATACCATCCCCTTCAAATGTCACTCAGGATATTACTGTTTCTGGTGATCTGGATATATCAGAATTACAGGATTTTGTGCTGAATGGAGTAGAGCTCATAGTGGAAGAAGGCGCGCAATTGACTATTGACCTAAACAGCAATGCGCTCATTTTTCAGAATGGGGCCACATTTGTCAACAATGGTACAATCATATTTGCTCAAGGCACACAGATCAATGATCCTGCAGGAGGGTTGACCAACAACGGGCGCATTCAAGGCGGAGGAACATTCAATAATAACTTTGCCAATTCGGCACCTGGCACATTAGCACCCGGATTTACACCTGGCTGCACCAATTTTGAAGCTGATTTTACAAATAGTGGGACACTTGAAATTGAAATAGATGGTGTAGGCACGGCCTGTACAGACTATGACCAGATCACAGTAACTGGAACGGCGAACCTTGGAGGTACTCTTGATATTATTCTCGGTACCAGCTATACACCCTCAGACGGAGATGAAATAGTAATCGTAGATGCAGGTACGCTCTCAGGTACGTTTGCTACCGTAAATCTGCCGGATGCCAATTGGGCTATACAATATGATGTGCCTAATGCGGGGGAAGTGAGTCTAACTTATACAGTTCCTAGTTTGGTTACAGGTACCGCCACCTCTTCCACCGGTACTGGTTTTGACTTCTCAAGACAAGAAACCAATGACAATTTTGATGCAGGCGATTACCAATTGGACTTTGCTTTTGTTAACAATGAAGGAGTGAATTTTGGCAATGAAGGCAGCGCTTCGCTCTCAGGAACCGGCCGAAGATTTTTATTGCTCGATGGTATTTCCAGCCTGGCTGAGGTGACCTCTATACCAGCGCATACCGGAGCAGCACCATGGGTGGAGGTTTCCTATGATTTTCAGGATGGTACCTTAGGGGCTCCAATTTCAGTTGGGGAAGTATGGGCAGTTTACACGAGAGAAGGCCATTATGCCATCATGGAAATCACAAGCCTTCCCGGAGGAGACTTTGGTAGTTCTTTTACTTTTGATTACAAATACCAGCCGAGTGGTAGTACTTCATTCGTAGAGTCTGGATCAGAGACAAATTATGCTCTCAATTTCGATTCAGTAGATGACCAGGTAATAGTAGCCGACAATGCTTCTTTAGATATTACCAACAATATTACGGTAGAGCTGTGGGTGAAACCCAGCACATTAACTGGTTACCGTACCTATGTTCATAAAGCTGAAGCAGGAACCTGGAATGGTGGCTATGGTATGTCCAGTTTTGGAGATATTGTTCAATGGTATCCAGTAAGTTGGAGTACCGATAGGGTTAACTCTCCTGCAGCTACATTGACGCTTGATACATGGACACACCTTGCAGGCACATATGACGGAACAACATCAAGACTTTATGTAAATGGTGTTGAAGTAGCCAGCACGGCAGTTACTGGAGCTATTCCTTCTAATGCATTCAACTTATTTATTGGAGGCGATGGGGGTGTAAACTATCCTTTTGGTGGAGATATGGATGAGGTTCGCATCTGGAATGTGGCGCGTTCAGCAGGTGAGATTTCAGACAATATGAATACAGAGCTTACTGGAAGCGAAGCTGGTCTGGTCGCCTATTATAAATTCAATGATGGTCCGGGGAGTGCTACACTTACCGATCTGGCAGGTACCAATGATGGTACGCTCACCAATATGGATATCAATGCAGACTGGGTAGAAAGTAATCCATCTATCACACCAGCAATAGATGGGTTCTTCGAGGATTTTGCCACAGAGATACCCGCAAACTGGTCAACCAACGATGCTACCTGGGAAGATAATCCCGCTTTAGGATTTGAAGGAGTGCAAGGGGTAGCCAGAATTCAAAATTTCAATGGTGCATTTTTGCAAACACCATTACTTGAGGGTGTCACGGAGTTCAGCTTCCAATATGCCGCTGGGCCAAACCTCATTGATGGAGCTATTTTTGAGGTAGAGGTAAGTACTGATGGAGTGAACTACACTTCAAATAGTGAGGGTACAATTACCAAATCAGATCAGACATTTGCAACTTATACAGTGGGTCCGTTTTCCCAACCTCAGGATATCTACATCCGAGTCATTCAGAGAACTAACTCAGATACCGATTTATTGGTAGACGATTTCAGTAGCGATGGTACAGCGGCAGCAGTTGACAACACACCTCCTAACATTACTGCTTCAGCGGCAGATCTGGTAGCGCCTAATTTGGAGGGTTCAGCCACGGTAGATGAAACAGGTACATTGTATTATGCAGTGTATTCTACGCTGATTTCACCAACCGGCCCTACCAGTGCCAGTCAATTGAAAACAGTAGCCTCCGGTAGTCCAGGGTTTAATATTTTGGCAACCGGAACTAGCGTTATTGAAACAGCTAATCAGTCTTTTGATTTCATAGCTGCTTCAGTCAGCCCTTTATTGATTGCTGCCGGACAAAGTTATAATGTTTATTACGTGGCAGAAGACGAGGCAGGTAATCTTTCTGCAATCGAGCAGTTTCTAAATGTGACTGCAGTTGCGCCAACGGCAATTACATTTAATACACCGGCTCTTGATGATATTTTCAGCTTCGATGGAACACTTCCCATTGAATTTGAAGCTGCTGGGCTGCAAGCCACAGATAATATTATTCTGGAGTTATCGACAGACGGAGGTACTACCTTCCCTATTACCATTGCGAATAACACTTTGAGTTCTTTTGGATCGGGTCCATACAATTTCAACTACACATTGGATAATCCTGCTATTATTTCCAGCCAGGCCGTAATACAGGCGAATTTCAATAGTGAGGTGATAGGAACGAGCGATCAGTTCTCTATTGTCGAGCGGTCAATCGATAATTTAGCCGTAGATTTCCCGATAGCCGGAGAGGACACTTTGTTCTTCGATATTCAATCGGCCATATCATTTGACAATCAGGGTTATACTTCAGCTGATGTATACCTTATCAAACCAGGTCAGACCCCTGAATTAATCATTGATGGACAAAATATCGATGGTCAGACTTTCGTAGAGCTGAATTATACACCGGATCAGGTAGTAGATAATGCCAAATTCCGACTGGATCTCAATGGTGATACTTACGAAACAGGATTTTTTGATATTGCTTATCCGGTACAAATCGAGGATGGAACTTCAAATGCGCTATCTGCGCTTGATTTTGGGGTCGTAGATGCCAATAGTGCTGATCCGGTACTTAGCTATGAGTTGGTCGTATATGATGTTGCGGTAAATGTATCATCAACCAATACATCAAATTATTCCATATCCCTAAACCCAACATCAGGGTTTACCAATAGCCTGGCATTTATGCCTACGGCTGGAGAAGAGCGTTACACGATTTATGTAAAATTCAATCCTCTGGATAATACAGGCGATGAAGTAACTGGTGATATTGAACATACTTTTGCTACAGGGCCAGTTCAGTCTAATCTTTCTTTAATAGGAAGAGAGCAATCAGCTACACCTTCTATTGTGTTGATAAGTCCACAGTCGGCAGCTGAGGTAGTTTCCAACAGCATCATAGCTATTGAATGGGGTGTGAGCAATGTAAACCTTGCAACTGTAGAATATTCTCTTGATGGAGGTGGTTCCTGGATACTTATTGAAGAGAACCTTTCAGATAATATCTCGGACTTCTCATGGCTCGTGCCAGAAGTAACCAGCAATACGGCGGCAAAAATCAGAATCGTGGATCAGGATAATGTTGCTGCAACACAGGAAGTAGATTTCACCATAGTGCCGGCACCCGAAATTTCAGCAATATCAACCATCAGTATGGATACGCAACTGCAGATTGATGGAGCAGGATTTTCCAGTGTGGCCTCAGAAAATGAGGTGATATTCCCAGGTATACCAGAAATCAGCACTTACCCCGTAACAGCTACAACCAACCAACTCATTGTGGATATTCCGACGGGGGCACTGAGTGGCTTTATTCAGGTCAATGTGACAGGTAGGGGTTCAGCTATATCACCTACACAGTTTGTTACCGACGGCATTTCATTCTCCCCCGAAAATGCGCAGGTGGGTCAAACCATTTACATCAATGCGAGCGGCAACCTTGATTTTCAGACAGGAAGCCCCTCTATCAGCGTGATCTTTGGTAATGGTAACTTGGCTGACATCACTGCAACAGATGTTACGGTTAGTGCTACAGACCTATTAGCAGTCGTAGTGCCTGAAGGCGTTTCCAAAACCGGATCCATTACGGTAGAGGTCAATGGAACACCTTATACCTCCGGGCAAACCTTTAAGCCTCAGTCTATTGATTTCTCGCCTAAAACCACGGGTGTATTTACAAGTGTGACAGTTTCCGGTGTAAACACTAATTTCCTGGGAAGTAACCCAAGAGTATTTGTTAATGGTACGGAAGCATTTAGTGTATCTGTAATTTCCAATACACAATTGAACTTTACCGTACCTGCGGGAGCTACCTCGGGAAAACTGACCATCAGTTCTGACGATGGCTTTTTTGAAGCCACTGATGACATCATTATAGAATTGCATAAAATCAATGTACTATCTGTTACCAAAGCAGGTAGAGGAACCAATGTCACTATTCAGGGCAGCAACTTCTCCAACATACCGAATGGCGGGGTTTCTGTAAATGGTGTTACACTGGTGAATT
The DNA here is from genome assembly GCA_965227155.1 of Cyclobacteriaceae bacterium. Lineage (GTDB taxonomy): Bacteria > Bacteroidota > Bacteroidia > Cytophagales > Cyclobacteriaceae > UBA6059. Next base: position 2,013,176 of record OZ245731.1, read on the forward strand.
CACAGTTCAATACTCAGTATACTGTTAATTACAATGATGATGAGATCACTTTCACGGTACCATCATCTGCAAGTGGAACTGGTAAAGTCACTGTCACACAAGGAGGTATTGAAGTAGAAAGTGCTGAAGATTTCACGGTGATACCAAGAATTACGGCTTTAAGCCTTACACAGGCCGCACCAGGCGCGGAACTCGTGATCACTGGCTCTTATTTCAGTGCTACTGACAATACTGTTTACTTCAATGATGGTGTACCGGCGGCTATTGTTAGCCAAAATACCTCTTCCATTACGGTAGAAGTACCTCAGGCGGCAACAGATGGACAGGTCACTGTGGTCAATAATGATGTCTTTGAAGAAGGGGTTTCCACAGTATCAGTAGATATTGTTACCGTACCGGCTATCACAGGCTTTACACCTTTAAGTGCTCAAATAGGTGAGACAGTAACCATAACAGGTGAAAACTTTTCAGATGCACCAGTAAGTGTGTCAGCTTTAGGAGCAGGAACGACAGAAACTGTACAAAATGATAATACAGTTACATTTACCGTTCCGGGTGGTATTCACGGTTCGGGAGATATTACGCTAACCAAAGGTGGGCTCACCATTACTGCTGAGGATGCTTTCACAGTGATTCCTCAGATCAACAGCTTTAATTTCAATGACAATCTAGGGGGCAATATTGCGGATGGTGCCGTACCCGGAGCAATTATCAATATTTTCGGTAATGGCTTTAACCCTACTGCTGCAAGCAATACTGTTACTTTCAGCAATGGTATTGATGCTGATATTCTAGCAGGTAACACCACTTTCCTAAGAGTTGAAGTACCTCAAGGCGCGGTAACAGGCCCAGTAAGTGTTACAAATAATGCTGTCAATACCACGGGTACCAGCGATAATGATTTTGTAATCATTCCTGAATCAGCCATAGCAGCTTTCAATCCTGTTTCAGCTAAAATTGGTGAAACCATTACCATCGAAGGGACAAATTTCAATAATCCAGCGCCTGTCAGAGTAGAGTTTGCAGAAGACAATGTAGCACAGAATGCACTTACCGTAACTGGAACTACCATACAGCTTACGGTACCTAGCGGCCAAAATACCGGTCTGATATCGGTTGTTCGAGGAGGTGTGCGCACCACATCAGCTTTCGACTTTAATGTAGAGCCGGACATTACCACCTTAAACGATCAGATATTAGCTGTAGGGGCAACCTTACGCATCAACGGTACTTACCTGGATAATCTGGATAATGTGACGATTGGTGGGCAAAATGCAACGATTACCAGTGGCAATGATGACTTCTTCTTCGTGGATGTAACTGTGCCCAATATTGCTCCCGGGTTCTATGACGTAGTGGTGAATAAGAATGGCTTTGATGATCTCATAGGAGGTTTTGAGGTAGTGCCACCGCACACAATCGATGGCTTTGCTCCTCAGGTAGCTTCACTGGGAGGAACTATTACGGTGACGGGCACTAATTTCGATAGTCCTAATCCAACCTCCGTAACGTTAGACGGGGTATCTGTTTCGTTTACTGTAAATAATGCAACCGAAATTGAATTAACAGTACCTGCCTCAATGACAAATCGTGGGCAGGGTGCTTTAAGCATTACAAGGGCAGGACTTAATGTAACAGCTGCAGACGATTATTTTATTCAGCATGCCGTAACCGATATTAGTTCTATCTACTCCGCAACTAATTTTGTGGTGGATCAGTCAGCCACTATATCTGGTATCAACTTTAGGGAACCTGACGTTTCCCAGGTATTGGTGAACGGCAATGCGGTAGCTTTTACCATTAACAATGACGGGCAAATTACCTTCACAGTGCCTGATGATGTGGGTACCGGTCGTACTGTAGAGCTTGTTAAACCTGCACCAGTTGGTACAATCCTGGCAACGGAAACTATAGATATCGTACCTAGAGCAGTGCTTTCAGGCATCAACCCTCCTATTGAAGTCATTGGTGGAAATGTGGTTATTACGGGTCAGAATTTTGAGTCGCCTAACGTATCAGCTGTATCTATCAATGGAAGAAGCGCAGAATTTACGATTGATAATGCTACACAGATTACTGCTGAGGTGCCCAGCTCTCTAAACAACTTCCCTTTCACTGGTTATACCAATTTGATTCAGGGGGATGTAAGCATTTCCAGAGCAGGCCTTACGGAAACCACTACTGGTGATGCCTTTACAGTAAAACATGAAATCAATACAGTTTCTCCGACTACTGTTGCACTGGGTGGATCTGTTTCTGTTTCAGGTGTATTCTTTACCAATCCAACAACTACCGTAGCTATCAATGATGGTTCTGCAGATCTTGCTATTACTAATGTCGATCATAATCTGAGTGTTGGCTTCAATAACCTTTCGTTTGAAATACCCACTGATGCTACATTGGGTACCAATACGCTAAAACTTGAGCGTATCAATGCTACAGATGGATTGGTAACTTCAGATCCAATTACGGTAGTGGCTGCACATACGATTACTGATACGGTAGTTGTAGGAGGCTGGGCTGCCAGAGGTGAGTCTATAAGTCTTGTTGGAACTAATTTCGACAATTCGCCCGAGGTACTTATACAGGGTACAACAGCTACAATCACAGCCAATCCGGATGCCAGCAATCTGACCTTCACTGTTCCAAATAATGTAACGCTTGATAAGCGTACAATAACTGTGCGAAGGGCAGGACTTGATGTTTCACAATTGGCTACTGAGTCAACTGATTTGCAATTCTATATTAAGCCTACAGTTGTAACAGACATCTCGGGTCAGGATTATATGTCGGGCCAAAGGGTTACCATCACCGGTAATAACCTTTCCGGTATTGATCAGGTCACAGTCAATGACCTGCAGGTAGATAATCTAAGCCAGGGTGAAACCTCTATTTCATTTGATTTGACAACCGGAGGCGGATCGCTATTGGGCGCAGGAACATTTGCTGTCAAATTGATCAATACAGAACCAGTAGCTGATTTGGTATTGACACTGCCTCAGAACATCACAATTGTAGATCAACCTTCAGGCGTTGCCATTACCGAGGCAAGCGCACCTGCAGGAGCTACCGTAACCATTACGGGCACCGGCTTCACCAATGCTACCATTTCAAATATCTCGATTAATAATGCAAATGTTGCTTCATTCGATGTGGTTAATGACATCCAGATTGATGCAGTAATAGCCTCTAATGCTCAGGGGTATGGCATTACCAATAATATTGATATCAGCGTAGCAGGTTTACTTATAGAAAGCAGCAATGAGTTTATTGTGGAGCACCAAATCAATAGCTTCCTTGACGCAAGCTTTGTAGCAATCAATACAGCAACTGACCGATTGGTAGAAGGCCAGACCATTTATTTTGTAGGGAATCATTTTGAATCTGGGGAACAGATTTCAGGTGTTACTGTCAATGGTGTTACTGCATCTTACTCATTCAACAATGATGACAGGCTACAGGTGACCATTCCTGCTGGAGCCGGAGGTATTGGTAAAGTATCTGTAACTCGTCGGGGAATAACGATTGAAAGCAGCAAATCGCTCAATATCGCGGGGCCACCGTCCATTTCTGGTGTTGACCCAATGGCGAGAATTGCTGGAGGTACCATCAGCATTACGGGTGCTAATTTTAAAGCACCTGATGTAGATGCAGTATCGATTAATGGTGCCGCGGCCAGCTTTAATGTGATTAATGGCAGCAATATTACGGCCAATGTACCAGCCAATGCAACGGCCACAGGGGATGTTGTAATTACGACCAATGGTGTTAGCACTACACCGGATGCTAACTCCACATTTGCGGTAGTGCCTCGTATCTTTAGCTTTACAAGTAGTGGTCTTGAAGGCTCGGAGGTTACAATCCTTGGGTCACACTTTGGGGCTTCCAATGCAACTAATGTAGTAGAGTTTACCAGCAATACAGGACTTGATTTAGCTGCTTCCATCATTTCATCGAATGCAGATCAGATTGTAGCGCTTGTGCCTACGGGAGCAATCACCGGCCCAATCAGGGTAACGAATTCAACATCTGATCAATCAGTGACCAGCAGTGCCAATTTCAATCTACTCAATAGCCCTGGAAACTTTGACATTAATCCAACCAGTGGACCGGTAGCATCTACGTTTACCATTACCGGTACTGATTTGAATGGGGTCACGGACGTACAGATCAATGGTATAGCAGCTACTACTTTTGATGTAAATCCTGACGGCACGGATATCCAGGTGACTGTACCTAACGCTGCTACGACAGGAGATGTAATCATCACCAAAGCAGGACAGGACTTTACTGCCGGTACCTTTAGTGTCACACCAAAAGTACTTAGCTTCCCTGCTGTGGCAGTGGCGGGTACTACCATAAGGATCAACGGAAAAACCTTCGGTGGTGTAAATGGAGTGACCGTCAATGGTGCAGCGGCAGCTATTCAAGGTTCTTCTACGGAGTTTGTAGATGTACTCATTGACATAGCTAGTGTGGGGACAGGAGACATTATAGTAACTACACCTTCTGGTAGTGGTACCAGTACTTCTCAGATTGAGGTTAAAGGAGAGCCTGTAATTGCATCCTTTACCCCTACTATAGGAGAACAGGGCGATCAGGTAACGATCACCGGAACAGACCTCTCCACCGTAACCTTTGTAAGGTTTGCAGGTGTCAACGCTTCCTTCACACCGGTGAGTGATACTGAAATTACGGCAACTGTACCGGGTGGTGCGGAGACTGGTCAGATTTCTGTTGGCCGTTCTGGCGTGGAAGTATTTTCTACAGATGACTTCCAATATATCAAAGGGCCTAATGATCCACCTGCCGTCACTTCTGCTACGGCTACCATCGTAAACGAAGGCTGGGAAGGTAATGTCACTACTGATAAGGCCAGTACCGTTTATTATTTGGCTTCATTAAGTAGCGCTCCAATACCTACCAGTACACAGGTGGTGAATGCTTCTGTGACAAACCTATCCAATGGTAATATTGCTACAAATACCGCTTTTGTAGGTGTAGATATTCTTGCTAATGCAGCTTTCAGTCTCAATACACTTTACGATTTCCATTTTGTTGCGGTTGATGCCAATAGCAATCAATCGGCAGTATTTACTATAGAGAATATTGAGGCCAATCCTTTCATTACGGTGACTGCACCTAATGGAGGAGAGAATTTCATAGTAGGAACCAACCGAAATATCACCTGGACTACAGACAACATTCCGGGCTCCAGAGCGCTTGATGTACAGATAAGCCTAGATAATGGCGCAACTTTCAATTCGATACTTCCTCAAGTGGAAACGGCGGCTACTCTGAATGGCGCCTTTAACTGGACAGTACCGAATACACTTTCCACCGAAGCATTGATCCAGGTATTGGTGGTCTCCGATCCATCAGTGATAGATGCAAGTGACGCCATTTTTAGCATCGTACCACAACCTACATTAACCATCACCAATATCAACCCTGTTGATGGTATTGACCTGTTGGATGTGAACGCAACGGATCTGGATGCTTCTGAGGTGAATTATTTGATCAATGGAGAGAACCTGCTCGGTGCAATAAACATCAGCATTGAGTCTGCAGGCGATCCGGGATTTGAAATATCTGCAGATGGTATTAATTACAATACCACGCTCACGATAAACGGTGGTTTTGGCAACATCAGGGTAAGACCCACCACCCAGGCTAACAATGGCAGGACTTATGCCGGTACTATTGTGCATACCTCTACCAGCGCAACGGGAATCAATGTGCCGGTAACGGTAGTTGAGAACAATAGCCAATCGAGCCTGACCATTGCCGGTCCTCCTGCTGATACTACGGTTGCAGGGGGTAGCATACCACTTCGATGGACAGCCAGTAACATGGTCAACGAGACCGTGACTATCTCACTTTCGCAGGATACGCTGCAGTCCTTCTTTGAAATAGCAAGTGTATCAAGTGGACAGGGTCTGTTTACAATTCCAGTGGATACCATTTCTACTGGGCAGGTTTACGTGGCTATCAGTGCCACGGGCTTAACCCCTGTAGTTGGTGATACATCAACCTTTATAGTAGACAAGACACCTCCATTTGTAACGGTAGACAGCTTATTGGTACGTAATGGTGCTCCTACGCTCACGGGTACGGTAGACGATATAGCCTCATCCATTACTGTGCAGATAGAAGGTTTTGAAACCATCTATGAGGCTGAAATCCTTGATGATGCTACCTGGCAGGTGCCTGCTGAATTATTGGAAACTACGCTTGCTGATGGAAACTATGAGATCATTGCCACCGCAGTGGATTCTCTGGAAAACACAGCTACCGATACTTCCAAACTTGAACTCATCGTGGCTTATGAAGCTTTGGCCTATGAAGCTGAGGAGGTTGAGTCGTTCAGTTTTGTAGCGTCATGGGCCTCTGACTCTGCTATTAGCAACTATATTCTTGAAGTAGCTAAAGATGAGGCTTTCAGCGAACCATTAGCAGGATTTGAACAGGTGGAAGTGGCGGATACCTTCCTGCTGATTGATAGCGAGGAGCTGTATCATCGGGAAGACTACTTCTATCGCATCCGTATGGCTTACGAAGAAGGCGGTTTTTCCGAAAACAGTAATGTGATCAGCGTTAGGCTGTCTGAATCACCGGGCTTAGTGGCAGACTCTCTGGCCCTGGTAGCTCTTTATGAGGCTACTGATGGGGACTTCTGGGCCAACAGCGCGGGTTGGTTCCAAAACAATCGGTTCGATTGGTATGGCATAAGTTTCGATGGGCAGCGTGTGACTGGCATTAATCTGTCGGGCAATGATCTTGTGGGTGACCTTTCTTCGACAACTTTAGGTGGACTTTCTGCTGTAACGACGATTGATCTGTCAAACAATGATCTTACTGGTGTGCCTAATCTGGCGGGATTCGGCTCGGTATCTGGGGTCGATTTAAGAGAAAACTTCTTGGATTTTGCTGACCTTCAGCGTCAGTCCAATAGCATACCGATTTCCTTCTTCCCTCAAAAGAAACTGCTGGAGGAAGAAGTGGGCTTATTGGAAGCTGGCGAGCCCTACGCCTTTGACAGAACCATAGATGGTACCGGAAATCAATACCAATGGTTTAAAGATGGCGATGAGCTAGCGGGACAGACAGCCCCTACATTCAATATTGATGCCATTGCATTTGAAGATGAAGGCGAGTACTATGTAGAGGTGACCAATCCTGAATTTGGAAATGTAACCTTAACTTCAGAATCAATATTCATTTTCGTTTCCTCACTGGTGCAGGACAGCCTGGCTTTGGTTTCCCTTTATGACAATAATGGAGGAGAAAACTGGGTTGGCGTAACTGGGTGGCTGGATGATCCTATTGCTGAATGGAGTAACATCACCATAGAAGATAGCAGAGTTACGGCTGTGGATCTGAGTGGTGTAGGTATAGTGGGTGATGTGCCTACGGAATTTGCAGCTATGGCTTCCGTAACCTCTATCGACCTTTCTGATAATGAAATTGATGGGTTGCCCAACTTCACTGTATTGGAAAACCTCACCAACTTGGATGTTTCCAATAACTCTATCGAGTTTGATGCGATTCTTAAGAATCTAAGCATTCAGATCTTTGACTTCAGTGGTCAGGCTAAGATCACCGTGGAGGTAGAAGAACGGATTAGAGAAGGGCTCGATTTCAGGTTATCCATTGATGTAAGGGGTCGTGACCTCAATTACCAGTGGTATTTTAATGGTCAGCCTATACCTGGAGCAGATAGCACAGTTTACAATATCATTGATATTGATTTCGACCAGATGGGGCTGTATCGATGTGATATTCAAAATGCAAAAGTTTCTGCAGTGGTGCCTGATTTCGCATTATCAACAGGCGATTTTGAAATCCTCGCCATAGCGGATTTGGGTGGTACCATCAGGACTTTGGTGAATGAGCCATTAGAGGAGGGAGCAGCTACCTTGTATCGCGTTCGCGAGCTGGGTACACCGTATGATTCCATCACTACGGTACCTGTGGTCGATGGCAGATATAATTTTGAGGGTACAATCCTCGGCGATTACCTTGTAAGGGTCAGTGCTGATCTGGAGACTTATTTCCCTACTTATGTACGTAGTGCCACTACCTGGTCATTGGCCGATACCGTGAGGTTAAGAAGAGATGATGATACCCAATATGATGGCTTTATCTTCTTTCAGCCACCGCCACTTTTCCCTGGCCCCGACAATCAAAATGAGATTGTAGGTATACTGGAAATCGACGATGAGGACTTCCCTGAATTCTTTGAAAACAACACCAACGGCAGAACAATGGCTCGAAGAAGAGTGCGAAAAGCTGGTGTATCGTTCAATAGGGCACGATTTGTCAACAGACCTGAAGATGCAGAGGAGATCATCTATGAATTGATAGCTTACACCGAAACGGACGAAAACGGGCAATTTACACAACCGAACCTCCCTGATGGTGACTATGAAATAGTGATTGAGTTCCCTGGTATTCCTATGGATACAACCACCAGCACAAGATTTACGCTGGGTGATGTCAATGGATCGGGTGGTGAAACAATATCCCTGGAAGCTTTAATTACACCGGAAGGTATAAAAGTTGAAGATGTATCGGTGACAGCCATTGAGGAAGATTATTTCAAATCACTCAATATCTTCCCTAACCCGGCAACTGATATTCTCAATATAACCTACGAACGAATGAACGAGCCTGGCATCCGTTGGCAGGTTATGAACCTAAACGGACAGGAGCTCATGTCAGGTGACGTAAATGCCGGCTTTGATAAAATATTCCAGGTGGATGTTTCAAGGTTAAGTGATGGTATATACCTGCTCAACTTTATTGATCCAAATCTCCACAACAACAACATCAAGACTGTAAGATTTATCATACGTCGTTGATTTAGTAGTAATAATTGGGTTTGAAAGCAGCTTCATTTTGGGGCTGCTTTTTTTGCTTTACAGGTTGATGGTTAGCCAGCCAGCGGGCATCTTTGTAGAAAATCAAAATTATGAGCCCGGAAGAAGTAAGTTACCTTATACAAAATCGCAGATCCATATACCCAAAGTTATACTCTGGCGAACCGGTACCTGACCATGTGATTGAAGCCATGCTGGAAAATGCCAATTGGGCACCTACACACAAGCTCACCGAACCCTGGCGATTCGTAGTTTACGCAGGCGAGGGCCTGAAAAAGCTTGGTATACTACAAAGTGACTTGTACAAGAAGGTGACGACTGCCGATCAAAGTTTTGATGAGGAGAAATACGAAAATTTGAAAAATAAGCCAACTATGGCTTCACACGTTATTGCGATCGGTATGGTGCGAGATCCTAAAGCAAGGGTGCGTGAAATCGAAGAGATTGAGGCGACAGCTGCTGCAGTGCAAAACATGTACCTCACCGCTACTGCCTACAAGGTAGGATGCTACTGGGGAAGTGGAGGCATTACCTATTTTGAGGAGGCTCCCGGCCTTTTCGGTTTCGACAAACTGCTTGGGTTTATGTATGTGGGCATGCCCAATATTGCCTGGCCCAAAGGAAGCAGGAAGCCCACCAGCGAGAAGGTAAACTGGGTGAAATAGGCATCATTCATTAGCGCAATGTTCGCGCTCGTATTCTATCTCAATGGTCTGGTGATTGATTCCGCATTCCTTCACGATGCGGCGTGCTGCCTTTTTCAGGGACAATAGTTTTTCCTGCTCCAGGTCATCAGGTACTACCAAATGCATGGTGAGCACATGATATTCACCATCCATGGTCCAAATCTGCAGGTCATGAATATCTTTTACACCTTCTAACTTCAATAAATCATGGCGCACATTGGTAAGGTCAATATTGGCGGGCACGGCTTGCAGGAATATTTTTAATGCCAACCAGAGGTTTTTAATTGCATTGAATAGTATGAAACCAGCTACGGCTAATGATAACAGTGGATCTATGATATACCATCCAAAAGCATAAATTATACTTCCGCCAATAAGTACCGCTACCCAGCCGAGCACATCCTCAAGCAAATGAAGCCTGAAGACCTTTTGATTGAGGCCTTGCTCTTTGCTGAGCTGAAATACTGCCGCACCATTGAACAATATACCGATAACTGCTAATAGCATCATGCCATCCGCTTTTACAGGTTCTGGAGAGATAAACCGTGGTATTGCATGGTATATAATTATTCCCGACCCAATGATCAGTATCAATGAGTTCACTAGGGCAGAGACCGTAGACAATCTTCGGTAGCCATAGCTGTAGTTTCTGTTGCCGGTTTTCCCTGAAAAATATTCGAGCAATAGACCCAATCCGAGGGCGAAAGTATCACCCAGGTCATGAAGCGCATCCGAAAGAATGGCCATGCTGTTGGTGTAATAACCTCCCGCAAACTCAATGATGGTAAATACAAGATTTAGCCCGAAAGCTATCTTTAAACTTTTTGACCCATGATGGTGATGATGGTGCCCCATTATTTTTCAATAATTACTTGCCAGCGAAATGCCCATCGCCACCGAATAATATAATGACTGATGCCCGCGGATTGAAATATTTTGGCCAATTCTTTTTTGTGAAAGCCACGCGCCACAGATATGGCAGCATCATGCTGAACCATGGCAGACTTAGAAAACCAACGTGTCAGCAGCTTGATGGCATAATAAGCAAACCAGTGCCGCTGTAAATCATTGATAATTATGCCAAGGTTACTCTGAGCATAAGCGCTATGAAACAGCTTCTGTAAGGCAGTTTCATCAAAATGATGGGTGAAAAGACTGGCATGGAAGAGGTCGAATTTTCTTTCAGTAAATGACTGATCAAAAATATCTGTAGTAAGAAAACTGATCTCCGGATACGCCTTGCAATGTTCGCGAGCATAATCAATGATATACGGATTAGCATCGACACCCGTCAGCTGTAGTTTGATCTGGTGCTTTCTGGCCCACCTTGCCATATGAATGAGAATGTCTCCTCCACCACAGCCCAGGTCAACTAGAGAATAGCTCGGCTGGCTGGGATGCTTTTTGATGAAATATTTTAAAGCCTCGAGGCTGATATAATTGCCACCCAGTTTTTGGTTGATGTAGTCCAGCTCTTTCAAGGTCTGGATGATGATGTCCCCTGATTCATCCAGGTCATCCATCCATTCTCGTTGATATGAACGCTTATTGAGCATACACTTTGAGTAGCATGCTTTCCAGGGTAAGTCCGGGCCCAAAGGCAAAGCTTAGTACCTGCTTGTCGTGATCTTCAGCATTTAGCCGATCCATGAGTTTGCGCAATACGAACAACACCGTAGGGGATGACATATTGCCATATGCGCGCAAAACTTCGTAGGCTAGCTGATTAGCTTCTTTGGAAATACCAAGCGCCTGTTCTATAGCCTGGAGAATACGTTTCCCACCCGGATGAATCGCATAATAGTCGATCTGACTAGTGCCACCGGCCTGTGCCATCAGACGATTGGTTAAAGTGCCAATCCCTTCACGAATCATATCGGGCACATAGGTGGACAGCTTCATTTCAAAACCAAAATCGCTGATCCGCCAGGCCATATCATCCTTTCCTTTGGGTACAATATCGCAGTGGAAACCTTCAAAGCAAAAGCTTTTCTTCCCAGGTTTTGACTCTACAATAACGGCTGCCGCACCATCGCCAAATAGCGCATTGCTTAGTAAGCTGTCTTGATCTTTTTCTTTTTGAAAATGAATACTGCATAGCTCAAGGCAAACGATCAAAACTTTTGCATTAGGGTTGTTCTTACAAAACTGATCGGCAAGTTTCAATGCATTGAATGCTGCGTAGCATCCCATATAGTTGATGGCGGTGCGTTCTACATGGGGTGATAGATTGAGCGCAGCAACCAGCTCTAGATCCAGCCCTGGCGCATACATGCCGGTGCAACTGGCCGTAATCAGGTGGGTGGTTTCTGCTATAGAAGATGAATCAGCCATATCCATTATGGCCGCAAGGGCTAATGGCAGGGCTTCTTTTTGGTAGAGGGTCATCCTATCCCGTACAGAGGGGAATGGATCAAGACCTTTATTGTTTGGGTAGAACTGAAAATCACCGATAGATTTGGTGTAATCCTCAAGCACGGAATAACGGTACTGTATCCCACTAGCACGGTATAGTACTTCCAGCTCATGTGCTTCCGATGTTGAAAAATCCAGTGCTTCTACCATAAAATCCGCTATGGCCCTCTGCGATATTTTATGCGATGGATTTGCTGTACCTATGGCTGTGATGTATGATTGCATAATTGGTTTTAGCGGTATTCGCTATGGGCGTCCTATAATAATCAAATTCAAACTAACTTGTTGCAGAATAGAAGGAATTAAAATGAAGAAGAGCACATGGCAACACCTGAGAATACCCTTTTCCTTTTTCTTGCTGCCTGTTTTCCTTTTTGCTTCCAGCGTTGCTGTTGACTGGCAATGGTCCGATTTCTTGCTGATTGCTGCGATTCTTCATTTGCTGGTATATCCTGCCAGTAACGGTTACAATTCTTATTTTGATAAAGACGAAAAAAGCATAGGCGGAGTTAAAAACCCGCTTAAGGTAAGCAAGGAATTGTATTACGTTTCCTTGCTGCTTGATTTGGTTGGCTTATTGTTGGCCTTATGGATAGGATGGGTGTTTACAATTATGGTGCTGATATATGGTATGGTTTCTAAAGCATACAGCCATCCCTCTGTTCGTTTGAAAAAATATCCTATCCTTGGCTGGGTGGTAGCTGGCTTTTTCCAGGGCTATTTTACATTTATCATGGTTTATCAGGGGCTGCACCATGTAGAGGTCAGTGATTTAGCACAATGGTCCATTCAGTTTCCTGCCCTGCTCAGCAGCATGCTGCTATGGGGAAGCTACCCTATGACACAGGTTTATCAGCATGAGGAAGATGCTAAACGGGGGGATCAGACCATTAGCCTTAGGCTAGGTGTTTTGGGAACCTTTCATTTTACCGCAGCATTTTTCAGCCTGGCCAATATTGGCTTTCTGTATTATTACCATCAATATTATGCCTTGGGATTTGCTATAGCTTTTCAGGCTTTTCTGATACCAATGTTGATTTATTTTTTGATCTGGTATAGGAAAGTAAGGCGGTCTACAACCTACGCTGATTTTGACCATACCATGCGGCTCAACATGATCTCCTCGGTAATGCTGAATTTGTTTTTTGCAGGTGTAATATCCTGGCTACAAATCAACCTTTTTTAATACTTAGCTCTTCTCTTTTTTGCTTTTTTGGAGGCAGATTTGAAGAATTCAATTTCTTCTTCTGGAGTCATTTTGGATATTTTAGATGCTAAATCTGCACGTAATTTGTGTTGCAATTCAATAGCGTCTACTTCTTCTTCACTCTTAATTTTGGTTTCCATAATTTAGAAGTTCTCTAGGTGTCCTAATCTCTAGAACGTTATATCCATATTTTAGATTTACTGCATTGTAAAGTCTGATTTTATTCAAATTTACAATGTGCTTAAAATTCCAGCTTGCTAAAATATTAATCCCATTTACTGTTGCGGTCGCAATGTGTCGACAATCAGTTAAACTTGTTGGTCCTACAATTCCTTCCAATAAATACTTGTCAGCTAATTCAATAGCTTCTTTATTATAATCTACATAAACTCTATTCTCATCATTTATTTGATCGAAAAAATTTCTGACATGAAAGGGTGCATTTTCCAATTCAGCATCTCACAATGCAGAGGTAGCAATTCTGAAAATTTTATTATCCACTGAATTAAAAAACAATTCAGTCCAGTGTTTAAATTCTTTGTCAAAAAAACCCCCAACTACTGAGGTATCTACATAAACAAGTTTTCGCATTATTGTTATAAAACATAGGCCTAAGCAATATAAAAATAAACAAATGGAAATCACATCACCCCCTGTGCAATGGTAGCATTGGCCACTTTCACAAATCCCGCAATATTGGCACCTTTTACATAATTGATGTGATTATTACCTTCATCCCCATAGTTTACGCATTGCTTATGTATTTTCTCCATTATACTCTTAAGCTTAGCTTCCAACTCCTCTTCTGTCCACATCAGGCGCATGCTGTTTTGTGTCATTTCCAGTCCTGATACGGCAACACCACCGGCATTGGCTGCCTTGCTGGGGCCATACAGCACTTTGGCTTCCTGGAAGACGTGGATTGCCTCTAAAGTGCTCGGCATATTGGCACCTTCACCTATGGCTTTGCAACCGTTTTTGACTAATGTTCGTGCTTCATCACCGTTGATTTCATTTTGAGTAGCCGAGGGGAAAGCTATATCGCAGGGAACACTCCAGGGTCGTTCTCCTTCAAAATATTTGGCTTTAGGATACTGCTTTGTATACTCGTGAATACGACCTCTTTTTACATTTTTAAGGTCTTTTACATATTCTAGCTTTTCAAAATCAATTCCATCAGGATCATGAATATAGCCTGATGAATCGGACATAGTGTAGACACTTCCACCCAATTGCAGCACCTTTTCTACCGTATACTGGGCCACATTACCAGACCCGCTAACCACACATTTTTTGTCCTTGATATCATCGCCAATATGGTTTAGCATATTCTGAACAAAATACACACAGCCATAGCCGGTAGCTTCCTTGCGAATAAGACTACCGCCAAAGGCAACATCCTTACCCGTTAGAATTCCTGTAAATTCATCCTTCATGCGCTTGTATTGACCAAACATGTAGCTGATTTCACGTGCGCCCACACCGATATCCCCTGCGGGTACATCCATGTCTTTGCCAATGTATTTTGACAACTGCGTCATAAAGGCCTGGCAGAATCGCATGACCTCACGGTCTGATTTGCCTTTTGGATCAAAATTGGCGCCTCCTTTTCCACCTCCCATGGGAAGGGTGGTTAGGCTATTCTTGAATATCTGCTCAAAAGCCAAAAACTTAAGCACACCTTCATTTACTGTGGGGTGAAAACGTAGGCCACCTTTGTAAGGCCCAATGGCATTGTTGAATTGAACCCTGAATCCACGGTCCGCATGAATTACACCTTTATCGTCCTCCCAGGTTACCCGAAATGAGATCACCCGATCTGGCTCAGTGAGGCGTTCCATGATATAATGGTCGATGTATTTCTTGTTTTCCAGCAGGAAAGGAGCAATCGAACTAACGAACTCTTCCACTGCCTGATAGAATTCTGGCTGGCCTGGGTTTCTCTTTTTCAGGCCTTTCATAAATTTCTTTACGTACTTCTCAGGATTCATAGGGGTCAATGTTTATATCTGAAAAACAGGAATTTAATAAATTAATGGCACTCTCAATGGCTTTTGCGCATGGCTTTTTCTATTCGGTCGAGTGCTTTTTCCAGCACCTCATGAGAAGTGGCAAAGCTGATACGCATATGTCCAACTGCGCCATCTCCAAACCAAAAAGGAATGCCAGGTACCAATAGCACCTTTGCTTCTTTCAGCAAGTATTCCTGTAGCTCTTGTGAAGAAAACCCCGTTTTTTCAATATTAGGAAAGGCGAGATAGCAGCCCTCAGGTTCATGGCAGCTAAACCCCGGCACATCATTGAGTCCGGACACTACAAATGAACGCATGTTGTGCAAGTGTTCCATAAAGCCTTCCAGCCAGTCTTGAGCCCTGGTAAGGGCTGCTATAGCGGCAATTTGACCTACGGTATTGGCACCATGCACTGTGGATTCATGCTGGCTTTGGGTGAAAATGCTTTGAAAAAGGTCCTGATCATGGGCCATCAATGCGCCTATCCGTAATCCTGCCAATCCATAGGATTTGCTAAAGCCTGTAATTGTGATGGTGCGCTTCCGGACTTCAGTGTTAAGTGATGCTATAGAGCAATAAGTATGTGGTTTGAAGATAATATCACTCCAAATTTCATCAGAAAGGATAAGAATATCTCTGGCTTGAGCAAGTTCAGCTATTGACATGAGCTCATCTTCCGTAAAAACTTTACCTGTAGGATTGAGGGGGTTGCACAGGCATATAAGCCGGGTTTTATCATTGACCAATAGCTTCAGGCTTTCAATATCCAATGTCTTTAGCCCTGGAGGGGTAGCAAGTCTTACAGGCTTTGCTCCGGCCGCTTCTATGCCATAGGCAAATAGAAAATCTACCGGATTAAAGATAATGGCTTCATCTCCCGGTTTCAATATTGCCTTACAGGTAAGATAGATACCATAAGCAGCACTGTCCAAAGCAAGGACATTTTCTCTGGCTGTAGGAACTGCCCTTTTGGCTGAATAATATGCTGCTACGGCGGTTTGAAATTCAGGTAAACCCTGAGCAGGTCCGTAGTTTAAATGACCATGGCCCACATAGTCCTGTATGGCTTCTATAATTGGTGGGGCAACTTTGAAATCCGGGTCAGCCGCGGTTAAAGGGATAACATCTTTGGCTACTGTAGCCCATCTATGATTGTAGGCCCTATGCCTGAGAGTATCAAAGTCAATATTGTGGGGGTCAAACATGGAGAGTTTATATCGTGCTACTCCACGATCATCGCCTTTATTTTATCGATCAACTCTTTTTCATCAAAAGGCTTCTGAACGGTATCTGTATTTTCAATCTGTTGGATTTTTTTGCCTGTTTCGGCATCTGACAAGGCAGTCACGAAAATAACAGGGATGGCATATTGTTGCCTGAGTAGCTGTATCGCTTCTATACCCGACATGTCGCCCAGTAGCATCACATCCATCAAGATGAGGTTTGGGGCTTTCTCCTTAACTATGTCGAATACATTTTCGGCATAACCAAGTTTATCAACGATTTCAAAACCGTAGTTTGCCAGCAATTTCTCGAGGTGGAAGGCAGTTATTAAATTGTCTTCAACGATAAGGATTTTTTTCTGGGACATACCCTTGTTCTAAAGTCCTGATAAATTAATAAATATTCCGGTAATAATGAAGCCTAGTTATTATTACGGGTTTATCGGCAAATATCGCAATTTAATTACCGCAATATCAATTTTTAATGAAACGAATGTAAATGATTCACTTGGTTTTTAATATCGACCAGACTGAGGTAACTATAAAGTGCAGAGAATCAATGAATAAGATATTTTTTCATTTAAAATTATAATAACTGATATTGAGAATAATTTGTAATGAAAAATTTTAAAGGCAGTGGAAATTTTTTGTTAATTACATAAACAAATAAGTGTGGCACTATTTTATATTAAAATAGTGCAATATATAAATTTTTGAAATTATTTTGAACAGGTTGATTTTTACTGATGAAAAGGAAATTTTATCAGTATTGAAGTGCCGTTTTTATTGGTAATAGTGAGATCACCTTTAAGTTGATTACTAAAAATATTAATCAATTGTATGCCGTAACTCCCTGATTTACCATTTATAAAATGCTCTGGGATGCCGACCCCTTCATCAGCCACTGCTAATTCAATGCTTTCATCATGGCTTTTTATAGAGATATGTATAGGGCCGCCTTTCTTATCTGGATATGCATGTTTTATAGTATTGGATACAACCTCATTCACAAATAGTCCAATTACCAGTACAATATCCGTATCCATGATGAGATCATCAATGTCCATCTGGACCGGATATTTTTCAGAGTCGGTTTGGTAGGTATTGATAAGATTACCAACCAACTCTTCTATATACCCTCGTACATTCAATTGATTTACCTCTTCCATCACCAGTAATTGATCATGAATTTGTGCGATGGATTGAATTTTTGCGCTCGTTTCTTCAATGAAACTCTTGAGTTCTTTGTCTTTTTCTACTGTCGATTTGATGAATAATAAGCTGGATATCAATTGTAGATTGTTTTTTATCCTATGGTGCAATTCCTGAAATAGTTGATTTCGCTGCTCCAGCGTGGAAGCAATCTTATCTTTCCCCTCTCGGATGGCAATAAGTTGCTTCTCTTTTTCTTTTTCCAGGCTTTTCGTTTTTACTGACATCATATATAGCAATGGTGCAATGATGAGCAGCATTAGGATGTTAAGTGTGAAATTGAGCTTATCAATTAGGTTTATCCGGCTCTCATTAGCTTCTTTCATCGATAGGATCTGATCTTCTATTTGTTGTGCCAGCTGATTGTAATTCAACCAAATATTGTAACCCTTATCCTCACCGATCATTGCTCTTGCCTCAGCTATACGGTTGTCTTGGATTTGATTTTTGATTTCATTCATCCATTCAAAATAGAATGAAACTATGCTATCCAACTGTTCTATTTCAACAATACTAAGATCTAGTTCGTCTGCATTTCTAAATAGACTCTCAAAAAGGGGCTCTTTTTCCTCAAGCGCCAGATAATAGGGCCCAAGAAGGTGCTCCTCATTACTAAGCGCATAGCCTCTTATGCCAATATCGACACCTCTAAAAAGTGAAGATTCAATATTGACTAAAGAAGTTGATATATCTTTTATTTTATCAATACTACTGTTGATGTTTTTGATTTGTAATGTGAGGTAGAAAGAGATAACCAGGTTGGTGATCAGTAGCAGCACAAAGAGTGCGGAATATTTGAGAATGGTTTTATAGCCGGTCATAGGTCAGGAAGTGAGATGAGTAGTTGAAGGCTGCTAGAAAAATATGCTACATATAAAAGTCAGTACAATTCGGCTTAATCGGGTATTGAAAAGGTTAATTTAATAATTGCACCATTATTATTGTCAATTTCTAATTTGGCTTTTAGCTGCTGACTAAACACATGGATCAGCTGCATGCCATAGCTATCTGTGCGGCCTTCCTTATAGCTTTCAGGTATTCCTATCCCCTCATCTTTGATCATTAAGACAGCCTCAGATGCTTCTTTTCTTAGTTCTATGTGCATAGGCCCTCCTTTGCTGTTGGGATAGGCGTGTTTTACGATATTAGATACCACTTCATTTACAAATAAGCCGATTACCAGCACCACATCGGTATCCATAATGATCTCTTCAATTTTCATTTCTACCGGGTAATATTCATCCTCAGACTGGTATGTTCTGATCAGATTCTCAACGAGTTTCTCAATGTAAAACTTGATGTTGAGTTGGTTTACTTCCTCCAGTATGAGCAGCTGATCATGGATTTGTGCAATAGATAGTATTTTGGCACTGGTTTCGTCTATAAATTTTTTGAGATCAGGATCTTTCTGATGGGTAGATTTTATAAATAATAAACTGGATACCAGCTGTAAATTGTTCTTAATGCGATGATGCAATTCCCTAAACAGAAACTCTTTTTCCGACAATGCTTTTTGCAGATTGTCTTTTGTGTGTTTGATGTCTGAAATATCCGAAAACACATAGCAGATACTGGGTTGACCATCGTACTGCATGCCAATGCCGGTAATGAATACGTGCAGTGGATTTCCTTCTTTCGTTTTTAGTATTTCTTCAAAAGGTGCCTGGCTGTTTTCTGTTAATGCTCTTATTCTATCTCCTAGCGTTTTGGATTCGCTTGGGAATAGGAAAACTGAAATATCGTTTTTGAGAATTTCGTCATTGATTTCAGCGTAGCCCAGTACCTCTATAGCATAGGGGTTGGCGTACTTTAATGTACCCTCAGTCTGAACAACAATACCTACCGGAGCAGATTCTGTAAGAAGTCGATACCGTTCTTCGCTCTCCATCAAAGCCTGCTCTGCCATCTTTCTGTCTGTAATGTCATTAGCCGTGGTGATCATATTTACCGGGAAGTTGTTTTCATCCCGGATTACATTGGTACGGGTTTGTATCCATACCACGGCACCCGATTTCTGAATGATGCGATATTCAGATTGAAACTGGTCTCTACCCTTTCTGATCTCTTCATATATATTTTTAATGTAAGGCCTGTCTTCAGGGTAGATGTATTCATCTGGATTGAGATTTACAAACTCTTCTGGTGTATAGCCTGTGAGCTGTTGAATTTTTGGAGACAAATAATCGAGCTTTCGATCTATGGTTGATAGGAGCACGGTATCAGAAGTTTTCTCAGCCAGAAACCTGTACATGGTTTCACTTCTTTCCAGTGCCTTTTGTGTCCTTACCCTTGAAAATATATTGACCAATAACTGAGCAAAAACTACAAGCAGGGAAACTTCCCGCTGACTGTATTCTCTATATTTTTCAACTGAGTCAAATCCTACAAAGCCCAGGCATTTTCCTTCAGAATAAATTGGCACTGTTATCAGGCTTTTGATCCCCTGCGGTTCCAGAATGTCCCTTAAGGGTTCTTCAGCTTTTCTTACATCCTTAATAACGATAGGTTTGTTTACGCTGTGGTTTTCCCACCAACCCGGCATTTCGGAAATATGTACTGCCTGTAGGTTATCAATTTCAGGATTTACGCCTTTATTACACCATTCATACGTGTTTCTGCAAATACCCTGATCGGGTAGATAATCGAAGATATACACCCGATCAGCCTGAACGAACATCCCCAATTCCTTAAGTGAAGAATTGATTTTGACCTCAGCTTCTTTGGGTGATACATTAATGTACTGGAGCGATATATCCATGAGCAACCGATGGAAGCTTGATTCATAGGCCAGCGCTCTTTCTATTTGCTTCTTGTGCGTGATGTCAAAAGTGATACCTCCTATCAGCTCATCACTGATTTTAAATTTTATATCTTCAACCCAAATCTTTACAGCTGATTCATAAAACTCCTGGATGCTCGATTCCCCGGTTTTCATAATTTCTGCTTCAAGGGCATCTTCACGTCTACTGGTTTCTTCGGAAAGCAAGTCGTGAATATCTTTTGACCGGTACTCTTCAAGCGTTAAGTCAAAATAGTCAAGCATTTTTTGGTTGGCGAACTCATGTTTTCCCTGTGGCTGCTTGATGTAAACCATACCGGGTAGGTTATCTGCAAATGTTTTGAAGAGCTGCTCACTTTTTTCAAGGGCATCTTGTTGTTTCTTCCTTTCGGTGATATCTCTTGTTACTAATACACGTACTCTATTTTGCTCATCAATTTCTTTAACATTCACTGTAGATTCTAACCACACATAATGGCCATTTTTGTGGAGCATCCTGTAAACAACTACCTGACCCTTAAAGCCACCTATCGATGCTTTTTGTTGAATATTTATGATGGTATCACGGTCTTCCGGATGAATCAATGCCAGGGAATCTGCATCTAGCATTTCATTTACCGTGTATCCCAGGATTTTTTCTACCGAGGGGCTTATGAAATCAATTTCCTCATTACGATAGAGAGTGATTATATCCTGGCTATTTTCTGCAAGCAGTGTTAAGCGCTCTTCCCTTTCCTTCAGTTTTTGCTCGGCTCGTTTTTTATGCTGTAGGGCAAAAATTATTACAAAAAACTCATTGAGTGCAGCGATATAATTCTGCTCTTCAAAGTTCCAATACTTGTGTTCAAATTGCTTTTCTGCACAAAGCACGCCCAGAAACCCTTTTTCATTAAATACCTGTGCATCCATCATACTTTTTATGTTATGCTCGTGCAGGTAGTTGGCTGAAAACTCACTTGTAAAGGTGCTGTTGGCAGCATCATAAGCAGCAATAGACCTGTTTTGCTTTATTGCCTGGAAGTATTTTGGGTAGTCTTTTTCATACAATATGGAGCCTTCTGAGTGCTTTCCTACAGTTTTGTCGTACAGCATAGCACAGGTTATGGCATCTATGGAAGGATTGTAGCTCCAAAACGAAAAGCGCTCTATTTTTAGCACCTCTGCCGCCTCTTTTGTGAGGTATTTTAAAAAGTTTTCAAAAGTGATATCTTCTCTGTGGCTATATTGAGAAAGCTTTAAGAGTGAATGCGAGATGAGTTTTTCCCTTTCTTTCACTTCTTTTTGAAGGGTAATGTCCCTTGCAACCGTATAAACCCTTGCAGCAGGTTTGTCAACAGTAGAGTTTAATTCCAACCAGGTGTAGGAATCGAACTTATTCTTGATGCGAATTTCAATACGAATGGTTTCCTTACCGTTTTTCTCAATAGTCTTTAAAAATTCCTCTGCCTTTAACTGGTCATTGGGATGGGCATACTTGATGAGCTCTGACAATGATGTATCGGCAACCTTAAAATCAAAAACCCTGAACCATTGCGGATTTACATGGATAGGTGTGCCATCTAGTTTTGAAATAAATAGGAAATCATTGGTTTGGTTAAATAATGCCTCAAAGCTTTGGATTTTCTTCTGTTGCTCTCTCTGATTGGTTATGTCCCTGATAGCGCCATCAAAATATACCTTGCCATCATCATTGGCCGTCATAGTGGCATTCAATGAACCCCAAAAAATACTACCATCTTTTCTGCAAAATTCAACTTCCCGGCTTTCAATACTCCCATGATCGAGCAACATATCACCCAATAGATCACGCTCATCAGGATCAGCATATAATTTACTGGCGCCAAAGTTGACAAGCTCCTCAAATGATGAAAAGCCAAACATTTTAAGCATGGTCTCATTAGCGTAAATCAAACCTGATTCCAGGGTGCTTCGGTAAATGCCTTCTTTAATGTTTTTGTTGATAGATGAAAGCAGCCGCTCATTCTGCTCTACCTCTTCGCTGGAGATTATTTTTTGAGTAACATCACGAACCTGAACAACCACTCCGACTATATTGCCTTGTTCATCAATAGGCGAAAATTGCGCTTCGTAATACGCCTTACCAAATCCTTTTAGAGTGTAAGCATCTGATACTGTAAAATGTGCGCCATCAAGTGTTTTATCCAGTTGGTTTTTAAATCTGCTGGAAGCATCACTATTTTTAATTTTCTTTAGAATATTATCACCAACTGCTATTTTTTCATGCCAAAGCTGCTCCATGCTTTTCGCATGCTTTTCATTGAAATAGATATAGCAATATGCTTTGTCTAAAGCAAATACACGCAGGTCGGTGTGATGGTTTAATATTTGGTTGGCGGTATACTCCATAAACTGGAATGAAAACTTTCACTTTCAAATCAGCTTTTTTGACTGAATAGTAATCTAGCAAACATGGAGGATAAAAAAGCTGATTAAATGCAGAAAATACTATGAATCGTACTACTTTCAGGCTTTTATGTAAAATATCAGTATGAGGGCTATTTTTGTGGCTCGTTTGAACTCAACAGGGGAAATTCACTATTATTGACCTGTAATGTTAACAGAATGGAAAAATCAGCTACCTGCATCATAGTAGAGGACGATCCTGGTTTTCAAAGAATTCTTGAAAAACAGCTTGAGCGACTTGGCAATATCGAAATATTAGGGGTTTATGGAGATTCAGTCAATGCGGCTGTTCAAATTGAACGATTAAAACCTGACCTTCTTTTTTTGGATATAATGATCAGTGGGCTGGAGGGGCCCGATTTTTTAGATATGCTTACCCATCAACCGGCAGTTATCATCATCTCTGCACATGATGAAGATGTCATGAATGAGTATGATGTGGAATACAGTGCGTATCTCAGAAAACCCGTAAGCATATCGGAGCTTGAGCAGGCCATCAACAAGGCCTTATATTGAAATTTAGCTGACTACAGCCAACGCCAGTTCCATCATTTGGGTAAACGATGAGCGACGGTCTTCCTGGCTGGCATGCTCATCGGTAATCAGGTTATCACTTACGGTCAATATGGATAGTGCCCTTACTTTGTGCTTTAGGGCTATGCTATACAAAATAGCGGTTTCCATATCTGTAGCCATTACACCGTGGGCCTGCCATTGCTTTTCCAACTCATGGTGTGGTGCGTAAAAGGCATCAGTACTTACTACACCACCAGCCCGGTAAGAGAGCTTGTTTTCCCTGGCAATATTTACAGCTTTGACAAACAGTTCGGCATCTGCATGAGCAGCAAACTCACCATTGCCGAAAGAAAGCTTGTTCATACCCGAATCAGAGCTGGCTGCCATACAAATAATGACTTCACCCAGCTTTATATCCGCAGCAAAAGCACCACAGGTTCCTACTCTTATCAAGGTATCTGCATTGTAGTCTTTGATCAATTCAGTAGCGTAAATTGCCATCGAGGGCATGCCCATGCCACTACCTTGAACAGATATCGGCTGACCTTTGTAAGTACCGGTGTAGCCAAGCATGCCCCGTACTTCATTGACACACCGTGAATCCTGAAAATAGTTTTCAGCAATAAACTTTGCTCTCAGCGGGTCTCCGGGCATTAAAACCCTGGTTGCATATTCGCCCTGTGCGGCTGATAAATGTAAACTCATAATTTCTTGGCTTTATTCCAGTATTCGTCCATTTCTTCCAGGCTCATATCGGCCAGGTTTTTGCCATCTTTTCGAGATGCAGCCTCAAGATATTGAAAGCGCTTAATAAATTTTTTGTTAGTTCGCTCCAGTGCCTCTTCCGGGTTGATTTCGATGAATCGAGCATAGTTGATGAGTGAGAAAAGCAGATCACCAAACTCTGCAGTAGCTTCTTCCTTATCGATATTTTCCTTATCAGACACATCAAAGGTTTCGTGAAACTCCTGCATTTCTTCTTCCACTTTTTGCCATACCTGTTTGTCATCTTCCCAATCAAACCCTACACCACGCGCTTTTTCCTGAATGCGCATGGCTTTAACCAAAGCGGGAAGCGACTGGGGTACACCCCCAAGCACTGATTTATTTTTACCCTCTTTAAGCTTTATTTTCTCCCAATTGGCCTTTACCTGCTCCTCATCATTTGCTTCCGTATCACCATAAATATGAGGGTGTCGTTGTATTAATTTATCACAAATACCATGAAGCACATCATTAATGTCAAAAGCCTGCTGCTCACTACCTATTCTAGCATAAAACACAATGTGAAGTATCAGATCACCCAATTCCTTTCTGATCTCATTCAGGTCATTTTCCAAAATAGCATCGGAAAGCTCATAAGTCTCTTCAATGGTAAGATGCCGGAGCGATTCGAGGGTTTGCTTTTTATCCCAGGGGCAGTTCTCGCGAAGCTCGTCCATGATGGTCAGCAATCGATCGAACGCTTCAAGCTTCTCTTTTCGTTGGGGATCGGGAGGGGCAAGATTTTTATGATTCACGAATTATTCTTCTGTTGGCTGTGTTTGATTAGGCAAAGGAATAAAGTTAATTAACAGATTAACTAAATTTGACTCAAATTTTGAGCTATGGCGACAGTTTTATTAGGAATCGGATTGGTAGCATTGTTTTTTGTAGGCATGTCAGTGCGCTTACTTTTTGTAAAAAACGGAGAGTTTAAAGGCACCTGTGCTTCACAAAACCCTTATCTCAATAAGGAGGGAGCAACTTGTGGCTACTGCGGCAAAACTGTAAAATCAGGTGAAAATTGTGGTAATCCCGATTCTGAAGTCAATAAGGTTATGGCTCGTTTCGATTAATTTACATCTGTATTTTTTCCTCTCTTTATTGTTTAATTTTGCGTCCCGAATCAAGAAAGCAATTACGTGACGCTGATCAAATCAATTTCCGGGATAAGGGGTACCATCGGTGGTAAACCCGGTGACTCGCTTACACCTCCTGACATAATAAAATTCACTTCTGGCTATGGAAGCTGGCTCAAAAACAACCATAGCAAGGTAAAAATAGTATTGGGTAGAGATGCCCGGCTATCAGGTCCTATGGTATCTCAATTGGTCGCGGCTACATTGCAGTCGCTAGGCATTGATGTTGTGGATCTGGGCTTAGCCACTACACCAACCGTAGAAATGGCAGTGGTAGCTGAAAATGCACAGGGTGGCATCATTCTCACAGCCAGTCACAATCCCATCCAGTGGAACGCCCTAAAATTGCTCAATGAGAAAGGGGAGTTTATCTCCGCAGAAGCAGGCCAGGAAGTACTTCGATTATCTGAAGAAGCTACAGACTATGCCACAGTAAAGAAGCTGGGCACCTACTCCACCAATGAAAACTACCTTCAATACCATATCGATAAAATATTAGCGCTACCGCTCGTAGACGTGGAGGCCATTAAAGCACGAAACTTTAAGGTAGTAGTAGATGCTGTGAACTCCGTAGGGGGACTGTCTGTACCGGCACTGCTGGAGCAATTGGGTGTAACTCACGTTGAGCGCATGCACTGCGAACCCGACGGGCATTTCCCTCATAACCCGGAGCCATTACCTGAAAATATCACCCAAATAACCTCCGAGCTGGAAGGGGGTCAGTATGACCTGGGCATTGTAGTCGATCCTGATGTGGACAGGCTAGCTTTGGTAAATGAGGATGGCGAACCTTTTGGTGAAGAATACACATTGGTAGCCATAGCGGATTATGTGCTATCGCATACGCCTGGTAATACGGTCTCAAACCTAAG
The DNA here is from genome assembly GCA_965227155.1 of Cyclobacteriaceae bacterium. Taxonomy (GTDB): domain Bacteria; phylum Bacteroidota; class Bacteroidia; order Cytophagales; family Cyclobacteriaceae; genus UBA6059. Next base: position 2,039,305 of record OZ245731.1, read on the forward strand.
CTCTACCAGGGCACTTCGCGATGTTACAGAAAAGCACGGACAGCAGTATGCAGCTTCTGCGGTAGGTGAGGTAAAAGTTGTAGAGCAGATGAAAGCTACCCAGGCAATAATTGGAGGCGAGGGCAATGGCGGTATTATCTATCCTGAGCTTCATTATGGCCGAGATGCACTGGTAGGCATTGCGCTTTTCCTTAGTCACCTGGCAAAGGCCAATGTAAGCATGACAAAATTAAAGGCCCGCTACCCACTGTACCATATCTCAAAAAATAAAATTGAACTTACTCCCGAAATAGATGTGGATGGGATATTGGTAAAAATTCAGAAGCAGTATGCTAAGAATCCCATTACCACAATTGACGGTGTAAAAATTGAATTTGGTAAGGAATGGGTGCATTTGCGCAAGTCAAATACTGAGCCCATCATAAGAATATATGCAGAGTCGGATTCACAGGCTACTGCCGACCACCTTGCCAATAAGATTATTATGGATATCAAAGAAATTGTATCTTCAAATTAAAAAAGTATGGAAGCCTACCTGGATAATGCCGCCACTACGCCCATAGATGAAGCTGTGATAGAAGCTATGTTGCCCTATATGCGCAACCAATATGGCAACCCAAGTTCCATTCATAGCCATGGTCGTGTGGTGCGTGCAGCGATAGAAAAGTCCAGGAAAAAAGTGGCTGAGCTACTTAATACATCCCCCAGCGAGATATTTTTTACTTCTGGAGGTACCGAAGCGGACAACACAGCGCTTACCTGCTCTATTCAAAGTCATAAAATCAAGCATGTGCTTAGCTCTGCCATTGAGCATCATGCTGTGCTGCATACCTTAGAAAAATTACAGGCCGATGGCATTATTTCCCTTGATCTGGTTCCGCTAAATGTACAGGGTGAGGCGGATATGGATTACATTCAGCAATGGATTTCAGACCATAGAGGAGGCCTTGTCAGCCTGATGCATGGTAATAATGAAATAGGCAATATCAATGATATTGGCCTAATTGGTGAATGGTGCATGGAGCAAGGTGTGATTTTTCATTCGGATACCGTGCAGACAGTGGGGCATTTTGTGCATAACCTGGCCGATTTAAAATTGCATTGCATGGTGGGGGCTGCCCACAAGTTTCATGGGCCTAAAGGGGTTGGGTTTTTATACCTTAATCACAATCATAAGATTACACCATACGTACATGGTGGAGCGCAGGAGCGCAATATGAGAGGAGGTACGGAAAATGTATACGGTATTGTAGGCCTGGCAAAAGCACTTGAGCTGGCCTATGAAAATATGAATACACATAGGGAAAATATTCTGTCATTGAAAAAGAGAATGATCGAAAGCCTGAAAGAGAAGATTGCCGGGGTGAGCTTTAATGGCAGGTCAGCAGATCTGGATAACAGCCTCTACACCGTACTCAATGTAAGCCTTCCTCCTGCTGAAGAGCATGAAATGCTACTTTTCAATTTAGACATCAATAATATTTCGGCCAGCGGAGGGAGTGCCTGTAGTAGCGGATCCAATGTTGGCTCTCATGTGCTGGCTGCATTAAACCACGACCCAGAGCGAGCTGCCATTCGCTTCAGCTTCAGTAAGTTTAACACAGCCGAACAGATCGATTACACTGTCGGGAAACTTGCAGAGATTGTAGGAGGCTAGCGGCGCTCCAATACAATTGTCTTAAGGCATTCCACCCATTTGGGGTCATCATTGAGGCTATCTACCAGGTCCCATTGTTCTCCCCCGGCTTCCATGAAATCCTCTTTGTATTCCTCACCAACTTCAATGGTAGTCTCCAGGCAATCGGATACAAAAGCAGGCGAAAAGGCAAGCACTTTCTTATGGCCTTTCTCAGCAAGCTCTTCGAGAATATCCTCTGTATAGGGCTTGATCCACGGGTCTTTACCTAACCTGGATTGAAAGCAAACGGTATATTTTTCTTCCGGAATATTTAATTTCTTCGCTACTAATCGAGTGGTTTCAAAGCACTGCGCTCTATAGCAATATTGGTTTTTGGGTCCCAGCTTGCCGCAACATTTTCCAAGTTGGCAATAGCCATCGACCGAACCTTTTCGAATTTGCCGTTCCGGCAAGCCATGGTAGCTAAATACAAAATGATCATAGTCGGTTTTTTCCATAAACTTTTGACCATGGTCTGCTACCGTTTCTATGAATAATTCTTCTGACAAAAACTGTCCTGTGTAGTGGATGGTGGGAATAATCTGCCATTTCTGTACAATTTCCATCACCTTATCTATCACTGAGCCGGTAGTAGCTGAGGCATATTGGGGAAACAATGGGATTACATGTATTGATTCTACGTTGGCTTTTTTTAGTGTCGCCAGCCCACTTTCTATAGATGGGCTTTGGTAACGCATGGCATAGGTGACTACATACTCTGCGGGTAATTCCTTGATCAAAAGCTCGGTAAGGTCTTCTGTGTAATACTTAAGTGGGCTGCCCCGCTCGGTAAACAGCTTTCTGTATTCTCTCGCTGATTTGGGAGCCCTGAAAGGGGCAATGATTAGATTCACGAGCATCCAACGAAATACCGCCGGAATATCTACCACCCGCTTATCCATGAGAAACTCTCGTAGATATTTTCTTACATCTCCTGTTTTTGTACTGTCAGGAGTACCCAAATTCACTAATAAAACACCTTTTTTCGCCATCAAACTTTTGAATTTTTCCTGAAATTAACTACCTAGAATTAGCTTTGTTAGCTGACAGTCTCAATAATAATTAAACCACAAGAATAAGGGATAATAATCAGTGAGATTGTTTGAATACAAAAGAAAACAGGAATTTTATTTCAAAATAGAAAGAGATGTTAAAACAGTTATTGACAATTATTTTAATAGGAGGGCTAAGTGCATCTGCCACGGTAATGGCACAGAAAGCCCCGAAGGTTAGAGTAAACGATGGTGATGAAACACCAGATAATATGCGTGCATTTAATACGATGCGTCAGTGGGGTACCAATGGCAACATTGAAACAGGAGATCTACTAAGAGGACTAAACCCTCCGCCACCAGAGGTGATAGGTGATGTTTATCTTGATTCTGAGTGGAAGGTAGGTAACGTGCTCATGTTTCAGGACAATATGACTATCGAAGATTATCCGCTCCGGTACGATCTTTATAATGATATGCTGGAGATTGATACGGATGAAGGGGTTAAGGTATTAGAAGCACACAGGATAAAAAGCTTTGCCTGGAGAGATAGCAACGGTAAACCAGTCTACTACCTGGGATCACGAAATTACAGGTCAGAAACAGAAGAGCTTAACGGTTTTTTTGAGATCATGGCTGATGGGGAAGTGCCCTTACTGCGAAAAACAAACATCAGAGTAAAGGAGCCCGATTATTATGAAGGCATTGACATAGGAAGCCGGGATTATGAAATCCAAAAAAGTGATGAATACTATTATGCTATTGGCAGGGTGGTTTATGAGCTTAAGAGAAGTAAAAAGGGTGTGCTTGAAGCATTTGCTGACAGGGAGGATGAAATGTCGGCGTTTTTCAAGAAGGAAAATATAGTTTTTAAAAAGGATGGAGATTTAGCCCTGGCTTTCACATACTACAATAATTTGATTTCAGAGCAGTAGTAATCAACAGAAAAAAGAATTGAAGTGATTGTCTCAAGCGAAGAATGGCTGATAGTTGGCCGGCTTTTGAGGCAATCACTTTTTTATTCGCAAGCTGTAATCTCAGCGGGGTTATTGACAGCAATTTTAGGGCTAAGGTATGGGATACCTAAATTGAGCCCTCTTAGTATAAATACCAGGCCTATAGCTACCACGAAAACGGGAATTGCTTTTTGAATTTTTACCCGCAGACCAGGTGTAATCCAGCGATTAGAGTAACCGGCCATTAGCATGATGGGAGCAGTGCCAATACCAAAGCCCATCATAAAGACCATACCCATCAGTGGGTCTCCGGTAGCCAGTGCCCCTGCAATAGCCATGTAGACCAGTCCACAAGGCAAAAGCCCGTTGAGTAGCCCAATCAAAAAAGAGAACAATAAGCCACGCTTTTTGAACAGTGGAATAAGCCGGCTTTTCAGTTTATTGGGCCAGCTGGTAAGGATTGGAACATGAAAGAAATGAGGTAACAGTACCATCGCAATAAGCAAAACACCCAGGCCAATGGATATGATCTGCTGGAAGCCGGTTAGAAATATACCTTTACCTATCAGCCCTACGATACCACCAATAATAGCATAAGTGATAATTCTGCCCAGATTGTAAAGTAACCGGCCACCAAAGATCGTAAGTTCATGATGGCCGGCTTTAGGTAGGCTTATAGCAATTGGGCCACACATGCCAATACAGTGAAAGCTGCCAAGCAGCCCCATCAATATAGCAGGTGCAATAATCATTAAAGTACTAAAGTCTTTTCTTCGTAGAAAGACTGGCCTTCTACAGTCCAGTTGATTTTTACTTTCCAGAGGCCAGGCACTTTATCATTGAGATTAATCTCCTGAACACCCTGCCCATTAGCTTTTACAGGCACGGTAAAGTCAAAATTGCCATTGCTGGGACGGAAAAAATGAATGCTGCCCTCCTGAGCTTGCGCTTTTTGAGGAAACTGAATCATCGCTACACGCTTATCAGCCTCATATTGAATAGCTAATGCCTCATTCAAAGACTTATAATTTTTCATTTTGTCGATCTGTCCCTGGTATTCGATTTCCTGCTTGTAATAGTCGTCAGTGACCAGATAAAAATCCTGTCGCATACTGACAACCACCAGGCTGATAATGATACCCATAAATACCACGAAGGATAAGAATATTTTTGTTCCCCAACTCATAACTAATTAGATATAGGTCCTACAAAACTTGTTTTAATTACATCAATCTTTTCTTCATTCTTATAAAGCTCTATTTCGAGCTTGGTAGTAGTTGCAGTGATCGTTTCCCTGGGCAACTCGATGAAGAAAACACTTTCTACATTTCCGGTGGCTGGTACTAAAAGTTTTTCGCCACCTACCCGGCTAATGGTACCTCCCTCGACATCCTTGAGGCGAAGGTCCAGCTCCACATCCTCAAAAGTTTTATTGATGAATTGAATATTATAAAGATTGCTGATTCGATTATTTTCCTGCTCCTGATAAAGCATACCAGGCACGCGCATCATGGTTGTTTCAACAGGCGTTCGGGTGATCATCAGAAACGAAAACAATCCAACTAGGGCTACCAGTACCAAAGAGTATGCTGCCATTCGCTTGGTGAAAATATGCTGTGTACGCTCCTTGATGCTATTGTAAGAAGCATACCGGATCAGGCCTTTTGGCTTGTCGATTTTTTCCATTACATCATCGCAAGCGTCTATACAAGCTGTACAGTTTACGCATTCCAGTTGGGTACCATTCCTGATATCGATACCAGTAGGGCAGGCATGAACACAAAGCTTGCAATCAATGCAGTCACCTTTAGACTCCTCGGGTTTGTTTTTCTTAACTCTACCCCGAGGTTCGCCACGCAACCAATCGTAGGCTACTACGATGCTGTCTTTATCCAGAAGCACCCCTTGCAAACGGCCATAAGGACATACTGCAATGCAGGCCTGTTCCCTGAAATAGCTGAAAACCCAATAAAAAATACCTGTGAAAGCAATTAATCCAATGAATCCTGATAAGTGCTCAGTAGGCGGTTGGGATACGATTGCTTTCACCTGCTCAAGCCCGATAAGGTAAGCCATCAGCGTATGGGCAATCAACAGCGATATTGCTATGAAAATCGCGTGCTTAGCCCCTTTCTTAAGGATTTTGTCTGTATTCCAGGGCATTTTGTCAAGCCGACGCTGTTTGTTGGCATCACCCTCTATCCAGTATTCGATCTTGCGAAATACCATTTCCATGAAAAGGGTCTGCGGACATGCCCAGCCACACCAAATGCGGCCAAAAGCTACGGTAAAGAGAATAATGAATACGAATAAAGCAATCATACCTATGCCAAGGATATGAAAATCCTGCGGCCAGAAAGGCACACCAAACAGTATGAACTTCCTTTCAAAAATGTTGAAGAGGAACATAGGGTTCCCCTTCCAGGTAAGAAATGGTCCGGTAAATAATAATGCCAGCAACACTATAGTCACTACAATGCGGGCATTATGATAGTTACCTTTAGGTTTTTTGGGATATACCCAAATCCGATTCCCTTCTTTATCTACAGTTCCGATGGTATCCCGGAACTCTTCATCAAACTCATATAAATTTTCCATAACTTTCTAGAGAAAGTTTTAATTCAAATTAGCGGCAATTGATGTTGATTCATCCACTGAAGTGCTGTCCTGGGGTGCTGCTTCTTCGGCAGGCTCTTCCGGTGTATAAAGCTCACCCTGAGGCTCCTTAGGATTAGCAGGTGTGGTACCAACCAAAGTGAGGATATAGCTTGATACATCCTGCATATCAGCCGGGCTCAATTGTGCCTGCCATGAAATCATTCCTTTCTCAGGCACACCATATTTTATTGTGCTGAAAATGTCAGAAATTGACCCTCCGTGCAGCCAATAGTTGTCTGTAAGGTTTGGTCCTACACCACCGCCACCATCATTTTGGTGACATACTGCACAGTTTCTTTCAAATAGTTTTTGGCCATTTGCCAGTGCCGACTCAGCATCTACAAAAGCTACATTGTCTTCAGTGATGTCCGCACCACCTCCGGCAAGCTTTTTCTGTGCTTCGATGGCAGCTTGTGCAGCAGCAACTTCCTGCTGATATTCCTCAGTTTGTAGCGGCATAGTACCGATTACATGATATACAACCAGATAAACAGCGCCCCAACCTATGGTAAAATAGAAAAGCCATTTCCACCATGGTGGTAGGTGATTATCAAGCTCGCGTATGCCATCATAGTTGTGGTCGAGCATTACTTCACCTTCTTTTTCTATAGGCACTGCGTCAGTTACCGTTTGGTTGAACCTTGACCAGAAACTAGGTGCAGGTTTGTATTCTACACCCTCTGCAGCAGCTTTTTCCTGTCGTTTTTCATTGATAACCAGTTTGAGAATGGTAAGGGTATAATAAGCAACACCCAAAACCAGTAGAGAGACAACCACTACCAGGGCGAGCACAAACATGAGCAACAGCTCCTGCTCTGTAGCAGTCTCCAAAAATGAGGCTTCCCGCTCTTCAGGCTGTGCGAATGCTGAAAACTGTGTCAGCATTGCCATACTGAAGATGGATATTATTCGATATATTGATTTCTTGAATTTCATTGCTTAGATCGGTTTTGTGATTCATGAATCCCTTCATCATGCAATGGAAGATTTTCTACGTACTCGATCTTTTCTTTGCTCGTGCTGAAAACTTTCCAAAGAAGAAGGACAAAAAAGGTGAAGAAGATGGCCAATGCAATCACCGGCCATATTTCTATATTTTCTATGCTTCTTAATACTTCTTTATACATGATATTAAGGATTTGTGGTGGCTACTTCATCACTTGCTTTGATGTCAGTGCCTAGTCTTTGCAGATAGGCGATCAAAGCCACAATTTCTGAGTCTTGCACGGTAGCTATACCATCATTTTCCAGGGTTTTGACGATTTCATCAGCTTGCTCTGCCAGCTCCTGGTTGGCAATTTCCTCGTAACCTTCAGGGTAAGGTACCCCAAGGGTTCTCAGTGTGCTGATCTTAGGCCCTGTCTGATCCAGGTCAATGGTGTTTTCCATCAGCCATGGATAAGGAGGCATGATTGATCCTGGTGACATAGACCTTGGATCGTACATGTGATGAAAGTGCCATGAGTCAGGGTATTTTCCACCCACTCTATGCAAATCAGGACCGGTTCTCTTAGATCCCCATAAGAATGGATGATCGTACACAAACTCACCGGCCTTAGAATACTCACCATAGCGCTCCGTTTCTGATCGGAACGGTCTGATCATCTGTGAGTGACAGGTATTACAGCCTTCTCTGATGTAAATATCCCTACCATGCAACTCCAGTGGTGTATATGGTTTCACTGAGGAGATTGTGGGTACATTGGATTTTACCAGGAATGTCGGGATCATCTCAATAGCACCACCAATAAGGATAGCTACTAAAGCAAGAGAGGTAAATATCACAGGCTTACGCTCAAGTACAGAGTGCCAGTGACCACCACTTACTGCAGCCTTTTTCTCAAGGGCAGGGGCCTCAGCAGCTTCATTAGCCATAAAAGACCCAGAAGCGGCGGTTTTCATCAGGTTATACACCATCAGGAACATACCTGAGAAGTATAATAGCCCCCCCAAAGACCTTAGGATATACATAGGAATGATCTGGGTAACCGTTTCAAGGAAGTTAGGATACAATAAGAAACCGTCTGCAGTAAACTGCTTCCACATTAAGCTTTGTGTTATACCCGCCCAGTATAATGGCAGTGCATAGAAAATAATTCCTAATGTACCTACCCAGAAGTGTACATTGGCTAATTTGGTAGAGTAAATCTTAGTGTTCCACATTTTGGGAACCATCCAATACAACATACCGAAAGTAAGAAAGCCATTCCAGCCCAGGCCACCGATGTGTACGTGAGCGATAATCCAGTCTGTAAAGTGGGCTATAGCGTTTACATTTTTCAATGACAGCATAGGTCCCTCGAAAGTGGACATACCGTAGGCAGTAACGGCCACTACCATAAACTTCAATACAGGATCTTCTCTTACACGATCCCATGCACCTCTTAATGTAAGGAGACCGTTAAGCATACCACCCCATGATGGCGCGATAAGCATGATGGAGAATACCACACCTAGTGATTGTGCCCAATCAGGCAATGAAGTGTAAAGTAAGTGGTGGGGTCCAGCCCAGATATAGATAAATATTAATGACCAAAAGTGAATGATCGAAAGCTTGTAGGAATATACAGGCCTGTTGGCTGCTTTGGGCAGGAAGTAGTACATCAAGCCCAGGTATGGAGTTGTAAGGAAGAATGCAACAGCATTGTGTCCATACCACCATTGTACAAGTGCATCCTGTACGCCGGCATAAGCAGAGTAGCTTTTCAAAATGTTAACTGGCAATTCAAATGAATTGACCACATGCAAAACAGCTACAGTTACAAATGTGGCAATGTAAAACCAAACGGCCACATACATGTGTCGCTCTCTTCGTTTGATAATGGTGCCGATCATATTGATACCGAAAACCACCCATATTAAGGTGATGGCAATATCAATGGGCCACTCCAGCTCTGCATACTCCTTGGAGGTAGTAAAGCCTAGTGGTAGCGTAACAGCCGCTGCCACAATGATGAGCTGCCAGCCCCAAAAATGGATCCAGCTTAGGGCATCACTAAATAAGCGCGCTTTCATGAGGCGCTGTAAAGAGTAATAGGTGCCTGCGAAGATAGCATTACCCACAAAGGCAAAAATTACTGCATTGGTGTGCAGGGGTCTTAACCTGCCGAATGTTGTGTACGGTAAATTGAAACTCAATTCCGGATAATAAAGCTGTATCGCAATGATCAGCCCTACCAACATCCCTACGATTCCGAAGACGACTGAAGCGACCATGAAGTATTTCACAATCTTGTTGTCGTACTCAAATTTCTCTAAGGCCATAATTATTCGATTGGTTTAAAATCAGTCCGGCTAAAATAGGTGAGTCATAAGGGGTCATTTATGACCCTTCAAAGCGATGGAACTGACATTTGTCAGTTTTATGGGAAAAGGGCGAATTCTGTGTAACCTTTGAAAATTAAAGCTCAACAATGAGTATGTTTAGCTGATCAATTGTTATACTGCTGATAGATAGGTTAGATCACATGCCATGCGACGTAAAGCCCTTAAAATATGCTTGATTTTGCTGAATCTGCTGTTTTTGTCAGTAGCCAATGTAGAAGCACAGCCGGGCTTTAGCTTGCGGCAGGGTGCCCGCAAAATGTCGATCCCGTTTGAGCGCTATAATAACCTGGTAGTGATTCCTGTCACTATTAATGATAAAATCACACTGCGCTTCATTTTGGATAGTGGTGTACAAAGCATGATTTTGACTGAAAAAGGATTTGCAGATCTGCTAAACCTTCGATACGACAGAAAAATAAACCTTAGTGGGCCGGGGGTAAAAGATTCTATCAACGCCTTGGTAGCCAATTTCGTTGATGTGAAATTGCCAGGTCTGTACAATAAAAAGCAGACATTGCTGGTACTGGAGGAGGATTATCTCAATCTAAGGAATAATCTGGGCGTTGAGGTTTTTGGCATAATTGGCTATGATCTTTTCAAACGGTTTGTCGTTGAGATTGATTTTGATGATAATATTTTAACTTTCTATGAGCCAGATTTCTTTGCCCCAAAGAAAAACTACAGGCGCATCGAAATGAATATTGAAGGTTCGAAACCCTACATCAGTGTTAAAATCAAACATGACACTGGTAAGAAGACAAACAGTAAGCTTATGGTAGATACCGGGGCAAGCCACGCTGTGTTATTGGAACCAAATACAGACCCCAATATAAATTTGCCAGGAAAAACCCTTGAGACTTCATTGGGCAGAGGTCTTGGTGGTGAAATAGATGGCAAAGTGGGTAGAATAGAAAACCTGGAGATTGACCGATTTGATTTTGATTATGTGCTGGCTTCTTACCCAAATGAGGGTGCGTATAATCGTGATATGGAAGATGGCAGGAATGGTACCATGGGAGGGGAAATTCTGACACGGTTTAATCCAGTCTTTGACTATTTTACCAATACATTATACCTCAGGAAGAGCGACGAGTATACCAAGAGTTTTGAGCACGACATGTCCGGTCTGGAGTTTACCACGGTAGGAGAAAACCTCGACCAAATATTGGTCACTGAAGTAAGACCGGATACACCAGGAAAGGAAGCCGGTGTGCTGGTTGGTGATACCATAACGCATGTGAATGGGCACCCTGTGGGCTATACGAATGTGAATTACATCAATACCCTTTTTCGCTTACGGCCAAAGAAAAAGATAAAGCTCAAAATCATAAGAGGTGAAGAACCAATCAAAATCAAGTTTAGGTTGAGGAGGATGATCTGAGAATCAAGTTAAGTTCAATATTTTTATTCAATGGATCAATTTAACTTAAATACAGATACTCCAGTTAGTCAGTTCAATCAAGATAAATTTCAAAGAGCACCTTTTGCTCAAAGGATATCGCATTTAATTAAAAATTATACATCAAATGATTCACTGACTGTGGGAATTTATGGTAAATGGGGTGAAGGAAAGTCTTCTGTATTAAACTTAATCGAGAGAGATCTTGAAGAATCAAATGATACAGTCATAGTCAAATTCAACCCATGGTTATTCAATAATGAAAGTCAAATTCTCATTTCTTTTTTTCAGACTTTGGCAGCAGCATTATCCAGATCGCTTGAAACAAGAGGAGAGAAATTAGGCAAATTCCTTAGGGAATACTCATCAATAATTGGAACCATAGGATCAATTACTGGAATCCCTAATTCTAAAAGCCTTTTCTCAAGAATAGGGAAAAAACTATCTGACAAAAGTGTAGAGGATAGAAGAAAGGCGATCAATACCATTCTTAAAGAAGCAAAAACAAAAGTCATCATTATGATTGATGATATTGATCGGCTTAATAATCTTGAGATACAATCAATATTCAGATTAGTAAAATTGACCGCTGATTTCAACAATACGATTTATGTTCTTGCATTTGATGATAAGAGAGTAGCCGAATCTTTAAGCAGTCAGTATCCGATGGGAGGTCAAGACTTTTTGGAAAAAATTATTCAAGTCCCCTTAAGACTTCCGAAAGCTCAAAAGTCAGCACTTAAGAATTACACAATTAAGCACCTCAACAGAGTGTTGGAGTTTTATAAGATTGACATTCACGAGGATGAGATATACAGGTTTGTTAGCCTATTTGATAAGTACTACCTTCCTTATCTTGATAATCCAAGAGTTGCAGTACGATATGCAAACTCAATACAGTTTTCAATCCCGATGTTACTGGGAGAAGTGAATGTCGTTGACCTACTGGTTTTGGAAGGGATAAAGATAATCTACCCTGATCTTTATAATTACTTGAGAGACAACCCAACCATTTTCACTAAGAACTATTCGATTGATTTTACCTATGGAATTGGTACGGATCGAAGACTTGAAGATGATCAAAAAAATGCTAAGGCTCATCTTGAATCTTTTATTTCGAATAGTTACCCAGATCGGCAGAAAGTACTTCTAGATCTGATTCAAGATTTGTTTCCCCAATTCAAGGGTGTATTTGGAAATCATTCTTTTAGCGAAAACTCATGGAGAAAATGGTATGCCGCCAAACGTATATGCTCTGGAAGATACTTCAGCCGATACTTTACCTATACGGTACTTCAAGGAGAGATATCAGACATCTTTTTTGATGGGCTTTTGAATAGGCTCTCAATAGAAGATTTCTCAAAAAAGGAAAATGAGCTTATTGAGCTTTTTAAGGATTTAGAGATGGAAGAGCTCCTTTTGAAATTTCAATTTCTTGAAGAGGAGATTACTGGCGAGCAAGCTATTTTACTAGCTTCCAATCTAAGTTTTTTGGGTGAATTATATCCAAACCCCAAACAGTTTTTTACTTTTTACGGACCCTATCCTCAAATGGCAAATTTCCTAGGAAGGTTAATTCATAAGTGTCCAGAGCGTCTTGGAGTTGCAAATCGAATAATCTCAAAAGCAAAGCCAATAGATTTTGCATGCGAAATCTGGAAAAGAATGCATCGAGAGCCTGGAAAAGAGCAAATCTTAGATGAAACGGAGTTCAGGGAATGCACAACTATACTTATTGAAAGAGTTAAGAAGGAAATCCCATTTGAAGCAATATATGATAAACTTAGTGATGGGAATGCGATGTATTTGATGCAAGAATGGTCAAAAATTGATACTCAAGAAATAAGGAAACTAAATAATGACCTTCTCAAAGATGAAGAAAGCTACTTCTTAAAGCTTCTTTATATGTTCAGTAGTACCATCATAAGCTCATCTCATCCCGAGCCTTACAAATCTTATTTTAATCAATCATATTATGCCTCTTTAAATGAAGTTGTAGATATGCTTTTAATGTATGATAGGTCGATTCAAATTTTTGGCCAAAAGGAGGCACCCGTAAACCAAAATGATCGAGAACCGATTACAGATGATGAATTAATAGGTCTTTTTCAAAAAACCCATATTAACAATGTCTCTTAAACGAGAATTTTGCAAGCAGATAATATTGTCTAGACACATTTTTTCTGAAAGTCATTAGTAATTTTAATAATAAACATTGCAACCAAAATTTCAAATGATAGTTGCAATAAATATATTTGGTAGTTGCAAAAATGGTGACCATGCCAAGTACGATTGACATATTTAATTTTATAAACACCAAACCTGAAAAAGAGATTTTCTTTACAGAAGATTTTAGAGAATATGGAAGCAGTGAAGCCATAAAGAGTGCCCTGCATCGTTTCGTCAGGCGAGGTTTCCTGAAAAGATTATCAAAAGGAATTTATGTAAAGCCTGGTTACAGTGAATTATTGAAGTCAGAAACTATGCCTTCGCTGGAAGCATTAGCATTAGCAATTGCTAAACGTGACAAGGCTCGTATAGCCCCAACCAGTGTGATGGCACTTTACAAACTGGGTTTGACTACCCAAGTGCCTTTACGATTAACCTACCTTACAGATGGAAGCGCCAGAAAGATCAAAGTGGGTAATTCAGAAATAGCTTTTAAAAGAGCCACTCCGAAGAAGCTGATTTTACAAGGGGAAATCAGTTCTTTGGTGGTTCAAGCATTAAGCGAAATTGGGCAATCAAACCTAATGCCTGAGCAAAGAGAAATAGTTATTTCTAAGTTGAAAAAAGAAAATTACAGGGATTTGAAGCATGACATACGCCTTGCACCACAATGGATAGCGGAGGTAATGGCTAAGGCACTCTAATGGGATATCTGGACTTTTACAACCTTAGTGATTCAGAAAAACAGGAAATATTTGATTCTGTAAGCTATTCTACAGGACTGCCAGCATTTGCAGTAGAAAAAGACTGGTGGGTGGTTCGTACCCTGGATGTAATTTTTCAGTCACAGATAGCATCGCATACTGTTTTTAAAGGTGGAACATCACTGAGTAAGGCCTGGCAACTTATTTCAAGGTTCTCTGAAGATATTGATTTGGCTCTGGACAAAAGCTTTCTGGGATTTGATGCAGCACTGACACGAAAAAAAGAAGTGAAAAGGCTACGACGAGCGTCATTCAAATTCATTTCTGAGAGATTTCTGCCAGAATTGCAGAGTCAATTCCGGGCCAATGGATTGGAAGTTGAAGTACGGCAAGCAGAGGTTTCTTCATCTGACCAAGATCCATTGATTATTGAGATTTATTATCAAAATGTAGTTGCGAGTACTAAATACATCGAAGCAAGGGTATTAGTTGAACTAGGGAGCCGCTCTCTAAGAGAGCCGTTTACAATCAGACCCATTAGGTCAGTAATTGGTGAAGGTTTTAGCGACGCTACTTTTGCAGATAAAACCATTCACATTCCCTCAGTAAACCCCGAGCGGACATTTCTTGAAAAGTTGTTTTTACTGCACGAAGAATTTCAAAGACCGAATGAAAAAATCAGGATAGATAGGTTAAGTAGGCATCTCTATGATATTGATCAAATCGCTCAAACAAATTTCGCATCATTGGCGCTTGAGGATATTGAGTTATATAGATCAATTGTGGAACACAGGCAATTGTATACCTATCTGTCTGGGATCGACTATAAATCACATTACCCTCCTAATTTAAATCCGGTTCCCCCAAAAGCACTATTAAATGCTTGGGCAAAAGATTATGTAACCATGCAGAAAGAAATGATTTATGGGGATTCTTTACCTTTCGAGGAATTAATTGAGAAGATCACCCAATTAACCAGTCATATTAATAGTATGAAGTTCAATCAACCCCCAATGAAGTAATACAACTTATTGTCGGACCAGCACATGCCATCTTTTAGAGGAAGACATATCGTTTATGGTGTAGCACTTGTAGGAATTGGTGCGGTGGCATTGTTGCTTAACCTGGGTCTGACGCCCCTTCATTTTGAAGAGCCGAGGCGGGCTATTGTAGCGCTGGAAATGGAATTGTCAGGCAACTGGTGGGTGCCTACCATCAACGGTCATTTCTATTACAATAAACCACCGATTTACAACTGGTTTTTAATTGTGCTGTACAAGCTATTCGGGTACGAAGAATGGGTCATACGCCTACCATCGGTTATGTCTTTACTTTTACTGGGTGCTGGTCATTTCTATTTCTTTAGAAAACGACTTGGTGCCGAAGTAGCGTTTTTAAGTGCCTTGTTTTGGGTGACCAGTGCCGATTTACTTTTCTATTTTTCATTTCAGGGTGAGATCGATCTTTTCTACACGCTGATTGTATATGTACAGGTCCTTACCATTTTCTATAGCTTCGAAAGAAAGCATTACTGGGCGTTGTTTCTTCTCTCGTATCTGCTTTGTGGCATAGGCTTTCTTACCAAAGGGCTACCCTCCCTGGCTTTTCAGGCCCTTACGCTGGTGGCATTATTTACTTACAAAAAACAGTTCTGGAAATTGGTCTCCCTGCAGCATGTTGCGGGTATAGTATTACTTTTTGGCGTGATAGGTGGTTTTTTCTGGCAATACAGTCAATTTAATGATCCGGTACCTTACCTGCTCCGATTACTGACAGAGTCTACCCGAAGAACCGCTGTAGGAGAAAATTCGTGGTGGGAGACGGTAGCACATTTATTCACCTTCCCCGCGATGCCTGCCAAGCTGCTATTGCCGTGGCTACTCTTTTTACCGGCGGCCTGGTATGGTTGGAAAAATATGGTTAGCCATGTACCACCGTGGATTCAATATGCCGCCCTATTTCTGATCGCGAACCTACCACTATACTGGCTGAGTGCAGGAACGAGGGAGCGCTATCTGTACATGTTTCTTCCTTTCTTTTTTCTCATATTGGCGTATTGGTTGACTATTGCACAGAAGGAAAACCGGGCCACAAACATTGCTTTGATATTAACTTTAGTGCTTACCTCTGCCGGCTTTGCTCTGCCCTTTGTGGGCTCATTACAAATAGTCGATCACCTCTACATGGTGGCTGGTTTCTTCATCGCATTTGGTGGGTTCATGGCCTATTTGATTTATACCAAAAGGGGTCATCCGCTGATGCTTTTTGCGATAATGTTTCTTGGTACTCGCATAGTATTTAATCTTACTGTATTGCCGGTAAGGGCCAACAAGGCAAAGGAAGAAAACTATAAGGGTCAGGTTATACAAATGCTAAGCTTGACGGGAAATGATCCGGTAGATTTGAAGGTAGCGTCTAGTTATTCGACCTATCCAATACCTTTTACCGGAGATAGCATTACTTATCATGAAATAGATTGGCCGCCCTACCAGGTTAGTTATTATCTCAGTAGGGCAAATCGCTCCATCCTGCAGCAAGGAGGCACTGAGGCACCATGGCTGCTGACTGAAATTGAAGCAGAGGAAGCCGCCTCAGTACCTGATTCTTTGGTTCTAACATTGCCATCAAAGGGCCGATATTTTCAACTAAATAAGCGGTAAGCAGATTTTAAGCAAGACCTTTTGGGATGTTGATGATAAAGGCACTTCCACTACCGGGCTTGCTTTTTACTTCGATAGTTCCCTGGTGTTTTTGGATGATACCAAATGAGATCGACAGCCCTAATCCTGTACCATGGCCCAGATCTTTGGTAGTATAGAAAGGCTCAAATATTCTATCTAATTGTGACTTGGGTATACCCCGACCATCATCACGGATGGATATCACAATATTATCGTCATGATTGCGTGTAACGATGGTGATTTTGCCACTTAGTGCCACTGCTTCTATAGCATTGCTCAGGATATTCATGAAGACCTGGTTGAGCTGGCCCGGATAGCAATTAATTTCGGGCATGAGGTCATCGTAGTGGCGGCTAACTTCTATAGACTTTTCCTTGAGTTTAGGTGTAAGTAGTACCAATGTGTTTTCGAGCCCTACATGAATATTGGCTTCTTTCATTTCGCCCTCATCTAATCGAGAAAAGTTGCGGAGGCCATTTACTATTTCTGAGGTACGATGGGCACCTTCTTTAATGGCGTTAACTACCTCAAAGACATTGCGCTTGGTTTCATCAAAATAAAGATTGTGCTTGAGGCTCTTAATGTCATGAAGCAGTGCCTTAGCCTTGTCAAGCTCCTCATAGTTTTCCAACTCATCATATTTATCGAGCACCTCAATGAGTCCTTCCAGGGATGATTTTAGGCCATCCACACCGGCATATACAAAATTGATAGGATTGTTGATTTCATGGGCGATACCTGCTGTCAGCTCACCCAGAGATGCCATTTTTTCTGCTTGTACCAGCTTTGCCTGTGCTGCTTTGAGTTTTGACAGGGCTACCTCCAGTATATGGGATTTCTCAGCAATTTTTTCATAAGCGAATGCATTTTCAATGGCTATCGCCACATGCGTAGCGAGGTTTCTTAAAATATTGAGGTGATATTCTGAGTAGGCACTTTCCTCGTAGCTCTGCACTGTAATTACCCCAATGGCTTTGTTGTTGACCTCAAGGGGTTGATAGATGATAGAGTGCGCAGTTTCACCGGTCATAGAAGGCATGAATTTCTGCACATATCGATTAAAGTCTAATTGAAAATTATGGATCAGGATTTCCTTTTGCTGCTTGAAACAATGAATGGGGAGTCGGTTTTCTTCGTTTAGTGATACAGCAAAGGGCTCCAGCATTTTACCTTGCTGTATTGGCTGAGAAAACAGCAGGGCTGAGTGATCAGCATTAATCAGGCCTATGCCAAAATTATCCGTTGGTATCAGCTGCTGAACATGCTTGTAGAGCACAGCCTGAATTTTGTCTATAGACAGGTTGGCAGTGATTTCACTTCCTATTTTACCCAGCAGCTTGATGTTTTCGTAAGAACGCTCGAGTTTGCTATGTTGGCTGGTGATTTCCTCCTTCTGCCTATTAATTTCCGTGTTTTGATATTGCAATAGCTTACGGGCCCTTGTGGTGCCACGATAACTTCGGTATATCAAAAACAGGATTATCAGCAATAAAAGTACGGCGCCCAGCGTGAAGTATAGAAGGTTTTTTTGTCGTATCAATTCCAGATCCTGGATGGCCTGGTTTCGCTCCAATAGCTCAATTTCCTTCTGACGTTCGGCTTCTTCAAGTGCCTTTTGTTTGAGTGCAAGGTCCTGGATAAAGCGGTCTTTTTGCAGCATGGCAATTTCATTGTCTTTTTTTTCTGCCTCTAGTTGAGATTGGGTGAGCTTTAAAGCCGCCTCTGCTTTTTCCCTTTCTGTTTTTTGATTTTGAAGCCGTACCTGTTGCAGCTCTTTTTCTCGCTGGAGCAACTCTATGTCCCGCTCTCTCTGGCTGCTTTCCAGCTGAAGTTCACGCAATGCCAGATCCTTGATTTGCTGGTCTACCATCAGCAGTTTTATCTCCTGCTCTTTTTGCTGTACTTCCTGTTTTCGCTCTAGCTGCGCCTGGCGCTGCTGCTTTTTTTCTTCCTCCAATTCGCGCCTAATTTTTTCATAGGTTTTGTAGTTTTCAAGTGCCTGCTTGTACCGGCCCTGCAACCCATATATATCAGACAGGCACTGGTAGCTATTCATCAACACTTCTTTGCCATCATATAATCTTGCCTGATTTATGGCTGTTTCGATGAATAGTTTTGATCTTTCAAGATCTTGCAGTTCGAAATAACTGAAGGCTATGTGATTATAAATGCGAGTCATCAATAGCGGTTGATCGCGAGCTTTGTCAGTTTTGAGGGATTTAAAAAAATAGTCAAGTGCCAACGGCAAATCCCCCATTGACTTATAAATAAGCCCGATATTAATCAAAATGGTAGGTTCACCTACATAAAATTCATCCTCTGCATAGATTTCAGACAGTACACTTTGAGCATCAATAAAATATTGGAGTGCCAATTCTTTCTCATTCAAATGATCATAGATAAAGCCAATATTGTTAAGCGTTTCAGCAATGCTCTTTTTGTCCTGTATGGCCTCCTGCAGCGATAGAATTTCCAGGTCATAAGCCAGGGCCTGGCCCGGTTTACCATTTTTAATTAGCAAATCCGAGATGCGCTTTAAGGTAATGATCGAAGCTTCCAATTGCTTTAGTTCTTTTTGCAAGCTCAGCGTTTCATTATAAGTGTTAATTGCAGCGTCAAATTGTTGGAGCTGCTCCTCTTCTTTCCCAATGTTTGACAATACTTGCAAGAGTTTGGTAGTATCCTGAATGCCTGCATAGCCTTCTCGGGCATCAGCAAAATAGTCCAGCGCTTTTACAGGTACACCCCAATGCACATAGAGCTGACCAATGGCCACATTGATATCTGCTATCGCTTCATGATTCTCAAGCTTTTGGTATTCCTGCCGGGCTCTCAGATAGTTGTCAAGGGAGGAGGCGAAAGACTCCTGTGCCTGAAAAGCCCGGCCCCTGAGTTCATAGAGTTTGCCCAGCGCCGTTATGGAATCTGGCTCATTTTCAAGCAAATAATTGGTGATAGCCAATGCAGAGTCAAACTCATTGTATGTCAACAACTGCTCAGCCTGAGCAATGGTCTGGCAGTAGACTTTGTCTACCTGACAAAACCATAATACTATGCCGATGATGAAAATGCTACACCTCATTTTGCCATAGGTAATATTAATGTGGCCATAATGCCTCCGGTGTAGGTGCTTTCCAGATTTAATTGGCCAGACTGAAGAAGCGCAAACTCATGGCATAGTTTTAAGCCCAGGCCAATGCCCTTCTCTTCATTGGTGCCAGGCTTGGATTCAGTGAAGCTGCCTGCATTGAGTTTTTGAATTACCTCAGGAGCAATACCCACACCCGTGTCAATGATTTTTATTTTGCATCGCTCGCCATTGGGTTCGATGACCAATTCTATGGATCCTGACTGCCGAGTAAACTTGATGGCATTACTGAGCAAATTTCTAAGGATCAATAGGGTTAAGTTTTTATCGCAATGGAGGACTGCATTGGGATCATCTTTAGGAAACTTTAAGCTTTGACCCTTTTGATGAGCGATAAAAGAAAAGATGCCTTCCAATTCACTGAAAAGCTCACTCGCATGTATGGGTTTGGTTTGTATTGATAAAGACCCGGTTTGTGCAGAAGACCATTGTAGTAAATTGTCCATCAGGTCAATTACATGCTGAATGTAGCGCTTGGATTTCCGGCAATATTCCAAAAGATTTTCATGATCCATTTGTTCATTGAAATGAATAAGTATGTCAAGCAGTACATTTAAAGCTGCTGTTGGCATTTTCAGGTCATGCGATAGGATGGAAAAGAGTTTATCTCTTACAGCTACCAGTTCAGAAAGCTGCTCATTTTGTTGGGCGAGCGTTGCTGTGCGTTCTCTTACTTTTTCCTCCAGAGATTTGTTGGTTTCCTTAAGGGACTTGATCAAAGTCCTATTTTCATGAGTCAGCTCATATTTTTGAATGGCATTATCAATGGTGATCTTCAGTTGTCGATTATCCCATGGTTTTAGGACATATTGATAAATACCACAGCGGTTAATGGCCCGCATGATGATATCAATATCACTGTAGGCCGTAAGCACCATTCTTACAACCTCAGGATGCTTCTCCATAGATTTTTCAAGAAACTCCACACCACTAAGCCCTGGCATTTTTTGATCAGTGATTACAACATGCATAGGTTTTTGATCCATCAGCGCAAGGGCCTCTTCTCCGGAAGTGGCTGTAAATACATGATAATACCTGAAGAATACATTCCTGAAAACCACAAGATTGTTGGCCTCATCATCCACGTATAGAATATTGTGCTTTCTGTCAGGTCTAGCCTCCATAAAATGAAATTACTTAAATCCGATCCTACGGGGGATGCTAAAAGGCTTTAATTCATGCATTTAGCTTAAAAATCCCCCATTTTACGTGACATATTCATAACAATTGAAAAAGGGCTTACTCGTATGAGCAAGCCCCCGACCGCTTATGAAAAAGATTTTAAATGCTATTCTTCTTTCAAGGAAGAAGCAGGGTTACTCATAGCTGCAGTCATGCTATGGTAGCCAATTGTGATCAAGGTGATTGCTACTGTAATGACAATGGACAATAGAAATGTTAACACCGAAATGTCGATGCGGTAGGAGAATTCCTCTAGCCATTTGTCCATAAAAAAGTATGCAATTGGAAAGGCTATAAGCATCGAAATACTCACCAGGATCATGAAATCCTTGCTTACCATATAAATGATATCTAATAAGCTTGCTCCGATCACTTTGCGTATGCCAATCTCTTTGCGTTTGAGCTCCGCATTGTAGGAGGCCAACCCAAATAACCCCATACAGGCTATGATGATGGTGATAATCGAGAACAAAGCAAAAACCTGTCCTTTGCGGCGATCCTCTTCATATTGCTTGAAAAAATCCTGCTCTACAAAAGTGTATTCCAATGGGCGATTAGGAACTACCTCGGCCCATGATTGCCTGATTGTGTTGATTACTTCATCAGTAGATTCAGGTTTAAAGCGTACGAGCATTTGGCCGTTTTCCGTACTCAGGTGCGCTACCATAGGCTCAATTGGAGCTTTCAGTGCTCTGAGGTGGAAATCCTTAAAAACACCTACCACTTTCATCTCTCGTCGATCGAGGTTTTGGTTGGCAATCACCATAAATCGTTTGCCGATAGGGTTATCCCAGCCCATATGGTCAACCATCTTTTCATTAACAAGCACTGCATCAGCAGTATCTCGTCCTATATCTTTATTAAATCCCCTGCCTTCTGCAATTTCAATCTCAAGGGTTTCGAAATAATGCTGGTCTATATAGAGCGTCTGGAAAACTTTATCTATCAGTTCACCGGTATTGGACTCCACAGTGGTGGCCTGCACGTTGAGGCTTTCTGTGCCAGGAGATGTCCAGCCACTTCCCACCGATTCTATGCCCGGAGATTGTAGCAATCGGGTTCGCAACACTTCATATTTTTCCCTGGCCGCAGATCCATTGAGGGGAATTCGGAGCACCTGGTCTTTATTCAAACCCAGGTCTTTGTCCTTCAAAAACTGCAACTGATCGTACACGATAAGCGTGCTGACAATCATGACCAGCGAGATCGCAAACTGTGCAATGACAAGCACCTTGCGCAAGGCGATATTCCCACCGGATGCCAACCGCCCTTTCAATACAGAAGCCGGTTTGAAAGAACTGAGATATAGCGCAGGGTAGCTGCCAGAGATAGCACCTATCATAGCAATCAATACCATAAACCCGATGATGACAACCGGCTCAAGGTAGAATGTCTGCGCAATGGTCTTGCCGGTTAAGCTGTTAAACGAGGGTAGCAAAAAGAATATCAAAATGACACTGATGATCGCTGCTATACCCGTAACCACAATAGACTCTGTCATAAACTGCCAGCGCAGCTGCCTTTTGTATGCGCCCATCACTTTGCGTATACCTACCTCCTTAGCACGGCTGGTAGCACGGGCAGTGGCCAGGTTCATATAGTTGATACTGGCAATGATGAGAATGAAAATAGCAATGGCAGAAAAAATATAGATGTAATCCATTGACCCACTCGGATTGATTTCATTTTCATAATCAGATTGCAAGTGGATATCCTGCACGTTGATTAGGCGGAAGTCAGCATGTGCATCAAATTGGCTGAAAAGCTCAGCAATATATTTATCAAAAACCTCTGGAAATTTGGCTTCTAGTTTTTCCGGCGCATAGCCTTCGGGTAGCTGTATATAAAGATAATCATTGAGGTTGCCCCAAAAATTTACCCGGTCATCCGGCAGTGTTGCATATGAAACAATAGCACTGGGTTTGAAATGCGTTGCTGCTCGCGAGTCTTTCATCACGCCTTTGACCTCACGGGTCCATTCTTCTGAGCCAGTTTTTATCTCTTTGCCCATCGGGTCTTCATTGCCAAAATATTTTTTAGCCAGGCTTTCAGAAAGTACTATACTGTTGGGTTCGGCGAGGGCTGTTGCTGGATTGCCCTTTATCAATTCAAATCCAAAGAGTGAGAAAAAGCTGGAATCTGCAAAGATGAATCCATCTTCATAGAATTGAGTTTCACCTTTGATGACCAACTCTTCACCCATCGCATCTATACGGCAGTAATTGAGCACTTCGGGATAATCCTGGTGCAAAACCGGGCCAAGGGGTGCCATTACAGTAGCTGTTTTCAATTCAGTATCCTGAATGGTAGCCAGCGTATTGACCCTGTAAAGCTGTTCCGCACGGGGGTGTATTTTATCGAAACTAAGTTCATCTTTCACATAAAGCAGCAGCAGGATACTGGCTGTGATGCCTACCGTAAGGCCAATAATATTAATGGCGCTGTACAGCTTTTGATTGGCAATATTTCGGAATGCGATTTTTAAAAAATTTCTAATCATTACTTTCATTATTCTGGTCAATGTATTTATGGCAAAAGACATGCCGATACTACAAACGGCTACTAATCAGCCGTTTGTAGGGCGAGAATACAATGGGATGTTCGAAATAATTGAGTAATTCGTACGGAATCGTACAGCGGTATCAATCCAGCAATTGGGAGATATCTTCCTTCGTCAGCGATTTCATGAAACTTTCTTCTGTCGAGATCAGGTTTTTGGCAAGCTTAAGCTTGGACTGCTGTAGTTTAAGAATCTTTTCCTCTACGGTGTTCTTAGTGATGAATTTGTAGGTAAAAACCTTATTGTTTTGACCGATACGGTGGGCCCTGTCGACAGCCTGATTTTCAGCTGCAGGATTCCACCACGGATCGAGGATGAAAACATAGTCTGCTTTGGTCAGGTTGAGACCCAACCCGCCGGCTTTCAATGAAATCAGGAAGATGTTGTAGTCATCATTCTCCTGGAAAAGCTCAACCTGCTTTTTGCGGTCTTTGGTGGCACCATCCAGGTAAGCATATTGCAGTTTTTCCTTTTTCAGGAATTCCTGTATCAATGCCAGATGCTTTACAAACTGACTGAACACTAATATTTTGTGTCCTTTACCCAGGGAATTGATCAGCATGTAGGTAATGTCTTCCAGCTTGCCACTATCTCCACCATAGTCCGCATCGGATAGGCGCGGGTGGTTTGCTATTTGCCTGAGTCTGGTCAAGCCTTGCAGCAGCATTGCCTGTGATTTGCCCAGGCCAGCTACCTCAATCTGATCCAGAATTTGATTGCGGTAATAAGATTTTGCAGTTTCATAGGCATCAGCCTGGGCTTCCGTCATGCTGCAGTATTTTACATTTTCTACCTTTTCCGGTAGATCTTTGGCCACCTGCGATTTGTCACGGCGCATGATAAAGGGCTTTACCAGGTTGTAAAGCTTGAGTGTTTTGTCTTCGTCTTTCTTCTTTTCTATGGGCAGCTGATACTCATTTCTAAAAAAACTTTGCCCACCCAGCAGACCGGGATTCACAAATGACATCTGCGACCACAGGTCCATCGTGCTGTTTTCAACGGGAGTACCTGTAAGAATGAGCCTGTTTCGGGATTTCAATTTTTTAACAGCGCGCGCAATATTGCTCTCTGGGTTTTTGATCGCCTGAGATTCATCGAGGATCACATAATTGAAATAGAATTCGCTCAGCAAATCAATATCCAGCCGAGTGATGCCATAGGATGTAAGTACAAGATCGTATTTCTGGAATAGGCTCACATCTTTATTCCTGTCGGTACCGGTATACACTAGTACCTTCAGTTTAGGTGTGAATTTACGGGCTTCCATTTCCCAGTTGTAGATCAGTGAAGTGGGCATAATCAGCAGATTGGTTTCGCCCTTATGCTCTTCTGACAGGGACTGCAGCAAGGCCAACGTTTGAACAGTTTTTCCGAGACCCATATCGTCGGCAAGGCATCCTCCAAACTTAAACTCCTGCAAAAATCGCAGCCAATTGTAGCCGGCTTTTTGATAGGGCCGCAGCGTGCCTTTGAAAGCTTCTGGCATTTGATAGTCCTCAATCTTTTCAAAATCCTGAAGCTGCTCAAGCTTGCGGCTGAAGCTTACATTGGCCAGGTTTTGGGTGTTAAGCTCATTGACAAGCGCCAGATGGTGCTTTTTCAGCGTCAACGCCTTATCTGACTCTTCTGAGAAAGCAAAGAGTTCGCTGTATTCTGTAAACCATGTTTCGGGGATTACCGCTATTTCGCCATTGGGAAGTGGAATTTCGTTCTGCTTCTTTAAGATGTATTTTCGAAGTTCCCGAAATGGAATTTTAAATTCCCCAAATTTTACGATAGCATCAATATCAAACCAGTCGATATTCTCCCGTACTTCAATGGAAATCTCAGACTTACCCAGAAAATATTTTTTCTCTTCACTCTTTTGGTCGATGACAAAACCGGCGGCCTCCAGCTTTCGGCGGTGATTGGAAATCCATTCAATAGCTTTGGATTTGGGCATGGTAAGCTTAGCCCCTTTGATTTCCAGACCGGTAGACCGCACCAGGTCCAGGTAGGAGCGCTCCTTTTCATTATCACGCTTCACACGGTAAAAGACATACTGGTTTTCTCGTTGATCCAGGTTTACACTGATTGGGCTTAATCGCTCAGCGGGGAATTTGTATTGCTGGTAATAGAAACTCAGGTCAAGTAGTAGCTTTCCCTGATCATGACCGTTTTCTCCATTGGCCTGACTAAAAATGTCTTTCTGCACACCAACCAATTCCTGGATGGTCAAATGTGGTTTGGGCTCTGTTCGGATGGTTTCTATATCAAAACCTTTGGCATATACATCGTAGGATTCTACGATCTGCGCTACAAACTTTTTGTAATAGGTCTCCTCGAGGCTTTTGGGTATTACAATAAACTTCTTATTGAGAAATGGTTTGAGCTTATTGCCATCTACATTCTTGGCAAACGAGATCACCTGATTGTCGAGCACCATCCAGGCAGGGTCATTGCTTATAATATAGGCTCCTTTATATTGGAATTCCAGCTTTTCACCTTTATGCTTGATCGTGGGGAAATAATGGGTATTTTCCTCATTTTTGCGAAAATGAAAAAGCACTGTGGCGGGTTCATAATCCATATGAAGCTCTTTCCAGGCTGGCTCTCCATCATTACCCATTTCAAAAATCATTTTGCCCGGCATCATCTGCATGATGCGTGATCGCCTGCGCTCCAGGTACCGCTCTATTTCCTGCTGCAATGCTTTGTTGCCCTTTTCTTTGTCGTAGGTCTTCAGGAAAAACTCATTGACTTTGATCCGCTTTTTGTGGAAGTGGTTAACTACTGCCTCCTGCTGCATGGAGTCCATTTCCTTGATGAGCTCATAATCTTTTTCATCCAGGCCACTGGCAAATTCCTTAGCGTTTTTAGCAGAGATGTTTTGATGCAAAAATGTAAGCTTGCCGGATTGGTCCAATTGCACCACGAAGGATTCGAATAGAATACCCAAATATTCGTGATTATATAATGAATAGATCAGTTGGAACGGACTTGCCGGAGAAACCTTCATCTACGCGTTTTAATAAAAATTTAAACTTGCAAACTAACGATTATGCCTGAAATATGGGCATTAATTTTTATGAACGAAATGCCCTGAAAATAGATGTTATTGCAAATACCTTAAGCTTAGCGATTTGGCCGCCAGGACAGCCGGCCTATAGGAAGCTAAAAATGTGATCACGAAAATGAGGAGCCCGGTATATAGGAAATCTGTAGGCTTTATTTTCACCGGATAGGCTTCCAGTATGGAGGTAGTCATACCCATAGATACCAGACCATATTCCTGCTGCAACACACAGATGACCAGGCCCAGACCCAGGCCAATCATGGCGCCTGATAAGGCTATGATGGCGCCTTCCGCTAAAAATATTTTCTTTATTAGGGAATGGTCTGCTCCCAAAGCATTTAAAATAGCTACATCCGGCCTCTTGTCTATGGCGAGCATACTTAAGGAAAAGAAAATATTAAAGGAGGCAATGGCCAGTATAAATGAAAAAGTAAGAAACACGAAAAGTTTTTCTATACCGAGAAGCTTGTACAATTCGGCATGTTGTTGGTCGCTGTTGAGCACTTCAAATTGATCCCCTAAAATGGCTGCCAATTGCTGCTGTACCCTGGTGGTATTTGCTCCGCTGGCAAGCTTGATTTCCAGTGCTGTGCGCTTCACATCGTAATCAAAAAGCTCCTGTGCAAAATCAAGCGGCACGAAGATATAATTATTATCATATTGCTTTTCTATGGCAAAAACCCCGCCGGGCATAATGTTCTTCTGTGTGAATAATTTACTCGGATCGAGGGTGCCGGGCTTCACCGCTTGGGGAGTATAAAACTGAAGGGCATGGAAATCATCTTTTAGACTGATGGACAAAGTATACTGAACGCCTCGCCCAATAATGGCGTAGCGCAAGTCATCATCTCTCAGCATTAGCCGACCGGCTACAAGAGCGCGATCCAGTCTTTTTTGTTCCAAAAAGTTATCTGAAACACCCTTTACCCGCACTACCATTTGTGATTCGCGATAGCGTACAAGGGCATTATCTTCAATTACCTCAGTAATGATGGACAGGCCTTCTACCTTTTTTAGTTCTTCGAGTTTTGCCTCTTCCAGGGTAAATGATTTACCACTAACGGGCATCACCTTCAGCTCAGGGTCAAAAGTATTGTAAAGGGACCGAAGCAAATCTTCCAGACCGTTAAACACCGACAAAACCACCACCAGTGTAGCCGTGCCTACGGCTACCCCTACCATAGAAATTAAGGAGATGACATTGATGAAATTCTTTTTCTTCTTGCTGAAAAAGTAGCGCCGCGCTATAAAAAGTGGAAGGTTCACAATAGGATCAATCTTCTTTGTCCTCAGGTGGGATATCAAGATTAGCTAGTATATCCTCGATGCGTGCTGCTTCATCTTCAGTTTCATCCAGAAAAAATGCCAGGTCTGGTACTACTCTAACCTGCTTACCTATCCTGTTGCCCAGATATTTACGAAACTCGCTTTTATGATCTTCGAGCAGTTCAAATTGAGTCTGCCTCTCCTGTTTTTGCAAAATGCTCACAAAGACCTTGGCAAAACTCAGGTCAGGGCTCACCTTTACAGCAGTTATGGTCATGAAAGCGTGTCCAATGATATGCTTTGCTTCCTTCTGTAGTATCTCCCCGATTTCCCGCTGAATGAGTCTTGCATACTTATGTTGACGTGTGCTTTCCATAGTCGCAAATATCCTTATTTATTTATTCTTTCTTTGAAAATACCCGTAATTTCGTATCCTTTTGAATAACCACTAGAGTAGCTTGCTATCGCTTTTCCGAATCAACGACCCGTATAGGCTCATTCTTGTATTTCTGCTGTTGGTAGCCATCAGACTGCCCTTCATTTTAGATGGTATCCCCTTGATGAAGGTAGAATTGCATTGGCTGCTGATTGGTGAGCGCATGGCTTCTACCGCTGCCAGTATGTACGAATCGGTATGGACAACTACCGGGCCATTGGCTAATGTTGTTTATAGCTGGCTTTTTAAAATATTCGGTCGCAGTACTGTGGGTTACCAGATATTGGCTATCCTAGTAGTATTTCACCAGTCCGTAGTTTTTAATAGCCTGCTACTGCGCAATAAAGCCTATGATGAATACAACTACGTGCCGGCATTTCTTTATGCCGTTTTTTCCTGCTTTATCCCAACTATGTTTTTGCTTTCACCGGTGGTGATGGGCCTGGGCTTTTTTCTGCTTACGCTAAATAATGTTTTCAGAAGAATTGACAATGAGGCCCAGGACGAAATGTTTCTTTACAATGGTGTGTATTTGGGTATTGCCACCTTATTCTACCTGCCCTATTTCTACTTTTTTATACTAAGTCTTGTTTCGCTTATTCTTTTTTCGAGTGCCATCGCCAGGAGGCTACTTCTGATGACCTACGGTTATTTGCTGGTGATTACAATATCTGGACTGGTAGCCTATTTCAGGGGGGATTTATCCTATTGGTGGAATTTTTATATCGCATCCTGGTGGCAGGTAACTATGCCGTCCAATATCTCAGTTACGGGTTTAGTTCTTTTAGGGACAATTCCATTCGCTTTACTGCTCATTAGCCTTTTTAAGACCTACTCAATGGGTAGGTACAAAGTCTATCAGGTTAAATTTCAGCAGGTATTTTTGCTGACACTGCTGGGGGCCGTATTGAATTATTTTTTCGCACAGTGGACAGGCGGACATCAATTGATCTTATTTGTGCCGGTAATTGCATTTTTTACAGGTCATTATCTACTAGTACTGCGGAAAAAATGGCAGGCAGAAATCATTACCCTTCTCATGGTGGCCTTTGCCATTGGCAATGCTCTGGTCTTTCATAACAACTGGTTTTTTGTGGAAAGAATTGTACAGCAGCAATCTTTGTTTGTGGATGAATATAAGTCGGAAGGGCCGACTGAGAACCAGGAGATTTTAGTGGTGGGAGATGAGATCAGTCCGTATAAAAACGCAGCGGCAGCTACTAAATTTATTCTGTGGCCTTTGGCTGAACCGGTATTCAGGGGTACTAATCGATATGAAAATTTAGGGTTGCTGCAAAAAGCATTATCGGATAATCCTCCAGATGTAATAGTGGATCAACAAAATCTTATAGACCAGGCTTTTACTCGCCTTCCTTTAATAAAAGTGAAGTATCAGAAACGGGAAAATGGTGATGAAATCATCTATCGTTTAAAATGAACTAGCAGCTTATTTTATTTACCCTGCGCTCATGTCGGCCACCTTCAAATTCTGCATTTAGAAAGGCATCAATAATCTCTTTTTGAACCTCCAAATCCACAAATCTGGAAGCAAGGCATAAGATGTTGGCATTGTTGTGCTGTCTTGCCAGTGCCCCTAACTCTGGTTCCCAGCAAAGAGCTGCACGAACACCCTGATGCTTATTGGCCGTAATGGCAACGCCATTGCCACTGCCACAGATCAATATGCCGATGGTAAACTCACCTTTTTCTATGGCTGTGGCTACAGGATGCACATAATCAGGATAGTCAACCGAATCCTCTGAAAAAGGGCCAAAGTCTTTCACTTCATGGCCTTTTGATTGGAGTAAGGCTATGATCGATTCTTTGTGTTCAAAGCCGGCATGATCTCCGCCTATAGCAATTTTCATAGTGTTCAAGTTTACAGGTTCTCTTCTTTGAGCATTTTACGTTCTTTACGCAAAACCATTGCTGATATATAAATACTTACCTGGTACAATCCAAATAGTGGCAATGCAATTAACAGCTGACTGAATGGGTCAGGGGGCGTAATCACAGCACCTAAAATCAAAATCCCAACAATAGAATGCTTGCGGTATTGCCGTAGCAGCTCCGGTGTAACAAGACCAGCTTTGGTAAAGAAGTAAACAACTATCGGCAACTGAAATAGGATGCCCGATGCAAGCACCAAAGTGGTAATGGTAGATACATAGCTAATGATGTCAAATTCATTGAGGATGGTTGGGTCTATTTGGTAATTGGCCAGAAAATTAACCGATATAGGTGCCACGATAAAATAGCCAAACAATACACCCGAAATGAATAGCAGGCTCACAAAAAAGGTAGCTCCACGGGCAGCTTTCCTTTCTCTGGGATATAAACCCGGTGCAATGAACCGCCAGATTTCCCAGAAAGCATACGGAAAAGCCACTATGATACCTACCACAAAGCTTGAAGTGATGTGCATTGTGAACTGACCGGTCATTTGCCTGCTTTGGATAATAAAAGGAAGCTCTTCAATGCAGATAGCAGGTGTACCCAGTAAGTCACCAAGCTTACACAGCATTTGGTAGGTCCAGAAATCTACACGTGAGGGGCCCAGGATAACTTGGCCAAACACTATTCCCTTGGCCACAAAGGCGATAATGGCAAAAACGCCAATGGCCACTAGCGATCTGATGAGGTGCCATCTAAGCTCCTCCAAATGATCCAAAAAGGACATTTCCTTCTCATCACCACCACCTATAAAGTCATCAGGCAGCTGGTCAAGGGGTGTTTTACTCATTTAAATAATGGGAAATTATGCATCCACTCATTCACTTCCTGCTTCATTAGATTAACCTTGCCTTCATCGTAATGGAAGGACAGTACATTGTCAATCAGGTCAGCGATCTTCTCCATGTCTTCCTCCTTCATACCCCGTGTAGTTACGGCGGCAGTGCCCAGGCGCATACCAGAGGTTACAAAAGGTGACTTATCATCGAAAGGCACCATATTTTTGTTGATGGTGATATCTGCTTTCCGTAATGTTTCTTCAGCGATTTTACCGGTTAACCCTTTAGGCCTAAGGTCAATAAGCATAAGATGATTATCGGTACCATCAGATATAACCTTGTATCCTTTGTCCACAAAAGCTTTGGCCATCACTTTAGCATTTTTCTGTACCTGTACGATATAGTCCATGTAATCATCGCTAAGTGCTTCGCCAAAAGCCACCGCTTTGGCTGCAATAATGTGCTCAAGCGGACCACCCTGCGTACCGGGGAATACTCCTGAGTCGAGTAATGATGACATCATGCGCAAGTTTCCTTTAGGCGTTTTCTTACCAAAAGGATTCTCAAAATCATCACGCATCATGATCATACCACCTCGGGGACCTCTTAGGGTTTTGTGGGTAGTGGTAGTCACAATATGACAGTATTCTAATGGGTCATTCAACAAGCCTCTGGCGATAATACCCGATGGATGAGAGATGTCTGCTAACAATAAAGCATCAACCTGATCAGCAATGCTGCGCAAGCGCTCATAATCCCAATCACGGCTGTAAGCAGAGGCACCGCAAATGATCAATTTAGGTTTTTCTGCCAGTGCAGTAGCCTCCACCACATCATAATTGATCATGCCGGTTTCTTCTTCTACACCATAAAAGCTGGGCTGATAAAGCTTTCCTGAGAAATTAACAGGAGAGCCATGGGTAAGATGGCCACCGTGCGACAAATCGAATCCCAGTATTTTATCTCCGGGGTTAAGTACCGCCAGCATCACAGCGGCATTGGCCTGTGCGCCTGAGTGTGGTTGCACATTTACCCAGCTCGCACCAAATAGTTCTTTAGCCCGATCAATAGCCAGATTTTCAATTTCATCCACAATCTCACAACCACCATAATACCTTTTGCCAGGCAGCCCCTCAGCATATTTATTTGTAAGCACAGTGCCGGCAGCTTCCATTACCTGGGCTGAGGCAAAATTTTCAGAGGCGATTAATTCAATTCCGTTGATTTGGCGTTCTTTTTCCCTGGTTATCAGGTCAAATACGGTGGTATCTCTTTCCATGAAATCTTTAATTTGAGTCCAAAGTTAGTAAGCTTGCATTACTTGTGTAATGAATTATTCAGAAAGCTATTCATAGCAATCCATGATTGCCCCGCTCAACCTACCGAATTAGCTTCTATTGGATTATATATGACAGCCAGGTTTTAGTGAAAGATGGTTTGCTGCTTTATTTTCAACCATCGCTCCTGATCCTCCGAGCTTTCATTCATCAATAATGGCAATGATCGCTGATCAGCGGGCGGCGAAAGGGGCTGTAGTTCCCTCATAGGTATACGGAACCTCGCATTTTGTATGCCTGTGATCTCTTCTACAGCAATGCTTAATAGATTTTCCCTGATATCGCCCAGAGGATAAATGACCCTGTTCACATCTCTCTCATAAATATCAGGGACAAACCCATTGCCATAATCGGAGTTGCCTTCACCATTGGCTATTCGCAAAATGATAGGCTGCATTCCCCAGTCATTATTCGGATCATCTTCTTCATACAGCGATATTGAGCCCTGGTTTTTGCCTGCTGTAGTATCACCAATAATCCTCACCGGCATGTGGGGAGTAAGTCCGTTGATCACCAACTCACTCGCCGAAGCAGTACGATAGCCAGTAAGTATGTAGACCCGGTCAATTAGATTGCCGACGTTTTGGGTCTTAAACACAAAATTATCTTCCAGGAAATTCTGACCCAGTTCCGGTGAGTTAAGGATCGACTCCTGAAGGCTAGGGTTATACTGCCGCTGCACCATTACATCAGTAACGGATACTCCTTTAGCGATCAAGCTACCCAGGTTGATCGCCACATTTATAGACCCTCCCGGATTAAAACGAAGATCGATGATCAACTCATTGATCCTATTGCTACGGAATTGGCTGAATATATCATCCATCATCTCGGTATAGATCGTACTATTGGCCGCCGGTCCCGCAGAAAACTGGTTATACACATAGTAACCGATTTTCTTATCATCAATAGTGAAAATGGTATCCAGGTAGTTGGGGTCTTCAGAAAACTGGACGGGTGAGATATTGATAGGAGCTTGTGGTACGAAGACCTCCTCTGTAAAATCATAGCGATCAAAGCGCAACGAATGCGGCTCACTTAAATCAGCATTCAGTGCTCGATAATTATTGAGGGTCAGTTCACTATCGTTGATATGGGTAATGATATCACCTCTGCGCAATCCTGATAAATCGGCTGGAGAGCTGGGTTTCACATAGAGCACCTGCGCTATAACCCTATTTTCAATCTCCTCATCTCTGAGGTAACGCACTTCCATACCCGGGTCCAGACTTACGCCGCGCAATGAATTCAAGAGTTCCTCGTAATTATCCTGAATCCAGGAAAATCGATCCTCTGCTACCAGGATATTATCAAAGAAGTCACTGGGATCTTGCTCAAAACTTACTGCACTTTCTGCGGGCAGTTCTTCATTCCACAGGTAAAAAATGCTCATTTCATCATAAATCCAATTATTGATGTACGGATTTGGGTTTTCTGGATTGAAAACGGGCTCTGAAGGAACAGCATCTTCGTCTTTGCAGCTCACTGTAAATAGCATAGAGAGCGCCATTAATCCAATTAAGATCTTATGCATGTAATTTTATTAATTTCTTATTGTACAAATCTAACGATTAAGTAGTTAGGCGAATTATATATCTACTTTGGTTTAATCGAGAAATTATCTCATTTTTGACAACTTCGATAACAACAGAAGCCCACCAATTAATTCCAAAAGATGAGTTTAGAAGAATTACGAAAACAAATCGATGAGGTTGATACCCGTATCCTGGAATTACTCTCCAAGCGTATGGAGGTAGTAAATCAGGTAGGTGAGCTTAAGCGTAAATCTAAGGCAACAATCTACCGACCGGAGAGGGAAAAGGCTATCATCGACCGGTTGGAGAAGATCAATACAGGTCGCCTCAATAGGGCTGCCATTGAAGCCATATTTCTTGAGATTTTTGCGGTGGCAAGAAATCTCGAATTACCGGAGCGAGTAGCATATCTCGGCCCTGAGGGTAGCTTTACGCACCAGGCTGCTGAGAGCCGGTATGGAGCTATGAGTACCTACACACCGCTGAATTCCATCCGTGCGGTATTTGAAACGGTAAAAACCGACAGGGCGAGATTTGGTGTAGTACCTATTGAAAATAACCAGGAAGGTGTAGTGCAGGAAACCATTGACCTTCTGGGTCAATATGATCTGAATATAGTGTCGGAATTACCCATGCCTATTCATTTTGCTTTCGCAACAGAAGAGGAGGATTTAAAGAAGATTAAGAAGATTTATTCTAAAGACATTGCTTTTAGGCAATGCCAGAGCTTTATCAATGACCATTTTGGGAAGTCGGTTGAGCTCATTCCTGTGAACTCCACCAGCACAGCAGTAAAGCTTGCTAAAGAAGAGAAAGGCTCAGCCGCCATCTGTGCGCACATTGCTGCACGGGAATATGACCTACCGATTTTGTTTGAAAATATTGAAGATTCGGGAGAAAACTTTACGCGTTTCATCATTCTTGGCAAGGGATTTTTCAATGAGCCCAGCGGTGAAGACAAAACCTCCATCATAGCCAGGCTTCCTGATAAACCCGGTGCGCTAGCGTTATTTCTTCAGGAATTTCATCGTGCCAAAATCAACCTCAGCAAAGTTGAAAGCAGGCCTGCCAAAGAAGGATCAAAATTCAAATACATCTTTTTCATTGATTTTGATGGGCATTACAATGACCGCAAAGTGCAGAAAGTAATCAAAAACTATTGGCACAATATCAAATGGCTGGGCAGCTATGTGAAGCTGGTTTAAAAAGCTTTATTCGTGATTGATATAGCTTTCCCATTTGTCAATGAGCTGGACAAATTCTTCAGGCAGTTCACTGTCAAATTGTATCCACTTTTTGGTCACGGGATGTTCAAAGCCAAGCGATTTGGCATGTAAGGCCTGCCTGGGCATCAATTTGAAGCAGTTTTGCACAAACTGTTTATACTTTGAGAATGTAGTGCCTTTTAGGATTTTATCCCCGCCATAGGTAACATCATTGAATAGTGGATGACCAATGTATTTGAAATGTGCCCTGATCTGATGGGTACGCCCTGTTTCCAGTTGGCACTTTACCAGGCTTACATAGCGCAGCTGCTTCAAAGTTTCATAATGTGTAATGGCTGTTCTCCCTATATCACCTTCAGGAAAAGCATCAGTAACACGGCGATCTTTCAGGCTCCTGCCCAAATTGACGTTGATCGTGCCCTGCGGTGGGTCTGGTTCGCCCCAAACCAATGCATAGTAGGTACGCTCAATCGAATGGTCAAAAAACTGCCTGGCCAGGCCGGTCATGGCTGCTTCAGACTTGGCAATTACCAGCAGGCCCGAAGTGTCTTTGTCAATGCGATGTACAAGGCCGGGTCGGCCATCATTGTTGGGCATAGTTGGTAGCTGCTGAAAATGATAAGCCAGTGCATTGACCAAGGTTCCTGACCAGTTTTGGTAAGCGGGATGGACCACCATGCCAGCCGGTTTATGCACGATCAATAAATGATCATCCTCGAAGCGAATATCCAGTGGGATATTTTCGGGTACTACCTCAGTATCGCGGGGTGGCTCGGGCAGAGCAATGCGAATCTCATCACCAGGATGCACACGGTAATTTGGCTTTACTTTTTGACTGTTGACCTGCACAAAACCATCTTTAATGGCTGCCTGTAGCTTATTGCGCGTAACATTAGGGAGCCGATCCATCAGGAACTTGTCCAGCCGTAGCAGTTCTTGCTTTGGGTCTGCTTTCAACCGGTGATGCTCAAAAAGTTCATCATCCTGCTCTTCGTAATTGTCATAACTTTGCTCAGCCATGATGCGAATTTCGGAAATAAACACCAATACTCCTGTGCAGGAAGTGCTACATCCGGCATTAAGCAGATACTCGCAAAGACTTTTTGTCAAGCGGGATGACCTGATTCACCCTGAAATATCCGGCAATAAGTGGAGAAAGCTGAAATTCAACATCCTGGAGGCACAAAAGCAAGGGATTGAAACAATCCTGACTTATGGTGGTGCATTTTCCAATCATATAGTAGCTACTGCTGCCGCCTGCCAGCTGGCAGGGATGAGATCTATTGGGATCATTAGGGGAGAAGAGATAAGCCAGGAAAATCCTACCCTCAGTAGGGCCAATAGCTATGGTATGGAACTTCATTTTGTAAGTCGAGCAGCATACAGGGAAAAGGAGTCTGAGGCATTTAAAGACCGTTTCCTTGGGCAGTTTGGCCGATTTTTAGAAGTTCCGGAGGGTGGTGCCAACGAGCTTGGCGCAAAGGGCTGCAAGGAAATTATAAAAGATTTGCCTGAAAAATTTGATTACATAGCGGTGGCCATTGGCACTGGCACAACCTACAGAGGTCTTTTGGAAATGAGAACATTCGAGAATTTCAAAATACTTGGTTTTCCAGTATTGAAAGGATTTGAAGAAGTGGCGGATGAACTGCTTAATCAATCCGGCAGCAAAGGAGACCGTTGGTTTCATGATTATCATTTTGGAGGCTATGCCAAATGGAAGCCTGAGCTTGTAGAATTTATCAATGACTTTAAAGTCCAAACGGGTATTCCTTTAGACCCAATTTATACCGGAAAGATGATGTTTGGTGTTTTCAATCTGTTGGAGAAAGGTTATTTCAAAGAGAATACAAAAATCCTTGCTATACATACAGGAGGGCTACAAGGGATTGAAGGATTTAATCAGCGGTTTGGGAAATTGATCGAATAGTTATTTTAGAGACTCAACTTTTCTTACCAGGCGAGTTAGTCATTATTCCAGTGTCGCACTTTGATTCTATAAATCCATAAAACACACTATTCCTTTTATTGAAATAATCTAATACCAATTGTAGAAGCTTTATGCTAGCGTCAGTTTGATTTTTGAGCCTTTCAAGCGCTTCCTTAAATTCCTTTTTAGTCATAAGTTAAAACCAATAATAATTTATCTAATGCTTCTGCCACTAGGCATCAATGCATAAAAACATTGGTTAGGTATTGATTCCGGATATCCCTGTAAATATAAAAGTCTGAATCAACTGAAGCGATTTCTGTATATCCGGTAAGCTCGGAAATGACTATTAAGCTGGCATCAGCCAAATCCATTGGCACATCTTTAAACTTTTCAGTAAGCTCCAGTAGCCTTTCCACATGGTTTTGATCCATCGGATATATGTTCAGCCCTCCCCGGTCTATCCATTTAAGGAAATTGGTTTGTGCCCGCTGGTGAAAATCAAGCATGTGGCAGACTTCTGTTACCACAGGCCAGGTGGTCCATAAGGCACCTTCGTAAGCTTTAAGAAAATGCAGGCTTTTTTGATGGTATTGGTCGCTTTTATCGAATAGCGCAATTAACGGACCGGCATCAATGAGAATGTTTTGCACGGAGCTTTTCTTTGATTCGATTTTTGTAAGTGGTGGAGGCATCTGTACGGTCACTTCCTGCCACACCAAATAGGTCCTCTCCTAAATCATAGGCTGACTTTTCTATGTCTGCTTTGCTCAGGTAGGCTACCAAAGCTTCTTTTACCACTTGTGATTTGGAAAGGTGCTTTTGAACGCTATACTTTTCAAGCTTCTTTTCCAGATCTTTATGTAATCTTACATTTAGCATATTACAATCCTTTGTAATACAAATGTAATACATATTTTTAGAGTTTAAAACACTTTTTAAATTTATCCAAACAGCTCCGAAAACACCCCGCCAAGTTTAGTACAAGCAATGATTTCAATTTTGTACTTTTTGAGGTCAATTCCTTTCAAATTGTATCTGGAGACCAAGATTTTCTCAAAGCCCAATTTTTCCGCTTCGGCGATTCTGCTCTCTAATCGGTTGATAGCTCTAATTTCACCCCCAAGTCCTACCTCTGCTGCAAAGGCAACTTTAGGTGCTATGGGAATCTCCTGGTAGGAGGATATAATCGCTGCACAGATGGCCAAATCTATTGCAGGATCATCGATGCGCAGACCACCGGCCAGGTTGATGAACACATCCTGACTGTTTAGGCGCATACCTCCCCTTTTTTCCAGCACGGCCAGCAGCATATTGAGACGCTTGATGTCAAAGCCGGTAGAGCTACGCTGTGGCGTACCATAAGTGGCGGGGCTCACAAGAGCCTGAGCTTCAATCAAAAGGGGCCTGTTACCCTCCAGGGTGGCACTAATGGCAACGCCGCTGAGGTCATCTTCTCTTTGCGAAATGAGTATTTCTGAGGGATTGGTTACCTGCCGAAGACCGGTTCCCTGCATTTCATAAATACCCAACTCCGCGGTGGAGCCAAACCTGTTTTTCTGGGTGCGAAGTATCCGATAAACCAGATGCCGATCGCCTTCAAATTGAAGTACAGTATCCACCATATGTTCCAGCACTTTAGGTCCGGCCAGGGAACCCTCCTTCGTAATATGCCCAATGAGAAATACAGGTGTATTGGTTTCCTTCGCAAATTGCATTAGGCGGTTGGCACATTCACGCACTTGCGAAATACTTCCGGCAATAGATTCGATCTGCTCGGTACGCATCGTCTGAATGGAATCAATCACCAACAGCTCAGGTTTTACCAAATCAACTTGCATAAATATGGATTCCAGAGATGTTTCAGCAAGTATGTAACATTGCTCTGTTTTTATGCCGATGCGCTCCGCTCTCAATTTTATTTGATGCTCACTTTCCTCTCCGGAGATGTAAAGGGTTTTGGTGTTTTTTAATGCAAGGGCTATCTGCAACATCAGGGTGGATTTGCCAATGCCTGGCTCACCACCGATCAACACGAGGGAACCTCCAACAATTCCTCCACCCAGCACCCGATCCAGCTCAGCATCACCGGTAAGCAGGCGTTCATGTGTTTTGGAGGCGATATTCTGAATAGGAGTGGGCTTTGCCTTGGTAGTTTGGCTTCCTGTTGGTTGCCAGCTTTTTCGGTCTTTTTCAGGATGGATCAGCTCCTCAGCATACGTATTCCATTCGCCGCAGGCAGGGCATTTCCCAACCCATTTGGCAGACTGGGCGCCACAGTTTTGGCATACATAAGCGGTTTTTGTTTTCGCCAATTGAACCTAGTATTGAAATGTAACTTATTTGCAAGGTATCAATAAAGTGTATTATGCATTAGGTTCAAATGATAGAAATATTTACCCTTTTGAAAAGACTGATCTGCATTTTAGTTTAGTCTTTTAGAACTACAAAACTGATCCCGGCAGAAATTAAATGCGCTTTTAAAGTATTGCTTCGGATATATCTATGATATCTCACATCCATACTTTTGATAGCCAGTTTACCCAATTTTCTAGATAGATATGGATCAGTATGAGAAACGCCAAAGCCAATCTGATTAGCGGAAAAACCAGACAAGTCAAAGTCTGAAGTGTAATAATTATCTGTAGATAGGTTCTCTTCATATCTTCCAAAATAGTTTGCGGCAGTTTGATTATAATATCGATATGAGGGATATAAAGTGAAGTGGTTGCCTAATTTAATTGGTAATTCCAGATTTGCCGTATGTGCATTAATACCCCAATCGTCCAGATAGAAACGATAGAATAAGCGTAATACAAACCTTTCATTGATATAATAATTAAATCTGGTTCCCAATGCCATTTTGGTTCTTATACCTGGTAGCCTTTCGATATCATCTGCCAATTGGAAAACATGGTTATTTTGGTTGGTTGTGTAATGTGGTATATCACTAGCGTTGCCCACATAGTAGTTGGGTATATCTCCAAAATACACTCTTTGAAGTGGGTTAGAAAGCCAACCATCCTGCTGTACAATATCGGCAAGAAGAAGCAGCTGTGCATTATTGGATAGTATTTGAGAAAATGAAAGTGAAAGCGTATAACTATTTCGGCTGGTGTTATCTATTTGTACTGATTGCTTTGGTGCCCATACATTTGAACCAAATTTATTGATTGCCCGACCACTCTCATCCAAAATTGTCAGGCCACTAAAGAATCCTCTGATGAGGCTTTCACCAGCTTCATAATAGGAGTCGAGTTCTGTTGGATAAACGGGAATCCATTGGTCAAAATATGCATTGGCTGAAATGGAGGCTTCAGTATTTTTTTCATTCCAAAGTTTTGTAAAAACCCATCCAAAACCCAAAGAAAAATAATCATACTCACTGGCAACCGAGCCATGTACAGCAATTATCTCATTGCGATCGTCTGAATAATGACTATAGTTTATTGTGAAATTTGTCCATATATCTTTTCTTGAAGCTCCTGATGAGGCTACCCATGGACTGGCTGTAATCTCTCCAGGGCTGTAAGAGCCAAAGTCGTCATCATCATCATCATCATCGTCATCATCATAACCTCTTGAGGCCCCTGAATTATCAAAAGGATCGAGATTACTTGAGGAGGCAGAAGTATATGCAGAGATTGATCCATTTATAGCGAGTATATTATCATCCTTTATTGGTATTGATACTACGATAGTAGGGTTAATGTCCTGAAGGTTTTCTGTACCGACACCACCTGTCA
Organism: Cyclobacteriaceae bacterium; assembly: GCA_965227155.1. Lineage (GTDB taxonomy): Bacteria > Bacteroidota > Bacteroidia > Cytophagales > Cyclobacteriaceae > UBA6059. The sequence continues at coordinate 2,080,022 of OZ245731.1, forward strand.
CAGAAGCATGATCACCATTTTGAGAATAGTAGCTTGTCAGAAAATCTATCTCCACATTATCAAGCACTCGTTTTTTAAAATTTTTAGTGCTATCTGCCTGTGCTATTACAAAAAATGGCAGCAATAAGGCGATACCTAAAATGAAGAATCCTCTAATTACATCCACATCCACCCCCCGTTTTACCACCATTAGCACCTGATGCACCTTCCCGGTATGACTGGAAAGCATTTTGAAAGCGATCACATTTATGAGCAGTAAGCGCCATATCAGGGTCGTTAAGATTTACTTTTTGATAGCCTTTTACTGCTACACATGATGAAGCAGCGATTGTAAGTAGTACAGAGATTATCAATAATTTCTTCATTTGGTTTCTATATTGAGATTTGATGACTTTACAATTGTCCCGCTATCAGTAATTAGGATAGCTTCTGCACCATTTATTTGATTTATTCGGTCTATACCTACTTCATGGCCCAGCACAAATATTGCAGTTGCCAATGCATCGGCTAATTCTGCGCTGGGAGCAAAAATTGTCGCACTGATAATTCCGGTTGCTGGATAGCCGGTTTTTGGATTGATGATATGCGAGTATCGTATGCCATTAAAGGTGACATACTTCTCGTAATTGCCGGAAGTGACTACTGCACCATTCTTTAGCGGTAGCATTCCATAAGTGGCATTTTTATTTAATGGATTAGTAATGGCAACCAACCAATTTTTTCCGTCAGGTTGCTTCCCCCAGGTATTCATATCCCCGGAAGCATTAATAATACCAGCCTCTACACCATGCTTGATAAGCAATGCTTTGGCTTTATCCGCAGCATAACCTTTTCCTATTCCGCCAAAGCCAATTTTCATGCCTTTTTCTGATAAAAAAATGGTATTATTAACCGGATTCAGTATTATTTTTTCATAGCCTACCTTATTTACAGATGCCCTGATTTCATTTTGTGGAGGCATACTTGTCATTGACCCATCAAATTTCCAAATCCTATCCATAGAAGCATATGTAATATCAAATGCGCCATCAGTTAGCCTGGATATTCCTATACATCTTTGAATAAAATCGAAGTATTCTTGATTGACAGCTATTGGTTGTAAGCCTGCTGCATTGTTGATGTCAGAGGTGATCGAAGAAGGATCCCAGGATGAAATGAGTTTTTCTATTCTTGAAATCTCCTCAATAGCTAAATCTATATATTCATCCGCTTTGGTTTGGGATGTGGCAACCACGGTAATATCAAAGCGACTACCCATTAGACCAGTAGTTCTATGGTAAACTTCCTGAGCATAAAGTGTATAACCGCTTATAAATATCAGTGGAGCGAAAAAAAAGAATAGCCTGGGCATTATAGGATCAGGGCGTTGATAAGTTTTATATATTCTTCGGGAGTAACGTTTTCATAACCTGCCTTACCAAGCATTTCACCCTTTTCATTCAAGATCACAACTAGCGGAAAATATCCTTCCTGATTATATTGCTCTGCAAGCATCTCATTCGCTTTTTGCTGGTCTTTGGGCAATGCGTTTTTAGATTTTCGTGGGAAATCTGCTTTGAGCATCACATAATGCTCAGAAGCATAGGATTGAAAGGTATCTGTACTCCATATCTGTTTATCTAATCGAATGCATGGAGCACACCAATCAGACCCCTGAAATACAAGCACTATGGGTAGTTTTTTCTGCTCTGCTGTAGCACGTGCACTGTCCATGCTTGTGAACCAAGTTTGACCGTAAGCCATCGAACTAAACAAGCACAATTGAAAGATTAAAAAAGCCTTTTTCATATTCTATTAAAAATAGTCCAGGTGTCGCTTTTGACACCTGGACTAACCTTACCTAACAAAAATTGATACTCTTAACCTTGATTATCATGATGCTCGTCATCATCATTGTCATTTTCATCATGATCCTCGTCTTCCTCATCCTCATCATTTTCATCATGATCCTCTTCATCATCTCCACCTTCTTCATCTGTAGTTGAGTCCTGATCATTTATTTCAATATTCTCCTCGTTCAGATCATCATCACTTCCCACCTCTATCTCATCGTTTTCCTCGCTATAGGAATCCTCATCGTCTGAATCATTTGACTCCTCTTCCGATTCGATTAAAGATGAATCTTGAGTATTTGTTTCTTCACCTTCATTTGAGATTTCATCTACGTCATTATAGTTGTCATCATCTAAATCTGATGGATTTTCTGAAATTTCATCGCTGGTTTCATTACCATCTTCACCGGAGGAGTCAGCATCGTTTTCAATATCTGAGACCTCTTCACTATCATTATTATTGATTTCATTGTTTGAAGAAGAACCGTTCACATCGCTTGTTTCAGCATCGTTATCAGTAAAATCTGCTTCTTCATCATTTTGGATTTCTTTGCTGATGATATTACCATCTGCATCAAGTTTATACTCCCAACCATTTGATAAGGTCACCTCAAATATGGATGATTCAGCACCACTCAATTCCAAGTCATAATCGATGATGGATGCTTCTGGAAATTCACTATCCAACACATCCATAATAGCTTGTGGAAGATCGGCAACCTCCTCAGTATCGTCTAGTGAGGTGCCATCATTGCTTTGATCATTCTCTGCCTCATATTCCTTTTCCAAAATGTCACCCTCTGCTGTTATTTCATACTCCCAACCATTGTTTAATTCTATTTCGTAAATGATTGTGCCATTAGATAATGTTTCCTGTTCGGCCTCAACGATTTGGGCAGTTGGGTATTCATTACTGATAATAGTTACAATGTTTTCAGGCAAATCGGCCACTGGTATATCTATTTCAACGGATTCCTCATACTCTTCACTATTGTCATCTTCTTCATCTGTAAAGATGATATCACCGGTAGCATTTAGGTAAATCTCTACACCATTGCTCAATTCTATTTCGTAGCTCGAAATATCCCCCTGGCTATTAAAATTGATTTCAGCTTCTGTAATAGTAGCCTGTGGATAAACATTATTTATTGTTTCAACTATATAGCTATCCAATGAGTCGGGATGTACATAGAATTCGTCTGAATCATCCTGATCTTTGAAACCTTCTAAATCTCCGGCTTCATTAAAAAATAAGGTGACTTGTGAATTGAGTGCTACGCTATACACATTTCCACCTCCATTGCTGTTTTGAGTTAATGATATTGACTCTACTGTGCTTTTGGGATACTGTGTACTTATAATGTCGTGTGCCTTTTGAGGCAGTTCTGTTACTGATTGAGCCTCATTCACAGGCATTACACTATCTTTTTCTGTACCACAGCTCATGGTAACAATCAATGCGGCTAATACTATTTTGCTGTTAAATCTCATTTTTTCAGTAATAATTTTTGATTTCCTTAGACCAGACGCAGAGCGCTTTCAAATGGTGGGTTACGGTAAAAAATATTTTTTCGTACCAACCATTTATTGACTTTTATCGTGATGTCTAAAATTTTTTAATGTAACAGCAAAGAGGTTTGGAGAAAACCATAATAAAGGGATTGAAGCGGGGAGATCAGAAGACTGTAAAATCTTTTTACTACCAGTATTATAATTATGCCCTAAGTATTTGCCTAAGGTATGTTAATACCAGAGATGATGCTCTGGAGTTGGTAAATGATGGATTGATGAAGGTCATCACCAAAATAGATAGATATAAAGATGGCGTAGAGTTTAAGTACTGGATGCGCCGAATCATAATAAACACCTGCATTGATCATTGCAGGAAGGATTCCAGGATACCGGATATGCTAGATGTATCGCATGCCAGTGGATATTCTGAGGCTGAGTCGCTTTTAGACAAAATAGGAGCCAAAGAAATTGTAGAATTAGTACAGGAGTTGCCACCGTCATATAAATTGGTTTTTAACCTTTATGTAATTGAAGGTTATAAACACTACGAAATAGCCCAAATGCTGGGGATTTCTGAGGGTACGAGCAAGTCTAACCTTGCGGTAGCAAGAACGAAGCTGCAAAAAAGGATTATGGATTTACAACAGGAAGGCAGGAAGCAATATGGAAGATAATTTTGATCGAAAATTTGCGGAAAAAATCAACGAGTTTGATCCTGGCAATGCGCGAATAGACGAAGGTTTTGCTATGTTCCAGGCGACTTATGCAAAATTAGGCTTTTGGCACAGAGCCAAGCAGTGGTTTTGGCCTTCTATGGTATTACTTTTAGTACTTTCTAATCTAACCACAGGAATATTTTATTGGCAGGAAAAGAATATATCTCAAGATTGGCAGAAGGAAAATCAAGGCTCTATAACAGAAGCTCCTGCCTTAGAAAAAGTAGATGTACTGGAAAAGCCCCTGAATGCCGACCAAGTGAATAAGCAATTGGATCAACCAGACATTAGTCCTGGAGAGGAAGTACTTACAGAAAAAGTGTCCTCAAAATCTAAAAATACTGCGGGTAACTTTAGTGTTAGTTCAAATGGATTTCAACTTGCTACAAATGCCAATAGTGAAGTTCAGCAACTTCAGGCTACCGGCATTCAAAATTCTTCCATGGATGAAATGAAAAGTCTACTGCCACCTGGATTTGGCATGCCCATATTAAGAGCAAATAATAAAAATTGTCTTCCATGCATTTGGAATAAATCCGACTCACAGCTGAACCCCTCCAAAGTAGTGATGAAAAATAGAGGAAAGAAAACATTTGCAATAGTACCAAAGCTAGGGGATAAGCTGGGGGTTCAGGCAGGGCTAGGTATATCGCTTGATCAAATTCATCATCGTGGGTATAATGACTTTTCTTTAGCACCGAATTTGGGCATAGAGTTAATCTTACATCCTAATTTCCGGTTGTTTACTGGTGTTTTATATCGGAATTTAGCGATATCAGGTGAATCTGTTTCATTTAATCAATTACCTATTGATTTGGTGGATAGGGTAATTGAAAAATCACCTGGGTCAGAATATGATATGAAATTGGAGGGTCTTTCCTTTGATGACACACAGTTCAATGTACCCTTAGCTATTCGATATATATCTCCTTATACCACAGCATCTACCAATGCATTCAGGTTTTATCTGCAAGGGGGTGTACAACTGAGTTTCACTTCAACTCAGGATTTACAATTAATGTTGGAATATGAAACAGATGAGGATGATGATGAAGGCATTGAAGATGAATTATATATGACTTTTCACGACCGGCATGAAGGATTCAGGTATCAAAGCATTAGTTTAAACCTTGGTATGGGCCTAGAAGGTAAATTATCGGACCGATGGGTTTGGCAGGCCGGAGCAAATTACAATTATGGTCTTAGAGATTATAGAATTAAAAACTTTAAATTAAATCAATGGGGATTGAAGGCCAGTCTGATTTACAGGTTTTCAAAAGGTTTATATTGAATGGAAATTATTTTCCAGAAAAAACCTTTTTATAAACCGGTTTTCGATAGAGAAACTGCCCAAGAAGTACTGGGTAAAATAAGATATCGGTGAGCAAAGTACCGGTACTGTATTCAATATCATCAATAATTTCAGTGCCCTTACCCTGGGTTTGTAGCATATGGTGATGTTTCCATGACTTTAAGAAAAACGGGAGTTTCACACCTTCATCCACAAATAGGAAATGCTTTTCACTTTTTTCATCATGGGTGATCAGACTCTTCCAAAGTTGCTTGAAGAATATAAAATTCAACTCCAGGGCTACCACATCATCTTTATGACAACCATCAAATTGCAACAGCTTTACAGGAGGGAAAGGTGGATTTAAAGCCAGAAATAAATCCTGTGTAAAACCATCTATAACCTGCTTTAAAGGTGATTTTACCTTGGTAGAGATTTTGATTTGCATAAAAGTGGTAACCTAATGAAAAAATTATTGTTTATGGGTAGGAATTTAATGAGGGCTCAGTTTGTTGTTATTTTGGAATTAAATTATAAATCTTTTAATAAGACTAATTCCAAATAGATCTTATTCATGTCCAGTATGATTAATTTGTCTTTACTTTGAGATTGTGAGAGTTGCTGTTATCATCGGTGCTATATGGTTTCAAGCCATTGCTTTTTTGATCCCTCAGGGGGATATCAATCAATTATCAGCTTTACCCTCTCTTTATAATCATTACAATAATCATCAATTGCAGCAGGAAGGCATTTCCTTCGCCGATTTTATTATACTGCATTATAGCCCTGATTCAGAGCACAATGATCCTGGGCACCATGCAGATTTACCATTTTTCCAAACAGCTGTAGCTGGCATGTTCATGCCTGCTTTTTTCTTTCCTCAACTTGAACCCGGTGCTCAAGTAATTTCAGAGCGCCCAAGTATCTACAGAGATCTTTACCAATTCGAGTTTATCAACCTCAGTTTTCAGCCACCTCGGCATAGCTGATCTTTCGCCCAACTTGGGCACCCATTTCCATTTAATCAATTTTAATTCACCTAAGTCATTCACTTATTATGATTGAATCAATCATTCAATATAGTGTAAGAAATAAACTCATCATCATCCTTTTTGCTGTGGCTATATTGGGTGGGGGAATTTTTTCTCTTACACAAATTAATCTGGGGGCAGTACCTGATATCACCACAAACCAGGTCCAGATCATTACAGTATCCAGAAACCTGGCCACAGAAGACGTAGAGCAGTTTATCACATACCCGATAGAGATAGAGATGTCCAATTTGCCGGGTGTTTCGGAAATCCGATCTATATCAAAATTCGGGCTGTCTGTAGTTACAGTAGTATTTGATGATGCATTAGGGGCCTATCTACCCAGGCAGCTGATCAATGAAAAGATAAAAGCCGCTGAAGAAAACATCCCAGCCGGTTTTGGTAAGCCCATGATGGGACCGATTACCACAGGGCTTGGCGAAATCTACCAATACACGATAGATGCAAAACCGGGCTATGAAGACCAATATACTACCATGGATATCCGCACGATTCATGACTGGATTGTGAGGCGACAAATGTCGGGAATACCGGGGGTTGTGGAAGTAAATACCTGGGGTGGCTTATTGAAGCAGTACCAGGTGACTATCGATCCTCAACAGCTCAATGCTATGGACATCACCATAGCGGAGGTTTTTGCAGCATTAGAACAAAACAATGATGTTTCGGGAGGGGCCTACATTGAGAAAAACTTCGATAGCTATTTTATCCGGGGTGAGGGTATGGTCAAAACCCTTGAAGATATCAGAAACATCGTAGTGACCCGTCGCAATGGGAACCCGGTATTTATGCATCAGGTAGGGGAAGTTAGCATTGGTAGTGCGGTGCGGTTTGGTGCCATCACAGCCAATGGCAAGGGCGAAACAGTACTTGGGCAGGTTATGATGCTTAAGGGCGCTAACTCCAGCAAGGTAATTGCCGATGTAAAAGAACGAATAGAACGGGTACAAACTGCTTTGCCTGAGGGTTTGGAAATCACACCCATTGTGGATCGTACAGAGCTGATTGGCCGCACGACATTCACAATTGCAGAGAACCTAATCCTGGGGGCACTTATTGTGATTTTTGTGGTCGTTCTGTTATTAGGAAATATTCGATCCGGTCTTATTGTAGCCTCGGTAATACCTCTGTCATTGATGTTTGGCATTACGCTGATGCACATTTTTAAAGTGGATGCTAACCTGATGAGCCTTGGTGCTATAGATTTTGGAATTATCATCGATGGTGCGGTGATCATCGTAGAATTCATTCTATTCGAGATTACCCGCAGGTATAACAAAGGGCTATTATCTGGCCAGAACCAGTCTGAAAAGGATGCCATCACAGTTTCGAGTGCGAGCAAGATGATGAAATCTGCCATTTTTGGGCAGGTCATCATTTTAATAGTATTTATTCCAATCCTTTCATTATCGGGAATTGAAGGAAAAATGTTCAGACCTATGGCTATGGCTTTCAGTTTTGTATTGCTGGGTGCCATGATCCTATGCCTTACCTATATACCTGTTATGGCATCTTTATTTATCAAGCCGGAGCAGGAAAAGGAGAAACCCAATTTATCTCAGCGTTTGATGTCAGGCATAGACAAGCTCTATACCCCAACCATCAAATTTGCACTTGACCATGTGCGGATCATCCTGATTGCTGCCACTCTGCTTTTTGGAATTGCAGTGGCCTTATTTCTGAGAATGGGTGGAGAATTCGTACCCACATTGGATGAAGGCGATTATGTGGTTCAGCCTATCCTGCGACCGGGCACATCGCTTTCGAAAACTGTTGAGATCAACACACAGATTGAAAATATTTTGATCGACCAGTTTCCTGAGGTGGAGCGGGTTGTATCCCGTATTGGTGCTGCCGAAATCCCTACAGACCCCATGTCTATGGAGATGTCAGATATCATTATCAAACTCCGTCCCAAAAGCGAATGGGTCAGTGCACAGACCAAGGATGAACTGGCAGATAAGATGAAAGCAGCCATGTCAGTAATCCCGGGTATAGTATTCGAATTTACCCAACCTATAGAAATGCGCTTTAATGAGCTTATCAGTGGTGTGCGTAGTGACTTGGCAATCAAAATTTTTGGGGAGGACATCAATACACTTTCTGAGAAGGCCGCCGAATTAAGAGCATTAATAGTAGATGTAGAAGGCGCCTCCGATATTTCTGTAGAGCAAACGACAGGCCTTCCTCAAATCAGTGTGAATTATAACCGAGCAAAAATTGCGCAGCATGGTGTTACCATCAAAGAAGTTAATGATGTCATACAAACTGCCTTTGCCGGAAAAACAGCAGGCGTTGTTTTTGAGGGCGAGCGCCGGTTTGATCTGGCGGTTCGACTCAAGGAAGGTTTCCGACAAAATACCAACACCATACAGGGATTGTATATTCAAACACCAGCAGGCAAAAGCATTCCACTCACAGAGCTTGCTGACATCAACTATACTTATGGCCCGGCACAGATTTCTCGTGAGGATGCTAAGCGTCGGATTGTGATCGGTGTGAATGTAAGAAACCGAGATGTGGAGTCTGTAGTACAGGATATACAGCAGATCGTCAACAATAACCTTGACCTGCCGCCCGGGTACGTGGTAACCTACGGAGGTCAGTTTGAAAACCTTCGCCAGGCAAAAGAGCGGCTATCTTATGCGGTACCAGTCTCACTTCTGCTCATTTTTATCATGCTGCATTTCACTTTCAAATCAGTGAAGCAGGCTTTGATGGTGTATACAGCTATTCCCCTTGCAGCAATTGGTGGGGTTTTGTTTCTATGGTTGAGAGATCTCCCATTTAGCATCAGCGCTGGTGTTGGTTTCATTGCGCTCTTTGGCATTGCCGTACTCAATGGCATTGTGCTGATTGATTTCTTCAATGAACTGGAGGAGGAAGGGGTCACTGATATCAAAGAGCGAATCATCACCGGTACCCGTCAGCGGTTGCGTCCGGTATTGCTTACTGCTTTATCTGCTTTAATGGGCTTTACACCAATGGCATTATCATCATCAGCCGGTGCAGAGGTACAGCGACCATTGGCTACTGTAGTGATTGGTGGACTGGTTACAGCTACTTTTCTTACGCTGGTAGTTTTACCGGTTATATATATGCTTTTCACAGAAAGCAATATCAAAATTGGTAAAAAAGCTGTGGCATCTATAGCACTCTTGTGCTGTGTGGGAGGTACAGCTTTCGCACAGGAGCAGGTGGTAATTAATAGTATGGATGAAGCTGTAGAAATGGCTTTAATCCATAACCGAAGCCTAAAGGCAGGGGCATTGTTGGTCGAACAGCAGCGTGCACTGGAAAAAAGCTCGTTTGACCTGGGAACCACTCAGATTTATTATGGATTGGATGAGGCTAATATAGCTCCCAATGACCAGTCATTGCCAGTATTAGGATTTAGCCAGGATTTTAACCTGCCCGGTACTTATACTGCTACTGACAAAATGATGGAACAGCAGGTAAGAAAAGCGCAGGCTTCACTGGAGCAGCAAACCCGACAGGTCAAACTACAGGTGACGCAGGCTTATCAAACGGTGGTTTATTACCAGGCGCAGCTCAATCTACTCAACAACCTGGACAGCCTCTACCGTAGATTTCAGTGGGCTGCCAATCGTAGGTTTGAGGTAGGAGAAACCAATATTATTGAGAAGCTTACAGCAGAAGCTAAATCAAAAAGCATAGGCCTTCAGCTTATTCAAGCTGAAAAGACACTGGATAAAAGTATTCAAAATCTGATGCTTGCCATTCAGGCCGAAACACCAGTAATGGTGCTTGAGGATCAAATTAGCTCTTTGGAAGCTGTTTTGCTAGCAGACGGATGGCAGCAGTCTAGTGAGGCCAGTTTTTTGGAAGCAGATCGCAGGGAAAGTGATTTTCGCAGACGACTGGAGGCAAGCCGTTTTCTACCTTCACTTTCAGTGGAATACTTTATGAACTTTGGGCGGGGAGAAAATGCACAAAATTTTCCCGGCTATCAGGTAGGTCTCAATGTGCCGCTTTGGATTAAGCCCTATTCCAAGAGGTATCAGGCAGCCCAAATCGCAGCTCAGATTTCAGAAGTACAATACCAAAGGCAATCCATTACCTACGAAAAGTCTTACCAGAAAAAACTTGTCGCGCTGGAAGAGCAACGTGCTGCATTGGCCTATTATGAAGGCGAAGGACTTGCCCTATCATCTAAGCTACAATCAGCTTCCGAAAAGGCTTTTGCTGAAGGTAGCATTACTTATTTGGAATATGTGCAGGGTATAGATCAGTATAGCCAGCTACAGCTCGACTATCTGAATGCCTTGCACCAATACAATTTATCAATTCTCGAATTACAATATTTTACCATACCCTTATGAAAAAGATTAGAATTAACAAATTCCCACTAATGGCTATAAGCAAAGCTGCTGCGGCACTGGCACTGCCTGTGCTACTAATGGTAGCCTGTGAAGAAAAGCCTGAAACCAAAGCAGAGGTGGGAAAAAGTGAGGCTAGCGATGAGGTTTTCATTACCAACGAGCAGCTACAAGCCATAGATTTCACCATGGCTTCTGTAAAACAAGAGACCTTACAGCAAGAAATAAAGGCAAACGGTATGATCCATGTGCCACCCCAAAACCTTACCAGCATTTCTAGTTATCTGGGTGGTGTATTGGCGCAGGCAGACTTGCTCATTGGTGATGAGGTCAGCCGTGGTGATGTACTTGCCCGGCTTAACTCTACTGACTATATCGATTTGCAGCAAGAATTTCTTGACCTCAACAGCCAGCTGTCATTGGTGCAGGAGGAGCTAACAAGACAGGAAGCTTTACGTAAGGATGAGATCAACTCGGTAAAAAACCTGACACAGGCAAAAACTGATTTTCAATCAATCAACGCAAGGCTGCAAGCTGTTACGGAAAAGCTTCGGTTGATTGGCACCAACATAGAAAGCCTGCAGCAAGGTAATATCAGTAGACAAATAGTATTGCGCGCACCCTTTGATGGTTATGTCGACAAAATTTCTGCATCACGAGGGAGTTATATCCAGCCCAACCAACCCATTTACACGATCATCGATCCTCAGCATCAGCATCTGGAGTTGAGTATTTATGAGCAGGATGTAGATAAGATCAAAGTAGGACAAAAAGTCATCTTCAATATTCCGGGTAGCAATATTCAGCATGAAGCAGAAGTTTATGTCATCGGCAAATCCATAACAGAGGAGCGTATTCTGCCTGTGCATTGCCACTATACTGATGAGTCGCTCAGGCTACCCATTGGAACTTATGTAGAGGCCAAGGTCCAGATCGGCGCACAAAATGCTGCTATGGTACCTTCTAGCGCTTTGATTTTGCGGGAATCGTCAGATTATATTCTTACAGAAATAAGTGAGGAAAATTCCGGGCGAACTTTTCGGAGAATACCCATAACCCGCGGTACTGAACAGGCCGGATGGACACAGATTAATACAAATGAAACTATTCAGGCTGTGGTAGATGGAGGGAGCTATTTCATAGCCTCAGCCATAGAAATGCAAGCAGAAGGGTAACCTCAAAAGCCATTTGTGTGAAAGAAAGGGCTGATTTACAGTAGTTGTAGTCAGCCTTTTTTTGTTAAACCCGAATCATCTATTAGATGACTTTTGATGATGAACAAAAATTTTCTAGTTAATAAGACCGAGAAAAGGTGTCTGCTCAAAAGCAAAATTCAGTCAGGTTGAGCCTGTCGAAACCTTTTCTTAAAGGCTAGCCTTTACCGTTGTATTGAGCGGTACGCGTTTCATCTTTATGGTGGAGCGCTCATCCTGCTCGGCAGTCCATGCAAAATATAGGTCATTACCATACTTGGCCATTTGTGGAAAGCCACTGCTTCTGGCTGCTTTGGTTTCTGCTATGGTGTAAGTTTTAATGGTCTCGCCCATATCATTTATAAGCCTGGCTTTGATAATGGTTTTGTCATTGTCACGGCTCAGCCAACTGACAACAGCCTTGCCCGGTGCAGCCAATACCACATCTACGCGACCGTAGGGGTGTATGCTGTCCACAATGATAGGCTCTTGAAAATTTGCTCCACCATCTGCAGAAAAGGCAAGTTTCACAGTTGGTTTACCTGCTGCAGCTGTAAACCAGGCTACAGTCAGCTCGTTTCCTATCCCATCTATCCGGGGACCATTGACGGGACAGCCGGCTATCTCCCATCCATCATGGTGAATGGCTTGAGGTTCTGTCCATTGCCCATCGACCTGCCGCACGATATAAATATCCCTGATCTCATCATCGGAGCGATCGCGATACACAAAGACAGGGCCATTATTTGATAAATAGCCAGCAGTTTGGCAGCAATCGCAGGTTTTATGATCAAGCTCTAGGGATGGAGATGCCGAGCCTGCCGGGTCTATCAGGGCAGTTCTCAATGTCATGGCTCCTTTATGCTCATGGCCCTCATTGCTGGTATGGCGACCATCCAGCCATGCAACCTGAAAAGTGCCATTGGTTGTAGGCAATAAGGTAACAAAACCATGTTCCGTCTTGGTGCCATCTTGGTGTGGAAGAAAAGGCGCCGACCAATTTTCGCCAGATTGCCTTTTCATTCGCAGGGTAACATCATAAGAAAAGGTAGCAGGACTGCTTTTCTCCAGGTAATGCGCCAGCAGATCTCCCTCATTATTTGAGGCAATCATTGGGTAATCTGCCCAGTTCACAAACCAGTCATCTCCCTGTGCGATCGTATCTGCAGAAGTCCATGATTTTCCATCAAACCGGGCATATTGAAAATGAGCCTGATTACTATCTGTATTTACCCAGGAAAGCAATAAGCCATCCTTGTAGGTAAAAAGGTGAGGCAGCTTACCATTTTCCCCGATTTCTGGTAGGCTCATGGTATCTGAGGTTTTGCTTGTTTTCTGCTCTTTTTCTTGCTGACATGCGTAGATCAGCAATAAAGATAGGATGAGAATTGTGAAGAGGTATTTCCTGGTCATGCTATAAAAGTAAGAATTCTCAGAGCGCTGATTTCTCCCAAGGAGAATAATTATTTTAGTGGTTCGTCAGCATTTCCACAATATGGATTTTGGAAAACTAGCAGATATCTCGGCAGTAGATTTTACTATGCCTCCTGATCCGGAGCGCACTCAGAAGCTTCTAGATGGACTAGCAGGTTCCGGCAGGCTTTTGCTGGGGGCTACTGCCTGGGCCGATCGGCAATTTGTGGGTCGGCTTTATCCCGCCGGCACTAAGCCTTCGGATTATTTGAAGAAATATGCACGTCAGTTTGATACGGTGGAACTGAACAGCACCCATTATTCCATTCCCACATTTGATCAATTGGAAAAATGGAAAGGTAAAGTACCAGTCAACTTTCGTTTCTGCCCTAAAATTCCGCAATCCATCAGTCACCGCAGAGACCTGGGCCTTCAGAGTGGATTGTTGCAAGCCTATCTGGATGTAATACCAACACTTGAGCCGGTTTTGGGCCTGCAATTCATGCAAATCTCTCCCAGGTTTGGCCCGGAGCTCCTGCCAACCTTAGAACAATTTTTTCAATTGTGGCCAAAGCAATTACCACTTGCTATGGAGTTCCGACATCCTGATTGGTTCACTACAGATGAAGGATGGGCCTTGCTAGAGCATTACAATATTGGCACAGTAATCACAGATGTGTCAGGGCGGAGAGATGTACTGCATATGCAATTAACTGCCCCTTTTGTAATGGTGAGATTTGTAGGTAATGCCTTACACCCTACGGATTTTGAGCGGTTATCCGATTGGGTGGCCAGGGTTAAAAGCTGGGTAGGCCAGGGCATGCAGGTATATTTTATGCCCCACCAGCCCGAAATACCGGAGTTGATCACCATGTGCCTGAAAACCTCCCCGGCAATGAGAAAAGCCGGTTTGGATTGTGTAAGCTTAAAATCCTACGAGACCGGGGAGCAGCAGAGCATGTTTTGATTACTCCTTCCCCTTCCTTTCAATTTCTCGCTCCAACTCCGGCAGGTCATAGTTAGAAAAGATATTATCTTCAGCCATCACCTTTTCAATTTCTTCGGTAGTGCGTGGTGCCTGCCATGACAGCAACTCATAGCCATCCTTAGTGATCAGGATATCGTCTTCTATTCGTACACCAATGCCCCACCATTTTTCATCGCAATCGCTACCGATAGGTATATAAATGCCGGGTTCCACCGTAAGCACCATATTTTCCTTAAACTCCTCGTAATTGCCCGGGTCGTGCACATCCAGACCAATATGGTGAGATACACCGTGGGGGAAATAGTTGTGCTCTGCATCGGGACTTTCTATGATTCCCAAATCTGCCAACCCCTGATTGATTACCTCACGGCAGATTTGTGTGTTTTCGCGGATCATCTTACCCGGCTTACAATTTTTAAAAGCTTCTTCCTGAGCTTGCAGTACCAGGTCGTAGATGGCCTTTTGCTCCTTGGTAAACTTACCATTCGCTGGAATAGTGCGGGTAACATCGGCAGTGTAGCCTCGATACTCTGCTCCAAGATCCATCAGCACCAGCTCTTTGCCGAGCTCCAGTTTGTCATTTTTGATGTAATGCAGCGTACAGCCGTTGTTGCCGGCACCAACGATAGAAGGATAACCTTCATATTCGGCACCATATTTTTTGAAAACAAACTCATGGATGCCTTGCACTTCTGTTTCCGACATATCCGGATGCATGGCTTTCATTACCTCGCGCTGCCCTATACAGCTGATGGTCACAGCCTTGCGCAAAAGGTCAACCTCTGCCTCAGTTTTGACTTCCCGCAGGTCTGCCATATATTTTTCCAGTGTATTGGCATCCAGCCGGGGGTTAGGGTTAGGGAGCTCATCGATTAGTAGTTCTCTTTCTTCGGGAGATTTAGCTGCCAGTATGGCTTTGATCTTTTCATTGGTTTCAAATTCAGGAAAGCTGTTGACCACTCGCCGTAAAATCTGATTGGCCTGTGGGTTCTGTAGAAAATCCTCCGATTTTATGTATTCATAGATTTTGTACTTATCCGCATTGAAATCTACCGGGTAGTCGGCTTTATACTTAAACTGCAAAATCAAGTCATAAAGATCAGCCTTATCGTTTGGATCATCCCGCACATCTTCCTTAAAATCAAAGAAGAATATCTTATCAAATTGAGCCATATCGATATTGAAATCTTTGAATTGCGTAGCATCATAGGCAGTGGTAAAGCCTAGTTCCTGCTTGGCACCTTCTACGCCCAGGCGGGGACCATCATACAATTCCCGGCGGGCATTCCTGCGCTGGGTGAAAAGGATCTCATCAAACTGACCATTGGGTCCGTCTTGTGCTTCACTGAAAATGAAAAGTACTGAACCGGGCTCCTGATAGCCGGTGAGATAGTAAAAATTTGGATCCTGATGGTAGATGTAGTCTACATCATTGGCCCGGTTTCTTTTGGGGTTGGCAAAAAATACTGCCACTGCATTGGCTGGCATCTTTTCCCTAAGCAGCGCTCGTCGCTCCTGGTGAAACTCAGTGTTTAGAAAGTCTGATGGGTACTCCTGTGCCCAGCTTATCAGCGGTAAAAGGAAAGCGATAACTATTGATATTCTCATGACATAAAAATAATGAAGTCTTACTGTAATCGGGATATTAATTACACATGCAAGAAAAATGAAGTTCAAACGATGCTGATTTTTCAGAATCATAAAAAAGCCTTTGGAAAAAAGATTCCCAAAGGCTTTAATAATTTGAGTAGCTAATCTTTATTCTCCCTGGCCGAGAGAGTAGGCAGCTTTGCCATCAAAATCGTATAGGTTTTCGGTTTTGATAAACTCGAAATTTCCTTTTTGCACATTGCTTAGCAATTCAATTAAATGATCGTGGGAAATCACAGCACCATCATTTACAAATCGGCATCTCCAGTGATCGGTGCAGAAGGTTTCTGGTTTGCCCTCCGGATAGACCTTGACACCTCTATTGGTGATCATTTTCAACTTAAGGCCATCATTGCATAGTGCTTCCAGCTTTTTACCGATTATTTCAGGGTTTCTGCTTTCCTCGTCCCAATCAATGAATACATCAACACCAACCAGTTTCTTTTCGCCACGCTTTTTCAGATTTACATATTTCGCAATCTTGAAATTAGACTCCTGGTATTCTACCGATGGCAATGTGGCTGGTTTCTGGCCGAGTCTTTCTATGATCGCATCTGTAAACTCTGAGGTGGACACTTTCTTTTGAGATTTGCCCTCTCTATAAATATCTGCAGTATGAATACCATCTTCGATGGTTTTTAGCCATGCATTCTTAATCAAAGATGCCGGTTTAGGCTGATTGATGTGCATGAGCATCATTACTGCGGCATTGATCAATCCACTAGGGTTGGCAATATCCTTACCCGCAATATCTGGCGCTGATCCATGGATCGCTTCAAACATTGCACAGTTTTCACCTACATTGGCAGAGCCACCTAGTCCCACAGAACCAGAAATCTGAGCTGCAATATCAGATACGATATCACCGTACAGGTTAAGCGTTACGACCACATCGAGGCGCTCAGGCTGATCAGCTAATACTGCCGAAGCGATATCAATGATCATATGGTCTTTTTCGATTTCAGGATATTCTTCACCAATTTCCTTGAAGACCCTGTGAAAAAGGCCATCCGTCAATTTCATGATATTATCCTTGGAAAAGCAGGTCACTTTTTTGCGACCATGTGCTTTAGCATATTCGAAAGCATAGCGGATGATTTTCTCGCATCCCGGGCGGGTAATGAGCTTTAAGCATTGCACTACTTCCGGCGTTTGCTGGTGCTCAATGCCGGCATACAGGTCTTCTTCATTCTCCCGGATGACCACCACATCCATTTTGGGGTGCTTGGTTACTACGAAAGGGTGCATTGACCTTACGGGACGGACATTTGCGAAAAGGCCTAGCGTTTTTCGAATGGTTACATTCAAGCTTTTGTATCCTCCACCCTGCGGTGTTGTGATAGGTGCTTTTAAGAAAACGCGTGTGTCCCTGAGGCTGTCCCAGGCTTCTGGAGTAATGCCTGAAGTAAAGCCACCGGTGTAAACTTTTTCTCCAATATCGATGAAATCAGGCTCGATATCTGCTTTAGCCGCTTCAAGAATGCGAAGCGTGCTTTTCATAATTTCGGGACCAATTCCGTCCCCGTAGGCTACTGAGATTTTTTGTTTCAAAGCTTTGCTTTTAGGGTTAATAGTATTGCTATAACGCGAAGGTAGACCATTTTGATAAAATCGTGCTCCAAAAAATATATGGGTGGTTCCTACTCATGTTGGCTTAGTAACAAACGTAGAAGTGTTTGGTTCGAGGGATGATCATAAAATTGATCAAATTCCAAATAATAATTCACCGGATCATACCCCACAAAAGCTTTGTATCGACCTTGCTCGTCAATCTCCAGAGAGTCCTGACGTAGCGGAAAGGGTTTATACTTTTTCGCATAATCAAAATAGGATTCTACATCCTCAAGGAAAAATGAAACGCTGGCCCCTTTCTCCCGAGTATTGTCACGCATGCCTCTGCAGGCATCAACAAGGCCGATGTAGCCGGTGCTGGAAGCGGCATAAATTTTCGCCCAGCCCTGGTCTACCACTTCCTCCAATCCTATGTGCTCTTCATAAAATGCCTGGGCTTCCAGCATATCATCGTAATACAGCCAGGTGACAGCTCCATAAAAAGCACTGGCAGGTATGCCATCAACATCACTACTGGTACCTAATGCTTTATCCTTTTGTAATAAGGGCATCAATTTTTCATTCTCTCGGTGCGGCTTGAATTCTTCAAACTCCAGGTAATAGCCTTCAGGATCCAGCGCCACAAAACCATCATGAGCATTGTTTTCCCGCTTTCGATAGGGGTATTTAATGTGCACGTTCTGCGATTGCAGGTAGTCAAACCATGCCTGAAGCTCATCGGTGAGTAAAGCAATTGCTACAGACTTTGGCTCCTCACTGCTGTGCATACCTACTTTTTCATCAACCAGGATGATGAATGCATCAGGTGCGATTTGTACCGTTTTGGCAAAAGTGTAATCCGCAACCAGGGGCAAACCCAGTACTTCCGTGTAGAAAGCTTCGGCAATAGCCAGGTCTTTGTAATACAGGAAGACATTGGTGGCCTGTATGCCAAAATCGCTCGCGGTACGGAAAGGTGTCTGAGTGCCTAGCAAAGCATTAATTTTATGATTAGGATAGCCCAGCAATCGACCAAAAGCCCTTGCTTGCGCTATGCTATCCATTGTGGTGGTTTTCAGGTCTTGGTACCGTCGCAGTGCTGAGTCTTTGTAAAAAATAAAAACGGCTCTATCCTCAGCTATATTTTCAGGAAAAAGGGCCGTTTTCAATAAATCATTTTCCCGATAAATCGACACATCATAGCGATTGGCAATCTGCTGTGTCTCAGGCCATAGTTCCTCAGCTAATTCTTGTGACATGGGCTCGCTAAGGGCTAGCGGTTTTACGCCTGCATCGACCATCTCTGCAAAGCTGGTCATGATGCCAAGAGCTTTCGCTTTTTCTGCTTCTTCCTGACTGGCGCAACTGAAAAGCAAAAGACCGGTTATGGGCCATAGCAATAGATTGTTTTTCATAGGTTGATTGATTTATGGAATGGAAGGAATAAAAGTCGCATGTCTAATTGAAAACTTTACCATGCGTCTGTTCTATAATTTGATGCGCCAACGGCCGTGCATATCGCATAAGGTTTACGGCAAATCCTGAGTAAAAATGATTGCCAAAAAGCCGCTGTGAATTTCGGCCCACCCAAAGCCGCCTGGCAAATATTTTTTTCCAGCGAAGGCTGTAGGCCTGCTCCAGGCCTGCTCGATCCAGCTGATCTGTTGGCCAGTATTCAGCTACCGTATCTACGGCGATTTTTGCTGCATGGATGGCCATAGCCATACCATTACCACAAAGTGGCGTAATGAGCCCTGCAGCATCACCCACCATCAAAATATGGTTTTCCACTGCTGCTTTCCGCTCGAAGCTGATCTCATTGATGACTTCCGGTTTCTCAAAAAGGAATTCTGAGTTTTGATAGATCGCCTTTAGGTGTGGGTTTCGCTGGACAATCTCCTCCTCCATAGTGGCAATATTGCCATGTGCTTTCAGATTTTCCCGCCGGCTCAGGTAGCATAAATTGAATCGGTCGCCCTCTACTTTGCTCAGCCCACAGTATCCACCCGGAAAATTATGCAATGCAATGGTATCTGGTGCAAAGTCAGTTTTGATGTGGTACTTCACCCCAATAAATGGTGATTTCTTCTTAATAAATGGCCGGTCCAGGGTTTTGTCGAGCTTGGAGCGCTTGCCGTAGGCACCCAGTACCAGCGAGGCGGTGATAACTTCTTTATGGTCGTAAGTGATTTCAAATGCATCTTCCCGGAATTCTACATTTGTGACCTGAGTGTGGTCCATCACCTGCACACCTTCTGCTTTGGCTAAGCCTACCAGCCATTGGTCGAAGGCATATCGGCTAACCCCAAAACCGCCAAGGCTGAGCGGAAGGTGTGCCTGATCACCTTTGATATTGCTCAGCGTGAATTTTTTATGGATAGGTGGCTGTAAATGTTCCGGATAAAGACCATGCGCTTTGAGAAAAGGCACGGTCTCATTGGAAATGTATTCGCCACATACACGATGAAATGGATAGGCTTTTCGCTCAAAAAGCACTACTTCAAAGCCCTTTCGCTGTAGCAGAATAGCGGCTGTAAGTCCACCAAGGCCACCCCCTATTACTACTATACGTTTAGCCTTTGTCAAACCTGCTGATGTTTCTTGCCATACCCCTGAAAATCCACTGATGTAAAGGTAGGGATAGATACCAATAGATGCGCCCCCACAATCCAGAAGGTTGAAAGCTATTTTTCATGATCAGATGGTATTCTCCATTAAACTGAACAATATCGAAAGTGAGCACTACCTCTCCGGGTAGCTTTGCCAGGGGCTTCAACTGCACTCGATAGGGCTCAAGCTCCACAGCTTTTACTACCCACAAGCCCAGCTGATCTCCCACTGAAAGCCGGTCAGCATTTTGAAGCCTATGGCTGCCATTGCCAATACCGCCTAGCAATTTGTCAATCGCACCTCTTAGCTTCCAAAGTACAGGAGCGAAATAATAACCATGTGCACCACCCAGGTTTCTGATATTTTTTTGGACCTGCTGTGGGCTAATCCGTATAGGGTATTGGTAATGTTCGGTAAAAGCCATTGCTTGATTGATATCCTTAACAATTCTAATTATCAAAACAATGTTTAAAAGCTTGCCAAAAACATTCTGCTTGTGAAATGTAAACCCTGCCATGGCATGATTACACGCATTGTCATAATACTCCTTATTGCGGTCACAGTTGCGCCTGGTCAATCAGTAAAATTGGAGGTGCTGGAAGATTATCTCACCCAATCAGAGAAGGTTGCCTTCCATCCTACGGCCCATCTTTCAGGTTGGAAACAGATCATCCTGGTGCGGCATGGTAAGCCGGATGAATCGCTTGAAGGATGGGTGAAGCGTGCTGAGACGGATGATTATTTACGGCGCTATGTTACTTCTGAAGTACATGCTATCGACACAGCCAAAATACTATTGCGACCCCAGGATATAGATACCCTCTACAGCTCTTCGCTCAATAGGGCTTATACTACGGCACAATTACTTTCAGACGGAAGGTTTCCGGTAAGCAAGAAGCCTGTTTTCAGGGAATTTGAAAATAAAGCGGCTGCTATGCCCAACCTTAAATTACCCAAAGGCATGTGGCTGGGTACTTCGCGCGTGCTGTGGCTGCTGGGCCTCAACCAGCGAGGGATTGAAAGCCACAAGGCTGCCCGGTTGCGCTCTCAAATGGCAGCCAATGAATTGGCTCGGATGGCCGTAGAGGATGACCGGGTAATCCTGGTTGCCCACGGCTTTCTCAATCGCTATCTGGACAAATACCTTCGCCGGCAAGGCTGGCACAAAATACATGATGACGGCCATGACTACCTGGCGACCAAAGTCTTTGTGATGCATGTGCAGAACTGAAATGATAGACTTTGATACTTCGTGGCTGACTGTGATTCTTTGAGTAGCTCTGAGAAATAGCTTTACATATAGATCAGCAAGGACTCACTAAGTGATTGTCTTTATCGAAGATATTATCCAGTGAAAATTAAATTATCGCTCAAGGGTTTGGTCTTGAAGTAAAAGTTAGGAGTGAAAAGAAATGGTCATTTTTAAACGAAAAATTCAATGGAAAATAAAGAGCTGCGTGAACTTGAAGAAAAGGTAAGTCGGGGCCTGAAAGAAGCATATCGAAAAATGGTAGAATTCAAAAAGAAGAATAACAGTCCATTGATTGTATCAAGAGACGGAAAAGTAATAGCAATTCCACCTGATGAAATACCCCCCACAACTAGTGCCAAAAATGAAACTATTCGGCCGCAAAGTGGGTATTCAAAATGAGCATTTTGAAAGGACTTTGCACACGCGAAACTCGCTGCTTCCAGCAACTTGAGCACCTGTCTTACCTATAAGCAGGTATGTTTATTATGGTTAGGTGATTTAAGTAGCCATTTTTTTAGGCCATATTAATCAATCCCTGATTATTGACTATCTCGTACCACTACCCTATTGACAACCATCACCACCTAAAATCAAAGCCTGATCAACTAAAAAGCCAATTCGATTTGCTAGCTTCGGAAATAACTGACGAAAATCAGTCGGGTGGGGCGGCATTATCATTCGCCTGCTGGTGTTTGTAATGCAGCTTTGCTTTTATGCCGACAATGACAGCACCAATTAAGGATACACAGCTTGCTACCTGCTACCACTGCGGAGACCCCTGCGACAAGGAAGATATTGTAGTAGATGACAAGCATTTCTGCTGCCAGGGTTGCAACATGGTCTATGAAATACTGCAGGAAAATGACCTCTGTAACTATTATGACTTGGAGAAAAACCCCGGCATAAGCCTTAAAAACCTTCCGGCTGATGAGCAATTTGCCTACCTCGATAGTGCAGAGGTGGTGCGGCAATTGCTGGAGTTTGAAGGTGAAGATCTGCAAAAGCTTACGCTTTACATTCCGGCAATCCACTGTAGCTCTTGTATATGGCTGCTGGAAAACCTTTACCAGCTTAAAGATGGCATCAAACAATCGCGGGTCAATTTTGTAAAGCGTCAGCTCACCATTGGGTATGACCCGGCCAGCCTTAGCCTGAGGCAGGTGGTGGAATTATTGGCTTCCATTGGTTACGAACCCCACATCAGTCTGGACAATCAGCAAAAAGACAAGCAAGCCAACCCCAACCGCAGCCTCTATATCAAAATTGGCGTGGCTGGGTTCTCCTTTGGTAATATCATGCTGCTGAGCTTTCCGGAGTATTTTGGCTTTGAAGGCCTGCAGGATGAAGCCGTACAGAAGTTTATCAGCTACCTCAACATCGGATTTGCGCTGCCGGTATTTTTCTACTGCTCCAGTGATTATTTTCTGTCGGCATGGAGTAGCCTGCGGCGTGGGTTTGTCAATATTGATGTGCCTATCAGTCTCGGTATTCTCACATTGTTTGGCAGGAGCCTCTACGAAATTCTGGCGCAGGCAGGGCCGGGCTATCTCGATTCCCTTGCCGGTTTGCTGTTCTTTCTGCTTATTGGGAAGTGGTTCCAGCAAAAAACTTACGACGGCCTCAGCTTTGAGCGTGACTTCAAGGCTTATTTTCCGCTGGGCATCAATAAAATCATCGATGGAAAGATCACCCCACTGGCCCTCAACCAGGTGGAGGTGGGCGATAAGCTGCTCATCCGCAACAAGGAATTGATTCCTGCCGATAGCGTGCTGCTGAGCATAGAAGCATCCATCGACTACAGCTTTGTTACGGGTGAATCAGATCCCATCCTCCGCAAGAAGGGCAATTATCTCTATGCCGGAGGTCGCCTCATTGGCGAAAGTGCCGAAGTGCTGGTGGACAAGGAGGTATCGCAGGGCTACCTTACCCGCCTATGGAACCAGGATACCTTCACCAAAGACAATGAGCTGCACTGGCAAAGCATGGTAGATCGCATCGCCCGCTATTTTACGGGAATCATCCTATTCATAGCTGCTGCCACAGCCACTTACTGGTATTTTGTAAACCCCTCTGTGGTGGTGACCGCCTTTACAGCAGTGCTCATCGTGGCTTGCCCCTGCGCGCTGGCATTGGCCACACCTTTTACCCTTGGCACGGCCATGAGTGTTTTTGGCCGGATCAAATTTTATCTGAAAAATGCTTCAGTCATTGAGAAAATGTCGGGCATCACGCATGTGGTTTTTGATAAAACGGGTACCATCACCCAAAACCAAAAGTTTGAAATCAGGCAGGTAGGGCAGGCTTCTGCAGCCACGCTGGATGCCATCTACAGCCTGGTGAGCCATTCTACACACCCGCTGAGCCGAAAGCTCTTTCATCATTTGGGAGGGCAGCAAGCCAGCCTGCAGCCGCTCAGCAACTGGGAGGAGGTAGAAGGCAAAGGCCTTGCCGGCACCTATCAGGGGCAGCCCATCAAAGTGGGCAGTGCCAAATATGTAGGTTATCAGGGCTCAACACAGCCTCAAAAGAATGCATCGACGGTCTATTATGATTACAACGGTGAGGCAGGTTTTTTCGAAATTCAAAACCAGCTGCGACCCGGCTTTGAATCCCTTGTGCAGGATCTGCAGTCAACTTACAAGCTTTCGCTGATCTCGGGTGACCATGCCGGTGAGCGGGAAATGCTCTCTCGCTATTTTCCAGAAGATACTGCCATGCGCTTTGAGCAAAGCCCGGAAGACAAGCTGAACTACATCCGGCAGCTTCAGAACAGCGGCGAAAAGGTATTGATGATAGGCGATGGCTTGAATGATGCCGGTGCCCTCAAGCAAAGTGAGGTGGGCGTGGCGCTTACTGAAAACATCAGTGCATTTTCGCCTGCCTGCGATGGTATACTGGACGCAAACCAGTTTCAGCGGCTGGGCAGATTTCTACGCTTTGCCCGCTTGTCGAGGCACGTGATCATTGCCAGTTTTGCGATCTCTTTTCTATACAATGTGGTAGGGCTATCTTTGGCTGTGGCAGGCTTGCTTGAGCCGGTATATGCGGCGATCCTGATGCCGGTAAGTAGCATCACGGTGGTGGCTTTTGCTACGGTAAGTATCCATGGGTTGGCCAAATGGAAAAAAATGATCTGATATGCTGATTATCGTAGGGTTGATATGTGTAAGTGTGGTGGTGGCAGCCGTTTTCCTGGGGGCCTTCATCTGGGCTACCCGCTCTGGGCAATTTGAAGACACCTATGGCCCCAGTGTGCGTATCCTCTTTGATGATGAGAAGAAGGCCAGGAAGGGGAAAAACAAAGCCGACTATCCGGATAAAAGCTAAGCTCTGGCTCTAGGCCATGGCCTTTATTCGATACGGCCCTGTGATCTACTAACATCAACTTTCCTCACACCCACATCACTCCGATGAAGCGCGTCACCTTGCCTTGCCGTCGGCAAGCCTTTGGCGGCCGATGGAGCGAAACGTCGCGATACCTCGGGAGAGCCGAAAGGTCACCCTCAGCACCTTGCTCGGCAATGCCTAGTGAGGAATATTAGCTAGGAAGTGTATTTGCTGCTTTTCATGGCACTTGAGTTTTTGCTTACGCGCTGAGCATGAAAAAAGCAGAAATCAATCCCCCTTGGTAAAAGGGGGCTGGGGGATTAGCCCTTGCAACTACCAAGCCAATCCTCTAGTTTTAATATGCCATGTATTTCCTGCCCTACAATAAAAACCTGAAAGCTTTTTCCAGACACCTGAGGAATAATAGTACCCTGGGCGAGGTGCTTTTATGGCAACAGTTAAAAGCTGGAAAAATACGGGGCTATAAGTTTAACAGGCAAAAGCCATTAGGTAATTATATAGTTGATTTCTATTGTAAAAAACTAAATCTGGTGATTGAAGTGGATGGAGAAATACATTTTATCGGGGATCATCCATTGAAAGACAAAGAGCGGCAGCAAATTCTGGAAGGTTTGGGGTTATCCTTTCTGCGTTTTGAAGATCGTGATGTCCGGTACAATCTAGATTTTGTAATTCAGGAAATAGAAGCATTTATGGATGATTTTGAGGGTAAACAAAAGCCGCACGAATAAACCCCTCTGTATCTCCCCTTTTAAGGGGAGAATAAGCTGGCAGCAATCCCCTGCACTCGCTCGGCTTTGCCGAATGAGTAATATTTTCCAGACTTTTAGCCATAATATTTGAATAGTGCCCTGGCTCTACCAAAAGAGCAATAATTGTGGTAATTGGGTATAATAATGGTCATCAGGGTATTTAGAAATTACCATTACCTGTCCACCAGCAGCACATCTTTACGTTCAGTATCGCACAAAGAATCAAGGCCTGGATTTATTAAAATATTTATTATCAGATACTTAGGCGTTGTGGCATATGAGTTGTTATTAACGCAATGAACTTGAAATTAAGAAACCTATGCTTCGTAACTACCTGGTGACTGTTTTTCGGCAAATCCGAAATCATAAAAGCTATTCCCTTATTAATCTGCTAGGCCTTGCTTCCGGTATGGCTGCCTGCCTCATCATCGCACAGTATGTGCATTTTCATACGGGTTTTGATGAGTACCACCCCAAAGCCGACCAAACTTACAGGATAGCAGCCATTGTGAGCCAGCAAAATAATCCAGCCACAGAGCGTATTCAAGTGCCGTATAATCTTGGGGAGGCCTTGCACCAGAATTACCCCGAAGTGATCCGGCTAGCCCAGTTTTATGATTATGGCTATGGCAATAGCACTATACAGTTTACGCAGGCTGACAAGGTGGTTAGTGAAGAGCAAAGTGGTATTTATTTCGCCAGTGCCAGTGCATTCGAGTTGTTTGAGCTACCTTTCGTAGCAGGAAAACCCTATGCACCCGGGGAGCCCGGCAAGGCTGTGATGACCATGGAGGCAGTCAGTAGGTTTGTTGCAAATCCGCAAGATGCCATTGGCTCAGTATTCACTCTTGAGAGTAATAATGGGAACCAGCAATTTGAACTGGTTGGCGTCATTGAGGAGCTACCTGCACAAACACACCTCAATTTCGAATTGCTTTTATCCCTGCCCTCGGTAGAGCCTTATTCTCCTGACTATAAAACCTGGGAATATGGCAATATGATCACCTATTTTCAACTCAATGACCATAACGACGCGCAAGCAGTGCTTCAGGCTATTAGCTCGATCCATGAAAACAACTCAAAGGCTCTCATGGCCGATAGTGGCTATACCCTGGAATATTTCTTGCAGCCACTTACAGATATCCATGTTATCAGCAAGAGCGGTTTTGATTTCTCACAGGCTGTAGATCAGCGAACGCTCTACGCCCTGAGCATTATCGCTGTGATTATACTTTTGATAGCCTGGATCAACTACCTGAACCTGTCGATGGCTCGTACGTTGCAGAGGCTGCGCGAGATTGGTATTCGCAAATGCATGGGAAGCTCGTTGCCTCAGCTGATGAGCCTCTTTCTATTGGAGGCACTGGTTATGAATGCACTTGCCTTTGCACTAGCCCTTACGGCGCTGAGGTTAGGTGATCAATGGATTGTTTCCTTAACCGGCCTTGCTCCAAAATTTTTATTTAGCACCCCGGCGATCCTTGTCCTATCTGCCCTAATCCTGGTTGGCACCTTACTAATTGGATTTTACCCTTATTTGGTACTTAAAACATTAAAAACGAGTCAGGTGCTGCTCGGCAAAAAGCAACAGGTAGGAGGTCTGCCATTGCGCAAGACCCTGGTATTCGTGCAATTTGCCATTACCTTTTTACTTATTGCCGGCACGCTTACCGTCTATTTTCAGGTCAATTATATGCGCAAGGCCGATCTGGGCATTGCGATAGACAATACGCTGGTCATACAATCACCTCCGGTGGATGTGATGAATGAAGACCGATCAGAGATGCAGCGATTTACTACTTTTAAAAATGCCCTCATGCAGCAACCCTATGTGGCGGCCATTACTACCGGAGGGGAGCTGCCCGGAGAGCCGATTTCATGGGCTGCTAACCTGCGTCTAAAAAATGAAAGCCAGGAAAAAAGCATACAGACCGGGCTGATTTCAATGGGGCTCAACTTCCCGGAATTCTTTCAGCTGGAACTGATAGCCGGTAGGCAACTGCGAAAAGGAGATAACCCATGGTCACGCGGCGATGTGGTGATCAACCGACGACTGGCGGAGAGTCTGGGTTTTAGCGATCCTGTAGAGGCCATCGGCGCTGAGCTGGACGGCTTCTACGGGCCTGGGCTACAGGTGCGAGGTGTAGTAGAAAATCACCACCATACTTCCCTACACAATGACTTCACACCTATAGCCTACATCCTAAGCTCCTGGACAGAGTATTATTTTGTGAAACTACAGGCTCCACAGGGTCAGTATCCTGGTAGCGTTGCGCTCGACGAGCAAATTGCAGATATAGAAGCGGCCTGGGACAATATCTACACCCAATACCCTATGGATTATTTTTTCCTGGATCGGGCTTTTGATGCGCAATACCGCGAAGATGTGCGCTTTGGCAATATCTTTTCCGGCTTTTCAGTGCTGGCGATTTTGATTGCCGGGCTAGGGCTTTTTGGGCTTACCAGCTTTACGGTGCAGCAGCGCACCAAAGAAATTGGCATTCGTAAGGTGTTGGGCGCAAGCCTTCAAAACTTGTTGCTCTTGCTTTCTAAAGACTATCTGCTGTTGGTCGGTATCGCCGGTGTGGCAAGCCTGCCAGTGGGCTGGTATCTGATGAGTCAGTGGCTCACCAACTACAGCTTTAGAATAGAACTAGGCTGGTGGTTTATAGCTGTGCCTTTGGTGGTTGTGCTGCTTATTGCCATGCTGAGTATCATGGGCAAGGTGGTGCAGACAGCACAAGCCAATCCTGTGCATTCTCTGAGGTCGGAATAAGGTGAATGATTTATGCTAACAGACGGTTACTTGCCTCGCACTCGTTCGGCTGTGCCAAGTGAGGCCTATTCATCCAGGCTTTTAGCCATATTTATATTAATACCCTGGCTTTACTAAGTAAGTGTAACGGTTAACCAAATGGTAATCTTCCTAATAAAACAATTCCCTTACACAGAATCGCCCAAAGCAAAATCGCCATTTTGGTGGTTTTACAGGACATAATGAGGATTTAAACGAATCGGGCGCCACAAAAAAGTAGCGCTAATAACCGCTGGCAAACAATCTTTTTCAAAGTGGACTTTGACCAAATAAAAAATTCATTATGAAAAAGACAATCACATCATTCATCATGACCCTGGCCATTGTAGCACTCGTGCAATTCAATAGCCAGGCGCAAGACAAGAACATTGTAGAGCTTGCTGTAGGCACAGATGCGCTGAGCACCTTGGTAACGGCAGTGAAGGCTGGTGGCCTTGTAGAAACCCTTTCGGGCGATGGGCCTTTCACAGTATTTGCCCCGACCAACGATGCTTTTGCGGCGCTACCTGAAGGAACTCTTGCTTCCCTGCTGAAGCCTGAGAACAAAGACCAACTGGTAGCTGTACTGACCTACCATGTGGTGGCAGGCAATGTAAAATCTACCGACCTTAGCGATGGCATGAAAGCCAAAACAGTGCAGGGGGAGGAAGTGACCGTAGACCTAAGCAGCGGTGCTAAAATCAACGGTGCTACAGTAGTGAATGCCGACATCATGGCCAGCAATGGTGTAGTGCATGTGATCGATCAGGTGATCCTACCACCGTCTATGCAATAAGAAAGGCAACCACTTACCAAAAACAAGCCCGGGCCGAATGGTTCGGGTTTTTTTGTTATTTGATGTTATATTGTGCTTATATCTTATGAGTTATCATCATATTTTAAAGAATATAATCCAAATAATCGAAAGGGATAGTAAGGATAGTACTTACAAATATGCCTTAATGAGGGCAACCATTGATGCGATACATCTTTACGATCAATGGACAATAAAAGGAGGACAAAGAGTAATCATAAAGACCGGCGTGATTACATTTTTCTGGCTGGAGTATTATTTTCCTATAATTTCTAATAAGAGTTTTATTCCTCAGAGAAATGGTGAAAGTGAAAATGCTAATAATTTATCTTTTAGAAAGGATTTTTCTGAAATCACCAACTATTACGAAAAAAATGGGAATTTCTCTGCTTTTAGCAATGATCTAAAGAAAGGTACAATACCAACACATTTAATACCTAACCTTAAACGACTGATAAGAAATATTACTTCCACAATTACAAAACAGCCGATGCAATATATTGGCCAATCGGTTAATCAAAGCCATTATTCAATTTATCAGGTTGAAGAGTCAAGGAATAATAGAAATCTGACATCTGACAAATTAACTCTCGATATGATTTTTAATGAAATGGGTTCATTTTCAATACCTGTCGAGTACTATGAAGCATTTAAAATATTTGGCAGTTTTTTAATTGGAAAAAGGTCAATTCTTGTTGCCTGGGCTGAATTTACATCAGGGTTAAACAATAATATTTCTATCAACGATGTATTACCTATACTGCTTGAGTCGGCAAACAATAAAAGAGAGGTAGCTTATATAAGAGATTATTATGCTAAAAGGATCAAAATAGAGAATTTTTATTGTGCTTGGTCAAATAGAAAGCTTGATAAGGAGAATATGAATATTGATCATGTTATTCCATTTTCATTATGGCTTAACAATAGTCCATGGAATTTATTGCCAAGCCACAAATCTATAAACAGCAATAAATTAGATGCGATTCCTTCACCAGAAATGCTATTAAAAAGAAAGGATCATATTCTTGAGTATTGGCATATTAACTTAAGCATTGATAGAGAGTTGTTTGAAAAATCAATTCAAATTGATTTGAATGGCAGTAGAGATAGAAAGGTAGAAGTGGATCTAGATTTGGCTTTCAATGCTTTATCAGACAAATGTCAGGATTTAATTGAAAGCAGAGGTTTAAAGTCCTGGGTAATTTAAGGAGATGAGAAAATTATTAAATCAATATTCACATCTCACTGCAAAGGAAAGAGACCGTATTTCTTTTCCTACCCGATGGCTTCTCAATAAGGGAAAAATTCAAGGAATAGTTTTGGATCATGGCTGTGGATTTGGAAGGGACACTGATGAATTGATTCAGAGAGGAATAAATTGCTCAAAATATGATCCATTTTATTTTCCGGAAGAACCGAGTCAGAAATATGACACCATAATCTGTAATTATGTATTGAATGTACTTCAACCTGAAGAGCAAGCAAAAGTCCTGATGCAGGTTTCTTCCCTTCTGCAAAAAGGAGGTAAAGCTTATTTTTCGGTAAGAAGAGATATAAAATACGAGGGATTTAGAATTCATAAAGTGCATAAAAAGCCTACTTATCAAACTCTAGTAAAGCTTCCTTATAAGTCAGTCTTCAGGAATGAAAGCTGTGAGATTTATGAGTATCAAAGGGTGACTGACATCCAGAGGAATGAACAAGAGTGTCCATTTTGCAATCCTTTTGAAGCAAGATTCATTTGTGAATCAGCGATTGCCTATGCTATCTATGATAAATATCCAGTTTCCGAGGGTCACGCACTTATCATCCCAAAGCGGCATATTCCTGATTATTTTGAGTTGGCCTTTCGAGAGCAACAAGCGCTTATTTTAATGCTGAATTTTGTTAAAGATGCTATAAAAAGCAGTTTTCAGGTTAATGATTTCAACGTTGGAATAAATATTGGCAATGTTGCCGGGCAGACGATTCCGCACGTCCATATTCACTTGATCCCAAGAAGGGAAGGGGATGTCAAACTACCGATAGGCGGTATCCGAAATATTTTTCCTGACAAAGCAGATTACACCAAGACGAAATAAGATTCAAGTGAGAATCAGATATAATGGTCATTTGCTCTACTGTTTACTTTCGCCACCAACCCGGGCAACTCATCGATCACCTGCTGCCAATTGCGAAAGCTGTAATGCTTGAGGTCTACAAAGCCATCGATATCATTGCCCATAAGCATGAATGGCTGATCTTGTCGGAGCGATACGTTTTTGATGAACCTGGACTGATGTGTAATTAGTGGGGATTGTTCCATAACTCTTTGGGGTGGATTTCTAAAGCATTGGCAATTTTAACCAGTGTTAGAATTGTGGTATTATGTCCTTGCGTGATTCGGACAAGCCCCGCTTTCTCTATGCCGGCCTTATCTGCAAGTTTTTGAAATGACATATTACGCTGCTTTCTAACCTCGTTGATTTTTTGACCTATAGCCAAACAGAAATCCTTTTCATCAGCCATAAGTCAATTATGACAATAAATATAATGAAAAATGGTGTAATATAATACACCAATCTCCATAATTTTTTGATGTTTGTTAAATTAAGCGTCTGCAATCCCTGGGTTTGCTGAGTAAGGTATTTTCTTCTTCGGGGAGATATCTCCACTGCGGCCCCATCAATGCTATTAAGCTAAGCAGTATTTTTAATTTACCTCTCCCTCCCCTCTGAATGAGAGGGACAATTTGCGCTTAGCTAAATATCATTGCCGGCCTCTAAAATTGGGTCTTTCGGTCGATATGAAGGAGTTGAACAAAGAGGTTACATTACATTGGCTATACTTTATCTAGTTATAAGTTATGGAGGGTAACAATATTTATACCTGAGCGTCTGCCGCTTCCTATGGTATTTGAGCCCATTCATAAGAGTTAAGCATGAATATAGGTAGAAATCAGTCCCCCTTGGTAAAAGGGGGCAGGGGGATTAGCCCTTGCAACTACCAAGCCAATCCTCTAGTTTTAATATGCCATGTATTTCCTGCCCTACTATAAAAACCTGAAAGATTTTTCAAGACACCTGAGGAATAATAGTACCCTGGGCGAGGTGCTTTTATGGCAACAGTTAAAAGCTGGAAAAATACGGGGCTATAAGTTTAACAGGCAAAAGCCATTAGGTAATTATATAGTTGATTTCTATTGTAAAAAACTAAATCTGGTGATTAAAGTAGATGGGGAAATACATTTTATCGGAGATCATCCATTGAAAGACAAAGAGCGGCAGCAAATTCTGGAAGGTTTGGGATTATCCTTTCTGCGTTTTGAGGATCGGGATGTCAGGTACAATCTAGATTTTGTAATTCAGGAGATTGAAGCGTTCATGGATGATTTTGAGTGTAAACAATAGCCGCAAAAATAAACCCCTCTGTATCTCCCCTTTTGAGGGGAGAATACGCCGGCGGTATGAGATTGATTGCTATTGTTTTAAAAGGATTTTGAAAACTGTTGCAAAGCGTTTCTTCCAGCTGCGAGGTTTTTACTTTAATCCTTACTCGGCAAAACCAGGCGAGTGCTGAGAAGTAACTCGGTACAAAAGAGGATCACTCCTTTACTTTCTGAATCGTCAGCGGTTGATACTCATCGCCGGGCTTTTTGAATTCTATCGTTAAGCTTTGGTCCTCGTTGATGTAGCCAAAGGTGTCGTACAGCGATTTGTCATCAAGGTACCATTCTACAGAAAACAATCCGGGTCGGTTAGACATCTCAAAGATGCCCTTCACCTCTCCGGCTATCCACTTATCGATCTCCGATTCCAGTATGTAGGCATTGTAAAAATCCCCCACCTTACGGATACCAATGGTATAGTCCAGCGGCCCGCTGCTAAAGGTGTAGATGCCTTCAAAATCTTCCAGACCTGCCGTATCGAAATAGGCCATGAGCGAATCCCTGCTTTGGCTTTTGCCAGCCCGTGGCAGCAATGCCATATCGGGGTTAAACTGGTGTTCAAATCGTTTGAATTTACGTAATGCATTGTCGATGGCATTATGAAAAGCATTGTTGCTGCCGATACCGCTACCCTTACCACTCAGGTTGAGCACATCAATATTGTAGCAATTGATAAAATTGAGGTCAGATACATAATCGCCGACCACCTTGGGTGTGGTAATCACATCAATCTGAATCCCCAGGCAAGGATTCAACCGCAGCTCTTCCGGCCAGGAGAGCTCATTTTCGGGAATAACATTGTAGCCCAGCCCAAAAAGCACCTGCCGCAGGTAAGTAGAGGCATTGTAAGGATCGCGGGCACCCTCATACATTGAGGTTTTCACGATGATGTATTTATATTGATTGAGCACGGAAAAATCTTCTTCCTGTGCGTAGCTGCTAAAGCCAATAAGCAATAAACCTATGAGTAATATTCTTTTCATTTGCAGTAATTTATGGGTCATTGGCTCAGGGAAAATACCGAAAACCATTTTGCTGTTGGCGTGGTATAACAAACCAATACGTTGAAATCCTTTTCCCATTTAGCCAATTATTCATTTACACGAACCAAACAAAATTAACGATCATGGAGGAACCGATCATGAAAAAGTTAGCGAATAGCGTGCCACAAACCGGCAGGGTAGTTTGGATAGGCCTTAGGCCGGCACCCAAAGCGCCCGTACAATCGGTGGATAAGGTGGTCGCCACCACTACAGATGGCCTAGCCGGCGATAGGTTCCATTCCAAATACAGCCAGAAGCGGCAGGTTACGCTCATTCAGCAAGAGCACATCGATACGGTAGCCTCCATCATGGGCAAACCGGTAGATCCTGCCTTGCTGCGCCGCAATATTGTCGTGTCGGGCATCAACCTGCTAGCCCTCAAGGAAGGCACCTTCAGGGTAGGTACTGCCGTGCTCAAATTCACAGGCCTTTGTCATCCTTGCTCCCGCATGGAAGAAAACCTGGGTGTCGGCGGTTGGAATGCCATGCGCGGCCATGGAGGCATTACGGCTCAGGTCGTTTCGGATGGTGAACTATCCGTAGGTGATGCGGTATCGTTCGCTGCAGGCTGAGTTTCTTCCGGCTTAGCTTCGGGTGGGTCTGCTGTCTTTTCTTCGGGTGTGTGCTCAACACGTGCCACCTGCCAGAATGGATCCTGCAGCTCAGAATAATGCTTGTAGTATTGGGTAAGGAGAATTTTCACGGTGTAGTTAAGCCGTTTGCGGGCGTCAGCCACGTGCTCGGGCTTATTGCGGGGGTGCCAGATAAAAAACTGGATGATCGGGAAGGCCCTGCTTCGAAAGCTACCCAGCACTTTAGCCAGATTGGGCTCATGTTCGCTTTCCAGTTCGCTTACCGTGTCGTGTGCAATTTCTGCGAGATAGGCAACCAGTGCACTGTACAGCTTTTCAGGTGTTGAGGTGTCAGTGCTGCCTTCCACAAATTCCTGGCAATAAGCTTCCAGAAGCTTTAGTCCTGGTAGGCAAAGTTTTGGCCTGTCGTAAACGTTGGGCTGCCATAAAATCTCCCTGTAGGTGAATATGCTGGGCAGTAGCTCTGTATCATAATGGTTTTCTTCTGCCAATTGATGGATATCGACAGCCTGTAGCTCCGGAAAATGAAAAGCCCCGGCATGCAGCTCATATTGCCAGTGCTGCTCCTCCTGGCTATGAAGCTCCATGAAATCCCATATTTCTGTTAGCGGCAATTGCATATTCTCAAAAATAGCTTTTCCGGGGTAAAAATCATTATAAGATATTACCGGCTGAAAGTCTCTTTTTATGAATGCAATTGATATTTCATTTGAATCAATGAATCCCGAAGGGATGTCAGTTTTATAGTTCTGACAAAGTTTAGGAAAATAAACCCCGAAGGCGGTGAAATTATCGCTTAGCTCCGGGGATTAAAATGTAAATAGCTGGCGCATTTCAAAATCCAAAGCAACTCCCACCATGACCAGCTATGTTTTTTTCCGGCTGATGATTATCTTTTCAAATGTTTTTCGGATGGACAGGGCTAAAAGTGAGAAGGCAGGGAGCGACAATTCGAAAAACCAACAAAATGCATAAACCCACAGCCATGATGAGACATATTTTTTTATTTGGCAGCCTGCTCCTGGTCATTTCAGGATGTGCACCTGAATCGAAGCTATGGACCGCCCAACCGCCTGATGGTGAAGCTCAGGACATCAATCAGGCACTTCAGCAGCAGCTGATTCTTGCCAATGATGGTGATACTATTACCCTGGAGCCGGGTGTTTTCAGCTTCAGCAGAAGCTTGATCATGGAAGGCAAAAATGACATCCTCATTCAGGGTGCGGGCATCGACCAGACCATCCTGACCTTCGCGGCACAAGAAGAAGGTGCAGAGGGCATGCGCATCTCAAACGGCCGCAATATTACGCTGGCCGACTTTACCATTCAGGATGCAAAAGGTGACAACATCAAGATCAATGATGTGGATGGACTGAATTTACTCAATATCAAATCGGAGTGGACCGGCACGCCTGACAAAGACAATGGCGCTTATGCCCTGTATCCTGTCATGTGCAAAAATGTGCTGATCGATGGCAATATCGCTATTGGCGCTTCCGATGCGGGTATCTATGTTGGGCAGTCGGAGCGGGTAATTGTACGCAACTCCAAAGCCTATAACAATGTGGCCGGGATAGAGATCGAAAATACCATCGATGCA
This sequence comes from Cyclobacteriaceae bacterium, assembly GCA_965227155.1. Classification (GTDB taxonomy): domain Bacteria; phylum Bacteroidota; class Bacteroidia; order Cytophagales; family Cyclobacteriaceae; genus UBA6059. Next base: position 2,115,793 of record OZ245731.1, read on the forward strand.
GATGTGTACAATAACGAAGCGCGCGACAATACGGGTGGCATTTTGGTGTTTGACCTGCCGGGCCTGAGCCAGCTGGGCAGAAAGGTGCGGGTATTCAATAATGTGGTGGCAGACAACAACTACATCAATTTTGCTCCACCGGGCAATATTGTGGGTGCCGTGCCTCCCGGTACAGGTGTGATGGTGCTGGCTTCTAAAGAGGTAGAAATATTCGACAATGAAATTACCGATAATCAAACCGCCGGGGTGGCGTTGATCAGCTATGAGTTTGTAGAAGCCACCAGCGATGTGGATGGGCAGGAAGGAGGCGAGGAGCTTTCTATGGAAAACAATCTGCAGCGGTACAAAACGGACCAGGCGTACGATCCTTACCCTTCAGCCATCAGTGTACGGGATAACCGTATTGCCAACCGACATACCTGGCCCACTTTCGAAAATGATATTGGCTACCTGCTCACCTATAAGTTCTGGTTTGACCGTCCACAGATATTGCATGACGGTATCATGGACCCTAAGCTGGTAGATGGCAATGGTCAACTTACTGGAAACAAACGCATTTGTATCACCAGCAATGGCACCGATGCAGCCAACCTAGATGCAGCCAATGAGTTTGCCAACCTGGCGATCAACCCCCCGGCTTATGACTGCAGTTTACCCCCCATTACCCCAACTGATCTAACTCAGAAAATGGTAGCCGATGAGTAGGTGGTTGTACACCATAGCGATAGTAGTATTATGGTCTTGCGGTAGCGAACCAGGGCAGGAAGTTAAAGCACCCAAAAAGAAACTGCGGACCAACAATGACTATATCCGCACTACGCGCGCAGATTTGGGGCTTGGGCTTGACAAGCTATCAGAGTACGGTTTTTTCGAGGAACCCCTACGTACACTTACCCCTGTTGAGGATGTGGTGCCTTACACATTGAACACCCCCCTTTTCAGTGATTACGCTCAGAAGAAACGATTCGTGCGCCTACCCGAAGGTGCTCAGGCTACCTACCATCCTACTGAGGTGATGGATTTTCCGGAGGGGACGGTGCTCATCAAAAATTTCTATTACCCTGCCGACTACAATCAACCTGAGGCAGATCAAAAAATCATTGAGACCAGGCTGTTGATCAAGGAGGGGGCACAATGGAAGCCCTTGAGTTATATCTGGAATGATGAGCAGATGGAGGCATACCTGGAGGTAACGGGTGGCATTGTGGATGTCAATTGGCGCAATGCAGATGGGGTCATTCAAAAGGCGGCTTACTCCATTCCCAACCTCAACCAATGTAAGAATTGTCATGCCTACAACCAGGAAGTAAGGCCCATTGGCCCTACAGCCCGTCAGCTCAATGGCGAGCTGGAATATGCCCACGGCACTGCCAATCAACTGGAACATTGGGCGGCCAGGGGTATGCTGGATCAACTTCCCGAAGTGCCCGCGCGACCACAGCTGGCGGTATGGAATGATCCAGCCAGCGGCAGCCTTGAGGATAGGGCACGGGCTTATCTGGATATCAACTGTGGCTCCTGTCATCGCGCCGAAGGTACCGGCAACACATCCGGATTATTCCTCACTTATCATCAGGAGGCTAATAGCCGTGCTTATGGCCTGAAAAAATCGCCCGTTGCAGCAGGCCGTGGTTCGGGTGGTCTGCAGTATGATATTTTCCCCGGCAAACCGGAAGCATCCATTTTGCTACACCGTATGCGATCCACCGATCCCGGGGTAATGATGCCTGAGATTGGGCGCGGCATGGTGCATGAAGAAGGGGTAGCCCTGATCGAGGAATGGATCCGTTCTTTGGGGGATTAAAATATTGATTTCTGAAACTATACAGGTGGCAAAATTTTGGCTTTCCGATATCAGTTAAATCATGTTAGGACAAATCCTTTAAAGTGTTAACAGTAAACTTCTTGAATTGGTGAGAATTCTCAAATTTTGAGTTACTAAATAGTTGCCATGGGCTTTAGCCCGTGGGTTATTTTATGTAAATAAAGGCTTTAGCCACTAACTTTAGCGAATGCCATTTATCAAAATTTGGATACATGCCGTTTGGTCTACAAAAAACAGAGCGCCACTTCTAGAAAAAGCTATTCGAGAATCCATTATTGAGCATATAAAAATCAATGCTAGAGAGAAAGGTATTTATTTGGATACGATCAATGGGTATGTTGATCATTTGCATTGTCTAATATCATTAAAAGGAGATCAGACCTTGGCCAAAACTATACAGTTGATCAAAGGAGAATCGGCATTTTGGATTAATAAGGAAGGCTTAACTAAAGCAAAGTTTGTCTGGCAGAGCGAATATTTTGCCGTTTCGGTTAGCGAGTCACAATTAGCTAAAGTGAGGCGGTATATAATTAACCAGCCCAACCATCATCGGAAAAAGAGCTTTCAGGAGGAGTATGATGAATTCATGGAGAAATACAGGTTCGATAAATTTAGCGGCTAAAGCCTTTTTGGACTTGATTGACAGAATCCACGGGTTAAAACCCGTGGCAGTTAAAACCCGTGGCAGTTAACAGCCAGGAGGACATTCGAAACTTATACTAGATGAAATCAACAGCAGTTAGAATCCTTGGTGGTTAAAAAAAAGTGATCGCTATGTGATGTGCCACTTTTACCATAATTCCCTTTACATGAAAATATGTCTCAAAATATCCTCAGGAAACTCGAAAGATTTTTGAAACACCTTTGATTCTTAATACCTCAATAGCTTAGTGACAAGGAAGTTGAAAATATACAAAAAGGGTAGCCCTGATCGAGGAATGGATCCGTTCTTTGGGTGATTGAAGACCAGCATTTTAGGCTCCTTACCGGGGTTAAATAAACTTAACAAAGCTATAACCTCGGGGTAATTACATTCTCTATTTAAAATCGTAGTATAGCCTTTAAGAAAAATAGAGCAATGTTTAAGCTTACCCCACAGTTTTTAGAAGGTTTAAAATTCATCAGGATTTCAGAGCTCCCTTCCGAGCAATCCCAAAGCCTCATTAGCTGGCTTTCTCGAAAAGGTATTCTTACCCTTTCCGTGGATGGTGTGGATATGGAAGATTGTGTAGACTATGAAGATTATGATTATTGGTATCATAATTATTTACGCAAGGAGCTGAATCCGGATTTTTAGATCTTAATGCAAGTTGCCCATATTTTTTACTTCACCATAGGTGTAGACGGGGGAGAAGTCTCTTAAAAAAACAATTAACAAAGCTCATTTATCATTAATCCAGGGTTTCAATCCAAACGGGAAATAGAATATTGCTAATTTTAATCCCATGGAGAAAAGATGGATTTACAGGCCAGAACCTGATGAAGCAGTAGTAGATGCTTTGTCAAAATCCATCAATATCAACCAAACGCTAGCCTCCATATTGGTGCAGCGGGGTGTCAACAACTATGAGGAGGCGCAGCATTTTTTCCGGCCCAGTCTCAAAGATCTGCACGACCCCTTTTTGATGAAGGATATGCGGGAGGCTGTAAACCGCATTTCAGATGCCATTGCCCACAATGAAAAAATCCTCATTTATGGAGATTATGATGTGGATGGCACTACCGCCGTGTCCCTGGTGTATGGTTTTCTCAACAATTTTTACAAAAACCTGGAATTCTACATTCCGGATCGGTATACCGAGGGCTACGGCATTTCTGAGAAAGGTATTCGCTACGCACATGAAGCCAAAGTGGGGCTGATCATCGCCCTTGACTGTGGCATTAAGGCTATTCAAAAAATCCGGCTTGCCAGCGACCTGGGTATGGATGTCATCATATGTGATCACCATTTACCGGGTGAGCATATACCTGAGGCACATGCGGTACTCGATCCTAAGCGCAAAGACTGTCCCTATCCTTTCAAGGAGCTTTCGGGCTGTGGTATAGGCTTCAAGCTGATGCAGGCTTTTTGCCTACAGCAGACCATCGCCCTCAACAGCCTCTACAATTACCTGGACCTGGTGGCTGTAAGCATTGCCAGTGATATTGTGCCTATTGTAGGAGAAAACAGAATTTTGGCACATTTCGGTTTGCGAAAGCTCAATAAGAAGCCCTTGCCCGGCTTGCGAGCCATCATTAAAAACAGTGGCTACAAGGGGGATATTGATATATCCGGCGTGGTGTTCAGTATCGGGCCACGCATCAATGCCACAGGAAGAATCTCACACGCCAAAGCCTCTGTTGAGTTATTGCTGAGCGACAACATCGATGAGGCGCGGAAGTTCGCTGTAGATGTTGAGGATCGAAATGTGGAGCGCAAGGGTTTTGACACCTCTACTACCGAGGAGGCATTGGCACTCATAGAATCAGATGAAAAGCTAAAATCGGCCAAATCTACTGTACTCTTCAAGGAGGATTGGCATAAGGGCGTGATAGGGATTGTAGCTTCGAGATGTGTAGAAAAATATTATCGCCCTACCATAATCCTAACGCAATCGGCCAATAAGGCGACAGGCTCTGCCCGATCAGTAGTAGGCTTTAATGTGTACAAGGCTATTGAAGCCTGCGCCGATTTGCTGGAACAGTTTGGTGGTCACCAATATGCGGCAGGCCTTACCTTGTCATTAGATAAGGTCGGCGCATTTCAGGAGCGCTTTGAAGAGGTAGTAGCTAAGCAGATCAAGCCGGAGCAGCTCATCCCACAGATTGAAATAGACCAGACGATAGCATTGGACCAGATCAATTTCAAGTTTTTCAATATACTCAAGCAAATGGCACCCTTTGGCCCTCAAAATATGCAACCTGTATTTTGCAGTCAGCGTGTTAAAGTGGTGAACCCACCCCGTATTTTGAAAGACCAGCATCTGAAAATGTATATCAAACAGGAAGACGGCAAACAAAGTCAGGAGGCCATCGGTTTTGGAATGGCTACATATTTTGATATGATTGCCGCAGGCATGCCTTTTTCGGTGGCCTACACGATAGAAGAAAACAATTACATGGATCGGGTATCTTTGCAGCTCAACGTGAAAGATATAAAGTTTGATTAAAGCCTGGGGGTGATGTTGATATGAAGTTACGTGCGGATGATCTGGTCAAAAAATACAAGAAGCGCAATGTGGTCAACCACATTTCGGTGGAAGTGCAACAGGGAGAAATTGTAGGCCTGCTGGGTCCCAACGGTGCAGGCAAAACCACCTCCTTTTACATGATCGTAGGCCTTATAAAACCTAATAGCGGCGATATATTCTTAAACGATGAAAACATTACACCGCTGCCTATGTACAAGCGTGCCAAGAAAGGTATCGGTTATCTGGCGCAGGAAGCTTCCGTATTCCGAAAGCTTACCGTAGAGGAAAACCTGATGGCGGTATTGGAGATGTCAAAACTTCCCAAGAAAGAGCAAAAAGAAAAGGCTGAATCGCTGCTGGAAGAGTTTAGTCTTACGCATGTGCGTAAAAACCTGGGGATGGTACTCTCCGGTGGGGAAAGGCGCCGCACAGAGATCGCCCGGGCACTCGCCCTTGATCCTAGCTTTGTATTGCTGGATGAGCCCTTTGCCGGTGTTGACCCTATTGCGGTGGAGGAAATTCAATCGATTGTAGCGCAGCTCAAAAATAAAAATATTGGAATCCTGATTACCGACCACAATGTAAACGAAACGCTCTCCATTACAGACAGGGCTTACCTGATGTTTGAGGGTAGATTGCTCAAGGCCGGTACTGCTGAGGAGTTGGCTGCTGATGAGCAGGTGAGGAAAGTTTATCTAGGAAAGCATTTTGAGTTGAAAAGGAAGATATAGGTATGAAGCTCTTTAACTCCATCGTTACCTGGGCGCTGAAGAAGCGTATTACGCAGATTGAGCAATTCATGCAGAATCCTCACGAGACTCAGCAGTCTTTGTTGAAACACCTGATTGGAAAAGCAAAGCATACAGAGTACGGCAAGCAATACGGGTTTAAGGATATCCGTACGGTCGAGCAGTTTCAAAGCAACGTTCCGATAGCATCTTACGAAGAGCTCTACCCTTATATTGAAAAGCTGCTTGAGGGTAAGCAAAATATACTTTGGCCTACTAAGGTTTCCTGGTTTGCGAAAAGCTCTGGTACCACAAACGCCCGCAGCAAATTTATCCCGGTGAGCAACGAAGCGCTGGAAGACTGCCATTTTAAGGGTGGTAAAGACCTGATCTCTATCTACATCAATAACAATCCTGAGACACAGGTTTTCACGGGTAAGGGTTTGGCCATTGGTGGTAGCCACCAAATCAATCAGTTTGACAAAAACGCCAACTCCTTTTACGGGGACGTATCTGCGGTTATACTAAAAAATCTGCCTTTGTGGGCACAGTTTGTCAAGACACCACCGCTTGATATCGCCTTAATGAATGAGTGGGAGGCCAAGATCGATAAGATGGCCGAGGTGACCGCTGAGGAAAATGTAACCAGCATGTCGGGTGTCCCTACCTGGACCTATGTGCTGCTGAAGAAAATACTGGAGCTGAAAGGAAAATCAGACATCCGCGAGGTTTGGCCTAACCTGGAGCTCTTCATACACGGGGCTGTTGCTTTTGAGCCCTATCAGGACCTTTTCAATACCATCATTCCCGGCGCGGACATGCGTTACATGGAAACCTACAATGCTTCTGAAGGGTTTTTTGCCATTCAGGATCAGCCTAAGAGTGACGAGATGCTGCTCATGCTGGATTATGGGATTTACTACGAGTTTGTACCCTTTCATGAGATAGACAATGAAAACCCCAAAGTGTTGACGCTTGATCAGGTAGAGGTCGGTAAGAACTATGCTTTGCTGATTACGACCAATGCAGGCTTATGGCGATATAAAATTGGGGATACCATCAAGTTTACCAGTATCGATCCTTATCGCATAAAAATCACTGGAAGAACGAAGCATTTTATCAATGCTTTCGGGGAGGAGGTGATCATTGAAAATGCAGAGCATGCGATCACCGAGGCTTGCAGGGCAACGCACGCTATTGTCAATAACTTCACTGCTGCACCTCGCTACCTGGCCAACAACTCCAAGGGTGGCCACGAATGGGTGATTGAATTTACCAAAGTACCTGATGATAGAGCAAAATTTGCTGATATACTGGACAGGGTATTGCAGGAGATCAACTCTGATTATGAAGCCAAGCGGCATAAAGACATTGCTCTGGAAAAGCCGCTGATCCATTTTGTAGAAGAAGGAACCTTTCATCAATGGATGAAGAGCAGAGGGAAATTGGGGGGGCAAAATAAAGTACCACGGCTGTCTAACAACCGTGAATACCTCGATAGCATCCTGGTACAGATTGACCAGGTGCAGGTGGGAAATTGAAATTCTACAATGCTTTCAGGTACTCCTTGTTCATCATCACGATTGTGCTGAGTGAAATTTGCTGAGGGCATACGGCCTCACACGCACCCGTAACGCTGCAGGCCCCAAAGCCTTCTTTATCCATTTGTTCGACCATCGACTTTACCCGACGTGCTGCCTCAGGCTTGCCCTGCGGGAGCTGAGCAAGGTGTGCTACTTTAGCTCCGGTAAATAGCGAAGCGCTGGCATTTTTGCAGCTCGCTACACAGGCTCCGCAACCAATACAGCTGGCAGCATCCAACGCTGATTCAGCCTCTTCGAATGACACAGGAATAGCGTGGGCATCAGGTGCCTGACCGGTATTTACAGATATGAATCCACCGGCAGCAATGATCCTATCAAAGGCTGACCGGTCCACCTTAAGGTCTTTTTTGATAGGGAAGCTTCTAGCACGGAAAGGCTCCACAATAATGGTATCACCATCCTCGAACTGGCGCAGGTAGACCTGGCAGCTGGTTTGATGCTCACCGGGGCCATGTGCCTCACCGTTGATCCATACACCGCACTGCCCACAGATGCCTTCCCGGCAGTCATGGTCAAACTCTATCGGCCTTTTGCCTTCGGTAATTAAGTTTTCGTTGACCAGGTCAATGGCTTCAAAAAGCGACAAGTTTGGGGTAAGATTATCGAGCGTATGTTTTTCGAAATTTCCTTTTGCTTCCTTATTGTCCTGTCTCCAGATTTTTAGGGTAATTCTCATGCCATAAAACGTTTTTTGATTTAGGTATAATCGCGCTCAGCCATAGCAATTTCTTCAAATGCTAATGGTTCTTTGTGCAGGACCGGGCCTTTATCAGGGTCATAACCCCACACAGAGATGTAGCTAAACTGATCATCATTACGTAGGGCCTCTCCCTCCTGTGTTTGATGCTCTTCGCGGAAATGCGCACCGCAGGACTCCTCCCGCTGTAGGGCATCCTGAATAATCAATTCGGCAAGCTCCAGGTAGTCAGCGACCCTGCCTGCTTTTTCCAGCTCACTATTGAGGTCGTTTTCACCAGTCACGATTAAATCAGTTTCAAACTCAGCCTGCAATGCCTTGATCTCATTAAGCGCTGCTTTCAGATTTTGCTCATTCCTTACGAGACCACATTTATTGTACAGGATATTCCCGATTTTTTTGTGAAATGCTGTGGCCGAGGTATTACCTTTTTTACTCAGGAAATGATCGATTTGTGCCTTTACATTTTCCTGTGCTTTCTTAAATGATTCGGCATCTGCTGTTAGTAGCGTTTTTCCCTTTGTCGTAGAGAGATAATCCATGATTGTGGTAGGTGCTATAAAATAGCCATCAACACAAGCCTGCAACAATGAATTAGCGCCTAATCGGTTGGCACCATGATCGGCAAAATTGGCTTCTCCCAGAGCAAACAAACCGGGGATTGTCGTCATCAGACGATAATCGACCCAAAGCCCGCCCATGCTAAAATGGGCAGAAGGTGTGATGAGCATAGGCTCTTCATAGGCATTGATGCCCGTAATTTTTTCATACATCTTAAAAAGATTACCATAGCGCAATCGAATGGCGTCCTGACCATCCCTGGCAATAGCATCTTTGAAATCCAGGTATACAGCATTTTTCAACGGCCCCACACCCTTCCCGGCATCTATAGCTTTTTTGGCAGCGCGCGAGCTGATATCCCTGGGAGCGAGGTTGCCAAAGGAGGGGTATTTTCGCTCCAGGTAATAATCCCGTTCCTCTTCCGGAATATCTCCCGGGGCCCGGTCATCGCCAGGTTTTACGGGAACCCATATTCTCCCGTCATTGCGCAGCGATTCCGACATGAGGGTCATTTTGGATTGGTTGTCGCTGAGTTGAGGTAAGCCGGTAGGGTGAAACTGCGTCCAGGAGGGGGCGGCAAAACCTGCCCCTTTCTTATGGGCGCGCCATATGGCCGTGGCATTGCATTGCATAGCGAGCGTAGAATAATAGTAGATTTTGCCATAACCACCGGTGGCCAGTACTACAAGGTGGGCAGGGTGGCTGCTGATTTCACCGGTATCGAGGTTTCTGGCAATGATGCCTACTGCCTCCCCATTTTCAGTCACCAGGTCAAGCATTTCATGCCTTGTATGCAGGGTAATGGAACCTTTGCCTACCTGCCGCATCAATGCCTGATAGGCGCCATGCATCAGTTGGTGACCGGTTTCGCCCCTCGCATAGAAGGTACGGCTTACCTGCACACCCCCGAAGCTGCGGTTATTGAGGTAGCCACCATATTCCCGGGCAAAGGGCACACCCTGAGCTACCGCCTGATCAATCAGGGCGGCAGAACACTCGGCCATGCGATACACATTGGCCGGCCGGGCACGAAAATCTCCACCTTTCAACGTATCATAAAACATCCGCCAGGTGCTGTCAGAATCGTTTTTGTAGTTTTTGGCGGCATTCACACCTCCTTGTGCTGCTACAGAATGCGCCCGCCTTGGAGAATCATGAAATGTAAATACCTCTACCTTAAATCCCAGTTCGGCCATAGATGCTGCCACGGATGAGCCGGCCAAACCGGTACCTACCACTATTATTTTGTAGTGGGCGCGTCGTGTTGGGCTGATAATACCGGACCTGCTTTTGTAGCGGGCCCATTTTTGTTCTAATGGCCCGTCAGGGATAAGCGCGTTTAAATTCATAATCGCATTAAAGATTCAAAGACGCCCATATTCTCTCCTTTGTGTTTGACAATGAGCATAGGGTATCGGTCATTTTCAAGGATCATTTTTTGGGCTATACTGCCTAAAAAGATGATAGAAAGATTCGTTCGCCCTTTAGAGCCTACCACGACCAGATCAGGCTTCAACTGATCAGCAATTTTCAATATGGTTTTAGCTGGCTTATGTTTTTCATCCAGCATAAACTCACAGTCTACAGGTACATCAAAATCTTTGGTCACTGCTGAAAACTGACGGCTGGCATTAGATTTCATGATCTCGCTGAATTCCTTATCAGACTTGCCGGTTTTGTAATATCCGATAGGCAACTGATAAGTATGGCAGCAATGAATATCCAAACCTTTCTCCTTGGCCGGTTTTAACAGGTATTGCATCGCAAGATTGGCATGCCTTGAAAAATCCGTGGGCATCAATGCACTTTGGATTTTACCAACTTTGAAATCTGGTGGTACAAGTAGCAGATGACAAGGCGCTTTCCGTGCAATGGCATGATTCAAAATAGAAGATCCTTCGATTTCCTTTTTTCTGCCCAGCACCATCAGGTCTGCATTTTTTCGCTTGATGTATTTAAGCAATTCCTCTGTAGGATTGCCTTCCAATACCTCAATGACTGTTTCTACATTTCCGGAAGCGGAAAAGTTATCTTCAAGACAGCTTTCGATTTTTCTTTTGATGCCAGTGTCCACATTGGCGAGTACATGCGTGTACTCCCTGGGCACTTCATCAGGCATAGAAAGGTCAGACTCTACAGTCACAAAATGAATTGCGGTGACATCAAAAGTCTGGGCAAATTGAGCAGCATATTGCACTACCGATGCGTCAGCTTCGCTGCCATCCAGGCCGACTACCATGGTTTCTATGGGGATAAATGTTAGTTGTTTCTTCATGGGATTGAAGGTTAAACTGATCCAACGATCAGGAATAATGCGGCAAAAGCGATAATCGCGTACAATTCTGGAAATACTGCAAGTATGAGCGTGTTACCAAAGACATCATTACCGGAACCTATGGATTCAATACCATTGGCACAAACGCGCCCCTGATACATGCCTGAAAAAAGGCCTGCAATACCCAGGGCCAGACCGGCTCCAAAAAATGCGCTGCCTTGCAGTAGCGTGAGTTCAGGAGATATTACATTTTGAATGATGTAAAATCCTGCAAATCCGTAAAGACCCTGCGTACCGGGTAAAGCACTCAGCACAATGTAAGTACCAAAACCTTCGGGGTTCTTTTTCAATGCACCTACGGTAGCCATAGCACCTGTGGCTGTACCGATAGCACTACCGGCACCTGCCAGGCCAATCAAAAGACCGATACCGAGATAAGCAAGAATGAGAGCTGTTGAAACTGTTTCCATAATATCATTATTTAAGCAATATCAATTTTTAGTTAAGGGTTGAAAAGGACGACCACCACCTTCAAAATGGGCGTTGTTATAAAATTCTACAAAAGTCAATCGGAGTGGGTGTACAAAGGCACCCAGGGTAGCCAAAGCCATGTTAAGGCTGTGGCCAAATATCAAAAACACAATCCCCAGCAGCAGGCTAAACAGGCCGCCCGACATGATCTGCATGCCGATCTGGTTCACCACCAGACCAAGGACCGAAGAGGCAACCCCAAGAGCGAATAGCCTTACATACGACAGTATATCTCCCAGCATATTGGTGAAAATGAAGAAGGTAGGCAGCAAACCGTGCCCAATCTTCTGGCCGATACCTTCATGGTGGGGATTGAATAAGATGAACAATAATATTCCAAATAGAATGAGCCACGGCACATAATCAGCCACTGCTGCTAATGCCTCAACCCCCTGCATGTGGTATAAGAATGCCATCAATGCGCTGATGATAATGATAAGCTTTCCCACCGGCGAAAGGGCCGCTTTTCCACCATCCTGCTGGTAGGCTTTTACAATGGCAATCAAAATTCCGCAAATCACCTGTACCACACCAATCATAATGGCAACATTAAAGGCGTTGAAGACAAATGACTGATCGTCGGGAATCAGCACAAAAGGCGCGAAGAATTGCAGGAACGGGTGACTCTGATCAAGGATGGGCATCCCAAAAATGCTTCCTGATTTCACAATACCCATAAAGGTGGTCAATACACCCAAAATTACCCCTAGCACAGCCAGGTTTTTGCTACTGCGGAACCAGGTGAAGTAGCTATAAATACTTAACCCCAGTAAAATCACCCCATAGCCGGCATCACCCAAACAATAGGCAAAAAAGATAGGATAGAATACAGCGATGAAAGGCGTAAGATCCAGCTCGAAGTAGTGGGGCAGCTGAAAAATATTAGTGATGGGCTCAAAGATTTTACTATACCTGTCATTGATTAACTTGACAGGGATGTCTTCTCCGGGTTCCGGGCTGCGGTAAGACCAGGTGCGGTTCTGCTTTTCCAGATATTGAGAAACCTCCTGGAGAGTGGTTTTGGGTAGCCAGCCCTGAAGCCAGATAATCTCTCCTTCCTTAAAGGATTTTGAGCTATTGATGGCCACATAGTTTTGTAGCAAGCCTTCTTTTTCCGTGAGTGTAGACTGCAGCGTATCCTTATAGGCCAGCAACGGCTTAATTCTAGCCTTCAGTGCGGTGACCTTTTCAGTCAATTTATTTTTCTTTTGCGTTAGCTCTTCCACACCATCATCTGGTAGCTCCACCGGATCAAAAGGGGGGCGCTTAATATTTCCATCGTCAACAATCAAAAAGGCAGTATCCTGCGTGTTCCGTTCTACGATGGTATAAGGAATTGCGCTAAAGTCATATTGATCGAAAAGCCGATTTTTTACCTGGTAGGGGAGAATGGCAACTCGATCACCTAAAGTATCGAGTAGCTTTTTGCTGGTAAGCCCCCAAAATTTTGCCTTAGCAATATCTTTTTCAATCTGCTCCAGCTTTTTAAGGGATGATTGCAGCGTATTATCAACCTCAATGATTTCCTGGCAGGTTTTCAGCGCTTCCTGAGGTTTTTGAGGCTTGCCCTCATTTGTTTCTTGCTCAGCACTAGCTAAGATGCTTACTGCATGCTTCAGAAGGGAAGTGTCCTGCTCCAATGACTCGATAGCTGCACTGGGGGATGTTTTTTCCATTTCAATATGCACCACGCCGAGTTGCCTGAGCTCCTCCAACACTTCCATCTGATCGGATTGATGCAATAGCAGGTCGATTTTTAGCATTGAAGCAATCATGCAGCGGCCTCCTTCCTTCTTTGACGCTCTTTAACGATTTTTTGTGCGGCTTTCTGAATGGTTTGTCGGTCTTCTAAAAACCGCTTGATTTTTAATATAGCCTGCTCATAGCCTGGTATTTGTACCTTTTCATAGAGGTTCACCTTTTGCGTGGTTTTCTTACGCACATTGATCAGCGCATTGGTAATCTCTTTTTTGTTTTCCAGTTGGCTCTGAAGCAGAATAAGCTTCTTAAGGGTTATCACCGCCGAAAATTGCCAGGCACCTATATAAAAATAGGATTGGTCTGCCACTTCAAACTGCATATCCACCAACTCAGAAACCTTTAATCCCACAATGTTGACTTCCTTGTATTCTTTCTTTTTAATAGCGATTCGAGGCACAAAAACAGGCCACAGCGCATCAAACTTGTCGATTTCCTGCTGGAGATTTTTTTCCTCTCTTACCAACTCCTCAATCGTGTTCTTCATTTTCTTGATGGACTGGCGCAGGGCGGTTTCCTTATTCTTTAAGATAGGCAATGCATTGACCCGCAACTTCAACTGGTAGTTGAGGCGCTGTAGCTCTGTTTTGTTGTATTGAAACTTAAGCATTGCCTTTACTGATTATTGTGGCCAGTATTTTTCTACAAACTGATCTTTGATACCCACTTCATATTTTTCAAAATGGCGGGCCATTAATGTCCACCCATGATCCAGAATCTTATCCATAGGCAGGTTGACATCTACTGCAAGCAGATCGTGCGCATAATCCCTGGCAAAATCGAGGCAGCGCTGATCATATTCACTGATGTCAAAGCCATTTTCCTTTTTGGTAGTAGCGTATTGCGCATCGGCATATAACCTGACCAGGGCATTCATGACCTGTGGATGGTCTTCGCGTGTTACCTTCCCAATTACATTTTGCTTCAACCTGGAAAGGCTTCTGAATGGATCGATAATGATCTTACTGATCGTAGTGTCATATTTTAGGAATAGCTGTCCTTCAGTGATATAGCCCGTGTTGTCAGGTATAGCATGGGTAATATCACCCTGATTGAGTGTGGTAACGGCGATGATTGTAACCGATCCTCCATGTTTGTATTGAACGGCCTTCTCATAGATTTTTGCCAGGTCGCTATACAAAGAGCCGGGCATAGAGTCCTTGGATGGGATTTGGTCCATTTTATTGGCCACAATCGCCAGGGCATCTGCATAGAGTGTCATGTCAGTCAGCAGTACCAGTACTTTTTCCTCCTTCTCGTAAGCAAAATGATTGGCTGCCGTGCAGGCCATGTCAGGGATCAACAGCCTTTCCAGCGGAGGATCCTCGGAGGTATTGACAAACAATAAGATTTTATCAAGTACACCGGCCTTTTTGAAGGTATTGCGGAAATACAGATAATCATCATACGACAAGCCCATGCCACCCAAAATGATTTTATCTGCCTGCGATTTTAGGGCTACATCAGCTAATATTTTATTGTAAGGCTGGCCCGAGTCGGTGAAAAAGGGGATTTTTTGCCCAGTAACCAGGGTATTGTTGAGATCGATACCCGCTATACCGGTTGCAATAAACTGTGAGGGCTTAGCTCGCTGAACGGGGTTTACATTCTGGCCAGTAGTATTGACAGGCTTTCCGGAGAGCGGCCCGCCATCATCGATAGCTTCCCCAAATGCATTGAGAATCCGGCCAGTAAGCAGGTCCGATATTTTGAGCTGTGGTGGCGCACCGGTGAAAATAACCTCTGCATTATTAGCGAGACCATCAGTACCCTGAAATACCTGTAAGGTGACCTCCTCACCGTTGATTTGGATGACCTGCGCTGCCCGGCCATCTATGTAGGCAAGTTCCTCGTTACCCACGCCTTTGGCGAGCACAGAGCAGGTAGCTTTAGTAACTTTCGTTATCTCCGTGAATATTTTTTGGAAGGCTTTCTTTTCCATGATCAGTTGGCTAAGGTTGAGGTTTTTTCTTCGATCAGGTCAGCAATCTCCTTTTCATATTGCTTGAATTTATCAGACTTATAAGGCTCAAAATTCATCTGCTTAAACTTGTTGGTCAGCTGCTGAAAATAGGTTCTTACCTCTTCAAAATCGTCAAACGCAAATTCTTTGTGACAAATATTCAGTACCAGGTTCAGCATGTATGCCTGACGCTCCATTGGGCAATTTTGATCCACTTCATCAAAGCTATCCTGCTGAATGAGGGTAAAGTCGATCAGTTCGCTTTTCCAGTACTGAATATGGTAATCTATGGGTACGGCATCATCTCCGAGGATATTGATCTGCTCGTAGGCACTTCTTCCATTTTTGAGCAGATTTTTAGCCTCCAGCACTTTTTGCACCCAACCATTCTCAATATGCTCATTGGCATTGTCGATGAACTCTTCGTAATCGAGGTATTTGGAGTAGGATTCCAGGATATCGATAGCGGGATATCGTTTCGCATCGGCCCTGGCTTGTGACAGGGCATAGTAGCTGTTGGCCACCTTGCTGGTAGACTCTGTAACAGGCTCTTTGAAGTTACCGCCGGCAGGAGAAAGGGTACCTATGAAGGTGACAGATCCCGCCTCTTCATTGGGCAGTGTTACGATTCCTGCGCGGCTGTAAAAGTTGGCAATGGTCGCTGATAGGTCAACAGGATAGGCGTCATCACCGGGTAATTCCTCCAGGCGATTGCTCATTTCGCGAAGGGCCTGTGCCCAGCGAGATGTAGAATCTGCCAGCAACATCACATTGTAGCCCATGGCCCTGTAGTATTCTGCCATGGTCATGCCCACATACACCGAGGCTTCACGGGCGGCTACCGGCATATTGGAGGTGTTGCAGATGATGGTGGTTCTTTCGTCAAGTGTTTTGCCCGTTCTGGGATCTACCAATTCGGGGAATTCAGTAAAAATCTCCACCACCTCATTGGCACGTTCACCGCAGGCTACCAGCACGATGATATCAGCCTCGGAGTTTTTGGCGATAGCCTGCTGTAGCACGGTCTTGCCTGTACCAAAGGCACCGGGAATGTAGCCAGTACCTCCCCGTGGGATAGGGTTGAAGGTGTCGATAACCCTAAGACCTGTTTGCAGAATGTTGTAAGGACGAAGCTTTTCTTTGTAGGCACGGATGGCTTTTTTTACGGGCCAGCGTTGTGTCATGGTCAGGGATGTTTCATTGCCCTGATCATCCTTTATTTTGGCCATGGTCTCTGTGATCGGATAATCGCCGGCATTGGCAAGCCAGGTAATTTCATAGTCGCCTTCCATGGTGAAAGGAACCATGATCTTGTGATCAATCTGGTTTTCTTTCACTTTGCCCAGCCAATGTCCTGCTGAAACTTTGTCTCCAACTTTGGCTAGAGGCTCAAAGGCAAAAATGGTTTTGTCACTAACGGGTGCTGTTATTTCCCCAACCGTTAAAAAAGTGCCTTCCATGGCTTCCAGGTCATTTTGCAGACCATCGTAGTTTCTGGATAGCAGGCCGGGCCCTAAAGTGATTTCCAGCAATTTGCCAGAAAACTTAACCGGATCCCCCACTCTTACACCTGAGGTAGGTTCAAAAACCTGAATGGACGCTATATCGCTTACAATCCGAATAACCTCCGCACGCAGGGACACCCCCCTTGATTCCACAAAGCAAATTTCATTTTGCCGTACCTTGCCCTCGATCTTTACCTCAAGCAGATTGGATAATATTCTATTGACTTTACCGGTTGTCATGGTTTGTAGCGTTTTCAGTAGTAAGATGTGCCTGTTCCAGAATACCGGCCAAAGCCCTATTGCTGAGTTCAGGCTGTAATTTTTGCATTTCAATAGCGATTGTCGCTTTGAGGTAAAGGGTCATAATGCCTTGAATATCAAATTCATGACCAAGAAGCTGATTGTCCAGCCATTTCCAAAGTAATAAGCGGCTTTCCTGAAAAAGCTTTTTGTAGCTGCCCTCGCTCAAATAAGTTTTCCAGCTTTCAATATTGGGGTGCTCGGTGGTTAGCTGTGATTTAAAGTCACCATATCGGTTTAACTTCATCCAAAGGTTTTCATCAATCGCGGCACTTTTGTCGAGCTTTTGCTCCAGCTGATGTAATAGAAAATACTGTAGGGTATCGATTTGCTTTCTATAGTTGAAATAGGCTTTGAGGAAATCATCAGAGCCATTTTCAATAGCTTCGAAAAATCGTTGGTACAGTGACTCTTCTACAGAGGCAGTGGTTAAGTTTTCCCAGCCTTTTTCTTCCTGGTCAAAAAAATCATAGAGCACCGGATGCAAAGCCTGCACACCATCGGGCAGAGACTTTATGCTGTCGATGCTTAGGCTGGCAGAAGGGTCAAAGGCCGGCTTGTACCATGGGTAGTGTAATGATTTATGGTATTCCACCAGATTATGAATGTCCACTTCTCTGATTAGCCAATCAAATTTTTCCTGGTCTTCCCAGCTTAGGGTATCCCAGATCTGATTTTTGAGATCCACCTTTTCAAGAGGATAGGGTAGGCCCCATTCCGGCTGAGGTGCGGACGATATGAAATAATAGTACTCAGCCATTTTTAAACAATATCTCCTGGATACCTGCTGATAAATAAGGCTTCAGCTCATTGATGAGGGTTTCTTTGCTGATTTCCAGCTGGAAGCCATCTTTTACCCTGACCAGTACTACCCCCGGCCGCACATCCTGGCTAGTAACTGTTTTGTCGATCAGGGCCGGAAGCATTTTTTTGAGATTTTTCTTCACATCGGCTTCCTCAGCTTCATTTACAGTGAGGTTATCAATGTCTGCGGGATCCCATTTCGCAATGATGGACTGCAAGACCTCAAATAGTTGATCTTTTTGATCAAGGGCTTTGAGGTCGGCAAGTAGATGGTCCTGAAAGAGGTCAGCCACTTGCTGATGCAGCTTATCAATCAGTTTGGAAGCAGCCACCTGTACTTCACTTATGGTATGCTGCTTCATCTGATTGGCTTCCTCTTTTGCTTTTTCGATAATGGCATTTGCTTTTGCTTCAGCCTCTTCTATCTTTTCATTGGCTGTTGACTCAGCTTTGTTGATGATGGATTCAGCATCTTTATTTGCCTTATCTACACCCTCCTGGTGGATTTTTTGAACGAGTGCATCTATGTTTTGCAGTCCTTGCGTGTTCATATCATTTGGTTTTACGATAGGATAAGCAGTGGTATGGTGAGGTGATGTGCCAAACGCTTGGTCACGCTTGAGTGGAATATTTCTTCTATAAAATTCCTGCGTGTTGGCAGTACAATCACCAACTGAATTGATTTCTGCGTGCAAAATTCAATAAGGCCACTGGATACATCTTCTTCTTCCACATAGCTGAATGTATGATCAATATCTTTTACCACTTCATGCAACTTCTGGGATATTTTAGTCTGTTCGGCACTTAACTTGAGATCCTCGTCTAATCCTACATGAATAAAATCCACCTTAGCATTGAGCTTTTTGGCTAGTTTAGGGATGTCAGCTATTCTGGAGAGATCAGTAAACTCATCGTAATTGGTAGCCACACCTATATGCTTGATGTCTTTTAAAGATCCCGTTTTAGGAATTGCCAATACGGGGACCGATACTTCCTGAGAGGTTTTATAAGTTTTGCTACCCCAAAATTCGTCAAATCCGGCAGCCCCTTTTGTGGCCATCAGAATAAGGTCAATGTCATATTCTTCAATGATTTGCTGAAGACCATCAAAATAAAAATCCAGTTTCTTAACAAATTCAATATTGATTTCCTCTGTTTCCGGGAACAGCTGCTTGATTGCTTCAAACTCTTCGTCTATTCTTCGCTCTTTGGCTTTAAGCAGGTGGTTTTTATAGTCTACATAGTTGCTGTTTTCAGGGACGGGTCTAAAATAAAAATGGGCAACCACCAATGTAGCATCCAGAGCTTTGGCAAAGGATATTGCTTCACCAATACCTCTGGTTGCCTTGGGTGAAAAATCTGTTAGGAATAATATTTTGTCAAAAGCCATATTCGTCGTTTAGTTAATGTTATTAATTCTTTTTATGTGCGTTATTGTATTACTTCTGAAGTTAATAGTTTCACTATCATTTACCATAACAAATGAATCGAAATAGATTAAATCGGGCAATGGGGGAAGTCATAAAAAAAGCCGGTTTTAATCATAAAACCGGCTGAGTTTTTATTCAGAATGGGAAAGTCTTATCTAGAAGCTGATATTACTCACTCCATTTGATGGTGCATCCAATGGCTTTTGTGAAGTTCGGTTCAATAGATCGCTCAGCTTTAATAGAAGCTATAGCATCTTCTACGTAGGTTTTGGTGACGGCATTGGCATCTTTATGATTATCATCAATGGCACCGATGTAGGCAACCTCAAAATTATCCCCTGTATTCTCCAGCAGGTACACATGTGGGGTGCGGGTAGCACCATAGGTACGGGTAATCTCCTGTGTTTCATCCCACAGATAAGGATAGGTCATTGCCTTGTCTTTGTATCGATTCTGCATCTCTTCAAAAGAATCACCGGGAGATAATTCAGGGTCATTGGGTTGAATAGCTACTACCGGAAACCCCTGGCTTTTGTATTGCATATCGAGCGTTTTGATGCGGCTCTCGTACAATTTTGCATACGGGCAAGTGTTGCAGGTAAACACTACAATAACCCCTTCTTCCTGAGTATAATCGCTAAGGGAGACCATCTTGCCATCTACATTCTTTAGCGTAAATTCCTTTGCTACATCCCCCACGGCATAACCTTGCTGATCGGCCAGACCATTCTCCTGGATAAAAATGGCGGCAGTAAGTGAAATAGCGATAGTTAATAGTATGTAAGCTTTCCTCATAAGCAACTAATTTAATATGTCATTAATTATTGTTTCCAATTCGCCTTCTTCAAATTCCTTTTCAAAGAAGTGTTTTTCATTATTGATGTTATCAACGATCAGTGTAGCAGGAATAGCGCCTGACCAGCTTGGGTCAATTTTGTCTATGAATGCATTGTAATCCGTTTCATCCAATAGTTTGATGCTAGACTTAAGACCTTTTTTGTCTACGAAGTTTTTCACCTTGGTATCCAATTCCTCCACAAAATCGAAACTTACCAGATACACTTGTACACCTTTTGATGCATAGTCTTGTTGAGCTTGTTCGAAATAAGGAATCTCTTTGATACAAGGTCTACACCAGGTTGCCCAAAAGTTAAAGACGGCTACTTTGTCCTTGTCACTTTCGATCAACTTAGCCAGATCAGGGTATTTAATTACCTCTATGGGCTGTGCAATAAGGTTCGCTGACATCAACAGGCCAAGACAAATTCCAAAAAACTTCATAAAGACTATTTACGTCCAAATGACCGATTAAGTTTTATTGTACTTTTCTAAGGTAAATTAAGATTAGGCAGCCTTATGCATAGAAGGATTATTAATATACCGATAACATAATTTCCCTCAATGAAAAGTGGCATTACATAGTGATTAGATGTTGGGTTTTAAGACGACCTCCTGACTGAATTTTTTAGTAGTTTATCGGTCAATAAGTGCGTAATCTTAATTGTCCACATTTTTGGACAGTTATCCACAGTAAAAACCTATTTCAATGTAAAGGCCTGATTTACAATATTATATTTAAGCAAGCGATGATTTAATATTTGTGGATAACTTGAAATGATGATGTCCGAATGCTTGATTGTCAGCGACTTGAAGAATTTTTATATAGCAATTAGGAATCAGACGTATAGCGTCTGAGTTTAAGCCTATAGGCATTGAATATTCTGGACTTTGAGATAAAACCTACATATTTTCCATCATCAATTACTGGCAGATTCCAGGCTTGTGTTACCTCAAATTTATTCATTACTGATTGCATTTTTTCGGTAGATGATACTTCTGCCGGTGGAGTCGTCATTATTGTTTTCACAATAATATTTTTACGGCTTTCAGGGTCAAACATGATTTCACGGATATCATCCAAAGTAACTATGCCTTCCAATTCCCCATCATCATTGACCACTGGAAAAATATTGCGCTTGGATTTCTGTACAAGCTTTGTGAGGTCAGCCAGGTTAGCCTCAGGGTGAATCGTCAGCAGGTCCTTTTCAATGATCTTTGGAAGATTGATCAGACTGAGCACCTGCCTGTCTTTATCGTACTGTATGAGGTCGCCTTTTTCCACCAGGTTTTTTGTGTATAGAGAGTACTTCTCGAAATAGGAGATGGTCGTGAAGCTTATGGCCGAGACCAGCATCAGCGGGACAAATAATGTGTAACCACCAGTAATTTCAGCAATAAGGAATATTGCGGTGAGCGGCGCGTGTAATACCCCACTCATGACCCCACACATACCTACGAGGGTAAAATTGCTACTGCTAATGGTGCCGGGCAGTAACATATTGATTACTCGTGCAAAGAAATAGCCGGCAAAGCCACCCAGAAAGAGTGAGGGGGCAAATATTCCACCACTACCGCCGGCACCAATTGTTACCGCTGAGGCAATAGGTTTTACCAATACGATGGTAGCCAGGAAAATCAATACAATCCAAAGCTGGTCACTGTAGGGATAGAAAAAGGAGTTTTCGAATATAAGCAGCTCTTTTCCGGTGAGCAGCTGTTTGATTGCTTCGTACCCTTCACCGTAGATTGGCGGTAAAGTAAGGATTATCAATGCTAATATGACACCTCCAAGCAGGGCGCGTTGTATATCATCTTTAACCCTCTCTATTTTATTTTCAACCCAAAAAGTAAGTCTAGTGAAGTATAGTGATACCAGCCCGCAGAATAATCCCAGCAATATATAGTATGGAACATCGGCCGCAGTAAAGGCATCTTGTAGCCGGAAAGAAAACAATATATCGTCACCAAGCAGGGCGATTGAGATAATAGATCCGGAAACGGAGGCTATAAGAATAGGGATGAATTGTGAGATGGTAATATCTGTCAAAATGACTTCTACAGCAAAGATCACCCCTGCTATAGGCGAATTAAAGATGGCAGAAATAGCTCCTGCGGACCCGCAGGCAATGAGTAAGGTTCGCCTTTTATAGTTGAGATGGACCAGGCGACCCAGGTTAGAGCCAATGGCAGAGCCTGTAACCACTATAGGTGCCTCTAGCCCCACAGAACCTCCAAAACCTACTGTGATAGCACTGGTGATCATGCGGGAATACATACCTGAGCGCTTGAGGATGCTGGAGTTTTTTGAAATGCTGTAAAGAATATTCGTAATACCATGACCCAGCTTTTCGCGGAGCACATACTTGGCAAAAAGGACGGTAAGTAAAATTCCTATCAGTGGAAACCCAAGGTATAAATAGTTGATACCGGTGGCATCAAGATTTTTTTCGAGCTGATGCTGTATGAAATGCACCGCGCTTTTCAATGTGACCGCCGCAACACCTGCGATCATCCCTACTATACTTGCTACTATCAGAATGAAGTTATTGTCACTGATATGCTTCAGACGCCAGGTTAGAAAATTGAAAAGCAGGCTTTTGAATAACATGTGTGCAAACTTAAAAGGAATGCCTCAAAGTAGTCTGACATGTGAATGGTTAACCTTTAAAAATATGCTATAAACATGTTGGAAGAATTGTCGTTATCACTACCGAACTAAAATCCTGATTATGAAATACATATTTGCATTAGTTTTTGCTGCTGTCGTTACCTGGGGGCACACTCAAACTTTACAGGGTGATGTAATTGAAACGACCAACGGTAACCTTGTTATTCAACCGATACTTCATGGAACACTCGCTCTTGAGTGGAATGGAAAAATCATATTTGTGGATCCGTATGGTGGGAAAGAAGCATTTGCCGGATTACCAGACCCGGATCTTATTTTGATTACTGATGTACATGGTGATCATCATAACCCATCCACGCTTGAAATACTCAATACGGATAAGGCCAATTTCATAGTGCCTCAGGCCGTAGCTGATGAGATGAATGGAATGTATATGGTGACTGTAATTGGTAACGGAGAAAAGACAAATTGGGAAGGTATATCTATAGAAGCAATACCCATGTATAATCTACCGGAGACCAGGGAATCGCGCCACCCTAGAGGCAGAGGAAATGGCTATGTACTAACTATGGGTGGAAAGCGTGTCTACATTTCGGGAGATACAGAGGATATTCCAGAGATGAGAATTCTTAAAGACATTGATGTGGCCTTTGTCTGCATGAACCTCCCTTATACCATGGATATTGATCAGGCAGCTTCCGGGGTATTGGCCTTTCAACCAAAAATCGTTTATCCATTTCACTATCGCGGCAAAGACGGGCTTGCCGATGTGGCTACATTTAAGACCAATGTAGAAAAACAAAACAACGCTATTGAAGTGAGGCTGCGAAATTGGTATCCGGAAAACTAAAAAAAGCCCGGCGAAGTAATTCACCGGGCTTTTATAGATATGGTTGATGGAATTATTTCCTCACTTTGATTTTGATTGATTCCTGCTCTGTGCCTACAGAAATATTAAGTATGTAGATCCCATTGGATAGACTGTTGATATCAATCGTAGGTGCATTTCTACCAACTTGCCCTTGCATTAAGAGCCTTCCTGAAATGTCAAGGATATCAAAACCAGCCGACTCCCAGTCACGATCTATACTTAGTTGTATTTCGTCTGTAATGATTGGGTTAGGATATACATTGATCATATTTAATCGATCGCCTGCCTCATTTGGTTCTTTGTTGAAGAAATCCCAATTGAAGGCTATATCCTCACCAAGGGTTCTGGCATTTGCAATCGGCAATCCATCTCTACCGGCACCTGTAATGGCAGCAACAACCTCACCTGGGCAGATGATAACACCATCTACATCATAGCCATCAGCTGAGTTAGGGAAGTACTGAGGGTCAGATACATCTTCAATTTTAAGGTACTGAACATATTCCAGGCCGGCTGCTATGGCAGGAGCCACATCAATAAACGATGATCTACATTCGCCTTCCGGATTGCTCAATAGAATCCACTCAGGATCACCGAGAGATTGCTTGCCGTATACCAGCATTTTCTCAGGATAGTTTTTATTCCTGTCAGGACCACAATTTTGCTGTCTTTTGCCATAGCTGGTTTCAACTATTACAATATCGGCCATTGACTTTTCTCCGTAATTGATGGAGTTTTCATTATCTACATATACACCGTTTTTATTGTAGTTATAAACAGGGCTTGCTAGTTCCAGCACGATATCACCACCAAAACCGAGCGATACGAAATTTACATTTTCTGATTCCTGTGGTTTGCCCAGAGCATTTTCAGCAATCATTCGATCCTGTGGAGGTGTACCAACACCTGTTTTCAAAGTACCTGGGTTGTAGCTAACTACTCTGGAAGCATAACCATCGCAAAACTCCAGCTGATTGAAGCATGATGAAGACATGTCGCCCCATCCGGCCTGAGCAATATCACCACCCAGGCTTAGATTTGTTTTTTCAAACGTTTCTGTATCGATGTGTTTGATATAGTTTTTATTCTGATAAGACACAAGCAAGTCTCCTTCATCATCAATAGCAAGGCCTGTGATATGGCCGCCCATATTTCCGGTGATAGGTACGGCCAATAAATGATTGGCTACACCAGACACCTGATAAATGTCATCTGGGGTATTATTGCTTGCCAAATAGAAAGTGCCATCCTGGTCAAATGCAATATCAGACCCTTCAATATTGATGAAATTGTTAGTGCCATCAATTCTGACTTTACCAAGGCTTACATACGAACTGTTTTCAATATCAGTGAACTTGTACAGTTCGTTATTGGTATTCGAAGTAAAATGAAGCTCACCATATGGGCTAAATGCAAGCTGTGTAATCTTACCAACACCACCCAAATCATTGAGTTCAGTGAATTGGAAAGTGCTAAAATCAAAATAACCAAATCTATTCTGATCTCTACTGCTTACCACGTACAGCTTATCACCCTCCAGATTTAGAGCAATATGAATACCTTCAAATGGATAGTCAAATAATGCTGTGGCCGTTGAAGTGCCTGTATTCATATCTGTATTGATGGCATAAATGACCTGAGTATCCTCGTCAGCCAGATATACCTGGCAACCATCAAAATTCACATTAAATACACCACTGGTCATATCACCCCAGCCCATCACTGTAATTTCTCCTTCAATGGGATATTCTGTAAAGGCTCCAGATTCCAAAGAAAGTACTGTCATTGCCGATTCATCGCGCGCAGAAAACACTAAATCACCAAGCTCTGAATTTAAGGCAGCCAGTCCGGTAGCTTTTTTGCCGTCTGTTGTGGAGACTTCCTCACCCTGTAAATTGCCTTTTTCACCGGTTACCTTGTAGATTTTATTTCCAGCATGTGTAGCCACAAAGAATGAACCATCGGAATTGAAGGCCATGTCGGCACCATTGAGATTGATGTAGCCTTTGCCAGGCACATATATAGCACCATAGCTTTCAAACTCACCACTCAAGGGGTCTGACATCACCTTGATTTGGTTGAGGTTGTTAGCAGCAAAGTACATCTCCCCATAAGGATTGAATGTAACCTGAAAAACTGCACCTACATTTAATTTTCCAACCTCTTGATATTCACGCGTATTAAGGTCAAAATATCCGTATCTGTTGTCTCCACCGCCTTGTACTATAAATAATTTATCACCGTGGGTATTTAAGCTCATATGAGCATCTCCATAAGGTGAATCGAAAAATGGTGTGAGAATAGCTTTCTTGTTATCTCCGGGAACCAGTTCGACCGTGTATACTTTATCTGAAGCATTGTCAATATAAAAAATACCTCTTGGGTCTCCGGGGTTATTTGGGTTAACAGATACACAGGGACCTGTTGTCATTTCCACCGGTCCGGTGCTCTGGTTGTTTCCATAATTTACTGTAAACGCCCGGGTGTCGGTGTTCGTGAAAAAGCTGATTGAGCTGTTTGCATTTATTTTTCTCCATCGATCTGTACCGTCCTGCTGTGCCCAAACTGCCTTGTCGTTGGGGTTAGTTACTGTCCACTTAAAGTTGTTATTTCTTTCAGAACATACAGATTCAACAGCTAACGACTGGTTCACTGGACAAACACAATTGCACGAAGCTTTGGTCTTCATTTGACCATCACCATAATGCAATCGAAGCGTATTAGGGCCACCTACATTGGCAGTCTGAAAGAATTTATACTCAAATACACCATCTCCATCCCATTTTTCAACGCCTTTTCCGGCAGCTGGCAAATAGAAACCTCCGGATTTATCAGAACCATACAGGTCCCAGGTAACATATACCCTGAAATTGTTAGGGTTTCTGACCCGCCACATACGTCGGTCAGGGTTGTCATGGCAAACACTGGTCAATTCAATGCCTTCTATTTGACACATATCAGTGATGCCATCTACAATGATGATGGATTCCCCGACAGTTACTTCCAAAGAACTACCATCATTTGCATTTTGAGAGATATCCTTAGATTCACCCGGTTGTACCCATGTATTTCGGGTGTTACCATTTGGGAGTACCTTATAGGTTACCTTTTTGGTTGCTTCACCATTGTTAGTGAAACGCCAGCTGTAGCTGGTCTCATTGATTCGACAAATTGCTTCAACGTCTACATTACCGACTGAATCAGCAAATACGTTTACTTGAAATAGAGAAAACAGCACGATGAAAAGCATCATGCCTCGGTAGAAAGGTTTCATAGTAGAAAGTACAGAGTTTAGATAGTAAAAGTATTTACTATTGTAGGCAATGCAAAGATTTATGTCGAGATAAAAGAGTTATTCATCGAAATATTTAAAGATTTAATATTGAATTAACAGGCCTAAGTTTTGGCTTAACTGTTCAGTATTCGACTGAAAACAATACATTTACAATTGAATTACTAGATCAAAATAAACTGATTGCACATGCGGTTATTCCAATTATATCTGTTACTGATATTTAGCATTTTACTGTTTTCAGTTAATGATTCATATGGTCAGGATACCGATGGGGATGGCCTTTCTGACAGTGATGAGATCAATATTTACACAACAGATCCTACCAAACCGGATACCGATGGAGACGGGCTGACCGATGGATTTGAAATCGATAATCTTGATGTGGCGAACCCCGGTAACGATGCGCCCGGCTATGATCCTCTAACAGCAGATGTAGATGATGATGGATTACTTGATGGAGAAGAAACCCAGGGTACAGCAAACTCAATTCTCTCACAGGTGGCCAATCCTAATATTTTAAGTCCTTTTCTTCGAGATTCAGATGGTGATGGCATTTCCGATGGAGATGAATTCAACCATCCAACCTTTGATTTTGATCCTACATTATTCGATACGGATGATGATAATCTGGATGATGGCCGTGAACTGGAGCTCGGTACAGATCCCTCCAACCCTGACACGGATGGTGATGGGCTGAGTGATGGTGATGAAGCTAATTTCCTGATCGGCATAGGGAGCGACCCATTAAAAAGTGATACCGATGGCGATGGCATATCCGATGGGCAGGAGTTTAACCAGGGAACAGACCCTACAAAAATAGATTCCGATGGTGATGGACTGGATGATGACGAAGAAATAGCGCGCAATACTTTTCCTCTTGATGCCGATTCAGACAATGACGGACTAACCGATGGTGCAGAAGTAAACACCCACAACACAAATCCCCTTGAGGCGGATAGTGATGGTGACGGATGTGAAGACAACCAGGAGGTACTTAGTGGCAGTGACCCCAACGATCCTTCAGAAAATACAGGTCAGTTTTACATTGATAATGATGGAGATGGATTTGGTGATCCCTCATCGTTTGTGATTTCCTGTGAAACCCCGGTAGGATATGCTGCCAATGCCAATGATTGTAATGATAATAACCCTAACCTTGGAGCTCCGCAGACATGGTTTCGCGATAACGATGGTGATGGCTTTGGTGCTGATGGCCAAACTATAACAAATTGCAGTCAACCGGCTGGTTATGTTGCTCAGGGAGGAGATTGCAACGACAGCAATGATGAAATTTATCCCGGCGCACCCACACAGCCCAATGGGTTGGATAATAACTGTGATGGGATAATTGAGAAATTCAATCAGCAAATCACCTTTGAGGTTATCGCAAACAAGGTATTTACAGATGGGTCTTTTACACTGGCTGTCACTGCTTCTTCAGGCTTACCCGTTACCTTATCAGCAGAAGGGCCGATCACCATCAGTGGTCAGGAGGTTACAATAATTGGTGCAGGTGTGGCAAGTATTACAGCATCGCAGGCAGGCAATGCC
Organism: Cyclobacteriaceae bacterium; assembly: GCA_965227155.1. GTDB lineage: Bacteria > Bacteroidota > Bacteroidia > Cytophagales > Cyclobacteriaceae > UBA6059. Next base: position 2,144,130 of record OZ245731.1, read on the forward strand.
AGCTACAATGCAGCTGAAAATGTCACGCGCACTTTTGAGATTGTTAAGGGTAGCCAAATATTGACTTTTGACCCCATTCCTGATGCCACTTTTGGAGATCCCGATATACAGCTATTCGCCACAGTTTCCACGGGGTTACCTATTACTTTCACCATTCAGGGTAGTGGTACTTTCAATGCAGACACCAGTGCAGTTATCATTAACGCAGCTGGTACTGTTACCGTCACTGCAAGACAGTTGGGGAATGCCAATTTTAATCCTTCAGAAGCGATTCAAAGGACTTTCGACATACAAAAGGCGGATCAGATTCTGGAGATAGAAAACAAAACTTTATTTCAAGACGCTGTTTTTGACAGCTTAAAATACCCTTTGTCGGTTGCAGTAAGTTCAGGTTTATTGCCCAATGTGGAAGTCACAGGCCCGGCTATTTTGGAAGATGACTCAGTGGTAATTACAGGAGCTGGACTGGTGACGGTTATCGCTACTCAGGATGGGAATGAAAACTTCAATGCCGCAGTACCCGATACGGTATCCTTCTCCATTTTTAAAAGAACCCAGGATATTACGATGGATAGTCTGCAGGCTGTGGTAGTTTCATCACCATTTGTATTGCTAAATGCAAGCACATCTGAGAATTTACCGGTCACCTATCTTGTGGAAGGCCCTGTAAACTTGATGAATGATACACTTTTTATTGAAAATGCTGGTATAGTGACTGTAGAGGCTTTTAATCCAGGAAATGAAAACATTAATCCGACAGATACGATCCGCCAGACCTTTTGTATCAATCCTCTACCGCCTACTGTTTTAATAACGCTCGCTGAGCCGGATTCTGTAGTGGTTAGCTCTTCATCAGCAGAAAATATAGCCTGGTACAGTAATGGTGCATTATTGCCAGATGAAAATGAACAGTTCATCACAGTGGTGGACACAGGGTATTACGAAGTTTTTGCCAATGTCAATGTAGAAGGCTGTTTCTCTGCTAATTCGGATACTATATCCTTCAATGTAATAGATCCTGTAACGGGAATTTCCAAATCCTTTGATAAAGGATTGATAGAGCTTTATCCAAATCCAGTATCGAGCAGCATCACAATCAATGTACCGCTGGAATTAAGTAGTGCTAAACCTGAGATTTTTGTATTTACGCTGCAAGGAAGTAGAATATTGGAGATTCCAATACAACGGAGCGGTAATCAGTGGTCTGCATTACACGACATTTCCACCTTAGCTCCCGGGGTTTACATTTTGGGTATGACCATCGAAGAAAGGTTTACGGTATTCAGAATCATTAAAGACTGATAATGAAAAAGGCCAACCTGAAAATAGATTGGCCTTTTTTGTTCTAATAAATCTGGTGTTTAGGAACCTACTTTTTCCTCCTCCTTATCAACTTTAGGCGCGATGTAGGGAGTGTCTTTTTCTCTTAGCATTTTATTCATTTCAGGAACTTCCACATTCATGATCTGATCTGCATCTGCCTTGATTTTCATCCATTCCTTATTCAGATCTTCATACCTTACTTTTTCTCCATCGGTGATGGGTGGGATGTTGCCATCGATAGTTTGAAGAAGATAATAAAGCTGATTATCGAGCTGATTACGGAAGTTGATGACATCCTGGAAAGTTTCCTGCTTGGGTGAAATCAGCTGATTTTCCACTTCAGTTACCTTCTTATTAATCGCATCACCCTTCTCCATGACATCACCCATAGATTCGTCTTCTTCAAATCGTTCCTTCAGGGATTTTATCTGCATTCTCACTTCCTGCATATTGTTCAAGTTGTCATAGATCGCATCAATTTCAGATTTAAGCGTCTCCAGCATCTCTCTTTTTTCAGCAAATTGCGCGGAAGAAACAGTCTCGCGAGGATCTGGCAATATTTTCAGCGGTTGTGTTTGGGTGTACTCACCCTTTGTCAATTTTACCTTAAAATCGCCTGGGACTACCTGGTAAGCAGCCAACGCACCACCTCTAGGTGTCATGACTCCTTTAGCAGGCTTGAAATTCTCTACGCGCAGATCCCATTCCAGAATATTCATACCTGATTTAGGCTCCAGTTTGGCAGATTTGTCTTCAGCATCAGTGCTGAATTTTCTGATTACCACATCCCTATCATCAATTATTTCAATGCTCAATGGAATAGTATCCTCTTCATTCACCTCTTTCACATAATATTTCAAGGAAGCACCAAAATATGGGTTTTCTCCATAGGGGGGCTGTCTGCGCATCGCCGAGCGCTGCGCTTTTACCACATCTCTAGGGTTGAATAAATAGACATCACTGGCCGCCACCTCAGCAGAAAGCTGATGTAAAGGCGTAAGATCGTCCAGAATCCAAAAGCCGCGGCCTTGTGTACCTGCAATCAGGTCATTTTGGTGAACTTTCAAATCTGTGATTGGTGTGTAAGGCATATTCAATTGCCATCTCTTCCAGCTGGCACCGGCATCAAAAGATACATACAATCCTCTTTCGGTACCCATGTACAATAGCCCCTTGCGCGCCGGGTCTTCACGAACCACGCGAACCCAGTTTTCAGCTTCTACACCGTTGGTAATAGCCGTCCATGTTTTACCATAATCTGAGGTTTTGTAGGCATACGGAGTGAAATCATTGAATTTATATCGGGTGAATGCTACAAATGCAGTAGCCGGGTCATGTGGACTTACATCAATAGCATTGATCATTCCTTCACCAATTTGTGGAGGCGTGATATTCTCCCAGTTTTTGCCACCATCCTGTGTGATATGAACCAGGCCATCGTCAGATCCGGTGTAGATTACATCAGCGGAGTGCGGAGACTCAGCCACATACATCAGGGTTTGGTAAACTTCACCTCCGGCACCCTCATTGGTGATTGGGCCACCGCCTTTACCCATTTTGGTTGAATCATTATTGGTTAAATCCGGAGAGATTTCTTCCCATGTGATACCTCTGTTGGTAGAGCGGAGCAGCATTTGAGCTGCATGATAGATGACATCCGAATCGTGCTGAGACACCAATATGGGGGCATTCCAGTTGAATCTGTATTTCTGCTCATCAGATGGTTCACCCAGTCCGTTTTCAGGGTAGGCCTTGATGTCTTTCACACGGTCAACTTCACGATCATACTCCTGGATGATACCCTGGTAGCAGCCCGCATACATAAGCCTTGGGTTGTTAGGGTCAAAGGCTACATAGGCACTTTCACAACCACCCACACCGGCAATCCAGTCTTTCCAACTGATACCGTTACTGAAGGTGCGGCTGGGGATTCCTACGGAAGAATTATCCTGCTGCCCTCCGTATACCCAGTATGGAAACTGGTTGTCTGCATTGACCCGGTATACCTGTACGGTAGGTTGATTGCGTTGGGTACTCCAGGATTCGCCTCCGTTGAAGGTGATATTTGAACCACCGTCATTGGAGTTGATCATATTCTTATTATCGTTTGGATTAATCCACAGATAATGGTTGTCGCCGTGAGGCACCCTTACCTGGGTGAAAGTTTTACCACCATCTATAGATTTATTGAAGGGGGCATTCATTACATACACAATATTTTCATCTTGTGTATCAGCAAATATGTGCATGTAGTACCAGCTACGGGTTTGAATGATGCGTTCACCATTCATGCGCTTCCAGCTTTTGCCGGCATTGTCTGAGCGGTAAAGCCCACCTTTTTCCGCTTCGATGATGGCATAAACCCTTTCTGGGTTGGCCCGCGAAACTGAAACACCAATTTTGCCCATTACACCTTCAGGAAGTCCCTCGGTTAGTTCATTCCACGTATCACCACCATCGGTAGATTTCCAAATACCACTGCCAGGGCCACCACTACGCCCGTACCAGGGCAATCGCTGATAGTCCCAGGTTGCAGCGTACAGAATCCTTGGATTGGTCATATCCATAGACAAATCCACCGCTCCTGTATTCTCATCTACGAATAATACCCGCTCCCAGCTTTTGCCGCCATCTTTTGAACGATAGATGCCACGATCCTGAGAAGGGACATAAGGGCTGCCCATTGCTGAAACATATACAACGTCTGGGTTGTCAGGGTGAATTCTTACCTGGGAAATGTGTCTTGTTTGTTCCAAACCAAGATGTGTCCAGGTTTTACCGGCATCTGTAGATTTATATACGCCATCGCCGGAGGTGGTCATCACAGGTCTGATCGGACCTTCACCCATCCCCACATATACTACATTGGGATCAGATTCTGCTACGGCCACTGCACCCACAGAACCGGTCTTGAAATAGTCATCAGAAATATTTTTCCAATTTAAACCACCGTCAGTTGTCTTCCAGACACCTCCACCGGTAGTGCCCATGTAGTAGGTAAATGGCTGTCCAACTACACCGGTTGATGTAGTAGATCTACCACCTCTGAAGGGTCCCAGATTACGCCATTTTAATTTGTTGTAGAGTGCTGTATCATAGCTTACCGTTTGTGGTGATGCAGATTTTTTCTTCTGAGCATCGACCTGCGTAACCATAAGTATAAGCACCGCTACGAGTCCAAGTTGAAATATCCTCTTCATATGCTTAAGTAGTTAATTTTCATTTCTATTTCTTTTATGTTTAAAATTTCAGCTTTGGTTCTGACTATGGATTGATTTTACCCTTGAATCATCTGATCTAACTAGCCCTACTTTTCAAGTTACCTTCTAAACCCTGTTTGTGTGTCTCCACCAACCAGAATTATGAAAAGTAATGGCTTGTGAGGACACAATCCATGGCTAGTCAATTCTTGATTAAATCAATGCCATAATTTAGCCCTATTATGCCTTTTGAAAACTTCCTTTTATTTTAATGGTGTCATGAACGTGTGATTTGAAGTGAATTGAATATTAAAACCGACAAAAAAAAGTAGCATGAGAAATTACTATATAGCATTAATAAGTTTTCTTGTATTAGGAATGTGGAGTTATAATGGGCGGGCGCAAGCGGCTCAGGAAACGCTCATCGTGGGGGTAAAGGATGCACCGCCATTTGTTATTTTTGAGGAGGATGGCACTTACAGTGGTATCAGTGTTTGGCTTTGGGAAAAGGTTGCTGACGAGCAGAATATCGACTATCAATATAAGCCCTATGACCTGGATGGATTGTTGAAAGCCCTTGCTAACAATGAAGTAGACCTCTCAATCAATCCACTTACGGTAACCGCTGAGCGACTTAAGCAAATGGATTTTACACAGCCTTTCTATATCACCAGTCTTGCCATTGCAGTGAACACAGATGATAGCAATGCACTATTTGCCTTTGTACAGAACTTTTTCTCCTGGCAATTCTTCTCGGCAGTGGGACTTTTGGTGGTGGTATTGGCTGCCATAGGCATTATTGCGTGGCTGTTTGAGCGGAAGGCAAATCCTGATGAGTTTGGCGGCAAAGGTCTGCAAGGATTATGGCAGGGCCTGTGGTGGTCTGCAGTGACCATGACTACCGTAGGCTATGGCGATAAGTCTCCCCGCACTGCAGGTGGGCGTATAGTTGCTCTGGTTTGGATGTTTGCCTCTATCATCATTATCAGTGGATTTACGGCCAGCATAGCCTCCGCTTTAACTGTGAATGAGCTTGAAACCAATATCAATGGCCCTGAAGATTTGCGCAGGGTAAAAACTTTGACAGTGGAAGCCAGTACAGGTGCTAATTACCTGAATGCCATGCATATTGACTACCGGACGAGGGATAACCTCGATAATGCCATTCAGTCACTGGTAGAAGGGCAGGCTGCGGCAGTAGTATATGATGATGCGCTACTCCAATACACACTTAAGCAAGCTAGTGAGATAGAAGATGTGGCGGTATTACCGGCACGATTTTTCACACAGTATTATAGTTTTGCTTTTCAGAAAAACCATCCTTTGTTGGAGCAGATCAATCCTATTTTGCTGGAAGAAATAAGATCCAGTGATTGGAATGCCCAGTTGGGTGCCTACGGTCTGGATCAACAATAAGCTAAAAGTGTGCTGTAGCAAGAATCCTCTATGACCCAAATTGCTTACTAATGGGCTTAATCCCTTTGCCTTAGGTAGGCATTTTGGCTTTATTTATCCAATTTTGCCTCCTTTATGAAAAACAAGGGTATGAAGGTTCTAAAATTTGGAGGAACATCAGTCGGGTCTGCAGACAACATAAGACGTGTGGGTGATATCATTGCCGGGTATTATTATCAAAATAAGCCTATCGCCGTGGTGGTATCAGCCATGGGAGGGGTCACCAATCAATTGATAGAGCTGGGAAAGTTAGCTGTAAAAGGTGACCAGCATTATTTGGTGCGCCTGGAGGAGCTGAAGCAGAAGCACCTAAGAACGATGACCGACCTAAACCAGGGTCAGACGCATGAGGAGGGCCATAGAATTATTGATGCCATGTTTTTGGAGCTTCGGGAATTTCTGCATGGAATTTACCTCCTTAAAGAATTGTCAGCCCGGTCGCTCGATATCATCCTGAGCTTTGGCGAGCGGTTATCCGCCAATATGATTGCCCTGTATCTAAGAACTCAGGCCATGGAATGCCATTTTATGGACACCAGGCAAATTATCAAAACAGACAGCCACTTTGGTAATGCTCGTGTAGACTTCAAAACAACCAACCAAAATATCAATGACTTCTTTGCAGCAGGGCCACAGCTGACTATGATCACAGGCTTTATTGCCAGTAATGAAGAGCATGTAACCACTACACTGGGCCGTGGTGGGTCAGACTACACGGCCAGTATCATTGCCGCTGCTTTAGAGGCAGAAGAGGTAGAGATTTGGACGGATGTGGATGGGGTGATGACAGCCGATCCTCGTAAGGTCAAGGAGTCTTATTCCATGCCGCAACTGAGTTACGTAGAAGCCATGGAGATGTCTCATTTTGGGGCGAAGGTAATTTACCCACCTACACTGCAGCCTGCCATCAACAAAAAGATTCCCCTTCGCATAAAGAATACCTTCAATCCAGATTTTGAAGGAACATACATCAGCAAGAAGTCAAGCAAGCTTAAGTTTCCCGTAAAAGGTATTTCCTCCATTGAAAATGTTGCTCTCGTAAGCCTTATCGGTAGTGGAATGGTAGGTGTGCCGGGGGTCGCCTCCAGGCTATTTGGCTCCCTGGCGCGCAATGGTATCAATGTAATACTCATTACCCAGGCATCTTCTGAGCACAGCATCACATTTGCCGTGAGCCCCGATGATACAAAGGCAGCTGCTTCTACTTTGAAGGAAGAATTTAAACGTGAAATTCAGGAACGTGAGATTGAGAAAATTGCGACTGAAGAGAACCTTAGTGTGGTAGCCATTATTGGTGAAAACATGAAGCAAACACCCGGTATAGCCGGGCGATTATTCAATGCCTTGGGTAAAAATGGTATCAACGTAGCAGCAATTGCACAGGGATCTTCAGAGCTGAATATATCGGTGGTGATTGGCCAGCCCAACCTCTCTAAGGCACTTAATACATTGCATGAAGCATTCTTCCTTTCTGATCGTAAATCGCTCAATATATTTCTATTGGGCACCGGTTTGATAGGTGGCACTTTGCTCCAGCAGATTGCACAGCAGTTTGATTACCTCCTTAATGAGCGGGCCCTTAAACTCAATGTAGTAGGTATTGCCAATAGCCGAAATATGGCTTTTGATGAAGAAGGAATTGACCTTAAGAATTGGAGGTCTCTGATAGATTTTCCAGGAAATAACTCCAGCATTGAGGATTTCATTGACAAGATGAAGTCGATGAACCTGTCCAATAGCGTATTTGTGGACTGCACCAGCAATCAGGATGTAATCCAATACTACGAGGAGATTCTCAATGCTTCGATCAGCATAGTGACGCCTAATAAACTGGCTAATTCCGGAAAGTTCGCCAACTACACCAAGCTGAAAAAGGCCGCTAATGACCATGGATGTAAGTTTCTCTACGAAACTAATGTAGGCGCAGGACTGCCGATCATCAGCACGATGAACGACCTTAAAATTAGTGGTGATAAGATCAGAAAAATTGAAGGTATACTCTCCGGTACGATTTCTTATATCTTCAATAATTTCACCGGCGAGGCTAAATTCAGTGATATTGTAAAGCAGGCAAAAGAAAAGGGACTAACCGAGCCAGATCCACGAGATGATCTCAATGGTATGGATGTAGCCCGAAAGATTCTGATACTTTCCCGAGAGGCAGGACTTACCCTTGAGCCGGAAGATGTTAAGCTGGAACCTATTCTTCCGCAATCATGCTTTGAAGTAGATTCTGTTGAGGCATTTTTCGCTGAGCTGGAAAAAAATGATGCTGCCCTTACCAAAATCAAAGATGAGGCAGCAGCGGAAGGCAAGGTGCTAAGGCTTATCGCTATGATGGAAAGAGGTCAGGCGCATATTAAACTGGAAAAAGTTGGCCCCGACCATCCTTTTTACAGCCTCTCTGGCAGTGACAACATTGTATCATTTACCACCAAAAGGTACGCTGAAAGACCACTGGTGGTAAAAGGTCCCGGGGCTGGTGCCGAGGTTACATCAGCAGGGGTATTTGCAGAGATCATTTCGATCAGCAACCACTTCATTCAGGACAATTACAAATTCATATCAGCCCATGTCCGATAAGATCAGGGTATTTGCCCCGGCCAGCATTGGAAATGTGGGCTGTGGCTTTGATGCATTGGGCCTGTGCCTTGAAAATCCGGGTGATGAGATAGAGGCTTGGGTCTCTGAGGAGCCTGGGGTGGTCATTGAAGAGATCACTGGTGATGAGGGCAAGTTGCCGCTGGTGGCTTCAGAAAACACCGCCGGCATTGCCATGCAGGCCTTTTTAAAGGAAACTGGTATAGAGAAAGGCATCAGGTTCCGGTTGCACAAGAAAATGCCTTTTGGCAGTGGACTCGGCTCCAGTGCGGCCAGTGCGGTAGCTGGAGCCTTTGCGGCCAATACCCTTTTTGGTGAACCACTTTCCCGGCGGGCACTACTTCCGGCAGCACTGGAAGGTGAAAAATTTGCTTCGGGCAGTGTCCATGCCGACAATGTAGCGCCCGCTTTACTTGGGGGCTTGATTTTGGCACGGGGAGAGGCCCCATTCGATATTGTGGAGATCCCAACACCGAAAGAGCTGCGTATTGTGCTGGTTTATCCACACGTTTCGGTGAAAACCAGTGATGCCCGAGGGGTCATCCCAAAAGAAATACCACTATCCTCTGCTGTCCGACAATGGGGAAACACGGCTGGCCTTGTTGCCGGCATGATGTCCAATGATTTTGCCCTGATTGGTCGATCGCTGGAGGATGTAGTCATAGAACCTCATCGAGCAGGTTTGATTCCATCCTTCGCAGATTTGAAGTTGGCCGCTATGCAGGCCGGTGCACTGGGATTTAGCATTTCGGGCAGTGGCCCAACTTGTTTTGCACTCACGTATAATACTTTTATTGCCGAGAAAATAGCGAATGCATTCGAGCAGGTGCTTTCAAAGGCCAGCATTAGCTATACCATTTATCATTCCAGGGTAAACACCTTAGGCCCTAAAATTTTATAACCATGATCCTATACAGTACCAATCATAAATCCCCTGAAGTTTCTTTCAAAGAAGCCGTTTTTAAAGGGTTACCAGATGATAATGGTCTCTTTATGCCTACCCAAATACCTGTATTGCCGGATGGATTTTTTAAGGAGCTGCCCAATATGGGTTTAGGTGAGATAGCTTTTGAAGTGAGCAAGGCAATGATAGGTGATGAAATAGAGGAGGGTGACCTGCAAGCTATTGTAGAGGAGGCAGTAAACTTTCCGGCACCACTCGTTCCGCTAAGCGACCGTATTCATGCATTGGAATTATTCCAGGGGCCTACCCTGGCATTCAAAGATTTTGGAGCGCGGTTCATGTCTCGGGTGATGGGTCATTTCCTGCAAAAAGAACAGCGTGAAATCAATATATTGGTCGCCACCTCAGGTGATACCGGCAGTGCCGTAGCACAAGGGTTTTTCAATGTGCCGGGCATTAAGGTGACCATCCTTTATCCTAAAGGAAAAGTCTCTTTTGTGCAGGAACAACAGCTCACCACCAACGGCGGTAATATCACAGCACTTGAGATAGATGGTGTATTCGATGATTGTCAGCGAATGGTCAAGGAAGCCTTTCTGGATGCAGATCTCAATCAAAAGATGAACCTGTCTTCGGCCAACTCCATCAATATAGCACGCCTGCTACCGCAATCATTCTATTATTTCTATGCCTGGGGGCAGGTTCAAAAAATGGAGCCTTCGTATGTAGTTTTCTGTACACCGAGCGGCAATTTTGGCAATTTGTGCGGTGGCCTCATGGCCTTCAGAATGGGGTTGCCGGTTAAGAAGTTTATAGCAGCCACCAATGCCAATGCAGTAGTACCGGAATACTTGAAAACCGGCAAATTTGAACCCAGGCCTTCGGTGAAAACCTATGCCAACGCCATGGATGTGGGCAACCCAAGCAACTTCCCGAGATTACAGGCTTTGTTTGATGGTAAATATGAGGATATCGTAGCATGGGTTGATGGTGCCAGCTATGATGATGCGCATATCTTATCGATCATCAGGGAGGTCAAAGAGCATCAGGACTACCTGTTGTGCCCGCATAGCGCGATCGGCTATGAAGCACTCAAAGCATATTTAACCGGTGAACCGGCAAGCACTAAAGGTGTATTTTTGGCCACGGCCCATCCTGCCAAATTTGGAGACATTGTAAAAAAGGCGACCGGCACTGATGTTCAACTGCCTGATCGCCTTGAAGCTTTGGTGAACCGGGAGAAAAAAGCCATTCCGATGAAGGCTGATTTTTCCCAGTTCAAAGAATGGTTGCTACACGCTAGCCATTAGAATCTGTAATTTCTTTGAATGCGTTTTCTATATCTTCTTTAGCATTGTTGAGATCATCTTCCACATTGCTAAAGGTAGTCTCTGCATCAGATTTTACTTTTTGCCAGTTTTCAGTAGTGGCTTCTTTTACTTTTTGTAATTCCTGATTGATTTTGGATCGCTCATCTTTCAAATCATTCAATGCAGTAGATACACTTTCTTTAGCACGCTCGCCCTCAGTTGAAATTTTCTGTTCGAGATCTGCAATTGTATTGTCGATATCTTCCCTCGTATTTTCAAGTTGATCTGCTAATTGTTTTTTCTCTTTTTGCATGGTCTCGGAGCTGATCCCTTCATTGGAAGATTCACTTTGCTCCTGAGATTGACTCGTACATCCGGTCACAACAAAAAAGGCTATTAGTATTGTTCCTATCTTTTTCATAAAAATCATTTTTTGCTGGATGTAGGTGTAAATATGGTGCCAGATGCTAATGACCGTTTTATTTGAGGTTTTTCAGCATATTACTGTGGCATTACGCCACACATTGTCCGCTAAATCCACATTTTCAGGCAAGTTGCAAGGTCCGTTGCAGGCAATTCTAATTTTGCTAACAGATGATGCTATTGATTAGAGAGCTATGCATCAAGAGTTTCCTTTGGATGAAAATATTTCAAAATTAAGTCTATAATTCCACCTTCTATTGAAAATGCTTTATTCGTCCAAATTATTTCAAATCGAGAAGGCGTAAATCCAGAGCATCCTTTCTTTCTCCATGGCTGAAATTGTAGGTTGCCAGATGATTATGGTAAGCCGACGCAATTTTATCCAGAAATCATCTGCTGCTGCAGGTCTTGGTTTTCTTTCGCTAAAAGCCCTCGGTTTTGTAACCGAGGCACCTCTCAAAACATTTGACCTATATTCAACTGATCGCAAGGCCCATGTAGCAATACTGGGTGCAGGTCTTGCCGGTATGACTGCCGGATGGGAGCTTAGAAAGCTGGGCTATCAAGTAACTATTTTGGAAGCGCGCAAGCGTACAGGAGGTCGGGTATGGACGGTGCGGGGTGGAGATCAGGAGAAGGAAATAGATAAGCCAAATCAGGTTTGTGAATTTGACAAGGGGCAATATCTAAATGCAGGAGCGGCACGCATTCCACATCATCATGCTTTGACCATGCATTATTGTAAGGCATTAGGCGTGCCTTTAGAATCCTACAACAATATCAATGAAGGTGCATATTTCTACAGTGAGCATAATAAAGGCAGCCTTGCAAACAAGCCTGTGCGCATCAGGGAAATCCATAATGACATACGGGGCTACCTGGCTGAGCTCATGCATAAATGCCTTTCAGCAGACAGTCTGGATCAGCCATTAACCTCAGAAGATCAGGAGAAAATATTGGAATACTTGCGGGTAGAAGGTGATCTGGATATCGATCGCCTGTACAAGGGCAGCTCAAGAAGGGGCTACCAGAATTATCCCGGTGCTGGCACCAGAGCTGGCCGGAGTGCTGATGCCTTCGCACTTTCGGATATCATTGAGTCCGGCTTTCTCGATCCATCGTTTTCAAATCTGCCTGAATACGACCTCAATCTCCAGCAGACGTTATTTCAGCCGGTCGGAGGAATGGATCAAATTAGTAAAGCATTGGAGCAACAAGTCCGTGATGATTTAGTGCTGGATGCTCAGGTGCTATCCGTGATCAATGAGGAAGAAAAAGTAGCTATATCCTATACAGAAGCCGGAAAGGAAAAAGAATTGGTTGCCGATTATTGTATCTGCACCCTGCCTCTACCTGTACTAGGCAAAGTGACCAATAACTTTAGGCCAGCTTTGCTCAGGGCTATTGATTATGTGCCTTACAATAAGACCGGTAAAATTGGCTTTCAGTTTAACCGTCGGTTTTGGGAAGAAGATGATGCAATCTATGGGGGCATCTCACGTACCAACATGGATATTACGCAAATTTTTTATCCCAATACGGATTATCAATCAGATAAGGGAGTACTTGTCGGCTATTATAATTTCGGAGAAAAAGCGGAGCGTTTCGCAGAATTATCGTTGGCTGAGCGTGAGCAGCTTGCCTTACAGCAGGGAGCCAAAATTCACCGGCAGTACAAAGATCATTTTGAAAACAGCTTTTCGCTGGCATGGCATAAAATTCCCTATTCAGAAGGTGGCTGGGCCCAATACTCAGAGGCAGCCCGCAAGCGATTTTATCCGGAGTTGATCAAGCCTGAAGGTAGAGTCTACCTGGCCGGAGAGCATACCACTTACCTGACAGCCTGGATGGCGGGAGCGTTTGAATCCGCACGAAGGTCGGTGGATCTCATTCATGCCCGTATAAACGAATCTCAACCTCAATACGAAACTACTGAACCTTAAATCATGATGCAGATGAATGTAAACAGAAGAAACTGGCTGAAAGCCGGCACCTTAATGGCCGGAGGTCTTGCCCTTGGGCAGTATCCTGCTTTCCCCAAAGCACACAAAAAAATGCAAATTCCTGTCCTGGAAGAAGACCTGGGACAGACAAAGGAAGAAAGGCCACCGCTCAAAGCCAGGCTTTTGGCTAATGAAAACCCCTTCGGCCCTTCTGACAAAGCCAAGCAAGCTTTAATCAATGCTGTGGATGGCAGTTACCGATATGCCTTCGAGGAGTTTAAGCAGTTTAAAGAAATGATCGCTGAAAAAGAGCAGGTTACGCCCGATCATATCATGTTGGGGGCTGGTTCCTCAGAAATATTATTGGCAGGCGCTTTGGCTTACGGCACTGACGGCAAAAAAATTCTGGCAGCGGATATCACCTACATGGATCTGTTGAGGAAAGCGCAAATGCATGGTGCTGCATGGGATCAGGTGCCACTCAATGAGGATTTGGATTATGATCTGGATGCCATGATGAGCAGTCTAAGTGCACAGCATTCCCTCGTATATCTGGTTAACCCCAACAACCCGGTAGGTAAGTCTATCGATCCCTCTGCTTTAAAAGCTTTTTGCGATCAGGCTTCAGCTAAGAAACCGGTATTTATTGATGAAGCCTATATCGATTTTAAGGATGATGTAGAGCGCAATTCAATGATTCAATGTGTGAGGGAGGGTAAAAACGTGGTGGTAGCCAGAACTTTCTCTAAGCTGCATGCTTTTGCAGGTTTGCGCGTGGGTTATGCCATAGCTCAGCCCGAAACCATCGAGCTGCTCAGCAAATATGCATCCGGAGGAGGAACCATCAGCAGACCAAGTATAATGGCTGCTATGGCCAGCTACCAGGATGAGACGTTTCAGGCATACAGCAAAGAGCAAATCAATCTATCGAAAGCATATCTGTACAAAACACTGGAAGAGGCTGGTTATGACTATGTAAAATCGGATACCAATTTTGTGCTTTTCCCCTTAAAGTACATGAGTGCTGAGCGCTTTCAGGAAGAAATGTTTAAGCGAGGCGTAGGCATTCGAAAATGGTCATTCAGAGATAAAGAATGGTGCAGGGTAAGCATTGGCACTATGGCGGAAATGAAAATATTTGGTGAGGCATTCCAACAGTTGGCTTAAAATGAAGAAAAAATATTTACTCCTAATTGGGGCTATCTTGGTCATGGGATTTCGGGGGCTTGCCCAGATTGAACCCATGACTATGGAGCAATATACACTGGCTGTGGAGGCTACCATCAATGATCTGGACAAGGATACTTACCTAAAGCTTAACAACGAATTTGTACTGGATCGCTATCAGATGAAGCCTGCTTATTTCATTGCCGGTTCTGAAGGCACAAAAAACCGGGTCGACCTGTATAGCTTTATCCAAAGGCAGGATATGGAGATGTTAGGTCTTCTAATGATTTACACCAATCAAACTTCCGGCAAAGAATCCAAATTATGCCTGCCCTTAGCAGCTGAAAATGAGGTATGGGCAAAATACTATGATGACCTTAAGTATGGCAGCCAGGATGATCCGGCTTTTGGCTTTGCCATCGGCTCTGTAGTTTCCAGGGAATTGTCAAACCTGCTGAAATCAGGCGGTGAGTCGGAAGATTACTCAGTGGAGTCTTCAGATTATGACATTTGTTTTCCTGGCGACACACCGATTTTAATGGCTGACGAATCTTCAAAGCCTATAGCAACTGTAGAGGCAGGTGATTGGGTGGCTTCAGTGAAAAATGGCCGGTTGGTTTCTTCAAAAGTTAAAAGTGTAGAATCCCATTTTGGTAGGTATCAGTTTGTCAATATCACAGTACAACCTGATGATCAGCTTTACGCCGGTGGCAGTAAAATGCTGAATCTGATTTCATTGACCGGTACAAATAACCATCCTATTCATACTACAAGGGGTCTAGTGCCTTTGAGTAATATTAAAAGAGGGGATAAGGTTTTTCTTGAGGGTAACTCTGGTATCACCAAGGCAGAGGTTTTACAAATAAACGCCTTCACAAGGGAGTCTAAGGTTTACAATCTCAGAACAGAATCGGGTTCTTACCTGGCCAATGGTATCTGGGTTGGTGATAAATCAGAAGTTAGGTAAGGTCCAGTTTAGACCAGAAGCTCTCTTTGGGTGGCTCATACAGCATCATGCGTTGGATGAGGTATTTAGGTTCGTCCTCATGAATGAGCAAATCGTAGTTGGCTGGTTTCAGAAACTCTTCATCCAACATACGGCGGAGCAGCTGGTCCAGGTTATCGTAGTACCCTTTGAGGTTGAGAACGCCTACAGGTGCAGTTATCAATTGCAGTTGTGCCCAGGTGAGGATTTCGCACAGCTCTTCGAGGGTGCCGAAACCGCCCGGCAAGGCAATGAATCCATCTGCCAGTTCCGACATGGTCATTTTGCGCTCATGCATTGTTTTTACCAGAATGAGCTGCTTCAAGCCATCATGGGCTACCTCTTTGCGTGCAAGAAATTTTGGAATCACACCTACAACTTCACCATCATTATCGAGTACACCCTGTGCCACCTGTCCCATTAGGCCTAATTTACTACCACCAAAAATCAGCTTGATCTTCATTTCAGCCAGTAAGGCCCCGAGTTCATAAGCCTTCTCGGCATGGTAGGGATCTTTTCCCTTGCTTGATCCACAAAAGACACAGATGCTTTTCATAAGGAGAAAATTTAGTTGCCCGGTAAATCTCTGGAAAAAATATTATTGCACAAGTAAAAAATCAATGATCCCTTCAGGGGCAGGTAATTACATTATAAATAGAAACACATTCTCTAGGAAAAGTCAGAGCAAATGTCAATGACCAAAAGCCATTCTTGAGAGATTTGGTAAGTCAATGCAATGTAAGGTGACCTCACCATCTATGCCCGGAATTGTTTCCCCAAAATCCATTCTACCATTCCAACGTCATGGATTGTGTCCTATCCAATTACGCTATGGATTGTGTCCTCACAATCCATTCTAACAATTTATATTAATCTGGTTTTGAACTCAAATAAACAGTATGAAGAAAAACTGTATTGGCAGGATTACGGAATATCATTTAAAGACCAGTCGTATTCCATATAATCAACAGTAGTTTTTGGATTGATTTTTACCGTGCTGTATTGATTGATGTAGGCTTCCACGCTCATGTCATCATTGAAATCCCCGCTGTACCAGCTAAAAATCTTTGAGAGTTTGGCTTCATTGTTTCCAATAACATTTTTTCGGGCATCATTGATGAAAATACGGGCCTGCTCATCCAGCTGCGCATCCAACTTATCACCGGTGTATGCTTCTGCTCTTAGTGCCGGGCAGGAATATGAAGCACAATTCACCGCGAAATGAATGCGCGGCTCATTCCATTGCTTACGCAAGATCCCATGCTCCAGATTATTAAGGTCATATTCCTCTCCACCGATCTTGATGAATTTGATATCCCATGGGGTATTTACAAAAGGTATTTGGATGCTACTTCCAATATCCTTGATACTCTCTACAGGGTAATGTTGAAGGATGAGGTCTACCGTAAAAGCATTGTAAGCGTTGATCCAGTAGGCAATTTGATCGGCATCACTCCAGCTTTCAGTATTAGGCGGATTGTCGCTTAACAGCTGTAGATATGTATCCAACCTATCTTTTTCGGATTGTATGCCCTTATAGTCAACCCAGCCATCTTCTGTTACATATTTTTTGAGCAATGCATCCCATATGTCATGAGACACTACCTCAGTGGCACCATTTTCCACACTGATATTGCCGCAGCCTGCCAGTAATACCACTACCAGTAATGTTTTCCATCGATTCATGATATATGCCACGATCAGTTACGCCTTTTGTTATCCTTTTATCAATTATTAGAAGGCAAATGTCATGTGGTTTACAGACAGTTACCCGGCATGAATTTTTTATTTGCGATTCTAACCCTTTTGCGATTGGAAATCAAAGCGTTTGGGGTTAATATTATTGGTTAAAGTCACGAGATTTTTGGATTTCATTAGCACAAACAAAGAATTACTTATTCTCCTGGGAGGCTTTATGGTGATAGCCATTGCGGCACAACAGATCGCCAAAACTTTCCAAAAGATCAAGCTGCCGCTCATTACGGGGATGATCATTGCAGGTATTCTTGCGGGGCCTTACGTGCTGGGCTTAATACCCGAAATCTCCAAGGATAAGCTGAGCTTCATCAATGAAATGTCCCTGGCATTTATTGCTTTTGCAGCAGGAGCAGAACTATACCTGCGTGAGCTCCGGTCTCGCCTCAACAGCATTAAGTGGAATACCTTCGGCCAGCTGGTAATTACTTTTGTGCTGGGTAGTATCGCAGTATTTTTTCTGTCACCCTACATCACTTACATGGAGGGCCTTAGTAGCGAGGTTCAGATTTCAATAGCCATACTTACCGGTACCATCTTTGTAGCACGCTCACCGGCTTCTGCCATTGCGGTTGTCAACGAGCTCCGTGCCAAGGGACCATTCACACAGACTGTGATGGGGGTCACTGTCCTGAAAGATTTTCTGGTCATTATCCTGTTTGCTGTAAACCTATCCATCGCCAAAACCCTCATCGACGGGGAGGATTTTAACTTTCTGAGTATAGTTTTTATTCTTGTTGAATTGTTCCTTTCGCTTGTAATTGGTTATCTCTTAGGTCAGATTATCAAGGTCATTTTATCTCAGAAGATGGCTACCCGATATAAGCTGATTTTAATATTGCTCTTTGGCTATAGTGCTTACCTTTTATCACATGGGGTGAAACCGATTACACTGGAATGGATCGGTCATGAAATCATACTTGAGCCTTTGTTGATATGCATTATCGCAAGTGTATATGTCACCAATTACACAAGGTATCGGCCCGAGTTTCTTAAAATTTTACATGATGCCGGACCGGTGGTTTATGTGGCCTTCTTCACCCTCACAGGTGCTTCCATGTCAATAGATGTACTCTTTGGGGTGTGGTTTGTTGCGTTGGTACTTTTTGGCATTCGGCTGGTAACCATGGTCATAGGGGGATACGCCGGTGGTGCTTTGGCAGGCGACCCGGTACAATACTGGCATTACGGCTGGATGCCTTATGTGACCCAGGCTGGTGTTGCGCTGGGTTTATCTACCGTGGTAGCCAATACTTTTCCATCATGGGGAGAGCAGTTCAGTACCGTAGTGATAGCGGTTATCGTCATCAACCAGTTTTTAGGGCCGCCTCTGTTTAAGTATGCCCTACAGAAGGTCAATGAAGATTTTAGCCGTGCAAGCACTCCGGAATTCGATGGTATCAGAGATGCCATCATTTTTGGCTTTGAACCTCAATCTGTAGCGCTGGCCCGACAGCTTATGTCTAAGGGTTGGGAGGTGCAGTTGGTCACTTTCAAGGAAATGGGCAGTTTTCAAGAGCCTGAGGGCATCCCTATCCGCTACGTGGATGATATTTCCTACGATACTTTCATGGCCATGAATGCGGATAAGACCGAAGCAATGGTATGCATGATGAGCGATAAACTCAATTTCAAAATAACGGAACTTGCCTATGAGCGGTTTGGCACCAGGGATGTCATCGTCAGGCTCAATGATAGAAGCAATTACGATAAGTTCTTAAAGCTGGGTGCAAAAATCGTAGACCCCTCTACTGCCATGGTGAGCTTGCTTGACCATTTTGTGCGATCTCCTCAGGCTACTTCTCTGTTACTGGGTATGGAAGGCGATCAGGATACACGCGATCTGGAGGTATTGAACCCCAACTTGCATGGTATAACCTTAAGGGATCTGCGGCTGCCGTCTGATGTACTTATATTGTCGATCAAGAGAGGTGGCCAGGTGATCATCTCGCATGGTTATACGCGCTTGCGGATTGGCGATGTAGTAACCTTCGTAGGTTCAAATCATAGTTTGGATGAACTTACTCTAAGATTTGATGCCTAAATAAATAAGCCGATCAATTTGTTTTTCAAAAGTATGTCGCCTTTCCAATTTGTATATCTTTGCGGCTATGGCAAAAACCGACGATAATCCGCTCAAAAACGTCATTTCCCACACCAAGGAATATGGCTATATATATCCATCCAGCGAAATTTATGATGGCCTTAGTGCTACCTACGACTATGGGCTTTACGGCTCAGAGCTGAAGAATAACATCAAGGAGTACTGGTGGAAGGCCATGGTGCAGCTGCATGAAAATATTGTTGGTATCGATGCAGCAATTTTTATGCACCCTACTACATGGAAAGCTTCCGGTCACGTAGATGCCTTCAACGACCCATTAATTGATAATAAAGACTCTAAAAAGCGATATCGTGCTGATGTGCTGATAGAGGATTACATCGCCAAGCTCGATGGAAAAATCGATAAGGAGGTAGAGAAAGTGGCTAAACGATTTGGGGATGCTTTTGACGAATCCCAATTCAGGGCTACCAACCCCAGGGTGTTGGCCAATCAGGAGAAAATTGATGCTGCCAAAAACAGGCTAAAAGCTGCTATGGAAACCGGCGAGCTTGCCGACTTGAAAGCCCTGATTGAAGAAGCTGAGATAGCTGACCCGGTATCAGGCTCTAAAAACTGGACGGATGTAAGGCAATTCAACCTTATGTTTTCTACAGAGCTCGGCTCTTTGGCAGAAGGTGCCAGCAAAATTTACCTAAGACCGGAAACGGCCCAGGGTATTTTTGTCAACTTTTTGAATGTGCAGAAAACCGGCCGTAAGAAGCTTCCCTTTGGCATTGCCCAAATAGGAAAGGCTTTCAGAAATGAGATTATTGCTCGTCAGTTCATATTCAGAATGCGGGAGTTTGAGCAAATGGAAATGCAGTTTTTCGTAAAGCCGGGCAGCGAAAAGGAATGGTATGAGCACTGGAAGGAAAAAAGGATGCAGTGGCACCATAATTTAAACCTTGGCAAAGAATTTTACCGGTTCCACGATCACCTCAATCTGGCCCATTATGCCAATGCCGCCTGCGATATTGAGTTTAATTTCCCTATGGGCTTCAAGGAGCTTGAGGGCATACATTCCCGAACAGACTTTGACCTGAAGAGTCACGAAAAATACAGCGGGCGGAAGCTACAGTTTTATGATACGCAGGACAATACCAGTTATGTGCCTTACGTAGTAGAAACTTCTATTGGATTGGATAGGATGTTTTTGGCAATAGTTTCTGCTTCCCTGAAAGAGGAAACTTTAGAAGATGGTTCTACAAGATCAGTGATGGCTTTACCGCCTGCATTGGCACCGGTAAAAGCAGCGATTTTGCCATTGGTAGCCAAAGATGGACTACCCGAAATGGCTACCAAAATCATGGACGAGCTCAAGTTTGATTTCCATTTGCAATATGAGGAAAAAGACTCCATCGGTAAAAGGTACAGAAGGCAGGATGCTATCGGTACACCGTTCTGCATCACGGTAGATCACGATAGCCTGGAAGACAACTCAGTAACCATCAGGCAGCGCGATTCTATGCAACAGGAGCGCGTGGCTATTGATCAATTGAAGTCTATTTTAACAGAGGCTACTTCTATGAATAACCTGCTGAGGAAGCTTTAGGCTTGCTTTTTCAACAAAATAATCTGCCATGACTGAGCTATTTTCCATTTTTATAATCAGCATGGCAGTTTTATATCTGCTGCAGGCCACTGGCAGGATTAACCTGGGTTTGATTCTGCCCGGATTGGCACCTCCACTCAGAAAGGAATACAAAAGTATTCTCATTAAATATTGCAAGTACTACAGCTATTTATCCACCCCAGACAGGCGTAAGTTCGACAAGAGGGTAGCTATATTCATTAAGTCAAAGCGATTTGTTCCAAGGCAGGGCTTACTTATTACGCCGGTGATCAAAACCTTAATTGCCGCCTCAGCAGTGCAGCTTACGTTTGGCCTTCCAAAGCATGCCCTCTACTATTTTTCTACCATATTGTTGTATCCTGATGATTACTACTCCACCATCAACAAGCAGTATCATAAAGGTGAAGTAAACCCAAAGCTTAAAGCTATTGTGATTTCCTGGCAGAGCTTTCTCGATGGCTATGTAAACCCCCATGACGGCAGAAACCTGGGTCTACATGAAATGGCGCATGCCCTTCATTTGGAGCACATGATTACCAGAAGGGATTACCAGTATCTGGATCATGCACTTTGGGCGGAATGGAATGACCTGGCAAAAAAGGAAATGCAAAAAATTAAATCAGGTGACAATAACTGGCTAAGGGCCTATGCCGGGGAAAATTTGCATGAATTTTTTGCTGTCTCCGTGGAATACTTTTTTGAAAGAGCGAAAGAAGTAAAGGAAAAGGCACCGGATATTTACAAGCTCCTTAGCAAATTGCTAAAGCAAGATCCACTTAGTTTACAACAAAATTTTCAAAACGCATGATGGACTGGACTACATTACTCAAACCGATCAGGCAGGGCGATAAGGAACCTATGCTAGGCGATAGCCGCAGCGCTTTTGAAATTGATTTTGACAGGATTGTGTTCTCCCATCCATTCAGGCGATTGCAGGACAAAACACAGGTCCATCCACTACCAGAATCTGATTTTGTGCATAATCGGCTTACACATAGTCTTGAAGTTTCCAGTGTGGCCCGGTCCCTGGGAAAAAATGCAGGTAAAACCATCGTAGAGCGGTATGGCTTGGCTCAGCAGCTGCTTTCACATCATGATATCGGGGCGATTGTGGCAGGGGCCGCTCTGGCTCATGATGTAGGTAACCCGCCCTTTGGCCATAGCGGGGAAGCCGGTATTTCAGATTTTTTTAAGAACTCGGAAACCGGCACTAAAATAAAAAAACACATTACACCACAGCAGTGGGAAGATATTACCCATTTTGAAGGCAATGCTCAGGGGTTCCGCATTTTAACGCACATTACCAAAGGATTAAAGCTTACTTATCCGGTATTGGCAGCCTTTACAAAATACCCTTGTGCATCACCTAAAAAAGGAAAGGTGACACGAAAAAGCCAGAAGAAATATGGCTTCTTTCAGGCAGAGGCAACCTATTTTGAGGAAATGGCTAATATCCTGAAGCTTACACCATTGCAGGAGGCACAGGCAGAGGGTTGGCTGCGTCATCCACTGGCATTTTTGGTAGAAGCTGCTGACGATATTTGCTATTCGATTATCGACCTGGAGGATGGCTGTGGGCTCAAACTGATTTCCTATCAGGACACCATTGAGCTGCTGGCACCATTGCTGGGTGATCAGTTTGATCCTACCAAATTGGCCCGCTACGACAGTGATCGTGAGCGTGTAGGGGTGCTGAGAGCCATCACGATCAACAAACTAGTGGAAGAGGTAACCACCGTTTTTTTAGATCTGGAAAAGCAGATCATGACGGGTGAATTTGACCAGGACTTGGTAAGCCAGATACCTCAGTCAAAATACCTTGATGAGATTACAAGTGTTTCCGTTCAAAAAATCTATCGATCAGAGCAGGTCATACAACGGGAGGCCGCAGGATTTGAAGTGCTGGAGGGTTTGATGCAGGCGTTTATTCAGGCGGTCTATAATGAAAAGTTGGAAGTAGAAAAATTTGGTAGCAGGCAAAAAAATGTACTCAGACTACTACCTGTTGAGTACCGCAACCGACTGGATACTACTGAAGATTTGTATAGCCGTATCCTCATCATTACTGATTTTGTGTCCGGGCTTACGGATAGCAACGCATTGCGGCTCTTTCAGATCATCAAAGGGATAGCTTTACCAGGCTTGAAAATGTAAGTGTGTTGGTAATTCACCAGTGGTAACTAATCCTGCTATGTTAGTTTACCTGGTAATCCCTGGTTGCCTGTTTCCACCATTCAGAATTGTAGAAAAATGGATTGAGAGGGCACAATC
Source organism: Cyclobacteriaceae bacterium (assembly GCA_965227155.1). GTDB lineage: Bacteria > Bacteroidota > Bacteroidia > Cytophagales > Cyclobacteriaceae > UBA6059. The sequence continues at coordinate 2,167,144 of OZ245731.1, forward strand.
CATGGCACGCTAAATAGAACATGACAAAGAAGGATTAATTAAATAGACTGAAGTTCTTATAGTAGGCTAAATCGTATACCTTTGTGCCTGTTTTTAGCATGTGGAATTGGCTCGCGCATATAATTCTAAGATTTAGGATCCCCCTTATAATCTTACTGGTCATCATAACTGCCTTTATGGGGTATCAGGCGCGCTTTGTCCAATGGTCATTCGACCTGGCCAATATTGTACCCTCTACCGATCCGGAGATGGTTTATTTCCAGAATTTCAAAAAAACATTCGGAGAAGATGGCAATATTCTGGCGATTGGATTGAAGGACAGTGCTATTTATGATGCTGATAATTTCAGAAAGTTTGATTATCTCATCGACGAGATAGCCTCAATGAAAGGCGTTAATAATGTGCTGGGATTGCCCAATCTCAAAACGCTTTTTAAAAATTCTGAGGAGAAGCGCTTCGAACTTCGGCCTGTATTTCCTGAAATACCCGATGACCAGCAAACGCTGGACAGCTTGCTGGAGGCAGCACATGATCTGAAATTCTATTCGGGTCAGTTGATCAATGAGGAAAACGGCGCCACACTGGTGCTTGTCACTATCAATAAAGAAGTACTCAATAGCAGCAAGAGGAATACGCTGGTAGAAGATATCATCTTTGCCTGTACTGCTTTTGAGGAAAACACAGGAATCACCCTGCACTATGCCGGTCTGCCCTATACACGCTCTATCACTACTACCAAAGTAAAGAATGAGCTCAACCTCTTCCTGATACTTTCGGTGGTTGTTACGGGTATCATCTTATTTATCTTCTTTAGGGCCTTTAATGCCGTGCTCGTTCCCATGATCATCATCGGTGTGATTGTGGTTTGGGTAATGGGATCGCTGGCATTATTTGAGTTTAAAATCACCATACTTACCGGCCTTATCCCCCCCATCATAGTGGTCATCGGTATTCCCAATAGTGTGTATATGCTCAATAAGTATCACCAGGAATACCAGAGCAATCGGGATCAGCTACAGGCATTGCGGCGTATCATCAGAAAGATTGGCATTGTCACTTTCATAACCAACTTTACCACAGCTGTTGGCTTTTTGGTACTGGCGAGTACCAATATTACCATTCTGAAGGAATTTGGTATAGTGGCTGGTCTCAATATCCTGGCTACATTTTTTGTAAGTATAATTTTAATACCATCCTTTTATTCCTTTTTAGCACCTCCAAAGGCAAGACATCTCAAGCACCTTGATTTTATGCCCCTGGACAAAGTCTTGACTTATCTTGACATTATTGTCCATAAGCATCCATACTACATTTTTTCTACCACGATAGTCATTGTAGTTGTAGCGGCTTTTGGCCTCAGCAAAATGAAAGCGGTATCCTACATGGTGGATGATCTGCCTGAGAATAGCCCTGTAATCAAAGACCTGAAATTTTTCGAAAGAAATTTCGCTGGTATTATGCCATTGGAGGTGGTCATCGACACCAATACAAAAAAAGGTGTTCAGAATCTGCGGAACCTTAGGAAGATCAATGAATTTGAAATGTTTTTGGATTCGTTGAGTAATATTTCACAGCCTGTGTCGGTGGTGAGCTTCATCAAAGCGGCAAGGCAGGCATTCTACAATCAGAACCCTGCTTATTACCAATTACCGAATAGTCGGGATCAGGCCTTCATCTTAAGGTACCTCTCCGAAGAGACCGACCAGGAAAATATTGCCACATCATTTGTGGACAGCACCGGCCAAAAGCTGCGGATGAGCTTGAAAATTGCAGACATAGGCTCCAATAAAATGGATTCCCTGGTCAATCAGGTGATAAAGCCCCGTATGGAGGAGATTTTTGCTGAAGATAAAATGGACGTGACCCTCACCGGCACCACACTCATGTTTATTAAAGGCAATAAATTTCTGATCAGAAACCTGATCCAAAGCATGATCATTGCTTTTGTGATCATTGCCATCATCATGGCCATTTTGTTTGGCAATTTCAAGATGATCGTCATTTCATTGATCCCAAATATGATTCCATTGCTGATCACGGCTGGATTGATGGGCTATTTTGGGATTCCACTCAAACCCAGCACTGCACTTGTCTTCAGCATCACCTTTGGTATATCGGTAGATGATTCCATTCACTTCTTAGCTAAGTACCGACAGGAGCTATTTGCCAACAAGTTTTTCGTACCGCTGGCCATCAGCAAGAGTTTACGGGAAACCGGCGCCAGTATGATTTACACATCTATCATATTGTTTTTTGGCTTTGTTATTTTTGCGGCCTCAGATTTTGGAGGCACAGTAGCTTTGGGGACTTTAACCTCAGTAACCTTATTGGTGGCGATGATTACCAATCTGGTCTTGTTGCCTGCTATGCTCATAAAATTTGACAGTGGTAAAAGAAATGTAAAACGACATCCTCTCATCGAGCAGTATTCTGAAGATGACTATGATGAAGATGAAGACGAGGAAATCGACATTGAAAAAATTAAGGTGTCAAAAGACTCCAAAAAATAATTCCTGTGAAGTATAGAGAATATAAATCAATCAACTACGCTCAGGTAGCCGGGGATATCCTTGAGTATTGGGAGAAGAATAAGGTTTTCCAGCGATCTATAGAAGAGAAAGAAGGCAATCCTACTTTCACTTTCTACGAAGGTCCACCTTCGGCGAACGGTACACCTGGTATTCACCATGTAATGGCCCGTACCGTAAAGGATATTTTTTGCCGCTACAAAACCTTAAAAGGATTTCAGGTAAAGCGAAAAGGAGGCTGGGACACCCATGGTCTGCCGGTAGAATTACAGGTAGAAAAGGAGTTGGGTATTACCAAAGAAGATATTGGTAAAAGCATTTCAGTAGCCGACTACAACCGCAAGTGTAAAGAGGCGGTCATGAAGTTTAAGGATGAGTGGGATGAACTCACCAGAAAAATGGGCTATTGGGTTGATTTGGATGATCCTTATATCACTTTCGACAGGAAGTATATGGAATCAGTATGGTGGCTGCTCAAGAAGTTTCATGAAAAAGGGTTGCTTTATAAAGGCTATACTATTCAGCCGTATTCACCTGCGGCCGGTACAGGCTTAAGTTCGCACGAACTCAACCAACCTGGTACTTACAAGCCTGTGAAGGATACCACCATAGTGGCTCAGTTTGAAGTGGAGGATAATGAGAAGGCAAGGCAGCTTTACCAAAAGGTAAATACCAAACTTTATTTCCTTGCCTGGACCACTACACCATGGACGCTTCCGGCCAACAATGCCCTGGCCGTAGGGAAGAATATTGAATATGCACTGGTACAAACATTCAACCAGTATACTTTTGAGCCGATTACTGTGATTCTGGCAAAAGACCGAATGGCCACCTATTTCAACCCAAAAGGTGAAAATGGTGATCTGGATAACTTTAAAGCGGGCGATAAAATTATTCCCTACCAGGTAATCGATACTGTAAAAGGAGCAGAGCTGGCTGGGATTGATTACCACCAGCTTTTACCTTACGTTAAGCTGCCCAAGCCTGCATTTACCGTAGTAATAGGTGATTTTGTAACTACAGAAGAAGGTACCGGTATTGTACACACCTCTCTGACCTTTGGTGCTGATGACTACCGGGTATCAGTGCAAAATGACATCCCCGGCGTATTTGTAAAAAATGAGCTGGGTGAGGATGTGCCGATCGTAGACAAGCAGGGCCGCTTTGTAAAAGAAGTAACAGACTTTGCCGGTCGCTATGTCAAAGAAGAATATTATGATCAGGCTACACGGGACGATAAAGATTTTAAGCCAACCGATGTACTTATAGCGATTAAGCTGAAAGAGGATAATAAGGCCTTCAAAGTTGAAAAATACGAGCACACCTATCCGCATTGCTGGCGTACAGACAAGCCTGTGCTCTATTACCCCCTCGAAAGCTGGTTTATTAAAACCACGGCATACAAAGAGCAACTGGTCGCACTTAATAATACCATCAACTGGAAACCTGCCTCCACCGGTACGGGACGCTTCGGCAACTGGCTGGCAAACCTTGTAGACTGGAACTTGAGCCGTTCCAGGTTTTGGGGTACACCATTGCCCATTTGGAGAACAGAAGACAAGCAACAGGAAATCTGCATTGGTAGTCTCGATGAGTTGAAGGCGGAGGTAAAAAAGGCTGTGGTAGCTGGCGTGATGAACGCCGAGTTGCCAGAAGATTTTGACCTGCACCGGCCTTATGTAGATGATATCGTTTTGGTGAGCACTGATGGCAAGCCTATGCATCGTGAACCCGACCTGATAGACGTATGGTTTGATTCCGGAGCTATGCCTTATGCTCAGATGCATTATCCTTTTGAAAACGAGGGTGATTTCGAAAAAAATTACCCCGCAGACTATATCGCTGAAGGTGTAGACCAAACAAGAGGTTGGTTTTTCACATTACATGCCATCGCCGGAATGCTTTTCGATAGTGTAGCATTTAAAAATGTCATCGCCAATGGCCTTGTGCTTGACAAGAATGGCAATAAGATGTCAAAGCGGTTAGGTAATGCAATCAATCCGTTTGAAACATTGGACAAATATGGACCGGATGCTACCCGCTGGTACATGATTGCCAATGCCAACCCGTGGGATAACCTGAAGTTTGACCTGGCGGGTGTAGAAGAAATTCAGAGAAGGTATTTTGGTACCTTGTTCAATACCTATAACTTCTTTGCCTTATACGCCAATCTGGATCAGTTTACCTATGCAGAGGCCTCAATACCCATGGAGCAAAGAACCGAGAGTGATCGATGGATCATCAGCAAGCTCAATTCGCTCATCCAACAGGTAGAATCAGCATACGAAGACTATGAGCCTACAAAAGCGGCACGTGCAATTCAGAATTTCGTGATTGACGATCTCAGCAATTGGTATGTGCGATTGAATAGGAAACGTTTTTGGATTGGTGAATACTCAGACAATAAGCGCGCTGCTTACCAGACACTCTACGATTGCCTCAAAACGGTGGCTAAACTTTCTGCACCGATAGCACCATTTTATGCTGAAAGATTGTACCAGGATCTCAATGAGAGCAGCAAAAAAGAGCAAAAAGATTCTGTACACCTGGCTGATTTCCCGGTAGCGGATGAAGCGCTTATTAATGCTGACCTGGAGCACAAAATGTCGCTGGCGCAAAGCATCAGCTCAATGGTGCATTCGCTGAGGAAAAAAGAAAAAATCAAAGTCCGTCAGCCATTATCGAAAATTATGGTACCTGTGCTGACTGAAGACATTCGGCTAAAATTGGATGCTGTAGCACCATTGATCCAAACGGAGGTCAACATCAAAACCGTGGAGTACCTGGATGATGCCTCTGCTGTGCTGACCAAGAAGATCAAACCGAATTTCAAGAAATTGGGTAAGCTCTATGGTCCAAAAATGAAAGACATCTCCAAAGCAGTTCAGCAGATGTCTCAGGATGATATAGCCGTTATTGAGAAGCATAATGCATTCGAAATAGATGTGCCGGATGAAAAAATCACCCTGACACTGGAAGATGTGGAGATCACTTCAGACGATATTCCGGGTTGGTTGGTGGCCAGTGAAAATGGCCTTACCGTAGCGCTGGATATCACCATTACCGAGGAGCTTAAACGGGAGGGGATAGCACGCGATATGGTCAACAGAATCCAGAATATGCGTAAAGATATGGGGCTGGAAGTACAGGATAAGATCAAAATCAACCTCGCCGATGCATCAGATATGATGAGGGCAGCGGTTGATCATTTTCGTGAATATATTTGTACGGAGACCCAGGCCACTGAGCTTGTCTGGAAAGATCACATGGCTGATGCCTCTCAGCTGGATATCGATGGGGATGTTGTTTCAATAAAAATTGAAAAATAGGCTTAAAATGTTACTAGCTTGTAAACCAATGAGTCTTAACACCGTTCTTTACATAAATTTACCAAAATCAAAAGCCCATCGTGAAATACGGTAAGTACTACATTCTCAGCCTCGTTGTAATCCTTATCGACCAGATTGTAAAAATGCTGGTTCATTTCAATATGGAAATGGGCGTAAACGGGCAGATCCAGGTGTTGGGCGACATTTTTAAGCTCCACTATCTTACCAACCCCGGCATGGCTTTTGGTATGCAGTTGGGTTCAGATTACGGTAAGCTGTTTCTGACGCTGTTCCGGCTGGTGGCCATGGTGATGATCAGCTATTACCTCTATTACCTGGCTAGCAAGAAGGTACATCAGGGGCTGCTGTGGTGTGTTGCCCTGATATTGGGAGGCGCTATTGGCAATGTCATCGATAGTATTTTTTATGGTGTGCTGCTGGACAATGCCCCTTACAATGCACCATCGCCTTGGTTTCATGGGCAGGTTATCGATATGTTTTATGTAGACATATGGGAAGGCCGGTTGCCCGAATGGATTCCATTTATGGGTGGTGACTACATGGCTTTATGGCCGGTGTTTAACATAGCTGACGCTTCAATTTTTGTTGGTGTAGCCATTATTCTCATCTTCCAACACCGATTTTTTAAAGAGGAAAATGAAGCAGAAGATGCTACCCAGACAGAAGAACTAGAAGAAAGCAAAGCCCAAACGGAAGGCACCACTGCATCAGAGGGCTAGAAAGTCTTTTAGATTTTCCTTGCTCACACGGGTAACTTTTTCATCTCGAGCCTGCTGCCTGCTTTCTTGAATCTTTCCACCTCCTCAGAGTCTCTCTTTGAGGACTCTGAGGTTGAGCTTATTGCCCCTATCCTTCCAAAACTGAAGATGAACTCTTGCTTCCGAGGATAGTTTTATTTGCATAGAGCCTTGCATTCATCAACGGTCATGGCTATACCTTTTCCTTCTTCGAATTCTTTTTCACTTTTTTGAATCTTTGCCACAAACTCAGGGCCGTAAGGCTCTTCATTAGTTACCTCAAATTTCATTTTAAGGGCTTCGGCAAATGCCTTCACCACGTTTTCTTGCTCCTTATTTTCGGTATGAATGATTATTGTACTGTTCATACAACCAAATTGCAATAAATGAAATATATATCATTATGCATGAAATATTTGAAGTGATAAATATTGGATTTATCTTGAAAATGCAAGTGCGCAGTATTCTACCAAATCATGGGTATACCGGGCGCTGAAATCAAAATATATTGGAAATACCGCACATAGTGTGCGATATGTTATAGTTGTGCTTTATACCTGCTAAAAGCTAAGAATATCTGAACCAGCAAGTTCAAGTTGTTTGTTGAACTCTTTTAACGTATAATTAAGTACATACATTTGCAACATGAGAACTGAGGTAGATATCAATGCGAACATGCTGACTTGGGCAATTGACAGAGCAGGATATGATTTGCCTGAATTTGCCGAAAAAATGCCTCGAATTACGGCTTGGATAAATGGTGAAAAGAAGCCTACAGTTAAACAACTAGAGAGTTTTTCCAAAAAAGTTCACCTACCATTTGGATATCTGTTCTTACCCGAACCCCCCAACGAACCATTGCCAATACCATTCTTTAGAACGAACGGCAACCAAGCCGAAAAAGTAAGTGTGAACGTTTATGATACAATTTTGATTCTTCAACAGCGTCAAAGTTGGCTCAAGGAATATTTAGAGGATAATGATTTTGAACCACTGCAATTTGTAGGACAGTTTAAAAATAGCCACGATGTTAGTGCCATTGTAAATAGTATTCGGGGCACTCTTGGACTCGCTGAAGATTGGGCAAGGCATTTCCGTACTTGGCAAGATGCTTTAAATCATCTTGTTGAAACTATTGAAGACAAAGGAATTATAACAGTTTTTAACGGAGTTGTGGAAAATAATACTTCCCGCACAATTGAAGTAGATGAATGTAGGGGTTTCGTTCTTGTTGATGATTTAGCACCTTTCATGTTTATAAATAACACGGATGGTAAGGCGGCCCAGCTTTTCACTATTGTACATGAACTAGCTCATATCTGGACAGGACATAGTGCTGGTTTCGACTTTCGAACACTTCAACCAGCGGATGATCCGATAGAAGTTCTTTGCGATAAAGTAGCTGCAGAATTTTTAGTACCAGAACACACCTTTAGTCAAGAATGGAGTAACAACCCAAGCATTCAAAGATGCTCTCGATTTTTCAAAGTGAGTGAAATTGTAATTGCCCGAAGAGCTTTGGATACAGGAAAAATTTATCGAAATGAATTCTTTGCTTTTTACGAGGAATATAAGAATCGAGAATTTATAGAGAAGCAAAGTCAAGGGTCTGGAGGAGATTTTTATGCAACTGCTAGAAAAAGGCTGAGCCTGACATTTGCTTCTCATATTAACAATGCTGTTAAAACCGGCCAACTTCTCTACCGTGATGCTTACAAATTAACAAGCATGAAAGGAGACACTTTTGATAAATTCTTTGCCAAAACCATATAATCCTAATGAAGGTATATGTGGTTGACAGCAATTTCTTTATTCAGGCTCATAGAGCCACATATCCTTTGGATGTAGCAACAAGTTTTTGGACAAAAGTTCGTGAATTAGCAGAAGCTGGAACGATTATAAGTATAGATAAAGTCAAAAAGGAACTGTTTGATAAGAATGATGACCTTGAAGATTGGTGTGTTAATAACCTACCCACAGAATTTTTTAAGGACTCTTCATCCGCTTTAAGAGAGTACGGACAAATATCTACATGGGCAATTTCCAGAAATGATCACTATTTACCTCAAGCAATCAACGAATTTCTGGATGCAGATGAAGCTGATGCATTTTTAGTATCCTACGCAATGGCAGATATTCAGAACAGGGTTCTAATTACACATGAAGTTAGTCAACCTGAAGGAAAGAAGAAAATTAAGATACCAGAACCTTGTGATGTGTTTGGTGTGAAATACATGAACACAATCCAAATGTTTAGAGAATTAGGGATTACTTTCTAAAATGTACAGAAGCACAACAGTCACTAAAATGAATATGCGAACTTAGCACTTTCATAGAGCAATGCGAAAAGGAAACCTTAATGCGTCTAGCAACTGGGGCGCATACTCATTTTAGTTGGATGTTGTACTTCATTATGCCCAAAAAATTATCAAGTGATAAACTTCTTTAGAAAAATTAGACAGAAAATGCTGTCTGAAAATACTTTCAGCAAATACCTAATTTATGCTATTGGGGAAATTGTTCTTGTGGTTATCGGAATATTGATTGCACTTTCAATTAACAATTGGAATGAGAATAGTAAAGAACGAGTCATTGAGAAAAGCTATTTAAAACGTCTTTCATTAGACCTTAAGGAAAACAAAACACTTTGGGAAAAAACACTAGATCGTAAGGAAAATCAGCTAACAGCTGCTTATGTCTTTTTAAATTTTCATTTTAGTGAAAATCAAGATACGATCCTTAATATCTTACCTCATTTCCAAAAATTAGCCACCTGGCAAGACATTAATATCAATCAGGTCACTTTTAATGAAATGGTGAGTAGTGGTAACTTAAATATTATTAAAAATGATTCTATCAAAATTAAATTGTTGAATCTGGATAAGCTTTATAAGGCTATTTTGAATAATCAAGATTTGATTAAAACCGAGTATAAAGTTCTATTACATGAGCCAACAATGAATATCATAAATACAAGTAATGCTTATGTTTTAGATCCAGAACAAAGAAGACATATTCAGCGTGAATTTTCTGAAGACGATATAAATGTTTATACAAATCAATTTCTAAAAGACCTGACAACCTTAATCAATGATAAAGTTTTTATAAATGGAGTTACAGGTATTATTTATAATGCTGAATATCGATTTAAGGAATTTAACCAGGCTATAGATGAGGTGACTGAATTGATAGCATTGATTGATGAAGAAATTGATAAGAATTGACGAAAGCACAATAATGTATGATCACAATTTCACTCATCCTCTGAGTGCTTAAAGGAGGTCCTGAGGAGGTGTTAATGAATGATCACTGAAAGATAATATCCTCCACAGCATCGGCCCCAAACTCCTGGCGCAAAATTGTGAGCACCTTGGTTTTGGACATCTGAAGCTCTTGTTTTAGCGGCGCGGAGTTGAGCTTTACAAACAGTTTTTTATCGTGGAAATAAACCTGGGTTGTTCTGTTGGCGATGGGCTTACCCATCAATCTGCCCCAGGCATTCACCATTTCGGTTTCGGTGTATTTCTGCTGTAGCCTGTAGGACTGCAATAATTTTTGCATAGCCTCTTTAAGCGTCTGGGTGTCATTATTTCTAGCCATCAATGGTGAAATTAGAAAGATTTTGGCAGAAGCATTTTAATCTGCTTCGATCAATCCCTGGTTTACTTTAAAAAAAGAAACATCAGACCTGTTCCCAAATATGGTGCGTGTGCGTTCGGGCCGGGCATCAGTAATAAACAGCTGGCCAAACTCCTCGGTACAGACCAGGTCTGTCAGTATTGCGATACGATCATCGTCCAGCTTATCGAAGATGTCATCCATAAGCAGGATCGGTTTGAAAGCTTTTACCTGCTTGATGATGTCAAATTGAGCAAGCTTGAGGGCAATCACAAATGACTTCTGTTGTCCCTGGGAGCCGAATTTTTTGATGGGCCTTGCTTCAAATTCAAACAGATAGTCATCACGATGGATACCATAAATAGTGCGCTGCTTCATGATATCATCCTCTCGTGACCTTTTGAATTTTTGCTCAAAGTCAGATTGCAATACCCTCGATTGGTAGACGATGGCGGTCTGCTCAGAACCCTGGCTGAGCTGATGGTAATAGGGATCAAAGAACCCACTAAATTCCTCGATAAAAGCTTTGCGATGCGCTGCAATTTTATGATTGATAGGCAAAATGGATTCATCGTAAGTGTCCAGTAGTGCATAACTTTTGGATCGACCGGCAGCTATCTGTTTCAAAAGTGCATTGCGCTGGCGCAGCAAGTTGTTGTATTTGATCAGCAGTTCGAGATATTCTTTACGACATTGGGAGAGCACCATGTCGAAATATTTTCTACGGGTTTCACTGCTGTCCCTGATCAGGTCAGTATCGTAAGGTGTAATCAGCACTACGGGTAGTAGGCCTATGTGATCGCTTAGTTTGTCATAGGGTTGGTTATTCCACTTCACCACTTTCTTTTGCCCCTGCTGAAAGCTGCACTGCAGTTTGATGGATTTGGCATTCAAATCAAATGATGAAATGATTGAGAAAAAGTCCTGACTATGCCGAACATTCATCTGATCAACGGCATTGAAGGCACTTTTGGTGAATGACAAATAATAGATGCCATCTAAAAAATTGGTTTTGCCACTACCATTTTTTCCAATCAGGCAATTCACTCCAGGGTTGCATTCTACCGAGAGATCCTCAAAGTTTTTGAAGTTGATGAGCTTGATTTTTTGAATGTGCATTAATTTGTCGGCTGAAGCGTTTTTCTTTATTTTCGCACTTCTCTCGTAGGCCCAAAATTAACAAAGATGGGTCTACTTAATCCTTGAAAAGATGGCAACAACAAAAAGCAAGAAAAATACTACGGCTAAGAAAAAGGACGATTTCTCAAAAGAGACCTACATGCAATGGTTTGAGTCAATGACCATGATGAGAAGGTTTGAGGAAATGGCTGGTAGATTATATGGCCAGCAGAAAATCCGTGGCTTTTGTCATTTATATATTGGGCAGGAAGCCTGCGTGGCAGGTGCAGTTTCTGCTTTGAAAAAAGGAGACAAGTACATCACGGCTTACCGCGATCATGCCCATCCCCTTGGATTAGGTACAGACCCTAAGCATGTGATGGCTGAGCTTTTCGGCAAGATTACCGGCGTTTCCAAAGGTAAGGGTGGCTCTATGCACATGTTTGATGTGGAAAGAGGTTTTTACGGCGGCCATGGTATAGTAGGTGGACAGATTCCTTTAGGTGCCGGTCTGGCAATGGCAGAGCAATACAAAGGCACAGACAATTTGTGCATTACCTATATGGGTGATGGAGCTGTTCGTCAGGGAGCATTTCATGAAACCCTGAATATGGCCATGACCATGAAACTGCCTTGCATCTTTGCCATCGAAAATAATGGCTATGCCATGGGTACAGCAGTGAAGCGATCATCTAATGTACACGAGCTTTACACGCTAGCAGAAGCGTATGATATGCCTTCAGCACCAGTAGATGCCATGTCTGTTATCGAAGTGCACCATGCAGTAGCTGAAGCAGCAGAAAGAGCCAGAAAAGGTGAGGGCCCTACTTTATTGGAATTCAGAACCTACAGATATAAAGGGCACTCCATGTCTGACCCTGCAAAATACCGAACCAGGGAAGAGGTGGAAGACTACAAAAGCAAAGATCCAATCGAGCAGGTGAAAAGTGCCATTCTTGAAAAGAAAATGGCTACTGCCGAGGAGTTGGATGAGATAGATAAAAGAATAAAAGAGGAAGTAAAAGAAGCGGTAGATTTCGCAGATGAGTCACCTTATCCATCAGCTGATGAGGCGCTTAAAGATGTGTATGTTGATACGGACTATCCATTTATTCTCGAATAATAATTATCCAATTTTAGAAATCTCATTATTTACTGTAGCTTTGCAGCCTTAAATTGTGAAGAATGGCTAAGACAAAGAAATCTGCTTCCCAAAAATCAGGCAATGAGTTGCTCGAAAATCCAGATGCGCTGGCGGAGCAGCTTACCAAAACAGAGGAATTTGTTGAGAAAAACCGTAATATCATTTTCGGTTTAGGTGGATTCATTGCTCTAATAGTAGCAGGATTTATCATTTTTAAATACTATACATCTACACAGAACGAAACAGCACAAAGAGAGCTATTTCAGGCGGTGTATTATTTTGAAGCAGACTCACTGGGCAAAGCGCTAAATGGGGATGGCAATAGCTATGGATTTATTGAAATTATTGACAGCTATAGCTTAACTGAAGCGGCTAACATTGCCAAGTATTATGCTGGTGCAACCTATATTAAGCTAGGTGATCCTGAATCAGCTATTCGTTATCTTTCAGATTTTAGTGCTGATGACTATTTGGTGCAATCCAGAGCCTATGCGCTCATTGGTGATGCACACGTTTCTTTGGATCAATACAGTGATGCAATCAGCTTTTACAACAAAGCAATCAATCATTACCCAAATAAAGAATTTACTCCAATCTACTTAATGAAAGCTGCCATTACCTATGAGGAAAATGGACAGATTGATGAGGCCCTCGAAGCTTGGACTACCATTACAGAAGAGTATTTTGAAGCTGCTGAATATCAGGAGGCAGTCAAACATAAAGCTCGTCTGGAAGGCCAGCAAGTGGATTGATTAAGTGTTTGATTTCACTTGAAAGGGGATAAGGAAAACACTTTATCCCCTTTTTTATTTAAACATTAAAATATGGCAACTGCAGAAAAAGGACTGGGCAACTTCAGCAATAAAAACAAAGGTTCTATAGCCGATTATAGGTTTGCAATAGTGGTTTCAGAATGGAATGAAGAGATTACGGAATCTCTATATAATGGAACATACGAAACCCTCATCAATCATGGTGCACAGCGGGATCATATCATAAGAAAGGATGTTCCGGGTAGCTTTGAGCTTACACTTGCTGCTCAGTGGTTAGCTCAAGAAGATCAAATTGATGCGGTGATTTGTCTGGGATGCATCATTAAAGGTGAGACAAAGCACGATGAATATATTGCAAATGCAGTAGCACAGGGGGTCACCAATGTTAGTTTGAAATACAATAAGCCGGTAATCTTTGGGGTGCTCACCCCGAATACAAAGCAGCAAGCGCTGGATCGGGCTGGAGGGAAATACGGCAATAAAGGCGATGAAGCTGCCATTACTGCCATCAAAATGCTAAATTTCTAATCAACATGAGTTTTTCAGATCGGGTAGTTTTAAAGTTCGGTGGCACCTCTGTAGGTTCCGCTGCTCGCATGCATGATGTAGCTACACTGCTATCATACGAAAAGGCTCCTAAGATTGTAGTGCTGTCTGCCGTTTCCGGTACCACCAATGCACTGGTAGATATCGCAGATGCCTTTCGCCAAAATCAGGCTGATTTATTTGAAAAAGTGGAGGTGCTTAAAGCCTCATATAAGCCTTTGGTGGAGGCTTTATACAGCACTGCAGAGGGCAGACAGAAAGGCCAGCAGCATGTTAATTACTTTTTCGACCAGATCGTCAAAATCCTTAAGCAGCCGTACTTCAATAAAATGGAGAAGGTAATCCTGGCCCAGGGAGAGTTGATTTCCACTCATCTTTTTTACGAATATTTGATCGAAAAAGGGGTAGATGCCAGCATCGTACCTGCGCTGGATTTCATGTACATAGATGAAAATGGTGAGCCGGACCTGCCACTCATTGAGAAGAAGATAACGCAAAGCTTGCAACCGCTCAGGGAAAGAGATGTAATCATCACACAGGGCTACATTTGTCGGAATGTAACCGGTGGTATTGATAACCTAAGGCGTGGTGGCAGTGATTATACAGCTACCCTCATAGGTGCGGCTATCAAAGCCAGTGAGATTCAGATATGGACCGACATAGATGGTGTACATAACAATGATCCCCGTATCGTTGAAAACACCTTTCCAATCAGGCAGCTTTCTTTTGAGGAGGCTGGAGAGCTGGCCTATTTTGGTGCCAAAATCCTGCACCCCAATTGTATTTTCCCTGCCCAAAACCGGGATATACCGGTAAGGCTGAAAAACACCATGAAGCCTGACGCTGAGGGCACGTTAATTACCCATAAGAAAAATCCTCAGGCCGTAAAAGCTATTGCCGTGAAAGATGGTATTACTGCCATTAAAATCAAATCGACGCGCATGGTGATGGTATATGGTTTCCTTAGGAAAATTTTTGAGGTATTTGAAAAGTATCGAACACCGGTAGATATGATTACCACCTCCGAAATTGCTGTTTCCCTATCCATCGATAATCCCGAACACCTTGAGGCTATCATCAGCGAGTTGGCTCCTTATGGTTATATCGAAGTGGATCGTGACCAATCCATAGTATGCATAGTTGGAGATTTTGTGGCTGAAAGAAAGGGCGTTGGCAAGGATATTTTCAGAGCCATGGAGCACATTCCCATTAGGATGATTTCCTACGGTGGAAGTAAAAATAATATTTCGTTGCTGATCGATACCAGGCACAAAAAGGAAGCCCTGCTGACCTTAAACAAAGAGCTATTCGGATTAGCCTAATGCCAAAAGCATCAATTTAAGACTTTGCTGTGGCCTACTAGTGGTTAACCTAAAGGAAGAAAAATAATTGGTTAAGACCAATAGAAAAATAGTAGCCACACAATTACAAACAAGGGCAACAATATTGGGATTGAAAACCTGATAATGTAGCCAAAGAACGATGGCATTTTAATACCTACCTGCTCAGCAATTGACTTTACCATAAAATTTGGTCCATTGCCAATGTATGTCATGGAACCAAAGAATACAGCCGCTACAGAGATGGCTTTCAGGTTCAGAATACTGTTGGCATAATCACCCTGCGCATAAGCCACCACTTCAGACAAGGTATTAATGCTGGCACCTTGTGAGGCCATAGCTGCAGCCAGGAAGTTGATGTAAGTGGGTGCATTATCCAAAAATCCGGATAGCAATCCGGTGCCCCAGTAGAGTGTATTGTGCGTAATGAGCGCGGCACCAGCATCTGATTTGGCGTAATTTCCAACCAGCTCTAAGGCCGGCATCATGGTAAAGAATATGCCAATGAAAATAAATGCAACCTCCCTGATGGGTTCAAAATTGAAGTCATTGCCTTCCAATGCATTCTTATCAGCAAACTTGAAAGAAAGAAAAGCACAGCTTAGCATGATGATCTCCCTGATGAAGGAGAATTTAGCACCATCATAAACTATGGCTGGTACCCATGGGAACACATTGGGGTCAAGGAAAACAGCACCTACTACCAGAGCAAGCCATAAAAAATTTCGGGATCCTTTTAAACCAATTTCATTGGTGTAATCCGGTTGATCTTCACCAAAGCTGTAATCCGACTTATTGCCTTTATCAACCATGTAAAATATTACAGCCAGTATAATCAAAGCAAAAGCCCAGGGCACAAGGTTATTGGTTAGGGTCCAGAAAAAGGGTACGCCTTTCAAAAATCCCAGGAACAAAGGAGGGTCACCAATGGGTGTCAATGACCCACCGATATTACTCACCATGAAAATAAAAAAGATGATATGGTATGCCTTAATTCTATTTTTATTCAGCCTGATGAAGGGCCTGATCAATAGCATAGAAGCACCGGTAGTCCCAATAATGTTGGCGATCACTGAGCCAATTAGAAGCAACATAACATTGGCCATGGGCGTGGCCTTTTTGTCTACGTTGATCATAATACCGCCTGAGGCTATGAACAGCCCAGCTAGCAGGGAAATAAACTGAACATATTCTGCCAGCGCATGCACCGGCGCATGAAAATTATGAAGCTTTAATAAATAATAACCGGTAACCAGTACGCCCAGCGTAACCGCAATGATGGGATAGTTTTTATGCCAGAAATGCTCATAAAACAATGGGCCGGTAGCGATCATCAACAAAAGCAATACAAAAGGAAAAACCAACCAGGTTGGTGCTGCCGGGTGATCTCCGCCACTTGCTTCTACTGCACTGATGTCTGTTGCGGCATAGGTATCGACAGCAGCCACCTCTATATTGGAAACAGGTTCTGCAGATATTTCCTTAGCGTCAGCATAATCAATGAAAAAGAAACAGGTCAGTATCCAGACGCTTAAGGCTATGAATATTTTTTTCATTGAGTTGGGTTGGGTTTTAATCCTTTAATATTACAATTACGCAATTGAAAACCAAATGCATTGTGGAACTTCTTCTTTAAATTCTACCAGTGGTAGGCCATTTTACATTTTTAAAGCAATTCTTTTAATGCTAGTGTAAATGCCGATTGTGCAAGACCTACCTTCGTCTTATTGATTTCATTTGTTTTTTGCAATGAACTAAAAATAGTCTGCGAAATATCTGTAAAAATGGCATCATCAGTAAGCTCCCCGTTGCTTTCATTTTGCATCAGGTAGGCAAAAGTTCTGGCCATGCCACAATTGGCTATAAAATCAGGAAGCAGACTGATGCTGTTATCAACATATTCCGTAATGGGGCCAAAAAATATCTCCTTGTCCTTGAAGGGAACATTGGCACCACAAGAAATCACCTCCATCCCCTGGTTTATCATTCTTTCAGCCTGCTCTCTTGATACAAGCCTGGAAGCTGCCGCCGGTACAAAAATATGTGCGGGCACATCCCATATTTGCTCATTGCATTCTGCAAATGGGATAAGCTTATCAGACACCAGTTTATTGCCTTTTCTATCATGAAACAACTGCTTCACTTCATCCAGATCAAAGCCTTCAGGATTGATCAGGCCACCATCCTTATCAATGATTCCGGCAATTTTTACTCCATATTTTGACAGGTATAGTGCGGCAGTGGCTCCTACATTCCCCCAGCCTTGTATGATGGCTTTTTTCTCTGTTATGTTTCCTCCCCACAGCTCGTAATAATGCCTTACAGATTCTGCTACACCAAAACCAGTGATCATATCTGCTACAGTAAATTTCTTTGGCGATGGGGTCGGCACATAGTTCCAGTCTTCCAGAATCTTGGAAACTCCCTGCCGCAATCGGCCAATCATATGGATTTTCTTGGGTTTCGCAGGAGCAAAGTGCCCATTGACTATACCTTCTTGAGGATGCCACAGCCCAAAGCTTTCGGTGATTGGAATTACCTCGTGAATTTCATCAACGTTAAGGTCACCACCAGTACCGTAGTAGTTTTTAAGGATAGGCGATACGGCCTTGTACCATCGCTCAAGCACATCCTTTTTGCGGGGATCATTGGGGTCAAAATCAATACCGGATTTGGCTCCACCGATTGGGGGTCCCGATACAGTAAATTTAACTTCCATGGTTTTTGCCAGGGATATTACTTCATCGCGATCCAGGCCCTGCCTCATTCTGGTGCCGCCACCAGCAGCACCGCCTCTCAAGGAGTTGATAACCACCCATCCTTTGGCCTCAGTTTCAGCATCATGCCATTCAAAAACTATTTCAGGGGCTTTTTCTTCATATTTTTTGAGTAATTCTTTCATAGATCATCTTCATTTTTGGGTGAGCCAAAGCTAAAGATTATTTGAATGAATTATTGATGACTATTCCACCAGTGTGATCATGCTGGCCACCTGTTACACTTCGCAGAATATTGGTTTTGTTAAACCACCGAAGCACACCCAAAAAGGCAAATACTAAGGCTTCTTTAAATTGAACCAGGTCATCTTCAGGCCGATACCATAGCAGATTTTGGCTGTCTGATTGTTTGATCTGGTCTATGAGAAAATCATTGTATGCCCCACCTCCGGTCATTAATATTTTACTGCCAGCGGGTAAAAATTCATTTACAGCAGTGGCTACCTTACCTGCTGCGTGCATGGTATAGGTATGCATTAAATCTTCAGTGCGGTATGTGGGTTCTAATAGCGGAATAATATCCGTGTATACCATTTCAAAACCGGTACTTTTTGGCGGGGCGACTTGATAATAAGGGAGCTTTTCCAACTTTGCCAGCAGCTCAGGAATTAATTTACCTGATTTTGCTATTGCTCCTTTATCGTCATAAGAAAAGCCTAGTCTCTCGGCCAGGTGGTTGAGCACCATATTCACCGCGGTAATATCAAAGGCTTGTCTTTTCTCACCAGCATCAAATGATACATTGGCAATACCGCCAAGGTTGAGGCAGGCGCCATAATCTCCAAAAAGCAGCTCATCGCCAATCGGTACCAGGGGAGCGCCCTGCCCCCCAAATTGCAGGTCCAATGACCTGAAATCATTCACTACAGGAACTCTGACCACATTGTAGATGCTAAAGCCATTGCCGATTTGAAGTGTTAACCGGTTTTCCGGCTGGTGAAATACGGTATGGCCATGAGAGGCTACCAGCATAGGTTTAAGCTGGTTTTTGTCGATAAATGCAGCAACTGACTTACCCATAAACTCACCCAGCTGAATATCCAGTAAATGTAATTCTAGGCCTGAGAGTTCCGTAACTTTATGTAGTTGCGCTTCGAAGTGTGGAGGGTAGGCAATAGTCTCCGCCTTTAAAATTTGATATGCCCACTTACCATCATTATTTGTAAACTGGCAGGCTGCCATATCCAATCCGTCCAGTGAAGTGCCAGACATCATGCCAATAGCTTGAATTGTTTCCATAGGCGTAATTAATGACTTTTGCAGGACAACTTACTAGAAATCATGCATACCTGCGTTATAGATTGGGGTAATACGCTCATAAAGCTCGGACATTTTGATGCCGGTCAATTGGTAAATTCCTGGTTCAGTCCGGATATTGAAGAAATCGAAGAAAAGCTATTTAAACTTCCGGCCAAGAGAGGGATGCTCTCTAGTGTAACCCAAGTGCCGGAAGCGTTTATAAAGAAAATGCAGCGGCATGGGATCAGCATTAAAACCTTAACACCCGAGGCAACCTTGCCCTTTAATAATCATTATGAAAGCAAGGCCACCTTGGGTAAGGACCGCATTGCGGCTGTTGCTGGTGCTGTTTCTTTATATCCTGATGAAGCAAGCTTAGTGATCGACATGGGCACATGCATTACCTATGATTATGTAGATGCCGAAAGAAATTATACAGGAGGCCTTATTTCGCCCGGTATAAAGATGCGGCTCAGGGCAATGCATGAGTTTACTGGTCGTTTACCTTTGGTTGATTACAGCACACCTACCGACGGTTTTGAAGGTAAAAATACCAGGCAGGGTATGGTTAATGGAGTGCTGCATGGCATATCAGCAGAGGTGAATGGTATTATCAAGGCATACCGAGACAAAAAGGGGGATTTCAGGGTGTTGCTTTGCGGAGGCGATGCTAATCGCTTTGAATATAGTATAAAAGCACCCATCTTTGTAGCCCCCAAATTATTGCTATTTGGATTGAATGCGATTTTAGAGCTAAATGAGACGTAATTTTATAGTATTTGGATTGGTGTTGGTGGCCACAATAGCTCAAGCACAATCAGTGTTATCTCCCTACACAATTAATGGTATCGGCGAAATTAGCCCTGTCAGCGTAGCACAAAATAGTGCTAAAGGCGATGCAGGGGTAAGTCTTGCTGATGTCTGGCACATCAATGTGCAAAATCCGGCGGCACTGGTTGCTAATACGCTTACTACTTTTCAGATGGGTGTAATCGGGGATTTCCGAACCATAGCCAATGAAACATCTTCAGAGCGAAATCAAAGTGGCAGTTTGCGCTATTTGGCGATGAGCTTTCCGATTGTGCGGGGGAGTTATACAACCTCTATTGGTTTATTGCCTTACAGTTCGGTCAATTACAATATTGTACAGCAGCAGGTAGTAGGTGGTTCCTCTGCGGTAGCCACATTCAATTATGTGGGTGAGGGCGGTCTGAGCCAGGCCTATTGGGCCCATGGTATCAAAATTTTGCCCGGGCTGGCTTTTGGCGTAAAAGGCAGCTACATCTTCGGTGCAGTGGATAATGAAATTATCACTTCGTTAAGCAATGAGAATACCTTCCGTACCGCGCTCATTGAGTCTACCTCCTATTCTGATTTTAATTTTTCTGCAGGATTGTATTTCCGCCACAAAGTGAAGGATGAAACCTTCCTCAACTTTGGATTAACTCATGACCTTTCTGCTAATTTGACTGGGGAACGGTTCGCAAGATTAGAAAGAAGAGACTTTGGTAGCCGTGTTACACCGGTGGATACAGTAATCAATGCACAACAATCTCAATTTTCTTTGCCTACCAGTTTTGCCGTTGGTTTGACCCTGGAAAAAACCAACAAATATGCCATCAGTGCGGAGGCCAGCATTCAGCAATGGGATGAGAATTCTGGCTTTGAAAACGACAATACGAGCTTTACACAGGCAATTCGCCTGGCTTTGGGAGGTCAGCTTACACCCGACCCAGCGGATGTAAGCAGCTACCTGAAAAGGGTAACATACAGGGCTGGATTTTCTTATGAGTTGTCCCCATATTTGGTAAATGGTCAGGAGATCACAGATTTTGGTATTAATTTTGGTTGGTCTTTACCAGTGAGCAGGGCAAGCACCTTTGACATGGCATTCAAGATCGGCCAAAGGGGCACCCTGGAAAACGACTTGATACGAGAACGATATTTTAAATTTACAATTGGAGCCACGGTAAATGATCGATGGTTTGTCAGAAGAAAATATGATTAAAATTGCCTAAACCATGAAAAAGCAAATTATTTTAACCACAATATTGATTGCCATTGGCGGCCTTGCACTAGCACAGCCAGGTTGGAATTGGCCAGAAGACAAAGAGACAGCACAAGAGAAAAATGTGCTATACTCTGATTATGTGAAGATGGGTAATTATGAGGCGGCAGTAGAGCCCCATAAGTGGTTGCTGGAAAACGCACCTGACCTAAATCCATCTATTTATATCAATGGAGCAAAGATTTATGAAAATCTTGCCGAAAATGAAACTGATAAGGCCAAGCAAACGGAATTAGAGGGTAAGGCTCTCGAAATGTATGATCTAAGGATCAAATATTTTAATGAAGAGGCCGAAGTACTCAACAGAAAAGCTTACAATGCCTATAAATACTACAAAGATAATCGTGGCAAGTATGGTGAGTTGATGGAGCTTTTCGACAAAACATTTGAGCTTAATGGTGACCAGACTTTCGACAACAACCTTTTGGCATACATGGATGTCATCAGAAGGTTCAAGGCTGTAGGTGGCGAAGTTTCAGATGAGGAGGTTATTGACAAATACACCCAGATATCTGATATAATTGCAATCAAAGCAGAAGCCTCAGGCAAAGATGGCAGATATGATAAAATTCAGGACAACCTTGACAAATTACTCACAGCTACAGTTACCGTAGATTGTGATTTTGTAGAGACGACCTTAGGTCCAAAAATGAAGTCTACCGGTGATATTAAAATGGCTAAAAAAGTATTCCAGTTACTACTTACCGGTAAATGCTCTGACAGCCCATTATTCCCTGAGGCTGCGGCTATGGTACATGATGTGGAGCCATCATTTGGACTTGCTAAAGTTATTGCTGTAAAAGCTACTGCTGAAGGTGATTATGAAAAAGCTGAAAAATATTACACTGAAGCTATCGAGCTTTCTGACGACAATGTAAAAAGAGCTGAGATTTACCTTAGCCTTGCTCAAATGAAGGCTGGTAATGATCAAAAAGTAGATGCACGTTCTTTCGCAAGAAAAGCGCTTGCAGAAGATCCATCTACAACTTCAGCATACACTTTAATTGGTGATTTATACATGAATAGCTTCCAGCAATGCAAGGGAGGAGAGAGTAAAGTAGAAGACAGAGCCTTGTTCATCGCTGCATACAACATGTACTCTAGAGCTGGAGATAGCCAGCGCATGGCAAATGCTAAGAGCCAATTCCCTTCCATGGAAGAGATGTTTAACGAAAACTACAACGAAGGTGATCAGATCACTGTTGGCTGCTGGATCAATGAAACAGTGTCTCTACAGAGAAGACCACAATAAGCTATTTAACTTATAATTTAGATTGGCCATTGTACTGCAATGGCCTTTTTTTATGGGGCTGAAAATCAATTATTTATATTTCCTTTTAACGCTAAGTGCACTTATTTGGGCCTGTGATGATGACGCTAAAAAGGTGATCAATAAGGAGCAGTACGAGGGGCCCCATATAGAAATGCGTGATGTGGAGACCTTGTTTTCAGACTCTACTATCATAAGGCTTATGATACAAGCACCGCTTCAGCAGATCTTCGAAAGTGGTGATGAGAATTACCCTGAAGGGATGTATCTGGAAATTTACGATGAGCAACAGCAACTTGTAGCCACTTATAGATCGAATACAGCCAAAAAGGTCGCCAAGGAAGAGTATTACATCGGTGAAGGTAATGTGGTCGTTAAAAACCTTGAAACAGGAGATGAACTGACAACCGAACAGCTATACTGGTATCAGGATGAGGCTGTCTTCAGAACTGATAAATTTGTGACCATAAAAAGTGACGGTGAACTACACACAGGGCAGGGATTGGAGGCCAGCCAGGATTTTTCCTATTACAAAATCCTGAAGCCAACGGGCACAATTTCTATTGATGATCCTGAACAATACTAAATTATGTCATTATTAAATACGATCATCTTAACTTTGAGCGTGGTGTTATTGGTCATTGGCATCCATCAAACCATGTTATATGGACTATCAGCTTCTTATTGGATTTTTATGTTTTGCGTAGGTCTACTACTTTTATATAAGTATAGAAAAGCAAATGATAATGGATCAGGAAACTCCAATGCATAATTACCTTCTACCAAAGTCATCCCCTTCATGATTCCTGACGATATTATTTTTATACTGATAAGTCTGTTTTTCTCTGCCCTTTTTTCCGGTTTGGAAATTGCCTTCATCACCTCAGATAAACTGCATTTCGAATTGAAAAGCAAGCAGGGCAATTTCGCGGGTAAAATTCTTTCGAAATTCAATGCACAGTCATCACATTTTATTGCTACCATGCTGGTGGGCAATAATCTGGCTCTAGCTTTATATGGCATTTACATGGCCAAAGTGCTGGAGCCGGCCATCAGCAATGCCTTGCCAGAGATTTTACAGACGGACATATTAGTACTTACAGTACAGACCATCATCTCAACCATTATTGTGTTGATCACAGCAGAATTTACGCCCAAGAGCCTCTTTTTGATTAATCCGGATTATCTACTAGAGCTGTTTTCGATACCCCTCTCTATCATTTATTACATTTTTTATCCTGCTGTTTCAGTAATTGTACTTGCTTCACGATTTTTCATCACCAAAATACTTCGGCAGGAGTATTCTGAAGATAGGCCAGTATATGGCCTGGTTGATCTAAATATTTACATTAAAAAGACACTGGCTGCCGGTAATGAGAGCCAGGCTCCTGAAGTTGATGCCAGGATTTTCAATAATGCGCTAGAATTCAAAACAATCAGGGTGCGTGAGTGTATGATACCCCGTACTGAAATTATAGCAGTAGACATAGAAGATGGTATGGATGAGCTTCGCGAAGCATTCGTAAAAAGCGGGCATTCCAAAATACTTATTTACAAGGAAACTATAGATGATGTAAAAGGCTATTGCCATTCGCTGGAGCTGTTCAAAAAGCCCAAAGATGTAAAAAGTATTCTCACACCTATCATCATAGTGCCGGAAACCATGCTGGCCAATGAGCTATTGATTCAGTTCATTACTGAGCGGCGCAGCCTTGCCCTGGTAGTAGATGAGTATGGAGGTACTTCAGGCATAGTAAGTATCGAGGATATCATCGAAGAGATATTTGGGGAGATACAGGACGAGCATGACGATGAAGACCTTACGGAAGTACAAATTGACGCTTTTAATTTTGAGTTTAGTGCCCGGTTAGAGATAGATTATCTAAATGAGCATTACAGCCTTTCCTTACCGGAAGGTGAATATGATACACTTGGCGGACTTATACTTTCTGTCAATGAAAACATTCCAAATATCAATGAGACCATTATCCATGCACCTTTTACATTCACGGTGCTTTCTATGGAAGATAACCGCATTGATAAAGTGAAACTTACAATCAATCACGAGTTGAATCAGGAGTAGGCTGTGTCTTTTGGGAATTACTACCTGAAGTCTTATTTTTGCGCCTCTTTAAACGAAAAATTACGATGGCATTAATCAATACGCTGAGAGAAAAAATGGGCAAAGTGGTTGTGGGGGTAATTGCCTTTTCAATCGCGGCATTTGTTTTAACAGATCTTTTTGGGCCCAACTCTATGATCCTGGGTGGTGTGGACAATACCGTAGGGGTGATTTCCGGTGAGGAGGTCACATTCCAGGAATTTCAGGCAAAGCTCGATGAATTATCTTATCAATATTCTCTTAACACTGGCAGAAACCCTAATGCCTCTGAACTTGACAATTTAAGACAACAGGCCTGGCAGGCTTTGATCAATGACATTGCTTTCCAAAAGCAGTACAATGAGTTAGGACTTGCCGTTACCGACGATGAGGTTGTGGATATGGTGCAGGGCAATAACATAGCACCAGAAATCAGACAATCATTTACTGATCCTCAAACTGGTCAATTTAATAGAGATCAGGTGGTATCCTTTCTGCAAAACCTTGCTAACCAGCCACCACAGCAGCAAGCTGCATGGTATGCTTTTGAAAGCAACCTGGGGCCTGCACGCCTAAGAACAAAATACGAAAACCTGATTATTCTTACGAATAATGCTACAAAACTAGAAGGACAGTATGAATACCGTAACTCAGGAGCTAATGCTCAACTGAGCTACCTTTATGTGCCTTTCCTTACAGTTTCAGATTCCTCAATCAGCTTTACAGAGGAAGAACTGGAAGCCTATCTTGATGACAATGCAGAGCGCTATGAAAGAGAGGCAAGCAGAAGCTTCAATTATGTGATATTCCCATTAACACCTTCTGCTGAAGATTCTGCCGCTATTGAGCAGGATTTGGAGCGTATTAAGAGCAGTCTTGCTGATGAGGCTATCAACGATTCTACATTTGCAAGAGCCAATTCTGATGGCTACAATGCTTATCGTAATTTCAACAGAGGCAATCTTCCCGCCGCACTTATTAATGATGAAGGCGATGTGGTCGAAGAGGGTACCATCATAGGCCCTGAGATCAATGGCGAGCGCTATGTTATCTACAAGCTTTCTAAAGTTGATGAAAATGGCACACCTTCGGCAAAGGCATCCCACATATTAATCAACTGGACAGATGATTCTGATGCAGCAAAGGCAGAAGCCAAAGCAGAGGCTCAACGAATAATCAATGAAATAAGAGGTGGTGCTGATTTTGCTGAAATGGCAAGATTATATGGTACTGATGGCACAGCTTCACGTGGTGGCGATTTGGGTTGGTTCAACGAGGGCCAAATGGTGGATGAATTTGAAGCTGCTGTTTTCGATGCTTCGCGCACTGGCTTGATCAACGAGCCTGTTGAAACACAGTTTGGCTATCATATTATCGATGTGACAGAAACTAAAACCAGCACTCAGTACGGTGTTGTGCAAATTGAAAAAGACATTATTGCCAGCGATGAAACCAGAGACAATGCCTATCGTCAGGCTGATATGTTCAGCGCTACTACTGAAGACTTGTCTGATTTTTCAGCCAATGCTGATGAGGCAAGCGTAGAAGTAAGATCAGCCAATAACGTAGGTCAAAATGCAGGTAGAATCTCCGGACTTTCCTCTGCCAGAGGTATTGTAATGTGGGCTTTTAGAGATGCCGAGGTAGGTGATATATCCGAGGTTTTCGAATTGGAAGAGGGCTATGTGATAGCGGCACTTACGGGTGCTAAGGAAAAAGGCACCGCTCGCCTTGAAGATGTGAGAAATCAGATCGAGAACAAGGTAAAGAATGAAAAGAAAGCTGAGATCATCATGGCTCAGCTAGATGTAAATAGCGGCACCTTAGATGACATAGCAGCCAGCTATGGTGAGGATGCCTCAGTATATTCTATGACAGACCTTAAATTGAGTGCCAACTCTCTTACAGGTGTGGGTTATGCACCAAAAGCAGTAGGTATCGCCTTCTCGCTGGAAAATGGTGAAAAAACAGCACCTTTTTCAATTGACAATGGTGTGTTGGTCATCGAGATGGAAAACAAAACTGAGGCTGGTGGTGCTGATGATTATTCACCGTTTGCTGACCAGTTAGCGCTACGAAGACAAACCCGTGCGGCATTAGGTATTGACAGAGCGATAAAGGAATTTGCGGATATCAAGGATTACCGCTATAAATTTTTCTAATTAATAGTAAACAAATTAGCGTAAGGAGTCTGTTGTACAATAGACTCCTTTTTTTATTTTAAGGTATGAGTTGGAGAAAACAAGAGTTTAAAGAAAAGCTTGACCAGCAACACACCTTCCCGGGTAGCTATAAATTCAAGTTTATAGTACCTGTTGATAAGGAAGCCGAGGTGAGAGCCCTTTTTGATGCCAAAGACATTGCAGTCAAGCATTCAAAGAATAACAATTACAGCAGTATTACCGTGCAAATGCATATGGCCTCAAGTGATCAGGTGATTAGTGTATATGAAGAGGCTTATAAAATAGAAGGTATTATTTCATTGTAAAAAAAGCAGATAATTATGTGGAAGGAAGAAGACAATAAGCTGAAAAGAACTATCAAATTCAAAGATTTTGTAGAAGCCTTTGGCTTTATGAGTCAGGTGGCAATCATTGCTGAAAAAATGGAGCACCATCCCAACTGGAGCAATGTGTACAATACGGTGACTATTGAGCTTACAACACATGATGCTGGCAATGTGGTTACGGATAAAGATCGAGCCCTGGCTGATGCTATAGATAAGTTGCTCGCATGAATGAGGTAGGACTCTACCTGGTACCTACACCGATAGGTAATCTTGAGGATATAACCCTCCGGGCATTATCTACCTTAAAGTCAGTCGATTTAATTCTAACGGAGGATACTCGTACCACGGGCAAACTGCTCAAGCATTATGACATCAATAAGCCACTAAAAAGTTTTCATGCTTTCAATGAGCATGCTTTGGTGGATAGAATTGCCAACTCCATTGAAGAAGGTAAAACGGTGGCCCTCGTGAGTGATGCAGGCACGCCGGGTATTTCTGACCCTGGTTTTCTGCTGGTGAGGGCCTGCGTAGAGCGGGGCATAAAGCTGGAATGCCTTCCCGGTGCAACAGCGTTAATCCCTGCCCTGGTAAAATCAGGGTTTCCTACGGACAGGTTTGTCTTCGAAGGGTTTCTACCCCATAAAAAAGGCAGGATGAAACGGCTGGAAGCACTAAAAGAGGAGCCCAGAACAATAGTTTTCTACGAATCGCCACATCGCCTAGTAAAACTACTTGGGCAAATTGAAGAGCTTTTCGGGCCTGACCGCAAAATTTCCGTATCGCGAGAATTGACCAAAATTTATGAAGAAACAATTACCGATACTGTAAGCAATTTACTTGTTCATTATAATTCACATAATCCGAAAGGAGAATTTGTAGTAATATTGGAAGGCAGGCAATAACCCAAAATCAACAGAGTCATATGAGTATCAACTTGAATCAAGTGCTAGAAGATGTGAAAGCTGCAGCTTTGGAGGCAGGAGCATTTATTAGACAGGAGGCCAGCGGTTTTGATATGGACAAAGTTGAGCTCAAAGGTAAAAACGACCTTGTCTCATACGTGGATAAAGAGACAGAGAAAAAGTTGGTTAAATCTCTGAAGCAGATCGTACCCCAGGCCGGGTTCATAACAGAAGAGGGCACTACCGCACAGGAAAAGGCACATTACCGCTGGGTGGTAGATCCGCTGGATGGCACTACTAACTTCATTCACGGACTACCGGTTTTTAGTGTGAGTATAGGACTGATGCAAGATGATGAGGTGGTGCTTGGGTTAGTCTACGAAGTGAACCGTGATGAATGCTTCTACGCTACCAGTGGCGGAGGGGCTTTTTGCAACGGCAAGGCTATACATGTAACTCCTGCTGAAAGCATAGACGAAGCTTTATTGGCAACCGGATTTCCTTACCATAATTTTGAAAAGCTTGACCAGTATCTGGCCATCTTGAATCAGTTGATGAAACATTGCCACGGGTTGCGGCGCATGGGTAGTGCAGCTGTGGATTTAGCTTATGTAGCCTGTGGTAGATATGAAGGCTATTTTGAGTACAATCTCAATCCATGGGATGTCGCAGCAGGCACCCTGATCGTAGAAGAAGCAGGTGGTAAAGTTACCGACTTTAAAGGCGGTCGTGATTTTGTTTTTGGAAGAGAATTAGTTGCTGCCAATGCTATTCAGCCTCAAATGCTGGACATCATAAAGCGGTATTGGTAAAAGGATGAACCTTCCTATTTTTATAATCGTTTTTTCACCATGATACAGGAAATATTTGTAGGCTTAATTTTTTTGATAGCAGTAGGCTACATTGGTAAGCTGGCATTTGGTGCCTTTAAAGGTGATTCAGGCTGTGCCAAAGGCTGTGATGGTGCCTGTAGCTCACTGGACGTAGAGCATATCGAGAAATCATACAAGTCCAAAGCCTGATTAGGCCCACACTTTAGTGCCTTCAGTGCAGTTTTTACACATTTCTATATTGCTTCTTGAATGAAAAAGCGTTTTCCTGAATGCCTGGTAGGGTTCACTATTCCATAATTCTTTGAAACTTTGTTCCTGCAGATTGCCCATGGCATGATGAGCATCTTTATCAAAGCAGCAGGGCACAACCTGACCGTCCCAGGTGATGACACAGCTATGCCACATCTTCCAGCAGTGGTCCAGCAGCTGGTTTTTGATACGATATGTACCATCCCCATTGGCAGCATACCTGGAGTATTTATCCTGGCTGGGAATCAGGGGGTTGCCATTCTGGTAATCATAAATTTGTGCTGTTTTTAATTTGACTTCATCTACACCGAGCTGCCTGGCTAATGCAAATACCTCATCGATCTGATGTTCATTGGGTTTGACGACCAGAAATTGGAATATCACATGAGGCGTATGAGATTGCAGCCGTTTTTTGGCTGCTATTATATTTTTTGTGCCTTCAATTACTGTATCCAGCTTGCCATCTACGCGATAGCTTTCATAGGTGGATTGGCTTGTGCCATCTATGGATATGATCATCCGATCCAGTCCGGACCTGACGGTAGCTTCGGAAACACTGGGTGAAAGAAAATGACCATTGGTAGAGGTGGCTGTGTAAATTCCATTTTTGTGCGCATAAGCCACCATATCAAGAAAGCTCTTGTGCAGAAATGGCTCGCCTTGAAAGTAAAAAGTAAGATAAGTGAGCGTATCCTTTAGGTCATCAATGATTTTTTGAAATAAGGCCACATTAAGCGTGCCGGTAGGCCTTGTAAATGACCTAAGTCCACTGGGGCATTCGGGGCACCTTAAGTTACAAGCGGTAGTGGGTTCTATCGCTATGCTGATAGGCAGCGCAGGATGATGTGTCGCTTTGGTGTATTTTGACTTCAGATAGCTGACTAGATTATGCACTGCATTCAATACCCTTGGAGGCGTGAGCTTACGTGTATAATTAAGGCTATCGTGGAAATGTAAAGACACTGCGAGCTGATCAATTAACGTTTCCATCAAAAATAGAAAAATACAGGGAGGCCTTACCTCATTTCCTGGTTTATCAATAATTTAAAATGATGGCTTTTTTGTCCGGTTAAAAGCTACAGAACCCATAAATTGCCACTGCTATGAAAAAAGCTGCTCTATTTTTACTATTGCTGACTTCTGCCACACTGCTTTTGGGGCAAAGGCTAAGCCCTCAATCGCGCATTAGCGTACTTACCATGGGGCCCACACAATCTGAGCTTTATGCAGCTTTCGGCCATAGCGGTATCCGAGTTACCGATCCATTATCACGGCTGGATGTAGTGTATAACTATGGCATATTTGATTTCGACCAGCCCAATTTTTACCTGAATTTTGCCAAAGGCAAATTGCTTTATAAACTGGGAAAGCAGCCGTACGACCGTACTAAGCTGTATTACGAATACAATAATCGATCGATAACTGAGCAGATTTTAAACCTGACGCAGGCAGAGCGGCAACAGCTTTTCGCCTACCTTGAAAATAATGCATTGCCTGAGAACAGGGACTATTATTATAATTATGTCTATGACAATTGCGCTACCAAAATCCGTGATGTTTTGGATGAGGTTTTTCCCGGTAGAATCACTTACAGTACGCAATACATGGATGAGCCACTTACTTTTCGTCAGTTGATGGATATTTACCTGGGCGACCAGCCCTGGGGGGATGTGGGCATTGACCTTTGCCTGGGCTTGCAGATAGACCAGGTAGCACCGGCTCGAGACTATATGTTCTTGCCTGATTATGTACTTCTGGCCCTACAGGAGGCAACCATTGAAAGAAATGGGGAGACAGTAAAGCTGGTTGCTGATCAGGTTGACGTATATCGGGCAGAGCCGCAGCCATCGCAAAGCTCATGGCTTACTCCCACGACCTTATTTGTATTGCTATTTTTTCTTTTCGGGGTGCTTTCACACCGGGAACTCAAGTATGGGCTGTGGTACAAAGGTGTGGATGTAATGCTACTTTTAATTACAGGATTGATTGGAGTTCTACTCCTTTTCTTATGGTTTGGTACCGACCACATGTCACTTTACAATTTCAACTTGCTCTGGGCCATCCCTTTTAACCTAATCGCAGTAGCTCTCTTGTTTTTGAATAAATCTGCACTCAGGTTCAAGATGTATTTTTTAGTGGTGGGCGTTATTCAAATAGCCTTAATTCTGGGATGGGGATTTTTGCCACAGCAATTGAATATGGCATTCCTACCGCTGGTTTTGACTATGGCTCTAAGAAGTCTATTGCTCTATTACAGGTTACCAGGGCTTTTCAAATAAGCTTTGAATAAAAAAAACTAGAAATCCTTTATTACCTGAAAATCTGTCTGAATAATTTTTTAGCAACAGGAAAAGTAAGTATTAAAATAGTTACACTGCACGCAAGTACCACTCCTGCCTGGTAGAACAAGCGCCCGTGATCTTCCATGACTTCAATACCAAGAAGCGTCATATGAAAAGTGATAGCCCCTGTCATAAGAGCAATCCCGAAAATGGCACCCATCCAGCTGTAGCGGGGCGTTAACATTAGAATTGCGGTGACCAATTCAAATATGCCAACCAATACCCGGCCTGCGGGCTCCACACCAATGAGATTAAAAATATAAACAGACTCAGGCGTAGCGATAAACTTAGAAAGTAGTGATTTCACCAATATAATGGCAGCAATAGCTTGCAATATCCATGCAATTACATTCCTGGTCTTGCTCAATGTCATATGCCCATGAATTTAAGATTCTATTGATGACTTTGCTAGAATATTATGATTAAGCTGAGCAAGCTTAGGCGCTTTCTATATCGTTTATCATGTCCCATACGATATTTGGCTCATATCCTTTTCTCATAACAGATTGGGCCACTTTATTTTTCCTGATATAAGGCTCTGCCCCTTCCAAAGACTCCCATTTCTTGATGACCAGAGATTTGATTTTTGACCTGTATTCTTCGCTATTTATTTCTTTCAATGCCGCCTCAATAATTGTAGGCGAGAGCGATTTCTGTGTGAGAGCTAACTTGATTTTAGCCTTGCCCCAATGGTTTAAATTGAATTTCCCACGTGCATAGGCGTTGGCAAATCGTTGGTCATCAATGAATTTCTCAATGATTAAAAACTGCATCACCTGTTCTGTTTGTGCTGCATTGCATCCTAGTGACTCCAGCTTGGTGTAAGCCTCGCCACTGCATCTTTCCCTATAGGCGCAGTAGCGCGCTAGTTTTTGCTTGATTTCTTTTAACTGGATGTCTTCATGCAGCGCCACAACTATTTTATTAGACCTTTACGCTTCAGGATCGTTTCGATGAACTTGATTTCATTCTCCGTTTTGAAAAGCTTAAATGGGAAATGTATCAATTGAGCTTTGCTCATGATCAACAGAAAATGATCCTTACCTTTTCGCGCCCTTTTGATCTGATCCCATTTCAGCGGCATGCCCTGCTTGGTATTTAGTTTGATTAAGATTTGCTGGCTTGTGATTTCATAAGAAAGCTTTTCAAACATAAACTTGCCCTGCTCCAGTTGTGTAACTCCACCAAACTGAATGAGCCAAAAAAGTAAATATAGAATCAGAGCTATCACAGCACCTATGATCCACCAGATATTAGGTATAAAAAAATACCCCGAGCAGATGGCTAAAAATATCAGTCCTACCCACCATTGTTCTCTCAGTATATTGCCGAAAGCAAGTTTGATATAGGTGCCGGTAGGCAATTGGTATTTTTTTGTTTTTATAATCATTATTCTCCTTTTATCGCTTTTAAACTTAAATCAAGACTTTTATATGAGTGGGTAAGTGCGCCCACCGAAATGAAATCCACACCCGTTTCTGCCACTGCCACTATGGTTTCTTCAGTAATACCGCCAGATGCCTCTACCTTACATTGGCCATTGATCAATGCCACTGCATCTTTCATCGTAGCAGGAGACATATTATCCAGCATGATGATATCCACGCCACCAATGGCAAGCACTTTTGCTACCTCTTCAAGGTTTCTTGTTTCCACTTCAATCTTTATGGTGAGGTTTTGCTCTTTTACATATGCTTTGCTGGACTTTATGGCCTTTTCAAGCCCACCGGCAAAATCAATGTGATTGTCTTTTAGCATAATAAGATCATAGAGGCCAAACCGGTGATTTCTGCCACCTCCTATATGCACGGCCCATTTTTCTGCCATGCGAAAGCAAGGGGTGGTTTTACGGGTATCCAGCAAAACAGCTCCGGTATGGCTGATCATATCAGTGAAATGCCTGGTTTTGGTTGCAATGCCACTCATGCGCTGCATGCAGTTTAAAACCAACCGCTCTGCCAACAAAATTGATCTCACAGCACCGGCAACCTCAAAGGCGATACCACCTTTTTTGACCATATCCCCATCCGAGTGATACACTTCCAACTGTAATGAAGGATCGATATGATTAAAAATGGCCCTGGCGAGTTCAATTCCTGCAATTACGCCATTATCCTTTACCAGAAGCCTGGCTTTATGCTTTTTTTCGGCTGGAATTGAAGATAGGGATGAATGATCCCCACTGCCCTGATCTTCCAATAAAGCACTGGTTATAAAAGCGTTAATATTTTCCTCTGTGACGTATTGCGGATTCACGGCGCAAAATTATCAAAGACAGACCAAGCATCTGTGTTTTTTGCTTTGAATGTTGACCGCTTAAGCTGGGAAAAGCAAAATAAAGAGGTAGAAAATTATTCTTTGTTGAGATTAAAAGTGTCTACGGCATACACATCATCAAATTTTTTGATGAACATGACAACCCGATAGCTTCCGCCCTTATGTGTGAGCTTGCCTATGGTATAGCTTAGCCCTTCCTTGGAGGCACCTTCATGGATATACTCAAAATCTTCAGCCGTGTTTTTCTGGAAAAACTCTCGCAAAACAACTTCCGCCTGCGTACGACTGTAGTTGGATCGTTCTCCATCAATATTTATTTCCACCACATTGTGAAAATACTTAACCAACTCTCTTGATGATCCGGCTTTCATGGCCGCACTCACATTCTGCAATAGGTCTTCCTGACCTAAAGCCGAAGCTGACATCATCAGCATCAAAACCCAAACGATTATTGCTCTTACCACAGGCATTTCCATCTCATAAATTATGCCACAAACACTTTTTTCAACATATCAGGCCAATGAAAATAACACAAGCCGCTATCAGTTACAAACTCCCTGCCTAATATTTATATTTGCCTAATGAGCAAGAAAGTAATATTAATGATCCTGGATGGCTGGGGGATTGCCACAAATCCTGAAGTTTCGGCAACTAATAAAGCAAATACTCCATTCATCGATAGTTTATACGACAAATATCCTCACAGCAAGCTTGAGGCTTCCGGTCTGGCAGTTGGTCTGCCTGAAGGACAAATGGGCAACTCGGAAGTAGGACATATGAACCTGGGCGCCGGCAGGGTTGTATATCAGGATCTTGTAAAGCTCAACAAGGCGGTTGAAGAGAATACCCTAGGAGATAATCAAGTGCTCTCAGAGGGTTTGCAATATGCTAAAGAGCACGGCAAAAAGGTGCATTTTATTGGCCTTGTATCTGATGGCGGGGTTCACTCCCATATCAAACATCTCAAAGGTTTGTGCAGCCTGGCAAGTGATTATGGCCTTCAAGATGTTTTTGTGCATGCTTTCACCGATGGGCGAGACTGTGATCCCAAAAGTGGACTTGACTTTCTCAAGGATATAGAAGCGCATCTAAAGGATTCTACAGGTCAGATTGCTTCGATCATAGGCCGCTACTTTGCAATGGATAGAGACAAAAGATGGGAGCGGGTAAAGCTGGCTTATGATGCAATGGTGCATGGGAAAGGAAGCAAAACCAGTAATTGGCAACAGGCAGTGCAGCAGTCTTATGACGATAATGTGACGGATGAATTTATTAAGCCCATTATTGTAACTAATGATGATGGTAGCCCTAAAGCTATGATCGAAAATGGAGATGTGGTCATGTGCTTCAATTTCAGAACAGACAGAGGTCGCCAAATATCTCAGGCATTGACACAGCAGGATTTTCCTGAGCATGGAATGAAAAAGCTGGATTTGTATTACATGACCATGGCGCGCTATGACGATACTTTCAAGAATGTGAAAGTAGTTTTTGAAAAGGATAACCTCACCAACACCTTAGGTGAAGTACTCAGCGCCAATGGTAAAAAGCAAATCAGGATAGCAGAAACAGAAAAATATCCCCACGTTACTTTCTTCTTCTCAGGGGGTAAAGAAGATGAGTTTGAAGGTGAAAAGCGTATTCTTTGTCCTTCGCCAAAGGTTGCTACTTACGATCTGCAACCGGAGATGAGTGCCCACGATATAAAAGATAGCATCATCCCTGAGCTTAGAAAAAAGGAGGTAGATTTTGTGTGCCTCAATTTTGCCAATCCGGACATGGTTGGTCATACAGGTGTATTTGAAGCGGCTGTAAAAGCTTGCGAAACTGTAGATCAATGTGCTGAATCTGTAGTGGGTGCGGCTCTTGAAAATGGCTACACCACCATCATCATTGCTGACCATGGTAATTCTGATATTATGGTCAACCCCGATGGGTCGCCAAATACAGCTCATACTACCAATTTGGTGCCTTGTATCGTGGTAGGGCCGGATGTAAGCGGTCCTGTGAAAGATGGAAAGCTTGGCGATTTGGCTCCTACGATTTTGAAGCTCATAGGTGTTCCTCAACCCAAAGAAATGACTGGAGAGGTTTTGCTATGAGCATACGTATTTTGAGCATCATTCTTCTTTTCTCGGTGATTGGCTGTGAGCAGTATACCGAGGTAAAGAGCACACCCTATTTTAAACTTGATTCACTGCTTACAGCGCAGGTAGATCAGCTTTCACAAAGAAATGTTACCCTGAAGAAAAAGGCCATGGTGAATGGCGAGGTGGAGGAGGAAACGCTGGAAGCCGATAGCTCCTTGTGGGCTGAGGAGTTAGCGATTTTTAGGGAGCTTGATCTGAATAAACCGGGTACGCTCAATGCCTATGAAGTGAGCAAGAGTAATTCAAGGATTGTTTACAACCTAAAACCGGAAGAAAAACAATCGGGTGTTATTTCCATGGAAATCGAGCTTGAAGGTGGTGTTCCGGCAAAATTGGAAGCGGAATTTGTAGAGGACAATAACCTCTACACCAGCAACCGGAAATACCTTTTGACCTTTAGCAATCAGGCTGCTTTGAAGTCTTATAAAATCACAGGCAGGCAGAAAGTTGCCTTTGGTGACTGGGTGGATTACGAAGTGGAGGGGGAAATCGTAAAATAGAAGATTTGAAAAAATGTAGGAAGTACCGGACTCGAACCGGTGGCCCCCGCCCTGTCAAGGCGATGCTCTGAACCAACTGAGCTAACTTCCTATATGGACATTAAGCGTAAATCGCTAATCCGAATATCCTTTCACAAATATAAAGTGGAATAGGAAACTAACAGTGGGTAAGGAATAATTTCAGTGCTTTGAAAAGAGGCTCTTGAAAAAGGGCTATCAGGCTAACGACCACTCCTGCTGCAATGATTAGAGCTGCAGGCCGGCTTTTTTTAACCATATTTTTTGATTTCATTGGGCTTATTAGTTAGGCATAGGAGAAACAAAATCATTATTAATTCCCCCTACAGTCCTAATGCTGTTTTTTTAGAAAAAGTTGCCAGGGCCCATCCCAGACCCTGACTTGTCATTAATGTGCTACAGTTCCTTTTACCGAAAGATTTATAGCCTGATCCGAGAGATCAGTATAAACCTTGATCGTTTTATGGAACGAACCGGGTTTAGCGGCATTATAGACGGCATTTACCAAACCAATCTCTCCGGGTTTTATGGTGGAAGTGGTGTAATCCGTAACCGTACAGCCGCACGAGGATTGTACATTCACTATCCGAACATCCTGATCCGATTCATTGATAAAAGAGAAAGTGGCTGTGGCAGGCACATTCTTTTCGATTTGACCAAAATCGTGGTTTAATTTTTCCCAAATGATTTTTTCGTTGGAATTACTGGCATTGGATAAGCCAGCTACTAAGATCAAAAGGGTGATAGATACTAAAAGATTTTTCATTGTCATTAAATTTTTATAAAACATTGATTTAAATCCCAAAGCTTATGTGCTCTTGTACAAAACCCTGTTAATGAATTCCTAACAATTGTTAATGACTTGTTAAAGGTTTCAGAAAGCATAGTTTTTACGCTTAATTTTAGCGCATGAGCCAGAAAATCATTCGTTTGATCATACTCCTCGCCACTATTTCCATCACAGGAATTTTGGTTATCCAGGTTTTTTGGCTGAAGCGGGCATTCGACCTTCGCGAAAAGCAGTTCACATTAAATGTGAACCTGGCCTTGAAAAATGTTGTAGAGTCTCTCTGCAATTACAATGGCATAGACTACCCCGGTCAAAATCCTGTAGAGAAGCTCGCCTCCAACTATTTTGTGGTAAATATCAACAACATGATTGACCCGCAGGCGCTGGAATACTTTCTCAAGGCAGAATTTGAAAAGCGCGCCATCACAGCTGGCTTTGAATATGGCATTTATGATTGTGCGGATGAGCAAATGGTGTATGGGGATATCGTTAATATGGAAGAGCCGGTCGAGGAAAACGATCAGAAGGCATTTCCTACGCTTGAGCGGAATGAATATTATTTCGGTGTTTATTTTCCGGACAGGCCTGCCGATATGGCCGGTCAGATGGGGATTTGGATATTTTCCACAGTGGTCCTGTTGATTGTGGTGATATATTTCACTTATACATTGTATGTCATCCTGAAGCAGCGCCGCCTTTCAGAAATACAGCGGGACTTTATCAATAATATGACCCATGAGTTTAAAACCCCACTTTCTACCATCGCCATTTCAACGGGGGTACTCAAGGATCCGGCTATTGCGAGCCAACCCGAGCGCCTAATGAACTACGCCACCATTATCGAAAATGAAAATTCAAGATTGCAAAATCAGGTGGAGAGGGTATTGCAGATGGCTACTCTGGAAAAAGAAGAAATTCATCTCAAAAGAGAAGCTACTGATATGAATCGGCTGATACGCGAAGTTGTAGATCGCGTGGCAATACATGCTGAAGAGGTCAAGCCAGAGATTAACATGGAGCTCAAAGCCACTAATCATATGGTAATGGGAGACCGGCTTCACCTGGCAAACATTATTTTTAATCTAATTGACAATGGGATAAAATACTGCCATGTGCAGCCCATTATTCAAATAAAAAGCTATAATGAAGGGCAGACTTTAAATATCGAAGTAAAGGATAATGGCATTGGTATTGCCAGTAAGGAGCAGAAAAGGATATTCGAGAAATTCTATCGGGTACCCACCGGTAACCTACATGATGTGAAGGGTTTCGGTATAGGTTTGAATTATGTGGAGCTGGTGGTAAAAGCCCATAAAGGTTCCATTTCGCTGGAAAGTGTACCAGATTCAGGCAGCACTTTTACCATATGCCTACCTATTGTCAATTTGAATGATCTAAACTGAAGACTAGAACATATAAATAGGTTAAATGAAGGAAAGCATGGGAAACAAGTGTAGCGAATGAAAAAGGTACTACTGGTCGAAGATGATAAAAACCTGAGGTTTGTAATCGAAGATGGTCTCCGCCATGCCGGCTACCAGGTACAAACCGCAAACCATGGGGAGGAAGGTTGGGTGCTTTTTCAGCAGCATGATTTTGACATTTGCCTGCTCGATGTAATGATGCCGGCTATGGATGGCTTTTCGCTAGCACGTCAAATCAGAGCTCAGGACAATCACACACCAATTCTATTTATCACTGCTAAGTCTATGCTTGAAGACAAAATTGAGGCATTCCAATTGGGCGGTGACGATTATATCACCAAGCCCTTTGCCATGGATGAGCTCATGCTGCGCATGGAGGTCTTTTTACGGCGAACCGGCTTAGCTATTGAGCCCAAAGAAGAGTATTTTGATCTGGGGGTGTTTAGGTTTTATCCTCGATCCCTATGTCTTGAAGGCCCGCAGCAAAAAAGGACATTAACCCAGCGGGAGGCTGATTTGCTGCTGTTTTTTTGTGACCATGCCAACCAGGTGTTGAAAAGGGAAAAGATCCTCAAGGCCATCTGGGGAGATGATGATTATTTTATTGGCCGGTCGCTGGATGTTTTTATTTCCAAACTAAGAAAATACCTCCAGGAAGATCCAAGCATTCGCATTGTCAATTATCATGGTATCGGCTTCAAATTAGAAAAGCCTACTCCTTGATCACCAGTTTTTTGCTGTATTTGCTCTTGCCTCTTACAATGTCCAGAATATAGGTACCATGCACTACCCCTGCTAAATCAACATCTCGATCGTAGAAGCCCCGGAAGCTTACGAGAGACTCATTAAAAAATACATTGCCTTGCTCATCGTAAATCTTCAGGGAGAGTGGTGCCTCCACATCGGTGCGAAACTTTATAGACAGCTTTTCACCTCTGGCCGCAGGTCTGATGTTCATTTCATAGATATGAATATCATTAATCAGACTCAGGTTGTTTTGCTTAATGAATGCCTTGTCCTCATTTTCATCGAAATCTTCTATGCTGACTTTCTGGTTTGCCCGGTTAAAATACCTGAAGTGCACATCAGCGTCATCTTCCCATCGTATGTCAAAATCCAGATTGGACAGATGTTCATCCAGCGCTTCCAGATGCCTGTCCATTGCTTTTAGAAGACTGTCTTTATTATGCAGGAACCGATCCTTATCAAACCGAAAAGTAAAAACACTATCTTCATTCTGCAAGTCAAAAAACTGATGCCAGTTTGATTTTCCCCTATCCAAAGAGTCGTCTTTGAATATCATCACACGGGGAGGATTATCCCCGAAAAACGTCTTATAATCTTCATCATGCTTGAATGCCTGAGGGGCGCTGTAAGACTTCTTAAAAACCTTGCGGTGGCCGTCTTCCTCGGTAATTATTTCTACAGTATAGCTATGCTCCTCTTCCTGCGCATTGGCAGTAAAGCATAATCCCGCAACCAGTATGCCCAGCAGGATGATTAAAAGATGATTTCGCTTTTGCATGAGTTTTGACATTAAAAAATGATGTATCGAAAGTACTATAAAGACGGATTGGGAGGTGTTAATGGGTGGTTAATTGTTGTTAAAA
Source organism: Cyclobacteriaceae bacterium (assembly GCA_965227155.1). Taxonomy (GTDB): domain Bacteria; phylum Bacteroidota; class Bacteroidia; order Cytophagales; family Cyclobacteriaceae; genus UBA6059. Next base: position 2,207,358 of record OZ245731.1, read on the forward strand.
AAGGTTAATTTATTACCTAACGCTCCATTTGCCCGTAAATTTGTTTGATGAGTTTGAGGAAAATACGATGGATCATTGCGCTGATGAGTCTGGCTATGCTGGGATTGATCTATTTTCAATACTATTGGATTAAAAGTGTGCTGGAGGCCAATGAAGAACGGTTTCAGAAGGATGTGCGGGAGGCATTGGTAGCAGTAAGTACCAAGCTCGAAAAGAAGGAGGTGCTGGATGTGACTTTCGATAACCTCAGCTCCCGGTTTAAATGGCAGATAGCCACAGGTGACCGGGAGGTGGAAATGATTGAAAGCACCTTTGAAAAGCGTATAGTGGATCTGGATTCATTAAAGCAAAATCCCCCCAAGCCAGAGCTCTCATTTAAGTTTGAAAATGGCAAAGTGTCCTCCATTGAAACCGAGGATGACTACCAGTTTATCATCTTTGACCAAAGTGGCAATAAGCATGAGCATAAATGGGAAATGGGTAGTGATAGCCGTAGAAAAGCTATCCGCTCTGAGCGCTTGCACGAAAGCCTGCAAAAGGCAGTAAAAAAGTCTGAAATGGTGCAGGTTGTAATCCAGGAACTCCTCACCACAGAGCGTAGCATCAACAATCGCATCGAAAAAGCAGATATTGACTCTCTGCTGCATCAGGAGCTGGTAGCCAAAGGCATTGATATACCTTTTGAGTTTGGGGTATACGAGCCTATTTCAGCTAAAATGATCATGCAATCAGCAAAAGAAACCAATCCTGATCAGCTATTGGACACTGAGCTGCGGGCCAGTTTATTTCCCAATGATATTATTGGTGAGGTAAGTGAATTGTTGGTCATTTTCCCTGATCAGCAAAGTTTCCTTTTCAGGAAAATATGGCTTACACTTTCATCTTCGGTTTTTTTGGTGTTGATCATTGTCTTTTGCTTTAGCTATGCCATTTATACGATCCTCCGGCAAAAGAAGCTTTCTGAAATTAAGAATGACTTCATCAACAATATGACGCATGAGTTTAAAACGCCGATAAGTACCGTGTCTCTCGCATGTGAAGCGCTACAGGATGCCGAAGTGGGCAATAGCCCCGGTCTTAAAGAGCGGTACCTCAAAATCATTAGTGATGAAAATACGCGACTGGGATTGCAGGTGGAGAAAGTATTGCAAATGGCAGTAATTGAACGCAAAGATTTCAAACTGAAAAAGGAAATGGTTGACGTGCATGCCATCATCGACAAAGTGCTTGAAAATGTAGCGATACAGGTTTCCAGGAAAGGTGGTGCGGTTCATAAGGAACTGAAAGCCAGGCAAAGTGAGGTAGAGGCAGATGAAATGCATTTGACCAATATCATTTATAACCTGCTGGACAATGCCAATAAGTATAGCCCGGAGCTACCGGATATCACAATACAGACACACGACACCAGGCAGGGCATTTCGATCTCTGTAAAAGACAGAGGCATTGGCATGTCACGCGATCAGGTGAATAAAATTTTTGAGCGATTCTACCGTATTCCTACCGGGAATGTGCACGATGTGAAAGGCTTTGGTCTTGGACTGGCTTATGTAAAAAGAGTAGTGGATGCCCATCAGGGAGAGATTCATGTAAAAAGTGAACCCTACAAAGGCAGTACCTTTGAGATATTTATTCCTGCACACAATGGAAAAAACTAAGATTCTAATAGTAGAGGACGATCCCAATCTGGGTCAGATATTAAAGGAGTATTTACAGTTGAAAGGCTTCAGCACCCATCTCGCTACCGATGGTGAGATGGGCCTTCAAGCTTTTCAAAATAATGCGTTTGATTTCTGTATACTGGATGTAATGATGCCCAAAAAAGACGGCTTTACGCTGACCAAGGAAATACGGGAAGTAGATCATGATGTCCCGATTATTTTTCTGACAGCCAAGTCCATGAAAGAGGATACGATTGAGGGATTCAGAGTAGGGGCTGATGATTACCTTACAAAGCCATTTAGCATGGAAGAATTGCTGATGCGCATGAAAGCGATCATCAGAAGGGTAAGTAAATCTGCACAGGAGCAAAATGAAGCGCCCCAAAAGTTTAGCATAGGCCAATGCTTGCTCAATTGTGATCACCTGATATTAAAGACGCCCAAGCGTGAAATAAAACTTACCACCAAGGAGAATGACCTGATGCGTATTTTTTGTAGGCATATCAATCGCACAGTAGAGCGAAGCGACGCATTGAAAGAGGTCTGGAAGGATGATTCTTATTTTAATGCCAGAAGTATGGACGTGTACATTGCCAAGCTAAGGAAATACCTCAAAGATGATCCCTCATTGCAAATATTAACTATCCATGGTCAGGGCTTTAAGCTTGTAACTTTGCAATAAGATTCGTATTTTATGCTTTCGGTTTTAGATAAATTTTTTGTTTACTGTCAAATTAAGACAATTATACATTTGATTTGCGGAGCATAATTCGCGATACGTTTACCATTTAATTTTAACTGCTACATAATGCAATTAGTACCCTCCATTTCAGTTTTAAAAAACAGGACCGTACGCCTCATGAGAGGAAATTATGAGGAAGGCAAACACTATGAAGACAGCCCTGTAGATATTGCCAAAGCTTTTGAAGAGCATGGCATTGAGAGAATCCATTTTGTGGATCTGGAAGGCGCTAAGGAAGGTACTCCTGTGAATTACCATGCGGTGGAGATGATCGCCAATTTCACTAAGTTGAGGATCAACTACTCAGGTGGTATACATACAGATGGGGATCTTAGCAAGGCATTGGAGCACGGTGCAGAAAGTGTGACCTCTGCCACCATCGCAGTGTACGACAAAGAATTGTTTGCATCCTGGCTGATGTCTTATGGCAGGGAAAAAATAGCCCTTGGTGCAGATACCTTAGATGGCTTTCTTAGAGTTGGCGGTTGGCAAAAAGACACAAAAATCGAACTCTTCGAACATGTACGGTTTTTCTACGATAGAGGATTAAAATACCTCAAAACAACCGATATCAGTCGTGATGGTGCCTTGCAGGGGCCAGCAATAGAGCTCTACAAGAGCATTTTAAAGGAATTTCCCAATATATGCCTATATGCCAGCGGTGGTGTTCGCTCCATGGATGATATCAAAGAACTGCAGGATATCGGCGTACATGGTGTAGTGTTTGGCAAGGCTTTCTACGAAGGAAAAATCACATTAAAAGACCTGGAGCAGTTTATGGCTGTTAATAAATAGCCGCCTACGATCCATCCATCCGCTGTTCAGTAACCTCAGCAATAAATAAGGCTTGTTTTAAGACGGGCATGCATTATTTTAGGTAGCTAGTTTAGGAAATTATGGATCAGACGGCTACCCTCATTTTAGCGATTTCCCTCATCATCATCATGTTTGGTATGGGGTTGTCGCTTACTATCAATGATTTTCGCAGGATTGTGGTTTACCCCAGAGCCGTCCTCACGGGGCTTGTAAACCAACTGGTGTTGTTGCCCATTATTGGGTTTGGCCTGGCAGCACTAACCGGGGCAAGGCCCGAAATAGCCATTGGTATAATCATTCTGGCTGCCTGTCCGGGAGGTCCAACTTCCAACCTTATCACCCACCTATCGAAGGGAGATACAGCATTGTCGGTTACGCTTACAGCGGTAAGTAGTATGATTACCATTTTCTCGATTCCCTTTCTTATTCAAATTGGACAGGAAACGTTTGTAGGAGCAGCGCAGCAGGTAGAAATAAATGTACCGCAGATTATGCTGCAATTGGTATTTATTACCATACTTCCTGTGAGCCTGGGTATGTCCATCAGAAAATTTAGTCCAGCATTTGCAGCCAAAATGGATCAGCCCGTTAAAATTGCCTCAGCCATAGTCTTCGTATTGGTGCTGGTGGGTGTAATCATAAAAGAAAAAGATAATCTCCCTGGCTACATGGCCGAATCAGGCTTGCTGGCTATGAGCCTGAATGTAGGTACTATGGCCCTGGGCTACTGGTCTGCGATGATTATGCGCCTACCACGGAGGCAACGCATCAGTATTTCCATTGAGTCGGGCATCCAAAATGGCACGTTAGCCATTGCCATAGCTACAGTATCGCTTGGCAATAGCGAGTATGCCATAGCACCAGCTACTTATGGCATATTGATGTTCATTACTGGATTTTTGATGATTGGATGGGGTCTTAGAAAAGCAGATGCTTAACTATTCTTCAGCAATGGCTTGCTTACTTTCGGTAGATTCATTCAACTCACCATATTTTACTTTATAAACCATGTAAAACAGGAAGTTGTATTTAGAAATGGAATGAAGACTGCTGTCAGTTTTTACCGCTGATCTTTCTACGCTTTCTTTATTTTCCTCTTTATCACCCTCATTTTCAGCATTTTTTTCACTTTGCTTTTTGTCTTCCTCGCTTACTAAAGTGCCTTTTTTATCGTCTGTAGCATAGGCGTTAGGCGCTTGCGCAAGCAGAAAAATGAGGGGAATTATGGAAAATAGAAGTTTCAGTGTATTCTTGTTTGGTAAATGGAGAACGAATATAGCAAAGAATTGTTTGAATCTTCAATATTTCTCATAAATACTGTGCGCTAATTGAAAGATCAATCGATTGCACTTAGGAAACTCACACCACGGGATTTGCCACAGCTGCATCAATCCTACCTGGAAGCTTTTGCAGACTACCCTGTAGATATGAGCCTGGACTATCCCGCCTTTAAGCAGCGCATGCTTGTCAGGCTGCACCTAAATTTTAACATTTCGATAGGGGCATTCCATGGCCAAAAGCTGATTGGTTTTTTGCTACACGCTGAAAATCTCTACCAGGATCAGATTTCCGTTTACAATGGAGGTACAGGAGTGATTCCGGCTTACCGCGGAAAAAGTCTGGTGAAATTGATGTATCAATTTTTTGAAAGCCAGATCAGCACACACCTTTCAGCTAAGCAGGTTGTACTGGAGGTACTTGAAAAAAATCAGGCTGCCCGGCGAAGCTATCAGCAAAGCGGGTTTACAGAAAAGCGACTTTTAAGATGCTATAGACAGGCTCATTTAATAGCTAACAATAATAGCACAGGCGTGCAGGTATCTGTTAATCATTGGCATAATGCTATTGCTGCTGAATTGTTTAGGTGGAGCAGCTTTATGGACACACCTCAGCAGCTTGCCCATAATCAAAATGCACTTCGGATTTTGACCATTAATCACAACGACAAACCCCATGGTTATTTGATTGGTGATGTAGACCGGGCCAGGATCTGCTTTCTTTATGTAGAGCCTGAGTACAGAAAGCAGGGCTATGGTATAGCCCTAGTCCACAAAATGCAGTTATTGGCAGGCGCACGGAAGCTTTCTCTGGTGAATGTTGATGAAAAGATGGAATCTTTGCATAAATTTTTGGTGGCAGTGGGGTTTGAAAATCAATTTAATCAGCTCGAGATGGTGAAGCAGCTATGAGCAGGCAATATTTAGGAGCGATACATCGTGTAGTTGGTGGTCAATGGCTTCAGCAATCAGCGGATTTACCTATCACCGATCTGCTTACCGATACACGTTTGATCACCATAGGTGAGCAGGGTTTATTTTTTGCCATACAGGGAGCTAATCATGATGGTCACGATTTTATTTCAGAGGCATATGCCAAAGGAGTCAGGTCATTTGTTGTGGATAAGAATATCGATACTACATCATTTGCAGAAGCCAATTTCATTAAAGTTGAGGATAGCCTGGAAGCACTTCAGCGGCTGGCTGCCAATCATCGTAAACAGTTTTCCTACCCGGTAATAGCCATCACCGGCAGCAATGGTAAAACCATAGTCAAGGAATGGCTTAGTGCCATCCTCGCGCATAATTATTATCTGGTCAAAAGTCCCAAAAGCTATAACTCACAACTCGGAGTTCCCTTATCACTTTGGCAAATGGATAGCAAGCACCAGCTTGGTGTTTTTGAGGCTGGCATATCGAAAAAGGGTGAAATGGAACGACTAGCATCCATGATTAGGCCGGAGATTGGCATTTTTACAAACCTGGGTAGCGCACATGATGAGGGCTTTACTTCAAGGCAGGAGAAGCTCCACGAGAAGCTTCAGCTTTTTAAAAACTCAGCCGTAATAATTTACCGAAAAGATCAGGAAACAGTAAGTGATCAAATTGAGAACCAATATGCTGATCGGAATCTTATATCCTGGAGCATGGGTCTTCAGGAGTCAACTTACTCTTGTAGTGTAACTGAAGATATCATTGAGATTATGCATCAAAATGAAAAGTTTGTTTTTCCCAGTCCTTTCACAGAAGCACCCCTGCAGGAAAACCTGATTTTTTGTTTGGTTACAGCTTTACATCTGGGTGTTTCGAAGGACGTAATTGCGGCTGAGGTAAGCTCGCTAAAACCACTAAAAATGCGGCTGGAGCTGAAGCAGGGAATCCAGCAGACGTACATCATTGATGACACTTACAATAATGACCTCAAAGGCCTGGAAATTGCGCTCCAATTCCTTATCCGGCAGAAGCAATACAATAAACACACCGTAATTCTTTCATCCGTTTTCCAATCCGGACTGACGGGAAAGGAGCTATACCTCCAGGTAAACCAACTACTGGAGCGGCATCAAATTGACCGACTTATTGGTGTTGGAGCCGATATCAATACACAATCTCATTTATTTACTATGCCTTTTGAGGGGTATGCTGACACGAATGCGCTGCTAAGCCATATGCCGCAGTTTTCAGAGGAGGTGGTTTTGGTCAAAGGCGCCAGACATTTTAATCTGGAAAAGGTAGTCAACGTTCTTCAGCTGCAAACGCATCGCACCAGGCTGGTCATCAACCTTGAGCACATGGTGCACAACCTTAATTTCTACAGGGAAAAGCTCAGCAGGAGCACAAGGCTCATGGTGATGGTGAAAGCCCTGGCTTACGGAAGTGGCAGTACACATATTGCTCAGGTACTGCAACACCAGCGTGTCGATTATCTCGGGGTTGCTTATCCTGATGAGGCCGTGGAGCTAAGAAAAAATGGCATTGCTACACCCATCATGGTGATGAATGCTGATCCTGTATCCTTCGATCAGCTGCTTCAATACAATATTGAACCGGAGATTTTCTCAATGAGCCAATTAAAAGCCTGGATATCCTTTACTCAGGGAAAATCCAATGCTACGCCCATTCATTTGAAAATAGAAACCGGTATGCACAGGCTGGGATTTGAATCCTCTGAAATTGATGAATTGATAGCATTGATAAAGGAAAATGACCTCAAAGTAGCCAGCATTTTTAGTCATTTGGCAGCTGCAGACGATGAAAAGGAGAGAGACTTCACCCTCAATCAGGCCAAAGCATTCGAAAAGGCAAGCGAAAGGATTTTATCAGCTCTGGACCACAAGCCCTTGCGGCATTTACTCAATAGCCCCGGTATTATCAATTATCCTCAATATCAGTTTGATATGGTCAGGCTGGGCATTGGCCTTCATGGCTATGACTCTCTGGAGCAAAACCGGAAGTTTCTCAAACCGGTAGCCCACCTGATATCCAATATTTCTCAAATCAAGCATCTTAAAAAAGGGGATACCGTAAGCTATGGTCGGTTGTGGAAAGCTGAGGAAGATAAAACCATAGCAACGGTAGCGGTGGGTTATGCCGATGGGTTTAGCAGGGCTTTTAGCAAAGGCATTGGCAAAATGTATATCAATGGGAAATGGGCACCTGTAGTGGGTAGCGTATGCATGGATATGACCATGGTAGATGTTACTCATATTGATTGTCAGGAAGGCGATGAGGTGGTAATTTTTGGTGAAAAACCTCGAATTGAAGAGCTTTCTGAGTGGATCGGAACTATACCTTACGAAATTCTCACTAGTGTAAGTGTGAGAGTGCCCCGCATTTACACATCGGAATGATGTTTTAAGCTGACAAAAGTCATTGTCACATTTGATGTCGGCAATAATGAAAAGTATTGCAGCATAATAAATTTGGGTTTACCTTTGAATCATTATATTTAATTAATCTAAATAAGGAGAGCATGAGAACAGCGGCGCATCTGAAACCCGGAGAGAAAGCAATAGTACACAGCTTTAGTGATGACTATCTTTCGATCAAATTGATGGAAATGGGTGTGTTGCCAGGCACTGAAATCGAATTTCAATATGCTGCTCCTTTTGGCGATCCATTATGTTTTAGAGTAAGCGGCTACAAGCTTTCCCTTCGTATCAACGAAGCACATACTATTTCTCTCAACTAATTTCAGTCCTCCATTAGCGCATGCTAAAAGTTGCATTAGTAGGAAATCCCAATGCTGGGAAGACATCTTTATTCAACTATCTCACCGGATTAAACCAAAAAGTTGGTAATTATCCAGGCGTTACTGTAGACAAAAAGACAGGTGTTAGTTCCTTTCCCAATGAAGGCAATGTAGAAATAATCGATCTGCCGGGTACTTACAGCATTTATCCAAGATCAATGGATGAGCGCGTAGTGATCAACCTATTGACCGACCAGCAAAACGCTGACCACCCTGATGTAGTGGTCGTCATCGCAGATGCTAGCAATCTACAGCGAAACCTGTTGCTTTTTACTGAAGTAAAAGATTTGGGCCTGCCGGTAGTGCTTGCTCTCAATATGGTGGATGTGGCAGAAAAGGAAGGTAAGCAGATTGACATAGCAACGCTTGCTCAAAATCTAAATGCCGAGGTTGTGCCCATCAATGCCCGGATAGGAAAAGGTATAGACGAGCTCAAATCTGCTATACTTAAAGTCAAGGGCAACGCATACGGAGGCTTTTATGATACTGCCGAATTAGCACCGGCATTGGTTGATAGCATAAAAAGTCATTTCAACCTTGACAATAGCTACCTGGCTTACCAACTGGCCCAGCAGCTTAATGATATTCAATACCTGCCGGCTGAGGATAAGGAATGGGTGGCCAATGAAAAGGCCCGGCTTGATTTTCAGGATAAAAAATTGCAGGAGCGGGAAACGCTGGAGCGTTACAAGCTTATCCGGGAGCGAATTGCAGATGCAGTTACCATCCACAAAACCAAAGAAGAGCGTAATCTCACCGAAAAGCTGGATGATATTTTTACCCATAAGGTTTATGGGTACCTGATATTTCTGGGTATTCTATTTTTAATATTCCAGGCTATTTTCTCATGGGCAGAGCCTTTTATGGACCTGATTGATCAGGGCTTTGGACAGCTTAGTGCTATTGCACATAATAATCTGCCAGCCGGAGTGCTGAGTGATTTGATTGCCGAGGGAATCATTCCCGGTTTGGGAGGTGTCGTCATTTTCATTCCACAGATCGCGTTGCTTTTTGGGTTTATCGCTTTGCTGGAGGAAAGTGGGTATATGGCCCGCGTTGTTTTTCTCATGGATAAAATCATGGTGAAAGTCGGGCTTAATGGCAAAAGCGTAGTGCCTTTAATATCGGGTATGGCCTGTGCTATTCCGGCTATTATGGCCACCAGAACGATCGATAGCTGGAAGGACCGCATCATTACCATTTTTGTGACGCCTTTTATGAGTTGCTCCGCCAGGCTTCCGGTTTATGCAATCTTGATAGCCCTGGTAGTGCCCGACAAGAATGTGCTTGGTACTTTCAACCTGCAGGGGCTCGCTTTGATGGGCATGTACCTGCTCGGTTTCTTTATGGCAATTGGATCTGCGTATGTCATGAAGCTGATTTTAAAATCTTCTGAACGCGGTTTTTTTGTAATGGAGCTACCTATCTACAGGGCTCCGCGATGGAAAAATGTTGGCATCACCATTCTTGAAAAGAGTAAGACTTTCGTATTTGAAGCTGGAAAAGTCATCCTGGCTATCTCCATTATACTTTGGGTCATGGCTTCCTATGGGCCTTCAGACGATTTCAAAAATGCCGAAACCATAGTGGCGCAGGAGAATCCCGAGCTTACTGGTGAAGCGTTGGACAATAGGATTGCTTCCTATAAACTGGCTAATTCCTACGCCGGTGAAATGGGTAAAATCATCGAGCCGGTGATCAAGCCTCTGGGTTTTGATTGGAAGATTGGTATCGCTTTGATTACATCTTTTGCAGCGCGAGAGGTTTTTGTTGGCACGATTGCCACTATTTATAGTGTGGGCAGCGATTTTGAGGATGAAACGACCATCAAAAGCCGGTTGCGTGCTGAACGCAATCCCGAAACAGGTGGCCCCATGTACACCCCTGCGCTGGGCTTTTCTATCCTGGTCTTTTATGTCTTTGCCATGCAATGTATGAGTACATTGGCAGTAGTGTACAGGGAAACTAAAGGTTGGAAATGGCCAACATTACAACTGATCTACATGACTGCAGTAGCCTACTTATCGTCTCTGTTGGTTTACAACCTGCTTAGCTAGCTATCTTTATCGATTCTGTAGCCTGAAGTACCGCTACCTACAAGTCCTGCAGGTGTAATGCCTTCTACTTTGAGATTGATCCAGCTGTTGCGGTCGGAGTTGTAAAACTGCACCTTAGCTTTACCGCTTTGGTCTACAATTATCTCCGGCTCCCAGTGAATAGTATTACGCAGATCGGGCTCAATATTGATCAGCGCTTCCTCAGTATCATATCTTTTGGCTGGAAACTCCCTCGGAAAAGCATAGTTATTGACAATAGTGAAATTGGCTTTATCATTTACAATTTCATTTTCCAGAGTCTTTTTCGTAGTGATGAACACGGCACCTGCTGTTGCCCGACCACCATATACTGTACTGGCCCTTGAACCTTTCAGCACAGTGATAAATTCTATCATTTCGGGCCTTAAGTAGTTGAGTACATTGTAGTCATTGCCTACAGGCGTACCATTGAGGATAAATAAGGCGCCGGCATCATTGGAGGTAGCCTGATAGCGGGTTTCGGCACTTTGCTGCTCCACCGCACCTGTTGCATCGTCAAACCGGGTTAAGGCAAAACCACCTTGTGTAGCCACCTGACCACCTCTTCTGGATCTGAAGTAGACATTGCCATTGATATAGTCTACATAAGGCACGGAGGTTACCTGCCTCAGAATGCCTAAAAAATCATCGGAGTTTTTCAGATCCTCACCCGTTTTGGAATCCGTGGAAAAGCTCCGAAATTCTTTTACTTTTTCATCTATTTTCTCAGGAATGAGTCGCTTTTCTTGGATCATAATCTCCTTCAGCAATTGGTACTCGCCAAGATCCTTGAGAAAAGTGTAGCGATCCCCGCTATACTCTGATGATTGGTACCGTAATATTTCAGGTGAAATATTTTCGAGCGAATCTTCCATCAGGTTCGGCTTGATATGGTTGAAAAATTGATCTGCGTTCAATTCCTGCACACTCAGCCGCACGTTATCCTTACCTCTGTGATTTACGGCACTGAAAAGAAGCTCGGTAGGAATATGCGTTATGCTGGTTTTGTCGAAATAGAATTTTCCATCAATACCTGCCGTAAGGTCAATATTTTCATAAGTACCCGACTGCACTATGCTGATTTTTGCTCCTTCAGCAGGCTTACCCCAGTTGTTAAGTACCTGACCCTCGAAAAAATCTCTATGGGTAGTTGGCTTATATTTCAATGAGTCGGTTTGGACTTTGGTGAAATCGAACCTTCGCCAGCCATAAGTCATCATCAGCAAGTCCAGATCTCTGGCGGCAGCTTCATTTTCACTGAAGTAATAGCCGGGATCATCCAGCCGCAGTTCTATTTCTGATTGCAGGAATAGATGGGTGAAAATGTTGGGGTTGTCCTTCTTGTTCAGAAAGGAATACATGTTGTCAAAGGCAGAGAGGGAAAGATTTGCAGGAACCGGTTCCCCTTCCTGATTGGTAACTGAAATGGTGGCGGTAACCGCTTCCCGAGGGCGATAGGATTTTTTGTCCATATCCACATTGATATCGAGCTTCCTGTAGGCATTTACAAAAACCAGTCGCTCTGCTTTGGGTATTCCTCTGCTGTCAAATACCGTGATTTGTGCTATACCTGTTGGTAAATTATTGGTAGGGATGGTGAGGTTGGCCACATCTTTCAGGTTGCCTGACACTGACCAGTACAGTTGCCCTCTCACCGTGGCAGTTACACATATGCGCTCTTTTTTCCTTACCTCAGAGGAGGCCACCTGTAGGTTTACTATTCTCTTGTTTTGTTCAAGTACTTTCAGGTTTATCCCTTCAGGCTTGATTTCCGGAAGTGGGCACTCGAAAACCTTTCCTTCTTCTTTTTTCAAAAATACCCTGTACATCGAATCAATAGGTGTAAGCTCGAAATAGCCGATGCCTTTATGCAGGGTAGAAAACTCTGCCGCTTTTCTGCCCGCGTTGTTCTCCACCCAGCCGCTTACTTCCATGGGTTGGCCTTTGGTATCTTCCACCCTAAAGGCAATGCGATTGGGAATACCTTTGATGATATCACCGCCCTCAGGGAAAAATTGCACATTAGCTATTGGCCTGTCGATGGGCACCTCGGCCTTTACATTGATTACCTGAGCTTTATGATTGGCATTGAGGTCTATGACAAAGGATTCATCATTGATTTTTTCCGGCAAGGTGAAGCGGATATAAAACTCTCCATTGTTAAGCGCATAGCCCTGGCTTTCTTTGTAAACCTCCCTGTCTTTTAACACCTGGTATTCATAGGTGATTTCTGCTATGCTTTCATCATCAGGAGCCTGGGTCTTTACCTTGAGGGCTACTTCACTCCCGGCATTGTATTGCACTTCTTCAAAAGTGGTATGAAGGACCAGACTGGGAAGGATCATTTCAGTTTGTGCCAGTTTTTTCACAAATACATTTTTCTCAAAAACTTTGGCATCCTTGTAATTCTTCATCCAGCTGGTATAAGCAATCACCTTGTAGTGCCCATCATCCATGACTTCCGGGAAGGTAAGATCACCTACACTGTAGCCATTTTTAATCATGAATTTGTCTGACAATACCGGATCGCCATTTTCACCAATTACCTCTACAAACAATGTTTTGCTACGCTCAATAGGGCGGAGGCTTATATGATCGAGTATGTATCCTTTAAACCAAAGGTCCTCACCAGGCTGAAAAACCGTTCTGTCCAGTTGCAGGTATATTTTTTCACGAGGGAAAGCTTTGTTGAAATTTTCAAGCCTGGCGCTTAGCTCAATGATAAATTTATCATCAATATTGCTGAAGCCGGCCAACAAAGCCATGGCCAATAGCGTAAAAAGCAATTTCGGGGTGGTATGTTTCCACAGTTTTTCCATCGCGGAACCTATTTAATTAACTGTGATCGATTTTTCTCTTAAACATGGCAGAATTTACAAACCCTTATCAGCAATTTCAAACCGCCCGGGATTTCTATACTACTGAAAGCCAACAACTCAACCAAAAAAGCAGGCGAATTATGGGGCTTAGAATTTTCCTGTTTGTAGCATTGCTGGTTAGTATTTATTACCTCATAACTGTGGTGACTACCCTATGGTTTTTGGTGACTGCTTCGGTAATTATTCTATTTGCCATCATCATCAGATACCACCAGAAGCTGAACTATAACAAAGACATTGCACAATGTATGGTGCGCATCAATGCTGATGAAATGGAAAGGCTTTCAGGAAATTTGAAGAAGTTTCCTGACGGATTAGAGCACCTCCATAAGAATCATCCCTTCGCTTTTGATCTTGATATCTTTGGTTCTCCATCTTTATATCAATGGGCTGATCGGAGCAATACACCAAGGGGTAAACAAGCAGTGATTGATAGCCTGTTAAACCTGCTACCACCTGATCTTATAAAGGAGCGGCAGGAAAATGTAAAGGCGCTAAGTGATAAGGTTAAATTCAGGCAGGCCCTGGATGCTGCTGGTAAATACTGGGCTGAAAAAGACAAAAAACTGAAAAACGCACCAAGTCATGAAGCTATTGAAAAATGGGTGTCTGCTAAGGAAGGCTCCGGCTATGATCTGTTTTTGAAAATTTTGAACATCGCCTCTCCGGTATTACTGACGACCCTGATTGTCATGTATTCCGATTATGCAATTCAGTTGGTGCTGACCTTCATATTTTTCAATTACCTTTTTATGGTATTGGTGGTGAATCGAATCAATACCATGACAAAGGAGGTTACAGGTTGCCTAAATCTAATCCGAAGCTACAGGCAGCTTATTGAAATCATTGAAAATGAATCTTTTGATGTACCCGATCTCGAAGCAAAACGCCAGAAGCTTTTTGTAGCTGGTCAGTCAGCCAGTAGCATATTTAAAAAGCTGGAAGCCATCCTTCATAGTTTTACTAGCCGGAGCAACATGTTCTATCTTTTGGTTAATGGGGTGCTATTACTGGATATTTTTTGGTATTTCCGTGCTTTGAAGTGGAAGCAGCAATATGCAGCCTATGTTTTGGAATGGATTGAGGAGGTTGCGCAATGGGAGGCACTGGCTAGTCAGGCTGCTTACGCCTATGCCCATCCTACTTACTGCTGGCCAACACTTGCTGAAGCCACAGCTTTTGAATTTAGGGCAAGTGACCTTGGCCACCCCCTGATTAACCCCCAAAAGCGGGTAACGAATGATTTTAACCTGCATGGTGACGGTAAAGTGGGCTTGATCACCGGCTCAAATATGTCAGGCAAGAGCACCTTCTTAAGAACGGTAGGCCTGGCCACTACAATGGCACAAATGGGTTTACCTGTATGTGCACAGCAATTACGAGTATCCCCAGTTTATGTGTTTACCGGTATGCGAACACAAGATGATCTCGGTGAGAGTGTAAGCAGCTTTTATGCCGAACTCAAGCGCATCAAAGGTTTGCTGGAGTTGGTGGAACAGAAAACCCCAGTGCTTTATTTACTGGATGAGATCTTAAAGGGGACCAATTCGGATGATCGACATAAAGGGTCGCTGGGATTGATTGAGCAATTGATGGAATCTACAGCCTTTGGGCTGATATCCACGCATGACCTGGCGCTGGGCAAGCTTTCTGATGCATATGAGAAGCTTGAGAATTATAGTTTCAACAGCCAATTGAAGGAAGGTCAACTTCATTTTAATTACAAACTTCAATCGGGCATATGCCATACTTTTAATGCTTCGGTGCTCATGACGAAAATGGGCATCATCAAATCAGAGATGGCCTGAGTTAATCTTTATATTTGCTAGCTGATTCAGTGCTTATGTCAGAAAAAAATCAATTACCGAAAATTGGTGTACTCGGAGGAGGTCAGCTGGGCAGAATGATGATTCAGTCTGCCATCAATTATAACCTGGATGTGGGTGTGCTTGATCCGGACGCAGCAGCGCCATGCCGGGATATTGCAACTACCTTCACACAGGGTTCCCTCAGGGATTTCGATACGGTGGTTTCTTTCGGAAAGAATTTTGACCTGGTCACTATAGAGATAGAAAATGTCAATACTGAGGCGCTGAAAACATTGCGTGCGGAGGGCGTTAAGGTTTTCCCCCAACCCGAAATTATCGAATTAATACAGGATAAATCTAAGCAGAAGCAATTTTACAGTGAGCAAGGCATACCTACCGCTCCGTTTCACCTGGTTGATAATAAGGCTGATGTAGCGGCGCATAAGGGCTTTTTGCCGGCAGTAAACAAGCTGGCCCGTGAAGGATACGATGGTAGAGGTGTGCAGGTAATAAAATCGGAGGCTGACCTTGACAAGGCATTTGATGCACCAGGACTGTTGGAATCTTTTGTAGATTTTGAAAAAGAGCTTTCTGTAATTGTAGCTCGCAATGAATCGGGTGAAATGACCTGCTTTCCACTGGTAGAGCTGGCTTTTCACCCGGTACATAACCTGGTAGAATATCTTTTTTCCCCTGCACAGGTAAGTGAGGAAGTGGAGCAGCAAGCACAGGCTATAGCCAGGGATGTGATTACCAAACTGGATATGGTTGGCCTTCTGGCTGTAGAGATGTTTCTCACCAAAGATGGCGAGATTTTGGTCAATGAGATCGCGCCGCGCACACATAACAGCGGCCACCATACCATTGAGGCTAACATCACCTCTCAGTTTGAGCAGCACCTGCGCGCTATCCTAAATTGGCCGCTTGGTGATACAGCGATAAAGATACCTGCCGCCATGGTAAACCTATTGGGAGAAGATGGCTTTTCAGGGGAAGCAAAATACAAGGGGCTCGAGGATGTGCTGCAAATATCCGGTGTACATGTACACCTTTATGGCAAAAAATTGACTAAGCCTTTCCGAAAAATGGGGCATGTCACGATCGTAGATAAAAATATAGATCAGCTGGATCAAAAGGCCAGGCTGGTGAAATCAACCCTAAAAGTAATCGCATGAGCAAAGCAAAAGTTGGAATAATCATGGGCAGCCAATCAGACCTAAAAGTGATGGGAGAGGCTGCTGAGGTGCTGGAAGAATTGGAAGTGCCTTTTGAGCTTACCATCGTTTCTGCACATCGCACACCCGATCGTATGATGGAATATGGCAAGCAGGCAGCTAAAAAAGGGCTGATGGCGATTATCGCAGGTGCAGGAGGAGCCGCTCACCTTCCCGGTATGGTAGCATCACTTACTACACTTCCTGTTATTGGGGTGCCTGTAAAAAGCAGAAACTCTATCGATGGGTGGGATTCAGTACTTTCGATATTGCAAATGCCGGGAGGGGTGCCGGTAGCCACTGTGGCACTGGATGGTGCCAAAAATGCAGGCATTCTGGCGGCGCAGATTGTAGCAACCAGTGATAAGAAAATCAGAAAAAACCTGGAGGCTTTCAAGCAGGCTATGGCAGATAAGGTGCTGGAATCAGCCAAAACAATAGAAGAAAATGGCTATCGGGGCAAGAGCATAGGTTTCAAATCTAGTCCCTGACAAAAAGTGCTCTGAACTTTTCGATCTCATGCTGCTTGCCCAGAAGGATCACCACATCATCCACCCCAATCTCAGTTGCAGGGTCTGGATTAAATTGGAATCCAACGATGTTGTCTTTAAATCCTACGAGGGTAGCGCCGGTTTTATTTCGAATATCTAAATCGCGTATCGAAACATCCTGATATTCTTCCTTAAGATCTTCATAGGCCACTTCATCAAGTATCAATCCATTGGGGCCCATGCCTGTCAGCAGGTCAATAAATTCAATTACATAGGGTTTGGTTACTAACTGCGCCATGTGAATACCACCTACTGCATCAGGGCGAACCACTTTATGTGCACCTGCCCTCCGTAATTTATTTTCAGAATTATCTTCGGATGCTCTCGAAATAATCTTGATGGCAGGGTTTAATTCTTTAGCCGTGAGCGTAATGAAAACATTATCTGCGTCTGAAGGCAAAGTTGTAATTATGGCTTTGGCCCGGTCAATACCTGCAGCTATCAAAATATCATCTTGCGTGGCCTCTCCCTGTATGACCGGGTAAATATTTTTGATGGCTTCTACATTTTGCTCATTTTTCTCAATAAGAACAAATTCGACACGGCTTAGAGAAAGTTCTTCACAAACTTTCATGCCGTTTCTGCCATAGCCGCATACAATCACATGGTTCTTAAGTTTATTCACAGTTTTATTCATGCGGTATTCTTTGAGAAATCTTTTGAGCTCACCTTCAAAAATATAAGCAGTAATAATACTAACCAGGTATGCAAAAATACCGAAGTTGAAGATGATGTAAATACTGGCAAAAATGCGCCCACCTTCGGAAAGCGGTTGGACCTCATTGTAACCTACCGTGGAGACGGTGATCACCGTCATGAAAAAGGCATCGGTCAGGCTGTAGTTTTCGATAAACATGAACCCCAGGATGCCTACCAGCAAACTGATTAACAGTAAAGCGACCGATAAGATTAAACTTCTTAACCCTGAAATCATGATGATATCTTGAAGTAATAAAAGTAAGACATGTCAATGAATCCTGCATTGTTGGGTGCCTTATTCGTAATTGATCAAAACAATACAACAGGACAATACCTTATATAATTGATTAAGACAGAATTATTCGCTATAATCGTTATATCAATATGCACGGCTATATTTTCGATATGATCCTATGTGGCATTGCCTACCTTTTTTTGGTGTATTTTATGATTACACTGATCAAAAAGCGTAATAAGGGTTACGATGGTGAAGATGATGATGATGGCGGCCTGCCCGTATCCAGCCCTCCCGAAATTGATTTGCCACCGGGTGTTTGCTTGCCCGATGGTAGCCCCAAGCTCAAAATTGTAAAAGAAGACTTCCAGGAAGAAGTGCTGGCATAAAACCGTTGACTAAGACTCTCTTTGATTTTTAATGTTTATACATTGATTCCAATGATAGTTTTACTATCGAAAGTGAGTTATTTACTATTTTTGTAGTTGGGATAAGTTGAAGTACATGACAGAATTTGCAACAGTACAGATTCAGGTGAACGAAAAGTTATATTTAAGAAACCCTGAACAGACGGAATTAGGCAGGAATATTATTTCATCCAGCATCAAACTCATAGCAGAACTAGGATTTGAGCATTTTACTTTTAAAAAACTTGCGAAAGATATCCACTCCACGGAAGCTTCTATTTACCGATACTTTGAAAACAAACATAAGCTTCTGATTTACCTTGTTTCCTGGTATTGGAGCTGGATGGAGTATCAGGTAGATTACATGACCAACAATATTGATGATCCTGAAAAGAAGCTGGACATTGTTATAGATATTCTTTGCAAAAGCTCAAAATTCGACCCTCAATTCTCGCATATCAATGAAGATGCCCTCTATGAAATAGTTATTGCAGAGTCATCAAAAGCCTATTTAACCAAGGAAGTAGATGCAGACAATAAGGAAGGGTTTTTCTTACGCTACAAATCACTATGCAGAAAAATCTCGTCGTTCGTGGAAGAGATGGCACCGGAGTTCAAGTACCCCAGGGCTTTGATGAGCACTATCATAGAGGCATCTCACCATCAGAAATTTTTTGCAGAACACTTACCTTCACTTACAGAAGTTTCGCATAATGAAGGTGGTGAGGCAGACGTGTCTGAATACCTGAGATACCTTGTATTCAGATTGCTACAGGAGAATAAATAATTTACCAGCGCTGTAAGCCAAGCAATTTCTCGCCTAAAGAGGAAAGTTGCGCCGTTTGGTATTTCAACTGTTCCCAGTTGCGTGGATCTCCCGGAAATGCATAACCTTCCGGGGCTTTTCTTTCTTTCCAGGAGGTAATTCTCCAATTGCGCAGGGCGTCATTTTCTTCCTCAGCCGGCATCATAGAAATGTATTGTGCTATTCTTACCTTGTCTTCAGACCTGTTGGGCCTGATGCCATGTGCCAAAGTGCTATTAAAGATCAAGAGGTCACCTGCTTCTAATTTTACTTTCACGATCTCCCTTTCTAGCCCCCTCATATCTGGTTGAAACCGATCCCGATCTTCAGGCTGAGTGAGCTTCCATTCGTCATAATGGCGATAGAGATAAGGTACGCACTGGAAACCTCCCATATTTTCATCCATCTGGTCAGCTAGCGCCAATACACCCTGCACGTTTTGGGGGCGCGTCTCAGGATCGTAATCCCAATGGATAAAGCCTTTCTGCTCGAATCCGGGGCGAGAAGGGAAATTAAGGTTTGCTCTATCGATAGTCACCCAAAGTTTTTCAGTGCCCCAGATATCGACAAATGCTTCATATATTTTTGGCGATTGTCTGTTGTTCCAAAGCAACTGATGATTGTAGACTTCCACCATGCCGGTACCGGCCAATTCCTTCATTTTCATTTCCGCACGTGGAGGAGTATACCATGTATCGGGAACATTGGGGTCTTTTTCTTCAAATTCCCATAAGAAGTCAGCTGTTGCCTTTGCCTGAGCGCGAGGTATTGCCTCTTTGATAATGACATAACCATTATGCTGCCAAAATGACCATTGATCCTCAGTAAGTGATTTGAGCGGTTCCCCGTGAGCTCGCTGGTTCAGTTTTAATTTACTGCTGGTGGCAGTGCTGGGGTTTCCCGGATTATCATCATGGTATCGGTTAGGGCTTTGTGCAGAGGTTTCCATGAGGCTTCACTTTTTTATACTATTAAAATAGACTTTAATTGCTACAAAATGAAATGAAGCTCCGCCTGCTGTTTTTGGAGTGCTTTCTAAACTATACCGATACAGCAGATTCCTCACCCATAAACTGAAGCTTGATCAGCTCGCTGTACAGACCATTTTCGATGCGGGCAAGTTCGTCATGTGTACCAGACTCTAAAATGCGGCCTTCCTTAATCACCATGATGCGGTCTGCCTTTCTGATGGTGGCCAGCCTATGGGCAATGATGATTGAGGTGCGGCCTTCCATCAGTTTTTCGAGGGCATCCTGCACCAGCTGCTCTGAAGCTGCATCCAATGAGCTGGTAGCTTCATCAAGAATAAGGATGGCCGGATTTTTCAAGATGGCCCTGGCAATAGCAATGCGCTGACGTTGCCCACCGGAAAGCTTAACACCTCTCTCACCAACCACTGTATCAAAACCTTCCGGGAAGGCATTGATGAAGTCCAGTGCATTGGCTTTTTGTGCTGCTTCTTCTATTTCCTCCTGAGAAGCCTGGTGATTACCGTAAGCGATATTCTCTCGAATGGTGCCGCCAAATAAAATCACTTCCTGAGGTACAATGCCTATATTTTTCCTGTAACCATACAGTGGATATTCCTGGATGTCCTTGCCATCTACCGAAATGGAGCCCTCATTGAGCGGGTAAAATCGCATTAGCAGCTGTACGATAGTTGATTTTCCAGCACCACTAGGGCCTACAAGTGCTACTTTTTGCCCTGATTTTATATCGAAGCTGATTTCATCGATCACAGTCACATCCTTGCGGGTTGGATAAGCAAACTTTGCATTCGTGAAGCTAATATCACCGCTGAGGTGTAGTGGCTGCTTTTCTTCAATAGTTTCTTCGTTGGGTTCGTGTAAGACTTCCAGCACGCGCTCGCTGGCACCGATGGAGCGCTGCACCTGTCCGTATTGATCGCCAAGTCCTGCAATAGAACCTCCAATAAAAGTGGTATAGAGCACAAATGAAAGCAACTCACCCACAGTCATGTCACCACTCTGAACGAGTAAAGCGCCATACCACATGATCGCTACAATGGCACCAAACAGTACAAATATGATGAAGGAGATAAAGGCTGCCCTAAACCTAGCAGCTTTCAATGCTGTGGTTACCACGCCTCCTATGGATTTTTTATAACGGAGGGATTCAAAAAGCTCGCTGGTGAACGTTTTGACCGTATTAATAGACTGTAAGGTTTCCTCTACTATCACATTGGTATTGGCAAGCTCATCCTGTGTTTGCTTGGAAAGGCGCCGAATATAGCGCCCAAAAATGATAGCGAAAATCACAATCACCGGGAAGGTTGCCAGCATAAAAAGGCTCAGCTGTGTAGTGGTGTAGAAAATCGCCGCTGTACCGATTATCAAAATCGCAATCTGACGGATCAACTCTGCCAGTGTTACCGAAAATGTATTTTGAAGTAAGGAAACGTCTGCAGTAATGCGGCTGATCAGTTCACCCACACGATTGTTGTCATAAAAGCTGAAAGGTAGCCGCATCAGCTTATCATACAAGGCATACCGGATATCAGCCATAGATTTTTCGCTAACCACAGCAAAAAGGTATACCCTGATGAAGGAAACAATACCCTGCACAAGCAAAATGGAAATCAATATGCCGGCTATGGTATTAAGGTCATCTGTGATCCAATCGCTTTTGCCGGAGGCGGCATCTATAAGCTTACCACTTAGAAAAGGAAAGGCCATCACCAGGGCACTGGTCAGTATAAGTAGCCCCAGCCCAATGATAAAAGGGATTTTGTAGGGCAATACAAATTGAAAAATGCCTGTCAGTTTTTTAATACTTTCCTTATTAAGTTTCCGCTTCTCTTCTTTCGTTGAATCTTTCTGATTACTCCGCGCCATTTATACTATTTTCTGTTAGGACGAATAGGGTTCAAAATTATGCTAGCTACAAAAGTAACAGGAACCAGAGGATCTATGTTGCTTTCCTGTATTCTTTGACCTTGTGTCATTAGCAAAAAAATCCTAGATTAGGATGAACCTAAATTTTACTATGTACCCACTTAAGAGAATACTTGTTTGCCTGGACATGACAGATACGGATGACATTCTGATCCGATATGCTGCCATGTTTGGCAAGACAGTGCAGTGTGAAAAACTATATTTTATTCATTGTGTGAAGTCTTTGGAGCTTCCAGAGCAGTTGCGGAAGGAATTTCCGGAGATGGCCGTGCCACTGGATGAGACTATTACCCAGCAGCTTAAGGAGAATATTTCAAGGCACATAGATCAAGATGATATCCCTTACGATATAGGTGTGAAAGATGGAAATACCACAGAAAATATTCTTAAGTGGGCCAATATCAAACACGTGGATTTGATAGTGATGGGTAGAAAACCTGTGGAGCTAGGTACGGGTGTTAATGCCAACAGGATTGCCAATGTGTCGCCATGCTCTGTTTTAATGGTTCCTCAGGAGACAAAAATGACCCTCAACAAAATTTTCGTGCCCATTGATTTTTCTCCTTACAGCCATAGGGCCCTACTACGTGCTTTGACCATTAAGGAAAAAAATGATACGGAGATAGTCCTCCAAAATGTCTACAATGTACCGACCGGATACCATACTACAGGTAAGAAGTATGAGGAGTTTGCTGAAATAATGAATGAAAACGCTCACAAGAGCTATGAGCGCTTTCTTAAAAAGAATAAACTCGACAAGTCAGCTTTTAAATTCATCACTACCCTTGATGGCGATAATCAGCCGGGCGATAGAATTGCCACAGAGGCACAGCAGAATGGTGCAGACCTGATCATGATTGGTTCCAGGGGTAGAACTACCGCCGCCTCCTTACTGCTCGGGAGCATAGCAGTAGCATTACTCAAGTACAATTATTCTATTCCTTGTTTTATCGTGAAGAACAAAAATGAGAATATGGGCTTTTTCCAGGCATTGATGAAGCTCTAATCAATGGTTGCCCATTGATTTTTTAAGCGATTCGATATAGCGCTCTTTGGCTTTGAGGATCGTTTTAATGGCTACTTCTTTACCTTCCCAGCCTTCTATGCCCACTTTTTTCTTTTCAAGGTCTTTATAAACCTGGAAAAAGTGCTCGATTTCCTTTTTCAAATGGGGGTTGACTTCCTCCAGCGTAGTGATTTTATTCCATATAGGATCGCTTACCGGCACACAAAGC
Source organism: Cyclobacteriaceae bacterium (assembly GCA_965227155.1). Classification (GTDB taxonomy): domain Bacteria; phylum Bacteroidota; class Bacteroidia; order Cytophagales; family Cyclobacteriaceae; genus UBA6059. Next base: position 2,230,428 of record OZ245731.1, read on the forward strand.
ACCTTAGCATCGGGGCCTTTTTCATCGGTCATGTTAAAGAGGCCAATGGGTCTTACTTCTATTACGCAGCCCGGGAAGGTTGGCTCAGTTACCAGCACCAATACATCCAATGGGTCACCATCCAACGCTAGGGTGTCGGGCACAAAGCCATAATCACTAGGGTAGAACATGGAAGAGAAAATCATGCGATCATAGCGGATTACATTTTTCTCATGATCGTATTCGTATTTGTTGCGGCTTCCTTTTGGAATTTCGACAATTACATCGATGGTTAGCTCATTATTGGTAGACATATCAATTCATTTGAGTTATAATGGATTAAAATCATGATTTTTTGTCAGAATAAAAAGCCAAAACCAAATACAGCCAGATTTTCTTCCTCGGTAAAGGCTATAGAGAGCGAAAGCACGGCCTGTCCCAGTGGTGAAATCCAAATGCCACCACCTGTAGAATTATACCATCGGTCGGAGTTTTCTCCATCAATCCATACCCTGCCCAGATCATGGAAAGCAAGCAGGCCCAGGCTTCCGGGGAAAAGATAGCTACGGAAGCTGGCGATTTTGAACCTGATGTCGGTATTGTTATAAAATGCGGTCTCGCCATAAAAGCGGTTGCGGCGGTAGCCTCTCAGGTTAGTTTTTCCACCCAGCTGATTGTAATTGAAGAATTCAAAATCGCCGGTGTTGTTTGCATAGCCCGTTCTGTTGGCAATGGTAACCCTGCCGGGAAAAGAGAAAGAATAATAGAAAGAGAAGTCTGCCGCAAATCGGGAAAAGCTCCTGGAGTTTTCATTGAGTCCCCAATAAGTCTCCCAGCCGGCATTTAGCCGGATCCCTCGGGAAGGATTCTGCAAATGGTCAGTATCGTCCAATGATATTTTCCCGCTAGCCCCTGTATAGTAATACTGGTTGATAAGCGATTCATTAGGCAGCTGGTTTTGCTGGTCGGAGTAAATATACCTGGGACCGAAATCACCCTGCTCATCTTCCTCTTCCAGCTGAAATCTTTGCGTTACGGACCCAAATGAAAAGCTGGTTTTATCTCCAATTTGTCTTTTCAGCCATAGTTTTAACCAGGCTGACTCATAGCGTACCCTGTAATAATCAATATCGAAGTTTTCAAAGTCGTACCTGGATTCATTGCCAAGGCCAAAGAAGTTGGAAACACTGAAGGGTTGGTTGATGATGGCTTCCGTAACCAAATTCCATTGACCTGCAAACTGTGAAAACTCACCGGTATATTCCAGATTGAAGGCTTTGGTAGCAAAAGCAAAATTTCCCATCAGCTTATGCTGGGCCGCAAATGGTGTTTTTCGCCATCCATGTTTGGTGTACAGGAATCCACCGCCCAAAAACAGCCCGTCATCGGCATTGATTTGTCCATAGAGCAGGGGCATCAATACATTGTACAGAAAAGACTTCCGGTCATAGGCATTTACAGATTCATCATTTTTGAGTTTTTTCCGAAGATTCCCGGCCGGAGAGAGTCGAGTATTATTTTTAGTATCATATATGATGGTTCTGGTGCCTGCACCTTTTGAGATGCTTTGATCCTTTATGAGATCATTGTCAGCACCACCGATAATTCTTACCTTGATTTTATTTTTGGCAAGGCCTTGTTGCTCAAAAACATCTTCATCATCAAAACCGTATAGTCTGATTTCGCGGGTATCATCAGCATTGAAAGTTCGTTGGTAAATGACTTTCTGTTTTTCAAAATCTTTATCGATTTTCCATACGGTGATAGAAGTGGTTTTGGCATTTTCTTTATCAATTAAAAAATGCTCATGCTTATCAGAGCCCAATATTTCCACTTCTCTAGCCAAAAAGCGATAATGAGCGAGGGCATTTTCAACCAGATTATCCCGCCTGGATTTTAATTTGGCAATAACCTCTTCGCCGGTGAGGGCATAAATTTTTGGTGGCCACCGGCTGATGGCTTTTTCTATCACCTCATCGGTTAGTTTCTGCTGAAGTTCATTGGCAATGGTTATCCAATCATCACGGTCAAGCTTTGTAAGGAAAGTGCGGTCAAAATACCGGGCATTGAACATAAAGCCGGGAGGCCAATCCATGGTGTGGTCAAACCCTTCCAGCTTGGGCAATGCCCATTTCTTACTGGCAATTTTTGGAAAAAAGCCTTCATTCACGAAAAAAGCCTGATCCCTGTCGCGAGGTATTGGCTGAAAGACATCTCCTTTTTCATGCTCCTTATCGAATGAAGCCCAGCGCCATTGGTCGTCATGTCGGTCCCAGTCACCAATGATCATATCAAACAATCGAGACCTCAGCACCATAGGTTGATCCACTTCATGGTCATTGTCCTCTCGAAGCTCTTCCAATACTTTGGAGGTACTTTCGATATCTTCAGAGTTGCCAAAAAATGGCTGATCCGATCCATCATCATCGGGACGTTCCTCATATAGGGCCAGGCTGTTGGCAAAAGTTTCCCGGTATTCCCCAAATCGGGGGTCGTCCGGGATAAAAACCACCTGCGGGTTGGTATGGTAAACGCCCGCTGCATCGGCCAGAGCAGGTATTACAAAAGCAGCATAGGGATGGCTCGCAGAAATCTGGTCCTGCACAATATCCACCGCAAAGGTCTTGCGTAGTGCCTCGGGTACTGCATTTTCTGGATATTTCTCTATAGATCGCAATACATATTGCTGGCCATCTTTGGCTTCAAGACGTAGCGATTTTGTCTGCATACCACCGCCTTTTTTCACTATCGTAAGGCCACCTTGTTCGGTTCCAATGTCAAATACCGGCACTTCAACCTCTGCAGCCCATACATCGCGGTAGTTTTTGCCCATCAGCTTTTGCCGCATTTTTCCGGCGATATATTGGTCAGACGCATTGACTACCACCGTGCTATCGCTAAGCTTATTAGCCTTCAGAAATTCTGATACAGTTTGTGGCTTTTGATAAGGCTTGTGCCCAATGGTCTTTTCAAAATCCAACTTACCATCAGGGAAGGCATCATCTGTTACCCAATATTCTACTTTGATGTCACCATTTTTGAAATACTTCAGCACCGAGAAGCCGTTTTTACTGGCAGCATAGGTTGCTTCACCACTGGTTTTCACATGGGTGGTTTTAGCACCGGAACCGCTGGTAATATAGCTCACCTGATTTTTTTCGATAAGCTGCAGGCTGTGCTCGTGGCCATTGGCAAATACGGTAGAGGGGTATTGGCTGAAAACATCCACCATTGCATTCCTGATGGCTTTGTATTTTGGATGGGGAATATCCTGGATATTGCCAATAACCGACCTGTAGAAGGGGTAGATAGATCCTATGACCGGTAGAGGTATGTATAAAGAGGGGTTGATTTCCGTTAATGGAAATAGGTGCTTCTTGAAGGGAATATGGCCACCATGGATGCCCTCAGAATACATTGGATGATGTGCGGCCACCAGTACCTTCTTATGCTTATTGGCAAGCATGATATCCTGCAAGGCATTAAGTACATCTACAGTACTCTCAACTTCACACCCCTCTTCAGGGCCTGGCTTTTCCCAGGGATGTAACAACCACTGCGTATCTATAATAATCAGCGTAATTTCTTCATTAACGGCTATTTCTACTGGTCCGGGACAACCATCGCGTGGCAGAAAGCTATTTTCATTGCCCAGGTACGCATCCACAAAAGCCTGCTGATTGAGGATCTGTTTCCAGCCATCTTTTTTGCCTTTTTCCCAATCGTGATTGCCCGGTATCACAATTGTATTGCCTTTGAAATCATCGGTAATAGCCAGCTGTTGCAAAAGCTTTTGCTCCATAAAGGCTCTGTCGGGATGTGCCTCAGGTGGCAGGCCTTTGGGGTAAATGTTGTCGCCAAGTAGAATTAATGTACTTTGCTCATTGGCCTGGTTAAGTTTTTGCCTTAGAGCATTGAGGTTTAGGTCTACAGGGTGTTCAGGCTCACCGGCATCCCCAAGCAAGTAGAAAGTATGTAGCATTTCCTGTGCCGGTAAAAGGTGGCTAGCTAGCAGAAATATTAAAATCAATCCTAGTAATGGGCGCATCTTACCTTCGCTTCATTTTATACCTGACAATATAGCCCCTATCGCCCTCACCTTCACTGGAAAGAAGCATATCGCCATTTGGAAGAAAGCAAATGCCTTCGGGTTGGCTGAGTATTCTTGGTGATATGGGGTAGGATGCCTCGATTTGGCCTGATTTATCAACAACCAACAATAATTTGCCAACTGAGGCAATGATGTACCATTTTTGATGTATTGGATGCCAGGCTATACCTGATGGGCGAAAGGTAATTTTACCCTCATCGTAAGCATGGTTGTTGGCGGCTTCCAAAAACTCTTTGATATCCTTTTCTCTAATGGTGAATTCTGGCTTTTTCTTGAAATCTTCCTGGTCAAGATCATACCCATACACCGCCTGCCCTTTTACTTTCTCGTCATCAATATCGGAATCTCCTTTGCACAATAGCATGAGGCGATTACGGTCAGGATCGTAGCCCAGGCCTTCTATGTCATTGGATTTACTCAGGGGTGTTTCCATTTTGTCGGCCTTGACTTCCCGCTCTTCTGTAATATCAAAGCTGTAAATATCCCCGTCACTATCGACCAGGAAGGCTCTCTCATTGACAATTTCCACGCCTTCATAATCGCCGCTATTGTAAAACCTAATGGCCCGTACGATTTCTCTTTTGTCCAGATCATAGAAAAACAGCCGCCCCTCCTCATCATTATGGGCAGCAATGATAGCGCCGCTGTAATGGCTCAAACCAGAGATTTCTTCCAATACATAAGGAAGGAAATGCTTTTCCTCTACTTTTTTAAGGTCATAATAAATATCCTTACCCGGTACCAGGTAAAGCGAGTCGGCCAGGTTTCTGTAAGGTCTTTCGCAACCTGAATGTACAAGTAGCTGGCTTATCCAAAGGATAGCTGAGAGGATAAACATGGTAGGTTTAATAAAGTGCATACTTACTGCGGCAGTGATCCGGGCTATGCTTTTGCATAGCTCCGATGCAGCATATCCAAATCCAATCCGTTGAAAATATAAACTAAAAGATAGATATTACAGTCTAGAGTAGGGCAGTATGAGGAGGATTACTTCCCAGAATCAAATTATATGTTTAGTATTCCCTGACAATATCTATGATAAATTCAGCGGTATTAAATGTCTTTTCACAGCATGCAGGACAACAAAGAGCTACTAGTAGAAGCAAAAGCTTTTGCTGAAAATCTGATCAGAAATGATTTTCCGGATTCCCTGGAATATCACGATATTGAGCATACCTGGGATGTGGTGAAAGCTGCCGTGGAAATAGGCCAACACAGTGGATTGAATAAAGAAGAATTGGAGATGCTCGAGTTGGCTGCATGGTTTCATGACCTGGGATATCGCAATTCACTGGATGATCATGAAACACACAGCGCTGAAATAGCGCAGGATTTTCTGCATGAGCATGGTTACCCTGACGATAAGATTATGCAGGTGATGGGATGCATCATGGCCACACGCATGCCACAGAGTCCTACCAACCTGATGGAAGAGGTGCTTTGTGATGCGGATCTGCTGCACTTAGCCAGGCCGGAGTATTTTAAGAAAGCAAGGCAGCTGCGCAATGAGATAGAAAAACTGCACGGCAAGCAGTACACTGAAAAGCAGTGGATGGACTCCAACAAGGATTTTTTTAAGGAGCATCAATTTTTCACGGATTATGTGAAAAATACATATGGGTCAATTAAGCAGGAAAACTATAAGCAGGTAAAAAAGAAATTGAAAGACGAAAAAAAGGATAAAAAAAGCATAGAAAACCTTGAAAGGGAAAGGGACAAGCTGACTGAAAAACTGAGGAAGGCCAAGGAGCAAAAACCTGATCGGGGCATCGAAACGATGTTTAGATTAACCTCGAAGAACCACCTCGACCTCAGTGCTATGGCAGACAATAAGGCCAACATTATGATTTCGATTAATTCGATAATACTGTCGATTTTGGTTTCGGTGCTTTACAGGAAGCTGGAGGAATATCCCCACCTGGTCATTCCGGCAGCCATTCTTACGGTAGTTTGTCTGGTCACCATCGTATTTGCCATATTGGCAACGCGCCCTAATATTTCCTCTGGCAAGTTTAATCGCGAGGACATCACCAACAGAAAGACCAACCTATTATTTTTTGGCAACTTCCATGACATGAGCCTCGAAGATTATGACTGGGGTATGCGGCAGATGATGAAGGATTCGGGTTACCTCTATGGTAGTCTAATCAAAGATATCTATTACCTCGGTACAGTACTCGGAAAGAAATACAAGCTGTTGCGCATAGCCTACACTGTATTCATGTTTGGGTTTGTTATTGCTATACTTTCATTTCTGATTGCGGAAGCTTTTTTCAAACAACCTTACCCTTATTATTAACCCGGTAGTTCTTTAGCTTTCAGGTATTCGTAAGTTGCCATTTGAGCCTGCACTGCAGGGTCTTTCTCTTGCCTTTCCAGGGGGATATTTACCAGTTGATCGGAGAGCAGTACGGCTTTTTCATTGTCTTGCAGCTGTAGGTTTACTATATCAATGATCTCCTGACTGATTTCTCTGTCAAGGACAGGAAAAACTACTTCTATTCTCCTTCGTAGGTTTCTGGTCATCCAATCTGCCGATCCCATATACACCAATGGTTGGCCATTATTGTGGAAAATGAAAATACGGGCATGCTCAAGGTAGCGATCCACAATCCTCCGAATCTTGATGTTTTTGCTAAAGCTTTTATTTGGTATTAAGCAACAAATGCTACGCACGATCATATCTATGGGCACCCCGGCAGCACTGGCCTGGTATAGCTTTTCAATCATGCTTGGCTCTTCGATATTGTTGAGTTTGATGATTATACCGGCTGGTTTTCCTGCTTTTTTGTTTTCTATTTCCTGGTGAATAAGGGCTTTGAAGCCATCCATAATGTTGAATTGCGACACCAGCAGGTAAGAGAAAGGTGGTTGCGCTGCTTTTGTATCGAGATATTGGAACACATTGGCCAGCTCATCGGTCATCAGAGGATTGCTGGTCAGCAAGCCATGATCTACGTAAATTCTTGCTGTTTTCTCATTGAGGTTGCCAGTGCCAAAAAACCCATAGTTCACCGTTCCTTCATTAGTCTGCTTGGTTACAAGGGCTACTTTGGCATGCACTTTTAACCCAGGTATACTGTAAATCACTTTGATGCCCTCAGCTTTCATTTTGGATGCCCACAGCAGATTATTGGCTTCATCGAAGCGAGCCTTCAATTCCATAAAAACAAGCACCTGTTTACCATTACGCGCGGCGCTGATCAGCGCCTCACCAATCATGCTGTTGGGGGCCATGCGGTAAAAAGTCACCTGAATACGGCTCACAGCCCTGTCGCTGGCCGCTTCATTGAAAAATTGCAGGATGTAATCGTAAGATTGATAAGGGAAATGCAGCATACGGTCCCGCTCATCGATGGCCTGAAAGATAGACCTGTATTGATCAAGCTCTGTTTTTTTAATGATTGGTAGTTTTGGATATTCACAGCTGCTGCCCAGTGCATTTGGCAGACTCCAGAAATCGTGAAGGTTATGATACCTGCCCCCTTTTACCAGATCAGTGTCAGCCAGGTTGAGTTGCTTTTTGAAAAACTCTACCAGCTCAGGAGAAGCTGTGCCGTCAAACAAAAACCTCGAAGGGGTACCCAGGTTTCTTTTCTGGATTTGCTGCTCAATCTTTACGACCAGATCGCCACTAAATTCATCATCGATATGCAGGTCTGCATCTTTATTCAGTTTTATGGAAATACATTCCTCGATGGAGAAGTCATTAAAGATAAGGTCAAGATGGGCCCTTACGATATCATCCAAATAGGCAAAATAGGTCTTGCCATCAATGGATTTAAGTTTTTTGAATCGTGGCAGCTTTTCTGAGGGGATATTCAGTACTGCAAAATAGGTCTTGCTATCTGTAATGTTGAAAAGCTTCAGCGCCAGATAAAGATCCTGGTTGTTCAGGAAAATCTCTTTGTCAGGGTCAATGATCTGAGGCTGCAAAAAGCCCAGCACATGGGTCTTGAAATAGTAGAGGATTTCGGGTTTGTGCTCCTCTAAAAATGGCTCATTGCTGTACAAAAATAAGCCTTTAGCTCGCATTTCATTTTTTACTTCCTTGAGTGTCTGCCCATAGGCATTGAGCTGCTCGCTTACTACATCATGGATAGCCTGAAGCAGTTTTTTGGGCTTGATGCCAGTAGCCTTGTTGATGGTCTTTTTGTCGATGATGGCAAGGCTCCTGATATCTGCTACCCGTACCCGGAAAAACTCATCAAGATTGGAAGAATAGATGGCCAAAAATCGCAGACGTTCAAAAAGGGGAACACTGGTATCCTGTGCTTCCTGTAGTACTCTTCGGTTAAACTCCAGCCAACTGAGGTCTCTGTCAAAGTATTTTGTTGTGCCTGCCATCGCCATTCATTTTTCCTAAAATAGGCAAAGTCTGGTCAACCCATTTTATTAAATTGTTAACTCCTGTAAATCAATTAGTTTAACTCGTTTACTTTCAAATATTTACGAAAAACTGATAAGAGTCATCCCAAGACCTACCATTGTCATATTTACTCGAAACAAGCCCAGCTATCTTTCCACTGTCAACTTTTCATTTTTATAGATATGGAAACTCAAAACATACTCGTTCCCATCGATTTTTCTGTTTGTTCAAAGCATGCCGTAAAAGTAGCTGTAGAATTGGCCATGCGCTGGGAAGCGCATATACATCTGATCAATGCTATTCGTGTACCTGTCCCTCATGCTGATATTGGTACTCATGCGGTCATTGACCCTGTAATTCATGAGTACGAGGATGATGTAAAGCGCTCCTTTGATGAGCTGGAAGATGAAGTGCCATCACTCAGAGCAGTTACCTATCATACCAAAACCTATGTTTCGCATGTAACCGATGCGATCAGCTCGGAAATCGATCAGAAAAATATTGATTTGGTGGTAATGGGCACCAAGGGTTCACATGACCCAATTGAAAAGTTACTGGGGAGTGTATCCAGCGAGGTAATATCTTTTGCACACATCCCGGTGTTGATGGTTCCTGAGAATATTTCCAGTTTGAAGATTAAGAAAATTGGATTGGCACTGGATAATCGGGCGATTACCATGCCTAAAAAACTCGCTATAATCCCTGCTATCGCTGATATATTTGATGCTGAGGTAGTGGTTTTCAATATCCATAAAGCCGGTGAATCTGTTAACTTTGAGAAAAGCCACAATGGCAAATTGCTCAATAAGCTTTTGAAAAAAACGCGCCATACTTATCAGCACATAACCTCTGATAGCCTGATCGATACAATCTATGACTTTATTGGGAGCAGTCATTTGGATATGCTGGTGGTGATGCCTAGAAAACACGGCTTGCTGGACAGCCTTTTTCATAAAAGCACTTCCAGAAACCTTTCCATGAAAGTGAAGGTACCTATGCTGTCAATTCACCAATAAAATAGCTAGTAAGCAGATATTTTATCCATTAACATAAATCTGATTGTAGTTGATATAGTGGTGCAGTAGATTCATAGCTAATGATGCAGGAGCATTATTGAATTCTATTGACAACTAAAATCATCAACTATGATCAGATATTTTGCTATTGCCATAGCAATGATAGTACCGATGCTGGGATATAGCCAGCAGGAAATGCCCGATGTGCTGCCGTTAAGGGATAGAGCACGGGTGATGGATGAAATTTTGGAAGATCGGTTGACCAATCTACTCCCACAACTCATGGAAGAGGAAGGTGTAGATATGTGGCTGATTATCACCAGAGAATACAATGAAGACCCTGTTTTTTGGTCTATGCGGCCTTCATCCTGGATCAATGCCCGCAGAAGAACCATCATTGTATTTTACCAGCCGGAAAAAGGTGGCCCTGTAGAGCGCTATTATGTGCAGAAGCATGGCATGCCGGGTTATGAAAAAGCCTGGACGCCCAAAGAAAACCCACCAAAATGGTATGAAGATGATCAATGGCAGGCATTGGCCACGCTGATAGAGCAAAAAGATCCACAAAAGATTTCACTTAACATTTCCGAATCATTTAAGCATGCCGATGGTCTTGCCTACACGGATCACAAAAATCTGATGGCTAATTTGCCAAAGAAATATAAAGATCGCATTCATGAAGGAGGGGGTCTTGCTGTGCGCTGGTTAGAAACGCGAACTGAAAGGGAAATGGATCTATATGACCACACCTGCAATATTGCGCACACCATCATTGCCGAGGCATTTTCTCAAAAGGTAATCACACCGGGAGTCACCACTGTAACAGACGTACGATGGTGGATGCGTGAGCGCGTACGCTCATTAAATCTTATCGATTGGTTTTTCCCTTCTGTGACTATACAGCGGTACGATGAGGAAGCCAATGAGATCATCAGCTACAGAAATGACGATGAGGTGATCCAATATGGTGATATGCTATGGTGTGATTTTGGTATTACTTATCTGAGACTGAACACCGATACACAAGAGAATGCCTATGTGTTGCGCCCAGGGGAAACTGATGTGCCTGATTATCTAAAGAAAGCGCTGGCCACAGGCAATCGCCTTCAGGATATCCTTTTAGAAAACTATGGGCCTGGTAAGACCGGTAATGATATCCTACTTGGAGCATTGGACCAGATGAAGGCCGAAGGCATTGATGGCACTATTTACACACACCCTATCGGTTATCATGGCCATGGAGCTGGCCCTACAATCGGGCTGTCAGAAAAGCAGGAGTTCATCAAAGGAGCTGCTGAATGGCCTTTGAGGCCAAATACAGCATATTCCATTGAGCTCAACGCCAAGGTGCCAATAGCAGAATTTGGCAACAATAAGGTACGTATTGCATTGGAAGAGGAAGCTATCTACACCGAAGATGGCATACGATTCATTGATGGTCGGGCTAAAGACTGGATTCTGATTCCTAGAAGAAACAGCCACTTAGGACAGTAATAAAAAGCTACATTCAGGCATAGTCATTTTTGGCTATGCCTTTTTTTACGCCAAATCGCCAAAACCTGAATGATAATGGCCATTGGCCCAAGGATAAAAACCCACATCAGCCATTCAAAGATGGATTGTCTGTATACTCTGGCAAGGCTGGCACTGATGAGGCCGGGCAAAATGAGAAAGAGTATGATGACCCAGATCGTCATAATTTAATCTATAGCAACTCGTATTGAGGTAACAGTATTAATTAATTTTGCGCAAGAAAACTAATTCATCCCCCCTGTAGTTTCATACTAGTGCCTATACGATTCAGAACATATTATCTTAAAAAGAGATTTTGGGTCTTATTCCTGGTCATTTTGGGCCTGGGCTATGGCTATCATGCGCTTGAATTTCGTGTGGATGACGAAACTTATTTGGAAATCCTCACGGATGCACCCTTTGATTATACTCCAAAACTTACTTACCACGAGATCGACAACCGAAGGATTAGATCCATCGAAATTGGAGCGGACTCCCTACCGCTTGTTATGTTTATCCATGGGTCACCCGCAAGCTCAGTATTCTGGCAGGATTATTTGGTAGACAGCACACTGCTGGCTCGGGCCAAGCTGGTTGCTGTAGACCGGCCGGGATATGGATATTCCGGCTTTGGCAATATCATTACCTCTGTTAAAAAACAGGCTGCCCTTATTGCTCCTATTTTAGCAGAAAAAAGGGAACAACATGATATGATTCTTCTACATGGCTCTTCTTATGGAGGCACTGTGGCTGCCCGATTGGCTATGGATTATCCAGATTTGGTAGATGGCATCATTTTTCAAAGCTCTTCACTGGCCCCGGGTGAGGAAACTACCTTTTGGATTACCTACCCTACCAGCCATTGGTCTTTGAGTTGGCTACTGCCACCTTCATTGCGCAATGCCAACATGGAAAAGCTTAGCCACAGATTAGAGCTGCAGAAAATGGAAAAACTATGGGATAGGGTAACTGCCGCAGTGACCATTCTCCATGGCGATGCAGACCAGTTGATTTGGCCTTCCAATGCTGATTTTGCAATGGACAAACTCAAGAATGCCCTTTACAGGCAAAAAATCATAGTTGAAGGCCGCGGGCATGATCTCGCCTTTACCGCTCCTGAATTGATTAAAACCTCGATCATCAATACAATGCGAGTAGTTGAAGAGCAGCGTGCTGTAAAACCAGAAAAGCAGGCAGAATAATGCTGCAGCTTTAGTCTATTCTAGATTTCCCAAAAGCAGACTATTTAAGAAAAGCCGGTGAATGCTATACCAATATCCTCTAAAAGTGGGCGAGCTGGCGAAATAGATAACACGACCTTTGCCAATTTTAGTAGTTAAAAGATATGGGGCTCCCGCAAGCTTCTGCTTATCTTCCTCCAGCATAAATCCATCGAGCAGTAAACGCTCCTGATCCTGACCATATGTGATCACCACATCCTGTGGATTTTCAGGCTCTAAAACTATAGGATAAGCTGCTGGTAGTCCCAGTTGTGTGGCACTGTATCCTGTAGCAAGCAGTGATTGTCCTACTTCATTCATACCTGGTTGCCAATTGACAATTTCTGTAGGAATGTTTTCTGTATTGGTAAATTGGCCCTTTAAGATGGTGCCATTGGAATACTCAGCATAACCCTTAAATGAGACTCCTTTGCCGAGTACCTCATCTGTGGCTATAATTTCTCCCGCTGCATGGTGAACCACCAGTGTCCCTCCATTCATCACATATTGCCGAAGGTTTTCCAGTTTTAGTCGGCCTTTATATCCCTGGCTAAAACCGGGACCGCCTCGTATATCAAGTCCTGCATTGGGTAGCACAATGGCTGAGTATTCTGATAAATCACCCTGATTAAGCGTAGAAAGCATCACCGGTGAAAAGGTGAAATCAAAGTCACTTTCCAATACCGATCGGATACCTCCATAATAATGATCCTGCATTACAGGCCAGTCCGCCAACACCGCAACTTTTGGTGTGGGTATAGGTGCAAGTCTGGTATCATCACCAAAAGTGACTCCTCCATCCGTAAAAGGAGAATCTACTGTGTTTACTTCCGCGCCGTAGGAAGCTGCCAGTGTGGCCAATCTTGCTGGAAAATGGTCTGGGTTTCGCAGTGTGATGGCAGCAAAGGTTCCTTTAGGGTATGTGGTGTCACCTATTTTAAACCAGCTTTTGAACACCCGCCATTTATAGCCTTCTTGCGCCATCCGCATGACCAATTTATAATTTGCCTCTTTATCCGGGGTAAGGAAATAGGCATAGGCTTTATTTATTTTTTGGTCTTTGTTGTCACTCAATTCAGTAGCCGCTGTACCGGAATTTGTAGTGGTTGCCATATAAGCATCTACCCCAAAAATGAGTGGGAATAAATTCCATGTTACATCATAAAAAGGCATGTCCCTGCCCGCTGGCACCCAGGTCTCAGGGTTTTCATCATCCACATCAGGGTCAAAGAACGCACGAACCAACCTCGCTTGTGGTTGATCAACGTTGATCATCAAATCACCTTTTGAGAAAGATCGTTTGTAGCCTGTACCCTTGGGATCAAGATAATTTTTTACAGTGGTGGTAAAGTCATTGCTTGCGGCCAGGACTTCAATATCATTGGTGCTTAGGCGCTCCATTAGGCGATTAAGCTTGGCAATGTCCTGATCTTTTGGGATAATGATCTGTCTTATTGATGCGTCTTTGGCTGCCTGCACACCAGCTATCTGAGTATCATAAGCATCGTTGAGGAGCTCATTTTTTCGGTCAGCTGCTACTTCCATTAAGGTCCATGCACCCTCAGCATGGCGATCCATTGCCATACGCATGGTTGCAAGGGTACCATCAGTGCGGATGAAGCCGGTAGTACGGCCAGGCCTGCCTCCGAAGGTCTCAAATAAGAAAGAACTTACACTGGGCCCAAGCATAGCCCATGACAATCCGAATCCCACATGAGATACCCCATCAAACTGATTTCTGCTAAACAAAGACCAGCCTTTCTCTCCAAAACGCTTGCCTGTGATTTCAGCTACATCTACCCACCATTGGTAGGCCTTTTCAGGCCATAAATCATGATAAGGAGGAGAAAAAGGCGGAATAAAATGTGTGGTAGGCCCACTGTGTACGTCCAGTACCAAATTTGGCCTCCAATCCATCATCGTTTTGCCAAGAGCAGCCATTTCCGGGGTAGCAAAAAAACTAAAGTCTCTGTTTACATCCAGGCCAATGGCGTTGCCATCAGTATTCATACCCCAGTGTGCGCGATTTTCTATCGCATTTGGATCTAAAGAGGCACCCGGAATATCATATAAGCCCTGCCATGTAACGTAGCGGGTATGCGCATCAGGATTTGTGAGTGGAGAAAATATTACCACAAGATTATCACGGATATTCCGTGCAACGGCATCATCCCTAGTTGCCAGGTCATACGCCACTTCCGAAAGTACTTCTACACCAGCTTCTTCATCTGTATCTACTATAAAAATGTAAAGAATGGCAGGGTTTGCCGATATCAATTCATTCTTTTCAGCATCATCCAAAGGACTGTTGAGCCGGGTTAACTTTCGGTTATTAGCCTTAATCTGATCCAATTTCGCCAGGTTGGCCTCACTGCTGATAATCAGCTGCACCAAGTCTCTTCCCTGAATACTCTTGCCGTAGGTTTGATGAACTACCCTGGGGTGTTTGGCTAGTGTTTCGTAATAATTGTAATGATTTGCGGTGATCGTATATCGTGTGCCTAAGGTGTAACCATGGTAGGTAGTCGGGTCTGTAATTTGGCCTAAAGAGGTTAATACAAAGCTTAGGAGACAAATTGTGGTGAATAAATGGCGCATATACTCAATTTTAAATTGAATATGCTTTGCATGAGAGCCATTTACAATCTCATTTACATAAAAGGGTTAATCAATCCTCTAACCGCTCCAGTGCCTGAATCAACTGATCCCGATCCAGCGGTTTGGAAAGAAAGGCATGGGGGTTGATTTCTTTTACCTTTTCATCAGTTGAATCATAGGAGCTTATCACAATGATTTTGGGCTTTTTATCGAGCAGTTCTACCGTCTCAAAGCCATCAATAAAGGGCATTTCAATGTCCAAAAAAAGAACATCCGGCTTCTTGTTTACGACCTGTATGGCACCAGTTACCGGGTTATCAAAACAGCCAATAAGTTCAATGGAAGGGATTGTTTCCAGGGTCTTTTCTACAATTTTTAAAAAAATGGGATCATCATCGATGGCTATCGCTCTATACTTTTTCACAAGGCGGTCTTTTTGATGGTTTAATTTATACTTCTGCTAAATATTCATGCACAAATTTGATGGCCATAGCACCTTCTCCTACTGCGGAGGCAACACGGTTCATAGCCCCTGCACGAACATCTCCGGCAGCAAATATGCCGGGAATGCTTGTCTCTAGCAAAAAAGGTTCTCTGTGTAGCTTCCAGTCGTTCTGAAAAGTATCATAGTTTTTTAAGCTATGGCCTGTTTCAATAAATCCTTTTTCATTTTTGATCAGGGCATCAATCCAATCGGTAAAGGGTTTGGCACCAATGAAAATAAATAGGGCACCAGCGGGTAAGGTTCTTTCGTTTTCCACTGATTGATCGGATAGAATTACCTTTTCCAGATGATCGTTTCCTTCGGCACCTGTTATGATGGTTTCCCCCAACACCTCGATATTATCTGTATTATTGATCTGGTCTATGAGATAACTTGACATGCTGGAAGTGAGGTCAGGCTTTCTGATGACTATGAAGACTTTTCGGGCAAATTTGGACAGATACATTGCTCCCTGCCCTGCTGAGTTTCCACCACCAACTATGTACACATCCTGATCCTGACAGGTGGCAGATTCCGTCATGGCAGCACCATAATATACCCCCGCACCTGTAAACTGGTCAACAGTAGGGGCAGGGTGCTTTCTGTAATCAACCCCGGTGGTGATTACAACGGCCCGGCTATGTACAGTAGCCCCGTCAGCAAGTGTCAACACCTTATATGTGCCCTCCAGCTCGATTTTCTGCACCTCCTGCGGTGTGAGAAATTCTATGCCAAACCGGGTTGCCTGCGTAATGGCCCGGTGAGAGAGTTCAGCACCACTTAGGCCTTTGGGAAAACCCAGGTAGTTTTCAATGCGCGAGGAGGTGCCTGCCTGACCACCCGGAGCCCTTTTTTCTATCAAAAGGGTCTTTAATCCTTCGGACCCACCATATACCGCTGCTGCAAGGCCTGCAGGGCCGGCACCTATAATAACTACATCATAGATTTTTTCCCTGGCTTTAGCATGCAGGCCTATTTTTTCAGCCAGTTTTGATAATGATGGATTGGGAAGGTAGCTTCCATCCTCAAAAAACACCACCGGCTGGTCAGACTCATCAAGATGTGCCGAGGCAAGGAGGTTTTTAGCATTGTCAGATCGATTGATGTCCAACCATTGGTAAGGAACAAGGTTACCCGCCAGGAAATCCTTGATCTTATGCGATAGACTCGAGTACTGATAGCCTACTACTTTGATGCCTTCAAATGGGGGAATGTAGTGCTTCTGCCATTCGTCAAGTTGGTCCTGAATAACCGGGTATAGTTTTTCTTTGGGGGGATCCCAAGGTTTGAGCAGGTAATAATCCAATTGCACATCATTGATGGCCTTGATGGCAGCATCAGTATCAGAATAAGCAGTGAGCAATATTCTTTTAGCTGCAGGATATTTGATTTTAGCTTTTTCAAGAAACTCTACGCCGAGCATTTCCGGCATGCGCTGGTCGGATAAAAACAAGGCGATGGTTTCACCTTTAAGATGCAATTCTTCAATTGTAGATAATGCTTCATTGGCAGATGCGGTACTTAAAATGCGGTAAGACTTTCTGAATTCCTTGCGCATATCCCGTTCTATGGCGCGGAGCACCTGCGGATCATCATCTACGATTAAAATTATGGGGAGCTTCATTTTTATATTGAGATTAAAGCTAAAATAGTATTTGTCATTGAACTTTTGGAATTATCAAAGCTGTAGGCGGAGCGTTATTTTTTGGGAAAACACAGCTCAAAAACTGTTTCTCCTGGTTTTGACCGCACCTTGATGTCAGCGTTATGGTTTTTTATAATTCTCTGCACAATATCAAGACCTAGACCGGAACCTTTGCCTACACCTTTTGTCGTAAAGAAGGGATCGAATATTTTTCCCTGCACCTCTGAAGGTATGCCGGGACCAGAATCAGCAATATCCACCCTTACAAAATCCGGCTCCTCAAAGGTGGTAATCGTAATGTTGCCGCTGCCATCAAGTGCATCTATTGCATTATCCAATAGATTGGTCCAAACCTGATTCAGTTCACCGGGATGTGCAAGAATAGGACTTAGATTCTCTTTAAAATTTCTTGAAATAGTAATTTGAGTGCTTTTCAGTTTATGGCCCAGCATGGTTAGTGTACTGTCAATGCCTTCGTGAATGTGGGTGGTTTGCAGGTCAGGCGATCGGTCCATGTGGCTATACGTTTTGATGGCGCCAACCAGTTCGGAAATTCGGGCACTTGCCAGGTGTATTTCAACTGTAAGTTTTTCAGCTTCAATAGTGGTATTAATCCAGGCGAGCGCATCGCCGATGGCAGCCTGGGGTAGCTGATCTGCTAACTGCTGCAAGTCTTCCACCTCAATATTTGCACCCAGCAATACCTCTGCATAGTCGAAACTATCCTTGATACCCTGCTCATCCATCCAGTCAATAAGTGCATCTTCCTTAGCGCTTTTTTCCATCATTGACATATAGGCTGTGCCGGTGATTTTACATTTGGCGGCTACCATATCGGTGACTGCCTGAAGCTGCTCACTGGTCATTTTATGATCGAGCAGACGAGCTGTACAAACCGGTATCATTTGAATTTTCTCCCGCAATGCCTCGGAGGTACGATTAATTGCCGCGGCAGGGTTATTAATCTCGTGGGCCAGCCCAGCTGAAAGCTTTCCCAAAGAGGCCATTTTTTCCCGTTGCTGCTGCGTTTGAGTAAAATTTCTCACCCTATCTGAAAGATAGCCGACCAGATTTTGCATGAGCTCGGGGCTCACTTCGCCCAATTCCTGAAACTTGTTTTTATGCAGTTCCCAATAGGTAGCATCTTCCAGGATCACCACATATCCGGTCGCTTTTTGCATTCTGGAAAAAGGCAGTAATCCACCCAGTTGACCGGCTTCTACTGTGGTGACAGGTACCATATTTCCACCCTGCTTTAGCATAAATTGGGCCTTTCCCTCCACGATCACCTGCATGTGCTCGATTGGCTCTCCTTCCTTGAAGAGGTATTCTCCTTTTTTGGTTTTTTTGAGTTGAGCGGTTTTTTCAAACCACTCTATGGCTTCTGCAGATACATTTTGGAAGACAGAAATATCCTTCAATGCTATCATGGTTGTAGTATTTGAAACCAGAAAACTAAAGAATTAATTATAGTAAACCTGTGATGACTACTTCTAGCGATACAAAATGTCAGATGGGAGTCAAAAGCCTGTTTTTACAGAATTACAATCTACTGCTTATCAATCCTTGCCCAGGCTATCAAGCCTAGATTGGTTGATCCTCCGTATAAGGCTGTCAGTTTTACGCAAGGTGCCTTTGAGTTGCTTATTGAGTATTCTTTGCTGGAGGGTAAGTTTTCCCAATTCGGTCGTATTATCACTAATAATAACTTCGTGTGACTGCAAATACTGCGATAGCTGCTCCATGCTGGTTTCAAGACTATCAAACCGAAGCTGAGTATTGTTGTGAATGTCCATCAACTGCTCCTGAAGGGCACTTGTCTTGTTGGAGACCGATTGATTTAAAGTTTGCTGCTGTTCGTTTATTGCCTGCAAAATGAATAAATGATGACCAACTACAGATAATAAAACAAGAAGAATTGCTCCAGCCAATGCCATAAACCAGGTATATCCAGGAGTTGGGTTTTTTGCCGGAACTTTATCTTTTTTATCAACTTCATCGCCGGGGAAAAGGGAAGCCACTGATGGGTGCAGATGATAATGCCTCGCTTGTAATTTGAGCACGGCTGCAGCCAGCGCCAGGTCTTTCAGGAAAAAGGGGCTGCTATTTTTTTCTTTTACATCTAATGATCCAACTATGGATTCATCCTCACTGAGAGAGGCTTTGTACCAGCTGGTGATGTAGCCTTCTGTTTCTAGCGAGCGAATTAGGTTTAGCGCATTGATAAGCCTTTGCTGTATTTTCTCGCTGATATCCACCTCAATATCTGCACTATAAACCAGCAGCTTTTGCTGGAAAGTACTGATTTCAATCAGGCAGTTAAGATCTTTGATCTCAATAAAGTCCGAAAATCTAAGTGGATTTTTTGGGCTTAGTTCACCGTTGCCTTCCACAGGCTCACCTGATTGTAGAAGTTCTTTAAGAAGCGATATTTCATGAGGCTGAAGCCTCCGCATTATCTAACAGGTTTTCTAGGTATGGCTGCCGGTAGTCGGCTAAGCATCTCATTGTTGAGCAGCTGGGTCGTCTGAGTAAAAGAGCTGATATTGATGACATTATTATTTTGTCTGCCAACCAATACTACTTCATCACCCACATGAACATCGGGTATGTGGGATACATCCACCATAAAGAGATTCATATTGATAAGGCCCACTATGGGTGCTTTTTTGCCTTTGATAAGCACATAGCCTCGGTTTGAATTAGCCCTGGGGTAGCCGTTGGAATAGCCTAGCGGCATTACGGCAATAGTCATATCCCTAAATGCCTGGTAAGCCGTGCCATAACCGATAAATTCGCCGGCACTTACGCCACGTACGTCCATCACATCGGTTTTCCATGTGATCACTCTTTTGAGTGGGTTATCAGAAAGTTTATTTACGGTTTGCAGATGGTGATAATAAATTTCCGGTGAAGGCCAAAAGCCATATTGTGCCACTCCGATGCGTACCATATCATACACCGTATCGGGCATGGCCAATGCGGCAGCAGAGCATGCGATATGCCTGATTTCGGGCAAAATACCCTTCTTCTTGCATTCTGCATATACTTCTAAAAACCGCTGATGCTGCCTGTCTATTTTGAATTTGTTGGCAAATGACTCAGCCCCTCCAAAATGGGTACACAGCCCTTTGAAGTGAACCCAGTTTTTATGTTTTTTTAGGAATGACAATGACTTGGATACTTCACTTGCTGGTAGACCTGTTCGGTTGCCTCCCGTTTCTATTTCGAGATGGATTTTAGCTGGTTTGTCAACTGATTTGGCGGTTTCCAACACTTTGGGCAATCGCTCATAATTAAATACATAAAACTCAATGTCATTTTCGATAGCCCATGCGATATCCACATCGTAGAGGATACCCATAATCATGACCGACGATTTATCAGAAATGACATCATGGATTTCCTCTGCTTCAAATGCTGAAGCTGTTGCAAAATGTCTTACACCGGCTTTTTCGGCCATTTTAGAAAATTCCTGAATGCCGTGCCCATACGCATTAGCCTTTACGACAGAACATATTTTACTGTCCTTACCAATCTTCTTTTTGATGAAATTGATATTCTGTGTTATTGCCGATTGGCTAAGCTCAATCCTTGATGAGTGTTTTACCATAGTTTTACCTGGTCATTCCAAGTGTAAGACTTGCCCCAGCTACTCCTGGCCAACTCTTCAACCTTAGCAAGCTCCCTGTCAAGGACATGCTGCGACCACATTTTTGTTTCTAAGCTATTGTAATGAAATGCATAAATTCTTGCCGCAAACTGATGAAACGGCAGTGAAGATTCTCCGTGTTTTTCCCCATGCCCATATACTGAAGGGTTGATATTTTGCCCCCAATTTTGGCGACCTTCATTGTTTGGGTTCAGAAAATAAGCCCTGATTTCACCTGTGGGATCTTTGTCAACCCTAACCAGACTTATAGCATGAAATCCTACCATTTCCCCTTTGCTGGAGGTGATATAAATACCTACGGGATTAGGATAGACCATATGCTGACCACCGTTATATTCTATGTGGAAACTGGCATAGAAAGTTCGGATGAAGCCTTTGTAGTCAGATATAGCATTTGTGAAATAATCATAGCATGACGCAAATCCTATTTGTATCCATTGACCATACATGGCAGGATTGACCCATTTATGGGGATCTTCACCTCTGATAGCAGCCCGCTTCATCATCTCATTGTAGATTTTATCGAGATGGGGTACCAGCACCACCGAAACAGCATCAAGATTATAGTCCATTTCACCCAGTAGTCCTTTGCCTAATTTGATTGATTCCAAGTCGGTATTTTCAAACCGCATGATCAGGTTGTTCTGAGTGGCTACTGTAATGATCATGTCTATCAGCTTGGCAGGTGCATGTTGGCTCCACATGCTGATGCCACGGGCTGATTGGCAGGTCGGGTTGTTGCCCTGACCAACACCCAGCGGTTGACCCAGGATTCTGATGGTGGCACCTATTAAATATTGAAGGGCTGTGACATCATTGTTGGGATTCTTTTCAGAATGTAAAATACGTTGCTCTACTTGTGGGTTGAGCTTGATTTTACGTAGGTTTTCGAGCCCAACGCGTACCGGCCTTCGCGAAAATAAGCTGCGGTTCAGCATCCTTGCCATGCCGTATATGCATTGGCTATTGTTCACAGATACCACCTCATCTATAAGGGAATCTATAAGCTTCTCATGCTTTTTAAACTCTGCTGCTCCCGTATCACTCAGGTCCATTGCAAGCGGTATAAGTTCAGGCTTATGCTTTAGCAAATGCGTGAGCAGTAAAGCGTGGTATTGGCTTACCAGGCCTGTGGTGCCAAGATAATGGCCCATTTCACCAGCCTCTGATTCCAGTAGCTTGGTATTTGCTCCCGAAAGCATATTTTGATAATCTGCCAATGATTTATGCTGCTTGCTACCCTTGGTCGGCGCTACAATGGCATTGACATAAAATAACAACTCCTGATCTGCCACAACTGATGGATCGAGATCCATTTTTCGATCTATCAGATGAATGAACTCACGCGCCTTGCGGGTTACTACCGGTCTTTGCTGGCAGATAAGCATGATTTCTTCAGCAAGCATGTTGTGCATGCCTTCCAGATCAGTCTCAGAAAGAATAAAACCAAACAAATTAAATGCTTTCTTGAGCTCCCGCTCAGTCATTACATTTCTGGTTTCCTCTGTAGGCTCCTTGAGTGCAAATTCCATGTTTTGGATCACGACCTCTTCCAGATAAACCTGGGCCTCCTTCTGGGATACTTTGGCTGATTGGGCCTTGCCATTAGCATAGGAAAGCATCCTCAGGTTGCTGATGATCTCAAAGCTACTGTTTGGATGCCCCGATTTAATGGTCCCTTTTACCAGGGAAGGCACCAGATTATCGGGTTCATTCCAGGCAGTACCTTTAAAGAATTCAGCCTGATCTAATTCTACACTTTTTTCATAAAGGAAGCTTAAGCCGTCCCTGGTCTGGCTTATGATGTCTATCTGACTAGCCAGACGGGTAGCTTTATCCTGCTTTGACAGGTCGGTTGCTTCCAAAAACTCCTGAAAGCTTCGCTGAAAATTGTCGAAAGCATTATCTGTAATCAATACCAATATTTTTTGCTTTTAGCTATATGTAAAAATCTACCGTTTCGTAATGTTGGAGTAGTTCTGTCATACGATCAGGATCCTCCCCTCTAAAGTTTAAAGTACCAAAATGGTTCCCGAAACCTTCACGAGTATCACTTATCTTTTGGGTACTAAGTGGTGGTACCAGGGTGTGATCCAGGAAGTAGGGCTCATTATTGAGTTCTTCTGGGATTTCCAATTTGGAAAACTGTCTACGCTGAGGGTAGATCATGACATTGCCAAAATGATTTTTAGGCTTAAAGTCTTTTGGAGGGAATATCGCATCCAATTCTTCTTCGGTGGCATTAGGGTCGTGGCTTAGTACAAAGGCCGCCAGCGCATCAAACTCATAGGCCTGCGAACAAAGCTCCAGGATATGGCCCCCAGGGATACGGCAGGCTGTTTCTCCAAAGTTCAACTCATCGTTTTCAGTAAGGAACCATTCAGGATGCACCATGCCGTACTCAATACCAAATATATCCACCAGCTTTTGTACATGCTTATGAATCAGATCTCGCTTGGTATTGAGATAATGGCCTTCAGGAATGAAGTTTGAGTAGCCCAGATGGACGTATTCGGTAATGTTGAGGAATCGAATTTTCCCTTTGTGGATGAATGCCTCGCAAGAAAATTCTCTGCCAGGTAAGTGACTTTCTGCCAAACAGGGGAAGTCGCCATCCTCCACTTTCTCATCGATATCACTCATTGATCTTAGCAACCTGTGCCCAACTGTTCCTGCAGAAGCAAAGGGTTTGATATGTACCCAGCTATCTTCTTCGCCATCCAGCTGTAGGTTGGCCTGATTGAGCCTTTTCATGAATGCCCTCACCTGATCCCGGTTATGGACCTCTTCAAATAAACCTACTCTCAGACCACCAATAAGCGCTTTTCGCTTCATCATGGCCTTATTGCGGAAAAGGAAGGCACGGTTGAGCACCCTTGGATCACCCCGGTAAATGCTGTTGAGCGCACCGGCCCATTCTACGGTCTCCTCGAATAAGGGTACGGCCACATCTACTCCGTAAGCCTGAAGCTTTTGATGCAAGTCGAGACTATTGGATGTGTCGCTCCATTCGTCCAGCTGATAGGGGACGAAGGGTATATTATTTTCCTTTGCGTATTGCTCGAAATCAGGAAACGAGACAACTACATAGGGGAAGTTATTTTTCTGCATACTCTCAATGACGGGCAAACTCCAGCCCATTAATGCAAAGCAATTAGCCATATTGTTTAAATGTTTTGGTTCAACATATAAGCCCGGAAGGCCTAATCTTATATACGAAACAATTGAAAATAGTTTCTACAGAAACAAAATTAATAAAGATTCACCAACTTCGTTTTTGATATCATAGAAGCAAAAAATGCTTATCGATTATATTTGATCCAAATACCGTGTATTATGATGAAAACAGCATTTTCAACCATTTTAATATTAGCGGCCACCATAGGGCTGGCACAGCAAAAAATCGAATTGTCCCACATTGTAGATGGTACTTTTAGTGAAGAGACCGTTCGAAATGTCAATTGGATGAAGGATGGTCAATATTACACTGCGCTGGAAGATAATAGCATTGTAAAATATGATATTACCACCGGGGCCCTGGATACGGTACTCTTTGATGCCAATGATTTTTCACTTACGCTGGATGACTACACATTTAGTCAGGATGAAAAGCAGGTCCTTTTGATGACAGATCGTCAATCGATTTATCGCCGGTCGTACACCGCAGAATTTTATGTGTACAACTTTGAGGATGAGACGCTGGAGCCTCTGAGTGAAAATGGCCGTGAAAGCTATGCAACCTTCAGCCCTGATGGTACCAAAGTGGCGTTTACCCGTGACAATAACCTTTTTTATGTTCGACTGGACAACATGAATGAGATCCAGGTCACTGAAGATGGAATGAAAAATGAAATCATTAATGGTAGTACAGATTGGGTTTACGAAGAGGAGTTTTCAATCACTAAGGCATTCTTTTGGTCGCCAGATTCTAAAAAACTGGCCTATTACAGATTTGATGAGAGTGGTGTGAAAGAATACACCATGCAGCTATGGAATAATGTGAGCCTTTATCCGGAAAATTACAATTTTAAATACCCTAAGGCAGGGGAAGACAATTCGATAATTGAAATCAAAATTTATGCGCTGGAAACCAATGAAACGGTCAATGTAGATCTGGGTGATGAAACAGACATCTATATCCCCAGGGTACAGTGGACCCAGGATGCGAATCTGTTGAGTATCCAAAAGCTTAATCGCCTGCAAAACACGCTGGATATTCTGCATGCTAACGCCTCAAGGGGCAATACCATGACCATTTTAACAGATCGCTCCAAGCAGTTTATTGACCTTAATTTTTGTGATGACCTTACCTACTTGAATGATGGAAAACATTTCCTCATATCGAGCGAACGCGATGGGTATAAGCATTTCTACCTGCATACCATGGATGGGCAGACGGTGCAGCAGGTGACCAGTGGAAAATGGGAAGCCAGGCAAATGGTGGGTCTGGATCAGTCCAGTAGAACTGCCGTACTCTATTATATCTCCACAGAGCCCTCACCAATGGATAGGGCTTTTTATAAAATAGATGTGCGCGGACGAGGAAAAACCCTGCTTTCGCCAGCCAGCGGTTGGACAGATATTGATATGAGCAATGACTTTAAGTATTATATCCAATACTACAGGCAGGCAGACCAGCCGGTGGAGGTCACTTTGATGGATAATGAGGAGAATGAACCCATCAAGGTGCTTAAAGACAACCAAACCTTGAAAGATAAGGTGTCTGATTTTGACCTGGTAGAGAAGCGCTTTTTTACTTTCGATGGTGCTGACAAAAGCATTTTGAATGGCTATATGCTTCTCCCTGCTGACCTTGACTCAGCGGCACAATACCCGGTATTGCTGTATCAATACAGTGGGCCGGGATCGCAAAATGTGATCAACCGATGGAGCGGTGGTCATTACATTTGGCACCAATACCTGGTGCAGCAGGGTTATATTGTGGTGGTGACCGATACCCGTGGTACAGGCGGTCGAGGAGAGGCTTTCAAAAAAATGACTTACAAGGAGCTAGGCAAACTCGAAACAGAAGATCACATTGCCGCCGCACAATTTTTGGGTACAATTCCATTTGTGGATAAAGATAGGATTGGCATCTGGGGTTGGAGCTACGGGGGCTACATGTCATCATTGGTGATGCTGAAGGGGGCAGATTATTTCAAAGCAGGTATTGCAGTGGCTCCTGTTACGACATGGCGCTTTTATGACACCATCTACACCGAAAGATATCTGCAAAGGCCACAGGATAACCCCACGGGCTACGATGATAACTCCCCGCTTAACCATGTAGAGAAACTAAAAGGCAATTATTTGCTAATTCATGGCACCGGTGATGATAATGTGCATTTTCAAAATAGTGTGGCCATGCAGGAAGCTTTGATCAATGCTGGTAAGCAATTTGAGTCATTTTACTATCCTGACAAGGCACACGGTATTAGCGGTTCTAAAACACGAATGCATCTGTATCAAATGATGACGGATTTTATTCTTGAAAAGCTTTAAGAGGGTATAGTCAATAGGCATGGCCGCCCGTCAAATTTTGGTGATTTGTAATCCTACTGCTGGTAAGGGGCGGTCAAGAAAAATTTTACCCCGGCTAAAAGCTTTTCTTGAATCAAAAAAAGTTGATTTTGATTTAATCGAAACCTCCGCTGCTAAAAACGCCTCAGTAGTATTGCAAGAGTATGATAAGCCATTCACCGAGGTAATCGTGTTGGGTGGTGATGGCACACTCAATGAAGTGGTGAACGGATTGAAAAGCAGCGTTCCTATTGGGGTAATTCCAGGGGGAACGGGAAACGATTACACTAAAAATTTATGCCTCGGCAAATCACTACGTGAGGTTTTTGACACAGCCCTCAGTGGTCGGTTAAAAGCGGTGGATGTTGGCCGCTGTAACGATCGTTTGTTTCTGAATGGTGTAGGCATAGGCTTTGATGGACAGGTGGCAAGGCATGCCGAGGAATCCGACATTTGGCTTTCCGGGTGGCCCGAGTATTATTACCATGTCCTCCGAAACCTGGCTTTTTTTGATACTGTGCCATTGCAGTTTGAGCTTGACGGCCGGTCTACGCAAGAACCGCTCTTTCTGCTTACTGTAGCTAAGGGCACCACGTTTGGGGGCAGCTTTAAATTAACACCTAATGCTCAATTGGATGATGGGCACTTGACCATTTGCAAAATATCCAGAATATCTGTCCTGAAAAGGCTACTCAATATTCATAGATTAAAATCCGGTTCGCATGGTTTATTGCCAGAGGTCGAAATTATCCAGGCTAAAAAATTTAAGGTAGGCGCATGCCCTGATGCAGAGGCACATCTGGACGGTGAGTATATCGGTCATCCCCCCTTTGATTTTGAGGTGTTGCCAAGGCATCTAAATATTCGGGTCAAAGATATTTAGCTGGTTCTGGCATTTCTTTTTTGCGTTCGCACATAGAAATACAGCATCGCAGCAATAAGTAGCAGTGAAATAAACTGAGAATGAGATAGCACATTGTCTATGACAAAACCCCTTCTGATATCCCCGCGGAATATTTCATTGATAGACCTGCCCACAGCATAGAGCATTACATAGATAAAAAACAGCTGGCCTTTGAAACGTTGGTAACGCTTGAACATCAGCAGCACGACCATGATACTACCAATCAGAAAGATCTCATACAGCTGGGTTGGGTGTAGCGATTGGTGAAGCGGTGCCTTGGATATTTCGTCAGTAAAAGTGACACCCCATGGCTTATCTGTTGGCAGGCCATAGCAGCACCCTGCCATAAAACAGCCCATCCGGCCAAAAATATGGATGATACAAGCCGTAATCGCCAGCAGGTCAAGCATTGGTAATAGTGGTAGCTTGTATTTTCTGAAATACCAGATTGCGGTAGGTATAGCAAAAATCAGCGATCCGTAGAATACAAATCCTGTCCGGAAATTATGGAGCATATTGGAAGGTGGGTTGAAATAGAAACTGGGCTTTTCCATATAAAAAAGCACTTTCCCCCCCACAAAAGCGGCAAGTATGATCCATATGCAAAGACCCTGAATGACCTCAGTATCTACACCAAGTTGTTTTTTGGCATTGTGAGCCATATACAGGTAGCCCGAAAAGGCACCCAAAGCAATTAACAAACCATAAAAATGGATCGTAATTTCATTACCAAACAGTTCAAAACTTACAAATTCCGGATGCATAGTGCATGTAATTTAATGCAAGTGACTAGCATTTCGAAGTTCTGGGTTTTATCAAAAGATTAGAAATACGGGCACAAGTGTCAGAGACATGACAGATTTTTTGGGTTTGCCCTTCGTATAATTGAAAAAGCAAAAATTTTATGCGATTAATAATACTCATAGGGCTACTCTCACTTGCTGGCTGCATTGGCACAGATGTAATTGAGCGGATAGTGCCGGAGCGTGTGGTTATAACCAACCCACCTACACAAATCAAAGCAGGAGAAACATTTGACCTGATGGCCGATTATTTTGATCATACGGGGGTGAGAATGGTTGGTGATTTCACCTGGACTTCAAGCGATGAATCTATCATTACTGTCAATGCTAATGGGTTGGTCACGGCTTTAGAAATTGGCACAGCTGTGATCACTGCCAGTGCAGGTAATGCTACAGATATGGTCACCATAACGGTGGGAGAGGAAACAGAGGAGGGTGCCGGATTTCGAACAGGAAGCTTTATGGGGCTTAATAATTATACAGTGGAAGGTATGTTTTCTTTGGAAGAGCAGGATGGGGATTTAATACTAAAATTTGAGGAAGATTTTCAGACCACCAATGGACCCGGCTTATACATTTACCTTACTTCAAATCCTGATAATGTAGTTGGAGGCGTAGAACTTGGGCCCATTATAAGCAATACAGGGGCTCAGGATTATGGTGTACCTATGGATGTAAGCCTCAATTCATATGATTATGTAATGGTCTATTGCAAGCCATTTAGTGTGCCCTTTGGATTAGGAACTTTTGAAAATTAGCATGAAAAAGCATCTCACAATTTTTGTAGCAATACTAGGTTTTGCCACACCGCTGCTGGCTGGTGGTGGATGGACTCAACCAAAAGGTAAAGGCTTCTTGAAGATAAGTCAGGGAGCCATTATTGCCGACCGGTATTTTACACCCGCCGGGGATTTAGTGGATATCACTACAACCGGCTTGTATACTTCCGCGGTATATCTGGAGTATGGCCTGACCGATCGGCTTTCTATCGTAGCTTATGTACCGTTTTTTGTACGGTCTACATTGAATAAAGTGGAGGTAGTAGATAGCAATGGGGCTTCATTGGATCAGGAGCCGGGCGATGAGTTAAATGCGATAGGTGATGTAGACCTTTCAATAAAATACGGGCTGATCACTGAGGGGCCACTGGTTTTAAGTGCTTCCCTCACCCTGGGGCTCCCATTGGGTGAACAAGCTGGCGGTCAAACGCAGTTATTGCAGTCTGGCGATGGAGAGTTTAATCAATTGGTAACTTTTGAGTTGAGCCAGGGGCTATCCTCAGGATTTTACTGGACATTGCTTGCAGGTTTTAATAACCGCACCAATAATTTTTCAGATGAATTTCGATACGGTGGAGAAGTTGGGTGGGTTAAAGATAAATGGATACCGATCATCAAGGTCTATGGTATAGCATCATTCATGAATGGCGATGATGCATTCGTGCCTAACAATGGAGTATTTGGCAATAACATCGAATTTTTGAGCATTACACCCGAACTAAATTACCAGATGAATGACAAAATGGGGTTATCGGTTTCTGCTGGATTTGCCGCTTTTGGTAAACGAGTGCTGGGTAATCCAAACTATATTGCCGGTATTTACTTCAGGCTATGAGTATAAATATCAAGCATATCATTTGTTGAATAGCCATGCTGTTGCCACCCCATCCAATCTGCAAAAAGGGAAAAGACTTCTTTTCGGCTGTATCTTTCGAGCACAGGGTCAGATTTGGCACTTTTTGACAGCTTTTTCTTATTGGCCCCTCGTAGCAATTCATGATGGTGAAAGGTAACATTCACAAAAGGTTGCATATCCAGAAGCTGTGCCATGTACATTTGTGCAAAGGAGGAAGGAAGCAGGTCTTTGCCGCGTACAATATAATTAACCTGCATCTGTACATCATCGAGTAGCGAAGCTATCTGGTAAGCCGGCAATCCATCCTTTCGTTGGATTATGAAGTCTTTCACATGCTCATCAAGATTAAGCGTTTTTCTGCCTTCCAGCCATTCCTCCAAGCTTATGTCAATAGCATTCGCAGTATCTATTCTAATGCTTACGGGCTTTGTATTCAGACTAATTGAGGGTCTCTTGCAAGTGCCGGGATATTGCCCCGAAGGACTGGTTTCTAGTATTTCCCGTCGTGAGCATTTGCACAGAAATGTTTTTCCGGTTTGCTGAAGCAGTTCTATAGCATGATTGTAAAACTCGATGCGATACCGCTGGCGGTGGTTTTTGAGAAAATCTTCAGTACCCCGGGGGCCACCATCATAGTCTATACCCAGCCAATCGAGCACCTTAAAAATCTGGTCAATGTAAACCAGGCGCACTCTGCTCTCATCCAAATCGTCGATGCGCAAGTATAGTTTGCCATTTTTGGAGCGCACTTGCAGCCAGGTTAGCAGGAAGTTGAAGACATTTCCAATGTGCAAAAAACCGCTGGGTGTGGGTGCAATTCTGGAAATGGTTTTTTCTGCCATATGCTAAAAATATCAAGAAATCAGCATAGCCAGCATTGCGGCGTTGGCCATTCATCAAAATGTTAGCTATCTGGGCTTTCTATTGCTTGCATCCAATAGGCTATTGGGTTTAATTGAATCCTGATAAACCTATAACTATGAAGAAGATATTTACATTGATGCTGATGTTTTTGCTTTTTGCGGATCTATCTGCCCAAAAGCAATATTCAGAAGAAGAAATAGCTGTACTAAAAGCAAAAGTGCAGGAACTGGTACAATCCAACGCCAAGCTGGCACAGGTAATGGTCGATAAGGTGTTTTCCTTTGCTGAACTTGGCTTTCAGGAGGTGGAGACCTCTGCCTATCTGACTGGTATTCTGGAGGAGAATGGATTTACCATCGAAAGAGGCATCTCCGGTATTCCCACAGCATGGACAGCTACCTGGGGTTCAGGAAAACCGGTAATAGCTCTGGGAAGCGATTTAGATTGTATCCCGAAAGCTTCGCAAAAACCTGGTGTTGCCTATCATGATCCAATCGTGGAAGGGGCTCCTGGCCACGGCGAAGGACATAACTCAGGTACACCCTTGAATGTGGTGGCAGCGCTTGCTGTAAAGCAACTTATGGAGGAGAATGATATTCCCGGGACATTAATGCTATGGCCTGGTGTGGCAGAAGAGCTGGTGGGTACCAAGGCTTATTATACCCGCGATGGTTATTTTGACGATGTGGATATTTCCATATTTACCCATGTGAGCAACAACTTCAACGTAAGCTATGGACAGGCGCGAGGTACAGGATTGATTTCAGTGGAATATACTTTTGAAGGAGAAGCTGCACATGCCGCAGGATCGCCATGGAGAGGCAGGAGTGCCCTGGATGCTGTGGAATTGATGAGTGTGGGCTGGCAATATCAGCGTGAGCACCTCGATCCGCTGCAGCGATCACATCATGTCATCAAAGATGGTGGTGATCAACCCAATGTGGTACCTTCCAAAGCATCAATCTGGTTTTACCTGCGTAATGTGACCTATCCGAAAATCATGGAAATGTATGATCGGGCGAATGAAATTGCTGATGGTGCCGCATTGATGACACAAACTAAAGTAACCCGAAAAGTGCTTGGTAGTGCATGGCCCCGTCACTTCAATAAAGTGATAGCAGAAAATATGTACTACAACATAAGGGAGGTAGGCTTACCTACTTGGGACGAAAACGATCAGGCTCTGGCCAGGGCTTTGCAGGATGAAGTAGGAGCCATCAACGTGGATGGGCTGGAAACAGAACTGGATACAATTGGCTTGCCGGTCCGGTCATTTATCAGTGGCGGTTCCGATGATATTGGTGATATCAGCTGGAAGCTTCCTACAGTAACCATGCGCTTTCCTTCAAACATTCCGGGTTTGCAGGGGCATCACTGGTCCAATGCCGTTTCTATGGCTACACCTATAGCACACAAGGGCGTTGTGGCAGGGGCCAAAGCTGAGGCCATGACCGTACTGGATTTTCTGCTGAAGCCGGAGCTTGTTGATGCAGCATGGGAATATTTCCGGGAAGAGCAAGGTATGGAAATGGAATACAAGCCTATGATCCGGGATGACGAAAAGCCTGCGACTTATCTGAACACAGAAATACAGGGGGAGTTTAGACCGGCATTGGAAAAATATTATTATGATGAAACCAAATATGACAGCTATTTGGAGCAGTTAGGCATAGAATATCCTACGATCAGAGCAAAGGAAGAGCAGTAAATCAGACTAGTTTATAAATTAATTTACCCTGAAAATTGAAAATTACATTTTTGATTTTCAGGGTAAAAATATATCAAGTACCCTGAAATATGAAAGTGATACTTTTAAATTTCAGGGAAAAGTAAGACATTTGCCTTCAAATTGATAGGCAATGCAATGGATACCCCGAGCTGATCTGTTATCTAATATTCAAGGGCTTTTGGAAGATTTTCCGGCTGTTGGTATTCTTGGGGCCCGGCAAGTTGGGAAAACAACGGCGGTAAAGTCACTTCTAGAAATTGATAAGTTGGTATATCTTGACCTTGAGTCAGATGTAGATCAGGCAAAACTCACCGATCCCGGATTGTTTTTAAGGAGTAATGCTGATAAATGTATTGTATTGGATGAGGTGCAGTACCGTCAGGATTTGTTTCCGCTATTGCGTGCGATAATTGATGAGGACAGGCGGCCTGGCAGGTTTATATTGCTTGGGTCAGCATCGCCGGTATTGTTAAGAAAAAGTGCTGATTCATTGGCCGGCCGTATTGCCTACCACCGGATGAACCCACTTGGTCTACCTGAGGTAGGATATGACAAACTCAATCAGCTTTGGATCAGGGGTGGTTTTCCCAATGCATTTAAATCTCGTAGTGATAGCGCAAGCCATACCTGGCGACAGCAATTTATCAAGTCCTATATCGAAAGAGATCTGCCCAGCCTGGGGTTAGATACCAATACGAGAACGCTCACAAATTTTCTGCGTATGCTGTCGGCATCAGTGGGGCAAATCTGGAATGCCTCAATGTTTTCCAAATCCCTTGGCATTACTGCACCTACTGTCAAGCGATACCTTGATTTTCTGGAGCAGGCATTTCTCATCAGGGTGCTAGAACCTTACCATGTCAATGTGAAAAAGCGCCTGGTTAAATCACCCAAAGTCTATTATGCTGATACCGGAATTTTACATATGTTGCAGCAAATTGTTGATTTTGATGCGTTAAGTGGATTGCCAATTCTCGGTAATTCCTGGGAAAACTTTGTGATTGGTGAAATTTTGAAAGTGCTGCCGGATGATTACGAGCCCTATTTCTATCGCACCCATGAAGGTGCTGAGATTGATCTGCTTTTGGTGAAAAATCAGCAACCAGCGATTGGAATCGAAATCAAATACAGCAATGGACCTAAGCTAACCAAAGGCTTTTTGAACGCCATAGCCGATGTAGGTACGGCCAGTAATTACATCATAACACCCGGAAGTGACCGATTTGTCGTGCACGAGCAGATAGAGGTGATTAGCCTTGCAGGTTTTTTACAAAGCGATATTCTTTAAAAAAATAGAGGCCCTCTCAAAAGAATCATTCATGTCAGGTTGAGCCTGTCGAAACCTTTCTTAAAGGCTGTATGAATACATTTCGACGAGCTCAATGTGACATGAGGCAAGGGTTTTTATACTTTTGAGACACCCTCCATTCTATTTGATATTTGCTGTGTTCTATTGATCAGCACTCGCTTTTTCAATCGGTGGAGGGCCATCAGGTACTATGCCTTTGTACACATAATCACCTACCCGCTCTTTCCATTCATCTTTTACAGCCTGCCTAAGTTTTTCGTCCTCATACAGGTTTACCATAGTCATGGAAAGTGCTTTGGCTGCCTGAATCAGGCCTTTGTGGCCGATCGACATGCCACCGCAAGCCACTACGGCCCAGCTATGCCAGGGGGTATCCTTAGGTGCTACTGTGGCACCCATTCTGATGGTGGGCACTACCCAGCTTACATCGCCAACATCAGTAGAGCCACCCATGGGATGCTCTTCTGTTTCTTCCAGCGGCTTAATTTCCGAATCCATTCCTACCTCGGGCTTGCCGGTGGCTTTTTGAATGGCTTTACCATAGGCAATCTCTTCTTCTGAGTATGATATCGGGCCCAGGTATTCCAGGTTCTTTTGCATCACTGCACCGCCGGTACGGTTGACCACCACTTCATGTACCCCTGAGATGAGGTTAATTTTATAGTCCACATTGGCCATAATAGCTGCACCTTCAGCCATGCGCTCCACCTGCTTCCAAACTTTTTCCATATTGGCACGGCGCGTATCGCGCACCCTGGTCCAGATTCTGGCATAGTCAGGTACGACATTCACAACCTTGCCTGCATCTTGTATATGGTAATGAATACGTACGGTAGGCTTGATGTGCTCCCGGTACATATTGATGCCGTCTGTATAAAGTTCCAGGGCATCCCCAGCGCTGCGACCATTCCACGGGTCACCAGAGGCATGAGCCGCCTGCCCGAAAAACTCAACCATAAAGTCCACTAGGGCAAGTGAGCTTTGCACATCGGCCTTGGTCTCTGCACTTGGGTGCCAGTCCATCACAATATCTACATCCTCAAACAATCCTGCACGGATCATCCATAGCTTTCCAAAATACTTTTCCTCGGCAGGTGTTCCATAAAAGCGGATGGTTCCTTCCAGTTCTCCTGCTTCAATCAGCTCTTTGATGGTAGTGGCGGCCCCCAGAGAGGCTGTGCCAAACAGGTTATGGCCACAACCATGGCCCGGAGCACCTTCATTGCGTGGGTCTTTGTTGGGTACCGTATTCTGGCTTAAGCCGGGAAGGGCATCAAATTCACCCAGGATGCCAATAATTGGTTTGCCTGATCCATATTCAGCTACAAAGGCGGTGGGAATTTCAGCTACTCCTTTGGTAACGGTAAATCCATTTTTCTCTGCGTACTCGATTAAAGCAGCAGAAGACTGGGTTTCCTGAAACGCAATTTCTTCAAAGCCCCAGATTTTGTCGCTAAGGTTGGTAAGCTCTTCATATTTGCTGTCGATTGAGGCGATAACAGCCTTTTGATTGGCATTGATTTTTGGCTTCTTTTGACTGTAAGCCGGTGCCATGAGCACTGTAATCAATGAGATAATGAGAATCGATAATCTTGTCATAGTTTAAGGTTTGGCTAATAATAAGCCTCAAGATAATGATCCTGAAGGGATAAAGAAATGATCGGCATCAAATTCAACCTAGCTTTGGAGATACGTAATATTATTCAGTCACCTGGTAGCTTTTTCATTTATTAATGAATTCTTAACCCATATAGGCCACTCACCATTTTTGGTTGGTGAAGCTTAATTTCATCCATTAAATTGACAGCTATAAACAACGACCAATATGAGCTTATCTAAAAATTATAAAGGCTATCAATCCTTCCAATATCTGGAGAGGGATGTAGACTATAAACATTTTGATCTTACACCCGAAATTGACCGTGTACACTCTACAAAAGTCGCTTTGAGCGATGCTGAAGAGGCACGAGTTAAGCAGATCATTGAAAATAATGTGCTGATATCATTTCATGAGCACCTGGGGACATTTCCTAAGGACATCATGGAAACGCCAGCCTATGTAAAGGAAGGTCGTATGGCTACTGCATTTGAAGGACTTGCTGCATCACATTGGGATTGTGTGTTCGACAACCTAATGGATGGTATATGCCAGATTCACTCCAAAGGAGGTTGGAAATGGGACGATGTACTTTTTGATCTGGGTATGCGCTTGTGTGATATTGCCCATCAGGATTTTGTGATCCATTGCAAAACGGTGGATGATATTTACCGGGCGCATAAAGAAGGCAAACTGGCATGGGTAGCCTCAATGGAAGGTGCCATGATGATTGAAAACGAGCTCGACAGGATTGATCTTCTTTATGGTTTTGGAGTACGGCTGCTGGGTATCACCTATTCGGAATCGAATGCTTTGGGATCCGGCTTGAAGGAAGATCGGGATGGTGGGCTTACCAAGTTTGGTAAAAAGGCAGTGGAGCGGATGAATAAAGTAGGTATGCTGATTGATTGCTCACATACTGGTGATCAGACAGCATTGGATACCATCAAGCATAGCTCTAAACCCATTTGCCTTAGCCATATTGGTGCCAAAGCGCTCTGGAATACCAATCGCATGGCACCTGATGATGTACTCAAAGCCTGTGCAGACAAAGGTGGTGTAATAGGCGTGGAGGCTGCTCCGCATACCACATTGACCCCCAGCAAACGGGTACACAACCTGGATGCTGTCATGGAGCATTTTGAGTATATGAAGGATCTTGTTGGTATTGATCATGTCACATTCGGCCCGGATACGTTGTATGGCGACCATGTGGGGCTGCATACAGCCTATACCGCAGCACTTTCACTGAAAGAATCCAAGGGAAAAGATGTGCCCGGGCAGGAGTTTACCCCTGTCGAATTTGTAGATGGTCTGGAGAATCCTACGGAGGGATCATACAACATCATTCGGTGGCTTGTGAAGCACAATTACAGCGATGAGGATATCGCGAAAGTGATGGGTGGCAATACGCTCAGGTTACTTAAGGAAGTGTGGGCATAGTGCAAAAGCTGCTATTTTTCGGCTTATGGTTTGTGGCAATTGCTGTGCAAGCTCAATCAACCACCAGGTTTGAAACAAGCATTGAAGCTCAGCAGGATGGCTATTTTCGAGTGGAAAATGTAATCCACTTCACGTTGGATGAAGCGCTTGGTATGGTGCCTTTAGAGGCCATACGATATGAGGCCAGTGAGATATCAGGGGTAAGCGTAGATGGGAAACCCGCAAAGCTCATTGAGTACAATCACCTTTGGAAGATTGAGTGGTATGAAAAGGTAAAAAGCCCACTGAGGGTAACATACCAGGTGAGAAGCGATGATGACTTTGCAAATATTCCCATGCTTATGCTACCCTGGAAGCCAACCGGTACACCCGAAGACCTTTTTACAGCCACTATTAAAATTCCCGAAGATTATATCATCAAGGATCAGTTTCCCACAATCCCATTCGAGCAGCTCAATGAAAGAGAATACCGCTTTCAGCTGCCTGTAGTATCATCGCTTGTTCGTTTGAAACTTAGCAAGGATGATGGTATAGAGTGGGGTCGTACAAAATGGATCGATGCTCTGGTGATAGTTTTATTATTGGGACTTGGCGTATTGGGTTGGGTCAACAGACATAAAATGAATAGCTGATGGGGTTTATATATTGGGGCCTTTTTGTGGTTTTGGGATTAATTGTGTTGGGCTATTTGCTTTGGATGGTCAAAGCTCAAAGAGGAAAAGACTAATCATAATGATATCTGCAAGCAATAATTGTGAGCTTGTTATCTGCGACTTTATAAACTAGTCTGTGCTCCCTTGTAATTCTTCGCGACCAATAACCTGCCAATTCGTATTTTAAGGGCTCAGGTTTAGCGGATCCTTTGAATGGTGAGCTTTGAATCTCTTTTATCAATGAATTAATTTTTCGAAGTACCTTTTTATCCTCTACCTGCCAGGATAGATATTCTTCCCATGCATTTTTAGAGAAGGATAATTCCATTAATCTTCAAACAATCCGGTTGAAATAGTATTGCCATCTTTCACTTGCTGGATCGATTCGCGTAAGCGTGCAGCATTTTTCTCCGATTTAAGCAGGTGCATTGTTTCCTGCATACTATTATACTCTTCTAATGAAATGATCACCGTACCTTTCCCACCACTTCTTTTGAGAATTACGGTCTCATTATTGTCCTCTACTTCATCAAGGAATTTCTTCAGGTTATTTCTAAATTCAGAATAATTGGCAGCAATCATATTGTTCCATTTTGAGTACAAAAATAAGTACGTATAATATAATATCATGGTTTATCGAGACATCAAACCAGAACAATTTCTATTTGCCATATAAAATCATTTGTGATTACCAATTATTGACCTTAAATCGATAGAAAAGTTAAATTCATGCAACTCCTCATCTTCCTGGCATATTTCCTTATTGTATTTCTGATTGGCTGGTACAGTCTGCGAGCTACAAAAAATGAATCTGATTACTGGATTGCCGGTGGTAAACTCGGCTGGGGTGTAGGAGGGGCTACTATGGCAGCAACCCATACCAGTGCCGGTACTTTTATAGGCACAATCGGGGTGATATATGCCGTAGGCTGGTCTTTCACCTGGGTGTTGATTTCGATACCACTAGCGTATTGGTTTATGGTTGCGGTATTAGCACCGCGCTTCACGCGCACCAAGGAGCTAACCCTTCCGGCATTTCTGCAGCGGCGTTACAACAGCCGGCTGGCACGGGGTATTGG
Organism: Cyclobacteriaceae bacterium; assembly: GCA_965227155.1. Lineage (GTDB taxonomy): Bacteria > Bacteroidota > Bacteroidia > Cytophagales > Cyclobacteriaceae > UBA6059. The sequence continues at coordinate 2,268,571 of OZ245731.1, forward strand.
AGCATTTATTATTTTGATCGCTACCGTGGTTTACATCCAGGCCCAGATTGTAGCAGGTGGGTTGGTAGCCAATATTGTTTTTGGCATTCCAAAGGTGGAAGGCATGGTCATTTTCACTGTAATTCTGCTCGTTTATACCGTGATTGGTGGCATGCTTGCAGTAGCCTACACGGATTTTCTGCAAATGTTTATCATGGTAATCGGTACGGTGGTATCTGTACCCCTGGCGATTGATCATTTTGGTGGATTAGGCAATATGCTCAACGCAGTGGAAGCGATCAAACCACTGACTTTTCAGTGGGGCGGTTTCCCGGTTTCGCTGATCCTCACGATGAGCCTCGCCTTTTTTCTGGGTTCGGTAGCCACACCGGAGAAAGTTATCCGCCTGTATGCTATGAAGGATATGAAGACTATCCGCAAGGGGATGTTGCTTACCATCATTCTGGTGACAGGTATCAATCTACTGGTGTTTTTTCTTGGCCTGGCAGCCATGGCCCTGTTTCCCCTGCTACCGACTGGTGACCTGGCCATGCCCATGATTGCCAAGGCAGTGCTGCCAACTTTTATCGGCACCATCATGCTGGCTGCCATTACTTCTGCGATGATGTCAACAGTAGATTCCTTATTGCTGGTTGCAGGCTCAGCGCTTTCAGAGGATATTTATCAAAATCTGATCCATAGGGGTGCTACACAGAAACGAAGGCTCGGAGTTGCCAGGATGGGGATTTTTACCGTGGGGGCTATTCCGCTGGTATTGGTGCTAACTGGTGTAAATGAGGGTGAGCTGATCCAGTTTATTGTGGTGCTATTCACAGCATTGATGGGTGCGGGCTTTTTCGTACCGGTAGTGGGTGGTGTACTCTGGAAGCGGGCTACCAAAGCTGGTGCTATTGCAGCCATGGTTGGTGGAGTAGGCGTTACGGCTTTATGGAAAGCCTTTGGTGATCCGTTGATTTATCCTGTGCTGCCGGGCATCATTACCAGCGTGCTTGCATATGTAATCGTTAGTTATTTTACGAAAGCACCGGACCGCAAGCACTGGGCAGTGTTTTTTGATTAGTCATGGTTTTCTAATATTAAGTCATAGAGCTGTGGGTCACTTGGCCGGTAGGTGGGATTGGCAATGATTTTTCCTTCTTTGTCGATAAGGGTGTAGTGTGGTATTCCATTGATTGCATAATTTTTGGAAAGTTTTGCAGGCCACTCACCTTCAGCAAATAGATGCATGCCCGGCATGTCATTTTCTTCCAGATATTGAATCCATTGGTCTTCCTGGCATTGATAGCAAATATTTATGATGTTCACAGGCTCATCTTTTAGTTTCTCATGCAGTTTTTGCTCGAAAGGAAGCTCCTCAATGCAAGGCTTGCACCATGGTGCCCAAAAATTTAAGTAAGCGGTTTTTCCTAAGAAATTTTTGGGAGAAACATACTGACCATTAGTTTGCTTTAGGTAAAAGTAAGGGGCTTTATCACCAGGCATCAACCGTTCTTTACTAGCTACTGCTTTTTCAAGATGTTTGAGGTATGGGTTTGATGGAAATTCTTCTTCATAGTAGGTTTTGGCCCATTTAGATTCCGTATGATTCAGTCTACCAAAATCAAGCTGTGCATGATGGTATATGAGCAAGTCATAGAGTTCTGGATTTATTCTTGCCTCAAGGCTCTTTAGGCTCTTCATAGTAGACTCTCTCTCTGCCAGGAATAAGCTTTTTTGGTATTCCGGATCTTGCTTGTTTAGTGACTGCTCCCAATGCGCACGTCTAATAGAATCCTGTTGTTTTCGTGGCATAGCCATAAAGCCTGGGTGTTTTTCCTCCCATTTCAATTTGCTTTCATGAAAACTAAGTGTGCTTAAAAAGAAAAAATATTCATAGGTATACTTAGCATAAGGATCGTTTAAATCAATATCCTGAAGAAAGCTAAAATAACCTTTTGGAGGCTTTACAACTGAGCCTACTTGAAATTCTAGGAACCCTGGCTGCTTGGTTTTGCTTTCCAAGGCACTGTAATAAATTTTGGCCTTTTGGCTCTTGTAAAACAGATTATCAAGATTCAATGCTGCGTAAGCACTGTCGAGCAACTTATCTTTTACCTGGCTGAATGAGTCAATTTTATAGGCATATTCTGCTAAAGAAAGCTGAGCATTATTGGCCCAAAAAGGTTCAGGTTTGCCAAGCTTTTTTTCCAGTTCAAGTAAATACTGGGCTTCATCAGCATAGGTTCCTTCAAACTTCACCTGTGTTGATTTTATGCCTCCCATACTTTTGAAATATCCAATTGGCATCTCACCAAGCGGCTGAATAGCCGTGATCTTTGTAACAAGTGTATCATCGTAATGAAGAAACAATGAAAACATCTCCTGGTGAATAATTATGGGATACACCTGGGGCAGTTTTACAGGTAATGCAAGGACAAATGAGTCTTGAGAAGGCACCCAGTAGGATTGCATGTCTCCATAGACGTTTTGAAAAATAAGACTGTAAAACTTGTCGATCCTTACAGAATCATCTGTTTCATTGATAAATTGAATATACCCTACCCCATCCTCCTTAAATGCTGGAAGATCTTCTTCATTGATTTGATCCGATGGCTTACAGCCCAAAAATGCACATGAACAAATAATTACTAACAGAGAATATTTCATAATAATCAAGTATGGAGAGTGAATATAACATGCCGATAGCTTAAATTAAAATTGTGTTTGCCTGGGATACGATATTGATAGGTGTGTTTCTATTTGCTGGTAGTTTTTTGAGAATAGGACTAAATGCCTGGATTTACAATACACTTCATGGTGAAAACAATAGGTTATTTGTAACTAAGGGTGAGCCTGGAGGAGGAGAGGATGAATCAATCGAATCTGGTCTATTTATGGGGTATTGTCTATTAATTGTTTTGTGGTTAGTTTATCGAAAGGATCTTTTGATTCACCAGATATGCAGTAATATCCTCGGCTTATTATCTGTAACGGCCGTATATTATTTAGCCACTCGTTAAAAATCATTAAATTCGTTATAGCATGAAAAATGAAGAAAAGATCATCGAGCTATTATCTGAGTATCTGAAAAAATTAGATAAGCATGAGCAGGAAATGATTGAGCTGAGAAAAGACTTTCACAACGAAATGAATACCTTTCGATTCGACCTGAATCATACCAACGTAAGACAGGAGGCATTAATGAAGGAAATTTTTAGCATTTCAAAGCCTGTTGCTAACTTGGAGGATAATTCCTAAAACCAGCTCACTTGCCCAAACCACTCTACTACATCATATACAAGCCTTATAAAGTCCTCAGTCAATTTACAGACGAGAAGGGCAATCCGGGTCTGGGTTCTATCTTCAAGCTGCCTTCAGATGTCTATCCTGTCGGTCGTCTTGATTTGGATAGCGAGGGCCTGCTAATCCTTACCAACGACAGGAAGCTTAACCATAAACTACTAAACCCTGCTTTTGAGCACCGCCGCACCTACTGGGTGGAAGTAGAAGGCCACCCGGATAAAACGGCTTTGGAAAATCTTGAAAGAGGGCTGGAAATTAATCTAAAGGGTAAAAAGCATCAGACTTTGCCTGCCATGGTAGAAATGATAAAGCCAAGTAATATACCAACTCGAGAACCTGCAGTAAACTATCAGAAGCATCCCCAGACATCCTGGGTTTCCATTACCCTTACGGAGGGTAAAAACCGGCAGGTCAGGCGCATGTTTGCTGCGGTAGGTCACCCCGTGCTGCGGCTTATCCGAGTTCAAATCGAGGACCTATCCCTGGCTCCATTGAAACCCGGCGAAATCACCCAGATTTCTGAAAAAGCCATTTACAAAAAACTCTCACTTGAGACCTAAATAGAGGAGTTGCCAAATTCTGTAACTAAATGCTGTAATCAGGACAGTTTTCTTGTAAAAAAGGGCGCAGAGTATTTATCTTATGCCTTTAATCCGATTTATTCATCTTCGGTCCCATCATAGGGAATGATAATGAGTTTGCCAGGTTAAATGCATTAGTTTTTGAATAATAGCTGAAACTTTATTTTCATGACTGCAGCCAAAACAACCGCTAAACCCAAAAGAATTACCAAAAGACAAATGAAAAACGCCCTATTGGTTGAGATAGCCTGGGAAGTAATCAATCAGGTAGGGGGTATTTATACTGTAATTCGATCCAAAGCCCCAACCATCACAAAACAATGGGGTAAAAACTACTGCGTATTAGGGCCCTATATGCCGCAGCATGTAGCAGCAGAATTTGACCCTATCGATTCCTATGATGATGCTTTTGGCAAGGCTGTAAAACGCATGAAAGACCTTGGCTACAAGGTGCATTACGGCCATTGGTTGGTTACAGGCAGGCCCAAAGCAGTATTATTCGACTTGTCCAGTGTAAACAGCCAGCTTGGTGAAATCAAATACAAACTGTGGGATGATCACGGTATAAGTATGCCTGGCGATGACTTCCTACTCAACGGGGTGGTTATGTTTGGCGAAATGGTGCGGGTGTTCCTCACAGAGCTGGCACAGCCGGGGGTCACCAATAAAAATATAATTGCTCATTTTCATGAATGGATGGCTGCCTCAGGGTTGCCTGCCTTGAGAAAGCAGAAGCTTCCCATCAGAACAGTATTTACCACACATGCCACACTTCTGGGCAGATATCTGGCCATGAACGACCCCAAGTTTTATGATCACCTCCCGTTTGTAGACTGGGCCAAAGAGGCACAACATTTCAACATAGAACCCAGCGTACAGCTGGAACGCGCCGCAGCTCATGGCTGTCATGTATTTACTACCGTGAGTGAAGTTACCGCTCACGAATGCCGTTATCTGCTCGGAAGAAATCCCGATATGATATTGCCCAACGGTATCAATAACCAGCGATTTGAGAATCTACATGAGTTTCAAAACCTGCATTTGGAATACAAGGAGAAGATTCATCAGTTTGTGATGGCCCATTTCTTTCAGAGCTATACTTTCGACCTGGATAAGACCCTCTATTTCTTTACTTCCGGTCGGTACGAATACCTCAATAAGGGCTATGACCTGAGCCTTGAAGCCCTGGCGAGGCTAAACTACAGGCTAAAGCGTGAAAATTCTGATGTCACCGTCATCATGTTTTTTGTAACCAAGCAGCCTTATCACTCCATCAACCCTGAGGTTTTGCATTCCCGGGCATTGATGGAGGAACTCCGCACTACAGTAGAGGCTATCAAAAAGCAGGTGGGTGACAGGCTATTTTACAAGGCAGCCTCCAGCATGGATACCAAGCTACCACCCCTCAATGAGTTTGTAGACGATTACTGGCGCCTAAGGTATCGTAGGACAATACAATCCTGGAAAACCGGCCATTTGCCACCGGTGGTCACTCATAACTTAAAAGACGACCAAAACGACAGCATATTGAACTTCTTAAGAACATCCAATATGGTCAACAAAAAGGAGGATAGGGTAAAGATTGTTTACCACCCTGACTTTATCAACTACACCAACCCATTATTTGGCATGGAATACGGGCAGTTTGTCAGAGGTTGCCACATGGGTATTTTCCCAAGCTATTATGAGCCCTGGGGCTATACGCCGCTGGAGTGTATCGCCAGTGGTGTGCCTACTGCTACGAGCGATCTGGCCGGGTTTGGAGATTACGTGAAGCAAAACATGGGTAACACTGACAAAAACGGCATTTATGTAGTCAACAGGCACCAAAAGTCATTTGATGATGCAGCCAACCAACTAGCCAATATTTTGTATCACTTTATATCAATGAATAGAAGGGAAAGGATTTCGCTTAGAAATAGAGTAGAAGCTTCGGCCGTACATTTTGACTGGAATACGCTTACCAAATACTATGATATGGCTTATGAAAAAGCATTGTAGTTAGTAGCTGACCTGTAACGTAACATCATCAAAATATACGGTACCGCCTGTGACAGGCTCCATGCGTAATTCCAATTCGATTTCATCAAAGTTGATGATGGCACCTTCAAAAAGGCAACCGTAGGACTGCCAATCGATTATGCTACCATTGCCGTTGATCCAGCCGGATTCCGCAAAAGCAACCTGTACACCCTTGCGCTTGAGGTTTATCCTAAGGGAAATGCCGGTGCCTCGTATATTTTCAAGCCTAAGCTTTCCCAAAAAGGTGAGGTCAGCGTTGAATGGCACTTCAAAATCTGTGATTGACTTTTTCCAACTGGCATAGTCATAATAGCCTTCTGTGGACTCCTCTGTGACTAATAGTCGTTGAATTTTCAGTGCGCGTGCCCCTTCATATGCCGCATCATTGGTCCATTCACCGGCAAACTTATTTTCTGATCGGTTGTGGCTGGGTACATATTTCCAGCTATCTAATCCTTCCTCAAAATCGTCTTCAAGGATGATGACTTTATTCAGCTTTGGCTCAATATTATTTTGAGGTTCAGGTATGGTAAACTCAGGCCCATCCGCACAACCCATCAAAACCATACAAATGCTCATTAGCCTGATTACCATAACTTTAAATTACAGAAAATCAGAAATAATTGAAATAGCTAAGGCATATGTCAAATTGAGTTTGAACCCTACTCTTGCCGCAAAGACCTGGCAGGGTTAAGCTTTGCAGATCGTAGAGCCTGCTGCGATACGATAATTAATGCAAATGTCAATGCTATTATGCCGGCGATTGGAAATACCCACCATGCAATAGACACACGCACCGTGTACTGATTGAGGTATTCATCTAATAAAAACCAGGTCACAGGTGCAGAAACGGCAAAAGCCACCAATACCAGCTTGCTGAAATCTTTCGATACAAGAGTCACAAGATTGCCCACAGAGGCTCCAAGGACTTTGCGAATGCCGATTTCCTTAGTGCGCTGCTCAGCAGTGAAGGCAGCTAGCCCAAATAGACCAAGGCCGGTAATCAATATTGCCAGGAATGAGAAAATGATAGCCAACTTCTTGGTGAGGTTGATTAGGCCAAATTTTCTGTCAAACTCCACATCAGCAAATTTGTATTCAAATGGATAGGCAGGATTAAACTTATTGAAAATACGCTCAGTTGTGGCTAGATTTTCCTGCAACAGGCCATTGTTTTTAAGCCTAAGGCTCACATACCCACCCCAATCGTCCAAAATCATGAAAGCCGGTCTTACCTCCTCATAGGGAGATCCCATAATTACATCGTCAATCACGCCAACGATTTTCCTTTTATCGCCCCATAGAGTCAGGTTGGTGCCTATGGGTTCTTCAAGCCCCATCAGTTCCAGGGCAGTTTTATTGATGATAATGGCTGAGGAGTCTGAGGCAAAATCCTTAGAGAAATCCCTACCCTGAAGCATTTTTACCCCCATGGTTTTGGCATAGTCATACTCTGTGACGATAGTCACGAATAGCACTTTTAAATCAGCAGGTTTTCCGGGCCAGTCAACAAAATTATTGGAATTGATGTCTGTGATCATACCATTGGAAACCGTAACGGACTCCACCGCCCCCGACTGTATGAGCTCCTGCTTCAGCACATCGTAGTTTTCATTGATATCATCCGTTCGTTGGATGCTAATCAAATGGTTTTGATCATAGCCAATCGCCCGATTTTGCACAAGACTAATTTGCTGGTAGATCACCAGTGTGCTGACCATCAAAAGTATCGAAAACCCAAATTGGAGCACTACCAATATTTTTCTGGGTAGTGTGGCGCCTTTGCCTACTTTGATAGATCCTTTAAGGGTAACTATAGGGTTGAAGGACGACAAATAAAAGGCAGGGTAGCTTCCTGAAACCAGACCGGTAACCAGAATCATAGTGAGCGAGAACGCCCAAAACTGCCACGATTGATAATCAATCACCAACTGCTTTTCCACAAGGTCATTGTAAAACGGCAAGGCAATTTGTGCGAATATCAATGCCAATACATAAGAGATAGTCGAAATAACCAATGCTTCGCCGATAAACTGGCTGATCAGGAATGCTTTGGTAGAGCCCAGACTTTTTCGAATACCAACCTCGCGGGCACGCTTTTCAGATCGTGCAGTAGCCAGGTTCATGAAATTGATACAAGCTATGACCAATATAAAAATGGCAATGATGCCAAATAGCCGCACTACTTCTATCCGACCTCCGGATTCAACTCCGTTTTTAAACTCGGTATGCAACCGCCAGCGCTCCATTGGGTGTAGGAATAAATGCCTGGGTATGTCTTCCTCGCCATTTTCTTCCAGTATTGGAAAAATGGCATGCTCTACATCACTTTCTTTCGCTGGATCATCAAGCTCCACATACACCTGAAAAGAATAGTTGCCCCAGTTTGTGGCATTTTCCCTTACCCATTCATTAATGGCTTCTCGATGCTTCCAGGGTATCAGGTATTCAAACTCAAAAGAAGAATTCTCGGGAATGTCCTCAAGTACAGCTGTAACCTGCAGGCTGCTTTGGTCTTCTACCTTCACAATTTTACCCATCGCTTCATCATCCCCAAATAAGATCCTGGCAAGCTTTTGGGTAATGACTATAGAATTGGGATTGTCCAATGCAGTGTAGGGATCTCCTTGCAAGGCAGCATATTCAAACATATCCAGAAACTCTTCTCCTACATAGTAGCCTCGCTGGATAATTCTTTTATCCTCATAAGCGATCAGGCGCTCGCTGCCCCATCCTGCTACGGTAGATTCGCTTATGGCACTATGGGCTGATTTCATAGCCTTATAGGTGGGCAGAGGAACTGAGTTCCAGGAATTCACCTCACCGTCAAATTCGGCATTGACCCAAACCTGGTATAGGCGATCTGATTTTTTGATGAATTTATTATAGTTCAATTCATCCTGTACCCAAAGGAGAATAAGGATACTACTGGCAATGCCAATGGATAGGCCGATGATATTGATTGAAGAATAAAGGCTGTTTTTGCGAAGGTTGCGCAATGCTGTAACAAAAAAATTCCTGAGCATAATGCTTATTTTAATTAATTAGATGCTATAAAATGAAATAGGTTGCATGGTATACCTGATATTTTATAGATAGTTACAGTTCATGAAAAAAAGAAGGCCGATCCACTTTTGGTTTAATCACCTAAAGCGAACCGGCCCTTAAAGCAGGAATTATAATTTAACTACTTGATCTCTTTGATCTTGATGTTTCTAAACCACACATTATCGCCATGGTCCTGAAGCCCGATTAGCCCTTCCATTGGGATATCTCCCCAGGTTGGGTTTATATCCGGCCACTTACTTACAGCTATCAGTTCCTTCATTTGGTCAGAACCGATTGTGTATTGTACAACTGTATCACCATTTTGAATGTGGGTAATGTTTTTACCAATAGCCAATACTTCAGCCTGATTCCAGGTGCCATGACCCTTGAAATTTTGTGGGTCAGCTGGTATCATATCATAAAGCGAGCCGGCCTGACGATTACCATCCTTACCTAACTTAGCATCAGGGTGGTGCGCATTATCAAGAACTTGCATTTCAGGTCCTGTCATCCAGATATAATCATATTCCGGTACCTCATTGCCCCTGTAGAAAATGCCTGCATTGGCTGCACTATCCACCATCCATTCTACTTTGAAGTGAAAATCAGCAAAAGTTCTGTCATAAATGATATCACCACCATTCTCAGCACCTACCTCGCCTCGGCCAGTGCCCTGAATATGGATTGCTTGCTTTTCCTCATCGATAATCCAGGCAGAGGGAAAGTTTTCTTTTTGATATCCTCTCCAACCATCCGTAGATTGACCATCAAATAAAAGCATCCAGCCCTCAGCTTTTTCTGCATCGGTGAGGGTATTGGGTGCAGCTTCCATATCCGCAGCTTCCATGCTGCTTTCTTCAGAGGCAGTTTCTTCAGTCGCTTCTTCCTGCGACTGATTGCCCTGGCTACAGCCGGTTACGAGAAACACAGCCAGTAGCATCAATATTGATAAAATATTACGTGTCATTTTATTTTATTTAGTTGGTTTATAATCAATTTCAATTAGCTCGGCATTTCAGGTAATGACCAGCCTTCTCTGTAAGTGTGTTTCACCAACTCTGCTGCAAAATCCTTGGCAGGCATAGGGTCTGTCCATGTTTTGTCGAATGTTGGGTGACCATCATGGATTTCGAAACCATCTTTTACTACCATTTTGATCATTTCATCATCACTGATATTGGTGAATTCCATTTTTTCACCATCCCACTCAAGCTCCTTGTTAAGTGATTGAAGCCTTACGGCCATTACACCCATCACAACCATTTCGTTGAATGGACCGGCTTCTGCAAAGTCAGATGTAGTAGGCTTTCTGCTTTCAGGACTTTCCTTACAGGCACGTACCCAATCCATTTCATGACCACCTTTATTCCAGGCAAGGCCTATTTCAGACTCTACTCTTCTTTCGGTTGCTTTAACTTGTGGCTTTCTTCCGGACAATAATTCAGGTTCTACCCCATAGCATCCTACATGCAGAATGTCTTTCGTACCGTAAAAGAAAGTACCGCCGCCTGATTTGTTAGGATTTTTACCTGCTGGCCAGTTAGAAGGAAGCTCCGGCTTGATACCGCCATCATACCAATATACCTCCACTTCAGGCATTTTCACTTTTCCTACCTTCTCACGCTCAGGGAATACCATTTTCACAGATTGCGCCTGTGGAGCACAGTTTTCCAATAGCAGTGTAGAACTTCCCTGGGCTTTGGTGGGATATTTTAGCTTCAATCCTTCAAATACAGGATGAAGAATATGACAGGCCATATCTCCAAGAGCACCTGTACCGTAGTTCCACCAACCTCTCCAATTCCATGGGTGGTAGATTTCATTGTAAGGAACCATTTTTGCCGGACCGGTGAATAAGTCCCAATTAAGCGTATCTGGTACCCAATGACCTTGCTCTGGTGTGTTTAGCCCCTGTGGCCAAATAGGTCGGTCTGTAAATGATTCAACCCTTGTAACTTCTCCAATTTCGCCATTCCATATCCACTCGCAGGTTTGAGCAACACCGGCACCTGATGCACCCTGGTTACCCATTTGCGTGGCAACTTTATATTTTGCAGCAAGTTTGGTTAGCAATCGAGATTCATATACGGAATGGGTGAGTGGTTTTTGTAGATATACATGTTTACCCATCATGATCGCATCTGCTGCTGTGATGGCGTGTGTATGGTCGGCAGTTGCAATGACCACTGCATCAAATTCACCTTCCATTTCCTCATACATTCTACGGTAATCCCAATATCTTTTGGCTTTCGGGAAGGCGTCAAAACAGTTTTTAGCATATTTCCAGTCTACATCGCACAATCCTACTATATTTTCAGAAGTAAGGTTTTTCAAGTTGGCAAAACCCATACCTCCTACACCTACACCTACTATATTAAGTGTGTCACTGGGTGCTTTATGTCCTAAACCGGCAATGACATTGCTGGGCACTATAGAGATAGTAGCCGCAGTTAAAGCGGAGTTTTTCAAAAACTTACGCCGAGTCAATCCATCAGCTACTTTATTTTTTTTCTTCATGCTGCAATAATTTTATTTAGTGTATCAAAAAAGACTTCATATATGTGAAAATAAGAAAGAAAGAGGCAAAAATTAAGGAATATTTAAAACAAGTCAACGAACAGAGTTTTATAACCCAACGTTGACTTGTAATATTGCAATTTTAGATCAGAGTAACCCCGTTACCCATTTGATAGCTGCGCTTCAGAAGCATCCTCCTCTCGCGACATATCTTCCAGGGATCTGCCTTTGGTTTCTTTCACCAGTGCCTTGACGAAGAAGTACGCAACAACGCCAAATATGGCATATATGCCGTATGAAAATCCCAGGCCAAGGTTTCTAAGCATGATGGGGAATGTCATTGTAATAGCGAAATTAGATAGCCATTGCACAATGCCACATACTGCCAGTGCTGCACCACGATACTGATTGGGGAACATCTCTCCGAGCATTACCCACATCACAGGACCCCAGGAGAAAGCAAAAAATGCGATATAAGCATTAGCTGCAATTAAGGCATAGGTGCCCTGATTTCCTTCCAGCATAAGGTTGCCCGCAGCATCTACAGAGGCTGAACCAAAAAGATAAGCCATAACTCCTAGCATGACTGCCTGACCCAGGGAACCTACCAATAAAAGAGGTTTTCGGCCCACACGGTCAACAAGTATAATTGCTACTATAGTAAAGAGAATATTATTGCTACCGCTAATGACATTGGTGAGAAGGGCATCCGCTTCTGTGAAGCCTGCCGCCTGCCAAAGGGTGGCACCATAATAGAAAATGACGTTGATGCCTGTAAACTGCTGTAAAGCAGCAAGGCCAACACCAACCCAAACCAGCGGGTGAATTTTACCTGTGTATTTACTGATAACATCAGATAATTTTGGTCGGCTACCTTCTCTTACGGTGGTCTTGATATCTGCAACTTTCGCTTTAGCAGCATCCATATTGGTAATTGAAGCCAATACTTCCATTGCTTTAGAAGCCTTGTCTGCAGCCACGAGGAAGCGTGGAGATTCCGGGATAAAAAGCAGGACTACAAGGAACAAGGCAGCAGGAAATATTTCCATCCAAAACATCCATTGCCATGTTTGGAATCCCATCCAATGGTCAGCATCGGCACTACCAGACATACCTACCAGCCAGTAGTTGCTCATAAAGGCGGTAAAAAGACCGATTACAATCATAAATTGCTGCAAAGTGGCTAGGCTACCCCTGATTTTTGAAGGGGCGATCTCACTGATGTAGGCAGGTGCCAGTATACTGGCAGCACCAACAGCCAATCCACCTATCAATCGGTAAATAACAAACTCAAAGGAGGATCCGGAGATGCCTGACCCCCATGCACTGATGATAAAGACAATCGCTGTGGCAATCATCATGGGCTTGCGACCATACTTGTCGGCGAGTGTACCGGCAAAGAAGGCACCTACCGCACAGCCAAGTAATACCGAGGCTACATTGAAGCCGGTACCTGCTGCATCTGAGTTAAATGCCAATTGCAGTGCATCGACCGTACCATTGATTACGCCGCTATCAAATCCAAATAAAAAGCCGCCAATGGCAGCTACAAAAGCCATAAAAATGACTTTTGGTAAATTATAATCTTCTGATTCTGGGTTGGGTTTATTGCTCTCCATTTAGAAAAATGTTTATTCGTTGGATAATAATGACAGGTAAATTAACATTTTCCTAAAAAATCGCCTAGAGAAGTGTTTATACTTCAGGCAAATGCTATGTAAAAGGCAAGAGTTTTATCTAGCCATTTTCAGAAATAGCTGCTGCCTCATCGAACAGTTCCAGAGCGGCCTGGAATATTTCATTGGTTTCATTAAAAACCGGGTAAAACCCTTCATTGTCCCATATGCTTCTGGCAATTTGAGCCTTCACATAGTTTTTTATGTAGTAGGCAGATTTGTCAAACTGTTCCTGATTGAAATCTACATTATTGATTTTCCCTAATTCAATGACTCCATTGAGCATAGCTTTATCCACCTTAAATTCAGAAATGAATTGCTCCAGGGAATATTGCTTCAGCTGCGCTTCATTTTCTTCATAATAATGGAGCGCATATTCATTTAATGTATTGGTGTAAAAAAGGCTGGTGAGGTACCTGCTGTTATAAGTAGAATCAAGCGGTACAAATACATCGGGTGTAATCCCACCACCACCGTATACTGTTCTCCCAGTAAGTGTTTCAAATTTTAGTGAATCCACATAATCAATGCTATCGAGTGTATACATCTCACCATTTTCTACCCGCTCCCGGTAGTCTTCATAATAGTCTTCTTTGTCACCCATTTCGTAGGGTTTTTGGATACAGCGACCGCTTGGTGTGTAATATCGGGATATCGTAAGCCTTAGTTCAGATCCATCTTTAAGGTTGATCGGCATTTGTACCAGCCCTTTGCCAAAACTTCTCCTGCCTACAATCAGGCCTCTGTCATTATCTTGAATGGCACCCGACACAATTTCTGAAGCCGAGGCACTGCCACTATCGATCAGCACGATCAATGTGCCTTTTTCGAATGCACCTTTTCGGTAAGCCCTATGTTCAGCATTGTATCGGGCCTCTTTGCCTTTGGTGTACACGATCATTTTGTCACCACTGATAAACTCATCGGCCACATTCACTGCCCTATCCATGTATCCACCAGGGTTGCTGGTCAGATCCAGGATCAGTTTTTTCATGCCCTTACTCTTCAATTTGTTTAAAGACTCCTTGAACTCATCGTAAGTATTGGCCGTAAAGCGGTTTATTTTAATGTAGCCAACTATATCATCCACCATATAAGCTACATCTACGGAGTACTGAGGTATTTTATCTCTGGTGATGGTGTACTGCAACAAATCATCCTCATTGATACGTTTTATGGCGATATCCACCTGACTGCCTTTTGGGCCTCTCAACCGATCGTAAACCCCTCTATTATTGATGCCTATACCGGCCACATTTTCACCATTTACCTTCACAATTTTGTCGCCGGCTTTCAGTCCTACTTTTTCAGAAGGGCCACCACTCAATGGTGATACCACATAAATAGTGTCCCTAAATATGTTGAACTCTATACCTATGCCTTCAAATTTTCCCTGCAGCTGTGAGCTAACTAATTCCTGATCCTCTTCAGGGATGTAAGTTGTATGTGGGTCCAGTTCCTCTAGCATATTATTGATAGCCTTTTCCACCAGAGCCTCGGTATCTACTTCATCTACATAGTTGCGATCGATATGGCTTATGATCTCCCTAAACTTGTAGATACTCTCGTAAATATCTTTCTCTGATGGGCTATTGCCCACCATGGTAGCACCTATCAGAATACCGGTAGCGATGGCAATCGCCAATAATAGTGGCAGCCTTATGATGGAATTGGAATTTTTTTGCTCTTTCACTGTATCAGAAACTTAAGAATCTATAAAAATAGATCAATTGAGGTTTAATTATAGAATAACGATATATCGAACCGCATGTTAGGCATTATCCATTAAAATGAGAAGCTCTAAAAAAATGAATATTAGGGGATTGTAGCGGTACCAATTCATGTCGCCATTTTTTATATTTGTAGTCTATATGGAATTGTCAGGTCATCAGTCAGTTAACGATTTAGTAGAAAACGATTTTCGCTTTGCGAGAGCGTTGGACAGCTATGGCATTAACTTTTACCAGTATGCCGATCGCTCGCTATCTGAGGTTTGCAAGGCCAAAGAGGTTTCATTGCGTCAACTTTTGAAGCGCTTCGAAGCTATTACCGCTGATAAGTTTCCTGATTTCACAACACTTTACAGTTATCCTGTAGATCATATTATTGACTATCTGCAGCATCACCATTTCCTTTTCATCAAAGATCAGCTACCTTTTGTAAGAAGGATGGTAGAGAGCATTAATCAAAATCATCATTGGCATAAAGACCTGGTTGAAGATCTAAAATTTGTTTTCCCTATTTTTTATGAGGATTTCATCCATCACATTTATGAGGAGGAAGACACTTTGTTCGCTTATATCATGCAACTATACCAGATGAGCAAATCCGGAGTGTTGAATGGAGACCTTTACATGGCCATGGAATCTTACTCTATCCAGCAGTTGGCCATGGAGCACGTTGAGGATGATGATGAAATGAAAGGGATAAGAGGGATTCTCCAACAATACGATGTGGAGGCATTGCAGGACTCAAGGTTGAAGGTGGTCTTTAAGGAGCTTACCAAATTTGACAGAGAGCTTGAGTTGCATGCCCGTGTTGAGAATGAAATTTTATTTCCCAAAGCCCTGAATCTGGAAAAAAGAGTAAAAGAAATCCTAGCGCATAAAATAAAATTTAATTGATGGGTCGAATAGTAGCCATTGACTATGGCTCCAAGCGGGTTGGCCTTGCTGCAACTGATCCATTGAAGATAATCGCATCTCCATTAGGCACCTATCATTCTGCTGAGGTAATACAGTTTTTAAAAGACTACCATCAAAAGGAGACTATCGACCAATTGGTGGTGGGCATGCCTAAAAACCTCAACAACCAGGAAACGAATGCTACAAAACAGGTGTTAGGATTCATCACCCTGCTTAAAAAGCATTTGCCTGATATTCCGCTTGCGGAGGTTGATGAGCGATTTACGTCATCCATGGCTATGGATGCAATGCTGAGCGGAGGGATGAAGAAAAAAGATCGACAGCAAAAGGGCAATGTCGATAAAATAAGTGCAACTATTATTTTACAATCATATTTAGAGAATAATCGGCTATGATTTATCCCATAGTGATGTATGGAGATCCGGTGCTTAAAAGGAGAGCGCAGGATATTGCAAAAGACTCAATTGATGTGAAGCAGCTCGCTGAAGACATGTTTGAAACCATGAAATCAGCGCATGGCATAGGTCTTGCAGCTCCTCAGATTGGTAAGTCTATCAGAATGTTTGTGGTAGATGGCAGACCACTGGAAGAGGATGATATGATGGATTTCGTAAAGGTCTTCATAAATCCGGAGATCGTCGAAGAAGAAGGCGAGCCCTGGAAGTTTGAAGAAGGATGCCTTAGTATACCAGGGGTAAGGGAAGAAGTGAGTCGCCAGCCAAAGCTTACCATTAACTATTTTGATGAGCATTGGGTAGAACATGAAGAGACATTCGACGGTATGAAAGCGCGCATTATCCAGCATGAATATGACCATATAGAAGGCATTTTATTTACCGATTATCTTACGCCTTTTCGTAAGCGCATTTTGAAGGGCAAACTTTCCAATATCAGCAAGGGTAAATGCGACGTGGATTACCGCATTAAAGCACCTTTGAAATAATGGACAACCTTAAATTAACGTACATTCAATCAGACCTTTACTGGGAAGACATTGATGCCAACCTCGCCATGTTTGAGGAAAAAATATGGCAGATTGAGCAGAAGGTAGACATTATCGTATTGCCGGAGATGTTTTCCACAGGATTTTCTATGCAGGCAAAAAAGCTTGCGGAACCGATGAATAGTAAAACCTGTCGCTGGATGAAGCAGCAGGCTAGTCAGACAAGTGCCCTGGTCATCGGTAGTGTGATCATCCAGGAGAAGGGCAACTTTTACAATAGGCTCATTGCTATGAAGCCAGATGGTGATTTTTATGTGTATGATAAGAAGCACCTCTTTACACTGGCACAGGAAGAGAAGCATTATGCTCCTGGCAGCTCCAGGCTGGTTTTTGAATACAAGGGCTGGAATATTTGTGGGCTTGTGTGCTACGATTTAAGGTTTCCGGTTTGGGCACGAAATAAGTATGCACATGAGAACCCGTATGAATACGATTTGTTGATTTATGTAGCCAACTGGCCTGCCCCTCGCATTCATGCCTGGGATGTGTTGCTACAAGCCCGGGCTATAGAAAATCAGGCCTTTTGTGTAGGCGTCAATAGAATTGGAAAGGATGGAAATAACATGCCACATCTGGGCCATAGTGGTGTATATGACTTCAAGGGAGGTGCTTTAAGTGGGCCCAATGAAAATGCCTCCATAGCTACTGTAACTTTGGAGAAAGCCCCGCTGGAAGAATTTCGATCAAGGTTTCCCTTCCAACTCGATAGCGATACTTTTCAGATCAGTTAAGAAATTCGGTCATAGTTTTTGAAAGGTCTATAGGCTCTACTGACCGGCTGTTGGGCAGCAGCTTTTGCAATTTTTCGTAGAAAGGATGTCTTCCAAGCAAGATCAAGCTGATACTTTTGATATCGGTATTTCTTTTCAATTTCATAAAAAGGCCTGACAAACCGGAAATGGATGCTGCTGGGTCAAAGGAATTCACCACGATCAATGCCTTGTGACTGTCAGCACAAAAGCGTTCTGCTAGTTTGAGCATGGTGGTATCCGAGTGGTTGTCTATATTGAAAACAGCACATTCTGTGAAATCATTTTCTAGCTGTAAGAGCGTTGGGTCAATGTACAAACCAGATGCATCAGCAAATAATTGGATGTATAATATGTGCGCTTGCTTATTCATGGATAAGCACTTTCAAAGTTTTTCTTTCACTACCGTCCTCCACCTGTAGCAGGTACAATCCCTGTGCGAGATTCCTCAGATCCAGTCTGTTTATTTGGCTTTCGGACAAGGGCAAACCTTTCATGAGTATTTTACCCGAAAGGCTAACGAGTTGCCCGATTGCATTCCTGTTGGTTAAAATATTGAGCTTATGCTTTGTAGGATTTGGAAAAAGGCTGATCGCCCAGTCATCGCCGGGTTGATTGTTAGTTTCGTCCAAAGTAAGCAGTTGCAACCCACCCTGACTATTACCTATTACAAGGCTAATTTTTTCAGGGCTTAGTGATGATAATGCTAAAGCTCCGATTCGGCCAAGCCTGGTAGTGCTTATGGGTTGCTTTAATGATAAAGTTTTGATGGTAGGGTTCGGTGAAAGAAAATTTTCAACCAGCCTGATTTCGCCTGAGTCGTCATAGAGGTAAAGGGAAGGTTCATGCTCTGGGTAGACTGTAGTGCTTAAGTAGGTTCGTGAAGGATCGGTTTCTATGGATAAAAATCCTCTCGTCTCTAAAGTAAATACAGGCTCACTGATACTACCGATATTAATATATTGATCGAGACGCCCTGAAGATGTGCCTACCAATAAATCGGGAAGTTCATCCTCATTCATATCAATCAATGTGAAATCGTCCAATTCATTGAAAGGGATATCAAATGATGCTAATTGGGTTTCCCTGAAACCTTCTTCACTACCGGGGATCATCAATAGCTTGTTTCGGTTGCCTTCAAGAGCGGAGAAAACCAGATCTTCAATGCCATCCTTGTTGAGATCGTAAAATGTTGGCTTAATATTCAGCCATTGCCTGCGGGAAAGCCCAAGAAAGTCATCGGTTTGCCATGTAAATTCAGGTTCAAAGATATTACCTGTGTTTTCATACACAGTTATACTGCCTGTAAACGCACCATTAATCAGGCTGCCACGGTTGCCAATGATCAAATCATGGTCGCCATCTCCATCAATATCGCCAAAGGCTGGGTGCGCATTTTCTCCAACCTCGACCATCTGATCTTGCAGAAATGCATTGGTAGAAAGTGACCAATTACCATTTTCAAGCTGAAATTGATATATGGAATGTTTCCAATCTTGCTGATTGATGATGTTGGCCCTCGCATTTGAACTAACAATCACATTGCCATCATCGAGACCTGGTGAAGCTTCAAGAAAATATACGGCTGGAAATAATAGCTCCTGCTGTGTGGCAGTATATCGAGATGAGGCATTTCTAAAAAGGGCATTTTCACCATCAGCCAGATTTGAAAGCTGGAAAAGACTGGGGCACAATTCCTCGCCAAAAAAGATATCCGGATTACCATCCTCATTATGATCAAATAGGGTCAATGCCTTACCTGCACTATGTTGGATCCGGTTGCTTGCAGGGCATTCTTCATCACCGAAAGCAAATATCCCACAAATACACTCCTGAAAATCTCCCCAGGCCCTTGTTACCCTCACAAAGGGACCCAGACCACAGCTGCCGGTTTCTTCTATGGCATTATTTTGATGAAATTCAATAAAGCCACCGGTTGCAAAGTTGAACACTAGCACATCGAGATCTCCATCTCCATCCACATCGTGAATGGCCGGTAGATCAGTGGTATTTACGAAAAGATTAATGAGATCATTGCCAAGGGTTAGAATGGGATCTTCGACCAAATTCCATGATAATGCCCCTGTATCATCAGTTTCATTCCTGTAAACCTTAATGCCCAGGCTGGTGGATGTGAATAAATCTTTGCGGTCATCACAATCAAAATCGCGAAGCAATACCCAATTGAATAAGTTGTCAGGAAATTGATATTCGTAATGTGGCGCATATTTCCATTTATCATTTTCATAAATAAAGGTTGAAATTTTATTCGCTGACCTATCAAATAGGACAAGATCTAGTACGCCATCCCTGTTCAGATCAAGGCTATTGAATTGAGGTGCATTTAACCCACCGGCAAAGGGATTGGCAATGCTTTCACCCTGCTCGTTTACCACCTCAATAGGCTCTCTTGGAAAGGATAGTTCCTGTCCCATTGAGGGTTTTGACCAAATAAAGATCAAAGTGATGAGAAGCCAGCATGTTTTGGCAAGATGCGTCATACGTTAATAACAAAGATCGGGCTAATACTACTCATCTTAAAACGCAAATAATCTTCTTATCCATATCTTTGTTTAAAAGGCAAGTCATTTATGGATTTTGAAGTTGAGTTTCTGTATTCAAAGTTTTTACAGTCTAATGGCGTCAGCATTGATACGCGCACATTGCAGCCTGATAACCTTTTCTTTGGTTTGAGCGGAGAGCATTTTAATGGTGCTGTGTATGCAGAAAAAGCTTTAGAAAGGGGAGCAAGCTATGCCGTAATCGATGATCCTGCATATAAAATCAGCGAGAAATGCTTGGTGGTTGAGGATGCGCTCAAGGCATTACAGGGCCTGGCTATGTTCCATCGGTCCCGTTATAAGAGAAAATTGCTGGCACTGACTGGGTCTAATGGCAAAACAACTACCAAAGAACTCATCAATGCGGTGCTTTCTCAGAAATATATAACCCATGCCACTTCTGGTAATTACAATAACCACATTGGTGTTCCTTTGACGCTGCTTCATATCCACCCTCAGGTGGAAATTGCGATCATCGAGATGGGAGCAAATGCAGTAGGGGAAATCAAGCAATTGTCGGAGTTTGCCCGCCCTACCCATGGGCTGATCACCAATATCGGCAAAGCACATATTGAAGGTTTTGGTGGCGTAGAAGGCATCATTCGAGGGAAATCAGAATTGTATGATTTCTTATTAAAAAATGGGGGTGAAGTTTTCATCAACACCAATGATCCGGTGCTGAAAAGGATGGCCCATCGGTTCGAAAATCCGTATTTATTGCCCGAAGTGGGTAGTTATTTTCCATGTAAGCTTATTGCAGCAGAGCCTTTCGTGGTATATGAAACTGAGGATGGTGAGATTGTGGAAACCCAGCTTTCGGGTAGGTACAACTTTAATAACATCGCCTATGCACTGGCCATAGGTAAGTATTTCGATGTGCTACCGCAGCTGGCTAATCAGGCAATCCGGGATTATAGTCCAAATAACAATCGCTCGCAGGTGATTAATTTGGATGGAGCTACTGTATTTATGGATGCTTACAATGCTAACCCGGATAGTATGAAAGGCGCAATTGAAAACCTCGCACAGACCAAAGGAAAGAAGCTGGCTATTTTAGGGGATATGCTTGAATTGGGAAATACTACCGAGGAAGAGCATCAGGCCATTGGCAGGTTGCTGATGGATAATAAAATTGATGAGGCCTATTTGGTAGGTCCGTATATAAAGGCGGCCTTACTGCCCGGCTTGAATGCCAGGCATTTTCCAACCAAAGCAGACCTTGAGGCGTTTCTTATTGACAACAGGTTGCAGGTGAAAAATATTCTAATAAAAGCATCAAGGAAATTGAGCCTGGAAACCATTCAGCCAAAACTAAATATTGAAAAATAATGAGCCTCAAAGAAGTCTTACACTTTCTGGAAGATTTGTCCCACAATAATAATCGGGACTGGATGCAGGAAAACAAATCCCGCTACAAAATGGCAAAAACCACTTTTGAGTCATTCATCAACGATCTATTGCTGAGGTTGACCGAGCTAGACCCTGATATACAGGGACTGTTAGCAAAAGATTGCACCTTTCGTATCAACAGGGACATTCGATTCAGTAAGGACAAGAGCCCCTACAAGACGAATTTTGGTGCATATATGGCGAAAGGGGGTAAAAAATCGCATAATCCGGGTTACTATATTCATTTCCAGCCAGGCAATACTTTTATTGGCGGAGGTGCTTACATGCCTGAGGCAGAGCCGCTGGCAAAAATCAGGCAGGAGATCGATTATAATGGTGAAGCATTTACAGGCATATTGCATGATAAAGATTTCAAAAGCTATTTTGGCGATCTACAGGGCGAGCAGCTTAAAACCAGTCCTAAAGGTTATGCCAATGACCACCCCAATATTGAGTGGCTGAGGTATAAAAGCTTCTTTGTCATGCATTATTTTTCAGATGATGAGGTAAGTGGTGAGGGATTCCTGGATGAGGTACTGCTTGGATTAGAAAAGTCTAAACCCTTAAAAGATTACCTGGATATGGCCATTAATGATTAGGATAAGAGCTTTTGGCTCTTGTAGCTATCAGGAAATCCAGCAAGTCGTTTATTTTTGAATTTATTTACAAATGCCATTTGCAATCTTCCAAAAGCCTGCTAGATTTGCATTCCCATTTCAAGCAGGGTAGCTGTTTGGGAGCATTAAGGGCGCTTAGCTCAGCTGGTTCAGAGCACCTCGTTTACACCGAGGGGGTCGGGGGTTCGAATCCCTCAGCGCCCACCAAAAGACAGTCAAATGGCTGTCTTTTTTCGTTATGCACTATTTGTACACCAACCGCGCAAGCTAGAGGCTTTCAGATCCATAGTTTATATTTATCAATTATGATCCTAAGGTGTAAATGATTTGGGTGAACAGTGTTTTATGAGGATTTGAAGAAAGAAGCCCGATTCTGTTTTGATTAGGTTTTAAAAGCATAGCGTTATCCTTCCTTACCGTGGTATTAGAAGTATCCTCAATAGCCATTTAATAAAAAGGTACTTTTATTGTACATTTAATAGTTAGATAATTTACTCTAGACAATGAACATTGATTCAATAAAAGTTGAACTAATTGATTGGATTGCCAAACTTAATGACCAAGAGGACATTAATAAGCTATTGATCCTCAAGAAGCGACTTACTACTTCGAAAAATAAACAGGAAATATTTGGTTCTGGAAAGCATTTAATTGAGTTCATTGATGATGACTTCAATGCTCCTGTTGATCAATTCACTGATTACCAAAAGTGAACTACCTAATTGATACTCATATCTTGCTTTGGTATCTAGTAGGTGATAAGAGAATATCCCAGGACACTCGGGCTAAAGTTGAAAACCTTGATAGTTCAATATTTGTGAGCAATGCAAGCTTATGGGAAATCGCAATCAAATTGAATATTGGTAAATTAAAACTAAATGGTAGTCTTAATGATCTTGAGAAATTCCTTAATCAAAAGGGATTTATCGTTCTTGAGTTCGATTTCGATGACCTGGAAACACTTCAAACTCTTCCTTTTTTTCATCAAGACCCATTTGATCGAATGATAATATCACAGGTTAAGTCTAAGTCTCTTGAAATAATCACCAATGATAAGCTGGTTTTAAAATATTTTGAATAAAACCGTAAAGCACTGGCAGCCTTATTGGTTAATTAAAATATAACAGACTATAATATTTAATCACAGAGAGGTCAATTACTGATGCCTTTATTTACCTGTTTGTGCTTTCCCGCTCTATCAATCTTGTGTCAATAGTGATGGTTTCGAAAGGGATATTTTCATCTGACTCTATTCTGCGCAGTAACATTTCAATGGCAGCTTTTCCAATATCATAACTTCGTTGGTCAATTGTGCTCAGCGTAGGATTAAATATCTCACCAATTTCCCAATTGCTAAACCCGATCACGGCCAAATCTTCAGGAATAGCAATGCCCTTTTTAAAGGCATTGCTCATTACACCAATGGCTAGCATATCCGTTGTGGCAAAAACACCATCAGGCATAAGATTCTGCTCAAAGAGTGATCGTGTAAGGTCAAGACCTTCTTTGTATTTTCCACTTTTACCATGGAAAATCAGCTCATGATGAATAGGAATGTCAGCTTCTTTCATGGCTTTTTTATAGCCAGCAAAGCGCTTTTGGTTTATGAGCAATGTGTCAGGGCCACCTACGAAACCGAGCGTTTTGCAGCCCTTTTCAATCAGGTGGCTTGTTGCCCTGTAGCCCGCTCTTTCATCATCAATGATAATTTTGTCTGTTTCTATTTGATCCGATACACAGTCAAATAGCACCAATGGCACATCGCGGTTCTTAAACTCATAAAGGTGGCCAAGATCCTCAGTTTCTTTGGTAATACAGGCAAGCAGGCCATCTACACGTCCATTAAGCAGTTCGAGGGCGTTTTTTTTCTCTCGCTCATAGGATTCATTTGAAGTGCTGATGAGTACATTATAGCCTCTATCATAAGCAATATCTTCAATGCCTCGAATCACATGAGCAAAAAATTCATGTACCACCTGAGGGATCAGGAGGCCAAGCGTTTTAGTCTTTTGTTGCCGAAGGCTGAGCGCAGTAAAGTTAGGATGATAATTTCTAGCTTTAGCCAGATCCTGAATTGCTTGACGAGTTTCAGATTTAACCAATGGGTTATTAGATAATGCACGAGAAACAGTAGAAACTGAAACTCCTAATTCCCTTGCGATATCTTTGATGGTGACCTGATCTCGTTTCATAAATCATTTTTAATGCCAGAACATTAAACCAGAGAGGTGTGTAGCTTACTTGTGTAAGGTAGTTAAAGTAATTCTAAGCATTTTATTCTTGTAATCTTTTTGAAACCTTACATGGATTCCCAAAAGCAATAACATTGCTTGGCATACTTTTAGTCACTACACTACCTGATCCAATAATGGTATTATCTCCAATCGTAACCCCTGGGTTAATACAGACATTGCCCCCAATCCAAACGTTATTTCCAATACTTATCGGATGAGCAAATTCAAGCCCTTCATTTCTTATTTTATGCTCTACGGGATGCCCTCCAGTATATATACCAACATTAGGTCCGATTAGTACATTATCACCAATAGTGACTTTTGCACAATCAAGGATTACAAGATTATAATTGGCAAAGAAATTACAACCAATATGAATATTGTATCCGTAATCGCATTGAAATGGGGCCTCGATGATCGGAATATCCTTTAATGAGCCAAGAAGCTTGTTAAGTAATTCATTCTTTTGGCTTACTTGATCAGGAGCAAGGTGATTAAATTGATGTAACAGGTTTTTTGCATGTAGCCTTTCATTTGTTAATTCAGGGCCAAAGGCATAATAGAGCTGCCCATTGAGCATTTTTTCTTTTTCTGACATTTCAATAATTAGGGTTGACCTTTTGCCCACTCCAGTCTTCTGGTATCAGGAGTATGCTTAATACTAAAGTCTTCGAATGTTGCTGAAAAACCATTACCATCAGGGCTGGCAGCCATCATGCCGACCTTAACGGGTACATCTTTTGGGAAATAAGCAATATTACACATTTGGAAATCCCTGCCGTCAGTAGAAAAGTGAATTTCAACCGCATCAAGCTTTCTAATTGCTTTGATCCAAATAGCATCAGGCTTGCCCTTTAGCGCAACAATATTCCAGCTGCTGTAATCATTAGTTGCTACAGTGCTGAAATTGTAAATGCCATCAACATACTCTATTCCGGTTTTTATCCAATGCTTTTCATTGATTCGAAGCATCAATCCCATCTGATCATATATCGTCTTATAATCACCTTTAATCTTGACACTTACTTCAAATTCATTACCATGTTCACGGTAAAAGAAAGGGCCATCATCTACCGTAAAGCCATAATGTGTTTGTCTCCAATAATCTGTTTTGGGAGTTACCCACATGGTGAGCACATTGTCCTTGTACTCCCATTTTTCAGGTTCGTTGTACCAAATCATATTGTTTAAGTATTATTTTCTGCAATGTGAGCGGCTCCTAAATATCCGGCTCTGTCATTCAATACAGAGGCTTCAATATTTACCTGCCCCCATGGAGTCCATGCGTGGCGGCCAACATAGTCTCTAAAATAAGGAAGAATTATATCCTTGCTTTTTAGGATGCCGCCTCCGAGCACTATTACTTCTGGATCGTAAGCATGTATATAAGATATTATGCCTGTTGACCACAATTCCAGACAATAGTTAAGTGTTTTAACTGCTACAGTATCACCTTCTCGAAACCAATTAAATAGCTGCTCAAAATCAAAGCTTGGCTGTTTGGAAAGTATACTATCAGCATAACCATCAAGGCCCTGTGCATACTTTTCTAATGCAGGTAAACTTGATTCAGCCTCTAAACATCCGGTATTTCCACAATAACATGGTCTCCCGCCAGCATTTACAGGAATATGACCACCTAAGCAACCACCCTGATAATGTCTACCAATGAATAATTGATCATTTGAAATTACTCCTGTACCTATGCCCGTACCAAAAGTTACCATTACCGAGGAGTGATAATTTTTAGAAACGCCAAAAATATGTTCACCCCAGCAAGCCATTCTGGAATCATTATCAATAGCTATTGGAGCATTAAAGTTTTTCTGGGCCCAGTCTTTGAAATTAAATTGAGGAGCATCAACGTATTTGCCTCTACTTGACAAGACTCTTGAGTTATCAATATCAACAAGACCCGGAAATGCCAGACCAATATTTTGAATTTGTCCCTTGTCAATCTGGTTATCCTGGCATAAATCCAAAATGTAATCTTTTACCAAACCCATATTGTAAGGCATATTTTCCTCTTTGAAGCTAGGATAAATACCAAAAGCCAGCTCTTTCGATCCAGAAAGGATGCCAATTTTGAATCTGGTGCCTCCAAGATCAATACCTACGGTATGTGACATTTTCAAATTGATTTATCTAACAGCAATTTCTGAAAAGTGGATGAGTCAGATGCCATGTATTTAAACCAATATTACTTGTATTTTACCTATACTCTAAGTAATCGATCGGTCATGTTGATATAATAGCGGTCATATACTAAGGCTCAGATTTTATTCTACGACCATTTTTTTGAGTATATTACGTTATATTAACCTCAATTGCTGTTTTTGAGATCAATAATAGTTAATATAAGCTATGGAATTACTTTATCAAAATCTTGATTCGCTTGAGCAAAGCACTTTCAAATCGATACACGTAAAGCATCCATATCATCTTGTACCGCTGCATTATCATGTAGAAATTGAGATTATGTATATCGTACAGGGGCAGGGAACGAGAGTAGTTGGTGACTCAGTTGAAAGCTTTAGCCCGGGAGATTTTGTGCTGGTAGGATCAAACACACCACACGTATGGAAAAGCGGTAAAGAGCATTACCTGGAAAATAGTAATCTGGAAGCTGAATGTTTTGTGCTGTTTATTCCTCCACAAGTCCTGACACAGGATATTTTTTCCATTCCAGAGTTTTCAGCCATTGGTAAAATGCTAAAGAGTAGTAAGCGTGGTATAAAATTTTCGGGACCGGAGTTGAAGAAACTTCAAAGTGCTATGGTTAGCATCTTCAATAGTGACGGAGTAAAAAGAATACTCGAGGTAATACGATTATTGGATAGTATGTCTAAAGTTACCTCAGCAAAATACCTATCAGAGGTAATTCGTACTGTTGATCATGAGACCAGAGATTTTGATAGGTTGAGTAGGTGTGTAGATTATTTGCTTCAAAACTATGACCAAAAGATAGAGCTTCATGAAATGGCTGATTTGGCCAACATGACACCAAATTCTTTTTGCAGATACTTTAAGAAAAGAACTTCAAAGACTTTTTCAAGGTACCTTACTGACCTTCGTATTGGTATGGCCGCTAAACTGTTGGTTGAGACAGACAAGAGTGTTAATCAGATTGCTTTCGAAAGTGGCTTCAATAGTTTATCAAATTTCAATGATCATTTCAAAAAGATAAAAAATCAAAACCCGACAGAATTTAGATCTGCATACAGAAAACTAGCCCAGTAGAATTTTGATTTGCCGGTATATTATTATGAATGGCCATTTGATTAACTACTTATGGTAATTTACCGGAAGCTTTTGAATATTCAATGTTATCTTTTAGGGTACTGATTTCTTAATTTTATAATCCAGTTTAAAATAATTGAAGGATTTGTACTTTAGGTGTCATTATTTGACCTTCAATTGAGGAATTAATAAAAAGAGATATGCGATCGAGAAAGTACTTACAATTTGTAATTCTGTCTCATTTTTGGATTTTGATTGCTTGTGGGCCCGATTTGCCTAAGGAGATTGCTGATGAAAAATCTGCATTACCCCAGGCCTTAGACTTTAACACTCACATTAAGCCAATTCTATCTGACAGGTGCTTTGCATGCCATGGTCCGGATAAAAATAACCAAAAGGCAGGTCTCAGGCTTGATATTCCTGAAAAGGCATTTGCGGAACTTGTTCAAAGCCCGGGTAGGCATGCTATAGTTCCTTCAGATATCGGTGCAAGTGAGATGGTTAACCGTATTCTTACTGAAGATGCTGAAATAATGATGCCGCCACCAGAATCCAATCTTAAATTGAATGATAGGGAGAAGGCAATCTTAATAAAGTGGATTGAAGATGGTGCTGAATATAAACCACATTGGGCATTTATTAAGCCAGAGCGACCAGAGCTTCCAGAGTCAGGTGGTGAAGACTGGGCAAAAAATGAGATAGATCCATTTATATATCAAAAACTTAAGGAAAATGATTTTGAGCCTAGCCCTGAAGCTTCAAAAGCCACATTAATTCGTAGGGTATCATTTGATTTGACGGGCTTGCCTCCAAGTCTTGATGAGCTTAATCAGTTTATGAATGATGAGTCGCCAGATGCTTATGAGCAGATGGTTGACCATTATCTATCAAAATCTTCTTTTGGTGAACGAATGGCTGCACATTGGCTTGATGTGGCCAGGTATGCGGACTCACATGGTTACCAAGACGATGGCTGGCGAAATATGTGGCCCTATCGTGATTGGGTAATATCAAAGTTCAACGAAAACCTTCCTTTTGATAAGTTTGTAAAGTGGCAAATTGCCGGAGATTTATTGCCCAATCCCAGTCAGGAGCAAATATTAGCAACAGCATTTAATAGAAACCACACCCAGAGTCAGGAAGGGGGTATCATTGCTGAAGAATATCGTACAGAATATGTAGCCGATAGAAACCTTACCCTGGGCAAAGCATTTATGGGACTTACAGTTGAGTGTGCCAGATGCCACGATCATAAATATGACCCGATCAGCCAAAAGGAGTATTATCAGCTTTTTAGCTTCTTCAATAGTGTCAATGAATCAGGGATAACACCTTATGTAGGTGAAGCAAGCCCAACAGTTATCTTAACAGATGAAATAGCCGAGGAGAAAATTGCAGCTATAAAATCTACCATTGATCAACAGAAAGAAAAAATTGACGAGGTTAGAGACCCTGCTAAATTTGAGCGATGGCTTGAATCCAATGCTGGTAAAGTTGATGTGAGACTTTCCAACGTGGTTGCTCATTACCCGTTGGATGCAATAAAATCCAGACAAACTTCTAAGGGTAAAGAATACTTTGTTGATAATATAACAGACCCATCTAAACCCGGTATAGTAGCTGGTGCGCCTGAAGATCAGCCTGTCGCAGTAGAAGCATTGGAAAACAAAGGCCTTTCATGGCCTGGTAAAGAAGCCACATATATCGATCTGGGAGAAGATATGGCATTTTTTGAGCGACACCAACCATTTTCAATTGGAATTAATTTTCAAATTCGCAAGGACTTTAAGCCAGGACCAATTTTTGCAAGGTCGGGAGGTGATTTTAATGGGAACCGTGGTTATGAGGTACTTATTGAAGAAGATAAGACCCTTACCGCAAGTTTGATACATACTTCACCAGATAATCAAATAACTATCAGGACTAAATCACCCATCAATTTGGATGATTGGTATAATATGGTAATGACCTATGATGGCTCCAGCAAAGCATCGGGTATTTCATTATACCTAAATGGTGAAAAAGTTCCTGCTGATATAGTGGTTGACAATCTTAAAAGGAGCATCATTGATTATGGGCCTAATAATGAGATCTGGGATGCTGGATATGCCAATTTCAGGATTGCCAACAAATCTGGTTACAATATGAAAGGTATCGCAGCTGATAACCTTATAATTTTTGATAAAGAATTAGTGCCTTTAGAGGTATACAAGGTTGCTGGCAAAAAAGACATGCTGCAACAAGCTACACAAGTCGCCGCGGCTGATCTGTCAGCGTCATCAAAAGAGTTACTGAAATCATATTATTGGTCAAATGAAAACCAGGAGTATAAAAGACTATTCCAGAAATTAACGGCTCTGCGTGCTGATGAAAATGATATTTTTTCTGGGTTGCCGGAAGTGATGGTAATGAAGGATCTGCCGGAACCAAGAAAAACCTACTTATTGGAAAGAGGCGTTTACGATGCACCTGGTGAGGAGGTATACCCTGGTACGCCAGAGGCAATTGGCCCTTTTCCTGATTCCCTTCCTAAGAACCGCTTAGGTCTGGCCGAATGGTTGCTCAGTAAAGAAAATCCTTTATTGGCACGGGTAACCGTGAATAGGTTTTGGCAATTGGTGTTTGGAAAGGGAATTGTCACTACATCCGATGATTTTGGTAACCAAGGGGAATTGCCTACACATCCCGAATTATTAGACTGGCTTGCAGTAGAATTCAGAGAATCGGGATGGGACGTAAAGTATATGATGAAGAAAATGGTAATGAGTGCTACCTACCGTCAATCTTCAAATTTTAATGAAAGATTACTAAAAGAAGATCCATACAATACATTATATGCCCGAGGGCCAAGCTATCGTCTGCCCGCAGAAATGATTAGAGATAATGCATTAGCTGCAAGTGGATTGCTGGTAAACAAAACAGGTGGGCCAAGTGTAAAACCGTATCAGCCAGATGGATTATGGAAAGAACTCGCGACAAGAAATGCCACTGAATATGTTCAGGATCATGGGGATAAACTTTACAGAAGAAGTCTCTACACTGTATGGAAGCGAACTTCACCTCCGCCATCTCTGGTTAATTTTGATGCATCCACCAGAAACTTTTGTGAGGTAAAGAGACAAAGCACCAATACACCTTTGCAGGCTTTGGTGCTTCTAAATGATCCTCAATTTGTAGAAGCAGCAAGAGTGCTGGCGCAGCAAATTGTAATTAAGGAATCTAAAAAGGAGGAGCGGATTAAGTTAGCATTTAAACTACTTACCAGCAGAAATCCCGAACCAAACGAAATTGAACTATTGGTTCAATTATTAGACGAAGAATTAGATCATTATAATAATGACACAAAGAGTGCAAAAGAATTGGTAAGTGTAGGGGAATATCCTCAAGAACCAAATGCTCCTGTACACGAAGTGGCTGCTTATACAGTAATAGCCAGCACGCTCATGAATTATGATGAAGCAATTTATAAACGGTAAATAAAAAATTATGAGCCATAATGATGAACATATAGCCAATCACCTGAATCGAAGGGATTTTCTTACAAAATCTACACTTGGATTGGGTAGTGCAGCTTTGGCATCAATACTCAATCCAACATCGCTATTTGCCAAAAGTGATTCTGGTAATGGCATACTTGGGGGTCCTCATTTTATTCCTACTGCTAAAAGAGTAATATTCCTCTTTCAAAGTGGCGGACCATCCCAGCATGATTTGTTTGACTACAAACCTCTTCTTGATAAAATGACCGGAGAAGAGTTACCCGAATCTGTGCGGGGTGGTCAACGACTCACAGGTATGACCTCAGGACAGTCATCTTTCCCTTTAGTTGGCTCTCGTTTTAAGTTTAGTCAGCATGGGAAAAGCGGCAGCTGGGTATCAGAATTGATGCCTCATACTGCTGAGGTGGTTGACGATTTGTGTTTTATTAAATCCATGTATACTGATGCGATCAATCATGACCCTGCCATTACATTCTTTCAAACAGGCTCACAGCAACCTGGAAGGCCATGTATTGGCTCATGGCTAAGCTATGGTCTAGGTACCGACAACCAAAACTTACCGGCTTTCTGTGTCTTGCTTTCCAGGGGTCGCGAAGGAGGACAACCACTATACTCAAGGCTATGGGGCAACGGGTTCTTACCATCCTTACATCAGGGTGTACAATTTAGGTCTGGAAAAGACCCGGTACTCTATCTCAACGACCCTCCCGGGTTAGGTAAAAAAAGCAGGCGACAAATGCTTGATTTTCTGGCTGATTTGAATCAAAACCAATTTGAAAAAACGCATGATCCTGAAATAACCTCTCGTATGGCTCAGTATGAGATGGCCTACAGAATGCAAACTTCTGTGCCTGAAACTATGGATATTTCCAATGAGCCGGATTACATATACGATATGTATGGTGAAGAATCTCGTCGGCCAGGTACCTTCGCTGCCAATTGCCTTTTAGCGCGAAGGTTAATCGAGAAAGATGTAAAGTTTGTTCAATTGTATCATCAGGGATGGGATCAACATTATAATTTACCCAACGACCTGGCTGTAATGGCCAAAAGTACGGATCAAGCTTCAGCAGCATTAGTTAAAGACCTTAAGCAACGAGGTTTGCTGGAGGACACGCTAGTGATATGGGGTGGAGAATTTGGTAGAACGAATTATTCCCAAGGTAAATTAGATGATAGACATGGCCGTGACCACCACCCCAGATGCTTTACCATGTGGATGGCCGGCGGTGGTGCCAAAAAAGGCTTTAGTTATGGAGAAACAGATGAATTTGGTTATAATATTGCTCACAATCCTGTTCATGTGCATGATTTCCAGGCAACCATTATGCATATGCTTGGGATTGATCACGAAAAGCTAACCTATAAGCATCAGGGTAGACGATTCAGACTAACGGATGTGCATGGTCACGTAGTAAATGATTTACTTGCCTGATAACACTATAAATGGAAGAGACTGATTTTGGATTGTTTATTGGCAGATTTCACCCATTGGTTGTTCATCTGCCCATAGGTTTTATTATACTAGCTTTTGTCCTGGAAATACTTAGCAGGATTAACCTATTCAACATTAATGCAAATCAGTCTGTCATTAATATCGCATGGTTATTGAGCGGTATAGCTTCACTGGCTGCTGTAGGTTGCGGTTGGCTTCTAGCTGAAAACGGAGGCTATGGAGGAGATACCTTGTTTTGGCACAAATGGTTAGGCATTGGTTTAACGGTACTTACTTTAGGCTACTGGCTTTTTCGGCAGTTTATTGCAAATGATCGGTATAGGCTTATTGCTTTTGTCCCTTTCATGTTGATAGGCTTAATCAGTGCTACAGGGCATTTGGGAGGTAATCTGACCCATGGCGAAAATTACTTATTTGAATATGCCCCTGCTTTTGTCAAAGAAACTTTAGGTCCTTCAACTAAGGGCAATGCTTTAGCCAATCTGCCATCTCCTGATTCAGTAGTTTTATTTTCCGATATTATTCACCCTATCATTGAAGAAAAATGTATTCAATGTCATAATAATGAAAATACCAGTGGTGGGTTGAACCTCGCTACGATTGAAGGATATAAGAAAGGTGGTGACGGTGGTAAAATTCTGACGCCAGGTAATGCTTTAAAGTCTGAGATTTTCAAAAGGGTAACTTTATCACCTAAGGAGAGAAAATTTATGCCACCAAGTGGTGAACCTCTTTCTTTTACACAAATCAAACTGCTATCGCACTGGCTCGATCAGGGAGCATCCTTCGAACAAAAATTGGCAGATACACAGATACCGAATGAATTGCAGCAATTGTTGGTAAGAGATTACAACTATGATGTAAGTCCCCAGCCGGTGTATAATAGAGTATCTATTGAACCCCTGGCTGACAATTTGATCGCACAATTGGAAACCGCAGGTTTTACGGTAAATCCATTGGCTAACGGTAGTCCCTGGCTCCAGATAAAGGCTACCAGTACATTTGATAAGACACAATTGGCTTTATTAGAGAATGCGGCTACACAGATCACGTGGCTTGATTTATCTGGCGTTTCTCTTGCAGATAATGATTTATCGGTAATCAAAAACCTACCTCATCTTACCAGGCTCAGGATACAAGAAAATGATATTACAGATGCAGGATTAATGCATTTAAAAGACCTTCAATATCTTGAGTCCTTAAATATTTTTAATACGCAAGTCACTATCGATGGAATATTGGCTGTTGCTGAATTGCCTTCTTTGAAACGAATTTATGCCTGGAAAACGCAAATAACTGAAGATCAGGTAGCTCAAATAATAAGTAAATACCCGGATCTCAGTATTGATCTAGGCATTTCCAACAATACTTAAATCACTAACCTATCCATAATCATGCATAATAACCGTAGAGATTTCATTAAAAAGTCAGCTTTCGTAGCAGGGAGTGCTGGATTAATTGCACCTAATTTTTCTTTCCATATTCCTAAAAAGAATGTACAGCAGGATACAATAGGACATGGTAATTTCAAGTACAAGGTTAACAAAGAGTGGGGAGTACAGGATCCTGCTAAAGTTCCAGTAAAGGATTGCCATGAAATGGTGCAGGACAAGCAAGGAAGGCTAATTCTCTTCACCAACGAGACTAAAAATAATCTCATTTATTATGACCAATCTGGGAAGGTACTAAAAACGGCAGGCACTGACTTTCCTGGAGCGCATGGTTTAACCTTATCTGAAGAAGGGGGTGAAGAATTTCTATATATGACGGATTTTGAACGTCACCAGGTTTTTAAAGCTGACATTAATGGCAATGTACTTATGACCCTGGATTTTCCTAAGGAATCTGGTGTATATGTAAAGCCTGAAGAATATAAGCCTACGGAAACGGCCATAGCTCCTAATGGAGATATCTATGTAACAGATGGTTATGGATTAAACTATATTATACAATATAACAGCAAGGGGGAATATATTCGACATTTTGGTGGCAAAGGAGATGCTGCCCACCAGTTTGATTGTTGCCATGGCATCACTGTAGATACTAGAGGAGGTAAAGCGCCAACGCTGTTGGTATCAGCCAGGACTATGAATGAGTTGAAGCGGTTTGATATGGAGGGCAATCTTATCGAAAGAATTCCGCTACCCGGCTGCTGGATTTGCAGACCGGTAATCAAGGGAGATAATATATATTTTGCGGTTATAGTAACCAACAGTTGGTGGGAGTACGATGGTATGGTTGCCGTGCTGGATAAGGATAATAAGATTGTTTCGTTACCGGGTGGTTCTGCGCCCGCCTATGAAAATAATAACCTTCAGAAGCCTAGTTCTGACTACAGTACCTTTCTTAATCCACATGATGTATGTGTTGATCAGGATGAAAATATATATGTCCCCCAATGGTATTCCGGTAGAACATACCCTATTAAACTAGAGCGCGTTTAGGATTTAATAAGTCAAGTCGGAATAATTGACCTCTATATTAGCATAGAGTAAAGCGATCTCCATTGTATCAGGGTAATATTCCGTAATCTTTTGAATAAATTTTGTCAAAAGGTTTCACCTACTTAACTGACCTTTATAAAGTCAAAAAAGTGTTAAAAAGTAGGTATGGAATTAATTAAGAAAGCACCATTAAGGATCAATAAAGCAAGTCTTGAAGGTTCGGAGGCTGTGAAGTCTACCAGAACCTTAGGTCAAATCAAAGATATTTTTGAGGACCAGGATGCACTAAAATCAATGGATTTAGATCAATTGGCCTATGAGGTTGATTGTTATTTTCCGGTTGACCAGGGAAAGGAAGGGGGACTCTTTTTTGGATTTACAACGATTTATCCGGGTCAGGTTGGCGATGAATATTTTATGACTAAAGGTCATTTTCATGCCAAAATAGATACTGGAGAATACTATTGGGGTATAGAAGGGAAGGGTGCGCTACTTTTTATGGATCAAAACAGGAATTTTTGGGTGGAGGAAATGGTACCTGGAAGTCTCCACTACATTCCTGGCAAAGTTGCTCACAGAACAATTAACACCGGAGAAGAGCCATTTTCCTTTGGTGCTTGCTGGCCTAGCGACGCGGGTCACGATTATGAAACAATCTTGAAAGAGGGGTTTGCGGCCCGTGTAAAGGCCCTGGAAGGTGAGCCTGTGGTTGTAAAGCAAGATTAATTCTCCAATAGCAATTCTTTCACGGACAAAAAATCTATCATGCCAAATTACAGGGATCAACAACCGAACTACGATAAACAACCTACTATTGATATTTCACATATAGACCAGCAATGCTGGGTCGGGTGGACCGATATAGTGAATAGGCTATTAGAAGATGTCGATAACCAATCTGGAAATTGCATCATCGCATTTGACTATTATCAAGGTATAGATGAACATAAATACCTTGAGATTTTAAAAAAGACTTTGCCCAATATTTCCTTTTTTGAAACTAAAGATGCGCTAAAATCTTCAGATGAAATCCATGAGATGGTATTTCCAGATGTGACTGATGACCGTGTTTTTGGATTTATGTCACGCTTTCACCTTCAAGATTTTTTCAATCATGAAAAAATAGAGAAACTAAGAAAACAAATAAATGACTCTCAGGGCATCACATTAGTATTTGGATATGGTGCTGGCATGTTTGCTCCAAAGGCTGATTTACTGGTATATGCTGACATGGCTAGATGGGAAATACAACAGCGTCAGCGAAAAAACCTAATCAATAATCTTGGTGCTGAGAATAAGCATGAAAGTGCGACTGCTACATATAAGCGAAGTTTTTTTGTGGATTGGAGGGTGCTCGATCGCTATAAAAAGGAGCTGTATAATCGTTGGGATTTTGTAATTGATGCCAATGACAATGAACAGCCCAAGATGATTAAGGGTAGCACTTTTAATCAGGCTATGGCACATGCTGTGCAGCGGCCATTTCGTTTAGTGCCTTTTTTTGACCCTGGACCATGGGGTGGACAGTGGATGCGTGAGGTTTGTCAACTGGATCCAGAGCCTGCAAATTTCGCATGGTGCTTCGATTGCGTTCCGGAGGAAAATTCCATGCTATTGAAAGTTGGTGATATCCTATTTGAAACACCATCTATCAATCTTGTTTTTCAACAACCAAAAGCATTGTTGGGTGAGCCCGTATATGGTCGATTTGGGGATGAGTTTCCTATCCGGTTTGACTTTCTCGACACTATGGCTGGAGGAAATCTTAGTCTGCAGGTGCATCCGTTAACACAATATATTCAGGAGCATTTTGGCATGCATTATACACAAGATGAAAGTTATTATCTACTGGATGCCGCGGAAGACAATGCAACAGTATATCTAGGTGTGAAAAATAATGTTGATCGGCAGGCGATGATCGATGATTTGGAAAAAGCTCAAAATGAAGGAGTTCACTTTGATGCCGAAAAATATGTAAACAAGTGGCCAGCGAAAAAACATGATCATTTTTTAATACCTGCAGGAACTGTGCATTGCTCTGGTACTGACTCTATGGTGCTTGAGATTAGTGCTACTCCGTACATTTTTACTTTCAAGCTTTGGGATTGGGGTCGACTAGGGCTCGATGGTAAACCCAGGCCAATAAATATTAAACACGGAGCTAAGAATATACAATGGGATCGGGATACTGATTGGACCAGGAGTAACCTGATCAACAAAATAGAACCTATTGCTGAAGGAAAAGGCTGGAAGGAGGAGCGCACCGGTTTGCACGAGGCAGAGTTTATCGAGACAAGGAGACACTGGTTCACACAAACCGTATATCATGAAACATCGGGGAGTGTAAATGTGCTCAATTTGGTCGAAGGCGAAGAGGCAATCGTTGAGAGCCCTACCCAGGCATTTCAACCATTTGTGGTTCATTATGCTGAAACTTTTGTGATTCCAGAGGCTGTAGGTGAATACACAATTTCACCCTATGGTAAATCCATAGGTAAGACCTGTGGTACTGTAAAAGCATTTGTAAGACATTAGAATTTTATGCGATGAAAAATTTTGATCCTGGGCTGTCCGTAATACCTACAGAAAATCCCCTTGGTTTTGAATATGGAAGTGGAGTCTTTGGCCCTGAGGTAGAAAACAGGGACCTTGACAGTATAAGAAAAAGTCTGGCGGACCCTGATTGTGACGGTCCGGATGTTGTTTACTCAATAGCGATGGATGTAGGTAAAATTCAGCATAAAGCCTTGCTGGAAGATCTGCATTTACTATTTGGAGTAGTGACTTATGCTAAAGGACAATTGGGCAAAGAGCCAGTTAGGAGTCAGGGGCACATTCATGCCACTTCAAAATTTTCTAATGGCTGGTCCACACCAGAAGTTTATGAAATATGGAAGGGTAAAGCTATTATTTACATGCAGGAAACTGCCCAGGATGAACCTGGACGTTGTTTTGCAGTGTACGCAAAACCAGGAGATGTTGTAATTGTGCCGCCTGCCTGGGCTCATGCTACCATCAGTGCCGACCCAAATGAAGCACTAACCTTTGGGGCATGGTGTATTAGAGATTACGCTTTTTTATACGATGAGGTAAGGGCGCACAAAGGCCTGGCATGGTTCCCATTTCTGGATGAAAGTGGAGGCATAACCTGGGAGGCTAATCAAAACTATCACAAGTCAGAACTTATTGAAAAGTCACCGGAGCAATATCATCAATTTGACCTGGGTTTAAATAAACCTATATATGAGGTCTTTGAGGAAAATCCACATCATTTTGATTTTGTAGTTACGCCAGGTGTTGCTGCCGAAAAATGGAAAAATTTCACACCCTGATCAATACATATTATGAATCTTAGGTATAAAAATAATATCCTGACCATAGCTGCAGCAATCTCCATAACGCTGATTTTTTGGTCTTGCGAAACAAATGAAAATCCCTATCAAACTACAGATCGGGAAATTTATGAATGGCCTCAAATATCCACTATTGAGCCTCAAGGTTGGATTCTTGAATTTTTAAAACGGCAAAAGTCAGGGCTTACCGGAAACCCACAAGAAGCAGGCTACCCATTCGACACGAAAATGTGGATGGAGAGGATAAAAATTGATGCTACTACTGAAATGGAGCGCGATAGGAGCCCTCGCATTGAAAACTTTCAAAATGGAGGAGAAAATGACCCAGGTATTTTCTGGTGGCCGTATGAGCAGACGGGCTATTACATAGATGGGGCCATAAAAGCAGGATATATCTTAAATGACCAGGATTTGATCAAGAGGGGCAAAGATCAGGTTTATCACCTTATTGAGAACCCTTTAGCCAATGGTACATTAGGCCCGGGCAAGCTGATTGGTCGATGGAACAGGTGGCCTTATGCAGGACTTTTCCGAGCTTTCATAACTGAGTATGAACAGACCAATGATCAGCGTATAATTGAGGCAATGCATAAGCATTATTTAAACCATACTGCTGAAGATTTTCAGGATGAATTGGATGTAGCTAATGTAGAAGCAATGTGTTGGCTCTTTGAGAAAACAGGTGATTCAACGCTTTTGAATATGGCTGAAGAGTCGTACAGGCTTTTTAAGTCTGACTTTAAAAATCGTACAAGAGCAGGTTCTGATATGATTTTTGAGTCTGATAGGGTGCCTGATCAACATGGAGTTGTCTATTTCGAGGTAGTGAAAATCCCCGCATTATTGTATTTACAAACAGGAAATGAAGCATATTTAGAGGAGGCTATTCATGGGCTCGAGAAGGTTGAAAAGCATTTTATGCTACCCTCGGGTCACCCAAGTACTACTGAGCATTTCAAACCTGTAAATGAACTGGCCGGCCATGAGACTTGCAACTATGGTACACTACCCTATACTTATGGTATCCTGCTTAAAGCTACTGGTAATTCAAAATGGGCTGACAAAATCGAGAAATCAGCATTTAATGCAGCTTTAGGAGCGATAACCAAAGATTTCAGGGCGCATCAATACTTCTCAGCACCCAATCAAGTGATTGCAACGCATGAGTCTAACCATTTTGGGTATTACAAAGAATTCATGGCTTACAACCCCGGCATGTCTGTAGCCTGCTGTACTGGTAATATCAACCGATTTATGCCCTATTATACCATGCAAATGTGGCTTAAGACTAATAGTAACGGCATAGCTGCATCCCTATATGGGCCATCATCATTTTCTACAAATGCAGGACCTCAAAATAAGGAGGTTACAATTAAGCAGGAAACCAAATATCCATTCGAAGAGGCAATTGATTTTGAAATTGAAACCGAGAATGATATAAAATTTGATTTTGAATTAAGGATTCCCGGATGGTGTAAAAATCCTGATATTTTAATTAATGGAGCATCAATTAATGAGCCGGTTCAACCAGGTAGCTTTCATAGGCTCTCAAGAAAGTTTAATGATGGTGATGTAATTACACTTTCGCTGCCTATGGATGTAAGTATCAAAAATTGGCCGAATAATGGTGTGTCTTTTGAAAGAGGCCCACTGGTTTTCAGTTTGCCAGTAGATGATTCTACTACCTATGTGACCAGTTACGATAAGTATTCAGAAGCTTTTCCAGCCTATGCTTTATTTCCAAATGAACCTTGGGCCTATAGTCCACATTCGCTTAATGCGGAGGATGTAAAGGTTATCAATATTGATCAGGAAGGTTACCCTTGGGATGTAGGCAATTCACCAATACAACTTCAGATAAATGCGCGTGCAGTTAAAAACTGGCATTTGAATGAGGTAATGGATGAAAAGCTTGGTAAGAATGCGCTCAAGAATGCAATGTTTCCTAAAGACTTAGAATTAGGAAGTGAAAATGTCACTTTGAATCTGGTGCCTTATGGAAGTACACTATTGCGAGTAACCATGTTTCCGTCCAATACATCAACCCAATAAACCCTATCATTATGGTTAAAAGCTTTATTTTATCTTTTGCATATTCAATAGCAGCTATATCATTTGTGCTGTTTGAAGCTAGCGGTCAAAAACTGGAGTTTGGCTCCTATCCACTAACTGGTCCAGTTGAAAATCTCGAGGAACAAAAAGTAGATTTTCGTTATGCTCCATTGTATTGGCAAAGCATTATTGGACTTCCTTCGGACCCTCATAAAACCGTTATAGCCAATGATGGAACGCTATTGTATAATTTTGATGGCTATGTATTTGATTTTCGTGTACCTGAGCCTGATTACAAGTTAAGAATTAGGGCAAGCCTGGTTGGTACAACAGAGTATACGCCATATCATCAGGAATTGCATAATGCCAAAACACCCATTATGCTGACAGAATCGAGCGTAAACGGGCTTACTTTATATCAAACTGCTTTTGCAAGAGCTCCGGAGTATGATGATATTGAAGAATGGGCACCAAGGCGCATAGATTACCTATGGGCACGAGTGAAAAATGAAACAGCAAGTTCACAAGCAGGGCAATTTCAAATTGAAATTGAAAATAGTGAAAGCCTTTATTGGGATGGCTCTAAGCTGTATTATGCAGAAGGTAATAAGGCCCCTATATTAACAATTGACCCAAAACCAACTAATGTGATGGTAGAGGAGGGAAGGGTTACCTTGCAATATGATCAGCAAGTGCTAAAATCTGGCGCTTCTCTTGAAGTATTGGTATCTATATATACCGCAAAATTCGATCAGCCATTTAATCATTATGATTATATGTATCCGGGTTATGAGCGGTATTTGCAAAAAGCATTAGCACTCAAAGAATCTATCCCTGATAAGGTTAAAGATGCTCAAACGGAGCTTGATCGAGCGATATCTTATTGGGGAAAAGGTGCAAATCTACCTTATGGTAAAATTGAAGTGCCGGATAAAGGAATCCAAAACATACTAGATGCTAGCATTAGAAATATATATCAGGCTAGCGAGCTATTGGATGGTGATTTTATCATTCAAATTGGTCCAGGTCACTATAGAGGTAGCTGGGCAGCCGATGGTCCTTTCTTTATGGAATCACTTACATATTTGGGAGAATGGAAAGACGCTAGAGTTGCACTGGAAAGTCAGTTTGATAACGATACTACAGATCCGGCTGGTCTTACTTTTTTTAAAAGATCAGGTCTTAGACTCTGGATGGTTAAAAGACATGCAGAATTAACAGGAGATAAGGAATGGCTCCAAAAAGTTTGGCCTAAGGTTGAGCGCGATGTTGAGTTGATAAAATCTTATCGTGACCTCAGTAGAAATGATGACACACCTCTTA
Organism: Cyclobacteriaceae bacterium; assembly: GCA_965227155.1. GTDB lineage: Bacteria > Bacteroidota > Bacteroidia > Cytophagales > Cyclobacteriaceae > UBA6059. The sequence continues at coordinate 2,310,263 of OZ245731.1, forward strand.
ATGACGGGTTGATGCCACGAGGTGCTGGAGATGGTGGCCTGGGTGGCCGAGATGTCGGACGAAGAGAGGCTGAAGGTATGAGTGATTTTAACGAGTACACCAATGTGTACTGGAACCTGGCCGGGTTAAAATCCGCCGTTGCCATGGCAAAAGAACTCAATTTGCCCAAAGCAAAAGATTGGGAGATGGAGTTTGATGATTTTTTCAATACTTATCAAAAAGCCGCTGAAAGGGATATGATTGAAGATGCTTTTGGGAATAAGTATGTGCCAGTTACTATGCGAGGTGATGTGCCGCAGTTACCACAGCGTGGGGCATGGGCATTTATGCATTCTGTTCATCCAGGAGAAGTATTTGACCCTAAGAATCCAATCCTTGTTGGCATGATGGATATGCTTGATGATGCACAAAGGCAGGGCACCGTTTTTGGTACCGGATGGCTTGCCCACGGCATATGGAATTATTTTGCTTCGATGTATGCCCATGCACATTTATGGATGGGGCATGGAAGAAAAGCCGGCACAACGCTTTATGCATTTAGCAATCATGCAAGTCCTACCTATGTATGGGTCGAGGAGCAATATCCGGTAGGTCAAATGAGAGGTGAAGATGATTGGGGAGATATGCCTCACAATTGGGCTTCTGCTGAATACATAAGACTAGTCCGTCATCTATTGGCATTCGAAAGAGGTAATGAATTACATCTTTTGGAAGGTATGCCTACTACATGGTCAGAGCAAGGCAGCAAAATAAACCTAAATAAGGTTGCTAGTAGTTTTGGTGAATTTTCAATGGTAGTAGAAGTTGCTGATGATGGATTATCTAGCACTATTGACTTTACGCCACCTATCAGAAATAAGCCAGGTAAGATTGTTCTTCACCTTGAGCATTTTCAACTGCCCATTTGGAAAGTAACGGTTAATGGTTCAACCTATTCAGAGAATTCACTCATAGAGATTCCCACCGATGAATCAAGCACCATAAAGGTGGATTTTTATCATGATGTTGAGAGTAGATATAAGAAACACAAGTAAGATTAATATAGACAACCCAAAGTGAACAATTATGAATCAATTTAGAATGAAATTGCTGGCATTAGCCTTCTTGGCCATCGGCCTGCTTTTAGTTAATGTAACTTTAGGTCAGGATAAACGAGAAATAGACTTCAAGTATCCACCGCTTGATTGGCAAACAGCAATCTGTTTACCAGATGATCCATACAAGAGTTTGGTTGCTAAAGATGGTGGATTGATATATTACAAGGTGGAAAGTTGGGATTATCAAAATCCTTACAATGAAATACACCTTAAGGTAACTGAAGGGGCAGAAATAACTCAGAGATTACATAGCCCAAAAGTTCCTATTGTAATAACCACTACAAAAGACGGTGATTTCGAGATTATTGAAGAATCTTTTGCTGTAACTGAGATACCTCAAAAAATCGTAAATTCAGCCACTCCACTTTCTATTGATCCCGACCTGAAAAACAGTCAAAATGCTGACATGCCGAGAAATGATGTTATGTATTTTACCATTCGAAACACCACGTCTGGTTCTAAAAACTTTACCCCCGTCGTTTGGGCAGAAAGCTATGGTACTTTAGAGCAAAAGGGAGATCGGCTAGTGATGGAAGGTCACGATGAAGTAGCCTTTTCTTTGAAACCTCAAGATTTTGTTATTACGCAGGATGATAAGCGTGCCAAAGCCACGGTAACATTTGAAGCTGTCACTATAGAAGCAGGAGACAGTTTCAACTTTGCAGTAATGAATTATGGTGGTGGCAAATTGGCAGCTTACCCCACCAATTTGAAGGAAGTTGAGAATGCTAAAAAGCAAAATATCAAATATTGGAATAACTACGATCTACCTTATGGAAGAATCACCATACCAGACAAGGGTATTCAAAATCTAATAGATGCTTCCATTCGCAATATTTGGCAAGCTCGAGAGATTAAAAACGGACTTCCGGCTTTTCAGGTTGGACCTAGTGTATATAGGGCTTTGTATATAGTTGATGGGGCTTTTATGTTGGAAACAGCAACAATGTTAGGGGCAGGTGATCAGGCGAGAGCAGGTATCGATTACATGTTGAGCTTTCAAAAAGAGGATGGAAGATTTGAGATCCTAAATTATTATCATAAAGAAAATGGCATAGTAATTTGGGCCACAATAAGACAGGCTCTATTAAAGCAGGATAAAGAATGGCTTTTGTCTAAATGGGATCAACTTGGCCGGGCAGCGGAGTACATCAAAACGCTTAGAGCCAAGACTTTAGAAAACGAATCTCCATTGGATGATGGTCTTATCCCTCCTGGATTTGCAGATGGAGGTATCGGTTGGACGGGCACTACCCAAAAGCCATATTACGAATATTCTAATGTATTATGGAATTTGGTAGGGCTAAGAGCTTATATCGACGCAGCCCGGTGGTTGGGTAAAGACGCTGAAGCAGAGGAATGGCAAGAAGAATATGACGATTTTTATGCCACCTTCCGAAAAGCCGCCGAGCGAGATTTACAGGTTGATTTTTACGGAAATGAATATCTACATATACTAATGGTATTTGAAGATGAAATGCTCAAAACCTATCCTGAATGGGCTACTGCCAATAAAGCCCAATGGGCATTTTGCCATGCAGTATATCCTGGACAAATATTTGAAAAGGATGATCCACTAATTGCTGGTAATCTAGCTATGTTGGAGACATACGAAAAAGAAGGTATGGTATTAAATACCGGTTGGCTAACTGATGGCATTTGGAACTATTTTTCATCTTTTTATGGTCATGCATGGCTTTGGCAAGGTGATGCAGCTAAAGCAATAGATCAGCTTTATGCTATGGGAAATCATGCCACCCCACTTTATGTATGGCGCGAAGAGCAATATCCTCAGGGTGAGGGTGAAAAGATTTTTGGCGACATGCCTCACAACTGGGCAAGTGCTGAATTTATCCGTCTCGCTACTCACTTGTTAGCACTGGATCGAGGCAATGAAATGCACCTATTGGAAGGCATGCCTAAAGAGTGGCTAGAAAAGGGTATGAAAACGGCGTTGAATGGAGTCACTACGCCATTTGGAGAGTTGGAATTTGAACTTGAAGTGGATGCGTCGGGTGAAAGCGCAGAACTTAATATAAAACCACTCCCATCTGCAAGTTGTGAATCCATTGTAGTGCACTTGGGTGAATGGGGCACATATGAAGGTGAAAATCTGGTTAGATTAAACCCATCCGAAACTCACCGATTGACAATTAGTTTGAAATAACAGTATCAGTATTTGAAGAGGCCGATTCAAAAATACTTTGAACGGCCTCTGTTTTTTTGTAATCAAGAACTTAAGCAGATAGGTATTCAAATAAGCTAACTCTTCTGAGGCAGTCTCTTTACTATGAACTACTATCCATCCTTTACAATTTGCTATTAGATAGCATCAAAATCTCGAAATTTCTGGCTGTAAAAAGTAGAATTTCCAGAATCTCCTTGTGGCATCCAAGGCATCTATGCAACCACAATTTTGCCATTTTCAGTTCTTAGAAAAGTCATAATTTACAAATCGACCATTTTTTCCGCTTTGAAAACGTTTGCATTTGCTTAGAATGTAAAATCCTGTTGTTTTTATTAAAAATCCTTTTTAATATGCCTAATCAATTAATCTCCTTAAAGGAGAATTATTGTTTATGCTAAAACTTTTTTTAACAAATAACAAAGCGGAATAATATGAAGAAGTTTTTACTACTATTTCTGGTATCCGTGACCTCCATGAGCCTGGCATTGGCTCAGGGAAGAACAGTTACCGGGACTATTACTGATGGCGAAACGGGTGAAGGAATACCTGGAGCTAACGTGGTAATTAAGGGTACATCAAACGGAACGATTACTGATTTTAATGGAGACTACTCCATTAACGTTTCTGGTGATGATGTGACTCTAGTTGTCTCGTATGTTGGTTATGCCACTTCGGAAGTGGCAGTAGGTTCAAGGAGTGTAGTGGATGTCCAATTGGGACTAGATGTGCAGTCACTTGAAGAGATTGTCGTTGTAGGTTACGGTACTCAGGAAAAGAAAGAGATCACCAGTGCAGTGGCAAGTGTAAAAGAAGAAGAATTCAACAAAGGTACGGTTAACGATCCTGCACAGTTGATTGCTGGTAAAGTGCCAGGGCTTACTGTTTCAAGACCAGGTGGTGACCCTAACGGTGGATTCAACATTCGTTTAAGAGGTGTATCAACAGTAGGTGCTAATGCCGAGCCACTTGTTGTAATCGATGGTGTAATTGGAGGCTCTTTAAGTACAGTTGACCCTAACGATATCGCATCTATTGATGTATTGAAAGATGGATCTGCGGCGGCTATTTATGGTACTCGTGGTTCTTCTGGTGTGATTTTGGTAACAACAAAGTCTGGTAAAGAAGGAAAAGTACAGGTAGATTATAATGCATCTGTAGCGGCTGAAGTATTAGCCAATGAAATGAACTTTATGGATGCTGCTCAATATAGAGCGGTAGATGGAGCTAATGACTTAGGCAGTGAAACAGACTGGCTAGATCTTGTAACTCAGACAGGTGTTACGCAAGTACATAACCTATCCATGTCAGGTGGTACTAGCACTACTTCTTACCGTGCTTCCATAAACCTAAGGGATGCAGAGGGAGTAGGTCTTAACACTGGATTTACTCAGCTAAATGCAAGGTTGAATTTATCACAAAAAGCATTTGATGATAAACTTACATTGACTACTCAAATTGCGGCTACAACTAAAAATGCTCAGTTTGGTAATCCAGAGGCATTTAGATATGCGGTGGTTGCTAACCCAACTATGCCAGTTTATGCTGATCAAAGTGGTAATGGTATTACTGCTCAAGGCGGTTATGCTGAAAGAGATATATTTGACTTCTTTAACCCTCTTTCTATAGCTGAGCAAGGTATCAATGAAGGTAGAGATACCAGAATTCTTGCAAGTATTAGAGGTGACTATTACATCCTTGATAACTTAAAGGTTGGTGTTTTTTATTCTCAACAGAGAGAAAATGACCTAAGAGGTGAGTACTATGGCAAAGAGTTAAGATGGAGAGGAGCTAATAGAAATGGTATTGCTCTTAGAAGGACTGATGAAAGGTTTAATCAACTCTTTGAGACTACCGTAAATTATGATGCAAGTCTAGGTAGCAAGACTGATTTTGCTTTCTTAGGTGGTTATTCATATCAGGAATTTATTGATGAAGGTTTCGGTATGTTTGGTGGTAACTTCCTTACTGATGCATTTACATACAACAATATGGGTGCAGCATTGGACTTTGCTAATGGACTAGGCTCTGTATTGAGTTATAAAAATACTAGTAAGCTAGTTGCTTTCTTTGGTAGAGCAAACTTTAACATAGATGGTACTTACTTTATTTCAGCAAGTGCACGTTATGAAGGCTCTACGCGTTTTGGTGAAGACAATAAGTGGGGTCTTTTCCCTGCGGTAAGTGCTGGTGTTACACTTAGTAACCTGTTTGATATTTCTGGTGTTGACAACTTGAAATTCAGAGCTAGTTACGGACGTACTGGTAATATTCCAGCTGACCCTTATCAGTCTTTACAGAGATTTGGACCTACAGGAAACTTCTTCCAGAATGGAGCATATGGCCCAAGTTTTGGACCTGTGTCTAATCCAAACCCTTTACTTTCATGGGAGACTAAGGATGAAATCAATGTTGGTTTAGATTTTGCTCTACTTGAATCTAGACTTACTGGTAGCTTTGATTGGTATACCAGAACTACTAGTGATCTGCTATTAACTGTGAATGTACCTGTGCCACCAAACTTGTTCAACCAGACTTTGGTTAACGTAGGTGAGCTTGAAAATACAGGTATGGAATTAGCACTTAACTATGCTGCGGTTAACAATTCAAATTTCAGCTGGACACCAGGTATCAACTTAGCTACATTTAGAACAACTGTAAATCAACTAGGTAACCCTGATCAAGGTCTTACTTTTGGAAACGGTGGTGTAAACTTCAGAGCTTCAATGGGTGCTCCAGGCCAATCAAACGTTCTGTTGTCTAGAGTTGCTGAAGGTGAAGAACTAGGTCAACTTTGGGGTCCTGTTGTTAATGGAGTAAATGATGATGGAACTTTAGATTACGCTGATTTAGATGGTGATGGTTCTTACTGTGCTTGTGATGCTGATCGTCAGGTAAACGGAAATGGACTTCCTGATTTAACAATTGGTGTTAACAATAACTTCACGTTTGGCAATTGGGATCTTAACTTCTTCTTAAGAGGTGCTTTTGGACATGACTTATTCAATAGCTACAGAGGTTTCTATGAAAACACTGAGATCACTACAGTAGGTAACTACAATGTGGTAAATACTGAAAACTTTGATCCAAATGTAAAAGTTGCAGGTGCTCACGATAGATTCGTTGAAGATGCAAGCTTTATAAGGTTGGATAACGCAACACTTGGTTATAACGTATCACTTGATCCAGGTGCAGCTTTCAGAAAACTTCGGGTATTTATTTCTGGACAGAACCTATTCACAATCACTGGTTATACTGGTGTAGATCCTGAAGTTAGATATGAAGACACGATCGATGGTGATAACGGTGGAAATGTAGGTCTATTCCCTGATCAGGCAGACCCTCTTGCTCCTGGTATTGAGCGTAGATCAACCTATTTCACAACCACCATACTAACATTTGGTGTAAATCTTGGTTTCTAATAAAAAGTAAATAAAGTATTATGAAAAAGACATTCTTAACACGTATGGCGCTCATCTTTACAGGATTAGCTTTCTTTAGCCAGTCTTGTACGGATTTAGATGAGGAGCTTTTCGACACAGTAACGTCGGAGAACTTCTTTCAAACGGACGAGGAATTTGTGGCAGCGCTAGGGCAGGCTTATTCAGCCTTTAGTGGGCTTGGTAACCATGCTGCTCTTTGGTCTAGTAATTCACTGGCTTCAGATGAATTAGTTGTGACAACAAAGGGCGGTGACTGGTTTGATGGTGGAATTCTAATTCAATTACACCAACATGAGATAGCTCCTGATAATGGTTTTATTAATGGAGCATGGACACAGATTTATAGCGGTATTGCAACTACTAATCGCTTAATTTTCCAATTTGAGCAACTTGATTCTCCTTCATCTGCAGCATTTATTGCAGAGCTTAGGGGATTAAGAGCATTATGGTATTATTGGGCACTAGATGCATTTGGAAATGTACCGTTACAAGTAGACTTTACGGATACAAGTAACCCTTCAACTGCTTCTAGACAAGAGGTATTTAATTTTGTGGAGAGTGAATTGAATGCAATAATCGATTTATTGCCTGCAGAGAATAGTTCAGCTACTTATGGTCGTATGAACCGTTGGACAGCTTTAGCATTAAGATCAAGATTGTATTTGAATGCAGAAGTATATACAGGTACTGCTCGATGGGCTGATGCTGCTGCTGATGCAGAGGCTGTCATGAACAGCGGACTTTACAGCTTGAACCCTGTTTATGCTGATAACTTTGCCGTAGAGAATTCTGGTTCACCAGAAAATATCTTTGTGATTCCTTACGATAAAGTTTTTGCTACTGGTTTTAACTGGGGTGCTATGACTTTGCATTACGCTAGCCAAGGTGTATTTCAATTTACTTATCAACCTTGGAATGGTTATTCTGCAGTAGAAGAGTTTTATAACTCTTACATTGATCCAGAGCAAAACCCTGGTCCACAAGGATTTGTTTACAGAGGTTTAAATGACGATCCTAACGCCACAGGTACTCAGGATGCCAGACTTTCCAACTTTATTGTGGGCCCTCAGTTTAACGCTGATGGTACGCAAGCGGTGGATCCTGGTTTTGAATCTACTGACCCTGATGGAACTGGCTTGAACTTCACACCTGAGATCAATGAGATTTTCCCTAATGGTTGGAGACAAGGTGGTGCTCGTATTGGTAAATATGAGTTCGAAATTGGCGGTACAGAAAACCTTGACAATGACTTTGTAATCTTCAGATTAGGTGGTATTATGCTTACAAAAGCAGAAGCTGAATACAGAATGGGCAATACTGCAGAGGCATTGGCTATTGTGAATCAAATTCGTTCTAGAGCTGGTGTTGATCCATTTACCGAGTTAAATGACGAAAACCTACTTGCTGAAATGGGACGTGAGATGTTTGCGGAAATGACTCGTAGACAGGATCTCATCAGATTTGGTAGATATCAGGACGCTTGGTGGGAAAAAGATCCATCTGATGCTACAGATGAACTATTCCCTATACCACAGCCTCAAATCGATGCTAACCCTAACTTGACTCAGAATCCTGGGTACAATTAATTAGGATAAATTATAGGATAAAGGCAAGTGCGTAAGTGCTTGCCTTTTTTTTTGTAAAGGCTTGTATTTGAGGGTTATCAATTCAATTGAGCCTCCTTATTTTATATCTTAAATAAGTAGTTTTGTATATCAATTGGGAATTATAAAGCCAACTACTGTGGTGATTGGAAAGTACGCGCTGGGACTATTTTTTCTGGTTTTAATGGCATGTCAGTCAAAGAAGGAAGGTAACTCCTTGTTCGAAGAAATTCCTGCATCTATATCTGGGGTGGATTTTGCCAATAATCTCAATTATACTGAGCAAATCAATCCATACACTTACAAGAGTTTTTTTAATGGGGGTGGTATTGGTATTGGAGATATTAATAATGATGGGTTTCAGGATTTATTTTTCACTGGTAACCGGGTAAGCAACAAGCTTTACCTCAATAAAGGAAATTTTGAATTTGAAGACATAACTGAAACTGCCGGATTAGCGACTAATGAAGTTTGGAGTACTGGGGTCAGTATGGTAGACGTTAATCAAGACGGCTTTCTCGACATTTATGTATGTAAATCGGGCCCACCTCAGGGTAATGAGCGGTACAATGCGCTTTATATCAATAATGGTGATCTTACATTTTCCGAGCAAGCAGAAAAATATGGGTTAAACAATAAAGGACTGTCTGTTCATGCGGCCTTTTTTGATTATGATCGAGACGGAGATCTGGATTGCTATCTTTTAAACAATTCTATAAGATCCGTTGGCGGATATGACTTAAGAGATCAACAGCGTACTGTTGATGATAGCTTAGGGGGTAACAAATTCTTTAGAAACGATAATGGTTTTTTTGTTGACATAAGCCATGAAGTGGGTATTTATACCAGTGAGATTGGTTTTGGGCTAGGTGTAATGGTTAGCGATGTAAACATGGATAATTGGCCTGATATCTATGTTTCTAATGATTTTTTTGAGAGGGATTATCTATATATCAATAATCAGGATGGAACATTCACAGAAAACCTGGAATCCTATGTAAAGGAACTGTCCATGGGTAGTATGGGAGCAGATATGGCTGATATTAATAACGATGGCCTTACGGAAATTTTTGTAACAGAAATGCTACCAGAGCGACATGATCGGTTGATGTCTAAAACGGTGTTTGAAAGCTGGGATAAATACCAGCTTGCTGTAAAGCAGGGGTATTATCATCAGTTTAGTCGTAATGTTTTGCAGTTGAATAATGGTAATAATTCTTTCTCTGAAATTTCCAGAATATCAGGTACAGAAGCAACCGATTGGAGCTGGGGAGCCTTAATTTTTGATATGGACAATGATGGCTGGAAAGACATTTTTGTTGCTAATGGTATCTACAAAGATCTTCTCGATCAGGATTACATCAATTTCATGGCCACTCCTGATGCCGTAAGAGAAATGATACAAAAGGAAGGCAAAGCCATTGAAAATCTAGTGGATATGATGCCAACTGAACCTGTCTACAATTATTATTTTGGTAACAATAAAGACCTCACCTTTGCCAATAAGTCTAGAGAATGGTCATCAGCTGGCCCCGGCTTTTCGAATGGTTCGGCTTACAGTGACCTGGATAATGACGGAGATCTGGATTTAGTTTTAAATAACCTCAATAGTCCAGCACAAATACTTAGAAATACAACTGTGGAAAATAAAGCAGCAAACTACCTTGCTGTTGTACTACAGTGGGATAGACCAAATATTCATGCTATAGGCAGCAAAGTAAAGCTTCAGGTAGGTAGCGAGACGCTTTATCAGGAGCTCTCGCCTATGAGGGGTTTCCAGTCTAGTGTTGATTATCGGTTGTATTTTGGCTTAGATAGTGCGAAAATCATTGATCAGCTGGAGGTAATCTGGCCTGATGGTTCAGTTCAATCTTTGAGTAATGTACAGATCAATCAGCAGCTCTTGATTAAAAAGGAATCATCATCTCAGCAGATATACGATGAAAATAATACCAGTACCGAAGCGCATTTTTCAGATGTCTCTGACTTATTAAGAGATTCATTTAGTCATCAGGAAAACACTTATGTTGATTTTGATCGGTATCGATTGTTAACCCATATGCGATCAGGCGAGGGGCCTTGTCTATGCAAGGCAGATATAAATGACGATGGCCTTGAAGATTTTTATATAGGAGGGGCCAAGGATCAGGCAGGGAGATTATACTTGCAAGAGCCAAATGGACAATTTTCTTTGTTCAAAGCTTTTGAGGATGAAGCTGCCTCAGAGGATGTTCATTGTGTGTTTTTTGATGCTAATGGAGACCAGTCACCAGACCTTTATGTAACCAGCGGAGGAATAGAATTTTCCAAAGTGAGCACTGCGCTTAGGGATCGATTATATTTCAATCAGAAAGATGGATTTCAGCTTGGTGAACAAGTACTTACTGGTTCATTTGAGAGCACTTCCGTTGCAGTTCCCTTTGATATCGATCAGGATGGAGATTTAGACCTATTTGTAGGAGGACGATTGAATGCCAACCGATTTGGCTTAGTTCCAAACAGCTATGTGCTGGAGAATAATGGTCAGGGGCATTTTGAGGCTATCACAGCGGAGATAGCACCCAGTATATCTCAGCTTGGCATGGTAACCGATGCTGTGTCTGCTGATTTTAATAAGGATGGTGTCGATGATTTACTGGTAGTAGGGGAATGGATGGGAATCAAATTATTTATTAATCAGGAAGGTAAGCTCATTGATCAATCTACGGCCTTTGGCTTTGACAATACCAGTGGCTGGTACAATGCAGTAGAGGTTGCCGATATAAATGGTGACAGTATACCTGATGTCATTGCAGGTAATCATGGCTTGAATACACGCTGGGAAGCTAGTTTAGACCAACCTCTTACCCTGTTTGTGAATGATTTTGATGCCAATGGCACAATTGATCATATACCGGCAATGTATTTTGAAGACAAGCTGTATCCCATGGTCCAGCTCAAGGAATTAAGTATGCAGTTGCCAAGCCTGAAAAAGGAAGTTTTGAAATTTAATAGTTACAAGGATAAAACAGTATTGGAACTTTTTGGCGAACAAAAAATTAAGGAAAGTATAAGATGGGAGGCGGAAACTCTTGAAACTAGCCTTTGGCTTTCAGGACCTAATGGCTTCCAAAAGGGCGATCTACCCATACAGGCGCAGTTTTCGCCAGTCTATGCAATCAGCACAGGTGATTACACCGATGATGGTACTATTGATATATTGCTGGCTGGAAACCTACTTAAAAGTAAGCCGGAATTTGGCATCTATCATGCCAATTATGGAGTGTTGCTAAAGGGCGATGGAAAGGGCCATTTTGAATTTATCAATTATCCTGAAAGCGGCATTTTCTGTGAAGGTGAAGTAAGGGACTTACTTCCACTCAGATTGGCTTCAGGTGATGAAGTGATTGCTTTTGCCAGAAGTAATGATAAACCGTATTTTGTTCAAAAAAGGAATAACCGTAAAAATGAAACACAGTAAAATTACCCTGTTAAGCATTATTACATTTATCCTGTTGGTAGCCTGTACCGAAGCACGATATTCATGGATGAAATATTCGGAAAAAATCATGGGTGAACAAAAGGATAGTCTGTTTCTGGGATTGTCATTAGGAATGACTAAAAAGGCTTTTTTTGACACCTGCTGGTCTTTAAATAGGCAGAAAATAGTAAAAGAAGGTATGGGTATGAATGTAGAGTATATACTCTATGATGGCTTTAAAGGGAAGGTGAAAATGCTCTTCTTTCCCACATTTCAAAAGGAAAAGGTTTCGGAGATGAAGGTCAGATATGCTTATGATGCATGGGCTCCTTGGAATGAGAGTTTATCAGCGGATTCATTATTACTTGAAGTAAGAGACAAACTCGAGCATTGGTATACCGTAGATTTTATACCTGTTCAAAGCGACAGACTTGGTAATACATTTGTCAATATTGATGGTAACAGGCGTATATTAATCTACAAAGCTGACGAGCAATATGTAGAAGTTAGAATGTCGGATTTGGATCAATCATCCTCTTTAGTACAATAAATATTTTTTTATGTTGACTAGACTTATATTGGGATATGTTGTTTTTCTTGGAATTTTATCTTCCTGTGAAAACACTAATGAGCAAACACTCTTTGAAAAGAAGGATGAATCCACCACGGGAATAGATTTTGAAAATAGTCTTTCTTTTGATGAGAAGTTCAACATTTTCACCTATCGTAATTTCTATAATGGTGGAGGAGTCGGTCTGGGAGACATTAATAACGATGGTCTGATCGACATCTATTTTACAGCCAATCAAAAACCAAATAAGCTCTACCTCAACAAGGGTAATTTTGAGTTTGAGGATATTACCGATCAGGCAGGTGTAGCTGGTACAAGGTCATGGAGTACAGGTGTAAGCATGGCCGATATCAATGGGGACGGCTTCTTAGATATCTATGTTTGTAACTCCGGCGATATAGAGGGCGACAACAAACAAAATGAGCTTTTTATAAATCAGGGTGACAATACATTCAAGGAAATGGCCGGTGAATACGGCGTAGCAGACCCGGGATATTCTACACATGCCGCTTTTTTTGATTTTGATAAGGATGGAGACCTTGATCTTTATTTGTTGAACAACAGCTACCAGGCTATTGGGAGCTTCAATCTTCGCAAAAACGAAAGGCCAAATCGGGATCCGGTTGGCGGGGATAAGCTTTTTAGAAATGATGACAATCGCTTTACAGACATCAGTGAGGAAGCCGGTATTTATGGCAGTGTCATTGGTTTTGGATTGGGCGTTACCGTTGGTGACATTGACCTTGATGGTTGGTTGGATATTTATGTATCCAATGACTTCTTTGAGAAAGACTATCTATACCTGAATAATACGGATGGCACTTTTAGAGAAGTGCTTGAAGACCAGATCAGAAGTATCAGTGCGGCTTCCATGGGTGCTGACCTGGCAGACATCAATAACGACCAGTATCCGGATATTTTCGTTACAGATATGCTACCGGAGAAGGAAGACCGCATCAAAACAGTAACCACATTCGATGATTGGGATCGATATAGTTATAATCTTGAAAACGGGTATTGGCATCAATTTACCCGCAACATGCTACAGCTTAATAATGGTGACAATACCTTTAGCGAAATAGGCAGGCTGGCAGGTGTCAATGCCACTGATTGGAGCTGGGGCGCCTTGATCTTTGATTTTCAGAATGACGGACTCAAAGATATTTTTATTGCCAATGGCATATATCAGGATCTTACCAATCAGGATTTTTTGCAGTTTGTTACGGAAGATGAGGTGGTTCAGAAAATTGTGGGTGGCGGCAAAGTTGACTACAAGCAACTGATCGACCTGATACCTAGCCAGGCGGTACCCAACTATGCCTACAGCAACGATGGGAATCTTCAGTTTACCAATATGGCTGATGCCTATGGACTGGGTGAGGCAAGCTTCTCAAATGGTTCTGCTTATGGTGACCTTGACAATGATGGTGATCTCGACCTGGTCGTAAACAATGTGAATATGCCTTCTTTTGTGTATGAAAACAGGGCAGAGCAATTTTTTCCAGATCACAATTACTTGCGATTTACATTAAAAGGAGATCGGAAAAATACGGATGCTTTTGGCACCAAGATTACCATATACACCGGGGACAGGTCTTCCTACATAGAGCAAATGCCTATTCGTGGATTTCAATCCACCATGGACAATAGACCACTTGTTGGCCTGGGTACCTACACCAATGTTGATTCCATTATAGTAGAGTGGTACAATGGCAATATTACCAAACTGGTTAATCAATCTACTAATCAGACTATCGATCTGGATATCGCTAATAGTGAGGTGCCTGTTGAAAATGGTAATACCAACGCTGTAAAGAAGAAGGTTTTTGATAAGTCAAACAACAATTGGTTTTCGCACAAGGAAAATAAGTTTGTGGATTTTGATAGGGATAGATTGCTTTATCACATGACCTCTGCAGAGGGTCCATGTCTTTGTAAGGGAGATGTAAATGGAGATGGTCTGGAGGATTTCTATGTAGGGGGCGCACGGGATCAGGCAGGCAGTTTGTTTGTGCAGAATGCTTCAGGTGAATTCAATGCGCTTGGTAATGATGTATTATCTCAGGACAAGGCAAGTGAGGACGTAAGTTGCGCAATTTTTGACGCTAATGGGGATGGTAAAGACGATCTGTATGTGGCTAGTGGAGGCAGTGAGTTTTCAGATGTATCTACAGCATTGGCAGATCGTCTTTACATAAGCAGCGGTAATTCTATTGCTAAATCTGATCAAATTCTGCCTGCCGGTAAGTTTGAAAGCAGTGCCACTGTGCAGGCTGCAGATTTTGATGCTGATGGAGATATAGACTTGTTTGTAGGTATCCGCCAGCAACCTCGATATTATGGCTTTCCGGTGAATGGATACCTGCTGGTAAATGCTGGGGCAGGCAATTTTAGTAACGATACAGAGGCATTGGCCCCTGAATTATTAGAAATTGGTATGATCACCGCTGCCTCATGGGCCGATTTGGATCAAGATAATGACCTTGATCTGGTTATTGTAGGTGATTGGATGCCTGTTATGGTTTTTGAGAACAATGGCGGTAATTTCACTAAAAAGGCGGTTGATGGCTTTACAAACTCTGAAGGATGGTGGAAAACCGTTGCCCTCGCTGATGTGAATAATGACGGCCTTACAGATATTATAGCTGGAAATCACGGCCTCAATTCCAGGTTTAAAGCCAGTTCGGAAAAACCCGTTAGTATGGTTGTCAATGATTTTGATCGCAATGGCACGGTGGAGCAAATTATATCCCAATACAATGGCGATAACGCCTACCCTTTGGTATTGCGCCACGACCTGGTGAAGCAAATGCCTCAATTAAAGAAGAAATATCTTAAGTACGCTAACTACAAGGGGCAGACCGTAACGGATATTTTTACGGCTGATCAATTGAAAGGAGCGCTAACACTGGAAGTTTTCAACCTTAATACCACTGTATATCTGAATCAGGGCAATTTCAACTTTGCACCAGCAGAGCTTCCTATTGAAGCACAGTTTTCTGTCACTTACGCAGTACAGGCCGTAGATTACAATAGCGATGGAATAAGTGACTTCATCTTAGGTGGCAATTTCAGCAAGGTGAAACCCGAGATGGGGAAATATGATGCCAATTATGGGCTTATACTCCAAAGCAATGGTGATGGTACCTTCAAACCGGTAAAATCATCTGAAAGTGGACTGTACCTGGAAGGAGAAGCAAGAAACTTTGTCATGCTGAAAACAGGCGGTCAACAACAACTGGTTGTAGCTAATAACGATGCTGCCCTGGGGAGCTATCTATTTACTCCTGAGGCGGTAACAATTCCTGAAAAAAACATTAACATCAATTAGTCATTATGGGGCGGTATATTAGTATAAGTTTCGTTGTTGTCGGATTAGTGGCTCTTGTGAGTGGATGTACAGGTTCTTCAGACACATTATTTGAGCCGGTAGATCCTGAAAAAAGTGGTGTGGCATTCTCGAATGACCTTACGGATACAGAAATGTTCAATATCGTGGACTATTTGTATTTCTACAATGGTGGAGGAGTGTCTGTAGCAGATATTAACAATGACGGGCTCACCGATATTTACTTCACAGCCAATCAAAAACCCAATAAGCTATACTTGAATAAAGGGAATTTTCAGTTTGAAGATATTACTGATAAGGCAGGTGTCGCTGCTCCTGGAGATTGGAAAACAGGGGTTACCATGGTAGATATCAACGCCGATGGATACCAGGATATTTACGTTTGCCAGCTGGGTGATTATAAAGGTTTGCAAGGAAGAAATCAGCTTTTCATCAATAATGGGGACCTGACATTCACTGAAAAGGCCGCTGAATATGGCCTGGATTTTAAAGGATTCTCTACGCATGCTGCATTTTTTGATTATGATAATGACGGTGACCTGGACGCATACCTGCTGAACCATTCCGTGCATACGGAAAGAACTTACGGTAAAGCGGAGCTTCGCAATCAGAAAGATACGTTGGCGGGTGATCGGCTGCTAAGAAATGATGAAGGCAAGTTTACAGATGTAACCGATGAAGCAGGTATTTACTCCTCACATATTGGTTACGGCCTTGCGGTTGGCTTATCTGATGTCAACATGGACGGCTGGGCAGACATCTACATCAGCAATGATTTTCATGAGAATGATTATCTCTACATCAATAACCAGGATGGTACCTTTAGCGAGTCTATTAGCACGCGGATAGATCATACCAGCCGATCCAGCATGGGTAATGATCTGGCGGACATAAATAACGATGGCTGGCCGGAGATCCTATCGCTCGATATGCTGCCCCAAGATGAGTATGTGCTTAAAATGTCAGCAGGTGAAGATGCCTATGACATCTACCGGTTAAAGCTGTCCTTCGGTTTTGAAAAGCAGTTTGCTCGAAATACACTCCAGCTAAACCTGGGGTCAGGCAAATTCTCTGAGATTGGTATTATGGCAGGTGTACATGCCACAGACTGGAGCTGGGCACCCTTATTTGCTGATTTTGATAATGATGGTTTCAAAGACTTATTTATATCCAATGGGATTGTGAAAAGACCCAATGATATGGATTACATCGCCTTTATTGCCAGTGATGAAATCAAAAAGCAAATTAAGGAGAATCCCGATTTCAGTGATTCTATATTGATTGCTCAAATGCCCAAAGGACAGGTACCGAACTATTTCTTTAGAAACAATGGTGACCTTACTTTCGCAGACAAAACAGGAAGCTGGGGTCCTGCAGATAGTACCTTTTCTAATGGTGCTGCTTATGCCGATTTTGATAATGATGGAGACCTTGATTTGGTAGTTAATAACATTAACGCCACGGCCACAATACTTCGCAATAAAACCATTCACCCAGAGCAGGAAACCAACCCAAACTGGCTCAAATTGGATTTTGAAGGGCCTGAGCAAAACCCTGATGGCATAGGTGCACGGGTCAATATTTATGCCGACAGTCTGCACCAGGTGTACGAGATGTTTACAAGTCGTGGTTACCAATCATCTGTGGAGCCTTTTCTTACTGTGGGGCTCGGTACAATCGATGAGGTAGACAGTGTGCGAATATCCTGGCCCGGTGGTAAAAGCGAGTTGATTACTGCAATCGCGGCGAATCAAAAAGTAGCGGTGAAATATACTAATGCAAACGATGAAATGGTAAGCCGACCTCAGGCCAAAGCCCCACTTTTACGCCGTACGGTCGATAATAGAGGGATTAACTTTTCCCATTTCGAAAATCAATTTATTGATTACAATCGCGAATACATGGTGCCACATCTGCTTTCACGCGAGGGGCCTAAAATAGACCTGACCGATGTAAATGGCGATGGGCTACAAGACCTGTATATTGGAGGAGCCTCTCGAAATAACGGGATGCTATTTGTGCAGAAAGAAGATGGCACGTTTGAAAAAAGCTCTGAGGCCACTTTTAGAGAAGAGCCTGCGTATGAGGAACTCGGCGTTTCTTTTTTTGATGCCAACGGTGACCAGTATCCTGACTTATATGTGGTGAGCTCGGGCAATGAGTATTTATACCCGCACCCAATGCTTAACGACCGCTTATTCCTGAATGATGGAAAAGGAAACTTTACATTGAGCAGCGACTCCCTGCCTGAACTATTCCAGCATGGCAGTGTGGCTGCACCGGCAGATTTCGATAGAGATGGGGATATGGATGTGTTTGTGGGTGCCCAAATAGAAGGTGGCAAATACGGCTTGATCCCTGAAAGCTATCTACTTGTCAATAATGGTGCTGGTATTTTCGAAGAGCAAACCGATACCTTATCTCAGGGGCTCAAAAAAGTGGGGATGGTACGTGATGCCACCTGGCAGGATTTGAACAGCGATGGCTGGCCTGATCTAATAGTGCTGGGAGAATGGATGCCGATCAAAATTTTCATGAATCGTGAGGGTAGGTTGGAGGAAACACCCGCCAAAGGGCTGGAGCAGTCTCATGGCTGGTGGAATACCATTGAAGCTGCAGATATTGATAATGATGGTGACATAGACTTTATAGCTGGCAACTTGGGCTACAACTCTAAGTTACAGGCCAGCCCACAGGAGCCGGTGAAAATGTATGTCAATGATTTTGACTACAATTTGTCTATCGACCAGATCATCAGCTACACTGAAAACGGCAAAGAGTACCCACTCAACACCAAAGATGAGATTGTGAAGCAAATGCCTATTTTGAAAAAGAATTTTGTGCGCTACAGAGATTATGCTGGCAAGACTATTCAGGAGATTTTCAGTGAAAAAGGTATAGAGGGCAGCAATAGATTTGCAGCATTTGAATTTGCAACAGCTATTATTGAAAATAAAGGAGATAACACATTTGAACTAAGACCATTGCCATATTTTGCACAGATGGCACCCATTATGGCCATAGAAGTGTATGATGTAAATGGTGATGGCCATCTAGACCTGCTGATGGGAGGCAATAGAGAGGGTGTTTCACCTTATTTTGGAACTTATGATGCCAATAAATCGATTTTGTTACTGGGCGATGGAGAAGGAAATTTCAAAGAAACATGGCCTGGTGAAAGCGGACTATTGATTGATGGTGAAATAAGGGACATTAAAGTAGCAGAAACTGCAAACGGGCCCATTTTTATTTTTGCCAGAAATAATAACAGCCCTGTTGTATACGAAAGAACAGATTGATTTTTTTAATTTTATTTTGAAATACGAGTTGATTATGAGGAAGTTGATAACGATCTGCATGGTATTGCTTGTTTCGAGTTGCTCTACTGATGAGCAATACCGAAAGAATATTGAGACCTACAAGGATCCTATGATTTTCCATAGGGCGGTAAAAAAGCTCTCGGATATTATCGTGCATGATATTTTTTCCCCACCAGTGGCGAGCAGAATTTACGCCTATCCGAGCATAGCTGCTTATGAAGCATTGAAGCATGATTATCCCGAGTTTGGGACGATGGCAGGCCAGCTTACAGAATTGACCCCCGTTCCTGAACCTGATCCTGACAAGGAATACAGCTTTCCATTGGCCAGCTATCATGCTTATATCATTGTTGGGAAAGCATTGATTTTCTCCGAAGAGAAAATGGAGACTTTTCAGGAAAGCCTCTATCAGGAGTTGAAGGACAAGGGAATCCCTGAAGATATCTACAATCGGTCTATTGACTATGGGCAGCAGGTAGCCGACCATATTTTAGTATGGGCCGATGGTGACAATTACAAGCAGACCCGCACTTTTCCGAAATATACGGTTATGAGTGATGACTATGCCTGGAAGCCCACCCCTCCCGATTATATGGAAGGCATAGAGCCTCATTGGAACAAAATTAGGCCCTTTGTAATTGATTCGGCCAACCAGTTTGTGCCCAAGCCTCCTACACCTTTTTCCATGGAAAAAAACAGTCAGTTTTATAAGGAAACCATGGAAGTATACGATGTTGGCGTAAACCTGACCGAAGAGCAACAGGAGATTGCCAGCTTTTGGGATTGCAATCCTTATGTCTCACATCATCGTGGGCATGCTATGTTTGCCACAAAAAAAATCACACCCGGTGGTCACTGGATAGGCATTACATCTATAGCAACTAAGCAGGCTGAACTAGACCTGATGAATACTGTGCATACCTATGCGAAAGTCTCGATCGCACTCGCAGATGCGTTTATTAGTTGCTGGGATGAGAAATGGCGTTCCATACTTATCCGTCCGGAGACTGTGATTAATGAGTATATTGATGAGGACTGGGTGCCGTTTTTGCAAACGCCGCCTTTCCCTGAGCATACCAGCGGTCATAGTGTAATCTCCAGGGCTGCAGCCATTACGCTAACAGATATCCTGGGTGATAATTTTGCATTTAATGATACCACTGAGATGGAATACGGTCTTCCAGCCCGGCAGTTCAATAGCTTTCTGGAAGCTTCTGAAGAAGCAGCAGTGAGTAGGCTATATGGTGGGATACATTATAGGCCCGCTATCCAGTATGGTGTGGAGCAGGGAGAAGAGGTTGGTAAATTTGTAATCAGTAATTTAAAAACACGGTCATCAGAACTGGCCGACAAAAAATAAAACATCGTGAAAGGATTGCAGAGTATCATTTTCGCCTTTTGTGCTATTCTTATTATTTCTTGTGATCCTTCTCCTCAGGAGCCGGCTCAAGTTCAACAAGGATATCAAAGGTATTTTCCTGAAAAAGATTTAGGAGAATTATTTGAGGATGTACAGCTTTCGCGTTTATTCAGCGATTCAAAATACTTTGTTGATTTCTCGCCCAAGAGGGCGCCTCAGGAGATTCTTGAGGATTATCAGGCCCAAAAAGGCAATGCTGACTTTGACCTCAAAGCATTTGTAGACGCCAATTTCGATTATCCGGCTGAGCCCGACACAAAACCGCTGGATCAAAAAGCTTCATTGGAAGAGCATATCCCTAATCATTGGGACTACCTTACCCGATCAAGTGACAATATCAATGGCTATTCTTCTTTACTCCCTTTGCCTGATCCTTATGTGGTGCCGGGAGGAAGATTCAGGGAGATCTACTACTGGGATAGTTATTTTACCATGATAGGGCTAGGTGCCACAGGTCGTACTGATTTGCTGAAAAGCATGCTGAATAATTTTGCTCACCTTATCGAAGATGTAGGCTTTATCCCCAATGGTAACCGTACATACTTCTTAGGCAGATCACAGCCCCCATTCTTTTCTTCAATGGTAAGCCTCTATGCTCAGTATGAAGGGGACTCAGCAGCTTTAAAATACCTGTCTGCTATGCAGAAGGAGTACAACTTTTGGATGGATGGTGCAGAAAACCTTATGGAAGATGGACAGGCTTACAAGCGCGTAGTGAGGTTGGGCGATGGACTTATACTAAACCGGTATTACGATGAATATGCAGAACCTAGACCAGAATCTTATGCCGAGGATATCGAATTAGCCGAGGAAATGCCGGAAGAAGCACAGGAAGAGCTGTATAGGAATATAAGGGCCGCCTGTGAATCAGGTTGGGATTTTAGTGCAAGATGGTTTGCACAGGGCACTGATTTTTCTACCATCATTACCACACAGTTGCTGCCAGTAGATTTGAATAGTCTATTGTATCATGTGGAGGTTAATTTATCAAAGCTTTATCGCTTACAGGGCGATGTGGCGCTTTCTGATGACTACAGTCAAAAGGCGGAGCGCCGGAAAGAGGCGATACAAGCTATATTCTGGAATGAAGAGGCCGGCATGTTTACAGACTATAATTTTACAACGCAGGAACTTTCCAATATAAAGACATTGGCAGGTGGCTACCCGCTCTATTTCCACATCAGCACGGATGATCAGGCAGCGTCAGTTGCCAAAGTGATAGAGACCGAGTTTTTACTCCCGGGAGGGGTCACCACTACTTTGATAGAGTCGGGTCAGCAATGGGATTACCCTAATGGCTGGGCACCCTTACAGTGGATAACCATCAAAGGATTGGAGCATTACAACCATGATGAGCTGGCTAGCCAAATCATCACAAACTGGCTGCGTACCAACAGAAAGGTATTTGATAATACCCAGAAGCTAATGGAGAAGTATAATGTGGCTGATACCACTTTGATAGCCGGAGGCGGGGAATACCCAACTCAAGATGGCTTTGGCTGGACAAATGGAGTGGCCATTGCCTTGATCAAAGGGACTACCATATACTAATCCTGCTTTAGCCATTTGATATTTGCCGTGGATTGTGTACTCAAAATCTACTCATATTTTTATTTCGGCAAGTGGAGAGGTCAAATCAAGAGCAAGTGGATTATTCTATTGACAATGTAAGATTAAACTATCGCTTTTAACCATTCAGTATTGGTATTTAGGGATTGATCAAAAGTCTTTTCGTGATGCTACCGGGTTCAGCTAGTTTGGAGCCTGGATGAAATATTTATATACCCTCTTATCGCTTTTCTTTATTGGAGTAGTTTCCGTTGCTCAGCCTTCTGGCGACAAAGTGCTCTATGTCAAAAAAGCTGTTGATCAGATTAAGCTCGATGGCATCATTGATGAACAAACCTGGACTGAAGCGCAAGTCACCGGAGATTTTCATCAGGTTTTTCCTTTTGATTCCTCTATGGCTATTGCCAAAACTGAGGTCATGATGGCCTATGATGAAAATTTTCTCTACGCTGTAGGAAAAATGTATGATACCATTCCGGGTAAGAACATCATCACATCACTGAGAAGGGATTTTCAAGGGCCTGAGATAGATGGCTTCCACCTCACGCTTGACACCTTCGCTGACAACATCAACGCTTTCAATTTCGCGCTCAACCCCTACGGTGTACAGCGAGAGGGCCTGATTGTAAATGGTGGTAATGCATCCATAGATGTATCATGGGATAATAAATGGTATAGTTCCGTAAAAGTACATGATGGCTTTTGGGTGGCTGAATTTGCTATACCACTTAAAACTTTACGTTACAAGGAGGGCTCCGACCACTGGCGAATCAATTTTATGAGAATTGATAATAAGCACAACGAAAGATCAGCCTGGGCGCCAATTCCCCGTGGTTTCAGATTATCGTCTTTGGCATTTTCCGGCGATTTGTATTTCGACAAGCCACTTAAAAAGCCCGGTACCAATGTTTCTATCATTCCTTATGTGGCAGGTAGCTCGTTGAGTGATTATGAAACCGGAGATACCGGCAACTACGATGTTTCAGTGGGTGGTGATGCGAAAATTGCTGTGACCCCATCTTTAAACCTTGATTTGACTTTCAATCCGGATTTCAGCCAGGTAGAAGTAGACAGGCAGCAAACGAATTTGTCTCGGTTTGAGCTGTTTTTTCCTGAGCGGAGGCAGTTCTTTTTGGAGAATGCTGACCTTTTTGGAAATTTCGGAGGAAGGAATACCCGACCCTTTTTTAGCAGGCGGATTGGTATCGCTGAAGATACTACCAGTGGCACCAATGTACAGAACAGGATTAATTTTGGCATGCGCCTGAGCGGGAAAATCGACAATAATTGGCGTATTGGCTTGCTCAATATGCAAACCGATGCGGTGGAGGAGAGTGGTATTCCGGAAACCAATTATGGTATGGCCGTTATTCAGCGTAAAATTGGAGGTAATAGCGATATATCAGCATTCTGGGTCAATAAGCAGGCCCTCTTTTATAACAGGGAGAAGGCATATGCAGAAGATCCTTCGAATTTCAATCGGGTATTTGGTCTGGAAGGCAACCTACGAAGCAAAGATGGCAAATGGCGAACGAGTGGGTTTTATCATCAATCCTTTGATGAAAGTGAGAAAGATGAAAACTATGCCTTCGGTGGGTCATTAAATTATCAAACACCGGAATGGGAGCTTTTTAGCCTTGTCAGAGGTGTAGGAGCAGGATATAATGCGGAGGTGGGCTTTGTGCCAAGGACAGATTTTATGCGGTATGCAGGCAATTTTTCTCGTAACTTCTATCCTCGCTCTAAATTGATCAACAGACACGGACCAACTGTTGATACTGATATCACCTGGAATGACACCTATGGTAAGACTGATCATGATGTAAATCTGATCTATGAGGTCGCCTTGCAAAACCAGTCAAGCTTCAGAATACAAGGTCGCTACGATTATACTTACCTCTTTGATCCATTTGACCCCACCAATACAGATGGTGCAGAACTGGCGGCGGATACAGAATTTGAATACTATAGCTTTCGCTGGCGCTATGCCTCCAATAACCGAAAGCTTTTCTTTATAGAATTTAATGGACAGGTTGGTGAATATTTTAATGGCCGAATCAATAGAATCAATGGCAGCCTGAATTACAGGATCCAGCCAGTTGCTATTTTGTCTCTTGATTATGACCTCAGTAAAATTGATTTGCCTGAGCCCTATAATGATGCCGATTTAATACTGGTAGGACCAAGGTTTGATTTTACTTTTAGCAGGTCATTATTTTTCACCACACTGCTTCAGTACAATAATCAAATTGATAATATTAACTTGAATGCTCGCCTTCAGTGGCGTTTTAAGCCGGTTTCTGATTTTTTCCTGGTCTATACGGATAATTATTTTGCCGAAAACCCACGGTTCATGAATACCAAAAACAGGGCCATCGTATTTAAGCTAACCTATTGGCTTAATCTTTAAAAATTTGATCACTAACCGGGTCTGTCATTCAAAGCTAATCAAGTAATTATCCAAGGATTCCCAAATAACTTGTATTTTAGCATAGAGCAAGTTTCAAAAGCTTTTATATGAGTATTCAAAAGCCCGGGCCATTTGATCTGTTAGGTTATCTGCTTTTTTTGGCATTGATATATACGCTTTTCTATATCATACCGCTTCCGGAAAAAGAAGAGTTTACTATCGTATATGATGATGTGCCGGAATTTAATGGCACTACAGTGGAGGAAACAGAAGAGGGGTATCAGGTTTGGGATGAAGAAACCTATGATGAATACCAAAGTGAGAATGAAGTAGTCAATCAAAAAATGTCTGAAAAGGATAATGTTTTTGAAGATGAAACGGATGCTAATACCAAACCTGAAGGGAATAATCAGGAAGAGCAAGCTGATTCTAATCAGGCACAGAAGCTGATAGAAAACGGTTGGCGAGAGGCGGAAAAAACAAAGAAAAGAGGGGTAGTTGATATTGCAAATACAGAAGAGCCCTTTAAGGCTCTCAATCAGAAAACAAACCTATCAGCGGAGGCCTATTTCGATGAATTTGCAAGGATTTACAGGCAGGAAAAAGTAAAAGGTGAGAAGCCTGAAATACGCTCCGATGTGGTCATTCGCTATTATCAAAAAGATAAGGACGGCAGAAAAATATATACTCTCGAAAAATTGGGATTCTACATCCATGAAAGACCGACCAGTGAGCGGTTTGATGATTTTGCTTCTAATGCCATCTACTATGGGGCCAGTGTTTCTGCTATTGATATCAAAATGGTTACTTACACCTTGATGCAAAATGGTGTGGACATCAAAGTGATAAAACCATCCCAATTTTCAGAGGATTGGAAATCACAATCCATAGAAATAGGAACCGACGATACTGCCATCAATGCGCCATCCATTACACTGGAAGGGTTACGGCAAATGAATATTCGCTAGTCCATATCTAAGCTACAGACTCTGAATCATAAATCTGTACTTTGGTCCAGAGATTGCTGGTTTGGTCAATAAAGCTTAGATGCTCCGGGTGGTCCTGGTAAATATCATGTCCTTCCCTACCGTCAAATGTGACTACTATGGCAAAAGTGTAGCTATTATCCACAATATCTCTTGGCGTATTGGCAGGAGTACCTACATGGTAGCTTCTGATTACGTCTACTCTATTTAAGAAAGCTACGAGATTTCGCAGAAAGGTTTCCCTGGCCGCGGCATCTTCAGGGTTTTTCATCCAAAAATATACTACATGCACAAAGCTGCCGCCCACACTGGGTACCTGCGGTAGCGTAAATCCTAATAATGGTGCTAAGCCAAGTGCACCCAGGGTTCTTTTGAGAAAGCTCCTTCTTTTTGTACTGCTCATGATCAATAATTGGTATTTTAGAAAAGTTAGCTAATAAAATTGAAACAAAATGGAAGATTTGGGGTAACCAATACCATGCAAAAGCTTTTATACATTTTTGATCCGCTTTGCGGATGGTGCTATGGATTTAGCGAGTCGATTCACAATTTCTGGAATAACAGGAAAGAAGAGATGGAATTTGAGGTGTTAACCGGTGGCATGGTAACTGGTGCTCGAGTAGGTTCTATCAGCCAAATTGCAGGGTATATTTCTAGTGCCTACAAAAATGTGGAGGAGACTGCTGGTGTGCAGTTTGGAAAGGCGTACCTCGAAGGGTTGCTGAAAAACGATTCAGTGGTTATGGATTCTGTACCGCCTAGTAAGGCTGTGGAGGTGGTGAAGCAACTGAACCCTGCTATCCAGATACCATTCGTCCATGCCCTTCAAAAAGCGCATTATTATGAAGGCATGGATTACAACGCAGCGTCAACCTATCAATATTTATGTGAACTGTTTAATCTGGATAGCGATCGGTTTGTCGAATTGTGGAATTCTGAGGAAATAGCTTATAGTACCAACCAAAACTTCCAGTGGTCATCGCAAGCAGGCA
The DNA here is from genome assembly GCA_965227155.1 of Cyclobacteriaceae bacterium. Taxonomy (GTDB): domain Bacteria; phylum Bacteroidota; class Bacteroidia; order Cytophagales; family Cyclobacteriaceae; genus UBA6059. The sequence continues at coordinate 2,336,669 of OZ245731.1, forward strand.
TTTCGGGTTTTCCGACAACTCTGTTGGAGTATCAGCAGCAGTATTACCTTTTGGCGCAGGGTTTTCTGCCGCTTGATCAATTGGAAGAGCGGTTGGCTAAGGCTTTAGCCGCTGCTGAGTCTGCCTAATCCTGCGGTTTTGTGCGATTGTAGATGGCCAGTTGCTGGTCTTCCTGATATAAAACCAATTGATTCTTTTTTATTGTAAATCGGCTTACGCGACCTAATGCTTGCACCAGTGTTTCCTCCAAAGGGCTGGGGCATGCCATTCTTGTGGTTCTAATATTAGAAAAAAACAACCTTTCCCCTTCGATAGCCAGGGATCCAGAGATGTTATTGCAGCCCGCATTGCCATCAAAGCTTTTATCAAAGGGACTTATATTTAAATATGGAGTTTCCCTGAGCCCATTTTCCTGGTGAATAATATTACCCTGTACCATTTCAAGTTCCCAGCGGCCGGTCAGCCGGTAATCGGGTACATATTCTCCACAACCGGTGTAATTGGTGAGGCTATTGCTGTCTGAATTCCGGTAGGCAGCAGTAACGATATGGTCGAACATCTGACCTGACATGGTATCTTGACAAGAATCGGGTCTTATGGTAATGGTAAGCCTTTGCCCATCGCCTTCCAGTGTATATCTTTTAATACCACCAATTTGCTGTTGTTCTTGCCACTGCAATTTGATTTCTGCCGCATCCGGTGCAGGTGTAAATTGCACAATGCTATCCTGTAGTAGATTGATCGACCAGAAAGGCTCCTGACCCAACGCATAAAAATTGATTGCAGCCAGCGATTTTTTCACCAGGAAAGTAGTGTCTTCAATGACGATTGGGATTTGTTCCTCCTTATTTTCTGATGGTTTGCAGCTACAAATAGCTAACACGACAAATGACAGTACTATAATATGTTTCATGCCAAAGACTTAAGTATCAATAATAAAAAAAGCCGCGGCAAAATCGCGGCTCTTCTCAAAATTTTATGAACACTTAAATTTTAACCTCATCCAGGTTTATAAATTCTATCTCCTTATTGTCATCCAGGGTAATGCCAACCACTGCATCTTTAGAGATCTTTCCGGATAGAATTTCCTTTGACAACTCGTTCAAAATCTTTCTTTGCATAATGCGCTTCAATGGTCGTGCCCCAAATTGAGGATCGAAACCAGCCTTACCGAGATAGTCAAGCACATCATCAGAAGCCTCAATTTTAATACCTGAGTCCGCCAGGCGTTTCTGGATAATGCTAAACTGTATGCCCGCAATTTTGCGTATGTCCTGTTTACTCAATGGAGTGAACATGATGGTTTCATCTATTCTGTTGAGAAACTCCGGGCGTACCGATTTCTTCAGCAAATCGAAGACCTTATTTTTTGTGTCTTCCATCACTGCATCCTGGTTCCATTCTTCCATTTGCTCAAAAGCTTCCTGAATCAATGTGCTACCGATATTGGTGGTCATGATGATGATCGTATTTTTAAAATTGGCAATACGACCCTTGTTATCAGTTAGCCTGCCATCATCAAGTACCTGAAGCAATATGTTGAAAACATCAGGATGTGCCTTTTCTATCTCATCCAGCAAGATCACACTGTAAGGCTTTCTTCTGACTGCTTCGGTTAATTGGCCACCTTCATCATAGCCCACATAACCGGGAGGAGAGCCGATCAGCCGGCTTACAGCATGGCGCTCCTGATACTCGGACATATCGATGCGCACCATTGCATTTTCATCATTGAAAAGGTACTCAGCCAGTGCCTTGGCTAGCTCGGTTTTACCTACCCCTGTGGTACCTAAAAATATAAAGGAACCAATGGGTCGCTTGGGATCCTGCAGGCCTGCACGGCTCCTTCGCACTGCATCGGACAAGGCCACAATAGCTTCTTCCTGACCTGCCACCCTTTTGGAAAGCTCTTTTTCAAGGAAAAGCAATTTCTCACGCTCGCTTTGTAGCATTTTGGAAACCGGAATGCCCGTCCATTTGGCTACCACTTCGGCGATATCTTCAGCATCTACTTCTTCTTTGAGCAATGAGGATTCTCCCTGCATTTCCTTGAGCTTTTTCTTAAACTCCTCTGCTTTTCGCTCACTTTCAGTGATTTTGCCGTACCGTATCTCTGCTACCCGACCATAATCGCCGGCACGCTCTGCCTGCTCAGCTTCCTGCTTATATTTTTCAATATTTTCTTTTTCCTGCTGCAAGCCCTGAATAACTGATTTTTCATTTTCCCATTTAGCGCGTATGTCTTTACGCTTTTCTTCAAGCTGGGCTATCTCTTTATTCAAATCTTTCTCTTTGTCCTTATCCTTCTCTCTACGGATCGCCTCGCGCTCAATCTCCAGCTGCATGATTTTTCGGTTGAGCTCATCCAGCTCCTCTGGCAAAGAATCAATTTCTATACGAAGCTTAGAAGCTGCCTCATCCATCAGGTCAATGGCTTTGTCCGGTAAAAACCGGTCTGAGATATAGCGATCAGACAATTCCACCGCCGCTATCACGGCATCATCTTTTACCCGCACCCCATGGTGTACCTCATATTTGTCTTTGATACCCCGTAAGATTGAAATGGCATCTGTGGGTGATGGTTCGTCTACCATCACTGCCTGGAACCGGCGCTCAAGGGCTTTGTCTTTCTCAATATATTTCTGATACTCCTTCAGCGTAGTGGCGCCGATTGCATGCAATTCTCCACGGGCCAGGGCAGGTTTTAACAAGTTAGCGGCATCCATAGCGCCTTCACCGCCACCTCCGGCACCAATTAGAGTGTGGATTTCATCGATAAAAAGGATAATCTCTCCGTCACTATCGGTCACCTCTTTGATCACTGCCTTAAGACGCTCCTCAAATTCACCTTTGTATTTAGCACCGGCGACCAGCAGGCCCATGTCCAATGAGATCAGGGTCTTACTCTTTAGGTTTTCCGGCACATCGCCATCCACAATGCGCTGCGCCATCCCTTCTACTATGGCTGTTTTACCAACACCCGGCTCACCCAATAGAATTGGATTATTTTTAGTTCTTCGGGAGAGTATTTGCAGCACCCTGCGTATTTCTTCATCGCGACCAATGACAGGATCGATTTTCCCCTGGCGAGCACGCTCCACAAGATTGATAGAGTATCGTTCAAGGGATTTGTATTTGTTTTCGGCATTCTGATCAGTTACTTTATTGCCACCCCTCAGTTCCTCGATAGCTTTTTTTAAGGGCTTCTCGCTGATGCCAAAGTCCTTAAGCATCTGGGCAATTTTTTCATTGCCTTTTAAGATGCCCAACAATACATGTTCTATGGCCACAAACTCATCCTTGTAGCTTTTCATAGATTCAGTGGCCTTTTGCAAAGCCGCCGCAGTGTCGTTGGCCAGGTAAGGTTGCTGGCCACTTACTTTGGGGTAGCCATTGATGATGGCTTCCACCTTGTCATTGATGGCATCTTTGCTGATCCCAAGTTTTTTGAGAATGAAATGGATGACATTGTCATCAACTGCAAAAATAGCCTTCAATAAATGCCCTGGTTCGATAGCAGGTTGCTGTTGGCCCAAAGCTATTTCTGCTGCTTTGTTGATGGCCTCCTGCACTTTGATGGTATATTCCTTGAAGTTCATACTTATATATTTTTTTAATTAAAGTCTATCCGTTGCTAGAGACTGCTCAAATTCAAAACCAAACTGAGAATTGTACTATTTTAAGACAATTTGTCATGAGAATTATCTGAAATCCTAATTATTAGGACAACTTGTCTGATAAATCTTCAAAACTCTATAACCTGATTATTGAAGAGATTTTATAATTTCAAACCCCAATTCGTTACGTATTGGCGATTCATCAGCCCTATTATGAGAAAATTTGATCTGTTACTTCTTGTACTTTCTATCTATGTGGTCATCGAGTTATACCTCGGTACGGTCATAGATTATCCGCCGGTAGTGGTGGAAGTAACGTTCTGGATGGATATTCTCATATGTGCTGTTTTTCAGTTTGATTTTTGGCGCGGCTATATCAAGGCTGATAATAAATGGCTTTTCGTCCGTTACAACTGGATAGATTTTATTTCTTCCATTCCAATGGTAGGAGCATTGCGGGTAGGTAGATTGGTTAAAGTTTTCCGGATCCTGCGAGTGGTCAGGTCGGCCAAATATCTTTTCAAATTTTTCAGTGCCAGGAATTCATTCGGGTCGCTCAGAAACTTATCCCTACTCAGCATAATCATTATCCTCCTTTTTACACTTAGTATCTACCATTCAGAGCATAAGATCAACCCTGAGATTCAAACACTCGGTGACTCACTCTGGTGGACCACCATTACTACTATCTCGGTGGGGTTTTTACAGGATATAGCACCTGTATCAGTAGTAGGTAAATTTATCTCGGTCATACTGTTGCTTTTGGGTATGATCATCTTTAGTACGTTGATCGGAGCCATTACAGATTATTTTATCGAAGATGAGGATATTAATGATAATGTAAGGCTATTGAGTAATCAGATCGAAAAAATGTCTGATAAAATAGATGACCTAACCAAGCGGCTTGATGAGGTCAAGAAAAAGCTGGATGATAATTGACTTCATTGTCTTCTACCAATATTATTTTTCTTAACAGTTAAGAGAGGCAAAACCATACCAGATTCCAGGGATAGGGAATGCTACATATTCAAATGCAAATAGTATTTTTAAAGTTTACTATTTGTATTATATGAATTGAAACGATACATGCATAAAAATCAAGATAACCATCGCCGTAAGTTCCTTAAGCATGTAGCTGTAGGTGGAACTGCCTTGGGTGCATCCTCCTTATTTGCCTCATGTGGCAATGAAGGTAAAGAAAAAGTAAGGGAAGGTCCTTACATCAATTTCAACAACACCTACAGGTGGAAGATGGTCACTACCTGGCCGCCAAACTTCCCGGTGGTAGGGGAAGGTTGTAACCTCATGGCTGAATGGGTAAAGCAGATGTCAGGAGGAAGAATGGAAATAGAAGTTTATGGTGGCGGTGAACTCATTCCTTCTCTTGAATGCTTTGATGCTGTGCGGAATGGAGCTGTAGAATTGGGCCATGGTGCTAGCTATTATTGGGCCGGCAAGGTACCTGCGGGTCAGTTTTTTTCTTCTGTGCCCTTTGGCATGAATGCCCAGCAAATGTTTGCCTGGATTATTTCAGGTGGAGGCCTAACACTATGGGAAGAATTGTATGAGCCTTTCGGCCTGATTCCCATCCCGGGAGGAAATACAGGACTGCAAATGGGTGGCTGGTTTAATAAAGAGATCAATACCATAGAAGATATCAAGGGCTTGAAAATGCGCATTCCCGGTCTTGGTGGGAAGGTACTGGCAGCAGCCGGTGGTACATCGGTAACAGTAGCCGGTGGTGAGATTTATACCAACCTGGAACGGGGTGTTTTAGATGCTACCGAATGGATAGGACCTTATCATGATTACCTGATGGGCTTCCATGAGGTAGCTGACTATTATTATTATCCGGGTTGGCATGAGCCAGGTACTGTATTGGAACTCACTGTCAATAAAGAAAAATTTGAAGCCCTCCCCAGCGATCTCAGGGAAATCATCAGGATAGCAGCCTATCGCATTAATCATTGGATGTGGACTGAATTTGATGCAAAGAACAGTATTTACCTGAAGAAAATACGAGAAGAAGGATCTACAGAGATTAAGGCATTTCCTCAGCCGGTGTTGGACGCTCTCAAGCAAAGTACCGCGGCGGTACTTGACGAAATGGTTGCCAATGACCCTCAAGCAGCCAAAATTTATCAGGCCTATCAGGGTTTTCGCAAATCTATTCAGGACTGGTCTGAGATCAGCGATAAGATGTATTATCAGGCGAATTAGGAATTAATCCAATTCAAAATGCTGCCGATGATCAAAGACCAGGTTTGCTAAAAATTTTTGACCAGATGCATTGAGATGGATATCATCCCAAATATGATCTGGTGAAAGACCATGATGTAAATCCTGAATCAATGGAATCTGATGTTTGGAGAACAGCTCAATGATTTGCTCGCCTTTTGAATTATATGAACCTGCCTTTAGTTCATTCAAAGATGCATGCAGTACAACCAGCAGTGGCATACTCCTGGTTTTACTGTAAGCTATGAAGTCCTCAAACCCTGAGTTTACCGAATCGCTATGCGGCTCTTTGAGGTGAAGCTCATCCAAAAAGTCGATTTCCAAAAATCCCAGGCGATTTGAATATTTGGGCATTAAATATCTGGTAAAGGCCTCCTCAATAGCAAATAAATGCTGCTCCTTTGGATATCTTGCATCAATGCCGACCCTTTTTTCAAAAGCCATGTTATCGGTCAGGTCTTTGGAGTTGACAACCAACAGTATGGCTTGTGCGTCAAAGTTGCCGTGTTCTTTTAAATAAGCATAGGCATTATCAGGCCCCCAACCACCCGATGAGATATTCAGAACCTGAACTTTCGTTCTGTAGAATTCGGTAAACCAATCCGTTAATAGTGTAGTGGCAAGAGAGTCGTGATCAATCATGGTTCCACCATTGATTATGGAGTCGCCAAAGCCTAAGATTTTGATTGCTGCAGTATCCACAGCCGCTGAACGCATAGAATACTGATTGTAAATAATCGTATTGCCGAACCGCTCACGTTGCTGGTTAGGTTGAGCGATATATTCATAATGCTCATCTTCCATCATCAACACTGCATCTCCAAAGCCTAACCCCAGCCGCAGCACGAGCTCTGTAAATATGAGTATCAGAGCAATACTTAGAATAAAGTAGGAGGTTTTTTTAGTCATATTACAGCGCTCAATTCCCTTTCAAATATTCAGGCAAAAAAGTCACAATCTCAGGGAAGGCTACAATCATGCCTAAGAAAATAAGTTGAATGATTACAAAGGGGATAATGCCCCGATAAAGGTCACTGGTTTTAACTTCTGGAGGTGCAACCCCTTTTAAGTAGAAAAGAGAGAAGCCAAAGGGAGGTGTCAAAAAGCTGGTTTGCAGGTTTATGGCCAGCAAAATACCTACCCAGAGCAGGTCAATACCAAGAGCTACAAAAATAGGCGCTACCACCGGTACAATGATGAAAATGATCTCTATGAAATCGATAAAGAAGCCCGCAATAAACACCGCTACCATGACCACAAAAAGAAAAAGTGCCGGACTCAGCTCAGCCTGTGTGATCATTTGAATAAGCGTTTGATCACCGCCCAATGCCCTGAAGATTAATGAAAAGCTGGTGGCACCGACCAGAATAATAAAGACCATGCAGGTGAGATAAGTGGTTTCCAGCATGGTAGCTTTCAATATGCCCAAATTAAATTTCTTTTGAACTACCGTAAGCAGCATGGCACCCATGGCACCTACACCTGCCGCTTCAGTGGGAGATGCAATGCCGGCAAAAATGGACCCCAATACAGCCAGAATAAGTAGGAAGGGAAGCAGAAAGGCCTTAAAAACCTTTGAAAAAGTATCGCCCTGACGAAAGGCTTTGATTTCCTCGGCAGGCATAGGGGGGGCCTTTTCAGGTCTTACGAATGCCATACCCACTATATATAGCAAATAAAAAACGACCAGCAGAATACCGGGAATAAGGGCTGCGGTAAACAAATCACCTACAGAGATATTCAGTACGCTACCCAGTAGTACTAGCACTACCGAAGGAGGTATAATCTGACCCAGAGTTCCGGAACTCGCAATGGTGCCGGTAGCGAGTCCGGCTGAGTACCCCCGCTTCAGCATGGTAGGTAAGCTAATTAGCCCCATGGTTACCACCGTGGCGCCTACAATGCCGGTAGAAGCTGCCAACATAGCACCTACCACTACTACCGATATCGCTAGTCCTCCTTTGAAGCGCCCAAAAAGCAGCGCCATGGTTTCAAGTAGGTTTTCAGCAATACCGGATTTTTCCAGCATAATGCCCATAAAAATGAAAAGGGGTACGGCCAGCAGTACAAAGTTGTTCATGGTGCCGTAAATCCGGAGAGAAACCAGATAGAAGAAATCAACATCATAAACAATAAGGCCGGTAAGCACTGACAGCCCGCCCAGGGTAAAAGCCACCGGATAGCCGAATAAAATGATCACCAATATCAGCCCAAACAGAACAAAAGGAAGGTATTCAAGCATGGTCTGTTGGGTTAGAAAGTGCTTTAACCTCTTTCAGTAACTCGGCAATGCCCTGCAGAAAAAGGAGCAGAAAGCCAATGGGGATCACAGACTTGATGATAAATCGGTAGCGCAATCCTCCTGGGTCAGGACTTGATTCATTCATGGCATATGCATCGGTAACAAAAGGAATGGAAGTGATAAACACCACGTAACAGAAGGGCAGCAGAAAGAATATTGTACCTATGATATTGACCCAGGCCTGTTGTTTTCTGGAAAATCGCGCATAAAACACATCCACACGCACATGTTTGTCTTTGCGTAAGGTGTAGGCTGCCCCCAGCATAAAAATGGCTGCAAATAGGTGCCACTCCATTTCGAAAAGCCCCGAAGTGCTAAAATCGAATAAATAGCGGAGGGCCACGTCTACGCAAATCAAGAGCACAAGCACAAAGGTTAACCATGATATGGCCCTACCAATGAAACTGTTTAATTGATCGATGGCTTTTATTATCATTTCACTAAAAATTGAGTTGGAAAAGTTATTCAATGCCGATAAGCTTTACAATCTCAAAAACAATTCTTAAACTCGAAGATTAGTAACCAGCTAAAATTATGATTTTCAGGAAGATTGTCTTTTTGTGCACGCTTGCACTCCTATTTTTTTCAAAGACTCAGGCCCAATTCGAGGTATTTGGATCCATAGAAGGGTACGTTTATGATAGTTTGACCAAAGAACCGGTCATTGGTGCCAATGTATTTATCAATAACTCAACCATAGGTGCTGCTACAGATATTGACGGTAAGTATTTTATTGAGCGGGTTCGACCCGGTGAGTTTGAGTTGGTATTTTCCCACGTCACTTATGACTATCGCACTAAGCCTATTATTGTGGAATCGGGAGCTTTCATGGAGGTGAACATGACATTAATGCCTAATATCAGAGAGCTCGCTGAAGTAACGATCGAAGGCGGTAGTAATAGGGAGTGGAAAAGAAGTCTAGGCTTTTTCGAAAAGTATTTTTTAGGTACCAGCCTCAATGCCAACAAATGCGAGATCCGGAATCCTGAGGTGCTCGATTTTCAATTTGATCCGGTAACCAAAGTAACCAATGTGATTGCCGAGGATGAGTTGGTGATTGATAATGAAGCCCTTGGGTATACCATTTATTATGTGCTGGAGCGCTTCGAGTTTGATAACGATTATAAAATTATGCTTGGCAAAAGCAGGTTTGAGGAAATGGAGGCTCCCGATGATAAAACGGAGAAAAAATGGGCGAAGGAAAGGCAGCGTACCTATGAGGGCTCTATCCAGCATTTTTTCAAAGCTTTGGTAAACGATGAATTGGAGAAAAACGGTTTTAAAATTTACCGGCTCGATAAGTTGCCGCAGGTACCTGATGAACCTCGATATGTAGCCAAACCTCAGCAGCTGATGACTTTTGGAGGGCTCGATATGAAGCGAAAAGTCTATTTCCCGGGTGTGCTGGAAGTGATCTTTGAAAATGAATCAGAACCATTAGCCTATCGAAATCACGTCACCGACACGCAAGGCGATGCACGTAAGGTGAATATCCAGACGATAGAATCAGGTTCATCACAGACTTCCATGATACAGCTTAGGGGCAAGCCTCTGGAAGTAGACAATGTGGGCTATATCTATAATCCAACAGATTACATTGTATACGGATATTGGGCCTGGGAAAGAATGGCAGAGTTGATGCCGTTTGACTATAAGCCTCAATGATTTAGCTATCTTTGCATCATGCAGGGTGCGAAGAAACAGGACATCAGAAAGCTATCATTAGATCAACTGAAGGCCGCTTTGGTCGAAATTGGTGAAAAGCCATTTCGAGCGAAGCAGATTTATGAATGGCTATGGCAAAAATCCGCAGGCTCATTTGAGGAAATGACCAATCTTTCCAAAAACCTGCGTGAGCGCCTACAGGAAATTTACGCCATTCTGCCATTGGAAGTGTCTCAAAAGCAGGTCAGCAGCGATAAAACCATCAAATCTACTTTCAGGCTTTTTGACCAGCATCTGGTGGAGGGAGTATTGATTCCTGCTGACAACCGGATGACAGCCTGTGTTTCCTCACAGGTGGGCTGCTCGCTGAGCTGCAAATTTTGCGCTACCGGCTATATGGATCGCAAAAGAAACCTGGAAGCCGGAGAAATCTACGATCAGGTGGTAGCGATAGCCCGGCAATCTGAGGAGCATTATCAACAGCCGCTTTCCAACATAGTATATATGGGGATGGGGGAGCCTTTGTTGAATTATAAAAACGTATTGCAATCTGTAGAGCACATCACTTCGCCGGAAGGCCTGGGTATGTCACCAAAGAGGATAACAGTTTCTACTGCTGGCATTGCCAAAATGATCAAAAAATTAGGTGATGACGAGGTAAAGTTCAACCTGGCCCTTTCTCTCCATGCTGCTAATGATGCCAAACGCGACCAGATCATGCCCATTAATGAAACCAATACCCTGGAAGCGCTAAAAGAGGCATTGCAATATTTTTACAGCAAAACAGGTTCAAAAATCACCTTCGAGTATATTCTTTTTTATGGCTTTAATGATACCCTGGAAGATGCTGCGGAACTCTATGCCTTTACCCGGCATGTGCCCAGCAAAGTCAATATCATAGAATATAATCCGATTGAGGAGGCAAGCTACCGAAAGCCAGATCCACAGACGATAGATCGATTTGCAGCCTACCTGGAAGATAGAGGAGTGGTCGTAAATGTGCGCAGAAGTCGCGGTAAGGATATAGATGCCGCCTGCGGTCAGCTGGCCAACAAAGACAAAACCAAATTGTCTGTCTGAGGTTTACCTTCCATGAGTGACATTATTGCTGCGAGAATACTGCTTATAGTACTCGTTTTTTCTGCTTTTAACACCGGGCTAATTTGGCTGGTACAATTGGTGCATTATCCCGGCTTTCTCAAAATACCTGAGGTAGGCTACACAGCTTATCAGCAATTTCACATGCGTAGCATTTCCTTCATTGTGGCGCCATCTATGGTAGGTGAGCTATTTCTGAGCGGCATATTGCTGCTGAGTGCAAATTACTTATCCCTGCCCATGTATTGGATAAGCCTCATACTGCTGATGATTATTTGGGGGGTAACTTTTTTTGTGGCCGTGCCGCTTCATGGTAGTCTTGTAAGTGGGTTTAATGCAGAGCGAATTACCTATTTGGTTAATGTCAACTGGGTAAGAACCATAAGCTGGACATTACGCACGATAGTTTTGGCGCTGGTTATACTGCCCTGGATAAAACCGTAGAGCTATTTCTTGCTGGCATTAAAGAGCTTCTGCTTTTCTTCCTTAGACAGGCTATCGTATCCTTTTTCTGAAATCTTATCCAGAATCGCATCAATTTCCTCCTGCTCAGTTTTGGTAGCCTTAGTCGTGCTGGCCTTTTTTGAGGTGGCCTTGGTCTTGGCATTACCACGGTGGGTTACCTTGATTTTAGGGCTGGGTTTAAAGAGGTTTTTAAACCAATCAATGACCTGAATTACCGAGGTGCCTAAGTCATTGCCCTGCTGTAGCTGTTTGATGAAAAAGAAACCAACCACAGCACCGCCTATGTGCGCTAGTTCACCACCGGCATTGCTTCCAATAGTTCTGGAGAGCGACAAAAGCACATAAAAGAAAGCAATGTATTTAATTCTGACCGGTCCTAGAAATAGCAGGAAAAATGTATGATTAGGCATAAAAGTAGCCGCACCAACCACTACGGCAAATACACCTGCACTGGCACCAAGCATCAGCGATCCATCTACTCGATCAGCATAAAAGGGGATGATATTATAAATGAGCATGTAAAACAACCCACCAATGATGCCGCCAATCACATAGAGGCTGATCAACCTGTCATTACCCAAGAAATCCATGATCAACCGCCCAAACCAATACAGAAAGAGCATATTGAATATGATATGCAGAAAGCCCTCGTGGGTAAAGAAATAGGTAATGATACTCCAGGGTTGGAAAATGAAGGTGGTGAAATCCGCAGGCAGCATGATGTAGCTTAGGATTTTTTCGTAGAGATCGCTAAATCCCGAAATAACCAAAATTACCTTCAATAAAATCAACGCCACAAATACGATCACATTGATCAATATGATTTGGACAAGCCCATTGTTAGGCTTATCCCAGGCATTTTTAAAATCGTCAAATATTCCTGCGTTATTCATTTTAGTAGAAGCTTCCTGAATTTCTTTGCCAGTATTTTAACAACAAATAAGCGATGAGCATCCCACCAAGGTGGGCAAAATGAGCCACATTGTCCCCTACCGACCGGTTAATTTCGGAATACAATTCGTAAGCTCCATAAAACATCACCAGGTATTTCGCTTTGATGGGGATTGGCGGAAAAAGTAGAAATAGCTGGGTGTTGGGAAAAAGCATGGCAAAAGCCATCAATATTCCAAAAACAGCCCCCGAAGCACCTACCATGGGAATATTAGCCTGTGACTGATAAATTTGATTGGCGATAACTTTGCTCTCAGCTATATAATCCCCATTTTCCGGCTCCTCCGCATATTCATTGATGAAATCGAAAAGTCTGTTGTAAAACCTTGGGGCATGCTCTGTAATGAAATAGTTGAAGGCCTCAGGGTCAGGATTTTGAATGTAGGTTTCACTCGCTCTTTGTACCTGATTTATCTCATAGAAATTAATGGCTGCATATAGTACCCCTGCACCAATACCCGTAACCAGATAGAAAATAAGAAATTTTTTAGAGCCCCAAACCCTTTCCAGCATCGGGCCAAAAATAAGAACGGCAAACATATTACCGAATAAGTGACCAAATCCCCCATGCATCCACATGTAGCTCACAAACTGATATGGGCGAAAGGTATCAGCAAAGATGTAGCGCAAGCCCATCAACTGAACCAGATCTATACTTACTAGGCTGGCCAAAAGAAATATCACCACATTAATGATGAGTAAATTCTTGACCATGGGTGTTAGATTAAACATGTAATGCTAGTGGTTAAAGAATGCTGCAAATTTATCTAAACCGAGAACAATGTAAGTGGGTTTCCCATCAGGGGTATAATTTGGCTGCTGGCATGCAAATAACTGATCAATCATGGTATGCATTTCTTCGCCGGAAAGTGGCACACCACTTTGCGTAGATGACCGCTTTGCCAGGGCTGCAGTTATATTTTCCCGCACATCCAGAGATAGCTGTTTTTTATTCCATTTAAATTGTTCAATCAATCCCTCAAACAACTCCTGGGTGTTCATATGGTTTAGGTCTGATGGCATACCCTGCACAACTACCGTAGTTTTCCCAAATTCCTCAAACGCAAAACCGAGGGAATGAATTTCCTCACTCAATTCCATAACGAGCGAATAGTCGGCGGGGTTGAGTTCTATCTGCACCGGAAATAGCAGCTGCTGGGTACTCACTTTCCTGTTGGCAGACTTCTGCAGAAATTGCTCATACAGGATTCTTTCGTGTGCATAATGCTGGTGCATAACCATCAGGCCACTTTTCACCTGCTTCAGGATATAGGTGAGGTGCAACTGTAGCGGTGGAAAACTGCTCTGCTGATCTAACCTTGCTGTGTCTATCATATTGGCAGAGCTTTCGATAATTACGGAAGCTACCGGTTCCTCTCCTGACTCCCGGCGTATGATTTCATCTGTAGCCTGGCCCTCAGTTTTAGCTTTTTCGAATAAAGATTCCCACCGGTTAAGATTTCTTTGTTCTCGAGGATCTACTGTTTTGAATTGCCCATAGGCACGTTCACCCTTCGATTCAAACCTCGATTTGTCAAAATCAATGGGTGTATTGGTGATCGATTCGAAATTTACATCGGCGTTAAAATCAAGGGAGGGCATCACATTATGGGCACCCAATGCCTGCTTTACAGCAGATTTTATTACCCCATATATTGTATGGGCATCATCAAATTTCACCTCGGTTTTGGTCGGATGCACATTGATATCCACATGTTTAGGATCAATTTCTATATCAAGCACATAAAAAGGATATTGATCTGCAGCAATTAGCCTTTCATATGCGTTCTGTACTGCATGGTTAAGGTAGTTATCTCGGATGTACCTTTTGTTGATAAAGAAAAACTGTTCGCCACGGGTTTTTCGGGCAAATTCTGGCTTGCCTATATAGCCTTTAATATTTAAGTGAGGTGTATCTTCCTGACAGGGTACCAACTGCTCACGATGACTTTTGCCAAACAAGCCTACAATACGCTGGCTCAACTTTGATGCCGGTAGGTTGTAGGTTTCCATGTCATTTTGGTAAAAACTAAAAGCCACCTCGGGATGTGACAATGCGACCCTGGTAAATTCATCTACGATATGCCTTGTCTCTACAGGGTTTGACTTGAGGAAATTCCTTCTTGCAGGCACATTGTAGAAAAGGTTTTTTACCGCAATGGTAGTACCCTGAGGAACAGCCACCAACTCCTGCTTTTTTACCGAGGAGGCTTCTACATACAAGAGAGTGCCCAGTTCCTGCTCTGCGGTTTTGGTCTTCATCTCTACCTGGGCCACAGCAGCGATAGACGCCAAAGCCTCACCACGGAAACCCATCGTTTTGATCCTGAAAAGATCATCTGCTTCCCTTATTTTTGAGGTAGCGTGCCGTTCAAAGCTCATGCGCGCATCAGTCTCGGTCATACCGCCACCATCATCAATCACCTGGATCAATGTTTTGCCGGCATCTTTGATGATGAGCTGTATATGCTGACTACCCGCATCGATGCTATTCTCCATCAATTCTTTAACCACAGAAGCTGGGCGCTGCACCACTTCACCTGCTGCAATCTGATTGGCAATAGCATCGGGGAGTAATTGAATTTTGTCTGGCATCTAGCGGCTTAGTTTTTTCGCTTTGAACCAAAAATAAGCCGTCATGATGAGGGTAAGGATAATAAACTCCTGTAAAAATGGAAACTGCCACTGCAATATCTGATGACCTACAAAACCGACCACTGCAAAGAGTGAAAATAGGGTAGCCAATTTATGCCGCGATCGAATCCATACAAAGACCGGGGCAAAGCCAAAGAAGAGATAGAAGATATCGTTGCCATAGTATAACCAGCCAAATACTATGACCATTAGAAAAAGTGCGATGATCAGCTGTATACCGGAGGCACCGACTTTTGGGGCAGATTTGGAGTGACTCTGTGCCCGAAACGATCCCGATATGGCACTGTGGGCACGTGTACCTTCTTCGGCATCCTGCTGACCCATTTCCTGCCTGATTCTTGATATCCGCTCATCCAGCTCTTCCTTTACCGGATCATAATGCCTCGGCTGATAGCTAAACCGCTGATGCTTGGGTAATCTTATGAGCGAGGGGAACTTCATTTTTAATAGAATTTATCAGTGGAAATATGCCGTTTATCGTATTCTTAGCGTTTCCTATGCAATTCGATTACACTTTCAATAGTTTTGAATTTACAAAGTTAACAGGTTATTTCTGAATTAGCAGATGGGATTTCGCTTATTGCTTTTGGTATTCATATGGAATCTGGCATTGTCAGCAATGCCCCTTTTGGGTGCTGATGATGGCAATGCATGGGCTGATAGAAATTTCCATCGCCTCAGCGATAGAGGACGTATCGGCCAGTTGTTTATTGTGCCTTTTGAAGATAGGGCATCAGCCAAAAAGCTCATTGAGCGATATCAGGTGGGAGGTTTTGTCCTGCCACAGGGGAAACCCGAAGCTTTGCAATCAGATATTCAATGGCTGCAACAGCAATCAGACATCCCACTTTGGATCATATTATCGAGTCAGGATGGCTTAAATCCTGCTTTGACCGGAGCCATTGCTCTTCCTAAAGCACTCACAGTGCTCAGCATAGATGATCCTATATTGGTGGCCGAGCTAGGTTACAGTACAGGGCAGCTTATTGATGCTATTGGGGCTAACATGCACCAGATATCACTGGAAAACACCTCTTTCGAATCCGGATTGATGCGATCAGGAGTGCCCTTGCTTAATCCAAGAAATGCCTACAGTGGAACTGTCCTTGAGTATGAAAATCGACAGCATTATCCGCTGACGCATTTGCAAATATCTAATGAATCCTCACCGGAGAAGCTGGTAACCAGTATTCGCAATAGTACCGACTTGTTGTTACTGTCATCAGGAGCTGTAGCTAATATCGATAGCTACATAAGCGCTATTGAAGAAGCAAAATTCAAGAAGAAGGAGTGGCGGGCTATTGTCAAGAAAGGGCTGCTTTACAAGTCACAGCTGATCAGAAATCGACCTTACACCCAGGAACTGGATGAATTTATATTTCGGAAAGATCGCTCCACGGTACTCTACCGTATCCTTCGGAATTCTTTTGCCTACCGTCGGGGTGCTGCAGGTACGCTGCCCATTCAGCGGTTGGAAGACAACTATTTTGCCGTAGTAAGGAAAAACCGATCCTCAAGCAGTGAATTTGCCGGTGGTCTTGGCAGGTATGTGGAGCTACAGGAGTATTATTTGGAAGATTTTGAAAATAATCCTTCCAGACTGGCTGAGTACTTAGGCCTGTATGATTGGGTAATTATGGATCTCACAGAGGTGCCCGATCAAAACTATTGCCAGCGGCTATGGAGAGAATTACCCGATAATCAGCAGGTAGTGGTTTTTGCGAATGGCCTTCTGGAAGAGTCTTTCATCCCATACCAATTTCATGTGTTGTGGAATTACGAGAATGTACCGCTGGCCAAAGATTTGGCTTCTCAAATGATATTTGGTGCCTTGCCTGTCACAGGAAAATTTCCTGAGGCTTTAGGACTTGGCTGGGAGGCAAGCAAAACTACAGATATAGGTCGGTTGCGGTATGCTTACCCCGAGCTTGTTGGTATGGATAGCGATGAGCTATTGAGGGTAAATGACCTGATGCAGGAAGCTATTTCGACCAAGGCGACACCCGGAGGT
Organism: Cyclobacteriaceae bacterium; assembly: GCA_965227155.1. GTDB lineage: Bacteria > Bacteroidota > Bacteroidia > Cytophagales > Cyclobacteriaceae > UBA6059. The sequence continues at coordinate 2,353,671 of OZ245731.1, forward strand.
CAGGTTATGGTCGCTAAAAATGGAACCGTCATTTTCAATAAGGCGTATGGCTACCATACCTATGATAGTTTATTGCCAGTAAGCAATGAAACATTATTTGATGTGGCCTCCATTAGTAAGACTGCTGCTACTCTGCAGGCAGTAATGTTCCTATCGGAGCGTGGTGTGCTCAACATTGAAGCGCCATTAAAAACTTATTTTGAGGAACTGCAGGATAATCCAAAAGGTGAACTGATCATCAAAGAAATATTGGCCCACCAAAGTGGTCTACCTTCTTACTATCCCTTTTGGAGAAACACGGTAGACCGTAAAAAGGGATACCTCGAGGAATTCTACCATGAGCAATATGAAGAGGCGTACAATCGATCTGTGGTGCCTGGGCTCTACGTTTCTGATTATGTAGAGGATTCTCTCTGGCAATGGATTATCAGTGATCAGGTCAAATTGAAAGAGGAAAAGGAGTACTTATACAGCGATATTGGCTTCATGATACTTCATCGCTTGTGTGAGCAGCTGCTTAACCAACCGATGGAAGAGTTTTTGGACCAGAATTTTTATCAGTCACTTGGCCTAAATACCCTGTGCTATAATCCTCTATGCCGATTTTCGGAATACCAGGTAGCACCTACGGAAGTAGATTTATTCTACCGCAATGGAAAAATCTGGGGCTATGTGCATGATCAAAATGCAGCCCTGCTTGGGGGCGTGGCTGGACATGCAGGCCTTTTCAGCAATGCCAATGACTTGATGAAGCTCATGCAGATGCATCTACAGGAAGGGTATTACGGGGGGCGCAGCTATTTCCAAAACAGCACCGTGCAGGAATTTACCCGAGCACATTACCCACAAAATAGAAGAGGGCTGGGTTGGGATAAACCTGATTTCCATGTAGAAAACACATCACAATATTGCTCAAGTCAGACCTTTGGCCACACGGGATTCACCGGTACTGCTGTCTGGGCAGACCCGGAAGAAGAGCTGGTATTCATATTTTTGAGCAATCGCACCTACCCGGATGCCAGCAATAATAAACTATTGCGCGAAAATGTGCGTACAAGAATTCAGGATGTGGTATACGAATCAATCATTCGCTATGCAGCCTCCGACGACTAAAACTATTTACAACTTTGGGCTGTTATTAACCCACCTAACATTTTTTGGATCGAATGAAAATTGGAATTGTCTGTTACCCTACCTACGGTGGTAGTGGCGTGGTGGCCACAGAGCTGGGCAAAGCCCTTGCAAAAAAAGGCCATCAGGTACACTTCATCACCTATTCGCAGCCCACAAGACTAGACTTCTTTAATGAGAATTTGTATTACCATGAAGTGAGCTTAAAGCCCTACCCATTGTTTCAATACCCACCCTACGAGTTGGCGCTAAGTAGTAAAATGGTGGAGGTAGTGCAGTTTGAGCAGCTTGACTTACTGCATGTGCATTATGCTATACCACACGCTTCGGCGGCTATTATGGCACAGCAAATTCTCAAGACCAAAGGCATCAATATTCCTGTGATCACCACATTGCACGGTACAGATATCACGCTGGTGGGTAAGGACTCCTCCTTTGAGCCGGTTGTTACCTTTTCCATCAATCAATCTGATGGCGTTACAGCAGTATCAGAAGATCTTAAAAAAGACACACTACAGCATTTTGACATTACCAAGGATATCCATGTGATCTCCAACTTCATAGACCTGGAGCGCTTTAAAAAGCAGAAGAAAGATCATTTCAAAAGAGCCATTTGCCCACATGGTGAGCCTTTGATTGTGCACACCTCAAACTTCAGGAAGGTAAAGAGAGTAGAGGATGTGATTGCTACTTTCAACATTGTGAGGGAATCAATTCCTGCCAAACTACTGTTGGTAGGAGATGGCCCTGAACGGACAAAAATAGAGGTGATGTGTCGGGAAACTTGTGGATTTGAAGATGTGCGCTTCTTGGGCAAGCTGGAGCAGGTAGAGGAAGTGCTTTCTGTCTCCGATTTGTTCATGATCACCTCAGAGAAGGAGAGTTTTGGCCTGGCAGCCCTGGAGGCTATGGCCTGTGAGGTACCAGTAATTTCAACTGATGCAGGTGGCTTGCCGGAGCTGAATATAGATGGGCAGTCAGGTTTTATTTGTCCTGTTGGCGATGTGGAAATGATGGCAAAACGGGCATTACAAATTCTTGATGAAAGAAATTTGCCAACTTTCAAAGCTGGGGCCTTGAAGCGGGCCAAAGATTTTGACGTTCATAATATTCTGCCCAATTATGAGGAATATTATAATGAGGTAATGGACACCTTCAAGCAAAACCTTGCCTTGGCCAAATAGAATGGTTTGAAAATCTAAAATCGTATTGATTTATCGATTAAATTTGAGCAAAAATTATAAGAGATATGGCAGAAGCACAAACATTAAAAAGACCCTCTAAGCCAAACATGAGTGGATCTGGCAGGATGTTTGAAAATCCTATTCTTGAGAGACTGACCAGGACTCATATTTCTATACCCCTTTTACTTTATACAGCGATATCGTCGGGTCTGATATATATAGGAGTGACCAATTTTGGCTTGACAGCCCTACAGGTTGTGGGTTTGTTCATAGCCGGCATTCTTACATTTACACTAATTGAATATTTGATGCACCGCTATCTGTTTCACTTGCCTCCGACTACTCCAAGGAGAGAAAAGATCGCATATACAGTGCATGGTATTCATCATGATTATCCTAAAGACAAAGATAGACTGGCCATGCCTCCATTATTGAGCATAGTGTTGGCCACCCTGTTCTATTTCTTTTTCCGTTTTTTCATGGGTGATTTGGTATACGGTTTTCTTCCGGGTTTTCTCATAGGATATGCAGCTTATTTAGGAGTTCATTATTCTGTACATGCTTTCCAGCCACCTAAAAATTTCTTGAAGATACTTTGGATTCACCATGGTATCCACCACTATAAAGAACATGACCGGGCATTTGGTGTATCATCACCGCTCTGGGATTTGATATTCAGAACAATGCCAAGAAAATAAAACTAGCCCCGCAACAGCGGGGTTTTTTATTATGCAAAAATCAATTTCAATTTTAGGTTGTGGCTGGCTGGGGATGGAGGTGGCCAGGCAATGTTTAACGGATGACTTTATCGTAAAGGGTACTACTACTACCCCGGAAAAACTGAAGCTACTACAGGATGAAGGCATAAATGCTTTCTTGCTAAATCTGGAAGAACAAGGCCCAATTGATACCTCACTGCTGGAGTCGGATATTTTATTATCAGCAATTCCTCCTCGCACACGAAGAAATGAAGGAGGTAGCCACGTGCAGGAAATAGAAAACCTACTTAGTCAGCTTAATTCTGAGCAGTATTTTATATACATCAGCAGTACATCGGTCTATCCGGATGCAGCAGGAAAATATGATGAATCCTTTCATATTACTTCACAAAATACCGGCAACCAGGTACTCTATGAAGCAGAGCAACGCATCCTATCGTACTTTAAATCCCCACTGATATTGAGGCCGGGAGGGTTGATGGGCTATAATCGAATAGCCGGCAGGTATTTTGCCGGTGGCACTGCGCCCGGCAGGTTGCAGCCGGTCAACTATATTCATAGAGATGATGTGGTAGGCCTGATCGTCCAATCGATCCATGAAAGACTGACGGGTGTATACAATCTGGTGGCACCTGATCACCCTACGAGAGAAGAGGTATATGCCGCCAATAGCCAGTATTATGATTTTGCAATGCCTGCTTTCAGGGATGAGGGTATACAGAGAATCATCGAGGGGAATCAAATTGCAGCGCACCTCAACTACCAGTTTAAGTTTCCCGACCCCAGGGCTTTTCATTAACCGGTGATAAAAAAATTGAGAAATTGAAATCCATCAGGGTTTCAATTTGTTTACTGCCTATAATCGATCATCTTTGATTACTATGCAAGGCTACCGCTTCACTAAATTTATCCCGACCAAAAACGCACAAAAATCAGATTTTGAGAATTTGCTCAATATTTTCATGCAGTTGATGGTAATCACTGCAGGCGATGTTTCGGAAGCATTAAGCTGGCTCACCAATCTTGATAAGCAGTACAACCTTACCAATGGCAGCTATGGCATTGGAGACTTTATTGATGACCTCAAAAGCAAGGGCTACATCACTGAAGATAATGAGAAAGGGGAGTTTAAGCTTACCGCCAAAAGTGAGCAGACCATCCGCAAAAGTGCGCTGGAAGAGATTTTTGGAAAACTTAAAAAATCAAACAAGGGCGAGCATAGAACTCATTTCAGTGGTAATGGAGATGAACTCACTACCGATCGCCGCAATTACCAATTTGGAGATACGCTGGATCAGATCAGTATGACTGATTCTATTCGCAATGCCCAGATCAACCATGGCTTCAGCGATTTCCACCTGACGGAAGAGGATCTAGAAATCCAGGAAAAGGAATTCAAAACACAGACCTCTACGGTTTTGATGATCGATATCAGCCATAGCATGATCCTGTATGGCGAGGATCGGATTACACCTGCCAAAAAGGTGGCCATGGCATTAGCGGAATTGATCACTCGTAAATACCCGAAAGACACACTGGATGTGATTGTATTCGGTAATGATGCATGGCAGATACAGATCAAGGATTTGCCCTACCTCAATGTGGGTCCCTACCATACCAATACCATTGCAGGCTTGGAATTGGCGATGGATATCCTGCGAAGGAGAAAGAACGCCAATAAGCAAATTTTCATGATTACGGATGGGAAACCTACCTGCATGAAAGTAGGCATCAAATATTATAAAAACAGCTTTGGGCTGGACCCAAAGATTTTAAATAAGACCTTAAACCTGGCAGCACAATGCCGAAAAATAAATGTACCAATCACCACATTCATGATTGCCTCAGATCCGTACCTGAAGCAGTTTGTACAGGAATTTACTAAGGTTAATAATGGCAATGCTTATTACAGCAGCCTCAAAGGGCTGGGTGATCTGATTTTTGAAGATTACCGACGAAACAGAAGAAAAAATTTCTAATTCTACACAAAACGACAATGCAATATCAGGATATTCCAGGTGACAAAAAGCGTGGCATCCATACGCTTGGGGAGTTAAAGGCTACAGGTTATCAACCGGTTTCCATCAAGGAGGAACTCAGGAATAACCTCATTAGTAAGCTTGAGAAAAAGGAGCCCGTATTTGAGGGTATCTATGGTTATGAGGATACGGTGATCCCCGATATTGAACGGGCAATACTATCCAGGCATAATATCAATTTTCTGGGTTTGAGGGGGCAGGCAAAAACAAAGATCGCCAGAATGATGATCAACCTGCTGGATGAATATATTCCTGCTATTAAAGGATCGGAACTCAATGATGACCCGCTGAATCCGATTTCCAGGATGGCCAGAGATATCATCAAAGAGCATGGTGACCATACGCCTATTGAGTGGATACACCGAAGCGAAAGATATGCAGAAAAGCTTGCCACGCCAGATGTGTCTATTGCCGACCTCATCGGTGATGTTGATCCCATTAAAGCAGCATCGCTCAAACTACCCTATTCAGATGAGCGCGTCATTCACTATGGGTTGATCCCCAGGTCGCACCGTAGCATTTTTGTGATCAACGAGCTACCCGATTTACAGGCCAGGATACAGGTCGCCCTTTTTAATATTCTGCAGGAAGGAGACATTCAAATAAGAGGCTTTAAACTGCGCCTGCCACTGGATATCCAGTTTGTATTTACAGCAAACCCCGAAGATTATACCAACAGGGGTAGCATAGTTACACCGCTGAAAGACAGGATCGATAGCCAGATCATTACCCACTATCCTAAAAGTATTGAGATCAGCAGGATGATTACCGAACAGGAGTCTAAGATATTACCATTACAAAAAGAAACAGTGGTTGTGAATAGGCTTGCAAAGGACCTGGTTGAGCAAATAGCATTTGAAGCGCGAGACAATGAGTATGTGGATAGTAAGAGTGGTGTTTCTGCCAGGCTTACCATTTCTGCTTATGAAAATTTGATAGCAGCAGCGGAGTTGAGAAGGCTCAAAGCGGGAGAAAAAACCACACACGTAAGGGTAGGGGATTTTATCGGCGTTATTCCTTCCATTACCGGTAAGGTAGAACTCGTATATGAGGGAGAGCAGGAAGGGCCCGGTATTGTGGCCAATAATCTGCTTGGTAAAGCTATCCGCACGCAGTTTCTTAATTATTTCCCTAACCCTGAGGATAAGCGCAAACAAAAGGATAAACCCAATCCATACAAGACCATCACAGAGTGGTTTGGTGAGGGCAATGAGCTGGACATATTACATGCAGCCTCTACTAAAGAATTGGAGCAGGTACTCAACAAAGTGCCGGGCTTAAAAAAATTGGTTGATGAGTTGCATGCTTCTGAGCCTCGGGAAAATAAATTGTTTTTGATGGAGTTTGCTTTACACGGGCTTGCAGAGTTTAGCATGTTGAGCAAGCATCAATTGGAGAAAGGGTTGCAGTTCAAGGATTTGCTCAGCAGTATGTTTTCCATGCCGGACGACCTTGAAGATGAAGACCAGCTATAGGATGATAGCCACAGGCCATGACATTGAGAGAGCTGAAATTATTGGTAAAGCAGGGTGAAAGCGCACAGTTAGAATTTAAGCGTAAGGTAGCCCACCCGGACAAAGTGATCCGGGAGGTGGTGGCTTTTGCCAATAGTGAAGGGGGCACCCTATTGATTGGTGTTAATGATAATGGCGAGATTTCCGGATTAAAATATGCTGATGAGGAGGACTACATCATGCGTAAAGCACTGGTCGAGCTATGCCGTCCGGTAGTGCAGTTTACTTCAGGGGCAATCAAAATGGATGAGCAGAAATCGGTATTGTATTATCATATTAAGCCAAGCCGCAAAAAGCCCCATTATGCATTGGAGACTGCCGGGCAGCGCTGGGGAAAAGCCTATGTACGCAAGGATGATCGCAGCATTCAGGCCAGTCGAGAAATGATAGAGGTGCTTAGGCGCAGCAGAAGAAATAAGGCGCACAGCTTTCAATATGGGGAAGCAGAAAAGCAACTCCTACAGTTGCTGGAAGAAAAAGGGGAGCTTACCGTCAATGAATTTGCACAGCTGGCAGGCCTGCCGATCAAACGTGCCTCTCGTATTGTGGTTACCCTTACACTTACCAATGTGCTCAAAATTATCCCCCGCGAAAAGGAAGATGTCTTTGTTTTTAATCACATGCCGGATTGAAAATTTAACCTTGATTTAATAGGATTTTTTCACCAAATGGGTCAATTTACAATTGGTCGATAAACGAATTACCTACCTTCTTGTTATGGCGAAAAAAACCGAAAAAGGGAAGATTTTTGTGCTAGATACTTCCGTCATTCTTTATGCCCATGATGCCATTATGAATTTTGAAGAGCACGATGTGGGCATTCCAATTACCGTACTAGAGGAACTGGATCAGTTTAAAAAAGGCAACGACACTAAAAACTTTGAGGCTCGGGAATTCACCCGTCTGTTGGACAAACTGGCTGAGGGCCAAATGCTGCAGGACTGGATTCCGCTCAATGGGAAGGGTAAGGGTAATTTCAAGGTGCTGATGGAGCATCATAGTGAAGTGGATGCCATGAAGATCTTTGATGATCGTAAAAATGATCACAAGATTCTCAACTCCGCTTTGGCTTTAAAGGATGAATTTCCTAACCGCAAAGTAATCCTGGTCAGTAAAGACATAAACCTGCGCCTCAAAGCCAAATCGCTCAATCTGCCGGCAGAGGATTACGAAACGGGCAAGATTAAAAATGTCAACACCTTATTTACAGGTAAGGAGGAAGTAGAAGGTATAGCTGCCGAGGCAATCAACCAGCTTTATAAAGAAGGCAGTGTTGATAAAAAAGACATCCTGAAAAGGAAGAAAGTAGTGGCCAATGGCTTTTACATTCTGAAAAGCGATAAGAACAGTGCCCTGGCTTGCTACAACCCAATGACCAAAAAGATCGACCAGGTAGAAAAGAGGGCTGTTTCCGGCATCAAGCCTAAAAATGCAGAGCAGACCTTTGCCATTCATGCCATGCTTAATCCTGAGATCAAGCTTGTATCCATCAACGGTGTGGCCGGTACCGGCAAGACTCTGCTGGCTTTAGCAGCTGCACTTGAGCAGAAGCGCAACTTCAAGCAGATATATCTGGCGCGACCCATAGTGCCACTCAGCAACAAAGATATTGGCTACCTGCCGGGAGATATAAAATCCAAGTTGAACCCATACATGGAACCCCTTTGGGATAATTTGAAATACATTCAAAACCAGTATAACGAAACAGATAAGGAGTATAAGAAGATCACCGATATGGTGAATCAGGAGAAATTGCTGATACAGCCATTGGCTTACATAAGAGGTCGCAGCCTATCCAATATATTTTTTATTGTGGATGAGGCGCAAAACCTAACGCCACATGAGATCAAAACGATCATTACCCGGGCAGGAGACAATACAAAGATTGTTTTCACCGGCGACATATACCAGATAGATACGCCTTATCTCGACTCTCAAAGTAATGGCCTATCCTATTTGATTGACAGAATTCAGGGCCATCCTATACATGCGCACATTACTTTGGAGAAGGGAGAGCGGTCCGAATTGGCCAATATTGCAAATGATCTTTTGTAAAAAATAGTGTTTACAGTAGAAACCTAAAGCTGCAATCGATTGCCACGGAAGTTCATAATCCAAAATCTTGCTAAATTGGTATATATTTGCTAAAATGGTATAGCTAAATTTAAACCTTCCTATTTTGAGCAAACCAGAATGCCCACGATGCAAAAGCAATGAGTCTACAAAAAGTGGTGTGGTTAAAGACAGGCAGCGATTTACCTGCAAAAACTGCGGCTATAATTTCACTGTAGCTAAGCTTGGAAAAGAGATCGACCCCTACTTTGTAACCAAAGCTTTGCAGCTTCATATTGAGGGCGTAAGCTTTCGGGAAATAGAACGATTGCTTGGTGTAAGCCACGTTTCGGTGATGAACTGGGTGAAGAAATATAACATCAAAGCGCCACCCAATTCTGAGTATCGCCCCACCTATAAAATCTTTACTTACACGGAAATGATGGAGTTTTTAAAGCAGAAAAACAACCTAGCAGGGGCTGGCATTTTGATTACCGAAATAGGGGATAAATACATGATGATTAAGTGGGAGCGATTCCGCGAATAACCTATACACTTAGCAAAAGTATAGGCAGGTTTTGATAGAGCCTTTTCATTTTTTCAATTTCGATACGGATATGGTCTCCAAAATTGAAAGATCATCAGCCGACCAACTTAAATTTTTGAAAAATGAAAAAACTTTTATCTATGCTCATTGCTGTTGTAGCGATTTCCCAGATCGCCATGGCAACCGACGGCAATGACAAAAAGAAAACCAGCCAGCAAATTGTGGAGGAAGAAGGGCTCATTGTAACCCCTCGAGGTGAGCAGGATTCACAGTATTCCTACAGGCCACTTACACTCAAGCTCAATGAGGCTGGTGATCAGTATGTACGGTTTATCATCTGGCATCAGCAGTGGCTTACTACCAATAACCTAAATGCTGAAGATTCAAAATTGCAACTAAACTCATCAGTAAGGAGATCCCGTTTTCTTGCCTATGCGCAGTTGCACCCAAAAGTATTGATTCTGACCCATTGGGGTTTGAATAACCTGAATACCGGAAACTTGAGTAGCCTTGGAAATAATGGAGATGCCCCTCAATTGTTTCTTCATGATGCATGGACTGAGTTCAAGGTTTCCGATGGACTCTTTATCGGTGGTGGGTTACATTACTGGAAAGGCCTAACCCGTCTGGCTAGTCAAAGTACCCTAAACTTCATGGGGCTTGATCAGGCCCGTCCATTTGTATCGTGGCATTCGCTGGGTATTACTGATCAGTTTGCCCGTCACCTGGGTATTTATGCCAAAGGCTATATCGGTAATTTCAATTATCGGGTGGCGATCAACAATCCGGGGCGCAATCCACTCGGTGCGGGGCATTCCTATGGAGATATCAATACCGATCTGGTTTACGCCGGGGCAAGTACTGCTGATAATGCAGGCGATCCAGTAGGCAATACCATCATAGAGGGCTATTTCAACTACAACTTTATGGATAAGGAGTCCATAAAACTGCCGTATTGGGTAGGTGCTTACCTTGGTGCTAAAAAAGTATTCAATGTAGGTCTTGGGTTTTTTAGCCATGGCAAGGGCATGTATAACAATGCCACTGGTGAGCACGAAAATGTTTTCCACGTAGCTGCTGACGCTTTTCTGGATCTGCCTACCAAGGGCGGTTCGGTAACGGCCTATGCTTCCATAACCAGTTTCAACTATGGCGAAAACTACATGTCTCGTTGGGCCGGTACGGGCACCAATATATTGACCCAGCTGGGCTATTACATCAAAGCTGCCCGCATCATGCCTTATGTGAATTATCAAATTGGTTCCTACGAGGGTCTAAATGACAACCTCAGTGCGATGGACCTTGGCTTCAATTACTACATCATGGGGCACAGTGCCAAAATCAGTGCTGAATACCACATGGTAAACAACTTTGGTGCTGAAGGGGGCCGAGATGCAGCAGGCACACCCATTGGGGTGAGCCAGCTACGCATGCAGGCACACATATTCTTTTAAACAAAATTGTAAATACAAATAGCTATCAAAATGGATAACAAAGAAAAAATGACGCTGTATTGGAAAAAGAACCTCCGGTTCCTCACCATACTGCTTTCAATCTGGTTTGTGGTGTCTTTCGGCTTTGGCATATTGCTGGAGGATGCACTCAATACAATCAAAATCGGCGGATTTAAGTTGGGATTTTGGTTTGCACAGCAGGGTTCAATCTACGTGTTTGTGGCCTTGATTTTTGTATATGTCAAGTGGATGAATACGCTTGATAAGGAATTTGATGTAGACGAAAAATAAGCAAGATCATGGATGTACAAACGCTAACTTATATCATCGTAGGGATCACTTTTGCGCTCTACATTGGGATTGCGATCTGGTCAAGGGCCGGATCAACTAAGGACTTTTACGTAGCTGGTGGTGGTGTTTCTCCGCTGGCCAACGGTATGGCAACAGCCGCTGACTGGATGTCGGCAGCATCTTTTATCTCCATGGCGGGATTGATTTCCTTCATGGGTTATGATGGTACGGTTTACCTCATGGGATGGACAGGAGGCTATGTTTTATTAGCACTGCTGCTGGCACCTTATCTCAGGAAGTTCGGCAAATTCACTGTGCCGGATTTTATCGGTGACCGGTATTACAGCAATGTAGCCCGTACAGTGGCGGTTATCTGTGCACTATTTGTATCCTTCACCTATGTGGCGGGGCAAATGAGAGGTGTAGGTATAGTATTCGCTCGCTTCCTGGAAGTGGATATTAATCTTGGTGTGGTCATTGGTATGGTGATCGTATTTTTCTATGCTGTATTGGGTGGTATGAAAGGCATTACCTATACTCAGGTAGCACAATATTGCGTGCTGATTTTTGCCTATATGGTACCTGCTATTTTCATCTCTATTTTGATGACTGGTAACCCGATTCCTCAGCTTGGTTTTGGTGGTACCCTCGAGGATGGCACTTTCTTGCTCGATAAGCTTGACGGTCTGCACCAGGAGCTTGGTTTTGCTGCCTACACTGATGGCACAAAATCCATGATTGATGTATTCTTCATCACCGCAGCTTTGATGATCGGAACTGCCGGTTTGCCACATGTAATTGTTCGATTCTTTACAGTACCCAAAGTAAAGGATGCTCGTATATCAGCCGGTTATGCTTTGGTATTCATCGCCATCCTTTACACTACAGCTCCTGCGGTAGCAGCTTTTGCGAGAACGAACCTGATCAACACCGTATCGGGAAAAGAATATAGTAGCATGCCAGCCTGGTTTAGCAATTGGGAAAATACGGGCCTATTAGCTTTTGATGATAAAAATAATGACGGTGTGATCACCTATGTGGCAGATGCCAATCAAAACGAATTGACCATAGACCGTGATATCATGGTACTGGCTAATCCCGAAATTGCCAACCTGCCCAACTGGGTAATTGCTTTGGTAGCAGCGGGAGGTTTGGCAGCTGCGTTATCTACCGCAGCAGGCCTATTACTGGTAATCTCCACCTCTGTAGCTCACGACCTGTTTAAAAAGCAAATTGCACCTGATATTTCTGAGAAAGGAGAACTCTGGGCTGCCCGAGGCGCTGCTGTAATCGCGGTACTGGTGGCTGGATATTTTGGAATTAACCCTCCAGGCTTTGTTGCGGCAGTGGTGGCATTGGCCTTTGGTTTGGCAGCAGCATCATTCTTCCCTGCCATTATCATGGGTATATTTTATAAGCGTATGAATAAGGAAGGCGCCATAGCAGGTATGATTGTAGGCCTCGGTATAACTTTATTCTACATGATGCGCTACAAATTGGGCTGGATTGGTGGACCCACCACACCTGAAGATTGGTGGTTTGGTATTTCACCAGAAGGCTTTGGCACAGTTGGTATGCTTATCAACTTCGTGGTTTCGCTGGTCGTGTCAAAAATGACAGCCGAGCCACCAGAAGATGTACAGGAAATGGTTGAAAGCATTCGGTTCCCTCGTGGGGCAGGTGAAGCTCATGACCATTAATCACCAATCGGGAAAAGGGCGGTGTTGTACCGCCCATTTTCTATTTATATGCTAAAAGCCAGCGATTAAATTTTTATATTTATTAAGAATAATCATTATGCTCAACAAACAGCAATCATATGTTTTTCTGGCCATATATGGGCTTTGTACCTTATTTGGCAGACTTTATTTTGAACAAATGTGGATGGTAAACTATCTGCAAAGTCTACTGATTGGTTTGGCTTTAGTGGCCTTGCCTGTACTTCTGGTAAAAACCAAATTGCTTAGACTATCCTAGTCTCATGAAGGATTACGCCAAATACCTGCTGCTCATATTTGGGATATTTCTGCTCCTGCTGAATTATCCTTTCTCCTCTATTTTTGACAAGCCCATCCTACTGCTCAACATACCCCTTTTTGTTTGGTATTTATTCGGGTTTTGGGGCTTGATGATAGCCTCCCTGTTTTGGGTGATTGAAAAGAAGTCTGGTCATAATCAATAGATCAAATGATAGCAGGCTGGATTCTAATCATATGCACCTTTGGTTACCTGTTGCTCTTATTTGGCCTGGGGTGGCTGGGTGAACGCTTTCAGCAGCAAGGGAAAAGCCTGGTTAATAATCCATATGTGTATGCACTTACACTTTCAGTTTTTTGTACTGCCTGGACCTATTATGGCTCGGTAGGGCAGGCAGCTAATGGTGGCTACAGCTTTCTAACTACTTATCTTGGACCTACGCTAATGGCTCCTTTGATGTGGATCATCATAAGAAAAATGGTGCGCATCAGCAAAGTGGAAAAGATATCTTCACTCGCCGACCTTGTTTCCTCCAGGTATGGCAAAAGCTCTACCTTGGGTGTTCTGGTAACCATTTTCAGCCTTTTTGGGATCGTGCCTTACATTGCATTACAGCTCAAAGCCATTGGCGTAAGCTTTGATTTACTTACCAGCGACTCCATCTTTACTTACGCCAGTGGCGCAGGCAACATATTCGCTGATTCTCTACTCTATCTCACTATTGGCCTTGCCCTGTTTCTCATATTTTTTGGTACGCGCAAGGTTGAAACCTCCGGTCAGCATGAAGGGCTTGTAACAGCCATCGCTTTTGAAGCAATTATCAAACTGGTAGCCTTCCTGATTTTAGGTGCTTTTGTATCGTGGGTAGCCTTTGATGGCCCCGGTGATATTTTCCGGCGGGTAGCTAACACGCCGGAGTTACAATCTCTCATCAGCTTCAACACGTTTACTGGTGCTGAAGAGTGGTTTTGGATGATATTTTTATCGATGATGGCCATATTATTTCTGCCCCGGCAGTTTCAGGTGGCCGTGGTTGAAAACACCAATGAAAATCATATCAAAAAAGCGATCTGGTTGTTTCCGCTTTACCTTTTGGTGATCAATCTCTTTGTACTACCAATAGCTTTTGGTGGTAGGATCGCATTTTTCGATACCCAATTGGACAGTGACATGTTTATGCTGGCCTTCCCGCTATCTTTTGAGCAGCATGAGTTGGCTGTTTTGGGTTACCTGGGTGGCTTTTCTGCTGCTACCAGCATGATGATCGTTTCCACCTTTGCTTTAAGTACTATGGTGACCAACAATATTCTTATGCCAGCCTACGCAGGATCCAATGTTTCCAGTAAAAGTGATATCTCCGGCTGGTTATTGAATGCACGCCGTGCTGTGATTCTTTTGATCTTAATGGCCGCCTACAGTTATAATCGCTTTGTGGTGAGCGATTTTTCGTTGGTGTCCATTGGTCTGATCTCCTTTGTGGCAGTAGCCCAATTCGCTCCAGCTACATTGGGAGGCTTATTTTGGAAATTAGGAAATAAGCAAGGTGCCATTATAGGGTTGACCTTAGGGTTTATGATCTGGTTTTATACCCTGGTATTGCCCACCATCGTCCAGTCAGGTTTTTTGCCGGAATCGATCATGTCGGAAGGGCTGTTTGGCATTGACTTGCTCAAACCGTACGCACTACTTGGTGTATCGATCAAAAACCCATTGCTGCACGGCATGTTCTGGAGCCTTTTCCTTAATACGGCTGCTTATGCTGCATTATCCGTAATCACGCAGCAATCTTCCAAAGAGAGGAACCAGGCTGAATTATTTGTAGATATCTATAAGTACAGTGCCGACTATGAGTCTAAGGTAGTATGGCGCGGACAGGCATTTGTAAGTGACCTTCGGCAATTGCTAGAAAGGATTTTGGGCACACAGCGCACCGAGGAGATTTTCAGGGCATTCACGGCTCAGCATGGCAGCAACTGGCAAAAAGAATCGAAAGCAGATGCCCGGTTGGTCAATTTCGCAGAGCGTGCCCTTTCCGGTGCCATTGGTACTGCATCAGCCCGCATTATGATTGCCAACGTGGTGCAGGAGGATGAAATATCGATGGAAGAGGTTTATTCGATTCTGAAAGAAAGTCAGCAAATGATGGAGCTTAACAAAGAGCTCAACCGCAAGTCCCGACAGCTAAAGAAAGCTACTGATGAACTGAAGCTTGCAAATGAACGCCTGCTGAAGCTGGATGCACAAAAAGATGATTTCATTTCCACCGTGACCCACGAAATGAAAACCCCGCTTACTTCGATAAGGGCTTTTTCAGAAATATTATATGACAATAAGGACCTGACCGACGAGGAGCAGGAGCAGTTTCTGGATACAATAGTGAAGGAAACCGAGCGCATGGGCCGGCTCATTAATCAGGTGTTGGAGCTTGAAAAGCTGGAATCCGGTGCACAAACTCTAAACCTTCAAAAAGGTACACTTGATGAAGTAATTCAGTCGGCCATACAATCGACCAGCCAGCTGCTAAAGGGACGCACGCTAGAGACAGATATCCAGCTGGGGAAAGATCTTTCGGTTCAGTTTGATCGTGACAGGATTATGCAGGTATTGCTAAACCTGCTTAGCAATGCTGTGAAATACACAGATGAGGAAACTGGCCTGATTAAGCTTACGGCTCAGTATTTTGAGGGTGAAATCATCGTCTGTATTGAAGATGATGGACGTGGTATAGAGGACGAAAATAAGGATCGCATATTCCATAAGTTTTTCCAGGCGCGGGATCAAACCCGTAAAAAGCCCCCTGGTACCGGGCTAGGTTTGGCGATCTCAAAGCAAATTATAACCTTACATCAGGGCAAGATTTGGGTAGAAAGTGCACCTGAGCAAGGCAGTAAGTTCTTTTTTACACTACCTGCCCAGTTGGTAATTGATGAGCTAAAGGTAAATGTATGAGTAAGAATGTATTGATTGTAGATGATGAACCCAACATCCTGATGTCATTGGACTTTTTGATGAAGAAAAATGGCTACCAGGTTTTTGTAGCGCGAAATGGGCGGGAAGCCATTGACATGATAGATTCAGAAGCCATCAATCTGGTGGTGCTGGATATCATGATGCCAGAAGTAGATGGCTATGAGGTCTGCCAATACATAAAGCACAAATCCGATTCAGCGGATACCAAAGTGATTTTTCTGAGTGCAAAAGTAAAAGAAGAAGAGATCCAAAAGGGGTATGAGATGGGGGCAGATTTTTATATGACAAAGCCATTTTCCACCCGTGATCTGGTAAAGAAAGTGAAGGAATTAACCTGAGTTATTGAAATGCCAAAAGCAAGATCAACGCTCTGTGTAAATAATAAGAAATAGATGTCTAATATTTTTTAATAACCCGATATGGACCAGTCGACATACCATAACATCTACCAAAATAGCCTTGAAGATAAGGCTGGGTTTTGGAAAAAGCAGGCTGAGCAGCTGGCCTGGTTTAAAAAACCGGAATCAATTTTAACCCAAACAGACAAAAACCGGTACGATTGGTTTCAGGATGGAGAACTAAACACAAGCTACCTGGCTTTGGATTACCATGTGGAGCAGGGCCGTGGTGATCAGCTGGCTTTGATCTATGATTCTCCTGTTACCAGTACCAAAAAGACCTATACCTATCGAAAATTGCTTGATCAGGTAGCCCGCTTTGCGGGTGGCTTAAAGGCCCTGGGCATTACAAAGGGCGATACGGTAGTGATCTACATGCCGATGATCCCGGAGGCTGTCATTGCCATGCTGGCCTGTGCCCGTATAGGTGCTATACATTCCGTAGTATTTGGGGGCTTTGCTCCTCATGAGCTGGCCATTCGCATTGATGATGCCCGTCCGAAGGCCATTATTACGGCATCCTGTGGTATTGAGATCGATAAAATTATACCCTACAAACCCTATGTGGATGAGGCTCTAAAAGAATCAACACATCAACCTGAGTACAAAATTATACATGAGCGACCGGAGCAACCCGAAAAGTTGGATTACCAACAAGAATTAGGGTTCTACCATGTCATGAGTCAGGGAGATGCCATACCAGCAGTTTCTGTGAAATCAACCGACCCTCTTTATATTCTTTACACCTCCGGTACTACAGGTAAACCCAAGGGAATCGTAAGGGACAATGGCGGACATGCCAAAGCGCTGAAATATTCCATGGATACGGTCTATAACGCAAAGCCGGGCGATGTATTCTGGGCAGCATCGGACGTAGGTTGGGTAGTTGGTCATTCTTACATTGTCTATGCGCCGTTGATCCAGGGATGTACCTCCATTTTGTTTGAAGGCAAGCCCATCAAAACGCCCGATGCGGGTACCTTTTGGAGGATCATTGAAGAGTATAAAGTCAACCAGCTATTTACAGCACCCACGGCTTTCAGGGCCATAAAAAAGGAGGATTTTAATGGAGAGTTCATCAAAAAGCATGACATCAGCAGTCTGAAAACCCTATTCCTGGCGGGAGAAAGATGTGATCCGACTACCTACCAATGGGCCTCTGACCAGCTGCAAATCCCTGTGGTGGATCATTGGTGGCAAACCGAAACGGGCTGGCCAATTGTAGCTAATCCGATGGGCATTGAGCAGTTTCCTGTAAAAGCAGGTTCGGCTACCTTGCCCGTACCCGGTTTTGATGTTCACATCCTGGATGAAGCAGGTCATGAGGTAGCAACAGGCAAGGAAGGCTACATTGCCGTAAAGCTGCCCTTACCCCCCGGCTGTATGAAAACGCTCTGGAATGATGATGCCCGCTTTGCTTCAAGTTACCTAGCCACTTTTGACGGCTATTATGCCACCGGCGATGGTGGGTACAAAGATGAAGAGGGCTATGTCTTCATTATGGGCCGGATCGATGATGTGATCAATGTATCAGGGCATAGACTATCTACCGGTGAAATGGAAGAAATAGTGGCTACACACCCACACGTAGCAGAATGTGCAGTAATCGGCATAGCTGATGATCTTAAGGGTGAAGTACCACTCGGCATTTTTGTGGCCAAAAATGACAGTGATTTTGATCATCAGGAGCTGGAAAGAGAACTTATAGCACTGGTGCGGAAGCAAATAGGGGCGGTGGCCTGCTTCAAAAAGATGGTGGAGGTGAAGAGACTCCCTAAAACCCGTTCAGGTAAAATCCTGCGGAAGACCATGCGACAAATTATTAATAATCAATCTTACAATATACCTTCAACGATCGATGATCCTCAGATTTTGGATGAGATCACCGATACGTTTAAACAACATAATCTCATTGCACAATTTGAAAACCAAAAAGTATGAGTACTAAAATTCAAACATTATCAGGATACTATCATGAATACCAGAAAAGCGTACTCCAGCCGGAGGAATTCTGGACAAGAGTAGCAGACACCTTCCACTGGAAGAAGCGTTGGAGTAAAACCCTGGAGTGGAATTTCGAAGGACCTGATGTCAAATGGTTTGTGAACGGCAAGCTGAATATCACTGAAAATATTCTCGACAGGCATCTTTTCACCAAAGGGGATGATACCGCCATCATTTGGGAACCCAATGAACCCAACGAACCTCATTTGGAGATCTCCTATCGGGAGCTGTACGAAAAGGTCTGCCAGTTTTCCAATGCGATGAAAGCTCGTGGAATAGGTAAGGGAGATCGGGTGATCATCTACATGCCTATGGTACCGGAGGCTGCAGTGGCCATGCTGGCCTGTGCCCGAATTGGAGCCGTTCATTCTGTAGTATTTGCAGGCTTTTCGTCTACTTCATTGTCTGACAGGATCAATGACTGCCAGGCCAAAGCAGTGCTAACTTCTGATGGTAATTTCCGGGGAGCGAAGAAAATTCCTGTAAAGGCGGTGGTCGATGAAGCCCTGGAATCTTGTGATTCAATCGAGTCAGTATTTGTGCTCAAGCGTACAGAAACCGAGGTAACCATGAAGGAGGGCCGTGATATCTGGTGGCATGAAGCCGTTGAGGGGCAACCTACCGATTGTAAAGCTGAGGTTATGGACGCTGAGGATATGCTGTTTATCCTCTATACTTCCGGTTCCACCGGTAAGCCCAAAGGCGTGGTGCATACCTGCGGTGGCTATATGGTGTACACCTATTATTCGTTTATGAATGTATTCCAGTACAATCAGGGTGATATCTACTGGTGTACTGCAGATGTGGGCTGGATTACCGGGCATTCTTATATCGTGTATGGGCCTTTATTGGCAGGAGCTACCACGGTCATGTTCGAAGGTGTACCCACCTATCCCAATCCCAGTCGATTTTGGGAAGTGGTTGATAAATTCAAAGTCAATCAATTTTATACAGCACCCACTGCAATCAGGGCACTACAGGCTTATGGTCTGGAGCCGGTAGAAAACTATTCGCTCGAATCATTGAAGGTAATAGGTTCGGTAGGTGAGCCCATCAATGAAGAGGCCTGGCACTGGTACCACGACCACATCGGGAAAGGTAATTGCCCGCTGGTGGATACCTGGTGGCAAACTGAAACGGGCGGCATTATGATTTCAGCAATAGCGGGGGTTACGCCCAATAAACCGGCGCATGCTTCCCTACCATTGCCGGGCATCCAGCCGATCATTGTAGATGCAGAAGGCAAGGAGCTTACGGGAAATAATGTAGAGGGCAATCTTTGTATCAAATACCCATGGCCATCGATGTTGCGAACAACCTACGGTGACCATGACAGATGCAAGCAAACCTATTTCTCTACCTATCCCGGGCTGTATTTCACGGGTGATGGTGCCAAGCGGGATCACGATGGCTACATCCGAATCCTGGGCAGGGTGGATGATGTAATCAATGTCTCTGGTCACCGAATGGGTACTGCAGAAGTAGAAAACGCCATCAATGAGCACCCTAAAGTGGTAGAATCTGCTGTGGTTGGTTATCCGCACGAGGTAAAAGGCCAGGGCATTTACGCCTATGCCATCTGCGATATGGAAGGCAGAACAGAGGAGAACCTGATTCAGGAGATCAAGCAGACGGTACGTAATATCATCGGGCCGATTGCTACGCCTGACAAAGTGCAGGTTGTATCCGGACTACCCAAAACGAGATCTGGCAAAATCATGCGCCGAATTTTAAGAAAGGTGGCCGAGGGAGATATTTCCAATCTTGGGGATACTTCTACCCTGCTTAATCCCGAAATTGTAGATGAATTGACAAAGCATCTCAAGAAATAATACATGCAACCAGCTAATACAATCGTAGGGAGGGTAGCCGAAGCAATATCGGTCTACCCTCCTTTCGATTCTTTAAAAGCTGAAGACCTTCACAGACTTGCTGCATCCATTACAATCTCCTATGTGGAGAAGGAAAAAACCTTGTTTAAGGTAGATGATCCACCGGCCGATCATTTTTATTTTTTAAAAGAAGGCTGTGTCAATTTGTTTGACCGTGAGCAGCAACTGGTAGATCAATGTGATGATGGAGAAATTTTTGGGGTTCGAAGTATGCTTACCGGCAATCCTTACAAGCTTTCTGCCGAAACGGTAAGTGAATGCTTGCTTTATACCATTCCCAATCAAATTTTCAAGCCTTTCCTGGCTCAATACCCTTCTATCTCCCTGTATTTTGCCGAGGGCCTGGCCTCAGGCCTTACTTTATCTGGCAAAGAAAAGGATCGCCCGGCCAAAAATGCTGACGAGGGTACCCGTTCTCTCAATAATGCTTTTAACCTAAACGAAACCATACAGGCCCGGCCCCATCAGGAGGTCATCACTGGATCTGTAACTACGCTGATCAGGGAGGCTGCTGAAAGCATGACCAGACATAGGGTAGGTTCCCTGATCATTACCAATGAGCAGAACCATCCGGTGGGTATTCTTACTGATACCGATTTAAGAAAGCATGTAGCGACCGGCCGGATCAGTATTGACAAGCCGGTAACGCAAATCATGAGTGCACCGGTGGTGACAGTCCCCAATGGTCAGCCGGTATATGAGATTGTACTGCAGATGATGGAGAAAAAGGTGCATCATTTGTGCATCACTGCAGATGGCACGGACCAATCTGAAGTACTGGGCGTTGTTTCGGAGCGGGATATTTTGGTGGTACATAGTAATGACCCTGCTGTGCTGTTAAAAGAAATCCGCTATGCGGCGGGCGTTGAAAGCCTGCCTGCTTTGCGGGATAAGGCAGAAGCGCTGATCAAGCAGTACCTTGAGCATGAGGTGGCCATCAGCTACGTTTCAAAAGTGATCAGTGCCATCAACGATGCGATCATTAACAAGGCGGTGGAAACCGCCATTCGAGTGATGGAGGAGCAGGGCAAAGCAAAACCGGCCTCTCCATTTTGCTGGCTGTCGCTAGGCAGTGAGGGCCGGGAAGAACAGCTGTTGCGCACCGATCAGGATAACGCTCTTATTTATCAGTTGGCCGATGGAGAAAAGGATAACGAGGTGCAGGCCTATTATCTGGAAATGGCCCGGCTGGTCACTGATACTCTCATGGATTGCGGTTTTGAAAAATGCCCGGCAGACATGATGGCCAATAACCCGAAATGGTGCCGGTCTATAGATCAGTGGCTTGCCTATTTTAAATCCTGGATACTTACCCCAGAGCCCAAAGCTATTATGCTTTCTACCATATTTTTTGATTATAGGCATGTGGCCGGACAGGTTAGATTAAAGGAGGAACTGGATGAAGCTTTGAAGAAGATGATCAGTGAAGAAAAGATCTTCCTGAATTACCTGGCTAAAAATGCCACGCTCAACCCTGCGCCGTTAGGCTTTTTCAAAAACTTTATCGTGGAGCGATCCGGAGAGCATAAAGATGAATTTGACATCAAGCTTCGGGCTATGATGCCATTGGTTGATGCGGCAAGGGTGTTGTCCTTGAATTATGAGATCCTCGATAAGAAGAATACCATCGAAAGATTTTATGCCATTGCTGCCAGGGATACTAAAAATGCCGACTTGTATGCTGATGCTGCTAGTGCTTATGAAATTTGCATGCGAATGCGGGTACTGCATGGACTGGCCAATGGCAACTCCGGTCGGTACATCAATCTTGAGCGGCTCAAAAAATTGGACAGGCAGCGTTTGAAAACTGCCTTTGAGCCGATTAGTGATTTGCAGAAGCTGCTGGAAGTGAAATTTCAATTGAGTTATTTCAATACCTGATGCGCTGGGTAAATTGGATTTTCCCATTCCTGAAAAAGCAACCTTTAGGTGAGGCTGCCAAAAACTATGTAGAAACATTTAAAAAACCTGAAGCGGATGCAACCTGGCAGCAATGCCGATGGGTTGTATTGGATACCGAAACGACCGGTTTTGATCGCAACAAGTCGATCCTTTCTATTGGTGCCATAGGCATTAAAGAAGGTGGCATTACTATAGCCGACAGCCTGGAGATAACACTCCAAAATGATGGTAAATCCAGTGCGGAAACCATTCCTGTACATGGAATCATGCCGGGTAGTAGTCAGCGTGGGGTACCTGCCATAGAGGCCGCTGAAGCATGGATTAATTACGTGGGTGATGCTATATTGATTGCGCACAATGCCACTTACGACATCAATATGCTGAATGGGCTTTGCAAAGCACAGCTTGGTGTAACCATGAAAAACCAATTTCTGGATACGGCTGATCTGGCTATTCGCCTGGAGCAGTATGGCGTAGACCCCAGCCTGATCAAGCGGTCGGAATATACGCTGGACAAGCTTTGCGAAAGGTATCAAATACCTATTACAGACAGGCATACTGCGGCAGGAGATGCCATGCTTACTGCACAGCTTTTTGTCAAGCTCATGCTGGAAGCTGAGCGGCGGGGCATCAGGAAGATTCGTGATCTCAAGCTCAAAAAAAGAGCCTGAGACCAATAAAGGCCCCAGGCTTTCCATTAAACCCTGTACTATTAATTTACCATAACATTCTTACGCTAATGTCAATGTCGTGGGGTGCTTTTTCATTACCACCGAAATAGGGGAAAAGCATGTAATAAAATCCTGCATTGCAGTTATTGGCTCTTTTGATCAACCTGGGTTCGCCACCATTGATAGAGAAGGCATAAAAATCATCAGAGATCAGCAATTGGTACTCCACGGTTTCATTAAGCGGAACTGAGCCGAGATATTCCATTATCCGCTCTCCGTCACTGTACACATACGCGAATATCTGCAGCTCATCGTCCGCCCATCGCCATCCAAAACGAGCACTATTCTCGTGATGGTGCGAATTACAATCTGAAAAACCAAGAAGCTTATTAATATCGTATTGGTTCTCTGCTATTTCTGTAGTGTAAATAGCAGATTCGTTGAATCTTGCCTGAAAATGAATGCCTTTGGTTTGCAAAGCCATTATTTTGGTGGTGCTCTGGTGCTTGCCGGCTTCTATTCTGTACACCTCAAAGGGTACTTCATCGAACTCCTCGCAAGCAAAGTTTAGGGTTGACAGTAGGGTAAGCATGACGAGGTATTTTAGGGTTTTCATGGTTTTTTCCTTTTTGATGATACTAAGTTGGGCATTGCTGAGAAGGAATACTTGAGTGAAAAACCAAATCGGGAAAATAGGCAAATCACCTAGGCAATGATTGGCTGATTAAGTGGCGGTAGGCAGGGAAATCAGCTTGAGCTGCATTGTTGATTTTAAGACTTTTTTTGTGTCTTTACCCTATATAAATGGGGAAGAATATGGATTGTGGGGACACAATCCATGGCGGTGGACACATTCCATGGTGGTGGTAAGTAGCAACCTTGCACCGTAGCCCGTCATTGCCCGATTCATTCGGGCAATCTCAATGGATAAAGGTTAACATGGGATTTATTGTACGAATAATAATTAAAGATCAATCAATTCAGATAGTTATAGAGATCACATTATCCCCTACCCACAAAAAAGGGGACCTGAGCCCCCTTCGTCCGTCAACCATGTACTCAACCTACTATTGAGTAATTTTATATGCTATGCCGAGTCCCAGTGTTGCTTCACTGGCCCGTAGTGCAGTAGACACCTGCAACATTAAGTTTGGTTGTAGCTGCGCCTGCATTCTTATGCCTGGCACCACTACCACATTATTTCTATCGCTTACACCGGCTCTGATCCAGGGTGCCAGGTTAATATCCTCATAGCCAAATAGAATCTTGGAGAGGTAAAGTCCTGTGTATTCATAACCATACTCAGATATTTCACTGTAGTTGTCCAGGTTTTTTTGATAGAATACACCCATTTCAAGACCTGATTTCAGCTCATAGCCCAGGGCTCCGCCCAGTTGCTGTCCCATGATGGTCTTTTCAGTGATCAGGCTTGTGCTGATGCCCTGCCCGCTGGCTTTGGCTGCTCCCAGCAACATGGCCAGCAGTAGGGTGGTAAGCCAGATGATTAATAGTCTTGACAGGGCCATGATTTTTACTTTTCTGGCAGATGCTTTGGGAATGTTGCGCAAAGGATCAAAAGGGTGAGGATGACGTATAGCTTCCATGATTTTTCAGTTTTTTCAGTGTTTATGGTTTAGAATTTCCAGGTTAATCCACCCATCATTGTGGGTCTGAAGCTACGCACACCCAATCCGGCACCTAGCTGTAAGTGTTTTGAGAAACTGTAGTAGCCCATCACAGCGGGGGTGATGGTAAAAAACTCCTGATTGACATTACCCATGCGGATCATGGCATCGAGTTCAAGTTTTTCTCCCTGTGCCAGGGTGAAGGAAGTCATTAATCCGTAAAACTCTTTTTCGTAAGTGCTACGGGTTACTTCACCGGATAAGCCGCCAGAGGCTTGTTGGTAGAATACACCAATTTGTATATCACCAATTACACCGGGTAGGCTGTAGGTTACATTTACACCATGTTTGGGAGAAATGTGTGTTACTTCTGCATAGTAGGATGCATTCAGCTGGGCATTTGCGCTAAGGGCAAATACGAGCGCTGCGAAGGTTAAAATTGATTTTGTTGCTTTCATGATTGACATCATTTACAGTTTTTGTTTCTGATTATGATGCTAAGTTCATGAAGGCGGGAGCCAATTATTAGCGTAAAAAACGTATTCTAAAGAATAGGTATTTCCCTTAGGCCTCTAAGTGGCTTTCATGAGGCTTTTTGCTACGAACACCTGATCCAGTGCCCATGATCGGGATTTGTTATTTTGCTCCGACACCCAGCTTTCAAACGATTTGCGGGGGCTGATCCTACCCTGACTGTCTTTACCGGCCACTGCTTTGTCAGGATTCCCCGCCCATTGGATGATCTCCGGATGAACAGTTCGGGTAAGAATAAGCCGATCGTATTCTGATAAGGGAATGATCATGAGCCCGGCCATGTCAGGCAGTACTTCGTCTCCAAAATAATCAGCCAGGTTATTGGTATAAAAAACGGACTCATCGGATTGCATCATCATCCAGTCTACCAGAGGATGGTCCTGTGCCAAATTGAAATTGATTTGCTCAGTAAGTACTCCATTGATGAAATAGGCTACACCGTTGGCATCAAACTGCTCCTGGATTAGTAGGAGGTCTTGATGGTCCAGGGTTTCCAGATCATTGGAAAATGCTCTTCTTGCCAGCTTTTGGTTGATGCCTGAGATCCTGTTATTGAGCCGGGTTCCCGCAGCCT
Source organism: Cyclobacteriaceae bacterium (assembly GCA_965227155.1). Taxonomy (GTDB): domain Bacteria; phylum Bacteroidota; class Bacteroidia; order Cytophagales; family Cyclobacteriaceae; genus UBA6059. The sequence goes on from OZ245731.1 coordinate 2,379,149, forward strand.
CTACCAGTTTAGTAACTTTTGCCATGGCTATTTTATGTAGCTGCAGGCAGAGATTCCTTGTCATAGGTGAAATGACTCTTGATGTGCTGTTGTGGCAGGCAAGCAGGCCCCACAATCGGTCATGGTAGGTTAAAGATAAGGTAATGGTACTGGATACCTGCATATTTTGAAGGTATTCCAGGTGCAGTTCGGAGGTATATCTATATTCTGAGTAGGTAAGGTCTGGTGTTTCCAACCCAGGTTTACAGACAATATTTTTTTTGGTACTTTTCACGGAATCTATAAATCGCAGCGGTTTTATACCCAAAAGCCTACGGGAGGGTTTGGGAATATCCGATTTTGGAAAATAATGACCCAGGTAGCTGGGTAATGCAGATGCTTCATCCAGGTATTCACGGGCTACCTGACCGTTGTATTCCTCATCAAACTGATAAAACTTAATGCGCTCAAAACCGGTAAGCAATCTCATTTGAGCAACAAGTTCTTTTTTCAAAGTCTCCAGATCGGCACATTTATTCAGAGCATCAATCATTTCCGAAGGCCGGGCTTGTGTTGATGGTTCTTTTAGTGGTTCAAATTCCAGTATTATTTCTTTATCATCCTGATGCTTAAAGCAGGCAAAGTGAAGATTGGGGTCGGCTTTAAGGATACTTTTTGCGTAGTACCGATCCTGTTGGGTTTCATCTTGCAGCCAATCCCTGAGGGCAGGATCATCAATAAACAGTTCCTCATAAGCCGGTATTTTGCCATCCTTCATCAGGTCTTCCGAGACCCCCAGTATTTCCAGATCAAAATAACGCAAGCGCACCAAACTCCCGACTCCCTGTATAGCACCTACCAGGTGAATAGGCTCTTTATCGCAATTACTGAGGTCTACTCTGTCCATATTTTATAAGATTTTACTATCATTAGCCAATGACACTTCACGATCGTTTGAAATCTGAAACCTGGCCGATGCACCAAAAGGTAGATGGCATTATTATGCGCCAGCTAAAGTCACAAGACTTCTCGTTCCTAAATGCATTCCGCCGTTGGTATAACTGTTTGCAGGACAAAGGTTTTCGAACAGATATTGATTTAGGTACAATAAGGCCGGATTTTTCTCTTCAAAAAGCCATTGCCACACTTCCGAAAGTAGAAGATAAAGTAATAACCAGTTATGAAAATTATCAGGATATTTCTGATGAACATCAATTTCTGGGTATCTACTATGTTATCAGGGGTTCTGCTCATGGAAGCCGTTATGTGTTACCAACGCTTAGGCATGACTCACCGGCCAGGCCTTATTTTGAATATATGGCAGCATTGCCGGATGTTGGTTGGCAATCTTTTCTTGATTACATCAATACGCTTCATGAGGATTTTCATGGTGCAGTGATTAGTTCAGCAAAGGATAGTTTTATCGCCCTTGAAAGCTTTCTGAAATCCCAAATAATCAAGTTTGAAAGCTGACCAAAATCATTAAATAAAAGCAATTATCAAATTACCTTAAACGCCAGTTTGATATGGAAAGGAATCAGGAAAAGAGGCATTTGATTGTTTGTGTCGGGGCAAGTGCAGGTGGTCTTCAGGCAGTGACGGAATTTCTGAACCGCTTGCCTAAAAAAGCGAACGGCAGTCTTACAGTCATATTAGCACAGCACCTCAGCCCAACTTACAAAAGCCGGTTAAGTGAATTGCTGGCCCGGGAAACCAATTTGGAAGTAGCAGAGGCGCAATCAGGTAATGTATTGAAGCCCGGCACATTAGTAATATGCCCGCCGGATCGGGAAATCTCTTTTGAGGAAGATAAAATCAAATTAGAAAAATCCCCTGTTGGAGTAGGGCCTAAACCCTCTATTGATAATTTTTTAGCATCTGCTGCGGCAGTTTGGAAGCAAGATACTATTGCAGTGATCCTATCCGGCACAGGCTCTGACGGCTCGCGTGGAGTAGAAGAAGTCAGCGATAAAGGTGGGATAATCATGGTGCAGAACCCTGATGTAGCCAAATATGATGGTATGCCACATGCCGCTATTGGCACTAACCTCGTTGATTTTGTAGGTACAGCCGCGCAGATTGCGGATCAGGTGGCTAATCTTGCTGCAGGTAAGACGTTGCATAACCTGATTCCCGGTAGGGCCGAAGATAGTCCTGACGCCTACAAAAGCATCATGAAACTGCTGTCGAAGCGGACAGGTACCGACTTTTCAAATTATAAAACAGCTACTATCAATCGCAGGCTGGAAAAGCGATTGGTGGTCCTGAAAATGAAAAACCTGGAAGAATACCTGGCCTATTGCAAAAAGAGCGCCAAGGAAATTGATATACTTTTTGATAGTGTGCTCATTGGGGTCACCGAGTTTTTTAGAGATCATGAAGCATTTCTCAAATTACGCGAGCAACTCCATCAATTACTCGAGAATAAATCAAATGGTGATCCGGTAAGGGCGTGGATACCGGGTTGTGCGACCGGTGAAGAGGCTTATACCATAGCCATCATCATTCAGGATTTTTACAAGGACAGGAAAGATGCTCCCCGCATTCAGATATTTGCTACGGATATTGATGAAGTGGCTTTATCTATAGCCAGGGCAGGCATTTATCATGCTGATAAGCTGGCCAAAATACCTGATCCCTTCAAAGCTTATTTTAAACCCAAAGGCAACGATCAGTTTGAGGTAAACAAGCTCATTCGATCTTCAGTGCTCTTTTCCAAGCACGATATCACTGCCAACCCACCCTTTCTGAAGCTAGATCTGATCAGCTGTCGAAATCTGCTTATCTATTTTGGCCAGGTGCTACAGAAGCGGGTAATGCCAGTGTTTCATTATTCACTTAATACAAACGGCCTATTGATGCTGGGTAAATCCGAAACGGTAGGCACTTTCAATGACCTCTTCAGTGCAATAGATGGCAGGCTGAAAATTTATAGAAAGAAATTTGTGCCTAATACCAGAGATATTCAGCTACCTACCAAGAAACCGACCAGTACAAGTGGGTTTAAGCCAACACCCAAAAGCACGCACTCTCTTCAGAAGAGTATTGAAAAAACCCTCCTGCATAGCTTTGAGCACCCTTTTGTAGTCATTAATGATGATCTTGATATCCTTGAAATATTTGGGGATGTGAACGACTTTATTCAGTGGAGACCGGGACTGATGAGTGCCAATATTGTAAGACAGTGTATAGATCCGCTTCAGATAGAACTTCGCACAGTCATTAATAAATCAGTAAAAGATCAGGAGGTAGTTTCTTCGCGCTACAGAAAGTTTGAATATAAAAAGAGGACTTACCTGCTGAAAATTAAAGTAAAGCCTGTTCAATCTGACGACCTGGATCAAACCTCGCTCTACATGGTGATATTTGAGATGCTGCCCGACGACCTGCCTATCATCTCACAACCACAAACAGAGACCGAAAGCACCAATACTGACAACCAGCGGATCATAGAGCTGGAGCAGGAGCTGGCCGCCACCAAAGAGGACCTTCAGTCGTATGTGGAGGAGCTGGAAACTGCCAATGAAGAGCTGCAATCCCTCAACGAAGAACTACAATCCTCCAATGAGGAGCTGCAGTCTACCAACGAAGAGCTGGAAACCAGCAATGAAGAGCTACAGTCTACCAATGAGGAAGTGCAGATAGCTTATGGAGAGCTGAGTGAGCTTAACCAAACATTGCTGCAAAATGAAAAGAACCTGCTGGCCACCCAACAGCAACTGCAGGCTATGCTACAAAACACCCAGCAGACATTTGTACTACTGCAGCACAATTATGAGATCATTTCCTTCAATGAGGCAGCGGCACCTACCTTTAAAAAGATCTTTAAAAAAGTAATACAGACGGGTAATTCCCTCGTGGATTATCTTCCCAAGTCGCTATTGGAGCCGCTTGTATCTGATTTCAAACTGGCTTTAGAGGGCGAGGGTGTAAGTAAGGAATATGAAATTAAGTCAGGGCAAAGTATATCGTATTACCTGATCAATTTTACGCCTGTTAGATTCAATGGTCAGGCACTTTCCATGGTTTCCCTCTCTATGCTGGACATTACTGCGCAGCGCAATTCAGAGCGAGCATTGAATGCAGCAGAGGCATTACGTCAAAGCGTGTATAATGTAATACCAGCCGGTGTATTGGTCACGGATGCTGAGGGTCATTTCGTGGAGGTAAACCAGGGCGCCGAAAAGCTACTTGGGTATACAAAAGCAGAACTCCTGGGCAACTCCTTTCACATGCTGTTAGAACCAAGGCATAGAAAGGAAAAGGAAAAGCAATACCAAAAATTATTTCAAAATAAAGATACCAGACTAAAGCTGTTTGATGGTGTATACACCAAATCAGGTGATCGCTTAAATGTGCAAAGCCAATCGGCCATTATTGATGAGGCAGGTGAACCAAGTCTGGTGGTTACTTCCATTGAGGATATTACCGAAATAGAGGCATCTAAAACGGTACTCAAAAGCAGCGAAACCAAGCTGGAGCAGCTCAGCCAGGATCTTCAGGAAAGAATTAAAGAGCAAACCAGCCTTTATAAGTTGGTGCAGCTGGGTAACGAAACTGATACTATTGCAGCTTTTCTACAGGCTGTTAAACCAGTTATACAAAAAGGATTTTTAGATCCCGATTTAATTGGTGTTAAAATCATCTACAACAAGCAGGTGTGGAAAACGGATCGCTACCCGGTTAAAAGCAAGGAGATAGTTGAAAACCTATATGTAAAAGGGAAAAAATCAGGAAGCATAGCAGTAGCTTACCGTAATTTAAAAGGTAAGGATGACCTTGAATTTCTTACTGAGGAGTATTCACTAGTAAAAGCACTCGCTAACAATATTTCACAGGTCATTGAAAATAAACTGTTGCATCAATCTGTGCAGGACAGCCAGGCATTTATGCACCAGATAATCAATACGGTTCCCGACGGTATTTCAATTATCCAAAGCAATGGTAAGCATGTGATGGTCAATCAGGCTTTCATAAAGATGCTCGGCTTTAGTGAGCGAGAATTGTTGGACTCCAGCCTGCCCCATATTTACTGGCCGGAGGAAGACCTGGAGGAAATTCAAAAGGCCTTCGAGGCTACAATGCATGCCGGAAATGAGCAACTGTCTTTTGAGTTGAAATTTAAAAGAAAGAATGGCGAACGGTTCCCGGTACTGGTATCTCCGGCAGAGTTTGTCGCCCTAAGCACTAATGAAAAGCAGTATGTGGCTATCGTAAAAGATATCAGTGAGTTTAAAAAGAGAGAAAATGCATTGGCGGCAAGCGAAAGCAATTACCGGTTTTTGGTAGAGAATACCACTGATATGATTTGTAGGCACTATCCTGATGGTTTATATAAGGATGTAACTTCATCTTCAGAATCGATCATTGGTTACAATAAAAGCGAGCTCTTAGGTAAATCACCCTATACCCATTTTCACCCTGATGATATTCGTAGAATTAAGGAAGATAGCCATGAGAAAGTACTGGAGCAGCAGGATGTATCCCGAATACAGTACCGGTATAAGCATAAAAACGGCCATTATGTATGGCTCGATACCATATCAAGAGCGATAACCAATGAGCAGGGTGAAGTGGTAGAGTTAATCACTTCGTCACGGGATATTACTATTCAAAAGGAATTTGAAATAAAGATCAGGGAGCGTGAAATATTGCTCAACAGGGCCCAAAATATGGCCCGCTTGGGGGTGTGGATCATGGACCCAAAATCCAATGTGTTTACTTTCAGTTCTCCATTTACCAGAGAATTGTACAACGTGCCAGATGGAGAAGTTTTTAGTATCAAACATGTACAGGAAATATTCCACCCCGACGACTTTGCAGGATTTGAAGAAAGGTTTAAAGCCCTGCAAGTAAAAAATCCTGAACCCTTTGAGCATCAACATAGGATCATTCGTGATGGAAAAACCCAGTGGCTTTGGGTGAAGGGATTTCCGGATTTCAATGAAAATGGCAAGTTCGAGAAGATATTCGGTATTACGCTGGACATAACCCATGTAATGGATCAGGAGCGTGAGCTTAACGCTACTGTAGAGGCACTGAAGCGATCCAACGATGAGTTGGTGCAATTTGCCTATGTCGCTTCTCATGACCTACAGGAACCTCTGCGTATGATTGGCAGCTTCACCCAGTTACTACAGCGCAAGTACCAGGGCCAGCTTGATGAGACAGCCGATAAATACATCAATTATGCTGTGGATGGCGCCCAACGCCTGCAGCAAATGATCAATGATCTATTGCAATATTCCAGGGTCAATACTTCAGACCTACCTACCAAGGAGACCGATTTGAATGAGCTTGCAAAGCGGGTCATTACAGGTATGCAAACGAGTATTGAAGCGGAGAAAGCTACTGTCAATGTATCGGAGCTACCCACATTACAAGTCGTGCCCAGCTTGATGGAAAGGCTGCTGCAAAACCTGATCTCTAATGCCTTAAAATATAGGAGCGAAGAACCTCCTGCGATTGATATCAATGTAATTGAATCGCCATCAGAATTTATTTTTAGTGTAAAAGACAATGGCATAGGGATAGATGAAAAGTTTAAAGAGAAAATTTTTGTAATTTTTCAAAGATTACAAAAAGATGATCGCGGTACCGGCATAGGTTTGGCTATCTGTAAGCGTATTGTACACAAGCACCGTGGGCAAATGTGGGTAGAGTCAAAACCGGGTAAAGGCAGCACCTTTTATTTTACCCTACCAAAAGAAGATTGATATTTTGAGTTTTAAGCTACTACATATTGAAGACAATTTTGGGGATATAGAGCTTGTAAAAGAAGCATTAAATGGCCGCAATGTTGAAATCACTGTGGCCAGTGATGGACAGCAAGCTATGGATATGTTGAAATTATCCAAAAATGATTTTAACCTCATCTTATTAGACTTAAACATACCTGCTATCTCAGGCCTGGAATTGCTGAAGTACATCAGGAACAATCCCGACTGGAAATATACACCTGTGGTGGTATTTAGCACCAGCCGCAATCCTACCGATATTCAAAAGGCATTGGATGGCGGCGCGAACAGTTACCGGATAAAAGAAGCAGATGTGGAGGCTTTTTTTGAAGGGATGACCATATTGGTAGACTACTGGAGCAGTATGGTAACGAAAATGAAACCCCAATGACAGCCCGTAAGCTCAAAATATTGATCATTGAAGATAATCCGGGCGATGCATTATTGCTTGAAAGCTATTTGGAGGAGTCATATTTCTACTACTACAAAACAGAATCTGCAGAAACGCTGGAAGCAGGACTTGAAAAGCTACATGAGCAGGCCTTTGACATAGTAACTCTAGACCTGGGGCTGCCCGATGCAGTAGGCCTGGAAGGTGTGGAACGTATCCTAAATGAACATTCACACCTCTGTCTGATAGTGGTAACCGGCAATGAAAACAAAGCACTGGGCGTGGATGCCATAAAACTTGGTGCACAGGATTACCTCAATAAGAACGCCCTTGCCCCTGACAATCTTGACAAATCACTGGCCTTTGCCTATGACCGACTGAAGGCACAACAGCAGCTGGTGCAACAGCAAAATGCCTACGAGCTGGCAATTGCCCAATATCACCTTTTAGCTGAAAACTCCCTCGACCTGATCATGGTGGCGGATATTGACTTTAATATAAATTACATATCGCCTACAGTAGAGTCTATCATGGGCTATACCGTAGAGGAATATTCTCAAAAGCGGCTGAAAGATGTCATTGTGGAGGAGGATTTGCCAGCTGCTAAGCAGGTAATTGAGGACTTTAGATCCGGGGATAAGGCTTCTCTGCTAGAATTGAGGTTTCTTACCGGTACCTCGAATAAACCCAGGTGGTTTGAAGCCAAAGTAGAGCGGAAAATAGGGCTGGAAGCGGATAAAGATGTATTTGTAATCCGCCTTAGGGATATTCACAAAAGAAAAGAAGCCGAACTCTCATTGCTGGAAAGTCAGCAGCGTCTGGATATGGCGATCAAAGGAACCAATGCCGGCACCTGGGATTGGCGGATTAGAGAAGGTCTCACAATTTTTAATGACCGATGGGCTGAAATCATTGGCTATTCGCTTGAGGAGCTTGACCCGGTTTCCATTGAGACCTGGGAAAATTTCACCCACCCTGATGATTTGATGGTTTCAAATGCTAACCTGGAGGAGCATTTCAGAGGGGAAACAGAGTTCTACGACTGCAGGGTGCGTATGCAGCATAAGCAAGGTCACTGGGTATGGATATGGGATCGGGGACGCGTTGTGGAACGTGGTGAGAATGGTGAACCGCTCCGCATGATTGGCACACATGTGGATATTACAGAGCAGATGGAGGCCGAGTTGCGACTTAGAGAAAGCGAAGAAAACTACCGCTTTCTAGCAGAATCCCTTCCAGTAATGATTTTCAAAATCAACGATTCCTTTGAAATTGAATATATGAATCGGGCAGCTTTTCAGTATACTGGTCTTGAAAAGATTCCGGATTCACCACAAGATTGGGCAAAACAAGTACACCCCGAAGATTTCTCTGTGTCCTATGAGAAAACCAGTACAGCCATAAAGGACAAGGTTATTTCTAGCTATGAGCAACGTGTCTTTAATAAAGATGGCATATATAGATGGGTTTCAATGTCTCTTTATCCATTTGAAGATGCTAAATCTGGTCGTGTGCTTATTCTAGGTATGGGCAGGGATATTCATGATGAGAAACTTGCGCGACAAGCATTAATCGATAGCGAAGAGAATTATAGATTTTTAGCTGAAAATCTTCCATTGATGCTGATGAAGCTCAACTCTAATTTTGAGCTCACTTACATGAATCACGTAGGTCTGGAATTTGCCGGGCATGAATCCATCCCAAAGGATACCTCAGCATGGGCAAAACAAATCCATCCTGAAGATGCTAAAAAAGTACCTGGTTATTTAGAACAATGTCTAAAGGAAAAAACTAACATATCGTACGATCAACGAATTAAAAACATAAAGGGTGAGTTTAGATGGTTCACTATCACAGTTTATCCTTATCAAAACCCTGGAGAGGAGGATGTTTCTCTTTTGGCTATCGCCCGAGATGTTCACGATGAAAAAATAGCGCAGGAAGCATTACTACAAAGTGAGGCAGATTTCCGTCGTGGATTCGAGGTAGCTAAAATTGGTAGATGGAAATATAAAATTCAGGAAGATCAATTTGTATGGACGGATGATGCCCGAAAAGTCATAGGGGTTCCTGCTAATAAGAATATTTCCACTTTATCTCAATTTAGACAATATTGGCATCCTGAAGATCGCGAAGCAGTAGAAAGGAATTTTAGGGATAGCTGGGGTAAAGGTCACTTTTTCATTGAACATCGCTATTTGCATACAGATAAGCGGATAACCTGGGTAAGAGTCATCGCAGATATTGAGTATGATCAAAACCAAAATCCGCTTAAGGCGGAGGGTATTGTTCAGGATATTACCCAGGAAAAAGAGCTGCTAGAATCCATAGCACAAAGTGAAGCAGATCTGAAGAGAGGCTTTGAATTGGCTAAAATTGGGCGCTGGCAATATAATATTACTGAAAATCGCTTTAGCTTCTCTGATGATGCCATCAAGGTACTGCAGCTATCGTCGCCTACTGAAATAGTCACACATGAAGATATGGCTGCCCGCATACACCCTGATGACCGGGAAAATGCTATTACAGCAATAAAAGGTGTTCATAAAACAAGGCAGTTTTTATTAGATCATCGATTTTTATTAAAAAATGGAGACTTTATATGGACTCGTATTACAGGTGATCTGGTGCAAAATGGCCATAATCAGCCATCCATAGTCATAGGTGTAGTGCAGGATGTCACAGAAGAAAAGCGGCTTTTTGAAAAGATCAATACCTCCAACGAGCGTTTTAAGAAAACGCTGGAAAACATTACCGAAGGCTATGTCATTTTCGAGAAAGGTGGCAATATCATTGAATTGAATAAAGCCGGGCGGAAGCTTTTAAATATCACCAGGGGTCTGACCAAATACAATATTCAGGATTTTTGGGTTGATAGTCTGGGGCATGAAACTTTGATGGCATCAATACAAGAGAAAACTCAGCTGCTCAATCAGGACCTTGAAATTCGTGATGCCAAAGGCTATAATGCTATTTTCAGATTTAATTTTCAAAGAAGTGCCTTATCCGATGGGGAGGATTTGTATGAAGCAAGTTTTCATGATGTTTCGGAAGATTTTTATGTGAAAAGGCTCAATGAAACAACGGCAGCCCTATACAATTATTCTGAGCAACATTCCTCCAAAGAGTTGCTTCAATTTGGGGTAGAGCAAAAAGCAGCTTTTTCCAATAGTAGCATTGCTTTTTTTCACTTGATCAACGACGCAGAAGATGGTGTACGTGAAAGTTGTTGGAGTACTAATACTTCAGCATTTGTGGTTGAGACATTGCCTTCAAAAAGTAATTTCAAAAAGGACCTTAGCCTTTGGAGAATAGCCATAGATCAGAAAGGTGCTGTCATAGACAATAGCCTAAAAGGCTGTATCACTGATGCAGGATTATACGGAAAATACCTGTGTTTGGACAATTATATCTCCTTGCCTATTCTGGAGGGGGATAAAATCGTTGCGGTAATTGGAGTAGCCAATAAGCCTTATGAATATACTCAGGTTGATGTCAATATCCTTGAAGCATTTGGAGCCGGCTTCTGGTCTATTCTTAAACGCAAAGAGTTTGAAGAGAGGATCCTCGTGCAGAAGCATTACATAGAGGAGTCTGAGAGACAGTATGTGAACCTGGTCAATAACGTAGATGGCGTGGTTTACAAAGGTCGCTTTAATGATGAATTTTATCCGCTTTTTATCTCTGAGGGCTGCATAGAGCTTACAGGCTACACACCTGAGGAATTCAGGGCGAAACCATCATTGATCATGGACATAGTACATCCCAATGATCAGGAGGAAGTAATTCGAGCCACTAAAGAGGCACTTCAGAAAAGAAGTGAGTTTGAAATGTCATTTCGCATCTATGATAAAAAGGGGAAAATCAAATGGCTTTCGGATAGAGGCAAAGTCGTTTTTGACAATACCCTGGATGGTTATGTGCTTCAGGGCATCATCTCTGATATCAGTGATAGTGTCAATAATCAGGAATCTATCCTCAATGAAATCATGAATGCAGAGCTGCGTGAGCGGAGCAGGATCTCCAAGGAACTGCACGATGGTCTCCAGCAAACCCTAAGTGCAACCTTCCACAGCATGGAATCGCTGAAAAAGGGAATCGCACAATTGGATGATGCGATGCAAAAGCGATACACCCGAGGTAAAGAATTGCTACAGCGATCCATACAGGAGTCAAGGGATATTGCACACCGGCTACTGCCCAAGGTAATCGAAGACAATGGACTTTATGTTGCCATGCAGGCTTTGGTCGACGGTTTGAAGGGTCCAGAATTGACAATTTCTTACCACCACAATCTTGAGGCAAATATTGATTTGGATAAGCAAATAGAGCTTACCATCTACCGTATAGCGCAGGAATCGCTTACCAATGTGCTGAAATATGCGAAGGCTAAGCATGTTGATATGCAATTATTACTCTATGAAGATGAAATAATGTTAACTTTAGAGGACGATGGAGTGGGATTTAACGCACAAAAAGTGACTGATGGCTATGGACTGATGTCCATGAAAAACCGTGCTGCGGCTGTGGGTGGTTTTGTGCAGATTGACAGCAGAGCGGGAAAAGGTACCAATGTGTTATTGACCATTCCAATAAATCTAGCATCAACCGATTAATACCAAAATGTCGAAAACCAGTGTAATCTTAATTGACGATCATAAAATGATCAGGGAAGGGCTCAAGGCGTATCTTGAAGGTCATGATGAGATAGAAGTAATAGGGGAGGCTGAAAATGGCAAAGAGGCACTTGAGATGATGAAAACTACGGATGTGGATGTGGTAGTCACGGATATCGCTATGCCTGAAATGGACGGCATCACATTCGTGAAGGAGATGAAAGTCTTCAAGCCAGACCAAAAAGTACTGGCCTTGACCATGCTCAATGAAAACCAGTACATCAAGCAGATGCTTTCGGCAGGGGCCAATGGATACATCCTGAAAAACTGTACCGATGATGAATTTTTTGCAGCGATTCAAACGGTAGCAGCCGGTGAAACGCATTACGCCTCAGAGGTGACACAGGTCATCATGGAAAACCTGACCCGTAAGAAAAAACCTAAGCAGCGTCTGGTTTATGAGATTCCACTCACCGAGCGTGAAAAGGAAGTGCTTCACCTCATCTGTAAGGAGAAAAGTAACAATGAGATAGCAGAGGAGTTGTTTATTAGTATACGAACGGTTGAGGCGCATAAAAGAAATCTACTAGAAAAAACAGGCTGCAAAAATGTAGCCGGCCTGGTTGTATATGCGCTTGAGCGAGATATGTTTGCAGATTTATAATTAGAGTACCAGCTTTTAAGAAAGAAAGTGAAGAACATTAGAGTTCTATATTTAGGAGACAGTACCAGCATCGACGATCAGCTGATCGAGATTGCTAAGCAGTACTTCAAAGTGGCTGTAGAGCGCCACAGTGAGGGTGCTGCATGCGAAGGATTGTCTTTTGACAATGCGGATGTGGTACTGCTCAATATGATCAAGGGCTGGAATTATCAATGCGTGCTGGAAAAAGCAAAAACCCACAACCTTCCGGTAGTGGGTGTTCATACTTTCACCAACGATGCCCTCAAAATCAAGTACTTGAAAGAGGGCATGTCGGCTTATGTGTCAGTCTTTGACCTGGTGGATGAGATTGATGACATCATCCCACAGGTTTATAAAGTATAATCTTGCTTCAGCTTTCCCACACGCTGATACGGTAGGCGGTACTCAGGCTTTTTTCCTTACTTAATCTTCTGAGTTTATGTTGCTCTATCATGATCCAATGGTAGATGCTCACCACATTCTCAAAATAATCGGCATGAGGTTTTAGAGAGATGCTGTGAAATGTACTGTCCTTGGTATTTCTAAGCTCCTTGAGGTTATGTAGTTCCAGCAGCGAACCATTAAAATCACCGTCTACAAATTCATCCAGCTGATGCATAAGCTGTGGGTCGAGCATGTTGTAATGCAACCTAACCATTTCATTAATTTGGTGCACTGATTTACCTACTGTTTTGTTGATCAGGGTACACCAGGTCTGAGTGCCCTCTTCATCTACATAAGCATCCAGGTCCAGTTTTTTCATCATCTGTAGAAAGATCTTTTCATCAAATACATCCTCTACGGTATTGTCTACAGAGATGCCTACCTTCTCATAGGCTGCCTTCCATAATAGGAAATACTGGTCAAAAGATTTGGCAAGCTCCTTCCAGATGATCGTGCGGGCCGGTACTTTTTTGATATTGTCGAGTCCCCTGTAGAATAATTCTACTACATATACGGTAACAAAGATGCCGGCAATCTCAGAGAGGAAGTTCATCCCAAAATCCCTGTAGCTCTGGTCATTGATCAAATAAACTGCCAGACCAAAGAATAAGAGGAAAATGACAAACAACATATTGGGGTAGATGAAGTGGACTACTTTAAATACTTCACCAAATAACCACTGAGCGAAGCTTTTTTTCTGTGCGTATTGCATGGCTTTTATATTTTAATGAGGTGATAACTTATTTTAGAAACTCCAGCCTATGCTGCCCATAAATGTGGGTGTAAAGCTTCGTACGCCAAGGCCTGCTCCTATTTTAAATTTAGGGTGAGGTTTGACATAGCCCATAGCAGAGGGTGTAACTACGAAGTATTCATCATTGGCAAGACCTATGCGTATATTCATATCTGCTTCAAAAAGTCTACCGTTAGCGAAAGTGAAACTGGTAAGCAGGCCATAGAATTTCTCTTCTACGCTAGTAAAGCTGTTGTTGAACTCACCTGAGGCAGGTACGTCGGTTACAGTTTGGTAGAAAGCTCCTACCTGTATATCACCGATGCGACCAGGCATGCTATATGTGATAGCAGTACCTATTTTAGCTGCATTTTTGGTGATCTCAGTGTATTGTTGGCCGCCTATTTGTGCAAATCCCTGATTGGCAACGAATAAGAAGCTAAGTGTGGTGATGATTAGGGTTAACTTTTTCATGACTGACATTTTTTTTGTTTGATTATGGTACAAATGTCAGTCATCAGGGGGGCCTATATTAGAGCAAAAGACCTATTCCTAAAATTGCGTATTTCACCTAGAGGCACCCTTAGATGCCATGGAAGTACTTGTTTTCAACTCCAAATAGTTTCAAGAGATTTCGGTACAGCTGTTTTCCTATTTATAAATGCCTACCACACCTGGGTTGAGTTGTGAGTCAGTATAGGGGATTTACCTATTTTTTGGATTTGGTGATACACTAAAGGATTTAATTATTGAATACTGGAACTTCACTCATGAACTTAAATACCGCGAGCCATGAAACCTACAAGAATTTTAATCTGCGATGATGATGATATAGATAGAAACATTATGCGTATTCTCCTCAAACGAATGAAAAATGTAGAGGCAGACTTTGCTGCCAATGGGGCAGAGGGTTTAGAGCTGTTTGTGACCAATAATAACTATGATCTTATTATTACTGATTTACACATGCCGGAGCTTTCCGGTGATGAGTTAATAGAAGTAGTGCGGGAAGACTTTGACAGTGAGGTTCCGATTATCGTAACTACAGGAAGCTATTTTGGTGATGAGAAGAAATTATACAATGAGCTTGATATTGATGAGGTATTAGCCAAACCATACAAGCCAGAAGAGCTTAGAAATATGATTAAAAGCCTCACCAATTATCAAAAGCAATTGGTTGCCTGATTATATAATGCTTGATTGCAATAGCTCAAGCTGAATTATGCTATAAAATCCAGGTTCCAATCAGATGAGCCTAAGTGATTTACCTATTTTTTGAAACTAGTGATTCACCAAAGTATTTCACTATTGGATATATGAACTTCACTATCGAACTAAAACACCTACAGCCATGAAACCTTTACATATACTTATTTGCGATGATGATGAAGTGGGCAGACACCTATTGCACATCATACTGAAAAGAATGAAAAATGTAGAGGCCGATTTTGCTGAAAATGGTGCTGAGGGGCTGGAGAAGTTTATCAGAAACGGCCATTATGACCTTATCATCACAGATCTGGACATGCCGGAAATCTCCGGAGAGGAATTAATCAAAATCGTAAGGGAAGATTTCAACAGCGATATCCCCATTATGATCGCTACAGGCAGTTATTTGGGAGATGTACAGGAATTGGTGGCCCAATATGATGTCAACGATGTACTTATAAAACCCTATAAACCTATTGATTTACGAGCATCCATACTGGAGCATACTTCCAAAGAATACGCTTTGGTACCTTGTTGAAGGTTTAGTTGATGCAAAAACTTTCGGAAAGTTCGGAACCGGTCGCCATGGATTGTGTCCTCCTTGTTCGAGCGCGATTGCATCGCGTTCGGGTGAAATAATTGGCATAAACCTTACAGGTTTACAGTTAGGCTTATGCTTTAGAATCATCTATTTCAGCAATTATTTCAAGGTAAAACCTGTACCGTTGGGGGACAAAACACACATTTGGAAATACGTGCTAACATGAGATTACCCGGATCCCGTCATTGGTACGGGACCGGGTAATGACGGTTAAGGTTCTAAACCTTGTCGAGGTTACTCTCCATCGCCATGGATTGTGTCTTCATAATCCATTCTTGTTCGAGCGCGATTGTATCGCGTTTGGATGAAAATAATTTGCATAAACCTTACAGGTTTACAGTCAGATTGATGCGGTAGAATCATATACCTCAGCAGTTGTGTCGAGTCAAAACCTGTAAGGTTTTAGGGACAGCAGTCATTTGTAAATGTAGATGAGCGTGTTGTAATTAGATTACCCGGATAAACCGGGTAATGACGGTGAAGGTCCCAAACCTTGTCGAGGTTAATCTCCATTGCCATGGATTGTGTCCTCACAATCCATTTTTATATTTCTGTTTGGTGGAGGCAGCTAACCTGGTTTTAGAAAGCAAATTGAAAAAACAGCAATAGCATTAACTACAAATGAACCTACCGGCTTGTCAGGCACCAGAGGGTGTTGAGCAGTATTTTCCCCTGCTGATTGTCAAGCGAAACATTAACTCTTCCCTCCTTCGAATAGACCAGCATTGAGCTGAGTTCCTTGTTTTTCAGGCTATTGACCAGGGTATTGTCTTTGGTGGCCTTTCCCAGGTTAATTTTTTGCCGTTTATCGCAATTGTTGTCCCCGTCATTGCTGGCTTTTGTGGATGATCCATCTTTAAAGGTAAGTGTAATGGCACTGCCATTTTGCATACAGTTGCCGGCACCTTTCACGTTCAAAAGCATATCCAGATCACCACTGGCATTCTCCCTGAGAAATACGCCAATGCTTTGATTACCACTGCCCTGGAGGTTGAGGACTTCACTGGAAGCTGAGATATTATTGCTTTTCGTAGTAAGGTCATTGCACTCAAAGCTTACACTGGAGCTGGCGGCATTGGCAAATTGCCAGGTGCCATCCCTGTTTAGCAATACCTGTCTGCCATCTTCGGTGGTGGCTTTGATTTGACCAAGGCTGGTGAAGGCAATACATAGAGCAAAGGAAAGTAGAGAAATTATACGCATATCGAATGTTTTAGTCTTTCTAACGATGAATAGGAGCAGTTGGTATAATGTAGGTACATGTATATGCTAGAATATGTTAAATTGCGGTCAGCTAAATTTAGAGTATGTTAAACATTTTATTGCTCGGGGAGCAGGATAGTATTCACATAAATATAGCCAATACGATAGGAAAGCATTACAATGTAAAGCATTTGGGCTATGGTGAAGTAGGAGGATCGCTGATTGATAGCGATTGGGATGGGGTAACCTGTATTGTACTGAGTCTATTAAAAAGATGGGATTTACTGCCTATTCTTGCTGAGGCACGGCGCAGGAACATACCTGTGGTAGGGTTGCATACCAGCACTGAAAATCGTATGCGCGACCGGTATCTTACTTTAGGCATGAAAGCCTATATCTCAATATTCGATTTCATTGATGAACACGAAGAAATCTGTGAGCAGATTACGAATGAATACGTTTCATAATGTTGAGATAAGAGCTATCATACCGGCAGAGGAAATGATTTAGTTTTCCTCTGACTTTTTATCTTCCTTTTTTTCTTCAGGTGGCTCATCCAGGATATTTCCATCCTCATCCACATAGGCGATCATATCCTTGAGCTTACCGCTCGTTTCCTCATTTTTCTTGTCCATTTTCTTCTGGAACTTCTCTGCTTTCTTCTTTCTCTTCTTCTCAGCTTTGAGTTTTTTGATAAAACTATTTTGAGATCTCGCCATACAGTTATGATTTAGTTAAACAATTATTAAGCTCGCAAATGCACTAATGTGCCATTGCGAAAGCACTAATTTTACCGCTACCCAGGTCTCTGAGCATAGTAAAATGATTTGAAATGGCGCCACTAAAAGTATCATTAGCGTAATAGGGCAGGCCAAATTCCTGTGCAGTTTGCTGTACTATCAGTGCTAGTTTTGGGTAATGCACATGACAGACATTGGGGAATAGGTGATGTTCTATTTGAAAGTTCAACCCTCCAATAAACCATGATAGAAAACGGTTGGACATCCCGAAATTGCAGGTGGTAAAAAGCTGATGCACATAAAAGTTGTGATCAATTTTCTGCTCTTCCTGCTTGATGAAAAGTGATGTAGGCACCACATGGGCCGGTTGAAAAATTAATGATAGAGAAGCCCCTGCTACTACGTGCATCAATACAAACATACCGATGACTGAGGCTGCAGAAAATGGTAGCAGCATGATTGGCAGCACCACAAATGCGGCGAAGTAAATTGACTTTCTAAGAAACATAGCCACCATGTGCTTGTAGAATGGCGCTCCTGACTCTACCAGGCCTTTTTGTCTGTACTGGTTGTATTTCAAAAAGTCTTTGAGCGTAACCCAAAGTAAGGTGGAGATACCATAGATGATAATGGCATAGATATGTTGGTACTTGTGAAACCAGTATCGTGGTTGGTGTGGTGAAAAGCGAAACAAAAATCGTGGCTGTATATCTTCATCTGCATCTTCGATGTTGGTATACGTGTGGTGGAGGACATTATGCTGGATTTTCCACACTTTCGCATCGATACCAATAATAATGGTAGACAAGCGCATCAGGCTGTTGACTGACTGACTACCGGAATAAGAACCATGTACAGCATCGTGCATCACGCTGGTGCCAATAAAAGCTTTGGCCAGACCCATGATCGCCCACAGCCCAATTGCCAGATAGATATTGGTAATGATGCCTGCAAGCATTAAAGCCAATGGCAGTAGATAGAGCCCAATTGCCGATATGGATTTGAGTACCATTACATAGTTGGCATTGGGGCTTTGTTGAGTTTCTTTGAAATAGCTGCGTACCCTCTTTCTTAAAGTGGCCGCAAATTCTTTGTCATGCTCTGAAGAAAAGATATAGTTGGTCATAAATGAATTTTACAGTTCAGGTTTTCTCTGTCAATTAGTACCAGATCGGTTAAAGAACCTTTCACAATACAGTTGAGGGTAATTCAGCTGGGCAAGGACATTGAAATGCCCCTGCTATAGAGGACCTTTTTACGTATGTGAAAAGCAAAGATAATAGTAAAGCTTCCTTTAACCTAACCAACCATCATATTGTATGGTCTATTGTACGCGCTGCTGAAAGTTTCGGATGCCTTCCTGCGCGCCGCTAATGTAAAGCAGGTCGTGTTGGTGAATCACCTCATCACCCTGAATATGGTTGATAAGCTGACCATCCCGGCTAATAGCCAGGATCGTGATACCAAAGTTTTTGCGGATATCAGCTTTCTCAATGGCGTGCCCAACAATGGAACCCGAGTCTGCACCCACCTTAACACAGGTCACTTTAAAATCAGGAATCTGTGTAGGCCTACTGCTTGTTCTGGCAGTTTTGGTGTTGATCAGCAGGTTGTAATCATTGGCCCTGATATTCTCAATGAGTAATTGGATCTCGTCTTCAGGTACCATGTAGTTGTGCATGACTTTCGAAAAGATTTCTATGCTGGTCTCGTACTCCTCAGGAATAACTTCATCTGCACCTAAGGCAAGCAATTCCTCTATTTCCTTTACATATCGGGTTCTTACTATGGTGTACACCCTTTGGGATAAGGTGCGTATAGCTGACAAAATATACTTGGTAGCCTCCGGATCTGATATGGCGATGGAGACGATTCGGGCTTTGTTTACCCGGACGGTTTCCAGGAGGTGATCCTGGGTGGCATCTCCGTAGATGATTGGTTCGCCTTTGGCTTTTTCCTGTTTAACGGTCTGCGGATTGAGTTCGATGATTACATAGGGGATCCTGGCATATTTTGCTGCTCTGGCTACATTGGTACCATTTACACCATAGCCAATTATGATCAGGTGGTCATCGAGATCAACCTGCTCTTCTATCTCTCCCATATCCGGCAGTGGTATGGGCTCCTGCCCTTTTTGCAATACGGCACTGAATTTATTGGCAATGCTATTGGCATACATAAAAACAAAGGGCGTGAGCAGCATGGTCACAATAGAAATGGCAAGAAAATACTGATTGGTAGCTTCTGTAAGCAATCCGTTTTCAACCCCAACTTTGGAAAGGATAAAAGCAAATTCTCCAATTTGAAATAAGGACAACCCAGTGAGTATGACTGTAGGTGTTGGATATTTCAGCAACCTGGTAATGGCTGCCACAGCAGCTGATTTTACGAAAAGCACGCAAGCCGCCAGCCCAATAATGGCAAAGGCATTAGAAATGAAGAAGTTCAGATCCAGCAGCATACCAACAGAAATGAAAAAGAAACTGGTAAACAGCTCCCTGAACGGTAGAATAATGCTGGTAGCCTGATGGCTATAGTCTGATTCGGAAATGATCAGGCCTGCCAGGAAGGCACCAAGCGCCAGTGATAGGCCAGCTTCGGCAGTAACAAGTGCTACCAAAAAGCAGATGGTGATGGTAGTAAGCAGGAAAAGTTCTTTGTTTTTGGTTTTTACTACTGCATACATCAAGCGAGGTACGATGTATCGGGCACTAACCAATGCCAGCACTACCACCAATACAGACTTGATGGCCAGGGAAAGCAGCTCCTCGCCTACATTGGCAGTCTTTCCGGCCAAAATGGGGGTTAGTAACATCATAGGTACCACAATAATGTCCTGGAAGATCAATATGCCGAGGGCATTGCGCCCGTGGGCTGTATTGATTTCGTTTCTTTCCTGGAGCAGATTCAGTACAATAGCGGTACTGGAAAGTGAGAAAAGAAAGCCTATAAAAACGGCTTTGTTCCACGAATAGCCGAAAAACCAGGCAATGGCAGCAGCTACGCCTATCGAAAGCAATACCTGAAAACTCCCCCCAATAAAGACAGTGCGCCGGATGGATATGAGCTGCTTGATGGACAATTCCATACCAATGACAAACAGCAGCATGATAACCCCAATCTCAGAGATAAGCTCTATCTCTTTGTGTGCATCAATGAGACTAAGCCCAAATGGCCCGATAATAATTCCCGTAATCAAAAAACCCAAAATAGAGGGTAGCTTAATCCGCTGCAGTAGAAAAACCACAATGACAGAGAAAAGCAGTAAAATCAAAAGATCAGTTAAAAGAGGAAAATGCATAACAACGGATTCAAATTATTCTATGGCCCTGATTTGCCAAAGTACATCTAAAATATAGCAAAAAGCAGTTAGCCTGGCAGGGTATTGGATAAAATATAATCTCACCTGGTAATTGCAGGAACATTATGCCAACAACTTAGTTGCCACATGAAAGAACATACGTTATCCGTCATTTTATTTGATTATCATAAAAAAAAATTTGTAACTATAGCTAAAAGCTGAATAAGTTATAAATTGGTAAGACGGAAAACCACCACTATGCTTTGTCAATTTATTGATGTTTTTGGTAAGGATTTAGCAGCTGTTAAGGCATTGATTAATGATCTGGACGGGGGTTATACCTATGTGCTTACTAATGTAAGTGGATATGTGGTGAAAAATATTCGTCCAAATAACAATAATTATTTTGTTATCAATAATGATAAATCCGTTACCGTTTCATCTGGGCAGGTATATCTTCTGTCCGATCTCTATAATTTTGAATTTGATGGACAGAAATTAACGCCGGTACGAAAAAAAGCCCGACTGTCTAAGCAAATATTAGCCGGTGATCTGTTAAAACTTATCACAGAAAACTTTCCTGAGGGAACGATTTCATTATTTGACCCTCATCTCAATGTCATTTTTACGCAAGGTGAGGGTTATGCCAAATACGGAATGGACCCTGATCTCCTCATTGGGAAAAATGCCAAAGACTTTTTACTTCCTGAAATTCTGGAGGGTATTACTGCCTTTTCAAACGATCTGAAACCTGATGATACAGTAAGCTTTGAGGCTGCGTATGAAAAATCTATCTACAGAAATACAATCAAGGCTATTTCTGATCAAAAAGGCATTATTGAGTACTATTTGCTCAGAACGGTAGACGTAACTGTGATGAAAAGTCAGTCGGATGAGATCAGGCGGCAAAAGAACAAGTACGAATCAATATTTTCGGCGCTTGATAGAAGTGCGCTGGTATCTATCACCTCTAAAGATGGGACCGTTCAGCACGTAAATAAAGCTTTTGTAGATACCTACGGCTACAATAAAAATGAACTGATAGGAGAGAATCACAATATCCTATCCAGTAATCATCATCCTGGGCATTTTTGGAAAAATCTTTGGGAGACAATCTCTGATGGTGGTATATGGCGGAACGAGATTAAAAATGTGGCTAAAAATGGAAGTGCTATTTGGGTGGATACTGTAATCGCCCCGATTTACGATGCAAAGCAGCAGATAGAGGGTTACTTGAATGTAGCCTATCCGATAACAGAAAAGAAAGAACTTGAGATAAGCTTAAAGGAAAGTGAGGCTCAGTTTAAATATATGGTAGAGGCTAGTCAGGAAATAGTGGCGGTACATGAACCTGATGGTCGATACAAGTATGTATCCCCTGCCTTAGAGAGGGTAACTGGCTTTAAGCCGTCAGAAATGATCGGCGTGAATCCTTATGCATATTTTCATCCTGATGATGTAAAAAGAATAGAAGAGGATTCTCATAATCCTGTATTAAGGGGTGAAAAGAATAAAAATATTCAGTACCGCTTCAGGATTAAGTCTGGTGAATATTTGTGGTTTGATACTTATACAGATCCTATTTTCAATGATCATGGCGAAGTGGTTTCCTTACTGACTGGCTCAAGAGATATTACCGCACTCAAGGAGTATGAATTGGACCTGGAGGAAAGCAAGCAAAAGCTCATTGATATTACCGATAGTATACCGGGAGCGGTAATCCGATATGTACTGCACCCTGACGGAACTGATGAAATCGAATTTGCCAGTAGAGGTGTAGAGCAACTGTGGCAGCTCTCACCGGAGGAAGTCATTAAGGATGCCAGCAAAGCTTGGTCAAGGGTTCATCCTGATGATATCAATACAGTAAAAATATCCATCGAAAAGTCGTTAGCATCATTGAGTTTCTGGAATACCACCTACCGGGTGGTCTTTCCTGATGGCAAAGTGAAATGGCACAGCGCCTTTGGAAACCCCAAAAAGTTACCAAACGGGAATATATTGTTCAATACAATTGTCAATGATGTTACTGAAAATAAGGAAGCAGAATTTCAACACCTTAAAGCATTAAATCAGCTTCAGCTCGCTGTGGACACGGCAAATCTAGGGGTGTGGGAGTTGGATCTCTCTACCAGGCAATTGCAGTGGAACAATCAGATCATGAAAATTTATGAATCTACGGATGAGCATTTCGGGGGACATATAGATGACTTTCTAAATGCCGTCCATCGTGATGATGTGGCGCTGGCAAGGAGTGAGCTCGACAAGATTATCAGAGGAGAAGTAGTGAAGAATGTACGCTACCGAATCCTTACCCCGCAGGGTAAAGTCAAACACATCTATGCTTCCGGGTCACCCCTTAAAGATGATCAGGGAAAGATTACCCGCCTGATCGGGATTAACCTTGATGTGTCACAAATTGTGCATTTCGAGGAGCAACTCAAAGAGGCGCTGGAGCAAAAGGATAGCCTTTTCATAGAGCTTCATCATCGCATTAAAAATAATCTGCAGATGGTGAGTAGTCTTATGTTTATCAAATCAGATACCGAAAAGGACCCACGATTAGAGAGCTTTGTAAAGGAAACCTCCGCTCGTATCAATAGCATTTCCACGATCCACGAGCAGCTGTTGCAAATGCAAGAGGTGAACAGACTGGATGCTGCCCATTATCTTTCAGAGCTCGCCCGAAGGCTGGTCAATACTTATTCACTGGATAGAAAAAAAATAGAACTGGTACAGAATTGTAAGCGGCATGTATTATCTACTGATATTGTATTAACACTAGGCCTGGTGCTCAATGAAGTAATATCCAACAGCATCAAGCATGCCTATAGTGAAGATCAACCCGGCAGGGTACATCTTAATTTTCACAAAAGTGATGGCCAATATACACTAGAAATTTATGATGAGGGGATTGGATTACCTGAGGAAGTCCTACATGGAAAGAACTTATCCTATGGTATGCAATTGATCCATCTCTTTAGCGACCAAATCAACGCTGAGCTTACCATTGAGAATAGAGATGGTGCCTATTTCAATTTGTGCTTTCAGTTAGACTAAGGAAGCTTGGACTTGCTGCATCACAAATAATAACTCAGCACCTATTTGCCTTGATCTTTCGTCATAGCGCTCAGCTTCTTCAGCTGTATCATCATAGGCTTTGGGGTCCAGGTAGCTAAGCGGTATGCGTAGCTCAGCACCTGGTATAAACGGGCAATTGGCTTCCGCATGATCACAAGTCATCGCTGCTACAAAGTCTGAGAAAGGGTTTGTAGGATCATCATACATCTTTGAATATAAAACCAATGGAGGTTTACCATGGGTATAGGTAACAGCATATTGAGGGTTTTCTCCCTCGACTTTGTCGATGAAAAACCCGCTCCGCTCAAGGCTGGCAATGGTTCTGGTATTACATGCAGTGACTTCAGTACCTCCTGAGAAGCACTCTACAGGCAAGCCCAGGTGATATGCCACTGCGGTTCCCAATACCTGTGCCAATTGGCTTCTGCGGGAGTTGTGTGTACAGATGAAATTCAGCTTGACCATTTCAGATCGCTTGATTTTCGCCTTTATGTGATCAATAAGGGGCTTAAGGATTGCCTTTCGCCCCTCTGGTATTTCCATATGGCTGAATTCCGTCAATAGTGCTTCCAATGGAGGTAGCAAGTTATTCATGGTTTCCTATGCTCAATTTTTTATTCGAAAAATGCTAACAGCAACCAGACCCGGGCAAGCAATCTGATGATTGTAGCGCTGAAAGCCTGATTTTAGGTTTTGATTGGGTTGTTCCGGGCTTTTCTGCATAAACGGTAATGCTGAAAATGCCTGTTCCACCCTGATTGAAGGCTGCAATCTCTTCAGGGGAAAGATATTTGCCTAGAATGTCATCAGGGATACTGATGGGCTTTTCTTTTTGTAAAGCGACATTTTGGAAGCCTGCATCTGCAATATGCTGTAGATAATCAGTTTTTTGAATGGCACCTGCAACACAACCGGCATACATCTCTGCATCTTTCTTCAATGCCTGCGGTAATTCTCCAACCAGCACAATATCTGAAATGCTAAAATGGCCTCCGGGCTTCAATACACGGAAGATTTCCCCGATTACTTTTTGTTTGTTGGGGACCAGGTTGAGCACGCAGTTACTCACAATTACATCAGCAACATTATCGCTGACAGGCATATCATCGATATCACCTTCACGAAACTCTACATTGTTATAGCCTAGCTTTTCAGCATTTTGCCTTGCCTTTTTGATCATCGCCATTGTGAAATCAATACCAATCACTTTGCCTTCTGCACCTGTTTCATGGCGGGCCACAAAGCAATCGTTTCCTGCTCCTGAGCCAAGGTCTATGACCGTATCACCCTTCCTGATTTGGGCAAATTGCGTTGGTAAGCCACAGCCCAGCCCCAGATCGGCATCTTCCACATAACCGTCCGTACCGGTATAATCGTCCATCATGATATTGTACACTTTATTGGATGGCGTGGTAGCGCCACAGCAAGAGGAGGCATTTTCCGCTTTACCTTGTTCGGCTATTTTGGCATATCTATCCTTGACACTCGATTTTAATATTTCTTCGTTTTCCATGATTATCTTATTGCAATATTGCGATTAATAGATTCAAATTTTTTTAGCAGCAACCTTCCTTAGAAAGAATTTCTACCTGGTCAAAAATGGTATTGAATTGTTCTTTGATTTCATTCCATCGGCTTTTATTGATACAGTAGTTTACCCGTGCACCTTCTATCGTACCCTGTATGATGCCTACCTCTTTCAGCTCTCGAAGGTGCTGGCTGATGGTCGCTTGAGCAAGTCCCAACTCCTGCACTAAATCGCCATTGATGCAGGCATTTGCTTTCAATAAATACTGAATAATGGCTATGCGGGCCGGATGTGCAAAAGCCTTTGCGGCTTTAGCGATATCATTTTGTGTTTCGGTAAAAAGATCAGCTCTGGTTACACCCATCGGTTTAATATTATATTGCAATATTACGATGAATAGGATAAAAACCATCATGATAGATGGTTTATTTTGAAAAGCGTATTTGTGAAGTGTAAATGAAGACCTTTAAGAATTGCTTAAAATAATTCACTTAGTAATGCTTCAAACTCCTCAGACAAATACATAGCCTGTCCATTGTGACCTACACCTTGTACAAGGCGTTTTTGGTGCTTATGGTTAGGGAAATTGAGTTCCATGTAAGTGTACATATTTTCCCCACGGTCAAATCGTGTGCTTCCCAGTAAAGTGGCAGCACAATTTGTTTGATTCAATGCCCCATCAGGTCCGGTGCCATTGCCTAAAAAATAGATAATTGCCCTGTCGACAAATTGCGTCGACAATTGTTCATCGTTGGTATTGCTGAGATAGGGAGGCTTATTTCTGCTGCCCATTGGCCAAATATTGTATCCTGTGCAGTTGGTAGGAGTATATAGTTGACCATTATTTTCATTGAGTCGTTGGTCATCAGGATAAAAGAAATACTGGCTGTTGGCTACCACATACTGCATTTCTATGTCTGTATTCAATGATTCGACAGCATTGGATGCACCGTATACATGCGTGAACAGGCCTCCTGACGAATGCCCGGTAATGACTATTTTTTTGAGTGCAGGGTATTTACCAACATCACCAAGGTGTGTGACTATAGAGTCAATCACAGCAAAGGAAGATAGGCTTAGATCACTTTCGGAATCTCTGCCCTCACGCCATCCTGTATTTGACCAAAACAAGTCACCAGCCTGTGCTTCATCATCCACTTTGAATTGAGGTGCAATTAGTAACGTATTTTCCTCCCGGCTGGTCTTCTGTAATGCAGATGAAACCCAGTTGAAGTAGTCATTATTATTTCTGTTGATGCCATGAATCACAATCAGGGCATATTCTAAGGCTTCTGCATTTTGAGTATTCTCCAGGCTATAATTGCTGTAATAGTTTAATGTGCCATTTTCACTGCCAGATGAAAATTGCCATTGCCTGAGGCAGTCATTCGTAGCGCTGCTGCAAGCCTGCACATTGGTATTATTTTCATCCTGTGCTACACTAAACGAAAAATTTAAGGGCTGCTGCAATACACCACCATTGGCACCAATAGCCCCGGATAGGCTTACCTGATAGGTTTTGCCCGGCTCCAGTTCAGGGGTAATGAGGGCACGTGTGCCTGAGCTTTGAAGCGTAACGGTAAAAGCTGTGGGCTGACCGTCAGAACTTATAGCTAGTGCCGATTCAAAAGCCTGCGCAGATAATGTATTGGAAAAAGTAAGGGCGATGGTAGCACTGCTGCTTACATTATCATTTGCATTGGTAATGTTTGATCCATCAATGGTACCGGATAGAAAGCTAACCACTTCAAGCTCTTTGTTTTCAGAGCCACAGCTCAATAGAAATAAGGCTGACATTAAAAATGCCAGCCCTAAGAATCCTTTATTGAATATTAGTCTCATTCACAAAATGCATAAGGACATGCTGATGATGCATTGGTAGCTGCAAACTCAGCGCAATTGGCTCCACCATAAATGTAAGTGTCACCAAAAGCTTTATAAGCCCAGGATCCGGTATATTCCCAGAATAGTCCTGTACCATCATCCACTACATCACCATAAACTTCTATCACATCCATGTTTTCATATAGTTCAACACCGTCATCACCATTAAAGTTAATGCCACCATCTTCTGCAGTATGATCAAACTTATCGAAGCATGCACCAAAATAGGTAGCTATGGTGCTCACATCCTGGTCTCTGATGAAAAGGATGTTGTCGCCTTCTTTGACGCTGATCGCTGGTAGGTCCATTTCTCTACCATCTGACCCGCCACCATTGTTGGCAATGCCGATTCCATAAATGCTCAGGTCATCAATGTCCCGATTGGCGCGCAAGTGAATGGCCCGCTCTCTGTCGGTGCTGCCAGAGTTAGTAGGGTCAGCCTCGAAAGACATCACACCTTGAAACTGTAGCGCATTGGCACACATTGGATAGGTACAGTCAGAATCCTGTGTGGTAGTAGATGCAGCTGCACAATCTACACCGCCATACACCCAATAATTACCAAGCTTATAACCCCATGAGCCGGCATATTCCCAGGCCTCACCAGTACCATCTACATTTACATCACCGTAGGTTTCAATGACGGAAGTGCCGCTGTACAGTTCTATGGCATCATCACCATTTTGATTCATCGCATCCGTTTGGATTACATGCTCAAAGCCTGCTCCGCAATCACCGAAATAATCAAGAATCTCCAATTCTCGAGCAAGGAGCACATCTTCGCCTGCCGCTACAGCGATATTTGGTAGCGTAAACTCTATGCTGTCGGTGCCCCCACCATTATTTGCTACACCGATACTGTAAACACTCAGATCGGCAATGTCTGCTTTGGCTCTCAAGTGAACTGCTTTACCTGTATTTCCACCAGTTTCTGTAGACCAACGGATTGCCATTACACCTTTTAGTTCAAGGTCAGTAAATACATCATTGTCAATGATAGACACCTGTAGGGGGTCATTGTTAGTGGCATTGCCATTGGTAATGTCAGTAGTAGAAACCTCAATGATTTCAGTGCCTTCAGCAAGAGCATCGTCTACAAGTGCTAATTCAATGCTTGCAGAGGTTTCACCCACAGGTACAGTGATAGCAGTGCCGGTCGCTGTGTAATCTTCACCCTGTGTAGCATCACCTGCG
Organism: Cyclobacteriaceae bacterium; assembly: GCA_965227155.1. Taxonomy (GTDB): domain Bacteria; phylum Bacteroidota; class Bacteroidia; order Cytophagales; family Cyclobacteriaceae; genus UBA6059. Next base: position 2,407,475 of record OZ245731.1, read on the forward strand.
AAGGATAAATTGATGACTACCGCTTCTGTAGTGCTTTCGCTAAGTACAGCCGTAATTGACGTAGTACTGCCTTCTTCAGGATTCAACGGATTAGCGGTAAGGCTAACGTTAGGGATGATAAAAGGCTTAGTTGTAAAGCTTAAGCTGTAATCCTGCTGTAATTCAGCGCCTTCTGCTCCATATACACCAGCAGCCAGGCTGATGGTGTAAGAAGTCTCATACTGTAAGGGGTCGAATGTAAGTGTAGCAATAGAATTGGTGGCATCCAGCGAAATGCTGTAATTCGCACCACCCGTTATACTAAGGCCACTTTCCAGTGCACTCTGCGTCACAGCATGCGAAAATGTCATGTTTAAAGCCAGGCCAAATGCTGAGATGCCTGTTTCACCGTTTTCCAGTGCATTGGCTCCTTCTTCCACCTTTAGTACATTGAATGTATTGGAAGAGAAGGTACTATCTTCAAATAGTTCTTCATCATCGCAAGATGACAGACCCAGGCTTAGCAAAACGGCAATGGCCAGGGCAAAGGCTGCATGTATGTTTTTAAATCTCATATTACTAAAGTTTTAATGTTCAAAAGGTTAAGCTTACTGTCGTAAGAAAACTTTCGGGAATACACCCGGATCTATATCCCACAAATAGGGAAGCATTAAATAGGTTATGATTGTAATGAGCACAATGGATATGGCATTCATGATAACACCTGATTTTACCATATCCGGAATTCTCAGAAAACCTGAGCCAAAGACCACCGCATTGGGTGGGGTAGCCACCGGCAGCATAAATGCACAGGAGGCAGCTACCGTTACAGATACCATGATCATCATAGGATGAATATCAAGCGACAATGCCATAGGCGCCAATACAGGTAATAGCATGGCTGTGGTCGCCAGGTTAGATGTAATCTCTGTAAGCAGATTTACCGCTGCTACTAATACAAATATCAGAAGCAGCATGGACAGCCCATCCAGGTTTGTCATTTGCTCTGCTATCCATTCGGCAAGCCCGGTTTCGGTAAACCCTTTGGCAAGTGCCATACCACCACCAAATAAAAGAATGATGCCCCAGGGCAAGCTCACTGCCTCTTCCCAGTTGATCAACCTTCTTTCTCTATTCTTGGTAGGAATAATGAAAAGAGATATGCCTGCCACCATAGCAATGATGGTATCATCAATACTTGGGATCAATTGCTCTAATAATGAGCGCGACATCCATGCTACTGCGGTGATCACAAATACGATGAGTACCATTTTCTCCTCATAGCTGATCTTGCCAATGGCAATAACCATCCTTTGGATTTCCTCACGCCCGCCAGGTAAAGTTTTCAGCTTGAACTGGAAGGCATATTTTGTGAGGTATCGCCAGCAAATAACCAGTAGGATTGCTGAGGTTGGTAAACCAAAGACAAACCATTGGAAAAAGCTCAGCTTGTAGCCATAGATCTGCTCCAATATGCCTGCCAGCACCAAATTTGGAGGTGTGCCTATTAACGTAGCGATACCTCCAATCGAAGCGCTGTAAGCAATGGCCAGCATAAGGGCTTTGCCAAACCGTTCTGATGATTCTACATCGTTGGCAGCATCTCTGAATTGCTTGACAACTGCTATGCCTATTGGTAGCATCATTACCGTAGTGGCGGTATTGGAAATCCACATGGATAGAAAAGCTGTCGCCAGCATGAATCCAAGTATGATTTTCGAAATATCAGACCCAATAAGGTTGATGATATTGAGGGCTATCCTGCGGTGCAGGTTCCATCTTTCTATGGCAATAGCCAGCATAAACCCTCCCAGGTAAAGGAAGATGTACTTATGGCCAAAGGCCGCTGTAGTAGTGCCCAGGTCTAATGCCCCGGTGATGGGGAACAGCACAATAGGTAATAAAGCAGTAATGGCAATAGGCACCGCTTCGGAAATCCACCAGATTGCTATCCATATCGTAGAAGCCAATACGTTGAAAGCTTCGTGGCTCATACCTTCAGGTTTACCCAATAGCTGTAGTATCAGGAAAACTAAAGGTCCTAGCAGCAGGGAAATATTTTTTCGACTACTTGCTAGCATGGGCCTCCCATTCTTCTGTCAAATATGTATCAACCAAATCCTGGAGGAATTCAGCATTTTGCTCACTCATGATAGAGAGGTATAATTTCTCACCATTACGATCCACATCCATAATGCGCTTATCCAACACAGATGCATTTTCCCCTGTGAAGAAGCTGAAAAAAGCAGTTGCAGTGAGGTATGTGCCTATGGGTGATGGGTGGCTCTGATCGGGATCAAAAAGCATTATTTCTGGCCTTAATGCCTGTGCTTTCTCCCATAGCTCACCAACACGTACTACCTGGATTCCGGCTTTCTTCGCCAACTGATCATAGCCTTCTGAAATAGTGGCTTGCATGAGTGGATTAAACTCCCTGGCCCAGGTCTGATAGAGTACGGGTATAGCACCCTGACTCTTTACCAGATCAATAAGGCGCATACCATAATCATGAAACTGATCGATATTGTCGATGGTGCTTTTGCTGTGGTTTTGTAGTACCACCACATCCCAATCACCATTTTCAATGATCTGTCGTGATTTTAATCCTTTATCACCATCCCAATGCTGTTTCCAATTTACCCCACCAGCGGTGGATTGCCTGGCTACAAGCGGAATATTCTGAGCAATAGCCATGGCTTCCACCGTTTGGGGTAGATTCCAGAAATAGGTGTAGCTGTTGCCTACAAATAGTATTCTTAAGGTGTCAGTACCCTGCTGGGCATAGGTGCTGAACACCAGGCCTATCCATAGTAAGCTTACGATTAAATGTCGTTTTTTCACTGTTTTAGCGGTTTACTTCTGTTCTTTCAAACAAACCAGGAATGGGGTTGGGGATATTTTCATTCCTGTCTATCTCAGATTGTGCATAGATAAATCGCTGTGGAAGCTCAGAACCAGTGTTGGGCATTACGGGAACCCTTATATTGGCTTCATCCTGCGTCCTTCTCACGTCGCTGAAGACTTCAATTTGGCTAAATAGCGTAACGTATCGCTCTTCAAGGATTTCTCGCAACAACGCATCCTCTGCCGATAGGCCATCAAGGTTTTCTATGCCACCTGTATCAAAGTCCTCAGAAGCATAAGCATCATATTGCACTGCAGTTAAATCAGGTTCTATCATATAACCACCAGCTGCCATAAAAGCGCGGAAGTCATTCAAATGTGACAGGCCTGTACTAAATCCCTGTGATCTTGTGCCTGCTTCAGCCAGAATCAATAGGTTTTCCTGGAAGGTTACTATAGGTGCTGAAACTGTCTGTCCGGCAAAACCCGTAGGGCTCTGATTGGGCTGAAAGCCGATAGAGTTGTTTTCAAAAAGGAAATTGTATCTGCCGGTTTCATTGGTTTTGCTATTCGACCTTGAGGCTACCGAATCAGGGTTCATCATTGTCTGTAGAAAATCAGACAGCACCAGGTCGGGCCCCCTTGTACCGATCGCAAAAAACTGCCAGTTGAGATTAGAGGCTTCTACAGCACCAGAATGTGGTGCATACATGGAATTATCATGAAGATTGATGCCGTTTTGAGCAGCAGTGTATGCCTGTGCATATTCTTTGGTATGCATGTAATACCGGGCTTTCAGGGTATAGGCTACCTGCTCCCATGCTACAGCATTTCCTTCAAAGAACACATCAGAGCCATCAGCAGGCACACCTGTGCCTTGTTGCAGATTTTGTATGGCATTATCCAATAGGCCTTGAATCTTTCCATAAACTGTACTTTGTGACTCAAACCTTGGGTTCTCAAAATTGCTATCCACCAGTTCATCAAAGGGGATGTCACCATACAGGGTAGTAGCGGTACCTAATGATAAAGCTTGCAATACCTGGCAGATACCGATGGTTACACCGCTGATGCCTTCATCAGTTGCAGCCTGCTCGGCAAACTTTGCATTTCTATAGGCATTGATAAATACATCATCCCATAAGTCATCAAAATCGGTGGTAGTAACCGTATAGCTGGAGTAACCCTGATGCTGCCGGTCTATGCCGGTATGCGTGCCGGCAAAAATGCCGGATCGCCTGGCTGATTCACCGTTTTGTAATACGATCTGCCCTACTTCTGCTGTAATCAGAATATTTTGATATCCAGTGCTGGTAGGGTTGTTTGGGTTTACATTGATATTTCCATCCCCATTGACCAGGTCTTCACATGATATGAAGATGAAAAGCAAACAGCATGTAATTATGTTTATTGAAATTTTCATCGTTATCAGTTTTTAGAAGTTTAAGAGAATAGAAAAGACGTACGATTTAGTACTCGGATTATTAAAGTAATCGATACCGCCAGCCTGACTTACTCCTTCCAGGTTAGTATCCGGGTCATTACCTTCAAAGGCTGTCCAAAGGATTAGGTTTCTTCCGGTAGCGGTAAACTCAACCGACTCCAATCCGATATTCTCTGTCCATGAATTTTTCATCAGGTAAGAGAGATTGATTTCTCTAAGGCGCGTCCATGAGCCATCTTCTATGTAAAGCTCATCATTGCCATTGCTGAAAAACCCACCATCACCCTGATACCAGGCTTCTGTAAGTGCAACAGGCCCTGCTCCAAAATCTTTAACTACACCCCGGAATGTGGTTCCGGCAGGAATAACATTTCCATTGTATTCCAATAGATTTTGTGTAGTGGTGGTTTCAGAAGCAGAAGCACCCCAGGTTCCCAGGTTGTACAATACAGACTTGGTACCAGCATAAATGTCAGCACCCTGGAAGGTTTCAAATAATAAGGAAAGACCAAAATTCTTGTATCGGATATTAGTGATAAATGAACCTCTCCAATCAGGATTAGGATCACCGATTACACCTTCAGTCTGATCTTGTACCGGGAAACCAAATTCATCGAATACAATATCACCATTATCATCTCTAAGTGTACGGGAACCAAATAGCACACCTAGTTGATGACCTTCAATGATTCTGGAATTAACTGCCGCCAGGCCACCGATATTGATGGTTTCTACATTGGGCAGGTTGGTTACCATATTTCTGTTGCGAGAGTAAAGCACATTGGCGCTCACAGCAAAGCCTTTTGTCTTTACAATGCTGTAGCCCAGATCAATCTCTACACCTTTGTTTTCTATGTCGGCACCATTGGCAAGAATTCTCTCAGATCCTCTGGTATTGGCGATAGGTACATCCAGTAGCAGGTCTTCTGTGGTATTGTTGTAGTAGGTACCACTTAATGTCAGTCGATTATTGAGAAATCTTAGGTCAGCTCCTATTTCAAGCTCCTTTTTTCTTTCCGGGCGTAAGTTGGGATTACCCAATGCAATACTTGGTGTAAACCCGCCAGTGCCGTAAAGCCCTACATTTAGATCACCGCCAAATTCATCAGAATAGCTGGGCTGCACGATTTGGTCATTCGTTTCGTATCGGCCGGGTTCGCGCCCTACCTCACCATAAGAAACCCGAAGCTTACCAAAGCTTAGGGCATCAAAATCTATCAGATCGGTGAACTGCCACGCTGCTGAAACCGATGGGAATAAAAAGGTGGCGTCTGTTTGACTACCAAAAGTTGAGGCAGCCTCGTTTCTTAAGGTACCTGTAATGAACAATTGATCGAAGGCATCCAAAGACACTTCTGTGTAGAAAGCTGCTTTACGTGTTTCACCGGTAAAGCTCGATACGAAGCGATTTTCCGGTAATGCATTATCGATATCTCTGGTGCCGCCGGCTACATCCGCAAACTGTATGAAGTTTACAATCTCATTATTGGTAGTTACTGATTTTTGCTGATTGTAATTGAATCCGATCAGTCCGGTCAATGTGAAATTGCTGTTGAGCCTGCGTTGTGCTTTTGCAATAAGGTCGGCGTTGAAGATAGAGTTGCGCCTTAGTTCACGCTCAAACAAGCCTGTGCGGAAAGCACCGGAGGCAGAACCCGGCGTGAAAAACTGGGTCTTCTCCTCAGCATAAGTGTCAAGTCCAACCCTACCGATAATATCCACCCAATCAACCGGTGAATAGGTCAGCTTGAAATTGTTGATAAATCGATCTACATCTGCGATATCCTCCTGCTCGTTGGTTGTCCACAAGGGGTGGTTGTATATGGGGTTTCCTGAGCTACCCAGGTATCTCCTGTAGGATCTGTGTCTGTTTTCAATGGGTGCCGCGTCAGGGCCGGCAAAATAGCTCCCTCTGTAGCCCGCGTTATCAAAATCAGGTGGCGTTCTGAGCAGACCCAGGTGAAGTCCAGATGACTGAGCACCACGTCTGATACGGTTAGACTGAGTTTTGGTGTATGCCGAACGCACATTGAGGGTTAATTTATCATTCAGCAGTTGTTCCGCATTGATACGAGCGGTGGTTCTTTTGTAATCTGAATTATTGGCGATGATACCTTCCTGATCAAGATTACTTAGGCTGAAGAAGATATTTCCTGTTTCATTACCTGCGGATAAGCTTAGCGCATTTTCAAGGAAATGTCCTGTCTGGAATACCTGATCAAAATTCTCGTCAATGAAGGTTTGCTGCGAGTTTTTATTCAAAATAGGGTAATAAGCCCTGCCATCCTGATCTACAAAAAATTCGCCGGAGGTGTCCAATTCATCAGGGCCTCCTGATCTTTCTGATATTTTGTCTCCCCAGGAGTCTCTTGCAGTCGGATCAAATATTCCATTATTGCCCTGGCCAAATCGATCCTGAAGAGGATATCTGCGATTAATCTTGTCGATGGAATAGGTTGATTTAAGTGAGACTTTTAAATCCTGATTATATCGACCTCCTTTTGTTGTAATGATAATAGCTCCGTTTAGCGCCGATGTACCCCAAAGGGCAGCAGCAGGCGCACCCTTGAGCACACTGATATTTTCAATGTCATTAGGGTTGATATCATTCAGCCTGGATTGCTGTGCAATTTGTGAAGTACCCCGGTTATCGTTGCTGATTGGCACACCGTCAACCACGATTAGCGGTTGTCCATCGCCAAGGAGTGTGGAGGCACCTCGAATCTGTATGTAAGCACCTGCACCCGGGTCACCGGAATTCCTTCTGATGTTGAGTCCTGTTGACTTACCCGAAAGTGAGTTGAGCAGGTTAGGTTCCGCAGCTTTTTGGATGGTCTCATCTTTAACCTGCGAGTTCGCATAGCCCACCTGGTCGGCATCCTCTTCAAAGCCAAGTGCGGTCACCACCACTACATCCAGCTCCTGGGTATTTTCCTCAAGGGCTACATCAATTACGGTTCTCGCATTGACACGGATCGTTTGAGGTGAGAAGCCAACATAGTTATATACCAATGAAGCATCGGCTGGTACACTAATACTGTATTGACCGTTGAGGTCAGTCACTACACCGTTGCTGGTACCTTGTTCAAGTACTGTAGCTCCTACCAGTGCTTCTCCGGTAGCATCGGTTACTTTACCGGTTACCTTGACCTGGGCAACTACCGAGGTTGCCATCAGAATCATTGCAATAAACAATAAGGGTATTTTTTGTATCATAGCGCTTTGTTTTGGTACTTAAATAATCTCTAAAATTTTACTGCTTGCGCCTTTGTTGACGGATTGATAATGCAAAGTCAATCCAGAAGGCATCGATTAAAACATTTTTAATTCTAGAGGTTTATTTTTGAAAAAATGGCACTTCATGGGATTTTAAGGGATTTTAAGGAAATTTATCAATAGCTTCACACTGAAGTAATAGTACCTCCCTCTACAGCATGGAAGAATTGTACGCTGACTTAGTAAAAAAACTGCAACATCAGTTCGGTAAATTCAATCCGGAGCACAACCGTTTTGAGAAGGCTAACAACACCAACATTGCCAGAGAATTGGGCTACAGCGATGCGCAATTTTCCAGGCTAATAAATAAATCAGCTACCGAAGGAGAGTACCAGCGAGCTATTAAAAACATCGACAGAATTCTGACGATTGAAAAGCTCGAAAAGCAATTGCAAAAAGGGAGTAGTAAAATGCCGGTATGGCTTAGCTCCAGGCGGTTTTATGTGCTGGTAGGTTTTTTGGCCCTGCTTATTCTGTCGGTAGTAGTGCTGCTCATTTTTCCGGGAAAGTTCTCAGTAGAAACACAGGAAATTCCCAGGGACCATACCATCAAATGGACTTTTGAATCCTCATTTATCAATCCTTATGTGAAGCTCAATGATTTGCCTGATGATTGTAACTATCCATGCTACAAGTATCAGGGCAAATGGAAGCTACACAAAAGCTACAAGCTGCCATTTTTCAGAGAGAGGAATGGCTATCATTATTTAGCTACCGGAGTAGACATGTATGCGCGATGCATGGCCGAAAAATCAGAAACCGGGAATATATTCGAAGGCTACGAATACCAGAAGCATGAAATTTGGTACGATACACGGGAGTGGCCCATGGATAGCTTCCTTACGAGGGATATGATGACCACTGAGCGTTATCAGTCCCTCGATTTCAGAAAGGATAACAGCTTTATTAAACTTGCAGATTTGCATACCTTTTTTAGGAGTGAGTTTGAATTAAGTGATTCCTTGATCCGGAGAACAGGAAAAGTAATTGGTCGGGATTTGGAAATGGTAAGTGAAGCCCAATTGCTGGCCATGCTCAAAAATGAAGATAAGGTAAAGGAGGTTGAAGAAGAAGTAGGAAGGATCATCAGGATTAGGCTCAAAGACTTTTCTGTCCCCATTGCTTGTGAGGATGCAGCATTAATCAGTGATACCGTGGAGGAAATTAAAGATGGTGACCTTATGAGTTTTGATTGTGCTTTGACTACAAGCAGGATGGCCATAGATTATACCAAAACCTATGAATTGGTTGACCAATACATCAAGAATGACTGTGTAAGCAGAATGTAATGCAGCCAACGGCTGACCCTAAGCCGCTCGTTTTAAATTAATGGTTCTCTGAATAGACCTCCGCTTAAAATGCTCCAATAAAGGTCTCAGTGTAAATCCCTGAAACAATACGGTGATGACCACTACCACATAGGTGATGGTGATGATCGAAGCTTTGCCGGGAATGCCCTGCAGAGAAAGCGCAAGCACCACAGGCAATCCACCCCGCAATGCACCCCAGGTTAGCACCGCCACAGTGCCATTTTCAAAGGTTTGCTGCATAGACAACAGCTTGATAGGCAGATAGACACTTAGCCAGCGGGCAAATAATACAATATTCACCAATAAAAAACCCACAGCAACAAGCTCTATGCTCAGTGGTATAAGCAGCATTTCAAAGCCTATCAGCACAAATACAATAACGCCAAGGCTTTCTTCGATAAGCTTCCAAAACTTGTATACATAAGCACCTATGGCCGATTCCTCTATGTTGCTGCGGCCCAGGTTGCCTAGCATTAGGCCCGTAACAACAGCCACTACTGCAGGTGAGACCAAGAAGTAATGTGCCAAAAATGATCCCGTTAACACCAGGGCCATAGTTACAAGCACCTCAGCTTCTACTATGTCATTGTCAATAGCATCCAGCAGCAGGTATCCTAAGCCGCCCATAAGCGCACCAAGCAATAGCCCTCCCAAAATCTCCCTTCCGGCTAATGTAGCAATGGTGATCCATGAATGGTTGGCAACTTCTGAAGTGAAGTTTTGATCAAATCGCCATAGCAGCAAAGCCAGGGTAGCAGCCACACCACCATTGAGCAGGGCCTCACCGGAGATTTTAGTTTCTAGCCGATTGGTTAGCCTGAATCGCCTGATAGTATCGGTAATGGCAATAGGATCGGTAGAAGAAATGAGCGCTCCAAATATGAAGCACTCCAAAATGGTAAGCGGAAGCGATAGAATTGATACAAGGCCTAGTAATCCAAGCCCAATAATGGCCGTGGATGCCAATACACCAATGATTGACAGTGCGAGTACGGGCTTGAGCTGCGCACCAAGTTTTTTGAAATGCACGTTTAGCGATTGGGTAAACAGCATCAGGCTGAGAACAAATTCAAGCAGGATTTCCTCATGATCAAAGCGGCTGATGTGCTCAGCAAGGTGTAATTGCGGGAAGAAACTCCCTGCGATGAACACGAGCAGGGAAAGCAGCAATGCCATGATCATATGCCCAACAGAAGAGGGGAGCTTCAGGTAGAAAGTATTGACATAAATGAAGATTGCAGCAAAGCATACCAGTATCGCAATAGCATCGAGTATTTCCATAGCTTTTTTTCCAGAATTAGATATCAGCCAAGGTAGCTGGGATCGCTATGCTATGGCATATTGACTTATCGGTAAAATTGAATCCGTATAAATACGGATCAGATGAGTTTTAAATGTGCAGCCTTTTTAATAAGCTCTGCTGTGTTCTGCACGTTTAGCTTTTTCATCATGTTTACCCGGTGTGTTTCCACCGTGCGGGTAGATACAAATAATTGGTCGGCAATTTCCTTTGTGGTGAGGCCATCAGATACCAGGCTTAGGATCTCCATTTCGCGCTCCGATAGCGGCTTAATCGTTTCACCTTCTATTGACATATTGGAGATCATCAATTCAGAGATCTCAGCATTGTAATATTTTTTGCCTAAGGATACCTGCTGTATGGCGGTGATGAGTTCCTGTTCGTCCACATTTTTGAGCAGGTAGCCAAAAGCACCATTTTTTACCGCTTTTACTACATATTGGCCTTCAGCATGCATGGTGAGCATGATGATGTGTGTCTTGGGGTACTTGGCTCGCGCATCTTTTACCAAATCCAGGCCATTGGTATCGGGCATGGAAATATCCAGCAATACTACATGGGCATGGTGCCGGGCCAACAGCTCCATCAGTTCGTCTCCATTTGCCGCTTCACCTACTACTTCCATATCCTCACGTTTCTCCAAAAGTGAGATTATGCCATTCCTAAATAGCTGGTGATCATCGGCGATAATTATTTTAATCGTGCTCATAAATGGGTATTTCAAATTCTATGACTGTGCCATTACTGGTACTGCTTATATCGATGATGCCGCTGGCGAGTTTTACCCGCTCTTTCATGTTTCTTAGGCCATGGCCGGAAGTTGTAGCCCTGGTGTCAAAGCCCCTGCCATTGTCGGCCATAAAAAAGCTGATGCGGTCATCAAAGGCTGTTACCGATGCTTTGATGGTAGTCGCTTCGGCATGCCTGATGATGTTGTTGATGGCTTCCTGCGCTACACGATAAATCAGAATGTGGCTGACCCGATTTATTTTGCCGGGATCCTGCATGTCATTTTTATATCGCACCTCAAGACTGTGCTCCTTTTTAATTCTTTGTAGCAGGTTGCCTATGGCCTCTCCGGCACCAAAATCGGCGAGCACACTCGGCATCAGGTTATTGGAGATATGCCTTACCTCATCAATGATTTCATCGAGTGTCTTCAATAATTCATTTCTTCTGGATGAATCACTGATATTGGATTGCACCTGCAGCCTGAAAGTTGTAAGCAGTGGCCCCAGCCCATCATGCATTTCTTTGCTCAGACGCTGGCGTTCCTTTTCCTCCCCATCTAGCATCGATTGTTGGTTGGCTTTTCTGAGGTGGTCTTCGCGCTCCTGAAAGGCCTTGAGCTTATCTTTCATCAAGATGAGGGCCTTTCCCATTTGATCCTGGTCACTCATCAAATTGTAGGAAGCGCCAAAGTTGCCGGCACCTATTTCATCGGCATACCTGATAGTTTCACGCAGAGCCTCCACCAGCCTGTTCAGAGCGGTAAACATTCTGCCGATTTCATCCTCGCGCTGAATAGGGGCCCGGATGCCTTCAATTTTACCATGCGACAGTTCAGTGAGCTTTTTTTCCATGGTTTGTACCGGTCGCACCAGCATTTTTGATACGAGAAAACTGCCCAGTATCAACAGAATCAATATTCCCAATAAAATATAGGCTAGATTATCCTTCAGATTATTGAGGGGGATAAGGGCTTCCTGGTAATCTATTTCACTGATGATAGCCCACTCCAGACCTCCAATACTAATGCGGTCAAAGGCACTGAAGACCATCTTCTGCCGGTAGTCCCTGATTAATGCTTCGCCTGTAATTCCGGAAAAAGCTCTGGATACGGCTTCCGTTTCTATTTTGGTATTGCGAGGGTTGTCAAGGTTGAACCGCGATAATGAAAGCAGGTTAAGCTCCTGATCCACCAGGTAGGTTTCTCCGGTCTGCCCAAGGCCGGTGCGCTCAAGCAAAATATTCTGAATCTGTGGCAGTGAAGCCAAAGCGATATAATAACCTTGATCCCTGTTGGCAATAAATGCTAGGCTTATCGGTTCACTCATGTTAGCTTCTGTAATATTTACTATTTTCAAAGTCTCCTGAGGTGGTGTATCGGGGAGTTTAGGATGGAGAGACTTGCCGGGCCAAGCATTGTAAAACCCCAATTCGTAGAACTCGAAAGCCGCCGAATCGGGATTCTGATCTATCTGCTGTGTAAACTTTTCCTTGTACGATTCCAGTTCCGATAATATTCGGCTTGCTTTGAGCTGCCGCACCGAGGATAACTGCAGAAATACCCTTTCTATGAGTGCTTCCTCGAATTGCCTGAAAAACAGAAAAGCCACCAACAATATTGCAGACATAGAAAATCCTATGATGATGATTGCCAGCCTATGTCCAATGTTGAGTTTACTCATGGGGTTTATTATACAGATATTTTTGGTATATCCATGGGCAAGGTAAGCATATCACTACGTCCAGCGTCTCAGTATTAATACGGATGCTTCTTACCGTATAAGTGTCGATATAATATTCAACGTTTTTTGTGATACCAATCAGGCACCAGGCACTCTACTTTTGAATCAAACTTTAACAATGTAGAAGCGCTATGAAAACAAGATTGGGTATCATATTTGGGCTCTTAATAGCAATGCCTGCCATGCTTGCAGCTCAGGACTTTGGTGACGTGGAAAAATCCTACGATGTGTTAACTGAGCAATGGCTCAGGATATCAACAGATATGAAAACCTATCAGGGCCTGTCACTTTACTGTAGACAGCCGGCTGTACAGGAAGGCACACACAAGCTTTTGCATACCATACATTATTTCGATTCTGTTATTCTGGAAACACTCAATGACCCATCTATGCAGTTTGATGGTCGGGAGCAGAAAAAAACGGTAAAAGATATTGAGAAATTTGAGTCTGAATACACTTTGGCAGCTTTTCAGGAAGTATTTGATACAAGTTGCAAAACAAGGAGAGCGCTGGAAAAGGATAAGGAAGACCTTACTAAAGAAATAGGCATGTATTCTTATGATGGGCAGGTTATGATGCTGGAGACGCAGCTGCACCGCTACTTAAATCATATCGACAAAAAAGTAGTGGCCATAGATGAGCATCTTCATCTACTAAAACCCCATCATGTAGCGCAAATACAGAGCCTGATGTTTACCGGTCAGTAGACCATTCTACCCACATAGAACATGGTTGATTGGTAGTTTATCGAGTCGATCCCATGGGCTGAAAGGTCCGTGGGATTCTTTTTTTAAATGCTATCAACCAGGAGAGGTGTCAGGTCATCGGTGTTGAATCTTTTATATTTACCACTAGTAGTAACCAAGCAACTAGGATATGGTAGCAAAGAAAAAGATTGATTTATCTGATTGGAACCGGAAAGCCCATTTTGACTTTTTCAAAACTTTTGAGGAGCCATTTTTTGGTGTAGGGGTCAAAGTGGATTGTTCCATTGCCTACCACAAGGCCAAAACGGCGGAGCAATCCTTTTTCCTTACCTACCTGCATGCAGCCTTGCGGGCAGCTAATGCTGTCGACAATTTTAAGTACCGCATTTTTGATGGGGAAGTCTACGCCTATTCCCGTATTGATGCTTCACCTACCATCAATCGCCCGGATAATACTTTTGGGTTTTCTTACATAGAGTATAAGCAGGATTTTGACAGGTTCGTAGTGGCTGCCAATCAAGAGATGGATCGCGTAAGGCAGCGCACCGATTTGGTGCCGGCACATGGGGAGGCCAATGTGATTCATTTTTCATCGTTGCCCTGGCTCGACTTTACATTTACCACCCATGCCAGAAAATACAGTATAGAAGATAGCTGCCCTAAGATCAGTTTTGGAAAAATGACAATCGATATGGGGGTGAGAAAAATGCCGGTTTCCATTCATTGCCACCATGCGTTAATGGATGGCTATCATGTGGGCTTATTCGTCAATAAGTTTCAGGAGTTTCTTAACGAAGAATAATTATGGGTTGTGGAAGGTAGCTTCATACCATTCATCGATGGGTAAATCTATGCCCGGTAGGAAATCAACCTGAAAAGCAATCTTGTATTCCAAAATCAGGACCATAAATAATACAAAAAAAGCAAGGCTGTATAGCACTAGCACGATATCTCTGAAGCTTTCTAAGTAGTATTGAAATAATGATTTCATTGCTGTATTAATTTTAAGTAAAAGTAGCTTCAGCATATATCAAAAGAATCGTTAAATCACCAATTCGTAAAAATAGGTGATTCACCTATTACGTGCTTCATGGTTTATTTGACATTTTCTGTTAGACCATCTTTGTCATATTCTATGTTGCTCGTTTTAGGTTGAGCCTTTAGGTCCCCACAATCCATTATTTTTTGAAGTTTCTTGATAGTGGAGTTACACAAACAGAGTTTAGAGCGTAATTAGTCAAAGTGGGATTAGTCATTATTCGAATTAATCATGGTGTAGGTAGCAAAACCTCATTTTTTGGCCACAGTTTATATTCTTTTTCTTGGAAATAGTTGGAGCTTTCTAATGATTTTTGAATAAAGATTTCAAGTAATTAATTTGCTTCATCTTTTACCTCGATGTTTTATATCGTCGGATTTTTTAAACTCATACTATTTTAATTCAGCAAGAATGGTTGTAAAACCCTATCTCAAAGGTGCCTTTTTTATATCTCTACTTTATTTGGTATTTGCACTTGCATGGATTTTAATCACCGACAATTTAGTGTCCACTTTTTTTCCTTCTTTGGAAAATATACAGGTTTACCAGTCATATAAGGGGATATTTTTTGTAGCGGTCACAGCCTTGTTGCTTTTTTTGATTCTACGTACCAGGCTGAAGGAGCAGGAGCAGGTTGATACAGCGCTTGTAAAGCATAAGCAGTTTCTTGAACTAGCATTGGAGGTTGGTCAGGCGGGTATTTTCACCTGGAATTTGGAGGATAATCAGGTTGATTATAATGACCATTATTTCAATATTATTGGTACTGAAAATAAGCGGGGAAATGCTAAGTCGCTGACTTATTTTTTCACACAATTTTTGGATCCTGCTGATCAAAAGGAGGTAGAGGAGGCTTTGAAACAACTAAAAAAAGGTGAGGTAGAAGAACTTGATCTTCAGTTTAGAATCATCAATGCCGCACAAAAAAATATATGGTTGCATACGAGAGCCCGTATCTCGGGTAAAAATGGTAATGAACCGGCCCTGATCACTGGGATTTCTATCGATATCACACGCCAGAAGAAATTGGAAAACGAGCTGCTGGAAAATAAGGTGAAATATGAAAACCTACTTAGCAATGTGCAGGGGATGGTATATCGCTGCGATTTCAGTGGCGACTGGCCCGAAGTTTTTATCAGTGATGGTGCTATCGAGCTCACAGGACTACAACCTCAGGAGTTTATCGAAACGCAAAACCTATTAGGCAATTTTATATGTGAAGATGATAGGGAAGAAGTTTGGCGTGTGGTCAATAAATCAGTGAAGGATAGATCTTCATTTGCTGTTACCTACAGGATCAGGGATAAGGAAGGCAAGCTCAAATGGGTGCTGGATAGAGGAAAGGCGCTTATGGATGAAAATGGAAACCTGCGATACCTGGAAGGAATCGTGTATGATATTTCAGATAAGGTAGACGACCAGGAGCAGCTCATTAAAAGGGTACTGGAAACAGAGCAAACAGAAAGAGGTAGAATATCTAAAGAAATTCATGATAATGTACAGCAGATTCTTACGGCTGCTTATCTCAATTTCGAGAAAGCACAAAAAGAGTTTCATCTGTTTAGTGAAGGCACACGACAAAGTTTCACCAAAGGCTTTGAACTGCTTAACCAGGCAATAGATGAAAGCCGACTGATATCCCAGCAGCTTTCTCCTAAAATGATTGAGGATTATGGTATACTGGAGGCGCTGGTCGAGTTGGTGGATAGTATGAAAAGCCTGGGCGTTCCAATAGAATTTCAATACAACAATATTGACGAGTCTTTGCTCGATATAAGCGTGCAGGGTGTAATTTATCGCATTTGCCAGGAATCGCTCACAAATACACTCAAGTATGCTGAAGCCACCAGAGTTGATGTTCAGCTATTGCAATACGCTGATAAAATGATTTTGACGATAGAGGATAATGGCAAAGGCTTTGAAATGGGTAGCGGAATTCAAGCCGGTAGTGACCTTGGGATCGCCAGTATGAAAAACCGGGCTCGCGCCATCAATGGGTTTTTCCAAATCGACAGTAAGCCGGGTAGGGGCACCAACATACTGCTGGAAGTACCACTCAGCTAACCAGATTTATTTGAAGTTCTACCTAGAAGTCGCTGATCAATTAGGAAAGGCAGTCTTTAAGCATGTTTAGACCAACGTATTTGCTTAACCCAGGAGTGAAAAGGATGAGATAGTATTTTCCTTTTTTAGCATACCATTGCAAGTCCCATTTATTTATTTACTTTTAAGCTATCGTGAGAAAACTGTATTCAATCATTCTCCTTGTAATTTTTATGGCTTACCAGCTAGGCTACATGGGTGTGTATTGGTACACTACCACTCAAATCAATAATTACTGGAAAGAAAAAATACAGTATCAAGGTCCCAAAAAAGAGATCATGCTTCCAATTTCATTACCCTATTGGGTAGATAATGAAGGCTATCGATCTACTGATGGTAAAATCACACTCGACGGGATCACGTATAGAAAAATATTTCAGAAATACGAAGGTGATAGTATTTACCTGGTTTTGGTTCCTGATGTCCGCACCATCAAGGCGGAATCTGCCATTGCCTCTTGGGTAAATATGCTGGCCGATGAAGAGGGCTCTGAGGCAGGTTCATTGCGACTTTTGGTAAGTTCAGCTAAGGACTATCTGCTGGATAGTGAAATCACCCTTGATCGTATTCAGGAAGAAAAATTCCGCTTTAAGCCCTATTTACAGGGCATATTTGTATCCCCAATATTACTTCCTGATACCCCGCCGCCCAATCAATGGGCATAAATCCACGATTCTTTCAATGCAATAATTAAAGGCATAATGGCCAAAGACTGGTCTATGTCTGAACATTATTTTTTGTAATCAACTATTTACCAGCGAGTTACACTTATCGCTAAAGTGGTGTAGTATGCTGTGTGCAGCAATAATCTGCGGTAGGTAGGCTATGCGAGTTTTTAAATTATCAAATGACGACAACATGAAAAAGCTATATATACAATGGGCTGTTTTTGGCCTCTTTACTACAATATTGATCTTAAACAACACAGCTTATGGGCAGGGATGTGTGGCCATACGCAGTGGCTGTGGTGTAAATATGGGTGCCGGGTCGATTCTTGGTAAAAACCAGTGGCAGCTCGCCACAAATTTCAGGTATTTCCATTCCTTCAGACATTTCAGAGGGAGCCATGAAGAGACCGAGCGTGTGGAAAACGGTACCGAAGTAATAAATGATTCTTATTTCACTGATCTGTTGCTCAATTACGGTCTCGGCAATAGACTAAGCTTAAATCTGATTATCCCTTTTGTTGCTCATAACCGCTCATCCATGTATGAGCATGGAGGAAACCCATCTGTTGATGATCCCTCTACTGCGGATGATGAATTCTGGGCCGGTGATCGGCATGAAACGAGCAGTGCAGGACTAGGCGATATCAGGCTTGGGGTCAACTACTGGCTACTTGACCCAACTCGGCATAGTAAAACCAATATTGCTGTCGGTCTGGGGTTGAAAATACCCAGTGGCAACTACCGCTATGAGGATACTTTTTACAATCCACAGCGCACTGCTCATGTAGATCAATCCATACAGCCTGGCGATGGTGGCTGGGGGGCCACAATAGATGTACAGGCTTACCATAGCCTGGGAGATGCTCTGGTAGCGAGCGCCAACCTTTACTATTTGATAAATCCGATGGATGAGTATGAGGTTACCAATTTCAGAGGTGCTTCTTCCTTATCCATTCCTGATCAATATGCTGCCAGGGTAGGCTTACAGTGGCTCACCCCGCTACATGGCTGGACCGGCTATCTGGGAGCCCGGGCAGAGGGTATACCTTCATCAGATTTAATAGGCGAAGAAAATGGTTTCAGAAGACCCGGTTATGCCATTTCTGTTGAGCCGGGAATAGGCTATGCCTTGCGAAATATGTCATTCAACCTGACAGTGCCTATAGCGCTGGTACGAAATCGCACCAAAAGCTTTACTGATAAGATCAGGAACAGGCATGGTGATGCAGCCTTTGCTGACTATCTCATCAATTTTGGTTTTGCCATCAATTTAAACGGGCATCAAAAAATGGACATTACCCCACAATAGTATTTTTATTCCGCTTATCCACCGGTCGTTTTGGCTGGTGGATTTTTTTATTTCAAGCCGCCGGGCCAGGTTTCTGAATATTATCAATTTATGAATTATGATGATACTGCAGCGATTCTCCATTAATTTTAATGAAGATGTATCACATCAATGAATCATGAAAACTGCCCGCCTTACCTATGCTGAACCTGACGACCATTGGACTAAAAAACTGGTCATCAATGCTGTAGAGAAGCTTTCTGGCAGAGATAAACTGGAAAAGCTCTACGGGCAGGTACTCGAACAGCTGGATGATTCTCGATCCATTTGGTCGCTGATGCTGGAGAAGCTTAGGGTTAACCTGCATTTTGTGCAGGACCGGCAGTCGGCTATCCCATCGCAAGGTCCTTTGGTATTTATCAGCAATCATCCTTTTGGTGTGGTGGATGGCATTGTGCTTTGCCACCTGGTATCGCAGTACCGTCCTGATTTTAAGATTCTGGTGAATCAGGCGTTATGCAAGGAGGAAACGATCAATCCATTTTTATTACCCATAGATTTTAGTGAAACTAAAACTGCCGTGCGCACCAATATCCAAACCAAGAATGAAGCCTTAAATAAACTAAATGCCAATTCAGCCATTGCCATCTTTCCATCAGGAGGCGTTGCCACAGCCCAGGGCTTAAACCCTAAGGCACGCGAGCTTGAATGGAAAAGATTTGTAGCCAAGCTCATTAGGCAATCTGGCGCTACGGTGGTACCTGTTTATTTCTTTGGGCAAAATAGTCTGCTGTTTCAATATGTGAGCCATCTTCATACCGATGTGCGCCTGGGCCTGCTCCTTAATGAAGTGCGTAATAAGATCGGTAGGGCCATTCACCTTTCCGTAGGCCAGCCGATCACTGCGGCTGATTATGGCCAGTACAAAACCACTGATGAGATGCTGGCTTTTTTGAAAAATTCTGTTTTTGGATTGCAGCGTTGAAATTACTGGTCAGCGGTAATAGCTCAATCCTGTATTGCCGTCAGGCCACCCTTTTTAATATAGCGCCATATCAAAGCGCCTTCTGTATTTTTTAGTGAGTTCATGGTCAGGGCCGAGGAGATTGAAAATAGCGATAGTCACTTTTCTGGCCAGCTCGTCCATATGGCTTTTGTTGAGCATAACAGCCTCAATTAATAATGGCAATGCCACTTCCTGATCACCTCCTTTCAAGGCTTTTTGTGCTGTTTGTAGCTTATCATCAATTGGCAGCGCTGGGTTGATATCTGTATTCAAAAAGCCGGCGATAGTTTTAATGGCTTCTGCAGTTGGGAATTGCTCGTGCGTAATACCGACAGGCTTAACCAATTCGATAGCTGCATCAGGGTTCTCCCAAAGGATGTTTTCGGCCAAAGCCAATTTAGCTTTAAGGTAATCCGGGTTTTGTACCACCAATTGTTGCAACTTGTCAATGGCTGACTTTTTATCTGTAGCAGCGTTCAGAATCTTCTGCAATGCCTCATCCCTTTCATCGGGAATGTTCTTAGTAAGCCATTTTTCGATTTGATTTTTTGGCAATGCTCCGGTGAAACGGTCTATTTCTTTGCCATTTACAAAAAGCCTTACATCCGGTATACCACGAATGCCATATTGCTGGCTGATTTCCTGGTTTTCGTCTACGTTTACTTTGAGAAGTTTCCATCCGGTCTGCTCTTTTTCAAGCGCTTCCAATACAGGCCCAAGGTATTGGCAAGGGCCACACCATGGTGCCCAAAAGTCTACGACTATCGGCTGTTCATTACTAGCCTCAATCACTTCTTTCTGAAAGTCAATTTGGCTCATCATATTTCATTTTTAATGAATCGAATTGCTGAATTGTTAAGCAAAATTAACGCAAAGCGTCATTTTCGGATGATATCATAAAGTAATCTTTACGCTCGCGTAATTTCAAATTCTACTTTAAACCTTCTCTTTGTAGCTGTAATAAACCCTGTGCTATGGATACTTCTTTGACCAAATCTCTTTGTTGGATTATACTGTCCTTTTTTGTGATTTCCTGTGGTGGTGACAAAAAAGCCAAAGTAGATGAAAATGCCATTCCGCTACAAATAGATGGTTCCAGTACTGTCTATCCGCTTACTGCAGCTGTAGCTTCTCAATATCAAAAACAATACGGCAATCTAAACATCACCGTTTCGGTATCGGGAACCGGAGGCGGGTTTGAGAAGTTTGCCAATGGTGAGATTGCTATTAATAACGCCAGTAGAAAAATTACCGATCAGGAAATAGCAGCTTGTGAAGCCAATAATATCGCATTTAAGGAATTTCAGGTAGCTATCGATGGTATAGCAGTTGTTGTAAATACCGAAAATAGTTGGGTAGACTATTTGACTGTAGAAGAGCTTCGCTCAATATGGAAAAGTAATGGTGCTACTCTTTGGTCTGATGTACGCGCGGGTTGGCCTTCAGAGGAGATCGTGTTGTATGCGCCCGGAGAGGCATCAGGAACACACGATTATTTTGGAGAGGTAATTTTAGGTGACTCCACCTTCAGAGAGGATTATAAAATGAGTGAAAATGATAACCTGCTTGTGAGTGGGATATCAAACACTACAAATGCACTCGGCTTTTTTGGGCTGGCATATTTTGAAAGGAACCAGGATAAGCTCAAACTCGTGCCTATCGATAATGGCTCAGGGCCCATCACACCTACATTAGAGACCATCAGCGCCGGTACTTATGCACCTCTATCACGACCGATGTTCATCTATGTGTCGGAGCAATTTATAAAGCAGGAAGCAGGCAAGGCATTCATCAACTTCTACCTGGAAAATGCAGGCGACCTGGCAGATGATGTGGGTTATGTAGCGCTACCCCAGGCACAATACAACGCGATGCGCAGCTCACTTTAAAATAGGATTTACCAGTCATGAGAAACCTCACATTAATCTACATACTGGCGCTTACTATCATTGCTCTGGTTATTGGCTTTAGCCAATACCTTGTTCAGCAATCTATATCCACCAGTATTTACGATGCGCATACCATTAACCTTTCGGGTCGTCAGAGTATGTTGGCCCAAAAGATCACCAAGGCAGCGCTTGCTATGGAAACGGCGCAATCCGCATCAGAATTTAATGCCAGCAAAGCTGAGCTTGTAGAAGCAAGTCAGCTGTGGGAGACATCCCACAACGCGCTTCAATATGGAAATGACCAGCTTGGTTTGGATAATGTAAACAACTCGGAAACCATTTTCCTGCTGTTTCTCGATTTGGAGCAATACTATACAGCTATGCAAGGTGCCATCAATAACATTGAGCAATTGGCTTTCGGTAAGCAGGAAACCCGGGACAAGCTATTGGCGGCAGTTGATAAATTGCTTGCCAATGAGGCCGATTATCAGCTGATAATGGACAAGATCACCCTCAATTATGATGAGGAATCAACCGCACGATTAATAGAATTATCCAATACGGAATACGCCCTGCTTGCCGTGGCGTTAATACTTTTACTACTAGAGGCTATTTTAATTTTCAGACCTGCAATTAATCAAATCAATCAATATACTTCTGAATTGATTGACAAAGAGAAGTCACTGGAGCTGGCACTGGAAGAGCAGAAAAAGGAAAAGGCAAAGGTAGAATTCCTAAACCGGCAAGCGGAATCTGTATTTGATAATGTAGGGCAGGGGTTGTTTCTGTTGGATGAGAATCACACCATTAGTGAACTATACTCAAAGGCTCTCGAGGATATTTTTGAGGAGAAGGAATTGGCCGGTACACATTTTGTACAATTGATGCGACCAAGGCTGGTAAAGCGAGATCAGGAAGCACTGGAAATGTTTATGAAGCACCTGTTTAATGCTGAGATTGAGGAGGAAGTACTCCAGCAGCTCAACCCAGTAGATCAGGTTGAAATTTATTCCAACGAGCCCGGCAATGCCAATATAGACTCCAGATTTATCAGAACATCCTTTTCCAGGATTCTGGATGGAGATCAGATTATAGCCATTCTGGTTACCGTTACAGATGAAACAGAAACTATTTTGATGCAGCAAAGAATAGCTGAGTCAGAAGAGAAAAACAGACGGGAATCACAGCAGTTGCTAAGTATCCTAAGAGTTGATCCTATCGTATTGAGGGACTTCCTGGATACGGCTAAAAGAGATTTGCGTTCGATCTCCGATCGCTATGAGCAGGATAAAAGCCAGGATTTTAAATCACTGATCAGCTACACTTTCAATACCATCCATAACCTGAAAGGTAATGCCTCACTCATTGACCTGGAATTGGTAGCAGAGCGTCTACACGAGATTGAAAATATCATCACCGAATTAAGGGACAAGGCTAATCTGCAGGGAAGGGATTTCTTGAAAATTCTTTATGAGATCAATGACCTTACACTAATCGTGATGAACATGCAGCGTATGTTGCTGCGCATAGCTGAAGTCAATACCAAAATGGCTGATGGTGAAGCCAGGCCTGAATCCAATGAAGGGCTGGTCAGTATGCTACAAAAAGGGCTGCAGAAGTTAAATCAGGAGTTGGGCAAAGACTCAGAACTGATTTTTGAAGATAACGGGCTGGTTCTGCCTGAGCGGTATAAGCTCGCTATAAAAGATACCGCTATTCAATTGTTCAGGAATTCATTGGTGCATGGCATAGAATCATCTGCTGAAAGGATGGCTCAGGGCAAATCTGCAAAAGCCACCTTGAAATTGGTGATCACACAACTCAAGGATAAATCACTGAAGCTGAGCTATGAAGATGATGGTAAAGGCGTAGACCTCACTAGGCTTGTTCAAAAAGCCATTCAACTCAAGTTGATTTCAGAGGAAGAAATTGCCCGGATGAGCGACGAGCAAAAAATGGCTCTCCTATTCCAGGAAGGCCTCAGCATAGCGGATACAGTAGATCAATATGCCGGAAGAGGCCATGGCATGCCATTGATTAAATCCATTATTGAAAAACATGCGGGGACAATAAAATTAGAGCAGCAGCAAGGGAAAGGGTTTCAGTTGGAGATTGTATTACCGGCCGAGAATGAGCCTGTACTTAATGAGCTTATTGCTTAACAAGTATTCCTGTTCCAAATCTGTGTATAAACCAAAATAAACCTTAACCAATGAAATTATTGATTGTGGATGATTCTTCGATAATGAGAAGAACGATCGAAAATCACCTCCAGGATTATGATATCAACATTGTAGGCAGTGCCGGAAGTGGAGATGAAGCCCTAAAGCTTATCAAAGCAAATGCACCGGATGTGGTTACGCTTGATATAACTATGCCAGGCATGGATGGACTTACCTGCCTGGAACGCATCATGGAAATTGCGCCCGATACCAAAGTAATGATCATCACTGCTCTTTCTGATAAACTAACAGGTCTGCTGGCACTAGATAAAGGAGCAAGGGGCTATCTGTACAAACCAGTGAGACCAGAAGATTTGAAAAAAGCATTCGATAAACTTTTAAAAAGAAATTAAAAAAATGGCAACTCGCACTACCAAAGAGGATTTTGAAAATACCTGCGCCGTATTCATAGATTCGGTCAACCATTATTTTACGCACCTGACCAATAATCCATCCGACACGGGAGTTCCTTATCTCAAAGATCAAAGTGAGCTTTTGTTGAAGGATTTTACCGGGATGATCGGCATTTCGGGAAGCCGAAAAGGGTTTATTTACATCAGTGGCAACGAGGGTTTATACAAAGATCTCATCAAGAGATTTATTGGGCTGGAAGACCCCACCAAAGAGGATATGCTCGACATGGCAGGTGAATTGTCTAATGTGGTGGCGGGAAATCTTCGGGAAACTTATGGTAGTGATTTTATGATTTCTGTGCCTATTGTATTTGAGGGAAGCCCCAAAAAACTAAAGTTTCCTAATGAGGTATCCCCTTATGTCATCCCAATCACCTGGAATGCCCATGAAGCAAATGTGGTGGTAGGAATCGAATAAATATATGTTTCCCTCATTATTGCCTTCAGAAGAAAATAAAGGGAATAGGGCAAAACTAATTGATGAATCTCTGCGGAATTATTTCTCGACTTTTCCACAGGAATCAAAAATCCGGAAATTGCTCAAAAATGCCTTTGTGATCAATATCCCCATGTTGGGTGTGGGTGGAGATGGCTATTGGTTGCATGATTCAGACGGGAAAATTTTCTTAGTAGTGTTTGATTGTATGGGCCATGGTAGGGTGGCCAGTATCATGACCCGCTTGTACGTGAATGTCATAAAACATACAGTGGTTGAAGAAGGGCTCATTGATCCTGGTAAGATTCTGGAATCCATCCATTTGAAGGTCAGAGATGAATTTGAGAACAAGGAAAATCTCATGATTGGTAGTGGTGCTGATATGATTGTGCTGAGATTTGATCGAAAGCAGGAGGAGATATTATTTGCCTCTGCAAAAATGGATTTCATCAAGGTTCAAAATGATAGCCTTGAAAGGATCAAGCCCAATAAAAAGGAATATCAGGTGGGTGAGCATTTTGACATTGAGCATACCTATGCCACCCGGACTTTAACATGGCCAACTGATCAGCCACAGGCCTTGTATTTTTATACAGATGGCATTACTGATCTTATTGGAGGGGCAAAAGAAAAGAAATTGGGTTCAAAGAAATTTGAAACAATGATATTGGAGATACAGTCTACGCCTTTTGATCAGCAGAAACCTTTGCTACTTCAAAAGCTGAAACAATGGCAGGGACAAAATGAGGCTTTTGATGATATGTTGTTGCTTGGGTTGTTGATTTAATTCCCCAAAATCAACTCCATTCCTTTTTCTATTACCCTATCCTGGCCTGAAATTCTTTCCATATCGGTGATAATGCTCGTTACATCAGGCGGTATGCCATTTTCAAAATTGTTGCCGGCAGGGTCGAGTGTGCGCGTTATTGAAAAGCGGTATCGCCAGCCGTTGGGCAGCTGACCACCATTGGGCAGGCCCAGTCCACCACCGGTGGTATCGCCTACAACCATCATATTGGGCATAGATCGGGCACCTAAGGTAAACAGCGAGGAGGCACTGTAGGACTGCCGATCAGTAAGTACGATGATGGGTTTGGTGTAGAATGGTGCTTCAGGACTAGTATAGACCTTTATGGGTTCGGCAAAATCATTTTGCCCGGGACCATTCTTAATGGCTGTGGTATAGAGAAAAACTGGATTTTCCTGAAAATGGTCCAGTAGCCGATACACATTGCTGATAGAGCCGCCGCCATTATTGCGAATGTCAATAATCAGTCCCTCGGTATCCTTGTACCGATTGAGTGTGAAGGCCAGGTCATAATTGCTGAAGGGGCTCGCAAAAGAGCTGTAGCGGATGTAGCCAATGGTTTTCTCATTCAAAAAGTTATGACGGAAAGGGCCCGTTATCATGTAATCATTGCCAATATAATTTTGGGTTATGTTCCTCCAATCAAAATTGATTGGCCCGAGGAGGCTAAAATCAAAGCGCGAGACATTAAATGGCGACACAAGATTTACATGACCATCGCGTAGTGCATTGAGCATGCCAGCCAAAATATTAAAAAGCGAGTCCTGGGAAATATTGCTGTCTACGAGTGGTCGGTTTTCCTCATAATATTGATCCCAGTCGATTTTTTTCAAATCGAAAAATGAATACCGATCCCGGCAGGCTTCCCAGAGGTGGTCAAAATTGCTGATAGGATCATTCGCTTTTTGCTCCTCGAAGAGTATTTCCTCGCAGCTTAGCAACCATACAGTCAATAGTATAAACTTAATACCTCTCATTTGAATTGATCCGGTTTAGCCTCATCAAATAACTTACAGAAAATCTATGCCTGGCCATAGACAGCTCAAATACATCGCTGGTTTGCAAGGCTAGCCATTGGTAATTAAGGCGAAAAGCATTGCCATTGTACAGATAGTAGGTAAAATCCAAGTTGGTATTGATTTGGTAACCACCCCATTGAAAGGTGTAGGTATCGATTGTGATCGTTTCAGGATCTACCACATTGGTTAGGTAGGCATACTCCGGTCGGGTGGAGAGGGTAGCCACCGGCAGATCCAGCGTGAATGCGAGTTGGTATTTTCTTGGATTGAGTTTCCACCGGAAAAGCCAGAGGTCAATGGTTTTGGCTTTCATCCGCCCAAAGGGGAAGTAAAGTCCTGCTGACAGGCCGATTGTATTGATGTTGTCGAGTCCAAAACCGGCATTAAAAAAAGCATCATTAGATCTGAAAAACATCACAGAATTGACACTGGCACCCAATCCCAGTTGTACCTTACGATCGGCAAATTTTCTCAACATCCATTGGTGCGACCATTGCAAATGAAACATCGGGCCTGACCATAAAAACGCCTCAGGTATGCCATTATCACTCAATCGGGCAAATCCCGCTTCCATAGCAAACCGAAACTTTTTGAGCGAATCGAGCTCTTCAAAACCCAAATTGAGGCCGATGTTATTCCCATCAAAAAACCTCGGTGAAGTACCTGTATCACGAAGCTTGTTGTAGCCAAGTGTATATCCGGTGACCAGGTATTTTGGCCGGGCTTTATCTACTAGTTGCCGCTGCAGGCGGAGCGAGTCCTGACCGGCTTGGGCTTGTGCACCAGCTGAAAAAAATCCTAGGCAGACCACAAGAAAACCGATGAGGTAGCCTGTTTTTGCAGGAATAAACAAGGTATGAGAAAACTTCAAAATCTGCTGCTAATCTATATTTTTGTTATCATTTTTTTAATCATTCTCCGATGAAAACCCTCATAGGACCACAGTTATTGCTCAGGCCATTTTTGAAAACGGATTCAGTGGAATTAGCCCGTTTGGCAAACAACAAGAAGATTGCCGATCAGGTAAGGGATATATTTCCTCATCCTTATACGGAAACAGACGCTGAGCAGTTCATCGAACTTCAATTGAGGTATGAAGGTGCTCCGATTACCTTTTGTATTACACATCATAACCTTCCGGCAGGGGTTATCGGCCTGGTGCCGCAAACCGATGTATACCGATTTAATGCCGAAATTGGCTATTGGTTGGGTGAGCCTTATTGGGGCAGGGGCTTTGCCACAGAAGCTGTAGGCTTGATTGTGCGCTATGCCTTTGAAGAATTGAATTTCAGGAGGCTTTATGCTGGTGTATTTGATTTTAATGAAGCCAGCAAAAGAGTACTACTTGCTAATGGTTTTAGGCGTGAAGCGATAGCCAGAGATAAGGTTTATAAAAATGGTCGATATTGTGATGAATGGGTGTATGCACTTTTAGTTACTGAATTTCAGGGAGATAAAAAATAATTACAGGGCTCATCCAGCGTTTTACAGTTCATTGATGTCTTTAAAGAAAAGGCATTGCAATATGGCAAATCGATATAGTACTTTCTTTGGATTAATCTTTCTTACACTACTTCTAGTGGGTGGATGTGATACGTTTGAGGAGGATGTCATTCCTGCCGGTGAAGTTTTATTTGCTCCTGCACAGGAAGCCAGACCCATCGCACCTGGCTCAAGCCTGATGATTGACCTTAAAGGTGCCATTCAGGCGAGTCAGCCCGTAAGTTTTTCAGTAGGTTTCCAGCCTCAAAATGGCGAGGTTAAGCTTTTTGCTAACGGTATGCTCGAATATATACCCCATGAGAGCTTTACCACGGGCGAGGACTTCTTTGGTATCAACCTGATGTCGGTAGATAGCATGGTGCTCGATAGCGATACCCTTTATGTGAAAATGTATGAGCATTTTGATGAGCTGCCCTGTTTTTCTGGCGCTCTGGGGGATTATTATGAAATTCCTGAAAATGGGAGCCTTTCCTTTTCTCCCATTTTTAATGATGGTTACTGTCCACAAGAAGTAAAGGATGTTTTCATACAGATAGAAGATCCTGGCAAAGGTGATTTAGGACAGCTGGATGATATTAGCTATTTGTATACCGCTGAAGAAGGCTTTGTAGGAAAAGTCGACTTTTTGTACACTGTTACTTTTGTTGATAAGGAAGATATTGCCCATACCAGCATTGCAAGAATCGTTATTGAAGTTACCGAAAGGGAACATGAACAATATCCTGAATGTCTCGACCTGTTGCAGGAAGACTACCTGGATATAGAATTACCAAGGTCCAATGTTTATAATATTTACCTGCCCTTCCTGGATATAGACTGTGAGGATGGTATCCGGGTGGATATAGTAGAAGTTGCTTATGGAGAGGCTTTCATCGACGATAGCCTAAGTATGCTGCAGTATAGTCATGGCGCTGATAATCTCATTGAAAAGGATGAAATCCTGCTGAGCCTTACCTGGGGTACTGAAGACACCTTGTTGTTTGAGATTGGCCTTTTCTTTATAGATGATATTACAAGAGACTGTGAAGAGCTAACTTTTCCTCAGCTAGAGCCACTTGTGATCCAGGGTGAACCAGAGGAATACTATGAATTTGAGGTGATCAACGGAGACCCATTATGCCTGTGGTTACCTCACCATGTGGAAATTGAGTTTGTAAGTGCCGGTGATGCAATTATTGAGGAGGGTGGATACATCAAATGGTTCCCTTCCGATGAATTGATGGCACATCAATCAGTGCACATTCAATATGCTATAGTTTTTGAAGATGGCTCACGGATTCCAAGGCATATTGAAATAGCATTTGAGGATTTTGAAGGCTGTACTTCCAAAGCCTACCCTCAATTGGGAGCTGCTTATTTGGAAGAACCGCAGGATGAATATCGATTTAGGATTTTTAATAGCGAACACCGCTGTGAAAACCTTCCTGCTGAGGTAGATATTAATTTTGTGAGTCAGGGAGAGGCATTTGTTGAAGACAATGAATTTATAGTCTGGCAACCCACCTTTTCAAATTTTGATAGTGCGGGTTATCTGATCGAGTATACAGTCACTTTTTCGGATGGTGAAATGCTCAGCAGATACCTGGAAATAAAATACTGGGATGGGCATATTGATCCTGTCTGGTGTGCCGAGGAGTCTTTCTTAAATCTTTATTTCGAAAAAGAATACCTGGAAGACCGATACATTTTCGAAATCTTCAACGAGGGGCTCAACTGTAACCCGAGTGTTTTTGATATCATGATCCAGCATGTAAGCTTTGGAGAGGCTGAGATTATAGAAGGTGGCAGGGCAGTCGTTTGGGAAGGCAATGGCGATTATCCTGAAGAGCATTTACAGATTGTTTATGCTGTCATATTACCTAACGGAATAGAGATCATTAGACATATTGAGATCTCACATGAACAAGACCATTCGATTGATCCTGACTGTCTGGAAGCCAGCTTTCTTGAAAAGCGCTATGAGCTGGATAGCACCGTAAGTTCATTTGTGTTTGATATTTTCAGTCCGGCGCCATCCTGCAATATTGATTTTTGGGAGGTAGAGATACTAGAGGTGACTGAGGGCAGTGCAGAGGTAGTGCAAAACGGCACAACAATCTTATGGGAAGCCGGTGAGCTTGGCGTGAGTGAAACTTACATATTATACAAGGTCAATTTTGGTAATGATATTGTTATCTACAGGGAATTAGAGCTGTTTACCTACGAACATGATGAAACTGATGATGACTGCCTGGACTTAAATGATGACGAGTATTATTACGATACCCTAGTTGATAGTTTGGACATCTCATTGCCTGATCCATTGGGCTTTGAAATGAAGCCATTGGATAATGACTTCATTTGCACGGAAGATTATGGCTTTGATATAGTAGCACAGCCGGAAATAGGTGAGGTAGATGTAATCGACAATAGAATCCTCCATTACAGGGTTTTTGAAGAGTTTGTAGGCGAACGTGACGTGGAAATAAAGTATGTAGTCTGTACTGCCGATGGATGTGATGAAGCCACCATTTATTTAACAGTGAAGCAATAGAAACAAATCCTGAATATAAAACTGTCAGGGTCCAGAGGGGCCCTGACTTTGCTATTTATGACTAGCAATAAGAAGCTTATTCAGCAATGTGTAAAGGGTCGGAGAAGAGCCCAACAGGAGCTTTATGATCGCTACAGCGGCATGGTGATGGGCTTATGCCTGAGATATGCGCGAGATCAGGCACAGGCAGAGGATATATTTCAGGATGCTTTCATTCGGGTTTTTGAAAACCTGAAAAAGGTTAAGGAACCGGAAGCATTACCGGGATGGGTGAGGCGCACTGTGATTAATACTGCATTGAATATCCTTAAGTCATCCATTAGCTTCATACAACCGCTGGATGTGGCACCTGATACGGAGGATCATTCCTACCATGAGCTGCTCGATCGCTTATCAAATGAGCAGTTGGTAGCATTGATAAATACCTTGCCACTGGGCTATAAAACGGTTTTTAACCTATATGCCATTGATGGCTTGAGCCATAAAGAGATCAGCGAGCAGCTTAGAATTACAGAAAGCACCTCCCGTTCACAATTGACCTGTGCAAGGAAGATGCTTAGAGAAAAACTATACAAACAAGGAATCACTAGCTATGAGTCAGTCGTTTGATAAATCATTGAAAGAAAGGCTACAGTCCTTTGAAGCGACACCCCCTTCGGGTATCGAGGGCAAAGTATTTGCCAACGTTAAAAGCGTGAACCCCTACAAAGTCTGGATTGGGCGGGTAGCAATCGTAATTGCAATGCTTTTCTCAGCTGCATTGGTTTATTGGTGGGCAGATGAGGCTGGTAATAAAGTTACGCATCAGGAATCCGAGGAAGTAGTTTTAGAGAAAAGCCTAGCAACGCCATCAAGTGAAAAAAACCTCAAAGAGGATAACCGGTTGGCGGAGGAGCTTCTTCCAAATGACATTTCAACCCATAGCACCGGTAAGGAGAATGCAACACTTTCGCCGAACCAGACAAATCTCATAAGTGGTAATACATCAGATCCTTCGAGAACTCCTGACCTTAAAAATGATCCATTATTTTCGATAAATAAATCTATAAACACAGCATCTGAAAACGTGTCAGACTTGAATAGCTTACTGGCACGAAGTGGTAACTCTTGGGCGGTTTTCACTACTCTACCGGAACCATTTTTTATTGACTATCAACAAGAGATAGTGCCACCTAAAGAGAAGCCTACCAGGACAAAGCTATTTGCAGAATTGGGGACATTTATGCTTTATAACCATTACGTTCCCAACGGAGATGATCAGTTAATCATAAATGAAGTTTCCGGATCTAATACTTTTTCCCTGTCGCGCCTTGGCTTTTATGGAGAGGCTGGTATAGCTTATCAGCTTTCAGAAAAAGTTACGACACGCTTAAGTGGTACGGTCAATTATTACCGGTGGGCTATTGACCTGGATGTGAGAGGTATAACGCCAGCAGCAATAATACCCTCTGAAAACAATATACTTAATCCTGTATTTGAAGCCACTCGGATAGGGGTGCAACACCGATCATTAGCTCTAGGCGCAAAAGCTCAGACCATTTTCAATATTTTCCCATCAAAACTGAATAGCCTGATGGCAGGATTAGAATATCAACATATGCTCAATCCTAACTTTGATTTTACCTACGAGGGAAATGTGTATACCATTCAATACCCCCATCAATTGCTTTTGGATATTGGTTTTCAAAAGATATTTCTTCAACATCAGCAGTTTGATTTTTGGGTTAAGCCCAACTTCCGATATAGCCTCTTCAATAAAGCTACAAGAACAAGCGGTGCTATGGATATTAATCCCTATAGTGCTGGGTTGGCTATTGGAATCCAATTAAAATAGTGTATTTTTGAGTAATAATAATTGTGTAATTACACCTTAATGACTTATCAGAAAAACGATAAAAGCCCGGGTATACTCAATGATCCCATTGAAGGTTATATGAGTCTTGATTTTTTTCAATTGGCCTCTCAAGCTATTTCTAAAGCTTACATCAAAAGAGTCATCAAAGAAACACGCCTTAGCCTCACAGAGTTTATCGATTTAATTCCAATTTCTATAGATACCTACAAGCGTAAGGTTGTATTTAATCCACCCGTTACCGAAAAGGTGCTGGAAGTGGAGCAGGTCTACAAAAAAGGCCTGGAGGCATTTGGAGATGGCTTTTATGATTGGATGGAGTCTACAAACCCTTCTTTGGGTTATAAAAAGCCCAAGCAGCTCCTCGTCAATAGCTTTGGTATAAGGCAGCTACTAGCAGAAATTGGCCGTATGGAGCATGGAGTCCTTGCCTGATGATCTGCTACAGGATAGCCAGCACAAAATATGCGAGGGATTTAAGTGGTACTGGAGCGGCACTTTTTGGTGGGCGATGGAACCCTCAAGGTATGCCCATGGTGTATACTGCAATGGCCCGGTCGCTGGCTATACTTGAATACCTGGCACATAATATACATCTTATGGCCACTGCAAAAATTAGCATGGTCACTATTGAAACCCAGGAGGATGCTCAAATCGAAAAAATTAAATTTTCGGAACAGCTTCAGATGGATGAGTTACTCAGTGATATTCAATGGTCAAGAAGGATAGGGAAAGCATTTTTGCTTAATCAGCAATGCTATGCTATGCAGGTGCCGAGCGTAATTGTTCCCAATGAGTATAATCTGCTACTCAACCCTAACCATCCGACGCATGCAAATACTAAAGTGGTCGATATAATAGAGGACTTTAAACTGGATAGAAGATTGTATTCCAAAATAGCTAACGATCCATTTTCTTCTCCTGGAAAGTGACATCACTATCCTTTCGATAATGGATTCTAAAATATACCAGGCATTCATCAGCACCGGCATCCAGCACTGCTTTTTGTGCTTGTTCCGCTACAGACATCAATGCTTTGTAAGGCCCTTCCATGACTGTTTCGAATGGTGTGATGATAAATGGGAAGCCGCTTTTTTGAATAATAGAGATCGCTTCGTCTACCAGTGAATAGGTGTCTAATTCTTTGCTTTTGGGTATGATTTGAAGGCCCAATGTAATTGTATGATCTACCATATCAACGAAATTAAGAAAGAAAGTAGGTAATCTAAATTATAGCTGTTATGTTAAATCTTTCATCATTTATGGTAGATGAATAGCGATGCTGGGAAAAGCTATATATTTTTAATTTTTTCAAACGAATACCATGGCAACACATAAAATATTAGTCACAGGCGGGACCGGCTACATTGGGTCTCATACGGTAGTTGAACTTCAAAAGGAAGGCTATGAGGTAGTAGTGGTAGACAACCTGGCCAACTCTGACGTGGAGGTGCTGGAAGGAATCGAGAAGATTACGGGTCAAAAACCGGAATTTCACGAGCTTGATCTTTGTGATAAAAACCAGACACTGGCTCTCCTGGAAAAAGTAAAACCTGATGCTGTAATACATTTCGCAGCTTTTAAGGCAGTAGGTGAATCAGTAAAGCAACCCCTGAAATATTATCAAAACAATCTAGGATCATTGCTTAACTTGTTAGAGGGACTTAATCATATAGACCATCAAATGCTAGTGTTTTCCAGTAGCTGTACTGTGTATGGTAACCCAAAAACGCTTCCTGTAGATGAGAATACGCCTACAGTAAAAGCCGAATCACCCTATGGGAACACTAAAAAGATGAGTGAAGAAATATTGGCAGACTGCTGCAAAGCCAACGAAAACCTACATGCAATTTCTCTGCGCTATTTCAACCCTATTGGTGCACATAAATCAGCACATATTGGTGAGCTGCCCAAAGGTGTGCCAAACAATCTAATGCCCTTTATTACGCAAACGGCGGTGGGTATCCGTCCGCAGCTCAAAGTTTTTGGAGACAACTACAATACCCCTGATGGCACCTGTATCCGGGATTACATCCACGTGGTAGACATTTCAAAAGCGCATGTTGCTGCAGTGAAAAGACTCCTAGAAAAGAAAAATGCGGACAATTATGAAGTTTTCAACCTCGGTACCGGTAAGGGGCATACGGTGATGGAAGTGATTAAATCATTTGAGAAAACCAGTGGTGAACGCCTAAACTATACCGTGGTGGATCGCAGGCCTGGCGATGTGGAAAAGATTTATGCGGATACCAAAAAGGCCAATAAGCTGCTCAACTGGAAAACAGAGCTTGATTTGGATGATATGACTAAATCTGCCTGGAAATGGCAGCTGAAGCTCAAAGAAAAATCATCCTAAACACCTGATTATGATAATGCCATGAGGATATGATTTACCTGACTTTAATACTGATTCTGGCTATAGCCTGGATAATTTTTAGTATTTCTGTCTGGAAATGGCATCCCTTTATTTCGTTGCTCCTCGTAGCATTGGCCGTAGGGGTAGCTCTTGGACTGCCTCTGGTTCAAACTGTCGATACTATTGCAGAGGGCTTTGGCGCTTTATTGGCCTCTATTGGGGTGGTAATTGTGTTGGGGAGTATTCTGGGCACCATGCTGGAAGAAAGTGGAGCGGCCATGGTGATCGCAAATACAGTCATTTCAGGGCTTGGTAGGAGATTTCCTACATTGGCGGTGAGTTTCCTTGGGGCATTTGTAGGTATCCCTGTTTTCTGTGATGCCGGTTTTATTATTCTCTCTCGCCTTACCAAGCAGATGGCAGCGCAGGCAGCATTGCCACGGGCCACTTTGTCGGTCGGGCTGGCGACAGGCCTTTATACAACGCATACTTTAATTCCACCTACACCCGGACCTATTGCTGCGGCAGGCAACCTTGGTGCTTCAGATTATCTGGGGTTGGTGATGCTGGCGGGTGTATGTGTCACAGCCCTTTCCCTGCCGCTAAATATTGGACTGATAAGAAGACTTACGGCCAATATTGACACTGAGGTATTCAATGCTGAAACAGAGCTTAATCAAGAAAAGCATGTATATGTTGGAATTGGTAAAGCCATTTTTCCCTTGTTATTGCCACTTGTACTGATCAGTTTGGGTACGGCCAATAGTTTTGCGGGATGGGATAGCAGTCTTTTGTCCTTTCTTGGTCATCCGGTTATTGCTTTGCTGGTAAGCATTTTGGTGGCATTTCTGATATTCCCCGGTAAGTCAATGGAGGGGTTTTATGAAAAGGTAAAAAAGGGTATTGCAGCAGCCGGTCCAGTGTTGATCATTACAGGTGCTGGAGGTGCTTTTGGCAACGTTTTGAAGGCTTCTTCGCTAACCAGCAGCCTGGAGCAGTCTGGACTGCTCAACACTGAATTGTCATGGGTTACCTTAGTGGTTGCGTTCGCCTTGGCAGCAATACTAAAAACAGCACAAGGCTCTTCTACTGCAGCAATTGTAATTACCAGTGCCTTGCTAGCCCCCATGATTGCTGTTGGCGTTCCTGACCCCTGGTTTATCACTTTGGTGGTAATGGCTATAGGTGGAGGCGCTATGACTTTTTCGCATGCCAATGATTCTTATTTCTGGGTAGTGAGCCAGTTTAGCCAGATTTCTGTCAAGGATGCCTATCGCAGCTACAGTATCGTTACCGCGGTACAAGGACTGTTGGTTTTAAGCATTGTTTTAGGTCTGTTTTGGTTTATTTCGTGATAGTATTTACACAAACTAATTTTTTGGTAATTAATTAGAAATGAAAAAGTTGTATGCACTTCATCTATAATTATAGTATGAAAAAAGATCAGCTTTTTGTGGATAAAATTTATATTTAATGGTATGAAAGGTGTAACAATTATTAAAGATGAAACTAACAACAAACGTTTTGTCCAAATAGGTTTAGAGGAACTTGAGCAACACCAGGGTAAGGTAGAAGAGCTATTGGATATTGTAATTGCCGAGAGTAGGCACGATGATGAAGAAGTAAGTTGGGCTGATCTTAAGCTTCAGCTTAAAGAGGCAGGGAAGCTCTAAAATGTATAATATTACTTTTAAAAAGCGAGCTGCAAAAGAACTTCTAAAGTTGCCGAAAAAATAATTCCATTAATCTCTGTTACAATCGATGATCTGGCTGTAAATCCAAGACCTAAAGCAGCAAAAAAGCTTAAAGGTAGCAAAGACGAACTATGGAGAATATGGATGGGAGATTATAGAGTAGTTTATGTGATTGATGATCAAATTAGGGTCATAAGCATTCGAAGAATTGGTCATAGGAAGGATATTTACAAATAATGAGCTTAGATAAGGAATAAAATCATAAAAAAACCACTCCCGAAGGAGTGGTTGGCAACATGAGCGGTTCAGAAGCACTAGTTTACAAATTGAGCAGTTTCGGTACTACCGGCCAGGGCCACAGTAGATGATTTGCCTCCCTGCACCGTTTCTTGTATGGCATCAAAATACCCGGTACCTACAAACTTTTGGTGCTTTACAGCTGTAAAGCCGTCTTTTTGTAGCTTAAATTCTCTACTCTGTAGCGCT
Source organism: Cyclobacteriaceae bacterium (assembly GCA_965227155.1). GTDB lineage: Bacteria > Bacteroidota > Bacteroidia > Cytophagales > Cyclobacteriaceae > UBA6059. The sequence goes on from OZ245731.1 coordinate 2,444,121, forward strand.
GAGAATCCTGCCATCCCTTTTTCTTTGTAAGCTTTACTCAATTCAAACATAGACGTATTAAGTGCGTGAAAGCCAGCCAGGGTGATAAACTGAAACTTATAGCCCATTTCAGCAAGTTTTTCTCTGAATTCCAGCATTTCTGCCTCGGTAAGGTTAGCCTCCCAGTTGAATGATGGTGAGCAATTGTAAGCCAGCATTTTCCCTGGGAATTTAGCATGAATGGCATCTGCAAATGCCTTGGCCACTGCCAGATCTGGTGTGGAAGTTTCCATCCAGAGTAGGTCCGCATAAGGTGCGTAGGACAGGCCTCTGCTGATGCATTGATCCAGTCCGGGGTTTACTCTGTAGAAACCTTCTTCGGTACGTTCACCGGTAATAAACTCCTTGTCCCGTGGATCGATATCCGATGTGATCAAGTCTGCTGCTTCTGCATCCGTACGGGCAATGATTACTGTGGGTACCCCCATTACATCAGAGGCCAGTCTGGCGGCCACCAGTTTGTTGATGGCTTCCTGTGTTGGCACCAATACCTTACCACCAAGGTGGCCACATTTTTTGGCTGATGATAGCTGATCTTCAAAATGTACACCTGCCGCACCGCCTTCTATCATTTGCTTCATCAGCTCAAAAGCATTCAGGTTACCACCAAAGCCAGCTTCAGCATCAGCCACTATGGGTACCAGCCAGTCGGTGTTGAAATCTCCCTCCAGCGTATGGATTTGGTCTCTGCGCAACAGCGCATTGTTGATCCGCTTTACCACTTTCGGTACAGAGTCAGCAGGGTATAGCGATTGGTCAGGGTACATTTCACCGGCCAGATTGGCATCTGCAGCCACCTGCCACCCACTTAAGTAGATGGCTTCAAGACCTGCGGCTACTTCCTGTACAGCCTGGTTGCCAGTAAGAGCACCTAGCCCTGCCACAAATGGTTTTGATTTCAGCTTATCCCAAAGCTTTTCGGCGCCATTGGTGGCTAATGTATAAGCGATATCAATAGATCCTTTTAGCTTCATTACCTCCTCGGCGGTATAAGGCCGCTCAATGCCTTCCCATCTGGGATTGGTCTTCCAATCCGTGGTTAGTTGTAGAATTTTGTCTTCTCGGTTCATGATTTTAGTGATTCAGAAAATTGTAAGATGATATGGTTAAAAATTCGATAAACTGGTCTTCTTCGATCAGGTCTGTGAATATTTCTACAGCCTCCTTGAATCGACCTTTTTGGTAGGCCTCTTCGCCCACATATTTGATGATGTTGATCAGCTCTTCATCGATGAGCTGTCGGCATAAGTCAAAGGTGATTTTTCTGCCATCGGCCAGGTGTGCATCATGCTTGATCCACTGCCACACCTGTGTCCGGGAAATCTCGGCAGTTGCTGCATCCTCCATCAGGTTGTAAAGTGCAGCTGCACCAATGCCCCTGAGCCAGCTTTCGATATAGAGAATACCCACATTGATATTGGTCCTCAATCCTTCTTCGGTAATGGAACCCTGCGGTACATCTATGAGATTTCTAGCGGAGACAAAAACATCCTCTCGCTTGTTGTTGATCTGGTTGGCCTGGGGCATAAATTCATTAAAAACCTCCATAGCCACAGGCACAAGACCGGGATGCGCTACCCAGGTGCCATCATGGCCGGCTTTCACTTCCCGCAGTTTGTCTTGCCGCACCTTTTCAATAGCTTTAGCATTGGCTTCAGGGTCATTTTTGATAGGTATCTGTGCTGCCATGCCACCTATGGCCATGCAATTGCGCCTGTGGCATGTCTGGATCACCAGGTCGGCATAAGCTTTCATGAAAGGTACCGTCATGGTGACCTGCGATCGGTCAGGCAAAATCATTTCGGCATGATTGCGGAAGCGCTTGATATAGCTGAAAATGTAATCCCAACGACCGCAATTCAGGCCTGCCATATGGTCTCTCAGCTCATAGATAATTTCATTGAGTTGGAAAGAGGCGAGTATAGTTTCAACCAATACAGTTGCCTTGATGGTTTGCCGAGGGATTTTGAGATAGTCCTGGGCAAATTCAAATACTTTATTCCATAGCCTGGCCTCAAGGTAACTTTCCATTTTTGGCAGGTAGAAATAAGGCCCCGTTCCCCTGTTGATCAGCTCCTGGGCATTATGAAAGAAATACAGTCCAAAGTCCATTAGCGCACCGCTAATGGCTTCACCTTCGATTTCAATATGCTTTTCCGTAAGGTGCCAGCCACGGGGACGTACTATTAAAGTGGCAGTATCCTCATTGAGCGTGTATTTTTTTCCGTTAGCCGGGTTTTCAAAGTCTATATTTCTTCTGATGGCATCCTTCAGATTAATCTGCCCCTCGATGGTGTTTTTCCAGGTAGGGGAATTAGAATCTTCAAAATCTGCCATAAAGACTTTAGCCCCGGAGTTCAATGCATTGATGATCATCTTGCGATCTACCGGGCCGGTTATTTCCACCCTTCTATCAAGCAGATCTGAAGGTATGGGTGCTACCTGCCATTCGCTGTGTCTGATCTCTTTGGTTTCCGGCAGAAAATCAGGCATGTTACCCTGATTTATCGATTGCTGCACGAGTTCTCTTTTCCAGAGCAAAGACTTTCTTTCATCATTGAATTTTTCGTGCAACGCCAATAAAAAGTCCAATGCCTCGGGTGTCAGGATCTCTGCATAGCGCTCTGAGAATTCTCCTTTGATTCTCATGATTTGTGGCGCTGTAAAGGTTTCTTCTAATGTGCCAAACATAATCCGATTCATTAATTGATTTTAAAAACTTGAATCAAATATAGAGAAAATATTTAAAAAGCGAAATTTCGCTAATAATATTTTTACGCTTTTTGAGGATATTCTCTTTCGTACTTTCATATGTGAATTTTCGCTATCAGTTTTTCTCCGCGAAAAGCAGTAGATTTGATTATGTCAAAAGAAATGATCGGTATCAGGCATATTTTAGGCCTGAAAGTGCATCATCATCGCACCCGAAGAGGCCTTAGCTTTCAGGAATTATCTACTGCCACCGGGCTTTCAGTGTCTTATCTCAATGAAATTGAAAAGGGCAAAAAATATCCCAAGGGAGATAAAATGATCAAGCTGGCCGCCGCCCTCGATTCCTCTTATGATGAGCTGGTATCCCTAAAGGTGCCCAAGCAATATGATTCCATTGTAAGGCTGCTGCAGTCCAATTTCTTCAAGGAATTTCCACTGGATATGTTTGGGTTGGATGTGCAAAAGGTACTGGAACTGGTGGCTTCAGCACCTGAGAAATTCAATGCCTTCATTACTACCATCGTGCAGATAGCCCGTAACTATGAAATGCGACAGGAGCAGTTTTATTTGGCTGCAGTACGTGCCTACCAGGAAATGCAGGACAATTATTTTGAAGAGATAGAAGAGGCGTCCCAACTATTTCGTAAGCTGTATGACCTGGAAGATCAGCTGGTTATTCATACCGAAGATCTTGAAAAAATATTAACCAACGTTATGGGCTACACAATAGAGTATGCCTTGCTGGCCCAGCACCCGGAGCTTCAAAACCTGCGGTCACTTTTCGACCAAAAGCGTAAGAAACTCATGCTAAATAAAGGGCTTACCCAGGGGCAACTCTGTTTCTTGCTGGCGCGCGAGCTTGGCTTTGCCCAATTGCAATTGGATAAGCGACCGATCAGTACACCACCTGTACAGGCAGAAAGTTTCGAGGAGAGTTTGCACAACTACCAGGCCTCTTATTTCTCTGCTGCCTTAATGATGCCCAAAGAGGCTTTGCTGGAGGACATCAAAGCTTTCAATCAGCTTGAGCATTGGGACGACCGGTTTCTTATCCAGCTTCTTGATAAATACCAGGCGACCCCTGAGATGCTCATGCAGCGCTTAACTAACCTGTTGCCGAGATTTTTTAAAATCAATAACCTGTTCTTTTTGCGATTTGTAGGGCAGCAGGAGCTTGCCAATTTCCGGCTGACCAAGGAGCTACACCTCTCTAAATTTCACCAGCCCCATGCTAATGAAACCAACGAGCATTACTGCCGGCGCTGGATTTCCTTTGGCATCATGAAGAAGGTTAGGGAAAGCATAGCTGAAGGTAAGCCGGGCCTGGTCTCCGATATCCAGCGATCGAAGTACATCAATACCTCCGTAGAATATATGGTGATTTCCATGGCCTGGCCCAATGTGTCTGACCAGCAGGAAATCATCAGTGTGTCTATTGGTTTTTTGATAGATGCAAACCTGAAAAAGCGGCTGAAAATGCTCGATGATGAAGCCATTAAAACCCGCACCGTTCACACCACCTGTGAGCGCTGCCCTTTATCTGACTGCCAGGAACGGGTAGCACCACCTGTAATCGTAGAAAGAGAAATCGCCAACCGAAAAGTGCAGGAGGTTTTGGGTGAATTGCTGAAATCTGATAAAATATAGGAAGCACAATAGCCCATAAGTATACATACGGTGCTCATTCAGTACTTAAAAATAAAATAAGGCGAAGGGAAATACTGCTCAACCCTGGGCATCATATCCGGCGAAATGTATCCCCAATTGCCATAGCCATCATCCAGTGCTGCCTGTGTAAGTACTTGCAGGTGAACATGACAAAACCACCCACCACTATCATTTTCCTTTCCCACCCTTGCCAGCAATTGGCCAGCATTAATGCGCTCCCCGACATTTACCACATGTGGTGTTTTCAAATGCCCGTAAAATGAATAAAAAACCACATCATTGACATCATGCTTCAACATGATGTAGCCGCCATAATTGCCAATCTTAGTTTCTTTTCCTACGCTAAAAACTTCACCATTGAGCGGTGAAAATATGGGTGTATCGAAAGGCACAATAATATCAAGGCCGAGGTGGTAGTACCGCTGTTCCTCGATGATATTGGGGTAATCCCGAAGGATGTTTTTTCGCTCTTCCAGGTATTTGCCGATGCCCCATTGGCAAGAGGATTGTTTTAATTCATCAAATACGATTTGATTAAATTTTTTGAAATCAGAGGGACTATAGTCAACTGATTTTGGGTTGTTAGAAGAAAAATCGAAAATATAAGGCTTGCCTTGCAGGTAATCCCCAAAAAGAGGAAAGATATCAATATTATTAAGGTTGAGTGGATAGTACATAACCGAGGGTGGTTAGGGTTTAAGGTTGTGGAAACAAGCCTTTGAATTAATTAAATAATTGGAGATTAATCAGATTCAAAGTAAGTATTTGATTCGACAAACCAACAAAAAAGCCCCCGGAAATGATCCAGAGGCTGTTTGTGGTGACCTCCGCAGGATTCAAACCTGCAACCTTCAGAGCCGTAATCTGATGCTCTATTCAGTTGAGCTAGGAGGCCAATTTCAATACGATCAATGCAACCTTTTAAAAAAAACTGCATTTACATAAGTATGATGCTTTCTAAAGCGGTTGCAAAAATATACAAATCATCAATCTAAAAAAAGGTCAGCCTTTATACTTCCATGAATTCATCTATCTTTGCCCCCTGAAAAAATGAAGCCCATGCGAATAGTCCGAATTACTGTACTATTTATCTCAATGCTAGCGATTTCTGCACATGCCTCACAGGCAGGTGGAGAAAAAGAAAACAAGCCTCAGTCTACCGAGAAAACTCAACTGGCCAGCCCTGATATTCCTGGTCGGCTGATTGTGGATTTTGGTTTTAATCGCCTGAGCAACAATGCACCCGCTTTACAAACGGGCTTCTGGGGGTCTAAATCTTTGGGACTTTATTATATGAAGTCCTTTGAGCTCAATGAGCGTATGTCTTTTAATGTGTCCCTGGGGCTCGGTACAGAAAAGCATGCTTTTACTGAGGATATCAGCCTCCGACATCAAACCAACGAAGCAACGGGTATTGATGAAGTGGTGATCGATTCTTTAGGTTTTGAGCCGGGTAAAAATAAGATCGCACAGACTTTTCTGGACATTCCCGTTGAATTCAGGTATTATCCCGGTGCTTCCTCTCCCTCTGAGGGCAATTTTTTTATAGCTCTGGGAGGCTCTGCCGGTATTCAGATGGCCAGTCATATGAAGCTTAAATATGAGGCGATTGATGGCCGTACCATTAAAGAAAAAACCAAGGATGATTTTGGGCTCAGCAACTTTAGGTATGGTGTGCATGGCAGAATAGGATTCCGTGGGGTTAATATCTTTTACAAGCATTATTTCAACCCTTTCTTCAAAAGTGGTGAGGCGCCATCAGGTCTGGCCGTAGAGCCCAATAACTGGGTTATGGGCTTTAGCTTCAACCTGTTTTAAGCCAGAAAATAGAGGGCAGCAAAGCAAAACAAAAAACCTAACAATGCGCCGAGGCTTACCTCTTCAATGGTATGGGCATTCAGATATAATCTGCTGGTCATGACCAGGCCCGTCAGCACTACAAATACAGCGAGTGGATACATCAGCATCGGGTCATTATACTGATAGGTAAGTGCCAGCAAAAAGCCTACACTTCCGCTAATACCTGCTCCATGAATGCTGATTTTGTATTGCATGGTGATTGCTGTAAGCAGTAGAATAAGCAACGTAGTGGCAATCATCATCAATGCCAACAGATTGTTAACCTGCACCTTCTCAATAAATAGGTAAGTGGTAAGGCCGTAAAATACCGTGATAAACAGAAATGGGAGTATGCGTTCTTCCCGTTTCTCGAGAGAGAGGCTGCTGATGGTGGCTGTAAACTTCAGGGCCGATACACTCATAAGTGGTATCAGAAAAGTTGTAATCAAAATGGCGAAAAGCAGGTAAGGGATTGAGTCCTCTGTGATTGGCTGAATGCTTTCGGGTAGAAAATAAAAGATAGTGGCAAAGGTAAAAGTGGGCATGAGCAGCGGGTGCAGCACATAAGAAACCACAGTCATAAATACTCTCACTACAACTCCTTTCTTAATCTGGCGACAGGTATTTGTAATTGCTCCCGGTACTTGGCTACTGTGCGGCGGGCGATATTGTAACCTTCAGCTTTCAAAAGTTTTTCAAGTTTTTCATCAGATAACGGCTTCTTCTTATCCTCCCCATCGATTATCGTTTTCAGTTTGTGTTTCACTTCACGGCTGCTCACATCTTCCCCGGTATCGGTAGCAATACCTTCAGAGAAGAAATATTTTAACGGGTAAATGCCAAACTCTGTTTGGATAGATTTACTATTGGCCACCCGGCTTACGGTAGAGATATCCATGTTGATTTTTTCTGCTACATCCTTCAGGATCATGGGGCGCAACTTGGACTCATCACCTTCCAGAAAGAAATCATATTGCAGTTCTATGATGGCATTCATGGTATTGAGCAGGGTGTTTTGGCGCTGCTTAATGGCATCAATAAACCATTTGGCAGAGTCCAGTTTTTGCTTGACGAAGCTTACCGTCTCACGCAGCTTTTTGTCTTTCTTTTTAGACTTATCATAGGTGTCAAGCATATCTGAATAAGAGCGACTTATTCTCAGCTCTGGTGCATTTTTAGAGTTCAGCGTTAGCTCCAGCTTGCCATCATTATTATTCAGTAAAAAGTCAGGGATCAAAAACTGGGTGCGAATGGCACCATCGGTACCACTACCCGGTTTGGGGTTGAGTCGGGTAATGACTTTGATCGCTTCTTTGAGCTGATCGTCATTTTCCAGCTCCAGTTTTTTCTTGATTTTATCGTAATGCTTTTTGGTAAATTCATCAAAGCATGTGTTGACAATGGCAGTAGCAATAGCTTCTGACTCAGTGGGGTGTTCTTTTCGCTCCAGCTGTAGTGAGAGGCATTCCTGCAAGGTGCGTGCACCTACGCCCGGAGGATCAAAGCTCTGGATTTTAAATAGCACTTCTTCCAGTTCTTCCACATCAGTTTCAATGTTTTGTGAAAAAGCCAGGTCATTGACGATCGCCTCCAACTCTCTTCTGATATACCCTTCTGAATCTATACTGCCAATAATTTGCTCTGCAAGTATTGCCTGACGCTCATCCAGTTTCAGGTAGCCAAGCTGCGCATGCAGCTGATCCAGCAAAGAAGCACCTCCTGAAATAGGCATTTCCCTATCATCATCGTCGGGGTTTGGTCCATCCCCCTGCATTTTATAGCCTGCATAATCATCCTGCAGGTAGTCCTCTATATTTAAATCTTCATCGCGTTCCCGCTCCTCATAATCATCTTCCCGGCTAGGCTCTTCATCGGTGCCTTCTTCCAGGGCGGGGTTTATTTCAAGCTCTTCTTCGATTCGGGTTTCTAACTCAGCTGTAGGAACCTGCAGCAACTTGATAAACTGTATTTGCTGCGGCGATAATTTCTGCTGTAATGACTGAGTTAAACCTAATTTCTGCATCTATGGAATACTATAATTATTGAAAAATTAGCCTGGAATCAAATTTAGGATAAATAGGTGATTCTTTGATAATCAGGCCAAAATATCCTTTTTTTGCGCTCTATTTGACAAAAAGTCAATAAAACTTTAGCCATTCTCAATAGAAAATATAAACAATTCATAGCGTAATGAAGCGAACCAAAATCAAACAGGCATTTGAAAGCACTGTAGGTACAGAGATTCTTCTCAAAGGCTGGGTCAGAACAAAACGACAAAGCAAAAATGTGGTTTTCATTGCGCTAAATGATGGATCTACGATTAAGAATATCCAAATAGTAGCAGGACCTGACCTATTGGCAGATGCGGGCTGGGGAGAAGTAACTACCGGTGCAAGCCTCGCCGTAGAGGGTAAAATTGTGGAAAGCCAGGGCAGTGGACAGGCCATTGAGATTGAGGCCACAAGCTTAGAAATATTAGGCACAGCTGATCCGGAAAAATATCCATTACAGCCCAAGAAGCATTCCCTGAATTTTTTACGGGAAATTGCCCACCTGAGGCCTAGAACAAATACTTTCGGCGCAGTATTAAGGGTACGACATGCCATGATATTTGCGGTGCATAAGTTTTTTCATGACAAAGGCTTTTTCAACATACACACGCCAATTATTACAGGGTCTGATGCTGAGGGGGCCGGTGAGACTTTTAGAGTGACCACTCTTGATCCTAAATCACCACCATTGAACGAAGATGGATCAGTGGATTATAAAGAAGACTTTTTTGAGCGAGAGGCCAATCTTACCGTATCGGGTCAGCTTGAGGGTGAGCTTACGGCATTAGCATTATCAGAGATCTATACTTTTGGGCCTACATTCCGGGCAGAAAACAGCAATACAACAAGGCACCTCGCAGAGTTCTGGATGATAGAGCCTGAAATGGCCTTCTACGATCTGGAAGACAACATGGACCTGGCGGAGGAAATGCTCAAATACCTTGTACGATATGCCCTGGACAACTGCCGCGATGACCTGGAGTTTCTGGCGCAGCGGGCAGATGAAGAAGAAAGGCAGAAACCTCAGCAAGAGCGTAGTGAAATGACACTGTTGGAAAGGCTTCAATTCATCATCGACAACAAGTTTGAGCGGCTTACCTATTCTGATGCTATTGAAATCCTTAAAAACTCAAAGCCCAATAAGAAAAAGAAATTCAATTACATCATAGAAGGCTGGGGGGCTGATCTACAATCGGAGCATGAACGTTTCCTGGTTGAGAAGCATTTTAAAAAGCCAGTTATTCTATTTGATTACCCAAAAGACATCAAGGCATTCTACATGCGTCAAAATGCTGACGGAAAGACCGTAGCAGCCATGGACATTTTGTTTCCCGGTATAGGAGAGATCATCGGAGGCTCTCAGCGAGAGGAGCGTCTGGATAAACTTACCCAGCGAATGGAGGAAATGAACATTCCTACGGATGAACTTTGGTGGTACCTGGATACACGTAGGTTCGGTACTGTTCCACATTCGGGTTTCGGTCTGGGATTCGAGCGTATGATGCAGTTTGTAACGGGTATGGGCAATATCAGGGATGTAATACCTTTTCCTAGAACTCCCGGAAATTGCGAATTCTAGGCATTTGCATTAAAAATTTGACAATATCCTGCCACCAATTTTTAGACTTTTGAAATTGGTTAATTTCTTTTTAAAATAATAGTAATACTATTAGACTTGATTGATTTCTACTGTATTTTAGAGAAAAATCATTGTTGCTACCATGCAGGAAATTTTAAAGAATGTTCAGGAAAATCTGGGTAAACCCTACGAGGACCTTCAATATCTGTTAGAGGCATTACGGGAAGTACTTCAAGAAAATGATGAAGCTGAAATGGCTTCACAAATTCCATGGATAAATGATATCCCTAAGATCAAACCTGAGGAGCTTACACCAAAGCACATTCAGCTGTATTCGCTGATTTTTCAGTTGGTAAATATGGTGGAAACCAATGGTGCTGTTCAAAGCAGGCGCTCTAAGGAAGATGACGAGCTTACCAGCATCAATGGCTTGTGGGCCAATAATTTTAAAAAGCTAAAAGAGCTTGGGATTGACCAGGAAGAAATAGCTAAAGCTATTCCTAAAATCCGAATAGAACCCGTACTTACCGCACACCCCACCGAGGCGAAAAGGGCTACCGTACTGGAGCACCACCGGGAGTTATACCTGTTGTTGGTACAGCGGGAAAACAGCATGTTCACCAAAAAGGAGCGTGAAAATATACGGCACAATGTAAAGCTTACTCTTTACAGGCTTTGGAAAACCGGCGAGATTTTCGTGGAAAAGCCGGATGTCACGTCTGAGCTTCGCAATATTCTCCATTATCTGGTTAATGTCTTCCCGTTGATTGTACCATCGCTGGATCGCAGAATGATGCAGGCCTGGAGTGAAGTTGGCTTTGACAAACAAACTATTTATAAAAATAATGCTTTCCCACGCATCAGCTTTGGCGATTGGGTAGGTGGTGACCGTGATGGGCACCCCTTTGTAACCGGTGAAGTGACCAGTGATACCTTAGCCAAGCTCAGGCTCAATGCCCTGGTTGTAATCAGGCGAAAGCTCCTCAGCCTTGTGCAGCGTTTAAGTTTTGCTCAAAGTAGCAAGGATGCGTATCCAAAACTTCGAGATCGCTTATATGCTATGATCGATGATCTGGGAGAAGTAGGGAAGCAGTCTTACCATCGAAATAGAGGAGAAGTATTTCGCCAGTTTGTAAATATGATCCTGGCTAAAATGCCACTAGATACCAAAAGAGGTCACGCTACTGAGCTCAAGCAGTTTGAGGGAGCTTATGTGGAGGCCTCCGAGATGCTGGAAGATCTCAAACTATTACAGGAAGCATTGATAGAATATGGCGCACGAAGTGTGGCTTACGATGATGTATTCAATGCCATCAGGATTGTGGAGACTTTTGGATTTCACCTGGCAAAGCTGGATATCCGGCAGAATAGTGCTTTCCACGATAAAGCTATCGGTCAGCTGATGGAAGCTGCAGGTATTGATGGGGGCAAAAATTTCAGTGAGTGGAGTGAAGAGAAGCGAGTTACCTTTCTCTCCAATGAATTGATGTCCAATCGACCATTTACCCATCAAAAAAGTGTATTGGGGGAAAATGCCAAGGCAGTTACTGATGCATTGCGCGCCGTAGAAGCCCACGTGTCTTCTTATGGTGTGTCAGGTATTGGATCATTTATTGTCAGCATGACAAGAAGCCTCTCAGACTTGCTCGTGGTATATTTATTGGCACGGGAATGTGGTTTGACAAAGCAAACGGAGGATGGGCTGGTTTGCATGATTCCGGTGGTGCCATTGTTGGAGACTATCGAAGATCTTGAAAATGGACCTCATATTATTGCTTCTTTTTTACAGCACCCATTTACACAGCGCAGCCTTAAATACATAGCCAACCTTAATAACGAAGCTGACCTGATTCAGCAAGTAATGGTGGGTTACAGCGACTCTAATAAGGATGGAGGAATCATGGCCAGCCAATGGCATTTGTTTAAAGCCCAGGATCGTTTAAGCCAGGTTGGGAAAGAATATGGAGTCCGCATAAGGTTTTTCCATGGCAAAGGAGGGTCTATTTCCAGAGGTGCAGGCCCTACGCATTATTTCATTCAGGCGCTACCGCATGGTACGGTAAACGGTGATTTACGTTTAACGGAGCAAGGAGAAACCATTGCTCAAAAATATGCCAATAAGGTAAATGCAGAATACAACCTGGAGCTGCTGGTAGCCAGTACAATGAGTAAATATGTTGCTAACCAGCATACTGAGCGGAAGCCGCACCCATTGGCAGAATTACTGGAAAAACTGGCTAAAGAAAGCAAGGCACATTTTAAAAAGCTTACCCATGAGGAGGGATTCATCCTGTTTTTCAGGGAAGCTACACCTATTGATGCCATCGAGTCCAGCAAAATTGGCTCACGGCCTTCACGCCGCAGTGGAGCACAAACCCTTGATGATCTAAGGGCTATCCCCTGGGTATTTTCATGGAGCCAGTCGCGGTTTAACATGACCAGTTGGTATGGACTAGGCACTACACTGACCAACCTCAAGAATGAGGATCCCAAGCAATATCAGGTTTTTAAAGATTCAATTGCTCATGACCCATTTATCCGCTATGTACTTACGAATGTAGATACCAGCCTATCTGCTACGGATGTAGATATCATGCGTGATTATGCGGGTTTGGTTACCAATGATGAGGTGCGAGAAAAATTCCTGAATTACTTCATAGAGGAGTTTGAGCGCACCAGAGATGTGCTGTTGGAACTATTGGAAAAAGACATTTCCGAACGCCGGAAAAGCCACCATTATTCCACACAGTTGAGAGCCTCACTGATGATTCATTTGCACAAAAAGCAAATAGCATTATTAAAAAAATGGCGTGCAGAAAAAGCAGGCAATAATGGAGAAGGTAGCGAGGCAACATTATTGGAGCTATTGATTACCATCAATGCAATTGCCGGTGCAATGGGCAATACGGGTTGATAAGTAATGAGTAAAACCCTATAACCAACTATGGGATAAGCTATTGATTTTTTAGATATGTATGATTAAGTCAAAACTTAATCTCCACATCCAGCAATTGAGAGTTAATACTACCGGGATTACCAGAAATGCTTGAATACGAATTGCCTTGCAATGTGTAACCAATGACAGATTTGTCAATAGGATCAACAATCCAATACTCTTGCACACCAAACCGCTCGTAAAGTGCTTTTTTGGTAATCAAGTCATGGTCTTTATTACCTGGTGAGAGAATTTCAATTAGCATATCAGGTGACCCATGAATATGGCCATTAGGTTTTACCTGTGCCTGACCATTATTTAAAACTACTATGATGTCAGGCTGTACGGCATTACTATTCTCATCTAGGTAAACATCAAGTGGAGAAGCAAAGACTCGTCCACTCTTAGTCTTTTTGAAAAAGAGCTTTAATGAAAAAACAATTTCAGTTAATATTTCCTGATGTAAGGATGTAGGGGATGGACTCATTATAATTTTGCTATCTATTAACTCTGCCAAAGTGCCTTCCGGCAAGCTTTTGTAAAGCTCCATGATTGTACGGGGAGGATGTTCAATTCGTAGGGACATAAGATAAAGTTAATAGCAATGCTGGTAACAAAAAACCCCCACTGAAAAATCAGTGAGGGTTTGTATGATCTATGTACTAGGGTAATCGACTATTTTTTCTCGTCGTTTACCTCTTCGAATTCTACGTCAGAGACGTCATCATTGCTATCGCTTCCAGCATCTGCCTGTGCACCGGCATCACCACCTGGCTGAGCGCCTTCTGCTCCACCGGCCGCTTGCTGTGCCTGATAAATCTCCTGGCTGGCATTTTGCCATGCATTGTTGAGTTCTTCCATTGCTTTATCAACAGCTTCTACATCCTGCTTGCCATGTGCCTCTTTCAGCTTTGTCAATGCACCTTCAATCGCAGTTTTGTTACCTTCTGAAAGCTTATCACCAAATTCTTTCAACTGCTTTTCAGTTTGGAAGACCAACGAGTCTGCCTGGTTCAATTTCTCAATTTTTTCCCTGGCAGCCTTATCAGCATCTGCATTGGCCTGAGCTTCGCTCTTCATCTTTTCGATTTCTTCGTCTGTTAGACCTGAAGAAGCCTCGATTCTGATTTTCTGCTCTTTGTTGGTGCCTTTGTCCTTTGCTGATACGTTCATGATACCATTAGCATCGATATCAAAGGTCACTTCAATCTGAGGAATACCTCTTGGTGCAGGCGGAATGCCATCCAAGTGAAAACGACCAATGGTTCGGTTGTCTTTCGCCATGGAGCGCTCACCTTGCAACACGTGTATCTCTACAGAAGGTTGATTATCTGCTGCTGTGGAGAACACTTCAGACTTCTTAGTAGGAATCGTAGTGTTTGACTCGATGAGTTTTGTGAATACACCACCCATTGTTTCGATACCTAATGAAAGTGGGGTAACATCCAACAGCAGTACATCCTTAACTTCGCCGGTAAGTACACCACCCTGGATAGCAGCACCTATCGCTACCACCTCGTCAGGGTTCACTCCTTTAGAAGGCTTTTTGCCAAAGAATTTCTCAACTTCTTCCTGGATTCTGGGGATACGCGTACTACCACCTACAAGGATAACTTCGTCAATGTCAGAAGTAGACATACCGGCATCACTCAATGCTTTCTTACATGGGTCAAGTGTTCTTTGAACCAATGTTTCAGATAGCTGCTCAAATTTTGCTCTGCTCAATGATCTTACAAGGTGCTTAGGCACACCGTCTACAGGCATAATGTATGGCAGGTTGATTTCAGTGCTGCTGGAGCTTGAAAGCTCAATTTTAGCTTTCTCAGCAGCTTCTTTCAATCGCTGAAGAGCCATAGGATCTTTTCTCAAGTCTATGCCTTCATCATTTTTAAACTCATCTGCCAACCAGTCGATGATCACACCGTCAAAGTCATCACCACCAAGGTGTACATCACCATTGGTAGATTTTACTTCAAATACACCATCTCCCAGCTCAAGGATAGAAATGTCGAATGTACCACCACCAAGGTCATACACTGCTATTTTCATATCCTGATTTTTCTTATCCAGACCATAAGAGAGGGCAGCTGCTGTAGGCTCATTGATGATTCTTTTTACATCCAATCCTGCAATAGCGCCTGCTTCTTTAGTTGCTTGTCGCTCAGCATCATTGAAGTATGCAGGTACTGTTACTACTGCCTCTTTGACTTCAGTGCCAAGATAATCTTCTGCTGTGGCCTTCATTTTCTGAAGGATTATGGCAGATATTTCTTGTGGAGTGTAATTTCTGTCACCAATTTTCACTCTAATGGTGTCATTGTTGCCACTCTCCAGTTTGTAGCTTACATTTTTTCGTTCGTCAGCAACATCCCCATATTTCTTACCCATAAATCTCTTTACAGAGCTGATTGTATTATGAGGATTTGTGATTGCTTGTCTTTTCGCCGGATCACCTACTTTGCGCTCACCTTTGCCGTTATCAAGAAATGCAACGATAGAAGGTGTTGTTCTTCTACCTTCACTGTTGGGTATAACGACAGGTTCGTTACCCTCCATCACGGCAACACATGAGTTAGTGGTTCCTAAGTCGATACCAATAATTTTTCCCATGATTTATATTTATTTATATCTTAAAATTCATTGTTCGTTTCAAGTTTATCAATGCTTGTGCCAAGCCGGATATGCCAGAAGATTTATGACACATTGTCAGATGTTTTCAGGATTATTATAGAATTGACAGACTATATATACCTTTGCGGCCTGAAATTTTGAATGTTGTCTTCATGAGCACTATTGCAGAGGAAATCAAAAAACGTAAGACTTTTGGTATTATAGCCCACCCTGATGCCGGCAAAACCACATTAACGGAAAAGCTTCTGTTGTTTGGTGGTGCCATTCAGACTGCAGGTGCTGTCAAATCCAACAAAATCGACATGGCCACCCGGTCAGACTGGATGGAGATTGAGAAACAGCGGGGTATCTCTGTAGCAACCTCCGTTATGGCCTTTGACTATAAGGATCTTAAAATCAATATTCTCGATACCCCTGGTCACCAGGACTTTGCTGAAGATACCTATCGCACATTGACAGCCGTAGATAGCGTGGTGATGGTGATAGATTGTGTAAAAGGGGTAGAGACACAGACAGAAAAGCTCATGGAAGTATGCCGGATGCGCAATACGCCGGTACTTTGCTTTATCAATAAACTTGACCGTGAAGGAAGAGACCCTTTTGAACTACTCGATGAAATAGAAGATAAGCTGGACATTAAAGTACGACCACTGAGCTGGCCTATTGGCATGGGTAAGGGATTCAGGGGAGTATACAATGTATATGAGAATAATCTCAACCTTTTCGAATCTAATAAAACCAAGAAGGCTGAGGATGTAATCGAAATCAAGGGGGTTGACGACCCGGCCATTGAAAAATACCTACCTGCATCTGCTGTAAATCAACTAAGAGAAGATATAGAGCTCATAGAGGGTGTATACGATCCTTTTGATATCAATGAATATCGGAAAGGAAAATTGGCACCAGTATTTTTTGGTTCTGCGGTGAATAATTTTGGCGTAAGGGAGCTATTGGACTGCTTTATCAATATTGCACCTAACCCGGAACCACGGGAAACAGAGCTCCGAAAAGTAGTACCCAATGAAGAAAATTTTTCAGGGTTTATTTTTAAAATCCATGCCAATATGGATCCTCGCCACCGCAACCGCATCGCATTCTTAAGAATATGCTCCGGTAAGTTTCAGCGGGGAAATAATTATTTTCATGTAAGGCAGGATAAGAAATTCCGATTTTCAAATGCAACCGCCTTTATGGCACAGCAAAAAGAAACGGTGGATGAAGCATTCCCTGGTGATATCATTGGGTTATATGATACGGGTAATCTAAAAATAGGTGACACCCTAAGTGAAGGGGAAGCGGGGCTATATAAAGGCATCCCTAGCTTTTCACCAGAGCTGTTTAAGGAAGTGATTAACCTTGATGCCATGAAATCCAAGCAATTGGATAAAGGTCTTTTGCAGTTGATGGATGAGGGCGTAGCACAGCTGTTTAGCTATGAGCTGGGTTCTCGAAAGGTAGTAGGCACGGTGGGCGCATTGCAGTTTGAAGTGCTTCAGTACAGGTTACAGCACGAGTATGGTGCCAAAGTACAAATGTCACCGGTGAATATTTACAAGGCCTGCTGGATCAGTGCTCCAAAAAAAGCAGATCTGGATGCTTTTGTAAAAGACAAGTTTCGCTATATCGCCAAAGATAAAGATGGTAAGCTGGTTTTTATGGCAGAATCAAAAGCCTGGTTGCAAATGGTACAGGATAATTTCCCTGAAATTCAATTCCATTTCACCTCAGAATTTTAGTTGTAAACCACCTTACTTTTACAGTTGGATGGCAGGATAATGACGTTCAATTAAGCCATAGGTTGGTGATGGTAGCTGTATCCTGATCTTCATTTACCTTAAGGGCACCTTTGTGGTAACTTATGGTTTTACCATCGGTGCCAAGATCCCAGATATTTCCTCTTAAAAATACATTGATGCCAGCTTCAATGTTTGATTGCTGAGCTCGCCCACCCATGCTGTATTTTAGCCATGCCATTTCTTCAGTGATCCTGCCAATGTCAGTTGTGTCAATATCTGCAGGATTTTCGGCACCATTATATCCCTGCCAGGTCGTCTGCCATAGTCTATCACCGGCTGAATAAGAGGGTATAGCTAGCAATTGAGCATCGGATCGGGAGATAGTCTCATAACTTTCAGGGTACCATGAATCGGCACAAATCATGACTGCCAGTTTACCGGCAGGAGTATCAAAAACAGGTAATTGATCAGCAGGCTTAGCACTGCAGAAAGGCTTTTCCTCATCAATTGGGAAAGCCTTATAGACGAGGTTAGGGGAGATAGTGCTATCAGGCAGAAAAGTAGCTGACACATTGTATAAGGGGCCATCCGTAGTTTGCAAAGACCCATCCTTTATGATCGGGTTTTGTAGTAGTATTGAGCCTGCCACTACCGTTACCTGGTATTTGGCGGCAAGCTCTTTAAAGGTTTGCTCATATACTGAGGTCATTTGTGCAGATTTCATGCTAAAAACACTTGCCTTTACAGGATCAGGAGCGTCAGCGTTGAGATATGCGCCGACAAAGGCAAATAAGTTTCTGAAAACAATCGTTCTTAATGCCTTTTCAGATTCTTTGACGGTGTAGACCGTTTTTCGTTCGTTCAAAGCGACAAGCCAGGTGCCTAAATATTCGGGTAGTACTACGATGGTCGAGTCATTCAAATAACCTGCTTCATCTGCCTGCTTGAAATAATGCTCAATTTTCCTCAAAAAATTACTGTCAGAGGCATAGTCTATAGGTTCCATCCATGGTTGAATGCCCACCATATTTCCTTTTCCCTGATTATGCCCAATTTCTACCAGTTCAGCATTTAACAATTGCTGTTCGATATCAGAGTGATCAAGACCATATTGAGTGAATACCAGGTATAGGAGTACAAAAAACAGGAACAGTCGTACAATCCTGAAGGTATTCACAGGTTTCTTCTCGGCCATAGTTTCTACCTTTGTTTCAAAATTAGGCGAAATGAAGCTCCCTTTTGAAGTTCTTTTTGAAGATAATCACCTGCTTGTTGTAAATAAACCCGCAGGGATGCTGGTGCAAGGCGACAGGACGGGGGATGAGCCGCTCATTGAGCTTGGTAAAAGGTACCTGAAGCAGAAATATGATAAACCCGGGAATGTATTTTTAGGAAGTGCCCACAGGATAGACAGACCTGTAAGTGGAGTGGTGGTGATGGCGAGAACATCCAAAGCCCTGGAGCGACTTAATCAGGCTTTTAAAGAACGTCAGGTTGAGAAAACGTACTGGGCTATTGTGGTTAGAAGGCCGGCACTTCCAGAAGACACTCTTGTACATTGGCTGATCAAAGATGGTCGTCGAAACATCACTGCGGCTTATGATTCAAAAAAACCGGGAACAACACGGGCTGAATTATCTTATGCTATTCTGAGGTCTGTAAATAAGGAACATTGGCTGGAGGTGAAGCCGGTGACAGGGAGGCCGCACCAGATAAGGGTGCAATTGGCTAAAATAGCCAGCCCTATCGTTGGTGATGTGAAATATGGGGCACCGACTCCTAATGAGGATGCCAGCATATGTCTTCATGCCAGGTCAATTAGGCTCATGCATCCTGTAAAAAAAGAAATGATGACATGGACAGCTCCTGTCCCACATCTTATTGAATGGAATATAACCAAGGCTAAATAATGTTTGAAAAACTTAAGGAAAGGTGGAATCTTAAAAATACTGGTCAGGTGGTTATTGTGTTGATCGTATTTGCAGCAACAGGCTTTACTGTAATGTTTTTAAAGAGACCGGTGGTGGGTTTTTTCACTGAAAATGGTGAACAACCCATTATTTTTTCGATTCTTTATTACTTGCTCATATTGCCGGTATACAATGTGATCTTATTATTCTATGGGTTTATTTTTGGCCAGTTTAAATTTTTCTGGGAGTTTGAAAAGAAGATGTGGGCAAGAATGACGGGTAAATCTTAAGGGTCTATATAAGTATTATTCAAGTCCTTTAAACAGGAGGGAAAGATCAAAGCTCAAACTTTCCAAAACAATTGAAGTAATTTCTCCTTGCTCTGATAAGTAGAGTGAAGGTGTCTCTAGACTGTTGGTATAAATTTCTAGTGTCTTGTTGCCAGGGTCGACTATCCAATATTCCTGCACACCAAACTCTAAATACTTTCTTTTTTTAGCATTCCGATCGATAAAACTATTAGATGGAGAAAGCACTTCTACTACAAGTTCTGGTGGACCTTCCAGGCCTCTATTGGAAATTATGTGTTTTGAGCTCTGGGAGATATAACAGATGTCAGGTTGTAGAACATTTGTATTATCTATATATAAATCTAATGGTGAAAATAAGACCTCTCCATTTGGGTTTAATGCTTTCAGAGCATCATATAAATTACGGATGACTCTTTGATGATTAGGTGTGGGAGCTGGTGACATAATAAGCTGACCACTTATCAATTGGGCAAGCATTCCTTCTTCCAGCTGAAGGTAATCTTCAGCCGTCCAATGCTTTGATTTATCTATAGTTGCTGTTTGCATCTCTATAAAGATATTCAATTCCCAAAACATTATAAACAAAAAATCCCGCTCAAGGCGGGATTATCAAATCGATATTACATTGTGTTTTATTCTTCTATTAAAGCTTCTGCCAGTATGGTGACTTTATTGTTTAGTACTTCTACCACGCCACCATCTACTGAAAAAGTTTTCTCTTCTTTCTTCCTCTTATAAGAAAGATCCCCTTTACCCACAGGCGAGATGAGAGGAGCGTGGTTATTCAATATTTGGAAATAACCGTCTTTTCCCGGGATTGTGGTGACTTCCACTTCTCCTTCGAAAACTTTCTCGTCCGGTGTATATATTTCTAGGTACATACTCTTGCTTAGTTAGAGGCTTCTGCCAACATTTTCTCACCGGCATCTATCGCTTGCTCGATAGTACCTTTCAGGTTGAAAGCAGCTTCTGGCAGATGATCCAACTCACCATCCATAATCATATTGAAGCCCTTGATTGTTTCTTTAATGTCAACAAGTTCTCCGGTAAGACCTGTAAATGCTTCCGCTACGTGGAATGGTTGAGAAAGGAACCTCTGTACACGTCTTGCCCTGTGCACCACTTCTTTATCTTCGTCAGATAATTCGTCCATACCCAAAATCGCGATGATATCTTGTAGCTCTTTGTAGCGCTGTAGTATCTCCTTTACACGTTGAGCACAATTGTAATGCTCATCACCTACTACCTCAGCAGAAAGTATCCTTGAAGTACTATCCAATGGATCCACCGCAGGGTAAATGCCTAGCTCAGCAATTTTCCTTGAAAGTACAGTGGTAGCATCAAGGTGAGAGAATGTAGTAGCTGGAGCAGGGTCTGTCAAGTCATCTGCAGGTACATAAACAGCCTGTACTGATGTAATAGAACCATTCTTAGTTGAGGTAATACGCTCTTGCATGGCACCCATCTCTGAAGCCAATGTAGGCTGATAGCCCACCGCTGAAGGCATACGTCCAAGAAGTGCAGATACCTCAGAACCAGCCTGCGTGAAACGGAATATATTGTCAATAAAGAAAAGGATATCCCGACCAGGACCTGTGCCATCACCATCGCGGAAGTATTCTGCCAGTGTAAGACCTGACAAAGCAACCCTTGCACGAGCACCAGGAGGCTCATTCATCTGACCAAATACGAAGGTAGCTTTAGATTCCTGTAATTTCTTTTTATCTACTTTGCTAAGGTCCCAGCCACCTTCTTCCAATGATTTCATGAAGTCATCACCATAGGTAACAATGCCTGATTCAATCATCTCACGAAGCAGGTCATTACCTTCACGGGTTCTTTCACCCACACCTGCAAATACAGAAAGACCAGCGTATGCTTTAGCAATGTTGTTGATCAGTTCCTGGATCAATACGGTTTTACCTACACCGGCACCACCAAACAAACCAATTTTTCCACCTTTAGCATAAGGCTCAATAAGGTCGATTACCTTAATACCGGTAAAAAGTATCTCTGAAGATGTAGAAAGATCTTCAAATTTTGGCGCATGTCTGTGAATAGGAAGTTTTTGATCGCCTTTAGGCTGATCAATACCATCAATTGCGTCACCCACTACATTAAAAAGTCGTCCTTTAATATCCTCGCCGATAGGCATTGAGATGGGTTGACCATTGTCCTTTACGTCCATACCTCTTACAAGGCCTTCTGTACCGTCCATTGCAATTGCTCGCACGCGATCTTCACCTAAGTGTTGTTGAACTTCCAAAATAATTTTGGTGCCATCCTCTTTGGTTACCTCAAGTGCATTGTAAATCTTGGGGAGTTCGGCGTTTTCAGCATCAAATGCTACGTCCACAACCGGACCAATAACCTGTGCTACTTTACCAATATTTGCCATTTTTGATTATTTATTTCGACGGGATATGTACTTTTTAATTAGGCTGCAAAATTAAGCCAATATCATATCTAAGCAAACAATAAAGCAAAAATAAGCCCTGACTTAAGTCATTATGACTTAAGGACTATCCTAAAAGTTGTGCCCTTATTCAACTCGGTCGATTTCACAAAGATTTTACCCTTATGATAATGCTCAACAATCCTCTTTACCAGGGTTAAACCTAATCCCCAACCTCTTTTTTTGCTGGTATAGCCTGGATCAAAAACATTGGCAACTTTAGATTTTGGAATACCTTTTCCAGTGTCCGAAACATCAACCATTATTTTGCCTTCATTGGCTTTTAGGATGTGGATTTTAATTTGGCCACTGCCACCGATGGCATCCACAGCGTTTTTGCAAAGATTTTCTATCACCCAGTCGAAGAGAGGTTTGTTGATTTTGGCAGTAATATGATTATTGGGGAATGCAGAGAGCTCAATTTTCACACGGGAAGAAACCCTTCGTTGCAGGTAATTGATCGTTTCATTGATACTGTTGTACAGGTTTTCCGATTTTAAGATTGGCATAGATCCGATACTTGAAAATCGGGCGGTGATCATTTCCAGACGCTGAATGTCTTTGTCTAGTTCAGCAATCATTTCCTGATTTTGTGATTCGTCCGATTTCAGATACTCTGCCCAGGCCATTAATGATGATAATGGTGTGCCCAGCTGATGGGCAGTTTCTTTGGCCAGACCCACCCATACACGGTTTTGCTCGGAGGCTTTAGAATAATTGAATACCAAAAAGGCGACTATGCCAAACACACCGATAACTCCCAACTGGATATAGGGATAGTATTTCAGCTGGGTAAGCAGAAAGGAATTTCTATAATAGACATATTGGTAGCCGGTAACCTCATCCAGCGCATTTTTAAGTGTAATTAAAATGGGCTCATGTTGAGATTCCATGATGGTCAGTTCCTCCCGTAAAATTCTTTGGCGAGCTACACTGGTGTTGGCTCGATCAGCAGCGCGGATGTTTTTGTATTCAATAGGGGTGCCAAATTCATCGGTGACAATAACGGGTATAGAGTTATTTGAAACGATGATCTCTTCAAAAATGAAATCAAAATTGATACTTGCATCCTCATTGGCAAAATATTCCAGGGTATTGGCATACAAGGAGATCAGGCGCTCTTCGCGTTGCCTGATCTTTTCCACAAGTATATTGGTATACAAAATGGAGCCACCACCAATCAACAATGATACAATAAGCACTGACCACCTAACGGCGGAGCGTTTACCATAAAAGTACTGGGTAGCTTCTCTGAGGGTGTTTTTCATAGACGGCTATGCTTCACGCTAACGTGAAAATAGCTCAAAAAATACTGAAAATACCCTTTGCTAGTTATTCGTTAGGAACCACTTGACCAATATTTTGTAATTGACTTTGGTACCATGCATCAATACACCTACCCTGTAAATCCTGCCGGCAAGCCAGGTTGTAAAAAAGAATCCACCAATGAGCAAGGTCATGCTGAGCGCCAGTTCCCAGGCAGGTACTCCAAAGGGTGTACGCATCATCATGACCACCGGCGAGGTAAGCGGAATCATTGACATCCAAAAGGCCAGACTACCATCAGGGTCTTTAAGTACTGCACCCAATACTATTATTGAAAATATCAAAGGAATGGTGATTGGGAACATAAATTGCTGAGAATCTGCATCACTATCTACTGCTGAGCCAATGGCAGCAAAAAGAGCCCCGTAAAGCAAATATCCACCAAGAAAGTAAAATAGAAATACTGAAAGGATCAGCGGAATATCCAGTGCGTTGATAGAAGCCATAATGCCTGTAATTTCATCCATGGGCACTTCCTGACCTCCGGACGATACCATTTGATTCTGCATGGACTGATCCATGCCAAACAATGATCCTATCAATGTACTAATGGCCAATGTGAGACCTACCCACAGCAAAAATTGAGTAAGCCCTACTGCTGCCACACCGATGATCTTACCCAGCATCAGTTGAAATGGTTTCACGGAGCTAATAATAACTTCAAGGATGCGGTTGGTTTTTTCTTCAATTACGCCACGCATGATTTGTGCACCATAATAGAAAATAAAAAAGTAGATCAGGAATGATCCCAGATACCCAGCAATGGAAGCTGCCCCACTGCTGCTGGCTTTTTCCTCACCACCGGCAGAAAGACTTATCGTATTGACATCAATGTCAGCTTTAAGGCTGCTGAGCGTTTCTTTATCAATACCAGAGCGTTGCAGTTTTATTTCTTCTATTTCAGTTTGGATCGTCCTCTCTATTCCTCTCACGATAGCAATACTTGGATTGCTTAACGTATAGAGTGCTATGCCCTCTGGCTTATCGATATCGACAGCTGGTATGTAGAGCAAGCCAAAAGTAGTTTCGTTAGGAATACGCTCTTTGGCAGTGGCCAGGTCCTCATCGATATAGTTGAAAACCAGCGATTCTGTATCGGTAAATTTCCCAACAAAATTTCCACTTTCATCCAGCACATCAATGACCTTTTCTTCACCATCCTGGGAAGCAAGCCATGTTGGCAGTATCAGCAGGCCTGCAAAGAGTATAGGACCTAAAATTGTCATGATCAGGAATGATTTTTTCCTTACTCTGGTAAGGTATTCCCGGGCTATGATTAGTCTTATTTTATCCATTTTGCTTGTCTTTAACCTGCGCTATAAATATGTCGTTGATACTTGGTATTTCTTCATTGAAGCTTTTGATATTGGCCTGTGTCATCAATGCTGTAAGCAGCTCATTGGGCGACTCCCCATTGAGCATCTTAACTTTGGCCTGAATGATGCCATTATAGTTGCGCTCTTGAGAGAGCACTGAAAACTTTTCAGTATCCAGATTAATTTCATTATCCAATTCGCACAGGAATGTATTGGTTTTAAAAGAGTCTTTGATCTCCGCTTTTTTACCGTCTAGGATTTTTCTTGATTTATTGATCAGCGCAATATGGTCGCAGAGCTCTTCTACCGATTCCATACGGTGCGTTGAGAAGATAATCGTAGCACCCTTTTCCCTTAGAGCCAATATTTCATCTTTAATGAGGTTGGCATTGACGGGATCAAAGCCACTGAAGGGCTCATCCAAAATGATCAGCTTTGGCTCATGCAGTACAGTGGCTACAAACTGTACCTTTTGCTGCATGCCTTTGGATAGATCTTCTACATTTTTATTCCACCAGGCACTGATATCTAACCTGTCAAACCAGTATTTAATTTTTTCGACAGCATCTTTTCTTTCAAGACCTTTGAGCCTTGCCAGGTAGAGCAGCTGCTCACCTACTTTCATTTTTTTGTATAGCCCCCGCTCTTCAGGTAAATACCCGATTTCCTTGGTAAGCTCTGAGGTCATGGGTTGACCATTCAGAAATACCGAACCGGAATCCTGGTTGATTATGCGGGTGATGATACGGATGAGGGTTGTTTTCCCGGCACCATTGGGACCCAGAAGTCCGAAGATGGTTTGCTGTGGGATGGAAATGCTCACATCGCTAAGGGCAACATGATTGGTGTACTGCTTACAAATATTTTCTGTTACTAGAATATCCACAATGCTTCGTTTTTAGCTACTTGTTTAGTAGATCAAAACTGGCATTTATTACAGAAGCAGGAAAATTTTAATCAATCTTTGTGGCGAAATACCACATTGCCCATGGCTACATCAATATTGAATGTCCTTAAATTGGACGCCTTGGCATCATAAGCCATATTGATGAAAACATTTTTTTCTACCTCTTCAAAGCCTTCGGCGAGCTTTATGCTGCAAAGCGGGGAGTTATTGATATGAATGATGGTGGGTACTTTATCCTGAGGAATGTATACCACTAGTTTGCCAGCCACTACTGAAGCGTCAATTGTACAGGGCCTATCTGATTCTTCGCTGAAATCCAAAAGTGCATTGCCAAAGCCTACATTGGCAATTACGTGGGAGGCGTTGGAGTGCATAAGGTTATAAGCAGCCATCGAGCCAAGATCAACCTTCACAAAAAAAGTATCCATGGCGACTGGATTCAGCAGATCATCTTCATAATTTACTATTACGTCAGCACTGCCCGTATTGACTTTCATTTTATGAATGGGGATCCCTGACAAATTGAGATTTGCGGTGCCTATGCCGTACCTCAAATCGAGGTTGTATGATTTTTCTTTATTGAAGTAAATCTTCCAGAAGTTTTTTTCTTTTTTCCGGGTTTCAAATACCTGATATGAAATCGTCTTTGTTAAACCTCCCTTTTGGTAATCTTCCAGATTGAGCGTTACCGTATTGATCTTGTTTTGGCTGATTATAGAGGAAAATGAAGGGTTTATTTCTTCAAAATCAGGATTTCCGAAAATTTCTACCGGATTATCGTTATCTGAAGGTTTGATATAGCAGGATCCTGAGGTGGCGTTGAGTTTAAAATCAATAACCTCGTAGCTGTCGTTATGCTTTACAGTATAAAATTTCTGTAACTGCGCAGTTGCTGAATTATGAATAAAAATACCTAAGCTGAAGACAGCTACTTTCCACCACATGTACTCCTTTACGGAGTAGCAGAATGGTTAGTTTCGTATGGTTCTAATAAATAGGGGTAAACGGGGGATTTGTTAGATAAACCCCCGTTTTTCTGGGATAAATTTAGAAGAACTCCTTCATTTTATCGAAGAAGCTTTTCTCTGCTTTACCGGGCTGTGGCTTAAAGTTTTCAGAATCTCGCAAACTTTCAAGCTTTTCACGCTCTTCGGCAGTTAATGACTTGGGTGTCCACACATTTACATAAATGAGCTGATCACCCGTGTTGTAACCATTGATATCCTTGATGCCCTTGCCTCGTAGACGAAGGATTTTACCACTTTGTGTACCGGGTTCTATTTTTATTTTGACCTTGCTATTAATTGTAGGCACTTCCACCTGGGTGCCCAGTGCCGCATCTATGAAATTGAGATATAGGTCATACACCACATTATTACCATCCCGCTTGAGCAGCTCATCTTCTTTCTCCTCTACCAGAATGATCAAATCGCCGGCAATGCCACCACCGGGAGCTTCATTTCCTTTGCCCGACATGCTTAGCTGCATGCCATCACTTACGCCAGCAGGAATCTTGATGGTAATGACCTCTTCCTGACTCTTAAGCCCGCTACTATCAACTCCTGGAGGTCGGGAGTCAATAATTTGGCCAGAACCATTACAACCGGGACAAGTAGAAGTTGAAACCATTTGTCCCAGCATGGTATTGACCACCTTTTTAATTTGCCCAGATCCCTGACAGGAAGGACAATTTTTGAAAGTAACACCATCAGCAGCTTTGAGCCTGTTTACTTTAATCTTCTTTTCGGTACCATTGGCAATTTCATCAAGGGTTAGCTTGAGTTTGATGCGTAGGTTGGTACCTTTCCTAACTCTACGACCACCAGATCTGCCACCACCAAAAAAGCTATCAAAGGGGCTGCCACCACCGAAAATATCTCCAAACTGCTCGAAGATATCCTCCATGTTTCCACTAAAGCCACCTCCGGCAGCACCGCCCATTCCGGCATGTCCAAAGCGATCATACTTCTGACGCTTTTCGGTATTGCTAAGTACCTCGTAAGCCTCGGCAGCCTCTTTAAACTTATCCTCAGCCTCATTGTCGCCAGGATTTTTATCAGGGTGATATTTGATGGCGATCTTTCGATACGCCTTCTTTATCTCATCCTGACTGGCATTTTTATCAACACCTAGTACGTCGTAATAATCTCTTTTTGCCATGCTATTATGCTCCGGTTACCACTTTTGCGAATCTAATCACTTTCTCACCCAGCTTGTAGCCAGGCTCAACCACGTCCACTATTTTGCCCTTCAGGTCTTCTTCTGGCGCAGGGATTTGGGTAATCGCTTCATGTATATCATCATCAAAGTCAGCGCCTTTGCCGGTATCAATTTTCTCTACACCTTTTTGATTCAATACCTTAATGAACTTCTGATGAATCAGATTGATGCCTTCTTCCAGCGATTTGACATCAGTTTCCTCATTGATGTTATTGATAGCTCTTTCAAAATCATCCACTACGGGCAGCATAGCTACTACCAGCGATTCATTGGCTGTGCTGATCAATTCCACCTTTTCTTTAGACGTTCTGCGCCTGTAGTTTTCAAATTCACTGTATAATCGCAGGTATTTATCCTTAGCTTCCTGTACTTCTATCTTAAGCTGGTCAACTTCCGAAAGCGCTTCTTCAGCTTCGGCTGGTTCTTGTGTATCTTCTTCAGCAGCCACAGGTTCGTTATGCTCCTGTGCCTCTTCCTGATTATTTTCCTGTTCTTTTGTCATTGTTTCAGTCTGTGCTTCCTTTTCCTGATTTTCTTTTTGCTTATTGCTCATGACAGTCACTTATTAAAATCTACCTCCCGAGCTCAATTACTTTGCCAAAGGGGGTATGACTGACAAGATGACACATATTGTGCCCCGGTTATGCCAGATTTAGCTTTTTCCAAATGGAATCTTTAAGTGGATCCAGCCCGAGTTGGGTAACACTGGAAATAAATATATGCTCGATGCCTTTGGGTAAGAGGGCCTTCATTTCGGCCATTAGTTCATCATCAAGCAGGTCGCTTTTGGAGATTGCCAGTAGCCTTTCCTTATCAAGCAGCTCCGGATTGAATTTTTTAAGCTCCCCAAGGAGAATATTGTATTCTTTTTGGATGTCATCAGCATCTGCCGGAATGAGGAATAAAAGGATACTGTTTCTTTCAATATGCCTGAGGAATCTGATACCCAGACCTTTGCCTTCTGCAGCCCCTTCAATGATTCCGGGAATATCGGCCATCACAAATGACTTGAATCCACGGTAAGAAACCACACCCAGATTAGGGGTAAGGGTGGTAAAAGGGTAATCCGCTATTTCTGGTTTTGCTGCTGACAAAGTGCTGAGCAAAGTGGATTTACCTGCGTTGGGGAAACCCACCAATCCCACGTCAGCAAGTAGCTTTAGCTCGAGGATGATCCACTCTTCAATACCTGGCTCTCCGGGCTGTGCATGCCTGGGGGCCTGGTTAGTAGATGTTTTGAAATGGTCATTGCCCAGGCCACCGCGGCCACCAGGGGTGAGAATTGCCTCCTGCCCATCATCCATGATTTCGAGCCGTTTTTCACCTGTTTCAGCATCACGGGCGATGGTACCAATAGGCACCTCAAGGATAATATCCTCGCCATCGGCACCAGACCTGCGGCCGCCTTCTCCGGGTTTTCCATCAGCGGCGATCACATGCTTTTTATACCGCAGGTGAAGCAATGTCCAAAGCTGCTTGTTGCCCCTGAGGATGATGTGGCCACCTCTGCCGCCATCACCACCATCGGGGCCACCTTTGGGTACAAATTTTTCTCTACGAAAATGAGCAGACCCGGCACCTCCACGGCCACTGCGGGCACAGAATTTTACGTGATCAATAAAGTTGGGATTAGACATGGCCTAATACCCGTCAATTACCTCACAGATCTCGCCAAATATTTCATCGATTGATCCTACACCGTTTACTTCTGTTAGCTTGTTCTGCGACTTATAATAATTGGCAACCGGCATAGTCTCATCCTGATAGACTTTGATACGGTTATTGATTTTATTCTCATCCTGATCATCCACACGACCGGATGTTTTTGCCCTCTCTTTGATCCGCTTTTTTAACTCTTCTGTGGGAACGGATAAAGCGATCATGCCCGAAATAGGATGACCTTTGTCTTCAAGAAGCTCATCCAACGCCTTAGCCTGATTGACAGTGCGCGGGAAACCATCGAAGATGAACCCGGCAGAATTTTCAGTGCTTTTTATTTTCTCATCTACCATGCCAATCACCACCTCATCCGGCACAAGATTGCCGGCATCCATGTATGACTGTGCTTTTTTGCCAAGCTCGGTGCCCTCACTAAGGTGTTTTCTAAATAAATCACCTGTAGAAATATGTGTAAGGTGATATTGCTGTATGATTTTTTCGCTTTGCGTTCCTTTACCCGCACCAGGAGGGCCAAATAATACGAGATTCAACATGATCTATTCCAAAAATTTAGTTTAACTATTAAATATAAAGTTCAATCCACATAATGCGGATGAAAAATTCAATTTATGCTTTCAATTGATAAATGTCCGGTAGATTTCTACCAATTCCATCATAATCCATACCATAGCCAACTACAAACGCATTGGGGATTTCAAACCCTTTGTAATCAACTGTATAGCTTCCCTTAAATGCATCAGGCTTAAACAGAAGGCTGGCCAACCGGATCGATTTTGCTTTTTTATCCATGAGTTGCTTCAATATGCTTTCTATTGTGAGACCTGAATCAATTATATCTTCAATAATTACGACATCACGCCCACTAATTTCCTCGTGTAAGCCGATCAGACTTTTGATTTGACCCGTAGATCCCAGCCCCTGATAGGAGGCTACTTTGATAAATGAGATCTCAGGAAAAAACTTTAGGTATTTAATAAGGTCTGAAGCAAACATAAAGGCGCCATTGAGAATACAAAGAAAGAGGGGGTGCCTTCCTGCATAATCCTGATTGATTTGTCCAGCTATTTCTTCAATGCGCTTTTGAATAGTATGTTCATCTATAAATATTTCGAATTCCTTGTCGTGTATGGTTTGTGTGGAATGGCTCATGAATTTTGTAGTATTATAATGATGAATGAAGGGCCGGCATTAGATACTTATATAAAGATACCATAGCAGCAATATCAGCCTTATGGACTTTTTCGTGGGGTGAATGAACACCTGATTCGGGTGCACCAATAAAACACCAATCAATAGGATAGGGGCTATACTGTAATTCCCTGCCATCGCTGGAGCCAAAAGCCTCAACTTCGAGTTGATATTCTATGCCTGATGTATTTGCCAGATTTATAATTTGGTCGATAAAGCTTCGCCGTGGGATGTTTTTGTCTCTCATGGAAATAGCCACACCTTTACCATGCTGCACACCATCAGTTACCCATGTAATGTCTGCAACCAGTGCGGTTCTGATCTGCCATTGTTCGAACATATATCGTGCGAGGTAAGGTACCGAACCGCCGCCTTGCTCTTCCCAACAGCTAAAAACCAAAAGGCCATTTTCGAGTGTTTCGGCAAGCCGTAGCAATGTATAGACCCCAAGGCGATTGTCGAGATAGCAACTTTCGATATACCTGCCGGTTTCCTTGAACGTGGGTTTGAAAACGAGCTCTGTACCCCTGTCAATCGCTCTGCCAAAATCATGGAAAAGCCGATTGTCCTTATCAACAATGAGTTTACACTCGATAGACCCCTGGCTATCGCTACCTGTCAGTACAAAACCTGATTCTACCTCAGGGCTTCCTATAGGTACCAGCTGATTTTCATATCGGGTCGTAAATCCCACTGAATCCATGTGCGCATAGGCAGCCACTTTAGGCTCACCGAACTTTACCAGCAGGCAATCCTGAAATTCATCCCCATGGATCAACTCCGGAGTTACAGCCCAATCGCCGCTATGCTTTTGGATGTAATCCATTAGGAATGCTTTCATGGCAATTTCATTACCTGAGGGAGCATGTACTGCACATAATTCTTTAAGTAGATCCACCGGCGCTTGATAAAGTGGGCAAAGGTATTAAATTGTGTTTTTTATCCTGACTTTATGACCCTTCATACTTTACAAGAAAAGCAAAGCATACTCAATGAGTATATCAGCGCATTGAGGGACGAGCAAATACAGAAAGACCGAATGCGATTTAGGAGAAACCTGCAGCGCATCGGATGGATCATGGCGTATGAAATTTCCAAAAAACTTTCATACGCTTCAACTGAAATAAAAACACCCTTGGCCACAACCAGTGAGGAGGTATTGAAAGAGCAGCCCTATTTGATCAGCATATTAAGAGCTGCTACACCGGTATTTCAAGGATTTCTAGATGTATTTGATCGGGCAGATGCAGGATTTATTGGAGCATATAGGGCTCCTACCGATAAGTACGAATTTGATATAGCCATGAATTATGAGGCTTTAAATTCAATTGATGATAAGGTAGTACTATTGATTGATCCTATGCTTGCCACAGGTAAGTCTTTGGCTACTACCATTAGCCGATTGTTGCAAAATGGCACACCAAAAGCCATTCATGTAGCGTCTGTAATAAGTGCCAGGCCAGGTATCGAGGCAGTAGAAAAGGTATTGCGTGTACAAGACCATCTGTGGACGGTGGCCATAGACGAAAAACTTAATGAAAAATACTACATAATACCTGGCCTTGGTGATGCCGGCGATCTGTCATTTGGAGGCAAACTTTGAAACCTGGGTTGTCGGGTTGGTGTAAATAACTGTTGATGGAAAAGATCATTATTTATCTGATCGTATATGGGTCGAGTATGGTGAAATTTATTTTCGGACCGACTATTGGTACTGCTAGTGGTGTGCCCTGGGTCTGGACTGCCATACTTACCGCCTGCGGTATGATGACAAGTGTATTTCTATTTAGCTATTTTGGTCATCAGATCAGAGCACTTTACCTGAGGGCTTTTGGCTTAAACAAACGCAAGGTTTTTACCCGGAAAAATCGGCAGTTTGTACGGGTTTGGCGAAAATATGGCATACAGGGTGTTTCATTCCTTACACCGTTAATTCTTACACCTATACTTGGCACAATCCTGGCCAATGCTTTTGGAGGTAGAAAGAAGGATATTTTTCAGTATATGGCCATTAGTGCATTCTTCTGGGCATTTGTCATCACCTATATGGTGAAATTTGTGAGTGGTTTTTTTCTACCTATTGATTGGTAGCATCTTGCTCATCATCTTCCTCTTCCTCAATTACTTCAATGTCTGAAATAAGCACTTTTTTGCTGATGGCCTGTCCTGTGGGCGTGGCAGCAAGACCGCCGAGGGCTGTTTCCTTGTATTTGTTTTCCATGGATTGGCCTATTTCGCCCATGGCATCCACGCATTCGTCTACCGGAATCACCGGGCTTACATCTGCCAGGGCTATCTGAGCAGAAGAATTGGCGATAGCTGCTGCACTGGCATTGCGTACCACGCAGGGTACCTCCACAAGCCCTGCCACAGGGTCACAGACCAGCCCTAGCATGCACTGTACGGTGATGGCCACAGCATTAAAAATCTGATCTATGTTACCACCTAAGCAATAAACAATTGCTCCGGACGCCATAGCTGCAGCACTACCTGTTTCTGCCTGGCAACCACCTACTGCTCCACTTATAGAGGCCCGTTGCTCAAGAATCAGCGCTATGCCTGCCCCAACCAGAAGACCCTCAGCAATTTTACGATCATCCAATCCATGAATCTCCTGCAAAGTGACCATAGTGCCGGGTAATATCCCTGAGGCACCCGCAGTAGGGGCAGCCACTATCCTTCCCATGCATGAATTAACCTCTTTGGCGGCCAGTGCACGGCTTACCAGTTTTTGGAATTCCTTGCTCAGTACGGTGGTCTTATGGTTGTAAACTTTCTTTGCACCATTATTGATCATTCCGGAATGGGAAGTCATATCCTGAGAAAGTCCTGTTTGCACCGCTTCTTTCATCACCTCATAAGCCGACAGTATATTTTGAAAAATCTCGGCTTCCGGCATGCCCTTTTCTGAAGATTCATATTCTACAACAGGCTGAAATACGGGCAATTCTTTATCCTTGCAATATTTCCGCCAATCCTCAAAACTGTCGAATAGTAAGCCCATAGTTCTATTATTTATTTACAAAGGTATGCATAATATGCGTCCATATTTCTAATGCCATGCTGGTGGTACGTTTTATATTTGCCGGATGCAATTGAAAAATGATCTGATATTAAGAGCGGCCAGAGGGGAGAAAACAGAAAGAACACCCGTATGGCTAATGCGGCAGGCAGGCCGTATACTACCCGAGTACCGTGCAGTAAGAAATAGTGTGAGCGGGTTTATTGAATTGGCCAAAACGCCGGAGCTTGCTGCTGAGGTTACAATCCAGCCGGTGGATATTTTGGGTGTGGATGCTGCAATTATTTTCTCGGATATATTGGTTATACCGGAGGCAATGGGCCTTCCTTACACCATGGTTGAAAAAAAAGGTCCCCACTTTCCCAGAGTCATAGAGTCAAAAAAGGATATTGAGCAATTGAAAGTGTCTGAAGGTGAAGACCTTGATTATGTACTAGAGGCCATAAAGATTACGAAAAAGGAATTGGACGGAAGAGTGCCATTGATTGGATTTGCAGGTGCACCATGGACAATTTTTAGCTATATGATAGAGGGAGCGGGTAGCAAAACGTTTTCTAAAGCCAGAAAATTCTTGTATTCAGATCCTGAAACGGCAGATCTGCTGTTGGAGAAAATTACCCTCAGCACTATAAATTACCTTAAGGCACAGGTGGCCGCGGGTGCTGACATCATACAGGTATTTGATTCATGGGCAGGTATATTGCCACCGGCTCATTACGAGCGATTTTCCCTGAAGTACATTGCACAAATCTGCGATACCATTAATGATGTGCCTGTTACTGTTTTTGCAAAAGGAGCATTCTTTGCCAGGGCTGCCATGGCGAAGCTAAACTGTGAAACTATAGGATTGGATTGGAACATGGATCCCACAGAATCCCGAGAAATTATTGGCCCACATAAGACATTGCAAGGTAACCTGGACCCATGTGCCCTGTACGATGATTATGATGCAATCAGGCAGCACACCAAGTCCATGCTTGATGCTTTTGGCAAAGAGCGCCATATCGCCAACCTCGGTCATGGTGTGTATCCAGACATAAAGCCAGATAAAGTGAAATGCTTTGTGGAGGCGGTTAAGGAGTTTTCTGCGGAGTAGTATTGGATAAACCTTTGATCAACTTTCTATAAAGGTCATTAGGGTTGAAAGGCTTTGTTACATAGTCATTCATGCCAGCACTAATGACTTTATTTTCTACCTCCATCAAAGCTGAGGCTGTGAGCGCAATGATTGGTCCTTTGTATCCTATTTCACGCATTTTCATAGATGAGGTATAGCCATCCATGATTGGCATTTGCAGATCCATAAGCACAAGATCATAAGCAAATAGATTTTTGAGAACCATTTGATATGCCTCGTCACCATTTTTGGCTACCGTGATTTTGGCCTTCCACTTGCTCAAAAATTTGGAAGCAACCATAATGTTCATTTCATTATCTTCTACCAGCAAGATATTCACATCTTCAAGCGTGCGATTTTGATTGTCATCAAACTCTTTACTATAATTTTTAGGGTTGGAGATAGCACCGGGCTTATTCACAAATTCGAAATATTGGGTAAAATAGAATCTGGAACCCTTCTTTTCTATACTATGCACATGGATGCTGACGCCCTGTAGTTCCAGCAATTTTTTACTGATGGAGAGTCCGAGTCCTGTTCCTCCAAATTCTCTGGTGGTATTTGAGCTGGCCTGGCTGAAAGCCTGAAAGATGAAACCCATCTTATTTTGCGGAATACCAATCCCTGTATCTTCAATGGTGAATTTGAGTGCCGCTTTATTTTTCGACTTGGTTACAAGCTTTACACTGATGTTTACTTCGCCCTTACGGGTAAACTTCACGGCATTGGAAATAAGGTTATTTAAAATCTGTGAAAGCCTTGTATGGTCTGCAAGAATGATTTCAGGCACCTTTGGGTCGATGTAGGTCTTCAGTTCTATGTTTTTATTTAAGGCTGCAGACCTATGTGTTTGGGCCAGGTTTTCAATGAGCTCTCTGATATAGAGCTCTGCTTCATCGAATTCCAGCTTACCCGAGTCAATTTTATTATAATCAAGAATGTCATTGATGAGGTAAAGTAGGTTTTTGGCTGAAAAAGTAAGTGTGCTTAGATGTTCTTTTTGATCTGGTCGTGGGTCTTCGCTAAGTAAATGTGACATGCCAATCACTGCATTCAATGGCGTTCTGATTTCGTGCGACATGGTAGAAAGAAATTCAGTTTTAGCTATGGCAGCTGTCTCTGCTTCTTCCTTTGCTTTATTAAGCGAATGGGTAAACCGGTAGCTCAATACCAGCGATTGGAAAAAGAAAAATGCGATGTATCCAAAAAAATAAAAAAATGGATGGTCTTCAATAATCTGGAAATAAGATAATACAATGTTGCCAAAGGTGAACAGCACAATACCGGTAGAGATTAAAGAATAAATAGCGCCGGTTCTTTTGGCCATAGTGGCTCTCAGATATACATAAAAAGCATATATAATCAGAACCAGTAATACTGCCAGGTATGAACGAACTAAGAGACTGGAATAGTAGATAGGAGCCACAAGGGTGACTACAAAAAGAAGTGTGGAGATTCCTACTATGATTCTACACAAAGTCTTGGAAGATTCCTTTGGATAAAGCACATAAGTGTACTCAGCAAATAGGCCGACACTGGCAAAAAGAGAAAAATATTCTAGTGTATATGTCAGCCAAAACGGAATTCCTGAGAAAATGGATTGGAGAAAATAATCATCAGTGCCGATGAGCCGGTAGCCATAGGTGAAACAGAATAGCGAAAAATAAAGGATGGGTTTTTCATGCCGGCCGAATAGAAATAGTCCCAAAAAGAATAGCCCACCCATAAATAGACAGCCTGTAAGGAAGAGGCTCTGAAATAGCTGACTTTTGTAGAGCTCTTGTATGACCTCAGGCTTGGCAATAAGGATGGGTTCTGCCATCCCGCCACGGCTATGCGTGAAATTTGAAATTTGTATGATGAGCTCGACCGCATCGGTATCGGAGGTGTATTCCACCGTCTGTACACCCCAGTTAGGCTTGCTGGTTTCTTCGTCTTTGCCCACAGTGCCCATAGCATATACCTGCTTTCCATTGGCATAGACGGCTATAGCAGAATATACATCCGGTATGAAAAGGCCAATGGGATAGCCTTTGTAAGGCAATTGGATATTTAACCTGTAGGTGGCGTAGCCCTTAGAGCTAAGTGACAGTTTTTCGGAGGCTCCATCATTCCACAAGCAGGGCATGCAATGGTAATCGGCAGGTGTTTTTTGCGATAATTCATCTGATTGCAAGAGTTCCATCCACCAAAACTGCCACTCGCCTTGCAGTGGTAACGGTTCAGAAAAATCCCACGATGATAGGTCTATCTTTCCTTTGGAAATGGAAGGAGGCTCTATTTGCTGGGCAATAATAGTATTCCGGGCTACCAATAGGGTAAAGCTCACAATGAGGATTCGATAAGCCCAGCGTATTTTCATAATCAATAAGAGAATAAAAATATTCACTTATTGATAGCTTAAAAACTTTAAAAGACCTTATTTAGTGATTTTAACCAATTATGACTGTATGAGGGGAAATGAAGAGGAATGTATGGTGCATTCTGATATTGCCACGCTAAAAAAAGTGATCGTACACCTGCCCGATGAAGGCATAGAATGGGTGACACCCACCAATAAAGATTTTCTGCTATACGATGATATCGTATATCTGCCGGCTATGATAGAGGAGCATAAAGTGCTGCAAAATTTACTTAAGGCTTTTGTCGGCAAGGAGAATGTGCTTGACATTGAGGACATGCTGGTAGAAGTGTTGCGAGATACCAATCGCAGATTGGAAATGATTCAGGCAGTAGAGGCATTGGAAAGCCTCGATAAAGATACCGTTCAGGTGCTACAAGACCTGGATTATACGGTGTTGGCCCAGGCATTGATTAGAGGATACAAAATGGATGGTAAGCCTATCATTACACCTTTACCAAATCTTATATTTACACGAGATATCGGCGCAATGGTAAACGATCATTTGTTGATTTGCCATGCCACAAAATCTCCCCGAAAAAGAGAAAACCTGATAACCTGGATGGTTTTGAGATACCATCCGCTTTTTGCTGATTTTAGGGAAAATGACAGATACCTGGATGTATCCGGCGATCTGCAAAACCTGATAAGTAATCTACAAAATGGTACCTACTCTGTAGAAGGTGGTGATATTAACATATTAAATGAGAACCACCTCATCATAGCCTGTAGTGAAAGAACAAATCTTGCTGCCTTACATCGATTAAGAGATATTGCTTTTGAGAAAAATGTGGTCGGTAAGTTCACAATCATTGATATTCCTAAAGAGGAGTATTGCATGCATATCGATACTATTTTCAGTCAGGTGGCTGAAAAGGATTTTGTCATTTTCGACAAGCTCTTAATGGATCCTGAGCAGGTTTCTATCACACAATATTTACAAGGGCAGAAAGATCCTGTAAGCTTTAAAAATGTGGAGGAGCTATTGCTTGCTGAATACCCTGATGCCAGGTTTATTCATTGTGGTAACGGTCAGGCACCACACGATGAGCGAGAGCAGTGGACTATGGCCTGCAATACCGTTGCTTTAAAGCCGGGAGTGGCAATCACCTATGGCCGCAACACCAGAACCCTGGAGGCTTTTGAAGAAAAAGGCTATAAGACAGTTTTTGCTAGAGACCTGCTGGCAGCCATAGAGTCAGGTGTGTTGGACCCGGAAACCATCGAAAATACAATTATTAGGATACCCGCCGGGGAATTAAGCCGTGGAGGTGGAGGCCCCCATTGCCTGACTTTCCCTATACATCGGGTATAGCCTAAAGGTACCTGGATAATTGACTGTTTTCGGCCTCCTGCTGAAGCCTGCTTCTGTCAACAGGCACCACACCAAGATGCTCACACACCAGACCCCCTCCCAAATTAGCCAATGCAGCTATGAAGCGAGGGGGTAATTGAAGGGCCAGGCACAGACCAGCGATGCTGATAACTGTATCACCGGCACCTGACACATCTGCAATGCTGCGCTTGTGTGCAGGTATATGATGTTTCTCCTGATCACCGGCTATATATATGCCATGCTCTGATAAGGTTACCATGCCCAGCTGATAGCTAAGTTGAGTTTGCAGGGTACTTATTGCCTCTTCGATACCAATTTCATCATCAGCTTCGAGCTCAATTTTTAAGCCTTCCTTGAGTTCTTTTAGGTTTGGCTTAAACAAGGTGACACCCTTATAATCCATGAAGTTCTTTTTCTTGGGATCTACAGCTGTTGGTACTGACTTTTGGCGGGCATAAGCCACCGTTTCAGTGATAAGTGAAGGGTTAATGCACCCTTTATCGTAATCCTCAAATATCACCAGGTCGCTTACATCGATCAAAGACTGAATGTGCTGCAGCATGGTTTTCTGTTCCAGCGGGTTCAGATCTTTGGTGCTTTCACTGTCGATGCGGAGCATATGCTGAGAACCGGACAAAATCCTGTTTTTCACCGTAGTAACGCGGTGTTCACTTTTAATGATACCCCTTGTAGAAATATTGCTCTGCTTGAGGAGATCCAGAAAAATGTCAGCTTCCAGATCATCCCCGACAATTGAGCAAAGAATTGGCTCAGCACCGAGCGAAGCGATATTAAGCGCAACATTGGCAGCCCCACCGAGGCGTTTTTCCCTTTTACTCACATTTACAATGGGTACCGGGGCTTCCGGTGAAATTCTACTTACTTTACCATATACGTAGCTATCGATCATCACATCACCGATGATCAACACCTTCAGTTTCTTAAAAGAATCAAATATGGTAGATAAAGCCATTATTACTTGAATTTTGAGAGCAGATCAGCAATTCGTTTGATCGCCTCCCTAAGGTTTTCTTCTGAAGCTGCGTAAGATAATCTCACACAATTTGGGTCACCAAATGCCTCGCCGGTCACCAGACTTACATGTGCCTTCTCAAGGATATATAGGCAGAGATGGCTGGCATCTTTGATGGTAACCTCACCATCGGATTTTCCGAAGTAATGGCTTACATCGGGGAAGAAGTAAAATGCACCTTTTGGTACATTCACCTTTACACCGGGGATTTCCTTCAACAATTCATAAACGATCTCTCTTCTTTGCAGATAGGCTTTTGCCATATCAATAGTCGGTTGCAGGTCGCTGGAAAGTGCAGTGAGGGCAGCCCTTTGTGCAATGGAGCAGTTGGCTGAGGTTATTTGCCCCTGCATTTTATTGCAGGCCTTGGCAATCCATGTAGGTGCACCAATGTAGCCTACGCGCCAGCCCGTCATGGCAAAGCCTTTGGCAAATCCATTAACGGTGATCGTACGCTCGTGCATGCCTTCCAAAGAGGCGATACTGCAATGATTGCCTGTGTAATTGATATGCTCATAGATCTCATCTGAGATCACAAAAAGGTTATCGTGTTTTTTTACTACTTCCGCGATTTCTGTAAGCTCCTCTTTTGTAAATACAGATCCGGTAGGATTACAGGGAGAGCTGAATATGATGAGCTTAGTCTTTTCTGTTATCGCCTCTTCCAGTTGCTTTGCGGTGGCCTTGAAGTCATTTTCGATACCTCCATGCACAAATACAGGCACTCCTTCAGTAAGGTTCACTATAGCGGTATAGCTTACCCAGTAGGGCGCAAAAATGATCACCTCATCTCCCGGATTTACCAGAGAGTACATCACATTGGCAATAGATTGCTTTGCACCATTAGACACCACAATGTCATTCACACCATAGCTCAATCCATTTTCACGTTTAAATTTATCAACGATGGCCTGGCGAAGGTCTAAATAACCGTTTACGGGTGGATAGGCAAAATATTTACCTTCATCGATTGCAGCTTTGGCACCTTCCTGAATATGCTTAGGTGTTTTGAAATCCGGTTCTCCAAGACTTAGGCTAATTACATTGATGCCTTTTTCCTTAAATTCACGGGCTTTGGCTGCCATAGCCAATGTGGCAGACTCTTCTAAATTGGCTATACGGTTTGAAATATTTTGCATGAGATGAATGACTTATCGTATGAAATGGCGCCAAAATTACATATTATGCTATTGACTTACTAATCTGATTTATCAATCGATTTGTGTATTTTGATGGTGTAAAATTTTCTCGATAAATACCTACCAATGATTCATAACAGTATGAAAAAGAATTTACTGCTACTACTCGTCATGTCTATACCGGTTTTTGGTGCAATGGCTCAATCGGCATTGACAGAAAATATCACAGTATCGGCTTACCTGGATAGTTATTACGCATATGATTTTTCCGAGCCGATTACTAAAGACCGGCCATATGTGACGCAGGCTGTCAGGCACAATGAGTTTAATATCAACTGGGCCTTTGTGAAAGCTGAGTACGAGTCAGAGCAGGTACGGGCAAGTGTAGGCCTGCAAACGGGTACTTACGTGCAAAGCAACTATGCTGCCGAGCCCAATGACCTTACCAGAATGCTGTACGACACCTACGCTGGTTATAAACTTGGCGAGGGTGTTTGGCTGGATGTGGGTGTATTCGGTGGGCATACCGGGTATGAATCGCCATTGTCTATCGAAAATGAGGTATATACCCGTGCACTCGCTACTGAGTTTACACCCTATTATCAAACGGGTGCCCGGCTTACTGCAGAGCTTTCAGAAAAAGTAACGCTGACAGGCGTATTATTGAATGGCTGGCAAATCATACAGGAAACCAACGATGCAAAATCGTATGGTTTCAATTTGAATTTTGCCATCAGTGAGCAGTGGGAGGTCAACTATGGTAACCTGCTGGGTAATGAAGGAACAGCAGCCACCGGTTCCAAATACCGCATCTACAATCACTTTTATGTGAAGCATAGCCCCTCTGATAAATTCCATGTGATGCTTTCCTTAGATCATGGTATGCAGGA
Organism: Cyclobacteriaceae bacterium; assembly: GCA_965227155.1. Taxonomy (GTDB): domain Bacteria; phylum Bacteroidota; class Bacteroidia; order Cytophagales; family Cyclobacteriaceae; genus UBA6059. The sequence continues at coordinate 2,485,562 of OZ245731.1, forward strand.
AGCATGGGATAGTGATGAATCTGCAAACTTCTTTTTTGCTACAGTAATTGCAGGATGGCAGGTGAGCGAAAAGGTTGATCTTGGCTTTAGATATGAGTATGTATCGGATGATGATGAAATATTGATCGGTACGGCTAATAACTTAGGTTTTAATAATCAGATCGGATCGATCAGTGTCAATTTCAGGCCTGTTTCCAATATTGCATTGAGGTCAGAATTGAGAGTAGCCGGTGGAGAGGACCTGCTGTATGAGGGAGAAGAAGGATTGTACAAGGGCACAAGTCAGTTTATAATAGGGATAGCTGTGAAGCTGTAGTGGTGGCAATAAAGACCCTTAATCACCCTGATACAATACCCGTGTAGCGATACTACGACCGAGCGTAATTTCATCGGTATATTCCAGCTCACCACCTACGGGAATACCTCTAGCGATGGTGGTTACCTTTACGCCCAATGGCTTTAGCTGCTTGGTAATGTAAAAGGCTGTGGTATCGCCTTCCATAGAAGCACTCAGAGCCAGAATCACCTCCTTGATTTCAGCCCTGTTTTCTTCGATGCGCTTAATCAGACTGGCAATATGGATATCATCAGGGCCAATTCCATCCATAGGTGAGATGATACCACCAAGCACATGAAACATGCCATTGTATTGTCCTGTATTGCGAATGGCCAATACATCAGGCGTATCTTCTACGACACAAATCAGGCTGGTATCGGTATGCATCTTACGGCAGGTACAATCCTCTGTGTCTGAGATTACATGGCATTCCTTACAGTAGCGGGTATCTGTACGAAGTTTGGTGAGTGCTTCAGTGAGAGATGTAGTCTCTCCTTCATCTTGCTTCAATAAAAATAAGGCCAATCTTAATGCAGTTTTGCGACCGATACCGGGAAGTTTGGCAATTTCCTCAACAGCATCCTCAATTAATCTCGAAGGATATTGCATTGAATTAAACTATTGCTGCGTTGATGCCTGCGTCAAGGATGCCATCTTTCATCGGCTTGAGTGATTGATAAGGGCCTTTTTTCACTGCACATTTTCCTTTAAAATGTATGATATAGGTGCATTGCTCTGCCTGCACCTGATCATGCTTACAAACTTTCATCAATGTGCTGATCACATGGTCGAATGTATTAACATCATCATTAAATACGACCAGGTCTTTCATCTCCTCTGACCCGGCTTCATCCAATACTTCTACTTCCTCCAGTATTTCTTCCGAATGGTCAAAACCCAATCCCATAGTTTCTAAACATTAATTAATTTGCGCTTCGCACGGTAAAATGATTCGTAAGGATACTAATTGCATCCACTCGCCGTGGCACCTTGTCTAACAAAATTAAAGAATAAAGTTCCCTTATTGAAAAGTCCATGAGTCCCATTTTAGTATTCGGTATTATCATCTGTTACTTCTTTTTGCTCATGGTGATTGCGCATTTCACCTCCAAAGGTGCTTCTTCGGTTGATTTCTTTACAGCCAATCGGCAATCTCCCTGGTACCTTGTGGCTTTCGGTATGATCGGTGCATCGCTTTCGGGCGTTACCTTTATCTCGGTACCAGGTGAAGTTGGGAATTCGCAGTTTGCTTATTTTCAGGTGGTTATTGGTTATTTGTTGGGCTACGCCGTGATCGCATTGATTTTAATGCCGCTTTACTACAGGCTTAACCTCATATCGATCTATACCTATCTGGAGCAGCGATTTGGGTTTTGGTCGTACAAAACGGGCGCATTTTTCTTTTTGCTTTCGCGAATTGTCGGGAGTTCTTTTCGCCTATTCTTGGTGGCCGGTGTACTACAGTTGGCTTTCTTTGATGCCTATGGTATTCCCTTTTGGGTATCAGTGCTTATTACCATTGCATTGATTTGGCTTTACACCTTTAGAGGAGGCATAAAAACCATTGTTTGGACGGATACACTGCAGACCCTCTTTATGATACTTGCGGTAGTTTTTTCCATTTATTTCATTGCTGATGAGCTCTCACTTACCGTGGGTGATCTTGCCGCAAAAGTCCAGCAGAGTGATATGTCACGGATTTTCGTGTGGGATTGGCAGAGTGGACGAAACTTCTTCAAGCAGTTTTTTTCGGGTGCATTTATAGCTATTGTAATGACCGGACTGGATCAGGACATGATGCAGAAGAATCTGACTTGTCGCAACCTTGGGGAAGCTCAAAAGAATGTGTTTTGGTTTTGTATAGTACTGGTTATCGTAAACTTTTTGTTCCTTTCCCTGGGTGCTCTGCTCTATTTCTATGCCGATGCTATGGCTATTGCCCTGCCACAAAGAACCGACGATTTGTACCCACTTCTGGCAATCAGGCATTTCAGCTTGATTGGTGGGATACTGTTTCTGCTCGGCCTTACAGCAGCAGCCTATAGCAGTGCTGATTCGGCATTAACGGCATTGACAACCTCATTTTGTGTGGATTTTTTGGGTTTCAAAAAAGAAAATGAAGATCGCTTTAAGTCCATAAGAACACGGGTACACCTTGGATTTTCTCTGGTGATTTTTGTGGTCATACTTATTTTCCATGCCATCAACGACCAAAGTGTCATCAATGCTGTATTCACGGCTGCAGGCTATACTTATGGGCCAATTTTAGGTTTATTTGCTTTTGGCATGTTCACATCCTGGGCAGTCAAGGACAAATGGGTGGTGCCTGTTTGTCTGCTTTCTCCATTGCTTTCTTACATCATTAATATCAACTCTGAGCAGCTGCTATTTGGCTATCGGTTTGGTTTTGAGATTTTGATCCTCAATGGATTACTAACCTTTACAGGCCTCTGGTTGATTCGAAAATAAGCTTCTAAATTTGTGCGTCGTGCAATAGGGGATTCCTAATGCTGTTTGTTAGCAGTAGAAACAACAGCATTATGATTTTTCAAAAATTCCCTCTTTGGGGTAGGTTGCTCCTTTCACTTTTGGTCCCCATAGTTTTTATCAGTTGTAGCGAGGAAGACCCAGAGCCGGAAGTTCCTCAAGTCACATTATCAACATATACCATTTCTCAACTGGAAAAGGTCAATAAGATGGCCATAGCCACAACCTCACTTTGGCCGGAATACGACTATCTGAGCACCGTACCGATTTATTACCTTCTCGAAGACAATGGCAATACACACGGATATATTTTTAATCCACCTAACCCTATGCCCCCCGGTTCCATAAGTTTAAATGCCTTTGCCGGTCAGACTTTGGAAATAGTGCGGAATGATAGCATGCTTACAGGTGCACTAGCGGCACTGGGGGAATTTGGACGTTTTGATTTTTCTTACACCCACGAAGGGGTAGAGTATTTTATACTCTTCAATCGGACACGCGATGATTATTTTTACGATATCTACAAAAATCAGGATGACAACTGGGGGCTACTCGTATTGGCGCATGAAGTGTTTCACAAGTATCAACATGATCACTGGACACCCAATGGGCAATGGATTCAGGATATCGAGAATTATCCATTCGATAATGAATTATTGGCCTGGCATCTGTATTTCTATGACTTGATGGCCGATGCGCATCATGTAGAATCAGAAGCTGAAGCCAATGACTACCTAAGAAACTATGTGGCGGTCATGACGCATATGCAAGCCTTGGATTTTTCAGATGATGAACTGATAAGACGTATGGGGACCTATCAGGAATTGAATGAAGGTTCAGCCCGGTATGTAGAAACTTTTGCCGCGGAACAGGCATTTTTCCCTTCCATTCATGAAGATCCTTCCCATGGTTGGAAAGGTTTTTTGGAGGCCGCTACCACTGAAATTGAAGTGAGAATAGCCGTGGCATTCCGACTGTGGTACCACTCTGGCGCAGGCGCCATTCATTTGCTCAGTTTGGTCAATGCTCCAATTTATACAGCCTTTCCCCAATTCATCACTCCTTTTGAAGTGGCAAAAAATGAAGTTCAACTTTCAGATGAAGCGGTTATTGAAATCATTGACGAAATAAAAACCTTGCCCGCCTGGAGTGACTATGAGCAGCAAGCAGCTGCTTACATGCAACTATTTAATTAGTCTAACCTATTTAACTCCTCAGAAGGGTCCCAGAATACAGCGCTAAAATTTTCCACCTGATCATTAATTACCTTAGTGCCTTCTGCTTCTAGCAAATCCTGCATACGGGTAGGAGTTTGAAAATGATGCTTACCGGTAAGCAATCCATTGCGGTTTACTACTCGGTGGGCAGGCACATCAGGGTAATCATGGGCCCGGTTCATGGCCCAGCCTACCATGCGGGCACTGCCTTTTGAGCCCAGATAATTGGCAATAGCTCCATAGCTGGTGACCCGTCCGGCAGGGATTAACCTCACCACATCATAAACATCCTGGAAAAAGGAGGAGTTGTCTTTCAAGGTAATTAACTTAGAATTTTAAGCTTAGTGAAACTGATATGTCAAAAATAGCAATAATCACCGGTGCAACCGGAAACCTGGGTAAAGCGGTAACTAAAAAAATGGTCAGCGATGGCTACACAGTAATTGGTACTACCGAGCCAGGTAAAAATGAACCAGAACAAGAGCATGTTCACTACGAAGCGGTGGACCTAATGGATGAGGCTGCTGCGGATGAATTCATAAAAAAAGTGCATAAAGAACATGGGGGCATTGATGCTTTGGTTTGCCTGGTAGGGGGTTTTGGTATGGCGTCATTACCCGACACCAAACATGCCGATCTTGAAAAAATGATCAGGTTAAATTTTTATACGGCCTTTAATACTTTGCAACCTGCACTCAATGTAATGAAAGACCAAAAAAATCTGGCTAAAATCATTCTGGTAGGTGCCAAGCCCGTATTTGAAGTGCAGGCCTTCAAAGCCTTGTTTCCTTATGCCCTGTCCAAATCAATGGTCATCAATATGGCAGCTGTGATCAATGCGGATTGGCAAAAGCACAATGCTACTGCTACGGTGGTGGTGCCAAGCATAATCGATACACCTCCTAACAGAGAAGGTATGCCGGATGCCAATTTTGATGACTGGGTAACCCCCGAAAGCATAGCAGAGAAAATTGTCTTTGTCTGTAGTGATGCAGGCCGAGACCTGAGGGAAACTGTTCTCAAAGTTTATGGTAACTCCTAAGTAGTTTTTGTGGCTGCCGGTGACTGGAAGGATATGATCTATGCCATAGAACGGGGCGATTTGGCGGGAGTAAGGTATCATATTGAGGAGGGCGTAGACCCAAACTTCCAGCATGCTGAATATTTTGGAACAGCATTGATCACCAGTATTGAGCAGAATCAACTGGCTATTGCGGAGTACTTATTGACTATTGGAGCAGACCCAAACCTGGCTGCTACTTTTTCTTCTGACACACCCATGAAAGTAGCGAGACGACTTAAAAATAAAGCTGCTGTGGAATTGGTGAAAGCATATGGGGCTAAGGAGGGCTGGGTCGAGCGGTTTAAGTTGCATCTTTGGCTATAAGTACATCATGCACTACCAATTATAAGTAAATGCATAGATAAACCCCCGATTGACAGCAGGGATAACTATAATACCTGTGGCTGCATTTCAATTCCTCATGATTATTAATACAGTGGGTAATTGGCAAACCAGCTCTCTACCTTAAAATACGATGAGTGGGATTTAAAATGTAGAATCTACAGTGCAGATTATTGAAACTGCTATTTTTTCCTTCTCTTCTTTGGCACTAGGAGTGTGTAATAAAGAATAAAGCACATACCAAAAGCCAGTATTGGATATTGCCAGTTGGGTTCACCAGCCTCATAGGTTTTGATAAATTGGACCGTGGCTAATGCCACTCCAATAATGCCAATGGTAATACCCAGTGCCTTTTTCATTGCTGGTCGATAATTGTGATGGCGATACGCTCCCATTCTTGATCAATTGTGCTATCAAGCGGTCTTGTTTCTCCAGCTTTCCGGTACCAATAGTCGGCATTCCAAAGATCACCTTCCTCCCAATGCAGCAGTCCGTGGATCCAGGCAGCATTTTGCGTTTGCATATCCTGCACAATATTGTGCGCTCTATCCCATTCTCCCTGCCCTATAAGCACTAATGCTTCTATTTCTTTATTGAATTTTTTACCAGCTCCGTTGGTTTGCAGCTGACTTAGTATTTCCTCTTTTGACATGCTGCAAAGTTTGCAAAATCCTGTAAAGCACCAAAAAAAGGCCCTGGAGCCCCATCAATCCCTATACCTTCTGACCATATCTTCGTAGGCATCAATTCGGCGATCTCTAAAAAATGGCCAAATACGCCGCACATCCTCGGTTCGCTTTTTATCGACTTCCACCAGCAGGTTTTCGGCTTGTTCGCTGCCCGCTTGCGCGAGGATCTCACCTTGCGGCCCGGCAACAAAGCTTTGCCCCCAAAAGGTAATACCGTTAGTCACACCACTCCAATCAGGTTCATAACCATTTCTATTGACAGAAATAACTGGTAAGCCATTCGCTACAGCATGACCTCTTTGTGAGATCACCCAGGCATCACGCTGGCGGCTCTTTTCCTCCTCCGGGTCGGTACTCTCCCAACCAATAGCCGTAGGGTAGATGAGCATCTCTGCACCGGCCAGGGCCATCAGCCTGGCCGCTTCCGGGTACCATTGATCCCAGCAGACCAATACACCAAGCTTTCCTACAGAGGTTTGGATGGGCTCAAAGCCAAGATCGCCCGGAGTGAAGTAAAACTTTTCATAGTAGGCAGGATCATCTGGGATGTGCATCTTGCGGTAGCGCCCTGCTTCAGTGCCATCTTTTTCAAAAACTACAGCCGTATTATGGTAAATACCTGGAGCCCTTTTTTCGAATAGTGAGGTCACCAGCACTATATTGTTAGCTTTGGCTGCTTCAGCAAATTGCAGGTAGGAGGGACCGGGGATTGGCTCTGCCAGGTCAAACATATGAGTGTCCTCCACCTGACAAAAATAAATGCCACAGTGGAGCTCCTGTAGCACAACCAATTCAGCGCCTTTTCGGGCACATTCAGCTATTCCCGCAATAGACCGATCAATGTTGGTCTGCTTATCATTTTCACAGCTATGTTGTACTATTCCTATTTTCAATTTGTTCATAGACTCAATTTTACCGATTCAGGAAATTGCATGGTGATACAGTGCAAGCTGCCATGCTGCTCAATTAAAGGAAGGCAATTAATGCCAATTACTTCTCTTTCAGGGAAAATTCCTCGTAATATTTCAAGCGCAATTTTATCCTTTGCCTGCTGATACGTAGGCACCAAAACAGCCCCATTCAATATTAAAAAATTCGCATAGGTTGCTGGTAGTCTGTTACCTTCCTGATCGTAACAAGCATCAGGCAAAGGAAGTGCCACCAGCTTGTAAGGATTTCCATCTTTTTGTACAAAAGTTTGAAGCTGGCTTTCCATAAACTGTAAAGCTTCGAAATGCTCATCCTTGTCATCGTCGCATTGTACATAGCAAATAGTATCCAGGTTGCAGAACCTTGCCAGCGTATCAATGTGGGAATCAGTATCATCTCCTGCGAGGTAGCCATGATCGAGCCATAGCATCCGCTCAATGCCCAAAACAGCCTGTAGCTGCTCTTCCATGTCTTTTTTAGAAAGATGCGGATTGCGATTGGGTGATAATAAGCATTCGCTGGTAGTCAATACCGTTCCCTGTCCGTCGCTTTCAATAGCACCACCTTCCAGTGCCAACCCGACTATTTCATGTTGAGCATTGCCATAGATACCACCCTGATACAGACGTTGTGTTATCAGGTTGTCCTTATCTGCAGGAAACTTTAATCCCCACCCATTGAAAAAGAAATCAAGCAATACTGAGTCCTGATCCCTCACCACAGTGATAGCACTATGATCCCTAGCCCACGTATCGTTTGAAGGAGCATGGGTGAAGAAAATATTCTGGTGGCTATCGAAATAGGCTTTGGTGGTTGTAATGTCATCACAGATCACTAAGGCGTTTTGAAATTGGGCCACTGCCTTGATGATTTCCACAAAACAGGGCACCACCTCATCAAAGCTCTCTGCCCAATCACTGTTTTTATGCGGAAAAGTAAACTGAATGAAAGCCTGTGGCTCCCATTCAGCGGGAAGTCTGGTCATCTTATAAAGTTTGTTGCAAAACTAATCAGCGCAGCAACAATACCTTGCCTTTTGCACTTCGTGTTTTTCCTGCACGCGAAGTGTAGACGATCTCATAATAATATGGTGCCTGGGGTGCTCTTTTGCCATTGAAAGTGCCGTCCCAGAATTCCTCTCTGTTTTCACCGATAAATACAATCTGGCCATTTCGATCCATGATCCTGGTTTCAATATCAATGATATTATCAAAAACAGGACGGAAGAAGTCATTCAGACCGTCATTGTTTGGTGAGAAGCCGGTTGGAATTGTAAAGACATAGCCTTGCTCGATATTCAGCGTGTCGCGCTTGGTCGACGTACATTGTACCTCATTTTCTACAGTAAGCTCTACAATGTATTCACCTACCGCCTCATAGATAACAGATGGATTTTGATTGGCATCAGCCCGCTCGTCTCCAAAATCCCAGAACCAACGCACAATGCCCGGCCCGATAGATTGGTCTTCAAAATCTATGGTATAGTCAATAGCCAACTCCTGGAAATCATAGTTGAAGTCTGCTTCCAGTTCATATTGGTTATTGATTTCAATCAAGGTATCCGATACGCATCCACGATCATCCTGAATTTCCAGTAAGTACTCACCTTTGCCCAGGCCGAAGAAATCATTCCTATTAGAAAAGGCACTGGAATCAAATGTAAATAGATATGGTCCTGTTCCACCACGACCCTGTACAGAAAAAGCACCGTTTTCCGTACTTGGGCATAAGTTGTCTTTGAAAGAAAGCACATTAAACTCAAGAGGCTCTGGTGCAGTAATGGTGATTGTATCGGATGTCACCTCACATAAGCTGCTATCCACCACGGTCAATACATAATCTGCCGGAGGCAAGCTGTCTATCGACAGGTCATTGGACACAGGGTCGCCATTTCGTTGCCATAGGAAAGAATATGGTGGTCTGCCACCAGTAACAGAAGCACTGATAAAGGCATCAAAATTTGTGGGGCAGGTGTTGTGCTCAAAATCATAATCAATCAGAATCGGAAGTGGCTCTCTTACTTCAAACCTCCTGATGATATCGCAGCCTTCTTCATCGGTAATGACACATCGGTAAATGCCAATATCCAAATTGGTGAGCCTTCCGGTGGTATCAGGAAGTATCTGGCCACTTTTTGACCACTCGTAGGTGTAATTACCATAGCCACCTCTCGCTTGTACTGCAATGCTACCATCCAGGCTTCCAAAGCAGGATAGATCCTCCACTACTTCATTGGTAGTAAGAGGGAATGGGTTGATGAGGTTAAAGGTCCTTGTTTTTGAACAACCATTAGCCTCAATGACCTCCAATACATATTCGCCACCGCTAATGCCCTGAAGATTTCGTGTGTCCTGAGCTATTAGCGTGCTATCCTGGTACCAATTAAAGATGTAGGTGGAAGTGCCGCCTTCTTCAATAATCTCAGGGAATATACCGCCATCAGACCCATTGTGACAGGTCACGCGATCAATCTCCGCTTCAATGCTAAATGACAATTCCGGTTCTGTAAGTTCGATATCATTGACTTCTATGATACAGCCATTACTATCTTCTATTCTCACCGCATAGGTGCCTGCAATCAAATTCTCTATGTTTTGCTCCAGACTGATTAGGGTAGTGTCTCTTCTCCATTCAAATTTGTAAGGTGGTGTGCCTTCGCTTACGGCAAGATCGATAACGCCGGTATTATTACCCTGGCAGGCCACATTGGTTACAGTAGGAATAGCGACCATTCTGATAGGATCCTGAATGAAGATTGTAGTATCTGCCCTACAACCTACAGAGTCGAAAAGGCTGATCCTGTATTCTCCTGCTGAGGCGTTGGTGAGTCGGAATCCGGTATTATTAAGTGCCCCGCGGCTTGCTTCCCTCCATTCTGCTCTAAAACTACCCCAGCCACCACTAGGGTCCAGCTGGATTATAGCATCAGAAGCGCCGTTGCAGATCAATGGATTTACACTTGCATTGAAAGAAATCGGATCAGGATTTGTCAGGGTAATCTCGGCGAATTTTTTACAACCCAACTCATCGGTCACTTCCAGCCTGTAGTCTCCCGGGCCAAGTTGTTCCACAGTGGTTTCCGTAGAAAATGGCGCATCATCGTCATCTTTATACCATTCCACTTCGAAATTATCGTCGGGGTGACCGGCCTCCGGTAAAATTACAGCTGACAATATGCCATTGCTTGCATCGTGGCAGACAATGGGTTGCGGTCTTGCAATACCACCGTTGAAAGTGGTTGTCAACTCATTGATGGTATAAGTAGCTGAAAATGATGGGCAATCATTCTGGTCATTGATTAAAATCGTGTAATCTCCTGCTTGCAGGCTATCGATAGTCACTTCAGCGGTATCTGCATCTGCTACATTTAATATTTCTGTAAAAAACTGACCATTTCTTCTCCAGAGCACATTATAAGGAGGATTTCCGCCTTCAATATTTACAGCAATACTGCCATTGGTTTCACCCTCGCACCTAATCTGAGTTACGGTTACATTTTCAGTAGGAACTGAAATATCTGGTAAGTCAATAATTGTAAAACGCTGGTTTGTGGCACAGCCCTCTGCATCGGTCACGATTACCTGGTAGGCATCAGGCTCAAGCCCACGGATACTTGTGCCGGTAGAGTCGACCAGCAAGACATCATTCTGATACCATTCAATGGTAAGTGGCCCATTAGGCGATCCGCCAATAGGGTCAATGGTGATACTGCCATCAGATTCGCCTGGACAGGTGATTTGTTCCACGTCTGCATTGAGTTGCAGTCCTTCATAAGCGACCAGGGTAAATTCTCTCGATACAGCACAGGCACCATCTGTGTTGTCAACTACATCCAGACGATAGGTGCCGGCGGTAAGTCCGTCTATATCGCGTTGGTCTTTGAAGGCTGTAATTTCCACACCTTCGTAAAACCAGGTATAGTCGAACAATGATGGGTTGAGAGCACCATCAGGCGTAACATTGATTGTAATATCGATGGAGCCGCCCTCATCCCCAAGGCAGGTTTCATTGTCTACTACCGCATCGATTACATAAGAAGGGGGTTCCTCTATGATAAAGTCCTGACTCGTGATGGCTCCTCCAGGGCATTCATTATCATCGTCGATGGTAACTGCGTAGGTGCCGGGTTCCAGGCCAGTTAGGTTTTGGTTTGAAGAGAAGTTTCCAACGCCATCTTTTGACCAATCAAAGCTGTATGGTGCAGTGCCTCCGCTTACTTCTATTGTGATGCTACCATCGGCAGCAGTATTAAAGCAGGAAATCTGGGTTACTTCAAAGTTGGCAATAGTGATGGGCTGATGCTCTACTATCACTTCGTTTTCGGTAATGCTACATCCTGAAAGATCTGTAATTACTGCTTTGTAAGTGCCAGAAGCCAGGTTACTAATTTCTAAGTTAGTGGCAAGATCGGTATCTACAAAGGGGGCACCATTCAGCGTCCATTCTACAATATAATCATCATCAGTCGGTGCATTTCCACCCGAAACCTCCAATCTAATAGAACCATCTGTTGCCCCGTCGCAGGAAAGCTGGCTGGTGATGATATTGTCGATGCTAAGCTCATCATAGTCCTGAATGGTAAATGTATTTTCAAACACACAATTGTTGCTGGTAGGCGCATTTTCGGTGATTCTTATTAAATATTCCCCTGCAGGACGGTTGGAAAGCGTAGATCCTGTGGCACCAGTGAGCTCAGTCAAACTGTTATCATCATTTACCAAAAACCATTGCTTATCAAATTGATTGGAGCTAATTGGATTGCCAACGTTATCTTCAAAATGCACTGCTATAGAACCGTTAGATTCGCCATTACACCTTACATCGGTAATATTATCAGCGATTATGAATTTCAGATTAGGTTCTTCAATTTCAAATGTACGAGTACTATTGCCATCTAAGAGGTCGAATACATCACAAATAGGGTCACCATTGGCATCCAGAGCATCAATGGATAATTCATAGGTGCCAGGCGCAAGATTCTCCTGATTGGGCTGATCAGGCAGCTGCGTGGTGCCGTTAAAGATCCAGTTGTATCGGAAATTACCGGTCAATCCACCTGTAAGATCCACCTCTATTGATCCATCAGCTTCACCTATGCAGCTCACGTCATTGGCATCAATGTTTGCCACAAAATTGTCAATCGGTAATATATTGATTGAAATCTCGGTGCTACAACCAATATCATCGGACACAATAGCAGTATATTTTCCGGCAGCCAGATTGTTGATGGTGGTCACATCAAATGCATAGGGATTGGTGTCATTTCGGAACCAGTCAATGTCATAATCTGTAGCGACACTTCCACCCTGTATATCGATGGATATGGAGCCTTCATTCACACCAGGACAGGTATTTTGCACTACTGTGGGCTCAATTTCAATCGGTTCGAAATTAATAACCTGGTATTCTCTCGAAATCACACAATTGGAAGTAATTCCCGGTGAAAAAGAGGGGTGCGTTACATCAAGGCGGTACAATCCGGAAGCAAGGCCACTGATATCCTGACCATTTGGTTCTACAACGACATTATCCGCAAGTCTTGTCCAGGTATAGGTGAAATTGTTAGCATCAAATCCTGCAGGCACATCTGATATGGTAATATCAATGATGCCATCACTCACCTGGTCACAGGTCACATCGGTAATGTCCGCATTAATGGTGATAGTAGGAGGTTCATTGATAGTGTAAGTTGTATTGAGGGCTACACAGCCGTTTTCGTCTGTAACTGTGATCTCATAATCGCCTGCCTCCAGTCCAGAGATGTCGGGTACATTGGCAAAGATATTATCTTCATAGATCCACTGGTATGAGAGGGTTCCGGTACCTCCCGTAATTTCCAAATCTATAGCACCATCCGTTTCTCCATGACAGGTAATCTGGTTTACGTTATCGATGATATTAAAAGCTGGAATACTGTTGATTACATACTGCGCACTTACGGTACAGCCATTGTCGTCAGTTACAAATACTTCATAGGTTCCTGCATTTCTATTTTCTAAGAGATTTGAGGTTTCGCCGGCTAATGGAGTGCCATTTCTTTCCCAGGCAAATTCGTAGAGTCCGTCACCACTTAAATCTCCTCCCACCGGGCCTACTTCAATGGAAGCCGTACTTGTGCCCGGGCATTCCAGCTGTGTGATGGTAGGGTTGATTTGGATCTCTGAAAATTCAATCACGTTATACGTTTCTTCTATGCTACAACCCGTTGCGTCGGTAGCTACAAGTCGATACATGCCAGCCGATAAACCGGAAACGGTAGTAACATTGTTGGCAAAGTTTACCCCATCAGAAAGTCTGGTCCAGGTAAATGTGTTTCCTGGAATTGGTGTACCCCCTCTGCGCAAAATAACTTCGATTTCACCATCGCTATCACCATTACAGGTCACATTGGTAATGGTTTCTACCAATTCCAGCTCCTGTGGTTGTGTGATAGTATAAGTTTGGGTGTAGGCCTGACATGTATTGGCATCATTAGCTGTGAGTTCGTAAGTTCCCGGCTCCAGATTATCAATAGTGCTTTGATTGGAAAACAAGTTGCCATCCTTAAGCCATGTGTAGTTGATGGTGCCGGTACCACCGGTAATGCCTACAGCAATTTCGCCATCCTCAGCACCAAAGCAACTCACATCGCTTTCCGATTCGCTTACAGAAAATGCCGGGATGCTGTTAATCACAAAGCTTTCATTAACACCACAGCCATTGTCGTCAGTTACCGTTACAGCATAGGTGCCGGGTGTGAGGTTGGTTAGATTCGGTGTGTTGCCGCCAAAAGCCACCGTGTTGCGTGTCCAGGCATAGTCATAATTGCCATCACCTGATAAATCACCGCCAACCGGTGCCAGATTGATGAAGCCGGTTGCGTCACCAGGGCAGGTTATTTGACCAATCGTTTCATTTACCGTGATTGGCGAAAACTCTACCACTGTATAGGTTTCTGATTTTGGACAACCATTATTGTCAATGATATCGATGCGGTAATCGCCAGCAGCTAAACCACTTATAGATTTAGTAGCAGTAGCCACTACCGAGTTGTCTGAAAGATCAACCCAGCTAAAGCTGAATCCAGTCTCATCAAAGCCAGCCCCGCTGCGTTGCAGAACCACAGAGATTTCCCCATCATCATCACCATTGCAAGTGGCATCATTAACCGTTTCCACAATGTCAAAATCAAGAGGTTCTGTGATGACATAAGTTTCATTGTAGACGGTACATTCTGTTCCGCCGATCACATCAGCAACCGTAAGTTCGTAAGTGCCGGGTGCCAAATTGGAAATCGTTGCCTGGTCACTAAAGAAGCTTCCATTCAGTACCCAGAGGTACTCGATAGTACCATTAGCACCGCTCACACTGATAGATATTTCTCCATCATCCGCGCCAAAGCAAGATACATTAGTCACATCTTCAGTATCAATGCTGAATGGAGTGAAGCCAATAATATTAAATGATTGCACTACTGTACATCCCAAATCATCGGTAAGAGTCACCTCGTAATTGCCGGATTCTAAATCCGTAATAGCAGGGCCGGTTTCACCAGCCATTGTTACGCCGTTTCGCTCCCATGCATAGGTGTAATCAGTAGCCACAAGGCCACCTACAGGATTTAAGGTAATGCTGGCAATATCCTCTCCGGGGCATTCATTTTGTACTACCTGGGGGTTAAGCACTATGGGATTATATTCTTCTACTGTGAAGGTTTCAGAGATTTCACATCCGGCGGTATTTGGAAAATTGTCGTTTACTACCAATTCGTATTCACCTGGTCCCAGATCAAACAGGTCTCTGGTAGCTGTAGCATATGGTGTTGCATTTCCATCTTTGTACCAGGTGTAAGTGAACTGATTTGCTGCTGTCGGGTGACCGGCATCCACCTGGATGGTGACATCAATGGAGCCATTGGTTTCACCATTGCACCTGACCGGTGTTATATCCTCCGTGATTATACTGAAGGTGGTGGTAGGTTCATTGATGGTGATGGTTTGAGATACGGGATCGCAATCATTGGCGTCTGTAACAAAAACTGTGTAGTCACCTGCACCAAGGTTATTGAGATCCTGTGTATTGTTGGGCAAAGGATTGCCATTGAATTCCCAGGAATATTTATAGGTATTACCCGGTAGCGGTGTGCCACCTGTAACGCTAATGTCGATTAAGCCGTCAGTCCCACCAATACAGGCATTATCAATCACCGGATCGGCTGTAATAACTATGGGGTCGGGAATGGTCACTTCAAAATCTGTAATGATCTGGCATTCATTGTCGTCCAAAACTGTCAACACATAGGTGCCGGCATTGGCTGTTGTATTGTCAAGGCTTAAGGAGCTGGTGGTGCCGGGCTTGATTTCGTTTAGTAACGTGTCAACACCATAGGTCCAGATGTAATTGTAATCCGGGGTGCCGCCCTCTACTGTGGCAGAAAGTTCAATATCACCACCTTCGGGGCAGGGGATGTTTTCTGATTCGAGTGTAAAGCGAAACTCTTCAGGTCGGTTTATTTGAAAATTAAAGGTTTTCACACAGCCAAATGCATCTATCACTTCTACGGTATAGGCACCTTCTTCCAGGTCATCCACCTGCTCGATCAGAGTGGGTTGAGAGCTATCCAGGAAAGGTGTGGTAGCCCCAAAATCATACCAATTGATATCTGTAATTGGGTGTGAAGGGTCTGTCTTTGAGATCACAATATTGGCCTCACCAATATCAGGATCGTTAAAGCAGGTAATATCTACTGTGGCTACATCATCAATAAAAAACGTAGTGGCAGGCTCTTCTACGATAACAGTTTCATTGTCAGTACACCCATTGATAGCGTCTAGTACAACTACATTGTAACTACCTGAGGCAAGATTTTCAAAAAGGGATTCCTCCTGATAATTGATACCACCATCAATGGAATACCTGTAAATGGCAGACCCGCCACCTGATGCTTCTATTTCGATTGATCCTTCCGAAAAGCCAAGGCATTGGTTATCCACTACAGTTACATCATCAATGTTTAATGGATTTTCAGGCTCGGTTATTTCTACCGTATCTCTCTTTATACAGAAATAATGGTCTTCAACGGTTGCCACATAAAATCCTGGACCAAGATTGCTGATTGTTACATCATTATCAACATCTCCCTGTGGAATGACAGTAGTATCTGTAGGTGTAATTTCAAGTTTATCCCAGCGTACAAAAAGATTCACGCCGGGTTGACCGTGAGGAATATTATTAGGATCACCATTATCTCTCAGGTCATCCCATATGATGTTTAGGGTAATGCTACCATCATCTGCTTCAGTACAGGAGACATTATCAGGTACAGCCTGTAGATTGTAGCCTTCATAGATGATGTAATTGAATTGGCGCTGACAGCCGTTATTGTCAGTTACTGTTACGGCATAGTCGCCAGCTTCCAGGTTATTGATGGCCAGGCCAGTTGCGGTAAACCCATCGGGCTCAACCCAATCGTAGGTGTAGGGAGGTGAACCTCCGGTGGTGGTAAGAATATTGATTCTACCGTTGTTATCAACAATTGTACTATCACAAGTGGTGAATCTTACTTCCTGTGTAAGTACAATAGGATCAGGCTCAGTGATAATAATACCATTACGTATTTCAATACAGCCGTTATCATCCTGCACAGCTGCATGATAAGTGTTGGCTGCAAGGTTTTCAAAAAGGCCACCATTGGCCTGGAATCCTTGGTCGAGGAAATCTTGCTCTGTGGGGGCTCCGGCACCTTGTATCAATGAATATGCGTAATTTCCAACACCGCCGGTAGCACTAACATCAATGGAGCCGTCATTGGCTCCATTACAGGAAGCATTATCCGTATCATCTAAGGCAATGGCTAATGTTGAGTTTGCCTGGATTATATCTATTTGATTTAAAACCACAACACAGCGAAGAGCATCTCTCACGGCAATGTTATAGGTGCCCTGATTCAAATTCTCGTAAATGCCATCATTTGGATTAAAACCCGTAAAATCCCCTGCCACAGAGGGGCCTCCTGTTCCGTCAAGGATGGCATAAACATAAGGTGGGGTACCGTCAATGCCATCTACATCAATGGCTCCATCGCCATCATTACAACTGGTAGGTGTTGTGGAAACTAAGCCAATATCCAACGGATCGGCAGACTCTCTTACCTCAACAGTGCCAGATTCAAAAGCATTGTCAGCATCTCTGTATACATCTATTCGGTAAAAACCGGCTGCAAGACCACCCTGCGTGCCTAAATTATTGGTGATAGCAAGAGTGTCGTCAAAATTATTTGGCCCTCGCCAGTAATAGGTAAAATCTGTATTGCCAGGCGGTATATTGTTTTGTATGGTTACTACGATAGAACCAGAGTTAGGTCCATTACAGGCATTTCTTATTGTGAAATTAAGATCAAACTGGGCAATCGACTTGGATGAATAGAGCGATGCACTCAGGAATAAGCAAAGACCTAATAGATACTTGAAATTTATTGCTTTATTCATTGGTTGATCAAAGGTTTAATGGTAATGGACATCTTAATAAGCGAGAAGAGCGCGGCGGCTTGTTAGGATCAGAGAGATCAAACAAATAGGTGAGTGAAAACTCATGGGCACCACCAGGGCTGGTGTTAAATGTATCGAGGTAATGATCATAGCTGTATCCAAAGGTGAAGCCCAGCAGCCTTACCCCAGCCATTACAGATATGGCCGCATTGTCATTATCTCCAGTGGGCAGGTTTCTGTAAAATATGCCCCCAATTACAGGCTCCATAAATGCATAAAGACCGGCATCCACTTGGGTGAACTCTCCCTGCATCACCACACTGAAGCTGGGCATAATGATTCGCTGCTGACGGTTGCGCATCCAGTAGGGTCGTACATCAATATTATATCCGCCATGTAGCGACACCCTTCTTTGCAAAGTTTCGCGGCCACCTTCAAAAAACGAAACATTGTTTTCCAGGAGATTATGCGCACTTACACCAAACCAATATTTTTCTCCATAGGCCATTGTGCCAAAGGCCACATCAAAATAATTGACGGCCATCCCGGCAATAGCCTCTCTGGTGTTTCCAATAATATTGCCCTGGTTATCCAGTTGATCAGCAAATAAGATCCCGCTGAAATCAATGCGCTGTGAAGTATAGGAGGGCTGTAAGGCAGGTTTGAGGACAAGCCAGTCATTGATTTGGAATTCATAGCTGATGGGCAATGCTACGGTTGTGGATCGATACCCGGAGACCTCATCCTTATCATCAAGCACTAAAAAACCGGCACTAACACTGTGGTCTACAAAATTGTAGTCTACATAGCCCGATAAAGTAGTGAAGTTGGATTGGGTATTGGTGCCTTGTATACGATAGTTGAGGCCGGCGCGGCCTACATCCGTAGTACCCGTAAAAGCAGGGTTAAGATAAATGGGAGCCTGGTAAAACTGACTAAACCGGATGTCCTGAGCCTGTAGCTCTGAAACAAACAGCCACAGCCAAAGCACCGGTAATGTTTGGAATACCTTGCGGAGCATGAGTGGTTTTTTTAAGTGGTTTCAGCAATTAGCTAATTTACCTAAAGGTATGGAATCAGAGCGCCACCTCGAAATAAATTAACGATTAGCTTTCAGCAATTATTCTAGAAATATAAAAAATATTTCTTGTAATAATTATATAATAATGCATTTAATGCAAAAATTACTCTTCTCTTACCTGATGCATAGGCAGTACGCATCAAGATAGCTGATTTACTTAACTAACTGCCTGATAATGATATTATTTGTAGTTTAAGCCAGGGTTTCCTAATCATAGTATTGTAGGCCAGGGATACATTTAAGAGGGGTTTTATAGCGTTTCTCCCAATTTATAAGCCTCAATCAACATTTCATCCAAATCAGCCTCACCACTATTTGTAAGTATCACCACTCCTATGCGATTTTCTGGGCTATACCCAACAATTGTGGATACGCCTTCTTCCCCACCATCATGCCCCCATAATACCGGGTTTCTATTCATTTTAAATAAATGAAGGCCTACCTCATCGTCGATAGTTTCGATACCCTGACCCATCATCATTTGTACAGTTTGCTGTTCCAGCAGTCTGCTGTTATTGAATGCTCCTCCTTGCATCAATGCAGAAACCAGTTTTATAAGATCGCTGCCATTGGCTCGTAAACCACCATTGGGATAGTCTGTAAAGGTGTAATGAGGGATAGCTTCAAAATCTCTACCGGTGTATTCATAGGGTTGCACAATAGTCCTATTGGCTCCAAAAGCTTCCTCCAGTCGCCAAAACGAGTTGTCCATGCCCATGGGTTCAAAAATGTTCGCCCTACAGTAGGCATCAAAAGGCTGGCCGCTAATGGACTCAACTAACACACCAATTAGGGCACTACCGATATTGGAATACTCAAAGTCTGCGCCAGGGATGAAATCATGGAAATTGTCTGTTTCGTCATAATAGCTGCCTCCTGGGGTCAGGTAGTTTTCCAAAAAATCAGCCAATTCGATAGGGCTATCCTCATTGTAATAATATTGATCATCCAGTGCTGCACCATCAGCAATGCCTGAAGTATGGGTGAGCAACATCTTAAAAGTGATGTCTGCTGCAGAATAAGGAGATTTTACTGTAAATGGTAAATAGTCATTGATGGGATCATCCAGATCAAATAAGCCCTGATCATATAATTGCAACAATGCCACGCCAGTCACCACTTTGGAAACAGAAGCGAGTAAAAATAAATGGTCTTGTGCCAGGGGAATGTTTTGATCCAGGTTGGTGAAACCGAGATATTGCTCGAAAAGCACCTCTTGGTCATTAAAGATATGGATGGATAATGCCGGGATACCTTGGATATCCATTTCATCCGCCAGATAAGCCTCAAAATCATTGGCATTTTCAATGACCACATCCTCCTGAGCACAGGAAGAAAAGGTCAACATCAAACATAATATAAAGCAGTACTTAATCCTTTTTGTAGATCCCATAACATATTGCGTGATTAGAAGTGTGACAAATATCCATAATAACTGATTACGAAAAGGATAATTATGAGCGGAGCTAAATTTTGCGATGGAATATTTAATAGAAAATTGAGCACAATTAGATTAATAAGACGGTTCTAGGTGGTGAGGCCTGCAGCAATAATTTCATTTTGGGTTGTGGGCTTGTTTCCAAAGACATTGAAAGCATTGAATTGGAAATATATAAATGAATTGTTGAGTCAAAGAAAATTCTAATCATTCTGTAGCTTGAATCCGTGCTCTATTGGAAATAGTATTAATTATGAATATTTTAACGATTATGTTTATTCGTTTAAAAATATTCTACGATGGCATTGAGATATTATGATTCTGATGATCATTTCGATGAAATGTTTGAAAGGGGAGGTGCTTGCAGAGATTGCTATGTGGATTTCAAGAAAAGTCTCGATGAGTACTCATTAAAAAAGTTGCTTCAACTGGAGCATACTACTGAAAAGGCACAAATGTCAATGGGTATGACATTTAATGTTTACCATGATAATCAGGGGATCGAAAAAATCCTGCACCTGGACCCCATTCCCAGAATCATTAGTGCCCGTGAATGGGACCAGATTGAAAAGGGTCTGCAGCAGCGGATAAAAGCGCTCAACCTATTTATAGATGACATTTACAATAAGCAGGAGATTCTTAAAGATGGAATTGTCCCGGCTGACCTCATCCATTCCAGCTCTGACCTTTTAGAACCCTGTATGGGCCTGAAACCACCAAAAGGCATTTGGTGCCATATTACAGGTAGCGATATTGTGAGGGATCGCACTGGTAAATTTTATGTGTTGGAAGATAATCTCAGGTGCCCTTCGGGTGTATCCTACATGCTTGAAAATAGGGAAATCATAAAGCATTCCTTTGCCAAGCTTTTTACCAGTCTTGGGGTAAGGCCGGTATCCGATTACCCAGGCATCCTGCTGAGTATGCTGAGGCATTTGAGTTCTGTGAGTTCACCGGAAGTGGTCGTTTTAACGCCCGGTATCTACAACTCTGCCTATTTTGAGCACAGCTATCTGGCACAGCAAATGGGTGTGGAGTTGGTAACAGGCCAGGATCTCCTGGTGAAGGATAATTTTGTGTACATGCAAACCACACGTGGGCTGAAAAGGGTTGATGTGATCTATCGGCGCATCGATGATACTTTTTTAGACCCGTTGGCCTTCAATCCAACATCTATGCTGGGCGTGCCAGGCATATTTGAAGCCTATAAAGCGGGCAATGTAGCTCTGGCCAATGCACCGGGCACGGGCATTGCCGACGACAAAGCCATTTATGCATATGTACCAAGGATTATCAAATACTACCTTAACGAGGAACCAATTATCGAAAATGTGCCAACCTACCTTTGCTCTGAAAAGGAGGGGCTGGAATATGTGCTGGAACATATCGAAGACCTTGTAGTAAAGGAGACCAATGCAGCCGGTGGCTATGGTATGCTCATTGGCCCCAAGGCCACGAAGGAGGAACATGAAAAATTCAGACAACTCATTAAGAACAAACCCAGGGGCTATATTGCGCAGCCTACCCTATCTCTTTCTACGGTACCCACATTGACTAAAAAAGGCCTGGCACCAAGGCATGTGGACCTACGGCCCTACATCTTGTATGGAGATGAGATTAAGGTAGTGCCGGGAGCGCTGACACGGGTGGCACTGGTGGAGGGATCGCTGGTAGTTAATTCCTCTCAGGGCGGCGGCAGCAAGGATACATGGGTTTTATTTGACTAAATTGAAATAATATGTTGAGTAGAGTAGCCGATTCACTTTTTTGGTTGGGTAGATACATGGAGCGGGCTGAGAATTATTCCCGCTTCATAGACGTAAACTTCAACTTATCGATTGATTTACCGCCGGGCATCACCGAGCAATGGGATCCATTGATCAGCGCCACCGGGGATAAAGCACATTACATTTCACTATTTGGTGATAAAATCGATCGGGAAAATGCCATCTTGTTTTTGGCTTTTGATCATAGAAATCTCAATTCAATCCTCTCTACAGTATCGCATGCCCGAGAAAATGCAAGGGCCGTCAGGGAAAATATCCCCCGCGAGATCTGGGAGGTATTGAATGACCTCTACCATTTTCTGCAGCAAGCCGCTAAGAAAAAAGTGTGGAAAAAGGACGACCCAAAAGACCTATTCAAGAAAATAAAATATCAGCTGCAATTGATCAATGGCATTGCCACTGATACTGTACCACGTACACAGGGCTGGTATTTTAGTAAATTGGGGCAGTACCTTGAGCGTGCAGACAAGACCTCACGTATCCTGGATGTAAAATACCATATACTGTTGCCGTCCATCGACCATGTTGGGTCGCCATTGGATTTTCTCCATTGGTCTGCTTTGCTGAAATCAGTGAGCGGTTTTAATGCGTACCGCAAAATGTATGGCATGATCACGCCTAAGTCAGTGGTGGAATATCTGGTGTTAAACCGATATTTTCCAAGGTCTATACTCTTTTGTCTGATGAGTGCGGAGGAATGTCTCCATGAGATATCCAACGCCAGAAGTGGTTTTTCTAACCAGGCCGAGAAAAAAATTGGTGCGCTGCGGGCTGATCTTGAGTACGCAGAAGTTGCTGATGTATTCGATTATGGACTACATGAATACCTCGATATGCTTCAGCAGAAGATGAATGAAATATCCAACGAGGTATATGAAGAATATTTCCGTATTCAGCCTAACTTCGTTCAGAATATACAGGAACAGGGATGACTTATTGCTTAGGAATACTTACCAAAGAAGGCATTGTGGGATTGGCAGACACGAGGATTACATCGGGTAATGACACCACGATCGCCAAAAAAGTATTTACCGTACAGCGCAAAAAGCACGCTTTTTTTATTATGACTTCCGGTTTACGTTCTGTTCGCGATAAAGCCATCACCTATTTTCGGGAAACCATTGAAAACCAGGATATGGAATTCAATAAGCTCTACAAAGCAGTAACCAGCTTTGGAGAGCAGGTAAAGCGGGCAGCGGCAGAAGATAAAAAGGCCCTCGAAGAATCAGGCCTTACCTTCAATCTCCATGCGATTGTAGGTGGACAATTAGAACAGGACCCTAGTCCCAAACTGTATCTATTGTATCCACAGGGCAACTGGATTGAAATAGGACCAGGTACCCCCTATGTGATCATTGGAAATTCTGGATTTGGTAATCCCGTACTCAAAAGGTCCCTCACCTTCGATTCTTCCCTTGAGTTTGGGCTAAAAAGTGGCTTTCTTTCTTTTGATGCCACCCGCATATCGGTGAATGATGTAGACTTCCCCATTGATACAGTCATTCTTAGGAATAATGAATTCAGGATTGTAGAGCATCGATTTGATGAAAAGCAATTGTCCCATATTTCTGAGTTTTGGAATGAGCGGCTGAAGGAAGGTATCGATAAGCTACCTGCGGATGCACTATCATCTGCGCTGGAAAATCGAAAAACAGCCGATGCGGTTTAAAATTAGCCATCGCACCTGCTACACCTACCAAGCTCCCGTTTTTCTGGACCCTCAATACCTGAGATTTTACCCGGCAAATAAGCCACATATTAAAGTAGAAAATTTCGAGTTGCATATCTCTCCTGAGCCGGCTGGTATAGGGGCTCGCACCGACGCAGAGAATAATATTTACCATCAATGTTGGTTTTCCGGTAGCCATGAACTCCTTGAAATAACCGTGGAGCTGGAAGTATCTGTTGAGCTTGTTAATCCTTTTGCATTTTTGCCTGTAGCCACAGAAAACCTTCACCCTGCCCTTGAAATCTACAATCAGCAGGAGCCTTTGCCGGAAAATATGCTGGAATGGGTCAATAGATTTATGGAGAAGCAAGCTGCTGAACCGCTGGCGCTTTTGGTGGCATTATGCGCTGCTATACGCAGGGATTGGGATCATGAGTTGCGTTATGAAAACAATTTACTCACCCCCACACAATGCTTTGAGGGTAGGCGAGGCTCTTGTAGGGACTTGTCATGGATGCTGATTAATATCTTCAGAGCCCATAATATTCCGGCCCGCTTTGTTAGTGGGTATTCGCATAACCCGGAGCTAGAAGAAGGACATGAACTCCATGCCTGGGTCGAAATCTGGGTACCCGGTGGAGGCTGGGTAGGCGGGGACCCCTCGGCGGGCATTCTGGTCACCGAGCAATACATCCCAATTGCTGCCAGCTATCATCCGGCACATACTTTGCCGGTGCAGGGTAGCTACAGAGGCTCAGCCCATGCCAGTCTGGATACCTGGGTTCGGATTGAGGAGGTGTAAGGTTATTTTATCCGGAAGTTTCTTTGGTGTGGATTTTAAAGACTGGGAAATAACCAAAGAATATGTGATGTGGAAGGTTTACGAATAATGCCCACTTAAAAAAAGTTGTACCTATGGTTGTACCGAAAAATAAAAAAGCCCCTATACGAGCTGTATAAGGGCTTTATTGCAGAGGCGGAGGGATTCGAACCCCCGGTACCTCGCGGTACAACGGTTTTCAAGACCGCCGCATTCGACCACTCTGCCACGCCTCTGTATTTCTTAAATGATGAATTTTCAGCCGGTTGCTGAAACGGATTGCAAATGTAGATGAATTCTTTTTTAGCGCAAATGTGGAGGTAAAATATTTGGTTTAAGCGCCTATTTATTTTCCCCATTGGCCATAGCCTGGCTTTTTTCCTCGGCAAGGTCCAGGCTGGCATTCCACTCAAAGCCTAAAAGCAAGATGGCCGATAGCATATATAGCCACAGCATCAGGGCAATCAAAGCGCCAATAGAACCGTAAATTTTATTGTAAGTACCGAAGTTGTTGATGTAAATAGCGAATGCAAAAGATACACCTACACAAGCCAGCGCTGCCAGAAACGTTCCTGCAGATAAAAATCGCCATCGCTGGTGAATGGCAGGTGCAAGGTAGTAGATAAAAGATACGACCATGAAGAAGGTAACCAGAATCACCAAAAACCTGACAAAAATGATGGTGTAGTAAATAATATCCTCCGTAAGTATGCCAAAACTAAAAAGCCAGTCAATGACCACCTGCCCAATAACGAGCAATGCCATAGCAATGATCAATACAAAAGCCAGCATTATCGTAAGTCCCAATGCGATAAATCTGGTACTGAAAGCACCCCTTGTATCTTTGGTGCGGTAGCAGCTATTGAAAGCCTTAATCAAAGTATTGACACCATTAGTGGCGAGAAAAAGGGCAAACAGTACACCGAAGGATAGCAATCCGCCCCTTCTTGTACTGACAATGTCCTCGATAGTGCCTGCCACTACGGTATACATTTCTTCGGGCAAGGTAGTCGAGAGAAAACTCATGATCTGATTAGTACCGATTTCCGGTATGTAGGTATGCACAAAAGGCACCAGAGAGAAAAGAAAAATTATCGATGGAAATATGGCCAGCGTGAAGCTGAAAGCCACGGCATTGGCACGGTCAAAAATCTCATCTTCATGCACTTTGGTCATAAAGATCACGAGCGTATCGTACAGATTTGCCCGCCCTTTTCGCATGGGCAGACGCTTCAGAAAATCAATGAAACGAACATAAGTGTTGCTAAACAGGAGATGCCGGTGGAGGTTAATCCTTTTCACCAAAATAGGGTGTCAGTAGTTCGTGCATCACCTGTGGCATCCTCACTGGCTTATAGCTGTCCATTTTCATGAATGCCAGTGTAGTAGTGCCGATATTGATAATCTCCCCAGCTTCATTGATCACCTCATAGTCGAAGCGAATTTTTACTGAAGGCATGTTTGGTATACTTACGCGCACGGTAAGTAGTTCGTCGTACTTACCCGCTTTTTTGTACTTGATATCCATCGACAGCACAGGCATACCTATACCCATGTCCTCAAGATTTTTGTAAGGAAAACCCAGCTTTCGAAAAGCTTCCACGCGTGCCACCTCATAGTACATGGCGTAATTGCCATAATAGACATAGCCCATTTGATCGGTTTCGGCGTATCGTACTCTAATCTGCGTTTCGCTTGAAAACATATTTTAGCGGTAAAGGCCGGCGCGGTTTAAAGCCTGCTGGTACCGGCGGGCGTTTTCTAAATGCTCCCGTAAGTTAGTTGCAAAATTGTGATATCCTGAAAAATCTTCCCGGGCACACATATAAAGGTACTTGTGTTCTTCATAATTGAGCACAGCATCAATATAATTTGGCTGTGGCATATTGATCGGTCCTGGGGGTAAACCCTGGTATTTGTAGGTGTTGTAAGGAGATTCCACCTCCTTATGCACATTCAAAACGCGTTTTATAGAGAAATCGCCTACAGCATAAACCAGTGTCGGGTCAGCCTGCAAGGCTATATTACGCTGGAGCCTGTTGAGGTAAAGCCCGGCTACCCGGTCAGCTTCATCATATTGCTGGGTCTCTGCCTGTACTATGGAGGCAAGGGTACTTACTTCTACTGGTGTAAGGTCGATCTCTGCGGCCCGCGCTTTTCTGTTTTCATCCCAGTAGCGATCATACTCCTTTTTCATGCGATCCAGTAGCTCTTTAGCTGTGATGGTCCAATACACTTCATAGGTATTAGGGATAAACATAGCGATAAAGGTTTCTGGCGAAAAGCCATACTCAGCTGCCACTGTGGAATCCATGAGAAGCCCGGTAAGCTCCTCCTCAGTAACGCTGATGTTTTCGGTGATCTTTTCAGGTAGTTCTTGCAGTAGTCGGATGTTGTTGAAAGTAATACGCACCGGCGTTTGGTCACCGGCCCGCAACCTGCGTATCGCCTGGATATTGCTCATGTCCCGGTCTATGGTGTAGACGCCAGGTTTTACCGAAGTATGGTAATCCATCAGCTTCGCCAAAAAACTAAATGCTACCAAATCGGTGACAATGCGCTCTTCATACAAAAGATTTTGAACATCTTTGAAGGTAGCGCCTTTAGGAATAAGGATCTCCGTAGCTTCTTTTTCCTGCTGAAGGTTGGGTGTGTATAGCACCTGATAAAAATAGAAGAGAAAAGAAGAGAGCATCGTAGAAAACACGATGATCACCAATACGAGCCATTTTCTATTTCGCATAATCGCGCAAATGTAATAAATTCAATAGCTAAACGATATAAAGCCAAAAACCTCCCAAAATGTCTGCAGAATTCATCAAACTATATCCTGAAAACCCCGAACAGAAGAAAATCAGACAGATAGCTGAAGCCTTACGCGATGGGGCCGTGATCATCTACCCGACAGATACGGTTTATGGACTGGGCTGTGATATTTTCAATGCTAAAGCCATTGATAAAATAATGCTGATCAAGGGGCTGAAAGGTAAAAAAACAGAGTTGTCATTTATATGCTATGACCTAAGCCACATCAGCGAATATGTGAAGAGTCTGCCCACACCAACCTTTAAGCTCATGAAGAAGGCATTGCCGGGGCCTTATACGTTCATCCTAGATAGCAGCACTAAGGTGCCCAAAATTCTAAATGCCAATAAAAAAACAGTGGGCATTAGAGTACCCGACAATAATATCCCCAGGGAAATTGTGCGTGAATTGGGTAACCCTATCATTACCACTTCTATAAAGGACGATGATGAAGTGATTGAGTATTCTACAGATCCGGAACTCATCTATGAGAAGTTTAAAAACCAGGTTGATATCATCATAGATGGCGGTTATGGTAATGTAGAGCCTAGTACAGTTGTGGATTGCACCACTTCAGAAGTAAAAGTACTACGTGAAGGGCTGGGCGATATCTACCAGTTCTTGTGAACATGCTCAATATCCTGATAGAAAGCCAATATTGTCCGAATCTGGAGTATTTCATATTGCTGGACAAAGCAGATCGAGTGCTCATTGATCAGCATGCGAATTATGTGAAGCAGACTTACAGGAATCGCTGTGAGATTTTAGGTGCCAATGGCCTGCTGGCACTTACTGTGCCGGTGCTGAGAGGAAGAAGTAAGCAGGCCATGAAGGAGGTCAAAATTGATAACCGGCAAAACTGGCAGGCTATCCATTGGCGGTCAATTCAGTCTTCATATGGCAAAGCACCTTTCTTTGAGTACTATTATCCGTTTTTCCACAAAATTTTTACACAACGATTCGACTATTTACTTGACATTAACCATGACTTATTGTCACTTTGTTTGAAGCTGTTGGATATTCCAAAAAAGATAGACTACACTAACCAATATCTTGCGCCTGAAGACACTGACTATCAGGATTTAAGATCTTTCATTAACCCTAAAAAGGATTTCAATAGCAGGAACATTTACACAGCAAAACCTTATTTACAGGTTTTTGGCAATGATTTTGTTCCTAATCTTAGCGCACTTGATTTGTTGTTCTGCGAGGGTCCTCAGGCTTTGTTACGGATAAGGTCTTCATCCTTTTTAAATAATGAACAAATAGAAATTAAACTGCGTTAAACAGTAGTCAATTTAATAGGGGAATCGTAGTAAATGACTCCTATAACTTATATTTTTACTATACACATTATACATCCATTATATGGAAGCAAAATTTTCAAACCGAGTAAAAGAAGTAATCTCATTGAGTAGGGAGGAAGCACTGCGGTTGGGGCATGATTACATAGGTACAGAACATCTGCTGCTGGGCATGATCCGCGAGGGTGAAGGTGTAGCTGTGGGCCTGCTAAAAAAGTTAGGCGTATCACTGGATGAATTGAGAGCTGCCATTGAGCAGGCTACTAAAGGTACAGCTACCAGCAATGTTAAAAATCTGGCAAATATTCCATTGACAAGACAATCTGAGAAAGTACTTAAGATCACTTATCTGGAAGCCAAAATCTTTAAAAGCCAACTGATTGGCACCGAACATTTACTGCTTTCTATCCTTCGCGATGAAGATAATATTGCAACACAGATATTGGAGAAGTTTGACGTAACATATGACGTGGTGAAAGAATTACTAGAATATCAGACTGACAATCCGTTGGCATCTTCCGATACTGACGAAGGAGATGAAGAGTCCTCAAGAATATTTGGCAGTGGCTCTGGCTCATCTGGCAGCCGGGAATCAGGCTCAAAAGGCACTGAAAAATCCAGAACACCTGTTTTGGATAACTTTGGCAGGGATCTTACCAAGCTTGCTGAGGATGATAAACTCGACCCGATAGTAGGTCGTGAAAAAGAAATAGAGCGCGTAGCTCAGATCCTGAGTAGACGTAAAAAGAACAACCCTATTTTGATTGGTGAACCCGGCGTTGGTAAAACTGCTATCGCTGAAGGCCTTGCTCTGAGAATTGTTCAGAAGAAAGTATCCAGGGTATTGTTCAACAAAAGAGTTGTAACACTTGACCTGGCTTCTTTGGTAGCCGGTACAAAATACCGTGGCCAGTTTGAAGAGCGTATGAAAGCGGTGATGAATGAGATTGAAAAATCACCCGAGGTAATTCTTTTCATCGATGAGTTGCACACTATTGTGGGTGCAGGGGGCGCCTCCGGATCATTGGATGCGTCCAACATGTTCAAACCGGCATTAGCCAGAGGCGAAATCCAATGCATCGGTGCTACTACACTTGATGAATACCGTCAGTACATAGAAAAGGATGGTGCTCTCGCGAGAAGGTTTCAGGTAGTAATGGTGGATGCCACTACACCCGAAGAAACTGCCCAGATTCTGGAAAATATCAAGGATAAATACGAAAACCACCACCATGTAAATTACACAGTGGAAGCGTTAAACGCCTGTGTAAGCCTATCGGATCGGTACATTAGCGATCGATTTTTACCAGATAAGGCGATAGACGTAATGGATGAAGCTGGTGCACGTGTACACATCAACAACATTTATGTGCCTGATGATATTGTAAGCCTGGAAGAACAGATTGAGGAGGTTAAGAAAGAGAAGAACCAGGTAGTAAAAAGCCAAAAATACGAAGAGGCGGCTCAGCTTAGGGATAAAGAGAAGAAGCTTATTGAGCAATTGGAAATTGCGAAAGCGAAGTGGGAAGAGGAAACCAAAACCAAACGCTACACCGTCAATGAAGAAAGCGTAGCAGAGGTAATCGCCATGATGACCGGTATACCCGCAGCCAGGATAGCACAAAATGAAAGCCTGAAGCTTTTGGGCATGGAAAAAGAGCTAGACAATAAGGTTGTTGGGCAGCAGGATGCCATCATGAAGCTGGTAAAATCTATTCAGCGTACCCGCGTGGGACTGAAGGACCCGAAAAAGCCTATTGGTTCATTTGTATTTCTTGGGCCTACAGGTGTAGGTAAAACAGAGCTCGCAAAAGTTTTGGCGACCTATCTTTTTGACAAAGAAGAAGCTTTGGTGCGTATCGATATGTCGGAGTATATGGAGAAATTTTCCGTATCGCGACTGGTTGGAGCGCCTCCCGGCTATGTAGGTTATGAAGAAGGTGGTCAGCTCACTGAAAAGGTAAGAAGAAAGCCTTATAGTGTAGTACTGCTGGATGAGATCGAGAAAGCACATCCGGATGTATTCAATATTTTGCTACAGGTGCTGGACGATGGTATTTTAACTGACGGCTTGGGAAGAAGAGTGGATTTCAGAAATACCATCATCATCATGACTTCTAATATCGGTGTAAGGGATCTGAAGGATTTCGGTGCAGGCATTGGTTTTGCCACACAATCACGTCGTGATAATTCGGATGAATTGATGAAATCAACAATCCAAAATGCACTTAAAAAGACTTTTAGCCCCGAGTTCTTGAATAGATTGGACGATGTGATTATTTTCAACTCACTGGAAAGAGAGCATATCCACAGGATCATCGATCTGACGCTGAAGAAGCTATTCATGAGAATTGAAGAGCTTGGCTATAAAGTGGAGCTTACCACAGCTGCCAAAGATTTTCTGGCAGAGAAAGGTTACGACCCTCAATATGGAGCTCGTCCACTAAACAGAGCGATCCAGAAATACCTTGAAGATCAGGTCGCTGAGGAAATCCTGAAAGGTGAAGTGCAGGAGGGTGATGTATTGGTAGCCGATCATGAAAAAGATGCCGAAAAATTGACCGTAAAGGTCAAGAAGAAGGCAAAAAAGAAAGAAGAGAAAAAAGAAGATTAAAGAAAGGGGAGCAAGTTGCTCCCTTTTTTTGTTTTAATTCTTCCTGAAATGAGCACTGTAATAACAAATGATACAAGTCTTAAGGCCATCAACGACATAATTGATCGTTTTAACGAAAAGGAATCGGTTGACATTTTATCTTCAAGAATTTCACCTATAGAAAAAGCCATTGTAGTAGATGGTTTAAGGATTCAAGAATTGACCATAGATATTGAAGCAAGCGTATTATCTATTAAATTAAATAATGACACCTTACTGCAACGATCGATAATCGATCTGCCTGAATTAAACCGAGCAGATAAACAGGATTTGGCAAACTTCGAGAATCTGGGAGATGGCATTATATGGCCCAATATACCGCATGGAGATATTTCATTGAAAAAATTGCTAGAGGAGGAGCTATACTTAAAGTATAAGCTTCACATAAGTTAATAGTCAATACTTTTAATTTGTTAATGCTAATCAGCCTTATTTAACTTAAAAGTTTAAACTATTACTCAATAGCTCCCATTAAATTTTCTGGTAAACCACTCAATGGATACCAGGGCTATCAGCAGAAAGAATATCCACTTCAGATTGATAACCGATTGATACGATTCGCTGGAATAGATTATTCCTTTCGCATCCTGCTGTGCTAATGCATCACCAATTTGATTGATGTCTGATAAGCTGTAGAAATTTCCGCCGCTATTTTGGCTGAGATTACGCAGCAAATTATGCTTTGCGGTAAGCGAAATGGATTCCAGCTGTAATTCCTTCACCGAAAACTCCCCGTTTACACTCACTTTCCGGTTGTCCAGATTGGTGCTCGCTGTGTACTGATAAATGCCGGCGGGAAGCTGGCCAATCGCAAAGTTTGAATTGGTTGGACTGGTGGTATAGCTGTATTCTCGAATTTCACCAGCCTCACTTTTCAGCTGAATGGTAATGTCATAGCCATACACCGGTTCATAAATATCATTATACACCTCACTTTTAAAAACAATAGGTTCCGAATCGAAATATTCATTCTTTTCCGGCGAAAACCTGAATCGCCGGCGATCTTCTTTGGTACTTAGATATTGAACAAGCTTAGAGATGAGCTCATCAAAGACTTTAGCATCATCTTCCTGTGCATATTCCTGAAGTCTCCATTGCCAGATACCCTCGCCCATCACAACGGCGATTTTACTTTCCTGCTTTTTAGTAACCGCAATGAGGGGCTTGTCGGTTACAATACTACCAACCTGCTGATAGAGCAGAATGTCGGTATTGGCATTGATGGTGAAATCACCATAGGGAACCTCAATTGGGGGGTAGGTTTCAATTACCTCATTGATGTCTGGGTTGAGATTGAAAGCTGTGAAATTGTCATTGATAGCCGGCCTTACCTGATCTTTCTGGCCTCTCTTTTGTTCAAAACTGAGCATACCAACGGACTCATTGAATTGATTGAAATTAGAGCGGTTGCCCATGATCAGCAGCAGGGATTGGCCATCGGCAAATAGCTGCTCCTGGTAACCACCCAGCTTTCTTGATCGATCAAAAGCCTCATGGATAATGATGAGGTCATATTTACCCTCTGGAAAGTCATTGATACCAGCAATGAATTGAGTAATCTCATAATTTTGATTCCGGGAAAGGGAGGCAGTAATTGCTTTGATATCCGGATGTGGTGCTGCTGATGCAATCAATATTTGTTCCTTACCTTCAATCACCTCCAAATATGCGTTCATGCGATTATTGGCAGAAATCTTTTCCTCCGGGAGCGCATTGAGTGAGAGTGAATATCGTTGAAAACCGGCTTCATCCGCATCCAATGTAAAGGTGACCTCTTTCACACCAGGCCCTTCGAAACTAACATTTTCAGATGCTATCACCTGACCATTTTTCATGACTGAAAGTACGGTGGTAGCATTTTCAAAACCTTCGTTTTGCACTTCTGCTACTACAGGAAATCTATTTCCCTGGTAGGCGATTTCATTGTAGAGTAAATTTCTAATCTTAAGATCTCTACGAGGAATAGTATCCCCAAGTCCTACAGTAGAGATAGGATAGGCATAATTTCGAAAATCCGGCGATATCCCCTGATTGAATATACCATCTGAAAAAAGAATCACACCGGCGAGGTTTTTACCCTCAAAGTCATTCTCAATTTGCCTTAAGAGGCTACTCAGGTTGGTTGAGGGTGCATCAAAACGGATGCTGTCAACAGATAGATTTTGGTCATTAAAACTATAGATGCTGCTCTCGGCACCTTCTTCTGCAATTTGAGCTTGTACAGACAGTAAGGCTGAAACAAGAGCTGTCTTTGTCGCTTCCGGTTCTTCTTCTACAATGGATTGACTGTTGTCAACGGCCAATACATATACGGGCTTTTCAATTTCATTAAGGATTTGCTTTAGCAGAGGATTTATAAGCAGAAAGGCAATAAATGCCACCAGCAAGCCTCTAACCAGTCCGAGCAGTTTATTAGTACGGGCAGACCAGGGACCTTTCTTTTGATATAACAAAAAGGCATACCCTGCTCCTATTAAAAGACAAACAAGCACCCACCAGGGTGAGTGCTCAAAAAGAAGTTGAATTCTATCCATACATTTTGTCTAACGACCCAAACAAACTTTTGATGCTATCAGGTAAGCATCCCGCCATCTACTTGTAGTACCTGGCCTGTAATATAGGAAGAACGATCTGATCCCAGGAACACACATAGGTCTGCCACATCGTCAGGTGCTCCACCCCTTTTGAGTGGAATTGCGTCGCGCCAGGATTGCACTGTCTTTTCGTCAAGTTTTGCAGTCATCTCAGTTTCTATAAAGCCGGGTGCCACGGCGTTGCATCTAATATTTCTGGAACCTAATTCCAAAGCCACCGATTTGGTGAAGCCTATGATGCCGGCCTTAGAAGCTGCATAGTTGGCCTGGCCTGCGTTCCCTTTTACACCTACCACCGAGGTTATATTGATGATAGAGCCACTCTTTTGTTTCATGAATGTGCGTGTCGCAGCCTTAACCGTATTGAAACAGGACTTGAGGTTAACATTGATTACCTTATCCCACATTTCTTCGGTCATTCTCATTAGGAGATTATCTTGCGTGATACCGGCATTGTTGACAAGTACGTCCAGGCTGCCCAACTCTTCAACAACCTTAGTGATCAGCTCCTCTGCAGCTGCAAAGTCAGCGGCATCAGATTGATAGCCTACAGCTTTTACGCCTTTAGAGGCCAGTTCTTCTTCCAGTGCCTGGCCCTGCTCTACACTGCTTCTGTATGTAAACGCAACATTGGCTCCCTCTTCAGCAAACTTGAGTGCTATTGCCCTGCCGATGCCCTTAGAAGCACCGGTGATTAAAGCATTTTTACCGGTCAATAATCCCATAGATTTCAATTTATGATTAAGCTTCCAAAAATAAAATTAATGAATAGAATATCCCCAACGGATGGGCTTCCGTTACTGTAATAGTTTGCGGTTTGGCGGGAGTCACAGCTCCTGCATCAGTTTTTTTCTACGGTGAAAGGACTTAAATTTGCCGCGTTTGTTATTAAAGAAAACTTCAAAAAATGGCTTCAAAATACGACATTCTAGTAATTGGTGGTGGTCCTGGTGGTTATGTAGCAGCAATACGCGCAGCACAGTTGGGCAAAAAGGTAGGTGTGATCGAGCGTGAGTCTCTAGGTGGCATATGTCTGAACTGGGGATGTATCCCAACCAAGGCGTTGCTCAAAAGTGCCAATGTGTTTGAATACATCAGTCATTCACAGGATTATGGGATCAGCGTAAAAGAAGCCAAGGTTGATTTTGAAGGCATGATCAAAAGGAGTCGCGGAGTAGCGGATGGCATGAGCAAGGGTGTGCAGTTCCTTTTGAAAAAGAATAAGGTGGATCATATCGATGGTCACGGCAAATTGAAATCTCCTAAAAAAGTAGAAGTAGAAAAAGATGGCAAAAAGGAAGTATACGAGGCTGATCATATCATTCTGGCCACAGGAGGTAGATCTCGGGAGTTGCCTTCTATGCCTATCGATAATGAAAAGATAATTGGCTACCGCAAAGCGATGGTTCTTGAAAAGCAGCCTAAAAAGATGGTTGTAGTGGGTTCCGGTGCTATTGGCGTAGAGTTTGCCTATTTCTACCACAGCATTGGTACAGAGGTGACCATTGTAGAATTTATGCCCAACATAGTGCCTGTGGAGGATGAGGAAATATCTAAACAACTTGCACGCACCTTCAAGAAAAAGGGCATCAATATCATGACAGAATCGGAAGTTACCGCTGTAGATACCAAAGGTAAAGGTTGTAAGGTGACGGTAAAGACCAAGAAAGGTGAGGAACAGCTGGAATGTGATGTAGTGCTTTCTGCAGTTGGGATTACTACCAATCTGGAAAACCTTGGTTTGGAAACATTGGGTATCAAAACGGAAAAAGGAAAGGTAGTCATTGACGATTATTACAAAACGAGCGTAGATGGGGTATATGCTATTGGCGATATTGTGAAAGGTCCTGCTCTTGCTCACGTGGCCTCAGCAGAGGGCATAATTTGTGTTGAGAAAATAGCCGGAGAAAATCCTCAGCCACTAGATTACAATAACCTGCCAGGTTGTACATATTGCTTCCCTGAAATTGCATCAGTTGGCTATACTGAAAAGGCAGCCAAAGAAGCTGGTTACGAGATTAAGGTTGGAAAATTCCCTTTCAGTGCTTCAGGAAAAGCAAAAGCGGCCGGACATTCTGATGGTTTCGTAAAGGTGATCTTTGATGCCAAATACGGGGAGTGGCTGGGTTGCCATATGATTGGTGCCAATGTGACCGAAATGATTGCAGAAGCTGTGGCGGCCAGAAAACTGGAAACTACAGGCCACGAGATCATTAAATCTGTTCACCCTCACCCAACCATGTCGGAGGCGATTATGGAAGCAGCCGCAGCTGCATACGATGAGGTAATTCATTTGTAAAAGATTAACCACTGATATCAGTTTTTGAATTTAAAATTTATGTCGATGTTATTAATTGTATATGGAAACTGATGACAGGAAAATATTGAATAACTACCTAGGCCTACTTGAACGTCTTAGCCCGGAAATGAAGGTTAATATCATTGAGGAATTGTCAGAGTCTATAAAATCTGGAAAAGCCTCAAAAACAACCATGAAATCCGCTTTTGGGGCGTGGGAGTCAGAGGAGAGTGCTGAGGAGTTAATTGACAAAATTCTGGAGAGCAGGCATATTGATAGAAAGATTGAAGACCTTTGAAATACCTTCTTGATACAAATATTTGCATCTATTACATGAAGGGAAGATTCAAATTGGACGATAAATTTGAATCTGTAGAGCCTGGTTCTCTTTTTATTTCAGAAATCACATTAGCAGAACTTAAATATGGAGTAGCAAAAAGTGCTACTCCAGAGAAAAACGGACAGGCTCTAAGAAATTTCCTTAGCGGGGTTCAGATACTACCAATCTTCGACTCATTAGACGTATTTGCAACAGAAAAGGCACGACTTAAAAGTGAGGGTCTAACGGTAGATGATTTTGATTTCTTAATAGGTGCTTCTGCAATTGCTAATCATCTTATTCTTGTCACAAATAATGAGAAGCATTTTCAGCGATTGAAGGAGATACAACTGGAGAATTGGACTAGAACCAGATAGAAAACTAAGAGCAATTGGTACTATCCTTGCCTTTTTGAAGACTCATACTTATCCAAAAGACTATTGGTTTGAGCCTGTAGCTTTTGCCTGAAAAAGCTGGTCCATCCTATGACTAAACCTTGCATGCCAAGAGCCTGCCGGGCCCAACGGTGCAGGTCAAACTCATCTGTGTGTTTGATGATTTTTCCATCTTGAAATTCAAAAGTTGCCTTGATCTTGTTGTGAACCTTTCTGCCTGTCTTGCTGAAGGTATAATGTGCCTCCCAGCTTGCAACGCCGATATGATCTCTTACACCAACATCACTGTAGGTCACTATAAAGTCCTTACCTTGCTGACTTTCGCAGAGCATGCGCCACATATTCATAGCTCTTTGGCCCTGAAGCCTGCCAAATGCAGGATCTTCAAAGACGATATCCTTATGATAGCAGCCCACCATTTTTTCTGCGTCCAGGTCGGCAAAAGCCTCATAAAATTGGGTGATCAGCGTTTGCATAGCCTCAATTTATACAATTAGGCTATTTCTTATTGGTTTTCAGGTCATAAATAGGACGTATGTCCTTAATCACCTCCGGCATATTTAATTCCAGATCACGCAGGTAGCCATTTTCCAGGTTGTAAACCCAACCATGTACCAAAGGATACCCGGTATCATACCAGCTTCTCTGTACGTGGTAGTTTTTGATCAGATTGATACATTGCTCTACGATGTTTAGCTCCACCAGCCGCTGGTACCTGGCAGTATCATCCTCAAAGCTATCCAGCTCTGTTTGGTGTAGGCGATATACATCGCGTACATTTTGTAGCCAATGCGAAAGCTCCCCCATGTCCTGAGATTCCATAGCGGCTTTCACACCACCACAGCCATAATGCCCACACACAATGATGTGTTTAACTTTTAAGGCCTGTACGCTGTATTGAATGACTGCATTGATATTAGCATCGGTACCTACTACCATATTGGCAATATTCCGGTGTACGAATACCTCACCGGGTTGCAAGCCCATAATTTCATTGGCGGGAATTCGGCTATCGGCGCACCCGATGTATAAAAACTCAGGGGTTTGAGTTTTGGAAAGCTTTTTGAAGTAATCAGGGTCGAGGGAAAGTTTATTGGCAACCCATTCTTTATTATTTTCAAATATCTCTAGATAATGTTTTTTCGATTGGGACATAACGGATGAAGTTTGTGTTTTAAAATTAACCTGACAAATTGAAGGATGATCATCTTTCTTTGTCATTAAATTAATTACTTTATAAAAATTTTAAAACTGACTATGGCGACCCGAATTGGAGATTTAATGAGCACCAATATTCAAACCATTGAGCAATCAGAAGATGCTAATGAAGCTTACCAGTTAATGAAAAAACTTGGGATACATCATTTGCCAGTGGTAGATGGTGATGCCGTAGTTGGCATCTTGAGTATGTCTGATATCAGGAAATTATTATTCGTGTCAGAATTTGTTAATGGCAAAGTTGATGCCTCTACTGCACTACAGACATTTAGTGTGGAGGAAATTATGACCAAACATGTAGACAGTATTGATGTCAATCAATTGGTCAATGAGGCTGCCAACATATTTATGCAGCATGATTTCAGCTGTTTGCCGGTGGTAGATAAAGATGACCTGGTGGGGATTGTCACAACTACGGACTTGCTCAAATATTACAGTACAATTTAATATCTCATACCTTAAGAACAGAACCCACATCATTTTAGTATCTTTCCAAAATCAGTACTAAACCTATTATATCAGAGCGTGAGCTCATTGATCGGCTCAAAGCCAGGGACAAGCTTGCTTTAAGCTATCTCTATGATCATTACAGTGGGGCATTGTATGGCGTAGTATTGAGAATCGTTAAGCATAAGCCGGTAGCAGAAGAGGTGCTGCAGGATGGTTTTGTGAAGATTTGGCAGAAAATCAATCAATACGACGAGCAAAAAGGGCGGCTTTACACCTGGATGCTCAACCTCTTTCGTAACCTGGCCATTGACAAAACCCGATCAAAAGAATTTACCCAGGGAAGTAAGACCAATCCGATAGATCAATTCGTATATGAATTTGACAGGGAAAATTTTGATAAAATTATTGAAGAAAGAATAGGAGTGGCCGGACTACTCAAAGAGGTGCCGGAAGAGCAAAAGCAGATCATCGATTTGATTTATTTTAAAGGATATAGTCAATCGCAGGCTGCAAAATATTTTGACATTCCCCTCGGAACAGTTAAATCAAGACTTAGAGGAGGATTAATTAAATTGAAAAAGATTGTTGGAATAGACCTTTGAATATAGAAGCATACATATCGTCAGGAATATTAGAGCTGTATGTGCTTGGAGATCTTTCCCCGGAAGAAATGCAGGAGGTGGAGCAGTATGCCGCAAAAAATCCGGAGGTTAAAAGGGCTTTAGCTGCTATTGAACAAGAAATGATGGCTATGGATTTGGCCTTGGCTGAGTCAGTGGACCCATCTGTGAAAAACAATCTGTTCGCGCAAATAACGGCAGATAGCACAACTTTCGATCAAGAAAGCACTCAAGAGACTTCTGATGAAGACAAATCTTCTTCCTCACGATGGCTGATGGCCGCATCTGTCAGTCTGCTGGCTTTAGCCTCAATAGCAGCAGTTTATTTCTATACACAATGGCAGGAAGTCGAAAGCAATTATCAACAGTTGGCAAGCCAAAATCAGATGCTGGCAGATAATGTAAAAGAAGCCAGGCGATCTGTAAATCAGCTGGAAAGTGAGCTGGCGATTGTGACCAGCGAGCAAACTCTGGAAATCGCTTTGGCAGGGTTGCCGTTGCAGCCGGAGGCGTCAGCATTCATATATTTTCAGCCTGATAAGCAGGCAGTTTATTTGAAG
The DNA here is from genome assembly GCA_965227155.1 of Cyclobacteriaceae bacterium. Taxonomy (GTDB): domain Bacteria; phylum Bacteroidota; class Bacteroidia; order Cytophagales; family Cyclobacteriaceae; genus UBA6059. Next base: position 2,525,105 of record OZ245731.1, read on the forward strand.
GTAGCCTCACTGCTTGATCCAGGGCAGCTAAATGATTATCAGCTATGGGCGATTGTGGATGGAAAACCTGTTGATATCGGCATTATTAATCTTCAGGAAGCGGGGCTGTTGCAACGCATGAAGTCTGTGACCAATGCCTCAGCCTTTGCAGTAACCCTGGAGCCCAAAGGAGGAAGTGAAAATCCTACCCTTGATCAAATGGTGGTGCTGGGAGAGGTCAAGGTTTAGAATCATCTACACCTTCAGTATTAGACTTTATTGCCATTTCCCTGCATTCATAGATAAAAAGTGGGTTGGTCGTGAGCGAACAGTATTGTCTTATTGCGCACATTCAATGCTTTTATAATTGAGGTAAAGCTCTGAATAACAACACATTGTATTCGGCACGATGCTTGGTATTCTTGCAGAAAAAGATCATATGTTTAGAAACAGTCTCCTTGTTGGCTTTCGAAACCTTATCAGGCAAAAATCCTACGCGCTGCTCAATATTTTTGGTTTAGCCAGTGCCCTGGCAATCTTCCTTTTGATTATCATTTACATCAGCCACGAAACATCCTACGATAAGTTTTACCCCGATGCTGACCGTATATTCCGAATAGACCAAACTTATATCTGGGGTGATAGCTTCGACAAGTTTGGGTCTACCGGCCCTGCAGTAGCTGATGCTGTTCGCAGCTCAGTACCCGGGGTGGAGACAATATGCCGCATCATGACGCCTAGCTCACCACTTTTAACATTAGAGCAGGCGGGTCAAAAAGTATCTTTTGAAGAGCTCGGTGTGCTCGCTGCTGATAGCAGTTTTTTCGACCTTTTTGGATTTGACCTGATAGCTGGCAACCCCAAATCGGCATTGGCACAACCCAATGGTATGGTGATGACCCGATCGGCGGCACTTAAATATTTTGGTGAAGTCAATGTGCTGGGCAGATCGATTGAAATGTTGAATGGTGAAGTGACTCGTAATTATTTAGTGTCGGGTGTCATGGAAGACCCGCCTTCCAATATGCATTTTACCTTCAATATATTGGTGAGCTTGCAATCATTTGAGCAGGTAGAGCGGCTATCATGGAGTTGGATATGGACGGGCTTTGCAACCTACCTTAAGTTGCAGCCTGGCAGTGACCTGGCAGCTGTAAAAAAGCAAATGCTTGACTTGCCGGCGCAGCATGCCGAGGCAAGTTTGATGCGGGTTTATGGTCAAACTTTTGAAGAATATACGAGTCAGGGAAAATCATGGAACCTGTACCTATCACCCATTTCAGATATCTGGCTGTTTACTTCTGATATCCCTAACCGGTTGGGTGCTTTGGGTGACATTCAATACATCTATCTTTTTGCAATTGTAGGATTACTGATATTGATATTGGCCTGCGTTAACTACACGAACCTGGCTACAGCCCGCTATGCAGGGAGGTTGAGGGAGGTAGGTGTAAGGAAATCACTCGGTGCCAATCAAAGAGACCTGTTTTTCCAATTTTTGGTAGAAGCCTTTTTGTTGAGTATGGCAAGCATTGTGCTGGCAGTGGGATTGGTTGAGGTGATGCTGCCTTATTTCAACTACCTATTTGAGCTAGACCTCATCTTTGAACTTGGGTCAGCTTTTACCATAGGGGTTTTAGTGGGGCTGCTGTGTATCACTACCTTACTAAGTGGCTTTTACCCGTCCGTATTCATTGCTAAAACCAATACGATTCGTGCATTGAAAGGGAATCTAAAAACCCGTGAAAGACGCTTTTCCCTGAGAAATTCTCTGGTATTTGTGCAATTTGTGATTTCCATTTCCCTGATCATTTTTACAACATTGGTGTATCAGCAGCTTCAGTTTCTTCAGCAAAAAAAGCTGGGCTTCAATAAGGACAATCTCATCGTGATCTCACAAACCCAGAGGCTGGAGGCAGGGCAAGCGACATTTCTTGAACAAATAAAGCTTCACTCAGCTGTGGAAAATGCCAGTATCTCAGATGCCACGCCACCCTATATCTGGAATGCAGATCATTTTTCCGCTTCTGATGGTGACAGGGAGGAGCTGCCGATAAACTATGCAGTAGCGGATGAAAACTATTTGAAATTATTAGAGGTACCTCTACTGCAGGGCCGGTATTTTTCTGAAGCATTTGGCGCTGAAACGAATAATGTGATCATCAATAGGAAAGCCGCTACCATGTTGGGTTGGGATATTGATGCGGCTACATTACAAAAAAAGCTCCTTTACAATGGTGGGGAAACGAGGTTTAATGTGATCGGGATTATGGATGATTTCAATTTCCATTCCTTACAGGAAAATGTAGAGCCTTTTGTACTTTTTACTTTTGGCGCACCGATTTACGCCAGAGATGTGAATTATATTTCGCTTCGGTTAAATTCCCAACTACCCTATGGGCAGGTGGAGGAAGTGATGGCTGATGTAGAGGAAGCCTGGCTTTCAGTGGCCCCCGGTTTACCTTTTCGCTATAGGTTTACAGATCAGGCTTATTTCGAAAGCTTCAAAGCAGAGCAGCGGCTAGGAGAATTGCTGAAGTTTTTTGCCATACTTGCCATCATAATAGCTACCATGGGCCTCTTCGGGATATCTTCCTACACGGCACAGCGGCGATCTAAAGAGCTTGGCATAAGAAAAGTGCTTGGTGCCAGTATGCAACAATTGGTGTACATCCTTAATCGCGATTATCTGATACTGGCTTTGCTGGCAGCTATGGTGTCTATCCCTACAATTTTTGTCCTAGGAGGCTCTTGGTTAGAGAATTTCCCCTATCGTACCAGCATTGGATGGGAAATCATTTGCCTGGCTGTATTTTCTTCTATCACCATTGCCTTGGCCGCTGTAGTATTTCAGTCCATAAAGGCCGCCAGTCAAAATCCCGCTGATGTATTACATGATGAGTAGAAATACTAGGCTACATTTTTATTGAGCTGCTTTACAATTTTTTCATAAAGCTCATCAGGATCAAAAGGCTTGGTTACATAATCATTCATGCCAGAGGCGATCACCTTTTGCCTTACATCCAGTAATGCAGAAGCGGTGAGTGCAACAATGGGAATGGACACCCCATTCCTACGCATGATCTTGCAGGTAGTGTAGCCATCCATTTCCGGCATTTGTAAGTCCATAAGCACAAGATCGTGATCCTTGATTTTATCCAGTGCTTCCTGACCGCTTTCGGCGACATCAATTTTGGCCTTCCATTTTTCTAAAAATTTTGTTGCCACCACAATGTTCATGTGATTGTCTTCAACAAGGAGAATCTTTTTGTCGGTCAACAAATTCTCTTCCAATTTTTTATGCACCTGCATACTGGCTTCCAATGACTTTTCAGCTGGTAGGTTAAACTCCTGTGTAAAGCTGAATGTTGAGCCAAAGCCAGGTTTACTCTGCAACTCGATACTTACATTTTGCATCTCCAGCAGACGCTTACTGATGGACAGGCCAAGGCCTGTACCACCATACTGACGGGTGGTGGAGGAGCTGGCTTGGGTAAACGTATCAAAAATATAGTCCTGCTTTTCCTCCGGTATACCAATGCCTGTATCAATCACGCTGAACTTGATTTTGACCTTACCCGTAGTTTGGCTCAAACCCTCAATCTTGATTTTTACATAACCCGAGTTGGTGAACTTGATGGCATTGCTGATCAGGTTGGTCAATACCTGGCTGAGTCGGGTGATATCGCATAAAACCAGGTCGGGGATATTTTTGTCCACATCTGCGATAAGTTCTACGGGTAGCTTTTTGTCCATTCTGGATCGAAATGCATTGGCCAGTTGTAGCATCAACTTCTTGATATTGGCAGGCTCCTGCTCAAAATCAATTTTGCCAGCGTCGATCTTGGCATAGTCAAGGATTTCATTGATCAACTGCAAGAGGTTTTGAGCCGAGAACCGGATGGATTCAAGATTTTCCTCATGCCCCTTATTTACCTGTAATAGATTCGTTAACCCGATTACGGCATTCAGTGGTGTCCTGATTTCATGCGACATGGTAGATAGAAAGTCCGACTTGGCAATAGCTGCCTGTTCTGCTTTGGATACAGCCTTTTTGAAACTTACGGCAAATCGATAAGACAAAATCAATGACTGCAGAAAGAAGAAGGTTACATAGCTGAGAAAAATGACAAAGTTGTTTTTAGTAAAAAAGCCCAGATAGGCGAGAATGTCGTAGGAAAAGCTCAGTGAGATTGCGATGATACTTACAGCCGCTATTGAAGCACCATCCTGTTTATTTCTAACGGCAAGGAAATAGGTGTAGAGCAAATATGGCGTGCCCAATAGGATCAAACCAAAAAAGGGAGTCAATAACTGGGTAAAGAATATTGGTGGGGTTATTAGGGTAATAAGACATAGAAATGCGCTTATAGCCGTGAAACCAATATAGAATTTTTTGGATGTTTCCTTTGGATAAAGATGGTACGAATAGGCAATGAATAGACCAGCGGATAGAAAAAGTGTCAGATACTCGATTTTAATGGTGAGTAGCCAGGGGATGTCAGAAACCAGGTGATGAAGCGCGTAGTTTTTTGCACCGATAATTCTGTAGGCATAGCTCAAGCAAAACAGAGAAAACAGCAGCATGCTGTATTCATTGCGACCAAAGAAGTAAAGTCCTAGGAAGAATAGGCCACCCATAAGCAAACAACCTGTGAGCATGTAATCGTAAGCGCGATTATCATCATATATGCTTTCCAGCATTTGCGCTTCGCCAAACATCAGGGCCTCCCGAATACCCCCTTTAGAATGGCTGTAGTTGGCAACTTGCAGGGCTACCTGTAGGGTATCACTGGTAGGAATAAATCGAATGACTTCTGGTTTCCAATAGGGGTTATAATCAGCTTCACTAGTGGCAACTATCCCGCTTCCACCAATTGATTTTTCATTGATAAAAAGCGCATAGGCACAATAGATATCGTGCATGCCTAGGCCTAATTCCTGCTTTTGAAGGGTAGTACCTTCAGGGAGGATTATTTGAAAATGATAAGTGCCATACCCAAACCGTGTAATGATGTCGCTACCGAGGGTGTCGTTATCCCAGATTTCGGGTATTTGGTATAAGGTGTTGGAAATGGCAGCTGGTGTAGAAGTTAGGCGTTCCCATTCAAAGATCGTTTCCCCACCAATTAATATTGGTTTTTCAGCCAAATCAAGGCCTCTCAGGTCCAGGGTTCCCTTCTGTATTTGTGGTGCATCGGCGAAACTGCTATAGGCTAAAAGCCATAGCAACATCGACAAACACCAATTTTTTGGGGTGCTCATCTTACAACGGTATCTTCATCAATAGCTGGTGCTATGAAGATAGCCAAAGAATTTAAAAAGACCGTTGCATAGAAACAAAAAATCCCACCGAAGCGGGATTATGTATATTGGGAAAGTCTTTCTACTTAAGCAAGGGCCTCTTTGATGGTAGCACCGATATCTGCTGGGGATTTTACCACATGCAAACCGCATTCAGCCATGATTTTCATTTTAGCTTCAGCAGTATCATCTTTTCCACCGATGATGGCACCGGCATGGCCCATTCTGCGACCGGGAGGTGCTGTTTGGCCGGCAATAAATCCGACTACCGGCTTCTGGTTTCCATTGGCTTTGATCCATCGGGCAGCCTCAGCTTCATAGTTACCACCGATCTCACCAATCATGACAATACCGTCAGTCTCCGGGTCATTCATGAGCAACTCTACAGCTTCGCGTGTAGAAGTGCCGATGATAGGGTCGCCACCGATACCGATAGCTGTTGATATACCTAAACCTGCTTTTACCACCTGGTCAGCCGCTTCATAAGTAAGCGTACCGGATTTAGAAACTATACCGATTTTTCCATGCTTGAACACAAAGCCTGGCATGATTCCTACCTTAGCACCATCCGGCGTGATTACACCGGGGCAGTTGGGCCCAACCAGTGTAGCACCTTTAGATTTTACATAGCGCTTGGCACCAATCATATCCTTCACCGGAATACCTTCCGTAATGGTAATGATAACCTTGATGCCGGCATCTGCAGCTTCCATAATAGCGTCTGCAGCGAAAGCCGGTGGGACAAAAATGATTGAAACATCAGCTCCTGTAGTTTCTACAGCATCCTTTACCGTGTTGAATACAGGTTTATCCAGATGGCTTTGTCCACCTTTGCCGGGTGTTACACCACCCACTACATTGGTTCCGTATTCAATCATTTGGGTAGCGTGAAAAGTACCTTCACTGCCTGTAAAACCCTGTACAATTACCTTAGAATTTTTATCTACAAGTACGCTCATGGCTCATTTTTTAGTTGCTGCAAAAATAGCCGAATAATCCAATCAGGCAAAGCAAATCCTGACCAAGGCAAGCAGGATTAAAAATTCATCGAAAAGCCCAAATAGATAAGCCTTCTTGAAAAATAGGCCTTCTCCGATTGGCTGTAATCTTCATTGAAGATAATGTCCCTCGGGTTTTTGAAATCAAATACGTTGTTCATGTTGGCAAAAACTACCAGGCTCATCTTTTCGCCAATCGGCTGTATCTTACTTACGCTGATGCTGAAATTTCTGTAGGGCACAAACTGTGACGTTTCACTGTTAAAGTCCGGTTCGAATACCTGCAATCCAGTATTGAAAGAAGCATCGGCCACATCAAAATAGCCATTGCCCTCTCTCAGGTTAAGGATGCTATTGATGCGCCAGCCATTGCCCGCGTCAAAAGCAGTTTCCCAGCGCGCAAAAAAGTTTACCGCATCATCCCACTGCATGGCATAAGATTCAAGGCTGTGATTGGTGAAATCATGCAAGTAGGTAAAAGATAAGGTGGATTGAAGTCTGTTACTGATTTTAAAATCTGTAAACAATTCCAGACCGGCCAGTTCCTGCGGCGCATGGTTTCGGGTGGTTTTTTTGTGGAAAAGAGATACCTGTGCCTTTGTATTGGCTCTTGACCATTTTGCATCGATGGATACCTGCTCAGAATCAAAGAATATGGTTTCCAGGGTGTTTCTATCCACAATAGTGCGGTGGTAATCGCCTACGCCAAATATGAATTCCCATTGATCATTGGGTTTATAAAAAACATTGAACTGGCGACTTAAATAATCTTCACCCTCGACCTGTCCCAGGCTTTTGCGGTAGCCGGTACCCAACACAAGCTTTTTGGAGAGGTATCTTTTCCAATACAGGTAGGCCTCCGGAATGCTTATTTCGCGGCGGTAGCTTTCTCGGGAAGCGGGATGGTGCGCGGCCATGGCAAAGCTGTAGGTTGGGAAAGTACCTGAGAAATCATACCCCTGCCGGTCATAGCTGATGCCACCCTTCAGGTCCCAGCGCTCTTTGCTCAGCTGGTAGTTAAGATTATAGTAGGCATATTGCTCCGGCTGGTCTATGTCAAACTGACTAAACTGGTACCCGATAGTATTAGCGCCATGCCCTGTGTTGACAGATAGGCTGTGATCACTCCATTGGTAGATCAGATTATTCACGGTAAAAAACCTGCCCGCATTTTGATCCAGCATACCGTGGAAGGAGGGTGACCTGAAATTAAACTGATAGGACTCATTAAGACCATAAGTAAATGATTTTAGCGTAAGTCTTTTGCCTGGTCTGGCATGGATATATACCCCTGCATCGAGGCTATTGAAAGACTCTATTTCCTGAAGTGCCTCTTCGTTCAGTCCTTTGATGATACCAGAAGGCTGGTAATTGCTGAAAAGCGTAATACCGGCTTTTTTACCGAGCGGTTGGCTGTGTGCTATACCAAAGCTCGCCAGCGAGGCGATCACCTGTGTTTGAGAAACCGGTGCAAAGGTATTGCTGGTTTCCAATGCGATCATGCCGGATGACACATTGCCATACTCCAAAGGTGGGTTGCCCGGGAATACATGTACCTCATCAATTAGATTGGTATTGAAAATACTGAAAGTGCCGATACCATTCAGCTGGGCAAACTTCACAGCATTGTATATAGGTACGCCATTGAAGAAAATGCCGGTTTCCAGTGGACTGCTACCTCGCAGGCTGATACTGGCTGACTCATCGGTGGTGGTAGATGAGGGCATGGTGTTTACCGCAAGCAGCGGATCAGCATTGGCAGCAGGGTTGGTATAAATTTCAATTTGATTGATGGTTTCCACAGTAAATTCCTCTGCAACCATTCGATCTGCTTCGATTACCACCTCTGCCAGCGCTTGCTTTTGGGTGAAAAGCCGGATCGTACCACCTTTAAGCAGCGTGTTTTTGTCAAGTGTCAATTTATCATAGCCAACACTGGAAGCTACCCATTGCTCATACTGATTGATGAAATCAGCCGTGAGTGTAATGAGGCCATTATAATCAGCAGATACGCCTTTTCTGAAATCTTCTTTGGGGTAGAGGTTCACAGCAGGTATACCCTCTGCAAGTTCACCATCTACAAAGTGAATGCTAACCGTTTGCTGCGCATGACTAACCATTGCGAAGCACAATGCTATGATAATAAGGCTGATAGATTTCATAACTTCTGGTTTTAGAGGTTTTGAATAGTGTGGGAGCCCCAGATAGTTAATGGGGCTCCTCCGGTATATTATTATTAGGCTTCCAGGTCGGGTAGGAGCACTTTTTCTACCCAGGCAAACGCAGGCTCAACCTGCAGTGCTTTCTCATAGGTAGCTTTGGCCAGGTCTTTTTTACCTAGTGCAGCATAGCATTGACCCAGATGTGCCAGCGCATTGAGGTACATCCAGTTGGATTGGTCTTCGCCATTTTTTTCCATGATAGCGATGGACTTTTCGAAAGCTTCGCGGGCTTCTTCCAGGTCACCGCCAAATGCAGCAGGTGTGTAATATTTGTAATTGGCCAATAGCTTCAGTACAATGGCATTATTTGGCTTTTCTCTTACGGCCACCTCTATGTACTTGCTACTTTTGGGTCCAAGGAACATACCTTTCCAGGGGGCATAAGCCATACGCACACCCAACACAGCCGAAAGAATGGCCATGGCTTCATGCTGGCGTTCGCCTTCTGCATCAATTGCCTTTTCTAGTGCCTCACTAGTATCATCCAGGTAAGCATTAAATAAATCTTCATTTTGAGAAGCCAGGGAGCCATTGAGTATGCCATAGCCTGCCAGGCCCGTGATTAGATCATCATTTTGCTGCTGGGCCAGCTCAAAGCTTTGATGCCATTTGCCCAAATCCCTGGTCAGATATGCCTCATACTGAAGCTTTTGCCATGCTGGAACACCAGCTATCAGAGATTGCGCCAGCATAGTAAATGCGGCTACCAGTACTGCGATTGTCGATGTTTTAATGTAATTTCTCATGATATAAAGTAGTTTATAATGTAAACCAAATGATTAAAATTTTTTAAGCTTTGATATATTGTTTAGCTCTTGATACTTCCCATTTGAAGCCTGCAATTGACATTAGATAAATGATGGATACTGCAAATGGGATAATTTGTAATTGCAGCTCAGGCATTGAAATCCACAATGCAGTAACTACAGCTGCACTGACAATAAGATGGATTATGCCAATGTTTGTACCGTAGATCCAGCCCATTACCGGCCAATGCAGTGACATTCCTATTGCCAATACAAGTGGTGTCAGCGTTGGGTTAGTAGAATACGTAAGCATCGCGATAGGCCAGAACCCCAACATACCTATGAGTGCAGGGAATGTCACATTCGCGATCGGACCCTTTTTGAGTACATTGGCATTCATGGGCCGTGCCAACAATATGCCAAGCGGGAAAATCAATCCGCTGGTAAAGAAGGCCAGCATTACCCATTCATTAAGTGGTAAAGAGTACCCCGCAATACCGAGCACGATCCAGTAAATGGCTCCGGCCATAGGCATAGAGATACCGCTATTGGTTTCTATCAGGAAATTTCTCTTTTCCTGGCAGATGGCTTGTTCTAGTGATATTTGATTTGGACTATTCATTTTATTTTAGTTGATATAACCTTTTAAGGCCTGTACATAAGATTCAAATGCTTTCACCCCTTTGGTGGTTACTTTACAGGTGGTCACAGGTTTTTTTCCTTTGAATGCTTTCTCCACCACGATGTAATCTGCCTGTGATAGTTTGTCGAGCTGTACACTTAAGTTACCCGCTGTAGCACCCGTTTTTTCTTTGATGAAAACAAACTCTGCTGACTCCACACTGATAAGTATAGACATGATGGCCAGGCGAAGTTGTGAATGCAACAATGGGTCTAAACTCTCAAAATCAGCCATTTGCTTCTTTTTTTCTTAGCATAAAACCAGGTATCAAATAGCCGGTACCAACAGTAATCGCTCCAATAAGGTATTGCACCTCCGAATTGAAAATGATAGCTAAAGCAGCTCCAATCCATATAGTGATACCACCAATGATTGTTGGCTTAAACTTGATCAGCTTCCCGGTTGTGTAAACAGCACTTCCAGCACTGAAAAGGATCAGGCCTGTGATGTTTTCATAGCCAAGCTGGAAGCCCAGGAAAACATAAGCAGTAATAGGTGGAAAGATAGCCGTCCATATTTCTCCACTCATATGATCAAGGTGTGTTTTAAAGCCGCTTTCACGCTCCATTTTTTTGGAATAAAAAACTGTCACAAACACTGCTGGTATGGTAATTAGCCATACAGCATATGGATAGGGGTAGTCAGTATAGACAAACAGTATGTAGTGAAACAGGTATCCTATCAATACCACAATCCCCCAAAAAAGAAAGTAGAAACTTCCTTGCTGCATATTCTGCTTTGACTGGTTGATCATCTGTGTGATCAGGGTCAGGCTTTCTTCGTGTGTTAACTTTTTATCGTCCATAATATTTATAAAGTTGATGCAATAATAAAGTAGTTTATAATATAAACCAAACGTGATCAAAATTTTTTTGTTTGATTCAGAAGCCAGAAAAGCACATTATTCCATTTGCATTTGTTTGGTTCAAAGCACATGCATTTACATTTCATCCTATATTTTCATGAAATGCCCTAATTTTCAGGAAAATATTAGCTCATGAGAATACTATTCGCACTTGCCATTCTTTTATCATTTCATGCCCTATCGGCTCAGCCATTATGGCTTAGATACCCCGCTATTTCACCCGATGGGCAAACCATCATCTTCACCTACAAGGGTGACCTTTACAGAGTTTCCGCCAATGGTGGTACAGCTACACCACTTACCATTCATGAAGCACATGATTTTATGCCGGTATGGTCGCATGATGGTTCTAAGATTGCTTTTGCCAGTGATCGGTATGGCAATTTCGATGTTTTTGTAATGCCTGCTGAAGGCGGTGAGGCTACAAGGTTAACCTATCATTCCAGGGATGATATGCCACACAGCTTTAGTGGCGATGATCAGTCGGTATTGTTTGGAAGTCTGCGGCTTGACTTACACACCAATGCGCAATTTCCCTATGGACGCCTCTCAGAGCTGTACGCAATCAATCTTGCTACGCAAAAGCCTGTACAGATACTTACCCACACCGCGGATGATGCTTTTGTACCTGCGGGCAGTTCCAAAATTTACTACCATGACCGGAAGGGCTACGAAGATCCATGGCGCAAGCACCATACTTCCAGTATCACCCGCGACTTATGGGTGTACGATCAGGCCGATGCATCATTTCAGCAGCTTACCACCTGGGAGGGTGAAGATAGAAACCCGGTGATTGACCCCACAGATGGCACTTTGTATTGGCTTAGCGAGCGCAGCGGTGACTTTAATATCTACAAAATGAATGAGGGAGATGAAGCCGGAGCAGAAATGGTAACCGGATTTTCCCAGCATCCCGTCCGTTTTTTAACCATTGCCAATGATGGTATGCTTTGTTTTTCATTTAATGGAGAGATCTATACACTGGCAAAAGGTGGAGAACCCGAAAAAATCAATATCGAAATTAAAAATGATACCCGCGGCAATCAGGTACTGGCCAAATCCATAGGTAGCGCTATCACCGAAATGGCCCTTTCACCTAATGGAAAAGAGTTCGCCTATATCTACAGGGGTGAGGTTTTTGTTACTTCCGTAGAAAATGCTATCACCAAAAGAATTACCAATACACCTGAGCAGGAACGCAGTGTGAGCTTTAGCCCGGATGGCCGATCGGTAGTATATGCCGGTGAGCGCAACAATAGTTGGAATGTGTATACAGCTACGATTCGGCGGGCAGATGAACCTTATTTTTATGCATCAACCATCATAGATGAAAAACCGGTGGTCGAAATCGATAAAGAAGAGTTTCAGCCGGCTTTCTCACCGGATGGCAAAGAGGTAGCCTATCTGGAAGAGCGGGTTATCCTTAAAGTTGCCAATATGGAGAATGGAACTACCCGTACAGTGTATGCCGCAGACAACAATTACTCTTATTCAGATGGGGACCAATATTATCAATGGTCGCCTGATGGGAAGTGGTTTTTGATCAACTTCAACCAGCAAAACCAATGGATACCTGAGGCGGGTTTGATAAAAGCCTCCGGTAAAGAACCTATTATCAATCTTACCAAAAGCGGATATTCTGATGTGGCACCCAAGTGGATGATGGATGGGAAAATGATGATCTGGTTTTCCGATAGAGACGGTATGAAAAACCACGGCAGCTGGGGTTCCTCCGATGATGTGTATGGCATGTTTTTTACGCAGGAGGCTTTCGATCGTTTTCAGCTCTCCGAAGCGGAATTTGCTTTATTGCAGGAGAAAGAGAAAGAAGATAAAGAAGACAAGGAAAAGGATGAAGATGATAAACTACCGACTGTAGAAATCGAGCTCGAAGGGCTGGAAGATAGGAAAGTCAGACTAACACAGCACAGCTCATTATTGTCTGATGCCGTATTATCACCTGATGGGGAAAAGCTGTATTATCTAAGCGAATATGAGGCTGGGTTTGACTTGTGGGTGACCACTCCACGTAAAAATGAAACAAAGCTTCTTACCAAAATTGGCACAGCGGCCAACAGCCTTGCATTAGATGCTGACGGCAAAAATGTGTTCGTACAATCCGGTGGCACTATTTATAAAATCGATGCAGAATCGGGGAAAAAGGAAAGTCTTAAAACACCCGGTGAAATGCAATATGATCCCGGAGGAGAGCGGGCCTATATTTTTGACCATGCCTGGCGACAGGTTCAAAAGAAGTTTTACCGGGAGGATCTGCATGGTGTAGACTGGGATTTTTATTATGATGAGTATAAAAGGTTTCTCCCACACATCAGTAATAATCATGAGTTTGCTGAAATGCTTTCAGAATTGCTGGGTGAGCTCAATGCCTCCCATACCGGTGCCAGGTATCGAGACAATATGTCCAATGGTGATGAAACTGCTTCCCTGGGGTTGTTTTATGACGAAGATTATTCCGGCAAAGGTGTAAAAATAGCTGAGGTCATGAATGAAGGGCCATTTGATAATGCTGATACCAGGGTAAGGGCAGGTGTCATCATTGAGAAAATAAATGACGTAACGATTGGAGCCCAGGATAATATCTTCAAATACCTAAATAGAATCGAAGGCAAGAATACGCTTATTAGCTTTTATGATCCTCAATCCGGTGACCGGTGGGAAGAGGTGATTCAACCTATTGGTCTGGGTAAGGAGAATAACCTGCTGTATGATCGTTGGGTCGAGAGCATGCGGCAAAAGGTTGACGAGATCTCAGATGGACGTCTAGGCTATGTCCACGTGCGGAGCATGAATAATAGCAGCTACAGAACGGTATATGAGGAAGTGCTGGGGCTCAACTATCAGAAGGAGGCTCTGGTGGTTGATACCCGTTTCAATGGTGGCGGATGGCTGCACGAAGATCTGGCTACCTTCCTGGCTGGTGAGCGCTATATCCAGTTTGCGCCAAGAGAAAAGAGATTGGGCTTTGAGCCACAGTTTAAGTGGACAAAGCCTACAGTATTGCTGGTGGGTGAAGGCAATTATTCAGATGCCCATATGTTTCCATTTGCTTACCGGTCTAAAAAGCTCGGTCAGATCATAGGTATGCCTGTGCCAGGTACCGGCACTGCTGTATGGTGGGAACGGCAGATAGATCCTACACTTGTTTTTGGTATACCGCAGGTGGGGATGCTCACCATGGATGGTGAGTACCTGGAAAACAATCAGCTGGAACCAGACATCAAAATGGCCAATGATCCGGCAAGACTGGCCGCAGGAGAAGACCAGCAACTGGCCAAAGCCATAGAGGTTCTGCTCCAAATGCAGGATCAGTATAAGATTGAAATGGAGGGAGGGAAATAAATTACCCTAAAAAAATATGTAGGTACATATAATTGTATTTCAAGAATTTACCTGGTATTCATAGTTTTTGTTTAAGGATTATAAATAAATAGTTAAACAAAATGATTTATGGCCTGTTGGTTTTGTATTAGATCACAAAAAGACAAATACCAATTATGGCAAGTAAATCGACAAAATCAGTAAGAGATGTATTTAAAGAGGTTGGAGATGAGTTGGGCGGACTGAAAGCCTTGTCTCTGGTAGAATTAGAAACGGGTCTCACCATCGATTCATTTCTAGTAGATGAGAAGTTTGATATGGATGCGGCCGCAGCCTATAATGCAGAGGTTGTAAAGGCTAAAATCAAAGCCAAAAATGCGATGGGCCTGGGTAATGAGCATATCGAAGCAATGATCATTGAATTAAACACCCAAATACACATTATTCAGCCAACGCCTGATGAAAAAATGATCATTTATCTCGCTGCTGATAGTAAAAAAACCAATCTGGGCATGGCCCGCAAAGCTGCGAAAACTGCTTCATTGGACATCCAAAATAACCTCAATTAATCATGAGCAGCGTGATTAAGGAAAAATGGACGGAATTCAGAAACGCTCATAAAGACCTCAAAACCCTTGAGGTCTTAAATGAAGAAGAGGTGACCAATGCATTGGGTTGGCAGGCAGAACAGATGCCGGATCATTTCAATTGCATTCATTTCAGGATGGGTGAAGATTTGCATCTCATCCAAAGCGTTAGCCCAAATAACTACATGCACATAGTAGAACCCGCTGGCCAGGCAAGCATTGGTCTATTAAAATCAATTGCCCAATCATTTGTCCGAAAGCTGGCACATGCTGATTCTACTGCTTTAAAAGCTTCTTAAAATATGCTGGACTTTAAAAAATCTGTCGAAGGGCTTTGGTTCTTCGATGGATCTTCCATTCAAACAGAGTTGGAAAATGACCGTGTCAACAAGGCTATAGACATCAAGTCTATTGCCCAGTCATTCATGCATCAGGGCCTGGGTCATTTCACCTTAGAAATTGATGACCAATCATTTGTGTCCTTATTTCAGGATGAAAACGAGGGGAATGTGGTGATTGTGAACGGCCCTATTTCAGATTATGCTGCAATTCATCATACGTTTAGTAATCGTAGTGATTTTGTCTTCGATCAGCCTAAACAATTCAAGGCTGAAAATTCAATCATAGATGTAGATCCTAAAAGTATTCAGGCTTCCTTTTTGCCCGCTTTGAAGCATTTTGAAGGTCATTTTCAGGATGCACAAATATTATTCAGACCCCTCCAAAAAATGGGCGGGGATTTTTATTGGGTAAAAGCCAATGATAAATATGCGATGGTGTTGCTTGGCGATTGTGTTGGGCACGGCATTGATGGAGCCTTGGTTTCCATGTCTGTATTGAGCGTATTGAAGCAGCAATTCGATAATATTTCGAAAGAAACGTTAATTGATTCTATCTATGATGTCTATGAAACCCTCAATTCATTACTGGAAAAAGAGAATCCATTAGGCTTGGATACTGAAATGGGGTTTTTGCTAAAAGATCTGGAAACAGGGGAAATCTTTTTTTCTGGTACCGGTATTAGTCTCATACATTCTTCAGCCAATGGCCTAAATCGATACCGAACAAAATTTAATGCCATTGCTAAAAAGAGTTTGACTTTGACTCCTATTCAGTATGAAGCTGGGGATAAAGTCCTGCTGTATTCAGATGGAATTACCGATGTGCTGCACCAAAGTGAGGAGCAGAAACTGGGTACAAAAGGTTTAGTCAAATTCACAAAAGAGCAGGTACTTACAGCAGCCAGCCTCAATGGATTCCTTGAAACATACAGAGGTGAGGCTCAATTGACCGATGATATGACTGCAATCATTCTTACACTATAATTATGACCACAATCAAGAGCATTACCAATACAACCTACATTAAGGAACCTACGAGAACAACCCCTTACGTTTATCTGGACGAAACTTCAGGCAAGGTCATTATCAAGGGTAAATCAAGCCCTGAGAATGCCATCGAATTTTACGAACCCATCCTCAATAAAGTAGAGGGATTAACAAGGACTATAGAATTGGAGATTGCCCTATGGTTTTTCAACACAAGCTCTACCAAGTGCCTGTTTAACCTGATCAAAAAACTCGAACACAAGCAATCAAGGCAAAAAATAATGATCAAATGGCTCGTTGAGGAAGATGATATTGATATGATTGAGGCGGCAGAAGATTTTCAGGAGCTGCTATCGATACCCATCATGGTAGTAGAAAATTAGTCTTGTCTGCCAGCTAGCAAATAGTCATCTACAAACTCCCGGACACAACCACCTCCTCCATTTTTTGTGAGATGAATATTCGCAATTTTCTTTACTGCTGCTACTGAATCTGCAGGGCATGCACTCAACCCCACTAGCTGCATGACTTCAATGTCATTTACATCGTCACCCACATAGGCGATATTTTCAAGGGCAATCCTGAGCTTCTCAGACCACTGCTGTAGTACTTTCATTTTATCTTCAGCGCCCACATAGCAGTATTCAATATCCAGCATGGCAGCCCTGGTCGTAACCATACCGGTGCTTTTGCTGTGGCTGATAATGCCCACCTCTATACCTGCTTTCTTGAGTAATTTAATGCCCATACCATCGCGTGCATTAAACTTTTTGAATTGCTTGCCTTCTTCGGTTATGTAAACACCACCATCCGTCATGGTGCCGTCCACATCCAGGATAACCATTTTTATTGCTTTCGGGTCAGTGGCCATCAGATCATTTTTCTGCCTACAGCCGCAGCAATAGGCTCCAAAGAGTGATAAAGGGATTTGTACTGATCAAAATCCAACTGTTGTGCTGCATCGGATTGGGCCACTGCCGGGTTGGGGTGACTTTCTATCAACAGACCGTCTACGCCCATGGCCATGCAGGCGCGGGTAAGATCAGGTACGCCGTAGCGGTAGCCCATCGCATGACTGGTATCGAGGATTACCGGAAGGTTGACATATTCCTTTAAATAGCTCACCCCACAAAGGTCCAGCGTGAAGCGGGTTTTGGTTTCAAAAGTGCGGATGCCTCTTTCACATAGCATGACATCCTCATTACCACCGCTTAAAATAAACTCTGCTGCCTGTACAAACTCCTGTAGCGTAGATCCAAATCCGCGTTTTAATAATACAGGCTTCCTTGCCTTGCCACATCTGCGAAGAATGCCATGATCATACATAGCCTTTGCACCAATTTGGATGATATCAGCATAGGCGATTACATCCTCTACATGCGAGGCATCTCTTACTTCAGTGATGATATTGAAGCCATACTCGCTTCGGATCTGGTCCAGCATTTTTAAGCCTTCCAAACCCAACCCCTGGAAAGAATAGGGTGAGGTTCTCGGTTTATAGCAACCAGCCCGTAGGGTCGTAATGCCAAGCTGCTTCAGCAGGTCTGCACTTTGCCGTATTTGGTCCATGCTTTCAATAGAGCATGGCCCGGTGATCATTAAGGTGTGATTGGTGGTACCACCTATTTTCAAGCCATTGATATTGACTTCCCTTACGCCATCAATATATTTTTTGCTGGCCAGCTGAATATCACTATCCATAGCATAGTAAGCGTCAGTATCCTGTGCAAGGGCTTCAGGTAAGGCTTGTGTTTTTGAAGGAGTAATGAGAATAAATTGTCCCTCTTTTTCATAATACACAGATTGTGTTGCTGCTGCATGTGCCTCTGCCTGTGCAGATGAAGTGCCTTTTTTAAGATGTATGATCATGATTCGCTACGGATCAGGTTGATAAATGAAATGGTACCGGTAAGGTTGTTTTGGTCATCCACTACCGGAAGAAAGGATATTAAAAAGTTTTTATGTTGGATAAGGTTGAGTAAGTCCGAGGTGGTGGCCTGCTCGTTAATCGATACTGGATTTTTATTGATAATGTCCTCGAGTTTTATAGCATTGAAATTATCAAGATTACGCAGTAATCCGCGTCTCACATCAGCATTACTCGAAAGGCCGGCAAGTTTCCCCTGCTCATCTGCAATCAGCGTGAATCCCAGTTTATAATTTTCAATATGCTGGATGACGTCCTTTACATCAAATTGACCAGAGCATAGCACAGGTGCATCTTCCACATCGATCATAAAATCCTTGAGCTGATAGTCTGAGTGAATGATAGAGCTTTTGAGGTGTAACAGGGCTGCCCCTATAGAATCATGATTGACCAAATAGGAACCTGAAACTACCGAATGCACACCCAATATTCGCAAAATAAATCCCACCTCATGGTTAACACCTCCGTCTACATGAATCTCCTTACCGGGAAACATATTCCTGAACTTTCGGATTTTCTTGAAATTATCCTTGCGAAACTTCCCACCACTCTGACCGGGTGTGGTCGTCATAATCAATATGAAATCACAAAGCTCCTGATACGCTTCAAATACATCTACAGGCGTATCTGAGGTGATGGCCAGGCCAAACTTGGTACCCGGAGCATCAGGAAACGTAATTTGAGATTGTAGGTTTTCATACTGAAAGGTGACGTATTCAATCTTTTGCTGTACAATCTGATCGTAATACTGCTCAGGATTATCCGAAATGATATGAATGTCAATGGGGGTTTTGCTGAATTCTCTTATAGCTGCAATATCTTCAAATACAGAAGGGTCATCATTGCAGTCTACGTGCAGCAGATCGATTAGGCAGGCATCCAACTCTTTTACAAGAGACTCAAGGCCCCTTGACTTACTGGAATAAATAGAAGCTGATATCTTCATAAATACGCGGCAAATATAGCAGAAAATAGGTGAGGCTGGCGTCCTCTTACGAACCAGAATTGAAAAGGTTTTCCGTACAGAATAGGGCAATTTTTTGTATCAATATCGTACGGCTTGAAAGTAACTTCAGAATATAAACAAGCTTAAATAACTGATATTCAACTTGTTAAAATATTGGCATGCGTTATGAATAAATGATTGTGTATTTATTAAAATCACAATATCATGAACTCATTATTAATCATCATAAGCATTTTCATTCTGAATAATACCGAAGAGGTCAAGAAGGAAGAAACCAATCCGGATACACTTTCTGCAGTGGCTTATCAGGCACCGCAGCTTACGGAGGCTGATAAGCAAATGCTCAAAGAAGAGCTTGTAGATACCTGGGATATCCTTGAATCTGACATAAAGCCAGACAAATATTTGATTTATGATCAGATGGGGCAGCTCATTATGGAGCAGGAGCTTCGGTTCGACGAAAAACCATCGCCAGCGCTAAAGGATTGGTTGTCAAAAAGCGAATTTTTATTCAGCAATAATGATATGCTCATTTTTAAGGTCTTGTAGCTTGATTTAGGTTTTGGTTGGTTACGAAAGAGCACCCTATAATGTGGTGCTTTTTTTTATAAACTGATGATAATCATAAACCTGGGTTGACCCCAATCATAATTTACACCGGCTGGAAAACATAGTTTCGCAGGATATAGTTTTTAAATATGATGCGGCAAAAGGTTGGTGTGATTGGTGGAAGTCAGGGGATGGGAAAATGGTTCCTGGATTTCCTCAATAATCGAGGGTTTAATACAGGGTTTAGTTCTGCTGATAGTCGTAGCCAGTATATTTCAAATATACAATTGGTATCAGATTCTGATATCGTCATCCTGGCCGTTCCCATTTCAAAAATCAGTGTGGTGCTCGATGAGATATTTCCTTATCTGGATGGTCGTTTGCTCATTGACATCTGTAGCGTAAAAACAGGAGTGATGGAGAAGTACCTTGCGCTAAAAGCTACCTATCCTGATGTAGAATGCCGCTACCTTTCTATTCACCCTATGTTTGCACCAAGTGTGCGCAAGGTCAATGGCCAGACAATACTCTTTAACTTCGAATCGCATAAGGGCCTTTGGGAGCCTTGGAAGAATCTCTTCCTTGAAGATGGTGCTGAGATTCTGGATATCGATGCGGAGCGCCACGACAAAACCATGGGTGTGATCCAGGGGCTCAATCACTTCAATGTATTTGTAAGTGCCAAAACACTCTCTGCTCTGGATGTAGAACTTAGCCTGATCAAAAAACTTTCATCTCCTTCCTATCGCATCTTTATCATTTTCTTTACCCGCTACGTGATGCAAAACCCACGCTTGTATGCAGAAATTCAGATGTACAATCCTTATGTGAAGGAAGTGGTTGAAATGTTTATGAGAGAAGCGGCACAGCTGCTTGACATTATCAACAAAAAGCAGGTGGAGGCTTTTGAGGATTACGTTATGGAGATGCAATCCTATTATTCTACTAATCTGGAAGACACGCATTTGTCAAATTACCTCATAGAAAAACTCGGTGATTATATCCACAGCAAAGAGAAGACTTCTGCCGAATAGGGTCAGGATGTTTTACCTGTCGGTTTATCTTTGCCCGGCCTATGATTAGTAATCCATTTGTAAAGACAAAATCTTTTGAAGGCGTACAGTTGCTGAAAACCGGCATCTCCTATTTTGGGCATGCCCCCAAGCCGGTTTATTGCTACATTGTAGATGATCATTTGATAGATACGGGTCCCAGTCTTGCCCGGAAAAAACTAACAGCCATATTTCAGGATTTGCCGATAGAAAAAATTATCCTTACCCATACCCACGAGGATCATTCCGGCAATGCAGCCTTCTTAAAAAATATTTTGAATGTACAGGTTTACGGTCACCAAAAAGCTGTGGATATCATGGCCGAGGGCTTTTCTATTTTGCCATACCAAAAGCTTATGTTTGGACCGGCTGATGTACTGAAAATGGAAGTATTGGATAATCAGCTGCAAACTGAAAATTACAGCTTTGATGTTTACCATACCCCCGGGCACGCCCCCGAGCATATTGTATTGCATGAACCAACAAAAGGCTGGCTTTTTGCCGGTGATTTATACGTGGGTGAGCGCATCAAGTATTTTAGGAAAGGTGAAAGCCTCCGCCAGCAAATTAAGTCGCTGAAGCAGATTGTGGCACTTGATTTTGACACTGTTTTCTGCGGGCATAATCCTGTATTGCAGGCTGGCAAAAGCCGGATAAAGAATAAGCTGAAATATTTTGAAGAACTGGAGTCTTCCATTCACCACTATTATGGTAAGGGGTATTCGATAGAAGAAATCATGAAAAGGACGGGTATTAAAAATGAACGAAACGTCTCCATGATCACTTTTGGTGATGTGAAATCTGAATACCTTGTGCGTTCTGTGATTGAAAACTGGTAGAATTCAGAAAAGGAAGGCGCCACTCATTTTTGAAAAAGAATAAATCGCCCTATCATTAAGTATTCAATTGATTAGACCATGATTATAGATCTGCGAAGCGATACCGTAACCCGACCTACCCTGGCCATGAAAGCTGCCATGTTTGAAGCCCCTGTAGGGGACGATGTGTTTGATGAAGACCCGACAGTCAAAGCATTGGAGGCAAAAATTGCAGGGATATTCGGCATGGAAGCCGCTCTTTATTGCCCTTCGGGTACGATGACCAACCAGATTGCATTACGTGTCAATACCCAGCCGCAGGATGAAATTATCTGCGATAGACGTTCCCACATTTATCTATATGAAGGTGGAGGCCCGGCCTATAATTCCGGCGTTTCACTTAAGCTTGTAGATGGTGATAGAGGGCGTATTACCGCAGCGCAGGTTGCAGAATGCATCAATCCTGATGATATCCATTTTCCTAGCACCAGGCTTATTTCTGTAGAAAATACGATGAACAAAGGCGGTGGTGCGTGCTATAGCCTTGAGGAGCTTGGTGCTATTCGTAAACTTGCCGATCAGCATGGCTTGAGAATGCACCTGGATGGTGCCCGTATTTTTAATGCCATCATGGCTACCGGTGATGCGCCACACGAATTTGGTCAGATCTTCAATACTATATCGGTTTGTTTTTCCAAAGGACTCGGGGCACCGGTGGGTTCCGCTATTTTGGGTAGTCATGAGGATATAAAGCTAGCCAAGCGGGTACGGAAAGTTTTTGGTGGTGGGATGCGTCAGGCAGGTTATCTGGCTGCAGCTTGTATTTATGCGCTTGACAACCACGTGCAACGACTGACTGAAGATCATGATCGGGCTACCATGCTCGGACATATGCTGGAAACGCAAAGTTTTGTGGAGTCGGTCATGCCTGTGGAAACCAATATTGTGATAGCGAGGCTCAGAGAAGGCTTAACCCCTGCTGCTGCTTTGCAAAAACTCAAAGACCATGGCATTTTGGCGGTACCTTTTGGGTCCAGAGATATCCGTTTCGTAACCCACCTTGACTTTACTGATGAAATGATGGGCCAGCTTGAATCTACTATTGGTAAAATAGAATTCTGATGTTTCAGGAGACACAACCCCTGGCAGAGCGCTTGCGACCTACCCGTCTAGATGACCTGGTAGGGCAGGAGCATTTGACAGGGCCAGGCGGCATTTTGAGAAAGACCATACAGTCAGGGATGATTCCCTCGATGATACTGTGGGGGCCTCCCGGCGTGGGGAAAACTACCATAGCCAATATCATCGCCAATGAAGTAAAGCAACCTTTCAAAACGTTGAGTGCCATTAGTGCGGGTGTAAAGGAGGTGCGGGAGGTGATCAGCCAGACAAGGCCGGGGGTAAAGACCATTCTGTTTATTGACGAGATACATAGGTTCAATAAGTCGCAACAGGACGCATTGCTTGGTGCTGTAGAGAAGGGGCGAATCACCCTAATAGGTGCTACTACCGAAAATCCCAGCTTCGAGGTAAATGCAGCCTTACTTTCGCGCTGCCAGGTATATACGCTGAATGCCCTGACAAAAGAGCACCTCCTGAAGCTGCTTGACCATGCTATGGGTGCAGATAATAAGCTCAGGCAAAAAACAATAGAGCTCAAGGAAACAGAAGCACTCTTCAAGCTTTCTGGCGGAGATGCCCGCAAAATCCTAAATATTTTTGAATTGGTAGTGGATGCTGTGGGTGATGAGCAAGTAGTAATTGATGATCAGCTGGTGATGGATACGGTACAGCAGAAAGTGCCGATCTACGACAAAAAGGGAGAGATGCATTATGATATCATCTCTGCTTTCATCAAATCAATCCGCGGCTCTGATCCCAATGCGGCTGTATATTACCTTGCCCGGATGATTGAAGGTGGTGAAGATGTGAAATTCATCGCCCGCCGGATGGTCATTCTTGCCTCTGAGGATATTGGCAATGCCAATCCTACGGCGCTGGTCATCGCTACGAATACTTTCCAGGCAGTTACGATGATCGGGTATCCTGAGGCTCGAATCATCCTGTCGCAATGTGCTACCTACCTGGCATGCTCTGCCAAAAGCAATGCTAGCTATATGGCCATCAACAAAGCGCAGCAGCTTGTGCGTGATAAAGGCGACCTGCCGGTACCTATGGCTATCCGTAATGCACCCACCAAATTGATGAAGGACATGGAATATGGTAAGGGCTATCTGTACGCCCATGATCATCTCGGTAATTTTGCGGCTATGGAATTTCTGCCTGAAGCAATCAGCAATACCAAAATCTATGACCCAGGCCAAAACGCCCGGGAAGAAGACATGCGTAAGCGTCTGCGAGCTCTATGGAAGGAAAAGTATGGCTACTGACCAGCTAGTAATCGAGCAGATAGCTTACCGGGTAACCTGGCTGATTAGACATGAGGTGATGTGGCCTGACAAGCCACTGGAATTTGTGCAATTGGAAGATGATCCGGAGGGCTACCACTTTGGGTTGTATAAAAATCATGTGTTGGTCGGTGTGATCTCGCTGTTTCTAAGGGCCAAAGAGGCGCAGTTTCGTAAACTGGCCGTGCTGGAATCACAGCAGCGGAGAGGGTATGGCAATATGCTGTTGCATCATGTATTTCAATTCTGCCAAAGGGAAGGCATAAACCGCATCTACTGCAATGCCAGAATAGAAAAGACCGGTTTGTATGAAAAGCTGGGAATGGTAAAAACCGACAGCAAATTTGAAAAAGGGGGCCGGGATTTTGTGGTGATGGAGAAGTATTTAGGTTGAATAAAGTATTGGATTAAACCACCTTGTTTTTGTTTAATCAGCATTGGTGCTATCCATCTGTTTCAGGTATTCAATCATTCCCTCTTCTGACAATTGCATAACATCCGGGTCATTTTTAGCCTTTTTGTAGGATTTTATATACTCACTCTTCTCAAGTTGATTAAGATAAATACGCAAGGCCTTTTCCATTATCTTATTTTTGGGAATAGATAGCTGACCAGATTTTTCTGCAAGCTGTTTAAGAAGATCATAAGGAAGACTGCTGGTATATGTACTCATACTATATTTTATGTAACTTAAATATAGTTTATAGAATATCATATTGTTGTCAAAGTTGATTAAAACAACCATTTTGGTTAGCAAATAAGTCTTGTCTTAACATATTGATATACAAATATATACCAAATAATCACTAAAATCTCTGATTGATTTCTTCTTCGAGATCACTTCTTAACTGAAATACATTTTCCTGCAGATTTGCATAATGGAAGTCCAAAACGAAGCGTGACTTATTCCTTAATGATTTTAGGTAGTATAAAAACTCCTGGTCTGATTTTAAGGCTTCAAAATCAAGCGGCACTATTGCATTCTTAAAGTCAGAAGTGCCCATGTCAATCTTTAAAGTTTCCTGAAATCTGCCTGGGAAGAGGTGCCTGTAGCCATATTGTACATCCTTTTGCAGGTCAAGCTCCACATCCAGGAAAAAGTCATAGTTGGAATCATATACTTTGATAATCTTCTCCAGAATTTTTTTGTTGATAATGATCTCTATGCCTTGAGATTTCAATGCCTCAAATGCACTGGTTGAATGGACGAAAAATGTATAAACCATAGCATATCCAAAGTCATAGGATAGGGAGTCATGGTAAGGTTGGTCATTTTCCAGCGCCACTAAGATTTTGTCCATAGACTTGATAGACCTTTCATGAATGCGAATATTGTCTTCTATATCTGCTAAGTCATCAGTTAGCCCAGAAATACAGCCTTCCAGAATCTCGCGCTCAATTTTACGTTCTTTCCTTTCTTCATTCCAGCGCTCCAGGGCAAAGGCACCGTAGATACCAATGATAAGTACTAAGACCTCAAAAAGGTAAGTGGGCCATTTACGTCGGAAGTTTTCAAGTAGTTGATTCATGCTAAAGTAAGGCTGGTTGAGTTTCGATGAGTTCTTGCAAGCTTTGGTTGATGTTGATTAGGTCGCTGTACAATTCTAGTTCAACTTTCGACTGGATATTTCTAATTACAATGTGGATTTCAATTAATTGATCACTAAGAAATGCCTGAGCATCTATAGGTAGGGTTTTTCTGGTATCACCTTTATACATTTCCATGATATTGAAAACTTCCATTTGCACAAAAGCATCAGCATAATGATTAAATATATACGGTTCGTAAAATTCCTGAATAAATTCATTGGACATACCTTCCCGGATAGTCACATCCTCAGATCGTTCATAGTATTGTTGTAACAATAAGCTCAAATCATCCGGTAGCAAATCCAGCTTACCGGAGTTGAGCAGCGCATCTATGCCACTGCGGTAGCCATTGAAGTTCATTTCCACAGCCAGTATACCGAGGCTGTTTGTAGCCAGATGTACATCCACTGTTTGCTGCTTGAAGCTTTGGATCAATTGGTCGGTTCGTTTGATTACCTCCGCCTTATGCTTATACAAAGAATCTAATTGTGATTTGTCATCTTCCAGATTGGAGAGGATATGCGCCAGGTAGACCTTCTTTTCTTTGCTGGCTTTTCGATCTTCATTCCAGTTGTCTACAACGAAGGCCCCATATATGCCTACAATAAGTACTATAACCTCAAAAAGATATTCGGGCCATTTCCGAGAAAGCGTGGAGAGAAGGCGTTTCATTCTATTTCATTTGTAATGAGCTCAATAATTATCTCAATTCTATTTCTAATCGCATCAGATTCGATCTGACAGACAGTATTAATTGTAATAGCATTAGTCAGAATGCTTTCTAGTTTTGGGTTCTTCAAGAAATCCTGAGCATCAACTGGCCTTGTGGGCTTTTTTACTATTTTGTCATTTGTCGCTACATGTCCGATCCAATACTGTTCATCGTAAAAAGTTTCATCGGTCCAGATTGAATAATCCATCCCTCGACCTACCCCAGTCTCTATAAAGAAAGGTAGAATGATATTTCGATAGGTATTGATATACTCATATTCCACTTCTTTTAACTGATGAAGATAGGATGGCCAGGTTGACAAGAAATGCTTCAATTTCTCATTTTCAATCAAATGAATATCGCCAGATTCCATCAACTTGTGATCAATTGGATCAAATGTGGTCGTATAAAATAGTGGACTAACCTTTATATATACTGAGTCTATAGGGATGTTCTGTGGATTATCAATATATAATACAGCTTGTTGAGCATAGGATATAATCAAATTTCTAAGTCTAATTCTTGAATCAAGTTGAATTAAATCTGATTCAAAATCTTCTAATAGCCGAGTCAAAACCTTTTGTTCTCTTATCTTATCTTTTCGATCTTCATTCCATCTCTCCACTGCAAACGCCCCGTAGATACCAATGATCAGTACCAGAATTTCAAGGAAGTACTTATACCATTCCTCTTTAATATGTTTGATTAAATTTTTCATGATCATCATTGAATTTCGGGCCTCCTGATAGTTATCAGGATTTGGGAGAGGGTGGTGAGGAGACGTTTCATTTTGTCTGAATCACGGATTTGTTGCCTGCCTGCCGGCAAGGCAGGGATTTAAGGATTACGCTGATTTATTGGCAGAAGATAACTCAAATCTGTGTATATCCTTTCATCTTAGTTCATCCGTGTTTCAGACAGATATTCAGGCCATTTTGAATTTAGTGTTTTAAAAAGTCTTTTCATATCATTCTACTCTTGTCAGGCTGAGCTTGTCGAAGACTAGTCGCTATTGTACTTTTTTGATCATAGTCATTTCGAAGAATTGAGTCTCGCCATCATATCCGGTCATTTTGTATGCACCGTCTTCTGTTATTTCAGTAACGAACATGATGCTTTCATTCCTTTTGTTGATGATTTTACCCTCTTCAATGCTTAGCCTGGATTCCCGTGCTACTCTATGTCCCCTATAGGTGGAGGAAACTATTGTGCTGTCATTTTCCAGTTGCCAAATCTGTATTTCTTTAAAGAGCACCTGATCCGGCTTGTCTTTGATAAGTGCTTCTTGCTCGATCAACAATATTTGTCCGTCAAGTTTTGGCGTAATGCTGCATCGTTGCACGAAATAGTTGGTATGGTCTGAATGTTCGTGCCACCCTTCGCCTTCCCATTGCCCCATAATGGCTTGCAGGTTATCGGCGATGCTTTGACCTTTTATTTGCTCAATAGAAATCAATAGTAGTATTGATAAAAAGGAGACAAATGATATTCGATGCATGATTTTATTATTTCAATAGTTGAGAAATCAGGGAAACACTAAATATGGTCAACATGAACCAGCCGACAAAACCCTGGATGATAGCAAGGTACCTTGGTAACCCTTTGATTGGTATCTCTCCAAAGCCAAGGGTAGTAAAGGTGTTAATGGAAAGCATCACCGCATTGAGTATTTTGATCAACATGTCGTACGTAAGGGCTATAAGGAATGCACAAATCACCAGTGAGGTTTTTAGCCAGCGGCCTTTTTTGGGTATATCTGCCCATGTGCCTTTAAGTACATCGGTTTTGGATAGCAGCCAGCTGGAAAATTTTACACCCGATATTGACCATTTGTACAAGGGCAGGGCAGTAGCATAAAAGAATCGTGGTACTGTTTTTACATGTTGATTCAGGTAGTCTCTGAATTCATGAAAAGGCACTAGCTCCTTTTCTTTTTCTTCCATATATACCTCATGTACACCTTCTTTTCTGTTTAGGTACTTCAGGAAAAACCGATAACGGTTCATAATGCGGGTGCGGCCTTGTGCATCCCATGTATTGGGGAAAAACAAATATATAAGGGCAAAAAGTAAAATGACATAAACGGATATCACTATTGCTTTGGCAGGATCGGTTCCATAGTCTACAAAGAACCTCAGGAACTGATTTATCTTCCATTTGAAATAGGTTCTGAAAGTAGGGTCTTGCTTGTACTGATAGCCAAGTCTTGCAGTTTCAAGATCTTTTAGATCTATAAATACCGCATTGGCCTGGTCATTGTCATATTTTGCCTTGAAGTGGTTGTAAAGTCTGCCGCGCATAGACATTTCTCCCAGAAAGGAGACTGGGTCTTCGATTCTAACTGAATCATAATATTGCAGCATAAAAGCATGCTTAAAGCGGTTTTCGGTCATGTAAGCCAGATCTGTTGAAAACAGTCTGGATATATAAGGTCCAAATCCCGTATCTGAAATAAGTGATCCTTTAAGTTGTTGCCAGCCAATATTACCTGTAATGGGGATTTCTAATGCGATATTAAAAAAGACAAAGTTTTCAAATATGTTTCTTCTAAACTGAAGCCTATTGAGTCCATAAAACTCATATAGCTGTAATTCGGTGTAATTTTTAAAAGTATTATCCTGGAATTGAACCCACTGCCCGCTTTGTATATTGATATAATTAGGAGCGATATTGTCAAAATAATTATTATCGATAAAAACCCGCTGTGCTTTGTCAATTGAAGTTGAAAAGGTCCAGTTCCCAACATACTTATCTATCCGAAATTTATTTGATTTTATAGTGATGCAACTTTTATTGTATTTTTCTACCGAGGTTGAGACCAGGGAGAAATCATTTAAAATGAGGTTGTTTTTAAATTCAAGTGTATTGAGATTCTGAAAGGATTCAATCTCAATTGGTATTTTATACTCTTCATTAATAATTCTCAAGTGATTATTAATACGTGAATTGTAAATACCTATTGATGAGCATTTCTGAAAATCGAGGATGCCATTAAATCGAATTTTATACCATACCCCACTTATACTGGTTAGTAGCTTACCGTTCAATGTGTCAGGCTCTGGAAAATTGGAGATGAAATGCACATTACTCAGGTACAAGCGTTTGTCGATCTTAATGGTATCTACCGCCTGGCTGGTCCAAACTGAGTCATCTTTCTGATAATATATTTTAAAGCGTTGATCTGTGGCCGGATTAAATTGAATAATAGCATCAGCATACTCAAAAATACTGTCTTCTTCTTGCTGAATAAGGTTTAGAAATTCTGAGTAGGAATGGTATTTAAAGGTGGCTTCTTCCTTTGCAAATAATTGACTTGAAAACAAGATTGATAAAAGAAAAGCAAGCCAATATTTCATGGGCAACTAGGTTGGTTCTGTTAATATAATAAGGATATTTTAATGAGCTATCGCCTTAGATGTTAATCATGTAATACTCGTAGCTGGCAAAAATATTGGATGATATGGAAAAGCGGTGTTTCTTAAAAGTAGAAGATATGCAGGAGAGTGATTTAACAGGTAAGTAACCAGCCCAGTCTACCCTTTTAGAGATTTATTAAGTTTAGAGAGACCGTCAAATATTGCTTTTTAGTTCAGATTTCTCACCTGCCATTACCTTAAAAGGTAGTCTGTTTTCTTTTGGTGGAAACTGGCAAGTGGTATAGGCTGAAAAGCTGCAAGGTGGATTAAAGGCATAGTTAAAGTCAACAATAGCATACCCATCTACGGGCTTTCTTATTCTCAAGTATCGGCCTGCACCATACGTTTCATCTGCTGAAGTCTCATCGGCAAACATGATGAAGCCACCTTCTTCCATAAGCAACTCATGTGTTTCACCATCATGCTCAAAAGCAACAGTGCCAATAAATTTCACCTCTTCATTAAATCCAAATACTGTCGGTACACTTATTACTTTAGGTTCCTCAAATCGGTTGATCCTACCCACATAAATGAACTCATCAGTGGGCTCGAACACTTCAAATCCTTTAAACTGTGCTAAAGCTGCACTATTTTCATCCTGTATGCGAAGAAAATACCTACCACCGTGGATCGCGACAAACCAAGTTAGGTTATTGTAAGAAAGCATTTCTGAAAAACCTGAATAGCCTAAAGGCATAGCATAACTGGTGATTTCTTCGCCCTTTTTATTTGTAGCCGTTACACTATCAGCTGCGGTGAAAACCAATGTGCTATCGTTAAACGTATAGGATCCTATAAAATCAGGCGTATCCTCTACGTTAAGGCTAAATGTATTATCAGGATGTGCACCAAAAGTAAATATGGAATCCTGCATTAGTTCTTCCATGGCTATCAGTTTAAGAAAAAACATTCGAGCATCGCCACGCATTTCTGATATTTTATTAAACCGCTGTAGGTATTCTTCATCGATTTTGGGTTTTTTTGGCTCGTTACCACAGCCTGCCAAAATCAAAACAATAAAGGACGGGATAATAAAAGCTTTCATAAAATTGGATTGGTGATAGAAATGCTTAAAAAATTTAATATAATAATAATTGGGTAGCTCTCCTATAGGCATGAATGTAAGGCATGCATTAGAAGCAATTAACCAGCCAAATATATGTGGATGATAATTTTTCAATTGAGAGCATATATTTTTAAATGTCAGAAAAAATTTGGTCAGGATTATTAATAATTATTCATCAGTTCATACTGTATCGTGCGTTGAATAGAATCAGCCAATGGCAAATAATCCATTTGTTTCATGATAATCTCTACCTGTGTATAATACGAATTATGCATTAGTAGATTTATTAACTCCTTATCTGCAAGAAGGCGCGGAATATTGATGCGGACACCTTTATTTGCTTGATAAGGATCGCTGATAAAATGCTGAGATGCCGGGGTTTTGCTAATTAGAGAAGAGGCTCTGGCTTCTATTTTTTTGAGGTCCGTATCATATTTTGATGTAATCCTGACATTGTTTTCTACGCGGGACTTGTAGGTGGCAAGGTTGGTTTTAATAGCGTTGGATTTTATAAGATTTAGTTTGCCGGCACTCAATACTTCATTATAAGTTGGAAATACTGGGGTGTAGTCAAGAATATAGCCTGAGGTGATCAACCAATGGGCTAGTAACTCATGATCCACACTATCGCTGGGATCTTCAATAAATAGCAATATTGAGTCCACATGATTTTTTCTTGATTGAAGAAAATTAATGGCGACATTGAACCCGCTAATGTCTTCTTCGATATCTAAAGCAAGGTTTTGGAGTATTTCTCTGCTTTTTTGTTTATTGATTCTGTTTTCATTCCAGTCATCAATCTGTATAGCGATTAATATACCTATAACCACTAGTATGATTTCACCTAATGCATATAAAAGATAGGTTGTGGTTTTGTTTCGGGATAACAACTTTCTTCGGATTTTTCGGAGGAGGAAGAGCATAATGTCTGAATCGGGGATTTTAGGTCTGCGTGCCGCAGACAGGTATGTAGTGATTTTATTGAATTCGTTTGAAAATAGTTAAATCTGTGTTCATCCCATTGTCTGCTCAATCCGTGTTTCTGACTTTTTAACGTTAGAGAATGAGTACATTATTTATTCAATTCATTGAGCAAAAGATTGTTTACCCTTCTTTGATAAGGGACAAAATAACGAAAGTAGGCAAGCTCTGCGCGGGCTCTAATACGCATATCATCAAGCAACTTTAGAAACTCAGGTTTCTGCAGTAGATCGGGCGGAAACTTTTCACGAATATACCTCTTGCCATTATTCTCTTCTATAAATGGGTCACCCTGAAAATCGAATAATTTCTCAGTCTGTGCTCTATAGTCTTGCTCATAATAAGAGATGAAGTCTTTGTTTCTGGGATATTCAAAATCATAAAGGGTGATTAACTCTTTGCGTAGTGAATCATTTTTGATTTTATCAACTCCAGTTGCCTTCAGTGCTTCGTAAGGTCCGGAGTTATATTGGTAAACAATCCCAATCGCCAGATTATAAGAGCTAAATCCTGCTTTATTATAGGTGGAATCAATATATACAGCCTTCTTTTGGATATGGGAAAGTGTAGTCTCAATGGCTGAGTCGAGTCTTTCAAGTCTTCGGATATTGTTCTCGAAATAAATAATGTCATTTTCGAGCGCCAATTGGATTTCAGATAGCATTTTATGCTCAAATTTTCTTTCTTTTTTTTCTTCATTCCAATTATCAATACTTACCGCAATCAATATCCCGATTACCACCAGAAAGATTTCACCAATGGCATATAGAAGATATGTAGTGACTCTATTTTTCATAAGTAGTTTACGGCGGATTTTTCGGAGGAGGAAGAGCATAATGTCTGAATCACGGATTTTACTGATTTATGGATTTCACTGATTTGTGAGTACCAATCTTTTGAATGTAAGACTTTTTGATCCAAAGTTGATTAGTAAACCTACCTCTAATCTGTAAGCCTTAAGGTAATTAAGCGCTTGTGCCAAATGTACATCTTCGAGTTCCTTTATAGCTTTGATCTCAACCAAAATTTTCCCTTCCACCACAAAATCGGCCCTCCTTGTACCAATTGGTTCTTTTAGTTCCTTATAGAATATATCCTGCTCGATTTCCCTTGCAAACTCAAGGTTTCTTTGACTCATTTCATAAGCTAAGGCACGTTGATAGATTACCTCTTGGAAGCCATTGCCTAGAAATGAATGAACATCGAACGCCGACCCAATAATTTGTTTTGTAATGTCACTATGCAATAAATCTGTGTTCATCTAATAATCGGTTTCATCTGTGATTCTGACATTTTATATGGAGAAGGAAGAGCAATTTGATTCGAAGATTTGAAGATTGAAGAATTCTTTGGATTGAATATAGTGAAAAATAGCATGTCAATCCGGTATTGATCAGTGACCTAGATACCTTGAAGTGAATTCAGAATAATTAGGAATGGACAGACCAGAAAGAAATATTTAAATGATTAGGCATTATGGATTTAGTGTAATAATGCAAGTTTGATTAGTTACCATAATCAGGTTCATTGTAGAAGATTCTTTTGCATTTCTAGTTTAAGCTGCTGATTTTTTTGCAAGGTTGTGGTTACCATATCACGTAATAAGATGATTTTTACCGAGCATTAAAAAGCAACTGCCTGAAGTACTCATTCTCTAACTCTTTGACTAATATGTCGTTATGAAGCCTAACTGAACCGATATTTTCCATGGATAAAACATTGTCATAATTATTGATGTACTTTTTAGCGAGATGATCTCTAATCTTATATTCTATAAATTCATTGAAATCCTTTTCAGTTTCTTCTAGTAGATCTATAGATTGATAATAGCTAAGCACTTCATTTTTAATTTGTTGATTACTTACTTCTTCAGCAAGGTTAGGAAAAGTAGACTTAGTAATAGGGGTCATTGCTGACGACCTTCTAAGCAGATGTGTATCTTCTAAGTCCTCAGCCTTTAATTCCCCCTTTGAGATAAGAAATAGATTATGGTAGAGTTGCTTGATCCTGTCTAGTGATCCTGCTAAACGGTTAAATGCGATTGAATCATTTTCCAAAGAAACAATGACATTATTGAGCAATACCTTTTCCTGATTGATATTCTTACGTTGTTCATTCCAATCGTCTATGCTTACAGCAATCAATATCCCAAGGACTACAAGGATGATCTCGCCGATGGCATAAAGCAGGTAGGTGGTGACTTTATTCTTCATGAGTAGTTTGCGGCGGATTTGGATGAGGAGGAAGAGCAAGCTGATTTGAAAATTTGATGATGATTTAATTTACTAATCTAACAACAAAACTTTTTTAAGCTGAGCATCAAGCAAGAACTCATCCTATATTCTTAGGAAAGAAAAATCATCTATTGACGCTGGTTTGTTTAATTATTACTCTCATTCGCTGGGCTGCTGCCTGATACTTATCTTTCAATGAGTTAGACATAAAATAATAATTATCGACCCTGTTTTCGAATCTAGGCTCCTTTAACATTGTGATATCGTTTCGAGCAATCGTAGATTTTTTAAGGCTTTTAATGCCTCCATCGATTACATCCAGATTCCTAACTGAACCGAAATCAGTGAGGTATCTGATATACTGATTTGCATATATGTTATAACCATCATGGATTAGAATCAGGTTTTCATAGCCACGCTCCCAATCAAATAATAGGTTTCTCAACTTAGGATCACTCAACTGAGATAAGCCTCCGGAATTTTTCAATTCCTCGATAATAAAAGAGCTTGGCGTCCAACTTGGAGTATAAAATGTCTTTTCCAGTAAAACCTCAAATGCATCTACCGTTAAGTCTTCGGGGCCATCATGCATCAAGGCCAGGATTTTGGCTAAACTAACTGAGAGTGAATCTAATTTCTCAATGTTGCTTTCTAATTCCACCAGGTTTTCAGAAAACTCTTTATTGAGATTATCCAGTGTTGCAAGTTCCCTTTCCCGATTGATACGTCTTTCATTCCAGTTATCAATACTTACCGCAATCAATATCCCGATTACCACCAGAAAGATTTCACCAATGGCATATAGAAGATATGTAGTGACTCTATTTTTCATAAGTAGTTTACGGCGGATTTTTCGGAGGAGGAAGAGCATGTCGTCTGAATCGCGGATTTTAGTGATTTATTGATTTCACTGATTTCTTTTGAAGATAGGTAAATATGCGTTCATAATTATTTTCGTTTAATCTCCGTTTCAAATTTCAACTATGATGAATCCGCCTTCTATAAAGGTAAAATATGGAACTATTCTCATCGCAACAGATCAAAAGTAAAATGCTGATTCATCAGTTCGAAATGCTTATCCAAGCTGAAGAGGGTTAAATTATGCTCAATTACCTGTTGCAGAATGAGGAGGTCTGGAATGCCTACTTTATTGATTCCATTTTGGAGATTTATAGACTGATATTTTCTGATCAGCTTCCAATCTATAGATAATGGTAATACATCAATGCTCTCGATGCTTTCAATCACGGTTTTCCGATTTTGAATTTCCAGTGCCGGAATCAGCTCTGTCAGAATAATGTCATTAGTGACTATCAGATCCTCTAAAATCAGCTTATCAAGGGTGTCATTTTTCCCATTTCTGAAGTAATCAATCCAAATAGAGCTATCAACCAGCACACTCATTTTCTTTGTCTGCTAGCTTCCAGATCTATATCAAGGTCGATTTTGCCCTTAAACTTTAGTAGTCTTTGCCTTTTCGATCTTTTTATCTGTGCTTCCAATGCTTCTGTAATCACTTGACTTTTTGTTTTGGCTCCTGTTATTGCCATCGCTTCTTTAATAAGAGCGTCCGAAATATCTAATGTAGTTCTCATAATTAATTATGCATTAATGCATATAAATATACATATCATTGAAGTAAATTATTGCTTGGAACATACTCCATAATATTACTTGAAAAACAGGTTTGATTATAAGATATTGTATTTCAGTATTTTACAATAAGTTGAAATTTTTTTGTCACTCAAGAGCAACCTTTTTATTCCGGCATGCATCTTTAGCTCGAACCTTAAGTCAAAAACTCAAAATGAAAAAAGTATTCATTACCATCATTGGCGTTCTCGTTGCAGGCCTCACCTTCGCTCAACCCACCATGGAGCGTATGATCAGTGATTTCTCTGTGGTATCAGCAGGTGAACATATCAATATCTATTTATCCAAAGGCGACGAACCTAGCCTTTTCATGGAATCAAACGGGATATCACCGCATGATATCATCACAGAGAAGTCTGGTGATAAGCTCAAAATCTATTTGCGACAAGCCAAACTGTTCGACAAAGACAACTGGTACCGGGATCAGGAAGTAGATGTTTACCTAACCTACACTGAGCTGGAAGGTGTAATCATCAAAGGCGATGGGGAGTTGATATGCAAAGATCCGATTATAGCCGACAGGTTTTTCATTAGAGCCTATGGCAACAACCTAGTGCAGCTGGGATACCTACAGGCAGATAAATTGCTCACCAAAGCTTATGGGGATAACAGGATAGAAATCCTGGGCGGTAATGCCAACGAGCAAAAGCTCAAGCTCTATGGTGAAAATTATGTGAATACAATGGCCATGACCGGCACTAAAGGTAAGGTCTCTACTTTTGGCACTTCAGATGTAAGCGTGGCACCGACCAATCGACTTCATTATAATGTATTTGGAGAAAGTGTGATCAATTTCAAAGGAAATCCAGCCCTGTCTAATGGTCTGGTTTTTGGCGAAAGAGAAGTGTACCGTATAGAAAAGCGAAACAACTAAATAAAAAGGGTGTATCAATGCCAATTCAGCACTTTGCTGATTCATGCTTGATACACACTAACTATAGCATTTATTATTGTTGAGCTCCGCCATCATTTTCTCCCACCTGCTCTAAATCGTTTTTTCTCAAAAACTCTAATACAGCGCGTGCCTCAGTTACTTTCAAGTTGGGGTCAGGCATCACCTTTTTATGCTTTCTGAGAAGATCTGCAGCCACAGGATCCTGTTTCAGCATTTCATCTACATTGATAATCATATTCATGATCCACTCTGGAGATCTGCGGTTGGTAACGCCGGCAAATGAAGGTACTGTAAACTGCGCAGTATCAAGCGTGTGGCAGCGGGCACATTTGACGGTAAAAATCTTGGTTCCTTCTTGTATCAGGCTTTCATCTAATGGGTTGGTCAACTCCACATAGCCAACAAGACTTTTTTCCTCTTTTGTTTCATCTGCTTCTGTGCTTGTTTCCTTACTTGTGCAGGAGAATAATACGAGTACCGCGGCAAATAAAATTATAGTTGTTGGTTTCATGGTTTTTTGTTTTGAATATCCAAAGATTATTTGTCTCGCGCTATGATGATCGACAGTAAATGACATGATTATTTTGATTTTAGATAAACCAAAATATTAACATTCTGTAAATGATTAATTCAATTTAAGCACACCTCTTACCTTTGCTATATGCGATTATTTTTTGTAGCCCTATTTCATGTTTGTCTTATTGCATTTTGCTCGGCCCAACAATCAGTCACTATTTTCTATGACTCGGCATGGCTGATTACAAGGGAGGCGGACGCAGTATTCAAAAGAACTGCGGTAGTAGATTTTAGCGGCGATAGCCTCATTTTTAATGGACCATTTAAGGATGTGGCCATGGATGGAACAATAAGGGCCGAAGGACAATACATGAAAGGTAAAAAGGAAGGGGAGTTTTCATTTTATCATCCCAACGGTGTGTTGGAAGTGAAAGGCACCTACGCAGATGATCGGCAGATAGGTACCTGGAAATATTATAATGAATTTGGAGGCGACAAACAGACGATTGAAATCAATGGGGAAGACTTCATTGTGCAGGAATTTTACAATGAAAAAGACAAGCTTCTGGTGCAAAATGGTACCGGTAACTGGAAGTTATTTGCGCCTTTAGGAAATCAATATGCCTTATTGGATGCTTATTTTGACAATGGTAAGCGCGTGGATACCTGGAATTTCAGGTATTATCAGGGCTCTCGCATTTTTCGGGAAGAATATGATGAAAATGGAAACTTTCTGGAAGGCATAGACTATCGGGGTAGAGGAAAGTCTACCTATACCAAAACACAATTTACATCATCGCTTTTTGAAATCCCCAGCATCAAAAAGATGGAAAAGCTGCTGGCCGACGAGCATTTTTATGGTGCTGATGCGATCCAATATATCAAAGGCATTCCGCCGGTTGCAGTTACACATGATGGACTTAAACCGACTTACAAAGGTGGTATTGAAGCCTTTTATAACTATGTGCTGCAAAACTACCGGTATCCGGAGGAGGCCTACCAGCAAAAGCTAGAAGGACAGGTTATTGTCAACTTTCACCTATCTGCTGAGGGTTACCCATCTGACTTCAGAATATTACGTGGTATCAGCCAGGCCCTAAATGCTGAGGCCGTGCGTTTGATCAAAAATGCCCCGGGTTGGCAACAGGCAACTTACAACAACCAACCTGTATCATCCCGCATGACCATTCCCATCAATTTCCGGGTAGGAAACTAGCCGGCTTCAAGCGCTTCGATATTCTGTCTAATAATATCAATCGCCAAATCAATGGTCTTGAGGTGTGTCCTGAATGACAACACTGCAATTCTTATCAGAAACTTGCTATCTATCGTGGTGGAACTCATAAACACCCTGCCATCAGCCAGTATTCTCTGCAAAAGCTGCTTATTGAAGCTGTTGGGCTCGCCATTATTGGGCATGTAGCGCCAGTAAATAATTGAAAGTGAGGGAGCAGGCCCCAGCTCAATGCCTTTAAGCTCACCTAACTTTTCATAGCAATATTGAGCCAATAAAAGCTTTTCTTCCAGTGCCGCACGGAAAGGTTGTAGACCATGAAGCATGAGAGGCAGCCACATTCTTAGTCCTCGAAAATGCTTACTCAACTCCGGCGATAGGTCAGCAGGTGACAATTCAGCATTATCAACCTGTGTATCTTGCATATAGTTGGCCAGGTAATAATGCGAATCGAGCAAATGCTTTTTGTTTTTCACCAGTAATGCCCCCGTGCCAAAAGGCAGAAATAGTCCTTTGTGTGGATCCAATACAATAGAATCACTTAATGCTATCCCATTAAACTTATCCTTAATTGATTCCACCAGCATAAAAAAGCCTCCATAGGCCGCATCGATATGGTACCAGCAACCCGCCTGCTTTGCAATATGACCCATCTCTTCAAGGGGGTCAATCGCCCCAACATCGGTAGTGCCCGCTGACGCAATGACCAACCATGGTTTCAGGCCTTCTGCCTCATCTTGTTTGATTTGATCTGCCAGCAACGAGGCGTTCAGGCTATGGTCATATTTTTGTGGGATGATACGCATAACCGCTTCATTGAGCCCTGCGATTCGGATCGCTTTGAGCAAACAATGATGCATTTGGCTACTACAATATATGACCTGCTGCTTCAGATTGGAGCTATTGATACCATGCGCATCACGGGCAGCAACAATGGCGGCCAGGTTGGCAATGCTCCCTCCTGAGGCCAGGTTACCTGCTGCAGACTCGGGGTACCCCACCATATCGGCCATCCATCGGATGAGGTGGTTCTCCATTCGCACCGCACCCGGAGAGGCAAAAAATACCCCGGCATAGTTATTTACAATGGCAGCCAGGTAATCTCCCAAAGCACTGGCATAGAGGCCACCTCCTGGAATATAGCCGAGGTGCCCATGCGCAGAGGCATTGATACCAGAATTGCGCACTTCTTTTTCAAAAAATGCTAGCAAATTATCAATGCTATATCCTTGTTCACGGATTGGGAACTTATGAAATGATGATCCGTCCGGGGTGTCGGACTGGTACGTTTTGGTGGTGTAGATATCAGCAAGATGCTTATCAGCATATGCGTTGAGGCTATTGAGCAAAGCCTCTCTTGAAGGTTCCAAAGATGAGGAAGAATCCTCAAGTGCCTTTATACGGTCAATCATAACGCAAATAAAGGCACCAGAGGAAAGAAATCAGGTACTTATTCTGATGATTGGTTGCTTTCTAAAGCATTTATTGAATAGCTAATGAAAAGCGAAGTTTCTCCCACGCAAAGCCCACAGCATCATCTGATATGGTAAATGCCAGACGCTCTTCGCTATCGTCTACCATTTCCGGAGAAACCGTAACCCTCAAAACATCTTTGGAGCTATCATATTCGTATGCACCCCATTGATCCCAGGTTTCATTAAAAATCACCGTCCATTCATCTTCTCCAGGTATTGTGAAAAGACCATATTTTCCAGCTTTTAGAGTTTCTCCTTCAATAGTCACATCGTCTGAAACTTCTATCCAGGTAGCCTCATTGGCACCTGTGCGCCATACGGCATCAAAAGGGACCAGATCGCCCCAAACCTGTCGGCCTTTAACAGCTGGCTGACTGTAGTTGATGGTAATGTCTTTGCCATTGATGGTGCCGCTTGCCTCGGCTGGAGGACTCGGTCTTTTGCCCTGTGCTTCTGCCATTAGAATTACAGCAAGGGAAAAAAGGGTAGTAAAGATTAGTTTTTTCATAATGTTGAGTGTGTGTTTTCTCCTTTACACGTAGCATTAACCGTAAAAGTTGATTGGCTATTTATAACTTTACATTAAGAAAATATTGGATAATATGAACCTGCCCCGATTAATTCATCAATAATGCTCATTCTATTAATCAAAGCTGCATCTTATCTCCCTTTCAGGGCATTATATGTTTTGGCAGATTTCATTGCTTTTGTCTTGAGGCTGACTTACAGGAAGAAAGTGGTTATGTCAAACCTTAAGTCAGCATTTCCCAAAAAATCAGAAAAGGAACTTAGAGAAATCAGCCGGCGGACTTATCAAAACATGGCTGATGTGATGGTGGAATCCGTGAAATCCTATCGCTTAACCCGTGAGGAGTTGAGGCAGCGGTTAGTTTTTATTAATGCCAGCATATTGGAAGCCTACAAGGAAAAAAGACAGTCGGTATATATACTGGCTGCTCATCAATGCAATTGGGAGTGGCTGGCACTAGGTTTTTCTTCGCTCTTACCCATACCGGCGGATATTCTTTATAAGCCTTTAAAAGACAAGGCCTTCGATGACCATATGCTTTCAATAAGGTCGCGGTTTGGAGGCTATCCTATTCCGAAAGACTCTGCACTCATGGAGATTATGCGAAGGAGGGACAAAACCAG
Organism: Cyclobacteriaceae bacterium; assembly: GCA_965227155.1. Classification (GTDB taxonomy): domain Bacteria; phylum Bacteroidota; class Bacteroidia; order Cytophagales; family Cyclobacteriaceae; genus UBA6059. The sequence goes on from OZ245731.1 coordinate 2,565,800, forward strand.
GGCTATATGCATTGCAGCCGATCAGGTACCTATGCGTAGCACCAATAAGTTTTGGGTAAAGTTTATGAACCAGGATACGGCCTTTTACATGGGACCAGAGCAGTTGCCAAAGTTTACCAACCTGCCGGTATTCTTTGCGAGAATCTGGCGTACCTCGCGTGGTTACTACAAAGTAGAGCTTGTTCCGGTTGCCAAGCCGCCTTATGCCAAAGGGCAGATAGATATCCTTCCTAAATATGTGGAAGAAGCAGAACATATGATCCGGCAAAATCCTGGTGATTGGTTGTGGTCACACCGGCGTTGGAAATACCCAAAACCCTCTGAATCGGATAAAGTCAATCAGTTTGAGGAAGAAAGCAATTAGGCTTTTTCTGATCGTTCTTTCATATCCATACAAACCCTTCCATTATACATTGTCTTTAGTTTGCAAAGCCTTGGCAGCTTAGTCTTTATTGATCATAATATTCTCTAATTTTGCCAACCTGTTTTAATATGAAGAACATACGTAATTTCTGCATTATAGCCCACATTGACCATGGCAAGAGCACATTGGCCGATAGACTGTTGGAGTTTACCCAGACCGTAACCGAGCGGGAAATGATGGAGCAACTGCTCGACTCCATGGATTTGGAGCGGGAAAGAGGCATTACCATCAAAAGCCATGCTATCCAGATGAACTATATCCATGAAGGAGAGACTTATACGCTCAATCTCATAGATACCCCTGGTCACGTGGACTTCTCCTATGAAGTGTCTCGATCTATCGCTGCCTGTGAAGGTGCTTTGCTGATAGTGGACGCCAGCCAGGGTATAGAAGCACAAACGATCTCTAACCTGTACCTCGCGCTGGATCATGACCTGGAAATCATACCGGTACTTAATAAAATTGACCTGCCGGGCGCAATGGTAGAGGAAGTAGCCGATCAGGTGATTGATCTACTAGGCTGTGATCGTGAAGAAATCATTGAAGCCAGTGGTAAAGAAGGCATTGGCATTGACGATATACTGAAAGCAGTAGTCACGAGAATCAAACCACCGGAGGGTGATGAAGATGAGCCTTTGCAGGCAATGATCTTTGATTCCATCTACAATACTTTTCGGGGAGTAGAAGTGCTATTCCGGATATTTAATGGTACCATTAAGAAGGGTGACAAGGTGAAATTTGTCAATACCGGCCAGACCTATGATGCTGATGAAATTGGCGTTTTAAAGCTTAAGCAAACACCTACAGCCGAATTGAAAGCGGGCAACGTAGGATACCTTATCTCAGGCATAAAAGTAGCCAGCGAGGTGAAGGTGGGTGATACCATTACCCATGTGAGTAGGCCTACCAGCAGAACTGTTAGAGGTTTTGAGGATGTAAAGCCCATGGTTTTTGCCGGCATATATCCAGTAGAAACCAGTGAGTACGAAGACCTGCGCGCCAGTATGGAAAAACTGCAGCTGAATGACGCTTCGCTGGTTTGGGAACCTGAAACATCTGCAGCATTGGGTTTTGGCTTTCGCTGTGGTTTTCTGGGTATGCTGCATATGGAGATCATCCAGGAGCGTCTGGAGCGTGAGTTTGATATGACCGTAATTACTACGGTACCTTCAGTGAAATTTCATGCTGTGAAGGAAGATGGCAAAATAAAAGAAGTATCTGCACCTTCGGAATTGCCTGAACCCAATACGATATCTCATATAGAGGAGCCTTTTATCAGGGCACAAATCATATCTAAGGCCGAGTTTGTCGGGCCAATCATAAACTTATGTATCGATAAGCGGGCGATCATCAAAAATCAGGTCTATTTGACCTCAGATAGGGTAGAGCTCACTTTCGAAGTTCCACTCTCAGAGATGGTTTTTGATTTCTTCGATCGGCTAAAAACTATTTCCAGAGGTTACGCCTCACTGGATTATGAATTGATTGGCTACCGCACCTCCAATATGGTGAAGTTGGATATTCAACTCAATGGAGAAAAGGTGGATGCCTTATCTGCGATAGTACACCGCGATAAAGCCTATGAATGGGGGAAAAGACTTTGTGAAAAACTGAGAGAACTTTTACCACGCCAGATGTTTGAGATTGCTATACAGGCATCCATTGGCACAAAAGTCATTGCTCGGGAAACAGTAAGAGCCATGCGAAAAAACGTAATTGCGAAATGTTACGGTGGCGATATCACTCGTAAAAGAAAACTATTAGAGAAGCAGAAGAAAGGAAAAAAACGAATGCGACAGGTTGGTAACGTAGAAATTCCGCAGGAAGCTTTTATGGCAGTGCTAAAACTTGAAAACTAACTTTTTGATATGGCAACCCTACTAGACGGCAGAAAAATAGCCAGTGAAATCAAAGATGAAATTGCTGAAAATGTAGCTCAATACAAGCAAAGGGGTCATAGATCACCGCATCTTGCAATCATTATCGTAGGTGATGATGCAGCAAGTCATACTTACGTTAATGGTAAGATTAAGGCCTGTAAGACAGTAGGGTTTGATTTTACTTTGATGCATTTTGCCAGCACCATAGCCGAAGAAAAGCTCATTAAGCATGTAAATCAGCTCAATGAAGATGATGATATAGACGGTTTTATCGTGCAGCTTCCTCTGCCCGAGCATATTCATGTGGAGCGCGTGACACAGGCTATGAGTCCAGAGAAAGATGTAGATGGCTTCACCAATGAAAATTTCGGCAGTATATTTTCAAAGGAACCACTGCTACTTCCTGCTACGCCTTTTGGTATCATGGAATTGCTGCGGCGCTATGATGTGGCAATCCAGGGAAAAAACTGTGTGGTGGTGGGAGCCAGCAGAATTGCAGGAGCACCCCTTAGCATGATGCTTTCAGCGGAAGGCGATGCTACAATCACCATGTGCAATAAATTCACCAAAGACCTGGCCAGCTTCACCAAAAATGCTGACATATTGATCTCGGCGGTTGGAAAGCCTGGCTTAATCACTGGTGATATGGTTAAGGAAGGCTGTATAGTTGTGGATGTGGGAACTACCAGGGTAAAAGATGACTCCAAAAAATCAGGATTCAGGCTGGCTGGTGATGTGGACTTTGAAGCAGCCGAACCAAAATGTTCTATGATTACACCCGTGCCCGGCGGGGTTGGTCCTATGACCATAGCTTCTCTTTTGCTCAATACATTAAAGGCTTATGAAAAACGCGCTGACAGAGAAGACGGTTGATTTGGTGAAAGCCGGATTGGCGCTTCCGTTAATGGAAGATTTCTACACCATTCAGGGTGAAGGTGCCTGGCAAGGTACGCCTGCCTATTTCATCAGACTCGCCGGTTGCGATGTGGGTTGTGTATGGTGCGATGTGAAGGAATCATGGGAGGCTGATAAACATCCGGTAGCGCATGTGGAAGATATACTGAATCGAGTGAAAGCAACCAAAGCGGAGCGCGTAGTGATTACCGGTGGTGAACCACTGATGTATGACCTGGGACCTCTTTGTGAAGCCTTAAGAAACGTAGGCTACAAGGTGCACATAGAAACCTCCGGCGCTCACCCATTGTCTGGTAAGCTGGATTGGATATGCTTTTCACCAAAGAAGTTTAAAGCACCTATGGAAGAGGTTTATGAATTTGCACACGAACTGAAAATAATTGTTTTCAACAAGTCAGATTTGCAATGGGCGGAAGCACATGCCAGACAGGTCAACAAGAACTGTCAACTGTATTTACAGCCCGAATGGTCAAGAGCAGAAACTATGCTCCCTTTGATCATTGACTATGTCAAGGAAAATCCTCAGTGGAAAATCTCCCTTCAAACCCATAAATATATGCAGATTCCCTAGCGGAGTTCTGTTTCTATATTAACCTCCCAGCTGCCCGGAGAGTTGATAGAAAATTCAGCAAAGCAGTCTCGAATACCAATGCCGTCCATCGATCTGAATTGATAACTGATACGTGCATTGGATAGTGGAAATGCTACTTGAGGCCAGCCCATAAACTCTGCTGTAAATGCAGTTTTTTGATTCATCTGATCTCTTCCCTCAATAGCTTCCAGTGGGATGGGAAACCCCTCTGGTGTAACCACAAACACCTGCACCTGATTGGGTGTTTCGGCTACCTTATTGATTCGTACCCTACGGATATTTTTATTGTTGCCAATGTCATAAGCATTTTCATATCGGCCTACATAATTGTCCTCTTTCCAATAGCCTACCACAATACTATCCAACTGATTGGGCCTTTTTACCACCAGCTCTCCGTATCCATCTTTTAACCCCTTCTTGAATTCACCGGAGAAAAAATTACCATCAGCCCATATGTAACGGCCCTGACCGTGGGGGTATCCTTTTTTAAACTCTCCCTGATAGGTGTCTTCTCCTTTGGCTGTGCCCATGCCTTCTGCCTTGCCTTTCTTGCAGTCTCCATCGTATTGATCATCGATAGAAGCTACTAGCACCTTACAATCTTTGGTAGATTCGAATGTATCAGCTACATTGAATACTAAGGAATAGTATATTAGCATTATCAAACTCAAGATCATAGGCCCTAATTTTTGATTTAAATTTTGTTAAGCGTGCATCAAATTTCACTAGCTTTTTTCAATAAGCAAAGAGTAAGCCAACATATCCTTCGGGTAATTCTATTTGCATTTGGCTTTTTGTTTGTCAATACCATCTTGCTGGCACAACCGGGCCTGAGTACAGACAATAAAAAGGCTATAAAACTCTATGATGAAGCAACTAATTTTTTGAGGAGAGCGCAATTTCCAGAGGCAATAGAACCTTTGGAAAAAGCGATAGATAAGGATGTTAATTTTTTGGAAGCATATCTGCGTTTGGCCGACATCTACAGTAAGCTTGCCAAACCCGAAATATCCAGAAGCTACTACATCAAGGCCACGGCTATTAGTCCCAATAGCCAAAAAGTGAGGAACGCCTATTATATTATAGGAGCATCTTATTTGAGAGAAGGCAATTATGAAGAGGCAGAAAAATACCTGCAATCTTACCTGGAATACCCAAACCTGGAGTTTGAAGAAAAAATTGAAGCAAGCAGGTTATTGAGTAAGGTCACCTTTGCCAGGGAGGCAATGAATAATCCGGTGGATTTCAATCCGGAACCCATGAGTGAAAATGTAAATCAATTCCAGCTTCAGTATTTCCCCGCAATCACGGTTGATGGCAATACATTAATATTCACCCGAAGGGTAGGCATCATGCCATACCACGATGAGGATATATATGTAACGGAAAAAGTAGCTGATGGAGAGTGGGGTCGTCCGTTCTCAATTTCCCCGATGATTAATACTGACAATAATGAGGGCGCCTGTACGATATCGGCTGATGGTCGCACTATCATATATACTATATGCAATGCCAATGGAGGCGTAGGTAGTTGTGATTTATACATTTCTACAAAGACCGGTGATCGTTGGTCCGAACCTGAAAATTTGGGGCAGCCGGTGAACAGTCCATCATGGGAATCTCAACCTAGTCTTTCCCCCGACGGTCGTACCTTATATTATGTATCCAACAGAGGCGGTGGCTATGGCAAAAGGGATATCTGGAAAACAGTAAAGGATGAAAACGATCAATGGACTATGCCTGTCAACATGGGAGATTCAATCAATACTCCTTGGGATGAGATATCTCCATTTATTCATTTCAACCAACAGGACCTGTACTTTGCTTCTGATGGTCATCCGGGCATGGGTGGTTATGACCTTTTTCTTTCTCATAAAAATGATACTACCTGGTCAAGGCCCAAGAATCTTGGTTATCCATTAAATAACCATGACGATCAGGTGTCCTTGTTTATCTCAGCTGAAGGTACCACAGGGTACTATGCCAATGAGGTAGTTGCTAGCGGTAGAATTGTATCCAGCAAAATTTATTCATTTCCTATTCCTGTTTCTGCAAGGGTAGAGCACCCAAGTAATTTTTTGACGGGTACGGTAAGAGATGCACAAACAAAAGAGCCACTTGAAGCTGAGTTGCAGCTCTATAATCTGGTAACTGACCAGCGGGTAAGTAAGGTAACCTCCGACGCAGTAAGCGGTAAGTACTTTGTGGTACTTACCGAGGGGCAGGAATATGGCATATTCATTAATAAGAAAGGCTACCTATTTAAGAACCTATCATTTGATTATAAAGAAAAGGATAATCTGGAGCCGGAGGTGTTGGACATATTACTTGATCCTATTGCCACGGGCGCGCAAACAGAGCTTAAGAATATTTTCTTTGAAACAGCCAAATTCACTTTGCAATCCAAAAGCAAGTCTGAATTAAGGTCAGTTGCAGAATTCCTTAAAAACAATCCAGGCCTGAAAATTGAGATTGCTGGCCACACTGATAATACAGGGTCACAAGACTTTAATGCTACCTTATCAGTAAATAGAGCTAAAGCGGTCTATGATTTTCTAGTGCAGAATGGGGTAGATACAAATCGAATGGTCTACAAGGGCTACGGGGCCTCCGAGCCGGTTGCTTCTAATGATACCGAAGAAGGCAAAGCGCAAAACCGCCGCATTGCTTTTAAAATTTTGCAGATCCGGTAGTTTTCATTGTCATTTTAATTCCTTTAGGGCGATTCTGATTGAATAATTCTAAGAATTGCCATTTATTTTTTTGAAAAAATAAATGGGGGATTAAATCATAGAATAAATACTCAATTTTTCATTACTCAATGAATAATAATTCTGTGAAATCCTGAAAAACAATTTTTTCAAGCATTTTCAGTATGATTATCAATTTTTCAATGATATCAGATATAACCCATATTGGGTTAAAAAATCGAACCATTTATTTTAATGTCAACAAAAAAATAATAAGTTTGAGAATTGTTAAGACTAATAACCTTTATTATTTCAAACTAAACCAAAACAATATGAAGAAGATTCTACTAATTAGTTTCATGTTGTTGTCCGCACTCATAAGTGAGTCGTGGGCGCAAAACAGAACTATTTCAGGACGGGTCACTTCTGCAGAAGACGGTACAGGTCTTCCGGGAGTGAACGTGATTTTGAAGGGAACTACCACCGGTACTACTACAGATATCGATGGTAATTACAAGGTTAGTATCCCACAAGATGGGGGAACGCTTGTGTTCTCTTTCATCGGTTTAGCTACTCAGGAAGTTGAGGTAGGAGCCAGATCTACAGTAGATGTAGAGATGACCTCTGATACTAAGCAACTTACTGAAGTGGTTGTAACTGCGATTGGTATCGAGAGAGAGAAGAAGGCATTGGGTTATGCCGTATCTGATGTTTCCGGTGAGGCGTTGAAGCAACGCGCCGAGCCTGACCCTATCAGAGCTTTGACCGGTAAGGTACCTGGTGTTAATATTTTGAGTTCAGGTGGTGGTGCTGGTTCTGCAACCAACATTACTATTCGTGGTAACTCATCTATGACTGGTAACAACCAGCCACTTTTCGTAGTGGACGGTGTGCCATTCGACAACTCTGTAACCAGAACTAATGAAGGTTTCAACCAGGGTAACATTTCTTCCAACCGTGCTTTTGACATTGACCCTAACAACATTGAGTCAATGACAGTATTGAAAGGTGCATCTGCTGCTGCACTGTACGGTTCTCGTGCTGCTAACGGTGTAATCGTAATTACTACCAAAGCAGCAGCAAGAGGGCAGAAGAAAGGCTTGGAAGTGACTTACAACACTTCTTACAACGTAGAGCAAGTGGCTATGGAGCTTGAGAAGCAAGGAGAATGGACACAAGGTGCGCTTTTCGGTTCTCACAACTTCGTATTTAACAACGGTTTCTTCGGAACCTGGGGTCCTAAGTATGAGTGGGTAAACGAGATGATCCAAAGTGGCTTTACCGCTGATATTATGTCAGAAACACTTGGCGGTTCTTCTGGTATAAGACACCCACTTTTCAACAAGTATGGTTCTAATCCTAACAGCCCGCTGTATGCTGGCGATCAGTATCCATTTATTCTGGATCCTGTTGATAGAGTATATCCAGACGTTGACAACTTCAACAACTTTTGGAATGATGGTACAGTAGTAGAGCATGCCGTACAGGTAAGCTCAGGTGGAGAGAACACAAGCTTAACAGCCGGTGTTTCCAGAACTCAAAATGATGGTATCATACCATTCTCTGAGATCACTCGTACCAGCATGAACTTTGGTGGCCGTGCCACACTTTCTAACGGTGTATTCCTTAATGGTAGCATCACTTATGTAAAAACTGAGCAGCGCAGTGCGCCTCAGGGTGCTGAGATTATCGCAGGTGGTGCAGGTACATCAATTATTGGTATGCTTTACCTGATGTCTCCTACTTATGATTTGACCAACAATCCATATGTAAACAGAAGAACCGGTGGTTCTATCTACTACAGAAACGGTTTTGATAACCCGTACTGGGTAGCTGAATTTGCACCTATCACTTCTGAGGTGGATCGTTATTTTGGTAACGCTACAGTAGGTTATGACATTTTCGATTGGTTGACTGTAACGTATAAGTTTGGTTTCAATGCTTATACTGACCGTCGTTCTGCATTGGTACCTGCCTTCAGTGAAAACATTCCTGCCGGTCAGTACTCTGTGGATGATATCTTCCGTCAGGAGCGTGATGGTAACCTTTTGATTTCCATGGAGAAAGATCTTAATGCAGACTTGAATCTTCGTGCTCTTGTAGGCCACAATGCTAACGAGCGTAGATTCGAGCAGACTACTATCATTGGTAATGGTATCATTGCCAGAGGTATCGACAGAATCACCAACACTGGTAGCCAGTTGATGAGAAGAGACTATGGCGAGATCCAGCGATTCCAGGGGGTATTTGCTGACATCTCTTTAAGCTACCGTGACTGGGCGTTCGTAAACGTAGTAGGTAGAAATGACTGGTCTTCTACACTTCCTGAAGACAACCGTTCATTCTTCTATCCAGGTGTTTCGGTTTCGGCCGTATTGAGCGAGGCTATTACGCTTCCTTCAATCTTCAACTTTGCAAAAGTTAGAGCCGGTATTACTAAAGTTGGTAACGAAGCGGGTCCTTATGATACACAGACTCCATTCTTTATTAACAGCCAGTATACTAACCTACAGTTCCCATTCAACACACCGAATGGATCATTCAACATAGCTAACCAGGGATCAGTGCTGGGTTCACCTACATTGAAGCCTGAGTTTACTACTGAGTATGAGATTGGATTTGAGACCAGTTTGTTGAACAACAAAATCGGTCTTGATGTGACTTACTACAACAGACAGTCTACAGACCAGATCATCAACGTAACAGTACCTTCTACTACTGGTTTCCAGGAGAGAATTACCAACGTTGGTCAGGTTGACAACTACGGTTGGGAGATTGGCTTAGACCTTACTCCGGTTGAGCTATCTAACGGCTTCAAGTGGAATATCTATGGTGCATTCACCAGAAACAGAAACGAAGTGGTTGACATTGGAGATGCTGAGCAAATCATCGTAGGTGGTTTCTCATCCGGTGGTCTATCTATCGTACAGCGTCCAGGCCTACCATTCGGTCAGTTGCTAGGTACAGACTTCCAGCGTGATGAGGAAGGCAACATCCTTGTAAACCCGGTAACAGGTAAGCCATTTGAGAACAATGAGCTTCAGATCATTGGTGATCCAAACCCTGACTTTACATTAGGTGTAACCAACACTTTCAGCTGGAAAGGGCTTAGCCTGAGCGTATTGATCGACTGGACAGAAGGTGGCGACATCTGGTCATTGTCAGCTGATCAGACATACAGCCGTGGTATCCTTGATGATCCTTTGAACACAGACCGTGTACCTAGAGTAGGTCTTGGCTTCTTAGGTGATGGTGCCGGAAATGCACTACTTGACGAGAGTGGCAACAAGATTCCTAACAGAGCACTAACTACAGCTAACGACTGGGTATTCTTCAACGGTTGGGCTGCCGGTGGTGTAGACTGGCATTCAGTATACGATGCTACTGTGATCAGAATCAGAGAGGTTTCGTTGACATACAACATACCTACGACAATTCTGGACAAAACACCTTTTGGTTCTGCCAAGGTATCGTTCTCAGGACGTAACCTGTGGTTCAATGCTGTTCACTTCCCTGATGCGCTAAACTTTGACCCTGAGGTATCAGGTCTTGGTGCTGGAGATACTTCCGGAGCATACAGAGGATTTGATTTCATGGGTGTTCCTACCACAAGGAGATATGGTGTTAACCTATCTGTAACTTTTTAATAGGCTAACCAAAAAGCATTAAAATGAAACAAATACAAAAGATAAGCAAATATATAGCGGCATTGGTCATTGTAGGCTTTGTGTCGTCTTGTAGCAGCGATTGGCTGGACGTAAATGATAACCCTAACGCACCGACAGAGCCGGATTTGGAATTGTTGATTCCATCGGTACAGATAGCTATCGGTCAGGTATTGACTGACAGGTTTGACGGTATTGGGGTAATAGGACAGAACATCGAGTCTACACTTTCTCAGTATGGTCTGGGTAGTGAAGGTGGTGTACCACTGGGATTCGAGGAACTGTATGTAGATGCCATGGTAAATGGTGAGAAGATTATAGCAGACGCAGAGCTTAGCGATCCTCCATTAACAACACACAGAGGTATCGCCAAAGTATTGAAGGCTTATGCCTACCATGTAATCATCGACATCTGGGGTGCTGCTCCGTATGACGAGGCGTTACTAGGCGCTGAAGGTCCAGATGCTCCTGTATGGGAGGATGGTGCCCAGGTATACCCTAAGATTCTTACTTTGATAGATGAGGCTATCGTAGATCTTCAAGCTGGTGGTGTTGCTCCTCAGAATGATGTAATCTATGGTGGTAATGCTGCAAAATGGGTTCGTTTTGCCAACACATTGAAGCTTAAAATGGCATTGAATACCAACAATGCTTCGCTAGCTTCTTCTGCTATAGCTGCAGGTGTGATTGAGTCTAATGCAGATGATGCTGACTTCCAGTTTGGAACAGGCTTAGCCCCTGAAAACAGACACAGAATGCATCAGCTACACTACACCGGTGGTACAAAAACTTTCTACATGAGCAACACTTTGATGTTCAAGATGTACAAAGGTTATGGTGTAGAAGGAGAGGCTGATGTGCCGGATCCACGTATGCGTTATTATTTCTATCGTCAGATTCCTGAGTTTGCTGATGCAGTTGCTGCAGGAGCTGTGGTACCTGATGACTTCCCATGCTTCGGCTATGGAGCAAGATATGAGGACGAGTCTACCTGGCAATCCAGATGTTCTTATGGATATGTAGGTGATGGATATACTGGTCGTGACCATGGAGATGGTACTGGTATTCCTAACGACGGTGCTTCAAGAACTACCTTTGGTGTATATCCAATCGGCGGACTATTTGACGATGGTTCTGCGGGTGTAGCTCAGCAGTCTGATATCAGCACTGGTGGTATCTATCCTATCTTCACTAATGCTATGGCCAAGTTTATGCAGGCTGAGGCTGTGTTGAGGTTGGGTGTTGCTGGTGATGCAAGAGCGCTTCTTGAGGCTGGTGTAAGAGCATCTATCGATGATGTTATGATTTTTGGTTCTCAGGCTTCTAATTTTGATTCTTCTGTTGCTCCTACACAAGCTGATGTAGATGCATATGTAGATGCTGTATTGGCAAAATATGACAATGCTTCTACCAACAACACTGTAGGATCAATCGGATCTCAGCTGGATGTAGTAATGGATCAGTGGTATATCGCCAACTTTGGTAACAACACTGAGTCATATACTAGCTTCAGAAGAACCAAGCTTCCAGAGGTACGTCGTTCTACGGATGATGCAGGACAGCCACAGCGTATGTCTATCATCCCTAACAACCCGTATCCAAGACGCTTCCCATTCCCACCGAATGAGTTAGCGACTAACCCGAATGCACCTGATCCTAACGAGATCGTTTGGTTCCAGGCACCTGTATTTTGGGATAACGCGGCATATCCTCCGAGATTTTAATTTTAAAGCAGATATAGACTATGAAACATATATCAAGATTATTTATACTTTTCTTAAGCGCATCGGTAATCTTCTCTGCTTGTGAGGATGAGGATGTGTTAAGAGCACCGGATTTTTATACACCGGTGGTGCTATTGGCTACAAATGTGACCAATAACGTATGGGAAACCAGTGAGTTACCCGACGCAGCATTCACTTTCACCCTTGATGAGGAGAACTTTGATGGTGCTGCTGATGGACACAAATTCTTTGTAGGCAGAAGTGGAACAACATCAACTTTGATTGATGTGACCTTGCTTGGATCGCTTAATGGTGGCCCATCTACTCCTTTGGTTACTTATCAGGCTAGCGAGCTACCTGCTCAGGTAAACCTTAGTGCATCTGTAGTAGCAAGTGCATTTGGAATTAGCGTGAGTGACCTTACTCCTGGTGACGTAGTTGCGGTTACTTATGAGTACAACATTGATGCTGACAACAGTGGTACTATCTACACACTAGGAACACCAGGTAATGACTACTGCGGTGGTTTTACCAACGAAGGTGAGTGGTGTACTTTCACCATCTCTATCGTATGTTCACTTGCTGATGTAGTGCAAGATCCTTTCCCTGGTGATTATGTAATCAACTTTGAGGATTCATATGGTGACGGCTGGAACGGTGCTACTATCGAGGCTACTGTGGATGGTGTAACAACTGCTTACACCTTAGAAGGTGGTTCTAGCGGAAGTGCTACAGTAAATATTCCTGCGGGTACTTCTACTTTATCATTTGCATTCACTTCAGGTGACTGGGATAGTGAGATTTCTTACCAAATCCTTGACCCTGCGGGTAATGTAATGGCTTCTGCAGTGCCAACGCCTGCAGTAGGTGGAATTACTTTAGCAGTTTGTCTATAAGACTATCAATGGAGTAAATAACTCCTAATCATACAAAAAAGTCAGGGTTCTTAGAGTCCTGACTTTTTTTATGCTTTTCTTTATCTTCCAATCAATTACCCTTGAAACTCTATATACAATGCATATTCGCAATCTGCTGATATTTTGTTTGTTAATTTCAATGTGGTCTTGTTCGGATAGATACAAGGCATTGGAAAAGCTACCTGCCTCTCTCGATCATTTTGAAGTATTGATTGGAGATAAAAACTCCTTTACCGGACTGATACAGGTAAGAAAGATTACTGACCCTGGCTATCACCTGATGATCAATGCCGAGGGTAAGGTTGTATGGTACATAAAGGGCGACACTGCGTTATTCCGTCCATTTACTCCTAAAGTTGATCGGTTTCTGGCAATGCATAGTGATGAAGCTATATATGAGATTACCTATCCCGGTGATACATTGAATCGTTGGATATATGGCTCAGGTGGATTTGTCAACCCGGTTCATCATGAAGTAATATATCATCCAAAGGGTATTGCTGCCTTGACAAAAGTTAAGGTACCCATAGACTTTACAGAATATGGCGGTGAGGAAAATGATACACTTATTACTGATGGTATCATGGTGCTAGATGGTAGTGGAAAACAGGTCTGGAGTTGGGAGGTTAGTGATGTTCTTAATCCTCTCATAGATAGTAGCTCATTCAAAATGAAAAATGATTGGGGTCATGCAAATGCACTGGCTGTAGACTATGACGGAAACTACCTTATCTCCTTCAGAGATTTTAATGAGGTATGGAAAATTGATAGTAACTCCGGAGCATTAATGTGGAAGTACGGCCAAAATGAAATCACGAATTCTGAGGACCATTTTTATGGACAACATAGTGTTCACGCGATTAGTGAAAATAAATATTTACTTCTAGATAACGGACATCCTAAAATAAGAAAACATACGAGGGCAATTATATTTAATAGGGATGGTGATTCTTTTAGTCAGGAATTGAAGATTCAGCTACCCGATTCCTTATACACCCCAAAGCAAGGCTCGGTTTTCAAGATAGATAATGATCGGTATCTATTCAGTAGCTCTATGAAAAGTATCCTATTAATGACCGACAGCACTGGCAATGTTATTTGGATGGCTAAAGGTTCAGAACCATATTATAGAGCTTATTATTTAGAAGAGGTTAAGCTTTAGCATACTTCATAATACGAATGCGAAATGATGAAGGAGCCACAAAATCAACCTATATCATTAGCCTCACTTTTTTTTAGTTTTTTGAAAATTGGTGCCGTGTCTTTTGGAGGCTATATGGCATTGGTTTCAATGGTCAAAGACATTTTAGTAGATAAAAAGAAATGGATTGGTGAGCACCGTATCGTTGAGGGATTATCCATAGCTTCAATTCTACCGGGTCCTCTGGCCGTTAATGTGTCTACTTATATTGGTTTTTCGATTAAAAGGTATTGGGGAGGGTTCATCGTATTTCTGGCAGTGTTATTACCGTCTTTCTTGCTAGTATTATTTTTATCACACCTCTATCTTCAGAATATTGAAATAGACTGGGTTAGTGATTTTTTTAAAGGAGTTTTACCTGTAATTGTCGCAATTGTACTGAAGGTAGCATGTGGTATGTTTACCAAAACAGTTAATTCTTCATTCCAATATGTGCTTTTATGCATAGCCGTTGCCTCCATCTATTTATTGGAAGGGTTACTTGGGATTATTACATCCATATTGCTCTGCGGCACTTTGTTTTATCTTTTTAATGCCAATAGCCTCTCAGAGACTAATAGTTCGCATCCAGTAAAGCTCAATTTTAATCTTACTGCGATGCTACCAGTGGCTTTATTGGTAATTTATTATGTAATCATTCACTTACTTTCTTTTAATCACATCCTGTTTGATCTTACGAAGACTTTTAGTGTAATGTCAGTTACTTTGTTTGGGGGTGGTTATGTCTTTATACCCTTGATGCAGGAGATTATCGTAGATCAAAAGGCATGGCTGACCAATCAGGAGTTTATCGATGCTATCGCGATTGGGCAGATAACACCCGGACCAATTCTGATCAGCGCAGCTTTTGTCGGTTATAAGCTAAGCGGTGTAATAGGAGCTTTGGTTGCAACACTTAGCATATTTCTTCCAAGTGCAGTGCTCATGCTCATTGTCAGTCATCTTTATCAAGGGATCGCAGAAAATCAAATAGTAAAAACATTTTTGAAAGGCATAAAGACTGCCATAGTTGGATTGATATTTTATTCAGCCATTATCATATTTATGTCCTCAAACTATTTTTTGCTAAATGGAATTATTGTATTGGCTGTTTTTGTGGCACTTTATAAATTCGATATTAATCCCATACTTCTTATAGTGCTTTCTGGCGTGTTCAGTACTTTTGCACATTCTTATGGGGGAATATAGAAATGGAATTCAATTTATTGGTACGCAAAGATCCGGTTCCAATTTACTAAGGTTGATGCTGAATCAATTTGATCAAATTTCAGCACCTCATCCTCCTCACATTCTTCGTACCTTCACCGAGTTGATGCCTTTATATGGTGATCTTAATAAAACAGCCAACTTTAAATTATTAGCAACCGATATTATTGATTGGGTTAATGCCAATCCTGTACCATGGCTCAACTGGCATGTCGTTCTTGATGATATCCTGGAGATATCCAGAGGAACCTCGCTTGTTCACCTTTTTGAGGCTGTGTATCAAACCAAAGCAAAATCGGATCATGCCCAATACTGGTGCTGTAAAAGCCTGGCTAATGTGGCCTATGTTAATCAACTGGAAAATGCGGGAATACACCCAAAATATATTCACCTGGTGAGGGATGGTCGTGATACCGCCGCTTCTTTCAAAAAGGCAATTGTTGGGCCCAAGCATATTTACGAGTTGGCGAATAAATGGTCTGAGGAGCAAAAACTTGCATTGGAAGTATCGGAAAACTACCCAGAGCGGTATTTGCTTGTTAAGTATGAAAATCTAATTGAAAAGCCAGAGGACGTATTAAAGCAAATATGTGAGTATCTGGAAGTTGATTTTGATGCAAAGGCGCTGGAATATTTCACTTCCGTGGAATCTGAAAATACGGCCAAATCAGGAGAGATGTGGAAAAATGTAGTCAACCCTGTGCTTCAAGCCAATAAACAAAAGTTTAAGCAGTCCTTAACTGACTGGGAAATCGCTCTATTTCAGTTTATAGCCTCAGAAGAGTTGTCAAGGTTCGGCTATCGTTTGGTTGAAACCCAATCAAATATCAATACGCTGAATAATGCAGATATACTTTCTTTTAAGGAAGAAAACATCAAAATGATGAATGATGCCAGAATCAATGCCTCCCAGGCTGATATTCTTGCTCGGAAGCCTCAGGAAGAATTATTGTCTCTGATCAAAAATCGGGAATTGCAATTTCTTTAGCACAAAGGTCAATTTTTTCATTGAATAGATAAGGCTATTGACATAGTTGAGACATTAATTGACAAATTTCAGAATTGGGAATTCTTATTATGTCCTAAGTTCACATATGAACAATAATGTACGATTTTGTTACACATTATTGAATTGATGATTTATGTAATTGGCTTAAAATCAATGACATAAATACATGGCATAACAATTGAAACATTTGAGTGAACTTGAAATCTTTTTATAATGTCGAATATATTTAGGCTTACCGTATTGCTTGTTGCTTTCTATGTAGGCATCTTTCAAACTGCTTTTGGACAAGAAGCAAATCCTCAGATTTTGACTTTAGACGATTGTCTTAACATGGCAATAGAAAAAAATATTGGGATTAAAAGAGCCCAGAATAATGCATTAATAGCCAAGTCAAATAAAATGCAGGCTTTGATGAATTTTCTGCCCAGTCTGTCAGCCCAGGTCAATTATGATTACACTTTTGGTACATTTTTCGACCAGGCAGCCTTTACACAGGTTTCTACCACTACCAATACATCTGACCCCTGGTTAAGATCTACAGCCACCATTTTCAATGGATTTGCCAATCACCATAACAGAAAGCAAAGGGATTTGCAGTTTGAAGCTGCTCAGCATGGGGTAGAAAGCTCCAAAGTTGATGTAAAGGCCAATGTGCTGCAATCCTACCTGAGTGTGATGCTCGATAAGGAAAACATTAAAATCTCTGAAGAAAGGGTTGAATTACTGCAGGCCCAGTTGGATAGAGAAATCAAAAGAGAATCAGTAGGTGTAGGTAATATGGAAACGGTTTATAATTTCCGTTCGCAGTTGGCCAATGAAAAGCTGAACCTTGTGCAAGCCCAAAACCAGCTCAAAAGAGATAAGTTGCAACTATTGCAGCTACTCCAATTGGATGTTACCCATGAGTATGAAATTGTAAGTACTGAGATAGAGCAGGATAACATGCTGACAGAGCTCGATTCTTATGAAGAGGTACTTGAAGCTAGTTTGGGCTATTCTCCGGCTTTGAAGCAGGCCAGAGCCAATCATGAGGCTTCTTTATACAACCTTAAGCTTACCAAAGCGCAAAGGCTACCTACCTTAAGTTTCTTTGGTCAATTAGGAAGTAGGTATTCTTCAAATGGTGCCCGTAATCCATCTAGTGGCGAAGTGCAACCCAATGCGCCACTGGCTGATCAATTGGAATGGAATGAATACGAATACCTCAATTTTTCCTTAAATATTCCCATCTTCAGTCGTTTTCAAAACATCAATAATATTCAGGTAGCAAAATTGAATATGCATAATGCAGAGCTTGATATGACTGAAGCGATGCTCGCTATGACCAATACAGTACAGACGGTATATTTGGATATGGTAGCTGCCCAAAGTACATATGAAGCGGCACAGGAAAATCTGGAATCGCTGGAGCAATCATTTTCTTTTGTAAGCAAACGCTATGAAACGGGTAACACAGATTTTTACACTTATCTGGAAAGTTTGAACAATAAGAATCGAGGTGAAATTGAATTGATCAACTCTAAGTACACAATAATATTCCGAAAGAAAATACTTGATCTCTACAAAGGATTGTAGCGATATATGGAAAGTGACCTTTCCCCAAAAAGATAAAATCTCTCTTTATTTACCTGCATTTCTATGATTTTTTCAGGTAGGGGAGATTTTTTTCTATTCAAGGTATTAAGATCTACAGATACGAATTCAGAAGTATCGTATAGGAACAGCGTATTCTGAAAGAATGCTATTTTTTGTACACCTTGAGCTTCAATAGTATGCAAGAGATTGATCATATTATCAAAAACAAATACCTCTTTTGCCTGATCTAGCAGGTAGATTCTGTTTTTATATTCTTTTATGTAGGTGAAATTGACTGATCTATCTAGGATATTCTGCGCCCAATTGTGATTCAATAATACCTGCTGATTATTTAGGTCCAGTTTACTAATGCCCAGGTTATCATCATCAAGAACCCAAAGGTTTAGGTCCATACTAAGGTTGGCCAATCGGATGAGTCCATTCCCTCGATTTATAGAATAGCTACGTTGATTAGCCAGAAACCTGTCAGTCATCAGGATTTCCTGCAGATCCTGGTAAAATGCGAACAACCGTAGGCCATGGGAAGCTTCCAGCAGATAAACTTTTCCCAGTTGTCTGGAAGAAAGACTGTTCAACAAAGTGCCTTCCCCATCATATTGGTAAATGTCTCCCTGCGTGCTGCTACAGTACAAATTGCCATAGCGGTCGATGGATGTGGTGCTGAGCTGGTAGTTGAAATCCACCCTTTTTTCTAATTCCCATTTGCCCTGCCCCAATAATCCCATGGCCAGGCAACTGAAAATAGTGGTCAGGAGCAGTTTACTCAAAAGTTTTAAGTTGAGCCTTTTCTCCATCATATTCACAATATGTGGTGTAGTTGATCCATTCACCAAGATTGATATATTGGCTTTGCTCTGCCACGGTCAATTCCAGCGGTAGATGCCTGTGTCCGAAAATGTAGTAATCGTGATGCGCATTCTTTTCCGTTGTTTTGCAATATTGCCATAGCCATTCATCTTCTCCTTTGAAGCTTTCTCCTTTTTTTTGACTGTTGATTCTACTTCTTCGGGACCATAGTTGCGCTATGCCAATACCAATATTGGGATGGACCCATCCAAAAGCCCATTGGAGAAACCGGTTGGTAAAAATCATTTTCAGAAATTTGTAAAAATGGTCTCCTGGTCCCAATCCATCTCCATGTCCCACCATGATTTTATGGCTATTCGTCTCAATAACAACGGGTTCGTGAAAAGTCTTCACGCCTAGCTCCTCGTCGAAATACCGTTTCATCCAAAGATCATGATTGCCGGTAAAGAAATAAACTTTAACGCCTTTGTCCGTTAAAGCAGCGATTTCACCTTGAAAGCGCGCAAAACCCTTGGGTATGCTTTTCCTGTATTCAAACCAGAAATCAAAAATATCGCCCACAAGAAATATGGCTTCCGCCTCATCAGTTATGCTTTGTAACCATCGAACAATTTTTCTTTCTCTTTCCCTGCTAGCTTTCATATTGGGAGCACCAAGATGAAAATCGCTGGCAAAAAAAATGCGCTTGTTGGTGATGGGGATATTTATGGTATTCATTCAATAAAAAAGATCAGGCACAAACCTGATCTTTAAATTAATTCTTATGAAGACAAGAGTCTAATTTTTTTCTATACTCTCTTCTTGATTTTGCTCCTCAGTGCTTGAGGGCGATTGAGAATCTTCCTTTTCAACCTCTTCCTTTACACTGGATTTTATAGCTTCCACATCAGGTTCTCCACTGGATTCAGCAGCTTTTTCTTTATCCTCTTTTTCTTCCTGCTTACCATTTGTATAGGATTGGTAATGCGTTTGGTGTTCAAAAGGTCTTTTACCAATCAATCGCTCCAGATCAGACTGGAATATGATTTCTTTTTCCAGCAACTCCTTTGCAATGGTTTCCAATTGCTCCTTTTTTTCGAGTAGCAAGTCCTTCGTTTTTTGATAAGCTGTATCAATGAGATCTTTAACCTCTTTATCGATCAGTTCAGCTGTAGCTTCAGAATATGGTTTTGTGAAGTTGTAATCGGATTGTTTGGAGTCATAATATGAAATATTACCGATTTTATTGTTCATACCATAAACCGTCACAATACTATATGCCAATTTGGTCACTCTCTCCAGGTCACTTAAAGCGCCTGTGGAGATTTTACCAAAAATAATATCTTCAGCAGCTCTGCCTCCAAGCGCCATGCACATCTCGTCCATCAGCTGTTCTGTTTGGTAAAGAAACTGCTCTTTTGGTAGATACTGTGCATATCCAAGAGCCGCTATACCCCTTGGCACTATACTAACCTTAACCAAAGGATCAGCATGTTCAAGGAACCAGCCGGCAACAGCGTGACCAGCTTCATGATAAGCAACAATCTTTTTCTCCTCAGGAGAAATAATCTTATTTTTCTTTTCAAGACCACCAATAACCCTATCAATGGCATCCTGGAAGTCCTTCATTTCTATGGACTTCTTATCTTTTCGGGCGGCTATCAATGCTGCCTCATTGCAAACGTTAGCTATTTCTGCACCTGCAAATCCGGGCGTTTGGGCTGCCAAATTTCTTCCATCTACATCTTCAGCTAGCTTTAGAGGCTTTAAGTGTACTTTGAAAATTGCTTCCCTACCTACGATATCCGGTTTGTCGATGCTGATTTGTCGGTCAAATCGCCCCGGTCTTAGCAGTGCTGAGTCAAGCACATCGGGTCGGTTGGTCGCTGCCAGTATAATCACACCGGAATCGGTAGAGAAACCATCCATTTCTACCAACAGGGAGTTCAGCGTATTTTCTCTTTCGTCATTGGAACCAGGCATCTGACCTTTTCCACGCGATCTACCAATTGCATCAACCTCATCAATAAATACGATACAGGGTGCTTTTTCCTTGGCTTGCTTGAATAAGTCTCTCACTCGTGCTGCACCTACACCTACAAACATTTCCACAAAGTCAGAACCAGATAGTGAGAAGAAAGGTACTCCCGCCTCTCCGGCTACTGCTTTCGCCAATAAGGTTTTACCCGTACCGGGAGGGCCTACCAGTAATGCACCCTTCGGGATTTTACCACCAAGTTTGGTGAACTTGCCTGGATTTTTAAGGAATTCTACAATCTCCCTTACTTCTTCTTTGGCTTCTTCCAAACCAGCCACATTATCGAAAGTGATTTTAACTTTTGATTCTGCATCAAAAAGGGCCGCTTTGGATTTGCCAATATTGAAAATTTGGCCGCCAGGTCCTCCCTGTCCGGTCATACGACGCATTAAGAACCAAAAGCCAAATAGAATTAATATCAAGAAACCCCAATTGAGAATAAAGCTGGTAAAGTCAGATCGCTCTTCTACGCGGTAGCCAATTTTTTGTGACTCATCTAATTGCGCCTCCAGTTCATTAAACTTCTCATCAAAATTCTCTGCGGAAACTATCTGGAACTTGTAATGAGGACCATTATTAAGGGCGAAAGGATTCTTTTCCTCAAGCTCTATTTTGTATTTGGAGTTTTGAAGCGCTTCTTCTTTGAGGGTAACCTCTACAGTTTTTTGATTGGATATCATCACCACATCCCTCACATCATTACTAAGCATCATTTGCTCAAATCTCTTGTAGCTGATAGTGATTGCTGAGGTACTGTTATTAAAGTAGGTCACCAAAAATATTAGTCCCAAAAGACTCAATATTACCCACAGCTGATAATTGGGCCTCTGGGGTTTTGGTAATAGATTTTTCTTATTTGGCTTATCTGGCATTACTTAGTAATTTATAATTCGGTTCAATAACGATATGGGAGGGTGGAAAGTTTAGCGCTTAGTCATCGGCAATCTCACTAATTTTTGCATCGCCCCACATTTCCTCCAATGCGTAGTAGCTTCTTTTATCCGGCTTAAAAATATGAGCGACCACATCTACATAGTCGATTAAGATCCATTCTTTATTGTTTTTCCCCTCTTTTTTCCAGGGATTTTCTTTGATGGTCTTGTAAACCTCTTCTTCAATCGACTCTGATATTGCATCTAGCTGTGTGTCGGAGGTCCCGGAGCATAAAATAAAATAATCTGCTACAGCATTTTTAACTTCGCGAAGATCCATGATGGTCACATTTTTCGCCTTCCTCTCCTTCATTCCTTTCACCACAATCTGGCTTAGTGATTCGGCATCAATAGCTCCGTTTTTTTTATGCATGCAATGAGTTTAGTTTTATACAAAAATACATAAAATAAGTTGCATAAAATTCTTGCCAAAACCCTATTCCTGGGTAAGAAAACTATTTTTCTGCCAGAATGTCCGTCTACAAATTCTGCTGCCATGGATTTTCTCAAAATTGGCAGTGCCAGTCACGGAACGCTCATCCTGACAGACAATCAAACACAGGGCAGGGGACAAAGAGGTAATACCTGGCACGCAGAGCCAAAACAAAACCTCACTTTCTCACTGATTATTAAACCAGGATTTATTGTTCCGGCACAGCAATTTCAGCTTCACCTTATGGTTTCACTAGCCCTGGTAGATGTTTTGGATGAGTTTGTAAGTCCGGTTCGTATCAAATGGCCCAATGATATTTACATTGGTAAAAAGAAGATTGCAGGGATATTGATTGAAAATAATTTGCGAGGTGGAAAAATCGAAAATGCAGTCATCGGCATAGGGCTCAATGTTAATCAGACCATTTTCCCCCATTTATCCTCTGCGACTTCCTTATGCTTAGTCACAGATAAGGTGTATGATAGGGAGGAGCTGCTGGAATTGATAGTGTTGAAGATTGAAAAGTATTTTTTGAAATTAAAGAATGGTGATGTCCAGAGCTTAAAGCAGGCTTATTTGAATAGTATGATGGGTTATAACGAAGCGCTAAAGTTTGAGGATGCCAGTGGTGTTTTTACCGGTATAATCAGGGGTGTCTCTGAGGCGGGACAGCTTATTGTAGAGCGAGCAGGTAATCAGCAACATTATGACTTGAAGGAAGTTAAATATCCGATTGAATAAGAGATTCTTATTCGTATCTTTGCGTTTTTATTTAAAAAATCAAATTCTGGTATGATTGAAACATCCGAAAATTTCAAAGTAAAAGATATAGCCCTGGCCGACTGGGGTAGAAGAGAGATCAAATTGGCTGAGGCTGAAATGCCTGGCCTTATGTCTCTTCGGGAAGAATATGGTCCTTCTAAGCCATTGAAAGGCGCAAGAATTGCTGGCTGCTTGCACATGACTATTCAAACAGCAGTTTTGATCGAAACTTTAATTGAGCTGGGTGCTGAAGTTACCTGGTCATCATGCAATATCTTCTCTACGCAAGACCATGCCGCTGCTGCAATTGCAAAAGCAGGCATTCCGGTATTTGCTTGGAAAGGGATGACAGCCGAAGAATTTGATTGGTGTATCGAACAAACATTGTTTGCTTTCCCTGATGGCAAACCACTCAATATGATCCTCGATGATGGTGGAGACCTTACCAACATGGTATTGGATAACTACCCTGAGCTGGTGAAAGACATCAAAGGTCTTTCTGAGGAAACTACAACCGGTGTGCATAGACTATATGACCGTATGAAGAAAGGTACACTGCCTATGCCAGCTATCAATGTAAACGACTCAGTGACCAAGAGTAAGTTTGATAATAAGTATGGCTGTAAAGAGTCATTGGTTGATGCTATCAGACGAGCAACAGACGTGATGCTGGCTGGTAAAGTAGCAGTAGTTGCAGGTTATGGTGATGTAGGAAAAGGTTCTGCTGCATCCTTAAGAGGTGCTGGTGTACGTGTAATTGTGAGCGAAATTGATCCTATCTGTGCATTACAGGCTGCAATGGACGGATTCGAAGTAAAGAAAATGGTCAATGCAGTGCCTCGGGCTGATATCGTAGTAACTGCTACCGGCAACAAGGATATCATCACAGGTGATCACTTTAAGCTGATGAAGGATAAAACCATCGTTTGTAATATTGGTCACTTTGATAACGAAATTGATGTGGCGTGGCTGAATACCAACTATGGTGATACAAAAGAAGAGATTAAGCCACAAGTGGATCTATACAATGTAGACGGTAATGAAATCATACTATTAGCTGAAGGTAGACTTGTGAATCTGGGTTGCGCTACTGGTCACCCATCATTCGTAATGTCCAACAGCTTTGCTAACCAGGTATTGGCTCAACTTGAGCTTTGGATGTATGCTGATAAATATGAAAATGCTGTATATACCCTTCCCAAGCATTTGGATGAAAAAGTGGCTAAATTCCACCTCGAGAAAATTGGGGTTGAACTAGAAACACTTAGCGAAGAGCAAGCAGAATATATTGGTGTAAGCGTTGAGGGCCCTTACAAACCAGAATACTACAGGTATTAATTATAACAAGGAATATTTTCAAAAAGCCACTTTCATCTGTTAGTGGCTTTTTTTATTTACTTCATTGTAAACCTCAAAAGTACATTGGCACATATGCTGAAGACTAAATTTTTCAAGATTGGCTTTAGCATTATTAATCAATTGATTAGTTAGGTTTTCGTCCTCAATTAACTTTAAACAATGCTCCGCAAGCAATGCATAGTCACCGGCAGGTGCCAGCAATCCGGTGCTATTGTGAATGACAATTTCAGGCACACCCCCCACGGCTGTAGCCACTACGGGTAGCCCCAGTGCTTGAGCATCTATGATGCTTGTGCCTAATCCTTCTGCGGCAGGAGTAGCCAGATAAATATCCAAATCCCGAAGCAGCTCGTGAACTTCATTTTGAAAACCAGGTAAAAAAATGATCTCATCCATTTGAAGTGACTGTATCAGTGCCTCCAGCTTCTGTCTTTCTTTGCCTTCTCCCAATACCACTCCGTATATGTTAGCCTTATGCTTTTCATTGATGACTTTAATAGTATTGATAAAGACCTCTATAGCCTTTTCTTCTGTTAAGGCAGCTGCACAACCCACAAGAGTGCAATCCTCCGGCAACTTGAGAAGAGCTCTCAGTTTTCCTGATTTTTTAATAGCAGCCAGACGTTTTATGTCAACGGCACTGTAAATAGTCTCTGTTCTGTCAGATCGTTTAATTGAACTTTTCACCTCGTGCTCGATGGCTTTGGAAACACATAGCACTTTTCGTAAGGTAGGCCGATTGAATTTCCACTGGGTAAAAATATTTTGCCGAATAGGGAAAATCACCCTTCTATGGACAATAAATGGAATATTGGGAAGCCATAGACTTGCAAGAGCAACCAGTCCGTGAGCTTTGGCTGTATGAGCATGGATAATATCAATCTCCCAATTATGGCACCGACCAATTATTCCTTTGATAGTTTGGAGATCAATACTGCCTTTAAATGGCAAGCTGATATAAGGTATTTGAAGTTGCTTGCAATACTTTTCTATCACACTCTTTTGCCTGCAGGCTACAAAATTTTCAATATCATAGCTATGGAGACCTTGCAATAGATTTAAGAGTTGCCGCTCCCCACCCCTGAGGCCCGGCTCTGAATTGACATGGAGCACCTTCATGTCAGTGGAGTATTTTTATACAGTGTATATGCTTTGGCATATTTGGCAAGCCGGTTATAGGCGGCAAGTGAACATACGATAAAGCCAGCAGAGCCATCAAGTATTCCCAATTTGAAAAAATAATTTTTTATAAAAGTAAAAGGAGGTGTGAAAATCATTTTCCAAAAAGACTGTCTACCCTTACCCTGCTTTACGAGCTCCTCCGCTGCTATTTGAGTGAATTTATCCAACTGCAATAAATGTTGGCTGATGCTGTGGTAGCTATAGTGCAATAGGTCACCCTGTAATTTTTGTATGGTTACTGAGGGTTTGAGGACAATCTTATCATGGGGATTCACACCACCCCAATGGGCAGTTTTTTTATGGAACAAGCGAACTTTTGTGTCAGGATACCAACCACTATGCTTAATCCAGGATCCACAGTAGTTGGTGAGGCGATTCATACTACAGGCCTGGTATTCGGTTAGATGCTCCAATTTTTTGATGGAATCGGCTAAAGTATCAGACAATGCTTCATCTGCATCCAGTGAAAGTATGATATCATATTTTGCCTGTGTTATAGCAAAATTTTTCTGTTCTATGTGCCCCTCAAACTTATTCCTGATAAACCTGGCTTGGAATCTTGAAGCAATTTCCTCAGTTTTATCCGTGCTGTAAGAATCCACGATAACGATTTCCTTTACAATGTGTTGTAAAGAAGAAAGGCACCGTGAAAGGTTCTTTTCTTCATTGTAAGTAATGATCACAGCGGATATATCCATCAGCTACGTTAGGGTTTAAGTATCCTGATTCAGATGCAATCATAAACTAAACCATTGAAAGATCGTAAATATGGGTAATCCAAGTAAGTAATTAACCGTAACAGAGGAGGACAAATTGAAAGGTATTCAATACAATGAGAGGGAGAAGGTCGATGTATTCGATAATGAGTTTATGCCTCACATTGATTCCATGTACAATTTTGCATACAGGCTTACTTTTGATGAAGACGATGCAAAGGATCTTGTACAGGATACATATTTAAAAGCATATCGCTTTATTAATTCATTTCAGAAAGGAACTAACGCCAAAGCATGGCTGTTCCGAATCTTGAAAAACAGCTTTATCAATGACTACCGAAAAAAGAGTAAGCAACCCGCCAAGGTTGATTACCAGGAAGTAGAAAGTTATTACAATTCTGATAATGCTGATGAGGCCATTACTCCCGATCTGCGAGTAGATGCGCTTCAGGATATGATAGGCGATGAGATTTCCAATGCATTGAATTCTTTGGCCGTTGATTTTAGAACAGTCATTATTTTATGTGATTTGGAAGGATTCACCTACGAAGAAATGGCTAAAATTCTGGACATCCCAATTGGCACAGTTAGATCCAGACTACACAGGGCCAGGAATTTGTTGAAAGAAAAGCTAAGAACCTATGCCAATAGCATGGGGTATAAAGATTGAATTTTTAAATATACCTGACACCTAACAATCTACTTACAATGGCACATGAATCAGAGAATGGAAACTGTAGAGAGGTAAGCAAATGCATCCATATTTTAAACCTGATGATGGATAATGAAGCCTCCGAAGAAGAGGAATCTTTCATTAGGGATCATCTGGACAGCTGCATAGAATGTCTCGAACAGTATGAAGTAGAAAAAGAATTCAGAAGTCTGATAAGGAAAAAGCTTGCGCACAAAAAGGTGCCTCAAGAACTCATATTGGAGATCAAAAATAAAATTGCACAATCTGCTTAGTTTTGCGCCATGCAAAATGGCAAAGCATTTATCTTCTGTGCCCCTTCCGGATCAGGCAAAACCACAATAGTAAGACATCTGATTAATAAGTATCCATCTCTGGGATTCTCCATATCTGCCAGTACAAGAGATAGGAGGGGAAGAACCGAGCAAGATGGCAAAGACTATTATTTTCTTACCCCAGATGAATTCAAACAAAAGATTGATAATGATGAATTCATTGAATGGGAGGAGGTTTATGAAGGTAACTACTACGGTACCCTCAAATCTGAAATTGACCGAATTTGGGCAGCTGGCCGGCATGTAATTTTTGATGTTGATGTAAAAGGTGGGCTGAATCTTAAAAATTATTTTGGTGATAAAGCGCTGGCTGTGTTTGTTAAAGTTAATGACATGGAAACCTTAAAGCAGCGACTGATGGATAGAGGCACAGAGTCAGAGCAGAGCTTATCCCGACGATTATATAAGGCTAAATTTGAAATGTCATTTCAGGATAAGTTTGATCATATCCTAATCAATGAAGATCTGGAGAGTTCATTTAAAGAAGCGGAATCGCTCATTGAAAATTTCCTAAATCCATAAAAATTGCAGGTAGGCCTTTATTTTGGTTCTTTCAATCCTATTCACATTGGGCACCTGATCATTGCCAACACAGTATTGGAATGCACACTATGCGATGAGATATGGTTTGTGGTATCTCCAAGAAACCCTTTGAAAAGCTCAAAATCTCTTCTGCATGAATTTGATAGATACGACATGGTGCAGCGGGCTATCGAAGACAATTACAATTTCAGAGTTACCGATGTGGAGTTTAATATGCCGAAACCCAGCTATACGGCAGACACGCTGGCCTATTTGAGTGATAAGCATAAGCAAAAACGCTTTGCCCTCATTATCGGAGAAGATAACTTGACTTCATTTAAAAAATGGAAGAATTATGAGGCCATTCTGGAAAACTACGGTCTCATAGTGTATCCAAGACCCGGGGAGAAATCAGATGAGACAATCAAAAAACACCCCAATGTTACGCTTGTAGAAGCCCCGCTTCTGGACATCTCTGCCACATTCATCAGGAAAATGATTAAAGAGGGAAAGTCCATCCGGTATTTGGTGCCGGATGGGGTTGCAGAGCTAATTCATGGTAAAAAGTTTTACCATTAGATGTGCATGATATCAGCTTCCTTCTTCTGAACAAGCTCATCAATTTTTGCTACATGCTTATCAGTTAGGGTTTGAACTTCGTCCTCGGCTCTCTTTACATCGTCTTCCGAAGCGCCTTCTTTAAGCAATTTTTTCAGTGAGTCATTGATCTCTTTCCGCACATTCCTTACACTGATTTTACCATTTTCGGCCTCCGCTTTCACCTGCTTTACCAGATTTTTTCTGCGCTCCTCAGTGAGGGTAGGGATATTCAACCGAATGATTTCACCATCATTTTGTGGAGTAAGACCCAAGTCACTGGTGAGAATAGCTTTTTCAATATCTTGAATAGATTTTTTCTCCCAGGGCTTGATCATAATGGTGCGCGCATCAGGGGCAGAAACAGAAGCTACCTGATTAATGGGCGTCATAGAACCATAGTAAGACACCATCAGCCCGTCCAGCATGCTGGGCATAGCTTTTCCTGCTCTAATTTTTGTTAATTCATGGTTTGTGTGCGCTACAGCCTTATCCATCAACTCCTGCGCTTCTTCTAGATATAAATCAATTTCTTCCATTATCAATATATTAAAGTGCCTACTTCCTGACCTTTGATAATCCTACTCAGATTGCCAGGTTTATTCATATCAAATACAATGATGGGTAGATTATTTTCCTGACACAACGTAAATGCAGTCATGTCCATTACATTAAGACCTTTGGCGTATACATCCTGAAAGCTTATATTAGAAAATTTAGTGGCTGCAGGGTCTTTTTCCGGGTCAGCTGTGTACACGCCATCAACGCGCGTTCCTTTCATTACTACCTCTGCCTCAATTTCTATTGCCCGTAAGCTGGCAGTACTGTCGGTAGTAAAATACGGGTTGCCCAGACCTGCCCCAAAGATCACAATTCTTCCTTTTTCCAAATGCCTGATGGCCCTTCTTCGGATAAAAGGCTCGCATACCTGCTCCATTTTTATACCGGACATTAATCGGGTGAACATACCATGTTCTTCAAGAGCACTTTGAAGAGCCATACCGTTGATAACGGTGGCCAGCATACCCATGTAATCGCCCTGTACTCTATCAATACCCGTTTTTTCTGCTTCTACACCTCTGTAGATGTTTCCACCCCCAATCACAATGGCAACCTCCAAACCTTCGTCTATGACAGTTTTGATTTCTTCTGCATATTGCTTGAGCCGGTCCGGGTCAATGCCATACTTCTTTTTACCCATGAGTGCTTCTCCACTCAGTTTAAGAAGGATTCTTTTATATTTATTTGACATAGTGATGGTAGGTTAGTCTTAAAATTCTGACAAATATAAGGGTACAATATTGATTAAGACATTCTCAAAATTCTACTAAAACCTGATTTTTATCAACACTATCTCCTTTTGATATTTTCACAGACTTAATAATGCCATCTGTTGGAGATTTGATCACATTTTCCATTTTCATTGCTTCCAATACCAACACAGGCTCGTCTTTCGCTACTTCTTTGCCCTCTTCTGCATAAACCTCTAAAATCAACCCCGGCATAGGTGCTTTGATATTAGAAACGGTACTGCTCGCATGATGATCAATGCCCAACTTTTCAAGAAGCATATCCATCTCATCCTTAGCTTTTATATCCAGCATTTTGCCATTTATCTTTAGTTGCAAAGTTTTTGTCTTCACATCTATTGAAACTACTTCAGCATTGTAAACCTTGTTGTCAACTAGAATTTCATATCGTGTATTATCCGTCGATAATATTTGCCAGTCTTTAATCGGTCCGTTTAATGCAATGCCCTCTTTAGTATTCTCCGTGGCATAGGTTGACTTGTCATTAATCGTAATAGAAAGCATATCAAATTTAATTTTAAGACAGATTATGATTTGAAGATACTTAAATTCATAAGATTTGCAATTTACATCCCAGATTCTATGCGATACCTGTTTTGTTATCTTATTTACGTTTTTGCTCTATTTACATCTTGCCAGGTATCGAACAATACGGCAAACTCTACAGTACAAAGTAATACTATCCAGCAGCCTATCTCCGAAGTGGATTCACTGGATATTCCACTGCCCTTGCAGCCTTCAGTTCGCAGGGATTTTGATCTTATACACACAGCACTGGAACTCTCTCTGAATTGGGAAAAGCAAACAATAAAGGGTCAGGCGCAGCTTCACCTCAAACCCTATTTTTATGCACAGGAATATCTGCTCCTGGATGCCAAGGCGATGGATATCCACACTGTTAATCTGGTCAAAGGATTGGAAAACAGATCATTGAATTATATATATGATAGCCTTCAACTATTTATTGAATTGGATAGGGAATATTCCAGAAATGAATCATTGGTTTTAGAAATAGCCTATACGGCTAACCCAAATCGTTTTGAATCCCTTGCTGGCGATTTCTATGATGGTGAAAAGGGTGCATACTTTATTGATCCTCTAGATGCCGATAGTCTTAAACCGCGGCAATTTTGGACTCATGGAGAAACAGCCTATAATTCTGTATGGTTTCCGACCATCGATCAACCCAATGAAAGAACCACCCAGGAACTGTTCATTACTGTCGACAGTGTCTTCACTACTCTGAGCAATGGTATTTTGAAGTCTTCCCGATTGGTAGCAAATGGCAAAAGAATTGACCATTGGGTCATGGATAAGCCTCATGCCCCTTATTTGTTTAGCCTTGTGGTAGGTGAATTTGCCGGGTATGAAGAGAGCTATGGAGAAATACCGCTGGGTTATTACGTAGAGCCACCATTTGCTGAGGAAGCCAAATATATTTTTGGTAATACTCCTGGTATGATGGCATTATACGAAGACCTATTTGGGGTTGCTTATCCATGGTCAAGTTACAAACAGGTGTCTGTAAGGGATTTTGTAGCAGGTGCTATGGAAAATACCACCAACAGCATATTTATGGAAGAGGTGCAGGAAGATCGCATGGCGCTTCTGGACAATGACTGGGATTATATCATAGCGCACGAGCTGGTGCATCAGTGGTTTGGCAATCTGGTTACTTGTGAAGCCTGGTCACAAATTGTGCTCAATGAAGGTTTTGCCAATTATGGGGAATATCTGTGGGAGGAACATGACAAAGGATTGGAGTATGCAGATCAATGGCTACTCAATGAAAAGGAAACATACCTTATAGCAGCAGAAGAAGCAAAAAACCCTTTGATTCGGGAGCGTTACCTCAATCCTGATGATCTGTTTGATGCACACAGCTATTCTAAAGGTGGGCTGGTCATACATATGCTTAGATCTTATGTCGGTGATGAAGCATTTTTTGCTGGCTTAAAGCACTACCTTACAGAAAATGCCTACACAGCAGTTGAAGTAGAGGACCTTCGTCTGGCTATGGAAGAGGTAACAGGTGAGGATCTGAATTGGTTTTTTGATCAATGGTTTTATAGTCCGGGGCACCCCATTTTACAGGTGGATCATCGATATAAAGATGACACACTGTATCTGGCAATTCAACAAATTCAGGATCTGAGCCAGGCTCCTGTTTATAAACTGCCTTTTTATATTGATGTATATTTTGATTCAGGTATGGAAAGGATACCTATTTCTATGACTAATCAGCAAGAAGAATATGCTTTTGTATCGAAAGAGGCACCCAGATTTTTAATAGTGGATGGTGAGCATCAGCTACTTGCAGAATTGTATCATCAAAAATCACCGCAGGAATATCAATATCAGTATTATTGGTCAGGTCGATACCAGGCCAGACTTGAGGCCTTAGACTCACTTGCTGCATGGGAACCTGACAGTATATCAGCACAAGTTTTCACTGAAGCACTTGGAGATTCTTTTTATGAGATTAGGGAAATTGCCATTGCCTACTTCATGGATAATCCCTCACTTGCTACAGATGGCATATATGAAAAGGTTTACAACCTGTTGCAGGATAGTGTGCCATCTGTGCGTGGCACTGCAATCCAAATGCTGGGTATGGAAAAATATGAGGACTATAAAAATGAGGTGTTGTCTGGCTTATCGGATTCCGCTTATAGCGTAATTGGTTCCTCGTTGGAGGTATTATATGAGAACGACACTAATGAGTTTGCTAAGCAATACGCAAAATATACCCATATCAATGATTTGAACGTGATGGCACCTATAGCCGCTTATCTTTCAGATCAGGCTAGCCCCCAGTCTTTGGCATGGTTTATCAACAAATCGGTTCGCGCCAGAAC
Organism: Cyclobacteriaceae bacterium; assembly: GCA_965227155.1. GTDB lineage: Bacteria > Bacteroidota > Bacteroidia > Cytophagales > Cyclobacteriaceae > UBA6059. The sequence goes on from OZ245731.1 coordinate 2,598,140, forward strand.
CAACGAGCTTTATTTCATCTTACAATATTTTAGCAGCTATTTACTGAGAAGTGATGCACCAATACAGATGGATGCATTGCCGGTATTTGAAAAGATTGCCAGGTCTCATAAAAATACAATGGTAAGGTTTGCAGCCATTCAGGGGATGCTCATGATGTCAGAAAATGAAGGCGTATGGCAAAAAATTGAAGATATAGTAGAGAATGACAGAGATAAAAGACTGACTGATTTACTAGAGGGGCTGATGGCTAATTATTGATCGTAATATTTGATACCAAAAATTTGAATAAAATAAAAATCCATATACTTTTGCATTCCCTTTCCAGAAAAGCCATCGGAAAGGGTTGTTCTTTTATGTAATAATTAATTCGGGGGGATACCAAAGCGGCCAACTGGGGCAGACTGTAAATCTGCTGACTTATGTCTTCGTAGGTTCGAATCCTGCTCCCCCCACAGAGTACATCCTAGCTTCTGGCAAAGGTGTACTGTGCTGTTGCTAAATCAGCTGTCTTGTACAACTTCGATGTAGCATAAGTGCACAAGCGGGTGTAGCTCAGTTGGTAGAGCGACAGCCTTCCAAGCTGTAGGTCGCCGGTTCGAACCTGGTCACCCGCTCTATCGGCCGATGTAGCTCAGAGGTAGAGTACTTCCTTGGTAAGGAAGGGGTCACGGGTTCAATTCCCGTCATCGGCTCTAGATGGGCAGCAACTCATTGAGCATAAATTTAGAGTTTGATCGATTTCATCATGCTCGATGCTTATGTGAAGTTTTGAGATAGAGCAATAATTAAGTAATTGAGGTGCCTGGCACCAATTTTAATAAAGAAAACAAAAATTATTATTCAAACTATAAGCGTTTATAAAAATGGCTAAGGAAACCTTTGACCGATCAAAACCGCACGTAAACATTGGTACAATTGGTCACGTTGACCATGGTAAAACCACTTTGACTGCTGCAATCAGTAAAGTTCTTTCTGATAAAGGACTTGCCGATATTAAAGACTTCTCTTCAATCGACAATGCTCCTGAAGAAAAAGAAAGAGGTATTACAATTAATACTGCTCACATTGAGTACCAAACTGAGAAAAGACACTATGCTCACGTTGACTGTCCTGGTCACGCTGACTATGTGAAGAACATGGTAACTGGTGCTGCTCAAATGGATGGTGCTATCATCGTGGTTGCTGCTACAGATGGTCCTATGCCACAAACAAGAGAGCACATCCTACTATCTCGTCAGGTAGGTGTACCTGCTTTGGTTGTATTTATGAACAAAGTAGACTTAGTGGATGATCCTGAGCTTTTAGAACTAGTTGAAATGGAAATCAGAGAATTACTTTCTGATTATGATTTCCCAGGTGATGATATTCCCGTAATTCAGGGTTCTGCTCTTGGTGCACTTAACGGTGAGCCTAAGTGGGTAGAAAAAGTAGAAGAATTAATGAACGCTGTTGATGAGTATATTCCTCTTCCTGAGCGTTTGATTGACAAAGACTTCTTGATGCCTGTAGAGGACGTATTCTCTATTACTGGTCGTGGTACTGTTGCCACCGGTAGAATTGAAAGAGGTGTAGTTAATACTGGCGATGCTGTAGATATCATCGGTATGGGTGCTGAAGGTATGAAATCTACAATCACAGGTGTGGAAATGTTCCGCAAAATCCTTGATAGAGGAGAAGCTGGTGATAACGTAGGTCTTCTACTAAGGGGTATTGAGAAGAGCCAGATCAAAAGAGGTATGATTATTTGTAAGCCTGGTTCTGTAACACCTCACGCTCACTTCAAAGCAGAGGTTTATGTACTTTCAAAAGAAGAAGGTGGTCGTCACACTCCTTTCTTCAACAAATACAGACCTCAGTTTTACCTAAGAACTACTGACGTAACTGGCGAAATCAAACTTCCTGAAAACGTGGAAATGGTTATGCCTGGTGATAACGTAACTATCGAAGTTAATCTTATCAGTAAGATTGCATTAGAAAAAGGCCTAAGATTCGCTATCCGTGAGGGTGGTAGAACTGTAGGTTCTGGTCAGGTTACTGAAATCCTAGATTAATATATACAGCAAAGCGTCTGGAATTGTTTCTGGACGCTTTTGTTTTTAATATATAATTAACATAACTTTGCAGTCCTTTTTGGGGCTGCTGTTTTGTCTACGGGTGTAGCTCAATTGGTAGAGTAGTGGTCTCCAAAACCATTGGTTGGGGGTTCGAGTCCCTCCTCCCGTGCTAACTTAATAAAGTATATGCAAAAGATAATCGATTTTGTGAAAAGCTCTTATGATGAAATGCTTCATAAGGTAACCTGGTCGAAGTTTAGTGACCTTCAAAACAGCTCTGTGCTTGTTTTGGTGGCATCATTAGTTTTTGCACTACTTATTGGGTTAATCGATTTTGTATTCGAGAACACTATGAGTTGGTTTTATAACGCCTTCTAATATAAAACCTCAGAAAGTATGGAATTAAATTGGTACGTAGTTAGAGCCATAAGTGGGCAGGAAAAGAAGATTAAGAACTATCTCGAAAATGAAATTGAGAGAAACAATCTTACTGAATACATCCCACAGGTATTAATTCCTTCTGAGAAAGTATATGAAATGCGCAATGGCAAGAAACGTGTCAGAGAGCGTAATTTCTTTCCGGGGTATGTATTAGTTTCAGCCGATCTATCCAATGGAGAAGCACAACACACTATAACGAACATACCTGGTGTGATTGGATTTCTTGGTTCGGGTACGGGCAACTCTAAAGTTCCAATTCCATTGCGTCAAAGCGAAGTGAACAGGATTTTAGGAAAAGTTGATGAGGCTGAGGAGTACGAAGAGCAATTAGAGACACCATTTATAGTAGGTGAAAGCGTAAAAGTGATGGATGGACCTTTCAGTGGGTTTACAGGTACTGTAGAGGAAGTATTCGAAGAACGCAAGAAACTTAACGTGATGGTTAAAATATTCGGTAGAAATACGCCGGTAGAATTGAATTATTTTCAGGTAGAAAAACAAGATTAAAAATAGAAGATGGCTAAGGAAATTAGTGGTTATCTGAAACTACAAGTAAAAGGTGGACAGGCAAATCCTTCGCCTCCTGTAGGTCCTGCACTAGGTAGTAAAGGCCTTAACATTATGGAGTTCTGCAAGCAGTTCAACTCCAGAACACAGGAGAAGCAAGGACAGGTATTACCTGTTTTGATTACAATCTACTCAGATAAGTCATTTGACTTTGTAGTAAAAACACCTCCTGCTGCTGTAATGATAATGGAGGCATCCAAAGTGAAGAAGGGATCTGCTGAGCCTAACCGCCAAAAGGTGGGATCTATCACTTGGGAGCAAGTAAAAACTATTGCAGAAACCAAAATGCAGGATCTTAATGCTTTCACTGTAGAGGCCGCAATGAGAATGGTGGCTGGTACAGCTAGAAGTATGGGAATAAATGTTAAAGGAAAAGCCCCGTGGGCAGCAAACTAATCATATAGATGAGTAAGCTTACAAAAAATAAAAAGGCTGTATTAGATAAATACGATCTATCCGTCGATTACTCAATCGATGATGCAGCTAAAATGTTGAAAGACATCACTTTTACTAAATTTGATGCCTCAGTAGACATTGATATTAGATTGGGTGTTGACCCTCGTAAATCAGATCAAATGGTTAGGGGTGTAGTTACACTACCTCACGGTACTGGTAAAGAGGTAAAAGTACTTGTGTTATGTACGCCTGACAAGGAAGAGGAAGCGAAAGCTGCGGGTGCTGATTATGTAGGTTTAGATGAGTATATAACCAAAATTGAAGGAGGTTGGACTGATGTAGATGTAATCATCACTATGCCAACCGTAATGGCTAAAGTTGGTAAGCTAGGTCGGGTATTAGGTCCCAGAGGTTTGATGCCTAATCCAAAAGCGGGTACTGTAACCCTAGATGTGGCCAAAGCTGTGCAGGATGTAAAAGGTGGTAAAATTGATTTTAAAGTCGATAAAACCGGTATCATTCATGCTAGTATTGGTAAAGTCTCATTTACACCCGAGAAGATTAAGGAGAACGCGCAGGAAATGATCTTGACTATCTCAAAACTTAAGCCTTCTTCTTCTAAAGGAACGTACTTTAGAAGTATCCACATGTCTACTACCATGAGTAAGAGTATTAAAGTTGATAAAAACAGTATATCTGGTATATAATTATGACACGCGCAGAAAAAGCACAAATAATTGACGACCTGACTGAAAAGTTTAAAAACAACAGCAATTTCTATTTTGCTGACACTTCAGGCTTGTCTGTAGCGGAAGTCAATGATTTTAGAAGAAAATGCTTCAGCAAGGGAATTAGCTACCAAGTAGTAAAAAATACCCTTATCAAGAAAGCTCTTGAAAACATTGATGGGGACTTCTCTGCATTAAATGACAAAGCATTAAAAGGTACTTCCGGCATTATGTTCTCTACTGAGAATCCAAATGCACCGGCAAAAATCCTAAAGGAATATAAGAAAAAGGACAAGGAGTCAAATCCTAGCCTTAAGGCTGCTTCCATAGATTATGACTTGTTCATAGGTTCTGAGCATCTTGAGACTTTAGCTACGCTTAAGTCCAAAGAGGAACTCATTGGAGAAGTTATTGGTTTACTGCAATCACCTGTAAACAATGTATTGGGTGCTCTTATGAGTGGTCAGCACAAACTTGCAGGCATTGTAAAAACCTTACAAGAACGTTCATAAACAGATTTGATTTAAAAGTATTCACATTCTTAATTATTTTAAAAAATGGCAGATTTAAAAGCATTCGCTGAACAGTTAGTAAACTTGACTGTAAAAGAAGTAAACGAGCTTGCTGAAATCCTTAAAGACGAGTACGGCATTGAGCCTGCAGCTGCAGCTGCTCCAGTAATGGTAGCCGGTGGCGGTGGTGCTGAAGGTGGCGATGCAGGTGAAGAGCAAACCTCTTTTGATGTAATCCTAAAATCACCTGGTAGCGCGAAATTAGCTATCGTTAAATTGGTAAAAGAGCTTACTGGTCTTGGTCTGAAAGAGGCTAAAGCATTAGTAGATGAGGCTCCTAAGCCTGTGAAAGAAGGCGTTGACAAAGACGAAGCTGAAGGACTTAAAAAGCAACTAGAAGAAGCAGGAGCTGAAGTAGAACTGAAATAAAAAATTTGACCATTTCACTAAAAAAAATGGTTTAATAATCATTAGACCTGGCCTCAACCGTCAGGTCTTTTCCCGTTTGTGCTTATTTAGAAGTACTGTTTTATTGATCCAGACCTGAGCGGTCTTTCGTAGGAACTAAATAAATAAAGCTTTGGCTACAAATAACATCTCCGAAAGGAAAAATTTCTCTTCTATCAAAAAAATTATTGACTATCCTGATTTTCTGGATGTACAGCTCCAGTCTTTCAAGGATTTTTTTCAGATAGAAACACCCGCTGAGAAAAGAAGTAATGAAGGGCTCTATAAGGTATTTATGGAGAACTTTCCTATTACTGATTCTCGCGAAAATTATGTGCTGGAATTTGTGGATTATACGATTGATCCACCCAAATACAATGTGGATGAGTGTATTGACAGAGGATTAACCTACTCTGTGCCTCTCAAAGCAAAGTTAAGATTGCTTTGTAATGATGAGGATAATGAAGATTTTGAGACGATAGAGCAAGAGGTGTTTTTGGGCAACATCCCATATATGACCGAAAAGGGTTCTTTCGTTATCAATGGCGCTGAAAGAATTATTGTATCTCAGCTACATAGATCCCCCGGTGTATTTTTTGCACAAAGTAAGCACACCAATGGCACCACGCTATATTCTGCAAGGATCATACCTTTCAAAGGTAGCTGGATAGAGTTTGCCACTGATGTGAACAATGTGATGTATGCTTACATTGATCGAAAGAAGAAGTTCCCGGTTACTACCTTATTGAGAGCCATTGGTTATGGGTATGATAAAGATATTCTGGATCTATTCGGCCTATCTGAAGAGGTAGAAGCTACAGCAAGTAAGCTCAAGAAAGTTGTTGGTAGAAAGTTGGCGGCCAGGGTACTAAGAACTTGGACGGAAGACTTTGTTGATGAAGATACTGGAGAGGTTGTTTCTATCGATAGAAACGAGGTTTTGCTTGAGCGTGACTCTATCGTTCAGGAGGAAGATATCGATACTATTGTAGATTCTGGATCAGTTTCTATTATTCTGCACAGAGAGGATGTGAATATTGCAGATTATTCCATTATCTATAATACACTTCAGAAAGATAACTCTAACTCAGAGAAGGAAGCAGTAGAGCAGATTTATCGTCAACTTCGAAATACAGAAGCGCCCGATGAGCAAACTGCTCGTGATATTATCCAAAGCTTATTCTTCTCAGACAAGAGGTATGATCTGGGAGAGGTTGGTCGATATAGAATCAATAAAAAGCTTGGTCTGGATGTAGACTATGAAGTAAAGGTCCTTACCAAAGATGATATCATCCTTATCGTGAAATATCTGATAGGGCTTATCAATTCTAAGGCTGTGGTTGATGATATTGACCACTTAAGCAATAGAAGGGTTAGAACTGTAGGGGAACAACTTTATTCTCAATTTGGTGTAGGTCTTAGCCGTATGGCCAGAACCATCAAGGAAAGAATGAATGTTAGAGATAATGAAGATTTCAAGCCGGTAGACTTGATCAATGCTAGAACATTATCTTCAGTTATCAATTCTTTCTTTGGTACAAACCAGCTTTCACAGTTTATGGATCAGACAAACCCATTGTCTGAAATAACCCACAAACGTCGTATGTCTGCTCTAGGACCAGGTGGTCTGTCAAGAGAGCGAGCTGGTTTTGAAGTTAGGGACGTTCACTATACTCACTATGGTAGGTTGTGTACCATCGAAACCCCTGAAGGTCCTAATATTGGACTAATTTCATCATTGTGTGTACACGCCAAGGTGAATAGCATGGGCTTTATTGAAACGCCCTACAGGAGAGTTGAGAAGGGTATAGTAGATATGTCTGGTAATGTAGTTTACCTGACAGCTGAAGAAGAAGATAATAACAACATCGCCCAGGCTAACGCGCCATTAAAAGATAGTGGTGAGTTTATCAACGAAAAGGTAAAAGCCCGATTCGAGGGTGATTTTCCTTTATTGGGAGGTGATGAAATACAATATATGGATGTAGCGCCAAACCAGATTGTATCTGTGGCGGCTTCCATGATTCCATTCCTTGAGCACGATGATGCCAACCGTGCGCTCATGGGATCAAACATGCAACGGCAGGCAGTTCCGTTGTTGAGACCAGAATCACCAATTGTAGGTACTGGTTTGGAAGGTAGAGTAGCATTAGATTCTCGCTCATTAATCCTTGCAGAAGGTGATGGAGAGGTAGTGTATGTTGACTCTACTAAGATTGTAATTAAATACGATCTAAATGATGAAGAACATCTGATTTCATTTGACGATGATCATAGAACGTATGATCTTATCAAATTCAGAAGAACCAACCAGGATACTTGTATCAATCTGAAACCACTTGTTTACAAAGGTGACAAAGTATTCAAAGGTCAGCCGCTCTGCGAAGGTTTTGCTACAGAGAAAGGTGAACTGGCTTTAGGTAGAAACCTACAGGTAGCTTTTATGCCATGGCAAGGATACAACTTTGAGGATGCGATTGTAATTTCTGAGAAGGTTGTTCGTGATGATATCTTCACCAGTATTCACATTGAAGAGTTTGAACTTGAAGTGAGGGATACCAAAAGAGGAGAAGAGGAATTAACCTCAGAAATTCCTAATGTAAGTGAGGAAGCTGTTAGAAACCTTGATGAAAACGGTGTAATTCGCATCGGTGCTGAGATCAAAGAAGGTGATATTTTAATTGGTAAGATTACTCCTAAAGGTGAGAGTGATCCAACGCCAGAGGAGAAGCTCCTTCGTGCCATCTTCGGTGATAAAGCAGGTGATGTGAAAGATGCTTCAATGAAAGCACCGCCATCATTGAGAGGTGTAGTAATCGACACTAAGCTTTTCAGCAGACCGAAAAAAGATAAGGATCTTAGAGCTAAAGCTAAAAAAGAAGTCGAGCTTCTAAAGAGCAGATATAGCAATGCTCTCAATGAAGTAAGAGAGCAAATGATCGAAAAACTGGCCAAACTACTTGAAGGCAAGGTTTGTCAGGGCATCAAGCATAAGTTTGGTGATGAGATCATGTCTAAGGGCGTAAAATTCAGTAAGCAAAACATTGAAGAGAATCTTTTCCCTGCCAGAAATATTTACAGGGATGAAAGTACGCTCAATGTACCTGAAGAAGCTAATCTATTGAGCGACCTTATTTTGGATAACTGGACTGATGATGAGAAAGTCAGCGATACGCTATTCAAAATGGTAAAGAATTACGTGAAAAAGCGTAATGAAATTACAGGTCACTTCAAACGTGAAAGATTTACACTTGAAGTTGGCGATGAGCTACCTGCAGGTATTGTTCAGTTGGCCAAAGTATATGTGGCCAAGAAAAGAAAGCTGAAAGTGGGTGATAAAATGGCAGGTCGACACGGTAATAAAGGTGTAGTTGCCAAAATCGTAAGACAGGAAGATATGCCTTACCTGGAGGATGGCACACCTGTAGATATCGTATTGAACCCTCTTGGTGTACCTTCAAGGATGAACATTGGTCAGCTTTATGAGACAGTCTTAGGCTGGGCAGGTAAAAAACTCGGTAAAAAATATGCTACACCGATATTCGATGGTGCTTCTCAGGAAGAGGTGAAAAAAGAAATCGAGGAAGCAGGTTTGCCTGAGTGGGGCCGAACATATCTTCATGATGGTTTGACAGGTCAGCGTTTTGATCAGCCTGTTACCGTTGGTGTGATTTACATGCTGAAACTTGGTCACCTTGTTGACGATAAGATGCACGCCAGGTCCATTGGACCATACTCGTTGATTACGCAACAACCACTGGGTGGTAAAGCACAATTTGGTGGTCAGCGTTTCGGTGAGATGGAGGTATGGGCTCTAGAGGCCTTCGGAGCTTCACACGTACTGCAAGAGATTCTAACCATCAAGTCGGATGATGTTGTAGGTAGGGCAAAAGCCTACGAATCAATCGTAAAAGGGGAGAATATGAACAAGCCAAATATTCCTGAATCATTCAATGTATTGGTTCATGAACTAAGAGGCCTTGCTCTTGAAATTACTTTAGACTAATTGATAGCCAGTTTAGCTTAGAAAACGACAATTATGGCATTCAGAAAAAATAAGAAAATAAATATTGACTTCAATAAAGTCACTATCAGTCTTGCGTCTCCAGAATCCATCCTGGAAAGTTCACATGGTGAGGTAACTCAACCTGAAACAATTAACTACAGGACTTATAAGCCTGAAATGGGTGGGCTTTTCTGTGAAAGGATTTTTGGACCTGTTAAGGATTGGGAGTGCCACTGCGGTAAATACAAAAGAATCCGATACAAAGGGATTATTTGTGATCGCTGTGGCGTAGAGGTTACTGAAAAGAAAGTACGACGTGAGCGCATGGGTCACATCGAATTGGTGGTGCCTGTAGCACATATCTGGTATTTCAGATCTCTACCTAATAAAATTGGCTATCTACTTGGTTTACCGACCAAGAAGCTGGATCAAATCATCTACTATGAGCGATATATCGTTATTCAGCCTGGTGTAAAAGAGGCTGATGGAATCGCTCAGATGGATTTTCTTACTGAAGATGAGTATCTGGATATACTGGATAAGCTTCCAAGAGAAAACCAAATGCTGGATGATGATCATCCTGATAAGTTCATCGCCAAAATGGGTGCTGAAGCTTTGGAAATGCTATTGGGCAGGATTGAACTTGATGACCTTTCTTATCAATTGAGACATCAGGCAGCTACCGATACTTCGCAGCAAAGAAAGGCCGAGGCATTGAAGAGACTAAGAGTTGTAGAGGCTTTCAGAGATGCAAGAACACGTATCGAGAATAAGCCAGAGTGGATGATTATTAAAATGGTGCCAGTAATTCCACCTGAATTACGTCCTTTGGTGCCATTGGATGGTGGTCGCTTTGCAACTTCTGACCTTAATGACCTTTACAGAAGAGTAATCATTAGGAACAACCGACTTAAGCGATTAATAGATATCAAAGCACCCGAAGTAATTCTGCGTAATGAAAAGAGGATGCTTCAGGAGGCTGTAGATTCACTTTTTGATAATTCAAGAAAGGTGAATGCAGTTCGCTCAGATGGTAACAGAGCGCTTAAATCTCTCAGCGATATGTTGAAAGGTAAGCAGGGCCGATTCCGTCAAAACCTTCTAGGTAAAAGGGTGGATTATTCAGGTCGATCTGTAATTGTTGTTGGTCCCGAATTGAAAATGCATGAATGCGGTCTTCCTAAGGATATGGCTGCCGAGCTTTTCAAACCTTTTATTATCCGCAAGCTGATCGAAAGAGGTATTGTGAAGACAGTAAAGTCAGCTAAGAAGATTGTTGACCGGAAAGATCCTGTTGTTTGGGATATTTTGGAAAACGTATTGAAAGGACATCCTGTTCTGCTTAACCGTGCTCCAACATTGCACAGGTTAGGTATTCAGGCTTTCCAACCTAAACTGATAGAGGGTAAAGCGATACAGCTCCATCCACTTGCTTGTACGGCATTTAACGCTGACTTTGATGGTGACCAGATGGCTGTACACGTACCGCTTGGTCAGGAAGCTGTACTCGAAGCTTCATTGTTGATGCTGGCTTCTCACAACATATTGAATCCAGCTAATGGTGGGCCGATTACCGTTCCCTCTCAGGACATGGTGCTTGGACTGTATTATGTAACTAAGGGCCGTAGAAGTACTGAAGACTTCCCTGTAGAAGGAGAGGGCATGGTATTCTACAATGCCGAAGAAGTGATCATCGCCCTAAATGAAGGCAGAATTTCTAAGCATGCCTACATTAAAGTGCGAACCAAAATCAGAAAAGATGATGGTACACTTGAAGATGCAGTTATAGAAACAGTAGCCGGTAGGGTTGTATTCAACCAATACATTCCTGAAGAAGTTGGTTTCATCAACGAGCTGCTTACGAAGAAAAAACTTCAGCAGATTATTGCCCTGGTATTTAAGATTTCGGGAATGGCAAGAACAGCCCATTTCCTTGATGATATTAAAGAACTTGGTTTCCAAATGGCCTACAAAGGTGGCCTATCTATGGGTCTTGCTGATATCAATATTCCAGATCAGAAGGAAGAATTGGTAGCAAAAGCCAAAGAAGAGGTGGATGCTGTTTGGAATAACTATCTCATGGGTCTGATAACGGACAATGAGCGATATAACCAGGTTATTGACATTTGGACCAGATCAAACTCTCAATTGACCTCTACTTTGATGAAGCAATTGGAAGAAGATCGTCAGGGTTTCAACCCGATCTACATGATGATGCACTCTGGGGCTCGTGGTTCAAGAGAGCAGATCAGGCAGCTTGGTGGTATGAGAGGCTTGATGGCTAAACCTCAGAAAAACTTGCAAGGTTCTGTGGGAGAGATTATCGAAAACCCTATTCTTTCAAACTTCAAAGAGGGTCTTGATGTAATCGAGTACTTTATCTCAACACACGGTGCAAGGAAAGGTCTGGCTGATACGGCACTTAAAACTGCGGATGCTGGTTATCTGACCCGACGTTTGGTCGATGTTGCACAGGATGTGGTTATTAATGAAGACGACTGTGGCACTTTAAGAGGCCTCAACGTACAGGCTCTTAAAGACAATGAAGATATTGTAGAAGCATTATCTGAGCGTATTCTGGGTAGGGTTTCTGTACATGATATTTATGATCCGATATCTGATGAGCTTATTGTAGCGTCTGGTGATGAAATCACTGAAGAAATTGCTTATCATATCGAGACAACAAGTATCGAAGAGGTTGAAATCAGGTCAGTACTTACCTGCGAAACAAAGCAAGGGGTGTGTGCAAAATGTTACGGTAGAAACCTTGCAACAGGTAAAATGGCACAGATCGGTGAGTCTGTCGGTGTAATTGCCGCACAGTCAATCGGTGAGCCCGGTACTCAGTTGACATTACGTACTTTCCACGTTGGTGGTACAGCATCGAATATTGCTGTAGACGCAAACATCAAAGCAAAATTTGATGGTGAAGTGAAATTTGAGGATTTGCGTGTAATCAAGACATCTAATAATGATGGAGAAGAGGTTCATGTAGTCATGGGTAGATCTGGCGAAATACAGATCGTAGATCCTAAATCCAAAAAAGTTCTCATTTCCAATAATGTGCCATATGGTGCCTTTTTGCATGTAAAAGAAGGGCAAAAGGTAGAGAAAGGTGCGATGCTTGTTGATTGGGATCCTTACAATGCGGTAATTCTTTCTGAATTTGATGGTAAGATTGAATTTGAATCCATCATTGAGGGTATTACTTATAAAGAGGAATCAGATGAGCAAACCGGTCACCGTGAAAAAGTGATCATTGATTCTAAAGATAAAACCAAAAACCCGACCATTATTATCAATGGTAAGGAGGATAGCAAGTCTTACAACATTCCTGTTGGAGCCCACCTTTCTGTGGAGGAAGGTCAGGCGGTCAAAGCAGGCCATGTCTTGGTGAAAATTCCTAGAAGAATCGGAAAATCAAGGGACATCACCGGTGGCCTTCCAAGGGTAACGGAGCTTTTCGAGGCTCGAAATCCATCTAACCCTGCAGTAGTAAGTGAGATTGATGGAGTAGTTACTTATGGAGGTATCAAAAGAGGTAACCGAGAGATATTTATCGAGTCGAAAGATGGAGTGAAGAAGCGCTACCTTGTACCGCTATCTAAGCACATCCTGGTGCAGGACAATGATTTTGTGAAAGCAGGCATGCCTTTATCTGATGGCGCTATTACACCAGCAGACATACTTGCGATCAAAGGTCCAACTGCAGTACAGGAATATCTTGTGAATGAAATTCAGGAAGTTTACAGGCTTCAAGGTGTAAAAATCAACGATAAGCACATTGAAGCGATTGTAAGACAAATGATGCAAAAGGTGGTGATCATGGATCCGGGAGATACTAACTTCCTGCCAGCTCAGGTAGTAGATAAGTTTGTATTCATGGAGGAAAATGATACAATCCTTGATAAGAAAGTAGTTACTGATCCAGGTGATTCTGAAAACCTGAAGGCCGGTCAGATCATTACTTCAAGAAGGTTAAGAGACGAAAACTCTACCCTAAAAAGAAGGGATATGAAGTTGGTAGAGGTTAGAAATGCTGAAGCGGCAGTTTCAAAGCCTAACCTACAGGGTATCACTCAGGCATCTTTGGGCACCGAGAGTTTCATTTCTGCAGCCTCATTCCAGGAAACCACCAAGGTATTAAGCGAAGCTTCTATTCGAGGTAAAGCGGATTACCTTATAGGACTGAAAGAAAACGTAATCGTGGGTCACCTTATTCCTGCCGGTACCGGTGTGAGAGCCTTTGGAAATATGATCGTAGGTTCTCAGGAAGAATATGACGAACTCATGTCAAAGAAAGAAGAGTACCAGAATTATCAGGCTCTTCAGGAAAATGAATAGTGACCATGGACAATAAAGACGAGAAAAAGGGGCAAAAGCAGAACCAGATTAATATTGAGCTTTCTGAGGAAATCTCGGAAGGCGTATATGCTAATCTGGCTATGATTGCCCATTCTAATAGCGAATTTGTGATTGATTTTATCAGGCTTATGCCTGGTGTTCCAAAGGCTAAGGTAAAGTCGAGGGTTGTAGTTACCCCTGAGCACGCCAAGCGGCTTTTGATTGCACTGGAGGATAATATCAATAAGTATGAGGACACTTTTGGTCCTATCAAACAGGTAAATGAGTCTCCTAAATTCCCCATTAATTTTGGGGGTACAGTAGGGGAGGCATAATGCCATTATATTAAGGATGTTTAAATAGGGATTAGGAAATTTTGAAGTAAATATCTTAATCCCTATTTTTGCGTTCCAATTTTCGAAAGGTATCAGAAATTAATAGTATATAAATGCCTACTATACAACAATTAGTTAAGAAGGGAAGGAAAAAGCTAACTTCCAAGTCAAAGTCCCCAGCTTTGGACTCATGTCCACAAAGAAGGGGTGTTTGCACAAGGGTATATACCACTACTCCTAAGAAACCAAACTCGGCAATGCGTAAAGTAGCCAGGGTAAGGTTAACCAACGGTAAAGAGGTAAACGCCTACATTCCTGGTGAAGGACACAACCTTCAGGAGCACTCGATTGTGCTTATTCGTGGAGGTAGGGTAAAAGACCTTCCTGGTGTTAGATACCACATAATCAGAGGTGCATTAGATACAGCTGGTGTAAATGGTAGGCTTCAAGCCAGATCTAAGTACGGAGCAAAAAGACCTAAAGACAAGAAATAATTTATAATAATGAGAAAAGCCAAACCCAAGAAGCGGTATATTCTTCCTGATCCTGTGTACAAGGATACCTTGATCACTCAATTTGTAAACAACCTTATGATTGAGGGAAAAAAAGGTAAAGCTTTTACCATTTTCTATAAGGCTATTGACCTTGTAGAAGAGAAAACCAAGGAAAATGGTTTGGAAACATGGAAGAAAGCGCTGAGCAATGTAATGCCATCTGTAGAGGTGAAGAGTAGAAGAGTAGGTGGTGCTACATTCCAGGTACCTCTTGAAGTAAGACCTGATCGTAAGATTGCACTTGGCATTAAGTGGATGATCAAATACGCAAGGTTGAGAGGCGAAAAAACCATGGTCGACCGTTTAGCCGGAGAGATCATGGCTGCTGCAAAAGGTGAAGGTGGTGCCGTAAAGAAAAAAGACGATACCCACCGTATGGCCGATGCAAACAAAGCTTTTTCTCACTTTAGATTTTAATCTTAATTAATAATGGCAAGAGATTTAAAATTCACTCGAAATATAGGTATTGCTGCTCACATCGATGCAGGTAAAACCACCACAACTGAGCGTATCCTTTATTATGCAGGTGTTTCGCATAAGATCGGAGAGGTTCACGATGGTGCTGCTACCATGGACTGGATGGAGCAAGAGCAGGAGCGTGGTATTACCATTACCTCAGCTGCTACTACTGTTTTCTGGCCTTACCAGGATAACCAATACCATATCAATATTATTGACACTCCTGGTCACGTGGACTTTACCGTTGAGGTAAACCGATCTTTGCGTGTACTTGATGGTCTTGTATTCCTTTTTAGTGCGGTTGATGGCGTAGAGCCTCAATCTGAGACTAACTGGAGACTAGCTGATAATTATAAAGTAGCTCGTTTAGGTTTCGTAAATAAAATGGACCGTGCGGGTGCTGACTTTTTAGCAGTATGTAAACAGGTTGAAACCAGACTAGGTACAAAATCTGTGCCTTTGCAGTTACCAATTGGTGCTGAAGAGAAATTTAAAGGTGTTGTTGATCTGGTTGACAATATTGCCATGGTATGGAATGAGGAGGATATGGGTATGACCTATTCTCAAATTGACATTCCGGAAGATATGAAGGAGGACGTGGCTGCATACAGAGAGCAATTGTTAGAAGCAGTTGCTGAGTATGATGAATCACTCATGGAGAAATACTTTGAGGATCCTGAGTCTATCACAAGAGAAGAAATTATAGGAGCACTACGTAAGGCAACTATCGATCTTGCTTTTGTGCCTATGCTTTGCGGTTCTGCCTTTAAAAATAAAGGTGTACAAACTATGCTTAACTATGTGATGGAGTTATTACCATCACCACTAGATAGAGATAATATTGTTGGTACTGATCCTGACAGTGAAGAAAAAATATCTAGGAAACCATCAGTAAGTGATCCTTTTGCTGCACTAGCATTTAAGATCGCCACTGACCCATTCGTAGGTAGACTTTGCTTTGTTCGTTCTTATTCAGGTATGTTGGATTCGGGTTCTTATGTATTCAATACCAGAACCAACAAGAAGGAGCGTATTTCCAGGATTTTCCAAATGCACGCCAATAAGCAAAACCAAATTGATAAACTTCATGCTGGTGATATTGCTGCTGTAGTTGGTTTTAAAGACATCAAAACCGGGGATACCCTTTGTGATGAGTCTCACAAAATTGTATTGGAATCAATGATCTTCCCAGAGCCGGTTATTGGTTACGCAATTGAGCCTAAGAAACAAGCTGATGTCGATAAACTAGGCATGGCTATTTCTAAGCTAGTTGAAGAAGATCCTACTCTACAGGTAGAGACAGATCATGAAACTGGTCAAACGATCCTTCGTGGTATGGGTGAGCTTCACCTTGATATCATCATTGATCGCCTGAGAAGAGAATTTAAGGTTGAAATTAACCAGGGTGAGCCACAGGTTGCCTACAAAGAAGCACTTCGTTCAAACGTAGAGCATAAAGAGGTTTACAAAAAGCAAACTGGTGGTCGTGGTAAATTCGCAGATATCGTGTTCGAGCTAGGGCCAAAGGATGAAGATTACGAGCAGGAGGGCTTACAGTTTGTAAATGAGATCGTAGGTGGTGTTATTCCAAGGGAATTTATCCCAGCTATCGAAAAAGGCTTTAAAGAAGCTATGAAAAATGGTGTTTTAGCGGGCTATCCTATTGATTCAATGAAAGTAAGATTGTATCATGGATCTTTCCATGATGTAGATTCTGATCAACTTTCATTCGAGATGGCAGCTAAAATTGGTTTCAAGACTGCTGCTAAGCAAGCCAAGCCTGTTCTTCTAGAACCTGTAATGTCTGTAGAAATTGTAACTCCAGATGAGTATACTGGTTCTATAACAGGTGATTTGAACAGAAGAAGAGGTATAATGAAAGGTATGGAACCTAAGGGTACGTCTAATATTATTAAGGCATCTGTTCCTCTGTCTGAGCTTTTTGGATACGTAACTGACTTGCGTACTATGAGCTCCGGACGTGCGACAGCTTCCCTTACCTTCTCTCATTACGATGAGGTACCGAGAGGTATTGCAGATAATGTAATTGCTAAAACTAAAGGTGAGACGGTTTAACGATTTTGTATCATGACACAGAAAATTAGAATAAAGCTTAAATCTTACGATCACAATCTGGTTGACAAATCATCAGAGAAAATCGTTAGAGCCGTAAAAACTACTGGTGCTGTAGTTAGTGGCCCAATTCCGCTTCCTACTATCAAAGAAAAGTTTACCGTGCTTAGATCACCTCACGTGAATAAGAAGTCGCGAGAGCAATTTCAGCTTTGTACATACAAAAGGCTGGTGGATATTTATTCAAATAGCACAAAAACTGTTGATGCGTTGATGAAGCTTGAATTGCCAAGTGGTGTTGACGTGGAGATAAAAGTATAAGAAATACCTTGCAAAGGTGAAGAACCAATGGAGCTCTCTCTGTTGGTTCTTTTTTTTCACTAATTAGTGATAATAAATAGAAAAAGAAATTTGGGTTGAATAGGGATTTATCTATCTTTGCAATCCTTTTGCGAGAAAAAAAATCGCAGCGAATTTAATTGATTTTTATTAAGAGACAATGTCTGGCATAATAGGAAAAAAAATCGGAATGACTAGCATCTTTGGTGCCGATGGACGTAACGTCGCATGCACAGTAATAGAGGCTGGTCCCTGTGTTGTCACGCAAGTGAAAGATGTGGAGACTGACGGTTACAAAGCTGTTCAGCTCGCATATGATGACGCAAAAGAAAAGAATGTATCAAAAGCTCTAAAGGGGCATTTTTCTAAGGCTAAAACAAGCCCTAAGAAGAAGGTTGTCGAGTTTAGAAAATTCCGTGAGGAGTTTGAAGGTAAGATACAGTTAGGTAATACCATTTCTGTAGGTGAGGTATTTAAGGAACAAGAGTTTGTTGATGCAATTGGAAGCTCTAAGGGCAAAGGTTTCCAGGGTGTAGTAAAGAGACATGGTTTTGGCGGTGTTGGTCAAGCTACACATGGTCAGCATAACCGATTAAGAGCTCCCGGCTCAATTGGCGCTTGCTCATTTCCTTCTAGAGTATTTAAAGGTTTGCGTATGGCGGGCCGTACTGGCGGAAGAAGAGTGAAAATCACAAACCTTCGTATCATGAAGATTATGTCTGATCAAAACCTTATCGTGGTAAGTGGATCAGTTCCTGGTTCAAAAAATTCCTACGTAATCCTAGAAAAGTAATAGTATGGAGATTTCAATACTAAAATATACAGGGGAAGATACTGGGCGGAAAGCTACATTGTCTGATGACATTTTCGGAATAGAGCCGAATGATCATGCCATTTATCTTGATGTTAAGCAGTATTTAGCTAATCAACGTCAAGGTACTCATAAATCAAAGGAAAGAGCAGAGATTACCGGCTCTACTAAGAAGATTAAGAGACAAAAGGGTACAGGTACTGCAAGAGCAGGTAGCATTAAGTCGCCTGTTTTTAGAGGCGGTGGTCGCGTTTTTGGTCCCAGGCCGAGAGATTACAGGTTCAAACTCAACAAAAAGTTGAAAGCATTGGCTAGAAAGTCTGCTTTGGCTTATAAGGCGAAGGATAACAGTCTTGCAATTCTTGAGGACTTTAGTTTTGATGCCCCAAAGACAAAATCTTTTGTAAAACTACTCACGGATCTGCAGTTGTCAGACAAGAAGACACTTTTCGTACTTGGCGAATCAGATAAAAATGTTGTTTTATCAAGTAGAAATCTCCAGGGCACTAAGGTTGTTCATGTGAATCAGGTGAATACTTACGATCTATTGCATGCTGATAATCTTGTGTTGAGCGAAAGTTCTATTAGTAGAATTGAAGAAATATTAAAGTAAGGACATGAGCGTATTAGTAAAGCCCCTAGTTACCGAAAAAGTATCTGCTCTTAACGAAGAGGGTAAATACGGATTCATTGTTGATAGAAAGGCCAACAAGATTCAGATTAAAAATGCCGTAGAAAAAATGTACGGTGTATCTGTAGAGAGTGTCAACACAATGATTGTGGCTGGCAAGCGAAAGATGCGCTATACTAAATCCAGAATAATAGAAGGTAGAACCGGCGCATATAAAAAGGCTATTGTAAAAGTAGCTGATGGTGACATTATCGATTTCTACGGAGGCGTATAAAACAGAGAAGTTATGGCTGTAAAGAAACTTAGACCTATAACACCAGGCCAACGGTACAGATTGGCACCTACATTTTCTGAGATAACTAAATCAAAGCCAGAAAAGTCTTTGATTACCTCTCATAAAGTGACTGGTGGTAGAAATAATGAAGGCCGAATGACCATTCGTAATGTTGGTGGCGGTCATAAAAAGAAATTTAGGATTATAGACTTCAAAAGAAGTAAGAAAGATGTGCCTGCTACAGTGAAGGCAATCGAATATGATCCTATGAGAACTGCAAGGATTGCATTGTTATATTATAAGGACGGAGCGAAGAGTTATATTCTGGCACCAGAGGGTCTATCCGTAGGTCAGACAATAGTGTCAGGTTCAGGTATAGCACCCGAAGTTGGTAACTGTCTTCCGCTTGGAGAAATGCCACTTGGTACAATCGTACATAATGTTGAGCTAAAGCCTGGTAAGGGTGGGGCAATGGTTAGAAGTGCCGGTTCTTATGCACAGTTGCTTGCTAAAGATGGAAAATATGTTACCATCAAGCTTCCTTCAGGAGAAATGAGAATGGTGCTTTCTGTATGTACTGCCACCGTAGGTTCCGTTTCAAATGCTGACCATATGAATGTTCGTATTGGTAAAGCAGGAAGAAATAGATGGTTAGGAAAGAGACCAAGAGTTAGAGGTGTAGCTATGAACCCTGTTGATCACCCAATGGGTGGTGGTGAAGGTAGGGCTTCCGGAGGTCATCCAAGGTCTAGAAAAGGCCTTTATGCTAAAGGAAAGAAAACAAGGCATCCTAAGAAATACTCTGATAATCTGATTATTGGTAAAAAGAAAAAATAATGTCTAGATCGTTAAAAAAAGGACCATACATAGATTTCAGACTCGAAAATAAAATCGAGAACATGAATGATTCCGGGAAGAAGTCGGTCATTAAAACCTGGTCTCGAAGGTCTATGATATCACCAGATTTTGTTGGACATACCTTCGCTGTTCATAACGGTAACAAATTTATCCCTGTGTTTGTCACTGAAAACATGGTTGGACACAAACTCGGAGAGTTTGCACCCACCAGAAATTTTAGAGGTCACGTAGGCAAAAAGGATAAAGGTAAAAGATAATAAGTAGTCAATATGGAAGCTGTTGCAAAACTGAATAATGTGCCTACTTCACCTCGTAAAATGAGGCTCGTTGCTGATATGATTAGAGGTCAGCGAGTGAATAAAGCACTTACATTGCTAAAATTTGAGCCTAAAGTGGGTGCTGGTAAGCTTGAAAAGCTGTTGCTTTCTGCAGTAGCTAATTGGCAAGCCAAAAATGAAGACGCTAGTCTGGAAGATGCGGATCTCTTTGTGAAATCCATCTATGTGGATAGTGGAAAAATTTTGAAGAGGTTACGTCCTGCGCCACAGGGTAGAGCACATAGAATTAGAAAAAGATCAAACCACGTTACGCTGGTAGTTGACAGTATGAATGAAGTTCCTCAGGTTGCTGAGGAAGCAACTGAAACTGATAAATAATATGGGTCAGAAAGTAAATCCAATAGGTCTAAGATTAGGTATAGTAAAAGGATGGGATTCTGCCTGGTATGGTGGAAAAGATTTTCCTGATAAAATAGTTGAAGACCACAAGATCAGGAAATATCTGGATGCACGTATTCCTAAGGGTGGTGTAGCCAAAATAGTAATAGAGCGTACATTAAAAAGAATTACGCTTACTATTCATACTGCCAGACCTGGTGTGGTTATTGGTAAAGGCGGAAGTGAAGTAGATAAGATCAAGGAGGAGTTGAAGAAGCTTACAGGTAAGGATCTTCAGATCAATATTTTTGAGATAAAAAGACCTGAGCTTGATGCTAAACTTGTAGGTGAATCTATAGCACAACAGCTTCAGGCACGTATTTCCTACAGAAGAGCTATGAAGCAGGCCATATCATCAGCTATGCGTGTTGGAGCTCAGGGTATAAAAATTAAAGTATCTGGCCGTCTAGGTGGTGCTGAAATGGCGAGATCTGAGCAGTATAAAGAAGGTAGAATTCCTTTGCATACACTTCGAGCGGACATTGATTACGCTATATCTGAAGCCAATACTGTTTATGGTAAGATAGGTGTGAAAGTGTGGATTTTTAAAGGTGAGATCTTTGGTAAAAGGGATTTGTCACCCAATATTGGTGCCTCTAACGAGCCTGCAAGTGGTAGCAGAAGAAGAAGAGGTGGTGATAGTGCTCCTAAAAGAAAAAGAAGATAATTGGCGAATAGCCATCTAAAAAGATAACGCTATGTTACAACCTAAAAGAACAAAATTTAGGAAGAGACAAAAGGGCAGAGTAAAGGGTATAGCGCAGAGAGGTCATACTATTGCGTTTGGAACTTTTGGCCTAAAGGCATTAGAGCCTGGTTGGATTACTTCCAGACAAATTGAGGCTTCTCGTATTGCTATGACCAGAGCAATGAAAAGGGAAGGTCAGGTTTGGATTAGAATTTTCCCAGATAAGCCTATAACCAAAAAACCTGCGGAAGTAAGAATGGGTAAAGGTAAAGGTGCGCCAGAATATTGGGTAGCAACAGTTAAGCCTGGTACTATCATGTTTGAAACTTCTGGGGTAGCTATTGAATTAGCTAAAGAATCATTACGATTGGCAGCTCAAAAGCTTCCAATCAAAACAAAATTTGTAGTACGTAGAGATTACGTGGCATAAGATGAAAAATTCTGAGATTAAAGCGCTATCAATTGAGGAGCTTACTAGCAAGCTTACCGTGGAGCAGGAGAATTTGACAAAGCTCAAATTTGCTCATGCCATCACGCCTATTGAAAATCCTATCAGGATAAAAGAGGCGAGGAAACTTATAGCACGAATTAAAACGGAGATAAGAGCTAAAGAGCTTGCTAAATAATAGCAATATGGAAAGAAACTTACGTAAAGAAAGAGTCGGAGTTGTAGTTAGCAATAAAATGCAAAAGACCATCTCCGTGTCTGTAGAAAGAAGGGTGAAGCACCCCATCTATGGAAAGTTCGTAAAGAAATCCACCAAGTTTCTCGCACACGATGAGAATAATGATAGCAATATTGGCGACACTGTAAGGATCATGGAAACTCGTCCTCTTAGTCGTAATAAAAGGTGGAGATTAGTTGAAGTTTTAGAAAGAGCTAAATAGCCATGATACAGCAGGAAAGCAGATTAAGCGTAGCAGACAATAGTGGAGCCAAGGAAGTGCTCTGCATCAGAGTGCTTGGAGGTACTGGTAAAAGGTATGCTTCTGTAGGTGATAAGATTATTGTTACTGTAAAAAGTGCCATCTCATCAAGCAGCCTTAAGAAAGGTACTGTTTCCAGAGCGGTAATAGTACGGTCTAAGAAAGAGGTTAGAAGAAAAGATGGTTCTTACATAAGATTTGAGGATAATGCTGCTGTACTCCTCAACAACAATGATGAGCCTAGAGGTACTCGTATTTTTGGCCCAGTTGCCAGGGAATTGCGCGAAAAGCAATTTATGAAAATTGTTTCATTAGCACCTGAAGTACTTTAATATGTCAGTAATGAAAAGTAAAAAGACACATATTCGGAAAGGTGATACTGTTAAAGTAATCGCTGGAAACGAAAAAGGTAAGCAAGGGAAAGTGCTTGAAATGCTATTGGCCAAGAATAGGGTAATAGTTGAAGGACTAAATATGGTTACCAAACACGTTAAACCTTCAGCAGGTAATCCTAACGGTGGTATCGAGAAAACTGAAGCTGGAATTCATCTTAGCAATTTGATGCTAGTGGATCCTGCTTCCGGGGATGCTACTCGTACAGGAAGAAAATTGAATAGCGATAACAAGCTTCAGAGATATTCTAAGAAAACCGGAGAATTTATTAACCATGGCTAGTCCTAGATTAAAAGAGAAATATCAAAAAGATATTGTACCTGCTCTAAAGGAAAAATTCCAGTATTCTTCAGTAATGGAGGTACCGAGAGTGGTTAAAATTAGCATTAACAAAGGTATAGGTGCTGCTGTAGCTGATAAAAAGCTCGTAGATGTAGGAGTAGAAGAGTTAACTCTTATTGCTGGTCAGAAGGCAGTTCCCACTATGTCTAAGAAAGCGATCTCTAACTTTAAGTTACGTGAAGGTATGCCTATCGGGGCGAGAGTTACACTTAGAGGTGACAAGATGTATGAATTTCTTGACCGCCTGATGACTGTAGCTTTACCCAGGGTACGTGACTTCAGAGGTATTAGTGATAAAGGTTTTGATGGTCGTGGTAACTATACATTAGGCGTAAAGGAGCAGATTATTTTCCCTGAGATTTCTATAGAGAAAGTAAATAAAATATCTGGTATGGATATCACAATTGTGACATCTGCAAATACCGATGAAGAAAGTTTTGAACTCTTGAAAGCATTTGGTTTACCATTTGCATCAAACAAAAAATAATATGGCAAAAGAAGGCATAAAGGCAAGAGAGAGAAAAAGAGAAAGACTAGTAGCTAAATATGCAGCTAAAAGAGCTGAGTTAAAAGCAGCTGGTGATTGGGAAGGTCTTGATAAGCTTCCAAGAAACTCTTCACCCGTAAGGTTGCACAATAGATGTAAGCTTACAGGAAGGCCAAAAGGTTACATGAGGAAGTTTGGAATATCCAGGGTGACTTTCCGTGAAATGGCTAATGAAGGTAAGATTCCAGGTGTTACAAAAGCAAGCTGGTAATTCTACACTTTTCTTTCTTTTATATCTAAAGAATAATTAACTTTGCACCCCGTTTTTGGGGTTAACTATTTATAAATATGACAGATCCAGTAGCAGATTACTTAACGAGGGTTAGAAATGCGATTTCTGCTAGGCATCGCATTGTTGAGATTCCTGCTTCTAATTTAAAAAAGGAGATCACTAAAGTACTGTTTGATCAGGGCTATATTCAAAATTACAAGTTTGTTGATGACGACAAGCAAGGTATTATAAAAATAGCTTTGAAATACAATCCAAGTACTAAACAATCTGCGATTCTAAAATTAGAGCGGATAAGTAAGCCTGGTCTCAGAAAATACACTGGTGCTGAAAATTTGCCCCGGGTAATTAATGGATTAGGTGTGGCCATCTTATCTACTTCTCATGGTGTATTGACCGACAAGCAGGCAAGAGAAAAGCATGTGGGAGGTGAAGTATTGTGTTACGTCTATTAATAGGTGAATTGAAATGTCAAGGATAGGAAAATTACCGATAAAATTACCTGCAGGTGTGAGCATCACACTCAATGATAATGAGGTGACTGTTAAAGGTCCTAAAGGTGAACTGAAGCAAAAAGTAGATCCAGATATGAAGCTATCCTTAGAGGATGGTGTATTTTCTATCGAGAGACCTACTGAGCAAAAAAGGCACAAAGCCCTACATGGTTTATATCGAGCATTGATCAATAACTGTGTGGTGGGTGTTAGCGAAGGGTTTGAGAAAAAGCTTGAGTTGGTTGGTGTAGGTTACAAAGCTTCTGTGCAGGATAATATTGCTGAGTTAAACCTTGGGTATTCACATAGCATATTCTTTGCAGTACCTGAAGAGGTGAAAGTAACAGCAGTTACAGATAAAGGTAAAAACCCTATTGTTACCTTGACAAGTATAGATAAAGAGTTAATTGGTCAGGTAGCTGCAAAAATGAAGTCATTAAGACCTGTGGAACCATACAAAGGCAAAGGTATTCGCTTTGTAGGTGAGCAGGTAAGAAGAAAAGCTGGTAAAACTGCTGCTAAATAATCCCGGTCATGGCATTAACAAAAACAGAAAGAAGAAATAAAATAAGACGCGGTATCCGCAAAAAGATTAGCGGTACTGCTCAAAAGCCAAGATTATCTGTCTTCAAAAGCAATAAGGCTATTTATGCTCAGTTGATCAATGATCTCGATGGGCATACATTGGCAGCAGCATCTTCCTCAGAGCTAGGAAAAGATAGCGCAGTTAATGTGCAGGCTGCTGGAGAAGTGGGAAAAAAACTTGCTGAAAAGGCAAAGGCCTCAGGTATCGAGGAGGTGGTTTTTGATAGAAGCGGATATTTATACCATGGACGTGTGAAAGCCCTGGCTGAAGGAGCACGTGAAGGAGGTCTTAAATTTTAAGAAATTATGTCTAAAGCGAACGTAAGAACAGTAAAAGCTAGCGAAATAGACCTGAAAGAGCGCGTCGTTGCTATCAAACGTGTGGCTAAAGTTGTTAAAGGTGGTCGTAGATTCAGCTTTTCAGCTATTGTAGTTGTGGGTGATGGCAATGGAGTAGTTGGTTATGGCCTTGGTAAGGCCAATGAAGTGACCGATGCTATTACAAAAGGTATTGACGATGCTAAGAAAAATCTTGTAAGAGTTCCTATTTTTAAAGGTACTGTACCCCACGAAGCTATAGGAAAATACAGTGGTGGTTTAGTTTTAGTGAAGCCCGCAGCACCCGGTACAGGTGTAATAGCAGGTGGTGCTATGCGTGCAGTATTAGAGAGTGCAGGTGTTCATGACGTATTGGCCAAATCAAAAGGCTCGTCTAACCCACACAACGTAGTGAAAGCTACATTTAATGCGCTCAATAATATGAGAGACGCTTATACTGTAGCACAGCAAAGAGGTATTGAATTATCTAAAGTATTCAATGGTTAATACCATGGCAAAGAAAGTAGAGATTACCCAGGTGAAAAGTGTAGTGGCAAGGCCAAAAAATCAAAGATTGACTATGCAAGCTTTGGGACTTGGTAAAATGCACAGAACCGTAGAAAAAGAGCTCACTCCTCAAATTCAGGGGATGATCAATAAAGTGAATCATTTGGTCTCTGTAAAAGAAAAATAGAATGAAGCTAAGTGAATTAAAACCGGCAGCAGGATCTGTTAAGAAAAATAAGAGAATAGGTAGAGGACAAGGATCCGGAAGGGGAGGCACTTCTACGAGGGGCCATAAAGGAGCTAAATCGAGATCTGGTTATAAGCAGAAGCTTGGTTTTGAAGGTGGTCAGATGCCACTACAGAGAAGAGTTCCAAAGTTTGGCTTTACTTCTCCCAACAGAATTGAGGCCAAGCCTATAAACCTTGACGCACTGCAAAGTTTAGCTGAGCAATATAATCTTGATAAAATCACACCTGCCGAAATGGTTGAGCATGGTTTAGCATCTAAAAATGATGTCATCAAGATTTTAGGTCGAGGAGAATTGAAAGCAAAGGTTGAAGTTTCTGCGCATGCATTTTCAAAATCTGCTGTAGAAGCTATTGAAAAAGCTGGTGGTTCAGCTTCTAAACTCTGATTATGAAGAAGTTTTTTACAACGATAAAGAATATTTTCACGATTGAAGAACTGAGAATAAGAATCCTAAATACTTTAGGGTTCTTAATAATTTTCAGACTTGGCTCGTTCGTGGTTTTGCCTGGCGTTGATCCTTCCAAATTGCAGGATTCGGCACAGGGTATTTTTGGTTTATTAGATACTTTCCTTGGTGGCGCGTTTAGTAACGCTTCCATTTTTGGTTTAGGTATCATGCCATACATTTCTGCATCGATTGTATTACAACTACTTACAGTTGCTGTTCCTTATTTCCAGAAATTACAAAAAGAAGGAGATAGCGGTCGTAAGAAAATTAATCAGATCACAAGAGTATTAACCATTTTCATCACATTAGCTCAGGGCGTTGGCTATTTAACAGCAACTATACCCAATGAGGCTATTATGCTTGAAAATAGAACGCTTTTTACGCTATCATCAGTAGTAATATTAAGCTCTGGAACTATTTTCTGTATGTGGCTTGGTGAAAGAATTACTGATAAAGGGATAGGCAATGGTATAAGCATGCTCATTATGATTGGCATTATATCCAGATTCCCTGGATCCCTGGTTGCTGAGGGTCTTGCACGTGGCATGAGCCAGATGCTTATCTTTATCATAGAGCTTGTTGCATTGTACTTTGTGGTGATGGGCGTGGTTTTATTGACACAGGCAGTTAGAAGGATACCTGTTCAATATGCAAAACAGGTTGTTGGTAATAAAGTGTACGGAGGTCAGCGACAGTATATTCCGTTGAAGGTAAATGCTTCTGGCGTTATGCCAATCATCTTTGCACAGTCATTGATGTTCTTACCTGCTTTGGTAGCTGGTATCTGGGCAGATCAAAGTGATGTTGCTCAGTATATAGGAGCAACCTTCTCAAATATTCAATCGTGGGAATACAACTTGGTGTTTGCCATATTGATTATCCTATTCACATTCTTCTACACAGCAATTACGGTTAATCCAAATCAGATTGCTGATGATATGAAAAGAAATGGTGGGTTTATTCCAGGTGTAAAGCCGGGAAGGCAAACCTCTGAGTTTATAGACAGTGTACTTACAAAAATTACACTTCCAGGTTCAATATTCCTGGCTATTGTAGCAATACTTCCTGCTTTTGCAATGATGGCTGGAGTAAGTACAGGTTTCGCCCAATTTTATGGAGGTACATCTCTGTTAATTATGGTTGGAGTTATCCTTGATACACTTCAGCAAATTGAAAGCTACCTATTGATGAGACATTATGATGGTCTGATGAAATCAGGTAGGTTAAAAGGTAGGGCTCAAAACGCAGCAGTAGCTTAAAATTTAATTATGGCTAAGCAAGCATCTATAGAGCAAGATGGTACAATTGTAGAGGCATTATCCAATGCTATGTTTAGGGTAGAGTTGGAAAATGGTCATCAGGTTATCGCGCATATCAGCGGTAAAATGAGGATGCATTACATCAAGATACTCCCTGGAGATAAGGTGAAATTGGAAATGTCACCATACGATTTGACAAAAGGAAGAATTGTATATCGATACAAATAAGGTATTATGAAAGTAAAAGCATCTGTAAAAAAGAGAAGTGTTGATTGCAAAGTAATCCGCCGTAATGGTAAGGTTTACGTAATCAATAAAAAGAATCCCAGATTTAAACAAAGACAAGGTTAAGCTATGGCTAGAATTGCTGGAGTAGATATTCCTGATCATAAAAGAGGTGAAATTGGCCTTACCTACATATTTGGTATTGGCAAAAGTACAGCCCGTAAAATATTAACTGATGCAGGTATAGACCTGGATAAAAAAGTCGGTGAATGGGATGATGACGAGTCAAACGCCATTCGGTCAGCCATCAGTGAAAACTTTAAAGTAGAGGGTATGCTTAAGTCTGAGATCCAGATGAGCATTAAGCGTCTGCTTGACATTGGTTGTTATCGAGGACTAAGACATAGAAAAGGACTTCCTGTAAGGGGGCAAAGAACAAAAAATAACTCTAGAACCAGAAAAGGTAAGAGAAAGACAGTAGCTAACAAGAAGAAGGCTGTTAAATAATAATTGAAATGGCGCAAAAGAGAAAAGATAAAGCTAAAAAGAGAGTTGTAAACGTTGAGCCTATGGGTCAAGCCCATATCAAAGCTTCGTTTAACAACATCATCATTTCAATGACCAATACTACCGGTCAGGTTATTTCCTGGGCATCTGCAGGTAAAATGGGATTCAAAGGTTCTAAAAAGAACACTCCATATGCAGCTCAGGTAGCAGCTCAAAATGCTGCGCAAGCAGCGTACGACCTTGGTTTGCGTAAGGTTGAGGTTTTTGTAAAGGGTCCAGGTGCTGGTAGAGAGTCTGCTATCAGAACTATCCAAAACACAGGTATTGAAGTGACGATTATTAAGGATATCACTCCACTTCCTCACAATGGATGCCGACCTCCCAAGCGTAGAAGAGTATAATTTTATAATAAGCAACTAAAGTATATAATGGCTAGATATAAAGGTCCTAAGGCTAAGATTGCAAGGAAATTTAACGACCCGATTTTTGGTCCAAGCAAGGCGGTACAGCAAAAGCCTTACCCTCCCGGACAGCACGGTCGTAACAGAAGAAGAAAGCAATCAGAATATGCGATTCAGCTTGCTGAAAAGCAAAAGGCAAAATATACCTACGGGGTATTAGAAAAGCAGTTTGCTAACCTATTTGAGAAAGCATCTAGTAAAGATGGTATCACGGGCGAGGTGTTACTTCAGCTACTAGAAGCAAGGTTAGACAATACTGTATTCCGATTAGGAATTGCCCGTACACGTAGAGCTGCCAGACAGTTGGTTTCTCATAAACATATCACTGTAAATGGTGAAATAGTAAATGTTCCTTCATTTACCCTAAAGCATGGTGATGTAGTTGGTATAAGAGAGAAATCAAAATCGCTTGCCGCAATTACGGATAGTCTTTCTGGTCGAGCCAATAAGTATTCATGGTTAGAGTGGGATAGCAGTGAGCTAGCTGGCAAATATGTCACTTCACCAAGTCGTGATGACATTCCAGAGAATATCAAAGAGCAGCTTATCGTAGAATTATATTCTAAGTAAGCGCAATACAACCAATTTTTAAAAACAATATTTTATATATATGTCAATACTAGCATTTCAAATGCCCGAGAAAGTGGTGATGGAGAAGGCAGACGATTTTCACGGTCTGTTTACTTTTAAGCCACTTGAACCAGGATATGGTGTAACGATTGGTAATGCTTTGCGAAGGATATTACTTTCTTCATTAGAAGGCTATGCCATCACCGGAATTAAAGTACCTGGGGTATTGCATGAGTTCTCTACCATAGAGGGAGTAGTTGAAGATGTGTCAGAAATTATCCTTAACCTTAAAATGGTGAGGTTTAAAAAGGTTTCTGATGTGATCGACAATAAAATAACTATTTCTATCTCTAAGCAATCTAGCTTCAAGGCTGGGGATATTACTAATTTTACGTCTGCTTTCGAAATTCTAAATCCTGAACATGTTATATGCAATTTGGATGAGAATGTACATTTCGAAATTGAGCTAACACTCGAAAAAGGTAGAGGTTATGTTCCTGCTGAAGAGAATAAACCTGCAGAGCAGATTTTCGGGTTTATTCCGATAGATGCCATTTTCACACCTATTAAAAATGTGAAATATAGCATTGAAAACACCAGGGTAGAGCAAAAAACAGACTATGAGAAGCTGATAGTAGATATTCAAACTGATGGCTCTATACATCCTGAAAATGCCCTTAAAGGCGCAGCTAATATATTAATTCAGCATTTTATGTTGTTCTCAGATCAGAATATGATCCTTGAGACACAGGATAGCGGCGAGCCTGAGCAGGTAGATGAAGAACTACTGCACATGCGCAAGCTATTGAAAACACCATTGAATGATCTTGATCTATCAGTGAGGGCATACAATTGTCTTAAGGCTGCGGATGTTAGGTCTTTGGGTGACCTGGTAAGGCTTGAAATTTCTGATATGATGAAATTCAGAAACTTTGGTAAGAAGTCATTAGCAGAGCTGGAGCAATTGGTAGCTGAAAAAGGATTGACCTTCGGTATGGATCTTTCTAAGTATAAACTGGACGAAGAGTAAGCGATAATGAGACACGGTAAGAAATTTAATCACTTAAGCAGAAAAGCGCCTCACAGAAAGGCAATGCTTTCAAACATGGCTGCTTCTCTTATTTTGCATAAGAGGATCACAACTACAGTGGCGAAAGCCAAGGCTTTGAGAAAATATGTAGAGCCATTGATTACAAAAGCCAAAAATGATACTACTCAATCCAGAAGAGTTGTTTTTTCTTACCTTCAGGACAAAGAGTCAGTAAAGGAGCTGTTTGGTGATGTAGCTGCAAGAGTGGCTTCTCGTCCAGGTGGATATACCAGAATTATCAAAACGGATTACCGTTTAGGTGACAATGCTGACATGTGTATCATGGAATTGGTTGATTTCAATGAAATGCTACTCGAAGAAGCTAAGCCAGCGAAAACTAAGACCAGAAGATCCAGAAGAGGTAGCGGTAAAGGTAAAGATGCTGAAAGCCAGGCTTCATCTGCTAAAGCTGATGAATCTGCAACAGCAGAAAGTACAGTAGAAGATTCTACTGTAGTAGAGGAAGCTGAAGTGCAAGAAGAAGTTGCGGAAGAACCACAAGCAGAAGCTACTACTGAAGAGACATATGAAGCTAAAGATAGCAATGAAGATGCTACAGAAGACAAAGGCGGTGAATCTGAAGAAGATAAGGGCAAAAAATAATCTTTCATTAGATACTAAATGCAAAAGGGGTTGAGTTCATATTCAACCCCTTTTTTATTATCCTTATGGTATTTAGTAGTAGAAGACCAAAACTTTGGGGATGCGTTCTGCTACCATCTCAGTTGTAGCCTGGCCATTTTTGTATTGATCATTGGCTGGTTCAAATCGGATCGACATTTCCGGTAAGTCTTCAATACGGAATGAATGTTGGTCATCTTTGAATATCCTAAAATGGCCCATCACATTTCCACTCAAAGAAAGACCATAAGATTCTGCGGAAACCTGTATTTGGCCGAAAAAAGGATGGTTGTAGATACCCACATAATCAGTATGATTCTGCAAATCAGCTGCTTGAGTCTTTTGCGGTGACTCAACTTTAAACCTACTCAGGGAAGGTTCACAAGATGAGCTTCCTACTTTTGCCGCCAGGATTGTTTTAATTAAATCAATGATGCTTTCCTCCTGTTCCGACAGGAACATATAAGTGTTGACCTGATGGACCACTATCATTTCTGATTTAGGGAAGATATATAGTTTCTGGCCTCCAAGACCACTCGCATAAATACAAGGCTCACTAAATGAAGCACGATCGATCCACCACAGATAGCCATATCCAAATGTGCCTGTTTCCCTATCTGCAGAGTGCAGGGCCGTACTCCTGCTGATCCACCCCTTAGGAATGATCTGCTTGTCTTCCCAACGGCCATCATTTAATATCAATTGACCATATCGGGCCAGGTCTCTGGCAGACATTTTAAATAAATAAGCAGGGTGTATCGATTCCTCGTCATATCGGTAATAAGCATCTTCCAACCTAAAGTCCTCCATACCTATTGACTCTGCGATATGCTCTTTAAAAGCCTGAAACAATGCATCGCCGGTTGTCTGCTCGAAAATGGTGGCAAGCACATTGAAGTCCCAATTGTTGTAAAAGAATTGCTCTCCGGGTTTGGCACTGCCTCGTTCCGGTCGATTGCTTTTCATACTTTGGGGCTCATAAGCTGCCGGGTGGTAGATGCCCGAGCGGGCAGCGAGCAGATCCTCGATCCTTGCAGAGCGCTCAGCTTTAGTCAGACCAAGCTTATCGTTAATGTTTAGCTCTTCTAGTGTGGTGGCCAGATTGATCTTACCTTGTGCTTCATAAATGCCAAAAAGTGAGCTAACCAGGCTCTTTCTCATCGAGTGAAGCATAAATCGGCGGCTAATGTCGCCATAACTGCTTACTATTTTACCACGGTGTGTCACTAAGTAAGTTGCAGTATTCATCTCTGCTAATTTGTTTTCCACCTGCTCCAATAGTATTTGGTTGAAACCTGCTTGCTCTGGCTCATCATATTGTTGCCAGGGCTGTGCAAGGCTGACTATTGGCATTATTGCTATGATAAATGAGATGATTATTGTGATGGTGTATTTGATTAATCCTAGCATGATTTTTTGAGTTTAATCCTTGTGAAAAAGTCTGTAATAGAGCACCAGAGTGGTGCCCACAAAAAACATGACCGGTGCGAAATACAATGGCAATTCGATGAAGCCGGGAAATAACCCTGAGCTTTCTAAAATCACCCCGGTAAGCATACCCAGTCCTGCGCCAATTAAAGCCATGCCATATTTCAAGGCTTCTTTGAATGTGTTTTTCTGATAGCTTGAAGGGTCAAGCCCCTTGTCAATCAGCGACATTTTTTCTTTATGCCTGATCTGTGAAGACACATAATAAATAACGGATATCAAGAGTGATACCGAGAAGACCATTAATGCAATTCCTATTAATTCCATAATTTGAATTTTTGATTTGCTTGATTGACGGGAAGCAGTGGCAGGTCGGTTACAAAAAAAATTCTTGTAACCGGGTGTAGCTCCAAACCCGTCATGGGATTAGATATGAAAGACGATCTGGAATTAATTGACGAAATATTGGAACGGGATTCTGCCCAGGCTTTATCCCTGTTGGTGCGAAAGCACCAGGCCAGTGTTTACAACCTGATCGTAAAGGTGGTACGCAATCGCGAGCTTGCAGAGGAACTGGCCCAGGATGCTTTCTTGAAAAGTCTGCAAGCACTCCATACCCTTGAAGACCGTACAAAATATAAGCCCTGGCTTTTGCGCATGGCTTATCATCTGGCGATTGATAAGGTACGGCTCAAGAAAATTTCACAGTCTGACATTGAGGAAAGTCCACTGCCAATCACGGAGCATGAAAAGACACCTGACCCGCTGGCTCAACTGCAACAGGCAGAGCGTAAAAAGCAGGTAGGCTTGATGCTTGAGCAGCTCGATGAGGTGGACAGGGCATTGATGACGCTTTATTACCTTGAAGAGCTGAGTGTACAGGAAGTAGCTGATGCCATGGCCTTATCAGTCAGCAATGTAAAAGTGCGATTGATGCGGGCCCGGCAACAACTAAAGGAAAAATTGAGACGTCAATCTTTTAACAAAGAAGAATTGTACTAAGATGGAAGAAGAAAAAGATGAATTACTGGATAAAACACTCCGATCAATGGATCATGAGCTGCCGGACAGGGAGCTTTCCGGTTTGATTATGCAGCGGGTCTCCCTCAAAGGTGGACGCATTAGGGAGCGAAAGGACTACATGCGCTGGCTACCTGTTGTGCTGGCTGGTAGTTTTGGTATTGCAGCTTTGGTCTTTGCAATACTGCTGCTGCCACAGGCTACCCAAATCAATATCCCCTGGCAGGATGGGCGGGTGCAATTGCTGTTTGGCGTTGCTACAGTAGGCTTTGGCTGGCTGATGATCCAGGGTTTTGAGGTGTTGTTAAGGAAATGGTAAATAGAGCGCTTAATATTCACTCTATTTTGAAAGGATTATATTGAATGCATTATAATCGATTGGAAACTTCTTCTTTAAGTGGTCTTAGATGCTTCTTCAAAATTGCCCAAACAATCGAATTATCAATACTGTCATAAGCATGAATAATTCGGTTTCGAAATCCAATGATCTGCTTCGCATATTTAAGCGATTGGTCAGGACATTCTTTCAAGTATTTATTGACTGCTTCTCCTAAAATAGATAATTGCCTCTCAACGGCACTCTGGGTCTTTATATCTTTTGAGTATTTATCAAAATTTTCAATATCAGCAGTAAACTGATTGATAAATTCAATAGCAGTAAGAATATCAGATAAGTACTTCCTTCCTCTCTCCGTCATAAATGAGGACTTTCGTTCTTTCAATACTATTCCTTAAAATGGGGTTACGAATTGAAGCGTTGGTGAGAAGATCAATTTTTTTGCCAAATAAGTTTTCCAAATTATCCCATAGATTCATTAATGCCTCTCCTCGCTCCAAGGGATCAGCAATATCCAATTCTACTAGTAAATCAATATCACTACGTTGGGTATCGAAATGGTCGGTTACTGAAGAGCCAAATGCATAAAGCTTTTTGACCTTATTAGCATTGCAGATATCTCTAAATGCGTTAATCCGACTATTGATTTCTTCTTTAATTCCCATTATAACAAATATAGAGATATATTTTCACCATCAAATTTGCCTGAAGCAGACTTTAAATTGAAATGGGGCACTCGAAAGGTGCCCGCTAGCTTTCTGGCCAACTGCAGCCTGGTCAGTAAAAGTCGAATAGATAATATAACCTCAAACTGTACATCATTACACTTAGATCCTCATTATATGGAAACCCGCTTGGGGCATAAAGTATTTTGACTTCAAGTTTTGTATTTTCCATTAATTCAAAATTCACAAGTGCGTTATAACTGGTAAATTGGATATCATGGGTCCGAGGAATCGGATTAATAAATTCATAGGATTTATTGTGGTTAATTATTGTGACTCCAATTCCATAGCTTATTTTATTTCTGTATATCAAATTGAAGTTGTGGTCAATAAGAAAAGATTTTATGTATGAATGATCTGTAGATACAAATGCTGAATCGCCATTTGGACCTATAGTGCCAGTGAATTCCTTACTATTGGTTACTGAGTATATTTCATCATACCGAAGATTAGGATAATACTCAACTGCTATTTTATTAGTTAGATTAAATTGAAATCCAATATTTAAGCTCAACCCCTGAATATTTTTTTCATAGCTGTAAGGCCTTGTGATATCTGAAGGTCGCACGCCATTGAAGTTAAATGCATTCATAGCTGTGGTTCTGAATGTTAGGCCTGCAGTGGGGTGAAATCTTCCTTTAGTATTATCAACCTGGCTCTGTGCAGTACCATTATGCACTAATATGAAAAACAAAAATGACTTGATTATTAGGAGTTTGGGAATAGATGTATTCAAAAAATACTCAGTGGAAATCATGAATCAGAAAATAGCATTTTATATAACTGTTTTAAGAACAACGATAATTAGCGCAATTATAATACTATATCTAACTTCATTGTTGTCAAACTATCGTTGAATGACTTGGTTTTGTCATCTGAGCCGGACAGTCCAGTTTAACCCAATTCAAATGCCCGACTCTCACCAATTCTACTAATTGCAGGATCGGTATACCAACCAGAGACAATACATAGGGTTTGTCAATGCGATGCAATCACTGTTCTCTACCGCCTCGTTACACTAGTCTGCCGTAACGGTAGTGAAGGCATGAAACGAGGGCGATTGGTGTCCAAACAAAAGCAATTAAAAGCCCAAACATTCCTGCACAATCCTTGTTTTTTTGGCATGCAAAACTGGCAATCGATCACGCTAAAGGCGGCAGCTATCTACAATATTTTGTGGGGTGCCTGGGTGGTACTCTTTCCGCAGCAGTTTTTTGAGCTTACCGGTATGGATTTGATCAACCACCCCATGGTATGGCAGGGGATGGGTATGGTCATTGGTGTATATGGTCTGGGGTATTGGTGGGCAAGCTACGATCCAGTACGCCACTGGCCTATTATTGCGGTAGGATTTTTAGGAAAGATTTTTGGTCCTTTAGGATTTGTTATGAATTACCTGATGGGTGCAGTACCCGCTACCTTTGCTTATACGCTCATAACCAACGACTTGATTTGGTGGTTGCCGTTTGGGCTTATTCTCTATGAGGTGCACAAAAAGGGATGGGCATTAGCATAAAAGCATTGAGCCTTTACCTGCAGGCAGCATTCTATACCATCGCAGGAGTCAATCATTTTGTAAACCCTGGGTTTTATCTGCCACTTATTCCAGATTACCTACCCTTTCCGGATGTGATTAATACATTGAGCGGATTAGTGGAAATAGTCCTGGGGCTTGGACTGGTTTTTACCACCACAAGGAAAATAGCTGCTCTGGGCATAACAGCGATGTTGATTGCTTTTGTTCCCTCACATGTTTATTTCATTCAATTGGGCAGCTGTGTCGATGGCGGTCTTTGTGTGCCGGAGTGGCTTGGTTGGGCCCGGTTGATCGTTATTCATCCATTATTGATCTTGTGGGCCCTGGTTCACCGCCGGTAATTTCCTCCATTATACCAATAAAACTATCTCTTAATGCAGTATGGGGGTCTTAGACGGATTACTGACAACTATCCTATTTCTTTGATCATCACAGCCTTGCATCCATATCGATTCTTCTTATTTTTGCCCAAAATAAATCCCACCTATGAAGCGAACCACCAGACCCCCGGCTGTCTTAATGCTACAAGACGGCACAGTATTTCACGGCACTGCAGTTGGACTCATCGGTACAACCGGTGGCGAGATATGCTTTAACACGGGCATGACTGGCTATCAGGAGATTTATACGGACCCTAGCTATTATGGACAAATCGTGGTAAACACCACTTCCCATATAGGTAACTACGGGGCTACCAATGATGAGCAGGAGTCTGACCACCCGCAAATCAGTGGTCTTGTAGTGAATAGCTTTTCTGAAATATACAGTCGTGATACTGCTACAGAAAGCCTGGATGAATACCTGAAGCGCACTAAGACTGTAGGAATAGCCAGTGTAGATGTACGCAAAATTGTAAGGCACATTCGCAATAAAGGCGCCATGAATGCGATCATTAGCAGTGAGGTGCTTGACGAAAATGTATTGCAGCAGCAGTTGAATAATGTGCCTAGTATGGAGCAGCTGGAGTTGTCATCTAAAGTGACTTGCAAGGAGCCGTACTATGTGGGCGATAGCAATGCACAATATAAAGTGGCAGTGCTGGATCTTGGCTGTAAAAAGTCTATCCTGAAAAACTTTAGCACCCGGGGTGTATTTTGTAAGGTGTTTCCTGCACAAACAAACCTGGCTGAAATGGAAAAATGGAATCCCGATGGGTATTTTATATCCAATGGTCCCGGGGATCCTGCGGCCACAGCTTACGCTACCGAAACGGTAAAGGCCATTCTTGACAAAGATTATCCTATGTTTGGAATTTGTTTGGGGCACCAAATTCTGGCCCAGGCCTGCAATATCAAAACCTATAAGATGCACCATGGGCACAGAGGATTGAACCACCCGGTGAAAAACCTGAAAACAGGTAAATGCGAAATGACCAGTCAGAACCATGGTTTCTCCGTAGAGCTTAATGGCCTGGAAAACCATCCTGATGTGGAACTAACGCATCTGAATTTAAATGATAAAACAGTAGCTGGGATCAAACTTAAAAATAAGAGGGCCTTCTCGGTGCAGTATCACCCGGAGGCGTCTCCCGGCCCACATGATTCCCGATATTTATTTGATGATTTTATTGCATTAATAAACCAAAACTAAAATTATGAGCTTAATAGAAAGCGTATTTGCACGTCAGATCCTGGATTCTCGTGGCAATCCAACGATCGAAGTAGATGTGGTCACCGAAAATGGCATTCTTGGAAGGGCAGCAGTTCCCTCAGGTGCTTCTACCGGTGTGAATGAAGCTGTGGAATTAAGAGATGGAGATAAATCCCGATACCTGGGCAAAGGTGTTACCAAGGCGGTAGACAATGTAAATGATACTATTGCAGACGAGCTGATTGGTCTATCCGTATTTGATCAGAAGTATATTGATCAATTGATGATTGACCTGGATGGCACGGAGAACAAAGGAAAGCTTGGAGCCAATGCTATCCTTGGTGTTTCTCTAGCAGTAGCCAGAGCTGCGGCAGAGGAGCTTGGATTACCGCTATTTAGATACCTGGGTGGTGTGAATGCACATGTACTTCCTGTTCCTATGATGAACATCATCAATGGAGGTTCGCATTCTGATGCCCCTATCGCTTTCCAGGAATTTATGATCCGCCCTGTAGGTGCTCCTACATTTAGTGAAGCCTTACGCATGGGTGCGGAGGTATTTCATAACCTGAAAAGTATAATCAAGGAAAAAGGTCTTTCTACTGCAGTAGGTGATGAAGGTGGTTTTGCACCTAATTTCTCAGGTGGTACGGAAGAAGCCCTCGATAGTGTAATTGCAGCCATCAAACAGGCAGGATATAAGCCTGGTGATGACATTACCATTGCGATGGATTGCGCTTCCTCTGAATTTTATGAAGATGGGAAATACAACTACAAGAAATTTGAAGGCGATAATGGTCAGGTAAGAACCCGCGAAGAGCAGGTTGATTATCTGGCTTCACTAATCGAGAAATACCCTATCGATAGCATTGAAGATGGGTGCGACGAGCAGGATTGGGAAGGCTGGCGATTGCTTACTGAAAAGATTGGCGACAAATGCCAGTTGGTTGGTGACGATCTGCTGGTAACCAACGTAAAGTTCCTGGAAAGAGGCATCAAGGAAAAATGCGGTAACTCAATTCTGATCAAGGTAAACCAGATTGGAACACTCTCCGAAACTCT
Source organism: Cyclobacteriaceae bacterium (assembly GCA_965227155.1). Lineage (GTDB taxonomy): Bacteria > Bacteroidota > Bacteroidia > Cytophagales > Cyclobacteriaceae > UBA6059. The sequence continues at coordinate 2,636,846 of OZ245731.1, forward strand.
CGCTGCTATAGAAATGGCACACAAAGCCGGCTGGACAGCTGTAGTTTCTCACCGATCAGGCGAAACAGAAGATAGTACCATCGCTGATATAGCGGTAGCGACCAACGCTGGCCAGATTAAGACTGGTTCTATGTCCAGATCCGACAGGATGGCCAAATACAACCAATTGTTGAGAATAGAGGAAGAACTAGGCGAAACTGCAGTATATCCTACTAAATAATTAGTATCTAAACGGAATTGAAAGCTGCCCTAATACGGCGGCTTTTTTTGTTTGAATCAAACTCATGGCCGTTTATACTTTTAATTGGTTGACTGAAGAGAAGTGCCTTGCAGAGCTTTTAGGAGTAATAACACGGTTTATTTGCCACTTGGACATCTAATTGTTTACATTTGATAAGCTAATCATATTGCTATGAATCGACGGTTGCCCAAAATTCTCACCAACTTTTACTTCCTGACTTTCGTTTTCTTTCTAGTCTGGATGTTGTTTATCGATTCCAATGATCTTTATTCTCAGTGGAAGCTAAGACAGAAGCTTTCTACACTTGAAGAGGAAAAAACCTATTATGAGAAAAAGATTGAAGAAGTAGAAAAGGACAGAGAGGCATTATTAAATAATGACGATCTCCTGGAAAAATTTGCCAGGGAAAAATACTTCATGAAGAAGGAATCGGAAGATGTATTTATAGTTGTGGAGGAAGAATAATATGAAAAAAGCAGTATTGATGGCAGGTATCTTCTGCCTTATTGGCCTTGGTGCCCAAGCTCAGTTTAGTGAAGAACCTATTACCAAAGAATCATCATGGAGAGATCGTGTATTCACCGGCGGAAATGTGGGCTTTGGTTTCGGCAATGTCGATTGGGTCAATATAGCGCCCGTACTTGGATACCGGCTTAGTGATCGGGCAAGCATAGGTTTGGGAGGCTCATACCGTTTTACCAACAATAAGTTTTTTAATCCACCAATCAAGACCAATGATTATGGTGGTAACCTTTTCGGTCGTTATTTGCTATATGGACCTGTGTTCCTGCAGGCTGAATATGAGTACCTGAATTTTGAATTTGTAACTGCCCCTAATGAATCTGTAAGACTGGATTTTTCGAGCTTCCTTGGCGGTGGCGGCATTGCTCAGCCTCTTGGCCGCAATGTGGCGTTGGTAATCACCGCTTTGTACAATTTCAGCTATGCCAATAGCGTGGAATCTCCATACGATAGCCCATGGGTAGTGCGCGGAGGCATCAACCTGGGCTTCTAGAGCTCTACTCCAAACTTTTGAGATAATTGCTGCAAATCCTCAACCACGGGATCGATCAGTGGCACACCATTTTGTTGTCGTTTAAATGTAAGCTGCCGCTCGGGATCGCCCGGTATTAGGACCTGCTCTGAGCCAGGTGTGGTTTTGGCAGATCTGAACCTTTGAATCCATTGGTCCATATGTTTGAGAAACTCATCTTTGGGCCGAAAGGCATCAACACGCATGGCTCCAAAAAAATGACCAAGCCCTTCTCCGACAGGATCACTCACCGGCTCAAGGAAAGCAACAAAAGGCGGAACCCACGGTCCATAATTGGCGCCACTCAGCACTGCTGAAAAGATATCAACCACAGCACCTAAAATGTAGCCTTTGTGTGACCCATGCAGACGATCACCGCCCAGTGGCAAAAGTGCACCACCATGCTGCACACCAAAAGCATCGGTGGTGGGCAGACCAGTTTGATCCTGAATCCAACCCTCAGGCGCATCTAATTTTTTGCGCTGTAAAATCTCAAGCTTCCCGTTTGCTGCAGTGGTGGTAGCCATATCTGCTACAAATGCCGGTTCTTTTCCGGCCGGTATGGCAACTGCTATAGGGTTGGTTCCCAACAATCTCTCAGCAGAGAAAGTAGGTGCTACCAGCGGGCTTGCGTTAGTCATGGAAATACCAATCATATCCTCTTCAAGCGCCATCATCGCATGGTAGCCTGCAATGCCGTAATGATTAGAGTTTTTCACAGAAACCCAGCCTGTACCTACATTTTTGGCTTTGTCCATTGCAATTTTCATAGCCTCCGGGCCGACCATTAGGCCTAAGGCAGCATCGCCATCCATTACCGCGGTGCTTGGCGTTTCATGTGTGATTTTAATGTTCGGGCTGGCATTTACCCTATTTTTTTCCCACAATCGCACATAGCCAGAGAGTCTTGCCACACCGTGAGAATCAACCCCACGAAGATCAGCGCTGGTGAGTACCTCAGCACCTAGTTTCGCCATTTGCTCGTTGTAACCCATTTTGAGAAATATGGAATAAGCAAAGGCCTGTAATCGCTCTACCGGATAATGCATAAATCTAAGGTTAGGTGATTAACTTCTTTTGGTATGGGCAGGTAGCCGGTGAATGGTGTCCAGCAATACACCTTCTTTCAAAGCATATGCGGAGACCCTTATCTCCTTAATGCCGGTTTTCTGCAATACAAAATTAATAAGGATGGAGGCTACCACAATCATATCTACCCTTAGCTCAATCATGCCTGGAATGCCTAGTCGTTCCTCACGGTTTTTGGTAGTGAGCAACTGTAAGGCATCTTCGAAGGCTCGCAGAGTCAGTGGATATTCCGTTTCTGTAGGCTTCTTCTCAATGCCCTTACCAACCCTGTACATATCACTGAGCGTATCAAAACTTCCTGATGAACCGATCAAAACAGCAGGTTTGTATTTTTTGACGGCATCAAACAATGGTTTAAGGTTTTCTGCGAGATATTCCTCAATCTGTTTGATTTCAGAAGGGAGAATGGGGTCATTCTTTTGAAACTTGTCCATCATGCGCTGGCCTCCAATCTCAAAACTTTTCATCCAACTTATCTCTTCATCATTCGCAATAATGAATTCTATGCTGCCACCCCCAATATCCATGATGAGTGACTGATGGTGACCGAGGGCCATAGCATGAGTTACCCCATAATAAATAAATGAGGCCTCCTGAAGACCGGAGATGATGCGTACTTTAATGCCTGTTTCCTCCTTGATTAAAGCTACTAATTCACGACCATTTTGTGCATTTCTGATGGCACTCGTAGCAGTAGCGTAAACGTGCTGAATTTGCTCAGCATCTATTGCTGCTTTAAATCTGTGTAGGGCTGCCAGGGCTCTTTTGGTGGCCTCAGGCGTTAACTTACCATCATTGATTCCATTTTCACCGATCTTTACGGCAGTCTTTTCCCTGTAGATTACAGAAAATGAACCTTCCTTTACGCTGGCCAGCAGTAAATGAAAAGTATTGGTACCCAGATCAATGACAGCAATTTTCATAGCATCTTTTTCCGCGCGCAAAGCTAGTTGAGAATCATTACGAATACATTATTTATTCATAAAAGGTTTGTGAAGCAGGAATTTACCTGGTCGGATAATTGCAACGCCGATATGTTTTGTTTTGAGCGAATGCCGTCTATATTTGATTTAAGTAGAATTTCCAAAGCATCAGGCTCATGAATACCCAAAATAAAATCGAAGAATTAAAGTCTAAAAATGAAGAAGCACTCCTGGGAGGAGGAAAAGATAAAATTGAAAAGCAGCATGCCAAGGGCAAATTGACCGCCCGGGAGCGCATAGATATCCTGCTGGACAAAGGTAGTTTTCAGGAAGTAGGGAAGTTCGTGGTGCATCGGTCTACTGACTTTGGACTGGAAAAACAGAGGATCTTGGGCGATGGTGTCATCACCGGTTATGGTAAAATTGATGGCCGGCTGGTTTATGTGTTTAGCCAGGATTTTACAGTATTCGGGGGCTCACTTTCAGAGACCTACGCTGAAAAAATTGTGAAAATCATGGATATGGCCATGAAAAACGGTGCTCCTGTGATCGGTCTGAACGACTCAGGAGGCGCCAGAATACAGGAAGGCGTATTGTCCCTGGCCGGTTATGCCGACATATTTTACCGTAATGTAAGGGCTTCAGGTGTTGTGCCGCAGATTTCGGCTATTATGGGTCCCTGTGCTGGCGGGGCTGTTTATTCACCGGCAATTACTGATTTCATCCTAATGGTTGAAGAAACTTCCTACATGTTTGTGACTGGACCAAACGTAGTGAAAACAGTAACGCAGGAGGATGTGACCTCCGAGGAATTGGGTGGTGCCTCATCCCACAGTACAAAAAGTGGCGTCACTCATTTTTCATGTGCCAACGAGGTGCAGTGCCTCAACAATATCAGAACATTACTTTCTTACATGCCACAAAATTGTGAGGAGGACGCGCCTAACTACAGCTATGAATCATCCGGGGATGAAAAAAGAGATGTGCTGGACTCGATATTGCCTGATAATCCCAATCAGCCATACGACATGCGTGAGGTAATCCATGGTATTGTGGATGAAGATTCATTCATGGAAGTTCATAAAGATTATGCTGAAAATATGACTGTTGGCTTTGCCAAAATAGCGGGCAGGAGTATTGGTGTGGTTGGCAACAATCCGGCTTCCTTAGCAGGGGTGCTTGATATCGATAGCAGCAAAAAAGCGGCGCGCTTTGTCAGATTTTGCGATAGCTTCAATATTCCTTTGCTGGTATTGGTAGATGTACCTGGGTTTTTGCCAGGTACCGATCAGGAATGGAATGGCATCATTACCAACGGAGCTAAATTATTATATGCTTTTTCGGAGGCAACTGTGCCGAGGGTAACTGTGATTACCCGAAAAGCTTATGGTGGTGCCTACGATGTAATGAACAGCAAGCATATTGGTGCTGACATCAACTATGCATGGCCGACAGCAGAAATTGCCGTAATGGGTGCTAAAGGTGCAGCTGAGATTATTTTTAGACGGGAAATTCAAGGTGCTGATGATCCGCAGGCCAAGCTGGATGAAAAAATCAATGAGTACACTGAAAAGTTCGCTAACCCGTACATCGCTGCAGGTAGGGGGTACATTGATGAGGTCATATTACCTCACAATACCCGCCATAAACTGATCCAGGCCTTTGAGATGTTGGAAAACAAGGTAGACAACCTGCCCCGTAAAAAGCATGGAAATATTCCATTGTAATATTTCAACTATAATTAGTTAACAATCCCAAGAGCCCCTGATTTTTGTCATCAGGGGCTTTTCTATGCTCCAAATCTTTATGATTAGCTTTGCTGTAGAAAAAATGCTGATATGGATAAAAATAGTAGAAAATTCCTTTTTGAATACCTAAATAATGCAGCTCCTACCGGCAATGAAAGTTCCGGTCAGAAGCTTTGGCTCGAATATATTAAGCCCTATATAGACACCTACATTACCGATACTTATGGCTCTGTTGCAGGTGTGATCAATCCGGATGCTGATTTCAAAGTGGTAATTGAAGCCCACGCCGATGAGATCAGCTGGTACGTGAATTACATTACTGATGAAGGCTACCTATATGTGGTGCGTAATGGAGGTTCTGACCATATGATTGCCCCTTCTAAAAGGGTAAACATACATACTGAAAAAGGTATAGTGAAAGGGATTTTTGGCTGGCCGGCCATCCACGTGCGAAGTAACAAGGACGAGCCACAGGCTACCTTAAAAAATATCTTTATCGATGTGGGGGTAAGCTCAAAGAAAGAAGCCGAGGAGTTGGGTATACATCCTGGCACTGTGCTCACTTTTGATGACGAGCTAATGGAATTGAATAAAAATTACCTCTCCGGCAGGGCCCTCGATAATCGAATAGGTGGTTATATGATTGCAGAAGTGGCCAGAAAACTTTCAGAAACCGGGAAGAAGCTACCCTTTGGTTTGTATATAGTGAATGCAGTGCAGGAAGAAATAGGTCTTAGAGGTGCCCAGATGATTGCAGAACGCATAAAGCCGGATGTGGCCATCATCACCGATGTTTGTCATGACACGAATGCCCCGCATTACGACAAGAAGGAAAGCGGAGACTTGAAGTCAGGTAAGGGGCCTGTACTGACCTATGGGCCGTCGGTGCAGGGAAATTTGCTAAAAATGATCATTGGGGTTGCAGAAAAGCAGGAGATTCCTTTTCAGAGGGCAGCCTCTTCCAGAGGTACCGGTACTGACACTGATGCTTTTGCCTATTCCAATGAAGGGGTGGCCTCAGCGTTAATCTCTCTGCCATTAAAATACATGCATACTACTGTGGAAACTGCACATAAGGATGATATCCAAAATGTGATTAACCTTATGTATGAGTTTTTGATCCAGCTGCCTTCAGGGCATGATTTCCGTTATATCCAATAATGGATTTTAAGGATCAAACAGGTAGAATTATCACTCTTAATACATACCCAGGGAGAATTGTCTCCCTGGTGCCCTCCCAAACAGAGCTTCTATTCGATTTGGGACTCAAAGATCGAATAGTAGGCAGAACAGCTTACTGTATACATCCAGAAAGTGTAAAAAATGTACAGTCTGTTGGTGGTACCAAAAAGCAAATCCTGCATAAGGTAAGGTCGCTCAGGCCAGATTTGATCATTGGCAATAAAGAGGAAAATACACATGAAATGATTGATCAGCTTGCCGCTGATTATCCTGTTTGGTTAAGTGATGTCAGGAGTATACCTCAGGCGCTAGATATGATCAGCTCCATTGGAGATATTACAGGAACCAGTGACAAAGCGCAAGAATTAGCAGCTGGTATTAAGTCGGGTTTTGATGGGATTGAATCAAGCTTTGGTGGGCGAGCAGCCTATCTGATTTGGGAAAAGCCAACCATGGCTGTAGGTAGAGATACTTTTATCCATGAGGTTATGGAGCATTTGGGCTTTACCAATGTGATAGGATCAGAACGGTATCCGGAGATCAACTTGCAGAAACTGAAAGCTGCAGCTCCGGATTTTCTATGGTTGAGTTCAGAGCCATTCCCTTACACATTGGAGCATGTCAGGGAATATCAGGCGGCTCTACCTCTCACGAAGGTTCAAATTGTAGATGGTGAGATGTTTAGCTGGTATGGGAGCAGATTGCTCAAGAGCATACAATATTTTAAACATTTCAACCCTCATTGATCTCAAACCCTGCATTTACAAAATGCTCCCAAAAATCAGGGTAGCTTTTATTAACTACGGCGGGTTCTTCTATAATCACCTCCGTCAATAATGCCAATGGTGCCAGGGCCATAGCCATGCGATGGTCTTCATAAGTTTTGAATTTCAGCTTTGAAGGTACCGGCTCATTGGATGGTTCCAGGATCCAATTATTACCTTCTTCGATCAAACGAGCCCCTATTTTGGATAATTCCGCTCTCATAGCAGCAATTCGATCGGTTTCTTTAATTTTCAAGCTTTCAAGCCCTGTCATATGCAGCCGGGTTCCTTTTATGGCTGCCACTGCCATTACTGTTTGTGCTAAGTCAGGACAATCCTTGAAGTCCAATGTCAAACTGGATTGCAAGGGGCCTTTCTCCAATAATACCTGGTCATTCATGTAAGATGTTTTTACACCCAAACCCTTCATGATTTCTGCAATTTTCTGATCTCCTTGAAAGGATTTTTCACGCAATCCCTGTAAAGTTATGCTGCCTTTCTGAGCTAATGCTACCACACTATACCAGTAGCTTGCGCCACTCCAGTCAGACTCTATTCTATAATCACCAGCCGAATATGGCTGTGACTCAACATGAATGCGGGAATCATCCCATCTATACTGAATGCCGAATTGCTGCATGAGTCCAAGTGTCATCTCAATGTAGGGGCGGCTGAAGATTTCTCCTGTGAGTGTGATAGTAAGTCCTTTGGGTAAGGTCGGTGCTATCATCAGCAAAGCTGAAATATACTGGCTGCTGATATTTCCTGGTATCTCAATGGTATCGACCATCTGGTTTGAGAGACTGGTAATAGTGAGTGGAGGATAACCCTCCTCGTTTTCATATCGAATATCTGCGCCAAGCTTTTGAAGTGCATCTGCCAGCAGCTTGATCGGACGTTGTTGCATACGTGCAGTGCCGGTGATCGTCTTGGGCTCTTTTGAAGATACCGCCAGGTAAGCAGTGAGAAACCGCATGGTTGTTCCTGCATCAAGTACATCCCAGGTGTTGGCATCTCGATTGCTTAGCAAACGCTGCATGGTTTCGGTATCACGGGCTATGGCCACGTTTTCAATAGAAATGGGGGCTTTACTAAGCGCTTGAATCAACAGCGCCCGGTTACTTTCACTTTTAGAAGCATTAAGAGGTACGGTAAGTTCAGCCGGTAGTGAACCAGTATGGTTGAGCCTGATTTGATCAAATTTTTTTATGTCCATATCAACATTGCAATCAATAAATCGTTAGTATTTAAATATTAACCCAAGATGACAAAGAAATTCACATTATCCACTTTGATAGCTGGAACCCTACTGGGTACAGTGTCATACCTTTTAATGAAGCCAAAAGAGCTTGGTAAAAAGGTGCTAAAAGCCACTTCTAAGGAAAAAGATAAAGTTTCCGACAAAAACGAGGACTTCACTTTTATCTAGGATTTAGCTTTTTATTGAAAAAGAACAAGCTGTCAATGATATCCTGCTGACCAATAGGGATATCATAGGTGCATTGTCCTATGCTTTTGAGCAGGCTCATTCGTATTGATTTTCCTTCATTCTTTTTATCCTGCATAATATTTTCCAGAATTGGTTCGAATTGATCCTGATCAATAGGCAAAGGGTTATAAACATCAATCAGAAAATCCGATAGCTCACTCAGCGATGATTCGCTCAATCCGCATGTTTTTGTGGATAAATAGGCTTCCATGATCATGCCAACAGCTATTGCTTCACCATGCAATAGATGCTTTTCAGAATCAAGAAAGGTAGTTTCAATGCCATGACCAATCGTATGTCCAAAGTTTAAAATTTTTCTTAGGCCGGATTCTTTAGGGTCTTTGTCTACCACTGCCGATTTTATTTCAACAGATGCTTCGATTACCTTGCTCCAGTCAGACCTGTTGAGGCCTTTTTGTTTGATATCATCAAAATAAGTTTGATCGAAAATGAGGCCATGCTTAATTACCTCTGCAAATCCAGATCTCAGTTCTCTTTCAGGTAGCGTTTTCAGGAATTGAGCATCAATAAACACTTTCAAGGGATCATTAAAAACACCAATATGATTCTTGAAGCCCTGGAAATCTATACCCAGTTTACCACCTACGCTCGCATCGACCTGAGAAAGTAATGTTGTGGGCATATTGATAAAGGAGATCCCACGCTTGTATGTAGAAGCACAAAATCCGCCCATGTCACCAATTACACCCCCGCCAAGGTTGATCATTAATGCCTTCCGGTCAAGGCCGGCCTGGGTCATAGCACCCCATATTTGTTCACAGGTAGCCAGTGTCTTATAGGATTCACCGGGTTTTATGCAAAACAACCAATGCTCTGGCAGTACATCCTGGATTACCGGCAGGCAATGTTTTTCCGTATTCTCATCTACAAGGAGAAAAATGCCGGTAAAACTATGCTGCGAAAAAAAATCCGCCAGGGCGGATTTTATATTTTCTGTAACCAAAACCTGATTCAGCATTTTATTCAGCTTTAGCAGCAGGTTTGGAAAGCAATTCCGTTTGTCGCTTGATGGAAGCAATATGTATAAGCTTATACATCTCCTCTACAAACTCTCTATCCATGTTTTGTGCCTGTGCCCAATCAGCACGGGTACGGTAAATCTCATTCCACCGATCTACCTGGAATATGGTTACATTATTGTCCTTTTTGAATTCCCCGATTTTCTCAACAAGGTTCATTCTTCTGGCGATAGCGTCGATAATATCATGGTCGGCATTATCAATTTGCTCACGCATTTCTTCGAGGAAGATTTTAAATGACTCGTTGTTTGAATCCTTTGAGCGAAGCTTTAAACCGCTAATGATCGACTTTAGGGAAGCAGGAGTTACCTGCTGTTTGGCATCACTCCACGCATTGTCCGGGTCCCTGTGCGACTCAATCATAAGGCCATCGTAATTCAGGTCAAGGGCCTTTTGAGATACCTCAGCGATCATTTCCCTATTACCGCAGATATGGCTGGGATCGCAAATGATTGGTAGATCAGGAATTTTACTCTTCAGGTCAATAGGGATTCTCCATGATGGTATATTTCGATATTTCGACTCTTGAAGTGAAGAGAAACCTCTGTGTATCGCACCGAGTTTGGTGATACCAGCATTGTTGATGCGCTCTATTGCGCCCATCCACAAGGCCAGGTCAGGGTTGATCGGGTTTTTCACCAATACCGGTACATCCACACCTTTCAGGCTATCTGCAATTTCCTGCACCGTAAAAGGGTTTACTGTAGACCGGGCTCCAATCCAAAGAATATCTATACCATATTTTAAGGCTAATTCCACGTGCTGAGGGTTCCCTACTTCAATTGAAAACTTAACATCCAGCGCTTTTTTAACCTCAGAAATCCAGATCAGGGCATCTTTGCCAATCCCTTCAAAATTATTAGGACGTGTGCGTGGCTTCCACACACCAGCTCTCATAATGTTTATGCCTATTTTCTTTAGCTGGCGGCATGTTTCCAGTAATTGTTCTTCAGTCTCTGCACTGCAGGGACCTGAAATTATCAAGGGTTTTTCGAAATCATCAACCCATGTTTCTATTGGCGCTATATCAAATTCTGCACTCACTTTTACCTCCTGTTTTAAACAAAAAAAGAAATCCTAGTTTTATATCTTTGCACACTAATTTTTCACGATGGGAGCATCAACGCAGGCCAAAATCAAGTATGACTTCAGCAATACGGAAGTAGCTTTTTCAGCTAAGTCAGATGAAGAACTGCGAAAAATGTACTGGCTCTTTCGAGTCGTACAAAACCCCCTGGTTGTAAAAATAGGCACATACTTATTAATTATTGCGGTAAAATTAAAGCTCCCGATAAAATATCTTATTAAAAAGACTGTTTTCAGTCATTTTTGTGGTGGTGAGACTCAAAATGAATGCATTTCTTCTATTGAGAAGCTGCACCAGCACAAGGTTACCGCAATATTGGATTACAGTGCAGAGGGCGAAAAAAATAAGCGAGGATTTGATCTCAATAGGGATGAGATGCTATCCGTGGTAGATACTGCCGTGAAGATGGGCTTGCCCTACTGTGTAGTTAAGCTTACTGCCTTTGCGCCTATTGAAGTGATGGAGCGGATACAAAGTGGTAACGCTACCGAAGAAGATAAAATCATAAACGAGCGGCTGGAAGGGCGACTGCAAGCGGTAGCTCAAAAATGCTATGAAAATAATTTGAGGCTGCTTGTTGACGCAGAAGAAACCTGGATTCAGCAAGTAATCGATGCCCTGGTTTACAAGATGGTAAGGCTCCACAATAAGGAAAGAGCAATAGTTTTCAACACTTATCAGCTTTACTGCAAAACAGCCTACCAAAACCTAGTGAATGCACATAAGTCTTTATCAAGTGAAGGTTTCTTTCTTGGTGTAAAACTGGTGCGTGGAGCTTACATGGAAAAAGAAAGGGACAGGGCAGAGGAATTGGGCTATGAAGACCCAATCCAGCCAAATAAAGAAGCTACTGACAGGGATTATAATAAGGCATTGGCATACTGTGTGGAAAATATACAGCATATGGAAATATGTGCAGGCTCCCACAATGAGGCTTCTGCACAATTTCTGGCAGATTGTATGGCTGATGCCGGCCTTGCTAAAAATGACCCACGGATATTTTTTGCTCAGCTTTATGGAATGAGTGACCATATCAGCTTTACTATGGCCAAAGAAGGCTACAATGTAGCAAAATATTTGCCCTATGGGCCTGTGGAAAAAGTCATGCCCTATCTGATAAGAAGAGCGGAAGAAAATACTAGTATCGCCGGCCAATCCGGTCGGGAATTGCGATTGATACAAACCGAATTTAATAGACGTAAACAAGCGAAAAAGCAAAGCTAAATTATGCACTTGAGCGAACAGGAAATACTGCGTAGAGAGGAAAGAAAAGAACTTATGGAAATGGGCGTAAACCCATATCCCGCAGAGTTATTTGAAGTGAACGTATCCTCACAGGAGATACATGAAAATTACGAAAGGCGTAAGACTGACTATAAAAACATCTCTATGGCAGGTAGGCTCATGAGCCGTAGAATCATGGGCTCGGCTTCCTTTGCCGAAATTCAGGACGCTACAGGTCGTATACAAATTTATATCAGGCGAGATGATATCTGCCCCGGTGAGGATAAAAGCCTCTACAATACCATTTTCAAGAAAAAACTGAATATTGGTGATATCATTGGTATTAAAGGCTATGTTTTTACCACACAGGTAGGGGAGATTTCTGTGCATGTTACCCAGCTGCAGCTGCTTTCAAAATCTCTTCGTCCATTGCCGATTGTGAAAGAAGCAACTGACGACAAAGGAGAAAAGAAGGTGTACGATGCTTTCACTGACCCTGAGCAGCGCTATCGCCAGCGCTATGTTGACTTGATCGTAAATCCTCATGTACGCGATACCTTCGTGAAAAGAACCAGGTTGGTCAATTCGATGCGCGAATACCTGAATGACAAAGGTTATCTGGAAGTTGAAACGCCCATTTTGCAGCCACTCTATGGAGGAGCAGCGGCCAGGCCTTTTAAAACACACCACCATACGCTGGATACAACCTTGTACCTGAGAATTGCCAACGAACTATACCTGAAAAGGCTGATTGTTGGTGGATTTGATGGAGTTTATGAGTTCTCCAAGGATTTTCGAAACGAAGGAATGTCACGCTTCCACAATCCGGAATTCACGCAAGTGGAGCTCTATGTTGCTTATAAAGACTACCAATGGATGATGGACCTGGTGGAGGAAATGGTAGAAAAAATTGCGATTGATCTACATGGCACTACAGAAGTGAAAGTGGGTGAGCATATCATCAATTTTGAAAGACCATGGAAACGCTTTACCATGTTTGAAGCCATAGAGCATTTTACAGGTGTGGATATTTCTGCCATGGATGAAAAAGAGCTTCGTGAGGCCGCCAAAGCTATGCAAGTGCCTTTGGATGAGTCCATGGGTAAGGGCAAAATCATAGATGAAATTTTTGGTGAGAAATGTGAGGCTAATCTGATCCAGCCTACCTTCATTACCGATTATCCTATCGAGATGTCTCCACTCGCCAAAAAGCATAGAAGCAAGGAAGGTTTGGTTGAACGATTTGAGGCGATTTGCAATGGTAAGGAAATTTGTAACAGCTTTAGCGAGCTTAATGATCCAATTGATCAGCGCAAGCGCTTTGAAGAACAGCTCGAGCTGGGCAAGCGTGGTGATGATGAAGCCATGGTCCTTGATGAGGATTTTTTACGTGCACTCGAATATGGTATGCCACCCACAGCCGGATTAGGGGTAGGCATAGACCGGTTGACTATGATCATGACCAATTCACATTCGATTCAGGATGTGATTTTCTTCCCACAAATGAAACCAGAGAAACGGCAGGCATCATTCTCGGAAAATGACTACATGAAACTTGGTGTAAGAGAAGAACTTGTGCCTATCCTACAGAAACTGGGTCTCACCAATAAGGAAGCTTTCCTGAAAGTGAAAGATACCAAGCTTATGAATGACATGGGTGGGATGAGAAAAAAGCTGAAGCTAAATGATGTGAAGAACCCAAGCCTTGAAGAGATACAGGGTTGGTTGGAAGCGGTTGCAAAAGGATAAGCAGACGTTTAGAAGTTATCGAAGAACTGTCTGCGTCTTTCCAGCTTAAGATCCTGCAGTAAGGAGCTTTTGGCATTAATGGTGATGTTGTAAGACTGGAATCGCCCAAAAGGCACCCAATCGAAACGCATCGTCCAGCAATGCAGGTCACGTATTACACCAATCCTGGTTTGGGTGAACTCGCTATTTTCAAAATCATACCCCGAGCTGAAGCTTATTTTGGTCTTTTCTGTAAGACTTAAATCACCATTGAATGTAAGCGACTGGGTGACAGTTGCATCCTGAAAGCCTGTTTTGCGTCGGTTTATATTGTAGCTGGCACTCAAGCTCCATGGGATGGTGAAGTCAATGTAAGCTTCAGGGTTATTTTCTATAAACTCCAGCTCCTCCTCCGTACCAAATTCTGATTCTTTTCTGTTTTGGTCTTCATTGCCCTGTTGTTTGCCTTGGAAGGCTGACGGGGAGAGCCGGAAACCCAAAGCAACCGTAAGCGCTTTTAAGGTGCCGAGCCCTTGGCCATTATTCCAGGTGTACTGGTCGAGCCTTCGCTGCTGTACCGTACCATTTTCTGAGCGGCTGATCAACTTATATACATACGGGTCGAGCGTACCACTGAGGTTTACATTGACAAGGTTGTTGAAAAAGCTGGTTCTGGTAGACATGCGAATGTCACTGAGTTTAAATGAATCAGCCAGAAAATTATAGCCTGTACCCATCGATAGGTTATCGAAAATCTTGATCTTTTTTGTGTTGTCCTTTCCTGTAGAGTCTCGCCGGGTTTGGACTTTCATTTCTACGTTATTATTGAGGGTGATATTGATCGCTGCACTTTCTCCGGTGGGTGGGCTGCCGTACAAAAAGCCTTCATACCTGCTTAAAAGCTGCGTCCGGCCTGATTCATCTACTTGTACTTCCTGGAAATAGCCAAACCTATCGCTGGTAAAGTCAGGACTGTAAGAAAAGTTGACCTGCGGTGTGAGCACATGTCGAATAGCTCGTATTTTGCCTTTATTGAAAAATACAGTGCCGTACAGTCGGGTGTTAAAGGATGCACCGGTAGTGTACCAGCCAGCTCTTGAAAATCCATTCACAGTATCTACCCTTATACCTTGCTCCACTGGGTCATAGGAGTAATTTAGTTCTTTGGTATACCACAGTTCACTGTAGTTTACATTGGGGCTTACCGTGATGTATTTAAAAATATTGAAGGATGTACTCAAGGGTATATTATGCCTACCACCGATTTTGGCTCTGTCAAAAATTAGCCCCAGGTTTTGTCCATTAAATACCAGGAGGCTATCATCAAGATTGCCTCTGTTTACCACATTGATAGAGGGACCCCTTATAGCTGCGTTTGTGACGTCCATTTTGGCAGTGAAATTGTGACTAAAATTGAGTTTGCCAAGGAAAGAATTGCGCAGCGACCTGATATTTTCAAAAGGATAGATCCTGTTCATGTTGTAGGTAACTTCCGGTGCAGTAATGGTTACTACCTCAGTTTGCACGTTTTGATTATGCCGCATGGTTGCAGAAAAATTGAAGGGCGTACCTTCAAAGCGCTTGTTGTAAGAAATGTTCGAACTGAACTGCGCATTGATGTTTTCTGTAAAATCCTGGGCTATCAGGTTGTTGTTTTGGTTAAAAGAGTTAGTTCTGATATTGACAGAGGAAGAAAACCGGCTGGTTCCGGTATTGGCCGGTGAGTGATTCCAGTTTAAACTAAAATCCCGGGTATCCAGCTGATTATCCACATCATCACTCACAAAACGGTTAAAGCTAAAGCGCAATCCCCCATTGTAGGCATACCTCTTTTTGTAATTGGTATTGGCATTGATTGAATAGCCCCCTTTTGAGAAGATGGAGCCTGTAAGTCGCAAATCCACATAGTCGCTGATGGCAAAATAATAACCACCATCCCTAAGGAAAAAGCCCCTTCGGTTTTCCTCCCCGTAGCTAGGCACAATTACGCCACTGGTTTTCTTTTTTGGTTGAGGAAACATGCCAAAAAGAAAACCCAAAGGGGTTTCAATTTCCCTAAAGGCCAGATTAAATGGTCCTGAAAGCACTTTATTGCCAGGTATCGCCTTCAGTTTTCTTGAAGAGATATGGAAATGTGGGTCAGCCAGGTTACAGGTAGTGTATTTAGCATTTCTGATAAACATCTCATTGTCTTCATTCTTTTTGACTCTTTCTCCCTGAATATAGGCTTCATCCTGCTGTGTGATAATGCCGGTAATGATGGCTTTTCGAGATTGAAAATTGTAGGTCATTTCATCCGTTTCATAGGATTGGCCGGCATCCGTAAATATGGGCTTGCCTATTTTGGCACCTGTAGAATCGGTGGTGTAGTCTGCTTCAATAATATTATCCACCCAATTTATTTTGATACGATCTGCTTCCAATAGAATTGTTCCATAATCGATTTTGCCATTGCCATAAAGGGTGGCTGTCTGGCTAGCCATATCAAAAAATATGCTGTCTTCGGCCTGGTATTCTATCGTTGTTTGGATGTCGCCCCTGGGCTGATTTGCATAAGGTAGCGGTGCTTTGGTAGAATCATTTCTGATGGAGTCTGCAGGTCGGGGTTGCTGAAATGATGAGTCAGCAGTCAGCATAGGCAGGGATTTCATGCCGCTACCCAGAGAATCAGAAAACTGCATGAGCTGCTCCGGTGAGGCTATCACAGAGTCGGCATCATTTTTGGGTAGGGTGTCAGCAAGTATGATTTTTTCCTGAGCGGTGCTGGCAATGCTATCTTGAGATTGGGCTTGAAGCGTTGAGCAGGAGATCGATAGAAGTAAAAATGCTAAAAACGCGTATTTCAAAATGTGCACCCAATTTTCTCTTTCTCGCAAAAATTCACAATTTTGCGTAAAATTATCCTCATTTCTAGATAAGAACCGACAAATAATGAAAAATATTGTCGTCATTTCATGTTTTGCTATAGCCTTTATTTTTGGTTCTTTTAATAAGATCGGGGTAAAAGATTATTCCATCAAAAAAGTGGTAATCGATGCGGGGCATGGCGGTAAAGATCCGGGTACCCGTGGTGAGTATACCCTTGAGAAAAACATTTCCCTCGATGTGGCCCTTAAGTTGGGGGACATCATCAAAGAATATCTGCCAGGGGTAGAGGTGATCTATACCAGGGATAATGATAGCTTTCCCACTTTGCAAAACCGAGCCGATCTGGCAAATAAAAATGGTGCTGATATTTTCATATCGATCCATTGCAATTATGCTCCTTACAGCGAGTCTGTACATGGTACAGAATCTTATGTGATGGGACTGGATAGAACAGAGGCCAACCTTAAGATTGCAATGCGCGAAAATTCGGTTATCGAGCTGGAAGAAAACTACAAGGAGAATTATGAAGGGTTTGATCCTAACTCGCCCGAATCTTATATTTTGTTTAATCTATATCAAAATGCTTTTCTCAATAATAGTCTTAAATTAGCCAGCAATATTGAGACTCAGTTTGAAAAGCGGGTAGGCCGGAGAAGCCGGGGGGTAAAGCAGGCACCGTTAATCGTGTTATGGAAAACCTCAATGCCCAGCGTACTGGTAGAGATCGGATTTTTGAGTAATCCCAAAGAGGAACGAGATCTTAATGATGACCTTCAACAAACTTATATTGCATCGGGCATTTTCCGGGCATTTAGGGATTACAAGGAGGAAATCGAGTCTATGAACTAGAAAAAATACATTGTGTCTAAAGAAGTCAAGGTTGGCATCATCGCCGTAGTTTCCGGTATTATTCTTTATGTAGGATTTAATTTTTTGAAAGGCATAGAGCTGTTTTCGCCTACCAAAAAATATTATGCCCTGTATGATAATGTGGATGGGCTTATTGTATCCAATTCTGTCATTGTCAATGGGTTTTCGGTAGGTAGAGTAAGCCGGATCAGCATTTTGCAAGAGGCTGAAAACGTGATACTCGTTGAAATGACGGTAGACGATGCGCTAACGCTTGGTGATAGCACTACCGCAACTTTAACAAACAGTGATTTTCTCGGTACAAAAGCTATCGTGCTGGACATTAATAAAATCAGAAGGCCTTTGGAAAGTGGAGACACTTTGATTTCTGTGGTTGACAGAGGACTTTCAGAGCTATTGGATAGGGCACAGCCGATTACAGATAACCTGGGTACAACCATACGGCGTGTCAATGAAATTCTATTGGGCTTACAGGGTAGTGGCGAAAAAATAAATACTACACTCGATGAGTTAAACGGAACATTGGCAGGGGTAAATAGATTGATCCGCACCAACGAGGAGGCTATTACACAAACGCTACAGGAACTGAGCATCATGGCTGCCAACGTGAATCAAAAAATCAGCAAGCTTGATCCCATTCTTGAGAAAACAGGGCAGTCACTCGATAAGATTAATAACCTGGAAGTAGAGAAAACACTTGTTGAGGTTAACGAACTGCTGTCGACTATGACAGAAACAGTTAATGCCATTAAAAACAGTGAAGGTACCGTTGGTAAAATGCTTTACGACGATTCCCTATACAATAATCTTAACAAGGCCATTATTGATCTGGATAGTTTATTGATCCACTTCAACCAATATCCCAAACATTTCATGTCTCCACTCGGCAAAAAGCATAAGAAAGTTATGCGCGACCTGGAGAAAAATTAGCTTCTTTTTGGCTCGGGTATACTTTAGATTCGTAAGAACGCATTAACCCGAAAAGATTATGAGCCTTGCATTCAACAAAAATGAGGATAGCTACAAGCAATTAGTTTTCAAGCTTAAAACCCTAAAGCAACAGACTGCCAAGGGCGGTGGCAAAAAGAAAATTGATGCGCACCACGCCAAAGGCAAATTGACCGCTCGGGAGCGGATTCAGTATTTGATAGATGAAAACTCTGAATTTCTTGAGCTTGGTACCTTCGCCGGGCATGAAATGTACGATGATGTAGGCGGCTGCCCTAGTGGTGGTGTGGTTACTGGAATCGGTTATGTGCAAGGCAGACAATGTGTAATTGTAGCTAATGATGCCACTGTAAAGGCAGGAGCCTGGTTTCCCATTACGGCTAAGAAAAATCTGCGTGCCCAGGAAATTTCTATTGAAAATAAGCTTCCTATTATCTATCTGGTAGATAGCGCAGGTGTTTTTTTGCCAATGCAGGATGAGATCTTTCCTGATAAGGAGCATTTCGGTCGGCAGTTTAGAAATAACGCGAAAATGTCCTCGATGGGTATCGTGCAGGTGGCAGCAATTATGGGTAGCTGCGTGGCAGGAGGTGCCTACTTGCCAATAATGTCTGATGAAGCTTTAATTGTAGATAAAACAGGGTCTATTTTCCTCGCAGGGAGCTACCTGGTGAAGGCGGCAGTTGGTGAAGATGTAGATAATGAAACCCTTGGGGGCGCCACCACACACTGCGAAATCAGCGGTGTTACGGACAATAAATATGAGTCTGATGAGGCATGTCTCGATGCAATCAAAAACATCTTCGATAAGATCGGTAAACCTGAAGAAGCAGGATTTGATAGAAAAACACCTGTAGCACCGAAAGAAAATGCTGAGGAGCTATACGGTCTTTATCCGGTTGACCGGGTGAAGCCATTCGATATGATGGATATTATCAAAAGGCTGGTCGATAATTCGGATTTTGATGAATACAAGGCAAGCTATGGTAAGAGCCTTGTGTGCGGATATGCCCGGATTGATGGCTGGGCTGTGGGCATTGTTGCTAACCAACGAAAAATCATAAAAGCGAAAAAGAGTGGAGGAGGGGATGAGATGCAGATGGGTGGTGTGATCTATTCTGATTCCGCAGATAAAGCTGCCCGGTTCATTATGAACTGCAATCAGCGTAAGGTTCCCCTTATTTTTCTACACGATGTGAGTGGGTTTATGGTAGGAAGCCGCGCTGAACATGGCGGCATCATAAAAGATGGTGCCAAGATGGTCAATGCGGTAGCTAATTCAGTTGTACCAAAATTTTCTATCGTTTTAGGTAACAGCTACGGCGCAGGCAACTATGCCATGTGTGGTAAAGCGTATGACCCAAGGCTCATCTTCGCCTGGCCTACTGCCCAAATTGCCGTAATGAGTGGTGCTTCTGCGGCAAAAACGTTGCTACAAATTAAAGTGTCAACCTTGAAAGCACAGGGTAAGGAGATCACGGAGGAGGATGAGAAGCAATTACTCAAGGAAATTACTGACAAATACAATAAGGAGTTGAGCCCTTACTATGCAGCGGCCCGGCTATGGGTAGATGACATCATCGATCCATTGGAAACACGGAAAGCTATTTCAATGGGCATAGAAGCAGCCAATCATGCGCCTATTTCGGAGCGATTTAATGTTGGGGTGATACAGACGTAAATCTTATCTTGGTTTAGGAAAAAGCCTTTGGGCGGAGGTTTCAATCATAAATTTGAATTTTTCAATATCGAGATTTATAGGCTCCTTGAAATGAATGCAGCTCTTTAAAAATTTTTCTTGGGGAAACATTTCTTTAAAATCTTTGGCCAATTCAGGATAACAATACATAACCATATTATGAAAAGTGATATGGTTCTTTTGTGATGCAAAAGCGTACTTTAAGTTTTGGGATTGTAAAAAGCCCAAAACTTTTTTTCCCATCAGATCGGTTTGTTTGATTTCAAGATTGGGTTCGATGGCTAATATAAATTCAGATAGTGTCTGTATTAATTTTTGGCTTTCGGCAGAGAACAGGCCACTGGTGAGTATCGGTTTCATTCCTGAGATTATTTTGTGGTCGATTATTAAAGCTAATTTAACGATTAGCCTGGTTTGTTTTGAAATGTTTCCTGGCACCGGAAATATCATTGTGCATAACTCATTATGAGCAAATTAGGATTCTTAATTGGTGTTCATTTATTTTAACCTATGAAGAGTAGTGAATTAAAAGCTCTGGTATCATTATTAGAAGATGAAGACGAGGAAATAACTGATCACGTAGAGCAAAAAATTCTCTCCTTAGGTAGTCCGGTGATACCTTTTCTGGAGCAGGAATGGGAGAAAAACTTCAATCCTTTACTTCAAAAACGCATAGAAGATATCATACACCACCTTCAGTTTGAGCAGCTCCAAACAAGGCTGGAAGAATGGAAAACCAGTGAATCGGATAATTTGCTCAAGGGCATGTGGATCATATCCAATTACCACTACCCCGACATTAGCTACGAGACCTTAACCAAAGAGTTTGAGCAACTCTACATTGAAGCATGGACAGAGTTTAAAAACGACCTGAACCCTTTTGATCAGATAAAGGTGCTCAATGGTGTGATGTACAATAAGCTGAAATTTAGGGCCAATACAAAAAATTTCCACTCGCCTTCCAATAGCATGATCAACAATGTGTTGGAAACCAGAAGAGGGAATCCCATCACCCTATGTGTGATCTATATGCTTGTGGCACAGCGGTTAAAGCTGCCTGTGTATGGTGTAAACCTGCCTAACCTCTTTATATTGACCTACAAGACTGACTCCATTCAGTTTTATATTAATGCCTTTAATAAGGGGTTGATTTTTTCAAAGGAGGATATTGACCATTACATCAATAACCTAAATCTGGTTCCGCAGGACATCTTTTACCAGCCCTGCGATAATATTTCTATCATTCAGCGTGCATTTCGCAATCTGATAGTATCATTCGAAAAGCTGGGGGAATACCAAAAGGCAGATGAAATCAAAACACTGCTGAAGAAGATAGAAGATTAATTACCCCGGATGAGGCAGCCCGTTGGTCGTGCATATGCCTGGGAAATCTTTTGGTTTTGAAGTGCATTATCTATGGCCATCCGAAAGTATGGGGACTTTACATCTTTGGCCGACTGTGGATTGTCATCAATAGCACCTTGATAGATTACATTGAAACCATTGGTAGCTGGAGCTAATAGAAATGCTTCTGGTGTTTTCTGTGCGCCCAGTAATCCGGCTGCCTTTTGTTCCTTATCGAGCAAATATGGAAATGGGTAACTCATAGCTTTAGCCTTGTTCATCATTTTTTCTTCGCTATCCTCCGGGCTTGCCTTGGGATCATTAGAGTTAATCAACAAAAACTGCACACCCTGGGCTGCATATTCGTTTTGAAGGTTAATCAATCGTTGATCGTAAAGCTTAGCGTAGGGGCAATAATTGCTGGTAAACACTACTGCCACCAGCTTTTTGTTGTTGAATGAAGAAAGCGACACAGTTTGCTTTTTCACGGCATCATTCAAGGTGAAATCCTCGATGGTGCTATTTTTTTGAGCGGGATAAAGAGCTAAAAAACAAGAGAATAGGAAGATGAGCGCATTCATTCGTATAAAAAAGTTATAATGAAATCTTCGATTTGTTCAATAACTAATGTATGCATTTTTTTCGAATCTTCTGTCATGATTGATCCGCTTATTTTCTGTGGATGCACGGATTGTAGCGAGCCAACATGCAGCTGGTCTTTGAAAATTAACTGCTTTCTGCCATAACATTTGTACAATGTTTCTTTGGCACTCCATATGATAATCAAGTTTCTTACATCCTCTCCTGCCCATTTTGCCTCCTGCTCATTCAAAAACTTATGTGCTACACGGCTCACTTTTGGATCTATCTGTTCAATGTCGATACCGCAGGGTTGCAACAAATGAATCATTGCCACTGCATAGGGGAAGGAATGGGCTACAGAAATGCCCACCTGTGGCTGCCCTGCCAAATGTGGTTTTTGGTGTTGGTCTTTTTCTATGCCCGTATAGGCAAGGCCAAATTTTCTGCATAGCGACTCTACACAGCATCGGGCAGCCAGAGACTCAGCCCTTTTCTGAGGATGCTTAATAGCATTGATGTCATTTTCATGATAAGCTACAATGCCGGATAAAACTTCCGGGGACTCATTGATGTGCCAGACAGCCCAGGCTGAATGTTTTTGGATAGATGCTATCTTGAGTAATGGCATGCACGAAGAAACCAAAAAAATATGGATTTTGAATGCCTTTTACGTGTATGAAATCTATGGTAATCCCTGTGAATTGCGAATAATCATTCTTTAAAACCAATATTGGGTTTAGCTTTGCAGCAATGAGTAGATCAGCTGTAGAAGTAGAAAAACTAAATACATTAACGGGTCATAAGGACTGCATCTATACCATAGTGGCGGGTGAGGATGATCAAACTTTCTACAGTGGAGCAGGAGATGGAATGGTAGCCAGGTGGCAACTTTCGGATCCCGATACGGGACATTTGCTGGCTAAACTCGACAATTCCATCTATGCTTTGGCCCTTGATAGCGCAAATCGGCGTATGATCCTCGGCCACAATTATGATGGTATTCATGTGATTGATATTGATAGCAAAAAGGAAATCAGCTCCTTGCAGCTCACAAAAGGAGCCATTTTTGATATTCAGGTCATCGAAAAACTGGTAGGTGTAGCTACCGGCGATGGAGAGTTTATTCTGATTACTTTAGATCCTGAGCCGCGCATTCTCAGGAAAATGAAGCTTGCAGATAAGAGTGCCCGATGCATCAGTTATTTACCAAAGCGCAATGAAGTTGCCATTGGTTTCAGTGATCATAAAATTAGAATCCTGGATCTTACAGATCTTAGCATCAAACATACCTTATCAGATCACACCAATTCTGTTTTTACAGTACGATATTCCCCGGATGGCCGTTATTTACTAAGTGCGGGCAGGGATGCACATTTGAAAATATGGGATGCAGCTACCTACGTTTTGGTTGAGGATATTGTGGCGCATATGTATGCTATAAACCATATCGACTTTAGCCCAAATGGCAAACATTTTGTAACTTGTAGCATGGATAAATCCATTAAAGTCTGGGATTTACAGACTTTTAAATTGATGAAGGTCATTGATAAGGCCCGCCACGCCGGTCACGGCACCTCTGTCAATAAACTATATTGGGCTCCCTACCACAATCAATTGATCTCAGCCAGTGACGACAGGTCAATATCAATCTGGGATTTAAAATTTAACGTTTAGCATGAAAATCACTCCTTTAGAAATAAGGCAAAAAACTTTTGAAAAGAATTTTCGAGGTTACGATAAAGAAGAGGTAACAGCATTTTTGCTTTCAGTTTCCAACGAGTGGGAACGCATGATGGATGAGCAGAAGGAATTACGCATCAAGCTGGAGCAGAGCGAGAAAGAAGTGCAAAAGCTGAGAGAGGTAGAATCATCCTTGTTCAAAACACTCAAAACTGCTGAGGATACAGGGGCAAATATGATTGACCAGGCTACCAAAGCAGCAGAATTGCATTTGAAGGAAACACAAATGAATGCTGAGGCCATGCTGAATGAGGCTAAATCAAAAGCCAAATCAATCATAGAGAAGGCTGAAATGCAGTCCCGCGATATCATTGAAGAAATGCAATCAGCCATCAAGGATATGGAGCAGAATTATCGGGCTATTGAAAACTACCAGGAAAACCTGGTGATGGAACTTAGCAATTTATCTGATGATATCAATACAAAAGTCAGCAAGCTCAATGTAAAGAGTCAAAAGTTTACATTGGAGGACCATCTTAAAAGAGTGAAGAAGGTAGTGCGTGAATCTCAGCAGATGATAGAAGATGAGCCGCTGGAATTGAGGCCCGTAAGAAAGCCCAAAATGCCTGAACTCACACGGCCGACAGAAGAGCTGGAGCCACCAAAAGAGGTAGTTGAAAAAAAGGCTGCCAAGCCTGAACCAGAGAAGAAAAAGCAACCCCAGGCGGCCAAAGCCACACCTAAGCCACAGCCTGTGAAAGAAACTGAAACCAACGAGGGGGAATCATTTTTCGATCAATTGGATGACTAATCACAAGAGTGTAATTGCCCTATCGGGTATGGAGTTTTATGCCCACCATGGCTATTTCAAAGAAGAACAAAAACTGGGCAATAGGTTTACTGTGGATATTGAGTTGACTACAGATATTACACAGGCTGGAAAAACAGACGACCTCCAATACACCACTGACTATAGCCAGGTGTATCGGATAATTAGCGAAATTCTGGACAAGAACGTGTCATTGCTGGAGCATATAGCCTATGAAGTGAACAAAGCGGTACTCGGAGCATTTGAAGAAATAGAATCGGTGGAAGTGTCGGTAGTGAAGCATAACCCGCCGGTAGGAGGGCTCTGTGAAAAAGCTAAGGTTACGTTGCGGTCTTCCCGGTAGCTTGGCCCTCTTTTACAAAGACAAAGCCACGAGCATCAGAACCTTCGTAAAAATCTACTGTGAGTCCCAGTAAGTACATTGTTTCTCTTTTACTTACAAGTACTTTCACGCCCTTTTTCTCGTAATCAATATCACCTTCTTTGAACTTATCAAAGCCAAGGCGAAAACCGACACCACACCCCATGCCTTTTACTGCTACGCGCAAGGCATAATCACGCCCAATATTTTTGTGGGTCATGATTTTATGGATTTCTTCGGCTGCCGCATCCGAAATATCTACAGGCTCAAGGATCATAGGATTACCACTATTTTAGGGTTCAAATTTACTTAACTTTAAGCCACTAAAGCGCTTAGGTTTTTTTGATAAAACAATTATGGATCTACTCATAGAATTTGGCAAGATCATCTTGCCTTCGCTCGCTGTTTTATATGCAATGTATTTAACAGTGAAAATGTTCATTCAACGGGATTGGGATAACAAAAGATTAGAAATAGGCCAGGAAAGTATAAAAACCACATTACCTCTGCGGCTGCAGGCCTATGAGCGTATGGCTCTTTTTCTTGAGCGTATTTCACCCAATAATTTAATAGTAAGGCTCAACGACGGGAAGTTTACCTCAGGCCAGTTGCAGCAGGTATTATTATCTGAAATCAGGGAGGAGTTTAACCACAATTTGTCGCAACAGATTTACCTGAGTGATGAAGCCTGGAGCATGATCCGCAACGCTATGGAGAATATTGTCGTTGCTATCAATGAAGCCGGTACAGAGACTGATAGGGAGGAAAAAGGTATAGCACTGGCGCGAAGGATTTTCGATAAGTATATCGCACAGGAAAAAGATCCCATTCAGGAAGCTTTGTTGTTTGTAAAGGCTGAAGTCAGAGATTTGTTTTAAATTATCAGAATGGATACCGCAGCACAATTTGAGAAGTATAAAAATAAGGCCAAAAAGATTTTTACGGATGATGAGAAAATCAACTCCTTAATTCATGAGGGTACTGAAAAGATTTCACAGCTGATTGCCAGCAGTGAAAAAATGCAGGAGCTGGTCAAATATATGCAGTTGATCATTCGTATGCTGAAAGCCTATCTCAATAAGACGTATACAGAAATACCTTGGAAGACTATCCTGGCCTTTGGGGCCGCATTGCTTTACTTTGTCACACCTATAGATGTTATTCCTGATTTCATACCAGGCCTTGGTTACATTGATGATCTGACTCTTTTGATGTGGGTAATCAGGTCTTTTGGTGAGGATATCGAACGCTACCAGCAATGGGAAGAAGGCATCACGGATATATGACATCTTGTAATATTTTTTTGGAATTTTTTAAGAAAGCCATAAATTGAAAATCCGATTTAGAGGTTATGTCTGCCTGATATGCAGTCTTTTACACACTCTATTTTTTGATAACGGAAGCAACTAAAGCTCATATGGAAAGGATTGCAGTAATTTCTGGTGCTACCGGTCTTGTAGGTCGATCTCTTTTGGATACCATCCTGGCCGAAGACTTTTACAGTAAAATTATTATTGTATCACGCAGGCATCTTCCTCTAAAGGATAATCGAATAGAGGAAATCATTATCGATTTTGATAAGCTCGATGTAATTGCAGAAAAACTCAATGGGCATGATCACTATTGCTGCCTGGGAACAACCATGGCGCAGGCCAAAACAAAGGAGAATTTCAGGAAGATAGATCTTGAATACCCCCTTAAGCTGGCAGAAATAGCCAGTAAGGGATCTAATTTCAGGCATTTTATAATAGTGACGGCTTTGGGTGCCGATTCTGATTCTGCACTCTTTTATAATGAGGTGAAAGGGGAATTGGAAGATAAGCTGATTGAGATGAACCTTCCCTCTCTACATATTTTCAAACCATCACTTTTACTTGGGGCAAGAGAGAAATTCAGGCTCGGTGAAGAGATAGCCAAAATTCTGACCAACATCCTTTCATTTTTCATTATCCGAGTCAATAAATTATGGTCAATTAAGGGTTCTACGGTAGCCAGGGCCATGTTTTTAGTAGCTAAAAAAGATCAACAAGAGGTGGCCGTTTACAAGCCTAAGAAAATACGAAAAATTGCGGGTACACTTTGATTGCAGTTATACAGCGGGTATCAGAGGCATCAGTTAAGATTGAAGGTAATATTGCCGGCTCTATTGGGCAGGGCTTTATTATTTTGCTGGGCATAGAAGAGGCAGATGATTTGGAAGATATTACATGGCTGAGCAGAAAAATATGCGGGTTACGTATTTTCAATGATGCTCAAGGGGTGATGAATGAAGATATTAAAACTGTGAATGGTGACATTTTGCTCATCAGCCAGTTTACCCTGCATGCCAGCACCAAAAAAGGCAACCGACCTTCTTATATCAGAGCAGCTAAGCCTGATATTGCCATCCCACTTTATGAGCAAATGATAAAGCAGCTGGAATTGGACCTGGGCAAACCCATAGCCACTGGTGAGTTTGGTGCAGATATGAAAGTGAGTTTGGTCAATGATGGGCCTGTTACCATCATCATCGATACAAAAAACAAGCAATGACACTAGAAGAAGCACAGAAAGAGGTAGACCAATGGATCAAAACCATCGGTGTGAAATATTTTGGGGAGCTTACTAATATGGCCATTCTTACCGAGGAGGTAGGTGAGCTTGCAAGGCTCATGGCCAGAACTTACGGTGAGCAGTCTTTTAAGGAGTCGGATAAGAATCGAGACCTGGGTGACGAAATGGCCGATGTATTATGGGTGCTGATTTGCCTGGCCAACCAAACAGGCGTTAACCTTACCGAAGCATTTCAGAAAAACCTGGCAAAAAAGACCCAAAGGGATGCGACCAGGCACAAGGAAAACAAAAAATTGCAATAGCCTAAACCAGGATGGCATTACCACGCATATAGGGCGTTACGTTATAGACATCCTGCTGCAGGCAGAAATCAATATCTTTCTGAATCTTAAAGCTGGCTAGTCTTCTCGCATGTGAGGAGCTGCTCATGAAACCACTAAGGTCATTTTTTACATTTTGGTAAAGCGTAAGCGCCATCAAAGCGGCATCCGACTCATAAGTGTGAGAAGCTTTAAGTTTTTCAAGCAAGGCCCCGGCAAATAGGGTGTCTTCCATGCTGAACATGCCCTTCCATCCGGCACAATGCACTACCACTGATTTGCCATTCAGCAAGATGTATTTGGCAATACTCGACAGGTTCAAAAAGGAACCTACCAATACCGTTTCGGCATCTTTTGATTTGGTTAGGGCTATAGTTCCATTGGTAGTGGTAATTGCAATCTGGCTGCCTTTGAGGGATTCATCCATATATTGAAAGGGGGAGTTGCCAAGCTCAAATCCTTTTACTTGCTTTCCACCCCTCTCGGCTGCTGCCAAATAACCTTTCATCTGTAGTTCCTGGCACTCTTCCAGGGTTGCCACCGGCACAATTTTGTCAACACCATGCGCCATAGCCGTGACCATACATGATGTGGCTCTTAGGATGTCGGCCACCACCACTATTTTTCCTTTTAACGAGAACTTGTGTATTTGCTCCGGTGTAAGGCAAACTTCTATTGTTGATTTTTCCACGTTAGAATTTTAAGATTGGTAATTTCACTACTTTGGCTTTGAGCTGTCGTTGGCGTACCGAAATGAAAATTTCAGTGTCAGGTTTATGATAGCCCATTTTTACATAACCCAGCCCAATGCCTTTGCCCATAGAAGGAGACATGCTGCCTGAGGTTACTTCACCTATTTGGTCACCATCGGCATTCAAAATTTCATAATGGGCCCTTGGAATGCCTCTGTCAATGAGCTCAAAACCTACCAACTTTCGTGTTACACCCTCTTCTTTCTGCTTTTGAAAAACTTCACTACTGATAAAGGGTTTGGTGAACTTTGTGATCCAGCCAAGCCCTGCTTCTATCGGGGATGTGGAGTCATCTATATCATTGCCATAGAGGCAAAATCCCATCTCCAGGCGTAGGGTATCTCTGGCACCCAAACCGATAGGTAGGATATCAAAGTCTTTGCCGGCTTCAAACACAGCATCCCACAGCTTCTCGGCATTTTGGTTATTTACGTATAATTCGAAACCACCTGCGCCAGTATAGCCGGTACCAGAAATGATCACATCATTGACACCACCGATTGTACCTTCTGTAAAATGATAAAACTTAATGGCTGATAAATCAACTTCGGTAATGCGCTGTAATACCTCGGTGGCTTTAGGGCCCTGTACAGCGAAAAGCGACATTTCATCAGAGATGTTTTCCAGCGTTGCCCCCATGGAATTTTGGCTGTTGATCCATGCCCAGTCCTTATCAATATTCGAGGCATTCACCACTAATAGGTAGTCTTCATCAGCTTTTTTATAGACAATAAGATCATCAATGATACCGCCTTTGTCATTGGGCAGGCATGAATACTGGGCCTTGCCATCATACAAAGTAGCTGCATCATTAGTGGTGACTTTTTGAATCAGTTCGAGCGCATGTGGACCTGTCATCCTGAATTCACCCATGTGGCTTACATCAAAAACGCCTACCGATTCCCTTACTTTTTTGTGCTCTTCAATATCAGAGCTATACCTTACAGGCATGTCAAAGCCTGCAAAAGGTACCATTTTCGCTCCAAGCGATACATGTTTATGGTGTAGGGCTGTTTTCTTTAAATCCATAGGCTAATGTTTTGGCTGCAAAATTAATGATTCAATTATCTCCAAAGCAGTTTTGAAAAGTTTCTTCACCCAAAAAGCGAAGTTTGTCCTTTTAGCAATTGGAAGCTTTTCCTGTGGTGTGGCGTTGGGCCAAATTTCTCTATGGCTGCCCGGTGCTGAAGAGTAGGATAGCCGGCATTTTTTGCCCAACCGTATTCGGGATAGTCTGCTGCAAGCGTCTCCATTAACCTATCCCTGTGCGTCTTGGCTAAAATAGAAGCCGCAGCTATGGATTGATAAATGCTATCCCCTTTGATTACACATTGAAAGGGGAATTTTTTAAAAGGCGTAAACCGGTTACCATCTATTAGTAAGTATTCCGGCTGCTGAGTTAGCTTTTCAATGGCCCTGTGCATCGCCAGGAATGAAGCTTTTAGAATATTGATACTATCTATTTCTTCTGGAGTGCAAATCCCTATTGCCCAGCAGATAGCTTCATCCTTAATGATAGGTTCGAGCAACTCTCGGTTCTTTTTGGACAGTTGTTTGGAGTCGTTGAGCAGGGGTTGTGAAAATGTAGCAGGCAGTATAACTGCCGCAGCAACCACCGGTCCGGCGAGGCATCCCCGACCGGCTTCATCGCATCCTGCTTCTATCTGATTTTTTTTGAAATAAGGTCTTAGCACATTCGAATTTATGGAATAAGGAAAGCAGACCGCAAGTTTGATCGAATATTATCATCAGAATACTTGAAAACTAAAAGGAATGACAATCATGAAAAGAACAACAAAAATTTTCATCGGCATGGTTTTACTATTTCTGGGCATGGTAAATACTTTATTGGCACAGCCGGAGCGGCCGGTCGAAAGGAGAGGCAATCGAATGGAGATTCAAGAACCTATCGAAAGATTGGCTGATAAGCTCGAATTATCAGAAAACCAGAAGGCGGAAATCGAAGCGCTTCAACTCGAAGGCAGGAAAAATTCGATGCTGAAGCAAAGTCAGGTAGCGGAATTGCAGGCACAATTGGACCAGCTGTTGCTAGCCGACAATCCTGATCAGGACAAGATTTCCTCCATCATTGATAAAATGGGATTGCTGAGATCAGATATTCAAAAGGAACGGGTGTTTACCAGATTGTCTGTGCGAGCACTATTATCAGATTCGCAGCGTATAAAGTTTGATATGCTGCATGACGTAATGCCAGCGCACCATAGGCATATGGCAAAAGGCAACAGATTCAGGTAGATGACTGTATTAACAATTTAGTAATTGAGGATACCTGCTCTTATGGCAGGTATTTTCGTTTATAAGAATGATTGAAGTCAAATAAAAGGAAATAAACTATATGCCACTTAAGCCTGTTTATCACCTTTTATTTCGAATAAATATGATCTTTATCAATATTGACAACATAAAAGAGGTATTGCCGTAATAAATTATTAAATTAAGAAATATTGCCATATAAAGTTATGAAAATTCTAATTTCACTAGTCATTATTATCGTATCAATGCCTTGTTTTGCAGGTGGTGATGTTACGTACTATGATGAAAATGGTGAGATTACTGTTATAGAAGATGCTTATTATTATCGTGCGTCTGAGCGTATCAATAATTCCGGAAGATATAAAGTAACGGACTACTACATGGACGGCCAGGTTGCCAAGTATGGTTTTTATCTTACCCCCGACTTTAAAGTAAAAGATGGCCCATTCACTTATTATTATCCTGATGGCACCAAAAAATCTCAGGGCAACTATGATGCTAATCGCCGTGTAGGCGAATGGGTGTGGTGGTACCCCGATGGATCTATAATGCAAGAGGTAATTGTGGAGCATACACCAACCCTACCACCTAAAGAGATCCATTTGATAAAGAATTTTTGGGATGACAACCATAATCAGCTGGTAACCAATGGAGAAGGCCTATGGGTCAATTTTGAATTTGAC
Source organism: Cyclobacteriaceae bacterium (assembly GCA_965227155.1). GTDB lineage: Bacteria > Bacteroidota > Bacteroidia > Cytophagales > Cyclobacteriaceae > UBA6059. Next base: position 2,668,157 of record OZ245731.1, read on the forward strand.
CAAAACCATGGCTCGTTGTATTACCGAGCCTCTGAAGGCAGGGTGAAAGATGGTAAAAAAATAGGCAGATGGATAGGTTACGATAAAGAAGGCAATAAAATCTATTTTGAAAACTATCGTGAGGGCAGTCTCACCAAAGGACAAAGCCTGGACGATGCGGGTAATAAATATTCATATCGACAGCAAAGAGAAGCCCCTATGCCTAAAGGTGGCCTTGATCGTTTTTACAGCTTTGTTTTGGACAATCTTAGGTATCCATTGCTGGCAGCCAGCACAAATGTAGAAGGCAGAGTATTGGTGCAATTTGACATTGAAAAAGATGGTGCCATCTCAAATGTACGCGCCGTGCAAGGACCCGGATGGGGATGTGAAGAAGAAGCTGAGAGGATCATCAAGGAATATGGAGAATGGAAACCAGGCGTGTTGCGTGGGCAGCTACGTAAAAGTACTATGGTTGTGCCCATCAGCTTCAGACTGTAGTTTCACCACATTACCAACAAATTTTTTTATCAATTAACCTTTCCTGATCATCATGATTTGCAGCCAATTTAATGGCTTCAGTGTGATCCAATCATATGTTTATTTCTAGCTTACCTTTGCTCAATGGCTAAGGATAAAAACCCCTGGACAATCACAAGTGAGCAACCTATTTATGACAATCCGTGGATTAGTCTGAAAGAGTATCAGGTAATTAATCCCGGTGGGGGAAATGGTATTTATGGCAAGGTACATTTTAAAAATAAGGCTCTGGGCATAATCCCATTAGACGATCAGCAATACACCTGGCTGGTTGGGCAGTACAGATTTCCACTCAATGAATACTCATGGGAAATCCCTATGGGTGGTGGCCCAATTGGTATTGATATCCTGGAATCAGCTAAGCGCGAGCTCAAAGAGGAGACGGGACTTACTGCAAATCGATGGATAAATTTACTTCGCATACACACATCAAATTCTGTAACCGACGAGGAGGGTTTCGTATTTCTTGCGGAGGACCTTACCAAAGGACAGCAAGAACTGGAGGAAACCGAGGCATTGGAAATCATGCACCTGCCATTTCGTAAAGCTGTTGAAATGGTGATGGAAGGAAAAATTACAGATAGTTTAAGTATTGCTGGCATATTAAAGCTGCAGGTTAAGCTTAATGGCTAATTTTGCGGCCTCATGACCTACCGCGAACACATAGCGAAAAATTTTACACTTGCATTTCCTGTAATGCTCAGCCAACTGGGCCATGTGATGGTAGGTGTGGCTGATAGCGTGATGGTAGGCCAACTAGGCACTGTGGAGCTGGCAGCGGTATCCTTAGGCGGTGCACCTTTTCATTTGATCATGCTATTTGGCATAGGTATATCCTATGGGATTACACCCCTGGTAGCTGCTGCTGATGGCAATGAAAATGCCAATCGCATCAATATATTACTAAAGCATGCCTTGGTGGTAGATTTCATTGTAGGCATTTTACTAAGCCTGCTGCTCATAGCTGCTGCACCTTATCTAGGAATTATCGGACAGGAAGCTGAAGTATTGGATTATGCTATTCCGTACATCAATATTGTTTCGCTATCCCTGATACCCCTGATGGTTTTTCAGGCATTCCGGCAGTTTGTGGAAGGCGTATCTATGACGAAACAGGCCATGTATATTTCTATATCCGCCAATGTTATCAACGTAATTCTGAATTATTTACTCATTTACGGAGCATTGGGATTTCCTGAACTAGGTTTGAATGGCGCTGCCTGGGCTACTTTTATCAGTAGGGTATTGATGGCTGTAGGTATGGGTGTTTTTGTATTTCGAAGCAGACGATTACAGATTTATACTAAGAGCCTTGGTTTAGTTAAGCTTAGCATGCGTCCTGTCAAATCATTGTTGCAAATTGGGATTCCTTCCGGTCTTCAATTCATTTTTGAGGCAGGAGCTTTTGCGATGGCTACCGTAATGATAGGCTGGTTGGGAGCAGAGGCACTGGCTGCTCACCAGATAGCCCTCAATTTGGCAGGTATCACCTATATGACAGCTTCCGGGATATCAGCTGCTGCTACCATCAGGGTTGGTAATCAGTTTGGAAAAGGTGATTTTTCAACCATGCGATTGGCTGGTTTCAGTTGTTTTCTAATGGTAGGGATTTTCATGGCAGTATGTGCATTGGCATTTATGCTTGGCAGGGAGTTTCTCCCTAATTTATATGTAGACGATGCTGAAGTGATCGCCATAGCCGCTCAGCTCATGATCATTGCGGCTATTTTTCAAATCTCGGATGGTATACAGGTAGTAGGTCTGGGAGCATTGAGGGGCCTGTCTGATGTAAAAGTGCCAACTATGGTAACGGCATTGGCCTTTTGGGTGCTGGCTATTCCATTGGGCTATTTGCTTGGGTTTGTATTGGACTATGGCGCTTTTGGGGTTTGGATTGGTTTACTTCTTGGACTCTCAGTGGCAGGACTACTTCACCTAATCCGCTTCAATCATAAATCCAACAGCTTGCTATCCGGCAGTAAAAGCCCGGTACTCAGCAAAGTCTAAATAAATTCACTCGTATTATTCAATTTAATATTGAAATAGTTATATATTAGCAAGACCATCAGCTGATCCAGTTAAATAATCCATCAGTATGAAAAAAATCGTTCGCGCCAAAAATGATATGGTATTTGCACTGCAAATATTTGTCTTGCTGGGTATTATTTTGATGAGTCAATGGCTAACCATTATATAGGGGAAATACGTAATCTTTCGTTTCGGTGTATTGCTCATGTATGGCGATCTGCGCCTTTCTAATTTAGTCTCAGATCGTCAAACCATGTAATGAGCAGCTATATCAAATGGAAAATCCTAACCTGAAAATTCAGGGTTTAGATTCTACTTATGATAAACTGTGAATTCCATGTGTGAAACCCTAAAAATCGAACACACATGAAACTACAAGAGAAGAAATCCGAAACCTACGAGGAGAGTAAATGGATATTGGTATTGCAGATGCTGATTCTAATGATACTGCTATTGATCAGTGCTTATATAGGATAGGCTATCAACTAGGCTTTTCGTAAAGTAAGCCAAGTCCAAAAGCCGGCAAAAGTCTCTACCAACGAGACTGCTATTAGTATATAGGGTCCTTCGTACAGGATAACTAACGTAGCAACGCCAAAAATTTGACCTATTCTAACAGGTACAGTTCCTTTAATGAAGTCAATGTTTTGATCTTTTGCAGCCTTTAAGTAGTAAAATGCTAGTATACTCAATGCCAAGCCCAGCAGCTGCATCCAAATATTAGGCGTTTCATCAATCATTAGCAGATTAAGTAAAACATCTGGCACCAAGAGCAGTGATAATCCTGTAAATAATAGATAAATGCCGAATACCCTAATGGAGAAGATCGTTGCTTTCATATCCCAAATTCAAAATTGATCCCCGTAAACTAATATTTATTCCTCTAATGACTTGATAAGCTCTTTTAGCTTTTTCATGTATTTACCATAGAAGAGATAAACCATACCATACACAGAGGCACCTAGTACAGATAATGTCAGGACAATTAGGCCTATATTTTTAAGGTTGAATACATTATTAAATGGGTCCTCTCCGCCGGAAATATAAATTCCTATGGAAAAGGATAACGGTACGATGATGATGAGCCCGTAAATATATCTGCGGAGGAAGTCTTTAAAGGTTTCATAAAACTCATAAAGGAAAAGCTTGGTATTGTCTGAAGGCTCTATGGCCCAGAGCTTTTTGTATAGGTTCCAATAAAAAACCACCAAAAAAGTAAGACCGGCTGTTGACGCGGCTAAAAGAGCCCATTCTTTTTGGAATATCAGCCAAATCAGAAATATGGGTGAAACTGTGATGTTGAAGAAATGCTCTATTCTGGCATTCCTTTTAATGGTTTCCAGCAGGCTTTCTGTTTTTCCTTGTAAAAGCCTTTCCAACTCCTCCTCTGCCAGGCCCGATCCTTGATCAGGCTGGTTCTTCCAGATGTCTTTAATGTCCATCTTGCCCATTGATTTTTTCCTTTAACTGATTTTTTATTCGGTTGATCCTGGCACCTACATTGGATATGGTTATACCCATTATTTCTGCTATTTCCTTATAGCTCTTATCTTCCAGGTATAGCAGGATGATCGCCCGTTCTATTTCTTTAAGCTCACGTATGGCCGCATAGAGCATTTTCACTTGCTCTTGTTCCTGTGAGTTGTCATATTGAGGAAGCTCAAAATGAATTTTATCGAGCCCTGTGGTGGCTACCTTTCTTTTCTCTCGCTTAAAATGCGTCAGGCATACATTTAAGGTAACCCTGTAAACCCAGGTAGATATCTTAGACTGGTGATTGAATGACTGGTAAGAGCGCCAAAGCTGCAAAGTAACTTCCTGAAAATAGTCCTGAAAATCATCCTCATTATCTGTGTATGCCCTACAGATTTTGGTAATGATCCCGGTTTGGTCTTTGATGAAGGTCTTGAAAAACTCTTTGGAGCTCATGCTACCGTATTTACTTCAATTAGTGGTAGTAGCCCCTGGTTTATTACAAAGGGGAGTGAAATTCTTCTATCCTGTAAAATTTAATTTTTTATGTGACCCATCACAAAAGGGCTTGTTCCCAGAGCCACCGCATCTGCAAAAGGCCGTTACTTTATGTTTGCTGGCCTCACTTCCTTCCGGATGCTTTACTTTGATATTGCCATAGACCATAAGCGGCCCATCCTTGATGACCTCAACAATTTGTTCATCCTCAATGGCTTCTGATGATGCATTTTCATCATTCATGTAGGTGGAAAGCGCGCCTGATGGGCATTTTCTCACCTGGGCAATTATCGCGTCAGTATCGGCACCATCTATTTTCACCCAGGGCCTCTCTTTTGGGTTAAAGACCGATGGCAGGCCCCTCCAACATTTTTCAGAATGAATACAGCGTTCAGGTTTCCACACCACGGTAACCTCTCCATTGGTATACTCCTTTATTTTTTCCATACTAGCACATTTTTTTCAAATCACTTGCTGCCAAAATACTTCTCAAAATCCTTAGCCCTTACCAGCTTTTGAAATTCAGTATTTGCTTTCATGAATTTAAGCACAAATGGGCATATAGGAACTACCTTCCAACCAGACTCGCTACATATTTCCAATGCTTCTCTCACCAGGGTTTCACCAATTTTATGCCCTCTAAGCGCTTCAGGCACTTCGGTGTGGATCATATAAATGACTTCACTTTTTTTCTTGCATTCAATAAATGCACGCTCACCATACACATGAATTTCAAAACAGCTATCAACTTCGTTGTATTCTGTAAGCCGGCTCATAAAACATCTTTAAATTCCGGATTTTTATCGAAAGTAGCTTTGGCAAAAGGGCAGAGTGGAATGATGGCAATACCCTTGGATCTGGCAAAATGTACTGCAGCTTCGATCAGTTTTTTACCCACGCCTTGCCCTCTCAGGCTATCATCAACTTCAGTATGGTCTATGATGATGCGGTCATTACCTGCCCAGGTGTAGGTCATTTCTGCCTTTTTATCTTTTTCCTCACCCACAAAAAAGCTGCCTTTCGAATCCTGTTCTTTATGATTAATATTCATATCTTTTGAGTTGTTTACTTAAAGCTAAAGAATTAAAAACATTGGCTGAAGAAAAATCAAAACCGCCCAGGTGGCTGGAAGAGATACAGCAAAAAAGCTGGGAGCCGGAGATCCTGCTCTCAGGGATAGTACTATTTGGTCTATTGCAGGTACCTGATTTGATAGATCAGTTTTTACTGTTCTTTAAAAAGGAAATCTCCCAGAAATATACTGATATAGACAATTTTGTTGCGCTCATGAAGATCGCGAATTTTTGGCTGGTTTTTGGGCTCATCATCCATTTGATAGGCAGAGGTATATGGATTGGGCTGGTGGGCTTGAGTTTTGTATTGCCCCAGGGTATCAACTATGGCCGACTTAACTTCACTAAGATCTTTGAGGACGATACGAGGGAAATACCTCCCATCATAGATCTTATCTTGAAATGGGAGAAAATTTGTAGTAGTATCTTTTCTATTACGTTCTTGCTGTTTATCTCCATTATAGGTGCGTATGCCTATTTGTTCTTGTTAGTTATTTTGCCTTTTTATACCCTTGAGAGTTTTGATTGGGTGAATATTGATAGAGCCTTTTTTAAAATTTATGGCTATATCGTTCTTATCGTTGGGTGCTTCCTGCTGATTGACTTTATGACCTTTGGGTTGCTCAAAAAGGTTAAGTACTTTGACAAAATATACCTGCCTGTAGCCAGATTTACGCGCATAGTTACGCTGGCTTACTTATACAGGCCTGTTTATTACTACCTTGCCTCGAATGTAAACCGCTGGGTTTTTAGTGGGGTTTTTGCCGTTTTTCTTGCATTGATATTTGTGCTGGCAGATTACAATTTTGATTATAGTGATAAGGATTTGACCAATATATCCATGTATTATGAAACTGTAGGTACCAGTGTATTTAGTGGAAATTATCAAGATAAAATAAAGGACACATATTCCTTACGAGCACAAATACCTTCTGAAATAATTGATGGAAGTGTTCTCAGGGTTTTTATCCCTTTGCATCCAGATTATGACAAAACTATCAAAGATGAATGTGGAGAACCCGGAGATATAAGAGAGGATCAATATTTTTTGTCTTGTCTGCAAGATGCTTATCTTGTATTCTTGAATGATTCATTGACAAGGCCGGGATTGAAATTTAATTTCAATCAAAAAACGCAACAAAAAGGGCTTCTTGGGTGGATCGATATTTCTACTCTTCCAGTTGGTGAAAACATAGTAGAAGTACAACTGGCTTTAAAAGAGGATACCATACATTATTCTACAATTCCATTTTTTAAAACCTTAAACCACTATGAAAAGTAAAAATTTAATTGTTGGTATAGTACTCATCGCTTTAGGCGCATTTATTATTTATTGGGCACAGACTCATTCTCCCAATGCAGGCATTGGCAAAATGATAACCAACGAGCTGTCCGGCTCTTACACGATGAGCGAAACGTGGTATTATGTGTCCATGGTAGGAGGTACTGTTATTGGTATCATTGGGATTCTTCGTGCCTTCAAGGCTATGAAGTAAGCGAGGTGTAGTACACTAGATTTTTGCGGGTGTAAGCTTCTTCGAACCCCAGCCTTCTAAGATTTTTGTAGGCTTTGCGGGAATTGCTTCGTTCATTTTCTTCGGTTTCGGCAGTAATCCATTCGCAGCCTTCGCCCAGCGCATCTTCTATCTGTCGTTGTGTAAGTGCAAAATGAACGCCTTGATTTCGACAGGGAGCTATCGTGCCAGCAATTTTTAGGGTTGCGATCTTATTTTCTATATAAGTAGATCCTGCACCCACAACCTGATTGTCTTTTTTGACCAGGTAGTGATGAAAGCCGGGCTTGTGTATGGAAGCTTTAAAAGAAGCAGCCAGCGCAGGTGGCCATTCAAAAATGGACAGTATGGTAGCTACGTAGAGGGATTCCTCTCCCGGCTTCACTTCTGCTATCTCAAAATCATGATCAGGGGTAGGAAGAATAAAATTCTTATTCCACAAAAGCTTAATCCAATGGTCGTGCTGCTGAAATCCTCTGGCCATAAGCTGCTCTTCTGTGTCTTCAGGGATCACATAAGGGCTGAGCTGTACCATAAACCGATTTACTTGCTGCGCTTGATAAAAATCGATGATTTCATCTATGATGCTGGTCAATACCAAAGAACGCATACCCAAACCTAAAACCCGATTGAAGAGTAGCTTGTCTACCCCGGGTATGGCAGCCACCAATGTGCCATCCAGTTCCAACTGGGAAACTTCAGAATCTCCCGTAGTATAAAAAGGTCGCCAGCTATTAGCTTCGGTCAACTCTAGGTCTCGCTGCAAGCGACGTGTAAAATGAACTTGTTTTTGAATAGATCGGTAGGGTGCAAACATTTTTTGTATTGGCATTGAATGATGATTACGCGGCTACACCTTAAAAGTTGGCAATTAACCGTGATTAATCTGTGAAAAAATTATGTGGAAATATCGTTTCTGGGTGCTGGTCAGAGATATCCCTGCAAAAGTAATATCCTTTTCACCGATACATGATAATCGATATTTAGTAAGTAAGGTTAATCAGAACAATACAACGCTTTATTCACTTCTCAATGACCATACGGGATTTTTAAGTGCAGCACTTAAAGCCTGATAGCTGATTGTTATAACCGTGATCATAGATACAATCAAAAGCGGCATGATCACAAGAAATACTCCAATATCAATTCTGTATACGAAGTTTTTCAACCATTCATTCAACAATAGATAGCCAACCGGTATCACTAGCACAAAAGATATTGAAATCAACAATAAAAACTTTTGGCTAATCATAAGCCAGATGGCACCGATGCTTGCCCCAAGAACTTTCCTTACGCCAATTTCCTTGGTTTTGGTTTCGATGATAAACCCTACCATGCCGATCAGCCCAAGACAGCCTATTAAAATGGCGAGCACGGTAAACACCTTGATCATTTGGCTGAGCCGCTTTTCACTTTCATACTGTGCCTCAAATCGCTCATCCAGAAACCGATAATCCGCAGGGTTGACCTGATCAAACGATGCCCATGTATCTTCTACATAAGCCAATGTGGCCGGATAGTCGTCTGTCTTGATTGACATGCTAATGCTTCTCGATCTGTAGTCCGTTTTCACCATAACCATTGGTACAATCGGGCTATGCATCGATTCGAAATGAAAATCCTTTGTCACACCATATATCCGTCCTTTGAATGGCCCATACTGGAGATTTTTGTTTACAATATCATTAGGGTTGTTGAAGCCTAGTGCTTTTGCAGCTGCTTCATTGATGATGAAATAGCCAATGCTATCTTTCATAGTGTCCATTGATTTTTTAAAATTCTGCCCGGCCACCAGTGGGATCTCATAGGTGGGTAAAAAATCTTCGTCTACTGTGATCACCGGCAGCCGAAAATCGATAGAGATTACAGAGTCACCGTTGAAGAATCGTGCCCCCCAGTTGTCTGCAAGGCGTCCTGTGGGAATACGACTGGTATAAGCCGCTTTTTCAATAGCCGGATTGGCCAATAGTTTAGTTTTGAATGTCTCTAAATTTGAAATATTTGAGGACAGGCTCAAATTAAGAATGGCTTCTTTCTTAAATCCAGGATCCTTTTTTCTGATAAAATCCATCTGACTTTCTACTACACCCAGGGCGAAAATCAAACCTATGACGACTACAAATTGAAAAGTGACAAGCACCGTCCGAAAGCTCACACTATTGGTTTTCTGAGCATATTTTCCCTTCAGAGCCTGCACCATAGGCATACGACTCAAGAACAATGCAGGATAGGTACCTGCTGAGAGCCCTATTGCAATCATTAGTACGGCTAATAATGTGAATAGCTCAATGCTATCGCCGATACCAAGACTTAGCGATTTATCCATAAAGTTGTTGACATATGGCAAAGCCAAATAGGCCAGCATTATTGCTATGGGCAAGGAGAGCATCACTATCAGCATAGATTCAATAAGGAATTGTACTGAAAGGTTTGATTTCTGACTCCCAAGCACTTTGCGCACACCTATTTCTTTCATTCTCCTACTGAAGTTAGAAGTAGCCAGATTCATGTAGTTTACCGATGCTATCAAGATGAGCAAAATGCCGATAATTGAAAAAATATAGACCTGTTGAAGGCTTCCATTGGATTCGTATTCTCCTTCCAGATTGGACTTCAGATGAATATCCAATAAGGGTTGAAATTCAAATTCATAGTAATTTTCAGCAGGCACACCACGGATTTCACCCATGTATTTATTCCAGAAATCTGACACTGTTGTTTCAAGATCATATTTGTTAGCCCCTTCAGAAACACGGATGTATGTCAACCAATTGTAATTGCCACCTACATCCTTGAGTTCGTCCTCATCATAAAAAGGGTCAAGGTTTTCGATAGGTGCGAGATAGTGAAAATGAAAATGCTGATTTTCAGGCATGTCAGCCATGACACCACTCACTTTATAGCTTGCAGCTGTTCCTTCCATATCCAAAGTGACTGTTTTTCCCAGCAAGTCCATCTCACGCCAATCATTACCAAATATTTCAATGGCAGCAGCCTCAGTAAGCACCAGTGATTTCAGATCATCGAAGGCTGATTCCGGATTACCCAATAAAAAAGGGAATGAGAATATTTCGAAGACATCCTCATCAGCAAAAATTACAGGCTCACCATAATGTGTCTTTCCATTGAAGGTCAAGTCTGGAAATGCCCATGGCATGAAGCGGACGGCATGGGTGATGGTTGCATAATCCTGCTTGAGTTTCTGAGCATGCCCTGCTGATGCAAAAGCCCATTGCCGGGCAACGGTACCGTCGGTATTAAAGTTTTTGACTGTTACCCGATAGATATTTTCAGCATGCTCATGGTGCCTATCGTAGCTGATTTCATCGATTACAAAAAGGTAGATGAGGATAAAAGCAGCTATACCTGTTGAAAGACCAATCAGATTAATGGCGGTGCTGGTTTTGTATTTTCTAAATTGGCGAAAGGCAATTTTGGTGTAGTTGTAAAGCATGAATCCTGATGTTTTTGAGTTTTGACTAAAAAGTGGTTTGATTAGCATTGGCCTGATGGTGAGCAAAGCTTCTTTCCAGAGCCAAAGCTGATTGGGGTTTTGTTTTTTCGCAGCAGTTTCTTCAAAATCACCCAATATATCTTCTGCATACTCAGGCTTGATAAGCCTGTTCAGCAATCGGTAGGGAAGCGTCTGCTGTATATTGAATAATTTATTTTCCAAAATCGAAAGCTATGGTAGGTATATTGTCTCTAAGTTTTTGTCGCATTTCAGCAACATGGTCTAAGGCTTTTTTACCATAAGGGGTCACTGTAAAAAATCTTTTTCGTTTACCTCCACGTATTGCGGTAGCCTCGCCCATTCGGCTTTCCAGGTAGCCTTTTTGCTCAAGTCTTCGTAGCGCCGTTTGAAGGGCACCAATGCTCACCTTGCGGTCCAGCTTTGATTCTATTTCTTCCCTTATTGCCACACCATAAGCCTCATCGAACAACACTGCCACGGTCAGCATTACGATTTCTTCAAACTCGCCTAATTGAAAATTACCCATAGAAATTAATTTAATTCCTAAATGTAGTTTTAATATAAGACCTCAACAAACCAAATAGGTTACGCTTTGTGCTAAATTATTTTTGACTAAATGGAAACTAAGCAGACCTGCTTTCATCCTTAGCTCGAATAAAGCCTAGTAAGGCGAAATTATTTTTTTAGTCAAGAACTCAACACCATGCGATTATTTTTTGCCATTACATTTCTATTGGCCTGTTTACAAATGGGCAATGCTCAATCTTTAAACCAAACAATAAAAGGCCGGATTGTAGATGCACAATCCGAAGCACCGATCATTGGGGCCACTGTCATGATCCTAAATACCGATCCGCCGCTTGGGGCAGTGACTGATCCGGATGGCTATTATAAAATTTCCGATGCACCAGTTGGCCGGCATAGTATTCAGGTTCGGTTCCTCGGGTATGAAGATAAAAATATGGGAGAGGTACTTGTAGGCAGTGGAAAAGAAGTGGTCGTTAATACAGACCTTACTGAGTCATTGCAAGCTATGGAGGAAATTACTATTGTGGCTGATCAGCAGGACAAAGGACAGGTACTAAATGAAATGGCGTCAGTAAGTGCGATTTCTTTTAGTGTGGAGGAAACAAGCCGTTATGCTGCTACCTTCGATGATCCTGCCCGTGCTGCTTTGTCGCTACCAGGCGTACAGGGCGGTGGCGATGATATTTTGAATGAAATTGTGATACGGGGCAACTCTCCCAGGGGACTGCTTTGGAGAATACAGGGGATGGAGGTTTTTAACCCAAACCATTTTGGTGATGACGGTTCCTCCGGTGGAGGTATCAGCATGCTCAGTAATAATATGATGAGCAGGTCTGATTTTTACACTGGTGCCTTTCCTGCTGAGTATGGCAATGCGCTTTCGGGTGTATTTGATATCAATTTGAGAAAAGGCAATTACGATAAGAATGAGTTCGCATTTCAAGCTGGACTGCTGGGGGTTCAGGCTGCTGCTGAAGGGCCCTTGAAAAATGGCTCTAAAGCCTCCTACCTGGTCAATTACCGCTATTCGACCCTGGCATTATTTGACAAAATAGGCATCAATATTTTGGGAGAATCTGAAGAAATCGTTTTTCAGGATTTGAGCTTTAAGTTTCATTTCCCTACCAAAAAAGCTGGCAGCTTCTCTCTGTGGGGACTTGGCGGACGAAGTGAAAATAATATTTATCCTATCACTGATGAGGGAGAATATTTTGGTGACCGATTCAATACCGGCATGGGTGTATATGGGCTTCAGCATATTATCTATCTCAATCAGGATACCTATTTACAAACCACTTTTTCCCAGTCTGCTTCTGATTACGACTATGACAATGACTCCCTGGGCCAGCTGGTATATGACAGAGAAGCCTTTGATAATTATGCTTCGAGATTACAGCTATTGCTCAATAAAAAAATTAATGCCAGGAATACACTGAGGGTAGGAGTCATTGGAAGCAGGCTGGGATACAACCTCTTTTCAGAATACAATGACAGGAACCAGGATAGATTCATTACACTGGTTGAAGACAAAGGGCATACCTATTTTTTGCAAGCCTACGGCCAATGGCAGCATCGATTCAATGAGGATATTACTTTAAATGCTGGCATGCATTTTTCACAGCTGGCACTTAACGGTAACAATGCCTTTGAACCAAGGATAGGCATGAGATGGAAGCTTGATCCTACCACTACCTTGAATTTCGGCTATGGTTTGCACAGCCGAATGGAGTCCAGCACAATTTACCTGGCACAGGATAGTACAGGCCACCAGCCAAACAAAGACCTTGGCCTTACAAGGGCACAACATATTGTAGCCGGGTATGAAAAAATGGTGAAACCCGGGGTGCGTTTTAAGGCGGAGGTTTACTACCAGCATTTATTTAATGTACCGATTTGGCCAGAAAACCCTGAGCTTCCTGTTCAACGTACTTTCAGCATTCTCAATGAAAGCAGTGGCTACACGACCTATCCACTTGTCAATGATGGTACCGGCGATAACTATGGTCTTGAGTTGAGCCTGGAGCGATTTATGAACCAGGGGTTTTATTACATGGTGACCACATCATTGTATGAAGCTAAATATGTACCCAGAGATGGTCAGACTTATGATTCACGGTTTAATGGTAATTTCATAGTGAATGCATTGGGTGGAAAGGAATTTCAGGTTGGCAGATCGGGAAATAACCTTTTCTCTATCAACGGACGCATGATTTGGAGCGGTGGCAATCGAACAGAACCGATTAACCTCGAAAAATCCAGGGAGCAAGGTTATACTTACTATGAGCGGGGGGTAGGCTTTGCCGCTAAATTGCCAAACTACTGGCGGCTGGATGTGGGTGTGAGCTACAGGAAAAACAAGCCTAATTTTGCCTCTATCATTTCTATCAATGTGCAAAATGTAACGGGCAAGGTTAATGCCTATGACCATTATTATAATCGCTTCACCGATCAGATTAATTTTGAAGAGCAGTTGGGGATGTTTCCGAACCTGAGCTATCGGATAGAGTTTTAGATGATTTTAATATCTTTCATACACTTCAATATCATCAAAATAAAGTGTGCCGGTAGTACCTTCTTGCATGACTAAAAAAAGCACAATAGTATCTACATCAGAATAAAAATGATCAAACTGAATGCTGTATTCGATAAATCCTGCGTTGGTAGGAAATATTTCTCTCTCGGAAAAGAAGAAAATTTTATTGCGCTCTAGATTATCACCACGAAGGGCAATTAAAATACGATTGCCCTCCAAATTCTCATCTTTTATTTTTACTCTCAACTCAATTGCGTTACCAGCTTGAATATCAAAATCTTGAATTTCAAGTCTCCAATAATGGCTTTTTTCTAGAGAGGATATTCCTTTAATCATCAAGGAATAATCTCCCGTTGATGATTCTAAATCAGTGACTTCTCCTATAGCTGTATTTAAATCAGGTTCATTTTTACTCGATGAATAGAATTTCCATTTTGGATCAGCAGAAATAGAATCACTAAATACAAGCCGCAGGTTCTTTTTTTCTATACTCCACTCTGGAACAGGATTTCTTTTGCCTGTAAGCAACTCATCCAAATAATATTCCTTTTTGTAAAGAGATTCATTTCTGTACATTTTAAAGGGCCCAATAACTCTTGAATGCATAATGCTAACAGGAGAGCCAGTGTTAAATGTGACATCAAAATGCCTCCTTGCAAGAATTGCATGTCCCAATTCATGAAAAATCAATACCTCTCTTTCATATTGATCATAACCTTCCCAGGATTTTTCTGATATTTCTACAAAGTGATTCCAGCCCCTACCTCCGTATTCTCTTCCATCATCAAGTACTAACTCATTAGTAAATTGTAATGTGAGTTTAGATTTATCTAAGTTTAACCCTCTTTTCTCTGCCTCAAAATAGAATAAATCCACATATTCCTTAGCTCGTGGATCAATTTTAGGGCTATTGGAATCTTCGTCGGAGCAACTAAATAGAAAGGAAGAAGCCAGAATAGCCATACAGTATTTGGCATGAATGATATTTTTCATAACATATTGATTAGGTTTCTACCAAAAACAGAATTTAAATAAGCAACAATCAAGCCAATTAGTAACCTATTGTGAAATACTAGATTATGGTTGATGAAATTCTGGATTTAAGTGGATTGAAAGCTGGTTACGATAAATTAGCCTATATCTTTGATAAAGAATTGTATACCCTAACTCTTATAAAGGAATGAAAACTGTATTTAATCTGAGCTTTAGCTTGATTTTATTTGTCAGTGCTTGTAATGATGATTCGACAGATGAAGATTACCAAACAAGTCTCACAATTTTTCCGAGTGAAGCAATTCCCTTTTATTCAATAGAGAATCAAAACGGCGAGAATATTTTTGACTTGGAAGGGTATAGAATAGAGGATTTTACAGTAAGTCTACCTTGTTTAGAGACAGGAGAGTGTAACGAAGAAATAATCACGGGCTACAATGCTGAAGGTGTCCAAATTATTAATAATCCGTCTATGATCCTTATTGGGCTACAGTCTCAAGCAGGACTTAGCACTTTCTATTTTGATTTTGGTAATGGTGATTTAGATACACTTCGTATTGATGGTAGTGACTTGCTAGCTGAATTTAAAAGTTCCACTGAACCACCAGAGGTTAATGGCATCATCGATTATTATTATAATGATTCATTAGTATTTTCGATGAATCTAGCAACTGGTAATGAAACTGTATCAAAGCTTTTTGAACGTAATATTCTTCCAGGTAATATTGATCTTGTGCAGTGGAAATTTGAAAATCCTGTTCGAATACGATTGATTAAATAATCATTACAGTCGAATCAAGTCTATTTAAGCATTAATAAAGGCTCATTATTGAGCTTTTATTGTTTTATGGTCCTAGACTGAATTAAGCTGATTCAACACTCCATTTCGGTGACAAATGGACCCTCTGGCGGATAATTCGTTTTCTCACCTATACTTTTAATGATATTTCTATTATAATACATATCATCAATTTTATTATTTGGAGTAAAATCCAGAGTTTGAGCGAATTCTCAATTAATAAACACCTAAAGCGTATCAGTCAAATCAAGAATTTGTTGATGTCTCCAAATCGCCTATGAAGTTTCCGGTTTCCAAATTAAACTATTTCAGTATTGTACTTACCATAGTCAATATATAGCTCTTTTAAAACATGAAGCTATCATATATGCCATTTGATTGCTTTTTCACTTTTTTATAAAAGGCTATTAGTAAATAGATTTTCAGCTTTAAGCTCCTTCGTTTCCATGCCTTTTTCATAAATCCAGTCAAGAAATTGCTTCATACAGTCAGCATTCATCAATCCCCAGTTTTCAACCGTACCAAAATGTTCAGCTGATATTTGTAATGCTTCGGCTAGATCAATATTCTGGTCCTGCTCAGGAATAAAAGGTTTTAAGATGTTAACAGAATCTTCCGGATGCTCTATCGCATGAATAAATCCTTGCTTTGTAGCTGCCAAGAAGGCTTTATAATGGCTGTCATGGGTCGAAAAATTATTGGCATTACCGGCAATCACCGGAGAGTAACCATAGGGAACATCAAAATCATCGAGCTTGAACAACTGTAAGTCAATACCGGCTTGCCTGGCCTGCACACCCTCCCAATTGTAGAAGATCCAGGTTGAATCAAATTTCTTATTTACAATGGTATTCCAAATGCCCAACTTTTCAGGATATACAACCTGCAAGTCGCCGATACCCCCATCATTTTTTATCAGCTGCTTTACAATAGCATCTTCATACCTAGCCTGATAGGAAGCATAAATCTTCCCGTCAAGTTCTGCCGGTCGGCGTATACCGCTTTCTGCTAAGCAGGTAATGGCACTCACATCCGTTTTGTAAATAGTGGCCACAGCTTGTAGCGGTATGGGATTGGTCTTGGTTTGGTAGCTGATCAGGCTTTCGGTGGGGCACAGGGCAAAATCCGCCTCTCCCAATTCTACTTTTTTGGCAGGGGTTACCGCATAGTTGTTCGCAGCAGGATCGAGTAATTCCACCCCTAAACCTGCGTTTTTGTAAAACCCTTTTTCCCGGGCAATGAAAAATCCAATGTGGTTGATGTTGGGTGTCCAGTCCAAAGCGAGCTTTATGGTATGCATGACTGATAAGTATTTGTTCTTATATTTTTATCTGCAGTTAGGCTTGAATTGTTTGGAGGATTTATTTCAGTGGTAAAAAACCAGTAGTTTGAAGTCTAGTCAATATTTCAATCAGCCCTGAGAATACTTGCAGGGTTTCTTTGTAATATTTTTCTCAGATGCAAGCCAACTGTTGCGATCAGTATGGTCAACACAACCAGTATCGAAGGCATGAAAAAAACCGGATTGATATCAATGCGATAGGCAAAATTAGTCAGCCAATGCTCCATGCCCAGCCATGTCAGTGGTATTGCAAATACTGAGCCTACCAGGATCAGCCATAGCATATGATAGCTTACCTGCTGTATCATATTTTTGTAGTCAGCGCCCAGAATTCTTCTTATAGCCAACTCCTTTTCTCTGGCCTTCAGGATATAGCTTATTAGCCCAAACAGTCCCAGAAAGGCAATGATTAGAGCCATACCTGTGAAGAAATAAATGAGCTCAAGCTGCGCTTTTTCAGTTTGGTAAAGCTGATTGTAAAGATCGTCCACAAAGGCATATTCCATGGGATATTCAGGATATTGCTGTTGCCACATGCTTTCTATGGAAGCCACACTTTCACGTATATTGTTTCCGGAGATTTTCACAAGGATATTTCCAATCCAGTAGGGCTCCTGTACCAGCACCGTCGGGTCTATGGTATTGCGCAGACTTTCCTGGTGATAGTCTTTTACAATCCCAATAACAGAACCTTTTTGCAACTGAATTTCACCAATGCTCCAGGCAAATTGCTTACCCAACGCCTCCTCAGGTGTTTGCCAACCGGCTTGCCGCATAGCGGTTTCATTGAGTATGTATTCCCGGGGTTGATTCGTAAGGTGGGCAAAAGGATCAGCCCGCATGGCTTCTTTATCTACCAGATGGCTTTTGTCCCTGAAATTGCGACCAGCGATCAGTTCTACATCCATCAAATCAATAAATGAATTATCTACAATTTGAATATCCATGTTGGGTGCCTGATCCGGGTCTTCGTAATTACCCTCAGCATAGATAGGGCCTTGATCACGAATTTCCCGACTGGGCACCTCCATAGTACCTGAGACACCTTCAATAGATGCTATCTCCTTCAGTTGTTGTTTGAAAAGTGAATAATCGAATTTTACCGATTCAGGTATGCCTGTAATGGCCAGCACCTGGTTTTTATCCAAACCGAGGTTTTTATCAACAAGAAAGGTAAACTGGCTTCTGGTGATCAATGATCCACTGATGAGCACAATGCACAGCATAAATTGCACTGCCACAAATACATATTTAGGTTGCCAAATGCCTCTGCCCGGTCGAGCAGACACCATGTTTTTTATAGCCATGGCTACCTTTTGGGCAGTAAGCATCAATGCTGGGTAAAAGCCTGCTGCCACACCTACCAATATGGATACCAAATACAATCCCAAAATTACTGCGGCGCTTAGGCTTGAAACTGAAAGAAGATCAGTAAGCCAATCGGCAGAAATTATGACCAGGAGTAATACTATCGAAGCACTCATGACACTGAGCAATATTGCTTCAAAAATGAAATAGCCCTGAAGCGATAATGGGGTAGCACCCAATATTTTTCGCACACCTACTTCCCTGATCCTGCTT
This sequence comes from Cyclobacteriaceae bacterium, assembly GCA_965227155.1. Taxonomy (GTDB): domain Bacteria; phylum Bacteroidota; class Bacteroidia; order Cytophagales; family Cyclobacteriaceae; genus UBA6059. The sequence goes on from OZ245731.1 coordinate 2,686,513, forward strand.
AACCCATGGGCTGCATTCAGGTTAATAAAATTGATGGTGGTCATGATCAGGATGAAAATGCCTACACCCAGGAAAATATAAACGGTAGTCATACTACCGTTGGGTATAATTTCCCTGGCGAGATTGGATTGCAGGTGAATGTCTTCCAGCGGTTGTAAGGGGAAGGTGAATTCTGGCCCCTCCGTATTTGGATTGTGTTGCTGCACATAAGCTGGAATTTGAGCGGTAACCGCTGGCAGATCATCAGGATTTTTCAGAAGCAAATAAGTGTAAGCCCATCCCTGTCGATCTTCAGGACTTCCAAAAGAAGTCAGCATATTCACTGGCAGGTGGGTGTTTTTAGGAAGGTCTTTCATGATGCCGGTTACCTGATAGTCCGTCTTTTCGCTACCATACTGACTAATAAGTGATATTGACTGGCCCATCGCTGGTTGATTCCCAAAGAATTTTTGAGCTGTGGCTTGTGTCAAAACCACTGTCTGCGGTTTTTCCAGGGCAGTAGCAGGATTACCTTGCAGCAACTCAAAATCAAAAACTGAAAAAACCTTCGCGTCAGTTGTATAGGCAAACTCCTGTTTGAAGGTGTTATCTCCAACTTTTACATTCCTTGGGTAGAAATCCTGAAAGCGGATCAGCGTCTCAACTTTGGGTATTTCTTCAGGTAATTGGTTTATCCAATCAGTATTTTGCCTCGCCCAATGTACATCGTAATCACCCCCTTTAATGCGCATGGAAAGCCGGTAAATACGGTCGGCATTGGTATGAAAATGGTCATAAGAAAGCTCCTTAATGATAAATAAACCGATCAATAGACATATTGCAAAACCCAAAGTAAGTCCGGCTACATTGATCGAAGTAAAAAAGGAATGTCTTTTGAAATGCCTGATTGCTAATTTGATCATAAGGGGAAATTTAAATTTACAATACGGTTATATGAGACTCTATTGCATTTTTTAATGTAAAAAGCTGTCACAAAAATTTTTTGAGAATTGTAAATTGAACTGTCCGATTTGAGAATGGGTGATCGTCATTGGGCTGTAATAAGTATTTTTCACAATCAAATTTTTAAGACTATGAAGAAGTTTATGTATTTGTTTAGAGGCGGTGATGATCAATATGCCTCATTATCGCCAGAAGAAATGCAGGCGCATATGGGACGCTGGGCGGCCTGGATGGAAGCGATCAGTCAGCCCGATATGCCTGCAGAGGGTGATCCACTGCATACAGAGGGCAAATTGGTCAGCAATGGAGGCGCAATGGTTACAGATGGCCCATTTACAGAAGGCAAAGAGGTAGTGGGGGGTTACGTGGTACTAGCGGCTAATGACATGGATCATGCGGTGGAGTTATCAAAAGGCTGCCCAATTTTTGAGTTTGGAGGTACCGTGGAAGTAAGGGCTATTGCGGACATGGGTTAGAGTCGACCAGGTGCAAATGATTACCTTGTTTCAGATGATAGTATAGTGTATTTTGAATGAGCTGGAATTATGGAATGAGGTAATCAATTTTTTATGGCGAAAGACCAATCACACGATTTACTCAATCATTTTTTCCGTCATGATTACGGAAAATTGGTTTCAAGATTAACTGCCCGTTACGGCGGTCACCAGCTGGAAATAGTTGAGGATGCGGTGCAGGAAGCCATGCTGAAAGGCATGAAGCAGTGGTCATACAAGGGCGTTCCTCATAATCCAACAGGCTGGCTATTCACTGTGGCCAACAATCGTATCCTGGATCAACTTAGAAGGCAGCAGAAGACACTTTATTCAAATCAAATACCAGAAGCACTCTTTAAGGACAATTTTTCAGAAAATCAAGAGCCATTCGATGATGATCTGATCAAAATGATGTTTGCCTGCTGCACTCCAGCCATCAAGCAGGAATATCAAATTATTCTGACGTTGAAGATACTTGGCGGTTTGTCGGTTTCAGAAATAGCAGCAGCATTGCTTAAGACCGAACAAAACATTGCCAGGACTTATACCAGGGCCAAAGAAAAGTTTCGAAACACACATGATAGGATCGATTTTCCTCAATTGGAAAATTTGACCAATCGCTTAGATAATGTGCTGCTGGTACTGTATCTGATGTTTAATGAGGGGTACAAATCCTCTAGTGGTAATGAGGTTATAAAAAAAGATCTGTGTGAAGATGCCATGCGTCTCAACTACATATTGCTAGGCAATGCAAAAACCAATACAATCAACACAAGAGCACTTATGGCGATTATGCATTTTCAGTTTTCCAGATTCGAGAGCCGGATAGACGGTCAGGGAGATATAGTGCCTTTCGAAACGGTGGACAGAAGCCAATGGGATCCAGATCACATCAGGCTTGGGAACCAATACCTGTCTACTCTGCCGCCCGACTCTTCTAACCGGTACATACTTGAAGCAGCACTTTGCGGTCTTCATGCCAATAGTCCTGATTATACTGCCACGCCATGGGATAGTATTTTGTCGGTGTACAACCAGTTGATCAGGATCAATAATAATCCTATTACCCAACTCAATAGGATTGTTGCATTGAGTAAAGCAGAGTCAATAACAATGGCCTGGAATTCCTTAGCTTTACTTCCATCAGAAACATATGATCAATTTTACCTTTACCATGCTGTCAAAACGGACTTACTTTACCAACTGGAAAATTACGAGGAGGCAAAGTTTTCTTTAGCTAAGGCATTGCTTCTATGCAGCAATGATTCTGAAAAGAGATTCTTAGTAAGAAAATACCCTAAGCTGGAAGTGCTGGCATCATAAATTCCTCCCTATAAGTATCGATATCCTATAAAGCGATTTTATGTTGCTAGGCATTCGCGATCAGATGGTTTAATATTGGGGCATATCAAGCATATCGTTTACCATGAAGCTTTTCTTCACCATATTTTTATCGTTAGCTATACAAACTGCATTCGCCCAATCGGCATTAGATGGGCAATGGACGGCCATGATCGAATATAATGATATTACTGTCCCTGCCAGTTTTACCATAGCACAGGTAGACGAGATACAGGTAACCTTTACTAATGGCCAGGAAAAGCTGGTGCAAAAGGCAACCGTTGAGGATGACAGCCTGCTTATCCCGTTAAAGCCCTTTGATGCTTATCTAAAACTGGCTTTAGGAGATACCCTCAGCGGCTTTTGGATAAAGAATTACCGAAATAGTAAGATTAATGTTAAGGCATTCTCCGGAAACCATAGAGTGCAAATGTCTACCAATGAGGATGCACTTTCTGATGAGTTATTGATTCGGCTGAATCCAGGTATGGGCAATGAATATCCAGGGCTGATGACCATGTCGATGATGGGTAAGCACGCAACAGCAACAATACTAACCGAAGTGGGTGATTACCGCTATTTTGAAGGCTTTGTGAATAAAGATTCGATGGCTCTGAGCTCTTTTGATGGTGCCCATGCATTTATGATTACCGGAAGGAAAAGCAAAAAGGGCTGGTCAGGACAATTACATCTCGATAATGGGTACAAAGAAAGGTGGGAGCAGGCATTGCGTAATCCTGATTCACTGGCTTCACCTTTTGACATGCAGCGAGTAGAAGGTGCTGAAGTCAGTCCGTATTTCGATCTGCTGGCCCTGGGTAATGGCCCTGACTTCTTAAAAGAAGAGGATTTTCTGGGTAAAGTAACTATACTGCAACTATTTGGTACCTGGTGCCCTAATAGCTATGATCAGGTGAACTTCCTCAAGGACTGGTACAAAGAAAATAATTCCGATGCACTGCAACTTATAGGTCTTTCCTATGAAGTGAATTATAGTAAGGAATATGGCATGAAACGTATTGAAGAATATAAGGAAGCGATGGAGGTGCCTTTTCCTATCTATCTCGGCGGTGGGATGAGCAAACGGATGGCTGCCATGGCCTTTCCCAATATTGAATCCTTGCAGGCATTTCCCACTTTGATATTGATGGATAGGAATGCCAAAATAAGGAAGATCTTCAGCTATTTTACCGGCCCTGCTACGGGCGAGTATTATGATTTGTTCAAAAGGCGCTTTCAGGAAGAGGTGGAAGCATTGCTAAATGAATGATTAGTCTCAAACCCGCTTTTCAATCAATCGCTGGTCAAGCATAAGTTTCATAACGCCAGGTTCAAAGGCCTGGCTTACAACGTTTGTGCTTTGTAGCCCGATGGTAAAGTCAGGTCTTTCGACCTGACTTTCTGTGAGTGGATGGCAGTTAGGTCTTTGTACCTGACTATAACAATAAAGTTCAAACCCAAAAATCTGACTCTACCAGATTAGTAGAATAGTAGTCAATCAAATTTTTTGATCTGGCAAGTGCACATTTAAACGCCCGGTCCAAAGACCAAGTATACCTTGAATCAATCGTTTCTGAATAGTGTCCGATGGAAGTCAGGTCTTTTGACCTGACTATGCAGACAGCCTTCAAGCAATAGCCATTTAAAACTGCTAAATCGTTTGGTAAATGGCATTCATTTTATTCGCCAATTCCTTTTTTTAAATTAGACATTCATTCATATAAAGGTATTTCAGTGGGATTACGTCAAAAGCATTTATATCTGGATAAAAATTGCTTTTTTATTACCACTGTGTGTCACAAACACATGAAATTCATCGATTTGGCACAAGCCTATCAATTGATTGAAAATAGCCTTGCTTACTGTTGTGATAAATATGATGCCAGTATTTTAGGATATGTAATAATGCCAAACCATGTCCATCTAATTATTTTCTTTAATTCGGGCAACAAGATGTCTGATTTGATGAGAGATTTTAAAAAATTCACGGCTACCCACATTAGAATAGGCATACAAAAGAAGGGATATAGTAAAGCATTAGATCAAATGAGACTCGAGTTAAAGGATAGGTCCTTTAAGACTTGGAAGGATCGTTATGATGATCTTTATATTCGGGATAGAGAATTTCTTGAACAAAAGCTTGAGTATATACACTTAAACCCATTGCAACAACAGTGGAACCTTGCTTCCCGACCTGAAGATTATCTATATTCTAGCGCAAGATATTACCTCTTGAATCAAACGCCGGGTATAGAGGTGAAGCATTATCTTGATTATTTCTAAAATTTTGATTGCATTCTACATTGCCAGGTCGAAAGACCTGGCTAGCCGCTCGTACTTATTAATAGAAAGGCGGTCAGGTCTTTGGACCTGACTTACCGTTTTGACTTCAGTCAAGACCAAATCAACGCATGAATCTGAAAAAGGGGAAAAGGCATTCTGTTTATCAGGATCAAATAGAGTAGTCAAAACTGCGGATTTTACCTTAATGAAAGATCTTAATAAAAATTACTACAATAATTAGGAGGCATTTCAAAAAATTGATTGCAGTATTTATGCCCAGGTCCAAAGGCTTGGCTTGCCGTTAAACCCGCTTTTCAATCAATCGCCGGTCAAGCATAAGTGGTCTGGAATCAATCACTTTCACCCGTTGGAAATCATTGTGCAGAGGGTTGAGCAGATAATTATGCTCTGTAATGATCATCGCACTGGGAACTTTAAGACAAAACCCGTTGGCTTTTATGAATTGATCTCCAAGGGCAACAGTGGATGCACTGTAAGGATAGCGGTTCCATTGGTCAGGTAGTGGATCAATTTCCGTTATGGGGAGGGTTTCCGGCAACTCAAGTTCTACGCAATAGAGATTGCTGAGCTTATGGCCCGGCAAGTGAGCCATTACTTCCAATGCTGCCAGAGAAAGGCTTTCTGAGGTATAAAGCATCCTTACACCTTTACTATTCCAGCGCCCGCCAAAGAGCATGGCACCCGTGCCGGAAAGATCACGGCAATGTACTTTGGAGGATATTCTATAAAGCCGCATTTAGGAATAAACGCCGTATTCTATCCTTCCCAAAAGGTCATGGACAAGGCTAATGCCTGTACCATTGTTGATAAAATCAAAAGGCTTTTGATTGCCGAGCGCAATCAGCGGCGTTTGTAGCCATTCATTAAATTGGGAAACGCTGCCCATAACCTGACTACCATGGTTGTAAAGAGCGGCAATCTGAAGCACACGATCACTAACTACAGGGCTGAGTATATCCTGATCCTTGGCCTTTTCGATGGTACGGCGAGATACTGGCAATAATGAAGAGAAAGTGGTCAGGTTAAGGCCGCTATCTGCAACAATTACAAGAAAGTCAGATTTCGAAATCCCATTCGTGGCTTTTTCATACCTGATGGCAGGATCATTAAGCACATTGTTTTTTTCTTCAAATCCCATACTCAAATATACGAAATTATTCTCAAATTAAAACGAATATTTTCGCTTTTAAGCATTATCAATCTCAGGTATCATATGAGTAGGGTCTAAAGACCCTATTCCCATATAGCGATATTGATATTTTGGAAGGCAGGCTTGGTAGCCACGTTCAAAAACCTGACTGCCTGGTTGTCTTTGCTATTAATACACCATACTACTGGTAGCCACTTGCTTAGTTTCGCCTTTTAGGTATTGATCTAGGAAGGTTTTGATTTGTCCATAGCCCTCAATTTCATTTTCCTTTTTCCTGAAACCATGGCCTTCGTCTTCAAAAATTACATACTCTACAGGCACGCCATTAGCTTTTACAGCTTCTACGATCTCATCGGATTCTACTTGCAGTACCCGTACATCATTAGCACCCTGCAAGACCATGAGTGGTTTTGTGACATTATCGGCATGGAATAGCGGAGAAATTTCGTAAAGCCTCGTTGAATCCTCAGAAAATGGATCACCTAGTTCATCGTAAAGTGATTTTCGCTGGCTCTCCCAATAAGGAGGAATGGATTTTAATGTACGTAACCAGTTTGTTACTCCAAAAATATTAACACCCACATCGAAAGCTTCCGGCTCAAAAGCCAGCGCGGCCATCACCATATAGCCCCCATAGGATCCGCCAATGATGCCTACTTTATCCATATCGATGACACCTGTACTTTGCAGAAAATCTTTGCCGGCTATACAATCTTTCAAGTCCTTATCGCCATGGTTCTTATCATCCATATGGTTGAAGGTTTTCCCATAACCACTGCTGCCTCGATTATTCACAGCTAGAATAGCATAGCCATGGTTTACCAGATACTGAATTAGAGCAAAATAGCTGAGTCTGGATTGGCCGCCGGGTCCACCATGCACCCATACTAGTCCGGGGGCCGGATTATCTGCAGAGGCTGTTTTTGGCTGGTAGTAAACAGCCGGAATTTCCACTCCATCAAATGATTTGTACCGAACTACTTTTCCTTCTACCAGGTGGTCAGGATTAATTTCAGGGTTTAGAGTATCCGTCAATTTGCGGAGCTCCCCTGTCTCGAAATTGTACACATAAATATTGCTGGGTGATGCGCTGGTGCTGACAGTAAGTCTGGCTATTTTTTCACTCCTGGAAATACTTACCGAGGTAATAGAGGCACCTTCAATGGTAGGTAAATCAACTTTCTCTCCTGATTCCAGGTCGAAAATGTGTACTACCGTTTGTGCATCCTGATTTACCCCAACTACCCTGTATTTTTCATTGAAGCTGGAATAAGCGTAGTAAATATCCCAATTATCCTCATAAACTTTTTCCACTTCACCTGTCGCCAGGTTCATTTTAGCCAGATACGTATACTCAGACCCTTCATTGGTCAAAAAGTAGAGTTCAGTATTATCGTCGCTAAAATATTGCGGTACATATTCAACATCACCCTCATGCTCACTGATGTCAGTAGTTTCACCTGTAGTTCTATCATAGAGGTACATTTTTGAATCAGCATTAGTAACGGTCTGCACTAAAGCCAGGTATTGCTTATTGGGAGCGATAGCAGCAACATTCCAGCCGTTATCATTTTGGTAAATCATTTCGCCAAAGCCTACTTCCTCATCCAGAGAAGCAATGCTTTTTTCATACAGATCCATAAACCTGCGGTCCCTTTTGTTGGAACCGATAAACATACTTTTCAGATCACGGCTCCATCCCATGAAGGAATTTCGCACACTGTCGTAAGGCGTGATATCTTTTTCTACACCTTCAGGTGATTGTAGGTACAAACGATAATTCTCATTGCCACCCTGGTCTGCAGTGTAGAGTACCCGATCATCTTCAGGAAAGAAGGAAATGGCATAGTAAGATTCTACCTCACTATCGGTGAGTTGCTTTTTTTCAGACCCATCCACAGCTAATTCATACAAATTGTAAATGCCACTTTCGTTGCTGGAAATCAGGATTTTAGAATCATCCGCTGATATACTTCCACCTGTAACGTTTACATTTTGGTAGAACTGCTCTATTGAATATTTTTCGATAGTGTCTTCTTGTTCGGCTGGCTGCTGGCAGCCAAACAGGAGCATTAAAATGGTAATAATTGCTAATGCGTTTTTCATATTGATTAGTGGTATATTTTATCTTGTAAATCTAAAGCTTTCACTTTATTGCTTCTAAGTTAAGTCACATAAGGCGGTATTTAGGGAAAATGTGGTTCATTAAAGTAAAGGCTTTAAAACATTCAGGAAACCTAGCTACAGGTTTAAGAGTAGCAACATCTAAGATTTCTTTGAGTTAATCTTTATTATCGATAAACAAGTCAATTGATCTATCAAGTAATCAAGCCAGGGGTAGCAATATCCAATTACATCAAATATTATTGGTATCTGTATGATCCTTTAGGTAATGCCGGTCACCAAAAAGATTTATTGATACCGGATGGTTCTTTAGAGTGGGTGCTAAATGATAATACCCAATACAACAGGTTTGAGCTCTCCAGTGACCTAACCATTGTTAATGAGAGCGTTATTGTAGGTAGGAGAAATAAATCAATACTGGCCAACAGACCAGGTACAACCAGATTAGTAGGTATCAAGTTTAAGCCTGGGGCATTGTACATAATGTCACAAATTCCTGAATCAGAATTCAAAAATGTAGCCATTTGTACCGATTTGGTGCTACCAAAAGAAACCAAGGAACTAGAAACCAGAGTATTCAATAGCTCATCATTGCAAGAAATGAAAATGGTATTGGATGACTTCTTTTTTGAAAGATTCAAGGCAGTACATTCAACTGATTTTCAGCTCATCACTGCTATCATTCACTACATTAATAAAGCCAATGATTACCCTAACCTTGAAAGTATTTGGACTCGATTTAACCTGAGCAAGAAGAAATTAGAAAGACTGTTTGCCAAATATGTAGGACTTAGTCCCAAATCTTATATCCGGGTGATAAGGTTTAAGCAGGTTTATAAGCATTTCAATAAGGCCAACACCAGCTTTTACGATCATAGCTTCTTCCAATACGGCTATTATGATCAAATGCATTTCATCAAGGATTTTAAATATTTTACCGGTCAGTCTCCCACACAGTACTACAGCAATCAATCCAATTTGTCAGATGATATTCTCATCGAAACCCTGCGCCAGCTAAAACTTTAGGCTGTCTCTTTTTTACTATCACCCGTGCCTGGGCTGTATCATCTTTGTCTTCAAAAAGGATATGGAGAAGATAAGCTTAGGAAATACAGACCTAAAGGTTTCCACAATTTGCTTTGGCACCATGTATTTTGGTACTAAGGTAGACTCGAGTCAATCGGTTGAGTTATTGGATCATTATGTGTCACAGGGTGAAAATTTTCTGGATACTTCTAACAATTATGCCTTTTGGATGGAAAATGGGACAGGAGATGAGAGTGAAAATGTATTGGGGCAATGGTTCAAAAAACATGGAAAACGGAAAGAGGTTATTCTGGCGACTAAAGTAGGTGCAAGACCAAAAACGCTTGGTGCCGGTGCTGAAAATCTCGAAGGCTTGTCTTACCATACAATTATACAAGCAGTAGACGCCTCGTTACGGAGGCTGAATACGGACTATATCGATTTGTATTATGGTCATGTTGATTGGTACGATTACCCGCTGGAAGAGAGGCTGGAGGCATTTACCCGGTTGATCAAAGAAGGAAAAGTGAGGGCTTTAGGTGCCAGCAATATGTATGCCTGGCGATTCGAAAAAAGCCAGCAAATCGCAAAAGATCGAGGCTTAGCTACTTATTGCTGCCTGCAGCAGCGATATACATACCTGCCGGCGAATCCCGGGGCTGATTTCTGGGTGCAAAAGGAGGTTTCAGAAGAGTGGAAAGACTATGCCGCCAACAATCAAGTGCAATTGATCGCCTATTCTCCATTATTATCAGGGGCCTACGCCACAGGTAATTTGCCAGATGAGTTTCAGTCCCCGAAGAATAAACAGAAACTGAAACTACTGGAGCAGATGGCTGGTGAACTTGAGGTTACAAAAAGCCAGTTGGTGCTGGCCTGGATGCTCAATGCAAGCCCAATGATATTACCCATCGTAGGTGCCAGTAAAAAATACCAGCTTGATGAAGCCATTAATGCTTCAAATATACAATTAGACCAATCCCATATGCTTACTCTAAATCAATAGAAATATGAATAAGATTATGCGAAAATCAGCCTTTTGGTGTATGACCATATCGTTATGCCAGATGGCAAATATCTGTGTTTCCCAGGTACGAACAATCGGCGTAAAAAGCTATGATGCTCAGGAGATTCAGGTGATTGAGTCACTTGAAAAGGAAACTTATTATTTCTGCTCCAGGGATTTGGATCGATGGGCAAGTTATTGGCTACAAAGGCCTTCTACACACAAATACTATGTAAGAAACTGCAATTATGAAGAACTGAAAGGCTTTGATGCTGTGGAGGCTTATGCCCGTACCTATTTTTCGGAACACCCTGAGCCTGAAGAGGTCCCTATTGGAAATTATCAATATGAAATTGAGGTTGATGGCAACGCTGCCTGGGTATATTTTGAGGTAGCTGACCCGATAAGAGGGTTCAAAAAAGAATTCAGATACATGCTATATAAAGATGGCAAATGGAAAATAGCTTCCATGGGTACTGTTTATCCTGAATAAAATAGAAATTCAATCCATATGATATATCCTGAAATATAGGTGTTGCTCAACCTTTTTGATACGCCTTAATATAAGTGCGTAGGAAGACCGGGTTTGATTTAAAGGCCTTTGAATAATTCCCATTGTTAAAATGAACCAAATGCTTTAACTATGAACGCTTTAATATGGGGAATCAAAAATCACAAACAGGCTTAACCCGGCAGATGGGCATCATCGGGTTGGCAGCTACAGGCATTTGTTCCATGCTGGGCGCTTCCATCAATGTGGTGCCATTTATGATCCAGCGCAATGTGGAGGGCATTGGGCCCTATGTACTGCCGGCGTTTGTTTTTGCGGCTGTTCCGGCTATTTTGGCAGCATTTGCGTATAGCATACTCGCTTCTGCCATGCCCAGGGCAGGCGGCGCATACATTTATGCCAGCCGCGGCCTCAACCCCTACATGGGCTTTGTAGCCAGCTTCTCGCAATGGTTTGGGCTATCTATCGTCATTGGTGTCATTTCTTATGTAGTGGTCAATCCCTTTTTACGTGATATCGCGGTAGCGCTGGAAATGGATGGCCTTGCTGCCTGGCTTGAGCAAGGTTATGTCAGGGTAGGTTTGGCGCTGGTGTTACTTTGGTTTTTTGCTTTTGTCAATATTCTTGGTGCTAAAGCATACGAGCGTACAGTCATTCCCATGATGTTTCTGATGTTTGCTTTGGGGGCTATCGTCATAGTAGCGGGCTTTTACTTTGACCAGCAGGATTTTGCAGCTGCCCTGCTCGAAAAGGAAAACCGGGTGCATACATCATCTATGTCAGGAGAATTTAACTGGCGGATCTTCTTTTCGGCAGCCGCATTGCTATTCAGCAGCTTTATCGGGTTTGACAGCATAGCCCAGGCCGGTGGTGAAGCAAAAAACCCGACGAGATCCCTGCCGTTGGCCATCGGGCTGGCCGTATTAACGGTAGGTAGTTTCTACATGCTTTTTACTGCGGCCGTTTACCATGCCGTTCCTTGGACCTTCATCGCTGAAGAGGCGTTGGTGAAGGATATCACTGCCCCGGGTATGTTGGGCTATCTGCTGCCGGCAAGCCTGGCAGTATTGATTGTAGCCGGTGCTGCCATAGCACTGATCAATGATTTACCGGCCATGCTGCTTTCAGTATCGCGGCTTATGTTTGCCTGGGCAGAAGATGGAATCTTCCCCCGACGGGTAGCAAAAGTCCATCAGAAGCTTCACACGCCGCATATAGCAATTATTGTAAGTGGCTTGATGGCAAGTGTTGGTATTTTGGGGAGCCATTTTGCAGGAGATTTTTTCCTTGGTATAGACATTATGGTTACTAGCATGATGGTCAATTTCTTGCTGATGTGCGTCACCCTGGTATCGATACCAAAGCATAATCCTGCCTTGTACAGTGAAATAAAAATCATCAAAAATAGGAGCTACCAGAAATGGTTGGGCTACAGTGGTATTGTTGTGCTCCTATTTTTCCTTACTGTCCATACCATCAAAGACCTATCGACTGAAGTGGGAGCCTGGTATTTTCATTCCACGCCGGTTTGGTTGATAGTAATGGGTATTGCATCCGTTATATTTTTCATCAAACTGCGCGCACTCAAGCAAGAGGGTAAGGACCTTGATGATCAGTTTAAAAAATTACCTCCGGAATAAAAATTATGGTTGAATACACCCGCATTAATGAAAACCTTCAGATTTCAAAAGTGCTGACAGGTTTGTGGCAAATTGCCGATATGGAGCGAGACGGTACAACACTCGATCCACATGAGGCCTCCAAATCGATGATTCCTTATGTGGAATCCGGCTTGACCACATTTGATATGGCAGACCATTATGGTTCTGCGGAAATCATTGCCGGTACCTTTAAAAATCACCAGCCCAATGGTGATAAGGCTCAGCTGCTTACCAAATGGGTGCCTAAACCGGGAAAAGTAACCCGGCAGGAAGTTCGGGATGCGGTACAGCTTTCTTTAGACCGTATGCAGCAGCCGGTTATTGATCTCATGCAATTTCATGCCTGGTATTATCCAGACCCCATCTGGCTGGACTGTCTATTTTGGTTGCAGGAGCTCAAAGAAGAGGGACTCATCAAGGCACTTGGTCTGACCAATTTTGACGAGGCACACCTTAGGATGGCGGTGCAAAGTGGCGTTGAGATAGCGACAAACCAGGTATGCTATTCTTTGATCGATCAAAGGGCTGGAAACCAAATGGCCACTACCTGTGAAGAATTAGGTGTAAAAATATTGGCTTACGGCACAATAGCCGGTGGGTTTTTATCTGATCGATGGTTAGGTAAACCTGAGCCAACTGCTGATTTGGCTACCTGGTCACAAATGAAATACAAAAGATTCATCGATGAGGCAGGAGGCTGGAGCAAACTACAGCATCTTTTGGAAGCGACCAATACGGTTGCCCAAAAGCATGGAGTGTCTATTGCGAATGTAGCCAGCAGATACATGTTGGAACAGCCGGCTGTCGGTGGTGTGATCATTGGCGCCAGGCTTAGCAAAAGTGCCCATGTAGAAGACACAGTCAAGCTTTTTGAGTTTTCGCTGGACGAGGAGGATCATCAAAAGATCCGGGAGGCACAGGCTGCTTTAAGTCCTATCCACGGCGACTGTGGAGACGAATACAGGAAGCCCCCTTACCTTACAGCATCAGGCGATTTGAGTCATCATCTCGAAAAAATACCAAAGCCATTTTTCCCGATTGAAAAAAAGGGTGGTGGACAGAAAGTGCTCAGTGGCACAGTATGGGAAGATATGGCTGGCTATTGCAGGGCTGTGCGTGTAGGCAACAGGATCTCAGTATCAGGCACTACGGCCACTCATGGTAAAAAGATGATCGGTGGAAATGATCCCGGTGCGCAAGCCCATTTTGTTATCGATAAGATCGAGGCGGCAATTGAATCATTGGGAGGAAGCCTGGAGCATGTTGTTCGCACCAGAATTTTTGTTAACAATATCAATGATTGGGAGCCTGTGGCAAGAGCTCATGGCTTGCGCTTTAAGGATATTCAGCCGGCCAATACGCTGGTAGAAGCTAAACTGGTAGGCCAGGGCTATCTGGTGGAAATAGAAGCTGAAGCTGAAATTCCCGATTGATGATAATAAACCTTCCATCAGCCAGGGCTGTTGATTTAAAAGAATAAAAATTTTTAGTTGACTATGTCAGTTTTTGATTTAATAAAACGAGGTGATATTGAAGGGGCTGCCGCTTATTTTGAGCAGCATCCTGAAGCCATCAATGCAAAAGATGAAAAGGGTTTTACGCCGCTGATTTTTGCTACTTACATGAATAATCTAGACTTGGCTAACCTGCTACTTGAAAAAGGAGCGGATGTTAATGCACAGGATATGGCAGGCAATACTGCATTGATGGGGGTGTCATTTAAAGGTACTTTGGAAATGGCCAAAATGCTTATTGAGCAGGGTGCAGATATAAGCATCAAAAATTTCAATGGTGCAACAGCTTTACATTATGCTGCAGGCTATGGCCAATTGGATATAATAAAGTTACTCTTGCAAAAAGGGGCTGACCCCAAAGCCATCGATGGTCAGGGTCAAACCGCTTTGCAACACGCCAAAGCAAGAGGACAGCAGGCTGTTGTACCATTGTTAGCTAATGCCTGAATTAGGGTAGGTCGATTCTTTTTGCTGTAAAAGATCTTCCTTGCTGCTCCACTATCAAGCACTCTTCCGTAATGGTAATATGGGCTGAAAATTCTCCGTATGGAAAGCCGTCCAGATATAATTGATTTTTACCTATCGGAAAGCAAAGCATAGAATCGAGCGTTTGTGGTTCATACCAACCATTTTCAAATACACCCATCACTTTTCCACTTTCATTGAAATAGGCAATCAGATCAAGAATGCCTTCATCACCATACAATCTGATCAGACCATGGCCATCATCTACAGCGTAAGGCACCGCTTTATGTATCGTACCCAGCCCTTGAGTTACTTCACCGAACCCCCATTCAAAAACACCGGTGAATATCAATAGCTTCATCATCCAACTAAAGGCCGGTGCCATTCCCCAGTACCTGTCATTTTTAAGTCCATGGGCAATTTTATAGAGGTAGTCTACCCTGATGTCATTACCCTGAGGCAATGGATTGTTGAAGATCAGCTGTGTCGGTGGAAAATCACCATCATGACTAATGAGGTAAAGAGAGTCATGTGGAGAGATTGCTACCTGGTAGCCATTTTCAAATTGGTATCTGCCAACGTCAATATCGCTATCCTGGATTTCCGGTAGATAATCAATCTCATCACCGCTCAAGTGTTTCCAGCATTTATCGACTACTTCCATAACATATTTTTCACTATTGCCAAGGCTCACCAGCGACTGATAGGTGCTATTGGTCAGTACAACGATGCTGTTGCCATTGTCAGGCTCAAAACCTGCATAGGCTACATAGCCGAAATTTAATCCGGTATGTTCAATCCTTTTTTCATTCACAGTAAGTACATCCCAGCCGTATCCATATGCCTTTCCCTCACCTTTTTTCACATGACCTGAGAGATAGGCTTTACGCAACTCAGGAGTTAGAAATCGCTCGGATTGTATGAGCCGCATCCAGTCTTGCATGCCCTCTAATGTGGCGTAAATACCACCTGCTCCTATGGTCCAGCCTCGGTGAATGAGTGGTGCTTTAGTTTTGATATCCCCGCGATAGCCGAAATAAGGCATGGCCATCAGTTCAAAATTGTCAGTAGGTCCAAACTGCATACCCGCAAGCCCATAATGCTTGAAAAATTCATCCATGTATTCCTCATAGGTTTTACCGGCTACTTCTTCAATAATTGCTGCCAGCAGGATATAACCTGAATTACTGTATCGATATTCATCTCCGGGATCAAAAAGCAATTCAGCATCCTTAAAATATGTAATCAAGTCTGTAAGAGAAACAGCAGTGGTGTCGGGCATAATCATCTCCAAACCCTGGCCCGATTGAAAAAGGCTGGGGATACCACTGGTATGAGTAAGCAAATGATGAATAGTTACTTCCTTCCACAATGGATTTTGAAAGCGCCCCAGGTATTGATTGATTGGGCTTTGGAGCGATATTTTATTTTGAGCCACGAGATGTAAGATGCCGGCTGCAGTGATGTGTTTACTCACTGAGCCAATATCAAAGAAAATGTCAGGGCTATTATCAAACCTGTCATTAGCCTGCCCAAAGCAAGCTTTGTAGGCAACAGTACCATTTTGCTGAATCAACACGCAACCCTGAAAATGTTGATATTGAGCCTCTCTTTCGAAGAGGGTGCTAATCTTCTGACCAAACCCATGGTTTGATAGAAAGCAAAACATTAAAATTGTAAAAATCCTGTTCATTGTGTTTGAGTTTTCTAGTTCATTCGTCAAAAAAGCATTGCTTGTTGATTGAAGGGGATGATCAGCTGGTGAACAGGGACAAACAACAACAATCTGGTTTTGAAGAGCAGTAGCAATTTTTTGCGGAAAATCCCACTTTGGCACGCATTGGTATGGATCAGTGGTTATGTGTTTTTTTGCTTGCCAGGCTTTGCCTTAACCATCGGTGTTTTCTCAGGCGAGGAAGGTGGGCTATGGTTACCTGCGGCCTATGGCACTCTTTTCAATGCGGCTATTTTTTATATTCATGCCAATTACTTGCTGCCTACATATCTCAAACAGAAGGCCTTATTAAAATACCTACGCTATGGCAGCCTGGTTTTTTTTGGCTTCAGCTTTTTGGAAAGCGGTCTGGATTATATGCTTTTTAATGTAAGGGGCTACCCAGCTTTTGAAGGGTTTACGGAAGAAATCATAATCACCAATCTGCTCCTGCATGGCATATTTTTTTGGATACCGGGCTACATATATCGCTTCACTTTGGATTGGTTAGTGCAACAAAAGCCAACGGAAACAGAAGAGCAAAATCAGCCACAGGAGCCGAATCAGCTCAATGTCAAATCCGGTGGAAAACTTTACCCGATCAAGCTGCGTGAGCTTTATTACATTGAAAGCCAGGGCAACTACCTCAAGCTTAAGGTCAATGAGCAGGAGATTAAGATTCGCGATAGCCTGCAAAACTTTTCACAGCAGTTGCCCCCCAATGATTTCATCAGATGCCATAAATCATTTGTGGTAGGAATAGCGCATGTACAGAAGCTGGATTATGATTTTGTGTACATCGGGGAGGAAGCAATTCCAATAGGTCGTGTCTACAGGCAAGCTCTAAAGAATGCTTTTGAGCCTAAGCCATAACTGATACCATTTCAATCGCCTTTTCACCAAGCGGAATATCGCCACTGATCGAAATGCGTGCTCTCACTGAACCGGGTCTTATATTTTTAGAGAAGAGTTTCCACGCAATATCCCTGGGTATGCTGATCAGCGTATTGTAATGACTCATGGGGTCATCAATTTCCTCCCAATGACTGGCTGTTTTCATAAAATAAAAGTCATAGCTGACTTGACCCGTAATTGTAATCTGAATGATGGTACCCGGTTTTGCATTGTGGCTTTTGAGTTGATTCGGCATGCCTTTCATATATGTAGCTATAAACGGGCTAAAAAACTCATCGCCCATAATGCCCTGCTTTGCCAAAGCATCTCTGATCTGCTGCTGGTGATGCCATTTTTCAGTGTACTCCCTGGCCAGATGCATCCAGTTGAGACTTTCCGATTCACCGGCCCAATCTATAGGAAACACAGCCTGTTTGGCAGGGTCAAGAGATTCAAAATAGTCACAGGTCAACGGACCGGTCCATTCATGGAGCAGTACCAGTACATTCGGACTTACCCTTTGCATGGCTTTTACCCAATCAGCATTTAAGGCATTAAGCCAGCTGACGAGTGCTTGATAATCAGGTTTTTGAGGTGCTTTTTCGCCGAAATACCGATCGCGCTGTATGGATAAAGCACGAATATTTCCATCGAGCAGGTGGGCTACCACATCTTTTACAGTCCACTTTCCAGCTATGGTAGGTCTCTGCCAGTCAGTCGGCTGTAAAGATTGCAGCAGTTGGATCAGCTTCTGATCGAGTGCCCGAAAAAGGTGCTGAACCGGTATGGTTTCCTGAAAATTCCCTGCCATGGGGCCTAAGTTACCCCAAAAGCAGGGAAGTGAAGTCTATTATTTATTGGCAAATTCTCGTGCATAATGGGCTTCTGCCGCAATATGACCAAATGAAGCCCAAACCTCTCCGGCTATAAGGTTCTCAAAAATTTCTTTGGCTCTTGCAGTATCCCCATTGTAAAAATGCCAGTTTCCGATACCATAGGCGAGCGCATCGCCAGCTGCACCACGATCAGGATCTATAGTCAGCGAGTCGATGGGCAAAGTGCCATTATACAGCAAGCAAAGTTTGTGGTAATCAAAGTTTTCGATGATCTCCATATCTGCGGTGATATCCTTTACAGCATCCATGGCAGCTTCATCATTACCCAAAAGCTTTTGGCTCATAAAATACCAATGTGCTGCTGATACCACATTGTCCACATTATTAGCACTATCCAGTGCTTTCTTGTATACTTCTGCTGATTTTTCAAAGTCACCGTTTAGATAATATGCCAGTCCCAGATGGTAATCAATGTTGGATTTCAATGAACCTATTGGTATGCCTGCCGGATTGGGTGCTCCATCTGCCTCTGTTTTATCAGGGGCATTTTCCACCAATACAGTAGCATTCGCCAGATCCAAAATGGCATTGTCAAACTCACGAACAGAGATATAGCGATGGCCTCTATGCCTAAGGATTCGTGGTTCGTTTGGATATGTTTCAAGGCCTTTTGAATAAATGGCAATAGACTCACGATAGTCGCCGGCATAAGCCGTAAAGCGTCCGTACCAAATCAGGTTGTCAAGGTTTTTTTCCGCCTCATACATGGCCTTTACTGAGTCCAGCTTTTGTAGGGCAGTAGCAGAGGGTGGAAGAGACCGTAAGGTGTCGCCGAGCAGCGATATAGCCTGAAAATCAGCCGGAGCTTCTACAGCTTCCTGTATATCGCTTTCCGTTTTTTGCTGTTGACCGCCGCAGGCATATAAGGCCAGGGCTATGACTATTAAAAAGAGTTTCGATTGCATAGTTTGTTATTTAAGGTTCTGATTCAATAACCTATTTTAATCAAAGTCTCGCAATCTTATTTTGATGAATGCAGTATATACCGTTTGAGCTAAGCACAAACCGATTTAAATGCTTGAATTAGTCCTATATAATCCGATAATTTTTCTATCTTAGATCATAATTGACAACCACACTACCTACTTAAATGCTGCTTAATTGCCTGAATAAAACGAATGTTTTACTGATCCTTTTTGTGTGCTGCCAATTCTATGCTCAGGGTCAGAAAAGCTTTCTTGTAAGCCAGGATTACGGTTATCCATCCATTACTAATTATACACCTAAAGAATATGGCTCTCATTCTCAATGTTGGGAAATGGTTCAGGATGAGCATGGCGTGTTTTATAGTGGCAATGGAGAGGGACTGTTGCGCTTTGATGGAAAAGCATGGACTAAAATTCAATTTCCCAATTTTCTACAAGTAAGGGAGGTCATAATAGATAATGAAGGAAAAATGTATGTAGGAGGTGCCGGTGACCTTGGCTACATCAATCAGGAAGAAAACGGTGCCTTTAGTTTCATTTCATTAAAGCACAAACTTCCGGATCCCTATCAGGATCTGATCTCCATCCAAGACATTGTTTCTGATGGCGTTGATCATATTTTTTTGACACGGCAAAACCTGTACGTATACCATAGTGATGAAGACCGGTTTTCTGTGCTCACTGATGACTCGATGTTTGGTAGGGTGTGGGAAGTAGGAGACGAAGTGTGGGTGCAATCAGCCTCCAGGGGCATGACCAGGTATGAAGATGGTAAGTTGATCCCGCTGGAAATACAGGCCTATTGGCCGGAAGGTCTTCTCTTTGATGTTTTTCTTTGGGAGCCTGGTAAAATAATGGTGCTTACCTCTACCGGAATGTATTGGATAGAAAATGGTCAGAAGCGTAGAGTGGAAGGCAACATTAACGACCTGCTACCTAATGAATACCTGGAAAATGTCCTCCCCCTCAGTGACCAGTCATTTTTGGTAAGCTGGATCAGCGGGATCTATCAGGTAGGCCTGGAGGGCAATGTTATCAACCACATAGCAGAATCCGATGGCCTTGCCGATGATCATATCCATAACATGTTTCAGGATAAAAGTGGGGCAGTATGGGCTTCTACCAATTTCGGCCTTAGCAAACTCGACTATCATTTGCCCCTTAAGAAATTTGATAAGCGAAACGGGCTGATAGATATCGTGAATGATATTTTAAGATGGAATGACGCTTTATATGTTTCCACACACACAGGTGTATTTCGGTATAATCCTGATGAAAACCTTGCCTTCCAAAATGTTGGACCTCCCATTGGTGAATCTTTTGAATTGGAAATTGTGGATGATGAGCTATGGGTTAGTACCAGTAACGGTTTATATGCCATTGATAAAAACCACAACAAAAGATTAATTGCTGAATATACTTCTTATAAATTCGAAACGGCAGCAAAGAATCCGGATATTATCTATTTCACAACCACACAGGGATTGTTTCTGATCGATCGGAGCAATGGTAAAGAAAGGCTTATTTCCTTTCGGGATCTGGTGCCGGATTACATCCGCTACATTGAACAGGATGCCCAGGGAAACCTATGGATATGCTCCAATAGTGGCCGTGTAATGACGCTGGATTTTTTCAATGAGGGCAGTATTGATGAACCCACATTTAGAGCTTTTGGTCCGGATGATGGGCTGCCCATGCTCCACTTTCCGGCCAATTTGGTGGATGGCGAGCTGATTTTTAGTTCAGATAAAGGCATCTGGGATTATGAGAACAATAGATTTGAACAGAGCGACCGGTTTCCACCCTATCGTAATGTAGTGTATACCATCAGAGAGGTTTCTGATGGCACCATTTATGTGCTGCACGACAACCCTCCTTTTATGCATGTGTCCACTTTCACCAAAGAAGGGGATGATTTTTTACCGACCAATAAAACCGAACTTAAAGCAGTAGAATCACCTGGTCTTTGGGCAGTTTTTGAGGATGTGGATGGCTCCATCTGGTTTGGTATGACCGATGGCCTGTTGCATTATTTCCCTAACCAATTCCAGCAAAAAGATTCAGAAGGCATCACCAATATTAGCAAAGTTATCGTTGGTGATGACAGTGTGGCTTATGCCAACGTGGGTACCGCAATCAATGCACCTCAGATATCATTGCCCTACGATCAAAATTCCCTGCGCTTCGAGTACGCCCTCATTTCCTATGACGAGGTACATAATAATGAATTTAGCTACAGAATGGTCGGCCTTGATGAGGAGTGGTCTTCCTGGTCTAAAGAGTTTATCAAAGAGTACGAGTTTCTGCGAGAGGGGGATTACCAGTTTGAGGTGAAAGGCCGCGATGTGTATGGTAATGTATCCAGGGCATCCGTGGTATCCATTGCTATCAACGCACCCTGGTACAGGAGCTGGTGGTTTTTATTGACAATGCTGGCAATAAGCGTAAGTGCGATTGGGTTAGTTGTGAGGTATTTCTCACAAAGGAAGCTCATCAGAAGGGTAGAGGAGCTCGAAATGCAACAGAAAGTGCAGAAGGAGCGGGAAAGGATCAGCAGTGACCTGCACGATCACGTAGGTGCGCAGCTTACCAGTATCATTTCCGGACTTAGCATGACAGAGCAAGTACAGGATTTACCACAGCAGTCTGATCTCAGGAGATTAATCGACTCGCTGAAGCAGGATGCACAGACCACTATGACAAACCTGCGAGATAGTATTTGGTCTTTGAATTCTGCCGCCATCTCTACCGGCGAACTGGAAGATCACATCGAAAACTTTCTCGAAGGGTATTTAAAATATCAGGAAAACCTCGGTTACCAGATTTACAATGAGACTTCAGGTGTGGAGAAAATAGGTCCAGCTCCGGCCTTAAACCTTATACGCTGTATAGAAGAAAGTTGCCAGAATATTGTCAAGCACGCCAGGGCTTCAAAAATCGAGATCATTGTGAAGAAATCTGCCAATGCCATTGCCGTACAAGTCAAAGATGATGGTATTGGTTTTGAAACGGCCCATGTAAATGGGGAGCATTACGGGCTCGAAAACATGAAACGCAGGATGAAAGAAAGTGAAGGCAATTTTGCCATTGAATCATTAAAAGGAGCGGGCACTAAAGTGCAGTTTACGGTGCCTTATACCCTTTAAAGGGTATTGATACTGGTTAGTAGGATTACAATATTTGAATAAAAAAAGATGTCACTAAGCATTGGTCTGGTTGAAGATAACCCTAGTTTGAGGAAGCGGTTTATTGATAATTTCAAATATTTCAAAGACATCCATTTGGATATGGTAGCTGCTTCCGGCGAAGAAGCCATACGCAAATTAGAAGCTATGACCGATGACCAAATGCCGGAAGTGATTCTAATGGACATAGAGCTACCCGGTATTTCGGGGATTGAAACCACCAGGAAAATTAAGGCAGAGGGTGAAGGAAATCCTGAAATTATCATGCTCACCATATTTGAGGAGGCTGATAAAATCCTGAAATCTATACAAGCCGGGGCAGTAGGATATCTGCTAAAGGATGAGACACCACAAAGAATAGTGCAGGCGCTGGAGGAGTTGAAAGCGGGGGGTGCACCAATGTCCAGAAAAATAGCCCGCACACTGATCAGGCAAATGAGCACCCAGGACAGCAATGAAGTACAGGAGGAGCTGGATCGGCAAAAAAGCATTGAAGCCTTTGGGCTTTCAGAAAAAGAATTGCAAGTGATTGAACAGCTGGTAGCCGGGAAAAACTATGCGGAGATCGCCGAACTCATGTTTATCAGCCCCCACACGGTAAAAACACACATCAAAAACATTTACAAAAAAATGCATGTGCATTCGCGTGCTTCAGTAGTCAAAAGCGCTTTGGATCACAAGATCGTTTGAATGGGTTAGTTTGGTAAATATTGATGAAGAAGCCCAGTAAGCATTTTAGATTGCAGGTTTAACCGACCATTCGGTTAAATAGCAGCAAAACTCCTCGCCGGATTATCAAATAGCTGAATGCACCAATAGCAACCAAAATGGTGCCCACACCCAGGGGCAGCACGCCACCAAAGGTGATCAGCATACCCAGTACAAAACCCATCAAATATTCAATCCTGTAAAAAGGAATAAAGAAGGAGCTTGCCAATAATGCCAGCATCATATATCCGGGCACATTGGTTTCCATTTTAAAAAACACAGATAATGTGATGCCAAAAATCAATGCACCAATAAATCCCCACATGGCATTTTTTTGGTTTGCAGGGTCAAGATTTCTTTTTTCAATACGCCAAAGGGTATAAGCTGCTAATCCGGGTAATAGCAAAATACCCCACCAGTTAGAAACACTGGGGAGATCTTCCCTTTGCAAAATATGGTGACTGGGCACGCCCCCGTTAAAAAAATCCCATGCCAAATGGCCGCCGACAAAAAGGAATACAATTGAGATAAAAACTATCTTATTGCTGGAGTTCCAATAGCTTTCCATGGTAAAAAGTAGTTAAAGCCTGATTTTAGATATTTCCTGGCTTTACATACGAGAAAAATCAGAAAAGGGTGAATGTGATGCACCAAAAAATCAGCCGCCATAAACAGGAATGTGGAACTCTTCGGCCCAGGCTCTGATGCGCTTCTTCAATTCAATAGAAGTGGCAGAATTGATTTTAAAGCGAAGAGATTCCGATTGATCCTCCTGACCAATTATGATATGGTAAGAGCGGAATTGAATGCGAGATATATCACCGGCCTTGAATGTCTCAAGGTTTGATCTTAGGCCCGGTTTGATGCTCAGTTGATCATCCTCGATGATAAGTTTAGGGCTCCATGGATTATCCGTAAAATAAAGTGCCCAGTGAAGCAGAAATAATAAGCCTGTAGCTACATACAAGGGACCGCCAATAATTGAGGTATCCTTAAACCACAGCCTAATTCCAAAGAAAATAAAATGACAACTCAATAAGATGGTAAACCAAAAATTGACCTTGAGACTAACAAAAGTTTCTCTACCCAAAATCATTTGAAAACCTTGTAAAGCTTCCTTTTTATCAGTTTTAGTCATAATAATCCCACTTTATTCACAACTAAAATAATTTATTCCTAAAATAAATAACAAGGGAATGAGGGCTTAATGTCAAAAATTAATGCGATTTCCACCGACATATGTCTCAAGTACCTGGATTTCCTGTAAGAGTGAATCTGCTGTTGCCAATGGATTTTGATCCGCAATAATAAAATCTGCCAACTTGCCCGCTTCCAATGTCCCTATTTGATCTTCCAGGCCTATTTGCCAGGCAGCATCCACTGTTAGGGCGCGTATAGCTTCCAGAGTTGTGATTCGTTCGCCTTCTCCAAGTATCTCGCCACTTTTTGTCTTTCGCTCAACTGCTGACTGAATGAGGCGAAAAGGCTTACTTTCAAACATGGGCTGATCGGCATGCAGGGTGTATCTGATGCCAGCCTCGCCGGTAGATGCTATAGGCAGTAGTGCCTGTGCCCTTTGTTCGCCGAGTAGATCGGTACGCAATCCATCGCCGTAATAGGTGATGTGGTTCACATGAAAACTCGGTGTGATATTGAGCTTTTTAAGCCGCATGATTTGTAGAGAATCCAGCATCAGGCAATGCTCTAGCCTGTGTCTGGATTGGCTAAAGTCCAGTTCATCGCTCAATGCTTCAAAGGCATCCAGCACTTCTCTAATGGCGGCATTACCCTGGGTGTGGATTGCAATTTGCCAGCCGGATTTGTGATATTTTCTGATGAAGGTTTTCAATTCATCCTGTTCAATAAGGGCTTCACCCCGTGTGCCCGGTTGTATGTAAAGTTGATCCCTTGTTAAAGGCGTAGTTCCATAAGGCTCATCCATATACATAGATCCTATGTAGGGAGAGCCGTCATACCAATGCTTTACGCCCAGGATACCGTAAGCAGGGTCATTGATTCCAGGGGTATCAGGTAGGGCACCTGCCATGTCATGCCTTAGGTAAATAAAATGCCGGGGCAACGGTTGTCGCTTGGGCAGCTGACCAATGGCTGATAATAATTTTCCCATGAAAGTAAGTTCTGTAGCAGATAAATGTTGCCACAGCATTAATGTTTTTGGGTCTTCCATAGACATGCCTGCTGTTGCAATGGTGGTATTGCCATTGCGGGCATAGGCTGCCATTACTTCCTTAGCCCGGTCAGTAATAGATCCTTTGGCCATGTTTTCTTTGACCAGAGGGAGAAAAGGTAGAAAGGCCTGCTGCTCAACGATGAGGCCATTAAGTGCTCCCAGACTATCCCTGCCATAATAACTGTGCGCAGAAGGATCGGGCGTTTCGGCGCTGACACCTGCTTTTTCAAAAGCCAGTGAATTGGCCCAATAATTATGCAGGCTTTGGCTAAATATCACAACCGGGTTGTTGGGAGCCATAGCATCAAGGCTGGCCTTTGTCGGTAATTGGATGTCCGGGGTAAGAATGGGGTCCAGCCCCATGCCTACCAGCACCTCACCTGGCTCGGCCTTTTTTACGGCCTGGGCAAAATGTGCCCAGATGGCTTCATTGCTGGCATGGGTAAACCCGGAAAGATCAATGGTAGAAGAAAAGATCAGGCTCAATCCGGCATGGGTATGTGGATCGATGAAGCCCGGCATGAGGGTCTTGCCCTGCAGGTCTACAATGTCAATAGGCTCTTCACCAATCGAGTTGATGATATCCTCACCGCCTAATGCTCGTATGCGTCCGTCTTCTACAAACATGGCGCTAACCGTAGGCTGCTGAGGGTTGAGCGTGAGGATATTGCCATTGGTATAAAGTGTAGGAGGGCTATGCTGAAAATCTGGTGTGAATTGAATGTAGAGTGCACCGGCAATAATCACAAATAGGAGGGCTGCAAGAATCCGTTTCAAAGTTTTTGTGGGTTTAGAGGGTTGAAATGCTGTTGGGCAGCAATAATAAATATGAGTTTCGTCATAGGAGCCTAAATAATCTGCTGAAAATGAAACAAATAGATATCGATGCTGTTAATTGGTTCTATTAAAATTAATACAATGGAAAATACATTATCCATATTGAAGGAAACTATTGATAACCTTCAGTATGACATTAACCTCAACAGCAACGACCTACAGGCTGAAATTAAATTGATGGAAATTGAAATTCAGCACCTGGAAGCACAGGCTGTAGCGCAGCAGATACAAGCTGCCGGATAAAAAAGATTTCTCTCAAAGATGACTTTCCTCCAGGTGACTTTTGTTTGCTGTTGGAGAAACCATATTGGTTATTAAAACTAAAGATTTTGATTTTGCCCTGGTACCAGGTTGATTCTTTAGCCTTTGTTTGAAATAGAAGAGGCTTAGTGCATTCCAAATGCGCTAGTCTTAAGCCCTTGATGCAAACGAGGACTAGTGGGAATAAACCCTATTAGATACCAAGATTTATTCTAAGCGGCTTAATTCTGCATTTTTTTTCTTCCATTTCTTTGATTTTTCTTTCGTATCATTTTTTTGGCCTATGATCCGTGAAGTAAATAGGTCTTACCTCTTTGACATTTACAGGTTTGTTATATTGTTGACCTGGAAGCCATTCAAGGGGACATTCTGTGACTAATCTTACCGCCTCATTATCATAGGGTTCACCTATCCCCCTAATACATTTTACATCTCTAATTATTCCACTTGAGTCTACAATGTATTCTACAAAGACCACATTATATTCATCGTCAATCTGTGGTGAATTATAAAATCTATTATTTGCCTGAATCCACTGTTTCCAACTTTCTCTACCTTCCTTTACTACAGGCATTTTTTGAGCGATCAAATAAACTTCTTCGACTTTTGACGAGTCACCTTCCTGTCCATGAATTGACTGGATTATACCTAACAACATGACGAATATTATAAGTTTCTGCATTTTCTATCGAGTTATAACAATCGTGTGTCTATAATGGCTAGAAGTAGTAAAATAGTGAAATCCGCCGGTATATTCAAAGTTTAAAAGAGGCACTGCGGCATTCCTTATAAAAATCTCTTGGAAGCCGAAAAGGGTAGAAAGCAGATCACTTTCTTTACTGCTGATAAGTGGGATGTTTTACAGGCTCTTTACAAATGATTAAGTAAGGCCATACCCTACATCGAACGTTACCTGTTCGTCTTCTTCCGTTTTGCTTTTAATTTTTTGAGTTGTTCAGCTAAGTAGGCTCGTTCTTCGTCTAATGACATGTTTATGATCTCCTGGCTAACCTGCTCACGAATTTCCCTCATTCGTTCGACCATGGTACTTGTACTAGTTGCTGTTTTCATCTCTAAATATTTCGTTTGGTGTTCGGATTTCAGTCATCTGATAGCCTTCCCTAAAGTTAATGGAATTATATCCTCTTATACGTTCAAGGTTGACAATATGCTTAAAGTTCCAACTCGCAAGCACATCAGCTTTGTAAATTGTTGCGAGAGCTATATGTTGACAATCAGCCACGCTTGTTCGTCTGACTACTTTCTCTTTAATGTACAGTTCAGCTAGTTGCTTGGCCTCATCTGTCAGTTCGACTTACTCAATATTGGAAAGCGATTCAAAGAGATCAATGATATGATCAGGAGCCTTGTAAATTTCAAGTTCGAGAATCTCAGAGACTAAAATTGTCACTTTCTGGGAAATCAGGACCTTGAAGAAGGTTTTAGTTGAGGTTTCAAATTCTGAATCGAAATATCCACCAAATACGGAGGTGTCAATGTAAACCCGTTTGATCATACTCAAAGTTCGCTAATTGTACAGGACTTGGCAAGTGACACAGGTGACAGGTAACCAAGCTAGCAGGTATGCGCCCAGAGCTTGGCAAGTTCCGATAAAACTAATGAATCTGCCAGTGCCCACAAAGTATCAGATAACCACTGCGTTCAGAAAGATGAAAATCCTGCGAGATGCAGCAAGTAGAAAGCACCGGCATTTCCCAGCGGCTGATTCATGGTGATGTTCGGACTGAAGTAGGTAAAGTGGCAGTTGGCGCATTCGTGCTAGCAAATGTTATGTATAGGACATCTACAGTGAGTTAAAAATTCTTTTCAATTCGGAATTAGATGTCGAGTTATCCAACTCATGTAGTACTTGTCCCCTGATGGTTCTTTCACGAATTTCAATTCGACCAGTATTGTGGTTGAAAGCTAAAGCGTACCTTCTAGAGTTGATAGTTAACCAGAGGATGTTGGCAGTTTCTCCTTGATAAGTTTTCACTTCGATATCCGCAGTTGATTTCCAAATCACTGCTCCTGCGAGGGAAAGAACAATTTCGTTGACATTATGAGCATGGTGATCCGCTCGATTCATCACGCCATTAATGTATTCATTCAAAATGTTCAGACTAGTAATGGTTAGTGGCATATCTCCTATTTTTTGAAAAGTTCACCAATTAGGTAAGTGACTAGTAATACGGCTCCAATAGCAAGTGCGGCATCTACTATTTCTTGGGTATTTCTCCCTGCTTTATAATCCTTGTATTGTCCTTCAGTCAAATCACCATTTTGATAGAGTAGATGCATGAATTCATCCTTCTCTTCCTTCGATGCGGTCTTCAATTTGACCTTATCTCCTAAATAGGAAAGCCTCTTGAAATCAACGAATTTATCCATTTTTACCTCCGTTCATTTGTTCGAAAATAGTTTTCAAAAGTGGATATAGTTCACTGAGTTTATCGATAGTATGCTGTTGAAGGTTGTCCCTCTGTTCGAGATCTTTAAACTTGAGTTCAAGTTTGTGAATGTCGTCTTTGAAGCCGTTAACAGTTTTGAAATGCCAGTAAAGGAAACCTGCAACTGCCGCCACGCCAGAAAGAATGAACCCTAAGATTTTTATAGTACTATCATCCATGGAATGCGAGTCTTATACATAACGTCCAACTAAAATGAGTATGCGCTTCGGTTACTAGAAGTACCGAAGTTTCTTTTCGCTCTGTCCTATCAGATGGCTCAGTTCGCATATTCATTTTAAGTGCTTTTTGTGTGGAGTTAAGTTTAAGCGCAAGAGATTGCCATATGCAAAATAGCCCTTTCTTCATCTTGAATACATTCATCAAATGTAGCATTAAGTTCGAAACTTAGATCGCTTGTAAATTTGGTTCTAGCAGTATTATAAAAATTCCTTAGAATAAAATCAATAAATATGTAAGGAGTTATTGGTACAGTAAGTGGTATCCTACAATTTCTATATTGACCTATAGTAACATGTGATTTTGAGTGATCAATAATTTTAAAGTTTTTGGGGTCAAAGTCAAAGCGTATCGGAGTGGTTACAATATTCTTGTCGAGGATATCAGCATAAACTTCGTCCAGTTCGTATATTTCGCTGTTGTTTTGAAATTCCTCTAAATTGGGCGAAGGAAAGAATGCCAATCTATACTTTTCTAAAGCCCCTTCATTGTTAAAGCTATACATCAATTGAATTAAAGCACCATCTACCATCTTTATGTTGTAGTTCTTTTCCCTGTCCAGCAAATTATATATTTCTGAATATGGGATGTTTTTTAAAGCGACAGCAAGATCATGATTTCCAGAAATATAGATTGACCCATCTTTTTCCGACGGAAAATTTTGTTCTTCCGAAAGATTGACAGCTATTAATTGAGATGTCAAGTTTGTGATTTGCTTGAGTATTTCGGCCTTCACGATTAAAAAAGCTTTTTGATTTCTTCAACTAACTCTTTAGGTAAATCTTCCTTTCTGATTTTTCCATCTCTAAGATCATCCAACACTTGTGCAAGATTTTTCTGATTCTTTTGTACCCTATTTTTTTCTTCTGTTGACATATCCCTGTTCACAATATTCATATGTTCACGTTCATCTTTAGTTGGATATTTAAAAGAAAGCGAAAAATCATTTTCTTTAACCTTAAGAAATTCTTGCTTTAAGCCTTCCATTCTTGGTCCAATTCCACATACCCTAACCCAAGCCTTACTTCGCGTCATGGCTGTAAACAAAATGTTACGTTTTTTAGCGAGTTCTATTCCATCAAAGCAGTATTGAGAGTTAATGATGTAAACCATTGCTGCTTCGTTTCCTTTCGCTCTGTAAATTCCAGTAAAAGTGATTGTATCATTATCGTAAAAGATATCAGGAGAGGATGAAACCCCAGCGAGACTGGAATTAACGCCTTTATCAAACAATTTTTGCCTAAATGCTCCGACCAATTTTTTTGTTGTTAATGGATCTGGATTAATTACCATTATGTCATCTAGTTTGAGTTCATCCTCACGAATATTTTTTATAATTTCATTTACTACATATTCTATTTGTTCACTATTTGATTCAAATGATTTAAAAACCAAAAGGTCATCTATAGGAGAATGGTTAGAGAGAAATTCAGGACTAGTTTCGTTATTTCTCCTTAGAGTTACCGGTTCTCCTTCTCTTAGGTTACCATCCTTAACTTCATACCCTATATCTTTCCATAAGTTTGAGTTATCAAACATTTGCACCAAGCTAGAACTATAAATTCCAAATCCTAATGCATGTGCTGAAGTTAGAATCTCCAAAGAGTTGCGATAGCACTTATACAAAATAATATCTTGTTTTGGCTGATTATCTTCGTTAATCAATTGAACCAAAAACTTACCTTTTTCATCTTTACCAAAGAGAGCTTCAGGAGAGTCCATGGTTTTGGAGTTAAGACTTTGAAGCTCGTCATATGCATAAACAAGTCTTTTTGGTTGCTTAAGAATGCTGTAGCACATTCTTAAAAATTCTTTTGAGAAATCTTGTGCTTCATCAATGACTATTAGATCATATTTCTGCTTGAATTCTGAAATCTCATTAATTGCTTTCTCACAAACTTTGTCGAATTCTTTTCCATACTCAGTAGTGAACCTCTTGGATGAAGAAAAGTCGATATATTCGATATTGTGGGCTCTACATATATCGAAGTAAATTCCTGGAGACGATGCTGTTCCCCAAGCATTTACTACATCAATTTTTTCCCAATCAGGTTCTTCGTTAATATGTTCATAGCTGAACATTCTGATGTACTTTTTAAATTGATCTTTAAGAGATCGAGTATTGAATGTGACAGCAATCTTCCAGTCAGGATTTTTTGCATGTAAGTATGCCACTTTTAGTGCAAGTATTATGGTTTTACCTGATCCAGCCAGTCCTCTAATTCGTTGTACCCCTTCAACTGTTTCTATTACGGCCGAACTTTGCTGTCTGTCTAGATTCGCAATAGAGTCTTCCAGCTTTTTAAGTTTAGCACCTCTAGAATCAACCTTTTTTACATAATCTCTTGACTTATTTTTTCGAATGGTTGTAATCGATTGAAGAACAGAAAGTAGTTTTTCGTAATACTCACTTTCATCCCAAGATGATGAATTTAGGTAATCAATTAATTTTTGATTATCCGTAAAACACGGATAATCAGCATCCTCTTCATCATCACCTGTCCAAGCAGGTGCATATGTGGCGGTTTTTATTTCAAATGCTAATTCCCTTCTATTGGTCAGTAGTTTGTGCTGAATTAGCTTTGATTTGAGTTTGGTATAGTTTTCATCTTGAATGTCGTTGTAATCAGTGCCATTTCTCAACCCTTCTTCGACATTAAAAACAATCAACCCTGTTTCTTTGGTCAGTAAAAGAGCATCGATCTGAAACCCCCCTTCAGATGTTCCGATTATAGGATATCCAAGGTAAAGTGTACCTTCAAAACGGTCTTTTAGATTCTCAAAAAGCCCTGCAAGTTGTTTTGAGGCTTCAGGTTTACTTTTTAAGTCTCCTCTGACAATATTCAATTCACTCATATTTCAAATATCGGGCAAATAGTTAATGATTCTTAAGAAAATTTACGAAACCCAAATTCCACACAACAACCTAATATAAAACATTCTGTATGTTTTTCTACCTTATACAGGTGACAAAAGTGGCTGTTATTCCTTGATATCTGGGAATAACAGCCACTTGGTTTATCACCCTACCTCATCAAAATCTGCATCCAGGCTTTCTTCCTCTTCGGTGGTGGTAGCAGTGCTACTGCCCAGCCGGCGGCTCACCACTAAATCGTAGCTGTGGGTGAGGGCATTTACTTCATTGATCAATGCATCATATGCACCGGTATCATTGATAGTGGCATAAGCATTGGTGAA
Source organism: Cyclobacteriaceae bacterium (assembly GCA_965227155.1). GTDB lineage: Bacteria > Bacteroidota > Bacteroidia > Cytophagales > Cyclobacteriaceae > UBA6059. Next base: position 2,718,548 of record OZ245731.1, read on the forward strand.
TTTGATGAATTCCTGTAGGGCGGCAGTAGTCTCATCGCGCAGTTCGGCAAGCTTTTCTTGTGGAGCCTCGGCGTATTCCTTGTTTCGGGCGAGGAATGTAGTGTTGAACTGCTGGTTGGTCGTTTTCATGTGGTTAAACCACCCGGTAAGGTTGAGTGTGCTCAGGGCATCAGCATGGTTTTGCTCTACCTTGTTTACAATATCTTCTGTAGCTGCCGTCTGCTCCTGGTAGCTAAGGCGGGCCAGGTTGCTGCCATGGCTTTCCAGCACCTTCAGCAGGGCGGCAGCCAGGTTTTTGGTAGCCTCATCGTGATGATGGCTTGCATAGCTGCCCACCACACCCCGGATGCCGTTGTAGTCAGAATCTCTTGTTTTATCGAGTTCTATTATTTCGCGGGTCAGGTCACTACCACGGTCCTGCTTGAAGACAGCCGTAAGTTTGGTATAAAGGGGTTCTAATGCGCTGTGTTTCTCGGCTAGGTTTAAAGTGGCCAGGTCGTGATTACCACCTATGGTAATGATATTGGCAATGTATTTTACAAACTCACCGTTGCGGTACTTGCTGATGTTGGGTATTGCTAACATGATTGAAATAAGTTAGGTTAAAATGTAACATTTAATTATCGCTGTTTAATTTAAATATCTATTTATATAACGTCAATAAATTTATCACTTATTGATAATTATTCCTTAAAATGTCCTACTAACTTACCTGGTATCTTCGGAATGCTCCGAAAACCCTATGTAAGGTTGCAGCGTATCACCGGAGGTCTCCGAAACCTCCATGCAAGGTTGCAGGGCCATTTCGGAGGCTTCCGAAACCGCCACGCAAGTCTGCAGAGCTACTTCGGAGTACTCCGATCATACGCCGTATGTTTGTTTGATTTGAATTGGAAGGATCGGTTTTGTAACGTGTAATATTTGGTACTAGTCTTTTTACTATTCAAGTTTTCCAAAACCTTGAAAGTTTAGAGCTAAGCAATAAACCATTCATCAATCGCTCTATTTACTGAAGTCTAGCTGCTCTTTCGCTACAATTTGCCATCGCTTTTGGCGGTGGAGATAAAAATATTTGGCAAATAATGTGATGAAAGCGGTCATCCATCCTCCATAAATCGTGATGGCATCTTCATAGAATATCCAGCCTGCATTTTGCGACTCCAGACGCACATGATGATTCCAAACCTTGGCACTATTGTCCCATTCTATGGTTTCGATTTGGTGTTGTGTCTCATCAATCTTATCAATTTTCAGATAATGGGTTCCACCAAAAGGTACAAATCCAAAGATGTACATCCTAACTCCATAGGTACTTCCCTGCTGCCATTTTAGGGGTAAGCGGCCATTTACCGCGCGAAATCGGATCATCCCTTTTGTTATAAACTGCAGTAGCGCAGGGGTTTGTACATTGGCCCAGGCAGCATCTATGGACATAGGAATATGCGAAGAGATAGTCAGTTTCCTGGCTTTTACAACCTTGTTTTTATAGGTAATATTAAGGTCCTCTATACGCACTACTGGTTTTACTTGCTTAGTCATAACGTCACACTATAATTGGATTTCCGTACAAAAAATTAAGAACAGTTTTTCGATAATACTATAGACCGTCGCGCAGAAATTTGTTGGTGATGGTATCTGTCACCTTAAGCCTTCAAAGTTTTCCAAAACCTTGAAGGTTTGGAAGCCAGCAGTGTAAGACATTTTTCTTTGCTAGCAACAATCATATTTAAAGCGGCCGCTAGCTAACATCCGTCATTCTTTTTCGAGGAGGCTGTTTTTTACTTTGTACCAAGTAATAAGAAAGGGAGAAGATCAATGAAAAAAATAGCAGATTTACAGGATTTAATGATAGAGCAGCTTCGTGAAATCTATGATGCAGAAGTGCAGTTGATTCCATTTGTACAGAAGCTGACGCTTGATGCCTCTGATGATAAACTGAAGGAGCTATTGGTGGAATATGACAATACCACCGCCGACAATCAATTGATGCTAAAGCAGGTATTTAATGACCTTTTCACCCAAAAAAGAGGGGAGAAGAATACCATCATGAGGCGAATGATTTATCAAACGGATGAACTGTTGGATAGATGCATCGACAATAAAGTAAAAGATGCAGCCATCATCACCAGTGTACAGCACATAATTCATTTCAAAATTGCGACCTACGGCGCAGTAGCCACCTATGCTAATATTATGGGCTTATATGATGATGCGACCAAACTGCATAATATGCTGGAGCTTGAGAAGCGTATGGATATACAGCTGAAAGTACTTGCAGATGGCGTAGTAGATCGAAAAGCCTATTTGGAGGAAGTGTAGATATTTTTTGGTTGGGCTTTTGCCATTTTTTAATCATGTTCCGGGTCGTCATGGCCCGGAATTTTTTTGCTTTTCTTCAAATGGATATTTTCCTATTGAAAACCTTCTTATATTAAATTTTCTATTTGCCACATAAGTGGTCTAGCAGATGTTCAACCTATTCTCCAAAAAGCCAAAGCCCCGTCAGCTGAAGCATATCGCTTACATCAGTAAGGTCGCCAAATACAAAAATGTGTTGCAACAGTTCAAAGCCGATGCTGACCAACAGCATGTCCTTATCGTCTATTTTTTTGACCAGACTAAGGCTGAAATTCTACAGCTTTCGAAAGCTTTAAATATTCAAATATCAGAGGATTTGGGTGTGATATCGAGTCCGGGCTATGTGCTGCTCAGCGGCCATGCATTGTCTGGTTTAGGGTATATCAAAGCTGATAAAGTCATCCTGATAGAGGCACACCCCATGTTATCAGTACAGCGGGAAGTTGTGGAGCATTTTGACAAGTCGGTAGAAACGATCTGCTACATCGGCCTGGACGAAGCAGTCATCGATATTTTCGGAGGAGATAGAGTTCGAAATATGATGCAGAAAATGGCGGTAAGTGAAGATGAGGCCATAGCACATCAAATGATCGATACGGCGATAACCAAAGCACAGGAAAAGCTTCAGAAAGAATTGGTAAACCATCAAGATATCAGAACCAGCCAGGATGCATGGCGCAAGGCAAATGGTAAATAAGATAAAAATATGAAGAACAGCTTATTGGATCGGCCTTTTGACTTAACACCCCGGCAGCATCCAAACCTTGTGGTAGTTTACAAATCACTTTTGATTGCCGTCACATTTGTAGTCTATGTTTATGTCATACCAAAGTTCCAGACACCATTTACCGAGTATGACCCCAGGTTTTTATTTGTAGCCCTTTTCCTAAGCCTGCTCGCTTTGGGTATTATCCATGGTACTGCGGTATTGAAGCAAAATCTGTATCCACCTCGATATTTATTCACCATTAAAAACACGCTATTCTGGGAGTTTATCAGCTTTTTCGTGACTGTAGTATTTTGTGCAATATTGATGGCAGGCTACCGGGCCACCGCCTTTAGTATACAAGCCGATTTTCTAAGTTACGCTTACACCCATATCATTGGTCTTTTCATCGTGGTGCCGGTGATGGTTATTTATAGAGCTATTTACCTCAGGCGCCGAAAATTCTATTTCATCAGTAGGATCAAACCCAAAGAAATGGTGAACATGACAGCCCTCAATGAGGAGGATGAGCTGCGGTTCCAGCTGGATGAGCTCCTTTATTTTGAGCAGGGGAAAGATAGGGTAGTACTGATCCATTGCAAGCACCCCCATGGCTATAAAAAATATGTGCTCAATCACACACTGCACCATCTGGAAGCCCTGTTTTTCCGTTTGCCGATCGTTTGGATGCACGACCAGTACCTGATCAACCTAATGGCTATTGACTCCATCAAAAGCCATGGCGATAATATGCATACGCTGAGGGTGAAGGCTATTGGCAAGCATTTGCCGATCAGTAGAGGCCGGGTAAAGCTGCTAAAAAAGCAGCTCAGCAAACTGAATCAAGCTTAGGTAGAACCAAATCGGGTTTAGATCGGGCGCGTTTGCAACGCGTCCGCAAAATAAAGCAAACAAGCATGCGTTTCAGAAACGCGCGCTAACGAAACAGATCCAGAATCCGAATCATCCGAATATCAGATCATCCGAATTTCATTTCCCCACATCCTCCGTTCCACAATTCCCCACAACCACCAGTTTCCAATCTACCTTAAACCCACAAACACCTGCGACCTTATCTTCCATACCCCATTTTCGATTACCCAATGGGCAGAATATTTGCCACCCGCTTTACCGGGTACCTCGCGCCACCGACCGGTTTCCCAGGCGCGTTGCCCATCAGCACTCACCTCGATATCAGAAATGCTTCTGATGTAATAAAGCCCTGGATTGGCAGCAAAAAGATCAGTTAAAAATTGCTCAAGTGTTTCTCTACCATCCAGCTGTGTGCCTGCACCACCGGTGATGGTAATGTTGGAAGCGTAGGTGTTCAGTATACCGGCCACATCTTGTTTGGCTAAGGCTGTATTAGATCGCCCCCTCACCGTCCTTATTTTTTCTTCCTCTGCGAGAGCATCATGTTTCGTGGATTCTGAAATAGTAGTGCTATCGGCTTCATCCTTTCGTGCCTCCAGCTGTTCTTTTTTCAAATGATCGAGGTAGATGATGCCATTGAGATGGTCTACCTCATGTTGCCAGATTACCGAGGTGAATTCCTCTACCATTTCCATATTGTGCGAACCATCAGGTCGGTCGTATTCCACCAGCACAGTATATGATCTGCTTGACAAGCTATCGCTGCGATTGGGAACCGAAAGGCAACCCTCACGGCAGGGGTATTTTTGTTCTGAATATTGAATGATCCGTGGATTTAAATACACCTCAAATGGAAATTTGGGCTTATCGAAGCGCTGTACCCAGATGATGTTTTTAAGAATACCCACCTGCGGTGCTGCAATACCTGCACCCAGGCTGGCGCTATCGGTCACGGTTGCATAAAGGCGTTTGATAAAATGCTGCAGCACCGGATCATCAGGGTCCACAGTAATGTCATCACTCTTAGTTCTTAAGAGCAGGCTATCCTCAGGATTGGTGATTTGATACACCCGCATAGGCGTATTTTCATCAGCTGCCATGATCATTTTCTCCTGATCGGGAGTAAAGCCGGACTGACCATATGCAGTTAAACTGAATATTGTAAAACAAATAACTGATAGCCTTTTCATCGTGCGTATAATTTTCAATCAAATTAGCCATTTTCATCAGACATAAAAAAAGCCACCCTCTCAGGTGACCTTTCAACTCAACCAGCTATGGATTTTAATATTTAATTTCCTCGTCTCTGCAGGTCATTTTTTTGGCGTCTGATATCACGGCTGGCTTGGTTCTGCATTTTGTTAAGCCTTCTCTGTTCCCTGCCTGTCACCACACCATCTGCCTCTACGCGTCGCTCGGTTCTGCGAATAGCTCGTTGTTCTGTCCGCAGCCTTTTGGCTTCCATGCGGGTTACATCGCCGGAGGCTATGCCCTCCGCTATTCTGGCTCTTTGCACTTTTTGCCGGGCATCTGTTTGATTGGGTACATTGTTGACTTCCTGTGCTACTGCATCATTTACAATGAAAAATGCGATGGCTATGCCGAAGGTTAAGATTAACTTTTTCATGATATCGTTATTTTAATTTGTTGTTTTGTTTGCCCTTTTGATACCCCAATCACCAAAAGGTTTAATGCAGCCTGTAATTTTTTTAATAAATTTTTAAAATGGCTTCTTATATGACCTTTTGGCTAATTTCTTAAATTGGAAAAAATGCGAAGAAGACTCATCAAAATTATTGCCCTGACCATTTGTTTTCAGCTGATACTGGGCTCATGGCCTGTATGGTCATGGGGATTCTTTGCCCATCAGCGTATTAATAGGATTGCAGCCTTTACCATGCCATCAGAATTGATCCCCTTTTATAAATATCATATTCAGTACATCACCGAAAATGCGGTAAACCCTGATCGTAGGCGCTATGCAGTAGAAGGAGAGGCACCCAGGCATTATATTGATCTTGATGTGTATGGCGATAGTGCTCTTTGGAAAATGCCCCGGTATTGGGATGATGCAGTGGCCATGTACACTGAGGATACCCTGCATGCTTATGGGATTGTGCCCTGGCATATCGTTTCTGTTAAAAATTGGCTGACCAAAGCTTTTGAAAACCGCGATATGAAGCAAATTCTCCGGTTATCCTCCGATTTGGGGCATTACATTGGAGATGCTAACGTGCCCCTTCATACTACTGTAAATTATAATGGCCAGTTGACGGATCAATACGGCATCCATGGCTTTTGGGAATCCCGCTTACCGGAGTTGTATTTTGATGAATACAACCTCTTTACGGGTAAGGCCACCTACATTGAAAATCCACAATTGGCAGCCTGGGAAGCCGTAACCAACGCGCATCTTGCCCTGGATTCGGTCCTGACTTTTGAGCGGCAACTCAGCGAGCAGTTTACTGAGGATAAGAAGTTTAGCTTCGAGCAGCGCGGTACAGTTATGCAAAGAGTGTACTCCGAAGAGTTCTCCCGGGCTTACCATGATCTGCTCAATGGCATGGTAGAACGGAGGCTGAAAGCAAGCATAAAAATGGTAGGGGATTTCTGGTACACCTGCTGGGTAGATGCCGGCCAGCCCGATATGTCTGCCCTGTACAAGCAAGACCTTTCAGAGGAAGAGCAAAAGGCCCTGGAAAAAGAAATAGAGGCCTGGAAAGAGCGAAAATTCAAAAGCCGGGAGCATGAGTCGGGCTCTAGACAGTAAAAATTTGATTTTTAAGTGTGGCTACATTTTCAATTATGGTAATACTATTAAGCTAAGCGTAAATTATCCCTCTCGCTGAGAGGGCTAGGGAGAGGTATATCATAAAAGCTGCTTAGCTTAATAGTATTGCTTGCAAGATTAGGGATTGGAGGATAAAACAATCTCATGATATAATTTGTCTTGCATTACCTAACCAATTACAGAAATGAGCTAATTTTTAATGTATTGGTGGATTAAGAATAAAATTTAGGTAGTTAGGTAAGCGAAAAATTGAAAGTCCGGGAACAAGAATCAGGCTCCCGGCAGTAGGCTTTTTATTGCAACTTCTTGTACTTGATCCGCTTAGGTTCTACATCTCCCAAACGTTTCTTCTTATTCTCCTCATATTCTGAATAGCTGCCTTCATACCAGTAGACCTGCGAGTCGCCCTCAAAGGCAAGGGTATGCGTGCAAATACGATCCAGGAACCAACGATCGTGAGAGATAATCACTGCACAACCACCAAAATTCTCCAGTGCATCTTCCAGTGCTCTCAGGGTATTTACATCCAGGTCGTTGGTGGGCTCATCGAGTAGCAGCAAGTTGGCACCTTGTTTGAGCGTCATAGCCAGGTGTACCCGGTTCCGCTCTCCACCGGAGAGGCTCCCTACTTTCTTTTCCTGATCTGAACCACTGAAGTTGAACCGGCTTACATAAGCGCGACTGTTTATCTGTTTGCCACCCAAATCGAGCAGTTCATTGCCTCCTGATATAGTTTGCCATACAGTCTTATTGGGATCCAGATTATCATGCTCCTGATCTACGTAGGCTATTTCTACCGTAGAACCTACCGTGAATGATCCCTGGTCGGGCTGTTCCTTACCGGTTATCAATTTAAAGAGTGTGGTTTTACCTGCACCATTAGGTCCCACAATGCCAACAATACCGCCTTGCGGTAGCGCAAAGCTTAGGTTCTCGAATAGAAGTTTGTCGCCAAACGACTTGGCGATATTTTCAGCCTCAATGACTTGCGTGCCCAGCCTTGGCCCTGGTGGTATGTAAAGCTCCAGTTTACCTTCGCGCTCCTTGGCCTCTTCACCAACAAGCTTATCATAGGCACTCAACCTGGCTTTGGCTTTAGCCTGTCGCCCTTTTGGTGTCATACGTACCCACTCCAGCTCGCGCTCAAGGGTTTTTTGTCGTTTTGACTCCTGCTTTTCCTCCTGGGCCAGTCGTTTCTGCTTCTGCTCCAGCCAGCTACTATAGTTACCTTTCCAGGGTATACCTTCTCCACGGTCAAGCTCCAGTATCCATCCGGCCACATTGTCCAGGAAATAGCGGTCGTGGGTCACAGCTATTACCGTGCCTTTGTACTGCTGCAAGTGTGCTTCCAGCCAGTGTACCGACTCAGCATCGAGGTGGTTGGTTGGCTCATCCAGCAGCAACACATCAGGCTCCTGCAGCAAGAGACGGCATAAGGCCACCCTGCGTTTCTCACCACCTGACAGGTTTGCAATCTTAGCGTCTGCAGGAGGTGTACGAAGGGCATCCATGGCGCGTTCCAGGCGATTGTCCAGCTCCCATGCATTGTGCTGGTCTAGCTTTTCCTGCACTTCGCCCTGCCGGTTGATCAGCTTTTCCATGGCGTCAGGGTCTTCCATGATTGCAGGATCGGCAAATTTGGCGTTGATCTCCTCAAATTCATTGAGTAGCCCCACTACCTCAGCTACACCTTCTTCCACTACTTCCTTCACTGTTTTCGTAGTGTCTAGTTCTGGCTCCTGCTCAAGCATTCCTATCGAATAATCCTGAGAAAAAACCACCTCACCCTGGTATTCCTTATCCTTGCCTGCAATGATGCGCAGTAGGGAAGACTTACCGGAACCGTTAAGCCCCAGCACACCGATCTTAGCACCATAAAAAAAGGACAGGTAAATATTTTTTAGTACTTGTTTTTTGGGCGGATAAATCTTGTTGACCCCCGCCATTGAAAAAATTACTTTTTCGTCGCTCATATTTTAGTTTATCAATACGTATGAAAATCTCAAACTGCAGTTAAGCAAATCTAGAAGGAACTAAATAATTGGATTATTATTTCTTCCCAAATTAATGATTATCACCTGTTTGTTAGGATTGTTAGCCGTTGTATTTGTTTATTTGTATTGAATTCGAAAAATAAACCACTTTTAGTCTTGGCCAAAAAAGAAATCCCGTTTGGTTATATCCAGGATGGGAAAATATACTTAAATGCCTTTCTTGATTTTCCTGAGCGTCTCATTGGCGAAGTAAAAGACAATGACGATGAAGCCTCAGTCAATTATTTTATTGATCGATTTGAGCAATATAAAGCTAAAGTAGAAGAGCTGGAGCGACTCATTCATGATACGGAAAATAAGGGATCCTACCTGATGAAACTCCGACACATGAAAGATAATATCCACATGCAGGATGGGCTTGGTGATTATGAGCCCTTGTTAACAAAGCTTGAAGGACTGGAAGAGGTTTTATTGGAGGTGATCCAAAAGAACAGGGTACGCAATACAGATATCAAGCGAGCCTTGCTGATGGAGTTGGAGGAGGCTGTGAAAATTGTAGATTGGAAAGAGGCTACTGATAAGGTGCTGGATATAAAAGCGCGATGGGTTAAAACTGGCAATGCATCGGAAGAACTGAATGATGGGTTTGAGCAGAAATTTTCCTTACAGCTGGATGATTTTTTTGATCGCAAAAAGGCTTATTTCGAAGAGCGAAAGCAGCTTACGGATATTAGGGTAAAAAAATATGAAGACATCATCCAAAAGCTGAAGCGGGGAGAGGTGCACAAGCGTGAGGCGTTGGAGGCGATAAAGTTTGAATGGAAAGAAGTCGGTAAAATACCGGCCTTTAAGTACAAGGCTTTGCAACGGGAGTTTAATTTCCTGTTAAAAAAGGCGGCTGACCCCAGAAGACAGGCTTTCGACATACCCTCTGAAGAGCAGCAGCATAAAAACCTGGAAGCCAAAAACGCACTTATCGCTGAGCTTCAAAGCCTCGATGAAAAGGATTTCGAAGGTGGTCTCATGTCTCTAAAATCCATAAAAAACCGATGGAAGGCTATCGGAATGGTGCCTAAAAGTCAATACAGAGAGCAGCAAGAGCTTTTTAATCAGCTGGCCGATACGTTGAGGGAGCAGTTCTTCCTGGAAAAAATAGCGATCAATAGGGATAAGAACTACGAACAGAAAAATAGCCGGGAACAGGTGCGGGTAAAAATGAAGATTCTCAAGGATTTACTGTACCGCGATGAGAAGGAGTTGCAAACATTCTATGAAAACCTGCAAAAAGTTTCGGCACAAAAATCATCCTTCAACAAAATGCTTGATAAAAAGCTGATACAGCAAAAGCACAAAATTCAAATCAAAAAAGCCCTTCTCAAGTCCTTAAAAGCATCTTTGGATCAAATCTAAATTTTTGAAACAATTAGTTGCAATGGATTGTATAATTGCATATAATCATATCTGATGATGGCGTCATCAATAATATTATATGTGAAAGTGCAATAGACTTTTATTTCTAATGATAAAGTCTATTTTTGCGCAAATTTCGAAAACGTAAAATGTTTCTGTTATGTACTGGACTTTAGAATTGGCCTCTTACCTGGAAGATGCGCCCTGGCCTGCCTCCAAGGATGAGCTTATTGACTTTTCAATCCGATCAGGTGCACCCCTGGAAGTGGTTGAGAACCTTCAGGAACTGGAAGACGATGGTCAGCCTTATGAGAGTATCGAAGAGATATGGCCTGATTATCCTACTAAGGAAGATTTCTTTTTCAACGAAGACGAATATTAGTAAAGTAGGGCTCTATTCCCTACTTTATTTTTTATTGCTTAAAAAGGCTTCTGCCCAGATCAGATCTTCGGGCGTAGTGATCTTGCGATTTTCATAGCTTCCTTCTACAAGGCTAATTTTTCCTCCATCAGCCTCATACACGCTTGCATCGTCGGTAAAATAATCCTGCTCCTCCAGCTTAAATGCATTTTTAATGAAAGAGACTTGAAAGGTTTGTGGTGTTTGAATGAGCCTGTATTTTGTTCTGTCTCTGCTAATGCTTTCAGTGATAGAAACCATTTCCCTGATAGATTCCTTTAAATGGACTGCAGCAACACCCGATCCGGTTTGTTGTGCAGCTTCATAGCATTTTTGGATTAATTCAGGACTTACAAAAGGTCTTACTCCATCGTGAATAGCAACTAGTCCTTCATCACCTTCAATAGCGGATAGACCATTTTTAACAGATTGAAAGCGTGTTTTACCACCCGACACTACTGTATGCGGTATTCGAACATCATAGGCCTGCTTGATTTCCTGCCAGCGAGCATGTTCATTGTCCGGCAAAACTACAATTAGGTTTATTTCAGGATTGTAATCCCAGAATGCATGTAGCGTGCGCACTAAAATAGGGATATCATCAATCGTAAGGAATTGCTTGGGAATGACAGATTGCATTCTGCTCCCCGAGCCTCCGGCTACAATGATTGCCCAGTAAGCCGCCATATAATGCTTAGATAATTAGCATCGCATCTCCATAGCTGAAGAAGCGATATTTTTCTTTTATAGCGGTCTGGTATGCATCCATTACCAGGTCATAACCACCAAAAGCGCAGGCCATCATAAGTAAAGTGGACTCTGGCATATGGAAGTTAGTTAGCAAACCACCGCAGATTTTAAATTCATAAGGGGGAAAAATGAATTTATCAGTCCATCCTTCACTACCTTTCAAGAGTCCGCCAGCAGATACTGAAGTTTCCAAAGTACGCATCACAGTAGTACCTATAGCTATTACCCTCTTTTTATCTGCCATAGTCTGATTAACCACCTCCGCAGTACGATCCGGTACGTTATAGTTCTCGGAATCCATCTTGTGCTTGGTAAGGTCTTCTACATCCACAGGCCTGAAAGTACCCAAACCTATGTGCAGGGTAATTGGCTCAATATGGGTGCCTACAATTTCCAGGCGTTTCAACACCTGCTTTGTGAAATGCAGACCTGCTGTGGGTGCAGCTACAGCACCTATATGCTCAGCATAGATCGTCTGAAAGCGCTCACGGTCTTCTTCTTCTGCCTTGCGCTTGATGTATTTGGGGAGAGGTGTTTCCCCTAATGAGTCAATAGTTTTGTAAAACGCCTCATCATCTCCATCAAATAAGAATCTTATGGTACGACCTCTTGAGGTAGTGTTGTCTATAACTTCAGCGACCAATTCGCCATCCCCAAAATATAACTTATTGCCCACACGAATTTTGCGGGCAGGATCTACCAGCACATCCCACAGGTGCATTTCCTTATTAAGCTCCCTCAAAAGGAAAACTTCAATTTTTGCACCGGTTTTTTCTTTATTTCCGTATAATCTTGCAGGAAACACTTTGGTGTTGTTGATGACCATAGTGTCTCCTTCGTTGAAGTAGCCTACTATGTCTTTGAAAACCTTGTGTTCGATTTCACCAGTATCTTTATGGATAACCATAAGTCTGGATTCGTCACGATTTTCACTTGGATAAAGGGCAACAAGGCCCGGGGGAAGGTCGAATTTAAATTCTGATAATTTCATATTTAATATTACGGTATTAAATAGCCGATTTTACAAGGGTGCAAAATTAGCAAAAATTGTCTGCTTATTATTAAGTTCCTATCTTTAATTTTTAGAGTACGCTTATGCTAAAAACAATTCGTCTGGTTTGGGAAAGTTTGATCTTTGCTTTCAATGCATTGCGGACGAATTTACTGCGCACCACTCTTTCATTGTTGGGTGTTACGGTAGGCATTTTTGCGATTATAGCTGTTTTTACACTCGTCGATTCTCTGGAAACCAAGCTTAAGAGTAGCTTTGATTTTTTAGGTTCGGACAATATCAATGTAGACAAATGGCCTTACTCTTTCGGACCAGATTACCCCTGGTGGAAATACCTGAGCCGTCCGTATCCCGATTATGAAGAGTATAAATTTTTGCAGGCCAATCTTACCAATGCACAGGGTATCTCCATCAATGCCAACCGCTCAGGAGTGACATCAAAATACGAAAACAACAGTTATGGTGCTACAGACCTTACGGGGGTCAGCTTTGGGTACCGGGATGTTGTGGATGTTTCCATTGTAGAGGGGCGGTATTTTACAAGGAGAGAAACCGAAACCGGCAATAATGTGGCCATCATAGGTCATCAGATAAAATCGGAGCTTTTCCCTTTCGGCGGTAGTCCTGTGGGTAAAACGATCAAGGTCAAGGGTGCGAAATTCAGGGTTATCGGCGTGATGGAAGAAGAGGGAGAAGGGTTTCTTGGGCTTCCCAGCAATGATGAAAAAATCCTGGTGCCATATCAAAGCATGCGTAAGCTGTATTATATTGGTCGCTACAGGGGGCTCTCCAGCTCTATTGCCATCAAAGGTATGCCCACTGATTATATGCTCTTACAACTGGAAGGGGAGATCAGAGGACTCATGCGTGTAAAGCGTGGTTTAAAGCCGTTGGAAGAAGATGATTTCGCAATCAACCGACCTGAGGCAATTGTAAACTTTATAGGTACAACCTTCGATGTGATTTCTATTGCCGGTTGGATTATTGGTAGCTTTTCAATCCTGGTTGGAGGATTCGGCATAGCCAACATCATGTTCGTATCGGTGAAAGAGCGCACGCCGATCATTGGCATACAGAAATCATTGGGTGCCAAAAATTACTTCATCCTCCTTCAATTTCTCTTCGAGTCTGTTTTCCTGAGTCTGATTGGAGGCATACTGGGGATGCTACTGGTTTTTGCATTGACCTTTATAGACCTGGGCTCTTTACCACTCATTCTCAGTTTTAATAATATTTTGCTTGGGTTACTGGTCTCAGTAGTAATTGGTGTAGTATCTGGCATTATACCTGCTGCTATGGCAGCAAAACTTGATCCCGTAGTTGCGATCCGATCCTAGACTATCCCCATTTTGTAAAGTTCTTTTTACGCAATGGATTGCGTTGCCTGACGCGACAGGTCTTCACGAGCCATTATTTTTTGCATTTCTGGTTTGCTGACATGCAACCAGAATTTAACAGGTAAATTGATAAAGTGGGACTATTTTTTTTCTTTGACCGGCTCTTCTTCAGGCTCTTCACCTTTGATTTTGGCCTTGATCTTGGTTTCCAACTCTTCCATAAGCTCCGGATTATCCAGCAGTATTTGTTTTACCGAATCGCGACCCTGCCCCAGTTTATTGTCCATGTAAGAGAACCATGAGCCTGCCTTTTTAACCACATTCAGTTCTACACCCAAATCGATTATTTCACCTACTTTGGATATGCCTTCACCATACATAATATCAAACTCAACCACTTTAAATGGAGGGGCTACTTTATTTTTCACCACTTTCACGCGGGTTCTATTGCCCAGTACTGAGTCTGCACCTTCCTTGATCTGACCAATCCTGCGGATATCCAATCTTACTGAGGCATAGAATTTCAGGGCATTACCACCCGTGGTGGTTTCAGGATTGCCAAACATTACCCCAATCTTCTCACGGAGCTGGTTGATGAAAATGCACGAACAGCCGGTTTTGTTGATTGTGCCGGTTAGCTTTCTCAACGCCTGCGACATCAGTCTTGCCTGTAGGCCCATTTTGCTATCACCCATTTCGCCTTCCAGTTCGCCTTTGGGTACAAGTGCAGCAACAGAGTCGATCACAATGATATCAATAGCACCTGACCGTATTAGGTGCTCTGCGATTTCCAGGGCCTGCTCACCATTATCGGGCTGAGAAATCAAAAGGTTCTCAATATCTATACCCAGCTTTTCGGCGTAAACCTTATCAAAGGCATGCTCAGCATCAATGAAGGCAGCCAATCCACCTTTCTTTTGAGCTTCGGCTATGCAATGCATGGATAGGGTAGTTTTACCAGAAGATTCCGGGCCGTAAATCTCGATTACCCTACCCCTTGGAATACCGCCTATGCCAAGAGCGATATCCAAACCGAGCGATCCTGTAGGAATAGCAGGAATATCGATAACCCTTTCATCGCTAAGCTTCATAACGGCACCTTTGCCATAAGTTTTTTCCAGCTTATCGATGGTTAGTTGTAAGGCTTTTAGCTTTTCGGATTGATCGCTCATAACAGCAATAGTCTTTAGTTTTCAGGATTGATTTTCGAAATACAATTATCTTAAATTCTTCCTTGAAATACTAAAAAGTATAGCAATTTTATTTTAAAGCTAATAAAATTAGCAATAAGTTATTTTTAATGCTTCTTGCTAATCAAATGAGTCAATTTAGTACAGCATTTACCCGTTGGATGTGGTTTGTTGGCTAGGCAATAACCCGTTTTCAAATACATTGTAGAAAATGTAAATAGCGAAAGCAGTACCAAAAGGGAAGCTAAATAGCATAAAAAATGCCAACACTACCGCAACTATTTTAGCCCACCTTTTTTGATACAGCAGGCCAATGCCCACAGAAATGTCAAGCAAGGCAAGTGTAAGGTAAAAAGTAGGGATTAAATACAGTAGACCAAATGGAGGGTGATTGAGAGTGAAAATGCCAAAATCATACTGCCAATCATTGAAACTTAGTGATAAATATTCCTCGGCGAAGCTTACAAAATTGAATGAAAAAGAGGTAATGACCATTATTAAGGTACCTATAACAATAAAGATCTTGCCGATAATGCGAGTGTGTTTGAGTTTTTGATCCATGACAAAAGGTTATGGTTATAAATAGTACTATGTTTTACAAGGTATTACGAAATTAAGAAACTTTGGTTCTTTTTGCCGTTTAATTTGCTTGTGGAGAAGAAAATTATCTATACGATTATTGTTCTGTTTGCGGCACTGGTCATCTATGCCTGGCCGCTTGTGCATTATGGTTTTGTGCAGGCAAGAGGTCAGCTTATGGTGCTGTGGCAGGCCCAGCCTATTGAGTACTTTCTTGAAAATGAAGATTTCCCGGGAGCATTGAAGGAGAAGATTGAACTGATTCAGGAGATCAAATCTTTTGCCAGGGATTCTTTAGGGCTTAAGCTTGGAGAGCATTATAGTACTATCTATGACCAGCAGGGAGAGGATATCCTCTGGAATGTCTCAGCCTGTAAGCCATACAAATTGGAATCTTATCAATGGCGATTCCCGCTCCTGGGTAGTTTTGGTTACAAAGGATTTTTCGATAGGGCCCTGGCAGAAGAAGAGGAGCAACGCCTGGCAGCAGAAGGATACGATACCAACATCAGACCTGTCAATGCATGGTCTACGCTGGGCTGGTTTAATGATCCAATATTGTCCAATATGCTCTACCGAAGTGAAGGTGCGCTGGCTGAGTTAATTATTCATGAGCTTACCCATGCCACCATTTTTGTAAAGGATAGTTTAGTATTCAATGAAAACTTAGCCTCATTTGTAGGTGAGAAAGGTGCAGAAGCATTTCTGGCCTATAAATATGGGAAGAAGGCCCCACAGTTAGCCGCCTATCGAAACTCGGAAAATGACTACCGTAAATTTCTGGAACATATGATCAATGGGGCTAATACGCTTGATTCGTTGTATCTGGCGATAGAAGATTTGCCTATTGATGAGAAAGGATACCTAAAGGATGAGACTATTCAAAAGATCATTCAAAACCTCGATACTGTATCTTTTCAAAATCCTGATCGTTTTGTAAACGCATATGCTGACAGCAAGCCAAACAACACAAGGTTTATGAGCTTCAAACGTTACCATGGGCAATATGAATTGCTGGAGAATATCTACTTGGATAATTTTGATGGGTCAATTAAGGCATACATTTTGCACCTCAAGGAAATATATGGCAAATAACAGGTATGAGAATTATTAAAATAATATCGTCTGTAGTTGTATGCATCCTCATTAGTGCATTTACCTTGCAAATTGACATTCGTCCTTTTCGGGATGTCAATAATGTAAGCTTTACCAGTGGAGAAACCCTGCTGTTCAAAGTGCATGTAGGTCCTGTCAATGCCGGTACCAGCACTATGCGCATCAGTGATACGATATACGAAATCAACAACAGGCCCTGCTACAAGATCGCTGTAGAAGGTAGAACTACTGGCTTTTTTGATCTTTTCCTGAGGGTACGGGATGAATGGGGTACTTTTTTAGATACGACAGCCATCATACCACATCGTTTTTATCGCAATATCGAAGAAGGGAAATACAGGAAATATGAGGTGGTAGATTTTGACCACCGTGAAGACACTGCACTGGTAAGCAAGCTGGATAAAAAAACGCGACGGCTCAAAGAGCAGGTGCCTTTTAAGATCGAAAACAACTCTCAGGATTTGGTGAGTGGTTACTACTTCATTAGGACACTAGATTATCAAAACTACCATGAAGGTGATACCATAAATGTGCCTGCATTTTTTGATGATGAGACCTACAATTTTTCCATGCGGTATCTGGGTATTGAGACTGTGAAAACCAAACTGGGAAAAATTGATGCGCTGGTGCTTTCTCCGATTATGCCTGAAAATTCCATTTTCGATGGAGAGGATGCGGTGCAGGTTTGGTTATCAAACGACAAAAACAAGGTGCCTTTGAAGGTGAAAGCCAAAATGTGGGTTGGTGCTGTTGAGATTGATATCCTTGAGGCTATGAATCTGAGGAGTCCACTGGCCTATGTGGACTAATATTATAAAATTGTTACGAATTCCCGGGAGAACATCTTTTCTGATTAATTTTAAATAATATCGAGAGGAATTGGAGTGGGAGGCTAATTTGAATTATCAAAACTTAGCAACCCGATTCAATATTATCTCAACATTATTTTTGGATTAAAAATAGCTTCATGGGTAACAAGAAAAACCAGAAAATACTGGTTGTCGATGATGAGTCTGACATTCTTGAATTGCTTAAATACAATCTTGAGAAAGAAGGGTATGATGTGAAAACAGCCCTTGACGGATTTAAGGCTGTAGATATAGCTAAGACCTTTCATCCTGATTTAATTCTGCTGGACATTATGATGCCTAAGCAGGATGGTGTGGAGACCTGCCGTCAGCTAAGGGAAATCCCTGAAATCCAAAACGCCTTTATTATTTTCCTGACTGCCCGAAGCGAAGAGTACTCGGAAATTGCGGCCTTTGATATGGGTGCTGATGATTACATCACTAAGCCTATCAAGCCCCGCGCACTCATGAGCCGTATCAGCGCTATGTTTCGGCGAGAGTCCAAAAAGAAAAAAGACATCACCAAAATTGCTATTGATGATATGATCATCGATAGGGGCAGTTACACGGTAACGATTGGTGAGAAGAAAATAAACCTGCCGAAAAAGGAATTCGAACTGCTCTATTTTCTGGCGCAGAATCCGGGTAAAGTTTTCAGTCGAGACGATCTTTTGCAAAACATTTGGGGTACCGATGTATATGTTTTGGCCCGTACTGTTGATGTTCACATCAGAAAAGTGCGAGAAAAGATCGGAGATGGTTATATTTCTACCGTAAAAGGAGTAGGATATAAGTTCGACGAAAATTAATATATGGTTTTTAATGCCCGGATAATAGCCTTGCTATTGGCTATTTCAGTTGCTGTGATTACTACTTTTTTCCTGTCTTTGGGCTCTGGGGTAACCAATATTGCCTTATTCATTACATTTTCAATCTCTTTCGCATCCACCTACATCCTTACCACCTTGGTCATTGAGTTTATTTTTTTCAGGGAGGTACACCGGATCTATGAGGCGTTGGGCCAAATCAAAGATTACGAGTTTGATTCAATAAATACAAAATCAAAGAACCCACTCAACCCACTGCAAGGTATCAATCGTGAGATTTACAATTATGCCGAGTTAAAGCAACGTGAAATTGATGAGCTGCGGCGCATGGAAACTTTCCGCAGGGAATTCCTGGCCGATGTATCACATGAGTTGAAGACACCCATTTTTGCAGCACAAGGTTTTGTCCATACCTTGATTGATGGCGCTGTGGAGGATAAGAAGGTGCGGAAGAAATTTCTGAAAAAGGCCGCCAAAAGCCTTGATGGACTTGATGTGCTTGTTCATGACCTGCTTACCTTATCTAATATGGAGACCGGTGAGATTAAAATGCATTTTGAGCATTTTAATATTGTAGAGTTGTGCCTTGAGGTATTCGATCAGTTTGAAGAGAAAGCTGAGAAGAAGAAAATCACCGTAGGATTTGAAGAAAAGGAGCAGGTGCCTATATATGTGCATGCCGATTATCAACGAATTTACCAGGTAGTTTTAAATCTTACTTCCAACGCCATTAAATACACCAAAAAGGGTGGGGAGGTTAGCGTATTTTTTAAGGAAGGTAAAAATGAGGTTACCATTTTTGTGAAGGATTCTGGCCGTGGCATTCCTCCGGAGGATTTGAAGCGCATATTCGAACGCTTCTACAGAGTGGAGAAAAGTCGCTCCAAAGAAAAGGGTGGCACAGGGCTTGGTCTCGCCATTGTAAAGCATATTGTGGAAGCACATGGCAGCAAGGTCAACGTAACCAGTACAGTAGATAAAGGATCCATATTTAGCTTTAAGCTTAAAAAAGGAGAGCAGGTAGAGGCGCCTGCACCCCGATATTACGAAGATGAAGATTAACACTTGTTAGTGATTCATTTATTCTACCTTTGCGCCTCACATGAAAAAACCCGATTTTAAAGCATTGATCATTCATGAAGATGAGGACTATATACTGGTGAATAAGCCACCTTTCCTCTCTACCCTGGCTGATCGCAATGACCCAATTGATTTACAAACACTTGCTCAGGAGTATAACCCTGAGGTCAAAATCGGGCACAGGTTAGACAAAGAAACCTCTGGAATACTGGTCATAGCTAAACATGCGGAAGCATATCGACATTTTTCCCTGCAGCTTGAGCATAGAAAAGCCATTAAAATTTACCATGCAGTAGTAAGCGGTACACACCAGTTGGAAAACTATGTAATCAACCTGCCTATACATGTATTAGCAAAGGGCGGCGTGAAAATTG
Organism: Cyclobacteriaceae bacterium; assembly: GCA_965227155.1. Lineage (GTDB taxonomy): Bacteria > Bacteroidota > Bacteroidia > Cytophagales > Cyclobacteriaceae > UBA6059. The sequence continues at coordinate 2,738,193 of OZ245731.1, forward strand.
ATCGTAGGAAGGGTAAGCCTTCCAAAACTATAGTCACCACGCTTGATATCTTTAAAAACCATACGCTATTGGCATGTCAGCCTGTGACAGGCCGGATGCATCAGATCAGGATACATTTAAGTGCCCATAAGATGGCGATTATTCAGGATGAATTTTACCATGGTAGGGTATTGTTCCTCTCGCAGTTGAAGCGTTATTACAATTTAAAGAAGTGGACAGATGAAATGCCTCTGATCAAAAGAGTAGCGCTGCATGCTTTTTCAATGTCTTTTGAAGGGCTTAATGGGCAGGTAATCAGCGCAGAAGCACCCTATCCAAAGGATTTCGCGGTATTGATCAAGCAGTTGAATAAATTCAAATGAGAAATATCCAGAGGGCTGTTGTATTTCAGAATTAATACTTCTATTTTTGTGTCCCTTTTCGGAGGAAGGGGAAATTCTATACTAAAAATCGAATTAGATAGTGGATTCTTTAAGTTATAAAACAGTATCATTAAACAAAGCTACCGTAGACAAAAATTGGGTGGTAGTAGACGCTAAAGATCTTATTTTAGGTCGCTTAGCATCTAACGTCGCTAAAATGATTCGCGGTAAGCACAAGCCTGGTTACACACCCCATGTAGATTGCGGTGATAATGTAATTGTTTTGAATGCTGATAAAATAAGGCTGACAGGTCGTAAAATGGCCAACAAACAATATGTGAGACATACGGGTTACCCTGGCGGTCAGAGAGTTTCCACGCCAAAAGAAATTATCAGGCGAAAGTCAGCAACCATTCTGGTGGAAAGCGCAGTAAGAGGTATGCTACCAAAAAACAGATTGGGCAGAGCGATCTTCAAAAACCTTTACGTGTATGAAGGTACTGAACATCCTCATGAAGCGCAGAAACCAAAAGAAGTAAAATTTTAATTATTGTTTGAATGGATTATACCAATACAATAGGGAGAAGGAAAACATCCATAGCCCGTATATACATGGCTCCAGGAAAAGGTGAGATCACTATCAATAACAGAACCTTTGATGATTATTTTCCTGCTGAAGTGCTAAGACTGGTTGTTAAGCAACCACTGGAAACCGCCAACGAAACAGCTAATTACGATATAAAAGTAAATCTTACTGGTGGTGGTTTATCTGGTCAGGCTGAAGCTTTAAGATTGGCGATTGCCAGAGCATTGGCTGACATCAATCCTGATCATAGACCTGCGCTTAAGAAAGAAGGCTATTTCACACGTGACCCTAGAATGGTAGAACGTAAGAAATACGGTCGTAGAAAAGCGAGAAGAAGATTCCAGTTTAGCAAACGTTAATCCCTACGAAAAGCAATTTCATAAATGGCAAAACTTACTTACAAAGAATTACTTGATGCCGGTGTTCACTTCGGACACCTTACCAGAAAATGGGATCCACAAATGGCACCTTTCATTTTCATGGAAAAGAATGGCATCCATGTAATAGATCTCAATAAAACCCTGGCTTGTGCTGATGAGGCTGCTGAAGCTATCAAAGGGATCGTTCGTTCAGGCCGCAAGGTGATGTTCGTAGCAACCAAAAAACAGGCTAAGGAAGTAGTTTCTGAAGAAGCTAAGCGCCTGCGTATGCCATACGTAACTGAGCGATGGTTAGGTGGTATGCTTACCAATTTTGCAACTATCCGCAAGTCACTTAAGAAGATGTCATCTATCGACAAAATGATGAAAGATGAGTCTTATCTTAATCTTGCCAAAAGAGAAAGATTAATGATTTCTCGGGAGAAGGATAAGCTGGAAAAAATTCTTGGTGGTATTGCAGATCTTACCCGTCTTCCTGCGGCACTGTTTATCGTAGATATTAAGCGAGAGCATATTGCAGTAGCAGAGGCTCAGAAACTGAATATACCGGTATTTGGTATAGTTGATACAAACTCGAATCCAAACGAGGTGGATTATCCGATACCTGGTAATGATGATGCGTTCAAATCTATCCACTTATTGGTGAGCTACATTGGCAAATCCATCGAAGAGGGATTAGGTGAGCGCAAAAAAGATAAGGAAGAGGCGCAGCTGAAAGAGGCAGAAGAAGCTAAGAAAGAAGCTGACGCAACCGAATAAGATCATAAACTACATTTGACATATAAAAATTGAACATTGATCCCGGTCGGTGTTCAATTTTTGTTTGAAGTAAACTCAAATCAAAACATATCATAAAATGGCTATTACGGCAAAAGATGTAAATAAGCTAAGACAAATGACCGGTGCTGGCATGATGGATTGCAAAAAAGCATTGGTTGAAGCAGACGGTGATTTCGATAAAGCGGTTGAACTGCTGCGTAAAAAAGGACAGAAGGTGTCTGCGTCAAGAGCGGATCGTGAAACTTCTGAAGGTATTATCACCATCAAAACTAATGATGACAATAGCGTAGGTGTATTGATTGCCCTTACCTGCGAAACTGACTTTGTGGCAAAGAACGAAGATTTCATAAACCTTGCCAATGAGATCGTAGATGTTGCTTTTGCTCAAAGCCCCTCCACTATAGAGGAGCTTGTAGCCTTAAAGTCAGGCGATCTGACGCTAGCAGATAAAATTGTAGATGCTACCGGCAAAATAGGAGAGAAAATTGAGGTTAAGGAATATGAAATCCTTAAGGGAGAATACATAGTGCCTTACATCCACTCCAACAGTAAGCTTGGTGTAATGGTATCTCTTAAGAATGTGAATGACGCTGAAGTAGAAGAAGCAGGTAAAGATGTGGCCATGCAAATTGCTGCGATGAGCCCTGTAGCCGTTGATAAAGATGGTGTTGACCAAAGCATCGTTGAAAAAGAGATAGAGATTGGAAAAGAGCAGGCTCGTCAGGAAGGTAAACCTGAGAATATCATCGAAAAGATTGCTATGGGTAAGCTCAATAAGTTTTTCAAAGAGAATACTTTGCTGAGTCAGTCTTTTGTAAAGGATAATAACCTATCTATCCAGCAATATCTTGATGGTGTAAGCAAAGGCTTAACAGTAGCTGACTTCAAGAGAATTGCTATCGGTTAATGCTTAAAGCAGATCAAAATTTTTAAAGGGGCTCTTGAGCCCCTTTTTTATTCTATAGTAGCAATACACTTCAATTCTATGGCAATAGGTGTGGGCAGACTGCTGATTTCCACGGTAGTGCGGCAAGGTTGGTTGTCCTTAAAATACTCGGCATAGATCTTATTATATGTGGCAAAATCAGCTTTCATATTGGTTAAAAAAACCGTAACATCCACCAGCTGCGACCAGCTTGATCCTGCATCCTCCAGAATTGCCCGTACATTTTTAAAGACAGAATGACACTGCGCCTCAATATCATATTCTTTGATGTTCCCCTGATCATCGAGGGTTACTCCTGGAATCTCTTTGCTTCCCCTGGTACGTGGCCCAACACCCGAAAGGAAAAGTAAGTTGCCCACTTTTCGGGCGTGCGGGTATAAGCCTACAGGTTCAGGTGCTTTATTACTATTTCTGATATCATTTGCCATATTATTGGTTCATTAGGTGCTCGATTTCATCTGCGTGGATAGGAATATTTTTCATGAGGTTGATGTGCCCATCTTCGGTTACAATAATATTATCCTCCAGACGGATACCAATACCTTCTTCACGGATATAGATACCAGGTTCTACGGTAAATGCCATACCGGCTTTCACAGGTTCATAAAAGCTACCTACATCATGAACATCCAGGCCTATAAAATGTGATGTGCCATGCATGAAATATTTGCGATAGAGTGGATTTTTGGGATCTTGCCTGGCTACATCATGCTTGTCAAACAATCCCAGAGATATCAATTCACTTTCCATGATTTTGACTACTTCAGCCTGATATTCCTTCAAAGTGATACCCGGCCTGAGCAAGTCTGTTGCCTGAGTTTTTACATGGAGGACAGCATCATATACTGATCGCTGCCTTTTGGTAAATTTACCATTGACAGGGATTGTTCTGGTCATATCTGCATTGTAATTGGCATATTCGGCACCTACGTCCATCAATAGCAGATCGCCATCATGGCATTGCTGGTTGTTTTGAATATAATGCAGCACACAGGCGCTTGCTCCACTGGCTATGATTGGGTCATAGGCAAAGCCGCGTGACCTGTTTTTCATAAATTCAAATACATATTCTGCTTCAATTTCATACTCCCATACACCGGGACTAACCATCTCCAGTACATTTCTAAATGCTTTCTCTGTAATTTGACAGGCATGGCGCATCGTTTCTATTTCTTCCTCCTCCTTCACAGATCGCAAGCTTTGCATGTGAGGCGCAACCCTTTGGAAATTATGGAGTGGGTAATTCCGCTTGCATTCCTTGAGGAATCTATCACTTCGGGTTTCTGTACTGGTACTGGCGCGAAGATGCTCGTTAGTGTCCAAAAAGATATGATCACATTCAACCACTACCTGATGAAAAATCTGGTCGAACTGGCTCGTCCATTCAATGTGGTCGATACCCGATAAGGCCATGGCTTCCTCTTTATTTAGCTTGTGGCCTTCCCAGATAGCGATCATTTCGTTGGTCTCACGAACAAAGAGTATCTCCCTCAAATTTTCATCAGGATGGTCTGGTGCCAAAAGCAATATTGACTCCTCCTGATCAGCTGCTGTCAGGTAAAACAAATTGCTGTCCTGCACGAAAGGCATTATGCCATCCCCACTTTTGGGAAGAATATCATTGGAATGAAAAACCGCAACCGATTTTTTGGGCAGTTTATCTACCAGCTTTTGCCTGTTTTTTATGAATAAGCTGTTTTTTATAGGTCTATATTTCATGGCTTTATCGGGCTGTATTTAGGGTATTGAATATTAGAACATCAAATCCTCTAAGAATTACAAAGGATATGTTTTAATTTTCAATATCGAATGAAAACGTTATTCTTAAAATTAACTTTTCTCCTGATCATTCAAGTGGCTTTTGGTCAGGAATCTAAATATTGGGTTTACCTGAAAGCGCAGGAAGACACCACCTTATTTCAAGCCTCGACAAAAAACAGTTCAGACGTTCATATAACCTACTATTCACATTGGCTGAATGCATATGCAGTTAAAGCTGCAAATTCGGCGATAGAAAAATTCAAGGAGCTCAGCTATATTCAATCAATTGAAGCACAGGGGTATTTTGAGAGGCTTAGTTATGAGGAGGATACTGCAATGCAGCTTGGGTTCGCTCTAGACCAGATAGGCGCCCAGCAGCTTCTTGATAAAGGCCTGACGGGTAAAGGTATAAAGATTGGGGTCATCGATGGAGGGTTTCTTGCTGCGGATAAGGATGAATCACTTCTGCATTTATTCAAAGGAAAGCACATTAGGGCCTACAGAGACTATATCACCCCCACAATGGAGGCCTACAAGGGTAGTAAAGCGCTGGATGATCGACACGGTACTGATGTCATGCAGGTATTGGCTGGAATTAATGAAAAAAAGAAAATAAGAATGGGACTGGCCTCAGATGCTGATTATTACCTTATAAGGACAGACCATGGTGGCAGTGAGAAGAAAATCGAGGAGGCATACCTGATTGAGGCACTGGAATGGCTCGACAGCCTCGGCGTGAAGCTGGTAAACATTTCCTTAGGCTATACAGAAGGTTTTGACAACAAGGCGGAGAACTATAACCCAGATGATATGAATGGCCGAACAGCTGTGGCCAAAGCGGTAGATTATGCCTTTAAGGAGGAGGGCATGCTGGTGGTTGTATCCGCAGGAAATGACGGGAATAAGAACTGGCGCATCCTTTCCACTCCTGCTGATGCCAGGCATGCCTTATCTGTGGGGAGTACCAATTACAAGCATTGGGATAAGGCCTTATTTAGCTCTATTGGACCGGAACACTTACCATACCTGAAGCCGGAAATCAGCTGTTTTGCCAGTCAGGGCACATCATTTTCAGCACCTGTTATCACCAGCCTGGCTGCTGCCATCTGGCAATATGATTCTGCTTTGACCAATGAGGAGGTAAAAACTATTATAAACCAGTCCGGCCATTTGTATCCTTATGGCAACAACCATATCGGCTATGGGGTGCCTCTGGCTAACAGGATGCTGGATAGGCTGGAAGGTAAAATATTGCCAGAGCCTGAAAAGATCAAGGTTTATGAAAATAGCTACCGGTTTGATGAGAAAGCTGAAAAACATGCTGTTGTGTATCATAAATGGGATCAGCAAAGGGTGAAAGAGGAGCTTTATATTCCGCTCAATCAAGATAGACTCAAGATTAAGCGACCAGCACGGGTAATGTTTACCACAGTGATCTTCGATAATGAAAAGGTAGTAGAACTTCAATGGATGCGCAGAGAGGACTAACTTTCAAGTGTGTTTATAAGCTGTGCTGAAGATATGGTTTTGGCACAATTGAAATGCCCTTCCGGGCAGCTTTTGAAGCCGTGAAGACCACAAGGCCTGCATTTCAAATGCTCCGAAGTTTCGATAATTTGGCTCTTGGTAGCCAATGGCCCGAATCCAAAGCTGGGTACCGTGCTGCAAAATATAGCAGCAGTGGGGCCATCTACAGCGGAGGCAAGGTGCATTGGTGCTGAGTCATTCACAAAATTCATGACGGCACCCTTCATGAGTAATGCAGATTCCCGCAGGCTAAGCATTCCGCATAAATTGTGAATATTGTCATGCTCAGATGCTTTCAAAATGTGGTCGCATTGGGCTTTATCGCCAGGCGCACCTAGAAGGTAAACAGCACCTTTGAAACTCATTTTTCGTAAAAAATCGATCCACTGATCGGCAGGAAATTGCTTGGTAAACCACACTGAGGTTGGTGCTAACGTAATGTATGGTTGCTGTTGGTAAGTATCTACTTTTTGCTTATCCGCCTCTGAAAAATAGATCTTTGGTTTTGAGGAGATAGGGCCTGTAAAAGGTGTGATGCAGCTTTGATTGCGGTCAACCTCGTGGGTGCCATCCCCGATCTGGTGTAGAAATTTATGCGTATAAGTAAATGCCAATGGGTTTTTACTGAAGCCACTTTTGATTTCACTTCTGGCAAAGGCTGCAATCAAACCACTGGAGGCAAACCGGTGAAGGTTGACCGTAAGGTCATAATGCTTTGCGCGAACCTTGCTGATAATCTTAAACAGTGCTTTGTATTTGCCTTTTGCTTTATCCCATTCCAGGATTCTATCAACATAAGGAGCTGTTTCCAGTATGTTTTTCAGTCCTTTTCTTACAACCCAGTCAATGGTAGCATCAGGGTAAGTTTGATGGAGCTTTTCAGCAACTGCAGTTGCCAAAATAGCATCACCAATATAGGCTGTCTGGATGATGAGGATATGTTTGAATTGGCGCATGGATTGGTAGCTAAATTAAGTAAATTTGCGCCCCCACAACATACCGAGGAGGCTTAAGCGCAGAGGGTTGTTGATTTAATACAAAAGCAGGTTTCCATGCAGAGAGAATACGATTTAATGACCTTATCCAATGGCATCAGGGTGGTACATATGCAGGTACCGTCCACCAAGATTGCACATTGTGGCATCATGCTGGATATTGGCAGTAGGGATGAGCGACCAGATCAGCAGGGTATTGCACATTTTTGGGAGCACATGGCTTTTAAGGGGACAAAGCGGCGCAAGGCCTACCATATTCTTAATAGGATAGATTCCCTCGGCGGTGAATTGAATGCGTATACAACCAAGGAGAAGATCTGCTTTTATTCCTCTGTTATTGATCATCATCTCGAAAAGCCTGTTGAATTGCTGGCGGACATTACTTTTCAGTCTGTATTTCCGGAAAAGCATCTGGAGAAAGAAAAAAATGTGATCCTGGAAGAAATGATGATGTATCAGGATAGCCCGGAAGATGCTATTCAGGATGAATTTGATGAAGTGATTTTTGGAGATCACCAATTGGGGAAAAATATTCTGGGCAATGAAGAGAGTATTCGCTCCTTTACAAGAGCTGATTTTGAGCGTTTTATACATCAAAACCTTAGTACAGACAAAGTGATTTTCAGCTCCGTAGGAAGCTATGGGTCGGATAAGATTTTTAGATTGGTCGAAAAGCATTTGAGCCACATTCCGGCGGTTCAATCCAACAATGAACGATCAGTATTTCAGGGCTATAAGCCTTTGACATTGTCACACAATAAATTTACCCAACAAGCACAATGCGCCATTGGCACCACGGCTTATCCAATAGGCCATCCCAATCGAATTCCTTTCTTTTTATTGGTGAATTTGCTGGGTGGCCCTGGTATGAACTCAAGACTCAATCTGGCTATTCGTGAAAAATTTGGGTTCGTATATGCTATCGATGCTACCTATACACCGTATATCGATACGGGGCTTTTTGGGATATTTTTCGGTACCGACAAGAAATATGTGAACCGGGTTTTCAAGCTGGTAGAAAAGGAGTTTGCCAGATTGAGGGAGGTGCCGTTGGGTGAACGCCAGCTGCAGGCTGCTAAAGACCAACTTAAAGGGCAATTGGCCATCGCCGAGGAGAATAACAACAGCCTCATGCTGATGATGGCCAAAAGCCTGCTCGACCTGGGTGAAGTACGATCCCTGGACAACCTATTTGAGGTTATAGATAATATCACCAGCCAAAAAATTCAGGAAGTGGCTACAGACATGCTGGCACCTGAAAGGCTGAGCAAGCTAATTTATAACCCCAATCCATAGACATGATCTACTTAAGATTCCACCCGTAAGCCTTGTACTGGATTGCTTTTGGATACTTTCCAGGTTTGGGAAGCGATAACTGCCACCAATACCAGCAAAAGAATACCAACAGCTACACCCACACTGAGAAGACCAATGCCTTCCTGCCCCGGGAACATCAAAACAATCAAACTTCGAACCAGATAATAGCTAAGTGGTGCACCCATCACTATCGCCAATAAAGCCAACAGGATATATTGCCTGAATATACTCCTGGCCAGGTCAATGGATAATGCACCCAACACTTTTCTGATGCTAAACTCCTTGGCCCTTCCGGCAATATTTAGTCTGACCATGCCATATAACCCTAGGGCGGCAATAATCGCGGATATGATTGAAACAGCTGTGGTAAATTCAATCTGGATAAAAAGCTCCTCAAAGAAACCTACCCATACATCCTCCTGGTAGCCACCCTCAAATGGGATGGTAGGAAATAATTCCTCCCAGGTGGTTTTCATCTCATTAAATACGGCATCCTCTTCACCATCTCTGGCCTTTAATGTGATCCATTGATAGTCTTCCGGCTGTGCAAGGGTAAAGATGAAAGGCCGCATAGGATAATAAAAGTTGTAGAAGTGAAAGTCTTCCACTATGCCTACCACCGTATAGTTGGTGGAATCCATGCGTACTGAAAAGCCCGGCACCTCATCTACATTCAGCTTTTCTGCAAGTGTTGTATTGATGATTATAGACTTATCATCGCCCTTACTGTTAGGCAAAAAAGATCTGCCCTGCACAAAATTTAGATCAAGGTTTTCGAGGTATTTTTCGCCTACTGCTAGTTTCCTGACTTCAATTTGCTGGTCGGGCAACTGGATAACCGCCTGCATATTCTGCTTGCCCATATGGTCAGCAGCGCCTGCTATCCCTTCTATTACCGGATTTTTTGCAAAAGAAGATTCGAGTGCCTGAAAATCAGACGGCTGATCAATTTTTGCATACAAGATACTTTCAGGGTTGTAGCCCCAATCCCTTCCTGCCTGGTAATGGCTATTTTGGCTGAACATTACCCCTCCGGTAATCCCAATACAGGCAATAACAAACTGTATCACCAAAAAGACTTTGTTGAGTACATTCTTTTTGCCAAACCGCACTTTTCCCTTGAAGATCTGAATGACCTCAAACTTTGAGATATATAAAGCAGGATAGAGCCCCGATGCGATCCCAGTGAACAGTAGCAGGCCTATGATGAAAGATAGGAGATGTGGATCGAGCATGTCTAAGCTGAGCATCCTTCCTGTGATCCCATTAAACCAGGGCAGTAATACTAAGTATGCCAGCACTGCCCCGATTAATCCTGAAAATAAAGTCAAGACGATATTCTCAAGAAGGAATTGGTAAATGATATTGCCCCGACTGGCCCCGATTACTTTTCTTAAGCCAATTTCATTTAGTCTTTTGGAAACAGATACTATGGCGATATTGATGTAATTGATAATGGCTAGCAGCAATAATAGTGAGGAGATAACTGGTAATCCTATTCTACCTTCCAGCGATCCATCATAGGAAATATCATCTCTGATAGGGCCGGAGGCAAGGTGCAAATCATACAGGGATACGAAATCAAAAGCAGTAATAGCCCAGTCTGGATCGGCAGCATTCTGAATCTCGCGGTATTTATTCATGTCCGCTTTGAGTGTGGGGATTTGACTCGGGTCATTGACCATCACGAAGGTGGCATTGATAGAATTCTTCCAGTTATTTAGCTCAAAGGCCGGGTAAGTCTGCTTTAGAGCTTCAAAATTGATTAGAAAGTCAAAAGCGATAATGTGATTTTCAGGAAAGGGTTCTGCGATTCCCCCAATGATAAAGGTTTTCTGCTGCTGGTCGGGTAGCACCATGGTTATTTGCTTACCAAGCGCTTCTTCATTGCCAAAATATTTGACCGCCATAGGCTGAGATAAGATCACCATGCCCGGGTCTTGCAAATTAGCCTTACTACCCTGGGCTAATGGGAAGGTAAACATCTCCAGGAAGGAAGGGTCAGCATACCGTATCTGCTCATGAAAAACCTGTGTGCCATGCTTCATAATGGCATGGCGATCTTCGATGCGGGTTACTTTTTCAATGTAGCTAAAGCCTTCCTTCAGCATGACTGCCAGTGGAGCAGGAGATTTACCGTAATTAGCCTCGGCACCCTCACGATTTACATAAAATGTAGATAAATATAGCTTGTTTACATTCTTATGGAACCGATCTACGCCATACTCAAAGTCCATGAAGGCATAAGTGATCAGGCTAATGCCAATGGCCATAGCCAATCCAAAAATATTGATGATTGAGGTAGTAGGGTTTTTGGCCAGGGTCCTCAATGAGGTCTTAAAATAGTTTCGTAGCATGGCAAGTTTGATAAATGTGACTAAAGAAAATGGTCTCTTTTGGTTGAGAAACTCTTCATTAGCAACCTGCTCGGCAGGTCCAAAGGCTTCTACAGCTTTATGGAAAGCTGCTTTTTCATCCATGCCTTCCTCTATGTATTCCTCGATTTGTTCGTGCAAATGGGCTTCCATTTCCAGGGTATTGCCCTCGTCATAGGATTGATAGCGCTGGTAAGCCCTGGCCCAGTCTTTTACCGCTTTATTTAAATCAAACATATTCTGCTTATTGAGCTGGTTTCACATCCCATATGGCATTCAAAACTGCCACTACCTCTTCCCATTGTGCTTTCTCTTCTACAAGGGCAGCCTTCCCAGCCTCAGTTATGGCATAGTATTTTCTCGGTCGGCCTCCATCTTTGATATCCCAATGGGATTGGATCAAACCATCTTTTTCCAAACGGTGCAGCACCGGGTACAACATACCATCTGAATACTCCATTTTGCCTCCCGATAGCTCTTTGATTTTCTTGATGATGAGGTACCCGTAGGAATTCCCTTGTTTTAATATGCCCAATATGATGGGTCTGGTGGAAGCGGCGGTAAGGTTTTTTGAAATCATAATATTTTATTAATCTATATACATAGAATACAAAAGTATAACGTGCAAAGTAGTATATGGTTGCGATATCGATTAGAAAAACTTCAATTTTGTTAATACTTGGGGTTGGTCTAAATTCGTTGGCATACCTGAGATATGGACTTTCTCTCTCCTGACATACAAACCTATTGTGAGCAGCATAGCCAGCCGGAAGATCATCTGCTGGCAAAAATCAATCGCGATACGCATGCTTATATGATACAGCATCGCATGATATCAGGGCATTTGCAAGGTCGCTTGCTGAGTATGCTGGCACACATGGTTAAGCCCAAAGTGATCCTCGAGATCGGTACTTTCACGGGATACGCTACGCTATGCCTGGCTGAGGGCCTGCAGCCTGATGGCAGGATCATCACTTTGGAAGTAAATGAAGAGCTGGAGGACAGGGTGCGAAAGTATTTTGAACAGTCTGCCTATGCCGACCGTATTGACTTTAGAATTGGTGATGCTGGCAGTATTATCCCTATGCTCGATGAGCAGTTTGACCTGGTTTTTATTGATGCAGATAAACTCAGCTATTCCAAATATTTTGATTTAGTAATCGATAAGGTGCGACCGGGAGGGTTTATTCTAGCTGATAATGTACTCTGGAGTGGCAAAGTAGTAGAAACTCCATCACAACCTGATAAGGATACAGCAGCTATCATCAACTTTAATAAGAAAGTGCATGAAAGTGACCAGGTTGAAAATGTACTTTTCCCGGTACGGGATGGGATAATGGTCTTGAGAAAACTATGAAAAAGCTATTTTGGCTACTCATCATTCAGTCTTTGTTGCTTTCTGTAAGCCTGGCTAATGATATTCCTAAGGTGCCATCTACCATGCAGTTTGCCGGTATGAAGCTCAAGCTGAGTAAGTCGGCACAGCAGGAAATCCAGCAGGATGTAGATGCCCTGCATGCCAGCAGAAAATACTTTGACATCAAACTGGATCGAGTCAACCTTTATTTTCCCATCATAGAAAAGATTTTCAAGGAGGAAAACCTGCCTGACGAATTCAAATACCTGGCCATACAGGAAAGCTCTTTGATTTCTGATGCAGTGAGCTCTGCCAATGCCGTGGGTTACTGGCAGTTTAAGGAACCTGCCGGTAATGAAGTAGGTCTGCGCATCGACAAAACAGTAGATGAGCGCCTAAATATTGTCTCGGCTACTCGTGGTGCAGCTAAATATCTAAAAAGGCATCAACTGTATTTTAGAAATTGGATCTACAGCCTCATGGCTTACAATACCGGTAGAGGTGGGGCTGCACGCTATGTAGATAAGGCGCTTTTTGGTGTGAATACCATGCCTATCGATAAAGACACCCATTGGTATGTGAAAAAATTTCTAGCTCATAAAGTGGCTTTCGAAAATGAGGTGGGAGGTGCCCACAGTGAAGGGATGCGATTGGATGTATATGAAAATGGGGGCGGCAAATCATTGTCCAAAATAGCAAAGGAATTAGATGTGGAATATAGCCTGCTGGCGCAATATAACAAGTGGCTTTATAAAGGAGATGTGCCTTCTGAAAGAGTCTACCCTGTGATTGTGCCCATGGTGAAAGGCCATAAGTTTAACTCCAATACTCCCATCATTGCTTCTCGTAAAGAAGTGGAAGATGATGCAAAGGATGCCCCAGATCCCACACCCATTTATGCCGATCCAGGGGAGGCTTTGGATGGTAAGGTGAATAAGGCGTTGGTACGACTCAATGGTCTGCCGGCGATCATGGTCCAGGAGGGAGATGATTTTAAGCAAATAGCTGAAAAATCCGAAAAATCAGTTAAAAAACTGGCTCGGTACAATGAGGTTAGCCCAAAGCATAAGGTGACACCAGGTGAATTTTATTACCTCAAAAAGAAAAGGAGGAAAGCCAAAATCTTTTATTACACGGCCAAAGCAGATGAAAGCCTGTGGGATATCAGTCAGAAATTTGGCATGCGGGTCAAATCGCTTGCCCGGTTCAACAGAATGAGTGTCATCGACAAGCTGGAAACCGGCAGGGTATTATGGATGCGAAAAAAGAGACCCAAGGATGAGCCTGTTGAATACAATAGCATACCGGCCCAGGAAGCTGAAGAAATGGTAGCCATAAAGGAAGCTGAACCACAAGAAACCAATGAGCAAAAGGCGCTGACCGAGGTGGTGGAAAAAGTACCAGACCCTGCCGAAAAAGAGCATAAGGAAACAGAAAAGCCTGAGCAAACCGTACAGGTAGTAGAAAAGGAAGAGGTGGCTCCCATTGAAAAGGAGAATATTGAGGAAAAAGATAAAGCTGGAAAGCATACGCATATAGTGCAGGCCGGAGAAACGATGTATCGCCTAAGCAGGCTTTACGATGTTTCCATCAAGCAAATTCAGGAATGGAATGGTCTGCCCGACTTTACTATCAGCCCGGGACAGGAGCTTGTCATCAGTGCCGAGGCTCAACCTGTGATTATAGAAAAAGGGGAGGAGCAGGTTGCACCAGAGAATGTGACCTTTCATGAGGTTGAGCCGGGCGATACCATGTATAGCATATCACGAAAATATTCCATTTCAGTAGAGAAGCTTATGGAGATAAATAATAAAGACAACTATAATTTGTCGGTGGGTGAGAAGTTAAAAGTCGTACAATAATTATATTAGCGTACCAACCGATGCTAAGTAAGTTACTTGTAATATCCCCTGATGAGGAAGACCTGCAAAGGTCTTTGGCTGCATACCCAAAGGTATTGGCTGAAGAAGTAGCCACATTCAATACCTGCAAGCCAGCCTTAGAGTATCTCAAAAAACATCATCCTGAGTTGATTATTTTCGATATCAACATGCCGGTAGATATCAATTGCCTTTTTCTGCATGAGTTTAGCCAGCTGCCACCTGAGGAGCGCGGTAAATGTAAGATTGTAGCCATAACAGATCGGAATAACGCCCAAAAGCTGAAATCGCTACCTCTGTTGGATGAAATTGTAGCTTACGAGGCTAAGCCGCTATCGCAACAAAGGCTGGAAGAGATTATTCAAAGTCTTTAGAAATTGGGATCCAGCCTAGTTTTTCTACAGTGAGATACTCAGTGAATTGTTTGACGCATGCCTACTGAAGAAGTGGGAATAATCTAATGTCAACAAACTAAATCTCTTTGCCATGGGCTTTAGCCCATGGAACTTATTATGTTGGAAAAAGGCTTTAGCCACTAATTTCAACACTAGGATATTTAGCCATTTCGATTAGAGAGTTACAATTAACCAATGTGCGCCGCTACTAACTAATCAGCCTGAATATCACTTTAAAAAGAGTTTTAGGATGAGTGGGACGATTTCATAGAGAAATTCTGGATTCAGAAATTTAGTGGCTAAAGCCTTGATTGATTGGTTTGATTAACCCATGGATTAAAACCCATGGCAATAAAAGCCCGTGGCAGATAAAACTCATTGCAGCTAAACCCTGTGACAGACAAAGCCCGTGGCAAATAAAACCCAATGGCAGACAAAACATGTGGCAGCTAAAGACCATGGCAGCTATGGCCATTGTTAGTTAATTCTCTTTCCGCTTTACTTGAAAACCTCGATAAAATGATCCAAAACAACCTCTATAACCCAAAGAATATATGAAATTCTTCATCCTTAAACGTATTAACAGCTTTGGATAACCATGAGGAAAACAACAGCCGCTATCGCAACGAAGGCTGGAAGAGATAATTCAAAGTCTTTAGAAATTGGGGTCCAGCCCTAGCTTTTCCTGAAGCTTTTTTAGTTTTTCATTTTGCTGAACCATGTACTCAAACTTCTCCTGGTTGGTGTACAGCTTCTTGGATTGAGGTGTTTCCACCAGTTGAGTTTCAATTTTGATATGGCTGTTTTCCAATTCTTCTCTTAGAAACTGCACCAGGTCAGTTTCAAATCTTTCCAGGATAAACTGCTCCTGGCTACTGCTAAAAGTGAGCTTAATGGTGTGCGGTTCTTCCAGGATTAGTTCTTTATCAAAGATAATCTTATCAGAATCCATCAGCTCTTCAGCAGCCTCTCTTTTGGCTTTGAACTGTAGCCATGCAGCTTTCAAAGCTTCAAGCGTAAATGGCCTGGACAATACTATTGTTGTATTTTCTTCTTTGCCATTTTCCTTAGTAGCATCATTGTTTAGGTCAGCTTCATCGATGCGGAGACTCGGCGTATCCTTCTTAACCCGCTTTTTGATGAGCTGCTGTGTGGATTTAACCGGATTTTGATTGGCTTGCGTGACTTGGGCCGATGAAGGAGCGGTTTTTGAATCGCTCGCCTGACTTACACTACTTTTTTTTTTACATCGCCGGGTTGGCCATTGGGCAATTGTGCCATTTTTAAAGCTTTGCCGAGATTCGCCAATTTGATCAGCACAATTTCTATATGCAGACGTTGGTTTTTGCTGGCTTTATAGGCAATATCAGCCTGGTTGATGATATTGAGTGCGGACATCAGGTAACCGTAGGAAGTTTTGGCTGCCTGCTCAGCATATTTGGGCTTAATGTTTTCAGCTACTTCCATCAGCCTCAGGGTTTTGGTGTCTTTGCAGACGAGCAGGTTGCGGGCATGTTCTGCCAGGCCTATCAAAAAGTTATGTCCATCAAAGCCTTTCTTTAAAATCTCATCCAGCAGCAGCAGGATATCAGCTACGTTTTCTTCCAGCAGGAGGTCAACAGCCCTGAAATAATAATCATAATCCAGGATGTGGAGGTTATTGATCGTATCCTGATAGGTCAGTTTATTACCCGAGGAAAAGGTGACTATAAGATCAAAAATGGATAAAGCATCGCGCATGGCACCATCAGCTTTTTGCGCTATCAGGTGCAGTGCCTCATCTTCTGTATCTATGCCTTCTTTTTCAGCGATTTTCTTGAGCTGTACCGCTATATCATTGATTTCAATCCTGTTGAAATCATAAATCTGGCAGCGGGAAAGGATCGTTGGAATTACCTTGTGCTTTTCCGTAGTTGCCAGTATGAAAATAGCATAGGAGGGAGGTTCCTCCAAAGTCTTTAAAAAAGCATTGAAGGCCGCATTGGAAAGCATGTGCACCTCATCGATGATGTAGACCTTGTAATTTCCCTTTTGCGGTGGATAGCGTACTTGATCGATGAGATTTCGTATGTCATCTACGGAGTTGTTGGAGGCCGCATCCAGCTCATAAATATTAAGGTTGGCGGCATTTTCCAGCGGGTTATCGCTTTCAAACCCATTCACCATTTTGGCGAGGATACGTGCGCAGGTCGTTTTACCTACACCTCGCGGCCCACAAAAAAGTAATGCCTGGGCCAAATGGTTATTGTCGATGGCATTTTTTAACGTGGTAGTAATATGGTCCTGACCCACCACTTCGTCAAAACCAAGCGGTCTGTACTTACGAGCCGATACCACAAAATTTTCCATCCGTTCGAAGTTAATCAGCCAAGGCCAATTGGGAAAGCAACCGACTGATTAGATGTCCACATTTTATTCAGCTGATGATCTTTCCACGATTGGGTTGCCAATTTTCATATTCCATGTACTGCACCACCTCCACTGTTTTGGCTTCACCATAAAGCTTCTGTATCAGGTGCAAAGCCCCATCAATACCTGCAGAGACCCCCGCCGTAGTGATGACCTTACCGTTATCCACAAACCGGGTACTGGGCAAAACCTGGGTATTCGGAGCTTCTTTGACCAATGTTTCCAGCTCCATATGAAAGGTAGTGGCAGTGAGCCCTTCTAGCAGTCCGGCTTTGGCGAGCATTAAAGCACCTGTACATACGGTAAATACATGGGATACCATTTCACTTTGTGACCTTATCCATTGCAGCACAGCTTCATCTTCCCGCACCACTTCTGAGTGCCCTCCAAACAATGCCAGGATGTCAGCCTTTGGTGCATTTTCTAGGCTATAGTCCGGTATTATGGTTAAGGTGTCCTGCGATTTAATG
This sequence comes from Cyclobacteriaceae bacterium, assembly GCA_965227155.1. Lineage (GTDB taxonomy): Bacteria > Bacteroidota > Bacteroidia > Cytophagales > Cyclobacteriaceae > UBA6059. The sequence goes on from OZ245731.1 coordinate 2,755,733, forward strand.
GGTGCCAGCGTCTTGGAGATGATATTGACTTTGATGCCTGCATAATTGAAAACTTCGAGCGGACCCGCAAAATCGAGTATTTCCACTCCATTTTGCAGGTAGAAGTTGGCAGTGTAAGGTTTTGTAGCTTTCATCACAGAAATATTAGGTGTGGTAAAAGTAACTGTTTCATGCCGCAGCGGAACTAAGGAATGAAAATTGCTGTAGTTTTGCAGACTGTTCTTTGACATACTGGGGCCGACTGGAATTGACAGTAAGTGTAAATGATGGGCTTGCATGCAGGGTGGCGAGTGTACACCCTTGATCAATTCGCTCATACTATAATTGGCGAATCTAATTACGCCATGGCCGCCTAATCATATCCTGTAAAGGAATGATAACGGGCATAATCGGTTGAGTCCAAACAGGATTCCCGAGCCACATCCCGCCGGACTTCTGTCCTTTAAGCCGGAGTACGGGGTGTCGATCTTTAGGACTGGCTGTTGCGATGTTGCTAAGCAGCAGTGAGACTCTAGCAACTGGCAGGTTGAATGGGCTGTTGTTTGCCAGTTCACCTGTGAGACACAATAAACAACTAAGCATGTAGACGGTACATTGTTTCCTTATCTGGACGCGGGTTCGAATCCCGCCGGCTCCACAAAAACAGTTTTGAGTGTGGGTCTGAGTCTGAAGTATTCGGGCGCTTGTACTCAAAACTGTTTTCCCTCTTAACCCAAACTCCAACTCAAACTGAAATTCATATTTGATTTTGAAACGGCTGGCAGGAAAAACCTCGACAAGGTTTGGAACCTTGTTGAGGTTTAAAATTTGAGTGGCCTTATTTTGCGGATTTTTGTTTCATCCGATTGAATATATCGGTAGGATTGGCAATGGGTAACAAAAAACCTGACATACCAGCAGCCTTTGTTCGTTCTGCAATTAATGCACGTGCATGGCTAATAGATATACTGAGCATTGAGATAAAGATGCTATCGGGAAGTTGATCTTCCTGTATGGTGCTAATTCTTTCACCCTTTTCATTAAGGACTTCAAAAATTGTTATAGTAGCACATTTAATAACTGGTTCTTTTATATCAGGGTATCTAAAGCCCACATCAACCCTAACTTCTATACCATTATTTCCTGATTGATTGAATCGGGTTTGTACATCAAAATTTACAAGAGACTGTTCCTTAAACGGACCAATAGCATCCCATTTCAGTAAAAAGAGATCTATAATTTTGAGTGATACTGAATCCATTAGCCATATTGTTTAGTTGACTGGTATATATTTTCCGATGCTGAATTCGGCTCCTCATTTAGATTTAATAGAATGTGTGTATCTTCTAATGTCATCGTGGTTTGATTATCAAAAAGCCAACTAACCTTGGTTTTAGGTTCCGATAGTTTTTCAAGCCTGACCTCCTCATTAGATATATAATCAATCATTTTTTGAAATTCCAATTTAGGAGCGACACCAATGGTTAAAGCCAAATCCACCATTTTAGAGATAGAAAAATTAAAATTCCCATTCATGATCTGAGAGATGTAGCCTTTCGATACACCAAGGTCTTGAGCAAGGGCAGTATCGTTTCTAAGGCCATTTTTTACTTTGTAATCATGAAGAGCTCGAAATATGTCATTTTGAATTTTTTCGATCCAATATTCACGGGTAGTATATAATTCTGATCGGGTTAACATATTTATTGATTTAAGTACTGGTCTTTGATTTTCCTGAATTTATTGATGTCCTTCTGTTGTCTGGCACCTGGTTTTTTCTTGGCCAATGTCACGATTATTCTTCCTTTATGCTTTTCGTGAAAGAGATAGCATCTTAGATTTTTGGTTTTCAACTCATACTCGTCATAACCAATCTTTTTACATTTATTATTTGGCAACAACTTCATTTCTGCCATTTCCTGCATTCGAATCTGAATAGAAATCAATTCGCTATTATATCCACCATCTTCCTTAAGCTCCTTTTCAAACGCTTCATATTGAATAACACCATCAACTTCTAGCAGGAAGAAATCGATCTTTCCTTTAACGGCATCAATATGGTGTAATGCAAAATTAGGCATTAAAGTTTAGTTATCTCTAAACATTTTTTTAATTCTAAAAACTTGATCTTTTCAATAAAATGCCAATGACCTTTGAATACTTAAATAGCGATCACATATATAATCAAATCTATTACGTAGTACATGATTACTAACAATGCTAGATTAACACATATCTCTAAAACAAGAATGAGCTGAACAGAGAAATCATGACGGTATCTCCAGAGTAGATTTCTATAATTCTTAAATAAGATATGAGAAATAAATAACGAGCCAGCATCCAGAGCAAAATTTTTGTTGCGGTTAAAGCTAAGTTTCAAAATAATTGTTTTTAGAAGCTCTGTAATGCCACAACCTGTGAGCAACATATAGATTAGGCTCACTGTTGTCGATATCTCTAAATTAGCTGCCTTGGTTATAAGGTCATTGAAATAGATAGAAATGATAAAACCGAATAGTCCGATTGCTGTGAGAATACTTGGAGCCCAAAATATCGTATTAGCAGGATTGTATTTTAAGGTAGGGTGGTCACCAAAGTTTACTTTATCCGCGGCATTCTTTTTATTCATTATACTCTCAGACAGCTGCTGTACGACTTTTTCAAAATCATCATTAAAGTTAGCATGGAGCTTATCTGAAAGAATAAATGGAGGGGTGGAACCGTCAATTAAAACGGGGATAATTTTAAACTGTGAATCTTCTGATTCTTTATTCAATGCCCAGTAAAGCTCTTTCTTTACCCAAAAGGAGCCGATCGAATATCGGCTGATTACCGCAATTACAACATCAGAAGCTTCAATACTATTTGCAATTTTTTCTCGTATTGAATCACCAAATTGGAGTTCTACTTCCCAAACCCAAGCGTGAATGCCATATGCTTGTAATTTTTGTGAAAGTTTGGATACAAATGCTTTATCCCTGGGATCGTAGCAAACATAAACTTGTTTATTTTGAAGGTCTTTAGGTTCAAGCTTTTCATCGTGAATGGCAGAGTGGGCATTGTGTTGCCATTCCTCTTCGAATGACTTTAGGAATTGATCCCAGCTCTTCATGCCGACAAAAGCTGCAAGCAAATTAAGGTTATAGATACTTGCCCGTGGATCTCCATTCTTATTAAGAATAGGATGATTATCCATGCCCCTGGCTTGCAATTGATAGTCCCTAAGCGTACTTCGACTAATTGGTAAAATGTTGGAAGAGGTCTTTTTTTCTTTTCTTATATCCTCAGCAAGCGTATCCATATCACCAAATGTAAACCGGTTCCATTCTTTATCTACAGATGATTGGGCCCCCACTTTATTCATCAAAGCGCGAAATGCCGCTTCTATAAAGCTTGTCGATTGCTGATCATTTTTACTGCTCATTTCAATAAACCGATCATTTTATTAAAGGGTTAAAGAATGAATTATTCACCGACTGTCGGCCGACTGTCGATAACCAATTTCTTCTTGTATTTCCATGCAGCTTTACCCACGATATCGCTAAAGCTTTATAAGTAAAGTTAGAACATTAGGCAGAGTTGAGGAACACCTGGGCACTTGCTGTCAATCTTTGGGTAGATGATCTATGTCAACCACGCCAACTTTAATGTTCTAAAGTATCTGAATTGGTGCACTTAACCGGTATTGGGGCAGGATCAATATCGGGCTTATTCCTGCGGCCATGAGGCCAACGCCCCCTTTGGGCTTTCATGAACCCTTAAACGGGAATTATGAAAAGGGAATTTTTGACCCTGCTGATTTTTCTTATGTTGGGTTTTGATTCTTGTAATAGCATTGATGATGCTATAGAACCTGTGCAATTGGATGCACAACAAGAACAAATAGCCAGTGATGAAGAGGAGCCATGCAGGGAGAATTGTGATTGAAATAAATTGAGGGTGCAGCGATGCGCCCTCTTTTAAGTTCAAAAAAATCAATTTAAACAATATAAATAGCTCATTTCATTTGATTATCAAGGTGTTAAGGTCTATTATTAAAAGTTGAATGCAATCCCTTTCCTATAAATGAACTTAAAAGCAGCAATTTTTAGTATTCTGATTTTTCTTTCAACGGTAATTGAAGTGCCTGGATCAGTACTTCAAAACAATGATGTGATAGCTGCAGATAGCCTTGCCAAAAGGGGTACAAAGGCGATTAACAATTACCAATATGAAATAGCAAGACAGTATTTATCTGATGCTTTGGATGTATTCCTGACACATAATGATTTCACCCGTGCCGCTAGTGCTTTTAATGAAACAGGGTATTCCTATTATGCTCAGGATTTATACGATTCTGCGATCTATTTCTATATCAAATCACTTGAGTTGGATATTCTTGAAAAAGATACAAGCCGTATGATTGGGCGGCATAGAAACCTGGGCATGGCCTACAACAAACAGGGAAAGTACTTTCAGGCACTAGAGCATTATCTGCAATCCTTAACTTTAGCTTTGGAAATTAATAAGGTTAACAGTATAGGATCGGCATACAATTCAATTGGAGCTCTTTATGATAACCTTGGAGATAATGATCAAAGTCTAAAGTACAATAAGCTTGCTAACCAATTCTGGAACATCCATGAAAATGAGTATCGTCTTAAAATTAGCTTGCGAAATATCGGCAACTCTTACTTAAAGCTTGGTAAACCAGATAGCGCATTGGTTTATCTTGATTCAGCCATCACTATTGAAAACAAACTCGGTGATCTGAAAGGATTGGGAAATCTACACTTGATCAAAGGGGAAGCTTTTCTTAATCAACAAAAATATGAAGAGGCAAATAAGCAAATGCTGATAAGCATAAACTTCTTCAGTGATGTGGCGGACTATTTTGGAATGGCAAAAGCATATAATGCACTAGGCAAACTACAACTATCACAAAAAAAATATCGTAGAGCAGGATTCTTTTTGCAAGAAGCTTCGCAGATTATTGATTCTCTCGATTACCTGAGCCTCAAACATGAAAACAACCGGTTAAAAGCTGCTTATTTTGCCGAGGTAGGTGATTATAACTTTGCTTACAGCTATCTGAAAACCTGGTCAACGGTAGAAGATAGCTTGTTTACATCAACCAGGTACAACATTTTAGAGATTCAGAAAGAATACGAAAACAATCGGTTAGACCAGGCCCTTAAAAAATCATCTACAGAGACCCTTTTACAAAAAGAGATCAATAAGCTTCAGCGGGTAGCCTTAATCGTTTTTTTACTGGTTATGGGATTGTTGATTTTTATTCTTATAAAAATAAACCGGCAGTCTAAAGTTATTAAAAACCAAAATGTATTGATTGATAAGCAAAACTGGCAACTTAATCATGGTATTTACAACAAGCTATTAATGCTTAAATCTCAGCTGGAGCGGCTTGGAAAAGTAAAAGGAATTCAGGAAGAGGACTGGTTTAAAAGGGTATTGTGGAAACTGGGCTCAATGTCTGAACCGCATTACAGCTATTACAACCACAGTAAGCCGAATGCTAACATCAACCTTGCAGAGGTGATTAAAAAGGATGCTGAAACTTTAGCGGATCTTTTTGAAATAGACTATGCTGAAATTAAGCTTGATATACAGTCTATAGAAATGGATATGTTTAGGGCTGATCATATAAGATTGATATTAGAAGAATTGCTGGCTAACTTCAAGAAGCATTGTACTCCAGGTAAGCACTTCATTCTAAAAATTTATAAACAAAATAATAGTGTGCTTTTGGTAATTTATGATCAAGAATGGGTTTATGAGGAGCAAGACAAACAGTCAGGGTTAAAAATGATCTCAGACCTGGTAAGGAATATAAAAGGTAGGGTAACCTGGCCAAATGAAGACAATCCAAAAATTGAACTATCAATTCCTAAGTCATGATTAGAAGACTATCTATACTCATTGTTGAAGATAATTACGTCTATGCAACCCAACTTGCAGAGAAGCTAAATGAAATAGGATATACAGACTGCACTATCGCTTCCTCTCAGCAGGAAGCCTTGGATGCGGTTCATTCCACCAGAATAGATATGGTTATGTTGGACATTTCCCTGGAGGGAAATGATAAGCATGACATACAGGGCATAGAAGTAGGGGAGTCCATCAGAAAGCAACTTCAGGTACCTATCATTTTTTTAACACGGCATGATGACCCTCGTATTTTTCAGTCTGCCTTAGGTATTACACCTGATGGCTACTTAGTCAAAGGTAAAGAAGATGATCCTGCCAAGCTTGAGCGGGAGATTTCCCTAAGCCTGGAGCGCTACTGGCAAATTTCAAAAACAAAAGCTTTGATCTACAATACAGCTCACCAAACCGTCTGTTTTAGGGCTACCAGGCAAAATGTCAGCCTCAATGGTGAGACTGTAAAGCTCGACGGTTGGCTTAAAATAGACGTGGAAAAGGTCATAATGGTAGAGGCTGATGGTAATTATTGTAGAGTTTTTTATTTGAATGATCGGGGGGATAGCTCAGAAAGCATATATGTAAGCGGTATTCTCAAAGAATATGCTAAACAATTAAAGCTATTGAAAATACATAATTTGGTAAGGTGTAACAGATCCTGTATTGTTAATCTTCATTTCTTAAAATTCATCAATAGTGACCATAAATATCTGCTGCTTAATAGCATTAAGAAACCTATAGTAATTGGTAATAGTTACAAAGACCAGATTTTGGCTGGCCTATCAATGATCCAGACCCGGAATCTCTAGTATTTTATTACTATTGATTTTTTCATAAACCTTTTTATTCAACTCCAATAATGCATTGGTTTATTTACGAATGTAACAGTTTCATTGAGTTATTCTGATGCTTCATTGATCCTCTATTGATCTTGAACGATCCGTGTCTGACATTCCGACAAAGTTGATGAATCATTACATTCAGAATTGAATAATGTCATCCCAATTTGATTTTTTCATAACCTTTTTGGATGTGTAAATAGCAACCTGGACACATAGTTAAAGGTTTCCAAAAGGTTCGGCTTCAGTATGGCGTGATCAATCAATAATGAGGTTTTTCATCGACAAAGTATCAAAAAAGACAATGCAGAATAAACCAAATAGCTGATGAAAAAGATTTACCTCCTTACGTTATGTAGTGTATTTTTCTTATCCCTCAAAGCCCAGGTCATAATACAAGACTCTCTGGCTTTAGTAGCCCTTTACAATGCCACTGATGGCCCAAACTGGACTAACAATACCAACTGGCTGGAGCACGGTCAGAACGTTGGGGATTGGTTTGGTATTACTGTTGAAAATAATAGAGTAGTTGAGGTAGATATGTTAAATGAACCTGGTTGTTGCACTGGGGATGGAAATAATCTGAACGGTAATATACCACCTGAAATGGGGCAGCTCACGCAATTGAGGACTTTGAACTTAGCTAGTAATACTTTAATAGGTGGGGCTATACCAAGTGAGATTGTTAACCTTCAAAATTTAAATGAATTAATACTAACCGATACAAGTATAGATCCAAATTTACCTGCTGAGTTATGGTCGCTGGCAATTCTAGAAAGGCTTATTCTACAAGGATTGGATATACCACAAAGTTCAATTGTAGGTATTGGAAACTTAACCAACCTAGAAACGCTTTGGCTAGACGGTAACAAATTAAGTAATATACCAAGTGAACTTTTTAATTTAAGTCAACTAAAAAGTCTAAGTATTGCAAATAACGAATTAACTGAAATACCACCAGAAATTTCAAATCTAGGGCTTTTAGAAATTTTAAATCTGAATGGTAATAATATTTCATCACTATCAGCTGAAATATTCAATTTATCGGAGCTTAGACAACTCTATTTGGGATCAAACCTAATCAATGGTGATATTTTTCCTTTATTTACTAGTTACAATAAACTTGAGGCACTAAGCATATCATTTAATCAATTTTCAGGGTCCATACCAAATGAAATAGGTAATCTTATAAATCTTAGAATTCTTAATTTAAGTGGTAATCAAATAAGTGGTCTTCTTCCTTCTGAATTTGGAGATCTAACTAATTTGGTTGATTTAGAGATACAAAATAATCCTTTGCTGATAGGAACTATTCCTACAGGACTATCCAATTTAGAAAACCTAGCAATAGGTCAATCTTGGCAAAATCTAAACTTCTCCAATACCAATCTCTGCGAACCCACCGACCAGGCATGGCTCGATTGGAAGCAGGGTAGAAATATTGTTAGCTCAGGAATCACATGTAGTCCGGTAGACCTCTACACTTTCACCATCAATGGGTTTGATCGAAAGCCTATTATTGATAATGTAAACCAAACCATTAGTCTTAACCTGCCTGATGAAGACCTCACCAGTCTGGTAGCCAGCTTTGAAGTAGCTGATGGTGCTACAGTGTCCATTGCTGGCACACCACAGGTCAGTGGGACCACTGCCAACGATTTTACGAATCCCTTAACCTACACCATCACCTCACAAGATGTACAAGAGTCTACCACCTGGGAAGTGACTATCACTAATCAACCAATTATCCAGGGGGTAATCGAATCAGATTACAATGGTTTAGTTGATTTCTTTAATGCCACCGGTGGCCCAAACTGGACAAACAAAATCAACTGGCTAAGCGAAGAACCTGTGGAGGATTGGTTTGGTATTGAAGTTGAGAATGAAAGGGTAATTTCAATTATTTTAGAAAATGATGGCTCAGGAAATTGCTGTAACGGAAATAATTTGACTGGCACTATTCCCATGTCATTGAGTGAACTTACAGCACTTGAAAAGCTGAATATTTCCTACAATGCTATTTCTGGAAGCATCCCAGATTTTTTCAACAATCTATCCCAGTTGCGTGAGATAACTTTTTGGAGTAACGAATTAACAGGCTCACTGCCTGTTTCAATTGGTGACCTTAGTAACCTTACAGGGTTGAGTATAGGTTATAATCAAATGGAAGGGCCAATTCCATCTTCATACTATAGTCTGGCAAGATTACAAACCTTAAATCTTTCCTACAATGGTCATGAAGGAACCTTGTCACCTCAAATAGGACAGCTAGAAAGTCTTGTAAATTTGAATTTAAGAGGCAACAGTTTTGAAGGAAATATTCCAACAGAATTAGGAACATTACCAAATCTGACTACACTATGGTTATTGAGAAATGATCTGACAGGAAATATCCCGGAAGAGTTGGCCTCCGCTCCAAAAATAGGCTTTATAGGATTAAGTGAGAACAACCTAACCGGAGGATTGCCAGAAGCATTTGGTAACGCAGAGCAGTTACAGGAGCTGGATGTTTCTGATAATCCATTGTATGGACCTATTCCTTCTAATTTGATCAATTTAGAACTACTTGGGGGAAATCAATTTCATGAATTCAACTTCTCCAACACTAACCTTTGCGAACCCACCGACCAGGCCTGGCTTGACTGGAAGCAGGGCAGGAATATCGTAAGTTCAGGCATAACCTGTAGTCCGATAGACCTTTATAGTTTCACTATTGATGGGTTCGATCAACAGCCTATTTTTGATAATGCTAATCATACTATTAGCCTTAACCTACCTGATGAAGACCTCACCGGCCTGGTAGCCATCTTTGAAGTGGTAGATGGTGCTACAGTAACCATCGCTGGCACACCACAGGTTAGTGGTACTACTGCCAATGACTTTACGAATCCAGTGACCTATACCATCACCTCGCAGGATGAGCAGGAGTCTACTACCTGGGAAGTAGCTATCACCAATCAATCAATTATCCAGGGAGTGATTGAATCGGATTACAACGCTTTAGTAGCCCTTTACAATGCCACTGATGGCCCCAACTGGACTAACAATACCAACTGGCTGAGCGAAGAACCTGTGGAGGATTGGTTTGGGGTAACAGTGACAGATGAAAGAGTAATTTCAATAATTCTAGGAAATGATGGTTCTGGTCAATGTTGTAACGGAAATAATTTGACAGGATCAATTCCTAATCAAATTGGCCATCTAACTGGTTTAAAATTACTAGACCTCAGCTATAATCAACTCAATGGGGAACTCCCTGTTGAAATAAGCCAATTGAGTCAATTGGAGGTTTTAAATGTTTGGTCAAATGATCTAAGCGGAAGTCCAATCACTGGTCTACAAAATCTGACTTCACTAGAATCTTTACTTTTGGGTTATAACAACTTCTCAGGAAGCCTTGATTTTCTTACTGGCTTACAAAATCTTTATGATATTCAAATGCCTGCAAACAACTTTACAGGAGAAATTCCAACTGGTATAGGCACCTTGGTTAATTTACTCAGTCTTGATCTGTTTAATAATAATCTGTCCGGAGAGATTCCAAGCTCTCTTGGAGGTTTATCCAAGTTATCTAGTATAGATATAAGTAATAATAACTATTCTGGCCCACTACCACTTGCTCTTGCTCAAATCACTAATCTCCGAAATGTAAACCTGAGCAACAATGGATGGGAAGGAGAAATACCTGCTGAATACTCTAGTTTGACAAATCTTTACCAATTGAATCTGAGTAACACTAATCTTTTTGGCCCGATTCCAGCTTATTTTACAAATAAATCTGGCTTAGGACTGCAAGATAACGCTGGGTTTTTACGCTTCTCCAACACCAACATTTGCGAACCAACTGACCAGGCTTGGATCGACTGGAAGCAGGGTAGGAATATCGTAAGTTCAGGCATAACCTGTAGTCCGGTAGACCTTTACACTTTCACCATCAATGGGTTCGATCAACAGCCTACCATAGATAACACCAACCAAACCATCAGCCTGAATCTGCCTGATGAAGACCTAACCAGTCTGGTAGCCAGCTTTGAAGTGGCAGATGGTGCTACAGTATCTATAACTGGTATACCACAAGTCAGCGGCACTACCGCCAATGACTTTACCAATCCGCTGACTTATACCATCACCTCACAGGACGAGCAAGAGACCAGCGAGTGGACTGTAACCATCACCAATCAATCAATCATCCAGGGAGTGATTGAATCAGATTATAATGCTTTGGTCGATTTCTATAATTCCACCGGTGGGCCTAATTGGACTAACAAAACCAACTGGCTGAGTGGAGAACCTGTGGGAGATTGGTTTGGAATTGAAGTCGAGAATGAAAGGGTTATTTCAATTATTTTAGAAAATGATGGTTCTGGGAATTGTTGTAACGGGAATAATCTAACTGGCAATATACCTAATGGAATAGGTGAGTTGTCTGCACTTACAGTTCTTACTTTATCTTTTAATAGTTTGACTGGTATAATACCAACTGGAATAAACAATTTGGTAAACCTTGAACAATTGAACTTGGGTTTTAATCAAATTTCAGGAGAATTGCCTGATGGCATTGAGAATTTACAAAACTTGGAGCTGTTATTTCTTGAAAATAATAGTTTGATTGGTCAAATACCATCTGAACTTGGACTACTTAGTAAATTACGAAGCTTATCAATCTACAATAATGGTTTTAGTGGAAACATTCCTTCACAATTAGGTGATCTTGCTGACCTTCAGTTATTGATTTTATTCAATAACCAACTCACTGGCTCGATACCTTTAGAATTGGGTAATTTGAATAATCTATTATCCCTTTCACTTGGTGATAATCAGTTATCAGGTAAGATACCTTTTGAATTAAGTCTGCTTACTAATCTCGAACAGTTGTATTTGAATAATAATTTATTCGTTGGGAATTTGCCATCTGAGCTTGGAAACTTAACAGGACTTAACACCTTAGATCTTGGAAACAATCCATCCTTGACTGGTTCACTTCCTGTTGAATTGACAAATATTAGTGATTTGGCAATTAATCAAAGCTGGCATGAATTCAACTTCTCCAATACCAACCTCTGCGAACCTACCGACCAGGCTTGGCTGGATTGGAAGCAGGGTAGAAATATCATCAGTTCTGGCATCACCTGTGGGCCTGTGGATCTCTATAGTTTTACTATCGATGGGTTCGATCAACAGCCTACTATTGATAATGCCAATCAAACCATTAGCCTTAACCTACCTGACGAAGACCTCACCAGCCTTGTAGCCAGCTTTGAAGTGGCAGATGGTGCTACCGTAACTATTGAAGGCATTCCACAGATCAGCGGTACTACAGCCAATGACTTTACGAATCCCTTAACATACACCATCACTTCACAAGATCAGCAAGAGATAAGCGAGTGGATAGTTACTATCACCAATGAATCTATCATCAATGGAGTTGTCGAATCGGATTATAATGCCTTAGTTGCTTTCTACAATGCTACAGGTGGTGATAATTGGACTAACAACACAAACTGGCTGAGTGAAGAACCTGCGGAGGATTGGTTTGGTATTGAAGTGGCAAATAATAGGGTCACTGAGATCTTTATGAGAGATGAAACTGAAGGAGGCTGCTGCAGTGGAAATAATCTCGCAGGAATGATTCCATCCGAAATTGGTAATTTGGTAGGCCTTGAAGAACTTATCCTAAGTCGAAATGAGTTGACAGGGCTTATTCCTATGGAAATGGGAAATCTGGTAAGTTTGCGTGTATTGGATCTTGCTCGAAACCAACTGAATGGTTCTATTCCTAGTGATTTGGGTGGATTAACGAATTTGAACCTTTTATTTCTTTATGGTAACCAACTCACTGGATTAATTCCTATGGAGCTGGGTTCATTAGTGAATTTAAATACATTGGATCTTTCAAGTAACCAAATTTCGGGTTCAATACCTGTAGAGTTAGGTGGTTTATCCAATTTAAGTTATTTGTATCTTTTTGGTAACCAACTCACCGGTACCATTCCCCTAGAAATGGGTAGTTTGACAAGCCTTCAAGTTCTCAACCTTAGTGAAAATTCCTTAATTGGTACAATACCTACAGAATTGGGGAGCTTAATGAATTTGCGAACGTTATATCTTTTTAATAATCAACTCTCCGGTTCAATACCTACGGAATTGGGTAGTTTGATAAGCCTTAGAAATTTAAACCTAAGCAATAATGACTTAACTGGACCAATTCCTATAGAATTTGGCGGGTTGATTGCGTTGGAACGAATAGGTATTGAAAATAACCCATTATCTGGTGCATTGCCGATAGACCTGATCAATCTTCAAAACCTTGCAATCAACCAATCATGGCATGAGTTTAATTTTTCCAATACTAATCTCTGCGAACCCACCGACCAAGTTTGGATGGATTGGAAGCAAGGCAGAAACATAAAAACAAGCGGAATCATTTGTGGAGGAGCTAACCTTTTTGAATTTAGTTTGCAGGGCTTTGATGCATCGCCGATTATCAACCAATTCAATAAAACAATTGATTTAAACCTGCCCAATGCTGACTTAACCACCTTGGTAGCTGATTATGAGTTATCGCCTGGTGCTACGATCACCATAGATGGTGTGCCGCAAACTAATGGCCAAACCGCAGCTGATTTCACGAACCCTGTTTCCCTGGTGATTACTTCTGGTGACGGACAAGAGTCTAACACATGGACGGTATCAATTACCAATGAAGCCTTGATAGGAGGAGTGCTCGAGTCACAATACAACGCTTTGGTAAGTTTCTACAATGCGACGGGTGGAGATAACTGGACTAATAATACCAACTGGCTTAGTGAAGAACCGGTAAGCAGTTGGTTTGGAGTTGAAATAGAAAACGATAGAGTTATATCATTAGGGCTAGGGGGGAATAATCTGACAGGTCAAATACCTGCTGAAATAGGTCAATTGGTTGATTTAAGGAACTTAGGCCTTTGGACTAATAACCTTACTGGTAATATCCCTGATGAAATAGGGTTACTTGTAAATCTTGAAAACTTTACACTTGATGTGAACCAAATTGATGGAACGATACCTGAAAGCATAGGTTCTTTGATAAAATTAGAATTTCTGTCTTTGAACGATAACCTATTATCTGGTATAATACCAGAGTCAATTGCCAACCTTGTTAACCTCAACTTTCTTGTTTTATCAAACAACTCCGGCCTATGTGAACCAGAATCCCAAACATATCAGGAATGGGTCGCTGGCTTAGATTTTATCGATAACAGTAATACCTGTCAAATTAAAGCTGATTTCCTATCATTTGAAGTTTCAGGGCAATCGGGAGAGACTGTTATCGATGATCTAAACAAAACAGTAACTGTGACACTAGACTGCCCGGAAGAGCAGTTCCTGCGTCCATTCTTCACGCTTTCAGACGGGGCTATTGCCTTTATCGATGGTGAGGAGCAGCTTTCTGGCAGCAGCCTAGTTGATATTACTAATCCAGTGCAATATCAGGTAGTGCCAGGCTTTGGAGAGTCCGTTACCTGGTCATTAACCATATTTAACTCAGGTGGCTCTCAAGGCCCTGAAATAATTCTTGATCTTTTGAATGATCCAACCTGCTCTATGGAACCCGATGGCTCTGCTACAGTCAATGTAAATAGCGAAGGCAGCTTCACCTATAGTTTTTATGCTTTAGGAGAAGGAAATAGCACAACCTTGCTTAATTGTGAAACTGTAGAAGTTATTGAAAACCCGGAGCCAGGGGATTATACCTTTGAGTTTCAAGACTCCTACGGCGATGGTTGGAATGGTGCTGCAATTGCAGTGAATATTGATGGGGTAGTTACGAGTAAAACGCTTAATGCTGGATCAAGTGGTAATGATTTTATCAATGTACCGGATAATACCCAAAGTCTGTCTTTTGCTTTCACCTCCGGCGACTGGGATAGCGAAATATCTTTTCAGATCTATGCACCTTCTGGATACGAAATGGTATCTGTTACGCCTATTCCCACAGTCGGGCTGATACCTGTTTATTACTGTAGAAATGAAAACACGGTTAATGGTTTATCCGCAGGACTATACCTTGCAGAGGTTACTGATGATATATCTGGTTGCACATTTTATGAATTTTTTGAAATCCTGGACTATACACCGGAATATGTGGTCAATACACAAATAGGAGATCAGATTAGTTGCGATGAGCCAATCGGTTCAATCTTGATCGAGACTATAGAAATAGATAATGAAACCTTAACCTTACAGGATGCCAGATTCGACTTGACCTGGACTGATTTAGACGGAGGTCACGAATTAACAGGACTCGGTGCAGGACTATATGAAGTGACTATATTGGATACAGAGATAGGATGTAGTTTTACTGAGCAGTTTGAAATCATCGAAGACATACCCACGCTTTCTTTAGAATCAACTATAATCTCAACAACAAACTGCATTTCAGCGAATGGTGAAATTTCGTTAGAAAATGTGAACGTTGGCGAAGAAGTATTTAGCCTAGCTAATGAGCGATTTGAAATAGTCTGGTCAGATACTGAGGCTGGTACTGAGAGAACTGGTCTGGATGCAGGTAACTATGAAGTTACTATTACCGATAATCAAACGGGTTGTAGCCTTACTGAAAATTTTGAAGTAATTGAGGATATACAACCCCTCATCGTCACCTCAGATATTACCAATAATACTATTTGTAATGGTGGTAATGGAACAATTGCAATCGCGGAAATAACCATAGGTGAAACTAGCATTACATTGCCTGACCAACGATTTGAATTTACATGGGCAGATGATGAAGGATCAAACGATAGAACAGCCTTAGCTGCAGGGGCTTATGAGGTGACCATCACAGATACACAGTCAGGGTGCGAAGTAATTGAATCTTTCATTATTGAAGATAACATTCCTTTAGTGACAGTAGATGCAACAATCACAGCACAAACCAATTGTGAAACACCAAATGGAGAAGTTATCCTAAACAGCGTCACTATCGAGGGCAATACCATCATATTGCCCGACCAAAGATTTGATCTGGTATGGACGGATATGGGCTCAGGAAGTGAGCGGACAGGTTTGGAGGCTGGTACTTATGATTTATCCATTGAGGATACACAAACAGGATGTATCTACAATGAGAGTTATTTTGTAGAAGAACAAACGCTTTCGGGTACTATCCAGATAGCTTCAAACAGCAATGTTACGAGTTGTAATAATAACGATGGCACTGCTTCAGCAACTGTAGATGGTGAAACTGCAGGATATGAATTCAGCTGGTTTACTGGAGGTAGTATAGATGGTACTGCCTTCAGCACCAGTAGCAGTATAAGTGGGCTTGGCGTAGGAAGCTACACTGTAAAAGTAAGTGAACAGGGTTCTGACTGCTTTTCCACCCGCATAATCAACATCGGGGATGAAAGGCCAAGTCTATCGGTAAACCTGGAAGCTACAGATAACATCAATTGTGAAACCCCTAATGGAACAGTGAGTATCACTTCCATTGAAAGAAATGGTATTGAAATCACCAGTTTTGGAGCTTATGATATTGTATGGAGCACCTCTGCTGCTCTGACGGATGAGGTATCAAATGACGCTGAAGAGACAGGTCTCGCTCCGGACAGGTATTATGTACAAATTACAGATAGAGCTAGCGGTTGTACCAGTAATACAGCTAGTATCACAGTCGGTGAAAATCTTACACAGCCAGAATTTACTATCAGCACCACCAATAACACCCTTTGCGGTGCTTCAGGGGATGGCACATCCACAATTACCGGCGTGGAAGAAGGGCAGACTATAGCTTGGTTTGTTGGAGAATCAGAAACAGCTATTGAGGGCGAAACCAATGCCATGATTAATAACCTTTCTTCTGGAACCTATAGGGCTGAAGTGACTACCACTGCTACTGGGTGTTCTACTGTACAATCTTTCACCATAACTGATGCACCGGCCACTATATCCTTAATTGCCTCAGCTACGAATAATACGAGCTGTATTGCTGCAAATGGTAGCATTTCTGTTGAAAGTATAAAAGTTGATGGGGAACCTGTAGATATAGCCGGTTATATGATTGAATGGTCAGACAAGGAAGATTTTTCTACAGCGCTGGAGAGCACCGAAAATCTTGCAGCAGGCACCTATTACGTAAAAGCCACTAGCAATACTACGGCATGTGTCAGTCAAGCGGCAAGTGTGGAGGTAGAAGATCAATTGCCATCGATCAGTATAAACCTTGAAGGAAGTATATTGGATAGGCCGGGCCCTGACGCCACCGGTAGTATTAGCGTTGCCATATCAGGTACCAATGCATATACTTTGGCATGGTACGCCGGGGCAGATGCCACAGGCAATGCGATAGGCACGGCCGAAACCCTGGCAGACCAGCAAGCAGGATTGTACACAGTTCAGGTTACAGATTCTGAAACTGGTTGTACCAAAGCAGAAAGTTTCACTATCGGCGAAGATGATAAACTGCTTCAGGAAATAAGCTTTACTCTTCCCGAGATGCTTTTCCAGGACGAGCTGCCACTTACATTGACAGCCACCTCTGACCAGGGCCTGCAGATCACCTATGAGATCGTAGAAGGAGATGGTACTATCAATGGAGATGCACTTACCACAGCTACTCCTGGAATAGTTACCATTAAAGCAAGTAATGTAGGCAATGAAACCTACCTGAGTGCTGAAGCTGAAGCAACAATTGAAATCAAGGGCAACTATGATCTATCCGGTACTGTAGCACCATTGTCCAATGGATCCAATGTTAATGGGCGAGTAATTTTGTTGCAGCAATTAGGTAATACTTTGACCACCGTAGCAGAAGTGCTATTATCCGGGGATAACAGCTTCCTTTTTAATGATTTAAGAGCAGGTATATATTTTGTAAGAGTTGACGTAGAAGGCGCAGATCAACAGGCTTTTGATACTTATTTCAACCAGTCTACCTTTAAGGAAGATGCTACCGGTATTGATTTGCAGAGTGATTTTTCAATTGAGATTAATATGGTTGAGGTGCCTGATGAAACCCCTCAAGGAACTGGAAGGATTATCGGAACAGTTGTGGAAAGTACTTCTGGTAATAGAATAGTTACGGGAAGAATGCTTAATGGAGAGCCCTTGGCTAATGTTAACGTATTCCTGCTTGATGTAAATACTCAAGCTACAGTGGCTCAGGCCACTACCAATGAAAATGGTGAGTTTGAGATGACGGGTATTCCATCAGGTGAATATACATTTAGGATTGATGCAGTAAATGCTGAAATTATCAATCTTTCAACCAATATCACATTTGATGAAGAAGCAGGTGATTTAATTATTTCAGCTGCTATAAGTGAAGATGGACTTTCGATAGAAACAGAGATATCCGAAGTTACCAATGTCGAAGAAATCAGCAGCACTATAAAACTGTATCCTAATCCGGCACAAACCTACATCACCATTGAGAGTCCGATACATGATCTGAAGCAAATCAGGTTGATCAACCTGAGTGGTCAGCTCTTGCAGACTTTTACACCCAATTTCAGTGGTCAATATAAACTGGAAAATATGAAACCAGGGCTTTATTTACTGCAATTAGAGACCGAGGCAAAAGATATCGTCAACTTTAAAATTCGGATCGAATAGTTTTTAATTTAGTGCACAACAACAGAAAGCTGCTCCAATAGGAGTGGCTTTTTTTTTATAAAATATAAAGGAAACAGAGCAAAGTTCCTGGCTTAGTACATAAGGTTGGCTTTAGAGCAGTAAAAACCTCAACAAGGTTTCAAACCTTGTCGAGGTTTAAATCTTCTACTGCAGCTTCCACAAACCTTACAAGTTTTGCCTTGGAACAATTGCTGTGGTGGATGATTTTGTTTGTAAACCTGTAAGGTTTAAATCTTCTAGAGCAGCTTCCTCAAACCTTACAGGTTTGGCCTTGGAACAACTGCTGTGGTATATGATTCTACTACACAAGCCTGACTGTAAACCTGTAAGGTTTAAAGAAATGATGAGCGCCCTAACGCGATACAATCGCGCTCAAAAAAGGATGGATTGTGAAGACACAATCCATGGCGAGCGGTTCCAAACTTTCCAAAAGGTTTCGCAACCCAAACCTTACAGGTTTTGCCTCGGAACAACAGTTGAAGTAGATGATTTCACTGCATCAGCCAGACTGTAAACCTGTAAGGTTTAAAGAAATGAGGAGCACCCGAACGCGATGCAATCGCGCTCGATTGAATCCGTCATTACCCGGTTTATCCAGGTAATCTCATTACAAAGAATATTTGAATAATGAGCATCCGAACGCGATGCAATCGCGCTCGAACTGAGATAGATAATTCTACTGCATTAACCAAGGCTTTAAAACTGTAAGGTTTTTAAGAAACAGTGATTATCCTAACGAGAGTGAGTAATGAGTTATCAGTTAGAAATACCTTCCCAATGGCTATAGGGATTTTATAAGATAATCATTGAGTCGAACGCCTTTATCTAAAGCCATCTTTTTCTTTATACGCTCTTTTGACTTTTCTACGGCCTTTAAGGTTACCCCTTGAATATTTGCAATCTCCTTATTTTTAAGCCCCATTTTTATGAAAGCACACATACGCAGGTCATTTTGGGTAAGCTGGCTATAGTCTTTTTCCAGTTTTTGCATAAAACCAGCATGGGCTGCTTCAAAATAAGATTTGAAAGCATCCCAATCTTTTTCTGCTTTTAAAATTTTGTCTATTGATCGAATTGTTTTTTCCTGCAGGGCATCGAGGTTATTGTTTGTTTTTACCTCTTGTTGTAACGCAGAGAGTTGCTTGTGGTCATTGATTTTGAGAGTATTCATGAGCAGGAGTTCCCGTTTTTTTTGCTCCAATTCATGCAGGTTTTTGAGGTGTTCATTTTCAAGACGAAGCTTCTCTTGACGTTCATCCAGAATATTTTGAGTAGCCGCAATTGAGAATATGAACAACTCTATGAATATGCATAGCTGGTAATAATAATGCCCATAATAGTAATTGTATAAGTCAAAAATATATCCTCCCAAAAACACAAGAATAGCGCTCAGCATAAATGATGCTGCCAATAGAAAATATCGGCTGTAAGGGATACCCTTTTGAGTAGCCTTTATAGCACTAATTATAGGTACTATATAGTAAAAGGGAAATATCAATATCCCAATAGTATTGCCCCAATAATAAAGTTCAAACAAGTATAATATCTCTACAGATAAAATCGGTATAATTAAAATCAGGGTGAGCCAGTACAAGAATTGGCTTACATTTTTTAAGTTCAGAAATCTGATCGAAAGCAATAAATAGCTTAAGATCACAGGAGGAAATGTAATCATTTGACGCATGGCTCTCTCTGTTTCAAGGTCATCTATGATGCCCAGTTTCAACCAAAATCCTGAAAAAGTAAATACCCATACTACAGCACTCAAATTATAAAGAGATAATAACCCGAAGGAGGGATTTCTAAGTCCAATAAATACAGCCAGATTGAATAAAATTATAATAATAAGTGAACCAAGCATGAAAATGCTGATGAGGTTGGGTAGCTCATAATACCTTTGGAAAGCTTCATCATCAAAAAGATCAAAACCCATTCTAAAGCTGGATATGCTGCCATATTGACCACCTGTAGATTGTGTGTAAACTCTAAAATAATAGACTGATGTAGTATCAGGTTTTGCTTTAAGTGGTAGCAGGGAGGTGGTAGCAAAAATAAAGTCTCGCTCATTCGGTGGAATTAGATAACCGTTATTGCCAGAAACGCTTTCTAGTTGGCCTGCCCCTGGTATGAAGACATCAATCGAATCAAGAAAAAAAGTATTAAACAATAGAATTGAGTCATGAGGGTGAGCAGGAACCTCTACTTTAACCCAATAGCCTAGATATTGATCATTTATCAGATTAAGTTGATAAGGCTGAAAATCTAATTTATGGACCTGATTAGCATCAAAATGCACAGCATCTGAAATTGGATAGATTTCCATTTTCTCCTTTAGTGAATAGGGGTATTCATTCTCTGCCGCGAAAGCATTAATACAAAAGACAGTGCTAAAGCCAAGAATTATCGAAAGACTGATCAAAACAGAAAATTGAGAAAAAATATTTTGAGGAGTTATCAGAATTTCAACTCTATGTAGGTAACCAATCATCGATATTTTCAAAGTCCTTCCATTGAGGCAAATGCTTTAAATCACCTTTTTCATCAGGTTCATTGATTTCCAAAAGCTTGTCGGGTATTTGTCGGGTATCCAAATATAGCTTTTCTGAGGACTTGAGTGCAATTTGGTTGGCAGTTTAGTTTTGAAAATTTGATCTACCTAACCTCAACCAGCTTTTGGCGAGCAATACTCGCCTTAGCATTACTGCTAATTCATTTCCAGAAACTGGCATCACAGGATCTTGAGAACCTCGGTGATATTCCTGTAATCAAAGCGTCGGGTAGTGTAGGCTTCAATACCATGTTTACTGAAACCAGCGATACTACCAACCAGCGAGATCCATTCTTTTATCAATTTCAGGCTAATCTGAACCTCAATTTGCTGGGTATTATTGATGCACCCTTCTCCTTAGTGCTCAATAGCCAGGAAAATACCGTCAATCAACCGGCATTACCGACACAATTTGGCATTAGTCCTAACTACAAGGCTTATACAGGGCATTTCGGTTACCGGAGCATGCGCTTTTCAGAATACTCCTTGGGGGGATTGATGTTTTTGGGGGCAGGACTTGAAGTACAACCAGATGATTACTGGCTTTCTGGTTCGGTTATGTATGGGAGATTCAGTGAGGCGCTACAGCCGGTAGAGGGATTGGGGCTGGGAAAATATCAAAGACGAGGCTATGGCATTCGACTTAATGCCGGCGATAATCAGAATTTTGTCAGCGTGATAGGGTTTCGTGCCAAAGACGATCCTACTTCAATAAATACGGAAGAACTAGAGGAAGATCTGGCACCTGAGGATAATCTCATTGTGGGTTTCCTATTCGGGAAGCAATTTGGCCGATTCAATATTAAAGGAGAGTATACCTCTAGTGCTTTGACAAGGGATACAAGAAGTGAGGAGATTTCATTTACTGATTTTTCGTACTACAACAACCTGGGAGGGCTATTCCAGGCTAATGCAACTACCATAGTAAGATCAGCTGTAGACTTGAAAGGTACTCTTGCCCTGGATTGGGCCAGCTTGAATCTACAGTATAAAAGGATAGCCCCTGATTATAAATCGCTTGGGGCAACGTCCATCAATGATGATTTGCGGGAAATCAGTGGGGGCCTGAGTTGGCAAATGCTACAAGGTAAGCTGTCTTTAGGTTCTAATATAGGTGTACAACGTAACAACCTGGACGAGCAGGCTGCGGAAGGTGTAAATAAAATTGTGAGTTCATTCAATGCTTTCTGGATGGCTACTGATAAGCTCAACTTTAGTGCAACCTATTCCAACTTCAATTCCAATACCATCAGAACGGCCAGTGTTATCAGCGATACACTGGAATTCTTTCAGGTTACCAACAATGCCAGCTTCATGTCAAACTATCAATTGGGTTCGAGTCTGCCTCAGTCAATAACACTTAATGTCAATTATCAGGAAGCTTTCGATTCTGATGAAAACAGCAATAATGGTGTGAACGCCAATCTCTCTTATAGCCTGGCCATGCCTGAAAGTAAATTTAGTAGTGCTATTTCTTACAATTACAATATCACCACTGCTAACGGTATTGAGGTGCTGACAGCAGGGCCTTCTTTGTCTCTTTCCCAACCGGTAAAAGATATCCGTATGAGTTTGAGCATCGCTTCATTGAAAAGTGTGCTTGATGGAGCGGATCAATACAATATTCTCAACACCAACTTTTCCATGAGCTATAGCTTTTTAGAAAATCATAGCCTGGCTTTCAATGTACTATACACCAACCGAGCCAGTCAGCTGGAGAATGTGGCCTCAGTAGATGAAACAAGAATTAACCTCAATTATAATTATAGATTTTGATGCATTTGGGGCATAGACATATAGTGACGCTTTTGCTGATTGGATGTATGATCATCCTTGACTTAACGCTTTACGCACAGCAGCAGCGTTTTCCGGTGCAGGCTAATTTGATGGTTTTACCGCCTTATAGCACACAATACAACAGTTATCTGTCACCTACCAGCAATAAAATGCGTGCCGTAGTTACTTTGCTGGATTTTAATGAACCTTCTGTTGATGTCCGTTTTTCTATAGCGGTAGAGGGCCCGGACTTCAAAGCGCAGACAAGGGCAAGCTACCTTCCTCGCAACCCTATCACGCTTATTCCGGGTGTGCCTTCAATCATTGAGGGAGCGCAATGGGTAGAGTATTTTGAAAGCCAGAATCTCGACTTTTTTGGCATTAGCAGGCAGCAGTTTGTAACCAATGGCAGGTTTCCCGAAGGCCTCTACACCTTTTCTTTGGTGGTAAAAGAATTTCGATCAGACAAGGTTTTATCGCAGGTGGCGATGGGTACGGCCTGGTTGAAACTCAATGACCAGCCTACTTTGCAAACCCCACGCATTGGAGAGGTCATAGCCATTAGCGGGCCTCAAAATATCTTTTTCCAATGGCAATTGAATAACTCAGCTTCCGCTGGTACTCCTTTTACGCCCAGCTATAAATTCTTCCTATATGAATTGATCAATCAGGCAGGAGATCCTATTTATGCTCTGGAAAATGGGAATACCATTCCAGTATTTGAATCACCAGAGCAGTTTAGCAATACTTTTAATTACACACTGGCCAATCCTACGCTGGATGTAGGTAAAAAATACATGTGGCGGGTACAGGCCACTGACCCCACGGGACAAAATATTTTCAGAGATAATGGATTCAGTCCCAATGGTTGGTTCTACTACGGCTATCCCGAAGGAGGAAGCATCGTGCTCAAAACACCCGAGACTGGCTACAGCTTTGCTGCAGATGAACCTCAATTTCTAAAATTCGGTGCCCCTGATAATTTGCTTAATGGGCAGCAAATCGAGTATCGTCTGAAAATTGTGGAGCTGGAGTCAGAAGAGGATGACCCTGAACTTGCTGTAGAAACAGGCACAGCCTGGTTTGAACAAAAAACACCACCAACACGCAGTACAAGTGATTATACGCTGGATGTAAAGAAGCCTTTTGACCGAGAACAACCTTATGCCTGGCAGGTATTGGCCTATACCGGGCAGCAGGAAATTGCAGCCTCTGAGCCATGGGTTTTTAAAGGCCCTTCCCTTATCGATAAGTTCAGGGCAGGTATTCACACAGTATATGTCACAGAAATAGAAGAGAAAGACCTTAATAATCTAAGCGGTAAAGGGAAAGTAAAAATTTACGAAACGGATACTGATTCTACGCTAACAGAAATATCATTCTCCGGACTGAGTATAGAAGATGTATCAGGTCGGTATGTACTTAAAGAGGGTGTAATTGAATCAGATATTGCTAGCGGTCTGGAATTTGAATTGGCACCCCGCAATGAACTGAATGGAGTAATCTATTTCTATCCAACAAAGGTTCGCCTTGATAAAGAGGAGCTATCTATCGGTGGTTATGCAGAGTATCCCTTTCCTCACCCGGTAAATGGTGGAGCAGAGGCACCAATGCTTGCCACGGAAGAGGGATGGATGAATTTTGATAGGTACAAACCTTATGGAGAGCTAACATTGGGTAAAGAGGTCTCAGTGGACCTTTTGGAACCCTTTGATTTTAGTCTTCAATTTGCTGAAAGCTCCCAAATTCAGCTTTTCTACGATGAATATGAGCTGAAACTTGACGGTAATATGCTGCTGTCAGATAAGGTAGAGTCAGTAGACGGAAATCGAATTGGCGTGCCGTTTCGACGTGCTGAACAACTGTATTACCTGGAGGAAGAGAGGGTGCCCTTAGATGGAGATGTGAAAATTATTGCCAATACAAATGCATCCTTCAATTCACTTGATTATGTAATTGATCTCTCTGAGAAACGATCTCCTCGTGGGGTAGAAGGTGATGAATGGAAAGGCATATATTTTAATGAATTTGATGTGATCCTTCAAACTGACCTGGATCAGAATGGGCAATTACTACTCGATGAGGAACTTGAAGAAAATGTTAACCAGAATGCATCCCGAGATACCAAAGCATGGATAGATGGCCAGGGATTGGATTTTGCCTGGGAGGAGGATTTAAGAGGTGTAGAGATTGCCCGATTTAATGACTTTCCTGCAAAACTTAATCAGGTATCAATTGAGGTAGAAAATAGTGCACTGAAACGGGGAGCATTTGAAGGTTCAATTGTGGTACATGCCATAGACCCTACCAGAGATTTGCCATTTATTGTACCCGCCGATCAAAACGGGTTTAAGCCAGGATATCTAACCGAAAGCCTTGATAATTCCACCTTTGCCTTTAATCCTTATGGCGGCGAGAATAAAGTAGAAGTTACCATACGCAGGGCGGTATTTAAAAATAATGATCACCTCAGTTTAACGGCAGACTTCAACATTCCAAAGTTTGGTATAAAAATCAATGGCATAAGGGATTTCAATCTTTATGGAGACTATTATATCGGTTTTGGTGAGCGGAATGGTGCTACCAATGTGTCAAGCAGACCTCAGGGTGAATATGATGGAATGAAATTTTCATTAGTGGAACTCGGAGCCAGTCTAACGGCCGGTAATTATGTTTTTAGTTACAATACAGAGGTCAATATGGGACCTGGTTTTGAAGGGCCAACGCTTGCTTTTCACAGCCTTACCCCTGCGGAAGGCGGTGCTGAAAATGCATCAGCTGTTAATCCTATAAGGCCGGAAATATATGTTCCTGAAAGACCGGCCAATCAAAACCCTAAGGAATTATTGGTAGATAAGCTCCGCATCACTTACGAAAACAACCAAATCTATTTCACTGCAGGTGTGGAAGTACAAAAAGGTCACCCTACCTATGGAACCCACTACCGGGGAGAATTAGAAGGAGAGCTAAAGGTACCTGCTCGTTTTGCATTGGGTGGTAACCTAATTTATGGTAGTGATCCCCATGAGTTCTTTTATATGGATGCTTTTTATGTAGATGAACAGGGGATTGGTATTACAGTGTACCCCAATGTAAACCTGGTTGGCATGGAAGGCTGGGTTTATAAAGGTATGAGTGTAAAGGTTACAGAAGGCGAGGAGGGTAAGGAAAATGCGGAGCTTGTTCTGGATAGAAATAATGATTTTGGATTTAATCTATTTGGACAATTCATCGATCAGGCCTCCTTTGGTGCTAATTACCAACTGGATGGCACATTAGCATACAACTCAAATACTGGGGATGTAACCATCGGTGGAGATATTTCCATGATCAACATGAATGTGCGCGACCCGAGTGCAATGGCTGGCGTATCTAATCAGGTAAAGCAGGAAGTAGCACAAGAGGCTGCGAAGCAAGTACTTGAAGCACTGGGTGGCATAGATGAAACAGTATCGGTTGAGGGTGTAGATGTAAGGGTGAAGCTTGATGAGCGATCCGGCTCTTTGGGCGTATCCAGTGGTGGCTATTCCGGTTTGGGCACCATAGATATTGGAGGTACTCCTTCAGCCACAGTTGCACTAGAAGGTGGCGGTGTTGCTGTTACTTTAAAAGGTGATGTGCGTGATGCAGCAAGTGTTTCATTCGGGTCTTCAGAACTCACTTCTACTATTGATTATCGTCCCAATGCTGGGGGCAGCTTTGCCATGCAGCATAGTGATTTCACACTAGATGCGGATGTAAATGTCGGCAATCAAAGTGGTGACATGCTCTTTGAAGGAGGAGGAATAACCAATAGGATCAAAGCCAACATGTCTTCTAAGGAAGGCACTATAGTTTTTGATGATGGTTCGAGGAGTCTGGAGGTAGATGGACAGCTGGATCAGCAAAAGGCAGGCTTTGCATTCGATTCAGGTGATGGTGTAATTGTTGAAGTTGATGCAGATGGCAAAAGCAAATCAGGTCAATCTTCTATTTTCTATGAAGGCCGCAATGGGAATATTGAATTGGGGCTGGGCTTCAATCAACAGTCAGGCAACGGTAAGCTAGATTATAAGGATAATGACCTGGAACTGCATGCTGAAGCCAGTCAGCAGGGTAGCATGAACGTAGAAGGCCTATGGGATAATAATGAAATAAAATTGACCGGAGCTGCAAATGATGGGGGCAGTCTTGATGTCAAATTGGATCAGCAGGAACTACAAAGTTGGATGAAGCTCGATGGACAAGGTGGTCTATCGTTTAAAAACCCTGAATATGCTATAAATATCTCTGGCAATCCAAATACAAATGCCGGTGCCTTAAGCTTCGAGATGGCAGATTTAAAAATTGCGGGTGCTATGGACCCTGCTGCACAAACAGCCAATATCGATTTGCTGGTAGAAGGGAACACGGTGATAGGAAATGTATCGCGGGATGTACAAACCCTTGAAGTGAAAACCGATCAGGTCACTTTAAATGCCTTACATAACGCTGATAGCACGGGCTTATCATTGACTCAGGGGCAGGATATATTCTCAGTTGGCGGCGATCCGGCGAATAGCAAGGGGTTTGCAAGGCTTGTGCAAGGTGGCAATGAGATCTATATTCAGGCCGATCAGCCACAATCTAGCGGAGCGATTGTATTCAAGTATGATAATATCTTGGCAAATGCTACTGTTAATGATCAGACAAAAGAAGTTGCTTTCAGTCGTGATGATGTCAGCTTCGCAGTAACGCATCATACAGATAGTATTTATGCTTCGGCGAATATCCAGGGCAATGCTGTAGAAGCAAGCCTCAAGGGTAGTGATGAAATTAGACTCTCCGGATCATTAGAGGGTGTGGATTTTTCAGGATTGGCCAATCAATCAGATAAAAAAGGCCTGTTCAACCTAAAGCTTCCTGATCACACAATAAGCTCTAATGTTTTGCCAGACAGTGCCTTCTTTTCTTATGAAGGCAATGACCTCGGACTTTCGGGGGCTATGCATCAGGCGGGAAATATTGCACTGGCCCTTGATAAGGATAATATTAAGGCTGAACTGCAGGGCGGCAAAACAGCAGATGTTCAGGAATTTTATTTCCAAAAAGATCAGGACCTGATCAATGTAACCCTTAATAAAGCGCAGCAATCAGGCAAACTGGAAGTGGAACAAATCGGCGTAAATGCAGATGCCGCGTTTACCAATACGGCTCAAAGCCTGGGCATCAAACAAGGTTCTGATTCTATCAGGCTTAATCATGAAGGCGAAGGGGTCGGCAATGCTGCAATGGCCTATGGTGATACACAAGTAACCATAGCTGCCAATACTAATGAAGGCACCGGGACATTATCATTAGCAAACCCTGACGTGGTACTGGATATAAAGGCGGCAGCCAATGATCCCAGTGGCAGCTTCACCTTCGAGCAGGCGTCAATTGCTGCCTCAGGACAATATACTGACACCCGACAGGCATTGCGTGTCAATAATGCCGAAGATTACATTCGGATGATTAAAGATGGCCCTGCTGTAGATGGTGGCATCCGGTATGGATCAGACAGCCTGGCGCTGGTCTATCAGCCAGCGGAACAATCCGGGCGTGTAAATCTGGCCTATGGTACCAACACCATCAACGGTGATCTTAATGTACCCAATTACAGGGCTGCCTTTGCCATGGCATTGGATGGATTTGCTTGCAATTTTGATGTAGCCATAGATAAAACCAAGTTCAATTATAACCTTAGTGATGATTGCAATATTGGACTTGATTTAGGATATGACCTTGAAGCCAATATTCCGGCTATTGCTTTTGATGTACCGGCACTGGGATTCGAGCTAGGTACCTTACCGTCGATCCCATTCAAATTCCGATTAGGAGCGTTCAACCTGGACTTTGATGCTGGTTATGCTCTATCGGTCGAGTTGCCCAATTTCTCATTATCACTACCTCAACTCAACGGATTAGAAGGCTTTACTCTCGGTCAGCTGGAAGGTCTTATGATCAATGGTGCGGCCTTTGATGTAAATATGGACGGGCTTGATCTTAGTGGTTTTGATTTAGATGCTGGCATAGGCGTAATAGGACTTGACCAACTGGCAGGATTTCCATTGGCATTAAACCTCTCTGCGCAGAGCATTCTACTTGATTTTGATAATCAACTTGCGATAAATATCAACGCAGAAGGTTGGGGGCTCAACTTACCTGGCGAATATGATCTGTCACTGGATATGGGCTTTAATGGTCAATTGGGTCAGATGAATTTTAAGGTGCCTGAATTAGCAGGTTTCAATATCAGTCCCGGTGCTTTAAGCATACTCGATGGTTCTCTGCCATTAATTACAGTTTCATTAGAATCATTTGCTTTTGCTTTTGATGGTTTTGAATTGGGGATATCTCCCAAATTGGCATCATTCCAGATTCCGGATGTAATTGGTGCTGATTTTGGACTCGATGGTTTCAATTTGAGTCTCGCGACAGATTTCACCGCTGGGTTTGATATCAATACTGGTCTAAAGCTTGGCTGGGAGGATTTTGAAGCAAACCTGGGCCCTGATATTGGGTCTGTCAACATTGATGATATAGGAATCAATTTACCTGATGGCTACAGTGGTTTTGAACTGGATTGGGACAATAAGCTAGTTGGTTTTGCTCCGGAAGGACTTTCCATTGATGTAGATGGTTATAACCTGGGCTTACTTGCTGATCAGTTGCAGCTAGGGTTTAATGGTGACTTGATAGCGCTGAATTTTGATGGCACCCTGGATGCCAATATTGGTGATTTTGATCTTGGTATTGCGCCATTGGAAGGTTTTGACTTTACCAGTCCTGATTTCAATATGGGGCTTAATACAGATGGTCTTTATGCCGGACTTGGCGAAATCAAATTGGATTTAAACCTGGATCAGCAATTAAGTCTGTCTGGATTAGGCGCCCATAGTTTCTCAATGTCACCCTTAGGGTTTGGCTATGCTTTTGACGATATCAATCTTGATTTTGATATCAATGAATCTCTTAGTTTCTCTGGTTTGGATCTGGATATAGCATTGAATCCTATTGAAGGCATTGATATGAAATATGGTGATTATGGTATTCGTATTGGCGTTGATGCTGATCTGGATCTAAGCCTGGGATCACTGAATAAACTGTCTATCAATCCGGATCTTGTGGATTTCAAATTTGATGAATTCAATATGGGGTTTGGAATTGATCGAAACCTGTATTTCAATTTTGATCCCTATGCATTTGAATTAAATGCGGAGGCGTTGGCCATAGATTTTGAAGACCTATCCTTAGGAATTGGTCTTGATCAATCCCTTTATTTCACCAAAGGACCAGATATAAATCTAAATATTGCTCCGGGTACTTTTGGTTTTGAAATGGCTGATTACAGCCTGGGATTTGATGCCAATGTACTGCAGTTCACAAGTCCTGATTTGAGCTTTTCTACTGATGATCTTACGCTGGATATTGGAGACTACACCATGGGGCTTACCAAAGTGGGTGATATCCCGGCCATTCGTTTTTGGAATCCTGGTGAAATAGACATTAGCCTGGATATCAATCAGCTGGGTCGGTTTACTATGGGTGGCCTTGATCTTCAACTGTCACCCGAGCTGCTATTCGATCTGAATTATGATCAGCGACTCAATCTTTTTGGCAGTTATGAAATGTTGAAACTGGGCTGGGATGACTATCAGATCAAAATTGGCCTTGACACCCTCATAGACTTCAATCTTGATCCGTGTAAGATCATGTTCCTGTTACAAGATCCAACCGGTAAAATTCCAAACTTCCAGCCTGGCCTGTACAGTGTATGTGATGAATATCTACTGAGTGCAAACCTTGGTGGCATCCGATTTCAGCAGGGCATTGACCAAATGAAGCGTTCATTTACCATCAATCCTACCATGCAGCAGTTTGATTACGATGAGTTTGAGCTGGATCGTTTTAAGGGTACCCTGAGAATGGGTGATGGCTATAAATACAAACTCAACTATCTGAGGCCTGATGATGGATTTGGAGGAGGAATTGGCAGGGTAACTTCCAACAATGATCTGCATGCAGAGCTATCTATGCCCGACATGCAACTTATTGGTCTTCGTACAGATGAGGAAAATAAAATAGAAGGTATGATCAACAAGGTATCCTCAGGTAGCGTACCGGGTACATTATCAGACTCTTATAAGAATAATCTCGATGGCTATTTCCTTTATACCGGATCATTCCCACCTGACTTAAGAGGTAAAGCGCTGGAAGAGCTGCTTGGCATATCCCTGGCTTCAACATCAGAAGAAGGTGAGAACCTGGAAGAATCCCCCGAGATCAAAACGAATGAACCTAAACACATTGGAACTATTGCTGATAAGGCAGGTGGATTCTTAAGAGGCGACTTTAAGCTTTGGAAAACCGGTAACCAGTCTATAATGACTGGAAATGTAAAGGGCCAAAAATTAGTCACAGTCGAAGGAGCGTA
The DNA here is from genome assembly GCA_965227155.1 of Cyclobacteriaceae bacterium. Classification (GTDB taxonomy): domain Bacteria; phylum Bacteroidota; class Bacteroidia; order Cytophagales; family Cyclobacteriaceae; genus UBA6059. The sequence continues at coordinate 2,786,847 of OZ245731.1, forward strand.
TGATTTTAGAGCTTCGCCTGATGCTTGGTCTCTAAAAATGGGCACCCTAAATCAACCGATCACTATCTCTATGTCCAGCGCTTCTATTGATGGCTACTTATGGTTAGATCAGGAATCTGTAGATATAGGTTTCTCTAGTGGTGCAAGCTACAAGCAATCTTATGATTTTAAGGCCTGGGGAGTAGGTTTTGGCTTTAAAGCTTCTGCCTACTATAATGTTTCTGGAGCCTTCAAGGGGCTATATGGCTCCAATGGTGTCGAGTTTCAACGCTTCAGTGTCAATGCCTCGGCTGGTGCTAAGCTAGATGGAGAAGTATGCTGGGTGTTGGACTGCTCGAATTTCAATATTGCTGGAGTCGATCTATCTGGCGAGCTCAGTGGTAGCTTAAATGAAGGAAAGGTTTCAGGGGGATTAACGGGTCGGGTAACAATCCTGGGTGAGGATACTGGAGATTTCACTTTAAATATATCAGCTGATTTATGAGAAAGTCAATCTTCATATTGATTTTAACTATACTGGGCTTCTCATCGCTTGCTCAATCTGATAATGATATACTGGTTGGGCCGGATTACAGGGCTGGGCAGTCCGGTATGGTGGTGAAATGGATACCCCAGAAACTGGTGTATCCTGATGGCTTTAATGTCTACCGAAGATCGGAAAACAACGAAAATTGGCAGAAATTAAATGAAAGCCCGGTTAAAGTAGCTTCTAAACCAACAGACTTCAGTCAGTTGCCAACAGAAATACAAGGTATTTATGATTTGGTGCAAAAGGCTAGCTTCCAGGAACTTCAAGACAATAAGCTGATAAGAGCATTTCTAAAGCTCAACCTTTACCGTACGCAACGAATGGCCGAGTTGTTAGGTATGATCTGGTATGATGAGAACGCTACTGAAACTATTCGATATCAATATAGAATATCCGGTTTGATAGGTTCAGAGGAGGAGGAATTAGGCACAACTGAGTGGATAACAGGAGGCCAGAGTTTTATGCCATTGCCAGCACCGGATAGCATTGTGGTTGAGCGACTTGAAGATGTCATCAAAATCCGCTGGTCAATTGATGAATCAATATCTGTTGCCACCCAGGTTGAGAAAGCAGCTGGTGGGCGTGAGTTGAAAGCTATGGATGAACTGCCACTTTATGTAGCGTTTAAAACTGACGAAAATGGGGATCCAATTTATCCGGATTACTACATTATTGAATCTGCGCATCCCGATACTACTTATAGCTATCGTTTTGCACTGGTTGATAAATTTGGCCAGTTGGGCACATATTCGGATGTATTCATCAGTAAACCTGTAGATTTAACCCCACCTCCTACACCGAAAAGTCCTTCAATTGTGGTTGTAGATACGGCCATGCAGCTTAGCATCAGCTGGGGTTATGAGGCACTGCCAGATGACCTGAAAGGATTTCTTATTTATCAGAGGGAAAATACAGAAGATGCTCCTGTGCCAATTTCTGATACACTGAGTATTGAGAATCGAGCAGTTAGTTTGAAAGTTACACGTACAGGAGATTTTCTAATTACTGTGGCAGCAGTTGATGATGCTGGCAATGTTGCAGAATCTATTCCTCTTCAGGCTAAGGTAGATGATTTAATAGCACCCGAGGTTCCAAAAGAAGTTGTCGTGCAGGAACAAGATGGTCTATATACAATTAGCTGGCAACCAAGCATTTCTGTTGATGCTATTGGTTATTTCATTTATCGATATTTTGGTGAGGATAAGCCGGAAGATCTCAATGGTTTTAAAATAGTCAATGGTAAACCATTGGCCTCCACTGTATACATTGATTCGCTGGGGAACGAACTCAAAGGGAAGCTTTGGTATGCAGTGGCTGCAGTTGACTCCAGCTTTAATATTAGCCGGATATCCCAGCCGGCCAGTTTTAGTATTCCCGACAATTTGCCTCCAGCCCAACCATTTTTAAAGGCTCCAGAAGTCTCGGAAGATGGGATTCTTATGACCTGGATGCCTAATGTGGATGACGATTTGGAAAACTGGCAACTGATTCGTCATTCAGATGATGACAGTCTGAAATTCACCTTGGAGCCTCAGAAAACAAGCTATTTGGATGAGGCTGCACTGCCTGGTGTAAAGTACACCTATACGCTCCTTGCCAGGGATTTCACAGGCAACTATTCGATTCCCAGCGCCAGCATTTCTGTAGTGGCAGAAGGGGTAGATGAGCGTATTTTCAATGGTATTCTCCCCTCAAATATTGAGTTGAACTATAGCAAAAAGGATAAACACATACAGCTTAGCTGGAATCAGGTGTTCAATGACGATAACCTGGGTGTGATTGTCTACAAAGGCGAGTCTGTGGATGATTTGCGGCCTTACTCCGGCAAACTACGGACAGCTGGGTTCACAGACAAGCGGATAAAGGAAGAGACTACCTATTTCTACCAATTAAGAACGTATGCCAGCAATGGCCTTAAAAAAATATCAGCAACTAAATCCATTACCATAAAAGCCTCAGACCGATGAAAAGAAATGCTTTTTTGATATTCATAATCTCCATAGCCTGCTTTCAAATTGAATCGATTGCTCAGATAGGTGTAAATACAGCTACACCGGATCAAACTTCTATACTCGACCTGAGTACTGAGGAGCGTGGCTTGCTAATTCCCCGCATGACCACCCAACGGCGATTAGATATTATCAATCAAATAGGACCTCCCGCTGAGGGACTTTTGGTGTATGATACCGATGAAGAAATGTTTTATTTCTACAACCCGAATAACGGTGATGGAAATAATACCAACGGCGATGAAAACTGGCAGGCCGTCAATCCACTGAAGTATGTGGATACACAGGATAATCTGCAGGGCAGTGAGTACCTGCGCAAATTGGAATCGCACCCATCTGTTCAGGATATCAGCTTTTTTGAGAACACTCCGGGCTCCGCAATACCTCCCCGGCTCTATGTGGATGGACAAGTGACCATTGGTGCCAGCAATGTAGCCCCGGATGAACCCAGAGGTCTTTATGTGGATGAAAAAGTACAGGTAACCGATGACCTTGAGGTGGAAGGCACTGTAACGGCTAATAGATTTAATGGTTTTGGCACAATTCCCATTGGTGGTATTATTATGTGGAGTGGAACTACGCCGCCATCAGGTTGGGCTATTTGCGATGGAAATAATGGCACGCCAGATTTAAGCGGTCGATTTATCATGGGCTATGGTGGGGGACTTTCAGTGGGGTCTACTGGTGGACAATCTTCAACTTCACTTACAGTAGCAAATCTTCCTTCTCATTCTCACTCAAAGGGAACACTTGGTGGGACGACAACAGTAAATGGAAATCACACACATAGCACAAATGCTTCTAATCATTATGATGATGATTCGGGTGGTGATGATTTAAACGCTGGCGGTGATGGAGTAGCGCGAAGAGCTACCGCTTTTTCAAATGGTAATCATAGTCATACACTTGAAATTACCGGTTCTACTGGGGATACAGGTAGTGGAACCTCATTTGAAAATCGACCTCCTTATTATGTATTAGCCTTTATTCAGCGAAAACAATAAGATGCAAAAGTCATTCTATATCGCTTTTATCGGATTGCTCTGTAGCTTTAGTCTTATAGCTCAGCAGCAGGGTAATATCCATATGGTGGGTGATGAATTGACTGTATTGCCTGGCACCTCTGTTTACATCAAAGGAAAATACCAGGATCAAATGGGCACATTGCTTTTTAATGGTCAGAATGCATCTGGTTCTATTGTAAATGGAGATTCCGTGTTTGTAAGTGGTGATATCATCAATGATTCTGATTTTAAGGTTAATATTTCTGATAATGGCAGTTTCATTCTGGATGGAAATGCTATTCAGATCATAGAGGGTAATCCTGTAAAGTTTCATCAGCTGATCATGGATAAGGACACCAGCATGGTTCCATATCAATATATTTTAGTTACAGATTCACTTCGCTTTCTCAGAGGGTTTATCAATCTGGATAGCATCATCTCAGGTGTTGATCTTGGAAATTTTGGTAAAATATATGAAGAGGCTAATGATAAACGGTTCTTTGGCCGATTGGGTAAAATTGTAGCCAGAAACCGGGCCATCTCTAGCCCAGAAGAGAATATTGGTGGGCTTGCCTTGGATATTGACCCAGCCGGCTCTCTTGGGCCTAGTACTATCGAAAGACAACATGGCTATCAGGCAGGTGCATCAGATGGTAGTATCAACAGATACTATCGACTTATTCCTTCCAATAAAGAGGAGACGCTCAATAGTCTGGCTTTTCGCTATTTTGATGCCGAGCTCAGAGGGTTGAATGAGGAGAATTTCTCCATATGGGAATCTGACAATGAAGGGGTATTATGGACACAATATGAGACCGTTTTGGAAAACCCAAATAATAAGGTCACGGGTAACAACATAGTATTAGGTAGAGATAAGAATATCTTCACAGCAGCTGATAGTACCTGTGCGGTAGTTCCGATTGTTGAACTTAGCCCGAGAGATTCTATCGCCACTTGTGAGGGAGTGCCAGTGGAGCTCAATGCAGCAAACCCCGGACTCTTTTTCCTTTGGAATACCGGTGAAACCACACAGAAGATATCCGTCAATACCCCGGGCAAATATTACGTGCGGGTGACCGATACCAACGGGTGCTTTGGTACAGACTCTATCGTTGTGGTTGAAAAACCATATCCTGAGGTCGACTTCCAACAAAGTTTTGTTTGCAAGGGCCTTGAGTCTTCATTTACAAACCTCTCCACCATAGCGGATCCCAAAAGTGACCTAAGCTATGCCTGGCATTTTGGATTCGCCGAAGATGCCTCAGATTCATCGTTAGCAGAAAACCCAATAATTACTTTCCCTGAAGATGGTGCATTTAATGTTACACTTACCGTAACCTCCAGTTTTGAATGTGTAGCAGACAGGACGAAGACCTATGTAGTGCATCCTTTACCGGAGCCATCGTTCACTACCACAAATGTTTGCCAGGGCAATGAAAATGTATTCAGCAATACTTCTACCATTCTTTCAAACATAGGTGCTGTAAGCTATGCCATTACTGATTATGATTGGGATTTTGGAATCGCTGAGGATGGTTCAGATCAGGCTACCGGCGAAAATCCAACTTTCGATTATCCTGATGCCGGTGAATTTGAAGTGCAGCTGGTAGCTACCAGCAATGCAGGCTGTAAGGATACCATATCGGCACCAGTCACCGTATTTCCAGGGCCTATAGTTGATTTCACAGCCGAAAATGTATGTATTGGCACCGATATTAATGCCCAAAACCTGTCTAGTATCGCAACAGGTACCATGGAGTACGCATGGGACTTTCAGGATGGTTCTACCAGCAATGAAAAATTCCCCTTTAAGAAATTTGTCAGTGCCGGCGATTACACAGTGAGTCTTACTGCTACCTCTGACAAAAATTGTGTAGCCACGATAGAGAAAACTGTAGAGGCTTACGCAATACCTGAGCCTTCATTTTCAGTGGAAAGTGCCTGCTTTGGAGAACCTCTTATTGTTTCAAACAACACAACCATAGCTGATGATAGCAGTATTGATTATCAATGGACAATAGAAGGTGGGCGTACCTCCATAGCACCTGAACCACAAGCCTTTTTTGATGCTGCTGGAGATTATACCTTCTCAATGGTTGCTACTTCAAATCGGGGCTGCAAGGATTCTCTGTCAAGGGCAGGTATTTTGTACGCCAGGCCTGTTGCAGATTTCTATATTGTATCCGTTTGTGAAGGAGAGCCATTGCGTGTGATCAATAAGTCTTCCATTTCTCAGGGAGACATTACCTACTTGTGGCTTATAGACGGGCAAGAGGTATCATCTGTTCCCAATCCTGTTTTTGAAGGGTTGACAGCTGGGCAATATGAGGTGGAGTTACGACTGGAAAGCGAATTTGCCTGCGAGGATAGCAAAAGCCTTTTAATAGAGGTGTTTCCACTACCTGAAATTGATCTACCAGCTCAACTGAGTACCTGTGGTGACCAATTGGTACTTGATGCAGGCAATACCGGAAGTCGCTACTTATGGTCAAATAATTCCACCAATCAAAGGCTAACAGTTACTCAGCCGGGTAACTACAGTGTGACAGTAATCAGCCCTAATGGTTGTGTGGCTACTGCTACCACACAAGTGAGCTTTGACCAGGTTTTCGATCCTAACCTGCCGGAATCTATAGAAAGCTGTGGTCCAGTTACCCTGGATGCCGGCAATCCTGGCAGTCAATCTTACAGTTGGTCTACCGGAGCTACAACCCGTGAGATTGAAGTATCCGAATCAGGCACATACAAGGTGGATATTGTAGATCAAAACGGGTGTCCAGGTTCGCAATCTATATCAGTTACCATTGAAGAGATCCCTGAACTTACACTACCAGAAAGTATAACTGCATGCGCTGGTGATATGGTATTGCTTGAAACGGACCTGGAAGGTGTATCGCATGTATGGAGTACTGGAGAAACAGGTTCATCTATAAATCCCGATCAGTCTGGCACCTACAGTGTGGAGGTTACTACTCCCCAAGGCTGCACCATAGAAGCTTCCACTGAGGTTAGCTTCATAGAGAATATTATTATAGACCTGGGAGAAGATGGTGTGTATTGCGATGAGCAGATATTAACTATTCCTGAATTTCAAGGCGAAATAATTTGGTCTACCGGGGAAACGGGCAATAGTATCACAGTTACGGAATCAGGTACTTACAGCGTAGAGGTGTTTAATGCAAATGGCTGCAGCGGTGCTGATACGATAACTATTGAGATATTAGATTCTCCGGAACCTGTTTTACCTGAACAGGTTACTGCATGCAGTGGGGAAACAGTTGTACTTGATGCCCAGAATGCCGGATTAACCTATGAGTGGTCAACTGGTGCTACTACACAAACCATTGAGCTTTCCACTTCCCAAACAGTTTCTGTGATTATTTCTAATGAGAATCTGTGCAGCATAGAGCAGACGGTTGATGTTATTATCAATCCAAAAGTGGACTTTGATTTAGGACCAAACCTATCTATTTGTGCAGGATCTGATGTACTTCTTGATCCAGGCATATCAGGTGCTGGATATTCATGGTCTTTAAACGGATCGCCCATTTCATCTGATGCCTCCATTATGGCAGGAGATCAGGGAGTGTATAGTCTTGAGTTAGAAGATGAGTTCGGTTGTATTGGTACCGATAGTATTGAATTATTGGTATCCGAGGGTACTGTTATCAGTCGTTTTTTGGCAATTTCAGAGGCTTTCATTGGAGATACGGTACACTTTAAAAATATTAGTATTCCTTTATCAGCACAGGATTTTTGGAGCTTTGGTGATGGTATTAGATCACAGGAAGAAGATCCCAGTCACATATTCCTGCGAGCCGGAGAGTTTCCGGTTAGTTTACGAGTAGTATCTGATGCTTGCGAAGATGAGCTAATCAAACCAATCTCCATCAATGATCCCTCAGAGGGCAGATTGGCAGAGCCAGAAGAGGTCACGGAAGAGGATCCATTTTTACCAATTTTCATCAAAGATTCAATCGCTACCCTCAATGTATTTCCTAATCCTTTCAATGATATCATCACGGTCGATCTGGAAAAATCTAAAGAAGGGCCTGTGTTGATATTATGCTATGATCTTAATGGAAAGCTCTGGTTCAAAGAAGAATACTTTTCAATAGGTGCGCTACAGCGGAGCTATAATCTAATGAATATGCCTGCAGGGCAGTATATCCTGGCTGTTAAATCGAGAGGCAATGAAATCTACAGACAAATCATAAAATATTGAATATTCGATTACAATGATAACCAACCAAAAACCTAACTACATTGACCACCATCGCTTCTCCAGGCACAAGGCTATTTTGTGCATTGGTTGGAAACGGTGGTTATGGTTGACCTCTATCTTGATATTTCTGGCAGGTGTTCAGCAAGTGAAGGCGCAAGATCCTTGTCTTGCCGGCTGGAATTATAGAATGCCCGTAACTGTGGATAATGCTGGTGCTTCAGCATTAATTGACTACCAGATATTGGTGGAGGTCAACACCAGTGATCTGATTGTAAATGGTAAAATGCAGCTGGATGGAGGCGACATTAGATTCCTGACAGCCGCTGAGGAGGTGCTTCCATATTGGATTGAAGACGGGACTATGAATGCGACCAGCACACGGATTTGGGTGAAGGTTAATTCACTGCCGGCATCCACTGCGACTGATATTTTTATGTTTTATGGCAGTCCATCCGCACCTAATCTTTCCAGTGGTGATGATACCTTCGAACTCTTTGATGGCTTTGATGATATTGCCGTAAATCCCGATAAGTGGGACGTTTGTGGTGATGGAATAGTGACCGTAGCAGACGGTCAGCTTACAATTAGATCAACCAACACACCCAATGAAAAATATTTTCTTACTGCAGACAATGCCATTACCAGTCCGGTAATAATAGAATCTGATGTCATCAGTGTTGATAATGGTCAAACAATTATGGGTCTGATCAATGCAGCGGATGAAGGTTTTGGAATCAACTACGAAATTAGTGGCCAGCCACAGGTTTTGATGCGAGAGATCAATGATGATGGGGCAGGGTGTTATGTGCTGGATGATGTTCAGGATCCTGTCAATCAGGATGCACTGTCTGCTAATGTGACCGAAGGGATTTGGCGATTTTCCTGGTTTACTGGTAATGAGCAGGATTTTGACTGGCCTGGAAATGGTGCGCCTGACCCGCTGATTCGTGCTGAGGATGAGCATTCATTTCCCGCATCTTATCGGCCTGTCTTTGGCCACATCAATCAGGGCGATCTGGACGGGCCGGGTACAGAAGCAAGTGGTGAAGTGATATTGAATTGGCTCAGGGTAAGGAAATATACTGATCTGGAGCCTACTTTCACATTGGGTGCCGAAACAGTCATCATCAATGAAGTTGCGGCTTCTGCTACGGCTGAAACCATTTGCGAAGGTCAGACTATTGAACTTTTTGCAGATGCTTTACCGGGTGCTGTTTTTTCATGGACTGGCCCTGATGGCTTTAGCTCCACCGATCAAAACCCCACCATCACCAATGCTTCGGTAATTGCTTCAGGAACCTATACGGTTGAAGCCACTGTCCCTTCCACCTGCTTCCTGGTAAGTGATCAGGTAAATATTACCGTAGAGGCAGCTACAGTGCCGGGTACGATAGATGGTGCAGCTACTGTCTGTACTGGCGCAAACAATGGATCCATAGATCTTACTGGCAATACGGGTGCAGTTGTGCGATGGGAAGCTTCAGCCTCGGGTTCAGCACCCTGGACAGCTATAGACGTGACTTCCACCATATTAATTTATGAAAACCTGCTGGAAACTACACATTACAGAGCAGTAGTTCAGAATGGCTCTTGTGATCCAGCATTTACGAATATTATTGAAATAACTGTAGATCAAACGGTAGTTCCAGGTAATGTATTGGGGGCTAGCAGTGGCTGTATTGGCCAAAATACCGGTGTGCTTCGCCTCAATGACTTTAGCGGTTCAGTTGCAAGATGGCAAAGCAAAGCAGAATCTGCTACCACTTGGACGGACATCAATACTACCCGGGATACTTTGGTATACGAAAATCTAACTGAAACCACACAGTTTCGGGCTATTGTAGAAAGCGGCACTTGCGGAGAACTAGCCTCAGCGCCGGCTACCATTACGATATTCCCTTTACCCCAACCAGCTTTTAATGCAGCAGCTGTCTGTCAGGGTAATGAAACTGCATTCAGCAATCAATCCAGCATAGCAGTAGGTAGCATAGACTCCTATGTGTGGAACTTTGATGATGGCTCTAGCTCCGTGCTAAGAAGCCCAACAGTTACCTATGAAAATGCAGGAACCTATGATGTTAGACTAACAGCTACCTCTGATCAGGGGTGCGAAAATTCTATTGTTAATCAGGTTACGGTAAATCCTTTACCGGTTGTTGATTTCTTTACTGAGAATGTATGTCAGGAAAATCCTATTGAGATTACGCCTATTACCAGTATTGCTACAGGTAGCATCCGGAGATACCAATGGGATTTCGGTGATGGAAATAATGACACATTTCTTAACGACGATCCTTTTGATTATAACTATGATACCGCCGGCGCATATATTGTAAACTTGAAGGCAATTTCCTTGGAGAACTGTGAACGTTCTATTGCCAAAGAAGTAACCATATACCCCAGAGCGTCACTGCGATTCACCGCAGATCCAGTCTTTGAAGGTGATGAAACCAGTTTTTTCAACAATAGCAGCATCGAAGAAGGTAACCTGACCTATCAATGGTCTTTCGGCGATGGTGCAAGCAGTACAGCCATTAATCCACAGCATTTTTATGGTGAGGCCGGCAGCTACACTGTCCAGCTGATCTCACGATCTGGATTTGGTGGTTGCCGCGATACCATTCAACAGAGCTACACTGTGGTACCACAGGTATTAGCGGCATTTGAGGTCGCCCCTGTTTGCCAGGATTTTCCAGCAGTGTTTATCAATCAATCCATGGTAAAAGCAGGTTCACTTACTTACCTCTGGGATTTTGGGGATGGTGTAACCAGTACTGCAGAAAGTCCAGATCACCAATACCGCTTGCCGGGCGATTATAGGGTCAGGCTTACAGCTACTTCCGAGAGCGGTAGTGTTGATGTAACTGAGCGCATTGTTAGCATTTACCCTGAACCGGTGGCTGATTTTGACTTTGACCCGAAATGTGATGAGGAAGCCGTTACCTTCAAGAACCTGAGTCAGGTGCTGACAGGGCACTTGAATTTCCAATGGTCATTTGCAGATGAAACAAGCACTACTGACATTTCTCCAGTGCACCTATATCCTGGGGCAGGAGTATATGAGACAAGCCTAATTGCTACTTCTATTTATGGCTGCCGGGATTCAGTTATGTATCCTGTTATAATACATCCACTGCCAGAGCCATTATTTACAGTAGATACGGTATGTTTTGGTGAAACCTCAATCATCAATAACCAATCTACTGTGAGCCAGGGTAGTATTACTAAATACCTCTGGGACATGGGCGATGGCACCAACAGTATTAATACGAATCCTCGTAAAGATTATGCTGCTTCTGGCACTTATGATATAACTGTTGAGGCAACAACAGACAAAGGATGTGTTGCTACCTACACGTCATCTGCGCATGTGGTAAAGTTGCCTGTAGCTGATTTTTCGGTGCAGGGCGTATGTTTTAGAGAAACATCAGTCTTTGTAAATAGGAGTGAAACCACCGAAGGGGAACTGAGCTATGCCTGGGACTTTGCTGATGGTAATTTTAGTGTTGCTACCGAACCGGAGCATACCTATGCTTTACCTGGTACTTTTGATGTTCAGCTTACTGCAACTTCTGTATTTGGCTGCCAGGATAGCTCAAGGCAAATCGCAGAAGTCTATGAGTTACCTGCTTTAAATATCTCCAACGACACCATAGTAAGCAGAGGTTTTCCGGCACCATTGTTTGTCAGTGGCGCGCAGAACTATTTCTGGTCACCAGCTACGGGCCTTGACAATCAAAATACGGCTACCCCAACTGCAAGGTTGATTGCCAACCAAAACTATACAGTGATTGGTATTGATGAAAATGGCTGTGAAAGCCAGACTGGTGTAGCGGTTGGAGTTATCGATGATTTTATCGTGGAACCTGCCAATGTGATAACACCCGATGGCAATTTCATCAACGATACTTGGTTCGTAGAAAATATTGATGCTTACCAGGAGGCTGAGATAACTGTATTTAACCTCTGGGGGGAGCAGGTTTTTCGCACCTCCGGCTATCAAAATGATTGGGATGGGACATTTCGTGCAGATGCACTACCGGCAGGTAACTATTACTACACCATTACCAGTCCAAGTCATGAAAAAGTTTACAAAGGCACCATCACTTTACTGAGAGTCCGATGAAGAAATTGATATACATAATCCTATTGGTATTGGGACCATCAACCGCATTGGTTGCGCAGCAATTGTCTCCATTCAATCAATATACAGAATACCCATTTTTACTTAACCCTTCTTACGTAGGGCAGGATAGCAGTAATAGCGTGCTGCTATTGTATCGCAATCAATGGTCTGGTGTAACCGGCGCCCCTGAGCACGGAGTGGTGTATGTCAACACACAGCTCAATGAACAAACTGGCATAGGTGGGTACCTGCTTCATGAATCGGCTAATATTCTCGGGTCTACTGGCGGGTATATCAGTGTATCTTACAAAGTTGCTCTTGCTACCGATCATCAGCTTTCCTTTGGCCTTTCCGGGGGTATCTTGCAGAAGCGCATTTTATTTGAGCGGGTAAAAGCACAAAATACTGCAGATCCTGCTTTATTGGATGGTGGACAAACACAGACCAAACCTGATGGTAGCTTTGGCGTACAGTATCAATTCAAAAATCAGTTGGAAGTGCATTTCGCTGCGCAGCAATTGTTTGGTGGTACTTATGGATTTGTAGACCAGTCGCTTCAGAGACAGTCAGGATTTGAGTTGCTGAGGCATTATTACCTTGGCGCTTTTTATCATCTACGGCAGCTTGCTTTACCCGTAGACTTATCGCTGATAGGCACACTGAGGAGTGCGCAGAGCCTGCCGAGCCAATGGGATATTGGTATTCGGGCTGCTTGGAATGATAAGCTCAGCGCTACGATACTCTACAGAGATGATTATGGTCTGGGTGGCCTTTTTACTGTAAATATCATAGAAGGATTAAAGTTTGGCTATGCTTATGAAATCCCCAGCAATGGGATTGGCCTTAATCAAAGCCAGGGCAGCCATGAGATCAGTCTGAATATTATGTTTGGTGAATGATTAGGTGCCAGAAGCGATATTTCCCGCACTCGACACAATTAAGATCACCGTGATTACCCAGTTCTCCCGAAGCATCAGTAGCGGGACGGGTAATCTCATTAAAACGATTATTTGACTGATGAACACCCGAACGCGATACAATCGCGCTCGAACAAGGATGGATTGTGAAGACACAATCCATGGTGAGCTGTTCTAAACTTTCCAAAAGGTTTCGCACCTACTAAACCATGAAAAGAACCTAAACCTTCTCGAAGTTAGCTGTGAGCTCATTTAGAGCTCTTTCAACAATCTTAAATCCATTGAGAACCCTGGTAGGGTATCATCGGCTGCTAAGGATTGATCAAATCCTTTGATGACCTTTTGTTGATAGTTGGGAGAATAGATATAAACCATTTCATTATCCACATCAAAAAGCCAGCCCAGGTGTGTGCCATTCTTAAGGTAAGCCTTCATTTTGTTTTTCAGCACATCCAAACTATCGGTTGGGGATTTTACTTCCACCACAAACTCAGGGCATACCGGAGCAAATTTGCTTTTTTGTTCATCGGAAAGTTGATTCCACTTTTCATAAGATACCCAGGATACGTCAGGAGAGCGCATTGATCCATCGGGTAAAGTAAACCCCGTAGAAGAGTCAAATACAAGGCCCGTTTTTTTTGATTTGTTCCAAACACCCAATTCGATGAGCAAGGTGCTAGAATAGGCACCAGATAAGCTTCCTGTTGGTGACATGATAATTATATTTTGTTCAGCATCCCGCTCGATGTTGAGTTCAGGGTTTTGCTGGCAGAAATCAAAAAGCTCCCCATCAGACCATTTAAGGCCTTCCGGAAATGAGAGAAGGTAGCCATTTTCCAAAATCATAGTACCAATTTAGTCATTTCAAATGCTACTTAAAACCAGTTACGCTTGCTATCTATAAAAATCACAATGAACGTACCTGTCTAAAGAGGTTTAAACAGCCTGATGCAGCAACCCAAAACCTCACAGGTTTTACCTCGAAACAAAATTTGAAGTAGATGATTTTACTGCATTAGCCTGACTATAAACCTGTAAGGTTTAAAGGAATGATGAACACCCGTACGCAATACAATCGTGCTCGAACTGTTGTACATGTTAGCGCGCATTTCCGAATGCGTGCTTTGCCTAAATTGAACACCCGAACGCGATACAATCGCGCTCGAACTGACAACTGCTGTGGTATATAATTCTACTGCATAAGCCTGACTGTAAACCTGTAAGGTTTAAAGGAATGATGATCATCTGTCCGAGATGCAATCGTGCTCGAACTGGTCCTACAACTTTTGGAAAGTTTGGAACTTTCCAAAAGGTTTTGAGTAAGCACCCGCTGTAATTCTGTAAGGTTTAGGTCCAAAACTATTATGCCGGCAGTTTACCATTTGGTTTAAGCAATGCGTCATCTATTTCCCCAATCCGATCCTATATAAATCCTTTCCATCCTTTCCCATTCTCTTGCAGAGCGATTACATTTATAAGCGTTTAATCCAAAAATTCTTACAATGAGCAAAGGAGAAAAAATAGATTTTACCCGCCGGTCATTTATGCAGACTGCTGCTTTGGGCACGGCAGGGTTGATGATCCTACCCGGTTTTAGAAGCTTTCAGGCCAACGATCAGATCAATCTCGGTTTTATAGGCGTTGGTCGTCAGGCTATGTTTTTGCTTGAAGGCTTTATCAATATCGATGGTGTAAAGGTATTGGCAGCGGCAGATGTATATGGCAGAAAGAGAATCCGTTTCGAGCGGGAGGTCAACGAATTTTACAAAGGCAAAGGCACCAGCGTAGATGTAAAGACCTACGAAAACTACAAAGACCTATTGGCCAGAAAGGACATTGATGCGGTAGTCATTGCAGTGCCTGACCATTGGCATGCCTTGATTGCTGTAGATGCGCTTAAAGCAGGTAAGGACGTATACCTCGAAAAGCCACTGACCTTTACGATTCAGGAAGGCAAGGTATTGCGTAAAGCGGTTAGGAAATACGATAGGATTCTTGCCGTGGGCAGTCAGCAGCGATCCGACCCAAATTTCCAATATGCAGTTCGCATGGTGCAGGAAGGCAATCTGGGCGATATGGAAAAAGTATTTGCCTACGTAGGCGCACCACCTTCACCTTACAACCTGCCTAAAGAGATACTGCCGGTTGACCTCAACTGGGATATGTGGCTCGGGCCCAACCCCTATGTGCATTATAATTCTGAGCTTAACCCACCAATTTCATTGGATCCGGTAGAGGAGGAAACCATATGGGGTGGCTGGCGCTGGTACAAGGAAATGGGTGGTGGCTTCACTACCGACTGGGGCGCTCACATGTTTGATATTGCCCAATGGGGCTTAGGCATGGACGATAGCGGTCCTCAGGAGATCATCCCTGCCGGTTATGAGGATTACCAATACCTGACTTTTAAATATGGCAATGGCGTAATCATGACGGAAGAGCCTTTCAATGATGAGAAAACTAAGGGAGTCAAGTTCCAGGGTAAAGATGGCTGGATAGAGGTGTCCAGAGGACATTACAAAGCTTCTAAAAAATCTTTGGAGCCAGCAAATAAGCAGCAGGATGATGGGCCTTATGAAACCAAAATTCCTCATCAGCTTAATTTTATAGAAGCTCTGAGACAAAGAAAGGATCCTACTGTACCCGTAGAAATTGGCCATAGAACCTGCACGGTTTGTACACTGGGTAATATTTCTTACGATCTGGGCAGGCCTATTATGTGGAATCCGATCAATGAGGAGTTCGTGGAAGACCCTCAGGCCGATCTATACATGCATCGAGATTATCGAAAAGGCTATGAGCTGCCTTTGATTTAATCCGAGAGGCTTTTTGAAAAATAAAAAACCCTGCTCCGTCTTTCGGCAGGGTTTTCATCTCCTTTCAATGTTTTCGTTTAGAGAATTTGAAATAATCTTTACTATGCAAAAATGAGTTTTAGCATTTCATTCATGCTTATTTAATTTTTATACAAAATTAAATGCCGACAAATCTACCGGAGAACTCAACGCTATACCCATCGGCAGCTTCCATTGTGACATTATTCCAAACCATATCCAATTTGGTATCATCATCTGCATTAACTGAAATTTCAACAGTTCCGCTTGTAGAATAGAGCTCCTGGGGATAATGATTATAAAATACCATAGTAAAGGCATTGGCTGATATCGAAGTAATATTCGGAAATTCACCAGCGGTTCCAATCACCGTATAGCTGCCAGCGGTTGGTCTGCTAGCAAAATACCCGTCAAGTTTAGAACTGCTACTTTGGCAGGGATTCATTATTACACTTAAAATACCCCCTCCGCTAATAGTTGGCGTACCGAAGAAGGGTGTACAGATAATATTATCGTCCGAGAATACTACTTCATTGGGGCCGAGTTCTAAACCTTCTGGTTCTGAATTTTCATCATCTGATCCACATGAAAGAAGGAAAAAGTAACAAATAAATAATAGTGTTGTAAGTCTTAGTTTCATAACGTTTTAGGCAAATAGAGCTATGAACTGTGATTGATTCTATCCGTGTAGGAGGGTATTTTATCAAGCCTGATGAAATATTTTCAGCGATCTTAAAATATACTCTAGTCCTACTTGTAATGTTCTAATTTTTCCACCGTGGATTGTGTCCCTTCGCCAAGGATTGTATCCTCACAATCTATTTTACGGCGCTATATGAATTATAGTGGAGGGATTAAAACAATGTATTGTTGGTTTTGATGACTGGCCTTGTTCATTTTAGGTCTCTTATGGTGATGAAATTGGGTCACGAAATAAAACTGTCTGAGACGATGAGGGGGCAATCTAACTGCTGCAGTTAAGCAAAGAGTTTAATTTTAAACAATTATATATCAGATGGTTACACCCCTCATCGGTGAGTTTTTTATTTCGCCAATTTTAGCCATAAGAGCCGTTAAGAAATGAACACAGCCACTCCGTGTCGGCTTGACTTTTTTGCTTCGTTTTTTTGTCAAGAAAAAAATGAAGGGCCTGCCCGGCCTAAGGGCAAATGGTCATTAGGGCAGTTAGTTTAAAGCCCACCCACACAATTTCACATTGAACCCATTTTACTTTTTGCTTGTAGGAAACAAACAACCGGGGTTTAGACAGCAACTTGATAAAATGGGACAAGACTACCATTACTCATTTATCTCATTCAACAACTTTTAGGCAAAGCTGAATTTAATCAAAAAAAGGGTGCCTTAAAAAGCATCATTCATGTCAGGTTGAGCCTGTCGAAACCTTTCTTAAAGACTGTATGAATACATTTCGACGAGCTCAATGTGACAGGAGGCAATGGTTTTTATTTTTTTGACACCCTCTTTTCTCACTGTGATCAATAATTTTTTGACTGAAAATCAAATATCCTTTCTGGCGAGGTAGAAATCTACCCTTTCGATGGAATCATCTTTCAGGCGGGCTTCCATCTCATCGAGGGTTTTAGGAGGTGGCACTATCGCCTTGTCTCCGGGCTTCCAGTCCAGAGGTAGCGCCACCAAATGCTTATCTGAAGTCTGCAAAGCGGTAAGTGCCCTCAATATTTCATCCATATTTCTCCCCACATTCAATGGATAATACATGATTAAGCGTACTTTTTTTGCAGGATCAATGAAGAAAACGGCTCTTACGGCTGCAGTTTCATGCTCATTAGGCTGTAGCATGCCATACAACTTCGATACCTTCATGTCCAGATCGGCAATGATGGGAAAATCGAAATACACCCCTGTATTTTTCCTTACATTATCGACCCATCCCAGGTGGGCATGGATGCTGTCAATGCTCAATCCAAGCAGCTCAGTATTGAGTGCATCAAATTCGCTTTTCCGGGTAGCAAAGCCACTCATTTCTGTAGTGCAAACGGGCGTGAAATCAGCAGGGTGTGAAAACATCACAACCCATTTGTCCTGGGCAAACTCTGAAAATTTAATTCGGCCTTTGGTGGTCATTGCCTCAAAGTCGGGTGCCTGATCTCCGATTCTGGGCATTTGTGTGATTTGATGGGCTTGATCTTCCATGTTTTTTTGATTGTAATTTAAAGGGCAATGTCCATGGCTATTGTAACAAATATTACACTGGAAGGAAGCCTCTAGCGGTGTAGACTATCTATCCATTTAACCACCAAGTTATTATCATAATTACTATGGGCTACTCCCCATTCCATCGTGTTTTTCTCCTTTCGGTAAAGAAATATGGCAAGTGTCTAAGGTTTAATTGGAGAAGTTGAAGCTATTGTAATGAACAATAATTTGTTAATGGCATTGTCTTTTAAGGCACCCGCTTTTTGCGTAACTTAAAAGAACATTTTAACCCAGGAGAGTTAATAAGTTTAGCTCATGCATAAATAAGAATAATAAATATTATTTATAGTAATTATGTAGGTAAAGCATCAAACTAAATTAAAATACATATGTCAGACACTAAACAACAAAAACCTTCAGCTGTAGAAGCACACATGCAGGGTGATATCACCAAATGCCCTGTGATGGCGCCGCTTCACAGACACACAGCCGCAGGTTCCATGTCCAATGCGACCTGGTGGCCCAACAATCTAAACCTAAAAATCCTCAGCCAGCATTCGAACCTGGTTGATCCTATGGAAGAGGATTACAACTACGCTGAGGAGTTTAAAAAATTGGATCTTGATGCCGTAAAGGCCGATCTTCACAAAGTGATGACCGACTCTAAGGAATGGTGGCCTGCAGATTATGGTCATTACGGTCCTTTCTTCATCAGGATGGCATGGCACAGTGCAGGGACTTACCGTGTGCAGGATGGTCGCGGCGGTGCTTCTACTGGTACCCTGAGATTTGCACCGCTTAATAGCTGGCCTGACAATGGAAATTTGGATAAGGCACGCAGATTATTATGGCCGATCAAGCAGAAGTACGGACGCCAACTTTCCTGGGCGGATTTGATGGTGCTGACCGGTAATGTGGCACTGGAATCTATGGGATTCAAGACGTTTGGTTTTGCCGGCGGTAGAGAAGACGTATGGGAACCAGAAGGTGATATCTACTGGGGTCCTGAAACTGAATGGCTGGGAGACGAACGCTATTCCGGAAACCGTCATTTGCAGAACCCGCTGGGTGCGGTGCAGATGGGCTTGATCTATGTAAACCCAGAAGGACCTAACGGTAAGCCTGATCCCGTTGCTGCTGCGCACGATATCCGTGATACATTTGGCAGAATGGCGATGAATGATGAGGAAACAGTAGCCTTGATAGCAGGTGGTCATACCTTTGGTAAAACACATGGTGCTGCGGATCCTTCCAAATATGTAGGTCCAGAACCGGAAGGTGCCAGCATAGATCAGCAAGGACTGGGTTGGAAAAATAGTTTCGGTACAGGTAATGGCGAGTACACCATCACCAGTGGTTTGGAAGGTGCATGGACACCAACACCAATTACATGGGACAACAGCTATTTCGAGACTCTATTCGGCTATGAGTGGGAATTAACCAAGTCTCCGGCTGGAGCTTATCAATGGAAGCCTAAAGATGGTGCCGGTGCTGATACTGTGCCAGATGCACATAATCCTAATAAGCGCCATGCGCCTATGATGGCTACCACGGATCTTTCCATGATCATGGATCCGGCATATGAAAAAATCTCACGTAGATTCTACGAAAACCCTGATCAATTTGCTGATGCATTTGCCAGAGCATGGTATAAACTGACGCACAGGGACATGGGTCCGATCTCTCGTTATCTGGGCAAAGAGGTGCCAGATGAAGTATTGATATGGCAAGATCCTGTACCTGCAGTAGATCATGAACTGATTGATGAGCATGATGTAGCAGACCTTAAAGATAAGCTTGTGGATGCAGGCCTTTCCATTGGTGAATTGGTAAACACTGCCTGGGCTTCTGCAGCTACTTTCCGTGGCTCAGACAAGCGAGGTGGAGCCAATGGTGCTCGCATCAGGTTAGAGCCTATGAGCAGCTGGGCTGTTAATGACCCTTCTACTTTGGGAGACAGACTGGCCAAACTGGAGGCTGTACAAAAGGCTTTCAATGATGCTCAATCAGGTAACAAACGCGTATCTATGGCCGACATCATCGTGCTGGCGGGTTGTGCCGGTGTGGAGGCTGCCGCTAAAAAAGCGGGTCAGGACATCACTGTACCATTTGCGCCGGGTCGTACCGATGCTACTCAGGAAATGACTGAGGTTGATTCAGTAGCCTATCTTGAGCCTAAAGCTGATGGCTTCAGAAACTTTGTAACACCTGGTCAGGATCGCTACGGAGAGGAATTGTTGCTGGATAGAGCACAGCTTCTAACACTTACCGCACCGGAGATGACTGCATTGGTGGGTGGTATGAGAGCACTCAATGCCAACACAGCAGGCGCTCAGCATGGAGTACTTACAGATAAGCCAGAGTCTTTGACCAACGATTTCTTCGTTAATCTGCTGGATATGGATACCGAGTGGGTACCTACTTCAGATGCTAATGAGTTTTTCGAAGGTAAAGACAGAAGCTCCGGCAAAGTAAAATGGACAGCTACGAGAGTGGATCTGATTTTTGGATCAAACTCTCAGCTACGCGCTTATGCAGAAGCATACGCTACTGATGACGCAAAAGCAAAATTTGTAAAAGACTTTGTGGCTGCCTGGAATAAAGTAATGAATCTTGATCGTTTTGATCTGAATTAATAATTGATAATTTGATGTAATGTGGAAAAGCGGCTCTCAGGGTCGCTTTTCTTTTTTGGTTGAAGTGCTAATCAACCTTGTTTAATTAATGAAGATACATCCACCACAAGCCCATCAGGATCTTTTAGCAGCATTCTGCGCTGACCATAAAATGTATCCTCAGGAGCTTGTAGTATCTCAAAATTCAGGCTTTTGGCCAATTGATAGGTAGCTTCAACATCCTCCTCCACAAATGTCAGGTAGACACCAGTTGGATTATTGCGTGATTCAGAAGGCGCAAGGTCGTTTTCCTTTTCTATGATGCCAATTTCATAGGGTTGGGATTGTGATTTTAAATTAATGAACCAATCACTTTCAAATCCAACCGTAAAATCAAATAAAGTGGTGTAGAAACTTTTACTTTCTACAAGATTTGAGGAGCAAATATTGAAAATAAGTCGGTGGATGGGCTGCATAAACTAGGAACAATTGATTATTTCTAAAGTATAATATTTTCTCAACATGAAGCTTTAAAAAATCAAGTTCTCAATAGCTGTACATGTATCTAAAATATTTTCTAAGGTAGACCAGTGTGATTATTAATTATTGGATTTTTTAGGTATCATAGTAGGATTATTTCTTACCTAAACTACTTACTATGAATTTCAGGAATATAAGGATTCTATTGATTAACCTATTAGTGCTACAGTCAATTTTGGCTACTGCTCAAAAAATACCCTTCCAGGGAAAATTATTAGAAAATGATGAATTAGTAAATGCGACCCGTGCTTTTACCTTTTCCATTGAAGCCAGAGGCTGGACGGAGGAGCATCCGGCTGTGGCTATTGTAGATGGTTATTACAGTGTAGTGCTGGGTGACATCACACCATTACCGAATGATCTGTTTCAGGCCACTGATAATGAGCTCATGACCATAACCGTTAATGGCGAGTCGTTAGGTGGTGTTACCATATATAAACCGGTGGGTACCTCCAGTGCCTTTAGAAACCAGGATAGCCAGACAACTGAAACCATCGCGGCCTTTGAAGGGGAGGTTACCGGAACCGGCGTTTGGGGGGATGAAAATACCATCTATGCCGGAGTAAGAGGCATAGGAAGTGCCTTGGATGGTGGCAATGCAGGAATTTTAGGGGAGGCTACGGTAAGTGCTCAGAGCAATGGCTTTAATTATGGTGTATATGGGCTTTCAAACTCAAATGATGGTGCTACCAATGCTGTGGGTTACGGAGTTCGTGGCTCAGTAAATGGCACCTACAGTTTTGGTGTCGGTGTAAGAGGGATAGGCAATAATTCACAAAATCCTGTAACTCCCGATACTCCAAACCCCAATGTAAATAACTACGGAGGTAATTTCACTGCATCAGGTAATCCCTATGGCAATATGGGTGTTTATGGTCGCGCGACCGATGATGCCCAAAACCCTGCGGGTGCAATCAACTTCGGGGTTTATGGGGAAGCCTTGGGGTCGGTGCCAGAGAATAACTGGGCCGGATGGTTTCAAGGCAGAGTGAATGTGACAGATGAGTTTATTGCTCAGGGAAATGCTAATATCAATGGCGATTTTTCAGTTAATGCTAATGCATTTGTAAGTGGAGAGTTTGGCACTGGCGGAAACGCCAATATCAGTCAGGATGCCAATATCAGTGGTAGTATCAATGTCAGTGGATTTGGCAACTTTAGTGCAGGTGGCAACAATGCTGTCTCTTTTGGACCCGCTGACATCTCGTCAAATGACCCTGCAATAGGTGGAAATCTGCCGTTTTTCTTCATGTTTGGGGATGATGGTGGAAATGCGACTATAGATTTCAGGATCGAGGATGCCGGACTAGGTGATTACGGGCGCATCATTATCGGCGGGCCTGGAGAAAATATTTTCTTGTCAGGAGCTGATGGAATTGGCTTTTTTCCGGGTGATTTAACCACAAACGGCACTCTATTTTCGGGTGATGGCACTGTGCAGCAGTCTGATATCCGTTTAAAAAAGGATATTCAACCTTTGGGCAATGTGCTTGCCAAAGTCACTAACCTGAGAGGCGTAAGCTATTTCTGGAAAGATGAATCGAAATCTACAGCAAAAAAGATCGGATTTATAGCCCAGGAGGTGGAGCAGGAATTCCCGGAGCTTGTACAAACGGCTGATGACGGTTACAAGGCTGTCAATTACGCTGAAATGACAGCAGTATTGTTAGAAGCAGTAAAGGCACTAAACAATAAGATAGAGAACTTAGAAGATCATATAGAGACGCTTTCCAGTGCAAATGCTACACTCCAGGCACAGTTTAATCAGCTTGTCAAGAATGGCACACGTGCTGTAGAAAAGCAGGCAATCAAAGCTCAGGCAGATCAAAAGTAATTGGGCTATGCATAAATGTCATCAGATTATAATCACAATTGCATTGCTCATTTTGCCTGGCATTTTGAATGCACAACTAAGGCAGGCGGGCTATGCGGTTTCAATGGCTACCGGCCAATCTATCCAAGGAAGTTTTACCCACACGGTTATTGCTGGTGAGCCGGGTAGTGGTGTACAGTTGGCTGCTGCCACCAGGCAGGCATTTACCGGTTATTTGGCAGGCCAGGAAATTACATTTTCGTTTGGCTTACGCCGTGACAGTATCATTCTTTCTACCATCTATGCTGCCATGGGCGGGGAAGATTGGGTCAACAACAACGGTTGGTTAACCAACCCTGACATCAATGCATGGAACGGTGTTAGTCTGAATGGTAACCTTCGTGTATCGGCGATAAACCTGTCAGCCAATGGGCTTGATAATGATTTACCGTCGGCAGTACTTGGACTATCCAACTTGGAAACTTTAAACCTGGCCAATAATGATATTTCAGCATTGCCGGATTTAAGTGGTATGCCCGCGCTACAATCCGTGGATGTTCGTAACAACAGGCTTGGGTTTACCGATATTATCCCAAACCTGACCTTACCGGATTTCCAATATGCGCCGCAGAAGAAATATGGTGAAGTTTATAGGGATACCATCCCAAAAGGAAATGATTACACCATCCAAAGTCCTTTGCCGGGAGATAACAATGTGCAGTGGCTTTTTGAAGAGAGCACATTAAATGGTGCTACCAATGACAGCTATTTCATTGATAGTATCAATTTTAATTCGATGGGGGCATACAGTGTGCGGGCAACCAACTCGGCAGTGCCGGGACTTACTTTGGAATCTGAGCCGCAGATTATTCTTGCCAGCGCTAATGTACAGGGTACTGCTTTTCTGGAAGATAATATCACCCCGCTATCCGAGGGGGAGGCTACTTTGTTTATCATCAAGGAAGGCCCTTTCGACAGTGCGCAAACGGTGATTCTTGGTAGCGACGGATTTTATAATTTCCAGAATATAGTACTTGGCAACTATATCCTGAGGGTGAGGGGTGATGTGACTGAATACCTTCAAACCTATTACCGCAATGACGAAGCTTGGAACCTGGGAGATACTCTTTTTCTGAGAGAAAACATTGAGGGTGTAGACACCCGAATGATACCTGTGCCAGCTCCTCTGCCGCCGGATCCTGAAAACGATAACGTAACCTTTGGGGTGTTGGAAATAGATACCGACAACTTCCCGGAGTTATTTGCTGATGATCCAGGAGGGCGTTTGTTGGCCAGGAGAAGGGTGAGGAAGGCCGGTGTATCATTCAATAGGGCCAGGTTTACCAACCGTACCCAGGACGAAGATTTTGAGCTTATTGCCTATCGTGAAACGGATGATGAAGGGCAATTCTCTTTCGACAACTTACCTGATGGTTTGTATCGAATCAACTTCGATTTTCCCGGTATCCCGACTGACCCTAACTCATTTGTAGAGTTTGAGCTGGGGCAGGACGGTGATGTGGATGAAAACACCATTGAACTCTTGGCTGAGATCAGGCCTGAAGGGATTGTGGTTGAAAAAATTGAGGAGACTGGGATTCTTAGCAGTATGGTCAAGTCCGTAAATGCCTGGCCCAATCCTTTTCACGATCAGTTTGAATATCAGTTTGTACTTGCTAAAAACAAGGTCAGGCTGGTCACTATTGATGTGATTGATATGCAAGGCAGGCTGTTGCACAGGGAAACAAAATACACCCAGGCCGGGTCTAACCAATTGACCATAAAGCCTAAAGGTATGTCAGCCGGATTGTATTTAGTAGTGCTGAAAAATACCTACACGGATGAGGCTTTGTCGGTGCATAGGGTAGTGAAGTATTAAGTATCTATTACAGGGTGATTTTAGGTCACCCTGTAAACTATTTAGCTACATTTATCTTTGATCTGCCAAATGGATTAAAAACTATCAGACTTTGCAAAATCTTTATCACATACTCAATGGCGATGCGCTGCTGGATCAATTTCCAAAATCAATCAAAGGAGAAAAAATCATTCTCAGAGAATGCCTTGTCGAAGGTGATGTGCAAGGGGATTCCTTTGAATCATTTTGCCAGGTAAGAGCAGATTATCTTCAGCAGGCTTACGGCCAAATTGTAGATGTTGATTACCACACGGAGGTTGTTCCAGAATTCGAAAAGATCCTTGCCATTCCACAGGGGAGTGTGGTAAACCTGTGGTTTGAGGATGATTTGTTTTGCCAGGTAAATTTCTGGTTTGCCCTTCATTTGTTAGCACAAACGGGCAAAGAGGTTGAGGCATATTTGGTTAGACCTGAGGAGCATACAGAGTATGGGTTTGGGTACTACGAACCTCATGAGCTTGTGTGGCTACTTAAGACCAGAGTATCCATCACAGCGCTGGAGAAGCTATCGCAATTGTGGTTGGCCTACCAGGCAAATGATTTGGCACATTTGAGAGAAATTGCTTCTGGGCTTGATAAGGAATACCCTTTCATAGCTAATGCAGTGCAGGCGCATCTGGATCGTATACCCTCAAAGAATAATCCCGGCAAACCCAAAATGATTCTTAGCCAGATTATGAACGAACTGGATACAGAAGATTTTGGTGAGGTATTTCAGGAATTTAATCATAGGGCCTCCATCTATGGATTTGGTGATCTACAGGTGAAACGACTTTTTGATGAGTTAATTGATGAATCTTCCTAAACGTACTAATCGGCTATTGTCGGTTTTCTTTAAAGAAGCTAGCCATCACCGGTAAATGGTCGCTGATCATGCGCATGCTATCAGGACTGAAAAAATTCTGTACTGCTACAGCTACGGCAACTTCTTTAGCCATACCCTGGTTGTAAATAATGTAATCCAATCTTCTCATGGGATCATCGGCAGGATGGGTATATACACCAGTATCCAGCGGATCAATCATTCCTGAAAACTGATCATTGCCGGCCTTAAGCAAGTCAAGCTCCTCGCTGGAGGGGTAGGCATTAAAATCACCCGCCATCAAAAGGTTAGCCTCTTTATCCTGTTGCAGTATTTTGGCAAACTGATCCATCAATACATTGATTTGACCTTTTCGCATCGCAATGTCTCTTTCATTGCGTCCGGCTTTCAGATGTACACCCGTAAGCCAAAAATTATAATTAGGTTCTGGGAAAATTTGTAAAGTCCACATTCGGGTGTTGATCATCTGCTGCGTTTCAAGTTTGCCGTCCTGCGTGGTGTAATCGGGCAGAGGCGTATGTAACCTGCCGTAAGATTGCAGCATACCCATTGGCACTTTACTCATTACTACCACATTCATATACCAGGTTAAGCTGGGGGCATCTGCAAAAAACTGGTAGCCCATATCTGATAGCGAATCCTCAGCAAGTTTTTTAAGGTATTTTGCAGACTCAAATTCCTGCAGTAGCACTATGTCTGCATCCGCTTTTTTGATGGCCTGCAGCAAAAGGCTTGTGCGTGCAGCCATATTTTCCGGCGGATTGTCTTCCCTTGCATTGTTGATGTAAGGATCATCAAACGGATCTACAAAATGCTCCACATTCCATGAAAGTATCGAAAAATGATCTCCGGTTGGGAATTCATAGTCCATTGGAAGAGCAATCGTAGAAGACAGGGACACAGGTTCTCTGGTCGTTTTTTGACTATGATCATTTGGGTTTTCAGAGGCATACTGGCAACCTACCAAAAGCATCGGTAATGTGGCAATCAAGAGTATGTGGCGAAATGAATTCAACATGAATTAAGGTTATTGTTAGTAAATTTAGAGCTAGCGAAATCTTTCCTCAAAAGTATACCCTATACCGCTATTGAAAGGGTATTTAAACTTTAAGAAACTGTTGTTTATGAACAGATACACCTCCGTAAAGGATTATATAGCTCAACAGCCAGAAGCTTCAAAAGCCAAACTCACGCAACTCAGGGCTATTATTATGGAATGTGTGCCTGAAGCTGAAGAAGGCATCAACTATAATATTGCAGCATTTGCCTTAATTCCGGGTGGTAAGCGTGACCAACAGATTATGATGGCCGGGTTTAAAAACCATGTTGGCTTTTATCCGGGACCCCAGACCATCAGCCATTTTGAGCAGGAACTGAAGCCTTTCAAAACCAGCAAGGGTGCTATTCAACTCTCTTTAAAGGAGCCACTACCTGTTGATTTGATAAAAAAGATGGTTAATTATCGCAGATTGCAATTATCACCCAATACAATTCAGGCAACTCAATAAAGCTGCTGCCGAACTTAAAAATGGATCAAAATAGCGCCATATATCAAAAAATAGAAGCATTTCTCGTAGAGGGATGTGGCCGATGTGACTTCTACCGGACTCCTCAATGCAAGGTGATTCAGTGGAATGAGGTGCTTATCCACTTGCGGGCTATTGCGTTGGAATCAGCACTGGTGGAGGAATTTAAATGGTCACAACCTTGCTACACTTATCAGGGGAAAAATGTGATCATCATCTCAGCTTTGAAAAGCAATGCCTTTATTTCCTTTTTTAAGGGGTCATTGCTAGCGGACAAATACAATGTATTAAAAGCGCCAGGCAAGAGTTCCCAGGCAGGAAGATATATGCCATTTGATTCGGTGGCCCAGGTCGAATCACGTAAAACCTGGATTCAGGAATATATCGCAGAGGCTATCGAGCTCGAAAAGCAAGGTAAAAAAGTAGCTTTCAAAACCGAATCAGAACCTATCCCGGCAGAGCTGGAAGAAAGGTTTACCGCAGAGCCCTATTTTAAGGAAGCGTTTTATGCCCTGACACGCGGGCGACAAAGAGGGTATTTATTGTATTTCAATCAGGCCAAACAGTCTGCTACCCGGGCAGCCAGGATTGAAAAATATGCAGCCATGATAAGACAGGGAAAGGGTATGCATGATAATTTTAAGTAAGGAAACATTGATCAAAAATTCAGATATCACGTACAAGTATTTATGAAATCTACAACAGCTATTCATCCATATTCTTTTTTTAGGCTCCCATTTGTATTGTTGGCTTTATTAGCCATCCCATTCATAGCCATGCTGGTTACCGATGAGGTAACATGGTCGGCTTTTGATTTTCTGGTGATGGGTATTCTGCTTTTTACTATTGGCATAACCATTTCAACCATCTTGCATTTTGCACAAACACGGTTGTATCGTTTATTATTTATTGGTTTAGCTATGCTCGCTTTCTTATTGATCTGGCTTGAGCTGGCGGTTGGTTTATTCGGAACTGCATTCGCCGGCAGCTGAACCATTTACCAACAAAGCTTTGAGATAAGTCTTATCTGTACTTGCTACTATTAGCAATTGAGTTCCTCAGTTGGCATTAAAATGGATTTGTAGAATTTTTTGTGGAACTCTGGAAAAGTTTTTTACTCAAATCAGCAGTATATTAACACAATATAATTGCTGGTTTTATCCATGACAAGAAAAGAATTTTTGAAGGTTTGTGGGATTCTGGGTATTTCCATGCCTTTTTCTTCAGTACTCACCGCTTGTGGGGAAGAAGCTTTAGGGAAAAGCAATTTCTCAGGCAAAGTAATCATTATAGGTGCAGGGGCTGGCGGAATGGCAGCGGCATATTTGTTAAACCAGCAGGGCATAGACTTTGAAATACTCGAAGCTTCTTCTACTTATGGAGGAAGGATGAAAATCAATACTGATTTTGCAGATTTTCCTATCCCTTTGGGGGCTGAATGGATCCATACCAATCCTAACGTTTTTAGGACCATCATGAATGATCCACAGCTTACTGTGGATGTAGCCACAAAAAATTATGATAGCAGCCGGGATACCTTTGCCATTTGGGATAATGGAGCCCTCTCGGTAGAAAGACTGGATGATGCTGACATTAAATTCGTCAACTATTCCTGGTACAACTTCTTCACTGATTACATACTACCTTCAATAGCTACCAGGATAAACTACAATGCCATAGTAGAATCGATTGACTACAGCGGTGATAAGGTATCCATTCGCACACAGCAGGGTGATTTCACTGCTGACAAAGTGGTGGTCTCTGTACCACTTAAAATATTGCAAGAAGGATTGATCAGTTTTGAGCCGGCTTTACCCAATGAAAAACAACAGGCGATCGATTCTTTGCCCATTTGGGATGGATTTAAGGCTTTTTTTGAGTTCTCCGAAAAGTTTTACGACACGCAAATCGGTATACCCACTATTCCTGAATCGGCCGGACAAAAACTATACTATGATGCCTCCTACGGCCAGGATACCAATCACCACATACTGGGATTATTTACGGTTGGCGTCCCGGCCGGGGAATACATAGGCCTATCCTCTGAGGAGCTGAAAAGCAAAGTGCTGGCGGAGCTTGATCAGATGTATGATCAGAAAGCTTCTGCAAGCTATATCCGTCATATTAGCCAGAACTGGAATGGCGAGCCGTTTATCAGAGGAGGCTACCTCTCCGATTATGCGGATTGGCGCACGGTGAGAAGGCTGGGCAGTCCGGTTGCTGATAAAGTTTATTTTGCTGGAGGCCCATATACAGATGGTGAGGACTGGGTTTCCGTACATGTTGCCGCCCAATCTGCCAGAGTAGCCATAGATCAGCTGATGAAAAGCTGATTTATGATGAATAAGATTAATTTTTTTGCCAATCGATTCCGAGGAGTTTTAGGTTTCAGTATTGTGCAGTTTTGTTTTTTTGAAATTTTTAGTAATTATCAAATTTGTAATTATGTCAAAATTTAGCTTTAACCATCAACCAATATCAATAATATAAACTAGCTTCCCTTACTTTTTTAAACTATCAAAATGTCTACATCAAACACGTTTATTACCGTTAATACCAGCATCATTGCTCCCCTTAATAGAGTTTGGGATTGCTGGACTAACCCTCAGCATATTACCCGATGGAATTTTGCTTCAGACGATTGGTGTTGCCCGTCCGCTGAGAATGATGCAGTGTCTGGTGGTCATTTCAGTTGGCGTATGGAAGCCAAAGATGGTAGCATGGGTTTTGATTTTGCAGGAACTTACGATAAGGTCGAAAAGCACAAAGCCATCCGTTATCGGCTGGGTGATGGGAGGCGGGTAGAAATCACTTTCTTACAAGAGGGGGAAAGCATTCAGCTTACAGAATCCTTTGAAGCAGAAGGCACCCATACCGATGAGCAACAGCGAGCAGGCTGGCAGGCGATCCTCGAAAATTTCAGAAAATATGTTGAGGGCTTAAGTTAACGGTAAAGCCTGAAGGATATTCAGTAAACAGGATGATCGGAAGCAGGGGCAAATGCCAATTTCATTCCCATAATAATATGGCAGCCAATTGATTCCGGGGAGTTTTAGGTTTTGGATTTGCCGGTAAATCTATAAAAAACCCTCATCGCAATCAGCATATCATTAGGTGGCGTAGGTAGGCCAGTTGTTAAATATTGAATCTTTAATTCAGTATGAAGTCCCTTCCACAATGGGATCTGCATAAAAGCATTGTAGGATGTAAATTGGATGTTTTGGAATACGGGGCGACCATTTACTTCATTTTCCAGACCCTTTCCTGCATTGATAAGAGAAAAGCCTACTCCGTAGTTGATTTTTCCACGGCGTACCAGCTGAATGTTGTGATCAATTAAAAATTCTCGGATATCAATACGATTATTGTAACCTCCCAATGTATCCCCATCTGGGCTAATAATGAAAACCCTTGAATTTGCATCAGGATAAGACGCTACGTTATCGTATCCTAGATTTGCATAATATTCTATCGCAATACGATTGGAAAGTTGATATTCAACCCCAAGACTCAATCGCTTTCCAATGAGGTTTTGATCGTACTCAAAAGGTCGATAAAAAATCTGTCGTGTTGTTACTGATTGAAAATAAGTATCTGCATTTGTGCGCAGGGTAATTCCTGCGGTTATTGAAACTTTCTCGCTGTTTTCTTGGGCTTTTGATTCAGTGGATTGGATAGTCAAAAAAAGGACTATGACATTAAGTGCAATTAGTTTTATGATGCTCATGTTGATGGCTATAAGGATCGTGTTAATTATTTTTCCTTTCTCGGATTAAAGCGATAAAAGGCCCGAATACTCATCATGATCACATTTCTAAATGGATTTTGAGGAAACCCGGCAGGCACGTATTGAGCCTTGATTTCTGTATTGATTTTATTAAGAATGGGAAATTGCATGAATAGATTGTAAGCGGTAAACTGTATGTTATGATACCTTAAATCCCCATCCTCAAAATACTCATAGCCTTTTCCACTATTAATGATAGATAACCCTAACCCGTAATCAATTTTTTTACCCCTAAGAATCAACTGGATGTTATGATCAAGGATAAGCTCCTCAACCTTGATATCAGGATAATGATTTAGAGAATCACCCCTGGCACCAAACCCGTAAAATACACCCGTAGATGGATCTGGGTTTCGGTAAGAGGCAATACGGTCATAACCTACATTGACATAGTAAGCTAAAGCAATTTTATTGGTTACCTGATATTCCAGTCCAGCATTTACCCTTAGGCCCTGCACGTTTTGCTCATAATCATACGGTTGTCGCCAGTCCCATGGAAGCACTCCATTGAAATTCAGAAAGCCTGTAGCTGTTGTTCGAAAAGTTAGTCCTAAAGTAGGAGATAATGTGCCGGGCTCCGGTTGTGCGTAAAGGTTTGTGCTACCATAGAAAAGCAGTAGATAAAACAGAGCAGAAAATCGAACAGTAGTGTTCATAACCATCGGTTGGTTCCTATTTGTGAACGTTACATTGATGTATATTATTTTAAATAGATTGAAATCATATAAGTGATTTTATTAATATACTTTGGTTTTTATTGAGATTGCAGGTAGTACTCAATGAATTGATTCCAGCATTGAAGCTGTTAAATTCAAAGATGTCAAACTCTGGTAATTGTGATTGAAGCGAAAATCTACCTTACGACTACTTCAGTTGGTACGGTGGTTGGATATAATCTTTTTGCTTCAGGAAGCACTAAATCTATCCTGTACTATCATCAAAAAAAACTTTCCTTGTAGCTTTAGACAACCAAGCCGGAGCGCAACATATGATTGAAAAAATAGTGAGTTATTTATCTATACATCCAAAGAGGGCCTTTGCAATTGATGCAGCAGGTGCCTTGGTATCGGCTATCTTTCTCGGCTTTATCATGCCAGCTATGCAATCCATTTTTGGTTTGCCTCCTGGCATTTGCCTTATCCTGGCTGTTTTTCCATTGATTTTTTTCGTGTACGATATACTGGTGCTGATTTTGGTAAGGCAATTTTGGGAATCCTGGCTCAAGATTATCGCCGGCTTAAATTTTGCCTATACCTTGCTGTCATTGGTTATCATTTACCTGCATTTCAATGTGTTGACTGGCTTGGGCCTTGCCTATTTTATTGGTGAAATCCTGATTGTAATTGTACTGGCAAGTGTGGAATGGCTGGTGGCAATGAGGCTAAAAAAAAGCGGTGAAGCACCCCTACCTCACCGCAATTAACCAGCTATGGAAATAGTAACTCTATTTCTTTAAGCAATATAATTATCAAAAATTTAGTGTCTGAAATTTTCCGATTAACCTTTAAAATTCGGGGCTAAAGACTCAAAAAATGTCGACCAAAACCTTTTCGTATGATTATTACTTCATATTTAAAATACGTAAAGAGGTAGTTTTCATTTGTTTATCTTTCTAAACACAATGAACTATTTAAATTTTCTTTATTTGATCGAACGCTATTAGCAATGCTTAGTTTAAGGTATTATGAATCCTATTAGAGCCATTCTCATTTTTTCATTTCAAATTTCATTTCTTGCTTATTCCTGGGGGCAATCCACACAATTGATAAAAGGTGTCGTTATCGATGCAATGTCAGGTTCCGGATTACCTTCTGCGTTGGTCACTACTGATACGGACACAGCAGTGACCAGCAGCAATGGTGAATTTGTTATACCTGTGCTGGAAAATGAATTTAGGATCACCGTACAATACCTCGGCTATGAAAAGCAGGCCGTAAAAGTTAGCCCTACTGCAAGGGTCATTATCCGTATGCAGCCTTCCACGCTGGCGTTACATGAGGTGATCGTAACCGCCGGACTAGAGCCAATGGCAGGTAAATACATTGCCGGTAATATCAGCCCGATTACCCGACAGATGATCCAGCGTGATGACCCCTTTCAAATAAGTCAATCGCTGAATCGTGTGCCCGGCTTGTATATGCATAGCGGAACTTACAGTACAAGTCGCATAACTCTGCGCGGCATAGGTTCAAGGGACTTATTCGGCACCAGCAAAGTCAAGGCCTATTTTGAGGGTATCCCACTCAACGATGGTAGTGGCAATCTCACCATAGAAGATATCGATCAGGCTTTGATTGGTGGTATGGAAGTAATCAAAGGACCTAATGCCAGCCGGTTTGGAGCGGGCCTGGCAGGAACCATACTGATGTCCGCCTACACGCCTCAGCAAGAAGGCACCTCCTTACAAACGCATTTCACAGCCGGGGAATACAATACCCGCCGCTGGATGAACAGGGTCAGCCATCAGTCTGCCAGTCATCAAATGAATGTGTTATACAGTAAAATGTCATCGGATGGTTGGCGGCAAAATAGTGCTTATGACAGAGAACAGGTGGGCATCAACGGCAGGGTGAATATCAATGAAACCGGCTCCCTGGGTTACCTTATGGTCTACACCGACCTTAAAGCTTACATTCCCAGTGCCATCAATGAAGAAGATTACCTTCAGGAACCTCAGAAGGCCGCCTTTACCTGGAACCAGGCGAGGGGCTTTGAGTCTTACCAGAAATCATTGATGGGCGTAAACCTCAGGCAGGGCATTGGTAAATCCTGGAAAATAAATGCCACTGTTTTTGGTGGATTTCGGGAAGCATATGAGCCTCGGCCATTCAATATACTGTCAGAAAATACGGTTACCGTGGGTACAAGAAGCTTTGTCCGCTTTGAGCAGGGTGCTGTTTCCATCCACGCAGGTACCGAAATAATCAAGGATCAGTACCAGTGGGAAACCTACGAAAACTTGTATGATAATCAATCTGATGGCAGTGTGAGAGGTGCTGTGATCAATATTTTGGAGGAAGAGCGGGATTATATAAATCTTTTCGCTGAGATGTCCTGGCAGGTTAATGATGCACTCAAATTAGTGACAGGACTCAATTACAACACTACTGATTATGACCTGGAGGATCGCAGCTTTATGGACAATGACCAATCGGGAAGATATACTTTTGATCCGGTGTTGTCACCACGGTTAGGGCTTACCTATGCATTAAAACCGGCCCAGCACCTATTTGCTAATATCAGCCATGGGTTTTCGCCACCCGGCCTTGATGAAACCCTCTATCCCGACGGTAGCATCAATCCAAACATTCGGCCTGAAATGGGCTGGAATTTGGAAACTGGCCTGCGTGGAGGCAGTGCGCGCTTGAGCTACGATATTACACTCTATCACATGATTATCGATGACCTGCTGGTCGCTCAGCGAACAGCCGAAGATGCCTTCGTTGGTGTGAATGCAGGACTCAACCACCACTCAGGGCTGGATGCCTTTGCCAGTTACGCAATACCCTTATCGCAGGAGTATACGCTAAATATTTTTGGTTCTGGTGCCTGGATGCATTACCGATTTATTGACTTTGAAAATGAAGGCCAGGTTTACGATGGCAACCAGCTCACAGGGGTGCCAGAATGGACACTTAATCCCGGTGTGGAATTGCTCAGTGAAAAAGGCTTTTATGGTAATATCAATGGACATCTGGTGGGCGCTATTCCCATGGATGATGCCAATAGCAAATTTGCCGATGCATATCAGGTTTGGCGCCTGAAGGCCGGATATCGAATCCATAAAGGGGGTTTTCAGCTTGATGGTTATTTGGGAATCAACAATATATTCAATGAGCAGTATGCTGCCATGCTGTTGATCAATGCTACTGGGTTTGGGGGAGCCGCACCACGATATTATTATCCCGGACAGCCGGCCAATTTATTTGGAGGCCTTTCAATAGCATATCAACTCTGAAGTTAAAATAGAAGGGCTAATTGTAAGAAAAATAAAACGATTAAATCAATTGTGGTGTTTGCTTTTCTATAAGTATAAATTAATCGATGGGCCAATTAAAGGTAGTACCTTTGTGATATGATAATCCTTGATAATGCCGTACTTTCCGATGATCTCATGGAGCAATTTTTTGTATGCGATCTCGAAAAATGCAAGGGCGCCTGTTGTGTAGAAGGTGATCTGGGGGCTCCATTAGAAAAAGATGAGCTGCCGGTGATCGATGAAATACTGGAAAAAGTAAAGCCTTACCTTTCTGAAGAAGGGTTAAAAGCCATAGAGGAGCACGGGCCCTACATTCTGGATGAGGAAGGTGACTACTCAACCACAACAATCGATAATAAGGAATGCGCTTTTGCTATTTATGATGAAAAAGGCATTCTCAAATGTGGTATAGAGCAGGCTTACCTGGATGGAAAAATTGATTATAAAAAGCCCATTTCCTGTCATTTATATCCTATCAGAATTACCAAATACGATCATTATGATGCACTAAATTATGATCGCTGGCATATCTGCAACCCCGCTTGCCATTTGGGTAGCAAGCTGGGAGTGCCAGTTTACAAGTTCTTAAAAGACGCCCTCATCAGAAAATATGGTGAGGATTGGTATAAAGAATTGGAAGAAGAGGTAGAAGCTCGCCAAAATACATAGCTTTCATCCATGGTCTGTGACTCACAGACCATTAAGGGCTGAGGTAACATTTGTGTCCTGTGTGCCACAGGCCACGGAGCAGTGAGGGTTGGTATAAAGAATTGGAAGAGGAGGTAAAAGCTCGACAAATCTCATTGATCTCATCCAAGGTCTGTGGCTTATGGCAATGAGGTGGGAATTACATCTCTTTTAATAAATCAGGTGATTGCTTAGTGCTTATAATATCTATTACAGAAATAATATTATCTTTTTCCAGGTAAAGCACTTTATAGTCCCTTACAATGATTCGTCGATATTTAGGATTGATTTCATCTTGTTGATACTGCTGGGAAAACACAATCTTTTTTGGAGCATTTAATAATTCAGCCCTTACCTTTTTAGCACCCTGTGGTGACCTCTCTTTATAATATTCGTATATATGTTTAAGTGAATTACTCGCTTGTTTTGACCAGATAATCTTGATGCCTGTCATTACCAGTTACCAGATTCCTTTTCCAAATCTTCCTGAGTGATGTAATCACCTCTGACAATCTGATTCTCTGCTTCCGCTAATCTCTGGTTGTATTCATTTTTTGTGAGCGGGTCTCCTTTAGTAGTGTAGCCCACAATCATTTCTTCATCCAATATTTTGTCAATCTTTTCCAGCAATGATTCAGTGGAAACATTCATGATCTTTTGCATTACGCCCAACTTAACCGACTTTAAATCCATATCAATTACTATTTAATACAAAATAAGGGTTTAGTAAATAAAATGAGATGATTCCTGTTAAATTCTTTAGCAGATACCTACAGCAAGAAGAAGCCAAATCCCCACAAGACGTATGCAATACTTGCTGTTCCTCCATGGTCTGTTACGCACAGACCATAACCGGATCTGATGGCATTTGTGTCCTGTGTGCCACGGGGTAGTAATTGTTTTGATGCCTTCATCACATACTCTCCCATCGCCTGCTTTCCCATGGTCTGTGACTCACAGCCCATTATGTTTCAGGATTACATCAAAACCTATCCATATAGTGCGTGATAAAGTCAAACTTAGAGGAAGAGCTTTCATAAAATGAGGCCGATGACCAATAGTAGTCTTCAGGATATTTTACCAGGTTCCATTTCTCCTGCAAAGGGTTGGTATGGATATAGTCTAATTTTTGCTCGAATTTGCCTTTCGAATCCATATGAACGGCCAAAGGGTCCCTTTGCCATATCCTAAAAGAACGTTCATTTTCTTCCACTCTAAAAATTGGAACCACGCGAGGGTGATTAGCCTTGAGATCTTTAACTATCAAATATGCTGTTTTCTTCGCAAAAGAGGCATGTGGTTTTTCCTTTCCATTCATGCTGATGAGCTCCCATAAAAGATGAATATGGTTGGGCATAATTACAAACCCATAAATGATGATCAGATTTTTATTTACCAATTCATTAAGGGTATCAATTATAATTTGTTTGTACTTATCCTGATGTAGAAGGTTCTTCCAATCTTTTATGGTAGTTGTCCAAAAGTAGACATTGTTTAATTCGATTGATGAATTTCTTGGCTTTTTGAATATGGGATTCATAGTTCAATTTACCCAATATTGGATAAAGGGCAAGGATTTCTATGGTCTGAGCCATGTCGAGTAACAAAGAACCTTCCCATGGTTTGTGGCCCACAGACCATCTTATTTATCACCTACTTTTTGTGTTCTGTGTGCCACAGGCCACGGGGTAGAAGAGGTAGAAGCTCGCCAAAACTCATAGCTTTCTCCAAGGTCTAACCTAACCCATGGTCTGTGACTCACAGACCATTAGGTGCTGGGGTAACATTTATGTCCTGTGTGCCACAGGCCACGGAGCAGAGCTGCTTGTAACCGATTAAAGCCAGGTGAAGAATTGAATATCATAGTCTTTTGAATTTATAATTTTTGTTACCGATTAACTAAAAAATGATAGAATTAAATTATTCTATGTATAGAAAAATTAGTTTAAAATATGAAAATTTTTAAATAAAATTAAATATTATATTTTCTTGCTCCAAATTGCTGTTAGACAAAATAATATTTTTTGAAATATTGATTTATGAGGTCTTAATATTTTAAATTGAATAGTGTATAATAAAAAATATAAAAAAAATATAAAAAATAATACAAACAATTTTGTGATATGAGTTTTATTTATTTCACTTGTATTGTCATTTGTTTTATAAAATATTTAAGAATGAAAAAATTATATCTCTCTTTACTAATATGCGCTGTGTTTGTTAATCTGGCGCAGGCACAAAAACAACGAACCTGCGTTGTTGACCATGATGAATCCCGCTTCTCAGCCTACAAACCATCGGGGGGGGTGCTCGTAGCTCCAGTGCTGCTATAGATGAAGATGAATTTATTCTAATCCCTGTAGTTATACATGTGGTTCACAATGAAAACGAGCCTGACCAGGAAATAGGTAATGATAGAATATGCTCACAGATTGAGGCTTTGAATGAAGATTTCAATGATAGAAATGCAAGAGACGAAACACCGGGAGCATTTTTATCTGATGTTGGTGATGCAAAAATACAATTTTACCTCGCGACCAAAGACCCTGACGGCCAATCAACTGATGGGATCGTATATGTGGAAACAACTGTGGATACCTTTGACATAGATCAAGATATAAAATTCGATGCAACAGGTGGTTCTGATATCTGGGATCCGTCTGAGTATTTAAACATTTGGGTAGGGAATCTTGACATTGAACCTACAGTTTTAGATGGTGATCCTGGAGCCATAGGTTACTATATGATTGGTGGTGGTTATTCCCTAAGTGAGGTTGATGGTGTGGTAATAAACTTCCGGCATTTTGGAACAGCACCTGGCCTGCAAAATGCATTAGGATTTAATGAAGGTAAAACAGCCGTACATGAGGTTGGCCATTGGTTAAATCTCGACCATACCTATGAAGCAGATGGTTCTTGTAGCCCAGGAGATGGTGTGGCGGACACACCTGCACAAGAGGACGAAGGAACGAATGGTGATACTTTTCCACATACTGATGCCTGTACTACAAGTTGGCCCGGAACTATGATTACCAATACAATGGATATGCGTAGCGATGATTTTTTAGAAATGTTTAGCAGAGGCCAGGTAAGCAGGATGCGTGCAGTTTTTGACCCGGGTGGTATGCGTCAGTATGCAGACTATGCTGAGGGCCTTACCATTTCGGGTACTGAACCGATCTGTACTACCCGTAGCCTTTCCGTTTCTGGCTTACCTTTTAACTATTCGGTGGTGGACTGGGAATCTAGTGATACTAATGCACTAACCGTGAGTGGTAGTGGATTTGCTACGAGGCAAAACAATTACAATGGATTTGTAACGGTCACGGCTACCATAGGAAGGCCCGGTACACAGTATGATTGCACTTCGGAATTCGTGATCAGCAAGGATGTATGGGTAGGAAAACCCTTTGCTACTGTTGGTCAGGAATTAAATGGTGGTAGCTATTATTCCGGCATACAAGTGTGTCCCGGCAGCCATTATGTAACGGTGGAACCACAAACCGGTGATGCGTCCCACACGACAAGCTGGACGGTTCAGTCAGGCATATCGCATTATGCAAATGGGGATCTGCTTAACTTCACAATGCCCTCAAGTGGCGTTAGTAGCATTTCGATTACTGCCACAATATCAAATAGCTGTGGTACAGGTAGCAATGCCAACTTTTATATTAGTAAAAAAACATGGGGATGTAGTTTTTTTACTGTGATCACCTATCCGAATCCTACTAAAGATGATGTAATGACCGTGGAGGCTTATCCGGAGGGTGAGGAGAAGTCTATTGAAAATGCTATTAGCCCGGATAAAATATTGGTTTTTGATATGAATGGTAATTTGGTATTGGAAGTGAAACCTGAGGAAGCAAAAACAACCTTATCACTGGCTGGACTAAAGGACGGTGAATATATCGTTCATGTGGTAATAGGAAAAGAGGTTGCCAAAAAGCATATAATAAAGAAGTAAGTTTATGCTGATATATAAGGATTATATTTTAGTAGCCTTAAGCCTTTTTCTTGCTTTAGCTTGTGGAGAAGAAGAGGTTCAGGAAGAGAAATGCGGTTGTGAACAAGGAGAAGTTGTATACTCTTTTGAAAACAGAGAAGGTTATATTATTGCTGACTATTTGGATGAACCTAGCTGGGATTTTTTAAGTATAAAGCACGGCAGAAACCCAACAAACCCTGATGATACCGGTTTATATACTCCTTGCAATATGAGATCATTTGTGCTGAATTTATTAGAACAGGATAGCCTAAAGGTACTAGTTTCGGGTTATAAGGTTAGAGAATGTGTCGGAAAATTTCCTGCAATGCCTTTAGTTATTGAAGATATCTCAGTAATCGAATAATAAGATGATGTAATGACCGTGGAAGCTTACCAGAAGAGTGAGGAGAAGTCTATTGAAAATGCTATTAGCCCGGATAAAATATTGGTTTTTGATATGAATGGTAATTTGGTATTGGAAGTGAAACCTGAAGAAGGAAAAACAACCTTATCACTGGCTGGCCTAAAGGACGGTGAATATATCGTTCATGTGGTAATAGGAAAAGAAGTTGTCAAAAAGCATATAATAAAGGAGTAAGATGTTTAAATATTTCGCCATTACAAATATCTTTTTTCTTTTAACATTTGGTTGTGAAACGAATGAAGAAGATGATGAGCTTCAATGTGGATGCGAGGGTGAGGTTGTCAGTTCTTTTGAAAGCAGAACTGGTTATATCGAGTTGTAGAACCAGAGGATGATATATTTTTATTGTACATACAGGTAATGACCCAACTGATGTAAATGAATATAGTAGGTATTTACCCTGCAATTTAAATTCTGATGATCGAAAGAAGTTATCTGTCGATAGCTTGCCTATTCGTGTTAGTGGTGCAAAGCTGCAAATTTGCCCTTGGGCAAGGATAAAAGCACCAAATTGTAATATTTACGAATACACAATATTAGAGGATGACTCGGATTAGCACTACAGTTTGCCAAAAAGCATATAATAAAAGTATAAAGCGTATGATATTCGAGAAGACTTTTTTGATAGCCCTGGGTGTAATATTTGCTTTTGGATGTGGGAATGATGAAGTTGATGAAAGACTTTGGGGTGATTGTGGTTGTGATGGGCAAATAACTTTTACGTTTGAGGATAAAGAAGCTATTGTTCTTATGAATTACATGGGGGAAAATAACTGGGATTTTATAGATGTAAAAACGGAGAGGAGTGACGCAAATCCTGATCGTAGAACATTATTTACACCTTGTAATTTAACCGTAGCACAAAAAGATGCTTTTTTTTCTAAGGACAGTCTGCGGCTATTAGTATCGGGTAAAGCTTTTAAACTTTGTGAGTATAAATTTCCGGCTCAAAGTATGTACTTAGATGAAATAACTTTGATTGACTGATTATATGAAGATTTATCACCAAGTTTTCGTGTCCTGTGTGCCGCAGGCCACGGAGATGGGTATAAAGATAAATAGGATAGGAGAGAAAAGGCTCGCCATAGACTGGCGAGCTTATCTTTTATGCTTTGAGTGAGGAGAAGTCGAATCCCTCGAGGAATTTGGTAGTGAAATGGCCGCTCTGGAACTCCTCATTGTCCATAAGTGCCAGGTGAAAAGGGATCGTCGTTTTAATGCCTTCGATCACAAATTCACTTAACGCCCGCTTCATCCTGGTAACCACTTCTTCCCTGGTCTGCCCACTTACAATAAGCTTGGCTATCATGGAATCATAATTCGGTGGGATTCTATAACCGGCATAGACATGGCTGTCAACACGCACACCATGGCCACCAGGCATATGCAGATTGGTAATTACACCGGGACTTGGCCTGAAGCCATTAGCAGGATCTTCCGCATTGATCCGGCATTCCATAGAGAACATTTTAGGATAATAATGCTGTCCGCTTACTTTAATGCCTGCTGCAACTTTAATCTGCTCTTTAATCAGGTCATAATCGGTAACTTCTTCCGTAATCGGGTGCTCCACCTGAATCCTCGTATTCATTTCCATGAAGTAGAAGTTCCTGTGCTTATCAACCAAAAACTCTACCGTACCGGCACCTTCATAATTGATCGCCTGAGCGCCTTTCACGGCTGCTTGCCCCATGCGCTCCCGCAAATCATCGTCTACAATAGGAGAGGGCGTTTCTTCTACCAGCTTTTGGTGTCTTCTCTGGATAGAGCAGTCCCTTTCAGAGAGGTGGCTGACATTACCATATTGGTCTCCTACAATTTGAATCTCCACATGGCGTGGTTCTTCCACAAACTTTTCCATATATAGAGCATCATTGCCAAAAGCCGCTCCCGATTCCTGCCGGGCATCATCCCATGCTTTTTTGAAACCGCTCTCTTCATGCACAATCCGCATACCCCGGCCACCACCGCCGGCAGTAGCTTTCAGGATCACCGGGTAGCCAATTTCTTTAGCCAGCCTTTTTCCTTCTTCAATCGATGATAGCAGGCCTTCTGATCCGGGTACGGTGGGCACTCCAGCTTCTTTCATGGTGGCTTTCGCAGTAGCCTTATCACCCATTTTATTGATCATCTCGGGGCTGGCACCAATGAACTTAATGCCATATTCCTCGCAGACGCGGGAAAACTCCGCATTTTCGGACAAGAATCCGTAACCAGGGTGAATAGCATCAGCATTGGTGATCTCAGCTGCTGAAATGATATTGGGTATCTTTAGATAAGATTCCTTGCTGATTGGAGGGCCAACACAAACGGCTTCATCTGCAAATCTTACATGAAGGCTGTCTTCATCGGCAGTGGAATAGATAGCCACAGTACCGATTCCCATTTCCTTACAGGTTCTGATAATACGAAGGGCAATTTCCCCTCTATTGGCGATTAATATCTTTTTAAACACAATGATGGAATTTTAATGAGCAATAGAAACACCTTAAGAAGGATCTACCAAAAATAATGGCTGATCATACTCCACCGGGGAAGCATTATCTACCAATACTTTATAGATCGTTCCTGATACCTCAGATTCAATCTCATTAAAAAGCTTCATCGCTTCAATAATACAAACTGTATCGCCTACAGATACCTTATCACCTACTTTCACGAAAGAGTCAGACTCGGGATTAGGAGACCTGTAGAAAGTACCAATCATAGGAGATTTGATAGTGATGTATTTTGATTCGTCTGCGCCAGCATCTGATTTAGGTGCTGCAGCCTCTTTAGGAGCACTTGGCGCGGGGGCTGCAGGCTGCGCAGGTGCCGGTGCGGCTACTGCAGGGGCCTGTTG
The DNA here is from genome assembly GCA_965227155.1 of Cyclobacteriaceae bacterium. GTDB lineage: Bacteria > Bacteroidota > Bacteroidia > Cytophagales > Cyclobacteriaceae > UBA6059. The sequence continues at coordinate 2,829,608 of OZ245731.1, forward strand.
AACTATAGCACCAGCTGGTGCCTCAGGATTTCGCTTTACTCGAATTTTGAACTCCTCTGTCTCAATATTCACTTCCTCTAGCCCAGACTCAGAAATAAAATCTATCAGATCGCGTATCTCTTTTACTTTCATGCGTATATCAGTTATTTAGTGTGGGACACATGCAAAACTCAATGGTTGTTTTCACTTAACGGAATACAATCCACAAGTGCTTTTCATGTGAATTAATGTTTGGTTTCTTAGTTCGATCCTGCACTAAACAGGAAAATTCAAAAATTGTGCATTTAGCACGATTACAATTTAAAATACTTTCTGTGAAACAACTATTTATTTCACCCTTTCCACATAAGTGGAAGTCTCGGTATTCACTTTTATACGTTCGTCCTGCTCTATAAACAAGGGTACCTGCACGGTTGCACCTGTTTCAATGGTAGCTGGCTTGGTAGCATTAGTCGCTGTATCACCTTTGATACCAGGCTCTGTATACGTAATGGTTACCTCTACATGCTGTGGCAATTCGCAGGATAGCACCTTCTCGGTTTCTGCATGTACGATTACATCTACCTCTTGCCCATCTTTTAGAAATTGAGGTGCATTGATCAAGTCCTCCTGAATTGCAATCTGCTCAAATGATTCGCTATCCATAAAATGATAACCCAGGTCATCTTTATATAAAAATTGATGTGCCCTGCGCTCGATTCGAGCGGTGGTTACTTTGTGCCCGGCACTGAAAGTATTGTCCAGGACCTTACCTGTTTTCAGGCTTTTAAGCTTTGTACGTACAAATGCCGGTCCCTTGCCCGGCTTTACATGCTGGAACTCTACGATCGTGAAGATATCGTGGTTGAATTCAATACATAGTCCGTTTCTGAAATCTGCAGTAGTAGCCATTTATTTATAGAAAATTTATTGAGAAGTTGAGTTGTCTAAAGACCATTTTAAATACACAGCGCCCCAGGTAAAGCCTCCACCAAATGCTGCCAGCACAAGGTTATCTCCCTTTTTTAGCTTGTCCTCATAATCCCAGAGACAGAGTGGTATAGTGCCGGATGTGGTATTGCCGTAGCGCTCAATGTTGAGCATTACTTTTTCATCACCCACGCCCATTCTTCTGGCTGTGGCATCAATAATTCGTTTGTTGGCCTGGTGAGGTACCAGATAGGCCACATCATCAGCAGTCAGATTGTTGCGCTTCATGATCTCTGCGGCTACATCTGCCATATTGGTCACGGCAAATTTGAAAACCGACGAGCCCTCCTGGTATACGTAATGCTCTCTTCTGGCGATGGTTTCTGGTGAGGCAGGTCTGCGACTGCCCCCAGCTTTCATATGTAAATAGGGTTCTCCTGAGCCATCAGAATGCAGCACGGCATCCAATATGCCGGTATCATCAGTGCTTGGCTCTAGCAAAACAGCACCACCACCATCACCAAATATGATGCAGGTAGTACGGTCTTTATAGTCAATAATGGAAGACATTTTGTCGGCACCTACCACTATTACCTTCTTGTATTTGCCTGTTTCAATAAATTGAGAGGCTGTAGTAAGAGCGAAAAGAAAACCTGAGCAGGCAGCTTGCAGGTCATAGCTGAAACTTTTTGTTGCACCCACAGCGTTGGCTATAATATTAGCGGTAGCCGGAAACAACATATCAGGTGTGGTAGTGGCGCAAATGATAAGATCAATATCCTCTGCTTTGGTATTGGTTTTAGCCAGGAGACCTTTTACGGCATTGATGCCAATAACAGAAGTACCCTGGTCTTCACCTTTTAATATTCTTCTTTCTTTGATGCCGGTGCGGGAAGTGATCCACTCATCGGTGGTATCAACTATGGTTTCGAGCTCCTTGTTGGTAAGAACATATTCGGGCAGATAACCCTGAATACCCGTAATCGCTGCTTTTATGTCACTCATGAATAATCTTATTCCTGATTAAGTGTAAAATGAATGAAAACTTAATCATCCTGGGTTGTTGCATGATCAATTTAAAGCAGTCCAAATTAGCCAATATTATTGTATTTAAACAATAAAGTCTGCCTGAGGCAGACTAAGTAGTACTAATTCTGTGATAAGGTTATACAAGGACTTCTTTTTCCATCACTACCTTGCCTTTGTAGTAAAGCTTACCTTCGTACCAGAATGCACGGTGAGGCAGGTGAGCTTCCCCGGTAGTAGGGCAGATTACAAAATTCTTTGGTGTGGCTTTGTAATGCGTCCTTCTTTTGTCCCTTCTTGTTTTCGAGGTTTTGCGTTTTGGATGCGCCATGGTTCAAATATTTTAATTGTCTTTTAATTTCTTCAATATATCCCAGCGCGGATCAGCTGATTCATCCGCATCGGAGTTGTCTTCATTTTCATCAGACGAAGTGTAAACTACCTCATCTTCATCATCATTTTGATCCCTAAATCTAGGATGGAGCCTTTTCATAGGTACAGCCAAGGAAATGAACTCAAATAGATACTGTGCAATATTTATTTTTTGAGTATCTCTTTCAATGATTTCAATATCCTCGCTTAGCACCTGATCTTCATCGCCAAATTTTAAAATCAGATGTTGATCAAAAGCCAGCGGCTCATTAAATGGCTCCAGGCTTCTGTCACAAGTCAATTCAAGTTCACCTTCAATCTTGAAATCCAGCTCCATCATTGTGGCTGTTTTTCGTAGTGTAAGGTTACAAACACCCTTTCCCTTCTGGATTGGGCTATTTTCAAATGCCTCAAAAAACGAATCATCAAAACCAAATTGATATTCGTAAACTTTTTCAGCAAGCTTAAAAATCTCAATATCGAATGACCTCAACGCTTTTGAAGACATAGTTTTCCTTTTGGGAGCGCAAATCTAATAATTATGATTGATAATAGGATGCCTTTATGTGGAAATTGTATCCTGGATCAACCCGGCTTCTTGCCTGCATTTCAGTATTTCAGTTGCCATGTATATCGCATTTTTCATTGAGCTTTCGTTGGCTTCATTTTTTCCTGCGATATTATAGGCTGTTCCATGGTCCGGAGAGGTACGAACTACCGGAAGCCCGGCAGTAAAATTTACCCCTTCTTCAAAGGCTACATATTTAAATGTAGTGAGCCCCTGATCGTGGTACATAGCCAACACTGCATCAAACCGGCGAAACTCCATCATCCCAAAGAATCCATCTGAAGGGAATGGGCCAAAAACAAGGTTGCCTTCCTCCTTAAATTCCTGAATGGCAGGCAAAATGATTTCTTCTTCTTCCTTACCGAGCAACCCACCTTCACCAGCATGTGGATTTAGGCCCAATACGGCAATGCGAGGTTTGCTGATTCCAAAATCGTTTTTCAGGCTGTTGCACATTACGCGCAGTTTCTTTACGATTTTCTCTTTGGAAATATTGCCCGGCACCTCTTTCAGAGGCATGTGTCCGGTTACTACTCCAATCTTTAATGACTCGGACACCATAAACATCAAATGCTCCTTGCTATTAAATTTTTCAGCGAAATACTCGGTGTGACCGGGGAAATTGAAAGCCTCAGAATGGATCAAATCTTTATTAAGCGGAGCGGTAACGATAGCATCAATCTTGCCTTCTTTGAGGTCTTCTGCTGCGGTGGTTAATGATTTAAGTGTATAAGCTGCCAACTCTTCACTTTCTTCACCAGGATTGATGGTCAGGGTCTCGTCCCACAGATTGTAGACATTAACCTTTTTGGGATTAATGCCATCAAAGTTTTTGATCTGATGGTACACAAAGTTGGATTCTATCTTTTTCCGGTAAAAACCGAAAATTTTGGCCGAAGCATAAACTACAGGTGTGAAAAACCGGAGTATCCGCTGATCAGACAAGGCCTTTATAATTACCTCCGGACCAATGCCATTGATATCCCCAATCGTAATACCAATGAGCGGTTTTTCATGCAATGTCTTTTTATTTGGGTTGCTCATATATTAATCACTTACTTTACTGCAAATTAATCGAAAATTTGGGAAGCGGTTTTGATGGGCTCTGTAAAACCAAAGAAGTATTTAGGTCAGCATTTCCTTAGGGATGAAAATATAGCCAGAAAGATAGTTTCAGCCCTGAGAGATCATGAACAACCCAGGGAACTGCTGGAAATAGGGCCGGGTACAGGCGTACTTACCAAATACCTACTTAAGCTCCCATACCAAAAATTCACCGCCCTGGATCTGGATAAGGAATCAATCGAATACCTTAAAGCAGCCTATCCCGAAGAAAGCACCAAATTTGTATATGGAGACTTTCTGAAAACCCCTGTTAATCAAATATTTGATACACCGGGTGTTATCATAGGTAATTTCCCATACAATATTTCCTCCCAAATATTTTTCAGGATTTTGGCGCATCATCAGCTGGTAGACGAGGTGGTTTGTATGCTGCAAAAAGAAGTTGCGGACAGGATAGCCTCAAGCCACGGAAACAAAGTTTATGGCATATTAAGCGTTCTACTTCAAACCTTTTACCGGATAGAGTACTTGTTTAAAGTAGAGCCGGGTGCATTTAATCCGCCGCCCAAGGTGCGATCAGCAGTAATTCGGCTGGTCAGGAAAGTTGATTTTAGCTTTCCGGGGGATCAGGATCTCTATTTTAGGGTAGTGAAAATGGCATTTCAAAAGCGCCGCAAAACATTGCGCAACGCGTTAAAAGACCTAAATTTGCCCGCTGAGAAGGTCCAATCGCCCATTTTTGATGCCCGGGCTGAACAGCTCTCGGTTCCAGAATTTATTTCTCTTACACAAGACATAGCCTTATGGAAGTCCTGACAAATTTTGAGCTCTCTAAAGAATTCGTTGATCGATTCAGGGAAGCCCTTGCTGTGCAGGATGCAGGTTTTATCAGGGAGTCGCTGGAAGGGGTAAGCTATGCTGATATTACAGATCTGCTGTATGAGTTCAATAGCGAAGAATGCCGCTATGTATTGAGCCTGCTCGACCCTGTAGTAGGGGCCAATGTGCTGTCAGAGCTGGATGAGGAAACACGGGAGGAGTTTCTCCATGTTTTTGAACCCACTGAGGTTGCACAATATATCGAGTTGCTGGATTCTGATGATGGTGCCGATATTCTCTCTCAGCTAGGTGTAAAAACCCGGGAGCTCGTCATTGGGGCTATCAAAAACGAAGAAAAGGCGAATAACCTGCTGGATCTGCTACGGTATGAAGAGGATGTGGCCGGGGGCTTGATGGCCAAGGAGCTTATCAAATGCAACCTCAACTGGACAGTACTACAATGTATCGACGAGATTAGGAAACAGGCTGAACGGGTACAGAAAATTTATTCTGTTTATGTGGTAGATGATTTCGGTCATTTGCTGGGCAGGGTATCGCTAAAGCGGATTATCCTGGCAGAAGATAATACCAGGGTAGAGGATATTTATGATACCGACCTGGTTTCTGTTCAGACCTTTATGGATGAGGAAGAGGTTGCTCAGATTATGCGTAAATACGATATGGAGGCCGTGCCCGTGGTAAATGCAAGGGGCAAGCTGGTAGGTCGCATTACCATTGACGATATCGTTGATGTGATAACTGAGCTTGCTGAGGAGGAAAGGCAAATGATGGCGGGTATATCTTCAGATGTTGAGGAAGATGATACCGTTTGGAAGCTTTCCAAAGCCCGCTTACCCTGGCTTACTATAGGTATGGCAGGTGGGCTTTTGGGTGCCTGGCTCATCGGGTTTTTTGAAAGCGATATTGCGTTGATTCCGGCAATGGCCTTTTTTATTCCCTTAATTACTGCTACCGGGGGTAATGTGGGTATTCAAAGCTCTTCAATAGTAGTGCAAAGTCTGGCAAATCCTAGTGCTTTTGCAGAAAGCATGTGGAAGAGGTTGCTGAAGGTGTTTTTTGTTGCGGTTGTCAATGGAATTATTCTAGCCTTAATGGTTTTTGGGGTCATCATTCTTTTTACCAAAGATCAGAGTATGGCATTTACGGTATCCATCAGCCTTTTTAGTGTTGTACTTCTGGCGTCATTCATGGGTACCATCACGCCATTGATACTCGATAAGTTTGGGATTAACCCTGCCCTGGCTTCAGGTCCTTTTATAACCACAACCAACGATATTTTGGGTTTGGCTGTCTATTTTGGTGTAGCACAGGCCATACATGGAATTTAAAATGTCAGCAAAACGAATTCTTATCATAGATGACCTCCACGAATCCATCATTCCTATGCTGGAAGAGGCGGGCTTTTTAGTTGATAATAAACCTGATTTGAAAGCCGACCAGGTTGAAAGCATTATTCACTCATACACCGGCTTAATTCTTCGCAGTAAGCTGTCAGTGAATAAGAGTTTGCTATCAAAAGCGGAACATTTGAAGTTTATTGGCAGAGCTGGCGCAGGTCTGGATCAGTTGGATATGGATGCCATAAATGAGCGTGGCATTAAGGTTGTTAATGCCCCGGAAGGTAACCGTGATGCTTTGGGCGAACATATGACCGGAATGTTGCTTTCTCTCTTGCACAACATCAATATTGGCAATAGCCAGGTAAAGAATGGCCAATGGTTGCGAGAGGCGAACCGAGGAAATGAGCTGTCTACCAAAACAGTAGGGATCATCGGGTATGGACATATGGGTAGCGCTTTTGCACAAAAGCTAAGCAGCTTTGGCTGTACCATTCTGGCTTATGATAAATATAAATCGGGTTTTGGCGATGATACTGTGAAGGAAGCGGATATCAATGAGCTATTTGACAGATGCGATGTGCTGAGTTTACACATTCCGTATCTTCCTGAAAATCATCAACTCGTTGATGCCGAATTTTTAAGCCAATTTACCAAACGCATTTATTTGCTTAACAGCTCGCGAGGCAAGATAGTAGACCAGGAAGCGATGATCGCAGCTCTGGAATCTGGGAGGATTGTAGGTGCTGCCCTTGATGTGTTAGCAAATGAAAAGTTGGACACTTACACTTCTGATGAACGAGCGCAGCTGGATAAACTTGCCGGCATGCCCAATGTGCTATTGACACCCCACGTGGCAGGCTGGAGTTTTGAATCCTATGAAAAGATATCGCGGGTTTTAGGCAGTAAGATTTTGAGCCTCGATTTGTAAAGGTGCTGCAATTGGTGAAAATGCCATTTGTATATATATTTGTAGCCTTCAAAACGAAAAAAGCACAGATGACGGTTTCCTGATTGGGCCGTTATTTTTTATTTATAAAGCCTATAAAATCATGTCTAAAGTATCATATTACACCAAGGAAGGATTGCAGAAGTTGAAAGATGAACTGCATGAGCTAAAAACTAAAGGGCGCACTGATATTGCTAAGCAAATAGCGGAAGCCCGCGACAAAGGTGACCTTAGCGAAAATGCGGAATATGATGCCGCCAAAGATGCGCAGGGATTGCTGGAACTTAAGATTTCCAAGCTGGAAGAGGTAGTTGGCAATGCCCGCGAGATAGATGAATCTACTATTGATACTTCCAAAGTTTCTGTTTTATCAAGCGTAAAGATCAAGAACAAGAAAAACGGTATGGAAGTAAAATATACCCTTGTATCAGAAGAGGAGGCCGATCTTAAGCAAAACAAGATTTCAGTAAAATCCCCCATAGGAAAGGGTCTATTGGGTAAAAAGGTGGGAGAAGTGGCCCAAATAAAGGCTCCAGCCGGGTTAATGGAGTTTGAAATCAAAGAAATTACTATTGACTAATGGCTAGCATCTTTACTAAGATTATCAATAGGGAAATCCCCGGTCATATTGTTGCCGAGGACGACCATCATATTGCCTTTTTAGATATTAACCCATTGGTAGAGGGGCATACATTAGTCATTCCCAAGAAAGAGATAGACTACATTTTTGACCTGCCAGATGAAGATTTGCAAGCCTTGCACCTATTCGCTAAGAAGGTAGCTGCTGGAATCAAGTCAGTAATTCCCTGCAATAGGGTGGGTGTGACCGTGATCGGTTTGGAGGTGCCACATGCACATGTACACCTGATTCCTATTAAATCAATGGACGACATGAATTTTAGTCGACCCAAGCTGAAGCTTTCACAGGATGACCTGGCGTCAACAGCAAAGAAGATTAAAGAGGCTACAATCCTTTGACCCTACCCGGGTTGTTGGCCAGAAAAGCTTTCCAACTGCCGGTACTCTGTTTGATCCTGCCACCCTGGTAATGGTGGCAGAGGGCCACAGCCAAAGCATCAGTGGCATCTAGAAATTTATCAGTATGTTCAAATTTAAGCAGCTGCATGAGCATCGCAGCTACCTGCTCCTTTGAGGCATTGCCATTGCCGGTTACGCTTTGCTTTACTTTCTTAGGTGCATATTCATTGATCGGTATTTGCCGTGATAAGGCTGCAGCCATTGCTACGCCCTGCGCCCTGCCCAACTTCAGCATGGATTGCACATTTTTTCCGTAGAATGGTGCCTCCAGCGCTACTTCATCAGGGTGGTAATCATCAATCAGCCCAAGCACTCTATCGAAGATTTTTTTGAGCTTAAGTTCGTGCCCAGCGTATTTCTTTAAGTGAATAACGCCGTACTGAATGAGGATTGGTTTCTGTTTAATTATTTTCACCAGGCCGTAGCCCATCACGCTGGTACCCGGGTCAAGGCCCAGAATAACTTTCTCTTTCACCGTATCAGTCATTACTTTGCAATATAATCATTAGCGAATTGGGTATACTGCTTTTATTACTTGCTTCCGGTTACACTTTGTATTTGTGGCACCTCACTATACAGTGGCGCAGAATACCTGAGACGGCAACAGAAGGTGCCCCAAGTTCGGATTTTTCCATAATCATACCAGTTAGAAACGAATCAGCCAATCTTCCGGCATTGATCGAAAGTCTGAAGAAAGTTAATTATCCGCTAGATCGATTTGAGGTCATTTTTGTGGATGATCATTCCACAGACAGCACCATGCAACTTATTGCCGATGAGCAAAGTAATTCAGCATTTCGCATTCATTTATTGCAATTGGATGATTATGTAGGGTCACCTAAAAAAGCGGCAATCACCAAAGCCATAGCCAAAGCCAGCTTTGACATTATTGTAACAACTGATGGAGACTGTACCATCCCTACTAATTGGCTTTCAGTCATGGATAGTGCATTTAAAAATGATACAATACAACTGGTGGCAGGTCCGGTATCATATCCTCAAAAAGGACTATTTGCACAATTGCAAGCCCTGGAGATGCTGGTCCTGTGTGGATTTAGTGCTTGTATGATCGCAAAAGGCACGCCCGTTTTTGGCAATGGTGCCCATTTGGCCTACAGAAAAAGCCTTTTTCACGAGTTGAAAGGATTTTCTGGAAATGCCCATATTGCCAGCGGAGATGATGAATTTATCATCAAAAAGACAGTTGGCATGAAAGGATCAGATGCCCTCATGTATCTAAAACACCCTCAGTCCATCGTACATACAGCGCCAAATAAAAGCTTTGGGCAGCTAATCCAGCAAAGATTGCGGTGGGCAGGAAAGTGGAAGGCACATAAGGAGTTTCAGCACAGCCTAGCAGCGGTACTGGTTTTTTTGCTGAATCTTGTTTTTTTGGGCAGTATAGCCGGTGGAGTGATTGGATTAGCCCATTGGTCAATAGTGATTGCTACATGGTGTATAAAATTCATGGGAGAAGCTACCTTTTGCCGGTCTTTAGGCAGATACTTTAATATTAAAATTAACTTTGTAGCTTTAGTATTATTAGGTCTTTTGTACCCATTATATGTCGTTTTTTTTGGATTGGCAGCTAATTTGAAACACTACCAATGGAAAGGCAGAAAATATCATGAGTGATTTAGAATTTGATGTACTGGACGAGTTGTATTTTGTCCACTCTTTTGAGGAGCTGATGGAGCTTACCGACTTGGAGGAGGACGAATTGAAGCCTGTGCTGCAAAAACTGCTCAACAAAGGGTGGATCAAATGCCTTGAAAATGTCAATGATGAAGTAACAGAGGAGGAAATGGACTTTGAGTTGCAATACAGACGATATTACTATCTTGCTACCAAGTCCGGACTAATGGCCCATAACACTAATTAATAGCATCCAAGGAATGGTTAATCAGGATTTCACATCTTTCAAGCTGAAGGAGTTGGAGCTCAATGCTTTGCTTGAGATTACCCAGGCTATTAATAATAACCTATCCGAGGAAGCACTTTACAAGATTTACCGGTTTACACTGCTTGCCAATTTTGATATAAAACGATTAGCGCTTTATGTACTGGATGACGCGTGGTATTGTAAAGTAAACTTTGGGACAGAGCAGGATTTTAAAGCAATCGAGCTACCGGATTTTTTCCAGAAATTGAAAGCTGACCACCAACTTGAGAAATTGGGCAATGCATTTGATGAATTTGGCCATGCTTTTCCGGTATTGCACAAAAAAAGATTATTGGCGGTGGTATTTATTGGTCAGCTTAATGACAATGCCAACAGTACATTTTTAAAGGCACTGACTAATATTATGATTGTGGCCATTGAAAATAAGAAAATGGCGCGTCGCGAATTGGAAAGAGAGGCATTCCGAAAGGAAATGGAGATCGCTAAAGAAGTGCAGCAGTTTCTTTTCCCCAAAAGCCTCCCCAAAACCAGACGGTTGGATATTGCAGCGAGCTATTTGCCACATAATCAGGTAGGGGGTGATTACTATGACTACATTCCCATCAGCGACAATCAGTTTATGGTTTGCATTGCTGATGTGTCAGGCAAGGGAGTACCGGCAGCCCTGATCATGTCAAATTTTCAGGCCTCATTGCGCACCATGCTCAAAAAGACTACTGACCTGGAAGAGATTGTAGCTGAGCTCAACGATCAGGTATATAAAAATGGCAATGCAGAAATATTTATTACATTTTTTGCTGCCATTTATAACTATCAATCGCAAACGCTAACCTATGTAAATTGTGGTCATAACCCGCCACTACTCAAGCAAGGTGATGATATTGTGCTTTTAGAGGACGGTACTACGGTACTCGGTATGTTCCAGCCCTTGCCATTTTTGACCATTGGAAATAAAACGGGGATTAGCAGCTGCCATCTATTTGCCTATACCGATGGCGTTACCGAAACACTCAACCCCGCTGAGGAAGAGTTTGGTGTACATCGATATATGGAGTTGGTAAAGAAGTGTTGCATAGATGATTTGAATGTTTTCAACAACACCGTTCTGCAAGCACTGGAGGAATTTAAGGCTTCCACCCCTTACCGAGATGATATCACTTTGCTTTCATGTAAAGTCGATACCTACTGATGTTCTACATTCATAAAACCCCCGGTTGGATAAAAGGACTGTATCCTTCACTCACCTGGAATTTACCTACCCAGGAAAAGGTAATTTATTTAACCTTTGATGATGGTCCTATTCCGGAGGTGACGCCTGAGGTTGTGGAAATACTAAAAAAGTATGAGGCAAAGGCGACCTTTTTTTGTGTAGGAGACAATATCCGTAAGCATCCAAAAGTTTTTGAGATGGTGGTGAAAGCTGGCCATAATGTGGCTAACCATACTTATCATCATATAAAAGGTTGGCAAAATACACTGGATGTTTATCTCGAGGATATTGAGGAATGTCAGCAAATCATTCATTCCTTTAATATCGAAAACAGGTTATTTAGGCCACCCTATGGTAGAATTACCTCAAAACAGATCAGGGAGGTAAAGCAAAAATTCAAAATCGTAATGTGGGATGTTCTCACAGGCGATTATAATGCCAGTCTTTCGGCTGACAGTATATTGAAGCGTATTATTAAGGCTACCAAGCCTGGGTCGATTGTGGTTTTTCATGATAGCATTAAGGCCTACCCCAGGCTAGCCTCAGTTTTGCCTGATTATCTCAGTTATTTTCAGGATCAGGGATTTAGATTTGAAGCCATCAAAAACACACAAGATTGATGATCGACACTCATGCACATATCTATTCGGAGAAGTTTGAAAATGACAGAAAAGCAATGCTTGACCGTGCCTTTGAGGAGGGGGTTGAGAAGATTTTTATGCCCAATATTGATCTTGAAAGCATTGCAGGCATGCTTCAGCTTGCTGACCTTTATCCTGAGCGCTGCATACCTATGATGGGTTTACACCCTTGCTATGTGGAAGATAATTATAAGGAAACACTCGATCAAATCCGGCCCTCGTTTGAAAATCGGCATTTTGTGGCGGTAGGTGAAATGGGTACTGACCTCTACTGGGACAAAACCAGGCTTAAACAGCAACAGGATGCCTTCAGAGAGCAATGCAAATGGGCCATAGAAATGGATTTACCCATCGTAATACATTGCCGTGAAAGCTTTTGGGAGACCGTTGCTTTAATTAATGAATTTCCCGAGGGATCATTAAAAGGTGTGTTTCATTGCTTTTCAGGAGGGATGAAAGAAGCCGATACGGCTATTGGATTGGGCTTTTACCTCGGCATTGGTGGTGTGGCGACTTTTAAAAATGGAGGTTTGGATGTGGTTTTACCCCATGTGGATCTTAGTCACATTGTTTTAGAAACAGATTGTCCTTATTTGGCACCCAAGCCATTTCGGGGCAAAAGAAATGAACCGGCATATTTATCTTACATTGCAGAGCGAGTTGCAGAGCTCAAAGAAGTGGACCTGACTACCGTCAATGAGCATACTACGCAAAATGCGCTCAAACTTTTTCAAATGACTGCATGAACTACCGAATTGTCAATCTAAACACCTCCTTTTCTACGGATCCAAAATCCTCGATTTTGATCATATATACAGGAGGTACGTTTGGAATGGCCATTGATAGTACTGGGTCGCTGGCTCCTTTCAATTTTAGTCTGGTAATCGAGAAAGTACCCGACCTGAAAGCACTGGATTTGAAGATGACGGTTATCTCTTCACCCAAACCGGTAGATAGTTCCAATATTAATGTGAATCATTGGCTTGACATAGGCTACATTATATATGAGAATTATGCCCAGTATGATGGCTTTATTGTATTGCATGGCACTGATACCATGGCCTATACAGCTTCCGCCTTAAGCTACATGCTTTCTGGTCTGGCCAAGCCGGTTATTTTTACAGGGGCACAAATACCCATTGGGTTTTTGAGGTCAGATGCCAGGGAAAACCTGATTACGGCCCTTGAAATTGCGGCAGCCAAAAATGAAGATGGCACACCAAAGGTTTCTGAGGTATGCATCTATTTTAACTATATGCTGCTTCGAGGCAATAGGTCTCAAAAATTACGCAGCAGTAATTTTGCCGCCTTTGAATCAGAAAACTACCCAAAGCTTGCTACAGCAGGTGTATTTATAGAATACCATGATGAGTATTTGGCAAAGCCGTCTGAGGAAGAGCTTAACCTAGAGCGGCATTTTGATAATAATGTGGCTATCATTAAACTCTACCCGGGCATTAACGAGGCAGTATTAAAAAGTATATTCAATACCAGGGGCCTTAAAGGAGTTGTACTTGAAACTTTTGGTTCTGGCAATACCATGAATTATGATTGGTTTTTGAAAATTCTTACCTCAGCATATAAAAAAGGTATTGTGATTTTTAATGTATCTCAATGTATTGGAGGCAAGGTGATACAGGGACGGTACGAAACGAGCAAGAGGCTTTCAGAGATAGGGGTTGTAAGTGGAAATGACATCACTACGGAGGCTGCTATTACTAAGCTTATGTTTGTTCTGGGAAAGGAAGTTTCTACCGATAAAATAAAATCTTTACTGTCTACACCTTTAAGGGGTGAAATGACGCCATAGACCGAGGGCAAAGTCAAATCAAAATTTGCATAAAGTGTTTTTTCTTGATTTATTTGTTTGCTGAGATAAATAGGGAGAGGTGTCCGAGTGGTTGAAGGAGCACGCCTGGAAAGTGTGTATACCTCAAAAGGGTATCGAGGGTTCGAATCCCTCTCTCTCCGCTGAAATATGTAATAAACCAAATATTAATAACCTTAATCAAGACGCAACTAAAATTTAGACTATGAAAAAGTTATTCGCTCTAATGATGCTAGCAAGCATAGTTACATTCAGTAGCACTTCTGCTATTGCACAAGACGCAATGGAAGAAGCTGATACTACTGAAATGGTAGATGATTCCGCTATGGAAGAAGTAGCTGAAACGCCTGATGAAACAGTCGCCACACAAATGGATGAGCCTGTAGAAGAAGAGTATGCTGAGGAAGAGCCTGAGCAAACATTCCACCAGGCCATTAAAGAACAGTTTATCGCTGGTGGATGGCAGTTTATGGGTATTGTACTACTATGCCTAATCCTTGGTCTTGCTGTAGCTATCGAAAGAATCATCACATTAAACCTTGCTACTACCAACACTAAAAAGCTTCTTGAAAAAGTAGAAGACGCACTTTCTAAAGGTGGTGTTGATGCTGCTAAAGAAGTGTGCAAAAACACAAGAGGTCCTGTTGCCTCCATTTTTGTTCAGGGTTTAATGAGAATGTCTGAAGGCATCGAAATGGTAGAAAAATCAATTATCTCTTATGGCTCTGTAGAAATGGGCAAACTTGAAAGAGGTATGGTTTGGATATCTCTATTTATATCTCTTGCTCCTATGCTTGGATTCATGGGTACAGTAATTGGTATGATCGGTGCATTTGACGCTATTGCAGAAGCTGGTGACGTGTCTCCATCTTTGGTTGCTGGTGGTATTAAAATCGCACTTTTGACTACTGTAGGTGGTCTAATCGTAGCTGTAATTCTTCAATTATTCTATAACTATCTGATATCTAAAATCGACGGATTGGTTAACAGCATGGAAGATGCTTCTATCTCTCTAGTAGATATGCTTGTAAAGCACAATCTTTCTAAATAATTGATTACGTCACTTTTAAATTAGATAATTATGGATACTATAGATATAGCCCTTTATGCTGCGTATATCTTAACGCTGATAGCTGCTATAGCTTCAATAGTATTGCCTTTGATCCAATCATTAGGCGATCCAGGCAGTCTCGTAAAAGTCGGGATTAGCATTGTAGCTTTATTGGTAGTTTTTGGCCTGGGATATGCACTGTCAGGTAATGAAGTGTTACCTGAATATGTAGAATTTGGAGTTGACGCTGGGTTATCAAAGTTCATCGGTGGTTCATTAACCATGATGTATTTATTAACCTTCATAGCGTTGATAGGAATTGTATTTACCGAAATATCTAAAGTGATTAGATAATGGCAAAAAGTAAAAACAGACCCACTACGGAGGTCAATTCGGGCTCGATGGCCGACATAGCATTCTTACTTCTTATCTTCTTCCTGGTAACTACGACCATCGCGAACGATAAGGGTATTGCAATGCTGTTGCCGCCTAAGCCTGATCCCAATCAACCACCACCCGAGGTAACCAAGAATGATAGAAATATCTTCAAAATTCTTGCTAACTCGCAGGATAGGCTGTTGGTTGAGGATGAGCCTCTGGAGGACGTAACAGAGTTAAGAGAGATGGTGAAAACCTTCGTGCTTAATTTTGGCAGTCCAGGAGAAGAAGGTGTAACTATTTACAACTCGCTTCCTCCCGGCATGAAAAACTACGTCAATGCCAACGGAAGAAGACCTGATTATTCAGATGATCCCACAGAAGCTGTTGTATCATTTAAAGCAGATAGAGGTACAAGCTATGAGCTATTCATCGATGTACTGGATGAAGTAAATGCTGCTTATAATGAGATCTACGGAGAGAGAGTTGGCTTATCTGCTCAGGAATTCTTAAACATTGACAGGGACGATCCGGAAATGGACAAGAAGTATAAGATTGCACGGGAAGGTATTCCTAGGGCGATTTCTATTGCAGAACCAAATAAAGCTTCAGGAGGTTAATTATGAGCAAATTCAAGAAAAAAGCGAGTGCATCTAATGATATTCCTACTGCGGCTTTGCCGGATATCATTTTTATGCTTCTGTTCTTCTTCATGGTAACCACTGTACTTCGTGAAACTACCATTATGGTACAGCAGCAGTTGCCTAGGGCTACACAGCTAAGTAAACTAGAGCGAAAATCACTGGTAAGTTATATTTATATTGGTGAGCCCAAGCAAACTGATCTTTTCGGTACCGAGCCTAAAATACAGGTGAATGATGTTTTCATAGATGTTAACGGTATCGTAAAGTTTGTTAACCAGGAGAAAGATAAATTAAGCGAAGCTGAACGCGATCAGATAACCATGTCAATGAAAGTAGATATTGACGCTAAGATGGGTATTGTATCTGATGTACAGCAGGAGCTAAGGGAAGCAAACGCAAGAAAGGTTTTGTATAGCTCTATACAGGATATTGACAGATAAATATTTAACCATATTCTAATTGATAAAAAGTCTTTCCATATATTGGGAAGACTTTTTTTTATGGAACTTAAAAACAACAAAAAGACAGTAAACGCCTGGTGCCTGTATGATTGGGCCAATTCAGTTTACTCATTGGTCATTACGTCCGCTATATTTCCTGTTTACTATCAGGCAGTAGCTGTAGGGCCTGATGGTGGTGATAGGATACTCTTTTTTGGCTATGAGATTGTCAACTCAGTACTTTACTCTTACGCCTTAAGCTTTAGCTTTTTGATCTCTGCGGTCATTCTTCCTTTGCTTTCCGGTATCGCCGACTATACAGGTAAGAAGAAGTTCTACTTGAAAATATTTGTCTTTTTGGGTGCTTTTTCCTGTGCTGGGCTATTCCTGTTCGAAGGCGACAATATTGAATGGGGAATTATTTGCTCAGTGTTGGCCAGCGTTGGTTATTCTTCAGGACTCGTTTTTTATGACGCCTTTTTGCCGGAAATAGTCACTGAAGATAAAGTAGATAAAACAAGCGCAAGGGGTTATGCCTTTGGCTACATAGGTAGTGTGATTCTAATGGTCATCAATATTTTGATGATTGAGCAATATCAATTGTTTGGGTTTGCTGATCAGGCGGTAGCTACCAGGTTTTCTTTTCTAACGGTAGGCTTATGGTGGCTGGGTTTTTCTCAAATTACGTTCTATTACCTTCCTGATAATGTTTTTAATAGGAACCCAACGGGGCATATTCTCAAAAAGGGTTATCAGGAGCTGAAAAAGGTATGGCTCACTCTTCAGGAAATGGGTACGATCAAGCGGTACTTATTGGCATTCTTCTTTTACAATATGGGTGTGCAAACGGTCATGTACCTCGCAGCTACTTTTGGAGCTAAAGAGCTTAAAATGGAGTCTTCTAAATTGATCATCACGGTTCTTTTAATCCAGATTGTAGCAATTGGAGGAGCCTATTTTTTTGCTAATCTTTCCAAGAGAAAAGGCAATGTCTATTCTTTGCTTAGCATGAACATAATCTGGATTTTGATCTGTGTGGCCGCCTACTTTGTTACTACCACAAATGAGTTTTATGCATTGGCCATTTGTGTTGGATTGGTCATGGGAGGTATTCAGTCACTTTCCAGGGCTACCTATGCCAAGTTAATCCCGAGAGACACCATCGATCATGCGAGCTACTTCAGCTTTTATGATGTGCTGTTCAATATTTCAATTGTGTTGGGTACATTCTCCTACGGTTTAATAGAACAGGTAAGCGGTAGCATGCGAAACAGTACACTTGCGCTGGCTTCTTTTTTTGTAGTGGGTTTATTGTTTTTGAGAACAGTCAAGATTGATGCCGCAAAGTCCTAAGTTTCCGGAATTGAATCTTCCTGACTTAGATCAAGCCTTAACCGCAAAAGAAGGCAAGGTCTACATTTTTGATATCATACGCCGAAAATCTGTCATCTGCACACCTGAAGAATGGGTGCGGCAGCATTTCATTCACTTTCTCATTCATCACAAATCCTACCCTAAAGGGCTGATCACAATTGAGAAAGGTCTCACGTATAATAATCTTGAAAAGCGTTCGGATATTGTTGTTTATGACCGAAGCGGTAAGGTTTTTCTATTGGTAGAATGTAAGGCGCCTGGGGTAAAAATAAAAAATGAGGCCTTTTATCAGGCCTCATCTTACAATGCTCGGTTAAGAGCAAAATATATCATTATTACCAATGGATTGAATCACTTTTGCTGTTCTGCCGATTATGAAACCGGCCAATTGAAAAGCATTGATAGCATTCCTGAGTTCGGAAATTAGTTTACATGCTTTTCTGCAGGAGTAAATGGCATATCAAATGCTTCGGCTACTCCTTCATAAACGATATCTCCATTTACGATATTTAATCCCAATAGCAGCTCCCTGTTTTCCATGCATGCTTTTTTCCAGCCTTTATTGGCCAGTTGAATGGCATAAGGTAAGGTAGCGTTGGTTAGCGCAAGGGTAGAGGTGTAGGGTACTGCACCGGGCATATTAGCTACACAATAATGAACAACATCATCAACGATAAACACAGGATCCTGGTGTGTGGTGGGTTTGGTAGTTTCCATGCAGCCTCCCTGATCCACAGCTACATCTACCAGTACCGTACCCGGATTCATATCTTTGAGCATATCTCTTGTGATAAGTTTGGGGGCTTTGGCACCATGGATCAAAACTGCCCCAACAATTAAATCATGAGATTGGATAAGCTCCCTGATATTATATTCACTGGACATAAATGTGTTGACATTCGCGGGCATCACATCATCCAGGTATCTCAATCGCTGCAAGTTTAGATCCAGTATAGTGACATCAGCGCCCAGGCCGGCAGCCATTTTAGCAGCCTCCGTACCTACAATGCCACCACCAAGGATCATGACCTTTGCCGGTCTTACGCCTGGTACACCACCTAATAGTATACCCCTACCTTGCATTGGTTTTTCAAGATATTTTGCCCCTTGTTGGATAGACATTCTGCCTGCTACCTCTGACATAGGAATTAACAGCGGCAGGGAGCCATCTGGTTTTTCTACGGTTTCGTAGGCCAGACAAATGGCACCACTCTTTACCATAGCTTCTGTGAGCGGGCGGTAAGATGCGAAGTGGAAGAATGTAAATACCAGCTGATTCTCCCTGATTAGATTGTATTCAGGCTCAATTGGCTCCTTCACTTTCATCACCATTTCACCAATGGCGTAGGTTTCTTCAATGGTAGGTAGGATTTTGGCTCCTGCTGATATGTAAGCCTCATCAGAAAACCCACTGCCTACTCCGGCTGTAGATTGCACATAAACCTCGTGGCCTCTTTTTGTCAATTCTTTGACACCTGATGGTGTTAAAGAGACTCGGTTTTCGTTGTTTTTAATTTCTTTAGGTACACTGATTATCATAATGGGCAATGTTGAATTTGTTCGCAAATATACATGGACAATAAAGCAAAATCGTCAATATTTTGGTTTGGTAAACCTAATTAAAAGTGAAAATTTAAATTTTGGTGCCTTTTGAATGGTCAAAATAAAAATTAATAAAAAATATCAAGTGTAGAATGAAATTTTGTTTAACCTTCAATTTATTAAAATAAAGTAAATTAAATTTTGATGAGCTTTATTTTTATTTTTTTAATTGTCCTCTGAATTAGGTATCTTTAATGAACTTGCAAACGTTTGTTTGTATATAGCTAATCACCTAAATGTTGCGATATTATGAGTAATGCTACCAAAACAGCCAAGGATATTTCGATAGAAAATGAGGAAATTCTTCTGGATTACGGTCTGGTCATTGAAAGCCGTGAAGCCAGCCTTATAGGTAGGAAGGAAGTCTTCATGGGAAAGGCAAAGTTTGGCATTTTTGGTGATGGAAAAGAAGTAGCCCAGGTAGCTTTAGCCAAATCATTTAGAAATGGTGACTTCCGGTCCGGGTATTACAGGGACCAAACATTAATGATGGCAATTGGTCAGCTCACTACGCAACAGTTTTTTGCCCAATTGTATGCCCATACAGATATTAAAGCTGATCCATCCTCAGCAGGTCGGCTTATGAATAGTCATTTTGCATCGAGGATGGTCAATGAAAGAGGGGAGTGGAAAACACTTACCGATATGAAGAATTCTGCCTCCGATATCAGTTGCACTGCCGGGCAAATGCCACGCCTGGTAGGTCTTGCCTATGCTTCGAAATTATATCGTCAAAATAAGGCACTCCATGAGTTCCAGGACTTTTCGATCAATGGTAATGAGGTAGCATTTGGAACCATAGGAAATGCATCTACTTCAGAGGGGCATTTTTGGGAGGCAATGAATGCAGCCGGAGTTTTACAGATTCCCCTGGTGATGGCTATTTGGGATGATGATTACGGTATATCGGTGCCTAAAGAATATCATACTACACGCACAGACTTATCCAAAGCATTGGCTGGTTTCCAAAGGGATGGGGATGGCGATAAAGGCTTTGAGCTCATAAAAGTTAAGGGCTGGGATTATGCAGCATTATGCAAAGCATTTGCTTATAGCGCCCAAATCGCAAGAGAGAAGCATGTACCGTGCATTGTGCATGTGACAGAAATGACCCAGCCGCAGGGCCACTCTACTTCAGGTTCTCATGAAAGATATAAGTCTAAGGAACGACTGGAATGGGAAAAAGAGCATGACTGCATTAAAAAGATGCGAGAATGGATTCTGGAAGAAGGAATAGCCACAACTGACCAATTGGATGATATTGAGAAAGGAGCTAAGAAAAAGGCCAAAGATTCCAAAAATGCGGCTTGGAAAGCATTCCAGGAAGAAATAAAGGAGGATCTGGAGGAAGCTAAAACACTTATTAGCAAGGCATCCACACATAGCCACAGCAAAAAGGCACTTCAGAAAATTAAGGATGAAATGGTGAAGACCTTGAATCCATGGAAGAGCGATGTTTACAGAAGTGTAAGATTGGCGCTTAGAGAAATTAGAAATGAGCATAATCCTGTGAAGCGTGAGTTGGTAGACTGGGTCAAGGAAAAGCGAGAGAAATATGAAGACCAGTATAGCTCCCATTTATACAGTGAATCACCTTTTTCTGCACTTAAGGTAAAACCGGTAGCTGCAGCGTATGACGAAACAGAAGAACCACAACTGGTAGATGGTCGCGAAGTGGTACAGGCATGCTTTGATAACCTGTTGGAGCGGGATGCACGCGTATTTGCAATTGGTGAAGATGTGGGCAAAATTGGTGATGTAAATCAGGGTTTTGCCGGACTGCAAGAAAAACACGGGCTTTTCAGGGTAATGGATACCAGTATCCGGGAAACAACAATTATAGGTCAGGGAATAGGAGCAGCTATGAGAGGCTTAAGGCCAATCGTAGAGATTCAATATCTGGATTATATCTATTATGCATTACAAACTCTGACTGATGACCTTGCCACATTACAGTATAGAACAAAAGGCGGGCAAAGGGCCCCATTAATTATAAGAACTCGTGGGCATAGACTTGAGGGTGTATGGCATTCCGGTTCGCCTATGGGCACGCTGCTGAGCAGTTTAAGAGGTGTTATGATATTGGTACCGCGGGATATGACCCAGGCTGCGGGTATGTACAATACTATGATGGCCTCCGATGATACTGCTATCATCATTGAATGTCTGAATGGATATCGACTTAAGGAGCGGATACCAAATAATATTGGGGAATTTAAAGTGCCTTTAGGACAGCCCGAAGTGTTGAGGGAAGGACAGGATATCTCGATTGTAACCTATGGCTCTATGTGCAGGATAATCCTGGAGGCAGCTAACCAATTGGAGGAATTAGGGATAGATGTGGAGGTGATTGATGTGCAGACACTTATTCCATTCGATATAAATCATGATATTGTTAAATCCATTGCCAAAACCAATCGGGTGATTTTTGCGGATGAGGATGTGCCGGGAGGCGCTACGGGTTACATGCTGCAGCAAGTAGTTGAAGGACAGAATGCTTATAAATACCTGGACTCTGCACCGGCCACACTGTCTGGTAGAGACCACAGACCTGCTTATGCCACCGATGGTGACTATTTCTCCAAACCCAATGTGGAAGATGTAGTGGAGAAGGTATATGCGATTATGGCTGAGGCTGATCCTGATAAATACCCGGACATTTACTGAGTCTATTGCTGAAGCTCAGAAAGTGTGAAATCGGGTGATCTGATCTCGTTACTGTCATTGAGTGCTCGGTCTTTAATTCTGACCCTCAGTTGAAATGTATCGCTTCTAAGCACAAGTCCAAAGCCTTCTGAGACCATGGAGTAGGTAATAGAGCCGTCTAATGCCCGGTCGTTATTGTTTTCAATAAACCGGGGGAAGCGTGCATCAAAGGTGGTACCACAACCTATCGCTGAAAAAACACGCGTCCAATCAATAAATTCATAGACCCCATTTTTCTTGCGGTAGAAGTCTACAAAAATGTTCTTATTGTTTTCGTTTTGCTGCACATAAAATGTGTCCACCTGAGTATTGGCCTCATCTAAATTCACTATTTCGTAATCAAGGCAATTGTAATCCGGTCGATTGTCAGTTTGGCTGAAAAATGAAATATCACCATTTGGAGTGGCTATGTAGAAGGGTGGCTCAACCTCAGTGTCACTAATAGTTACAAATTTATTATTGGCATCAATGATGGCATTGAAATCATGATACGGATAAAAGTTCTCATCACCATCAAGGCCAATATCCCCGTCCCCATCCTGGAAATCTATCGTTAGAATCAGCGAATCTGTACCATTATCAATTTCCCTATACTTGAGGTCATTGAAAGCAATACTGGGCGTATTGGGAAATTCCTCGGGCGGATAGCAGGAGGCCACAGCTATAATCAGAAAAAGATATAAAAAGGTATGCTTTAAAGGGATCATTTTATCACACATTCTCAATGACTCAGTTGCATCTTAAGGCTTACAAGGCAAGAAGTTATACAATTTTTTGCCTTCTTAAAGGTTTAGGCCTGTTGATTGATAACTTTGCATTAATCAAATTTAAAGACAACCGGGCTAATTCCTTCCCTTACAACGTGCAAACAGATAAAACGATTAAAGAATTCAAGGAAAATTTACTTACACTCAAATCAAATGAATTTGAGGCCTTTTGTATTGAAGTCTTTCGTTTTCAGCTTAAGCACAATCCGGTTTATCAGTCATATGTAAGGCATTTGAAAGTAGATGCTCATCAGGTTCGCAGCCTTATGGAGATTCCCTTTTTGCCCATCGAGTTCTTTAAGTCACAGGAGGTCAAATCGGGCCAATGGAATACTTTGATGGTTTTCAAGAGCAGTGGCACCACGGGTATGTCAAGAAGTCAACACCTGGTTGATGACCTTGCTTTTTACCTGTCGAATACAGTAGATATTTTTGAACATTTTTATGGTAATCTATCGGAGTGGGAGGTTATTGCGCTACTGCCTTCATACCAGGAGCAGGGACACTCTTCTTTGATTGCCATGGTGGATCATTTCATTAATTTATCTACTTCACCGCAATCCGGGTATTACAAACCGCAATCAGAAGCATTGCATGAATTGCTGTCCCAGAATAGCTGCCAGAAAAGACTACTGATCGGGGTTACTTATGCCCTTATGGACATGGCTGAAGAAGGAAAAACTATTTCACCGGACACTGTAGTTATGGAAACCGGAGGAATGAAGGGCCGCAGAAGGGAAATCACTCGATTTGAGCTTCACAATGTCTTAAAATCAGGGCTTGGTGTCGATGCTATACATAGCGAATATGGTATGACAGAGCTGTTTTCACAGGCTTATGCAAAGGAAGCCGGGGTTTTCGTACCTGCACCCACCATGAAAATTCTGATCAGGGATATCAATGATCCATTTGCATACCTGGAACCGGACACTACAGGTGCAATCAATATAGTTGACCTGGCTAATATCCATTCATGTGCCTTTGTAGAAACCAGGGATATAGGTAGGAAAAGTGGGGAGGAAAATTTTCAGGTGCTGGGCCGAATGGATAACTCTGATATCAGGGGATGCAGCCTTCTCTATTAATATTTCTATAATTTTTTGTACTATATACCGTTAAGTTTATCGATTTCAAATCAGTAATCTAAAAAAATTTGAACTCAATGGTTATTTCCATATATTTAAAATCTAAATCAAGCACTCATGAAAATCAGACTTCTCATTGCCGTTCTATTTGTCTTTAGTCTTGCTGTAGCTTGCACGCAAAAAACATGTCCTACTTATGCTAAAGAGGATGTGCAAATAGAAAAGACCAAGAAAGTAAGAGTATAAGAAATTCTTTATAGATGATTTGTGCAGATGTCCATTAGATGTCTGCATATTTTTTTACGTCCTCCTCTGAAACTTCCTCACCAGACATAATCACCAGCCGCTCGATTGTATTACGCAATTGACGAATATTTCCTGTCCAGTCTCCCGTCATTAATAGCTTAATAGCTTCTTCTGAAATGGATTTTTTGGCTGCCCCATATTCTGCAGCTATATCTTCTAAAAACTTGTTGACTAATAGCGGAATATCATCCTTACGATCTTTTAAAGCAGGTACCTTAATTAATATTACACTGAGCCTGTGATACAAATCCTCTCTAAACTTTTTAAGCTCTATCTCTTCCTTAAGATCTTTGTTGGTAGCGGCAATGACCCTTACATCGACTTTAATTTCTTTGTCACCACCTACCCTCGTGATCTTATTTTCTTGTAACGCCCTGAGCACTTTAGCCTGGGCAGACAGGCTCATATCACCGATTTCATCCAGAAACAGTGTGCCCCCATTGGCTTGTTCAAATTTTCCTATACGTTGCTTATGAGCAGAAGTAAAGGAGCCTTTTTCATGCCCAAAAAGCTCACTTTCGATCAACTCCGACGGTATGGCGGCGCAATTAACCTCCACCAGTGGTGATTTGGCTCTATTGCTTTGTTTGTGGATTTCTCTTGCCACTAATTCCTTGCCGGTGCCATTAGCTCCTGTGATCAACACCCTGGCATCAGTGGTAGAAACTTTTTCTATCATTTCCTTGATTTCCAGCATGGGTTCTGACTCTCCAATCATATCGTATTTACGGGATACCTTCTGCTTTAGGCTTTTGGTTTCTGTAATTAATGAGGACTTGTCCAGTGCGTTGCGAATGGTTAGCAACATTCGATTGAGGTCTGGCGGCTTAGGGATAAAATCAAAAGCCCCTTTTTTGGTAGCTTCCACTGCAGTTTCAATTGTGCCATGGGCAGAGATCATGATAAACTGCGTATCAGGAACCACTTTCATGGCCTTTTCCAGCACTTCAAGCCCATCCATTTTGGGCATTTTGATGTCACATAGCACCACATCGTAGGCGTTGGCAATTATTTTTTCGAGACCTGACTGACCATTTTCAGCCTCGTCCACCTCGTATTTTTCGTATTCCAGGATTTCGCGTAGCGACCGGCGAATGGCCGCCTCATCATCAAGTATTAATATCTTTGGCATGTTGTGTTCTTTAAAAATAAGCAAGTCTGTAAGCCGGGTTCTGTTTCCAATATATGGACGCTTATCATTTATCTGGTCCCGATACATCGGGATCTAACGATCTACCCATTCAGCTGGTATTGGAGCGAGCCACTCCATCCTAAAAGGAGCCAAACTTATTTGATCTTTCAACCCGTAAGGTTTACCCTGCCTTCGATATCACTATCAAAGCGGTGAGCTCTTACCTCACCTTTTCACCCTTATCCCGATTTTCACCGGGACGGTATATTTTCTGTGGCACTTTCTATTCCAGACTACTGTCTGGATCTTCCAGTTAAGAAGTACGGCGCTCTGTGTTGCCCGGACTTTCCTCTCCGATTTTCACCGGAACGATAAGCCGACTTGCTTAAAATTTTTACGAAGGTATCAAGAATTAGTTCACGTCTTTACCTGTGATCTTAAACTCGTACTCATCAGCGACATTTGCTACCTCAATGATGACCTCTTTAAGGAGTGCCTCGGTGCAATTGTCAAGATAAGTGGCTGATTCAACCTTTAAGTAATCATCTTCACCAATGATAAATTTTGAATGAATCAGGCTTTGTGTTTCACGAAGAATCGAAGCATAATCAATGTTTTCTTCTACATGGCATACTTTGGAAGTAAACTCCACTACCTCCCGCTCATATTTTTCATGCTTGTATTTCTTTCCAACTACAGCCTGAAAACGCTCATCGGGAAGCTTTACTACAATTACAGACCTGTTATTATCATATTCGGAGTATTGGCCGTCAATTTCGTCGGCAAATTTTTGCATGAAGCTATTGAAATCCATATCAGTTGGGTTTTAAAATTATTAAGGTAAGCAATTATTTTAATTCAGATATTAATTTCCGGTTACTTTACGTCGCTTACTTAAATTTTACAAATAAGGCTCCATATCCGAACTTCTCTTTTTGGGCATCCTGAAAATAGGAAATATGTGGGTGACCGCTCAATTTCTTTTGAATTTGATGCTTTAAAGTGCCATTACCTACACCGTGGATAAAGGTCATATCGGGGACTCCTGCAACAATAGCAGCGTCAAGTCTTTTCTCGAAATAATCCAGCTGATAGGCTAGCTTATCACCAGATGACATATGATCATGGTCTTCCATCAATGCTTCCATATGCAGGTCAACAATAGTGTCAGCGGTTGGAGGTAAATCGCTAGGATTAGTTTCTGATTTGGTATGCTCGAAAAAGGCATTCTTTAGGGTATCCGCTTCTATGCTTTGCGGTTGCTCCGATAAATTGAACAGTTTACCTTTCTTATCAATCAAGGGTAAAGGCATGGACTCCTGAACCAGCCAGTTTTTCTTGATCCTGATATCTTTTAAGACCGGCTTGGGTGGTGTATCGATTGATTTGTGCAAGGGTATCCAGCTGAGCCAATATTCAGGGAGCTTTGATAAAGACCAGTGGTGCAGGATTACAAACGATTGAGCGTCCAGTTGCCCATGTAAGATCAGCCGGTACTTGTCTGCTGCTTTTTCATAACAGCTGAAGTAAATGGCCTGGCTCGTTTGATTGATGAGGTATGAACTGTAATTATTTTGATTATCCTGAGTGAAAGCATAAAATAGGCTGCCATCAATTGATTTTTCAGCCTTTTGACCAGCTTCTTCATTCTTTTGAAAATGCTCTTTTTCATCCCGGTGAATGACTACCAATTCTTTATCCAATATCGGAATGATGAAACCATCTTCAATTTCAACTTCTACTATGTTTTTCTGGATGCCTCGTACGATACCCTCTTCTTTTCCGGTAAGCACCCTTACCTTATCGCCTATAGAAATTGATTTACTCATGCCAATGCTTCTTTGAAAGTATCCAGTGCCCTTTGTCTGGCATCCTTGTGGTCTACCATAGGTTCAGGATACTGATCGGTGCCATATTCAGGCACCCATTTTTTTATATAAGTTTTATCCTTGTCAAATTTATCAGTTTGTGAATAAGGATTGAAAATCCGGAAATAAGGTTGCGCATCGGTGCCTGATCCTGCTGCCCATTGCCAGCCGCCATTATTACTTGACAGCTCATAATCAAGCAATTTTTTGGCAAAATAAGCTTCGCCCCATCGCCAGTCAATTAGCAGGTGCTTGGTCAGAAAGCTGGCAACTATCATTCTTACCCTATTGTGCATATAGCCAGTACTGTTCAGTTCCCTCATACCGGCATCCACAATCGGGTAGCCGGTTTTGCCGGCACACCATTTTTCAAAATCGGCCTTATTGTTTCTCCATGGGATATTATCATACTTGGATTTGAAAGCCTGGTCGACCACATGTGGAAAGTTGGCAAGGATCATCATATAAAACTCACGCCAGATGAGTTCGTTAAGCCAGGCATCATTGAGTTTTAAGGCGCGCTTTACTGCTTCACGTACGCTTACCGTACCAAACCTTAAATGGAGACCCAACCGACTCGTTCCGTCCTGCGCTGGAAAATTCCTCAGTTCATCGTACCGGCTAATCACTTTTTCCTTGAATTTGAGCGGAGGTATTTCCACACTGCTTTCTTCAAATCCCATATCCTGTAAAGAGGGCATGTCCAGCGCTTCAATTTTTGCCAGATTGCCATAATGCTTGCTGCACTGGTACTGGTCGAGGTTCATAGATTTGAACTTCTCCATCCAGGCATTCTTATATGGCGTGAATACCTTATATGGATCACCGGCATTGGTAGTGATTTCTGCTTTCTCAAATATTACCTGGTCTTTAAAGTCATTGAGTCTGATGTTTTTTGATTTCAAAAGCGAATGAATTTTTTCATCACGCTCTGTAGCATAGGGTTCATAATCCCTGTTGGTAAAAATCTCTGCTATTTCATAATCATCAAGCAGCTGATTGAAGGCGTTTTCCGGAGTGTCGTATATTACCTTAATACTGCTACCATTTTGCTCCAGTTCCATTTTCATCTGATTGATCACCCTATGAATAAATGTCACTCGTGCATCGGTTTTATCCTCTAAATCGTCGAGAATATGTTTATCGAAAATAAACAATGGCAATACCGGATGGTCTCCGGATAAAGCATAGTAGAACCCAGCATTGTCTTCAAGTCTAAGATCACGGCGAAACCAAAAGATTGATATTTTTTTGCTCATAATAGTTGTACAACTGCACCCCCGACAACAAGGTTTTTTAATTTCTGGCCGTTGGGTCGGGTTCAGGTTCTTTTTTATCCTCAATGCGATCTTTGATTCTGGAGATCACATTTTTTAACTGGTCAAAGCTTTTGATGTATTGCAAACTAAAGCCTGTTTCATTGATAGAATTATTTAGGCCCGAAAATGCATTCTGATCTATGCGGTTAAACATCTTCACGCGTAATTTCCCATCGGGCGTAAGCAGGTATTCTACGGTCCAATCACCCAAAATAGAAGCCAGATCTGACTGGTTGGTGTTGGGGTTGAAGAAGCCACCATCACGGCTTACGCGCAGGCGCCCATCGAAAAAAGTATAAGCCAGCCTAAGCTGAAAGGTATTGAGTGCATCTTCATCAAGGCTATTGAGATCGACATCTATCTCCAGGTTTTCATCAACTTGCGTGATCCAGTAGCTCAGTTGATTGGACACAAATTCGCTCACGCTGTTGCCAATGGTTTGGCCGCCGGCTACACTAAAGCTATTCTCCGGGGATAGCCTTCTTAGTATGATAAGACTAAAAACCTGCCGCTTTAACTCTTGCTCATCTGATTCTATCCGGCTTTTAAAGCCATTTACCAGCGCATTGAGTGATACCGCTGTTCCATTTTGTAATAGGATATTGTCCGGATAATCTTCAAAATCAATATCAAATGTGATTTCCGGTTGCAGCATTTCGCCCTGTAGGTTCAAGGTTACAGTGGCCGGGTATTTTCTTCTCACAGCCGGAGAATTTAGACTTTCCTCATCAAGGGTAGCCATCAACGGGGCCATAGAAACTAACTGGCTATATTCTGCATCAATATTGAGGATGGCCCCATAAGGATCACCATACCAGGATATCCTACTGTCTTCCCTGATGTCAAATTCCTTATTGATGATATTATACAGCGTGAAATTATAGGCACCATTCTGGATATTGAAATCGCCAAACATGTTAAAATCACCGTTGGTGTCAATTTGCAGGTCCAGATTACCATTGCCTCTGCCCCGGATAATATCACCGGATTTAATATCAAAAATTAACTCTATGTAGGCATCAGGGGTGAATTCCAGATTAAAATCAAGACTCAAGCCGGAGAGGTCAATTTCAGGCAACTCCTCTAATGCCTCCGATGGTTGACTATCAGGATGGGCCATATCCACAAATGATATGTATTCTTCCTGATTGATGGAAGTGGTGCTCCCGAGGGGTATGGAAATCCTTGTTCCCTTTTCTGAAATGGCATTGGCGGTGATATCGAGGTTAGAAACACTCCCCAGCAGGTTAACATTTCCTGTAGCGTATGCGGTACCATAATACAGTTCATTGTCAGTGCTGTTGGTATTCAACACCTGAAAGGCTGTCATATCAGCACTTATGTCGAGGATAAAGTTTTTAAAACCATCATGAAAAACACCCCCATTCACGTAGGCCTGGTTTCCATCCTGATCAAATACCTGCACCTGTCGCATACCGATCTCATTTTCCTGAAATACAATGTCACCATTGAACTCATACTCAGTTTGCAGATAGTTGATCCCAACTGTACCACCCTGTATTTCTCCGGCACCTTTTAGAATGGGATATTCCGTTGTACCTCTGATGTCAAATTTGCCATAAACCTCTCCATTGATATTGCTAAAGTTATTTCGGGCGAAGGGTTGTAGTACGTTGAGTCTGGCGCCTTTGATATCGGCAGTCATTTGCAGCTGGTTGATTGGGTCATTGGGAATGAAATAGCCGTTGATGTTGATTACCCGTTGCTCTTCACGGATGACAGATAGGGCTGTCTTTAATCTCTTTTTTTCATTTTCCCAGATGGAGGCGGACATGACATCACCAACCAAAAAACCATCTACTTTGAATGCATCGATGGTCAGGTTATTATCAATCAAAGGAGTACCCAGGGCATTTTGAATCACTACCGAGCCATCTAGCTTGCCTTCCAGCAAAATAGGCAATACCGATCTGGTGTTGGCAATATCAAAAGCATTGATGTCGATGCTTACCACCTGATCTAGCGTATCGGCCAGTATTCCTTCTACGGCTACAGACTCCTGATCGGTGTATAGTTGCAGGTCATTAATCAGGATGTTTTGGTTAGCGAATGCTATTTTATTCTGCTCTGAGAACTTCCAGTTTTTTTCAAAAAGTGTGATATCAGATGGCTCTAGTTGCATAAGCGTAGTATCCCTAAGAAAATCGACCATGCCGTAAATGGAGGCGTAATTTTTTAGTTTCTCCTGGTCAATAGTCATTTGAAAATCAATGTGTTCACCATTCCAGATGGCTTCTACAAGTGCATTTTGGGTGGGCGTTATGTTTTGCCACTGCTGCTGTCCTGAATTAATGTAAAACATAGCCAATACCTGTGTGCTATCGGCAATTTTGGAGGTGGTCAGCTCGAACTCATTACCAGTGAAAAGTTTTTGGCCAAGGGCTAGTGTGTCTACGGAAGAAAATAATCGCAGGATGGAGGTATTCCCATGTCTGAAGCTACCTTCAATTTTGGTGTTTTGTGAGATTTTGAAATCGTCAATAAATAGCGCGGAAAGGTTGTTGATGTTTTTGAGATCCAATTCGGCATTGATGCTATATTCGTCCAAAGCTTCCTGACCTGCATTGCTATAATACGCATCCAGTTCTACACTATTATTTTGAAAATTGAGGATATATTCTTTGTACAGCCTGCTGAGGTCACGGTAGACTGCCGAAAAGAGAAAATCTCCATCAATGGCAATATCTGCTACTTCAGAAAATAGACGAACCTGTCTCTGCTTTTGATTGCGAATGGAATAAAAGGTAATTGAATCGATTTGAGCGCTATGGTTGTTTCTGAAAACCGTGGTATTCAATATATCAGCAGAGCCTTCGAGACTATCCAGGTTAAAGTTTTCCAAATCCAGCCTGATATTAGACTGAATATTAAAAGGCTCTGGGTGCAGTTTGAGCGCATACAATGCTGCTGTATCTACAGACAATGATGCATTGATAATCTCTTTGTTGTTGCGCAAATCTATGCGCCCATCCAGATCGACCTTTAAATTGGGGTCATTGATATTTAGGTTACCCTCAAAAAAGCCCGATGCAAAAGCGCCACTGGTGGTAATCTGCTGGTAATCGTATTCGTTGATACCTAAGCGAGCAACTTTCGCATCGAGAAAGAAATCTGCTTTGGAAATGGTAATGCCGCTTCCGTTGATCTCTCCCTCCATATCAATCTGCTGAAATATGGCTTCATTCTGTAACACTCTACCCAGGTTAAAATTTTGCAACCTTAGTGCACCTCTGTATTCGGTCATTTCAAAATCAGCCGGTATTTTCAGGTTAAGGTCTGTTTCAATCAGACCTGTTTCAGTACGGAAAAAGCCATTGGCTACAAAGTCATTTACGAAACCTAAAAACTGCGCCTGCACACCGACAGGACCAATGCCTTGCACCAGATCATAGTTATTTTTAATGACAGGCCTGATGTCACTGGGAATAATACGGCCGCTATTGACTTTCAGATCAATAAATGTCTCTGAAACGTTGGGTAGGCCGTTTAAGTAAAAATCACCTTCCAGGTAAGAACTACCACCCATACTTAGCCGGATTCCTTCACTCCTCAGCCTGTTGACATAGCCTGAAAAACTACCGGTGATGGCAACTTTAGATTTAATGCCAGCCCAATTAGGTACAAAAGCTGCAGCATCCTGAAAATCAATGGTGCTGTTATTAAGCCTTACATCCATCTGAACGCTATCGATGAAATAGCTAAGGTTTGAAGGGGAAGAAAAAGTGAGCGCTACACTGTCTGTAATGTAGCTCTTTCCGGTTTCCAGTTGAAAGTCATCAAAAATGAGATGGGTAGGAGCAAAAGAAAGGTTGGCAGCAAAATTTTGAATATCCAACCAGTTGCTCCTGTCATTTCCTACCAGGTTGTTGATGGTCAGGTTGAGTGTATCCTGCCTGAGTGTGAAATTGGAAAAATTACCATTCAGACTATCAAACTGAATATGAAAATAATCAAACCTGTCGTTCAGAGAATCTTTTCTCTTATCATTTAAGGAAAAAACACCATTGTCCAGTTTTATCTTCCCAATGGCCAGGCTAAAAGGCTTTTTCTGTTTGTCAGAAGGCTTACTGAGGGCTTTGATTTGGTTGATGAACTCGGTGATGTTGATATAGGAATCATCATTATGCTTGATCAGGTGCACCTGAGGGCTGACAAGCCTTACTGCATCAAATCGTAGATTATTACCCTGGTAGGGTATGTTGAGCACATTAAAATCTACGATCAACTCAGGCACCCTGATCATGGTACTGTCTTCGTTATCCTTGATGTGGATGTCTTTAAGTACTATTTCATCAAACCACTGAATCTTTACATTTTCGACTTGGATTTCGGTAGATATATTTTCTGATAGCCATACCAATGTTTTGTCGGTGAGCCAGGTTTGGAAAAAGCTGAATTGAATAGCAACCAGAAGTATCAGCCACAGGGTGACTATACCGGTGAAAAGCCAAAAGACTATGCTTAGGAAGCGATTTTTGGTAACTTGCGATGGTTTTTTACCTTCTTTCAAAGCATGAGTGATATTATTTTGGCTATTGAAACCTCCTGTGATGAAACAGCAGCTGCTGTTTTACAAAACGGCCGGGTTCTGTCCAATATTATTGCCACCCAATCGGTACATGAAAAATACGGTGGGGTGGTGCCTGAGCTTGCCTCCAGGGCTCATCAGGAAAATATTGTGCCGGTAGTTTCTGAAGCCTTAACACAGGCAAAATTAGCCAAAAAAGACATCAATGCGGTGGCTTTTACCGAAGGTCCCGGTCTGTTGGGTGCCTTGTTGGTGGGAGCACAATTTGCCAAAGCATTAGCCTACGGACTAAAAGTGCCGTTAATAGGCGTGCACCATATGAAAGCCCACATTTTGGCCCATTTTATAGATGAACCTAAACCAAAATTTCCATTTCTGTGTCTTACAGTAAGTGGTGGCCATACACAGATTGTGGTGGTTCGTGATTACCTGGATATGGAGGTGGTAGGAGAGACCCTGGATGATGCCGTGGGAGAAGCTTTTGATAAAAGTGCAAAACTGATGGGTTTGCCTTATCCAGGCGGGCCTATTCTTGATCAACTGGCGCGATCCGGTGATCCTGATAAGTTTGCATTTTCAAAGTCTGATATTGCAGATTTAAATTTCTCGTTTAGTGGGATCAAAACTTCCGTGCTTTATTTTCTGAGAGATCAAACGGCAGCAGATCCACAATTCATAGAAAAGCATAAAAATGACATAGCAGCAGGAATCCAAAAAGCACTTATTGATATGCTGATGGCTAAATTGATAAAGGCTGCCAAAAAATTCAACATAAAGGAAGTAGCCATTGCCGGTGGAGTATCGGCCAACAGCGGTTTAAGGGAAAGGCTACAGCAGGAAGGTGAGAAACGCAACTGGCAGGTATATATTCCTGCTTTTGAGTATTGTACTGACAATGCCGCTATGATCGGGATAGCCGGTCATTTCAAATATTTGAAAGGGGCATTCTCAGATATATCAGTATCACCGAATCCTCGTTTACCTTTTTAGAACAATTCTGTTACATTTATTGAGAAGCATCATATATGGCGGAGAAGAAGAGTAGATTTTCGAATATCATCAATATCAAAAACAGAAAAGCGTATCACGAATACAGCTTTGTGGATACCTATAAGGCTGGAATCATGCTTAAAGGCACTGAGATCAAGTCAATACGAGAGGGAAAGGTGAGCCTGCAGGAAGCCTATTGCTATTTTAAGAAAGAGGAGCTGTTTATAAAAAGTATGCGAATCAGTGAATATGCCCAGGGAACCTATGCCAACCATGATCCTATGCGTGAGCGTAAATTGCTCTTGCAAAAGCAGGAGCTTGAGAAGCTTAGAGCAAAATCTGAGGAAAAGGGGCTTACTATTATTCCGATCAGACTTTTTATCAATGATCGTGGCCTGGCTAAAGTTGAGATCGCATTGGCAAAAGGTAAAAAGTTACACGACAAGCGTGACAGCATAAAGGAAAAAGATATGAAGCGTGAATTGGCACGCATGAAATTATAGTATGGAAAATTTGACCTACGGTATTTGCCGGCTTACGGTAATTTTTATAAAGGCAGAAGCCAATCAGGCTGCGCCTAACCTTTCTCAACTTTTGTTTGGGGAACACTACACTGTGTTGGAAAGCAGCCACGACGGACAGTGGCTCAAAATTGAGCAGTACTTCGATAATACCACCGGCTGGATTGCCGCTGCGCAGCATTTTGAAATCTCGGAAGCCTATTTTCATCAGATAAATGCCTCTGATTATAAGGTTTGCCTGGATATTTCAGCCAGCATTTTATTCAAGAAATCAAAACTGCAGGTTATTTTGGGTTCTGTTCTGCCCATTTCAACCAATGAAATTTTCAAGATGGAAGAGCAGCTGGCTTTTAACGGAGCATCAAAAAGCCTATCTCAAAAAAGGGATCAGGAGTTTTTTCTTGAGATTTTAGAAAAATACCTCAACTCGCCATGGCTACCAGGAGGCAAAAGTCCCGTTGGGATTGATATGGCCGGACTTATTCAGCAGGCGGCTAAGATTTCCGGTGTGAGGCTAAAACGCTTTCTTGCAGCGCAGGCCAATCAGGGAGAAAGTGTTGCTGAACAGGAGGAATGGCAACCCGGCGATGTGATTTTTCAGGGTAGAGATACACCTACAGTTGCTGTAATATATGCCGGTGATGATAAATATTTTGTGATGGATGGGTATTTGCAAAAACAAAACATTTCAAAAAGTAGTCTGAATGATATAATTTGTGTTAGGAGATATTTCAAAACATGACCTCAAGAGTATTGGTGCTGAATCAGGATTTCTCCCCGCTCACGGTTTGTTCAAGGGAGCGGGCTTTCCTGTTAATCTACCTGAAAAAGGCTGATCTCCTCTGTGCCGATAAAAATACTGTACTCAGGTCCGTTTCGAAAACCTTTCAATCGCCCTCTGTCATTAAAATCAATAGGTATGTTAATATACCCTATAGGGGAGTAGTACTTACAAGGCACAACATCTTCAAGCGGGATGGCAATCAGTGCCAGTACTGCGGAACCTCCAAAGACCTTACCTTAGACCATCTCATTCCCCGGTCGAAAGGAGGCAAATCAACCTGGAACAATCTGGTAACGGCCTGCAAAACATGCAATGCTCGAAAAGGTGATTTTACACCTGAGAAAGCTGGCATGAAGCTAAAAACCAGACCTACTAAACCGTCCTATGTGATGTTTCTGATGGACCATTCGGGAGATGTAAAAGAAGAGTGGCGCCAGTTTTTGGAACCACATCTCAAGTCCAAAAGTGTAGCGTAAATTCCGTGGAATTATTGGGTATGGAGGTAACTGTCAAATTGCCTTTATGCATGTGCATAATTTGGCGGCTCAGGCTAAGTCCAATACCAGAACCCTCTGGTTTAGTGGAAAAGAAAGGTATAAACACCTGACTGATGGCTTCCGGCACTATTCCCTGTCCGTTATCACATACTTTGATAGAAATGGCATCTGCATTTTTTTGTGCTACAATCTCAATTTTAGGTGTACGGTTCTTTGATTTGGCCTCAATTGCATTTTTGACCAGGTTGATCAGGATCATTTCAATTTGAGCCCTGTCGGCAGTTAGTGCCAAATCTTCTGGTGTGCAGGTTAGGGAGAAATCAATACCACTTTTATCAAATTCAGATTTATGGAGCCGTTCCATGTGCGCCAGCAAATCTTTTACGGCAAAGCGATCCAGGCTCGGCTTGGGTACCTGAGTAAAATTTCTGTATGCCTGTACAAAGCTCTTTAGGGCTTGGCTTCTGTTTTGAATAGCTTGTAAGGCCTCTTTAATGTCTCCAATCAAATCCTTATCCAGGGGTTTTTGCTCATCATGATCTTTGAGCTCTTCTTCAAAAATCTGGTTCAATGTTGCTATCAGACTGCTGATAGGCGTCACGGAATTCATGATTTCATGGCGCAGTACCTTGGTGAGGTTTTGCCAGGCCTGCAACTCATTTTCTTGCAGCTGAGATTGAATATTTTGTAGGGACACGATGTTTAGGGTGCTCTCTTTCACTCGAATGGCACTCATATAAACGATAAGGTGCTTGTTCGTAGAAAACCGGTAAAGTTGACTTTGATTGAAAGACATCTGATCCAGATTTTCGCCAAAATCAGGCTGATATCGCTTTAATTCCTCTATGGAGACCAGTGTGGGGCATTCAATCAAGGAGCAAAACATGGGGTTGATGGTTTCTATTTTGCCACTGGCATTGTGATAAACCATCAGCCCAACATTCGCATTTTTTACCAATGCTTCCAGTAGTTGGTAGTTTTCTTCCTTTTCTTTTCTGGTTTTTTTAAGAAGATTCAAGATGCGCTTAAAAGCATCATTAAGCTCACGAAAAGATTTTCCGAGGTGATCATCAGCTTCAAAGCCTGGTGAATAGTCATCATATTTGATGCTTTCGATAAACCGCTTAAGCTTGCGATTGGTATTTTCCACGTAATAGATGAGCCCGGATACCTGAATGATGAGTATGACGAGGATGATGAAGGCACTTACATATTTTGCATAATACACCAGCAATACAATAAGGCTAAGCCACAAAACCAGGAGCAGTACCCTTATGATTACCTGTAT
This sequence comes from Cyclobacteriaceae bacterium, assembly GCA_965227155.1. Classification (GTDB taxonomy): domain Bacteria; phylum Bacteroidota; class Bacteroidia; order Cytophagales; family Cyclobacteriaceae; genus UBA6059. The sequence goes on from OZ245731.1 coordinate 2,866,595, forward strand.
GCGAAATGACCTAAATGCCATATTTTTCCATCCTGCGGTAGAGTGAGGAGCGTGTAAGTCCTAATTCTGCAGAAGCCTTTGATATGTTGCCATTATGCTTTTGCAGTGCTTTTCTGATCAGGATTCTTTCCATGTCCTCAATGTTGTATTCCTCCAGTGATAGGGAATCCTGCTCGGATTTACCGCTGCTGTCGTTAAAAAAATCCTGTATATCCAGCACCTGGTTTTTCGACATAATGACAGCCCTTTCCATAGCATGCTGTAGCTCCCTGATATTGCCCGGCCAATGATATTTGCTCATTCGTTTAATCAGGGACTCACTTAGTGAACGGATGTTCTTCTCATATTTCTCGCTGAAGATTTTCAAAAAATGTTCAGCTAAAAGAGGAATATCACTCTTCCGCTCCCTCAATGCGGGAAGTTTGATCTCAATGGTATTGATACGATAGAGGAGGTCCTGCCGGAAGCCACTGTCTTCCACCATCTGATACAATGGTCGGTTGGTAGCAGAGATAATACGAATATCTACATCGATCGGCGTACTTTGACCCACCTTATGAATTTGCTTGTTTTGTATGGCTGTCAGTAATTTAGCCTGCGACGGCAGTGATAAATTTCCTATTTCGTCTAAAAAAAGTGTACCGGTATCCGCGATTTGAAATCGCCCGATTCTATCCTGCTGTGCATCGGTAAAGGCGCCTTTCTTGTGGCCAAAAAGCTCCGATTCAAAAAGGCTTTCCGTAATAGCCCCCAGGTCTACGGATACAAATGGCTTGTCCAGCCTTTTCGATTTTCGGTGTATGGCACGTGCTACCAGCTCCTTGCCGGTGCCATTTTCACCTAAAATCAACACATTGGCATCCGTTGTGGCCACGGCTTCTATGGTTTCATACACCTTTTGCATGGCGGGACTATCGCCTATGATTTCCTTAAACCTGCCTGCCAGATCATCCTGGTATTGCTGGTTTTGTCGGCGTAGTGATTCATTTTCAAGACGGGTTTCGCGCAATTTCATAGCTGATGAAACTGTAGCCAGCAGCTTTTCATTTTCCCAGGGCTTCATCACAAAATCGGTGGCGCCCTCTTTGATTGCGCGCACTGCAAGCTCCACATCTCCATAGGCGGTGATCAAAACCACTACCGCTGCAGGATCAATATCCAGAATTTTGTCCAGCCAGAAAAACCCCTCCTGGCCACTGCTTACATCCCTGGTGAAATTCATATCCAGCAGAATGACATCATAGGTCTCGTTCATGAGGATATTGGGAATCACATCCGGGGATTTTTCAGTATCTACTTGCAGAAAATGCCTCTTCAGAAATATCCTGGCTGCGCTGAGGATATCAGCATTATCATCCACGATCAGTATTTTGCCTTGTTTGCCCATCTCAATGGGAAAATTAGCCACTATCACCGGTTATCAAAAATGGATTGCCCGCTGGCGGACATTATTGCTAGTAGGGCTTTTGACCTACATAATTGCCAGGCGGGTCATAGTTGCAAACCCAGGTGGTCATGCCATCGCAGGTAGACGAAGCGCAACCTACTTTTTCTGTATTGCTCCACACAATCTGTGTGTAATGCCCACAAACACCCTTACATTTATTTCTGGCATAATTGTAAAGCTCCTTTTCCTCACCCCAACTTAAGATGACATAAGAAAGAGGGAAAGCCCCGGTGGTACCTTTCCACAGGTTTTCTCCATATTGATTATTGGAATGCTCGAATGCACAGCCCATCTCCACTAATTGCACTGCCCACTCAGCAGCCACTTGCGCGAGCGTATCACTCCATACAAGCGGAGGTACGCCAACCTCTTCTCGATACAGGTTATGTTCTTCCATTATGATTTGAATCTCTTCGTCATTGGGGAAATAAGCCTGCTGGCCGAATAAACTCAATGTGGAAAATCCGAATATTACCGTTATCCAAATTTGTTTACCTATACTTGAATTCCAATTATAAAATGCAGGTACCATGAATCGAGCTTTCCTTATCGTATTTACAATTCTTATTAGTCTAAACGCTGAAGGTCAGAAAATAGTCAAAAAAATTGAAGCAGAAATTAATAGAGCCCAGGTAGAAAGCCATATCCGGTTTTTGGCGGCAGATGAAATGCGCGGAAGAATGACTGGTACTAATGAAAATGAGATCACTGCCCGCTATGTAGCTGAACAGCTTAGATCTTTTGGCGTTACGCCGGTAACCGGTCAGCAGAGCTTCATACAGGAAGTGCCGCTCATGAAAAACATTCCGCCTACTATGGCAAAAGTTACGCTCGGCGACAGCACTTGGATGCTATGGGAGGATTTGATCTTCTTTAATAAGCAAAATGAAACATTCACCGCTCCATTGGTCTATGCTAATTATGGGCTGGAAGAGGATATCGAAGACCTGGATTTGGAAGGTAAGCTGGTAGTGGTGAAAGCCGGCACACCCGAAGTGGACAACCCCAGAGCGTTTTTTCAATTAAGTCCTCAGAAAGCCGCCAGAGTAAGGGAAAAAGGTGCCATTGGGTTGTTTGAACTATATCGATCTCAGGCTCTGCCCTGGAGCCTTCTGCAAAATTATTTGTCCGGGCCAAGGTTTTCTCTGAATACGGGTATGGGAGAAGCTTATCCACTAGCCTGGGTGCAGGATGGTAAAGGAGAGTGGCTGAAGTTTTTTGAGGCCAATAGTGCGTTGGAGGTGACTTATGAAATGTCCGGTGCTGATCAGGAAGTCATTGAAACGCCCAATGTGGTAGGATGGCTAGAGGGCTCGGATGCTGAATTGAAAGATGAATATTTGATCATTTCAGCACATATTGATCATGTGGGTGTAAAGAATCTTGGTATGGAAGACTCCATCTTTAATGGAGCCCGTGACAATGCCATTGGAACTACTGCCCTGCTCACAACGGCTGAGTTCCTTGGCCGCAACAGACCTTCGAGATCAGTATTATTTCTCGGTTGCAATGCTGAAGAAGTAGGTTTGTTAGGTAGTAGATATTATGCTGAAAACCCATTTATGCCCCTTGAAAATGCCATTTTCAATTTTAATAATGATGGTGCAGGCTATAACGATACCACCAAAATGACCATTATAGGGTTAGAACGAACAAATGGAGCCAATATGCTGATGGAGGCTGCAAGTAAATTTGGCCTGGAGGCTATTCAGGATCCGGTACCTGAACAAAATTTATTCGATAGGTCGGACAATGTGAGCTTCGCCAGTAAAGGTATTCCTGCCATTAATGCTTCTGTAGGGATTACAGCCTTTGATGATGTGATTACTAAGTACTACCATCAGCCTGCTGACGAAATTGGCTCCTTAAACTTCAATTACCTGATGAAATTCTATAAAGCCTATGTGTATGCTACATGGCAAATTCTGCATACCGATGAAAGGCTTTTTTGGGTAGAAGGGGATAAGTATGAGGCTGTTGGTAAAAAACTTTATGGTACTGAATAATTATAAGACAATAACATTGCCCCGAAATGGTTTGTGTTTTTGGTCTAAGTAATACCAGACCGAAAATAAAATTAATATTCCTGAATGTCAGCAACTTGTAAATAATAGTATTACTATTGTAAATTAAAGTGAAACTATTATTTTTTAATTTCCGTGTAATGTGGAAATGAAAAATAATAGTATAATGAAAAAAATTAACCTCCTGATTTTAAGTTTTGCTGCCGTCATAATTGCCGCATGTGGTGATGAAGACGCAATGGTAGGCCCCAATAACCTACCTGCCAATGCAGTGTCCTACATCAATGAGCACAGAAGTGATCAGTCCATTTCTTTAGTTATTCAGGATCTTGACAATGATGAGCCATACTGCTATGAAGTAGAGCTCAATAATGGTGAAGAGCTGTATTTTGATTGTGCCGGCAATTTTCTTTTCGCATTGATGGATAAAGATGAGTCAATTAACTCCGGGACAGACGACATCATCCTTCCAGCAAGTCAAATCCCAGATTCGGTTGTTTCTTTTATCAACAATGAATATCCCGACCTCAATATCTGCTTTGTGGAAATGGAAGATGATAATGATGAAGCTTATAAATATGAAGTGGTATTAGCCAACGGTACAGAGGTTTATTTCGATGTGAACTGGAATCACCTGTTTACCGTGCTGGACAATGACTATGTATGCTCTTAATCATAAACTTGAAAATCAATAAAAACCGTAAAACAACAATTGAATAAAACGATGAATACTTTAAGATCAACATTTTTGGCATTGACACTTGTAGTAGTAACCATGGCTAATGTAGCTGCTCAGGAAGAGGAAACACTTTTCAAAAAGGGAGAAAATGGTAGCAACCTTGGATTCGTATTCGCAACAGGTTTAAACGTTTCTCCTATGGTTGAAAGCACAGGAGCCATTTTCCATATGCGTACCGGCCTGGCAGTAAACAAAAATTTTGCTTTTGGTGGATTTTATCAGGCTACCTTAAATGATCTTGAGCCACTAGGTGAGCAGCCTGGTATTTACATGGATTACAGAGCTGCGGGTGCTTATTTAGAATATACTGTGCAGCCTACCAAATTGGTACACGTAAGCTTCCCGCTTTTGATCGGTATGGCAGAGGTAGAAATGGACAATGAGGCAGGAAGTGCCGGATTTGGTGAGGAAAACTTCTTCGTGATCGAACCGGGGGCAAACCTTGAAATCAACCTACATAAAAACCTCAGACTAAATGCAGGTGCTGCATACAGGATCACGGGTGATCTGGCTTACAGGAACGTAGACACCTCCGATGTACAGGGCTTTGTAGGATCGATCGGACTTAAGTTGGTATTACCCTAAAAATAGTAGTCAGTAGATTATTCTTCATAAATGAATAAAGCCGGTCTATGCCGGCTTTATTTTTTTACATATTGTCAATATTCTCCATCAGCTGAAAATAATATCGAATGATTTCATAATAATTATCCACCAGCAAGTGCTCATTGATGCCATGAAAGCCGGTCATATTATCCGGTGTAATGCGCACCGGGAAGAATCGATAACTGTTTTCAGCAATCCCTTCATAATGCTTGGCATCTGTTCCTCCACCGACTAACCCGGGGCTTACTACAGCACCAGGTACCACTTGCTTTGCTGATTTCTCAATAGCCTTATATGCGGCACTCTCAATGCTGGAGATCGCAGAGGGTTCATTCACATTGCTTACCGTTTTTAGTGTGATACGCTCATCATCAATCACTTTTATGATGTGCTTGCGTACATCCTCCACATTATCGCCTTGCAGAATCCGGAAATTCACTACTGCTTTGGCCTGGGAAGGAATCACATTATCCTTTACGCCCCCATTGAACATGGTAGGGGCGGTGGTGGTGCGTGCCGTTAATCCGGCCAAAATGAGGTCACCAAAGAGCCAGTGATTGGCAAAAACCAGTTTTTGTACAAAGGGCATTTCGGGGCCTACATGCTCTATTTGCCATTTTACAGGATCAATCATTCTGTACGGAAACTGATTGGATTCCAACTTTGTAATGGCGCTAGCCAGGGAGCCAATAGTATTGTCGGCAGGAGGGGCTGAGGAATGACCGCCCTTTGTGGTGATGGTTAATTCAAAACTTAGGTAGCCCTTCTCTGCAATATTGATCACTGCAAGTGGCTTTTCCAGGCCCGGCACCATACCTGTACCAGCTACATAGCCACCCTCATCTACCACAAAGAGTGGCTTGGGTCCTCTGGCAGCAATCATTTCTGCCATGACTTTTGCTCCCTTCTCACCACCAATCTCCTCATCGTGACCAAAAGCCAGGTAGATGGTGCGCTCTGGTTGCCAGCCTGATTGTAGTTTCATTTCTACAGCTTCCATGATAGCCAGCACACTGACTTTATCATCCATGGTACCCCTGCCGTAGATCTTACCATCTTTTACAGCTCCTGAAAAGGGTGGCGCTTCCCAACCATCGATGGTAGCCATATCTACCGGCACCACATCCAGGTGCGACATAAGCACCACAGGGGGAAGTCCAGCCTGCCTGCCTTCAATAGTGTAAAGCAGGGAATATCCAACCACTTCCTTTTTCAATAATGAGTCTATCAAAGGAAAAGCTTCTGCCAGGTAAGCATGCAGGTCAATAAATGGTTGGGCTTTAAAATCTGCTTCATCCTGAAAGGAGATAGTTTCAAATTTTATAGATCCAGCAAAACGCTCAAGGGCATCACTGCTGATGGCAATTTCATCTACGGGATCAACCTCAATCTGCTTTGAGTTGAAGGTCAGGTAATTGAAGAATAGTATAGCAATCAATACCGCAAAGGCAGCTGCCATTAATAATAAGATCTTTTTTATCATGAGTATGGTTTACTTATCAGTTCTGTATTTATCAAACCACATCAAAATTGCCTGTACTTTGGCTATAAGGTTGCTTGGGCGTCCGGCAATACCATGAGAAGCACCGGGTATACGTACCATGGCCGATTCTACTTTGTTGAGCTTGAGGCCGGCATAAAACTGCTCGGTCTCGGCAATAGGAGTGCGGAAATCGCTCTCTCCGGTAAGCAGCATGGTAGGGGTGGTTACATTCCCAACATAACTAATCGGTGATCGCTTCATGTAGTGCTCCAGGTTGTCCCAGGGTAAGCCGGGAAACCAGTATTTGTAAAAGAAGCCTGGATTGTCGGCGTAGAGCACAAAGCTGTACCAGTTGATAACCGGCTTTGCCACTACTGCCGCAGCAAACTTATCGGTATGGCCCACTATCCAAGCGCTAAGCACACCACCACCGCTGCCACCGGTTACAAATAGCTGATCTTCATCAACATAGCCTTTTTCCAATACTGCATCAACACCTGAAATGAGGTCGTCATAGTCCTGGTTAGGATAATTGTGATGTATTAAGTTGGCAAATTCTGCACCATAGCTGGTGCTGCCTCTTGGATTTGTGTAGAATACCACATAGCCGGCCGAAGCATATAGTTGTACTTCTGCCGAAAAAACCGGACCATAGGCTGAAAATGGTCCTCCGTGAATCTCAAGGATTAGCGGGTATTTTTTATTAGGATCAAAATTTGGTGGTTTTACTATCCAGCCTTGTATTTTTCTTTCATCGAAAGAACTTTCCCACCAGATTTCTTCAATGCTTCCGAGGTTTTTATAGCGAAAAAGGTCATCGTTGAGCCTGGTCATTTGATAACCGCTACTTTTTTCACCAACTCCCAGCTCAGCCGGTAAGCCGGTTTTGCCAAAGGTGTATGCAAATTTTCCGCTATTGCTGACTGAGAAATCACCACCCGCGTAGGGTCTTCCTATGGAAAGACCATTTACACCATCTAAATGCTGTGTAACTTTCCCACCCATGTCTACACTGGCTATTTTACCAACACCTTCATCGGTATATTGAAAAAAGATAGACTTGCCATCGTTACTCCACTGGATATTGCCAAGGCTTCTGTCAAGTCCGGAATCAATTTGTTTTTTATTGCTACCGTCAGCTGCCATGGTGTAAATCTTACTGCTGTGGTAGCCCAGCAACTCATCATCAAAGCCTGTATAGGCAATGGTCTTTCCATCGGGTGAAATGGTTGGATTGCTATCGGGGCCTTGTCGGTCTGTTAGGGCCTTTATTGTACCATCTGCAATCTTCAAACTGTAGATTTCGGAATTCAGGGGATCGTAATCAGCATTTTCATTTAGGTTTGCTGAAAAGAACAGGGTAGAGCCATCGGCAGACCAAACCGGATTCCCAAGGTTTGTATTTTCATCAGTGAGTTGGCGGGGAGTGCCGCCATCTGTAGACAATATGAAGATTTGGCGGTTGCCCGGTTTTACATAGCCTGAGCCATCACTGCGGTATTTCATATCATCAATGTAGGTAGGTGGGTCATTCCAATTGGCACCTTGAGGTTTACCGGGCATTTTGATGGGTGAGGGGTCTGACTGTGGCACAAACATGGTAAAAGCCAGAAATTTACCGTCGCGAGACCAGGCAACTGACCCTGGTGCTTGCTGTACATTGGTTAATTTAAACTCGGTGCCCTCAGCCACCCAGAGCAGGTACAATTGGCTACTGCCACCTTTGTTGGACCGATAGACCAACTGCGATCCATCAGGAGACCAGCGTGGTGAATTATCATTTTGATTGCCTGAAGTCAGCGGGCGATGGTTTTTACCATCAAAGTCCATAATCCAAAGATTGGACAGGTTTTTATCTGTCATGATATCTTTAAAGTTGCGGACATAGACAACTTTTTCCCCATCAGGTGCTATTTGCGGGTCAGATACAAACTCCAGGTCAAATACATCCAGCGGCTCAAACTTATCGGAGGGTTGGGCCATAAGCCATTGACATAATAGGATAGTCACTATCAGTACGCTACATCTTTTCATAAGTAAAAACTTTAGTAGATTTTCAAAATAGGGAAGTTAGGCCAATTTACATAGGCCTTTTTGATAGAGCGCGTTCGATTAGAGAAATAGCTTTTGCAAAATTGCTTTTACGCCCTCGTCTTCATTGGCCGGAGCTACCTCATTGGCTATAGCTTGTACATTTTCATGGGCATTGCCCATAGCTACGCCTAAACCTGCATATTTAATCATTTCTGTATCATTGAAGGAGTCTCCTATAGCCACCACTTCTTCGCGCTTCACCTCAAAAAGTTCATGCAAATACTTCACAGCATGCTGTTTAGAAGCCTCTACGTGGGTAATTTCCAGATAGCTGGGGTGTGAGGTATTGATGGTAAGGTTTAGGTCTTCGTCTTTTTTGAGCTTATATTCCATCAATTCGATCAAATCAGGATCTCCCATGCCCATAAGCTTGTTCGCACCAGAGATGCCACGATTCGCCCAGGCTTTGAGAATATTTTCATAGGGAAGTACAGTAGCCTCCTTGCGGGTAAGCTTTTCTTCCATGGTTACCCAATAATCCCTTTTTAGTGCATAAGCCATTTCCTTATCGAGGAATGCCAGGTTTACGCGGTGGGCAAGAGCGGAGGTAGCCACAATATTTGCATCTGCTTCACCAACGGTGTGATTTACCAACGTAGTGCCGAGGTGATCAACGATCAAAGCACCATTAAAGCAGACGATAGGGGTATCAAGGCCCAATTCATCTCTAAAGAACCAGGCTCCATAGTAAGGCCTTGCGGTAGCTAATACTATCTTTATGTCATACTGCATTGCCAGCGTTTGTATTGTTTCCTTAGTGCCCGGAGTGATCTGATGGTGGTTGTTTAACAATGTCCCATCAATATCAATGAATACCATCTTAAATGCCATATGCGAAAGTAGGGGAGTATTTACAATTGATCGATAAAAAAGACATTGCCTTGCTGCTTGTTTACATAGGTCTTGGCAATGGCTTTATAAAAGTTATTTTCAAGAAATTGGACGCTGCGTGAGTCCTGTAGGCTGCTTAAGGTTTCTTCTATTACTTTTACTGCAACCACCCTGGGCCTGTATTTTTTCCAGTCATTGGATTTTAGTACCTCTTCTTCCATACCTCCTACAGCTACGTTGATTAAATCTATTTTTTGACCGGCAGGTAGAAGTTCATCCATCAATAGTTTCAGCGGCTGGGTTTCAATCTTGATGGTTTTGGTGACCTTTTCCAGCTGACCGGTTTGTTCAAGGTGCTTTTTTGATAAGCTATTGGTTTGTGGTGATTCTTCCACAATGTGGTAAGTCATGGTTTGCTTGCGCAATGCCACAGCCTGGTTTATGTTGATATCACCGGTTCTAATTTCCTGAAAAGCCGATTCAAATCCGGGACGAGCATCAATGTTGATGCCGCGCCAGCCCATTTCATAGAGCAGCATAGTGCTTGATAATTCTGTTGGGTGGTAAGCACCTACATCCACAAAGAATCCCGGCTTTTCGTAGTTAAGGCGATTGTAGAAAATATTGCGGAGGATGATGTCTTCTCCGCCGGCAGCATAAGTATTCATCATTTTTGGGTTGGGTTGGCTGTTAAATTACTCCATTCTTCCTTTTTTACCCAGTATAATACATGCTTATAAAGCTCAGAATCAGCAGATACTAGCGGATGGTTAAATTCGCCTGCTTTTTGAAGACCTATTTTTTGCATAACCCGTTCAGAGGGGGTGTTGATGGCGGCTGTAAAAGAAACGATTTGCTCAAGCCCCAGATGGCGGAAGCCATGGCTGAGCACAGCTTTTGCCCCCTCTGTGGCCAGGCCCTCGTTCCAGTAATTGGGGTGAAGGCGCCAGCCAATTTCTACAGCGGGAGCAAAAGAAGCATCAAAACTGACCTGCTTGAGCCCAATAAAACCAAAGAACTCTCCACTTGCTTTGGATTCAGCCGCATAAAACCCATAGCCAAACTCATCAAAATGCGTCTGGATACGGGCCATCAAATCATCAGATTCATCCGGCGATACCACTTTAGGAAAATACCGCATCACTAGTGGATTGGCATTCATTTGCCGAAAGACTGGCTTATCTTCAGCTTTCCATCTTCTTAAGATTATTCTTTGTGTTTCAATCACGGTTTGGGCATTTACAATTTACCAAAAAATCCTTACAGGTCAGATGAAAGATACTACGATTCACTTTATGAATTGAAATGGCATGATTCTACCCTCGTAGAAATTCAAAAAAGTTTACACCAATAAAATCAATGAAAATGAAGACTACAATATTTACTTTTCTGCTATTAATGGTAAGTGCTATAGCTTTTGCGCAAGCACCTAAAGACGGTGCAATCATGGGTGCCGATGATTACACCTTATCTGTAGATGCTGGTAAGTCTGTTTCGACCACAGTGCGCATCGAGCGGTCAAAAAGATTCAGCAAGGTGAAATTCCAAACGCCAGTTGTGTCCAAGTCAATTGATGGGCTCAGTTTTGCAATAACAGAAACAGGTACAGCCGATGAGTTTACCCTTACCGTAAAAGCGGATGCTAATGCCGCCAGCGATACTCATAACTTTTTGGTGGAAATGCCTGGAAAATGGTCTTCCAAAGTGCCTTCCATTTTGATGAACTTACAGGTCGAAGGCAATACTGGTGCAGTTTCCAGTAAGAATTAATATTTTTAGTGGTTTATGAATGCTACTACCACAAAATATAGCATAAGAATAGGAGTGGCTCTGTTGATCCACTTCTTTTTTCTTTTTGTAAACATGCCTTATCGGGAGCATGTCTTCTACGGACATATCGATGTAGCCCTGCTGATATGTTTGATGGTGGTAGTCATCGGTATATGGGAGATTATAGATATCGCCTTTCGGCATTTTGAGCTCAATGGCTATGATTATAGTAGTACAGCAGTAGTACTGAAAATTGTTGGCATTACCACCTTGATCACCCTACCACTAGTAACGCTATCCAGCTTATTTATAGACCTGGGTATCATGCAGTGGCTCGGCTGCAATTGTGAGCCGCATGTGGGGCAAAGCATTCTGCAAGGTCAGCTGTTGGCGTGGTTGATCATTGCTTCTAAAGTGATAAAGGTGCGCGGTGCCCGACTACAGGAAATTGAGAAGGAAAAAGCAATCATGCAGAAAAACCTGCTCATGAGTCAATATGAGCATCTTAAAGTGCAAATTAACCCGCATTTTCTATTCAATAGCTTTAGCGTTCTCAGGTCATTGATTGAGACGGACCCTAAGTTGGCTGATAAATTTCTTGGTAAACTTTCCAAACTGTATCGACATATTCTTGAAGATAAAGATGAGTCCATGCGATCGCTAAAAAAGGAATTGGCTGTATTGGATGATTATATTTTTCTATTGCGGACCCGCTATGGTGAAAGCCTGGTTGTTGATATTGACATTCCTGATCAATATTTAGACAACTATGTGCCCGGCATGGCCCTTCAAATGCTGATAGAAAATGCTATTAAGCACAATAATTTTTGTGTAGACCATCCTCTGCACATCAGCCTAAATGTGCAGGACAATTACCTGGTGGTAAGTAACAGGCTCCGGCGCAAGGATGCACGCGTCACATCCACCAAAATTGGCCTAGAAAATATTAAGTCGAGGTATGGCTTTCAAACCAATGAACCGGTGATTGTGGAGGAAGCTTCCGAGTATTTTACTGTAAAATTGCCCATTCTTACAACGGTCAGGCTCGCATGAAGCAGGTAATAATACTGGAAGATGAGCAGCATAATGCCGACCGGCTCAATAGAATGATCCAAAAGCTGATGCCTGATGCAGAAGTGGTAGCCATGCTACAGTCGGTAGGGCAAGCCAAAATCTGGCTAAGGGAGAACAGCCCCCCGGATCTGGCTTTTTTTGATATTCAACTGGGTGATGGCCTATGTTTCGATGTTTTTGCGGATTATGAGCAGTTATTCCCGATCATATTTACTACGGCATTTGACCACTATGCCATTAAGGCTTTCAAGTTTAATAGCCTCGACTATCTATTGAAACCTGTTGAGGAGGAAGATCTTACTAAGGCAATACAAAAATTCGAATATCACAATGGCCAAAATAACGGGCCTATGCTTGATTTCAACGGTATTGGTGATGCAGCAAGGATGATCACCGGTGATTTCAAAAAGCGGTTCCTCGTTAAAATTGGAGATCAGTATAAATCTGTCAATATAGAGGAGGCAGCTTATTTCTATTCTACAGAAAATCAAAGCTACCTATACACAAAAGCTGGCAGACATTTTCCAATAGATTACAGCATTGAGCAACTCAGCAACCTTGTCAATCCGATGGACTTTTTCCGGGTTAACCGCAAACTGCTAGTCTCGATTGAGGCCATTGCCGAGGTACATAGTTATTTCAACAGTCGACTTTTGTTGAAACTCAATCCTTCACTGGCCGATGAAATCATTGTGAGCCGGGATAGGGTAAAGGATTTTAAGCAATGGATGGATGTATAAAGGGCTGCACCTACTTAAGCACAGCCCTTTTTAAGTCTAAAATTTGTTTATCAGTCTACTTTCAGCACCAACTTACCCAGCTTCTCACCTGAGAATAGCCTTAAAAAGGTTGGGTGAAAATTCTCGATTCCCTCTTCGATATGCTCTCTGGACTTCAATTTGCCCTGCTGCAACCATTGACCCATTTCCATTACGCCTTTCTTGAAATCTTTGGCATAGTCCATCACTACAAAGCCTTCCATGCGAGCCCGATTGACGAGCAAGGATAGGTAATTGGTAGGTCCTTTGGGCTTTGTGCTATTGTATTGAGAAATAGCCCCGCAGATCACAATTCTGGCTTTCATATTGATGCGCGTTAGCACTGTATCCAGAATATCACCGCCCACATTATCAAAATAAACATCAATGCCATTTGGGCAGGCCGCTTTCAACTCCTTACGGTAATCATCAGATTTGTAATCGATGCAAGCGTCAAAGCCGAGCTCTTCTACTACATAATTGCATTTATCTGATCCACCGGCAATACCAACCACATGGCATCCTTTAATTTTGGCCATTTGACCCACTAAACTACCAACTGCGCCTGCCGCTCCGGATACCACTACAGTTTCACCTTCTTTGGGTTGTCCCACATCAAACAGACCGAAATAGGCTGTCATCCCAGGCATACCCAAGGTGCCAATATACAGGGGTAAAGGAGCCAGATTAGGGTCTACTTTGTGCCAGCCTTTGCCTTCCAACACGCAATATTGCTGTACTCCACCCCAGCCAGTGTAATAGTCGCCTTCTTTGATCTCTGGGTTTTTGGAGGCAACTACCTGACCTACGGTGCCTGCACGCATCACTTCTCCCACCTGCACTGGTGGTATGTATGATTTTGCATCATTGATCCAACCCCGCATGGCAGGATCCAGTGAGATGTAACTGGTTTTTAGAATCGCCTGACCTTCTTTTGGTTCAGGAATCGCAGTTTGTTTCATTTCCCAGGTGTCTTCACCGGGCAAGCCTATGGGTCTTTTGGCTAATGTTATTTGTTTATTCATAAGTATAGTATAATTGAAAATTAGTATGCTTGCATACTAATTTGTGGTTAAAAAAGCGGACCAGGCCCGCTTTTATGTATTTAGATTTTATTTTTCCTTGTTTTCCTCATCACCATCGTGCTCATCATGTTCGGTAACCAGAGCATGCTTACCATGTAGATAAGAGTGTGTGATTTTCTCAGTTTGAGACAACAACAAAGCAGAGATGATAAACACCATGTGAATTACAATCTCGATGATGATACCCTCAGAGCTGGCTTTCTGTACAGCATCCCTGTAGTCGATGAATGTTTTCAACAACTGCACACCGGAAATTGATGCCAGTGAGGTAGCCAATTTAATTTTAAGCTGACCTGCATCCAGATCTTCGAGCCATAGGGGCTTATCCTCATGCATGTCTACATCAATTCGGCTGGTAAATATGGAATAGCCACCTATAGTAACCATGATAACCAAATTCATTACCATAGATATATCCACAAGCCCGAGAATGCTCAACATCATTTTCGTTTCCGAGAGGCTGAACATTTCATGGTACAGGTGAAGCAATTCTTCGAAAAACTTAACCAGATAGATGAATGATCCAATAATCAATCCTCCATAGAGAGGGGCCTGGACCCACCTACTCCAAAAAACGAATCCTTCAAAAAATTCTTCTACCGCTTTTAAAGGTTTAGCCATGTAGATTTATGTTTTCTTTAAATAAAGATTAGGGTTACAGTCAAATTTACCCTTATTTTCGATTAGCAATAGGATTATTTTAATTTTTTTCGCTCCTCCACTATGACCAGTGTGCCTAATAAATAGTCGTGCAGGGCTTGTTTCTGTTTGCTGAAAGCGATCATGGTGTAGCCAAACATACCTACACCTGCAGAGAAAAACTTGAGTGCAATTCTTAAAAATGCCTTCCCAAAGCTCAGCTGTTTTCGGTTTTTATCACATACCCTCAACCCATGGTAGCGTTTGCCCAGTGTAGCCTGCCAGCTAGAGCTCTCTAATGCAGCATGGTACAGCAAGACAACCATCAGGCAAATGCCATAATAAATCATATCATGTTCAATCAGAAAGCCCAGCAGAAACAAGGGTATGATCAATACTGTAAGATCAATATTGTAGGCAGTGAGCCTTCTCCAGAAAGAGGCGTATTGCATAGTTAAATACTTGAAAATAAGCGAATCACACCTATAAGGGGATGCAATGTATCAAATGTTTTCTTATATTAATTCAATTTTTAACTATTCCTAAATTTCCTAACACATGAAACTACTTTTAAAAATTGTTATTGGTCTGGTTGCCTTATGCGCTCTGTTGGCCATAGTAGGATTTTTCTTGCCCAGAGAGGTAAAAATGCAACGTACTGTTACAGTCAATGCAACACCGGCTTCCATTTTTGAAGAGGTCAATCGCTTCGAAAATTTCAATAAATGGTCGCCCTGGGCACAAATAGACCCCAACACTGAATATGAATATTCCGGGCCAAAAGAAGGCGTAGGAGCTAAAATGGCCTGGACCAGCGATCACCCTGATGTGGGTAGTGGCTCACAGGAGATTGTAGAGAGCATACCTAACCAAAAAGTTACCAATAAGCTTATATTCGAAGGATTTGAACCTTCTTTTGCATCGATCATTATTGATCGCAAAGAGGATGGAACCTCAGAAGTAACCTGGACTTTTGACGGGGATATGGGCAGCAATCCTATAGGTCGCTATTTTGGTTTGTTTATGGAAGAAATGCTCGGGCCATCCTACGATGAAGGACTGGAAAACCTCAAGAAAATGGTCGAAAGCAAACCAAAAATTCAAACCGAAATTGAGCGGACTACCGTAGAGTCATTTCCCTTTATCAGCATTTCAGATTATGTGGCCAACGACCCTGTTTTGATCAGCACAAAAATGGCCCAGCATTTTGGAATGCTTATGCAATATGCCCAACAAAACAACCTTGAAACTACCAATTATCCCATAGCCATCTGGAGTGATTATTCTGAAGAAGGCATGACCATGCAATGTGCGCTGCCCACCGCAAGTCAATTGACTATCTATCACAAGGATATATCGGTAGGAAATTCTTATGCCGGACCGGTTTTGAAAGTGGTCTACAAAGGTGACTATGCAGATATGGTAAGCACTTACAATGATATTGACACCTACATGGCTGCCAACGGCTACACTATGTCTGCCAATCCGTGGGAGGAGTATGTAACCGACCCTGCCACTGAAACTGATACAGCAAACTGGATTACAGTCATTTACTATCCTTACGCTGAAGCGGGCGCTTAGAGGGCTTGTAATAAGGCCTGCAAAAACTTCTGTTGAAACCGGGACTCTGAAAGAAAGAGTTCCGGTTCTATAAGTTCCAGCTCCATCAGGTAGGGCCCTGATTGGCCTTCGATCATATCTACTCGCGCATAAATGGATTTTTGCGGCAATTGTGCCAGCACCTTTGAGCCAAAATTGACCAAAGACTGTGGAGGGGTGGCAGGCCCATAGTTACCTCCATATTCAGCCTGCACTCTAAAATCTCCGCTTTTTGCTCTTTTCAATACAGCATGGCTAAAGGTATGGTTAAAGTACATCAAACTCCACTCACCATTTGTACCTATTTCAGGAATGAAATCCTGAATTAGCAAATCATGGCTTTGGTTAAGCCTTTTCAGGGTCGGTAGAAAGTTCTGCCATCCTGACGGGTCTACTTTGTACGTTTCATAAGCAGTAGCGCTGATAGCCGGTTTTACGATCATTGTGTGCTCAATGGACTGAGGAAGAGCCTGATTATTTTGAGAAATGTAAAGGGCTTTGGGTATGCTAATGCCCGATTGTTCCAATTTTTGGAGATAAAATTTATGACTATTCCACTGTATCAGGCTTACGGGGTTAATCACTTTTATATTGAGAAGTGAAAGCATATTCAGCCAATCTTTAAACTCACCATAGTTTTTGTGGTAGTCCCAGATTGTACGAATGAGCACAGCATCTGCTTTTTGCCATGCTACAGATTTATCATTCCAGACTACCGGTATTGCTTTGATGTGGTGCTGGGCACAATGATTTACCAAAAACTGCTCATCGGCTTTGAGTTGAGGAATGCTTTGGCAAGTGGCTATGTAGAGGATCATCACTTTAAAAAATGCTTAGAATCGTAGTTTTTTGAAAAAATTCTTAGAGTACTGCAAAGTTTTCACTTATTATAATGCAAACGCTTGCAGTCATTGTGATATTTTAATTGAAACGTTTGCATATCCTTGTTTTATTTAAATATTGATAATAAAAATTCATATTGTTAAACGTTTGCATAGTTAATTAAGCATTTTATTGAAAACCTTTCTTGTTTGAGTCGTTTAACCCAGTATAATTTTGCAATGAAATTAAAATGAAAGCTATGAAAACAATGACAAACACAATCGCTGCACTTATAATAGTTATAGGAGCCGCATTCACAAATGCATCTGCCTTTGATGGTGATGCTAAGGTGAAAGTGATCGCAGGCAAAGAAGCCGGCGTTTACAAATTGCTTTTCGAAGCTGCTGAAAACCGTGACGTGAACATCCGTATTAAGGATGAAAACAATAAACTTTTAACAACTAAAAGAATTGCAAATACCAACGGGTTTCTTCAGCCGCTCGATTTTGGTAGCCTTCCATCAGGAAGCTATTTTGTTGAAGTATCTAGTAATGAAGATGCTTTTGAGGAAGTGGTAAGACACGAAATTGCTACCATCAATGGTGAAAACATTCAGGTAACCACTGTTGAAAATGAAAAGAAGGTGGCATTTCTGACAAGTCTCAACCTGCAGGGCATGCTGAACCTGTATTTCTATGATGACAATGATGAGTTGATCTACAAAGAAGAAATAGAGGCCGCTGCATTGAATCAGAGACTTTATGATCTAAGTAAGATTGACTCCAAAAATGTGTTGGTTTCTCTTACCAGTGGTCACAAAAACATCTTACAGAAGAAGTTTCAATTCTAAAATACCACTTTAATTAATATAGATCGAGCCATTCCCATACAGGGAGTGGCTTTTTTGTTATATGCCATTTTACATCAATCCTCAAAACCTCCATGGATTTTCTAGTTGGATGCATCAATTTGATGATCCTATCTACAGCTCACTACAAGCGGACAGGAACATAAAAGTGTTGGAGTAGTGAAGTTCTAAATCAAAAAATAAATGGGCATACGTTTGCACCTTTTTTGTCAAAACAGATTGCGATTGCATGAGTTTGAAATTAGAAAAAGCGCAATAATTAATAATAAATGATGATCGAGATTCAATAAAAAGCTTTTATAAGTGTCAATTACATAAATAAAATCGTCCTTTGTAAAGAATTTGATAATCATTAAACGACGATTATTATGAAAACAATGAGACACACCATGATCGCACTTTTAACAGTTTTAAGTGCATCAGCTTTTGCAATCAGTGGAGATTCTACTGATAAAAATGTCCGCATACTACCGAGCCTGGCCAGCAAGGCCTATCGGGTATTGTACCAGGCGGAAACAGCCTCAAATGTGACGATCAAATTGTACGATGAAAAGAATGCTTTACTCTTCACAAAGCATTATGATATAAAGTCTTTTGTACAACCTTTTGATCTGAGCAGTTTGCCTGATGGAAATTATACTTTCAAAGTATTTACAGATCAGGGCATCATAGAGCAGGAAGTAGCTGCTTTTGAAAAAACCATAGACTTACCGGCTTTTGATTTTAGTGCCGATAAGGATAGTAGAGTAGCCAGACTACAATCAAGCACACCTATGGGCGCCAGTTTGCGCCTGCTTATTTATGATCAGGAAGGTGCCAAGCTTCACAGTGAGGATCTATCTTCTCAAAAAAGCTTAAATAAGCTCTATGATTTGAAGCAGGTGAGCAGCCCTGGTGTTACTTTTGTGATTCTGCATAAGAATAAGGTTATAACAGAAAAGAGCATACAGTTTTAAATCACCCAACCACTACATGAAAAGTCAGCTGTGCAAATGGCTGGCTTTTTTTATGTGCTACATTTCACAACAATGAATATAGAGAGCCGTAGCAACTATAAAAAGTCAATTTATGAAAGTACTAGTGATAGGAGCGAATGGACAGATAGGAAGACAAGTTGTCAATAAATTGAAGAAAAATAGTACCCACAAGCCCATAGCGATGGTGCGAAAACCAGAGCAGCAAGCGACCTGGGAGAGTCAGAATGTAGATACCGTGCTGGCGGATCTTGAAAATGATTTTAGCCATGCCTTTGAAAGCGCCGATGCGGTAATCTTTACTGCAGGATCTGGGGGGCATACCGGTAAAGACAAAACACATCTGGTAGATCGAGTAGGTGCGAAGAAGGCTATTGATTTGGCCACAAAACATCAAATCGACCGATTTATCATGGTCAGCGCTTTTGGAGCTGATTTTTCCCCAAAGGACTGGCCCGATAGCATGAAGCATTATTATGAAGCTAAATCTGATGCAGATAAAGCACTGATGCAGTCAAATCTTGCCTATACCATTCTTAAGCCTGGCAGGTTGTTGAATGAGGACCCCAGCCATAAAATTGAAATTGGAGAAGAGATAAGCCAAAGGGGTGGTAGCATATCAAGATCAGATGTGTCAGAAGTGATCGTGAAACTACTAGATAATAAAAAGAGCTACCATAAATCTTATGAACTTCTGGCCGGTGATGTCACAATTGACCAGGCTATCAATCACCTCTAGTCGGTCAGTTTTTTTTTCTTTTTGGGCGAATTGAAAAAATCCACGATTTCCGTTTTGTTGATCTCAAGGTCTTTAACACTATATCTTTCGAATAAGCCCAGTTTATCAAAAAACTCCTGCCTGACAGGAAGGTAAGTGCTTTTGTCGATTGTCATTATCATCGATTGGGCATAGGAACTGGGATATTTGATCGTAGTGCCTGCTTTGATAGGACCATAATTGCCAATGGAGGGATTATTCTCTACCAAAGCATATTCACTAACGATGTATTGTTCTGAAAAACCGGCTGTGGTAGTGGGTTCACTTAGGGTGATGGTCTTTTCATGGTAATTATTGATAATTAGCGTTATTTGATAATTACCTGAATCATCCTTTTTTACAGTAAATGCATCCGGAAAGGAGAGATATAGTTTATCGAGTAGTCTTGCCATTGAGACAAAACCCACATTGAAGATGGTATGATGGTTTTTGTCTCTGGCCAAAGAGCCAAAAGGGTCGAGGTATAAGTTTGTATATGGAAACCCTACCGGATCGTATAAGAGTTTATTGTTGTGCTTACCATGCTCATAAAGTATGGTGGCTCCTTCGTGTGGCTGGATAAATTCCATAAATACCCTGAATGGCAATTGTGTATAGTTGATGTACTGCTCACCCGTCAATAGCTGCCCGTCAATTCTTTCTGTATTTTCAAACCGATAGCTTGCAGATGATACCTGCTGCATAGCGGCAATACTTTTTTTAATTACTTCAGATGGGTCTGTAATTGACTGACTGTAGAGAGGTTGATTGGTGAGGTAAAGTAGAACTACAAATTGACAGAATAAAGCTGGATTGAAAAAATGAGAAAAGGATCTGATCATTCTAATTTATGAAAAACATGCAAATGTCGTCAATAACAGTTTAACTTGTATGTATGTATGAAAAATGCAGTTGATTAGCCGGTAGGCTTACTAGAACTTCTATTGTTTTTCAACTTTTTAACCATCCATATTTATGCTCATACGATTCTTAATACTCATAGCCGGTGCAACATTATTGGGATGTAGCCAGACGATAGAAAGTAATCAAGCTGATCAACAAAGCGATACGGATTATTCTGAAAAATTTCGTCCGCAGTATCATTTCTCACCACCAGCCAATTGGATGAACGATCCAAACGGTATGGTTTACTACGCAGGTGAATACCATCTTTTTTACCAGTATTATCCTGATAGTAATGTATGGGGCCCAATGCACTGGGGGCACGCTGTTTCCAGAGATCTTGTGCATTGGGAGCAGCTACCCATAGCACTGTATCCTGATGAGCTGGGCTATATTTTTTCAGGAAGTGCAGTGGTAGACTGGAATAATACCAGTGGTTTTGGGACTGCTAATAATCCGCCTCTTCTAGCCATATATACCTATCATGATCCCGTAGGCGCTGAGCAAGGTAGAGTTGACTTTCAGACACAAGGAATAGCCTACAGTCTTGATAGTGGTAGAAATTGGATAAAATATGAGGGCAATCCTGTGCTCGACAACCCTGGCATCATTGACTTTAGAGATCCTAAGGTATTTTATCATGAAGACCAACAAAAGTGGATCATGACACTGGCGGTAAAGGACCACATTAGCTTTTATTCGTCGGCGGATTTAAAAAACTGGACTTTTGAGAGTGATTTTGGTGCTGATATTGGTGCACATGGTGGCGTGTGGGAATGCCCAGATCTTTTTAAGCTACCTACCTCTGAGGGAAATGATTACTGGGTTTTGCTGGTAAGCATCAACCCGGGAGGGCCGGCTGGTGGCTCTGCTACACAATATTTTGTCGGTGATTTTGATGGCAATAGTTTCACACCAAAAGATACTACCATCCGTTGGGTGGACTATGGTGCAGACAACTACGCGGGAGTTACATGGAGCGACATCCCGGCTGAAGATGGTAGAAGGTTATTCCTGGGCTGGATGAGCAATTGGGACTATGCTCAGGTTGTACCCACCTACCAATGGCGCAGCGCGATGACAATTCCGAGAGCTTTGCAGCTTTCAGAAGATTTGAGGCTCCAATCTGTTCCGGTGGAGGAGATGAATTTACTGGAAGGTCAAACCGAAATCATCACTGAAGAACTGGCAATGGAATACATCACAAAAGAACCCTTATTTAAGCTAGATCTGGAGCTGTCAAATGGTGGTCAGGGAAAATTGATCATTGCAAATGGACAAGATGAGCAGGTTGTGATTGAGCTTCAGGAATCAGAGATCATATTTGACAGAACCAAAAGTGGTATGGTTACTTTTAGTGAGAAGTTTGAGGCATTTCATGGCATCCCACTGGACGGACTTAAACCCTCACAGTTAACCATTTATGTAGATGCATCCTCCATTGAAGTATTTGTGGATGAGGGCTTAATTGCGATTACTGAGTTGGTCTTTCCTAACGCTCCATACGACAGGGTAATGTTCACACCCAATCCGGAAACCAATATTAAGCATGCTGAAATCACTTATCTGGAGTCCATTTGGTAGATGGAGTTGATGTATAGATATGTAAATAGAATTCCTATAATAATGCCATTCAGTTAAGCAAAGTTTTTACATTCCTCTCGCTAACCCTCTCAATGAGAAGGATAATATGAGCTGAACTAAATAGCATTGATTCCGATATCATGATGCTCTTATTGCTTCCCCGATTGGATAGTTGTTGCTAAAATGAGAATGCAATTTTGCTTGAAAGGTAAAAATCCAAAATGAGGAAATGCCTTTTCAGATGCTTCAAAATAGTACATTTTTCCAATTAAAGATTCAATATTCTTTAAAAGTTTGAATTATTTCTGAATTAGAGGTAACCCTATAACAGAATGATCGTTACAAAATAAAAATATAAACAGAACGAACATTCCAAATTAATTATGAAAAATCTAGAAGGAAAAATTGCTGTGATCACCGGAGGCAATAGTGGCATTGGTTATGCAACTGCAAAGAAGCTTCGCGAAAGAGGTGCAAAAGTTATCATCAGCGGCAGAAATGAAACCAGGGTAGTGGAGGCAGCCCAGGAGTTAGGTGTAGAGGGCTACACGGCAGATGTATCAAAGCTCTCTGATATTGAAGAATTGGTAACCCGTATCAGTCAGGATCATAATCATATCGATATTTTATTTGTAAATGCCGGTATATTTCTGCCTGCACCTGTTGGAAGTATTACCGAATCAGTCTATGATCAACAGATGGATATCAATTTTAAAGGGGCTGTTTTTACCATTGAAAAGTTTCTTCCATTGATTAGGGAAGGAGGATCTATCATTAATTTGTCTTCCGTGAATGCGTATACCGGAATGCCCAATACAGCCATTTACGCGGCTACAAAGGCAGCTATGAATTCATATACCCGTACGGCAGCTACAGAACTGGCTTCTCGGGGTATACGTGTAAACGCTATCAATCCGGGTCCGGTAGAAACAGCCATATATGGAAAGACCGGACTTTCAGAGAAGCAGTTGACAGGCTTTGCCCAACAAATGACGCAAAGGGTTCCTATGAAGCGCTTTGGCAAGCCGGAAGAAATTGCATCATTGGTTGCTTACCTTGCCTCCGATGAAGCTTCATTCATCACAGGAGCCGAATACAATGTAGATGGTGGGATCGGTGTGTTGATCTGATTTTTTTTCGAAACTATCGGAACAATCATTCCGTTTTAAAGAGAGTCACACAATGACTCTCTTTAATTATGGCACGAATCAAGGCTTTTGATGAAAAGGAAAAACTGGAAAGGGCTTTAAATCTCTTCTGGAAAAAGGGTTTTCATGCCACTAGTATGCAAGATTTGGTTGATACAATGGGGATCAACAGATCGAGTATATACGATACTTACAAAAACAAGGAGCAATTGTTTGAGCAGGCTATTCAGCATTATCGAAGCAGAAATATTGCCATGATTGAAAGCATTCTTAAGAAAGATATACCTGTAAAGGAACGGTTCAGATTATTGTTCCACACGGCTTTAGATCAGTCATTGAAAGATTCTGATAAAAAGGGCTGCTTTGTTGTTAACACCACGGCGGAATTGGCTTCTACCGATCCTAAGATCAAGGCTATGCTTACCGAAAATAAGGCTGTATTTACGAGGGTTTTTAAAGAATCGCTAGAGCGAGCTCAGGATGAGGGAGAAATTATGAGATCGAGGGATATAGAGGGTCTAGCGACTTTACTCTTTACGCTTTACAATGGATTACAGGTTGTATCCAAATTAGAAAATGAGCCCGCACAAATGAAAGAAGCCGTTGATGAGGTACTCAAATTGTTAAATTAAAAAAATGGCTCAAAGAAATTCCTTGAGCCATTGGATAGGTTGTTGTGTATTAAGGGCAATTAATTTCTAATAAGTCTAAAGCTTTTCCAGTCCTGATCAAACTGTAAGTACACGATATATACGCCAGCATTGGTCTGACTGATGTCAATGAGGAGTTCATCCTGATTCATATCCAACTTGTGGGCAATTTCCATCCCTTGTACATTAAAGATCCTTATTTGTTTCAGCTGATTTAATAAAGTGTGATCCTTAAAGTTGATGAAGAAATTGCCAGTAGAAGGATTAGGATAATAATTCAGAATTGATCGTATGTCCTCATCCGCACTGTTGACAACCTCTAAGATGGATGCCAGGTTGGTGATAACGATGGTTTCAGCATTGCCTTCAGCATCTGTGATCGTGACGGTGACTTCCACATCACCAGCTTCTTCGAACGCGACCGTTATAGCATTATCCACTTCATCAAGCACAAGCCCTGCAATATTGAATGACCAATCATAATTGTAAGGTGGTACACCGCCAGATGCACTAACTTCAAAAACAATCTCTTCATCAATTTCAGCTTCAGGCAAAGATGCAGTGATAGATCCCGTAATTGGATAAGGAGCTACATTTGGATCAATGATTGAAACGGTAGCTGTAATGCTATTGTCATTTTCATTAGACTCTTCAATCACATTTTCGGAATCTAAGGTAGCAATGACGGTCAGGCTGCCAGGTTCAGTAGGTGAACCAACTTCTACTACCTCTTCATATGACTGACCTGCTGCGATAATATCAGTTACAGTACTAAAGAAAATCTCACCGTTGATATCATAGCTTATGGTAAAGGGTGGATCGACATCAGCATCACCGGTATTTTGAAAAGTAACTACAAAGAATGCCTGGCCTCCTACTGCTAACGGTGTTTCCCCATTTTCATCGACAATGGTAAAGGCTTGTGGTACAAGATTGGGTAAAGGCGTAGCTGCTGCGATTACAGTGTAGCTTGCCGATAGGCTGTTGTCAGCTTCATTGCTTTCTTCTATCTGGTTTGCCGGATCAATTTTAGCCGTTACGTTGTAATTTCCTACCACTTCAACATTTCCAAACGGTACATTTTCTGTTATAGATGCTCCCGGAGCCAGGTTTAGTGCAATACTATGTGGAAGAGTAATGCTTCCCGATGTGAATTCAACTTCCAGTGTCTGGTTCAATTGGGTTGTGCCTGTGTTCTGGATTGTGATGATTCCAAAAGCCGGATTCCCGGAAACAATGGTAGAAGAACCTGTGCTATTCTGAACGGTGAAGCCAGTAAGTGTAAGATTGGTTGAAGGTGCCGGGCCCAAAGCTGTTTCTATCGCTAACATAGCATCTAATACGTCCATCTTGCCATAGCCCCAGGTATTACTTTTGGGATTGCCCATATTATCTACTGTTTCCAGAGAAACAAAATTGTCTTCTGAGGCTGTTTCTTCAAATACTGCCAATACATGTTCATGTCTTAAATCAGGTTTGGCCTCCAGCATTAGGGCGATAGCACCGGCTACAGCAGGTGCGGCCATGCTGGTACCCTGAGAATATGCAAAAATATAATCCAAGCCGTCATTACCTGTGGTGGTAGATACCACATCACTTCTGTCTGTAAGTTCTTCGTCCTGGTCATTGTAGGCGGAGATAATTCTATTTCCTGGTGCAACTATGTCAGGCTTTACACGCATATCAAGCGATGGTCCTCTACTAGAGAAGCTAGTGATTTCACCTAGTACATCTTCTGGATTAAAATTCACACCTGCTGAGGTATTGTATGAACCAACAGTAATCACTTCTCGGGCAGTGCCAAACTCACCTACCGTGTATTGACTGTTTCCACTTTTCCAAACTACATCGAATGATGGATCGACATCACCAGATGCAGCATCTGTAAGTTCTGCTCCCGAACCGAAACCATTGTTCCAAATATGTACTGTGCCATTTTCAGCACGGACTAAAGCAATGACCCAGGATGATTGGTCAAAATTTTCCGTGTAACCTACCCGTATGTATGCATTAGGTCGATTATTGCCAGTTGAAGATGGCCCGGCAAAAAGTGAAGCAACAAAATCAATTTCCCCATTTTCAAATGCCTCTTCTGAGCCAATGTTTTGCTCATTATCCGATTGTGTCGAAATAAAACCGGTTTCATTAATCTCACCAGTAAAGGCATTGTAGGAAAGTACATTAACTTCAAAGTTAGTATTAGCAGATCCCCACACTGATAATTCAGATGCGTAAATACCATCATCAACATTCTGGCCAATGATGGCAGTAGCCATTGTTTCCCCAGAATTGAATGTATGGGATACATGTAGTGGAGTATCTCCTTCATTGCCTGCGGCTGCTACCAATATCTTACCTGCTCCGGCCAGATTATCTAATCCCTGCTCTAACAAAGAAGTGCCATCATGTGGGCCAATGTGTGTACCCAGGCTCATATTGATAACAGCCGGTTTATTCTGAGAGGCTGCATATTCAAAAATGTAATTGACTGCATCAATCACTGCTGAAGGCCCGGATATGCCAGCAGATGGACTGGTTTCAAAACTTCCCAATTCTACAAATACCAGTTCGGCTTCTGGTGCAAAGCCGCGGTAGGTTCCATTACTGCCATTACCCGATCCCCCGGCAATACCTGCCACATGGGTACCATGTGATCCGGATGATGTACTGTAAATGCCCAGGTTCAAAATTTCATTAGCTCCAGATAATTCCGCACCATAATCGTAAGGTGCAGGAGGGGTTCCTGTGAAGCCTGATTGTAACCATACTTTTGATACTCTGTACTGACTACCATCCTCAGAGTAGAAAGCAGGATGATTCAGTACAAAATCATAATCTATGATACCCAATACTACCCCATCACCTGTATAGGATGTAGATAGGCCATTTATTGCCTGATGTACCTGATCAACCCTTGATAATTGCCGGGATTCTTCTAGTCGGGGTTGAATTGCAAAATCAGTTTCCAGATATTCCAGGCCTTTTACATCGGCCATGGTCGATAATTTGTCGAGTGGAATATTGAGCGACCAGATATTACCAGCTTTGGTCTGCACTTTTACGCCAAGTTCATGCAATCGGCTAATGTCAATGTCCTGAGAGACTTTGGCTAATGCTCCGGTTGAAGGCATCACTGATGTTCTCGCATTCACGGGTAATTTCCCTGCCAGACTATTGAGATTGCCGTATTTATGTTGCGCAGTGGTTACCTTATGCAGCAACTGTCTGGTAATCGGCGAAAACTTTGAATTTTGTGACCAACCCATTGTGACCATCACAAAGAGTAGCACAATTACGAGTAAAGGTTTTTTCATCGGTTATTCATTGGTAGTTAAACATGGACAAATTTTACCTGGTTTTTAAGGGTCTGTCAATTTCTATCAGGTCTATCGATTCTATTTTACTTAAAGCAGCTAGTTGTGTAATGGGGATTCTAACTGTACGTATGTTTCCCGCTTTTGTCATCTGCTTTACAGCCAACTCATCTAAATGCTGATCGTCAAAGCCATCCTGAACTTTCATCAAGCCTTTGACATAATACAAACCATTTTCAGCCTTAAGCTGGTATTTTGAGATCAACGATGTTGAAGGGGTATTGAAATCATCATTTTGTAATGCCTCCATAAGTTGTCTGGCAGGCGGAGAAAGTTTCGAAGGATCGTATGTAGGCATGGCTTTATTGCTACAGGATTCACAAATAAAACTCAATAAGATGATGACTAACAAGTTTTTCATAGGAGTCATTTTGAAATAGTATTTGATATATTTTGAGTATACCAAATATTATACCGCAACTAAGCTAAACTAACTCCTCAGATTTTGTAAATCAATATCTTTTTGTAAAAGATGCATTTTTGTTTGTGAGCAATCAAATTTCTTTGTGAATGCGTCTATACCAAGAAAAATTTAAGACCTATGTTGTAGCAATATGCTAGATTTTTTCAGGCTCCAGACTCTCGTTTTTGCCAATGATCAATCGGTTACTTTTATCATAGGATACATAGCTATAAAGCCAGTTGATAAAAACGAGAATCCTATTGCGAAAGCCGACTAATGACATTAGGTGTACAAACATCCAGATAAGCCAGGCAAAGGTACCCTGCGTTTTCCAGGGTTTGCGGGTAAGCAACAAATCGACAACAGCTTTATTACGGCCTATGGTGGCCATGGTACCCTGATCCTTGTATTTGAATGGACTTAAGGGTTTGTTTTCCATCATCGCTTTGATATTCCTGGCAAGGTTTTCACCCTGCTGCATGGCCGGCGGTGCTACCATTGGATGGCCTTTGGGAAGACCTTCGGTAATCATAGCAGCCACATCACCTACGGCAAATATATTTTCATACCCTTCTACACGATTATAAGCATCTACTTTTATGCGCTGGTTTTTGAGAATAGCCTTTTCATTGATGCCCTTTACGGGATTGCCAGTAACCCCGGCCGCCCATATCAGGTTTTTAGTTTTGATTTTGCGACCCTCTCCCAGGTCTACCTCATCATTTTCATAGCCATTCACAAAGGTGTTGAAATGGACATGCACACCCAGCTCTTTCAAAAAGGCCAGCGCTTTTTCACCAGCTTCGTCGGACATACCGTTTAGGAGCCTGTCCGTACCTTCTACCAGGTGAATATCCATCTCCTGCAATTCTAGCTCCTTATAGTCATTAGGGAAAACATGCTTTTTCAACTCTGCCAGGGCACCTGCTAATTCCACTCCGGTAGGACCACCTCCAACAATCACAAAATCGATGAGGGTATTCATCAGCTCATTGTCTTCTGTTAGCAGGGCATATTCAAAATCTTTGATGATTCTATTTCTCAGGGCTATGGCATCCTCTATGGTTTTCAAAGGATAAGCTTTGTCTGCTATTTTTTCATTACCATAATAATTTGTACTGGCACCTGTAGCAATAACCAGGTAGTCGTACTTGATGGTACCAATATTCGTTTCAATGCTATTTTCTTCAGGAATAATTTTCTGTACCTCACCCATCCTGAAGTAAAAATCTTTTCGATCAGAGAATTTTTTTCTGAAAGGGAAAATTATCGAGCCTGTTTCCAGACCTGAAGTGGCCACCTGGTACAGCAAAGGTTGAAACGTATGGTGGTTGTATTTATCGAATAGCACCACCTGTGCGTTGATGCCTTTCGTAGCCTTGATAAATTCAAGTCCACCAAAGCCTCCACCTATTACTACAATTCTTGGTTTGCCTAAATCGGCAACCCTTGTTCTGGTGCTTATCAGTTTGTTCATATACAGTTTTTTGACGGTCTATGGATGGATTTCACCCACGATGTGCTCTCCTAAACTAACGGAACCGGATACTCCTTGTTACCAAATACCCGGTAGGAAAATTTTCAGTCAATATTTTGTTTTGGCATAAGACTTAGGGGAATAAGACTTTTATTTGTTTGCACTTTATGAGATATGTTTTTGGGTTAATATTTATCCTGTGGTCTTGTACTGACCCATTCCTTTTGGATGAAGAAATTGCCGGTCAGCAGTTTGTGGTAGTTAACGGCAGCATCACTACCCTTGATGGACCGCAGGAAATTCGTGTGTTTCAGTCTGGGGACATCAACAATCCGGATGCTACCAGCTTTCCCATTCGGGATGCCATCGTTTATGTGGTGGATAGTGAAGGCAATAGGGAGGATTTTACGCTGCAATCGGATGAACTACAGGACTCTTATTGTGTGGATTTGGATGGTAGTCTGGGATCAGGCTCTACACTCGATTTACAAACCAACTATCGATATGCATCCAGGGATGGATTTGTGGGTATACCAGGATTGACTTACACTTTACATGTAGAACTATCCGATGGCAGAACCATAATCTCTGACCCGCAGGTCTTGAAGGCGGCTAAACCTGTCAAGGCCATCAGCTATGACTATCTGTCTAATGAAGCCATCAATAATTTGGGTAATCCTACTTTTCAGGATAGCTGGGAAGTAAAGGTGCTGCTGGATGAGCTTGTTACTGAGAATTATTTGACCTGGCGGTACAGAGGCACTTTTTATGTACGTACTAACCCTGAGCTCTTTTGTGATTACAATGACTGCTCCACACCTATTTGTGTGCCGCAATGTTGTAGTGAATGTTGGGTGACAGAATACGGCGAGCAAATACAGCTTTTTAGTCCTGGAAATAGCTTTGAAACATCAAATGAAGTTGTGGCTGCTGTAATTCCTGTGGAGGACCAGCGTACAACTTCTATTTACCTTTTAGATCTGTACCAATACCACATTGACCAGCAGGTGTTTGCCTATTTTGAGAGCATCAATAACCAGTTGTCGAATCAGGGAAGTATTTTTGATCCACCCCCATATTCTGTGGCCAGTAACCTGCGATTTGCCGGAGGCGGTGAAAACAAAGTGTTGGGATATTTCTGGGCTGGGGGAGCCTCTCATCACACATTAGAGATTTCACCTACCAGCGTTACCCGGCAGTACACATTTTTTTATCCTAATGACTGCCAGACCATACCTGGAGCCAGCACGGAAAAGCCTGATCGGTACCCCTTCTAGTTTATTGCTTGTAAATATTTAAGGATCCCATGGTGGAATAGATCAATATTTCTGCGAAATTCAAGATTCAAATAATTTAAATGTTATGAAAAAAGTATTGGTGCTCACCGGTGGTGGTGATTGTCCGGGTCTTAATGCTGTAATGCGTGGCATAGTCAAGCGAGCTCAGCAAACGAATGATTGGGAAGTGTATGGCAGTATTGAAGCCTTTAATGGTGTATTGCGTGACCCCAAGGAGATCATTCGACTTGATAACAAAGCGATTGCCGGCATCCATGCCAAGGGTGGTACGATCCTGAAAACTACGACCAAAGGAGGGCCCTTCAACTGGCCGGTAAAGCAAGCGGATGGCAGCTATGTGATGGAAGACCGCTCCGATGAAATGATCGATTACCTGAAGTCAGAAGGTTTTGAAGCGGTGATCAGTATTGGGGGAGATGGTTCACAGCGCATAAGCCAGGCCTTATATGAAAAGGGCTTGCCCATAATTGGCGTACCCAAAACCATCGATAATGACCTGTCGTCCACCGATTACACCTTTGGGTTTCAGACCGCAGTAGATATTGCTTCTGATGCTGTCGATAAACTGGTCACCACGGCTGAAAGCCATCA
Source organism: Cyclobacteriaceae bacterium (assembly GCA_965227155.1). Lineage (GTDB taxonomy): Bacteria > Bacteroidota > Bacteroidia > Cytophagales > Cyclobacteriaceae > UBA6059. The sequence goes on from OZ245731.1 coordinate 2,897,593, forward strand.
CCGCCTGATGATCCTGGAAGTAATGGGCCGCAGTGCCGGATGGATAGCTCTACATGCAGCGGTAGCCGGTGGGGCTGAGGTTTGCCTGATACCTGAGATTCCTTATGATATACAGAAAGTAGCTGACCGCATCAATGCCCGGTACAGGGGTGGCCGAGGCTTTGCCAATATTGTTATAGCAGAAGGCGCCAAACCCAAAGATGGTACCATTGTAGCCCGAAAGAGCGATGAGGTGGGCTATGAAAACCTTAGGCTAGGCGGTGTAGCTTATCAGCTTTCGCAGCAACTGAAAGAGATTGGATTTAAGCATGACATCAGGGAAATGGTGCTGGGCCATTTGCAGCGTGGGGGAGGTCCTAATGCTTTTGACAGGGTGCTGGCCACACAGTTTGGTGTTAAATCAATGGAAATGGCTATCGAAGGTGAGTTTGGTAAAATGGTAGCTTTCAAAAACAATGATATCGTCACCGTATCTCTCAAGGCCGCCACGGAAGCCTACAACTTTGTAAAAACAGACAGCTACCTTGTCAAAGCCGCCAGGGGTGTGGGTATTAGTTTTGGGGATTGATTGTAAGATATTTATCATGCAAGTAATTGATGAAGAGTCTTGTTAATCTTATAAAACTAGATCGTAAAGGTGGTGCAATAATCAGTAGTTTAGGATTATGTCTTATGCAAACATTGGGCTTTTCGCAAGCTGTTAGCTTACAAGGAGTTTACAATTGTGGTAACAACTATTGTGATCACTATATTATTTTAAACGCTGACTCTACTTTCACTAAATTTAAATATGCAGGGTGGGATGGATATAGTAAAGCCTGGCTTTTTAAGACATCATGGAAAAGGGAAAACGAAAATTTAGTATTGGAATGGGGACTAATATTCCAAAAGACCAAAAAACTTGAGATTATAAAGTTTGACGAAAAAATATTTCTTATTCCTAAAAAAGATGTTGACTTATTTAATCAATTGATAAAAGAGAAGCCAAAAGATTACGATGAAAAACTAATTCTTCAAGAAAGAATATTGTCATTTCTTCATAAAGAGCCTTAAACCCCAAACAACCTTTTCCACCAGGGCTTTTCTAGTATTTCTAATCTTCTTCGATCTATCATTACAATTTCTGATAACCTGAGGTTCATGGACTTAAGCTCCTGAAGAGTGACTTTATGGCCAGCTATTAATTCTTCAATCCGCTTAGAGCGTTCATTATCTCCCATAAGCAATAAAAATACTAGTTTGACAAGAATAGTTCAAGATGGCTTAGCTAAACCTTGTCGAGGTTGCCAGATCAAAAACTTTCAGTATTTAGAATCTTCATTACCCGGTCTCTCTGCCGGCAAAGGCAGGTTTAACCGGACGCATGTAATGGTGATCTATAAAACACTCTTAATCCATCCAATTCAAAGCCTTTGTCTGACGAGATTGCCCGAATGAATCGGGCAATGACGGGCTGTAATGCAATTTACAACGAGATGTGTTAATTAACTCCCAAACAATAAATGAAAGGTCTGGTGTTGTCAGTATACGCAGCAACCTCCGTTGGTGTCATCATCCGACTCGCCTGCCCGTCCGCAGGCGGGTTCGGGTGATCTCAACGATAAAGAACAGTTTCAAATTATCACCTTCCTTGTGCAAGCGTCCTCTTGTACTAAACAAGATCAGCGGAAGTTATATCCTCCCCAAAATCGAGTAGTTGCCGGTTTTGTTGAACAAGCTAATCATTGGAGATACATTAATGCCATTGATTACCGTGGAGAGAAGGGTCTTTTGAAAATTTGTTTTATTGAATGAATTATAAAGGCACAAGCGGATGCTTGCGCCAGTTGGGGGTTTTTCAACAAAAACAACTTTGTTACGTAAATTGCTGTTATTAAATAAGCCAAAAAAGCTTACACTTCTTAAATTTGGTCAGATATGAAAGTATTACTCGACATAGAAGACAACAAGGCATTGCATTTAATGGAAGTGCTCAAAAGCTTACCTTATGTGAGGGCTAAACAGCTTACCGGGGAAAAAGCACTTTTGTTGGAGGAGATTCGGGAGGCCGCTGAAGAGATGAAACTAATTCAGGAAGGTAAAAAACAAGCCCGCAACGCCGAAGATTTTCTCAATGAGCTTTGAGGTAAAATCCATTACCGTATTCGAACGGCAAGCTAAACGGCTACTCAAAAAATACCCCTCTCTCAAAAACGAACTTCACGATCTTATTCAAGAACTAAAGGAGCTACCTGACCAGGGCACACCGCTTGGTAGTGACTGTTTCAAAATCCGTCTGGCAATCAAGTCAAAGGGGAAAGGTAAATCTAGTGGTGGCAGAGTTATTACCTGCTTCAAAGTAGAAAAGGAAAGCGTTTTCCTGCTCTCCATTTTCGATAAGTCTGAACAGGCTACAATCACTGATAAAGAGCTCAAAGAGCTTTTGAAGCTAATATCGGAGTGAACTTTTATCATTTACTCATTAAGTGAAACAAGCCTAGCACCACCCCTTAGCGCAAGCAACTGCTCGTGCTAAACAACGATGAAACGATCCATTATTCCATGTACCTAATTATTTTCGATGTGTGAGCAGAAGATTAAATTTAGGGATCATCGGAAGTTATATCTAAACCAAAATCCAGTAGTTGCCGGTTTTGTTGAATAAACTGATCATTGGAGATATATGTAGTGTTATTGATTACAGGGGAAGTATAGATATTTTGGAATTTGTTTTATTTAATGAATTAAAAAATCAAAGATAGAGGCTTGCGCCGGGTTAGGTCTCATAAACTCTTAGAAATCAAGGGTGAATAGTTAAACCTCGACAAGGTTCTAAACCTTGTCGAGGTTGCCAGATCAAAAACTGACAGTATTTAGAATTGTTATCACCAAGCATAATCAGACGAAAGCATCTGTGAATTTGATTCATATAGGTGATTTTTAAATTCAAATGAGTTTAATAAAAAAAAGCATACCCCAAAATTGGGATATGCTCTGTCTATTGTTGTTGTGTGACTTGGTAAAGTATTTATACTACTTGGAAACGAGTAATTTCTTATGCTGTACGCGCCCTGCATTGTCTTCAATGGCAACCACATAAACGCCTGATTCCAGTTCCTCGATATTGTAAGTGTTTGAGGTTGAAATAGCATAATTTTTTATGAGGATACCTGCAAGCGTGTATATTCTAACACAACAGTTGTTTGAATTTTCACTTTGGATTTTAAAATAGCTTGATGCTGGATTGGGATAAATCGTGAATTGATTATTCTTATCTTCAACTGACGCAATGATAGAATACTCGACTGTTAAATCTTCATCTCCAACCAGAACGGCTATTTCAAGTACACCTGCTTCTTCATCAAATGTGAAAGCAGCCTCCAGTTGGCCAACACTAAGGCCGGGATTGTCCAATTTGATGGTGTAATTGCCACTGGGGATATTCTCAAAGGTAAATTGACCGATTGCGTCTGTAGTGGTTGACCTAACAATCAATGTTGAATTTTCAGCTAAGAGAAATACGGTAACTCCTTCTAGTGGTGTACCATCCAACAGCCTTCCGATTACAATTCGTGACCCTTCGTTTGATTCTGAAACTTGTCCTCTAATTGTTCCTGTTCCTGTTGGAAGCACATTGTCTACAGGCTTTGGCAGTACAGTAAATTCAATGTCTGTATCGGTATTCAATAAAAAAGGCTCAGCCTGGCTGGAAAATAATGATTCACCAAAATAGGTATCAAAGGCTGCAGAGCGGCTTTCCCCACTAGGTGACACATACAGAATATATTCACCTTCGCGAAGTGAAGGCAGCGAAAAAGCACCATTATCTATGTTAGCCATCGCTACCTCTGTTTCATTCTGATATGCCCTGATGGTTCCTGAGAATGCTGCGGGGTTTTCTATTCCGGTTATAGTACCCGAAATAGTGTAATTACCCATAATCAACATGTCGGCTTCACTAGAAGCGGGTGCTGCGGTTTCAGAGCCTTGGTTGAAAGCCCTAACAATGATATTACCGGGTTCTGCTGAAGTAATGACTCCATTCTCGATTATGGCAGCACCACTAATAATTTCAAATTCAATAGGTACATTCTTATCAGAAACAGCCTCTAATGTGAAAGGTAATTCATCCTGAAATATCGATTCCGGCAATGAGAATTCAATGCTTTGAATTTCAAAAGGACTCAGGTCAACAGTAAAGATAGCCTCATTGAAGCAGCCAGTTTCTGGGTCTGTTGCAATAGCCAGGTAATTGCCATCTACGAGATTTTCCAGAATTACTCCCTCACCAACTGGATCAGAGCCGGCGTTTTCCCCTGCATACCAGATTACATTTACCTCCGGGTTAGTACTTATTTCGAGTGAGCCAGTCCCTGTATTTCCTCTTAAGTTGTCTGTTTTTTCAACTAATGAAATCTGTATTTCAGGGATTTGTTCTAGAATAGTTACTTTAACGGCATCTGATTGACATCCGGTTGAATTGAGCGTTACTCTTATATAATAATCACCGGCACTTTGTTCAGTTAATTCGGAAGATTGCGAAATTATTTCATCAAAATTCAAACTTGTGGACCATTCAAATGAAAATGCCTCAAAATCCTGTACATTTTCATTATTTACGGTAATGCCTGTTACATTGGCTGTGCCATTTTGGCTACTGCATAATGTTACTGGAGTATTGGAAGTTGCAACAGTTATTGTATTCACTTCTTGCTCTATCACAAATTGACGTGCTGCACTACAATTCGTTTCCGGGTTTGTGACTTCAACTTTATATGAACCAGGTAGCAAATTATCAGCCGATGGTCCGGTTATATCTCCGGCCACTTCTTCACCTCTATACCATGCAACCAACCAATTATCTTCGATACCCGTTAAGCTTGCAGTACCGTTTCCTACTTCAGTACATGAGGAATTGTTCACAGTTTCAATTTCAAACTCGGGTGATATTAGGTTTTCCTGAACCAACGCACTTGCGGCAGGGCTCACACATCCTGTAGCTGTCTCTCTTACTCTTACATAATACCTGCCCGGAGCTAATCCTGAAAGGCTTTCTTCCCTACTTAAAATTGAAGTGAAAGCAGCGTTTTGTGACCATTCAATAGCATATCCGGTAAAATTAGTTCGGGTTGCACCATTCACCCTGAAGGAAGCAATTTCAATAGCCCCATTAGGATCTGTACATTTTGTGTTTTCTGTTGCCTGAAGGGTAACCTCCAGTTGGGTAGGGTTATTTGCAATATTTTGGGTAAGCGTAGAAGAACAGCTGGTTCCTGTTTCGGTAGCTTTCACAGTGTACGTACCTCCAACGCGGCCACTAATGGTTGGCCCTGTAGCGAAAGGTTGACCAACGGCGGTAGTGCCGGTGTACCACTCAAAAGTATAGCCGTCAGTGTCGCCATCCACATTCACCGAAAGTGACCCATTAGGGCTTTCACATCGTGTGTTAGGCGTATTATTTGCGACTTGTAGTGTGCCTCCGAGATTTTGTGTTTGTACGCTGTATGTTGCGGCATATTCACATCCACTCAGTACATCCGTTACCACTACGGAGTACTCATCACCATCGAGATTTACAATGCTACCCCCCGTTGCTCCATTGCTCCATTGGATGGCTACTCGGTTACTCGTTGGTGGAAATTGTTGACCATCGATGACTACCGAATTAATGGTAACCTGACCATTTGAAGAAATGCAATCGGTATTATTAACAATGGTTGCATCTAGCTCTCCTTCAAAGTCCATCCTTTCCACAGTATACTCATTTTCCAGGCTACAACCTGTAGGAATATAAGTAGCAATCAAAGTATATTCACCAGCTGCAAGTCCACCAATAAAGTTGCTACTTAAAATGAAAGTCTTGTTGGCACCAGTGCCTTCATACCAGTCAAAAGACCAGTCGGAGATATCGACCCTAATACCGTTAACAGTGCCTTCAAAACCAAACGCTCCTGTTTGAATACCATTACAACCAAAATCTCCTACTGCTTCCCCACCTACTGAAAGTTCTCCTATATTATCGGTCACTTCAAACTCTGTTTCATAGACACATTGCGTTGCATTATCGGTAATCCTTAACTGGTAGTTGCCACCTTCTAGGTTTTCAAAGTTTTGATTTCCACTAAGGCTCGTCTGAAAGTTGTCAGACGACCATGAGAAACTGAATCCGGTGAAGTCCGTGATCGTATTCCCGGCTAGTTGTAGTTCGATGATCATAATACTTCCATCGGGATTTACACAGCGGGTATTTGGGGTAATAAACATATCAACGGACTCAATCTGATCAGGCTCAGATACGGTAATAGTCCATACACGCACCTCACCGCTTTGTGCCGTAACTTCTATACTTAGATCATTAGAAAAGTCTAAGGTTGTTTGATTGCTAATGATTTCAGCATCATTGATGCGCGCAGTGGCACCATTTGATAATGCAAAATAGGGTGTGATTAATGGATTGAAATCACAGGGTAATATAAGATTGATGGTGGCATTTAAGTCATCAATAGTTGTTAACCCTAATTGTCCGCCAACTTCAAATGCCTCAAAGCTGTTACCAGTAGATACGTTGGGTAAGCTCAAGGTGCCCAGTATAATCACCAACTCATAGCCTTGCAAAGCTGGATTTGTTACGATCAATTTATATTCTCCAATATTGACAGCCTGAAAATTAGGTATGGATAATGTGGTGGTGGTAGCACCTGGGATAGGTGTATTATCAAAATACCACTGCAACTCGTCTTGCGCAGAGAACCTTATCGATGTACCAAAATCATCTATAAGATCAACACTAAAGTCTTCACCGGCAATCAATTCCCGATCCCAGGCAAAATCGACAACCTGCTGTGGAAGATACTCTGAGGGGTCATTAAATAAGCTTAGATTATTAAGAATAGCCCCTGACGCCATCATACAATTCGAAATATTCAAGGTTTGAAGGTTTGGTAAACTGGTAAGATCATCCAACCAAACAGCCGGATTATTGCTTAAGTCAATAGCCTCTATGGCTGTAAGCCGCTTCAAGACTTCTGACCACCCGAACCTCAGTAAAATATTATTATTAGATAAATCAAGGGCTGTTACCCGGTTATTGGTCACGGTGACTCCATACCAGGTCTCCACATCATTTTGCCAAAGATAGTTGAATCCCGGCCCACTAGTTGGCCAGTTTTCCTGGTTGGTCCATGGAAACTCTGTGCCTATTTTGAATTCAGCCAATGCGTAAAAATCACTCGCTATGACACCTCCGATAAGCTCGGGTGTCAGCTCTACTACAATTGTATATTCTGTTTCAGTGACACCATCTTCGGCGATCACCCGATACGTAAGTGATTCTGTGAAATCATTTGCAGATACACCACTGATCTGTGGAACTTCATCGCCAACTATGTAGGCATTTGCACCAGCAGGTAATGAAAAGGTTGCGATAAGGTTTGTGATATCTGCAGTTTCTGTGAAATACACAGTAAGCGTTCCAAATCTTGGATCAATCCTTGCTGTCCTCACTTCTCCGGCTACACTAAAATCTGAAAGGAAAGCTTCATCATTCAAACAAGTCACGGGAGTTGGCAATACGGTACGCCCTGGCGTGTTTTTCCAATCCAAATAGAATTGATTGGGAAGTTCACAGATATCTGTGCCGGTAAAATCGAATAATTCCAGATTAAAAAGGTCTGTAACAAACCTGGGTAACCTGCCTGTAAAAGAGGGATTATCTGAAATATTCAACGTTGTTAATGGCAGCCAAAATAGGCTTTCAGGGAGTTCCCCCGACAATAGATTGTCAGAAACGTCAAACACTTCTACTGCATCCAGGTTGCCGATATCGACTGGTAGCTGACCGGTCAGGTTATTGCCAGGAAGCCTAATACCTACTACTCTGCCGTTTTCGATTTCAATACCATTCCAATCACCTACAAACACACCGGGTGCACCCCAGCCTGCAGTGACGGTCCAGTTTTGGCCGCCCGTTGACTGGTAAAAATCCAATAATGCCAGGGAATCACTTTCTGTGACCTGACTGAATAAACTCATTTGTGTAAATACAAATGAGATAATGAGTAAAATTTTCCGCATAATCATACATATTTTGAGAAGGATCCATTAATTGATAGGGTTGATTTTCTCATCGCAAAGAGGAAATAACCTATGCAAAATTGCTTGTGTGTGTATGATCTGGAAATAGGGAAATCCCTACATTTTAGCTGAATAGCTATATTGTGTGGTTTCTTTGGGGTTATAAAAGCCCAAGTTCTCTCAAAGTCTGCAATAAAGTCTCCCTAGGGCTGATTCCATGCTCTATGGATTTCTGTTTAATATGAAACTTTTCGTAAAGTCTGGAAATCCTCTTTTCTACACCCTTTTCTGAAATGAATAGTTTTCTCGACAATGCCTTCACAGTAAGTCCATTGGCCAAAAGAGGAATAATATCAGCCTCAGATTTACTGAGTTGGAAGAACTTATTCTTTGAATCTGATTTTCTGAACTCCTCTACTTCTGGGCTAAAATATAGATGTCCTTCTTTGGCGCGCACTATTGCATCAAGGGTTTTGTCGTTATCTTCATTTTTTATGATTACGGCCGTTGGGTCTTGATCGAGTATTCTTTTCACACGTATGTATTCCGTAAATCCTGTGTAGAATACTATAGGAACCTGCTTATATTTTCTGATGAGTGGTACAAGCTCGGTTCCATAACCGTCAGGCAGTTCATCATCCAAGATAGCCAGATCAAAAATTTGGTCCAATTGTGATTTGGCCTCACCTATTGTTTGGGTTATGGTTACTTTACTTTGATAAAATTGCTTAGTTAGTCGATCTGCCAAATATTGAGATACAACCGGGTGGTCATCTACAATAAGGATATTTAAGCCGTTTTCCATTTGCCAGTAACGCTTAAATCATCCTGAATTTCTGATAATGGAATGTAAATGCGCACAGCCGTACCTTTATTGTCGGCAGAAGAAACTGCTATATTTCCATTTTTTTCGGCTATTGTTTTTTGTAAATTTTTGAGGCCAATTCCATTTGTATCACCCGGCTGTATGCCATTACCATTATCTTCAACGGCAATTTGAATTTGATGCTCAGTGATCTTGAATTGAATATTTAGCCGGGTAGCATTTGCATGCTTGAAAGCATTGTAGATCAATTCACGGACGGATTGAAAAATAAGAACGGATAAATCAGATCTAATAGAATGCCATACTTCTGCATTTGGCAAATATTCAATATTATACATAACATTAGCATACTGCTTTTTGGTTAAAAGTTTGAGCCGATCCATATCACGTACCAAATTACCGGTAGCAATGCCGCGATATTCCAATTGATGCGCCAACAATCGGGTTTCCCCAATGATAGCGTTTAATTGTGCCTGAATAGTGGCCGGCAGCATGGAATTCCTTGTTTCAAATGTTAGCTGTTTCAGGTCATTGACCGGACCATCATGTATCAATCTGGCTAGCTCTGCAGATCGCTGATAAGCACCATCATTTTCTGCTTCACGAAGCTCATTTTCTCTTTCGAGTTGAATTCGTTTCTGTCTGGTTTTGTAAAAGTAAATGCCGGAAAAAATCATTAGAACCAATACAATCAATAGTACTATAAAAGTAATTCTGATCAATCTATCGCGTTCGGTTTGCGCTTGAAGCAGTTGGTTTTGTAAATCAAGCGATTGAATTTTAGCATCTTTTTTATCTGAATCATAACGAGCTTTCATATCCTCTACCAATTCCGATCTTTCTAGTTTAAAAAGAGAGTCCTGAAGCGCCACATGAAGTTCCATTAATGAAAATGCCCGACTTGAATTACCCACGGCTAAATAATGTTTAGCGAGATCCCGATAGGCTGTTTTTAAGTGCTCTAGCCTATTGTTTTCTTTAGCGATTTTCACAGCTTTTTCTCCCATGGCTATCGCTTCTGAATGTTTACCTAAGCCTGCAAGAGCAAGGGAAAGGGTGTTGTATTGGAAACTTAGTTCACTGCCCCATCCGTTTTCTTCGGAAAGGGCAATAGATTTTAAAATCAAAGCCTTTCCTTTCTCATATTGGCCCTTGCGTATCTCATGCATTGCGAGATTGCCAAGGCCATTGGTCTCAAGGGCAGGGTAGTTGTGTTGTATAGCAAGTTCCAGGGCTTGTTCTTCAAAGAAAATAGCAGAATCATACTCAGCCTGCTCACTGTAAATTCCTGCAATACTTGTGAGAGCGACGATAATTGAGTAGGGTCTTTCTAGTTCCCTTGCAAGGGGCAAAGCTTGATTAAAATAGTATAATGATTCGTCTATTTGCTTTCTGTAAAATGCGACCCTTCCCAAATTATTTAATACAACAAGTCTCTCATTCAAAAATAATTTTTCATCATTTTGCTCAATAAGTCTTAGTGATCTTAGAAAAAAATCGTAGGCCAAAGACTGTTTACCCTGATTACTGTAGACACTTGCTATGGTTATATCACAGGATATCATGTATTCGTGATCATCTTGTGATGCAGCCAGCTCATAAGATTGCTTTAAAAAATATATGGCGGTATCAGAACCATTATATTTCTGAAATAGAACTAATCCGTGATTGAAATTGGCATTTTTTTGTAATTCCGGATTGCCGATTTTATCAGCTAATTGGATCATCAAATTAGTATACTTCAATAAAGAATCTATTTCATTCAAATCGTAAGCTTGAATGATTTTCTGATATGTCTGATAGCGCAAGGTATCATGAATATCATTTTGCAGTATAATTTGCAGGCTATCAAGGTTCTTTGAGGCAAAACCTGATAAAGGAGCTATCATAAATAGCCAAACCAAAATGGTTTTTAGATACATATTATAAAACTACTCTTTGATCACAACATTTACATCACTAAAATAACGTCTTACTACGGATATAAATGCATTTACTTGCTAAATCAAGACTTACTTTTTCACTACACTTACAAAGCAGGTCTTTGAAAGATTCTACATGATTTAAACCATCGATCTTTTCTACCTCAACAATTTCAAATCCAGTCCATTCACCTTCTCCTTAAATGGCTGCCATATCTCTTTATCAAACTGATCGACAGCCTGGCTTACTTTTTCCACTTCCGCTTTGGTCTGGGCCATTTCCATTTGCTCCGTTGCATTGGGTGCTTCCCAATTGCTCATTTGGATGGAAGTAGAAAGCACGTAATTGCGGGTTTGTCCGAGTCGGGAGCTGGTAATCAGCGGATCACGGTAAATACCCTGTACATCGGTCGGCGGATTAATCAACTCCGCCAATGAATCGATTTTGGATTCCATGGCTTTGATCTCGTCCTTTAGCTCAGCATAATCATTATCCTGCATTGCCAATACTTCCTTGAGCTTTGCAAGGGATTGCTCCGCTTTGGACAATAACTGCTCAGCATCTGCATTTTGCTGACTGATGGACAGGTATTCTTCGATATATGCATCACGAGCTGCCAGGTCTGTTGTGCTCACCTCTTTCCGAGGGTCTAATTCAACGGTCAATGCGGTTTCCTTAGTGGTTTCGCCGCGGGTTAATTTGACTGTATATTGACCCGGCATAACTACCGGTCCGGCAGGCTCAAAATCGCCGGTTTCGGTTTCGCCTTTGCTAACTCCTTTTCGATCAAGCTTCCAGACAAATCGGTTTAAGCCTTTCTCTCCTGATAATGCCAGCGTTCTAATTATAGCTCCATCGGCATTCAATATCTCCGCCTTTACCGAATCTTTGGCATTCAATGCATAGGTAATATGAGCACCATAAGCCTTGTTTTCCCCAAAAAACATCGCATCCCCCGCACACCGAGTACCCAGTGCTTCTTTCCAAATCGCCAGGTAGGCGGTAGCAGGTTCGAATACCTCAAGCGGCCTGTCCAATACTTCCAAACCTTCGCCAGCCAACGCCCGAAGTGCCCTGATATCATCCATTACAAAAGCAGATCGACCAAAAGTACCTATCACCAGATCGGCCATTCTGGGTTGTATGACCATATCCATGTAAGAGGCTGTAGGCAAGCCTTCTGTCCATTTTGTCCAGTTGGCTCCTGCATCTATGGAAACATAAAGGCCAAACTCCGTACCCAGAAAGATCAGGTTTGGTTCTACTGGATCCTGAATGATAGACAATCCATAGCCCCACACCTGGTTTTCAGTAGCAACTCTAGTCCAGCTTTTGCCATAATCTTTGGTCTGGTACACATAAAGGCCCCAGTCTTCCTTGCGATAATTGTTGATGACTACAAAGGCACTGGCAGCATCATAGTTAGAGGCCTGAATTTGGGTGACCCAGCCGCCGGCAGGAGCCCCCTTGATATTTTTGATGAGGTTTGTCCAGGTGGCACCGCCATCACGGGTCAACTGCACATTACCATCGTCAGTACCTACCCAGATTACTTGTTCATCAATTGGGCTGGGCGCAATGCTCAGGATTGTTGTATAGTTTTCAGCACCGGTTACATCATAAGTCAACCCACCGCTTTCGGTTTGCTGTTGCTTGTCAGGATCATTGGTTGTCAGATCAGGTGATATGATCTTCCAGGTCTCACCCCTGTCATTGGTTTTGTGCAAATACTGACTGCCAAAATAGATGCTCTTTGGATCATGTGGATTGGTTGCCATGCCCGCATTCCAGTTGAATCTTAGAAATTCGCCCTCAGGGTGTACCGGCTTGATGAATTTCTGCTCACCGGTTCGGAAGTCATACCGCAGCAAATTACCCTTCTGTGACATGGCATAGCCATAATTGTTGTCACTGGCATCCACCAATACATCAAAGCCATCGCCAAAAGCCATTTCTTCCCAGAAATGATTGCGCATACCGCCATTGGCCCAAACCCTGCTGGGCCCACGCCAGGAGCCATTGTCTTGCATGCCACCGTAAATATTGTAAGGCACCTGATCATCTACATTGATATGATAGAATTGTGCCACTGGTAGGTTTTCAACAAACTGCCATCGTTCCCCACCATCGCGGGAAATGGCCAGTCCACCGTCATTGCCATCCAACAGAAAATCCGGATCATCGGGGTGTATATACCATGCATGGTGATCCACATGGATATTGTTGGGCGAATTATTCCAGGGTAAGATATTTTCAAACGTTTTGCCGCCATCTTCACTTTTGCTTACGAAGGTCCACAGGTTGTAGAGCTTATTTTCATTTTTTGGATCTGCATGAATTTCAGCATAGTAAAAAGGCCGGTTGCCAATATTTTTATCTGCCTGCTTATACCAGCTTTTACCGCCATTATCAGATCGATACAGCGCGTTTTTCTTATTTTCTATTAATGCATAAGCCACATCGGGGTTGGCCGGGGAAATAGCAAGGCCAATTCGCCCCAACGCTCCTTCAGGCAAGCCATCCTCCGATGTTTTCTTTGTCCAGGTGTCGCCACCATCATGGGTGATGTAAAGCCCGGAACCTTCTCCTCCTGATTTAAAAAACCAGGGATCTCTGCGGAATTGCCACAAGGCTACCATGAGTTTGTTTGGATTGGATGGATCCATCACCATGTCTGCTACACCAGTGGAGGGATTATTGAAAAGGATGCGCTCCCAGGTTTTGCCACCATCTTTAGTGCGGTACACACCGCGCTCCTGGTGGTCTCCCCATTGCGAGCCAAAAACCCCGGCGTAAACGATATTCGGATTTTGTGGGTTAATCGCTATTCGATGAATGGCTCTTGTTTTTTCCAGTCCCATAAGCTGCCATGTAGCACCCCCATCCATGGATTTGTAGATGCCATAGCCCTGCGTTTGGCTATTGCGGGGATTGCCTTCTCCCGTACCAACCCAAATGATGGCAGGGTTAGTAGGGTCAACAGCAACAGAACCGATGGATGCTGCTTTTTCATTATCGAAAATAGGTTCCCAATAGATGCCTCCTGATGCTGATTTCCACAATCCCCCTGAAGCGGTACCAGCATAAAGGATATTTTTATTGTCGCGCTGAGCAGTAACGGCCGTTACCCGTCCACTCATGCTGGCTGGTCCTATGGCACGAGGCTTCAAAGCTTTCAGCAGGCTCATATCCAGAGGCTGACCATAGCTCAAAATCGATAGCAAAATAAAACTGATGGAAAATAAAATTCGGATCATATCATTAGGAGATTTAATAATCCGTAATCTAATGACATGATCCGAAAATCGATGATCAGTCTATGTAAATGGTAAATAAGAGTTTACAACTACCTATTTCTTAGCCTTTGCTCTTCTACCACCTTTTTTCTCAGGTGTTTCTTCAGCGATCTTTACGCATTGTTCATAGGTAAGAGATTCCGGCTCAGTACCTTTCGGAATTTTAAGGTTGCGCTTTCCAAACTTGATGTAAGGCCCATATCGTCCTTTGAGAACCTGTACATTTTCGTCTTCTTCGAAGGTCTTAATGAACCGCTCTGCATCTGCTTTCCGCTTTTCTTTTATGAGCTCTATCGCTTCATCAGCAGAGATTTCCAAAGGGTCTTTATCTTTTGGGATGGATACAAATTTACCCTGGTGTCTGATGTAAGGACCAAACCTTCCAATAGCAGCTACCATGGTATCACCTTCAAATTCACCCACTTCTCTAGGCAATTTGAAAAGTTCAAGCGCCTCTTCCAGCGTAATGCTTTCGATGAATTGACCTTTGCGCATGCTGGTGTATTGCGGCTTTTCGTCCTCGTCGCTTTCAGGTGTTTCACCAATTTGAATCATAGGACCAAAACGACCCAACCGTGCGTATACTTTTTTACCTGATTTAGGATCAAAGCCAAGTTCCCGGGTAGTGCTGCTTACGTCAGAGCGTTTCAACTGCTCAGTGTCTTCTACCTTAGAATGGAACCCGCCGTAGAAATTCTCGATCATTTTTTCCCATTGCTTTTGGCCAAGGGCGATATCGTCAAATTCTTTTTCTACAGATGCAGTAAATTGATAATCAATGATATTGGGGAAGTGCTCCACCAAAAAGTCATTGACAACCATGCCTACATTGGTTGGGAAGAGTTTATTACTCTCAGCACCGGTGATTTCAGTTTTTTCAGTTTTTTCGATAGCATCCTGCTTCAGAAAATGCTCCTTATACTGTCGTTCTTTTCCTTCTCTGGACTCCTTAAGTACATAAGTCCGCTTCTGTATGGTGCTGATGGTAGGTGCATAGGTAGATGGGCGTCCAATACCCATTTCTTCAAGCTTTTTCACAAGACTTGCTTCCGTATACCTTGCTGGATGACGGCTGAAGCCTTCTTTTGCCCTCATGTGGTCAAGTGTAAGCTTTTGGCCTACTTGCAGTGGTGGAAGCATTTTTTTGTTTTCAGGCTCATCATTTTCATCGTCTGTAGACTCTATATACACTTTTAAGAAGCCATCAAACTTTACTACCTCACCGCTGGCCGTCAGGTCTTTATCCACCGTAGAAATGTCAATATGAGCGGTAGTTTTCTCTATTTGAGCATCTGCCATTTGTGAAGCGATAGCTCGCTTCCATATCAAATCATAAAGCCGTTTTTCATTGCTACTGCCGCCGGTAGTATGATGTTCAAAATGGGTAGGTCTGATCGCTTCGTGTGCTTCCTGTGCAGAGGCAGATTTAGTTTTGAATTTTCTTGTTTGTATGTATTCATTGCCGTAAGCCTTTCCAATTTCTGCAGATGAGGCTTTCAAGGCATCTTCAGAAAGGTTTACCGAATCTGTTCTCATGTAGGTGATTTTCCCTGCTTCATAGAGCTTTTGGGCTACAGACATGGTCAGGCCCACCGGGAAGCTTAGCTTACGAGCTGCCTCTTGTTGTAAGGTAGAAGTGGTAAAGGGTGGTGCGGGTGTTTTTTTGCTTGGCTTCTTTACCAAGTCTTTAATGGTAAAATCGGCACCCTTACAAGCTTCCAGGAAGTCAAGCGCTTCTTCCTCTGTTTTAAATTTTGAGGGTAATTCCGCCTGCAACATTTTGCCATCACCCAGATCAAATTCGGCAGTGATCCTGTAGCTGGAAACTGGTGTGAATTTCTCAATTTCCCGCTCCCGTTCTACTACCAGCCGAACAGCTACTGACTGTACCCGACCTGCCGACAGACCAGCCTTTATTTTTTTCCAAAGAATAGGGGATAATTCAAAGCCTACCAATCTATCGAGGATGCGCCGTGCCTGCTGCGCATTCACCAAATCCAGGTCAATACCCCTTGGATTTTTTATGGCATTATCAATAGCGTTTTTCGTAATTTCCCTGAAAACTATCCGGCGTGTGTTGGCGTCTTTTAGGTTCAACGCCTCTTTTAAATGCCATGAAATAGCTTCACCCTCACGGTCATCGTCACTTGCGAGGTAGATAGTCTCTGCATCCTTGGCTAACTTCTTCAGCTCCCTGATTACATCTTTCTTATCCGCAGAAACCTCGTAAGTAGGCTGAAACCCATTTTTGATATCCACAGCCTTATCACCTTTTGGAAGATCTCTCACATGACCATAGCTGGAGGCTACCTTGTAGTTTTCACCAAGATATCCTTCAATGGTTTTTGCTTTTGCTGGTGACTCGACAATGACTAAGTTTTTAGGCATAATGGGTATTTTTAATTTAAGGGTGCCAAATATCAATAAATTTAGCTTACTTAAGCAAACATGAGCTAAACCGTGTAGGCGAAATTAGAACGCCATTTGGTCAAGAGTAACTGTAAAATAGGGAAAATGGTTAGAAAACTTTTTTTGATAAGACATGCCGATGCAGAAGAAAGTAGTCGGGAGGTAAAAGATTTTGACAGACAACTGATGCGCATAGGATATCAGCATGCTGCCCATGTGGGTAACTACCTGGCCAACGAGTCCATACATCCTGATTTGATGATATGCAGTACTGCAGCACGAGCCCGGCAAACCGCAGAGACTATTGCCGACCATATCAAATACGACTATTCAAGAATCCGCTATCAGGATGATCTCTACGAAGCTTCCGTGAGAATCATGCTTGGGCTTATCAATCAATTGGAGGATAATTTTAAGGTTGTGGTCATGGTAGCTCATAATCCTTCCATCTCCTTTTTGGCTGATTACCTTACTCAAGAGAACATAGGAAATATGATGCCAGCCGGTATTTGTGCCATTGAATTTGAAGGATTAGCATGGAAAGAGGTTTCTCAAAACACAGGTATTCTGAAAGCACATCTTTCTCCTGACGAATTGCAATAAAGAATATCAATGAATCAAAAAGTAATTATAGCCCCCAACGCCTTTAAAGGAGCCCTTGATGCATTTCAAGTGGCTGAGGCTATCAGTAGCGGTTTAAAGTTGAGTCACCTTTCAAATGAGCATGAGATCTTACCTATTGCGGATGGAGGTGATGGCACCCTGGAGGTTTTAGTAGGCTTTTTTCAAGGCACATATATTACCTGCCAGGTCGATGATCCACTTGGCAGGCCCATACAGGCAAAATTTGGATTGATAGAAGATGGAAAGACTGCCATTATTGAGATGGCTGCCGCCTCGGGCATTCGACATTTGAAGGAGCATGAATTAAATCCACTGAAAGCCAGCACTACCGGTACGGGCCAGCTGATCCGAGAAGCTTTAGATCGAAAAGTTGATGAAGTAATCATTACCCTAGGAGGGAGTGCTACTGTCGATGGTGCCTTGGGGATGCTGCAGGAATTGGGTTTAGAAGTTTTTGATAAAGATGGAAAAGCTTTGATGGGCAATGGTAAAAACCTTTGGGAAATTTCAAGAATCAATTTGGAACCACTCCAAAAACGGGTAGGCAAAACTAGGTTTACACTTTTATGCGATGTTGATAATCCGCTATTGGGTGAGAAAGGTGCGGCTGCCGTATTTGGACCTCAAAAAGGTGCCACCCCGGCGATGGTACCAATGCTGGAAAGTGGATTGAAAAACTTCAGTCAAGTTACCAAGCAAGTAACCGGCATAGAAGTCGGTACTATGCCCCACGGTGGCGCCGCAGGTGGATGTGCAGCCTTTCTGCATGCTTATCTTGGTGCGCAAATTGTAGATGGTGCAGCATTTTTGCTTGATAAAATGGGGTTTGAAAATAAAATGAAAGACAGTACTATACTGATCACTGCCGAGGGCCGTATCGATGAGCAAACCCGGCATGGGAAGGGTCCGTATTCGGTTGCCAAAAAAGCCCATGACGAGGGGTTGTTCGTAGTAGCACTGGCAGGTCAGATTGCTGCTGATTTTAACATTAGCGAATACCCCGCTTTTGATGTTGTTTTTCCTATTGGCGCAGGGCCATCCAGCCTTGATGAAGCGATTGAAAAGACGGCCTTAAACCTGAAGCGTACAGCTACACAAATTGGCAATTTATTGGCGGCCCAAATCGGCTAAAAACTTCCTGAAAGATTCACTATTGTATTTGGCCATGCCCTCGCGTTGGAGGACGATTTCATTCTGCCGGTTCAAAACAAATGTAGTGGGAATGGCTTCATAAGCAAATGTAGGAGGTATACCTCCTTCTATCGTGTAAACCGGAAATGCGAATGCTTTTCTATCCTGAAATTCCCAGGCTTTCGAAGCTTCCTGGTCTACCGAAATAAGGATAAAATGAGCTTCCTGATGCATATCTACGTACAAATTTTCTATGTCCGGCATTTCCGCTATGCAGGGAGGGCACCAGGTAGCCCAGAAGTTTAGGAAAACAGGCTTATCAGCAAAGTCTCTCAGCGTAAGGATTTTACCCTCTCTATTTTTAAACTTTAAGTTCAAAGCATAATTGGGTAGTTGTTGCTTATCCTGATCAAGGTCAGGTTGCATTAATCCTGTGGCTAGTAGGCCTCTCTGCAGCTGGCCGATCACTTCGGTATGGTATCCCGTAAAGTACAAAACTCCTCCAACGGTAATTAAAATGACCCACTCAATAATTTCTCTTTTGGCTTTTTTCTGCATTTATAGAACTGTAGTAAAGCGAAGGTAAAGACAATAAAAATCATTTGATATTTTTCATTGAGTAAGGTCTTATGTGGGCTGGCATTTGTAATGTAAAAATCTATTTTTGCCGGCACAAGAAACAGAAAATCTACCTTATGGATCATATTTCAAAGATTGCCAACGAATTGAGTGTAAAGCCTCAGCAAGTGAATGCCGTAGTGGGTTTACTTGATGAAGGCGCAACTGTTCCATTTATATCGAGGTATAGAAAAGAGCGTACCGGTAGTCTGGATGAAGTGTATATCATGAAAATTAGAGATCGCATCCAGCAGCTACGTGATCTGGACACACGCAGGGAGGCGATTTTAAAATCAATCCGGGAGCAGGAAAAGCTAACACCGGAGTTAGAAAAGGCCATCAATGAGGCTGAGACAATGGCCGCTTTGGAAGACATATATCTGCCCTACAAGCCTAAAAGGAAAACAAAAGCCAGTGTGGCCAGGGAAAAGGGTCTTGAGCCACTTTCAGAAATACTTTTTGAGCAGGGGCAAGGTGATCCTGAATTGGTGGCAGCCGAATATGTCAATGAGGAGAAGGGTGTCAATTCAATACAGGAGGCCCTGCAAGGAGCCAGGGATATCATTGCAGAGCGGGTCAATGAAGATCAGGAGGTGCGTAAGCAAATGCGGCAACTTTTTGAAAAGGATGCCATGGTAATATCAAAGGTCATTAAAGGGAAAGAGGAAGAAGGAGCAAAATACAAAGACTATTTCGAATGGGAGGAGAAGCTCGAAAGCATACCCTCACATCGCTTGTTGGCCATTCGTAGAGGTGAACGAGAGTTAATTCTTAGTGTAGATATCCAACCCGGTGAAGAGGAGGCGATAGCTTTGATGGAACGGCTGAATCTCAAAAACAGTGGTAGCAACGCAGAGCAGGTGAAGATAGCGATAAAAGATGCCTACAAGCGATTGCTTAAGCCTTCTATGGAAACAGAGATGCGATTGTCCTCCAAAAATAATGCTGACGCAGAGGCTATCGGTGTATTTGCGGAAAACCTGAAGCAGTTGTTGCTTTCAGCTCCTCTGGGGCAGAAAAATGTGATGGGCATAGACCCGGGCTTCAGAACCGGCTGCAAGGTAGTCTGCCTTAACCAGCAGGGAAAATTATTACACAACACAGCTATATACCCTAATGAGCCACAAAAGGAAAAGATCAAGTCTGCAGAGACCATCAAACACCTGGTAAAAGAATTTAATATTGAGGCGATCGCTATTGGCAATGGTACCGCCAGTAGAGAAACTGAGCAGTTTGTGAAGTCCATTGACCTGGACAGCAAAGTGATCATTGCTCAGGTTAACGAGAGCGGTGCTTCGATTTACTCAGCCTCTGAAGTTGCCCGTGAGGAGTTTCCTGATTACGACATTACAGTAAGGGGTGCCGTTTCCATTGGCCGTCGCATGATGGATCCACTTGCTGAATTAGTTAAGATAGACCCAAAATCGATAGGCGTGGGGCAGTACCAGCATGATGTAGACCAGGGTATGCTTAAAAGCTCGCTGGATGATGTGGTGATGGGCTGTGTGAATGCAGTGGGTGTTGAATTAAATACGGCCAGCAAGCAGCTGCTGACTTATGTATCCGGTCTGGGGCCATCATTGGCAGAAAACATTGTAAAATACAGGGATGCCAATGGTCCATTTCCAACACGGGAGGCCCTAAAAAAAGTGCCCAGGCTTGGTGATAAGGCCTTTGAGCAGGCAGCTGGGTTCCTGAGAATCAGCAATGGTAAGCAAATTCTGGATAGAAGTGCGGTACACCCGGAGCGCTATGAAACCGTACAGCAAATGGCCAAAGACCTGGGTTGCACTATAGAAACGCTGGTGGCTGATAAAAACCTTAGGGCGAAGATTGATCTAAAAAAATATGTAAACAATGACCTTGGGATGCCCACCTTACAGGACATCATGGCTGAACTTGATAAACCTGGCCGCGATCCAAGAGCTCAATTTGAGGTTTTCCAGTTTGATGATAAGGTACATGAGATTACTGACCTGAAAATAGGGATGGTTCTACCTGGCATCATCACCAATATCACCAAATTTGGTGCTTTCGTGGATGTGGGCGTCCATCAGGACGGGCTGGTACATATCAGCCAATTGTCTGATGGTTTTGTAAGTGATCCTGCCAAGGTGGTTAAGCTTCAGCAAAAAGTGCAGGTTACCGTTACTGAAGTAGATGTACCCCGTAAGCGTATTGCACTTTCGATGAAATCAGACCCTTTCGGTAAGCAGGCTCCAAAGGCCAAGCCCAGCAGAAAACCAAGACAAGAGCCTGAAAATATGGCCGATAAACTATCTCAATTGAGAGGCAGGTTCAACAAACGCTGAAGATTTTCTACATTTAAGCAAAAAAGAAAATGAGGTCCTACCTAACCTTTATTCTGTTGTTTTTAAATGTATTGGCTTTCGGTCAGCGATTGAAATACAAAGATATATACCCGCTTCTGGCTGAGCAGCGAATGGAAGAGGCAGTGCCCATGCTAAAGGAGTTTCTGGCGGATAAAAAAAATGCGGATGAACCCAATGCCAATCTTCAAATGGCCTATGTTTTTGAAGATGAAGCACTCAACGCTCGTATTATTGCTGATAGCAGTAGACTTTACCAGACGGCCGATTCGGCTATTCTTTTCTTTTATCAGGCCAAAGTGCTGATCGATGAGCGGGAGGTAAAAAAGAATGATGATTATTACCAGGAGTTTTATCGGAGAGACCTGCGCACTGGGGAATTTGGCATTAAACTATCGGATATACAGCTTGAAATTGATGCAAAAGTCAAGCAACTCAGAGACAGGGTTGATAAAGCACGACTCATCAATAGCAACCTTGCTGAAATTCAATCATTATACGAAGCTTCGCAGGAGGCCTATCAGCAGTTGAATAGAAAATACAGCAACTACAATGACCTGCTACTGGCTTCTGGGGATGAAGAGTTGGCCTTGCTGTCTGTAATGGCTGAAAATGAGCCGGCAATTGACAGGGCTGTAAATACCATTACCAGTGCAGTGATTCGATTGGACAATACCGGTATAGATACAGATTACATTAAAAAGCCCATCGAAAAATATGCGCTTGATGGCCTGAGTAAACCTGAGTTTGATGCAGGAAATTTTCAGGTATGGGGCTATGCTGACTGGGCCAGAAAAGCGCGGCACACGATCATGACAGACACGCGTCCACTCCAGTATGCCATTGTCGATTTATACCATGGACTGGGAGATTTGGAGCAACAGCTAAAAAGGGATAAATCTCTTACGGAGGATGAGCTTTGGCAGAAAACAGATCTATCATCCATAGAAGCCATAAAGTCTTATGATAATTCGCCTTTTGCCTGGCATTACATGGATTACAAAGGGCAGGAGTTGCGGTATAGCTATCTCACAGATACAGCTATAGTAAAGGAACTGCAGGATAGTTCATCTGTGAGTTTTGCCATTAGCCACAATCAAAGAATTTTAGGGGTTTTGGAAAATCAGCTCAATGCCTTGGATGCACTTTCTGAAATCAATATCGCAGATGATAAGTTGAAATACAGCCAAATGATTAATGAAGAGGGGGGAGTGGATGTTATTGAAAAAACTATAGCGAGTGCGATCAAAATCAATGAGCAACGTAGCGACCTATACAGCAATGCTCTCCTCTACTGGCGTGGTAGGGCGAAATGGGGTGTGCTACCCGATGACTCAGTAAACTTAGAGTACCCAGTGGATAGTTTGGTAATGGCGGATTTGGATAGTTTTGGAATTGCACTGGCTCTATCACCTAAAGATAGTATAGATCTATACACAATTTCATTGTTTAAGCATGAAGGTATAGTTCATGGAAGCATGGTTGCCTTTGCGGATTCCAGAGAAAATTTATGGCGTACAGATTTTGATTTATTTGAAAAAGGGCTGCATAAGCGGGATACACTCGCTTTAGCTGCCTCATTCGTCTCTTCAGGTGAAGACGTCTTTACGGCATATATTTTTGATCGCATGGTGACAGATAAGGAAAACCTTGCGGTTGTGAATGCGGCTTACGATGGTA
The DNA here is from genome assembly GCA_965227155.1 of Cyclobacteriaceae bacterium. GTDB lineage: Bacteria > Bacteroidota > Bacteroidia > Cytophagales > Cyclobacteriaceae > UBA6059. The sequence goes on from OZ245731.1 coordinate 2,920,482, forward strand.
CCATGAACTGGCAGGTGAATCTCAAGGTTCCTAATGCGCCGATAAAAACTACTTATAATGACACGCTGGGAGAGACTATTCTATTTCTGGTAGCTGAAGAAGCGCTATCTTCATTGGGGCCAGATGAGCGAGGGTATATTGTAATTGATAGGAATGGTACGATACGGTAATTTTCAATGGTTTTTGTTGCTTGTTATGCTGTCATCCTGCCTGGAAGAGGACCTTTCGCAGCTATCGGAAGACCAGGCTTACAGGCTTCTGGTTTTTGAGAATAGCAAGGTTTGGGAAAGCGACGATCTGGATCTTACACTTACCCGATTTGGCACTCAGAATACATTTCTCTTGCAAAGAGACGGTCTTGATACCTTGTCTTTCGGGTCATGGTCTCTTTCAGTCTCTGTAAATGAGGCATTCACAGACAGTATTTTTTTTACTTTTGAAAGCAGCACTTCAGCTAATGTGCTTGAGGAGTTTTATGTAGTGCAGCAGCTCACCAGTCAGCATTTATTATTACTTACAGCGGAGGAAAGGGTAAGATTTACAAGTCAATAAAAAAAATAGAGTGCCTCAATTTGAAGCACTCTTTCCAATTTGTAAGTTTTATAGGAGAGCTACTGTTTTATAAACTTTATATCAAATACCCTGTCCGGCATTTCTATTCTGATAAGGTACAATCCACTGTTCAAATGGTTTACCGTAATGGTCTGATTCTGCAGATCGCTTGTAAACCTACCATTGACTAAAGCCTGTCCACTCAGATTGATAATTTGATATCTCGCACCTGCCAGGGATATATTTGAACTGATGGTTAATCTATTATTTAGTATTGGGTTAGGGTAAAGGTTGATGTTAATTGACTCATCAGTTTCAATTAATACAAATACGATTTCTGTACTTTCACTGTAGCCATCAAAATCTATTTCCGTAACTCGGTAATAGTTAAAACCAATGGCAGGATTTTTATCCTCAAATTGATAGTCATTAACGGTAGAAGAAATATTTACTGCAGGTAACTCCCCAATAGTATTGAAGTCAAGCCCATTACGGCTTCTTTCAATCAAGAAATGACTTACATTTTCTTCATTTGTAGTAACCCAATCAAGCTGAACTCTTCCATTAACCTCGCGAGCTGTGAAGCTTAGGAAGTCTAGCGGTAGAGTAACAGGTGCACTGGTGGTAGTTAGGTAGTCGCTTCCTGCAATAGAAGCCTCACCAAAGCTATCCGGGTCAAATAGATCTACTATTCCATCGCCATCAGAATCACGATAGGAGGGTTGCCCAAAATCCATAAAATTGGGAATACCATCATTGTCATTATCATCAAGCCAATCAGGTATATTATTGCCGTTGGCATCTACTGCCGCATCAGTGGTATCTGACGGATAATAGTTTAATGACATGCCAGGGTTTGCAGCCGTATAGGCAGCTTCAAATGCATCTGCTAAAGCCAGATATTCTACCAATGCATCATTGTCATCGCCTACAGGATCATTAGCTTCTATATAATCCCAGGCAGGTGTGCCAGCAATAGGATAAGTATCCCCATCTGAATTTAGATCGAGGAAGTCAGGGCTGCCATCTGAATCGGTATCTAGGGTCCCAAAAGTATCATCTCCACCAGTATCTGGATCATAGGCATTATGGAACCCATTATTATTAGCATCGTTTGCATTAAGAATGGATATAGAATATTCTCCATCAGTTTGCATGTCGGCTGGTAAGGTTCCACCGTTAGCTTCTACGGCATCTGGGAGGCCATCACTGTCTGAATCAAGATCGAGATGATTTGGAATGCCATCACCATCAAAGTCAAAAGCACTGCAAACACCATTTACAATACCACCACATTCTGCTAGGTCGGAATCAAGATAATTCAAGACCCCATCACCATCAGCATCACCTGAAGGATCTACACCAGTGACGTTACCATCAATAATATCCGCTATCCCATCATTATCATCATCAGGATCATCGATATCGGCAACTCCATCATTGTCACTATCTACATGGCATGTTGTGAATGCATAGGATAAATTATCAATTAAAAGCTCTTTTCCATTGCCAGCTGAAAACTCAAGTCTTACCCATCTTGCAGAATTACTACCTGAAATTGTGTAGGTTAAAACAACTTCAGTAGTAGAGCTAGAAGATGCAGTATTTGTCGTCCCTTGATTAATAAATGGGCCTGAGTTGCTAAGACTAGAGGTAGCTAATAAAGTAACACTCTTATTCTCGCTTGATGAGAAGGAAATAAGAATTGATTCTCCCGAAGGAATGGTATCGGTTAGATCGACTATTATGAAGTTTCCATTAGAAGGTAATTCTGTGTAAAGATTATCTCCAGTCCCTAATATATTTGTTCTATCTGTTGCGCCGTTGAAGGCACCTATTTGATCAGCGTTTCCATTAAATTCTCTAGTGATAAAACCAAGTCCACAAGAACCTAATTGGTCTTCCAAATAATCTGGTACCCCGGATACTCCATCAAGGTCTAGAGGCTCATCCGCTGTTGGTATGCCATCACCATCATCATCTGTATCTCTAAAGTCGGGCCGAGTATCTATATCAAAATCAGGTAGAGGCGCAGGGTTGGCTTCAAAAACATTCAAAAGGCCATCTCCATCCGTGTCACCACCATCTTCAAGGTCCACCACCGCATTAAAGTTTGTATCCCAATCAGCAAAGCCATCTTGATCATCATCATGGCCTTCTATAATATCGAGGATACCATCATTATCAGAATCTAAATCAAGGTAGTCAGGATTACCTCTACCATCAGTATTTATTGGAATAACTGCACCTACGCCAACATCGCCATTAGGGGCTGCCTCTGTACTATCCAATATACCATCGTTATCAGAATCAATATCTAATGCATTGATTAGACCATCGCCATCAAAATCAAGGTTTGCTAATGGCGTTCCACCATTTTCCGGATCATATGGATCATGCAGTCCATTGCCGTCAGTATCTGCAAATCCATCAATAGTACCATTATTATCTGCGTCAGAGGCACCATGCTCAATGGCATCAAATATACGGTCACCATCAGAATTCAAATCAAGATACGCAGGTACGCCATCGCCATCAGGATTTGATGATATATCTAATGGACCATTGCCACTATCCGTATCAAATATGTTTACTATGCCATCATTATCAGAATCTAGATTGTCATCAGCTCTCCCGTTTCCATCAGTATCTGTTCCTCCACTCTCAGTAATGTCAGGCACGCCATCATTATCAGAATCTAAATCAACTGAATTTGGAACACCGTCACCATCAGTGTCAAGATTGCCTAACCCACTAACGCCAATAGTATCATCAATTCCATCTGAATTTCCATCTGAGAACGAATCAACTATTCCATCACCATCGTCTGTGCCTCCAGCCTCTACGATATCATAAATGCCGTCATTGTCTGAATCCAAATCAAGGAAATCAGGAATCCCATCGAGATCAGCATCAAACGCATCTACTATGCCATCTCCGTTAGAATCATTACTACCATCAACATCTAAATAATTAGGGACATTTGTAGCTCCTCCAGATAATGCAGTTGGATCTAATCCTGTTCCCCCATCTTCATCAGTGTCTAGAATCCCGTCATTATCTGAATCTAGATCATTAATATCAAGGATACCATCACCATCACTATCACCATTGAAGAGGTAATCAGGTACTCCAATAATGCTAGGTGTTGCATCACCTCCTCCGTCATTAAAAGTAAAATAATCACCCTGCTCGTAAATAGGAGGTACATCTCCATTATTTTCATCGCTTGATACTGTCAAATCGGTATCATTGTCATCATCGGTATCGCGAAAATCTAATACCAAATCACCATCTGTATCTCCCAAAACAGCAGCTGTCCCACCATTATTCGTATCAAAGGCATCTAGCAAACCATCACCATCCGTATCGGTGAGAATATCAGCTTCGTCTAAAGACAAATTTTTGTTGTCATCCCAATCTGCATAACCATCTCTATTAAAGTCATGTCCTTCTACATAATCTGGAACTCCGTCATCATCACTATCAAAATCAACATAATCAGGATCGCCATCAGTATCAGTATCTATTAATGATGGGTCAAGAGGCGTGCTGTCGTAGGCATCATCAATTCCGTTTCTATTTGCATCTATCCCAGAAGGTGAGATATAACCTGCCGTTGTTTGACCTTCAATATTATCTAGAATTCCGTCATCATCGGAATCTATATCATATACATTATTTCTTCCTTCAAAATCGGTGTTGGGTGGATTTAATCCACTGGTACCAATTGTATCGTCAATACCATCAGAATTCCCATCAGTAAACGAATCAACAATTCCATCACCATCGTCTGTGCCTCCCGCTTCTATTAGATCTACTATGCCATCACCATCAGAATCCAGGTCCTGAAAATCAGGAATACCGTCCAGGTCAGTATCAAAGGCATCATTTATTCCATCACCGATCGTATCGGTGAAACCGGCTATGTTAGGATCTAAATAATTTAAAGTACCATCTCCATCAGCATCAGCTGTCGGGTCAATTCCAGTGCCACCATCTTCATCGGAATCCAGTATACCATCATTATCTGAGTCGAGATCATTTGCATCAATAATACCGTCACCATCAAAATCAGGATCATAAAGGTAGTCAGGCACCAGGCCACCTCCATCTGCGAAATCATCAGCCCAAGAGCCGTTGTTATTTCTGTTTTCATCATCCGAGGAAAGTCCACCCGATTCCGGGCCTGTAATTATTCCATCACCATCATCTTCCGTATCTCTAAAATCTGGTTCTGTGTCACCATCAGTATTTTGGAGGGCTACATTAGTCTCCTGAGGTCCAAAGATGGAAGTATCTGTATCGAATATGTCATCAATACCGTCTTTGTCTATATCATTTCCTGACAAAGCAAGATCATTAATTCCATCTCTATCGGCATCATTTGCTTCTATCAGATCGCTTACACCATCACCATCACTATCATCATCAATATAGTCAGGCAAGGCTCCATCTGTATCTATGGGGACAATTGCAGTACCAGCATTGTCTGTATCATAACTATCGTCTAGACCATCGCCATCAGTATCGGTACCAGAAGGTGCTATATAACCAGATGTAGTTTGTGCTTCAATAATATCTCCTATGCCATCATTGTCAGAGTCCAGGTCTAAGTTGTTGGTTAAACCATCTCCGTCAGTATCTGGTGGCGATAAAGGTGCTAGCAAGATATCATCAAGCCCATCACCATTAAAGTCATTGTCAAAATCATCTAAAACACCATCTCGATCCTGATCCGTTAAAGAAGAGCTTTCGTCATCATCTATGCCATCACCATCCAGATCAGTGCCATCTTGAGCAGTATCCAAAATACCATCATTATTGAAATCATAGCCCTCATGAGAGTCGTCTATCCCATCGCCATCCGTATCAGTTCCCCCATTATCAGGTGCATTAAAGGCATCATCTATTCCATCACCATCAGTATCAACACCAGTAGCACCTGTTTTCCCAAAAGTGACAGAAAAATCAACATCTACACTATCAGGTATATTGTCATTATCTAAGTCTGTATCGAAGGCATCTGGTATTCCATCGGCGATTATTCCCGAAACCATATATAAAGTTTCAAGTGTCTCTGCATCAAAGGAATCATCAATATTATCACCATCAATATCATCTCCACTACCGCCATTGGATGCAAAGAAATCTACGTCAACATTATCAAGGACACCATTATTATTTGCATCTGCCATGGCATCTGTAATTCCATCACCATTCGAGTCTGTTCCACCGGCTTCTAATAAATCAACAATACCATCATCATCACTATCCAAATCCAGATGATTAGGTATTCCATCTCCATCAGTATCGTTTACGGGCAGAGGGGTGTTCTCAGCAGTATCAGCGATACCATCATTATCAGCATCGGTAGTATTATCAATTAATCCATCACCATCGGCATCTAAGGCACTACCTCCCGCTTCTATACTATCGGGTATACCATCATTATCAGAATCCAGGTCAAAATGATCAGGTATCCCATCTAAGTCCTGGTCAAATAGGTCATTAATACCGTCTCCATTTTCATCGGTATAGCCGGGGTAATTCGTATCCCTGAAATTTGGGATATTATCACCATCAGCATCTCCACCAGGGTCTACGCCATTGGCACTTTCTTCAGAGTCGGGGATACCATCACCATCTGTATCCAGGTCATTGATTACACTCACTGCAGTGGCAGATGTCGCATTTTCGCATTGAGGATCTACCTCTACTACAATCTGATCAAATGGCCTGAGCCCTAATGTAAATAGCGTATCATTTGATATTTTCCAGGTGTTATCTGACTTTACTATTGTAGATGCGAATAGAGTACCATTTCTATAGATGTTTATTGTTGTCCCTGCATCTTCCGATGATGTTCCGCTTAACGTATCAGCAGAATCAAAAATCGGTGTATTGATTGTAGGAATATCTGCGTCATCTGTAATAAAACACCCACCAGCACCAAGATTACCTATTGGTGTAGCAGATTGCAAACGAATTAAAGAGTCTAAGGCGTCATCTTGTAGCTCAAATAATAGGCCTGAGCCAATTCTAGCATCATCATCTACTCCGCCTATGTCCGCTCCTGTATTACTTAAAACAGATGATCCGTCTTGTGATGTTGCTGCGACGAGGCGTACACCCGTTTCAATGTCCGCTTCGATATCTGACAGGTAAATCCACCAATCAAAGAATATTGGGTCTACGGAACAGTCTGAGTCCGTCAATGCTGCATAAGATCGTTGATCATGTGTGCCAAGGGCATATTTTGCGACCTGCGTACCTGTTGTTGTTCCGTCTACATCATCTACGTGCAGGCCTTGCTCGGCTTCTGAACCTCCAGTTCTATATCTAATCTCATATTCAAATCCTGCATTGCCAACTATTGAATTAGGATCATCATCTCCAATTAGACCATCAGTATCTATAAGTACACTATAGGCAAAACTTGCCGATCCAGCATCCTGTGCAATTCTTAGTCGGTATAGCAATATGTCCCCTTCGACTGGTTGATTGTAATAATACACATATGCAGCATCGCCTCCATTGACCGGATCATCCACAATATCCGAGTCACCACATCCAGAACCTCTTCTAGGATCATTATCGGGCTCAATATCAATTTGAGGCATCGCTACCCAATTTAATTCTATCAGCGTAGGATCATTAGGTCCGGTGCCTTCTCGTTCATTGTCATCAAAATCTGCTTGAAGGGAGCCAGGCGGTGGTGTACCCTGTACACTATCCGGAGTAGGATCAGCAGTGTCACCATAATTATCTAAAAAAGCATCTCCATCATCAATGATCCAACCATCGCCATCTGGATCGAGGGGAGTCCAAGGATAAGTCCAAGCAGCTGAACCCGAATATCCCGTTGAACCTTGTTTTATTTCACCGGGTGTCTGGGCATGGCTGTCCGAAACCAGGTAAATGTTAGTGAATGCAAAAAATACAAACAGAATTAGATAAACTTTTTTCATAGGTAGATCGCAACTAGGTCACCTACAATAAAAGCTCATTTTTTGTACTGAGTCAATAGCCCTACCAACCAAAACCGTTGTTTTTCATTGATTTAGACGAAAAAACTTATTCATTAATTTTATTTTTGCTTTCCAAGGTCTAAACCAGTAAGAAGTGCTTGACTTTGATGGGTTTATGGTAATTTCAGTATTGATTTTAGTTTCCGTTTTTTTGAAAATGTAAAAAGTAGATTTAAAATGTTAAGCTTTTTTTAATAGTCGCACATAACGTTTTCAATATGTTTTTAAAAAAAATTAACACATTTGATCACTGGCAGCTAAAAAGCCTATTATTTGTTTTAGTTTGCCTGATTTATTTTTTCAACAAAGTTCGTTAATTAACACTAGAATCTTATTTAGATCCAAATAGTTATGTTAGTTTTAAGGTTATGCATTGCTTTGTAGAAAATGGATTGTATTCTATAGGATTGACGGTACGAAATTTCTCATTAATTCAACAGATCCCTATTATTTGTCGAATTGTTACAGCGCCGTTTATTACGCATGATCTTTAATAGTAATTTGGTTTTGAAAGGATCTCCTCAATGATACTTTCAGTGAAATGACTTCCGATTTAATCGTAAAGGTTGATTTTAATGCTGAATAATTCGATTCGTTTTACTCTAGGCAATTCAATAAAAGAAATCACTTTAACGCCTAAAAAGTTAAGTCTACATTCCAGCTAACCAATAAGTCATCAAAATAGCAATTGCGCTAAATGATAAGCACATATTGAATCAAGTTCTGATTGGTTTTGGTGAAAAATGATTGTTGGAGTTTCTGATTATCATTTTATCGAAGGGAAATAAATTCTATCAACTGTCCTATTTGCCCGACCAATAATTTCATTTGAGCTGCAGTATTAGATATTTTTGAGTTTGGAAAAGTCTGTCTTTTTTTTCTTTAATCATGTTGAAATGGTAAGATATGTTCTAATATTCATCGCATTACTGGGCTCATATTTTTCATTAGCACAATCTGGCCCCGGTGGCATTGGTACTACTGACGGCACATCAGATCTGGTGCTGTGGCTTCAAAGTGATGTAGGAATTACCACTTTGCCCAATCCTTCAGGTACCTTTGATAGTGTCTCGGTATGGAACGACCAATCTGGCTATGGAAACCACATGGGGCAAAATGGCTCTGAACCGTTGCCATTGCTTGTTCCAGACAGGTTTGGAACCGGGTTGGATGGGATCAGGTTTGACGGCACTGAGCGGTATCTTACTGTTGCTGACAATAGCAGCCTCGATGCGGACTTTAATGGAGGGGTCTCTATATTTGTTGTATTGCGTTTTGGTACAGTTGATGGATCCCCTCGTGGCATTATATCTAAACGTAATAGCTCAAGCTCACAGGAGTCATACAGTATTTTTACCCATAGTGGTAATGATCTTTATTTCGATATATCATCTACCGGAGAAAACAGATTGCGCGCCAATAATTCCAATCTGGTAGCTAACAGAGATACGCTTATTTCAGCTATCTATGATGAGGCAAGACAATATGTTTCCATTAGCTCTGCCAATGCTGATACAGATACCCACGGTGGGCCTGTCGACAATACAACATCCAGTTTGTACTTGGGCGCCTTGAACAATAATTATGGCACCTACATGGATGCTGATGTGGCAGAAGTGATCATTTTCGGAACCGGAGTTACACAAGCGCAAAGAATTGCAGTAGAAAACTATCTTGCCAATAAATATAGCCTAACACTTAACCAAAACGATTACTGGTCTGATGATGCTAATTATAGTAATGAAATTGCTGGTATAGGGCAGGAACCCCAGTTTGTGAGTGAAGCCACTATAGCTACATCCAGCGTACTTACTATTTCAGAATCAGCAGATTTTGGTGATAACCAATTTATATTTTGGGGGCATAATAATGATCCTCTAGCCTGGGATAATACCGATGTGCCTTCAGGTATTACGGACAGACTGGAGCGCTTATGGCTGGTAGAAGAAGCCGGAGCCCCAGGCACTGTGGTTGTATCTTTTGATCCAAATGATCTGCCTGTGGGTGGTGCACCATTCCCTACCTACAATTTATTGGTAGATACCGATGAAACGTTCAGTAATGCAGCAGCCTACCCTATGACATTAAATGGAGGAAGGTATGAAGTGGCTGTCGATCTGAATGATGGAGAATACATTTCAATTGGGTATGCAATTTCCAGTCCTGCAGGAGTAACGGGCACTTTAGCGTTTTGGTACGATGCAGATAAAGGCGTGGAAAATGGAGGCAATCCTGCCACCGATGGAGATAATGTAACCGTATGGCAAGATTTATCCAGCAATGATGCTGACGGTCAAAATGGTACATCTCCCTCATATTCAGAAACCAATGCTATCAATTTTAGGCCAGTAGTAGAATTTGATGCTGCTGCTTCAGAATACCTTGAGAATTCCATAACCGGTTTGGAGGGCGCTGACTACACCATCATGGCGGTGGTACAAAGGGCTTCGGGCTCGGGTGCTCAATATGTATTTGGATCACAAAATAATGCTGCTGATGCTATGCTGGCAGGGTACTCATCCAATGGTCAGCTGGATGCCAGAAATTCATCGACAGCCAATACCAACGTATCTGTTAATAATTTCAATGATCCGGAAGAAAGCCCTGCCATTATAGCAATCAACTATAACAGTGCTGATTTGACTTTGGAGCAATTCAGAGATGGGATCAATGATTCTACCGGTACCAATATCGGTGATGTCGACTATGCAGCTACCGGTTACACTGGTAATATCGGCAGGGCACTGTCAGGAAATAATTTTGACGGAAGCATCAGTGAGCTTGTGGCTTTTTCCAGCAATTTATCAGCAGCTGATTACAATGCCTTATTGTCTAACCTGGCAATTCAGTATGGTATTAGTCTGGATACCAGTTATTATGATGAAACCGGCGCTGAAATCTTTGCTTTTGCTACCGCAGAAGCGGATGGTTATGCCAATGAAATTACAGCCTTAGGCTTTGATGCATCTTTTGATCTGGATCAAAGAGTGGCTACCGTAGATGATACATTGATCATTGCGACTAGTGCTGATTTCACTTCCTTAAATAATACATCATCAAGACCTCAATTAGGTGAAGGACAATTTTTGTTTGCAAGCCACGACAATGGGTCTTTATTGATTAATCAGACTTTTAATGGTGTGAGCAATTCCCGTCTAAATCGAACCTGGCGAGTAGATGAAATCAATTCACCGGGTAGCATTACGGTGGCCATTCCATCAAGCATAGGTGATCTTAACTTTCTTTTGGTGAGTAATGATAATAGTTTTCCTGCATCATCAGAGCAGATTTCGCTTACTGAGGCAGGGGATTATTATTATGCTACACATGATTTTAATGATGATGAATATTTTACGTTTGGTTTCGATGATACTGAAATATGGTATAGTTATAAATCGGGTGTGTGGAGTGACCCTAACAACTGGACCCTTGATGGTGCTGTTTCAGCATTACTTGTAAACCCTGATAATAAGACTCCACTCCCGGGTGATACCGTAGTGATCAAATCTGGCCAACGCATCACCATGGATTTGGATGGTATAGTGGTAGAATCTCTGGAAATCAATGGTATACTTGATGTGGATACTACCAGTGGACATAATTTCAATTACATTTTCGGTTTTGGTTCGATGGAACTTGCTGGAGATCCCTCAGGATTTGATAACTACCCTGGTGGTACGGATACCTTATTCTATGATGTGGATGAAGGCGGTACAGTGAAATTTACCAGTCCTAATGGGGGAGCTGTGGCAAGCGGATTTGGCATTACACAGAACAGAACCTACCGAAACCTAATCATTGAGTTTAACAACAATCAGGATTCAGTAGTGCATCTGACCGATTCCATCAAAATCACCAAAAATCTAACAGTAAATACCGGTAGTTTTAAGTTTAATGATGATTCAAGTCCGAATGAGGAAAGGGTACTGACGGTAGATGGTGATATTCTTGTAGAGCCGAACGGATCCATCAAAACCGGTACCTCTAATGCGCGGCATGAATTAGATCTTTATGGTAATTTTACCAATCAGGGACTGGTAGAGCTCACCAACAGAACTTCACCAAACTATGGAAGTGAGGCTAGCAATGGGATTGTCGATCTCAATTTTATAAGTACCGAACAAGATCAGCAACTTTCACTGGAAAATACCACAAACCTCTATCGCATAGTCATTGATAAAGGAAATGATGATACCTATGTGGTTGATGTCACAGCAGACGATCCTTCATATTTCAATCTCTTTGGAGCTGCCAATGATGGTCATCCGCAAGATTCCCAACTGGAAGCTGAATCTGATCAAAATGAGAATGCCATAGCCTTGTATTATGGTACACTGAAACTCGGTCAGAATATTGATGTGCCAGTGCTTAACAATACGGGAAACTATAATATTTCCGAGGGAGCCCAATTGTGGATCGATGGAGCAAGTGTAGAAAAAACTGGTGGACAGGCTATTGTGCCCTATGGTACAATCAGAATAACCTCAGGCACACTCACGGTGGATCAACCCAGTGGTATTACTACTCGCGGTTCAGGTACTTTGATCCTGGAGGGAGGAACAGTAACTGTAAGGCAATTTAGAACCTCCATTTTTGGAGATACTAACCAGGGTGGTTTGGTCATGAGCGGTGGGGTGTTGAACATTACCGGAGGCACTGGTACCAACAACGATTATACCCCCTTTAACCTTACCTATGAAGGCAATGTCTTTAATGTGTCAGGGGGTACCATAAACATAGAAGATGCCAATAATAAAGGTGGGTTGTTTATTGGTAGCAATCCGGAGAACATCTCTGCCACGGGAGGCACCATTAACCTGGAAATCAGCAGTAATCGTGATTTCATCATAGCCTCAAGAGCTGAATTCTATAACCTGACCATGAACCGTGTGTCAGGGAGCGGTGAATTCATTATTGATGCCCTGGAAACAGGCCCTGATGGGCCTGGTGGTTCTGATAACAGGACGGTTTCCGGTACTGACTTGAATATGACCATAGTAAATGACCTGAGCATCAATGATACGGGTTCAGGTACCATATTTGATGCCAATGGCTATGATGTGGGCATTACAGGTACACTTACTGTGCAAGCTGGCGCTACAATGACAATGAATAGCAATACCCTGACTTTTGAAGGTGAAGGCACTTCATTCATCAATATTGGAACAACAGGGCCTTTAGCGCTGGATAGCCTGGTGATCAACAAAGATCTGGATACTGATTTAGTAAGAATTACCAATGGGCCCAATAGAGCCATAACAATTGCCAGCTATTACAATCATAATAGCGGCCGATTCGATTACCTGGCAGATACAGTAGTATTGAATGGTGATCTTGTAGTAAGCGATACGATAGGCCTGGATACCTCTACAGGAGAGCTTTTGTTAGAAGGAGCATCACTGCAGACCATTCTTTCCAATGGAGGCTTTATTTATGATCTTGTCTTGTCCTGAAATAAGTTGACATAAAATCGACTTATTTATGAAAAGTAACTTAGAGAGTTCATTGGGAGGTAGAAAGCGCACCCAGCGTGATTATACAATGGGCTTTAAATTGTCAGTAGTCAGCCAGGTAGAAAAAGGCGAGATGACCTACAAGCAAGCCCAGAAGGCCTATGGGATTCAAGGCCGGAGTACAGTTTTGGTATGGCTGAGAAAACATGGTAGTTTAGATTGGAGCAACCCAATAACTGTTATGCCTAGATCCAAAGAGACACCAGCCCAGAAGATCAAGAGGTTGGAAAGAGAACTATCAGATGAAAAGTTGAAGAATGAGATATTGAATATGGCCATAGATATCTCTGATACCGAACACGGAACTTCGATTAGAAAAAAGGTATTGCCCAAACAATCTGGCGCATCCGGCAGGAAAAACAAGTGAGTTTATCACGAGGCTGTCGGCTGTTTGGGATCAGTAGGCAAGCGGTATACCAATCAAGGCAGAGGGCCGAGCTTAGATCGGCAGAACTGTCCAAGATCAGGCCGCTTGTTCAAAGCATAAGGATGCAGATGCCCCGTTTGGGGACAAGGAAGCTTTATTACCTACTAAAAGATGACTTTGAAAGAGAAGGCATAAAAGTAGGCAGAGATGCACTGTTCGACTATTTGAGGAAAGAACATATGCTGATAAAGCCGAAAAAGAATTATACGAAGACCACCCATAGCAAACACTGGCTCAAGAAGCACCCCAACCTACTCAAGGACAGGAATCCGATCAGGCCAGAAGAGGTTTTGGTGAGTGATATTACCTATGTAAAGAGCAGGGAAAGGACTCATTACCTGTCTCTGGTGACAGATGCGTTCAGCAGGAAGATCATGGGCTACCACTTAAGTGATGACATGGCCGCAGAGCATGTAGTAAAAGCACTTAAAATGGCAGTTGGCAATAGAAAGGGTCATAAAAAGCTAATCCATCATTCAGATAGAGGACTGCAGTACTGCTCAGCTGTATATCAGACAGAGCTTGCTAAAAACCAAATCATACCATCCATGACAGATGGGTATGACTGCTATCAAAATGCTTTAGCAGAAAGAATAAATGGGATACTCAAGTCTGAGTTCCTGATAGAAAAATGTAACAACAGGAAAGACTTAGAAAGACTAATTAAACAATCAGTGGATACTTACAATAATTTAAGACCACACTTAGCACTTAGATATCAAACACCTAACTTAGTACATAATAAAACCCATGAGGCTAGCCTCATGGGTTCTACTTAAATCATTTAAAAACCGTCAACCTATTTTAGGACGGGTCATCTTGTTTCTGATAACCTAGGTGATTCTTTGGTGGGAGACCTGATTGTAGATTCTTTGGTTCTTGATGGTGGGATATTTGATATCAATGATGATAAACTAACCATTTTATCAGATTTATCTACAAATAATACTTTTGGAGCTTCCTTAATGGTCCAAACAAATGGTAATGCATCTGATGGAGGATTAGAACTTCTCATTGATGCACTTGATACCTATGATTTCCCAGTGGGGACCAATAAGAATAGTGTAACGAGGTATACACCAGCCACGGTACAACTTAATACTTTCAATGACGATGGCTATATTTCTATTAGCCCTACAGATATTGAATTGGCTACATTGAACATTGGTGGTACAAATGCTTTATCTTTTTATTGGGCTGTTAAGGGACGTGATTTTAGTACAAATCCTGATATTACTGCTATTGATTTCACTTATGATAATAGTGACACGCATACAGGTCTTCAACTTGTTACAGCCGACAACTATGTGCCAGGTAAGGTAGAGTCATTTATTCCTTTTACAAGAACAGGACTGACCACAGTTATTAACGCTACTAACACGTTTAGTTACGATGGTGGAGGCTCACCTTTTACTTTCGCTAATGAAAATTATACTGCCGGTACCCCTAACAAATTTACTGGAACAGTTAGGGTGTTTTATTGTAGAGCTGATAACGAGGGTGATAATTGGAATACTGCGAGCAACTGGTCTACTGTAGGTCCTGATAGCCCTACCAATAGCTTTTCAACTTATCCTCAAGCAGGTGATGTAGCTGTGATCAGCTACAGTGCTACACAAACTGGCGTAGCTAAAAGAAGAAGAATTAGAGTTAATGCAGGAACTGTGGCTACTGTGGCAGAGTTGATTCTCGAGCAAAATCCGGCTGCAGGCCTTGTGGAAAATGAGAATTCAAGGCTAGTTATACCTGACAATCCTGGAACAGGACTAACAGTTGCTGGTACAGTTTCCGGGGATGGTGAAATTCAATATCGTATGCGAGGAAGCTATCAGCCAGTACTAAGTTTTGGAGATCTTGGCCCATTTGTTAAAAATGAAAACGCAAGCTGGATCATGAGGGCTGATGACGCAAATGATATTGTGGTACCAGAAATTACCGATACTTACCCTCGACTGAGTATAGTAGGCGATGGTGGTTCTCAGGATAATAGTATCATTTTTGATCATGACATTACCTGCCGCAATATGAATATTCGTTTTGCAGGTACATTAAGAATGAATGATGGTCCGGAGGGCGATATTACAATACTTGATAGCCTGAGGCTTGGGACTATAGGTGGGGAATGGTCAGGCGATTTGATGTTTCAAAACAGTGGAACAGGAAGGACATTAACTGTAGGTGGTAATATTATTATAGATTCAGACGATCCGCCAAATGCAGCAGCAGGACCTGCAGATTTCTTTGTTGAGACCGGAGGAAGTACTAATGTCATACATCAAGTAAACGTTGGTGGAAGCATAATAATAAGAGATGATGCATCTCGAGATGGGACTTTTGATTTATTCACGGATAATACTGGTGGTGCAAATGCCATATTAAGATTCTATGGTACGAGTTCTGGAATTCTAACAAACAACACATCAAACACACCTGACCTTTACAGAATTATTATGGATAAAGGATCAGATACTACAGCCACGTTCACAATTCAGGATTATGTAGTGTTAAATGCATCAAATAATGCAGATCCCCAATCCATTGAATTGCTAGCTGGTAAACTAATTATTGATGATCCATTAATTGATGTTGAATTAGCAGATGGGGTGGAGTTTGTTATGCCTTCAGGTACAGGTCTTGAAGTAACCCAGGGAACAATTACCGCTCAAAATGACGCTTCTATTAACTTGGATGGCTTGCTGCGAGTAAATGGCGGTACAGTTACACTTAATGATTCAGATATTATTTATTCAAATACAGGTGAAGCCTTGATTGATGTAAGCGCCGGTTCACTTACAGTAGGTAATCAATTGCGACGACCTATTACCACTTCTTCGGGTATACTTAAGTACAGACAATCAGGTGGTACGGTACTGATCGGTGCTGATGGCCAATCGGAGAATGGTCGGGCTATGT
The DNA here is from genome assembly GCA_965227155.1 of Cyclobacteriaceae bacterium. Taxonomy (GTDB): domain Bacteria; phylum Bacteroidota; class Bacteroidia; order Cytophagales; family Cyclobacteriaceae; genus UBA6059. Next base: position 2,936,918 of record OZ245731.1, read on the forward strand.
TTGAGGTATTGAACCCCGGTAGTGAATTTACACTTAGTCCATCTGCCTCATTTACTATACAACGTGGCGTTACCGGCGATGATAACCCTTCCTTAGAGCTGGATCCTGATACTTATGATATTACAGGCTCCACAATTGTATTAGGAAACAGTAGTACACCTTCCGTTACCAATTCCAATTTCTTTAATGTGAAAACGGCTATTCCACTGGAGAATCTCACCTTATTTGGAGATGCAGATTTCCCCATTGTAAGGGCTTTTTCATTACCGATCACTACTAATGGTACTTTTGAAATACAGGCTAATGCTGATTTTCAGGCCAATGGTTTCGACATTACCATCAACGGTGATATCGATAACGAGGGTACTTATACCAATGCTACGGCCCTCACAACATTTAGCAGTGGCACCTCGCAGGATTTGTCCGGTGCTGGGACTTATACCTTCTTTGACCTTACTAAGGACAACACGGGTACTTTAAATGTACAATCTGATATTACCATCAATAATGACTTGAGGGTGGAGCAGGGTACTATGGCTTTGGGAACCAGCATTGCAGAGTTGAAAGGTGATGCTTACATCGAAAGCATTGTCACCAATAGTACCGGTGGAGGTTACCTATCCTTCAACTCTGATTTCAACAATCAAAACCTGTATGGATTAGCCAATAACACCATAACCATGGGTAAAATACAGATCGACAATCCGCTGGGGGTTGATATTACCGATGGGTTTGGTTACAATTTTGATATAACTGAAGAGCTAGCACTACTAGAGGGCGTCTTTAATGTGGGTGGTAGTCTGGTTACTATAAAAGAAGGAGGAGTAATTACAGGAGATGCAGGAGGAACAGCGCAATCCGATTTTAGTATCAACAATATGGTGCAAACCAACAGTTCATTTGTTGATAATGGACTAAAAATCGAGTATTTCACGCTGGGAATGGACAGCACCCTTTTCTTCCCCGTAGGTGAACAGAAATACACTCCTGTGGCTTTTAACTTGCTGGAAGATTCTGAAGGCGGTAGCATCCGGGTGAGGCCGGCAAATGAGTACCACCCAACTATCGTCAATAATATCGAACCGCCTGAAGATTTCGATGATTTTGTGCCTCCAGGTCCACTTCCTGCGGGCTCAGAGATTATTGACACGGAAAACGTATTGCAGTATTATTGGATTGTAGTAGCTGATGATATTGACGTTACAGGTATTGAAGGTTCTGCTGAATTCTTTTACAATCCTGAGGATATAAGTATCAATAATGATTTTGATGATGATGCTGTAGATGAAACCAGCTTTACTGTGGCAGACTACATTTCTGCGAGACTGTTGTCCAATGGTACTCAGTGGGATAAGTTCGCTCCTGTTGATTTTGATGAGGCCAGCAATAAATTTACTGTTCCATTGGGTGCAGGTATTGAAAATGCCGGTATTACAGGTGACTATACAGCAGGGGTTGGAAATAGTGGCAATAATACAAATGCTACTTCCACAAATATTGAAGGTGCTATACCCGATGAAATTGTGGAATATATCTCTCAGGGCGATGCTTCTTATGGTGACGACTCAAACTGGAGTCCAAACCCAGGTACCGGCATTGGCCCCGTTGGTGGTAGAATCACTATTTCAGCCGGAGATGAAGTCACAGTAGATCTAAACGGCATAAGATTATATGAAACCATAATTGAGGAGGGTGCAATTCTCATTCTCAATGGTGCAAATTTTGGTCATAGATTAGGTAATGTGCGCGGGCAGGGCACCATTCAGCTACAAAACTCAGGTGACCTTCCTGCCGGAGAATATTCCGAATTCTTTGATTGTGATGGTGGCGCACTTGAATATGCCGGTTCGGGCAATTACAACGTATTGGGTTCTATTTCAGAGATAAGAAAGGTGTCCTTCCTGGGTACAGATCAAAGGATTATGCCAAATAACATCCTGGAAGTTTGTGATACACTGCGAGTAAATGGTCCTACACTCCAGTTAAATACCGGGCAGACCATTACGATTGGAGATGTGGCAACACCAAATGACCTGTTTTGGGTAGAATCAGGTACCGTATCTCTGTCAAACAGCACCTTACTGGATGTCAATGGTTCTGTTGACTTTGAAGGTGGTTCATTCACCGGATCTTCAGGAACCACAATGCGTATCTATGAAAACCTGACCAGAACCGCAACTGCAGTGAACTGGAATAATACAGCGGTTACCTTCGATGGAGCCACTGCACAGGTAATTACTGGCGACCTTCAGGGAACGAGGGCTTTTGACAACATCACCATCAACAACACAAGTTCAACCGGTATTACCATTATCGGGGATGTGGATGTGGATGGTCAATTGACTTTTACTAATGGTCATTTCTACACAAACTCTACTTCGGGCAATACCTTACGGTTAACAACAAGTGGTACTTACACAGGAGCAAGCAGTAGTAGCCATGTGAAAGGGCCGCTTACTAAGAATAATGTCCCGGTATCGTCATCTTACACATTCCCGGTTGGGAAGTCTTCGAGATATGCGCCGATAACCGTAATTGATCCTACTACAGGAGGAGATAATTGGACAGCAGAGTATTTCACAACCAACCTAAGAGGCACAGGTTCTTTTGACCCTACAGATCCAGGCTCAGGATATGGGGCGCTCACGGAGATTTCAAATGACATGTGGAGGGTAGAAAGTGCAGGAGCCAACAGCGCAAAAATCAGGCTTACATACGGCTCATGGCATGCAACCTCTGATCAAAATGATTTGAGGGTTGCATGGTGGGATACAGGGCAAACTCGCTGGGAAAACCAGGGTGGTAATCCAATTACTGGCAACCTAACTACAGGTACTATTGATTCGGAAAACCCGATTGCTTTCTCAAGTCAGGATTTCACTCTAGGCGCTACTTCTGATGATGCACTGCCTGTAGAAATGCTCTATATCCTGGCGCAGGAAGATGACGGAAGAGTGTTCGTAGAGTGGGCCACAGCATCTGAAGAAAACAATGATTATTTTGAAGTGCAGCGCTCTATCGACGGCAGAGACTGGGAGGTAATTGGTAATGTAGAAGGAGCCGGCACTACCACAATTAAGCAGACGTATAGTTTCCTTGATAGAAACCCTTATGTAGGACTATCCTATTATCGATTAAGGCAGATAGATTTTGACGGTAAGTTTGCATTTACTAATGTGGCACTTGCCAATGTGAAGCTGGAGCCATTATCAGCCAACATTTACCCAAACCCGGTAATAGACTGGTTTAATTTCGATATCAAGGGAGTTTCGGCGTTTGAAACAGTAAACTATAAAATAATTAATCTCCAGGGAGGTATTATAGATAGTGGCAGTATTCAGGCCTCTGAGTCTGGTAGAATTGAAGGCCAAATGAGTTTTAGCTATGGACAGCCGGCTGGTGTATACCTGTTTTTACTGGAAACAAAAAATCGAATGTTAAAGCATACTATTATCAAGAAGCAATAGCTATTTGTAGTATGACCAAAAAGAAGGTGTCTTAAAGGTATAAAAACCCTTGCCTCATGTCACATTGAGGCTTAATATTTTGGTTTCAAAACACACAAAACTGGGTGACATGTTTGATGCCTATTTATCTCCCTTTGGAGGGAGTAATAAGGGAGGATTATAACAAAAATCAAAATGTCATAAGCAGCTCGTCGATTAGTATTCATACAGCCTTTAAGAAAGGTTTCGACAGACTCAACCTGACATGAATGATGTTTTGAGACACCTTCTTTTTTCTTTTGCTGCCATTAATTTATCCTTTTAAACATATTTTTAATCGAAAATACCAGCCTCTCTAGCTTTCAAATAAAAATAATGATAGTATAAAACAAAGGGATGCAATAATTTTATATGTTGGTTCTGATATTTAGCTGCACATAAAAGGATAATAAAAGCTAGGGAATCAGGATTTTAATATCACTTACCTGATAATTATGCTTGTCGATTTATTGAATACCCCTAAGCACAGATTTCAAATAAAGTGCTTTCTATTAATTAGCCTTTTTCTGTCTGTTAATATTGCATCAATTGCGCAAACAGGGCCGGGTGGCGTAGGAAACAGTTCTACCAATAGACTCTGGTTGAAAGCAGACGATCTTACTGCAGGTACTGTCGCATCGTGGCTAGACCAAAGTGGTAACAGCCACAATTTTTCAAGAGGTAATTCATCAGAGCGTCCTGTATTGGTTACCAACATCATCAATGGCAAGCCTGTTGTCCGCTTCGATGGTAACAACGATGATCTCGTTGGTCCGGCTTCAAATACATTGCTTGGAGGGGCTACACAAAACATCACTGCATACGTGGTATTCAGATCGGCTTCTACTAATGAAGAGCGTCTCTTCCAGGTTGGAATAGATGGGAATGCAAATAGAACGCTGTTTGGTATCACGCTCAACAATACCACTAACGGTTCGGTAGGTGTAACAACCCGAACTGCCCCTGGATCTTCGGACCTTCAATTGGGTCATGATGCAGACTACAATAATGGTGTTGCCTATTTCATTGAAGGCAGAGTGAATAATGCAAATCGGTTTGTAAGTATCAATGGTACACAGCAAGCCACAGATGCCAGTGATATGGCCAATACCAGCAGCAACACCTCCACCTCATTTATCGGAAGCAGAAATGGTAATGATCACTTTGAGGGAGATATTGCTGAGATTATTCTTTACAATACCTCATTAAATGTTGCACAGCGTGCTATTGTATCAAACTATTTGAGTACAAAATATTCTATTGCAATCACCAATGATTATTACAATAACGACGGACTAGGCAATGACCTTGCCGGTATTGGCCAGTTATCAGGAACTTCCCACACTGCGGCAAAGAGTGCCGGGATCTTAACGATAAGTAATCCATCTGCACTGGATAATGGAGATTTTCTATTTTTTGGACATGGTAATGGCAGCATCTCTTCCTGGAGCACCAACGAATTACCCGCTTCGTTTACCGATATGCAGCGTGTATCGCGTGAATGGTACGTGCAGGAAACCGGTGATGTAGGCACAGTTGATGTAACTATCGATGCTGATATTCTACCTTCGCTCAATTCAGGTTATACCAATTATTATTTGCTGGTGGATGATGATGGCGATTTCACCAATGGTGTGTCAGCTCATTTGTTACAAGATATTGGAGGTAATGAGTTTCAGGTAACCGGGCTTGACCTAATTAATGGCAACTTTGTCACTATAGCAGCAGTAGCTCCCAGGGTTGCCTTTGTATCGACTACCTCATCTGCTTTTGAGGATGCAGGGACGGCTAATATTTCAGTTGCACTCAATTATGCTATTGATCAGGCAGTTACTGTAGTATTTACTGCCGATGGAGCAAGTACCGCCACCGGAGGTGGAAATGACTACTCCTCATCATCAAGCCCTATTACGATTCCTTCAGGCTCAGCCAGTGCTGATATTGTAGTAACGCTGGTTGACAATGGTGATGATACCGGAGAGGAAACGCTTATTCTAAACCTATCAGCACCTTCCAATGCGGCGTTAGGTCTTCCAACCCAGCATACACTCACTATCAACGATATAGACAATATAGATAATAGAACGATAGGATTTACAACCACTTCGGCATCCAATGCTGAAAGTATCACCAGTCCTACCATTAGCATATCAAGTTCCAGATCTGATGCCAGCCCGATTAGTGTAGACTATGCCATCACTGGTGGTACAGCTACTGCCAATACAGATTTCATACTTGGTAATGGCACTGCCACCATTACTAGTGGTACATCTACCTCGATTGCACCGCAGATTATAAATGATCAGCTGTTTGAAGCTTCAGAAACCATCACAATTACCTTAAGCAACCCGGTCAATGCCAATCTTGATCCTGCTGCCAAAACTTTTACCTACACCATTACGGATGATGATACCCAACCCAATGTAAGTTTTTCAGTTGCGAGCTTTTCTTTCAACGAGAGTCTGGGTACGGGCTATGTTTTGGTCAATCTAAGTACTATTTCTGGTCAGGGTGAAACGGTTCCTTTCATTGTCACCAATGGTTCTGCTAACCAGGGAAATGATTTTTCAATTCCTGCTTCCAGTATTATTGTTCCAAAGGGCAGCAAATCAGCAAGAATACCGGTTATTATTTCAAATGATGATTTGGTAGAAGGAAGTGAAGATTTTACCATAACCCTTACCGGAAGCAACACTCAGGCACCGACAATAGCTACCATAAATATTGGTGATGATGACAATGATGATATTGGTTTTACTGGTCCTGCAGGTATTGGCAATTCTTTAACAAATCGCTTATGGTTACGGGCAGATGATCTTTCTGCGGGAACCGTAGCAACATGGGCTGATCAAAGTGGAAATGGATTTAACTATTCAAGATCCAATACTTCTGAAAGACCGTCATTAGCATCGTCGGTGCTCAATGGAAAGCCTGTGGTACGCTTTGATGGGAATAATGATGACCTGACATCCTCTAATAGCAATACAGCTCTTGGAGGCGGTGTACAGGATATTACAATCTTTACGGTGTTCCGTTCTACTTCTACGCAAAACAGCAGAATGGTACATTTTTCAGCCGATGGGAATGCCAATCGCACATTGATCGGTACAAGCATTAACCATACAACTAACGGTTCTGCGGGGTTTGTGACCCGAACCAGTGCAGGAAGCGCTGATCTTGATATTGCCCAGGATGCTGATTGGAACGATGGTAACGGCCACATTTTAGTAAGTAAGGTGGATGATGCCAATAGATATGTTTACATCGATGGTACTCTGCGGGCCAGTGATACACAGGATATGCTATTTACCTCGACCAATGATGGTACTTCGTTTTTAGGAAGCAGAAATGGCAATGATCACTTTAATGGGGATTTGGCAGAAGTGATTGTCTACAGACGTGCATTGAATGAAGCGCAAAGAAGAATTGTAGAAAATCATTTATCGACCCGGTGGGGAATCGGGATCACCCATGATTATTTTGTGCATGACGGCAGCCACGCCTTCGGAATAGCAGGCATTGGGCAGGCCAATGGTGAAAAGCATACAGCAGCACAATCCGACGGAATATTGACAATAAAAGGTGCAGGGGCCCTGGCAGATGGTGATTTCCTCATGATTGGGCACGATAATGATGATATTACTGCCTGGTCCTCAACAGAGGTGCCCGATGCATCTACGCAACGACTGGCACGAGAATGGCGAGCCGATGTTACCAATTCCCCGGGCCTGATTTCTATTTCTTTGGATACCGCTGGTTTCCCCACACCACCGGCTGGATATGGCTATTGTCTGCTTATAGATACCGATGGAAATTTTGAAGAAGGTAGTGAAAAGTTCAAGTTAAATGACGATGGTACCGGAGAGCTGGAAGTTAGTGGTGTTGATATACCCGATGGAGCTTTTATAGCTATCGCAATTGTAGAGCCTACAGTGCAATTTGCTTTGACCGAAAGTGAGGAATTTGAAAGCAGTGGCCCGCATTTGATCGTAGTTGAGCTAAGCACAGAACTAAGTGCTGATGCTACAGTTAATTACAGTATAACTGGTGGCACTGCTATCTCAGGAACAGATTTTATCTTATCAGATGGCACTTTGGAGTTTTTTGCCGGCGAAACAAGTTCTTCTATTGTAATTGAACTGAATGATGATACCAATGACCTGGATGCTGTTACTGTCGAGTTGACATTATCAAATCCATCATCTAATATAAGCCTGGGTACTAATACGGTTCACCTTTTCACAATCAATGATGATGATAATACAAGAAAATTAAGTTTTACAACGCCAATCTCAATAACAGAAGTTGAGAATGCAGGTGCCCCGCAGATTGATATCCCGATTCAATATGCACCTGCTGATGGAAGTACTGTTTCCGTTGACTATTTTATTTCGGGAGGCACAGCCACTGCGGGCGTTGATTACACATTTTCTGAAGGCACCGCTACCATCAATGGCCCTGCCTCTTCCGTAACCATTCCACTTACGCTGATTGACGATGGGCTGGCAGAAGGTGATGAAACAATAGAAATCACTCTTACAAATCCAACTAATGCCAATCTCGAAACGAGCAATACTACCTATACCATCACCATTGATGATGATGAACCTACGCCTACTGTAGACTTTTCTGATGCTGAAAGTAGTGAAGTGGAGAGCATAGGAACCGCTGCAATTCGGGTTGAGCTTTCTTCAATTATGGGACAGGATGTAACTGTAGATTACATTCTTGACGGGGGAGGAACTGCCACACAGAATAGCGACTTTACTTTTACTAATGGTACACTTACCATACTTGCTGGTGAATTGTATGGGTTCATCAACATTGGCATTATCGATGATGGCGATATTGAGAATAGCGAAACCATAAACCTTGAGCTTACTTCAAGTACAGTAGCCGATCTACCCAGTCCTAACCCCACACATATTTTCACCATTGGCGATAATGATGATGCGGTTCTTGGGTTCTCCGGACCGGGTGGTGTAGGAAATTCAGCCTCAAATGTATTGTGGCTGCGCACGGATGAGCTTACGGGTAGTTCTATTTCATTATGGGAAGATATCAGCGGCAATGGTAATGATTACAGTAGATCAAATTCCTCAGAAAGGCCGCAGCTTGTCAGTGGTATCCTAAATGGAAGACCGGTAGTCCGATTTGATGGTAATAACGACGATTTGGCAGGTGGCAATACAAATACTGTTCTGTCTGGGGCTATTCAGGATGCCACGATTTTTGCGATTTTCAGATCAACCACCACCTCCGAGGGTAGACTCGTCCATTTTACCGCAGATGGTAATGCTAACAGAACATTAGTTGGCCCAACCATCAATGGGATATCAAATGGGTCCATAGGATTCACCACAAGGACAAGTGCTAGCGGATCTGATCTTGAGATAGGACAAGATAGTGACTGGAATGACGGTGTAGGCCATATCCTTGTATCTCAGGTAGATAATGCAGATCGCTTTGTATATGTGGATGGTGCTCTGGAAGCCAGTGATGCTCAGGATATGCTTTATACCTCTACCAATGATGGTACCTCATTTATAGGAAGCAGAAATGGCAATGATCATTATGAAGGTGACCTTGGAGAAATTATTGTGTACCGGGAGTCACTGAATGAAGCACAAAGACGAATCGTTGAGAACTATCTTTCTTCGAGATGGGGCGCGGTTATTTCCAATGATTATTATGTCCATGATGCCAATTACAATTTTGATTTGGCAGGTATAGGTCAGGTAAATGGCGAAAATCATACCTCAGCACAGAGTGCAGGCTTCCTTAAAATTAGTGGTGCCAGTGAATTGGAAGATGGAGATTTTCTCTTGTTTGGTCATGATAATGAAGATAAAAATTCCTGGACCACATCTGAGGCTCCATTTGCTGGAAACGGGATTCAGAGAATTGCCCGTGAATGGGTTTTTGATGAAACTAATGAAGTTGGTAATGTCACAATAAGTGTCAACATAGATTCCTTACCTGCGCTGCCATCAGGATTTGATAACTATGCCATATTGGTGGACGGTGACGGCAACTTTGAATCAGGTGCTACAACATATATGCTTTCAGAAGTGTCTGCTTCAGAATATCAGGTAGCCAATGTGAATATTGCTAATGCCAGCTATTTAACTATTGGAGTTACTCGATCGCAGGTGCTTTTTGCTGAGACCACAAGCAATGTATTTGAAACCGAATCTCCCGGCTTGATTAATGTGGTACTATCCAATGTTGCCACTGAGGACATTACTGTTGATTATGCTATCACAGGAGGTACTGCTGTACAATCTACGGATTTCATTCTGGCAGATGGTACCTTGACCATTCCCGCAGGCAGTGTCTTGGCTCAACTAAGTGTGACTGTTATCAACAACGGTATTGCAGAAGGATCTCGAGATGTAGAAATTACGCTTTCAAACCCCTCCGGAGGCTATTCCCTGGGCACCAATACGGTGCACACGCTTACCATACTCGATGATGATGATAATAGGAAAATAAGTTTTGATCAGGCTACTTTGAGTGCCGATGAGGATGCAGGTCAGATTGTGGTGACCATTGTAAGTACCGCTACTAGTCCTGATGATATTGAAGTAGATTATGCAATCACGGGAGGTACAGCTCTAGATGGTGTGGACTTTGATTTTACACCAGCTACCGCTGTTATTAATGGTGATAATACAGATACTGACGCTACTTTCACCTTTGATATTCTTGAAGATGCATTATCAGAAGGCCCTGAAACCATTGAAATAACATTATCAAATCCGGTCAACGGTAACCTAGATGATACCAATACCACCCTTGTTTTCACCATCAATGATAATGAAGCTCTTCCAGTAGTAGCGTTTAATAATACCACGGTTAGTGCTGCGGAGAGCCAAACAAATGTTGCCATAGAATTTTCAATTGATCAGGTTGCCGGACAGGACGTAACCATAGATTATGTGGTCGAGGACATTACTGCAACCAATGGAGTGGATTACATATTGATCGATGGGCAGGCGACCATTACATCCGGTGATTTAATTGGGGAGATTGTGGGAACCGTGATCTCTGATACAGATGAGGAGAATAGCGAAACTTTTAAAATTACCATTACCAACACCTCTCTGGGTACAATTGGTGCTGCTGATACAGTTATCTACACGATTAGCAACGACGATACAGATGCGATTGCCATAACAGGCCCTGGTGGTGTTGGGGATGCTCTAACCAATAAACTGTGGGTGAGGACAGATGGTCTACCGGCAGGTCAGCTTCAGACCTGGCCTGATATAAGTGGCAATGGTAATGATTACTCTCGTTCCAATACATCAGAGCGACCTTCGATAGTAGCCAATGTATTAAATAATAGGTCAGTCCTTAGATTCGATGGTAATAATGATGACATGACGGGCCCTAATTCCAACACTGCATTAGGCGGTGCCACACAGGAGATCACATCCTTTGTGGTATTAAGGTCTACCACTACTTCTGAAGGTAGAATGTTGCATTACACGGCGGATAATAATGAAAACCGTACGCTTTTTGGGCCTACAATTAACGTTACTAGCAATGGCTCATTGGGATTTGTAACCAGAACGTCCGCAAGTGGAAGTGACCTCACCATTGGTGATGATAATGATTGGAATGATGGAACAGGTCATATCCTTGTAAGCCAGGTCGATAATGCTGTAAGAGAGGTGTATATCGATGGCACCCTTGAGGCAAACGATACACAGGATATGCTATTTACATCAACCAATAATGGCACTTCCTTCATTGGAAGTAGAAATGGAAACGATCATTATGAAGGTGATTTGGGGGAGATCATCACCTACAATGTGTCACTTAATGAAACACAAAGAAGGCTCGTTGAAAATTACCTTTCTTCACGATGGAATATTGGGATTGCCAACGATTATTTTATTCATGATGCCAGTTTTGGCAATGACGTAGCAGGAATCGGTCAGGTTAGTAGCAGCGATAAGCATATAGCCGCTCAATCTGCAGGAATCCTGGAAATTGGAGCAGCTAGCAATCTCAATGACGGTAAATTCCTATTGTTTGGCCACAATAATGGTTCAATTAGCGGTTGGACTTCTATAGGGGCACCACAGGGAGGTACGGCACACCAGATTATTCCCCGTCAGTGGGTTTTGGATGAAACTGGCGATGTAGGGTCAATTAGTGTTTCGATTGATTTTAGTGCCTTACCTGCAATACCTTCAGGCTATGATAATTACCTAATATTGGTAGATGAAAATGGAGATTTCTCTGAAGGTGCCACGGAGTACCGAATGACACAACGGGATGGTGATATATATGAGGCTACAGGCGTGGAATTCAATGATGGTAACTTTATCGCCATCAGTGTTTCAGAGACTACAATTCAATTTGTAAATACTACCGGTAGTGCCCTTGAATCTCAAAACCCGGGAATTGTCCAAATTGAATTAAGCAATACCGCCGGTACTGATGTATCTGTTAATTACACTATAACCGGAGGATCAGCATCAGGTGGTGGCATTGACTACACCCTTGCTAATGGTACCGCTACCATAACCAAAGGAAATCTGACAACTCAGTTCAGCATTACCATCATCAATGACCTCATTCAGGAATCTACAGAGACCATTGAGATTACGCTTAGCAACCCCACATCTGGAATTGCATTGGGCACCAATAGCGTTCATACTTTTTCCATCAATGATAATGACAACAACCTGAAATTGAGTTTTGCGACTCCTACAGACAATGGTGATGAGGACACAACTCCGGTACCAACTACCATACAGATTGATGGTGCCCTAACCAGTGCCTTTACGATTACTGTTGATTATAGTGTTGTAGGAGGTACGGCTACTCCTGGTATCGATTTTACTTTGCTTGGTACAGGGCAGGCCACCATCCCAATTGGTGATAGCCAGGTTGGTTTTGATATCTTGTCTATCGCCCAGGATGCACTTTCAGAAGCCGATGAAACCGTAATTATTGCCTTAAGTAATCCTCAGAATGCTAACCTGGCGAATACCAATACTACATTTATTTACACGATCAATGACGATGAAGTCCCACCTACAGTAGAATTTTCATTTACTGCTACATCTGGGGCCGAAAATGTTTCTATTGGAGATCTGGAAGTGAGATTGAATGCCATCTCTGGACAGGACATAGCAGTAACCTATGAAGTTGATCCTCTTGGTAATGCAACAGCTACTTTGGGGGATGATTTTGTGCTGACAGACGGTACGCTTATCATACCAGCGGGAAGCATTTCTGCAGACATAAAAGCTGCGATTGTGGACGACAGTGAGATTGAAGTCAGTGAGGAATTTACAGTATCCTTAACTGGTGCAACCGGAGCTACGCTGGGTGCCTTAACAACCAGTGCCTATATTATCGGGGATAATGACTCAGAGATAGGCAGCACCGGGCCGGGAGGTGTAGGAAACCAGTTGACCAACTTGTTGTGGCTAAACACAGATATCCTGATAGATGGATCTTTAGCGTCATGGGCGGATCAGTCCGGTAATGGCCATACCTTCTCACGTTCAAATTCAAGTGAAAGACCGACTGTTGTCACCAATCAGTTGAATGGTTTTCCAGTTGTAGAATTTGATGGAAATAATGATGATATGACTGGTCCTCCAACGAATACCTTATTATCAGGAGCACTTCAGGATATCACCATATTTACTGTTTTCAGAACTAGTTCGGCCAGCGAAGGCAGACTTTTCCATGCTGTGGCAGACAATAATGAAAACCGTACGCTGATCGGGCCAACCATTAACCCAAGTGGATCAGGTTCCGCCGGTTTTATTACAAGGCAGACTGCCGGAGGTAGCGATCAAACCATTTCCGATAATGACGTCTACAATGATAATGCGCCACACATCATGGTAAGCTGGGTTAGCAATGAAAACAGAAGGCTTATTATCGATGGTACAGAGCACGCCTCAGATACTGATGACATGCTTTTTTCTTCAACTAATAATGGTACATCATTCATTGGATCAAGAAATGGGAATGAACATCTTGAAGGTGATATAGTAGAGATAATTGTTTACGGTAGGGCATTGAATACAGCTCAGATAATGCTGGTCGAAAACTACTTGTCTTCCAAGCTGGATATACCTGTAGCCAATGATTATTATGCTTACGATGGTAGCTATAATTTTGGCGTTGCTGGGCTGGGTCGGGTAGATTTAAACAACATACATAGTGCAGGCACCTCGGCCAATATTTTAGGTGTTTCAGGAGCAACTGCTCTGGGTGATGGTGATTTTACTTTAATTGGGCACAACAACGGTGGTATTTCAACATGGCAAACCAACGAAGTGCCAAATTCTGATCCTAATTATAGAAAATTAGCAAGGGAGTGGCGCATTGATAAAACAGGTACACCTGGAAATCTGACTTTTACTGTCGATGAAACTTTGCTGCCGACCAAACCAGCAGGATACATCAACTACTTCCTATTGATTGATGCAGACGGTGACTTTTCCTCCGGTGCTACCCAGTACCAAATGACTGATCAAGGTGATGGTACATATGAGGTCACCAATGTATCCGTAAATGATGGCAATTACATCGGAATCAGCATTGCCAGAACAACCATAGAGTTTGCCAATGCTACCTCTGCCCAATTCGAATCCAATAGTCCGGCCCTGATTTCTGTAGAGCTTAATAATAGTATGCCCAATGATGTTACAATAGATTATACCATAACCGGGGGGACAGCTTTGTCCGGAACAGATTATGTGTTGAGCAATGGAACAGTCACGATAACTGAGGGAAGTACCAGTGCATCTATTGTTATTACGCTGGTTAATGATATTGCCATTGAAAGTAATGAAACAATCACCCTTGCTTTATCTAATCCATCTGACAATATGCTATTGGGTAATCAGTCTACCCATACATTTACTATCAATGATGATGATAATGCAAGAAAAATAAGTTTTGTAGACATTACAGATTCAGATAATGAAAATAATGCAGCTAATATAGGCGTAACCATACAGGCTACTTCAGCGAGTACCAGCAATATTGAAGTAGATTATATAGTAACTGGAGGTACAGCATCTTCAGGCCTGGATTTTAACATTTTGGGAACTGGTACAGCTACTATTCCCGGTGATAATACTACTACGCAGGTAGCATTGAATATACTGGAGATTCTGGATGACAACATCTCTGAAGATAACGAGACCATTATTGTAAGCCTGAGCAATCCAATTAATGGAAACTTAGCTGCTAACAACACCACTTTTACTTTTACAATAGTAGATACAGATCCTGAACCGACGGTAGATTTTGCTATTGCCTCTTCCGCGGGCATTGAAAATGCTACCCCGGCTCTCATAGAAGTGGAACTGACAGCTATATCAGGGCAGGATATTGATATTGACTATGTGGTAGATCAGGCAGCTAACTCCACAGCCACCAACGGGGTGGATTATACATTGACAGATGGAACAATCACCATTCCGGCTGGAAGCAGTAGTATTTATTTCTCCGTAACCATAGGCAATGATACTGATCCCGAGCCCAATGAATTTTTTACCATTACACTTACTTCGGCTAATGGAGCCATACTGGCAGGTGACCTAACACATACCTTTACGATCACGGATGATGATAACAACGGCTTTACAGGGCCTGGTGGAGTAGGTAATGAAGATATCATTAGGTTGTGGCTTATGCCTGATGGACTAACCGCCGGCGGTTTACAAACCTGGGCTGATTCTTCGGGAAATGGAAACGATTTTACGAATGGCAATGCCGCAGAAAGACCAACAGTAAATACTAATCAATGGAATGGCTTTCCTTCAGTTGATTTTGATGGGGCCAATGATCGGCTACTAGGTCCAAATGGTGTCAATTTATTGGATGGAGGAGTCCAGAATTTGAGTGTAATTTCAGTATTTAGAACAACAGCCACCGGTGATGGCAGATTGATTACTATTGCGGCGGACAATAATGCCAACAGAACCTTGTTTGCTTCAACTGTAAATAATGGCGGTGCAGGTAGAGCCGGTATGATTACCAGAACCAATACAGGGGGACCAGACCTAATTCTTAATGACAATGGTGGCTGGAACGATGGTAATGCTCACATTCTCAGAAATATGGTTGTCTCGGCCAATAGAGGTGTGCATATTGATGGTACCCTGGAAGCCTCTGATACGCAGGATATGTTGTTTACTTCCAGCAATACTGCTACCACTTATCTGGGATCCAGAAATGCTAATGATGAATTCAATGGAGAACTCGGAGAGATCATCGTATTCACCACAGTTTTGGACACCACGCAGTTTATAATTATAGAAAACTATCTGGCAGCTAAATACGGCATGACTATCGCCAATGATTATTATAATGAAGGTAATTACTACTTCAGAGTAGGAGGTATTGGCAGAGAGAGTGCTACAGATTTTCATCAAACGGCACAACCTGATATAATCAAGTTGGATAATGTATCAGATTTGGATGATGGAGAGTATTTCTTCATTGGTGATGACAATGGCGATGTTACAGCATGGACATCCACAGGTTCGCCTGCCGCAGGTTCTGTTGAAATTGTAGATCGCATATGGAAAATGGATGAGACAGGAGATGTTGGCACCGTTAACTTCACCATTGATCTTGCTGAATTTGATGCTTTACCACCAGACTTCCTGAGCTATTCACTTGTAGTTGATACTGATGGCGATGAAGATTTCACAACTGGTACAGTATCCTATTATCCACTAAACAATGTTTCCGGCAGTATCTATTTGGCTGAAAACGTGGACGTAGGGGATTATTACTTCACTGTAGCGGCTGTTTCTTACATTACCCAGACCAGCGGTGATTTCGATAATGCGGGTACATGGGCAGGAGGGTTGATACCCGGTGAAAATGATGAATTCATCATTGATGACAATCATACAGTTACACTAACCGCAAATCAGGAAATTGGTGGCGTTACCATTCGGGATGGAGCTACGTTAGCCCTGGACATATACAGGTTGGATGTAAAATTATCAACCATTAATCTTGAAGGAACAGGCAACCTCAACCCCGGTACAGGAACTGTACGCTTTTCTGCCAATGCAGCACAATGTATTAATGCAATGGGTTTTCATAATTTGGAAATTGCTGGAAGCAATACCAAATCATTGTGTGGTGATATTGATGTAAATGGCAATATCAGCATTAGCTCCGGAGCAGTAACTTTTGAAGGTGGTAGCAGTGGATACACCATCAATTTAGCTGGTAATTGGTCAAATAGTGGGGCCTTCTCAGCCGGCGATGCCACGGTCATTTTTGATGGTACAAGCGCTATTGCTGGTCCCTCAATCACACAATTTGGCAATGTGACAGTGACCGGTACACTCAATGGCCCAACCAGTATCAATTTGATAATTACGGGTGACTTTATCAATAATGGTACATTTAATGACAATAATGGGTTTGTGGAGTTTGATGGTACTACTACTCTTTCGGGTTCATCTATTTTCAACTTTAATAGTGTAGTAATTAACAATAGCCTCATAGGTATTGCCTCTGGTAATTTCAATGTAAGTGGCAACTGGCAAAACAATGGTAGCTACGATGGAAATAATGGCTCAGTTACTTTTGATGGCAATACAGCTATTGGTGGTACTGCAGCAACTGACTTTCATGATGTAATTATTTCAGGCTCAGTCACTGCACCACAAATTGTTACCATGAATGTGTCAGGTGACTTCAATAACAATGGAACCTTTAATACAAATAATGGTACTGTGCTTTTCAATGGAGTATCCAACATCACAGGAACTTCGCCAGCGACATTTAATAATATTTCAGTGAGCGGTACATTGAATGGGCCAGCATTGCTCACTATCAGTGGTAATTTCGTCAATAATGGTACATTCGATGGAGGTACAGGCGAGGTATTGTTTTCTGGATCCGGTATTCAATCCATCAGTGGCAGTGCAAATCCCGATTTCTATGATTTTGAAATCAATAATTCTGCTGGAGTTACCCTTGGCGTTACCATTAATATAGAGAACAATTTGCAGTTCACTACTGGTGATATCAGCACCAGTGGAGGCGCTTATGTACTCTTCCAAAATGGAGCTGGCTATTCCGGCTTGAGTAGTGGATCTCACGTGGCAGGGCCCGCAGCTGCTCAGGGTACAGGTAACTTTGTTTTCCCGATTGGTACTGGAGATGTCATTGGCAGGTTGGGTATATCTGGTTTAACTAATGCAGACGCAGGTACAATTTTCACAGCTTCCTATTCATTAACAGGAGCTATCAATGGTAGCAGTCTGGGGTCGGGAATCAATAATGTTTCAAAATTGGAAAGCTGGGATTTATCAAGAACTAATGATACCGGAAATGATGCATCAGTTATAGTGAGTTTGTACGTTGAAAGTGCCGAGCGCTCCGACATTTCTGATGATGGTGCCGATCTTTTAGTGGCTTATTACAATGGTAGTGAATGGACAAATCTTGGGGGCAGCTTTGATGGCACACGTGTTACGGCCACCTCCTCCTTAAATACCTTCAGCCCAATTACCCTGGGATCTAGTGATGGCGACAGCCCGCTACCCGTGGAAATGGTATCATTTACAGGGTATGCTGATGAAGGTATCGTTTATTTAAATTGGGAAACTGCGTCAGAATTGAATAATGATCATTTCGAAGTTCAGAGATCATCAGATGGTGAAGTATGGGAAACAATTGGCCAGGTAGAGGGCAATGGCACTACCAGCTCACCAAAGTCCTATAATTTCAGGGATAATCAGGCTGGTCTTGGGTTAAATTATTATAGACTGAAGCAGATGGACACAGATGGAACATTTGAATACAGCGAAATAATAAGTGTGGAGACCATAACAGAAGCATTTAGTCTTTCATTTTATCCTAATCCTTTCGACAAATTCCTTGATATTAATATTAAAGGCCTGTCCTCTCTGGAGGCGGTCAATTACAGTATCAGACAATTAACCGGGGCCATGGTAATAGACGGTAAGCTCACCGCTGATACAAACGGCAGGGTAAGTCAAAGGCTATCTTTACCCAACCAGGTTTCAGCTGGTGTTTATATTCTTACACTTGAAACCAATGAAATTATCAAGCAGTGGAGGATTATTAGGCGCTAATATTAGACAGTACAGCTATATGACTGGCTAATAAACCTGCAGTTTCAGTACGCAGCACAGCATTGCCCAGGCTCACTGGTATAAAACCAGCATCCTGGGCTTTTTTGAGCTCCAGGTCTGTGAAATCACCCTCCGGACCGATGAGAATATGAATAGATTCCATGGCCTGGTTGAGTTTTGTCATTAAGTGTGGCAAGTCAGGGTTTACATGGGCGACAAACGCATTTTCTATACTTTTTTGACTTGATATGAATTCATTGAACTTCACGAGCTCATGTATGTGAGTCAGGTAGTGGTTGTACGATTGCTTTAGTGCAGATATTGCCTTTTTTTGTAGCCTTTCCAGTTTAAGAACTTTCCGCTCGGAGTTTTTACTGACAATAAAATGAATGTGGTTAACACCAATTTCACAGCATTTCTCCACCATCCATTCCATCCTATCCATATTTTTAGTGGGTGCAATAATGAGGTGTATCT
Source organism: Cyclobacteriaceae bacterium (assembly GCA_965227155.1). Classification (GTDB taxonomy): domain Bacteria; phylum Bacteroidota; class Bacteroidia; order Cytophagales; family Cyclobacteriaceae; genus UBA6059. Next base: position 2,955,999 of record OZ245731.1, read on the forward strand.
CAGGTTTGGGCTTTGATCCCTGACTATGCATTTCAAGAAATTGATAGGCGCAGGCTTTTGGATTTGCTTCTGTTACCCTTACAAGGGCATGATCACCCTGTCCATTGGCCACTAAAATTTGATCTCTGACCTTATGGCGAAGTGTTCTTATACAATGTTGGGATTCTACCGCATCCAGGACACCACCGTTTTGAGTCATTTTAGCATCAAAGAATAAATGCATAGGAAAAGTTTTAGGACAATAATTAAATTAAGGATTAAGTAAGTCTGTCAAACACAAAGAAATTAAAATATGTGTGGAAGATATGTAGAGATATTTGAGTTTATCAAAGTAGTAAAGGAGTTTAGTCATATCATTAAGCAGGATGATTTTGGAAAGCTCAACTACCACAATTTTAATACATCGCCTACTGAGCAAGTACATGTGATTTTAAATACAACCCCACCTTCACTTGCCGAAGTAAAATGGGGGCTGATACCTCCTTGGGAAAAACCGCCATTTAAGAAAGGGCTTCACAATGTACGATCGGAAGGAATATTGAAGCCCTGGACACAAAAGCCCATTTACGGCAATATGTTACAGAAATCAATCAGGGAGCGGCGGTGTATTTTTATAATGGCAGGGTTTTATGAATGGGAAAAGACAGAGCCACCAAAGCAGCCCTGGTTCATTTTTGACAAAGAAAGGCCAGTTTTTGGTGTTGCCGGTATTTATCGTACCGTTGTAGATACTGATACCGGAGAGGAGATTGTTTCTGCGGCGATGATCACCCAGCCTGCCAATGACTTGCTGAAAGCCGTAAAGCATGATCGTATGCCGATGATTCTCAAGAAAGAAGTCTACATGGACTGGTTATCGGAGGATACATCAGCTGCTATCATAAGCCAGATGATAAAGCAGCAATACCCTGCCAAATCAATGAATGCTTACCCGGTAGGCAAAATTGGCCGGCAAAACACATTAGATAATATCTGGCCAATAGGTGATACGGTTTACCCAATGGAAGAGGTTAAGCTCAAAAGTCGGCTTCAGCTAGAAGGCATGGGTGGCAGAAGGAGAGATAGACCTGGTCTATTCGATGATCTGGACTAATTCAAAGTATTTCTTCCACGTTTTCAGGGGGTCTGCCGATGACGGCTTTTTCACCTTTGATGACGATGGGCCGTTCAATGAGCTTTGGATTTTCAGACATTATTTGCAGCCATTCACTATCTGAAATGTCCTTATCCTTAAACTGCTCTTTGAAAATTGATTCATTCTTCCTGACCAGATCTATTGGCCTAATGCCAAGAGATTGCACAATTTTCTTCAATTCTTCTGCTGTAGGGCAAACCTTCAAATATTCCACTACTTTGGCATTTACGCCTCTTTCATGAATGATTTTAAGGGTTTCCCTGCTTTTGGCACACCTCGGGTTGTGATAAATAGTAACCATCACTCAATTTTTCCTTTTTAGTACAAATGATTTCTATTGAAATGATTTTAAAGCTAAACAAACACAGCAGCTTTAAGGATATATGATGAATGAATTTCTTATTTATGGAAAGAATTGTTGGATTGGTGTATTTAACACAACAGATTCATCTATAAAAATTGAGAATTATTTAAAATGGGTTAATCAAAACTGCGAATCAATTCCTATCTTAGTGCGAATTTTAAATTTTATTGTATAAACCCATACAATTCGTATTATATTTAGAATTTATAGACATTTGTGATTGTAAAACCGAACTATCAAACTGCCCTAACTTAGAACATTAAAGCAATTACCATGAAAATCAAACTAATTTTAGTAGCTCTATTTTATTCTGGTATAGCTATGGCTCAGGATCTCGAAAAACGGGATTTTGAGAACTACACAGCTGAAAAAATGGGAGATAACATCAATACTGAAGAATATCACGAACTGATTCCAGTTATCTCTGACAATAATGAGCTCATGTATTTTTCAAGAAGAAACCACCCTCTAAATGATGGCGGTGAAAAAGATAAAATAGACATATGGTGGATTAAGAGAGATAGCACTGGGGACGATTGGAGTGATGATTTACATCACATGGAATCCAAGTTGAATAATAATGGATACAATTTCATTAGTACGACGCTAGGAGATAGCTGGCAGGAAATAGTACTCGGTGCAGTTATTTTTGATGATTTTACAAAGTCAGGTCCTTCCAGATCCAGCTACGATGGTGAGTTTTGGAGCCGTCCAGAGCCAATGAATATCGAGAATTGGTATAACAATAATGAAGAGGTTCACTACCATTTTGGCCCTGACGAAACAGTACTGATTATTTCAGCTGAAAGAGATGACACTAAAGGTTTAAAAGATCTTTACTTCTCTAAAAAAGGCACGAACGAAGATGGAGAAACTGTATGGTCTGAGCCAGTAAACATGGGTAACATCAATACAGCCGGCGATGATGTAACTCCTTTCATGGATGTGGATGGAGAAACACTTTATTTTTCTACTGACGGTAGAGATGGTGAAGGCTCTTATGATGTTTATCGTTCAAAAAGACTTGACGACTCTTGGACCAACTGGTCAGAGCCTGAGAACTTAGGTACAGGTATCAATACTGCTGAGTCAGAAATGTATTTCTTTATCGCAGGGGCAAATGATTATGCTTACCTATCCAGAGGTGAGAAAACCAGCGATAACGGTGATATCTACAGAGTTGAGTTGCTCGATATTCAGGAAGTTACTGTTTGTGGTATTGTGAAAGACAGCATCACCGGGGAGCCTCTTCCTCAATCAATCGTTGTATATGCTAACTCTAAAGGTGAGGTGTTAGGTGAAGTTGAAGCTGATGACGATGGCAAATATTGTGTAACATTGGCCAAAGGTGATGAGTACGTGTTAACTCCTCGTAAAGACGGCTACTATGCAAAAGACTTCTTCGTAAATATTCCTGACGCACCTGAGTCAGCTACTATGGAGAAAGACCTTCCTATTCCTCCGATTACAGCCGACAAACTTGATGTAATTGTATACTTCGCATTCGACAAGTATGAATTCAGTCCGGATTACTTCGATAGATTGAACGAGTTGAATCAGGAGTTGAACAGATACGTAGGTGTGGACATCATTATAGAAGGTCACACAGACTACATCGGTACGCAAGCTTACAACCAAGCATTATCTGAAAGAAGAGCCCAGGCTGTTGCGGATTACCTGATCGACCTTGGCTTAGAAAAAGATAGGGTAACTGTTAAAGGTTATGGTGAGGATAGACCAGCCGTTGAAGGACGTGGACCAGATGCAAGAGCTAAAAACAGAAGGGTAGAAGTAGTACTAGATAAGGGAGAGGAATAAGCCCTCCTTAATAAAGCAATAAAATTAAAGGCACCTGAAAAGGTGCCTTTTTTTATGCCCTGGTTAGGTATTCATTTCCCCGATGGGAGATAAATGGTACGGCACCTTGTAAAAGCTTGAGTCCAAAGCTTTGCTTTGTACCAATTAATTCACCGTCAAGCTGTAAAAGGATAGGTTTTGAAAGGGACACTACAATCTCATTGGCTTGCAAAACCTTACCATATTGATTTTCAAAGAAACTCTCATCAAACTTGGCCAGCCCAGCTTTTAGCAATGACATCATATCGATTTGCTCAATAATCACGAGCTCAAATTTGCCATCAAAAGGATTGCCTATTGTATTTAATGGAATGCCAGTGCCGAATTTCCTGGCATTGCAAAAACCAATCATAAAGGCTTTCCCTGTGTAGGTTTCATCGCCTATCGATATTTTATAGTCGAATGGGTCTGAATTTCTTAGTTTATCTATAAAATACTTAGCATAGGTAATCAAGCCTCTTTCCGGGTCTTCCTCATAGGACGCTACAATTGCGGCGTTGATCCCTACATCACCCAGATGTATAAAATAATGTTCATCATCCACTAAAAGCATATCAAGCCTGGCTATTAAGCGAGATTTAAGGAAGTCATCCAGTGCAACCTCAGGGTTTTCATTTACGCCTAGCTCCCTGGCCAGTCCATTGGCCGATCCCATAGGTATGATGCCAATGGGAATGTTTCTTTCAAGTGCACATATAGCAGCAAACCGAAGTGTGCCGTCACCACCCACAGCCATTATTCTGTCCGGACTAAATGAATCCAGTAAGCTTTTGAGCTTACTTGCATCATCATTTCCAGTAGTCTCAAAGACTTTATACCGAATGCCAAGATAATTGCACTGGGTTTCTGCTATTTCGATGAATTCACTTTTATCAATGCCTCCACTGATTGGATTAACAACGATTAGAAGCTTCATGAATAATGTCATTTATAGGTTCTGCGATATCCGCAAATTCATTGTAATAATACATTTGCCAGCCTGCTTCAGATGCCTTTTTTCTAACAGGCTCAGGATTAAAAACTTTATTCAGTCCGGTTTCTCTAATGAAAATAGCGAATACTTTACCAGGGTATTTCTCAGCAAGTATGGTGAAATCTTCTAGGTCTTTCTGGCTATCATCGCCAAAAAGTATCACTTGTTGATTAGTACTATTTTCTATCAGGCTGCTTATTTCATCAATTTTAAAATGATGATCTTTCCGCTTGTGCAATAGTCTTCGCCAGGTAACAAAAGGCCTAAGGAAAACTGCACCTACAGGGAGATCATGTTGGATCAGAAACGAGGTAATTAAGTAAAAAAGGTTCTGTTCACTTCTGCTCACATAATGAAAGGACAAACCCTGGGAAGCCAGTTTTTTGTATGCTTCTTCAGTACCAACTACAGGCTTTCTCCTTGATGGGGAACGGGAGAGTAGTAATGCTAGTTTTTTGAAAATCTTTACTGAATAAGATACAAGAATTGTGTCGTCTACATCAGAAATTACCACAAATGGACATTCGTGTTGCTCAAAATATACCGGGTATCCCTGCAGTATAGGTATAGCTTTATTTTTTCTTTCAAATGACAGCTTTTGTAAATCAAACTCATTGCCGGATATAGTGATTTCAAATTTCCCAAATTTGTCTGTTGTGATTTCATACCGATGTGCTCCTAATACTAATTCAAATGTCTTTTGTCGAGCCGGTTTGGAAAAATAGGATCGCACTACCTTAAAGAAGGTTAGGATGCTCGACTCATCTTTCCTAATGATGCCTGGATATCCTTTAATGATTATCCCAGACAGCATAACAGTATTATTTGATGCTAATGCCCAGCAATGCCAAACAGAATATTTGAATTTGTTTTTTTTGATAAAGCTATCTTTTCGTATTGATGGTACTGATTAAAAGATAGTCAATAAGAATGATTAAGCACAATTAGTTTAACATCAAACCTTGCTTTAATGATTGTATTGCGAACAGAGGTGGTTTTATCAACAATTAGTCTATGGACTCTACTACAAGGTTATGGTTTGTATAGATGCAAATGTCAGCGGCAATATTCAGACTTTCCTGAACCATTTCCTTAGCTGTTAATTGAGAAGAATGCTTTTTAAGTGCAATTGCTGCTGCCTGGGCATACATGCTTCCTGATCCAATGGTAGCAATACCATTATCAGGCTCGATCACATCGCCGGTACCAGATATAATCAGTACTTCATCTTTATTCGCCACGATCATCATCGCTTCCAATCTACGAAGGTAGCGATCAGTGCGCCAATCCTTTGCCAGCTCTATGGCAGCACGCTTCATATTGCCTCCATAGGCATTAAGCTTTTCATCAAATCGCTCAAGTAGGGTAAAGGCATCAGCAGTGCTGCCGGCAAATCCGGTTACAATTTTACCTTCCTGTAGCTTTCTGATTTTATTTACGTTGCTTTTTGCTACAGTATTACCCATAGTGGCCTGTCCATCGGCACCAATAGCTACTTTACCATTATGGGAGATGGCACATACGGTTGTAGAATGTATTTTCATTAAAAATAAAGTCTTTTTTCCGGTATAGGGTCAATTACCATGCCCACTCCTGTGAGCATGCCAGATTGACAGCAGCAGGTTATTGCTTAGACTAGTATCCTCACAGGATCTTCCAGCAGTCCCTTCAGTGTTTGTAGGAACGCTGCACCCATAGCACCATCCACAACTCTATGGTCGCAAGACAGGGTTACCTTCATAACATTCCCAGGAACAAGGGCGCCATCTTTTACTACTGCGGTCTGCTTAATGCCACCTACTGCAAGGATACAGCTATCCGGTGGGTTAATGATCGCGGTAAACTCTTCCACACCAAACATACCCAAATTGGATATAGTGAAGGTGTTGCCTTCCCAGTCTGAAGGCTGCAGCTTTTTATCCTTCGCCTTGCCTGCCAGGTCCTTAACTTCTGCGGCAATATGAGATAAAGGCTTGTTGTCAGCAAATCTTACTACCGGTACCAGCAGTCCTTCGTCTACGGCCACAGCTACACCGATATGGATGTGGTGGTTTTTTCTGATTTTGTCACCCAGCCAGCTGCTATTAACTCCAGGATGTTTTCTCAAGGCAGCTGCACAAGCTTTTATGACAATATCATTAAAGCTCACCTTTACAGGCGAGATTTCATTGATGCTTTTACGCGCTTCTATGGCTTTATCCATGTTGATTTCCATGGTTACATAGAAATGAGGGGCCGTAAATTTGCTGTCAGCCAGTCTGCGCGCAATGGTTTTACGCATTTGCGATACATTGACCTCATCATAGCTTTCTTCACCCACTACTTTTGGTAACTCAATCGGCTGGGCAGCAGGTTTATCTCCTTGTGGCGCAGCCTTCGGTTGTGCCTGAGGGGTAAAGTTTTCCACATCGCGCTTGATGATCCTTCCTCCATCACCACTACCCGGAATCTGATTAATATCGTATCCTTTTTCTTCAGCTAATTTTTTAGCCAGGGGTGAAGCTTTTATTCTACCACTATCTGTAGTGGTGTTACTGGTAGCTTCTGCAGGTTGTGGGGTGCTGGCAGGTTTTTGTTCTGTAGCTTTCGGAGCTGACTCAGCACTGGTTTTAGCAGGTTGTTTTTCTTCTTTTTGCTCTTCTTTGCCTGAACCTGAATCTTTTGATTTGGACTTATGTGCCTTTAGCAATGATTCATAATCAGCACCCTTTTCACCAATAATGGCAATCACATCATCAACCGGAACTGACTCTCCATCGCCTACCGCGGTGTACAGCAATACCCCATCTTCGTAAGACTCAAGCTCCATAGTAGCTTTATCTGTTTCCACCTCGGCCAGGATATCCCCTGATTTTACTTCATCCCCTACTTTTTTGAGCCATTGGGCTATTGTGCCCTCTTCCATGGTATCACTCATTTTTGGCATTAGGATGAGCTCTGCATTGATATCTGAAGTATCAACATCAGCATCACTATCGCTACTTTCTGAAGATTCTTCCTTTTTGGCGGAGCTCTCTTCGCCAGAATCTTCCTTCTGACTTGAGCCACCACCATTTTTGATCTCCTTGAGGAGGTCATCTATATTTTCACCTTTTTCACCAATGATGGCAATCACACCATTTACAGGTACGGATTCTTTCTCCTGCACACCAATATAAAGCAGCACGCCATCTTCAAAAGATTCGAGCTCCATGGTAGCCTTATCGGTTTCTACTTCCGCCAGCACATCACCTGATTGCACTTCATCTCCTTCTTTTTTTATCCAAGATGCGATGACACCTTCTTCCATGGTATCACTCATTTTTGGCATTCTGATTACTTCCGCCATAGGTGTTTTATCTTAATTTTTTATCAGTTTCGATTAAATCAAAAATAACTAATGTTGCTACAGGTGGGCAAATTTAGAATTATTTTGTTACCTCCATCCCGAATTTAAGCAAATGATTGCTTATTTAGATGCTATTAATCTCAATCCATAAATAACTGTATAATATGCCGGTTGTTCATCCCTCTGATTACAAAGCGCCAAGGCGATTATTCAACAGGCATATAGAAACCATAATCCCGGCAGGGCTAAGGAAGGTTAAGCCTGTTAAAGCCTTGCAGAGAGAGCGTGTAAACACTCCGGATGGTGATTTCCTGGATGTAGACTGGGTCACAGATCAAAACGATAGGGTGGTTATTATTAGTCATGGGCTGGAAGGCAATTCCCGACGACCCTATATGATTGGGATGATCAATGCTATGACCAGTGCTCAATGGGACGTTTGCGCATGGAATTACCGTGGCTGTAGCGAAGAGATGAACCTTGCACCAAGGCTCTACCATAGCGGGGCTACTGATGATTTAGCCACGATCATTGACTATGTCATCCAAAAAGGATATCGAAAAATCGGACTAGTAGGCTTTAGTCTGGGCGGAAACCTGACCCTAAAATACCTGGGTGAAATTGAAACCCCTAAGTTTGAAGAAGTAATGGCGGCTACTGTGTTTTCAGTGCCGGTGGATTTGGCATCCTGTGCAAGAGAGATCAATAAGCCCCATAATTTTATCTATTCCCAACGCTTTATGAAGTCCTTAAAAATAAAATTGCGGGCAAAAGCGGAGCAGTTTCCCAATACGCTTGATCTTGAAGTATTACCTTCCGTGAAGACCGTTTATGCCTTTGATGATCATTATACAGCACCTTATCATGGGTTTCTGAATGCCGATGATTATTATTCAAAATGCAGCGCCATTAAATTTATAGAGGGCATTGGCATACCTACCTTAATTGTCAATGCTGTGAATGATCCCTTTTTAGGTAAGGAATGCTATCAGCGTAAACCCTTTGAGCGGTCAAATACCGTATATTTTGAAATGCCGGATCGGGGAGGTCATTGTGGATTTGCAAGCTATAATAACGGCGGTGCCTACTGGTCTGAACAGAGGGCAGTGTCTTTTTTGAGTGAGCATGTGTAATTTAGCTTTATGATTGACAGGTACGCACTTTTTGCTGAATCCGATGATTTGGCTAATCTTTTTGGTCTTTCAAAAGTGGCCGGTTACACCCTAACTTTTAATGCAGCGCCAACCAAAAGTCTGCCCATTATTACTCAGCAGCAACCAAAGGAATTACAATTTGGCTTTTGGGGGATAATACCCCAGATGGCAAAATCTAAATCGATCAGTCAAAAGCTTTTTAATCTGGAGTGGGACAAAGCCAATTCTTCGGGCATGCATAAAAAAAGTCTGGCACAAAACAGGGTGATCATTCCGGCCAGCGGATTCTATTTTTGGCGAATGCAGGGAAAAAAGCATTTTACACCTCATTTTGCATTTCTTGGCGACAAAAAGACATTTGCTATAGCAGGTACATGGTCATATTTCGATGATGAAAAAGGGAAATCCAGGATCTGCTTTACAATGCTTCTACAAGCCGTAAATCATCAAAAAAACGATGATTTACCTGAGCATATGCCATTGATTATCAATCCCAAACACTACCATAGCTGGCTTGATGAGCACCAACCGGCTGATTCTTTGTCATCTTGTTTTCTGGAGTTTGACCCTAATCAATGGTCAAATTACACGGTAAGCCATGGCATAAAAGATCTGGCGCAGGATCATCATGGACTGATGGAAAGGACCAAGCCAGTAGACCAATTTGGTAACTACACACTTTTCGACTAGTACAGCTAATAGCGATTAAGGCCAGCTTGTACCAATAAGAAATACATGCTGCGCACTTCTAATCATTGCATCGCTATCTGCGTATTCGTCAGGGAAGCCCCTGTTACCGCCTCGACTACCTCCTAAACCAATCGCTTTCTTGCCCTGACTTAAGGCCACATTCATATTAGAGCTGCCGGCATTTGAAAGATCTGCTTCATAGCCCAGAAATGAAGAAATGGCTTTTGCTTTTCCCAATAACCTGCCATTTTCAAAACCTTCGATTTGGCCGCCGGGCATAATCTGGAAAGGTTCCAATTCAAAAGTCACACCAGTCTCTGCTTCTACACCGTCCAGAATTTTCCTTACATCAGCCTCGATATCCAATATGATATTCTCGTCCAATGACCGGATATCCAGTGTGAAATAGCCCCTTTCAGGTTTGTGGTTAAACACATTTCCACTCTCTATCATGCCTACATTGATGCGGGTTACTCTTTCTCTGGTTTCGTTGGGCTGTGGCAGGGTTAATATTCTATCTACAGCCCTACCTATAGCCTGATTGACATGAGGTTGCCCCGGCCAGCCGCTTCTTAATGTATGGCCTGCAGGTCCATTGGCAAAGACCTTCCACCAGTGGATGCCCAATGCACCGTAAGAAAGTCGGTGACCATCACCCAGCACATCTACAAAAAGAATGGATTGGTCTTTATAATCATTGAAAACAGATTTCATGCCTACCAGACCGGTTTCTTCCTGGGCCACAGCAGCAAAAACAAGCGTATAGTATGGTTTGATGGATTGCTTAATGATTGCTTCTGCAGCAGCTAAAATGGATATGGTAATAGAAGATGTATTGGTTCCCGGGCCTATCACACGGTTGCCTTCAACTATAGGTGGTGCATTCTGGGCTTTTTGATGTTCTGCAACGCCCGCCAGATCATCCAATGTACTTATGAATACAATGGCTGAATCTATTTCTCCCGGGATTATGCCAATCGCATTGGGCTCATCATCTACAATAACATCCTGAAGACCTATAGCTTTCATTTTGGAGGCCACAGATGCCGCTCTTCCCTGCTCTTTACCAGATGGTGAGATGATACCTCCGATTTCTACCAGCCATTGATTGTACTTTTCCTGATTTTTGCTGATAAACTCAAGGCCGGCCTTTTGTTTTTTATCGGGTTTTAAAGATTGACCAGAGATAGCTCCGATGGATAAGAACAAGACTGTAGAAATGATGGTTAACTGCTTCATGTGAATTATGATTTCTATTAAATCTAACCTTAAATGAGACTAATCCCGGAGGCAATTATATAATCGGCTTATGATTTGTGCCAGGACTTCTGCAGTGGTACTTGTGCTGAGGTTTTTGGATCATTCATTTTTTCCATTTTTGATTATCTTGCCATACTAAAATTAACAACATGCCCAATTCAATTATCACAGGAATAGGCCACTATGTACCTGATAACGTGGTGACCAACAAGGATTTAGAGAAATTTATGGATACCTCTGATGAATGGATTCAGGAGAGGACCGGAATCAAGGAGCGTAGGTGGGTGAAACCCGATAGCGATGAGTCTCCTTCTACAATGGGGACTGAGGCCGCAAAAATAGCCATAGCGAATGCTGGACTTACCCCAGACGATATAGATTTTATCGTATTTGCTACTCTAAGCCCCGATTATTACTTTCCCGGACCGGGTGTAATGGTTCAGGAGCAATTGGGCATCAAGGAGATTGGTGCTCTGGATGTGCGCAACCAATGTTCTGGTTTTATATATGCGCTGAGTGTAGCTGATCAGTTTATTAAATCCGGAATGTACAAGAACATTCTGGTAATAGGTTCTGAGCTGCACAGTGGCGGATTAGACAAAACAACGAGAGGTAGGGGAGTTACGGTTATTTTCGGTGATGGTGCCGGAGCAGTGGTAGTTTCTGCAACCGATGAAGAACGGGGAATTCTTTCCACGCACCTTCACAGTGAAGGGAGACACGCCAAAGAACTAGCTCTATTAGGACCGAATACAAAGCATTGGGTGCCTGAAATATTGGAGGAGAATAATCCTGAGGATCTCTCTTATTATCCATACATGAATGGCAATTTTGTGTTCAAGCATGCCGTTACCCGATTTCAGGAGGTGATTCAAGAAGCCTTGCAGAAAAATGGATATGAGGCCTCAGATATCGACATGTTGATTCCGCATCAGGCAAACCTGAGAATAAGTCAATTTGTACAGGGCAAGCTGAGATTGACGAATGATAAGGTGTACAACAATATCATGCGGTATGGAAATACCACAGCAGCTTCTATTCCACTGGCTATGAGTGAGGCACATCAGGAAGGAAAAATAAAATCCGGTGATTTGGTATGCCTGGCTGCTTTTGGTAGTGGTTTTACCTGGGCATCCGCATTAATAAGATGGTAAACGAAATAATTGCTTTTGCATACTGAGCTTTCAAATACAGAACTTGAATATCTATTGGATGAGAAGTTTTTGCTTACCAAGCGTAAGATTCAGGAAAAACTTTTCAAGCTGCTGGTAGAGATAGAGCAGGATATAAAGGCTACTTCTTTAGAAACAAGCTTTCCTTTTCCAAAGGGTACTTATCTGAAATCGGGTAAAATAAGCAAAGGCGAAAATTACAAGGGCTTACCCTACAACATACTGGACTACCCCCGCCTGTTCACAAAAAAATCGGTTTTTGCTTACAGATGCATGTTCTGGTGGGGTAATCATTTCAGTACTACCCTACACATTGGAGGAAGGTCTAAAGAAACCTTTGGGCCCAAATTACTCACCAATTTTGAAGCTCTGAAAACACAGGATATATATATCTGTGTAAATATTGATCCATGGCATTATCATTTTGAAAAGGATAATTACAAACATGTAAGCCAAATGGATATCTCAGAATTTCAGAAGATTATTGAAGAGCGGGATTTCATTAAAATTAGTAATTACATGCCCCTGGAGGAGTACAGGCATGTTCGGGAATTTGCATTACAAAACCTAAAAAGATACCTCAGTTATTTGCTTACTTAATATTTAGCACGAAAATTGATCAATAGAGCTAGAATTACGTTAACTATTCAATAATTCAGGGATAATTTTCGGGCATGAGATACCTCGCATTCATATTTCTATCAGTAGTATTTACCATTGGTTCGCTTACTGCACAGTCATTGATTTTCCCTTTGGAAGACTCTGTACTTGTGGCATTGGCCAACACGATCCCCGCTACTGAAGGTAATTTTACAGTTTCTGATAGTGCCGGCTATACTATTGAAGGCTCCTTTTCAGGAAAGCTGGCTGATGGAGATTGGGCTGTGAAATATCCCTCCAATAGAAAACTGGCCAATTTTAGCTACGATAGTGGCCAGCTCAATGGTAAATTTCAGGTTTACTACCGCGATGGGGAGCTTAGAATTAATGGAAATTTTGAAGATAATCAAGCGGAGGGGAGTTGGTTCTTTTATCAATCCAATGGTAGGCTCGAAAGAGAAGGGGCATTTGAAGCCGGAAAGAAAAATGGAATCTGGAAATATTATCACCGCAACGGTGCTTTAAAGGAACTGATCACTTTCAAGGATGATACCAAAGAAGGACTTTATGCTAACTATGATGAGTATGGCGAAAAGATTTCTGAGGCTAATTATGAAAATGGTGTATTGGAGGGGCCTTATGAAGAGTATTATAATAACCAACAGGTAGCCTTAAAGGGTTTTTATAAAGCAGGCAAAAAGGATAGTACCTGGATGGAATTTGATGAGTGGGGTAGAAAGATATTCGCCAAGAGTTACAGTCAGGGATTACCCCATGGCGATTGGTTTTTCTATCATGATAATGGTCGTATAGCCGCAGAGGAGCACTATAAGTTTGGAATTAAGGAGGGTACCTTCCGGGATTATTTTAGAAGTGGAGAGCTTGCTCGTGTTTTCTTCATGAAGAATGATTTTTTGGATAGCCTCTATCTGGAGTACCATGAAAGTGGGCAGAAAAGCGTGGAAGGAACTTATGATCTGGGACAGAAAATTGGCACCTGGGTAAGCCTTTTGCCCAATGGTAACCTTTATTCTATCGGGGATTACAAGCTTGACGAGAAGCACGGGTTTTGGAAATATTTTTTCGAGTCCGGAGATATAGAGTCTGAAGGCCCGTATCAATATGGTATGAAAAACGGTCAATGGATTTTCTATTATGAAACCGGTGCACTGGCCTCTCTCGGTAGTTTTTTGAATGACGAAAAGGACGGGCTATGGGGCCATTTCTATCAAAATGAGCAACTCAAGCAAGATGAGCAATGGCGCGAGGGCAGGCTCATCAATGTAAGCGAATATTATACCCGGCAGGGTGAAACACTAAATCCCGGCGATTTTGAAGATGGTGATGGAACTATTATCAGCTATTACCCCGATGGGACAAAACAGTCGGAATTTAAATACGAAGATGGTATCCTCAATGGTAGTTTCAAGCTTTATCACGATAACGGCAATATTGCGCAAGACGGGTTTTATGAAAACGGCCAACCAACAGGCTTGTGGAAGTTTTACAGCAGGAGAGGTAAGTTGCAGCGATCGCAAACAAAAGGTTAATCGGCCTGTTATCCTTCAAAAGCAAAATCATGTTTGGGTTATTCAAGAAAAAGTCAGAGAAAGAGAAATTACAGGAGCAATACGAGAAACTGATCCAGCAATCGTATAAGTTATCTCATACAGATAGAAAGGCCAGTGATATGAAGGCCGCTGAAGCGGAGCAAATCCTCAAGAAAATTGATGCTATGCAGGATTAATGATCTAACTCCTCCAAAACAGCTTCTGTCCATATTTGATAGCCGGCATCAAGCATATGAAGGCTATCGGATTGAAACAGTTTTGGTACAGGCTTGCCATCTAACCCAAGCATTGGATCCCACACATTTATAAACCCTAGTTCGTTAGCTTCACAAAACAGCTTCAATCGCTGATTGTAAGTTTCGTACTCATCTTTGAGGTACCACCTTGATGGGCTTGGCTTGGGCGAGATAAAATAAAGTACTACATCGGGCAAATCCGTTTTTAAGCTGGCTACTAAATGTCGGGTATCTTCAAGAATTTGATCTATTGATTTACCACTGTTGATATCATTATCTCCCTCGTATATTAGTATTGTATCCGGCTTTCGGCTCAATAGTAATGATTCCAGATAATAATTAAGATCGCTGGTTTCACTGCCCCCAAAGCCAAGGTTATACATGGTGCGCTTAGGAAACCAACTATTGAGATCGGGCCAAAGTCTGATACTTGAGCTTCCAACGAAAATCGTGCTGCCCGGCGGAATGGTCAAATTTTTCAAACTATCAATTTCGCTCTGAAAGCGTGTGGGATCTTGTGCTTTGCAAGAGATGTAAGAAAAAGATGTAATTAGCAATAAAGCAAATAAGGAGGTCAATGGGTTTATTTTCATAACCAGTTTTTCTTTTTAAAATAATAGATCATAGCACCCACGGTTACTCCCATAATGGCGAGCAATATGAAATAGCTGTATCGATAACCCAGTTCCGGCATATACTCAAAGTTCATTCCATATATTCCAGCCAGGAAGGTAAGCGGGATAAAAATGGTCGCTACAGTAGTGAGCACCTTCATGGTTTCATTCATTTTTTGGCTCAAAGATGAAAAATAAATGTTGGTAAGGCTTTCGATGGATTTATTGGAAGATTCAACCTCTTCCAACGCATTGGCAGCATTATTCTGTAAGTCTCTAAAGTACTTTAAATTATGGTCCGCAACGAACTTGGTTTTCCCATTGAGGATATTTGTCAATGCTTCAGAAAAGGGGAATAATGATTTTTTAATGATTTGAATTTCCCGGCGTTCCTTCTCTAATTCCAGGAGGTTTTTGTTTTTGGGTTCTGATAGTACTTCCTGCTCGATCCATACCAGTCGCTGGTTTACAGCTTCAATGGTCTCAAAATAATTATCAAGGATAGCATCCAAAAGCTGCACCAGCAGGTACTCACTTTCTTTTTTTCTAATCAAACCCATATTATCCTTGATCTTGGCCCTGATATGATCAAAATGATCGGCCACTTTCTCCTGAAAAGAGACCACCAGATTTTGGGTAAGCACAAAGGAAATCTGCTCCACATTAAGACCACCCTCATCTTTTTCATTTTCAAGGATGGATTTTACACTAAAAAATAGGTAGTGCTCATAGTCTTCCACCTTGGGCCTGAGCGTGGTATCGATAAGCTGTCGTATCGATAGCCTGTCAAGCGCCAGTACTTTACCCAGGCTTTCCAATAGCGGGATATCATGGATACCATGAAAATTTAACCATCCCACTTTATCGGCCGGTATCGACTTCAATTCATCGAATAATGCAAGTTCTTTGGACTCAGAATAATCAGTATTGTTGAAAACAAACAGCTGATTTTGTACTTCATCGGGGTTTTCCTCACCTATGTAAGTGAGTTTGGCTTTTCCTTTGGCTTCTGATTTCTTCTTTGAATAGCCTTTGGGAGCCAAGCTTGAAAGCGTTTGAAAACCCTTGATAATCAGCTTATCAGGCGTATTCTTTTGGATTTTTCGAATTATGCCTTTTCCATTCATGTGTAAAATATACTCAAAATAAAGCTACCTGATGTTGATTATGATTTGCATCAATGAATCGCCTGATGTGAATTGGCGAAACTTTGTGAAATATGCTTTAATATGCGTTTCATAATTATTTCCCTATGGCAAGGATAAGACTTAAAAAACCTGTATTTCCCGTTTCGGATCAACTTAGAACTTACCTACGCAGGAGCAACAGGGAGATGAATGTACCGATCAGCTACAATGACCTAAAGCGGCACATCAGTACCATAACCCTGATCGATCGATTTGGGAATGACACCCTATGGGAAACCATGATTTACGATCAGAATGACAGGGAATATATCAACGACAACCTACTGGAAGTCTATGCCTTGCTCAAAGTAGGTGGTGATGTTTCAGCCATAAAGCACTTATATGTGGACAGGGTAGACCTATGCATGTACGGCAATACACGGCCATTTCGGGTAAGGGTAGTGAATAAGATCAATGACCTTTTTGATTATTTCTACATCAAGCAGGCAGATTCCTCCAGAATTTATGGGATGGAATTGGAGCATATGCTTTCTCCAAATAAAATCAATTACCTGGTGAAAGGTAACACATTGGTAGAGGAACATATCCAGGGCATACCGGGTCATGTGTTTATTAAGGATCACCTGCATAGAGAAGACTATAACCCGTTGCGATTGGCCAAGGAGTTTGTAAAATTCAATGAAAGATGCCTTGTGCAGTTATTGGGAGATATGCGGGACGATAATTTTATTGTAGAGGTTATCCCCGATTTTGATGAAGTATATTTCCGTCTACGGTCCATAGATTTTGACCAGGAATGCTTTGAAGGTGCTCGATCCATCTACATGCCGCAATATTTTAAAGAGAATTACCCAATTATTGAATTGGGTATTCGTACGATGAGTCCCCAACTTATGCTGCAATATCAAAAAGAGGAAAGGATGCGGATGATCAGCCGCGTGAAGGATACTCGGGAGGACTTAGAGCTTATGCTGGAGGCAATGTGTAAGGATGATATTTCCACACAGGAAAATGTGGAGCAGTTGCGTACAGAACTAGCAGACCTTTACAAAGATGATAAGTTTTTGTCTTGTAAGAATTCCGGTGAGATTGTAAAAACAAGCATGGAAATGCTTTTTAAGTATCCTGTACGTAAGAAAAGAAGCCGGGCAATATCCTAGTTCTCCCAGCCATTCCACCCGGGGCCTCTCACCACGCGTCCTGGCATGGCACCGGTATGCTCACCATTACTTAAAACCTGCTGCCCATTCACCCACACATGCTGCACTCCAACTGCGTATTGATGTGGTTCAGCAAATGTGGCCTTGTCTGCTGCTGTTTTAGGGTCGAATACCACAATATCAGCAAAATAGCCTGGTGCCAGCTTACCTCGTTTTTTGATTTTTAAGGTAGTGGCTGGCGCCAATGTAAGCTTATGAATGGCCTCTTCCAAAGGGATAACCTGCTCTTCTCTTACATATTTACCCAGCAAACGGGCAACATTCCCATAGGACCTGGGATGTGGGTTGCTGTTGAGGAAACTACCTTCTGTTGCCATAGAGCCTCCATCCGAACCGAAACGCATCCATGGTAGGGCTATTTTCTTTTTCACATTTTCATCACTCATAATAAAATAGATGGTGCCAACCCTGCTGCCATCGGCTATCACCAGGTCAATCATAGTTTCTTCGGGCGACTGATTCATCAAATTGGCTACCTCTGCCAGAGTTTTTCCAGTAAGGAAACGGAGTGAATCATTCTTAAAACTGCTAAAGAGGACTTTATCTGCGGAACCTGCCGCGAGGTATAGGTTTTCCCATTCCTTAGTAGGTGTCTTTATTTCATCGATTACGCGAGCTCTGATTTTGGGATCCATTAACCTTGCTTTCCATTGGCTATAGCCACCTTCCTGTACCCAGGGTGGCATGCTGGCATCCAGCCCCGTAGCTCCGGCAATGTATGTATACATATTTGCGGTGATATTGAGCCCCGCAGCCCTTGCAGAATCAATTTTTCGAATAGCCACGTCCATTTTAGGCCAGTTGTTTTTGCCGGCGGCTTTAAGGTGATAGACTTCAGCATCTATGCCGGTAGTGCTGGCGATTGTTAACAGTTCATCCAGCGCCTCCAGGAAATTATTCCCCTCGTTACGCAGGTGTGAGATGTAAACCCCATCATATTTTGCGGCCTCCTCGCAGAGTGCGATTAGCTCATCTGTATTGGCATAACTGGCTGGTGCATAGATTAATGAGGAACCTACACCAAGCGCCCCTTCTTCCATCGCCTGTCTTACCAATATTTTCATAGAGTCCAGCTCATTATCAGTTGGAGCTCTATCGGCATACCCTATTTGATGTTTTCTTAAAGTAGTGGCGCCTACAAAAGAGGCCACATTTGGTGAAACGCCTTTATTTTCCAGAAATTCGAGGTATTCTCCTAGCGTATTCCATGCAACCTGATATTTAAAGTCACCCTGGTTTTTCTGCATCAATAGCTTTTCTTCAGCATTGAGTGGCCCCATGGAGTTGCCCTCCCCAAACACCTCCAAAGTAACTCCCTGTTTGATGTCACCCATAGATCGTCCATCCTGTATAAGGTCTACTATCGCCCAGCTAAGCATGTTGATAAACCCCGGGCTGACGGCCATCCCGTTAAGGTCAATCACAGTATCGGCAGTAGCATTTGCGAGATCTCCCACGGCAGCTATAGTATCCTGATTGATGCCTACCATGCCGCTATAGCCTTGTGCTCCGGTTCCATCATACACCATGCCGTTGGTGAGTAATATATCAAAGTGGGTCTGTTGGGAGCATCCTGAAAAAGCAAGAATTGCTATAATTACAAGAGGTATAAGATGGTTGCGAAACATAATTAGTGATTCATTGATTTATAGGTTGAGATTACCATTAATCTAAAATTACCTGTATAAGTCATTAAAAAACAGTTTTTTTGTACTTTAATGAATTTAATCCAGAAGGCGTTGCAGCCAGGCACCATGGAAAAAGCGCAAGCTTCGATTTCTATTCTTAGGTATTCATCCTTATCGGTCGATAATATTTATACTATTCTGACCAGCCTTAAGTCTATGCTCAGGCATATTCAGCCTTCTTTTAAAATCAACTAATATCATGGATAATCAATATTCTTCGGCAGCTCTACATGAGCTTGACGCTGCTTATTATTTGCCCACATTCAGACGGTACCCCCTCGCTTTTGAGCGAGGAGAAGGATGTCGGCTGTGGGATATGGAAGGCAAGGAATATATTGATGCCCTTGCCGGTATAGCTGTTAACAACCTGGGGCACGCCCATCCAAAAATTAAGGAAGCCATCTGCGAACAGGCGGGTAAACTCATTCACATTTCTAATTTCTACGTGAGTAAGCCACAGATGCTTTTGGCTAAAAAGTTGGCGGAATTATCGGGGTTGCAATATTCCTTTTTTGGGAATAGTGGAGCGGAAGCAGTAGAGGGGGCTATGAAAATAGCTCGTAAATATGCCCACAAGCAGGGTAGAGGTGGCACCATCATGACCGTAAACCGTGCTTTTCATGGTAGAACTATGGCCACCGTGGCGGCCACTGGCAAAAAGGCAATGATGCAGGGTTTTGAGCCTATTCCTACCGGTTATTGCCACGTGCCCCCGAATGATATTGAGATCATCAAAGAGAAGGTGAATGAGGATATAGCCGGCATTATGGTGGAGCCTATACAAGGCGAGGGAGGTATCTGGCCCATGGAAAAAGCTTACCTGCAGGAGCTACGCGCATTTTGTACGGAAAATAAGGTGGTGCTGATACTTGATGAAATCCAATGTGGCATGGGAAGAAGCGGCAAAATGTTTGCCCATCAGCATTATGGTATAAAGCCAGATATTATGCCACTGGCCAAAGCCCTTGGGGCAGGGGTGCCAATTGGTGCCGTATTAGCAAGCAAGGAAGTGGGTGGTGCTATAGATTATGGCGATCATGGAACTACCTATGGAGGTAATCCATTGGTATGTGCTGTAGCATTGGCCAGTATTCAGGTAATGGAAGAAGAAGGCCTACTTGAAGAAGCCACGCGAAAAGGCGATCTGGTCAGGGAAATGGTAGAGCAGGCTAAAGCAGATATTCCGCAAATCAAGGAAATAAGAGGAATGGGTCTTATGTTGGGGGTAGAGCTGACCGAGCCAGCCAAACCGGTGGTAGTCAATATGATGAAAAAAGGGGTATTAGCCAATGTCACTGCGGAGACCGTAGTTAGACTTGTGCCACCTTTAAATATACCTGATGAAGACCTGATTACCGTAGTGAATACAATGTTTACAGCAATCAAAGAGACTTATCATGGATAAATATAAAATTGGAATCATAGGGGCTACGGGCTATACCGGATCAGAACTGGTTCGCATGCTGGTAAATCACCCCAATATTGAAATTAAAATCATAACCTCTGAAAGTAGGGCTGGGGATAAATTTTCTGATGTCCACCCACAGATGAGGGGCATTATGGATATGCCTTTGAGATCAATTCAGGATATCGGAAGTGAGGCATTGGATTTGGTCTTTTTGGCTTTACCGCATGGAGTATCTATGGATTTTGTCAAAGAGCATTTTCAATCACCCTTTAAAATAGTTGACTTATCGGGGGACTTCAGGTTAAAGGACAAATCAACATACGATGCCTGGTATAAAAAAGACCACAATTTTGAAGAAGGTTTCGAAGCAGCGGTATTCGGTTTACCAGAGCTCTATAAATCGGCCATAGCAGAGGCTAAATTGGTAGCTAATCCAGGTTGCTTTCCCACGACCTCAATATTGAGCTTGGCACCACTGCTGGATGCTGGCGTGATTGATGAGCACTCCATTGTAGTAGATGCCAAAACCGGTGTTACTGGTGCCGGTATCAAAGCCAAACCCAATACGCATTTTCCTATGGTCAATGATAATTTCACTGCTTATGGCATAAAAACGCACAGGCATACCATAGAAATACAAGATACCTTAAGTGATGTGGGTAAAACCGATTGTTCAGTCCTATTTACACCGCATCTGCTACCGGTAGACCGAGGCATCCTTGCCACTAGCTATTCAAAACCCAATGTTACCGTCAGTGAAGATCAACTCCAGGGTATATTTGAAGACTTTTACAAATCGGAACCCTTCGTAAGAGTTTTGGATACTTTGCCTTCCATAAAACAGGTGAGAGGCTCAAACTATTGCGATGTTTATGCTACCTATGATGAGCGAACCAATACCATTATCAGCATGGGTGCCATTGATAATTTGGTGAAAGGCGCTTCCGGTCAGGCTATACAAAACATGAACATCATGCTGGGACTGGATGAGTCAACCGGATTAAATTTTGCACCTTTACAACCTTAGAATTTGAATACAATGATTAGAAATATAACCAATGTAAGAGGAATCAAATGCTGGGGCGCACATACCGGAGTGAAATCCATGCGTCGGGACCTTGCCTTGATGTACTCTGAAGTGCCCGCGTCAGTATCTGCTGTATTTACACAAAATCAAGTAGTGGCAGAACCCATTAAGTTGACAAAAGCCCACCTTGCTCAGTCTGATAATAAAGTTCAGGCGATCATAGTAAACTCTGGAAATGCTAATGCAGTAACCGGCGAGCAGGGTAAACAAGGCGCTGAGGCTATGGCAGTGGCCGCAGCAGAGGAATTTGGTATTGATAAAAGCCTTGTGATGATCGCCTCTACGGGTATAATTGGTAAGCCATTCCCAACTGAGGAGGTGGTGAATGGTATTCGCGAAAATGTGAAAAAGATTTCTGAGAACTCTAGAGCTGGATCATTTGCTGCCAATGCTATTCTTACTACGGATACTTTCGCCAAAGAAGGCTATGTGGAATTTGATATTGACGGTAATACCATCAATATAGCTGGTATAGCTAAAGGATCAGGTATGATCCACCCTAATATGGCCACTATGTTGTCTTTTGCATTCACTGATTTAAAAATCAAACAGTCATTGCTGGATAAGGCCTTTAAAGAGGCTGTAGATGTTAGTTTTAATATGATTACAGTTGATGGAGATACTTCCACCAATGATATGGCCATGATAATGGCCAATGGCATGGCTGATAATGATGAAATTGTAAGTGAAGATGATCCTAACTATCAGACTTTTAAGCAAAAGCTGGAAGAATTGATGATTCATTTAGCTAAACTTATTATCTCTGATGGGGAGGGGGCTTCAAAATTTATTGAATATCAATTTGTAGGTGCAGCATCCGATCAGGATGCACGCCATATGCTTAGGGTAGTTTCGGATAGTTCGTTGGTAAAAACGGCAATGTTTGGTCGTGATCCTAATTGGGGAAGGATTTTGGCTGCCATGGGTAGGTCTGATATCGCTTTTGACCCATCTAAGGTGGATCTTTATCTGGGCAATGAAAATGAGAAAGTACAGATGCTTGAAGCCGGTATGCCCAAAGAGTATGATATGAATTTTGTAAAAAGAATACTAAAGCAGTCTGAGATCATAATTCGGGTCAATCTCAATGAAGGCGATGGGCAAGCAACAGGCTGGGGAACTGATTTATCCACAGATTATGTGATGTTCAACTCGATGTATACTACGTAGTTGAAAATAAAAAAGAGCTAAGGTAAGCCACTAATAAAGCAACCATTGCAGTAATAGGCGCATTTTGTGGATAAAATATCCATGAAAAACGCTCTGATTATTATTGGTTTAGTTTGCACTTATTTTTTGTCTGAAGCAAGAGATTATACTGTCTACCATGATAAAATAATAGGCATTGAAAGGCTAATAGCTGATGAAAAATTTGAAGATGCTTTATCAGGCTATGAGCAGCTATTCGAAGCTTATGATTTTATATTCATCCAAGACTACAAAAATGCGCTTCAATTGGCGGGCTATTTGGGCAACCAGCAATCTGGTGAGCCATTATTAGAAAGGTCGATAAGGAATGGCCTGAGTCTAAAGTCAGTTAAGAGAAATAAGTGGATTTCTAAGGTCTATCAACGCAGTAATACAACAAAGAAGACCTTTAAGAGCTGGCAAGAAGTTTATGAGTCCAAAATCCGCAGCGACACCCGGGATTTACTCAAATACATGCATTCCAAAAATCAATGGAAGGTTATCGGTGCACTTTTGCGTATCGGCAATGGTGCACAGGACAACTATGGTGAGAAAAAGTTTGCGGCGTTTTCTATTTCTCAATTGCATCGGTTGCACCAGGTCATTGATAGTGTAGGTTATCCCTCAGAGCAATTGATAGGCAATAACTACTGGGCTACAGGCATTGTCAGCCACCATAATAGTATTTCTCAAAAATTTGTGGCGGAGGATTCGCTTTACCCTGGACTAATTTCACCATTATTAAAACAGGAACTTACCCTGGGGAGAATTTCTCCTTACGAAATAGCCGAAATGGAAGACTGGAAATATGCCGTGGAAACAGGGCATGCCATGACCAAATATGGTTTTTTAGGAAGATTTGAACTAAAAGATATTGAAGAAATAGACAATAGGAGGCTATACCTTGGATTAAGATCTATCGGTTTGAGAAACCGGTTGGTAGCTATCGAAAAAGCTTACGATTTTGACTTTTCCTTGCCGGGAAAAGCCTGGCATAAGGGAAAAATAGAGTTTTGAAATTGATCATAAAAAAAGCCACTCAAGGTGGCTTTTTAAAATCTCAGTTTTTCCTATCTCAAGAAAAGCATCTCCCTGTATTTAACCAGTGGCCAATCTTCATCATCCACCAATAGTTCCAGTTTGTCTACGGCATATCGGATTTTTTCAAAGTATTTGCCTTTTACATCGTCGCAATAGCCGATTGCTTTTTCCCGTGCATCTTCAATCTTATTCACTCGCTTACGCTCTTCAATCATTTCGTTCACTGATTTTCCTATTGTGGAAATATGATCAGAGATTTTCTTAATGCTTGAAGTGATCTCGCTGTTGTCAATACCCAGCTCACTAAGCCCTTTAGCATTGGCAATAAGCTTATTCTGATATGCTATTGCTGTCGGGATAATATGATTCAGTGCCAGGTCACCCATTACGCGGGATTCAATCTGTACCTTCATAATGTAATTCTCAAGCATAATCTCATGTCTTGCATCGATTTCTACATCAGACATGATGCCATGCTTCTTGAATATACTTCTGGCTTTTTCATTAACAAAAAAGTCAAGTGCTTTTGGCGTTTCTTTCACGTTGGATAGCCCTCGCTTTTCAGCTTCTACTACCCATTCGTCAGAATAGCCGTCACCTTCAAAACGCACTGGCTTTGATGACTTGATATAGTCTCTAAGCACTTCTATAATTGCAATTCTTCTTTCGGTGCCTTTTTCAATTTTACTGGTTACTTCATCATGGAATTGCGTAAGCTGCTCAGCCACGATTAGGTTGAGGGCAGTCATAGGGCTAGCCACATTCTGGTCAGATCCTACAGCCCTGAACTCAAACTTATTACCTGTAAAGGCAAATGGGGACGTCCTGTTTCTATCCGTATTATCAAGGATAATCTCAGGAATCTGGTCGATACCCAGCTTCATGTATAGATTATCACCTTTTTCTACTTTGATATTACCATTGGTTTCAAGCTCATCCAGTACTGCAGTAAGAGTCTCACCGATAAATACTGAAATAATGGCAGGAGGAGCTTCATTAGCACCAAGTCTAAAGTCATTACCGGCAGAGGCAATGCTTGCTCTCAATAAATCAGCATATTCGTAAACCGCTTTGATGGTAACCACCAGGAAGGTCAGGAATTGAAGGTTTTCGCGTGCACTGCTGCTCGGCTGATAAAGATTCACGCCTGTATCAGTGATCAAAGACCAGTTATTATGCTTACCGCTACCATTAAGTTCAGCAAATGGTTTTTCATGGAAAAGTACCTTGAGCTTGTGACGCTTGGATACTTTTTCCATCACATCTTTTAGCAAGCTGTTGTGGTCAGTACCTACGTTTACTTCTTCAAACATAGGAGCCACCTCAAACTGAGAAGGAGCCACCTCATTATGTCTAGTTCTAAGTGGAATACCTAGCTTATGTGATTCGATTTCAAAATCCCGCATGAAATCGTATATGCGAGTTGGTATCGCACCAAAATAATGATCATCCAACTGCTGGCCTCTGGCAGGGTTGTGTCCAAATACGGTTCGGCCACTCATTACAAGGTCAGGTCTGGCTGCAAAAAGCGCTTCGTCAATTACAAAGTACTCCTGTTCCCAACCTAATGATGCAGAAACCTTGGTCACTGCACGATCAAATAGCTTACATACTTTTACTGCAGCTTTATCCACTGCTTCCAAAGCTTTCAATAGAGGAGCTTTGTAATCCAACGCTTCTCCAGTGAAAGCCACAAAGATGGTAGGAATGCAAAGAGTCTTCTCCATAATGAAAATGGGAGAGCTTGGATCCCAGGCTGTGTAGCCTCGTGCCTCAAATGTGCTTCTTATGCCACCATTAGGAAACGATGACGCGTCAGGCTCTTGCTGTGTAAGCTCAGCGCCTTTTAATGTTTCTATGCCTTTTCTTGGATCAAAAAAAGCATCGTGCTTTTCAGCAGTAGCTCCTGTCAATGGTTGAAACCAGTGGGTATAGTGCGTTACACCGTGGCTCATTGCCCAATTTCTTACTGCTGCGGCCACTGCATCTGCAGTAGGCTCATCTATTTTTTTTCTATTCTTAATTGCATAATCCACTCGGGCAAATACCTCTGGAGAGAGTGTATTTCGCATTTGGTTATACCCGAATGTAAGCGAACCAAAATACTCTGAAATTTTAGAAGTAGGTGATTCTACTTCAACTGGGGTTCTTTCCTGAACCTGATTGAGTGCATTGTACCTTAAGTGTGCCATAAATTTTGAATAATTGTTATGAAATAGGTGGAATTGTTCGGCAATTTAATAAAATCATTAGCCTGAATGAATTAAGTCGGGCTTTTTGTTTAAAAATTCACCCTCAATCAGTAAAATTTTTGCAAAATTCGAATTTTTGGCCATCAAATAAACCCTTATCGCTCAGTTTTAGTGAAGGAATAACCAAAAGAGCCATAAATGACAGGGTCATATAAGGTGAAGATAATGTACTACCGAGTTTTGATTTGGCTATTTTATCCAGCTTGGTGTACAGTTGGGCTACAGTCTCACCCTGTTTTTCACTCATAAGGCCGGCTACTGGCAAAGGCAGTATATCCTGAAAATTGCCTCCTACTGCTGAAAGCCCACCTCCATGCTCTATAATTAGATTTACTGCCTGGCACATGGCTGTATCACTAACACCTACAACTACTATATTATGGGAATCGTGAGCTACTGAAGAAGCAATAGCCCCTTGTTTTAATCCAAAATTTTTGATCCATGCTATGGCAGGTTTAGTATCTGTGTACCTATTGACGACTGCAATTTTTAAAATATCATCCCCGGGATCATTCTGGTGAAATTGATCCAGCTTTTCTGCTGGAAATGTTATGCTATTGGTTATCAGCTGGCCATCAAGTGCTTCAATGACCCTTAGGTTTTGACCTATCTCACTTACATGAAAATCAGCCTCAGTTTTTGATTTTACCTTAAAAAAATTGGGAGTCGAGGATTGTACAGAGGGTATGAGTGGTACGCCGGACTCTGCTACTGTGGTGCCATTGATCACCGTCTCCGTTACGTTAAAATGATCAGGGTGATCTATACAAATAAAATCTGAGGGGTCACCAGTTTTCAGGAGCCCTATATCAAGATTGTAATGCAGCACTGGTGCTATTGAAGCGGCATACAGTACATCATATAGGTTTTTACCCGCGGCAAGAGCCCTTTTCACGTGATCGTTAATGTGTGACTTCAAGAGATAATCAGGGTGCCTGTCATCAGAACAAAACATGATAGCCTCTGGGTAATGGTCGATCAGGTCGATAAGGGCATCAAAGTTTTTAGCAGCACTACCTTCCCTAATTAGGATTTTCATTCCTGCTTTCAGTTTCTCTAATGCCTCTTCATAGGTGAAGCATTCATGATCTGTAGAAATGCCTTCATTGATATATTGCCTCGCTTCAGCGCCTCTGAGTCCTGGTGCATGTCCATCGACAGGCTTTTTTAGCTGATGAGCATATTCAATTTTCTTCATCACTTCCTCATCTTTACCTAACACTCCCGGATAGTTCATCATTTCGGCCAGGTATTTTATTTCTGGCCGTTCCAGTAATACCCTGGTAGCTTCAGCGTCAATAGTTGCCCCTGCGGTTTCAAAATTTGTGGCAGGTACACAGGAAGGAGCACCAAAATTGAACTTGAAATTTACCTTATTGCCATTTTCAATCATAAAATTGACGCCTTCTATACCAAGTACATTGGCAATTTCATGTGGGTCTGATACAGTACCGATAGTTCCGTGAATAACTGCCAGCCTTGCAAACTCCGATGGTACTAACAATGAACTTTCAATATGGATATGGGCATCCACAAATCCGGGTAAGAGGTAGCCTTCTACTACTTTATCGATAGGCTCAATGGATTTAATTATCTTATCATAACGGATTTCTACCGGGTAGATAGCTCTGTTTTGTATATCTATGAGGTTGCCCTGCTTGATTTTCATATGTTGAAGTCTTTAAAGTGTATGATTATAAGACCAGCCATTTCATAACACAATATATATAAAGGAGGAAAGAACCCACATTCTGCTTATCGCATATCAGGCTAATGGATTATCCATTAATGATTAGGTAGGTGATTGTGTGTCCGATTATATTTGCAGGTGAAATGAAAGTATCGACTTTAAGACTCAAATTTTCATTCGGCATAATCATCCTTCTCCTTTGTAGCATTTTCCTGCAAGATTGTAAACCACATGCTTACAAAAGCCGCAATCACAAGAAAATCAAGAAAGGAAAACCTATTCCCTGCCCAATCAAAGACTGTTGATGGCTAACAAAATTATAGTTGCTATAGATGGAAATTCAGGCTGTGGAAAAAGTAGCACGGCTAAGGTAATTGCAAAAAAACTCAACTACACCTATATAGATACAGGCGCCATGTACAGGGCTGTTACCAAGTATTTTCTTGACAATAGCGTAAATATAGATGACCCAGCAGCAGTCACCCAAGCCCTTGAAAATATTCACATTAGATTTAACAAAAACCCGAAAAACGGAAAACAAGAAACTTACACTAATGGTATGCTTGTTGAGGATGATATAAGATCGCTCAGGGTTTCTCAAAATGTAAGTGCAGTAAGCAAATTACCAGCTGTGCGTGATAAAATGGTAGCCGAACAGCAAGCCATGGGAATGCAAAAAGGGATTGTAATGGATGGTAGGGATATTGGTACAGTGGTGTTTCCTGATGCTGACCTAAAAGTTTTTATGACTGCCAGTATAGAGGCAAGAGCCCAGAGGCGTTGGCAGGAGTTAAAAGAAAATGGGAAAGACACTTCATTGGAAGAGGTGAAAGAAAATCTGGAAGAGAGAGACCGAATAGATAGTGGAAGGGAACATAGTCCCTTAAAAAAAGCAGTAGATGCTTATTTACTTGATACATCAGATATTACCTTTGACAATCAAGTAGATAGAATCTATAAATGGGCAATCAATTTGATTGAAGAAAAGTGAATTGACCGACATGGAAATTAATATCGATAAAAATTCAGGTTATTGTTTTGGTGTAGAGTTTGCCATCCAAATGGCAGAGGATGAGATGGAATCAAGTGGGCAATTATACTGCCTTGGCGATATTGTTCATAACGATATGGAAGTACGCCGCCTCAATGAAAAAGGCCTGAAAATCATCAATAAAGAAGATCTCAAAGACCTTAAGGATTGTAAAGTGCTTATCAGAGCACATGGAGAACCACCCGAAACATATCAAAGAGCCCTTGAAAATAATATTGAACTGATTGACGCATCTTGTCCAGTAGTATTGAAGCTACAAAATAGAGTAAAGCACGCTTACGATACCATGAAAAAATCTGATGGACAGATTGTGATCTATGGTAAAACCGGGCATGCAGAGGTAATCGGTCTTGCAGGACAGACAAATCAAAATGCAATTATTGTGATGTCTGAAGAAGACCTGGATAAAATTGATTACACCAAGCCAGTGACGCTATTCAGTCAAACAACCAAGAGCACTGAAGGCTTTTATAAAATCAAAAAAGAAATAGAAAAAAGAATAGAGTCAGCCAATGGTGAGCTTTCATTGGAGTTTTTTAATGCTAATGATAGCATCTGCAGGCAAGTATCTAACAGGGAGCCTCAGTTGGAAAAGTTTTCCGGAGAAAATGATGTGATTTTGTTTGTAAGCGGTAAAAAGAGTTCCAACGGAAAAGCCCTGTTCAATGTATGCGAGCAGGTAAATAAAAGAAGTTACTTTATTGAAAGTGAAGATGATATACAAATGGAATGGATTAAGCAGGATGATACCATTGGCATATGTGGCGCCACGAGTACACCTATGTGGCTGATGGAGCGTGTTGCCGACTATCTAAAGGCTCATGAATCCAGCTTTCAATCAGTGCTTGCAGAGGAGGTTTAAATCCTGTTAGCCTATTATCAAAAATATTCCATAAGATCTTTTTTTTATTATTTTTGCCACGTCCAAAAAAACAGAATCTCGTAACCATCAATGTCTAAGACGATTAAGTTAAAAAAGGGGTTTGATATAAATCTTGCAGGCAAGCCGGCAAGCAATGTTGTAGATAATGTCAGACCGGATACTTATGCTTTAAAGCCTACAGATTTTCCAGGATTAACGCGCCCTAAAGTAGTTGCCAAAGAAGGAACTACCGTAAAAGCTGGTTCACCTTTGCTTTACGATAAAGTGCTGGATCAGGTAATGTACGTTGCTCCTGTAAGTGGTGAGGTCGTTGAAGTAAAAAGAGGGGAAAAAAGAAAACTGCTTGAAATTAAAATTTTGGCAGATAAGGAAATAGAATACGAAACCTTCAGTAAGCATTCAGTTTCAGATATTGCCAATCTTGGTAAGGAAGAAGCTGTAGAAATGATGTGCAAAGGTGGCGTATGGCCCAATATCATCCAGAGACCATTTGGAGTTGTAGCAGACCCTGCTGATACACCAAAAGCGATTTTCATATCTGGTTTTGATACCAATCCTCTGGCACCTGATTACAATATATTACTCAAAGGGCAGGAGCAGGCCTTTCAGGCAGGTATAGACATACTTAAAAAGCTGACTTCTGGCATTGTACATCTTGGCATCGACGGAAAAGGAGAAGTTTCTCCCATTTTCAGCCAGGTAAAAGGAGTTCAGGTGAATAAAATTTCTGGACCGCACCCTGCGGGCAATGTCGGCGTTCATATTCACCATATTGATCCGATCAATAAAGGTGATTTGATATGGACCGTTCATCCTTATGGTGTTGCCCAGATTGGAAAGTTGTTCCTTGAAGGAAAATATGATGCTACCAAGATTATCTCCATGGGTGGCTCTGAGGTGAAAACACCCCAGTATTACAAAACGCACATGGGAGCATGTGTTGATAAATTCATTGAGAGTAATGTAAGTGGAGATCATACAAGAATTATTTCCGGTAATGTGCTTTCAGGTGTAAGAGTAGAACCTACAGGATATATTGGTTATTACGACCATTCTATTTCTGTTATCCCTGAGGGTGATTATGAGGAATTGTTAGGTTGGATATTACCATCAACTAAAAAGCTTAGTTTCCACAGGGCTTTTGGATTACTATCATTTTTAAATCCTAAAAAGGAATATGTACTTGACTCAAATACACACGGTGAGAAGCGTGCATTTGTGCAAACAGGTACATTCGAGCAGGTAATGCCTATGGATATTCTTCCTACTTATCTGATCAAGGCGATTTTAGCTGAAGATTACGATGAGATGGAGGCCCTTGGCATATTGGAAGTAGTGGAAGAGGATATCGCACTTTGTGAGTTTGTAGATGTATCAAAACACGAATTGCAGGATATTCTTAGAAAAGGATTGGATTTGATTAGAAACAGTTAATTGATACTATGAAGTTCGTACAAAAAGCCTTTGATTCAATAGAGCACCATTTTGAGAAGGGTGGTAAATGGGAGAAATTTTATCCTATTTATGAAGGACACAGAACTATTCTGTTTGCTCCAAAGATTACAACTCCAGAGAAGGGTGTTCAGGTAAGAGACGCGGTTGACCTGAAGCGAATGATGTTTACCGTAATTATTGCGATGATTCCATGTTTGATTTTTGGAATGTGGAATGTAGGACATCAGCATTATTTAGCGACAGGTATAGAGGCTACACTTTTGGATAAGTTTATTATTGGTGCAATGAAAGTGATACCAATCGTAATCGTATCTTACGTAGTTGGTTTGGGTATTGAGTTTACAATATGTGTAATCAGGCAACACCCGATCAATGAGGGCTATCTGGTTACTGGTATGCTAATCCGCTGGTCATGCCAGCTTCTATACCACTTTGGCAAGTTGCTTTGGCTACTGCTTTCGCAGTAATCATTGCTAAAGAAGCTTTCGGTGGAACAGGTATGAACATCCTAAACGTAGCACTTACAGCAAGAGCATTCTTATATTTTGCTTACCCATCAGATATTTCCGGTGATGTATGGACATGGCTTGGGGATAAAGAGCCAGTTGCTGCTTATTCAGGAGCTACACCGTTGGCAATAGGTGCTGAAACTGTATCAGGAGGTTCTGCTGAGCCGGTAGTAAGTCAGTTCAATAACGCATGGTCAGCAGGCATTTATGATTTTTGGAATATGTTTTTGGGCATCATGCCAGGTAGTATTGGTGAAACATCAACTTTGATGTGTCTTATAGGTGCAGCGATATTGATCATAACTGGTGTTGGCAGTTGGAAGATCATAGCCGGTGTATTTGGTGGTGCTTACGTCATGGGCCTAATATTCAATCTAATAGGTGCTAATGAATTTATGGCTATGCCACCTCATTATCATTGGGTGATTGGCGGATTGGCGTTTGGAGCCGTTTTCATGGCTACAGATCCTGTATCAGCAGCGCAGACAGAGATGGGAAAATGGGTGTATGGCATTCTCATTGGAGTAATTACTGTCCTTATAAGAGTGTTTAACCCTGCCTATCCTGAAGGAATTATGCTGGCGATCTTATTTATGAACGTTTTTGCGCCACTAGTTGATTATTATGTAGTAGAAGCCAACAAAAAAAGGAGGTTACAACGTGCAACAGTCTAATGCTTACGTAATTATATTTTCCGCCATTCTTACCATTATATTGGGTGGATTGCTGTCTCTTACTTCTGTCGGCCTTAAGCCGTTGCAGCAAAGACAGGTAGAGTTGGATACAAAGAAAAAGATACTTGGTGCAGTAATGGATGTTTCTTCATTCAAAACTGACCAGGAGTTTATTGATGCTTACGATAGCCGTGTAAGATCCATGGTAGTTGACATCAATGCTCAGCCTGTGACCAAGGATAGAAATGGTAATGATTTGATCGCCGAGAGGATCGATATTCAGAAAAACCACAAAAGACCTAAGGAGGATAGATATTATCCTGTATTTATGTTTGTGGATGAAAATGATTCCGAAAAGGTGAATGCTTATGTTTTTCCAATGTTTGGTGCAGGTCTTTGGGATTGGATATCTGGATTCGTGGCGCTGGATGGTGACCTCAATACCATTAGGGGTGTTGCTTTTGACCATAAAGCAGAAACTCCCGGTCTAGGTGCAAGAATTACCACTCCTGAAGTTCAAAATAGATACCAGGGTAAAAAAGTATTTGGTGATAACGGTCAGTTGGTATCAGTAACTATGCTCAAAGGAGAAAACAATTCAGGACTTTCAGAGCATCAGGTTGATGGCATGTCTGGAGCTACTTTAACGGCTAAAGGCGTAAATCAAATGATGGAATACTATTTAAGTTGCTACATGGAATTCATCAATAAACAAAAAGAAGAAGTTGGACGTGTAGCGTCGTTATAAGAATTTTTGAATAAGAAATTTATCAATTATGAGCACTGAAACATTAGAAAAGGATCAGGAAGTAAAAGTAAAGGAACCGGCAGAGCCGTTACTTTCGAAAAGACGTAAAAGACTTATTTCTGATCCACTAAATGAGGATAATCCAATTACCATACAGGTACTAGGTATTTGTTCTGCTTTGGCTGTTACTGTGAAAATGGAACCCACACTGGTAATGTCGATCTCTGTGGTTTTTGTAATTGTTTTTGCAAACCTGATCACCTCATTAATTCGCAACCTTGTGCCTAATAGGGTAAGGATAATTGTACAGTTAGCCATTATTGCAACCCTGGTTACATTAGTTTCAGAAGTGCTTAAAGCCTATTATTATGACATGTATAAAGTGTTGGGAGCTTTTGTAGGGCTGATCATTACCAATTGTATTGTGATGGGACGCTTGGAAGCTTTTGCCATGGGTAATAAACCCTATGATTCTATCCTGGATGGCCTTGGTAGTGGTTTTGGATATGCATGGATTATTTTAACAGTGGCCTTTTTCAGAGAGCTTTTTGGTTCAGGATCAATATTTGATTTCAAAATTTTTGAGGCAATTGGCATAGCAAATTTCCCAACCAATGGTCTCATGGTTGATTCAATTGGTGCTTTCATGGTACTTGGAATCCTTATTTGGATTCAGCGTACCAAAAACGGTTATGTAGAACATTCTTAAGCTAGAAATTATGGATGCTATAAATATTATAATCAGAGGTGCTTTTATTGATAACATGATCTTTGCATACTTCCTGGGTATGTGCTCTTTCCTTGCGGTTTCTAAAAAGGTGAGTACAGCGTTGGGATTGGGTGCTGCTGTTATCTTCGTATTAACGATTACCGTGCCTATTAACTGGTTACTTCAGGAATACGTGCTCAGAGAAGGAGCTATGACCTGGTTGAGTGCTGATTTTGCTACGGTTGATCTTACATTCCTACAGTTCATCATGTTTATCGCGGTTATCGCTTCTATGGTACAATTAGTAGAGATGATTGTGGAAAAAGTTTCACCTGCACTATATGGTGCATTAGGTATTTTCCTTCCGCTTATTGCTGTTAACTGCTCTATTCTAGGTGGTTCTTTATTCATGGTACAGCGAGATTATACTATAGTTGAGGCAACAGCTTTTGGCTTTGGTTCAGGTTTTGGATTTTTCCTTGCTATTGTGGCCCTTGCAGCAATCAGAGAAAAACTGAAATACAGCAATGTCCCTGATGGATTAAAGGGGTTGGGTATTACAATGTTCATCACAGGATTGATGGGAATCGCCTTCAAAGCGTTTATTGGAATGACCTTGTAAAAACATATCATTATCATAAATTGAAGGCTTTGTCTGTTTTGGCAAAGCCTTTTTTAATATATGACTATGAGAAAGCTTATTAATTATTTTATCAAAGGATTGCTATTGGTAGTTCCAGTGGCATTAACCATTTATATTCTTGTCATAGGAATTGGGTGGCTCGATGGGCTTATTGAGATTCCCATACCTGGTTTAGGAATGTTTATTATTCTGGGTGTAACAACGCTGCTAGGTTACCTGGCAAGTTTATTTTTCGTGGAGCCATTCTTCGTGCTTTTTGAGCGAATTATGCAGCGCATTCCGATAATCAATATAATCTATTCATCTTTCAAAGATTTACTCTCTGCCTTTGTAGGAGAGAAGCGAAAATTTGAGAAAGCAGTTTTAGTGACCGTAGAAAAAAACTCTAATCTTAAAAAACCAGGTTTTATTACTGCGGACGACTTGTCCTCAATTGGGTTACCAGGTATGGCCACTGTGTATTTTCCACATTCTTATAATTTCAGTGGAAACGTTTTTATAGTAGATAAGACTTTAATTGAACCTATTGATGCACCTAGTACTGAAGTTATGCGATATATTGTTTCAGGTGGTGTATCAGGGAGTATTAAGATGAAAAGCCTAAAAAGCAATGACTCTTAGCTTTATATTGACCCTCATAACTCTAAAATATTGGTATTTTCAGTGTCTAAGATTGAAATTTATAAACTAAAGCTTGTTGTATAACATATTTTTAAGCTTACTTTTGTGTTAGATGTATAAGGGAAACCAATCATATTACCCCACAATTACTCCGAGATTCCCGGATAGGCGCAGGCCTGTCTAAATAAACTATGATTGCCTACGTGGCAATCCTCTCCCCAATTTCCTTTATTGTTTTCATCTAAAATTTTCATCTAAAGAAATGTCTGATTTTATTATTCAGGTAGCCAATGCGACGCATTTAAGCTACGCTGAAGAGATTTGTAAAGAAATCGAAGATAGCGCGCTTAAGCGAGGAACAGGAATCGCCAAGAGGTCTGTAGGCTATATCGAAAAAAAGATACTGGAAAATAAAGCAATCATCGCTTTGACTTCTAATGGAGCTTTTGCCGGGTTTTGTTATATAGAGACCTGGAGTAATGGCCAGTATTTGGCTAACTCCGGGTTAATTGTAAATCCAACCTTCCGAGAACTTGGTCTTGCTAAAAAAATCAAAGAAAAAGCCTTTAAGCATTCCCGGAAAATGTTTCCTCAGGCAAAGCTGTTTGGATTAACTACCAGTCTCGCGGTAATGAAGATAAACTCCGAATTGGGCTATCATCCTGTAACATTCCAGCAACTTACAACCGATGATAATTTCTGGGGAGGCTGTGCCAGTTGTATCAACTATTCCATTTTGCAAAGTAAAGACCGTAAGAATTGCTTATGTACCGGAATGCTATACGATCCAGAAGAGAAAAAGCGCAAAAAATGGAATTTCATTAAGAAATCAGCTATTTATGAGCGTTTCATGAA
The DNA here is from genome assembly GCA_965227155.1 of Cyclobacteriaceae bacterium. Lineage (GTDB taxonomy): Bacteria > Bacteroidota > Bacteroidia > Cytophagales > Cyclobacteriaceae > UBA6059. Next base: position 2,991,823 of record OZ245731.1, read on the forward strand.
ATTCAAAAAATCGAAACTCCTAACCAAAATAAAAGTATTATGAGTAAAAAAGTTGTCCTGGCTTTCAGTGGTGGTTTAGATACTTCTTATTGTGTGAAATACCTCTCTGTAGAGAAAGGAATGGATGTGCATGCTGTAACTGTAAACACCGGCGGCTTTACGGAAAAGGAAAAAGAAGAACTGGCAAAAAAGGCTAAAAATCTAGGAGCCAGTAGTTACAAGGCGATTGAAGCCACCAAAACCTTCTACGACAAAGCCATTCGATATTTGATTTTTGGGAATGTTTTGAAAAACAATACTTACCCATTATCTGTAAGTGCAGAGCGTGTTTTCCAAGCACTTTTAATCGCTGAGCATGCCAGGGAACTAAATGCCGATGCTATAGCTCATGGTAGTACTGGTGCAGGCAATGACCAGGTGAGGTTTGATATGATATTTCAGTCCTTGTGTCCCGATATGGAAATTATCACACCCATAAGGGATAATACATTAAGCAGGGAAGCTGAAATAGATTACCTCAAACAACAAGGGGTAGCCGGTGATTGGAGTAAATCTGTATATTCAATCAATCAGGGATTATGGGGTACTTCTGTAGGAGGAAAGGAAACGCTGGGTTCGGAACTTCCGCTTCCAGAAGAAGCTTTTCCCAGTGCACTTAGCCGATCTATGGATGAATCAGTGCAATGCACGATCAGATTTGAAAGTGGGCAACCTATAGGTATAGATGATTTTGAAGGGGATCCGGTTACTATCATCCAGAAGTTAAATGCTTTGGCTAGTGAGTTTGCAATTGGTCGAGATATTCATGTTGGGGACACTATTATTGGGATCAAAGGCAGGGTTGGTTTTGAAGCTGCCGGCCCTCTTTTGTTGATCAAAGCCCATCATTTGCTGGAGAAACATGTGCTGACTAAACATCAGCTCCTGATTAAAGATCAGTTATCAATGCAATACGGACATCTATTGCATGAAGGTCAGTACTTAGAACCTGTTATGCGTGATCTGGAAGCTTTTCTTGAGAGTTCACAGAAAGCTGTAACCGGTGAAGTGGATGTTAAACTACTTCCGTATCGGTACCAGTTATTGGGTATTCGTTCTGAAAATGATTTAATGAATTCTACCTTTGGTAAATACGGAGAAGAGAACAAAGCATGGAATAGTGACGATGTAAAAGGGTTTATCAAAATCTTTAGTAATCAATCAAAAATCTACCAATCTATACATAATGGCGGATAGTATAAAAGTTGGAATTATTGGAGGAGCCGGATATACGGCTGGTGAACTTACCCGAATTTTAATTAGTCATCCTTCCGCTTCCATAGTTTACAGTCAAAGTGAGAGTAATGCGGGCAACAGTCTGGCAAAAGTACACACAGATCTCATTGGTGAAACGGCGCTAAAGTTTGTGCCAGAGCCTACTGAAGAGGTAGACGTAGTATTTTTATGCAAAGGTCATGGGCAGAGTAAGAGTTACCTCGAGCAACATGAATTTTCTGATACAACCAAAATCATTGACCTGAGCCAGGATTTCAGGCTTGATAGAGAGGCCCACGAATTTGTGTACGGGCTACCGGAAATGAATCATGATCAGATAAAAACTGCCAAAAAAGTAGCCAACCCGGGTTGCTTTGCTACTGCAATACAACTTGCATTACTTCCTTCTATTGAAAATAAAATATATCGGAACAATATTCACATAAGTGGAATCACTGGAAGCACAGGTGCTGGTCAGGCACTAAGTAGTACCGGGCATTTTAGCTGGCGCCATAGTAATATGAGCGTATACAAACCACTCAAACATCAACACTTGCTTGAAGTTAAAGAAAGCTTTTCCATAATTGATGAAGCTTTCAACGAAGCTTTAAGGTTTGTGCCTTATCGTGGTAATTTCACAAGGGGTATCATTGCATCTGCCTGTTTTGAAACGGACATGTCACAAAAGGAGATTGAAAAAATGTATGCAGCATATTACGCATCTGCTTCTTTCACGCATGTCATTGATCAGGTACCCGATTTAAAAATGGTAGTCAATAGTAATAAATGCCTGCTGCATCCGGTGGTAGCTGACGGTGCTGTGGTAATCATGGCTGTAATTGATAACTTAGTAAAAGGAGCATCAGGTCAAGCCGTTCAAAACATGAACCTTATGTTTGGTTTGCCTGAGAACTCAGGATTGCAATTAAAAACCCTGGCGTATTAAAATGAGAAGATTCCTTTCTGTCAATGACACAAAAGATCCTATTAAGCTGGCTGATCATGCAATCAATCTGAAGAAACATCCCATGATTTTTGATGAGCTCGGCCTTAGAAAAACCCTGGGAATGGTTTTCTTCAACTCCAGCTTACGTACCAGAATGAGCACGGCAAAGGCAGCTTATAATTTAGGTATGCACGTGATTAGTCTAAATGTTGGTCAGGACTCCTGGTCTTTGGAAAGTGCAATAGGTGAGGTCATGGATGGAGGAAAAGCAGAGCATATTCACGAAGCTGCTGCTGTGATGGGGCAGTACTGCGATATTCTTGGGATCAGGTCTTTTCCATCATTGCAGGATCGGGAGGCTGATTACAAGGATGATCTGATGCACACATTTGCCAGGCTAAGTGGAATTCCGGTCATAAGCCTGGAATCTTCTACATTGCACCCTTTGCAATCATTGGCTGACCTGGTTACCATAAAAGAATTCCAGAAAACGGAGAAGCCTAAAATAGTACTTACGTGGGCACCACATGTGAAAGCCTTACCTCAATCGGTGGCAAACTCATTCAGTGAATGGATGATTGCAGCGGGTTATGACTATACTGTAGTGCAACCGGAAGGGTTTGAGCTGCATGAAAGCTACGTGAAGGGAGCAAATGTGAGTTATAATCAGAAGGAAGCATTAGAAGGTGCAGATTTTGTTTATGTAAAAAACTGGTCTGCATATCAGGAATACGGCAAGGTTTCTTCAGACAGATCGTGGATAATGACCCTCGATAAGCTTAAACTGACCAATAATGCCAAATTAATGCATTGCCTGCCGGTCAGGAGGAATTTGGTGATCAGTGATGATGCTTTGGATAGTGATCATTCCGTGGTAATACAGCAAGCTGCCAACCGCGTGTGTGCCGCACAAGCCGTATTGAAGGAAATTTTGAATGAAATAGTAGCCTTATGAGTAAAGAAAAAGTCTATGTAATAAAAGTAGGAGGGCAGGTCATTGATGATGAAGCTAAGCTCGAAACATTACTGAAGGCTTTTGCTGCCATTCCGGAGAAAAAAATACTGGTGCATGGTGGAGGAAAGCTGGCTACTGATTTTGCTAAAAAAGTAGGTTTAGTAGCGCAGATGATAGATGGGAGAAGGGTAACAGATGAAGCCATGATGGAAGTCGTAACCATGGTTTATGGTGGACTGGTTAATAAGAAAATAGTTGCAAAGCTACAGGCCTTGAATTGCAATGCTACAGGTGCTACGGGTGCTGATAGCAATCTCATCACATCAGCAAAGAGACCGGTAGTTAATGGTGTAGATTATGGTTGGGTTGGTGATCCTGTGATGGTCGATGAGCTTGTATTGCAGCTTTGGCTGTCTGGTGGGCTGGTACCAGTTTTAGCACCATTGACCCATGATGGTAAAGGTAACCTCTTGAATACCAATGCTGACACTATTGCTGCGGAGGCAGCCAAGGCTGCTGCAAAAATTTATGATGTATCGCTGGTATATACCTTTGAACTGCCAGGAGTATTGAAAGATATTAATGATCCTACTTCCTTGATCACACATATTAATGCAAGCTCCTTTGAATCATTTAAGGCAGAGGGGCTTATTCATAGTGGTATGATACCGAAGCTGGAAGGCGCGCTGGAGGCTGTCGGTGAAGGTGTTTCTGATGTCAGAATCAGTCATTTTGCGGCTATAAGCAAATTTGCTGATAAGAACTTTAATGATTTCACACTTATCACAAACTAGCTTTTGGATATTCGGCAACACATATCCCTGCTATCTACTTTAATCAGTACACCATCTTTAAGCCGGCAGGAAGATCAAACGGCCACCATCATTTTTGATTATCTTAAATCCCATGGGGTTCTGCCCAAGCGTAAGCACAACAACATTTGGGCGACCAATAAACATTTTGATGCTGATAAACCTACTCTGCTTTTAAATTCCCACCATGATACTGTAAAACCAAATGAGGGGTATACGCTTGATCCTTATGAACCGACAGTAACCGAGGACAAGTTGTTTGGTCTGGGTAGTAATGATGCCGGTGGGGCACTGGTATGTTTGATACACACCTTTTTACATTTTCATGATCGGGATGACCTTAATTTCAATATTGTATTGGCAGCTAGTGCTGAGGAAGAGATTTCTGGTCAAAACGGGATCGCTTCAATATTAGGTGAGTTACCAAATTGTAACGCGGGAATCGTGGGAGAGCCCACGTCCTTGGCGGTAGCCAAGGCAGAAAAGGGCTTGATGGTACTGGATTGCTATGCTATAGGCGTTTCAGGGCATGCAGCACGCGATATAGGAAAAAATGCAATTTATGAGGCCTTTGAAGATATTCAGTGGTTTAGGAATTATCAATTTGAAAAGACAAGTGCTTTACTGGGGCCAGTGAAAATGACAGTTGCCATGATTGATGGTGGCTATCAGCATAATGTCATTCCGGATAAATGTCATTTTGTGGTAGATGTCAGAACAACAGATATTTACAACAATCTAAAAGCACTTGAAATAATTCGGGAAAACGTTAAATCAAAAGTTGAGCCCAGGTCCACCCGGCTTAATTCATCTTCCATTGATGAATCCAATCCGCTCATGAAAGCTGCTATGGCTCTTAATTTGCCAGTTTTCGGTTCGGCTACTTTATCTGACCAGGCTTTAATTCCTTTCCCGACGATAAAATTAGGTCCAGGGAAATCAGAGAGATCACATACACCAGATGAATTTATTTATTTATCCGAGCTTGAAAACGGTACCATGACCTACATCAAATTATTAAATCAATACCATACTATACTGTCGATATGAAACTTTGGGAAAAAGGGAAGCCAGTTGAACAAAGAATTGAAGCATTTACCGTAGGTGAAGATAGAAACCTTGACAAGCATCTTGCACCATTTGATGTGTTAGGATCTCTGGCACACATCCAGATGCTGGCTAGTATTGGTTTGCTTGAACAGGAAGAACTGTCACAGCTGAGTGAAAAATTGAAGCAGTTATACCAGGAGGCTTTAGCGGGACAATTATTGATTGAGGAAGGTGTGGAGGATATCCATTCTCAGGTAGAACTATTGTTGACAAGCAGCCTGGGGGATATGGGTAAGAAAATCCATAGCGGTAGATCCAGAAATGATCAGGTACTGGTGGATACAAAAATGTATCTGAGGTCTGAGGTAGAAAATATCGTAGAGCTCACATCAATCTTGTTCAATACGCTAATTGAACTGAGTGAAAAACATAAGCACATATTGATGCCCGGATATACGCATATGCAGGTGGCCATGCCTTCCAGTTTTGGATTATGGTTTGGTGCTTATGCTGAAAGTCTAATTGATGATCTTAGGTTTTTTAAAACTGCTTTTGAGATTGTCAATCAAAATCCACTGGGTTCTGCTGCTGGTTATGGATCTTCATTTCCACTAGATCGTCAGTTAACAACAAGCTTGCTGGGATTTGAATCTTTGAATGTCAATTCTGTTTATGCCCAAATGACCCGGGGAAAATCCGAGAAATCTGTTGCCACAGCTATATCCTACCTTGCAGCTACGGTAGGCAAGATGTCAATGGATATTTGTCTTTATATGGGACAGAATTATGGCTTTTTCACCTTTCCTGATTCCCTTACCACAGGGTCCAGTATCATGCCCCATAAGAAAAACCCCGATGTTTTTGAATTGATTAGGGCACGTTGTAATGCATTGCAATCATTGCCAATAGAGTTGTCTTACATTCAATCGAATTTGCCTACCGGCTACCACAGGGATTTGCAGTTGCTTAAGGAAACACTCCTTCCGGGTATCTTTCACATGAAAGAAGTACTGGATATAACTAATTATATGCTGCAACATGTGGAGGTAAATCACAACTTGATTCAAGAACCCAGGTACGACTATTTATTCACTGTCGAAAAGGTTAATGCGTTGGTTCTGCAGGGTGTACCATTTAGAGATGCCTATAAGCAAGTTGGCCTAGCCATAGAAGAAGGAAGCTATGTGCCTGACAGAACAGTAAAGCATGACCATATCGGAAGTATAGGCAATCCGGGCAATGAAATCATTAAGGAAAAAATGCAAAGCCTACTGGGGCAGTTTCCTTTCGAAGAAGTAAAACAAAAGCTTAGTGCCTTGATTCACTAATTTATCGTACCGATAGGGCGATTATCATTACCTTCTATCTTGGTCAATGCATCACCTATTTCCTGTCTTTTCTGGTTAGCTAAATTGGTTAATTTTTCAACAATTTCAGGGTATTCAGCTGAAAGATCTTTCGTTTCGCCCATATCCTCTTCCATATTGTAAAGCATTGGTTTTGTGATTTCAAGTCTGGTTGTTTTTGCAGGTAAACCATCCTTGCCGCCCGGTTGCCCGTCCAAGCTCACATATTTGTGGGGGAAGACAAGCTTCCATTCATCGCTTCGTATTGCCTGTAGTTCATTGGTGCCAAAATAGAAATAATAGGCATCATGCGGGTTTTTTGAAGATTTACCTGTAATAATTGGCCATACATCTTTCCCATCTATGGTATTTTCTGGTAAATCAAGGCCTATCAAGCCTGCAATGGTAGGCAATAGATCAATGGTCATAATTGGAACATCTGAAACCATACCAGCAGGTATTTGCTCAGGATAGCTGAGGATACCCGGAACTCTAACGCCGCCTTCCCAGGTGGTTTGTTTGCCTTCTCGGAGAGGATCTGCCGAACCTGCATGATCTCCATAAGCCAACCATGGACCATTATCAGAAGTAAAAATGACAAGCGTATTCTTCCTTAGGTCTAAGGATTCAAGTTTCTTCATTATTTCACCTACTGACCAATCGATTTCAGATATCACATCTCCATACAGTCCGCGCTCCGTAGTACCTATATATTCCTTGCCTGCAAAAAGTGGCACATGTGGTTGAGGATGTGCCAGGTAGAGAAAGAATGGCTTATCCTGATTCTTCTCTATAAAAGAAAGGCTCTTTTGAGTAAGCGCTTTAGTTAGAAACTGTTGATCTTCCAGCGTATCAATTACAGTTTCATTTTCAATGAGCGGAAGTGGAGGAAAATCAAAAATAGTACCCTGCCAGGGGTGATTTGGCCACATATCATTTGAATAAGGAATCCCATAGAATTCGTCAAATCCATGATTGGTTGGCAAAAACTTTTTGGCATCACCCAAATGCCATTTTCCATATATCGCAGTAGCATAATCCTTCTGTTTTACTAACTCAGCAAGGGTTGTTTCATTAGGGTTAAGTCCTTTTACTGCATTTGGTACAAAAGCTCCATGCACGCCAATTCTATTGGGATAGCAACCTGTTAATAATCCGGCTCTGCTTGCTGAACATACCGGTTGGGGTACATAAAAGTTAGTGAACCTTACCCCTGAGTTGGCTAATGCATCTATATTAGGTGTGCTAAACCCTTTTGCACCGTAGCAACTAAGGTCGGCATATCCCTGATCATCGGTAAGTATGACAATGATATTGGGCATTTCAGATACAGGATTTTCCTCATTTGATACACTAGATTTTGGTTTGCAAGAAAAAACTGTAACGAATATTAGAATTGCTATTGAGTTTAAGTATTTCATAATTAACTCTAATTAATTGCCTGTTCAATATCAAATATAATATCATCAATATGCTCTAGACCTACTGAAACTCTCAAGAGCCCATTTGTAATACCAACCTGAAGCCTTTCATCCTCGCTAAGTTTGGAATGGGTTGTTGAGGCGGGATGGGTTATAATGGTCCTTGTATCACCCAGATTTGCTGATATGCTTATCATTTTTAAGGCATTAATAAATTTAAAAACCTCTTTTTCACCAGATTGGAGTTCAAAAGTTACTAAACCACCACCCATTTTCATCTGTTTTTTAGCAAGTGCTACTGAAGGGTGAGAATCTAAAAAAGGATATTTCACCCATGCTACCTTAGGATGCTGTTCCAGATATTGGGCTAATTTGTAAGCATTATCGCAATGTCGATCCATTCGCACATGCAAGGTTTCCAGGCTTTTTGACAAAATCCAGGCATGGAATGGAGACAAAGCAGGACCTGTATGACGGGTCATAAACATGATTTGGTCAATAATCTCCTTAGATGCCAATATGGCTCCCCCTAGTACGCGACCCTGGCCATCAATAAACTTAGTTGCAGAGTGAGTAACTATATCAGCACCAAAATCACCCGGCTTCTGTAAATAAGGTGTGGCAAAGCAATTATCAATATTCATCAGGATACCATGCGCTTTACATAGTTTGCCCATATGTTCCAGGTTCATGATATCAAGACCTGGATTGCTAGGCGTTTCTCCAAAGAATAATCGGGTATTTGGTTTAATAGCACGCTCCCAGGTTTCGGGTGCATTTATGTCTACATATGACGTTTCAATACCCCATTGAGGGAGCAGCTGAGTAAGAATCTGATGTGTAGAACCAAATACAGAACGTGATGCCAGTACATGATCACCTGCCTTCACCAACCCCGCTATACTGCAAAACATGGCTGCCATACCAGAGGCTGTTGGCAGACCTGCCTCCATTTTCTCCAATAAACAGAGCTTATGGATAAACTCGTCCGTATTTGGATTGGCATATCTAGAATAGATATTACCCTCTTTTTCACCAGCGAAATAGGCCTTTGCTTCCTCTGCCGATGAAAACACAAAGCTTGAGGTAGGGAAAATTGGGGCACTATGTTCTCGATACTGGGTGCGGTCTTGCTGGGCTCGAATGGCGGCAGACTCAGCATGCAATTTTTTCATATTTCAATAACCCACTTAAAAAAAGTGCGCTTCCGTTTTAAGTCTATTCTAATCCTTATCAAAAGTATGTAATTGAGCCTATTTGAATACAAATTGTAATAATTTCGTAATTAAATCAAAACGATAAAATCACTCAGATGAAAGAAGTAACCGTACAGGAACTAAAGAAAATGATCGACGAGGGCGAGGATTTTCAACTTATTGATTGTCGTGAACCTCACGAGTTTGAAAATGGCAACCTAAAGGGAGAATTGATTCCACTAGGAGAAATTATGGCTAATACCGAAAAGATTTCCAGAGATAAAAAGGTAGTCATTCATTGTAGAAGTGGTGCACGCAGTGGGACTGCAGTAAATCAACTGGAAACCATGGAAGGCTTTGACAATCTTTTCAATTTAAAAGGAGGTATCAAAGCGTGGCATGAGCAGATTGATCCTTCAGTGCAATATTGAATTCCTAAAATGGAAAAAATATTTCTTTATCAGGAATAAAAGTAGTACATTTGGGTATGGGAGAGTATAAAGACATATCCAGGGATTTTCCTAAAGCTGAAGAGCCGGCAATTACCTATCATGATTTTCCTACAATAGAGCGATTGTCGGAGCTATCTGCTATAGATGCAAATGCTTATTCCTATTCTGGTGAGATCATCGAGCATTTGTCGCAAGAGACAAGTATTTCGCTGCAGGTGCTGGCCAATATTATAGGCATCAGTAAAAGTAAAATCTATGACCTTGCAAAGGTTAAGCAGCTTGATGAAAAGACTATTGATGCTTTGGCAGATTTTGCCTGTTTGTGGAAGGTTGGCCTGGAAGCATTTGATGGTAATCTGGAGCGATACAAAATATGGTTAGACACCATAAATCCTAATCTTGGTCAACAGAAACCTATCGTATTTTTTCAATCCAGATTGGGAAGAAGATCCCTCGAAAAGGCCTTTCAACGGATAGAGTATGGTCTTTACGGATGATACTTTACCATCTTGAAAAAGAGAAATATAGAGAAATCTGGCCACCTCAAGGATCTCTCTATGGTGAAGGAAGGTGGAATAAACCTGGCCAATGGATCATCTATACATCTCCAAGCATTGCCTTAGCAAAACTAGAGATTTTAGCTAATGAACCTTTGTTACCAGATCGTAGGGTTTGTGTGACGATTGAGATTGATGCGCAAGCTGAAATTTATGAAATAAACCCGAATGACCTTCCTGAAGACTGGCATGCAGTTCCTTATCCCCCATACTTGCATTTATTCACAAAGCGCAGTATTAACCAGGGCAATTTATTAATCAAAGTGCCATCGGCTCAAAGCTGGAGAGAATTTAATTACCTGATCAATGTAAGGCACCCACAATTCTTTGATTGGGTGAAAGTTATAGACACTCATTTAGAGCTTTTTGATAATAGATTAAAATAGTAAAGAGGCCCCATAAGAGACCTCTTTACTAATTATGCAATAATTAATTACTGTAATGCTACAACATTCACTGATAGCGTGAAGTCATCATAAATTACTTTATCTCCAAGATTATCGAAAAAGCTACCACTTCCATAGCGAACGTTGTATTCAGCTCTATCAACCACTATATCTGCATTAGCTGTGATGGTGTTGCCAGATACCGATACCTCAGCGGGGAACTTAACTGATTTTGTAATTTCCTTAATAGTTAAATCTCCTGTCACTTTATATTTTCCGGGACCTTGAGGGACTACTTCCGTAATCTTAAGTGTAGCAGTCGGGAATTTTTCCACACCAAAAAAGTCATCGGACTTTAAGTGACCTACTAGTTTTCCTGCCATCTCACCCTCCAGGTCGGTATTGGTAATTGAATTCATATCGATGATAAATTGACCACCAATGAGTTTGTCCCCTTCAAATTCAAAATTTCCTTCCTTAATTGAGATGTTACCTGTGTGGCTACCGCCTACTTTTGAGCCGGTCCAGGTGATTTTACTTTGAGTGGCATCAACTGCTGCTGTTTTGATTTCTTCAGGAGTGGTAAAAGCAAACACTATGAATGCTGAAAGTACCAGTAATAGCTTAGAGTTTTTCATATTTCTTTAAATTAAATGTATAGACATATAATGTATATGTATCATAAAACGGCAGACCCACTTAAATGGTTTTACAATTGAAAAAAATATTTGATTAATAGAGTTTAGCTTACCAATAGTCCGCTTTTTTAATCAAATTGAATCCTATTAAAAATCTTGATTTGTGTTGGAGACCATTGACAAAAAATATTTTCACGTATATAAATCTTCTGCTGGTTCTGGAAAAACTTACGCACTCGTAAAGAATTATATCAAGCTGGCATTAGCCTCATCAGATTATTTCAGAAATATCCTGGCAGTGACCTTTACCAATAAGGCCGCAGAAGAGATGAAGCTGCGGATTATCGATTATTTGAAGGCAATTTCTGAGGGAAGGCACCCATTAATTCAGGAACTATCCAATGAGTTGGCTATATCACAGCCGGAAGTAAGTGAAAATTCAGGGCAAATCCTCAAGCAAATCCTTCACGATTATTCTAGATTCTCTGTCACCACAATAGATACTTTTTTTCATAGAGTGATCAGGACTTTTGCCAGAGAAATAGGCTTACAGGGCAGTTTTCAGGTAGAATTGGATACTGATCATGTACTTGATGTGGCTATTGACAGTATGCTGGATCAGGTAGATGAGGATCAGTCTTTGAAGCAATGGCTTATTCGTTTTGCCAGTGATGCTGTAACTGATGGCAGAGATTATGACATTAAAAAGGATATCAAGCGGCTGGCCAAAATTTTATTTGAAGAGTCCTTCAAGCATATAGTTCAAGTCAACCCCAAACTTACCCGTGACCAGATTACCCAAATACAGAAACAAAGCTTTAGTGTCCAGCAGCGGGCTCAGGCAGAAATAATGCAGAAAGCAGGTGCGATGGTTAGCAAAATTGAAGCTGCAGGTTTAGAGCTTTCATCATTTGCATATAATAAGGGTGGCGTAGCTGGATTTATATACGGCCTGGCTTCAGGTGAGCTTAAAGAACCCGGAAAGAGGGCTAAGGATGCACTCGAATCTGTGGAGGCCTGGTATTCTAAATCGAGCAAACAAAAGGATCAAATCCACCAGCTTGTAGTTGATGTATTGCAGGATGAGCTAAGGACATTAGTTGATATAAGCCAAGATCGAATTAAGGAGATTTACACTGCACAGGCATTGAACCGCTATCTCTACACATTCGGTATTTTACAGGATCTGCAAAAACGAATCATTGATTATCGGGATACAGAGGAGGTCATCTTAATCTCAGATCTATCTGATTTTTTGAGAAATATTGTGAGAGAAAATGAAGCGCCTTACATCTATGAAAAGGTGGGTAACCGATACCAGCATTTTCTAATTGATGAATTTCAGGATACCTCGGGATTTCAATGGGATAACTTCAAGCCTCTTGTAGAAAACAGTGTAGCGGCGGGTCAGGAGAATATTGTTGTTGGCGATACCAAACAGTCGATCTACCGATGGAGAGGTGGAGACTGGCAGATTTTGCTTGAAAAAATCGAACAGGATATAGGTTCTGCTATGACGGAGGTGCATAACCTCAACCGTAACTATCGCTCGCATAAGCAAATTGTGTCATTCAACAATGGCTTGTTTGAAAGCTTACCCGGATTTATAACTGGTCATTTAAGTGAAGAACTGACAATGCTTCCACCGGATGATATCAATGAAATTATGGGGCGGATTTCATTAGCCTATGACTCAGCTACGCAATTGCTACCAGAAAACAGCAACAAAAATGAGGGCTATATCCATCTTGAGTTTATTGATGATGAGGCCAGGACATTTAAAGAAGATGCGATCAGCTTCGCAATCCAACAAATAGAACAACTTCAGGATGCCGGTTTTAAGCCATCAGACATGGCCATTCTGGTGCGGAGAAACCGTGAAGCTGAGTTGCTGGTTCAGGCATTACTAGCCAAAAGCACTGAAAATTCGTCCTATCGATACGATGTGGTATCGGGTGATGCACTCTATTTGGATAACGCCCCTGTGGTTCGATTTTTCATAAATGTATTTCAAAGCTTGCTTGATGAGACTGACACGATCAGCATTCGTGAGGTTTGTCGGTATTACCAGCATGAAGTGCTAAAGTCTGATGTGGATTTTAGAAAAATTACGGTAGGCGGAAACTTAAATGCATTTTTACCAGAGGATTTTTTGGCAAACCGACAGGCTTTATTGAGAATGCCGGCTTATGAGCTTTCAGAAAAAGTTATCCAACTTTTTAGCCTGGCAAGTAATTATGAAAGTCTGCCTTATTTGCAGGCGTTTCAAGATGCCATTCTCGATTTTAGCAATCAGGAAAAGGGTGACCTTATTACTTTTTTGGATTGGTGGGAGGAGCGTGGAAGCAAAAGAACACTGCAACCTGGCGAGGTAGATGCTATTCAAATTTTGACCATCCATAAAGCTAAAGGGTTACAATTTCCAGTGGTTATTATTCCGTTTTGCAATTGGTCGCTAGATCACGAATCCAACCAGACAAACCTGATTTGGGTTGAAACTAGTCCATTGGGCGATGACCAAAAGGTCTTTTTACCTGTTGCCTATAATCAGGGCTTGCTCAAAACAGACTTTTCCCGGTATTACCTAGAAGAGCGTGTAAATGCGCTTATGGATAACCTCAACCTACTTTATGTAGCCCTTACCCGGGCAGAGCAAGTTCTTATTTGTGCTTCGCCCAAGATAAAGCAACCATCACTCAAGCATGCAGGAGAGTTGCTGTATCATCATGTAGAAAGAGATTTGACTGGCGATCGGTATATTTTTGGAACTTTACCTACAAAAGCTAGTGCATCCGATCAAAAAGCTGAATCAGCTTCCATTGGACAATACATAAGTCAAAATTGGAAAGACAGGGTTTCCATAAAGCAATCCTATCATGATATGCTAAGTGGAGAGACTGAAGATCCTTTGAAATATGGGAATCTAATCCATGATATTCTTGCCTTTATGAATGAGGCTGGTGATTTGGAAAATGCCATTAGCAAGGTTGCTATTCAACGCGGAATTTATGGGGAAGAGGTCTCTCTTATTCAAAGGAAGTTGGAGGTGTTACTGTCCAATGAACCGATGAGGCAATGGTATGCTCAGGGCATTGTTGCCAAGAATGAAATATCCCTGGTGGATGATTCTGGCCGTGTAAAGCGGTTAGACCGAGTGATTTTTCATGAGGATGCTATCGAAGTTGTGGATTTCAAAACAGGAATCCCAAGTGATGCAGACAAGAGGCAAGTGAAAAACTACCTGAAACTGCTTAGGCAAATGGGTTACCAAAATTTAAAAGGAAGCTTATACTATCTGGCGGAGGCAAAAGTGGAGGAGGTGTACCATGACTAAGACTTTTTTAGACGACCTGGTTTCCTATGCCATTAAGCATTTTGAGCGATTGGAGGATCTTCAGATCATATTTCCCAATCGTAGGGCAGGGTTATTTTTTCAGAAAGCATTGGGCAAAGCGGTAGGCAGACCTACCTGGTCTCCCGAGATCAAAAGCCTGGAAGATTTTATTTGTGACTATGATAGTCTGCAGGTTTCTGATCCGCTGGTGTTGATTTTTGAGCTGTATGATGCCTTTCGGATGGAATTTGAAAGGGCCGAGGGCATTGAGAATTTCTATTTCTGGGGAGAAATGCTGCTCAAAGATTTCGAGGATGTAGATCAATCCCTGGCATCTCCTGATCAGATTTTTCAGGGTGTAAAAAGTCAAAAAGAACTGGAAGAGTTCTTCTATTTTCTTGATGAGGAGGATAAAAAAGCGGTGCTTTCCTTTTGGTCCCAGTTTTTGCCTGAGGCTAGCCAGGGCCAGGAACAATTCCTTAAAACCTGGAAAGTATTAAAGCCTGTATATTATCGCTTTCGTGAGCAACTGATACAAAAGGAGATGGCCTACAAGGCTATGGTCTACAGAAGAGTTGCTGAAAAATGTAAACAGGAGCTGATTGAACACCCTAAGCATCCCATACTTTTTGCTGGGTTTAATGCCTTTACGCCAGCTGAGGAAGCCATTGTAAAATACTTCTTAGGCACCCATGGAGCACATATGGTTTGGGATTATGATGAATATTACTTGAAGGATGACCTGCAGGAGGCTGGAACTTATTTGAGAACTTACCAAAAAGATCCTGTATTTGGCAAAACCTTCTCTAAGGCCCCCAATAATCTTGAGGGGGGCACAAAATCCATCAAAAGCTTTGGTGTGAGTCTTCAAATAGGTCAGGCTAAAGCTGCCGGAGATTTGATTGCCAGGATGATGAAGGAAGGTGAGGTAGACCTTGAAAAAACAGTCGTGGTGTTGCCCAAAGAACACATGTTGATGCCCGTGCTACATTCTTTGCCTGAATCTCTTAGCAAGATAAACATCACGATGGGCTACCCACTGCGGGAAACGCCACTCTACAGCCTTTTGGAAAGCCTCATAAGTTTGCAGCAGCATATATCTGTTAGTCGCAATCAGCAAATCCAGTTTTATTACAAACCGGTAATTGAAATTCTCACTCACCCATATATCCGTCAAGCTTCCCCCGAGATGGCCATATCATTACCGGCCCATATCAGGGAACAAAATATTATCCAGGTTTCAAAATCCATGTTTGATGGAAGCGATGAAATTCTCAATTCTATTTTTGAGCCATTGGATGATACTGCCAAAATAGTGTCTTATTTGGAAGCTGTGCTTAAAGTACTATACCAGATTTTGGAGCAACTGATGGATATTGAGAAAGAGTACTTTGTTCATTTCCAGAAGGTAATCAACCATTTTTACAAGCTTCAGGAGCTTCAAAATGCGTCACTTTCCATCCCACTATTTCTTAAGCTATTTAGGCAGGTATGCCGTAGTGTTCGTATTCCATTTTCTGGGGAACCGCTAGCGGGTTTACAGGTAATGGGTGTGCTTGAAACGCGAAATCTTGATTTTGAACATGTGATTTTGCTAAACATGAACGAAGGAAGTTTCCCTGATTCCAAGCACCAAAGCAGCTTCATTCCTTACAATATCAGGAAGGCTTTTGGGCTGCCAACCATTAGCCAGCAGGACGCTATTTATGCCTATCTTTTTTATCGGCTCATTCAAAGGGCATCCATGGTCACTTGCTTCTACAATACTCAATCGGAGTTTGGCCTTAGTGGGGAGCCGAGCCGCTACTTACAGCAGTTGAAATTTGAGTCTACGCTTGAGGTAGAAGAGCACAACTTTAGCCAGCCAGTGCTTGCTGCCCAACCCAGAACAATCGTAATCGAAAAGAATGATGAAGTATTGGCCGGCCTTGATTATTATGTAGGCAATGGATCGGGTGCGTTTACGCCTACTGCTTTTTCTACTTATATAAACTGTAAGCTTCAATTTTATTATCGATATGTATGCAGGCTCTATGAACCTAAGGCCGTACAGGAAGAGCTGGATCCGGCCTTGTTTGGTAATATTCTGCATAAGGCCATGGAGCTTCTATACGACGATCTGATAAAGGAAAAACAAACGCAGTTAATTGAGTCATCTGATTTTTCGAGCCTTAGAAAATCAGTAGATGATAAAATCCTTAAGGCTTTCCAGCTTCATTTCAATAAAGAATCGGATCTCACTTTTGAGGTGAAGGGGCGCAATGTCATTTTAGCTGAAGTGGTTAAAAAATATGTATTACAGGTATTGAGAATGGATGAAGATCGAGCGCCTTTTGAAATTGTAGCTTTGGAAGGTACACATGAAGATGGTTATAAATTTCAATGGCCGATCAATGTCAATGGCGATCAGCTGATAATTAACCTGAAAGGCATTATCGACCGTATTGATCGAAAAGATGGCCAGATCAGAATTCTCGATTATAAATCAGGCAAAGATAGCCGTGAACTCAAAAGCCTTGATTCCCTTTTTGATGCTACAGATGATAAGCGTAATAAGGCAGCATTTCAGCTGCTTTTTTACACACTTTTGTACCAGCATAAGCATGGTGATCAGGAACCGGTAAGTCCGGGACTTTATAATATCCGGGAAATGTTTGGTGATGCTTTTGATACAAGACTTCAGCTAAAAGACCATGGCCCTATTGAAGATATCAGACCATGGTTAGATAGTTACAGGGGGAAGCTTGATGAATTACTTATTGAAATCTTTGATAGGCAAACGACATTTACCCAGACGGAAGACCTAAGGAAATGTCAGTACTGTGCATATAAAGATTTATGCGGAAGATAAAAGCTTAGTCTTCCCTTACAATCTTCAATTTTTCAAAAGCTTGAAATAGAATGATGATCTCAATAACAGTCACTGGGATCAAAATAAACAAGCCTACTACCGCAAGGAAAAATGACATAAAGAATGCAGAAAGAACCAACTCCATTACAGCTGCCACTTTGGCTAAGGCACCTAAATGTTCATGCATTTGGTATAAACCATAAGCGAATGCCAGTCCAACAGCACCGGACATCACAGCCACGATCCCTTTGATCGCGAGAAACTCATCTTCCGAAATTCCAGGGAAAAGTGAAATGACATCATATAATTGTGAAATAGTGATAACGCCAATCATGATGAATGCCCCAATTTGTAATACTGGTATCGAAAAAGCCCTACCAGTACTTGCAAAACCCATCATGAATATGGCAAAACTCACCAGGCAAAACACTTTGACCAATGTATAAATAAAGGGAAAATAATAGGGTAGACTTGATTCAAACCTTAAAACATCTACAGAAAACTCTGCAATGCCCAATACAAAGTATATAATACCAAAAATCCACCCAAGCTTAATCCATTGTTTGTCTTTCTTATTGGCAAGTGTTTTTTCAATTTGATCGATATCAAAATCGAGAGCGCTGAAGAGGCTTTTCAGGGTAAAATCCCGAGGGGTAACTTCTCCGGATTCAATGCGCTGCAAGGTACGTACGTTGATATTGCACCTTTCTACAAGCTCTTCCTGAGTGAGCTTCTTTTCTTTTCTAAGTCGTAATATCGTTTGACCTAATTCTGGCTGTTTCATCGTATTTGTTTTTTGAAACAATGCTAGCGCAGCAGTAAAACTAGTGCAATTTATTGGCTTGACTTAGCCCCGACATTAAGCCGACATTTAGGTTTAGGGCCTAAAAACACACATAGTCGATTGGTAGATGAGGATCATGGCAGCAGAAGCTATAAATCAAAAAAGCCTCATCCGTTTTCGGAAGAGGCTCTTATTATGGTAATATTTCTTGCTATTATGCTACCTGAGCATCTAGTTTCTCGGCTAATACATTTTTAGGTACGGCACCAATTTGCTTGTCTACAATTTCACCGCCCTTGAATACCAAAAGAGTCGGGATGCTTCGGATTCCAAATTTGGCTGATACTTCAGGGTTGGAATCTACATCTACTTTGCCAATTACTGCTTTGCCATCGTAATCAGCGGCCAATTCTTCTACGATAGGCCCAATCATTTTACAGGGGCCACACCATTCGGCCCAAAAATCAACCAATACGGGCTTATCACTGTTGATGATATCGTTAAAATTTTGATCTGTAATTTCTACGGGTTTTGCCATGATTGCAATATGTCTTAAAGTTTAAATTCTCATTCCAACAACGCAAAGGTATTCCTTTTTGTTCTGTAAGTTGTTTATCTAATGTAATGTATCAGACAATTCTTTCGATTTAATTTTTAGGCTGTTACGATTGAATATCTTATTTCATCTAGGCTATTGAGCCGCTTTATAAAAGTATCATCAGGATTGACTTTCGTGTGTCGGGAAAGCAGGTCAACATGCAGAGGTTCACCTTCATAGTCGTGAAAAACCCGCACTTTCAAATTGCAATTTCCCTTATGCTCCTCAGTAATGCTGGTGATTTCATTAATCAGGCTATCATTCAAATCCGAGAGATAAAGTTGTAACTCCACGCCTTGAACCATTTTCTCGCGTACATCAGAAAGTAGCTGAATATCCTCCACATTGAATTCAAACTCATTTTCGCGCTTCCATCGTGGTTTTATATTGCCAGTGAGGTATAAAAACCAACCATTTTCCATAAACTGTTTGAACTTGAGGTACTTATCGGAAAACATGAATATCTCATAGCTGTCTTCATAATCTTCAATGGTAAGTATACCGAAGGGCTTACCATTTTTGGAGGTACGATGCGAGGCACTAGTTACTATTCCACCTACGCTGATGCGTCCCCGGTTGATCAAAGCCTCAGGCTCTTTTAGCTGCTTGCAGGTGGTATTGCACAATTTCTCAATTTCAAATTTATACTGATCCAGTGGGTGCCCCGATATGTATAGGCCAACAACATCTCTTTCAATATTGAGCATTTCAATTTTGCCGAAAGGTTCGACAGGTGTGATCTTAGGTGCGGGTACGGCTATGCCTGAATCACCTCCAAAAAGTGATGCCTGGGCACTTTGCTCCTCCAACTGTAGTTTGTTGGCATATCTGATTGATTTTTCGATAAGGCTTGGCTCGTTATCATCAGAGAATAAATACTGCCTGCGGTGGATATTCTCCCAGCAGTCAAATGCTCCCGACATGGCCAGTGCTTCAAAAGTCTTTTTGTTAACCGTTTTGAGGTTCACCCGCTTGGAAAAATCGAAGATATCAAGGTAGGGCCCATTGGCTGCTCTTTCTTCGATGATGGCACTTACTGCCGATTCACCTGTACCTTTAATGGCACCAAGCCCAAATCGAATTTCCCCCTTTTCATTTACCTTGAAATGAATACCGGATTCATTCACATGGGGCCCTAAAACTTTGATACCAAGATTTCGACATTCTTCCATAAAGAAAGTCACCTTGTCGATATTGTTTTGGTTATGTGTAAGCACCGCCGACATATATTCCGCGGGGTAATTGGCCTTTAAGTATGCCGTATGGTAAGCCACCACGGAGTAGCAAGTAGAATGCGATTTATTGAAGGCATAGGCTGCAAATGCTTCCCAGTCTTTCCAAATTTTTTCCAGCTTATCCTCAGGGTACCCTTTTTCTTTAGCCTGATCGATAAACTGTGGCTTCATTTTGTCGAGCACATCGCGCTTCTTTTTACCCATGGCCTTTCGAAGGATATCAGCCTCACCTTTGGTAAAGCCAGCCAGCTTCTGCGACAGCAGCATAACTTGCTCCTGGTAGACCGTAATTCCATAGGTCTCGGCAAGGTACTCCGACATGTCGTCCAGGTCATAGGTAATTTTCTCATCGCCGTGCTTTCTGGCAATGAAATTGGGGATATACTCCATTGGCCCCGGACGATAAAGGGCATTCATGGCGATTAAATCTTCAAAACGGTCGGGTTTTAATGCCCTGAGGTGCTTTTGCATTCCTGGGGACTCAAACTGGAAGGTGCCGTTGGTCTGTCCACGCTGGTACAGCTCATAAGTTTTTTCATCGTCGAGCGGAATCTGATCCGGGTCAATCTCGATTCCATGCCGCTCTTTGATCAGGGCGATTGCCGTTTTGATAATAGAAAGCGTCTTTAGACCCAGAAAGTCCATTTTGAGCATGCCTGCATTTTCCACCACACTATTATCAAACTGGGTGATCTGCAGGTCCGCTTCTTTAGATGTAGCAACCGGCACGTACTTGGTCAGGTCATCCGGGGAGATGATCACGCCACAGGCATGTGTGCCGGTAGATCGTACAGATCCTTCTATTATTTTGGCTTGCTTGAGTACCTCAGCCTCCAGATTGGTACCCTTGCTGATTTGCACCAGCTCTTTTACTTCATCAAATGCTTTTTTTAGCGTAGTGCCGGGTCTTTCAGGAATCAGCTTTGCCAGTGCATCAGTATCAGATAGGGGCAGCTCCAATACGCGACCAGCATCCCGCACCGATGATTTTGCCGCCATGGTGCCATAAGTGATGATTTGTGCTACCTGGTTATAACCATATTTATCGATCACATACTTGATTACCTTTTCTCGACCTTCATCATCAAAATCAATATCAATATCAGGGAGGGATACCCTGTCCGGATTCAGAAATCTCTCAAATAGTAAGTCATATTTGATAGGGTCTACATTGGTGATGCCGATACAATAGGCAACAACTGAACCGGCAGCAGAACCACGACCCGGGCCAACGGATACGCCCATTTCCCGTGCTTTATTGGTGAAATCCTGTACAATAAGGAAATAGCCGGGGTAGCCTGTATTTTCGATGGTTGCTAGCTCAAAATCAATACGTTCCTGAATCTCGGCTGTAATTTCAGCGTACCTTTTTTTGGCCCCTTCCAGGGTTAGGTATCTTAGATAGGCATTTTCACCACGCTTGCCACCATCTTCTTTATCCTGTGGGTCAACGAAAGACTCAGGGATATTAAAAGCAGGTAGCAGAACATCTCGCCGCAGTTTATAAGGCTCAAACTTTTTTAGCATTTCACCCAAATTCTCAATGGCTTCCGGGATATCGGTGAAAAGCGCTTTCATTTCCTCCTGAGTACGGAAATAAAATTCGTCGTTGGGAAAACCGTACCTAAAGCCCCTGCCTCTGCCAACAGGCGTGGACTTGAATTCCCCTTCCTTCACACAAAGCAGCACATCATGTGCTGAAGAGTCAGCCCTATCCAAATAGTAAACATCATTGGCTGCCACCACCTTCACACCATATTTCTTAGCGAAACCTACCAGCACATTATTCACGTGGTTATTTTCTTCACGTCCATGTCGAATCAGCTCCACATAAAAATCATCTCCAAATACCTCCAACCACCATTGAAAAGCTTCCTCAGCCTGTGTTTCACCTACATTGAGAATCAGATTGGGAACTTCACCAGATAGATCACCGGTGAGTGCGATTACATCTTCTTTGTATGTCTGGATAAGTTCCTTGTCGATCCTGGGGTAGTTACCATATAAACCTTCTGTAAAGCCTATGGAGCTAAGTTTTGCCAGATTATGATAGCCATTTTTGTTTTTGGCAAGCAAAACCTGATTAAATCTTTTGTCAGGATTGTCTTTCGTGAATTTCAACTTCGTTCGCTCTTCTGCGACATAAAACTCACAACCGACGATTGCCAATATATCGTTGGCTGAGGCTTCTTCCACAAACTTGTAAGCACCAAACATATTGCCCAGGTCGGTAAGCGCTACTGCCGGCATATTGCATTCTTTAGCTTTGGCTATAATGCCTTTAATGTCCGGTACTGCTTGTAATACTGAATATTGGGAATGGACATGCAGGTGGAAAAATGGAGCGGTGATTTCTTTAGCTTCTACCTGAACTGTACCTAATTTTCCGGAAGCTGCCGTCTCCTTTTTAGCGAAATTAGCCTCATCAAGTGCCGGAGATTCGTATTCGATTTCCTCCAGGGCTGTTTCGTCAAAGGGGCTGATTACCCTATGCTTCATAAGCCCAAAGAATGATTTGGCTGTGGCATCTACATCATAGGCAGCATCATGTGCATCGCTGAATTTTTCACCAAATAGCTTTTCATAAAGTTCTTCCAGTTTTGGTGTTTTGAGCTTACCTCCAAGTCCGCCGGGCAGCTGGCAAAAATCAATCGATACCTCGCCCGTATCCAGGGCTTTCTTTTCCAGTAGATCTGACTCTAATTTAGCACGGAGAAATTCAGCTCCGGCAATCATATAGTCGAAGTTGACATTATGCCCGATGACTAGCTCAGCCTTATCAAGGTCCTGCTGAAATCTGGCCAGTACGTCCTTTAATGGCTTACCTTCATTGAGGGCCCGCTCAGTGCTTATGCCATGTACCTTTTGGGCATTAAAGGGAATGGTAAACCCTTCAGGTTTTACGATCAGGTTTTGGGCTGATATCAATTCGCCTTTTGGCCCGTGCAGTTGCCATGCGATCTGTACCATGCGCGGCCAATTATCAAGATCGGTGACCGGGGCACTAAAATTATGGGGTAAACCTGTGGTTTCGGTATCAAATATGAGGTACATGAAGCAGATTTATTTTGTAGAAAAGCCTGAATAAAATTACTGAGAAAAGGGGGGAGATAGATTTTTAGGAGGCAAAAGTTATCCACATGGTGGTTTAATTAAGCATTTTGTTATTTACAGGCTTGATACTAATTCTAATTCAGAGTTCTCCAACTTATATTCATTTCCATTTTGATCTCTTAAAAATAATTTTATTTCTAAACTGTAAAGCAAACCAGGTGTACTAGATTTTGGCTCTAAAAGTACTAGTATTTTATATCCAGAATAGGGTTTGATATTAAAGTTGGGTTGATTGACAATTATCCACTCCTTATCTAAAACTTCATCAGTAATTTTTACGCTAATATTTGGTGAACTTAATATAGCACCATCCGATGGCTTAATTTCAAAATCTGAAATAGTGGCCATTGATTTTGATATTATTTGTAATTTATCTGGATACAAGTACCTGTTAAAACCATTAACTAATAAAAACTCTACCCAAAGAGCCCTATAAGGTATAGTGTCATTTCCTAATATGATTATTTGATTTTGAGATATATCAAGTATCCCAAGTGTCAATGAATCTTCTAATTCAGTTTGTGTAAAATCTATTCTAGGCTGAAATAAATCCTTGGAATCTATCTTATTTATTTTTGGAAGATGTGAATTGGAATTTTTATTAGTGTTTATGATGTAGTAAACCAAAAAAAATATTAGGAATCCGAGAAAAATATTTGCAGAAACAATAAACCTTGATGTACTTGATTTCTTTTCATTTAGTAAGTCAATTGTGTCGTCTGGAATTTCTAATAGGTTGTTTTTTTTATTGGTTAACAATTCAATTTTAAGACCAAGTATTATAATCAATATTTTACCAGGGTATTCCTTACCTTGTTTGTTTTCATTTAGAATCCTTGATAACCATTTAAATCTTTGGGCAGGATCTTGATTGGTTTCAATTAAACTTGGGAATATTTTCTCTTTTCTAAGTTGACTCAACCTGATAAAAAATTCATGCTGTTCTTTAAAGGTGTGTTTATTTGTTTCCTTGTAGTTGCAAAGATGTTTATAAAGGATTTCAGCCTTATCGATATCGGTGCTACTGGATTTTTTATTAATTCGATCACAAACTATCCGGTTTGCGAGATGTTTTAATTGGCTTGGTGTGCACTTCAAGCCTCCATTTTCAATAGATATGGTTTGATGTATTGTCTCGAAATCATCATAATACCGTTTGTATTTGTCCGGATTATTGATTGAATCGATAAGAAAGCTTCTAATGTTTGTAACAATTGTCTCAGGGTTTTTTCTAAATAGCTCATCGAGCTTTTCTTCATACGCACTTTTTTTATGAAATACTTCCACAAAAACTCAATTAAGAAGCTATAAAATAATGCCTGTCAGAATACAGAGTTAAATTTCTATTATTATCTAATAGACTGGTAAAAACAAACTTGAACCTGTACCTGTAAATAGTACCTTCACTAATATTAGGTGAAGTAGCAACCTCAACTATGATTCTATTATCCGAAGGAGTACTTTTATTAAACAAGTTAAAATCATTTGGAATTATTGTGTAAGTTCTTGCATCTTCTTCGATTACAAAATAGGGATTGAAATCAGAAACTCTTGCTGGTAGTGGCCATTTTTTTTCCTTATAATTTTCTGATTGGAAGGAGGCAATCAATTCTAAACTCACTTTGTTCAAAGACCAGTTTTTTTTGGAATTGTTTTCCAGTTGAATTGTAATTTTCGAATAACCCAATGCAACTAATGGGCTTTCAATTGTTGCACTAGTGTCATCACCGGCACTAATTTTCTCAGTTTGCACCCACTGTTTTAATACAAAGTACTCAATAGGATCCTCCTCAATAGTTTTAACAACTACTTTTTGATCTTCCAAGATTATAGGAGCTATGTACATTAACAGAATTGCCAGTATCATAAAAACTTGATCATCAGTTGATTTTTGATAGTTTGAATTTAAGTGGAATTATCAGGAATTAACAGGAATTTCAATTGAACTACGGAATTAAATATACAACATATGCACAAGAAGAGGACTTTTGGCTATGACTTGATCAAGTACTAATGTTAATTATTGACATCTGAAAAGATGTAAGACATGGCAGTTTCAATTTTAAAGGGATGAAACTACTGCAGGCCAATAATCCCTAGTTACGCGTAACGCTTTGCTTTTTGATCTTAAAACGTGAGCAAAATGAAAGCGTTAAGATTGATTTTATTGTGTTTACTGTTTTTTTCAATTGCGGGATGTTCCGAATCGCTTGATGAAATTAAGCCAGATGAGGAAGTCCGCTTTGGAGGAGACGATGATGATTGTAAAGGATCGTGCAATTAATTTAGTATTTTGGAGGGCCATTAAGGCCTTCCAAAAAATTCTATTACAACCCTCTAAACATATTACAATTATTAATTTCCACATAACATATTGCAAACCCACATTGAAAGGTATTTTATTTCTTGGGCTGGTTATTTTATTTCTAGTATCATGTGATCAAAGCAATTATGATACGTTAGAAAATTTTGATAAAGCTGAGGTAAGGGGTGATTCATTATATTCAATAGGTGATAGCTTGTATTTTGATGGTAAGTACTCTTTTGCAATTGATTTTTATCAAAAATCTATACCCTTATTCTTTTATAATAAAAAAAAGTTATCCAATGCGACAAATGATATAGGACTTTGCTATAAAAAGCTTGGAGTGTATGATAGTGCCAAATATTATTATAGTAGAGCATTAGAAATAGATTTAATGCAACAGGATTCCTCTCTTATAGCAGGAAGACTTAGAAATCTTGGAAATCTAGAAAAAAACTTTGGTCATTTTGCTAAAGCAGCAACCTATTATGTTGAAGCACTCAAATATGAAGAAAAAAGCAAGTATGGTTCTATTTTTAATTCTTTGGGTAATTTAAATGAAGAACTGGAAAATTTTGATGAAGCTTTAGGTTACTTAATGCAAGCAAAATTAATGTATACTAAAAGTGGAGATTCTGTAAAACTAGGCTATGTCTACAATAATATCGGTTTAGTATATTTTGGATTGGACCAATTGGATAGTGCACTGTACAATTATTACCGCGCTATGGAAATGAAACAATTGTATGACCCCCAATCATTACCTTCAACATATTTGAATATTGGAGAAGCATTATTAAGGCAAAATAGGTTAGATGTTGCGAAGAAATATTTAACCAAATCTTTAAATTCTACTAATAATGAAAACCTCCTAATCATTCAAAACCTACTAGCCAGGTTGTACCTTGAACTTAGCGATTTAAATAAAGCAAGAGTTTTCCTTGATAATACATATAATAAAGCACTATCTGATAATGATACTCGTGCACTCATACCTAATCTGAGATTAACATCTACTTACTATTATAGATTAGGACAGTATAATAAGGCATATGAATATTTAAAAAGATGGTCCCATTTAAGAGATAGTCTGTTCAATGAGGAAAAAATTAAAAATCTGAAAATCATAACTGATTATGAAAAAAGCCAAATCGAATCAGAAAAAAGAGCAGCAGAAAAGGCAGTTTCTGATGCAGTAATGGAAGCTGAGTTAGAGAAGAGCCGAGCAGATGTAGCTCTTTTCATTGCTATCATATTGTTTCTACTTTTTTCATTGATAGTCGTCTCACTATATCTGGTATTGAAACAAAGATCCAAACTGCGTAAGCAAGCAATTGAATTACGTATAAAAAAAGCAAAAATTGAAGCTCTAAATCGCCAAAATATTCATTTCACAAAAAACTCTCTTTCTGAAATCATTGGATTATTAAACCTTGAGAATAAGGGGCTTTCAAGTGAAGTTAGGCAGATAATACTATCACAAAAACTACGAATTGAAACTATATCAATTTTATTCAATTATCTTTTTGAATATGGAAATGATCAAAAAAATTCCATTTTATTGAAAGACTACTTGGCCAGGATTATTGAAAACACATTTGATGCATTATTGGAAAAAAGAGATCAGGTAAAATTGATTCTTGAGATAGATGATATCAGTGTTGATGAGAACCTTGCAATGTGTATAGGTATAATTTTAAATGAGTTTTGTGTAAATGCATGTAAATATGCTTTCGGAAAAGACAGGTTAGGTGTGTTCAGTGTACAAGTAAAAAGAGTAAATGGGTTATTGAATATCCATGTTTATGATAATGGTCCAGGTTTGCCGGATACATTTGAAGTGTTAGCTGCCAAATCATTTGGGTTTAAATTAATTAATTTGCTTTGTCAGGATATAGATGCGAAATTAAGTGTTTTAAGTATTGATAAAGGTTCTAATTTCAGCATCAAAATTCCTTTTAAACTAGTCGCCTAATTATATGTAATATGAAAATTCTTGTTGTAGAAGATAAAGCTGTTCTAGCTCAAGATATTGTTGATAGACTTCAATCATTTGGGTTTAACAATATTATTGGCCCATTTAATAACGGGGAATTGGCACTTCAGAACTCTAGGAAAGTGAAACCAGATCTGGCAATACTTGATATTGAGCTAAAGGGTAGAATGAATGGTATTGAATTAGCAAAATATTTAAAAGCAGATTATAAAATCCCGATAGTTTTTCTCTCTAAACATCAGGATGACGAGACTTTTAGACATATGTTGGAGGTAAATCCATCCTATTTTCTGAATAAGCCTTTTACAAATAGTGAGTTAAAAATGGCGATTCTTAATTCATCTAATGGTGTGCATCCCGAACCTAAAAAAGTTGATATTGAGATATTAAATGATCGGATTTTTGTTCGAAATGGCAGAGGAAAATTTTTCATATTACTAAATGAAATATTATGGTTACAATCAGGAGGTGGTGAAACCTCGAAAGTTGTAGCTAAGAATAGTCACGGAAAAATTATAGAAGCTACCATTGGCCACACATTAAATACTTTAGAAAAAAAGTTAAATTTCTACCCATACTTAGTACGTTGCTCAAGATATTATATTGTTAACCTTAAGTCTGTTGATAAAATAATAGACGGATCTTTAAATAGTAATGCCAAAAAGAAAGCTCTTTTAGTAAATGGCCAGGAAATACCAGTTGGATCAAAGTATCGAAAATCTGTTATGGATAAGCTCCATATTTTTTGAGTATTAGCTTTATTCCTTATTTCTATTGTTTAAACTCTTTTTTTGGGTGCTTTGTATGAAAAAATATCCCCCTTTTTTATAAGGTTCATTTTGCTTCTTTTTTTGTCTAAGACAAAACTTAAGAATCATGAAGCATTTGAATCTCTGGGGATTATTGATTTTACTCTCCTTGCTCCTATTGTTTAATAATGCAAAGGCACAGAAAGTAGTTGAAAAAAGCGGTCATCAACCTCACTGGACAAATTGGTCTAGGGGAAAAGATTTTAAAAGCTTAAAGAAAGGAAGGGCCAAAAAAATAAAATTAAATCGACAGGACGATGTATATCTCTTTGTAGCTAATGCAAGGGAAAGAGCTTATTACGAGAAAGGCGGTCAAGAATGGGGATATACTTTGGATGATGCACGGAGGTCTACCTCACTCAATGCCTCTTTTGAAGTTGCCTCTATTCTTAAAAACCATGTAGACGCTGTTGTAGCTAATAGCACCCGTATTCCATCAGGAGCGCGTGAAAGAATCTTTGAGAGAACTGAGAGAATGAAAACAGCAGCAAACTTCTCGGGATTTACGAGAGTAGCACAATATTGGGAACGGGTACAGGATAAGGATAGTGAACTTGAATATTATGACGTCAAGTTTCTCTACACTTTTAGCAAAAAGACATTAACTGATCTATTGGATAGAGTTTCGGCTCAACTAGAAATCCCTTCAGAAGACTCCAATGACATTTTAAACCAGGTACTTACGGCTGCTGAAGAAGTTCCGGATGCTGATTTGGGGGATTTTTAATATAGGAAGTATGAGACATTTATTCATCACCCTGATCTTGAATCTTACCTTTTTAGGTGCTTTCAGCCAATCCAAATGGGCTTTTGAAACACCTGACTCTAAATCCGGGAAGTTTGATTATTTCGTAGGTGAAGGAACAACCCGTGATGATGCTTATCTGGATGCATTAGAGGCATTGGCGTCTCAAAGAGGCCTGGTTAATGCAGAGTTTACAACTGAAAAGAAAGTTCAAATAGTTGATAACCTTCGCAAATCATTGTTCGAAACAACTTCTGAATACTCAGTGGGCAACAAATCATTATTTCTTTTTAAAGTAAGAGAAGAGAATGATGGAAACAGATACTATATTCTAATTGGGTCTCCTAAACCAAAATATGGTAATATACAAGGAGGCCTTGTACCAACTGGAAATTTTGTTTGGCGATCAGCAATAGCACCGGGTTGGGGGCAATTCTACAATAAGGAAACTTCCAAAGGCCTTTTATTCAGTTTAGGAACTGTAGCCTTTATAGGTGGATCAATTTATGCTTTTGATCAAGCTGGAAAACAAGCAGATCAAGCGCGTTTAGCATTGATAAGTGGCAATCTTGGTCAATTCAATACATTTGATCAAAGAGAAACTGATTGGAGAACAACAGGTACAGTATTAGGGATTGGTGCTGTAGCTACATGGATTCTTAACGTTATAGATGCCACAGCCTCAAAAAAGCATGTATATGCTGACTCTGGAAACAAAAAAGAACTTCATTTTTTTGCAAGGGGTAATAGTGTTGGATTAAACTTAAGATTCTAGAAGATGCTAAAACTTCTGTTTTTTATCTTTTGCTTAATTCAAACTCTTCCGAGTATAAGTCAGGACTCTGATCTAATACAATCCTGCGGCTATTATGGTGACAATGCCATATTTACAAGGGATCAAATTTGTGATCATTACGGGTTTATGTCAAACGATGAGGCTGAACTGGTTGTAGAGAAGATCATGGAACGTATTGGCCTACAGCCCAACTTTATTGTGCTGGAGTGCCCAAACTTGAATAACGCCTTTGCGGTAAACCTAAAAGCCGATATTGGTTGTCTCAGATATATTATTTATGATAATCACTTTCTGGAAAAAGTAGATTTTAGTACAGAAACAGACTGGGCTGCGGTAAGCATTATCGCGCATGAAATTGGCCATCATCTCAATGGACATACTCTGGATGGTGTTGGTAGCAGACCAGATAAAGAACTTGAAAGTGACGAATTCTCCGGGTTTGCGCTTCAGATGCTTGGGGCATCTCTGGAACAGGCCCAAGCTGCCATGAACAAGCTGGCTAGCGAAAGAGACTCTCAAACCCACCCTGGCAAATCCAGGAGGTTAGCGGCTATAGAAAGGGGTTGGAAAAATGCAGAAGCCCTCGCCCCAAAGTATAAGGAGATTAGCCGAAATGCTGATTACACATCTATTGCTAAAAAATGGTTTCTAAAAGCTTACAATATAAATGGAAATACACAGGATGATTATGTGAAAAGAGCAGCCTATTATGGAAAGGCTACTGAATATAAAGCAGACTATGTAGATGCCTATCGTAATCGAGCAAAAAATTTAAACGCTTTAGGGCTGTACAAGGAGGCGATCAAAGATGCTAACAGAGCTATCTCTATTGATCCTAACCATTGGAATTCCTATTCTGAAAAGGCTTCAGGATACTTCGGCTTAAAAAAATATGGAAAGGCTATAGAAATATATGAATTGGTTATTGAAAGAAGGCCAGATAAGAGTGCATATGATTTTGCTGCGCGTGGATGGGCCTATCATTTATCAGGTAATAAAGAACGCGCTGTGGCTGACTTAAAAATCGCTGTATCCCTTAAACCAGAATGGCAGGATGCACGACAAAAATTAGAACAAGCTTTAAGATGAAAAATATGAGCAAGTCATTAATTCTCACCATATTGTTATTGAATTTCCTACTCTTTATTTCTTGTGGTGAGGAGGGGAATGAGGATGAACCTGAGTTATCCGGAATAGCCATAACCGGAAGAATAATCAATGAGTTAACAGGTGAGCCAATTCCTAATGTAACCGTAAACTTGTCAGGTGCAGAGACTGCTCAGCAAAACACTGGAAGTGATGGTATCTACAGGTTTGATAATTTGACTGTTGGGACGTACTCCATAAGTGTTAATCACCCTGGATTTGTCCCAAACAGTGTTGAAATTTCAATACAATCTTTGGAGGTTGCTGAAGGTGATTTGGCTTTATCGCCAATAGCACCTATACAAATTAACCCAACTATACTTGATTTTTCGACCGCTATTCAAACACTTGAATTGGCAATTACGAACACTGGTGGTAGCCCGATAAACTACGAAATTCAATTCTCCGGTAGTTGGATAGAATTGAGCAAGTCGCAGGGCGTGCTACAGTCCCAGAATTCAGATTTAATTACTGTTACAGTAAACCGTTCGAGTCTGGATGCTGGCAACCATCAAAGTAATTTGATTTTTAACGTTCCCGGTCAGGGAAGCCAGACTGTCCAGGTTTTGGCCACCAAATTAGACCCCACCGCCGCTGTATTGGTACTAAATGAAGGGGTATTAAACTTTGGTAGTTCGATTGATAAGAGGACTATTGTTATAACCAATGAAGGGGACAATACATTACTTTGGGAAGCTTCGGTCACTGAGCCCTGGATCAGCCTGAACCAAACGGATGGGTCATTACCCCCCAATAATGTTCAGGAGCTTGATGTGTTCGTGAGTCGTCAAGGCATCTCCGATGGGGACTATTCAGGTAGAATTGATTTCAGTTCCAATGGTGGGGGTGGAAGTGTTTCTGTGCAAATGGACGTTTCTTCAACCCCTACAAATCCTACTGGCGAATTAGTAGTTACTTCTGGTTTAAGGTTGTATTACACTTTTGATGAGTATGAATCTGGTGGAATCGTTTCTGACTCTCATGGAGAGTTTTTGGGATTTTCAATTGGAAACTTAAGTAGTTCCGATAACACTCCTACCTCAAATGGTAGTTCAATTGAATTTCAAGACAATGGCTTTATTAGTGTTTCTTCCAATCCAATTAGAAATACAAATTCTGGAATAATTCACGGAACTATTAACTTATGGATAAACAGTACTTTAGGAGGCACTTTATTTTCGCTTCCAATCGAAGAGTCAGATACAAAAGGCGAGTTTACTTGTGCTATATTATCATCTAATCATTTGGTACATAGTATTAGGAAGGAGAGAGATGCTTGTTGTGATGATATAGGCTTCTTTGATTTAAATAATCAAGAACTACTTTTGGATGGCAGCTGGCATATGGTGACATTATCATATGACGGAGCCTCAAGACAAGTATCCTTGTATGTAGATGGAATACGCTTTGCTGAAGAGCAATACTTGATATATGGTGAATTGTCTTCCAATATACCAAGAATAGGATCAAGTTATCAAGAGCAGATTACCGATGTTATGCCTGGCACTGATTTGACACTCGATCTTTACACATATACAGGTTTACTAGATAACGTTAGAGTTTACAATCGCCCTCTATCAGCCTCGGAGGTAGAAGAAATTTTCCAAGCAAAGCAATAACTCAAAAAACATGACTAATTACATAAAACTAATATCAACCTTTATAGGGATAGTATTCTTCATCTCTTGCGGTACAGGTGATGAAGAACCTGAATTATCAGGAGTAGCCATCACAGGTAAAGTAAGCAATGGGCTTAATGGTGAACCTATTGCTAATGCTGCTGTATCATTATCCGGTGCTGAAACAAAATCTCAAACTACAGGCTCAGATGGACTATATCGGTTTGATAACTTAACGATTGGAACATACTCCATTGAGGCGAGCCATCCTGATTATCAATCCAATGGTATTGAGATCACGATTCAATCTTTAGAGGTGGCTGAAGGCGACATTACCTTGCAGCCAAACACTTCTTTGGAGTTGACCCCTACACAGCTTGACTTTGGCACCGCACTTAGCGAAAGAGAGATCACTATTAGAAACAATAGTGGCTTTCCGCTCAATTATGAGTTACAGCTTACAAGCAATTGGGTCTCTGTTAGCAAGAGCCAGGGTTCACTACCCTCACTTACGCAGGATTTGATCCGTGTTAACATTGACAGGGAGCAGCTCAATGTGGGCACACACGAAAGCTCTATTGTTTTTAATATTCCAGGAAGAGGTAGCCAAACGGTAGAGATTTCTGCTGAGAAATTGAATCCTACCTCAGCATTGCTATCCATAGATGAAGGTACACTCAATTTTGGGGAAGATTTGACCTCAGCCACCATAGAGTTATCCAATGTGGGTTCAGGAGCTTTATCATGGACTTTAGATGTGACAGAAGATTGGCTATCAGCAAACCCTGTACAAGGCTCCTTACAACCAGGTGATAATACACAAGTAGAGGTTTTTGTGATCAGGGATGGGTTGGTCAATGACGATTACACAGGTTTTTTAAACTTCTCAGGTAGCGGAGGAGAGGCCGTAGTTCAGGTATTAATGACCGTGAATGAAGGCACTGGAAGTAGCGGAAACCCTAACCTGGATGATGACAATGATGGGGTGATCAACCTTATTGATGCTGATGATGATGGTGATGGTCTTATAGATATTTATACGATTAATGACCTTGATAATATTCGCAATGACCTGAATGCAAGTGGCACAGGGCTGCAAGGCCTTCCAATTACAGGGGCGCAAGGATATGAATTAATGAACGATCTCGATTTTGACTCAGATGATAGCTACAGCGATTTATCCCTAAAATCACAGGTTACTTCAGGTGCTGGATGGGTGCCGATTGGATTAAATGTCTCCGGCGGCTTCAGTGCAATCTTTGAAGGAAATGGATTCACTATCAGTAATCTTTTTATTAATAGAACTACCAGTTATTCTGCTTTTTTTGAAAGCACTGAGTTTTTAGCTGAGATTAGAAATCTCCACCTTGATATTCGCTTTCTTTCAGGAGATCAATTGACTGCAGGCTTAGTAGGCAGTAATGAAGCTGATATAACCAGTTGTTCTGTTACAGGAGTTATCAGCAATTCAACTTCTTATAGTGGCATGTTGATTGGTCGGCATGTTCAGGGGACAATCCAAGATAGCTATGCAGAAGGTTCCATAACCTCAAGCGGGTTCAATACAGGAGGATTTATTGGTGAGATATCTGGGTTTAATGGAGATGAATATGAGGTAATCAGATGCTATGCTAATGTAAATGTCTCTAGTGGGAATCAGACATCCGGTGGATTTATAGGTGATATCGGTGGTGGAGGAACTGGAACTATTTCAAGTTGTTATGCAACCGGGGATGTTGTAGCAAGTAGCACTTGGGCCGGAGGGTTTATAGGACAAGCATCTGGGACAATCCTTAACTGCTACGCAACCGGTAGTGTCACATCAAGTTCAAATCACGTTGGTGGTTTCGCAGGTCAAAACTATGGAGGAATAATAAACTCATGCTACAGCATTGGTACAATCGATGGTTCTAGTTCAGTTGGTGGCTTTATGGGGTCAGGTTCAGCTATTGCCACAGACAATTACTGGGATACCACAACGAGCGGTATAGGGACATCTGCGGGAGGAACAGGACTAACTACAACCCAGCTGCAAGGGTCAACATCTAATACCGGCATTTTTATAACCTGGTCTGCAGATGCTTGGGATTTTGGTAGCTCTACTCAATATCCGGCACTTAGAGACATGCCTGGGGGGATTGAAAAGCAACGCTAGAATCTATTCACGCTTATTATAGAATTATTAACTACCATAAACCTTTGAGTCATGTATAAAATTAGCCGAAGTGTACAGTTGTCAATAGTACTTCTGCTAACATATTGTATGATAAAGGCTCAACCTATACCCTCAAGCATTGATGTGGCTAACCTTAATGGGTCCAATGGTTTTAACATTCTTTTTGAAAGAGAAAATCAAGGTGCTTTTTCCACTAGTAATGCTGGTGACATTAATGGTGATGGAATAGAAGATTTTATAGTTTCAAATCCAATAGAAAGACCGGACAACTTTAATGCAAATGTGGGCCGTGCATATGTAGTATTTGGTAGTGAAAACGGATTCCCCTCTGTTTTTGACCTTGCGGATCTAAATGGTGCTAATGGCTTCTACATTAATGGATTTGATGAGCCTTTTCTATTAGGTACGCATGTTAGTGGATTGGGAGATGTAAATGGTGATAATATTGATGACATCATAGTTAGTGCAACCAGATTTGATGAGAATTATTTTAACGCTGAGGCTTATGGAGCATATGTAATTTATGGTTCCACTAATTTTCCACAAGAAGTAGATCCAGCTTTATTAGATGGTAATAGTGGATTTAAGATTAGCACTATACCGGTTATAGCAGCTAGCCCTCTGGTTAGCGCTGCAGGTGATATCAATGGTGATGGGTTAAATGATATTTTACTTGGAGACCCCTTCGTAGTTTTATCTAATACAGCAAAGGCTTATGTTTTATTTGGGGATACAGATTTTCCTCCCGTCAAAGATCTGGCAGATTTAGATGGTAGTGATGGGTTTATTTTTCAAGGCTCACTTCCTTTTACAGGTTCAGGACTTGCTGGAGGAGGAGATATAAATAATGATGGTTTTGATGATATTATGATTGGGGCTCAAAACACTACTTATGTTTTATATGGGAAAACCACATCCTATAGTTCAGTAATAGAACCAGATGATATAAATGGAGCCAATGGGTTTATTATAAATGAACCAAACTCCCTATTAGGAACTCATATGAGCTTTTTAGATGACATTAATGGTGATAATATTAATGATATGATATTAGGAGCGCCGTTAGCAGACCCTGATGGAATTACAGATGCTGGTAAAGCATATGTAATATTTGGAAAATCGGGAAACTTTGGCCCTTCTTTTGACTTATCAGGTATAAATGGAAATAATGGTTTCATAATTCGGGGGATAAACGCTGGAGACAATCTTGGTAGTGATGTCGTGAATGTTGGGGATTTTAATGGAGATGGCCTTACTGACATAATGATTTTTGCGGATGATGTCGATGAGCCCCCGAATTCTGGTGTTGGGGCATCATATGTTGTATTTGGTAGTTCATCTATCAATTCTGAAGTCTTTAGTGTTGCTGATTTAGATGGCTCAAATGGGTTCTCTTTAAATGCAGGTTCTGGAACAGGATTAAATCAAGTATTAGCATCATTAGATATTAATAATGATGGGCTATCAGACGTGGCAGCGGTTGAAAATTTATTTACATCAATAGTCTTCGGCACCAATAATAGCTCACCTTATTTTCTAGAATTGATTATTGACTTAACTGTCTTTGAAAATAGTAATGCAATTACTATTGATTTGACAGGAAAAGTAACAGATGATGATAGTGATGACTCCTTAATATCCTTTGAAGTAACTAATAATACGAATCCCTCTGTGATATCAACCTCAATAGATAATAGAATATTGACTATTCAATCGTTGCCAAATCAATTAGGCCAATCTTATATTACAATTACAGCCACTTCTGGAGAGTTTTCTGTTCAGAACCGATTCTCGGTAACAGTTTTGGAGAGCCCTTTGTACGAGCAGACTGGAACTTTCAATTCACAAAGAACATCTTCCTCTCAGTTTTTTCCTGATTTCAACGCTTCCTTAGAAACAGCAGATAATTTTACAATTCCTATTGGGGAAACATGGTTTTTAGATAGGGTTTCAGTGATTGGAGAAAATCGAGCATCAGCTCCAAGTGAAGCCTTTTTTATTATTTATGCTGATGATGAAGGATCAGTAGGTGATGTGATTTTCACCTCTCCTGATTTATCTCCAGAATTTACAATTAATCAAGGAAGCTTTACGCTGACATTACCAAATTCACTCGAATTACCTCAAGGAACTTATTGGCTTTCTGTGCAGACCAAGCAAGCCTTCAATCCGGGTCAAAATCAATGGCAATGGGGATATGCTTCACCATCGATTGATGGTGATTATCATATACAAGATACAGATGGTTTATTGCAGGGACAATGGCCTACTTCCTATCGTGAAAGTGGAACAAATGGTGCTTTATTTTTTACCCTGTATGGTGATGTAGTGGGAACATCCAACTCTGCACCCCTCATATCAGAGTCGACCTTTTCAATAGATGAGAATTCAGTTGTCTCCACAGTGGTAGGTACGGTGACTGCATCAGATCCAGAACAAGATGTATTGTCATATACCATCATTACCGGTAATGACTTGGGAGCCTTTCAGATCGATGAAGCTATAGGGGAAATCACAGTAGCAGATAATAGCCCATTGGACTTTGAAACCAATCCGACCTTTGTGCTATCTGTTCAGGTTAGTGATGGCACATTGAATAACCAGGCTGATATTACGATCAACCTGAATGATGTGGCTGAGGCTCCCCTCATTTCAGGGTCTACCTTTTCAATAGATGAGAACTCACCAACAACAACCATTATAGGTACGGTGATTGCATCAGATCCGGAACAAGATGCATTGACATATACCATCATTGCCGGTAATGAGTTGGGAGCCTTCCAGATTGATGAAGCTACCGGGGAAATCACAGTAGCTGATGCTAATCCACTGGATTTTGAAATCAATCCGACCTTTGTGCTAACTGTCCAGGTAAGTGATGGGGCTTTGAACAACCAGGCTGATATTACGATCAACCTGAATGATATTGCAGAGCCTATCAATACGGCACCAACCGTATCAGAAGCTACCTTTTCAATAGATGAGAACTCACCAATAACAACCATTATAGGTACGGTGACTGCATCAGATCCAGAACAAGATGTATTGTCCTATACCATCATTGCCGGTAATGACATGGGAGCCTTTCAGATCGATGAAGCTACAGGGGAAATCACAGTAGCAGATGATAGCCCACTAGACTTTGAAATCAATCCGACCTTTGTGCTAACTGTCGGGGTTAGTGATGGGGCATTGAACAACCAGGCTGGCATTACTATCAACCTGAATGATATTGCAGAGCCTATCAATACTGCACCAACCGTATCAGAAGCTACCTTTTCAATAGAAGAGAACTCACCAACAACAACCGTTGTAGGTACAGTGACTGCATCAGATCCAGAACAAGATGCATTGACATACACCATCATTGCCGGAAATGAGTTGGGAGCTTTCCAGATTGATGAAGCTTCCGGGGAGCTCACAGTAGCAGATGATAACCCACTAGACTTTGAAATCAATCCGACCTTTGTGCTAAAAGTCCAGGTTAGTGATGGCACATTGAATAACCAGGCTGATATTACGATCAACGTGAATGATGTAGCCGAAGCACCGCTCATAACAGAATCCACTTTTTCAATAGATGAGAATTCAGTTGTCTCCACAGTGGTAGGTACGGTGACTGCATCAGATCCAGAACAAGATGTATTGTCATATACCATCATTACCGGTAATGAGTTGGGAGCCTTTCAGATCGATGAAGCTATAGGGGAAATCACAGTGACTGATGCTAACCCACTGGATTTTGAAATCAATCCGACTTTTTTGCTAACTGTCCAAGTAAGTGATGGGGCATTGAACAACCAGGCTGATATTACGATCAACCTGAATGATGTTGCTGAGGCACCCCTCATATCAGAGTCGACCTTTTCAATAGATGAGAACTCACCAACAACAACCATTGTAGGTGCGGTGACAGCATCAGATTCAGAACAAGATGCATTGACATATACCATTATTGCTGGAAATGAGTTGGGAGCGTTCCAGCTTGATGAAGCTACAGGGGAGATCACAGTGACTGATGCTAACCCACTGGACTTTGAAACCAATCCGAGTTTTGTGCTAACTGTCCAGGTAAGTGATGGGACTTTGAACAATCAGGCTGATATTACGATCAACTTGAATGCTGTTGCTGAGGCACCCCTCATATCAGAGTCGACCTTTTCTTTAGATGAGAACTCACCAACAACAAGCGTTGTGGGTACGGTGATAGCATCAGATTCAGAACAAGATGTATTGTCCTATACCATCATTGCTGGAAATGAGTTGGGAGCCTTTCAGATTGATGAAGCTACAGGGGAAATCACAGTAGCAGATGATAGCCCACTAGACTTTGAAATTAATCCGGCCTTCGTGCTAACAGTCCAGGTTAGTGATGGTGCATTGAACAACCAGGCTGGCATTACGATCAACCTGAATGATATTGCAGAGCCTATCAATACTGCACCAACTGTATCAGAAGCTACCTTTTCACTAGATGAGAATTCACCAACAACAACCATTGTAGGAACGGTGACTGCATCAGATCCAGAACAAGATGTATTGTCATATACCATCATTGCCGGTAATGACTTGGGAGCCTTTCAGATCGATGAAGCTACAGGGGAAATCACAGTAGCTGATGCTAATCCACTAGACTTTGAAATCAATCCGACCTTTGTGCTAACTGTCCAGGTAAGTGATGGGGCATTGAACAACCAGGCTGGCATTACGATCAACCTGAATGATGTGGCTGAGGCACCCCTCATATCAGAGTCGACCTTTTCCATAGATGAGAATTCGATTGTCTCTACTGTATTGGGTACTGTTACTTCATCATATCCAGAACAAGATGCATTGACATACACCATCATTGCTGGAAATGAGTTGGGAACCTTCCAGATTGATGAAGCTACAGGGGAGATCACAGTGACTGATGCTAACCCACTAGACTTTGAAATCAATCCGACTTTTGTGCTAACTGTCCAGGTAAGTGATGGGGCATTGAACAACCAGGCTGATATTACGATCAACCTGAATGATGTTGCTGAGGCACCCCTCATATCAGAGTCGACCTTTTCAATAGATGAGAACTCACCAACTACAAGCGTTGTAGGTACGGTGACGGCATCAGATCCAGAAGAAGATGTATTGACATATACTATCCTTGACGGTAATGAATTGGGAGCGTTCCAGCTTGATGAAGCTACCGGGGAAATCACAGTAGCTGATGCTAACCCACTGGATTTTGAAATCAATCCGACCTTTGTGCTAACTGTCCAGGTAAGTGATGAGGCATTGAACAACCAGTCTGACATTACGATCAACCTGAATGATATTGCAGAGCCTATCAATATTGCACCAACCGTATCAGAAGCTACCTTTTCAATAGATGAGAACTCACAAACAACAACCATTGTAGGTACGGTGACTGCATCAGATCCAGAACAAGATGTATTGTCATATACCATCATTACCGGTAATGACTTGGGAGCCTTTCAGATCGATGAAGCTATAGGGGAAATCACAGTAGCAGATAATAGCCCATTGGACTTTGAAACCAATCCGACCTTTGTGCTAACTGTTCAGGTTAGTGATGGCACATTGAATAACCAGGCTGATATTACGATCAACCTGAATGATGTGGCTGAGGCTCCCCTCATTTTAGGGTCTACCTTTTCAATAGATGAGAAGTCACCAACAACAACCATTATAGGTACGGTGATTGCATCAGATCCGGAACAAGATGCATTGACATATACCATCATTGCCGGTAATGAGTTGGGAGCCTTTCAGATCGATGAAGCTACAGGGGAAATCACAGTAGCTGATGCTAATCCACTAGATTTTGAAATCAATCCGACCTTTGTGCTAACTGTCCAGGTAAGTGATGGGGCATTGAACAACCAGGCTGATATTACGATCAACCTGAATGATATTGCAGAGCCTATCAATACGGCACCAACCGTATCAGAAGCTACCTTTTCAATAGATGAGAACTCACCAACAACAACCGTTGTAGGTACAGTGACTGCATCAGATCCAGAACAAGATGTATTGTCCTATACCATCATTGCCGGTAATGACATGGGAGCCTTTCAGATCGATGAAGCTACAGGGGAAATCACAGTAGCAGATGATAGCCCACTAGACTTTGAAATCAATCTGACCTTTGTGCTAATTGTTCAGGTAAGTGATGGGGTATTGAACAACCAGGCTGATATTACGATCAACCTGAATGATATTGCAGAGCCTATCAATACGGCGGCACCAACCGTATCAGAAGCGACCTTTTCAATAGATGAGAACTCACCAACAACAACCGTTGTAGGTACAGTGACTGCATCAGATCCAGAACAAGATGCATTGACATACACCATCATTTCCGGTAATGAGTTGGGAGCCTTTCAGATCGATGAAGCTACAGGGGAAATCACAGTAGCAGATGATAGCCCACTAGACTTTGAAATCAATCCGACCTTTGTGCTAACTGTCCATGTAAGTGATGGGGCTTTGAACAACCAGGCTGATGTTACGGTCAACCTGAACGATGTAAATGAAGCAATTGTATTTATTACTGATATTTTTTCTCTAGAAGAAAACTCAGTTGTATCAACTGCTGTGGGTAAAGTCTCTGTCTCTGATCCTGATGATAATCCTATTTATTTCAATATTAGTTCAGGTAATAACTTAGAAGCATTCCATATCAATGAGAATACAGGAGAAATCACAGTAAAGGATAACTCACCTTTAGACTTTGAAACAAATCCAGCTTTCCAATTGACAGTCTCAGTTAGCGATGGTGAGCTTTCTGATAATGGAACAATTACAATTAATTTGATTAATATCAACGAACCTCCGGTAGTTAGTGATAGAGCATTTTTTATAGAAGAGAACTCCTCTGAATTGACTAGTGTAGGTGCTGTATCTGCCACTGATCTTGATAATGACGCTGTAAGTTTTGCTATAATGTCTGGAAATGAAGAGGGAGCATTTCAGATAAATGAGAGTACTGGAGAAATCAAAGTGGCAGATGCAAACCTTCTCGATTTTGAAACCAATCCAGCTTTCCAACTTACCGTAGAAGTAAGTGATACAGAACTTACGGATACAGCAATTATTACAATAAACTTGACTGATTTGAATGAGGCTCCTATAGTTAATAATGAGACTTTTTTGATTGATGAAAATTCACCGGTTTCTACCAATGTAGGAACTATTTCTGCCTTTGATCCTGATAGTGATCCCCTTTCTTTTACGATAACTTCAGGAAACGAGCACGGTGCTTTTCAAATTAATCAAGTAACAGGAGAAGTTTTAATAGTGGATACTAATGTACTTGATTTTGAGACTAATTTAACTTTTCAACTTACCGTAGAAGTAAGTGATACAGAACTTACCGATACAGCAATTATTACAATAAACTTGACTGATTTGAATGAGGCTCCTATAGTTAATAATGAGACTTTTTTGATTGATGAAAATTCACCGGTTTCTACCAATGTAGGAACTATTTCTGCCTTTGATCCTGATGGAGATCCCCTTTCTTTTGCGATAACTTCTGGAAATGAGTTTGGGGCTTTTCAAGTCAATGAGACTACAGGAGAAATTACAGTAATAGATACTGAGCCATTAGACTATGAAACAAACCCAGGGTTTCAACTTTCTTATGTTGTAAACGATGGAGAGCTAACAAATAATGTGGTAGTCAATATCAATCTGGTCAATGTGAATGAGCCCCCAGTTGTTAATTCAGAAATCTTTTCAATAGATGAAAACTCACAAGTATCTACTATTGTAGGTGTTATATCAGCTTCTGATCCCGAAGGAGATCTACTCACCTATACCATAGGTTCAGGAAATGAGCTAGGTGCTTTTGAAATCAATGAAACAACTGGTGAGATCACTGTTGTAGATTTAGATCCTCTGGATTTTGAAATAAATCAGTCTTTTGAAGTATCTATCATTGTTAGCGATGGTGAATTAAGTACAGAAGTTATTCTTGAAGTAATCTTGAATGATCTGAATGACAACATTTTACATGTTAATGATGGGAGAGAAGCAATTATTAAAGTATATCCAAATCCTGTTCGAGATTATTTATTTATCGATTGGCAAGGATATGAAAAGGCAATTATTTCGAACTTGTCAGGAAAAATTTTATTAGAATCAAATCTAGATCAAATCTCCATGAAAGATTTGAATACTGGAGTTTACTTAATTATTTTAAAAGGGACTAATCATGATTTAATTAGCTTTCGTATACTCAAGGAATGAATGATCAGGTTTAGATATCTACTAAAAATATGGATTTATCAGTAACGATAAAGAAATTTGATTCGGTTAAAATGATGCGTGAAATCCGAAATAAAATAGATAAAGATATTGAAGGTATGACCTTTGAAGAAGAGAAAGAATACTTCCGTAAAGCATCAGAAAAGTATAGAAAAGAGTTAAAAAAGGATCAATAGGGTATCCTTTACTACATCATTTAGAAATTTCAAATCAACTTATTCTCTAGATAGTGGCCCAGGGATAGGCAGAGTGGACAGAGCAAAGTTGTCCAAATTAGTTACATAGGCACATAAACCACTTTTTTCGTCTCGAAAAATGCTTCGTTGAAATAATTCTGAATATTCAATTCCTGGTACGGCCTTTTGATTTCGCGCATTTCTGCGTTAAGATCACCACCTTTAAGATAGAGGATACCGTTATCTAATTCATTAAATGATCGGGGGCTTATTTTTTGGTTGACCCACTGTAAAAAAGGCTTCATGCGGGTGACCGCCCGGCTTACAACAAAATCAAATTGACCTTTGACTTTCTCAGCTCTTTGGTGGTACGCCTCTACATTTTGAAGCTCGATGCTTTGGCTAACCTCATTGACTACTTTGATTTTTTTAGCAATGGAATCCACCAGTACAAAGTGTACCTCTGGGAACAGGATAGCCAGTGGAATACCCGGAAAGCCCCCGCCTGTACCTA
This sequence comes from Cyclobacteriaceae bacterium, assembly GCA_965227155.1. Taxonomy (GTDB): domain Bacteria; phylum Bacteroidota; class Bacteroidia; order Cytophagales; family Cyclobacteriaceae; genus UBA6059. The sequence continues at coordinate 3,035,305 of OZ245731.1, forward strand.
CATCCAGTATTTTTGTGTTTTCCTTGAAAGAGATGATTTTGGCAATTGCCAGCGAATGCAGCACATGCTTCAGGTAAAGTGCATCGATATCTTTTCTGGAAATGACATTTATCTGTTCATTCCAATGATGGTACAGCGGATATAATTGAGCAAATTGGTCTTGTTGAGTAGAGGTTAATTCTGGGAAATACCGCTGAATTAAGGCAATGGAATCCTGACTCAAATGTGCTGCTTTTTGTCTTTCACCAAATCATACATAAGCTCCCTGGCTCTGTGCAATTGTGCCTTAACGGTACCAAGAGGGGCCTCCAGTTCCTGCGCTATTTCTTCATAAGAAAGCTCATCAAAATACCGCAGCTTCACCAGGCGTTGGTATTTGGCTGGCAGCTTGTCAACAAACATTCTTACCAGCGCAATCTTCTGATCTTTGATGGTCTCCTGATCCGGTGTTAGGTTTTTATCCTCCACATCGATGTTAACTGTTTCGCCACTATCGTCTGTAAAGGAAGTATTAAGACTCATCGTTTCTAGGCGTTTTTTGCGGATAAAGTCTATAGCGTTGTTAGTGGCTATTCGAAACAGCCAGGTCGAAAAGGTGTAATCCTTCTTAAACCGGTGAAGGTTTTTGAAAGCTTTCGCAAATGCCTCTATCGTCAGATCTTCAGCATCATCCACGTTGCGAACCATTTTCAGGATCATGTGATACACAGGCTTTTTGTACCGCTTCATGAGGTCAGCAAAAGCCTGCTGATCACCATCCTGCACAGCCATGTCGATCAGCTTAAAATCCTTAAGTGCTTTTTCAGAAAAGTTTCTACCTAGCTCCATTTTATTTTTTTAGAAAAGCTTGCCAGCGTACCCATCCATGCCAGAAACGCTAAATACCATAAATCCAGCACAGGTAATAACCAAAAATCAAATTTATCACCAGACTTTTTGGCATAAGACCACATCGCTAAGCCCTGACCAAGGAATTTCAATGCAAATCCGCTGTACAAAATGTAGGGTTGCCTGGAAATTACCACTAAAATAAAAAAAAGCAACCAAAAGATCGTGAGCAGCATCAATCTACCTCCCAACAAAAGCTTATCTGAAAGCCGATACAACTTCCCAACGGATAAATGACGTTTTTTCTGTGTTAGATATTGTTTCCAATTGGTTTTTGGTTCTGATAAAACCAAAGCATCCGGTGCAAGAGCGATAACCGTATTCCTCTTGGTGGCATATTGATTAATAAATAAATCATCATCACCACCCGTTATTTTTAACATTCTACCAAAACCCTTCTTTTCCATAAAAAGAGATTTGCGGTAGGCAAGATTCCTGCCGACACCCATGTATGGCCTACCCAGCTTTGAACGGGTCATGTAAAGCAAGCCAGTAAGCAGTGTTTCAAACCGGATGACCAGGTTTAGCAAACCCGGTTTTTTGATATATTGTGAGTAGCCTAGTACAAACTGTTTATCTGCAGTAAACTGTCCGGCCATAACATTAAGCCAGTTTTCACTATTGGGTATGCAGTCAGCATCAGTAAAGATTATCCGATCGTAGGTGGCTGCTTTTATGCCAAGTGTCAGCCCATATTTTTTCCCATTGGCATGATCTGGCACATGATCTACCCTTACCAGCTTTATCTTGGGTTTTTGGGCGAGGAGGAAATCATAGCTATCATCACTCGACCTGTCATCCACTATTATAATCTCCTTCTGGATGTAATGCTGTGTCAATAACGCAGGTACAAGGCGCTGCAGGTTTTCATATTCATTATGCGCACATACCACTACGCTCACACCTTGTTCATTATTTTCGGAAGGAAGATTCTTATGCCTGATAAACATGATCAGTTGCAAAAGGTAAATGATGAAAAAAAGTGAGGAAATACCTAAAAAGATGCCTAAAAGCGGTTCGATCATATCACTGCGCAAAGCGGCAAAGATATGATTATGACCACCATTTATTAGGTATTAAACCATATTTTTGCAGCCGCCCATGAAATTCCAACTCCAACATACAGATTCTAAAAGTAAGGCCAGGGCAGGTGAGATCATAACAGACCATGGCCGCATTGAAACGCCCATCTTTATGCCTGTAGGCACAGCCGGGACTGTAAAAGCGGTACATCAGCGTGAGTTGGAATCTGATGTGAAGGCAGAGATTATTTTGGGCAATACCTATCATCTTTACCTCCGACCTGGCCTTGATATCCTCGCCAAAGCAGGTGGCCTGCACCGGTTTAATGGATGGGAGAGACCAATACTTACTGATTCAGGTGGTTATCAGGTATATTCATTGGCCAATAGCAGAAAAATCACTGAAGAAGGCGTCATTTTTCAGTCACACATAGATGGTTCCCGGCACCAGTTTACACCTGAAAATGTTATGGATATCCAGCGAACCATCGGGGCTGATATCATTATGGCCTTTGATGAGTGCCCGCCATATCCAAGTACGCATCAGTATGCCAAAAATAGCATGCATATGACGCATCGCTGGCTGGATCGATGTATCCAGAGGCTCACAGAAACTGAGCCACATTATAGCCATCAGCAATCCTTATTTCCTATTGTACAAGGCAGCACTTACCGTGATCTGCGAAAGGAATCTGCTGAATTTATAGCTTCGAAGAACCAGGACGGTAATGCTATTGGTGGGCTTTCTGTGGGTGAACCCGCCGAAATGATGTACGAACATACGGAGGTAGTTTGTGGTATACTACCTGCTGAAAAGCCAAGATACCTGATGGGTGTGGGCACACCTGAGAATATACTGCAGTGTATAGCCCTTGGCGTGGATATGTTTGACTGTGTAATGCCTACCCGAAACGCCCGACATGGCTTACTTTTCACGAGCGAGGGTATCATCAATATGAAAAATGAAAAGTGGAAGGATGATTTTTCTCCCATTGATGCGAAACTTGGCGGATATGTCAGCAGTTTCTATACTAAAGCATATTTAAGGCATTTGATTGTAAGCAAAGAGCTGCTTGCGGCGCAAATCGCCAGCATTCATAATCTAAGTTTCTACCTGTGGCTGGTAAAGGAAGCCAGGAAGCAAATTGAAAACGGTACTTTTGCCAGTTGGAAATCTATGATGGTGGAAAAAGTAAGCCGTAGGCTTTAAAATGAAAATATTAGACCGCTACATACTTAAGAAGCTTCTGAGCACTTTCTTCTTTGTAGTGCTGATCCTGGTATTTGTAATCATCGTGATTGATTTCACGGAGAAGAATGATAAGTTTATCAAGAATGATCTTGGAGCAGAAGAGATTCTAAATTTCTACATCAATTTCATCCCCTACATAGCGAGTCTGCTTACCCCTATTACTTCATTTATTGCTGTGGTTTTTGTTACCGCCAATATGGCTGTACGTACAGAGATCATTGCGATTTTGGCTAGTGGCACCAGTTTTCGTCGCATGATGATTCCTTACGGAATGTTTGCCGTGATTGTAGGAATCATGAGCTTTTTTCTCAATGGATGGATTATCCCAACGGCCAACAAAGAGAGGGTAGCTTTTGAAGTAGCCTATCTGAAAGGGCCCTATTATTTCTCAGAGCGTAATATTCATTTTAAAGTAGGGGAAAATGACTACCTCTACATGGAGCGCTACAGTAATCAAAATGATATCGGCTATCGGGTAACCCTTGAAACTTTTGAAGGTACAGAGCTAAAACAGAAAATGTATGCCACACAAATGGCCTGGGATAGCACACAAAATAAATGGCGCTTGAAGGGATGGAATAGGAGGGTCTTGCAAGAAGGCAGAGAGACATTTGAAACCGGTTTTGAGATGGACACCACGATTGCCATCTGGCCTTCTGATTTTGAAAACAGCTACAAGCTTCAGGAGACCTTTACTCTGCCGGAGCTTAATAATTACATCGAGCTTCAGCAGTCCAGGGGTGCGGACGACACGCTAAAATATATTGTAGAGCGGTATGTTCGGTACACGCAGCCATTTACAGTCATTATCCTTACTTTCATCGGGTTGATAGTGTCAGCGCGTAAGGCCAGGGGAGGAGCTGGCTTCCAGATTGCGCTGGGATTCCTCATTGCCTTTGTCTTTATCATATTCTTCATTATGGCCCGCGTAACCGCTGAAGCCGGATCTATGGATCCCCTTTTGGCCATTTGGATTCCCAACATCATCTTTTCTTTTGTTGGTTTGGTCATGTATTACACCATTCCGCGATGAGTGCCACACCGAGAGATTATTTGGAATTGCACCTGGTGGTATTGGCCTGGGGTTTTACGGCCATATTTGGCTTATTGATCTCTGTGCCTGCTTTAGAAGTAGTGCTCTACAGGACACTGGTTGCTTCACTTGGGCTCTTGGTTTTACTTTTATTTCGGAAAAGCAATTTTGCCATTGGCCGCCGTGAGATATTGAAGATAGCCGGAACAGGATTGCTCATTGGGCTGCATTGGGTTATGTTTTTTGGATCGGCGCGGCTTTCTACAGCTTCGATCAGCCTCGCCGCTATGGCTACCACCTCACTATGGACTACCCTGTTGGAACCATTGATGACAGAGCATAAAAAGATCAAATGGTATGAATTGGTGCTGGGCATTATGGCTGTAGTGGGGATGGTGATCATTTTCAATGTAGAATTTCGATTTGCCTGGGGCTTGATTGCAGGTATTGGGGCAGCCATATTATCAGCTGTCTTTACCATTTTAAATGCAGGGCTGGTAAAAAGGCACGATCATTTTACCATTACCTTCTATGAAATGGTCAGTGCATTTTTAGGGCTATTGCTCATATTGAGCTTTTATAAGGGGCCTTTGCAAATTGAATGGCCGGATTATTCAGATTGGTTGTGGCTGTTATTGTTAGGCGGTATTTGCACAGTGTATGCATACTCCATTTCTGTAAAGGTTATGAAGCGATTGCGTCCTTTTGTGGTTAATTTGACAATCAACCTGGAGCCTATCTATGGGATATTGCTTGCTATAGTTGTATTTGGTGAAAATGAGGCCATGAAGCCCGGCTTTTACTGGGGCACAGCTATCATTCTTATTTCAGTACTGGCCTACCCCATGATTAACCGATATGAGCGGTGGAAATCGCAAAAAGCAGTCAGGTTTTAAGCTTTTACAGGGGTGACCTGAGCTAGTACCTCGTATTTTTTTTTGATGTTTTCTCTAAAGCCTTCAGGTATTTCATGCCAAGGCATTACATCTATAAGTATAGGTATGGTAGAGTCTTCCAAAGCCTCCTTAAAATCCCAAAACTCATTCAGGTCAAGCTTACCCTCTGTAAAAACGGCAAGGTCTAAATCACTGGTCTCGTGAGCATCTCCATTTACACGGCTGCCATAGGCCCATAGCTCAACTGGTGATGAAAAAATCTTGTTCGCGATTGCAATAATGGCTTCCTTATCCTTGGTTCTTATCAGCATCGAGATCGTTGAGTTTAGCTAATAGATTTTTACTGTCCAGAAGAAATGTGGGTAAAATTTTCAAGGTGTTTTCAGCAAATCCTACACCGTAATCATGTGCTGTTGTGTTTCTATTATCCCTATAGGTAATCCACCGTTCACATTCTTCAAGAGATATAATGCCAAATTTAGCAGCATGTCTAAATATCGATTTAAAGGTAAGACCATCTACCTTTTTAGAGCTGGCAAAATAAGGTTTAAGGCTTTTTCTTAATAGTTTACCTGCCTGCTCTAAAATTATTTCAAATTCTTTTATACAGGCAGATCTATATAATTCATAATCAATACTTTCAGGATCAGTTTTATCTAAGATACCGATGGCACGTTCAAGTGATTTAATACATTTATCAAGGTATGATGTACTGAAATCCATAAAGTAATTTACCAATTCTGATTTATAGAAAGAATGAAAGACCAGATAGAAACTGCGACACTTATCTACTTTTTATAGCTGATAGTTACAATTTAATTGTTTTGGTAATGAGAGCAGGATCCTTATTCAAATCTGGTTCTTTATCAAATATTCCGTACACAGCCGACCCTGAACCACTCATGCTACTATACAAAGCACCTTGTTCATAGAGCGATTTCTTTATTTTTTCTATGGCAGGTGCCTTTTGGAATACTGTCTTTTCAAAATCATTAACCAGGAGGTATTTCCATTTTGAGATCGGTTCATTTTCAATGATGATTTTCACGTTATGTACTGGTGCTGTGGGGATTATACCAGCATAGGCTTCTGCAGTGCCAATATGGATGCCCGGATGAACAAGCATTAACCAGTATCCTTGCAGGTCTATTTTTATATCTTCAAATAGCTCGCCTCGTCCGGTAACGAACTTAGGTTTATTGTCAATGAAAAACGGACAATCACTTCCCAATTGCAGTGCGTACTTTTGTAGTGTTTCAACATTGAGATTAAGCTCAAACTTGTCATTTAACAACTTCAATACAAAAGCAGCATCGGCACTACCACCCCCGAGACCAGCACCCATGGGGATAATCTTATGCAACCTTATTTTAACCGGAGGTAGATCAAAATCATTTTTTAACAGTTGGTAAGCTTTTAGCACCAAATTGTCAGCTTCATTGCCGGGTACAGGTAAACCTGAAATTTCAAATTGTAAATTTTCACTATCGATGATTTCCAAAATATCAGTCCAGGGTACAGGGTAAAAGCAGGATTCAATATTGTGATAACCATCCTCTCTTTTATAGACTATGTTGAGGCCGATATTTATTTTACAGTTTGGAAAGCAAATCATCCCGGAAAATTTTTACATAAAAATAGGTAGCCTAAAGCAGTAGGCTACCTGATATCGATATTTGGATAGTAGATTATTTTTTATTGTATTCTTCGATAATCTCTTCGGAGATACCCACATTAGAAAAGCCACCATCATGGTAAAGGTTCTGCATAGTAACCATTCGACTTAAGTCGCTGAAAAGGAAAATGCAATAGTTGGCACAGTCATCGGCCGTGGCATTTCCAAGGGCTGACATTTTATCTGCAAACTCAAAAAAGGAATCAAATCCACTGATGCCAGCACCGGCAGTGGTAGGGGTAGGTGATTGAGATACAGTGTTGACCCTTACCTTTTTAGCTTTACCATATCGGTAACCGTAGCTTCTGGCTATAGATTCCAGCACAGCTTTGGCTTCTGCCATATCATTGTAAAAGGGGAAGGTTTTTTGTGCTGCGATGTAGGATAAACCAACTACTGATCCCCAGTCATTGATAAGATCCATTTTCTCTGCGGTTTGCAGCATTTTATGGAACGATAGCGCTGAGATATCCAAAGACTTTAAAAACCAATCGTAGTTAAGATCACCATAGGCCTTATTTTTCCGCACATTTGGGGACATCCCTATGCTATGTAGCACAAAATCAACTTTGCCCCCCAGTTTATCCATGCTTTTTTCGTACAGGGCTGAGATATCGTCTACAGAAGTAGCATCAGCGGGAATTACTTCTGTTTCACATTGCTCTGCCAGCTCATTGATTTTACCCATACGCAGCGCGATTGGTGCATTGGTAAGCGTAAAAGTTGCCCCCTCTTCCTTTGCTTTCAGTGCTACTTTCCATGCAATTGAGTTTTCGTCTAGTGCACCTGAGATAATACCTTTCTTGCCTTTTAATAAGTTATATGCCATGTTGGATTTGTTTTGAAATTAAAAATGTAAAAATATATAAACTGAAAGAGTAGCTCTTTATTAATAGTTGGTATTCACCTAATCAGGCTTCAATCAAATCGCGGGCACTTTGCAGTGCATTCGGAGATGGGTTTTCTCCATCGATCATCTTGGCTATTTCCAGTATCCTCTGCTCTCCGGTCAGCGTTTTGATACGGCTGATTGTTTTGTGCTGAGAATCATCCTTATATACGAAATAATGTTGGTCTCCCTTTGCTGCAAACTGTGGCAGGTGACTGATAGCTATTACCTGATGGCTGTTAGCCATGGTTTTCATCATGTTAACCATCTTTTTGGCAACCTCTCCTGAAACACCGGTATCAATTTCATCGAAAATGATGGTAGGCAATGCCGTTTTACTGGCAAGGATATATTTGATGCAAAACATGAGACGGGAGAATTCACCGCCGGAAGCAACCTGCCGTATATCCTGAGGTGCGATACCTTTATTGGCACTGAATAAAAAATTAATGCTATCTGTACCATGCGGCCCTAAATCTGCTTCTTCAACAGCAACTTCAAACTGTGCATTGGGCATACCAAGTTGCGACAGCAATTCTTCCAGCTGCTTTTTTAACCCATTAACTACAGATTGCCTGCTCTCGCTTAATTCTTCACCAGCTTCTTTAACTACAGTCAGTGCTTTGTCATAGTCATTTTTGGCTTGTTCCAATGCTTCGTCCAGGTTGGCAGTTTGCAGCACTTTTTCTTCCAATTGCTGACGTATTTCAATCAGTTCATCAATGGTCTTGACACGGTGCTTCTGCTGTAAGCTGAAAATCAGGCTCACCCGCTCCTTCACTTCCTCAATACGGGCGGGATCATGAAGAATTTTCTCCTCCAGCTTACCCAGTTCTACATTGATATCTTCAATTTCTATCAGGGCTGATTGTAGCCTTTCCTGCAAGCTGGTATACTGATCACCAAACCTCGATAGCTGCTGTAGAAGGCTCTGCGCCGTTTTCAGCTGGTCGGTAGCTGCAAATTCTTCTCCACTGATGCCAGTGATTGCCTGATTAAGTTTAAGCTTGATATCCTCTGCATTTTCCAATGCTTCCAACTCCTGATCCAACGCCTCTTCCTCACCAGGCTTTAGGTTGGCTTTCTCCAACTCTTCGAATTGAAACTGGTGGAAATCTGCCTCTTCTCTAAGCTTTGAGGCCTCAGCTTTTAGTGCATCGTAGGCTTTTGCAGCCTTTTTATAGCTTTTGTAGGCTTGATTGTAAGTCAAAATCAAGTCTTGGTTTTCGGCATACAAATCGAGGACATTCATTTGGTAAAGCTGGTCTCCCAATTGCAGGTTATCATGCTGAGAGTGAATATCCATAAGTTTTACGCCAATCTTTTTAAGCACATCGAGTGTTACCGGCAGATCATTGACAAAGGCCCTTGATTTGCCAGCTTTGGATATATCACGTCTGATGATTGTTATATCCTCATAATCAATATCTTCATCAGCAAAGAAACTCTTGAGGCGGTAGGGAGTAAGATCAAAATGTCCCTCGATCACGCATTTTTCATCAGGGTTGAACAGGACCTTTGTGTCTGCTCGATTGCCCAGCAAAAGGCCCACTGCGCCAAGCATAATGGATTTGCCGGCACCTGTTTCACCTGTAATGATATTGAGCTTTGAAGATGGGTCCATCTCCAGGGAAGCAATCAGTGCATAGTTTTGAATAGAAAGATGCTTAAGCATGGATATCCCTGATTATTTCCGAAATATCCTTCAAAGATATCTGGTGTTTCTTTAGTCTGGCATCTTTGATATAAAAAATATCCCCATCTACCTTCTCGATCATCCCGTATAACACAGATCTATTTTTAAGGACCAAGGTCACCCAGGTATTGATCAGCTTAAAGGCTTCCTTATCCAGCTTTTCACCAGACAGTCTTAATTGCCTCGTTGCCATATTAATTTTCAATCATTTTCTTAATGGCGTCCGCTTTACTGGGATCGATGTTGGTGATTAGGTTGTAGGCACTCCTCCTTTCGTTGGGTTCACCGCGGGCAAATACATTCGCCATTTCGTCGATTTTGCCATCTATATAGGTGATGGTAAGTATAGATCTGGGCCTTACATTATTGACCTGCTGAATTTTTTTAATGCTGTTGAGGATGTTGGTTCTGGCTTCATCAGGGTTTTCTTTCATCAGATCCATGCCTTTCCTGTGGTACAAATAGAATGATTCGCGAATAGGCTCCATCTGCTGGCTGATGAAGTTTTCTGCTAACCAATATCTGTTTCTAATGGAGCCAAACTGATCCCAGCCGGCAAAACCGGATTGCTGTGCATTGGTTACCACATCCCAGGCTTTATCAAAATAGGGCTGACCGGCCATATTTTCAAAACTGTCATAGTCCATACCGATGATGATGTATGCGTAAAATGCCAGCAAGCTTGTGATGTTGTTGTTGAAAGCATTGTCGTTGAATTGCAGTGGTTGTGAGGGGGTATATTCAAATGACCAATCCCGATCACCGAAATTCAGGAGGATGGATTCATAGTTACTGCCATACACAGGCCTTGCAGAAAGAACTTGTACAGACGCCTCAAAATTACTGATCGCAGGCATGCTGGACACATTGATTATGATATTGCAATTGATCCTTTCCTCGTTAGTAAAAACATCATTAGTCCACTTTCTATCATTCAGAAATTGGGCAAATTCGATCTCCATTTCCTGAAAAATGTCTTTTTCAGTAGTCTGTACCTGATCAGCATTTACAATTACACGGCAATTGAGCTCTTGTGCAACGGTAAAACTGACTAAAAGAAGCTGAGCAACGATGGTAAATACTAGAAATCTCATGCTTTTATCAACGTTTCTATTTGATCAATAATATCTACAGCAACAGCAGATTTTGATTTTAGTTCAAAAGAATGCCGACCGCCATTTTTATCAAAAATGGTGATTTTATTGGTGTCATGTCTAAATCCGGCTCCTTTATCTCCCAAAGAATTAAGCACGATCAGGTCAAGGTTCTTTGATTTCAGCTTTTGCCTGGCATGCTCCTCTTCCTTTTCTGTTTCCAGCGCAAAGCCAACGGTAAGCTGGTGGTTAGCTTTACGCTTTCCCATTTCCAAAGCAATGTCCTTGTTCTTGACCAATTTAAGATCCAAAGCTTCATTCTCTTTTTTGATTTTTTGGCTGGCTATCTGGGCTGGTTTGTAATCGGAAACAGCCGCTGCAAAAATGGCTATATCGGCGTTTCCAAATTCAGTAGTCGTAGCTTCAAGCATTTCATCGGCAGATTTTACACGCCAGATGGATATGGCTGGATGATGGCTGGCCAGGCTTGTAGGTCCCGTTACAAGGGTGACTTTTGCTCCTCGTCTTGCAGCTTCTTCTGCTAAAGCCATTCCCATTTTCCCTGTAGAATGATTGCCGATAAACCGAACTGGATCTATGGCCTCATGCGTAGGCCCACTGGTTATCAAAACTGATTTATCCTTGAGGGAATGCTGCCTGTTAAAATATTGATGGATGCGTTGGAGAATGGAAGCGGGCTCCATCATACGTCCCTGTCCATCAAGACCACTCGCCAGTTCTCCCTTTTCAGCTTCCAGCACAATATTGCCATAGGAGGCTAACTTGCGCAGGTTTTGCTGGGTGGAAGGGTGCTGGTACATGTCAAGGTCCATGGCCGGTGCTACCAATACGGTGCAGCGAGCAGATAGATATACGGCGGTAAGCAGATTATCACATAAGCCATTGGCCATTTTTGCCAGCGTATTGGCGCTAAGAGGGGCAACCACAAATAGGTCAGCCCAAAGGCCTAATTCCACATGGTTATTCCATTCGCCGGTTTCATTTTTCTCAAACTGTGAAAGAACCGGTTTCTTTGATAAGGTAGAAAGTGTGAGGGGGGTAATGAAGGTTTTAGCAGAATCGGTTTGGATTACCTGAACTTCCGCACCTTCTTTGATCAGTAGCCTTACTAATAAAGCTGATTTGTATGCGGCTATACTACCGCATACACCCAGCAATATTTTTTTCCCGTGCAGCATGCAGGAAATTTACAGATTTTCTTGCTGCTGTTCTTCTTCTGTATCTGCTTTTCTAAAGTATAATTTGTTTTCCAGAAACTCATCCGTTGCTACTGTCATAGGCTTGGGCATGCGCTCGTAGAATTTGCTGATCTCAATTTGCTCTCTGTTTTCGAAGATTTCTTCCAGGTTGTCAACTGTAGAAGCAAACTCAGATAGCTTGTTGTTAAGCTCTTCCTTCTGCATTGAAGAAATCTGACGGGCGCGCTTACCTATGACGATTATAGACTGATAAATATTCTCCGTAGGAGCAGCTAATTTATCAATATCTCTGGTGGTCAATGAAGATGTTTGTGATGCCATATTAATTAATCGTTACTTGCCAATTTTTCTAAATTCGATAATGAATCAGTATACATATCCTCAGCTTTTTTGAGATAGTCGCTGTTAGGATACTTGTCTACAAATTCCTGGTAAAATTCTATGGTTTTTCTGAATCGCTCTTCCTGAAACTGCTGGAAACTTTGCTTTGCCAGCGTATATTCTGTTTCAACTTTTAAAAAGGCGATTTCTTCCTGATATCTTGAATCCGGGTATCCGGTTTGGAAATTCTCAAAAGCCACAATAGCTGCTTTATACTGCCCAAGGCGATAGTATTCTGTAGCATTGTCATAGGCCTTGGTTTCCAGCTTATATTGCAATTCATCTATTAAGGCTGTAGCCTTTTCGGAATATTCGCTGTAAGGAAACCTGTTGATGAATGTTTGCAGTGCCGCTATAGCCTGATATGTAGGAGTCTGGTCGAGATTAAAATCCGGTGACTGCAGATACAGTGAGTAAGCATGCATGTAAAGTGCTTCCAAAGCAAACTCACTTCTCGTGTACACATCATAAAACTGCTTAAAGTGATGAGCACTCAACACAAATTGTTTTTGGTTGAAATAAGAATAAGCAAAAATGAAATTAGCTTTTTCTGCCTCCTGCGTACCTCTGATGATCGGTAGTATTTCTTCCAGCAAAGTGGACGTTTTGAAATACTCCTCCTCTTCATAAAACTTCATTGCAGCATCATATTTCTCTTTCCAGTCTCCGCTTTTTTGAACCCTACGGAATTCACTACAGGAGATTAGTAGAAATGATGCCAGTAATAATGAAAATGCGCCTTTGAGTGCGGTTTTATGCATAAGCCTGCAAAATTACAAGTATATTAGCTAATAACCAATTTAACGGGTATTAGCTCAATGCGTTTCGGAGCTTTTTAGTTGCCTTGTGTGCCACCACCTTCTGCTTTAGTATCGCTATCAGGTTTGGCTTCTTTCTTCTTTTTGATCTTACTGCCGTCAATCTCTTTCTTTTCAAGTATCGATGCAGGTTTATAATAATAGGCCACATCATACAATAATGGCCGCTCTTCTATTCGCCAGCTAAATCCATCCAAACGTGTGTCTTCTGTCTTAATTTCATGTGGCGGAATAAGCCGGGCCTCCGGTTGTTTGTAGAAGGTAATGTCCTTTATTTCATTTTGATTGAAGTTTATAAGCATATCGCTGCAGATCATCTTATTGAGTCCCATCATGATAGAATCACCTTCATCCAGCAGATAATAGATGCTTTCTCCATTACCATTGACATTGATTTTGCTTACCGAATTATTGGCAAATTGCGCTACCATTTTTCTGCCTTTGATCTGATTGTAATTCTTAAGAGAATCCAGGGAAGAGATGAAGCTATTCCGGTTGAGGAACATCTTATCGATCACATTATTTGCAACAAGGATATTGATAGAGTCGGCGGTGATTTGGCTACTCTCGGTCCAGAGTATCGGATCATCATAGAGATGGATCATAGAATCAGCCAAAAAATAGGCTATGCTGTCTGCCTTGCCCTGCAGGTTCACCCTAAACATTTTGACATTATGATAGGCGAGAATCCTTTTTTCTGATTCTATTTCGCTTTCAATGGCATACAATGTATCGGCCGTCAGGTAAAAGGTATCCTGCTGCATCAGTTTTTTCATCACCGGCCTGCCATAAATTTTGCTCATACCCAGCTGCTTGTAATGCAAGCCTTCATCACCTATAATGATGACATCTCTTGTTTTGGCAGTCATTTTGACATTGCCTTCCGCAGTGTAGATCTGTGACAAATCATCCAAATACAATTCATCACCTTCCAGGATATAATCCTGCGTTTCTACTTCGCCATCTACAAATTCTGTGATTTTTCTTTCAGTCAGATATTCCCCTCCCAGCGCATCCACTCTTACACCATCAGGCGTAATGATTTGAGTAGGTCCAGGTGTTACAGCAACCTTCGTTTGGGTGTTGTAGCGGAGAGTGTCAGATTTTAAGGTGTACTCCGGAGATACCAGTACCACATTTTCACGGAATATGGCCAGGGACTGGCGCGAAAAGAAAATACCGGTCTGACTGGTGAGTGTATTGGTTTCATCTACCAGTCGGCCACTTTCATAAAACTGGCCAATTTTTGTATCCAATTCATAATCGAGAAAATCCGTGTAGAGCGTTCTGGTGCCACTTCTGTAGATGACATTATCTCGCAAGCGGCTCTTTCTGGCATTACCTTCATACACCAGTCGGTCAGCAGTAATGGTCACCGAATCATCAATGATCTTCACATTACCGAAGGCTTCCATTTTGTTGAGTGCCGGAAAAAACAGCGAGGAATCGCAGTATACCGTAGTGCCTTCCTGAGTGAAAACTACATTGTCGACAAGTTTTCGTACCGCTTCGCCTTCTATTTTGAAAAACTCCAGCAGGTCAGCTCTGTATTTGATACGCTCTTTTTGTTGGGCAAAACCGTTGAAGGGAGCAGAAAGCTGAAAGACAAGAAATATGATCAGGAAATATCTCACACTTACAAAAATAGACTACCTGTGAGCCTAAACGAAATTTGGCATGCTATGATTATTTAAATTTAACCCGTGAGTGAAAAAACTGTCCATATCGAAAAGTTCAGGACTTTCCTGAAAGGCGCAATCAAACTGTCGGATGATGCCAGGGTATTGATTGCAGTAAGTGGTGGATTGGATAGTATGACTTTGGCATATCTAATGCATGGGGAAGGGTTTAAAGCTGATTGGGCTCATTGTAACTTTGGGTTGCGAGGGCAGGAGTCTGATGGTGATGAAGCCTTTGTAAAGGCAGAGGCTGAAAAGTTTGGTGTAACCTGCCATACGCGACATTTTGATACCAACGCCTATGCAGCAAATATGGGCATAAGTACACAAATGGCAGCCCGTGAACTGCGGTACGAGTGGTTCAGTTCATTATTGGAAAAGCATCAATTTGATTACCTGGCAACAGCGCATCATAAAAATGACCATGTTGAGACTATTCTATTCAATCAAATCAAGGGAACCGGAATTGCCGGCTTGCACGGCATACTTCCTATAAATGATAAAATAATAAGGCCGTTGCTATGCTTCAGCCGCCAGGAATTGGAAGAAATCGCAGATGTGCACAAAATTAAATGGCGGGAAGACAGCTCAAACAGCTCTGATGATTATGCCAGAAACTACCTCCGTCATCAGGTAGTGCCTGCCATGCGCAACCTAAACCCATCACTGGAAGACACTTTTCAGAAAAATGCACAAAAAATTGTGCAGGTAGAGGCCATGATGGATTCTTTTTTGGAGAGTCACCAATGGAGGTGCAATCAAAAGAACAAATGTCTGTTTATTGACCTGAAAGGGCTAGAGGGTGCAAAATATTTACCCTTGCTTATACATCAGTGGATTAAGCCTTATGGATTTTCTTATGATCAGGCTGAGCAGATAGAGCAATGTATAGGTGGTCAGCCTGGGAAGGAATTTAGGAGCAGTAAGTATTTACTGATAGTAGATCGAAATCAGCTTGTGATCAGCGAGCTGGTTGAGCAAAAAGTTGGTTATGCGCTAGGAATTGAAGGGCCTGGGCAGTATTCATGGGGTGAATTTGAAATCAGCATATTGGTTGATGAGTGTGATCAAATTACCATCAATAGGAACCCTGAAGTCCTGCAGGCAGATGCGGAAAGGATAAGCTGGCCCCTGGAAATAAGAAACTGGGAAGCCGGTGATGCTTTTGTGCCTTTGGGTATGAAGGGTAAAAAAAAGGTGAGCGACCTTATGATTGATTTGAAAATTCCCGTAAACTTGAAAAAACAGGTTAAGATTGTGTGTGATCAAAAAGGGATTATTTGGATGGCCGGTTATCGGATGGCAGAAAGGGTAAAACTGACCTCTACCACCAGAAAATTGTTGACGATAAGCTACATAAAGTCATGATCAATCCGTTTCAAAAATCATATACAGCAGAGGAAATAAGCCTATTCAGGTTTCTTTCTACCATTAAGCATTTTGAACGGCTCAATTATGCGGAGCTTCAAAATTTCCTGCCTTATTTGTATTTGCGTCATTACCGCATGAATGAGGTGGTGTTTTTCAGAGATGACCCAAGCCATGCCGTTTATATCGTGAAAAACGGAACCATCTCACTATCCTTCGATATAAAAGATGAATTTCAGAGCCTCACAACAGTGAAATCCGGAGGGCTGTTTGGAGATAATGCTTTACTTGAAAACACGAAGCGCATTTACAGCTCTGTAGTTACTTCAGAAAATGCCGACCTGTACGTAATACCACAGGTAAACCTGCTTCAGATTTTCGATGAAAATCCTAAGATCAGGGCTAAGGTCATGACCTCCCTTTCAGAGTTGTACAATGATTACACTGTTAATTTATTTAAATCCTACCGTCAATCTTTTGGTTTTTTTGACCTGAGAATGGTCTACAATGGTCATCAAGAGGATGAATAAAACCGGTTTGCTGACATTTGCGGTCGGCATTCTTGATATTGCTCATTCTTGCGGATATAGCCTTAAGTAAACAATCCGAATTGCCATTTCTTAATTACATTTGTTAAGCACAAATAAGCATTACTAATCAATAAAAAACTCATAAATCATGAAAGTTACCGTAGTAGGAGCAGGAGCCGTAGGAGCGACCTGCGCTGAGAATATTGCCAGAAAAGAACTGGCTGAGGAAATTGTGTTGCTGGATATCAAAGAAGGTCTTGCTGAGGGCAAAGCCATGGATATGATGCAAACCGCTACCCTTAATGAATTTGATTCGACTATCATCGGCTCGACCAATGACTATGCCGTCACTGAGGGGTCTGATGTGGTGGTGATCACTTCCGGTATTCCAAGAAAGCCTGGTATGACCAGGGAAGAACTCATCGGAACCAATGCAGGTATTGTTAAATCTGTAACCGAAAATATCCTTAAATATTCTCCTGATACTATCCTGGTGGTGATTAGTAACCCAATGGATACCATGACTTACCTTTCTGCCAAAGCATCCGGTTTGCCAAAAAATAAAGTGATCGGTATGGGTGGTATTCTGGATAGCAGCCGCTTTAAGTACAGATTGAGCGAAGCAATAGGTTGCTCTGCCAATGACCTTCAGGGTGTGGTAATCGGTGGTCACGGTGATACGACCATGATTCCATTAGCAAGACACGCTACTTACAACAGCACGCCGGTTTCAAACCTATTGAGCACTGAAAGGCTGGAGCAAGTGGTACAGGATACTATGGTTGGTGGTGCTACTTTGACCAAACTTATTGGTACTTCAGCATGGTATGCACCAGGCGCGGCAGGAGCCTACCTGGTAGAAAGCATAGTGCGAGATCAGAAGAAAATGTTCCCTTGCTGTGTATACCTTGATGGTGAATATGGCCAAAAAGATATTTGTATTGGTGTGCCGGTAGTAGTAGGAAAAGACGGTTGGGAGAAAATTGTAGAGTTTGATCTAAACGGGGCAGAGCAGGAAAAATTCAATGCCAGCGCTGATGCTGTAAGAAAAATGAATAACGTGCTAAGTGAGATGGATATCATCTAAAGCTTCCATGCTTTTTACATTAAATTTGGGGCCGCAATAGCGGCC
Source organism: Cyclobacteriaceae bacterium (assembly GCA_965227155.1). GTDB lineage: Bacteria > Bacteroidota > Bacteroidia > Cytophagales > Cyclobacteriaceae > UBA6059. The sequence goes on from OZ245731.1 coordinate 3,052,878, forward strand.
TTTTTTATTACCTTATGTCCAATATGATTATGCAGGATAAATACGAATCATCCATTCAGAAAAGTGATTTAATCAGTCGGGATCTTAGCTGGTTACATTTTAACTATCGAGTATTAGATCAGGCTAAGCACGAAGAGCGGAATGTATTGGAACGCCTCAAATTTCTGGCGATCACTGCATCCAATGCAGATGAGTTTTTCATGATTCGTGTCGGCTCCCTGTATAATTACATTGATTATGACAAGGAAAGAATAGACTATTCGGGCTTACGCTCTCATAGCTTCAAAAAGAAGCTTTTACATGAATATGCCAAGTTTCATGAAGAGCAAAACAGGTATCTTCAGGAGCATCTTATTCCTGCGTTTGAACCATTCAAATTCAAAATTTCAAGAATAGAAGAACTCAATAAAATTGATCAGGATAAGGTAAGCGAGTACTTTAAGAAAACCATCTACCCCATGCTTACACCCATGGTGTATGATAGCTATCACTCCTTCCCAATCCTGATGAATAAGATTTTGATCTTCGGTGTAGTTACCAAGAATCTTAAGATGAAGGAGAAAAAGAAAATGTCTTTCATCCAGATACCTCAAAATCTGCCGCGCTTTTTTGAGATCAATAGAAGGGATTATCTTCATTTTATACCTATTGAAGACATCATCGCGCACCATATCGATAAGCTCTTTCTCAATGTGAACATACTGAGCGTTTCGCTTTTCAGAGTAACCCGAAACGGAGATTTCACCCTTGAAGAGTCTGAGGATATTGAGGCCAACTTCCTGGAAGAAATGAAGCGAAAGCTCAAAACCCGAAAAACGGGCAGGGTAGTACGGCTGGAAGTACAAGATGGCTATGATAAATGGCTGCTGAAGCAACTGCGTAACAAATGGGAGCTTGATCAGGAAAATATCATGATCACAAAATCGCCCTCGCTTATCGATTACACAGGTCTCTGGCAAATCGTAAACCACGAAGAGTTTAAGGATCATTTGCCACCAAAACCAAAACCGGTGCCTCCGGTAAGTATGGTCGATTATTCTGAGAAGAATATATTCAAAATACTTAAGGATAGGGATGTGCTCCTTCATCATCCTTACAATACTATTGACCCATTGCTGGAGCTTTTAGAGAAGGCAGCTGAAGACCCATATGTGCTTTCCATAAAGCTTACCATCTATCGATTGGCTAAAAATTCGCGGGTAACCGCAGCTTTGCTGGAAGCCGCAGAAAACGGAAAACACGTATCTGTACTTTTTGAGGTGAAAGCACGCTTCGATGAGGAGAATAACATGCGTGAAGCACAAAAGCTTCAAAAAGCCGGTTGCTTTGTTATTTATGGAGTTGGCACTTTGAAAACACATACCAAACTGCTGCTCATCGTGCGTAAGGAGGCAGAAAAGGTTACGCGCTATGTGCACATGGGTAGTGGTAATTACAATGAGTCTACCTCAGGCCTTTATACTGACCTGGGCTTCATGACCACCGACAGTGTGTATGCCAACGATGTATCGGAGTTCTTCAATGTAATTACAGGGCATAGCATTCCTGAGGGATATACCAACCTGATCACGGCCCCACGTGATATGCGTGAAAAGCTCATTGGTTTTATCAGAAAGGAGGCTGAAAACGCCAAGGCAGGTCTGCCAAGTGGCATAGTTTTTAAGATGAATTCACTGCAGGATGATATTGTGATCCGGGAATTGTATAAGGCAAGTCAGGCCGGTGTGGTGATTAAGTTGATTGTACGTGGAATTTGCTGTTTGCGTCCGGGAAGAAAAGGCCTCAGCGAAAATATCACCGTGCGGTCTATCGTAGGTGAATATCTGGAACACAGTAGGGTGTATTATTTTCACAATAATGGTGAACCCAAGGTATATTCCGGTAGTGCGGATGTAATGGTGCGTAGTTTTGACCGCAGGCTGGAGTCGCTATTTTCGGTGAATGATTGGTTCCTGAAAAATCAAATCATCAACTTGCTGGTCTATAACCTCAAAGACAACTTCAATGCCTATGAGATGAATGAAGACGGTAGCTTTACGCCACCATCTATGGATGCCAAGCCTACCTTCAACATTCATAAAGAGTTTTATAAAGTCACAAGAGAGATCGTAGAAAAAGCCAAGTTGTTTGACTAGTATAAATGCTGATTGACGCCTGGATTAATTTATCCTTAAGTTATCAAGGCCAAATACCCAAATAAATGGCAGGTCAGGAAATACCTATTTGCTAATAGGATGATTTACTATTAGCTTGAAAGGTAATTTTTAACCTAACCACCAATGAATGCATTAACCCGGGTACAACTCAGCACCATGATGTTTCTTCAGTTCTTTATCTGGGGAGGCTGGTTCGTTACGCTGGGTACTTTTCTTGCCAATAACTTACAGGCCAATGATGGTCAAATCGGGATGGCCTTCTCCACTCAGTCATGGGGAGCAATCGTTGCGCCATTTATAGTTGGGCTAATCGCAGACAGATACTTCAATGCAGAACGGATACTTGGTGCCATTCATTTAGCCGGTGGTCTGCTGATGTATGGCATGGCTACTGCCGCCACCTTTGCTGCTTTTTATCCGATGGTGTTGGGTTATATGATCATCTATATGCCTACACTCGCCCTTGTTAACTCCATTTCCTTTCGGCAGATGAAAGATCCTTCCAGGGATTTTTCGCCTGTGCGCGTTTGGGGTACGGTGGGCTGGATAATCGCCGGCCTGGTTATTAGCTACGTGTTTTCATGGGATGCCAGTGAGGCGATTAAAGCCGGCATGCTCAAGAATACATTTTTAATGTGTGCTGTCGCCTCCTTCGCACTGGGTTTACTGAGCTTTACACTGCCCAAAACACCACCACAAACGAGCCCTGATCAGCAATTCAATATCAGAAAGGCTTTAGGGCTTGATGCATTATCTCTTTTGAGAGACAAGAACTTTCTGATGTTTTTCATATCATCTATCCTGATTTGTATTCCCCTAGCATTTTATTACCAAAACACCAATCCATTTCTTACCGAAATTGGCATTGAAAACCCTACCGGTAAAATGACCCTGGGTCAGATTTCGGAGGTTTTGTTTATGCTTCTGCTGCCCTTGTTTCTTCGTAGATATGGTATCAAGAAAACCCTGCTGATAGGAATGCTTGCCTGGGGAATTAGATATATTCTTTTTGCTTATGGCGATGCTGGCAATCTGAGCTTTATGCTGCTAATCGGAATAGCGCTACACGGCATATGCTATGATTTTTTCTTTGTGTCGGGACAGATTTATACCGACTCGAAAGCGGGGCATGAAAATAAAAGCGCTGCACAAGGCCTTATTACGCTGGCAACCTATGGCGTAGGTATGCTTATTGGTTTCTGGGCAGCAGGCCAGATTTCCAATTATTATCTTTTAGCGCAACAGCACAATTGGGAAATGATCTGGCTCTATCCGGCAGGGTTTAGCATTGGTGTTCTGGTGCTATTTTTAGTATTTTTTAGAAAAGAAAAAATAACCTACAAATCCTTATAATATGACATCTAAGAAAATCAAACTTGGCATGATGGGCGGCGGCCATAGTTCATTTATCGGCATCCTGCATAGAATTGCTGCATATATGACCGAAGACTTTGAGTTGGTAGGTGGTGTTTTTGATTCAAATTACGATGACTCCCTGGCGTTTGCAAGGGACATGGGCCTTGATACAAACCGTACATATGCTACCATTGATGAGTTTATTACCGGCGAACAGGCACTACCCGAAGAAGAGAGGATAACGGCAGTCATCATCGTAACGCCTAATTTTTTGCATTATGCCATGGCTAAAGCACTGGTAGAGCATGGATTCCATGTGATTTGCGAAAAGCCTATGACCATGAATGTGGCTGAAGCGCTTGAATTGGAGGTATTGGTGAAGCAACGTAATGTAGTCTTTGCGCTTACCCATACCTATACGGGTTACCCAATGGTAAGGCAAATGAAGACCATGATAGCTGAAGGCGTTATTGGAAAAATTCAAAAAGTAGATGCGCAGTATTATCAGGGATGGATAAATCCAGTGATCCACGATAAGAAGCAACGCAATAGTGTATGGAGACTCGATCCACAAAAAGCAGGCATCAGCTCCTGTCTTGGTGATATTGGAGTGCATGCTTTCAATATGATAGAGTATACCACTGGCTTGAAGGTAAATCAGGTGCTGGCCGATTTAAACAATCTCTATGCTGACAATCCACTGGATGTGGACGGTACTGTACTCCTGAGATTGAATGATGATTGTCGAGGTATTGTGAGGTCAAGCCAGATTGCAACAGGCGAGGAAAATAATCTGCGCATAGCCGTTTATGGTACCAAAGGGGGATTGAAATGGGAACAGGAAAATCCAAATTATTTGTATCATTTAATAGAAGGTGAGCCCATGCGCACTTTAAAGCCTGGCAACCCTTACATTGGAAAGTTTGCGGCAGAAAGCACCAAGATGGTGCCTGGACATCCCGAAGGCATATTCGACTCTATGGGCCAGATTTACAGAGGAGCAGCCAATGCCATAAATGGACTCAAAACGCCGGATGGTGCTTATCCTACCGTACATGATGGTGTAAGGGGAATGAAGTTTATAGAGGCATCTGTCGATTCATCAAAAAATGGTAATGTTTGGATTCCCATAAATGACTAAACTATGACCACTATCAAAGGACCTGCTATATTTCTTGCCCAGTTTTTGGGTGATGAGCCACCTTTCAATGAGTTAGAGAGCATCTGCCGTTGGGCGGCAAAGCTTGGATACAAAGGTGTACAGATACCTACCTGGGATGCCCGGGCTATTGACCTGGAAAAATGTGCGACCGATAAGCAATTTGCGGCAGACTATAAAGCCAGGGTAGAAGCCTGCGGGGTGGTAATCACAGAACTGAGTACCCATTTGCAAGGTCAACTGGTGGCGGTACATCCTGCCTATGACAAAATGTTTGATGGGTTTGCACCTGCATCTGTGCACAATAACCCAAAAGCCAGACAGGAATGGGCTCTACAGCAACTTAAATGGGCGGCACAGGCAAGTGCTAATCTTGGAATCAAAGCGCATGTGACCTTTAGCGGTGCTTTATTGTGGCCTTATATGTATCCCTGGCCGCAAAGACCTGCCGGGTTGGTAGAAACGGGATTTGATGCTTTGGCCGACCGGTGGAAGCCTATTTTAGAGGTTTTTGATCATTATGGCGTTGATCTATGCTATGAAATCCATCCCGGAGAAGATTTGCATGATGGGGTGACCTTTGAAAGGTTTTTGGAAGCTACCGGAAATCACCAGCGTGTGCATATGCTGTATGATCCCAGTCATTTTGTATTGCAACAGCTTGATTACCTACAGCACATTGATATCTACCATGAAAAACTCCGCATGTTTCATGTAAAAGACGCTGAGTTTAATCCCAATGGTAGGGCAGGCGTGTACGGAAGCTATGCAGGTTGGGTAGATCGACCGGGCCGGTTTCGCTCTTTGGGTGATGGGCAGGTGGATTTCAAAGGCATTTTTTCCAAGCTCTCGCAGTATGGCTTTGATGGCTGGGCAGTAATGGAATGGGAGTGCTGTATCAAAAGCCCCGAACAGGGAGCCATGGAAGGTGCAAAATTTATTGCCGATCACATTATAGAAGTTACTGGCAAAACATTCGATGATTTTGCAGGTGCCGGTACCGATGAAGCGGCTAACCGGCAAATTCTGGGACTTTCTTGAGTGATATTTCTGAAGTAGATTATTGAAGCGTGCAATCAATTTGTAAGGTACAGGGTTAAGTTGGAAATGCGGATTGGACTAAAATACTTACTACTTATTTGGGTTTGGCCGGCCATGCTCTTCGCGCAGGATTTGCAGCGAACCATAAACGGAACTATTGATTTCAATGACCTGCCATTTGAGAAGGCAGAAATCTGGTGGATATCCAATGCTGACTCTATCCAATCGGAAATTGGAGAGGAGGGGAACTTTGTTCAGGAATTGCCCATGAACCGTTATCAGGTCGTTGTTCTTATCAATGAAGAAAGGGTGCTACATCTCGGACAGGTGCTCATCAAAAAGCATGAGCCTGCGTTTCTTAATTTCGATATTCCGGAGGGCATGAAAGCAGGTGATATAATGTTTCTCAACAATAGCTTCTCAGGGAAAAGTATGAGTATCCACACTGAAATACTTACTGACTATGCCGGATTGCTGGATGACCCGGGCAGGGTTGCCAACATAAGCCCTTCTGTAAATACAACCAATGACCAGAATAACGGGGTGAGTGTCCGTGGAAATTCACCCAATTACAATCGATGGCGGATTGAGGGTGTGGAAATTGTGAACCCCAATCATCAATTCAATACAGGCACCTTTACGGATCAACCTGTCTGGCAGGGTGGCACGATGAATATCATTCACCCGGAGTTTTTTGAAAATGCCAGCTTTAATTATGGCTTATCTGATGCCGGCTATGTGAATGCTATTGCAGGCACCTTCGATTTTCAGCTTCGTCAGGATTACCGGGAGAAGTCCGCGCGTTTGGTGGAGGCTGGGCTTTTGGGGTTGAAATATGCACAACAGCAGCGGCTAGGAAAGCAAGGCGGTGGCATCCATGCATCCTATAGAGGCAATCCATTTGGAATGGCCCCTTTTGTGGATTTTGGCCTGCTGGAGGATCAGACTGCTTACCATGATCTCAATATAAGTGCAACACTTCCGGTATTCAGACAGGGCACGCTCAAGCTTTTTGGGCTGGGCGGTCAACATACCCGTGATTTTAAGGGCATCAATGAGATAGCCAACTGGGAGCGGATGAAGGATCGCTCAGATTACAATTTCAAGGGTTTGATGGGTGCTGTTGGTGCTTCTTTGGATTTACCCATTGCCACAAACCTCGCGTTAAAAGGTGCCATGGCTTATTCGGGCAGGCAGGAAATCAGAAAAGAAATACAGCGCGATCCTACAGGGTTTCCAGGTGCCCGTGCCGATGATGACTACACTGAAAAACTATTATCAGGAAGGCTCAGTATCAATTGGAAGTTGCCTTTTGGAAACCTTACTGCCGGTGTGCAGCAAAATAACTATGATTACAATGTGCAGAACACGGTTCTGCGGGTTCTTTATCGAAACCTTCGCAATACCCGGTTCAATCAGCAGCATAGCTTTACCACCTTTTTTGGTGATATGGATATCAGGGTTGGCCAACTCACCTTGTCTACAAGCCTTCAGTTCAACCAGCAAGACCTCAACAACAACAGCAGCCTTGACCCCCGTGTCCGGTTGAGCTATACCTGGAATGGTAATCAGGAGCTTTTTGCCGGCTATGGCAATTACAGTCAGGTCATGTCACCATTTGTGTATTACAGCTTGAGAAATGCGGAAGTTACCGATGGCTATTTATACCCCAATGAGGCTTTTGGCATGCTCCGCACAGAGAAGGCGGGGCTTGGCTACATCCATCATTTCAATGCGCAAACGAGCATCCGCACAGAAGCATACTGGCAGCGTTTTAATAGCCTGCCGGTTTCCATCAATTCCGACTTTGGAGTAAACGATCTTCTCAATGAAAGTGCATGGTATAGACTTACTCCGCAAGGACAAAGTAGCCTGTATGGTATGGAACTGGTCGTGGAAAGATCATTTTTTGAGCAGTGGTATCTGTCGGCCGGGTTCAACTGGATGGGCTCCCGCTATGATGCCCTTCGGAAGGAAAACCTAAGGCTGCGCTTTGACAATGGCTACAGTGTAAAGGTCCACATGGGCAAGGAGTTTTATCAGCGCAGAGATAGGGTATTTACGGCAAGCCTTCGGGCCGTATGGCAGGGAGGCACCCGAAGTACCCGGTTAGAGCTTGAGCAGGGACCATTTTTGCTCGTTCCCAGGTTTAGAGGAGATGCTAATGCCTTTCAGTTCAGCTATTACAATAGAATAGATGTACGATTGAAATGGGATAGAATGCACGATAATATGTCTACAGCGGTGATCCTTGATATCATCAATATTACCAATCGCGACAACACCGGTTTTTTATTTTTCGATGAAGTACAGCAGGCTATCAGTAATAGAACTCAGCTCGGCTTGATGCCCGTATTGACATATCAGGTGAGGTTTTGAGCCGTCTGCTCAGCAATTTAAAGGCTCCATTACAGCATCATATTTTTATTAATTCCCCTGATTCACTAGATTATTATAAAATTTTTAGAATAACATGGAAGAGGGACTTTTAAAACAAACAGGCAAAGCGTTTGAATTTTGGATTGATATAGTCACAAAAAGTGGGCTATTGAAGCATAGCGAAATTGTAAAGTTTTTAAAGACAGAACATGGATTCACACATGGATATGCAAATTTTGTTTCTTTAAAAGCACGTGAAGCAGATGCAGGCTCTATTGATAATGAGACTTTGGTCAATGATCAGTATAAAGGAAAAGAACAGCTAAAACCTGTTTATGATAAGCTCATATCATTGATTAAAAAATTTGGTGATGATATAGAGATTATTCCAAAAAAGGATAGTGTCAGTCTGAAAAGGAAGCATCAGTTTGCGCTAATCAAGCCGGCAACAAAATCTCGTATTGACCTGGGCCTAAAGCTAAAAGGAATAGAACCTGATGGTAGGCTGGAAAACTCAGGGCCTTTCGGCACGATGTGTACTCATCGCATCAGAATTGAAAAAGAAGAAGATATTGATCAGGAGTTAATTCATTGGTTGAAGGAATCATACAATAAATCTGTTTAAACAATGTACGATAAAACACAAAAAGGCTGGCTACTCTACAGTATTTTCTCGGTCGTACTTGTTTTTATGTTTTTTGCCTACCTCAACCAATGGGGTACCAATCCTATACCATTATGGCCGTTCATTTTTCTGATAGCCCTGTTTCTTGTCATCATCAGTTTGTTTTATCGACTCAGGATTAATATTAACTCCGGTGTGATCAGGGTTATTTATGGTATTGGGGTAATAAAATTTACATTCAGGCCGGAGGTCGTCAAAGCGGTTGAGGTCATCAATACCCCGTGGTGGTACGGGCTTGGCATCAGGTTTACACCCAATGGGATGCTTTACAATATCCAGGGTTCAAAGGCAGTAAGGATTAATTATACAGAAAAGGGTAAAGCCAAAACCGTAATGCTGGGATCGCCTGAGCCGGAAAGTTTGCGGGATTTTATCCTTGATCATTTCGAAATCAAACCCTGAGAGGCTGCTTTTCTAAAAAGCATGCTGAAGATCAGGCCCAAAAGAGCAAAGCCGGCCAACATCGCAAACAGATATTGATGACCGAGTGCACCGGGATTATTATCTAAAATCACACCCATCAGTGGCCCCATAAAAACATCCGGTGTATAGCCTATGACTGATACAAAGCCGGCTGCACTTCCTGTAATGGCCAGTGGCAGCCTTGCTTCCTGAAACAGAGCGAAATAGAGGCCGCGTAATCCATAGATACCAAGACTCACACTGGCAATGGTAATGCCAATGAAGATAATCATGTTGGCTTCCAGCCAGCCAGCACTGATGACCAAACTACCTACCAGCATGATGATAAAACATAGTGCAATTACCCTGGAATGGACAAACCGATCGCCAAAATACCCTGCCAGCACAGCAGCTACCGGTCTGGTCCAAAATGAAATGGTTGCTACATGTGCCGCCATTACATCATCAAAGCCAAAGGTATCTTTGGCATACAGGGAGAAATCGTCGGTGCATTTGTAGCCCACATAGCTGCACAAAACGATAAAAGCCTGCATCCACACCACGGGCTTTTTGATTACGGCTGATACACCTCTGAGCGAAAGCCGGGGGAGATTGCCCTTTTCAAACTTCTCATCCTTTAAGAAAATCCATACCAGCAGGGCCCCACTGGCTGTTACGATTGAAAAAAGGATGATGATTTTGCTTAATGCGGCAGTAAGTTCTTTTTGTGTGGCTATGTCAGCACCATTAGGAAGAAAAAAATCTAATAAAACTACAGAGCTGGAAGCCAATAACGCTGCCACTAGGCCCCTGCCGGCATCCATCATACCAAAAGTTCTGCCTTGTGCATGTGCGCCTCCAAATTCGCGCTGCGCCTTTACGTATGCCGACCAAAAAAGCAATATGGTTGTAAGGCCCCAAAAGCCGTAGAGCAAGGTCAGTACCCATAGGGAAGGCACGGTAGCCATGACAAAGCCCGCTGCTGCGGTCGCTAAAAAGGATACGGGTAATAATTTTCGGGGTGAAAATCGATCGGCTATCGGCCCACCGGCAAAATATGAGACCATAGCAATAATGCCATAGAGGGAAAATGCTGAGCCAAGTTGCAGATTATTGATCTCAAAAACAGTGAGGAAAGTAGGGCGAAAAACCCTCGTAACCACAAACGGCAGAAGGAATATAAATTCCCCAATAACCATGAGCGTAATTAAAGTAAGTATGTTTCGCCACCTCATGGTTACGCAAACTACACCATTTTTATGAAAAGGGTTTTCACTACAGATTGTATCCGAATTAGGGATTTATGAATACCTCACAATGCATTGTATCGATGGATAGCTTCAAAATATACGCGCTCTTTGGGTTTCTGAACCAGCGCTACCGGAATGAGGCTGATGACTGACAGGGCAGCGGTATTTCTGGGGAATTCACCTATCTCTGCCCGCATCACATGAATGGCAGCAGCAGCACTTACCGCCAGTGATATCATTTCAACCCACCTGTATTTGTTCGCCTTTTTTAGTACGGCCAGGCTTGCCGGTTTATCCTCAATAGCAGCTTTGAGCTTAGGATAGCTGAAATTATCAATCGATGATTCATCCTTTTCAAAATAATAGTCGATCTTATTTTTTCGGCCAATATTGAAAAGCGACAGGTTGTTCTTTTTGTATTCCTTTTGGTAGATGTCTATGGAAGGGCCATCTACAATCCGTGGGAGATAATTTACATCACCCCTGTAAATCCCTTTTACCCGATACCGTAAAGAGTCATCGGTTATGTATTTGATTTTTGAAAGCTCTTCGATCCGTGTGCCATCAAAAATGAGATAAGGAACACCATTTTGAGGATTGGAGAAGGTTGTGTATTCTGATTGAATGCGCTCCCCGCTGTGCAGTATCCATGTCTGCTTTTGCGCCCATAGGCATGATAGCAATGGGCCGGTTATTAGCATTACAGTTAAAACAACGGTTTTCATTCAGTAGCTTTCAATACCTCAAAATAACAACATTCACCTTGATTTTGATTTCAAATGCTAAAGGCAAATGCCGGTGGCCTCATTTCAATTGTATAAAATGCTATGGTGGGCAAAATTTGGTCTAAAACCATTCCTGTATATATTTGCACCACTTATCAAGAAAGGCTGAGGGATTGGGCCCTTTGAAGCCTTGGCAACCTGATCATTCTTTAGATTTTCGGTGCCAATTCCCAATCTTCCACGTGAAGAGGAGATGAGTTAACGCCCTCCCGTACGAAGAATCCTTTCTTAATAAGTTGAAGAGAATGACTATGAGCAAGATAGAAGAATTACGTTCGATCCTGTCGGAAAGGATATTGGTACTGGACGGTGCCATGGGTACTATGATCCAGCGCCATAAGCTTAGCGAGGAGGATTTCAGAAATGAAAGGCTACAAGATCATAAACACCCCCTGCAGGGCAATAATGACCTGCTTTCAATTACAAGGCCGGATATCATCAAAGCAATACATGCGCAGTATTTTGAAGCAGGGGCGGATTTTGCCGAAACCAATACCTTTAGCGGTACCACCATTGCCCAGGCTGATTATGGACTTGAAGATTGGGTATATGAGCTCAACTTTCAGTCTGCAAAAATTGCCAAAGAGGTTGCCGATGAGTTTACCAAAAAGGAGCCACATAAACCAAGGTTTGTAGTAGGATCAATGGGTCCAACCAATAAAACGGCCTCCTTGTCACCGGATGTAAATGACCCGGGCTATCGCGCTATCAGTTTTGATGAGCTCAAAAATGCATACAAGCAGCAGGCAAAAGCATTGGCTGACGGTGGCGCGGACATTTTTATGGTAGAAACGGTATTTGATACCCTCAATGCCAAAGCAGCGCTGATGGCCCTTGATGAGCTATTCATCGAATTAGGTGAGCAATATCCGGTGATGGTATCCGGTACCATTACTGATGCCAGCGGACGTACCTTGTCCGGCCAGACCACAGAGGCATTCCTAATCTCGGTCTCTCATATGCCACTGTTGAGTGTGGGGCTTAACTGTGCACTGGGTGCGCGGCAGTTGAAACCTTACCTGCAGATCATGGATCGCAATACTGAGTTGTTTGTAAGTGCACACCCCAATGCGGGCCTCCCCAATGAGTTTGGTGAATATGACCAGCAGCCTGATGAAATGGCCGCTGAGGTGGAAGCTTATCTGAAAGATAACCTGGTCAATATCGTGGGTGGATGTTGCGGCTCAACCCCCGATCATATCAAAAAGATTGCAGAAAAAGCCGCACAATACAAACCAAGACAAATAGAAATTGCAGCTCTATAAGCAAGCGATATGAGCAATAGTTTACCCCCATTAAAACTCTCAGGCCTTGAGCCTTTAATCATCAATGAAAATACCAACTTCGTAAATGTTGGTGAACGAACTAATGTTACCGGTTCCCGGCGATTTGCTCGACTGATAGCCGAAGATAAGTATGAAGAGGCGCTGGAGGTTGCACTAGACCAGGTGAGAAGTGGTGCCCAGATTCTGGATGTCAATATGGATGAGGGCCTGCTTGATGGAGAGGCTGCCATGCAAAAATTCCTGAATCTTATTGCCTCTGAGCCAGAAATCGCTCGTATTCCCATCATGATCGATAGCTCCAAGTGGCCTATCATTGAGGCAGGGCTGAAATGCGTACAGGGCAAGTCAGTGGTCAATAGTATCAGCCTCAAGGGTGGTGAGGAGGAATTTCTGGAGCAGGCCCGCAAGATCAAGCAGTATGGTGCTGCTGTAATTGTCATGGCCTTTGACGAAAATGGTCAGGCAGACAGCTACGAACGAAGGATAGAAATCTGTGAGCGATCGTATCGATTGCTGGTTGATAAGGTGCATTTTCCTGCCCAGGATATCATTTTTGATCCAAACATCTTCCCGGTAGCTACTGGCCTGGAAGAGCATAATAACAATGCAGTTGATTTCTTTAATGCAACCCGGTGGATTAAGGAAAACCTCCCAGGCGCTAAAGTAAGTGGGGGAGTCAGCAATGTAAGCTTCAGTTTTAGAGGCAATAATGTAGTGAGGGAAGCTATGCATTCGGCCTTCCTGTACCATGGTATCAAAGCCGGGATGGATATGGGAATCGTCAATGCAGGGATGATCGAGGTTTACGATGAAATACCCAAAGACCTGCTTGAGCATGTGGAAGATGTGCTGCTCAATAGAAGAGATGATGCTACCGAGCGCCTGTTGGAATTTGCCGAGCAGGTCAAAGGTGATGGCAAAGTCAAAAAGAAAGATGACAGCTGGCGAAAGGAGTCATTAGAGAAGAGACTTGAGCATGCCCTGGTTAAAGGTATAATTGATCACATTGAGGAAGATACTGAAGAAGCCAGGCAAAAGATACAGAGCCCCTTAAAGGTGATAGAGGGCCCACTGATGGATGGTATGAATGTAGTGGGCAACCTTTTTGGAGAGGGTAAAATGTTCCTGCCACAGGTTGTGAAAAGTGCCCGCGTCATGAAAAAGGCTGTGGCCTACCTGATTCCCTATCTGGAAGAGGAGAAAAAGGCTTCCGGCGATAAGGAGCCCAACGCCAAAGTGCTACTGGCTACAGTAAAAGGCGATGTGCATGATATAGGCAAGAACATAGTAAGCGTGGTATTGGCCTGTAACAATTATGATATCGTTGACCTTGGGGTGATGGTGCCCAAAGAAAAAATATTGGATACAGCTGAAAAGGAGAATGTAGATGTCATAGGTCTTAGTGGGCTGATCACGCCATCACTGGACGAAATGGTATATGTGGCCAGGGAAATGGAGGAGCGAGGCATGAAAAAGCCTTTGCTTATAGGTGGCGCTACCACATCGCGCATCCATACGGCAGTAAAAATTGCCCCCGAGTACAGCGGGCCGGTAGTACATGTACTGGATGCCTCCAGAAGTGTACCTGTGGTGGGTGAGCTGATCAACAAAAATCTTCGTGAAGATTTTGTTGCACGTATCAACGAGGAGTATGATACGCTAAGGGAAAATCACCACAGCAAAAAGAAAGATAAAACCTATTTGCGCTTTGATGAAGCCAAACAAAAGCAATTCAAACCTGATTGGAGTGCTTACCAGCCTGTAAAGCCCGCAGCACTTGGTAATACCGTTTTTGAAGATTATGATTTGGAGGAAATAAGCCAATACATAGATTGGACGCCTTTCTTCCAAACCTGGATGTTGAAAGGCAAGTTTCCCAAAATATTGGAGCATGAAGTGGTAGGTGAAGAAGCCAAAAAGCTTTATGCCGATGCTCAGGATATGCTACGAAAGATTATCGATGGAAAGTTACTAACCGCAAAGGCTGTGATTGGTCTTTATCCAGTCAAAAGGGTCGATGAAGACATTGAAGTACTCGACCCGGCTAGTAATGAAAAGGCTATTGCCGCTTTTCATTTCCTTAGGCAGCAAGGCAAAAAATCTGATCGTCTGCCCAACCTTTCATTGGTAGATTATCTGGCAAGGCCTGAAGACCATCCGGTAGATTATATCGGAGGTTTTGCGGTGACCACAGGAATAGGTATTGAGGCCATGGTAAAAGCTTTTGAGGAAGATCATGATGACTACAATGTCATTATGGTAAAGGCATTGGCCGATAGGCTTGCTGAAGCATTTGCTGAATTGATGCACCAGAAAGTGCGCAGAGAATACTGGGGCTACGCAGCAGATGAGCAGCTTGATAATGAAGCTTTGATAAGCGAAAAATATCAGGGCATCAGGCCCGCTCCAGGTTATCCTGCCTGCCCCGACCATACCGAAAAGAAAACATTATTTGACTTATTGGAGGTAGAAAAGAATACCGGAATTACGCTTACCGAATCTTTTGCGATGTACCCGGCATCTTCTGTCAGTGGATTGTATTTTGCTCATCCAGAGGCTAAATATTTTGGTTTGGGCAAAATAGAAAAAGACCAGGTAGAACAATACGCCCAAAGAAAGGGTATGAGTGTGGAGGCTATTGAAAAATGGCTTGCACCCAACTTAAACTACGAAATCTAAAAGTATGAAGGTTACCGATCATCTTAAAAAAGCCAAGAAAACCCTATTTTCTATAGAAATACTGCCGCCTTTAAAAGGGCAGAATATCCAAACCATATTTGATGCATTGGATCCATTGATGGAGTTCAAGCCACCATTTATTGATGTTACGTATCACCGAGAGGAATACATTTTGAAACCCAGAAGGGATGGTGGGTTTGATAGGATCGCTACCCGCAAAAGACCCGGTACTGTAGGTATTTGCGCAGCATTGAAAAACCGTTATCATATTGATCCTGTACCACATATCATCTGTGGTGGTTTTACAAAAGAAGAAACAGAAAACGCATTAATAGATCTCAACTTTTTGGATATCGATAATGTATTGCTGATAAGGGGTGACGGACTGTCTACGGAGAAAAGTTTTAGGCCTGAGCCTTTGGGTAATAATTATGCAATTGATCTGGTTAATCAGGTCGTGAATATGAATAATGGTAATTACCTGGACGATACCCTTCAAAATGTGTCTGCCACCGATTTCTGTATTGGGGTGTCCGGCTACCCGGAGAAGCATTTTGAAGCTCCCAATATGGCCCTGGATATGCAATACCTAAAGCAGAAAATTGATCTTGGCGCGGACTATATCGTTACCCAGATGTTTTTTAACAACCAGAAATACTTCGATTTTGTAGATAAATGCCGGGAAAACGATATTAACGTACCCATAATTCCAGGGTTGAAGCCTATCACTACACTAAAACAGATGAGTGTACTGCCCAGCATTTTTCATATCGATTTGCCTGATGATTTGGTAAATGAGCTTTCCAAATGCAAAAACAATAAAGAGGCACGACAGGTAGGGATTGAGTGGTGCATTCAGCAATCCAAAGAGCTCATGGATAAAGGTGCTCCTGTATTGCATTACTATACAATGAGCCGTTCCAACCCTGTGTATGAAATTGCCAAGGCATTGTTCTGATTCTGGCTACCTTTGAGGGGAACAATAAACCCTCATTGATGAAATTAATTGAATGTCCCCGTGATGCGATGCAGGGGCTCCATGATTTTATACCTACTAAGGAGAAGGTAGCTTACCTTAACCAGCTTTTAAAAGTTGGATTTGATACTATTGATTTTGGCAGCTTTGTATCTCCAAAAGCCATCCCCCAGATGCGCGATACCCATGAGGTAATCGATATGCTGGATTTGGATACTTCCCGAAGTAAGTTGCTGGCTATAGTGGCTAATGTGAGAGGGGCACAGCAGGCAGCAGAGTTTTCATCCATTCAGTATCAGGGCTTTCCGCTCTCCCTTTCAGAAACATTTCAGCAGCGAAACACTAATAAGTCCATAGCGCAGGCTATGGATACGGTGAAGGCCATCCAGGAAATTTGTGAAAATGCCAACCAGACCTTGGTAACCTATCTTTCGATGGGTTTTGGGAATCCTTATGGAGACCCATGGTCAGCAGAGTTTATCAGCGAATTTGTACAAGAGCTGAGTGCCATAGGTGTCCGCATCGTATCATTGGCAGATACGATAGGCGTATCCAATGAAGCTTTGATCGGGACCATATTTTTAGAGACAGCAGCCAATTTTCCTGATATAGAATTTGGTGTCCATTTACATTCTACGCCTGAGACCGCCTATTCAAAAATTGAAGCAGCCATTAAAGCTGGATGCAAACGATTAGATGGTGCTATTCTGGGCATAGGAGGCTGCCCAATGGCCAAAGATGACCTCACCGGTAATATTGCCATGGAGACCATCATGGGTTGCCTTGATCAGCAAGGAATTGATGTGGCCATTGATAAGGATGCGTGGGCGCAGGCCCTGCATAGTGCCCGTGAATTATTCGGCACTTACCGTTAAGCCAGGCTGTATTTTTTGCCGGGTAAGGATTTTACTGCCCCTTTAAACTCAAGGTTTAGAAGAACAGAGGCCAACTGATTGATGGTAACCTGGCTTTTCCAGGCCAGCTGATCTATCATGATGCCTGCCGGTGATTCCTGCAAAATGGAAAGCACTTTTCGCTCCTCGGCTGAAAACTGTGAAAAATCAGGGCTCTTACGTTTGCTTTCAGCCTCATCCATATCCCAGTTCATATTGGAAAGCAAATCTTCAATGCGCGTATATGGGATGGCTCGCTGAGTGGTAATCAATTTATTGCATCCTGCAGAATAGGTATTATTGATATTTCCGGGTACAGCAAAAACATCCTTATCATAGCTGTAGGCAATATTAGCGGTGATCAGGGCACCCCCTTTTTCTGCGGCCTCTACAACAATGAGCGCATCACTCAGGCCGGCGATGATTCTATTGCGAGCAGGGAAGAGATGGGCATCAGGTTTGGTACCCAATGGGTTTTCAGAAAGTAAAGCACCTTCGGTCGTCATCTCCAGAGCGGTGTTGCTATGCACAGCCGGATAAATTTTATCCAAACCACCGGCCAGTACACCTATAGAGGGTATATTGTTTTTTAGGGAGGCCCGGTGCGCGGCAATATCAATGCCGTAGGCAAGACCGCTAACAGTTGCAATTGATTTTTGGCTGGCCAAAGCTGCACAGATCTCCTCCACCACTGACTTACCATATTGGGTGGCATTGCGAGTGCCAACTATGCCTACCGTTTTTTTGAAATCCAGCGGCTTTTTTCCTTTCCAATAAATGAGTGGAGGGGCATCATTGATTCTTTTCAATCTTGTGGGATAGTCACTATCAGTGTAGAAGCTTATGGTCACCTGCTGTTTCAGGCAGTTTTCAATATGCTCATCAGCCCTGGCAAGGAGGTTTGTAGTGTGAATCGTACTTATAAGCTTATCACCCACACCCGGTATTTTCTTAAGCTTAGCTTTTGGGCCTTCAAAAACAGCCCTGGCCGATCCGCAATAACTGATAAGCTGCTTTGTAAGAATATCCCCAACACCGGGGATCATCGTAAGAGCTATTTGATAGCGCTTTTCCTCATTCATTGATGATTTAATTGGTCTCTAACGTCTACCAGGAAGCCCCTAAGTTTTTTCAGAGATTCGATAATCTCCATCTTATCCATAGCAGCATCCACATCACTTTTTATAAATTCCCTGGCTCCCTGTAGGGTAAAGCCTTTTTCTTTTACAAGGTGGTAAATCAATTTGACATGCCGAATGTCCTCTTTGGTAAACTGACGATTGCCTTTGCGGTTCTTTTTCGGTTTAATGATGTCAAACTCACCCTCCCAAAATCTAATTAAGGAGGTAGCTACACCCAATTCATCAGCAACTTCACCGATGGTGTAGTATTTCTTCTCTATTTCCCGCTCTTTGTAAGGCACCTTATTTCTACAGCTTAATTTAAGTAAACAAACATCTGAAATCAATGATCAGGAATAAACTAGTAGCAATAAATGTTTTCGTATCTACTATTTTCCAAAAATCTTATTCCTGATTCAAGGAGTTGAGTCCTTGAATATCAGCGAGTCAAAACTAGGTGATTGAATGTATTATTGAGGTGAAAAGCTTTGCCTAGTTTTCCACAACTTTTATACAAACGAATGCAAGCACCTGAGGCACTGAAAGAAAGCCTAAAAAATAGGGATTAAATAAAGATGTGGTTAGTATGAACCCAAGGACTGGTTTTCAATAGAAGCCAACCGTAGTATTTCTTCGTATTCCTCAGGATTAAGATCCTGATAGAAATAATGCACCGGGTTTACCTTTTTTCCATCCTTAAATACCTCATAATGCAGGTGTGGAGCGGTTGATTTACCGGTATTACCCACATAACCAATGAGTTCGCCACGTTTAACTTTTTGTCCACGCGAAACTTCAAATTTGCTCATATGCGCATAAAAAGTCTTGTAGCCAAAGCCATGATCAATCAGGATTTGTTTGCCATAGCCACCAAAGCTGGTTCTGGTAACTTCTATAGTACCATCACCGGTAGCGTATATAGGCGTACCTCTTGGAGCAGAGAAATCAACCCCGTAATGCATCTTTCTTACTTTCAGCACTGGGTCAATACGCATGCCATAGCCTGAGGATAATCGCTTTAACTCCTGGTTGGAAACCGGCTGAATTGCGGGTAATGAAGCATATAATTGCTCTTTATTTCTGGCCAACTCTAAAATCTCATCGTAAGATTTGGTTTGGATGTACATCTGCTTTTTAAGCTGATCAATTTTTTGATAGGTCTCCAGTACAAGCTCTTCGCGTTCCAGGCCTTCCTCCATCAGATCCTTGTATCGGTTAGCGCCACCTATACCCGCCGACCGGATAGATTGGGGGATGGGGTCCGCTTCAAA
Source organism: Cyclobacteriaceae bacterium (assembly GCA_965227155.1). Taxonomy (GTDB): domain Bacteria; phylum Bacteroidota; class Bacteroidia; order Cytophagales; family Cyclobacteriaceae; genus UBA6059. Next base: position 3,072,317 of record OZ245731.1, read on the forward strand.
AATCACCCTATACACATAATCATCACGCTCCTGCAGGTTAGCCAGCATTTTGTTGGCATCATCCATTTCCTCTTGCAACAGCTCGTAATATAATTTAAGCTCACTATTCTCCTTGCGGAGCTGGGCCATCTGTGGAGATTCGAAATATGTATTGTAAGCGTAAAATAAAGCAATAGCCAGAATAAAAGATACAGAGAGAAAGCCCAGAAGATTTGTTATGATATCCCAGGTTGAAACCTTTACCCTTTCATATTTACACGATTCGGTATCGTAGTAATATTTAATGCGTGCCATGCTCTAAAGAAAGTCGTATTTTACCTAATTTCGTGGCTCATTTGAAGCCAGTAATACAGCTTTAACAATACGGGTGGTTTTAAGATTCGTTGCAATATACGCTTATTTTAGATCATTTGAAATACGGAGTTGTATTATCCTAAGATACTGAACCTATGACAGCTTCTGAAATAAGACAAAAATTCCTCGATTTCTTTGCCTCAAAAGGGCATGCTATTGTGCCTTCTGCACCTATGGTTGTGCACAACGATCCCACATTAATGTTTACCAATGCCGGGATGAACCAATTCAAAGACTATTTTTTGGGTAATGATGAGCCTACAAATAACCGTGTAGCCGATACTCAGAAATGCCTAAGGGTGTCTGGAAAACACAATGACCTGGAGGAGGTAGGGATTGACACCTATCATCACACCATGTTTGAAATGCTGGGAAACTGGTCATTTGGAGATTATTTTAAGAAAGAGGCTATTGAATGGGCCTGGGAACTACTGACAGACGTGTATGGGTTGCCAAAAGATCGACTCTATGCAACGGTTTTTGAGGGAGATGCCGGTGATGGACTGGAAAAAGATGAGGAAGCTTTTAACTTTTGGAAGGCCATTTTACCAGAAGAAAGGATCCTGAATGGCAATAAGAAAGACAATTTTTGGGAAATGGGAGATACCGGTCCCTGTGGCCCATGCTCCGAAATACATATAGACCTTAGGTCTGAAGAAGAGGTTGCCAGCACCCCGGGAAAGAATTTGGTAAATCAGGATCATCCACAGGTGGTAGAAATTTGGAATCTCGTTTTCATGCAATTCAATAGAAAAGCTGATGGTACCTTAGTAAACCTACCTGCCAAACATGTGGATACGGGAATGGGCTTTGAGCGCCTGGCCATGGCTATTCAGGGAAAAAACTCCAACTATGATACGGACGTTTTTCAACCAATAATTAAAAAGGTATCGGAGCTTTCTGGCATTGCATATGGCGATAAGCGGGAGACAGACATTGCCATCAGGGTAGTGTCAGATCATATTCGGGCGATTGCATTCGCCATAGCAGACGGGCAGTTGCCTTCCAATGTAAAGGCAGGCTATGTGATCAGGAGGATATTGCGAAGGGCTGTACGGTATGGTTATACCTTTCTAGGGTTTGAAGAGCCGTTTTTATATAAGCTCCTTCCGGTACTTGATGCTCAGTTTGCCGATGTATTTCCCGAGATTCAAAAGCAAAGCGATTTTATAGCCCGTGTGATTCGGGAGGAAGAAAGTTCTTTTCTAAAGACCCTTGAGCGAGGTTTAAAGCGAATAGATGCCTGGATCGAGAAGCAGGGGACACAGGAAAAAGTGATCGATGGTACTACTGCTTTCGAGCTGTACGATACTTACGGTTTTCCTCTTGACCTTACAGCCTTGATTGCCCGTGAAAAAGGATTTTCCGTTGATTCCACAGGCTTTGAGAAAGAAATGGAAGTCCAAAAATCCAGGTCAAAAAATGCAGCTAAAAAAGATACCGGCGACTGGGAGATTGTACATGACGGTCACGATGTACAGTTTATAGGCTATGAAAACCTAAAAAGCATGGTAAATATTCTCCGGTACCGATTGGTCGAGGAGAAAAAGCAGAAATATTATCAGGTAGTCTTCGATCAGACACCTTTCTACGCAGAAAGTGGTGGCCAGGTAGGAGATACCGGTTTTATCAGCGATGGTAAAGCACAGTACCCGGTCATCGATACACAGAAAGAGAATGACCTGATCATCCATTTTATGCCTAAGCTGCCGGCGCAGCCCGATCAAACCTTTGAGGCGGTAGTCAATAGGGATAAGCGCATGCTAACGATGAATAATCACAGCGCTACCCACCTGATGCATGCAGCATTAAGATCTGTTTTAGGCGACCATGTGCAGCAGAAGGGCTCATTGGTAAATGATAAGGTGCTGCGCTTTGACTTTTCACATTTTGCAAAAATGACACCTGAAGAGTTGAAGCAGGTAGAGCAGATTGTTAATAGAAAAATAAGAGCAAATATTGCGCTTGATGAGCAGCGCAATGTGCCCATCGAGGAAGCCAAAGCTATGGGTGTCATGGCTTTGTTTGGGGAAAAGTATGGTGAATATGTAAGGGTCATCACTTTTGATAAGGATTTCTCTGTAGAGCTCTGCGGCGGTACCCATGTGCCTAGTACCGGCCATATTGGTCTGTTTAAAATTGTATCAGAAGGGTCTGTGGCTGCTGGCGTAAGGCGGATTGAGGCAGTGACAGCCGATAGGGCAGAAGCTTTTATCGATGAGCAGGAGGCTTTGCTGGCTGAGATTAACCAGCTTTTGAAAAATCCGAAAGATACTTTAAAAGCCATAGCCAACTTACAGGATGAGCGCAACAAATTGGCCAAAGCGGTGGAGACCTTGGAGCTTGAGAAAGGCAAGCAGATCAAGTCACAGCTTTTGAGTAAGATTGAAAAGAGGGGTGATATGCAGGTTATTATTGACAAGGTGAGTATGCCGAGTGGTGATGCCTTGAAAAAAATCTCTTTTGAGCTGAAGAATGAGGTAGACAACCTTTTTCTCGTGCTTGCTGCTGATATTGAAGGCAAACCGCAACTTTCGATCATGATCAGTGATAACCTTGTACAAGAAAAATCCTTACATGCCGGCAATATGGTCAGGGAACTGGCCAAAAACATAAAAGGTGGAGGTGGTGGTCAGCCATTTTATGCCACAGCAGGAGGGAAGGATGTAGATGGTTTGGATGCCGCTGTAGCGCAGGCTAAATCTATGTTGGCAGAATTCCTTTAAGTCTAATATTCACGTTAAATTGTATTGTGGCGTGAATTTAAGAGCGCGTATCCATGTTTAATACTGAAAATCAGGAAAAATGAATAACCGAAAAGCACTCCAACTGATAAGTATTCTGAGCATTGCGCTTGGCTTGATAGCCTGCTCAGATCAGCCGCAAGAATCTTCAAAAGACATGGTTACGCTTGACCTGACGGTAACGGAACCGGTACCGGATGAACTCATCAAGCTTGAAAAAGTGGGTGGAGAAGGTGTACAGGTGATCGATTCATTAACATTGGGTGCTAGTAACAAAGCTCAATTGCAGGTGGCCGTAGAGGAGCCTACCTTTTATAGGGTAAATTTGTATGGAAGGCAGTTTGTAAACCTGATTTTAACAAGCAAAGATGAGCTTGTCACTATTGAAGCGGAGGGTAATCGACCCACTGGCAAGGCTACCATATCAGGTTCTGCCGATACAGAAATGCTGATGAAAGCCCGTAAGATGTCAGAAAAGCTGCAGGGGGATATTCAAATGCTAAATGCAGAGTTTGTTCAGGCCAGATCTTCTGGCGATATGGCTACCGCAGTGGATATCCAGGAGCAGTTTGCCTATTTACAGGAAAAGTACACCAGGGAACTCAAAGAAATGATCTGGAATATGGATGAATCCATAGCTGCTATTTTTGCTGTATCGTATTTTCAGGATCAGGAAGCGGTTTACCCATTTTTGGATAGCCTCTCCAACCGATTCCAAAAGGCCTACCCCGAGTCCCCTTATACAGCTTCATTGGAGAGCAAGGTTGCTGACATGCGAGTAACAGCCATTGGATCACCTGCTCCGGAGATCAATCTGCCCACACCCGAAGGAGATCCTTTAGCACTAAGCTCTTTGCAGGGCAAATATGTGCTTGTGGATTTTTGGGCTGCCTGGTGTAAGCCCTGCCGCGTTGAAAACCCTACTGTGGTGAAGGCTTACAATAAATATGCGGCTCAGGGTTTTGAAGTGTATGGAGTTTCCCTCGACAGAAAACGAGAGGATTGGCTGCAGGCTATTGAAAAAGATGGCTTGCCCTGGAAGCATGTGTCCGATCTCAAGTATTGGAATTCAACTGCGGCAGATGCCTATAATGTAAGTGCTATTCCGGCAACTTTTTTGTTGGATCCACAAGGGAGAATTATAGCCAAAGGCCTTAGAGGAGAGCAGCTGGTCAATAAGCTTGAGGAGATTTTTGGGTAGTACCTATTAAAACATCTTCTGTAAGCTAGCCCACAGCTGCTTTTTTTCTTCTATGTTAGCGTCCAACTCCTGTAATGAGGCACTTATCAATAGTCTGGTTTGCTGATCTTGCTGTATTTGGTACTTTACATTTAGGTCTATTTCTGGAAGATTTAATGTGAGCCCTTGTCCAAAGCAAATGATATTCTTGAAATCCATAAGATTTTCCGGTTGTGGCTGGTGGCTCACATTGACATATACGGCCTCTCTGACATCTATTTTCACTGCTTCAATTATGTTGAGCATCAGTCTTCTCAGAGGTTCGTTAAGCTTAGCACCGGGTGGGTAATCATACAAAACCAGGAGCATTTTAGTTGGAGCGGCGAAGTACTTTTCCTCAGCCGGCTCTTCTACTCGCTTGGTTTCGGTAATTTCTGTTTCAACCTCCTGCTGACTTAGAGGGACTGATGGTTTTACTTCTTCATCAGCTGGCGCTTCATCTACAGGATAGATGTCTTCTGTAATCAGAAACTTGAGGTATGCGTTATTTTCCTCCATGACCTTTGATTTCCCAGTTAAACAAACTCTTAAGCTCCGTGGCATCATCTGGTTTCATCCTGCCTGATAGGATAAGCCTCAGTTGGCGGCGATGCAATGCCCCTTCATAGAGCTCTTTTTCCTTTTCGGTTTCCGGTTCCACGGCAGGCACGTCTATAGGTCGACCGGACTGATCTACTGCTACAAATGTAAAAAACGCACTATTGCTCTCTACTTTTTTATTGCCAGGAATATCTTCCGCAGTTACTTCGATGAAAACTTCCATAGAAGAGCTGAAGGAGCGTGTCACCTCTGCATGCAGGGTTACCACATTGCCCAGCTGGATAGGGCGGGAAAAACTCACATTATCAACTGAAGCAGTTACTACAATGCGATTGGAATGCTTTTGCGCGGCAATGGCAGATACGATATCCATCCAATGCATCAACCTTCCCCCCATCAGATTATTTAAGGTATTGGTATCGTTGGGAAGCACTAGTTCGGTCATGGTGACCCGGGAGGCGCTTGCCGGTTTCTTTTTTCTTGCCATAAGTAATTTATTTATGCCACCCGCTTTCTCCAAGCAGGGGTACAAAGCTAAAATTATGCAGGTCTTCTCTCTTTACCTTATCAGTTGTAATTCTGGTAAGCCGAATCATTTGCTGGGTATTATTATCCCCAACGGGTATGATCAACCGACCACCTATACTTAACTGTTCGATCAACGCATTAGGTATGGTAGGGGCACCCGCAGTAACGATTATTCCATCATAAGGCGCATAGGCAGGTAGTCCTTTGGACCCATCACCAAGGAAAAACCGGGGTTTATATCCCATTGATGGTAGTTTTTTCTTCACTTTCTCATAGAGAATTTTGTTGTACTCTATGGTAAACAGGTCAATACCCATTTCACAAAGAATACATGCCTGATAACCACTACCTGTACCTATTTCCAGCACTCTGTTGCCTGGCTTCACCTTTAGTTTTTCGGTTTGATAAGCCACAGTATAAGGTTGTGAAATAGTTTGTCCCTCGCCAATAGGGAAGGCTTTATCCTGATAGGCATGTTGAAGGAAAATATCGTCGAAGAAGAAATGACGAGGTACATGATTAACAGCTTCTAACACAGACCGATCCTTGATTCCTTTTGATTCCAGGGTCTTGACCAGTGCCCGCCGCATGCCTCTTGTCTTGTAGGTATCCTCCATTAATTTCAAAATTATGCCTTTTTGAATTGGATATCACTCCGGCTTAAAAGAGTTTTGTCTAAAACAAAAACATATGTTTACCGGAATAATCGAATGTCTGGGTGAGGTGAAAAATATTGAGCAGGAAGGCTCCAATAAGACTTTTACCATTAGTTCAGCAATTAGTGCATCACTCAAGGTAGACCAGAGTGTGGCGCATGATGGTGTATGTCTCACGGTAGTGGAGGTTGGTGATGATATGCACAAAGTAACCGCTATCGATGAAACACTCAGCAGATCGTCGCTGAACGACTGGAGCGAAGGCACTTCTATTAATCTCGAGCGTTGTATGCCTGCCAATGGCAGGTTTGACGGTCATATTGTGCAGGGTCATGTGGATCAAATAGGACATTGCACCCATAGAGAGGAGAAAGATGGTAGTTGGCTATTCAATTTTGAATACGATCCTGCCCGAGGAAATATCACAGTAGAAAAGGGAAGTATATGCATTAATGGTGTTAGTCTGACCTGTTTTAATAGCGAAAAAGGAAAATTTACGGTAGCAATTATTCCATATACTTACGAACACACCAATTTTCATGATATATTTAATGGTACTAAAGTCAACCTGGAATTTGATATTATCGGGAAATATGTTGCGAAAATTGCAGGTGCTTATAAAATATAAAACATAAGCTATGCCTTATAAATGTATTGTAGTGGATGACGAGGAAATGTCTCGCATGGTTGTAAAGAACTTTGTCGAAAAGACAGAGAATCTCGAATTGTCCCATATACTGGAAAATGGCGAGGAGGCTTATGATTTACTGACTGCACAGGAAAACCCCGATGTAGATATTATATATCTTGATATTCAGATGCCAGGTATGTCGGGCATTGATCTGATGAATAAGCTTGAGGATGTCTATCAGATCATCATCACTACCTCGGAGGAGAAGTATGCGTTGCAGGCTTTTGAGGGAAGCGTTACGGATTTTTTAGTAAAGCCATTTCAATATGAGCGCTTTCTAAAAGCTACCCACAAGGCTGTTGAAAATATAGAAAAACAGCGGACTCTTGCAGAATCGCATGCTGATATTTATGTGAAATCTGATTCGCGAATGATTCGTCTTCCTTTTGAGGACATTGTGTCCGTGGAGGCATTATCGGATTATATTATTTTCAATACAGTGAAAGGTAAATTCATTGTACACCATACCATGAAGGGTATTGAGGCTAAGCTTCCCGAAAGCATTTTCTCAAGGGTTCATCGTTCTCATATCGTAAATCTGAGAAAGATTGACTTTATGGAAGATATGCAAATTTTCATCAACAATAAAGCAATACCTGTTGGAGCCTCTTTTAAGGATAGGCTTTTCAGCAAGCTCAATTTTTTGCAGACCAGAGGCGAGTAGCGGCAATGCTGGCTACATAGCCAATAATAGCGCCAATCATTCCTCCTATGATGATATCACCAGGGAAATGCACGCCCAGATACACCCTGCTGTAGGCTACTATGGCAGCCCATAATAGCATCCATTTTATGCCGGGCTTATCTGGCCAGATGTTTACAAAGAATGTAGCAATCACAAATGAATTAGAAGAATGGCCTGATACAAATCCATATTTCCCGCCACAACCATCTACAATATGTATTAAAGATGCCAGGGAAGGGTCATGGCAGGGCCTGAGCCTTTCAAAAAAGGGTTTCATAAAGCCACTGGTCAATTGATCGTTGATACCGATGGCTATCAGCAAGGCCAGTATAAACCAAAGACCCTGCCATCCATAGTTTCTGTAAAGCAACCAGATTAGGAAAAGGTAAAGCGGTACCCATATCCATTTTAGGCTGATAGCCACCATTACAGGGTCAAGCCAGGCTGCATGCCAACTGTTCAATAAAAGCATGAGCTCACGATCGATATTGAGTAACCAATCAATCAATATGGATCCAGTCTATATCTTTTTTCAATAACGATAATGTTTCGGCCTCATGTGAACCCTGTTTAGGTTCATGATTGTAGGTCCATCCGGCCAGTGGAGGCAGACTCATGAGTATAGACTCAATCCTACCGTCTGTATCAAGCCCGAATTTGGTGCCTTTGTCTAGTACAAGGTTGAACTCAACATAACGCCCACGACGCAAGCGCTGCCAGGCAGTTTCTGCTTCAGTATAGGGCAGATCAGCATTTTTTTGCATGAAATGTGTGTAAATAGGTGCAAATGCCATCCCTACATCCTGTACAAATGACCATATATCCTCTTTGCTGTGGGATTCATTGGCCATCATTCTGTCAAAAAAAATACCACCTACACCACGGGTCTCCTTCCTGTGCTTGATGAAAAAATAATCATCTGCCCATTTCTTAAAATCAGGATAATAATGCTGATCATATTGATCACATACATTTTTAAGTGCCTGATGGAAATATTGAGCATCTTCCTTCACGACATAATGCGGAGTAAGATCAATGCCTCCGCCAAACCAGTAAACGCCATTGCTCATCTCGAAATAGCGAATGTTCATATGGATGATGGGCACATGTGGATTTACCGGGTGCTGTACAATGGACACCCCAGTGGCATAAAAATCTGCATCATCGAGCTTTAAAGCTTCCAGGATTTTTTTGGGTGTAGGCCCATGAACGGCGCTGAAATTTACGCCGCCTTTTTCAATAATATTACCCTGGTTTAATATGCGGGTCCTACCGCCACCACCTTCCGGTCTTTCCCACTGATCTTCTTGAAAAACAGCCCCACCATCAGCTTGCTCAAGTGCATTGCAAATACTATCCTGAATCTCTTTAAATCTTTCCGCTATTGCTTCTTTAGTCATATTAATCTTAGTGGTTAAGCCACATCACGTCACTCACCAGGCATATACCACCGATATCCTCTAGCAGCTCCCGAATGGGCTCTTTAATCAATTCAAATTTTGCTTCTTCACAGGCTATAAGGATGTAATTGTTTTGGAAAACATCAGTGAGCCCAAAACCATCCCGCTCCCAGGTGTCGCCCCGGCCTGAGGCATTTTTTATGATGGTAAACTGTGCAAGATTATGCTTTTCGAGGATTCGAATCACAAGCCTTGTTTCTTTTTTGCCGACAACTATTTCAACTTTCTTCAGTGGTTTCATGTCTTAATGCATCATATTGATCAGATAGTAATAAATGGGAATGCCCAATATGATATTAAACGGAAAAGTAATAGCCAGGGACATGGGCACGTATAATCCCGGGTTAGCCTTGGGTACAGCCATTCTAAAAGCTGCCGGTACCGCAATATAGGAACCACTGGCAATGAGCACCGCAAGCAGCAGCGCATCACCTGTACCAATTCCGAGCATAGAGCTGATGACTACAGATAGAATGCCATGAATCAACGGCACAAAAAGAGCGAATAGGATCAAAAACATCCCTGCATTGCGAAGAGAGCGGATTCTGGTGGCTGCAAGTATGCCCATATCCAACAAAAAGAAGCAGAGCATTCCTTTGAAAATATCCTCCGTAAATGGGCTTAGGGCCTCCGCACCAGCATCTCCGGTCAATAGGCCGATAATCAAACTACCGAGTATCAATACCACCGATCCGTTGGTGAATGCTTCCTGCAAGGTCTCGGAGAGCGGATTTTTATGGCTGCTTTCCCGCGCACTGTATTTTCTTACTAAAAACACACCCACAATGATCGAGGGAGATTCCATCAGCGCCAGGGCAGCGACCATGTGGCCTCCAAAATCTACTCCTATATTCTCCAAAAATGCAATGGCCGTAACAAAAGTCACTGCTGAAACAGATCCATAGGTTGCAGCAATACCACCCGCATTGTGGTGTCCTAATCTCTTTTTAAGAAAATAAAAAAGGTAAAAAGGCACAACTATAGAAGCGCTGATGGCTATGAGCAAGGTTTTAAAGACATTGATATCAACTCCTGAGTGTGCTAATTCCACACCGCCTTTATAGCCAATTGCCAGTAGCAGATATAGAGAAAAGAACTTTGAAAGCGTTGGTGGAATTTCGAGATCAGACCGAATAGCAACGGCCAACATTCCCAGAAAAAAGAATAGAATCGGTGGATTCAGAAAATTATTAATGATAAGCTGTTGGTCCATGGTTAGTGGTTTGCGGGGCAAAAATATGCATCCTCTGGCAGAAAGGCCTAAAATGGATAGCCAATACCAATGTTGATGATTAAATCTCGTACATTTTGGTGGTCGATGGCATCAAATTCCTTGTCCCAAATGAAAGTGCCGCCTGCCCTTGCGGGATCATACAACTTGAATGCTGCATCAAAGCGTAACAGCAAAAAGCTGAAATCAAATCGCACACCGTAACCTGCACCCAGAGCTACTTGCCGTAGGAAATTTTCAAACTGAAATTGCGCTCCGGGGCGGGCGGTCTCATCCAGTAGGGTCCAAACATTGCCCGCATCGATAAATGTAGCACCATTTACAAAGCCAAAAAGCTTATGCCGGAATTCCACACTTGCTTCCAGGATAACATTACCTGGCTGCTCAAATGCATTGGTGATATTGCCATCCTGATCGGTCTGCCTGTATGCCCCCGGTCCCAAGCGCCTGGGTCGCCATGCCCTGATGCTATTGCTGCCACCGGCAAAGAAGAAGCGTTCGTACGGAAGTGTTTCATTGTCGCCATAAGCATAGGCCACACCCGTACTGATTCTGTAGGCCAGGGCGCTACTTTTCCCCAAAGGCCGATGAAGGCGGAAGTCAGCACTAAATTTGGCCCATCGATAATACTCCAGATCCCGACCAAAAGGGGTGTCGTCACCAAGCAGGCTTAGTAAATTTCCACCAGTTTCTACGAAAAGCCTCAGGTAGGAGCTGTTCTGCTGGCGGTTGCCGTAGTTATTGAAATTATAAACAATGGCCATTGAAGAGCTACTTACGAAAGATGGTAAGAACGAATTCCTCAAATTATTGCCGTTCATGGCAAGGTCATTCAACAGCGAGTCAAAGTCGTTGGAAAGGGAAGAATTGATGAAACTGAAATCAGCAGGCGTGAGTACATATTTTTTGTTTTCATTGACCTGCCAGCTGTAATCTATGCGGGTATTGATATTATTTCGTAAATATTCAGGCCTATCGGTGTAATTCAGACCTGCTGTGACCCTCGTCTGTGGGTTATACCGACCCATACTTCGCTTTATGCGCTGCCCTAGCGGAAAGAGAAACTGCGGGAAGGCTACAGATAAATTGCCTCCGTATTCAATGCTGGAATATACATTGTCCTCCTCAGTAGCAGAGGCCACACCTTCGATACCAAACCTGCCGGATAATGACATGCTTTCCAGACCTCTGAATATGTTTCTGATCTTTAAACTGGTATTCACAAAAGGGCCCGGCAGACCCTGGCTTACATTGACACCTACCTCAGTAGAGGTTTGATATTTCTGTAGGGGACTGGTGAAAACATTGGCAATAAAACTGCCACCAGTAGTATCGTAATTGATATTGATGAACTTAAATATATCTAGGTTTGAAAGCTGGCGTTGCGATTCAAAGGTGTTTTGCTTGCTGTAGAGCTCCTGCGGGTAAAGGAAGAATCGCCAATCAATGATTTTTTTTGCATAGCGCTTTTTATAAAACCGGTAGTGGATGCCATTAAACACTTCATCCTTACGATCCACAGGTACGCCCCGTATATCTGCATCTGTAGTGAAAATCACTGAATCCAGCCGAAAGACCTTGTGCTGACTACCATCATTTTTATTGTTTATGATGGTATTGATGATCACATTTTTGCCCGACTGGATCGTAGAAGAATCCACCTGAAAAGAAACAAACTGACGACTGAAATCATAAAATCCATTGTCATTCAATAGTTTGGTGATCCTCTCGCGTTCATCAGTCAGGTTTTTCTGGTTGTAGATTTCTCCTTTTTTTAGCAAGCTATTGCTCAGGTTGGCATTTAAAAGCGAATCGATCCGTGCATTATCTACCGAGGTGATCAGAGAATCGATTGTATATGGTTCCCGACGGGTAATCTTATACTCTACAGTGACCAGGTCTTCCATAATTTGTGCCTGATAGTCTACTGCTGCATTAAAGTAGCCATGCGTATGGAGGTAGCGTTCCAGTTGGCCAACCGTTGATTTGCTCACACTACTATCGAAAATCGCAGGTGCCTCACCAATGCGCATTAGCCAATTTCCCTCTTCAATAGCCCTTTCCAGTCGCGCAAGCTTTTTGTTCATCTTGCTGCGAAGCTTTAGTCTTTTTTTCTCGGAGAGCTTATCATTATTGATTTTGGGCCTGAATTTTTCCCGAATGGACTCTTGCTTTGACTCATATTTTTCAGGGTCGTAGCCAGATTTGCCCATTTGGTAAATGTCCATGTATGGGGACCATTGGATAATGGGAATGCGACTGTTGGGTTCATCCTGAAAAAGAGCAGCTAGGGCTTCTTTATCCAGATCTTTGGCACCACTGAGCTTTTGCTTATAAAGCAGTTTTTGGTCTTCTTTGAGGTATCGTGTTCCCAGACAACCAGAAAAAAGAAAGAGGTAAATTACGCTATAGAATAAAGTCCGAAAATTCACTTATTCAACGGCATGCAGGTGATTAGCAAAGCAAAGGCAAAGTACATTAAATCGTTGCAATTAAAAAAATATAGGCAGCAGTCGGGTTCCTTTCTTGTAGAAGGAGAGAAAAACCTATTAGAGCTTTTGGCTTCTGATATTCAAATAGAAGAATTGGTATTGACAAAAGCTTTTGCCGAAACGGTGGAAGCCAGGTTCCCAAAACGCTATCATACTGTTGCCAATCAATCTGAAATAGAAAGGCTGGGCACCTTAAAGTCCAACAATGCAGGACTGGCGGTCGCCAAAATTCCACAGGAAATCAACTCATCAGACCTTGTAAAAGGTAAAATATTGATGCTTGAGGATATCAACGATCCTGGTAACCTCGGCACTATTATTCGCATTGCCGACTGGTATGGCATCAATGATATTATTTGCTCTCCGGGCACGGCAGATTGCTATAATCCCAAGGTAATACAGGCCACCAAGGGCTCTTTTACCAGGGTGCGGATTCAATATATGGAGCTGCTAGACTTTATAGATCAAATTGAATTGCCAGTTTATGGGATGGTACTTGATGGCCAGGACTTGCACAAGGTACAGTTCCCCACGGATTTTATCATGCTCATCGGCAGTGAGTCGCATGGCATAAGTTCGGCGCTAACCAATAGGCTTACGCACAAGATAACTATACCAAGGATAGGGGGTGCGGAATCTCTCAATGCCGCTATTGCTACGGCCATTGTTTGTGATCGGGTATTCTTCCGCTAGAAGAAGCCTTCACTTTTTTCTGTGGCTTCCTCTGTCATCTGATGAGCGAGGGATTTGCCTAGGTAACTATCAATAAGATAATGGGCCAAATAAAGGAGGGGAGTCAATACAATGGCAACTACAAACTTATAAATGTAGTTGATTGTGCCCACGGAGATGAGCTGGGTAAGGCTCCATCTGTTTTCTTCGGGGGCGAGTAAGTAAAATGCTATGCCCAGGACCACAAAGCTGTCAATAAACTGCGATACCAGCGTGGAACCGGTAGCCCGTAGCCAGATCATTTTTTCTCCGGTAATGCGTCGCAATTTCTGGAACACAAACACATCCAATAGCTGCCCAATAAGAAAGGCTGTCAAAGAACCAACGATGATGCCCAGTCCTTGTCGAAAGATTGTGCTGAAGGCATAGTTGATGTTAAATTCATTGCCGCTTGGATCGGTGTTGTTTACATCGATCCAGAAAGGTGCCGGCGAAAGCACAGTAACCAGATAGATGGCAAAAAATGAATAGGCAATAAAACCAGCGGTAAGAAAACTTATTTTTCGTACGCCTTTTTTGCCAAAATATTCATTGATGATATCTGTAGTAATAAAAACCACGGGCCAAATCACGGCACCTGCTGTGAGGTTAAAATCAAGGGTAAAATCACCAAAAAGGGGTATTTGGGCAGGGGCAAATCCAAAAGTAGACTCTACAGAAAAAATCTTCACACCGATCATTTCTGCCACCAGGGCATTGGTGAGGAAGATGCCTGAAAGCACGATGAATAGATTGGTTCTTTTCTTTGAATCGATAATGGACTGCTCTTGCATCAATAGTCTATGATAAATGTTTCACCCTCTATGGCAAGACTCGTTCGCTCAAACTTTTGTTTAGCCTCCACCAATAATTCATCCAAAATTCTATATCGATTGGAAAAATGACCGATGATGAGCTGGCCTACTTTGGCTTTTTCAGCCATTGTAGCGGCACCTAGCGCCGTAGTATGATAGGTTTCCTGAGCCCGATCTTTGAATTCCTCGGTGAAGGTGGCTTCATGATACAGCAGATCGATCCCGGTAATGAATGGTAAAAGGCTTTCATTGTAACGGGTATCAGAGCAATAGGCATAACTAAATGAAGGCCTGGGTGGGAGCGTAAATTTCTTATTTTCCAGCTTTACCTTTCCCTGTTCGTCCAGTACATCATTTCCATCTTTCAATGTATGGATGTGTACTGGTGGTAAATTAAGTTCGATGGCGGCTTTATTCAACCTGCGCCTCTTTGGTTTTTCCTTAAAGAGAAAACCACTGCATGGCACCCGATGGTCTAGGGGAATGGTGGAAACTGTCATGAAATTGTCCTCATACAGTATTTCCGAAGTTTCAGGCGTCCATTCATGAAAAACTATATCAAATAGGAGACTGGTTTCGGAATATCTGAGTTGTAGAGAAATGATTTCGAGAAGACCGGGAGGCCCGTAGAGGTAGAGTTTTTTCTTTCTACCATAAAGGTGCATGGTAGACAATAAACCCATAAGCCCGTAATAATGGTCACCATGTAAGTGGCTGATAAACACATGGGTGATTTTGTTGATCTTCACCCCGTAGCGTTTCATTTGTATTTGTGCAGATTCACCACAGTCAACCAAAAAAGTCAGATTGTTCATGCGAACAATCTGAGCAGACTGGTTTCTATTATGCGCCGGCGCAGCGGCATTAGAGCCTAGTATTTTTACTTCCAGCGACAATATGTATAGGCTTATTCGTCGGTATCTTCGCTGGTCAGGTCGCTTTCGATTTCATGCATAAATACTGCATCAACCGCTTCCTCCATGGTAGGCAAAATATTCAGTACTTTATGCAATTGAGAAATTTTGATAAGCTTCATTACATGCTCACCTACATGGCAGATAACAAAGATGCCTTTGTTTTCGGTATATACCCGGTTTGCCACAAGTAAAGCACTGAGCCCTGAAGAGTCCATATACTTTACATCAGAAAGATCCAAGATTACATTTTTAACACCTTCAGCCTGTAGTGTTACAAACTCAGATTTAAAATCGGGTGCAATAGTGCTGTCAACCTTTTCCTCGTTAACCTTGAGCTTACAGTATTTCTCGTGTTTATCTATTGTGAATTTCATAATCTAAAAATAATTGTAAATGTCTATTCAATGGATACTTCGAAGGCATCACATTGTTTACGAAACTAATTAATATTTTGATAAGCTTTTTTCAATATTCATGCTGATGCGATCCATTTTGGCCATAGACTCATCTTTGATGAACCTGGTGCCGGTGACTTTTTCGAAGAGTTCTATGTAACGATCGGAAATGCCCTGCACGACCTTGTCGGTCATCTCCGGAACGGACTGCCCTTCTTTGCCCTGAAAACCATTTTCTATGAGCCATTGTCGCACAAACTCCTTGGACAGCTGACGCTGCTTTTCGCCTTTCTTTTGCAATTCGGCATAGGTATCTGCATAAAAGAATCGCGATGAATCAGGTGTATGCACTTCATCGATCAATACTATTTTGTGCTCATGCTTACCAAATTCGTATTTGGTGTCTACGAGTATCAACCCCTGTTTTGCAGCGTTTTCAGTGCCCCTTTGAAACAAGGCTTTCGTATAACGCTCAAGCTGGCTATACTCTTCTTCCGACACCAGCCCTTGCTTGATGATTTCATCCCGGGAAATATCTTCATCATGGCCTTCATGTGCCTTGGTGGTAGGAGTAATGATGGGTTCCGGCAACTTGTCGTTTTCCTTCAAACCCTCGGGTAGTGGCACTCCGCAGATGGCGCGCTTACCATCGCGGTATTCGCGCCAGGCATGGCCTGCCAGGTATCCTCTGATCACCATTTCAACCGGGTATGGATCGCATTTTAGGCCGATGGTTACATTAGGGTCAGGCACATCCAGTACCCAATTGGGCACAATATCCCGGGTATTTTCCAGAGCTTTGGCGGCAATTTGGTTGAGCACCTGCCCTTTGTAGGGTATGGCTCGTGGGAGCACCACATCAAAGGCGCTGATACGATCTGTAGCCACCATCACCAGTTTGTCATTTACAGTGTACACATCACGAACCTTGCCCTGATAGCGATTGGTCTGGCCGTAAAAAGTAAAATCAGTGGAGGAAATTGCTTCTGTCATCAGTTGGCAAATCTAGTGATTAGAAAGCATTATTGTGTGTATTTGATTACTGGCCGGCAACTTTTTCGTCGATCAACTGGCCGTATTTATAAGTGGTGGTTTTGAGTATCTCGCCTTCTTCATTATAAAGCTGCCAGATGCTATGCTTTTTGTTGCGATGATAGGTACCGGATTCCAATAATTGACCGGCTTCATTATACCTTTCGTAAGGGCCATGGATTCTGTCAAATTCATAGGTAAATGTTTCCTGAACCTGACCAGAAGGGTAGAAAATGTATTCCAGGCCATGTTTTCTGTCGTTTTTAAAGTTCGTTTTTCGAAGCAATTTGCCGCTTTCATCAAAATAGGAAGCCTCACCTTCTTTATTCCCGTTTGCGTAAGGCTCTGTTGACTTCACCTGCCCATTGGTATAATAGCTTTGCCATTTGCCTGTGGCAAGGTCATCTTTAAAAGCCTTTTCCATGATGAGCCTTGCAGAATCATCATACTCTTTGATATCGCGATTCTTTTCTTCATTGGAATACCTAATCTCCTGATGGATGATGCCATTGGGGTGATAGAAAAGGTTTCGGCCTGTGCGAAAACCCTCACTGTAGAAAAATTCCTGTTCTTTGGTACCATCCGGATAGAAGGCCAGGACCTCGCCGTTGAGCTGGCCACCTGCATAGGTACCACTGTATTTGAGTTGGCCATTTTCATAAAAGCTTCTGTACATACCGGTGCGCTGCCCGTTGCTGTTGGTAGCTTCTGTTTTTATGTGTCCATTTTCATAATAGGTTCTGATATGGCCATCCAACAAACCATTACGATAATTTATATCTGACCTCAGGTTGCCATTTTCAAAATAGGTTTTTTCCGGCCCATTGGGTTTACCGTTGGCATAGTAGATTTCCTGCTTGAGTTGTCCTCCGGGATAATATTTTTTGACAATCCCCTCTGGTTTTCCTTTTTGAAATTCTGTTTCACTTTTTAAGCCGCCTTCTTCGTAATAGGTGCTTAACATCTGTACCAGCGTATCATCCTTAAAAAATCCTTTTTGTAGCAGGCCGCCATCTTCGAAATATACATACGTGGTATCCTGCCTTTGGCCATCAACATATTTGGTTATGCGCTGCAGGTTACCACTGGGGTAGTAATTTTTAAAAATGCCAGACTTAAGATCCCTTTCAAAATGACCGGTGATGATGGTATCGCCCTCAGGACTATATTTCACATAAGGTCCATGAATAACCATACTGTCCATTTCTATTTCAAAATAGCGCTCCTTAATGATGGTCTGCAGGGAATCATAATAGGTAGTGACGGGCTGCTGGGCTTGCAGCCAAAAAGGGCAAAGCGCGATTATGATCCATAGCTTATTCATGCACAATTTCAATCTGCGAAATATTTTTCCGCTAATGCAATTTAAATGTACTTAACGAACTAATATTCACATCAATTATTTCTCATTAAATAAAAAAGGTGCCATCACCGGAGCAACGACACCCTAAAGTTTGTTGGCATTTCGTTATTTTCTTAGTTCGTAGAGTTCCGCAGTTGAGTAAATGTCCAGGAATCCCTTGGCTTTTAATCCATTGATTAGTTTTTTATCACCTGTCCAAATGCTTGCGTTTATACCTATGGCAGTGGCAAGAAATGGAGTGTCATTTTCGTCTACATCAGCAGTAAGCTCATACGCTCGTTTCCAATGTGTTTCGGAAATTGCTTCTGATGAAATTAGGTCTATATTTTTTAGAACCTGATTAATCGAGACCTCAATTTTCTCCTCAGACATTTTGGTAAGTGTCTGAAGCTTGCCCTTGTATTTCGTTAGTTCATCAATGATAAATTCAGACGAATAGAATTCAAACTGATCCTCGGAATTGAATAGGATTTCACCAATGAGCCCATTTGAATTTAAGATTGCGCTGAATACTATGTTGGTGTCAGCAACTACCTTCATTTAACAAATCGATGCTTGTTTTCTTTCCACCAATTTGTTTTTGATTCTTTGGCCAATTTATCTATTTCGGCCTGATCAGCTCTACTCTCAGCAGTTGCTTCCTTGTACTTTAGATAGTCAATCATTCGTTGAAGTCCAAGCGTATCAATGTTCGCAGGGAGTCTCAACAGAATTTCACTATCTGTTCTTTGAATGTCCATAATCAAATTTACGAATTCCTGTTAATAAGTGTTCTATGCGGACTTTTATTCTAATCCCTATTCTTCCTAAAAAACTGCCTGATTAGTTTCAAAACGTATTCTCAAGCCTTGTTTTGTGTCCTCTCCGCCTTGTTTTAAATGGTTTTGAAGACATAATGCAAGCTATAGCGTGAATGGTATGGCCTGTCAGGTGACAGGCCATGGTGTTGAAAATGTACTTAACGAACTAATATTCACATCAATTATTTCTTATTAAATAAAAAAGGTGCCATCACCGGAGCAACGACACCTTTCAGTATATCTGAGTAGATACTTATACTTTTTCAATCACAATGGCAGAGGCTCCACCGCCACCATTGCAGATACCAGCCACGCCGATACTTCCCTGCTTCTGTGTAAGCACATTATTAAGTGTGGTGATGATTCGTGCACCAGAAGCACCCAGTGGGTGTCCCAGGGCTACAGCACCTCCAAATACATTGACTTTGTCTGCTTCTAATTCCAGGTTTTTCATATTGGCAAGAGCAACTGCTGAAAAGGCTTCATTGATTTCATAGAAGCTTACATCTGACTTGCTCACACCGGCTCTTTCCATGGCTTTAGGAATAGCCAACGATGGTGCTGTGGTAAACCATAGCGGATCCTGAGCAGCATCGGCAAACCCTCGAATTTTAGCAATAGGAGTAAGGCCCAACGCTTCCATTTTTTCCTTGCTCATAAGCACAAGTGCTGAAGCACCGTCATTGATAGTGCTGGCATTAGCCGCAGTGACTGTACCATCTTTGCTAAATACGGGTCTTAAGGCAGGTATTTTATCATAGGATACGTTTCTAAACTCCTCATCTTCTGTCATCTCGATAGGATCACCTTTGCGCTGAGGTATAGATACCGGTATTATTTCATGCTTAAAGGTGCCGTTTTCCGTATTTTCTGCAGCTCTTTTATAGGAGTTGATGGCATATGTGTCCTGGTCCTCCCGGCTTATATTCATTTCTTTCGCCGTGTTATCCGCACAATTGCCCATCGGGAACTGATTATAAGCTTCCCATAAGCCATCGTGCATGAGTCCGTCGATCAGTTGTCCA
This sequence comes from Cyclobacteriaceae bacterium, assembly GCA_965227155.1. Lineage (GTDB taxonomy): Bacteria > Bacteroidota > Bacteroidia > Cytophagales > Cyclobacteriaceae > UBA6059. The sequence goes on from OZ245731.1 coordinate 3,091,996, forward strand.
TGTCCATATTTATAGCCAAACCTTGCCTTAGGTACATAGAAAGGAATATTACTCATACTTTCCATGCCACCGGCTACAATGGTGTCGGCATGGCCAAGCATGATGGCCTGAGCCCCCAGCATCACGGATTTCATACCGGAAGAACAAACTTTATTCACAGTGGTACAGGGTACATTCTGACCGATGCCTGCACCTATAGCTGCCTGACGGGCAGGGGCCTGTCCTAATCCTGCGGATACCACATTCCCGAAATACACTTCATCTACCTCTTTGGCCTCAGCGCCTGATTTCTCAAGTGCCCCTTTTATGGCAATGGAGCCAAGCTGTATAGCTGTAAAGTCCTTGAGCTTACCTCCGAAACTTCCTATAGGTGTGCGTACTGCGGATACGATATAAACTTCTTTCATTTTCTTTATTTTGGGTTAATAGTTTGATTACCAATCTGGCTTCTTACTGTCCGGTTTTTTTGTAGGCTTTTTACGCATCTGTTGGATGTATTGAATCTCGCTATTGCGCATAGCCTCTAGTATCATTTGTGCTTTTTCCTCACTCAGCTGCATTTCCTGGAGCTTTTCAGCAGGGCTGGGCTGTGGTTGCGATTGTTCCTGCTCTTCACCTTCTTCGCCAGGTTGAGGTTGATCCTGCTGCTGTTGCTCTCCCTCCTGATTCTGGGATTCCTGCTCTTGCTGGCTTTGCTCTTCGCTATCCTGCTGCTCCTGGTTTTGTTCCTGATTTTGCTGCTGCTGTTGCTCCTGATCTTGTTGGTCTTGTTGTTGTTCCTGCTGCTGATCTTGCTGCTGTTGGTCCTGGTTTTGTTGATCCTGATTTTGCTGCTGATCTTGCTTTTGCTGGTCTTTTTGTTGTTCTTGTTCGTCCTGGTTTTCCTGATCCTGATTCTGTTGATCCTGCTGCTGATCCTGATTTTGCTGTTGCTCTTTAAGCTTCTTTTTTACCAGTTCGTAATTGTATCGCGCAGCTTCATTGGTAGGGTCAGCTTTGATAGATTCTTTGAAATATTGTAAAGCTTTGGACAACTGCTGGTCGCTGCTATTGAGCATACCCAATTGCTGATAAGCGATGGATTTGAGTTTTTTATCTTCTGTGATCGATAAATCCCGATAGGCTGATAGCGCATTGGTAGAATCATTTAGCTGGTAATAGGCATGGCCCAGGTTTAAAAGAGCCCTGTCATCCTCAACTTTCATGGAGTCCAAAAGCATACTGTAATGCTGCGCCGCCATTTCGTAATCACCCGCCAAAAAAGCATCCTCGGCTTTCTCTTTAAGCGCATTAACCTTAGCGATATCGTTGAAATCCATAATGGCCAATACTACAAATGCCATCAATAATCGGATCATATTCTAATAGTTTTTACATTGATCAATACATCCATTATCATCAGAAGTAATGCAAGCCCCAAAAAGTAAAAATACTTATTGGCACTTACATCCACGGTTTTGGTATCGGTTAGTTCACCTTCAATATTACTGATCGTATTTATTAATCTACTTACGTCATTTTTGGTTTCGTTGATTTCAAAATATTGACCACCGGTGAGGGCAGCTACATTTTTAAGGGAAGAGGGATTTAGTTTGGTTATGATATCGCTGCCCGTTTCATCCTTTTTAAAGCCACGTCGGGTCATAATTTTACTTCCCCTTTGGGTGCCAATGCCCAGAGTAAAGAGCTTGATGCCTGAATCTTTGATTTGTTGGGCTATACTTTCTGTTTCATCGCCAAAATCCTCTCCATCACTGATCAATACAATGATTTTGGACTTTTGCTTGGTAACGGGAGCATCTTCCTCACTAAGTTTTTCCAGCGCAAGGGCCAGAGGAGGCCCAAAATCTGTACCGCTGTAGGGTGCTATTTCTGTATTGAGCGTTTCCAGAAATAAGTTGAGGGCACCTTTGTCATAAGTAAGTGGACATTGCACAAAAGCTTCCTGGCTAAAAATGATGAGCCCTATGCGGTCGGAGCTAAAGGCTTCCACGATATTTTTTAGTTCAAACTTTAGCTTCTCTAGTCGGGTGGGTTGAATATCGAAAGCATTCATAGATTCTGAAAGGTCCACCGCGATCATAATGTCCTTACCGATGGCTTGAATTTCTTTTTTTGCTTCCCCAAAAGAAGGACCCAAAAGAGCTACAATGAAAAGCAGGAAGTAAAGGGACCGTAAAATCAGCTTTACAAATATTTTACTAAATGAGGTTTGAAGAAAATTGGCAATCCTGATCACACGGATCATGTAAAATAGGTAGAGGAGCACGAAAAACCCCACTAAAATTAACTCCCGCATGGATAACGCATACGCCCAACTCATACTGCTCTGTCTTTGTCTTTCAAATTTACATAATGCCAGCTACCTCAAGGGCTGGTTTAAGGTTTTTTAACAAATGGTGGCTATTTGGGCTGGGTTTTAGAAAAAATATGCCGATCACGGAAATTTTAAGCTACATAAAGTGCTATGGCTTTATTTTAGAGCAGGTTTACAAACCATATAACTCGTTATTCTGGCAATCAACTTTATAACTGCAAATTATGAAACTCGACAATCGGTCAATCCACAGAGACCTGGCCTATTTCTATTTGGGGCTCATCCTGGCATTTTCTTTTTCCGGCATTATTTTGAACCACCGCAGGGTGTGGTACCCAATGGATTATGTTTATGAGTCCAAAGAAGTAAGCCTGGAAAAAAGCAGACTTTCGGCAACTATGTCCGAGGAGGAGGTTAAATCTCTGGTAAGCTCCCTTGATCTGGAGTATGATAGCCATAGGGTGCGGGACAACAGCCTGCGAGTTGATTTTAAAGATGAGGGTATATTAAATGTAAATCTGGAAAATGGTGATGCCACGCTGGAATACAGAAGACTAACACCGCTTCTGGGACATACCATGTACCTGCATAAAACCACCAATAATTTTTGGATATGGTATTCTGATATATTTGGGTTAGCCATGATCGTCATTGCTGTAACCGGTATGTTTATTTCAAAAGGCAAGTTTTCTTTCTCAAAAAGGGGCTGGAAGCTGATGGCAGCAGGGCTCGTATTCCCGATTATTATCTTGATTGTGTTTGGGTAAGTGAATTAGCCTTACATTTATTGAAAAGCCTACTTAAACAAACTTTATTGCTATTTTGAGCTTAAAACAAGATATCATTCAGTATCAAATTCAACACCGGAAGTAGACGGGAGGTTTATAATAAAGGTTGTGCCTTTGCCTAGATCGCTTTCGACTTTTATAGTTCCGTTATTGATCCTGACATGCGAATAGACCATACTTAAGCCTAGGCCTGTGCCTTTTTCACGAGCAGTACCATAGGTCACCTTAGTGTCGCTGATTTCAAATAAAGATGGTATTTTGTCCTGCGGTATACCCACACCTGTATCACTGATTTTTATTTCAAGTGTGTCTGTTTTTTGTACTGCCCTTATTTTGATATCGCCACCTTCAGGGGTGAATTTTATGGCGTTGTTTAAGAGGTTGCGCAGTATGAGTAGCAAGGCGTTTTTATCTACGAATGCAGAGGCCTTAGGAGGGAGATCACTACTCAAGGTTATCTGCTTGCTATCAGCCATATGTTTATAATTACTAACCGCCTCATTGATATATGTCTTCGCGTCCAGTTGCTCAGGAATATTCATAATCAATTCTTGTTCACTCTTAGACCATGAGAGCAAATGTTCCAATAAACTTAGTACCTGATCTCCTGCATCTTTAAGCTTATTTGATAAATCAACAAGGGTTGGGTCAGCATCTTTTCTGGAGGCATATTCACTATTGAAAATGTGATAAAATCCAATAAATGAGGACATTGGACCTCTCAGATCATGACCAATAATGGAAAACAACCTATCCTTTGCTTTGTTGAGTTGGTTGAGTTTGTCGTGCTGACTTCTTATTTCCTCATGCTGTGATTCGATCTCTTCTTTTTGGCTAAGGATTTCTTTTGTAGCCACACGTATTTTTTGCTCCAGTTGAAGTTTACTTTGCTCAAGGGCGGCAGTTCTGAAGCGCACAAAAATGATAATAAAGGCTACAAAACTTACAATGTAGCAAACTATTGCCCACCAACTACGGTACCACGGAGGGCGTACCTCAAATGGATATACGACCAAGTCACTCCAAATGCCCTCAGGGCTTTGAGCTTTTAACATAAATGTATAATGCCCCTCTCTAAGGTTGTTATATACCGCCTCATTGCTGCCAGATAATGGATGCCACTCATCTTCCATCCCCTCTAGCATGTATTGATACTTAACCATGTAATTGCGGCTTGTTTCTATGGCATTAAATTCGAATGTAATAGCATTGTGTCGATAGGGTAATACCAATTGATATGGAATTGGATGCCAGCTGCCAATGCTATCGAATAAGACACCCTCAAAATATTGTTGAAGGCTGTCACGCTGCCTTATTGTAAGCTTTTCACTATAGGCTCTCACTTCCTGCTGCGAAAGCAGGAGACTGTCTTGCTGAGGCTCCAAACTGTACCAGTTTAATGATTTGTCACTGATACTTACCTTCTCGATAATCAGGTTTAGCTTGTTTGTATTTCTATTTACTTCGCTGTAATCAAAGCGAACCAACGCGGATTTGTCGCTACCAGTACCGATCCATAGTTGATCCCTGCTGTCACAAAAGAAGGCCCCACCGTTTACATCTCTCACTGGGTAGCCATTGAATTGATTGTATATTTCAATTTCATTCGCCAGCTTGCCTACAGGAATAACGGCTAATCCGAAATTGGTGCCTGCATAAATATTACCTTTACTGTCTTGTGCCAATCCAGCCACATGATTATCGGGTAAGCCATCCAGTTTATTGATAGTTTTGAATTGAATGCTGTCAGGCTGTTGGGGTGAATCATTTTCTATGATATTTATGCCACCCCCATAGGTTCCTACCCAGATGTTTCCTTCATTATCCTCCAGAATATCGAGCACAATATTATATGCAAGGCCTTGCTGAATGGTATAGGTAGAGATAGACGATCCATCAAATTTACTTAACCCACCACCCCAGGTGCCGATCCATAGGTTCCCTTTACTATCTTCTTTAATACGCTGAACATTATTATTGGCAAGTCCATCTTGTGTGCTGAATGATGTAAATGATTGGCCATCATATTTCACTAAACCATGACTGATAGTGCTGAACCATATATTACGCTTACTATCTTCTATGATACTGAAGACAACTTCCCCAGCATAGGGTGTACCGGCTGTAATATTTACAAATGAGCTGCCGTCATATTTTAGCAATCCGTTTCCTAAGGTCCCCAACCAAATATTTCCATAAAAGTCTTCAATTAAACTAAAAATTGAGTTGTTGATAAGACCTTGTTCAGTGGTAAAGGCAGAAAGCATATTGTCATTGAGTTTGCTAAAGCCTCCTTCGTTCATGCCAAACCAAATATTTCCCTTTTTATCTTCAGTAATACTTCTAACAATATTTTTTTCCAGTCCAGCATTTTTATTTAGCGTGATAAAAGACTCACCTTCAAATCTGGATACGCCACCACCTCTCGTACCAAACCATAAATTGCCCAATTTATCTTCAGTAATACTTCTAACAATATTGGAGGCGAGTCCATTTTCTCTTGAGTAAGTCGTAAAAATGTTGTTGTCGAATTTAATTGCACCATCGCCATTGGTGCCAAACCAAATTGTACCATCTTTCTGCTGAGTAATGCAATAAATTGTATTTTCACTTACTCCATTAGCACTAGTGTAATGGGAAAATGACTCTCCATTAATCTTACTAATGCCTCCTTCCCAATAGCCTAGCCATATATTGTTATTGCGGTCAACTAGCAGACTTTGTATTTGGTCATTGAGTAGTCCGTTCTCTCTATTGAAGTTTGTGAAGTTATTCCCATCATACTTACTGATTCCCCCAAAAGTGGCTATCCAAATGTTTCCATTTAGGTCTTCTCTTACACTTCTTATAGCATTGCTCGGTAGGCCCTGAACTGTAGAAAAGTGGATAAAAGAGTTGCCATCATATTTGTAAAGCCCATTATTGGCAGTGCCGATCCACACATTACCTTTGCCATCCAGAAATAGTGTATTTATCAATTTGTCATGTAATGCTTTTTCATGAGGCATTGTAAATACGTGACCATTATAAATGCTTAGGCCTTGTGACGTGCCCAGCCAAAGTAGGCCGGATTCATCTTCCAGCATACATCGTACAGCATTGTTGATCAGGCCGTCTTCTGTTGTGAAATTAGTGAAAGATTTTCCGTCGTAGCGGCTTATTCCTCCACCGGAGGTACAGAACCAGAGGTTTCCTTTACTATCGCAGATCGTGCTTTTATCACTAAAATTTATGATGTCCATAGCCAATCCATCATCCGTATCGAATGTGGTAAAAAAGCCTTTACCTATTGCTTTCGAAGGGTCAAGTACTGTTACCCTAGGTGGAGTAGAAGTGGTTGTTACTGGAGAGATAGTGCTTTGCCCTTTACTTATATAAAATGGAATAAGTGCAAATACAAGGATTACCAGGGCTTTCATATCAATTTTTAATTATGACAAGCTAGATACAGCTTGTTGCTTCATAGGATTTGTATGAGATACACAATACCCTATCATGAATTTCAACATTGATGTTTATTGATGCTAAATAAGCAATACAAAGATTGGTAAAAAATTAGGTAGTATCCCAGATTATGTGTCTGTAGATCTAAAGGTTTTCCATGGAGATAGATTCTTGCTCAAAATGATTTGCAAATAAAAAAGCACTCACAAATTAATGTAAGTGCTTGATCATTAAGTGATTCCACCAGGACTCGAACCTGGAACCTACTGCTTAGAAGGCAGTTGCTCTATCCAGTTGAGCTATGGAACCAGTGACTACTGCTAGTCTTAAAAAAAAAGTGAGCCTTTGCTAAAGCTACGGCCCCTAAAAGCGGAGAGAGGGGGATTCGAACCCCCGGTACGTTTTCACGTACGCATGTTTAGCAAACATGTGGTTTCAGCCACTCACCCACCTCTCCGTGATGCGTTAGCCATCAAATTTCTCTTGCTCTTTCGCAAAAGGAGTGCAAATATAAATTATCCGTTTTGACTATCGCAACGCTTCCTGCATATTCTTTTCTGCAATACGAATGACCGTCTCTTTTTGTTGAACCTTTAGCCCAAACAGGTAACGTGTAAACCGCCATTTCCTGATTATAAAATACATTAGTAAGCTGCCCCCAATCGTGAATGGCACTAGCAAGACAAATTTTACCATAGCCGGTAGCGCAAGTGGTACCAGTAGGGTAGTTCCGAAATATAAAAATGCCATGTGCCAGATGTATACCGGGTATGCTGCTTCACTGAGGGTAGTTAACCAGGTTCCCGGTTTTTGCAGATACCGATAGGCTAGGCCAAGCATACCAAATATCCAGCTTACAGACTCTATGGCTATAAGATAATTAGGTGCTTGTAAGTCAAAATAGTAGAATCTGATACCAAAAAGCACCAGTCCAAACCCTATCCAAAGCCATCGAAAGTTTGCAAGGTTTTTCCAAACTGCTTCGCCAGAATACACCAGGGTAAAGCCAAAAAAGAATGCCAGGGCACCCAGTGCATAACCATGCAGCGAGTTGAAATAGATGGCAAAATTAGAAGGGTTTACCAGCCATGCTTCCAGGCAAAAGGCTGCAACCACAGTCACTAAGCCTATCGGACTTCTAAAAAGCGATTGGGTGATTTTTCTAAACCCATTTTCAGGATGTTTCTTAAGCCAATACACCAGTGGACTGGCCAATAAGGCAAAGCTGAAAATATGGCCTAAAAACCAGAGATGCCCTGTAGAAGGCTTGAAGCTAATAGGTAGGTCATAATGGTTTTGCAATAGTATAATATGGAGCGGTACCACAAGGACACTTCCGGCAAGCAATGGCAATAAAATTCTTTTCGAACGCTCTGCCAGCAAGGCTACTGTGCTCCTCTTGCGCATTGCGAAGCAAAACCCCATACCAGAAACGAAAAACAACAAGGGTATCCGCCAAACATTGAGCATAGACATGGGAATCCATAGGGCTGGTATGGATTCCTCATTTTGTATGAAGCCAATCATCAATCCCCAGGGCTGAAATACAATGGCTATGTGATAGATGAGCAACAGTCCTATGGTAATGACGCGCAACCAGTCTATATCGTATCTTCTAGTGGCTTCCATGATGGTTATTTTAGAAGTTTAGCTAATTGAGGTCTGGTACTTCTGATATGCTGGAAGTCCACCACCAACCCCAAAGGCTTAAGTTGCTGAGCCATCATTTTGTAAACGCCCTCTACAGCTTCATAGGGCGCACTTACTGAACCTTGTGGGGTATCGCCATATTTGTTGACAATGCTTTTATCAGCTCCGGCCTTCAGCAGCAGGTCGACTACTTCAGTTCTACAGAAAAAGGCTGCCGTGTGCAGGGCGGTAGACCCATCATTATTTTGAAAGTCCAGCATGGCACCTGCATCTATCAGTAGTTGGGCAGCTTCAGCATGTCCGAATAAAGCTGCCGTGATCAAAGGAGAAGAGCCACCCATAGGGTCCTTTACGTTCAGGTTAGAGCCAGCTTCTATGTGTTGTTTAATGACTTCCAGGTTATTCATAGCTGTAGCAGCGTGGAGGTCCATGTCAGGTGCAGCAGTATTTCCATTTGAAGATTGTGCTGTGTTATTTCCATCACAGCCAGCCAAACTCATGCTTAGTAAGGCAATAAATCCTACCAATAGTAGAGGTAAAAGAGCTATTTTTTTCATGACATAAATTGTTTTGTGTGTTGTAAAAAATTTGATGATGTAAAGGTCATGGACTGTGCTGCGGCATACTAAACAGCTATGCAGCCATTGATGTCAATTATGATAAAGCGATAAAAACTATGACGCAGCGATATAACTTTTGCGGATTATTCACCTGCAATCCATGGTGAGGGCATCATTTGTAAGTGCTTAGAAGAAGCCAAATTATAGAAGGGAGTACTTATGGTTTTTCATTAATTTGGCTCTTAATTTCAATCATTGTCCCCTGCCTAATGCCTAGCGATCAATTGTTTATTGAGAAGTGCACTGAAATTACACTTAAGCATGTTTCAGAAGAGGGCTTTGGTGTTTCAGAGTTGGCTGAGGAGCTGGCGATGAGCCGGTCCAACCTCTTGAGAAAAGTCAAAAGGGCAACGGGGCTCTCTGCGAGTCGGTTTATCCGAAAGGTGCGATTGGAAAAGGCTGTTGAGCTACTCAGAAATCAGGACCTGACGATTTCAGAGATAGGCTTTCTGGTTGGCTTTAGCAGTACTTCCTATTTTATCAAATGCTTTAAAGAGGAGTTTGGATATTCTCCGGGGCAATTGGCAGATCAGGAAGCCAATATAGATGATGAAAAGCCATCGTCTGTATTGAGCAAGAAAGGCATGACCTACATAGCTGTAGCCGTCGCAATATTGATAGTAGGTTTACTCCTCCTTTATGAGTCCTCAGAAGAACAAAAGCCAGCTCCTGAGATTAAGTCTATCGCTGTACTGCCTTTTATCAACGATAGCAATGATTCGTCAAATGTTTACTTCATCAATGGGCTAATGGAGTCTACGCTCAACGACCTTCAGAAAATAGGTGGACTGAGGGTATTGAGCAGGACTACTTCCGAAAAGTATAGAAACAGTAAGAAATCAGCACCTGAAATTGCTGAAGAGTTGCAAGTCATTTACCTGGTGGAGGGAAGCGGACAAAAAATGGGTGATCAGTTTAAGCTGAATATCCAATTGATTGATGCCCGTAGTGATGAGCATCTGTGGTCTAAGCAGTTTGTGGCTGAAACCAGGGATGTATTCAAGCTGCAGCAGGATGTCGCGAAAAGTATAGCCAGAGAAATAGAAGTGGTTATTACCCCACAGGAAGCCAGGTACATTGAGAAAATTCCTACGGATAATCTTACGGCTTACGATTATTATCTGCAAGGCATGGAATATCTCGTTTACCGCGATGCATTTGATATGAATAAGGCGGTGGGGTATTTCAATAAGGCTATTCAGGAAGACCCTGAATTTGCTATGGCTTATGCCAATACAGCTATCGCTTATTATTACCATGATATTTTCAAGGAGGACAAGCCTTATGCGGATTCCCTGGCAAAATATGCCGAAAAAGCCATGCTACTGGACCCGGAGCTGACGAACAGTCTTATGGCGAAAGCTTTTGTTTACACTCAGCGACGGGAATATGAGCTGGCGGTTTCTTACCTAGAAAAGGCGTTGGTAATCAGTCCTAATTCGTCCGTGGTAATTAACCTGCTTTCAGATTTTTACAGTGTCTACGTACCCAACACGGGTAAATATTTGCAATATGCTCTGAAAGGTGCCCTACTCAATATCGATGAGGCAGATTCCTCCGCCAGAAGTATTACCTATTTGCATCTGGCCAATGCCTTGATACAGGCGGGCTTTGTGGATGAATCGCGGGAGTATCTCCTGAAGGTGGAAGCTTTTAATCCTGACATGTATTATACCGATCACATTCGGGCGTTTCTAGATTATACCGAACATGGGCGTATGGCAACTGTGCAGCAGGATTTGCAAGCTTTGTTTGCACAGGATTCTTCGCGGCTGGATATACTGCAGGACATAGCCAAGGTGTGCTACATGCAGGAGCATTATGAAGAGGCCTATTTCTATTACCAATGGTTTGATAGCCTTCGAACCCAATATCAATTGAATATTTATCCATTCGAGGATCTGAAAATGGCTTATGTAGCCAGGGCATTGGGGTATAATGATGAAGCGGAAAGATTTCTACAGCAGTATATGAATTACCTGGCTACGGATGAAACCGTGTACCATGCAGCAAACCTGGGCATGGTAGCCCTTTACGAAGGCAAGGAGGAAGAAGCATTGAAGCATTTAAAGGATTTTGCAAAGCAGGATGGCTATTATTATTGGTTGATCTTGTTTTTTGAAGATGATCCGATGGTTAAAAAGATCAAAGATCAAAAGACGTTTCAGGCTGTATGGCAGGAGGTAATTGCAAGCTTTTGGCAAAATCATGAGCAGATCAAGCAAAGGTTGGAGCTAGAGCGATTGATTTAGAGAATATTCAAAACTTAGGTGATCATGAAACCATTTCTCATTTTGCAATTGCGGGAGCTTGACGAGGCAGCCGACCAGGAGTTTGAAGCCTTTCTGTGTTATGGTGGGTTGAGTCGAGAAGAGGTAGTCCGGATTAGAATGGAATCGGAAAGCTTTGCCCACCTTGATCCGACTGACTACTCAGGCATCATCGTAGGTGGTGGCCCCAGTAATGTGAGCGATGAAGAGGCAACCAAACCGGACTACCAAAAAAGGTTCGAATCGGAGCTAAATCAGCTTTTTGATGCCGTTTTCCATCATGATTTACCTTATCTGGGCAGCTGCTATGGCCTGGGTGCCTTGATCCGCTACACTGGAGGCAGAGTTTCTAAAGATAAATATTTTGAGGCGGTAGGGACTACCCTCGTTAAGCTAAATGCTGCGGGTAAAAAGGACCCGCTGATGCAGGGCTTGCCTGAAGCGTTTTCTGCTTTTTGTGGACATAAAGAAGCCAGCCAAAATGTACCCAATGGCGGTGTATTGCTCGGCAGTTCTGCTGATTGCCCGGTGCAAATGGTGCGGTTTCAGCAAAACATTTATGCAGTACAATTTCACTGCGAGCTGGATGCCAAAGGGCTGGCCGATCGCATACGATATTACAGGCACCATGGCTATTTCGAACCCGATGCTGCTGATGCGTTGATCGAAAAAACAAAATCCATGCAAGCAGAAATCCCCCAGTTGATTCTGCAGCGTTTTGTAGATCGCTATAGATCAGCGGTTTAATATTTTTGAAAACTTTTTTTATTTGCAGGGAGGGTACAGGCCGCTCCTACGGAGCTAATCAATTTTGAATATTTCATTGCTATCAACAGGTCGTCCCTACGGGACTTTGTGCAGATTAATGATTGATATTGAGGTGGTAAGTACAGATTGACTAATAAGCCCCATTGGGTCGAACAATAAAATTAGGGTTCCTGAATACAATTCAAATATCATAGTTTAATTGAACAGGTCGCTCCTACGGAGCTAATACCGACATCCATCTCGCTTCTACCAGCAGGTCGATCCTACGGGACTTTGTGCAGATTAATGATTGATATTGAGGTGGTAAGTACAGATTGACTAATAAGCCCCATCGGGGCGAACTGTTTGTAGCGGATATCATTGAAAGGGGAACCAAAAGCCCCAGCGGGGCGACCTAAATCAAATAGGTATATAATAATATATTGAATTTGGTAATCAATTTTCTATAAGGTTACATTCTCAAAAAAGCTGAATAAATTAAATTGGCAATGGATAATTAAATGATAGATTGATGGCCAATACCTATTCACAAATATATATTCAGATTGTATTTGCCGTAAAGGGTCGCCAAAACCTCATCTCAAAAGATCATAGGGAAGAGCTGCAAAAATATATGACAGGCATTGTCACCAGACGAGACCAAAAGCTATTATCCATTTTTTGCATGCCGGATCATGTACATATTCTGGTGGGGATTAAACCAAACATTTCTGTTTCTGAATTAGTACGGGATATAAAGGCTGGCTCTTCAGGATTTATTAATGAGCAAAAATGGATACATGGCAAATTTCAATGGCAGGAAGGCTTTGGCGCATTTTCATATTCCAAAAGCCAGATTGATACAGTTTCTGCATATATCAATAATCAGGTAGCACATCATAAAAAGAAAACATTCAGGGAGGAGTATATTGATTTTCTTAGAAAATTTAATGTTGAATATAATGATCAATATTTATTCGATTGGATTGAATGAATTGTTGACAGGCCGCTCCTACGGAGCTAGTTAATTTTGAATATTTCACTGCTACAAACTGGTCGTCCCTCCGGGACTTTGTTAGATCTGTGAAAATATGGAAAAGAAGTTCTCGTGGTTGGTATCATTTCAATCAATCATCGAAACCTACTTTAAAAATGCTGTAAAGAAGGCAAGAGGGGTGATCTGAAAGTAGCAAAGCAAGAGGATAGACAAAATAGCCCCATAGGGGCGGCCATTTACTGCACTAATTGACCCGTCCTAAAATAGGTTGACGGTTTTTAAATGATTTAAGTAGAACCCATGAGGCTAGCCTCATGGGTTTTATTATGTACTAAGTTAGGTGTTTGATATCTAAGTGCTAAGTGTGGTCTTAAATTATTGTAAGTATCCACTGATTGTTTAATTAGTCTTTCTAAGTCTTTCCTGTTGTTACATTTTTCTATCAGGAACTCAGACTTGAGTATCCCATTTATTCTTTCTGCTAAAGCATTTTGATAGCAGTCATACCCATCTGTCATGGATGGTATGATTTGGTTTTTAGCAAGCTCTGTCTGATATACAGCTGAGCAGTACTGCAGTCCTCTATCTGAATGATGGATTAGCTTTTTATGACCCTTTCTATTGCCAACTGCCATTTTAAGTGCTTTTACTACATGCTCTGCGGCCATGTCATCACTTAAGTGGTAGCCCATGATCTTCCTGCTGAACGCATCTGTCACCAGAGACAGGTAATGAGTCCTTTCCCTGCTCTTTACATAGGTAATATCACTCACCAAAACCTCTTCTGGCCTGATCGGATTCCTGTCCTTGAGTAGGTTGGGGTGCTTCTTGAGCCAGTGTTTGCTATGGGTGGTCTTCGTATAATTCTTTTTCGGCTTTATCAGCATATGTTCTTTCCTCAAATAGTCGAACAGTGCATCTCTGCCTACTTTTATGCCTTCTCTTTCAAAGTCATCTTTTAGTAGGTAATAAAGCTTCCTTGTCCCCAAACGGGGCATCTGCATCCTTATGCTTTGAACAAGCGGCCTGATCTTGGACAGTTCTGCCGATCTAAGCTCGGCCCTCTGCCTTGATTGGTATACCGCTTGCCTACTGATCCCAAACAGCCGACAGCCTCGTGATAAACTCACTTGTTTTTCCTGCCGGATGCGCCAGATTGTTTGGGCAATACCTTTTTTCTAATCGAAGTTCCGTGTTCGGTATCAGAGATATCTATGGCCATATTCAATATCTCATTCTTCAACTTTTCATCTGATAGTTCTCTTTCCAACCTCTTGATCTTCTGGGCTGGTGTCTCTTTGGATCTAGGCATAACAGTTATTGGGTTGCTCCAATCTAAACTACCATGTTTTCTCAGCCATACCAAAACTGTACTCCGGCCTTGAATCCCATAGGCCTTCTGGGCTTGCTTGTAGGTCATCTCGCCTTTTTCTACCTGGCTGACTACTGACAATTTAAAGCCCATTGTATAATCACGCTGGGTGCGCTTTCTACCTCCCAATGAACTCTCTAAGTTACTTTTCATAAATAAGTCGATTTTATGTCAACTTATTTCAGGACAAGACAAATAAAACAAAAAAGCCAACCCTGGCGGGCTGGCTTTGGAATGAAGTTCTTATACTATTATTTGTTTCCAAATAGGCGGTAACCCAGGGAAATCTGAACCATATTATTTTTAATTTCTTCAAAATTGTCTGAATCATTGATGTCCGTCATGCCATGCACATAACGGGCGGTCACATTAAGATTCAGCGGCAAATTGGCTCCAACACCAACAACCAACCCTACATCCTGATTTTTTAAATCATCTTTGAAGGATTGTGAAACACTGTTGATGGATGTTTCGGCATCCAGCAGAATCCCGAATTGTGGGCCGGCATGAACGTTTAAAAACAAGAAATTAAAACGCAGTAAAACCGGCACCTGCAGATACCTGTAAGTATTTTCGGAGGTGAAATTAATATCTGAAAACTCGGTTTCCTGCGTAGAAAAATAAGCTTCAGGCTGAATGCCCAAGCCACCAGGCAGCGCTATATGCACATAAGCACCGGCATGGAAGCCTGTTCTACCATCCACGCTTAATTGCTGAATGGTCTCAATATTTTGATTGGCGAAGTTCATGCCTGCTTTTAGGCCTACCCCTATGCCCTGTGCATGTACCATGCCCAAAGTAGCAAGAAGCAGTAGTGAAGTAGCTAAAAATCTTTTCATCATAATTTATAGTCAGTTAGGAATTACAACGCATAATTCAATTTGAATTGTACAAATTTATGCTTGTCGGCGGAAATTACCTCAGCAGAACGGTAATTAAGGCTGATCTGTACGTCAAACTGGGCCCAGGCCATGCCCACTCCAAACCCATAATGCCAAACCCAGGGCTCTGCCTTCTCGGTATGTGGAGGCGAGGCACCAATTAAATTGCCTTCAATGGTAGCATTGTAGCCCACCCATTCAATGTCTGTTGACAAGATTGCATACCACTCTTTGATTTTTTTGGAATCGCCGGACTCATCCAGGTACGCCATGTTGTAAATCATGCTGGTGTTGATAGGCCTTAAGAGGCCTGTTCTTAGGTCAAAGCCGGTCATTCCATGATTATAGATGGTGCCTAGCTGACCTTCAGTTTTCCAATTAATGTTGAAATGCCGTTGATCAATCAGGGGTTTTACAAGACTTAAACCAATTTGAGCAACCGGTGAATTATTGATTTCGTAATCCCATCCTCTCGGTTCTCGGTAGCCAAAAATGTTGTGCCAAAATTTTAGCATAGGCCCGGTCCCTAATGCAGGTCCCATCCAGCCCAAATCCAGCCTATGGCTGATAATGATGGAGGGAGAGATCAATTGAAACCCATAGCTTGCAAACAAAAGGGCTGCATGGGGGCGGTCGTAATCTGATAACCTGGCGCTGTTGAATTTAATGGGGGTGTAGATCTGGTGGTTAAGGCCCCAGAATTTGGACACCTTAACTTGTGCATTTTTCTGTAGGTAATTGAATAGATATTGGTTAGGATCTACAGCCTGAAAATATTTTGCATAAAGGCCACTGCTATAATATTGGTCAGTTTGAGAAAACAAGAAAGCATCATTATCAATGGTGAAGTGTAGTGCTGCTTTTTGCGCTGTGGTAGCATCCTGAGCAAATGCACCTAGACAGCATAATAACAGCCAGGGGAATACCAGCTTCTTAAATCCACCCATGAAATCAAAAATAATACGATCATGACTCACTTCTCCAATTTTTTACCGGACAGAATGAAAATGCCAGAGCATTATCTATTGAATGATTCAGTTTAAAATTCGCTACTTACCCATAAAATGATGTCGGTTTTTTGAAAAGGGGAGTTAGCTTTGTTGCTCATGTCTGACGCAATTCAACATCTTGAAGATAAATTAAACGAACGACGAGAGGCCGGTAATTTGCGATCACTGACAAGCTCGCCACTGCCTCATGATTTTGTGTCTAACGATTATCTGGGGCTGGCCAGGTCTACAGAACTGACACAGCGCATTCAATATCGATTCGATCGGTTACCCAATGTCAACAAAAATGGGGGCTCAGGATCTCGTTTGTTGTCCGGTAATACAGCCTTTGTAGAACAGCTGGAGCACAAGCTGGCAGGGCTGTTCAAAAGTGAAGCGGCGCTGATCATGAATTCTGGATACAGCGTCAATGTTGCACTTATCAGCAGCATTGCAACACGGCAGGACACCATTCTTTATGACCAGCTGGCACATGTTTGCCTGAAAGAGGGGGCCTGGTTGAGCCGGGCAGATGCCAGACCTTTTCGCCACAACGATGTGCGCGACCTTGAACTAAAACTCAAGCAAAGCCAGGGTAATATTTTCGTGGTAATTGAGACGGTATACTCCATGGATGGAGATATTGCGCCGGTTCAGGAAATTTACGATGTATGCCGCTATTATGGTGCGCACCTTATTGTGGATGAGGCCCACAGTACGGGCGTA
This sequence comes from Cyclobacteriaceae bacterium, assembly GCA_965227155.1. Classification (GTDB taxonomy): domain Bacteria; phylum Bacteroidota; class Bacteroidia; order Cytophagales; family Cyclobacteriaceae; genus UBA6059. The sequence goes on from OZ245731.1 coordinate 3,108,797, forward strand.
ATGGGACTCAATGGCAACGGCTACCTCAATGAGATTGGCCTGGCAGACAGGGTGTTTGCGCGGGTGTATACTTTCGGTAAGGCTATGGGTGTGCATGGTGCAGCTGTAGCGGGCAGCAAAACACTTATTGACTATCTCATAAATTTTGGCAGGCCATTTATCTATACTACAGCATTACCTCTCCATAGCTATGTGTCGATAGAGCAAGCCTTTGATTATTTGTTTGATAATCCAGAGGTGGTAGATACACTCAGGCAAAGAATCGACTATTTCAAGAAGACCTTAAAATCATTGAAATTTAAGCCTAAAGACCTGAGCTACCCGGGTAGTTATACGGCCGTACAGCCGTTGATTATTCCTGGTAATGAGAAAATCAAATCGGTGGCCAGAGCCTTACAGTCTGCGGGATTTGATGTGCGGCCCATCCTTGCGCCAACGGTGAAGCAAGGCACGGAGCGATTACGCATAAGCCTGCATAGCTTCAATTCTGAAGAAGAAATTTCGAGTTTGTTAAAGACGTTATCAGAATCATTATCAGCTTAATATGAGTAAATATTTTGTTTCTGCTATTGGAACAGATAGCGGTAAAACCCTGGTGAGTGCTATCTTATGTGAGGCTTTAGGTGCAGACTATTGGAAACCTGTACAATCCGGTATGCCGCGTGACACTGAAACAGTACAACAATTGGTTAGTGCGCCGTTACATTTTTATCAGGAGCGTTACTTGCTTAATACGCCAGCTTCACCACACGCTTCCGCTGAAATTGATGGTGTAAATATTAAGCTTTCGGATTTTGAATTGCCCGAGAGTGAAAAATTGGTGGTAGAAGGCGCTGGAGGTTTACTGGTGCCGCTTAATAATGATGATCTAATCATCGATTTAATTGCTCAATTGAATCTTCCATTGATTTTGGTTTCCAATTTGTACCTGGGTAGTATCAATCACACTTTGCTGTCAGCCAAAGTTTTAAAGCAATATGGTATCCCGGTAGCAGGCATCATTTTCAATGGCGAGCCTAATCCGTCAAGTGAAGCAGTTATTTTGCATCAGACAGGCTATAGATGTTTGTTGAAAATTCCCCGACTAGACCAGGTCAATAAGGCTGTTGTTCAGTTTTGGGCGAATCAATTAAAAGCGCAGCTATGAGTTTATTGGAAAGAGACAAGGCATCCATCTGGCATCCATTTACGCCTTTGATTGGCAGTCAGGACCCATTACCCCTCAAAGCGGCAGAAGGCATTTACCTCATTACTGAAGATGATCGCAGAATCATGGATGCCATTTCTTCGTGGTGGGTCAACCTGCATGGCCATAGCAATCCGGTAATTGCAGAGGCAGTGGCAGAGCAGGCCAGAAAGCTTGAGCATGTCATATTTGCCGGGTTTAGCCATGAGCCGGCTATTACGCTGGCAGAAAACCTGTTGTCCATTTTACCTGACAATCAATCCAAAATATTTTATTCTGATGATGGTAGTACTGCGGTTGAGGTCGCTATAAAAATGGCGATCCAATTCTGGCATAATAAGCATCAGAACCGGCGCAAGTTGATTGCCATAGATGGTGCCTATCATGGTGATACTTTCGGCTCAATGTCAGTAGGAGACAGAGGCCCATTTACCGCTCCATTTGATCAATACCTGTTTGATGTAGCCTTTCTGCCTTTTCCAGATGGGCAGAATGATGAGGAGGTTTTTGCGCTGTTCAAAAAACAAATCGATTCCGGCGAAATAGCTGCCTTTATATTCGAACCTATCATACAGGGGGCAGTTGGCATGAAAATATACAGCACCGAACTACTGGATAGAATGATAGCCCTGGCGCAGGCAGAAGGTGTGATATGTATTGCTGATGAGGTTATGACAGGCTTTGGGCGTACCGGTACCATGTTTGCCAGCGATAAGCTCACCCATAAGCCTGATATTTTTTGTTTGTCGAAAGGCCTTACTGGTGGCGCTATGGCTATGGGTGTTACCAGTTGTACTGATGCTATTATCGATGCTTATCGCTCCAGCGATATCATGAAGACCTTTTTTCATGGTCATAGCTTCACGGCAAACCCCATTGCTTGTGCAGCTGCTAATGCGAGTTTCGGGCTGCTCAATAGTGAGTCTACCAAATCGCAGATGAAAATGATCAACGAAGCGCATTTGCAATTTGCAGCGGTAGCCAAACAGTATAAATATGCTGCCAATGTACGGGTGATGGGTACCATTTTCGCATTGGATATCTCCAATTTTGGAGAGACCAGCTATGTGAATGAAGCCCGGCATAAACTTTATCCATATTTCCTGGCCAGGGATATACTACTGCGACCGCTAGGTAATGTACTTTACATTCTGCCCCCTTACATCATCAAAAGAGAAGAGTTGGCTTATATTTATGGCGTAATTGAAGCGTTTCTTCAAGAACTCGAAGCGTAACAGGGTAATGCTATGATGTCAAAAAAAGCCAAATATGCGATCAATGCGATGGTACATCTCGCCAGAAAATATGGTGAAGGACCTGTATTGATCAGTGAGGTGGCACAGAGCGAATCTATACCGCAGAAGTTTTTGGAGGCTATACTTTTAGACCTAAAGCATGCTGGTTTTTTAAGAAGTAAGAAAGGGAAGGGTGGAGGCTACTACCTGCATAAAACTCCCGATCAAATTAATATGGCTGATATTATGCGGCTTATGGATGGGCCAATAGCACTTTTGCCTTGCGTGTCATACAAGCATTATGAAAGGTGTGAAGAATGTGCAGACGAAAAAACCTGCGGCATTAGAAGGGTATTTTTTGAGGTGCGCAATTCCACGGTAGAAATGCTAAAGTCAGCCACACTGGACAAAGTAATTGAAGCAGAGGATTTGGATTAATTTTTTTAAAATATTATTACTCTACAATATCTATAGAGTAATAGAATTTATTATCATTGCGGGCTTATGTTGGGAATTGATGCCATAATTGTATTAGCTGTCATCCTGTTGGCCATAGTGCTGTTTGTTACAGAGTGGCTTTCTATAGACCTGGTGGCATTGCTGATCATGGTATTGTTGGTTGGTAGTGGTGTGATTAGTCCGTCAGAGGGTGTAGCAGGATTCAGCAATACAGCTACCCTTACGGTGGCATTCATGTTTGTATTGAGCCATGCGATTTTAAAAACCGGCGCATTACAGTCCCTTGGAGTACAGCTCTCGCCATTGTTTCGAGTTAGGCCAGGCTGGGGTTTAGCCAGCATGGTGCTATTGATAGGGGTGATGAGTGCTTTTATGAATAATACGCCTGTGGTAGCTGTTTTGATCCCTGTGGTCATTCAAATTGCCCATGCCTCCAATATGGCCCCTTCCAAGCTTCTTATTCCGCTCTCTTATGCATCGATTCTTGGTGGCACGATCTCGCTGGTTGGAACCTCTACCAATATCCTGGTAAGTGGGATAGCCATAAACAATGGGCTGGAGGAATTTAGTATGTTCCAAATGGCTCCTTTGGGGTTGATTTTTCTAGGTATTGGCACAATTTATTTTTTGGTCATCGGAAGAAAGCTATTGCCCGATTCACGAAAATCCAGTGCTTTTACTGAGAAGTTTGAATTGAGGGAATACCTAGCGGAAATAGTGCTTTTGGATGGTTTTGAGGCTATCGGAAAGCGAATAATGGACGCTTCTTTAGTCAAGGAGCTGGAGATGGACATTATTGAGCTTCGAAGAAATGGCACCCAGTTTTCTTTGCCACAGGGCGATATGTTGCTCAAAGAAAATGATATTCTGAAAGTGCGCTGCGATGTAAATAAGCTGAAAATGCTGAAGGACAGGGTGAGCGTAGACTTAAAAGCGTCCATTTCCATTGGAGATGATAATTTTCAAAGCCGAAATTCTACACTTGTGGAAATGGTCATTACTTCCAACAGCTATTTTGAAGGAAAAACACTTCGGGAAGTGGATTTCCGAAGGAGGTACAGGGCGGTGGCACTTGCCATTCGTCATCGAGAAGAAATTCTGCATGAGGAGCTTCATGATGTAAGACTAAAAGCCGGAGATGTGATATTGGCTGAGGTAAAAAGCCATTTTGTTGACCAGCTTAAAAAAATCGAGAATAACCAGGATAGCCCTTTCATCATTCTTTCCGAAGATGCTTTTGTTCATTTTAACAAAAGGAAGTTTGCCATAGTCTTTGCCATAGTTGGCCTGGCCATTGCACTAGCCACTTTGAATATCATTCCGATTATGATGGGCACCATCGGTGCTATGGTGCTTTTGGTCATATTACGACAGTTGAATATGAAGGAGGTTTACCAGGCCATCAACTGGAAAATCGTTTTTCTCCTTGCCGGCTCACTGAGTCTGGGAGTAGCTATGAATAACAGCGGTCTGGCACAGTTTCTGGCTGGTCAATTGGTTCAATCCCTTGGGGAATTTGGCCCGATAGCCATAATCGGTGGTTTATACATGGTGACCATGCTGCTTACGGAGGTGATGTCTAACAATGCTACAGCAGCCCTATTGGCACCCATAGCTATTGCCACAGCAATACAACTGGAAGTGAGCCCAACACCCTTTTTAATGACTGTCATGTTTGCGGCATCAGCCAGCTTATTGACACCTATAGGTTACCAAACTAATACGATGGTGTATAGTGCCGGGGAGTACAGATTCAGGGATTTCTTCAAGGCTGGTGCAATATTGAGCCTGATCTTCTGGATTACAGCTACCTTATTGATCCCAGTATTTTTTCCTTTTTAGATGATTTCTTGAATTAATGACAGGCTTAAGATGTCTTGTTAATTCCTTTAATCCTCCAGGTAAAATTGTACGGTAGATACCACCCTAACAATCTTTTCATAGCCGGTATTCACATCCTTATCGGTGATGCTGAATAGGCCCTGGCTGGCATTTCTGATTTTGCCCACCTTAGAATTAGAATCTTTGGAGAATTTCTCCGCTACCTCTCGGGCATTTTTGGTAGCTTCTTCTATCATTTTCGGTTTTATTTCATTTAACCGTGTAAACGAATACTCGATCTGCTTCCATGGATTTTTAGATCCGATAATTATGCCCCGACTAATGATGGAAGGTATTTTAGAAACAGCTTCATGAAGCTTGGGGATATCGGAAGTGCGTACCGTGAAATCAACTACGGTGATATATCGTGCCTGATTATAGTTATTACCACCTCCATAATAGTTGGCTCTGGTATCCTGAATATTAGGTGGCCCGGTGCTCACTTCATCTTCTCTGAATCCCTGCTCTAAAAAGAAGCCTTTCAGCACCTCGCTTTGCATGCTAATGTCTTTTTCCAGCTGGACAAGGTCATTGCTGCTGATGGTGATTTGGATGGGCCACACAGCAAGATCAGCTTTGACTTCCATTTCTGAAAGTCCCTTTACAGTGACATATCGATCCAGCGTTTTGGCCTTATATAGCGTATTGCTGATAAAAAAGCCGGCAATGCATATGCCCACTGCTACAATTACGGCTGCTATTTGATTTCCATTCATGATTTTACCTTAATGGTTAACAGTAAAGGTAGTGGGTCGATGTGAAATATTACCGAGTCACAAAAGCATTTATATCATTGGGCTTATTTCATGTGGGGGAATCAATAGGCTCTGATCAAATGCCAATTAGATATCTAAATATTTCGATCTAAATCAAATTGCTCGATATAATCGGCTACCCTTCGCACAAACATACCACCAAGTGCTCCATCAACCACACGGTGGTCGTAGGAATGCGAGAGGAACATTTTATGACGAATACCAATGAAATCACCCTGAGGTGTCTCGATGACCGATGGCTTTTTCTGTATGGCCCCCAGTGCCAAAATGCCTACTTGTGGTTGCATGATGATTGGTGTGCCCAATACATTTCCAAAGGAGCCTACATTGGAAACGGTATAGGTTCCCCCTGACAATTCATCGGGTTTCAGTTTATTCTCACGGGCTCTTTTTGCAAGGTCATTTACCCGCTGCACTAAACCCAGCAGACTTAGTTGGTCTGCATTTTTAATAACCGGAACAATCAAATTGCCAGAAGGTAGGGCCACTGCCATGCCAATATTGACATTGCCTCGCTTGATGATTTTGTCTCCATCAACAGAAATGTTGATCATCGGATAATCCTTGATGGCCTTCACTACCGCTTCAATAAGCATTGGCGTGTAAGTCAGGGTCTGTCCTTCTCTTTCGATGAAGACTTTCTTCATCTTTTTGCGCCATTCCACCATCTTGGTAACATCAGCTTCCACGAAGGAAGTTACGTGCGGGGAGATCTGCTTGGAAGCCACCATCCGGTCTGCGATCATTTTTCGCATCCTATCCATTTCGATGATTTCATCCTCACCGGAAACGGTCAGTGGTTCAGGTTTAACCGATGCTGCGGGTTGGGTAGGGGCGGCGGCTGGTTTTGCAGCGGCTTGTTGATTTCTTGTTTCCAGGTATTGAAGGATATCTTTTTTGGTGACACGGCCTTCTTTACCCGTACCGGGGATAGATTCCAGCTCATCAAAGCCAATGCCCTCTTCCTTAGCTATGTTTTTAACCAGCGGTGAATAGAAACGATCGCTCTGGCTGATTTTCTCTTCATCATCTTTTGAAGAGACGCTATGTTGCGATACTGCCTCATCCAGGTAAGAAGATGCCATCTCCACACTTTCTTCTGTGTCCACCTCAGTGGTTTCCTCTACTTCCCCTTCTATTTCAATGATTGCAATGGGTTTACCTACCGCTACTACATCTCCTTCCTTGGCAAGAATCTTCTTTAAAACACCGGCATGGCTGGAAGGCACCTCTGTATCTACCTTATCGGTAGCTACCTCCAGTACTGATTCTTCCTCCTCAATTGATTCCCCCTCTTTTTTGAGCCATGTAAGGATGGTGCCTTCCATAATACTCTCGCCCATTTTGGGCATTACCATTTCCACTGAAGCCATATTGCAATCGTTTGATTTCTATAATCTGATTATAACAAATTTAAGGTATTCTAAAAAGTATTCTCGAAACTGAATCAGAATAAAAATATGTTTTAAAATTTAATTCAAAATATTATTCCTTAATTAGTAAAATAATTTACCTATAGTTTTGATTGTATTGCTTTGGGCTATAGGATTTCACTTTTTTTATAAATCTTTAGCATGCTCAGCCTAAGTAAGTTAAGGCAGTAAATAGCGGAGAGCTGAATATTATTGGCTCGCTCTGTACCCAATTGCAACTTTTTAGCGAAAGTCTCTCCTTTTATGCAACAGGCAATCCATACTGTGCCCACAGGTTTTTCATCTGTACCACCATCAGGCCCGGCCACTCCACTGGTTGCCAAACCCACATCGGTATTCAACAATTGGCATACATTTTCTGCCATAGTGCGCACAACCGGTTCACTAACTGCTCCATGCGCTTTTAAAGTTTCTTCAGATACACCTAGTTGGTTCATTTTTACTTCATTGGCATAACTGACCACTGAGCCTTTGAAATACCGGCTGCTACCGGGTACTGAGGTAATCAGATGGGCCAAAAACCCTCCTGAGCAGCTTTCAGCCGTACCGATAGTCAGGTTTTTAGCCATCAGCTGCTGACCAATATGTGCTTCTATGGTATCCTCATCGTACCCAAATACATAATCCTGGATGAGGGGCAACAGGCTTTTTACCTGCGATTCGATTTCCTGCTGCAGGGCAGACTTATCCTCTCCAAAGCCCGTAAGCCGCAGCCTCACCTGGCTCAGGCCGGGCAGATAGGCTAGTTTAATATATGGCGGCAGCTGTTTTTCCCATTCCGCAATAAGCTGAGAAATGATGGTTTCGCCGGTACCGATCGTCCTGATGATTTTATGAACAATTACCGGAAATTGAAAGGTGGATTTTAGCAAAGGGATGACTTCCTCGGTTACTATCGCTTTCATTTCGTAGGGTACACCAGGCATGCATATGAAAATAGTGCCTTCATGCTCCAACCAAATACCGGCAGCTGAGCCGATTCTGTTTTTGACCTTTTTACTCTTTTCAGGAAGATAAGCCTGACGTTTATTAACCTCAGTGACCTCTCGCCCTTTACTTGCAAAAACCCGGCAAAGGTCATCATAGGCTGATTCATTAAATACCAATTGCTGATTGGCAAAGGCCGCCAGGGTAGCAGCCGTGATATCATCGTGGGTGGGCCCAAGACCTCCAGTAACCAATACAATATCGGATGCCTGGGCATGCCTGAATGCGGCTGTAAGGTCAGCAGCATCATCACCTACGGTAGTCCTTTTCACGATCCTAATGCCGAGTTGGTCTAGCTGCTGGCTCAACCATCGGGCATTCGTATCTAGTACTTGTCCGTAGAGCAATTCATCTCCCACCGTCAATATTTCTGCTTTAACCTCCTTAATCATACCCTGTCCTTTTTCAATTTTGGCTCCAAAGATATTTCTAAATACAGTAGCTTAGTGTGCATAATCTCAAATCTAATCGAATGAAAATACAACAGCTTCTTACGGGCACTTTGTTTGTTGCTATAATGCTCAGCACAGCATGTACCACCCAGCAAATTACCCAGGCTCTGGATGATTACCTCAATGAAAAGCCTACAGGCACAGAAGTTTCCGGCGGCTTAAAGGAGGCCCTGATTCAGGGGATAACCAAAGGTGCTGCAAATGCCGGCCAAACTGATGGCTTCTTTAAAAATCCTTTGATTAAGATCCCTTTCCCCCCGGAGGCTGAAAAAGTTGCCAATACCCTTCGGGATATCGGCCTTGGTAACGAGGTAGATAGATTCATTTTGACACTAAACCGAGGTGCTGAAGATGCAGCCAAAGAAGCAGGGCCGATTTTCATCAATGCTATCAAGCAAATGACGATCCAGGACGCGTGGAGCCTCCTAAGAGGTGATAAAGATGCAGCCACCCAATACCTAAAGCGGACAACAAGTGATGAATTGCGGGCTAAATTCAAGCCGGTTATCCAGAATGCACTTAACCAAACCAACGCCACAAAGTATTATGGGGAGCTGGTGACCAGGTACAATACGATACCTTTTGTACAGGATGTCAACCCTAATCTGGATGATTATGCAACAGAAAAAGCCCTCGAGGGGCTTTTCACGCTTGTTGAAAAAGAGGAAGCCAATATAAGAGAAAACCCTGGTGCTCGTGCTACCGCACTCATGCGCAAGGTTTTTGGATATGAAGGCTCCTAAAGTTGCTGAATTATCGCATCACATTCACATCAGTAAATGATCCGTTAGTGACAGAAATAGTGTTTCCGCTTTGATCGGTAGCTTCAAAGCTGAATGTACCGGAAATTTGGGATTCAGTAAACTTAGTGATGTTAACAGAACCGCTGGTAGATTGAAAAACCGTCTGGTTCGGGTCTGTGTAAATGCCTGAGAAACCGTCAGCAGCATCATAAGTGCCTGTAGCATCGCCACTGAAGAGTAATGCAAAAGCAGAGCCATTTGCATTCCCTGCACCTATTGAAGTTTGTGCACCAACTACAGGTAGAATATCGACCCGGCTATTTCCTGCACCTTCCCAACCACTGCCATCGATGGTAGCTGAAAAGTTAAAAGCACCGTCTGGCACGGCATCATCGTCATCTGATCCGCAAGAGGTAGCAAACCAAAGCACTGCTATTAGAAGTAAGGATGTAAGTTTCATGATTTTTTTTGAGATAAAATTGTAATTTCCTTAGCTCTGATGGTATACCCTATATTGGGTATTCTGTTTTAAGTAGGCAGGGGTAAGTCTTTACTGCAACTAAAAATCAAGTAGGAATTCAGGCTTTGCGCATGCTTTTGCCTATTTTAGACCCATGGAAGATATTCTTAATTGGGACGGAAGAACTTGGTGGTTGGCCATATTTGTAATCCTCACAATATGGCTCACTGCACGAACCTTTAGAAACAAACCTGAGGCATAATCAAATAGCTTCATTGTCTGGTAACCAAAAAAGCACCGAAGAATTTTATCGCAGAATCAGTTTTTGAGTGGTAACCACATCATTTCTTCCAGTAATCTGAAGGATATAGGTACCCCGTTGAAAGGATGCAATATTGAGATTCATTATGGATCGATTGGGTAACCATTCCTTCAATAATCTACCCTCTAAAGTCAATAGCCGTACATTTTTTAGTAAGTATTCAGCAGCTATGGTAATTCGTTCATTACCGGGATTGGGATAAATATTAATAGCTGGTGCGGTTGATTTCACTGCAGTTACTTCCACTACATTGTACAGTAAAGTATCGGTACTGGAACAGCCCTGGTCATTTTGCGATACCAAAACTACCTCATATGTACCCGGCTCATTGAAAAACAGCGTTGGATTTGGCACTGACTCTATAAATTCACCATCGATCCACCATTGCCAGCTTGTTGCATCCTCATGGGTACTGCTAAACCGGACTTGTCGTGAATCTTCAAGCACCAATTGGTCAGGTTCAGCAACAATTTCATTTTCAAACGATTCAACTGTGATTGTCCAGGGCACAGGCTCGCTGGGAACTAGTTCACTGATCGAACTCACATATAGTGTAGTCTGCTCAGGAAGGTTATCTGCTTTAAGTGCAAATCCTTTATCCAAAATCTGTTGAGCCTCTTCATCCTCATAAAAAATATATGGACCAGACTGAGTAGGCAGCCTGATGCTAATATTATCGCTGGTGCAAATAGCAGTATCCTGAATTATAGGGTTGGGTGAGACCTCCGGATAGATAATTCGGTCCTGACTGATAGCGCAATCAAAATCCTCATTGATCAAAGTTTGCGTAATGTTCAGATCAGCATGACCATCCCATATAAAATTAGGATTTCGATCTGCATAATCGAGACCATTGATGCGCCAGCTGACTACATCAGCATTAACTGATTGGTCTACGATCTGCAGTGTTCGATCATTCGATAGATCGAGCGTATCGTGCTGAATGCTAAATCCGGGGGTAATCGGATAGGCAGAAAATGATAGGGTAGCCGGCAGGCTTTCAACCTGACCCACTACCCGGGTGATCAAGAAGCTGGTATCAGCCATTGGCTGAAATATCAATTCTACTCCTGAAAACAATAGTTTCGAAGGATTTTGAATATCGTATAGTCTGAACTGCTCTAATTCAGCAGGATTAAAAGTGACCGATGTGCCAGGGCAAAAGCTTTCAGGTACTAATGATGGTCGCTCCGGCCTTTGTACCACCACAATATTTTTTGATGCCTGAGCCTGGCATCCTTGAAATGAGGTAGCAGTGAGTTGTACTGTATAGGTTCCAGGGTTGTTGTAAAGGGTTGAAGGATTTTCCTGCGTACCACCAAGTCCATTCCCAAATTGCCAGGTGTACTGGCTGCCACCTGTGCTATTGTTTGTAAAACTCACGGATGCCACACCTTCATCATCAAGGTAGAATGTGTCAGCAATGGTCTGGAAGTCAGCGGCAACCGGGTCGATACTGACGGTCACGCGCCTGATATCTCCTATATAGCTGCTATCCATATTGGTAATGAAATATGTTTTCGGGGAAGTAATGTCCTCGATTTGGAAATCATTGCCGGTATGAATCAAATTGGTTAGTGACAGATCATCGTAAAAATGGAAACTAGTACCTGATGCGATACTGATTGTAGCATCACCATTGAAACAGGCCGTGTCAGCACTAAGGATAGGAGGATTTTGCATAAATTGGTTATACCTGCTTGCTGCCTCTTTTTTGATCTCAAGTAAAGTGGATTCAGAGGTAGCAACTGGAAGTACAAAAGCAATTTTTTGGCTGGCAAAAGGTGCCAATTGACCCAGGTTTCCGGTTAATACGGCTGCTACATTATTGATACCCGCCTGAGCATTACTAAAACCACCAGAAAGTATTTGCCGTTTCAGTGAATCCGGGAAAATATTCTTGAGATCAGCTTCCTGATCTACCTGTGTTTTAATGTCGAGCGCTGCAAAATTGGTAGTCTGGTTTGTGGCTAAGGCAGCTCCAGCAAACATAGAACTTTGAGTGTCATGGGTGATCATCATTTTTTCCTGAGCAATGCTTTTGACAAGGTTTTCTGCAGGGAAGCCAAGGTCATAATCCACAAAAAGTCCGGCAGTGAGGTTATTGATGTTGGTACCTGAATTATTGATAATGCGATATTCCAATACAATGGCATTGAGATCATCCCAGCCAAGTGTCTTTTGCTCTATGCGCAGGTTATGCTCGGTGATATCTTCATATATCGTTTCAATATAGAGGTCTACCCCAGGCTGATCCTGAAAATCAAAGGACTGGAGCGCCTTAAAATCCTGGTTTTTGGTGGCCATAATCAGATCGCTGACCACATTATCAGCCAAAAACTCATTATTGCCCAACATCAGGCCCATCGATTGAGCGATCGGCTGATTTTGATAACGAAACCCTACACCTTCCCTGTAGCCGGATGCAGCATAGCCCAGGCTCCCGTCATTAACGATTGTAAGCGTTAGGTCAGCCGTATGTGCATTGTAATAGCGATTATTAACTGGTATCCCAACGTACTGTATGTCAGTGTAGCTTTGGCCATTATACCTAATATCCAATTGTAATTCAGCTTCGAAGGGCACATTGTCACCCAATACTATTCTGATTGGGAATAGTCCATTTTCCAATGTGTCAAATGGGGCTATATTACCAAGGGATAATGTATTGTCCAGGATTTTTACATCATCGAGTGAAGGTGTCAGGGTAACCTGCACATTTTCAGCCAGGGCGAGGTAATTCACAAATGCACCCTGCAGCATAATGGTATCGCCAGAATAGCAGTTTTGATCACCACCACATTGATAGGTAAAATTGATCATCCGTACCGATGGTGAAAGGTCGTTGCCCACGGCTTTTTGCGCATTTAAGCGACCGCTTCCCAATCTCCCGAGGTATTGACTGTTATTGCCGATTTGGTAAATGGGATCGGTACTCAACCTTAGTTTTTCAATGATCTGAGGGGCACTCAATGATGGGAACTGATCCCTCACCAGGGCTGCCACCCCGGCTACAATAGGTGCCGCATACGAGGAGCCTGACTCATTAACATATCGGTTATTGTTGTTGGTGGTATAAATGCCCGTGCCTGGAGCCACAAGGTCAATATTGTAGCTGTATGTTGCTCCAGGGGCCTTTTGATCATTGGGATCTGTAAAACCCACCGACAGTACATTATCATAGGAGGCCGGGTAAAAATCAAGCTGCGCATTGGTATTGCCAGCTGCAGCTACTATCACTACGTCTTTTTCAAGAGCAGCATAGTTGATGATATCCTGGTTGAAAAAAGAATAGTTGGAGGTGCTGCCCCATGAAAGGTTCATTACATCCACACCCATATCAGCGGCATAAATAATCGCTTCATAGCTGTTGAATGATATGCCCGTTTCTGACCTGAATATCTTAATAGGCAATATCTGGCAATCATAGCATAACCCTGCCATACCCACATTATTGTTGCCACTGGCGGAGTGAATGCCCGCTACTTTGGTGCCGTGGCTGCTTTCATCAGCAGTGGGATTATTATCATTATCGGCCATATCCCAGCCCTGATAATCATCCACATAGCCATTACCATCATCATCTAAGCCATTGATAGGATCATCTGTATTGGTGTAGATGTTGTTCACCAGATCCTCGTGATTAGGGTCAATACCTGTATCGATACTGGCGATAAGAATATCTGGTCTGCCTGTGGTAATGGCCCATGCGTCATAGGCTTTGATTTTTTCCAGGTAATGTTGGTTGGCACCAGGCTGTGCTGCCGGATCATTGGGGATGGCCAATGGCCTCACGCCATATAGAGGCTCCGCATATTCCACATTTGCATATTGCTCAAGTGCAGTAAGTGCACTATCCAGATCAGCACTTTCATTAAGGTCTATGTAATAGATGCCTTCCAGGTATTTGCTAGGGAGAATCCTTGCAGAAGGACTGCCATACACGAGTTTGTTTACAGAAACACCTGGCGCAGCCTTTAATTGATCGATAGTGATAAATGCACCTGCATTTCTGGTATTTGTATTTTGCGCCTTCAGCTTTACGACCAATCTGGTCGGGTGAATTAACTGCGCGCTGGTCAATAGCGGCATGAAGCACAGCCAACCAAGAAAAGCCGATTTGATAAAAGCGCCACCCATAGCATCACAGCTAGGTATTTTTGATTTTATTGATGAACGAACGGTACAGTGCAGGGAAAAATTTGAAGATAAAGCGCCCGAAATGCTCTTTACTGCCTGCAATAAACACCTGCGCTTCCTTGTTTTTGATGGCTTTCACAATTCTTGCTGCGCAGGCATCCACAGGAATTCCTTTTTCCTGTGCCTCACCCATTTTGTTGAACTTATTGCCATCGCCGGTCAGGGCATTTACAGTAATGTTGGTTTGAATGAAGCCTGGTGATATAATGGTGGTCGTAATATTGTGTTTTTCTATTTCGGCCCTTAGCGAGTTGTAGAAACCCTGCACTGCATGCTTAGAACCACAATATGCTGTGCGCAACGGTGTACCGAGCACACCTGCCACACTACTGATGACCACCTGATGACCTGATTTGCGTTTGATCATGGCCGGCAATGTATATTTCGTCAGGGCTACAGCACCGAAATAATTCACTTCCATAATTCTCCTGTCGACAGAAAGGTCAGTTTCTTCAGCCAGGGCCCTTTGACTGATGCCACCATTGTTGATCAGAATATCAACTTGACCAAAGAGCTTCTCTGCTTCTGCAGCTTTTGCTTTGAGTTCATCCTGATTGGTCAGGTCAACGGGAAGTATTTTTATCTGTTCATCATCAGCATTGCATTGCTGCTTTACACGCTCTAGCTCTGCTGTTCTTCGTGCCGAAATAACAAGCTTGCATCCTTCCTGAAAAAGCGCTTTTGTCAAAGCCTCACCAATTCCTGATGATGCACCGGTGATCCATACAACCTTGTTCTTCAATGAACTCATAGCAATGCTTTAGATATATCTATTTTGTTAATTTATCTAATAGAATTCGATAGCGTATCTCCACCAACCAGAATTATAGAAGAAATAGCTTTTAAGAACCCATTTCTTGACATATGTAATTAATTCTGTCAAATTAGAATTAAGAAAGTTAATAAATCAAAGCAACTGTTGGATGATCATTTGCGATCATAAACCACATAATCAAAAGCAAAGGCATGTTTTTCATCTTGAGTATGGTGTACTCGCGATGTTTCATCCCATTGGCTTTTATCCCATTCCGGAAAATATGTATCTCCTGAAGGGCTGCCTTGTATTTCAGTGATGTACATTCTGTCGGCTATTTCGAGACCCATAGCATAGATTTCCCCACCTCCTATGATGAATATTTCTTCATGTTCATCTTTTTTAGCTTCTTCGACAGCTTTTTCCAATGAATGAACTATAGTCGCCCCTTTAGCCACGTAATCATCCCGACGGGTTATTATAATATTTTTTCGTCCTGGTAATGGCTGCCATTTGTGGGGTATTGACTCCCAATTTTTACGGCCCATAATCACCGGCTTCCCCTTGGTGGTTTCTTTAAAATAGCGCATATCGTCAGGCAGATGCCATGCCAGGTCATTGTTTTTGCCAATGACACCATTTTCCGCCACCGCCACAATCATTGAAATAATCATAATGTGTTTCCTCTTAAGAATTCCTGAATTCCCATTTTCTTTTTGCCTTCCCACTGTAGCACATCTACAGAAATCCTATGGTCTCCGGTATGAAAATGAAGAAAAGATTTTCCATCTGTCTCCATTGCCCCCGGTTCCTTAGTTGAAGGCTTCTCAACAAGAGAAACATCAAAAAGCTTCACCTGTTTATCATTAATTTTAGTCCAGGCTGTAGGGAATGGATTTAGCCCACGCACAAAATTTCTGATGTTTTCGGCAGAGTTGTTCCAGTCTACTTCGCAGGTTTCTTTGAATATTTTGGGAGCGGGCTTCAGATTGCCTGATTCTTCCTGTGGGATTTGAGGGTAGTTGCCTTCTTCTACTGCATTGACAGTTTTTAAAACCAGCTTAGCCCCTTTATGCATCAACCTTTCATAAACTGCACCTGTTGTATCTGTAGGGCTGATGGGTTCCTTTTCCTGAAAAATGATACTACCGGTATCAATTTCATGCTTCAGGAAGAAGGTAGTAACGCCGGTCTCCTCTTCTCCATTGATTACCGCCCAATGGATGGGTGCTGCTCCCCGGTATTGTGGTAGTAGAGAAGCATGGAGGTTGAAGGTGCCTTTGGGGGGCATATTCCAGACGGCTTCCGGCAACATCCTAAAAGCTACAACCACCTGTAAATCGGCCCGTAAATTCGAGAGTTCGTTTTGGAAATTTTCGTCTTTGAGGTTGGTTGGTTGGAGTATATTGAGGTTTTGGGATAATGCATACTCCTTCACCGGGCTCATCGCGAGCTTTTTGCCCCGTCCTTTTGGTTTATCCGGTGCTGTTAGCACACCAACTACATTGATTCCATGCTCAACAAGAATTTGTAAACTGGGCACCGCAAACTCCGGTGTACCCATAAAAACCACACGCATTCCACTCATCATTCAAAATCTTTATATATCAAATACTGCCTTCTTTTAGCTTTAAAATCGTTGATGTCAGCGTCCCAACTTGCCACGATCTCAGCCTCATTTAGACCTGCTTTGATTTGCTCTTGCAAAGAGGCATTTCCTGCCAGCGTATTGAAATAATTGTTGAAAAAGGCGCCATCATCTTTCATGTCATTATAAAAATTGATCAGGTAGGATAAGGTAAAGTTGGGAATAGGGTCCACGGAAGATAAATCCAGACCATAGCAAGTTTCTCCATTCAGCGGAGGGTTTTTGGCACCGGGATTTGGCGTAGGTGTGAATGAAAACTGCTGCTCACTGTAAGCAGGATGTCCTATGATCTGAAAGGGTAATTCAGTACCCCGACCAATACTGACTACAGTACCCTCAAAAAGGCATAGCGACGGGTATAGCCCAATAGCCTGGTCATTAGGGAGGTTTGGTGATGGCTTAACGAGGAGTGAATAGGGCATGGTATGATCCCAGTTTTTAACAGGTATAATTGTCATGGTCAACGGATTGTCAGTATCCAGCCATTTTTCACCTACAATCATTTGTGCCAGCTCACCAACTGTCATACCATGGACAATCGGTATAGGATGCATGCCTACAAACGACTCGAATCCCTCTTCCCGAACCGGACCAGCCACGTAATGGCCATTGGGATTCGGCCTATCCAAAATGATCAGTTCTACGCCGGCATCAGCACAGGCTTCCATCACATAATGCATTGTACTGATGTAAGTGTAAAATCTGGTGCCTACATCCTGCATATCAAAAATCATGATGTCCAGCCCTTCCATAGCTGCTAGACTGGGCTTTTTGTTGGAACCGTACAGACTCACAACCGGCAACCCACTGGTTTGGTCTATGCCATCCTGGATGATTTCACCTGCACTTTTGTCTCCACGTAAACCATGTTCGGGTGTGAAAATCTTGACTACCTCCAGCTCTAGCGCTAGCAACGTATCCAGCAAATGCTTTTCGCCCACCTGCGATGTTGGGTTGACGACCACACCTATACGTTTACCATCCAGCAGTGGTAGATATTGATCCATCTGCATAGCCCCTGGTTCAATAGTGTGTGCAGTGGTACTAGGGGCAGGGGCCTGGCATCCTATCAGAACGGCAAAGGCAATTGTAATTAGATAATATTTCATTGTTGGTTGTAAAATTAAAAGAACATGGCAGGAGTTATTAATTTGCAGCCATAATTAATACTGTTGATCAATTTTCCATTTTTCATATCGAAAAGAATCACGGCTGACGGACAAGGATCCTTTTCAGGCATGATCAGTAAAATTGCTATTGCCAGTGTAGCCATTGGGCTGGCGGCTGTCTTAATTTCTTTTATGATATTATGGGGCTACAAAGAGAAGATAGCGGGGAAAATCTACAGCTTTGCCGGGCATCTGCAAGTGACTAAGTATACCCTTGGCAGCTCATTTGAAGAGCAACCCATCAGTACCACCAGCCAGTTTTATCAAAACTATGATTCCGTACCTTTTATTGATCATGTGCAGGCATATGGCTACAAGGCCGGGCTTTTGAAAACAAAAGAAGAAGTCCAGGGTATAGTGATCAAGGGCATAGGCCTGGATTATGATTCGAGTCGTTTTTCGGCAAATATGATTGAAGGCCAATTTTTAAACCTGCCCGATTCGGGGTACAGCACAGATATCATCTTAAGTAAGAAACTAAGCGATATGCTGGAGTTGGGTGTAGGGGATGATGCACTTGTCTATTTTGTGCAAAATCCGCCGCGGTACAGGCCGGTAGATGTGGTAGGCATATACGAAACAGGACTAGAAGATTTCGATGAGAAGTTTGTGATCGGGGATTTGCGTTTAGTACAGCGCATCAACAATTGGCCTGATAGCTTAATTGGTGGCCTTGAAGTGTACGTGAAGCCGGGTACGGATATTGATTATGCGGAAAACTATCTCTTCGATTTCATCGACTATGACCTCTATGTAGAAAAGGTCAGCGATAAGTACATTCAGATTTTCGATTGGCTAAGCCTACTGGATCGAAACCTACAGGTATTTCTTTGGCTCATTCTTTTCGTGGCAGCCTTTAATATGGTCAGTATTTTACTCATTCTGATCATGGAGCGCACTCAGATGATTGGAATGTTTAAAGCGCTTGGGGCTACAGACCAACTGATTCGCCGGATCTTTGTGTACAATGGCGGCCTGCTTATCCTGAAAGGCATGCTCATCGGCAATCTTGTGGCTTTGTCCCTAGGCGTTTTGCAGTACTATTTCCGTATCATTCCGCTCGATCCAGTCAATTACTACATCGATCATGTGCCCATTGCATGGAATATTCCAATTATAATATTGCTCAATATTCTGACCTTTGTGCTGGTTACAATCACATTATTGGTACCTACACTTTTTATAGCAAGGATACAGCCCATCAGGGCTATACGGTTTGATTAAGCCGCTCTGGTAACCGGTGGGTATTTTTTGAAATAGCTTTTGATCTTCATCTGGATAACACCGAATACAGCCTCTTTGAAAATGCCGGTCGACATTTTGGAGGTGCCCTGCGATCGATCCGTAAAGATGATGGGTACCTCTTTGATCTTAAAGCCGTATTTCCAGGTGGTGAACTTCATTTCGATCTGGAAGGCATAGCCCACAAACCTGATGGAATCCAGGTTGATTTGCTCCAATACCCTTCTATGGTAGCATTTAAAACCTGCAGTGCTGTCCGATATGGGCAGGCCGGTAATAAACCGCACATAGATACTGGCAAAATAGGACATCAATACACGGCCCATAGGCCAGTTTACTACATTTACTCCACTCACATACCTTGACCCAATGGCCATGTCGTAATGCTCATTGGCACAAGCTTCATATAATCGGATAAGATCATTAGGATTGTGTGAAAAGTCCGCATCCATTTCAAAAACATACTCATAGCCATGCTCCAGGGCATATTTGAAACCCGCGATGTAGGCAGTGCCCAATCCCTGTTTGCCCTGCCTTTCGAGCAGGTAAAGTCTTTCCGGAAAATCAGCTTGCATCTTTTTAACCACATCTGCGGTGCCATCGGGCGAATTATCATCTACGATGAGTAAATGAAACTGACCTTCGAGCCCCATCACAGTATTGATGATCGACTCGATATTTTCAATCTCATTGTATGTGGGTATTATGACTAATTTTTCCTTTGCCAACTTGAAAAATTTTCAGCAACGCGATTTTAATTGAAAAATGAATGCTTTTCCTATTATCTAAGAATAATTTGGAGTTTACTTGCTATGATAATTTTCCTACGGATTATAATCCATATGGATTACCCGAACATTCAAAAATTTGAAATTAATAGCAGCCATAGCAATCTAGCGATTTTGAAGAAATGAATAAACCAGCAGCCATTTTTTTAGACAGAGACGGTGTAATCAATCGTGAACGAGGTGACTATACCTATAAAATTGGGGATTTTGAGTTATTGCCCGGCGTGACTGAGGCCATTAAATTAATGCATGAGGCAGGGTTTAAGATCATTGTCATTACCAATCAGGCAGGTATTGCAAAAGGCATTTATACGGTAGATGAGATGAAGGCCTGTCATGAAAAGATGCAGCAAAGCTGTAATCATTTGATCGATGCAATCTATTATGCACCGGGGCATCCTTCTTTTTCAGAAAGCCTGCTGCGAAAACCTGACAGCCTGATGTTCGAAAAAGCGATAGCAAAATATAGCATTGACCCAGCCAATTCCTGGATGATTGGTGATAAAGAAAGGGATCTGATACCGGCCAGGAAGCTTGGTATTAATACCATACTGATCGGTGATAATTCCAGTGCTTATGCCGATTACATCTCAGATGATCTTTTTACTGCCTGCAAACTGATTTTGGAATTAGCTCATTTGTCGTAACCTAATATTTTCATCATTTGCTCGCTTTGCTGCTCAGGTGCAAATAAGGAATCCGTTAGGTTTCCATTTTCGTCCTTTTGTATCAGCACATGCTTGGGTGCAGGGATTAGACAATGCTGAATGCCCCCATAGCCACCCAGCGAGTCCTGGTAAGCACCGGTATGGAAGAATCCAAAATACAGCGTTTGCCCCGGATCAATAACCGGAAGGAAAACCTCATATACATGAGCTTCCGAATCATAATAATCCATACTATCGCAGGTGAGTCCACCAATATTTACTTTATGGTAAATATTTTCCCAATGGTTGATGGGAAGCATGATGAATTTCTCGTTTAAGCCCCATACATCGGGCATGTGAGTGATAAAGGACCCATCCATCATGTACCAAAGCTCCTTGTCATTCTGAAGCTTTTGATCCAGCACGGAATAGATGGTAGCACCACTTTCACCTACCGTGAAGCTGCCAAATTCTGTATATATGTGGGGTACGGGGACATGGTTTTTATTGCAAATCCATTGGATGTTGGACACAATCTGCTCCGCCATGTACTCATAGTCGTATTCAAAGAAGAGATTGTTTTTAATGGGGAAGCCCCCACCGATATCAATGCTGTTGAGATCAGGGCAGATTTTCTTTAACTCACAATAGGTGTACATAAATCGGCTCAGCTCACTCCAGTAATAGGCAGAGTCCTTGATGCCAGTATTAATAAAGAAGTGCAGCATGGTGAGCTTGGCTTTGGAGCCCTGGATGCGCTCCTTATAATAATTCAGGATATCGCTATACCTGATACCAAGCCGGGAGGTGTAAAAAGCAAAATTTGGCTCTTCATCAGAAGCAACACGTATGCCTACCTTAAACTCTCCATCGATGCGTTCTTCATAAGCGTTAAGCTCATTGAGATTGTCTAAAATGGGTACACAATTGTGAAATCCATCGTTGATCAAATCGCCCACGTACTGCTTGTAAAGAGGCCGCTTAAATCCATTACAGATGACATAGGTATCCTTGGAGATATGACCGGTCTTAAACAGGTTCCTTACAATGGGAATATCATAAGCCGAGGAGGTTTCTATATGAATATCGTTCCTTAGCGCTTCTTCAAGGATGAACCTAAAATGGGATGATTTGGTACAATAGCAATAGGTATAAGTGGCATCATATTTCTTCTTCTCCATGGCATCCGTGAAGATTTTCTTTGCATACTGTATTCGCTCAGAAATCTTAGGAAGGTAGGTGAGTTTGAGAGGTGTGCCGTATTTTTCTATCACAGCCTTAAGATCAACGCCATTAAAAAACAGGTGATCATCTTGCACATTAAACTCAGGTGTAGGAAAATCAAATGTTTGATCTATCAGGTCTTTATACCTATTCATTCAATAAGATTTTATTTTAAAATAAAGGGGCAAATATATAGGCTTTGCAAATGGCTGCCTCATTATTATGAAATGAACTCAATAACTTAACCTAAATATTTTCCTCCAATATTGTAATCGCAACAGGGTACTTTTGGTTTTCTTTTTCTGCACCTTATTGTGCTACCTTTGCATTGAATTTAGGCTGATTTTATACCATAACTTATTCTGGTAGCATCAGCCAGCAACATTAACCACACACAAATGAGAGTCATTAAATTGATAGAGGTCAAGTCTGAGCTTGGTGCCGGCACTAGAGGTGCGAGTTTAGGTGTAGATGCCCTTAAAATTGCCAGTATTGATCTTAATTCTGATTATTTTGCCCGCTTTGAATCCATCAGCGTAAGGACGGATAACAGCCCACTTTTTAATGGTTTTTTGTCACCCTCAGCTAAGTTTATTGATGCCATTTTGGGTGTTGAAAAGAGAGTTTGTGATAATGTGGCTTTCACCTTGCAGGAAAAACAGTTTCCCATCATAATGGCGGGGGATCATAGTACAGCCACAGGATCAATTTGTGGGGTTAAGCAGCATTTCAAAAATAAGCGCCTGGGGGTGATCTGGATTGATGCCCATGCTGATTTGCATACGCCTTATACAACTCCATCTGGTAACATTCACGGTATGCCGCTGGCCATGGCACTGGCTACAGATAATGAAGAAAATAAGGTCAATCAACCTACCGATGACGTCATTCATGTTTGGAATGAAATCAAGAAAATTGGAGTAGAAGGGCCAAAGCTCGACCCTAAAGATATTGTATTTATCAGTGTGAGAGATACCGAGTCTCCTGAAGATGCCTTTATAGAAAAACATGGGATCAAAAATTTTACCACAGAAGAGGTAAGAACCCAGGGGGCGGCTTCCATCGCAGCAGCAGCACTGGACCAGCTGAGTGATTGTGATGTGATCTACATATCATTTGACGTGGATAGCCTGGACAGCTCTATTTCTGTAGGGACGGGTACACCTGTTCCTAATGGCCTGACGGTAGAAGAGGCCAAAGAGCTTAACAAACATCTGGTGAGTGATCCCAAGGTTTGTGCGTGGGAAATTGTAGAAATAAATCCTACCCTCGATACTGAAAACAAGATGGCTGAGGTAGCTTTCGAAATACTTGAAACGACTACCAATGCGGCCATCAAGGGTCCATCCATTCCTGCGTTGCAATAATTCATTGCATAACCTGTGATTTGCTTTGATGCGGATAGGAGGCTGGCTAATTTTGGCGATTGATCAGAAATGACCCTATGAATCTGGAAGAAAGCCTTAAAGAAAGCCTGGCAGCGGGTTTTAAAACCTTATTTGACCATCAGTTACCGATTGATGAAATAGCCCTCCAACCTACTAAAAAAGAGTTTGAAGGTTCACACACCTTTGTAACCTTTCCTTTTGGACGGATCAGTAAGAAAAAGCCGGAAGAAACTGCTCAGCTGCTGGGAGAGTATGTCAAGGAGCACAACGCACATGTTAATGCATTTAATGTAGTAAAGGGCTTTCTTAATCTCCAATTGGCTGATGCCACATGGCTGGCAATGCTGGATAAAATCAGTCAGAACGATCGCTTTGGCTTATTGGATGCAGCTCATGAGGAGGTAATGGTTGAATATTCATCACCCAATACCAATAAGCCACTACACCTTGGCCATTTAAGAAATAACTTCCTCGGATGGTCAGTTTCTGCTATTCTGGAAGCGACCGGTCATAAGGTGCACAAGGTTCAGATCATTAACGACCGTGGTATTCATATTTGCAAATCCATGGTTGCCTGGTTGCGCTTTGGTAATGGCGAAACACCGGAATCTACCGGAGAGAAGGGTGATAAATTGGTGGGTCGGTATTATGTGAAATTTGACCAGGTATATAAGGAGGAAATCCAATCACTGGTAGAATCAGGCATGGACAAAGCACAGGCAGAAAAGGAAGCTCCCATTTTGAAGGAAGCCCAGCAGCTGTTGCTCAAATGGGAGCAAAAAGATCAGGAAGCCTATGACCTCTGGAAGAAAATGAATGGCTGGGTTCTTTCGGGATTTGAGGGCACCTATGAGCAGATGGGCGTAAACTTTGACAAATTATACTACGAGTCTGACACTTACCTGCTGGGTAAAAGTGAAGTGCTTAAAGGCCTGGAAAAAGGCATATTTTACAAAAAGGATAACGGCTCGGTATGGGTAGATTTATCCGAACATGGCCTGGATGAAAAACTTTTGCTACGGGCTGATGGTACCTCTGTATACATGACCCAGGATATTGGTACGGCCATACTGCGATACAGAGACTACCCCAAAATCACACGGCAGATTTATACTGTAGGCAATGAACAGGAATACCACTTCAAGGTGCTTTTCCTGATTTTGGATAAGCTGGGTTATGAATGGGCCAAAGCCTGCTATCATCTGTCCTACGGTATGGTTGATTTGCCTACGGGTAAAATGAAATCCCGGGAGGGCACTGTGGTGGATGCTGATGACCTAATGGAAGAAATGATCAGCACAGCCGCCCAACATACTACTGAGCTTGGAAAAATCGAAGGGTTCTCAGAAGAGCAGGCCAAAGAACTGCACGAAATGATCGGTCTAGGGGCACTTAAGTTTTTCTTACTGAAGGTTGACCCCAAAAAGCGAATGCTGTTCAATCCGGAGGAATCTATCGAATTTCAGGGTTATACAGGTCCATTTGTGCAATATACACATGCACGAATTTCGGCAATCCTGAGGCGCGCTGAAGACCTTGGCATAAAACCCGCAGTGAATCAGTCTATAAATTTGCTACCTGTGGAGAACAGTGTGATAAGTATGTTGGCTGATTTCCCGACAAAATTGAACGCTGCTGCTAAAGATTATTCCCCGGCAGTGATTGCACAGTATGCTTATGACCTTGCTAAGGAATACAACCGATTCTACCAGGATGTAAGCATCTTCAATGAAGAGCAGGATGAATATGTAGCCCTACGGGTTGCATTATCAAAAGCAGTAGCGCAAACAATCAGAAATGCAATGGGTTTATTGGGCATTCAGGTACCAAACAGAATGTAAATTGAAGCGATTATTAACCATTATCACACTCATAATAGCAGCAACTATGGCACAGGCACAGGAATCTGTTCATGACTTTACAATGACAGCTATCGATGGAACTTCCACAAAACTGTCGGATTTTAAAGGGAAGAAGATATTGATTGTGAACACCGCTTCAGAGTGTGGTTTCACGCCTCAATACGAGGACCTTCAAATGCTGCATGAAAATTATGGAGATAAAATTGCAGTGCTTGGTTTTCCTGCCAATAATTTCGGTGGGCAGGAGCCGGGGAGTAATGATCAGATTGCCAGCTTTTGCAAGAAGAACTATGGGGTTACTTTCCCTATGTTTGAAAAAATAGAAGTAGTTGGATCCAAAGCGCATCCGCTCTATCAATGGTTATCTGACAAAACAGGCAAGCAACCCACCTGGAATTTTTGCAAATACCTTATCGATGAGGAAGGGCAGGTAGTGGGCTTTTATGCATCGGGTGTGAATCCTATGGAAGAAACCATCACTAATCAGCTATAAACCATGGCGAGTGGCAAGGCTAAAGCGTGGATTCAGGCCATGCGGCTCAGAACACTTCCTTTGGCAATTGCCAGTATTATTCTCGGTAGCTTTCTTGCTGCAGCTAAGGGCTTCTTCGATCCCTGGATTTGTACCCTAAGTATTGTCACAACCCTGCTGTTACAGATTTTGTCTAACCTGAGCAATGATTACGGTGATACCATCCATGGTGTAGATAGCCAGCATAGGGAAGGGCCCAGCCGTACCGTTCAATCGGGATTAATTACTACCGGGGAAATGCTCAAGGCCATGTACCTCACCGGGTTTTTGGCTTTTATGGCCGGTCTTGCACTCATCTGGATTGCTTTTGCAAAGCAGCCGGTCTTGCTGATAGTATTTTTATTGCTTGGTCTACTGGCCATTTATGCGGCAGTGCGATACACCTCAGGTAAAAATCCCTACGGTTATCGAGGGCTGGGAGATGTCTATGTTTTGCTTTTTTTCGGCCTGGTAGGCGTAAAGGGTAGCTATTTTTTATACACTTCAAGCTTTGATTGGACGATTTTACTGCCTGCAGCAAGCTGTGGTCTTTTTGCAGTTGCAGTTTTAAATATCAACAACATCAGAGATATCAAATCAGACCAGCTTTCCGGTAAAAATTCCATCCCTGTGCGTCTGGGCCGAAGAAAGGCTATACTTTACCATTGGGCCATCCTTGCTACAGGGTTGGTGTGTGCCATTCTTTATGTAATGCTCCAAAACTCTGCGACCTTGCACTGGCTATTCCTAATTACGCTTCCCTTGCTCTTTCTGAATGGCAAGGCTGTTTCTACAAAGGAAAAGCCTGCTGAGTTGGACCCATACCTCAAGCAAATGGCCTTAACAACACTGTTATTCGTGCTTACATTTGGGCTGGGTCAGGTATTGGGATAGGTTTATCTCTCATTATTCTGAAACTTAATTTCTTTATTTGCATCAGGGTTTCATACATCTCTCATGGCATATCCTGTTGATCATCATACAATAAGCCCTGGGTTATTACTAATTTGCTACTAGTACCTAAAAGGAGATTGATCCTGAGATTTTATATATTTAGGTAACAACTAAAGCGAAATAAGCATGAAATCGATCATAGTACCCACAGATTTTTCAGAGCAAGCAGAAAATGCGATGGAACTGGCACTACAAATTGCCCGAAAGGGCGGAGGTAAAATCACACTGCTTCATGTCATCGACCATCCAACACCTAATACTTTCAATACCATGGGTATCGCTCAAACGGATTACGACCCTATGGAAAACCTTTACATCATGAAATTGATGGAAGCGGCAAAAGGAAAGCTGGAAGGCACAATGAATAGAGATGACCTCAAGGATGTCAATCTGAATTATGAGTTGGTCATTGGTAAACCATACACAGAGATCGAGAAGTATATCACCTCGCTTGAGGCAGATTTGGTAGTAATGGGAACTTCAGGAGCTTCCGGATTTGAAGGGTTACTGCTTGGTTCTAATGCTGAGCGCGTTATTCGTAATGCACAATGCCCGGTAATCACTTGTAAGGAAAAAGTAGATCTGGACAAGATTAAGAATATTGTTTTTGCCTCGGATTTTGCAGGTAATCAGATGGATAAACTCATATCAAAAATTAAAGAGCTACAGGAATTTCTGGGAGCTAAGTTGAGTATGGTTAGGGTAAATACGCCCAATAGCTTCACTTCTACAAGGCATGATTTTAATTTGATGAAGGAGTTTGCCGACAAGTATCAACTTGAAAACTACACATTGGATATTTACAATGATTCCACCGAGGAGGAGGGCATTATGTATTTTGCTGATGATATTGATGCAGATATGATTGCACTGGGTACCCATGGGCGCAAAGGAATCTGGAACCTGGTGAGTGGTAGCATCGCTGAGGATGTGGTTAACCATACCAAAAGGGCAGTTTGGACATACAAATTGTACTAAAGGGTCATTTGAAAATAATTTAAGCATTTCATCAAAAAGGTAAAGGAAGGCTAGACTGGCTTTCCTTTATTTGTACCAACTAGTTTAGTCAGTTATTATGAGTAGAAAGAATCAGAGTAGAAAAGGCGTGGTGTATTCAACCAATCCGAATTTTGAATATGAAGATTTTGAAGATCAGGAGGAAGAAACCCTGCCCAATAACCAGCAAAACCTAAAGGTGATGTTGGATAAAAAGTCGAGGGGCGGGAAACAAGTGACCCTCATCACAGGATTCATTGGCAGTGCGGAAGATTTAACCCAACTTGGCAAACTTCTGAAGTCCAAATGTGGTGTGGGAGGTAGCGTGAAGGATGGTGAGATTCTGATCCAGGGTGATTTTAGGGATAAGGTCCTTGAGCTGCTTAAAAAGGAAAACTACGGGGCAAAAAAAGTTGGAGGTTAAGTTTCAAAATTAGATTGTTGATTTAGCTTTGCATGCAATGAAAAAAGCCAAGTTTCATACCTGTTCAAACCTCCATCAATACAAATGGCATCATCTTGGTGCCCATCACCATGGTGAACTCCATCATGCTTAATAAGGCTTATTTCATCATTTCTTTCACTCATTAATTTAATATTTATTCAATGGATCAGAAGATCAGAATAGCCATCCAGAAATCAGGAAGGCTTAGCGAGGATTCTTTAAAACTGCTCAAAGAAAGTGGCATCAAGTTCAACAACGGTGTGAAAAAGCTGATGGCTACCAGCTATAATTTTCCTGTTGAATTCCTCTTTTTAAGAGATGATGACATACCTGGCTATGTGGCAGATGGTGTGGCAGATTTGGGCATAGTGGGAGAAAATGAAGTGGCAGAAAAAGATAAGGCCGTGACCGTTGCAAAGAGGCTTGGCTTTTCGAAATGCCGGTTATCGCTGGCCATTCCCAAAAATGAGGAATATACAGGCCTTGATTATTTCCAGGGAGGTAGTATCGCAACCTCTTATCCAAAAATCCTTCAAAACTTTCTAGATAAACATAAGATTCAGGCTGATATACATGAGATCAGTGGTTCTGTTGAAATTGCTCCGGGTATAGGTCTGGCCGATGGAATATGTGATATCGTAAGCTCAGGCAGTACGCTGCTGAGTAATGGACTGAAGGAGGTAGAAACTATTTTTCAGTCAGAGGCGGTGCTGATCAAAAGACCAGACCTAACTAAGGAAAAACAGGACATACTTGATAGATTGTTATTTAGGCTCAATGCAGTACAGCATGGTGCTGAAAATAAGTATGTATTATTGAACGCTCCAAATGACAGGATCAATCGTATCATTGAAATATTGCCCGGCATGAAGAGTCCTACAGTACTCCCTTTGGCAGTGGACGGCTGGAGTTCTATCCATTCTGTAATCAACGAAGACCAGTTTTGGGAAGTGATAGAGCAGTTGAAAGAAGCAGGTGCACAGGGTATATTAGTGGTGCCTATAGAAAAAATGATTCTATAAAATGAAAATATTTATTCACCCCGAGCGATCAGAATGGTCGGCGATATTGCAGCGGCCATCCCACGATCAATCAAAAATTGAGAAGATAGTCAAACCTATCCTGGATAAGGTGCAAAGAGGTGGTGATAAAGCTTTGCGAAAATTTGCCCTGGAATACGACCATGTGGAGCTGGATAGCCTGATGGTAAGCCAGGCAGAAATAGAGCAGGCCTATTTGCAGGTTTCCGATGAGCTCAAGCAAGCTATCGGTCAGGCAAGAGATAATATTATTAAGTTTCATGAAGCTCAAAAATATAAGGACCTCATCCTGGAGACCATGCCGGGTGTGCTTTGCAGCCGTAGGAGTGTGCCCATCAAAAAGGTAGGGCTGTATGTGCCCGGCGGTTCGGCACCTTTATTTTCTACGGCATTGATGCTGGGGATACCGGCACGCATAGCCGGCTGTGAGGAAATAGTGATGGCTTCACCTACAGATGCCAAAGGGCAGGTCAATCCGGTTATATTATATACAGCAGATATGTTGGGCATTAAAACGATTGTGAAAATAGGGGGTGCACAGGCCATTGCCGCCATGGCATTTGGCACAGAATCCGTTCCCAAAGTAGATAAAAT
This sequence comes from Cyclobacteriaceae bacterium, assembly GCA_965227155.1. Classification (GTDB taxonomy): domain Bacteria; phylum Bacteroidota; class Bacteroidia; order Cytophagales; family Cyclobacteriaceae; genus UBA6059. The sequence continues at coordinate 3,138,193 of OZ245731.1, forward strand.
TTTTGGCCCTGGAAATCAATATGTGACTGTAGCCAAACAGCTTGTCAGTCGCGATACCGTGGCTATTGATATGCCTGCCGGACCCTCGGAGGTGGCAGTGATGGTAGACAAAAATGCCAATCCCGCTTTTGCCGCAGCTGACCTGTTGTCCCAGGCCGAGCATGGATATGACAGTCAGGTGGTTTTGGTTTCTACCAGCAAAAAGATGGTAGACCGTGTGATGGAGGAGGTCGCACTTCAATTGGAGGCCCTACCCAGAAAGGACATTGCTAAGGTCGCCCTTGAAAGTAGCGTCGCTATTGTAGTAGATGACGAGGAGGAGGCCATAGATTTGCTAAATGAATATGCCGCAGAACATTTGATCTTACAAGTCGATCAGCCCGATGAAATGGCAGATCATATCATCAATGCCGGATCTGTCTTTCTAGGCCCTTATAGCCCCGAATCAGTGGGAGACTATGCCTCTGGCACTAACCATACCCTACCCACAAGTGGTTGGGCACGCTCTATCGCAGGGGTTTCTTTGGATAGTTTTGTTAAAAAAATTACTTACCAAAAACTTACAGCTGAAGGGCTTAAAAATATTGGTAAGGTAGTGGAAACCATGGCTGAACACGAACAGCTCATGGCTCATAAAAATGCAGTGACCATCAGATTAAAATCGTTAGAAGAAAATGGCTGAGATTAGGGAGTTGATTCGGCCTCACTTGCTGAATTTAAAACCTTATGCTTCAGCAAGAGATGACTATAGTGGCAAGGAAGGGGTATTTCTGGATGCCAACGAAAATAGTTTTGGATCTGCTACAGATTCATTTTACAACAGATATCCGGATCCTTATCAAAGAGCCTTGAAGGCGAAAATTGCCCGGATGAAGCGTGTCAATGCAGATCAGGTATTTCTGGGAAATGGAAGCGATGAGGCTATCGATTTGTTGATCAGGTTGTTTTGCGAGCCCACAAAGGATAATATTGTGATCCTACCTCCAACCTATGGCATGTATAAGGTAAGTGCCAGTATCCACAACGTTGGTGTGAAGGAGGTGCAATTGACAAAAGATTATCAAATTGATGTGGATGGGGTACTAAATGCATTGAATCCCAACAGTAAAATGATCTGGATATGCAGTCCCAACAATCCCACAGGTAATTTGATCAAGCAGGAGTTAATAGAGGAAGTGTTGCATAATTTTGGTGGCATAGTCGTGATTGATGAGGCATACCAGGATTTTGTAAAGTCTACCAGCTGGATTCGCCGATTGGAAGAATTTCCCAATCTGGTTGTCTTGCAAACTTTCAGCAAAGCCTGGGGGCTGGCCTCTTTACGGCTTGGGATGGCTTTTGCAGCTCCAGAGCTTATCGGTTGGTTCAACAAGATCAAGCCTCCCTACAATATCCCGGAACCCACGCAGGAGATAGCATTACAGGCGTTGGACAATCTGGATAATGTAAAAGCCATGATTGCCAATATTGTGTTGTTCAGGGAAATGCTGAAAGAAAAGCTGAAAGACCTGACTTGCGTCCAAAAAATTTATCCTTCCGATGCTAATTTCCTGCTTGTAAGGTTTAAAAATGCCTCAGCGACTTTTCAACATCTACTGGATCAGAAGGTAATTGTAAGGAACAGGTCTAATGTGGTATTGTGTGATGACTGCCTGAGGATTACTGTGGGCACCAGACAGGAAAATGAAAGGTTGATTTCAGCATTGAGAAAGCTAACTTAGCATTCCTGATTAGGGTAGACGACTAAAACCAATATTTGTATTAAAACAGCCTTAGGGGAATGAAAAAAGTTTTATTTATTGACCGGGACGGTACTATCATCAAGGAACCGGTTGAAGACCAACAGGTAGACAGTCTAAGTAAGCTGAGCTTTATTCCCGGTGCTATTTCAGCCCTAAAAGCCATAGCTACCTATACCGATTATGAATTGGTAATGGTTACAAACCAGGATGGTTTGGGTACAGTTTCCTTCCCTGAGGATACCTTTTGGCCAGCACATAATAAAATGCTGGAAGTGCTGGAAGGAGAGGGAGTCATCTTTTCAGAAATATTGATTGATCGATCATTTCCCCACGAAAACAAACCTACCAGAAAGCCGGGCATAGCCATGCTCACGCATTACCAGACCGATGCATACGATTTGAGTAACTCCTACGTGATTGGAGATCGGTGGACTGACGTGGAACTCGCCAATAATCTGGGGTGTAAGGCTATCTGGTTCTCCGCTGAGACTAAGGCGGAACCGGCACTCTGCACAGATAGCTGGTCAGATATCTTCACATCGCTAAGAATGCCTGCAAGAGTAGCGACAGTTATTCGTGAAACTAAAGAAACAAAAATAAACATTGAACTGAACCTGGATGGTGCCGGTAAAACCAGTTGCAATACCGGGCTGGGCTTTTTCGACCATATGCTGGATCAATTGGGGAAGCATTCCGGGGCTGACCTGACCGTAGAGGTCGATGGTGATTTGCATATCGACGAACATCACACCATAGAAGATACAGCATTGGCATTAGGAGAGGCATATTTGAAGGCCTTGGGAGATAAAAAAGGCATTACACGATACGGTTTTTTACTGCCCATGGATGATGTACTGACTCAGGTAGCCATTGATTTTGGGGGAAGGCCATGGCTGGTATGGGAGCCTGTATTTAAGCGTGAGATGGTTGGAGATATGCCCACCGAGATGTTTGAGCATTTCTTTAAATCATTTTCGGATACTGCCAAGTGCAACCTCAATATTAAGGCTGAGGGTAAAAATGAGCACCATAAAATAGAAGCCATCTTCAAAGCTTTTGCAAAAGCAATCAAGATGGCTGTACACAGAAATATCGAAGATTTAGATCAGCTGCCCAGTACTAAGGGGCTGCTTTAGAATCGAAATAACCGCTCGGCCTGATCAAATGGTATTCGCGATAGCATAAGAACCAATGCCGTGGTAAAGTATATTGCCTGACGCTTAAATCGCTGTGTATCGTTTTTAGCTTTTTTGGATAGCGTACGGCCTACTTGTGCTAAAGCAATGGCAATGATCATCACAAAAATGTGTTCAACAGCCCAGTATCGGATACCACTATTTTTCATAGCTGCCCCAAAATCCTGAAATGCTGCCTGAGTGATTGGGCTTAAAAAAACATAAAGAATTAGGCCTATGAGTAACTGAAGATGCATGGTGCCCACAAATCCGGCTGCCATACCATTATCGCCTTTTGAATAGCTTTTGTCACCCATCCAACCGGCTATAGATTTAACAATAACAACAAGGGCCAGGATAAGTACAATCCAGCGCAACCAGGAATGAATGATCAATAAAAAGTCGTACATAGTATTTTTTGGGATAAAGTTAATAGATACTTAGCATCAACCCACGGCGAAATTGTTTGTTTGGAAGTTTAGAGCGTATTTGAAATAATTTATCTGCTAATATTTGCACAATCTGTCATAGCCTTTTTTGCTATTTCCTTTTGACGGATGACCTCAATTGCATTTTCTTCTGCAATATTTTTTTGTCTAGCCGCCTCAGCAGCCGCTGCTACAGCTTCAGCAGCAGCTCGATTTGCTTGTTCAGTTAACCTTTCAGCCCTTTCCCTTTCAGCATTTGCCATTTCACGGTATCGTATTACAAGCTTTTCTGCCTCATTGGATTGGCTCCATAAATAAAAGTTACTTAGACCCAAAATGATCACCAGAGTAATCAATAAGATTTTTAAGTTATCCATGATATTACCTATTGGTTCTTATACTGTTGCAATTCTTTTTCAAGGGCTGCTACTTTTTCGGCAAGAGCCTTTTCAGATGCCAGGGCCTTCTCTGTTAAGAGCCTCTGTTGATCAGCTGCCTCTTTGTACTTGCTAACCATGGCTGATTGCGCCTGATCCAGATCATCGATATCGATGTTGGATTCCTGTATGCTTTCCAGCATTTCATATTTTTGAATGAGCCTGTTCTTTTCAAGTAGTTTTTGCTCACATGCACTAACCATTGCATTCTGCATAGCATTTTGAAGGTCAGCAGGTTCTACTGTTGACTTAACTTTTTGGTCAGCATTAGTATTCGAAATACTTTGCTGTGCAGCGCATGGCATATAACTTATGGTGATTAGGAAGACAGTGAAGAAGAGTAAATTGCGATTCATTTTCGATGGAACTTAGATTATAGATTGTAACTATATTTACTTTTGTATCAATTAAAGTACAGTATCAATATCATTAAAGCAAAATAAAATGTTAGAAAAACCATATTTGAAAATTGTCCTGTTATTCATTGCTGTGATAATATCCACATTTGGCTGTGATACTTCAAAGCCTGAGGAGCAAGCTGAGGAAACTTACAGTATCTATGGTGAAGACTTTTCCAAAGAGGGCATTATTGAGGCAGATCAGCTTACTACTACCCTGGGAGTGCAAGATAGTTTGAAGCTAATCACCACAGGCACGGTAAAGGAGGTTTGCCAAATGAAAGGTTGCTGGATGACCATCGATCTGGAGAATGGTGAGAAAATGCGCGTTACCTTCAAGGACTATGGATTCTTTGTGCCTAAGGATATAGCCGGACAAAAGGTAGTGATTGATGGATATGCCTACAACTCGATTACTGATGTTGAGACCTTACGTCATTTTGCAGAAGACGCAGGCAGCCCTCAGGAGGAAATCGATGCCATCACTGAAGATAAGCAGGAAATTACTTTTGTGGCAAACGGGGTAGCTATCCCGGGCAACTAATCACTGGTAGAGGCTAGAGTTTGTATTTTCCTGCCAGATAAGGTAGTCAATGATTTCATCATGATGGTGGTGGCACACGCATGTACAGGCAATATGCCTACCACATCACCAATTTTAAAATTTGGAAGCTCAGCCGGGGGCATATAGACTGTACCATGCTCCTGGGATAGTTTCTTTACATAAGCACCGGGTATAGGGTCAGCCCAACCTTTTTCACCCAATTTTACAACTTGCCCATAATGTGTATTCCCTTCTCCATCAATAAGGCTGTCTTTGCCAAGATGCGCCCAGCCACTGTGGGTCATCAGCTCATTTCGTTCAGGATGAATTGAAACAACCGGTACAGCCAGGCAAATCGCAATCTGGTCGATACTGTTACTGCCCACACTGTTCTGCTTCAGATCATAGAATACAAAATTACCAGGGCGGATAATGTCCACACCTTCAAACTGATCGAAAACAGAGCAGGATGGCGTATCACCCATTGAGATCTTAAGCTCGGAGTATCGCTGAATGTATCGTGCCTTTATTTGCCTGAGCTGATCTAGGCTTTTGTGGTGAATGGCTTTCAACTCTTCCGTATGATTGATATCGTAAGTATGCCCTGCGTGCGTATAGAAGCCAGTAAATAGCAGTTTGCCAGGATCGCTGGCGGTTAAAATAGTATCAACTTTGTTATAATCTGCACTTTGCACCCCGGAGCGTTGGTAACCTACATCCAATTCAATGTAAAAATGAACCGATTGCTGCAAAGCTTCAGACAGGTAGGCCGCTGTTTCAGGGGCATTTACAAAAATGGTTAGATCTATTTTTTCAGCCAGTTGATTGATAGCTTCCACCTCCAGAATATTCACAGGAAAAGCAACTGTAATTTCATTCCAGCCATTTTCTGCAAAATACTGCGCCATTTTCACCGATGTAACAGTGATCTGCTCTACCCCGGCATCCCGAAACCATTGTCCAACAGTGGCAGACTGGTGGGTTTTGAAATGAGGAGCCAGAACCAAACCATTATGCATGGCTTTCTCAACCATACGCGCAATGTTGGCTTTGCACCTGGCTTCATCCAGAAGTAGCGTAGGTGTGGTTATTGCTAGCAATAGTGCAATGTATTAGGGTTAATGATCAATGCCTGGAGCATAACATTAATTGTAATAGCTCTTTTTCTTCTTTTTCATAAAAATCTGGCGGAAGGTATTTCCGGTGAGGCTTGAAAAGGCACCAACTATACCTCCAATCACACCTGTCGCGATGACTAGGAGGAGTACATCGCTCACAGGAAATAGAGTCACCACTTTTTCAGATATGATCGAATTGTTTTCTACATCTACTTTCCATGCGTAAGCCAGCCAGAGTAGACCTACCCCTAAAAACCCACTTACAAATACATTAAAGCCATGGCCAGGTAGTAGGAAAGAAATTAAAGCAGCAGCTACTGCCACACCCCACCATGGTAATACCATCATAGCGGCATAAGAAAGCCCCGCAATCAATATTATTCTAATGATAAACTTCATTCTGCGCTTGGTTCTAAGGTTATTGATGTAACATTCTCATTGGATGAAGGCGATTTCATGAAATTGAGCTCATAGTATTGTCCACTTCCCCAGTTTTCAATCATATGGCCATACATGGGATTACCTGGATTTCCCGTTTGACTGCCCGGATAAACGCCATAGCCTTTAGGGCCATCCGGCTTCATTTCCACCACCATTCGCCAGCTTGGACCATGCCTTCCACTAGCGGCATTGACGATATTACGATAGCCGCCTATTTTAACTTCCGATACGGTAAAAGGCTCTAAGCCAAGCAAATGTTGAATAGTCGTGTTTTTGTATTGATACCAAAAGGCTTCCTTTTCATTGGCAGACTCCCAATTTTCTACCGAATCAATCGCTTGCTTAAAGGTCTTTTTGAATAAATCGCTTACTGTTTCCTTAGCGGGTGTAGCCTTTTGATCTACAAATGGATGATCAGGGTAGTTTTTTAAGTAGTAGTAGGTGTTGTAGTATGAAGGTCTATAATAAGCAAAATCATAATCTTCAAACTCGTCCCAAACAGCATCATAAAGCATATCAAACCAGGTCTCGAAATAGGAAGGTGCTTTCAAATCCGGAGAGGCAAAATAGTCCCACTCCCGGAGTAGTTCGTATACATCACGCTCCCGGTTTGTAAAACTTACCGAGTCCAGACTGTCCAGCATCATGGGTAATATTTCCGAGGCTTTGTAATCAAAATTGTCATTTTGCAGACGCATCATATCCTGCGGTGTAATATTAGACATCAGTTGGAGTCTGTCGTTAATTCGCCGATTCCGATAATATTCATAGCTGTAATCATAGCTGTAATACGGGTATGTACTATCGGCAGGGTGTTGATTGGCTGAACTGATAAATCCACGCTCGGGATTTTTGATTTTAATCGCTTGCTCATGAGGGATAAAGCCTGTCCACTCATGACTGGATTTGCTTCCATCTAGTAAGTATTTCCCTTGATCCTGCCATTTGATAGGGAATTTACCATTGATCCACAAGGCGATATCACCTTTTACAGAAGCAAAGGCACAATTTTGAGGTGGGCCCGAATAATAGCTGAAGGCTTTTACATACTCATCATAGTTTTTGGCCTTGTTAAGCAGATAAAAGGCTCTTTGATCCTGAGAAGCATCATGAGCCGTCCATCGCATGGCAAAATTGTATGCTTGCCCATCATTCATAAAGTTGCGGTCATAAGAAACCGGACCGTAGTGTGTAAATACTATGGTGTCGTAAATCGTTTCGCTATCCCGCACGGTGATGGTCTCTATCACCTTTTCAGTTTTTAGCCATTTATCATCATATTGATATTCATCGCGCTCTTCATCCCTAAAGGTAATTTTATACCAATCCACCACATCACGTTTAGCATTGGTAAAACCCCAACTAATACTATCGTTGAAACCGATAATGACAAAAGGAGCACCTGGTAATGTAGCACCATACACATTGTAGTTTGGCGACTGCAATTGGGCGAGATACCATAAGGATGGCAGGTTTAGACCGAGATCCGGTTCATTAGCCAAAATGGGATGGCCACTGTTGGTTTTTTCACCAGACACAGCAAAGTTGTTGGATCCATTGTCAGGATCAGGGTTTTGGATGGTTTCCTGTACAGTTAGATTTGGATAAGCAGTGTCAGCCGGATTGGCAGGTATTGGATCAAAATCGAAAGCAGTACCAGTTGGGATCACCGGATCGAGACCGGGATGCCTGTCGGGGAAAAGCAAATCGAACGTAGTTGCACCGAGGGCATTGCGCAAATTGGTGTTTTCCAGATCCATTTCTCCACGAGAAAGGTCGTTGGCCATTTGCTTCAAAAGCAAACAGGTTTTAAGTACCGTCCATGGCTCAGGCTCATAGTCCAGTAACTTATATTCAATGGGCAAATCTTCATAATCCAGTTGGTCGATGTAGGCATTAACACCATCTGTGTAAGCTTGCACTATGCTGTAAACAGCTTTATCTTTCATCAGTTCCTCTTCGGCGATTTTAGCAGCATATGCCAATCCTTTTCTGCGTTGGGTTCTATCAAAATCAATAGCTCTGGAGCCGACTACTTCTGAAACTCTACCTGCAGTAGCCAATACCTGAAACTCCATCTGCCATAACCGGTGGAAGGCGGTGATATACCCTTGTGTGAAAAACAGGTCTTCATCATTCTGTGCGAAAATGTGGGGTACCAGAATATCATCAAACTGCACAGTGACTGGAGCGCTTAGACCTGGAAGTGATAAGGTTTCAGGAATATCGAGTGGTTTATTTTCTCCATTCTGCCAAAATCCAGCAAAAGGGTCAAGAAATTTACCCAAAGGAGGGATCTGATCACGTTTATTGTTGAGAAAATAGATGAGTGTGAGCGTAATAGCCAGTGAAATAACAAATCGCGCAACCTTCATGCTTAATTTTTTTCCACAATTTAATGATTTAATATAGATCGCTGGTCGAAAAAATGATGCGAGGCGTATTGTTTTTTATGAAAAAAGACTAATACTACCTTGCTAGGCAAAAAACCTAAAAAGCGGGTAAGTTTCTAAGTGTGATCTGGATGATTAAAGTAGCCCTAAAGCTTGTCAAAAGCTGAAGGTTTCTTGTATAAATGTTGCTTGTTTTTTCGGGAGCTGAACAAGTCTGGTGGCAAATAGCATTCCACACGAACACTTATAAAATAATAATCATCTCTTTTGGTGGCATCCCCTCTTTGGTTACCGGGTACCATCAGATCAAAGGCATTCCTGTTGACAATCTCAATTTCTTCTTTTCTGTTGGATAGTGCTGCTGCAGTAGCATTGGTGTAAGGCCCACCATATTGACCACTCACATCATCCAAATAATCAGTAAGCCCATATCGATAGCCAATTTCCGGGATTAGATTTATAAATTCATTGATTGAAAGCTTGGCACCCAAACCAATTGGAATCGCCATAGCAACAGTACCGTATCGGACATTTTCTGTTTGGTAACGGCGAAGCTGGTATGTTTCCCCATCAAGCTCTGCAGTAGGATTGAAATACAATGCTGCTACACCGATCGAAAAATAAGGGTCTATAGGTTTTCTTTTGTAGTATTTCCCACTATATGGATTGAGGAAATAATACATCATCGATAAAGAATACTCAAGGTTGTTACCCGAAAAGCTTAGGTTACGTTGTTGTTCAAAGGATCCGGCAGGTGCTCGGTCATCATTCCCGGAAATGTTGAAATAAGTCAACTCTACCTTGGCTGATATTCTGGAATACAGGCGCGCCTCAAGTCCAAGGTGAAAAGTGGAAAGCCCCTTTTGAAAAACTTTTCCATGTGATAGATCACCATTATATCCACTTTTGCCGGTGCCAAGGTTAACAGAAAAGTATCGGTCGTTATACTGCCAGCCTAAAAAGCTTTGTGCTTGCACCAATAAGTGCCCAAGCATAAATACTCCGAGAAAAATGCTGAATATCAATAACCGCATGCGACCAAATTAACTATTACAAATAACAATGAAAACGAGCACCTACCCAATATCTCTGGTAATTTCTTTATATTTCAGATTAACGACTGTAAATACAATTATGATATGAAGAAATTTGCAACAATACTATTGATGTTGACCATTAATGCAGGTGCCTTGCTAGCCTCTGATATTCCCACTGAAAATATGACCCGTGCTGAAAGATACGCCAGAGTCGAAATGCTGGAAAATCGGCTTGAAGAAATTAGGTCAATTAGAAAGAATGACCTGGAAAAAGCTGAAAAGAAAGCTCTGAGACGTGAGGTAAAAGATATTAAGAAAGAGCTAAAAACGCACGCCTCAGATGGTATCTACATTTCGGCTGGTGGATTAATCATTATCATATTGCTTATTCTGTTGTTGGCGTGATCAATTAATAATGTAATGCCGCTTCAATACGTAGGAAACGCTGTACACCCTCAAAGCTAATGACGCCTTTAAAGCTATTTTCAGTTGTTACGGGCAGCGCAGTTTGATCCTTTTGTAGTTTTTGAATGATCTTATTGATCTTAGTATCTGGCCTTATGGAGTCAGTGTGTCCTTTTGCTTTTTGCATTATTTGTTCACTATGATTGTGATGGGTTATAGAATCCAGAACTTCCTCTCGCTGGATTAACCCCACAAATTTAGCATCCTCAAATACGACAAAATGATTGTCGCAGGTAGATATGAGTTGATTTTTTATTGAATCTTTATCTAGATAAGGATCAATTTTTTGAACATCCGTCATCATTGCCTCTGCTACGGTATGTCCTTGCAGTAAAGTAGATTGCTGAACCATGGCATGTTCACCCCGAGCACCAAAAAAGACGAATACGGCTATCAGAATCAACAATGGATTGTAAAAAAGACCGGCAAGAAAAAATAGAATGGATAATCCCTGTCCAATATTTGAAGCAATAGCGGTTGCTTTTAATCGATCCTGCCGCATAGCTAATAAAGCCCTCAACACTCTTCCACCATCCATAGGAAAAGCGGGAATCATGTTGAAAAGTACCAATATGATATTTATTGAGAAAATGGAAAACCAGAAATTACCCATAGTAATGCCCGCTTTTGCAAATTCCTGCTCATTAGCAGGAATGTATTGATTGAAATCACCGAGAAATGGCCAAATAGCCATAGCGATAACCACATTTACCAATGGACCTGCTATTGCTACTAAAAGCTCCTGTTTTGGCTTTTCGGGTATTTTTTTCAGGCTAGCTACGCCACCAATGGGCAGAAGCGTAATTTTTTTTGTTGGGATGCCAAATCTTCGTGCCATTTGTATGTGCCCCATTTCATGCAAAACAACACAGCCAAAGATGGTAAGAATGTAAGCTGTAGTTAATAATATAGTTTCAATGCCGGAACCCTTATTTACTTCTGCAATAACAATCCAGGCAAGTAATAAAAAGAAAGACCAATGGATTTTTATATTGACACCAAATAGTTTTCCAATGTTGAGCGTCCACTTCATATGATTTTTTAGTGCTGAATTTACCAAAAACTGTTCCTGCCTTAAGAGATGGTTTATTGCTGCGATCTGTAGGAAGATCGAGATTTCCGGCCTGATCCTGAGGAAAATTATACCCAAAAAATTATTGCTAAATCATTGTGTAGAATTTCTTTTTGGATGAAAGGAAAATATATCAGTAAGCGTATTTGCTCTGCAATAATATAATGATAGTCATTTGAAGCATGTCAAATCAAAGAGTTAATGATGAAATCAAGGCATGGATTATTTGGAACTGCATTTTTACAGGATTGCATGTTTATCATATATGAATAAGATAAGAATGACAAAAGCCTGAAAAAACAGTATATTAGAAACTGACAGCCGAGTGCTTCACCTGATTTTAAGGCACGGCAAAACGGGTCTAAAATTTGTATTGAACATGGTGATTATTTTTTACTCAAACTTGTACCGAGATGAAAATTGTATTGACCACAGATTTTACGCCGAAAGCTGAATTTGCAATTGACCAGGCATTGTCATTTTTTAAGGATAGCCAACACAAGTTTTATTTAATGCATGCATTTAAGTCTTTAGTGCCTTACACCAATGCACCCGCTATCCCGGTTATGCACAATAAAGAATTGGAAAAGGAGCTATTGAAAAAATTTGACAAAACGCTTAATCTGATTCGTCAAACCCACGAGGTAGAAGGGGTATTTGAGCGGGGAACCACTACAGAAGTGGCTAACAAACTGGTAGAAGATATACAGCCAGACTTGTTCGTAGCTGGTGTAAAAGAAGGTACGGCCTTTGAACGGCAGACATTCGGATCTAATGCAGAGGAACTAATTGATTTCATTGAGACACCAATTTTATTAATTCCGCTTGATAGACCTATTCAGCATAATGGCAGCCTTGGATTAGCCTCAGATATGAAAAATGCGTTAGATAAAACCTCCGTTTCGACCCTGGGCATTATCCAGCAAATCATGCAAACAGAACTTCTTGTGTCTAATATTTATCACGAAGGATCTGAAGATGATGCAAAAAAACGCATGAACGATAGTGCAATTCATAGAAGTATAAAACATATACCGCACAAGCATTTACCCTTTTTTTGTAACGATCCCTACGAAGGTCTAATCAGGTTTACCAAAGAATACCAAATCCAGATGTTGGGCATGGTTCCTCACAAACGAGGATTTTTTAAAGATCTTTTTCATGAGAGTATTACGAAAAAGCTAAACATGAATAGCATTATGCCAATCTTAATTTTAAGGGAAAATGGCAATTAGATAATTCTTAAAAATATTGTTGTTATTTCTATAAATTCGCGCCGCTTAAAATCCTATCCACCCTATTATGGATGGGAAAAGCATCTTTAAAACTTACCAGTAAACTATTGAAATTGGTATCCCGTATTTTACGGTACCAATTGTGAAGCTAAATTTTGCTCTTGTATACCTATCAATTTGTTATGCTTTTTCATTGTAGGTGTAGGGGCTTTTGTTATCTCCAGATCAGTCAGGAGGTCTGGAATTTAAATAAGTGCCGATTATAGGCGAGGCTCTTACAATTTATCCAAAGATGGTGATTGATGATCAAAAACGCGTTGTGGTTATTGATGATGACCTGCGCATCCTAAAAGAAATTGAGATTGTAGTACAATCTGTGCACACATTTAAGTTTGTGCATGCTTATGATAATGTAGAAGCCGGTATAAGAGCATTGCGCAAGGATATGCCCGATATTGTGGTGATTAATCCTGATATCAATGAAAACGGATTCAAAAACCTCTCTAAAATAAAGCGTTTTAATCCAAGGATATTGGTTTTGGCGCTCCTTACAACCAATGAAAATGCATCTGTCATTAACTGTTTTAAAAGTGGTGCCAATGGCGTGGTGCTCAAAACAGATGGTATGATTGAGGTGCTTAATCACCTACAGGTACTTGTGCAATTTGGTGTCACCATCAGCAAAAGCTGTCTGAAGTCGGTTATAAGTCCCTATCAGAGAGCATTTTTCTCACCGCTTTCGGATCGCGAAACGGAAATACTGGAATTATTTGCCGCGGGAAAAAGCTACACAATGATTGCTGCAGACCTTAATGTATCTGGTCTGACCATAAAATCTCACATGAAAAACATTTTCAGCAAGCTTAGGGTCAGTTCCAAAGCAGAAGCAATTAAATACGCTAAGGAAAACCACCTGATATCTACCATATAGTACTACCATTGGTAGTATTTTCTCCCCCAATATTTACTGCTAAAAGCATCTTTTGTATTCATCCGCTTTCTCGGAGTTTAGAGATAGCAAATTATGTACATACAAAACTTAAATGCTTATGAAGAATGTTTTACTATTCTGTTGTTTATGGGTCTCTGTAAGCGTCCTGTATGCGCAACAGAGAACTATTTCCGGTAGAGTGACGTCCGCGGATGACGGGTCAGGATTACCGGGAGTGAACGTAATCCTGAAGGGTACCACCACGGGTACCACCACGGATATTGATGGAAATTACAAAGTTAGCATCCCACAAGATGGGGGAACACTTGTGTTTTCATTTATTGGTTTGGCTACTCAGGAAGTTGAGGTAGGAGCCAGATCTACAGTAGATGTTGAAATGACATCTGATACCAGGCAACTTACTGAGGTAGTTGTAACTGCTATAGGTATCGAACGTGAGAAGAAGGCATTGGGTTATGCCGTATCTGATGTTTCCGGTGAGGCACTAAAGCAACGCGCTGAGCCAGACCCTATCAGAGCTTTGACCGGTAAGGTACCTGGTGTTAATATTTTGAGTACTGGTGGTGGTGTAGGTTCTGCAACCAACATTACTATTCGTGGTAACTCATCTATGACTGGTAACAACCAGCCACTTTTCGTAGTGGATGGTGTACCTTTCGACAACTCTGTAACCAGAACTAATGAAGGTTTCAACCAGGGTAACCCTAACTCAAACCGTGCTTTTGACATTGACCCAAATAACATTGAGTCAATGACAGTATTGAAAGGTGCATCTGCTGCTGCACTGTACGGTTCTCGTGCTGCCAATGGTGTAATTGTAATTACGACCAAAGCTGCTGCCAGAGGTGAGAAAAAAGGCTTGGAAGTGACTTATAACACGTCTTACAACGTAGAGCAAGTGGCTATGGAGCTTGAGAAGCAGGATATCTGGGCACAAGGAGCTCTTTTCGGATCTCACAACTTTACTTTCAACAACGGTTTCTTCGGAACTTGGGGTCCTAAGTATGAGTGGGTAAACGAAATGATCCAAAGTGGCTTTACCGCTGATATTATGTCAGAAACTTTGGGAGGTCTTTCTCAAATAAGACACCCACTTTTCAACAAGTATGGTTCTAACCCTAACAGCCCGCTATATGCTGGTGATCAGTATCCATTTATTCTGGAGCCTGTTGATAGAGTTTATGCTGATGCAGATAACTTCAACAATTTCTGGCAGGATGGTACTGTAGTGGAGCATGCCGTGCAAATAAGTTCAGGTGGAGAGAATTCAAGCTTAACAGCCGGTGTTTCCAGAACCAACAACGATGGTATCATTCCATTCTCTGAGATCACTCGTACCAGCATGAACTTTGGTGGCCGTGCCACACTTTCTAACGGTATTTTCCTAAATGGTAGCATCACTTATGTAAAAACTGAGCAGCGCAGTGCGCCTCAGGGTGCTGATATTATCGCAGGTGGTGCGGGTACATCTATCATTGGTATGCTTTACCTGATGTCTCCTACTTATGATTTGACCAACAATCCATATGTAAACAGAAGAACCGGTGGTTCTATCTACTACAGAAACGGTTTTGATAACCCGTACTGGGTAGCAGAATTTGCACCTATCACTTCTGAGGTGGATCGTTATTTTGGTAACGCTACCGTAGGTTATGACATTTTCGATTGGTTGACTGTAACGTATAAGTTTGGTTTCAATGCTTATACTGACCGTCGTTCTGCTTTGGTACCTGCCTTCAGTGAAGTTATTCCTGCCGGTCAGTACTCTGTGGATGACATCTTCCGTCAGGAGCGTGATGGTAACCTTTTGATCTCTATGGAAAAAGATCTAAACGCTGATATCAACATCAGAGGTTTGATCGGCCACAACGCTAACGAGCGTAGATTCGAGCAGACTACCATCATTGGTAATGGTATCATTGCCAGAGGTATCGACAGAATCACCAACACTGGTAGCCAGTTGATGAGAAGAGACTATGGCGAGATCCAGCGATTCCAGGGTGTGTTTGCTGACATCTCTTTAAGCTACCGTGACTGGGCGTTCGTAAACGTAGTAGGTAGAAATGACTGGTCTTCTACACTTCCTGAAGACAACCGTTCATTCTTCTATCCAGGTGTTTCGGTTTCGGCCGTATTGAGCGAGGCTATTACGCTTCCTTCAATCTTCAACTTTGCAAAAGTTAGAGCCGGTATTACTAAAGTTGGTAACGAAGCGGGTCCTTATGATACACAGACTCCATTCTTCATTAACAGCCAGTATACTAACCTGCAGTTCCCATTCAACACACCGAGTGGATCATTCAACATAGCTAACCAGGGATCAGTGCTGGGTTCACCTACATTGAAGCCTGAGTTCACTACTGAGTATGAGATTGGATTTGAGACCAGCTTGTTGAACAACAAGATCGGTCTTGATGTGACTTACTACAACAGACAGTCTACAGACCAGATCATCAACGTAACAGTACCTTCTACAACTGGTTTCCAGGAGAGAATTACCAACGTTGGTCAGGTTGACAACTACGGTTGGGAGATTGGAGTGGACCTTACTCCGGTTGAGCTATCTAACGGCTTCAAGTGGAATATCTATGGTGCATTCACCAGAAACAGAAACGAAGTGGTTGACATTGGAGATGCTGAGCAAATCATCGTAGGTGGTTTCTCATCTGGTGGTCTATCTATCGTACAGCGTCCAGGTTTCCCTTTTGGTCAGCTGCTAGGATCTGATTTCCAGCGTGATGAGGAAGGCAACATCCTTGTGAACCCAGTAACAGGTAAGCCATTTGAGAACAATGAGCTTCAGATCATTGGTGATCCAAACCCCGACTTTACATTAGGTGTAACCAACACTTTCAGCTGGAAAGGACTTAGCCTGAGCGTATTGATCGACTGGACAGAAGGTGGAGACATCTGGTCATTGTCAGCTGATCAGACATACAGCCGTGGTATCCTTGATGATCCTTTGAACACAGACCGTGTACCTAGAGTAGGTCTTGGCTTCTTAGGTGATGGTGCCGGAAACGCACTACTTGATGAGAGTGGCAACAAGATTCCTAACAGAGCACTAACTACAGCTAACGACTGGGTATTCTTCAACGGTTGGGCTGCCGGTGGTGTAGACTGGCATTCAGTATACGATGCTACTGTGATCAGAATCAGAGAGGTTTCGTTGACATACAACATCCCTACGACAATTCTGGACAAAACACCTTTTGGTTCTGCCAAGGTATCGTTCTCAGGACGTAACCTGTGGTTCAATGCTGTTCACTTCCCTGATGCGCTAAACTTTGACCCTGAGGTATCAGGTCTTGGAGCTGGAGATACATCCGGAGCATACAGAGGATTTGATTTCATGGGTGTTCCTACCACAAGGAGATATGGTGTTAACCTATCTGTAACTTTTTAATAGGCTAACCAAAAAGCATTAAAATGAAACAAATACAAAAGATAAGCAAATATATAGCGGCATTGGTCATTGTAGGCTTTGTGTCGTCTTGTAGCAGCGATTGGCTGGACGTAAATGATAACCCTAACGCACCGACAGAGCCGGATTTGGAATTGTTGATTCCATCGGTACAGATAGCTATCGGTCAGGTATTGACTGACAGGTTTGACGGTATTGGGGTAATAGGACAGAACATCGAGTCTACACTATCTCAGTATACACTGGGTAGTGAAGGTGGTGTACCACTAGGATTCGAGGAACTGTATGTAGACGCATTGATTAACGGAGAGAAAGTTATTGCAGATGCAGAGCTTAGTGATCCTCCATTGACAACACACAGAGGTATCGCCAAAGTATTGAAGGCTTATGCCTATCATGTAATCATTGACATCTGGGGTGCAGCTCCGTATGACGAGGCATTATTAGGTGCTGAAGGTCCTGATGCTCCTGTATGGGAGGATGGTGCTCAGGTATATCCTAAGATCATCGCCCTCATTGATGAGGCTATCGTAGATCTTCAAGCTGGTGGTGTTGCTCCCCAGAGAGATGTAATCTATGGTGGTAATGCTGCAAAATGGGTTCGTTTTGCCAACACCTTGAAGCTGAAAATGGCATTGAATACCAACAATGCTTCGCTAGCTTCTTCTGCTATAGCTGCAGGTGTGATTGAGTCTAATGCAGATGATGCTGACTTCCAGTTTGGAACAGGCTTAGCCCCTGAAAACAGACACAGAATGCACCAGCTACACTACACAGGTGGTACAAAAACTTTCTACATGAGTAACACTTTGATGTACAAGATGTACAAAGGTTATGGTGTAGAAGGAGAGGCTGATGTGCCTGATCCACGTATGCGTTATTATTTCTTCCGTCAGATTCCTGAGTTTGCTGATGCAGTAGCATCTGGAGCTGTGGTACCTGATGACTTCCCATGCTTTGGTTATGGTGCCAGATATGAAGATGAATCGACTTATTTGTCGAGATGTGCATACGGTTATGTAGGTGATGGCTATGTAGGACGTGACCATGGTGATGGTACGGGTATTCCTAATGATGGTGCTTCAAGAACTACATTCGGCATTTATCCTATCGGTGGATTGTTTGATGATGGACCAAGAAGATATGTAGTTCAGCAGTCTGATATCAGTACTGGCGGTATCTATCCTATCTTTACTAATGCTATGGCCAAGTTTATGCAGGCTGAGGCTGTGTTGAGATTGGGTGTAGCCGGTGATGCAAGAGCGCTTCTTGAGGCTGGTGTAAGAGCATCAATTTCTGATGTAATGACATTCGGCTCTCAGGCTTCTAACTTCAATTCTGCTTTAGCACCTACTTCTGCTGACATTGATGCTTATGTAGCTGCTGTGTTGGATAAATATGACAATGCTTCTACCAACAACACTGTAGGATCTATTGGTTCTCAATTGGATGTGGTTATGGATCAGTGGTTCATTGCCAACTATGGTAACAACACTGAGTCTTACACAAACTTCAGAAGAACCAAGCTTCCAGAGGTACGTCGTTCTACGGATGATGGTGGACAACCACAGCGTATGTCTGTTATTCCACAGAACCCATACCCAAGACGTTTCCCATTCCCACCGAATGAGTTAGCGACTAACCCGAATGCACCTGATCCTAACGAGATCGTTTGGTTCCAGGCACCTGTATTCTGGGATAACACCGCTTACCCAGCGAGATTTTAATTTTAAAGCAGATATAGACTATGAAACATATATCAAGATTATTTATACTTTTCTTAAGCGCTTCAGTCATCTTCTCTGCTTGTGAGGATGAGGATGTGTTAAGAGCACCGGATTTTTATACACCGGTAGTGCTATTGGCTACAAATGTGACCAATAACGTATGGGAAACCAGTGAGTTACCCGATGCAGCATTCACTTTCACCCTTGATGAGGAGAACTTTGATGGTGCTGCTGATGGACACAAATTCTTTGTAGGCAGAAGTGGAACAACATCAACTTTGATTGATGTGACCTTGCTTGGATCGCTTAATGGTGGTCCTGCGACACCTTTAGTTACTTATCAGGCAAGCCAGTTGCCTGTACAGGTTAACCTTAGTGCATCTGTTGTAGCTAGCGCATTTGGACTTAGCGTGAGTGACCTTACTCCTGGTGACGTAATTGCCGTTACTTATGAGTACAACATTGATGCTGACAACAGTGGTACTATTTACACATTAGGAACACCAGGTAACGACTACTGCGGTGGTTTTACCAACGAAGGTGAGTGGTGTACTTTCACTATCTCTATCGTATGTTCACTTGCTGATGTAGTGCAAGATCCTTTCCCTGGTGATTATGTAATCAATTTTGAGGATTCATATGGTGACGGCTGGAACGGTGCTACTATCGAGGCTACTGTGGATGGTGTAACAACTGCTTACACCTTAGAAGGTGGTTCTAGCGGAAGTGCTACAGTAAATATTCCTGCCGGTACTTCTACTTTATCATTTGCATTCACTTCAGGAGACTGGGATAGTGAGATTTCTTACCAAATCCTTGACCCTGCGGGTAATGTAATGGCTTCTGCAGTGCCAACGCCTGCAGTAGGTGGAATTACCTTAGCAGTTTGTCTATAAGATAAATAGTGGAGTGTATGACTCCATTTTAATATTGAAAGTCAGGGTTCTTAGAATCCTGACTTTTTCTGTTTTAAGGTATCAGCTAGTTTTGAGAGAAAAGGTAAAATATTTAAGTGATTAAAGGTTTTAAGACTTGATTTACTTTACTTTGCGCACCCATTATATTTAGAAATTGCACTCGTAGTTCAACTGGATAGAATACCAGATTTCGGCTCTGGGGGTTGAGGGTTCGAATCCTTCCGAGTGCACCAGGAATACAAACTCCGCAGTATGCGGAGTTTTTTTATGGGTTGGCTGAGCATGCTTGCATAGCGAAAGCTAACCCATAAAAAAACTGTGGCGTCAGCCACGGAGTTTTCATTCGGAATTGGTCAAGACAGAAGGATCATGCCAATAATCCTTTCTTAGAGATGTACTGCTGAGCATGCTTGCATAGCAAAGGCAAACCCATAAAAAAAGGGCTTCTGAAAAGAAGCCCCATTCTAAAGGATGATATATAGAGTCTTTATGCCAGCACCTGTTTCACTTTATCTGCTGCATCTTTAAGTACAATCGCAGACGTAACTTTTAGGCCTGATTCTTCAATGATCTTAGCACCTTCCTCGGCATTTGTTCCTTGTAGTCTTACAATGATCGGAACATTGATCTCACCGATATTTTTATAGGCTTCCACCACACCGGCAGCAACACGGTCACAGCGTACAATACCACCGAAAATATTGATGAGAATAGCCTTTACATTAGGATCTTTTAGAATAATTCTGAAACCGGCTTCAACCGTTTGTGCATTTGCACCACCCCCTACGTCGAGGAAGTTTGCAGGTTCGCCACCAGAAAGCTTAATGATGTCCATGGTAGCCATAGCCAGGCCTGCACCATTTACCATGCAGCCTACGTTGCCATCAAGTTTCACATAATTCAAGCCTGATCTTCCGGCTTCTACTTCCAAGGGGTCCTCTTCTGTGATATCCCTCAGCTCGGCAAGATCTTTATGGCGGAATAGCGCATTGTCATCAAGATTAACCTTAGCGTCTACTGCCAAAATTTTATCATCCGATGTTTTAAGAACAGGATTGATCTCAAACATGGAAGAATCACTGCCTTCATAGGCTTTATAAAGTGCAAAGATGAACTTCACCATTTCCTTGAAAGCCTTGCCTTCAAGACCTAGCTGGAAGGCAACTTTTCTAGCCTGAAAACCTTGCAAGCCCACTGCCGGATCTATCCACTCTTTGATGATTTTCTCAGGTGTTTCTTCAGCTACCGTTTCGATATCTACACCACCTTCTGTGGAAGCCATGATTACGTTGCTACCGGTAGCTCTATCAAGTAAGATACCAAGATAATATTCCTTTGGCTCAGAGGAACCGGGGTAATAAACATCCTGGGCGATCAATACCTTATTGACAACTTTACCGTCAGGACCTGTTTGATGGGTTACCAAAGTACCACCCAGGATGGCCTTTGCTTTTTCAGGTACTTCATTAAGGCTTTTGGCTAAAACAACGCCGTTTGAGCCGGTTTGCTGAATTTTGCCTTTGCCACGGCCTCCTGCATGTATTTGGGCTTTTATCACATACCATTCTGTACCGGTATCTGCATTGAGTTGTCGGGCAGCTTCCAGAGCTTTTTCAGGAGTGTCGGCCACTACCCCTTCCTGAACAGTTACCCCATATGATTTTAGAATTTGTTTTGCTTGATATTCGTGAATGTTCATGGGTATTGCGCTAGATTTTGGTTGCGAATCTACGGTATAATGGCCCTATAAACAAACTACTTTTATATTTGCAACACCGTCAATACCACTTTTATGGCACACCCAAAATCAGTAAAATCATTCGAGGAATATATCTTCCGCATAGTGCTTTCTATTGGTGTGGGTCTATCGTTATATGGAGCGTTTAACGAGATTATCGTGGTTGGCAATAGCCTTAACTTATATATAGCATTAATTGCTGTTGCTTACTTTTCTATCGCATTATTTCTTGTCCTTAAAAAGGACCTATTTCAATGGCTTATAGTCCCTACCATCGGGGTTATCCTGTTTTTTAATGTATTGCTGTGGTTTACGCTTGACGGTATAAATGGTGCTGGGTATTATTTGTTTACCAGTTCCATCATCGTGATTTTGCTTTCACCAAGGCAGTATATGTGGCTCATTTTCTGGATCATTGTTATAATGGCAATACCGCTACTGTGGCTTCATTACAATCGATCACCTTTATTTCTAGGGTTCGGTAATTCAACTGAGCATGTAGATTTTGTTATTCTGCTTGCAGGTGCTTTATTGGTTGTTTTCTATTTTAAAACTGAATATATCAAGGAAAAGAATTCCCGAAATGTTTTCAGCCAACACTTAAAGGAGCTGCACCAACTTATCCTTAAAAAAGGAGATGTTAAAGAGCAATTGCAGTACCACATGGAAACCGGCTTGCGGCTTTTTAATCAGGACTCTGCTGTATTGGTGAAAATAGTAGGCGAGGAGGTCGAGATCATTGATTCAATATCTGACAATAAAAATATGAGGCCCGGCAAAAGATATCCGGTAAGAATTACACTATCCCATAGAATTTTTGAAACCGGCAAGTCATACTATTACAATGCTTCATCAGTAGGGAAAAAACATCAATTCCGCCAAATCTCTATTGGTTCATTTATAGGGGCTCCTATTTACAAGGGTAATAAACTCATTGGTACTATTTCCTTTCTTTCAGAGGAATCAGGTAGGTATGCCTTTCAGTCAACTGATCTGGAATTAGCCGAACTTATTGCTCAAAACATTTCCCACATTTTGGTCAGAAATGAGCAAGAAGCAGATATCAATAAAACATTGAGCCTACTTGAGCAAAGTGAAAACAGATTTCGATCCATATTTCAATATGCCAGCCTGGGTATTGTCCTCAGTAGATTGGATGGTCAGATTATCCTATGCAATCCGGCTGTTTGTGAGCTTACCGGCTATACCGAACGGGAACTGGTCAGCCGTAGAATTCAGCAGTTGGTGAAGCACCCCGAAGGCATGGGTGACCGCTGGCAAAAGCTAATGGATGGGAGATTAGACTACTATACTGTAGAGCACGAATTATTCACAAAATCAGGAGATACCAGGACGATCAGTGCCGCTACCTCGATGATCAAGGGGGCTGATCCGGATGAGCACCTGATAGTTGGTTTGATAGAAGATATTTCAACCTCCAAACAGCGAGAGCAGCAGATTCAAAAACTTAACAGTAAGCTTGCTGAACAGGTCGGCAAATTACAGCTAGCCTACAAAGAGATGGAAAGTTTTTCCTACTCGGTTTCGCATGACCTTAGGGCACCTTTACGAGCCATCGATAGTTTTGCGGGATTTTTGCAGGAAGAGTATAATGGAAAGTTGGATAAAGAAGGCCAACGCTATATTAATGTAATTGCTAACAATGGGAAAAAGATGGGTATGTTGATTGATGACCTGCTGGAATTTTCCCGTTTAAGTAGAAAAGATCGCATCTACGAAGATTTTTCTATGGGTGTATTGGTAGATGAAATTATACGTGAAAACAAGGCCGATCACAATGGCCATATTGTGGAAGTTATATATGAAAATCTACCGGTTGTAAAAGGAGATCGGTCTATGCTGGCTCAGCTATTGCGAAATCTATTGTCAAACGCCTTTAAGTTTACCGCCAATACGCCGAACCCTAAAATCGAGATTGAATGGCAAAAAGACGAGCATTATTATACCTTCATCATCCGCGATAATGGTGTTGGATTTGATATGAATTATTACGACAAAATCTTTGGTGTTTTTCAGCGCTTGCACAGCGATGATGAGTTTGAAGGGTCAGGGGTAGGGCTTGCCATTGCACAACGTATCGTGGAGAGACACAATGGCCGTATATGGGCCGAAAGCCAGCCTGATTCGGGAGCTGTTTTTTATTTTACCCTTCCTTTATTGCATTCATAGTAGGTTGAATGCTAATTTTAGGTAGTTTTTCTTATGAGCTTAGGAGATTTACCTATTGTTCAAACCGGCGCGATATATTTAATTGCAATATCTTATCATGATTGATCTATTACTTGTAGAAGATAGTGCCGATGATGCCGAAATGGTATTGCGCTCATTAAAGAAAGTGAACCTTTCTGAAAAGCTATTGTGGCTTAAAGATGGTGCATCCGCTTTAGACTATCTTTTAGCGAGAAATGACTACAGTGACAGGCCAACCACGGAGCAACCACGCGTAATCTTTTTGGATCTTAAGTTACCCAAACTCGACGGGCTGGAATTATTAGAAGAGATCAAGAAAAATGAGGAGATCAGTCATATACCGGTGGTGATGATGACCAGTTCCAGGGAAGAAAGAGACATTTTTAAAAGCTATGATTTGGGCGCAAATAGTTATTTGGTTAAACCAGTAGATTTTAAGAACTTTTCAAACATGATCATAGAAGCGGTCAATTACTGGTTAACCACCAATATTTCTCCGCGATTCACCTGATGTCAGAGCGCTCCGTATTAAAACTGGTAATCCTAGAAGATAATGAAATCGATGCTGAATTGATTCAGCGTGCACTGAAAAAGGATAATGTTGATTTTGAAGTTACGCATTATCAGAGTTACAAGGAATTTATCCACAACCTACCAAATCTGAATGCTGATGCAATCATCTCAGATTTTAATCTGCCTAATGGCACAGCAATAGATGCCTTCAAGGAGACCAGGGCTCATAATAAAGAGTTACCATTCATTGTAGTTTCCGGGTTTATAGGAGATGAAAAAGCTGTGGAAACGCTCAAACTCGGTGTGACCGATCTGGTCTCTAAAAATAACCTGGAGCGGCTGCCTTTTGCCTTACGGAGAGCGATGGAAGAGTACACCATGCGCATGGAAAAGCAGCAGGCCGAGCAGGACCTTAAGTTGAGCAAAGAGCGACTCGAATTAGCTATCTATGGTGGTGATTTGGGTACATGGGACCTTGATTACACCCGAAAAACCATATCATACAGTGAAAGAGGTTTACGAATACTGGGTATAGAAAATCCGGTATCCACTTTGGAATTCAATTATTTTCTACCTCATGAAGCTGATAAGTCTAACGAAAGAGAAAGGATTATCAATGCTTTCAACAGGTTTATTGAGGGGCAGGATAGTATTTTTGAATACGAACTTTCCTTTGATATGCCTTCTGGTGAGTTGAGGTGGGTTTTGATCAATGGAAAAATAATTGCCCGCGACGAGAACGATATTCCTACGCGCCTTTCAGGTACTATCCGGAACATTACCCGAAGAAAGCAGGATGAAATTGAGATTTCCCGGACAAAAGCAATCCTAGAGGAGGCTGAGAAACTAGGTGTGATTGGCAGCTTTGACTGGAATGTAAGGAATGATTCATTTATCAGCTCCAAAGGTTTTCAGAACATTCTTGCACTGAATGAAATTAATCTTAATTACGAGGATTACCTTCAGCATATACACCCGGCGGACCGGAGAATATTCGAGGAAGTGCTTTTGAGAAAAAGTCGCCGATATACGGTAGAACACAGGGTGGTACTCTCAAATGGTAAAGTCAAAACCATCAAAAGCTCTGGGAAAGTGCTCTACAATGATGATGAGAATCAGACCATACAGCATATTTTTGGAGTGATACAGGACATCAGCGAGGAACGCTCACTTAAGGAATCACTATTCAAGAGCCAGGATATGGAGCGCAAACGAATTGCCCGTGAAATTCATGATGGCATAGGGCAGATGCTGATTGCTACTAAATATAGACTTTCGTCTGTGCTGGACAAGCCGGAACCTCGCGAGGGTATCAAAGAAATTGAAGAGCTCATGGATTTGATCATTCAGGAATCCCGGAAAATCACCAAAAGCTTGTATTCTGTATTGATAGAGGAAAGTGGGCCCAACAAGGCTATTGCATTTCTTATCGAAGACATTAAAAATGCAACCGGTATTACAATAAATGCTTATATTGATGATTTGAAGACCATTTCGTTGGATTTGGGCAATACACTTTATCGGATTACGCAGGAAGCTTTGAATAACATTATAAAATATGCAGAGGCATCCAGTGTGGAAATTCATATCACACATCGGCGCGAGTTTATAAAGCTCAAAATTTCTGATGATGGAAAAGGAATTGACCGGGCCACACTGAAATCCAACAGTGGGAATGGACTTAAGAATATGAAGGAAAGAGCAATGCTTTTAAATGGTATATTTGATATAAAATCAGAAGAAGGTGTGGGAACCATTATACAATGTATGTTCCCATTATCCAGGAAGCAAGAGTAGCCATGAGTAATATCCGAGTCATTATCGTTGATGATCATGCCCTTGTCAGAGAAGGCATACAATCTATGCTGGAAGGCACTGAAGGCATTGAAATAATCGGAACCGCAGATAATGGCGATAACGCGCTAAAGTTGTTTGCACATACCGAAACAGACATAGCTTTGGTGGATATCAATATGCCCGGTATGAATGGCATAGAGCTCAGTGAAAAAATAAGGGATCAGTTTCCCAAATTCAAAGTCATTATTCTTTCCATGGATGTTACAATCTCATTTGTAAAGAAAGCTATTCAGGCAGGAGTAAGAGGTTATATACCAAAAGATTCTCAGAAGGAAGTGTTGATTGAAGCTATTAGAAAAGTCCATGAAGGGGATAAGTTCTTCAGCGAACAGGTTTCTAAAGTTATACTACAGGGCTTCTATGATGAAAAAGATGGCAGTGATTCAAAGAAATCGGATGTCTTATCCAAACGCGAAGAAGAGGTGCTTAAGCATATTGCCTCTGGCTTAAGCAACCGAGAGATTGCAGATCAATTATTCATCAGTATCCGCACAGTAGATGCACATCGCAACCATATTTTACAAAAACTAAAGCTTAAATCAACCGCCGAGCTTGTGAAATATGCTATCAAAAACCAAATTATTGAATTAGACTAATAGGGGATTCTCCTAAAGGCACTTTTAGTTTTTAAGCAATTCCTACGTTCTTGGAATGTTTATAGAGTAAAAAATTAGAATAGTTCAATAATTTATATCAATAACCATAAATGAAATCGATTGTCTACTTTGGACTATTAGTATTTTCCACAATACTGCAAATTAGGAGATTCCTCTATTTTCTGGGATAAGTAATAAAACTACTTTTGAATTGTCGATAAGGACTAAAATTAACCAGCTATGAATATTTACATCGAACCAACAAAATCTACCCCCTTCATCGGATATCATCCTAATGAGAACATCCTGCACATGCGTGGAAGATCAAGCCCGGAGAACCCGTTGGCCTTCTACCAAAAAGTGGAGGATTTCCTGGATGAATATGCTGAGTCTAATCAATCGATTTTGATTGTGAACATGGCACTTGAATATTTCAATACAAGCTCTACAAAATGCTTGTTTAGTTTATTCAAGAAAATGGGACAGATTCAGGATACCACTGGTAAAGTTATCGTAATCAACTGGTTTTACGAAGATTGGGATGAAGATATGCTTGAAACTGGTGAAGACTTTAGCGAATGCCTTGACCTGGAGTTTAACCTTATCGAGTTCGATGGTGAAGAGGAACTAGCCGGCCACAGAGATTTTCAGGCCGCATAAAATATTTTCAATCAGCTATGGGACAGTGTGTCCCGAAAAAGCCGCTTTATGCGGCTTTTTTTATGGGGGTATCTAAAAAGCATCTTATCAGGTTGAGCCTGTCGAAACCTTTCTTAAAGGCTACATGAATACATTTCGATGAGCTGCTTTTGACATGTTTGATTTTTGTTATAATCCTCCCTCATTACTCCCTCCAAAGGGAGATAAATAGGCATCAAACATGTCATCCAGTTTTGTGTGTTTTGAAACCAAAATATTAAGCCTCATTGTGACATGAGGCAAGGGTTTTTATACTTTTGAAACTCCCACTTTTTATGCCCTATGGAATTAGCCCAATAGATTCCATGATTTATGGTACTTACAGCATGGTCAGTCTGCTGGGTATCCTATATTTGCCGTCATGCTTGTAGCCTCAGGAGTCAAAAAGCAATACGGTAATTTAGAAGTACTTAAAGGTATCGATTTGACCATTCAAAAAGGTGAGGTCGTATCTATTGTTGGTGCCAGTGGAGCCGGTAAAAGTACCCTTTTGCATATATTAGGTACGCTCGATCAACCTGATACCGGGCAGGTCTATATCAATGATGTAGATGTATTTAAGCTGAAAACACAAAAGCTGGCCCGTTTTAGAAATCAGTCTATCGGCTTTGTATTCCAATTTCATAATTTACTACCAGAATTTACCGCACTGGAAAATATCAGCATTCCAGCTTTTATCGCTGGTAAAAATCAAGAAGGTATAAGGGAAAAGGCACAGGAAATCATGACTTTACTAGGTGTGTGGGAGCGTCGTGATCATAAGCCCGGACAGCTCTCAGGTGGCGAGCAGCAGCGTGTAGCAGTAGCAAGGGCCCTCATAAACGACCCAACGATCATTTTTGCTGATGAACCCTCGGGCAACCTTGACAGCAAAAATGCCGAAGAGCTTCACAAGCTTTTCTTTGACCTGCGCAAGAAATTAGATCAAACCTTTGTTATTGTGACCCACAACGAAGAGTTGGCCACCATGGCAGATCGAAAGATTGAAATCAAAGATGGTGTGATTTTTAAATGAGCAAGGGTGTCCAGTTTATGCTCATTGCTACGTTTACTTTCACTTTGATGAAGGTAGGGGTGAAGCTGGTACCGCATATCCCGGCCATAGAAATCATTTTGTTCCGCTCTATTATCTCGCTGGTCATTAGTGCAGTCACACTTCGGGCACAGAAAGTATCCGTATGGGGTAATAACAAACCCATTCTGATTTCGCGGGGTGTGGCAGGGGCTATCGCCCTATTTTTATATTTCACCCTGATTCAGCAGATTCCATTAGCTACTGCCAGCACGCTCCAATACCTGGCACCGGTATTTACCTCTATCATGGGCATTATTTTGCTCAAAGAGCGGGTACGGAAAATCCAGTGGGTGTTCTTTTCGATATCTTTTGCCGGTATTTTAATGGTGCAGGGCTTTGATACCCGTATTGATCTTGTACACCTGATCATGGGCGTAGCAGCCTCGCTTTTTATGGGGCTGGCCTATAATTTTATCCGAATGCTCAAAACCTCGGAGCATCCATTGGTAATCATTTTCTATTTTCCACTTGTCACTACGCCTATTGCTTCGGTAGTATCTTATTTTCAATGGGTTACCCCACAGGGCTGGGATTGGGTGATTTTACTCGGAATAGGGTTGCTTACGCAAATGGCGCAGTACCTGATGACAAAATCCTATCAATCTGAGGAGGTAAATAAGGTGTCGATCCTCAATTATATCGGCCTAATTTATTCCCTTGGTTTTGGCTTTTTCCTTTTTGGAGAAACCTTCAATTTTATGACCTATCTGGGGATGGGTTTTGTTATCCTTGGAGTAATACTCAATATTTGGATCAAAAGATGATGCTATGAACCTGACCCGGGACCTCTATGGTGGTTCTTTATCGTTACTGACTGACCTGTATCAGCTCACCATGGCTTATGGCTATTGGAAATCCGGCACACATGAAAAGGAGGCCATTTTCAATTTATTCTTTCGGGAAAATCCATTTCGGGGAGGCTACACTATTTTTTCCGGACTAGAGTATGTGGTTGATTACCTTGAGAGCTTTCATTTTTCAGATGAAGATATCAGTTTTTTGGCTACCCTAAAGGGTAATGATGGCACTGCATTATTTGAACCTGAATTTCTGGAATACCTTAGAGCTTTTAAGTTTTCCTGCGATATAGATGCCATGCCAGAGGGTACGGTTGTGTTCCCGCATGAGCCATTGATTAGGGTAAGAGGACCCATATACCAATGCCAGATGATTGAGACGCCATTATTGAATATGGCTAATTTTCAAACCCTGATAGCAACTAAAGCTTCAAGAATAGCTGAAGCTGCCAAAGGTGCTCCTGTATTGGAGTTTGGTTTGCGCAGGGCTCAAGGTATTGATGGTGCGCTTGCAGCCAGTAGATCTGCATACATTGGCGGCTGTGCCAGTACCAGCAATGTAATGGCTGGTAAGCTGTTCAATATCCCCGTAAGCGGAACACATGCCCATAGTTGGGTCATGTCATTTGATTCGGAACTGGAATCTTTCGAAACCTATGCCAGGGTCATGCCCAACAATTGTGTGTTGCTGGTAGATACCTACGATAGCATTGAAGGTATTCAAAATGCAATCAAAGTAGGTAAGGCCATGCAGGCGGAAGGTAAAAGTCTGATGGGTATCAGGATAGACTCCGGCGACCTGGCCTATTTTTCGTCGCAGGCAAGAGAGATGCTGGATGCCGCAGGTTTGCATGATGTGAAAGTTGTCGCCAGCAATGATCTGGACGAACACCTGATCAATTCACTACAGGACCAAGATGCCAAAATCAATGTTTGGGGTATCGGTACCAAACTGGTTACTGCCTATGACCAGCCTGCGCTCGGTGCTGTATACAAGCTGGCTGCCATCAAAGAGCCGGGAGGTAGCTGGAAACCCAAGATTAAGCTATCCGAACAAGCCATCAAGATCAATATCCCCGGCAACCAGCAGGTGCGCCGCTTTACAAAAAATGGTAAGATGGTCGCAGATATGATTTTTGAGGAAGGCATGTCACCGCAAGACCGCTACCTGATGATTGATGTGGCTGACCCTACCCGTAGAAAAAAACTTAACACCGCCGAGCTTGATTTTCAGGATCTATTACAGCCTGTTTTCCATGGTGGCAAATCTGTTTTTGAGAAGGAAGCTATCACGGCCATGAGGCAGCGCCGTGCCAGGGAAGTGAAGCAGCTAGACCGCAGTACTAAAAGGTTGGTCAACCCACATATATATCCGGTAGGACTGGAACAGTCGCTTTACCAGAAGCGTACGGATTTAATTCTACATCTAAGAAAATTGAATGACTTATGAAAGCTTTGATTCTTGTAGACATACAATACGATTTTTTGCCAGGTGGAGCATTAGCAGTGCCTGAAGGCGATGCCATTTTTCCATTCGTAAATGATATTCAGAAAGATTTTCCACTGATCGTAGCTACCCAGGATTGGCACCCTGCTAATCATGGTAGCTTTGCCAGCAACCATGAGGGCAAAAAGCCCGGAGAAGTCATTGATCTACATGGTCTCGATCAGATACTCTGGCCAGATCATTGCATACAAGACAGCCATGGTGCTGAATTTTCGAAGCAACTGGATATGACCAGGGTGGAAAAGGTATTCCAAAAAGGCACCGACCCAACAGTAGACAGCTATAGTGGCTTATTTGATAACGGCAAAAGGAAATCGACAGGTTTGGGCGAATACCTAAAGAGCAGGGGCGTAGAGGAAGTAGGCGTGGTGGGCCTGGCTGCGGACTATTGCGCTAAATTTACGGCTCTTGATGCCCATGATTTTGGTTTCAAAACCACAATTTTCAAAGCCGGTACCCGCGCTGTAAACCTCCAGCCCGGTGATTTTGAAAAATCCATGCAAGAGTTGTCTGCACACGGCGTAAAGGTTGTATGATGAATGCTTAGCACTAATAGTGAAGCTTCAATAATCGTCATTATCAGTACCAAACCATAGGTACGGGTAATCTATACCGAAACAAAGAGATTGCCCGTATAAAACGGGCAATGACGTTGGAATTAAAATAAAAAGTCTTTGCTCTTGCGCCTGCGTCACTTCGAGCGCCAGTCGAGAAGTCTCCCCGAAGATGGCAGCACAAAAAAAGCCCGTGCTTATGCACAGGCTTTCAATATTATAACTATGATCTGCTTTACAACAGACCTTATATTACACTGGATTACCCAACTTTTACCATATGCTGGATGAACTTCACCACACTGGCAGAATAGCCCCACTCATTATCATACCATGATACCACTTTAACAAAAGTAGGAGAGAGCATGATACCGGCACCTGCATCGAAAATTGACGTACGGCTGTCACCACGGAAATCATTGGATACCACGGCATCTTCAGTATAGCCTAGCGTACCGGCTAGTTCACCTTCAGAAGCAGCCTTCATAGCAGCGCAAATTTCCTCGTAGGAAGTTTCTTTTTCCAGATTTACAGTAAGGTCAACTACTGATACGTCAGGCGTAGGCACGCGGAAAGCCATACCGGTAAGTTTACCATTAAGTTCGGGGATTACCTTGCCTACAGCCTTAGCAGCACCTGTAGATGAAGGTATGATGTTTTGGTAAGCACCGCGACCACCTCTCCAGTCTTTCATGGAAGGACCATCCACAGTTTTCTGAGTAGCTGTTACCGCATGAACGGTGGTCATAAGTCCTTCTTTGATGCCAAACTTATCATTAAGCACCTTCGCGATAGGCGCAAGACAGTTGGTTGTACAGCTAGCGTTGGATACAAACTGCAT
The DNA here is from genome assembly GCA_965227155.1 of Cyclobacteriaceae bacterium. Taxonomy (GTDB): domain Bacteria; phylum Bacteroidota; class Bacteroidia; order Cytophagales; family Cyclobacteriaceae; genus UBA6059. The sequence continues at coordinate 3,170,086 of OZ245731.1, forward strand.
GTCGCTGGTGTATTTCTCATGATTTACACCCATTACAAACATTGGAGTATCATCTTTGGAAGGGGCGGACATTACTACCTTTTTAGCACCGGCCTTGATGTGGCCTTCACATTTTTCCTTGGTAAGGAATAAACCAGTAGATTCTACCACATATTCAGCGCCTACATCACCCCAGGCTAGATTGGCAGGGTCTTTTTCTGCAGTTACACGAATGGTTTTGCCATTGACTACAAGGTTGCCATTTGCTACAGAAACCTCACCATCGAAATTACCATGGGTAGAGTCATATTTCAGCATGTACGCCATGTAGTCTACGTCTACCAGGTCGTTGATGCCGACTACTTCTATATCATCTTGTGCGACAGCCACACGGAAAACCAGACGTCCGATGCGGCCAAATCCATTAATACCAATTTTTGTTGCCATTTTTGATTGATTTTATTGAAATGATCAAATACTTCACAAAGCTAAACCTAGCGGTATATAAAACAAATAATATAAGTAAAGAGTGTCAGGTGCAAACGATACCAGGGAAAGAAAAAATATTTTGGGTAGGCTTTTGCAAAAATGAATGCCCCATATATATTTGCACCTCCAAAAGAAACACGGTCTGCAAAAGCGCAGCGGTTTGGACAAAAAGTTTTAACACGGTCCGTTCGTCTAGGGGTTAGGCACGGCCCGGTCAGGGCGACAGGTTTGTAAAACCTGGCTTGTTTTGAAGTAAGCTTTTTGACGAAAAAACACTTAATGAAATACGGTCCGTTCGTCTAGGGGTTAGGACGCCAGGTTTTCATCCTGGTAACAGGGGTTCGATTCCCCTACGGACTGCAAAAAAGCCCTCAAATTGGATTTGAGGGCTTTTTTTATGGAACAGGGGAAGATATAGGGGAAGGTAATCATTATCATGCTATTCGTTTAATTAAACGAAATTAGTTTAGTATGCTCAAATCCATCAAGAAGATTTGTTCTCAAAATTATTCCCTTTAGATAAATCAGCTATTTCATCCATGTTACTGAAAAAAGGGCCACATTTCATGAGACAAGTGATTAGGAGTGTGAATCCGATAGATAATAAAACAGACAATAATTCAAAAATCCACATATCACAGAAGTTTGCTTTCTTATTCCAATCTGTGATAATCAAAACACCCCAACCAACTGCTATAAGAAAACTAAAAAATAGTGTAAGTTTTGATGTAGAAAAGTTAGACCCACTAAAAGGGGAAATATTATTATTATTAAGCTTTTTATTATAGAATACCCTGTAAATGGACTCCTCAACTTTCCATTTAAGTAGAAATTTTTCATAGTAGTGAACTAAACTAATCCAGTGCACATTCCAATAATAGTATCCTTTTGATGACCAATAAAAAAGAAGTGAAACTATATAGCCACCTAATGAAATGAATATGCTTTTAATAGAATGGGTTTGATTATCATCTGTAATTTCAAAATAAACTAAAAAAAGTGCAGCTATAGCTACATAGAAATAAGTCATCCATTTGTTGAAATTATCATAGTGAAAATTTCTTGCAGCCACTACTATTTTATATTTCTCAAATAGTTCTTTATTTTTTTCCTCTTCCATATTTGAAATTATTTAAAATTTAATTCCAAGTCGATTCAATTCGCTCACATAGATGGGAACTACCTGATTCATACCTCCAAATCCCTGTGGTGATGTAGACCTAATTACAACGATTCTATACTCTTTTGAATTTATATTAGCTGTGCCGTAAAAAGGTAATTTTTGTTTTTTGTATTCAAAGATGTGTCCTTCTTTTTTACAATAATCGGCAAACCATTTAAACGCACTATTTTTACCTGAGCTACTAGTTAGGAACAATGTCTCTATAGATGGAAACTCATCTAAAATTTTATGAATGGGCATATATCTAATTAGCTTTAAATCTTTATCACTTGAGCTATTTGCCACCCTTTTGATATGTAACCCCATGTCAGTAATTCCTAACTTTAATTGGTCTAAAATTCCTTTCCTTTCGTTAATTGCTTGCTCCTTATTGTCGTCAAAATTTAGTATTCTTGAATTAGCAAGATGTGCCATAACTGACCAAAAAAGATTTTTACTATTTGGATAGAAGAAATTGAATGACCAATTTTTCTTTTTTGTGGGAAAGGTTCCAATGATGAGGATTTTACATCCATCATTACAATACCATCTCCAAGGATGTTTAATAAGTTTACGCATTTCAATACACAGGTTTCAGATGCCTAAAAAAGAACCTTGATTTACAAAGAATTGTCATATAACTTTTGAGCAGCTTCTAAAAATGTAAAATTTTTAGTCCGACCCCACTGAAACACTTCTAAATAATATTCATCAAATTCCGCACATAAAGTTCGTAGTACTTCCGATAAACAATCCTTGAAGTTGTCATAATTATCTGATTGATGAAGATCCAGACTCCATTCAATGGGAAATGCTCCTGCCTCTTGTAGAAAGTCAACTATTTTGGTGTCAGTTGTGAGCTTCCAATAGAAATCAAATAGGTTTAGATCTAGAGCATACCAGTTGCACGCTTCATCTATATAATCATCAAACATTTCACGATTTCTTAAAATCTCTTCAACACTTAGATTGTTGATATATTTTGTAATTTCTGATATATCCATACAAGTTATAAAGTTAAAGTTTCACAAAATCCCTTAAACCGATTTGTACTGTTTTAGATGGAATTTTTTTTGACCTTGAAGATGCATTATGGCTATAAAGACTCTACTCATTCATATGTTTTCTAAATATCTACTTTTATTCTCAGGGTAATCAATTCTGATTTCTCTTTTATAATACTGCCTGGTGAACAATAGAAATAGCCTTTCCTAAATTGAATTACTCTTACAATTTATCCTAAAAAATAAATATATTCCTAACTTAATTTTATTTGCTGAGTATGGCTAAAAAAATGTTAGGAGAGGAGACCGAAGGGTTACGAAAGTATATTGAGAGTGCTTCTAATGAAAGAAGCAAGCAGCATCATCTATATCCCATCTTCAAGAAGATGTTTAAAGATAAAATGAAGATTGAAGATGAGGCAAAAGGTGCTGATGTATACATAGAAGGCCAACTTATCGTTGAAAGTAAATCCAACGAATCACAATGGCTAGCAGGCTTCTTTCAGGCATTACATTATCAAAAGAAGTTTGGTTTATCCTACACTACAATTATGGTAATTGCGCATCAGTTTGTAGGTATATGGAAGGTAGATCAGATACCTGAATACGCTGTGATTCTTGCACATACCACAGATTCACAGCTTGCACCCAGCAAAGCGGGCACTGAAAACCAAAAGAAGGTAAATGCTCAGAATAAACTTGATATCCACCGATCTTCTCAATACTGGTTAGATTCTAAGGCTCTGAAACAAGGAATATTTGATGGGGGTAAATCGCTGCATAAAGAAGTATTTGCGATAAGGCAAATCCTGAATAACCTGGATTCAACAAGGGTGCAGATCAACCCCATGAATTTTATAGATGCTGTAGAGCGCATGAAGGAGTTTTTTCTTGAACCTATCGATGCTATTCATGCATTCTACACCATTGTGGCTTATTGGGATATTACATCTACGCTTGCTACGCATGATGAGGAAACCGGAAGAGTTGCTGTAATAGGCTTTAAGGGAAAGAAATTTAGTGATACACTTCAGATCAACCCACAAAAAGTTGATGATTTCAGAAGGTTTGTCGAAACGCAATATGTTTTCACGAATGAGGGTTCAGGGCTAACTGCCGATTACTATTTCAGCAGGTTCGATGAGGTGCTAAGTGTATTAAATCCTGATTATGCTGTCCAGCATGGTATATTTTTCACTGATGATAACCTTAGCAAGTTTGCCTTATGGTATGTGCAAAATGTGTATAAGCTCGATTTAAGTGACAATTATATTGTATTTGATCCTGCGGGTGGTTCAGGTAACCTTGTAAGCAGTTGGAAGGGTAAACTCAAGCATAAAATTGTGTCTGAGTTACAGCCGGATCTATTAAAAACGATAGAGCGTAGGATGAGGATTGATCCATGGCATCAGGATACCGGGTTTACCATAATTCCGAAAACCTCTGATAACGTAGGGCTAAATTTTTTAGACGAACCTGCCGGGGGCTATTTTGAAAGGTTGGAGAAAGAGCTTAACCATAAGAACCTAAAGCTCGACAAACCTTTAGCATTCCTGCTTAACCCACCTTACAAAAATACCGATGAGAATAAGGAGGCGCGTGAAAAAACAGAAAGTGCATATGATATAGACCCGGAGATCTTGGCGCTGACGGGTAAAGATGCAGGCAAGGAAAGATACCTGGCATTTTTGGGTCAGATACTATTGATGGCAAAGTATCAGGTAGAAAAATATCAGGTTGATTCACCTAAGGTACTTATTTTCACACCTACATCCTGGTTAATACCCCGCCCAACGTACGTAAGCTTTAGAAAAATATGGGATCAACATTTCAAATTCGATTCTGGCTTTATCATCACCAGCAATGAGTTTTTTAAACTGAAAGGCAAATGGCCATTGGCATTTACAATATGGAGTTATGAACCTATGGAAGATAGAACCAACAATGTTAGACTGCTCGACCTTACTGATCTAAAGAGAAGTGATTTAAACCTATCCTGGAACGATGAAGGATTAAGAGAAAAAGTAAATGAATTGCTAAGGCCATTTCAAAATGTTGACTTCTCTGTTAATAGAATAGATATAAGAAAGCATCTACCAAAGATTTCAAGAAACGATAAATTTATACTTCAACCAAGGTATGATTTTAGCCATGCTAAAAAAGCAGATGATTATGATAAGCTAGTCAGTGGATTTCCGTTAAAAGACGATTCAAATCACTACAAACTAAAAAGAACCTGTGGTAATCCACTAGGTAATTATATCGGTTTTATGGATGATAACACTCCAGTTAGACTTAAGCAAGATACATGTCAACGCATGTCTAATTTACCTGATCGGGTTTGGTTCTATCTTGATAATAGAGTAATAAAGATAAATCTTGCTAAAATTTTTAGTGGACCCGCAGACAATCGTAGTTTTTGTGCTTACGACTTAAAATCTGCAAAAATCACATTTGAGTGGTATTGCATATCAAAGGTAATAGTAGGTAGTTATCCCATTTGGTTCAATCAGTTTGATGTCTATAAACCTGTAGTAAATAGAAGGATTGAATCATACTATTATAGCCTTTGCTTTTCATATGTATTAGCCGAAAACCGTTGCGTCGTAACCCGATTTGAAGAGGATAATCCGGTAACAGATGCACCCGAGGTATTTGTAGACAACCCGCTATGCCCAACCAATGATGAGTGTTTTTGGACTTCTACACTAGCACCGGAAATCACGGGTGAGCTACCTGAAAAACTTGTGAAAGCTATTACTGATCTTTATGTCTACTGGAATCGCAATTATACGCAGGGTCAGCATATCCGTCATGTAGGATTAAAAGAAGAGCCTTATTTCAAATACTTTGATTATCCTGATTTCCTTACACCTTACTCAGGGCTTATACAGATCAGGAAATATGCTGAGATTCATGGAAAACAAGATTTATTGGAGCGATTTAAGGAAATAAGTGCCTTGAGCAAAGCAGTGAGAGAAGAGATATACCGTTTATTGGTAGGTGAGTTTAACTATTTTGGGTGATACTTACGGACTTATTAAATATTAATAATAACTGGTTACCATTTTTTACAAAAAACTAGTAACAGAAAATAATATAGTATAATATGTCAGAGAAAACCTTTAAATGGGTCACGAGGATACTTTTATTTTTAGGATTTATATTATCTCTAATTTTTATTTTATCTATATCACTATTAGTACTAGATACTCATATAAATGAATTAAATGACCAAGGAAAATTTTTTAATTCTTTTACAGCTCCTTTTATTGGAGTTTTAGCAGTACTTACAACTTTTTTGGCATTTCTTGTCCAATATGAGTCAAACCTAGACCAGAGAAAGGATATCAAAATTGAGAGGTTTGAAAATCAGTTCTACCAAATGCTTCATCTCCACAAATCAAATGTTTCAGAGCTTGAAATAGCTGGTAGGTATATTGGACGAAAGGCTTTTGTTAAAATGTATTATGAATATCGCTACCTATATCTATTATTAAGAAGATTGTATGTAGATAATAATTGGAATATGCATCACGAGCTTGATAAGTTTATTTGTAAGGTTGCTTACCATCATTTCTTTTTTGGAGTAGATAAAAATACCAATGTCGTATATAATCAAACCTTCAATTCAGTTGAGCAGGAATTTCTTGATACAATAAAAAACGAACAACTTCTATTTGAAATTTATAAAAGAAGTTGTTTTGATGATGGATTGGAGTTGGTAAATGATCCCTATGTAACTAGATCAGGAATGGAATTTGAGTTAGAGACAGATTTTTATCCATTCGATGGTCATGTCTCAAAGTTAGGGCACTACTATAGACACTTATATCAGACAATAAAATATATATCATGGGATAATGATCGAATTAAATTGTCTTGGGATCAACGGTATAAATATTTGAAAATTTTACGAGCACAACTATCAAATCACGAACAGTCACTTATATACTTTAACTCATTCTGGGTATGGGGTGATGTTTGGTGGGAAGAAAAAATATCAGATAAAGAGAAGATAAGTTACTTTATTGATTTTGCTTTAATAAAAAACTTACCGTTTAGTCTAACGAAACAATTTGGACCAGATCCAGAAGAAGAATTTAGCATAAGATTGGGTGAGCCGCCTTACTATATTGATCCAGATGATAAGCCTGTTTCCAAGGAAGATAAAATAAAATGGTTATTTGAGTGGAAAGGGGGATAAAAGCCAAGTATTACTATTTGCCTTTCAAAACGTTAAAAATCACAACAATTCCAAGCTCCTCCAAAAACGAAGTAAGCTCTTTAAAAAGGGCTGATCCTTTATCCTTCTTCGTGCCAATAATCAAAGCAATTAATTGACCGTTATATTTTCGATTATTGTAATAAACGCTTTGACCTATAAAGCGATGGATTTTTGACGCATTATCTAACTGACTGGCTAATTTTATTTCAATTCCTATCTCCTCACCAATATCGATATCCACTTTGATCCCTAAGTATCCACCAATATTGAATTGCTGGTGTACATTATCAAAGTCTTTTCTTAATTCAGCTGCAATAATCTTTTCAACATCTTTTTCTGAATTGATAGCTGAGGCATTTATTTTAAGGTCTTCTAATAAATCACAAACGTCCTCAAATTCTGATTGTCCAAATAACGAACCAAACATACTAATGTCTTTACTATATAAATTTCAATATCGGAATATAATATATAAATCCTAATAATAGGTTATTTCAGCCGCCTGATAGCTGTAGAATAGGATACGTATCGACCTAAAACTAATTCTTTTACATTAAGCTGTATTTTGCATAGACTGAAAGTCAATGAAACCATAAAATGGGTGGTGTCCTCCAATAACTTATTATACAAGCTTTAAAACAAAGCTGATCATGCTCTGGATAATAGCTTTTGTGTTATGAACCTTTAATAAAAATATTAGGCTACATACCCACCTAAATAATTGAATTCAAACAATACAGTGTATTGATACCATAAACTAATAGATCGTTATAAATAGATTAATATGTATCCCTAAATAATAGGTAAGGATAGAGTTTAATACAAACACGAAACAGAAAGCTTTTCCTTTATGCACAATCAAACCAATTAGGGTACATTCCTATAAAAAAAATCTGAATTCAATAATAGGCACACAGTAGTTTGAGAAGAAAATCTTTCAAATAGTATGGTTATGTATCCTAAAATAGAGCATAAATAAAAAAGCCCCTAAAAAGCATTGCTTTCCAGGGGCTTCAAAATATAAGTTACTGTAAGAATACGTGGTAAGAGGGGACTAAGCCTAAAAAAAGAATAAAGAGATCTAAAAAATAGAGAAAACTAAAAGACCTTTAGTGGGAGCGGGGTTCTATGTAACACGCTCCCATTGTTTGCCAACTGGCACTTTTAACCCCTCTTACATACCCTCTAATATACCTCTTTAACTCTCGTGATATATAGAACTCTCCACCTAGCATTAGGTACTTCCTTAAGGCCCTATCAAAATCCCAAATTGCAAAAGCATCATACCCAAAATCCTCATTACTCGGCATTGTCTCAATAATACCAATATCATTATTGCAGATAACGGCATGTCTTTTTCTGATTTTAAAAACCTCAAATGATTTAAAACCGGCTTTACTTTTTTTCACATACATAGCGACCTTTTCGCTCCTCATAAGAAGGGAGTAAATAAATCCCCCTCTCTTACATCTAATTGGTAATTGCTTCATATGTACTTCTGCTTATTACTGATTGATTTTAATGCTTTAATTACTTCCTCCCGCTCAAAATAGATTTTATTGGATATCCGCTTGAAGGGGATCAAACGCTTTCGTTTCCATTGATGAATGGTAACTATACTCACTTTAAAAAATTCTGCCACCTCTTCTATTTTCATTAGCGAAGAGGGCTCCGGCCTAAGATGTTCTAATGTGCTCAATGCAGAGCGTAATTTTTTATCCAAAAGAGTTTCCAACTCTTCGGGACTCATTGTCAGTACCAACAGTTTTGACATAATTAAGATAAGTAAACTTGATTTTAGAATAATATTCTATGCGATGTAGAATATATCACTAAATTAATCATAATTTACCTATAAAGCAATTTTTATCAGTATAATATTTTGCAAAAAAGCCAATATGCCAAATTATAAGAATTTAGCCCCATATATTACTCATTTCGTTCACCTTGATCTTTGAGGTAATCTTGATGTACTTTCTAAAAATAGAATAGTCTTTATGTCCTGTAATCTCCATTACTGTTTCTGGTCTCATTCCTTTTTCAAGTGATAGGGTAACGAATGTTCTTCTGGCTGTATGAGTCGTTATTAGTTCAAATTTCTTTTTGACCTCTTCTAACCTTTCCGGCCCTCTATACCTTACTATGGAAACTGGGCTGTCTATCTCTGCTCTTTCTCCAAGCTCTTTGAGGTAATCATTCATCTTTTGGTTTGATATACTTGGTAACGGCCTTTGCAGTCCTTTGTATTCATTCAATATCTCTAAAGCATAACCTACCAATGGCACCTCTAAAATGTCTTTGGTCTTTTGAATGCGAACATGCCATATATTATTTCGTATATCCGACCATTTAATACTTTTTACATCTGAATAGCGCTGACCAGTAAAACAGGCAAAAAGAAAGATATTGCGGACTTTATAAAGCTTGGAATCCTTCTTTAGCTCTAAAGCTTGTATAGCCCTAATTTCCTCCTCTGTTAGATAGATGATATCTACCTTTTCTGATTTGGTTTTGAACCTTCTGAAATCTGCGCTATCAGTATACTTTTTATCAAAGCACCAACCTAAAAAGCTTTTTAACCCTTGAATATATTTACCTACGGTATTATTAGTTAAGCCTTTCTCATTGATCATGTACCCCGTGAATTTTTCATGGAAAGTGCTGTCAAAAGATTCCATCTGGAATTTGCCAAATCCCTTTTCAAAATCCTTTAAATGCGTTTCTAAGGCTGCCCACTTCTTAATAGTGTTATTGGTGCAATCAAGTTTCTTGAATGCTAGAAACTCCTTCCAGTAATTCCAGAAGCTCCCTTTCTTTTTTACCTCTGGGTAAAGCTTCTCTTTTATAGTCTCTAATGTTACTTGCTTTTTATCGACCACTAATTCACGGTAGCATTTCATGACCTGATTAGTAAAGTCTTTCAGGTATTCATTAAGCACACCTGCATTTTCATAATTGCGTTTAACCACCTGCTTTTTATCATCCCAAAATCTGGGATCAATTTTCTCTTTAGTAGATAGTTTAATCTGCTTATCTCCTGTCAATAGGTAAAGCATTATTACGCTGCTCTTAGCAGCCTTTTTGTTTTTCAAATAGAGTGCTGTAGTTGCCATATCTTTAAAATGGGGGAAGGTATAGGGGAAGGTAAAACCATATTTCACTTAATTCATCTTAACACTAAGCTAATCAAAAAATGCATTTAAAAGCTATATAGTCCTATTTTTTGTAAAAATAAATATGTAAAAATTAAATAGGTTCGATTACCCTACGGACTGCCAGAATCCAAAACCAGCATATTTTCAATGTGCTGGTTTTCTTTTTTCTGCCTAATTTCAGCTATATGGCCGAAAAAAGCATTGACACGAGGGGTTCGAAGTTGATCCTTTTCTTTATCATACCATAAGCCTTCTGGAAACACCATTTTTATCAGCCGCTTTTTTGCCTGAATGTCCGTTTCCTGCCAAATGGAGGGGATTTTACTTACATAATCAAGTGCTACACCTACCCACATAGAAGGGTTCTATGTAACACGCCTACAGTGTGTACCCATGGGTATTTTTAATCCCTCTTATATACCCTCTAACATACCTCTTTAACAAACGTGGTATAGGTAGTGTCTAGAATTATATTACTAGAATCATATTATCTGAGCAGCATTCTCAATTCGCGATTCGCGAATTGCAAATTATGAGTATATTTGTTTTTCTGAAGTACAAGAAAAATGAAGAAGCATAGCGGCATGCGGCCTCAGGATATCGTTATCCTACTTAAAATAGCTATCAAGCGGGATGAATCCTGGACGATGAAGGAATTGTCACAGGAGCTCAGGATCAGTGCCAGTGAAGTCAGTGAGAGCATCAACCGTTCGTCCATTGCCGGCTTACTTTTCCAAAATAAGAAACAGCTGATTCGACAGGCTCTGATGGACTTCCTGCAATATGGTCTTCGCTATGTCTATCCGCAGCAGCCGGGTGCACTGGTAAGGGGTGTACCTACCGCGCATGCTGCGCCCCCTTTAAGCGAAGAAATCATAAGTGATGCGCCTTATGTTTGGCCCTATTATAAAGGAAACGTTAGGGGACAAGCCATTGAGCCACTTTATCCGAGTGTGCCGGAAGCGTGTCTGGATGACCCTGGCTTTTATGAAGTGATGGCTCTTTGTGATGCGTTGCGTGTAGGAAGGGCAAGAGAGCGAAATATTGCCGTGGAAGAACTCAAAAAACGGATATGCTAAAGAATACCCTAATCAACCGGGTAGTTACTAAGAAGATTGCTTCAGCACTTGGAGAACTGAATGATCAGGTCGTTTACGTAGGTGGAGCTGTTGTAAGTTTGTATGTTGATGATCCTACAGCAGATGACGTTCGACCGACAAAGGATCTGGATCTTACCATGGAGATTGCCAGCCTGGGGGCGTTGGAAGAATTACGGGAAGAACTGTTACGACGTGGCTTTAGACAAACAGCAGAAGATTCAGTGATTTGTCGATTTCGGTACGAAGATATATTGGTGGATGTCATGGCCACAGTACCGGTAGGCTGGGCTCCCGGCAATCGCTGGTTTGCAATGGGTTTTGACCATGCTTTTACCTATACATTAGACGATTGGCGCATACGGTTGCTTCCACTACCTTATTTTCTTGCATCTAAGTTGGATGCCTTTTTCGATCGGGGAGTCAAGGATTTGTATGCAAGCCATGATTTTGAAGATATCGTCTATTTATTTAATCATGTTTCTGATATCGACGAACAAGCAGTAAATTCGGAAAGTACTGTCAAAGAATATCTCATAGAGTGTTCTCGAAAAATACTGGATAGCTCGGCAATCAAAGAAGCCATCGTCGGTAATCTGTATTATGAATTACAAGATCAGCGACTAGAGTTAATCCTAAATAAGCTTAACAAAATAGTTCGTGAGCTTTAACGAACTCAATAGCGTAGAACATTACATTGTACACCAGCTAACAGGTGTCCATCAAGGATTAAAACATTAAAGCTTTCATCAAGTGTAATGCATAAAACCGCCCCCGGACGAGTCTTTAAGCATTAACCCTCACCAGGTATATTCAAATCATTTGCCTAATGAATGCGATTCCAGAAGCTTTTGTCAAAGAGCATAGCACTGCCCAATAACGCTGCATGGTCAGCATTGGTGGCGACTTTTAGTTCCACTTGTAGACCTTGATTTTGGAAAAAGGTCATGCAGTGTGTGCCAAAGAGATCGAATGATTTGGCAATATTACCACCCAATACAATGATGTCGGCAGGGAATTTATTTAGCCATGGCGTAAGAAATGATCCCAGGTTGGTACCAAAAGTTTGGAAAATTTCGGCCGCTTCATGATCTTTTCTTGCATGCGCTGCTATTTCTTTTACGCCGGCTATTTCTCTATCAAATTTGTCCTGATAAGCTTTTTTGAACCAACGGGTTGAAAAATAATCATCGGCAATACTCTCCTGAAAGGGCACATTCCAAAAAAATCCGTCTTTCGGCACATCTGCCCTGTCGGTAACAGGAATCCCATTTTCAATGAAGGTGGAGCCAAAACCGGTGCCCAATGTAAGCACGAGGGATCTTTGAAAGCCCACAGCTTCCCCAAACCATGCCACTCCCACGCCAAAGGAAGTGGCATCATTAAGAAATCGTAAATCCAGGTTTGGTTGAGCAAGGTATTGGGTCAGTTCCTGTCGAATGTTGACACGGTAAAGGTTTTCAAACTTTTGATTTTCACCCTCAAACCATGCAATACCCTGCTTGTAATCGAAGGGCCCGGGCATGGCAAAACCAATCCCGGCAATTTCCCGGGAGCTGCAGCTGTTCAAACATTTGTTAATAGCAGTGGCCCATGCTTCCAGCAGTTTTTCCTTTGACCAGGAAGGATCAATTTTTTGAAGGTTTTCTGACCCTCCTATGATGGACTTTTGCTCAAGATCAATGCCGGCGCACAATATATGACTACCGCCTATGTCTACGCCAATTGCTACCATATTGAATGTTGATGTGGTTTGAAATAATTATGCTTCTCGCTTGCTTCCGCCGATGACAATGCCGAGCCCTCCGTCAACCCTGATCGATTGGCCGGTAATAAAGCCCGCTTTATCACTTGCCAGAAAATGAATCAACTCAGCAACTTCTTCCGGGGTACCGATTCTTTTGGTGAGGTGCATGTCATGACATTCCTGCAATACCTCCTCGGGATTTGGCGATTCCTGTATGGCATTTCGGAGCATGGGGGTATCTACAGAACCAGGGCATACCGCGACACACCTGATGTTTGGGGCATAATCCACCGCAATACTGCGGGTAAGGCCAAGCAATGCAGTTTTGGAAGTTGTATAGGCAGCCACACTGTTTTGTGAGATAAATGCCTGTACACTGGACACATTGATGATCACGCCTTTTCCGATGCGCTGCATGCCTGGTATGGCTGCCCTGGCACAGAGGAAATGGCCTTTTAAGTTTATATTCATGGTCAAATCCCATAATTCGTCGCTGGTCTCAGTGACCGTACCATATTTATTAATGCCAGCATTATTGATCAGAACATCAACCTCGCCCTGACCCTGGATGAGCTTTTTAAAGGCAGCGTTCACTGAGGCTGAGCTGGCAATGTCGCAGTGATAGAAGCTGGCATTTTCCCCGATCTCTTTTGCCAGGCTATCTCCTGCCTGATCGTCAGTGTCGAGTATGGATATTTTATAGCCTTCTTTTGCAAAGAGAAGGGCACAGGAAGCTCCAATGCCTTTAGCACCTCCGGTAATTACAGCGTGTTTCAGTTTTGTCATAACTCATTTTTAAATCAATTATCGCTTAATCAATTTTAACTTCAATGAACCTTGGTCGGTATAGATTAGGTTTATCCAGAATATCATTCCAAAAATCAAAGGAATTAATATTGTAGCTAATCAGCAGATGGCCGGGCCTTGAGAGGTGTGGATAGCCTTTGGCATTATAGGTGAAGAAGTCCAGATCCTCGTAAACTTCTGCAGTATTCCAGACCTTGCGTACAGGGAAGAATGGACCTACCGGGGAACTGCCATATTGCACAGCTACCTCATTACTCATTCCCGAAAATTGATAAGCCAGGATAAACCTGCCGTCAGCAGTAGGTGAGATGCTAAACTCATTGGACAGATTCTGATTGATTGGCTTGAGCGCATTGATGTCAGATGCCCAACTATCGCCATCCCAATATTGCCATGCATCAAATTCAAGGAATTTTTCAGGCAATACACGTGCTACCACCATTTGTTTGGCCTGTCCTCTCACACCATATACATATACAAAACCATCGGGGTTAGGGGCACCGGCTGCTTCAGTATTGACCAATATCGCACTGCCTAAGGTTGTTTCTATGCCCTCATTTTCAAAAAATAAAGGTGTGTCATATTGTTTATGGGCTTCGAAAGGCGGATTAGAGCCGGCGGGTATTGCAATCAATGTAGTGCCTACCTGCTCAAAACCAAATACAGCATGATCTGTATTCCTGATCCGGTATCCAAAGATGAATAAGGTATTGTCCAATGCTGTATTGACAAATCCATCTCCCAGCCAATAATAATCACCGGCTTTAGTCATTGGTGTATTGGGATCAAAAATAGCATGAGGGCTACCATCTTGGGAAGTCCAGTAAAACTCCATTTTATCGGCAACCGGCTTATTGCCTTGCAATATGGCAACTGAATTGTGGATCATGGAAAAATCCCCTGGCTTTACCGTGGAGTCCTTAATTGTACCAATCATAGTATCACTGAAAAGGATCAATGATTGTGTGTTTTCAGTAGCCTGCACAAACTCTTTACCATCCAGGGGAATGGCAAAAATGCCATCTCCACCAAACCAGCCGTTGTTTTTAATGAATAACTGATTCCATTCCTTGTGGGCCTTTACCCGGTCACCGTAAAGGGACTGGGCTGCTGTACCGTGGGCAATCAAGATAGTAAATAGAAAAAACAGGCTTTTTAAATTCATGAACATACGTTTCTTTGAGCAACTTGTATATATACAAGGTATTGAATTATCAGGATGCTTATGTTAAGGATACTATTGGTTTTATTGGCGATTTTTTATGGACTTAATGGTTATTGTGAGGTAACTGTCCATGCCATATTTGGAGATAAAATGGTACTGCAGCGCGATACCGTCAATAAGCTGTGGGGTTGGGCAGATGCAGAGGAGAAAATTACCATTACCATTGGAGAAAAAACAATAAATACCGAGGCAAGTGATGATGGCAAATGGAGTGCTTTGCTACCACCGTTTCCTGCAGGGGGTCCCTACACCATCACTATCCAGGGCAAAAACAAAATAACATTTGAAAATATACTTTTTGGAGAGGTATGGCTATGCAGTGGGCAGTCCAACATGCAATATACATTAGGGATGCTCGGAAAGGATATCTCAAAAATTGATCGTGTAGGCAATCCCATGATTCGGCAATTCAGGAATGAATTGGATGTTGATTATTTGCCCAAAGCTGACTTGAAAGGGGGCTATTGGGTAGAGGCTGATAGTGCTACTGTTCTTGATTTTTCAGCTACAGCTTATTATTTCGGTCGGGTTTTATATGATAGTTTGAAGGTGCCCATTGGTCTTTTGAATATCAACCTGGGAGCGACCACCATTGAGACGTGGATGAGTGGGGAAGCATTGCAGCCCTTCCCTCAATTCAGGGATATCATTGAAGAGATCCATGGTAGAGGGAAAAATTTTGATGATATGTATGCCGATCTTGAGTCTTTCAGAAAAAGCTGGGACAATAAGCATTACATGAAGGGCCCCGGCTTTGATGAGAAATGGTATTTACCACAGTACGATGATAGCAAATGGAGCACCATGAAAGTCCCCAATTTTTGGGAATACGAAGGGCTGGATCATGATGGTGCAGTATGGTTTAGGCGTAAGTTTGACTTACCAGAAGGCTTTGCTGCAGATAGCTTTCAGTTAGCCCTGAATCAAATCGATGATTATGATATTACCTGGGTGAATGGCGTTAAAGTGGGAGAAACATTTGGCAATCGCAATTTTAGAAATTACAAAGTACCCAGGTCCTTGCTTAAGCAAAAAGGCAATACTTTGGTTGTGAGGGTTTTTGATGTAGGCGGGCTTGGCGGTTTCCATACCGCAGCTTTTTGGGGCAATCCCATATTGGTAGGTGAGTGGAAGTATAAAGCCGGTTTACCTATAGATACAACTTCTTTTCCTGTACCTGATGTGCCTAATGGCAGCATTTTTAGCTATCCTACGCTTTTATACAACGGCAATATTGCACCGATTACTGATTTATCCATAAAAGGGGTTATTTGGTATCAGGGGGAATCCAATGCAGCACGTGCAGAAGAGTATCGAAAACTCCTACCTGGATTAATTTCAGATTGGAGGCAGCAGTGGGATTACGACTTGCCCTTTTTGGTGGTACAATTGGCCAATCATCGGCAAGAAAAAGAACACCCTGGGCATAGTGAATGGGCAGAGTTAAGAGAAGCCCAATCGATGGCTTTGGAAAATGGTGCAACGCATCTTGCAGTAACCATCGATATTGGAGAGGCAGATGATATACATCCCAAAAATAAGGAAGATGTGGGCTATAGGCTGGCCCTCGGTGCGCTCCAAAAATGCTACGGGTTTGATATAGTTGCCAATAGTCCGGTATTTAAGGCTATGAATATTGAGGGTGAGGAGGTACTTATTGAGTTCGACCATATTGGTAGTGGGCTCAAAACGGTTGATAAATATGGCTATATCAGAGGTTTTGAATTAGCAGGAGAAGACAGAGTTTTTCACTGGGCTAGAGCAAAATTGATTGGCAATAAGGTAGTTGTTTGGTCCGATGAGGTAGCTAAGCCTGTGGCAGTTCGATATGCATGGTCAGACAACCCTGGTGAACTGGATCTTTATAACCAGGAAGGCTTGCCACTGACTCCATTCAGAACTGATGATTGGCCCCTTTCTACAAAAGGGAAAGTATATGACCATACCCCTCATCAGTTCTAAGACTTTAACTTTGCAATTTTCTATTAAGGCTAGCTCAATAGCGTTCACTTTGAAATCTTAGGGTTTTATTTTTTAATGTAAACTAATTCTATGACGATACAAAATCCACCCCCAACGGGGATAACTAACTGAAGGTTTTGTAAGGAAAAAGAAGAAGATCAGTAAGTCATAAAGCATTCTTTAAATCCCGTCCACTTTTTGCAAACGTTTGTATTGACCTTGCAACCGATTGCATTAAATCTTAACCACTAGACAAGTATTTGGAATTATAGTGATTGACTCCCTTTGGAAATTGATTTTGAAGTTCATACATTGGCAATGTGCATATGTATGAACATAGTCTGAGATGAAATACAAAATCGATCATACAAGTCCTATTCCGCTACACATTCAGGTTGAGGAACTGATCCGCAATTTGATCAAAGAGCCGGATTATCAACAGGGTAAACTGTTACCGAAAGAGGTAGAGCTTGCCAAAATGCTGGGCATATCAAGAAATACAGTGAGGCAGGCTACCAATAAGCTGTCTCATGAAAAATTGCTTATTCGAAGAAAAGGTATAGGCACAAGGGCCGCCTCAAATAAGGTCACCACCCGATTATCCGACTGGTACAGCTTTAGTGATGAGATGCAGTGGCAGGGTGTAAGCATGATTAATTATGAGGTGAGTACCAATTGGGAAAAGGCTTCAGATGAAGTGGCCCAGGGATTGGAGATTAGCGAGGGCGAAAATGTGCTCAAACTGGAAAGAGTCAGAGGATCCGAGGAAGGTCCTTTGGTCTATTTTATCTCTTATTTTCATCCAAGGGTAGGCCTGACTGGCGAAGAGGATTTTACTCGTCACCTCTACGAAATTCTGGAAAATGACTATGCAACTATTCCTTCCATTTCCAAGGAGGAAATAAAAGCAATGCTTTCCGATGAATTGATAAGTGCCAAATTATCCATCGAAGAGGGAAGCCCGATTTTGTTAAGAAAGAGGAAAGTGCTGGATCCGGGTAGCCGCCCCATCGAGTACAATCTGGGATTTTATGAAGCGGAAAAATTTTCTTACTCCATAGATATCAAGAGGAAATGAGAACCAGGGTAAAACAACATTCCAAACAAGATGTAATAGGCATGATCTCAGGTTGCACAAGATCCTACAGTAAGCTTTATCAATGCTACCGGGATCGTGTTTACCTGTACGTATTGAAATTGACCAAGTCTGAAGATTTAGCTTCAGAGATCGTTCAGGATGTTTTTGTGAAAATTTGGATAAGCCGTGAGAAAGTAGATCCTTCATTCAACTTTTCGTCCTTTTTGTTTAGGGTAGCCCACAATCATTCGATTAATATTCTCAAAAGAAATACCTACGAAAAAATAGCTATTGACAGGTTGTCAAAAAGCAGCAATAGGCTGGCTATCAACACAGAAGATAAGGTAGTTTATAATGAGTATATGGACATATTGGATGAGGCAATTGGAGAGCTACCGCCCCGTCGAAAGAGTATTTTTGAGATGAGCCGGCAAAAGGGAATCAGCCATGACGAAATATCCGCTATTATGGGTATTTCTAAAAATACGGTAAAGAGTCAACTGGTTAAAGCTACCAAGTCGATTCAACATTATTTTCTAACGAAAGCAAATATCGCACTACAGTAAATGCTCCTAAACATCCATACTATAAATAATCCTTGAGTGCTTACTATTTGTATGATATACACTTTGTAGTATTCAAAACTATTTTTTTGTAAGCTTTTAAACAACACTGACCCCATGCCCAGAACAAAAGCAATAAATACATGCCTTTTATTTTTTGCCCTTATCTTATCGCATCAGGTATGGTCTCAGGATATTGTATCTGGCAAGATCATATCAGCTGATGATGGAGAAGCTTTACCGGGTGTTACCATAGCTATAAAAGGAACCACCACGGGTACTGTATCAGATGCCGATGGCCGGTATCAATTAATAGCCGCGCCCGATGACGTATTGGTCGTAAGGTTTATAGGCTTTGAGATGCAGGAAATACCGGTCAGCAACCGTTCTGTCATTGATATCGAAATGCAGGTGGAGGTAGGCGCCCTTGAAGAAATCGTTGTGGTTGGCTATGGTGAGGTAAAGAAAAAGGACCTCACCGGTTCGGTATCGATCGTTAAAGGAAAAGACATCACCCGCACCGCCAGTGCTTCGCTGGACCAGGCATTACAGGGACAAGCGGCAGGTGTGCAGGTTACACAGGTTTCGGGGCGACCGGGCGGCCAGACATCCATCCGAATCAGGGGTAGCAGCTCTGTAAATGCTGGCAATGAGCCATTGTTTGTGATTGATGGTATGCTGGTTTCCAGCAACAATGACGATATCAATGCCGGAGGCACGGCAGGTTCTTCAGTAAACCCGCTTTCCGCCATTAATCCCAGCGATATTGAGTCAATACAGGTTTTGAAAGATGCCTCAGCTACAGCCTTATATGGATCAAGAGGAGCTAACGGTGTGGTAATCATTACCACCAAGAGAGGTCAGGCAGGCAGGGCCAGTATTTCTTTAGACTCCTATTATGGATTCCAAAGCGTACCTGAGATGTTTGATCTTTTAAACGGTGAAGAATTTGCTAACTATATCAATGATATCAATAGAGAGCGAGGTTTACCGTCGGATGTAAGGTATATCATACCCGAAAACTTTGGTGAGGGTACAGACTGGCAGGAAGCGATATTCAGGGATGCTCCCATGCAAAGTCACCAGTTGACCATTGCTGGTGGAGATGAGAATACCAGATACTCCATTGGTGGGGGCTATTTTCAGCAGGATGGTATTGTATTAAACTCTGATTTTGAAAGAGCTACCTTTAGAGCCTCGCTGGACAGAACGGTAAACGAGCGACTCAAAATTGGCTCCAATGTAAACCTTAGCCACATTACCTCAAGAGGTGTACTCACCGGTGCATTGGGACCTGGCACCGGGGTGTTGTTACCCGGGTCAATAACTTCTGCAGTTCTTTTTCCACCCACATTGCCGGTTTTGGATGAGAATGGACCTGGTGGCTATACTTTTGATGACGATAGAGGTAGGAATTTACCTAACCCTGTTGCTGATGCACTGGAAACAGACAATATCAATAATAACTCCAGGTTGATTGGTAGTCTGTTTACCGAATGGGAAGTAATTGATGATCTTGTATTTAAGATCAACCTGGGTATCGATGGGTTTTCTACAAAGGATAACCGTTTTGTGCCAAACTTCTTAAAGCGAACCGAGCCAAACAACGGAGAAGCAGTGGTATCCACAGTGGATGGCTTTACGTGGTTGACAGAATATACATTGACCTACGACAAAGAGATCAACGAAGATCACTCAATCAATGCCTTGGTGGGCTATACCCGGCAGGCTTTTCAGTCGGAAAGGCTGTTTTCAACTACACTCGATTTTCCTGACAACACTTATGGATGGCATAATATCAGGTCAGGTATCAATCCACAACCATCAGCCACCGGAGAAAACAATTGGGGTATAGTAAGTTATCTGGGTAGGGCCAACTACAACTACCGAGGCAAATACCTGATCACAGCCACCGGGCGATTGGATGGTTCTTCCCGTTTTGGTAGAGACAGTAAATGGGGCTTTTTCCCTTCACTGGCATTCGGGTGGAATATTGCTGAAGAGGATTTCTTTGATCAAAATGACTTTTTCCAATCCTTTAAGCTAAGAACCAGTGTAGGGGTAATTGGCAACTCTGAAATTGGGTCTTTCAATTCTCTGGCTACTGTTGGCCCAAATGGGGAAGGTACTTTCACCAACGACGAGGTGTATCTGGGATTAGCTCCTTTGCGGCGACCCAATCCTGATCTCAGGTGGGAGCGCACTACCCAATTCAATATAGGCTTTGATATTGCTTTTTTTGATACACGGGTGATGGTTACTACTGATTACTATAACCAAATAACTACCGATTTACTCCTTTTTAGGCCAATACCAAATACATCAGGGTTTTCCAATTTCTTTGATAATATCGGGGAGCTCAAAAATGAAGGTATAGAATTGGCGATTGACGCTATTATCATTGACAAAAATCCATTTACATGGCGTGCTAATTTTAATATTTCATCGAATAGAAATGAAATCTTAAAGCTATCGGATGATAATGACATTTTCGCACCGGGTGTATTGCAGGTGCCGGCCGGTTGGAACATTATTAGAGTAGGGGAGCCGCTAGGGACCTTTTATGGACTTATCAATGACGGCATTTTCCAAAGCGATGATGAAGCACAGTCTTCAGCCGTGCTGGTAGGTCAGACACCTGAGGCAGGCCAAAGAAAATACCGTGATATCAATGGTAGAGACGAGCAGGGCAATCTGACCGGCGAGCCCGACGGCATTATCAATGAGGCTGACAGGGCGATATTGGGCCAGGCACAGCCAAAATTCACCTGGAACATCACCAATAATTTTGAGTATAAGGGAATTGATTTCTCATTCTTCATACAGGCTAGCCAGGGCAACAGTATGGTCAACGCGTATCAGTTTGAGTTGGGAACATTAACCGGTGAAACCAATGTGTACCGGGATGCCTATTTTAACAGGTGGACACCAGAAAACCCCAGCAATGAATATCCTAAACTCGATCCTACTGACAGAGGTGTTTTTTCTTCTGCCCAGGTGGAAGATGCGTCATTTATCAGGTTGAGAAATGTCTCCTTAGGTTATTCTCTTCCATCCAAAATATTGGACAAGTTGAGCCTGAGTAATATGCGCATATACTGTACCGCTACCAATCTATTTACCCTAACGGATTACAGCGGGTATGATCCTGAGGTAAACGCCTTTGGACAAAACGCACTTTTATTGGGTATTGATTACGGTGGTTATCCATTAGCAAGATCTTTTATCGCTGGTATACAAATAGGACTATAACATGAGCACTAAAAAAGGACTTAAGAGCACAATACTCACCCTGATTTTCGTATGCTTCCTGGTAGAAGGATGTAACGATATTCTGGAGGAAGATCCTAAAGATCAGGTATTTGTGACCAATTTTTTTCAGTCGGAGAATGATGCTATTGGTGCAGTTAATGCCATCTATGCTACGCTGAATTCTACAAGCACAGGACCCACTTTTGGTGGCGTATACCACAGTACACATTGGATCATCCAGGGATTGGCCAGTGATGAAATGAATAATAACCAGCCGGGTACCCCACAAAACGACCAGTTAGAAAGGTTTCAATATAATGCCTCCAACGCTACCATCTTTGACATTTGGGTGCAATTGTATAGGGCTGTAAGCCTGGCCAATTTTGCACTGGGAGGTATACCGGACAGTCCTATCGATGAAGGGCTTAGGTCAAGGTTAGTAGGTGAAGCCTCTTTTCTGCGAGGATTGATGTATTTTGAATTGGTTCGTTTGTTTGGCGAAGTGCCCCTTATTCTTGAGGACGATGAAGAGTTGAGGCCTCCGAAAAATTCTGTGGAGGAAGTTTATAATCAAATCATCACAGATTTATCCCTGGCGCTAAGCAATCTGCCTGAAGGCTATGAAGCTGGCAATGGCTTGGGCAGAGCCACAAGGGGTGCTGCTCAGGCATTATTAGCCAAAGTACACCTTACCCGGGGTGAGTGGCAACAGGCTGCTGATAATGCGCTTGCCGTAATAAACTCTGGAAATTACGCCCTTTGGCCGGACTTTAAAGAGGCTTTTAGAATAGCTAATGAAAATGGGCAGGAAACAGTCTTTGGCGTAGGCTTTGGTGATGCGGGAGGAGCAATATCTTTTTGGGAGGTAGGCCAGTTTAATGTAAGGCTGCTGCCCAGAAACCTCAATACTGTTGTGCCGGGTGTGAATGCCCAGGGGTGGCAGGTAGCTACACAGGATCTGTATGATTCGTATGAGGAGGGCGACCGCAGAAGAGAGGTAACTTTTATGACCCAGGTGGGCAATACAAACCTGGCAGCCCCACATATCAGGAAATATTGGGATGAAATAGGTGAACCACGTGCAGGAAATACAGAAGCTGATTTTCCACTTCTCCGGTATTCAGATGTGCTGTTAATGTATGCTGAAGCTTTAAATGAATTGAATGGTGGTCCTACCGCAGCAGCTTATGATGCGATCAATCAGGTGCGGCGCAGAGCCAGGTTTGATGGTACTGAAGAACGAAATGTGCTTCCTGACCTTAATGGATTATCGCAAAGTGAGTTTAGAGATGCCGTTTTACTAGAACGAAGAAGGGAATTTGTTGCCGAAGGGCACCGGTGGTATGACCTGGTGCGCATGGGCAAACTACTGGAATTGGTACCCCAAGCTAAGCCTGGCGTTACTCCTCAACCTTATAATGCACTCTTCCCAATACCTCAGGAAGAAATCGACCTTAACCCTAATTTGTTACCTCAAAATACTGGATATTAAAATAGCTAAGCGACGCTCTGCGTCGCTCCTTACTTATGAAATCTAATTACGATAAGTATCCCATTCATCATGTCAAAAATTTCACCAGTCCTTGTCTTATTGGATGGGAATCAATTCTAAAAGAGCTAAAAGATAAAGAACGGAAGCAGCCCTTTAAGATAGTGATAGAATGCTATCAGGGTATCGATGAAAATGAGTTCTTAGTAAACCTTGGTACCCTTTCTGATTTTGAAATTGTACTTGCCTCCGAGGCGTACAAAACGGCAGCCGAAATTCAGGAAATGGTATTCCCGGATGTGACCAACGACAGGATCTTTGGTAAGCTTACCTATCTCAACATCGATGATTTCTTTGATACTGATAAACTATCCAGCCTTACGGAGAAGATTAACCGTACAAACCACTCACAGATTATCATTGGTACAGGGGCTAGCATTATTTGCAAAGATTGGGATTTTCTGATCTATGCCGATATGGCAAGGTGGGAGATTCAACAGCGCATGAGGGCCAAAAAGGTCAATAATCTTGGTGTTCAAAACAAGGATGATGAGTTTAGTTTACTGTACAAGCAGGCGTTTTTCGTCGACTGGAGGATATGCGATCGGATTAAGCTGGAGCTGCTACCAAAAATTGATTATCTCCTGGATTCAAATATATCTGGCACACCCAAACTCATAGCAGGGAATGACTTACGAACTGCATTGGAAGAGATTTCGCATCAACCTTTCCGGCTGGTACCGTTTTTCGATCCCGGTCCCTGGGGTGGTCAGTGGATGAAGGAAGTGTGTGACCTGGATAGATCTGCGCCGAATTATGCCTGGTGCTTCGATTGCGTACCGGAAGAAAATAGCCTCCTGCTTGGGTTTGGTGATGCTACGGTAGAAATACCCTCACTAAACCTATTGCTCCATGAAGGTGGCAATGTATTGGGACAGGAGCTATATGGCATCATGGGGCCAGAGTTTCCGATTCGATTTGATTTTCTGGATACCATGGATGGAGGTAACCTCAGCTTACAGGTACACCCATCGGTTGAATATATCAGAGAGCAGTTTGGCATATCCTATACTCAGGATGAAAGCTATTATATCCTGGATGCCGAAGACGATGCAGAAGTGTACCTGGGCTTGAAAGAAGATGTAGATCCTGCTAAAATGATAACTGAGCTAAAAGAGGCCCAAAGCGGTGATAGCACTTTTAATGCTGCAAAGCATGTAGAAACCTGGAAAGTGAAGAAGCATGATCACGTTTTGATACCGGCGGGTACCGTTCACTGTTCAGGGAAAAATAGTATGGTTCTTGAGATTAGCGCAACACCTTACATTTTCACTTTTAAGCTGTGGGATTGGGGTAGGCTAGGGTTAGACGGGAAACCAAGACCTATCAATATCGCTCACGGCGAAAAAGTGATCCAATGGGATCGAACTACAGCATGGACGAAGGAAAACCTGATCAATAATATTGAAAAACTAGACCAGGGTGAGGGCTGGGAGGAAGAAAAAACCGGGCTTCATGAGCTAGAGTTTATTGAAACCCGCCGACACTGGTTTGATAAAGAGGTATCTCATAATACTAATGGTCTGGTCAATGTAATCAATCTCGTGGAGGGGCGTGAAGTGATTGTGGAAAGCCCGACCCAGTCTTTTGCTCCGTTTATCGTGCATTATGCAGAAACATTTGTAGTGCCTGCTTCAGTAGGTGCCTATACCATTAGGCCTTATGGAGAGAGCGAGGGCAGCACCTGTGGCACTTTGAAAGCTTTTGTGAGAATGGACTCGCTACGAAAACTAGGCGATGACCTGCGCATGGTCGATGGCAGAAGATTCTACTAGTATAGACAACATTTATTCCAATGAAAGAAGAAACAAACTACGGTTACATTTACCGAATTTCGATAGTGGCTGCCATTGGGGGCTTACTCTTTGGGTATGATACGGCAGTGATAGCCGGAGCTATCGGGTTTTTAAGAGATAAATTTGAACTTTCTGCAGCTATGATGGGCTGGGCAGCATCCAGCGCCATTATCGGCTGTGCCTTTGGTGCCATGTTTGCCGGCAAACTGAGCGATGAATTTGGGAGGAAGAAAGTGCTTATTCTTACTGCCATTTTATTTGCCATTTCCGCAATAGGATCTGCCATACCCAATAACCTGACACAATTTGCCATTGCCCGCTTCATTGGAGGCCTGGGCGTGGGGGCAGCCTCTATGCTATCTCCACTTTACATATCGGAAGTAGCTCCTGCCAATATTCGGGGCAAACTGGTGACCGGCTATCAGCTTGCTATAGTGTTGGGTATTCAGCTGATCTACTTTGTAAACCTACAGATTTCAAATCTGGGCGATGAAACCTGGAACATCGATTTTGGCTGGCGGTATATGCTAGGATCTGAGGCCCTTCCAGCTGTACTTTTTTTGGTGATGCTGGCAATGGTTCCTGAAAGCCCGCGATGGTTATCCAAAATCGGCCGTAGAGATGATTCGCGTGATATACTTCAAAAAATCAATGGAGATTCAAAGGCAGCAGAAATCCAATCGGAGATCGATGAAGCTCTTAAGCAGGAAAAAGGCACCATACGCGAATTGCTGGCACCTGGTCTCCGCAAAGCACTGGTAGTAGGCGTATTTCTTGCTATTTTCTCACAAATCACCGGAATCAATGCCATCATGTATTATGCACCGGAAATATTTAAAAGTGTGGGTTTTGGTACAGAGTCGGCATTATTGCAAACGGTGATCATAGGGTCTTGCAATATCATTTTCACTTTTGTAGCGCTATGGTTAATTGACAGGGCGGGACGCAGGCCTTTATTGTTATATGGAGTTTCGGGGATGGCTTTTTGCCTGGCTGCTGTAGGCACAGTATTTTATCTGGACCTGGCCTCCGGACCCTGGGTGTTGGTATTTATACTTGGTTTTGTTGCTTGTTTTGCAGCTTCATTAGGCCCCATACCATGGGTTATCATTTCTGAAATATTTCCAACCAAAACCAGAGGGCAGGCTATGTCTCTTTCTGTATTGATGCTTTGGATTTCTGTTTATATCGTCACCCAATTTTTCCCGATTCTACTGGAGTCGATTGGGGGTGCATTCACCTTCTGGATTTTTATGGTCAACGCCGTGATACTGGTCATTTTTGTCTATTTGAGGGTGCCTGAAACTAAAGGTAAAACACTGGAAGAAATCGAAAAGTCATGGATGCATTAAACACATTTACCAATAGGATGAGAATTGTTTTCATCGCTTGTTTTTTCGTGCTCAATATTTACAGCACCAACATGTTGGCAGGGCCAAAGAATATTGCTCACATGGCCACAGTTACTTCCTCTACCGATCAATCAGAGAGTTTCTCGGCTAGCAATGTGAATGATGGTCTCATCAGAATTCATGATAAAGGTGAGTGGGCTTGCGAAGGGGAAACTGTGTTTTGGGGATACATCAGATACCCATGGATTCAACTGGACTGGGAAGATGAAGTAAGCATTGATAAGATTATCATTTACGATAGGCCATCTCAGAAGGAACATACAGCAGGAGGCACCTTAAGCTTCAGTGATGGTTCGAAAATAAAAGTTACGGCCATACCCAACGATGGCGCGCCGAAGCTCATCAGTTTCCCAAGAAAACAGGTCAGCTGGGTAAGGTTTCAGGTCACCGATGGAGACGGTTTTAACCTTGGCTTATCCGAGATAGAAGTTTTTCCTTCCCCGGAAAGCTACGATGACCTTGTTTCCTGGGTAAATCCTTTTGTAGAAACAACAAGGGGACGTTACTTCTTCTTTACACCTGGTAGTACTCCTTTTGGGATGATAGCAGCAGCCCCGCATACTCGTAATAAAAATCAATGGGGTGGTGGTTACAATTACAACACTACCGAAGTATTGGGATTTGGACAGATTCATGGCTGGATGCTGTCAGGCATATCGATGATGCCTACCATTGGGAACGTTGATGTGACCAAGGGAGAGCAGGGCTGGAAATCCTCCTTTAGTCATGATGATGAAATAGCTCAACCGGGCTATCAGAGGCTATTTTTAGAGGATTATGGTATATGGACTGAATATACCTCTACTGACCGTGTGAGTATGTATCGAATGCGCTACACGGAAGATGCCGTTTCAAATATCCTATTAAACCTTGGTGGATACCTGGGGAGTACCACCATGGTAGACGCCTCAGTGAAGAAAGTTGACAACCAAACCATAGAGGGATCCATTTCTTCGGCAGGCAGGTTATGGGGAGGACCTGAGAAAGTCAAAATATTTTTCGTGGCTGAATTTGACAAGCCCTTTCAGCAAATGGATGGATGGAACGGAGACCAGACACTTGAAAACATAGAGGATTTGGTTGGTTCTTCTGAAATGACGAGGCGAGATTCCATGACTTATGGCGATATTACTCAGAGTTATTATGATGCGCCACCAGCAGGAGTTTCGGCCAGATTCACCACAAAAGCGGGTGATTTGCTGCATATGAAGATTGCTATTTCTTACACCAGCATAGAAAATGCCAAAGCCAATATGGAGGCAGAACTCAATCATTGGGATTTTGAAAAAGTACTCTCTGAAAATCAGCAAACCTGGAACGATCAACTGGGAAAAATTGAGGTTTATGGTGGCTCAGAAAAGCAAAAGATCAAGTTCTACACCGACCTATGGCATGTATTGCTGGGTAGACATATTTTGAATGATGTGAACGGGGATTATCCTGATTACACCCAGGGCAAAAGAAATTGGAAATTCACCGATGCAAAGCTCAAGGTCAGAAAACTGCCTTTAGATGAGGATGGAAAAGCCAGGTTCAACATGTATAATTCGGATGCACTCTGGCTTACGCAGTGGAATGTAAATATTCTGTGGGGTCTTGCATGGCCATCGGTACTGGATGATTTTTCAGCTTCGATGGTCCAGTATGCCACCAATGGCGGTTTGCTGCCTCGAGGGCCCAATGCGGGTGGCTATTCTTACATCATGACCGGGAATCCTGTAACGAATATGCTCGTAAGTGCATATCAGAAGAATATGCTTACGAAAACTGATCCCCGGTATGCTTTCGATATTATGAAAAAGAATCACATGCCCGGTGGCATGATGGGTGATACTGATGAGGAGCTCTCTTTTTATATAGAAAATGGTTGGTGCCCCGACAATGCC
Organism: Cyclobacteriaceae bacterium; assembly: GCA_965227155.1. Classification (GTDB taxonomy): domain Bacteria; phylum Bacteroidota; class Bacteroidia; order Cytophagales; family Cyclobacteriaceae; genus UBA6059. Next base: position 3,198,477 of record OZ245731.1, read on the forward strand.
GGAAAAACCATTGAATGGGCTTTTCAGGATTGGTCTCTTGCGCAAATGGCCCGGAAGTTGAATCGGAAATCAGATTATAAGGAGTTTATGAGAAGGTCCGAAAGCTGGAAAAACCTCTATCACCCTGACCATAAACTGATTTTCCCGAAAGATGCTAAAGGTAATTGGATGCATACTGAGCCTCTGAGTATGGAAGGCTGGGTGGAAGCCAATGCATGGCAGGCTACCTGGTCAGTATCTCATGGGATAAAGGAGCTAACAGAATTAATTGGTGGTAGTGACTCCATTTCATCAATGGTCAACTTTGCTTTTGAGCAGTCTGAAAAAGATGATTTTGTCTTTGGATATGGTAACGGTTATGTGAGCTATGCCAATCAGCCGGGCTGCTCCAATGCCCATGTATTTAACTACACCGGCAAACCATGGCTCAGCCAATATTGGGTACGGAAGGTAAATGAACAAGCCTATGGTGATATCACACCTGATGCCGGCTATGGCGGTCATGATGAAGATCAGGGTCAGATGGGCGGTGTAAGTGCATTGATGTCCATGGGCATATTCAGCCTAAGAGGGAATAACGATATTGAGCCTGTTTATGAAATTACCAGTCCTGTTTTTGATCGGATTGTCATTCATCTCGATGAGGACTATTATACGGGGAAAACATTGGAGATCATCACCAATAATAATTCGGAAGACAACATGTATATCCAAAGTGCAACCCTTGATGGCGAAGCGCTAAACGGGCCCTGGTTTTACCATAAGGATATTGCTGATGGCGGGAAGTTGATAATCGACCTGGGACCCGAGCCGAATAAGGCATGGGGATCAGACCTAGCAAAAGCACCTTAAATGAAAAGGTGGGTTATCACATCAATATGGCTCATTGCCGCACAATTATCTCAGGCTCAGGATGAGGTAATCCTACAAGATGCACGTATCGGTGGTGCAGATACGGTATGGATATTCAAACCCAATGACTACAATGCTGATATTGACTATCCTGTAGTGTATATGCTGCATGGCTATAGCGGGAATTACCAGCAATGGCACCAGATTATGGATGCACAAGCCTATGCTGATGCTTACGGTATGATCATCATTTGTCCGGACGGGCTTTTCAATTCCTGGTATATCGACAGTCCTAAAAAGCAGGATAGCCAATACACAACATTTTTTTTCGAAACGCTTCTGCCGACAGTAGAAGCTAAATATGCAGTAGACAATAGCAACAGGTTCATCACGGGATTGAGCATGGGCGGGCATGGCGCATTCCACTTGTTTTTACAGAAGCCGGCCTTATTTAGGTCAGCAGGCAGCACGAGTGGTGTCATGGATTTAAGGAATTCCGCAGGTAAGTATCAATTGCATGAGTACCTGGGTGACTTTAGTCAAAATAAATCACTTTGGTTGGAGATGTCGATAGCCAGCAGGATTGATGAATGGAAGCAAGCTGATAAGGAACTGATATTTGATTGTGGTACTGAAGATCCTTTTTATCAGGATAATCTTGCGCTTTTTCACAGTTTACAGGAGAGCAAAATTCCTGTTACATTTATCAGTAGACCGGGAAAGCACGATTGGGCATATTGGAGAGCATCGATAAAGGCACATTTTGAATTTTTTGAATCAAAAATTGAATAACAGATTATTTTCATTGATCCTGGTAGTGATTTTTTCCGGATCAATGCTTTACTCCTGCCAGGATAAAAATCAGAAGCCTGAAGGGTTCAGCTATATACCTGCCTCATTGTCCAAGGTAGATTTTCAGAATACAATAGCACTTACGGATTCTATGAATATTCTGAATTATATCTATTTCTTCAATGGTGGTGGCGTAGGGTTGATCGATATCAACAATGATGGACTGGAGGATATATTTTTTGCAGGCAATCAGGTTCCCAATCGGCTATACTTAAACCAGGGAAACATGGTTTTCAAGGATATTACAGAAGAAGCCGGACTTGTTAATGATCGATGGTGTACGGGAGTGTCAGTTGTAGATATCAATCTTGATGGATACCAGGATCTTTATGTAGCAGTTACAGGATTGGAAGATCACAATAGAGAAAACCTCTTATACATCAATCAGGGTAATAATACTTTTATTGAAAATGCTCGTGCATATGGATTGAATGACAATGGTTTTTCAACCCATAGTTCATTTTTTGATTATGATCAGGACGGAGATTTAGACCTGTATGTGCTCAACCATTCCAATGATAGGGAGGCCTTGAATACCCCTGTTTCTAAGCAGCTGGATGGACAGGCTGCTAATATGGACAAGCTTTACAGAAACAATGGTAACAAAACGTTTACGGATGTTTCTACCGAGGCAGGTATACGCATTGAAGGCTTTGGACTGGGTGTTTCTACGGTTGATATTAACCTGGATGGGTGGCCTGATATTTATGTGTCGAATGATTTTTTGAGCAATGATATTCTCTACATTAATAATCAGGATGGCACTTTCACCAATAAAATACAGGCATCTATTAAAGAGCAGAGCTACAATGGCATGGGCAACGATATCGCCGATTTCAATAATGACCTCCTACCAGATATTGCCGTGCTCGATATGCTGCCACCGAGCCCTATTCAGGAAAAAACGATGGCTGGCGGCCTTACAGTTGATAAGATTCGAGCCATCTCGGCCATGGAATATGAGCCTCAATATTTGAGGAACACATTACAAGTCAATAAAGGAAATCTAAAATTTGATGAAATAGGCCGGTATGCCGGAATCCACAGGACGGACTGGTCCTGGTCAGTACTTTTCGCAGACCTGGATAATAGTGGATGGAAAGATATCCACATCACCAACGGCTATTTGAAGGATATTACCAACAAGGATTACATTGACTATAACAATAACCTATCCATGTTTAGGGACGATGAGGAGGCTAGAAAAGGAATTTTAAAAAGGGTAGAGGTTCAGCCCGGCATTAAGCCTGCCAATTTTGTTTTGCTCAATAATGAAGACCTTTCATTTACCGACGAAGGGTCTGCACTGGGCATGACGGAACCATCATTTTCTAACGGTGCTGCCTATGGTGATCTTGATCTGGATGGAGACCTGGACCTTGTAGTCAACAACATCAATCAGGAAGCTTTCATTATCAGGAATGATATTGGTAATGGAAATAATTACATTCAATTTGAGCTGCAGGGCCCGGAAGAGAACCCCAATAGCATAGGTGCCAAAGTGTATTTATATGCGGCAGGCCATCAGCAGCTGGTAGAAAATCAAAATAGCCGAGGGTTTATGTCGTCGGTATCCCGCATCATTCATTTTGGATTAGGGTCAAAGACACGAGTAGATTCGGTGGTTATTGACTGGAATAAAAATTTTTCCACCAGGATTGAGAACCCGGTTGCCAACCAAAAACATCAGGTTAGTTTTCATACGGCTGAAAAAAGATCTTCTTCCCTTAAAGCTAAAGACGATTTTACAGACTTATCTCTACCAGAATATGAGTTTTCATACAATCCCAGGCCCGATTATTTTAATGATTTCAAAGCAAATCCATTGCTTCCGCATCGCCTTAATGTAGATCATCCAATACTCGTGGGCGGCGATGTGAATGGAGATGGATTGGAGGATTTGCTTGTGGGAGGTAATGAAGATGTTACGTTATACCTTCAAAAGATGGCGGGTGGATTTGATAAGGTGACATTGCTTTCATCAGGCACTGCCCTCACTGATGCTGCAATAGTTGATATGAATAATGACCGACTGGTGGATGTGGTATTGTTGATAACCACTGCAGAAGGCAATTCTAAAATAGAGGTAGTACTAAATTCAGCAAATACCACTTTTAGCTTCTCCAGAAAATTAAGCATTGATATTGAATCGGGAGCCTCATTTTTTAGTGAAGGAGATTACAATCAGGATGGATATACCGATTTGTTTGTGGGTGGAAATACCACAGCCTATGACTATCCCTATGCCAGTGCGTCTTACGTAGTTGAAAATCAGGCAGGCGTATTTTTCAGCTTGCAAAAGCTTGATTTTAAGGGCATGGTTACTGATGCTGCCTGGCTGGAATTTGATCAGGACCAGGATATGGACCTTGTAGTAGTAGGCGAGTGGATGCCAATTACCTTTTTGGAGAACCAGAAAGGCTATTTTGAAAATAATACCACCGGTATGGGATTTGAAGCGACCACTGGCTGGTGGAATGCTATAAAAGCAGGAGATTTTGATCAGGATGGCGATATTGATTTGATTTGTGGAAATTTGGGGAAGAATTCACCATTTTCTTTTTCGGCTGATCAGCCTTTAAAAATTCACCAACTCAAGCTCTCCAATAGCAGCTCACCAATGCAGGTGATGACGCATTATGTAAATGGGCAGGAAGTGCTTTATCCATCGCGGGAGGCATTGGTTCGTAGAAATCCGTTCCTGAGCAGACTCTTTGTCAACCATCAGAGTTATGCGGAGACAGACATTGAGACTATAGCTGAGCAAGCCGACTTAGAGGAAGTACCTTTTTTGGCAAGTAATATGATGGAGTCGGTAATACTACTGAATGATCAGGGAGCGTTTAAGATGCATGAGCTACCAAAGGAATTTCAGCTTTTTCCTGTTTATGAGATTTTGCCAACAAGCAAAGGCATTGTTATGGCTGGTGGCTTTGATTTAGCGACCTACAATGGTGAAAGCTTTGGGTCTGGCTCTGCTCATATATTGGAGATCGTACAAGAATCCGGGGGGGCTATTGAGCTGAAATCAACACCGATTTCAATTCGTGAAAATGTGAGATCGCTGGTTGATCTAAAGATTAAAAATGGACAGACTTTGCTGATATCCGGAGAGGCTTCCGGTGGCATTAAAATTTACGATTTTTAATAAAACAATCGATTGCGGGTAGTAATACCCTGCATCAGTTTATTTGTATTAGGATAACTATTCAAGATTTATCAAATTCAATGATTATGAAAATGAAGAAGAATTTTTTATTAAGCCTTTGCCTAATTACCGTCATGGGGGCATTACTAATGATTTCGTCATGCGGGGAAGATGATCCAGAGCCATTAGCACCGGTAGTATCTATTGACAACAGTTCCTTCACAGGAGATATTGGAGATCAGGTAACCGCTGTAATTAGTGGTGAATTGGATGGTGCTTTTGCATCTATGACTATTACTAAATTTATAGGAACTACCGTAGATGCTACCTATGGTACAGGAGGTACTATGACGGTAACATCCGGACTTCCTTATACTTTCAATTACACATTAGCTGCTGATGGTTTATTGGAGCCGGTACGGTTCAACTTTTTGGTGGAAGATGCCAATGGTTTAACAGACGAGGTTGACCTGGTAATTACTACTAATGTGACCAGAACAGGTCTACTAGTGTCTTTTAACTGGCGCTATAGCTCACTTTTATTTGATGCTGATGGTGACGGTACACCAGAACTTGAGAGCATTGCTGAATGCGAAGAGGATAATGTATTTTCTTTTGAATTAGATGGTTCTATGAGCATCGATTATGGTGCATTGACTGGTTCAGGCGGTGGATCATGTGATTTTGATGATGTAACTGATTGGGTTGGTTGGGATTTCGATTCCAATGAAGAAGTATTGTCTATGTATAGAGTAGCGGTTAATCCTGATGACGGGACAACTACTCCTCAGGATACTGTAAGATGGACTGTTACTGATATGGATCAAACAGGATTCACAGCAGTAGAAGAATCTATATTTGGCCCACTGGTATATGGCTATGATGCTGTAGCAAAAAATTAATAATAGAGATAGTAATCCCTGATCATTAAGGTGGCCTCCGGGCCACCTTTCCTTTTTCAACATGTTTGCGAGGCTTAGAAATTGTTGTTTTCTATTTATCGGTTTTTGGCTCTCCAATACAAATCAGGCAGCCGCTCAACCTGCTTTTGCTGAAGTAGCCGCGGCTTATGGCATTGACCATTATCATAGAGGTTTTTATGGCGGCGGGGTAGCCATTTTTGACTTTAACAATGATGGTTTCGAGGATATTTACCTTACTGGAGGGCTATTTCGAGATAAGCTTTATAAAAACAATGGCAATAAAACATTTACGGATGTTACCCTCATTGCCGGGTTTTCAAGAACCTCCCAATTCAACACTTCCTCCGTTTCCATTGGTGATATCAATAACGATGGATTTGATGATCTTTTTATAGGGACATTCCGGAATCAGCATAACCTCCTTTACCTCAATAACGGCGACAACTCGTTCACTGAAATTAGTTCTGAAGCTGGCTTGGAAAAATATGAATGGGCCATTGGCGGTTCTTTTGCTGACTTTAACCTCGATGGCTATCTGGATCTTTATGTGGTCAATTATGTAGCCACTGAACGATTGATTTTCGATGATGATGGCAATGTGTTGGGCTTTGATCATGATTGTTTCCCCAATCAGCTTTTTATCAACAACGGGGACCTTACCTTCAAAGAAGTGCAATCTGCTGCCATAAATAATGAGGGCTGCGGTCTGGCTGTTGCTGCTACCGATTTCAATGGTGATTTTAGGCCCGATGTTTATGTAGCCAATGACTTTGGAGAATTCATTGTGCCCAATGCTGCCTTGCAAAATGTAGATGCCGATTCTTTGTTTCAGGATGTAAGCATAGCCACTGGACTAAATGCAGCTATTTATGGAATGGGCATTGCGATAGGGGACTATAACAGAGATGGTAACAAAGACTATTACATAACTAATATTGGTTCCAATTTTTTATACCAAAATCAGGGTGATGGTACTTTCCGTGATGTGGCAGTCGAAGCTGGTGTAGCCAATACATTGGTCGGTGACAAATTTGCAACCAGTTGGGGAGCTGCATTTTTTGACTATGACCATGATGGACATGAGGATTTATTTGTTAGTAATGGCTTTGTGAGGGCAGCTGCTTTCATATCGACTACTATTCCAGACCCGAATCAGCTCTACAAGAACCTTGGCGATGGTACATTCGAAAATGTAGCCCGTGATTTGGGTCTTGATGATGCCAATATCTCTCGTGGTATGGCATTGGGGGATTTAGACAATGATGGAGATTTGGACATAGTGGTATCCAAAGTAGGTGACAGAGATACCGTGGGAAATACGCTTATCTATGAAAATAGACTTGACAATAACTACCACTGGTTGAAAGTAAAATTGGCAGGTACCGAAAGCAATCCTGATGGATATGGCGCAGCGGTAAAGGCCTATGCTGATGGTGTGCAATGGCTACATGAAATTGACGGAGGCTCATCACATGCTTCTCATCATAGTGCTGTGGCCCATTTTGGTTTAGGAGAAGTTTCTGTTTTAGATTCTCTGGTAATCACCTGGCCCGGGGGAAGTAATCAACGTTTTCTAAATGTGCCATCGAATCAATTTGTGTTTGTTCAGGAAGGTGAGCCTGAGTACATGATACTCGGATGCATGGATGCTGCCTTCGACAACTACAACCCTGACGCAACACTAAATTATGGTTGCTATCGAGATTTGCCGGGCTGCCTGGATCAATTATCGCCCTATTTCAATATGGAGGCCAACATTCCTGTCGAAGAATGCAATGTAGAGCCCCTTTCGGTAGGGGACATTTCAAAGACATCTATTTATCCCATTCCGGCCATGGATCTCCTGACTGTTGAATATCATGATGCTATTTCAACAGATTTTCAAATCATTTCATTGTCAGGAAGCAAACTGATGCAAGGAAAACTGATAAAAGGTACCAATAGCATTTCAAGAAGAGATATTCCTGCTGGAATATATTTACTCCAGATTAATACAGGAAACCGCCAACCTTATACCTACAAAATAAGGTTCCAATAAATCACTCAAGCGCCGGAGAAAAGAGCTTAATAAACCTTGTTCTGTAGATGTGGGCATTTTCCTGTATATCCTTCCAAAAGTCAAAGGTGATGGTATTGTAGTCTGTGTTTTTTGGATTATAATTTCAGAACCTTTTAGAAAGTAAAATTGTAGGGGTTTATGAGTCAGGATGGATGTTGTTGAGCATCTTACCATGCGCTTACCTTAACAGTATAATGAAGAGGGTTAGAAGAGGGGTTGTAATAAATAGACCCTATATGGATAAACAGTTGATCAAAAAATCCTATTTTTAATTACAATAAAGCGTTTTGATTATGGGAACAGTTGAATTGAAATCGGATCTATATAAAATCCTGGATAAAATTGATAATGAGCAGTTGTTACGTACAATCTATGATTTTTTAATACAAAGTGAGACTGCTACAGAGGGTCAGATTTGGAAAACACTGTCAGAAGAAGAAAAAGATGAAGTTTATTTATCCTATGAAGAATCAAAAGATGATAAAAATTTGATAGCCTGGGATGCGGCTAGGAATAAGTATTAATGCAGATTTACCTTACACCCAGAGCAGAGCGAAACTTTGATTCCATTATAAAATATATCAAGCAAAAATGGGGTGAAAGGACGGCAAAAGAGTTTATCAAAAAAGCTGACCAGATATTCATATTACTGCAGGATTATCCTTTGATGGGTTAGGTTGAAAACAATGATATAAGAGGATTTCAATTATCAAAGCACACCAGAATTCTATACAGAATCAGAGATAACAAGATTATCATTCTTTCCTTCTTTGATGTAAGGCAAGACCCCAGGAAAAAGTTTGGATAACCAGCCTACGGAAGAATGGAAGGTCAACCCATTACTTGCTCCACTACTTACAGGCATTTTTTATTATAATGTAGGTATTGTGTGAAAGAGCTTTCAATTTATAAAACCACTAAAAATCCACCCCCAACCCCCGCCAGCTGGGGATAAGCTCGTTGCAACTTTATAATTAGAAAATAACAAATAAAGTACTGATAGCATTTCAAGAGGAGATATTCCTGGTGGGATATATTTACTCCAGATTAATACAGGAAACCGCCAACCATATACCTACAAAATAGGGTTCCAATAAATCACTCAAGCGCCGGAGAAATGAGCTTGATAAACCTTGGCCTGTAGATGTGGGCATTTTCCTGTATATCCTTCCAAAAGTCAAAGGTGATGGTATTGTAGCTTATCAGCAGCTCACCTGGTTTGGATAAGCTGGGATGTGCTTTGGCATTGTAGGGGAGAATGCCGGGCGGTTCATTATTTTCCGGTGCAATCCATATTTCGTGCAGTGGGCCAAAAGGGCCAACCGGACTTAAGCCAACTTGCATGCCTACCTTTTCAGAAATGCCCAGCACCTGATAAACCAGCAGGAATCGGCCGTCTTTTAAAGGGGTAACACTCAGCTCATTGGAAACGCCCTGGGCTATACCGGTAAGGTCAAGGATATCCTCACTCCACGACTGACCATCCCAATACCGCCATGATTCAAAATCCTCAAATTCTTTTGGTTTTGCACGTGCGGCTACCAATGTCTTATCCGGTCCTATACAGCCGTACACATAAACATATCCATCCGGGCTTGGAGCGCCTGTCCATGCTGTATTCACGAGGATGCCGGCTCCTAAATCTCCTTCACCAATGCTGTCATGCTTAAAATGAAAGGGTGTAGTCAGTTGGCGATAGTCCTCAAAAGGTGGATTGGCAGGGTCATCGATAGATAATAGGCTTACATTGGATAAGGCAAAATCAAAGACATTCGGCCCGGTCATCTCCACATGATAGGCAAATAAGTGAAGCCTGTTATCCATTTCCGGGTTAATGAAACCATCTCCAAGCCAATAGTACTGGCCAGGTTTAGCATTGGCATTGTCGGGCACAAAAAATGTCTCAGGCGTGCCATCATTCCCTTTCTTGTAATGAAAATCAATATTGGCAGAATCAGTATTCGTCCCTACAACATAGGCCACAGAATTATTAACCATTGTATTACCGGGCAGAGGCTTATTGTTTTCCACTGTACCAATGTAGGTGTCGCTGAAAGTAAGCAGGGTTGTATCCGTATTGCTGGCTTGAATATAGTCTTTCCCATTGAGAGGAAAAGAAAAGATACCATCCGCACCAAACCAACCCGATTTCCGGTAAAATAAGTCTGTCCATTCCGGTGCAGCCTCCGTCCTGTATTCAATTTGGAATGGGTCTTTTAGCTCTTCCTTTTTGGTTTCCTTTTTATCGGTTTGGCAAGAAATCAGAAATAATGATAGGGCTATAATTAAGCTGGATATTTTCATAAGGTTAAAAGTTTAACGCCAATTTCCTACCCGAATAAAATGTGGCCGGTAATTGTCAGCATTGGAAAAAAGATCCCCAAAATTGAAACTATTGTTGTTATAGGAGATCAGTAGTTCATCATTCTCAGTGAATTGGGGATGAACAAAAGAGTTGTAGGTAAAAATATTGCCACCTGATTCTGGCGTGCAGTACAATGTTCGCTGATTACCCCACGGACCTATTGGGCTGGGTGCATCCAGTATGTATATTTCATCTCCAAACACATCCTGGTGGGTAACCAGATAATATTTCCCATTGTCTTTGAATACCGCATATTGCTCAACCACTGTATTGAAAAGCTGCGCGCTTTCGTCAATGTCATCTACCCACTCACTACCATTGTAGTACTCCCAGGTATTCCTCAAATCACCATTGGCAGCACGCGCGATGTTGGCAAATTTGTCACCACCTGCCTTTGATGTGCCGTAGATATAAATATAATCGTCATCCTCCATTACACAGGAACCATAGGCAATAGATGGTTCGGGGATTTTGGTTTGAATGTCAATCAGTTGTAAATCAGGTAATGTGAAGGTAGCCAGATCGATACTGGCATATTCGAAACCAAATATGCCTCCACCCGGAGTAGATCGAAATGCCTGAAGCAGAATTTGTAAGGTATCGTTGTGAATGGTAGCATCTGTAGGCCAGTACCACCAACCGGGTGTTGATGGTTTAATCATAGATTGGGGATTAGCAGCTGTTCCACCATGCAAAGTAGTAAGCTGATCGCCATCCTGAATGACAAAACTATTGTTGATCAGTCCGGTGCCCGGTCTTGATCGATCTGCATTTACCGTTCCTAAAAAGGTGTCGGCAAAGATCCACAAGGTACGGCCATCCGGCAGCTGAATAGAGTAGGTGGCATCACCTCCTGTCCACCCATTACCATACCTGGTAAACAGATCGATGAAATAATCATCCCTGTAGGTATTGAATGTGGAATCCCAGCATAAGGTGGGCGGCTCTACCGAGGTAGAATCCGGGTCAGGGTCAGGATCAGGATCTACTTCTTCTGGTGTTTCTTCTTCATCTTCAGAATCATCCTGCTGATTCACTTCAGGGTAAAATGATCCGGAGGTAAAATCTTCGGTTTCATCCTCTTCGCAACTCATAAGCGAACCCACACAAGCAACAAAAACCGCCAGGGCGGTTATTTTCCATTTACGCATAGCCTCTAGATTTCCTTTACAATACAAATGAAAATTGCTTGCGAATGATTCACGAAGGGCATTATGGAAAATGGTAATGCTTATGCTTCATTTACTTGTATATTTAGTATCGAACACACAATGGATGAAACTAGGATTAGGACTATACAAGTCAATACTTACTGACAACAATTTCAGGTTTGCCCGGCAAGCCGGAGCTACTCATTTGGTAGTGCAATTGGTAGATTATATCAAAGGTGGAGACAGCCCCAATCTTACCAGGGATTATCTGGATGGATGGGGCACTACTGAAAATGAAAATAAGCTATGGGAATATGAAGACCTGAAAGCATTAAAAAAGCAGATAGAAAGTCATGGCCTAACCTGGGAAGCCATAGAGAATTTTGACCCGGCACATTGGTATGATATCCTTCTCGATGGTCCCAAAAAGGAAAAACAGCTTGAGAATATCAAAAGAACGATACAGAATGTAGGTAAAGCCGGTATCCCAATTATTGGGTACTATTTCAGCCTGGCAGGAGTATGGGGCTGGAAAGCTCAGGAAACGGGTCGGGGGCAGGCCAGATCGATAGTTTTTGATGCTACGAAAATCGATACTGAAAGGCCTATCCCAAAGGGAATGGTGTGGAATATGACTTATGATACGACTGCCAATCAGGGAATCGTAGATCCTGTAACTTATGAAGAAATGTGGGGCCGGCTTGAATACTTCCTGAAGGCAATAATTCCGGTAGCAGAAGAAAACAATGTGCGCCTGGCAGCACACCCTGATGATCCACCTTTACCTACACTTAGGGGTACTTCCAGGCTTATTCATAAACCAACAGGATATGACCAGTTGCTGGAAGTGGTTCACAGCGATGCAAATGGCATTGAATTCTGTATGGGTACAACACAGGAAATGAAGGAGGGAGATATCTATGAGTGCCTTGATAAATATACGGCCTTGAATAAAATCTGCTATGTGCATTTCAGGAACGTGATAGGTAAGGTGCCCTATTATCGTGAAGCTTTTGTCGATGAAGGTGATATTGATATGGTGAGAGCATTGCAGATATTGAAAAGGAATAATTTCAATGGTGTGATTATTCCAGACCATACGCCGGAGATGTCATGTAATGCGCCCTGGCATGCGGGCATGGCTTTCGCCTTGGGCTATATGAAAGGCGCTATGCAAGCCTTAGAAAAATATTGATCATTAGAAAAGTCATTCATTAAATAACGACAATACATAAATATGCCACACAGATACAATAAAAACAGGTGTACCATCTCCGACGATTGGACCTACAAAAACATGAAGGTGGTGTATATGGAGAATGATTACCTCCGCATCGGCATATTGGTGGGTCGTGGGAGTGACATCTTTGAATTTTACTACAAGCCATGGGCAATTGATTTTATGCTGCGCCTACAAAAGGATATTCATAACCCAAATGAAACCTTTTCTCAGATAAGAAACACGCCCAATCAGTTGGAGGATTATTATTATGGAGGTTGGCAGGAGGCTTTACCCAATAGCCCTACATTCAACTATCGGGGTGCTGAGCTTGGGCAGCACGGAGAAGTGCATCTCATCCCCTGGAAGCATGCTATTATTGAAAATTCTGCTGAGCAGGTAGTCTTGCAACTTTGGACCCAACCATTGAGGGTACCTGTTAAAATCGAAAAAACCCTGACTTTGCATAAAGATAGCGCATGCCTGTATGTGGAGGAGAAGCTCGTTAATGAGTCACCTACAGATTTGGACATTATGTGGGGCCACCATATCGCTTTTGGCTTGCCCTTTTTAAAGGAAGGAGGATATATCGATACCAATGCTACTAATTTTTATGCAGAACCCGCTATGCCTGACAACCGAAGATTTGAACCTGGGAAATCGCAAAAATGGCCGCTGGTGAATAACATAAATGGTCAAAGCCATGATGGTAGTTTGATTCCTCCCTCAGACATTGAGCATTATTCTGATCTGGCCTATTTATCAGGTTTTCCAGATACTGCGAGCTACACTTTATGGAATAGCTCCAAAGATTTGGGGTTCAAGGTAGCATGGGATCCAGCTGTTTTTTCTACGCTGTGGTACTGGCAGGAAAGATTTGCCACCCAAGATGCTCCTTGGTGGGGATCGGCTTTTGCACTAGGCTTGGAATTGTGGACTTCCCGGTGGTCGGCTGACCCAAATAAAGCTATCAAAGAGGGCAAGTGGTTAAAGCTTAAAGGTAATGAGCTTATACGTACCTCATTTACCACTTCAATAGAAGATAAAGGACTTTAATAAAAATAAGATTATGTCAATATTAGAAAAAGCATCTGTATTCGCTGAAGGTTTGGATCATCCGGAATGTGTGGCTGTTCATCCCGATGGCAGCATCTGGGCAGGAGGAGAGGCCGGTCAGATTTACAAAATATCAGCTGATGGGTCTGAAGTGCAAGAAATGGCTAATACTGGTGGCTTCATTTTGGGCATAGCATTCAATCCTACTGCAGAATGGCTGGCTATCTGCGATTTGGCCAAAAAATGCCTCTGGAAATACCACCTGGCAACGAATAAGCTGGAGTTTTGGTCTAATGGAGCCGATGGTCATACGTTTAACATTCCCAATTATGGAAGCTTTGATAAGCAAGGAAACTTTTATGTAACGGAGAGTGGTGATTTCAGGCAGATCACAGGTAAAGTTCTAAAATATGATGCCGATGGTAAAGGGCATATCTGGCACGAGGGGCCATTTAATTTCACTAATGGCTGCGCAATCGATAAGGCTGAAGAATACCTTTATCTAGTGGTTTCTTTTCTGCCGGGTATAGAAAGGATCAAAATCAATGCAGATGGTACTGCAGGCGAACGAGAGGTGTATTGTACATTGCCCGAAACCGTCCCTGATGGGTGTGCTTTTGATAATGAAGGTAATTTATATGTATCCTGTTATGCCCCCAACAAGATTTACCGGATTGCACCGGATCGAAATGCCACATTATTCATTGATGATTGGGAGGCACATACCTTATCAAACCCCACTAATATCGCTTTCGGTGGCGAAAATATGGACACCATCTTTACTGCCAACCTTGGAAGGTGGCACATCACCAAAATCGAGGCAGGCATTGTAGGCCAAAAGCTGGCATCGCACCTTTAAGTTTGGCTACTTCAGTTCAAGCATAGGTTCGGCAACCCACCGAAAGTTTGGCTGAAATCTGGAAAAAGTATGCTTGTAGGTAGTATCTGCAATTGAAATATGGGCATCTAGCCATCGAAATCCCCAATTAAAATCTGTCCATGAGATATTGAAGTTATTAGGATAGTCATTTGCTTCATAATATAAATCAAGGTAAACATAACTACGCTTGCCATCTGCATTCAATGTCATTATGCTTTGAATCGCAGGCGTTACAGTATTGCCTCCTACCGAGACCTTATTAAAACGGGAAAAATATGTCTTTGCCTGTTGAGCAGTAATTTCATTGGCTACCGTATTTCCCATCAACCGGTTCAGTAAATCAGCAGGCATGGTCAATTCATGTCTAACTCCGGAGTTCGTTGCCATAAAATGAGAGTCGGTCAATTCCGATGGATTTACTATTTCATTATTGCCATACCTGAGTAGCACAAATTGAGAATCATCTGCTAACTGGGATGACTCCAAAATCATTTGACCATCGGCCTCTGCTTCCAAAAAAGTAACTACAGGAATTTTAATGGACGACTTTCCTATCTTCTGATCGATATATAGTTTTTCCCAGTCGTCTGTGACTTTATGGTAAGACAGATAGTAGATAATTTCATATTTCATAAGGTCCATCAGGTGAATCTGGCCATCGGGCAAATTTTTGTCATCGATAGATAAAAGGCTGGAACTTAGTGATGCTCCATCCTCGCCAATAATGTCGAAATGCTCAGCAATTAACTTACCATGCTTTTTTGCAAGGGTCTGCAAGGTCTTAGCATCGTAATTGTAATAGCCATCATGATCTGGTTTATAAAAATAGACCAGATCTTCAGCCAACATTTTGTATTGTATAGCTACTTTGCTTCCTTCAATTTTCATTTTCACCCAATTCAGAGATACAGGGTGAGCACTGCCATTAACAGTTGCCAGGAAAATAAAAGATAGCATTAGGACTATTTTATTCATTCGATCCTAAACGTTACTATTTCCCAAGGATCCATTTTCAATTGAGGGGCTACTGAACTACCTTTTTCTTCCAGCGGACTACTCTTGTATAAGGCTACCGGCTTGGTAAAATTCAGTTCAACAGCACTCACTTGGTCAGAGCTGTTGAAAAGCCGGATCATTTTATGGGTACCTTTTCTCCCGGGTTTGAAAGATGTAACAATGACCTCTTCTGCTCCGCTTATAGACACAAAGGGCTCTATTGGAGCTTGATCGGTAGGAGCCACCAGTAAAGGATGGGTTTGCGCTAACCCCAGTTTTTTGGCCGTAGCAGGATTAAATTCAGCATGGGGAGCTATCGTATGCCTGAATGCAATCTCACCTTCCTGGGATGCTTTATAGTTCACAAACCAAAGGTTATTCATCACCCATGCAATTAGTCGTTGCGATGGTTTGTATTCCTTAAGCCATGGGCGGTTGACCATATCGGCCATCCATTGCTGGCCATACATATCGCCAACTTCCCAGATGGGGGCATCTTCGGTTGTCATTGTTATTCCATACTCATTATTGGAGATGTCAAGAAACCGCTGAACCGAGTAGAAATTGTTATTGGCCCCCTTCATTTGGTTTTCCCCGGGTTCCAACACAGCCCATGGGATATCCATGCGTACATCACCATTTTCGATATCGAACGGAAAAGTGAAACGGACATTTTCATCATCAACAATGGCAATTTTATCAACTGTATTGGTGATTTTGAATTGATTGATACCGGATGTCATCTCAATCAAAGTAGAAATGCTGTTAGCTCCTGCTCCCTGTTTTGAAATTCTCAAACTTGAGTATAATGGACCATTTTCTACTATCTCAAAAACGGGGCTATGATCCCTACTTAGGTTTTCCTTGATTTTCCCTGAATACCAATAGCTGTTAAAGCCAAGTGAATCAGTGGGGTCTATAAAGTTTACATTGGCAGCTTTTCCATAGATAGACTCAAAATTCCCATTGGTTTGGTCGATTGTTATAGAGATGTATTCATTTTCAATTGAATGATCCCCAATTGCCACATTGCCCTCACTCGTTGCCTTTCCCTTTTTGAAGGTAAATACCCTGGAGCCAAAGGCAGGTATATCGGTAGCTACAAACACCAATTCACCGCTGGTCAGGAGCTGTGTGGGAATGGTTTTGTTCTTGTCATCAACCACTTTATACCCTTTCAAATTCCATGCGGCGGGTATTTTCACGAGTTCTGTTCGGGGCCATGAAAGTGTGTTGATTACCTGTATTTGCTCCACTTCCTTAGCCTCCAGGGCAAGCGGCTTCAGACCTTCTTCCAATAATTGATTGGCAGAAGACTGGGCATCCATAGTGAAGCTTTTTTTGACCCTCCAGAGGTCTTTGGTAAACTCCGCGTCAGGGTCTGACTTGCTGATATTAGCACCCCAGGTGTGCTCTGAAAACAGCAATATGTTCTTCCACGCTTGGTCAAAATCCTCAATAGGGAGAGAATCCTTTTGAGACATAGCCCAGACTGTCTCAGCCTGTACCAATCGATCAGCTGTATTTCGGTTGATGGAGGTTTCAGTGGCCGAGGAGGTTGCACCATCTTCCCAATAAGGCGTAAAATCACCGGTGGTCTCCGGGATGATGTTTTCATACCGATCCACAAAATCTTCCATCATTTCCATGGTGGTGGCAATCTTAAATTTCGGCCACTCATATTTTTCATTCCATGCTTTGAAGAAGTCCGGCATATCCGGATCCGGTGGGCCATTATCATTGCCGATATTGTATCGCAACTGCACAATATCATAGGGATATTGCTGCTTGTCCAGTTCATCCAAAAAATTGAGGATGGGACCACCGCCAGCATGACTGATATTGCCCATCAGCCAGGAGTGAAACCAGGAATATCCATGCGAACTCATCCAGAAGAGTATCTTTTCTTTCCCGGAAGGGGACTTCCAGTAGACGGGTACATCTCCCCAGGCCTGAAAGGTTTTGCCCACCTGATAGCCACCATTGGCCAGCTGAGGCATATGATTAGGGCCTATCGAGAAATAATTGATACCAGTCTGCGCCAGTGCGGGCACTATGCCCCAGGTATAGCCAGGTACATCAGTGATCATAGCTGATTGGATGTCAAAACCATATTCCTCCCTGAGTCGATTGGCATAAAGCGTATTGTTGAATAGTTCTTCTTCCCTTTGCAGGCCTGTCAATACACTACCATACAACGCATCAATGCCGATGGTGCCCTCTTTGACAGCTTTTACGAATTTGGCTTTTCGCTCTTCTGATGCCTGCTGGAGGTAGCCGTCCAGTACCCAGCTGATCTCAGCATTCCATTTGTAACGAGAGCCTTCCGGATAGTCAGCCGTCTTCTCTGCCAGGTCTATGGCCAAATCAAGGTTTTCCCATTGTAGCCTGGCCACCTCATCCTGCCTATGGGTGAAACCTATATCTACATGCGAGTGAGGTAGAAAATAAACTTCAAATTCCCGAACCGGCTTCACAGTCACTGACTCGCGCTGCGCAGGCCTTCCCGAAATCTGGACCTCAAGGTCAGCAGTTAATTCTTTTTGTATAGGATCAAGCTCCAGGTAGATGGTATTGTTACCAACATCAATGCCTGTTTCCAATAAAGTTTTGCCATCAAATTTGAAGGAGCCTGTTGTAGGTTCTCCCAGATAGGTCAGATCAACCTTGATGCTTTGTTTGGGTCCGCTATCAGTTTTTAATATGGCAGGCTCCGGTAATACAGAAAGAGATTCCTGCACAGGATTTTGGATAGCCATGAAATAATCTCTTGGGTTAGATCTTACTTCTTCGAAAAGCAGGTTGATTGATTTGCCACGATATTTTTCAGCCGGTAAATTTAATATCATATAACCGAAAAGGTCACCATGCGCTTTGTCTGTGCTGGTATTTACAAATGCCAATTGGATACCGCTAGCATCGGTATATTGCCAGTTTTTATAGCCATTTTCTTGATAAGTAGGGAACTCAAGGTATGCATCTCCATCAATCGAAACCCTGAACAATGAAGCATCCTGATCATTCCGGGATCTGGCATAGCCAGCTTCAAAAATAAATGTAGCCATCTGACCTTCGTAATCGGAGGGGATGGTCTCTGTTTGCATTTCGAAGGCAGGGTATTTCTCATTTTCACCTAAATACAATGCAATATTGCCGGGTTGTAAGAAAGGGAAAAAATCCAGTTCGGTTCCCGAGAGGGGCTCATCAAAACCTTGAAAAAATGTAGATGAAGGTACCGGCCATCGGTCCTCAAGAGGGCTTATTTCCTGTGCCCGGATAGTTAGATTGGCCAATCCCAGTATGACTAGAAGAGTAATGGCTTTTAGCATTTTTCAATTGTGGTTAATGTCGAAAATATTAGCACTTAGTAATACAAACTTTTCTGCCTATTGAACTACTCATCATCATAATAGTGGCAATTTCGCTAGTGTATGGAAATTCTAGGCTATTCTTTACCAATCGCTATGGCAAGATGCAGTTTCTAAAACCTGCTTTTTACGGTACAACCACAAACCATTATCATTGTACTCTTACTATACATTCAGGGTTAAACTGATGATTCGACTTTTATTAGTGCTTGTATTGGGGTGTTTGCCTTTTGTAATAAAGGCACAGCACAGTGTGGCGCGTCAGTGGAATGAAGTGCTGTTGGAAGCTATCAGAAATGATTTTGCCAGACCTACAGTTCATGCAAGAAACCTCTTTCATATATCTGCTGCCATGTATGATAGCTGGGCCATTTACAATGATGGATCTACACCCTATTTTATGGGTAATACCATTCATGGTTTTCCGATAAGCCTGGAAAGCTTTCCTATCCCAGCAAATAAAGAAGCTGCCATCAATGAAGCCCTCAGCTATGCTGCCTTTCGCTTAATCCATCATCGATTTGCAGAATCTCCAGATTACGATTTAACAGCAGCCCTGGCAGATTCCCTCTTCTATGCGTTGGGCCACGACCCAAGCTTTACTTCTGAAAATTATCAAAATGGGAATGCCGCCGCACTTGGTAATTACATCGCCTCCAGCATCATTGCATATGGGTTAACGGATGGATCACTGGAGCAATTTGACTATATCAATGTTGATTATTTTCCAATAAATCCCGCTTTGGCACCTACCGTTCCCGGCTCACAGGGCTCAGTAGACCCCAATAGATGGCAGCCCCTGGCATTTGATACCTTTATTGACCAATCCGGCAATGTCTTCCCGGGTCAGGTGCCTGAGTTTTTAAGTCCTGAATGGGGCAATGTGGATCCATTCAGTCTTCAGGCTGATGCTCTAACAGTACTTGAGAAAGATGGGATCATGTGGAATATCTATCATGATCCGGGACCACCAGCACTGCTGTTAGAAGATGACTCACTAAGTACTTCTGCCTATAAATGGAACCATTTGCTGGTAGCACTTTGGTCAGCACAGCATGATCCCGCCGATAATGTGATTTGGGATATTTCCCCAAAAGGCATTGGTAACCTTGATATATCCGATTTTCCATCCTCTTTTGAAGAGTACAAAGCTTTTTATGACGAATATGAAGGGGGCGATGGTTCATCAGGTAGGGCTATTAATCCAGTGACCAATATGCCTTATGAAAGTCAGCTGGTGCCTCGTGGTGACTACACCCGGGTATTGGCGGAGTTTTGGGCAGATGGACCTGATTCTGAAACCCCACCCGGACACTGGTTTACAATTCTCAATTATGTGTCTGATCACCCGATGGCCGAAAAGAAATTTAAGGGTACCGGTGAGTCATTACCAAATCTGGAATGGGACGTAAAAGCCTATTTTACCCTGGGCGGTGCCATGCACGATGCTGCTATCTCAGCCTGGAGTGTTAAGGGCTATTATGATTATGTAAGACCGATATCCGCAATACGGTATATGGCTGATAAAGGCCAATCCAGTGATCCTGATCTACCCAATTATCACCCTCAGGGGATGCCTTTGATTGAGGGGCTGGTTGAATCTGTGGAGGCCGGAGATCCGCTGGCGGGAGCGGATGGTCAGCACGTGGGCAAAATTAAGCTGTATACCTGGAGAGGTCCTGAGTATATTGAGGATGAGGAGACCGATGCAGCAGGTGTAGGGTGGATACTTGCTGAAAACTGGTGGCCTTATCAAAGACCAACATTTGTGACGCCTCCATTTGCCGGTTATGTTTCCGGTCATTCTACCTTCTCCAGGGCTGCTGCAGAGGTAATGACCTTGATGACAGGGGATGAGTATTTTCCCGGAGGTATGGGTGAATTTCATGCTGACAAAAATGAGTTTTTGGTTTTTGAAGAAGGCCCCAGTGTAGATGTGGTCTTACAATGGGCTACTTACAGAGATGCCAGTGACCAATGCAGCCTATCGAGGATATGGGGAGGCATACACCCTCCTATTGATGATATTCCGGGTAGACGAATGGGTGAATTAATTGGCAAACAGGCTTTTGAATATGCCTTGAATTATATCCAGGGTAGAAATCAAATTACGAGCATTGAAAATATAGCGGCCAGCTTAAGGGTGTTTCCAAACCCTTCAAGGGATAAGGTTTACGTAAGCATCCCAGTTGGAGAAAGCATAACAGGAATATCAGTTACTGATATTGCTTCTAAGCAAGTAAAATCGCTGGATTGGATAGGTACTGACAATGGTAGCATAGAGATTACGCTCGATGGATTGCCAACTTCTATCTATTTGTTGAGGACGATCACCACAAAAAATGCTTACACGAATAAAATCATCATTGAGTAATTACGATTGCGCCATTAATTGTATTTGTATCGGAAGAAATATATCGAATTAAATCACACATCATGTTTGATCTATCAGGTAAAGTTGCCATTGTTACAGGTGGGGGTAAAGGTATCGGAGAGGCTATTTCAAGGGCATTGAGCAAGCAGGGTGCAAGGGTACATATTTTTGAACGGGATGTTTCTGCAGGTACAAAAACAGCTGAATCTATCAACGCCACAGGGGGGATAGCCCATTGCATGGAGGTTGATGTCACCAATCTTGAAGGAGTGCATAAGGCCATTGATGAGATTGGTAATAAAGTCGATATATTGATCAACAATGCTGGTATTGCACATATTGGTAATGCAGAAAACACGAGTGAGGAAGATTTTGACAGGATATTGAATGTAAATGTGAAAGGTGCCTTTCACTGCATCAAAGCCGTCATTCCTAAAATGAAATCTGAAGGAGGGGTGATCATAAACATGGCCTCTATTGTATCGATACTGGGGGTAAGTGACCGGTTTGCTTATTCTACCAGCAAGGGTGCAATTTATTCTATGACTTATTCGGTAGCCAAGGATTATTTACAATACAATATCCGATGCAATTCCATAGCACCGGCCAGGGTGCATACACCTTTTGTGGATGGGTTTTTAGCCGAAAATTACCCCGGCAAGGAAAAGGAAATGTTTGATACGCTTTCAAAAACACAGCCTATTGGTAGAATGGGTAAGCCAGAAGAAATAGCAGCTATGGCAGTGTATCTTTGCAGCGATGAAGCAGCATTCATTACAGGCACCTGCTTTCCTATAGATGGCGGATTTACAACACTTAATAGTTAATCAATGAAATTATTTAGATATCGCAAAGGAGGAAGGACACTTCCCGGAGTAGTAATTGGAGAGCGGCATTACGATCTTTCAAATCATTTTTATGATCTGGACAGGTCATTTTTGGAAGAGGATAGTTTAAATAAAGTCAAGGCGGTCATTGAAAAAGAAGATTTGACTGTTATTAATGATCCTGAATTTGATGCACCGATATATCGACCGGGCAAGATTGTTTGCATAGGTCTCAATTACCTTAAGCATGCACAGGAAAGCGGGATGCCCATACCAACCGAACCGGTCTTGTTTTTCAAAGCTTCCTCGAGTATCTGTGGACCATATGATAAGGTAATTATACCCAAAAACAGCCAGAAAACAGATTGGGAAGTGGAGCTGGCCATCGTGATTGGTAAGCGATGTTCCCATATCAGTGAGGAGCAGGTCATAAGCCATATAGCAGGCTATGTTGTTCACAATGATGTCAGCGAGCGAGCCTTCCAACTGGAAATGGGTGGGCAATGGGTCAAGGGCAAGAGTTGCGACACCTTTGCACCGTTAGGTCCATACCTGGTTACTACCGATGAAATACCAGACCCTAATAACTTAAACCTTTGGTTAAAAGTAAATGGTGAAATGATGCAAAATGGCAACACGTCTGATTTCATCTTTAATGTGCAAACTTCTATTGCCTATATCTCCCGGTTTATGACCCTGGAGCCCGGCGATGTGATATCTACCGGTACACCCATGGGTGTTGGATTAGGCCTAATACCTCCACGGTACTTGCAACCAGGGGACGTGATGGAATTAGGCATTGAAGGGCTGGGTGTAGCCAGACAGGAAGTAGTTGCTTTTGAAGGCTAGCCTAACTAGGAAACTCCATCCTGTCCATAATTTCCTGAAAACGAGGATCGTCCCTTAGCGGGTCTAACCAGGGTTCTACCTGCATGAAAATAATGAACCAGGAATTTTCATTGTATGCCTGTTCCAGCAAGGCAATCGCTTCGTCATATTCCCCAAGACCTATATGGATGAATGCCCGCTGGACAGCAGGTACATAGCGGCCGGATGCAGCTGTTTCAGCATAGAAATCAGCCAGCTTTTTCGCCTCTTCCTGCTCACCGGCCAGGCCGAGTGCATGCCCCAAGCCACCTCCTACTTCAGCAAGGCCATCAGCCAGATTGAATGCCTTGTAGTAGGTTGCTAATGACTTTTCGAAATTCTCCAGCTCTATGTAAGCCATACCCAACCAGTCATAACCCCAGGCTTGCTCAGGGTTTGCTTCCACCTCTTCCAGCATCAGATCGCGCAATTCTTCATTGCGCCTAGCAAAATAGAGCAATGATCCCCGACCTATCCTGTATTGGTTATTGGTATCGATAGTCATAATGGTGTCCGATTGTGCCATTGCTTCATCAAAATCACCCATAGCGGACAACCAGAGAGAGTACCAGTGGCGGGCATCCATGTTTTTTGGGTTTAAAGCAATACTCTTTTCAAATGCCATTTTGGACGCTTCCCAGTCCCAGTCCAAAAATTCCAACATACCCAAAGTTTTATAAGAAGCACTGTTCATAGAATCCAGCTTCCAGGCATGCTCAAATGCTTTTTTTGCTTTGGGAATAGTTTCTTCTCTTGCATCAAAGCCAAAAATATATAGGATGATCTGTGCTTCCGCGTAACCTATAAATGCTTCTGCATTGGTAGAATCATTTGCCATTTGAGATTTAAATGCTTCAGCCAAATCCACCCAATCCTGCCGGTGTTTGTTACCGAGGGCATTCATAATGGTATTATCGATCTGAGATTCTTTTTTAGGGTTGCACCCTAAAGCAATTACGATCAAAAGTATCACGCATTGTGAAGAGAGGATTCTGAATCTATTCATAACGGGTAGCTTTTATTGAAATACAAAAGGTTTGGATATGGGGATGATTATATAATAGGACTATAAACTCAATTCCACACTGGCACCCTAAATCAGGCAGCACTTAATATACCCTGAACAGGGTATTCCCTCAACGCTATGAATGCACTTACTTACCATCAAAAAACGGATAATGAAAAAACTACAGTTAATCCTCGCGGCATTATTGTTTGTAACAATATCCGCAAATGCACAAGAAAAAGGCGCCTTTAGAGCGCAGGTTGGTGGACTAATCGGTACGGCTACTGCCATCCAGGATGATGGAGACTTTGGAATTGGTTTAGGAATCAATTTAGGAGCTGAGTATTTCGTCTCAGATGCAGTTTCTATTGCACCCGGTTATGATCTCTTCTTTGAAAGTAGTGTGGATGTAGGCGGTACGGAGCTGAGTTCGAACTTTAGCTCAATCAATGTTGACGGTCGTTATTATTTTGGTAGCAGCGATGTGGAGATTTATGGCCTGGTAGGTGTTTCTTTCGCTTCTTCTACTACTACAGTTCCGCTTTTTGGTGAAGTCTCAGCAAATGACACTGGCCTAAACATAGGAGCCGGGGTTAATTTTCCAATGAGTGACAATGTATTTTTGAATGGTCAGGTAAAGTATAATACACCTATTGAAACCATAGCCATTGGTGTTGGACTGGCATTTCAGTTTTGATGATTGAGATTTATCGCCTCTAGTAAGAGACTGTTTCAAAAGCAATTCGAAGTGTCCTTATTGATTTATTTCAGAATCAATCCCGATGAAATTATTTTCATTTGAGATTCTGAAATGATTTCAGGATGACAAAAAAGGGGCTTTTGAGACAGTCTTTAAGTCTTATTAATTGAACTTACGTTACCCTGAATCGATCTTAAAACCTTACAGGTTTTGCCTTTGAAAAACTACTGCATTTTACGATTCTATTGAATAAGCTTATCAATAAACCTGTAAGGTTTAAATGAAGAAATAATCTTGGCCGAACAAGATGCAATCACGCAGTGCTCATTTCAATATGCTTATTTTATTAATGGTGGACCATGAATGAATGGTGTATCTACACTTCGGTTTAGTACTTTAGTAGTATGCATCGAAGATGGTTTTTTATTGTACTACTGCTATCAGCAAGCTGCTCTCTTTCCCATTACCAAAAGAGAGGAAAGCTTTCTCCAAAAAGGTTTCAGACAGCTTTCTCTTTTACTACTTACAAACATGTGGTGGTAGTGCCGGTGTTGCTTGATGGTGTGTATAAAAATTTTATTTTGGATACCGGCGCTCAGCTCAGCTTGATTCAAAGTGATGAAACCAAAGGTAAGCCAACACTAGTATCGGGTGCTTCCAATCGCAAAACCACTCTTTACCGGCGCAAAGCGACACCCCTGCAGATAGGAGATGTCGCATTTAAAAATATTCAGGCATTGTATGGTGATTTTGTGGGTCTCAAAGAGCAAATCCCTGATTTCGGAGGGCTCATCGGGCAGTCTATCCTTAACAAAGCCAACTGGAAGATCGATTATCCACTCAAGCAGCTTTCGGTTAGCCACGAGCCATTTGATGCTGAAGGTTTTCATGTGATCCCTATAGAAAGGGAAAACGGCTCTCCACATACAAACATCAGCATTGCTGGAGAGACATACCGGGCCATCATAGACCTGGGATCTTCGGCCAAGGGTCTCAATGTGCCGGAAGATCACCCGCTGGCTGCACGGTTGCAAAATGCATTTGAGTTTTCTGAAAACATCAGGGATATCTACACTATGGGTGGCTTACAGGAGGTAAAAGAGCTGGAAGGCACCTTACCTTTTGTTTGGCTCAATGGTCTTGTTTTTAAAGAGGTGCCTGTAGATATCCGCAATTCCAGCGACCTCCGTATCGGTATGAACTTCTTCAAGGATTGCGAACTGATCATTGACAATACGTCAGGCGTTTACCAAATCAGGCAAAAAGATACGCTCAGCCTTCTCAATAAAAATTGAAATAGGAATCATATAAGAGCAGTCTAAATTGTTGATTTAATGCATTTTCATTCAAAAGACTGGATCACATCTTCGCAAGTTTCGCTGTAGTTTTCCCACTCCCGGATAACAAGGGTTATCTGATCTTTGGATAGGTCTTCTATAACGATATAATAGATGTAGATGCCTGCAGGAAAGGGTTCCTCACTCCAAGTGATCAACCATTCTGATGGATCAATCGAGTAAGGTTTATTATCCACTTTAAAAGAGATTGTAGGAGAGCCGGCTTCCACGTCAAATTGCACCCAATTGGTAAAAGTAGATTCACTGGAAATGGAAGCTTGCACCTCATCTCCAAGGGTAAATACGACATCTGTAATGGAGTAGAACGCATCCTGATTTGGAGCTTCCGCAATATTCTGAACTCTTTCTCCCTCGCTTAAAAGGGTGGTAGAGCCCAAAGCAGCAGTGATATTTACTTTGCCCGGTTCAATATTTCCCTGTGGATTTGCTATGCATAGTTTTTCCACATTTTCATCCGGGCTGCAGGCTAAGACAAGCAAGCAAAACCCAATCGCTGATAAAGATTTCATAGTTTGATAAATATGTCTCAAAGACCCTTAATCATGGTATTTGGTTGGGAATAGTTTTTATCTTCAATCAATGCCATTTAGTTAAGCTCAAATTATCCTTCTCATTGAGAGGGTTAGGGAGAGGAAATAGAAAAAACTCGCTTAACTAAATGGCATTACATCTTCAATGATTAATTATAATTGGGAAGAGTCTTTAAAGATGTAATTAGCAATCAGTTTAGATTAAATAATGCCCGGTTTAAACATAAGACCGGTTAATTGATGGGGATATGCTGATCATTATCATAAGTTTTTCCATTGTATAGGGTCTAAATTTGCCTCAACACAACGACAACAATTTTATGGCCAATTCTATATATGTAACCACCGCGGAGCCTTATTGCGGTAAATCCCTCGTTTGCCTTGGCATCATGGATTATATGCTGAAAAAGACCCTTAGGGTTTCACTTTTCCGTCCGATCATTATTGCAGATGAAGATAACAGGGATAAAAACATCGATCTGATGTTGCAACATTTTAACCTGGATCAAACTTACGAGGAATCTTTTGCCTTTCACCGGCATGAAGCGCAGAGGCTGATTTCGCTGGGTAAAACGGATGAGCTGCTCGACCGTGTGATTCAAAAATTTAAACACCTGGAGCGTAAAAGTGATTTTGTGCTCTGTGAGGGTACAGACTTTCTTACCGAGGGTAGCGCCTTTGAATTTGGTGTTAATGTTAGGGTAGCCAAAGAATTGGGTAGCTCAGTATTGATCATCGGCAGGGGCGATCTTGGTCGATCTATTGAAGATATCCTGAGCCCTATACAACTGGCAATAGAAAGCTTCCATGAGCAGGATTATGATGTAGTGGGTGCTATTATTAACCGCGCGGAGGAGTCCATGCAGCCGCAGCTACTGGAGGCTATGAAAAAGCAATTGCCATCCAAAAACCTGCTGCACTCTGTGATTCCCAAAAATGAGCTACTAAAAAGCCCTTCGGTAAAGGAAATTCTGGAATACCTCAATGCAGAATTATTATTTGGCGAAGACTTGCTGGAGAACCAGGTTTTTCGCTTTTCGGTGGCAGCTATGCAACTGCCTAATTTCCTCAATACCCTTACTGACAGATGCATGGTCATTACACCCGGAGACAGAGGGGATATTGCACTGGGTACATTGGAGGCACATCTATCGAAAAATTACCCTAGTATAGCGGGCATTGTTTTGACAGGTGGTTTGAAACCAGCATCATCCATAATGAAGCTGTTGGATGGACTGCCACACAGTATCCCAATT
Organism: Cyclobacteriaceae bacterium; assembly: GCA_965227155.1. Taxonomy (GTDB): domain Bacteria; phylum Bacteroidota; class Bacteroidia; order Cytophagales; family Cyclobacteriaceae; genus UBA6059. Next base: position 3,226,264 of record OZ245731.1, read on the forward strand.
ATGGCTGTGGGTGACAATACTTTTGAAACAGCCAACAAACTAGCCCATATCAGTACTTATATCAGGCCTGAGAATAAGCTAAAAATTCAGGAAAGCTTACAGCTTTTTGAAAAGTATGTGGACCTTGAGGAATTAGAAGCCAAAACCACTGCGGTGGTACGAAGAGGCCTCACTCCAAGGATGTTTCAGTACACCCTCACCCAAAAAGCCCGGTCCCAGAAAAAGCACATCGTACTGCCAGAGGCAGAGGATGAGCGCATATTGAAAGCCGCTGAATTTCTAGTTCACCAGGAAATAGTAAATCTTACCTTATTGGGTGACCCGCAAGAGGTGATCAAGAATATCAACCGACTGGGCCTTAAGAATCTTGAGCAGAAAGCCTCGATTGTTGACCCGTTAAAGTCTCCAAAATTTGAAGAGTACTCCAGTCGATATTATGACTTGCGTAAGCATAAAAACATCAGCCCTGTCATGGCACATGATACCATGAGCGATAAGTCTTATTTTGCTACCATGATGGTTTACATGGGTGATGCAGATGGGATGGTGTCTGGTGCTGTCAATACCACACAGCATACCATCAGGCCTGCATTGCAGTTTGTGAAAACCCGTCCTGATTTCTCAATTGTGTCATCCATTTTCCTGATGTGCCTGGATGACCGGGTACTGGTATATGGAGACTGTGCCATCAATCCTAATCCCAATGCGCAGGAGCTAGCAGAGATTGCAATTGCATCCGCTGATACGGCACAGGCTTTTGGTGTGGAGCCGAAAGTAGCCATGCTTTCCTACTCCTCCGGACAATCCGGCAAAGGTGCAGATGTGGAAAAGGTAAGGGAAGCCACTACAATTGTAAAAACCAAGCGGCCCGATCTTAAGATTGAGGGCCCTATTCAATATGATGCTGCTGTTGACTTGCAGGTAGGCTCAAAGAAAATCCCGGGCTCAGAGGTGGCTGGCAAAGCTTCCGTATTGATTTTCCCTGACTTAAACACTGGTAACAATACCTACAAGGCTGTTCAACGCGAAACGGGTGCCGTAGCGATTGGCCCGGTGTTGCAGGGGTTAAACAAGCCTGTGAATGACCTCAGCAGAGGCTGTACTGTCACAGATATCATTAACACCGTCATCATTACCGCCATTCAGGCACAGGAAACAAAATAGCAAGTAAGAATGAAGCAGATTTTAGTGCTCAATGCAGGAAGTTCTTCTATCAAATACCAACTCTTTCGCTTGCCGGAAGAAAAAGTTCTGGCCAAAGGCCTGGTAGAGCGGATCGGTGAACCGGATAGTGCGATCAAACACGAATACCTGAATACAGAAGACGTATTTGAAGTACAGCAAGAAAAAGTGACGCTGCGAGATCATGCCGAAAGCATGCAATTGATCACGAAAAAGCTATCCGAAAATACCAATTCGGCTACCAGTATTGATGCGGTAGGCCATAGGGTTGTACACGGTGGAGAGCACTTCAACCAACCCGCTGTGATTACAGAGCCGATCCTACAGCAGCTCAAGGATCTTTCTTTTTTGGCGCCTTTGCATAATCCTGTCAATATTTTGGGTATTGAAGTGGCTACTAGCATGTTTCCCGATATACCACAGGTAGCAGTTTTTGACACAGCCTTTCACCAGTCCATCCCTGATTTTGCCTATCGGTTTGCCATACCCAAATCATATTATGAAAAACATAGCCTGAGGGTTTATGGCTTCCATGGCACATCGCATGCATTTGTAGCCAAAAAAGCTGCAGAGCACCTTCAAATTCCCTTTGAGTCTTTCAATGCTATTACGATTCATCTGGGCAACGGCTGTAGCATCACAGCCATTAAAAATGGACAAAGTGTGGATACATCCATGGGCCTCACGCCGCTGAGTGGCCTGGTTATGGGTACACGTAGTGGAGATATTGATCCATCGCTCATCTTTTTCCTGCACAACAATCTCAATATGGATATGGCGGAAATTGATAAACTGCTAAACAAAGGATCGGGATTAAAAGGCCTTACCGGGGATCAGGATGTAAGAACATTATTGAGCCGCTATGAGGCAGGCGATGAAGAGGCGAAGCTGGCCATTGAAATGTACACTTATCGTATCAAAAAATACCTGGGTGCTTACCTGGCTGCTCTGGGAAAGACTGATGCGATAGTATTTACCGGTGGTGTCGGAGAAAATAGTCAGTTGATCCGCGAAAAAGTCTGTGATCAGCTGGAATCTCTAGGTGTAGAGCTGGAAAACAAAGCCAATGAAAAGCCGGCGAAATCTGCCAGAAGCATAAGCACCGATACCAGTAGGGTAAAAGTGATGGTGGTGCCTACCAATGAAGAGCTTGAAATCGCCAGGCAGACTTTCGCCGTGATCAGCAGGTAAACTGCACCGGTAAATTTTTAGCTGGGACAGGAATAATTCAGTTGTAGACTGAAATGAATCACCTCACTTACTTACGATTGTCATAGGACACCATAGTTATATTGTCGACATTCTGAGGCACAATCATCTTTCATTTGAGAATGGATTATGCCGGGGATTCATATCGATTGTCAGTTGCTGATCTTGAAAAACTCTTTGACTTTTTTTCAGATGTAGGCTATACCCAAATTGGGTCGGTGGCCAGGGATGGCGCCATCATGCTGGAAGAGCTTACTGATTTTAATGCCCTGGCACGCGGATATACAGACAAACAGCAACCGGGGAAATATAAATTAGAGAAAACAGGGGCAAAGCGTTTTTTCGAGTACACTTTAGGCCCACAGTCCTTTAAGCAATTTCTTCATCCACCAAGGCGTAAACTTTGGTCTGCTGAAAAGGCAACCGATACCATAAAACTTACTAAAGCAGCCGACCCTAAACCCATGGTGTTTTGGGGTGTGCGAAACTGTGATCTTTCGGCTATCCGCATCCTGGACACGGTCTTCTTGAAAGGCAGTTATGTGAATGAGTGGTACCAGAAAGCCCGCGAGCAGCTGGTAATCATTGCGGCAAGTTGTCACCGACCGTCAGCAAACTGCTTTTGTATAAGCATGGGAGGCAGCTCCACACCAGATCATGGATATGACCTGAATTTGGCAGAACTCATGGAAGATGAGATGCCTTATTTTTTGGCAACTTCCGGATCAGAAAGGGCCTCAAACTGGATGGTGGAACTGGATGCGCCTTTAGCAAAACCCGAAGAATTAGATAAGGCTAAAAAACAGGCCAAAGAAGCTGAAAAGCAAATGCCTGTGAAAGGAGAAATGGCAACAGCACCATCAGTGCTCAAAAGCAGCCTGGAGCATCCGCATTGGAATGAAATAGCCAAAAAATGCCTGAGCTGTGCCAACTGCACTATGGTTTGTCCTACCTGCTTTTGCAATATCACCGAGGATGTGACTGACCTTACAGGCAATCATACCGAGCGTTGGCTTACCTGGGACAGCTGCTTTAACGGCGATTTTTCATACATCCATGGAGGCATTATTCGGCAAACTACACAATCCCGCTACAGGCAGTGGATGACACATAAGCTGGCCCATTGGCACGATCAATTTGACAGCTCCGGCTGTGTGGGTTGTGGGCGGTGTATCACATGGTGCCCTGTAGGTATTGATATTACGGAAGAACTAAAGAAATTTTCTGCTAGTGGCTCTAAGCAAACAGCAGATTAGAAAAACTATAGCCATGAAATCAAAAAACATCAAGGATCTATTGCAGGAGCTGGAATTCTTCGATGGCATATCAGAAGAAAAACTGGAGTTCCTGGCGGGTTGTGGACAAAACATGCATTTTTCGCCCAATCAATATATGGGTAGGGAAAATGAAATTATTCAACACCTCTATGTGATCAAAAAAGGTCAGGTGGCGCTTGAAATCAATCACCCCATCAAAGGGGCAATGATGATGAGCACCCTGGGCGAGGGAGAAATTGTAGGCTTCAACTGGATCATTCCGCCATATAAATATCGTGCGAATGCCAAAGCGATGGTAGAAACCTCGGTAGTAGCACTGGATGCGGCCTGTGTCCGAAGAAAATGTGAAGAAGATCACCACCTGGGCTATCTGCTTATGAAGCGATCAGCAGCAGTAGCCAATGCAAGATTGGTAGAAACCCGAATGCAAATGTTGGATGTATACCATTGATCAGCAAGATATTGATACCCATGCATATAGCCCTTCAGGTGAATGGGAGCCGATACCCTATCTGGTGAAGGATAAGATATATGAAAATGAGAGGCTTATCTCCCTGGTATTGGAGCCTGCCGGAGAAAAGACCATAGCACCGATTTTACCGGGCCAGTTTAATATGCTCTATGTCTTTGGTGTTGGAGAGATTCCTATCTCTGTCAGCAGTGTAGAGGAGGCACATCCAATCATTGTTCATACCACTCAGGCAGTAGGCCCTATTTCTATGGCCATTTGCAAGCTAGAGCCCGGTGACCTGTTGGGTGTGCGTGGCCCTTACGGTACGCAATGGCCCATCAAGGAAGCTTTTTATAAAGATGTGCTCATTATTGCCGGAGGAGTAGGCCTTTGTCCCCTCAGGCCTGTAATTGAGCGGTTTCTACAGCAAAGAAAGAAAATCGGTAATCTCAATGTACTTTATGGTGCACGAGATCCGGAGAGTATCATTTTTCACAATGACATCATCTCCTGGCAGTCTGATCCTCATACCAATTTTCAGGTGACAGTAGATCATGCTTTCTCCAAATGGCATGGACATGTGGGTGTTGTAACCCGCCTCATCAATAGGGCCAGGTTTGAGCCAACCAACACACTGGTTTACGTATGCGGGCCGGAGGTGATGATGCGCTTTGCGATTTTCGCCTGCCAGCAGGCCGGCATTCCCGATCCTGCGATTTATTGTTCGATGGAGCGCAATATGAAATGTGGGTTTGGACTATGCGGTCATTGCCAATACGGGCCTCATTTTGTGTGCAAAGACGGAGCAGTTTTCAATTATGAACAAGTGAAACCTTACCTAAACATTCAGGACCTATGAAAGCTGACAAAAAGAAATTGGCTGTTTGGAAGTTTGCCTCCTGCGATGGCTGTCAGCTGAGTATCCTGGACTGTGAGGATGAATTGCTGGCGATTGCAGAAGCCATCACGATAGCATATTTCCCGGAAGCTACCAAAACGGTCGTTGAAGGGCCTTATGATATCTCGTTGATCGAGGGATCGGTAACTACACCTTCCGATGCAATGCAGCTTTTGAGGATTAGAAAAAACTCCAATCTGGTGATCAGCATTGGTGCGTGTGCCACTGCCGGCGGCATCCAGGCCCTAAGAAATTATACCAGGGTGGCCGGCTATGTGCAGCAGGTGTATGCCCATCCCGAATACATACAGACCCTTGAGACTTCTACACCGATCAGTGATCATATAAAAGTGGATTTTGAGCTGAGGGGCTGCCCCATCAATAAATACCAATTGCTAGAGGTGCTGTCTTCGTTTTTGGTAGGCAAAAGGCCCAATACACCATCGCACAGTGTCTGCAATGAATGTAAAAAATCTGGGAACGTCTGTGTGTTGGTAGCTAGTGGCACGCCATGTCTTGGGCCGGTTACACAGGCCGGATGCCAGGCCCTTTGCCCGCGCTATTACCGGGGGTGCTTTGGCTGCTATGGCCCAAAGGAAAACCCCAATACCGCTTCATTGGCCTCTTATTTAGCACATTCAGGCCTTGCCAGTGATGAGATTATGCGACTTTTCAGGAGCTTTAATAGTGCCGCAGAATCATTCGAAAAAGAAAGCCGAAATTATGAGTAACGATAAGAAAACCAGGACCATCAAGCTCGATTACATAGCCCGCGTAGAAGGGGAGGGCTCATTTTATGTGAAGGTAAATGAGGGTAAAGTGGAGGCCTCACAGCTCAAAATTTTTGAGCCGCCACGCTTTTTTGAAGGGTTGCTCAAGGGAAGGTCTTTTCGTGAAGCGCCTGATATTACAGCCCGAATCTGCGGTATCTGTCCTGTTGCTTATCAAATGAGTTCTGTACATGCTATGGAAAAGATTTGTGGCTTTACGCCTCATCCCACTGTAGATTCGCTTAGGCGATTATTGTACTGCGGCGAATGGATAGAGAGCCATGCTTTACACACTTTTATGCTCCATGTACCTGATTTTTTGGGGTATCCCGATGCAATTGCCATGGCCAGCGATCATAAAGACTGGGTAGTAAAAGCGCTTCAATTGAAAAAAGCCGGTAATGATATAGTCAATACCCTTGGCGGAAGGGAAATTCACCCGATCAATGTAAAAGTGGGCGGCTTTTATCGCTATCCTCAGAAGCGAGTATTGGAGCAACTACTTGCACCGCTGGAGGCAGCGAAAGCCATAGCACAGCATGCGGCCAAATGGATGGCTACATTGGATTTTCCTGAATTCAATTTCGATTATGAGTTTGTGAGCCTCACACACCCGGAGGAATACCCCATGAACAGGGGCAGATTGATTTCTAGCAAGGGCCTGGATATTAGGGTGGAAGATTATGAAGCCCATTTTGAAGAGGAACATGTGCCTTACAGCACTACATTGCATACCAACCTTGATGGTGAAAAAATCATATTTACCGGGCCATTGGCGCGATTCAATTTGAATTACGATAAGCTCTCTGATTCAGCTAAAGCATTAGCGGAAGAAATAGGCTTAAAACCTGGCTGTACCAATCCATTCAAAAGTCTGCTGGTGCGTATGCTCGAAAGCTACTATGCCTGTGAGGAGGCCATGCGAATCATTAGTAGCTATGAATACCCGTTTGAAATTCAAGATCAGGTAATGCCGGCAGCTGGTATGGGAGAAGCTGTTACAGAAGCACCCAGGGGTATTCTGTTTCATCGATACACCCTCGATGATCAGGGGATCATTCAAAATACCCGAATTGTTGCGCCCACCAGCCATAACCAAAAGGTAATGGAGCTGGATTTGCGAGGGATTGTGGAACAGAATATTGGCCTGGATGATGCCGCCCTTGGTGAGTTGTGTGAGACTTCCGTGCGTAATTATGATCCCTGCATCTCCTGCTCAACCCATTTTTTGAAGGTAAATATTGATCGTGGATAAGCCGGTGGTAATTGGTATAGGCAATTCATTGCGCGGAGATGATGGCTTTGGTCCGGCAGTCATTCATTATCTAAAACAAGAGCATCCTGACCTTGCAGATTACCATCAGGCTTCTGATGACCTTACCCGCCTGCTGGAAATGTGGGACAGGCGGCATGCCATCATTATTGATGCCTTTCAAAGCGATTCTGGTGCTGATGGCAGCATCATGACAACCGAAAACCTTCAAAGTTGGGAGGGAAGGCAAATTGCCAATTGCTCCAGTCATGGCATATCATTGTCTACAGTTTGGGAACTAGGTATGTCTGTGCAAAAACTGCCTTCAAAAGCATTCTTCATCGGGGTAAAAGGTAGTAACTGGGCAGTGGGCGATCCGCTTTCCAATGTCTTTAAGAAAGCAATTGCCAAAGTAGAGATTTTAATGCTTGACCACCTCTCAATCAGCCGATTGTAAACAGAATCTTAATTTTCAAATGCTAATAAAAATCATCTAAAAAGCTCTTATTCGTCTTATTTTTAATTAATAGAATGCTGTAATCTCGTTGATGTTGAACAAACCTACATAACTATGCCAGGAGTTACAGAATCAATCAAACGTGTATACAGATTTGGCGATGGCCTTGCTGATGGTAGAACCCAGATGAAGCCTTTATTGGGCGGTAAAGGTGCCAATCTTGCAGAAATGACCCACATCGGATTACCGGTGCCCCCGGGATTCACCATTACTACCGATGTATGTACCGAGTACCATGATTATGGTAAAGAAAAAGTGAAACAACTTTTACGCCCCGAGGTGAAAGATGGGGTCCATTTTATTGAGCGCATTATGGGGTCCAACTTCGATGATGAGACCAATCCATTGTTGCTTTCTGTGCGGTCTGGTGCCCGGGATTCTATGCCGGGTATGATGGATACGGTATTGAATATCGGCCTGAATGACAGAGTGGTTGAGGGGTTGTCAAAAAAATCGGGCAAGCCGCATTTTGCCTGGGATTCTTATCGCCGCTTTATACAAATGTATGGTGATGTAGTTATGAAGGTCAACACCTTTGTGCCGGAAGACTATGATGTGTTTGAAACCATCCTTGATGCTATGAAGGAGGAAAAAGGCGTAAAAACCGACCAGGAGCTATCTACCGAAGACCTTCAAAAACTGGTAGAGCAATACAAAGTCCGTATCGAAGAGCTTACCGGCAAGCCATTCCCGCAGGATCCTGCAGAGCAATTGTGGAATTCGATTATAGCGGTATTTGAAAGCTGGCATACGCCCAGGGCAATAGTGTACAGAAAGCTAAATGATATACCGGAAGACTGGGGTACTGCTGTGAATGTGCAGGCCATGGTTTATGGCAATATGGGCGAGACTTCTGCTTCAGGCGTAGCTTTTACGCGCGATGCGGCTACCGGTGAAAATGTCTTCAATGGTGAATACCTCATCGATGCACAAGGCGAGGATGTGGTGGCCGGTGTACGTACGCCACACCAGATCACCTTGAAAGGTTCGCAGGAATGGGCCAGGCTGGCCCTGGTAGATGAAGCTGAGCGCAAGAAAAACTATATGTCGCTGGAAGAGTATTTGCCCGATGTTTTTCAGGAGTTGAATGTGCTTCAGCAAAAGCTTGAAGATCATTTCAAGGATATGCAGGACATGGAGTTTACGATAGAAGAGGGAAGGCTTTGGATTCTGCAAACCCGAAATGGCAAACGTACAGGAGAGGCCATGGTACGCATTGCCATAGAAATGATGGATGAGGGTATTCTCGATGAAAAGGAAGTTTTGAGAAGGATCAGTCCCAAGAAATTGGATGAGCTGCTGCACCCTATTTTTGATCTGAAGGCATTGAAAAAAGCTAAATCCATAGCCAATGGCTTGCCGGCTTCTCCCGGTGCAGCAACAGGGCGTATTGTTTTCAACTCTGAGGATGCCTTGGCCTGGAAAGAGCGTGGTGAAAAGGTGATCCTGGTTCGGATAGAGACATCACCGGAGGATCTCGCAGGTATTGATGCCGCAGTAGGTATTCTTACTGCAAGGGGCGGTATGACCTCCCATGCTGCTGTGGTAGCCCGGGGTATGGGCAAATGCTGCATCAGCGGCGCAGGTGCGGTACATGTAGATACGGCACGCAGGATGATGACCATAGGCGATACAGTTTACAAAGAAGGCGACTGGATATCGCTCAACGGCTCAACCGGACAGGTATATGCCGGAAAGATAGACACCAGAGACCCGGAGATCAGCGGCAACCTGGCGCGGCTGGTGCGTATTTCCGAAAAGCATGCCCGGATTAAAGTGCACGCAAATGCCGATACACCGGAGCAGGCAAAATTTGCCCGAGAATTTGGTGCCGAGGGCATAGGCCTGTGCCGTACTGAGCACATGTTTTTCGAAGGGCCAAGGATTGTAGCCATGCGCGAGATGATCCTTGCCAATGATGAGGCCGGCCGAAGAAAAGCACTCGAAAAACTGCTGCCCATGCAGCGGTCAGATTTTGAGGGCATTTTGAAAGCCATGCAGGGCTATCCGGTTACCATCAGGTTGCTGGACCCACCATTGCATGAGTTTCTGCCACATGATCCCAAAAGTCAGCAGGAGATGGCCGATACTATGAGCATTTCCATAGCTGATATTGAGGCTAAAATTGAAAACCTGAAGGAGGTGAACCCGATGCTGGGCCACAGAGGTTGCAGGCTGGGCAATACCTATCCTGAAATTACTGCCATGCAGGCGCGGGCTATCATTGAAGCGGCGCTTAATCTCAAAGCTGAGGGCATCAGTGCTCGTCCCGAGATCATGGTGCCGCTTATCGGTACAGTGAAGGAGTTTGAGATGCAGGCCAAAATAGTGCGGGAGGAGATCAGCCAGGTGTTTAAGGAGCGCAATGACCAGATGCCTTATAAAATCGGTACCATGATAGAGGTGCCCAGAGCAGCACTGGTAGCAGATCAGATTGCCCGGCAGGCAGAGTTCTTCTCTTTCGGTACCAACGACCTTACCCAAATGACTTTTGGGTATTCCAGGGATGATGCGGGTAAGTTCCTGCCTATCTACCTAGACAAGGGGTTACTTGAAGTAGATCCATTCCAGGAGCTGGACCAGGAGGGCGTGGGACAGCTGATTGGGTTAGCTATTCAAAAAGGTCGTACTACGCGACATAATTTAACCATTGGTATTTGCGGGGAACATGGCGGTGAGCCTAAGTCAATCTCTTTCTGCCACCATTTGGGTATGAACTATGTGAGCTGCTCTACCTTCAGGGTGCCTATCGCCAAGGTAGCAGCGGCAAAAGCCAATGTATGAGTGTGCTAGTTTTAAGTGCGGTTAATGCTTCAAAAAAATTATTTATGGAGCATTAACCGTATTTTTTATAGAAATCAATCCACTATTCAGACAGCCCGACCCATTCTAGCTAAAGGTGCTTGTTTCATAGAAAATTTACATCCTGCCTCTCAATAGCAGTATAAAGAAATGCTTAGGCCTCAAAAGTCTCAGTTTAAGAAACGGCATTGGGCTATGAAAATTGATCTTTTTTGATGATATTAAACTGCTGTAAACCAAACCTTTAAACAATATGGATCCAGTGAGTATTATTATTTGGCTTGCCATCGGCGCTGTAGCGGGCTGGCTTGCCGGCAATATCATGAAAGGCGGCGGATTTGGGCTGCTTTGGAATATCATTTTGGGCATAGTCGGTGCTATTGTAGGTGGCTGGCTCTTCGGCGTATTGGGCATTAGCATAGCAAGTGGCATGGTTGGCACTTTTGTCACCGCACTTATTGGTGCTATAGTGATTCTTTTTATAGCAGGGTTGATAAAGCGCTAGCGATTTTAGTAATAGAGGTCATTTTCAGGTTTTTTATTTAATAATTCAGGTTAAAAGTCGATAAGGGCATAGTATTTCCTGGGTGACCTTGTGGATGACCTCTGTTTTAGCTTATTTAGATTGGAAATGTGGTCTGAACTGCTCGAATATTTCCCCAATAGTTATTTCCGAATAGGTATCCGCTATTTGATCGTGGCGGGATTTGCCTTTCTGTTTTTTTACATCCTCTTTAAAAATCAGGTCGCAGCAAGAAAAATACAGCCCAGATTCCCATTGTCAAAAGACTATAGAAGAGACCTGGGGTACTCGTTACTGACAATAGCTTTTTTTGCAGTGGTAGCTTTGATCACATTCGTGTGGCTAAAGCCATACCATATTTTGTATGATGATCTCGGCGATAAACCGGCCGGCTATTGGGTGCTTACTTTGATACCCATGTTTTTCATCCATGATTTCTATTTCTATTGGATTCACCGCATGATGCACCATCCGAAACTATTTCGGTCGGTTCATAAAATTCATCATTTATCCACCAACCCTTCTCCATGGACAGCCTATGCTTTTCACCCGCTGGAGGCATTGTTAGAAGTGGGCATCATTCCGATTTTAGCATTCACCGTGCCTACCCATCGGTATATGATTATGTTGTTTATGATTTTCCAGATCGTGTACAATGTATATGGACATTTGGGCTATGAGCTATTTCCAAAAGGCTTTCACAAATCCAGAATAGGTCGATTTGTCAACACATCGGTAGCGCATAACCTGCACCACCATAAGTTTCATGGAAACTACGGCCTCTACACCCTGATATGGGATCGTCTGTTTGGCACCTTACGGGCCGATTATGATGAAACATATGTGCAGACTACAGAGCGGGAAAAACAACCTACCCTGAATGCTTGAAGATGCTGCTTTACATGATGGGGTCAGCAAGTTCATCTGCTATGCTATCATCTGCCAATAATCCATAATGCTTCTTGATCCGGCGTATGGCTTCAGCAGCAATAGCTTCTTGTATGCCATGGTTGAGATGGCTGGTAAAGCCTACACAGGAGCAGTTGATTTCACCCAGAATGTATTTATCCCGTCCCAGAGGGTCATTATCCAGCATAAAATCGGCAGTCCAGATCAAGGGCGTAGGCAGGCCTCCAAGCTTGTCTGACACTAGCGGTAGGTTTTCGTGGAAAAGCCCTATCAATTCCTGAAATTCTGATGGTTGATGGTAGGAGTACTTCGCACCTGAAAAGAGGGTGGCTGAAAAGGAAGATTCGTCTTGCACCGGTTTTTTCTTCACCACAAACATGGGATTATTACCTACCATGAGGATTCTGATCTCGCCTTCCACTATGCGCGGCAGAAAACGCATATCCACCAGCATGCCATTGTCACCTTCAATGTATTGCGTGCAGAACTCCATGAAATCTGCCAGCTTATGGTATTCTATATGATTATCAACAGCCTCAGTACATTTTACAGTGGCATCCACGGGCACTTTATCATGTGGACTAAAGGTAAATGGTGCATCCAGTGATACGCGCCAAATGCCCTCTCCGGCACTGCCCCGGTTTTGCTTCAGTACCCTTTCACCGAGTGTTAGGGAATGGGGAAAGCAGTCCTTGAAAGTGGCTACATCATAATAGGCAAACGTATCACCGGGAACCAGTGGCGTATCGGCAAGTTTTGCCAGTACATTTTTTGCCCCAAAATTGAGCATGGCGGTGGGTGAAGACATTGGAAAGAGTCCGGCATCAATAAATTGATCCAACGCTTCGAAATAGGAGGCTTCACCTTCCGGCAGGGTGCCAGGATTGATCCTGCTGATATAGGCGTCAAAATTTGTGGAGGCATAGTCGATGATGAAGTCTTTCCATTCATCTCTGAAAAAGACCACCTCGGCATGCCAGCCATGGTTTTTGATGGCCTCTACAATGGGTAGGGTATCCTTGCGATGGCCGTTGATCCACTTATCAGATCCTCCTTCCGCTTCAAAGATGACAATGCTTTTTTTCATGTTTATTAACCAAAATATAAAAGACAATAAATATGATGGTTGGCTTACGGCTAACGAATCGACCCGGTAGGTCTAATCAACTTTGCAAAATACGCTAGATGCGTTTAGTTTGGGCCGATTGCCAGGTTATTTTTCTGGATGAAATATTATCAAAAAGTTACCGCCCAAGCGACTTTTCCAGCATGATCATGTCTCGGCATCTTTGACCATTTTCGATGATGGGTTGAGGGTAATGTTGAATGAAGAAGTCAATTTTTCTGTGGATCTCTTTAAAGCCTGATTTTTTGTACCAATTCAGCTGACCTAGACTGGTATCTGCAGTACCGATCAGTATTGATTGATCACCTCTGCTTTGGGCGTAATGCAGTGCCCTGTTCATCAGGATGCTACCTATGCCTTTACCCTGGAAACGCTCCGCTACTGCAATGTTTTTGATTTCGAATTGCCCTTCGGTTATTGGGTAGAGGACAATTACTCCGATCCATTGATTGTTGAAAAAAGCTCCAAAGCAGCAACTTTCATGGATGTATAGATTGATCATTTCACGGGAGGGGTCTGCCAGCAGGAGTAATTCCACAGGAATTGCTGCATGGTCCTGAACCTTCTTAATATTGATTTGATCAAACATTATTCAGAAAGAAATCGTGTTTTGGAAGTGCAAATAAACACGAATCAGGTGTGATTTAGATAAAACTGAGCTCAGTTGCAATCATGACAATCTTAAATATGATTGCTTATTTATTGCCATTCAGTTAAGCAAGTTTTTCAACTTCCTCTCCCTAACGCTCTCAATAAGAAGGATAAATTTGAGCTTAACTAAATGGCATTGATTGCTTATTCTTAAATTGGTGTTATGAAAATAGCAATAATAGGAACCGGCAATGTGGGTGGGGCACTTGCCACCAAATGGGCCCGGGCAGGGCATAGGATTTACCTGGGCGTGAAGGATCAAGAGAATTTCAAGGGGCAGCATCTGCTGAAAAACCCGGACACTACTGTGCATACCATTACTGAAGCGGTCAGTCAGGCAGAGGTAGTTTTGCTGGCGACACCTGCCAAAGCCACGGTAGCCATAGTTGAAAGTTTGGGAGACACCTCGGGCAAGGTGATCATCGATGCGATGAATATCATCAAAGGCAATGGGCCTGTAGGATACAGCTCTACCTCAGCTGCAATCTTGGATCATACCGTTACACCTGATGTAGTTAAGTGCTTCAATACCACCGGGTACAACAACATGGAGAATACTGTGTACGAAGATACAGCTATTGATATGTTTACCTGCGGGGATAGCGACCGGGGAAAGGCAGTGGCAAAGCAACTGGCAAAAGATGCCGGGTTTGCGGTATGCTATGATGTGGGTGGCAACGACAAGTTTGAGCTGATGGAGCAGTTTGCCTGGTTTTGGATAAACCTGGCTATGTTTCAGGGTCATGGACGAGAAATCGCCTTTAAGCTATTGAAGCGTTGATCTTCAAAAACAAATCACTATGGCGATTCATATTGCTAAGGGTTAAATTTTTTATGCCTTAATCTGCCATTACCTTGTATGTTGGATCCTCAAGAACATTCACATCAATAATTTGCTCTGCATTTTTGAGTAGCTTTTTGCAGTCGGGGCTTAGGTGCTTCAGATGCAGTTTTTTACCTACTTTCAGGTAGCGCTCCGTGATCTTGTTTAGCGCTTCAATCGCTGACATGTCCACCACACGGCTTTCATAAAAATCGATGACCACCTCATCAGGGTCATTGGCAACATCAAACTTCTCATTGAATGCTGCTATAGACCCAAAGAATAATGGACCATAGATCTCATAATGCTTCACGCCATTTTCGTCAAAGGACTTGCGAGCACGTATTCTTTTGGCATTGTCCCAAGCAAAAACTAGGGCAGAAATGATCACCCCAACTACTACCGCCAGAGCCAGGTTGTGGAGAAAAACCGTTACCAGAGTCACCATCACCATCACAATGATATCAGATTTAGGCATTTTGTTGAATGTACGTAAACTAGCCCATTCAAATGTGCCTATAGCTACCATGATCATCAGTCCGGTAAGTGCTGCCATCGGAACCTTCTCGATCAGGCTTGAGCCAAACATCACAAACATGAGCAACATTACAGAAGCCACTATACCCGACAACCTTGCCCTTGCACCATTACTTACATTGATGAGACTTTGACCAAGCATAGCGCAACCACCCATTCCAGAGAATAGTCCTGAGAGGATATTGGCAGTGCCCTGCGCTACCGCTTCTTTATTGCCATGGCCGCGGGTTTCGGTTATTTCATCTATGATATTGAGGGTCAATAAACTCTCAATCAGCCCAACGCCGGCGATAATTAGGGCATAGGGGAAAATGATTTTTAGCGTCGAGAAGGATAGCGGCACCTCCGGAATATGGAAAGGAGGAAATCCACCGCTGATTGATGCAATATCACCTACTGTTTTGGTGTCAATGCCAAATAGCATAACAATCCCAAATATGGACAGAATAGATACTAATGAGGCTGGTATGGCCTTACTGATTTTTGGGAGACCCCAGATGATCAGCATAGTGAGCAATACCAAACCAAGTGAAACATACAGTGCGTTACCGCTCAACCACGAGCCATCGGCTGTTTTGAATTGGGTCATTTGTGAAAGAAAGATGATAATCGCCAGCCCATTGACAAAACCGAATATAACAGGATGCGGTACCAGCCGCATCAGTTTGCCGAGTTTGAGTGTACCCGCCAGAAACTGTATCATTCCTGCAAGGATTACCGCTGCAAATACGTATTCCACACCAAAATCGCGCGCCAGGGAAACGATGACCACCGCTACGGCACCCGTAGCACCCGAGATCATACCTGGCCGACCTCCAAAAATTGAAGATACAAGCCCCATGACAAATGCCGCATACAGGCCCGTTAATGGAGATAAGCCTGCAATGAGGGCAAATGCTACCGCCTCCGGAACCAGGGCCATGGCTACAGTGAGCCCGGACAATACTTCTGTTTTGTAATTTACTTTTTGATTGAAATCGAAGAGGCTAAAGATATATTTCATAAACAATAAGCAACCGTATGGTCATCAAAGACCTTTGGTTGCGAGGTAAAACTGATGATTAATTTTTCTTATGTTAAAAGCGTATCGGGTACCTGGCAGCAATATATTTTACCTTCATAGATCAATTCATAAAACAGCTTGACAGGCCATACATTTTTAGGAAGCCGCGAAGGTGATATTTTTTATTAGCAATATCAAAGAGATACGTTTTTATTGTTGGCCATCTTGGCTTTGGTAGGTCCTTACTTCAGGCTTGGATTGGTCAAAAACAGGTTTACTGTAGAATGCTTTATCCGACATCAATTCTGCCAACCTGATCAATGTCAGGTGAATACAGCCCTTGCCATGATTTTGGTCGTGATATTCCTCCTATGGATTGGGTACCTTAATCAAGCAATCAAAAAATAAGGTATTATGGAAAAGTATTCCGATTTTATTATTAGCTGGCAAGAGAATACTGAACTCTGGTCAGCAGTCTTTTTAGGTTTAGCCATACTCGTATTATTTTTTTACGCTACAGGGCTAATGGTATCTAAAAATAGGTCTAATCTTTATGAGTATGTAAGTACTCATGAAACTCCGGCATTGATGAATTTCTTCGTGATGCTCTCATTGAGCCTTACATTTTTTGTAAACAGCCATCTTATCGGCCAATACAAAACATTCAACAACTTCATGTTGATCATGCAAACGGTAAGTGCAGTTGCCATTGGTGGTATATTCTATTACACACTGCGGCTATTGCTCAAGTATTATTATCCATCTATCCTGGCCAAACACCTCAGCAGCATTCGGTTTGCCCCCAGACGATCATCCAGTGGTAACCCCATGACATTGATGAATGAGGATGAGGAAGATCTTCATTTGACACAGGAACAAATCGAGCATGAGGAAATTTTTGCCTACGACTATGATGTATGGATTGATGATGCCACCGGCGAAAAGGTTATTGAGAAATACGATATTCACCACACCAACCAGGTTTGTGATGAATGCCGACTCAGGACCCTACGCGAAATCAATGAGGAGGTGGTGAAGGCACCTACAGCAATGGCTTCTGGTGAGATCATCAAGCATTATAAATGTGATTACTGCGGCCATAAAGAGGCCAAAACTAAGGAAGTAGCACCTCTGGAACCTTCAGAACTGGTGCATGCTACCTGAAAAATTTTAGTTTGAAATAATGCTGCTGCCGATGATACGCAGCAGGCGAAAGGTCTACCTTCACATAGCGGTGGACCTTTTTTTTGGGTGTATCAACGGGTGATGGTTTATTTTCCCATTTGGCTTTTTATCATTTCAAAGAACTCATAATCATTCATTTTCTTTCGCTTGTTTAATAAGAATTCAGCGTCTTCACCTGCCCGGTATCGAAGCTGGTCTGTTCCATCCATTACAGCATTAAAGATTACTTTAGCGACCAAACTAGGTGGTGAAACGGTATTATTGGGATTCTGCCATTGCTTCATTAAAGCGTTTATGATCGGCTTATACTCATCAATATTCCCTGCCTGAAAGTCAAATGAACGACCACCAAAATCAGTAGCAATAAATCCCGGTTCTACAATTTTGACTTTTACTCC
This sequence comes from Cyclobacteriaceae bacterium, assembly GCA_965227155.1. GTDB lineage: Bacteria > Bacteroidota > Bacteroidia > Cytophagales > Cyclobacteriaceae > UBA6059. The sequence continues at coordinate 3,243,777 of OZ245731.1, forward strand.
GATTGCTGCCATTTCGTAATGCAAGGATTCAGAAATGCCTTCAACAGCAAATTTAGTTCCGTGGTAAAGTGATCCCAAAGCGAAAGTCATTTGTCCCCCGATGGATGAAATGTTGACAATCGTACCGCTTTTATTTTCTCTAAAATGGGGGATAATTGCTTTGGTTACATCCATTAATCCAATCACATTAGTGTTGAACTGTCTGACAATGTTTTCTCTTGGAAATGTTTCTAATGGACCGTATGCTCCATATCCAGCATTATTTACCAAAGCATCAATTTTCCCAAATTTTGATATTCCGTTTTCAATGGCTTGTTCAATGGATGTTAAATCAAGTACATCTAATTTTTCAAGTTGTACGTTTTCCAACCTGTTTAACTCTGTTTCTTTTTCGGGGGAACGCATAGTTGCAATGACATTCCAACCGTGCTTTTGAAAATGTAGAGCCGTTGCTTTTCCTATTCCACTACTTGCTCCTGTTATCAATATTGTTTTGCTCATCTTAACTTTTGTTTAGGGTCAGTAAATTATCTACTCCGTTGGCTGTATAGATGGCTTTGGTGGTTTCATTCAGTACTTTGTTATAATTCTCAATGCCTTCTTTCAAACCTGAAAAATCCACAACCGTTCTGAATGGTTTTTCGCCAAATGGTGTGTTTACCAATCTAACTACAGCTTCTGCTACGCGCTCTGGTCTTTGCTCTGGAATAGACTCCACATAAGCCACATAACCATTGAGCGAAGCTTCTGGAAGGTTTGCCATTTCGCCGTATTGCTTCATTCTATCTGTATCGCTAGGGGTTATCATTCCGCTCATAAAGCCTGTTGGAAATCCACCTGGCTCTACAATACAAGATTCAATACCAAAGCCTGAAAGTTCAGCTCTGTAACCCTCTGCCAATGATTCTAAAGCGTACTTTGAAGCTGAATAAGAAGCTAAAAAAGGTGTAGTAACTCTACCAATACAACTGGAAGTATGAATGATGGTTCCCTTACCTTGTTGTCTTATATGAGGTAAAACGGCTCTCATCAGTCGCTGAACCCCAAATACATTCACATCAAACATTTTTTGGATGTCATCAGACGTAAAGCACTCCAAAATTCCATTTGCCCCAATTCCTGCATTGTTGAACAGAGTGTCTAGCCCGCCCATTAGCTCAATGGCAGATTTTACGCCTGCATTCACGCTTTCTTCATTGGTCACATCCAGTTCAACTACTGCCACACCTTTGGATTTTAATTCATTTGCAATGGCTTCATTTTTACCTGAAATAGAACGCATGGTGCCTACCACCTGATGACCGTTTTCGGCTAATTGCATACAAGCTAGACTTCCAAAAGCTCCGCTTGCTCCTGTTACTAATATTTTATGTTTCATCTTATTTGTTCTTTAATGATTTGATGAAACAAATATCCGAATGAGGTAATAGAAGAATTAACACGAAAAAGGGAAGGTTAAACACAAATCGCAGAAAAAAGGAAAGGAAGCCATTTGGCTTCCTTTCCTTTAGTTCATTTGTCTGTATTCCTGGGGTGTTTTACCAGTTTTTTGCTTGAACAACCTGCCAAAATAATGGGGATAATTAAAGCCCAGGTGATAGGCGATTCCACTGATGGATTCCTCTGAGCCCATGAGTAAATCTTTGGCCTTTTCAATTATAAAATCATTGATGTGATCCTTGGCCGACCTCCCGGTTTCCTTAGCCAGTAAGTCACTGAGATAGTTGGCAGATAAATGACAATGATCTGCCAGGTATTGAATGGTCGGTTGACCTGATTCAATCAGTGCATGTTCAGAATAATAGCTTTTTAAGAGGGACTCAACTTTCGAAACCACATCCAGATTGCTTGCAGAGCGTGTATTGAATTGTCGTTCATAAAACCGGGCACTATAGTTGAGTAGTAAATCAATGTTAGAAACTAAAACCTGCTGACTGTGATTGTCAATACGCTCACCGATTTCATTTCGGATCAATTCCATGATCTGATTAAGCGTTTGCTGCTCCTGCTCTGAAAGGTGAAGTGCCTCATGCACTTCATAATTGAAGAAATTATAGGATTCAATTTTTGCACCCAAAGGCGTTTTTCGAATAAGATCAGGATGAAAGTAAAGCATCCAGCCTTTGACCTGATTAAGCTCCTGTGGCTTCTTTACGGTAATAATCTGCTGTGGGGCAGTGAAGATCAAAACGCCCTCATCAAAATCATAGGTATTTCGGCCATAATCGATTCCACAACTGGCATCCTTCAATGCAATGCAGTATAAATCTGAAGAAAATCGCTTGCCAACGGTTTTTTCTCCATAAGCGAGTTTTTGAGTGTCCAGGATGGTGATTAAAGGGTGGGTTGGTTTAGATAAACCAAAGACCGATCTGATATCTGCGATGGATCTGGAGTGAATTATTGGACTGCTCATGATCTTGCTTTTGGCAAAGCTATTAATCTCATTGATCGTTGATTAACACAAATTCCTGATTAAAGCATGTTTTGCGAATAAGAGGATCCAACCAAGTTAAGCGGATGTCCGAAAATAGCCAAGTAACGATAAAAGTAACGAAGGTGCAACACCCTCACAAACTTTCAGAAACCGATGCACACAGAAAGACAATCGCCAAAAGCAGAGGAAAAAAATAGAAAGCACAGAAGTCTCAGAAGGTGCACCGAAGTGGGCGATTTGCTCATGAGCTAGGCAGATGGCTCAGATGACATCTGCCGACATTTGTTAGCGTTTTTTATTTTTCAACGGTCAGGCGTAGATGCGCTCCAAACCCTTCCCGAATAATCCTCATTAACGTTGAAAGTCTTATGTCACTGGCATTGTTTTCTATGCGTGAGATATAGGTTTTTGTTGTCCCGCAACGGCTGGCCAGTTCCACCTGGGTCATCCCTTTTTCTTTTCGGAGTTCTTGAATCATTACTCCAAGCTTGAATGCTTCAAAGCCTTCTTCAAATTCTTCACGTTTTGCTGTCCCCATTTGGCCATATTCCTCGTCCAAATGTTCATCGAACGATTTTAGGTTATTGCTCATTTTTTTCATCGTAGTATTCCTTTTTTAGTCGTTCTGCCAATTCTAATTCCTTCTTTGGTGTTTTCTGCGATTTCTTTTGAAATCCGTTAATCAGAACCACCAACTTACCTTCATCAAAGAAGCTGAACACGCGTATTCGAGCCAACTTCCTCTCGAACTTCATAGATTCCACTGGAGTTGGTCATGTGCTGAAAGTACTTCTTAGGCAGATGTTCCACGGTAGAAATCAGCTTGAGCGTCCAGTTAAGCTTCTTTTTGACTTCTGGCTTTAAGGTTTCGTAAAAGTCCAGATAGTAATTCTTGTAATAGAATATCTGTCTGTGCCTTTGTTCGTCCATGAAGTAAAGTTAGCTAAAAAGATAACTTTTTGATATTCACACAGCAGAAAAGAAAAGATCTGCCGTTCCAATAGTTATACCTTTTTCTCTGAGTTCGGCATAGATATTCGCTGATTGTTGAAGCGAGGCAGTTGAAAGTTTCAAAATCTCACAGGTTGTGACAAATGCCTCGAATCCTTCGATTTGTTTGTTCGCTTTCTTAAAAGTTAGCCCTGACAGTATTTCGAAATAAGTAATCTCAGAAATTATGATTTTGGGGTACTTTTTGAGATAGAGTTCGAAGTTTCCAGCTACCAAATTGTTGCCCTTTAGGAAATATGAAAGGATATCAGTATCAATAAGCGATCGGTTCAAAACTCCGGAATTCGGTTGGTGTTGTCTTTTCTGGATTCATGAAGATTAGTCGTCAGTTCGTCCAACTCTAATCCTTCAAAAATCCCGCTAAATGACAAAGTAGATTTTTCAGTTGAAAATCGAGATTCTAAATCGTTAAGATAGGAGTCAAGGTTCGGAAGTTTGTCGTCCGACAGTTTCTTGATCTTGTTAAGGATCGAATTTCTGAGTTTCTCCTTAGTTGTCATACAGTAAAGCTAGGGAAATTCCGTCTTGAAGACAATGGATCACGCTCAACTATCGGTTTGTGTGCCTACAGCTGTCAGGTAACACTAAAATAGCGGAAGTGCACACAAGCACTATGGTATCTATGAAAAACTGTGTTCCACAAGTATAAATCCAGAACCATAGAAGTGTCCAAAATCGATGAAGTTTCAGAAGATGCACAGCAGCGGGCAAGTCCCTATGAAGCTGGCAGAGAGGCAGTTTGGCACATAATCGATAGTGTCTGTTGTAAGCCGTTATTTTATTTTTATTCTATCGTTCGTTACCGGGTTGGTCGATAAAAATTCCTTGATCTCGGTTCCCTTCAAAGTGACTGAAAAGTTTCGCCAAACTTTCCATTTGGATGCTTGAAAGTTCTGTAATTCATATAGAAGTTCGTTAGGTTGTTCAGAGACTACAGGTTCGAATCTCATATTAGATCCAGTTGTTAGCAAGTCAAAGAGTTCGTTCAAAAAATCAGTTAGCTCGCCTCCTGAATTAAATTGGATTCCTATAAAATTCTTCATGAATTTTCGATTAATACCGCCGTACCAAAGTGGTTCAATGAGTTCCAAATCCTTGGTTATGGAATCCAGTCGTACCAAACAATAGGATTCGTTAATGTGCCAGCCTAAGTAATTTGTTAGACGTACTTTGTAGAATCTATTGTCAGGGAGTTGTTGTTGGACAAGTGGAGCGTTTATTTCGGTTATCTCTCCCTTGTCTTCATAAAACACCCACCGACCTTCTTCCTTTGAGCTTTCCGGAAATGATTTGTTCAGAAGCTCAATAAGTAAGGAGTTCGTCTGTCCAAAGAGAGTTAGTGAGTTGAGAAATATAGTAATAAATAGGATTCTTTTCATCGGTTGCACAAATGGCTTACAACGATCAGATATGGCGAGTGGCCATATCCTCTCTAAAAGGCAGAAAGGTAGTGAAACTGACCAACCCCCGCAACAGTATCCACAATGCACTGCGTTTCACAAGTCCAAGTCCAGAATGAATTAAATCACTAGAAGCACAAAAGCTGACAGAATGGGCAGATTCACGGGCGTGTTGCTCAGAAGTATCAAAGAGGCAGTTTGGCCTTTCGCCATATCGCCTGTTATGCTCCTTTAGTCGATCTTTTTGTATTCCTCCGTTCGCTTAAGGACTCCTTTCCTGTTATAGAATTTGACCATTTTCAAGGTTCCATCGTCGTAATAGTACTTCACTTCATCAGTTGGGATTCCAGCCTTGAAAGTTCCTTCGATTCTAACAGTTCCGTTGTTATAATAATCTTGTTGAAATCCATCGCACTTCTCCGAGCAACAACAATATCCGATAAAGTTCGGATGTGAAATTGGCTCAAGACATTCTTGAATTATTACTGTTGAAAGAGTGTCAATATTTACACCTTGTTCAATAATTATATCTTGGTTGATGTAGTTAAGGCTGCTCTGAAGTCTATACGTTCCGACGGTTGGAAGTTCGATAGTACCAAGTGAGTCAGATATCGAATAAAGCGTTCCTCCTCGTTCCAGCGAATAGAGAAGTTCATGCTCATTAGTGTTCGTGCATGAGTCGAACAAGATAAGGTTATATGTAGCAACTTGAGAGTTCGCTTGAAATGATAGAAGTATTACGAGTGTTAGAAGAAAGTATCTCATGGCTCAATATGGAGCATAACGTTTAGATATGGCGAGTGGCCACATCCGTCTTTAAAAAGCAGTAAAATAGTGAAACTGCCCAACACCTACAACGGCATCTACGAAGCACTGCGTTCTGCAAGTCTAAATCCAGAAAGAAAAAAGTGGATAGAAGCACTACAGCAACAGAATGGGCAGGTTCACGGGCAAGTTTGCTCTTCAGTATCAGATATGCAGTTTGGCCATTCGCTATATCGCCTGTTAGCATTCTGTTAAGATTCGAGTTATTTCCTCGTTCATGAATTGAATCCTCCTCTTGATTCGGTTATGTTTTAGCACAGTCAAAAGAGTTAGAACGATGAATCCAGCGATAGTAACAAGTCGATATTCTTGGAGTTCAGGGGCAATCAAAAATATTACGAAAAACATCAAAATCACCAGTTCTGTGTAGATACTTCGCAGGAACGTAAAAGTTGAGAATCCGACTATGCCCTTCACATAGGTTATGCCATTATCATTGATTAACGAACTCTTGAATGTTGGGTAAACTCGATCAAATGTTGAAACGAAGGTTCTCTTAACTTCGTTCGTAAATTTTATTGTCAAATTGGCTGGCTTCCCGAATTGTTGGGGTTCGAAATGATAGGCGAGTTTATCAGATAAAGTGTAAAATTCGTCCTTCAAATGAGTTCGTTCGATTACACACTCGTTCAATCCGTCAAGCAGTTCAAAAGGCGTTCTCTCGATTTCAAGTTGGAATTGTGTTGAATTACCGAAATATAATTTGTTGAGTTTCTCCGTCATCCCAATGAATGCTAACGCTAAGCTAGCAGGAGTGCGCCCCGAGCTTAGCAAGTTCCGATAAAACTAATGAATCTGCCGGTGCTTCCAAAGTTTCTAGAAAGCACCGCGTTTAGAAAGATGAAAAAATCCTGCGAGCTGAACTGAGTAGAAAGCACCACACTTTCTCAGCGGCTGATTCATGGTGATATTCACACTGAAGTCTTCAAAGTGGCAGTTAGGCGCATTACTGCTCAGCGATTGTTAGATTTCGTTGCATTTCTGTAGGCTGATATAATTAGATTAAATGCTTTGGTCGGGTTAATTTCCAAGTTGTTCAGATTATGCCATTCTGGTCTTACAGCATCCCGTTTCCAAATTAGTGCGTAATCCATGGCCTGAGCTCCCGGAAAATAAATTGGGCCAGTTCCAGCGTGATAAAAGTAGATTTCCAAGATATTGTTCCATTGAATTGGCTCCTTTTTAGATTTGGCAAACGTGATTTGTTCTTCACTTATATGAATAAGAGTACGTCTAACAAACACATCATAAAGGGCAAAAGGAAGAGCAAATGAAAATATTCCTGGGATAATAAAAACAGTCAGAGTTCCGTAATGAAAGGCAATGAATCCGAATAATGCATAAAATGCACCAAGAAAAATCAAGATTCCTATTGCTTTTTTCCGGCCACTGAGAATATTCACAGGTAATTCAAAATCTTCAGTAGTTTCTTTGTTCGAAGTAGTAAGGTCAGCTTTTTTAATGCCTTTTGGATCGTCAAAGCCGTTCTGAGTTGACCCGAAATAGAATGAATCAATCATTTCTTTAGCATCACTCCATTTTTCGTTTTGGAGGTGATCCCAAAATAAATGTTCGTCGCTAAGCTGTTGGAATGTCCGCATGAAATCTAACGGTTCGTGTATATTTCAGTGGCGACCAAAGAAGCACAGCACTTTGTTTTTCAATCATAAAGTTAGAAAATAAATCCTAAATCTTTAATTTCAGCTACCAAACCTCGCCATTGAATATACATTGTGTTAGCAACTGCTATTTCTCCACACGTTTTGTTTTTCCGCTTTCTTGTATAATTTTTTAAGTCGACTTTCGATTTGTTTATATGCTTTGCGATACTGTTTGTCCGTCCAAATTGCACCTAAACAATTCACATCTTTATCCATCATTATTAAATTCTGCGTTTGAGTCGGTTTATCAATTTTTATTTGGTCAGTTGTTAGACCTATCATCTGAAATTCCAGCGTGTCATTCTCCGTTGCAATTATTTCATATCGCCCATTTTGGTCAGATACAGTTTCCATTCCACTATTCAGGTTCGTGACTTTTACTCCGAATATGCAATTCAATTTTTCGTCAACTATTTTCCCGCTCACATTTGTTTTTGTTTGAGCATAAGTCAAATTATAAATTCCAATAATTAATATCAGCAGGATTTTTTTCATAGTTGTTGCTAACGATCAGATATGGCGAGTGGCCACATCAGTCTGTAAAAGCACTAATGTAGTGAAACTGCCCAATCCCCGCAACAGTATCCACGATGCACTGCGTTTCGCAAGTCTAAGTCCAGAAAAAAGATAGCTGCTAGAAGCACAAAAGCTGGCAGAATGGGCAGGTTCACGGTCGAGTTGCACAGAAGCATCAGGTAGGCAGTTTGGCCATTCGCTATATCGCCTGTTACCCACTGTTTACTTTTGATATGATTGTTGAAGGGTTGTTTCAATTCGTTCCAAGTCGTTGGATGTTAGGAGCCACCTAATGAGTGCCGCCAGTAGTAATATTGCCGAAATTCCAATTGCTAAACTTGATTGATCGTTAATCAGAATTATTACGATTATCAATGGAGTTATGGCGTTGATAACAGTCCAGTAAGCATCGTCTTTGATTTTGATGTTGATCAGTGTTCCAGAGTTCGTCTCCTTAAATTGACCGATTATCCTGTATTTGGTCGTTGGCAAAAATGAGCTTCCAAGTTGGATAGGTAAGTTCACGTTTGTTGTCGTAACTTCCCTTGGTTCAAACTCGTCAATTCGTGTTCTAGATTGATGAGTTCGACAAAAGTCAAGAAGGGTTCTCATGCAATTCGTTCGATCTTGCTCAGATTCAATCTCGAAGTTTCTAGTTCTGTTGAATATTTGATGAAATAGGCTCAAAGCAGATATAGTGGGTAACGCCTAGCTAGCAGGAGTGCGCCCCGAGCTTGGCAGAAAGCACTAAACTAATGAATCTGCCGGTGCTTCCAAAGTATCAGAATGCACTGCGTCCAGAAAGAGGAAAATCCTGCGAGCTGAAGTCAGTAGGAAGCACCAACCCTTCCCAGCGGCAGATTCATGGTGAAGTTCGCACTGAAGCCGGTAAAATGGCAGTTTGGCGCATTCGTGCTAGCGCTTGTTGTAGAGCGTTTCTTTCGTCAGTCTTGGGGTGTTCAGAAGTACAAAAGAATTGTTCGAGGTTCGAATGTGGTTCCGACAACTGGTCAGCTAGCAGTTCGTTTAGCCTTAAATTTTATCTTCATGGAATACCCACCAAGAACCATCCCTGAAAGGAAGATGAGACTAAAAAGGTGTTGATATTCTTGTTCGAAAAAGGCCGATTTGAATACGAAGACCGCAGATATTAAGGGCAAAATCATTATCGCAATTGCAAATCCAGTGAAGAACTTGATCCCAAATTTTAGACCGTTGGGGTGATCTTTGGTTGCTTGTTCGTACACCCAAATGAAAAGTCGGCTTATCATGTGGTAGATTATGTGAAATAGAACGTTGACTTTAATTGCGAGAGTAACACGTTCAGAGATTGTCAGTTCACCTGGAATCAACAAAAAAACTACTGCTAGTAGCAGGTTAATAATTGATAGCGTTAAGTAGTAATTCTTGATTTTGTGTTCGTTCATTTGCGTTCCGCCGATGCTCTACAACGCTAAGCTAGCCAGTGGATGTCGCGAACTCAGCAATTTCTACTAAAGCTAGCGAACCTGCACCATACCTGCAATGCAAGCCACAGAGTACTGCGTACTACAGATCAACCACTAGAACTGACACAGTTCTGCAAAGGGCTAGGATGACCGTCGAAGGTGTAGGGAGCGGGATGCTCACACAGTGGTTTCCACTGGCAGCCTAACATCTGCGGGCTAGCGAATGTTGGGCACTGTTTATTGTCTCAATGTATGCCGAACAGTTTCAACAGCGATAAGATATTTATCGTATTCAGTTGGGTTGGATATATCCGGAGGTTCCTCGTCAATTAATTCCAAACCTTTTATGAAATCTTCTAACTGATTTACATCTACTAAATAGGTAGTATCGTCAATTTCCATGACCCTGAAGGTAAACCGTGGTTCACCAAATCTCACTAGTTCAATAAATCCTTCTTCCCTTACTCTCCATTTTAGTTTTTGCTCCTTGAATGCGCCCCAAATCCCTCTAACAGTAATTGTACAACTCTGATTATCTAGGAATTGCAAGGTTCGTTCTGCAGAAGTAAAGGTTCCCGAGTAAGGGCTATCCTGAAAAGTAGCCAGAAGAACAAAAAACAGTTTAATCGTAAACTTCATGATGCATGAATGGTGCCCAACGATCAGATATGGCGAGTGGCCTCATCCGTCTGTAAAAAGCACTAATGTAGTGAAACTGCCCAACCCCCACAACAGTATCCACAATGCACTGCGTTCTGCAAGTCCAAATCCAGAAAGAGGAAAGTCTCTAGAAGCACAAAAGCTTACAGAATGGGCAGTGAAACGGGCGAATTGCATAAAAGCTTCAAATAGCTCAGTTGGCCATTCGGCATATCGCCTGTTGAGAGCCGTTTTAACCACTTAGTGCCTTCTTGTATCGGTTAAACCATTTTTGTTTGTTCGCGAAAATGTCAACGAGAATCACAAAAGTTAGAAAGATGCCCGAAAGAATTAGTCCAACATACCCGGTTCGTGCTTTCAGTCCAAGTTCGTCGATCCAGTTCACCTGAGGAATTAAAGAATTGTAGGAAATTTCGATCCGTTCAGGAGTTGAGGGTAAACGTTCATCTGCTAGAGGTTTATGAACTCTTCGTTTTCCATCGTAAATCTTGTCGTTAGCCAAAAATGTGTATTGAAGTTCAATCGTTTCTTCTTCGATTTGGTTAATAGTTATTTTCGTCGGAGTTGTTCGTTCAATAGTGAAAAGACCAAGCCACACGTTCCGAAGTAGCAGTTCGCCCAAGGCATATGATGCCATGCCTCCCCAGAATAGGTAGTTAGCAAGAATGGCAAGTTTGAATATGCGCATAGAAGATAATGGCTCTCAACGACCAGCTATGATTAGTGGGGATTAGAAAGCACTAACCTCTCGTCTCGCACATAGCCACGCCTTGATCTAAAATTATAAATTGTGGCGGACATTGCAAGTGCCACCAAACTTTCCTGACCGATAAAACCCCATTCATTCATAGCATATGTTACCCACCGTTTTCATTCCATTTTTTCTTGAATTTGCGGTTAGAAAGTTGAATTACTATAACACCGTTCACGGCTCTGGCTCCATACAGCATTGTCGCTTGTTCTTTTGTCAGATACTGAATGGCTGTTGCCTCAACAAATAGAAATAGTTTCAGGAATTCATAGTGTTCAACAACGTGACCGTTTACTACCAACAATGGTTTTGGATTTACTTCTCTACTGTCACGAATTCTAATTTCTGAAGTTGTAGCTGCGGCATTCTGGATTATCTTCTTGTATATTGTTGAATCGACTGGTGTTGGAACGTAATCTAAGACATCATAAACTAAGGAGTCTACGTAATCGTAAAGTTTGTGCTCGTCCAAATTATCAAATCTTAAAATAGTTAATTGTTTGATATCGAAAGGGTATCGGTCAACTCTGTTTTCACTTAGTTCGATCACTTTGAACTGGTCAAAAAGTTCTCCGTTTCTTTTGAGTTGAATCACTTGTCCAAAGTCTCGTTTCTTTATAAGAAGTTTTTCTTTTTCTGTTGCCCATCGCTCTCGACCTGGTTCAGTGCATAAGTAAGTCTCGATTAACTTGAAACTACCTTTCTCAGTTCGCCAGTTAACTATGTCGCAAGTTTCGCTGTTTGTCCAGTGGTTGATGTCCAGATGAAATTCAATAGAATCCGTCTTGTAATAGAGACTATCTTTATTGTTGGTCTGCCAATCGCCTTCTAAATCTGTTCGCTTGATTTGTGCGTTCAGGCTCAGAGATGACGTGAGGCAGATAAAAGTTAATATGTAGAGTATCTGATTTTTCACGATGGTGGGTAACGCCTAACTATCGGTTTGTGTGCCCACAGTTGGCAAGTACAGCTAAAATAGCGGATGTGCACCAAAAGCACTTCGGTATCAATGAAAAACTGCGTTACTCAAGTAAACATCCAGAACCACAAACCTTTCCAAAAGCGATGAGGTTTCAGAAGGTGCACTTCTGCGGGCAAGTCCCGATAATCCCGGTAAAGAGGCAGTTTGGCACATAACCGATAGTGTCTGTTACCTGTCGCTTTCTCCATTTTGCTCAGTTTATAAGCGAGTTAGAGTTTCTATGTTCCAGTGTTCGCTGGTCCAGTTGTCAGTTCGTCCTTTGCAGAAGTCTCGCGAAATTTTAACGTTGTTCGAAAGCCAATAATCTAGTTCGATTAAGCAGGAATCTTTGTAGTTCACAAATCCTTTTCTGGTTGAGAATCCTTGTCCAGAAGTTGGTTCGAGATAAATGGTGTCCCCCTGAAATATCAGTGTTCCGATTGTTAGTGTGTTACCAATGTGTCCTTCCGTTCGATATTCAAAGGTTGAGTCGCTCAGGAGTTCGATAGTCCAGAAAGTTTCGTCCTCTGCTCCAATGTATGTTCCCACGAATCCCGGTTGGTTCGACGTACATGCGAGAAAGATTAATGGTAGAAGTAGGAGTTTGCTCGTTCGCATAGTGACAGGTAACGTCCATGTATGAGGCGTGTGCTCTCACTTTATGGATGGCACTAAAGTAGTGAAGTCTGCCGGTGCTTCCAAAGTTTGTAGAAAGCAGTGCGTTCTGAAGTGAAAAAATCCCGAGTACTGAAGTTCCCAAACAGCACCAAACTTTCTCGGTGGCAGACTTCACGGTCAAGTTCAGATTCAGTTTTTGGAGAGCACTAAAGCACATGCCTTCATACATAATGTTATGGGTATTTATTCGAGTGCCTTCAGTGTTAGTTGTAAGACTCCAAACAAGAAAACAAAGGTCAGATTAACCAGCCTATGTCTCATTGTTAAAACTGGGAGTTTAGAAGGTTTTCGTCCAATAAATGCAACTGCAAAAAGGTATGTTATCATCGGGATAAATGTTAACCCGTAAAGAGCCAATGCAGCTTTGATTGTATCCGTTAGTTCGTAGTTTAGGAGTTCGTATCTAAGAGTTAAGATATAAACTATAAGAAGTCCAGCAGGTGATAGAAAGTATAGAATCTGCCTTGTTATTGCGGGTTTGATTCTTGACTTCTTCTTCAAATGATCAAACCATATAAACAGAGTTATGCTATGAACTATTATTCCAGCAATTGTTAGTCCAGTAGGAGTGTTGTTCCTCAGGTCACTACTTGTATAAAGAAGCACCATTATTAGATAGAACAATCCAATAATGTCAATGAGTCTTGGCTCATTCTCTGAAGTTCTGAAATAATTCGTCATACGAAGTGGTGCTGATTACCCATAACGAACCAGCTATGATGAGTGGGGATTAGAAAGCACTAAAAATTTATTAATTGTGGCGGATTTTCCAAGTGCCACCAAACTTTCCTGACCGATGAAACCCCATTCATTCATAGCGTTTGTTATCCGCTTAATTTTCATTAGTTATCAGCAATCCAATTTGATAGTGAAAGTTGACAGCAATTATCAATCTTGTCAAGCTGTCGTCAAGTTCTTCGTCAGACAAGTTCTCATAAAGTGCCTGAGCTACAAGTCCAGGACTTATGTCAATACCTGCCTTGACAACTTCCATATAGTCATTTAAAGCTTTGCTCTCGATATTTTTGCTTAAACAGTGGACATAATTGCCGGTCGGGTCAATAACAATTGGGTCAAAGGCTTCCTGTTGTTGAACTTTTCCGTCCACTACAGTTGGTGGAACCATAATATCCGATTCATTATCAAAAGTTGAAGTTTTGACCCAAGTCCTTTTATAAAATTCAGAATTACGAAATCTTTTCATATCCTCTTCAAAATCAGAATAGCTAAAGAAGTTCTTTGGGAAATTTCCAGTTGCCACGTCCTCCAAGTAGCTCTTATAGGATTCTGTTGGGTTCAGTTCGTAAGTTTCCTTAATGTGACTTTCAAAGTTGCTTGCCAAAGAGTTAAGAAATTCGATATCGTTCGACTCTAAGCAACCCTCAAGATCATTGGCGTAGTTGACAGTTGGTTGGGATTGGCACTTTGCCATAGTCACTATCAGAAAATTGAGAAATAAAATTCTACAGATTGATTTCATCTATTGCGATTTTTGCGGATAACGCCTAGCTATGATGAGTGGGGATTAGAAAGCACTAACCTCTCATCTCGCACATAGCCACGCCTTGATTTAAATTTAAAACATGTGGCGGACTTTCCAACCCCCACTAAAGTATCCTGATCGATGAAACCCCATTCATTCATAGCGTCTGTTGGCATCCGTCTTTTTTAGCCGTTTTAGTAGTTCAAAAGTTACAAATCCAATAGCGTTCCAAATGAGGAAGTATGTCCAGAAATGTTCCATAAATTCTGTTCGACAAGGCGGACATGGAGAGTTCGGAATACATGGTTCGCAATTAATTGTATTCATGTCCCAATAGTACTTTACCACCAATATTATGTTGCCGATTGTTCCAATGATGTAAACTAGTTTCTTAGTGCTAGGTATTACCATTTTAGTCTTGATAGTCCTCGGTGTTTTAGTCCGGTCTTCCTGAATAGGTGGAATAGTTCAGTCTCCAGTTCATGGAGTCTTGACATTTGCTGTTCATCCTCAATCCAGCAGTCAATTACAGACCCTGCACCTCCTAGAAGTTCGTTCGACAGGATAAGTTTTTTAAAAAGTTCAGCATCTCTGTTTATTGTGCTAGCCAAGATTTGTTTCAAGTAGTTCGCCTGTGCCGTGTAAGCCGCGTCTCTCAAGATGTTATAAGCCTCTGTCAAAACGGATTCCAGTTCTTCGAGGAGTTCCTCTGTAAATTCAATCTTCGTTTCTTTCTTCCGGAAAAGGTTCAACATGTTCTTTAGGTTTCTGCGTTCCGCCTATGGATGCCAACGACCAGCTATCGGGCGTATGTCCGCAGCTAGTGAATAGCACGAATCTAGTGAAATCTGCCGAAGCTAACAACGGTTCCAAATGGCACTGCGATCCGAAAGTCTAAAAATCCTGCGAGCAAAAGATGGTAGAAAGCACTATAGTTTACTCAGCGGCAGATTCACGGTCGAGTTGCACCGAAACCAGCCAGAAAGCACTTAGACATATGCCCGATCAGCGTCTGTTAGAGTGAGTCTTATTTCGTTACGTCAAGGTTCAGTTTGCTTCCTGCAACTTTGACGGCTTCTAAAATCTTCATTACTGAAGTTGTGTTCTCCGTAACGGAGTTAATCCGTTGATAGACGAGCTTCAAATCAATCATGTCATGAATTGGTGTTTCTAGCTCATCAATTATCAGTTGTTGGATTTGTTTGCTGGAGTTATGAAAAGCGCTGACGAATGACTTGGGAAATTGTTCAGCAAAGATGAAAAGTTGTTCGTTCGATACCTCTCCAAATTCAACGTTGTTCGGGTCGGAGGTTTCAATATCGTTTATGAGCTTACTGATCTCGTTCGTTTTTGTTGAAACGCTCACAATTCGGGAGTTATGCACGTATCCAGTTGTTCCATCTTTTTTTGTAATGTTCCACCAGCTAGATTTGTCAGATGATCTAAATGTAAAAAGTTCACCTGTCTTGATGGTTGTTATGATGTTCGCACTTCCTGACTGGCCATCCCTGACGTTCGTGTAGCCGTCTGGATCGTTAATGTATGCTTCTTCACCGGATGTTGTTGATTGGCCAAAGGAGTTCAGTCCGATGAAAATGGTTAATGCCAAGATTGGAAGTTTACTCATGGTTTTGGATCTGGCTCAATTCACTCTAACATTAATGTACTACGCACTGTGCGCAATATACCCATTAAAGATAACCCTCATCGCATTAAGTCCAAAGGACTTTTTATTGCATCCAGCTCTTTGGTACTGACATGGGTATAAATCTCCGTGGTTTTGGCACTGTTATGACCGAGTAGCGTCTGTATGTATCTCAGATTAGTGCCATTTTCTAATAAATGGGTAGCGAAGCTGTGCCTTAGGGTATGAGGCCTTACTTTTTTATTGATCTTTGCCTTTTTGACAGCACGCTCCAGCACCTTTCTTACACTACTGCCGCTGTACCTGCCTCCATCAGGGCTCTCAAAAAGATAGGTTTTAGGCCTGTATGACCTAAAATACCGCCGTAGCAAGTCCAAAAGCAGTGGTGATAGCACAGTGGCCCTATCTTTTACCCCTTTGCCTTCCCTCACCCATATACGCATGGTTGCAGAGTCTATGTCAGCAGGTTTGAGGTTGAGTAGTTCTCCCATCCTCAAGCCGGCAGAATATAGCGTGATCAGCATAGTCTTATGCTTAAGGTTATGTATTTGCTTAAATATTTTTTGTACTTCCTGGAGTGAAAGTACTACCGGTAAGCTCAATGTCTTTTTGGGACGTTCCAGCTTTATGTATTGTCGTTCCTGACCCAATACCTGCTCTGCATAAAATTTCAGGGCGTTGATGGACTGGTTTTGATAAGACCTGGATATGTTTTTGGTACGAATAAGCCACTGATGGTATTCGTGTACCTTATTTACATCTACATAATGTAGCGGCAGTGGATATACATAGCGTAAAAATTCTCTGAACCGCGCAATATAGGATCGACGGGTTGACTCGCTATACCTTCGAGCAACCAACTTTCGCTCTATTAAGGTCAGCGCATGCTGATATTCTTTTATTCTACCGGGATTGCTAACTGGTAAAGCCATGAGCCTAATTACGGTAATAATTAAAACAAAAGCGTCTTAAAAAACGGATATAAACGTATATATTCGAATAATAATATGGATAATTTATCTCCCAGGATATGCCTCAACTGTGGTAAACCGCTTCAGGGTCGTGTCGACAAAAAGTATTGTGATAGTCAGTGCCGCGCTACATACAATAACCGACAGAAGCTGGCTCATGAGCAATATATTGGTGAGACCAACAGGATGCTGCGCCGCAACCGGCGTATCCTTCAAACGCTATGCCCTGAGGGGAAATCTACTGTGCGCAAGCAGGTATTGGATGATATGGGCTTTGACTTCAGGTATATGACCAACCTGTATCAGTCTAGCCGGGGTGCTGTTTATTTCCTGTGCTACGATTATGGATATACACGGATCAGCGAAGGGGCAAAAGAAAAAGTGGTCATTGTGCAGCGGCAGGCTTATATGGAAAAGTATGTGCCAAACTTCAGGAATACAGGTTCTCTATAAAAATTTGGTCAACAGTATTCAAGGTCAATAAATGGCACTTCTTTAGTGGCAGGGGGTACCTCTGAAGTAGGGTACCCCACCTCTTAGGTACCCCATGATACTGAAGTCACGACTGATGTTAGTAAAATTCTTACTCAAGTTACCAAAAAGGTCACTGGGGCTATCTGTAAGCTAACATGTGGCGCCTTTTTGCCTGGTATAGCCACTTATAATCCGACTCGTGTTGTCAAATAAATAACAAAAGCCACCAAAAAGGTGGCTTTTGTAGGCTTATATGTGGCAAATCTGGTGTGTCTGCTCTATTAAGATTCATTGGAGCTTCTTCTGCCCTGCGACTCAAACCGCTTTTTGAGGTCGTCATATATGGCTTTGGCACCGGGCACATTCATACGGGCAGCCATCTTCACTGAGTTGTAATAGCTCAGTGATGCTACATAAGCCTCTGAACCGGCCAGCATGGTGGTGTCGCTCAGGTTGTTGGCAAGCTGTTCCACAGTTCTTAGAATGGGCATAAGCTGCTCTGTAGCCTCAAAGTCTTTTTTCATCTCGGGTACATCCATGAATGGAGGTACAAAATTGGGGTCACCCTCAGCATAGTCGAGCACCTTCTCTACAAAGGGTACCGTACCATCACTCATTTTGGGTAAGGTACGGCGCTGTTCGGCTGTAAGAGCCACCACATAAGGGGCTAATGTAGTTTGTGCAGTGGCTAAAGCATCTTTTACAGTTTGCAATTCTGCTTCCGGAATTTCAATAGATATCACATTTCCTGTTGACATAATGTTTTAATTTAAGATTATAAAATTAATTAAAAACATTCTAATATAATTATTTAAAATTTATATAAACACACATTCTATCCTTCATTTTTATAATGACATTAATCGTTAAATGTGTTTCAGTGGCACATTATGCTATATATAATTTGTTTGTTAGTAACCTAAATAACAGTCATTAAAGTTTTGATTTCTAATTTGGGTGAGTGATCAGTTGAGGATATAAAATTATAAATCAGTATAATTTATATGTATCATATATCCTTGAAATTATAGATAAATAATTCCCCCGCATGCGCTCGGCTGAGCCAAGTGAGGTGTATTTTTATAGGTAAATTTTATTTCTAGAAGATGTCTGAATTAAGAAAAGCAAATACAGACCGAGATTATTTGCTCACCTTCACAATTGTTGGGTAGATAGGTTTATTTACAAGGAAAGCCTGCTTTGAAGTGGTCATTGATAGTTTGAAATATTGCCAATCTAACAAAGGATTAGAAATTTTTGCATACGTAGTTATGCCCAGCCATATCCATTTGGTAGCACGAAGAGCCTAAGGCTTTTGGGTGTAATAATTACTTGGCACAGCCGAGCATGTGCTGAGGTCGCATCCTCGCCATACGGCGGGGCAGGCTGTGAGCTTATGGCCCACGGCCGTCTATTCGATTACTTATTGGCTTTTTTCCTATTTTCCTCGTTGCTGTTCCGATAGTACTCTTTCAACTGTTCGAAGGTCATATTCTCAGTATCTCTGTCAATCTTGTTTCGAATTTCGCGCATCATTTGTACAGCGTCAAACTCCTTATCTGTTGTTGTTTTAGTCTTCATAGTTCACAATCTCTCGGTTCTGCGCTGTTAACCCGTTCAGAAGAAAAAGTGCAAGAAAAGTTGATAAAATGAATCTCATGCGAGTTGCGACAATTGCCTGTAACGCTAAGCTAGCAGGAGTTGCGCCCCGAGCTTAGCAAATTCCGATAAAACTAATGCATTTGCCGCGCCCAGCAAGGGGGTGCTTCCAAACCATCCAGAATGCACTGCGTCCCGAAAGTCTAAGTCCAGAAAGAAGAAAGTCGCTAGAAGCACAAGAGCCTGCAGAATGGGCAGGGTTACGGTCAAGTTGTACTGAAACTGGTAGAAAGCACTCCGGCATATGCCTGCTAGTGCTTGTTACACACTTGTATTAGTAGCCATGTCCATCATCCCCGTCTATTAGTTGTTTGTAAGCCTTTGCCAGGAGTTCACTAAGTCTGGAGTTCTTGGCTTTTAACTTCGAGTGAAATTCTTGGTAGCGATCTATTACTTGTGTTGGATGAGGTCCGTCAAACATAAATCTGAATACGCTTATAAGCTCTTCATCCGTTCTTTTGTTAAGCTGTTGGCAGAATTCCTGTGGCTCTGAAAAGAATTTTTCTGAAATCCAGAATGCATCACTGATATTGTCAGCCTGCCAGTTCCCATTAATATTTATGTTCACATACTTTTCATAATATTTGGATGGTTCAATTGTCTTGAGTTCGGTAAAGAATGTAATAGTATTCATTCCATCTGGGTAGTTATACAGCGGTGCAGCGTCACCCGTTTCCATGTCGAGTCCAAAAAGTTGTTCCATCTCAGAGAAGGAGTCAGGAAATGCACAGAAAAAATTCTGTTCAATCCCTTTTTTCTGTTGTTCGTTAGATGTTTTGTATTGGGTTTGAAGATCTAAGAGATAGTTAGCTCGTTCTTGCATTGTCTCGAATATTGGACACTGTCCGAAGGAGTTCAGTGAAAATATATACAGAAGCAAAATGACAACTTTTCTCATTGTGGAGTGGTGTTTAACGCCCAACTATCAGTTTGTGTGCCCACAGTTGGCAGGTAGCACTAAAATAGCGGAAGTGCACCAGAAGCACAACGGTATCCACAAAGAGCTGCGTTCTGCAAGTAAAAATCCAGAACCTCAGACCTTTCCAAAAGCAACGCAGTTTTTCAGAAGGTGCAGAGTAGCGGTCGAGTCCCACAGAAGCTGGCAAAGAGGTAGTTTGGCACATAACCGATAGTGTCTGCTACCTATCGGCTTTTTTCCTATTCTTCTCGTTGCTGTTCCGATAGTACTCCTTCAACTGTTCGAAGGTCATATTCTCAGTATCTCTGTCAATCTTGTTTCGAATTTCGCGCATCATTTGTACAGCGTCAAACTCCTTATCTGTTGTTGTTTTAGTCTTCATAGTTCACAATCTCTCGGTTCTGCGCTGTTAACCCGTTCAAAAAAGTGCAAGAAAAGTTGATAAAATGAATCTCATGCGGGTTGCGACAATTGCCTGTAACATTAGTGTATTACGCAATGTGCGCAAAATACCTATTAAAGATAACCCTCATCGCATTAAGTCCAAAGGACTTTTTATTGCATCCAGCTCTTTGGTACTGACATAGGTATAAATCTCCGTGGTTTTGGCACTGTTATGACCGAGTAGCGGCTGGATGTATCGTAAATTGGAACCGTTTTCCAGCATTTAGACTATTTTAGTAATTCTTTTTATATAACCATGCATAGATTTTACCAGTGTACCTTTGTGCTGATGCTCATACTTACCTATGCTTGTGAGCAACCCTCCAATACTACAGATAGCATTAGGGTATTTTCACAATTCAGCGAACTGGAGCCATTATTGAAACCTTCGGCAGACAAAACACTTGTGATCAATTTCTGGGCCACCACCTGCAAGCCATGTATTCAGGAAATGCCCCATTTCAATGAGCTGCATGCGCAAAGCGCTGATGATGTGAAAATCCTATTGGTAAGCATTGATAAGTCTGAAGATTTGCCCAGGGTCGAGCAGTTTGTAGCGCGCTTTGCTATTAAGCCGGAGGTAGTGGTCCTGGATGATCCGGACTATTCCAGCTGGACAGCCATGATCGACCGGGAGTGGTACGGTGCATTGCCCGCCACATTAATTGTAAGTGGGGACACCCGGAAATTTCATTTTGGGGCGTATGAAAGCTACGCAGAGTTGTTGGCTGATTTAAGATAAAATCCTCATAAGGCACCTTACCTCTTTTTGTACTTCACTTTTTTCATGTATTTGACCATTTTACCAAACTCTTTGTCTTTCTGGCGCTTTTCAGCAACTGATGCCTCATAATGGTCCTTTTCCCGCATCATCCGCAGGTAATTTTGGTAAGCAGCCTCATCAATTGTACCGGCATCTACAGCGTCCAGCACTGCGCAGCCTACCTCAGTGGTATGTGTACAGTCATTGAATTTGCAATCGCTCGCCAGTGCCGCAATCGACTCAAAGGTAGATGCCAGTCCGCCGGAAGCATCGGCAATTCCGACTTCCCGCATGCCGGGGTTATCGATGATGATGCCACCAGTTTGGAGCACCAGCAGTTCACGGTGGGTGGTCACGTGCTTACCCCTGTTTGAGAAGGAGCTGATTTCTCCGGTCTCCATCATGTTTGCGCCCATCAAGGTATTCAAAATCGTAGATTTCCCAACGCCGGAGGAGCCCAGCAGGCAATACGTTTTGCCGGGTTGGATCATCTCTTTCAGCGATGCAAGGCCTTCTTGTGTGGCATTGCTTATGGCCAATATGGGTATACTCTTTATCCTTGCTTGCACTACTGCCCTGATCCTGGCCAAAGCATCGCGATCAATCAGGTCTATTTTGTTGAGGATGATGACAGGATCCACGGCGGCATTGTGGCATATGGTAAGGTAGCGCTCAATCCGGTTGATGCTATAGTCCCTGTCTACTGCCTGAATGATCAATGCAGTGTCGATATTACTGGCAATGATCTGTTTTTCACCTTTGCTGGAAATAGCCTGACGCTCTATCAGGGTTTTCCTGGGGAGTACATGATGTATAATGGCTTTATCATGATCATACTCAGCAATGACCACCCAATCGCCCACAGCCGGGAAATCCGCTCTGCTTTGAGCGGTAAATCGTAGATTGCCCACCACCTCAGCTTCATACTCGCCCTGCTCATTTTTGACCACATACCGCTCTTTATGCTCTGCGATCACTCGCCCTACGGAGAAACCATCGTACCCATTATCCCTGCGGTATGTATCAAGTGCTTCATGATATCCTAAATCTGCTAGTGTCATGGCCATCACTGTAAGTTTAAAAAATGCTTAATAGGTAATTTGATGATTTTTTGGTTAATGCATACATACTCAAATCAACTATATCGTAAACACAACTTTTATTTTTTTGGCCCACAATAGCTTTGAGGGACTGGTAGCAAATTTCGGTTAGTGAATATCCGCCGCCAGCCATTGCACAAAAAACCTATTCATCCCTAAGGCTCTGTACAGGATTCACCCGTGCGGCGCCAAATGCCTTGTAACTCACTGTCAGTATGCCAATGACAATGCCGATCAAAGCTGCCCCGATATATACCATAATGCTGCTGATACTCCACAGGTCTATGCTGTATTGAAATTCTCCAATCCAAGTGTTGGTCACCCAATAGGCCAGCGGAAATGAAAGCAGGCTGGCCAGGCCAATCAGCATAACAAACTCCTTGAGCAATAGCATGACAACTTGCAGGATATTAGAGCCCAGCACTTTGCGCACGCCAATTTCCTTCCTGCGCTGTACCGCCATAAAAGAAGACAGCCCAAAAAGGCCCATGCAAGACAATAATATGGTCACGAATGTGAAGTTGCTGACCAACGTAGAAAACCGATCGTCAGAGGCATAAATTTGGTTAAACTCCTGATCGAAAAACTGATAATCAAACGGGTGATTTGGGAATTTGTCGCGCCAGGTGGTTTCCAGTACATGTAGAGTGTTTTTGAGGTCACCATTGCTTATTTTGAGGTTGAGGTTGGAGGCAGGGCCCGGATTGTAAAACAACATGAGTGGCTCAATTTTGTGTTTCATATTGGCAAAATGAAAATCCTCGATTACACCTACGATGGTTCGGGTTTGATTTTGACCCAGGGTCAATGTTTTCCCAATAGGCTCGTCAAATCCCAGGGCAGCGGCCATGGCTTCATTGATGATGATGGACTCCTGCTGGTCAGCACCGTAGCTTTCGCCATAATTGCGCCCTGCTGCCAGATCAATGGCCATGGTATTGAGAAAAGCATCATCGATACTCATCACACTCACGATCCAGGTTTCTTCATCGCTGCCAGCATTGCCTGGTAAGGTGATGCCCGTGCGGCCAAAGGTTCTTCCCGGCATATTATTGGAATAGCTGGCTGATATTACGTCAGGGTTGTTTTCAACAGCGTTTTTAAACACATCCAGCTGCTGTACCAGCGCCGGATCATTGATATTAATAATCCGCTCCTTGCTAAAGCCAAGGTCTTTATTTTTGATGTAATCCAACTGCTGCGATACCAACAGGGTCACGATAATCATCGATATAGAAGCTACAAATTGCAGGGTAATCAATGCTTTGCGTAGCAGTACCCCTTTGCGGCTGGTTTGAAATTTGCCTCGTAAAATGCTGATCACTTTGAAACCCGAAAGTACAAAAGCGGGATAGGTGCCGGATAGCGCTCCAATGGTAACTGCCAGACCAAAAAATGACGGTATCAACCATTTTTCTGTCAGTAGGATCCTTGTAAATTGAGTGTCAAGCCCCAGCGGAAGCTGGCTGGCTAGTCCAAATACCAGCAAAAGCGCTACGATCAAGGCAAGGCAGGAGAGTAAGATTGTCTCAAGGAGGTATTGGCTGATTAGGCTGCCCTTGCTGCTACCCATTACCTTTCTTATGCCAACCTCTTTGGCGCGATTTACAGATTGCGCAGTGGCAAGATTCATAAAATTGAAGGCCGCTATGAGCAGGATGAAGATAGCTACGCCGCTCAGGGCGTAGACATAAATGATGTCTCCCTTATTTTCATGGTAATAGTCAAACAGTATACCCGAGGATTTCAGATGGATATCAGTCAATGGCTGCAGCTGTGGAATCCAAAAGTCGTTGACATCATTTCTGCCGGCCAGGGCCAGCAAGGCCTCTTCTACAGCCTGTTCCTGCGTATTGCTTTTGAGTTTGGCGTACCCAATCATACCCAGACCCTGCCAGTTGCTGAGGTACTGCGTAAAGCTGGAATCGGCCGCTGTGGGGTAGAGGGAAAGAAACACATCATATTTCAGATGTGAATTATGGACAGGATCTTTGGTTATACCTACGATCTCCCAGGGGGCGTCATTCACACGAAGCGTTTGACCCATTGCCTGATCTGCAGATTGAAAGACCCTGGTAGCAAATGATTCTGTGAGAATAAGCTTATGAGGTTGGTGAAAATGTGCAAGCATTTCTTCATCCACATTTTCAAAATCAAAAATTCTGAAAAAATCATCTTCCACATATTTGGCATGCTGAGCGTAATAGGGAATGTCTTCTTTCTGAAGCCTCATATTTCCATTGTGCAGCATCCGTGTGGCAACTTCTATTTCGCTCAGCTCTGCTTCTGCAGCATCCGGCATCATGGGGTTGGTTATGGCTACATTATTGCTCGATACCCCTAATGCCTTGTCGATGGTGGTAAACCTGAAAATACGATCCGCATCGGTATGCCATCGGTCGTAGTTTGTTTCATCCACCACATACGTGACGAGAATGATGGTGCTAAAAAAGGCGACAGTTAAGCCAATCAGGTTGATGGCGGTGCTGGTTTGGTGGCGTTGGAAATTCCTGAACGCCACTTTCATAAATGTTGATACCATGGTAGTAAGTTTTTGACCTTAAAAAATTTATTGACAATGATTATTCCCGACTGATGGCCTCTACCGGATTGGCATTGGCAGCCCGGTAGGATACAGAGCTTACAACACCGATGATCAGAGTAGCAAAGGCCAGTCCTGTAATTCCAAAAATGATGAGTGGTGGTTGGCTGGAAAAAGCAAAGTTGTTGAGCCAGGCATTGGTAAGCAGGTAGGCGATAGGCCATACCAGCAGGTTTGCCACAGCCAGTAGTATTAAAAATTCTTTTGATAATAGGCTAATGATTTGTGGTACGGAGGCGCCCAGCACTTTTCGAATGCCAATTTCCTTCCTTTTTTCGACTGCTATGTATAAGGCCAGTCCAATCACCCCGATGATTGAGATGATGATTGCGAGTATCGAAAAGGTTCTAAAAAGACTGGCAAACTGCTTTTCTGACTCGTATAAAGCTTCAAAATCATTATCCAAAAAGGAGTACCTGAAAGTTTCCTGCGGATTGGCCAGCTGCCATTTTTGCTCAATAGCCTCTATGGTCTGCTGAAGGTTAGTGGCATGGTTGAGCTTTAAGGCAAGGAAGGCAGGCTGAGTCTGATTAAGGTTTTGGCGTGAAATGCCCCGCATGACGAGCGAGCGAATCGGCTCATGCAATGAGGTGAGGTGAAAATCTTTAATTACCCCGATTATTTTTTCCGTATGAGGTTGCCCGGTTACAAGTATTTGTTTGCCAATAGCCTCTTCGGGAGACCAGCCGACCATACGGGCACAGGTTTCATTGATGATTACCCCAATGCTGTCCAGCGCCATGTCCTCCATGAAGGCCCTTCCGGCCACCATAGGAATGTTGAAGGTCTCCAGAAAATTAAAATCTGCCAGGTAAAGGCTGAACAGAAACCGCTCAGTTTCAGGATTGCCTATAGCCTGAAAGGTTCCTCCAAAGGGCTGCCGGCCAGGTAAATGGAAGCTTGCACTCAGGCTATTTATGGCAGGGTCATTTTCCAAAGTCTCCACCAGCGTTAGGTATCGGCTGCCCAGGTTGCTGCCGGTTTCAATCACCATGACCCTATCCTGGTCAAAACCAAGCTTCTGGTTCATCATGAAATTGACCTGATGCATAATGAAAGCAGTAGCCAGTACCAGGAATATCGATATGGCAAACTGAAAAACAATCAGGCCGTTTCTCAGACCGAACCGACTATGGCTGAGTCTCACACCTCCTTTAAAAATACTGGTGATCTTGGTTGATGCCATGAATAGGGCAGGGTAGGCGCCAGCAGCAAATCCAATAATGGCGATAAGTGCCAATAGAAAAGCCAGTGTGCCACCGATACTGAAATCTTGCAGCACCATATTTCTACCAGTGAGCTGGTTAAAATAAGGTAAGCTCCACCATGCCAGCCCGAGCGCTACCAGCACAGCAATCGTTGCGATAATGACCGATTCCACAATGAACTGGGCGAAAAGGTGGTTTTTAGCGGCACCCAGCACTTTGCGAACACCAATTTCCTTGCTGCGCTTGGTGGATTGAGCAATGGCCAGGTTGGTGAAATTAAATGCAGCGATGGCCAGTACAAGCAGCGCCACACAACTAAAAAGCCACACATAGACTTTATCTCCATTCGGTCTGAGTTCGCCCTGCAGGTGACTATCGAGATGAATAGATTGAATGGGTTGAAGGTAATAATCATGGATATTACCGGCATCAACATATTGCTGGTAAGTTACGCCCAGTATGGACTCTACCTGAGGTCCTATATGCCTATCAATGAGCTCAGGCAGTTTTTCATAGACCTTTTGTGCTTGTTCCGGGCTTTCAAGTTTGATGTAATTGTACACAGCATAGGAAGCCCAAAAATCACTTCTTGCAATGGGTAAAGAGGTGAGTGACATGAGCATATCAAACTGAAAATGACTTCTTTTGGGCACATCCTCACAAATAGCAGAGACCATAAATCTCGTGGTATCGCCAATTTCTATGATTTGATTGAGTCCACTTGTATTTCCAAAATACCGCTTATTGGTAGATTCGGTAATCACTACCTGGTTTGGGCTGTTGAGGGCCGTTTTAGGATTACCCTCCAGAACTCTAACACCAAAGAGGTCAAAGAAGGTGCTGTCAGCAGCATAGAAGCTATTTTCATAGAAAATTCTATCGCCCAGAACAATGCGCTGCTGCTCACCGGGCTGAAAAATGCGGCAATAGTTGCGGACCTCAGGAAATTCCTCAAATACGGTCGGTCCAAGCGGTGCAGGTGTAGTGGCATAAGAATTTTCCCGATCTGGGAAATGCCTTTTAAGCGCTACCCGGTAGATTGATTCAGCCTCAGGGTGGTAATTGTCGTATCGGATTTCATTGATGATAAATCCGGCAATGAGCAGTACACAAGCCAGGCCCAGGCTAAATCCCACCAGGTTGATGAAGAAAAAAGTCTTGTGCTTAATCAGGTGCCTGATGGTGGTGAGGATAAGGTTTTTGACCATAATTATTCTGTTCGAAGTGTCTTAACAGGATCTAAGTTGGCTGCTTTGATGAGCTGAAAACTCATGGTAAGCAAAGCTGAAAAAATGACAGCCACAGCGGCCAATATAAAAGCAGTAGCCGGTACGCCGTTATTATAGGCAAAGCCTTCTACCCAGTCTTTCATGTAGAGGTAGGTGACAGGCAGTGCGATAACGATGCTGATGCCAAGAAGCTTTAGAAAATCAATAAGGAATAAACTATAAATCTGGCCGGGTGAACTGCCCAGCGACTTTCGTATGCCTATTTCCTTGCTGCGTTGCTTCACCTGATAGGCTGAAAGGGCCAGCAGACCCAGGGATGCCAGAAAAATGGCAATGCCAGCAAAAGTGAGGGTAAGGCCGCCAAACCTTTGCTCATTGACATATAAGCGGTTGAAATAATCATCCAGAAAAAAATACTGAAAGGGGTTCCCGGGGAAATATTTGTCCCATTCAGCCCTTACCAGTGCAATGCTTTCTGAAATCTGATCGGGTTTTAATCTTAATGAGAAAAATTCTCCACCATATTTAGTGAAATAGAATACAATGGGGTCAGGATACTGCTTGAGCGATTCTTGATTGTAATCATTGATCACCCCAATTACGCGTGGTTTAAACCCAAAACCAACACCTTCCAGGTTTTGGCCGATAATTTCCTCAGGGCTGAAGCCCAACTTACGGGCACCGGTTTCTGTAATGACTATGGCACCCTGTGCTTCACTTTCAAATGACGGCTCGAATACCTTGCCAGCCAGTATCTCCATATCGAAAACCTCTACAAACCGGTAATCCATGCTATTCCAGCGGAAGGTGACCCCATTTTCATCAGGGTCACCGGGTTTTTTAAGTACCAGCTTGTAAGCTCGCTTTTTACCGGGCACTGTGAGTGAAGCAGCCATACCTTCAATGCTACTTTGGGCTTCCACGGCTGTTCTAAACAGATCAATATTGCGATTGTAGGCTTCCTTTTCTTTGGGCACAATGCCGGGCCTTTCTATCACCAGTATTTGCTCTGTATCCATACCAATATCCTGGCTCATCATGTAGTTCATTTGCTGATAAATGATGAGCGTAGCAGCAATCAGCGAAAGTGAAGCAGCATATTGTGTAATGACAAGGATCTTGCGTAATCGATTGCCCGATTGAGAATGACCGAACTTTCCTTTTAATATTTGAGCCGGAGCGTAGGATGAAAGTAAAAATGCCGGGTAAATGCCAGAAAACAACGCCCCAGCCAACCATAGCAATACTGCCGAAATCCAAAACGATGTACTGAAGATGCTAGCATAATCAAACTGATAGCCGGTCACCAGATTGAAACCCGGTTTCACCAATAAGATTATACCTATGGCAAGAAGCATAGCGAATAGGTGCATGAGCCCCGATTCAATTAAAAACTGTCTAATAAGCTGTGGCCTTACAGCACCAACTACTTTTTTAATGCCCACTTCTCGTGCCCGCTCCATAGCCCTGGAAGTAGCCATATTGATATAATTGATCCAGGCAATGATCAGGATTATGAAACTGATGATAGACAGTGTGCTTACCATGCCTTCATCACTATTGATTTCAGATTCTTCTGCCAGATGGCTTTTCAGGTGGATATCATTTATGGCTTGCAGGCTAAGGGAGTCGGTAGTATTTGATGCTGATGGGTTTAAGAAACTGGCTAAGGCAATGGGTATTTTCTTCTCTACAAGATTTGGATTTGCACCTTCCCTCAGCCTGATGTATGTGTACATATCATTTCTTTCCCAGGATCTGTCATATCGATCCTGCCCGCCTGATTTGCGAGCGTAGAGGGTTTCATAGGAATAGAGTACATCAAATTTCAAATGTGTATTCTCAGGTAATGTTTTAAAAACGCCGGTCACTTTACACAATTCGTCGTTGCGATCATCATCCTGCATCCGGATGAATTGACCAATAGGATTGTCATTGCCAAAGTAGATTTTGGCATATTCTTCAGAAATTACTGCATTGAAAGGTTCAGCCAGTGCGGTTCGTGCATCTCCTGCTGCCATTGGGTAGCCCATTAATGGTAGGAAGGAAGAATCGGCATACAGGAAGTTTCTATGTTTAATGGCGATAGGTTCACCCTGGTCGGGCTGGGTAGAAATAATGACATTATTCTTATAGCCCAAATTGTAAAGCCTGGCCGATCCAATCACTTCGGGTAATGATTCTACCAGTGCCGGTCCGGCAGCTGGATAGTTTTCAGCACTATGCAAAACTTCTTCTCCACCTACGAATTTTTTAAGGGTGACACGGTAAAGGTTTTCGGGCGCTTCCAGAAATGACTCAAAGGTCTTTTCAAACTGCACATAATGATTTAGCAAAAGGAAGGCAGCGTACCCCACAGCTAATCCACTAATGATCAGGAAGGAAAATAAGCCCCCTTTCTTCACTGACCGGTACCCAATAATTAATTGATGTCGAAGGTTCATATTGTACTATTACAAATTTTCAAGATTCTGGTTAAGTAAATTATTTAAATGGTTTGAATGCTGCATGGTAAGTGTTGTTAACTCTTGTTAAATGGCAAATGAAGGTTCCAGCAGTAAAGCGTTGAGCTGATGCAAGGCATTTGTAAAATCTTCGAGCCTATGGATAGCACCATTGCTAATCCTGATGTATGGTGGTGCAGGTTTTTTATCGGTGAGGAAGATGTCGCTATTGCGAACTAGTATGCCTTTTTCATAGGCCAGTTGTGTAAAGGTTGAGCTTTTCCAGTTGTCAGGCAGTTTGGCCCAGTTTACAATCGCATATGGATTTTCGGCATAAGCCGGAAGATTTGAAATTGCTGCAAAGGCTTCATTTCTTTCCTTCAAAAGCTTCTTTCTTTCGGCAATGATCTTTGCCATTCTTCCACTCCTGATGAGCCCTGCACCTGTTTGTAGCATGATGGGTGACCCTGCCCAAAAAAGTAATTTGTAGTATTGTTCTATTCGTTTTATAAATTTTTCGTGACCTACTGCAAAGGCACATTGAATAGCCGGATTGATGTGGAAATAGAGGTCAGATAGGTAGATCCCAACGTTAGGATTGAGATCGTAATATGATCGTACTGTTGAGCTATGAAAGCCATCAGTATGTCCTAATTCTATGATAGGGACCTGGTGCTTTTCGCAAACCTGTATGATCTGCTGTTTGCGTGCAAGCGGGGTAGTTCTGCCTGTCGGGTTTTGGCAAATTGCTTGCGTAAATAGCATTTTGGGTTTGTAATTTAGTATTTGAGCTTCCAGGTGGTCTGGGGTAATGCCTTTTTCATCTGCGTCAATAGCCGCCAATTTTCTATGGCTTTGAAAGATCTGGTCTTTGATGACAGGGTCGGCAATCGACTCCAATAAAATATATTCTCCGGGTTGGCTAAGCGCCTGTATAAAAAGGTGGGTGGAGAAAAAGGCCGTGGTGAGCAAAGAGATATTCTGCAAGCCTACAGAAGCAAAGCCAAGACTTGACAGCCAATGAATGAAATCAGTTTTCTGCTCGTCGGTACCGCAGTTGTACAGGTCATTGAGCTGTAGGTGAAAGTTGGCTTGCTGATGGACTTCCTTGATACCTGAAAGGATGTTAAGCTGTATGGTATGGTTAAAAAGTTCGGTCGTCCGGTAATGGCCCAGGTTATAACGATAGGGCACCTTTCCCTCGTTGTACCAGAAGTCCTCGTATTCGGAGGAAATATCCTTCACATAAGTACCTCTGCCTACCTCGCCGGTGAGGTAACCCATTTTTTCCAGCTCCTTAAATGCCTTGGTAATGGTTCCGATAGAGAGGTTAAGTTTCTTACTCAGCTCTCTTTGTGTGGGCAACAGCTGTCCACTCTCCAGCTTTCCGGTATCGATACTTTCGATAATGTAATCGATGAGGTGGAGAAACTTCTTCCTGTCTGTTTGATCAAAGGCCTTGTCCCACATTATTGTTAAATTGTAATATTACAAATTAAAACAATATCAGGATTAGCTCAAAATGGGGAGGTGGTATTGTGTTTAAGAGGGTAAAAATAGATTGGGAGGTTGAAAGTTGGTTTAGGCCTGGTCTTGCCTAACGGCTGTTACCTCCAACCTGTTGTTATCAGGATCCAATGTTTCAAATTCGTAATAGCCATCACCGGTAGTTCTTGGGCCTCTTAAAATTGGGTAACCTGCCTGCTGTAGTTCCTTGGCTTTTTTGTCAACCGCGGCCTTGTCATTAAGTGCAATGGCAAAGTGAATGACGCCAAGGTGCTGTTTTTGTATCGTATCATTTTGATTGCCTGGGATGCCCGGCTTTTGCATGATTTCCAGTCTGGCACCGGTTTTAAAACTCAGGAAATAGCTTTCAAAACCAGTTTGGTTGTTTCTGTACTTCTCGTTGGGTACTGCTCCAAAAAATTGCACATAATAGGCCTTGAGCCTTTCCAGATCGTTGGTGTAGATGGCGATGTGTTCTATATGCATATTTAGGTTTTTAAACTATTCAACTATTTTGAAACTAACCAATATCAAAATTTAACTGCCTACCTTCTGCTGCTGCTTGCTTATCCTTTTGGCTCCCCACAGCCATCCCGATAGTCATACCTATGGGAAGCCCCAATCCTAAAAAAGCCATGTTGTCCAATATTAGGCCAAAAACCACACCCATGGGGATACCAAAAGTTGACATTCCAAGAGCCATCCATTGGTTTCGGTAATGATTTTTTGGAACCAGATTCAGCTGTTTTTCCAGCACTTGTAAGATTGAAGCCAGGGATTTTGATAATTGCTTTTTCCACACCTTGTAATGCTCTGCTTGTTGGTTGGTCTGAGTTATCTCTTCATTGATTTTTACAATAGCAGCATCTGGTAATGCCCTTCCTGATAGTTCAGCTATCAAATTTTGTAATTTGATAAATCCGGAATGAGGCTTTTTTTGCTCAGTATGCACCTCAGGGTTAATTAGCTCAAGTAATTTGTGGTTAGTCATTTTCTGTTAGTGCTTTCTAGAATTGAATGATTATATCCTAATGTTGTGATCTCTGGCAAATACCCTGATATTCTTTTTTAGATTGTTAAGTACATCTGATAACTCGATCTCTTGATCGCCTAGCTCACAACTTTCATACAGGTTTTGTATGAAGTTCTTCATGGCTATATTCTGAGTCTGACAAGCTTGTAAGTCGGTTTTGGCTAGAAATAGCTCCTCTTTGTGTTGTGCTAATTCTTCTTTGAGGGTTTTTATTTCTTGATTTTGTTCCATAATTATACCGTTTAGTTAGTAATAATATACTGGAGAACCAATCCTGGTGGTTACAATTTGGAGTATTTATAATGACTAGGTTTCACTTTGTTCCAATTTCCATGCTGCGGATTTTATCGTTGCTTTTAATGCTTCCTATGCTTTCAGTGGGGCAGTCATTTCATGAGTGGAAGCCGCTCCCGGAGGTTGCTCCTGTTAAGGCCACAGTAATGCAGAAGCGTGCTAATGTGATGGCCCGCTTCCCCAAAAAGAAACCTTATTATATCCAAAAAACCTATACCGGAGATACTTATCAATTTCAAAAACGCCTTGAACCGGTAAATGATCAACCGCTGGAATACACCGCTATACCGCTCCAATGGGATGAGCTTCAATATATTCCTACAGGGCTGATTTTTAAAGACCAATCTCGAGGAAACATTAAGTATTTGGATAAAGCGCATGGCCTTTTTAGCAATGAGGTCAATGTAATTGAAGAAGACTCATTGGGTCGAATTTTCCTCGGCACAAGAGAAGGTCTTGGGGTCTTCAATGGAGAGGAAATGAAAATCTACCGAAGGGTAGAAGGCTTTTCATTTGCAAACATAAAAGACTTAAAGTTCGATGAGAAAGGTCGGCTATGGATAATTACTACAGATGCATTTGGTTATATATCAGGAGATAATCTTTACCTTCCTAATGCCCCTACAGACCTTCAATTGTTCAGCATTAGCTTTACCTCCGATGGTCAAGTCGTATTGAATACCATTAATAATGGGATGGTATTTATAGAGGAAGATCGATATAAAATCATCAATCAATTTGCCTCTCCCTTTGTATGCGATTATTGGGAAGACAAAAACGGATGGCAGTGGGTGGCAGTAGAGCGATTTGGTATTTCCTTTATTCGAAATGATAGCATCTTCAATATACCACGGGTTGACCACATCAATACGGCAAGGGTATTTTTTGAAAATGACAGTGCATTATGGATAGGAACTTTTGCCGGTAAAATTCATGCGTTTGAAAATGACAGTCTTTATTCTATCGAGCTTTCTGAGGAATTCAATGAATACAATACCTTCAGCATAGAATCAGCCAATGGGAAGATATGGATAGGTGCTTATGGACCTGGCGTTTTTAGTATTGATTCTCATGGCAAAGTAGACCATTACTCAACCCGTGAAGGCCTAACCGGCAACTTTAGCTACGATATACACAAAGATAGATATGACAATGTATGGATAGCCGATCTGCAGGATGGCATCAGTAGGATTGATGAGAATGTCTTTTATCAATCGGACCTCAGCATTTCGGATCTTAGCTTTGCTGAGATTCTGCAGGATAGCCTTAATAATCGCTGGTTTTTACCAGCTGGTACTTACCTTACTCGGGAGACAGAGGATGAATTCATCCAATATGCCAATGAAACCGGTGATATTTTCCGGCTAACTACTTATGCAGAACACGGACTTATCCGTGAAGATGAAGTGTGGATGTCTAACTATGGCATGGGCATCACTGTATTTTCTGAGTCTGGGTACACATTCTACCTCAATGGGGATGAGTTTTTTACTAATTCGGTTTTTTACCTGGAAGAAGATGCTACAGACGGAGTATGGATGACAACATTGAATAACCAACTCGTCTACTACCGAAATGGGGAATTTTACAACTACGCCACTGTAGACC
The DNA here is from genome assembly GCA_965227155.1 of Cyclobacteriaceae bacterium. Lineage (GTDB taxonomy): Bacteria > Bacteroidota > Bacteroidia > Cytophagales > Cyclobacteriaceae > UBA6059. Next base: position 3,277,507 of record OZ245731.1, read on the forward strand.
CATTCAAAGATTTTAAATTCAATAAGATCACGAAAACAAATGGGGGAGCCATTATTGCTTACACCGATGGTAATGGCATCATCATTATCTGGGATAACAATTATTGGCATTTGGATGCCATTAATGGTCTTTCTACTAATACTGTAGAGCTGGCTTTTCAGGATAAAGGTGGTAGGATATGGCTTTTTCAGGATGGTGTAATCGATATGGTTGGTAAGGGCAATGAGGTACTGCATTTTACTTCACCTGTTCTCCGCAATAATCCAATCAATGACATTGTAGAGTTTGAGAATGGCGAATTCTTAGCACTCAGCTATAATGGTCTCCTTATGATGAAGCCTAATCAGCAAGATATTGAAATGAAATTGCTGGATGCAGCCTATGGCATCAATGTGCCGGATAATAATCATCTCTTTATAGGTAATAATGATTTGCTTATATCCGGTCATGGAAAGCTTTTTAGGTTTGATAGTTCAATGTTTCGAGCGTCATCCTTTACCCCCAAACTCTCCATCGATCGTGTAATGATCGGGAATCAGCAAAATCCTAAGCATGATGGGTTCAAAGTAGCACAGGCAAAGCCAATTGAAGTGCATTTCAATGTTATTTCCTGGGGACGACCTGCTACACTTCATTACCAATTCATGAGAAATGGTCAGGCGGATAGTTGGGAGCAACAAAAATCAGGAATTATTGATCTAAATGAACTGGATCGGGGTAACTATAAGCTTTCAGCCTATTTGGATGATGGGTTAACAAAATCCGATATTCAGACCATTGAATTTATTGTGTTGCCTTATTGGTATGAAACCTGGTGGGCATTTGCAGCCTACACAGGTTTATTGATTTTGGGTGGTTTGGCAATTATGTACTATAGAGGTGTGAGAGCCAGGCAGCAGCGCGAAATCCTACAAAAACTGGTAGAAAAAAAGACGCAGGAATTGCAGGATGAAAAGCAGCAGGTTACCAAGCAGCTAAAGGAAAAAGAGGTACTGCTGAAAGAGGTCAATCATCGAGTGAAAAACAACCTACAGATCATTTCCAGCCTCTTGCAAATGCAGGTGGGTAAACTGGAAAATGAAGAGTTAAGCCATATTTTGCTAGAGACACATGGCAGGGTCAGGTCTATGTCACTCATCCATCAGAAACTGTACGAAAGTAATGACATCAGTTCCATAGCATTGCATGAATATGCCGACCAATTGATGGCATTTATCAAAGCCAGTTTTGGGGAATCTAAAGCCAAGGCCAAAGTAGAGATACAGTCAGATGATATTTGGCTGGATATTGAAAAGGCTATACCGTTGGGTTTGATTTTGAATGAGCTCGCTACCAATGCACTCAAATATGGCCTTAATGAGAAGGGTGAAGGTACCATCAGGTTAACTTTCGAACTTAGAAATGAGGATAGAGTTGTTTTCTTTATCAGTGATGGTGGTCCGGGTGTTCCTGATGATTTTAATGTAAAGGAGGCTAAATCTCTCGGTTTGAGATTGGTTACTATTTTAACCAGACAAATAGATGGTGAATTAAAACTGGAAAATCACAAGGGTGCCTGTTTTATGATTTCGTTTCCCTTACATGGATAATGAGGAATAGATTTGGAAATGTTGATATCTAAAATGCGATTTTGACAAAATTGGTCCTATTCTTTAAATAGCCTTTTGTAAAGGCTATGAAAAATGGGAAATCGAATTAAGTATTGAAACAATAATTGTATTATTGAAGTATGTTTTCGTGAAATCATAGGGTTCTCAGAATCTTAATGATTGCATGAAATTTTAACCAGCTAACAGTAAGAGGATGAAAGCTATTAAGGTGTTGATAGTTGAGGATGAATTGATCATTGCAGAATCCATTAGGGATCTACTTGAGGCGATCGGCTATCAGGTAACAGAGGTAGCACGCAGTGCTGAGGAAGCATTTGAGGCTATCGATCTTGATATGCCCGATATTGCCCTGATTGATATCCAGCTGAAAGGCAAAGAGACAGGTATCTGGTTGGGAGAGAAGATCAGGGAGCAATTTCATATACCCTTCATATATCTCACTTCTCATGGCGACCAACAAACAGTGCAGGAAGCGGTTTCCACACTGCCGTATGGCTACCTGATCAAACCCATCGACAAGCAATCCTTATATGCGACAATGGAGGCGGCACTGGCCAAATATGGAAGCGAGCAAAAATCAGCTACACCACAGATAGAAGATGGTGAAACGTCAAGAAGAAGTGCATTTATCGTTAAAAATGCTTTGTTCATAAAAGATGAGTACGTCTACGTGAAAGTTCCCTTTCAGGAGATTCTCTTTTTCAAGGCCAGCGGCAACTATATTGAAATACACACAAGGAAAAAGAAGCTGGTACAGAAGCATTCGCTTAAGGAGATCGCTGAATTGCTGCAAGACCAATCATTTTTCCAGACGCAGCGCTCTTACATTGTTAATTTGGACAACATTGATAGTATAGGCAATAACTTCCTGGTGGTAGCCAATCATGAAGTGCCGCTCACCAAGTCATCCAAAGATGATTTGATCAATAAAATGCGAAACTTATAGCGCTGGTAACCCTCATTGTCTTTTTTACATACCAAAATTGAGGTTTGGTCAATTATTTTTTTTGAAATAGACCTTGTGTCAGATATTCCAGCCTCTTAATAATGAACCACACATAATGCAGGATTATCTTTTTATCCGAAAGGAGCGAAAATATACCCGTCTTGAATTGCAAGACTTAGAATATATCCAATCTCAAGGTAATTATCTATTACTCAAATTATCAGATCAGGAAATAAGAATCAAGGGTAATCTGTGTAGCCTTTTGGATCATTTGCCTCATTATTTCATACAGGCCAATCGATCCTATGTAGTGAATTTCAAGAAGATCTTAAGCTTTGATAATAAATGTCTTAAGCTTCCTCATGCTGAAATAGCTATCTCTGGTGATTATAAAGAAAAATTCCTGCAGGTGCTTAATCAATATGTTTACCGTGTATGAAAATTCCGTCATGTAAGTCTTTTTGCTTCGCACACACTTTTAAAAGCTTCAGAACCCAAAAGACACGTTTCGTCAATTTTTTTTGTCTACGACAAGCCTAATCATGACTTTCACCAAAGCTTAACCTACTAATATTTAACGGACGCATCAGTCCTTATCTGATTGTCTATGGAAAGATCACTACCTACCGGGGTGCCCGAGAGGGCACCCTTTTTTACATCTAGAAGTCAATTGTTGCATGCAGGCATTCGAGGACTTTGTGTTTTATTCGTTCTGCTATTTTCATTAGCAGTATTCAACCAAGCTAAAGCCTGGGACTTCAACGCGGATAGCCACATCTCTAATGTTAAAATTGATCGTGACCGTGGTGTTCTTACTTTCACTATGGTTGTCTATCACGAAATAAGTGGCTCCAACGATGATAATCTTATCCGATTTAATCTGATGATTAATAATCAATATTACTTCACTGTCAATTCCTTAGATTCTTATGGATCTGGTTGGAATTTCCAGGCGGGACCACCAGCAATTCAATGGTCCTTTTTTGATCAGGGAGAAGACACTTTTGCAGTAGGTTGGGATAATAATAAAAAGGAGGCCAATAATGAGCCCTTAGGTACTGCCAGAAGAATTCCAGAGGTAATCAATGAGTTATCTGTAACTACCCGGTATTTTGGAGATTTTGGCTATGCTGATTTTGTTGTGCCTTTGGCTGAGGTTGATAAGTACGCGTTGGATTATACTATTGAGTGGGATCAGCTTTCTTTTGAGGATGATGGTGGTGATTTTTTTGATGACAATTACACAAGAACCATTACCCAAGTTTGGCCTAACATCAGCCTTTCAGGAGTTACAGCCAGTAAAGACGTTTGTGCTTCTGTAAACATTTCATGGGATAATGCCACAGGATATTCCAGAGATATGTACTACAAAGTATATAGAAGATCACAAAATAATGCACCTGGCACGACCAACCCAGTTGGTACCGTAGAAGAGGTGCTTGCTGATGGTCAAGGGCTTACATCTGCTTTCGATCAGCTCGAAGATCCAAAACCCATAGATTATTATTATCAAATTGATGCTGGTTATGGTCAGAATCTTGCCAGAATACAACGATACTTCACTGTTGGCGGCCCTCCTAAAACAGGCTATAATACACCGACAGGATTCGCTGTGACTAACCATACCTGTGATAAAATTACGCTTACCTGGAATGACGCTACCTCCGGTGATGAAACGAGTCAATATCATATCACTAGAGATGATGGAAAGACCTACACTGTTTTTAAAGGAACGGGAAAGCTTGACATTACTTCCGAAGTTGATGAACAGGATTATGTATTTACGATAGCCTCAGAAAACAATTGTGGCTTTAGGTCACCAACGGCTACAGCTACCTCAAGTCTTACCACACTTTCAGGCCCCACCGGGTTAGCTGCGTCCACTCAGTCAGATGGCTCTATAAAGCTCACCTGGAACAATGATGCAACAGGGCAAAAAAAGTTTTTCATTAAAAAATCATTTAATGGAGGCATAGAAACCATAGATAACCTGGAGCCAACTGCCACAGATTACACCGATGATAATGTGGATATCTGTCAGACCTATGATTATGAAATATTTGTAGCCAATGATTGTGATCAGGCTGGCGTACTGGGTAGCAGTGTTTCACATAGAATAGACCTGGACATCACCAATACATTCGATACAAAGAATGTTTTTGGAAGTAAAGGGTATTATACCAATCGCGTTGAAATCAATTGGACACCCGATAACAATGAGACATTGTTGGAAGAGTATAGAGTGTATAGAAAAGTACTCGGCTCATCTTCAGATTACAGCCAGGTGACTTCCATGAGTAAGAGTTCCACTACCTACATTGATAATACAACTGATCCGGGTGTAATATATGAGTACCTCATATTTGGTACCACCACTTGTGAAGGCGCTACGCTGCGAACAGATAGTATTAAAACAGTAGGTTTTAGAGTACCGGCTGGTATTGTGGGTGGACAGATTGTCTTTGAAGGAGGCACAGGAGTAAGGGATGTGAAAGTTCAAGTCACTAAGACTTCCGGTAGTAAGGGATCTAGTCTGGAATTTAATGGCACTGACCAGTATATTGAAGTGCCTCACACAACAAAGCTAGCGCCAACTACTAATAAGCTTACCCTGGAAGCATGGGTTAACCCAGCAAATCTGACAGGAAATAAGACGATCATTTCCAAGGTTAATGGAAATACCGGGTATGGATTGGATATTCAAAATAGCACTGCCCGTTTCTATATTTATAATGGCACTTCCATTCAGACAGTTACTGGGACAATTTTCTCCGGGCAATTCAGTCAGCTTACAGGCACCTACGATGGTACAGAACTAAGATTATATGTCAATGGTAAAGAAACAACCACTGCTGGCGTCACTTCCATTTCTCATAATACCAGTGACCTCATTATCGGTGCGCTTGGTAATACTACCAAATCCCAATGGTTTAATGGAAATATTGATGAAGTCAGAATATGGAATATAGCCAAAGACTCGGCCACAGTAATAAGAGATTACCAGCGAAAAGTCACTCAAGATGAGGCTGGCTTGGTAGCCTATTGGAACTTCGATGAGGCTGTAGGGGAAGCTATTTATGACCAGTCCAAGGTAGGAGCGGTTTTCAATGAAAACCATGGAAACATATTTAACACCGCCAACTGGTCTAATACAACTCCGGCTGACCTATTTGATATGGCTTTTACTGATGGCAGTGGTAGTTATTCAGTGCCAAATATTCGGTATAATGGAGCAGGTGAAACTTTCAAGATTCAACCCATCCTTGTGCCGCACGTCTTTGTTGAGCCTAGTCGTACCGTTTTTATAGGTGAGGGCTCTCAGGTGCTTAATAATCAGGACTTTTTAGACGAATCTTCCTTCGCCTTTACGGGCAGGTTGCTTTATGACAAAGATCATGATGGCTATACTAACGCAGGAGCTTTTACAGTAGGACTAGAATGCCCGGTAGAAGGTGCCTATCTGTATATTGATGGGAACCTTGTACTTGATCGAAACAATATACCCATCACCACCCAATCAGATGGATCTTTTGAGATAGAAGTGCCCATTGGACCACACGCCATTACAGTTGGAAAAGATGGCCATTCCTTTAGCGCAGGCAGATTTCCATCAGATGATCCTACAGATTTTTATAATTTCAATGATGACCTGGCCACGCCAGTCATTTTCAAAGATACTACCAAGCAAATAGTAGTAGGCCGTGTCGTTGGTGGTAATGATCAGGCTGCTCAAAAGCCTGGCCTGGGTCTTTCCAAAAATAATATTGGTATAGCTGAATTGACATTTGTATCTCAGGGAGGTACAGGCTGTTATAGTGCAACTGTAAAAACCGATACACTCTCTGGCGAGTACAGGGTAGAGTTACCGCCTTATCGCTACGATGTTGATCCTTTTGAAATAGACAATCCTGGTTTGGTGCCTGATATCAGCTTTTCTTCTACAGATGGTTTCAATATGCTGCTGGATGTGGAAGATAAACTCGAACTCAAAACGGTCGTAGATACTACTTTTAATGCTGCCGGTACCAGGCAAATCGATAGTATCCAATACCATGAGACCAAGGATTTCATCTATTTTGCTACTCCAACGCTACTGGGTCTTAACGAGCTTGGAGAAACCGGAAGCCGTTTAGTAGGAGAGAAGACCGTAAATGTTGAAGGAGTCCCGACCAATACTTCAGTATTTCCACACGCAATAATACAGCAAGCCAAAGACTATACAATCACCTATCGAGGCACGGAACTATACAGAAATTACGACAACCCGAGTATAACATTGACTGATACGGTGCTGATCACAAATGCGTCAGTAGATATATTTAACCAGCTGGCATTGCAACCTTCTTCAAAATTACAGCTTGATGAAAATGGGGAAACCACTTACACTTTCAAAGGGGGCAACCCAAATCTGCAAATAGATGATGCCCGTCCGGAACAAAGCTATACACGCACCTGGACAGCTAAACTAGAGGTGTTTGATAATCAGGGCAATAAAGTAGGGGAAGGTGACTGGAAGCCTGACCCTTCAGAAGATATAACTGAGTTTAGAGGGTTTGTCTTTGGCACACTTCAGGATGGCAGCACGTTTGCCACTCAGGGGCCATCTGTAGTTGAATTTATACTTCGTGATCCACCGGGTAGTAATAGTACTGCTACGCTTGCAAAAGGTACTTCTTATACACGTACAGAAACTATTTCCCTCACAGAATCAAATGGCTTAAGCAATAGCACGCTGATTAAAGCAGGACCAAAATTTGAGACAGGTTTCATTGGTTTTGCGCAGGAAACTGAAATCATAGTAGATGCTACTGTGGGTGCCACCACTGAGCGATCAGTAAACTCAGAGGGAGAAAGTGAAGAAACAGTAACGCTGGAACGCGAGTGGACTACTAATGGTGACCCCTTGCAGGTAGGCGCAAGAGGTGACCTTTTTGTAGGTCGTGCAAGGGCTTTTGTATTTGGTATAGGTACAGACCTAACGCTCGTGCAATCATCATTGTGTGGCAATGGAATAGTAGAATGCTATCCTGGTGCAGCTCTAATTGATATTGGAGGTGTGGACTACACCATTGGTACCAAAAAATCACTCTCAGTGGCTCCTACAGGTGATGAAACTATGTTTTTGGTAACCCAAAATGCCATAGAAACACTGGAAATACCCAGGCTGGAATTACTGAGAAATGCCTTGCTTTCATCGTCAAAATACAACAGTAATCTGGCGCCAGACAATGAGAATTATGGTAAGAATAATGATGATCCGGTATTTGGTACCAATCCCCCGGCCAATGTAAGCTACACCTTCAACAACCCTAATTTGCCTGATATAGAAATTGACGTAAAAGGCTCCAAGGTTAAGCAAACCAACCCTGCTAATGTAGATTCTGTGCGTTGGTATAATCAGCAAATCAGATTGTGGCAACAGGCCATAGAGCGCAATGAGCGGGAGAAATTTGAGGTGATCAAAAATACTCCTAACCCAGAGGCTTTTGTCTATTCCGCTGATGGGGTGGCCTTTACCAGCTCTAAAACTGTAGAGAAAACGCGTACACAAACCACTACTATAGAAGTAAATACTTCAGCAGAAATTGGAGCTGAACTTGGCGCCATCGTTTCGGGTGTAGGTGCCACCAATAGTACGTCCTTTACCATGGATGTAAGCAACAGTACTACCTCATCCACATCAAAAACCAATACTTTAACAACATCCTACACGCTGTTGGATGGTGATGAAGATGACCGATTTAGAATCAATGTATATAATTCTCCTGATGGAAATGGTGCCATTTTCACACTGGAAGGCGGCGAAACCATGTGTCCATACGAGGGAGAGATCAAATCAAAATATTACAAAGACCCCAATACCAATGACTTTGTGGTTCTCAGCGCTGGATCAGTACAGCGTGAGAAACCAACCATAGCACTGGATGGAAGTGATTTAAGAACCAATGTACCCACAAGTGAAGCTGCCTTTTATGAGATCATATTGGGTAATGACAATACACTGGATCAACGCATGGAATATCATCTAAGTGTAGATGGGAATGCATTTGGGGCCATTGTAAAAATGGACGGTGTGGCTATTGATACGGATTTTGCCATTGATGCGCTGGGTTCAACCAGAAAAATTATAGCCGTAGAAAAAGGACCTGGTCCTGAATTTAAATATGATGATATCGTACTACAATTTCACTCTAATTGTCAGTTTGCTGATGGTACCAGCAGTGAGGAAGATATCTTTCAGGAGGTAACGCTTCGTGCCCACTTTATCCCCGGCTGTACACAACCTGAAATATTTGAACCTGCTAATAATTTTACAGTCAACACAAAAAATATTAATTCGGATAAAAAGACCATCCTACCAATTTCTATTGGTAATTATGACATCAATAGCGAGACATTTGAAAAAATCCTCATCCGGTATAAGCCTACATTTTCTACCACATGGAAAAGCATTGATGAGTATTATGTAAATGAAGACCCGGCATTTCCCGATCGAAAACTAATTCCGAGAGATGAATTTACAACTGATTTTGACTGGACTGTACCACCTACGGATGGATATTATGACCTGCAGGTGCTTTCCTTCTGTACAGATGGTACTGTATACGAATCAGAGATTGTAACCGGCCTGGTTGATAGGTTGAACCCTGTGCCATTTGGAAATCCCTCTCCGGCTGATGGCATTCTATCACCCAATGATGAGATATTGATCCAGTTTAATGAAGTGATTGATGAGGGTATTCTAAACTTCGACAACTTCCGGCTTAAGGGTGTCATCAATGGTACAGAAAATAATCATACCACCAGTGTAAGCTTCAATGGAACCAGCGATTACATGGAAATTTCGGAGGGTATCAACCTTACCGGCACTCCTTATATCATTGAAATGTGGGTTAAGTGTGATGGCTTGGGCACTGAACAAACGCTGTTTTCCCAGGGGGAAGGCACTGAGCAATCCATCTACATAGGCTTTAATGCCGCTAATCAGCTAGTATGGCGACATGCAGGTCAGGAGATTGTTACGAATAATGCTAATACGATAGATGGTGGTGAACAAGCCTGGACACATTTTGCCTTTGTATTTGATAAAGCCAATAACGTTGGTAGAATCTATCAAAATGCTACAGAACTTGCTTACAATGGCGATAAGACATTGACCGCTGAATACCGCGGGTCGGGTGCTATCAACATAGGCCGCAATTTCTTTTCTGAGGATAAATATTTTGATGGATATATTCATGAATTAAGAATTTGGACCCAGGTTCCGACACCTCCTGATCAAATACCCGGTAAGCTCGCCACTTTGAGCGTGAGAAGGCTTACAGGCAGAGAGGTAGGTTTGGTAGGCAACTGGCCCATGGATGAGGGCAGTGGCAACCTTGCAAGAGATATTGCCCGTGCTAAAAATGCCATGGTCAATGCCAACTGGTTGATAGACCCATCCGGTAACTCAGCAATTTTCGATGGTAACGGTCACATGGTTATACCTGGAAGTTTTCTTGCCATGTTCGAAGAAGAGGACATCACCGTGGAATTTTGGTTTAGGCTGGCCTCAGGGGGAGATTACACTTTACTTTCCAATGGCCTTGGCGATGGCTCTGATACTAACGAAGGTGGTTGGGCTATTCGTGCCACGGCAGACGAAAAAATCATGATCTATCATAACGATCAGGTTTTTGAGGCTGTCAGTGAGGATTATTTTGACGACCAATGGCATCATTTTGCCATGGTGCTTAATCGAATTGGCAACCTCACAACCTTTATTGATGGCCGTCAGCAAAATATTACCAATGCTTCACCCTACGGTGGTTTCCAGGGGGACTTAGCTTTAGGGGCTACCATACATTTTGAAGACTCTACCTTTAGCCGAAAGCTTGTAGGAAGCCTTGATGAAGTTCGGATTTGGAACACAAGCAGGACCAGAGCTCAGATTGAACTGGATATGCTAAATCGATTAACCGGAGAAGAGACAGGCCTGAAAGGTTATTGGCCTTTTGATGAATTTGGTTTGGATCCTACTTTTGGTGTGCCACAGCTAACAGCCACCTTAACCGATGAATCAAAGTCTCGAGACCTTTCTACTACACCTTTTTCATATAAAAAGAATGGTAGTGACATCCAGGCAAGTACAGGCGCTGCATTAGACAGTAATGTGCCACCGGTTCGGTTACAACGTCCGGTACAGGATATTGCTTTTACCTTCGTAGCTAATCAGGACAAGGTGATTATTACACCAAATGTTTCACAGGAGTTGATCGAAAATATCACACTCAATGTAGCTGCCCTGAACATTTATGACCTTGCTGGTAATATATTACAATCCCCAAAAACCTGGATCGCCTATGTAGACAAGAATCAGGTCGTGTGGGGTGAACCAGGTCGCAACTTCACCAAAGAAATTGGTCAGCCACTCAGCTTTACATCCAGTATTGTAAATACAGGTGGTGCTGAAAAGGAATTTACCATTTCCAATATTCCTCCATGGTTATCAGTGTCACCATCCAGCGGCTCTATTGCTCCAAACAGCTCATTAGAGGTAAGCTTTACCGTGAATGATGACATCAATATTGGTGAATTTACCAACAGTATTCACCTGACCACTGATTTCGGCTTTAATGAGGTGTTTCTTCTTAACCTGACTGTATTTAAGAATCCACCTGAGGAGTGGAACTTTGATCCTGCTGCTTTTGAATTTAGCATGTCGGTCATAGGTCAGCTGAGAATTGAGGGTGACATTTCTATTGATGCTAATGATAGGCTGGGCGCCTTTGTGAATGGCCAAAGCAGAGGCTATGTTAATCTTGAGTACATCGAGCTCCTCGATAATTACATGGCTTTCCTCAATGTATATAGCAATAATCCGGCAGGTGAAGAAATTGAATTCAGAATTTGGGATGCCAGCGAAGGTAGAGTTTACACCAATGTGGACCCATCCTTTGAATTTATCAGCGATACAAGACAGGGCGAAATACTTAACCCGATCATATTTGAAACCAAAAATCTTGTTCAGAAAATCCAGCCGGTAGTTAATGGCTGGCAATGGATATCCTTTAATGTGAATTCTGATGATTTTGATGATATCAATGCGTTCATGTCTTCTGTGAATGCGGAAGATGGCGATAAAATTGACGGCATTAGGTTTACGGAGCAATACGATCCACTAAATGGCTGGATCGGTACGATATCTCAAAATGGAGGCCTCCAAAATGGCGAGCTCTATAAGCTCCGGGTGACCAATCCTGGTGACTTAATTTACGAAGGTTCATTGGTAAACCCTTCCACTGTAACGATCAATGTATCAGCAGGGTGGAACTGGATTGGCTTCATAGCACAGGAAAACATGGAGATTAACGAGGCATTGGCCAACTTTAATGACGTAACCCTGGGAGATGAAATTAAAAGTCAGCGAGATTTTGCGGTGTATGGTGGGCCGGCAATAGGGTGGCTGGGTAGCTTAAAATCTTTACAACCGGGTCAGGGTTTTATGCTAAAAGCCCAGCAGGCCGGCTCATTTGTTTATCCACAGGAAACACTAAATAATGGGCGAAAGCTAGAGATTAAAAACCGCGATTTATTAGAAAAGGGAAGCCTTACCATCCGGCCTGAAAATTACCGAGAGAATATGACCATGATAGCTGCAATTGAAGGGTTTGAAAACACCCAATCTGCAGATACGCTGGTTGCATTAATAGGGAATCAGGCGCGTGGATTAGCACTTCCTATTTGGAACCCACTTTCTAACACCTACAATTATTTTATTACGATTCATGGTGATGTAAGTGGACAACCATTACGCTTTGGAGCGCTTAGTAGCAATGGTCTTTATAGCCTGGTTGCGGCCTCTGATACCTATTTTAACTTCAACACCCGACTGGGATCTTTAGAAAAACCAGTGCTGCTGAAACCCTCAACTATTCCTACGGAACAGTTTGACGTAACCATATTCCCCAATCCATTCAAGGATGAAATTGAATTAAGAATGCAGGTAGAATCTGATGAACCTATCGAATTTCAAATTCTCGATCTAGCAGGAAAGCTGATACTTGGCGCGAAGCTGGATGATCCTGCCAATGGAATCCATCTATTCATCTGGGATGGTCGATCAGGAAATGGCGGGATAGTACCGGCAGGGGTATATCTATTGGCAATTCAGAAAGATGGCCATTTGCAAACCTATAAGATAATTAAAAAGTAAGCGGACAGCACCAACCTAACCTATTACCTAGATGAAGAGATTAAAGAGCATTCTCGTTTTAATACTGTTTTGTTTGAGTGGTCAAGCGGTTCTTTCACAGCCCAATTGGCCAGCTCCAAATCCAAGCAGCTTTCAATATTCGATGACGATCACTGCCAGGCTAAATGCAGATGGCATTGACCTTGAAGACAATACCGATAAAGTTGCGGCTTTCGTTGGCAATGACCTCCGTGGTGTAGGATCGCCAACGGTCTTCGTGACATCTACAGGAGAATTTGTCGTTTTTTTGAGGGTTTACAGCAACTCAGCTTCAGGCGAGGATATAAGATTTGAGATGTATGATGCCTCAGAAGATAATCAGGTTGCCGCTATCAATACAATACCCTTTCAAAACAATGCTACTGTAGGTACCAATACCAGTCCTGTTCTGATTACTAATAATAATGTTCCCACTGACATTATACTTTCTAGTACGAGAATCGATGAAAATGAAAGTGCAAACACACAGGTAGGATTATTCTCGACAACAGACGATGATGCCGGAGAGACTTTTACTTATGCTTTAGTTGCCGGAGAAGGCTCAGCCAATAATGATGATTTTCTGATTAGCAATAATGAGCTACTTTCTAATACCATTTTTAACTATGAGGTAAAAAGCACCTACAGTATTCGTGTTAAGGTTACCGATAGCAAAGGTGGAGTATTTGAAAAGGCCTTCACCATACAGATCAATGATGTCAATGACCCACCTTTTTCATTGGGTTTGTCTAATAGTAACCTCGAGGAGAATAGTGTTTTAGGCACTGTTGTTGGTATTTTGTCAAGCGGAGATATAGATGTGGTAGACAACCACACTTATACATTTGTAGCTGGAGCCGGCGATGTTGACAATGCCAGTTTCACCATTTCAGGCTCAGACCTCAAAATCAATACAGCGGTAAATTTTGAACAGAAGAATACTTTTTCTGTTCGCGTGCGCACTACTGATTCAGGTGGCGGTTTTTTTGAGGAAGATTTTACCATCAATATTCTGGATATCAATGAGGCACCTTCTCAACTTTCACTTTCTAATAGTCAGGTGCCTGAAAATTCACCCTTTTTGACTGAAGTTGGTCAATTATCTACAACTGACCAGGATGCCAACGAATCGCATACCTACAGTTTTGTGGGAGAGGATAATGATAATGCAAGCTTCGTATTAGATGGTAATATCCTCAAAGTTTTTGATGAGACCAATTTTGAAGAAAAGCCAGTATTTGTCATCAAAATAAGAACTGAAGATAAAGATGGTGCCATTCTCGACAGGCAGTTTACAATCAATATAGTAGACGCCAATGATGCGCCAACAGCTATGCAATTATCAGAACTTACCATTGATGAAAATCAAGCTGCTGGTACTGTGGTAGGAATTTTTACGACCTCTGACCAGGATCTCAATGATAACCATACTTATACCCTTGTAGCGGGTATTGGCAGTGATGATAATGCTGCATTTGATATTCCTAATGCTGAAGATCGACTTGTTGCTGAGGGGGTATTGGATTTTGAAACCAAGAGTCGCTATAAGATCCGGGTTAGATCTGATGATGGAAATGGCGGCAGTATAGAGCGAGCTTATGTGATTTTGGTTAATGATACTAATGATGATCCCACTGCTCTAAGAATCACCAATAATCAGATTTTGGAAACTGCCCCTATTGGTTCTGCCATTGGTAGATTTATCACTACCGATGAGGATAATGGTGATAATCATGCCTATGCGCTGGTAAGTGGTGAGGGTGATGTGGACAATAATGCATTCATCATTGTAGAGGGTGAATTATTCAATACAAATACGCTCGATTTTGAGACGCAGGAGAGTTATCAGATCAGGGTAAGAACTACCGATTCTGGTGGTGGAAGTTTTGAGGAACAGTTTACCATCAATATTATCGATGCAAATGATGTGCCTGATAAGATCAATCTCTCTAACAATTCCCTTAACGAAAATGATGAGACCATACCGGCAATTGGCACATTATCAACCGTAGATGCAGATGCTGGTGAAAGCTTTACCTATATTATTGATCAGGTTTTTGACAATGAGTTTTTCTTCATTGAAGGAAATATCCTAAAACCGGTAAAGGCTTTAGATTTTGAAGAGCAGATTTTTTACACACTCCAGATCACCTCAATAGATAAGGACAATGCTTCGGTTACGCAGCAATTTGTGGTTCAGGTGTTAGATCAAAATGATGCCCCATCAGATATTACACTCGATAACTTATCGATAGCGGAAAATCTGGATGCCGGAGCACTAGTGGCAGAGATTTCTACATCTGATCAGGATGTCGGAGATGTACATACCTATGTTTTGGTAGAGGATGTAGCTGATAATGATGCTTTTCTCATAGAAAATAACCAATTAAAGACAGCAATTACACTTGATTTTGAGATGCAGGAGTCTTACAAAGTAAAAATTCAGGTTGAAGACAGTGATGATGGGATATTTGAAAAATCATTTGTCATTCTTGTTGAAGATCAAAATGATGGTCCAACGGGTATCCTTCTCAGCAATAATCGAATAGACGAGAATAAGGCTAAAGGAACACTTGTAGGCAAGCTGATCGTAGAAGATATAGACGGTGATGATAGAGGTTATGTTTACTCATTCACGGGTGATGGTTTTGATAATGACCATTTTCAATTGGATGGTAATCAGTTATTATCGAGTACTGTTTTTAATTATGAAGCTGAGGCTAACTATGAAATTCTTGTTCGCGCCACGGATGTAACAGGGGCTTTCATTCAGGATACTTTTAAGATCAACGTGATTGATGCTAACGATGTGCCTGAATCCGTAAGTTTGTCCAATGCAGCTTTAGATGAAAACCTTCCTTCCTCTACCACTATTGGCATTTTTTCAACGAGCGACCAGGATTTGGATGATCAATTTGTATATGAGATTGAGACTGGCCTGGATGCAGATATGTTCGTCATTGAAGATAACCAGCTTCGAACGAATACGAGCTTTGATTTTGAAGCAAAGAAGTTTTATTCCATAAAAGTATCATCGACAGATCTGGCCGGAGGGCGGGCAGAAGCAACTTTCGTTATTGAAATCAATGATGCCAATGACGCACCCTTTGACCTTTCACTTAATGGTAACGCAATTGCAGAAAATGCACAGGAGCGTGTCAAAATAGGGCTTTTTACAGCGCAGGATCAGGATGCCGGTGATAGCCATACTTACAGTCTTACAGAAGGTTTTGGAGATGATGGTAATGGTTATTTTATCATAGAAAATGGGGAACTGTTATCCGGGGCAACCTTCAATTTTGAAGAGCAATCTGATTTTAGCATCCGCGTACAGGTAGCTGATGATAATGGTGGTCAAAGTGAGCAAATATTTCAAATCCAAGTGTTGGACAGGAATGATACACCTACGGATATTGAGATTGAAATTCCCAAATTCAATGAAAATCAGCCCATTGGTACATTTGTTACCAGTTTCAGCACTGTCGATGAGGACCCAAATGATGCCTTTACCTATACCCTTGCTCCTGGTGAAGGAGATAACGACAACAACCGTTTCAGAATTTCTAATAATGTATTGATTACGGATGATCTATTTGATGCAGAGGAAACGGGTGAGGTGAGTATTAGAATTCGGTCAAAAGATGACAATGCCTTCACAGAAAAAGTCTTTTTATTAAGCGTGGAGAGTGTGAATGAAGCACCCATCCTGGAAGATATCACTTTCAGAGTTATCGAAGAAACCCCCGTAGGTACTTTGATTGGGCAACTTGAAGCTTTCGATCAGGATTTTGGTCAGTCTATCACCTATACCATACTATATGGTGAGCCTGTAGACGATAGGCAGGTACCTTTTGATCTTGATCCAGCCTCAGGAGAAATCAGAGTCAACAACAATCTCCCGCTCGACTATGAGCAGTACCCTGTTTTTAATCTTTTTGTAGAAGCAAAAGACGATGGACTGGGGCAACTCTCAGATACGGCCCAAGTGACCATTCGCCTTGAAGATGTAATGGAAAGAGAGCTGCCGGCCAACAATTTCATTTCTCCTAATGGCGATGGCTACAATGATGTATTCTTCATTCAGAATGTCCAAATCTATTACGACTACACGCTTTTGATTATGGATCAATTTGGCAATGTAGTGTACAAAAGAAAGCCTTATATCAATGATTGGGATGGCACCTCTGATAGTGGAAAAGCCTTGCCATCCGGAGTGTATTATTACAAAATGTCAAGTGAGTTTGAGCCCTACGTGTATCAGGGATCAATAACCCTAATACGCGAATAACCTAAACAACCTAGCCATGAAAACAACAATCATCAAACCATATTTACAGCTCCTGTTCCTCATTCTTTTTGCAATTATAATGACTTGCTTCTGGTCCCTTGATGCTGGAGCGCAAAGCTTAAATAACAGCAATCTGTATACTAAGAATAGATTCTCACTCAATCCTGCCTATGCAGGCAATAGAGATCAAATCTTTTCGGCCTTTCAGGCAAGTAATCAGGTTTCAAGTGTGGGAGATGCCCCTAAGTATTTAATGTTCAACACTCATGGGCTCGTATTTCAAAATCTAGGCCTGGGGTTAAATCTCCTCAGAGATTCCAGAGGCTTTTTTGAAACCACCCTCATCGAAGTAGGTGCATCTTATGTAGCAAGATTTGAGGATGATCATAGCATTACCTTCGGTTTAAGTACCGGTTATTTACGCGAAAGGTTAGATCGCCAGGCTATTAGTGTAAATAATTATGTAGATATGAATGATCCAATCCTGCTGGGAGATTTCTATGATCAGGGTCAGCTTAAGATTGGTACAGGTGTAGTTTACCGTCTGAAAAACCTGGAGGTCTCCGCCTCATTACCCAGAATTGTAAGAACTAATAATCAGCTCAATTTCAATTTTATGGGTTATGCCGGTTACGAATTCTTTAGCAGGGACGGCAGATGGATGTACAAACCCAATGTGCTTTACAGAATCCCCGATGGCAACGACAACTTCTTTGATGGCAACTTTATGGCAGAGTGGAATCGAAAGTTTTGGGGACAGGTTGGCTACAGGACTAATGGTAGTGTAAACATGGCCGTTGGCGTAAATCTGGATTTTGTAGGGGTGGGCTATTCTTATGGCTATGCTACCGGTGACCTTTCTGAGATCATGACAGGCCGACATGAGGTGCTTGTCACATTTGCTTTTGGTGAAAAAGACTACAGTAAAAACCGCGAGAAAAATGGTAGTAGGTTCGGGAGAAATCTCGTGGAGCGTACTAGAGTGCAATCTGCAGAGCCCGAGGAGGAGGATTACCAGCAGAAATATATCACTATGATGGAGCGCTACATTACCATGCAGGAGCGCATGGCCGCGCAGGAAGCTGAACAGCGAGCTGCTTCTCAGGCCATTCTTGATCAACTTGAGGCCATGCGCAGTGAAATGTCAGCGCTTAAAATGGAACTAGAATCTGTAGTGGTAGAGCAGGAGGTAAGTGGTCTTGACGGTGAGATGGAGCCTGGCTATTATGTGGTGATCTCCACATGTCAGGATATAGAATGTGCCCGCAACGAACAGGACAGATTCAGTAAAGACCGTAATGTGGATACTGAAGTAGCCGTGAATAACAAGAAAGGGTTTTATTATATCATAACACACAAAATCAATGAATTTGATAGTTCCATATCCACAATGAAGGATATGAGGACCAAAGGCTTTACTGATGCCTGGGTATTGGTTTACAAATAGATTGGTGTCCAATTACCATAGCTGGTTAGGACGGGCCTCTGCAGTCGGCAGAGGCCTTTTTTTATACCTTATGCTCCTCTCCATATTTCTGATAAAGGTTATGAATGGCAATCATAACCACCCCAAATAGCACAGCTGATACCAACAAGGCGGTATTCAGCAGACCATATGTGTCAAAAGAAAGCTTGACCATTATGGTGGAAATCACAAAACCTGAATTGCGAATTACCTTATTAAACTGATCTGTTAAGGTGAAAGAGAAAAGGAGCAAGAGCACATCTGTTAGAATCAGTATGGTGAAAAACTCATGGAAGAATATGCTATTGATATTGGAAATGCCGTCTACCATTTGTCTTAGTGATATAAAATTTTCATATACCCAATCGCCGAGACTGTATACGGCAACTAGAAGGAAAACCGGTACCAATAGCACGGCCAGTATTTTTTTGATCTGTATGAATCGCTTTAGTACTGGTGTAAAGTGTTCTTCTTCCTTCTGCACCGCAAAGCTTCTCAGCTTATAAAAAAGGAAAATGAGTATAAACAGGGCAATAGTAGCAATCACATCATAGGTAAACTGAAGGTTTTCTGCGGTTGTAAACCATGGTTTTGTTAGATCAATGGTGCTCAGATCCTTAAATATGCGCCTAATGATGATCAGGGTAACTATTTCATATTGCTTGCCTATGTAATTTGAAATCGATCTGGGCAGATAATAAACAAGCAGGTAAACCTCATAGATTAGTATAAATGAGAAGGGTGTATATATTGCTGCAATAGGATTGCTTAATAGCCTTGAACTGGTATCCAGCCCGAGCAGCCCAAAATTGGCGAGAGCAATCACTGCCAGGTGTATTAAAAAGCTAACGATAGCAATGCCAATGATGATTCTTTCTCCGCGTTTTTTGGTCTCATCAGAGAGTAACGCATGGTATAGTTTATCGAGAGAGGTCAAAATCAACATAATAACCTGTTGTTCGAAGTATTGTTGGCTAATGTTTGATGCATAAAAAGAATCAGGATTGCACAATCATTTGATGCCACATTTGGTGCCAGTTACTTACAAATGGTTGGTAGTGTTTATAACTTTCAATTCAAATAGCTGCCATCTGATGAAGCTCAATGATAAAACCCTGGATCAATTGGATCAGCAATTAGAGAAGCTTATAAAAGCTTTGAAAAATGCTGAAAGGTCTAATAAGGAAATACTAGCTGCTGTCTGCGATACTTTTAAGAAAAGTGCACGAAATCTGGTACACTACTACGCACTGCGATCCTTTGATATTACTAAAATCCAGAGGGCGCTAGCCCACATGGGCATGTCCAGATTAGCCAGGGCAGAAGCGCATATATTGGCCAGTCTATTGAATACCAGATTTATCCTTGCAAAAATTCGCCACCAGCCATTCGAAAAACCAAAAAGTGGCTTATCCATCAAAAATGGACAGAAACTGCTATCTGAAAACACAGAGGCTGTTTTGGGACCAGCCTATGGCAATAGGAGGGTACGTATTATGGTGACAATGCCATCGCAGGCCGCTGATAATTATGATCTGGTGCTACAGATGGTTGAGTCAGGCATGAACTGTGCTCGTATAAACTGTGCCCATGATAATGCCGGTAGGTGGAAGCAAATGATTGAACACGTGCAAAGGGCTGGTGAGCAGGTGGGAAGACCAATAAGGATTTTTATGGATCTGGCCGGGCCAAAAATCCGGACCGGAGAAATTACTGATGGGCCCCGAGTTAAGAAGTTTTCTCCCAAACGCGATACTCTAGGCCAGGTGATAGACCCTTTTTCCATGCATCTGGTACCCGCTCATAAAGCAGAGCTACAGCCCAATGAAGTACCGGTAGATTCTACTTTTCTGGAACGAATAAAATCCGGCCAAACCATATTACTTAGAGATACGCGTGGGAAAAAACGTAAGCTGGAAGCTGTGAAAGAAAAAAACGGCTTGGTATGGCTGAAAGGAAATAAGACTACTTACGTGGAGACCGGGACGCTACTTTGGGTAAAATCCGATAAAGCTTGTAATACAGCAGTGGCTGATATGCCTGCTAAGGAACAATCGATACTGCTCAGAGAAGGGGATACGCTGGTTTTGCATAAGTCGCAACGTCCCGGAGAGCCAGCTGACTATGATGCTGAGGGTAACTGCATTAAGGAGGCGCATATCGCCTGCACGCTACCTGAGATTATTGACCAGGTTAGGCTTAAAGAAAAAGTCTATTTTGATGATGGTAAAATTGCAGGGAAGGTCATTGAGCAATATGATGATTTTGTGAAAATTGAGATTACCCAGGCCGGCATTGAGGGATCGAGTTTAAAAGCCGAAAAGGGTATTAATTTCCCTCAAAGCAAACTGAAAATAGCGGGTCTTACTACTAAGGATAAAGAAGACCTGGCATTTGTGGCCCAACATGCTGATGCAGTTAACTATTCTTTTGTCAATACGCCTGAAGATGTAAAAGGGCTGATTGAGGAACTTGAAAAATTAGGAGTAAAGGATGATCTGGCCGTGATCCTTAAGATTGAGACACAGGCAGCCTTTAGAAACCTCAAGGCTATTTTGCTTACAGCCATGCAGATTCGTCACGTGGGGGTGATGATAGCCCGCGGCGATTTGGCAGTAGAGGCAGGCTGGCAAAATATTGGGCTTATCCAAAAAGAGATTGTGAAAATCACTTCAGCAGCACACATTCCGGTCATATGGGCTACCCAGGTATTGGAAAACCTGGCCAAAAAGGGGTATCCATCCCGTTCTGAGATTACCGATGCGACCAGCGGCGTTAGGGCAGAATGTGTAATGCTCAACAAAGGCCCTTACATTAACAGGGCGATAAGGCTATTGGACGAAATCCTGGTAGATATGGAACCGTTCCAATCCAAGAATATAGATATGCTTCCAAAGCTCCAACTTGGAGATTAGTTCATTTACCGTATGCTGTCTTGTGATATCGGCTTTGGTTTTGAAATGGAAACACCCTCAGTAATAAACGAAATGCCCTGCTGGCCATGGGTGGAAATCATCACCCCTTGAAATACGGGCTGTATGGAAGAAGTGCGAGCAGCCCAGTTCAATACAAAATTGGCTCCCGTACCTCCTGCAGTATCATTTCTTTCAATAACATATTCTATGGATTGCATGGGTTTGAGTATAAGCACCTCATCCTTTAAGTAATTCCTTATCAATGCTCCACCCGAATCATAATACCGAATATCTCCTATGTATATGGTATCTGTTAGGCTGGTATTTCTAATACTCAGGGTGGCTGTTAGCAGAAACTTTACATCTTTAGACTCGCTGTAGATATCTGAATAAATGGGGATGTAAACGGTATCGTGATATTGCAATGCCTCATAAGGAAATTCATGAGAAGCTAATTTCATGGCATCAGAAGTCTTAGGATCAGTATTTATTCCCTCGGGCTCGCAAGCCATTATGAGTACGGCTAGAATCAAACAAATAGGATAACAATGCATAACAGGATATTTCATAAATATCTAATTTACTCATAAACCCCACAAACAGCTAATCTAAAGGAATTGCTGTTGAGCTAAATGCATATTTGTTTCCCACATTGAGAGGGTGATGGAGAGGAGAGTTAAAAAATTCCATATCCAATGGTTTTTAATCCACAATCTTAAATTCAAGGTTATGAAGGTTGGCTATGCCTTGATATTTTTTGATCATTTTGGTTTTTTGTTTCATTCCTTCCAGATGCAGTGAAGTCTTTGCTCCTTTTAAGTAGGCATTCCAATAGATCAATGGTACAGTGATATGACTAACCCTGGAGTGCGTCGTTTGCCGATATTTTTGAGGTTTTAGTAATATTTTTATAGGTGGATCAGCATTGTTCTTCTGGTTAAAATGAAAATGCAGAAGGGATACGCTTTCTACGTATCTGTCAGGATAGATGGTAACGGCATAACACAAAAACACAAGAGGAAAGCAGATCAGCAGAAGAAGCAGGGCTGTAAAAAAATGACCTAAAACCGCCACGACAATTATACTGGCAGCCAAACCCAATATGCCGCCATATCTTAGGACTTCAGGAAAAAAGTAGGAGAGCAGTATAGGTTTGTTTTTCAAATGCTGCTAAGCTAATAAAAAGGAGGGTATCTTCTAAAAGTATAAAAACCCTTGCCTCATGTCACATTGAGCTCGTCGAAATGTATTCACATAGCCCTTAAGAAAGGTTTCGACAGGCTCAACCGGACATGAATGATGCTTTTTAGAAGACACCCTCTTTGAAAATCATCAGGCGTTGTTATAATAGAAACGCTCATGTTTCACATGATCACCTTCCCACTGTTGTCGCGACACTTGCTCCATTTGTACTCTATTACCATCCTGGAAGGTCACATCCATCATGGTCTCAATAAATACTACTCCGTTCTCCTCATCAGAAGCAATATTTCTGACTTCCAGTCCGTGAAATTCTTTTACGTAATTCAAAAACTCCACCTCATGGGCCCTGCAAGAATCTTTGCCGTTCCATGTACCTCTGGGTTCCGTAATGATTACCTCAGGATGGTAATACTTATCAAAAGCTTCTAATAGTTTGCCTTGAAGCATTAAATCGTGAATGTCCTGTGCTTTTTCTTTGTAGGTCATAATTTATGTGTTTGTAATTTAAATGTATATACATATAAATAAGACTAATTGTTTCATCCCTTGAGAAAATTCTCAACAAATTTCTTTGATTGACATGGGCGGCAAACGATTCATTTATCTCTATTAATTTTGTCTTTCTTGATTGATTCGAAAATCAAATCTAAAGGCAGATAAATTTTCTTAAGAATTATGCGTCTTATGGCATTCTAGATTTTCTTAATTGGATACAGACCGTAAATGATAATAGGTATGAGAATTTGGTGGGTCATTATGTTAGCAGTTGTGGTTGGCTGCCAGGATAAATCAACTACAACTAACTTAGCTGAAATAGAGGCTACCATAGACTCTATTAAGTCAGTCTATGCGCCGGATAAAAGAGTGGCCCTGGTAGATTTTGAAATCGCCATAAAAGATGGAAGGTATGTAATTGAAGGAGAGACCAATATTGAAGAAAGTTTGATTGCTTTGACTACTGTATTGGAAAAGCAGGACATAGATTTTAATAATAAGGTTAATCTTCTGCCGGATTCCTCTATAAATGGTCAGGTCTACGGGGTGATCAACAATTCAGTAGGCAATTTACGATCTAAACCAGGCCATTCATCAGAACTTGCTACTCAAGCAACATTAGGCATGCCACTGAATGTACTTAAGAAAGAAGGTGAGTGGTATCTTGTACAGACACCTGATGATTACATTGCATGGATAGATCATGGCGGATTGCAGCTCATGGATAGCAGCACTTTTCAGTCCTGGCAGAATGCCAATAAGCTAATCTATGAGCAGGTTTATGGCACCGCTTATGCTAATGCAGATCGAAAAGAGGTGGTATCTGATTTGGTCATGGGTAATGTTTTGAAACTTGTCGATAGCACTCTTACGCATTATATAGTTGAATATCCGGATAAGCGGGTAGGCTATATTAATAAAGTTGAGGCTTTACCCTTTAATCATTGGCAGCAAGGGCTTACTTCATCACCTCAGTCTTTGAAAGAAGTGGCTTTTCGTCTGTTTGGGGCACCATACCTTTGGGGTGGCACATCTGCTAAGGGAATGGATTGTAGCGGCTTTACAAAAACAATATATTTAATGAACGGGAAAATCATCCCACGTGATGCTTCACAACAAGTACATGCCGGTAAACTGATCGATGAAACCAAGGATTGGGATAAATTAGCGGTGGGCGATTTATTATTTTTTGGCAGGCCTCAAACTGACTCTACTCGCGAAAGAGTTGTGCATGTAGGGATGTGGGTAGGAGACAATAAGTTTATACATGCCTCCCAGCGTGTAAGAATTAGCAGTGTTGATCCAGAAGCACAGGAATACGACGAGTTTAATGTAAACAGATACCTCAGAACGAAAAGGTATCTGGGTGCACTGGAAGGCAACATTATCGATCTTGCTCAATCGAAAGTTTTTTAGCCTTCTTCAGCAGGTAAAATCGGTTCAGCGCTTCCAGCTTTATACCTGTATGTTTCGAATATTTTATCGACCGCATCAATCACAATGTTTTCAGACTTCTTTGATCGCTTGCTGTACCGCATATCTAAACTACCCTGCCAAATGATTTTTTGAGTTTCAGGAAGCTTGATTTCAAGTAATAATATGGACTCAGTGAAATTCCTTTCATTCATATCAAAATAATAGCCGTACGGAAAAAACCAGGTTTGCCTAACCGGGTATGGATTCATATCCAACTCACTACGGTTATTTGTGATGATTTCGTAACGCAATACCAGATCTGCCCTAACCTCTTCCCGCTTATAGTCCCTTTCTCTCATTTCAGCAATCAAAGCTTCTTCCAGCTGAGTAATAATGGGTGGTTTTTGTACTGTACTGTCAGCTTGTTTGGTTTTCAGATTTTCCAGCCTGAAGCTGTAGAAGTTACCAAAATCATATTGATCATTTGTGAAATGCACTACATTATAGCCCGCACATCCACTGATGAACGAAAAAGCCGCAATGAGTAAAAAATATGTTTTCATTGATCAACGTGACTTTCATTAATGAAATATCCCAGAAATGTAAAAATAGGGGGTAAAAACTAATTGACAGCTTCTACTTCTTTTAGGGTGACAGACCCACCATCATTCCCCCAGGCATTCAGGATATAATTCATAATGTCTCTGACTTCTTCATCAGATAGCCCCAGCGGTGACATTACCGTGTTGTAGGTTTCACCGTTGACTACTACCTCACCACTCATCCCATTCTTGATCGCACCAATAG
Source organism: Cyclobacteriaceae bacterium (assembly GCA_965227155.1). Lineage (GTDB taxonomy): Bacteria > Bacteroidota > Bacteroidia > Cytophagales > Cyclobacteriaceae > UBA6059. The sequence continues at coordinate 3,302,865 of OZ245731.1, forward strand.
AACCTCGTTTATTTTGTAGCAGATAATCGGCCTGTGCTAGTGGGGGAAAGGTACCCGGTATGCCCTTGCCATTGGGTAGATGACAGGTGATACAGTAGCCTTCATATAGATCTTTACCACGCTCGATGCTTTGGCTTAAAGCATCCTGCGATCTTAGCTCAACGATGCAAAGCATCGCGATGACGATCGCTAAAAATGTGATGGCAAGTCTATTCTTTTTCATTACTTGTGTGAATTACCTTTCGAACTGCCGCAAAGCTGTTTTGTTTAACTTTCAAAACGAAAAAGTATGACAAAATATTACAATTATTATTTCTGTTTGCGCCTTTCTGTTTGCGCCTTTTCAATTACATAAAACAAAAGTCATTGTAGGCCATGAATCCAAAATAAATTCTAAAAGCCTGATAGATATCATTTTATGCTTCCCAATAAAATGGTAGGTTTAAATATTATTACTTAAGCAGTCTATAAGATTGCCATGAATATCAAAAGGCAGAAGGCCTGCTTTTTTCATTTTATCTCTAAACCAATGGCTTCATTATTCAAATACCTGATTTTTATGGGCATCCTCATAGGAGGTATGACCTTGATAAATCACTACATAGAAGATCACAATGCCACTAAGGTTCAGCTAAAACTCAATGCCACCACCGCATTGATGCTGGAACATGCGCATGAAGATGTACGAAAAGCATATTTTAAAACCAGCATTGCGCATATAGATAGGGCTGTGCAATACATGGAGTTTATCAAGCCTGAATTGGACGCAGAGCATATCGGTATGATCGACCATTCTATTAGTCAGCTAAAAAGTGCAATGCGGGCTATTGAATCAGGTTTTTACGATGAAGAAAAATTAAATGAGGTATTTAATCAGACGCTTAGTACACTAGCCTTATCACATCTTAAGATATCTGAAGAAGCGCTACAAAATGAAAATACAACCAAAGCAGAGGAGGCGCTCCACATTGCAACGACACAATTAAACTCTGCCAAAAAATTTGCAACCGGTGCTTTGTATCAGAGTGAAGAAGCATTGTGTAGGGAATTGGCAATTATTGCTGGTGCTCAAGAGCTCAAAATAGACAGAATTCAGGATGTTGAGAATTCTTTGAAAGGATTAATCGAACATTGATATTTCTATATTCTGTCACTTAAATTATAAGGATCGACGCTCTTCTAAATCCTTTTGCCAGGTAATAACTGAAATACCCGGAAAATGGCCATCCAATTTATTGAAAGACCAGGAATGCCCATGCAACTCTATTAGGTGACATTCGTTTTTTAGATTTGATGGAAACGTGTCCATTTGCAAGTAAAAGGCTATTTCACAGTACTAAAGTTGCTTACCAGGGAGGTGATGAAATATTTAATGGATACATTTCTGGAAAGCTACCGTTAAGTTGTTAATTTGTAATCAAAATGGAATCATAGACAATGCCTAAATATCTAATATTCTTTGCTGTGGTCATGCTGGTCTTTTACGGAATTGAGGAATACAAAGAATCCGGAAAAAATGAGCTCCAGATTGATATGTCAAGAGAAACACTTTACAATTTATTGGAAAGTGCCAAGGATGACATAAGCAAGAATTATTTCGATATGACCTTGAAGCAAATTGAAAAGGCAATTGATTACTTAAAGAAGGTAGAACAATCACTCGATCCTGCCACCAACTCAGTAATCGATCAGGCAATTCTTGACATGCAAAAAGTAGAGCAGGACATTAGGAATAGAGTAATCTATGAAAAAGATCTCAATATGGCATTTGCCAAAGCCATGAATGCTCTTGCTCTTGCCCATCTTAGGGTTTGTGAAGATGAATTGGAGGCCGGCCATGAAGAAGAGGCGTTGGAGTCTCTCAAGGCAACCATCAACCACCTACAGCATTCAATGAAATATTCCTCCGGCGAACTTTTAGAAACAGAAGTACAGCTCGTAGAGGAATTGGCTAATCTGTCCAGCTCAGGCGACATCACCGTTAGCACAATTCATAAAGACGTGGAGAAAATTCGTTCCATTGTCTTGATGAAAGACTAATTATTGGTTGAATGACCGGCCAGTTTCCAAAACCTGCGGCGTATCCTTTGCCATGGATCGTGTCCTCACGATCCATTCTTTCTAAGAAGTTGCTCCCCGCTCAGAGTTACTCACAGAGAACTCTGAGCAATTAAATTGTACACTGACTATTATGTTTTTTAGCATTCTCTATGGAGTGACACTGAGCGGTATCCAAGAGAAGAGATCTTTGATTAACTTCCCGTTGCCCATGATTGTGTCTATTGCCATGGATATTGTCCTTACTATCTATTCTTTCTAAGAAGATATTGAAAAGTGATGTCGACAAACCTGCCAAACAAAGTAATATCGAAAAGTAGAGTCGAGAAATGAATCAGGAGGCAAATCAATTAAATGACCTGATAGTCTCCAAAACCTGAGGTGCATCCCAGTCCATGGCACCTATCTTCTTTAAACCTACGCTACCATCTTTCTTATATATAATAGTAGTCGGTAAGCTGTATACTTCCTGACTGGTAAAATCCTCGTTGAGCTTAAGGTAAGAGAATCCGTAATTATTTTTCTGTCTGAAGTTTTCAATCTTCTCGATGGATTCATCAGAAACCACAAAAAATTCAATGCCCTCAGGCTCTAATACTTTTCTTGCAGCTTCAATATCCGGCATTTCTGAAATGCAGGGTCGGCACCAGGTAGCCCAGTAGTTTAAAAAGACCGCCTTTCCTTTAAAATCTTCTAGCTTGAATTCTTTACCATCCAGGCCTGTATATAAAGGTATTACATCGGGTTGTTCTTCGGCGGAGGAGGTTGCTTCTTGTTCCAGCTTAGTATTAGTACATGCATTAACGGCCATCACCACCGTTATTGCAATGAGTATTTTTTTAATCTCCATAGGTCATTCGTTTTGCCGTTACTAAAGTCTCCAAATATTGATGGATGTACAAGGCTTTATTTTTCAAGCGGTACTGCATGACCCACCGTGGATGTGGCACAACCAGTAATGTTTCAAAAAATTGATGTTGCGTATTTAATTGCTCCATGTAGGCTTGATTTTTCCCCTTGCCGATAATGATACCTACCGACCGGTGCCCGAAACCATCCAGTTGCCGGTTGAGCCAGTTGACAAAATGAGGCTCCCAGGTTTCCATCAATTGTTTGTCATCATAGTAATTCAGGTTTTTCCCCTGCTTTACAAAGCCAATAGGGCTGACAGAAGTAAAGTAAAAGTCAGCGTAAAATGATTCAAGGTCTTTATATGCCTCAATCATCTCATAGATAAAGGTGCTGCTCAATTCTGCTTTGCGCTGTAGATTACTCGCTATGCCCGCTTGTGATTCTAATTTAATAGGATCAGTAAATGGAATTCCAGTGCTACCACCTCCCAACCGACCGGGATTGATGCCTATTAAAAATATGCGTCTTCTACAGTCTTTATAATATGTGTCATAGAAAGCACGCATGATTTGCAGCACTTCTTCATTTTGATACGGCTCCAATGCGATAATGTCTTTATATAAAGGCGGCGATTCTAAGGTCTGGTAAAAACTGATGATTTGCTCACTTACTGGTTTGTCCATTTCTTTTTGCGATCGTTTAGAGTGCTGCAGGCATTTGTAATTTAGATAATTGCTATGGATTGTGTCTTTGTAATCCATTTTAGAAAAAAGCAAAGGTCTCTGATATAGATACCTCAACCGCAGTGGAGAGGTCTACAAGCCCAGCGTCAGACGATAGTCGGAAGCTTTATTCTTTCAATACCTTTTTTTATTATGGAATATCGGTCTGACTGCCGTCTGACCTTGAAGACTATTTATCAGACGACAGTCGGAGACTCAACACTGTTTCTAATTTAAAGCGTAACCTTGACCGCAGTAGAGAATTCCCCGAAAAAAAACTTGTCAATAAATTAAATACGCTCTGATATTCATCCGAACTTGAAGCTTCTGCGTCAGACGATAGTCGGACGCTTTGTGCATGAGGTCTATTAATCAGAAGCTAAAATTGGTCTGACTACCGTCCGACCTTCATACCACTTCGCCAGACGGTTAACGGTCTGACTACCTTCTTACCTTGATGGCCCAATGGACTTTGCGTCAGAAGACAGTCGAATACAAAAAAGCCTTAGTATAAGCACAATTATCCGTCAGAGCTTTAGCATAGGTGTACCACTATTCACTGAAAAAGGGAGGGTTTTCACAAAATACTGTCAAATTCCTATGATTTGCTTTGATTGTTTACCCTCCATTAGCCATATTGCAATATTAATTAGCAAAATAGGTAGGTATTTAAATGAATAGCACCTAATTTCGCCTATTAACTGTAGAAAATGCCTTTGTAAGGCCGAAAACTTAAAAAATGTCCAATAAAGTATTTTGATATTTCAAAATACAGACTAATATTACGGGTCATTTTATGAAAATGATTATTTTAGCGTCCAATCGCAGAAATACAGACAAAAGAATTTTTTTGAATAGAAATATTCTAACTTTGAATTCAATAACTAAAACGAATAATTTGGTAAACTTTAATCTAATTTAATCACGAAAATTTGAGAACAATGAGTAAACTTAAACGATTATTAGGGGCATTATCTCTCGTTTCCCTATTCATCTTTTCATCTTGTGTAGATGATGAGATTGCACCGGAAGTGACTGCCTTGCGTCAGGCGCAGGTTGATCTTCTTAACGCAGAAGTAGCATTTCAAAATGCTGAAACCGCGTTGAAAAATGCTGAAGTTGAGGCGCAAAATATTGCAAACCAGTATGCATCTGCTAGCAATGCTATTGCACTTCAAGCTGAGCAAGCAGGCTTAGATACTGTATTACTTAATTTAGAAGTTGCAACTGCTGAAGCTCAGGCTGATCTTCTTGCTGCTGAATTAAGAGCAGAAGAAGCTGCTGCTGACCTTGAGCAATATCTTGCAACTGCTGGTTTGGAAGAAGCTGCTTTCTATCTAGAAGCTTGGAATACAGTAATGACAGGTGGAACTGTTGCATTACCTTCCGCGCCTGATATTAAAGTTCCAATGGGTGGTCTAAGAGGAAAAAGATCTACATTAATCACTAAGCAAGCAGATCTTGCTGTAGCAAAACTTTTCTTATCTGGTGATTCTATCCCACAGACGTTCATAGATTCTTTACTTGCTTTAGATCTTTCCAATGAGCGTACAAGACTAGAAACAAATAGAACGTTATTAGCTGCTTGGAATGTTGTTTTGGATGGTCTTGAAAATCAGGAAAATAACTATGAAGATGCAATTGATTCACTGCATACGGCTCTAATTGCACTTGCTGCTGATAGTATGGAAGCGCAGGCTGCTGTTAAAGCTGCCGAGGATGCATTGGCTGCTGTTGGTGCTGCTGGTACTGCCGCTCAAGCTGATACTGCTGAATTCCACGATAGGGTTGGATGGCCAGAAGCTAACCAAACTATGATTGCTAATCTTGATTTTGGTACGAAAGACGATTACAAAACGCTTATTGATAGAAAAGCTTCTCTTGAGTCTGCTATTAAGGCTCACGTAGCTGATAGTACGCTATGGAGAGATTATGCTGACAGTCTTCAGTCTGTTTACGATGAGTATTATGACGATTTCCAGGCTGTAATTGAGGAATATAATCAGTTAAAGCAGGATTCTGCAGATGCAGCTCAAGCTGCTCAGGTAGGTTCTGCTGTTCAAGAGGAGTTAGAACTAGAAACTGCTTTTGCCGCTGCTGTACAAGCTGAAAGAATATTCAAAAACATCTTTGACTCAGGAAATACTCCTTCTGTAGCTGATACAGCTGAATACGTACAAGCTAGAACTGCTTGGGATGGTGCCGTTAAGAATGACCTTTTTGCTTCTTTTGGTGGTGGTGATAAAGATGACATGTTGAACGACTTAACAGTCAACACTTCAAATCCTACAAATGGTTATGCTATTAAGACTGCATTTGATGGTACTGATAATCCTGCTGGTCCTGGAAATGGTTCAGGTGGACAAACTGCGGCGCTTAATGGAACGTCTGTTAATGCCAAAACATTATTTGTAGTTTCTGAGGGTGGCGCAGCTCAAGCTTATCTTGAGGCATCTGGTCAGGATCCAGTAGCTAATGAAGCTGTAGCTGAAGCTAACTTTGCACTTGCTGCTGTACGCGATCTTTATAAAGGTATAGCTGATGAGTTCGCATCATTAGAACTTTACATTACTAATATCGAAAATGGAAAATACACTGGAAACGATCCTTATGACGCATTTAGTCCTGCTTTCGATCTTACAGGTTCTGCATTTGCAGGTCAGTACAACAAAGCTGTAGATGATGCTGCCGAAGTTCTTGATGATCTTGTGGTTGAATTGCCGCAATCAGAGGAAATGACAATAGTTTCTGCTGACCTTTCTATTGGAAATAATAACCAAAATTATGATGATCTTCTTGCTGCATTAAAAACAGCTCGTGAGAATCTTGCTGATACTGAGGAAGATATAGATTTCGCTGAAGATATTGTGGCTCCATACCTTGAGGATTATAATGCTGCTCTAGCTACATTGAAAGCTCAAGCTGCTGATTCTTTAGCACTTGATAAGGTTGCACCTACCTTCGCTGTTGAAACTGCTAAAGCTGCTAGGTCTGCGGTATTTGCTGCACAAAGCGCAATTAGAACAGCTATTGCTGATTTAGTATTTGAATTCGGTACTTGGGAAGTTAATGATAACGATGAGACATACAGAGAATCTCTTGAGACTAAGATAACGGATGCAGAAAATAGGATTGGGGGTTATGAGGATGATATCGAAGCTGGTATAGAAGCTATTGCTGAACTTGAAGTAGATATCGTAAAAGCTGGTCTTAATCAGATTAAAGCTGAGGATATGATTGCTGAGGATGAGCAGGAAATTGCTGAACTTCAGGCAGAAATTGCTTTCTTAGAGCAACTTGCTGCTGAATTCCAGGCTTTACTTGAGGCTGCCCTTGCAGGATAATCGCTTTAGGACTCTAAACTATAAGGAGGAGGCGTATACCTCCTCCTACTTTAAAGTTTTAATCAAAGTTTAAATCCTAAAGACAAATAATATGAAGAAATATACATTATTATTCAGCTTCTTGTTTTGTCTTGTTTCCCTGGCTTGGGCACAAGATGATGGGGAGTTGGATGAGGGATACGGACCTAAAGCTGGAGACGTAACAGTCGAAATGCAATTTGGACGTGCTAATATCCTTACTGAAGGCTTAATGCTCCCTGGGGCTCCTGGTAATGCGGGTGGTAACTGGAGAGTAGCTGCCAACAGTCCTTTTGCTGAGATGATTGATCTTGATGGAAATCATTGGTCAAACATGGTAGGTGTAAAAGGAAGATATTATGTATCTGACAACATTGCAACCGTTTTAGCAGGTGCGTTAAGAATGGATTTCACCCCTGGTCAATCAAATGTACCCGGTTTCGTTAGTGGTCCGAATAATGCTGGATGGATTCCTGCTTATGCAGCAATCCCGGAGCAAAGCTCTACACTTATGACAGCCGTAATTGGTGGTGAATATACTTTCAATACTGAGATGAGAAGAGTGTTCCCTTATTTGGGAGTGCATGTTCCTTTTTACTATGCTAGAAATAGTGAATTTGATCCTACAGTTAATGACGGGTCTAATGTTACTGATCCAAATCTAATCGTTGACTTGGGTAGAAGAACTGCTGAAGTTTTTGGGTTTGGTGCTCAAATAGTAGGCGGTGTTGATTTCTATGCAATGGAAGGACTTTATTTTGGTTTTGAAATACGTCCAGTTTCTTACATCTATGCTTATTCAGCCAGTAAGCCAGGTCCTGGTTTAGAATTACAACAATCTAATACAAATACTTATGCCTTCTTCACTCAACCATTTTTGAAGTTTGGCTTTAAGTTTTAAGAAATAAATTAAGTTCAAAAAAGCTGATAGTTTAGCTGTCAGCTTTTTTTATCTGTGTAGAACACCTAACATCAAACCAGCAATTATCTGATAAACGAAATCATGAGTACCATTCCGAGAAATGGATTAAAGAAATTTAAGTTTATTAGTGATTGTTCTTGTAATAGATAGATTTGGTGATTTAAAGCAGGATTTGTTTACTAGAAAAACCCCACGAAAGTGGGGTTTTTTGTTTTGTGTCCTTTCATAAGACAATAAATATTGAGTGTCACATAACATACTCGTACTTATAGCACGGAAATAATGTTCTCTAGTGAGTTAGATAAATTGTTATACTTATCTCTGTACTCAAGATTTTCACTGTCATAGCTGATATTCACACTCAAGGATATACAGATATATGTCCTCGTTCTATGGGAACGTATTAATGCAGATATCAATGTTTGTATATTGAGAATAAATATAGAATCTCCTCCAATCCTCTGTATTGGTGATATAACTTCAATAATTCAATGGTTAGATAAGTAATTGTGGGAACCTACTTTTATAAATGGCTTCTAATCTATAAAATATAGAAAAGAACTTTTTATTATTAATACGTAGTAGTGCTGGGTAAAAAAATAGCATTACTTACAAGCAATGCTATTTAAATATCTATTAAGAACTAATTTTTAGTTAAAGCTTTCATTCCAGTTTTTGAGCATTTGATCTACTCTGGTGTCTACATCAAAACTTAATCTAACCTTATCCCACGCCATTGTCACAGTAGCTGTTTTGTTGTCATTGGCAATGATCATGAAAATCATTCTTTCCATAGAATCATTTGCCATAGTTGGCGTTGCATCAACATTTACAGCTAGATCTTCAGAAAGTGCTTCCATGTCTATACCTGAGTCATTCATGTATGCAAATATGGCTTTTCCTGTCCTATTTAAATGTACTGTCCATGCTCCACTGGCTTTAGGAGTGATGTAAACTGAATAGGTTCCTGCACGTAGAGTTTCTCCTCCAATATTGACTGCCGTTGAAAATTCTATTGATGTAGCGGCATTAGCACCGGCTCTCCATGGTGTATCATATTTCACTAAATCACCGAAGATGGTTCTACCCTTAACACCGGGTGAAGAATAGCCCATACTGATTTTTGTAAAACCTACTACCTGGCTGACTGTAGCTGCTGGGCTAGGGGCTGGAGATTGTAATTGAGCTTGTGTATAACCCATCACAAGCATTAAGCAAATTGATAATAGTAATGTCTTTTTCATGATATTCATTTTTAGATTTATTTAATTCTAAAAATACTTTAATTATCATGATTGTTCAATATTTATAAAATGGTTTAGGATTATGCTTCGAGTATGTGTCTTTTTATCTTAATAGCGAAAACAAAAAAGCCTTGGATCATTCCAAGGCTTTTTGCGGTATGGACGGGACTCGAACCCGCGACCTCCTGCGTGACAGGCAGGCATTCTAACCAACTGAACTACCACACCGTTAAACAATCTGCTTTTGATTGCCCCTTTTTTCAAAGGTGTTGCAAAAGTATACCCTTGAGTTAATCTTTCCAATACGAGTAGAAAAATAATTTCCCTTAATCTTAAGATTTCTGTCTTGATGCTAAATGCCTAACTTTACCACTCTAAACAATGAAGGTATGTTATTGGAGTTTGAGAAACCTATAGCTGAACTAGAAGCTAAGCTTGCTGATATGAAGCAATTGGCCACCGATAGTGATGTAGATGTGGCTGATGCTATAAAGACATTGGAGGATAAGATCAAAAACCTGAAAGTAGAGACTTTTGAAAATCTTACACGCTGGCAGCGAGTACAGCTATCGAGGCATCCGGATAGACCTTATACCTTGGATTATATATACGAACTCAGCAAGGATTTTATAGAGCTTTTTGGTGATCGCTCTGTAAAAGACGATAAAGCCATGATTGGTGGACTTGCTGATATTGATGGACAAACCGTGATGCTAATTGGTCAGCAGAAAGGTAGAAATACCAAACAGCGCCAAATGCGAAATTTTGGGATGGCTAACCCAGAAGGGTATAGAAAGGCGCTGCGTTTAATGAAACTGGCAGAGAAGTTTAATAAGCCAATTGTGACCCTTATTGATACGCCCGGTGCTTACCCAGGAATAGAAGCTGAACAAAGGGGGCAGGGTGAAGCTATCGCCAGAAACTTGAAGGAAATGTTTATGCTCAAGGTTCCAGTTATATGTATCATAATCGGCGAAGGTGCTTCTGGTGGAGCACTAGGTATTGCAATTGGAGATAGAGTACTGATGATGGAAAATACGTGGTACTCAGTGATATCACCTGAGTCATGTAGCTCTATTTTGTGGCGCAGTTGGGAATATAAAGAACAGGCTGCTGAAGCATTAAAGCTCACAGCCAAGGACATGCTTAAGTACAAACTAATCGATGGTCTGATCAAAGAGCCTATTGGAGGTGCTCATACTGACATGAAAGCCGCTGCGAAAGAATTAAAGTCTACTATAATCAAGGAAATTAAAACTTTGAACAAACTAAAGCCTGAGCAGCGCATTTCAGCAAGAATTGACAAATTCTCCAAAATGGGAGTTTTCAATGAAAAATAATACTCTCTGACAAGCAATTAAGTAAATGAAAATCGGTCTTGTTCTTTCCGGAGGGGGTGCACGCGGTATTGCTCACCTGGGTGTAATAAAAGCGCTGGAGGAAGCTGGTATACATTTTTCAATTGTTTCAGGAACAAGTGCGGGGGCTATTATTGGTGCTTTTTATGCGCATGGTTATGCACCGGATGAGGTTTTTAAGATTATAACTTCTACCAATTTATACAAGCTGATGCGCCCTGCCATTAGCTGGAGAGGGCTTCTAAAAATTGAAAATTCCATTGATATTTTTAAATCCTATTTTCCTGAAGACAGCTTTGAATCGCTCAAAAAGCCATTAATTGTTACCGCTTCGAATGTGAAGAAAGGTAAAACCAAATTTTTCAGTTCCGGAGAATTGATTAAACCAATCTTAGCTTCCAGTTGTATTCCTGTGCTTTTTACTCCACTGGAGATCAATGGTAAGCTTTATATAGACGGAGGTGTTTTGAATAACTTACCCGTAGAGCCATTGATAGGACATTGCGATAGAATAATTGGCGTACATACCAACCCGGTAGATGCGAAAACTAGTCCTAATAATATGAAAGAGTTATTAGAAAGGACATTTATGCTCGCCGTGAATTACAATGCTTATGCAAGGAAGGAAAAATGTGATTTATTCATTGAGCCTAAGAACCTTTGTCATTACAATGTGCTTGATTTTAAGAAAGCACCAGAAATTTTCGAAATTGGTTATACTTTTACAAAAAAGCTTTTAAATAAGAAAAAGCGATTTTTGAAAGACCTACAGCAAGTAGAAGCGTGATACGCCAATTTTTTATATTCATATACAAGATAACCGGGTGGTCAATTAGCGGAAACCTCCCTACTTTAAAAAAATACCTGATCATTGTTGCACCTCATACCAGCTACTGGGATTTCCCAGTAGGTATAGCCGCAAGGTCAATACTTAGACTTAAATCCGGATTTCTAGCCAAAGGTGAACTCTTTAAAAACCCCATAGTCGGTGGCGTTTTGAAGGCAATGGGAGGTATACCTGTAAACAGGTCAGCAAATACCAATTTGGTGGATGCTGTTGTGAAGCTTTACAATGAAAGTGAGGAAATGGTGGTCACCATTACACCGGAAGGCACCAGAGCCTATGTACCCAAATGGAAGACCGGGTTTTACTATATCGCCAAGAATGCAGAAATACCGATAGTTATGATTGGGTTTGACTTTGCCAGAAAGCTTGTTGATGTCAGAGAACCCTTTTACGTTACTGGCAAATTGGAAGAAGATATGGAAGTCATTCTGGATTATTTCAGAGGCTTCACTGCAAAGCACCCGGAAAACGGCGTACGTTAAGTCATAATTTTGTCTCTTCCTGATACTTTTTCTTGGATGAACGACCTTTGGCAACTAATCTCGATTTTAGGAGTGGTGCGATAGCCGGGAAAAAATTGGCAAGTTTAGCCGTAATTCCTCTGTGTCCGGGGATACAAATTTCCATTTGTTTTGTTTGCATTGCTTTAGTAAAAGCAGCTTCAACATCTTTTACTGTCAATGCTTTATCACCTGAAAATGTAAGGGCTGTTTCATCGCCATAGTTCAGCTGTAAATCCAGCATTGGCGTTTTTACCAAATCAGGACATATTACCGTAACATATACATTATGCTCTTTCAATTCCTGAGCTGCTGCCAGTGAATATCCGCGTACCGCATATTTGCTTGCAGAGTATAATCCAATGCCATAAATTGGAGCGACACCTGCCAGCGATGAAATATTGATAATGTGCCCGAATCCCTGTGCAACCATGTGTTTACCACATATTTGCATACCGTATAGGGTGCCCTTAACATTGATATCTATATGCTGGTCTACATCTTTGATCTCATTGTCCTTTAAAAAACCAGGTTTGATGATTGCGGCAACATTAAAAAGGTAGTCGATATGACCAAAAGCACTCAATGCCTCTTGTAATACCTTTTGCCAGTTTTTTGGTTTTGTGATATCATGCTCAAGAATTATCCTATCAGGCGAATTAGAAAAGCAATCTTGCAGTTTGGAAAAGTTAATGTCTGTGGCAACCACCGAATGTCCCTGATGGATCAACGTTTTAACCATGTGCAAGCCTATGCCCGAGGCTGCACCCGTTACTATAAATACCTTTTTTGACATAATCTAAATTACGTTCTCCTTCCAATAAAGAAGTAAAAGTCCAAAGAAATAATTAAGAAAACCCTGAGTCTTTAATTTCAGTTTAATTATAACTGTGTCAAGAACATAATTTTAATTTACAGCCATATTTTTCAGGTGTCCGTATTACAACCGAAAAATTCGAAGTAAATTGAATAATTAATTATTTGAGTACATTATAAGCATTGTGAACAGGAAGAGAGCAGTATGAAGTTTATTTCGATAATCGTATTAGGTTTTTTATTTGTATGGGGATTTAGTGAAGTTCAGGTTGAAGAACAGACCAAAACCGCCAATGACTCCACGTTATTAGAGCCACAAACGGAGCATTTTAGACAATCATTGTTGATTACAGGGCTACTAAATCAACATCATTACCGAAAAGTACCATTGAACGATTCTTTATCTTCTGTAATTTTTGATAATTACGTTGAAATCCTTGATCCAAACAAAGAATACTTCCTACAATCTGATATTGATTATTTCGAAAAATATAGAAACAGCCTCGATGATGACTTAAAGAAGGGTAATCTGGACGTAGCATATCAAATATTTCGAATATACAGGGAGCGGGCCACCCGTCGATTAGACTATACTTTTAAGATACTTGAAAATGAACCGGATTTCAATCTAGAGGAGTCCATGGACTTTGATAGAGATAACCTGGTTTGGAAGACTTCTCATGGTGAACTTGATGAATTTTGGAGGAAAAAGATTAAAAGTTATGCCCTCAACTATAAACTAAGGGATAAAGACTGGGCTTATACACAGGATCTGTTGGTCAACAGATACAAAAATTTTGAAAAAACAATCTCCCAATACAATTCTGAAGATGTTTTCGAGTACTACATGAATGCCTACACATCGGCATTAGATCCTCATACCAGCTATTTTTCTCCCGTTTCGTCTGATAGGTTTCAGGTAAACATGAGCCATTCACTTGAAGGAATAGGTGCCAGGCTTGTTCAAGATGTAGATTACACGAAAATCTACGAATTGGTACCCGGTGGTCCGGCCTATAAAAGCCAGGATATTTACAAAGATGATAGAATCGTAGGTGTAGCTCAGGGTGACGATGGAGAGTTTGAGGATGTTGTGGGCTGGCGATTGGATGAGGTCGTTAAAAAAATAAAGGGTCCTAAAGGTACGGTGGTACAATTGCTACTTCTGCGTAAAGGAGAATCTTTCAATGCTATACCTGACACTTTGCGTCTGGTTAGAGAAAAAATTAACCTGCAAGAAGATGATGCCAGGGCTGAGATAATTCCAATCAGCCAGGGTAATAGCGTCTATAATTTAGGAGTAATTACAGTACCCAGTTTTTACATCAATTTTGAAGAGGCACAAAAAGGCCTACCAGATTATAAAAGTGTAAGCCGAGATGTGAAGAAACTGATCGGTGAGCTAAAAGAAGATGGAATTGATGGGCTGGTTATTGATCTGAGAAACAATGGTGGTGGTGCTCTTCAGGAAGCCATCGATATGACAGGGCTATTTATTGAGGATGGGCCTGTGGTTCAGGTAAGAAAGTCAAATGGTACAGTAGAAGTTGAAAAAGACACTGACAGCAATGTGTATTTTGATGGTCCATTAGCTGTGCTGATCAACAGGTTTAGTGCATCTGCCAGTGAAATTTTTGCTGGTGCCATTCAGGATTACCAACGTGGTATCATCTTAGGAGAGACCTCTTTCGGAAAGGGATCAGTACAAAATTTGGTGGGTTTAAATCAATTTTTACCAAGCTCAGATGAAGAATTGGGTCAATTAAAATTGACACTTGCCAAATATTATCGTGTATCCGGAAGCAGCACTCAAAACATAGGCGTGGTACCGGATATCGAATTTCCTACGCCATATGCACCAGATGAGTTTGGTGAAAGCTCAGAGGCTAACGCACTTCCCTGGGATAAAATTGCGGGTAGTGCTTATTTACCTGCTAATGGTATTTCTAAAGAATTGATCGACCAGCTAAAGCTTCTATATGTAGAAGATCTGAAAAACGATGAAGATCTTAAAAAACTGCAGGAACGTATAGAAAAAGCTAAGGAAGAAGGGGATAATTCGGTAGTATCTCTAAACTATAGTGTCCGAAAGCAAGAAATGGATGCCCAGAATGAAGAGGATGAAGATGGTTTGGAGACAGCAATTGACTATTCTGAGATCTTTCCTATTGAAGATGAGGCTATACTAAAAAAGCTTAAGCGGGACCCTTACCTCAAAGAAAGCTTAAAGCTATTGGCTGAAATGGTTTACCAGGAGGGCATTGGATAACAATGGCAGACCTGCTTGAGGTTAAAAACCTAACTAAGCGATTTGACAATACCACAAAATCAGCCCTAGAAAACTTTAGCTATAGTTTACCTGCTGGCAAAATAGTGGCGTTGGTAGGTGAGAGTGGTTCTGGCAAATCAACCCTCCTAAATATTATTGCCGGCAATCTATCACCTGACAGTGGTTCTGTAGTACTCAAGGGTAAGACACTCTCAGATCCAAAAGATTTGCTGATAAAGGGTCATGACGGGATGCGTATTGTAAAGCAGGATTTTGAGCTTTTCCCACGTAAAACAGCATATGAAAATATCACTTACCCTTTAAGACGATATCAAAAGGATTATCAGGTAGAACGTGCTGATGAATTGGTAAGGCTGTGTAAGCTTGATGCTGTCAAGGATCAACTAGCGATGAACCTATCAGGAGGGCAAAAGCAGCGTGTAGCCATAGCCTGTGCCATTGCTGATGATACAGATATTTTGTTGATGGACGAGCCCTTTAATCAGATTGATCACCACCTCAAGCATGCTCTAAAAGATGAAATTCTTAATTTGGTTTCAGACCTGCAATTAGGGGCCATGATTATTACACATGATCCGGGAGATGCTCTGTCCCTTGCCGATGAGATTATTATTCTCAAGTCTGGTAAGATCGTAAATCAGGGATCACCACAGCAACTTTATCATTGCCCCGGTGATTTATACACAGCTCGTTTACTGGGGCCTATTTCCACATTTACAGCTGAACAGGTAAAACTGTTTTTTCATCAGGACATTGAACATCAATTAATAGCTGTCAGACCGGAATCTTTCATAATTGGAAGAGGAACACCATTTCAAGTTAAACAACGCCAGTTTTTAGGACCACACTGCATCAGCACACTTACCAGGGAAGACCATACTTTTATGGTCTCTCATCCTGGTGATAAGGAATTTATGCAAGCAGAATTAAGTGTGTCGATCAACCTTGACCGAATTTGTCCTATCGATTAAGGGATAGGTAATTTGTCAAGATAAGCGCCAGCCGGAATAGCAAACAATGTGCTATCGGGCTGTTCTTTCTCAAACTTTACATTTTCAAAGGAAACCTGGTATCGTTCTTTACCAAAAGTACTGTCTTCCCATATATAACCTGTATAGCCTGTAGGTACGGTCAACCCGTTCACTTCCTGCCAACCATTGAATTTCAAGGCATTGTATTCTGTTGCCCGGCTTTTATCGTAGTAGGTTACTGAATAATTGATGAATGAAAGTAGGTAAGTATCCTTATCATAATACATGATATATTGATCTTCAGGAGTATCGCCAATATCCTCTCCATAAGTAACTTTTATGGCTTCATAGGTTTCTCCGTCCACAGTTTTTTCACCCAGGTATTCGTGGTTTGTACCTGGGTCAGCCAGCACAAATGGCAGAGCAAAAAAGTAGAAATGTAGATTGTGGTAAAATCTGGCCGATCTACCCGGGTAAGCCTCTTTACTGGGCGAAACCCATACTTCATTACCATCATAGCCGATGGTCCATGTGGAGTCTTTCTGGATTAGAGTTTTCCGATTACGTAGGTCAACTGTATGCCTTTCCATTTCTCCATTGGAAATTTTATCGTAAGCGAGTTTGCCATAGCTGCGCCAAAGGTCCAATCCACCGTGTTGATTGAGGCTTTTGTTGAATGATTCTGGCAATTGAGTTTTGCGCTGCTCTTCTAAAACTTTTGTGTTTTCAGCTTTGCTGGCACTAGAATCTGTCTGTTGTTTTTCCTGGCATGAGACAACAATTACGATGAATGAAAAGAATAGTATTAACTTATTCATGAGGATGCTTATTGTGGTTTGATTTTTAAAAAATATAGTTAGGTTAGCAATACAACCCAAAATACTGTGAAGATACTAAGAACTCCAGAGGATCGATTTGAGAAGTTACCTGATTTCGACTTCAATGTCCACTACACGACGATTGATGATTTGCAAATGGCCTACATAGATGAAGGTGAGGGAGAGACTGTCTTACTACTGCATGGAGAGCCAAGTTGGTCGTTTTTATATAGAAGGATGATCGTAAAGTTAAAGAGGTCGGGCTACAGGGTAGTGGTACCTGACCTTATTGGATTTGGTAGGTCGGATAAGCCTGTAGAAGCTTCTGCCTACACCTATGAAAACCATGTACATTGGGTCTTGTCATTTATCAATCAATTAGAACTGACCAACATAAACTTATTTTGTCAGGACTGGGGAGGGCTCATAGGATTGCGAATTGCAGCTTTTCATCAGGAGTTATTTGCTCGAATTGTTGCTTCCAATACTTTTCTGCCTACAGGGGATAGGCCTGCTCCAGAGGCTTTTTTAAAATGGCAACAGTTTGCTAAATATGCTGAGCATTTTGATATCGGAAAAGTCATTCAAATGGGTACGGTTACTGAGCTTACCGAGGAAGAAATTGCAGCCTATAATGCACCATTCCCGGATGAATCATACAAAGTAGGGGCAAGGGTATTTCCTTCAATTGTACCTACTGAAAAAGATGATCCTCAGGCCCAGATAAACCGGGAAGCCTGGCAATTGTTATCAGGTTTTTCAAAGCCATTTCTCACCGCTTTTGGAGATTCAGATCCTATAACGGCGGGTGCTGAAAAAGTAATTCAAAAGCTGGTACCCGGCTGTAAGGGATTTTACCACCCCATCATTAGTGGTGGAGGGCATTTTATCCAGGAAGATAAACCTGATATGCTGGCTACCATTATCCATAATTTTATAAAAAATACACCGCAGGGATAATTTTTTATTTTTGGTGCAACCATCCAGCATTTTTTGAATCTAATAAATAAAAACTCATGAGAATTTTTATTGCATTAATAATATCAACATTGATTTGTCTTCAGGTTGATGCCCAAAACAAAAGAAAGGAAGCAAACTTTAGCTACGAAGGCATAACTGAATTGCAGGTTGAAGGTAACTTTTTTGATATTGAAATGGTACCTGCACCTGGAAAGAATCTTGAATTTTACGGTTTCATTGAAGGCGATAGGAAAGATGATTATGATATCCAGTATAGTCGATCTGGCAAAACAGCCATTGTGAAAATTGACAAGAAAGGTGGCGGATGGAACTGGGGCTGGGATAATGGCCGTGCAAGGCTCGAGTTTAAAGTACCCCAGGGTGTTATTGTTGATGCTGATAATAGCAGCGGTGATATTACCATCACTGGAATTAATAGTTCTGGCCACAGGGTAAGCTCAAGCTCTGGTGATATTGTACTAAAGGATGTCGTAGGTGATCTGACGGTCCGTAGCTCATCGGGGGATTTGTCCCTTGAAGGCATAGAAGGTAATTTGGATGCTCGCAGTAGCTCGGGGGATCAGGTTTTTAGTCGTATAAGCGGTGATATTACGTTTGTTGCCTCATCCGGTGATGTAGAAATAAACAGTTGCACAGGTTACATCAAGGGGGAGACTTCATCAGGAGATATAGAATTAGATAATGTAATGGGTGCTTTTGAACTAGAGGCGAGCTCCGGAGATATTGAAGCAAGAAATATGCAGATCCAAGGCAAGTCTAGTTTTATCTGCAGCAGTGGTAATGTAAAATTGGGGCTTGATCAGGATATTAACTCCCTGGACTATGAAGCCAAAAGTGGTTCTGGTGATATTACCATTGGAAATAATGAGGCGGAGGATTATCTAAAGCTTTCCAATGGCAATAGTCATTCCGTCTATTTGAGAACAAACTCAGGCAATGTGAAAATCTATAATTAGCAACCAGCCCAACATTTTAAATTATCACTTCTATTTTTGCCGGATAATGAAGAAACTACAGTATTCACATCCGGCATTTTTTTATTGTTTATTTCTCGTATTGTTTGCCTGTGACAGCAGCAAGCCAGAAACAAAACCCGAACCTCCAAAAGCAACTGAGTATCCTGCTTTTGGCATATCCAGTACGCACCCTCTGGCAGAAGAGGTTGGCCTTCAAATATTGGAAAATGGTGGCAATGCCTTTGACGCAGCTATTGCTTCTGCAGCAGTCCTGGCCGTGGTAGAACCTCAACATTCTGGCCTTGGTGGCTATGGGAATGCCCTGATTTTCGATGCTGCTTCAGGAAAGGCTGATTTTTTGAGCTTCTCAGGAAAATATCCGGAGCAGCTGGACCGATCTGTATTTCGCAATGCAATAAATGACCTAACAGACATAGGAAACTCAGCCAAAGCGATATCCACACCTACTGCCATAGCAGGGTGGTATGCCATGCATGAGCAACACGGTACCCTGCCCTGGCCCGACTTATTCAAACCGGCCATCCAATATGCAAAAGATGGTTTTCCTGTAGATGAAAGGCTAGCCAATGATTTAGAAGAGCTTTTTGGCAGCCTTTCAGAAGAGGCTAAAACTCTTCTTGGAAAAGATGATCCTTTAAAAGAAGGCCAGCTCCTTAAGCAGGAAGCATTGGCAGGCAGCCTCATAAAGATGGCCCAGCATGGGCCTTCAGCTTTCAATCCTTCACAGGCTATTGGTAAGTCTATTCTATCACTTGTACGTAATCAAAATGGATATTTAAATGCAGAAGACCTGAATGCTATGGAGGCAAATTGGGGTGATCCTATCAGCATCCAGTTTAAGGGCCATGAAATAGTAAGTACTGGTGCTCCTACAGCAGGATTTATGGCACTTCAGCAGATTGGTGAATCCAATTTATTTGACCTGCGCTCAGTTGGTCATAACAGCGTAGATTATTTTCATGTGATAGCTGAGGCAGCAAAGCATAGCTACTGGACATACCTAAGATATGCCGGAAGCATAGATACAATCCTGCCTAATTTCACAATGATATTGTCTGGAGATTACTGGAAATGGATGGCACAAAATATTCAGCCAGCTCAGGCTTCTGAATTTCATCCACCATTTGATTTTGAATATGTAGAGGAGCAAAGCAATACAACACATCTTGTAGTAGCTGATAGGGAAGGTAATATTGTAAGTATGACCATGAGCCTTGGAGATCTATTTGGTAGTAAGGTTTTTGATCAGGCAACAGGCATCTGGTTAAACAACGGTGTAAAATATGCAGTGTGGGAGCAAGAGGGCACACCTCGCGATGCGCTTCCCGGAAAGCTGCGTGTGGTGATGGATGCGCCCTTAATGATTTTTAAGGATGGCAAACCCAAAGCTGCCCTGGGAACGCCTGGGGGAATAATGATGCCTCAGCTTATGGCCCAGTCTGTTAATCATTACCTGGTGCTGGGGTACGATCTTAAATCTGCAATTTCTCTGCCGATGTTGGGATTTGATGGCAATAAAATTATTTATGAGAATGGAATTTCTGATGCCGTGATTGACCAAATGAAAGGCATGGGTCATAAGTTTGGGGAAAATAAAACGCTGGGAAATATAAGAGCTATAGAAGTCAAATATTCCCCAGCGGGTGAAATGATAGGCATACAATCAATGCCTTAAAATAGGCTTATTCTTCACCCCAAATTATATTGGGTACGCCCTCGGACTGCAACATTTTATTAAAGCCTGGTATTTTAGAGTTCATTACCTCATCAAGTGGCGCAATATAGTTTTCGTATTGCTGCTTCAAATCCTGATATCGCTCTCTCATGCCGCCAGTAGGTTTGTCATCATCATCTACCACCACTCTGTAGAGCCTGGCAATATGATTGGTCCACTTACGAGGGAAATTGATCTCATCCTGTGAAGTCAATATTTTATTTTGAAACAAGTCTTCCTCCAGAGCATTTAATGATGAAATAATTGCTTCACCTTCTGCTTTGATGGACTCAGAATAACCTGCCTGCATCGCTTTGCTTGCCGTATTTTCAATTTGAGCTTTTGCCGATCGCATGGCTCTGATGTGATTCTGAGATTCGTTGATGAGCGATTTTATTTCCTGTGCAAAATCATACTGCTCCTGGTAATCAGCAACGGTAATGTTTTCCCATCGGGGATCTTTTACAATTTCCAGCTCCTGTGTTTGGATTTCACCATTTACAGTTAGGTGCACTTTGTAAATGCCCGGTACTGCTTTAGGGCCTGGAGCAGATTTAGTACTGAAGACCATAGCCACAAAGTTGTCAGCCATTTTAGGGGCATCATAGCGCAAATCCCAGCTGACTTTATTCATCCCAGCCTTCAAATCATCATTCAAGCTCCATGTCTTGGCAGTATCATTTTGACTGTCAACAATAGCAAGTTTTACTGTACCATTTTTGGCATTTTCTGAAACCTTGAAATGTATGTTGGCGGAAAGTCCTTTCCAGCCGCCTACGTTAGTTCGCACCGTATTTCTTGGTTTGAACAAATAGTTCTCCGCAGCGGCTGCAGCTTTGATTTGATGTAAAGGTGTAAGGTCATCCAAAATCCAGAATGCCCTGCCTTGTGTGCTGATGGCCAGGTCTTTATTGTACACTTCCATATCGGTAATTGGGGTGTATGGTAGGTTAAGTTGTAAGCTTTGCCATGATTTCCCATCGTTAAAAGATACATACATGCCAAATTCAGTGCCGGCATAAATAAGACCTTTAACATCCGGATCTTCAGCAACGGCTCTCACAAAATGATTCGAAGGAATGCCATTTGAACCATCGGTGAGCAACTTCCATGATTTTCCATAATCATCTGTTCTCAGGAGATAGGGCTTAAAGTCATTATATCGATAATGATATGCAGCTACAAAAGCCCTACCTGGAGCATGCGTTGACAATTCTATCTTATTGATGGTCGCTTCGTACGGGATACTTTTTGGCGTAATATTTTCCCAGGATTCGCCACCATTACGGGTAATATGAATGAGCCCATCGTCTGATCCAGCCCAAATGACACCTTCTTCCTGAGGTGATTCTTCCAAAGCAAAAATGGATGAATAGACTTCCACACCCGTGGCATCATGTTGGATAGGCCCACCAGGTATGCCCTGGTATTCTTTGATATTTCTGGTTAAATCCGGGGATATGATTTCCCATGTTTGGCCTTTGTCTGCCGATCTCATTACATAATTAGAAGCCTGGTAAATATGATCGGGATTGTATTTTGAAAGAAAAATGGGGTAATTCCATTGCCAGCGATATTTTAAGTCGCTCATGGCAGTACCTTCTGTGTAGTGAGGGTAGGCAGTGATCTGCCGTTGTTCACCAGTTTCAAGATTGGTGTAGGTCATCTCACCAGAGTAGCTGGTCGCATATACAATGTTGCGGTTTCTAGGATCTACGGCTACATCTGCGCATTCACCTCCACCGATAGCCATCCAGTGCTCTGTATCAGATACTGCTGGTAGATCATATGCAGGTACCGATATGGTAGAGTTGTCCTGCTGGCCTGCATACAATCTATATGGAAAACCATTGTCAAGGGTCAGCCGATAGAATTCTGATGTGGGCTGGTTGTGCTGTGTAGACCATGACGCACCACCATTAAGGGTGATATTGGCACCTCCATCATTACAGTTGATCATAATATCAGGATTTTGTGGGTTAATCCACACACCATGGTTATCGCCATGTGGTGTGCTGATGCGTTGGTCCCAGCTTACACCACCATCTACACTCTTGTAAAAGCCAGTATTGCTCGCATATAGCGTGTTTTCTTCAGTAGGATGAGCTGTAATGTGAGAATAGTACCACCCTCGTTGGCGTAGCTTGTGGTCACCATTGATCCTTTTCCAGGTTTTTCCTTTGTCTGAAGAATGATAAACACCACCGTCTTCTTCCACTTTGGTTTGGATGATCGCCCAAACTCTATTGGGATTTGCAGGAGAAACAGCCATTTCTATTTTACCTAATAAACCAGTAGGTAGACCACCTCCTAATTTTTCCCAGGTTTCACCGCCATCTTTTGATTTCCATATACCACCATTGGTGCCGCCATCAATCAATGTCCATGGCTTACGCTCTGCCTGCCACATTGCAGCATATAAAATTCTTGGGTTTTCAGGATCCATGACAATGTCTGAGGAACCGGTGCTATCATTCACATATAGGACATTTCGCCATGAATCTCCTCCATTGGTGGATTTATATACACCTCTTGTGGTACCTGGACCGAAGATATTGCCCAAGACAGATACCCATACTGTCATCGGATCATCTGGATGTGTGATTATTTTACTTATTTGACCAGCATCCTTTAGGCCAATGTGTTTCCAATTTTCACCTCCGTCCAAACTTCGGTAAATGCCATTACCGGCACTAATATTTCCCCTGGGATCAGCAGAGCCTGTTCCAACATAAATAATGTTTGCATCAGCATCAGCAGCTTCTATGGCACCTATGGAACCTACTGTAATTTGTTGGTCAGAGATATTTTTCCACTCCTGTCCGGCATCATTGGTTATCCACACACCTCCGCCTGTGGTACCCATAAAAAATGTGTAGGGTTTTTCAGCTATACCTTCAATAGCTGTAGCTCTGCCACCGCGTGAAGGTCCTACGGAGCGCCATTCCATTGTCTCTAAAAGGGCTGGTTCAATTTCCGGTACAGGTTGCGCAGTTACAAATTGCGCGAAAAGTAAACATAGGATGAGTAAGTATTTCATAAGTTTTAGGTTTGAATTATTGATCCTGGGATTATTTTCCGGTTATGATCAAATATAGCTTTAATTGAGACAGCTTGAGGCGAATATTTGATGAGCGAGTACAACTAATCCCGACCTTATACTCAAAGATCAGCTTTCATTTTCCCGATTAATCATTATTTTGGTGAGTTAAAGACCAAACCAACTGTAGTAAAATGGACCAACCTTATATTCCTGCCGACCAACGATTGAGTGAACTTACCATCAGGTCAATGCTCATTGGCGCATTGTTGTCGATTGTGCTTGGTGCGGCCAATGCCTATTTTGGACTTTTTTCAGGCCTTACCGTGTCGGCCAGTATTCCGGCAGCAGTCATTTCTATGGCTATTTTGAAGGCCTTTAAAGATGCCAATATCCTGGAGAATAATATGGTGCAAACTGCAGCTTCTGCCGGTGAGTCCCTGGCTGCTGGGGTTATTTTCACCATTCCGGCGTTGGTTATCATGGGCTATTGGCAGGAATTTAATTATGTGGAAACCACCTTGATTTCCATTTGTGGTGGTATCCTGGGTGTGCTGTTCACCATTCCTCTTCGCAATGCCTTAATTGTAAAAGAGAAGTTGAAATTCCCTGAGGGTGTAGCCACTGCAGAAGTATTGAAAACAGGGGAGAAGGGTGGTCAGTCTGTGACCTACCTGGTGGCAGGCAGTTTGATAGGGGCCATTTTTAAGTTTGGTGTAGAAGCATTGAACCTATGGAACGGTATTTTTGAAAAGGCAGCATTGCTTCAGCAGAAATATTATCTCTATTTCAGCCTTAACCTCTCTCCGGCTTTAGTGGCTGTGGGCTACATTGTGGGGCTGAACATTGCTTTTCTGGTATTTCTGGGAGGCTTTATTAGCTGGTATATTGGAATACCATTGTATATTTTGATCAATGGTGCACCAGATGTAGGTTCAGCTGAAGCCATAGGTGGAGCCATCTGGAGTGGACAAATAAGGTACCTGGGCGTAGGAGCTATGATCGTGGGCGGTTTATGGGCTTTGCTAAGCCTGCGAAGTGCTTTGGTTACTGCGTTTGCCTCTGGTGTGGAGGCCTTTAAAAGGGGTACACAAAAGACATCTGAATTACTCCGAACAGAACTGGATACCCCTATGTCGTGGGTGTTGATTGGTATAGGTATTTTATTGGTGCCGATTTTCTTTATCTACATTTCAATTATACAGGATGTGCCGATCACGCTATTTATGGCTTTGGTCATGGTGCTGGCCGGCTTTTTGTTTTCAGCAGTGGCCGGATATATGGCGGGATTAGTAGGTAGCTCCAATAATCCGATAAGTGGTGTGACTATTGCCACCATTCTATCGACCGCTCTGTTGCTATTACTGCTGATGGGTACCAGTGATCCGGCAAAAGGTGCGGCAGGAGCGATATTGGTTGGGGCGGTTGTCTGCTGTGCGGCCGCTATTGCTGGTGATAATATGCAGGATTTAAAGGCGGGCCATGTGCTTGGAGCTACACCGCGCAATCAGCAAATTATGCAAATGATAGGCGTAATAGCAGGCGCCTTGCTTATCGCACCGGTGCTTAACCTGCTTCTGGCTTCCAAAGGTATTGGCAGCCCCACACCAGAGCAGCCCGATCCGCTTACTGCACCTCAGGCAACTTTGATGATGAGCGTGGCAACAGGAATTTTTGGTGGTGATTTACCATGGAATATCATCTTTATTGGTGCGGGCATTGGTGTAATCATAATACTCATTGATGTCTATCTAAAAAATAAGGGATCAGAATTTAGAATGCCGGTACTTGCAGTAGCGGTAGGGCTTTACTTACCATTCGAACTGGATAGCTCCATTTTTGTAGGTGGGGTAGTCGCTTGGTTGTTGGAGAGAGGGTTTAGCAAGATCAATGATGCATCGAAAATTGAAAAGGCTTCAAATGCCGGATTGCTCATAGCTTCAGGCTTGATCACTGGCGAAGCATTAATGGGCATTTTGATAGCATTATTCGCCACCATGGGCTTGAATATGGCTGTTTCGGATGAACCGATTGGAGGTAGTATTTTAGGATTAGTACTACTTGGCGGTATTCTGGTTTACCTATATCGAACAGTCAAAAAAGCGGCTAAATAGAACTATCGACGGGCCACTTGAGCAATGATCGATTTTGCCGGTCTTAGGGTCAGTGTATAGTCAGCTCCGGGGAAGCTCAAATCCTGTAGCTGAATATCATAATGCTTAAACATCGATTTGAAGATTATCCTCAATTCCTGTAAAGCAAAATGATTGCCTATGCATAACCTGGGGCCACCACCAAATGGATAATAGGCATATTTGGGATTAGGTTTACCCTCCAGCCATCTTTCAGGTTTGAAGGACTCTGGATCCTGCCACCACCTTGGGTCCTTGTGCATGAGGTAGGGACTAAAGATAATGGTCTGTTTAGGTTTGATGTGATAACTTCCCAGCTGGTCTTCTTGTATGGATTCCCTGCCCAGCAACCATACAGGTGAAAGCAATCGCATTGTTTCATGAATAATGGCCATGATATAGTCGTCATCATCCGAGGCAATAGCTTTCATGAGCTTTTGCTCCACTTCAGGATTATTTTTGATGAGCCAAAGGCCCCACTGCGCCGAAACAGCTGTGGTTTCATGACCTGCCATGAAAAATGTAAGCACCTCATCCTGTAGCTGCTGGTAAGTCATTCCTTTCCCTTCATCATCACGTGCCGCAATCAGAGTGCCAAGAAGGTCATCTTGTGAGCCGCTTTTTTCCTTTGCCGAGATCAGATTGTTGATGATCTCTTTCAAAATTTGCATCATCTTATTGAATTCCCTGTGGCTGGTAGTAGGCACCCATAGTGGTAAGTTGATGGGCTGTTGAATCCTGTCAATCAAAAACTTAAGACCTGGTGGTAGCACGGCTTCCACTTTCTTCCCAACTTCATCATCAAGGGAAAGTCCGAGTAAGGCTCGTGAGATAATTTTGAGTGTGAGGTGTGTCATGGCAGTAGTCATATTCACTTCATCACCATTCTGCCAGCTGTTCAGCATTTGGTCAGTTTCTTCCTGCATGATATTTTGATAGGCCTCAATTTCCTTTTTGTGAAAGGCCGGTGCAGCCATCCTGCGCTGGCGCAACCAAAATTCCCCCTCACTTGTAAAAAGGCCATTACCAAGCGCAAGTCCTAGCTTTTCATAGGCAGGACTTTTTTTGAAATTGCGGTTATTTTCCTGAAGTATATACTGTACATGCGCCGGATCATTGGTTGCTACCAGCGTCCTCCTCAAAACATTAAATTGAAAGATATCACCATGATGCTCAAAGCCTTCCTTAAGGTAGGCTACAGGATCATTCTTAAATCTTGAAACATTATCCAGAGGATGCTTATTGGGCTCTTTGGGAATTTTTTGAGTTATTGTAGTTGTCATTTGCAGAGATTGATATCACGGTAAATTACATAGTAACCATTGATTATAAGGTAAGACCGTCCAAAAGCTATTCCTTGTTTTTAGAATTTGTTAGTCTCAATTTGAAGCTTAATTGATCATAAAATTAATACCTATGAGATTAAAAATATACTTGCTTTCTGTTTGCCTGATGATGGGCGGTTTGACCACTGTAGGTCAGGATCTTTCATCGGATCTCCTGAGAGGATTATCATTGAGAAATATCGGCCCTGCCAATATGAGTGGCCGGATTGTTGACCTTGCTGTGGTGGAGAGTGACCCATATACCTATTATATAGCTTCTGCAACAGGTGGTGTTTGGAAAACAACCAACAACGGTATCATTTTCAAACCTGTATTTGAAAATGAAGCGGTTCACTCTGTCGGAGATATCGTGTTGCATCAAAAAGATCCCAACATCATTTGGGTTGGTACAGGTGAAAGGGCCAACAGGCAAAGTTCTTCCTGGGGAAATGGTGTCTATAAATCTACAGATGCTGGCAAGACATGGTCGCATATGGGTCTCGATGATTCACATCATATTGGCCGTATTGTGATGCATCCCGACAACCCCGATTTGGTATATGTAGCTGCCATGGGTCACCTGTGGGGACCAAACCAGATGCGTGGCCTGTACAAGAGTACTGATGGCGGTGAAAATTGGGAGCGCACATTATTTATCGATGAAAATACTGGCGTAGTAGATGTAGCTATTGATCCTGAAGAACCAAATATCATGTATGCCGCCACTTACCAGCGCAGAAGAACGCCATTTGGTTTTGATGGTGGTGGTCCGGGCAGTGGGTTGTACAAATCTACAGACGGAGGAGATACCTGGAATGAAATTACAAACGGATTGCCTGAAGGCGATATTGGCCGGATTGGTATAGATATTTACAGAAGCAACCCCAATATTGTGTACATCTCTGTGGAGCAGGGATTACGATACAATGCTTCAACACAATACGGAAAGAGACTGGCAGGTATTTACAGGTCTGAAGACAAAGGGGAATCTTGGACCAATATGAGTGATTGGAACCCACGGCCCATGTACGCCAGCCAGATCATTGTTGATCCAAGTGATGACCAACGCATATACATGATGAATCGATACAGCTATTCAGATGATGGTGGTAAAAATTTCACAGCCCCACGTCAGTCGCTACACGGAGATGACCGTTTTCTGTGGGTCAACCCTAATGATTCGCGCCATGTGATGAAAGCTGATGATGGTGGCCTGGGCATATCATACGACAGAGGCAAAACATGGTTGTTCCAGACAGCCCTGCCTATCAGTCAGTTTTACCGGGTGTCGGTTGATATGAAAAAGCCCTATAATGTGTACGGCGGCTTGCAGGACAATGGCAGCTGGTATGGCCCCAATGAAACCTATACCAGTGATGGAATCTTAAATCAGGACTGGAAGCGCAGTGGCGGTGGTGATGGATTTTTAAACCTCGCGCACCGCGAAGACCAAAGCATATTATTTGGTGAAAGCCAGTACCTGGGTTTATTTAAAATGGATACTGACACACGGCAAGCTCAGTCCATCAGACCGGGAGACCCCAAAGGTCACATCAGTGCCCGCAGAAACTGGGATGCCTGGGGGCCGGGAATTCCTGAACCGGAGCTGGGCAATGCTATGGCACCGGCCAACTGGGATGGACCTTTTTTCCTTTCACATCATGATGCTAACACCATATATGCTGGTACTGAAAAGCTGTGGAAGAGTACTGACCTGGGGAATAGCTGGACATCATTAGGCGACCTTACTACGGGAGTAAATCGTAGAGAATTGGAAATCATGGGGCAATATCCTGATACACTAAGCAACTCGCTGGATGATGGCATTCCATATTATCCAACACTAACAGCTATT
This sequence comes from Cyclobacteriaceae bacterium, assembly GCA_965227155.1. Lineage (GTDB taxonomy): Bacteria > Bacteroidota > Bacteroidia > Cytophagales > Cyclobacteriaceae > UBA6059. Next base: position 3,331,649 of record OZ245731.1, read on the forward strand.
GCTGAATCACCTCTACAGCAAGGGCTGCTTTATGTAGGTACCGATGACGGCAACCTTCAGGTATCCACCGATGATGGTAAAACCTGGACAGAAGTGAGTGATCGCCTGGAAGGATTACCCAAGTCAACCTGGATCAATTCCATTGAAGTATCCAGCCATGATGCATCCACAGCATTTGTTTCCATCAATAATTATAGAAACAATGATTTCACCAATTATCTATACAGAACTACGGACAAAGGACAGACCTGGACATCCATAGTTGGAGACTTGCCTGCAGATCGAGTAGTGAGAACTATGCGTCAGGATCCAAAAAATCCCGATTTATATTATTTAGGAACAGAACTGGGCCTTTTTGTGTCTGTGGATGCCGGAGCGCATTGGGTAGAGCTAAAGAACAATATGCCAACGGCTGCTTTTAATGATTTGGTGATTCATCCAAGGGATAATGACCTGGTATTAGGTACACATGGTCGCGGTATCTGGATTCTGGATAACCTGAATGCCCTTCAGACCCTTAATGCTGAAACGCTAACCGCAGAGGCTGCGCTATTTGATATCCCTGATGCTGAAATGATCAACTATTCACGTGATGGTGCTCATGTAGGAGATATGATATTCAGAGGGGAAAACCCGCCTAAAGGTGCTATAATCGATTATTACCTCGGTAGCGCAGTAGCAAAAGACAATATAAAATTGGAAATCCTGAGTTCCGGTGGAGAATTTATCCGTGAAGTAAAAGCAGATACCATGGCTGGCATCAATAGAGTGATTTGGGATTATACTTATCCTAAACTACCAAAAGAGCCAAAGAATCCTGCAGACTCAACCCAGAACAACAGCTGGTGGGATAGAGCACCCGATGGCCCCAAAGTAGCTCCAGGTGAATACATAGCAAGGCTAACAGTTAATGGCAAAGCTTATGATAAGTCATTCAATACCCTGCCTGACCCACGTTTGGAAATTTCCAAAGCAGAAAGAATGGCGTGGACAAAGAATCTTTTGAGCATTACTGATTTGTATAAATCGGTACATGGCACTGTGAGCAAAGTAAGCCCGGTACAATGGAAAGTTGAGGCATTGACAAATGCCGGTAAAAAACTGGATGGTGGGGCTAAGGCTGAAGTAAAAGAATTGCATCGCATGAGTACAGAGTTGCTAGATCGTGTAAGCACGTTGTACAGAGAGGTGGAGTCATGGACCGGCCCGATGACTGCCGATCAGCAGAAGCAGATGAGCTACTACAAAGAGATGCATGAGCAGTTGGCCACCAGGGCCGATAAAATGGCTAACAATACAGTTAAAACCTTAAACAAAGGCCTCAGCAAGGCCGATAGGATTGCAGTAGGTCAATAGAATTACCTTAAGTTTTTAAATGCCCAATATAATTCCTCCATATGTGAATCTATTGGGCATTTTTTTTTCGGATTGACTTAAATCACAGCTAGGGGTGACTATCATCACGACAATTGCGGTGTATTTTGACTAATATATGGCTAGTAAAATGGATGTCACTCATGAAAGCTATACTCGTACCCACCGATTTTTCTGATTGTTCAGATTATGCCGTTGAATTGGCTTTAAAAATTGCCATATCTGCCGGCCTAGAATTACATTTCCTGCACTTTTTATCTGTACCACCCGATTGGATTTTGCTAAGTGATACCGGGGCAAAGCTATACCCGGATATCAACCTGAAAGTGAAAGAAAAACAATCCAAACTCAACAAGCTGGTTCAGATTGCCGAATCCAATGGACTCAAAGCTTTCGCAAAGCTAGATTATCAGGATCATTATGAAAGCATCTTGAAGTATGCCTCTCAGCATGATATCGATTTGATTGTGATGGGTTCACATGGTGCTAATGGATTTAAAGAGCTTTTCATTGGCAGCAACGCACAGCGGGTAGTTAGAAGTGCGAGGGTTCCAGTGCTAATTGTAAAAGATCCTTATGTACATGAAAAAATAGAAGACATTGTTTTTGCATCAGACTTTTTGGATGAAAACCTTGAATACTTCCATAGTGTGGTGGCATTTGCCAGATTGGTCAATGCTAAGATCCGTATGGTGTACATTAACAATCCATTGAGCTTTATTGATACACCTACTATGAAACACCGTATGAAGCTTTACCTCAATGAGGCTCCAGATGTTGTAGTGGGTGAGGATATCTACCATTATGAAGATGTGGAGGATGGTTTAAAAATGTATTGCGCTGAGCATAATTGTGATTTACTGGCTATGACTACCCATGGAAGACGCGGAATGAATAAACTGCTGAGTGGTAGTCTTGCAGAGTCAGTGATCAATCATGTGCATATGCCTGTTTTGACTAAAACACTGACTAACGAACTATACGCATGGGAAAAACTTTGATCACCTAAATAACGTTGCCCATCAAAAGAAGACAACCTTTTGGCATGTACGAAGTTTATTGATGTCAATAGACTTCAGCGCGAGTTGGTAAAGTCTTAAAAACCTGGCAGACGTATTTAGTATGGAAGATCAATTTATAGATAACCTATATAATCAACACCAAAAATGTCCTAAATGCCCTTCACCCGCTGTGGTGACGGGCTTTTTTAGTGATTTGCTGGAAACCTTGTTTCCTGATCTTTCAATGAACAGGTTTTCTTCAGCACAGGATTTAAGGTTGCATTTGCAAAAGCTAAAAATCAGCCTGACTGAGATCCTGTCCAGAAATCCCAAACAGCAGGAGCTGGACTTTGAAGTTGTGGCTGAGCGGTTCTTTGATGAGTTGCCGGAAACTTATCACAAAATCAGCCTTGATGCTCAGGCTATGTTTGCAGGCGACCCGGCAGCACGCAGTGTCAGCGAAGTAATCAGAACCTATCCGGGCTTTTATGCCCTGGCAGCATACCGCGTAGCTCATGCATTATTCAAACAAGGTGTGCAAATCATCCCACGTATGATTACAGAGCATGCACATGGGAAAACGGGCATTGATATCCATCCGGGTGCACAAATTGGTTTGAATTGCTGTATAGACCATGGTACTGGTGTGGTGATTGGGGAAACTACCGTTATCGGCGATCATGTGAAAATTTACCAGGGAGTAACACTGGGAGCATTGAGCGTCGACAAAAAAGATGCGGAGACCAAAAGGCACCCAACCATACAGGATCGGGTAGTGATATACGCCGGAGCGACAATATTGGGTGGAGAAACGACAATTGGAGCCGATAGCATCATTGGAGGTAATGTATGGATCACCAGAAGTGTACCGCCCCAAAGTAAAATCTATTATCAGGCCAAAATGTACAATCAAAATACAGAGCAATCAGAGCTGTACATTTTTAAAGAATCTGCTACATAATGATGATGAAACTTTTTGATCTTATTGGTAATACCCCATTGGTAGAGCTACAGGCCATACCATCCAACCCAGGAGTAAAACTTCTTGCAAAAATGGAAGGGCAGAACCCCGGAGGTAGTGTGAAAGACCGTGCGGCACTCAATATGATCTGGTCAGCACTGGAAAGAGGGGATATAAAGAAAGGAGATCGACTCATAGAAGCAACCAGCGGTAACACTGGTATTGCTTTGGCAATGATCGCAAAGGTGCTGGGGGTAGAGATGACACTCATTATGCCAGATAACTCTACCCGTGAAAGGATACTTTCAATGGAAGCTTATGGAGCTGAAGTAATTTTAACACCGGCAGAGAGAACCATTGAGTACAGCAGAGAACTGGCTGATCAAATGGCAGAGGAGAAAGGATATTATATCCTCAACCAATTCGCCAATGCTGATAATTACAATATGCATTATAAAACCACCGGGCCTGAGATATGGCGGGATACCGAGGGGAAAGTCACCCATTTTGTTTCTGCCATGGGCACAACCGGTACAATCATGGGTGTAAGCCGTTATTTGAAAGAAAAGAACCCAGACATTCAAATTGTGGGAACACAGCCTACCGAGGGTTCCAGTATCCCCGGTATTCGTAGGTGGTCGCCTGAGTTTTTACCCAAAATATACGAACCTCATCGGGTAGATCGCATAATTGACGTGAGTCAGGCTGAAGCTACGGCCATGACACGACGATTGGCAGCTGAGGAAGGCATTCTGGCTGGTATGAGTAGTGGAGGTGCCCTTACAGCTGTTATGAAACTTGCTGAAGAGCTTACCGAAGGTGTAATAGTATTCATCAACTGCGATCGGGGCGACAGGTATCTCAGTTCGGATTTATTCAGCGATAAATAAGTAAGAGTTCTTCAGAATGAGCACGGCATAAAAAGCTGATAAATCCCCGCTCACCAAAAATTTGAAACAATTAGCGTTCAATTACATTAGTTACATGTAGCTACAGCAAAAAAATAGTAGTTATCAAATACTATTCTATGCCTCACTTAGCAAGTGTAATCAGATCGGCAGGATTTGAATTTCTTGTTCTCTCTATGTCCTTGGTATGCCTACTGGGATGTCAGCGCAAGATGGCCAACACAAATCTGCCTTATAAGAATCCCGAATCATTTTCATTAACTGGTGATACTGTTACCACTGACAGGTGGTGGCTGGCATTTGATGATGCGTCTCTGGAGCAAGCACTGGATTCAGCATTAACCAACAATCTTCCTCTACAAAATACATGGTACCAAATGCAAGAGGCCCGCGCTCTGATTGGGGTCATCAAATCAGGCAAATATCCTGATGTAGACCTCTCGCTGAGGAGTGGTTACAGTGTGCCGGTACCTGATTTTGTTGGTGGTGAGAATACAAGGCTTACCTTGGGTTCTAGCTATGAAGTAGACTTGTGGGGTCGTATTCAGGCGGGTGTTGATGCACAGGAATTTCGGTTCAATGCCAGTATAAATGATTACAAAACAGCAGCAGTTTCTCTTTCGGCTGAAATAACACAGGCATGGTTTCGCTTGAAGGCAGCCTTAAGTCAGCAAGCTTTGATACAAGTGCAAATTGAAACCAATGAGAAAGTCCTCAGCCTGATCCGGGTACGCTTTGCAAGCGGTCAGGTTCGTGGTGTTGATATATTGCGTCAGCGACAATTGATTGAAGGGTCGAGAGCACAGCTGGTTGACCTGGAAGCGCAGATAGAAGTATTGAAAAATCAGTTGTCTGTACTTATGGGAAAACCACCCGGAAGTGTAGAAATCGATCTGGCACCAACGCTTCCTACATTACCCGCATTACCACAAACCGGGATCCCATTTGAGGTGGTTAATCGAAGGCCTGATGTGCAGGCAGCATTTAATAGACTGCAGGCAGCAGATAAAGAAGTAGCTGCGGCAGTAAGTAGCAAGTATCCCCGGCTCAACTTCTCACTGAATGGTGCAATACGGTCCAATACTATTCAGGATCTCTTGCAATCTCAAGCAGCAGAGCTTACTGGTGGTCTATTGCTTCCCTTGTTTTACGGTGGCCGGCTCAACGCACAAATAGATCAGGCTGAAGCAGTAAGAAATCAACAGCTTACGCAATATGGACAGACCGTACTTACAGCCTTTCAGGAAATAGAAAATGCATTGGTGCAGGAAGACAAGCAAAAAGAAAGACTTGCAGTGATCGAAGAACAGCTCGACCTGGCCTCACGAGCTTATCAGCAGTTAAGAATAGAATACCTCAATGGTACAAGTGAATACCTGGATGTGCTCACCGCCCTGATCCAGGAGCAACAGCTGGAGCGTGACCTGATTCTGGCAAAGTTGGATTTGCTGACCTTCAGAGTGAATTTATACCGAGCTATGGCTGGCGGTTTCAAAACACCATTAGAAGAAACAGAAAACTCTAAAAACAGCGACTAGATGAAATCAAAGAAAACGATATTGATCAGTTTGGCCATTTTATTGGGTAGTGGTCTGGTTACAGCCCTGATATTTTTTACCCAACCTGAAGCCGAAAGAGTTGCTGCCACTAAAAAGACAGCTATGCTGGTGGATGTCATCACTGTTGAAAAAGATGACTACAGACCCATAGTTGTAGCAACGGGTACGGTACAACCGGCCAAGGATATCAATCTGAGCCCTCGTGTTAATGGTGAAATCGTTAGCGTTTCTGAAAATTTCACACCCGGGTCTTTTGTAAAAAAAGGTGACATTTTGATGCAAATTGATCCAGCCGACTACCAAAACCAGCTTTTGCTGCGCCAAAGTGATCTGCAGCTGGCAGAATCTGACCTACAGGTAGAAATGGGTCGCCAGGATGTTGCTCAAAAAGATTACGAATTGATAGGAGAGGAGTTTTCAGGCCAAAATAAATCTCTGATACTCCGAAAACCTCAACTGGCATCTGCCAAAGCTAATGTTATTGCCGCCAAGGCAGCAGTTAAACAGGCCGAACTTAACCTGGAGCGTACCACCATTCGTGCACCTTTTGATGCGCATATCATTTCCAGAAATGTAAATGTGGGTTCTCAGGTTGCTCCCGGTGATATGCTGGGTCGCCTGGTTGGCATGGATGAATACTGGGTAATTGCTAATGTGCCTTTATCCAAAATGGGCTGGCTTTCTTTTGCCGATGAGGATGAAGGTGATGGGTCGGATGTAAAACTTGTCAACGATAATATTTGGCCTTCTAACCAATACCGAGAAGGGAAACTCTACCGCATGGTGGGAGCTTTAAACAACCAGACCCGCCTGGCTCGGGTATTGGTCACCGTTAAGGACCCCCTGGCCAGGGCCACCAGCCGCGATAACGTACCTGTACCACCATTGATGATAGGCACTTTTGTAGAGGCGCAGATCAAGGCAGCTCCACTATCAGGAGTGATTCGTCTGAGTCGCGATTATCTACGAAAGGATCAGACAGTTTGGGTGATGAAAGAAGGTAAACTACAGATTAGAAATGTGGATGTGATTTTTGAGGATCCACAATATGCCTACATCAGCAATGGTTTGGCTGATGAGGAAATGGTGGTAACTACCAATCTGGCCACAGTGGTGGAAGGTTCTTTACTTCGTGTGGAATCTGATAGCAACGATGTAGCCACCGAGATAGATTCAGTGAAAAATGTAGCCATCTTAAAATAAAAGACATGGAAGATCAGCAGGATTTGAAAACAAAAGAGGCGAAAGATATGAAGGGTCCAATAGCCTATATGGCGAAAAACCCCATCATCACGAATCTATTGATGTTTATTTTGCTTGGCGGTGGCATCTGGACCATGTTCAACATTCAAAAGGAGGTGTTTCCGCAATTCCAGCTCGATATCGTTGAGGTCAACGTTGTGTACCCCGGCTCTTCGCCTGAGGAAGTTGAGCAGGGCATATTATTGCCGGTAGAAGAAGCCATTCGAGGCATCCAGGGGATAAAGGAAGTAGTATCTACCGCAAGAGAGGGTTCCGGTAATATCAGTGTAGAGCTGGTGGCAGGTTCCAACCGGATGAAGGCATTTCAGGATATTGACCAGGCCGTTAGTCGTATTCAAACTTTCCCTGATGACATTGAGCAACCGCAGGTGAGCCTGCAGGCCAGGCAGCGGGATGTTATGGAGCTGGGTCTTTATGGCGAGGTGGATATCTGGACGTTAAGATTATTGGCTGAGCGATTGAGGAACAGGTTGCTAAGCAACAATGAGATCACACAGGTGGAAATAGGTAATGTGCCCGATTATGTCACTCATATAGAAATCCCCAGGCATCGGTTGAGAGAATATGGCCTTACCCTCGGAATGGTAGCCAATACCATCCGACAGTCCAGTATGGATGTGCCGGCTGGTGCTGTGGAAACAAAAGCCGGGGAAATTATTCTGCGGATGGAAGAGCGAAAACAGTGGGCCAGGGAATTTGGCAATATCGATTTGATCTCCTCAGAATCAGGTGCGACCGTAAAGCTTCGGGACATTGCCAAAATAACTGATGGCTTTGAAGAAACGGGTTTTCATGGGGAGTACAACCAGCAGAAATCGGTAGAGATAGAAATTTTCCGTATCGGGGACCAATCGCCGCTCGAGATAGAGGACAAAGTGAAAGCAATCATGACAGAATATGAGGCCTCCCTGCCTCCCGGGGTAAGCTGGCGCATCGATAGCAACCGGGCAGATGATTACCGGGAGCGATTATCGCTGCTTACTGAAAATGGCCTGCTGGCCATTGTGATTGTGTTGGTGATTTTAGGATTGTTTTTGGAATATCGCCTGGCATTTTGGGTGATGATGGGGATGACCATATCCTTTGTCGGTGGTATTGTTTTCCTGCCCATGATCGGTATTAGTGTTAATATGATCTCCATGTTTGGCTTCCTCGTGGTACTTGGAATCGTAGTAGACGATGCAATTGTAGTAGGGGAAAACATCTATGAATACCGCCAGCAAGGCTATGGTTTCATGGAAGCGGCCATTCTTGGGGCTAAAGATGTAGCCAAGCCTGTGACTTTCAGTATTCTGACAACCATCATCGCTTTTGCACCACTACTATTCATACCCGGAGCTACAGGTAAATATTGGTGGCCGCTACCGGCAGTTGTGATTGTTGTATTGGCTGTATCGCTGTTTGAGGCACTTTACATCCTGCCATCCCACGTGGCGCACAAACCCAAAAAGAATAAGCTCAATGTCATCCATAAGCTGGAAAAAGGACAAAAGCACATTGCCAACGGCTTTAATTATTTTGTAGACCAATATTACAGGCCCTTTCTTGACCTCTGCCTTGCGCATAGGTACATCACATTAAGTACTGCGCTAGCTTTACTGCTGATTGTTGGTGGATATGGCTACAGTGACCACATGGGCATGGTGATGATGCCTGAAAATGCTGCCGATGAGATTGAGGCTGGTGTAAGTCTGCCGGTCGGCACCACTACGGACCAAGCGGCTGTTGTAGCGAAGGAGATCACGCAGGCCACCAGAAAGATGTTCGATGAAAATAACCTTTTTGAGGTGGCTGAAGGCATAAAAACTAATGTGAGGGGGAAAGATTTCATTGATGTGGAAATTGTAATGCTGCCCCCCGATGAACGAGACATGTCTGCCAAGGAACTTATAGAATTGTGGCGTGATAACATCGGAGAGATCAAAGGGGTAGATCAGATTACTTTCGAAGCAGAAAGAGGGCCCGGAAGCTGGCGAAAAGATATCAGCGTGGACCTTAGCCATCCGGATATTGAGGTGCTGGAGCGAGCGAGTCTTGCATTTGCCGAACGCATGCAGCAATTTGAAGAGACCCGTGATGTCAATGACAATTACAATAAAGGAAAAGCCCAACTGGGATTCGAGCTGCTTCCTGAAGGCAGGAGCCTCGGGCTGACGCCATCATATGTAGGCAGACAAGTTAGGGATGCATTTTTCGGTGCATTAGCCATGCGGCAATTGAGGGGCATCAACGAAACTGAAATTAGGGTGAAACTACCCGAGGAAGAGCGTAAAGACCTCAATAATTTGGAAGATTTTGTCATCATGACACCCGGAGGGACACAGGTGCCATTGATGAACGTGGTGAAAGTGCAGGAGGGCGAGACATTCACCAATATCAACCGTAGGGATGGCAAGCGTGTGGTCAATGTGGGCATGGACGTAGAACCACCCGGCGCACAGACCCGTGTGCTCAAATCCATCAATGAAGAGGTATTACCCAAGTTGAGAGCTGATTTTCCGGGAATAACATGGACATTCGAAGGAAGCCAGGCGGAAATGCGGGAATCGACCAAAGTTCTTTATGCGGGTTTCATTATGGCATTGCTGGTCATTTTTGCTTTACTGGCCGTTGCGCTAAATAGCTATGCACAGCCACTGATCGTGATGCTGGCGATTCCTTTTGGTATTGTGGGTGCTGTGATCGGCCATATCATGCTGGACTATGACCTTTCCCTCGTCAGTCTTATGGGTGTCATTGCACTAAGTGGTGTCGTGGTGAACGATTCCCTGATCATGATTGATTTTGCCAACAAAAATAGAGCAGGCAAAACTGCCTATGATGCGATCCACGAGGCGGGTATCCGCAGGTTCAGGCCTATCATGCTTACCACGCTTACCACATTTGGTGGATTAACGCCCATTATTCTTGAGCGTTCGAGCCAGGCCTATCAGCTTATACCAATGGCCATTTCATTGGGTTTCGGGATTATATTCGCTACTTCTATCATTCTTGTGATCGTGCCGTGTTTGTACATGATATTGGAAGATGTAAAAGTGCTATTCAACAAGCAGAGCAAGAAGGAAGTGGTGGCTGGGTAGTTATGCTTTTTTCTTCTTGGATACCCATGCCCAGCACATTTCGCAGATGATGGGTGCTTCGCCTGTTTCGTCAGTAATTTCTACAGGTACGATCAGGTCGCCCTTTTCCTCAGCCAAGATCTGTGACCGCTGCGCTTCGGTGAGGTAAGCCCTTGCCTTCATGGCTCCTTGCGAACGCTTTACAAACTTTGATTCGATGGACTTAATGAGTGGCAATCGATCATCGGGTACATTCATACCTACTACAATGCCGGTGGCCGTTTCCGCCAACAATACCATAGCGGCTGCATGAATTTGCTTGATGTGGTTTTGGGCTTTGCGGCGGTTTTTAATGCTTACAATAACCTCTTCTGTTGACACTTTTTCAAACTTTACACCCGCGGTGCCCACGAAAGGCACCATGCGTCCGATCAAAAATGAGGTTACCCACTGTGGGTATTTGCTTAGCTTGTTTACTGTTTTTTCTAGTCGGTTCATAAGGTTATGTTTGGTGCAATCTTCTATAATTTCATTTTTGGCCTTTATTGAAAGCCTTCGTTGGTGTTTTCACCGATGATTATAAGCCTTAAGATGTCCATCTGTCTCTTTCAATATGGTCACTGGTTGAATTACTTCTCTAGTTTGGCGAGCCATTTTGTGGATTTACTGGCAATTGATTTCCTTGTATCATTCGAAAAGTCTACAAGCCTCGGCACCAGCCAGTCTTGTAAATCTTCATCCTGTTTTGCCCAGTTAGCAAGGGTTTCTATCGTCATATTGATGACAATCCAATCTCGCTCCTGTTCCAGGTTCGTTTTCATTATTTCCCTGGCCATAGACATCTGATCATCACGCATGTACTTTTTGTAAATCAGGAAAAGCTGCGCAAGTGTCCATTTGGTAGATGGCTGATCGATCAATGAAATTTCATTTAAAAATCGATCGAGGTAGGGTATTAAAAGTGCTTCATTGGCTTTTGCTATCCGTTTCATGGCATTGGAAGTTCGTAAGCGCACTACTTCATCTGCACTGATGTAGCAGCAAAATAGCTCCTCAAGCAGTTTGGTGTCAGCCAATACCTCCTCTACTACCGCTACGGTATTGCCTAGGGAATTGGGATGCCCACCCGAGAGACGCTCTTCTATTGTTGCCATCTTTTTTAAAATCTATGGTTAATCTACAACGAAATTCTATTCCAAAACAATAGAGCTACTCTAAGGCTTAGAGATAGATGGCAAAGCGCATACTTAAAATACATTTGAAGACCGGGGAAATTAAAACGGTAAAGGTGGATTCCGGAGAAAACCTGCGAGCGGTTTTAATAGCGTCAGGTGCCAGTCCATATACACAAATCACAAAAATTTTCAATTGTGGGGGAAGAGGGCTTTGTGCTACATGTGGGGTTTACATTTACAATACTATTGAGGCCACCCACTGGCACGACAAGCTTGCTCACCAATTTCACTACCCCAGATTAAGCTGTCAAATTTCCGTGGATTGTGACATGGAAATTGAAATACCCAATAAGCTGATTTGGGGTAATAGGAGGAAGATTTAAAGGTTTTCCACCAGCTGGATATTATTCCCGCAGGTATCATCGAAAACAGCCACTTTTACCGTACCCATTTCCGTTGGGGGCATGCTAAATTTCACACCTAGATTTGAAAGCCTGTCATATTCTGCTTGCACATCATCCACATCAAATTGGGTATAAGGAATACCAGCTTTCATCAAAGCATCCTGATATGCTTTGGAAGGTTCAAAATGCAATGGTGCCGGTTCTAAAAGCAGTTGTGGACCATCTGGTGATTCTTTTGATACTACAGTGAGCCACCTGTCTCCATTTCCCAGTGGCGTATCGAGCTTTTTTATAAACCCCAATTTTTCGGTGTAGAATCTCAATGCTTTTTCCTGGTCTCTTACCGGAATGCTGATTACCGTAACTCTCATGTGTATTTTTATTTATGCTCCTTCAAAAATCAATTATTCATTAATTAGTCGCTTCTCGAAAGTTGCTCTTTTTGATATAGGAAGGGAGTGATACCGGTTCTTTGCTTGAAAAGTGTACTAAATGAACCCAAGCTTTCAAACCCCACAGCATAGCAGGTTTTCGTTACTGACATACCGGCTTTGAGATGACTCTTGGATTTTGCAATTCGGATATCGATAAGATATTGCCTCGGGGTGATGCCATAATACTTTTTAAATAATCGGAGCAGATGGTATTTTGAAATACAATGTCTTTCCGATAAGGAATCCTGTTTTAAATCTCCTGTATAATTGTGATTGATATAGTTTTTGATAGCAATAATAGCAGCTATCTGGCCTTCATTCCCGTAGAGGCTCTTTTTTAGTTGATTGAGTTTTTCCTCGTAAAAGGTCATAAGAAAACATGAAAACCTACTTTTTTTCAAACTATAAGATAATAAAAGTAGGTTACGAATAGGTTGCAACCCAATTAAAAATTAAACCTTACAGCTTTTATATACCTTACATGATTCTGAATACTCAATAAATAAATATTGTTAAGTGTCAATATTCGAACATATATCGGTTTTTCTATCCATAATCCTAGGCCTGGCCGTGGTACACCTGATAGCAGGTCTTGCACAGATTATCGATGCAAATACCAAGGAAAAACTATATTGGGTTCACCTATTGTGGGTATTTGCAATGCTTGGGATCGTAATTTTAGTATGGCTTGGCAGTTTTGTGCTATCACCAATTTCTGAATTTAGCGCCTTTCATTTCCTTAACCTTTTAGCGTATGCTATGGTCACATCGCTTATGAGCGGGCTTCTCTTTCCTTTGGGTTCGCAGCACATAGACGATTTTCACAACCACTTTAAAGCAAACCGTAAAAGGCTATACTTTTTGGGAATCCTTTTTACTATTGTCGATGGCATTGATGGTGTACTGGAGCATTATAATGCCGGTATTCCGTGGGACATAGGCCAATATGCAACCTTATCAGTTTGGATGATCGCATTCACACTCGGTATTTTCAACAGAAAAGAATGGGTGGATGTCTTCATCATTATTTTTTTGATAATCGGCATATTGGGGTGGTTTCATAGCATAGTTGATGTAAGTGTTCTAAGCTGGTAGTGTTCAGGCTACATTAAATGGAATAAACCTATAAGGTTTTTGAAACCTTATAGGTTTGAATCGTGGACGGTAAAGATTTCAAAACCTTATAGGTTTGAGTGAAGTATGGAAGCTTTCTAAGTTTAATTCTATAGAATTGTAAATCTATTAGCTAACTTAGCTAAGTGAACAAAAACACTTTCAATGGTACAGTATACTATACATAAGGCAAAAACGCATTTGTCAAAAATTTTAGAAAGTGTGGTGCAAGGTGAGGAGATTATCATCGCTAAGGGAAATAATCCTATAGCAGTGATCAAGAAATACGAGCCCCCAAGGAAGCAAAGAAAAGGTGAGCAATGGAAAGGCAAGGTGCAGCTATCCGATGATTTCGATGATTTTGGACCTGAGCTTCAGGATATGTTCGACATGAATAAATGAATTATTTATTAGACACACATGCACTGATTTGGTGGTTAGCTGATCATCAAAAATTATCACCTAAAGCCCATAAATTGATCAGTGATATTAACAATCAGATTTTTGTGAGTACAGCTTCTGTTTGGGAAATTGCCATTAAATCGCGTCTCGGAAAAATAGAAACTCCTGAAAACCTTCTGGAACTCATCGATGAAGAATCTTTTACCATTCTCAACATTAGTGCTAGGGATGCATGGAGTATAAAAGATATTGTACCACATCACCAAGATCCTTTTGATCATTTATTGATCAGTCAGGCTATCAATGAAAATTTAAAAATTATTTCAAGGGATAAATTTTTCGACCTCTACGATGTTTCGGTTGTCTGGTAAATAAACCTATCAGGTTTTCAAAACCTTATAGGATTAAAAGTAGGTACATCGGTTTCTGTTCATTTTCGTTAGCTTTAAGAAAAACGAAATCCGTTATGGCCAAAAAAGCATCTGACTTGTTCGTAGAAGCACTGGAAAATGAAGGTGTAGAATACATCTTCGCCGTACCCGGTGAAGAAAATCTTGACTTTCTCAATTCTCTAAAAGACTCTAATATCAAGCTGGTGCTCACCCGCCATGAGCAGGGTGCTGGCTTTATGGCAGCCACCTATGGCAGGCTTACCGGTCATCCGGGTGTGTGTATGAGCACCTTAGGTCCGGGGGCTACCAACCTGGTTACCGCGGCAGCTTATGCGCAGCTCGGTGCTATGCCCATGATGATGATCACCGGCCAAAAACCAATCAAAAAAAGTAAGCAGGGCAGGTTTCAGATCCTCGATGTGGTGGATATGTTTCAGTCCATCACCAAATTTACCAAGCAAATTGTCAGTGGTAATAACATCCCATCGCTGGTGCGGGAATCTTTCCGCATAGCCATGGAAGAGAGGCCGGGGGCAGTGCATCTGGAGCTTCCGGAAGACGTAGCGGCAGAGGCCACCACCGAGCCGATATTTCATGTGCCAAAAATCCGAAGGCCGGGCCCTGATCCTAAAGCCATACAGCAAGCTGTAGAGATGATTGAGCAGGCCAAAATGCCTCTTTTGCTGCTGGGTGCAGCCGCTAACAGAAAACTAACGCGCAATGCACTCCGCAAATTTGTGGATAAAACAGGCATTCCGTTTTTCAATACACAGATGGGCAAAGGGGTGCTCGATGAGCGCGATGAGCTATACCTGGGCACAGCCGCCCTTTCCGATAATGATTACCTGCATTATGCCATCAATAAGGCTGACCTCATCATCAATGTGGGGCATGACGTGATCGAAAAGCCACCGTTTTTTATGGAACACGGTGGTACCAAAGTCATTCATATTAATTTCTTCTCTGCACAGGTTGATCAGGTATATTTCCCTGATCTGGAGGTTCTGGGCGATATCGGCCATTCTGTCTGGGATATCATGGAAGCCATTACTCCGCAATCGCACTGGGATTTCAGCTTTTACCGAAAAGTGAAACAGGAAGTAGAAACCCACCTAACAAAATATTTTGAGGATAAGCGTTTCCCACTACTTCCCCAACGTATTGTGAATGAAATCCGAAAAGTCATGCCCGATGATGGCATTGTGACCTTAGACAATGGGATTTACAAAATTTGGTTTGCCAGAAACTACAAATGTTATGAACCCAACACCCTGCTATTGGATAATGCGTTGGCTACCATGGGGGCTGGTTTGCCCTCGGCAATGGCGGCAAAGCTGATCCGGCCGGAGCGAAAGGTCCTTGCCGTATGTGGAGATGGCGGATTCATGATGAATAGCCAGGAGCTGGAAACAGCTGTGCGGTTGGGATTGGATTTGGTCGTGATTATTCTCAATGACAATGCCTATGGCATGATCAAATGGAAACAGGAGGGCATGGGCTTTGATAGCTTCGGGCTTGACTACAAAAATCCTGATTTTGTAAAATATGCTGAAAGCTATGGTGCCCATGGCTATCGGGTTGAGAGTAGTGATCATTTTACAGACACACTCACCAACTGCCTGCAAACATCGGGCGTACATGTGATCGATGTGCCAGTGGATTACTCCCTGAACCATGCCATATTGAATGTGAAAATCAAAGAAAAGGCCAAAGAACTCGAATAATCATGGAAAAGCTCGCTGTTTACGCACCCTACGACCGGTCTTTGATCGAAGAAATTCCTTTACACAGTCAAAAGCAAATGGAAGAGGCCCTGGAGCGGGCTTATGGGTTATTTGAGGATCGCAGCCAGTGGCTTAAACCTTACGAACGTATAGCTATACTTGAGCGGATAGCCCGGCTCATGAATGAGCGATCTCAGGAATTGATTGAAATATCTGCCAGGGAAGGGGGAAAGCCCTGGAAGGATACTGAAGCAGAGATGTTCAGAGCTATCAATGGTGTGAAATTGGCTATAGAGCATATCGGCCAGCTGAAAGGTGAGCAGGTACCTATGGGACTTACCTCCGCTTCTGTAAACCGAATGGCAATTACATTTCGGGAGCCTATTGGGGTAGTGGCAGCCATCAGTGCTTTTAACCATCCCATCAATCTTATCATTCACCAAACCATTCCTGCCATAGCGGTTGGTAGTCCGGTGATCATAAAACCAGCACTAACTACACCCCTGACCTGTCTGAAACTATGTGCGCTTTTTCAGGAGGCAGGACTACCAGAGGGATGGTGTACGCCCATAGTATGTGATAATGAAGTGGCAGAAGCATTGGTTACCAGTTCAAGGATCAATTTTTTCTCTTTCATAGGGTCACCAAAGGTGGGCTGGTACCTCCGCTCTAAGCTTGCACCTGGTACGCGCTGCGCCCTGGAGCATGGAGGTGCTGCACCGGTAATTGTAGAACCGGATGCTGATATTGACAGCATGGTTCCTGCACTGGTAAAGGGAGGCTATTACCATGCTGGGCAGGTTTGCGTATCTGTACAAAGGGTATTTGTACACAAGTCTATCATCGATACAGTGAAGAAAAAGATGGTACAGACAATAGGCCAGTTAAAAACAGGTGATCCCTTATCTTCGGAAACGGATGCCGGGCCATTAATTCTTCCGAGAGAGGTCGATCGGATAGAAGCCTGGGTAAAGGAGGCTGCAGACGCAGGCGGAGAAATCATATGTGGAGGCAGGCGAATCTCAGAAACCTGCTTTGAACCTACTTTGGTGTTGAACCCACCGGCTGAGGTAAGTCTAAGCCAAAAAGAAGTTTTTGGCCCTGTCGTGTGCCTCTACAGTTATGAAGATATGCACGAGGCGATAGCAAAAGCCAATGCTATTCCTTACCATTTTCAGGCGGCTGTCTTCACGAAAAACATTGACCGAGCCATGGATGCTGTTCACAGACTCAATGCATCTGCAGTTATGATCAATGACCATACAGCTTTCCGGGTAGATTGGATGCCATTTGCCGGACGAGATGAAAGCGGCTTGGGCATTGGTAGCATACCACATACCATGCATGATGTAAGCCGGGAAAAAATGATGGTCATCAAAAGTGATGTGCTTTAGTTTTTCGTTTGAAAATCATTGAGCTGACGATCATTTCTTCACCCTAAAATAAAGGCTACCCAAAAAGGCAACAATACCAACAACAGCAGTTAGCGTATCAATCAAAGCAGCATTAAAAGAGTAACTAAGCAGTTTGTCAGCATAGTATTTTATAAATGAACCGGATAGGCCGGTTTCACCAAGCAGCCTTTTCACATCCCAATGCCAGTCTGTGAGTGGGCAATAGCCTATGTTGCCCACCATCCAGCCAATCAATACCCAGCTCAGCAAGGTGCCTGTAATTATATAAAAATGAAATTTACGCAGGGAAGGAATAAGCCATCCTATCATATTGAATACAGTAAGCCCACCATGCAGGAAGACAAAAAACCAATCCAGTAAGAGCAATTGTTCTCTGTTTAACGATTCCATAATAAAGGCAGGCCTTTCTTCAACAAAACACAGAAAATTTTATGAATCTTAATAATCTCTTATTAAATGACGCTCAAAATTTTAAAATACCGTCTCAAGTATTATTATTGTGAATCATCTGATAGTTGCTTGAATTACACATTCAAAGTCAATAACGTTAAGAAATGATCAACCAACTAAATTACAAAAACCAAATTTTACCGTATGAATTTTGACGTTGAAAGCGGGATGAAATTTATTTATCCCATTCTCCTCGGTTTTATGGTGCTGGAGTTTTTTGCTGCCAGGGAGAATTACAAGGATTTGAAAGATACTGCTGCTGGTTTTGGTATCGCTTTAGGCGCAAGTATCGTAGCTTCTTTTACGAAAGCAATAGCTGTATTCGTGGTATTTCAGTTTTTTTTCGATCTGCTGGCACCGATGAGGGAAAGCTTATTTGGCTACACCAGCGTTGGTTGGGCCTGGTGGGCATGGGTGCTATGCATATTGGGAGATGATTTTAGCTTTTATTGGCACCATCGTTTGTCACACACCATTAGATTGCTATGGGCAGCGCATGTGCCACACCACTCTTCGAAGCAGTTCAATTTAAGCGTATCTATCCGTAATGGCTGGTTCATTACACTGTATAAGCCAGTCTTTTGGCTTTGGTTGCCAATGCTGGGCTTTGAGCCGGTAATGGTGGGTACGGCCCTTATCATCAACGCAACATACCAGTACTTTCTGCATACTCGCACCGTTAAGGATATGGGACTATTTGGGAAAATATTCAACACGCCATACGTACATCAGGTGCACCATTCTAGCAACGATGAATACCTGGATAAAAATCATGGAGGTATCCTTGTAATTTGGGATAAAATATTTGGCACCTGGCAGGATGTTATCGAAGGTGTGGAGCCTAAATATGGTATTGCCAAAGATCCGGAGACCTACAATCCAATTAAATTAAACACCCACGTATTTGAAGATATATGGAAGGACGTCAGAAAGGCACCTACTTTTAAGGATAAGCTGATGTATATTTTTGGTCCTCCCGGTTGGAGTCACGATGGTTCCAGCATGACAGCCAAGCAAATTCAAGCCAAGCTGAAGGCTGAAAGACAACTTGCCCAGGCTTGATCTAAATACAGAAGACCTTATTGAAAACCCTTTTGCAAGCACTTTGTGAAAGGGTTTTTTCTTAGATTACAGTTTTTCAAAAAGTCAGATGTATATCCCAAAGCATTTTGAAGGGCCACCCAAGGCAGAAGTGGTCAGCTTTCTCGAAACCAATAATTTCGGTGCATTGGTTGTGAACCTGAAGCATGGCATGGAGGCTGTTCATTTACCTTTCATTATCAAGAATGAAGAAAAGATCATAATTGAGGCTCATATTTCCAGAGGTAACCAGATCAGGTCAGCCATTGAAAATCGACAGGAGGGTTTATTAATCGTTACAGGTCCTCATTATTATATTTCGCCCACGTATTATGATCATGAGAACGTGCCCACCTGGAATTATCAGGCAGTACATGCATCTGGAAACCTGGAGATACTGGAAGGTATGGCACTAAGGGAATCTCTTCAGCAACTGGTAAGAGAAAATGAACATCGAAATGGCACCACATTTTCGATGGATGAGCTATCTGAAAAATTTGTAAACCGGGAGCTTAAGGGAATAGTGGGATTTAGACTAATCGTACATGACCTGCAGGTGCAATACAAATTGAGCCAAAATCGTGATTCAAAGAATCATGAAAAGATTGTCTCCTCACTTGATCAAAAAAACAGTACTGAGGCATCGAAACTAGCAGCAGCAATGAGAAAAAACCGAACTTAGTTTCTTTTAATCTTCCTGATTTTCCAGGGGCCGTACCATAGCCAAACCCCGGTAAAAATCATCACCACGAGCCCAAAACCCAGCAGATTCATGCTCACTAGCTTGAACAGGTCGCTGATGATAGATCCATCATGAATTTGCTCTACCAGATCTGAATAGCGCTTTTCCAACGACAGTACTTCACCACTTTTACCATCGATCTGGACTTCCCAATAGCCGGGTTGGTATAGAACCTTTGCAATGCCCTTGTCAGGTCTTACATCAATCCTATCCAAGGTTATTTGTTCCTCAAGATGAGTGGCTACATGGGCATTAGAAATGGATTCCAACTGAGCAAGAGGCATCCATTCATCCAGTGATTTGCCCGCACCTTTCTGGGTAGGGGGCTGAATAATGTCCACATCCTTTTTCCATGCTAGAATTATACCTGTCAATGCACTGATGAATAGTAAAACAGCAAGAATCAAACCCAGGTAATGGTGAATTTTCCTCCAAAACCTTGTCTCGTGCGATAGCTTTTTTACCTTTCTTTTTAATATCTTATTGGGAGTGGTCATACAGCGAATTGCAGAATTAATTATTTAAAAGATCATTAGGAAACCGTACAGATAATAGTTCAATTTTACGGGAGACTTACCTGCCAGTTTTTATTAACAGTGTAGCCAATGAAAAATTTCAGCCTTACTATCTTTCTTATACTTTGCACTTCAATGAGCCTGCAGGCTCAGTTTGGCAAGTTTCTCAAAGAGAAAGTCAAAGAAGTGGCCAAAGATGTAATTGATCCTGAAGAGCAAAAGCAAAGGTTACGGGATAAGCAATTACAAAAAGACACTACTTTCTACAATTATGCTTTTGCTCAAAACGATAAAGCAGATTTTTTCAATTCTAAAGATGATAATCAAAGCATACTTTTAGGGGCATTGAAATTTCAGGAAGCAGACGATGAGGATACTGACTTGGAATTGAATCGATATGAAGAAGCTTTTGATCATAATAGAAAAGGGTCGAATTTATTGTTTGTCAACGATTTGTTGGCCGCTTCCAATTTCTGGTCTGCTCTGGGTGTGTACCTCGATGAGGAATCGGAATCTGATGCACTTTCCTCGATGCTGGTAGCTCGAATTTTCGACAGGGATCTTTCCAATAGTGGCAACCAACTGCTTGGCATGATGAACGAAATAACCGCTCAGGATTTAGAACAGCCTGATTATTATGCCATCGCCAAAACGGTGAGCAATCTGGCCATATTCTACCATGCCAGCGGGCAATATGCCTTAGCCAGTGAACTCAGTGAAGCCAACCAGGTATTTATTGGGCAATGGATAGGCAGGGGTAGCCTTGCAATGGCTGCCGAGCTCAATAATTATGCAGTTGTGTTAAGGGATCAGGGAGAGTACTCCACTGCGGAAAAAACCTTTGAGACTGCCCGACAAATATTGAATAACAGGGGTGAGGAAGAGTCCCTTTCCTATGCTTTGTTGCTTAACAATAAGGCAATGCTGCTTGCATCGCTGGGTCGCTATACAGAAGCTGAGCAACTGCTTAACCAATGCATCAGTCTTGCGGAAGAGGATCTCAATACAAAAGGATCGAGTTTCACCAAGTTCAAGATCAATCTGGGGCTTGTCAAACAGGAGCAGGAGGACTATAGTGAAGCTGAAGCGATTTACAACGAAGTGCTTGCACTCAAAGAAAAGCGATTTGGCAAAAGGCACGAAGATTACGCAGCTGTACAGAATAATCTGGCCGCCTTATATATGGAAACCGGAAATGAGGAGGCTGTAGAACCGCTTTTACTCAATGCACTGGATATTTATGAATCAAAGCTCGGCACGGAGCATCCAGCATATGCCAGCACACTGGTCAATCTGGGCAAATTATATACCCAAACAAAAGCATTCGATAAAGCCGCAGGAAGATTTGAGCAAGCAAGGGAAATCTATGAGCAAAATTTCGGGTCCCTTAACCCTCGTTTTATAGAAGTGCTGGGTGAATTAGGAAAGGTAAAGTGGTTACAAGGAGCATATGAAGAAGCTGATGCCTATTTTCAATCCAATATAGAAAAGAATATGGCCTTGCTGGAAGCTTATTTTCCAGCCATGAGTGAAAATGAAAAAGCAAAGTACTGGCAGACGGTAAGGCCCTCTTTGCTCACTTATTACAATTATGCTATTGCCAGAGCGGGATCTGCGCCACAGCACCTAAAATCGGTTTATGAACTGCAGCTGAAGACCAAAGGCATACTGCTGAACAGCACCACACGTGTGAAAAATGAAATCCTGAATGGCAATAATGAATCTTTGAAAAATCTCTACAATGAGTGGATCAATACCAGAGAACAGCTGGCCAACTATTACACCTACAGCAAGGCACAGTTGATTGAACAGAAAATTGACCTGGCAGCGATAGAGCAATCAGCCAACGAGCTGGAAAAGCAACTTTCAGAGCAGTCTTCAGCCTTTGCTGATGCATCGGGATTACCTCAAATGAAACTTGAGGATATCATGCAAAATATGAAGCCCGGTGAAATCGCCATTGAGGTCATCAGGCTTCCAAAGTTTGATTTAGGACTCACCCAGGATGTTTATTATGCTTTTCTGATCGTCGAGCACGGAGCTCAGTATCCAAAAGTGGCACTGGTCGAGAATGGAAATGAATTAGAGACCAAATTTGCAAATGCCTATAGGAAGCAAATCCAATTTCAAACAGAGGATGACTACAGCTATGATAAGTTTTGGGCACCGGTTGCTGCAAAAATCAGTGATGCATCAAAAATCTACCTGAGTCCCGATGGCGTGTATAACCAGGTAAATGTGCTGACCTTGAAAAAGCCCGATGGAGGCTATTTACTTGATGACTTGCAAATGGTAACTGTGTCCAGTACCCGGTCACTTGGAAGCCAGCCAAAGCAAAAAACAGGACGGGAAATCGTGATGGTAGGTGCTCCGGAATACGGCGATCCTCAAAAGCTTGCCCCGCTTCCGGGCACCAGGAAGGAAATAGAGACCATAGCAAGCATGCTTAAGAGCAAGCAAATGCCCGTAAAGACTTATCTTGAGTCTGCAGCAAAAGAAGAGGTGTTTAAAAGCTCAATTCAATCTCCAGAGATATTACACATTGCAACACATGGGTTTTTCTTAACCGATATCAACCAGCAAAAGCAGGATAATGTGTTTGGCATTTCCATAGACAAAGCTGCAGAAAACCCCCTGCTAAGGGCAGGGTTGATGTTTACACATGCCGCCCGGGTGATGGACAATGTTGATTCCAAAGAGGTAAGCACCAGCAATGATGGCATTCTTACCGCCTATGAGGCCATGCTGATGGATCTTACGGATACAGAAATGGTCATCCTTAGTGCCTGTGAGACCGGCCTTGGGGAAATAAAAGCCGGCGAGGGTGTATATGGCTTACAGCGTGCCTTTCAGGTGGCCGGAGCAGATAACATCATCATGAGCCTGTGGAAAGTAAATGATGAAGCGACCCAGCAAATGATGACCAGCTTTTATCAAAACTGGCTGGCAAGCGGTGATAGAGAAGCAGCTTTCAGGAAAGCGCAGCAATCGGTAAAGGCTAAATTCGAAGCGCCTTATTATTGGGGTGCATTTGTAATGATGAACTGATTACATATGGATTACGATATGCTCATGTTCATGCACCTCGGTACCGTTGTGCCGGCATTTTTCATTGGTACTTTATTGCTACTGATCAGGAAAGGAACAGCCTTGCACAAGCGGTCAGGTCGCGTATTCATGGTATTGATGATTATTACCGCAACGATTGCACTGTTTATGCCAGCCCATGTAGGAAGCCGGTTTTTGGGCCATTTTGGGTGGATCCATTCTTTTTGTGTGATTACCTTGATCAGTGCGCCTTATGGATGGTATGCCGCGGTTAAGGGAAATATCCGGGGTCATCAGATCAATATGATACTGTTGTACTTTGGCGCTTTGGTTATTGCAGGAGGCTTCACTTTTGTACCTGGCCGTTACCTGTACGAATTATTTTTCGCTCAATAAAAAAACCGGCGATTAATGATCACCGGTTTAGCATTAATAATTCAGTATTCCCTAATACTTAACCTAATACAATCTTTTCTTTCATAAATGGTTGCTTATACAAGCGCTTGCCAGTGGCTTTGTATATAGCATTGGCAATGGCACCACCCGCCGGTGGCAGTGTGGGCTCACCAAGTCCGGTAGGATGGTTGTGACTCTCCACGAAAAACACCTCAATTGGAGGCGCTTCCGGCATTCTGATCAGTCTGTATTGATCAAAATTGTTTTGCTGTGGCTGACCATTGTAGAAAGCAAAATCCCCAAACAATGCATGACCAATACCGTCAACAATACCCCCTTCAATCTGATTGATGGCAGCAAGAGGATTGATCACAATACCGCAATCCACTGCACAGTACACCTTTTTTACTACAGGGTTACCTTTTTCAAAAGCAACTTCAGCTACTTCTGCAACATAAGAGTTGTGTGAATAGTAGGCACTAAACCCTTTGGTGATGCCTTCTTCCGCAGGTTCTTTCCATTTAGATTTTTCAGCAGCCAGCTTAATTACGCCTACAAATTTATCTACATCATATTCCAATGCACCGGTAGGGTTATTCTTAGCTTGATCGAACAACTCCAGTCTGAAATCTACAGGGTCTTTGCCCAGCTCTTCGGCTACCTCATCCAGGAATGCCTGTTCTGCATAGGCCAGAAAGTTGGTAATTGGGGCTCTCCAGGCGCCGGTAGTGATATTACTTTTAAGTTCTTGAGATTCCACCAGATAATGAGGCATAGCGGTAGCCGGGAAATTATTCTCACGGGTAGCGTTACCCATATTTACACCTGCACCTACCAAATGGTAAGCGGTCATTTTACCATCTTTTAATCCGGCTTTGAATCGATATTTAGATCCCGGACGGTATGTGCCTGCGGTCATGTCATCTTCACGGCTGAAGACCACCTGAATAGGTTTCCCGCTTTTATCAGAAATTTCAGCTGCTTCCAGCACAAAATCACCGTATAAGCGTCTACCAAAGCCACCACCCATACGGGTCATATCGATAGAAATTTCCTTTTCAGGTCTTCCCAACAGTTCAGACACGCGCTTTCTGGTCCACTCCGGCGTTTGAATAGGCCCAATCAATTCTACTTTTTGCGGAGTAACGTGGGCAAAGAAGTTCATAGGCTCGAGGGTATTGTGAGGAAGGAAAGGGGCCTCATACACTTTTTCGATTACCTGATCCGCTATCGCAAATTGTGCTTCCACATCGCCATCCTTTCGTTTAGGCTCTTCCGCTTTTTTGTATAATAACGCTCTAAGCTCCTTATCGTGATACTGGGTGCTCTCCAGCATAGTATCTTCTTCCCACTCGGCGGTAAGCGCATTTTTACCTTTCATAGCGGCCCAGGTGCTATTGGCAAGCACGGCTACTTTATCACCAAAGCGGACTACATCCTGCACACCATTAACTTTTCGGGCTTCCGTATCATCAAATGATTTCAATTTTAGGCCAAATGCTGGTGGCCGCATCACAGCAGCGCGCAACATACCCTCTCTTCTAAAATCAAGACCGAACAATGGCTGACCGGTTATGATACCTTCGATATCTACATTGCCCTTTCCCTGACCTATAATGGTAAAATCTTTAGGGTCTTTCAGGTTTACTTTTTCGGGCACAACCATGCCAGAAGCTTCCTGTGCTATTTCCGCGTAGGTAATGCTGTTTCCATTTTTATCTTTGATTACACCAGCCTTAGTTGTGCAATCACTGGTATTGACATTCCATTTTTTGGCAGCAGCGTTGACCAGCATCTGCCTGGCGGTGGCACCTGCCATCCGAAGCCCTTCCCAGCTTTGGCGAATCGATTGGCTTCCGCCAGCTACCTGTCGGGTGAATGCATCCGTATTCAGCGGTGCCTGCTCCACGATGACATTTTCCCAGGCAACATCCAGCTCTTCGGCCACAATCATGGGCATGGAGGTTTTTACATTCTGACCGATCTCCGGATTGGGAGACATGATGGTTATTTTTCCGTCGCTGGCGATTTTCAAAAAGGCATTGATGTCAAACCAATCTGCAGGTGCGTTTTTCACCTGATCTGCCGGCGAACAGGAAACTGTCAAGCTGAAGCCAAGCAACAACCCACCCCCTGAAGCGGCCGAAACCTTTAGAAACGATCTTCTTTTGAATTGAGTATTGATCAAAGACATGATTTTTCAGTTTGAGTGGATTAAATATTTTGAGCTGCCGATTTGATGGCGGCCTTGATTTTATTGTAGGTACCACACCGGCAGAGATTTCCCTGCATAGCGGTATCAATATCTTTATCCGATGGATTCGGGTTTCTGGTAAGGAGGGCGGCAGCATTCATGATCTGACCTGCCTGGCAATAGCCACATTGTGGAACATCATGTTCCCTCCATGCATTTTGCAAAGCATGATCAGCTTTCTCAGCCAATCCTTCTATGGTAGTGATTTCCTGGCTACCTGCCGCCGAGATTGGTAGTGAGCAGGACCTTATTGCATTGCCATTAAGGTGGACAGTGCAGGCTCCACAGCGGGCAATGCCGCAGCCATATTTGGTACCCACCAGGTTAAGTTCATCGCGTAGCACCCACAGCAAGGGGGTATCGCTATCCACATCTACCTGATGTTGTTTTCCATTTACTTTGATTGTATAATTCGCCATTGTTACAGGAATATTTTCGAGCGAATGAATTTACCAAGATTTTAAGGCAATTCATAAGTAAATCCAATTTGATTTATGATCGGTCAATGGATTCCTGTTTTATCAAATCAGTGCATAGATTTTATTGGTTTTTTAGTTGTGCCAGTATGGTGTTTGACAAATTTTGAAATTATGGGGCTTCCTATGGCGGCAGGAATGACCCATAGCAACCATTGTAGATTTTCCTGGAGATGAAATAGACCTCCATTTTGAACTGCAAAAGCAGTAATAGCGGCAATGTAGGAACCTCCCATAGCTGAGATATGCTGCTTGAGCCACCATAACCTGTTGCTGAAATCCGGCTTTCTGAAAAACCTGATGTCATCCCAACCGGCAGAGGCTGTAAATACACCAAAGATCAGGCAAAGCAAGCCCAGCACATGAAAACCCGATACAAGGTAGAAGATATACAGTCCATAAATGAATAAGCCAATCCCAAAACAGGTGGTTAGCGATGCAATGATCCAATCCAACAAACTGGCTCTACCACTTTTCCTACGCCTGATTACCCGTAATCCGCTGTAGGTAGCATAAAACGTCAAAACTGCGATGACCATAAGAAATGCACTGAAGCGATAAAAGCTGATTACAATCATTGCACTGAGGCAAATCCACCACATTAGGCCAACATAAACCCTTCCGAGGTTGATATGTGTAGAGGTGCCCTTTTTAATCACAAACAATAAGAAACCTAGCAGCAATACCATTGCACCGGAACCGGCATGAGATATCAGTAAAAGTCTTTCCATGATTTTTTTCTTCAAAAGAAGATTTATTAAGCGGTTCCTAGGGAATCAATCATTCCGAACCGTAGAATCAGGCAGATGGGTTGTCAATCTATACAACCACTTATCCTCACAAATAGCTGTACATACATTGATTCAATCAATTTATAGGCCGCTGAGTTTATAAATTGCTAGTTTTAATCTTTGGCTTTAGTCAGTGATTTTAGTTTATCTTTTTGGTTGCCCACTGAAAGTATTTAGTGGTAGCTAATAAGAGAAGACTCATAATACAGATACTAATTAAAAATCAATAAAGGATGAAAAACCTAATACTTACAATTGCATTTGCCTGTATTGCCCTATTTTCCTATGCACAGGTGCCACCGGCTACTGATCTTAGAATGTACGATATTATCGAAGCAGCTTCTGCTGAACGCCTGCAAAAAGATGTGCAGCAGCTTGTGGATTTTGGTACAAGGCATACTTTGTCAGATACTGTTTCCCAAACCAGGGGAATAGGGGCTGCCAGAAGATGGATCAAAGCAGAATTCGATAAAGTGTCCGAGGACTGCAATGGTTGTCTTGAGGTTTTTTATCAGAGAACATTTGTACCTGAGGGAGAAAATAGAAGAATCGTGAAAGATGTGGAGGTGGTCAATGTCATTGCCATTCAGCGAGGTACAAGGTATCCTAACCGGTATATAATAATGAGTGGAGATATTGACTCCAGGGTGTCCGATGCTACCAATTTCACAGATGACTCTCCGGGTGCTAATGATAATGCCACCGGAATGGCAGGAGCCATAGAGGCAGCCCGTATTTTAACGAAATACAGCTTCCCGACCAGCATTATTTATGTGGGCTTGTCAGGCGAAGAACAAGGGCTTTTTGGGGGTAAGCACATGGCAGAAATGGCGCTGGAAGAAGGTTGGAATATTGTAGGTGTGCTCAACAACGATATGATCGGAAATATAGAGGGCGTTGATGGTTACATTGACAATAAGGCTTTCAGGATTTTCTCTGAGCCTACACCTGTTACAGAAACCGAGGAAGCTCGAAAAAGAAGAAGATTTTATGGCGGTGAGGTCGATGGAGTGTCCAGGCAGTTGGCTCGCTATGTCCATAAAATGACAAGTCAATACATGCCCACAATGAACCCGATGCTGATTTACAGGCTAGATCGATTTGGCAGGGGAGGACACCACAGGCCTTTTAATGATGCCGGGTTTGCAGGCATCAGGATTATGGAAGCCCATGAAAATTACAATAGACAACATCAGGACTTGCGTACAGAAAATGGCATCAAGTATGGTGATGTGATTGAAAAAGTTGATTTTGACTATGCTGAGAGTTTGACAGCTGTAAATGCCATCGCATTAGCAGGGATTGCCTGGGCACCACCACAACCTGATACTGTGAAGATTGGTGGTGTGGTTGAGGCAAGCACACGCCTGGCATGGACTCCTGTGGAAGATCCTGATCTGGCAGGGTATAAAATTTATTGGCGTGAAACCACTGCACCCCAGTGGAAATATTCGCGGTTTGTACCCAAAGAAGAGACCGAATTTACACTGGAAGGTGTTGTGATTGACAACTTTCTGTTTGGTGTAGCAGCTGTTGGGAAAGATGGCAACGAAAGCCTGGTGGTTTTCCCAAGTGAAGTAATAAGATAAAAGATCGATTAAGAGGGGCGTCTCAAAGTCACTATTCCTGGCAGAGTGAGCCTGTCCAAATTTTTCTTAAAGGCCGTATGAATACATGTCGAAGGTACTGCCTGCTAAAGTTGGCTTATTGTGATATGAAGCGAGGTTTCTAATGCTTTTGAGATTCCCAATTTCTACTTTCCTGGTTTGCCTTAACCTGATGTACTTTATGAGCCATTTCATTCAAAAATACCCGCGTATTCCTGCACATATCGCGGGCAAGTGGGTTCACCTGCAAAAAACTTATTGGGCTTGCCTTGCGTAATGGCCCACCGGTGCAGCCAGGTAATGCCTGATCGGGTTACAAATTTATCTTCAGAATCATAAGCCGGATCTTTGAGGGCCTCACTCAAAAAAACAAAGCGGTATCCCTCATCACTGATTGCCTCGAGTAGGGGATCCAGAAAAAATGCATTGAGCAGGTTGTCATGAATGAGGAGGATTTGGCTGATTTGCCTATTGAATAAACCCTCACTTTGCTTTTCATAATACCGCAGTTTTTCGATCATATAACTGACATAAGATCTACCTATATTATCAGCCAGCTCGTGGTTGTCTCGTTTTTTGGCCAGGTCAAACGCACGAGCAAAGATGTATTCTGAATTATCAATGGTTACTGGTGCTTCTTCATACCTTCTTGATTCCAAAAAAGCTTCCAGTGCCAGCACCTTTTCAGGTGTGTTGCCTTTGTGTAAAAAGGGGTGCCTAAAATAGGTCAAATTCTTATTGAATCGCCGCATTAAAGGCCTCGTGTATTGCTCACCTTTTAAGACATCCTGAAAAAAGGTTTCCTCGTCCACATCATTATAGTCCAAATGTGAATAGGTGTGATTACCCAGCTCCAGGCCATTTTTAGCCCAAAGCTCCAAAATCTCCAGTTTTTCTGGTACTGGATTGCCGTTTAGGTCCATGAGTTTTATTTCATTCACAAAGCCAATGGCGGGCGCACCATGCTTGATACAGGCATTGATGACTCTTTTATTGATTTCCCTTAAAATGGAATCCTCCCGAAATAAGGAAACACCAATAACATCATCGATAGTGATGGCAATAGATTTATCTTTTTGGGCTTCTGCTGTAAATGCAAGCAAGCCTGTTGAGATGACCAGAATGAATTTTGTAAACCATTTTAAATGCATGCTCGAAATTATAAAAGCTCAACCATTTCAGACCAACATTCAAGAACTACATTGGATATTTAGCAAATCACGGAAATGTGAAATTGTAAGTAATTGCCGGAATAGGCACTCCAATTACCGAGAGTTGGTAGGCCTTTACTGAAATGCCATCTCCACCCTGGAAAAATACGGAATAAGGGTTTCTTCTGCCCAAAAGATTATAGACTGAGAAAGTCCAGCTGCTATCCCATTTCTTTTTCCGCTGAGGCCTGGGTTTATAAGTTACAGAAAGATCGAGCCGTATATAATCAGGGATTCTGAATTCATTCCTGTTTGAAAATTCTGCGACAATCAGGTTTTGGCCTTGGAAATAATTGAGAAAATATTTGGTTACCGGCACGGTTACCGGCCTGCCCGTTCTGTAGGTGAAATTGGTTCCAATATCCAGCCAGTCATTAAGATCCCAATTGACCATGAGGTTGACATTATGTGGGATGTCATAATTGGAAGGAAAAAAATTACCTTCATTGAGTATTTCATCGGCAAATTCACTATTCATTCTCCTCAGGGTACGAGACCAGGTGTAAGCCATCCAGCCGGTCATCTTTCCCTTATTTTTTCTGACCATAAATTCTACACCATAGGCTTTCCCATCTCCAATGATAATGTCCTGCTCCAGGCGATCATTGAGGAGTAAATCGGCTCCATCCTTGTAGTCCACAAGATTTTCCAGTCTTTTATAATAGCCCTCTATTGAGGTCTCGATGAGATTATCATTAAAGTTCCTGAAAAGGCCTATGGAAATTTGATCGCTTAATAGGGGGGGTACAAATTGATCTGATGGTCTCCAAATGTCTAAAGGTGTGGCAGCAGCAGTGTTTGAAACCAGGTAGAGGTATTGATAATTCCTTGCCAAACCAGCTTTTATGGAGGTGGAAGCGCCAAGTTGATATTTTACAGACAATCGTGGCTCTAATCCGCTGTAGTTGGCGATTGCCTCTCCATTTTGATAGTTGATAGAGTCAACAATGCCTGAATTGGTGATGGGCAATTCATTATTATAGGTAAAAACCGTACCCGGTCCGAATTTCGTAAAGCTGGCGAATCGCAACCCCGCATTAATATTCACACGGTCATTGATCCTATAATCCAGGTTGGCATATTGAAACAAAAGTGTGCCTCGCTCTTTTTCCAGTGTGATGGGTGATAAGGAAGAGGTCTCTTCGATTTGCCGCTCCCCCGGTTCTACGCCATAAAAATCAGCACCTGCACCCAAATCAATCGTAATTCTATTCTTGATGATCGATAGATCAGCTTTTATAGTTTTTTGATTGAGCTTGTATTTTATTGTAAACGGGTTGATTTCAGATACATTTTCAGCCTCATATTGGTAGTTGCTATCAAATGCTGTGATTTTACCAACCAGACTTTCATTAAAGAGATAGTTGAACTTCAATACTTGATTGAAGGTAGACCAACGGTAAACTGTATCTTCAGCAAATTTGAAACTGTCTCCACTGAAATATCCGGAATAGGTAAGTTTTGCTTTTTCGTTAAATCTATGAGCAAGCTTGAGGCTGGCATCTCCAAAGCTTGCTCTGCTGTTTCTAATGTCTGCGTCCTGAATTTGGGGTAAAATCCAGTTGACATAGCTTCCTCTACCTGAAAAGGCCATTGTCGTTTTTTCACCGATTGGCCCATCCAAAAACAATTTAGAGCTGATCGTACCGAGATTACCTTTCAGATGCCAATTATCAGCACTGCCTTCATGAAGGCCTATATCAATAACAGAGGAAGCTCTTCCTCCATAATTAGCCGGCATAGCACCTTTATAAAAATTTATGTTTGCCGTAGCATCGGGATTGATGGTAGAGAAAAATCCGAATAAGTGAGATGTGTTAAAGATGGGGGCTTCATCCAGGGTAATAAGGTTTTGGTCAATATTGCCACCTCTCACATTGATGCCGGTAGCTCCTTCGCCCACGGTATTGACACCCGGCATCATCAATAGGGTTCTTACTACGTCTGCCTCACCAAGCAGATTAGGTAATTTATTGATGACCCCAGAATTGATTTGTACAAGGCCCAGGTAAGGGCTGCTGATGTTGATGTCTTCGGCCCGACTCTCAATGGCAACTTCTTCCAGCTGAATAGGCTTCTCAAACATCGCCAGGTTGAGGTTGCCATCAGAATATAGGGCCACCAACTTGCGCTGCGGCTCTAGTCCTAAATAATTAAACTGCATGTAGTATTTACCTGCAGGAATTTTTGTTGAGAATGCTCCCTGCTCATCAGTATTCAATGTTTGTCCGAGGCTTTCGATGTTTATAGAAGCACCAGATAGGGGTTCACCAGTTTTTTCGTTGATAATTGAGCCTGCAAATTCAATCTGCTTTCCCAGCACATATTTTTTCTGATCACCAATCTCAATATCTATTACTTCCGCATCAGGTATAGTAATGGCTTTCAAAATCGCTTTGTCCTGTAGTAACACTACGGTGTAGGGATCATAGATCATATAATCCAACTCGAGGGTAGAAAACACTTGCTCAAGGAATTCAGACAGTGATATATTCTGGTATTGACCACTGACTTTGATATTTTCGATCCATGCGTCTATGAAGAAAAAGCGTACAGAACTCTGCTCTTCGAGCTGCTCAACTATCTCGATTAATGGAATGTCATTGTAAATTTCGTTTACTTCAATTTCCTCGATGGATTGCGCAAGGCACATATTGATTGTAGCAACAGCTAATAGTGAGCAGGCAATAAGCAGTTTTATTTTTTGGGATGATTTAAGAAGCAAGGTCTCAGATGGAATTAGGTTTGGATTTAAGTCGAAACAAATTCAACCAATTATTACCCTTAAACAAATTATTTTAAAATTTGCACATAAGCTGTAAAGCTGGTTAAATTGCTTTTAATACTTGCTAAAGTTGATTTCAGGATCAATTATTTGGCAGAAGTTCCCCAAAGTTATTGTTATGTGGTATTTATATTAATTCTAAATAACTAGGAGGGGATTTTCTAACCGTTTAAAATCGTACGGTTTAGTATCTTGCAGAATCAATATTAAGACCTAAGATTAATAGAAGCCATTTTGGTAGAAAAATTAATCTTTGAAGTTATAGCAACCGATATTAGTTTTGTACGCGACGACAATGGGATTATTGAAACAAAAAATGTTTAGAACTCTTCCAACATCAATCAGCAAAATTTCACGCCTTTGTTTTCTTCTCTTAATCACACTATTCAGTTTGAATCTGTCGCTTCATGCGCAGGAGGAGGAAGGTGAAATTTCAGAAGATCCAGCCGTTATTTCTCAGGGTGAATCACTGTTCAAAGGAAACTGTACAGTATGTCATGCTATCAATGAAAAGGTTATAGGACCTGCATTGAGAGATGTACACGAAAGAAGACCTGTACCGTGGATTAAGGCTTTTATCAAAAACTCGCAGCAGGTTATACAAAGCGGTGATGAATATGCCGTGAATCTCTACAATGAGTATAATCAAACGCAAATGACCTCATTTGCTTTTTCTGATGATGAGCTCAATTCCATCATTGCATACATTAAAGCAGAATCTGCGAAACCAGTTGAGGCAGCTGTAGCATCTACAGAAGCAGCTGATGGTGAGGCTGTCGCTGCTCAAGGTGCAGGTGTTGCTGAGGGTTATATCACAGCCATACTTGTCGGTCTGGTGGTTGTTTTACTACTTATTCTGGTAGTCCTGTTCTTGATAATTTCAGTATTGACCAAATACCTGAAGGAGACAAAGGAGCTTACAGATGAAGATAAAGAGCTTGTCGATCAAAGATTTGATGTTGGCAGCTTTGCCAAAAGCAATGCCTTTATTGGTTTTGTTACTTTCTTCTTCCTGGCAATCGTACTAAAATCAGTCATCGATGGACTGTTTACAGTAGGTGTGCAGCAAAATTATCAGCCGAAGCAGCCAATTGCTTTTTCTCATGAGCTGCATGCCGGACAATACGAAATTGATTGTCAATATTGTCATACAGGTGTAAGAATATCTAAATCAGCCAACATTCCATCTGTTAATATTTGTATGAATTGTCACTCTGCCATTCAAAATGTAGGTGGGCAAACAGGTATGTCACCTGAGATACAAAAAATTTATGATGCATACGAGTCAGGCAAACCTATCGAGTGGGTGCGTGTACACAACCTGCCTGATTTGGCTTATTTCAATCATAGCCAACACGTAAAAGTGGGCGGATTGGAATGCCAGACCTGCCATGGGCCAATTGAAGAAATGGAAGTTGTATACCAATATTCTAACTTGACTATGGGATGGTGTATTAATTGTCACCGCGAGACCGAGATTAATGCTAAAGACAATGGATACTATACCAAACTAGTACAGTTACACGAAGAAACCAGTAAAAACCCACTTCGGGTACAAGATATCGGTGGTTTGGAATGTTCCAAATGTCACTATTAATCTAATCTGAGATAAATATTCATAATGAAGGATACCAAGAAAACATACTGGAAGGGATTAGAGCAACTAACCAATAATCCTGAGTTTGTTAAGCATGCCGATAATGAGTTTGCTGAATATCTACCTGTAGATGAGGAAGGCGCTGGTCCAAGCAGAAGGGACTTTTTAAAAGCGATGGGTTTTGGTGTGGCAGCAGTTTCATTGGCTGCATGTGAAAGCCCTGTTCGTAAGGCCATTCCTTATTTGGAAAAGCCCGTAGATGTTGACCCCAGCATTCCTAATTACTATGCCTCTACCTTTGTAAGCGGTAGTGATTATTGCAGTGTTGTGGTTAAAACACGCGAAGGCAGACCCATCAAAGTGGAGGGCAACAAACTTTCTCCTGTTAGTGGTGGAGGTACTTCCGCCCAGATAGAGGCTTCAGTTTTATCTCTGTATGATAAGGAGAGACTTACCGGGCCAATGATAGATGGCAAAGAGTCTAGCTGGGAAGATGTAGATGCTGCAGTACTAAGTCAGCTGGGTGGTCTAAATGGTAATATCGCTGTAGTGAGTAATTCCATAGCAAGTCCATCCACTCAAAAGGCACTACAAGGCTTCCTAGATAAATATAACGCCAAACATGTACAATATGATCAGGTATCAGTACATGGAATGCTGGCTGCAAACGAAAAGAATTTTGGGGTTCGCGCTATTCCATTTATAGATATATCTAAGGCTGAAACCATTGTTTCTGTTAACCTGGATTTCCTTGGCGGTTGGATCAACCATACCCTATTTAATAAGCAATTTGCTGCGACAAGAAAGCTTTCCGGCGACAAGAAAACTATGTCCAGGCTCTATGCTTTCGAGTCAAACCTTTCATTAACAGGTGCTAATGCCGATTATAGAACACCTGTTAAGGCATCACAGGAAGGTTTAGTGGTGGCCAATATTTATAACGAACTAGCGAAAAAAGCTGGCGCTTCTACATTGAACGTGGAGAAAATTGACAGTCCTAGAATTGCAATGGCTGCCAACGATCTATGGAAATCAAGAGGCAAAGCCTTATTCCTTGCTGGCTCTAATGATGAAAATGTACAGGTTGTTGCCAATGCTATCAATTTCTTGTTGGAGAGCTACGGTAATACCCTGGATCTAAATAGACCTTACAATATCAGAAAAGGCGATGATGCTCAGATGGCAAGCCTTATTAATGATATGAAAGCCGGTAGAGTAGGTGGGGTGATCTTTTACAATTGCAATCCTGTATACGATCATGCAATGGGAGCAACCATTGCTGAGGCTATTTCAAAGACCAAGTTTACATTAGCAACTAGTGATCGCATGGACGAAACCTCTTCAATTGTGAAGATAAATGCTCCAGATCATCATTATCTTGAAAGTTGGAATGATTTTGAGCCTGTAAAGGGACATTTCAGCTTATCACAGCCTGCAATTACCAATATTTTTAATACACGTCAGGCTCAGGCTTCTTTTCTAAGGTGGTCAAATCAAAATGCTGATTATTTTGAGTTTGTAAAAGCAAATTGGAAAGAATGGACTTATCCAACACAAACTAAGTTCGCTGATTTTCAAATGTTCTGGGATAATTGCCTGCATGATGGTGTTTTCGCTGTTGAAAATGCTGAAGAATCCCCCGCTTTAAGCATGCCGGATGTTTCATCAGCAGGTTCCGCAATTGCAAAGAATTATAAAGCCAATAATACAGGATTAGAACTTGTACTTTACACAAATAATAGTGTAGGAACAGGTATTCAGGCCAATAACCCTTGGCTACAAGAGATGTCTGATCCTATCACCAAAGCTTGTTGGGATAATTATCTAACCGTATCGCCTTCTATGGCTACAGAGCTAGGTTTGAAAACCGGTGATATGATCACTCAAAAAGCTAATCTTACTGTAGGTGGAAAAACTGTATCAGTGCCAGTACTCATTCAACCAGGTCAGGCGAAGGGCACAGTAGGTCTTGCGCTGGGAT
This sequence comes from Cyclobacteriaceae bacterium, assembly GCA_965227155.1. Lineage (GTDB taxonomy): Bacteria > Bacteroidota > Bacteroidia > Cytophagales > Cyclobacteriaceae > UBA6059. The sequence continues at coordinate 3,367,766 of OZ245731.1, forward strand.
ATGGAAGAACGAAAGCCGGAAAAGTAGCCAATAATATAGGTGTCAATGCGTACCCACTAGCTGATTATTCTGGTGGCTTCCAGAGTTTATCAATTACAGCCGGTGTAAGTGTAGAAAACACCGGTGAGGCTTACAGGATCGCGCAAACACAAACCCATCAGACATATATGGGCAGGGAAACTGTGATTCAGGAAGCTACGCTGGCTGATTATCAGAAAGATCCTTATGCTGGTCGTGATATGCCAATGATTGCCACTTACAGTGGTAAGAAAAAGCCTGCAACCATTTCCTTATGGGATGGCCACGAATATCCTAACCACCATTGGGGTATGGTCATTGACCTAAACTCATGTACCGGATGTGGTGCTTGTACCATAGCTTGTCAGGCTGAAAATAATATCCCGGTTGTAGGTAAAGAAGAGGTACTCAACAGAAGGGAAATGGCCTGGTTGCGTATCGATAGATATTACAGCAGTGATGCCGATCATGATGATTTGGCAGGATTGGAAAAAGCTGCAGAAAATCCGGAAGTTACCTTCCAGCCTATGATGTGCCAGCAGTGCAACAATGCTCCTTGTGAGACTGTTTGCCCTGTTGCTGCTACCACCCATAGCTCAGAAGGTCTTAACCAGATGACCTATAATAGATGTATCGGTACAAGATATTGTGCTAACAACTGCCCCTATAAAGTAAGAAGGTTCAACTGGTTTAAATACCACGATAATAAGAATTTTGCTGATAACACTGCCATGAATAATGATCTTGGCAAAATGGTTCTAAACCCTGATGTAACAGTTAGAGCCAGAGGTGTTATGGAAAAATGTACTTTCTGTGTACAAAGAATCCAGTCTGGAAAACTTGCTGCTAAGAGAGAAGGTAGAAGACCAATGGATGGTGAGATAGTATCAGCTTGTGCAGCGGCATGTCCTTCTGAGGCTATTGTTTTCGGTGATTTGAATAACATGGAAAGCAAAGCTGCAGGTCTGCTTAAGCTTGCTCAGAATGAACAGGGTCAGACAGAGGTTACTGAACCTCGTGCTTATCATGTACTGGAGGAGTTGAGGGTAGATCCAAACGTTTGGTACTATACAAAAATCAGAAATAAAGAAAAAGAAGAAACGACCGCTTAAACTTTAGAATATGCACGCAGAATCAGCTTTACGTAAACCCTTAGTAACTGGCGGTAAAACCGTTCATGATGTCTCTGAGGACATCTGCAAAAGGGTTGAAGATACGCCTCCGATTTCTTGGTTTCTAGCATTCGCTATTTCACTTGGTGTACTCACAATCGGTGCTTATGCCGTATGGAGAACTGTGTGGGATGGTATAGGTATGTGGGGCCTTAACAAAACAATTGGATGGGCATGGGATATCACCAACTTCGTATGGTGGGTGGGTATTGGTCACGCCGGTACACTTATCTCCGCTATTCTTTTATTGTTTAGGCAGCGTTGGAGAATGTCCATCAACAGAGCAGCGGAAGCCATGACCATTTTTGCCGTTATTTGTGCGGCGCTTTTCCCTGTACTACACATGGGTCGTCCTTGGTTAGGCTTTTACTGGGCACTTCCACTTCCCAACACTTTTGGATCGCTTTGGGTAAACTTCAACAGCCCATTGTTATGGGACGTTTTTGCTATCAGTACATATTTTTCTGTATCCCTAGTATTCTGGTACATTGGACTTATACCCGATTTCGCAACGATACGTGATAGAGCGAAGAATAAGATATCCAAAGCTGTTTACGGCGCTTTAAGTTTTGGCTGGGATGGAGCGGCTAAAACCTGGAGTAGATATGAAACAGTAGCGCTTGTATTGGCAGGTTTGGCTACACCATTGGTTCTTTCAGTGCATACCATTGTATCTTTTGACTTTGCCACATCAGTAATCCCTGGTTGGCACACTACTATATTTCCTCCATACTTTGTGGCGGGTGCTATCTTCTCTGGTTTTGCAATGGTATTGACGCTACTTCTCATTACCAGGAAGGTTTATAAACTAGAAGACTACATTACCATACAGCACATAGAGCTGATGAATATTGTAATCATTATTACTGGTTCTATAGTAGGTGTGGCATACATCACTGAGCTTTTTATTGCCTGGTATTCCGGAGTAGAGGCTGAGCAGTACGCATTCTTAAATAGGGTAAGTGGTCCTTACTGGTGGGCTTACTGGTCTATGATGACCTGTAATGTGATATCACCACAGCTATTCTGGTTTAAAAGAATCAGGACTAACCTTGCATCTACATTCATTATTTCCATTATTGTAAATATTGGAATGTGGTTTGAAAGATTTGTAATTATCGTTACCAGCTTGCATAGAGACTTCCTTCCTTCTAGCTGGGCAATGTTCTATCCTACATTATATGATGTAGGTGTTTATATGTTCTCTTTTGGTCTGTTTTTCACAGCGTACCTTCTATTCTCGAAGTTCTTCCCGGTGATCAACATGGCTGAGGTTAAGAGTATTATTAAGTCAACCGGTGAAAAAGTAAAAGCATAAACATGGCAGGAGGAAAAAACTTTTTAGTGGGCATCTTTGATGATGAAGATATTCTTCTGAAAGGCATTAAGACCGTCAGAGGTGGAGGTATAAAGATACACGAAGTGTACTCTCCATTTCCTGTTCACGGTATTGAAGATGCATTGGGATACAAAAGGTCTCGACTTTCAGTGGTCGCCTTTATGTTTGGACTTTTAGGTACCTCTTTAGCACTCACAATGCAAATAGGTATGATGGGTATTGATTGGCCAATGATTATTGGAGGTAAGGACTTTGTTCCTATTCCAACTTTCATACCTGTGACCTTCGAATTGACTGTGCTACTTGCTGCTTTTGGTATGGTGGGTACTTTTCTTGTGATCAGTAACCTTAAGCCATGGGCCAAACCGGTTCAGTTTGACATCAGATCTACTGACAATAAGCATGTAATGGCAATCGATTTAGGTAAAAATAAAATTGATGAAGCCGGTATTAAGAAGGCTTTGCAAGAAGCGGGTGCTTCAGAAGTAAATATTAAAAATTTCGAATAACCTGTATCATAGAATGAGCTTACAAAGAATATATAACCTGGGCATAGTATTAGCTGGAGTAGTAGTGCTTAGTTCATGTGCTGCTGATGGCGACTATCCGGGGCTTGAATATGCTCCTCAGATGTATCACTCTACACCTTACGAGCCGCTTTCACAAATTCAGGAGGAAGATGCCGGTAGTTGGCTGGATTCTAATCCAGAAGATGAGCATGGGGAGTTTTACAATTCGAATCCTTACAACGAATACAACATGACCATGCGCAAGCCACCTGAAAATACCGTGCGAAGGTCTGGCTATTTACCTTACAGGATTCCCAAAGACAGTCTTGAAATGGCTGCAACGTTAATGGAGAATCCTCTAGATAGCACAAAGGAAGTGCTTGCTGAAGGTAAAGTGCTTTACACAAGATACTGTATACATTGCCATGGCTCTAAAGGAATGGGTGATGGTAAAGTTGGTCAAGTATATAAAGGTGTTACGGCGTATAATTCAAGAGCCGTAAAAGATAAGCCAGGAGGTCACATTTTCCATGTAATTACGCATGGTAAAGGCAGAATGGGTGCTCACGGTTCTCAGGTTAGTGTTGAGGATCGTTGGAAAATTGTTAGATATGTTCAAACGCTTCAAAATCAATAATAATGACAGAAGAGAAATTTGAATTTACCGGCGGTGCAAAGAAGAAAATATTTATTGCACTGATTGCTGGCATTGTTTTAACTGTTATTGGTATAGCTTCTATGGCACTTGGTGGCGGAGGACATGAAGCTGCTGGACATGCAGCTGCAGAAGGTGAGCATGGATTTCACTGGATTCAGCGGGTTTGGGCCAATATTTGGATCAACAATGTATTTTTCACGGGCATAGCTATTATCGGTGTTTTCTTTGTGGCAATACAATATGTATCACAAGCCGGATGGTCAGCTGGTATCATTAGAATACCTCAGGCATTTGGTTATTGGTTACCTATAGCTGGTTTGTTAATGATAGGTACCTATTTTCTGGCCAGCCATGATCTATTCCACTGGACTCATCACTCGTTATATGACGAAACTTCACCAGAATTTGATGACATCATAAATGGTAAGAAGGCTTTCTTTTTCTGGCCAATGGAGGATCATCCTTCATTTCCTATATTCTTTGTAGTGAGAATGATCTTGTTTTTTGCTGTATGGTATTTATTATTCATCCAAATCAGAAAACAAAGCCTTGCTGAAGATCTTGATGGTGGCACAGACCGTTGGAAGAAAATGTTCCAATTGTCTGCCATCTTTATTGTATTCTTTGCTGTATCTTCATCGGTAGCTGCATGGGATTGGATCATGTCAATTGATACACACTGGTTCAGTACTATGTTTGGTTGGTATGTATTCGCATCCTGGTGGGTAACTGGATTGGCCCTAATAACATACATGCTTATCCTACTAAGAGATAACGGTTACATGAAGTTTGTTAACAATAGCGTACTCCATGATCTTGGAAAGTTTGTATTTGCTTTCAGTATTTTCTGGACTTACATATGGTTTTCTCAGTTCTTATTGATCTATTATGCCAATATTCCTGAGGAGACTATTTATTTTGTAGAAAGATTGACGAGTGATAAATATGCACCTGTATTTTTCATCAATCTTATCCTAAACTTTTTCTTTCCATTTCTGGTTCTGATGACACGTGCAAGCAAGCGTCACGAAAGATTCCTGAAAATTGTTTGCCCAGTAGTAATATTTGGTCACTGGATGGATTTTTATCTGATGGTGACACCTGGTACTCTTAAGGATAATGGAGGTTTTGGGTTCCTTGAAATTGGCTTGCTAATGATCTTTGGTTCGGCATTCCTATTCGTGGTAATGAGCAACTGGGCGAAAGCTTCTTTGGTGCCGAAAAATCACCCAATGTTGGAAGAAAGTTTACATCATAGTATTTAATTGAAAAGAGATATTTAAGATATGCTTAGTCTTGTAGTTTGGATTGCAGTAATTCTCGTAGCGGTAATACTCTACACGATATTTAGAGTTCATACGCTGGTACAAGTTGTTAAGGGTAATAAGACACCTCAGAAAGAACAGAATCAGAAGGCTAATTCCTGGTTGATGATTTTATTTCTTATTGGGGGTACGCTTGCTTTCTTCTGGTATTCAATTAAGGAATTCGATACCTATGTACTACCTGTCGCTTCTGATCATGGGGTGGTTACAGATAATCTTTTCTGGTGGACGATGGGTATAACTGTGTTTGTATTCATAGCTACTCAGATTCTATTATTTTACTTTCCGTTCAAATACCAATATGATGAGAATAAAAGAGCATCTTTTTATCCTCACAATAATAAATTGGAGATAATTTGGACAGTTGTACCTGCTATCGTGCTAACTCTACTTATTGGGTCAGGCCTAAAGGCTTGGTGGGACATTACTGATGAGGCTCCTGAAAACGCTGAGGTAGTAGAAATAGTTGGTTACCAATATGCTTGGTCTACAAGATACCCGGGAAAGGATAAGCAATTAGGCGATTACAACTATAAGAATATTGATGTAATCAATCAATTGGGGGTAGATTTTACAGACAAGGCTGCATTTGATGATTTCCAACCAAGAGAAATACATATACCTAAAGGTCAGCCTGTTTTATTTAAGATCAGAGCTCGTGACGTAATTCACAGTGTATATCAGCCTCATTTTAGGTTGCAAATGAATGCTGTTCCTGGTATGCCTACTCAGTTTTGGTTTGTACCTAATAAAAGTACTGCTGAAATGAGGGCTGAAACAGGAAATCCTGACTTCAACTTTGAGTTAGTGTGTAATAAGATATGTGGTAAAGGACATTTTGCCATGAGATATATAATAGTTGTTGATGAACCTGCCGAATACCAGGAGTGGTATGCATCACAAGAGCCCTGGTTAAAGCAAAATCCAGATTATTTGGCTAATGTGCCTTCTAATCTTAAGGAAGTGGCAATGATTTCTGCCGGACTTTGAAACAACTTATTTTGACGATCTGTTAAGAAAGAAATTAGACAAAAAGATATTATGGCTGTAGCTGACGTTCAAATTCAACAACCTGATGTGCATCATGATGATCATGAGCACCATGACAGTTTCATAACGAAATACATATTTACAACTGACCACAAAACAATAGCCAAGCAATTCCTAATTACTGGCATTTTCTGGGCTTTGATTGGTGGTTTGTTATCAGTTATTTTCCGACTCCAGCTTGGTTTCCCGGATATGGAATTAAATTTCCTTAAACCTATTTTAGGTGGCTGGTTAACTGATGCCGGGAAAATAGATTCTGAATTTTATCTCGCACTTGTGACGATGCATGGTACTATTATGGTATTCTTTGTGTTGACCGCAGGTTTGAGTGGAACATTCAGTAACTATCTTATCCCTCTACAAATTGGTGCAAGAGATATGGCCTCCGGCTTTATGAACATGCTTTCATACTGGTTCTTTTTCCTTTCCAGTGTTATCATGTTTATCTCATTATTTATAGAAACAGGTCCTGCTAGTGGAGGTTGGACAGTTTATCCTCCTTTGAGTGCTTTGCCACAAGCTATGTCAGGTAGTGGTTTGGGTATGACTTTATGGTTGGTATCCATGGTTTTCTTTATAGCCTCGACACTTCTTGGGGGTATAAATTATATTACTACTGTAATTAATCTTAGAACCGAGGGTATGACATTTAGTCGACTTCCTCTTACAATCTGGGCATTTTTCATCACAGCTATCATTGGTCTTTTGTCTTTCCCTGTACTAGTAGCTGCAGCACTGTTATTAATTTTTGATAGATCATTTGGAACTAGCTTTTATCTGTCTGATATCTACATTGGTGGCGAAGCGTTACCTAACATGGGTGGCAGCCCAATCTTGTATCAACATTTATTCTGGTTCTTAGGGCACCCCGAAGTATATATTGTATTGTTACCTGCATTGGGTATCACTTCAGAGGTAATATCTACCAATGCTAGAAAACCTATCTTTGGTTATATGGCAATGGTAATTTCCATGTTGGCCATAGCTGTACTTTCATTCATAGTGTGGGCACACCACATGTTCGTGTCAGGTATGAATCCATTCCTTGGATCAATATTTACACTATTGACCTTGATAATAGCAGTTCCAAGTGCGGTAAAAGCTTTCAACTACATTACAACTTTATGGAGAGGTAATATTGTATTCACACCTGGGATGCTTTTCAGTATCGGTTTAGTATCATTCTTTATATCTGGTGGTTTAACTGGTATATTCCTTGGTAATTCTGCGGTAGATATAAGTTTACATGATACTTATTTTGTAGTTGCACACTTCCACCTGGTAATGGGTAGTGCTAGTTTCTTTGGCTTACTTGCGGGTGTATACCACTGGTATCCAAAAATGTTCGGTAGAATGATGGACAATTCTCTAGGACATATACATTTCTGGTTGACGTTCGTGGGAGTTTATTTAGTATTCTTCCCATTACACTATATCGGCATAGCAGGCTTCCCAAGAAGGTATTATTCATTCACTAATTTCGATGCTTTCAGTATCATGAGTGATTTAAATGCTTTCGTAAGTGTTGCAGCGATTATAACTTTTGCGGCTCAATTTATATTCCTTTTCAACTTCTTCTACAGTATGTTTAGAGGTAAGAAAGCGCCAGCGAATCCATGGAGATCAAATACACTAGAGTGGACTACTCCGAGAGTACCGGGCCACGGAAACTGGCCGGGTGAAATTCCAAAAATATACAGGTGGCCTTATGACTATAGTAAGCCAGGCTCAAAGGAAGACTTTATTCCTCAGACTGTACCTTTTTCAGAGACACCTGAATCTAACCTGCCACATGAAAACGAACTAGTAGAGAAGGAGCAGGTAGCAGTAAAAGATGAAGCGAAAGCTTAAGGCATTATATCCAAAAGTTAATCTAATTACGATCATTGCCGTCTATCTATTGATATTGGTAGGCGGCATTGTTCGTAGTACGGGTTCCGGTATGGGATGTCCAGACTGGCCTAAATGTTTTGGAGAATATATACCACCTACTGATGTAAGTCAATTACCGCCGAATTACAAGGACATATATTCTGATAAACGTTATCAAAAAAACCTAAAGGTTGCTGATATGGCCGAAGCTATAGGTTTCAGAGATCTGGCCAATAGCCTAAGGACTGATAAATCCATGAAAGAAGAAGCTGATTTCAATGCTACCAAAACATGGATAGAATATATCAACCGTCTGATCGGTGCTCTTATTGGTTTATTCATATTATTCAATCTTATTACTGCCTGGGGTTATTGGCCTGAGAACAAGTTGATTTTTGGATCAGCATTTATAACTTTTTTAATGGTTGGTTTTCAAGGCTGGATTGGATCTATTGTGGTGTCCACCAACCTTCTGCCTGGAATTATAACCTTTCATATGTTATTAGCTTTAGCTATAGTGGCATTATTGATATTTGGACAATTTGCTATAGAAGGGAGGGCCAGTGAAATAAGATTTAATAGCCCTAAGGTACTAAGCAATCTTCTTTTGATTGCAATAGTCCTTTATTTAGGACAAATAGCATTGGGTACTCAGGTAAGAGAATCAATAGATGAGGTTGCAAAAGCGCTTACTGAAATTAATCGTTCTGAATGGGTTGAGGCGCTAGGTTTAGAATTTTATATACATAGATCTTATTCCATCATTATTCTGGGTTTACATATATACATTGCGTATTTGGTACGAAAGACATCCAGTCTAAAAGTGTTTGGATTAGATCTTTTTTCAGTGTTGGTATATTTAATTGTTTTTGAGATAGCTACAGGTGCCGGTATGGCCTACTTTAGTATACCGGCATTTTTGCAACCGATACATCTTTTGGTTGCCTCTTTAATATTTGGACTCCAATTTTATCTCTATTGTGTAGTAGCTTTGCGCAAGCAAAAGGCTATAGGTAAGGAAATTGTTTTATGAGAGAAAGTACTACTATATCGATTTCGCAGGGGTTTTTTGAAAAGGTTAAAGCTTTTTCAGAGTTAGTCAAATTCAGATTGTCATTTTTGGTAGCCTTTTCGTCAGGGTTTGGTTATCTGCTGGCACATCAGGGTACTTTAGATTGGGCAAATCTCGCTGCTATCACTTTTGGAGGTTTAATGGTATCAGGAGGTTCTATCACATTGAACCAAATAGCTGAACAGGTTTACGATAAACTGATGACCAGAACGCAAAATAGGCCATTACCAACCGGTAGATTGAATAACAAAGAGGCCTATTTATTTTCTTTGATTATTGTAGGCATTGGTCTCAGTATAATAGCCATCCAAACCAACTGGTTTGCTGTTTTGCTATCTATCATTTCGTTGCTGCTTTACAGTTTTGTGTATACTCCACTTAAGCGAGTAGGTCCCATTGCCGTATTTGTGGGAGCTATCCCAGGTGCTATGCCCCCTTTAATAGGTTGGGTGGCTGCTACGGGGCAGATATCAATCGAAGCATTGATCATTTTTGGTATACAATTTATCTGGCAGTTTCCACATTTCTGGGCTATTGCCTGGGTAGCTGATGAGGACTATAAAAAGGCAGGCTTTAAGCTTTTACCATTTGGGGGGCAAAAAGATTTACGTACGGCTATTAATATAATGATATATACACTTTTTCTATTGCCTTTAGGCTTATTGCCGGCTTACGTAGGAATTACAGGAATACATTCGGCTTTTGTAGTTACTTTGTGTGGTGTACTCTTTTTGGCACAGACATTTTCACTTATGCGAGATTACAGCAGGAAATCGGCTTTGAAAATAATGTTTGGGTCATTCATTTATCTTCCTGTTGTTCAGGTATCATTTCTTTTAGATAAATTATAAGCGTATGGAAACAAATTTAGAGTTAGAAAGATCGCAGAGTCAGGTGCTTTCCATGCATCCCAAGAAATTCGCTTTGTGGCTGTTTATCATTTCTATTTCAATGATTTTCGCTGCCATGACTAGTGCCTATATTGTGAAACAATCGGAAGGTAACTGGCTGATTTTTGATATGCCAGATGCATTTATCTGGACATCAGTGGTCATTATTATCAGCAGTATTACTATGCAATGGGCTTATTTTGCTGCTCAAAAAGACAACCTACAGCAAATTAAGGTAGCGGTATTGCTTACCAGTATATTGTCTATTGTGTTTTTAGTAGGCCAATATTATTCATGGGCACAATTGGTGAGCCAGGATGTCTATTTCGTAGGAAATCCTGCGGGTTCATTTGTATATGTGTTTACTGGCTTACATGCCTTTCACTTAATATCAGGAATAGTTTTTCTATTCATTGTGTTATATTCGGCTATGAAATATAAAATCCATTCCAAGGCTATGGTTCAGATTGAAATGTGTACAACATACTGGCATTTTCTTGGTGGACTTTGGTTGTATTTATATTTATTTTTACTCACTAATAATTAGAAGATCAACTTAAAACTATGGCAAGTTCATCAGTCACTTTAGAGGGACAGGGCAAAAGTGTTTGGGGCGGAGGAGCGGCTCCATTGAATGCTAGCTACGGCAAGCTAATGATGTGGTTTTTCCTATTGTCCGATGCGTTCACTTTTTCTGCACTTCTGATCGCCTACGGGCTCATTCGTTATAGTCATCCTGCCTATGATGGTGCTATCGCTGATTTCACTTTTTCCCAGGAATATTGGCCTATTCCGGAGATGGTTTTTGAGGCAGCGCCTTTCCTGCATGGCATTCATTTGCCATTGGTTTTCGTGGGTATAATGACCTTCATTCTTATTTTGAGCTCTGTTACTATGGTACTGGCAGTGGAGGCTGGCCATAGAATGGATAAGGTGGCTGTTGAAAAGTGGATGTTGTGGACCATCATTGGTGGTTTAACATTCTTAGGCTGTCAGGCGTGGGAATGGGGCCATTTTATTGCTGGAACTGAAGAAGGGGGTAAAATGCTGGACGGTTCTATTTTTTATGGAGCAAATCTTTCACAGAATCAGTATGGTCCTAAAAACTTCGCCGCTTTATTCTTCTTTATCACAGGATTTCACGGGTTCCACGTATTTAGTGGGGTGATGTTGAACTTTATAATCTTTTACCAGACCGTAGTAGGTATCCTTGAGAAAAGAGGCCATTATGAGATGGTAGAGAAAGTTGGTCTTTACTGGCACTTTGTTGACCTTGTTTGGGTATTTGTATTTACATTCTTTTATCTGGTATAAAGCTATAAAGTTATGGAACAAGAAACTGCATCAGAGGTTGTTGTACAACCTGTAGATAAAGCGAAAATTAATAAGATATGGAAAGTGGCATTGATTCTGGCTGTGGTTACTGCACTGGAATTCCTTGTTGCTTTTACCTTACCTCATGAGTATTCCTCATTAAGAGTTATCATTTTCGTAGGTATGACAATAGTGAAAGCCTTTTATATTGTTGCTGAATTTATGCACCTGGCGCATGAAACAAAGACATTAATATGGTCGATACTCATTCCTTGTGTTTTTGTGGTGTGGTTGATCGCCGCTTTGTTGATTCAGGGAGGATCTATTTTTTCAGCTCTTTACAATTAGGGCGCATTAAATATATGATATTCAAAATCATGCTTTAGGGCATGATTTTTTTTTGCCATATGCTTTATACTATCTATTAAATAGGTGGATAGAAGCAATATTTTAGATAGATAATGGTGAACCTTCCTTATCAAAGTGGGTTTTTATTTAAAGCAACTTAGAATAAGCTTAGTATAAATGAAAAAGGCAGTTGTGTTTGGGCTGGCACTTGTCGTTCCTGTGCTTGTTTACTTGTTTATGCAAGGGTTTGGTGATAATAAATATGCCTTACCTGTACTTTACACAGAGGAAGTACCATCCATTGAAGGATGCCCTACGCCGGTTGTGCCTTATGCCTTACCAATGGATGATATACTGAGTGCTTCATCGCTGAATGAAGAAGAAAATGTGCTTTTTGATGTGAGAAGGGCAAATGCAGACACAGTCTATATCAAAAATGAGTTGCAAAGGGTGATCAATTATTTTGGTGATCAACCGTATCATCACGCAATTGTGGATTTGGAGAAAGAACCTGTTCTCAGGATTAAGGGATACCAAAAAGTATTGCCTGGGTCATTTGTTGAATGCATTTTGCGAAATACAGACAACAATTCATTTTTGGCTTTGGTTGATAACCGGGGACGCATAAGAAGCTATTATGAGTCTGACCAAAGGTCAGAATTCGATAGATTAATCACTGAAATTGAAATCTTATTAACATTTGAGTCAAATGAGTAATCTCGTTATACAAAAGGATAATTACACTAAGCTTATCGCGGGTATTTCCATAGCTATTCCACTGGCAGTAGCAGTTTTGTTATTTATGCCAAGCAAGTTTGGCTTCACAGGAGATTGGGTAAAGCTTTTACCACACGTTAATGCGGTGATCAATTCTCTTACGGCATTATTGTTAATAGCAGCAGTAATCGCAGTGAAACAAAAGAAAATTGCAATCCACAAAGCTTTGATGACCTCAGCTTTTGTATTTGGTGCTTTATTTCTTGTTAGTTATGTCATTTATCATGCGTCTGTTCCTTCTACTGTTTTTGGTGATACCAGTGGCGATGGGGTACTGAATGAATTAGAAGCTGAGGCAATTGGTGGCACACGCACTTTTTACCTGATCGTGTTGTTGTCACATATATTGCTGTCGATAGTGGTTGTTCCATTTGTATTGATGGCTTTTTATTTCGCCTTAACAGAAAAGATTGATAGCCATAAAAAAATAGTAAAGTTTACCTTTCCGATATGGCTTTATGTTTCAGTTACAGGTGTAATTGCCTACTTAATGATTAGTCCATATTATCAGTAGGCGATAGGTTATTATTATTTTTGTGTTGTACTATGAAGACTAAGATACTTTATTTTATTGGAGCATTATTTATGTTTTCACAGCAGTTATCTGCTCAATGTGCCATGTGTCGTACCACTTTGGAAAATAATGTAAGCAATGGAGAAGTTGGTATAGCTGCCGGCATCAATTTCGGTATAATGTATCTTTTCTTTGCTCCCTATGTCCTATTAGGTACAGTAGCCTTCTTCTGGTACAGAAATAGCAAGCGAAATGCCAAAGAGAAACAAATTAGAGATCATATTAAAAGGAAAGTGTCCTCGCTGCCATAGTGGGGATATGTTCAAATATAAAGCTTACAATCTCCGTAAATTTGATGAAATGCATGAGAACTGCCCAGTTTGCGATCTAAGATTTGAGCGAGAGCCGGGGTTTTTCTATGGGGCTATGTATGTGAGCTATGCCTTTTCGGTAGCGCTATTTGTTATCCTGGGTACTTTGATTTACAACATTTTAGGTGATCCTGATATATGGGTTTATGCCAGTATAATCTTTGGTACTGTACTGGGATTATTGCCCTTATTGTTTAGATATTCAAGGATTATATACCTACATGTATTCGGGCGTGTGAAGTATGACGAATCAGTAGCCAAGTAGGAATAATTTTTGATATATTGACCTAAATCATGGTCATTATATGAAGTACCTTCATCACTGGTCTTTTTATATCTGCGTTGCACTTTGCCTGGCAGGCAGCGGAATTTTGGCGATTATACCCTTCCTTGATGATCCACAACACCATGCTACTGAAAATATTCAATCGGCTTTAACCCGAGCTGTAGAGGAGCAGAAAGCATTTATCAATCGGGTATCTGATAATTTCAGTACTGGAGGTACACGAATATTACCTGGCGATCAACAAGAGTTTCCCACCTTCATTTTTCAGGACGGCAAATTGGTAAGTTGGTCTGATTATCATTTCGTGCCTCAATATGCTACGGTATCTGGTGATTATAACCGCAGGCTTATTCAAACAGAGCAGACATTGTTTCTTTCTACACGTAGGCTGTTGCAGGGTAGGACTTCTACATTAGAGCTATATTCCTTAATTATCATTGAAAGGAGGTATGCGCTTAACAATAAATATCTACAGGAAGGTTTAAATGAAATGCTTTTCCCTGAGGCTCAAAATCAGCAGATTAATATAAATCTTACAGCTGGCGTGCCGATTGAGCTAGATGGAGAGCCAATATTCTTTGTAGAGTTTAATGACTCCTACATGGGATATACCCAACCCTTCTATAAGACTTCATTAATCATTCTGTTGCTGGCTATCATATTCTTTTATTATTGGCTACTTAGATTTTCGCTTCAATTCAGCCTTTCAAATTTTTGGAGAGGATTTTTGATATTAACCATGGGACTTGTGGGAAGCCGGAGCATAATGCTTTTAGTGGACTTCCCCTCGCTGTTGGCTGACACTGAACTTTTTAGTGGCATATTTTACTATTATGCTGAATGGTGGCCGTCTATAGGTGACTTCATACTCAATTTACTGGCTTTAGGTACCATTATATATTATATCATTGAGCGCGGTAATATTTTTAGACAAATGCCAGACCAAAGCTCCGGCCTCCAGGCTGTATTTTATCAGTTGGGAAGCCTATTGCTATCCTTGCTTACTTTTCAACTGCTTTCCTGGGTGATTCATCATTTTGGTGTTTATGCCCAGTTTCCGATGGATGTGAGTCAGGTAAACACATCCAAACTGATGGTTGCGGGTTATCTGGTTATCCTGTTTTTATTGTCACTGTGCCATTATGTGAATTACAATATCATTCGGTTTATGAAGATTAACAGGCTACATAAGGGCTTACAATTTTGGTTGGCCTGGGTATTTGTATATGTTCTGTTCTTTCTTCTTTTTAACGACAGCCCGCTTTGGTGGACAACACTAATAGTCCATTTGGTTTATATAATAATGATGCTGCAGTTTGGGTGGGTTTACCCTAACCGATCCAGAAAACACATTAACTATATTTATTTTTTTGTCACAGCTGTTGCTGGATCCATCGTCCTATCCCTATCAGTTTATAAAGCTGAGGAAAGGCAGGATCTTATTGAAAAACAAAAGTTTGCTAATCAGCTGTTGATAGAAAATGATATTCTGGGTGAGTATTTTTTAGCTGAAGCAATGGAAAGTATCAAAAATGATAACCAGCTCAAATCCAGGTTTCTGAATAAGCGACTGATCACCTACAATACAGCCGAACAAATACGGCGTAATCATTTGAATAACTATTTTGATAAATATGATATCGATTTTCAATTTTTTGATGCTGAAGGCATTAACATCAGCCCTTCCAATAATAGCCGATCATTACAAGAATTTTTAGCATTATTTGATTTACCAACCTACGCAACAGAGTACGATAACATTTTCTTTGTCAAAGATGAAAGCCAATCTGTGGCCAACCGATATTATGCTTATATACCTATCGATCGGTATGATCTAAGGGTCGGTCACCTCATTATAAGCTTACAGCTAAAACGATATATGCCCTCAAGTGTATACCCAGAGTTGCTGGTGGACCAAAGGTTTATTTTCAATCCCGACATAAAATTTGACTATGCACTTTTCAAGGGCAATAATCTCATTTATGAGTTTGGTGATTTCAACTATCTGGCAGATTTTGAGACGCAGTGGATAAATACCGTTAGGTTATTTGACGAAGGCTTTGAATCTGCAGACTACCACCATTGGGCTGTTAGAGGTGCCGGTGAAAGGGTATTTGTCATCAGCAGTCCTACTTACAGCAATGAGGCAATTCTAACCAACTTCTCTTTTTTCTTCTTACTACAGATGTTTATGGTCATTCTTCTGGCCATAGCGTATTTATTGTGGTATAAGCAGCAAAGTAGCCTCAACTTTGCAACCAGGCTTCAGCTTTTTTTCGCCCTGGCCCTGTTCGTGCCATTGTTTATTACTGTGATCGCCATTTTTAATGCATTGAGTCGTGGACATGTAGAGGAGAATCGTGACATATACGAACAGCGTGCGGATAATCTAAGTCAAAACCTCGTGTCGGACCTGGCAGGGTTTAAAAATGGTATACTCAACAAAGAGCAATTGAATAATGTGGTGGCAGAAGCTTCCCGCTATTCTCAAAATGACATCAACCTGTATGATGCTGATGGAAAACTGCTGGCATCTTCACAGCCAACAGTTTTTCAGTCAGAGCTTATTTCTGAGTACCTTAATCCTCAAGCATTTTACCAATTCATCTCTGGTGAAGGTGAATCATTGATTTTTTCGGAAAATATCGGTGACCTGAATTTCACTACTAGCTACCATGCGGTAAGGTCATTTGAAGATGGCAGGCTGCTTGGCGTTTTGGGAATCCCGGTATTTCAATCTGCCAGCTATCTTCAAAGCCAGCAGCAGGATGTTTTTAATTCTGTAATCAACATATTTAGTCTGATATTCCTGATATCGCTGATCATCACTAACCTTATAGCTGCCTACATTTCCAAACCACTCAATCTTATTGCACAAAAAATGGGAAATATAAAGCTGGAAGAGGAAAACCAGCCTGTGCAATGGGATACGGATGATGAAATCGGGGCATTGATCAGGGAGTACAACAGAATGTTGATAAACCTCAAAAAAAGCCGCGATGCCCTAAGCAAAAATGAAAAGGAAATGGCCTGGCGGGAAATGGCCCGTCAAGTGGCGCATGAGATTAAAAACCCACTTACGCCCATGAAGCTTACTTTACAGCAACTGCAACGCGCGTTGCAAAGCAAGGATGACAATCTGCCCCCTCAGGTATTTACCTCCATTCAATCTGTGGTACACCAAATTGATACATTGGGAGAGATCGCTAATTCATTCTCTGCATTTGCGAAAATGCCTATTCCTCAAAACCAGCCTATGGACCTTGTGAAGGTAGTAAGTAATACTGCAGAGTTGTTTCAGGAAGATTGTCAACTGAAAATGGAGTTGGTAAATCAGCCACTTTGGGTATTTGCTGATCCCGGATTGGTAAGGCGTATCTTCAACAACTTAATCCTGAATGGCATCCAATCTGTATCTGACAATAGGGAAGCCATTATTGAGCTTACTATGACACACGATGCTGAAAAAGTGCTCGTAAGCGTGGCAGATAATGGTTCGGGCATTCCGGAGGAGTACCAAAACAAGATCTTCTTTCCCAATTTTAGCACCAAGACTTCCGGCTCAGGACTAGGTTTGGCTATTGCCAAGCGTGGCATTGAAAATGCGGGTGGACATATTTGGTTTGAAACCCAGAAAGACCAGGGGACTACCTTTTTTATTGAATTTCCATTATTGAATGCATGAATGGACGGGTAGCATGGACTTTCTTATCAGTCGGGCTGATGCTTACTTTAGTCTCCCGTGCTCAGCCTAATGACAGTCAATGCGTAAAATTACCCCCGGGCACACTGTCTTATGCTTTAGACAGTGTGTTTGTTGCATTTGAGTCAATCACTTTTGAGCCGCCAATTGCTTATCATATTGATACGGTAAAACAATTGCTTCAATTTGATAGACCCATTAATGACACTACCTTGTTGTGCTATCAAAAATTTCCAATTCAGGTGGGTGATCAATATTTCCGCCGCAGTAGGGAACTCTATTTTGATGATGAGGTGTCTTATCAAACTTTTACAAAGGAATCACCAGAGGCTTCCACATTAACAAGGGAGACCCTATTCCCAACCGACAACCTTGACAAAATGGGGGCAATAAGCCGCTCCGTTTCTTTTGGTAATACACAGGATGTGTTTGTGAATTCTACCCTCAATCTGCAATTACAAGGACAACTCACTGACGACATTAACATAGAAGCTGTCATCGCAGACCAGAATGTGCCTTTTCAGCCAGAAGGCAATACCCAGCAGCTCAGGGATTTTGACAATGTCTACATTAAGCTTTTCAATGATAGATTCAACTTTACTGCCGGCGATGTGGTGCTTCAGAATCAGGAGAGCTATTTTTTGAGATATTACAAAAACGTACAGGGCGGAGAGTTCAATGTTGATTATGATATCGGCAATAGTAAAGCCAGCACTAGCGTAGCTGCATCCGTGGCAAAAGGTCAATTTGCAAGTATATTCATAGAGCCCATAGAAGGGGTATTAGGCCCTTACAGAGTGCGTGGCCCCAATGGGGAGCGATTTGTAATTATCATGGCCAATAGTGAAAAAGTGTTTCTCGATGGCAAGCGTGTAGAGCGTGGTTTTGACAGAGATTATATCATCGATTATAACCAGGGTGAAATTACATTCAACCCAGGCGTGCTAATAACCAAGTTCACTAGGATAAGGGTAGATTTTGAATATGCAGATCAAAACTATAGCCGCACAATTATAGCGGGTAGTCATCAGCAACAATTCGACAAACTCACCCTCACATCCACCCTGTACCGTGAGCGTGACAATGCCAATCAGCCGTTGGCTTTTACCTTATCAAACGAGGACAAACGCATTATGGCAGCAGCTGGTGATGATGTCAGCTTTGCTCAAATCGATGGTGCTGATAGTGTAAGCTTCTCGGAAGAGCGAATACTTTATATGCGAAAGGATACGGTGGTAAATGATGAAAACTTTACCATTTACGAGTTTAGCTCAAATCCTGATGAGGCTTTTTATGCTGTAACTTTCTCTGAGGTAGGTGAAAATAACGGTAATTACATATTGCAAAATAATGGTCTTAATGGCCGCACTTTCTCCTTCATAGCTCCTGTCAATGGTATCCCTCAAGGTAACTTTTCACCGGTAATTCAGGTACCAACACCTAACCAGCGGCAGCTGTGGAATAATGAATTGGTTTTTGAGATAGACAGCTTTCAGCGGGTATTTACAGATGTCGCCATATCTAATCAGGATCAAAATTTATATGCTGAAAACAATGGTAACAATACTGGTTGGGCGGTAAGAGGAGGATATGCTATTGACCAAAAACCCATCGGTAACAGTCCATATAGATTTTCGGGAGGCCTTACTTTTGAACACAATGATACCCATTTTCAGGCTGTAGATCGTTTTCGCTATATTGAATTTGATCGGGATTGGAGTTTCAGGGCAGCTGATTCCATCAAACAATTAAATGAAAACATCTGGGTGGCCAATTTTGGGATTCACAAGGACCAGGAGAATCAGTTGACATACCAGGTTTCCACAAGATCAAAAGCAGATTATTTTCAGGGTGTACAGCAGAACCTAAGCATTATCAAACGCCTCGGTGCATTAAGGCATGCCAGCGAAGCTTTTTTTCTGGATAGTAAGCAAGGAAGTCAACAATCAAACTGGCGGCGGTGGAAAGCGGATACCTATCTCGATATTGGAAAATTCATTCCCGGCTACATTTATCAGGTAGATCGCAACAGGGTATTTGAGCAGGCCAATGACTCCATAGTTTTTACGGCTATGAATTTCAGCGAACACCAATTTTACATCAAAACCCATGATACCCTAAAGCATCAACTCAGGATAGACTATGCTATGCGTATTGATGATGCGCCTGTAGAAGGAAGGATGGCACAGCAAAACCGCGCGCAAACCGCATCATTAAAAGGAGGGGGCCGGCTTGGAAACCGGCAAAATATCCAATATGCGCTTACTTACAGAAATCTGGAAGACTTGCTCAATCCCGATAATCCTGATGAGGAAACAGTAATGGGAAGGATTGATTGGTCAGCCAGCTTCTGGAAAGGTAATATCAGCCATAACCTGACTTATGCATTGGGCAACAGCCGGGAGCTGAGAAGGGAGTTTCTATTTATCAGGGTAAATAACGGACAGGGTACGCACACCTGGCGAGATGACAATGACGATGGGGTACAGGATTTGAATGAGTTCTACCTGGCAATCAATCCTGATGAGAAGAATTATGTAAAGATTTTTGTACCCACAGATGAATATGTAATCGCATACAATAATATTCTAAACTACCGACTAAGCGTTAATACTCCGCTTTCCTGGCGAAATGAATCAGGGCTAAAAAAACTGTTGGGTAGCCTTTCAAACATTACATCGATCAACAGGGACCGGAAACTCACGGCTGAGGACTTGAATAGCCGGTACAATCCTTTTGCCCGTAGAATTGCGGAAGAAGAGCTGATAGCTCTGAGAGACAATATCCGTTCTACCTTATTTATAAATCGTGGCAGCCCCAGGTTTGGCTTGGAGCTTGGTTGGCAGGACCAGGCCAGCAGACAGTTGCTTACAGGTGGACTGGAGCTGAGGGAGCGTGAGGGATGGAATTATGAAGCCCGATACAATATACAGCGGCAGCTTACCTTTCAGCTTGGTTACGAGCATGGGAACAGGCTCAGCTTCTCCGATGTGCAGACCAATCGAAACTGGTCGATTCGGTATGCCAATCTGAGTCAGGAAGTAATCTGGCAACCCAGCAACAACTTTAGACTGTCAGGCTCATATGCGCTTAGAGATAGTGAAAACCTGGCTGCAGAGGGGGATGGAGAGTCTTCATTGATCCAGGAAGTCTCTACAGAACTGCGCTGGGCGAAAGCTATCGAACGGTCTGTAACATTCAATTTCCGTTTGGCCAATATCGATTTTGAAGGTGTGGAAAATACACCTATAGGCTATGAATTGTTGGAGGCACTAAGGCCGGGTACCAATTATCTATGGAATGTACAATGGCAGCAGCGATTGCTAAATGGCCTGCAAATGAATCTGGGTTATGAAGGTCGCAAGTCGCCCGACCAGAACACGGTACACATCGGCAGGGTACAGGTTACGGCATTATTTTAGTTGAGCTTCCGCACTGCGCGCATCAGGTTATTGGCAAAGATGAAATCTTCGAGTTCCTGCACGCCACTGTCAAAAATGGTTTGATTATTACCCTCCCAAAGCTTTTTTCCTTTGTGCATAAACATCACAGATTCTCCAATTTCCATCACAGAATTCATGTCGTGTGTAACTACCACAGTGGTGATATTAAGCTCATCAGTGATGTCTTTAATTAGATTGTCGATGCGGATAGATGTTTGTGGATCTAAGCCTGAGTTTGGCTCATCACAATAAAGGTATTGAGCTTTGTTAACAATGGCACGTGCAATACCCACACGCTTTTTCATGCCACCACTGATTTCAGAAGGCATTTTTTTATTGGCATTTTCCAGCCCTACCATTTGCAAGCATTGATTGACCCTGTCCATTTTCTCATCCATGGGCATTTTGGTAAGCATATCTAATGGAAAGCGCACATTCTGTTCTACATTTTTAGAATCGAACAATGCACCGCCTTGAAAGAGCATACCAATTTCCCTACGAATTTCAGTCCTTGATTTTTCCTTGCTGCCTGTAAAATCCCGTCCATTGTAGAGTACTTTGCCTTCATCCGGCTGCACAAGCCCTACCATACATTTTAATAGTACACTCTTGCCGGTACCGGAGGCGCCAATGATCAGATTCGCCCGACCTTTTTCAAACTTGCTGGAGATATCAAACAATACCTGTTTGTCCCGGAATGATTTATTTATGTTCTGTATCTCAATCATGGTTTACAGGAGTACCTGGGCTAAAATATAATCGGCAACCAATATGGCAATACAGCTGTTGGTAACGGCGTTGGTCGATGCCTGACCTACCTCCAAAGCCCCGCCACTAGTATAAAAGCCTTTATACGAGCTAATGGTGGTTACCAAAAATGCAAAGACGAAGGATTTGGTTAATGCAAATCTTACGTTGGTTTCTATAAACTCAAACCGCAATCCATATATGTATTCAGTCCCACTAATCACCTCACTGAGTGTGCCGGCAATATAGCCTCCTAAAATGGAGAGAAAGGCCGAAATTATTACCAGCATGGGATACATGATCACCGCAGCAATGGTTTTAGGTAGTACAAGATAAGAGGCTGCATTGATACCCATGACTTCTAACGCGTCTATTTGCTCTGTGATGCGCATGGTGCCTAGCTCACCGGCGATATTGGAACCTACTTTACCTGCAAAAACAATCGCCATGATTGTGGGTGACATCTCCAGGATCGTCATATCACGTACAACTAGCGATATCACATAATCCGGAATCAGTGGGCTGACAAGGTTATAGGCAGTCTGGATGGTGGTAACAGCACCCATAAAAGTAGATACTATAGCTACAATGAAAAGTGAATCATAGCCAATCTTGATACACTCATCTATCGTTTGCTTAAAATTGGTTTTGAAAGATTCCCGTCTTACAAAAAAACTTCCTATAAACATTATGTATCTACCGATACTTTTCATAAATAAGGGTTGTTAGGAGATTGAGGAAACGAAAAATCTGAATGCCCTATAAATTTTAATTTTGGCCAAAATAATAAATAATCTTTAGAATAATTTTTGATCCATGCATAACAAATACATAGTAGTCACTGGCGGTACCAAAGGTATTGGAAAAGCAATTATTGAACGATTTTCCGCTCATAGTTTTGATATTTTTACCTGTAGCAGGAATCAGCAGGAGCTGGAGGAACTCAAGAAAGAGGTAGAAGCGCAGTTCCAGAATCAAGTACATATTTTTAAAGCAGACTTATCCAAAAAGGCAGAAACGGATGCCTTTGTCAAATTCATATCGCAGCAAACGGATCAGGTTGACATACTAGTAAATAATACGGGGGTATTTATCCCCGGGCAAATACATACGGAAGAGGAGGGTACGCTCGAGAAAATGATCGAGACCAATTTATACAGTGCTTATCACCTCAGCAGGGGTTTAATTCCGGCTATGAAATCAAGAAAAGAAGGTCATATATTCAATATGTGCTCTATCGCCAGCATTACGGCCTATGCCAGCGGTGGATCGTATAGCATTTCTAAATTTGCAATGTATGGCATGAGTAAATCGCTAAGGGAGGAATTAAAGGAATTCAATATCCGGGTTACTGCTGTAATGCCAGGTGCTACCTACACGGCCAGCTGGGCTGGGGTGGATATACCCGAAGAGCGGTTTATGAAATCAGAGGATGTAGCCGAAGCGGTGTTTGCTGCCTATCAAATGAGTCCATCATCGGTTATGGAAGAGGTTGTGATAAGGCCACAATTGGGCGATTTATAAATCAGTTTGGTTTAACAACATTTTGCCTTGTCAGAGGTTAAATTTGAAGCAGCATATTTTTCGCTATCATGAGCACCGCAGATCAGTCACTTTTAGAAAAAATTCAATATTGCAATAGCCTCACAAGCTATAGCAGACGAAAAACCCGTGAAGTTTATATAGGGGATGTTCCACTCGGTGGTAACAATCCGATTAGGGTACAGTCCATGACCACTGTAGATACTATGGATACCATGGGCTCTGTAGAGCAGGTCATCAGAATGGTGGATGCAGGCTGTGAATATGTGCGCATCACCGCGCCAAGTATCAAAGAGGCACAAAACCTGGAAAATATCAAAAAAGAGCTGCGCAAGCGTGGATATACAGTGCCTTTAATCGCAGATATCCATTTTACTCCGAATGCGGCTGAGCTAGCTGCCAAAATCGTAGAAAAAGTACGTATCAATCCAGGTAATTATGCTGATAAAAAGAAGTTTGAAGTCATTGAATATACAGATGAGTCTTATCAGGCGGAGATAGAGCGCATCAGGGAAAAGTTTATACCCCTAGTCAAGATCTGTAAGGAATATGGTACGGCCATGCGAATTGGCACCAACCATGGTTCATTGTCTGATCGGATTATGAGCCGCTACGGTGACACACCACTGGGTATGGTAGAATCAGCCCTGGAGTTTCTACGCATTTGTGAAGAACTCAACTATTATGATATTGTGCTGAGCATGAAAGCCAGCAACACACAGGTAATGGTACAGGCTTACCGTCTGCTGGTACAAAAGCTACAGGAAGAAGGGCTACAGCCATATCCGCTACATTTAGGAGTAACCGAGGCTGGTGATGGTGAGGACGGTCGTATCAAATCTGCTGTGGGTATTGGTACTTTGTTGGAAGATGGGTTAGGAGACACTGTGCGTGTAAGCCTAACAGAAGAGCCAGAATTTGAGGCACCTGTAGCGGCAACCATGGTTAATCGATATCATGATAGACCAGGTCATGCACCGATTGAGCCACTGGCACAAATACCGGTTGATCCTTTTGGATACAAGAGAAGGGTAACATCTGAAGTAGCCAATATCGGTGCTGACAATGTGCCACGTGTGATTGCTGATTTTTCAAAGGTACAGCATAAGACGATGGCCGATCTGAAGGCCATTGGTCATTTCTACCTATCGGCCCTGGATAAATGGAGCATGAATGACGTAGGCGCGGATTATATCTACACAGGTAATCAGCCTATGGATTTTATGTTGCCCAATGGTATACGTGAAATCCAGGATTATGAAACCTGGGCTACTCATCAGACCAAAACGGCTTATCCATGTATCGATGCTGAAAACCTGGAATCTGTATCGGTTTGGCATCCTGAATTGAATTTTCTGTTGATTAAAGCCGGTGATCTAACTAGCAGTCTGATAACCCAGTTAAGCGCCTTAACTAACCTGGTGCTGATACTGGAAACGGATAATAAGCATGCTTATGCAGCATTACGCAGAGCTTTTTTCAGCCTTATTGAAAATGAATTGAAGCATCCTGTCATTATCAAAAGAGCATTTGGTCCATTGACCGATGAGGAGTTTCAGATCTTTGCCAGCACAGATTTGGGAGGCTTATTGATTGATGGACTAGGTGATGGTGTCATGCTGGGACTGCAAAATCTCAAGTTTGCCAACAAAGAGGTAGAAATGGCTCGCATCAAAGCGGTCAACAATACGGCATTTGGGATATTACAGGCAGCACGTACGCGTATGACCAAAACAGAATACATTTCCTGCCCGTCTTGTGGACGTACGTTATTTGACTTGCAGGAAACCACAGCAATGATCCGCAAGCGTACAGATCATCTTAAGGGTGTGAAGATTGGCATCATGGGTTGTATTGTGAATGGGCCCGGAGAAATGGCTGATGCGGACTATGGATATGTAGGTTCTGGAAAGGGTAAGATTACTTTATACAAAGGGCAGGAGGTAGTGAAAAGGGGTGTTCCTTCTGAGAACGCCGTAGATGAATTGATACAAATCATTAGAGAAGATGGAAAGTGGCTGGAGCCACAGAAAGCGGAGGCATAACATTATGACAGAGGAAAAACAAAATCAAGAAAACGATACCAACACTAAAAGGGAAAAGAAAGACGTATCCTACTATTTTGATTTTAGTGAGGTACTTGGCTATTTCTTCAGAAAAAAAGACCCCAACAGCAAGCCAAATTTCAACCTGCGGATGATGCACGGGATAAATAAAATATCGATACTGATGTTTTTATTTGCCGTGATTGTGATGATTGTACGATTTATTAGTCGGAGTTAGTATTTTTATTTCTATGATTTTAATTGGATCAATTCCTAAACTAACTCATAGATAATCATGGATTCGTATTTTAAAACTGTTTGGCTTTTATTCCTTGGAGTAACATTTTTTGCATGCACTCAGCAAAATGAAATTGAAAAAGTCACTATTGGTAACCAGGTTTGGTCTTCCTCAAATTACAAGGGAGAAAGCTTCTTAAATGGGGATAAAATACCTGAAGTAAAATCTGAATCGGCATGGATTGAAGCTGCTGAATTAGGAAAACCAGCGTGGTGCTATTATGGAAATGATGCATCCAATGAAGCTAGTTATGGTAAACTTTACAATTGGTATGCATTAAATGATGCCCGTGGCTTTGCACCAGAGGGCTGGCGTATTCCTTCTGCTTCAGATTGGGATTTATTAGCAGAAAAGTTGGGAGGTACTGAGGTTGCTGGTAAAGCAATGAAGAGTATATCTGGTTGGGAAGATAATGGTAATGGAACCAACAGTAGTGGCTTTAATGGAGCGCCGGGTGGGTACCGCACGCATATGGGTACTTTTGGTACAATGGGACCTAATGGTAGCTTTTGGAGTGTAGAGGAGGCCTCTGGTAGAGATGGTTGGACAAGAGATCTTTATTTTTATGATGATAAGTTGACAGAAGGAAAATACCCAAAAGGCTATGGTTTTTCTGTAAGGCTAATCAAGGAATAGTATTCGATGAACATTGAAGAATTTCGAGACTATTGCCTTGCTAAAAAAGGCGTGACAGAGGAGACACCCTTTGGCCCTGATACACTGGTATTTAAAGTGATGGGCAAGATGTTTGCCTTGACAAGCCTTGATCATTTTCAGTTTATCAACCTTAAATGCGACCCAGAGCGATCCCTACAACTTAGAGAGGAACACCCTGGCATTACGCCTGGCTACCATATGAATAAAATGCTGTGGAACTCGGTTTCCACCGATGGTTCAATTCACGATAAGCTATTGAAAGAACTGATCGATCATTCCTATGCATTGATTTTGGCCAGCTTGCCTAAAAAGGTACGGGAGGAGATGGAAGGATTATAATTGATTTTTCTCTCATCAATGAAGATTAACTCCCTGACAGCTTTTCTCCTTTTGCTGAAAGCAAAGCCAGTTTTTCTATCCTGCTTTTTCTGGTTTTTGCTGTTTTGGCCAGCTTTACCCATCTTAATACAAAACGTCTACTAGAAGGGTTGATGGTGTTGAAAAAGCTAACTGCACCTTCATATTTTGACAATGCTGCTGAAAGATCTTCTGGAACAATCAACTGATCTACATCATCCATAAAATCCCAAAGTCCGCTGGCTTTCGAGCGCTCGATGGTTTTCAACCCCGACACATGCATTCTGCCATCGCTGATAAGCTTTGCGACCCTGTCTTTATAAGATTTAGCCCAATGCTCAGCTTTTCGAGGTGATATCAGTTGCATGGTTCTTTTGTCATCCAGCTTTCGACGAATCCCATCTATCCAACCGAAACAGATCAACTCGTCTAATACTTCCCACCTCGAAACATACTTTCCCGGTTCACTTTTTTTGTAGGTAATAAGCCAAATGCTGGTAGTTTGAGCGTGATTTTTCATCAACCAGGATCGTAACTCTTCCCGAGTCTTTATTTCAACCTGATCGAAGTTCTCGGTATTAATCATACAATTGGGTACATACTTATTTTTCGTAAGAGGAAACTGCAAATTATACTAGAAAGACTATCTGCTTTTGGTTTGTGGTACCACCTTCCCATACGTAAGCGATCGCCAAAACCACTTTATAAGGGATTACATGTAAAGTACATTATTAAATCGAATTACCTTAGAAAAGAATAATAGTCATCACTTGATTGGTTTCAGCTCAATTTTACATGGTTATCAAAATCTTATATAATGTATCGAATTGCTTAACTTTATATTTACTTCAATATGAGTGAACCTATGACTGAAATAATATTTATTGTAGAAGAGGCTGCTGAAGGGGGGTATTCTGCACATTCACTGAGTGACACGATATTCACACAGGGTGATACAGTCGATGAACTTAAAACCAATATCAAAGAAGCTATTCATTGTCATTTCGAAGAAGATAGACCTAAAATGGTCCGTCTTCATTTTACCAGGGATGAAGTCTTTGCTTTGTGAAGCTTCCAACAAATATTAGTGGATCGGAATTAATCAAAGCTGCCAGTAAGCTTGGCTACCATAAGACCAGACAGGTAGGCAGCCATATTCGCTTAACAACAACATTAAATGGAACCCATCACATTACGATTCCCAACCACAATCCCATTAAGGTAGGAACACTAACTGCAATTATTAGATCTATTGCTACACACTTCAATATTTCTAAAGAGGAGGTGTTAATTAAACTGTTCCAAAACTAAGTAATTAGATTATATTAAAATTTTACACTGCTTAATTAGCTCTTGTTTGCTTCACCACCTTCCCATATGTAAGCGATCGCCAGAGCCATTCCAGCGGTCCAAAAGCATTGCGATCCAGCCATGGTTTTGACCAGACAATCTGTAATGCCCAAACACACAATGTAATCACAAACTGCCAAATGCGTTCTACCTCACCAAATAAGCCCAGGCCTATACCATAAAATATAAATACACCAATGAGTGACTGGGCAATGTAGTTGGTCAATGCCATACGGCCAACAGCCGCTATACGACGTTTGAATTGAAAAAGTTTGTCGCTAAGGCTGATCAGCATAACTCCGCAGATATGGCCAAAGCTCACAAAGAGGCTGCCCCAATAATTCCACTGAGAGCCAATGAACATGCTGTAGCTGAAATGCCATTCGTTCGCTTCATTTTGGAAATAACCTATGCCCACCAATGGAAATCCAATCAACCAACCGATTAGGAGTCCTTTTTGGTAAAAGGATTTGCTACGCTTGGCTGTTAGTACGCCCCATTTATACAAGGCCATACCTACCAGCATCAGCCCTCCCGCACGCCAGAAGAATAGCAGCAGAAAAACCTGGGTTTGCATCGTAAAAGCTGTAGAAGAGTTTTGGCTGATCTGCTCCCCAAGACTACCTGTGTAAGCAGCAATTTCTTTGGCAACAACTTCCGCGGTTGGAGCCCATAGGGATTGAATTTCCTGAACATCCTCCTCAGGCCAGAAAGATAGTGAGGCTCCTGAAAATAGATAAAGTACTGTATGTACAGATATGAGTAACGTACCTACAATAAAGAGCGTTCGGGGAGATTTTTTACGGAAGAGGTACACGAAAAACCCACATAGGGCGTAGGTGACAAGGATATCGCCATGCCAGATCAGGTGGGCATGGATAAGACCGATTACCAGCAACCAGAAAGTGCGACGGTAATGTAAGCCAGCCGATTTTCCGTATTTAGCCTCAGCCTTTTCTGTGATCAAAATAATTCCCGCACCAAAAAGTAAAGAAAATATGGTCATGAATTTTTGATCAGCGAAGAAATGACTGAAAACCCATACACACTGATTGAGCCCAGTAATATCGCCATAAGCCATAGGGTTGAGATAAGCAGCTTCCGGCATGGAAAAGCTCTGGATATTCATGATCAAAATGCCTAATATGGCTATGCCTCGAAGAAAATCAAGCGCTTGTATACGCTCAGTTTTTTGCGTCGGAAAGATTGCCAGGTCCATCGATATAAAAATGTTTTAACTATTTAAAGGTAAGTGCATTGAAGCTTATTTTCAGCACATAGTTTTTTATTTACTGCAATCAAAGTCACCAGCTTGGCATTCAGTTCTCTTGCTTATTCTTGGCACTTACTCACTTCACTATAAAGGTTTGATTTTTCTAAATTTAGAATCAGTATCAAATTATTTCTTCAGAATCCCGTCAAGCTCATCTGGATTCCGTCTGCTATCCCAAACCAACAATATTTCAATGTTATCTGCCATCTCCTCATAGAAGAGTAAATAATCTCTAACAATTTTAAACCGAACTTTACCATAATTTGTAGGCTTACCAACCTGGGGATGCTCTGCAATCAAATCAGCTGCCTGATTAAACAATTGAAAAAGTTTTCTTGAATATGCTTTTGACTTATTTCTTTCAATCCAATATTCTAAAATAGCTATCCTGTCTTGCTGCGCCCTAATTGACCAAATCACTTGTTTTTTAGCCACTCCTGAATCTCTTTGTTAGCTTCTTCATTAGTCAAATATTGTCCTTTTTTTATTTGCTCTTTGGACTCTTCAATCCCTGAAATTTGCTCTGTTGTCAATTCATATATTTCCTCATCAGCACCTGTCTCTAGGAGTCTATTTACCTCTTGAAGCATCCTTGTATCTGTCAAGGAAGAGATTTTTTGTATTAGTATTTCTTGTAGTTTTGTCATGCTCCTATATTGTGTTCAAACATCTTAGTTTATTTGAAACTTGTCTAATAAGAAAGTAACAGATACTTAAAGTATTGCTTACTTCTCAATTTAATAATTATACAAAGTGAATACTATACTTATTAAAGGAATAAAGCCATAAAATTCATTTTAACCTTACCAATACCCCACATCCTCCAAAAAAACATATCATGCATAAATAGCCCTTCCTGCCATTATTAATGGTAGCTTTGTCACTTCACACTGAAATGGCACTTTACCGAAGGATAGTCATTTGGTAAAATACACAATTATGTCATTCAAAAATCTTGGCTTATCCGACCCTTTACTACGGGCGGTAGCTGCCAAAGGCTATACAGAGCCTTCTCCTATACAACAAAAAGCCATTCCGTTTATTCTGCAAGGTCGGGATATATTGGCGTCCGCACAGACGGGCACAGGAAAAACAGCAGGCTTCACATTGCCCATCTTACAATTGCTAGCCAAAAAGCAATCAGGAAGGCACAGACCTGTTCGGGCATTAGTGCTTACCCCAACCAGGGAGCTTGCCGCTCAAATCCTGGATAATGCAGAATCCTATGGTCGTAATTTGGACCTCAAATCTGCTGTTATATTTGGAGGTGTTAATCAAAACCCACAGGTTACAGCGCTAAGGCAAGGTGTGGATTTTCTGATCGCTACTCCCGGAAGGCTACTGGACCTCAACAATCAAAGGCTGCTTTCCTTATCATCGGTTGAAATATTGGTACTGGATGAGGCCGACCGCATGCTCGATATGGGATTCATCCGGGATATCAAAAAGATATTGGAGCTATTGCCCCCAAGACGGCAAAACCTATTGTTTTCGGCTACTTTCTCAACCGAGATAAAAAAACTGGCCAACGGGTTCTTGCATAAGCCGGTAATGGTAGAGGCCACTCCTGAGAACACTACGGTAGAAAAAATCACCCAAAAAGCCTACCGTGTCGATCAGAAGAAAAAGACTGATATGGTCATCGATTTGATTGCCGGAGGTCGATGGCAGCAGGTGCTTGTTTTTACCAGAACCAAACATGGAGCCAACAGGCTAGCCGAAAAAATGAATAAAGCTGATGTAAGTGCGGCGGCTATTCATGGCAATAAAAGCCAGGGTGCCCGTACCAAAGCGTTGGAAGGGTTCAAAAAAGGAGAAGTTAGGGTGCTTGTAGCCACAGATATTGCAGCCCGGGGACTGGATATTCCATTGCTGCCGCATGTTATTAATTTTGAGCTGCCCAATATACCTGAGGATTATGTCCATAGGATTGGTCGAACAGGTAGGGCAGGGGCAAGTGGAGAAGCCATCTCGCTGGTGGGTATAGATGAGATGGGTTACCTCAGGGATATCGAGAAGCTGATTGACCAAACAATCCCAACAGAGGTGATGGAAGGCTTTGAACCAGAGGATAAACCGACAGGTGTAGCTCCGGCCTCAAAGCAGCGCAATCAGCAGCAGCCACGGTCAAAACGAAACGACAAAGCTGGCGGCGGCAAGAAAAAGCGGTATTGGGGAAAGAAATCGAGGTAGTATAAGCAACCTCCAAGGTTTTTAAAAACCTTGGAGGTTTACTTTCAACAACAAGCCTTCTCCTGTTCATCCTTCACCCCGGCCCAGGTAAGGATATCCTCCAATAGGCACCATTTGGTGATGGACGATTGCAACAGGTTAGCCCCAACAAATGCGGTCAGCCAAAGCCAGTTGATATTTACATATACAGCCAGCAGCAAACTTGTCAATACAAATGTGCCGGCTACTGCTCTTACGATTCTATTTTTCATTTCTTTCAATTTTTGATTTCTTCAATGAAACCTCCAAGGTTTTCAAAACCTTGGAGGTTTAGTATTTATTCAATTCCATTTTATCCTGCTCAGAGTCACTCAAAGAGGACTCTGAGGTTTATTCCCAATCAGAGTCACCTGAAAGGGACTCTGATCCTTTCAAAGATCAATTCCACCGCTCCAGGTTAATGATGCTCACGTGGATCTTCGATTCACTTTGCTGCATGTTGTTGAAGGCTTTTACCGCATCAAAAACCTGATCTACAAACTCCTCCTGTACGAAAGCAAAAAACAGTTCTGAATCCTGCTCATGCCGAGCCCCGGCAAACCAGTTTGCTCCAAGCTGCTCCTTGGTAGCGCCTTTATACCCAGTCACAGGTACGTAGCTAAAAGTCTCCACATGCGATTGCTTCAGGATCGACTTTATATCATCCTCAAAAGCATGTACCGCTGTTATCAATATCATTTTCATAGAACTATGCTTTAAGCGTTTACTAATTCACGCGAATCTTCTTTTACCGTTTTCGCTGTTTCTGCAGGAGTCTCCTTATCCAGCTGCTCCCATTTGGACTTCTCAGTCATATAATAGATCAAGGGTACCACAATCAGGGTGAGCAGCGTAGATACAATCGCACCAGCAACCAGCGATATGGCGAGACCCTGGAAAATGGGATCAAAAAGGATGATGCTCGCACCGATCACCACCGCTCCGG
Source organism: Cyclobacteriaceae bacterium (assembly GCA_965227155.1). GTDB lineage: Bacteria > Bacteroidota > Bacteroidia > Cytophagales > Cyclobacteriaceae > UBA6059. Next base: position 3,399,853 of record OZ245731.1, read on the forward strand.
TAGTCAATAGGATAGGTGTGGTACGCACAGCACCGGCATCTATGATCGCTTGCTTCATAGGTATACCCTCATTCAACCTGATCTCGATAAAGTCAATCAACAGCACAGAGTTTCTTACCATCACCCCGGCAAGGGCAATCATGCCAATAAAGGAGGTCGCCGTAAAGAATGCTCCCAGCAGCCAGTGTCCCAACACAATACCTACCAGGGAAAGCGGTATGGCAATCATCATCACAATTGGTGTTTTGAAATTTTGGAACCAGCCAACAATCAGCATGTAGATCACAATGATCACCACCAAAAAGGCAGCACCAAGATCCCGGAATACTTCCAGCGTGATCTGCCATTCACCATCCCATTTCACAGCGTACTCAGACTCATCGTCAGGGGTAGCCATGTACATCTCTGATACGGAGTAGCCTGCTGGCAATTCCATGGCTTCCAGCTTTTCGGTCATGCCCAAAATGGCATATACAGGGCTTTCCAGCGCACCGGCCATATCTGCCAGTACATATACCACACGCTTCTGATCCTTTCGGTAGATGGTTTTGTCAAGCTTGTCTTCCACCACATTCACCAGGTTGCTTACCGGTACAGTATGTCCCTGCTGGCTTTTGATCTTTAGGCTTTGAATATCCTGCAGGTTGCGCTTGTCACCATCACTAAGGGCCATCACTATATTCACCGGATCATGCGATCTTTCATCATAGAGATTCGATACCGGTTGCTCATGCATCAGATAGGTAAGGTTACCCACCACCTGCATAGGCGCTACACCATTGAGCATGGCACGCTCTCTGTCTATATCCAGGCGATATTCGGTTTGCTCATCTTCCACCATCCAGTCGATATCCACCACATCTTGTGTATTGTTAAGGATGTCCTTTACCTGATTCGCTACAGCAATCTGCTCTTCATAATCAGGGCCATACACTTCGGCAACCAGGGTAGAAAGCACCGGAGGTCCCGGTGGCACTTCCACAATCTTCACATTAGCACCATATCTGGCTGCAATTTCCTGCACTTGAGGCCGCACCTTTTTGGCGATATCATGGCTTTGTAGTGACCGGTCGCCCTTATCCAGCAAATTCACCTGAATATCGGCCATATTGCTACCACCACGCATATCGTAATGCCTTACCAGACCATTGAAAGTAATGGGAGCTGAAGTGCCAATATAGTTTTGGTAATCCACCACTTCAGGCACGGTAGACAGGTATTGCGCGATTTCTCTGGTTACGGCACCTGTTCGTTCCAGGGTTGTACCCTCAGGCATATCGATCACCACCTGAAATTCATTCTTGTTGTCGAAGGGCAACATTTTCACAGCTACTGACTTGGTAAAGAACATGGCTACCGAGCCAATCAGCAAGAACACAGTGGCACCCAGCATTACCCATCTTTTTACGCTGCTGTCCAGCATGGGCTGCTCTACCTTTTTGTAGATTTTGTAAATCCAGCTGGTCTCCAAACCTTCCTCATCCTTATGGGCCTGCTCATCTTTTTCGCGAAGCAGGTGATAGCCCAGGTAAGGGGTTACAGTAAGAGCCACAAAAAGCGATAGCATCATGGCGATACTCGCACCGATGGGCATAGGGCTCATGTAAGGCCCCATCATGCCCGACACAAAGGCCATGGGCAGGATCGCCGCAATTACCGTGAAGGTAGCCAAGATGGTAGGGTTACCCACCTCATTGATAGCATAGATAGCCGCCTGCTTAAAGGGCAACCGCTTCATTTTAAAATGGCGGTGCATATTCTCTGCAATGATGATACTATCATCCACTACAATACCTACCACAAATACGAGGGCAAACAAGGTGATCCTGTTGAGCGTGTAGCCCAGCATATAATAGCTAAACAGGGTAAGCGCAAAGGTCAGTGGTACAGAAAAGAATACCACCAGGCCACCGCGCCAGCCCATGGCCAGCATTACCAGTACCGTTACGGCCACAATCGCAACACCCAGGTGTAGCAGCAACTCGCCCACCTTATGCGAGGCAGTTTCGCCATAGTTTCGGGTTACATCCACCTGCACACCATCAGGTATCAGATTCAGCTTCATGCGCTCTACCTGCGTTAATATTTTTTCCGCGATTTGCATTGCATCGGCACCTTTTACCTTGGCTACCGATATCGTTACAGCAGGATATTCCGATTTATAAGCTTCAAAATCTTCATTGGCCTTACCATAGCCAAACGACACATAGGTCGATGGGCTTTCCGGTCCGTCAATCACTTTAGCCACCTGCTTCAGGTACACCGGCATGCGCTCATTGATACCCACTACCAGGTTGGCCACATCATCAGCCGATTGCAAAAACTTACCAGTGGTCAGCAGAAACTCCTGATCGCCATTTACAAAGCTGCCCGATTGAGAGCTATTGTTGTTGGCCTGTATCATCTGCATGATGCTCAGCGGATCCACGCCATTCTCTGCCATCTTATCTTTATCCAGTACGATGCGCAGCTCCCTGTTGCGTCCGCCAATCACTTTGGTGATCGCCACATCCTTCACCTTCTCAATTTCCGAGGTTACTTCCTCAGCAATCTGGCGCAGTTGGTAATCATCATAGCTTTCGCTCCACAGTGTAAGGCCCAGCATTGGCACATCATCGATAGACCGGGTTTTTACCATTGGCCCCATCGCACCGGGCGGCAGCAGCCCCTGATGCTTGATCAGCTCATCATACAGCTTCACATATGAGCGTTCAATATCCTCACCTACATAAAACTGCACGATGATCATAGCCTGACCATTCATCGCCATACTATGGATATGCTCCACGCCTTTGATATTGGCAATGATCTTTTCCAGTGGCTCCACCACACGGCTCTCCACCTCTGCGGGGTTTGCGCCGGGGTAGCCCACCATCACATCCGCCATAGGCACATTTATTTGCGGCTCCTCCTCCCGCGGGATCAGCGAGGAGCTATACACACCGATGATCATCAGACCCACCATCAGCAGGATGGTAAGCTTCGAGTTGATGAAAAAATCGGCGACTTTTCCTGATATTCCTTCTTGCATAATATTTTTTATTTGGGCGTGTCCCTTCGCTTTGGGCTCAGGGTCGGGCTATCCGTTTCAATCTTTGGCGTGCCGCCAAAGGATTTCCACTGCTATCCCTCACGCAGCGTCCTTAATATTTTATTTTGGCACCATTAAACAGTCTGCCTTCTGCGGAGGCGATATATTGCTCCTGGGCCTTTAGCCCAGCCAATATTTCTACCTCATTGCCCTCTTCATTGCCGGTGCGTAACCAGCGGAGGATGGCCACATCATCGTTACCCACCGTGTAGATGCCTGTAAGCTGGCCTTGCTGTACAAGGGCTGACTTGGGCACTTTTATCGATTGGTTGTTGGAAGCAGCCATTGGAAATTTGGCATTCACAAACATGCCGGGCAGCATGGCTTCACCAGCTTCAGCAATGCTCACTTTCACCATATACTGTCCACCGGTGTTTTTTGCTGAGCGGCTTACTTCGGTTACTGTACCCATTACGGATGCCTGTAGTGATTTTACCAGTACCTCCACTTCCATACCCTGGCTTACTGCTTCTATATCCGTTTCCGGTACCATCACCGAAGCTTCCAGCAGATCAGGGGCCTCCACCGTTACCAATGGCATACCGGGGTTCGCCATCATACCTTCTTTGATGAATGTATTAGTCACAAGACCATCAAATGGCGCACGGATGTTGGTGTAGGCAAACTGTGCCATCACTTCCTGCTTCATTTGTTCTGCGGCTTCCAGGCCGGCCTTAGCCATTTCGTAGCGAGCGGTCATATCATCCAGCTCTTTTTGCGAGGCACTTTCCTGAGCAAACAGGGCCTGGAATCGCTCGTAATCTTTCTTCGCATTATTGAAGCCGGCTTGCGCCTGCATGATGCTGGCTTCCACCTGCGCCTTTTTGGCAAGTAGGTCTGCACTGTTGATGGTCAGCAACAGCTGTCCTTTTTTAACAGCATCGCCGGTTTTTACTTTCAGGTCATTCACATGACCCATCATCCGGGTGCTTACATTGGCACTTTGCACGGCCTCCAGCTGACCACTGGCGGTCATGTAGCTCTCAGCAGTTTGGGTGCTTACCTTTTTTACCGTCACCGGTATGGCGGGTAGCTCAGCCACTGTTTTCTCTTCAGGCGCACTACAGCCAGCCCAAACCAGGGTCAGCATTACGCTATAAATGATGTATTTGGTAATTGTCATGATTTATTGTGTTAAAAATTTTAGATATAGTTTGGTGAAATTGTACTCGAATATGGATTGCAGCCACTCCATCTCTTTTTGGTAGCGCTGCGTTTCAGCCATCAGCAGGTCACTAGTTTTTTCCAGGCCTTCTTCAAAGCGGTTTTTTCTGATGCGGTAGGCTTCTTTCGATTGCTCCAGGGCCAGCGCATTATTCTTTACTTTGTTTTGGGCATCTACCAGCTTGCGGTATTGCTGGTTGACTTCCAGCTGGCTCTGCGATTTGTACTGCTCGGCCTCATTGACCGACTTTTCATATTCCAGCTTGCGCTTGGCTGTTTTCCCGATGGATTGGTAGCCATCAAAAAGGTTCCACGATAGCTGTACCCCGGCCAGGTAGCCGGTAGCACTGCCATTGAAAATTTGAGTGTCATACATCTGGTAGTTGCCAAAAGCATTCAGCCGTGGCAGAAAGCTCATTTTACCTGAGACATACATTTTCTCATAAGCCTCTTTGGTTTTTTCCATGGCCATGATGTCGGTGCGGTTTTCAGGAACTACCGGATCAATGCTGGCTTCATCCAGGCTGCGCTCCAGGGCGGCAGCAGGTTGATAAATCACTTGTCCCTGCTCCTCATTAAGTAAAAATGCCAGGTAGTCTGAAGCGTTGGCCACATTGCTTTGCGCTTCGATGCGCTGATTTCTCACTTCGTTTACCCGTACTAATACCGACAACAGGTCCGGCTTTTGAAGCATGCCCTGGTCATAGTAATTCTGTACCAATTGCAGGTTGGCCTCTGCGGTGGCTACCGCTTTGTTCAGCACCTCTATGCCCTGGTAAGCCAGCTGCAGTTGCATGTAGGCTTTGTTCACTTCCAGCTCCAGGTATTCCTTGGTGCGATTGGCTTGCAGTTGGTAAGCTTCCATCTTAGAGCGGGCCGCCTGCCTTTCAAATAAGCCATCAACATTGAGCAGCGGCTGGCGTACTTCTATCTGTGTAGCGAATGTGTTGATCCGAGCGGGATCGTTGAGTAATGCTGGATTGAAGTCCTCCGGGGTTAGCCGCTCCTGGTTAAGCTTAAAGCCAAAAGCCATCAGCGGGTTGGTTGTGGTCATGGCCGTGTGCGACACTGCCACCTGTGGTAGGAATACTGCATTGGACTGCTGGTAATCTGCTTTGGCTTCCTCAAAAGACTGCTCAGCGATCCTTGCCTGCAAGTTCTTGGTTTTGATTTGGGCGATCAGCTCCTCTGCGCTGATCTGTAGGGTGTCCTGCGCGAGGGCAATTGGCCCCAGCAGCAGCCCTAAAAGTATGGTTATGATAAATGGTCTTTGCATTGCGTACATTTTGTTGAAATACATGATCAAAAGTACGCGGGGGGTAAGCAGCAGTTGGTAACATTGGTTACCGTAAAATCTTTATTTATAGTCGATACAGGCCGATTTGTAACCTGGGTTACATTCGAAGTGCATGGAAGCAATTGTATTATCTATCTTACTTTCGCCACAAATTTCCCCCGTGGCCTGTGGCACACAGGTCACAATCAAACATCAGTACTCCATTAAATTATAGATGGTTTGTGAGTCACAAACCATGGGATAGCACACAGGTCACAATCAAAAATCTATTGATTAATGAATCATTACATTTTCAGATGGTTTGTGAGCCACAAACCATGGATTAGGCTACAAACTCAAGAATAGATCATAGTCCCGCTGAGGCTCTAGTTATTGGTTTTACAGTAAATGGACATAAAGCACAGGAGGAAATTGCACCTCCATTTCAAACTTTCCCATTAGCTTTAAGATCAAATTCGCATGATGATGAGAGTACTTATGGTATTGCTGATGGGGTTATTTTCCTGTCAATCTTCCGAAAATGATCAAACTATGGATAATCAAGAAACTACGCCATCAATGCCGCTGACTTACCTGGCACTCGGCGATTCCTATACCATCGGAGAGGCAGTGGCTAAGGAAGAACGCTGGCCCATTCAGTTGGTAAGCCGGCTCAACGAGTCAGATATTGCAGTCAGTAAGCCGGATATTGTAGCCGTAACGGGCTGGACTACCGATGAGCTCAAAGCCGGCATTGAGAATGCCCAGCTGGCAGAGGAATATGACCTGGTATCGCTCCTGATTGGTGTCAACAACCAATACCGGGGCTACCCTTTAGATGAGTATAAGCTGGAGTTTGAAGAACTACTGAATACAGCCATTCAGTTTGCAGGTGGAGAAAAGGATAGGGTTTTCGTTGTTTCTATTCCGGATTATGGTGTTACACCCTTCGGTCAGGGTAAAGATCCCGAAAAGATTGCAAGCGAGCTGGAGCTATTTAATGCTGCCAATAAAAGTATAACCGCTACTTATGGCATCCAATATTTTGATATTACACCCGTTTCTAAAACAGCTTTTGGGGTTGATTCCTTAACAGCATCTGATGGTTTGCATCCGAGTGGGGCAATGTACAGTCTGTGGGTTGACATTATTTATCCTGGGATTAAATCCAAACTAGAGGTAGAATAATCCATTTCTGCAGGCTTGGTTTGGTTGTAAACCTTAGATTCTTTGGTTTTTGTGAGATTATTAGCTAATAAATTTTAATCTTTATAGCTGCTAAAGGTGTGCCATTAGCGTAGGTGTATGTATAAAGTCTTTCAGGTAGTAGTGTGTTGTGTGATTTTGCTTACCTCATGTAAGGATAAGATCATTTGCCCTGCCTTCCAGAGTACCTATATTCTGGATGACTCTACCCGTACAGCCTATTTTTCTTATGCCTGGAAGCTGGATGAAGCAGAGCGCCAGGAATTCATCGACATGGGTTATGGCAGTGGCGCTACAACTAACACCGAGATTGTAGAAGATACACAACCATTGGATACCAGCGCCAGCCCAATAGCTGAAGCCCCCATGATGGAGTATTTTGCATATGCGGAGGAATATGTGGTTGATCCTTATCCTGTAAAGAAAAATAAATACGGCATCATGAAGTTGCCGCCTTTTATCTACAAAAACTATCTCCTAAAAATGGCACCTATGGAGAATGTACTAGGACCGGAAGAGGAAGAGCCTGAGATTATGGATGAAGGTGAATTTGTAGCGGAGGATTTTGTGGAAACCGATTCTTTGGCTGAGGGAGAAGAAATACCAGTGGCCCTGCAAGATGAAGAAGAAACGGAAGAGCAGGAGCAACGGTATTTATTTGAGTACGATCCAAAAGATGATTTCAATGTCGACCAGGAATATTACAACAAATATTTTGGTGAGCTGTTCATAGACAATAGCCCTCCGGAACCTGAAGAGGAGGAAATCACTGAGGAAGAGATGGAATCTGATACCACAGCGACCAAGAAAAAAGGATTGTTTGGAGGTGGCCTCTTTGGTAAAAAGAAGAAGGATCAGGAAGAGGAGGATGAAGATACTGAAGATGAAGACCCTGAGGAGGATCCTGAATAACTTCTTCTCTCAATCAATTTTTTTAAGTTTTACTTCGAAAGAAGATTACCCGTCCCGATCGCTCGGGACTGGTAATGACGGCTGCTTATATTTTCATTCTTGCTTTAGATCCTATTGCTCCGTACAATGGAACTATCTACATATAAATATTAGATCACCACATTCACGATTTTCTTAGGCACTATGATCACCTTTTTCGGTGGTTTGCCATCGGTCCATTTCTGGATGGTATCGGAATCCAACACAGCTTTTTGAATTTCAGCTTGTGGGGTATCTACCGCAAAGGTCATCTTAGCCCTGAGTTTACCATTGACCATAATCGGATATTCAAATGCATCCTCTTGCAGATACTGCTCATCAAAGGCAGGCATGCTGGCATAAGTAATGGAGTCTTCATGCCCAAGTTTATGCCAAAGCTCCTCGGCAATGTGTGGGGCAAAGGGTGCGAGCAAGATGCTCAACGGCTCCAATATTTCCCGCTTATGACATTTCAGGCTGGTTAGTTCATTGACTGTAATCATAAAATTACTGACAGCTGTATTGAGCGATAGCCTTTCTATATCATCTGCCGTTTTCTTGATGGCCTTGTGCAATACCTTCAGCTCTTCTTTGGAAGGCTTTTCATCGTTTACGATCAGATTGTTGTCATTATCATGGAACAGGTTCCAGGTTTTACGAATGAACTTAAACACCCCATCAATACCGTTGGTGTTCCAGGGTTTGTTTTGCTCCAGCGGCCCAAGGAACATTTCGTACATACGCATGCAATCGGCACCATATTTCTCAATAATGTCATCAGGATTGACCACATTCATCTTGGATTTGGACATTTTCTCCACTTCCACACCGCATACATACTGACCATCCTCTAATATGAACTCAGCATTTTTATAATCGGGACTTGATTGCTTCAAAGCTTCTGTGTCGAGAATGTCATTGGTGACAAGCGCCACATCCACATGGAGCGGTGTTACCTCATATTCATTCCTAAGGTTATAGCTTACATATTTATTTTCGCCTTTGATACGGTAGATAAAATTTGATCTACCCTGGATCATACCTTGATTGACCAGCTTTTGGAATGGCTCCCTCGTAGGTACCACGCCCAGGTCAAATAATACTTTGTGCCAGAATCTTGCGTACAATAAATGCAATACCGCATGCTCTGCACCACCCACATAAAGATCTACGGGTGTCCAGTATTTTAGAGCTTCATCCTCAGCCAATTTGTCTGTATTCCAGGGCTGTAGGTAGCGCAAATAATACCAGCAGCTGCCAGCCCATTGTGGCATGGTGTTCGTTTCGCGCTGGGATGGTTTTCCAGTTTCGGGATCAACCGTGTTGACCCATTCCTGGTTGCGTGCCAATGGTGAGCTGCCATCTTCTGCCGGTTTGTAAGCATCTACCTCGGGCAAAGTGACCGGCAGCTGATCCTCAGGCACCGATTTGATCTCCCCATCTTCTGTGTGGATGACGGGAATTGGCTCTCCCCAGTACCGCTGACGGGTAAATACCCAATCACGAAGCTTGTAGTTTACAGAGGCCTTACCTGTACCTTCTTTTTCCAATCGCTCGATGACTGTAGCTTTAAAATCCTGGCTCTGCATACCATCATTTTCACCGGAGTTGATCACAATACCATGTGCAGCAAAGGCCTCTTCTAAGCTATCTTTCTCTTTTCCATCGTCAGAAATCACTTGCCTGATAGGAATATCAAATTTCTGTGCAAACTCGAAATCCCGCTGGTCATGACCAGGCACTGCCATTACTGCCCCGGTACCATAAGAAACCAACACATAATCTGAGATCCATACAGGGACTTTCTCGCCACTCAAAGGATTGATTACAAACCCACCGGTGAATACACCAGTCTTTGTTTTGTCCAGTTCCTGTCGCTCAAGGTCACTTTTGTTCGCAGCAGCTTCCTGATAGGCTTTTACTGCTTTAGCATTTTCAGGAGTGGTAATTTTATCTACCAAATGATGCTCCGGTGCCAATGTGAGATAGGTAACACCGTAAATCGTATCGGGCCTTGTGGTGAATACCTCAATTTTTTCTTCCAGACCGGCTACAGCAAAGCTGATTTCAGCACCAACAGACCTTCCAATCCAATTTTTCTGAGATAATTTGATGGATTCCGGCCAATCCAGGTCATCTAAATCTTCCAATAGGCGATCAGCATATTTGGTGATGCGCATCATCCACTGGCGCATCGGTTTGCGTATGACCGGGTGGCCCCCACGCTCGCTAACACCACCGATAACCTCTTCGTTTGCCAATACCGTACCAAGTGCCGGGCACCAGTTTACAGCCACCTCATCCTGATAAGTCAGGCGATGGTCATTGATGTATTGTCTTTTTTCGGATTCACTTAAGCCTTCAGGAATCGGCAATTCGCTGATCGGTTTAGCTTTCTTTTCCTTTTCATCAAAATAGCTATTGAAAAGCTTCAGGAATATCCACTGGGTCCATTTGTAATAGGTAGGATCACTGGTACGCACCTCCTTTTCCCAGTCGTAGCTAAAGCCAAGAATGCTCAGTTGCTCTTTGAATCGCTTGATATTATTGGCCGTGGTAACAGCAGGATGCTGACCTGTTTTAATGGCATACTGCTCTGCGGGCAGGCCAAAGCTGTCAAAGCCCATAGGGTGCAATACATTGAAGCCTTTGAGCCTCTTGTAGCGAGCGATGATATCCGTAGCGATATAGCCCAGCGGGTGGCCTACATGTAGTCCGGCTCCAGAAGGATAAGGAAACATGTCCAGCACATAATACTTTGGTTTGCCGGGTTCTTCTCGGGTTTGAAACACTTTATGGTCAGCCCAGTACTGCTGCCATTTTTTCTCGATCTCGCTGAATTGATATTCCGCCATTTGCTACTCAGTATTAATTTAAGGAGGGCAAAATTAAGTTTTTAAAGGCACAATAGCAGAGCAATGAAAAAAATATAGAAACGATGGAAACCTCCTTTGGGACGCTGCGTCTTTAGCTAGAAATCAACAATCAAAAACTCAAATGCGACGTATTTTATTTTTTATTTTTTCCTGTGCCCTGGCCTTAAATGTGCAGGGCCAGCAAGTTGAGGAGAATACCGATAGTTTACGGAATTCACCTAAGTCCAGCCTTGACTCCCTCATCAATGACGCACCTGTATTTCAACCCACTGAAGATCCTGCTGATAAAGTGGAGGTAAGAACCATCGAAGTGGAGGCCCCTGAAAACGAACCCGAAGAGATGCCAAGGGTATACAGCTTCGAAGATGACAGTGAGGTCGTTAAAACGGTGGTTTACAGATCACGAGACAGAGGCAGGCACAATCGGGACCGAGGTAAAGATGAAATCAGAACACTAGCCGGTAGTATGGACCACAGCGGAGGCTTTGGTGCCCTTACTTTCAAGTCCACCAGTTTCAGGGATGAAGCTACGGTATTGATGGGGTTGCGTGGGGGCTGGATCATCAACAGAAGCCTGGCAGTAGGACTGGAAGGCCATGGCATCATACCTACAGTAAAGTACAATGACATTCCGAACGTTTTGAACAGCAGGGTGTTGGCCCTTGGCGGCTATGGAGGCCTCTTTCTGGAGCCCATATTCTTCTCCAATCAGGTGATCCATTTTACATTTCCGGTTTCAGCAGGTGCCGGATGGATAGGCTTTGAAGAAGACTGGGAGAATAATTTCAATAACTCCATTAGCGGGTTAATTGATGAAGATGTGTTTTGGTATATAGAGCCGGGTGCAGCATTGGAAGTTAACCTGGCAAGAAACTTTAGATTGAATATGGGTATGAGTCGACGGTTTACTCAGGATTTGGAATTGGTCAATACAGAAGAAAATGATTTTGATGATTGGAACTTCTTCCTGACATTAAAAATAGGCTCATTTTAGGTTGGTTTACTTTTTATAGATGATTAAATGGCCCTGAAGTATCGGGGCTTTTTTTGTTTCCATTATTTTTAGGCAATGAATTTCATCTTCTTATTACTGGCGAGTTTCTGGTGGCATGCTGTGTATATCGGCGTGATTGAAATTGTACCCAGAGAACACTCGGATAACCTCGAGATGAGAATAAAGCTCTTTACCGATGACCTTGAGGAAGCCATTAGAGACGAAACAGGGCAGGGGATTTTGATCAGAGATCAGGAGGCCTTGAACCAATTTAAGGATCTGATCAGGGTGTATATAGAAAACCATCTGTCTGTAGCGATTAATGGCGAATCAACTGATTTTGTATTGTTAAAGATTGAGCCTGAGAATGACACTACCTGGAGCTATTTCCTGATCGATAAGCCGGAATCCATCCAATCTGTGACCATCAATTCAGATTTGCTGCTCCATGTTTTTCCTGACCAGACCAATGTGATTCACCTGGAATTGCAGGATGATGTAAAGCTGACCCGGCTTTTTGGTTCTAAGACGGAGGCGGAAATTGTGTTTGAATAATTCCTAATTAGAATATTTTCCTGTTTTGATTAACTAACTATTTATAAATTTTTCAGTGAGATAGTTAGTGAATAAAGGCTCTTAAGGAACAAAAATAAAAGAGTATTTATTGGCTGATCATCCTTTTTTTCTTGATAAAAAAAGGATCAAAAAAATCAAGACTGACGATGATTTCTACACGGAATCAGTACTTGATGGAGGGAAATAGAAGGAAAGGGTCCCCAGTTAAACCCTTCATTTTCGATCTTTTACAAATACTTCTATTATAATTCATTCTCATCATTGTAAGCTTCTATTTCTGATTCCTCCATCTTCATTCTGATTCCTAAAATCATCATAGGTCATATAAACCAGCTAAATATTATTATTTCCACAGTCTGCTTAAAAGGACTTTTGCGCCTGGAAAAGCAAGATCAAAAGAAAAAAAGACCTTAAATAGCTACCTCTATCCCAAGCAAAGGCGTTTAAGTATATCATCTTTACCAGACTAATGTGATTCACCTGGAATTGCAGGATGATGTAAAGCTGACCCGGCTTTTTGGTTCCAAAACTGAGGCGGAAATTGTGTTTGAATAATGCCTAGTTGGTCGTATGCTGATTCATCAGGTCAATGAGGGCCTGGGTAGTTACTTTTACACCGGTTTCAATAGATGGTTTTGGGTCAGGGTAGTAAAATGGTGAATGTAAGCCGGGAAGTTTATACCCCGTCTTTGCCTTTTCAATACGCTCATCAGGCACGGTGCCCAGCCAAAACAGTACGGTAGGTACGTTCTGTTCCGTTCTGCCAAATCTTGAAAAATCTTCTCCCACCATTTGCGGCGCTGCATCCACTACATTTTCCTTTCCGATACTGGCAGAGGAGGATTGTATGAGTTTATCTACCAGCTCAGGATCGTTGTAATTGGAAGGTGTAAAGTTTTCAAAATATTCTACATCAGGATAAAGCTCTTCCGGCAACCCTGCAGCAATAGCTACACCTTTGCAAATTTCGTTGATACGCTGCTTGATTTTCTTCCTTACCTCATCCGTGTAGGTACGTATGGTCAGCTGAAGCTTCACTTCATCCGGAATAATGTTGTGCTTGGTACCACCCTGAAAAGAGCCGACGGTGATCACTGCCGCATCAATAGGATTCAGGCTTCTGCTGACGATGGTCTGTAATTCCATTACAATCATAGAAGCCGTTACCACCGGGTCAATCGACATGTGTGGGGAAGCGCCATGTGCACCATAGCCTTTTACTGTAATATCCACAGATTCTACATTAGCCATGGTATATTCTTTGCCAAACCCTACTTTACCTGCAGGGATAGTCGGGTTACAATGTAAGCCAACCCCGTAATCTGGAACTCCAAAATCCTCATAAAGACCATTTTCGAGCATTAAAGCAGAACCGGCACCAATTTCTTCCGCAGGCTGCCCGATCATCATGAGTGTACCCGACCATTGATCCTTCATTTCAATCATAGCTTGTGCAGTGCCTCGCCATACAGTCATGTGCATGTCGTGGCCACAGCTGTGCATTACACCGACCTCATTGCCGTCAGAAGGATTTACTGTTTTCACATTAGAGGCATAGGGCAGCTCTGTTTTTTCAGCCATAGGCAAAGCATCCATGTCGGTACGGTACAGGATGGTTGGCCCATCGCCGTTTTTGAAGATTCCTACCACGCCATAACCTCCATAGTTTTGAGTAACCTCAAACCCCAGCGATTTAAGCTCATTAGCTAGCTTGGCTGATGTTTCTTTTTCGAAAAGGGAAATCTCGGGACTTTGGTGCAAATCCTTATAAAAGGCTTCTAATGTTTCCAGTTCAGTCTGAATGAAATTGTCCAGTCTCTTAGATAATGTATCAGGATTTTTATGGGCACTGAGCAGTAACACTGCAATGAGGAGGGATGGAATCGCGAGTCTCATAGGGTTAGGATTTTGGTTTAAAGCTAAGGGATTGTTTTTTCAATATCCAATCGGCTATGAAATCAAGCACTTTTTGCTTCTCAAGCTCATTGTGCGGTTCATGTTTCATGGTAGGCCAGGATTGGAAGGTAACGGGTAAACCATGCGCTTTCCCCTTGTCAACAAAGGCTTTTGATGCTTCAATGCTGGTGATAGGGTCCTCTTCCCCATGCATGAGTAGCGCCGGAATAGAAATCGCCGGGGCGTGGTTGATGGCATATTCACCGTATTGGATGGCCCTGGTAAACAGACTTACGGATATTTTGTCATGCACCAAAGGGTCCTCCTGGTATGCTTTGACCACTGCCTGATCGTGAGAAAGACCCTGCGCATCAAGTTTGCTGTGCTCACTGTAGGAAGGCCAAATACGCCGCATGGTCCTGGCTAAGTTCACTTTAGCCGCTGGTGGCTCAAAAGCCAACCTCAACCAGGGACTGGAAATAATCAGGGATTCAATCTCATTGGTTTTGTTGTGGATGATATAGTTGGCAGCAAAATTGCCGCCCAGGCTATGCCCGTACAGTATGATTGGTGTTTCCAAATAGTCGATTCTGGCGCGTTTGATGAGCTCTTCGATATCAGAAAAGATCATTTCGTAAGAGGGGATATGTCCCCTTTTGCCTTCAGATTGACCATGCCCACGCATATCCATAGCAAAAAAGGCAATGTTGTGCTCGGTAAAAAATGCAGCCACATGCTCGTAGCGGCCTATATGCTCCCCATGGCCATGGATAAGGCAGATGATATGGCTGGGTGCTGACTCGGGCAACCAGTATTTTCCGTGTAGCTTCAATCCGTCTTTTGATCGGGTATCCCAATCTTTTACTGTCATAAGTCAGCTATTCTTTTAGTTTTATTAATTACTTTGGTCAAAACCCAAATGAGGCTTTAAAGTTACCTTATGCGCCAAAAGATTGAAGCCTTTTATTATGCTTTTCCTGTGCAGCTGGTCTTTCTGCATTTTAGAAGGAACCTTACGCTGATTGTCGTTTGGATTTTGTTCCTTACCATTACCACACAGAATTTCGGACGTGTATTTGGTGTGCCCTACCTCTTTCTGGATCCTGAATACCTCAATCATGTAGGTTTTTGGAGCTTTTTTATTGTAGGAATTGCCTTTGGCGGTATGACGGCAGCCTTTCATATCACCAGCTATATTTTGTACGGCCATAAGTATAGCTTTATCGGCATCCTGGAAAAACCCTTTCTCAGGTTTTCGCTAAACAATAGCCTTATTCCAGTCACCGTATTTGTCATCTACCTCATTAATATTACAGTTTTTCAGCTCAATAATGAATTTACTGACTTTGCAGATTTGACTCTGATGTTAGCAGGCTTACTGGCTGGTGTGGTAGCCATGCTTACCCTGCTTTACACCTATTTTGCCTTTACCAACAAGGATATTTTTAAGTACCTGGTGGGCAGTGTGGATAAAAGGCTCAAGCAAGTGAAAATCAGCCGACTTAACGTGATGAACAAGCTAAAGGAACGGCGTTCCAGAACAGATCGGATCGATAGCTATTGGGATTTAAAGCTGAGGGTGCATTCCACAAAAGGGCTGTACGACTTTTATGATAAGGAGGCCATAACCAAGGTTTTTGATCAGAACCACTTCAACTCGGTCATTATTGAAATTGCCGCGATTGGGTTAATTGGCCTACTGGGGTTTTTCATGGATGTGCCAATATTCAAAATTCCGGCAGCTGCTTCCACACTTTTGATATTTACCTTATTGATCATGATCACCGGGGCAATATCCTATTGGTTTAGAAGTTGGGCTACCACGATCATTATCATTTTGTTTTTGATCATCAATGGCTTGGTCAAGCAGGGCATCATCAACGAACAAAACCACGCCTTTGGATTAGACTATGATGCACAGCCGGCACCTTATTCCTTAGCTGCGCTGGCGGTCCAAAATGCAGCCAGTACCATTGAGGAGGATAAGGCCAACATGCTGACTATGCTGCAGGCCTGGAAAAGCAAGCAAAAGGCAGGAGCCAAACCCAGGGCGATCATACTTTGCATG
Source organism: Cyclobacteriaceae bacterium (assembly GCA_965227155.1). Classification (GTDB taxonomy): domain Bacteria; phylum Bacteroidota; class Bacteroidia; order Cytophagales; family Cyclobacteriaceae; genus UBA6059. The sequence continues at coordinate 3,415,930 of OZ245731.1, forward strand.
AGTGGGGGAGGGCAGCGCTCTGCTCTTTGGACGATCAATGTCATGGATCACCTGGATAGTTTGTTGGGAGGTGCATTGATGGATCAAACGGTGCTGATGGCCGGAGCTTCCGGAGGATTGATAGGTGGCGCCTATTACAGGGAGGTTTATCGCCGTAAGCAGATGGGAGAGGCTAATCTGCCCGAGGTAAGCTCCATGATGACCAACATTGCCATGGACAATCTTAACCCTATCATCTTCAGTCTGCTTGTAAACGATCTCTTTTTGAGAAGCCAGACTTTCGTTTACAACGAAAAATCATACATCAAAGACAGGGGGTACGCATTTGAGCAGCAGTTGAATATCAACACCAAAGCTGTATTGGATATCCCATTGTCAACTTATGCGCCATATGAAAAGTCAGCGCAGGTACCTGCGCTGCTGATGTCTCCTGTAATCGCAAATGATGGCAGAAAGCTTTACATATCACCTCATCCGGTTCGCTTTATGAACCTACAAGCCGGTTATGAAACCGAGGATGATTTTGTGGGTGGCATTGATTTTATGACCATGTTTGGCAACCATGGGGCTGCCGATTTGCGATTTCTCAGTGGGCTCAGGATGAGTGCTTCTTTTCCTTATATTACTCCAAATGTGGAGCTTCCTTCTGAACCTGCCATGCAGATAATGGATGCCGGTATTTCGGATAATTTTGGCATTTCCGATGCATTGAAATTTCTATACACTTTTAAAGATTGGTTTGCTGAAAATACCAGCGGTGTAGTCATGATTTCCATTCGGGATACACGAAAAGCGGCACCTATAGAGCCTACAAAAAACCCATCTATCATGCAAAGCTTCTCTGCCCCGATCAGCAGCGTTTATAATAACCTGGCCAACATCCAGGATATCAACAATGACTCCAAAATAAAGTATGCTCAGGAGTGGTTCAAAGCGCCTTTGTCGGTGGTGGCTTTGGAATACAATACCTACACCAACTTGCAGGAGGAGCTATTCACTTCGGAGCGTCGCAAACTGGAGGACAAGGAGATGGAGCGCGCATCTTTAAGCTGGCATCTTACCTCCAGGGAAAAAGCCAATATCATCAACAATATATTATTGCCGAATAACCAGCGTGCTTTGCAAAGGATTGAGGGGTTGATAGGTCAAAATGCTGAGGTTAACATTGAAGATTAGTGTTGATCATCGTCTAAAAAATGCTAAAACCGTACCCTCAACTGTACTTTGATATCGGTGCGGGTATTACCTTCAATGGCATTGAGGCCGGACCCAATTTCGTCTACATTCCTAAAGTTGAACCTGGCATATCGAATCCAGACATTGAATTTTCGGGATGGCTTGTATTGAAGCAGCAGGTAGTTTCTGATGCCCAAACCATTGTAAGCGGGGATGGAGAATGCGTAAAGCACATCCCTTTCATACACATATTGCCGGTTTTCATAGTCGTCCGTATCAAAAAGAGCAAATCGTGAGCTCAACCTGAATCTACCATACTCCACATTGAAGTCCTGTACAAAGGCTACCCCTTCAGTATACTCATCAGCCAATGTGTAATTGCTGTACTGCACCCTTGATTTCAGGTCAAAAAATTCATTCACCCGGTAATCAAAATTGAAAATATAGTTGCGCTTCACGCCGGCAGAGGTGCGGCTTAGGGTAGCACCTTCCGGGCTGGTAGTGATGTCTTTCACCTCTTCCCTTATCTGCGCATAAATCAGAATATCCCGCTGGGGCCGGTAGTTGAAGCGGGCTAGGTATTCATAGCCATCAGAGGGGGCATCTACTCTAAACCTCAGCCATGGAAAATTGAATTTGTCGAAATAGGCCGTTAGGAAGTATTTGCGTGATGGCTTGATTTTGAGGCCCCAGTAAATACCGCTTTCATTGATGTTGCGCGATCCTTCACCAAAGGCATTGCCATAGAAAGTATGAAAATTCTTGTCGTACCGCCGTAGTACCATGCTCATGTCTACATAGCGCGAAAGGCTAGCCATAAAGCCGCCCACCGCACCTATACCGCCGGAAGTAGACCGGGCAACCTCACCGAAAATATTGAAGTTTTGCCACAAATAGCTACCATAGGCGCCTACCACAGTGTTGGAGGTGCCGCTGAATTCAAATTGATTGTAGTTGTTGGGGCGGCGCTGCAGCGGCAAGCTGTAGTTGGTATGTAGTACCGAGGCGCCTACCAGGTATTTGCGCCTGTCGGTACTGAAATCTACAGTAGAACCATAGCTGTGCTCCAGTACGCTGTTTTTAGCTTCCAGCTCGCTATCCGTTCTGTGAAAACCGGAAAGCTGTATGGAGGAAATATATTCTTCAAAGTCGGTAAACGTGGTGTCATTACGAATGCCGGCATCTTGCCAAAGTCTGGAAAAATAGCCACTCACCTGAAAATTATTCAGCTCATAAGTGGCACCTACTCCACGAAAAAATCCGGTTTCCAGCACGGAGCTGTACGGCCTGATGCCCGTGGTGCCTCGCCGTACGGTAGTAATGGTCTCTGCACCCTTGCCGGGGTTAAAGCCGGCCCCAAACACCAGGCCCTGCCCGGCCTGCACCTGGTAATCGCCGATAGCCAGGGCTTTGAGCTTGCCCTTATTCTGAAGCATAAAATGGAAGGAAGAGAAATCAAATCCATAGGTGCGGGTAGAGTCTGCAAAGCCGAACTGTTCGCCGGCATCTTTCTCAAAAGTGAAACCCAGGCTGAAGTCATTGCGGTGGCTTACCCTGAACCGTCCCATGTATTTGCCCTGGCTGCCGGCATAGCGGCTGGACGGCTCGCCTGCGGCATTGATTGTGGGCTCGGTAAATCCCTGCTGCTGCTCCAGGATTTGCTCGTATCTGTAAATGAAATAATTGTTTCTTTCCGAAAGAATACGTTCCAGCAAGGGCCGGGTGTCTGCTGCAAGATCAGCCTCCTCTACGGTGACGAAAGGTTCAATATTGCTGATGGTTTCTACATCAAAACCTTCCACGGCCTGCAGCTCATACATGCTGAGCAGTTCACCATTTTCCTGAATGTATTGCTGAAGTGCAGTGATTTGTTGCGCATTAAGAATATACAGGGAAGCAAGATCTTCAGTGGTTGCCTTGTTGAGATTTAGCGGATTGGTGTACAGCAGGTATAGTGATTCATAGAGATCTTCGTAATCAATGTCTGTATCCTGGACCTGAAACAATTGCTCTACAAACTGCTCCAGGTTGAGGTCTTCTTCTGGTTGCGCCCACAGCAAGCATGGCCATAGGATCATGAACAATAAAGCAAATGATAACTTCCTATTCATCACTCACTTTTGATATGCGATAGGTCAGGCTAAGCTCATGCCGGTCGCCAAGGTTATTGTTGGTCAGGTAGGCATAATCAAATGCCAGTCTGCGGGGTGCAAAGCCCACCCCAAAGCTTCCGTGAAAGGGTGCCGTTTGTAAGCCCGTACGTAGAAAAATGTTGTTGACCACCTGGTATTCCAGTCCGATTTTGAAGATTTCGTCAAACTCAAGGTCTTTGTCTAGTTCAGCATTGAGCATGAGAAGGTCGGTAGGTCGGTACGAAAAGCCAAACACCAGACTTGTAGGCAGGCGCTCGTCGGTAAATTCCTGCACCTGTGCCTGGTTTAGGTTTCTGATGTAAGCACCAAATGACAATTGCTCCGAAAGGGTCACTTTGCCACCAAAATCGATAGATATCAATGGGCGTGTGCCTGCTGTTTCAATGCTGTACTGGATGTAATTGATAGCAGCGCCCAGCGATACAAAACCAATGGTATTGCTAAATGCCAGGCCGAGTCGCTGTTCGTTGTACAAGTCGGAATTACCAAACCGGTTGGCGGTAAGGGCAAATGTGCCATACTCAGTAGGGGCAGTAAGGCCAAAGCCAAAAAGGGATAATTCTGCCAGGCCGTACCGCCTTTGGTAACCGGCCAGAGCAGTGATACCCTCATCAAATCCGCCTAGAGCACCAACATTATGAAAGGCACTGTATGCATCACTGATGGTGGCAGAGGCACCACCCATAGCGGCATTTCTGGCACTAATTTGGTAGTTGCCCCCTTGTGCTAGGGCAAAGAAAGGCAGGCATAGGAACAGGGATATTACGACCCTTTTTTTCATAAATTGCAAAGTAGTGTAAGTGGTGGTTTAATTCAAATAATCAATTTTAATTGAAAGTTACTATTCTGTTTGTGGCAATCGCGCTTATGATTTTGATGGCTACTGCCAATAGCCATGCGCAGGTGGATACAACCTATTTTGCAGACGGGAGTATTCGATCGATCGGAAAATATGAGGATGGATTGAAGTCAGAGGCCTGGGTTTATTATTATCCTAATGGTGAAATCAATGCACGTGAACAATATGAAAAGGGCATGCTCGATGGTGAGCAGTTGAGCTATTACCCCAATGGCCAACTCCAGAGTAAGGAAAACTGGGTCGGTGATCTGCAGCAGGACTCTTCGTTCTACTACCATGCCAACGGCCAATTAGAGAAGAAGGGCGTATTTGAGGAGTGCTTGTACGAGGGGCAATGGCTGTTTTACCATGAAAATGGAGTGATCAAACGAACGGGACATTACAAGGCTGGTCTACCACACGGACAATGGATTATCTACAATGAGGAGGGTGTAGTCATTCAAAAGGGTGATTACCAAAATGGTAAGGAGGATGGCTTTTGGCAGTATTTCCGGGAAGATGGGAGTCTTGAATACGAGGGAAATTACGAAGCGGGACAAACCATTGATCAGTGGTACTACATCCGCAAAAACGGTAAAAAGCAGCCGGTGGAGTTTTAGAAATCAGATTGGAAGTTCAGGAAAAAATTGAAGTCACCTTCACTGTTGAGGCTGGTAGTAGAAGATGTAGTTGGGTACTGTCCCAAAAAGTGTGTCCTTAGAAAGAAGGTTTTCTATGGAGATAACTTCTTGCTCGATGTTAAGTAATGTTTGAGCTGATTCGTTTACGGCACCTTTTTCCAATTGCAGTGAAATATCCCCCGCTGGCGGGGGTAGGGGTTGGATCTATAGTTACTGTCCCAAAAAGTGTGTCCTTAGAAAGAAGGTTTTCCATGGAGATAACTTCTTGTTTGATGTTAAGTAAAGTTTGAGCTGATTCATTTACGACACCTTTTTCCAATTGCAGTGAAATATCCCCCGCTGGCGGGGGTTAGGGGGTGGATCATACATATCAACCTGGATTTATACATAGCAAATTTTGAAACAAACCGATAGTTTGATCATGATTCGGTTTTCTTTTGCAGCTGCACTTATTAAAAAAATATTCAAATCTTAGTATCCAGTTTTCCTTTGCTCTGAAGGGATTCTGGAAGGAATTTTAAATAACTGATTTGCTTAATGGTATTGATGGAAGTAGGGAGCGTATTAGTATTTTTATAAAGTGAATCCATCTTCTTCCAATAATTTCCATTACAATAAACATCTTTCTACCAATGCAAGGAAACTCCGTAGTAATATGACCAAGGCTGAAGCATGCCTTTGGAAATATGTACTTAAAGGAGGAAGTATGAAAGGCTTTACATTTCGTAGGCAGCGTCCTGTTCTTCAATATATTGCTGACTTTATGTGTAAGGAACTTCTATTGATCATAGAGGTAGACGGAATAACACATAGTTATGGAGATGTTGTAGAGAATGATATAAAGCGTCAAAAAGAGCTCGAAAACGCAGGCTTTACTGTCCTTCGATTTGCCGATGAAGAAGTGCTGAATCATATTAATTCAGTGAGGCTAGCTATAGAACATGAAGTTACAAGACTTATGGAACAAAAAGGCATTTCTTCTCCGATAAGAAGAATGAAGAAGATTTAGTTCTTTTCCACCCCCTAACCCCCGCCAGCGGGGGACACTGTACAGTCCTGAAATTAGTTTACAGTTAAACATAGTTAATCCTGATATATGATGACACTTTGGCCTCTGTTCAGGGCTTTGTTCCAGATTGCGTGTCTGTAGAGCTAAAAGTTTTCTATGGAGATAACTTCTTGCTCGATGTTAAGTAATGATTGAGCTGATTCATTTACGACACCTTTCATCAATTGCAGTGAAATATCCCCCGCTGGCGGGAGTAGGGGGTGGATCATACGTATCAACCGGGGTTTAAGCAGAGTCAATTTTGAAACAAAATGACAGTTTAATCATGATTCGGTTTTGATTGAGAATTTGCACTCATACTGCCCCACTAGCGGTGGCAATGCTCTTAAGCTAAGCAGTTTTTTAACTTACCTCTCCCTAACCCTCTCAATGAGAGGGACAATTTGCGCTTAGCTTAACAGCATTGCTTGCAGTGGTAGGAGGTGAATAATGTAATACTCTAAAAAAAAATGAAAAGAGTGCAAACCGTAGGACAGTGGTACTACATCTGCAAAAATGGTAAAAAGCAGCCGGTGGAGTTTTAAAAATCAGATTGGAAGTTCAGGAAAAAATTGAAGTCACCTTCACTGTTGAGGCTGTACTCCGGTCGTACCACAAAATCGTAGGCAGAAACAATATCGATACCCACACCCACGCTGTACAGCCAGTTTTCCGTAAGGCGGAAGTTATTATTGTTGGCCTCAAAAAACGGATAATTTTTCACCCTACCGGCATCAAAAAATACTTTGGCGTACACATCCACCGGGAAGGTCCTGAATTGCTCAAAGATCAGATTGGGCAGATTGATAGTGGTGCCCAGGAGCTTGCGCTTCAGGTTGGTTTTACTCAAAATGTAGCGCGGCCCTTCTATCACATCCAGTTCATAGCCACGAATGATGTCCTTGCCGAAACCCAAGGCCTGCATAAATGCATAGGGCTGGTCAAGAGGGGTTGAGACATTGCCGGAAACAGTAGAACTCAAATACCATTTTTTGCCGAGATCAAAATACCTCCGGTATGTCAATTGGGCGGAGAAAATGTCAATATCGTTGTAAATGCCGAGCCCTGTTTTACGTACATCAGCCATCAGGTAAAACCCATCCAGCGGGTAGTTCACATAATCGCGCAGGTCTCTTACAAAGCGGTAGCCGATATTGATGTTTCTGTTGCTGTTGAGCCCTCTGGCCAGATAGTTGGGGTTGAGGTCTAGTATGGTATCGGCCACCGATATGCTGTTGAAGCCCAGTGTCACGTAATGAAAGCTGTAAAAAGAAGCCCGATAGGAATAGCTCACGTTGGCATTCCAGCTTTCATAGATATTGTCCTCCGACCGGATGAAGAGCGTGAGGTGGTCATCCGTATTGTAGGAGAGGTTTTTGAGTTCTGAAAACGAAAAATCGAAAATCAGGCCTTCTTTCTGCTTTTTATTGATGTAGGGAATCCTGTAGTTAAGCTCAAACTGCTTGGTGAAGCCCAGCTGTGCGATGAGCCGGAGCCTTTCATTCCTGCCGCGGCTGTTGTAGTTGTACAGTTTGAGGCCGTAGTTTACCCGGCTAAAATCCCTGTCGCGGTTGGCCCACCAGTCATTGAAGTTCCTGTCGGCCAGTTTAAACAGGGGGATCGGAAAAAGGTACCAGCGTTCGGATACTTCGATCAGTACATCCGCTTTGCCCGGTTCAGCTTCCAGTACAGTGAGATTTACCGAATTGAAGAGCCGGAGGTTAAAGATTTTCTGCTGGTCCCGCTCAATAATCTGGTTGAGCTCGCTGAGGGTAAACACATCGCCTTTTTCAAAATACAGCTCGCGGACGATGATATGCTCTTTGGTTTTTTTATTGCCGAGGATGTAAATCTCACCAATCTCGATGGGCCGATCCGAAAGGCTGTCGGCAGCCGGTATAAGCGTATCTGGCGGCACGGAATACAGCCCCTTTGCATGCAATGACCCGGCGGTTAACCCTAACATCAATAATACCCAGACCCACTTATGCATTTTAATCGATAAATTTTCCCAGCTTAGTGCTTATTTTGAGGGCCAAAGCTCCTGAAATTTTATGAGAGTTTGTCCATAGGTTTGAAAAATAACCACAGTTTAAGAATGATTCCATAAGCCGCAACGTTGCCTATTAAACGCATGACTGCCCGAAAACTTATACGCAAAATTTTCACCCTGCCGATCCTGTTTTACCAATACGGCATTTCGCCCTATTTTCCGGCTTCCTGCCGCTATACGCCTACCTGCAGTCAGTATGCCAAAGAAGCTATTTTAAAGCATGGGATTTTCAGGGGAACCTGGCTGGCGGCCAAAAGAATTTTGAGTTGTCACCCCTGGGGTGGTAGTGGTTATGATCCCGTACCCTAAATTTGCGGCTTAATTTTTCACACTTGATCAACAATCAATTAAAGCGAAAGCTTTGGCAGCAGGGATATGAGTTGCTGGAGCAGAAAATAGCCGGCCTCCGCCAGGAAGTAAAGGAACTCAATGAGGCCATGGAGTCAGAGTCGAAGAGCTCTGCCGGCGATAAGCATGAGACGGGCCGGGCGATGATGCACCTGGACCTGGAGCGCACCGGCAAGCAGCTGGCCGATGCGGAGGAGTCTATGGCTATGCTTCAGCGGATCAATCCCGACAAGAGCTACAACAGCGGCGGCATAGGTTCGCTGATGGAGACCTCTGCAGGCATCTATTTTGTGTCGATCCCGCTGGGTAAAGTTACTGTAGAGCAGACCGATGTGTTTTTCATCTCGGTACTGTCACCGATAGGGCAGCTGCTGAATGATAAAAAAGCCGGAGAGTCCATATCCCTGAATGGCCGGCAAATTACGATTCAGCATGTGCTTTGAGGTGAATAGGGTAATGGACGTATGTTAGGCGCCAGCGATCCTGTAAGCTTTTCTAACCACAGGCACTACAGAACGGGCGTGGCGGATGCTACAGCCTGTTAGAAAGTGGTATTTCATGCTTTAAGCATCAATATTGAATTACATTTGTTAATTTCATACAAACTAATGTTATGATTACTAAGGAGCGTTTAAAAGAGCACATCGATAAATTTCCGGATCAAGAGTTTTCTATTGAAGCATTGATAGAGCGTTTAATTTTTATTGAAAAGCTGGAAGATCGAATTGCAATTTCTAAAAATGGCGGAGCTACTGTTTCCGAAACTGAAATCAAAAAGGCATTTGAAAAATGGTCGAAATAAGGTGGCTCGATGAAGCCAAAAACGACCTTAATGAAATTTTCGATTACATCGCATTAGATTCAAAAAAGTATGCCTCAAGGCAAATCGAGAAATTAATCGCTAAAACACAATTAGTAAAAAGGTTGATTAGAGCTGGTAAAGTAGTTGAAGAAATTAATCAACCCGATATCCGAGAATTGATCGAAGGTAATTACAGAATAATTTATAGAATTATCGATGAGTAAACAGTAGATATCCTTATGATACATCATTCTGCCAGAGATCTAAAAAAACAGGTTGTAATAATTAATAAACTTCCCCTAACCCAAACTGGTCCCCCAACTTGTCATAGGTTAAGCGCCAGCGATCCTACGGCCTTTCTTAAGCACAAGCACTTTAGAAAGGTCATACCGGACTTTGGTATCATTTAGGAATGTAATTTTTGATCTTCCGTTTGATTTAAAAATTAACAACTGAGGAAATGGTTCACAGAAGAACTTAATGGAACATTTTGTAATTTTAGGATATGCGAAATCAACTTTTAGATAGAATTACCATCGATCCTGAAATTTGTCATGGAAAGCCAACTATTAGAAACAAGAGATATACGGTTGATTTAATACTAGATCTTCTTTCTTCGGGATCGACACATGCTGAAATATTAGAAGATTATCCAAATCTGGAAGAAGAAGACATATTGGCATGTTTAGCTTATGCTACAAGAGTAACAAAGTATTCGAGCTACACTAAAACTGTGGGATGAAGCTGATTGTTGACGCTCAACTTCCTGTAAAACTTTGCGAAATATTAAATCACCTTGGAATGGAAGCTATTCATGTTGAAGAACTTCCCAAAGGTGATGAATCAACCGACAGGGAAATTACTGAATATGCTGATTTAAATGGCCTTATTGTCGTAACGAAGGATTATGATTTCTACCATTCCCACATGGTATATAAAAAGCCTGGACGATTATTCTTAATAACAACAGGAAATCTAAAGAACAAGCAGCTTTTTGATTTATTCAGAAACAATGAAGATACTATAAAAAAGGCCTTGTCCAGGAGTGTTTTCATTGAGCTTAATAATGATGGTATCATAGAACATCAGTAATAATTGAGTGCTAATGATCCTTTAAAACACTACTATCTTAAAAGATCATAGCGAAAGCTATAACCAGGTACGGACGGGGTACTCCTTTCTGGAAGATTTCTCCATTACAGCCCCGATTACTCGGAGCTTCCAGTCGAAATGACGCGGTGGGTCAATTTTTCTCCCTCCTCCAAACCTCACCACTCCAGCGTCACCCCGAGTCCCGAAATTTCGGGATCGAGGCCTGCCCGACTGGTCGTTCAGGCGGGGGTCTCCAGCTCGATTGCAGCAACCCCAGAATTAACACGCCCAATAAACCTGGAACCCTTCAAAACAGCCATGCATCATGCAGGACGCTTCTCGAATCCCCGGATTTTGCCATGCTCCGTGCTGGACGTTTTCCGATGCACCGGATTTTGCCATGCACCATGCAGGACGTATTCCGGTTTGCTGGAAATTCCCAGGCAAACTTGCACGGTTTCGGAAGTCTCCGAAGATGACCTGCAAACCTACTTGACGGTTTCGGAGACTTCTGTATTTTATTCCATTAAGATGGAAAATATTTGAAGTGATATTTTTTAAACTTAATTTGAAGAATCATAGTGTTTGATATCTCTCCAATTTAGGGGGATGACGCGTACTGATCTTAATTTGAGATGTAAATATTGCGCACAGTGCGTGATATATTATAACTGTAGCACATTAAAGAAACAATATATCAGACAATTTAAAGACACATAGAATGCATTTTGTATTAACGTACGATATCCACTCAAGCGGACAAGAGAGGAGTAATATCGAGAATCAGATCAATGAAGTCATAAATCAATATTCATGGGTCAAACCATTGACTACTACGTATGTCGTAAACGTCGCAGGACAAAATCAGTGGGACCTAATCTTAAATGCTCTACAGAACATTTCACGAAACAATCCCTCCAAATTGAATTTTTTGATGACCCCCTTAATGTCGGGAGGACGGTACAATGGAATGTTGAATGAAAACCTTTGGATTGAAATAAATAATAGAAGTAATTAAAAGAAGTAACTATGGCTGAAAATCAAAACAAGCATGTTACTTCTGAAAATGTAGGGAGTGGCAAACAATCTTCAAATCCATTATCAGATGGATTGAACATTACGGTCTCAGTTCCAGAGTCAGTTGATATAAAACTAGTAAATGCATCTGCACTGACTGATTTTGAAATTTGGATATATATTTCCTCAGTGCTTTCAAACGCAGTTGTAGGTTTTTGGATTTCATACGCGCAGAACACTGTAGAATCATCTGAAAAAATCCTTTGGTGGATATCGATTGTATTTTCCATTTTATTTGGGATATCCTTACTTGTAGCTTTTCTGAAACGTTTGCAACTTTCTAAAAAGTCAAAGAAGTATACTGTTAAAAATGAAATTGAATAACGTGCTACAAAATCGGCTATAGCAAATGCGGGTTGATTGCTTAAAAATGAAGATATTGCATATAAACAACATTCGGTCTGGCGGACAAAGATTTGGTTTCAAAATCCCGCACTTGCCATGGCCAGGGCCGTTAAGTATCATTGACGAATGAAAAGTAATATTGATAGAAGACAGGATATTTTCCATGGTGTAATTCCTGACATGGGGAGTGACGCCTATGAAAAACTTGTATCACATTTAAGCTCAAGAGTCCAAAGCCCGGAAGAAAAAAAAATCATCAAAGACTGCTTTACAAAGGCAAGAAACTCTCTAGAGGCTCAGTATCTATCTCATTCAGACTTCATAACAGAAGTTACACTACGTCACTTTTTACTCGAATACAACTCTAGAGCCTGGGAACACGGTTTAAGATCAATGCCGATGTTATTTAACATCATGGAATCGTATTTCAGATACCATAAGCCACATATCTACTTTGAGCTCCTTGAAGAAGAGAACTATTTAATTTCATTTTTTGATTTCCTAGATTTTATCACCTCTAATGAATTCTCAGAAAACAAATCTCTTATTACTGAAAATCTTGTTGAGGATATAATTTATAATTTCAATATAGGTTCAGATTTAGCAGAAATTAAAATCAAAACTGATAACGATATTGAATTCATAGTTGCTGGCCTATCCATAATCAGAAGAGGTAATGAGGTCACTATTCTTTTGATTTCAGGCAGTAATGAGAAAAGGTCTACAGACGACATTAAAATTGAGCTGAATACAGAATACTCAAATAAAAGAGAACTATTAGAAAAATATAAAAAGGATACACAAGGCCAAAAGCAGCAACCCTTGTATATAGATGAACAAGAATCCTATGCCAAAACACTCGTCATTTGTAGATTGGATTTACAAACTGAAACGATTGATGCTAGATACATAGCGGAAGAGTATGAACACTCTTTTTCTGTTCAGACTGACGAAATAGATACTTTTATTGATCATAATGGAGATTATCGATCTCCAAAATACGAGGAGATTCATAAAAAGGGTGTGAAGAAAGTTACTGATTACAATGCTTTATTTGAAGTGATTAAGTCATCACTTTATTTGCCGTACTATCTAAATACATTTGAAGAATCCCTACTTGAGGAATCACATGAAACTGAATTCAAAAAAGCAAATTCCCATCCTATAAAAAAACGGAAGTTCAAGGACACTTTTGGATATAAAGCATCAATTAAACCACTTTATGTACTGAATAAGGATAATAAATTCTCCCCTGATAATATTAAACTGCGAGATGACCTATTTAAAATCGAAACTAGCGGCTTTTGGAAAAAACTCGGTGTTGACGAAGTTGGGTTAGACAAAAAAGGCAACCCAATTCATGGTAAAAGCTGGGTTAATAAGAAACTTAGCTGGTACGAGGGGAAACAGGATGAATTAGTAATTACTAAAGAAAAAGAAAGATATAAAGGAGTAAACGCTGGGTTCATCTATATTATGAGGAATCCTTCCATGGGCCAAAATATTTTCAAAATAGGCCTAACAAAGAAAGATGTTGAAAATAGAGCAAAACAACTTTCAAAAACTAGTGTACCTGATAAATTCTACAAAGCTCAAGAATGGAATGTAAAGGATTGCGTAAAAGCTGAAAAGAGAATTCATGATGAATTAGTTCAATATAGAGTTGATCCTAGGAGAGAATTTTTTGACCTTGAATATTCAAAAGCTACTGAAGTAATCTCAAGGATTTGTGATGAAATTAATAAAAAAGATGCCTAACAATCACTTCCATGAATATTCTATTAGGTTATTCGTTGATTTCAATGTAGTAATATGTAAGCTTTTACCTTTTAAATTTTCAAAAGCTGTCCAAGCAAAAAGTTGTCTCTGAAATAAAATCCCCTTTGCATTCACCCCCAGTATTTACTAATCTCGCTGCATGATTGCGATCATTCGGTACGGACTAGCCTTTTTGTGGACCGGCTTGCTGGTTTTTCTCTCCACACTGGTGCTGCTGTTGACTTTCCAGAGGAAATGGTCGGTGCAGATGGCACGCACCATGTGGGCACCGGGTATATTATGGATATGCCGTACCCGGCTGCAAATCGAAGGGCTGGCAAACCTCAAAGACCTGCCACCGGCCATCTTTGTAGCCAACCACCGTTCGTTTCTTGACATACCGGTGCTCTTCAGGGCTGTTCCGGTCAACCTCCATTTTGTAGCCAAAAAGGAAATCCGAACCATGCCCTTTGTGGGCTGGTACATGTGGGCTACCGGTATGATTTTCATCGACCGGCAAAATCGGGAAAAAGCAATTCAGAGCCTTGCCCGCGCCGGTGAGCTCATTCGCAAAGGCAAAAATGTAATCATGTTCCCCGAAGGTGGCCGAGCAAGGAGTGCGGGGATTCAGCCTTTCAAAAAGGGACCTTTCGTTCTGGCCCGGGAAAATGCGCTACCCATTGTGCCTGTAGCGCTGATCAATACAGACAAAATTGTACCCCCTGATAATGTCACCGAAATGTATTCGGGTACGGTGGTCGTGCGCTTTGGTAAACCCATACAGAGCTCCTCGGCATCTCGGTTGGAAGATTTGATGGAGGAGGCCAGGGGGCAAATTATTGACCTCTATGAATGATAGGGAGTTCAGTATTTTGAACAAATGAATGGACACTCACATCCCTTCTTTTAGTAAATGCTATAGCATAAAGTTCCCAAAGCAGCGTAAAGTTTCACAGAGGTGATTAGCACTTTGTGTGACTCTGTGATCCTCTGTCTGGCTTTGTGCTATAGCCTCAAAAAAAAGTATATCACCACCGGTGAGAGGCAGTTTTTTCCACCCCCTTCCCCCGCCAGCGGGGGATAGATGTAGTTTAGCTCCAATATTTTTTCAATTCCAACATACAACCAGGGTATAGAATAATAATGCTGAACACAAAAAAAAAGAGGTCACCTTTCGGGGACCTCTTTTGCAATTTGCAACTCCTGTAGTTCGTTATACCAAACTATATCCCCCGCAGGCGGGGGTTAGGGGGTGGATTCTTTTATTTTTATATAATGAAGCCAAATTCATCTAACAATCATTATTACAATAAGCATCTATCTTCCAAAGCAAGGAAACTCCGCGGTACTATGACCAAGGCTGAGGCATGTCTTTGGAAATATGTGTTAAAGGCAGGAAAAGTGAAAGGTTTTACCTTTAGAAGGCAGCGCCCCGTTCTTCAATATATTGCTGACTTCATGTGTAAAGAGCTACAATTGATTATAGAAGTCGATGGAATAACACATAGCTACGAGGAAGTTGCTGAAAATGACATGAAGCGTCAGTGGAATCTTGAAAATGCAGGTTTTACTGTCCTTCGCTTTACTGATGAGGAGGTACTGCACCACATCAATTTGGTTAGTATGAAAATAGAAAGCGAAGCTGAAAAGCTGATGCTACAAAAAGGTGTATCACCACCGGTGAGAGGCAGAATGAAAAATTAGTTTTTTCCACCCCCTGCCCCCGCATGCTGGCGCTGAAGCTTTAGCATAGGAGCCAAGCGGGGGATAGATTTGCGCTTAGCTTAATACCATTGCCCACATTCTGGCGCTGTAGCTTTAGCATAGGAGCCCAGCGGGGGATAGATGTAGTTTAGCTCCAATATTTTTTCAATTCCAACATACAACCAGGGTATAGAATAATAATGCCGAACACAAAAAAAAGAGGTCACCTTTTAGCGACCTCTTTGCAATTATTTATACTCCTGAGACCTTAGTCCTTAAGGAAATTTCTAAGTACATAGTTTAGGATACCACCATGCTTGTAGTATTCCACATCTATACCGGAATCCAGTCTTAGCTTGGCCTGGAATTCCACTTTTGAGCCATCAGGTTTCGTGGCTGTTACATCCACAATTTTACCTGGAGTCAGGTCAGCCGATAAGCCATGGATATCGTAGGTTTCGGTGCCTGTCAGACCCAAAGTTTCCTGATTTTCACCTTCCATGAATACCATCGGCAATACACCCATACCTACCAGGTTCGACCGGTGGATACGCTCAAAACTTTCCGTGATAACGGCTTTCACACCCAATAGAGTGGTGCCTTTGGCTGCCCAGTCCCTGGAAGAACCAGAGCCATATTCCTTACCACCTATAACCACCAATGGCGTACCTGCTTCCTGATATTTCATTGAGGCATCAAATACGGTCATCTCTTCACCAGTAGGGTGATAGGTAGTCCAGCCACCTTCTCGATTGGCAAGCTTATTTTTGATACGCACGTTGGCAAAGGTACCTCGCATCATCACCTCATGGTTACCTCTTCGGGAGCCGTAGGAGTTGAAATCCTTTTGCTCCACGCCATGTTCTACCAGGTATTTTCCGGCAGGGTGTTCCGGCTGGAATTTACCGGCGGGAGAGATGTGGTCTGTTGTTACCATATCGCCCAGCTGCAGCAGTACTTTAGCACCTTTGATATCGTCAGGTTCCGGCACATCTTCAGAGATATTTTTGAAGAATGGTGCTTCCTGAATATAAGTTGAACTGGAATCCCACTCGTAAATGCTGCCTTTCGGTGCTTCTAGGTTTTGCCATGCCTCGTCACCATCAAAAATGGTTTCATAGGTCTTCTTGTAATCTTCTGGAGTTACCACCACATCCATGATCTCGTTGATCTCCCGCTGCGAAGGCCATACATCTTTGAGGTAGATCGCATTGCCGTTAGAGTCGTGACCAAGCGGCTCATTATTCATATCGAAATCCATTCTACCTGCAAGGGCGTAAGCTACAACAAGCATAGGAGAAGCCAGGAAGTTCATTTTGATGTTAGGGTGGATACGAGCCTCAAAGTTCCTGTTACCGGATAGCGCTGAGCAAACCACAAGGTCGTTTTTGATGACTGCTTCTTGCACAGCAGGGATCATATCGCCGGAGTTACCGATACAGGTTGTACAGCCGTAACCGACCGTATGGAATTTAAGCGCCTCCAGGTAAGGGAGCAGCTGAGATTTCTCCAGGTAATCAGTTACCACTCTAGATCCGGGTGCTAATGATGTTTTTACCCAGGGTTTTACATCAAGGCCAAGTTCTACAGCTTTTTTCGCTACCAGACCAGCGCCAATCATCACGCTAGGGTTGGAGGTATTGGTACAGGAGGTGATGGCAGCGATCACCACCGCTCCATCAGACAAGTTGTAGCTTATATCACCCACTTTCATGGGGATGCTGCGGATGCCTGTTTTCACTTTTACGGTTTGAGCCGGTGTGCCACCTTCCAAGGCCCAATCGCCAACACGTTCCTGCACAGGTATATACTCCCGGCTATGGCTTTCTTTGAGAAGGCCTACAATTTTATCTTTGGCCTCTCTTAATAATATTTTATCCTGAGGTCTCTTTGGTCCTGAGATGGTAGGCTCCACCTCGCCCAGGTCAAGTTCGATGACATCTGTGTATTCGATAGAGTCGTTAGGATCTCTCCAGAACAGGTTCTCCTTGGCATAAGCCTCTACCATTTCCACATGCTCCTTGCTGCGGTTGGTTTTCAGCATGTAAGCGATGGTCTGTTCATCGATAGGCCAGTGGGTGTCTGTACAGCCAAATTCAGGCGACATGTTGGAGATAGTAGCTCTGTCAGGTACAGTAAGGTATTCCAGGCCAGGACCAAATATCTCTACAATTTTGCCTACTACGCCGTAATCTCTAAGCAGCTTCACAATGGTCAATACTAGGTCAGTAGAAGTGGCCCCTTCTCTCATTTTACCAGTGATTTTGAGGCCTACCACTTCCGGTAAAATCATGTAGATCGGCTGGCCGAGCATCGCAGCTTCTGCTTCGATACCGCCAACACCCCATCCCAGTACACCAATACCATTGACCATAGGCGTGTGGGAGTCAGTACCAACCAAAGTATCGGGGAACAGGTAGCCATCGCGTGCGATTACACCCTGCGCCAGGTACTCCAGATTCACCTGGTGGCAAATACCCATGCCGGGAGGTACCACGCCAAAATTGTTGAATGCCTTTTGGGCCCATTTTAGAAGCTTGTACCGCTCGCCGTTACGCTGGTATTCCATGTCCACATTTTTGCGGTAGGAATTTTGAGTACCGAAGAAATCAACCATTACGGAGTGGTCGATCACCATGTCAGCCGGTACTACGGGATTGGTTTTGCTGGTATCCTTTCCTTTTCTACTTACTTCTGACCGAATGGACGCTATGTCAACTACTGCAGGCACACCAGTAAAGTCCTGCATCAGTACGCGCGCCGGGGAGTAAGGGATGTCGTCTTTTGTTTGGGTTTCTTTCCAATCTAAAAGTGACCGTAGGTGGGCTTCTGTGATCGCAAAGCCATCATAATTGCGGATGGCATTTTCCAGCAGGATTCTGATGGCGTAAGGTAATTTTCTTACACTGTCTTCCTTTTGGGCCAGCTCTCTAAGACTGTAGTATTTATGTGTTCCCAGTGGGGTGGTCAGCTCCCTCTCAATTCCAAAGAAATCTTTGCTCATAATGGTTTATTTAAGTGATAAGTAAAGGATCGTTCCTATTTTCTATTCATATAAAATAATAAAAAAGACGGGAAATCTTGAATAACAGTAAATCTAATGCAGTTGCGCCAAAAATTCCATTGTATCTATACCATCGGCATAATTATCCAGCTCTGGTAGCTGAGCCTTTCCCGGGCCAACAGCTTCATCTATCCAATGGCAATGGCTTACTACACATTGAATCTTCTCCTGATGTTCTGCCAATAACAATTGCATCTGGGCTTCATTTTCATAAGTTTGATAATAGACCACTGCAGTGGGCGATACCAATTCCTTACTTTCCCGCAAGAGCAGAACCCCGGAATCCAGGTGTGGCTCTCCATTAACAAGATAGATGCTTTTATTGTAATCGTAGTTATTGCGGTATTTCGTATTGTCAATAAGTGCTGCATAAGTGGAATCATTCACCACGTCCAGGAAGGCTTTGAAATCATAATCTTTGGGGACGAATATCTTGGACACATTCCTGCAGCCCAGCCCAAAGTAAAGCATAATATCGCTGGTAAGCCCATTGATTGCTTCTGTTGATTCCTTGCCGTCCAGCACAGCTACAGCCGTTCTGTTTTGGCGGATGATGTGCGGTTTTTTGTCGAAATAATACTTGAAATACCTTGCGGTATTATCACTGCCGGTAGCAATAACGGCCTCTGCATTATTGAGACGCTCTGCGATCTCTATGAAATTGGCAAAGGCGGGTTCTATTTCCTGTAGCCATGCCAGCATGGTTTTCATCAGAAATTCATCTTTGCTGCTCAGCTTGAGCATGGCGGTATGGCCACTGATCAAAACACACAACAGGTCGTGAAAACCTACAGCCGGAATATTGCCAGCCATCACAATACCTACCTTTTTGGAATGGGTAGCTTCCGGGTATTGACCGGCCCAGGATTTTAAATTTTCTTGTTTTAAAAAATGCACAATGCCTTGCAGGGCTATTCCTACAAAATCAGGCATAAACCAGGGGTTTTTGGCATGAGCTACCGCTTTGAGCTGCTGCAGTTCATCAGCCGGTAAATGTTCGATTTTCTGTCCTAATGCCGCAAAGGCCCTAATTCTAGCGTCGAGATTCATGCCCGCAAAAGTAGGTCAAAATTCTTTGTCGTATAAGTCTGTGGTGAGCAACAGGTATTAGTATATACTATTCCTATTTATTCTGAATAAGACTTATTTGGTTTTGGTCATATTATATGAGTATAGTAGGATAGTGAGCTTAATTTTCGACTTTTTAATAAACAACTGATCAAAAGAAACTTAAGTGAATAGTTACTTTTTTTTGACAAAAAGTAACCAAAAGTCAAGGGCTGTATTCATTTTTCAACGGGATACAAGGCAAAAATTGCAGGAAATGAAAAAACTCAAAAATGAAGAATCAGTTGTTTTAAAGTCAATATATCTAATTGATAATAAGATTATTATGTCTATTTTATTTCAAAATGTAGCTTCATTTTTTCAAACATTTCATTTCTGGTCTGCATTTTTGCCTTATATCCCTAAAATGAATAAGGCCCAGGTTTAAAAATCAATTGGTTTGATCCCTTTTCAATATTAAATATTTAAAGGAATTAGGAAAGATTATGGTCTCCACTACAATCATGCAGAATCACTTATTTATTTGCCGGGTATCAATTTCAACAGTAGAATCTCTTATTTAAATTTGTGGGGAATGAACAATGCGGTTCGCGTGTTGTTTATTTGTTGTTTTTAGTATTTCGATCACTTTTAAGAATTTCGAGTTATGGCTATAATGATTACCGATGAATGCATCAACTGTGGTGCATGCGAACCTGAATGTCCGAATACTGCTATTTATGAAGGTGGTGTGGAATGGACATGGGCCGGCGGTACAGATTTAAAGGAAGTAGAAATGGAAGACGGATCTACTGTAGATGCCAATGAGCCTCAGGAGCCTTATTCCGATGAGTTTTATTATATTGTTTCTGGTAAGTGTACTGAATGCACAGGTTTTCATGAGGAGCCGCAGTGCGCTGCAGTTTGTCCGGTGGATTGCTGTGTAGATGACCCAGATTACCCGGAAACAGAAGAAGAGCTGCTGGCCAAGAAAGAATGGATGCACGTATAAGCGTAAGAAATTAAGGATTTAAAAGCCTTTGTTTCCCTACAAAGGCTTTTTTTGTGTTCACAGGTTTGGGAAATGCCATGGATTTAAAAGCATACAATCTAACGCCTACTTTTCGCCTTACATTTTTAATGTGGCTGGCTTTTAGCATTCAGTTTTATTTGCCCATTGACCTTGGCTTTTTAGGTATTTACCCACGCACATTCAGTGGTTTGATAGGTATCATTACTTCACCATTGATCCATGGCGACTGGTTCCACATCATGTCCAATACCTTTCCCTTTATCTTTTTGTCAGGTGCAATTGCCATTTTTTACCCCAAAATAGCCAATAGGGTACTCGTACAATGTTATTTGTTTACCGGATTGCTGGTGTGGGTATTTGGTCGATCATTTTATCATATCGGGGCCAGTGGTGTGGTGTATGGTCTGGCTTTTTTCCTCATTTCTCTGGGGCTCTTCCGTAAAGACTTCAAGACATTGCTGATTTCCATCACTACAGTCTCTATCTATGGTGGGCTCGTTTACGGATTGGTGCCCACGGACACCTATGTATCATGGGAATCGCACCTTATGGGAGCTATAGTAGGTGTAGGTAGCGCACTCGGCATTTCAAAATATACCGGTAAAAGTATTTGATCACATCACCGTTAATGGATAGTGCATTCAAATGAATTGAAGATTGCTTCGAGTAATCTATTTTTACACCATTCTCAAACTTTAATTTATATTTCCATTGGCTACTATTGACATCAACGGCACATCGATTTATTATGAAATTCATGGAGAGGGTAAAGAGACCCTACTTTTCAGTCATGGTTTGTTGTGGAGTGGCAAAATGTTTGGCCCCCAGGTGGATTATTTTAAAACACGTTTTAGAGTAGTGACCTACGACCATTGCGGTCAGGGTAGAAGTGGAGGTAGAGCCACCGGCTATGATATGGATAGCCTCACGGACGATGCTGCAAGCCTTATTGAAAAGCTGAATCTTGGGCCTTGCCATGTGGCTGGCTTAAGCATGGGAGGCTTTGTAGCTATGCGATTGGCGGCACGAAGGCCTGAGCTAGTCAAATCCTTAATTTTGATGGAAACATCAGCAGGTCCTGAGGTGTACACTTTCAAATACAACCTCCTGAATACTGTTGTGAAGCTTTTTGGTGTAAAGGTGGTTACCAATCAGGTGATGCCCATCATGTTTGGACAAACCTTTTTGAATGATGCTAATCGTACTGATGAAAAAGCGCACTGGACAAAAGAGCTGCAAAGCAACCAAAAGTCTATTGTGAAGGCTGTAAAGGGCGTAATCGACAGGGAAGGTATTGTTGACGAACTTCGTAACATCACTATTCCAACATTGATAGTGGTAGGTGATGAAGATGTAGCCACACCCCCTGATAAGGCCAAGACCATCCATGAGCATATCGCAGGAAGCGAATTGAAAATCATCAAAGGTGCAGGGCACACCAGCACCATCGAGGAACCCCGACAAGTCAATCAAGCAATTGAGAAATTTCTGAATAGAATTGTACAACATTAAAAATCCCAATATGAGAGCTTATCTACTATTATGTTTTTTACTATGCCTTGTGGGCGTAACACCGGCTCAGGAAAAGTTTGGTGATAATGAAGCTTACCAATGGTCTGCCGATGATATTACCAAAATGTCTTTCTTAACAGATGGTGTTTTTTCCGATGAGGGCACCATGGTGGCCTGGGTGAAGCGCAGACCTTCAAAAGAAAAAAACAAGTACGTTTCTGATTTATACCTCACAAGGCTTACCATCAAAAATCAGGATGGAAGCTTTAAAACTACACAGCTTACACGGTCTGACGACTCGGATTCCAACCCAGTGTTTAGCACCAATGGAGAAACGATCTACTTCCTTTCTTCCAGGGACGAAGGTAAGGCCATTTGGGCGATCAGTATCTGGGGTGGGGAGCCCTACAAGCTGGACTCTTTTGATGTTTCTATTAGCAGTTTGAAAAGATACAACACCAACTATCTTGCTTTTGAGGCAGAGGAGGGGGAAAGCTATTATGAAAAGCAACTGGAAAAGGCTAACGACGATGTGAAGGTCATAGAAGATACTACTCATTTTAAAACCAGCCGTGTATTTAGCTATCATATTGAAGAAAAAACTACAGTACGGTTGACAGATAATGAATTTCCTATCATGGAATATGCCATAGCCGATAACGGCCAATGGTTGGTTACCAGCCACATGATGTCACCACATTACCCTGCCGATGGCCAGCCAAAGCCTGAATATTTTCTATGGGATATCGCTAACGGGACAAAGACACAGATCCTTCAGGAAGGCTTTCAAACCCCGGGTAATTTTTCGTTTTTGTCGTCTGTAAGCGGATTTTATTTTACGGCAGAAAGATCTTCAGATCCGGAATGGAATGGCGCCGGTATAAGTCTGCTTTATTATTTTGATCTGAAGGAAAAATCACCTGTGCCTGTGCCGCTGGACCATGATTGGGGTCTGGGAATGGGCTATAATGTGATGGGAGACCATCTAGTAGCATCATTGGCCAATGGTGCAACGGACATCACGGCCATGTATGAAAAAACAGCTGATGGCTGGCAAAAACATACTATCAATGCAGGTAAGTATGATGAACATTTTCGGGTATTGGATATAAGCAAAAATGGGAATAAATGGCTTTATGACTATTCTACTGCCAGTACACCAACACAATATCGGATCAGTGATTTTGATAATGGGCGAAGGTCAAAGACTTTATCGGAAGGTGCATTGTTGACAGATATTAACCCGCACCTGAAGAAGAAGCCACTGGTTAAGTCAGAAGTCATTTACTGGGAAGGCGCTTTGAATGAACAGGTTAACGGCATCCTCTATTATCCAAAAGATTATGACGAGAACAAGGAATACCCGCTCATTGTGGGAATCCATGGTGGACCCTCCGGTGTAGATCGGGATCGTTGGGGTGATCGCTGGGCTTATTATCCGCACTTGATGGCAGAAAGAGGCGTGTTCTTCCTCAAACCCAATTACCATGGTTCATCCAATCACGGACAAAAGTTTGTGGAATCCATCAAAGGTCATTATTACGAATATGAGCTGGAAGATATACTCAACGGCATCAACTATCTCGATGAGCAAGGTAAGGTAGATAAGACCATGATGGGTGTTATGGGCTGGTCTAACGGTGCTATCCTTACTACGATGCTCACTGTAGAATACCCCGGCTTATTTAAGGCTGCTGCAGCTGGGGCCGGTGATGTAAACTGGACTTCAGATTTTGGTACCTGCCGGTTTGGAGTGACTTTTGACCAAAGCTATTTTGGAGGTGCGCCCTGGGACAACACGGGCAGCCAGATTTTCAATGAAAACTATATCATCAAAAGTCCACTCTTTGAGATGGAAAAGGTGAAAACGCCTACCATTATTTTTCATGGTAGTGAAGACCGTGCCGTGCCCAGAGACCAGGGTTGGGAGTATTACCGGGCCTTACAGCAAATCGGTCAGGCACCGGTGAGGTTTTTGTGGTTTCCCGGACAGCCCCATGGTTTACAAAAGCTGAGCCACCAAAAGCGTAAAATGGAGGAGGAAATTGCCTGGTTTGATCAATACCTCTTTGAAAATGAGCCTGATAGGTTGATGGAGGTTTTTAAGGAAGACAGCCCCCTTGGAAGCCTGATTACCAAATCATCTGCTTCTCAGCAGGAGGGCCTATTTGGATTACTGCAAGAGGGAAAGCTTATACCGGAAGTGGCTGCCCTGGATGCCGATACCATCTCTATAGGCTTGTTTGAAGTCACAAACGCTCAATTCAAGGCTTACAAAGGCGAACACAACTTCCCTGCTGTTGAAGGTAATCATCCGGTAAGTGGGTTATCGCTGAGTGATGTGCAGGGATATCTTTCCTGGTTAAATAATTTGACAGGTAAGCAGTATCGATTACCCAATGCCAATGAAGCTAAAGCACTCCAAAAGAAGGCGGTGGAGATTGGCATGAAAGAGAATACCCTCAACTATTGGGCGGGTTATGAAATTACTGTCGATGAAGTAGCTGCTTTCAGACAAAAATTAAAGGAGATCGACGGTTCATTGCTGATGCCGGTGGGTAGCTTTCCCGCTATAGAAATCAAGGATGCTAAATTCTTTGATGTTGGGGGCAATGTGTCGGAAATGGATGCCGATGGCAATACCTATGGCTATAGTGCTTACGATTATGTAGACAAAAAAGAAGCTAACCCTGACAGGACAAATACCAGAACAGGATTTAGGGTGATTCTGGAAAAGGCTAATTGAAAATTACCACGTAGGCATTGAGCGAGGTGGCAATAATCAGCCATATGGCGTAGGGTGCTAATAATAGCGACTTTAGACCCATATTGCTCCTGTAGTACAACGTTTTTGTGACGATCACGATGGTGAGCAGGCTAATGATTATCAGGCCTGCTACTGTGAAATGATAATAGAAAAAGACCGGATTCCAACTGATGTTGAGCACTACCTGAGTCAGGTATAAAAGCAGCAGTTGTTTCCGGTTTTTGACTTTAGACCATACCAATGCCATATAGATGGAATAGCAGACCATGATGGAAGTCCATCCAGCACCAAAAACCCAACCGGGTGGAGTCCAGGGAGCTTTGTCAAGGTTCATATACCAATCAGAGGAGGCACCGGTGCTGGAAAACTGCCCACCGATCCAAAGCCCGCCAAAATTGATCGCTAAAAAAATGATGAGTCTTACTACCATATTTTCAAAGGTACAAAAATGATTTGGCCATAATCACAGGAAGATAGTGTACCTAAAAGAATTAAGGTAATACTAAATAGTGCAGCATAATTATTATATTAGTGTAGCCAAATTGCTACTACTATGAGTGTGCCATCGAACAAAACCTCAGAATTCAATATTCAAAAAAGCCTAAAAAGAGCAAGAAGAGGAAAGGAAGGGAAAACCAAATGGGCTCTGGACTTTAAAAACAAGGAATACAGCTGGTCCAACAGGATGGAACGCATTGGTATTATAAGACAAAGACTTCCTTATGATGCTCTAGAAACCATAAGTAAAAAAGCTGGTCTATCTATAAAGCAGTTGCTTACCCATTTTAGTATACCCCAAACTACTTACAATAAGAAGAAGAGGGAAAATGAATTGCTTTCTGAAAGGGAAAGTGAAATGATTGTATTGTTAATAGAGCTGTTAGATTTTGGTCAAGATGTCTTTAATAATGAAATAGATAAGTTTCACCGATGGCTGAGAAAGCCTAATATATCTTTAGGTGGTAACACACCTAATTCTTTATTTGATTCGATGACAGGTATCCAGGAGGTGCGTAACGCACTGCATAGACTTGAATATGGCAATCTGGCTTAAATGAGAGTATTCAGAGTTGAGCGGGAAAAATACCTACCTAACACCCTAAAAGGTATTGGAGCTGCTTTTACAGAAGGATTCAGGTGGAATAGCCTCAATACATTTCTGGTTTACACTTCAGAATCTCGTGCACTCGCCACCTTAGAAGTTTCAGTGCATTTAGATCTCAATGAAGACCTACCTAACGATAGGTACTACGTAGAAATTGAAATTCCAGAAGACGTACCTTTGTTAGAAATTAGCATGGAAGATTTACCTGAAGGATGGGATTTCAGGCCTCCCATATTGGAAACTCAATATATTGGTGATGATTTTGTAGTAAGTGGTGAAGCAGCAGTTTTGAAAGTACCGAGTTGCATAGTTCCGCAGGAGTTCAATTACCTTATAAATCCTTCCCATCCTGATGCTTCAAAAATCAAATTAGTTTCTGCTGTCCGTATGCGTTTTGATCCTAGATTTAACAAATAGCGTCAATATCAACTAGTGCTTTACCGGTATTTGTATTTAAGTCTAATTGCTTTAGCCTACCATCCCTTTTGGTTTGATTTTACTAATCAGTACTCGTATATTCATTCAAAATATCAAAATCATGAAAAAAATCCTCCTTCTCCCATTAATAGTCTTTTTGAGTCTGCATACATCTTATGCACAGCGAACTCAAAAGCCTGTTTTGCACGGCAAGCATTGGATGGCCATAACCGGTAAACCACTGGGTGCCACAGCAGGTGCCATGGTTTTCAGTAAAGGTGGCAATGCTGTAGACGCAGCTTGTGCTATGCTGGCGGCTACCTGCACGATGTGGGATGTGCTGAGCTGGGGAGGAGAGACACAGGCATTGATCTACAATCCAAACACCGGAAAGGTAATCGGTGTGAATGCACTTGGTGTGGCACCAACCGGAGCTACGCCTGAGTTTTACCAGGAAAAAGGGATGAAGTTCCCACCGGAGTATGGTCCGCTCAATGCCGTTACACCCGGTACACCAGGTGGTTTAATGACCATGCTTGCAGAATATGGCTCTATGAGTCTTAAGGAGGTATTAGCACCTGCCATGGAAATGGCCCAGGGCTACCCCATAGAGGCCAGTGCCGCACGAGCATTGGCTTACCATCGGAAGAAATTTGATGATTGGCCCTATTCCAAAAAGGTATTTGTGACCAATCCTGATGCAAATCCTGGCACACCAGAGGCCGGTGAAATATTTGTACAGGAGGATCTTTATAATACACTAAGCAAACTGGTGGAGGCAGAGCAAAATGCCTTGAAAAAAGGAAAATCCAGGAAAGAGGCGATCTATGCAGCTTATGACCGCTTTTATAAAGGTGATATAGCCGAAGAATTTGCCAGAGGTGCGCAGGAGCAAGGTGGCCTAATTACCAAAGCGGATCTAGCAAATTGGGAAGTGTACCTGGAAGAGCCAGTAAAAACCAACTACAAGGGTGTTGATGTTTATAAGCTTACCACCTGGGTACAAGGACCGGTCATGCTACAGGCGCTGAACATATTGGAGCATTTTGACCTGAAGGCCATGGGTTATAATACCGCTAAATATATCCATACGCTGTATCAGGCCATGAATATGGCTTTTGCAGATCGGGATTTTTATTATGGCGATCCCTATACGCCTCCTGTAGAACCTATCGAGGGCTTACTATCAAAAGAATATGCAAAGTTCAGGGCCAATGAGATTAATATGGAGAGAAATGTAGAGGATATTAAGCCTGGCGATCCATATCAATTTCAGGAAGGGGATAATCCTTACCTTAAATACCTCGACATGTGGAACAAACAAATGAAGGGCGATCCGGTAGGGTATATGGAAGATGACGAAATCTCTGAAACAGAAGGATTCTATGCCGGTACTACCTCCATTCAGGCTGCTGATGCTGAAGGATGGGTAGTATCGATTACTCCCAGTGGTGGATGGATTCCGGCAGTTATTGCCGGTAATACAGGGGTGGGCATGAGCCAGCGTGGGCAAAGTTTTGTGCTGGAAGAAAGTCAGAACCCATATAACGTAATTCAGCCTGGCCAGCGACCCAGAGCTACGCTAACACCGGGTATGGCATTGAAAGATGGCAAGCCGTATTTATCGTTTGCTGTACAGGGAGGAGATAGTCAGGATCAAAACCTACTGCAGTTTTTCCTCAATATGTTCGAGTTTGATATGAATGTGCAGGAAGCTGCTGAAGCGCCTAATTTTAACAGCTACCAGATGCGCAGTTCGTTTGGTGAGCATAAGAGCGAGCCTGGAAGACTTTTGCTCAATGAGGTAACCCCGCCATGGACGCGCAAGGCCCTGCAAGAGATGGGTTATGATCTGGAATATCGTGAACGAACTTCAGGTCCGATCAATGCCATTTTCTTCGACTGGGAGCATGGCAGCATGTGGGGTGGCTCCAGCCATCATGGGGATGATTATGGAATAGGGTGGTAGGTGATCTACTAAGATTTGGGCCAAATATTTTTTTTGATAATTATCAAGTAATTTTATTATATGACAAAGGAAGTATTAATAAAGCAGACAATAACGACACTCAAAAAACTACCACAAGACCAAGTCTCTGAGGTTAATCAATATGCAGATTATATTTTTAAAAAATATGAAGAGAAAATTCTTCAGAGTGGAATCGAGAATTTGGTTTTAGAATCATCATCTTATGAGTTTTTGAAACAAGAAGAGGATCTATATACCGAAGAGGACCTTAAGACAAAGTTCTGATGGAAAAAGGAGATATTGTCCTTATCAACTTTCCTTTTACTGACCTTTCAAATAGTAAAAAACGACCAGCCTTAGTACTGGTAGCAAAAGAAAATGATGTTGTGGTAGCTTTCATCTCTACTCAATTTAAATGGCAAGAAAATACTGATCTTGTTATACTTCCAACCCAGAAAAATGGACTCAAAAAGAGATCACTAATTCGGCTATCAAAAATTACGACTGTAGATAGATCACTCCTTTTGGGCATTTTAGGAATTATCGATGATGAAATATTTTTGGAGATGAATTCTAAACTAAAGGTGCTTTTTCAACTGTAAGCCAATTTAATTCAGTGTTTATTCAAATTCAAATACTAAATCTCTGCAATTCATAATATTAACTCTTCAAAGAATTTCAATCCTATTTATTCTAAAGTCTTTGACTCACAAACCTTTATAGAATTTCTTAATTATTATCATCTTTCCATATCCTAATACCCACTTCGTTACTTTTGCAAGATGGAAATAAGCGATCTGGAGCAGCAGCATAAAAAGCTGGTAAAATCACTGCGAAAATCTGTTTGGGAGGCGCAGGAGCAATTTCACCTGATTGAACCGGGTGATAAGGTCATGGCCTGCCTGTCCGGTGGCAAAGACAGCTATACCATGCTGGACATGCTCATGCACATGCAGCGGGTTCGAGATTATGATTTTGAGGTCATAGCGGTCAATTTAGATCAAAAGCAGCCTGACTATCCCGAGGAGGTCTTGCCAGCATATTTAGAAGAGCTAAAGGTGCCGTATAGGATACTGGAAAGGGACACTTATAGCATTGTAAAAGAAAAAGTTCCTGAAGGTAAAACCATGTGCAGTTTATGTTCCAGGTTGCGTAGAGGCACCCTCTACACTGCAGCCTCAGAAATGGGCATCACCAAAATCGCTCTGGGCCACCACCGAGAGGATGTACTGGAGACTTTTTTCCTAAACTTATTTTTCAGTGGCAAACTTGAAGCCATGCCACCTATCTACCGAACCGATGATGACCTCCATACAGTGATCCGGCCATTGGTTTTTTGTAAAGAAGCTGAGATAGCGCAATATGCTACGCTCAGAGCTTTTCCAATTATTCCCTGCAACCTCTGTGGAAGTCAGGAAGGGCTGCAGCGTCAGGTGATCAAGGAAATGCTGAATACCTGGGAAAAGAAATACTCTGACCGGAAAGAGATTATCATGACCGCCCTTGGCAAAATCCACCCTTCGCATTTGTATGACAAGTCATTATTCGACTTTTCTGTTTTTAAACCTGAATTGGATATTCCAGCTTAGCGATGATTCATTACCGAAAACTTACCATAGAGGAGCTGGAATCCATGGAAAAGGAATTTGTTGATTTTTTGGTCATCAATGGCATTCTGGCTGATGATTGGGTGAAAATAAAAGATGAAGAGCCGCAAAAGGCAGAGTCGATTATTGATGAATTTAGTAATGTGGTTTTTGAGTCTGTATTGAGGAAATCCGATTTCCTGGATTATGTGAGTGGAAAAGTCATTACTTGTTTTCAAGCACTTGAGAAAAAGATGGCGCTGGTTGTATTAGAGTTACCCCAAGATTCTACCATTAACCTGACCAGCCAATCGCTAAATGAAATTGACCCATCGAAAATGGAAGGAGCCAGGGTATACACCACTGAAAAAACCTACCAGCTTAAACGGGAGGAGGAAATATTTAGCCTCACTCAAAAAGGGGCTATGATCAGCGATGGTAAGCTCTTCAAAAAGCTATGCCTTCTTTTATAAGTTGAGCCAATAGGTCAGCTTGAATACCAATGCCCTGTTTTTAGGCGTCAGTAAAGGATCATTGGGGTTTTCCTGAAAGGTGCCGTAGTTGTCAGTGTACACGATGAATAAGTCAGAAACTGGCTTGAATCGCCACTGTAGCCTAGAATTGATGTTGATATTTTCAATTTGATTGTTGTACTGGATAAAGGTTGTCCAGAATAATGAGCGGGTCAGTGTAAGATCAAACCTGGGGCCCACTAGCAGTAAATCGGCATCAGCATAGGGCTCAGGCAGCGTAATCTTATTGTAGTTAAAATCAATACTGATAGAGCCGTATGGCTGAGTTCTATAGAGTATACTACCATTGATATTTGTTCGCTCCCCATTGAAATATTGTCCCGTAGAACCTTCCAGGGAGAAGGCAAATCTCCTGCGAAAGTCTGAAGAATAACTGAAGCCCACCGTGTTATAAGTATAATCAGTATCAGCGTCAAGCTGCAAACTTTCGGTATTGGTAGGATCAAAAGGATCGAGTAGATAGGTATATTCCTGCGTGACATTTACGCTAAACCTACCGGTGTTTTGCAGGTTGATGTTGAGCGTACCCCGATAGCGATGGTCAGTTTTACGCTCGGCATCCCAGAAATATTCCGCTTCCATTGTTGGGCCAAAATTATTGACCAGATTGGATTGTGGATACATGAAATACGATACCTCCGGGTTGATCCGCCTGATACCGGTCCTTCTCACAAACCCGGTTTCCGCTACGTAATTCTCACCAATTTCCACATAGGGGAAGTTGAACCGCAGATTAAGGCTTTGATAGTCGATCCAGTAGCTCATGGCATATTGGTCATCCTCATTGTTTTCATCGAATGACCGGTGGTAAAAGGCCTTACCGGTCCATTTGCCATCCCCACTGGCCAGGTTATAGTCCACCCCTAATATTCGGTTGAAAGACTGAGGGTTTGTTGTAAAATCGCCTAAAGAATCCGCAGTGGCTTGTCGGTTCACGAAAATGGCACCAATATTGGATCGGGCGAAAACTTTCCGTTGTACTACGGCCACCGAATAGTTGGTGGCAGGCAGGTCTATATCTTCATCTTTTGCTGCCTGCATATTCAATACCCCTATCCGCCAGTTATTGTCCAGCTTACCGCTTAGCCGTAGACCAAAAGGTATTCTGTTTTGGATATTCTGACCCGTGGATGAATCTCGGGCCACACCTATTCGTCTTGAGAAAAATGGCCGGGCCAAAGGGTGTCCAAATTCAGAAAACAAATCTGCATTTTCCAGAAAAAACTGTCGCCGTTCCGGGAAGAAGATTTCAAATCGATCGAGGTTAGTGACCTGCTGGTCTACCTCTACTTGTGAGAAATCAGGGTTGATGGTAAGGTCAAGATTTAAGCCAGGCGTTACGGCAATTTTAGCATCACCGCCGGTTTGTAAATTCGTATCAGAACCAGTCTGACTTTCATCTTCAAAATCGCGCTGGGCAAATCCGGCCACAAAAGGGATCAGGGATACATTAGCTCCCGGTTTTTTCAGTGGCTTATCCCAAATGAGTTCGCGCATAAAAGCCAGGGAGATAATGCGGAAGTTTCTCGGAATGGGTGTCCAGGATGAACGTTCCGTCGTTTCACTATCAATTCGGTAAAAATTGATGTTCCAGCGGGTAGCACCCTCTGTGTATCGTAATGTTTTAAAAGGAATAGCGCCTTCAGCTATCCAATAGCCATCATATTGCTTTGCTTCGGCATACCATTTATTATCCCAGGATAGATCAAGGTCACCGCCCCGGTTGCCGCCATTAGCAATGAGTCCCTCGCGTTGCACACCCCAGGGGTTTACGCCAAATTGAAATGCATTGGTATTGTCCTGAAAAGGATCAATCACCAATGTCACACCATCATTAGCTTCCCCACGATAATCTCGCCTCAAGGAGGGTGTAACATATTGGCGATCACCAGTCTGATTGTACATTTTAGCGATAAAGTAGAGGTTCTGATCATCATAGGTCATGCGAACCTCGGTCTGAACAATCGCTGGAATACTATCTGCCGGAAAATATTCCATGAAATTATCAGCTACATCTGTGGTTGCCCACACTGCTTCATCCATGGCACCATCGATGGTGATTTTTTCTGTGGTTCTTTCTATGAGATAGCCTTCTTCTTGCGAATAAGCCAAAAAAGAGAACGTGATAAGTGTTAGGGTAGCAATAATCTTCACACCGCAAAGGTATTTGAAATCGATAGGCAGCTTAAAAAATTCTGATGAATGGTTATTAAAATGAAATGGCGCATGAATGCAGGCCTTTAGGTTATATGAATTTCAATTTGGAAAGAGCCGTTAATGGCTCTCTTATTGGCGTTTAGGTAAAATTTATCGACAATCGTATATTAATTTTGACAGTAATTAAAGCTGTAGTTTAGATTTACAACTGAATACACCAACCATAATGTACCAACCAAACCTTGATCATTTACTTGTAGGATTTGTGGA
Organism: Cyclobacteriaceae bacterium; assembly: GCA_965227155.1. Lineage (GTDB taxonomy): Bacteria > Bacteroidota > Bacteroidia > Cytophagales > Cyclobacteriaceae > UBA6059. Next base: position 3,448,425 of record OZ245731.1, read on the forward strand.
AGTGGATGAGAAAGGTCAGATCACTTTAGCAAACAGGGCTGCCCGATCAATTCTGGATTTGAAGGTTGATGAAACCAATTCCTTGTTGTATTCAGATCGCACCTGGCAGCAGATCGATGTATATGGAGAATCACTACCCCTGGAAGAATTTCCTTTAACCAAAGCATTGCATGGGCACATAGTGCAAGATTTTGTGCATGGCATTCGCGCGGGTAATGAATTGAAGTGGTTGCGTGTTAATGCCTGTCCGATAATAGAAAATGATCAGGTCATTGGAGCACATGCCAACTTTAGTGACATAACAGACATTGTGGAATCTGAGAAGGCTTTGCGCAGGCAAAATGAAGACCTTCAAAATTTCCGATCGGTCATTGATCAAAATGCCGTTATCATTATTGCTGATAAAAATAGGCTGATCAAGGATATTAATGGAAAGTGGGAGTCCATCATTGGTCAGCAACCAAATCCTTACATCGGCTCACCAATTCTTGAGCCATTTCATTTTCAGCAAGGTGAAAAGCTACTAGCTGAGCAATCGCTGGCAGATAATCAGAGCTGGAAAGGAGAGGCTTTTGTAAAAGATAGCATGAATCAGGAAATATGGTTCGACATATCCATAACTCCTATGAAAACGGGTAAGGGCAAAATCTACCAGTACATCGCCATTGCCTACGATATCACAGACAGTCGCCTCGCTGCACAACAAGCCAAAAGAAATGAAAAGAGACTGGAATCACTTGTTGAGCAGGGTAGTGCTTTCAATGTGTTACTGGATCATGAATATAGAGTTGTCTACGCTGATAAAGCCTCCAGGGAGTTTTTGGAATCCAATACCGACCAAAGCTTAGTTTCGATCTCCCGATTTACGGATATGCTTACCCCGCAATTGAAAAATGAGTTAACAGCAGCTCTGGAAGAGGTAGAAAAATATGGGTATGTAAAGGTAGAGAGGGAGCTATTTGGACGCTGGCTGTATATGACAGGCTCGTTGATTCAAACACAGGATGGGCAGAAGGAATACCTGATCAGTAGTTTTGATATTACAAAGCGTAAGAGATATGAGTTTGAATTAAAGTCTATTCAGGAAAAACAACGAGTGATTTTCGATTCACTGCCTTCAAATATAGCTGTGATCAATCGGGAAGGGGTAATTATAGATACCAATAAAGCATGGGACGATTTTGTCAAATCCCTTAGGCTGCAGGGGTTGTCATTGGGGGATAATTATCAATCTTTATTGCAAAACAATGCCAAAGAGGGTGATAATGCAGATTTAAAAATCGCAAACAAGCTTTCGGCTATCTTAAAAAGGGAAACTAGTTTTTATGTAACAGATTACAAGCTTATAGCCAATGATTTTACTTACTGGTTTCAGTTGAGGCTCTCAGCTATGCACAGTCAGGAAGGTGGGGCAGTTATTTCCCTGCACAACATTACCCAAAGGATGAAAGCTGAGCTTCAGTCTAAAAACCTTTTGCAGGATCTTAAGTCGATCTACGATGATACACCCGCAATGCTTTTTAGTTTTGACGAAAAAGGCATCATACTTAATGCCAGCCGATATTTTTATTACAAACTAAATTATCAGCCCGAAGCTATTATTGGGCAATCACTCATTTCATTTTTTAGTCAGGAATCGCTTTCGGTCTTTGATCTAAATCATCTTACAAATGAAGGTGCTGCCAGCCCTATAGCTTATGACTTACCATTGAGGTGGCGCACCGGTTCCGGGCAATATATCGATGTGTTGTTTTCTGCAGTCCATGAAAAAAGCAAACATTTTCAAGGACACAGGTTTATGGCGGTGCTGGTGGATGTGAGTTCCCTCAAAAAGACACAGGAGAAGCTTAAGAAGTCTCAAAAATCACTGCTGGAGGCTCAAAAAATAGGCCAGTTAGGTAATTTCTCTTTTGATGTCACTAAGGATAGCTGGAGTGGATCTCAGGTTCTCTACCAGCTATTGGGATGGGAGGATAAAAAAGCCAAAACGATCAATGGATTTCTACAGTTGGTAAATCCGAATGATCGCTTTTTGGTAGAAAAACTCTTGTATAATGGCACCACCAACAATGCGGTTACCCAATATTTCAAAATAACCAGACAATCTGATAATCAGGAGAGGATTGTTCAACTTATAGGTCAGTATAAAAGTACTAGAGGTAAGTTAAAGGGGTTGACCGGGACCCTACAGGATGTAACAGATACAAGGGAAAAAGAGAGAGACCTGCAGCTTTTACATCATCGACTCGAAATAGCCACAGAATCTGCCAAAATAGGTGTTTGGGAATATCACTATGATGATGATAAAATCTACTGGAATGATACACAAAAGCAGATATTTAAACTCCCAAAAGGGCAGGAAAAAGATCTTCATGCGTATTTTAAATCTGTTGTACACCCTGATGACCAGTACATTCTCAGGATGTTTGATAAAGACAAAATACTCAATACGCCCCGTGATCTCACCTATGATTTTAGGGTTTTGCTTGGCAATCGTACCAAAACCATAAAGGCTTATGCCCGATACATTGTAAACCAGGCTGGTGAACCCCAAAAAGTAGTAGGGATCAATATGGACATTACTGACCAGAAAGATCAGGAGGATATTCTGCGTCATTCGATCGAACAGAAAAACACATTGATCAAAGAAGTTCACCACCGTGTGAAAAACAATATGCAGCTGATTTCCAGTATCCTAAGCATGAAATCTATTGAGCTTAAAGATCAGGATGCCAAGCGGGTTTTTAATGAAAGCAATGAAAAGATCAAGGCAATGGCACTGGTACATGATAAGCTCTATCAAATGTTTGATGTACAGGAAATCAACTTGAAGCATTATTTAAAAGCCATTATTAACGATCTAAGTATGCTATATAGCCACAAGCAGCACGAATCCATTGTGATGCAGGGTGATGACCTGGAGATTACTCTGGATAAAGCACTAAGCATCGGGCTGATAGTCAATGAGATTGTAGTCAATGCTTACAAACATGGCATGGTTGAGGTGGCAGAACCTGAAATTGTCTTGCACCTAAAGGAGGAGGAAGATTATGTAGTATTAAAGGTCAAAAACAATGGTAAAAAATTGCCTGATGATATTTTAGAAAACAGCCGACAGTCAGGGCTGGGTGTAGCTATTATGAAGAATTTTGCAGCAGATCTAAAGGGCCAGCTGAGTGTAATCAATACCAAAAAATATACAGGGTACGCTCTAAAATTTCCTTACCATTGATTCACCGATGATAACCAAAATACGGTAAACCATAGAAAATATATTGGTAAATGGCCCCCTCCATATGGCGGGCCTTTAGTTTTTTAAGAATATTCCGCTTATGTGCATTGACAGTCCTGATGCTTAAATGCAGTGCTTTGGCAATATCCTCATTGCTATGGTCTTGTAGAGTTTTTTCGATGACTTCTATCTCCCTTTCAGAAAGGCTCTTTAGTCTTTCGGCGGTTTTGTCGTATTTCGTTTTGATTATTTCTGAAAGAAAAGGCTTGTCGATATACACTTCATCTTGCTGCCATTGATCCAGTGTATTTCTGAATTTTTCCGAATCAAAATCCCTGAAAGTGACCAGGGCCTGAAAATCCAATTCCTTGAGTAGCGGTAGAAATCGGGATGGTATGCCATTTACAACTACAAGTGTTTTTCTTCTGTTGCTGTTTTGTGACTTTAATACTTTATATAGGCTTTTGAGACTTTTACCGGTAGTGTCGGTGTATACAACGGAGATGCTTTCAAGCTCAATGTGCTGATGTAGAGGATGATCAGGCAACACAGTAGCCACTATTTTCTCCAATCCTTGCTTTATGAGGAGCTCTTCGGCAAATATGTGAATAGCTGGACTAGGCAAAATGCTTATGGTATTATGGGCATAAGTTATAATATTTTAACCAATAAAGTTTTTGTATCTATGTCTCTTTTTAGGTCGACCATTTTAAGATTCATTGCTCAGGCTGTAGTGTATGCAAGATAAAACCCTGTTGGTAGTAGAAGATTCCCTGATTGTAAACAAGCACATTGAGGTTTGTTTGAAAGCAGAAGGCTACACCGTATATTCAGCTTTTAAGCCCAAGGAAGCCCTAGATTTACTTAAAGAGCGCGATTTTCAGTTGATATTATTGGATGTAATGCTCAATGACGAGATCGATGGCATTACGCTGGCTCGTGAAATCAACGAATTGTACAATATCCCTATCATTTACCTGACGGCATTGTCAGATAAAGAAACTATAGAACGGGCCAAAATCACGCAACCTTATGGTTACATCATTAAGCCATTCAATGAGTCAGAGTTATTAACCAATATTGAGGTTGCCTTGCACAAATCCAAGTTTGAGCAGGAGATTAAACGCAATCGGGATTTCCTTGAAACGGTACTGCAGCACATTAATGAGTCAATAATTGTAACCGACGAAGAAGGGGCGGTAGAATACCTAAATACCTCTGCCGAGAATGATCTTAAAACCTCTTTTAAAGAGTTGTTTCGAAAAAATATTGATAATGCGATCTACTTCAGCCTGGGTCCATGGCAGGATGATTCCAATGTGATTACATTTCAGGACATAGTGCACAGTTTTGCTGAAAGGATAGAGGATAAGACTGTTTACCTGCATCTGAAAGCGAAAGGTATCTCTGTTCCTGCCGGTGACATATTGATACGTCAGTTCTATAACTCCTCCCACAAGGGCAACTCAATCATTTTCATCTTCAATGACATTACGGATCGGTTGCGAAAGCTGGAAATTGAGAAGGAACTGAGCGCTAAAAAGCTTTCGTTGCTGATTGAAGGACAGGAGTTGGAGCGAGCACGTTTTTCCAAAGAAATTCACGATGGTCTGGGTCAAATCCTGAATTTGATCAAAATGAAGATGGAAGGAGAAGGGGAAGATGGGCCCAATGAAGAAACCAGAAAAATGGTAGATGAAGCAATCAAAGAAGTAAAAAGGATCTCCAATAATTTACTCCCATCTTTGTTGAATGATTTTGATCTGCCGACCTGCCTGAGTCACCTGGCGCGGCAGTATAATAATATGAGCAGCACTACTATAAGCATGTACCATCAGGATGTACCACCTTTGTCTTTAAACACAAAGATTAATGGCTATCGTATAGTGCAGGAAGCGGTAAATAATGCTATTAAGCATGGAAAAGCCAAGAACATCACTATACAGCTCAATGGTATTGGCAATGAGATACAGCTTACCGTCGAAGATGATGGCTCAGGCTTCAATATCAATCAGATCGACGATCTGGAAACCCATCATGGTCTGCAAATTATGAAGCAGCGTGTCGCAAGTCTTAATGGGGAAATCAATGTAGAATCAGATAAAAAGTTGGGTACCATGATTATGGTTAGCTTTCCGGTAAAATGAATAAACAGAAAATATTTTTAGTCGAAGACCATTCTCTTGTCCTTGAAGGCATCAAAGCAATGCTCGAAAATGATGAGCGATTCGTGATAACCGGAAGCTTTACTACAGCTGAGGAGGCACTTGAGTCAGCGCAAACTGACATGCCAGATATTGTATTGATGGATATTTCACTGCCGGGAATGAGTGGTATGGAAGCCGCTAAACTATTGAAAGAGAAAAATAATGCGCCCAGGGTACTGATTCAAAGTATGTATACCGATGCGGAGTACATACAGCAATGCCTGGATGCGGAAGTTGACGGCTATATTGTGAAAGGCAGTAGCCACACCGATTTTGTAAAAGCCTTTGATGCATTGTACCAGGGGAAAACCTTCTTTAGTGAGCAGATCTACGATAAAGTAATGGAAAGTTACACTGCCAAGAAGGAAGCCGTAAAGACTAAGAAAGAGTTTAATATCACAAACCGTGAGAAGGAAGTGTTGAAGCTGATTTCAGAGGGAATCACTAACATGGAAATCTCCGAGCAGCTATTCATTAGTGAAAGAACGGTAGAGGCTCACCGCTCCAACATCATGAAAAAGCTCTCCGCAAAAAACACAGCCGAGTTGATTTCTAAGGCATTCAGGCACGGTCTCATTCAATAATCGTTTATTGCACCATCTCTCATTTTTAAGCGGTATCTGTGATTTTCCGGTGTTTGATTAACCCTTTGTGTTAATAGTAAGATCCCTAAAAACCTTTAAGTATTTTGCCTAGCTGAATATATGAATTTTCAATGATTAGAATAGGATAGAATAAAGATACATTTGTATATGTATTGATTGAACTATCATAAACTATCAGCTATGGAAAAACTATTTTTTGAATCAACACGTGTAACGCCTTTTTTAATCTTTGACCCTTCAATAGCTCTACTGGACATCAGAGGAAGATCAAGCCCTGACAACTCCGTAAACTTCTATTCCAAAGTGCTCAACCAATTGGATATTTACATAAATGAAGGCGAAAACAATGTTGAGGTCAACATCTTTTTCGAATACCTTAATAGCTCAACTTCAAAGATAGTATTTGACATTTTTAGAAAGCTTACCCAGATAAAATCGAATGGAAAGCAGGTAGTTGTTAACTGGCATTTTGAAGAAGAGGATGACGATATGATGGAAGCAGGAGAAGACTATGCTGACTTGATAGATTTACCATTTAATCTTGTAGCGGCCTGATTTTTAGCGGCCATGGGTCTCATAGCCTATTGGTCTTGAATTATAACCACCAAATTTTGCTTTGAAGATGCATGAACTTCATAAGGTTCTGACCGAACTTTTCTCATCATTGCGTTGTGTGCAATTAAACCTCTTGGATAGAAAAACGGAAAAAATAGCTTTCCAGTTACCCCTGGAATCTGAAAATGATAAAGTGGAGCATATCGATTTGGCTGCTATTTGCTCTCAGGCCCAAATGTTAAGTCGTGGTAAAGATGAGCTAAATCAGATTTTAGTGGAGTCTGGAAAGCAAACCCATTTTTTAAAATGGTTAAATGAAGATTATATCATCCATGTAGTGGGGCTGAGTGAGGGATTGAATGTAGGTAAGTATAATGCACTACTTAGCTTGATGAAGAATAGAATAGGAGTAGCTTAAGCATGTCAGATTTTAAATCAATAGACGAATTAGTACAAAAGCTGACAAGTGAGTTTGAAGCCATCGGGCTACTTGGTGTTTGGTATCCTAAGCAGGATGCAATTAACTGGGTACTCCAGCAAAATGAAAGCTGGAAAAACGAAGAAATTGGTTCTTTTATAAAGCAATCATTGATTCCAGGCAATGGTCAAAAAGCTTATTTAACATTAGAGAAGGGTGGCTATCTATTACTACAAGAATTAAAAGAAGGTGCCTGGATTATTGTGGGTACAACAATAAATATCTATCCACAGCTCAACATGTTTTTAAGGGGTGTTGCTATTGAAAACTTTGAATTTACACCCACCGGGCCACCACAGCAGGTAAAAACCATAAATGAAACTGCCAAAAAAGATCCTTTTGTAGAGAAGCTTTATGCTGCCAAAAGACTGCAATCAACATTATTGCCAAAGCATGAGCGCATGGATGTGATCTTCAATAAGTATTGGGTTCATTATGCCCCTCAGGATATTATAGGTGGAGATCTGTATTGGGTAAAAGAGTTTGAGGATGTAAACTATCTCATTATCGCAGACTGCACCGGCCATAGTGTGGAAGGTGCATTGGCTACTATGACAGTCTACTCCATCATGAACGAATGCCTGGACCCTGACACAAGCCTTAAGGAAAATCTGAATACATTTTTTAATAAGATCAACCAGTACAACGACGCTGAGGATGCTTATGGAATAGGCGTAGAGGTAGCTCTTGTGCGTATCCATAAAAATGAATCAAGAATTTCATTTATCAGCACGGGCATATTCGTGATGACACAACTGAAGGCCGACTGGGAATTGCATAAAGTACGTAAAAGTTTAGACCCCACCGCCGGCCCTACTGATAAAGCTCTGCTGATCGAAGATATTGCTTATGAAAAGGGAGATAAAATAGTACTCTTTTCTGATGGCCTGCCAGATCAGTTTGATAAAACCAATAAGAAGCGACTTGGCTCCAGAGGAATGAAAGAGTTGATCATTGATATTGGTCAGAATGGCACTTTTAATCAAGAAGGGCTACAACAGAAGATTAATGATTGGCAGGGTGCAACAGAGCAGGTAGATGATATAACAGTATTCGCTTTAGAATTTTAACCAGTATAAACAATTTAATTTTTTTAATTATGAACGTAAATGACGGATTAAATGCGGCACTAAAAAATGTGCCAAAGGCTGTAGCAGCCGGTATTGTTGACATGGAAAGTGGCATGATGCTAGGTATCAAAACGACGGAGAGCCACCCGCAGGAAGTATTTGATTTTTTAGCAGCTGCTACCAAAGACATGTTTGAAGGAGAGAATGTCACCACTATAGAAGACATCTTTAAGAAAGCCAGAGGTGTGAAAACCAAGGAGCATTATTTCCAGGAAATCATTGTAACCTCTCACAATCTATTACACTTCTTTACCCGACTGCCCGGTCAGCAAAGCATCGTATTTGCAGTGGTTTGCTCAAAAGATGCAAACGTAGGCCTTATGCTTGTGAAAGGAAGAGAGGCAGCTAAAAGCATTAAAGTTTAAGGAATGTCCGGCCAAATTTTATTACACATCAATAAGGCCGGCTATGGAGAAAATAGTCTTTTCACTCCATTGAAAGCCATTTTTGAACCTGGCCAATGCGCAGTATTGGTAGGCCCGGGAGGGAGTGGAAAGACTACTTTACTAAAGCTGATAAATGATGAAAAACTGCCGGGTACGCAGTTTTGGTACGAGGGCATTATCGATAATCCTTATGACTCAGGGTTTTTGTTGCCACAGCATTTTTCAGATGAACTCAGCTTTTATATGACTGATGTAGAAAAACAAAACCTGCAAAATCGATTTGGAATTTCACAGCATGTAGACTGTCAAATAGAAAGGTATAATGGAGTCTGTTATCGCGAAATTCCGAGACCCGTAAGAAAGCTTCTTTTTCTACAAAAATTTTTATGTGGGGATCAATATTCACGGGTGTCATTTTTACTTCTTGATGAACCGGAAGCCGGGCTTGACGCCCTGTTAATGGATGAATTGATTGCCTTGATCAATGATATCAAAAATGAAAAGATAGTGATCATCTCCTCGCATCATGTAGCTTTTACCCGCGCTGTAGCAGACCAGGTTTTGTACATTAAATATGGTAATATGATATACCAGGATAAGACAGAAGAGTTTTTTAATGCACAAAATGAAGATGTGCAATACCTTATAAACATGGGTTGCTAATGATAGGATTTCAATGGATACTCGAAGAAAAACTGGCCGGTTCCAGCAAACCAGGGCTGTACAGTGAATATGACGAAGACCTTACTTTCATAGCAGATCATGGTTTTAATGTAATAGTGTCACTAACTGAGGAGCCCTTTGAGTTGCTAAAAGATGAGCCCATAGAGGTCCTGCATTTTCCAATACCGGATATGGGAGTGCCGCAACCCCGACATGCCTATGATTTTGTGGAAAACTTAAAGCAAAGGCTGGATCATGGTGATAAAATACTCGTGCATTGTAAGGCAGGATTAGGGCGTACAGGCACCATACTCAGTTGTCTGCTGGTATTGGAGGGTTATGACCCAAAAGAGGCAATTCAATATGTAAGGCGCAGAAATAACTCTTACCTCCAGAATGGGCTTCAGGAGAATTTCATCACCCATTTTGATGCTTATGCAAAACAACAAGCCTTATGAAAGCTCAATATTTTTTAAAATCAACAAAACCTGGTCCCCTGTCAATGATCTTTGGGATAATCAATGAAACGGGGATTATAAAAAAATCTGATCCAACTTTTTCTTCTCTCGATATTGAATACAAATATCAATTGGTAAGACTAGCCAGTATGGGCTTTTTAAAGTTTGATAAGGATAGCGTAATACTAAACCTAAGCAATCATGGAGATATTAACCCAGCTCATATACACTAGCGAAAGAAGTCCTGAATGTGATCGCTCGGGTATAGATAATATTCTGTCGGCCAGCCAGCATAATAATGAGAAAAAAGGGATAACGGGTATTTTGGTTTATTCCAAAAACCGCTTTTTCCAATACCTGGAAGGTGATATCACCCATGTAGAGGATGTCTATAAGAATATTATAGAAGATACACGCCACCAAAATATTAATCTGCGGCAATTGCAGCCGGTATCTCAAAGGCTGTTTCCCAATTGGGAAATGAAATACGTAGATCTAGAAAACCACTCAAACCTGAAAGATTCAGAAAAAAACACCTACGAAAATGATGTAGCATTGATTGAGATGATGCTCTTCGGAAAAGGTAGGTTACTCTCACCCCAATTAGAACAGATACAGAACCATTTTTTGGCTTACCACAGTTAAGTGTTCATGCAAAAAAAACAGCCCCTTAAAATTATTAAGAGGCTGTTTGGGTAATCCCTGTACTTTCCATGCTGATTATGTTGTAAAGATAAAGTGAATTACTAGGCTGATAATCAGTTGTAATCCATAAAAACAAATAGGTAAAATGCCTACGGCTGCAGTTAAAAAAAATAAAAGGCTGCCTTAGTTGCAATGGCCTGTTCATACTGGACCTAAAACCAGTATTTTGCACCAATTGCGTAAGGCAGCCTCTATCATAAACCCTGTAGAGCTTCCATAGCTAGTTGGAAACGTTATGGTAAAAGTAAAGCCTATACCGTAATCAAAATACAGCAGGAATGCTGAAATATAACTCGGCAAAATGCCTATAGCCGCATTTCGGGTATATCCCCCTCAACAATGAGGTTTCCCGCTGTAGCACCTTTTATTTCATCTACCGTCACACCTGGGGCTCGCTCTATTAATTTAAAGCCGCCATCCACCACATCCAGTACTGCGAGATTGGTTACAATCTTATTGACACAATTTACACCAGTCAGAGGCAAAGTGCATTCTTTCAACAGCTTTGATTCTCCGGCTCTATTGGTATGCATCATGGCAACAATGATATTTTTGGCAGAAGCTACCAAATCCATTGCTCCACCCATGCCTTTTACCATTTTTCCGGGGATCTTCCAGTTTGCTATATCACCATTTTGAGAAACTTCCATAGCCCCCAGTACAGTTAACTGTACGTGCTGCCCGCGAATCATTGCAAAACTGGTCGCAGAGTCAAACAATGAGGCACCTGGGCGAAGGGTTACAGTTTGCTTGCCGGCATTGATCAGATCGGCATCTTCCTCACCTTCATACGGAAAGGCACCCATTCCCAGAATCCCGTTTTCTGACTGAAACTCTACACTAATTCCCTCCGGTATGTAATTGGCTACCAAAGTGGGAATGCCAATCCCAAGGTTTACATACCAGCCATCCTGTAGCTCCTGAGCAATTCTTTTTGCTATTCCATCTTTATCTAACATAGATCTAATTTTTGTGGGTTAATGAGTTATTGTTGATTCGATGACTTATCAATTTGATGACTGCTTATTTCTCTTCATTGATCCAATGATTTTCGATAAGACTTTTATAATAGATGTGAGTTTGAGTCTTAATGCTTCGGTTGACGGATAATTATATGATTTTCAATGCAAACTGAAAACTCAAATCTACTATCAGGTTTTCACGATCGTTTCTCATTTGTTAAGCTTTCCGGTCACCATCAAATCAAGTCATCATCAAATCGAGTCATCATCAAACCGATTTTACTGTGCGTTTTTCAATTCGCTTCTCGTACCGTTCACCCTGGAATATTCGCTGTACGAAGATGCCAGGCGTATGAATCATATTAGGGTCTAGCTGACCCGGCTCTACCAGTTCTTCCACTTCAGCAATAGTAATTTTACCAGCCATGGCCATGGCAGGGTTAAAGTTCCTTGCAGTGCCTTTATAGATAAGGTTTCCATAGTGGTCACCTTTCCAGGCTTTTACTATAGCATAATCTGCGGTAAGGGCTGTTTCCAGTATATGTGGTTTGCCATCAAACTCTCGTACCTCCTTGCCTTCGGCGATTTCAGTGCCATATCCGGCAGGTGTAAAAAAAGCCGGTATGCCTGCACCACCAGCCCTGCAACGTTCCGCCAGCGATCCTTGAGGAATTAAATCAACTTCAAGTTCACCACTTAGCATTTGTCTTTCAAACTCTGCATTTTCGCCTACATAGCTTGAGATCATTTTTTTGATCTGGTGCTTTTGAAGCAATAGGCCAAGGCCAAAATCATCCACACCGGCATTGTTTGAAATACAGGTGAGTCCCTTTATGCCTTTTTTTACCAGAGCAGCTATACAGTTTTCCGGAATACCACAGAGCCCAAAGCCACCCAGCATGATGGTCATATCATCCTGAATGCCTTCTATAGCCTCTTCGGCATTTTTGTAAATTTTATTCATCAATTATGTGGGTTTAATTGTGTTTAAATCTCATCTACTATCTTCAGTATGGCATGTGCCATACGGGTGTCACCATTTTCTATATATTGCTGGCCCAGGTAATGCAATTCATCCTTTTGCAAGTCGCGCTGGTTTTCAAACTCCAGCATCAACTCCTTTACTGGCATTAGCGCCCGGGCTTTTTCCATTTCCTCTTCGGTGGGTTGACTTTCCAGATTACCAAGTCTACCCAGGTTATTGGCCGTCAGAATAGGGCTGTTTCTGATGCTTGGCGAGAGCTGATCTACTCCGATACCTCTCTGGGCGATGGGTTTGGGTATTTCGAATAATGCCTCACCACTGGCCCTGCAATACCAGCTTTCGCCCATGCGACCTACCAGGTCAAGTTTGGTCGAATCAATGGTATTGTCGATGCGTAAATAGTCCTTTTGAATATGGATTTTTTTTACCGTGCAAATAACCAGATTGCCGGCACCACCTTCCTTCCCCAGCTCGATCACCTGGTCTACCACACATTCGAAGGCAACAGGTGCTTCCTCTACCCGTGGTGGCTTTACCAGGTCAGAGGCCATTTCCGTGAGGCCTGCTTTGGTAAATTCATTTACTCCTTTTTCATACGCTGTACTCGCCAGCGACATTTTTTCTACAATCGGATAATTCACAATATTGACCACCGCTTCCGCTACTTCCTTTACATTGTCGTAGGTATGCTTAGTGGAATTGTCTCTACCGCTACGGGCAGGGGAGAAGATCATTACCGGCGGATTCGAGCTAAACACATTGAAATAGCTGAATGGGCTAAGGTTGACCTTTCCCTCAGCAGAGATGGTGCTGACGAATGCAATAGGGCGAGGGGCTACAGATGCCAGCAAGTACCCATGTAATTGCTGGTTTTCCAGGTCGGCAGGATCGATTGTTAGGTATTCTTTCATAATTGTAATTCTAATACGAAACTAAGGTATTTTGTTGTTTAAATCGATTGCATTGCGCATTTATGACAACCACTCACGTAATCTTTGGTACATGTACAACACAGCTATCCTCTCTTTGAAAATATTGTAGTAATTTGATTTTTATAAAACATTTTCTACATGAATTCAGGCAGACGGCAATCAATTAAGCAAATGAGTAAAATGGGGCTTATGGCATTTGCAGCACCCATGATCAATCTCAATGAATATCAACTTTTCCCATTTCAGGATAGGAAATACAGTAAAAGGGCCATTGATCTTATAGCAGAATCTACAGTCCTGGATATGCTAAGCCCGCTTACACTTAATGCCACACAGCTATTCAATTTGATTTTGCGGCCCGGTAGGTTTGAGGTTGGCGATTTGGAAAAATATAAAGATGCGGGCATTGATGTTTACCATTTTGCCGTAGGCTTTGGTGGACCCAATGCCTATACTGATCTTTTAAAATATTTCGCTAGCCTGAATGCCTTCATTGCCAATAATGGCGATCACCTCATGCGCGTAGATAGTATTGCAGATATTGAGGCGGTGGGTAAAAGCCCCAAAACAGGCGTTTTGCTGGGGGTACAAAACGCAGAGCATTTTCGCACACCCGATGATGTAGATGATTTCTATGGCCTTGGGCAGCGCATCTCGCAGCTCACTTACAATACACGTAATAGGATTGGTAGTGGCTGTACCGAACGGGGCGATGGTGGTATCAGTGATTTTGGGGTGAGCATTATTGAAAAAATGAATGCTGTTGGCATGGCAGTGGATGTATCGCATTGTGGCCCTGAAACGACCATGAATGCATTTGAAATTAGCAAAAAGCCGGTTTTGGTTACCCATTCCAATGCTAAAGCGCTCAACGACCATGTCCGGTGTAAATCCGATGAGGCGCTTAAAGCCATGGCCAAATCCGGAGGTGTAATTGGTATTACCGGGATGCGCAACTTTGTAAAAGCTACCGAACCAACCACAATTCAGGATGTGCTAAATCACTTTGATTATGTGGCCAAGCTTGTAGGGATCGAGTTTGTGGGAGTGGGTAGTGATATAGACTTATATGGCTATGATGCCTTGCCACAAGAGGAACTGGAAAGACTTAGGGCTGGCCGCGATAATGATAAGTACAAGAGCAGGGAGCGTTCGGATATCGAAGGTTTGGATCATCCCAAGCGGATGTTTGACCTCACCGAAGGACTGATCAGCAGAGGTTATTCTGATGCCAATATCAAGGACATTCTGGGTGGCAATTTCAAAAGAGCCCTCTCCGAAATATGGATTAGTTGACGTTTGAAATTCACTTTTAGCATGTACAAATAATTTTTTCATTTCTTATACAAAACTGAAACATACCTATTACTTTCACGTTTGTGTAACAAATCAAAGTAATTTGAAACTAAAATGAAGGGATCATATTTAGGTGAATTTGAAGAGCTGGTATTGCTCACCGTAGGGTCATTGTTAAATGAAGCTTACGGTGTGGCAGTAATGGATGAAATTGAGCAACAAACCGGTAGGAAGGTCAATGTAAGCGCAGTGCACAGTGTATTGAAGCGACTGGAAGCCAAAGGCTATGTCACATCGCACATGGGTGGAGCTACCAACGAAAGAGGGGGGAGGCGCAAGCGATTTTTTAAGCTGACAGCTGCCGGTAAAAAAGTACTCGATCAATCTATGGAATTACGCCTTCAGCTCTACAAGAAGATCCCCGATATAGCATTTAATTTTTCAATCTAATCTTTATGCAACCACCAAAGTGGGCTGATCGGTTTTTGAGTTTCTACTGTAATCCTGACCTCCTTGAAGAAATTCAGGGGGACTGTTATGAATTATTTGATAGAGCTGTTCAAAACGGCAAGCCTACTGCTGCAAAATGGATTTTCATCTGGAATGTGCTCCGCTTTTTCAGGTGGTCAAATATCAAAAGGTCAAAAACTCAAAATCGTATGAATCAATTAGGTATGTTTTCCAACTATTTCAGGGTTGGGCTGCGCAATATGACCAAGCATTGGTCTGTTGCTTTTATCAACATTTTTGGACTGGCTATTGCCATAAGCCTGGCTATCACCACATTCTTATTTATTGATTTTCAATTGAATATGGATCAGTTCCATAGTAAAAAGGATCAGATTTATCAGATTGTAAACCGGGTTAATGATGGAGAAGGCACTGCCCTCTGGGGCGATAGTCCCCTGTTGCTGGGCCCTCAGCTGCAGGCAGAACACCCCGCTGTTGAGAATGTAGTGCGCTTTGAATTCCAGTATGGCAATATGCGGCATGACAAGAAGGTTTTTAGTGAATTTGTCACCTTCGTTGATCAGGGCTATTTCGATATGTTTGATTTCGACATCAAATATGGCAACCGGAATGCGCTGAAGGATAAGCGCAATATTGTTTTATCAGAGGCTTTGTCAATCAAATATTTTGGTGAGGAAAATCCGGTAGGAGAGCAGGTATCCATAAAATATGCCAATGGTACTATCCAACAATATGTGATTGGCGCAGTAATGACAAAATTCCCTGCTACAGCAGCCGTTTCTTCCAGTCTTTTGGTACCAATCGATAATTTTTACGACTTAGAGCTGGAGCAAAACTATGACTGGTCGTATTTCACAGACGCAACCTTTGTAGAGCTTAAAAAAGGTACGGATCCAAATGCGCTTCAACCGGTTTTAGCAGGTTATAAATCACTCCAAAACAATAGCAAATCAAAATGGGCTATACAGGATTTTGAGCTGATATCCCTCAATGGGCTGGCGCTTAGAGGTTTTGATATTGATGGTTCTATTGCAGAAGCCAGTCACCCGGCAGGTCGTGTTGCTTTGAGTGTATTGGCGGGCATACTGTTGATATTGGCTTGTTTCAACTATATGAATATTGCCGTGGCTTCAGCTACCAAGCGACTCAAGGAAATAGCGATGCGCAAAGTTATGGGTGGTGCAAGAGGCCAGATTATCGTACAGTTTCTTTTTGAAAACCTCATTCAGGTAGCTATCGCACTTTTGGGTGGATTGGCACTTAGCTATTTTGTGATGCTGCCTGGATTCAACAAAATGATTCCCATTACCATTCCCTTTGAATTTTCCTCTTTGCCGGTGCTTGTTTTATTCTTTTTAGGGATGCTCATTATCATTGGTTTGCTGTCAGGTGCATACCCCGCATTGTACATCAGTAAATTTCAGCCGACCAGTATTTTTAAGGGTAAGGCCAAATTTGGCGGCAAGAACCTTTTTAGTAGGATTCTATTGGGTTTTCAGTTCTTCTTTTCATTCAGTACGATAGTTGGTAGTCTGATTTTTGTTGATAATGCCCGATATCTGGCACAGAAGGATTGGGGCTATGATCCATCCGGCGTTTTGTCTATTGCCATCAATAATGAAACCGAATTTCAGGCGCTAAGGGATGCTGCAGCAAGCATGCCGGAGGTTAAGCAGATAGCAGGGTCCAAAGGTCATATCGGTCGATCCAATACTTACACCAATGTAGACCAGCTTGAGTCCAAAATGGGCACTTTCGTGTATAAGATTAGCCCGGACTATTTTGATGCTATGCGAATCAGGCTGAAAGAAGGTCGCTTCTTCAACCGAAATAGTACAACAGACCAGGAAAATGCAATAGTGATCAATGAAAAATTTGCCGCTAAAATGGGCTGGGAGGATCCATTGTCAGAATGGGTAACCTATGATAGTACACGCAGGGAGGTTATTGGCGTAGTGGAGGATTTCCATTACAATATGTTTTACGATGATATTGATCCTGTGATGTTTACGCTAGAAGATCAAAAGGCTTATGATTATTTCATTGTGCAGGCTGACCATCAGTCTTTGCAACAACTGCAAAGTCATTTGGAGGAAGCCTGGCTTCTGGTGGCTCCCAATGATCCATATCTACCCAAATTTCAGTCTGATGTATTCGATTCATTTTTCTTAGAAAACAGAGCTAATGTCATCATCATCTCAGTGATAGCGGGTATAGCCATTATCCTCACGGCACTCGGTCTATTTGGCTTATTTGCCTTCAATATCAGGAAGAAACTCAAGGAATTCAGCGTAAGAAAAGTGCTCGGAGCCCGACCTTTGGATATCATCAGGATTGCCAGTAAGGAGTATTTTTGGGTCATAATTATTTCGATGGTGCTTGGGATGCCTGCCGGTTATTTGCTGATTAATCAGCTTATTCAAAGCATTTATCCTAGCCCGAGTGAGGCCGGCCCACTACCCTTTGTAGTTTCTTTGCTTATTGTAATGGTAACTGTAGCATTGACCATTGCCGGCCAGGTATTAAGAGCCACAAGGGTAAATCCTGCAGAAACGCTTCGTAGCGAATGATAATAAAGCCGGAGTATTTTTATGCTCCGGCTATAGTTTTTATTGCTGCTATAGTCTGATCGATTTCTGCTTCTGTGGTATACACTGAAATACCCAAGCGGGTAACACCACCTTTTTCAGCAAGGCCAAGTACCTCCATGGCCCTGATGGCATAGAAATGACCATCCCAGGCACAAATGTTGTTTGCGGCCAGCTGCTGGCAGATTGCTTCAGGGCGCTTGCCTTTTAAGGTAAATGAAACAGTGGGTGTCCTCATTTTATCGGAAAAATCCTGACCAATAATGTCAATTCCGGAGATTTTAGAGAGCTCCGTGTACAGCTTGCTTGCCAGCGCATGCTCATGGGCGTGGATTTTGTCGAAGGCATCTACCAGCCTTGCTCTTTGGTTATCGCCCTCGCCAAGATTAGCCAGGAAGTCCACCGCACCGATTACACCGGCCAAAGCAGCATGGTTTAAGGTGCCTGTTTCAATGGAATACGGTGCCATCTGATCGGTTGTTCGCAACCTATCTGTTGGTAATTGGTCGATGAGACCTGTTTTAGCATATAAAATGCCTACATGAGGCCCATAAAATTTATATGCAGAGCAGAGTAGGAAATCGCAGCCAATGGCTTGCACATCGATCGAAAAATGAGGCGCATAATGAACGGCATCAAGGAGCAGCCATGCACCTGCGGCATAAGTTAGCTGTCGCACTTTCTGCACATCATTCACAGTACCTATGGCATTAGACGACATACCCATGGCCACAATTCGAGTACGATCGCTTAGCTTTTCAGCCAAATCATCATAATCCAATACTCCGGAGGGTAATAATTTCACCTCTTTTACCACAATGCCCTTTTCCCGTAGCGACAGCCAGGGCCCACGGTTAGCTTCATGATCCAGCTGGGTAATCAACACTTCATCACCAGGTTGAAAAAACCTGCCAAAAGCCCTGGCTAGTGCAAAGTTGAGGCTGGTCATATTTTGCCCAACGGATATACAATGTGCGCCCTCTGCATTGAGCAGGGTAGAGAGATGAGAGCGCATCATGTCAATTTTTTGGTCTGTTTCCCTGGCTGTAGCAAAAGCCCCATGGGTGTTAGCGTTGGATCTTCGGTAATAATTACCAATTGCCCTTATGACCCTATCTGGTACCTGTGTGCCACCGGGGCCATCCAGGTAGATTAATGGATTACCCTTTACATTTTTTTTAAGCGCAGGAAACTCCCGGCGTATAGCTTCTATATCTAGCATGGCATTCTCTTTAGGCACATAAATTAATCTATTTTGAAATGCTTAAGGATAGAAAATATATCAGCTGTAAATATTTGATGTGAATTAGTATAAGCAATAGTATTTGGACTGATTTTTGAACAAGTCTTTACAGTTTTTTAGAATATTCCCATATTTGGTTGCATATGAGTTTAATAAGAGTTCTACTTTTAATTTTTATAACCTTTCAGGCTATCGGACAGAGTAATAGCATTCATAATGTACGAGTAGCTGAGTCTGAATTCAATATTTTTGGTAAGACAAACATCAATAATTTTCATTGCCAATTAACTCAGGATTATTCAGCAGACAAGATCAAGGTAGAGAGCTATAGGGATAGTCTGGATGTGGTCTTTGATGGTATGACCTTTACATATAGGGTTGATAAATTCGATTGTGGCATAGGTGCCATGAATCGTGATTTGCAGAATACACTAAAAAGTGATTATCACCCAGACTTGCAGCTCCGGGTCAATGAGATCATTCTGGATTCAAGTAATACCGAAATCGAGGAACTGGATGTTTCAGCAAAAGTGGTGATTACAATAGCCGGCGTAACCCGTGATGTGTACTTAGAAAAAGGGAAGATTATCAATTACGATGATGACCAGTTGTCATTTTTTGGAGAGAAATCCCTAAAAATGACCGATTTTAAGATTGACCCACCTACCAAAATGCTGGGGGCGATAAAGGTGAAGGATGAGCTAAACATTGCTTTTCATATCAAAATGATTACCGATTTGGTGAAATAGAAAAGCCTCCAGATTAACGGAGGCTTTGAAGTTAAGTAGGTAAGGAATATTCTAGAAACCTATTACAGCTTCAATCATGATGCCGTTGAATTCAGCACCCTGGAATTTAGTGCCTGCCCAGCCATCACCATCGTAAGAATGTGTAACATACTCTAATTTGGCTAATATATTGTTTGTCATATACCAGCCACCACCAAGGTTAAGTCTACTTACATTACTTTCTTGGGCACCATCAGCAAACTCACCAGTTACTGAGTTATATCGGCCACCTATATATACCTGTTCTTTTGAACCGAATCTGTAGATCGCTTCAGCGCCAAGTTGTGTGAATCCTCCACCAACTTGATCATTGCCATTGTTTGCAAATTCTAATACACCAAAGAACTCAAATCCTTTAGCTTTAAGGAAAGGGTTAAATTGGAAAGCTGTCTGGTAACCAAAACCAGTGTTTAATCGAGGAAGGAAATCACTCACTCTTGAGTCATTTTGTCCTTCTAGCACGCCGTAATATCTGGCACCTGCACGGTCACCATTGTATAAGTAATCGCGTGTACTGTTTTCTGTAGAGCTATACATAGAACCGGTTAACCTGAAACGTACATCTTCGCTGATCTGTTTGTCATAGCCAAGTTTTAGGAAGAAAGCCATACCGTCATCACCAGCTGCAGGGGTTTGATTAAGTCGTCCGTTTGTTACACCTACTACACCTAATAGGCCATTATTCTGTAATGTCAATTCTGCAAAGGGCTCGGTAGAAAACGCATCCATAATGTAGTTGCCTACAAACGGGTTGTAAATAGCTCTTGCATTATCAGATCTTCTAAAGTGAGTATCACCATAGTTGAATTCATCCATACCAAAGCGTAGAGTAGCAACTTTCATAAAGCCACTCATAAAGCCCGGTTTGATGAAGTCAAGCTTGTCCATTTGGATATAACCACCTTTTACCCAAGCTTCATTGTGGTGTCTGGATGATAAATAAGTACGTAAGTGCATTCTTAGTCCGTCTTCCAATTGCACATCAATGTTGAAATTGGCAGCAGGAAGGGTGAAATTATTCGATAATTCAATTAATGTATCGCCTACAAGGTCATTAGATTGAGATAATCCCTGAAATTGGAGTGCAAAATCACCACCAATACGTACTCTTACTCCTTGAAATTCAACATCATTTTCTTTTGATGTTTCGAATACATTCAAACCCCGCATATCATTATATCTAAAATATTGAAGCTCGGGTTGTTGGGCAAAGGCAACGGTAGAAGCTAAGCTCAACACCATTGCAAAAAATAAACTTCTGGTTTTCATAATTGACAATTGATTTATAATGAGTTAATTATTTTTTAAGTACTATGTCGTAAATGATCGTTACTTCGTCACCTGTTTTTAAGGAACCAAACATGGCTGTGGGTGGATCAATGCCAAATTCTGACATTTTAAAGGCTACGCGGCCTTCAATTTTCATTTCTTGTTCAGTCATTGACTTTAATGTTGCATCCACCGGTATTGCTTTGGTACTACCTGCTACAGTCAACTTACCTTCACCTATAATTTTGTTATCCTTTACAGTAAGTGCAGAAGCTGCGAAGGTGATACTTGGATGATCATCCGCCTCCAGGGCTTCATAGGTTTTCTTATCCATGATCCCCTTTCCGCTTTCGATGGATTTTGTAGCGACTTTTACTAAGAGATCATTGATGACAGATTCATTGATTACGCCATTAATTGAAAAATCATTCACATTGGATTCCCAATCATGGATAGAGGATGTGCCTTGAATGACCATCTTACTTTCAGCAGGTGCCAAAGTGAATTCGGCTTGCTTTTCACTTATAAAAATTAGTGCGATAATTAATAGTAAACTCTTCATTGCTCTTGCGTTTAAAATCTTGGGTGCAAGGTAGGGCGAAGCGAAACCGTGGAATATGAGAAAGCTTGCTGCTCTGATTGATGTTAGTCATAAAATCGCATGACAATTGATATACATACATATGTATATACATTGCAATGAGATGAGAATTGTAATGTTTTGCTTAATTCTTAGAATAATATATCAAAATAGCTGCAAACGATTCCTTTTGGCCAAATTACTGATGTAACGATAGTTACATTGCTTCAATATGCAGCAAATGATATATGGTAGCATAGCCATCAAGATGTTATTTCAGGTGTGTCTTATGATCAATGATAGATTCATAAAAATGATGCATGCGAAACATTTGTTCGGCACCTATTTTTTGTCCGCCTTGAGCAATTATGTAGAGTAGCAATGCAAGACCACCACAAATGGGTAGAATCCATAGAATGGGGGCCTCCATATTTAGCATGGCCTGGGAAGCGCCGTACATGCCAGCAAAGAGTGCTATCAGGCCTAATGCGATGTAGCCAAAAAAGAAGATAGCCCATACCGATGGGTTAGGACCATATAGCCCACGAACAATAGTGCCATCAGGGGTTTCTTCGAGACTGATGGTGAGTACCGGTGACCAATAATGTCGATCTTCAAGTGGAATATGAATTGTGATATGGTGGTGAGAAAGCTTAATCATAAACTGGGCTTTCGTATCATCATCCAGGTTTTGGAATTTTTGGGTTATATCCTGGATGCTTAGCTGAACGGTATTCTTAAAGCGGGGCCTTATCCTAAAGCTACTCATAGATCAAAAAATTATACTTTAATAAAGCAACATACATATTTGTTAGATATGATAAGTCGTATAGAGGCAAATGATGTTTATCATGATGTGTCTTAATGGCAAAATAAAATTATGATAATCATTAATAGTGTAGATAAATATGTGGATAAGTGGGGTATAAGTATGTGTAAAATATGTGCAAAACAAATTTGAGCAAAATATTGCACTGCAAATATTTAGCACTACTTTAGTATCACCAAGCGAGAGATAAAGAGTCGAAACGAGAGTTTCAGCTTGAGCAGGGGAAGGAGATAGAAGCTACGGTGACTATCGACGAAGCTGCAAAAGATAGCGTAGCGATACTTGGCAACAAGAAAAGCTACAAAGGTTCTCAACAGTAACTTGGCAGTTGATCAGAAGCTACGGTTTCAGATTGATTGAAAAGGGTAAGCAAAATCGTTCAGAGGATGCTTGCCCTTTTTGTTTTGGTAAGGGTTGTATTAATTTAACAGGCTAATAGTATTAATTCAATAGCCCACAATTCATTACAAGTGAAATTCACTACAGACCCTAATTTTAATCATCCCTTTTTCAAAGATATTGTTCGCATTGATTACCCTGACGGAGCCCCAAAACAGCTTATCAATGATTTCGGGTATAGCTATCTAATGTTTAGATATGGGGATTTTGAAACCGCAGTGCTTGATAAGTATAAAATCGAAATACCTAATGCATTCGTTAAGCCAACAGGCGACTATTTCAGTGTAGTGGCCCCAAAAGGGGGAACTTGGATCAGCCTTGAAATGCCCACAACATATTTTCATTCCCTTACTGGCTTGGAGACAGCTAGCTATATGAATAAGCTTGTTGACCTTTCCTTATTCTTACCCGGAGCTAAAATCAAATCATTGCTTAGTGACTTATTGCCTGCCTATGATTTACAGCAATTGATCGATATAGTCGATACAGCATTTGGTAGTTACTATGATGAATGGAGCCAACCAACACCTGCACAGGAGATCGTAACCTTCATTTATCAGCAAAACGGACTATTAAACCTTGAAGACTTACTAGATCAGTTTCCCCAATCGAAGCGTACTCTTGAGCGATTGTTTCGCACATGGGTTGGAATTCCCCCCTACAGGTTTATCAAGCTCGTGCGCTTTAACTTTATCATAAGGGATTTTCTGGAGGGTAGTAAGCCATTGGCACAACTGATTGCTGATTACAACTACTACGATCACTCTCATTTTGAAAAGGACTTTAGAAAATTTATGGGGCAGTCCATTCGGGAGTATAATAATATTTTTAATCCTCTGCTGACAGAAGCTTTGAATCGAGCATACATCTGATAGATATGGGTTTTGCCTCGCCAGGTTTGAAAACAACACAACTGGCTTTGAACCTAAATGCAAATGCCATGCACATGGCGATCAACTGGGATAAGAACCTTTTTGATGTCAATACAGACCAACCCTATTCCGAACAGGCCAACCGTATACGGCAGGAAGTGCAAATGCTGGTAGATGTAGTGGAAGCACTAGATTTAAATACGCGCATCTGGGCAAAGGCAATGTGAATTGATTGGCTGAGTATGGAAATAGGGTAGGGTAATTGTCTTTTAAGCTCAACATGATTTCAAGTCAATTCACTGACAAGTGTGCATTCATGAAATATTTGATTCTGTGGAACATATTGTCGTTTTTTTACATAAATCCGTAATTGATCTCGCCCTAGCTTTATGGTTTAAAATTATCTCTATCCAGCTATTTATAAAGCTAAATAGACGTGCCTTTAATACTGCATTGAAAGTCAAGTAGAAATTGAAATCAGATAATTCTTGGAATCCTGCTTTAAAGCTAAGTCCTACCTAGTGATAGCGATAATCAAATATTGATTCACAGAACTAATTAATGATAAATGAAAGGTGGTTTACAATATTGGATTGATATATGCCGGATATGGGGCATGCTGCTATCATTACAGCTTTTGGTTGGATCAGTCTTTGGTCAATCCTATGATAAAAAATTTGAAATTAAGGTAAGTAAACAACCGAGCACTAATGACCCCACGGTACAGATAGATGTGAACTTACAAAGTAGGTGGGTTGGCAGTGATGCCGGAGGTGTAAACAGGTATTTCTATTCAAATGGCAGGCTGGGTGATGCAGCTTATAGCTTCGTAACTGCAGTATTTCTTAATAGTGCAGGCACTGAAATCGGAGAGCAAAGTTTATTTAGGTATTCCGATGCAGATAATACTTTGGGACAAAGCGGAACTTTTAACGTAGCAGGCTTCCATGTGGACTTGACCGGCTCAAATAACTGTGCAAATGCTTCTGGTTCCGGGCCTCAATTTCAATATCTGTCTCAAATAGGACTTGTGACAAATTATTCTAATTCCGATGGAGCATTACGAACCATTAACAGTTCAAATGTATCTAGTCGTCGGGATGGGTTTGGCAATGAGGTAAGTTTAAGGGTTACTTTCGACCTTTCGGAGATCAACCTGCCTACCGGTACGAGTAGCATTGAATTTGTACATCTGGTGTATGGTGATGATAAGTACGTTAACGTAAACAGTAGCGGTGTTGCTGTAGCTTGTAATCCTGATAATAACTCCTACTATGTTGGTCGATCGGGAGGATCAGCAACTGGATCCCTTACCGGATACCATAGCGGAAAAGTCACAAGCATACCCTCATTTAATTTTGGAGGTGGCATTACCAGTTTCGGTGCCACTACTGATGATTGTGACGAAGTAACTTTGTCTATTGCACACAATTTCCCCTCAACAAGCCTACTACGTACAAGGTTTTTCAGAAGGCAAGGATCAGGCCCATTCACTTTATTAGAAACTCGGTCAGGTGTACCCTCCGCTTATACCAATACACCTCCTCTGACTAATACAAATTATGAGTACAGAGTAGAGGTAGACCATTTTTACTACGGACCACTGGCCAATAGTAATGATATAGGAAGTGTGATAGGCCCATTAAATGCACCAACAAATTTGGTTGCCTCACAAAATGAATGCGAAGAAATCAATTTGAGTTGGGATGCAGTACCACAGTCAACTGGGTATCGAATTTTTAGAAATACAACTAATGTAAAACCTGGTACGCCGCTTATTGATGTTGATGGTTCATCTTCTACTTATACAGATGCAGTGGGTGGAGGTGATTATTACTATTGGGTAGATACTAAAAATGCCTGTGATGATTTTTCAAGCTCTACTACCAGTGCCCTTGGCACTTCTGTTAATCCCACTACTACACCGACAAACTTAAGTTTAACCCAACAAACTAATGATGCTGGAACATTTGTGAGCTTGGAGTGGGATGATGTAAATTTTGAAGATGAAATAATACTAGAAAAGTCAGAGTTTGGAGAGGGTACCCAAAGGATTACCCTCCCACCCAACACTGTTTTTTATGAAGATGAGGAAGTGGTACAGTGTAGATTGTACCGATACCGTATATTGGCTAGCAATGGTTGTGGGGAAAGCCTAAAATCTGATGCCATTGAATTTACTTTTACCCCCGACATCAGCCCCATTTTTGATAATGAAAACCTTACAGCCAGTAAAGGCTATTTTCCAAACAAAGTGGAGCTGAACTGGTCTTTTGACAATAGCTTTTCCAACAGTTTCAATGCTTTCAAGATTTTCAGACGACCATTTGGTGAAAGCCAGGCCCCTGCTTTGATCAATTCTGTTAATAGCTCCAATACAATATACATTGACGACCAGGCAGATGCTGGGGTGATTTATGAATATTTCATTTTTGCAGAGGGCCAATGTGAAAATACTGTGCTTACATCTCATGATGGCCAACCCCTTACCGCTACTACCTCAGGTGTACTTTATGACATAGGTTTCAGAAGCCCCGCAGCTACCATTAGTGGTAATGTTTCTTATGAAGGCGGCAATGCAGTAGAAAATGTGAAAATCCTGGCAGAGCGGGAAGATGGCGTATTGGGCAGCAGTGTAGCACTTAGCGGTAATGCAGGCGACTACCTTCGGTTACCGCATACGCCTGATCATAACCCAACCGGTAATGGCTTTACACTTTCCTTGTGGATACATCCCACAAGGCTAGATCAGGATTTTACGCTCGTCAATAAATCAGCTGCAGCCAACGGTTATCTGTTGCATTACCGACAAAGCACAAACGAATTGATCTTCACCTGGCAGGGACATTCCATCGCTGTATCTGGTAATGAGCTTGATATCGGTACTTTTCAAAATATTGCAGCCGTATGGGATGGATCTGTTAATGAGCTTTTCCTCTATCGTGATGGTGAAGTGCTGGCCTCACAGTCCATAGCCACTACGGGCCCACCAAATGCAGCAGTCGCTATGGAAATCGGATATGCCTTTCCCGGTTACATAGATGAAATTTTATTATTTAGTGAAGCCAAATCTGATACTGAAATTGCCCAGGATTATTTCCGAATACAAAATGATGATGCTGAAGGCTTGATGGCATACTACCGCTTGGATGAAGGCACGCTAGCATCTTCTCTTAAACAGTTTTTTGATGCGTCAAAACAGGGGCAGACCTACAACGGAAACAATGGTACACTGGAGGGGGCTGCGTCATATTCTACCGTGATACCCACGGCAACCCAGCTAGGGCTGGTGGGCTTTACCAATGAAAATGGCAATTACACCCTCGGCAATGTACGATACAGTGGTGTGGGCAGTCTGTTCAAGCTTACTCCAACACTGGGTATTCATGAATTTGACCCGGGCGAGCTCAATGTTTTTGTTGGAGAGGGGTCTATCGTGCTTAATAATCAGGACTTCATTGATATCTCCTCATTTTCAGTAGAAGGCCGTGTTATTGTAGATCCCAACTTCCCTTTGTTTCAAGGGAATTTTGATGCTGGACAGGAAGTGCCAGTATCTGGTGTAACCCTTAAAATTGATGGGAGAGAAGTAGTTCAAGGTGGTTTTCCTGTCGTTACCGGAATTGATGGCACATTTTCTATTGATGTGCCCATAGGTCCGCATACCGTTAGTATAGAAAAAGAAGGGCATACTTTCAGCGTTGGTTCCTTTACCAGCGATTTTCAGGATGATTTGGCTACACCATTGGTCTTTCGGGATACGACAACAAGGATTGTGACCGGCAGGGTAGTAGGAGGTGCGGTAGAAGCAGAGAAGCCTTTTGGCCTGGGGCTGACCAATAACAATATTGGTCAGGTAGATATTGAATTCAAACACGCAATTTATAGCGACCGGGTAAGTACCACTATTGAAAATGGTGAGTATTTTATTGAATTGCCTCCCTTGCTCTATAACGTTCCGGAGTTTACCATCAACTACAGCTCGGGAAATCCCATCGCATTTAATACGGACAATTTTAATATGGTACTCGATCTAAGGGAAAATATTGAGCTGCAAACGGTCGAACATACCTATAGTGATGGAGCAGACTCAACATTTACTTACCATGCATTGAAAGAATGGATCTATTTTGCTCCTCCTGAGTTAATTGGTGAAAACCTGGCTGGGCAGCAAGGTGCCCAATTTATTGGTAGAACAGAGACTGAAATAAATGGTAATACAATCTCATTGACTGGATTACCATTTGCTGTATTGGATCAGGGCAGAAATTACACGGTGGTTTATAAAGCTATTGAAAAGTATGTCAATGCCGATGATGAATCTCAAATTGATGTTGTGCCTGTCACCAATGGAAGTGTCGTTATCAACAATAACCTATCCGTGGAAAAAGCTACTGAGCTTGTGCTTAACGAAAATGGTCAGGCACATTACACCTTTAAAGCAGGTAACCCCAACACCCAGACAAACACGGATAACCAACTCAGCTTTTCCAATTCATTTACGGCTGAACTGCAGGTATTCAATGAAGCAGGCGACCAGGTAAATAGTGCTGAGTGGCTCCC
The DNA here is from genome assembly GCA_965227155.1 of Cyclobacteriaceae bacterium. Taxonomy (GTDB): domain Bacteria; phylum Bacteroidota; class Bacteroidia; order Cytophagales; family Cyclobacteriaceae; genus UBA6059. Next base: position 3,476,621 of record OZ245731.1, read on the forward strand.
ACAAGGCAGCAATACATTTAGAGGGTTTATATTCGGCAGTGTGCCTGATGGGAACTCATTTGCTGTAGAAGGCCCACAGGTCGTAGATTTTATCTTGCGTGATCCTCCCGGTAGTAACAGTTTCGCCCGAATGGAATCAGGCCAATCAGTCACCACTACAGAATCTTACAGCTTTGAAGATGCGACAGGTGATGGCATTTCTGGTGTTATATCAGGTGGCCTAAGGTTTTCAACGGGTGCTATAGGCTTTGATTCGGAAACGGAGATTGTTAATGAAGTGGAACTAGGTACGCAAACAGAAACCCGGATCAATGAAAATGGGGAACTAGAGGAAACAGTAACTTTTACAGAAACAATCACCACAAGTACCCTAAGCGAAGATGTAGGTGCTGCCGGTGACCTATATATTGGTAAATCCACAGCATTCGTGTTTGGTTTGGCCAATCAGCTGGGCGTATTTCCCATCAGCAATTGCAACCTGCCCGGGGTAGTTTGCTACAGCGATGCTGGGGGCCAACCCATCGATTTGGGTGGAAGCTACGCATTGGGTGTCAATAAATCATTGGCAGTAGTGCCAGGTGGTCAGGACACCCGGTTTGTACTAAGTCAATCCAATATCATCAACTTTGAGATACCACGGTTAGAGGCCCTTAGAAATGCACTTTTCGTAAACCAACCCGGTAAATATCAATCTAAATTGACCGCCGATGACCCCAATTTTGGATTGGACAATACGGATGAAGCTTTCAATAATGCTGATACTACCATTACAGCACTCGTTAATGGTACCACAGAGTTTGATGGGCCAAGCTACACTTTCATCAGGCCCAATTTGCCTGATGAAACCGAGGTAATTAATGGGGCTACGGTAACTACCCCTAATGGTGCCAATATTGATTCTGTACGATGGTACAATCAGCAGATTAGGTTATGGCAAGATGCGATCAGGCAAAATGAAGAGGAAAAGTATAGGGCTATAACAGGCCCGGTGCAGCCCACAGGCTTCACCTACAACGCCGGGCCCACCATAGAACGGTCAACAACCACTACACGGGTCAATACCACTTCGCAGACCATTCAGCTCAATGTAACGGATGATGTATCTCAAACCCTGGGGGCTTTTCAGGCAGGTGCCGGTTTTTCTGTGACTAGTGTTTTTACGCTTGAGCGCAACAAAAGTACTTCTACCAGTCAGTCTGCTTCCAATACTCAGACCATCTCTTATACACTTAATGATGGGGATTTTGGAGACCGATATACTATACAAGTGTATGATTCCCCTGATGGAAATGGTCCAATTTTTTATACAAACGGAGGTGAAACCATGTGCCCTCACGAGGATGAAGTAAGCAGTCTTTTCTTTACAGATAATGGAGGCAATCCGGTCGTTTTAAGTGCCAGGACCTTTCAGCGGGAGCAGCCTACCATCACAGTTGATGATCCATTTATTACCAATGTGCCATCGGATGAGGCTGCTGTATTTACAATAAGGCTGGGCAACAATAATCCGGTAGGTCAATCTATGACTTACATTCTTGACAATGAAGGCAATGAAGATGGTGCTATTGTTTTGATGGATGGAGTGGCCATTAATACTGAGATTACTGTACCGGCAGGAGGCACAGTTACTAAGCAAGTCACCGTGAGGAAAGGGCCCGGTGCAGTTTATGAATACGACGATATAGTTCTTGAATTTCACTCTGATTGTCAGTTTACGGATGGTACAAGAGAAGGTGTAGTAGACATAGGTGAATCTGTGACCCTTCGTGCCCATTTTATCCCCAGCTGCAGCGAGGCGGAGATATTGGCGCCTTTAGATGAGTTTGTGATCAATAATAGCTTTGCTGATCAGGTACCAGTGCGTATTGGGAATTATGATATCAACGATGCAACACTAGAAAAGCTGGAGGTGCAGTATAAGTCAAGTTTTGAGGCGGACAACCTTTGGAAAACCATGGATGAGTTTTATGTGAATCCTGTTGGTGACCAAAAAGCAATCCCAACTAATGCTACATCTACCGATTTCTTATGGGATATTTCTGATCGTACTGCTTTTCCTGATGACCAATATGACATCAGGGTAAGAGCGCATTGTGTACAGGCCATTGAAGCTTCGGAAATATTTAGTGGCCTGGTAGATCGTACTAACCCGGTGGTTTTTGGAGTGCCATCACCAGGAGATGGTATTTTATCGCCCAATGACAATATTTCAATTCGATTCAATGAAACCATCAATGCAGGAATAATTGGCCCTAATAATTTTGATGTAAGGGGGGTATTGAATGGGTCTGATCTGCGAAATAGCACCTATATAACTTTTGATGGTGCTAATGATGAGTTACAATCCTTCAATCCGGTAGATCTGGAACGCCGGGCCTTTTCGATTGAACTTTGGATCAATAGACAGGGACAATCCGGAGAGCAGGTTTTTTTAAATCACGGACAGACCGGTGAAAGTCTTGAGCTGGGTTTCGATCAGAATAACCAGCCCTACCTCAAATTTGAAAGCCAGTCCCTGGCTAATCCGCTTATTGCTACCGTAGGTCTTGCCATTACAGGATCCGATTGGGTACACCTTGCTTTCATTTTGGATATAGACAACAATGAAGCTGTAGCTATTGCTGCTCAGGGCATCAACCAACAAGTTGATCGGTTTGCTTTCCCAACAGGATTTAGCTACTTAGGTACTGGAGATTTGATTGTGGGGAGAAACGCCAACTCGACCAATTATTTTCAGGGTGCATTGCACGAATTAAGGATTTGGGGTCGTGCCCAATCAGAAGCAGACATTGCTTCGCTCAGAAACAAAAACCTTATAGGCAGGGAGGCTGGCCTACTTCATTGTTGGCCACTAGACGAGGGAATTGGAGAATTGGCGGCAGATAAAGTGCGGCAGAACAATATTGAGATAGATGCTACCTGGGGCCTTTCACCTGCTGGCAAATCGGCTGAGTTAGACGGTAGCAGTTATGTAGAAGTGGATGCTCCTCTGATGGTCATAAATAATGAAATGGACATGACCATTGAGTTTTGGGTGAAGGGAAATAATGTCACAAACAGTACATTATTATCCAATGGAAAGGGAGACGGAACCGATGGTAGCAGTACCTGGGCTATCAAAGCTGATGCAAATGGTGCCCTGATTGTACAAAACAATGGTGAAACCTTTGAGGCTGTTTCAAATAGCCCTTTTGACGATGACTGGCATCATTTTGCCATGGTCCTCAATCGACAAGGCAATACCAATATTTACCTGGATGCCCAATTGGTAAGCTCTACTTTAAGCAATAGCTGGGGAGGTTTTGCCGGAAGTAAATTTATCATCGGTGCTCGCGGATTCTTTAGTGCCAATACACTGCAAATAGATCAGCATTTTCAAGGTTATTTGGACGAAATTCGCATTTGGAATACCGCTCGGTCTCAGAACCAATTGGAGCAGGAACTTCGAAACCGCCTTAATGGTGATGAACCAGGCTTACTAGGCTATTGGCCATTTGAAGCCTACAGCCTTAATGCATTCAATATACCTCAGCTATCACCAACATTCGATGATCAGGCAGGTAATAGCCCAAGCCAGGGCAATGAGGCGGTATTAAGTGATCAATCACCTACCATTCTCTTACAGCGACCTGTTCAAACCATAGGCGTAGATTTTGCGATCAATGATGATGAAATCATTCTTACTCCGGGGGTTGATCCGGCCGTTATCGAGAATGTTACCCTTAACATTACGGTGAGCAATATTCGTGATTTAGCGGGTAATGCCTTGCAGTCACCCAAAAGCTGGATTGCTTTTGTAGATAAGAATCAATTGGGATGGTCTACAAACCTGATATCATTGGACAAACCTTTAGGTGAACCCCTTGCTTTTCAAACTACAATCAACAATTCCGGTGGGGATATTGCGGATTTTGAGATTACAAATTTACCGGCGTGGATTTCAGCAAGCCCCGGTTCAGGATCAATTTCACCTAATAGCTCTCAGGAAATAGAGTTTTTGATTAGTGAGAATATCAATATTGGTTCTTATAACCAGGGTATACATCTTAGTTCGGATTTTGGTTTTGATGAAATATTATTCCTTGATTTAGAGGTAACCCAACAACCTCCGGCTGATTGGGTTGTTGACCCTTCGGATTTCGACTTTTCTATGAATGTAATCGGTCAGGTATCTATCGAAGGCATATTGTCCAACGATCCTGGAGATATACTGGCCGCCTTTGTGGACAATGAGATACGTGGGTTGGCCTATTTACAATATTTGGAGGCGTTTGACAATCATCAGGCTTTCCTCACCATTTACTCTAATGAAGCCATACCTGACGTAGAAACAATAGAATATAGGGTATGGGATGCAAGTGCTGGAGTTGTCAGAGGGCGAGTCATACCTGATGATATGACCTTTGCTGCGAATACTACCCTGGGCCAACCGGCCAGCCCGGTACCTTTTGAAGTCACTAATGGCATAGTTCAAGACATTGCAGTAGCGGAAGGCTGGCAGTGGATTAGCTTCAACCTGGCCTCAAGTGATCTTCAAGACCCTGATATGCTACTCAATGGTTTGCCTGCTGAGAATGGCGATGTGATCAAGGGTATTGATGCCTTTGATCAATATTCAGTAGCTGATGGTTGGTTGGGCACAATTTCGGCTGGCAATGGGTTAAACGCAGGTGAGCTATACAAACTACGCCTGAGCGGCAATGGTACCCTACAGTACCAGGGCACCATCATTGACCCTGCTACTGCACCCATCTCAATTGTGTCCGGATGGAACTGGATAGGGTTTTTACCACAAGAAAATATTGCCATCAACGAAGCATTGGCAGGCTTTAATGCCACTTCAGGTGATTTGATCAAAAGTCAGTCTGCCTTTGCGATCTACGACAGCAATATCGGATGGTTGGGGAGCCTCACATCACTGCGTCCGGGGGAGGGTTACATGCTGGATGCTGCTAATGCAGGCACCCTGACCTTTCCATCATCCGGTTTGATTAATGGTAGGCAGCTCTTAGTTGAGAATCATGAGGAACTATTTGCAAAATGGAATTTTAATCCTGGCCAACATGCCGACAATATGTCGGTGATTGCCACCTTACCTACCAATGAAAATAGTCCTGCTGTGCCAGTTGGGGCCTATATCAATGGCGAACTGCGTGGTATAGCCACGCCCGTTTACCTGGATGATGGCGACAAACTCTTTTATTTCCTATCAGTTAGTGGAACCCAAAATGGGGACGAAATCAGCTTCAAAGCATTGCGACAGGATGGGAATAAGGTACCACTTAGTGGTAATGTGCGATTTGGTGTAAATACGCTTCGCGGTAGTCTTGATGAGCCTGTTGCTTTAGATTGGGCTGACCAACAGCAAAGGCATGCTGTTGCACTCGATATCTACCCCAACCCGTTTGATGAATCCATCATGGTAAATCTTTCAGGTGATCAGGAAGCCATTGGCAGTATTGAAATCCTTGACATGAGTGGAAAACAGGTGAGGCTGTTGCAGCCATCGACCGAAGAAAACCGAACCCAAGTCAAGTGGGATGGCAAAGGTGCATCGGGCAATAGGCTCCCTGGTGGTGTCTACCTCATGCGCATTCAGGTAGGAAATAAATTGATCACTAAAAGGGTAGTTAAGAACTAATGAAGACACTCACTCAAATTTCGATATTTGTTCTGATAGCTTTACTGGCTCATGTAACATCTGCCCAGGCACCTAACTGGTCCATTGATCCTACACAGTTTCAAAACTCCATGAGCATAACTGCGAAGGTGGTAATCAATCAGCAGGAATTATCTGATGATGCGGATCTGCTAGCCGCATTTGTGGGTACGGAGGTGAGGGGTGTGGCTAATATCAATGTAGCTGTAGGGTCTACCGGTGGTAAAGTAGCTTTTTTGCAGGTCTATAGCAATCAAAATGCTGGTGAAACAGTCAGCTTTAAGGTCTATGATTCAAGTGAAGGTACAATTACGGATGCTATTACCAACCTTACTTTTAGCAACGATGCTATTGTTGGTTCTACTGTCGATCCTTTGGTGATCACGGACAATAGCCCGCCAACGGAATTAGCACTGAGCAATGCCAGCATTAGTGAAGCTGAAGTTATCGGGACGGTAGTGGGCACACTCAGTACCACTGATGCGGACGCTGCTGAAACGTTTACCTATGCCCTTACCGCTGGTATCGGCGATGATGACAATGGCGCCTTTACGATCAACAATGATGAACTGCAATTAAATACGACACTTGATTTTGAAACAAAAAATTATTTTTCAGTTCATGTCACAGTAACGGATAGTCGAGGTGCCCAGCTTAGCAAAAGCTTTAACATTACCGTAACAGATATTCAGGAAGGACCCACCAGTTTAAATCTCAGCACCTCGAATGTCCCGGAAAATACTGAGCCTGATTTCCCTGTTGCAACCTTATCAGTAACGGATGAGGATAATCCAGATGATTATTCTTTTCAACTGGTGAATGGCGATGGGTCAACTGATAATACCAGCTTTAGAATTGAAGGCAATCAGTTGGTCGTACGAAACCCTTTGAATTTTGAGGAAGACAATGACCTTTCCATTCGGATCAGGGCTACTGATGGGGCAGATGGAGCCATAGAATCACCCTTTGCCATATCGGTTGTTGATACCAATGACCCACCTTCTGCCATGGCTTCAAGTGGCCGGTTTTTTGAGGAAAACCTGCCCATTGGTACCGGTGTTTCTGAGTTCACCACAACAGATGAGGATGCCAATGATCAGTTCACCTACACATTAACGCAAGGTGGCAATAATGACAATGCATTTTTCAGTATCGATGATGACTCTTTGCGAACAGCAGCAGCATTCAATTTCGAGGTAAAGCCAACGTACACCATAGAGTTGACTACAACGGACCAAGAAGGAGCGGCCTATACGCGCACTTTCACATTCGACCTATTGGATGTAAATGACCCGCCTACCGCTTTAGAGCTGAGCCGTCAGTTTGTACCTGAAAATGCTCCTGCAGGTACATTGGTAGCAGAATTGGAAGCATTGGACGAAGATGCAAATGAACGACATAGCTATAAGCTCATAGAAGGGGATGGTGATTCTGGAAATGAGAACTTTTCGATTTCCGGCAATCAATTGGTTACCAAAAAGCCGCTTGATTTTGAGACCTATCCCGAGTTTAGCGTACGTCTTGAGGTGACCGATGGCACTGGCTTCTATGAGGAAGCATTTGTTATTTCGGTACAAGATACCAATGATGACCCCACGGCTATTCAGTTGTCCAACCTATCGATTGCTGAAAATCAACCAGTAGGTACATTGGTAGGGAGGCTGGCACTTGTAGATGTAGATATCAGCCAGGAGCGCTTCCAATTTCTTAATGGATTTAATGACAATGCTGCTTTTGTGCTGGATGGCAATGAATTGCTGGCCGGAGAGGTATTTAATTTCGAAAATAAGCAGAATTACCAGGTTGATATTCAAGCTTCGGATGGTAATGGAGGTTTGATAGTTCGCAGGTTTTCCATCGAAGTGCTTGATGCTAATGATCTGCCTACACAGATTAGAGCTTTGCCGTTGCAGGTAGAGGAAAACGCAGCACCGGAGGACTACAGTATTCTGATTCTAGTGGAAGATGAAGATGCGGAAGACATCCATACCATCAGCTTGCCGGGTGGTACTACTGGCATTGACAATGAAAGCTTTGTGGTGGAAGGCCAAAGATTAATTGCTACGAGAACATTTGATTTCGAAGCAGAACAAGAGCTTAGATTGCTGCTTAATATAACCGATGGAGCGGGCGCATCGCTTATGCAAAACCTTACACTTGAAGTACTTGATGGGAATGATGCACCCTCTGAGATTTTCATTGATAACCAAAACATAGAAGAAGGCCTGCCGCAAGGTAGCCTGGTAGGAATATTGCTCACCCAGGATCAGGATAATGGTGATTCGCATACCTATACTTTGCAGTCAAATGATTTTGTGATTGATGGTGATGCATTGTTAACCAATCGCATATTTGATGATTCTGAAGGCGCGATTGAAGTCATTATCCAATCTCAGGACAGCCAGGGTGCAACGGTAGAATCTAATTTTACTATCAATATTTTACCGGTAAATCAGCTTCCGGTTATTACGGCGCAAAGCTTTTCTATAGCTGAAGATGCTGCTATAGGCTCAACCGTAGGTCAGGTTAATGCCTCAGATGAAAACCCAGCCACCTTGACATTTGCAGTTTTGTCTGAAAGCCCACTTCCCTTTGCGCTTGATCCTGCTACGGGTGAAATCACAGCGAGTGAAGCCCTGGATTATGAAAATATTTCGGAATATCAATTTGAAGTGGAGGTGACGGATGAAGAAGGGTTATCGGCAACTGCTTTGATTGACATTCAATTAACAGATGTATTGGAGGCGCAAGCCATGCTACCTGCCAATAATTTTCTATCCCCTAACGGTGATGGTTTGAATGATGTATTCGAGGTGCAAAATGTCTCGCTTTATCCGGATTTCACCCTAAGGGTTTACAACAACTCAGGGGTAGAAGTCTATTTTGAAAATGGCTATTCGAATAGCTGGCAGGGCCAGGGTAAAAATGGGCAACTCCTGCCTCCCGGACCTTATTATTATGTTTTAGAAAATACCCTCGGGACAAAATTTACGGGTACAATCACATTAGTGCGATGATCAAAAGACTTATACTATTATCGGGATTCCTTTTTTTTGGACTGACACTGGCAAAAGCCCAAACCATTTTCAGCAAAAATATTTACCAGCAGAATCATGCTATCATTAACCCCGCTTCGATGGGTTCTATGGGTGCCTTGTATTTTGGGTTTCAATCCAGTATTGCCGGTACTAATGCGGAAAACCTGCCCACTTATGCTTCAGTAAATGCACATAGTGCGGTGCGTGATGAGTTGGGGGTGGGCATTAATTTTCTTTCTGAAAACCAGGGGCCGTTTGCCATCACCACTGCTGATGCTGGGGCCTCCTACAAACTCAATTTATCGGAGGGGCAGCACCTTAGGTTTGGTATGACACTTGGTTTTTTCAGGCAGCAACTGGATCGATCAGGTTTTACTACCAACACTTTTGTAGATCAAAATGACCCATTTCTTACTTCCGATTTTTTTGATGAGACCTATGTACGCATGGGTGTGGGTATCATTTATCGTATCAATGAACTTGAGCTGAGCCTGGGCTCGCCCAATTTTTTTAGGGGAGGGGAGACCTTCAATGAAGAGGGCAATATCATGGTTCGGTATTTTTATGGTGCAGAAAACAGCACCATTAAGTTGATCCCATCTGTCTTATATCAAATTAGGCCCGATGGTGCTAATCTGTATGATGTCAATCTTTTTAGCTATTGGAAGGATTTGATTGGATTGCGACTTGGATACAGGTCCAATGAATCTGTAAATCTGGGTTTGTCAATTCTGGCTGGCTTTGCTGAATTCACCTATAACTATAATTCTGCCATGGGCGATTTACAAGCGCTGAATGCAGGAAACCACGAAATGTTGATAGCACTGCGATTGCAATCATTTTCAGAAGAATAATATAGATTCAGCTTATCTGATTTAGCTTTTTAAAGCTCAGTAGGTATCCTTGCACTTTGCCTGTCTTTATTTATTGTTGCAGCAGAATTAAAACCTATGGATTTTCTAAGTCAGGACTCAAGTATTTTCCAGTTTGTAGTGCTACCAGCGTTGATTTTCATCGCGCGTGTTGTTGATGTTTCTATCAATACGGTGCGTATCATTTTCATGCTCCAAAGCAAGAAATGGCTTTCTACTGTACTTGGATTTTTTGAATCATTAATCTGGTTGATGGCCATAAGTCAGATTTTTCAAAATCTGAGCAGTTGGCCTACTTATCTGGCCTATTCAGGAGGGTTCGCCACAGGTATCTTTGTTGGGATGGTCATTGAAGAAAAACTGGCTATTGGTAGGGTAGTGGTTAGAATTATCACTTCTATCAAAGCCAAAGAACTCGAGGCTTATCTTGAGGCCAATGACTACAGGTTTTCAAGTGTGCCCTCTATTGCTAATGGTGGGCCAGCCAGCATTATTTTTACTGTGATGAAGCGGGAAAGGCTTCCCAAAATGATTGAAGTAATCAAAGATTTCAACCCCAATGCTTTCTACACGGTGGAAGGGGTAAAGCGGGTAAGTGATGATGACATAATGGATGATCGTGGCTTCCTATGGCGCAAACGAAAAATGTTCAGGAGAGAGCAATAGGAAAATTACCACCAACCTTAGACATCAATGACAAATAGCGACTCTCGTTGATCATCCAGCTCTGCCACTAAATTTCCTTGCTTATCCCATGTGGCCGACTTTCCGGCATTGATGAAATCGTCCGTGGTACCTACTGCATTTACAAAAGCTATAGGTATGCCATAGTTTCTGGCCTTTTCGCTCAGGTTCTGATGTGCCTTTTTAAGGCTAGAAGCGGGTTTAGCAACGCTGCTGAGGTAAAGGTCAAATGGCTTCTGCTCCCAGGCTTTTTGAATATGAGCCTCCATAAATGACTCGTAGCAAATGGCCGGTACGATTGCTTTTCCTGAAATGCTGAAATAGGCTTGCTGACTTCCGGGTTCGAAAAATGGTTTTTCATCTTGATGTAAATACTGTTTGTCGTAAAATACAGGGGTCTGCCCAGGCTCAAAATAGATAAGGCTGATTCGTACGCCATCACCATACTTTATTGGAGCACCCACCATGATAGCTATTTTGTACAAGTTGGCAGCCTTGTGGAGTTGGTCAAAAGGGGGTTTTGTAAAATCAGCTGGCGCCAGGGCGTACGCCCCGGCTCGCTCTGTCAAGTATCCTGTCAGGCTCATTTCTGGAAAGGCGATGAGCTCGCATCCTTTTGCGGTAGCATCTGTAATCCAGCTAAGATGCTTCTCCAAGTTAAGGTCTGTCTTTCCGGGTCTGGAAAAAAATTGAGCTAGGCTGATTTTCATAGTGTTAAGATAGCTATTCGCTTGTCAGACATCTCACTAGTTTTCAAAAAGAAGCAAAATTCCCATGGTTTAATGCCTTTTATGTAAAGGCTCCTCTTTTTCTATTTTTTTTAATTGGACATTCAGCTTTAAAGTAAGCATTTTGCGTTTCTATCAACATTTTTCAATTACACTATGATTTTTAAGTTAATCCCAGTTTTCATGCTCATCGTGTTTTTCGGATGTAGCAAAATAGAGCAAAATAGTATTGTATCAACCACAACTAATCCTCAATCAGGAATGAAGCCAATTCGGTGGCAAAAAGTAGATACCATTGATGTGGCAACGATTAATGCAGTCAATCAGGCCGGTCGCAGGACCATTGATGTCGGTATCTATTTTCCATCTAATTTCGATACTGCCTTTTACAAGGTGACCCTTGCCCGTATGATAGAAAGCTTTCAGGCAGCTCAGGAGATTTATGCCAGGGTGGATGTGCAGCTAAACTTATTGTGGGTGAAAACAGGGGAGGTCGACCCCAGGTATTTTGCCATTCAATCCAATAAGATTCCCGGTATTCCCAGTACTGAATATGTAAACCTTTACCAGCATTCAAAAAGGCACCCGGCGGAGCTTACACCACTGGCACTGGAAGCTTTCGAGCGCATGATAGAACCCGCAGAGTATAATGACCGAACGATATACCTGATTGCATTGCAAGAGGTTTTTTATCCATACCTGGAAGTATCGGAAGGACGAAACTGGATGATCAAATCTGTTCGTACCGGTGGACTGAGCTTTCCAGGCTATTCCTACCCAGGTACGATACCCGACCGGTTGAGGGGTGTGATTACCATAACAAACCTCTCCCGACCTGATAGGTATCGGCGTACTATAGCACACGAAATTGGTCATAAGGCAATGAATGTAAGCCATGAATACAAGGATACCAGTCCCGGGTTTGAAGTATTTGCGGATGGGGGATTGATGCTCTATGGTGATGGCGAAGATATACCTTCGGGTAAAGAAGGCAGGTACCACCTGGAAAGGCTTTATCTGTCACCATATGTATATACCATGGATGATGAGGGAAATAAGCAGTATAATCCAGATTTCAAGGAAGGCGGACATTATTATGATCCTATCTATGGAGATAAGGTCATTTACTTCCCTGGTCAAGCACCTATTGAGGAGGATTGGTAGTACTGCAATGATATAGTTTTTGGAGCTGCTTGCAATGGTCGGGATATTTTCTAAATTCAGATAAATATCCGTTTTATGTCCTACAAAATATCTGATGTCACCCGTAAGCTTTTACAACTATATGAGTCAAGGGGCAAAACCAATGTATTAACCCCTCCTGATTACATTCCACCACTTCAGCGACCCGTAGAGGTACTCATCGGACTACTCCTTCTCTCAACAATACCGTTGTGGTTGCTCATGGACTGGCAATTTGCATTGGGCGCCATTGTCCTTGCATTGGTATTATTTGGTATCCGTGATATATTCATTCAGGATGATCATACCATCACCCGCATTTATGGACCTTTGGGCAGATTACGCTATATTTTCGAAGATGTATTTCGGGATAAATACCTTCAGTACTTCAACGAAACCAATACTGATGGCAGGCCTATTCCTAAAATCGTAAGAGACTATATCTACCAGAAGGCCAAGGGATTAAAGTCCTTATCCAGCTTTGGTACAGAGTTGGATATTTATGATGCTGAAAACACTACCAATGCCCGCTTATTGCATGACAATTTCAAATCTCATGCTACCGAGGTGAATTATGGCTTTGATGTCGGCGCGCATCGACCAAATGTTAAGCCTTTCAGGGTGAAAAATGTGGTCAATATCTCCGGCATGAGCTATGGTGCCCTTAATTACAAAGCTGCTGAATGCCTAAGCTTGGGTGCGGCAGGTGTCGCCTATGTAAATACCGGCGAAGGTGGCTGCGGTCCCCATGCCATTGCGGGTAATGATACCGTATTACAGCTGGGTACCGGTAAGTTTGGGGCCGGTAAGGATGCCAAACTATCCAATGGCATGCCCACCCGAATCCTAGATGAAGTGTTGCTAAAGCAGACCCTGGAAGAATACCCAAACGTTGGCATGATTCAGCTTAAGATTTCTCAGGGCGCCAAACCGGGTATTGGTGGCCATTTGCCGGGGGCAAAAGTAACTGAGGAGATTGCGGCAGTGCGCAAGGTGAAAGTAGGGCAGACCCTCATCAGCCCACCTCAGCACGCTGAGCTTGAAGCCTCTTCCGCTAAAGAAGGAGTAGGTAAGCTCATGGATTTTTGCAAGCATTTAAGGGCATTAACAGGACTGCCCGTAGGTATCAAAATGTGCATAGGTAAACTATCGGAGGTAGACCTGCTGGTAGAGGCCATGAAGGTAACAGGCGAGGGTCCGGATATGATACAGGTAGATGGTGCTGATGGTGGCACAGGTGCAGGTCCAAACCTGTTTGTGAACTATGTAGGTTATGGCAGTGCGGTAGAGACGATGGCTTACCTGCATCACCGGTTGGTCAAAGCAGGTATTCGAGATCAGGTATACCTTAGTGCGTCGGGCCGGCTATTGACACCTGCACATGCGGCTTACGCCTTTGCCTATGGTGCCGATACCATAGAAACCGCGCGGGCTGGTATGCTGGCTTTGGGTTGTATTCAGGCTTTGAAATGCCATACCAATCATTGTCCCACAGGCATAACTACAAACAACAAGTGGCGAATGCATGGTATAAACATTCCTGAAAAATCAACCAGAATCCATAAATACCTTTGGGGGTACCATCACGATATGCTGGAAATTACCAGGACATTAGGGCACAGTGATCCCAGGGATATCAAACCACATGACCTGAGGATCATGACCAACAAGCGATGGTTTTCCAGTCATTTTGAGGAGGATCCTTTCGGTATGTTTTTGCCTTCACCAAATGCAGAAAGCTGGATGAACTAGGGCAGCAATTTAGGGTACTATTCGAGGTTTCGCTCTTTCAGCACTGCCTCAAGGTCTTTGTCCTTTTCGGCATTTCTGACAAGTCTGTAGATCATATACACAGGAATTAAAGTGAGCAGTCCCCAGGTATTCTTGATGAAGCTATATACGACAACAGCGAAAAGAAAGCCAATTATAAAAGCATTAATAATTTTGGCCTTTTTTAATTTCTTCTTTTTGTCCAGAAGCGCATCATCTGTTAATGCTATCAATTCTTCACGAGTCATAAAGTATATTTTGCAATCAAAAAAAGCCTTTATGACTGAAGAAAGCAATGTTGCAGCTATTTGATTGCAACTTATTGCTTAAATGGATTGCTGTATTTTTCGTCTGTAAGTAAGTTGGTATCTGTTAAGGTATTGAGAAAAGCGACGAGTGCTTTTTTTTCTTCCTGCGTTAGGTTTAGACGCAATACCTCAGCATCACCCATTTCACCATCATCAAGGGTTTTGAGTCTGAAATTAAGGTTTGGATGATCCTGTATATTGTCGCTGTAGTGGTTAACTACATCCATTAATGTTTCGAATCGGCCATCATGCATGTAAGGTGCTGTCATGGAGATATTTCTTAAGGAGGGAACCTTGAATAATGCTTTATCACCATTTCGGCCTGTCACATCGCCTTTTCCATTGTCTAGATAGCTCAAGGCTAGTCCATTATTTTTGGCTTCATCATTCACATTTTGAGGAGTACCATGGCAATACAAACAAGTACCGCCTTTCCTGCCCCTGAAGAATATGTCTATGCCCAGATTTTCCTGCTCAGTGAAGTTTGGTAAATCTGGCATCTCTTCTTCATTTTCTACATAACCTATCATTTTCAGACCTTCATCAAATTTGGAATCAACAGAAATAATTGATCGATTGAACTGCGATAAGGCCCGGGCAATGCGGTCGGCCGTAACTTCTTCAGAGCCAAATGCATTTTTGAACAATACTGGATAATAATCTATCTTCTGCAATTTGTTAACCAGATCATTGAGATTCATACCCATTTCAATGTGATCCTGTATAGGCATAAGCACTTGCTCTTCCAAGGTACTTGCTCGCTCATCCCAGAAAAATCGTCCATTTTCATAGTACCTGCTGTTGATCAATGTCATCGAATTTCTTTTGGTAAGCTGCCCGTTTAATCCTTTGCTAAATTTGGCATTGTCAGAAAAGGCAGCACTTTGTTGATGACAGGAGGCACAGGATATGGTATTGTTGGTAGATAGGTTTTTGTCATAAAAAAGCACCCGCCCGAGTGTAGCACCCATATCAGTTATGTGATTATCGTCGGGTGTATTGTCCGAATCCCCCACATCATCTGTTTTATAATGCCAGGGCAATTCCATATTGGCATAATTAAAGGGCGTTTCAGGTAGGTCAAGCACCCTATCCAGAATGGTCATATCCTCTGCTGAAAACTCGGATGTAATTTGGTCAGGAGAAGACTCATCTTCCTCATTAGCACAACCTAGCAATAATAGAGTGATGAACGTTAAAGCCTTTAGGTATGATTTATTGATGAGCATAGGAGATAGTCCATTGATTTTTTAATTAACTACACTTGTAAGTGATTTAGTATGAGATGAAGGTTTTTTCTGCTATTGAATTTAGGTTAATGTGATCTTATGAATAGCAAAAGCAGATTGATGCTGCATTTCAACTTAAGTGATTGGTTCATCATAAGCTGAAAATATGCACCAGGCAACTATTTTTTTACAATGGCAATAGAAAGATAAAGCCCGACCAATCTGGTCGGGCTTACAAAATAGCTAGTTGTTTTTTAGTAGCTTAATTACAATTTGCTGAATAGGTGCTGAATGTTTCAGATACGGTAGTACCTTCAGTATTGGTAATTGTAATAGTCTGACGAGTTTGTAAATCACCATTACCAAACTCATAGTCATAAGTAGTGGTAGTTACATTGCCCTGAGAATCTGTTGTTGTCTCAGAAGCAATCAAGTCTTCAGAAAAAGCCAAAGGAACCTGCAAGGCAAAAGGGAAATACCCTCTTTCAATGGACAATCGATAATGGTTTGTGCCTTCAGTTGTATAAGTGTAATCTGAGGTACTTAATGTCAAACCAAATGCAGGGAACGTTCCGACTACCCTTGTTACATTGTTGCCAGTGTAAGTGTAGGTGTATAGAATATCCTGACCTGCCGCATTGAGCGTTACATCTTCTACTTTTCCGGCATTATCGTAATTATAAGTAACAGTAACCAGTCCTGAACCATCACCTTCATCTAACTCAACTTCGATGGGTTTTCCGTCAGCTGTATAAGATTTGTACTCTAGCCTTCCTGTTATAGTACCTGCAGAAGTTTGAGTTACGGTATTGATTTCAGATACAAGTCCGTTACTATTATATGTGAAATCTGATGTATATATATCACCCTGGATACCTTCTATTTTGATCAACCTGCAGCTATTGTCATAAGTGAAGATGGTCTCTGTTGCTTCACCATCACTATTTGTACCGGTTGTTCGGGTCACATATTCACCACTACCACCTCCACCGGGATTCGTATTACCGGCTGTCGTAGTTGCAGTTACGCTGTTGGAGTTTTCTGATGTTGTTGTTCCATCAGTTGCGCGTACTCGGAAATAGTAGTTGGTTTCGGCATCCAAACCGGTTACTGTATAGCTTGTGGTTGTAGTTTCATCAGTTAATACAAAACTGGTGAAAGCATTATCACTAGCCACCTCAATGATGTATTCTGTCGCACCACTTACGGCACTCCAGTTTGCTGTGAAGCTGGTTTCAGTGATATCAGTAGCTGCTGAGGCTACGGGTGCCTCAAGCTCTGTCGGTTCAGGCTCGGATGACCCTGAAGTAGCTACTGTGCCGGTAGCAGAGTTTTCACTTGTGGTTAGCCCGTCAGAGGCTCTTACCCTGATGAAATAATCAGTGCCAGCTTCCAGTCCTTCTACTGCCAGGGATGTGCCCTGTACCTCTTCACTCGCTACGATAAGGCTGGTAAAGCTGTCATCACTGGCTACATCTACAAGGTAGGCAATAGCGCCAGCCACAGCAGACCAGTTTGCTGTAAAGCCCGTCTCAGTAATGTCAGTAACATCACCTACTGTAGGAGCTGCGATAGCCTGAGCAGCTGCTAGCGTAATACCCGCGAAGCTACCCCCGGTAATGCTTACATTATTCATCACCCTGCTATTGGTAAATGCATAGGCTGCTTCAAAAGCATAAGTACCCGAGGCTGTTTCGCCGTATTCTGTTACTTCAATAGAGCCGGATGTAGCGATAAATACACTGTCGTTCATGACAAATGTAGCTGTATGATCACCGTTAGCACTGATACTGAATGTACCTGCAGCACTCGCCGTAGTAGTTAGAGTTATAGTACTTGAACCATCAGAAAAAACCAGTTGTGTTTTGCCATCACTGGATGTACGCCCTTCACTTACTGAAGGTGCAAAAGCATTCCCATTAACGGTAGCCTCTGTGGTGGTTGGATTTTCCGGAGGAGTAACCGGCGCGGCACTTGTAGTGACAGAAACAACTGCAGAAAAATCAGAAGTTGCCTCTGAGTTGGTAGCGCTCACCCTTACAAAATATGCTGTTTCGGCATCCAGACCACTTACAGAACCACTGGTTCCGGTTACACCACTTTGATTCAGTACAAAAGAACCAAAACCGTTATCGGTAGAAACTTGCAAGGTATAGCTATCGGCATCAGCCACGGCATTCCAGCTTACGTCAAAGCCACTGGCTGTTACATTACTGGTGGCTACACCAGTGGGTGCGTCTAACGATGGCTGCGGCGTAGGCATATCATCATCGTCATCATCATTACAGCTCCATCCCATAAAGAGCAGTAAGAGCAGTGAAAAAATCTTGATTGATCGAACCATATTATTTTTTTCAGTAAAGCTTGGGTGTTTCCTACTGTGTTACAATACCTTATATTGGGTATATTATATTGGGGGATTTCAGCTGCTACTCCATTTAAAAGCAGCAGAAAACTATATGGCAATCGCAGAAACAGTCTAACTTCGCCGCTGTTATATTTTCAGCTATGGTAAATCAAGAAGTGAAACTTTTAGCCCTGCTGGCCCGGGCTGATGGCAGGGTAGACGACCGTGAGCGCAAGCTTATTTATAGTATAGGGGCTGCACATAAGGTTTCTCAGGAGGAAATTGATTACTTGCTTACATCAGATCAGGGCATTGAAGATTTCGAAGAGCTTTCCAAAGATGAGAAGTTTGAGTATCTCTACCACCTCATTAAACTCATGAAGGTAGATGGGCGGGTGTTTGACGAAGAAATCCAGTTTTGTATGGATGCCGCACGCAGGTTGGGCTATGAACTTCGCGCTGTACTGGAACTCTACCCTCATATTCATGCCAATATTGAAATTCCGATGGAGAAGCGGAAGATCAGAAAGCTGGCAGACAATTATTTAAGAAATTGATAGCTAGGAGATCACCGCTCAGCAACTAATTTGCTATCCGGTGTAATTTTTTCCAGCAAATTCTATTTTTGCTCGTTGACAAGAACAGATCGCGATAAACAAAAAGGAAAATAGATGTTGGTAAGGATTGGAATACTCATCATACTGTATGCGTGCAGTATAGGGATTAGAGCCCAGGCACCAAAAAAGCCCAATGCGGCGGATATCCATTTGATGCTAAAAAAGCTTAATGTGCTGGGATCGGTTATGTATGTGGCAGCTCATCCTGATGATGAGAATACACGCATGATTGCCTATTATGCCAATGAAAAACTCTTTCGTACAGCTTACCTTTCTGCTACGCGGGGAGATGGAGGACAAAATTTAATTGGTCCTGAGATTAGAGAGGGGCTGGGTATCATCAGAACTCAGGAATTGCTGGCCGCCCGCCGGACCGATGGTGGTAGCCAGTTTTTTTCCCGTGCCAACGATTTTGGTTATTCCAAGGATCCTGATGAAACTTTCAACATTTGGGATCGTGAAAAAGTATTGGCAGATTTTGTTTGGAATATCCGAAAATTTCGACCCGATGTATTGATTACCAGATTCTCTTTAATGCCCAAGGTAACCCATGGCCACCATACTGCTTCTGCCATATTAGCCAATGAAGCTTTTGATTTGGCTGGTGATCCCAGTGCTTTTCCTGAGCAATTGGAATATGTGGAACCCTGGCAGCCACGACGCATATTTTGGAACACCAGCTGGTGGTTTTACCGCAGCTCAGGACAGGAGATGGATACCGCTAAATTCATCACTATAGATGTAGGTGCATACAATACTTTACTAGGCAAAAGCTATAATGAAATTGCGGCCTTAAGCAGGTCCATGCATAAAAGTCAGGGCTTTGGTGCCACAGGGTCACGCGGTAGTGAGATAGAATACCTGGAGCAATGGAAAGGGGACAAGGCTTCTCAGGATCCGTTTGAAGGTATCGATACCAGCTGGGGCAGAGTAGATCAAGGTGAGAAAGTGGCGGAACATACTCAAAATGCATTGCATAATTACATGCCTGATGATCCGGCTCGGATTATACCTGATTTATTGCAAGCACTAAAGGCCTTAGAGCAGGTTAAAGATGAATATTGGGCGTCAGTCAAAAGACAGGAGATTCATGACATCATCAAAGCTTGTTTGGGATTGTACCTGGAAGTAAAGACAGATGCATTCAGAGTGGTACCCGGTGATAGCATAAATCTAAGCCTAGAAGCGATCAACCGGGCTAATGTGGAGGTATCCCTATCAACTGTAAGATATAATGATTTGATGGCTGAGCCCGAAAAATTAAACCAGAAGCTCTCATACAATACGCCTTTCTTTATGGATAAGAAAATGGCTATACCAGCTGAAACGCCTTTCAGCCAACCTTACTGGCTAAAGAAGGATGGCTCTCTGGGCATGTATACTGTAGAGGAGCAGACATTAATCGGCCTGCCGGAAAATCCACCAGCTCTTACGGTGGACATGACAGTAAAAGTTCAGGACTATTATCTGGATTACACTGTTCCCGTGGTTTACAAAACCAATGATCCGGTAGATGGTGAAGTTTACAAACCTCTGGCTATCACGCCTCCTGTTTTTGCCAATATCACAGATGCCGTTTACATCATGGCCAACGGACAAGCGAAACCGGTGAATGTAAAGGTGATTGCAGGTAAATCAAAGCTGGAAGGTGCGCTCAGCCTGGAGTTGCCCGTAGGCTGGTCTGCTACTCCCGCCAGCATAGATTTTTCCATGGAAAATAAAGGTGAGGAGCAATCTTTTGATTTTATGGTTACCCCACCTGCCAACCAGGATGAGGGATTGGTGAAAGCGCTGGTTACCGTAGAAGGCAAAACCTATAACTACGCACTCAATGTGATTGATTATGACCATATACCCATGCAAACCCGTTTCCCGGAATCGAATGCGCGTATTGTTAATATTGACATTCAGAAAAGGGGAGAGTCTATAGGGTATATTATGGGTGCAGGTGATGAAATTCCTGCCAGTCTTCGGCAAATTGGCTATGATGTAACCGAGCTTGGTGAAGAGGACATCAACACTGAAAATCTGCAACAATTTGATGCGGTAATTCTTGGTGTGCGGGCATTCAACACAGTGGACAGATTAAAGTTTCTGAAAGATGAGCTTTTTAGCTATGTGGAAAATGGCGGCACTATGGTGGTGCAGTATAACACCTCCCACCGACTGGTTACGCAAGAGATATCACCGGTACCTTTGAAGCTTTCCCGCGATAGGGTAACGGTAGAAGAAGCACCGGTAAGATTTTTGGCAGAAAACCATCCTGTGCTGAATTTCCCCAACAAAATCACGCAAAAGGATTTTGAAGGTTGGGTACAGGAGCGAGGCTTGTATTTCCCGAATGAGTGGGATGATGCCTTTACACCAATACTATCATCCAATGATCCGGGTGAGGAACCTCTTGAAGGCGGATTATTGGTAGCTCCCTATGGCAAGGGTTATTACATTTACACTGGCTATTCCTGGTTTAGGGAATTACCCGCCGGCGTATCCGGAGCTTATCGTTTGTTCACCAATCTAATTTCAATAGGACACCAAAACGACACAACTAACGACTGATCATGATGCAGGAAGATAAACCACCATTTTTCAAAAGCTGGACGTGGCTATATGCGTTCGTATTTTTCTTTTTGGTCTTCTTGATCTTTTTGATGTATCAATTCACAACCACATTTTCATGAATACGATAGACCTGATTGTTCTTTTTGCCACTTTGGCCATAATCGTAATTTATGGTGTTTGGAAAACCCGTGTCAATAGCAATATAGAAAGTTACCTGCTGGGCAATAAAAGTATGCGCTGGGGCACGATCGGATTGTCTGTGATGGCTACACAAGCCTCTGCCATTACTTTTATCAGTACCCCAGGGCAGGCCTATGAGAGTGGCATGGCCTTCGTACAAAATTATCTCGGCCTGCCAATAGCCCTCATCATTGTCTCTGCAGTCTTCATACCCATCTACTATAGGCTCAAAGTTTACACTGCTTATGAGTTTTTGGAAAATCGTTTTGATTTGAAAACCAGGCTCTTAGGAGCTACACTTTTTCTCATACAGCGTGGATTGGCGGCTGGTATTACCATTTATGCACCGGCCATTATTCTTTCATCGGTACTGCATTGGGATCTAAACCTAACCATTTTATTAGTTGGTGGGCTGGTTATTATTTACACCGTATCAGGTGGCACCAGGGCCGTAAGCATTACGCAGAAACAACAGATGGCGGTGATTATGGTAGGTATGTTTGCCGCTTTTTGGGTAATGTTGGATTACCTCAGCGAATATGTCACTTTTGGTCAGGCACTTACCATTGCAGGCAAGCTGGGAAAACTTGATGCTATAGATCTGGAGTTTTCACTGGAAAAAAGATATACCATCTGGTCGGGTCTGGCGGCTGGTATTTTCTTGCAGCTGAGCTATTTCGGTACAGACCAATCACAGGTTGCCCGCTATCTAGGTGGCCAAAATACCACTCAAAGCCGCATAGGTTTGATGTTTAATGCTATGCTCAAAATTCCGATGCAGTTCTTCATTTTGTTGGTGGGTGCCATGCTTTATGTCTTCTACATCTTCTATGTGCCACCTATTCATTTCAACCAAACAGTGGTAGAAAAGGCCCGAGAGGTCAATGATATGAGGTATCGAAGCTTTGAGGATTACCACTATGCCATGTCGATGCAGAGACTGGAATCGGGTGAGTGGATGGCCTTAGCAGCTAAAAAAGATGATGATGTGATGATGAAGGCCGCCACCAAAAGTTTCCACACGTGGGATGGAGAGGTGAAAAAGGCGCGCCGCGAGATGGAAAAGCTCATCAAGACCTCTGACCCTGATGCAGAAGTGGATGATGCCGATTATGTATTCCTGACATTCATATTAAACTACCTCCCTACAGGATTGGTAGGCTTGCTCATTGCAGTAATTTTCTCAGCGGCTATGAGTTCTACCAGCAGTGAGATCAATGCATTGGCCTCCACCTCTATAGTCGATTATTATAAGCGATTGGTCAATAAAACAGGCTCTGATAAAAAGTATGTTTTCATGTCCAAAGCTTTGACGCTGATGTGGGGCATCATTGCGATCTGTTTTGCCTTGTTTGCCAATAACTCAGAAAACCTCATCGAAGCGGTCAATATTGTAGGCTCGCTGTTTTACGGAACCATCCTGGGGATTTTCCTTGTGGCTTTTTTCCTGAAAAAGGTATCCGGCAGTCCCGTTTTCTATGCGGCCCTGGCAGCACAGGTCACTGTTATCATTTGCCATTTCCTTTCCATCAATGGCATTATTGGTCTGGGCTATCTGTGGTACAATGTTATCGGCTGTCTGCTCACCATACTATTAAGCCTTATACTCCAGCCGATTATCGGACGTGAGGCACAAAAAATATAGTTGGTTTTGCATGGTGATTTACTAGAAGCGGATTTTTATCAGCAGGAAGATGTGGTAGATCTTGCAAGGCAGTTGCTGGGTAAGGTATTGGTTACCCGCTTTCAGGGTCAGGTTACTGCTGGCAGAATTGTAGAAACTGAAGCTTATCGAGGCAGGGATGACAAGGCGTGTCACGCACATGGCAAAAGAACAGCTCGCACGGAGGTGATGTACAGGGCAGGGGGAGTCGCTTACATCTATCTTTGCTATGGCATCCATCATTTATTCAATATTGTGACTAACAAAGAAAATGTGGCTGATGCAGTATTGATAAGGGCAATCGAACCCATGGAGGGTATAGATGTGATGCTTGCCAGAAGAAATATGGAAAAATTCAACAGGCGAATTACTGCCGGACCGGGTACACTTTCTCAGGCTTTGTCGATACACAAAAAGTACACCGGCATTGATTTGACGGGAGATTTGATAAATATCTATGATGACCGACATCATGTGCCCACTGATAAAATTGTAGAAACTACGCGTATTGGCGTAGATTATGCAGAAGAAGATGCCTTAAGGCCATGGCGTTTTTATATTGAAGACAATTCTTTTGTTAGTAAAAAGATCAAGAAATGAGTATTGCTATCATCGCACCCAACCGGGACACCTCTATTTGGAAAAAGGGACTGCAAGAACAGTTACCCGATGAAAAGGTAATGGATTGGGCAGATGTTAATGATTTTGATGCGGTCGATTGTGTGGTAGCCTGGAATCATCCAAAAGGAATATTTAAGGAAACCAAAAACCTTAAGCTTATCTGCTCAATGGGTGCCGGTGTAGACCACATCGTATCTGATCAAAGCATTGATGCTTCGATATTGATTACTAAAATTGTGGATGATAGGTTGGCTTTTTCCATGTCAAACTATGTGATTATGGCCATTCTCAACTACCACAGGCGGTTGGATAAATTCAGGGCTGATCAGCAAAATAAATCATGGGATCAGGCAGCACAAGCAGAGCTTGATATTGCGGTAGGTATTATGGGATTTGGTCAGCTAGGGCAGGATGCCGGTGAGAAGATTCAAAAGCTTGGCTTTCCTGTATATGGCATGAGCAAATCGAAGAAAGAGCATCCTTCTATTCCGACTTTTGGTGCCTCGGAAGCCGAGGATTTTTTCAAGGCGATTAATGTGCTTGTTTGTATGCTACCGCTTACCCCAGAAAACCATGGTATCCTCAACAGGGATCTATTCGATCGCTTAAATCAGGGTACATACCTCATCAATGTGGCAAGGGGCAAGCATCAGAATGAAACCGATATTATCGCTGCATTGGATTCTGGTCAGTTATCAGGGGCATTTTTGGATGTTTTTGAAAAAGAACCTTTACCCGAAGAAAGCCCTTTATGGCATCACCCAAAAGTGATATTAACGCCCCACAATGCCAGTCTGACCAATCCGCAGGCTGCCATACCGCAAATTGCAGATAACTACAGACGCTTACAGTCTGGAAAAGAACTGATGCATGCGATTGACCGATCAAAAGGATATTAATAACTTTAATGCTCACATCGCATAATTTTTAGACATGAACATTTTAATTCCCATAGATTTTTCTGAGTCATCGCTTAATGCATTGGATTTTGCATTGCCCATAGCCAGTGCTCATAAAGCAAAAATTCAATTGCTCTATGTTTTCACTGAAGAGGAGTACAATAAGCGACTATCTGATGATGAAGTGGGTTCCTTCAATGACTATAAAAAAGAGAAGGAAGAAAAACTGGACAGTATTGCAAAGGAAGTGACTGAATCGGCGGGCTTCTCAGATATTGAATACGAAGTATTGCCCGGCAGTTTTCTTGAAGCGGTCAGGAAAACGATCAAGGATTACAAAATTGACCTTATAGTGATGGGCAGTAAAGGTGCAAGCAATCTTCTAGAAAAGATGATCGGTACCAATACTGTAAAACTGATCGAATATACGGATATCCCTGTGTTGGCCATACCGGCCAATGCACAGTTCAATTCATTTGAAAAGGTAGTTTATGCTTCTGACTATACTGAGGAAGATAAAATTGCCGTGCAGGAATTCATCAACCTGATGGCACCATTCAAGCCTGAACTTACGGTACTGCACCTATCTCATTCCGACAGCAACATAAGCAAAGTAGTGTATGAGGACTACAAAGAAGAGATCAATAAGTTCATTAAATACGATAATGTAACCTTTGAAAGAAAGACCTACAGTAGCAATATCGCATTGGGTATTGATGAGTTTATGCTAGACCAAAAAAGTAACCTGCTGGCTGTGCTTAGAGAAAAAAGAAACCTGGTAGAGCGCGTTTTTCATAAAAGTATAAGCAAGCAACTCACGTATTTACAGGATTTCCCGTTATTGGTATTCAAATGTGAATAAAAAAACCCGGGCTGAGAACCCGGGGTGATAACACAAAATTCATACCCTAAAGACAATGACTTTGTTGTTATGTGTATTCAGGATTTGTTTCAAATATTAGTTAATTCAAATTTAATATAAAAATAGTTATAAAAAAGGGAATTTCCATTTTATCTATTTTTGATCTGGTAAAAACATGGTGTTAAGCAATATGAAGCGAGGAGATTTTTGGAAATGGGCGGCAGCAGCGGTTTTATTGGTTACAGGCCTTCAAACTGTTGTGCTGGGTCAGGTTGCTGAATTGGAGGAGGATTTTGAAGTCAGATCAGCACAGCAGAAGCTGGGTACTACTGTCAATACACCCTATTATGAGGCCAATCCAATCATCAGTGCTGACGGAAAAACTTTGTATTTCAATCGTTTCAATCATCCGGGAAATCTTGGTGGTACTGATGATCCTTCGGATGTTTGGTATGCAGAGCTAAAGGAAAATGGTGTATGGTCAGAAGCAAAAAATGTAGGCCGACCTATCAATGATGAAGGTGAGAACCTTTTGCTGGGTTTCATGGATGAAGGGAGAGCCATGTTGCTGCACCACCCTAATGGCTTTGCATTCAGCTATAAAAATGAGGGTGACTGGCTAAAGCCCACTCCATATGAAATCCCGTTTTTTAGTAATGCTGCTCCTGAGAAGTCAGGAAGTATCAGCTACAATGGTCGATATATGGTATTTGCGCTGGAAAGCTTCGGTACTTACGGAGTTGAGGATATTTACATGACTAAAATTACACCGGCCGGCACCTGGACACCCCTAAAAAATCTTGGTAGCACCATCAATACGCGCTTTCAGGAGATTACGCCCATGCTGGCACCTGATAACCGCACCTTATTTTTTGCGAGCAATGGCCATGGCGGTGAAGGAAGTTTCGATATTTTCATGACCGAGCGGGTTGACGATACCTGGAGAAACTGGACAGAACCGAAAAACCTAGGGAACCTCATCAATACCAAAGGCGCAGACAAGTCCTTCAACTTCCAACCGGATGGTGAATTTGCTTATATGACTTCTACAGAAAATAGTGAGGGATACAGTGATATCAAGCGGGTGATGATCATGCCGGAGTTTTTTGATGTAGATACTACCAATCGTTTTGCTGACGAAGTGGAGGAGGTAGCAGAAGTGGTCGAAAAACCGGAAAGGGTATTGCCGGATACCGCTTTGGCTAACTTGATTTTCTATAAAGGAGTGATCCTTGATGGTAAGAACAACAAGCCGCTGGTTGGTACAGTCCGTTTCGAAGGTGATGGTGGTAAGCTCATTGAGGTGCAGAGCTTTCTCGATGGTCAGTTTACAGCCGAACTTCCTAAAGACCATGTGTATGAAATGACAGTTAAGGTGGACGAGTATTATAAAATTGATACCACTTTTATGGTCAGCGGTGATTATGAAAGCGAAACCATTCCTGCTTTTTACATGGAACCACTTACCGTAGGTAATAAGATTAAGCTCAACAATGTACTTTTTTATCAGGGCACGGCAGATTTGATGGAAGGCTCAGAAAAAGAACTGGATATTTTGGCAGAAATGATGCGCGATAATCCAGAGTTGGAGATTTTTCTCGAAGGGCACACCGACAATCGTGGTAATTTTAATCTAAATCTGGAGCTTTCGCGGGAGCGGGTTGATGTAGTGAAAGATTACCTGGTGAAAAAAGGCATCAACAGTGATAGGATAGAAGGAAAGGGCTTTGGCTCTACGAGACCTATTGCTTCCAATCAATCAGAAAAAACCCGGCAGCTCAACAGGCGGGTGGAGTTTGAAATCATTAAAAATTGATTAAAGCCAGGCCATGGCTTAGCTTTTCATCCCATGGAAAGCTGGTAGTATCATGCTGGGCCAGGGTAATGGCAAAAAGCCCGATTCCCCTGCCTTTTACCTGCTTTTGCTTGTTGGGGTCCTTACTGGCCCAATAAACATGCAGCTTTGATATGCCCAGGTCAAAATGAGCCTCAGACGCTGATACCTCCTGAGCTGACTGGTGCAAAAGGCCACCATATTGCTTAACACATTCTTTAAAATCAAGCGCTGCATGATGTATTTTCGAGATACCTGTAGCACCATTTGGGTGCTTGGTTGCCGCTTCAGGCAGTTGACTTTGAGGTTGAAAGTCGGATCTGATAAAGGGCAAGTCAGCGATATACGGTGTGTACATTTCCCAGGTAACAATACTACCATCAGGTTTTTTTCTACCGGCTTTTAAAGGTGAGGTTAGAAAAATACCATCAGCCTGAATTCTCTGGTAGGTTTTCTGTGAATCTTTAGTGATCAAACAATAGTCGGTGATACCTTCTGGTAATTCGATAGCACGGCTGTAAAACTTATGGGCAAGGCCATACCTGGATGAATATTGCCAGCGTTTACTCCACTTAAATTTATTTATCCATTTCAGGAAGCGGACTTTAGGGCTTTTGGTAAGAGCTAATAGCTCTATGAAACTTCCGTCCTTAAAGAATATTAATGCATTTTCCGAGATACCCTTAAAATGCCTGCCACCTGGTGTTACGGTAAATCCAAGCTTCTGATAGTTTGCTTTGGCACGATCAAGATCATGTACCACTACTACAAGGTGATCAAAAAATAATTCCATCTTATCTAAGACTGCTAAATGACAGCTGGGGTTGCTTTTGTGATCAATTAATAGCCCAATGCTGTTACGTCACCCTGTCTTTTATTATCAGGAGCACCCTCCAGCCTTCCGTCGGGCAGCATCATAATACACTCCATACGACCGATTTCGCCCCTTTCTCTTAGCTCATGGCCCAGTTTTTCGAGTTGCCGGGTTACTTTATTATCCAATGCACCTTCCTCTACAATGACAGCATCGGGCAGCCACTGGCTATGGATTTTCTTAGCATCTACAGCTTCCTGCATGGTCATTCCATGATCAATTACATTGAGAATGGTTTGGTACACGCTGGTGATAATGGTGGACCCACCGGGGGTGCCGATCACCAAAAACAAACCACCGTCTTTTTCAACTATCGTGGGTGTCATTGAAGATAGCATTCGCTTTTCAGGTTTGATGCTATTGGCCTCTCCTCCAACCAAGCCAAATTGATTGGGAACACCGGGCTTGACACTAAAGTCATCCATTTCGTTATTGAGGAAAAAGCCAGCCCCATCTACAAATACCTTATTGCCAAATAGCCCATTGATGGTGGTGGTCACAGAGATGGCATTTCCTTCCTTGTCTACTATAGAATAATGCGTGGTTTCCACACTTTCGATGACATCTACCGAACCTTCCTTCACTTCACTGGATGGCGTTTTCTTGTCCATGGAGATATCTGAGAATCG
Organism: Cyclobacteriaceae bacterium; assembly: GCA_965227155.1. GTDB lineage: Bacteria > Bacteroidota > Bacteroidia > Cytophagales > Cyclobacteriaceae > UBA6059. The sequence continues at coordinate 3,505,179 of OZ245731.1, forward strand.
CTTTTTGTTGTATTCAGGGCTTAATAGCATATCAAGGGGCACATTGTAGAAATCCGGATCTCCAAGATAAGTGGCACGGTCTGCATATACCCTGCGCTCAAGTTCTACCATAGCATGCACGGTTTCGGTACTATTGAAACCCCATTCGCCAAAAGGGAAAGCTTCACTGCCTTGAAGCATTTGCAATATGGCCACTCCACCACTTGAAGGAGGTCCCATGGTGATTATGTTGTGCCCTCGGTAGCTACCTTGCAAGGGGTCACGCCAAACAGACTCATATTCTTCGAGATCTTCAGCAGTCATGATTCCACCGCCTTCTCGCATTTCCTCCAAAATCTGACCGGCCACTGTTCCCTTATAAAAACCATCGCGACCCATGTCGCGGATAAGTGCCAGGGTACGTGCCAGATCGGGGTGAGCAATTTGATCGCCCTGAATCCAATCTTTAACCAGGTAAAAATCCTTGCCATTGTGCTTGATGAAATCCTCCTGAAATCGCATCAACGTTTGTGCTGCAAATTCAGTGACCGTGTATCCTTCGTAGGCCTGTTTGATGGCCGGCTGTACCAATTCTCGCCAGGGCAGTGATCCAAATTTTTCATGTATTTTGACCATGCCATCTACTGATCCTGGTACACCCGCTGCAAGGTGGCCTTCCCGGGAAAGCCCCTTGATCACATTACCGTCTGCATCCTGATACATGTCTTTGCGGGCAGCTTTGGGCGCTTTTTCCCTAAAGTCCAGGGATAAAGCTTCTCCATCTTTGGTGCGTATTACTGCAAAGCCACCACCGCCGATGTTGCCTGCTCTCTGGTATACTACAGCCAGCGAAAAATGCACGGCAATAGCAGCATCAAAGGCATTACCGCCTTTTTTAAGGATATCCAAACCAACCTGCGCTGCCAATGGATGTGCCGCTACAACCATGGCATTTTCAGCTATTACACCTCTGTTGGCATCTTGTGTTTGCTGTGCTTCAGAGGGATTTTCACATTGGAAGAAAACAAATACTAAAAGGGCTACCGAGAAGATTCTTTTCATGAGGCAAAATGTTTAGCCGTAAAAATAAGGGATTCCCGAATTCCCTGTTAGCCCTTTGAAGAACGGCCAATTTTAGTTTTCACGAAATCCTTAAATTCTTTAAACCCTTTTTTGGTGGTCAGGACTTCTTTGAATGTGTTCAGAACCAACTTTGGATTGAGAGACGCCTCATCGGGCTTTTCCTCAGGCAGCTTCATTGACCTGCCTACGGAAGGCTTTTCTTGCTCTTTAGGCTTTGGAGCAGATTTCTTGATCGGATCTTTATCATCAGCTTGTTTATAAGCTTCTTTGGCTTTTTTCTCATAGCCTATTTTTTCATAGACCAAGCCTAGGTTATTATACGCGATGGCATCTTCAGGATCAAGCTCCAGTGTTTTTTTATAATCCTCAATGGCCCCTTTTTGATCTCCCATGCGATCTTTTATAAAAGCCCTGCTGCTGTATCGGTATGGGTTTTGGGGTTCCAGCTCAGCTGCACTATTGAAATCAGCGATACTAAGGTCATGCTGACCCATAAAAAAATGGAGAATGGCTCTTTCACTTAATAAATCGGCATGATCAGGAACGATGGATAGCGCCTTATTGAAATCTTCCAATGCCTCATTTAGCTTGTCCAGTTTCACATAAGCTTTAGCACGATTAAAATACAATTCAAGGTTTGCCGGATCTGCAGCCAGCCCATCACCAAAAATTGTTATAGCTTCAGAAAACTTACCCTGATTACAGTATGCTATGCCTTGCTTGAGATAATCCACCTAATTGACCCTTTTCTTTACAATTTTCACCCTTTTCTTATGTTTATGTTTTTTGGGTTTGTAATATCTATACCGGCTGATAGGCTTCACTGTTTTCACTTTATAGGAATAATTTCCACATGCCGGTGAAATAATCACAATAAGAAGAAGAAAATAAAAGAGTTTCCTGATTTTAAGCATCATATAAATTATGCAAATAATAAACCCCGAATAACTAGTCAACTTATTCGGGGCTCATTTATTATCAAGCTTTAAAATTAATGAACATCCGGTCCTTCAAAATCAAACCTGTAGATGGGATCAATGTCTTCATTGGCATTCATTGAGCAAATTTCTTTGAGTAACCCTGTTTTTAAAGAATATACCCATCCATGGAGCATGGGGATATTATCTTTTTTCCAGGCCAGCTGTACGATGGAAGTTTTAGCCAGGTTTTGTACCTGCTCCTTTACATTGAATTCAACCATTAGGTTGGTCTTTTCCTCTTCATCCGTAATATCTTTTAACTCATCATTGTGCAATCGGTACACATCTTTGATATTGCGGAGCCACTTATTCATTAGGCCTAGTTGTTGGTTGCTCATGGCAGCTTTAATGCCACCACAACCATAATGCCCACACACAATAATGTGCTTTACCTTCAGTACTTCAGTTGCATATTGTAGCACACTCAACATATTGAGGTCTGTATGTACAATAAGGTTTGCAATGTTTCTATGTACAAAAATATCACCGGAGTGTGTGTTGGTAATCTCATTAACAGGCACACGGCTATCAGAACAGCCAATCCATAAGAAATTCGGATGCTGCGATTTAGCATGTTCAGTAAAATAATTCGGGTTGCTTGAAAGTATTTCCTGTACCCAGGCTTTATTTTCAAGCAGTAACTTCTCGTGTGACTTCATCTTGATTATCTACTTTGAATAGTTGATTTTGGCTGCCTGCCGTTTTCTTAATTTCTACAGTTATATTCTTAAACTTAGCGGTTTCCTGAAAATCTTCAATGGTTTCTGCGATATCATTATCAATAAATTTGGATCTTGTACCATCAATGATGACATAAGAGTTCTCAGGGATATTATACAATTCGTTTCTTAAGGCTGCTTTATTCAGAAAGGAAACATCTTTGGTGAGTTTGAGCATGTACTGGTCACCATCTTTAGTAATGATGTAAGCGGTATGAAAATTGGTTTTAACCACAAAAAACAAACCTACCACCAGTCCAATCAGTATTCCAATTAATAGATCCGTTAGTAAAATGGCAACTATGGTGACTACAAAAGGAATGATCTGATCAGGCCCTTTTTTGTACATCTGCTTGAAAAGTGATGGTTTTGTGAGTTTAAAACCTACCATCAGCAACACAGCGGCTAAAGCACTCAGCGGAATTAAGTTGAGCAGCTGAGGGATAAATGCCACGGTAGCTAGTAATAGAAATCCATGCCATACAGCCGAGACTTTTGATCTGGCACCAAAAGCTACGTTGGCAGAGCTGCGAATGATAACAGCCGTTACGGGTAATCCACCGATTAAACCGGATACAATATTGCCTATACCCTGGGCACGCAATTCCCTGTTTGGCGGTGCGATTCTTTTGGCGGGATCCAGCTTATCAGTAGCATCGAGGCTGAGCAATGACTCAAGGCTGGCAATGATGGCTATGGTGAGCGCCGTGATAAAGACCTGTTTGTTGAGCAATGCAGAGAAATCAGGAAAGGTAAACTGCCCAACAAAGCTTTGAAAATCATCTGCTACTGGCAATACTACCAAATGGTCACCAGTAAGTTGGGTACCGAGTAGTGAAGGAAAGACCAACGTATTTAATGCGGTTCCAAAACCCACCACAAAGAGCGGTGCTGGTATTATATTGAAAAATGAAAACTTTTTGAGGAATGGCCGATCCCAAAGGATAAGTATAGCCAATGATAAGACACTGATGATAATGGCTTCTGTGCTGCTATAATTCAAGGCCTGAATTAGCTCAGTGAATGTGTTTTCCCCATCCGGCTGGATAAAACTTTGGTCCCCTTCAAAGTCTGCGTCATAACCAAAAGCATGTGGGATTTGCTTCAATATTAATATCAACCCAATGGCGGCAAGCATTCCTTTAATCACCGAAACAGGGAAAAAGTGCCCGATGACACCTGCTTTGACAAAGCCAAATATCACCTGTATGATGCCGGCCAATACTACGGCTGCCAGGAAAATCGGGTATTCCTCCAGTGTTTCAATAGCGGTAAGTACAATTACGGTAAGACCAGCCGCCGGGCCACTCACACTCAATTGAGAGCCAGATAAAGCACCCACTACAATTCCGCCTACAATACCTGAAATAATACCAGCAAATAATGGCGCTCCGGAAGCTAGCGCAATACCCAAACATAGAGGAAGGGCCACCAGAAAGACCACCAGTCCGGCAGGGATATCGTATTTAAGATTTTCAATTATGGTTTTGGAATCTTTTATCATGGTAGGTTACTGTCTTAGCGAGCTTTCTAAAAATATAGATAGAATCCCAGAGATCAAACAATTATTCTATCCTTGGCTCTTACAAAAATACGATTTTGTTGCGCCAATAGTTTAAAAGCCAGCGACTCAATGATAGACGGTTGACCATCGGTAGTTTTTGCACAAAAGGGATAATTGATGTTGCGACTGATAATCTAAATTCAAATCAATCGAAATTTTCAAAAGCTGATTTTTGACATACTTAAGTGGTTGATTATAAATAATTAAAAGCTATTACCCTAAACTTTCACAAGAGTAATTTTAAAATTGAGCCTTTTTCCGGCATTAAGTTTGGATAATTGTACAAAAATGAGAATCTTTAAGCTATACTGATGAAAGTCAGATTTTGAACAGAGGAAAGTGAATTAATTACCAGAACCAGCTAAATAAATATTGATGTCAGCTAACCTAGAATTGAGAGAAAGTTTACAAACCGAAATACCAAAAGGATACAGAGTTTATAAAATCAAAGGTGTCGATCAAACCATAGTCGCCAGAAAAGGCGGCCCCACAGCTGAACAAATCAAGAACAAAGATTCTTACAAAGAATTAAGGAACAATCAGAAAGAGTTTGGAATTGCTTCTATCCTGGCCAAAGCGGTCAGAGATTCACTTCCTGATGAGTTGAAGCAAATCTCTGAAAAATACACCTCAGGCAAGCTTACAGCCCAATTTAGAAACATCACCCGGCATGATAATGGCAAGACTGGCACGCGATCATTCGCTTTAAGTGAATTTGGTTCGGATATCGAAGGTTTTGAATTCAATAGCGAATCACCTTTTCCTGAAGCATTTAGAAGCAAGTTCTTTGTAAAAGAAGGCTCTCACAGAGGGCATGCCATTTTACATTTCCCGGCATTTACACCGGTCAAGGTATTTGAAGCACCCGAAGGCACAACCAATTTTAAGATTAATGCGCACATGGTCACTCTTTCTGACTATTATTATGACGAGGAAATTGGTGCATATTTTCCCTCAAATCCCGATTTTCAGGGAAAAGTAGGAAGCTTCGAAAGTCAGATGCTCCCATTGCTCAAAATACCTACCCAGCCTATTACAGCTCAGGTATCGGCAAATAATGGAAAGCCTGTTCCAGCCAAAACAGGTGTTTTCTTACTGCTTTCTGTAAGGTTTTTCCATTATGAAAACTCCAGGTTCACACAGTTGAGTAAACAATCCTCCTTACAAATCATGAAGGTTTACTAGAAGCCAGAATTAATCTTGGTTCTGATAAGGTTTGAGGTAGCACGCGCTAGCAGATCGCCATTGCTGTTTGTTAATGTCGCCTGCAGATACATAACGGCTCTTCCCTTGCGAATAACTTCTGCTTTAGCCTGAACCACTTCTCCTTTTTTGGCACTCTTTAAAAAATCCAGATTAAGGTTTATTGAAGTGAAGAATTCGGGCTCTCCCTGTGCAAAAGTGGTAGCGCCCATCACATCATCCAGCATGGTGGCAATCATACCGCCATGCAATATGCCCATAGGATTACACATTTCTTCACGTATCACGAATGAGAAAACAAGGCTGTTTTCATTTGCTTCAATGAGTTTGCCTTTCAGCCATCTGCCCACCGGCGAAGGACTTGAAGTTGATTCCTTTCCAATATTGGCTTTAAAAAATGCCAATGCTTTATTTTCCATAAATCTTTTTTGTCTGAAATGAGTTATGATTTCGATGGCTCAAAATTATCCAATTTCTACAGTACCTCTTGAGGAATTTCGCTCGGTTCAGGATCCTTATGCCGATCAAGTATTTGTATCACTCAAGTCCGCTGGTTTCAACCCTTTGATGAGTGAGGATTACAATACTTATCAGCTTAATAGCCAGGAGATTCCGCAAAGCTTCCCAAAAGTGTTGGTAAACTATTTTGCACAGCTCAAAATGAACGCTGCTCAGATAGATGGGAAGTTGATTAAGGCAGGAACCAGGTTTTTCGATCGACACGCATCTCAACTTATGGCCACTCTGGGATTCCTCTCATTGCCGTATTGTTATGCTGCAGCGGATGGTGCCAAGGTGCTCTATGCCTCTGAAAGGATACGTAAAAATCCTCACCAGCGATTGTTGGAAACTGCGCAGTTTGTATTTGATGTATGTGCACCGGCCGCATTTTCTGACGAAGGTAAGGCTGTGGTCTCTATTGGCAAGGTGCGCTTAATGCATGCTGCCATACGCTATTACATTCAAGCTAAAGGAGATTGGAATGAAAGCTGGGGAGCACCCATCAACCAGGAAGATATGGCAGGTACTAATCTGGCTTTTTCGTTGATTGCTATCCGTGGATTGAGGAAATTGGGATACACCATCTCAGGCGAATCAGCATTGGATTACATCCGTTTTTGGTCAGAGGTAGGTAAGCTTCTGGGCATTGAGGAAGCGCTATTACCCAACAGCCTTAAAGAAGCCGTAATCCTCGATAAAAGAATTTCAAAACGGCATTTCAGGTATTCTCAGGAAGGTGCGGCATTGACTAAAGCGCTAAAAGATAGTATCAATCAACAGAGTAATTTTGAGGCTGAGGGATTGATGACCTACCTTTTAGGCGAATCGTATTCAAAATTGCTGGGGCTAAATACCTCACGGGTGCAGCAGGCTATTTGGTCTGGCACACAAGGGTTGATAGCCACTTCTGACCTGCTTTCGAGCTATAGCCGGAGCAACTTTAAATTTGCTTACAGCAATTTTCAAAAACAAGCCTCCAGCGACTCACTAAAGCCCTTTCGGTTATTGAATAATTTGAACGATTAGTTAACTTCCCAACAGAATGGGAAAGCATTTATACCTGATCATATTTCGGTCTTTTGTTCTTTCGGCAGTTGCTTTGATGCTCTGTATGGACCGGGTTTTTGCACAAAACCTTGTACCCAACCACAGCTTTGAAAATATTGGCAACTGCCCGACAATACTCGATCAATTGAATTTTACCAAGAACTGGTATGGTCTGGGCACAGCTGACCCATCCCCGGACCTATTCAATAGCTGTGCTGAGGCAGGTACTATGGGTGTTCCGGCTAATTTTTTTGGGAATCAGGAAGCAAAAACAGGCGATGGTTATGCCGGACTTATTTGTTACCTGACCTCCAAAAGTGGTAAAAGTTGGAAGCTAAAGGACAATCACCGCGAATATCTGATGACAAAACTCCTTGAGCCACTGCAGCAGGGCAAGCGCTACAGAGTTGCGTTTTCAGTAAGCCTGGCAGAGTTTTGCGAGTTTTCAGTGGATCAAATCGGTCTAATGCTTACTGATAAAATTCCACCTATTGACCCCACTTATATCGATTTTAATTATTTCAAACCGCAGGTCAAAAACCATCCCGACTCGCTTTTGAGTCATACCAATCGATGGATCACCGTGGAAGATACGATAGTGGCAGAAGGTGGCGAGCAAATTATCACGCTGGGTACTTTTATTCCTGATAAAATGCTGAACCCTAAAAAGAATGGTGACGGGCAAAATATTTTTTATGAGACCATGGAAGTGCCGAAGCGGGAGCGCCCTCAAATTGCCTATTATTTTGTAGATGACATTATTGTTTCAACTGTAGACAAGCAGCCAATGCTTAGTGAGGCGGTTACCAAAACGCTGGAGCCTGCCACACAGCTAGAATCACCTTATTTTGGCTATCTGCAGGAGGGGGACAAGGTAGTGCTCAATAATATCTATTTCGAATTTGACAAATCGGTGCTCTTACCAGAGTCTTACGCCGAACTGGAAGAGCTACTTAACTTTTTGAACATTTATTCCGAGTACAAAATCAAAATTACCGGCCATACTGACAATAAAGGCAGTGATGACTATAACCTCAAGCTTTCGCTGGAAAGGGCGATTGCTGTGGCGAGGTACCTTTATCAAAAGGGAATTCCGCTGGCCCGGCTTGAATACGAGGGCATGGGCAGTAAAGATCCCATTGCTTCTAATGATACTGAAATCGGACAGGCCAAAAACAGGCGCGTAGAATTTGAGATCATAGGTAAGTATTAGCCGCTCATAATAGTTTTATTGAAATGCGTGGTAATTATTTCAAGATTCAGGGAAAATACTGCTTATGAGAAAACTATACATCATCGGAATACTGCTACTGTTTTGTAATCTATCATTTGGTCAGGAATACGACCTGCTTATTTTAAATGGTCGTGTGATGGATGGATCGGGAAACCCATGGTTTTATCAGGATGTAGCAATTAAAGATGGCAAGATTGTGAAGCTGGGTCTGCTTAAAGATGCTAAAGCAAGAGAAGTAATTGACGCAAGGGGCAAGATTGTCTCTCCGGGATTTATTGATATCCACTCTCATGCTGATGGCCCACGCGGTGAATTTAATGGCATTCGCATGGATAATCATGAAATGAAAGCAGCCCATAATCTGGTAATGCAGGGGATAACCACCTTGGTAGTCAATCATGATGGACGCAGCCCTGAATCCATAGCTGACCAGATTGCGCAGTTGGAAGAAAATGGGACAGGGCCTAATGTAGGTGTGATGGTAGGGCATAATAGTATTCGCTACAGGGCCTTGGGAGAAGATTTTAGGCGACTGGCTACCGAAGAAGAAATCAACAAGATGAAGGATTTTATTCGTGAAGGTATGGAGGCAGGAGCCCTTGGTTTATCTGCCGGGCTCGAATATGTACCAGGACGATGGTCCAATACCGAGGAGGTGGTAGCGCTTGTGGGTTCACTTAAGCCCTGGGGTGGTGTATATATCGTACATGAAAGGGCTAGCGGCTCTGACCCGATGTGGTTTTTGCCGAGCAGGGGTGAACCGAAAACTACGATGCTGGAAAACATTGAGGAAATCATAGAAGTGGCAGATCGCACCGGCGTACCCAGCTGCGCCACTCATATCAAAGTAAAAGGAGCTGACTACTGGGGCGTGTCTACCGCCATAGTGAACCTTATCCAGACAGCCAGAAACAGGGGTGTAGATGTGTGGGCCGACCAGTATCCTTACAATACGACAGGCTCTGACGGAAGTACCGAACTCATTCCAGGTTGGGCCATAGAAAGAGACCGGTGGCGATCCAGCCTTACAGGAAACTCTGCTGACAATGGAGGTCCTGAAACCACTTTTAAAAGTGCACTCACCAGGGTATTGGAAAATGATGAGCAGAGAAGAAAACTAGAATTGGATATTAAGCGGGAAATTGAGCGACGAGGAGGCCCCGAAAATATCATCATATTTGACTACCCTAAAGAAGATTGGATTGGTAAGTCAATAGCTCAGGTGGCAGAGGAGCAGGACATGTCACTGGTGCAGCTGGCCATTACCATGCAGCTGGAGGGTTACCCCGACAGGCCCGGCGGTGCCAGATTGAGAGGTTTTTCGTTATCTGAAATGGATATTGAGATATTGGCGCAACAACCCTGGGTCATTACTGCTACTGATGCAGGCATAGCAGGGCCGGAAAGAAATCCTGTCCATGCCAGGTATTATGGTACATTTCCGCGAAAAATCGCCTGGTATGCCAAACACCGAAAGGTTATTAGCGTAGAGCATGCCATTCGTTCCAGCACCAGCCTACCTGCACAATTTTTGGGATTGAAGGATAGAGGCCTGATCAAGGAAGGCTATCATGCTGACATTGTGATCTTCGACCTTGACGATATTAAAGATGAGGCTACCTTCTTTGAACCGCATCAGTATCCTACCGGTATAGAGCAGGTGTTGATAGGAGGAGAATACATGATTAAAGATGGTCAGCTTACGAAAAACCTTCCTGGCAAAGTGATTCGAAATGATCAAAGCTTTAGATATAAGATGAACTAAATTTGTGGGGGTATGGAAATAGGAATCTCTACCCCCGCACTTTTATTCCCCGCTATCACGCTCTTATTGCTGGCTTACACAAACCGTTTTCTGGCGATAGCAAACCTCATTCGTAACCTACATAAGCAGCATCAGGAAAACCCCGACCATAAAGTAATCATTGGTCAAATTAGTAATTTAAGGCTGAGGATGAATCTGATCCGGTACATGCAAGCCTTTGGCATCCTTAGCTTTATCGGATGTGTGCTGTCCATTTTCTTTCTGTACCTTGGGTTGATTATGGCTGGCAATTTGGCTTTTGGGGCGAGTCTTATCCTGCTGATGTGTTCGCTGGCAGTTTCTTTCTATGAAACACAGATATCAGCCAAAGCGCTCAATATTGAACTGAGTGACATGGAAGGAAAGATTTAAATTGCCCTTCTTAATTGAAGGTCTGTAGCCCAAAACCAAAAGTGCCAATAAGCAAACATAATGGACTGTATAGCGCGCTATCCCTTTTGGCAAAAGGGGTATCAATTATGTTTTTAAAGAAACCAATATATTTAAAATCACCGATTGCCCTGGCCATGAAAAACAATGGTATGGCGTATCCTAAAAACTGATATAACCAAACAGGCAACAGCTGCTGTAGGTCTAGCAGGCGGATGGAGTAATACGCAGAAAATAAAAGAAGCCCAGTACAAACTATCGAGCAGTCCACTTTACCGGGATTGATAATTTTCTCTCCCTTTTCGTTTGTAGGTAGCGCCGCTTCAAATCCCCACCTGCCTCCGGTAGCCCAGTATCCGTGCAGCAGACTTAAGATGAGCAGGATTGTAGCCAAAAAAAGATTGATTATTGTTATCAACATGGGTTCGCCATATATTAAAAAATAAAAGTTGGCCGAAACTAGCTAAACCGAAATAAAAAATTTATGACGTTTGTCAATGCTTCAACGAACTAGACTGGCAATGAGGCTTCATTGATTTGTCGGAAGGTTAAATTGATCCTCGGTGAATCCACTTTTTTGGTTGGTGGCAGGCGGTGGAGCCAATGCTGCTGTGTGACACCTTTCATGACCAGAAGGCTGCCATGAGCAAGCCAAATGTCTTTACGCTCTTTGGTTTTTTTATGCTTGAAGCTGAATTTCCTCTCTGCGCCGAGGCTCAAAGAGGCTATAGCACCATTTTTCCTGAGTTCCTGCTCTCCGTCGCTATGGTATGCCATACCTTCATCACCAGAATGATACAGATTAAGCAAACAGGAATTGAACTTCTCACCGGTGAACGCCTCGATACGGTTTTTGATCATCAGTAATCCTTCAGTCCATGCTAATGCCACTTTGGTGGTGCCCGAATATCGGTAAGGAAAAGGCCTATCGGCATACCAGGCTACCTTTCGCTTTGTTTCAATAAGCTTACCCATGATCACCGCCTTGTCTGCTTCCCACGGGATTGCATCAAGTAACTCCTTGAATAATGTATCAGCTTCTGAATGTGTAAACTGTTTTCCATAATAAATCGCTTCGCCATCATATGGAAGAAGATTGGTAGCGCTATTGTCCTGCTGATCAAAAAGGTCAAGGGTCATAAAGCAGCCTATATTTTTCTGGCTATGTAAAATCCGTAGCTGTAATAATCCTTAAATCGATTGTAGAGCGCAATTTCCTCTTGACTAAGGCGCACGGTTTCCTGTGCTGCTTCTGAATGGTTATGTCTGTCTAAAAAATTGGAAAAGTGATTAGCCAATGGTTTGTAGTAGTTATCGAGCCAGGTACTTTGGGGCAGATGGAAATATCCCTGCAAACTGTATCCATTGGACTCAAGTACCTTTATTTTACTCCCAGCAGTATCAATTTCAGGATATTCATAAGTCCAAAAGTCTTCAATTTCTTTGGGCCTCTGAGGGGTGATCCAGGTGATTTCACTAACCGCCAAAAAACCACCAGGCTTCAAAAAATTCCGCCATTGTTGTATGCCTTTGGTAAAACCCATATTGTAGATGGCACCTTCAGACCAAATGATATCCAGGCTATCAGTCGCAAATGGCAGGTCTTCCATAGAGGTATTGATAGTCGTTATTTTATCTGAAAGGTGATGTTTTTGTGCATCTGCCTTCAACTTATCCAAAAATGTGGGGAAGAGGTCTACCGCAGTTATACTGGCATTTAGCTTTTCTGCTAGCAACAAGGTGTGGCTGCCAGAGCCGCATCCGATATCGGCTATCTTCAACTGTTCTTCCGGTAAATGCATATAGCTCAAAGCTTTGAGGGTATCCTTATTACTGCCGGGTCCCTGACGCGGAGTGCGGCTATGAAGATCCACCAATAGCTCGATATCTGTCATAGTAAAGGTTGATTTTAAAGTCGGGTAAATATAGCCATTGGGCCCGATCAAACGGTTGTCTTAGCATTATTTTCGTAAATGCAGAACAAATAGTAATTGCATTTCGTATATTTGTTCTACATTAAAGAACTAATCGTAAATGAAAGGGACATATTTAGGAGAATTTGAAGAGATCGTATTGTTGATCATTGGTGTACTGGGGGAGGAAGCCTACGGGCTTGCCATTAAAGATGCCTTTGAGCAGCAGGGAGGGCGGTCGGTAGCCATTGGGGCTGTGCATTCCGCACTCAATCGACTGGAGGAGAAAGGTTTTGTGGAATCTGAAATGAGCGGTGCCACAGCAGCTAGGGGTGGAAGAAGAAAGCGTATTTTCAGCATTACGGCAGCCGGCAAAAAAGCCTTATTGAATGCCAGAGACCTTCGCGTATCACTGTGGCAGCAGATTCCGGATTTATCCCTTGGCAAATTTTCTTTCAATGTCTGATTATCGGGAGCCACCGATATGGATTGACAGGCTACTCGGTCTCATACTCAGAGAAGAGCTGCTAGAGGAGATTCTGGGAGATCTTTTCGAGTATTATCAACGCTACAACGGCAAGGCACGAGCTGTTGCCAACTTCTATTATTTCTATCATGTGCTTCATTTTTTGAGGCCTTTCGCAATTAAATCATTTGGTCAAAACTCAAACACTTATACCATGCTTAAATTTAATCTTACCATCGCCTGGCGTAATTTGCTGAGCCAGCGTTTTTATGCTTCTTTGAATATCCTGGGGCTAGCTATTGGCATTTCGGGAGCCATATTTATTGCATTATTCATCCTCGATGAGCTCAGCTTTGATCAACATTTTAAAAATTCTGATCGCATTTATCGGGTAGCATCTGAAATTCAGTACGGAGACAACTATTTCCATATGGCGCTTTCTCCAGACCCCATGGCTGAAGCATTCAAAAATGAATTTCCAGAAATTGAGAATTCAGGCCGGTTGCGAAATATCGACCCTCGAATTATCAAAAGGGATGATGAATCGGTAGTACTAGATCGTTCATTCTTTGCAGATCAGGGTTTTTTGGATGTATTTCAATTTGATGCTATTGCAGGGAATATTTCAAATGCCTTAACAGAACCCGGGCAGTTGGTAATTACAGAAACAGCTGCCTTAAAGCTATTTAATTCCACAGATGTAATCGGTAAGGTGGTAGAATCTGCTTATGGTTCATCTTATAAAATAAGTGCTGTTATTCCAGATGTCCCTGATAATTCACATTTTCATTTTGAGGCATTGCTTTCAATGGAAGGGGATGAAAGCAGGAATGGCGTTTGGATTTCCAATAATTATTACACCTATTTTAGCCTGGTAGAAGGTGTAGATTATAAAACACTTGAGGCCAAGTTTGAGTCTGTTTTTCCCAAATATGTGGGGCCACAACTAAAAAGAATGGTGGGGCTAAGCTATGAGGAAATGCTTGAGCAAAACAGCTACATGAACTATTACCTGCAACCGATCACTTCCATTCACCTTAATTCCAATCTTGACCTTGAGGTAGAATCAAATGCATCCATGAACAATATCTACATTTTTGGAGCTGTCGGTATATTTCTGATCATAATTGCAGCTATCAATTTTATGAATATAGCAACTGCCCGTGCCAATACACGAGCCAAGGAAGTAGGTGTGAAAAAGGTATTGGGATCAATCAAAGGTCAGCTTGTCAACCAATTCCTTATAGAATCATTGCTTCAAGCCTTCATATCAGGTGTGATTGCTGTAATCATAGTATATGCACTGCTACCAGCTTTCAATCAGTTTACAGATAAATCGATCATAGAACCTTTCTTCGGTACCAGTAATTTGTGGCTTTACACCTTCATCAGCATAGTGATCATTGGATTATTAGCGGGTATTTATCCAGCTTTTTATCTTTCTTCCTTTAGACCAATAAATATTTTAAAAGGAAGCGTCACTACCGGTAAGCAAAAGAGCCGCTTTCGCAATGTTTTGGTCGTTTTTCAGTTCTCAATATCACTTGTCCTTATTATAGGAACGATAGTAGTCTATCAGCAATTAAATTTTATTCAGAATAAGAATCTTGGCTTTGATAGAAACCAGGTGATTCTGCTGGAGAATAACTCCGGAAATCGAAGTTTGGAAAGTCTTAAATCTGAGCTTTTGAGCCTGCCATCAGTTCAGTCTCTTTCTGCAACTTCATTTATACCTGCCGGTGGCGCACGCTCAGATTCGCCATTTTTTATTGATGAGGAAGGCATCCGTGACAATATTGTGTCGCTACAATTCTGGTCAGCCGATGAGCAGTATTTTGAAACCTTTGGGATGGAATTGCTTGAAGGACGATCTTTCGACCCCACAAGAAAGTCTGATAGTATTGCTGTGGTGCTTAATGAAACTGCGGTTAAGCGATTGGGAGTCACTGATCCTATTGGAAAAACCTTGAAAATTTTCGGAGAATTCAGCTTCAATGGATTGAATGAATTCAAAATCATTGGGGTAGTAAAGGATTTTAATTATGCAACTTTAAAAGAGGAGGTGCGTCCGCTTGGGCTTTGGATGGGTCCGTATACACCTGATTATTTTGCTTTAAGAACTTCCTCAACAGATTATTTAAGCCTTATCGACAAAATAGAAGAAGTATGGAAATCCTTTGATGCCTATGCTCCTTTCAATATTCAATTTCTTGACCAAAAATTTGATGCACAATACCGGGCTGAACTTAAACTCGGTAAAATATTTACCTTGTTTGCAATGTTGGCCATATTTATTGCCTGTCTTGGTCTATTTGGGCTTTCGGCCTATACCGCGGAGCAACGCAGAAAAGAATTGGGTATCCGAAAAGTTCTTGGAGCTACATCAGGTAATCTGATGCTGGTATTGGTAGGTAATTTCACAAAACTGCTCATAGTTTCAATCCTGATAGCAGTTCCTTTAGCATGGTATGCAATGACCAATTGGCTCAACGGTTTCGCTTACAGAATATCATTGGGCATAGGGGTATTCATCCTTGGCAGTTTGATTGCGCTCCTGATTGCCTGGATCACCGTATCCTTTCAGTCATTTAAGGCCGCCCGGTCAAATCCATCCGAAAACCTTAAATACGAATAAACCATTAAGGGTACCACACAGTTGCTATGTTTGTTAGTAAATTACATCTGTGAGGTACCTTTTTCTTTTACTATTCTCAATAATCGCCGGTGTAAGCTTTGGTCAGCAGGCTTATGATATCGATTCGGCGAGCTATGTCTGGGTTAAAAAGAACAGGGTGAACTTTTACCTGCAGCCCTATTATGAACAAGCGCCGGTGCTCGATGAAACAGCCGGGAATGTGGGGCTATCGTGGGGCCTCATGGTTAATGATCGCTTTACAGCAGGCAGTTTTGTTTCGGTGAAAGTAGACAACACTTATCTGCCACTGGTTTTTCCCAATTCATTTACACTCAACATGGTGCATGGTGGACTGCAACTGGGCTATTTGTCACCGGTTTCTGATCGCATCTCTGTAGGAATAGATTTGAGGGCAAGCATGGGTGAAATGGAAGTGAGTTTCAGGGAAACCTTTGAAGACCTCAGTAGTGCACGTTTTAGCGTGTTGCAACCGGGTATCATTTCAGAATATCAGCTGTTTCGATTTGCTCGGGTGTACCTCTCAGCTTCCTACCGGTTGGTGCAGGGACTGGAATTGAATGGCGTGGATCAGGAAGGCTTTAATGGTGTCACCTGGCAGATCGGCATGAAGTTGGGTTTATTCAAAAGGTTAAAATGGCAATATGAAGAAGATTAACCTGGCCTTGCTTTCCTTATTGCTTTTAGGAAGTTGCTATTTTAATGAGGAACTCATCGAGGACAATTCACCGTGGCCTTATGTGCAACCAGAAGAAATCGGTCAGGATGAAGTTGTTTTGCTTGACCTAAACAATGCAGCAGCTGGCAGGGCCTTTGATAGGGTCACCGGCATCATTGCCGTGCAGGATGGTCAGTTGTTTTTTGAGAATTATTACCTGGGCATCAGCAGGGGCAGTCTGCGCCCTTTGAGCACTGCCAGTATGAGCGTATTGTCTCTATTGGTGGGTGTTGCTATTGAGGAAGGGTTTATAGATAGTGTTGAAACCACCATTGATGTTTTTTATCCAAATAAAACTGAGATTTTTGAGCAGGAACCGCTCAAAGCCAGTATTACCATTGAGCACCTATTAACCATGCAGTCAGGTATTGCCTGGTATGAAAACGGTGTGCCGATTTTGAATAGTAACAATTCTATCAATGGCTTGGAAAGGTCCGGCGATTGGCTTGATTACATTTTGCAAACAGACCTGGATGCAGCACCCGGATTACGGTATTCCTACAATAGTGCGCATGGGTTGATTTTGGCTGACATACTAGCCAAAGCCTCGGGAAAGAGCTTTCAGGAATTTGCCCAACAGTATTTGTTCTCCCCGCTGAATATTAAGGAAGTGGCCTGGGAACTTGATCCTGCAGGGAATGTAAATGCGGGCTATGGATTGTCTATGAGCCTTATCGATTTTACAAAATTGGGATACCTCTTGTTGCAGGAAGGAGACTGGTTTGGTAAAAGGATTGTTGATGCCTCATGGGTTGAATATTTGAGGTCAAGAAAGGTGCAAATTGACTCTTTTAACGACTATGCTGCTTCATGGTGGCTTTTTTCTGAGTTTACCACCTTCACTAATAATTTTATAGAAAATGATATTTATTATGCAGAAGGTGCAGGGGGGCAATATTTGTTTGTAGTGCCGCATGCAAATTTGGTCGTAGGTGTAATGGCCGAAAACTACCTGGAAAACCGATTTGTTCCTTTGGTCATATTAAGGGACTATTTTCCTACAATTTCAGGCAATCAATAAATTGTCTAATTTTTGGGTCTTCTGATTATATTTTTGCGCTGACAGATTATGCAGCAAAATTCCCGGGAAAAAGATTTAGTAGTAGCATTAAAAGAGGGCGCACAATATGCATTGCGTGAAATCTTTGACCTGTACTACAATGAGCTCGTGCAGTATTGCTATCGATTGGTCCGAAATCAAATAATAGCTGAAGAGATCGTACAGGAGCTATTTATTACTACCTGGGAACGAAGGGCTGCACTGGAGATAAAATCATCGCTTAAGGCCTATCTACTTACAGCAGTGCGGTATCGATCTATCAATTATCTCAAAAACCAGGTACCAAAAGACCAAAAGACTACTGATATAGAAGGCATTGACGATATCTCGATTGAGGTGGATTTTGAAAAAGAGGGCGAAGCTTTAGTCAGTAAGGTGCAGGTGGCAATTGACCAACTGCCGCCCAAATGCAAGGCAATCTTTACACTATCAAGAGAGGAAGGTTTTTCATATAAGCAG
Organism: Cyclobacteriaceae bacterium; assembly: GCA_965227155.1. Lineage (GTDB taxonomy): Bacteria > Bacteroidota > Bacteroidia > Cytophagales > Cyclobacteriaceae > UBA6059. The sequence continues at coordinate 3,522,952 of OZ245731.1, forward strand.
ATAGCTAAAGCTTTGGATATTTCAGAAAAGACAGTTGAAAATCAAATAAGTATAGCACTTAAGAAAATAAGAACGCATGTTAAGGATGACCCTGATTTTAGGCGTCTTTTAATTACGTTTTGGTTCATGTCTGAAATTCCTGAATTTCTTTTAGGGGATGTTTCGTATTTTCTTGACTTATAAGTAGATGAAAATTACCACCTCAACATTAATCAATTATCTCAATGGGCATTGTACGCCCGATGCTAAAAAGGCTGTTGACCAATGGCTGGAAGAGCATGATAAAAATGTCCGAAAGCTTGAAGCTGTGCAGCGTCTTTACGAAGCTGGAAAAGTCAGGCCATCCTTGACCATCGATGCAAATCAGGCATGGCAAAATATTGAAGCCAGACTTAATAATAACTCCCAATCTAAGAAAGAGCTGCGGGTTATACCGATATACCATAAATATTGGCGGGGCATTGCTGCTGCCATTGCATTGCTTTTGGTAGCTGCTGCTGTATTCTTTAGTAATACTTTTAATCCCAGTAATCAGCCTGTTGCCTTTGAGGAAATAGTTGGCCAAAAAGGGCAGGTTAAGCTTGTTACTCTGCCGGATGCATCCCAAGTCTGGCTGGCTGAAGGTGCTATACTACGCTATTCTATGTCTTTCGAGCCCAGGTCTGTGGAACTATCAGGAAAGGCCTTTTTTGAGGTGGTTCCAGATGATTCCCGGTTTACTATCCATACCGGTCAATCTAAAATTGAAGTGCTCGGAACATCGTTTTCAGTAGAATCTGATATTAAGAAAACTCGGATTGCTGTACATGAAGGCAAGGTGCGGGTCAGCAAAAATAATAGCAAAGCTGATGTTGTCTTGGAGAAAAATCAGGTGGCTGTAGTTTCGGAAAAAGCTAAGGATATAATGAGTCAAACAGCAAATCTAGAAAATGACCTTTCGTGGAAAACTGGGATCCTGACTTTCCAAAATACGCCCTTGGCAGATGTCGTAGCAAAGCTACAATCGCATTATGGGGTTTCTGTGGTTATTGGAAGCAGCAATCAGGGGTCATGCAGATTGACTGCCCGATTTGACAATGAACCTGTTGATGCAGTGATGAAGTCAATTGCAAAGATTATGGGGCTAACCCTTGAAAAACCTACAGGCAAATCGTACAAGCTATCTGGAAAATCCTGTTAAGGCTAAAATTTTAGGCATATAAACATCTTTTTTGTACGTTCGACGTATCAAAAAGAAATCACTTCAAGTGCCTAATATATTACCGAGGCTATTTTTCATCCTTTGCTTATCACTCGTCTTTCGAGCACAGCATTTATTGGCTCAAGAGGTAAAGCCAATAAAAATAGCTCCTGGAATATATACAGCCGAGCAGGTCATCAATAACCTAAATGCAAGTGGCTATTTTGTTAATTATTCACCTGACCTGCTCGATGACCAATCAATTCAAATAACCGACACAATTGCTGACCTAAAGGAGCTGTTGGCATTGCTGGTCGATCAGAATGAGCTGGACTCCAATATAAAAGGTAGTACGATCACGCTAAGCCCCGCCCGGCAGAAGCGCTTCACAATCAACGGCAGGATTACCGACAAGGAGGATGGAGAGGCTTTGATTGGGGTCAACATTAGCCTTTTAGGTACAACCACAGGTGTTACTACCAATGCCTACGGATTTTATGCGCTTTCATTACCCCCAGGGAAATACCGGTTGAGTTATAGCTACATTGGATATCACCCGTTGGTTTACAGCATAGATTTGCAAAATAATGTCACGCTGAATGTAGAGCTGGTAAATGAGCTGCAAAAGCTGGATGAGATAGTCGTATCCGGCTATCAGGATAACCATGAGATCAGAGGTGTGCAGCCGAGTATCAACCAACTGGATATGGAGTTGATCGGGAATATTCCCTATTTGATGGGGGAGGTGGATGTGTTTCAGAGTGCGCTTCTACTACCCGGCATCCGAAACATCGGAGAAGATGCTTCCGGTTTAAATATAAGGGGCGGAGGTGTAGACGAAAACCTGATCCTAATGGATGAGGCTACTATTTATAATAGCAATCATTTTTATGGTCTGATTTCAATTTTCAATCCCGATGCGGTAAAAGATGTAACTATATACAAAGGTAACGTTCCTTCCACTTACGGTGGGCGTGTTTCTTCTGCTATCCACGTCAGACAAAAAGAGGGTAATGATAAAGAGTTCCACTTATCTGGTGGTCTGGGGCTGGTAAGTGGCCGCTTGCTTGCAGAAGGACCCATAGTTAAAGACAAAAGTTCTTTTCTGGTGTCTGCACGCACTTCATTTTTAAATTATCTCGCAGCCTTGTCAAACAACCCCTCAATAGACCGCAGCAGCACTAATTTTCAGGATTATAATGCCAAAATCAACTGGCAACCCGATGATCGCAATCACCTGTATTTCTCGACTTATTGGGGCAGTGATAGCAATAATGATGGCTTGTTGATCAATCGCCAGTGGGGCAATAGGGTAGCCAACGCCCGTTGGAATCATCTATTTTCAGATAAACTGTGGAGTAATTTCACGCTGGTCTACAGTGATTACCGCTATGAAATCAACAATCCGGAGGAGTCTGGCCAGTTTATTGGTTCGTCTACAGTAAGGAACTATACTGCCAAATCTGACTTTACCTGGTATCTTAATCCTGCTTTTGAATTTGAATTTGGTAGTGGACTTACGCTGCACAGGCTCAATCCCGGTGATAGAATTCCGCTGGAGGATGCTGCCAACAATAATCCCGTATTTCTGGATACTGAGCATGGTCTTGAGCCATATGTATATGCCAATATTCAGCATCAAATCAGTGATAGGGTGTTATTGTATTATGGCCTGCGATATACATCTATGTTCAATTTAGGACCTGATAATGTTTTGATCTATGAACCCGGCATGCCTAGATCTCAGCAAACGGTCATTGATACTTTAAGCTATGGGAGAAATGAGGCTTCAGCTCGATTCTACAACCTGGAACCCCGGTTTACCTTTAACTACACGCTGACCAATCGTAGTAAAATAAAAGCTACTTTTCACCGGGCCACTCAATATATTCACCTGATCAGCAATACTGTTACTCCGGCGCCTACTGATACCTGGAAACTCAGCGACCGGCATATCGACCCATCATACAGTAATCAATATACAGGAGGGTATTATTATATGAATGATCAAAAGGGATTGGAGATATCGGGTGAGCTTTATTACAAAGACATTGATAACATCATTGAATACAAGGAGGGTGCCGATCTCTTTTTTAATGAAAATATAGAAACCGAGGTGGTGCAGGGAGAAGCCAGGTCTTATGGCTTTGAGTTACTCGTTAGAAAAAGCGCAGACCGGTTTAATGGTTGGCTAAGCTATACCTTGAGCAGAACTGAACGGCGTGTGAATGGTGTGGTACCGGAAGAGACCATCAATGAGGGTGCTTTTTTTCCTGCAGACTTTGATAGGACCCATGATTTTTCAGCATCGGCAGTATATCAGGTCAATGATCGGTGGTCCGTTTCTGCCAATTTCATATTCAGCACCGGCAGGCCTATCACTCTACCCGATGGGAAATACCAATACGACAATATTGTACTGCCCAGCTTTTCCCAACGCAACCAGTTTCGGTTGAGTGACTACCATCGTCTGGATATTTCTGCCCGGCTTGAAGGCAAAAAAGTTAAAAGCAACGGTCAACCTAAGAAAAAATCAGACTATTGGGTTTTCTCAATCTTCAATGCCTATGGGCGCAGAAATGCCTATTCCTATATTTTCAGGCAGCAGGAAGGATCGGAAGAAACAGAAGTAGTACGGTATAGTATTTTGGGTAGTATTATACCCTCGGTAACTTATAATTTCAGATTTTAATGGGTTACAGCAGGCTCATATTATTCGCTCTAGTCTTACTCAGCTTTGCTTGTGAAGATCCCATTGATGTACCTATACCTCCCGGGCCACAACGTATAGTAGTGGAAGGCTGGATTACCAATGAGTTAAAAAGGCACGGTATAAGCATTAGCCAAACGGTACCCTTTGGAGAAAACCAAAACTTTAGCTCCATACAGGATGCTGAGGTGACAATCCTATCTACTGATACTGTTCCACTTGTTTTACATCACACCAATGACGGTGTTTACCTGCCTGACTCAGCCTGGGCGGGCAAGGTCGGTGAAAGCTATGCCTGCCGAATAGTTCTTGCCGATGGAAGCAGTATAGTGAGCAGTTTTGAAACCTTGCAGAAGGTTGCCGAAGTTGATACCTTTTTCTTTACGCCAAAAGTGCCTCCTACCATTATTAATGGGATCATACAGGAGGAATATTACCTGACGGGGGTCATCACAGATTTCGAAAATGAGGATAATTTTTTCCGGTGGCGACTTTTTAGAAATGGCCAATTGATGGGCCTTCCGGAGCACATTATTTTATTCAATGATCGCTTTGTAGATGGTAATCAGTTTCAGGTGGAACCTCGCCAACTGATTTTTGAGCCGGGAGATACCGTAGAAATCAGGCAATATGCAATGACAGAAACAGCCTTTGACTATTACACTTTGTTGGTAAACCAGGCCACCACTCTAGGACAATCCTCAGGCACCGCACCGGCCGTTTTGCGGGGCAACCTCACTTACATTAACCGAGATGGACTGATTGTGCTAGGGTATTTCGGTGCTTCTGCTGTCACTCAGAAAAAAAATGTTGTGATTTCTGAAAATTAATCAAATTCTTTTGGGGGGAATAGGTCAAAGCTTTGACTTATTGGTGAAAACAGATTTAAACAGTAGTATGATTCGTTGGTTAGTTTTATCCATAGTCTTAATTGTTGTATCCATTTTGATTGCTGTCATTGCAAAAAATGATCAGGAAGAGATGATCAGAATGGTAAAGGATAAACTGCAGCTGGATTAGTTAAACTGAAAAAGGAAATGGAAGAAATGCAGTATATAGAAGAAAATAAAGTATCAGACGGTCTTTCAAGACTATTGACTCGCAAGGAGGTCCAACATTTCAATAAAATAGCCAATTTCAATTTCTCTGACTTGGATAGGGATAATTATTTCAGGCAATTTGAACATGCGCAGGTTGCTGAAATTGCAGAGTTTGGCATTACTGGAAAACGAAAATAATTTTCCAGTAATTTTTAAAGCATTAAATCAGGTGTATATGCAATAACTGGTGGTAACACCGTTTTGCATTTGTTTGCGACAATCATATTTTAAGCTCTTTTTTAAGGGCTTTTTTTGTGGTAATTTTTTCTACCCGATTTTTTTATTATTTTTCTTGTCCTGTGGACTATATCAAGCAATATCGTAGTTTCTTCGACAGCAATATTTTGCTGTTGTACAAGGGTAAAATTACCTTCAATATTGTGATGGCCATTATTGAAATCCTCGAAGAACGCATCGATAAGATCGAAAATGACCGATCTGTCAAAAGAAAGTTCTACAGTGCCAGCACCGAGGCTCTTCAAAATATGGTGCATCATATGAATATCATTGAAGATGAACGCTATGATTACATGGAAGCCAATAGCGGCATGATTATGGTAATCGTAAGGCGCAATTATTATAAAATTGTTACCGGCAATTATATTCCATCAGAAAAGAGAGGTGATCTTGAGCAAAACATCAACCTGATCAATAGTCTTGATAAAGGGCAACTCAAAGCACTGTATAGAAGGCTGCTTTCAGAAAGCCATATGAATGGAGAACCCAATGCAGGTCTTGGTTTAATTGATATTGCCCGAAAAACAGGGCAAAATCTTAAATATAACTTCAATCAAATTGATGATACTTACAGTTACTTCAATTTTGAGGTAAAAATACCGACAGAGCCTGCCCCTGTATTGGTAGCGAGTTATTAATTATCACATTAATAATCTGTAAAGATTTGATGAATATCTAGTTGCTTTCTATAGATTTAGCCACTGTTTGGCCTAATGATTTCATAAATTTGCAGGAAGTTCAAAATCAGCTATGAAGGATTTGTTTCAGGAGGAGGAGAAAGTTTTATCGCGATATCTTAAAAAGATTGAGGATAAAGATGTCTATATCGAAGATGCTGAAACATTTGCCAACTATTACAAGGACCTGATTGATCAAAGTAAGGTTATCACAAGGATTTCTGATCGTCTCCAGAAGAAACTGGATATGGCCAATCAGAAAATCAAAGCTCAAAATCAAACCATCTCAGAAAAAAATACCCAGCTTGAGCATACGCTTTTTGAACTCAAAAATGCCAAGATGGGGAAAAAGGCCAGTCGTATTCTGCTTTTGATCGCTATTGGCCTGTTTGTATCTGAAGAATACATCCTGGAACCGATTATCGACTCCTTTGTCAACATTCCTTATTTAGGGCTAATCTCCAAAGCAGCCATTGCTTTTTCACTTAAATTCATTGAAGGCGGTCTTGAGTCCTACTATATGAATAAGGAAAAGGAAGAAATTTTGAAGAATAAGGGTAAGTCTGCTGATCGAAAGATATCCTTCTCACAGCGCTAATCAATCCAATAAATCCAGAAAGGATTTAATCTCCTTTAATGCTTTTCTGGCCTCCGGCAGCCTTCCCACAAAAAACTGCCATACATGCAGCATTTTAGGCCAATCATACAGGTATACTCTTACACCGGCAAGCTTCATATGCTCCGCTAAAGCGCGTCCTTCATCCCAAAGTAAGTCGTAGCTGCCAACCTGAATCATGGTAGGAGGAAAGCCTTCATAACTGCCAAGGATAGGGGAAATGAATGGGTTGACATTAGCATCATTTTGATGAGCATACAAGGCAGCACTTTCCATAAGAGCAGTGTCTGTAAGAATTACATCCTTTTGCATTTGCTGTTTTTCGTATCGGATGTTTCTTCTCAAATCTACCCAGGGAGCAAGTAGTACCGCCCCATCGGGCATGGTTTCATGTTCTTCCTGCAGCTTTAGGAGAAGAGCAGTAGCCAGGCCACCACCAGCACTATCACCAGCAACTACAATACGTTTGGTGTTTTCCTGATGACTGAGCCACTGGTAGGCATTGTAGGCATCAGCCACAGCTGCCGGAAAAGTATGCTCCGGGGCCAAACGGTAATCTACATTGAGTACGTCATAACCCGTTTCAATAGCAAGGTTTGCCACCAGATGGCGGTGCGATTTTAGCGAGCCGGCCACATAGGCTCCACCATGCAGGTATAGAATTACACCCCGGGGTATTCGCTTTTCCATACTTATCCACTCTGAGGGGATAGCGTTGGCAGATACGCGCCTGATTTCAATGCCTTTGGGAATGGTGAACTTTCCCGCCACCTCATCTAATAATTTCCTACGAAGTTGCACCTTATTACCACTATAATTGGCCTGCTTTTTTTGTAGTCGGGACAGGTAAAGTCGTAGTAGATAATATTGTATGCTTGGCATAAGAATTATAGTAGGCTGTAAATGATGGCAATACTGCCTGCAATAAAACAGTAAATGGCAAAATATGTTAGCTTCCCCTTTCTTACGATATTGATCATCCATTTGCAGGCTATGAATCCTGCAGCAAATGCCGAGATGAAGCCTAAAGCAAGTGCCACTGCACTTATTTGGTGGCTGTCAGAAGGGCTTTCCAGATAATCTTTGAGTTCCAATAAGCTGGCGCCAAGGATAGGTACCAGTACCATAAGGAACGAAAACCGTGTCACTTTCGATTTGTCAAACCCGAGTAGTAACCCCGTAGCAATGGTGGCACCTGAGCGAGATATGCCCGGCAGGATCGCAAACGCCTGTGCCAGGCCTATGATAAAGCTCCCCAGCCAGCTTACGGAACCTTCATTTTGCTTTTTGAAATGGGTGAACAGCAGGAGTGAGGCAGTAATGATCAGCATACTTCCTACCAGGAGCAAATTACTGGTAAAGAAGCCTTCTACCGTATCTTTAAAAAACAACCCAACGATAAGCACCGGTATCATAGACAGTCCAATCTTGAAAGCATACTCCGTGGCTTCATTCCATTGAAAAGCCAGTAGCCCTTTGAAAATGTCCGCGATATCTTTTCTAAACACTACAATGGTGCTGAGTGCTGTAGCTGCATGCACAAACACCGCAAATAATAAATTATCACCGGCTTGAATACCCAGTATGGCGCTACCTATTTCCAGGTGTCCACTGCTACTTACCGGAAGGAATTCAGTCAAACCCTGAATAATCCCCATTATGATAGCTTCTAACCAACCCATTTACGCGATTTTTGGCACAAGATTAAGCACATTTTACACATTTTCGGCTATGAGGCATAAGCATTATTCGCCCGGTGGGTATAGGATTGCGGCATTGGACGCATATACCAAAGTCCGCCTCATCAATTCTTGACAATGCATCCTCAAGGCTTTTCAGTTTATGCTGAGCCTGCCGCAAAGATGCATCATTGATGCTCTTGTTATTAATGGCATCCATCCTACTTATTCTGCCAATAGCATTTTCAGGAGCAATAGGCTCAGTGAGTGCTTTCCAAGATTGAATATCCAGCCGGGTCTTTTCGATCTCTTCGAGTATTCTGGCTTTCAATTCATTTATATGTGGCCTTTGTTCTGATGTGCTCATGTTTGGAAGTAATGCATTTTGATGCTGAAATCAAAAAATCCTTTTACAACCACTAATCATCAATATTTTCAGCCTGTACAATAAAATGCTGTATTTGTAAGAACAGGTCCTATGAAAATGGGTGTATGTCGATAATATTTTCAACAAAATTGACTTATTATTAAAAATTGCTATAATTTTAACCCACTTTTAAATATTTCTAAAAGTTTGTTGATAATTACTTACTAATTTTTGAATTAGGGGTAATGATTTTTATCAAATTGTAATAACTATTGTAAAACTCATAAAAACTTAAATTACTGTGTGTGGGATTGTAGGAGTATTTGATTTAAAGGTAGAAGCCGAAAAATTGAGGCCCCAGGTTTTGAAAATGTCTAAAAAACTGAGACATAGAGGCCCCGATTGGTCTGGTATTTATTGCAGCAATAAAGCCATTTTAGCGCACGAACGATTGTCGATTGTTGATCCCCAATCAGGAAAGCAACCACTTTTCAGCGATGATGATAAGGTGGTACTGGCAGCTAATGGTGAAATCTACAATCATCAGGCTATTCGAAAGAATCTTAAAAATCAGTACAATTTCAGAACACAGTCTGATTGTGAGGTGATTTTAGCGCTTTATAAGGAAAAGGGCATTGATTTCATTGAGGATTTGAACGGTATTTTCGCGTTTGCGCTATATGATAGTGAGCATGATCGGTATGTGATTGCCAGAGACCAGATAGGCGTAATTCCACTTTACATGGGTTGGGATATTTATGGCAACTTCTATGTAGCCTCTGAATTAAAGGCATTGGAAGGTGTTTGCAACAAGATCAAGGAATTTTTGCCCGGTCATATCCTTGTAAGTGACGACAAGGAAATGAAGAAATGGTACACCAGGGACTGGATGGAATATGATGCTGTGAAGGATAACTCGACCAGCATTGAGGATTTGAAGGAAGCCCTGGAAAATGCTGTGCGCAGGCAGTTAATGTCTGATGTACCCTATGGTGTATTGTTGTCGGGGGGTCTTGACTCTTCGGTGGTTTCTGCTATTGCCAAGAAATATTCGGCCAAGCGCGTGGAGACAGAAGACCAGATGGATGCCTGGTGGCCACAACTGCACTCATTCGCCATCGGTTTGGAAGGTTCGCCTGATTTGGCAGCTGCTCAAAAAGTAGCAAAGCATATTGGTACTGTCCATCATGAAATTCATTTTACCCTGCAGGAAGGTATGGATGCCATCAGGGATGTTATATACCATCTGGAAACCTATGATGTCACCACTGTAAGGGCTTCAACGCCGATGTACCTGTTATCAAGGTATATCAAATCCATGGGAGTTAAAATGGTACTAAGTGGAGAGGGTGCTGATGAAATTTTCGGTGGCTACCTGTATTTTCACAAAGCGCCAAATGCACAGGCCTTTCATGAGGAGACTATCCGCAAGATCAGTAAACTACATATGTATGACTGCCTCCGGGCAAACAAATCATTGGCAGCATGGGGTGTAGAAGGTAGGGTGCCATTCCTTGATAAGGAATTTATGGACGTGGCCATGCGACTGAACCCGGCTGATAAAATGACTGGCTCTGGTAAAATGGAGAAATGGGTAGTAAGAAAAGCTTTTGAAGATTACCTGCCAGATAGTGTAGTGTGGAGACAAAAAGAACAGTTTAGTGATGGTGTAGGGTACGGCTGGATCGATTCGTTGAAAGATTTTACCAGCGCAGCTATATCAGATGAGCAACTAGCAAATGCTGCCTATCGATTCCCTATCAACCCGCCCAAAAGCAAGGAAGAATATTATTATAGATCCATTTTTGCAGAGCATTTCCCATCTGATAGTGCTGCGGAATGTGTGCCTAGTGTGCCTTCAGTGGCTTGCAGTACGCCAGAGGCGCTTGCATGGGATGAGTCATTTAAAAATATGAACGACCCCAGTGGTAGGGCCGTTAAGTTTGTACACGAGCAGGCTTATTAAGTTCTGATAGCTTAAATAGCTACCAATTTGAAGGGGAGGTTTATCAAATCCTGATAATCTTCCCCTGATTCCATCATATCATCATCATCTTCTTCATAGCACCAGGAAATTTCTGTATTGATTCCTGCCTGATGCAGCACCTCCAGCTTTCTCAGTACATCAAATAGGCATTTTGCACTACTTGTATTGAAGTAATTCATCTCAAATTTTACATTGAAGCGCTCTGGTTTCAATTGATTGACGCTTTCAATGCTGTGAATGATTTTAGAATAAAAATTCACCGCATCTTCGGGGCTTGAATTGCCTCTGATTTCCAGCACTGAGGTGTCAGGGTCAAAAAATACATAAGGTGTAGTACGGGAAGATTCAATGACCAATTTTTGTGAATTATTTGTTGTCGTCATAATCAGTTGTTTTAGTCTGCTTTAATCGCATCTGCTACAGATTCGTAGTATTCTATACGCAATTTTCGTGCTACCTCCTTGGGGAATTTCTTTTCCAGAGGCTTGCGGGCAACCTCCACCGATTTTTTGAACCAGGCTATATCGGGTAAAATTTTGAAATGCTTATAGAGCCCATAGTCCATCAACTCTTGCTTCCATTCTGTGAAGTACCATTTCATGGATGGCTGATGGAAAGTGCGAAGTGCAGATTTATCAAAAATAAATTTTTCAAAAGTACCAGCTTCCTTCACTTCATCCGCTAGTGCATTAAAAGTCTCTTTGAATTTCTTAATAGGGACATATTCTACCTTAAGCACACATCCTATTGTTTTTTGATCTTCGTCAGCATAGCACGCTGCCTGTTCGCTTTCAAATATTTTAGTAAATCCAAATTCTTCCATAGCGTATAAATTCGATTAGCTGTTTGTACATGTAATCAAATAGAGAAAATATTGTTTAGGATTTATCCGAGATTTTTTTCGTTGAAATTTTTTAAACAATTCCCTGACAAATGCTCTTAGAATGGCAAATCGAAATTGAAAGTCCTATGAGCAAAGTAGAGGAAATACTAGAATCTTTTTTAGAGCAATATACTGGTATTGAGGGAGTTGTTTTGGAAAGTCTGGAGACGGAACTTCAATTTAAGTTCGGTCAAAATATTGATTTAATACAAAAGTATCGTGAATTAACAATATTATCTGTAGATGAAAACTTCCAGACCTTGTTTTCATTTATCCATGCTGACCAGGGGACAGTCATTATTTTTTTTTTGGATGAAACCACCTATCTCAGTGTATTCACCAAAGATGCCAAACCCAACAAAGAGCTAGCCAAAAGAATGTACAACGCCTACAGGGATAAGATTATGAAGGCGATAACTGAAACAGCAGAAGCATGAAATCAACAGCATTTATAAAAAATATTGATGATAGTTTCAAAGGCATCGAAGAATGTGGATTTGTTGCCAATGATGAAATGGTAGCAAGTATTCATAGATCAGACCTTGAACCGGAGGAGTTTGAGTCTATAGTAATGCGACTTTACTATATGGCCGCAGATCCGGAAAAGGGGATACGCTATTTTATCAATCAATATGCCGATGGCAAATACTTATACATAACCAAGCTCAACGAGGACCTGTGGTTTTATGTATTGAGTTTTGATGAAGCCTTTGCCAAACTGCATTTTTACATACAATTCTTACTGAGCGATGAGTCTATAGAATTGGATGATAGCAAGGGTACTGAGGCAGGAGAGGATCATGATAGCATATTGGCAGCGCAGCGTATCCAACACATGCTTTTTGAAGACCTTACTCCGCTGCTAAAAGATTTTAAAGATACTTACTTCTGGTACAGTCCGAAGGACACGATAGGAGGTGATTTTTATTGGGGTAAGGAGACTGCCAAACACAAATGGTTTGTCATTGGTGATTGTACGGGTCACGGAGTGGAGGGAGCACTTGCGACAGTAAGCGTGCTTTCTATTCTTAACCAGGTATTTGATGACAAATTAAAGCCTCACTGGTTGATCAAAAATATCCACTACAGCCTCAATGACATCCAAAAGCAGAAACTGGAGGATGGCTATGGTATAGGTAATGAAATGATGGTCATCCGGTATAATAAAGCCGATGGATCTATAGATTATGCCGGTACAGGACTGCCACTTTATGTAATTGGCAAAAACTTTAAATATTACAAAACCAAATCAGCGCATTACGAGCCGGAAAGGGTAGTGAAGTTCATCAGATCCCGTCATCTAAAGCTGGAATCTGGACAAGGTATCTTCACTCACAGCGATGGTATCATTGATCAGTTTGATGAGAGCAGTGCCAAATATAAGCGCAAGCGATTATTGCAAACGCTCAAAACCGGGGAAATCAATGCAGAAACGATTGAAGCAAATGTGAGGGCATGGCAAGGCAAAATGGATCAAACAGATGATATAGTCGCATTATATTTTAGTCATTAATCAAGCGATTATTTATTCAATTTCATTTCTGAAAGTGTAGCGCCACCTTTAATCCCGAAATCCAAGGTGCGAATAGGGAATGGAATGGTAATGTCGTTTTCATCAAATGCCTTTTTGATAGCGATGATCGCATTGGAACGCATGTTTAAGAATCCCGGAGGGTCTGGATATTTGATCCAAAATTTGATCTCAAAGTTGATAGAGCTATCGCCATATCCCGTATAGGTGAAGATCATATCCTCCTTTCGGATTACACCTTCCAGGTTATGCAATGTATTTAAAACGATTTCCTTCACTTGCTCTAAATTATCAGCATAGGATATGCCTACCGCCAGGTCAATTCTGCGCTCACCACGCTTACTGTAATTGATGATAGGGCTTTGAAGTACTTCTTTGTTGGGTACATAAACTTCCTGTCCCTGAAAGGTTCGGATCACGGTTACCCGTAGATTTGCCCGGTCTACCGGGCCCATGAAATCATTGATTTTGACGATATCCCCAACCAGAAACGGTTTGCGAAAGGCCAAAATGATACCGGAAACAAAATTGGCAGCTATATCCTGGAAGGCAAAACCCAATGCAAGTCCAAGTACACCCACACCGGCCAACAATGAAGTTACAGCTTTACCAAGCTGTAGGATTTCCAGTATGATAAAGAGCCCCAGGCCCATGATGGTGTAGTAGACAAAGGTGCCAAAGAGGTTTTCCAATGCCTTATTGTCGCTGGATTTGCGAAAGAGCTTGATAGAGATTTTCCGTAAAAGTTTGGCAAAAAGCCAAAAAGCAAGGAATAGAAAAATGGCGGCAATCATGTTGGGAATCATGGTGATGAAACCGTCAATCCAGCCATCTACTTTGCCAATGACCTTATCAAAGGTGTTACCGATTTGGTCTATGGAATTGATCTGCATTGACTCAATCTATACATATTTTGCTTAAGTGCCGGCCTAAAATTGTAAAACCTTAGTTCTGCATGAGGAATGGGAAGGGTGCCGAAAGGCAGTGCAAAGTACACACCTGGGCAGCCCGACCTGAAGCGATGAGCGGAAGGACACGTCCAATGCCTGTATCAATATACTTTTTAATCACTCCTGAATTTAAATACTCATAATCAGTATAGCCTTTAGCGTTCCTTTTTTAAAAAATTACTAATGATTTGTCTTTCACTTAACACTGTTGTAATAAATCCGATTAGGGGTTGAAAAAACCTTAAAATATTCTTAACTAGCAGGCTTTAAAATTGGTACAAAAAAACCATCAATCTGGTGTTCAAAACACTTACCAATATTTATCACACTCATACCCTCTTAAATCAATTATTTATGACTCGAAAACTACTGCCTATTTTTCTGGCGGCGATTGGTTATTGCCTTAGCATAGCACCATCGTGGGCCCAGGGATCAACCTCTTCCCGGATGACGGGTAGGGTAACGGCTGCCGGCGATGTATTGCCCGGCGCTACTGTACTGGCTGTACACAATCCTACGGGATTTGAGTACGGCACCATTACCAACGTGGAAGGTTACTACACATTGAACAACCTTAATGTGGGTGGACCTTACACAGTGAAAATCACCTATGTTGGTTATGATGAAAGCGTAAAAGAAGGCATTTATTTGTCGCTGGGCCAAACCCTGGAGCTTGATTTTACACTGACCGAAGCTTCTACTGAGCTCGATGAAATTGTAATCAGTGCCAACGACCTGTTTGATGGTAACAGGACCGGTGCGGAGACCAATGTGGATGAAGAAACCATCAACAGCACACCTACTGTAGAGCGTGGTTTGAATGACTTCCTGCGTTTAACACCTCAAGCCAATGTGGGCAATGCTGCGGCGGTAAACAATGGTGCGATCAGCTTTGCCGGTGTAAACAACCGGTTCAACTCCATCTTTATTGATGGTGCGGTAAATAATGACGTGTTTGGTTTGGCACAATCCGGTACCAACGGTGGTCAGGCAGGCATTTCGCCAATCAGCCCTGATGCGCTTGAGCAAATACAAGTGGTATTGGCTCCTTATGATGTAACGCTAGGTGGCTTTGCCGGTGGTGGTGTTAATGCGGTTACCCGCAGCGGTACCAATGAATTTGAAGGTTCTGCCTACTATTTCCTTAGAAACGAAAGCCTTACTGGGAAAACACCAACTGATAATCCGGATGTGGTACGGACTCAGCTGGCACCTTTCACAGTAAATACCTACGGTGCAAGGTTGGGTGGTCCCATTATTAAAAACAAGCTTTTCTTTTTTGCCAATGTTGAGATTGAAAGAAGAGAAGAGCCCAGACCTTTTATCCCTGAGGATTATGTAGGTGGTGCAACGGTAGCAGATATTGAGGCTGTAGGTGCTGCTTTACAAAGCCGCTATGGTTATGATCCAGGAGGATTCCTGAACAATGCTCAGACTACTGACGGTGAAAAAATCTTGGTGAAATTTGACTTCAATATTAGCCAAAACCATAAATTATCGCTTCGTCACTCTTATGTAAAAGCCAATACTAAGATTTTCCCTAGACCCAGCGATACACAGGTCAACTTTGAAAATGTAGGCTATATCTTCCCTTCAACGACAAACTCTTCAGCACTTGAGTTGAAGTCCAACTGGGGCAACAATATTTCCAACAACCTGATATTGGGAGCTACCATAGTACGTGATGATAGAGACGTGCTAGGAGAGCCATTTCCTCAGATCATTATGCAGGATGGCAATGCAAGAGTAGTGGCAGGTACGGACAACTTCTCCTTATCCAATATTGTATTCCAGGATGTATTTACACTTACGAATAACCTGAACGTTTACAAGGGTAAGCATACCTTCACTTTTGGTACACACAATGAGTTTTTCAATATTCAGAACCTGTTTACCATTTTCTCTACACCTCGATACCAATATTTCTTTAATGGGGTAAATAGATTCCTGGCTGGTGAGAACCCTGACCTGGTATTGTTTGGTCATGAACAACTTGCCGGTGGATTAACAGAGCCAAGATTGGGCGATGCTGCTGAAAACCTGGGACCTACCTTTAGCGCATTGCAGATGGCTTTTTATGCACAGGATGAGTACCAATATTCAGACCGTTTGAAAATCACAGCAGGTTTGCGATTGGATATTCCCATATTCTTGGAGAATCCTCCTTTAGAAAACACTGAATTTAATGATGTAACTGTACCGTTGATTGAAGCTGCCGGTTACGACCTGCAAGGAGCACGTGCTTCCAACACACCTAATACACAGTTTTTGCTAAGCCCGAGAATCGGATGGAACTATGACGTGTCTGGTGATAAGTCTACCCAAGTTCGTGGTGGTCTGGGTATCTTCACCTCAAGAGTGCCATGGGTATGGCCGGGTGGTATGTACATCAGAAATGGTCTAAACAGTAGCTTATTTGTAAGCGGAGGACAGCCTATACTGGCTGATCCTAATGACTGGACCTCTAACCTGTTCAACTCTACTAGCCCTTCCGGTGATGTGGACCTTTTTGTGGATGATTTCAAATATCCTCAGATTTTCCGTACCAGCATGGCTGTAGATAAGAAGTTGCCTGGTGGTTTAGTGGCCAGTGCAGAGTTTATGTATAGCAAAACGCTTAACAATATTGATGTGAAAAGCGTGAACCTTGCTGCTACCGGTGAAACATTGGATGGTGCTGACAACCGACCTATGTATGCCTGGAATGGTGGCGGTAGGGTAGATCCTACGTATACCAACGTGGTATTGGTAGGTAATACTTCCAAAGGACATACCTGGAACTTTACCACGCAACTGCAGAAGGAATTTTCCAGCAACCTGGTAGCCAGCCTTGCTTACTCATTCACCCGTGCTAATTCATTGTTTGATGGTACAGGCTTTATCAACTACACTAACTGGGACGATATCCTTAGTGTGAATGGTAAAAACTTCCCTGAAGTATCGAGATCAGTTTATGATGTGGGATCACGAATTACTGGTTTTGTAAGCTACAGAGCCGAGTATCTTGATTTTGCGGCTACTACCATTTCGCTATTCTATAACGGACAGTCTGGCCAGCCTTACTCTTTCGTGTACAATGACAGCAACCAGCTGACCGACGAATCGAATAACAGCTCAAATACCAACCTGATTTATGTGCCTGCCAGACAGCAGGATATCGTATTTGTTGACCAGGTAGGTAGTGATGGTATGGTGGTAAAAACAGCTGCACAGCAATGGCAGGAGCTTGATGCCTTCATCGAAAGAAACGACTACCTGAGTGAGCGTAGAGGTCAATATGCGGAGCGCAACATGTCAAGAACACCATTTGAGAGCATTCTTGACCTTAAAATCATGCAAGATTTCTACATCACTACTGCCGGCGGTAAGAAGCACAACCTGCAGATCTCATTTGATATTTTCAACTTTTCTAATTTCCTAAACAAGGATTGGGGTAGAAGGTATTTTGTGCCTGGCAATAACTTCCCATTGATCAACTTCGAAGGTTTTGTGCCTGGTACTAACCAGCCTACCTTCACTTTCAATGATCCGGGAGAGCCTTACAGTATTGTGCAGTCCGGCATTTACAGTGCCCGCTGGTCAGCACAGCTTGGCGTACGATACAGCTTCTAGAAGTTTAGATATATTATTGATTAAAGGGATGCCTCAAAAGGGTATCCCTTTTTTTTTAAAAGAATTATTAGTATTAAGTCTATTGAATTGATGCTAAGGTATAGTTTACTTTTAAATTGCCTTATATCAGGTCTACTTTAATATTTTTCATTTTCATTGGGTTCGAAAAGCATGGTTTGACCTGATCTAATTTCGTATTTTGAAATATTGTCTTCTGTAATTAAAGAGTTAATTGAATCAAGATCTTTGCTCAGATAAGCATTTATAAGTTCTACTTTGGTTAAATCAGGAATAGCCTTAATTACTGGTAGTCTTAATTTTCTTAAATTTTGGCTTTGCCATCTTGGAAACCCCCCATTCATTTTATTTCCGAACTCCATAAGTTGATTTTTTGAAAAATCAGACATCAATATTGCGGCAAGAATTCTTAATTCATCAAGGCTTCCACCTTTTATATAGTATAGGTTATGATGTGGATAATAATTGCCTTCATCAATAAAAATATATGTATTTCCAGATATATCTGGGAGAACGATTTTAGCTTCAAATCTCAAATGGTAATTAACTTTATCAATCGTTTTAAACCATTTATCTTTATTTTTTTTAGCGACGTGCCTTTTTTTTAGTATTTCGGCGTATGAGTAAAAATATTTTAAAGTCCGAGGGAATTTTTCTATGTCAATTAGATTACCATTTTTATCAAAAGGGTTAATTAAATAATTGCCACTCCATTTTAATGTATTGTTTTTAACATCTTTAGAAATAAGGATAGGAAGAAGTAATTCATTCTCAACTATTCTTTTGAAATCTTTTCTAATAAATACTCTATCACAACCTGTAGCTACACCAATCCCAATTTTAAAGCCTTGATTTTCAATTGTGTCTAGAAACTTAACATGACTGTTTTTGAAATCAATTGAGTAAAACCAATTCGAACTACTAGTGTTAAGAAATTTGTCAGGTGGCTTATTTTTATTGAAATACTTTAAACTTGAAATATCATTAAGCTTAAAATACTTTGCATTTTTTTTCGCATTCGAATTTTTAACATTAAAAATTGCCGGGTAAGCTATAACTGATTCTTCAAATGGTGATGATTCTTCTAAATCTATGACTTCTAATAGATTATAGTTGTGGTGTATTAAATTCCTTAATTTTGCTCCATATTGGTTCTTTAGCCATCTATTTGAACAAATAAAGGACAGTTGACCATCCGGATGTAAACATTTTAAAGCTTTTTCAAAGAAAGCAATGTATAGGTCACTTCTATGAGTAAATGTTCCGTATATTCTTCTATATAATGTTTTTTTAACTGGTGGGATATTTTCGTGCCTTACATAAGGTGGATTTCCAATTATAATATCTGCTTTATCAAATTGTGAGGTTAGGAAATCATTCTTCTCTATTAATCCAGTAGGTAACTTATATCCCAATTCACCTAATTTGTATTCTAAATTATAATGTAATCGATCTATTATTTGATCGTCAATGTCAATAAATTTTAAGTTTTTGAGTGAGTTTGAAAAGCTGAATTTGTGTTTTATAGAGGATTTATACAATGTATCTATAACTGAAAGAGCAAAAACACCTTCTCCAGCTGCAGGCTCAATCAATTTTATTTTACTTAGGTTAAAATGTTCCTGATAGTTGACAAATTCAAGCATCTTTTCAACGATGAATGGCTTCGTTAACACAAGTCCATGTTTATTGCCATTTGACCTCTTACCATAAATCATACTTCGAATTGATTTAATTTACTCTGAATAAAACCCATGAAGGACAAAAGAAACGATTCGAACGAAATATCTGATTTTACTGAACCAAACTGCTTACTTGAATCTGTCCAAAGTAGACATGTTGAAGAATAATGTCTTTCTTGCATTAATTTTTGACAAAACAATGCGTATCTATTTAAATAACCTGTTTCAAGAAATTCTTTACGTACAGCATAATGTGGTTCCTGTAGTCTTACTGGATTTGATGATTTTTCATTTTTCTCTACAAGGATTAAATAGCCAAGCCAGGGAGGTTGGTTTTGAGGAAATCCGTTTTCTTTAAAAGCTGTCCAGAGGTCCACGGCACTACCAAGTGCTTCTTCAGTTCTATTATTAAAATTGTTTCCAAAGGAACCAACCTGAGATTTAAATTCTAAAACTACCAGAAGTTGTTTCTTAGGGGAAATAATTAAAAAATCCCAATCTTTTGTGGGTCTAAAATAACCAGGCAAAAAATTACCTTTAGTAAATATGTGTTCTTTTGGCACACCCATATCTTTTGATATTTCAGCAAACAATTCTAGGAAACCATCTAACTGTTTGCCTCCGGTAACTGCGCTTCTGTTTCCCTGGTTTGATTTTTTTCCCACTGATAGTTGCAGGTTACGAGTCCTCCAAAAGTGATCTATTGCCTTTCCCAGCAAAGGTTGATATTTTTCAGTCGATAGCATTTGTATCAAATTGTTTTCTAGAAGCTAAAATCATTGTGATGATTAATTTAACATATTCTCTAGTTATACAAGTGAATTAAGAGTCTAAGAAACTGTTACTAAACTTTTTCATTTAGGGAATCATTGTTAAATCAGAAGCTACAATTTTTGAAGCTCCAGAATAACTGCTTTTGTGACGTCCTGTGTGCCGGCTTTACCGCCCAGGTCTGGTGTTCGTATTTTTCCATCTTTTGTTACCTCTTCTATTGCGTGCATCAGAACCGAGGCTGCTTCCTTTTCACCCAAATGCTCCAGCATCATTTGAGCAGTCCAAAAGCAGGCAATGGGGTTTGCTATGTTTTTTCCGGCAATATCAGGTGCGCTACCATGTACAGGCTCAAACATACTGGGAAATGTCTTTTCGGGATTGAGGTTGGCACCTGCAGCTATGCCCATGCCACCAACCACGGCAGGACCCAGATCTGAAAGAATGTCGCCAAATAAATTGGAGGCGACCACCACATCAAACCAATCGGGGTGCTGCACAAAATGGGCACATAGTATGTCGATATGGAATTGGTCGGTTTGCACCTGTGGGTAAGCTTCAGCAATAGCTTTGAAGCGGCTATCCCAAAAAGGCATGGTGTGGATAATGCCATTAGACTTGGTAGCACTGGTAACCTTGGCCCTGCGTGTAGTTGCCAGTTCGAAAGCAAACTTCATAACCTTATCTACGCCTGCCCGGGTGAAAACAGCTTCCTGAATGGCCATTTCCTGAGGAGTGCCCTCATAAAGCAACCCACCAACCGAGGAATACTCACCTTCATTATTTTCCCGTACAATATAAAAGTCAATATCGCCCGGTTGCTTTAGCGGTGATTCAATCCCTTTCAATAATCGTACAGGCCTCAGGTTTACATATTGCTGAAATGTCCGGCGGATGGGTATCAACAGACCCCACAAGGAAATATGATCAGGTACACCGTGATAACCTACAGCGCCCAGAAAGATGGCATCATGGTCGCGCAGCCTGGCCAGGCCATCTTTAGGCATCATTGTCCCATGATTGACATAATGCTCACAGCTGTAGTCAAAGTTTTGGAAGCTGAAGCTCATGCCAAATTTGTTGGCCAATGCATCTAGTACCTTTACGGTTTCAGGTACTACCTCTTTGCCAATGCCATCGCCGGGTATACAGGCTATTGTGTATTTTTTCATGCTTGGTTTTGTATGCTAGCCAGTTGAAAAGCCAACCAGTTTAGTTAGTAAATCTTCTGTCAGCTCAAAATACAGTGAAAAAATTACTTCTTACACGATTTTACTCTCTTTTGGAAGCTGAGGGGCGATTAAAGAAATTTTCACTCCGAAGAACAGGCCTTTTTACCATTATTTGATGTGAAATAATTTCTCACACGAAGGAATTTAAAAGGCTTTTGAAGGAAGAAATATGTATATTCTCTCATATAACTTTCAACCTACCTTAATATGCAAACAATACAAATAAAAGCCTTTGGTGCAGAGGCAGCAGATGCCGATCTCAAACAACTGAAAATTGAGCGGCGAACAGTTCTGGAAAATGATGTGGAAATTGACATCCAATATTGTGGGGTATGTCATTCCGATCTTCATTTTGCACGAAATGATTGGGGGATGACCCAATTTCCCATAGTACCGGGCCATGAAATTGTAGGCACGGTTACCAATGTAGGCTCGGCAGTCACCAAATATAAAATTGGCGATCATGTGGCCGTAGGCTGCCTGGTGGATTCCTGCCGCAGTTGCAACAATTGCAAAAATGATCTGGAGCAGTATTGCCCTGAATTTGTTGGTACCTATGGTGGTTATGATAAACACCTGCAGACGACTACACATGGTGGATATTCTGAAAAAATTGTGGTGGATGAAGCCTATGTGCTTCGAGTACCAGAAAATCTGGATAAAGCCGGTATTGCGCCGGTGCTCTGTGCAGGTATCACCACTTGGTCACCGCTTCGTCATTGGAATGTCGGTAAAGGCAGCAAGGTGGCTGTGGTAGGTCTGGGAGGGCTAGGGCACATGGCACTGAAGCTGGCCAATGCGCTCGGCGCTGAAGTAACACTCTTCTCCCGATCAACAGGTAAGGTGGAAGATGCGAAAAGGCTTGGCGCACATGAGGTCATTATTTCTACAGATGAAAGCCAAATGGAAAGAGCGATGGGTAAATTCGATGTAATCATAGATACTGTTCCTTATGAGCATGATTTGAACCCTTACCTGGGCACTTTGTCAACCAATGGCACATTGGTAGTTGTAGGCTATCTCGGACCTTTGGACCCTACATTGGTTACCATACCGCTTATATTAGGAAGGAAAAGTGTAGCCGGCTCATTAATTGGCGGCATAGCTGAAACACAGGAACTCCTTGATTTTTGTGGAGAACATAATATTACTTCTGATGTGGAGGTGATCAATATGCAGGACATCAATCACGCTTATGAACGCATGTTGAAAAGTGATGTGAAATACCGCTTTGTGATCGATATGAAATCCCTGAAAGGCTAAACAAGTCTTGAAAATGAAATGAGACCGTTGGAGTAACTGCCAACGGTTTTTCTCATTGTCACTATTGATAGCTATAATCTGATCTTAAAAAACATCGATTTTTAATACGGATTTGACACCAGTTCATTTTAGCAGTGACAGAGGGTTGTCACTCCGGATACCTATCTTTATTTCACCATGGATTTTATAGAAAATGAGAAGGTGGCTGAAACCATAGCCCAATATCCTAAAGAGGCAAGAGCAAGGCTCAAAACTTTGCGTGAACTCATTATTTCAACTGCGCGAGAGGAAGGGATAACCCGATTGGTTGAAACTACCAAATGGGCAGAACCCAGCTATGTAACAAAACATGGAAGCACTATCCGTATGGATTGGAAAGCCAAAACCCCTGATCATTATTACCTGTTTTTTATATGCTCCACGGAACTGGTCAGCACCTTTCGGTTGATCTTCGGTGATGAATTGCAATTTGAAGATAATAGGGCTATCGTGCTGAAAATCGATGAGCCTTTACCAAAACCTGCCATACAAAAATGTCTGACTCTGGCTCTCAATTACCATAAAATTAAGCATTTGCATATGCTAGGGGTTTAAGGCTATAATCATTGGCCAAATCGTTGAGGAGCGGGAGGCTTGTTTTGCAGGATGCCTTCGATTTTTTCCATGGCCTCATCATCCAGTTTCTCTAGAGCTTCCATTGCTTTGAGATTGTCTTCCAGCTGGCTGAGCCTTGATGCACCGAGTATTACCGTGGATACGTGCTGATTTTTGAGGCACCAGACAATGGCCAGATGTGTCATACTTACACCCAATGATTTGGCAAGGCTGGTGAGCTGACGTACCTTTTCTAATTTCTGCTGCCCCTCTGCGTTGGTCCAGCGGTCCTTTAACCACTTGTAGTCGGGTAGATTGAGGCGGCTGTCTTCAGGAATGCCATCGTTGTATTTACCGGTGAGAATGCCACTGGCTAAAGGCGACCAGATGGTAGTGCCCAACCCGTAATGCTCGTACAATGGCAGGAATTCCGCTTCTACCTTATCTCGGTGCAGCAGATTATATTGTGGTTGCTCCATCAATGGTGGAGTCAGATTGTGAGCACGGGCTACCGCATGCGCCTGGGTGATTTCCTGTGCTGACCACTCGCTGGTGCCCCAGTAAATAACCTTACCCTGCACAATAAGATTATGCATTGCCCGCACCGTTTCTTCTATGGGGGTGTCAATATCGGGTCGGTGACAGAAATAGAGATCCAAATAATCTACCTGCAACCTTTTCAATGCAGCATCGCAGGCATCACGCACGTGCTTGGCACTCAGGCCCAATTGCATCTTTTTATCACCACCCCAGAAGACCTTGGATGAAACAGCAAAAGTATCTCGTGGTAGGCCAAGCCCTTTGATGGCATCTCCCATAATCTGCTCGGAAACACCGGCTTCATAACCTTCTGCATTATCAAAGAAGTTGATGCCTGCATCATAGGCTGCTTTCAGCAGGGTTTTGGCATCATCCAGATGAATTTGGTTTCCAAAAGTCACCCACGAGCCGAGAGATAATGCTGATACTTTTAATCCACTGTTGCCAAGTCTTCTGTATTCCATTTCCATATCGTTCAAGCTTTAATCTAAAATTAAAATAGATAGGTTGAAAGGCCAGCCAGTTGATGGATTTCTTTATCTATAATAAAGCAGTGGTTATGTAAGTGGTAATTGATTGTGAAAGAGCTGGATTTCTTGCACTAAAACACACATTGCGAATCAGGGTGTTTCCACAAGATTTCAATATTGGATAGCTCTTCATACAGATCATTGGTGTTACCCAAGTTATTGCCTGAGCAGTCTAGCACAAATGATACGTAATTGATGGCGGGGTTGCAATTACCATAGTAGGCGACATGAGCATTCTGATAAATAGCTGATGCATAATAGGAGTATTTATCATTTTCTACTGCTTCGATGGCCTGTTTAAGCCATGCTATTTCTTCTATCGGATTTTGCACCCCACACCATTCTGTGGGTAGCGCTGCTTCTTCAGCCTTGTCACAACCAAAAAATGCCATTGAAATTAAAATCAACAAGGATATTACCGTTGGATTTACCAGGACCGCAATACTGTAGGTCTTTGTTGTTTTATCATTCATACCATTGATTGTAATCAAGTTTATCAATAGGCTTAGGCCAAAAGCTTGCTTTTGCCGATGCTTTCAAATAGGCACTTGATATTCAATAATGGTTGCAACACAATGGATTTGTCCTAATACTAATAGAAGTCTCAGAAACCTCATCAAAGGGCTTACCAATAATCGTAATTCAATGCTAATTAGTTAAACTCAAATTGTGAGGGTGTTTCAAAAGCATCATTCATGTCAGGTTGAGCCTGTCGAAACCTTTCTTAAAGGCTATATGAATACATTTCGACGAGCTGCTTATGACATGTTTGATTTTTGTTATAATCCTCCCTCATTACTCCCTCCAAAGGGAGATAAATAGGCATCAAACATGTCATCCAGTTTTGTGTGTTTTGAAACCAAAATATTAAGCCTCAATGTGACATAAGGTAAGGGCTTTTATACTTTTGAGACTCTTTCTTAGGGAAAGAAAGAAAAAAACTTGCTTAACTAAATGGCATTAAATCATAATTTAAATGTATGTATTTCAGGATGAAATTAGTTTTCCAAAACCAATACACTTTGTTGATGCTTCCTAATTTCCTGATCACTAAACCACCAGTATAGGGGTTCCCCAGTCATCAAAGCATCAAGCTGATCGCCCATATCTTCATGAAATGTGCGGCCGACTATGCCACCTGCGATGACAGCCATTACCTTATCATCATCAGCAAGATCAGCGACCATACGCAGGCAGGCTGCAAATTCTATCGCTTCAGGTTTATCATAACCATACCTGGCCCTGTATAATGTTTCTCCCGATCCGGCCATAGGAAACTTCCGACTAAAATATGGCTTGAGTGTGCCCTCTCTGAATAGCGGGTTTACAAACTCAATTTGATGATTTTTGCCCCATTGCCATTGGGCCATATCACTGCCAAATTTTTCTGTGAGTTCTGCTTTGGCTTTCAGGGCAGCGCGCTGCAATATTTCAGTCATGCCTTCCTTTGTATCGCCGGTTCGCTGATCGTCAAACCACTCAGAACTACCTTTCAGATACATTTGCTCAAAGCGCTCCTGCCATACGTAATAGTTTTTGAGATAGACCATCGCCAGATCTTCTCCAAGCTCATCTACAAATACTTCATAGGCGAAATGCCTGTAGGTATTCTGGAATAGGGTGGTTGCTACACTTTCTTTGGTTTCCATAAAGTCCCATTGGGAAAGATATTCCGCCATATCCTGTGTGCTTTCTTGCTTTTGCAAGGCTTCCTCCATAATTGGAGCAAGTTTTTCTGCAAGGGTATTATAAATATCCCTCTGATATTGCCAATGATCCTGAGGTGAAAATTTTTCCTTACTGCTCATTAAGTCAACCAATCTTTCATATCGGTAATAAGGCGAATAGTAATTTGAGACATAATAGGGATAGCTCGATTTTATGGTCTTATTGTTGGCATTTCCAAGCCAGCCCTTATCGGGATTTTTCTCCATAGGCATGCTATCTGCAGCAACAAATCCTAACCAATTATCTGTAGTATCCCGTACTTCAAACGGCATGCGTCCACTACCGGGCGTACGTTTGGGTAATGATCCAATGGTTCGCCACAAGATGTTGCCTTCAGTATCAGCCAGGGTAATATTGTTGCAGCCCATGGTGCTATTTGCAAGAATGGCATTGGCTTCATCCACTGTTTTGGCGTCCATTAAGTGGGAGATGCCCAAAGAAGGTCCCATATTTTCCAGTGCAGCCCACCGCAGTACCAGAGCTTTATCATTGGTTATTTGGGGGAATAGTTCATTAACAACTACACCTCTTTTGGATTGCCTGATGGTTACCTTTTGTTCATCCCAACCGTCATTGGATTTTATCTTTATCGTTTCTTCAATGGTATCAAAATCATAGGTTTGATCCCCCATAAAATACTGCATTGTATCATCGGGGTTGATATCCATGAGGTAAAGATCCTGCACATCCAGATAAGCATTGGTGATGCTATTGGTCAGGTGTTCATTCCTGCCGATGAGTAGCCCAAACATGCCCGGTATGGTGACGCCAACAGCTCGAAATTCAGGTGTAAACAAGCCGCAGGCATACATGGTGCCTGGTAAAATCCTGGAATCGAGGTGGGGGTCTCCGGCCATAATTGGCATGCCATTGCTTGAACGACTGGCACCGCTTACCCAGTTGTTGCTACCCCACGCGAGTTGCCTTGGCGTGTCTTCAAGCCATGCTTGTGTGAGGTTGGCTGAAAAATCAGAGCTTGCATGCGCTAGCATATCCATAAGCTCAGTGTCCAACCTATTTGATTTTACCGTATCATCCAGATTGGTATGAATAGGGAGGAGTGAGGTGAATTTTTCTTTACCCAAATACTGATAAAGCTGCTGCAATGTAAGTTCAGCTTCCATATTGGCCGAAGAGCTCCAGCCCATGTAATAGATGATGGCAACAGGTGTAGCCAAATCCCAAAGGTCCGGCTGTATACCTGCCAGGGAAAATTCTAAATGAATATTTTCTCCACGATTAATAAAAGCATTTACCCCTGCTACAAAGACTGCAAGGTCTTGCTGCTCCTTTTTATGCAGTAGTTGCACATGTTTTTGAGCAGCCCTGGCAAACCCTATCGTTCTATGCCTGACATCAAGCTGTAATGCCGAAGCACCGGCCAGTTCGGCAATCCTGCCCTCGGCAAACATTCTGTTGAGCTGCATCTGAAAGAGCCGGTCCTGTGCCATAGCAAAGCCCTGACCGAATAGGACATCATGACGATTTTGGGCATAGATGTAGGGCATATTTTTCTCATCCCTGATGATTTTCACTTCTCCCTTCAGCCCTTCTATCTGAAGCGCACCATCAGTTTGATATTGATTTGCATTGGTTAGGTAGAAATAACCACCAACACCAACAGTAATGATTAAGATGAGTAGGATTAAAAGTAGCTTTTTGAACATTGGATTTACTTTATGTAGCAATCAACTGTATTAGAGTACTTATATTGAACAATTGACACGAAAGTAAATCATTGTAGTCTTTCTACCCCGGTTAAGGCCAATGATATCAGTCCTAGGTTAAGGATTTCGAAGTGCCTTCTTTCTACCAATGAACTGCACCCATTGTATGAAGTTGAACTCCAGGTGGTCAAACATCATCTTTTCTCCTTCTATAGTCATGTGGAGGTTAGGGTAATAGCGCAGATTGGTTCTGAGCAGGCTTGTCCCGGTCTTGGTTACGCGGATATCCCAACCAAAAGTCACACCCAGGGCCATTTTATTTTCAATGTAATCAGTACCATTTACGGTGGTTTTCAGGTTTTCGTAAGACACAATAGGGCCTACATAGGGAACAAAACCCAGGTAGTTGAACAGGAACTTGACAGATTCTATGCCGATGGAATGCCTTCTGGTGGTGATCTCTGAATCAAAGCCGGTGTAATTTTCCCCGTAGGTACGGTAACTCAAATTCACATTTGCATCAAGCTTATGAAAATACCTACCGAAAGTGAGGTCGGGTAGGGTAGCGGCCGCATAGTTGTCATAAAAATAGGGGAAGTGCTCCCTGAGGAATGATGACCTGTTCATTTGCAATGCTGCAGATGGTCCAATCCCAAAAAACCAGGTACTGAGCAGGTTTTCCTGCTTTAGCTTTGTATAGTAGTTGTTGAGCTGGTGCGCTGCGCCTTTGGCCCGCATATTTCTATCCGAGTCAACATACCGCAGAAAGCTTACATTGAAAGATACAGGATCAAGAGATACCGCTGCCTGATTTGTGGGAGTGATGAAATAATCAAACTCGTTATGGTTGATGTAATAAGCAGAGGCGGTAATATACCATTTTTCAGTGGTGTAGGTCAGCCCAAACTGCCATGGGTATACAAAGCGACCGTAATTGGGCACACCTTTGCTGCTGTTGCTATCTTCCGATTCCTGTGAAAAACGAACCCGCCGAAAGCTGATGCCCGCAAATGGGCTAATGCGGTTGGGTTGCAGCTTGAGTGGATACAATCGCATGCCTGTTTCCACACCCTGATACACATCGAGGTTATCCAGGCCTGCCGGTGTGTCCTGCAAGGTGAGAAAGGACAGGGGGAAGGTGACATAGAAATCAGCATGTCCCCAGAAATGAATACCACCGATGGTTAACCTGGGCATGAGGGTATGCCCGAAATCAGTGTCTTGTTTGCTACCATTGATAAATTGCTGCGTGGTACCGCCACTCAGATAGTTGAGATCGCCTCCATAGGTCAACCATGCAAATCGTGTACTTTTATCGAGATAGGACTGTGTGTAGATGCTATCGATCTGTCCATACAGCGTAGTGGACAATAATGTTAGCAGTAGCCCCAGGCAAAAAATCTTTCCTGCATTCATACAACCCATTGCTTAATGATTATTTATAACATCCTAATCTGCAGTGGGTTTTAAATATACAACAGGAAAATAAAAGATGCTCGTCAGCTCCTCTTCTCGTGCTTAACCCAGTCAACCTCCATCACCCATTCTCCTTCCATGGGTGAGTCAGTGATTTTCGCGTAGTTGAGGATTGCAAACATAGGTTCAGGGTATTTATCACCCTCCTCAACATTGCGATATACTTCCTCACCGTCCAGTCGATAGACCAGGTCACTACCTTCCCATTCCACGCTGTATTCATGAAACTCGTTGAGTGTGGCGGGGAAGTTCCTGCGCATACTTTCCCAGTCCCCTTTATCACATTCACCCAGGCTCACTATGGCCCCGGTAGTAAACTCATCTTTCATGTGGTCACCATGGTGCTCGAAAATGTCAATTTCACCTGAACCGGTGAGTGGCCAGCATATATTTTCATCCTCTTCCTGAACGGGTGATTCATTGTTTTGTGCCCCAAGAATCCACCATGCAGGGAATTGGCTCGCCTCTCCATTGCTGGAAAGTCTGAGACGGGCTGTCCAGCGGCCTTTCACGAATTCTTTTTTGTTTTTGGAGCAGATACGTCCCGCCACATATTCGGTATCCGGATGCTGATTGCCGTGCTTGTCCATATTATCGCATGGCCTCATTTCACCGATGTTGACTACCTTGATTTTTAAAGTGCCATCACTCACCTCGCGGGTACCAAATGCACCGTCAGGTACGTAACATTGGGTTTCATTATTCACCCATATGCGTTGATCCTGCCAGTTGTCGGGATTGAAAGTCTCAAAATCATCAAAAAAATCCACCGTCCATTCAGAGGCTTCAGGTTCTTGAGGTGATTCGGATTGTGCTTCTTTTTTTGGTCCGGAGCAGTTCATTGATAGGATTGCGATTGATATGATTAATAATTGTGAAAGTAGTTTCATAACGATATGATTTGACTTCAAGATAGGTATTGAGGTAATGAGATGAAAGCGCTTTACCTATACAAATAGTCTACTTGTAGCCTTGTAGTGCTAATACCCATTACTGGTTGTAGCGTTTATGAAATTGGTCGTAGGACCCAAGACTAGTCGTAGCTTCCGCTACGGCTTTCTCGTCTACTAATTTTGCTCCTCGTAATTCATGGTTGTAGAAACACTGATGCTTTTACAAGGAACAGTAGGGGTCATTCCAATTCTTTGAAGTCTGGATTTTGGCGGGTATCCCAAACACGCAGAATTTGAATTTCATCAGTTTCAATTCGATAAAAGATTTTATAATTACTAACGACTTTTGAATAGACATTGCGGTAATCAGTTATCATTCCGATGTATGGAAAATTTGAAATAAGATCAGCAGATTTCTCGAAGAGTTTCTCAAGTTTTTTAGCATAAACTTCTGATTTATTTCTTTCTAACCAGTATTTATAGATATCGGTTCGATCAATAATGGATTGAGTTGTCCATCTTATCTTTTTAGCCATTCTTTCACAAGTTGACTTGCCTCTTCATTGGTATGAAGCTTACCCAATTCTGCATCAGCAATTCCCTCGTCTATAGCTTTTTTTTCAAGGTCGTTGAGTTGGTCCAGATTTTCAATCTCATGTTCGAGTTCTACAGCTTTCAATAATTCTTCCAGCAGCTGTGGGTCGTTGATGTTGTTTACTCGTTCCTTTATCTTTTCCTTGATATTCATATTTTATAAAGATAAGGACTGGTACTAAAAGTTTATAGTGCTAACCCTCGAAATACTATAAAATACTAGCACTTTAAGTTAATAAGACGCAAGTTGGTTATTTAGATCAGACATTGTCAGGGATTTCGGTTCATAGCTATTTGTAGCATTCCCAAGACTAGTCGTAGCGTCCGCTACGACCCCATCTTATCAGGTCAAATGTTTTTGATTATCATAATACCATAGCGGTCCAGTATAATTTTTTCCGTTTGCAGGCTGGCCCGTTTGGTATATTGCACCTGTGCGTCTGTTGCCCGGTATGGAATCACTTGTGCTTCCTCGGAAAAATTGAGGAAAATGGTCCATGATTCATCGCCATGATTTCGATTATAGGATAGAATATTTTTAGCCAACAACTCCGGATCGTCAGATAATGTAGTGGACCCACTTTTCAATGCTTTGGATTGATTGCGCAATTGCAAGATGTCACGATACGTATGGATGATGCTGGTTGGATCATCTAACCTTTGCTCTACGTTGATCTCGGTGTAATTATCCTGTACAGGAAGCCAGGTGGTACTGCCAGTCGAGAAGCCAGCCGACGGTGCCCCAGACCACTGCATTGGGGTTCTGCAATTATCCCGATTGAGCATGATTGGGACATGGTCATGCAACCATTCGGGCAGGTCAAGCCAATATTTGGCAATAGGATCCTCAGCTTCTTTAAGGGCAATATCGGCAGTACGCATGCCGATTTCTTCGCCATAATAAGTAAAAGGTACCCCACGGACGGTCAACTGAAAGGCTGCCAGCACCTCCGCCTTTTGTTCGTTATTGTCCAGGCGGGTAATGCTCCTAAACTGGTCATGATTGCCAAATACATAGGTGGGAACCATGGGTTCAGGGTAAAAAGCCTCATATTCCTTTACCTGCTGGTGAAAATAACCGGCTGAAAACTCAAAGGCTTCCAGGAAGTCAAACAGAAAAACAAGGTTCAATCCATCAGCCATATCCATACCGAGCAGCTCGCGCATGTGCCGGTGAGATCCAAACACTTCGCCCACCATAAACCGGCCACTGGGGTAGGCTTCCAGAATCGTGCGAAGTTCTTTGGCAAATGCAATAACCTCCGGCTGATGGAAATTATACCGGTGATCCTCAAACGACCATTTGCCCTCACCAAATCTTGGAAGCGCCTGGAAGGTAAAAGGATTGTCGGGGTATCGCTCATCTTCAAAAATAAAATTGAATATGTCCAGCCTGAAGCCATCTATATCCTTGTCGAGCCAGAACTTTACCATGTCGAAAATGGCGGCTTTTGCTTCAGGGTTGGCCATATTAAGGTCGGGCTGGAAGGGCAGAAAGGCCGCATAATAATACTGATCCCGCTCAGGCACATAGTTCCAGGCCGATTCCCGGCCCAGGATGTTTTTCCAGTTGTTGGGTGGGTTGCCGTTCTTGCCATCGCGCCACACATACCAGTCGCTTTTGGGGTTGTCTTTCGATCGCATGGACTCCTGAAACCAGTCATGCTCGATAGAAGTGTGGTTCAGCACCAGGTCCAGCACGATTTTCATATCCCTTCGGTGGATTTCGGCGATCAGGCTATCCACAAGGGCCATGTCTCCATAGTCAGGATCTATACCGCGGTAATCGCTCACATCATAGCCATGATCGGCCTGCGGACTTTCGAAAAACGGCGAAAACCAAATGGTCTCAAAGCCAAGGGATTGGATGTAATCAAGCCGGCTGATGATGCCACCAATATCGCCAATGCCATCACCATCACTGTCTTTGTAGGAGCGGGGGTACACCTGGTAAACCGTGGTTTCCTTCCACCAGAGGGCAGTGTCTGCTGGGTTGTATTTGGGAACTACGGCATCCGGAATGGCCGCTAGCATGGCTTCCTGATCTTCAGTGGATCTTACATTGATCCAAACGACATAAGCGATGAATAGCAAGACAGCAAGGACAAGCAGACCGATAATTCTGAGCGCAGATTTCATAAGTGGTAATTGTCAATGGTGATTACCTCAGAAAACTAGTACTTTAAAATGGGATGGCCAAGGGTAGAATTTAGCCGGCGTGTAACTAGCTAAAGTGTCGCAGCATAACTGATCACAGCGTCCGCTAAGACCTTTCTTTGACTTTAAAAGAACGTTTGTCGAAATAAAGGGACGGGAGTGGTAGCACTTAACCTAAGACCAGTGAAGAGCCGTTCAGCCGCCATAAGTTATTTGCTGTGTTGAGGTTCATTATTTATCTTTTAACCATTCCCATGCTTCATTTGGTAACCACCCAAAATATCTATAGTAGTCGCTACTATTATCTAATCGAAAAACTAAAATTCGAGTATATGGATAGTCAACGGTGAGTTTTTCGTAAATCTGTTTAGCCGTAAGTTCTGTGTGAACAATCATACTCTGAGGGAAGTATTTCATCCAACCGCCAAGAGTCTTAATGCGTTCAACCATTTTTTGGTCATCCTTTATGTCGTATTGAATTATATATAATCTTTTCATCCTTTATCCCTTTAATTCAATTGTTAGACATTTACTCATTTCCGTCTTTCGGCCATGCCACTGACCGTTCCATTTTATCTCAACACTAAATCTTTTAGATTTCGAATTTGACGAATAGAGCATATATGTGGCCGTCCAAGTACCATTCTGATTAACAATGTCATTACTCAGACCTGCAATCGATAATACTGGAAGAGTTTGTGACGATGAGCCTTCTGGTGAAGATTCTGTGTCGGGCGGAATTAACTCCAATACAACGACACGTTTTTTTCCTTTCGGAGGAATAGTGATTCGAGGTTCGTCTGTGTAACCCCAATTTATTGGAGTTCCTAGGGTTTCGAGTGATTCATTACTGTTAAGATTACTAGCTTTAAACTGTAGGGATTCAAGTATTATCTCAGAAGAATGTGAGGCAATTGTGCCATTATTGGTGAGTTCTATTGAGCATTTGTATTTTTCAGCCTCTATTGTTTTAGCATTAGATTGGTCATTTCCAAGATTTGGATTTAAGACTTCTACGAATTTTTCTTCCGGAATTGAATATTCGATTTCTACGTATTCCCACCATCTACGAATTTCTTCTCTAAAGAGAGCCGCCATAACGGCAAAGAATGTTGCCGCTGCGGCAATGATTTGCACTAATATTGAATAGTAGTCTTTTAGTTCTATAGGACTTTCTGTAATCGTTGGATGAAGCCACTTAACGGGTAGCCAATGGCCTATTGCATATCCTAAAAGGACAGCAAGGAGTAAACCTAGAGCTATTTTATACTTCATATTTTAGTTCTCTTTTAATGCATCACAATGTCCAATTAAAATGAGTATGCGCCCCAAATGCTTAAAGCAATGAAACATCTGTTTCGCATTGTCTTTTCAAAGTACTCAGTTCGCATATTCATTTTTAGTCTGTTCTATGCCGTTATTTTCCTGATTTCCGCCTGTTGTCGTCCTTACAAAGTATTTGACAGTTCTCCTCAATCGTTTTTCCACCTTCGTGCCAAGGAGTTATGTGGTCAGCTTCCATCTCTACTAGTTCAAATTCCTTTTTGCATTTCACGCAGATTCCGTTCTGACGTTCGTAAACTTTCTGCTTGATTGCATCTGTGAACGTCCGAATAGAAAGATACTTTTCATCACGTGTTAAGAGGTAAGGGTAGATACCACTTTTTTTAGTTACATCATCATCAAGAATCAACTTCGCAATCTCTTCTTCGATTTTCTTGGTGTCGTACTTCTCGTCTTTGTAGCCGTTATAAAGTGTTCCCCAATCAACCCCCTTCATGAATTTTCTTTTCTTGGTAAAAGTTGTGGTGACCCAAGTTATTACAGCTTGAAAGTAAATCCAGAGCGCACTTGCGTTCTGGTCATGCTGGTGTTCAGCCATATATGTTTCAATGTTGCTATCTGAAATCCACTTTATAGCTGTTTCAAGATATTCTTGACGAATTGCTGATCCTGTTAGATAGTCACTTCCAATCTGGTATGCTGCACATCCAGGCTTACTAAAATATCTCTTGGCATCTGAAACCCAGGAACCGGCATACACTGCGTTTCGTAGTTCCTGATTTGTTAGTTTTTCACCAGCAATGTTGATAGTTCTGAACCATTCCAATTTTTCGCTATCTGTTCCGCTGCATAGATAGACCATTACTTTATAATTCAGAATTTGTTCCTGTTCATCATCTTTGAGGTTATGAAAGTATCTGTTTTGATATGCAAAATCTCCATTAACGAATTGACAAATTGAAATGGTCCTTTGTTGTCCATCAATAACTTCAAACTTTCCATCGCCTTGAACAGCCCAATACATCACATTTAAGGGAAAGTTTTTTTGAATCGTGGTTATAACTGCATCACGTTGTTTGTCTTTATAAATAAACTCACGTTGATACGGGGGACGAATGTCAAGCTTACCATCAAAACCAAATACACCGTCTAGTCCAAGATCTTCATAATCTTTAGTCAGTTCTTTTACGGAAATTTCTTTGAGTTCTATTTTCATACCCTAGACGTTCTTGTTTTTAATAATTATTCGGGCATAAATGCTTGAATAAAGTTCTCCAGATTCACAATCTCTAAATGCAGGGGATTTGTCGGTTTCTGGATTGAACAATCTGTATAATGTTCCTTTGGCATTGTAAGTGAATTTCCCTGTCGGTCTGCCTGCCTTATCCATAATCTCCATTTTCTTGTTGCTCGTAAAATCAATTGAGCCAACAATGCCAAGTGCTATAATTTCAAACTGGTCTGGATTATACTTATCAATGAACGTAATAGGTACTCCAATTTCCCCTTTATAATCCATCGGAATATCTTTTACTTTATCCACATTGATGGCATTGTAATTCTCATATTTTGGATATTCATGTTCATTACCTTCATAGGTTCTGAAAAGAATTAAATCCTCATGACGCTTTTTAATCTCAATGTTGGTGAACCATACAACACCAGAGACTCTGATCATGCCTTCCTTGTGGTCAGCATCTGAAGCATAATCCTCATAATTTGGATTAATAAAATGAGCCATGTTTCGATTAAACCCATACCCCAACCACAGCTTGTTTTCTTTAATCAATTTGAAGATTTCTTTGTAAGAAATAGCATTTTGATGTCCAATGATTACAAATTTCTTGTCATGTTGTATTAGTTGACCGATGTACTCTCTGAAAAGAGAGAATGGTGGATTAGTAACAACAACATCAGACTCTTCAAGTAATTTAATGCATTCTTTACTTCTGAAATCGCCATCACCTTTCAAGTGTTTAATTCCAATTTCCTCAGGATCTGGGATGTTGTCGGTATTCATTCCCCCAGAATATTCCAAATAGATCGCTTTTTCTGATTCGTTTTGACTGAAGAGATCTGCGTTCTGGTTTTTATAACAAGTAGTTATTAATTTCTTTAGTCCTAGTTTCTCGAAGTTGAATGAAAAGTAATGAAAAAAGTTGCTGACTCGCGGATCGTCACAGTTACAAAAAACTGTCTTTCCTTTTAGAAATTCTTTGTAATGTCTTAGTTCTTTTTCAATGTCAGTGAGTTGCGTATAGAATTCATCCTTTTTTGACTTTTTGGCCTTTTTTAAAAATTGAGTTTCGTTTGGCATCTTATCTATTCAGGTGTTTGTCAGTTAAAGTTCGAGATTCTCTGCACTACGCACAAATGGCATACAACGTCCAACTATCGTCCGTAAGCTGGACTTTTCTAATATCTATAAAGGTATCTCATCACACTAGCCTTTGCAAGTAGCTCATAAGCCTATGGATTTTTAGCGCCTGTTACCAGCTTTGTATACCGTTCCAGTAGAAGTGGAAAGCCAGTTTCAATCCAGAAGTTGGAGGATACAAAACCGCCAGACATTCCACCGAAGTTGTAGCGTTTGATAGAAATTTCCTCGTTCGGCTTCAATGCTTTTTTAGTCAGTTTCTTATACCCTTCAATTAGCATTTTGTGGAATTCGTCAGAGGTGTTCGCATTCTTGTTCGCAAGTGCTGTTCGGAGATCACGCCATAAATATGGATCGCCTCTCAATCCCCATTGATGAGGTTCACGGAAAAAAAGAGGTTCGAGTGGAGAAGTTCTGGCTCTATCTGCCTGAAACATCACCAGTTCGACTGTTCGAAGGGCTGAGAGAGGATATTCAAAATGAGCTTGAACAAGCTCCGAAATTTTATAGAAGTTAGGGTTGTTGATTATTTTCTTCAAGCCGGCCAGGTACTCCAAATAGCTAGCTGGTTTATCAATACCATATGTAGTATTTTTCTCGGTCAGATACCTGAAAATTCGACGATCCCAAATGGCGTAAACGTTCGGGTTGATGAAATGTAAAAGTTTGGAGAGACCAACCATAGAGTTGTTAATGCAACTCTTCAAATGTTCAAGTTCGCTCTGGTTCAAAAGTTCGCCAGATTTTGCCTTGTTCAGATAGTCCAATGAATCATAGTGATTATCAAGTTTCAGTTCGATAATTGTTGGCATCCAACCATAGACGAAATGACTTCCTATTATGAGGTTATGCTTGTCAAGTCGTTCAACCCGTTTGAAGTAGTTTAGAAATTCGGGATAGGTTATGATATATGATTCCTTCGTATCCACGTCAAAGGTTGACGCATCGAAGAGTAATTTTTCAAAGGTTAGATTCTTAAATTCCATGTTGTGATAATTGCTGGTAATGCCTAACTATCGTCCTTATGCTGGACTTTTCAAATATCTATAAAGGTATCTCATCACACTAGTATTTGCATGTAGCTCATAAACCTATGGGTTTTTAGTGCCTGTTAGCGTTCTTATTCATTGTTCAAAGGCTTAGCACTCTCAACATCATAATCAGCTTCGGACAATTCAGAATGCAGTCTTTTGTCTTGAAGGACTGTTAGAATTGTGTCCAGTGATTCTTCGGATATCACAATTTGACCGTTTTCAAAGATTAAACCCCAATTCTTCTGAGTGTTAACTTCCTTTAGTTTTTGAAGATATTCTTGATTTTTGTAATGCCCTAAGTTTTTTATGGTAGCCACCTTTCTGAGATACCTTTGATTGTTTCCAACCTTTTTCGTGAGAATATCTAAATTCATAAATACTTTTTGTTCTTCAAGCTCATCATATAATTCTTGAGCCTTAGCAATCATGCCATCCCGAAAATTAAGTCCTTGTTCGAAGTTTTTCTTAGATAGTATTAATAGAAGTTCATCATAGTAAATGAAGTCAATAGAGCTGGCGATACTGAAAACAGGTTCATTATCTAAGTCTTCAAACCGATTCTCTCTATAAAGCAGATGAATCAGCCCTTTCTTTTCTTTCATTTTCCAACTTTCAGGCATGGTCCTAAAGGCTGCTATTTGAATTCCATCAATATCTCTCAATACAATCAAATATGCTTTGGCCTTCAAGAGCTCATCGATATCTTCTATTACATCCTCTTCAGGGTTCAGATTCTGAAGTTTTTCTAAGATTTGATAAAAGTCAGTTCCTTCATATTGAAGTGTTCTTACTTGGTCTTCTTCAGGTTCGGGGCAGTCAAACGAATATTCTTCAAAGGTATTAGAGTTATCTACGTGCCTTATAACGATGTTTCTTAAGCGCTTTTCCAGTTTTTCATCTGTTTTTACATACTTCACGTTGTAGTGAGATACTCTCTTGCGCTTGTACTCTTTCACAATTGCTAGGGACACAAACGTGTTTGATAAGTCTAGCTTTTTTAAGTTTTTAAACTTCGTTTTCATTGGCATTTGATTGTTCAATTTTTTCTGTTGTTAGATACAAGAACCTCGTTAGTGATCGAATTAGATATATCTCATTTGTTTTCAACTCGTGTTTGCTAATAATTATCCTTTGCTCCCTTTTCCCATCAAACGAATACTCTAAATCATACAAGCCGTACCCAACTAATGCTAGAATTGGATTTAGAAATACAGATTTACTTCTGATGGTAAGTAGTAGCATAATAAGTAGAAATATTGTTAATGATATTACGTCTCCCGGTTTGGATAGATCAAAGCCAAAAAAAGATAAAATGTAAGGAATTGTGTAGTTAATGAGATCAACAGATCTGTTGCTCACCTTTTCTACTTTTACCGCAATGCCTTTTTTTATTTGTGATATTGAGACAAAAAGAAGTACTAGACTGATTGCAGTGAATATCAAAAGAATATAAATAGCAGTTGGATGTTTGAAGTTGCATGTCTCATCAAAATCAAAATCTTTAACGGCTAGAATTACAAATAGTGGAGAGTAAGCACTAATAAATAGTAGAATCGCTGTTAATAGTTTTGGCTTCACGCAAATTAAGTTAATTCTAATTTTTGGAATATAACTGTTGAAATGGATTTTTTGAGCCGCACAAGTGTTGCCAACAACCGAATTTAACACATTATGCCACATATTTACCTTTCAACTGACACAATAGTGGTTGTTATTCCCAGATATCTGGGGATAACAACCACCATTACTATGCCACTACCTCATCAAAGTCAGCATCCAGGTTTTCAGCTTCAGCCTCAGCACTGCTGCCTGCCTTCCGGCGGTTTACCACAGCGTTGTAATTGTTGATTAAGGCATTGAGCTCATTGATAAGCGGCTCGTAATCTGCAGTGGTGCCAATTACAGCATAGGCATTGATAAACTTCGCTAGCTCCTGGTAGGCATTGGTTGTCTGCTCACGTACAGCCGTCAGCTTTTCCTTTGGTGCCTGGGCATATTCCTGGTTTCGCTCCAGAAACTTTACATTAAATTGGTCATTCGCGTTTTTCATGTGCGCAAACCAATCTGCCAGATTTAAGGTGGTAAGCTCAGCTACATGACCAGCCTCTATTCTGGTGATGATATCTTCCATGGCTGCCGTCTGCTGTTGATAGCTAAGCCGTACAAGGCTACGTCCGTGGCTTTCCAGCACCTTTAGCAGGCTGGTGGCGGCATTAACCATGGTTTCATCATAGTGATTATTAGCATATAGCTCAACTATGCCAATAATGCCGGTAAAATCACTATCCCTTTCCTTATCTAATCTTATTATTTCTTTAGTAAGGTCACTACCTCTGTCCACTTTAAATAACGCCTTGAGGCTTTGATGCGCCTGCTCCAGGGCAGTATGCTTTTCGGCAAGATTGAGAGTGGCAAGGTCATATTTACTACAGATGGTCAGGGAATTGGCTATAAATTTGACAAATTCCCCATTTCGATAATTTTGAAGGCTTGGTGCTATTAACATAATAAATATGGTAAAATGGAACAATAATTTATTTAGGTTATTGAAAGTAAATTATTGCTAAGTTAACGTCAAGTACTTTTCATTATAATTTAAAAATTAGTATAAATACTTACGTAATAAGATAGGAATATTTTGAATCATCGGAAATTGTCTCGCAGCGTGCATGGTAAAATCCGGTGATCCGGAAAACGCCCTGCATGCTGCATTGTGAAACCCGGTGCTCCGGAAAACGCCCTGCATGGTGAATGGCTAAATCCGCATCCCCGGAAAACGCCCTGCATGGTGCATGGTAAAATCCGCAACCCAGGAAAACGCCCTGCAGGAATATTTCCGCATTTGCGGACCTGCCATTGACTACCTTAAAAAGAAAGCCTCAATTAAGTTACTCATACAGCAAAGTGATCAGCTCAGCTACACAGGCGGGTTTGTCCTGGCCTTTGATCTCAAAAGTGCAGCCGGTGGTCATTTTTACGCCTCCTTTAATGGCATCTACACTGATCAGATTCGCGCGAATTCTAATCTCGCTATCCACAAGCACCGGGGCAGTAAAGCGGATTTTATTGGCACCATAGTTTACGCCCATTTGCACAGATTCTACTTTGTACAGCTGCCGCATCAGCATAGGGGCCAGTGATAATGTCAGGAACCCATGGGCTATGGTATTTTTAAAAGGTGAATGGATTACCGCTTTCTTGGGGTCAGTGTGGATCCATTGCTCATCAAGCGTGGCTTTGGCAAACTGGTCGATCATGCTCTGCTTGACCAAAAACCATGGGCTGGTGCCCAGTTCTACGCTGCCATAGGCCATTAATTCCTCCAGGTTACTAAAAACTTTCATCGGTGTGGTGGGTTTTAGTTTTGTTTGGCAAAATACATATTTCCCGTTAGGGATTTATTTATCTTTAATTGTTGTTATCGAGTAAATAAAGAAATCATGAGAAGCATCCTTTTTATTCTTGCCCTTGTATTTTTTGCAAGCTGTGGAAAATCCGATGATGATTACACTGCCACGCCCGATGATCTTACAGGCAACCAGGTAGTTTACAACCTGTACAGTGCTTCTGATTTTGATATTTCCGGCTTTGTCACCTTCAAGGAAAAGGTGGATGGCTCCATGGCTGTAGAGGTAAGGCTATCCAATACCAACGGTGAGATTTTCCACCCCGTACACCTGCATGCAGGGGGTGTGGATGAAGATGGCCCACTGATCTCGGTACTTAACCCCGTGCTTGGTAAAACCGGCGAGAGTAATTCAGAGCTGGCTTACCTCATGATCAATGAATCCCAGCCTTTCACCTACGAAGATTTGCTTAAGCTCGATGGTAGCTTACGCATCCACCTGGATGGTGGACCGGGACAGGATATTGTCATCGCAGCAGCCAACCTTGGCACCAACAACAACCTGGCCGGCACTGGCATCAAGCTTTGCACCGAGTGGTGATACGTTTTGATCAATAACGAACTGCCTTGTACTGAAAACGGACAATTTCCAATTGTTGATTTCTGCTTAAACTATTGATTTACAGCCCTTAAAATTATTGGCATAATATTGCTGGTTATTTTATTAAATTCGACATCTGCACAAACGCCAGTAAAGTCATAATTATGCTCAAATTAAAAGATATTGATAAGTGGGTTGACTCAAAATTTCAGCGCACGTACATCCTCAAAGGTATTGACCTGGAGGTGAATGAAGGGGATTTTATCAGTATAATGGGGCCCTCTGGATCGGGTAAATCCACCTTGCTCAATATTATTGGCATGCTGGACCGGGCCAATGCCGGGGAATATTATTTCTTGGATGAGCCGGTGCATAAGTTCAAGGAGAGCAAGACCTCCAAGCTACACAAAAACTACATTGGGTTTGTATTTCAGGCCTACCATCTCATCGATGAGCTTACGGTTTATGAAAACATCGAAACGCCATTGCTCTACAGAGGCGTAAAAGGGAAGGAACGGGCCAGCATGGTCGCAGAGATGCTCGACCGGTTTCAGATGGTTGCTAAAAAAGACCTTTTCCCCGAGCAGCTTTCGGGTGGTCAGCAGCAGCTGGTTGGCATTGCACGGGCGATTATCGGTAAGCCAAAACTACTCCTTGCCGATGAGCCAACGGGCAACCTACATTCCGAGCAGGGGGAGGAGATCATGAACCTTTTCAAAAAGCTCAATGAGGAGGGTATGACCATCATCCAGGTAACCCACAATGAGAAATATGCCGAGTATGGTGACCGCATCGTCAGGCTGGAGGATGGCGCGGTGAAGCGAAACTAGTAGTCTAACAACTTGCTATGGAAAGGTTGTATCCTTACTAAATATTCAATTAATCCATCAGCTCCCACTAGCAATGCTTTTAAGCTAAGCAGTTTTATTGAGTTACCTCTCCCTAACCCTCTCAGTGAGAGGGATAATTAGCGCTTAGCTTAAAAGCATTGCTATTTAGCCTGAAGTGATTTAGTGTCTTCTTTTCGCACTTTTTGCAATAGCCTTAAGACCTTAACGAACCTTTTTATAATGATTGATCAGCCCGTTGGTAGAAGGGTCATGGCTTGCTACTGTTTCGTCGTTGGTAAGCTCAGGTAGGATTTTACCAGCCAATTGCTTACCGAGCTCCACACCCCATTGGTCGAAGCTGAAAATGTTCCAGATGATGCCCTGCACAAAAATCTTGTGCTCATACATTGCTATCAAGGCACCCAGTGTACGTGGTGTGATTTTATCCACCAGTATGGAGTTTGTAGGCCGGTTACCCTTAAACACCTTGAATACAGTTAGCCTCTCTATCTCTTCCTCCGTAGCACCTTTGGCTTTGAATTCAGCAACCACCTCTTCCTTAGATTTACCCTTCATAAGGGCTTCCGTTTGCGCAAAAAAGTTGGCCAGCAGCTTTTCGTGGTGGTCGCCCAGCGGGTTGTGGCTATGTACCGGCGCTATGAAATCGCAGGGTACCACTTTGGTTCCCTGGTGGATCAGCTGATAAAAAGCATGCTGTCCGTTGGTGCCCGGTTCGCCCCAAATGATTGGGCCGGTCTGATAATCAATTTCATCGCCATTGCGATCTACGCTTTTGCCGTTGCTTTCCATGTCGCCCTGCTGGAGGAAGGCAGGGAAAGCATGCATATACTGGTCATAGGGCAAAATGGCGTGCGTTCTGGACTCATAGAAGTTATTGTACCAAACTCCAAGTAAGCCCAGCAAGGTGGGCAGGTTTTTTTCATGCGGTTCGTTGAGGAAATGCTGGTCCATCGCTTCGGCGCCTTTGTGCAGTTCCATAAAGTTATCAAAACCGATAGAGCAGGCTATCGACATGCCAATAGCGGACCATAGTGAGTACCGGCCACCAACCCAATCCCAAAACTGGAACATATTGGCAGGATCGATACCAAACTTCACTACATCTTCCTCATTGGTGCTGATGGCAATAAAATGCTTCTTGATATGGGCCTCATCTTTGGCATGGCTCAGGAACCAGGCCTTGGCGGAATTGGCGTTGGTCATGGTTTCCTGCGTTGTGAAGGTCTTGGAGCTGATGATGAAAAGGGTAGTCTCCGGGTCGATGCGATCCAGCGCCCTCAGCAAATGGCTGCCGTCTACATTGGATACGAAATGGGTGGAGATGTTGGGTTTTTCATAGGGCTTCAAAGCCTCGCAAACCATAAAAGGACCCAGGTCTGATCCACCAATACCGATGTTCACCACATGCTCGATGGGCTTACCGGTGTAGCCTTTCATTGCACCGCTATGTAGCTTGTCGGTAAAAGCTTTCATGCGATCAAGCACCGCCTGTATGTCAGGCATCACATTTTTATCTTTGTAGTAGATAGGCTTATCAGCACTATTGCGAAGGGCAACGTGCAGGACAGCCCTGCGCTCGGTCAGGTTGATCTGATCTCCCGAAAACATCAGCTTTTTGGCCTTGGTGAGTTCTACCTCATCGGCTAGCGCTATCAAAAGCTGCATGGTTTTATCGGTGATTCTATTTTTGGAGTAATCCAGTAAGATATCCTCAAACTGAATCGAAAATTTATTGAAGCGGTCATGATCCTGCTTGAAAAGATCGACCATTCGTGTGTTTTTGGTTTCCTCGAAATGGCTGGACAATGCTGCCCAGGCTTTGGTTTTCGTTGGGTTTATTTTAGGAAGCATAATGTTCTAATTATTAGACGCAAACATTGCGCATTTTTTGTTGTCAGTCAAATCCTGCTAGCGGGATAGCCTGATTTCAGATTTTAATTTTGGAAAGTGATTCGGTAATAAACGG
This sequence comes from Cyclobacteriaceae bacterium, assembly GCA_965227155.1. Taxonomy (GTDB): domain Bacteria; phylum Bacteroidota; class Bacteroidia; order Cytophagales; family Cyclobacteriaceae; genus UBA6059. Next base: position 3,567,085 of record OZ245731.1, read on the forward strand.
AATAGAAAGCTTTTCCATACTATCGATGACCAAATCCGCATCATAGAGCAGCTGCTGGTTGTGGGCAGGGTCTTTAAAGCCAATACATTTCATGCCGGCAGCTTTGGCTGCTGCCACGCCATTGCGGCTATCTTCAATCACCAGGCATTGCGATGGTAATGTTTTGGCTTCTTTCGCAGCCAGTAAGAAGATTTCCGGGTCCGGCTTGCCATTTTCTACCTGATCACCGCCCACTTTATGCTGAAAATAGCCTGCTATCTGGTGCTTGTTCAACACAAGGTTGATATTCTCCTGCGTGGAGGAGGATGCCAGCAAAATTTTGATGTTGTGCTGATTAAGCTCGTTCAAAAATGCCAGAACTCCGGGCACAAGCCTCGGCTGATCGGTATGGTGGAGGTAGTAAAAGTATTTTTCCCTGCTTCTTGCAATCGCTTCATCTACGGCAATGTCAAGGTTGTATTTATCGATGATCTGAGACCACATACTTTTGGAAGTAGTGCCCACAAATCCCTGGTACTCTTTTTCTGAAATGCTAAGCCCTAATTCCTGCATAACAGACATTTCAATTTCTTTATGAAGAGGTTCACTGTCAATGATTACCCCATCCATATCAAAGATGATCGTTGAAATCATGGTTTGTCTATTAAGATTGAATGGTTTAGTAATTAAAAAGCGAAAGAGTTGTATTTCGTTTACTTTTTCAGGTTGAAAAGTGAAAATTTGATAATAAAGGTTCGCTTTTGTTTGATGCAAAATTAGGAATGCCGGTGAAATGGAAAAACTATTGGGGTATTATTTTTCCACAATTTCATAATCTGTTGAATGCCACATGCGTCAGCCGGCTACTAGCCAAAGCTCACGGTAAGTGCCGGGTAGGCTTTTCTGAAACCCTGGGTAAGGATGATTTCCGGCCCTATGTACCAGTGCTTCTTCAGCTGGATCTGGTAATTAACTTTAAAAGCTTGCTGGATTGGTGCTGCGTTTTGAGCGTTGATAGGGGTGTACCCAACTTTTAGGAGCCATGGTCGGGGGGCCTGGTCATTCCCAATGACAGCATTCAGGTAGACCGACCAATCCACCTTAGGGTTACCCGACCTGTTTTCCATACCAGAAAAATTATATCCAATCCGGGGCTCAAAGGATATACCAAAATGACTGATCAATGCTTTGGATGACACAGTTTTTTTTAGGTATAGCTCAGGGCTGACCTGCCAGTTGTGGGTCGATAGGTTTAGCCTCAACTCAGGATGTAACTGGGCCTTTTTTGTAAGTACCGCTAACTGCGCTTCAGGCTGTATGCTTTTTTTATAAAAAACGGGTTTCAAAGCAACAGGGGTTGAATTCAAGTGACCTTGTACGGTTTGGATGGGTTGAATTCTGGTAAGCCTTTCAGGAATTTGTTGCTCCATTTGAGGTTGTTGAACTTCAGGTGTAACTATTGCAATGGCAGTTTTTCCTTTGATTTGGGGTAGCTGCTCTTTCGGTTGGCCAGGCGCCATCCACTGCTGTAAGCTTAGTCCACCGGCACAAACCATCGACACGGAAGCTGCGAGGGCCAGGTACCAATAGAAGGCTTTGCCACTTCCTGATTTAATGCCGGCCATTATCATCTGCCAGCTTTTTTCCAGATCCCATCCGGCAGAGGGAGGCATTGACTTTTCAGCCTTCACTACTTTCTTTTGGAGCTTTTTGTCAAATTCTTTGGCATTCATAGCATATCCAGATTTTTGATCCATTTTTTGAGCTGTGCCCGCGCTTTACTCAGTTGAGACTTGGAGGTGTTCTCCTGAATATTGAGCTTCTCAGCGATTTCTTTGTGGCTGTAACCTTCTACCACATATAAATTAAATACAGTGCGATAGCCATCAGGCAATTGATTTACCAGTTTATAAATGCCCTCTGCATGTATATTTTCTGCTGCCCCGTAGCTATCATCTGTAATTTGATGATTCAACTCTTCCTTTCCGGCTAGGCGTTTCTGCTTTCTCAGCAGCATCAGACTTTCATTGGCCATGATGCGCCTCATCCAGCCTATAAATGCCGCCGGAGAGCGCCATTCGAATTGGTCTACATTGGTAAGGATTTTCTGGAATCCGCTGATCATGGCTTCTTCCGCCAATGTTTCGTCTTTCAAATACCGCTGGCATAGGTGTAGCATCATCACTGCATAGCGATCATACAATGCTCGTTGTGCACGTTGGTCATTCTGCTTACAGCCTTCAAAAAGTTGATGGTCAGTCAAAGCCTGGGTCTGTGGTTAAGGTTACTGAACTAAAAATGCCGATTGCTCCCTATAGGTTGCTTGAGGATCAAAAATAGATCAGATGCTAGCGGGGCGGGGCGCAGCGACTGTTAAAAATGGTTAAGAGCTGTAAATTAAAAGGGATTACCCGCATGAAGCGGGTAATGACGATGCTACTATGAAAAAGTTGTTTTTAAAGTATTTTAAAATGGGTAATTAGGGTTGCGAACAGAATACTTTACTTGGAGACAGTATTTGCTTACAGGCGTTGGAATAAATACACGGTGTAAGCTACAAAGCCAACCAGGTATAAGGCACCCTCCATTCGGTCTACCTTGTATTTATTCAGGGTAAACATGAAGATGAATAGCATCAAAGTGCCTACCATTACCAGAATGAGATCTACATTGAGCACAGCGTCAAATTCCAGCGGTGCAGATATGATGCCGGTAAATGCCAGCACAAGCAATAGGTTGAATATATTGGAGCCAACAATATTGCCTACAGCAAGGTCAGACTTTTTCTGAAACGCAGCTACCGCCGTAGTAGCCAGTTCTGGTAAAGAAGTGCCTGCCGCCAGTATTGTAAGTCCGATTAGTTTTTCACTTACATTAAAAATCTGAGCAATTTCTACAGCATTGTCTACAATTAATTTACCACCACCTGAAAGTCCGATGATGCCACCGCCAATCATAAGGGTAGTTTTAAGATTGCTGTAAATTTCAATATCCTCTACCACATCTATTTCATCTGTATTTTTCATGTTCATGAAAATATAAACGAGAAATAGCCCAAACATGAAAATAAGGATAATGGAATCACCGAGGTTGAGTTCGTTCTTTTCGGACTCTAAGAAATACACGTCATTCACTAACACGAAAAAAACTATCGTGGCTAGAAGGGAATAAGGAACCTCTTTCCAAAGGGCGTTTTTTTGTACAGTAATTGGGTAAATGACTGCTGCGATACCCAGAATAAGGAAAAGGTTGAAGATGTTGGAACCAATGATGTTGCCAAAAACCACCTCATTGTGGCCGCTGGATCCGGAAATAAGATTGACCACAAGCTCAGGTGCGGAAGTACCCATAGCAACCACGGTAAGTCCAATTGCGATATCTGATACATCAAACCTTTTGGCCAGCGAAGAGGCTCCGGTAACCAGGTAGTCTGCCCCTTTGATAAGCAGAACAAATCCAACAACAATAAGTACAGAATTCAGTAAAACTTCCAATTCCTACGTAGGTTAGTGATTAATAACTTTCGGAAATATAATTATTTTTAGATAATACTTAATTACCTATAGAAATATTTCCAAAGCTGATTGAAAAAGTAACTATTGCTGGAGTTTGAATTTTAGACCACTCAAAAATAGTAACATAAGTATGTAAATCCCTAATTTTTAAACATTTAAATCTGCTTTGAATGCATTCACCTTCTCAGCCAGTTGATCCTGTACAGCCCTATATTCACTGGAAGCCTTTAAAGGTGCTTTTACGCTGAAGTAGAACTTTATCTTGGGTTCGGTGCCTGAAGGACGCGCTGATATCTTGTCACCATCTTCGGTTAAGAACTGAAGAACGTTGGATTTTGGGAAGTCCAGCGTTCGAGTAGATCCATCAATAAGATTTTTGGCTTCCAGGCTCTGATAATCCATGATTTCCTTCACTTTCACACCACCTAGCGTTTTCGGTGGATTGGCGCGCAGGTCTTTCATCATTTCTGCGATCTCCTCAGCACCGGATTTACCTTTCTTAGTAATGCTTACCAGTGACTCCTGGTAAACGCCAAATATGCTGTAAATCTCAAGTAAGATATCAAAGACTGTTTTGCCTTCATTTTTGGCCCATGCTACCATTTCGGCAATCATGGCGCAGCTGGCAATAGCATCTTTGTCGCGCACGAAATCACTGATCAGATAGCCATAGCTTTCTTCTCCGCCACCGATGAAAGTCTCTTTGCCTTCCAATGATTTGATCAGGGCTGCTATCCATTTGAAACCTGTTAGGGTTTCGTAGGACTTCACATTAAAATGTGCTGCAATCTCATTGAGCAGGTCGGAAGTCACTATTGTTTTTACAATATACTGTTTGCCATCCAGCTTATTCAGTTTTTGCCATTGGCTTAGTAAGTAATAGACTAGCAGAGCGCCGGTTTGATTGCCATTAAGCAATTGAAATTCACCCTTTTCATTTTTTACGGCAATGCCCACACGGTCAGAATCCGGGTCAGTGCCCATCAGGATATCAGCATCCAATGCCTTGGCCTGTGTAAGGGCGATGCTCAATGCTTCTGCTTCTTCCGGGTTTGGGTAAACTACCGTTGGGAAGTTGCCATCCGGTGTGGATTGCTCTTTTACCACATGCACATTGGTAAAGCCCATTTTCTCCAAAATAGGCGGCACTAGTGTAATACCTGTACCGTGGATGGGTGAGAAAACAATCTTCAGATCATGCTGAGCTTTGATGGCTTCCGGTGATAGAGACAGACCGGCAATTCTTTCTAAATATGGATCGTCAATGTCTTTACCGATAGATTTGATCATGCCCGCCGGTGCATCAAATTTCACTTCATCGATGCTGCTGATGTTGCCCACTTCAGCGATGATGTTTTTATCATGCGGCGATACGATTTGTGCACCGTCATTCCAGTATGCTTTATAGCCGTTGTACTCTTTGGGGTTGTGTGAGGCAGTAACTACAACGCCGCTGTGACAATTCAATGCTCTAATGGCAAAGGATAGCTCTGGTGTTGGGCGGAGATCTTCGAAAAGGAAAACCTCAATGCCATTAGCAGCAAATACATTGGCAGTGGTCTCCGCAAAATAGCGGCTGTTATTTCTGCTGTCATGTGCTATGGCTACTTTGATCGGTTCTGAGGGGTAAGTCTTTTTCAGGTAATTGGCCAGGCCCTGAGTAGCCATACCTATGGTGTATTTATTGATGCGGTTTGAGCCTACGCCCATTACACCTCTTAGGCCTCCGGTGCCAAATTCAAGGTCTTTGTAAAATGCTTCTACCAGATTGGCATCATCCTTACTGGCCAGCATTAGTTCTATTTCACTTCTTGTTGCATCATCGATATTACTTTGCAGCCACCTATTAGCCTTGTCAATTATTGCCTGATCCGCCATGATTTTTTATGAATTATTTGTGGTAAGAAAAATGCCGTATTTTCTGGTAAAAACAAACTTTAACCAAGGATTTATACAGCCTTAGGATTAAAGATTAGCAAAGCCCAAAACCTTTTTGACCCTGCTCAATACGGATAATGCTATTTCACGAGCCTTTGCTTCACCAATCTGTAGTTTTTCCTCCAGCACGCCCTGATCCTTCATCAAAGCATCGTAAATACTTCTTTCGTTTTTATATTGATCAAGGATCAAGCCGAGCAATTCCTTTTTTGCATGTCCATAGCCATAACCACCATTAAGGTAGTTATCCCGCATTTGCTGCTTTTGATCTTCCCCGGCCAGAAGTGCATAGATATTGTAGACATTGCATTGATCTGGGTCTTTGGGTTCTTCCAGTCCCTTGCTGTCCGTAACAATACCCATCACCTGCTTTTTGAGTGCTTTCTCTGGAAGGAAAATATCAATGATATTGCCGTAAGATTTACTCATTTTTTGGCCATCGGTTCCGGGGATCGTCATGAGTTGTTCATCGATACGCGCTTCAGGAAGCACGAATGTTTCACCCATCTGATTATTAAAATAGCTTGCGATATCGCGGGTCATTTCAAGGTGCTGCTTCTGATCTTTGCCTACCGGCACAATATTCGCATCGTATAGCAATATGTCAGCTGCCATCAACACAGGGTAGGTAAACAAACCGCTGTTTACATCCGAAAGGCGGTCAGATTTGTCCTTGAATGAATGCGCATTGGCCAGCATGGGGTAGGGTGTGTAGCAGTTTAGGTACCAGGTGAGCTCGCATACCTCTGTTACCCTTGATTGTCGGTAAAATAGATTGCGGTCGGTATCAAAGCCAAAGGCCAGCCATGCGGCGGCAACCGCCCGTGTATTTTCACTACGCAGTTCAGCGTCTTTAATGGTAGTAAGTGAATGCAGATCAGCAATGAAAAAAAGTGATTCATTTTTAGGATCCCTGGATAATTCTATGGCTGGGATAATGGCACCCAGCAGGTTTCCAAGATGGGGTTTCCCTGAACTCTGTATTCCGGTCAATATTCTGGCCATATTGTTTATTTTTCGGGCAAAAGTAGCATTTTTTAATTCTTAGCCTTTACAGTTTTATCATTGATCAAAGTTTTTAATGCCAATTAGATTATCGATTTTTGCTTTATGCCTCAATTGCTAAAAGCACTCTTTTTTGGTATCCTTCTCATTTGTTTCCGGTTAGGTCATGCGCAAGACTCATTGCTATTACTCAACGAAGTAAAAAACTTCGGAACTGTAGCAGAAACTGAAGGGCCGATAAGCCATACATTTAGGTTTATTAATCATTATCAAGAGCCGGTAGCCGTTAGCGATGTGCAGGTAAGTTGTGGTTGCACCATACCTTCATGGAGCGACAAAATGGTGCTACCCTCCGATACCGGTAGTGTCACTATAGTATTCAATCCTTATAACCGTCCGGGGCCTTTTGAAAAGCAGGTCACTTTAATAACCCACATTGACTCTGCTGCCTATGATTTCACGATTAAAGGATACGTGAAGCCATCGCCGGCTTCTTTGGAAGCAGCTTTTCCCTTTCAATATGGTCAGCTTAGATTTCCGACCAAGACCATCAACCTGGGTCATTTCAAAAACGACACCATTTTCACCAAGCATATCGAGTTTTACAATGCCGGCAATACACCTGTGCAATTTGAGTCTGCTTTTCAGCATCCTGCACATATGGCTATTTCCATAGTACCAATGGTTGTGCAGCCCGGAGAGCGCGGTACGATTAATCTTCAGTTTGATCCGGGCGACTATGCCTTGCTTGGTTTCAATCAAAATCATATTGCTTTCTCTTCCAAAGACGGACAAGCCTACAGCTTCACCACCATTGCAACAGTAGAGGAGTATTTTCCGCCAATGGAAGCATCTGCTTTAGCTATGGCTCCTAAATTATTGCTTGATCAATCGCAATATGATTTTGACAGGGTGAGGGAAGGTGATGTGCTGAGCCATATTTTTAAACTTGAGAATGCTGGCAAGCAGGAATTAGCAATTCGGAAGATTACCACAAACTGTGGCTGCACAGTGGCTGCTGTGGATACCAGGACAATAGCTGCGGGAGCTTCTACTTCTTTAGTAGTACAGTTTGATACCTCAGGAAGAAGAGGCAGTCAAATCAAAACCATTTCTCTTTTTACCAATGATCCTCTCAACCCCATTCAAACTTTGGTGGTAAGGGCCTATGTAGAAACAGAATAATGAATAGGCATTGATTGCCAATGAAATAAATTTTTTAACCACCAGCTGATTTTGGGGTTAATGAAAGAACAGTTTATCAATTTTTTAAAACCTACCATATGAAAAAATTTAGAATCCTAATCATTTTAATGATAGGTCTCTGGCATGTGCCCAGAGCACAGGAATCATTTCCGGTAAATGGTGTCCAGGACAAACGGCTGGATATTTACGCATTTACAAATGCGACCATTTATGTGGATTATCAAACCAGGCTTGAAAGCGCTACGCTGGTCATCAAAGATGGGCGAGTAGAGGCAGCAGGCACAAATGTGGCTATACCTGAGGGTGCCATTGTAAAAGATTTGGCTGGTAAAACGATTTACCCTGCCTTTGTGGATGCTTATTCTGATTACGGAATGCCGGAAGTAAAGGCGGCCCGCTTCAATTTTAATGCACCCCCACAAACAGAAAGCAAAAAAGAAGGTGCTTATGGGTGGAATGAAGCCATCAAGGCTGAGATTGATGCAGCAGAAGTATTTAAGACGGATCAGAAAAGTGCAGAAGCACTAAGGAAAGCTGGCTTTGGCGCAGTAGTTACCCACCACCCTGATGGCATAGTTAGGGGTACCTCGGCATTAGTATCTCTTAATGATGGCCCTGAGCAATCTGTTTTGATCAGGAAAAATGTAGGAGCCAACTATTCTTTTAGTCGCGGCAGTTCAAATCAGCAGAACCCAAATTCGATCATGGGCGCAGCTGCATTATTGAGACAGACCTATTATGATGCGATGTGGTATGCGAGCCGGGGCAACAAAGAGCAAACCAACCTTAGCCTGGAGGCATTCAACGCCTTGCGTTATTTGCCTGCTGTGTTTACAACTGACAGCAAGCATAACACGCTTTTGGCAGATAAGATTGGTGATGAGTTTGGCGTGCAGTACATCATCAAAGGTGCAGGTGATGAATATCAAAATGTACCACTGATCAGCAAGACCAACGGGCGTATGATCATTCCGGTCAACTATCCTGACGCTTATGATGTGGAGGACCCTTTTGATGCTCTTAATGTGTCTTTAAAAGATATGAAGCATTGGGAACTTGCGCCTAAAAATGCGGCTATGCTCAACGAAGCAGGCGTGCCTATTGCTTTTACTACAGAAGGCTTAAAAAATCCATCTGACTTTTTAAAAAACGTGCGGAAAGCTGTCACCTACGGTTTGCCGGAAGAAGTAGCTTTGAAAGCGATCACCTATAATCCTGCTGTATTTCTTCAGGTAGAAGAAGAAGTTGGAAGCCTTCAAAAAGGCCGTTTGGCCAATTTCATCATTACTTCAGGCAACCTGTTTGATGAATCCACCAAAATCTATGAAAACTGGACCCAGGGACAGCAGATGTCTATGATACCACTTACAGCGGTGGACTTTAGTGGTATTTACAATCTCACAGTTGGTGAGGCCAATTACCAACTCAAAATTGAAGGTGATCCCGGGCAACATACTGTTTCATGGCAGGAAAATGACAGCACCTCCACGAAACTCACTGCTAAAATTGACGGTCAAAATATAAGCTTTACCATGAGTCCTGATGGAGGACAGGTCAGGTTATCCGGATTTCAAGATGGGTCTGGATTTACCGGCAGGGGAAGATTGGCCGATGGTTCATGGGTTGATTGGAGTGCTCAAAAAACAGGTGAGTCAGCGGGTGAAGAAAAAAAGGAAGGGGACAAAGCTGAAGTGCCTGAGACCGGTAACATAATCTTCCCTTTTGTAGCATATGGCAATGAAACCATTCCTACCGCGGAGAAAGTATTGATTAAAAATGCTACTGTTTGGACCAATGAGGACGAAGGCATACTGGAAAACACAGATGTGCTTTTGGAAAACGGAAAAATTGCTGCAATTGGACAAAATCTAAGTGCGGGGGGTGCCAAAGAAGTTGACGGTACCGGAAAGCACCTCACTGCCGGCATTATCGATGAGCACAGCCACACTGCGCTAAGAGGAGTGAACGAAGCTTCGCAAGCAAGTACCTCCGAGGTGCGCATGTACGATGCTGTCGATCCTGATGATATTGATATTTACAGACAATTGGCCGGTGGCGTTACGGCTGCTCAGCTATTGCATGGTTCTGCCAATCCAATTGGTGGGCAGTCTGCTTTGGTGAAATTCCGCTGGGGAAGGTCTGCTGAAGAGATGGCTATCGATGGTGCCGATGGATTTATCAAATTCGCATTGGGTGAAAATGTAAAGCAATCCAACCGTTCCAATGCATATACAACTCGATTCCCACAAACAAGGATGGGTGTAGAGCAGGTATTTGTGGATGCGTTCACGAGAGCCAAAGCTTATGATGAATCCTGGAAGGCATACAATGCATTACCAGCTAAAACAAAGGCCAATACACCTGCACCCCGTAAAGACATAGAACTGGAAGCATTGGCTGAAATTCTCAATGAAGAGCGGTTCATTTCCTGTCACTCTTATGTGCAGTCAGAAATCAATATGCTCATGAAAGTGGCTGAGTCGTTTGGATTCAGGGTGAATACATTCACTCATATTTTGGAGGGTTATAAGGTAGCCGATAAAATGGCTGAGCATGGTGCCGGTGGAAGTACTTTTGCGGACTGGTGGGCCTACAAGTTTGAGGTAAGAGAGGCCATTCCCTACAATGCGGCATTGATGTCAAGCGTGGGGGTTACCACAGCCATCAATTCGGATGATTCTGAAATGGCCCGGCGACTAAATCAGGAAGCTGCCAAAACCATAAAATATGGTGGTGTGGACGAGGAAACCGCTATGAAAATGGTGACGTTGAATCCTGCCAGATTATTACACCTGGATGATCGTATGGGGAGTATCAAAGTAGGCAAAGATGCTGATGTAGTACTTTGGTCAACACACCCATTGTCCATTTACACCAAAGCAGAAAAGACTTTTGTTGATGGTATTCTGTATTTTGATATAGAAAGAGATGAAGCATTACGTAAATCCATCGAGGCAGAGAGAGCACGGCTGGTAGCAAAGATGATTGAAGCAAAAGGAAATGGAGCAGCGACTAAAAAGCCGTCGAGACATCAGAGGCATCAGTGGGAATGTGAAGATGAAGTGGATTACATGTACCTGATCGATATCGATGAAAACTAGAATTTTAGAACAACAAATTATGAAGAACTTAATAAACATAATCGGTTTGGTACTACTTGGTTTTGCTGCAATAGCACAAGTACCAAAACCAGCCGATCCCCAGACAGAACCAATCATTCTAATGAATGGCATTGCTCATTTAGGCAATGGAGAGGTTATTGAAAATAGTGCCATTGCATTTGAAAATGGTAAGATTACATTGGTAGCAGATGCCCGCACTATCCGTTTGGACCTTTCCAAATACAAAGTAATCGATATAGCAGAACAGCATGTATATCCGGGATTGATTCTTCCTAATACAACTTTAGGTTTAGAGGAGATTGCAGCTGTAAGAGCTACGAGAGACCATACTGAAGTAGGCAATATTACGCCCAATGTACGTTCATTGATCGCTTATAATACCGACTCAGAGCTCATTGCCACCCTCAGATACAATGGCATTTTGCTAGCTCAGCCAACACCCAATGGAGGTGCGATCCCCGGTACATCAGCTATCATGATGCTGGATGGCTGGAATTGGGAAGATGCAGCCTATGTAGAGGAGGATGGGGTACACATTGATTGGCCCGCTAAAAACTATGGTGCCAGATGGTGGCTCGGTGAGTCTTCTGGTAGACCTAATGAAAACTATAATGATGAGGTGAAAGCGATTGTCAATTTCATGCATGACGCAAAGGCGTACAGCAAAGTATCTGCTCCTGAAGTAGTGAATCTGAAGATGGAGGCGATGAAAGCCGTCTTCTCTGGTGAGAAAAAGCTATACCTTCATGCCGATGCTAGAGCTGAAATTGTAGAGTCAGTGCAAATGGCAAAGGAATTTGACCTGGACAATATAGCCGTAGTTGGTGCTGAGGATGCTTTTTATGCATTGGATTTTCTCAAAGCCAATAAGGTAAGTGTGCTATTGGATATGGTTCATAGAAGGCCTACTCGTGAAGATGAGGACATTGATTTGCCATATCGTTTACCTGGCATTTTGCATGAAGCGGGCATATTGACCGGTCTCACTTATCCAAGACTTCAAAATTCCCGCAATCTTCCGTTTTTTGCTGGGACAGCAGCAGCATATGGCATGGACAAAGAGGAAGCCCTTAAGCTTGTGACCAGCAACCCAGCAAAAATTCTGGGTATTGATGACCGAGCAGGTACCATCGAGGAAGGTAAGGATGCCCATATCATTGTCTCCAGAGGTGATTTGTTGGATATGAAAGACAGTCAGCTATCGCATGCTTTTATCATGGGTAAACAGATCATACTTGACGGAAAGCAGCAATTGCTATACGAAAGATTCAAAGAGAAATATAGCGATAAAGAGTAATTGGTTTAATGCCTGAATACGACAAAAAGCCGTCAGATGTATCTTCTGGCGGCTTTTTGTTTGTCATTTGACTCAGTTCACTTTTCAATTGTTGAAAACGCTGCTCTGCAGGTGGGAATAATTTGCCTTATTGTACTTATCGGAATTCCTTTTAATCTCCTTGATGTTTGTTTAGGAATGAACTCTGAAAATGTATTTGTAATGAGAGTGCTTGGATTAATCTCTCAATAATGTCTATTTTCATATCCTAAAATATAACCTATGAGCAAGTTTATCATTTGTTTTCTTTTTACTGTGCTTACTTACGGATTAGGAATTGCGCAGACCGCAAAAACTAAAATTCCTTTTGAGCTCTTCGGAGAGCATATTTTCATCAAACTTCAGGTCAATGACTCAGAGCCTCTGGATTTCATCTTTGATACAGGTGATGGGTTAACGGTATTGGATATTAATAAGGCAAGGGATTTGAATATCCTTTCCGATGCCAAGGTGACAAAAACTTCAGCGGGAGGCACGGTTACAGGAGCTTTATTGAAGCACCAGAAAATAACAGTAGGTGGACAAGATATTTCGGATGTAGAATTATATGAAACTTCGCTTGACCATCTTGAGATAAGCATCGGAAGAAGTATCGATGGTATCATAGGGTATGATGTACTGAAGAACTTTGCAGTACGCATTGACTATAATGCCATGGAGTTTTCACTTTATGATAAAGACAATTTCAAATATACGGGTAGTGGTGATCGATTTGATTTAGATCTCCACAATTACATCCCTTACATTCCGGGTACGGTGACATTAGCCAATGGAGAAACTCTAAAAGGTGATTTTTTTGTGGATACTGGTGCAGGAACAACGATTGATTTTAATACTCCATTTGTGGACAAACACAAAATGATCAGTAAGATAGGGAACCAATATAGTTACCTTGTTTCCGGTATCAGCGATAATGAAACTATGCATTACAAGGGCAAAGCAGCCCTATTCAAGTTTGGTAGCTTTGTTTTTAATGGCATCCCTATTGGTTTGTCTCAAGCGGAGCACGGCATTCAGGCCAGCAAAAAAGTAGATGGCATATTAGGAAACGAATTGCTTAAACGCTTTAACATGGTGTTGGATTATGAAGGTGGCAAAATCTACATGGAGCGGAATGATGTATTTGACGATGTTTTTAGGATTGATGCTGCAGGATTTGATCTGCAATATGGTGCTGGTATGGAAGATGTTTTTATCCATGTAATCCATGAAAATAGTCCGGCAGCTGCTGAGGGCATTGATGTAAACGCTCAATTAATAGAGGTAGCCGGCAAGGCTGTATCTTCCTATTCTTTACCGGAATTAAAGAATCTGTTTTCCAATGCCAATGATCAATCCATAGCGATCAAAATATTGCAAAATGGCGAATACCTTGATATTGAATTGCCATTAAAAAATCTATTGTAGTCAAACCTTAGTCATCAAAAGACTCAATTGCCTGTGTAATAATTGCGCAGGCTTTTTTTATTTCTTTATCCGAAATAATTAGTGGAGGTGCAATGCGCATGGATCGGTTATTGAAAAGAAACCAATCTGTAAGTACGCCTAATTCTATAGCTTTATCGATAATCGGTTTCAGCACTTCAAAAGACTCAAACTCCACAGCCATCAGTAGGCCTTTGTTCCTGATTTGTTTGATTTTAGGATGCTGAAGATACTGGTGAAACAAGTTTGCTTTACGCTCTACCTCATCCAGTAGATGCTCCTCCAGAATCGTGTCCACAGTGGCTTTGGCAGCCACGGCACTCATAGGGTGACCACCGAAGGTAGTTATATGTCCCAATATGGGTTTATCCTTCAGCACGCGCATGATTTTTTCGGAGGAAATAAATGCCCCGATAGGCATGCCACCTCCCATACCTTTGGCCGATACCAGGATGTCGGGCAGCACATCAAAATGCTCGAAGGCCCAGAATTTACCGGTGCGCCCAAAGCCACATTGGATTTCATCGAGGATGAGCAGGGTGCCTGTTTTATTGCATTGCTCGCGTAAGGCTGCAAAGTATTGTTTGCAGGCGTAATTTACACCGGCCTCTCCCTGTACGGTTTCTATGATCACAGCAGCTGTCTGCTCTGTAATCTGATCCAGCTGGCTGTATGCCCCGTAATGTATATGACTGACCCCTGGCAGTAGCGGCCTAAATTTTCTCTTGAAACCCTCATCACCTGTCACAGAAAGTGCTCCATGGGATGAGCCGTGGTAGGCATTGTGGCAGCTGATCAACTCGTGGCGACCGGTATACCTTTTGGCTAATTTCAGCGCTCCTTCTATAGCTTCACTACCAGAATTGAGGAGGTAAACATGGGTAAGATGTTCGGGCAGCGTTTTGCGCAGTGCTTGTGCTAATTCTATCTGAGGTGTTTGCACAAACTCACCATATACCATCAGGTGCAGGAACCTATCCATCTGTGCTTTAAGGGCTTCTAACACCCGCGGATGCCTGTGGCCGATATTGCTTACCCCGATACCTGAAATTAGGTCGATGTAAGATTTACCATCAGCGCCATACATCATTACACCTTCTGCACGCTCTATTTCCAGCATCAGCGGGAAATCTGAGGTTTGTGCGAGATGGTCTAAAAATAGTTGCCGATTGGTCAGCAAGAATTATTTCTTTTTACGTTCTATCGCTTTTTTAGCAGCAGCAACAAGGGCTTCTGCACTCAAACCATATTTGGTCAGCAGCTCTTCAGGCTTTCCACTTTCTCCAAATGAATCCTGTACTGCTACAAATTCCTGAGGTACGGGTTGATTGCGCATCAATACCTGTGCTATACTTTCGCCCAAACCGCCATGGATATTGTGCTCTTCAGCACTTACGGCGCATCCTGTTTTAGCAGTACTCGCTACAATGGCCGCCTCATCTATAGGTTTGATTGTATGGATATTTACAATCTCTGCGTTGATACCTTCGTCTTGCAGCATGGCTTCAGCTTCCAGTGCCAACCAAAGCATGTGTCCTGTGGCAAAAATGCTCACATCAGTGCCCTCTACGAAGGTTATTGCCTTTCCGATCTCAAACTTTTGATTTGGATCAGTGAACACCGGCCATTTTGGTCTGCCGAAGCGCAAATAAACAGACCCTTCATGCTCAGCTATCGCCAGCGTAGCAGCCTTGGTTTGGTTGTAATCTGCGGGGTTGATCACCGCCATACCAGGCAGCATTTTCATCATACCGATATCTTCAAGGATCTGGTGTGTGGCACCGTCTTCTCCTAATGTTAAGCCAGCGTGTGAAGCACAGATCTTCACATTCTTTCCGCTGTAGGCAATGGATTGTCTGATCTGGTCATATACACGACCCGTAGAGAAGTTTGCAAAGGTACCTGTAAAAGGTATTTTACCACCGATGGTGAGACCTGCGGCTATGCCCATCATATTGGCTTCAGCAATACCCACCTGAAAAAATCGCTCCGGGAAGTCTTTTTGAAAAGCACCCATTTTTAGGGAACCGATAAGGTCGGCGCATAGGCCTACTACATTTGGGTTTGACTTGCCTAATTCGTAAAAGCCGTCTCCAAAGCCGGAGCGTGTATCTTTCTTTTCTGTAAAAGTGTATTTATTCTCAGCCATCGTATTAATAATCCCCCAGGGTTTCTTCTAATTGATTTAGCGCAGACTCCAACTGCTCATCATCGGGTGCCACGCCATGCCATTTGTGTGTGCCTTCCATAAAGTCAACACCCTTGCCCATTACTGTTTTCATGATATTGACTACAGGCTTTCCTTTGCCAGACAATGTTTTTGCCAATTGTAGCGTCTTGATAACCTCATTGATATCATTGCCATCAGATTCGATGACTTCCCAACCAAAGGCTTCCCACTTGGCTTTAAGGTTCATCAAATCATTGATTTTCTCTACCGGACCGTCAATTTGCTGACCGTTATAATCGATTGATACGATCAGGTTATCCACTTTATTATGAGCGGCAAACATGGCAGCTTCCCATACCTGGCCCTCCTGCAATTCACCATCGCCCATCAATGTGTACACAAGATGCTTATCCTCGTTCAGCTTTTTGGCAAGCGCAGCCCCAATAGCCACTGATAAGCCTTGTCCCAGAGAGCCTGAAGCTACTCTGATGCCCGGTAGCCCTTCTTCTGTAGCAGGATGTCCCTGTAGGCGGCTATCAATTTTGCGGAAAGTTGCCAGCTCACTCACTTCAAAATACCCTGCTCTGGCCAGCACACTATACCATACGGGACTAATGTGACCGTTTGAAAGGAAGAAAATATCCTCGTCCTTACCATCCATGTGGAAATCGGGATTTCTTCTCATAATGTGAAAATACAAAGCGACGAAAAAGTCTGTGCAGCCCAGGGAACCACCGGGGTGACCGGAGTTTACGGCATGTACCATCCGTACAATATCACGCCGTACCTGAGAGGCTATTTTATTCAATTCGTCAATGTCTGGGAGTGCGCTCATGGTATTTTAAAATAATAAATGGCGAAGTTATAAAGATGGCTTACGTAAACCAACAGCGCGAGGTAAAAACAAAAAAGCAAAGGCCCATCGGGTAAAGGGTAGATACTATTTTGTCGAGCAGGAATTGATATTTCTTATTTAATACCTATTGTTAAATGGGCAATTTCTGCTTAGCTAAATAGGATCACGCTGTGATGGGCCTTTAGACAGAAAATTAAAGAATTTGAGCGGCGTGATCAGCTGTTTTCACCTTATCAATCACTTTTTCAATTACACCGTTTTCATCGATCAGGAATGTCCACCTTGCAGTACCCATGTAGGTCTTACCGTACATTGATTTTTCGATCCAGGTGCCATATTGCTCATGGATGGTTTTTTCTGTGTCGGCCAGGAGTGTAAATGGTAGCTCGTATTTTTCTATGAATTTTTTGTGCGATTTTTCAGAATCCCCACTTACACCAATCACTTCATAGCCTTTGGCCTGTAGCTCGGCGTAGTTATCGCGCAAATTGCAGGCCTCTTTGGTACAGCCTGGGGTATTGTCTTTAGGATAAAAATACAAGACTACTTTTTTGCCTTTAAAATCACTAAGCTTTACGGTATTGCCATCCTGGTCAACACCTTCAAATTCAGGGGCTTTATCGCCTGCTTGTAATGCCATATCAGTATTATATTTTCGTTGAATAAATGGTTTCATTGCCAGCGTTATCGCTAACCTTTAGCATAACTTCACCCGCGAAGGGTATGTTTTCATTTAGCTTTTCAGACCAGATTAAATTTCTCTTATAATCGTAATTCATCAGTACCCATTGATCATTAACATATGCATCAAATGACTTCACGCCTGACCTTTCATCTGAAATCGAAAAGCGCAATGTGTTTTTGCTTACGGTTAGCGGTTTTACGGTAGGGGCAATGGTATCGGTTGCTACAGTAAATTTTACCAGGTCCCGGGCCCCAAAAGTAATGGATTGACCCTGCCATTCACCTCCTACAAAACCAAGGTCACCTCTATTGCTTATTGTGTAGACATGCGACTTTTCAGGGTTATAGCTTTTGTCTGGTTTGAGGGTTAGCTTAAACCAGCTTTTGAAGGGATCTACTTCATTTTGGAAATGAAATATTTCCCGGTCTTCTTCCATAGATTTTTGGAAGCGCAGGTATAGCGTATCGAACAAATCTCTGCGGGTTGTCTCGATTTGGAAATCATTGTGAAAATAATTGACTTGTTCTCCGGGATTAATTTGAATCTGGAAATTAGGCTTAAGCATACCATCACAAATATCGATGGAGTCCGGCAGGCCGTTTCTTAAGTCCCACAGATAGTAGGCGAAATCTGCAGTGCTATAGGCAGGAATTTGTTCGTACGTCATTCTATTGGTATAGACTTTGGTAGTCCGGGTCAATGAATCTGCAGGAATTCGATACTCCAATACATTTTGAGTTAACTCAAATCCTTGATAATCATGATATTGAGTAATTTTCTCATCGTGAACATCTTTTGAAGCCGGGCCTATTTCCATTTTGAATTGTCGTACATTTTGATAGCTATCGGTTAAAGTGATGGAAAGGTTATGGGGTAGGGTATCCTGAATATTCAACACGGTTGGTGGATGATTATTCAAAAAGGCCAGGCTGTTGCCATCATCTACATAGAGTTTGTTGAACTTATTACCGGTGGCTTGCCACAGTGGGTAATCCATATGCACCATGATATTGCGCATTTCGCCAAAGCTCAGGTTCTCAATATTTTGTTGGAATACCGTTTGGTCATCCAGTTTCATATCAATACAGGGGATGCCATTTTTATTGGGAACACCATTGAGTCGATCATAGGCATAGATGGCTACACCTATTTTACCTTTTAGCGAAATGGTTTCGGGTAGCTCGTAAGTATTGCCTTTTAATACCGGATCAAAAACGAAAGTTCCAAATTGCCCGTTTACACGTGCATCAATATCCAATGTTTTGAAGGCAATTTTTGAAAGGACTGGCGGCAGATTATCCTTGATTTCCTGAAAGCCAAACTTTAGCGGATCCAGAACATGCTGGTTCTGGTCTCGGATTTCAAAATGTAGATGGGGCCCTAAAGAGCTTCCTGTGTTCCCTGATTTGCCAATGATTTCGCCCCGTTTATAGCTGAACTGATCACGCTCTGGAAACAGCTCAATTTCAAAACTTTGCTTTTTGTACTGTTGTTGACGGACCCAGTCCTGAATTTCCGGATCAAATTCCTGAAGGTGTGCATAAACTGTGTAATAGCCGTTGGGGTGTGCCATATAGAGCGCATTGCCATAGCCTCCGGTTGAAATTTTTATTCTATTGACAAACCCATCGAAAGCGGCAAATACAGGCAGGCCCGAAATACCACTTGTTTTGATATCAATGGCAGCATGAAAATGCGTAGACCGCAACTCACCCATGGTACCCGACAGATAGTTTTGCTCCCCCGGCCTAATGGGAAACATATAATCCTGAGCCTGAAGGCCAAGACTTGCCAGCAATAGGCCAACGAGTAAAAATTTATTTAACCTTGAAATCAAAAAACTGCTCACCTTCGATATATCCTTTTAGTTCGTCACCTATCTGTACCGGACCCACTCCTTTTGGCGTGCCTGTGAAAATAATGTCACCTTTTTTTAGGGTAATATGCTTTGAAATGTAACTGATGAGGTAATTGATTTTATAAATCATCAGACCGGTGTTTCCTTTTTGCCTAACCTCGCCGTTCACCTCCAGGTGGAAATTGATATTTTGGATGTCAGGATAATTTTTCGCGGGTACAAAATGGGAAGTGGGCGCCGAGCCATCAAAAGCTTTGGCCAACTCCCAGGGTAGCCCTTTGGCCTTGTATTGCGATTGCAGATCGCGGGCAGTAAAATCAATGCCCAGGCCAATTTCATCATAGTATTTGTGGGCAAACTTTTCGTCAATATGCTTCCCTTTATTATTGATCTTTACTAAAATCTCCACCTCATGGTGTATATCTTGAGAATGATCGGGGTAATAAAAAGGTAAGTTATTTTTGATTTGTGCCGTTTCCGGCTTCATGAAGACCACTGGTGCAGTAGGGGTTTCGTTTTGCAACTCCTGGATATGATCCACATAGTTGCGGCCAATGCATATTATTTTCATTGAGGGATAGCGTTTGGTTGTTTGGCAGTGTATTTGTTTAGCTAATTGAATAACATTGCTTCTAAATTATTATTTAATCCAATTCCATAAGGCCATGAAAAGAATAAATTCGATCATTCTATTACTAGCGGCGATAATCTTTGTCCAATGTTCGACAGTTGCTGTGACAGGGAGAAAGCAGCTTTCGCTGATATCTAACAGCGAGATTATTCCTATGAGCTTCCAGGAGTATGAAAAGGTAAAGGCTAATAATCAGGTCATTACGGGAACAGCCGAAGCTGATATGGTAAAACGTGTAGGTAACAATATCAAAGTTTCTGTAGAGCAATACATGGCTGAACGTGGTTTATCCGATCAGCTTAATGGTTTTGACTGGGAATTTATCCTGATTAAAGATGATGAGACCGTAAATGCCTGGTGTATGCCCGGTGGAAAAGTGGCTTTTTATACAGCTATAATGCCCATCTGCAAAGATGAAGATGGATTAGCAGTAGTTATGGGACACGAAATTGCACATGCCATTGCTAACCATGGTCGTGAGCGTATGAGCCAGGGGTTGATTGCACAATATGGTCTTGCATCCGTACAACTGGCGATGGGGCAAAACCCGACCGGTACGCAGGAATTGCTCTTGCAATCCATCGGTATGGGTACCCAATTGGGCATGCTGAAGTTCTCAAGAACACATGAATCCGAAGCGGATGAAATGGGGCTTATCTTTATGGCAATGGCTGGTTATGATCCTCGTGAGGCACCAAAGTTTTGGGAGCGTATGTCCGCTAATTCCGGCGGACAAGCACCACCGGAGTTTATGTCTACCCACCCTTCTCATGATACCAGGATCAGCGATTTAAATAAACTGATGCCTAAGGCAATGGAGTATTACAATAAGGCAAAATAGGCTTACAGAGACTTCTTAAAATTTGAGAAAAACGGGATGCAGGAAAAGTGTATCCCGTTTTTTAATTCAATGAAATTTAATTTGGGCTTATCGAATCTCATGAATTATATGTCTTCCCAATTGTTCTCCAAAGGGATTAAAGATGGATTGTGAGGACACAATCCAAGGCGAAGACGGCAAACACAGTCTAAGGCGACAGCTTATTTTAACAGCCTTAGTGCGGATCTAACTCATTGTAGAAATGGTTACCAGTAGTGAAAGCTGAATAAACCTATTCATTCCAAAGCCATTTTGCCGTGTAAGGTCCTTCTTCCATTTCCCAAAATGTGCCATCAACGTAGCGGTAATACTTATCCAGATTACGAATTTGCTCCATCTCATCGGCTGTTAGCTCAATATCAGCGGCTTTTAGGTTTTGCTTAAGCCTTTTAGGGTTGACTGATTTGGGGATTACCGCAGTACCTCGATTGACTGACCATGCCAATAATACCTGAGCAGGTTTAATCCCTTTGTTGGTGGCTATCTCCATGATATCAGTATTTTCCATCATGTTGGGCTCATCGGCTTTTTTCATTCCGACAGAGCGGTCTCTGCTGCCCAATGGGGAATATGCTGTAAGGTGGATATTGTTTTTCTGACAGAACTCCACCAGATTGATCTGTTGGAGGTAGGGGTGTAGCTCAATCTGGTTCATAGCAGGTGTTTCCAAACCTGCATGCATTAGCTCTTTGATCTGACTTTTGCCAAAATTAGAAACACCTATATGCCTGATTAGTCCCTCATTTTTCAATTGTATCATGGCTTCCCATGTTTCTGTTAGGGGTGCTTCTTGCAAACTAAGCAAGTCTTCGGCTTTTTTGAGAGCAACCGCATCAGGCTTATGGGCAATAGGCCAATGCATCAGGTATAAGTCCAGATAATCTAATTGCAAATCAGACAATGTCTTCTCCAGTGCCGGCTTTACATCTTTTTTCAGGTGAGCATTATTCCAGAGTTTACTGGTAATCCATAGTTCTTCACGCTTTACAATACCCTCTGTAAAGAGGTAATTGAAAGCCTTGCCAATTTCATCTTCATTAAAGTAGATCGCGGCACAATCGATATGCCGGTATCCTATTTTCACCGCTTCGATGATGGCATCATAGACTTCTCCGGGTTTTGATTTCCAGGTGCCTAAACCAAGCGCAGGGAGTTGATCTCCATTTGCAAAATGTAGAAACTTCATAGCTAATTGAGTAATAGTTAGTGAAGCTTCAATCTATAAAAATTATTACTCTTTGTGGGTATCGAGTAGCCGTTTCGCGTCCAGGTTTTTTGGATCTATAGCAAGGGCCTTGTTAAGGTATCGTTGGGCTACTTCCGGCTGCTTTTTGGCGAAAGCCATTTCAGCTCGTGAAAGGTAAAGGCGAGGAGCCTCCTTATGCCCTAAAGCATTTTCAAGTTGATTGAGGTATATGCTTGCGATATCCCGCTCATTCACAGCCAGGTATAATTTCACCTTGTAACTTACCAGAAAGGGCATGATGTGATGCTGTTGCTGCGCAAGTGCCTGAATGCTGTCTAAAGCTGCCTGCGCTCCATTGAGTCGATTGATGATCTCAATATATTCGGCGAACAAATTAACTTCTCCGGGATATTTTCTTACCAGCGAATCGAATGTAAGCAGTGTACTATCCCAATCATCAATAGTTCTGCTGCCCATTTTGAAATAGATTGTTGCCAGTTTCTTTTCATCTGGGTCAGGTATGGAATCCAGGTTTTCTTTGATGTAAGCATTTAGGAATTCTTTTTCAGTATCTATGGTGGAGATACGAAATAAGAGTGCAGCAGCCATTACTAAACCAGAATCCAGGCTAAAGGCTTTTCGAAAAGTGTTTTCTGAAGCCGCATAATTGCCTTGATTCATCACCTCATCCCAGCCATTGTGGTATTGCCTAATGGCCTCTGTATTTGATGAAGATAGCGAAACGGTTTGGCCGTAACTAAAAAGAGGGCAGAGGACCCAAAAGAGCAGAAAGTATTTGATCATAGGTTGACCTGGGCTAGTTCCAATTCTGGTTCACTGATTTCCATATACCCATTTTTGTCAAGACCGGTTAGCTTTACGAATTTGGTCTCATTGATGAGCATGGGGTCATATTTGGCAGTTACGCGCACATAGTTTTCAGTAAAACCATGGATTTGTCCGTCCTCAATATCTTCTTCAAAAAGGACGGTTGCGTGCTGACCGATGCATTGCTCATAGAAGTAGCGTTTTTTCTTCGCTGAAAGAGAACGCAGCATTTTGGATCTCCGATTGCGTTCTTTCATTGGAACCACTTCTTCTATTTCCAAAGCGGCGGTATTGGCACGCTCAGAGTAGGTGAAAACATGCAGGTAGCTCACGTCCAGCGCATTGAGGAAGTTGTACGTGTCCAGGAAGTCTGACTCGGTTTCCCCTGGAAAGCCAACGATTACATCCACACCAATGCAGGCATGTGGCATCAGCTTTTTAATGGTCTCCACTCGCCCTATGTATAAATCCCGCAAATAGCGACGATTCATACTTTTGAGAATCTTATCACTGCCCGACTGCAGCGGAATGTGGAAATGTGGTACAAAGCGTTTGCTTTGACTCACAAAGGCTATGATGTCATTGGAAAGCAGATTTGGCTCTATAGAGGAAATTCTGAACCTTTCTATCCCTTCAATCTCATCAAGGGCTTTGATGAGGTCTATAAATTTCTCTTTTCTGCGGCCATCTTGTATGCCAAAATCGCCAATATTTACACCTGTAAGCACAACTTCTTTCACCTCAGTTGCAGCAATTTCCCGTGCAGATGCCAGAATATTTTTGATACTATCGGATCGACTTTTCCCCCTGGCCAATGGGATAGTGCAAAAAGCACAACCGTAATTGCAGCCATCCTGCACTTTTAAAAATGTACGTGTTCGGTCGCCATAGCTGTATGCATTGTTGAAGCTTGTGGCTTCCTTGATTTCAGAGGCGTACACCTGCGGATGGTCTTTCTTCTCAAATCCGTCCAGATAATCTATCAACTGAAACTTCTCCGCGGCACCTAAAACAGCATCCACATCAGGAATTTCAGATATTTCACGGGGCTTCAATTGTGCGTAGCAGCCTATAATTGTCACAAATGAATGAGGGCTTATCTTCTTAGCCTCTTTGATGATCTTGCGGCATTTTTTGTCGGCATTGTCTGTGACGCTACAGGTGTTGATGATGAAAATATCGGGAGAGTCATGAAAATCAACTTTTTCATAACCTCGCTGCTCAAACATGCGGCTGATAGAGGAGGTTTCTGAAAAATTTAATTTGCAGCCTAACGTGTAAAAGGCAACTTTTTTGGGTGTTTGAATTACGCTTTCTGACATCAGGCTGCAAAATTAATGAATTAAGGCTAAGCCTTAAAAACCAACCTCAATCATTGGTACTTCAATCAATAGGATTTCAGCATCTGTATTTGCTGTAATATCAACTGCGCCGGTTTCCCAAATACCCAATCCATCACGCTTTGAAAGGGTAGTGTCGGCCAGTGCTATATCACCGTCAATCACAAAGGCATACAGTCCATTACCCGCTTTATTGAAATTGTATTGGACACTTTTACCTTTTTGTAAGGTGCTGAGAGAAAAATAAGCATCCTGATTGATCCAAATGGCATTTTCATTATCGGGTGCCACTACGGGCTGGATACTATTTATTCTTTCTTCCTTTTTAAAGGTTTTTTGATCGTAGCGTGGTTTGATATTACGCTCTTTCGGCAATACCCAAATCTGTAGAAAATTGACCTGCTGATCTTTGTTGGGATTAAACTCACTATGTTCTATCCCCGAACCTGCAGACATGATTTGAACATCACCACTTTTTATAATCTCGCCCCTGCCGGTGCTGTCCTGATGCTTAAGGTCTCCGGTGATAGGAATTGAGATAATCTCCATGTTATCGTGAGGATGGGTTCCAAACCCGGCACCACCCTTCACTATATCATCGTTTAGCACGCGCAGTGCCCCAAAATTCACCCTTTCAGGATTAAAATAGCGACCAAAACTAAAGGTATGGTGACTATCAAGCCAGCCAAAGTTAGCATGGCCACGGGTATTTGCTTGATGCAATACAGTTTTCATAACTGCTCCTTTCTTGTTTTTATAGTTTATTGATAATAAGCTCTTTAAGCGATTTTCTCTGCTGTGGCATTAGCTCTCTTTCAGCCAATTTTTCTGGCAATTGATCAGCTTCTCCCAAATAACCCAGCGCTAATGCAACAACCGGATTGAGGTCTTCATCTACATTGAAGGATGAACTTATTGCTTCCGGAGAAAAACCAGCCATTTGATGAAGGTAAATATCCCTGGAAGTAGCCTCAAAGGTTAGGTGTGCAATGGCAGCACCTAAATCATACCATGCATGCCTGTTGACTTTTTCATTCTGTGAAAAGGTATGCTTAGCCAGTCCTACAATGAGTACCGGTGCCTTGCTCGCCCAACTTCTGTTAAACTCATTGATAGATGAGAGGATTTTATCATAATCCTGACTCCCTTTGGTAGCATAAATAAAACGCCAGGGTTGCTCGTTGAATGAAGAAGGTGCCCACCTCGCTGCCTCCAGCAATGAAAATATAGTTTCATCTTCTATTGCCTTGTTTGCAAAGGCCCTGGGACTCCATCGTCGCTTTATGTTTTCATGAATGGGATATTGATTATCAATGTCCGGCTTTCTATCTACAATTGTCATAATCTATCTTTTTAAAATATATGTACGTACATATATTTTAAAAAGTTGCGCAAGCGCACATTATTTATTCATACGCTTGATGGTATTGATAGCATGCTCTACATGCTTTTTGGCTTGCATCTGGGAATTGAAAATGTATTCGATTTTTCCTTGAAGGTTGATGATATAGGTAACTCTGCCTGGCAATAATCCAAGTACACTTCTGGGTACACCAAATTGCTTTTCTACTTTTCTGCCCTTGTCGCTTAGCAAGCTGAAGTTTAGGTGATGTTTTTCTGCAAATTTTTTGTGAGAGGCAGGACTATCAGCACTGATACCAAATACCAGGGCATCCAGTTCTTCAAAAACCTCAAATTGATCCCTGAAACTGCAGGCCTCTGCGGTGCAGCCGGGCGTATCATCTTTAGGGTAGAAATAAATGACCAATGGATGTTTCCCTACATAATCCTGTATATTGACATCCTGATTATTTTGGTCTTTAAGTGTAAAAGCTGGAATATTATCGCCGGTTTTCAGTGATTTGCTCATTCAATGTAGATTTGATTATGAAAAAAATGATTCTTTTTCTTCTTGTAGTAAGTGGTTTAATGGCTTGCCAGCCAACGGAAAAACCAACTACATTCATAATTGTTAGACACGCCGAAAAAATCCTGGATGGCAGCAAAGATCCTGACCTTACCGGTGCGGGATTCGCACGGGCTGACCGATTGGCCAAATTATTATCCAACACAGAGCTTGATGCAGTTTATAGCACCCCTTTTGTGAGAACTGAAAAAACAGTTGCCCCCACAGCAAGCCACCATCAGCTTACGATAGCCAACTATGATCCGGCTGATTATACAGCCTTTTTGTCTGATGTACTTGATAAGTATCAGGGTCAGAATGTATTGATTTCCGGCCATTCCAATACAGTGCCTACTATGGTGAATTTGCTTTGTGGTACTGGGCTTGGCGATTTTGAAGAAAACGAATACGGGAATATCATGGTGGTAACTACCAGTCAATTGGGTTCAGGTGAGTTGCTGCGATTACACTATTGACCGTACCATTGCGAGATGATCTTTTCAACCGGCTTGTTTTGAGGTGTGAAGCGATTATTGCTATGGCCTCCTGAGTTGACCGGATCGGGGTACCATTTCCATAAAAAGCCTCCGGCAAACCAGGGTTGATGCCAAAGCGCCTCATAAAATGCTGCATAGCTTTGGCTTTGGGCTTCAAGATTTACCGATGAAGAAGATTGGTCGATCAGCCAATGGCCTGCAGCAGCGAAATTCTTGCTTTGATAACCATATTCTGTGAATAGAACAGGCTTGTCATATTGCTGACTAATTTGCTGGAGCCCAAGTATTATTTTTTGCCAGCCCGCTGCAAGTGAGGCTTTATCCGGAGTTTCTTTCTCGGATACCGGGAAATAAGCATCGATACCGATGTAGTCTAATTGGTCCCAGAATTTCACATTCTCGTAATTGTCCCAATTGGCAGCATAGGTTAGCTTTCCACTGTAGGTCTGCTTTACCTCTGCAATCAGTGCATTCCAATATTTCGGTCTTTCCTTGACCACCTGCCGAAGCTCAGTGCCGATGCAAAGCATGTCTACTTTGTAGGCTTCAGCAATTTCTACCTGTTCCATAAGATAGGCGGTATATTTCTTTTCCCATGCCTGCCAGTCTGCTTCACTTGTCAATTTAAAATCGCCGGGCCAGCCATCACCTTTCACCCAAATGTGGGGCTTCAGCATTATTTTAAGGCCCTGCTGCCGTGCATACGCAATCAATTGGATGGTCCCGGGTCGGGTTTCTCCCCACCATTGCCTTTCATCATTAAAAATGACTTTGGGAACATAACCCGGACTAAAGGCATAGGGCACTATGGATACCCATTCGGCATTGATGCGGCGCAGTGCACCCATCCATTGCGGGTCGAAATCTTCCCTGGGAGAAACGAAGTTCACACCATTAATTTTGGGTTCAGTTGCTTTCGGTGGGGCATCCCTGATCATCCAGAAAGCAAAGAATGAACCACTTAACCAAAAAACAAAAAGCATAATCCACCAGGGTCTGATCATGTTTTTCATGGCTCTGATTTTTTATGTGTAATGTTTAGCAGAACAGGAAGGAGGGTCATGTCAATGACTAACGCAAAAAGCAAGGTGCTGGATATGAGCAGGCCAATGTAAAAGCTGGTGTCGAATGAAGAAAAAGAAAACAAGAGAAAACCGGCCATTAATATGATAGTAGTGAAAAGAATAGCCTTACCGGTGGACTGAAAGGTATCTTTTAAGGCCTGATGGTGGGCCAGGCCTAGTTTTCTGGAAATTTGATATTTGCTGATAAAATGCAAAGTATCATCTACTGCTATACCAAAAGAGATGGCAAAAATGATGGCATTGGAAAGGCTGAGGTCAATGCCGCAGTAACCCATGAGTCCTGCGATGCAAAGAAGTGGCAATAAGTTTACGATAATTGAAATGCCCAATAAACGAAGCGACCTCCAAATAAGGGCCAGCATGATTCCCACCACGGCGATGGCAACCAACAAGCCATACATTAGATTTTTCGTAATAAAATGATGAGATCGGTCTATGAGATAGGTGGTACCTGTCAGGCGTGCTGTTACGATATTGCTATTAATATTTTGCTCAAGAAAAATCCGCAGTTCTTCATTTTTTTGAAGGGCAGTAGCAGACCCATAATCCCTCACAAATGCAGTAAAACGGGCCTTCTGTTCCTTATCGGTGGTAAGCTTTTCAAAAAAATCCTTTTGCCTTTGCCGCTGCCACTGCCGACCCCATTGGGCATATGCCATGCTGTCCGGAATTTTATATTTGCCGGAGACTGACTTTTCATACAGTCTTACCATGGTCAGTGGAGATTGTACCTGTCGCAGGCCATATTGATCTTCCAGGTAAGTCTCTATTTTTCGTAGTTCCTGTATGACCTGCCAGTCATATATATGGGTGTTATTATCAGGCATTTCTATACTAAGCTCCCATGGTTTTGAGCCCTCAAAGGTTTCATCAAAAAACTCAAAGCTGCTTTTTATGCCACCTCTTTGCGGTAGATCATCAATCAAATGGGCATTGATTTTCAATTGGATTATCCCCAGAACAGCAATACCGGCAATGACCAACGATCCCAAAAGCATCGGATATTGGCGTTTTAGGATACCCTCATAGAAAGCAGCCAGTCGATGTTGCAATCCATGATCCGTGTTGTTTTTGATCTTGTAAAGCGGTCGCAGTTGAAGGTAGGCCGGTAGTAGAGTGAAGGTAATAATAAAGGCCAGCACTACGCCCAGGGCAGTGAATATCCCCATTTGATTGATGGCCTTGCTCGATGCGGTGATCAGGGTAAGAAAACCAATGGCCGTAGTGATAGAGGTAAGTAAGGTAGCCTGTCCTACCTGATTCCAGGTTTTTTTTAGAGCTAGCGTCGGTTCGTGATGCTGTAGCTCAGATTGATATCTACTACTGAAATGTATTATATCCGATGAGCTCACAATAATAAGTAAGAGTGGTATAAGCGCACTCAATACATCTACAGGCGTGCCAGTGGCACTCATGGCTCCAAAAGTGATAGCTAATACAGCGGCTATGATGAAGAAACTGATGGCAATGAGCGGCCAGCTTCTAAATAAAAACCAGAGCACTGCGATCATCAATAGTATGCCAATACCCAAAAATAAGGTGAAGTCTTCCTGAATGCTTTCCACAAACATTTGCTGCGCTTTGGCTTTGCCTGCGAAATAATAATTTTCATTGGTAAAATGATCTGTGAGCAGCTGATCAATGGACGATACCAGTGCTTTGGCTTTTTCATCGTTCAGCGAACCGTGGCGAATGACCAGCATGGCCGCCTTGAGGTCATCATCTACAAGAAATTGCAACAGCTCCGGCTCCTTCTGTATTCTAATGCTATCCTGAGTAAGGTTGGATGCATGGTCTGGTTGGAGGTAGCGAATGGGCGTAACACCCATTGGCGATTGTACGAAAAACCGGAGTGAGACAGGACTCAGTGTATACCTGACTGCCTCGATTGATTGTATTTCTTGCTCCAACTGATGAAGCGTTTCCAGAAATGTAGAATCAAATATGCCCTGTTTGGGTTCAAAGCCAACCAGCAGGTAATCATTGTCATCTCCATAAACCTCGCGGTATCCCTCGTAAAAACCAAGATCAGGATCATTGAGGGCGAAAAGGCTTTCAAAATCGTAATCAAATTGTAAGAAGGGCAGCTGCATTGCAAAAAGAGAAGCAAGGATGGTAATCATGCTTATGGCATAACCTGCTTTCTTTTTGGTGTTTATCATCATTAGCGGTTCTTTTTACAGGGTGAAATATTACCTTTAACCCAACATTTTCAATACCATTGAAAATCAATGCTAGGCACAACAGCTGACTATTTCAAAAATACGATGCTTGCTCATAGCATAAGAACTTAGTGGTGATTTTGTTATCACACTTCTGGTTCATGTGAATAGCATAATGGTCAACTTGAAAGCAGATTAGAAGACAATTAACACATAGTTTATGAAGCAATATCATGATTTGATGGAGCACATCCTTGAGCAGGGGGTGAAAAAATCAGACAGAACGGGTACAGGCACGATTAGTATTTTTGGATACCAAATGCGTTTTGATCTGCAGGAGGGATTTCCACTGGTTACCACAAAAAAGCTTCATCTAAGGTCCATCATACATGAGCTATTGTGGTTTTTGATGGGGGATAGCAACATCAAATACCTTAAGGAAAACAAGGTATCAATTTGGGATGAATGGGCAGATGAAAATGGAGATCTTGGACCTGTATATGGTGTGCAATGGAGAAGCTGGCCCGATGAGAAGGGACAGAAACATGACCAAATCAGCAAATTGATCCATCAGATCAAAACCAAACCGGACAGTCGCCGGCATATCGTAAGTGCGTGGAACGTTTCTCATGTAGATGACATGGCCTTGCCACCCTGCCATACCATGTTTCAGTTTTACGTGGCAGAAGGCAAGTTGTCTTGTCAGCTTTATCAGCGTAGTGCCGATGTGTTTCTGGGGGTACCTTTTAATATTGCTTCCTATGCGCTGCTTACAATGATGGTAGCGCAGGTATGCGACCTGCAATATGGAGAGTTTATCCACACCTTCGGGGATGCACATTTGTACAGCAACCACTTGGATCAGGCACGCCTGCAACTATCCCGGGAATGCCGGCCATTACCGATTATGCGTATTAATCCGGAAGTAAAAGATATTTTTTCGTTCAAATACGAAGACTTTACGTTAGAGAATTACGATCCGCATCCGCACATCAAAGCTGAGGTGGCGGTTTGATTTTTTAATTATGGGTGAGAGAAGTAGCGTTTTTGATATGATAGGGCCGGTTATGATTGGTCCGTCCAGCTCGCATACTGCCGGGGTTGTTAGAATCGGTCGTGTAGGGCGGCGCCTGTTGGGAGCTCAGCCAGAAAAGGCAGAGATCGTCTTTTACAATTCTTTTGCAAGAACCTACGAAGGGCATGGCAGCGACCGTGCAATTATTGCCGGTTTGCTCGATTATAAAACCGATGATACCCGAATTAAATCGGCGCTTACTCTTGGCAAGGAGGCTGGTTTGGAATGGACCTTCCGGCCTGTGGGCAGCGCCTCCACCATGCACCCCAACACCATTAAACTCATCCTTCAAAAAGGTGACAAGAAAGTTTCTATGGTAGGGGAAAGCAGAGGAGGAGGGTTGATCAAAATCTCTGAGGTAAATGGCTTCAATGCTATTTTTACGGCCAGGGCCCATACCATGATCATCACAGCCGATGATGTTAAAGGCAGCATTGCTTTCATCACCGGAGTGTTGAGCAACGATGATTGTAATATTGCCACCATGACGGTGAGCAGAAAGGGTAAGTCAGCTGATGCCTGTCTTATCCTGGAAATGGACTCAGGTCCGAGAGCCATTACGCTTGAATATTTAAAAAATCTCAGTTGGGTCAATGATATCATTTATATCCCCGACATTGACATGTAAAACAGGAATTAAGCCTTATGCTTCGAATATTTTTTGCCACGCTGGTGCTCATCTTTCTTATTGTTTTTTCCTCTTTGGCGCAAAAGAGGGCGCTCGATTTGAAAGATTGTATTGAAATCGCCTTTGAAAATAATCTGGCCATCCAAAACAATGAGCTTACCGTAGAAGATCGGGAGATCGGACTCAAGCAATCACGATTTAGCCAGCTACCCAATCTCAACCTGGGGGGTAATTACGGCTTCAACTGGGGTCGTTCTATTGACCCTACCACCAACCTTTTTGCTACCCAGCGTATAGGATTTACCGGTGTAAACGGCAACTCCAATATGGCTTTGTTTAATGGGTTGCGCATTAGAAATAGCATTAAGCAAAGCGAAATGGATCTGAAAGTAGCCCAGTTTGATCTGGAAGCCGTAAAGAATGATATTGCCTTGCAAGTGGCCAATGCTTATCTAAATGTGATTTTCAATGAAGAGCTTGTAGAGAACGCACTGTATCAGATTGAGACGACCCATGAGCAGATCAAGCAGACGACCAAGCTTGTGGATGCAGGTGCCCTGCCTATCATCAATCAATTGAACCTTGAATCCCAGCTGGCCAGTGATGAGGTAACACTCATTCAAAATGAAAATAATTATAATCTGTCGATGCTCAACCTGAAACAGTTATTGTTGTTGCCGGCAGAGGATAGCATTACCATCATTCGGGAAAGCATTCAGCTTGAAGATAATCCACAGCTATTGGTCAAGCCGCAGGCGCTTTACCAGGAGGCTGAGCAGCGCATGCCGGAAGTTCAAAGTGCAAGGTTCAGCATCCAGCGAGAAGACCTGGCCTATAAAATCGCCCAGGCCGCGCGCTATCCAAGCCTGTCGGTCAACGCCGGATTTTCCACCAACTACTCTTCCGTGGCAGACCGTCAGCGCCAGGTTTTTGAAGGGACGGAGACCATCACCCAGGAGATTGGCTTCTTAACCAATGACCCAACCCAAACGGTCTCTACCATTAGGGAAGTGCCCAATGTAGTTGATGTGAGGCCCAGCTTTCCGCTTTCTGATCAGTTTAGTGAAAACCTAAGCAAAACGGTCAGTTTGAACCTGTCCATACCGATATTTAACCGGTTCCAGACAGAGGCAGGTGTGCAGAGGTCCAAATTGGCCCAGGAGAGAGCAGCGCTCAATGCCAAGCAGGTTTCCAATGAATTGCGCCAGACTATAGAAACAGCTTATAATGATGCTTTAGCAGCCTCCAAATCCTATGCAGCAAGTCTTAAGCAGGTAGAGGCACTGGAAGAGACCTTTCGGGTAACGCAGAACCAATATGATCTGGGAGCGATCAATTTTACAGATTACCAGGTGGCCAATAATAACCTGGTGCGGGCTAAAAATGACCTGATCAGGGCAAAATACCAATACATATTCAGACTCAAAATATTAGATTTTTATCAGGGTAAACCACTAACCAACGATTGATGAAGAAAAACAAGAACATTATATACCTGGCTATCGCCGTAGTTGTACTCATTGGGATTGCGCTGATCGGCAAAAAGCAGGGCTGGTTTGGCAATAAGGAAGCAACTCAGGTGGTATTTGGTATGGTGAAGAAGGGCGATATTACTGAAAAAGTAAGCGCTTCGGGTACGATCCAGCCGGAAGTAGAAGTAGAAATAAGCCCTGAGGTTCCAGGAGAAATCATTGAGCTTAATATCGAAGAAGGTGATTCTGTGATCCAGGGCGAACTGATGGTGAAAATAAGGCCGGATAATTTCATCAGTGCATTGGAGCGGGCACGAGCCAACCTCAACCAGCAGCAGGCTAATCTGGCCGATAGCCGGGCGCGACTGGCACGCGCGGAGGCGCAGTTCAAGCGGTCGGAGTTGGATTTTGAAAGGCAGAAGGAATTGTATGATGGCCAGGCCATATCAGTATCGGATTATGAGGTGGCAGAGGCCAATTATAAAATAGCCCAGCAGGATTTGGAGTCGGCCCGACAAAATGTGATTGCAGCAGAGTTTATCGTAAAGAGTGCCCGTGCCTCGGTAGATGAGGCGGCTGAAAACCTCAGGCGCACCAGCATCGTGGCGCCGATGAGCGGGACGGTAAGTCAGCTCAATGTGGAGCTTGGTGAACGGGTGGTAGGTACCTCTCAAATGGCGGGTACCGTGATGCTGCGCATTGCCAACCTAAACCAAATGGAGGTAAGGGTAGATGTCAATGAAAATGACATCATTCGTATCAATAAGGGCGATACGGCCATTATTGATGTCGACTCTTATACCCGCTTAGAAAAGACATTCAAGGGGATTGTAACGCAGATTGCCAGCACTGCCAATAATAAAATTTCTGATGATGCGGTCACGGAATTTGAAGTGCGGATACGCATTCTCAATGAATCATTCAGGGATTTAGTGGAGGAAAATGGGATTCAAAATCCCTTCAAGCCGGGCATGACAGCCAGT
Organism: Cyclobacteriaceae bacterium; assembly: GCA_965227155.1. Classification (GTDB taxonomy): domain Bacteria; phylum Bacteroidota; class Bacteroidia; order Cytophagales; family Cyclobacteriaceae; genus UBA6059. The sequence goes on from OZ245731.1 coordinate 3,600,853, forward strand.
GTGGAAATCCTTACGGATAAAAAGGAAAACATCACTGTAGTACCTTTGGCTGCAGTAACTACCCGGTCGGCTGAAGATCTGGAAAATGAGAGCGATGAGGATCAGCTGGATCAACCGGCAAGACTCATTGATGATTATAAAGAGGTGGTGTTCGTACATGAAGATGGTACCGCCAAAATGGTGGAAGTAAAAACCGGCATCAGCGATTATGAGAATATTGAAGTGATCTCCGGTTTACAAGCAGGTCAGGAAGTGATTACCGGCCCCTACACAGCTGTAAGCAAGCAGCTCCGCGATGGAGACCCAGTGGAGCTGCGCAGCGAGAAGAAGGGTAGGGATTGATGGCAGCAAATGATTATTACCCTTTTGGGGGGACTTTTAACAGCTACACAAGCGGCACAGAAAACAAATACAAATTTGTTGGAAATGAATGGGAGGATGAAACGAGCGTGTACGATTTTGGCTTCAGGAGATATGATCCAACGCCTTGGTTCGTGTCCTCACGAAACAAGAAACTGAAGTCACATGCACTTGCACAGCATTGCCAAGTGAGGGATATCATATATAATCGGGCCATTCTTCAACATCAGGAGCAATCGTCCGCTTGTGCCTTAGAAAGGTAAAACTCCTGAAATTCTTCATTTTATTTTGCAGTGGCATATCATGCATACCTATGATCAGATGTACATAAATCGTTATTCTACTCCATGCATATATTTCCAGTCTTTTTTCTGCTTATTGATCGAAGAATAAAATGGGATATAGATAATTTGATACTTTTATAATTGTTTAGTACAGTATAAGAGGCCGTTTGCATGGTGTGTATCGATCAAAATGATCTATTGCATGCAAGACAAAAACTTAATTTTATTATTATTTTGTACTGGTAAAAAGGATAGGTATGAATTTAGAAGCAAGAAAATTACGAATTATTCAAGCGTTTAGCTCAATGAATGATATCACAAAAATTAATCAAATAGAGTCTTTGGTGCTATCTAAATCTACAGCGGAGAAAAGAAAGTCAATGTTGGAAACTTTGTCTGGTTCTTGGACAAATGAAGAAGCTGAAGATATCAAAAAGGTAATAGAGGAGGGTTGTGAGAAAATCGATGAAAATGGATGGTAGCTTCTTAATTGATACAAATATTATAATCGATTTTTTTAAAGGTGATCAGTCAATTGGCATTAAGCTCCTTAAGGAAGAAGTATTTATTCCATCAATAGTAATTGGTGAATTATACTTTGGAGCTTTTGGGTCAGGAGTTGTCAGGAATAGAATGAAGCGATTTAAAGAAATAGAAATCTTTTCAGATAGCTATCCTATTCTGGAGGTAAGTGGATCGACGGCCCTAATCTATGGGGACATAAAGTCACAGTTAAAATCTATGGGAAAGCCAATTCCAGAGAATGATATCTGGATAGCAGCTTTAGCGTTAGAGCATAATCTAATCTTGGTCTCTTCAGATCAACATTTCAGCCAAATCAAAAAACTTGAAACCTCGACCTGGTAATCTACTTTTTGTAATACAAAACCTGTTTTGTGTTTGTTTTTAGACGGTTAAGTCATTCGAAAGCAGTAATTGACAATCCTTGCTCCTCATACATTATTATATCCGTAAATCGGATCTTAAGAGAAGCAAGTTTATCATCAAAACTGTCAACTCAACATCAAAAGACCGTTGGCGATCGTACCAACGGTCATTAAAGGCTCTAAGTTTTTTACCGATCCCCAATCTTAAGCTTTCCTACTACGGGCAGCCGGATCTGACTGGGGTAATCCGGTGAGTGATGAATATTATTGTGCGCAACAATGCCCTCTGACTCATCAAAATTGTTGCCCCCGGTATTTAGATTTCTCGCAAACCGTGGAAAGTTGCTGCTGGATACCTCTATCCTGATACGATGCCCTTTTTTGAAATAATTACTGGTACTAAGTGGTGTCAGGTCAACTTTGTACACATTGCCTTCTTCCATAAATACCTCCTTGTCATAACCTTCCCGATAGCGTACCCGCTGAATGGTTTCATCAAGGTTGTATGCCCGACCATCGGGGTAAACATCAATCAGTTTCACCGTCACATCCGTATCTTTCACATCAGATGATAAGTACAGAGAGGTTTCAATAAACCCGCTAATTTCAACACCCTCCTCCAATGGATCGGTGGTGTACACCAATATATCCTGACGGGTTTCCATTTGTTGCTGATCAAAAGAGCCGCCTTCTACTGCATTTCCTGTGCAGCAAACATTGCCTCCATAGGAAGGTACCGGATTGTGTGGGTCATAAGTAAAGCTGTCCATGTATTCCTCTGTTGGGGGCGTGAGGCTGAGCTTTCCATCTCCATAGAGGCTGTTGGCTTTGCCCTTGCTGTCGAGGTAGAAAGTGGTCATTTCTGCATTTATTGGCGGCCAGGTGTCTGAAGTCTGCCATTCGTTGCTGCCCATGGTGTAGTATTGCACCCGTGGCAGCTTTTCCAGGATACCGTTTTGCTCACCTTTTAGCCAATAATCAAACCAACCATAGATCTGCTCATCATAATCGAGCCTGGCATCACCCACACTGCGCTCACCTACAATGGTATTTTCTGTGGCCCTGGTATATCGGCAGTGTAGAGTCGGCGCAATCACAAGGTATTGGTTATCAGCTACGGCTTTGTCTTTGATATTGTTTCTGACGTGGTTAAATAAGGCCAGATTTGGACTAATGGATACATCATACCAGGAGGTAAACCAGAAGCTGGGCACGCCAAAGCCCATATCATCATGATACAAACCGCCCTCATACCAGGCAGGGTCATTGGGCTTTCTGCGCACCATTTTCTCAAAAACCCCCACTGGGCCATTTTGATTTTTGATGATATCCTGAATAGGCAAATGCTTGAGCCCTTCAGACCAATCTACTCTTGGGTATTCAGGCGCCATATCATAAAATCGCTGGATGCGCTGCAGGTCTTCCTGGGTAATGCCCTCGGGGAGTTTTGGTGCCATTTCATCATGCTGGGTATTGTAGAGCCAGGCAAAAAAGAGCATTTGCTCAGCACCGCCACGGTACCAGTTGCCCTGCTCAAAATAATCACCCACCCGACCTACGCCGGCACCATATCCCTGGGGCACCATGGCGGCGTGGCTCGGATGATCCAGCGCGGCAACAGCCATTTGCCATTCGGCAGTAGAGGAACAACCTAATGTCCCGATTTTGCCATTGCTCCAGGGCTGGTCAGCCATCCAGGAGAATGCATCATAACCATCAGTGAGCGGTACGCCGAGTATATCCCATTCACCTTCGGAGAAAAATCTGCCACGTTCATTCTGCACCACATAAGCAAACCCCCGCTTCACGGCCTCATAAGCCCGCTCCATGGTTCTTGTTCTCATCTCTCCATTGCCCCAAGAATTGAAGTTGTAGGGCGTTCTGGAGAAAATGATAGGCACAGGCTCATCTGTTTTGGGCCTGTAAATATCTGTGGCCAGCCGCACCCCATCGCGCATGGGCATCATTACCTTTTGGTCGATGATGGCAATAGCCTTTAGGTCTTCGACTATGCCCTGGGCTAATGTCTGAAAGCCCAAAAGGAGCAGGAGTAGAAAGAGTGGTTGTTTTTTCATTAGATAAAGGTTTGAATAGCAAAATATCAAATTCCGGGTAGGAATTAAAGGTGGATAGGACGGGTGGTTATGTTTTTCTATAAGGATTGCTGGTTGAAATTTCTTTCCAACTATTGATCTTTTTTGGATTGTATTGAATAACAATAGGGATTAAAACTAGCCCTATCAGGCTATCATTATAAAAAAGGTGCCTCTGTTCATCAACTTAAAGATTACAAATAAAAAACGATGAGTATTTATTGGCCGGGTTTTCCTATTTGTATTTTGGGGATGTTAATCTAGACTAGAGACAAAATAGGGCACTCACTCAATTTTTTGAGTGAGTGCTAAAAGCTAAAGACTTACTGTCTATTCAGGAATAAAAAGACCTCAAGAAAATGCTTTTTGTTCACTAAATCTACTACCTCAATTTCCAGCCCTTTGCTTAATTCTAACCTATCATCTTTGATGGAAATTGAAAAATGCCATTGTGAATTTTCATCACCCATGTCATAAATAAAAAAGTCACTGCCATCATTTACAGTTTCATAGCGATACTGTACCTCCATTGCTTGGTGCTTTACTACCATATTTTCATGAGTGAAAGATACCTCGCCATTGCCTAAGGAAAATGGCCCCAACAGGTGCGTTTTCAAGTAAGCTTCCATGAAAGGCAACCTCTCATCTTCGCTTAGGTTAAAAACCGACATCCCGATTTCTTGGAGAGTAGCAGGTTGACCATCCAGGTAAATTAATGATGCCTGCCCATCAATTTCCCAGTTTCCGATTTTTGAATTACTCACTACATCCTCATCTTCCTGACATGAAAACACCACCATCAGTAGTGCCCCCACAAAAAACCATTGCATGATTTTCATAAAACATGTTCATTAATAATTGATAATTTGTCCTTTTTTAACTTTTGAATTAATAGAATTTGAACAATGCTTAAGACTTCAAAAATGTATTCCAGGTTGCTTTTAAATTGTTAAAAATTGTCATGAAAAAAGAGTCTGGAAGAGTCATCAAAAAAAGCTATATGAATAAGCTTCTTCAACTTTAAAAAACAATTTGAGATGCTCCTTAATGAAGTGTTATTAATTGAATAGGCCCAAACTATTCTCCAACAAATAAAAATGTATTACCGTCTGCCTTGGTAATCAGTTTTAAAAATGAGATCCAACCTTTCCTCATCAAGGATTTTTTCTCTCCAATTTGTCAAGTACCTGCATCATCAATGCCATATCGGCTGCTGAGGTGCTGGCGAGCCGGTCAAGCATCCGCTGGTGTAAGCTTGGGTTTTGGTGAAGGTCTAGAGTTTTTATTAAGCCCTCTGCTCGCCTTAGAAATTCCTTTTGCAATCCCGGATTATAAGGTGTCAGCTCACCAGGCATTGGTAAATTAAACCTCGCCAGAGCATAGGCATACACCGTAATACTCTGGGATAGATTGAGTGAAGGATGCTTAGTGACCATAGGGATGTGGCTAAGCAGATCGCAGGCAGTAATTTCCGCAGCACTCAAACCGCTTTGCTCACTGCCAAAAGCCAATCCAACTTTTTGCATTGCCGAATTCTTGCTCTTCAAGACCTCAACAAGCTCAGAGGGAGTGTAGCTGTCATGCCGGGTTTTCCGGCGTTTGGCGGTTGTCCCAATGACTAAGTCCAAATCTTGCCTGGCATCCTGCAAGGAGTCGAAGCACATGGCATTTTCCAAAATAGGATAAGAGCCATAGCCGGTTTTCCGGGTTGTGTCATTGAGGTAGTCGCAGGGCTGTACCAATCGCAGCGAGTCAAATCCCTGCGTATGCATGGCCCTGGCTGCAAATCCTATATGCTCAGCAAGGGCCGGCTTGCAAAGTATGAATACAATCTCCATTAGCCGATATGCTTTAAAGCTTCACGTCTGCTCAGCGGTTTTAAGTTGGCCTTTGCTACAAATGACCTTACTTTTTCTGGTGCCGTTTTACCATATTGTCGTAAGGCCCAGCCAATTGCTTTTTGTATGAAAAACTCATCCGAATGCCGATGCTGATCGATAAAGCTGAATAGCCGTTTTTCATCGGTTTTTTCCTTATGGTTCAATTGAAAAAGGATGGCTGACCTGTTGAGCCACATATGATTGGAAACTACCCATTGATCCGGTCCATTCACCAGGCATTCTGGGAAGCGTAGGAAAAAATAGGATCCCATTTTACCAGCAAGGAAATCAACCGAATCCCACCAGCTTTTATTTGTTATCAGCCGGGTCAATAACGCCAGATCTTTTTCCAATAGCAGCTTTCGATATTTCCAAAGTGCTTCCATGGCAGCATATTGAAACTCCCGCTCGGGTAGGGTCCAGCATCCTTCTACAAAATCCAGTAGCTCACTACGGTTCCTGAGTGGATAATCCCGCCACAATTCCTTGATTGTCATGCTCCTCAGCGGTGATTTGATGCCCAAAAAAGGAAATTGGTCGCGCATGTATTTTTTCATGCCAATGGCAATACTGGGGTCTTTATTTTCCCGAAAAAGCTGCACACAAACATCCAGGGTTTCCATGCTACTAAGCCAGGGTGTATTGATATGCCCACCAGATAAGAACAAATTGGACCGGCAACCTGAGCCACAATGCCCACATGGGTACTTTCATGCCTGCACCTTTGGCGATCAACTGGTAGATGTTGGCTGGAAACACCACAATAAGAATTGCAATGATACCCCAGGCGGCTTGCTGCTGGTATTGTGGAATAAGCAGGCCTACACCCATTGTTATTTCAGCAACCCCAGTAATCCAATTGATCCATTCCTTGAAAGGCAGAATAGGTGGGATGATTCTTAGAAAGAATTTGGGTTTGGCAAAATGCATGACCCCCGCAAAAATGAAAAAGCCACCCATTACATATTTTAGAACTTCTATCATAACCGCTAAAAGCCTGATTTTAAAGAAATTTTCGATCTAAGGTAATTAAGAATACCCAATAGAAGGTATTGTCATAGGATTCTCGATTCCTGATCTTACCAAAAAATTATCAACCATGATACGCATAATCTTTTTTATTATTTCTCTCGCCTGCACTACACTGCTCTATGGCCAAAGTAATTTGGTTTTTTTGGATGAATTTGAAGACAATAGGTGGGAGTGGGCCGATTTTTCACATGATAATGCCGAGGCTTTTTTCAATTATGGCCGATATGAGTTCAAACATAAAAGAGAGGAGGGCTCATGGAGTGTTTTTAAAACCATAGAGCTGGACGATACTAAAGATTGGCGATTTGAAATAGTGATGGGTCACCTCAAGGGTATCACTAATTATGGCTATTCATTCCTATTTGGTAAGAAGGAAGACAGTTATTTTCAGTTTGCTTTGAGTGGTAACGGCTATTTCTACATTGGCGAGTATAAGAATGGAAAATACAGCGATGTACTGGATTGGGTTGAAAATAAGACCTTGATCAAAGGCTCAGGACAACTAAATAAGGTGGAAATAGCCCGCAATGGCAGCCAATGGTTGTTTCATATCAATGGTCAGCAGGTGCATAGCATGCCAGCTAAAAAATTATACGGCACAGGCATTGGGTTCAACATATCCAGGGAACAATCCATGACTGTAGAATCACTGAAGGTATACCAGGATGCCAGCCCAATCAAAACAGTACCTGATGTACCTATCGACCTTGTAAAGGAAAACCTGGGCAGAAATGTCAATACTGAATGGTATGAAAAAATGCCGGTCATCGCCCCCGATGGTAAAACACTGTTTTTCACGCGGGATGACTATCCACTCAATGTGGATCCTGAGGAGGATGACATCTGGACCTCCCGACTGGAAGGCAATGTGTGGAGTCAGGCAGAGCCCATGCCTTATCCGCTAAACCAGGACTTCAACAATTCAGTGATTAGCGTAACGCCTGATAACAACAGTTTGCTGCTGCTAAACCGGTATGACCCTAATGGCGGTGGATCTGGCGGTTCCGGGCTTTCTATTTCGCATAGAACGAGTGACGGTTGGGAAATCCCACAGGATGTGGTGATTGAGAATTATTACAACAACAGCAACTACACGGAATCAAACCTATCCGGCAACAAAAAGGTCATTTTAATTACACTCAACAGGGACGACACACAAAATAAGGAGGAAACAGACTACCGCGATATCTATGTTTGTTTTAGAAACGATGATGGTTCCTTTACCGAACCTATCAATGCCGGACCGAGCATCAATACCCCGGGTGATGAAACCTCGCCCTTCCTTGCTGCTGATAATAAAACATTGTACTTCAGCTCCAGTGGCTGGCCGGGTTATGGTAGTTCTGACATTTTTGTGACCAAGCGACTGGATGACACCTGGACCAATTGGAGTGAACCTCAAAACCTGGGTATGGGCATCAATACTTCTGGTTGGGATGCTTATTTCTCTATACCCGCCTCAGGTGCTTACGCGTATTTGATCTCAGCCAACAATTCCATCGGCGGGGGAGATGTGTTTCGGGTTAAGCTACCGCCAAACTTGCTGCCAGAGCCGGTTGTACTGGTGTCTGGTGTGGTGTACGACAGTAAAACAGACAAGCCTATAGCAGCAAACGTTAGTTATACTGACCTGCTTACTGGGGAGCAGTTGGGTATTGCCAGCTCCGATCCCAATGATGGATCTTACCAGATAGTATTGCCTTTGGGTAAACAGTATGCATTCCGTGGTGAGAAAAATGGCTATTATCCTGTGAGCGAAAACCTGGACGTAAGGGAACTGGCTGAATACAAGGAGGTGACTAAAGACCTTTATATGGCGCCTCTTGAGGTAGGCCAGACAGTTCGGATCAACAATATTTTCTTTGAGTTTAACAAATCCGAATTGAAGGAGGAATCCTTTGAGGAATTGAATCTACTGGTGAGAATTCTGAATGATAATCCTGATCTTAAAATTGAGCTGGGTGGCCATACCGATAGCAAGGGTAGCGATGATTACAATATGAATCTATCCACCGAAAGAGCAGCATCTGTAAAGGCCTATCTACTTGAGAAAGGCATTGCGGCAGATAGACTGGTGAGTAAAGGCTACGGCGAAACCAAGCCAATTGCGGACAATGCTACTGAGGAGGGCCAGGCGCTAAACAGGAGGGTAGAGTTTACGATTCTATAGCCAATGCTAATAGGCTAAGCGAAATTCCAGCCCATAGTGTATGGTTCCCGCTAAAACCTTAACCTGATGATTTATGTCCACAAGGGGGAAATGATGGTCGTTTCAAGATCGTTCTGCCTCTTAGTGGCTACTTTGTGAAACTCTGTGTAAAAACTATAGCACAAAGCAACACAGAGGGTCACAGAGATAATATTAGAGGCATGCAGGTCTGGTGAAGGCTGAAGTTTCATAACCCTGCCATTGCAAGCGCAGAGTGAGTGCGTAAAACCACATAGGGTTATTGATTCGTGAGGACAGGAATCAAGGCATAGTCCCTTCCGAGATTGAGAAATAGTCCTTGCTATATCCTAAACTGTAGGTTTGTGTCCCCTGGGGGACTATAGGGGGGAAATTGGGCCAGTTTCTAATACTTTGTGCCCCTTAGTGACTTCTTTGCGAAACTCTGTGTAAAAACTATAGCACAAAGCAACTCAAAGAAGCACAGAGGGTCACAGAGATAATATTAGAGGCATGCAGGTCTGGTGAAGGCTGAAGTTTCATAATCCTGCCATTGCAAGCGCAGAGCGAGTGCGTAAAACCACACAGGCTTATTGATTCGTGAGGACATGAATAAAGCCATAGGATTTTCTATCGTATTACTTTAAATCCTTACGTGTTAGCGTGTAGTAAATGGCTGTGATGTAGATGATAAGCCAACCGCTACTGATCAGGATTGCACTCCATGGAATAAAGTCTACGATCTCCTTAAAAATGTACTTTTTGAAAGGCAGTTGAATCAGGTTGTTAAGTGATTGTATCGGAAAAAACTGTGCTATATGGGGTAATATCGTGTGGCTCAGGTAAGGATTATGCTCAAAATTGACTGTCATGATGGGCTCAAACATCCAGGTGTACAAAAAGAGGGTAATGATGGCGAATCCTGCTTTTTTGATGAATAAAGCAATCAAAAATGCCAGAGAGCAAAAAACAATAATTTCAAAGCAGTAAGCCGCTAAAAACTCAAGCTTTTGAAACATATAGGGCATACCTAGCGGGTGAGAATAAATGGAACCATTGATCATCCCTGCCACAAAAAGTATCATCACACTGGTTAAGGCCATTATCACAATCAATGTCATTTTGCTTATGATAAACTCGCGTTTGCTTATACCATCAATCACATTTTGACGGAGTGTGTTGTAGCTCAGGTCATTATTGACGGAAATGATGACAATAAAACCGAGCAGGATTTTTGAAAAGGTGGCCAGGTAGGTGGTATTTTGCCAAATGTCAGGGAAATCATAAATCGGCAGCATGGTGGGATCTAAGCCTTCAAGGTCTGCACCCATTGATTTTAACCACTCCAGGAATAAAACTCCGAAAGATGTAATTGCCAGCAGAGCAAATAAGTACATACCCATCAAAATCCAAAAGACCCTATAGTTTCTTAGCTTAAGCCATTCAAGTTGAAATGCTCTAATCATTTTCTTTCAGGATTTTTAGAAATTGTTTTTCCAGCGAATTGGTTTGCGTTACAAGCTTTTTCAGTACAATACCCTGCTGAAATAGGTATTGATTGACATCTTGCGCGGTAAAATGCTCCGAAAGCTCCAGCTGCAGGCTGCCATTGGAGGCCAGGACTTTCGTAACTCCGCTGCATCCCTTCACCGTTTCTTCCAGCCTTGCCAAATCATCAGATGATATCTCTACTGTATTGGTTTCGCCGAGAATATCATTTACAGGACCTTCATGTAGCTTCACACCATTTTTCAGCACACAGAAATCGGAGCATACTTTCTGCACCTCATCCAGCAGATGGCTGGCAAGGATGATCGTTTTACCTTCCTTAGCAATGGTGGTAATTAAAGCACGTATCTCCGCAATACCTTGTGGATCAAGACCATTGGTGGGTTCATCCAAAATAAGCACCGGTGGATCGGCAAGGAGTGCTGATGCTATGGACAACCGCTGTTTCATTCCCAGGCTGTAGGTCTTAAATTTATCATGCCTGCGGCTGAAGAGATCTACCTGCTCCAGCACTTGATCGATTCTCGATACCGGTGCCTCCTTGATGTGCGCTACAATCCTTAGATTTTGAACGGCAGACAGATAAGGGTAGAAACAAGGGGTTTCTAATATGGCACCAATTCTTTTTCTGCTACTCACATTGGACATCCCGCCAAACCAGCTATATGAGCCTGAAGTTGGTGATACAACGTCCAGCAGCAATCCCAGTGTAGTTGTTTTACCACTTCCGTTGGGTCCCAGTAACCCATAAACACATCCCTTTCGGATGGTCAAATTAAGGTCGTGAACAGCCCTGATTTTACCAAAATATTTGGTGAGGTGCTTTGTCTCGAGAATCAATTCCATTCCTCTGGTTTTAGGTTCAGCACATTGAAGACATCATTTTCTTGCAGTGTATTCATTAGGGTTGGAATTTTTTGCCAGGCTACATTGCCCCTTAGAAAAAATGCCAATACCTGGTCTGCCAGCGTAATGACCCCCACCATTTCATCTATACGACTTTCCTTGCCCAGTATTATGGTGTGCTGTCCTGCACCTTCGATATAAACATATTCTTCAAAACCTGCCTCTCTGTACGCCATCAACATCTGATCGTAGGACCGGGATGTCGTAGCAACGGAATCCAGTTCATAAATAAGGAGCTTATCGATGGAGGAGGCCAGTTCATCAAAAGCAGTATTGTCATTAAGGTTTAGCATACGCAGCGTGCTAGGGTATAGGCAGTAACTCTGTAGAAAACGCTGCTTGGCATAGTCTTTAAAAATGTCTTCTTGCGCCAATAGGGCTTGTGATAGCCCTAAAAGCAAAACCATAATAACAATAGGTTTTTTGGTAGACATGCTAGTTTTCAGGTTGGTCGAGTTTATCAAGGCCGGAAAGCCCTTCAACCCTCATGCTCCTGGCTATCTTTGAGATATTTTTCAGATCAATTTCTCCATACAAACTAATCAATGAGAATCCTTTTTTACCTCCCGACACCATGATGAGTTCGGAAATAATACCTCCCTTTTCTTTGATGGCAAAATGGAAGTTTTCCTCGGCATCCAGTACTGTCATCAGCTCTTCAAAACCTGCCTTATTCACGTCATCAATGCCGGTCTTATAAAGTTTACTGGCATTGGCTACACTGTCACCATAAAGGATTTTCATGCCTTTGAGTTTGCTTACTGCTTTGAGGAACTCTTCCTCTTCCTCACTGCCGGCCTCCAGTTCGGTGAATAATGAAAACATCTTGCTGCTGATTGAAGCTTTCACATAGTCTTCATTGTCACGGAACTGATCAAAATACTTGCTCACCACTTCGCCCTGGGCCCATGCACCCAAAGTCATCAGTAATGCTGCTAATAATGTTACTGCCTGTTTCATAATTGTTCTTGTTTAATGATATTTTCTGCTTTATTTAATTTTTTCAATTGTAATGTGTGTTGCTTTGCCTCATTGATAGAAGTTGACATGCTGCCCAGCACCGTTTGTGCAATTTCATAGGCTTGCTGAGGGTCTGTAATTTCAAAATCATGTTGCCTGCCCGAATCCCTAAGTATTAGGGCACCCACAATGATGCCCAATGTAATGGTAGCAGCTACCGCATATTTTGTTTGCTGGAACCAGCCCCCTGGCTTTGTGAAAGCTTTTGAAGAAGACTGACTCGCCGTTTGGTCAAGGCCTTGAAAAAACAAGCCGGTAGGCGTAAGGGAGGGATTTTTCCTGAAATAGGATTTCAGCTCCTTTTCCTCCTGCAGGGTTGTTTCTCCAGCCCAGTATTTCTCCAATAGCTGATTAATTCGCGATTCCATAGGCTTCAATTTTTTGTAAACATGTCCTCACTTTTGTGCGGGCCCTGTGCAGATTCACTTTCACTTCTGATATATTGAGCGACAGGGTCTCTGAGATTTCCTGGTAACTCATGCCGTCAATTTCCCGCAGGTGAAAAACCTCCTGCTGCTTTTGAGGCAATGATTCCAGGACTAGCGCCAGCCATTTTTGCTGATCTTTCATCAGCATATCGTGATCGGCATTGCGGTGCTCCGCCTTATTTTCCTGCGCATCAGGTAGTATTGTAAACCTGTTGGTCTTCACCCAATCGAAGCATTGATTGCGGGTAATGCGCATTACCCATGCTTCGGGGTTTTCTATTTTGCTGAGCATATCACGTTTGTTCCAAATCTTCACCAGGCATTCCTGTACTACATCATGAGCACTGTCTGCATCTTTTAGGATGGTCAGTGCATACCTAAACATGCGCTGCGTTTCCGGTAATATTTGTTGTTCAAAAAGTGACGACATTCTGATAGGCAGACTGTTCTGCTTTTTAAAAAGTTACAGGTGTCTGAAATAAAAATTGTAAACTATTGATATGCAATATATTACCAATATATATTTTGGTGTGATAGCTAAAAAGCTACCATCGAATTTATGTCCCCTGGGGGACTAAAGGGGTGAAGATGATGGCTCTTTTCAAAAACTTTGTGCCCCTCAGTTACTACTCTGCGAAACTCTGTGTAAAAATTAAACACAAAGCCACCCAAAGAAGCACTAAGGTTCAAAGAGATAATATTTAGGTGTTTAGGTCTGGTGATGGTTAGAGTTACCTGCAAAACCCTGGATGTGTCTCCACCATCCAGGAACGGCTTGTAAGGACACAACCCATGGCGGAGAAATAATGGATATTACAATCAATCTTATCGCCATTCCAAATTAAGTAGCAATAGTCCTGTCAATTTGCTTTTGGCCCAATAAGCTCCACAAAAGTACCATCAGGGTCCTGTATGAGCACAAAATACCTGCCATCGGGTAATGTGATTGGTGTCTCTCCAAGGAATGGAATGTTGTTTGACTCCAGCCGTTCAATAAATGGTTGGATGTTTTTCACATAGATTGTCAAATACTGAAGGCCGGGCTCATCCTGGATGAATTTTGACCTTTCGGATGCAAAGGCATTGTCAAATGACACAACCTTAAGCTCATTGGCGGCCGGTGAATCTTCCAATTTTAATTGGATTACCGAAAAGGGTACACCGTTGCTTAAGCCACTTGCTTTTCCAAAAGCTTCATCGATATCAAAGCCTCCAATACGCGTCATGCCGATGATATTTTGATAGAAAGCGAGTGTCTTGTCAAGATCCCTTGCGACTAGCCCCATCTGGATATTAGGGCGGCTAAAAAGTGACTGTTCTTCGACAACCAGGGCCAGCTTATCAACCTGTGGAGAAATCGCTATTCGTGACACATCCCCAAGTCCAAAGCTGGTCATGTCGGCAATCTCATTCCAGTCATTGGCTTTTGTCCAGCGGAAAAGCTTGCTCCCGCTGCTCATGAGTATTGAGCCATCGGGCAACCAAGCCATATCTTGACCGCCTTCTATCATATTGGCAACCGTGAGTATTTCCTTACTTTTTGGATTTAATGACTTGATCTGGCCATCCTGGGTAAAGCTAACCAGCCCGGTATTTGGTATCATATGAATAGACCGACCGATGTTTTCCATTACAACAGTATGCTCCATCGGCAGCAGATTGGTGATTTCCAGGGTGGCTGGTTCACCTAGCACAAAGCTGACCAGGGTGGCGTTATCCCACCATACGTAATAGCCGATAATTTTTTCAGGTACCACTACCTGTCTTTCTCCGCCTCCCAAAGGGTACTTCACCAGCCGTTGGTATCCAGCATCATTGAGGATGATACTGCTTATGAATTTCCCATCTGGTGTAACCTGCGGTGAATACTCACCGGCCGGTGTATCAGTGATGCGTTCCTCTGTTTTTTGACTCAGGTTGTACTTTACAATGTCCGAATTCTTCCCAATGGATTTTACATAATAGAGATTGTCGCCATTTTTATCGAAAGATGGCTGATTGTCGTATTTGCCGGCATTTTTAGAGATATTGGTGGGGTTGGACAAGGCAATACTTTCACCTTCATTATTGATATCAAATAGATAGACTTCTGTAGAAGGCTGCCCAATGACGAGGGCCGGTAAAAACACGAGTAGTAGGATTCGGTACATGATCAAAGTGATTTGTACCAATGAATGTAAACAAAAAAAGCGAGGACTAAGCCCCGCTTTTATTATTCAAACTACATCATGATTACATTGTACTTGGTTTGCTATCAAGCATTACAGCATTGATCTGCATTTCCTTCACTTTTTCATTCAGCTTAGGAATTTCATTGCTCTTGATAGTTTCCCATTTTTTGAGCTCGGTATTGATTTTTTCGCTCATTTCGTTTTTCACGGCCACCGCCTGGTCAGTAGGAGAGTAATCGCTGGACCTGCCAACCACACTGTTGAGGTGACCCAATTTGTTGTTCAATCGGATAGGGAAGTTCAGCGGATCCTGACGGCTTTGATTTTTCGTCTGGTAAAGCGCTTGCTCTACTTCCGTCATTTGCTTATTGATATCCTCTGTCATATCCACAATTTCCTTGTAGGACTCATCACCTTCCAATCTCTTTTTCAGGTCCATCATTTGAGCACGTGCCTCACGCATATTCTTAATAGCTGTATGCGTTTCAGTAAGCTTGTCTCTTACCTCGATCAGGAAGTCAAATTGCTTCTGAATATCAGCAATAGTTGCTTCTGTTCGAGGGTCTTTCAGGATAGTGAAGTCGGTGTCCATAGACTGATCATTCACAGTAAGTCTTGCTTTATAGTTGCCGGGCACAGCCTTTGGACCGGTCAGACTTGCAGCCCACATGATCATACCATCAAAAGGCTCTGCATCAGGGTAGCGCATATTCCAGGTAAAGTGGTTGCTGCCTTTTTTCACCTTCAGCATAGCTTTTTTGTCCTCAGCATTGGAAGCAAATGTTTTGATAAGGTCGCCATCTTCCTCCATGATCTCCAATTTCACTACATCATCCTCACCAATTTCTCTGTTAAGGTTGAAGAAGAAGCGAACGCCATTGTGGTGGTTTTCACCTACTGCATTGCCAGGTCCGCCCCAGCTTGGTTGACCCATTCTGTAGCTATCGATAGGCTTGAACAGGTGGAACTCATTGGTGGCTACTTCCTGGCTTAACTGGTGCAAAGGTGTAAGATCATCAATGATGTAAACCGAACGACCTTGAGTAGCTACAACCAGATTATTGTCTTTTAGCGCCAGATCAGTAATCGGCACGAGCGGTAAGTTCAACTGGAATGGTTGCCAGCTGGCACCGTCATCAAAAGAGATGTACATGCCGGATTCAGTACCTGCATACAATAGGCCTTGTCTGCCCGGATCAGCACGCACAACTCTGGTGAAGTGATTGCTTTCGATTCCGTCAACAATTTTCGTCCAGGTTTGTCCATAGTCCTTGGTTCTGTACAGGTAAGGTGCATAGTCTCCATCCTTGTAAGAGGTACCTGCGGCATACATGCCACCGTCAGTAAATGGATCTGGCTCTACGCTGTTCCACATCAAATATTTAGGGGCTCCGGCCGGGGTTACATTTTCCCAATTCTTGCCACCGTCTTTGGATACATGGATCAGACCATCGTCAGAAGCTGCCCAAAGCAGGCCTTCTTCATATGGAGATTCGCAGGCAGCGAATATGGTCGCATAATACTCTACAGCGGTATTGTCTTTGGTGATAGGACCGCCTGAGGGGCCTAATTTTTCAGCTTCATTTCGGGTAAGGTCAGGGCTGATTAGCTCCCAGCTTTGTCCTTCGTTCGTAGACACATGGAAGTGGTTAGACGTAGTGTAAAGCTTGTCTGAATTGTGCGGAGAGAAGAAAATAGGGAAGTTCCACTGGAATCTGTATTTCATGTTCTCGGCACCATGACCCATGGGGTTATCCGGCCATACATTGATCACACGCACTTCACCGGTCTCATGGTTTACGCGGGTCAACAGACCACCGTAGCTACCACCGTAAACCACCTCAGGGTTATCAGGGTCAGCTGCCATGTGGGCACTTTCACCACCAGCAGAAGGCTCCCAGTCACGCTCGGTGATGCCATTGCCATCCACACGATGCGCAATTCTCTGTGTTGAATTGTCCTGCTGTGCTACGAGGATGTTGTATGGAAAATCATTGTCCGTAACCACGCGATAATACTGCGCTGTAGGCTGGTTCATGTAAGTGCTCCAGTTTTCACCTGCATCATAGCTGATTTGTGCACCGCCATCGTCTGCCACAGCCAATCTTTGATTGTCTTCAGGAGCTATCCATAGATCGTGGTGGTCACCGTGTGGCGTATCAAAATCTTTGAAAGTTTTACCACCATCATTAGACTGCCAGAACTGAACGTTCATCACATATACACGGTCTTCTAACTCAGTATCTGCATAAATTTTGGTGTAATACCAGGCTCTCTGACGAAGATTTCTGTCAGCAGAGGTAAGCTGCCATGTTTTGCCGGCATCATCAGAGCGGTACACACCGCCTTTTTCATTTTCGATGATGGCCCATACACGGTCAGGATTTACAGGCGATACAGTTACACCTGAGATACCCCAAATGCCACCAGGTAAACCCTGGTTGCCGGAAATATCCTGCCAGGTTTCACCCATATCCGTGGATTTCCATAGCGCAGAGCCCTCTCCACCAGACTCCAAAGAATAAGGAGTTCTGCGGATATTCCAGGTAGAGGCATACAACACACGTGCATTGCCCGGCTCGAAAGTAATATCTACAGCACCGGTGCGCTCATTGGCATACAGCACTTTTTTCCATGATTGGCCACCATCAGTGGTTTTGTAAACGCCCCTGTCAGGAGAATCTTTGAACAGATCACCAATAATGGCAACAAAAGCGATATCAGGATTTTTAGGGTGGATGCGGATTCTTCCCGTTTGTACCTGATCGATATTGAGTGGTAATTTCACCCAGGTATCACCTGCATCGTAAGATTTCCAGAATCCACCATAGCCTGGTGATACGTTACCTCTTACAGTGCTTTCTCCGGTACCCACGTACAATATGTTGGGGTCAGAATCAGCTACTGCAACCGCACCAATGGAGCCGCCAAAGTAACCATCAGAAATGTTTTTCCAGCTAGAGCCACCGTCTACTGTTTTCCATACACCACCGCCGGTAGCTGCCATGTAGAAAACATTAGGCTGACCGGGAACTCCGGTGACTGATGATGCTCTACCACCTCTGTAAGGACCGATAGATCGGTAAGAGATTGCATCATACAACGACTCATCAAAGCGAACGGTCGGTTCACTATTGCCCTTTTTCTTTTTCTGGGCTTGTGCTTCCAGCATGACAGAAAATGTCATGACCAAAGCCAGCAGCAAGGCTGTTGATAATGATTGATATTTTGTTTTCCTCATAGGATCTTTTGGGTTTGAATTTATGAGAAAATTAGGTCTAAACGGGTGAATGACAAAACCTATCTGTAAGGGTGGCAGGTGCTTGGGATAAATGGGGGATAATGTTTTGTCCTTTGCCAAAAGCTACAACCGTGGGTGAAAGCTTCAGCGCAAATAAGAGTGGAAGCCCGCCGGGTAGGAGCCTCGGTGGCTATTTGCTCTAAAGTCTTTATTTAGGACTGTATTTTCAAAAAGTTCAGTCGTAGGGTCGCTGACGCTAAAACCTACGACCAGTGGGGGTGTTTTTTTGTAATCGTCTTTAACCAACCCGATTCAGGCATTTTTAAATCTTACGATCACTACAATATTCCTCACTCGGCAGGAGACGAGCGAGTGCTGGGCTTGATAATTTTTAGCAGTAGAAAGGTCACGCGTCACAGACGCGCGCCAGCGGGGACTTCAAAAGTATCAAACCGTGATAATTTTAAGCGGGCTACAGCCCTTGATTTTACTACTATCTCGCCTATTTTGTATATACATTGTTATGGGCTGGGCTTATTGTTCTTGGATAAGTCATTCTCTCTTTTTACAATTACCATTTCATCAAAACCGTGTTTAATTAATAATTTTTTCAATGTAGTTATGAAACGTCTAAGTTCTCTTTCAAGAATTGAGTCGTAATCAGGACTTAGTCTATTAAAATCATTTGGTAAAAGATTAGAAATAGCATAGTTAATTCCAGTAATGATTGTAGGAAAGTCAATGAAAACTAATGTTTCATCTTTTATTTGAGTATCAATACTTATGTTTCGTGGCCGGCCTGCATACTTAAAAGACACATTTTTGGTTTCAATTGATGATTTTAACTTCTCAAACTGGAGATTTACATCCTGATTTATTCGGTCTGGAACTAAAATATGGAGCTTACATTTTTTAAATTTTACTCCGTCAAGTTCATATCCACCATTTTCAATAAGATACCTACAAGTAGGTGCTATGAGGTTTTCTAGGTAAACAGAAGCCAATGTCGCTGATGGGAAAAAGTTAATTTCGTCATCCGAACTTGATTTGAAAAGGTCTTTAACTTGATTTACTGCATTTTCAAAACTTTGTTCATTCCCGTTTTCAAATACAGCTAATGATAGACCACCAAAGTCCGAAAGCAGTTTAATTTCTTTGTCAATTATGAAAGCACATTTAGAAGTGCCAAGTCGTCCTGTGAATAAACCAAGTTCGAACAATATATTGTCTCTTGGCTGTAACATTACTTGTCCCCTAAATTCAACTTTGTCATCATTAGTGCCTAATAAAATACCATAATCAAATTGCAATGTTGCTTTAAGTAAGTCCGAAAGAAAGTTTTGGTTAATCTTAAATATAGAGGAATCCCAAACTTTCTCATTCCAAATTGTTACATCAAAGTCAGTAGACAAAATCGTCTTTGCTTTCTCAGCTAAAATCAATTCTTCCGAAGAAGAGCCTATAAAAAGTCTTTTTTTAATCATAGCCCAAGAGTTTTTCTTAGGTCATTAAAAATACCTTCAACTTCTGACATTAAAATTCTAAGGTTGTTGAGTTTTTTACTGTTGTATCTGAAAATATACTCTCGACCATCAACAGATATTATGCTATCTGCTTTTGTTTGACTTGTACAAATCTCTTTGAGTTGATTGTAGATAACAGGAACAAGCTCGTAAAATGATAGCGTTTGATATTTTGAAACTTCAATATCATAGCATATCGCATTAATATCAAAGCTACTTAGGTCAATTTCTTGGTCAGAATCAGCTTTTACATTTTTCAGAAATCTAATCATTCGTTTCAACCTGCCATTTGTTTCTGAACTTCTCTCATTTATTCGTTTTATGCTTAGAAAGGGGTAGTCTGGGTCGCCTTTTGAGTGTGTTTCTTTGTTGTAAACCTGTATTCCACGGTAATCACCTTTTTCATTAATAATGGAAGAGACATCATCATACCAATTTGCAATCACAACATCAACTTCTCTGTTTAAACTTTGATTCTTTATTTTAATTGATTTTGGTTTAGAGGTATCACAAATGTCATATACAACCTTAAGAGTATCTTCACTATCTAATCTTAACTGTCTTAAGTCTTGAAGTGCGTTTCCTTGGTAGGAACTTCTATTTACTTCCTTTTCCATTTTTTCAATCGAGGTTTGTCTGTATTTTGCTCTTTGTTCATATGATTCTAATATCTGCTTTACTTTGGTTGCATCATAGGTGTAGAACTTTTCGCTTATTGTTAACAGGTCTATGTCGCTATAACCTTTAATATGGGTATCTGTCATTACAGAACCTTGATATCTATATGTTACGTCACTCAGTTTTTTAGATAAGTGGTCTTTTACTCGTTCACCCGCATCTTTACTTTTTTGTGTGTATTCTGGCTCAACCCCTTTCATTGCAACTCGGATATATGTCAGCACTTCACTGTATGAAACCGTTGCTAGTTCATCTGAGAAAGATTTTCTCAATACTAAATTCTCAGGATTAATTCGTCCTTTGATACTCTCTGTTAGTTGTCTATAATTTTTTGCCATATGTCTTTTTTTTTGCGTTGTTGTTCTTTAGCCTTGCCCATAACAATAATATACCACGCACTGTGCGCGATATTTTTCTTTCAATTTAGCCATGTGCGCGCGATCTACTCCAAATAATATGGTAAATGCGCACAAGCTCGCATTTCTATTTCCACGGTGGTGTTTTTGCTTTCCCACGATACCTAAACCTAATCCCTCAGCAACTATAAGCTTTCCCTCGTCCATCTTCACTCTTCCCTCGCCGAGGGAAACATCAATGCCCCCGAGGGAAAGGCTCTGGTTAGCGAGGGAGCGCTTGCCACCACCGAGGGGAGCTGCACACATTTCGAGGGAATGGTGATGCACCCCGTGGGAGACATCACCAACTCCGAGGGAAGCAGTTGATGTATGTGTTAATTCCATTTTCTTCTGTATTGGCTGCTGTATCCTTTCAGCTTGCTATCATCCTTGCGAAAAAGGTATTTTCCCGCCTCCCGTATCTCATCTACCGCCTGCTTGCAGTAGGTGTAGGCCTTGTCGCGCAGCTGCTTTGTACCGCTATTGTCGATCTTCTCGCCATTGGCTTTGGCCAGTAGGGTAGAAAGCTCGGTACTCATGGTGGCGACTATGGAAAGCATGTGAGGCGGCCTGCAAGGAGGCGCACCGTGAGCTTATGGCTCACGGCCGTCTACTCATTAGCTTTATCTAATCTACTTTGTTCATTTGACCTATCTTCTCCCATGAAGGGTCTGCCTCAAGCGTCACAGCGAAATAAATTTTATCTTGTTCTTTATAATTCATGGCTGTTGACTTATTCATTTGTGCAATTATTTGATTAGGAGTTAACTTGTACATAGAACCGTTAGATGCATCTACAATTATTCCAATTAGACCACCAAAAAGTATATTTCCTAGAAACCATCCGTCCATTTCTCTTTTTATTTTTAGTTCATATGGATAATATCCATCAAGAGCTACCTTAACGTCATACATCTGTTTATCGGATTTATCACCCTTTTCTCTACCCTTTCTTCTTAGTTCAATGGCCTGTGGTGTTTTTCCATATTCTTTGCCATCTATTGTAATAGTTGCCCCGCTGGGTTGACTACTGAAATCAACAGTTTGAGTCGGACCATGAATAATTGATGCACAACTTGACATCAAAAAAATTGCTAAAGAGCATGCGATTAGTTTTGTTTTCATTTGTTTGATTTTAAAATATATTGTTTGTTAAAGTATTGCATAATTAAAGCTAACTATTATACATCATTCACTTCGAGTGATATTTACCTTTCGATTCAACCAATTGTGCTCGATATACTCCAAATGGGATGGTAGATGTGCAAAAGTTTGCATTTCTATTTCCACGGTGGTTTTTTTGCTTTCCCACGACATTTACACATAATCCCTCGGTCGCGGAAACCTCTGGAAGCAGGAAGGAAATGGTATTTGTATCAGTTATCTCCGTTTTAGTTTATATAGCGGCTTATGTAAACTCTTGGTCGGGTATGGCTTCTAAAGCCTCAAAGTTTTCTTTTGACATGGTATTGGAGGTTTATTGATGTGTGAATATAATGATATTTTATAAATGTTATGTGATTATATTAATTATAGTATTTATAATACGATAGAGGTAGTATTATAGAATGGATTTTTGAATATATAATAGTGTTAACTGTAAGAGCAATTGGCCAGTACTGAGTGCATGGGGTATTTAGAGCTTATGTAATACTTAAGAGAGTCTGCGGTGGAAGCAGCCGGGGAATGATGATTCGTGTGGACACGAATCAAGGCGGGGGCATAATGACAGCCTAAAAGATAAGTAAGACATGTTTAGAACGTAGATGCCGGGTCCGCCTAGTGCAGGAGACAGATCAATCATAGGGTAGCAGACGCTAAACCTACAACCAGTGGGGAATCACTGCAATTTACCTCACTCGGCAGGAGCCGAGCGAGTGCTGGGCTTGATAATTTTTAGCAGTAGAAAGGTCACGCGTCACAGACGCGCGCCAGCGGGCGGTAGTAAAGTTTTATAGCATTTACAGGCTGGACTTACACAAGACCTATTGTGGTTGGTGTTTGTTGGTTTCTGTCCATTTCAATAATTACTTTTACATGATGAGGTCGATTGTTGTAAATGCCAGAAACAATGAGGAGTTAAAGTTTCTTCAAGAGCTTTTAGAAAAGCTGGGCATGGATATTAAAGTGCTCAGTGATGAAGATACCGAGGATTTAGGTTTATCAATTTTGATGAAGGATGTCGACAGATCGGATATAGTTTCCGAGGAAGAAATCCTGTCAAAACTTAAGCGTTAATGCAATTAGTCTTTCTCAAAAGCTTCAGTAAAGACCTTGACAATATCAAACAACCTAGAGATAAGAAATCTATAATCAAAACAATTGATGAGATCAAAAAAGCCCAAGCGATCGGTGAATTGTCAGGCGTTAAAAAGTTGGTCGGTTTTCAAAACGCCTACAGAATTCGATCAGGAGATTATCGAATAGGCATTTTTCTGGAAGGATCAAAAATCGAATTTGCTAGAGTTGCTCATCGAAAAGATATCTACAAAATTTTTCCTTGAGGCTTTCAACAGAATAGTGCGATTGAGGTGGTATAATGAAGGGTATTTTTAATTGCATATGGTGTTAATTGTAATGGCGGTTGGCCAGGTGTGAGCAGATTGGTGCATTTAGCGGTTGAGTGGTGGGGCGAGTGTCAGCTGTGGTAACAATAATGGGTAGTTGATTCGTGAAGACATAAATCAAGGCAAAGGTGTGCGTATCATCAATTTCAGAAATTTAGAATTAGAATAGCTTTTCTCCTAATGCTGCTTCTATGCCTTGCATCAATTTGATGACTGCATTTCTTTTGGATTGGTATTTTTCCCACATCAGGGAGGACCTTCTTACATGTTGTGTGAGAATATTTCTGCCTTCAATGGAATTGACAAAATCCAAATAACGTTTACTCATATCAGAATCTGATAGAGTAACGTGTTTTAAGCCCGCCATATTCATCTCCGGAAACTGCTCCAACCAGTTTTCAAGTTTAGATTCAAAAACCTGATTTTCACTAATACCGCTATTAACTTCTCCTATTTTCCCGGAGATTATCTCATAACGTTTCAAATCAAAGGCCAGGTAACGTTCCAGGTCATCATGTTCTTTAGTATAGTATAATGAGATGTCATTGTATAGGTCTTCATAGCCTAATAATGCGGTTCTTCCACTATTTTGAATTTTTTGAAATGTCCTTAGGTTCATGTTCTTGTGAAAGTAACCACTGTGTATAGCAAGCCATATGGTATCGCTGTAAACTTCATGCTTTTTCACACCCAGCACTATCATATTCCTTCTGATTAGCGATTCCAATTGTCGCATGGCATTATTGAATTCTAAGGTATCCGTCTGCAAGTCTTTATGAATCTCCTTTAGGAAGGCTGCAGACATTTTGCGTTCCTTTCGGTCTTCATTCCAGTTATCGATCTGAAGTGCGATCAATATGCCGATGACCACAAGCACAATCTCTCCAATGGCATAAGCAAAGTATTTATCTACTCTATTTTCCAGTATGAAACGCTGCCTAATTTTTCTGAAGACTTTTATCATAGCTTATGGGTTGGTCGTAATAAAGCCTGAGGTACTTGTATTGGGACAATTGGTGGGATAGTCAACAAGCTTAACAAGCATATCCCAAACAGGGAATCGGGATTGATTGGCAGAAGCAAATGAGGACAAAAAATTATTACTAGTACTTACTAAATGAGACATCATATTTAAGCTAAAGGGCTGACCATATTTTACTATGAGTAAAATACAAAAAAAATGAATAGCGCCACATCTACGTCAAATCCGCTAAGCATTAACAATATGCACAAGAAAGATATTTGTAGGTATTGATGAAAGCTTTACTGCCACACGCCTACTCAGCGTCTCCTGAACTCAGGTCCGTTCGTCTAAGAAGATTGATAGACCTTATACTATTGTTTTGTCACAAAGACAGGCTTGTCGTATTCATTTGGGTAATAGTCACACCCAATAACATTGCCTAAAGCGTCGCGTGTAAACCTGAATTTTTCGGTTGAAATAATTTGCCCCAACGAATCTTTTGCCAGTTCGGTGAGGATAAATGCTTCAATACGCACATTCTCAATTACAGGAGGAATTAGCAAAAGCAGGTTGTTTTGATACTCAATTTTGAATTTCAATTTGTCATTCCAGGTATATGTGCCTGTGAGGTCTGAGATTGAATTGAGCTCATAATCAAGCCCAAATTCTTTAATGACCTGTGGTAATTCAGAGGTGTCATTCAAAGCCTTCTTTATAGCAAAATAACAATAGATACTTTGGTCAAGAATTACATTGACAACCTCTAGATCCGTTTTCAAAACCTGACGCATTTTCACCAGCTGACGTCTATTCGTTTCAGAGGTTAGAAAGAAATCCCTCACTTCTGATGTATAACGATATTCAGTATAATCTTCTACCCAATTGTACTGGTCAAAGATTTTATTTTTGAACTCAATTAAAACATCATTGGATACTTCGCTGTAGCGCTTGAATGTTGATCCGTTTTCTACGTATAGCCTATTCAGGTAAGGAAGAATCCAATTATATTTCCTTGGTAAAATATCAATTTGTTCCTTCAATCGTAAAAATGATTGATCACTTATAGTTAGATGTTGATTACCAAATGTCAGTGAAATAAAATCGCTGATATTTTCATCGAAATAAGCGAGTGGTCTTTTTTGATTGATAAATTCATCAATCATGACAATTTTCTTGCTGTATAATTTGGAGTAGGTTTTTGTTTCAAAGATATCATTTAATAATTCTACCTGAATCTGCTTTAATGTGTTTGCTACCTGTTCCTCCTTAATTCTCTCCTCATTTTCATTATTGATATATAGTGCAATCAAAATCCCAATCACGACAAGAATGATCTCGCCTACAGCATATAAAAGATATTTGCTGAATTTATTTCCAGAGAGAATTTTTTGTCTAAACTTTCGAAAGAACTTTATCATTGGCTAGAGGTCGGTCATCATGAAGCACACTGAATAACCATCGGTTTATGTGCCCATAAGTGTTAAGTAGAGATAAAAGTAGCTGAAGTGCCTAACTCACACAAGCTGACCGAGCGGTATTAAGGCGGGTGGGTGATAACCTCTCCTGAAATTCAGGTAGCGCTGGCATTACAGCCGTATCAGTTGGGTATTTAGAAAGATGAAACCTGCCTGCTGATAGGCTGGAATCCTGCTAGATGTACCAGGTAAAAAGCGCTACTTTTCACAGTGCTAGTGGCTAATTGTTGTAGCCAAGTGTCTAATGTATGTAGCAGCAATGGGGGATTGATTCGTGAGGACACGAATCAAGGCGAAAGACTGTCATTTCAAAAAGTTCAGTCGTAGTATAATTGACGCTAAACCTACGACCAGTGCGGGCATTTTCTTGTTATCGTCATCACCCAACCTGATTCAGGCCTTTCATGACTAAGCGATCAATACAATATTCCTCACTCGACAGGAGCCGAGCGAGCACTGGGCCAATTACAAACGCGAATTGAGAAGCTGTATGTAGCATTGAAGCATTTTTGGCGAAACCGCTGATTAAGCCATGTAAGCTTACACTAGCACCTATGTACTTAAATAATGGATTATAAACTTTCGTATTGGCTGGTCAACCTTAGGCTGTCTGTATTTTCTTTAAAGCATTTTTAGTGTAAAGCCATGGCCAAAGACCTAGATTAAAAAATAGCACTTCATAATACCATGGGTATTGTTCCGGGACCAATACAAAGGATATAAGCATAATACTGATGCTTATTATTTTTATCAATTTCAACCAGTTTGTTCTATTCATTTTTTCTTGACTTGATTCAATTGGTAGGTTGTACTTATGATGTCAGAATTACAAATTCAGTAACTTTTTTTTATAGGGATGCTAAATACTGTTTGAGTCGATTTACATACTGACCAAACTTCAGTTTTTGCATGTAACACTGCAAAAAATATGACAATACGCCTATGGAAGCTGGTAAAATGAATAATAAGGCAGTCCTGCTATCAAAACCAGGCGTATGGTTTTTAAATGCATAGGCATAATAGAACCAGGTAGCAAATAGGGGAGTCATGAAGGTATCGGAATAGATGTTGAAGTTCATGGCTCTATGCATTGCATGGATGAGACTTTCAAGATGCTCTCTCAAATTACAGGTAGATTGCTGCAGTTTGTGAAGTTGTCTGTAAGCTTGATAATTAAAATAAACCATAGTTGCTATTGATATCAGCAACATCAAGTAGAAAATAGCGGATTCTTGAGATGAAAAGAATGTATCCAATGGATTCAAATCAGGTTTAAAGTAGGTAGCCAGGCCGGCGCTACATACAATGAGGATTGAAAATGTGGCGATCGTAAATTTGAGATACAAGCTCCGTTTAATTTTTGAAACTTCTGATTGGGACGCCTGGTGTAAGGATTGCTGAATAGTGGATTCAGCTACCTTATCCTTTTTCACTATGTCTTGTTGCAATAGCTGCCAGGCAGCTTTTAAATCCAAAGTATCCATATCAGCTTATGTTTATGGTTTGGGCTAGTTTACCCCGTATTCTGGTCATTTTTACACGCACATAATTTTGAGAAATACCAATAATCTCTGCAATTTCCTCATTGGGTACTTCCTCGAGGTGTAGCATCATTATAGCCTTTTCGATTTTATCAAGTTTGGAGATAGCATGGTACAAAGCCTTTATCCGCTCATCCTTAATCTCATACTCATGGTTTTGTGCCGGCTCTTTAAATTCAAAACTTTCGAGGAATAGGAACCGTCTCTTTTTCTCCTTTCTGAAATCCTGTATGGCGACATTTAGTGCTACACGATATAGCCATGAGGAGAATTTTGCCTGGCCTTTGAAAGAAGGGTATGATTTCCAGAGTTGAAGCACAATCTCCTGAAACAAATCTTCTCGGTGTGTCTGGTCATCACAATAGAGCCGACATACCTTATGGATTATCCCCTGGGATTCATCCACTTGCTTTATAAACTCAATTTCTAAAGGTTTCTTTTCCCGCAAAAGCGATCACATTTGGGCAATTAGTTAAACCTTATAAGCGAGAATTACAATTTTGAGTAAAAATCTTGATGGGGAGGTTAAAGAGTTGAGTGCAAAATGAACAGAGGGTGTCTTAAAAAGCATCATTCATGTCACTTTGAGCCTGTCGAAACCTTTCTTAAAGGCTGTATGAATACATTTCGACAAGCCTGTCTACTACAGGTAGGCTGCTTATAACATGTTTGATTTTAGTAATAATCCTCCCACTGCAATTAAGCTAAGCCGGTTTATTGACTAACATTGCCTAATCCCTCTCAATAAGAGGGATTAGATTCGCTTAGCTTAATAGCAGGGCAGCTACCCGATCGCCTGCTCCAGATCTTCGATCAGGTCCTCTACATCTTCAATACCTACACTCAGCCTGATCAAACTATCGGTCAGCCCGGT
The DNA here is from genome assembly GCA_965227155.1 of Cyclobacteriaceae bacterium. Classification (GTDB taxonomy): domain Bacteria; phylum Bacteroidota; class Bacteroidia; order Cytophagales; family Cyclobacteriaceae; genus UBA6059. The sequence continues at coordinate 3,628,848 of OZ245731.1, forward strand.
CTCCAACCTGTGCTCGCGTGGGATGCTCGCATGTGTCATGGAGGCAGGGTGGCCCACCAGCGACTCTACACCACCAAGGGATTCGGCCAGGCTGAATATTTTAAAGTTGCTTAGTACTTTCATGGCAATTTCCTCACGGTCATCCAGCAGCGTAAAGGACAGCATACCACCGAAATCTTTCATTTGCTTTCTGGCTATATCGTGGTTAAGGTGGTCATCAAATCCCGGCCAGTACACCTTGTCTACTTTAGGATGCGCCTTCAGAAAATGAGCTATTCTTTTGCCATTTTCACAATGCCGCTGCATTCGAACATGCAGGGTTTTGATACCTCGCAGCACCAAAAAGCAGTCCTGTGGTCCCGGAACTGCCCCACAGCTGTTTTGTATGAAGGCCAGTCGCTCTGCCACCTCATCATGGTTGGTCATGATAGCCCCCATTACTGTATCGGAGTGGCCGGCCAGGTACTTGGTCACGGAGTGCATCACAATATCCGCTCCGAGATCGATAGGGTTTTGGAGGTAGGGTGATGAAAAAGTATTGTCTACCACCAGCATGGCTCTATGGCTATGGGCAATTTTGGCTGCTCCCGAGATATCCACCACATTCATCATGGGGTTGGTAGGCGTTTCCACCCAGATCATTTTTGTATTGGCATTGATTTCCTTTTCAATATTCTTGATGCGCGACATATCCACAAACTTGAATTTGATGCCATAGGGCTCAAATATCTTCGTGAATATCCTGTAGGTCCCACCATACAGGTCATTGGTGCTGATTACCTCATCGCCAGGCTTGAGCAGCTTGATCAGCGCATCGGTTGCGCCCATGCCTGAAGAGAAGCATAGGCCGTGTTTAGCATTTTCCAGGGCTGCCAGGTTTTTTTGGAGGGCATCTCTAGTAGGATTTTGTGTGCGCGCATACTCAAATCCTTTGTGATTGCCCGGGCTGGCCTGCACATAGGTTGAAGTTTGAAAAATGGGTGTCATGATGGCACCGGTAGATGGGTCAGGCTCCAGACCTGCATGTATGGTTTTGGTTCCGAATCTCATGGGTTAATTTTAATTTATCATTTTGCAATTATCAATTAACGAAAGTCAATTAACAACTGAGATGCCATTAAGTTGAGCGGCTCATTTCAAATTCCTCTGGCTAACCCTATCATCGATGGAGACAATTTGGTTTTAATGTAATGGTTTTGCCATTCATTGAATGGGATAATAGGCGCTTCATTAAGCGGTGTTCAAATAGAGTTCAATTACCAGTTTAGGATCATCTCAATTTGTCATTTTGTTGGCGAAATGCTGATGTGTGTCTCCATTAATTGAGTGAAATAATGGATTGTGAGGACACAATCCATGGCACTAAAGTACAACCTATGATAGAGGATCAGGTGACTCAATGGGATAGTGTTCATCTTCATATTTTTCTATTAGTATAGAAAGAACTTCTGACTCATCACCTTCTTCAGTATTAGCAGGAGCATGAAAAATTTCTTCAAGCCTTAATAAGGCTTGTTCATAATCCTCTTCAGTTTTAATAGCTTTTATTTTCATGAATCGATCTGGTCAAAGTAATCGCACATCAGTAAATATCAATCTTGTCTGAAAAACTCTTCAAGCTTCATTTTAGCATCATTGCGTTCCAGATATTGAGGTGAAAGACTTGGTTTGCCGGGAAAGTTCTCCATGTGCAGTGTTTGCGTAGGGAAGGCGAAATTAATTCCAAGCTGCTCGGCCAGTCGCACGACTTGCAGCAATACCTCATGCCGTGCCCGTAGCTCATTAGGCCAGTCAGGCACGCTAAAAAAGATGTAAAACATGATATTTAAGGAAAAGCTGGCCATATCATTGAAATAGATGTGGTAATAATCTTTCCTGGTATCCGGATGGTTTTCCACGATCTTGCGCAGGCCATTTACAAACTCCTCTATCATATAGGGTGGTGTATCATAGGTGACCGCTATTTGGGTGTAAAACCGGCGGTATTGGCGCAGGCCATGATTGTCGATGGTGCTATCGGCTAGTTTACCATTAGGTACATAGACCACCGAATTTCGAAAAGTCCTGACCCGCGTGGAACGAAAGCCCACCTCTTCCACAGTGCCATCAATATCACCTGAGGTCACCCAGTCACCGATCTGAAATGGTTTATCAATGAATATCATCAATGACCCGAAGAAGTTCTTGATGGTGTCCTGAGCAGCAAGGGCAAATGCCAAACCACCGATAGATAGACCGGTAAGCAGCGGAAGGATTGGCACATTCAAATTTTCCAACGCCACGAGTGTACCAATGACCACTACAAAGGTTTTTAAGGTCTTGCGCACTAGTGGTACAATCTGGTCATCAAGGGTGCTCTCGGTTTGCATTGCAGCTTTTTCGAGGTACAAAGCCAGGATATTGACCAGTCGATAGCATACGATGGTAGCAAATAAAGGCAGCAGGGCATCAAGGCCCATAATCATATACTGCGTAATGTCTGGTGCCAGCTGTAGTACCGGAATAAACACGACGAGCAATCCAAGGATCACGAAAACACTAAGCGGCCGGGCCACAGGCAAAATGTATTTATCAGCCATTTGCTGTCTTCCAGATCGCTTCAGCACACGATAGATGATTTTTTCAAAAAGGCTGGTCAGCAGCTTGTGGACAATAAAGGAAACCAATGCCAGCATGAGAATGCCAAAATGTTGCCATGCGTGTAGCCCAAATATTTTACGCGTGGCTACTTTGGGCAGGATATTGAGCAGCTTGTGGGTGCCAAATCGAAAAACCTCCTTGTGGATGCGGTCGACATTATCAATTACCCGCTGAGATATAATCCATTGTTTTCCTGATTTTTCCAGATATAATTCTGGATAATCCTTTACAATCACATATTCATAGGCATTGCGGGTACTATCGTAATAATCGGTGGCTTTAGGTACTTCATTCATATAGATGTAATGGCCGCCACCATCGAGGATTTGCTTCAGTTCAATTGCAATCTCAATACGATAGTCCATTGATAAGCCCTCTGCCTTTACGAAAGAGGCAGCTTTATCGGGGTTATAATTATCTTCCTGAAGGTTGCTCAGGAAGGTAAACATCGTTTGGTACGGTGAACTCAAGTCTACCCTGCTGGAATCCCTTTGTGCAAAGGCGCTGCAGGTAAAAAAGTATAGGCTAATGAGTAGTAAAACCCTGTATCGCATAGCTTGTAATTTGTGTAAATATAAAATGAATTTTTAGACTGGCTGCCACGTTGATAATAGCTAGTTTTGCAACCTAAAAAACCTCAGGAAATGGAGAAAAACCCTTTAATTGAAGCTTTTGACACCCCTTATGGAATACCACCTTTTCATGCCATTGAGTCGGCGCATTTTCTGCCGGCCATCAAGGCTAATATTGAAAAAGCAAGGGCAGAGATAGCTGCGATACTATCCATCGAGGAGGCACCTACATTTAAAAATACGATCGAAGCACTGGAATATACCGGAGAAATGCTGGGGCTTTCTGCAGGCGTACTATTTAATCTGAACGCCGCTGAGACCAATCCTGATATTCAGAAGGCAGCTATGGAGGTAAGTCCATTGCTCACTGAATTTCATAATGACATTGCACAGAATGAGGCCTTATTTGAGCGCATCAATAAAGTGTACCAGGAAAAGGAGCAGTTGGACCTTGCTGCAGAGGAGCAGATGCTACTGGATAAGACTTACAAAAGGTTTGTACGAAGCGGAGCAAAGCTTGACGCGGAACAGAAAGATGCCTTTAGGGCGATTACCAAGGAATTGGCTGAGCTGGAACTGAAATTTGGTGAGCATGTGCTGGCTGAAACCAACCGCTATGAACTCCATCTTACAGATCAAAATGACCTTGCCGGGTTGCCGGACTATATCATTGAGGCTGCAGCTGATACTGCGAAAAGCAAGCAAAAGGAAGGCTATATTTTCACTTTGCAAGCGCCCAGCTACATACCCTTTATGGAGCATGCCGACAATAGAGCTTTGCGAGAAAAACAGTTTAAAGCCTATATGTCAAAGGGTATCAAAGGGGATGAATATGATAACCGGGAGATCATTCAAAAGATTGTGAAGTTACGCCTTGAAAAGGCGCAGCTGCTGGGTTACAGTAGCTATGCTGACTATGTGCTTGAAGAGCGAATGGCCAATAGCCAGGATCGGGTGGGCAAATTTTTGGACGAGCTACTCGAAAAGGCATTGCCTAAAGCCAAAGCTGAGGTAGAGGAAATAAAGGCTTTTGTGAAGGCCAGGGGAGAAGATATTGACCTTCAGCGCTGGGACTGGGCGTATTATTCAGAGAAACTAAAAAAGGAAAAATACAGCATCAGCGATGAGCTGCTGAAACCCTACTTCAAGCTTGAGCAGGTTATCGACGGGGTTTTTAAGGTAGCCCAAAAACTGTATGGCCTCAATTTTGTGCAGGAAAACGATTTGCCCAAATACCACAAGGATGTCACAACCTACAGGGTGACCGACAATAATGATAGGCTGATGGCCATATTTTTTGCCGATTTTTTCCCCAGGGAAGGCAAGCGAGGAGGCGCCTGGATGACTGCCTACCGTGATATGTACTCTAAAGATGGCGAAGAGATGAGGCCATTGGTCTCCATCGTATGCAATTTTACCCCGCCATCATCGAAAAGGCCATCCTTACTCACCTTCGATGAAGTAAGAACCCTTTTCCATGAATTTGGTCATGCGCTGCATGCTATGCTGGCGGAAGGCAGGTATAGCTCGCTTACCGGTACCAGCGTGTTCTGGGATTTTGTAGAGCTACCCTCGCAGATTATGGAAAACTGGACTTTCGAGAAAGCCTGTCTCGACCTGTTTGCTTCACATTATGAAACCAATGAGAAAATCCCTCAGGAATTGATTGATAAAATCATTGCTGCGGCTAATTACCACGAGGCTTATCAGACAGTGCGGCAGGTTAGCTTTGCCAAATTGGATATGGCATGGCATAGCATTACTGATGCATCTCAAATTGATGATGTAATGGCTTTTGAAAAAGAAGTTTTTGCACCTACCGAGCTATTCCCCCCGGTTGACAACACCTGCATGAGTGCGCAATTTGGGCACATCTTTAGCGGCGGCTATGCAGCAGGCTATTATTCGTACAAATGGGCAGAAGTGCTAGATGCTGATGCTTATGCGATGTTTAAAGAACATGGAATTTTTGATAAGGCTGTTGCTCAGGCGTTTAAAGAGCATATCTTGTCCAAGGGTGGATCTGAGCATCCGATGGTGCTTTACAAAAGGTTTAGGAAGAAAGAACCGTCCATTGATGCCTTGCTGGAGCGCAGTGGCCTTGCTTCTTAAGAGCAGTTCTGTACGATGAAAATCAGAAGTGTAGATTCTTTTCTACATTAATTTTCTTTTTAGCAGAACTCAGAGCTATAATACCAAAGTGATGGTATTCATTTCGAGCAAATCCAAGTCCATCTTAGCACAATAGTTCGATCCTATTGGGATACTATTTCTCTAAATTTAGCTGGTTGGTCGGGCGACGTTCTGTTGTCCGGCTTTTTTTATGCCTTTTTTTCTTGAATATCCTGGCTTTAGATGGGTATTTTTACAGCCAAATTTCCAGCTATGTTAAGTCACTTTCAGGAGCAAAAACTCAATCACTTTTTCAACATCATGGACCATGATAAAAATGGTCAACTTGAGCAGTATGATTTTGAAGCGCTCGCCGAGAACTACAGTATCCTTTTTGGATATGACCCGGGTGACGAGGACTTTGAGGCTGTACGAAAGGCCTGTTTGCGACAATGGTATGATCTGGTAGAATTCATCAAGCCCGGCACTGATACCATCTCCAAAGATCAGTGGTTTGAATTTACAGAAAAGGCCATCATGGGTAGTAATTACGAGATGTACAATGACTATTTCACAAGGCTTACCGACGATCTCTTTAGCGGGTTTGATTCTGATAAGGATGGCTACATCTCATTGATGGAATACGTGGATATGTTTGTGGCATATGGTATTGAAGTCCGGTTTTCTGCGAAATCTTTCAAAAAACTTGATCGAAATGCGGATGAAGTAATCAGCAGGGAAGAGCTTATTGCCGCATTAAAGGAGTATTTCTTTAGTGACGATCCCGCAGCGAAGGGCAATTATTTATTTGGTTTTATGCCCTGACGATGTTGCTATAATCTGAGAATCAACTATTTTTGCTTCATTATGAAGCTAATGCCTGTGGATATTGTCTCCTTTAATGGCTCCTTCTTTCAATAAGAAGCAGCTATCCATCCTTTTTTAATTTTTTCTCACAGGTAATTAATCATCATGTCAAGATTTTCAATCACTAGCTTAAAAAGGCTATTTCAATATGCCATATTGGCTTTAAAAGGGTCTGAAAAGGAGTTCACGACCGGCAGCATCAATAAGGCTATTTTCATGCTTTCTATTCCCATGGTTCTCGAGATGGTCATGGAGTCATTGTTTGCTGTAGTAGATGTGTTCTGGGTAGGCAAAATTGGTACAGACGCAGTAGCTACTGTAGGTCTCACAGAGTCTATGATTACACTTGTTTATTCTGTATCAATAGGGCTGAGCATGGCTGCCACTGCTATGGTAGCCCGCAGGGTAGGTGAGAAAAACACAAGAGCTGCCGGCACAGTGGCCTTTCAGGCAATCCTGCTGGGTGTGGCTTTTTCTATTTTAATCGGTGTCCTGGGTGTGGTTTATGCCAAAGACCTGCTTCGGATCATGGGTGCAGAACCGAGTGTGGTAGAAAGCGGCTGGCGATTTACTGCTGTATTGTTTGGTGGTAACCTGAGCATTATGCTGTTATTCCTCAACAATGCCATTTTCAGAGGGGCCGGTGATGCCTCCATAGCCATGAGGGCGCTATGGATATCCAATGGGCTCAACCTTGTTTTGGATCCTGTATTTATTTTCGGTTGGTGGATTGTGCCCGCTTATGGCGTAACCGGTGCGGCCATTGCTACTACTATAGGACGGTCTATCGGTGTACTCTATCAGCTGTATTTTCTGCTTAATGTAAGATCCATTGTATCCATCCAGGCTGAGAATATCAAGATCAAATGGAAGGCCCTGATGAGCTTGTTGAATATTTCAGCCTCTGGTATGTCTCAATTTTTAATTGAATCGGCAAGCTGGATTTTCCTTACTAGAGTGATATCTGTTTTTGGCAGTGAAGCTTTGGCCGGCTATACGATAGCCGTGCGGATCATTATTTTTTGCATCCTACCCTCATGGGGTCTTGCTAATGCAGCAGCTACTTTGGTAGGTCAAAACCTGGGCGCCAAGCAACCGGAAAGAGCAGAACTGTCGGTCTGGCGCACCGGTAAATTCAATATGTATTTCCTGTTGCTGATTTCTATTTTCTGTATTGCCCTGGCCGAACCATTGATGTATTTTTTTACCAGTGAACCGTTGGTAGTGGATTTCGGTAAAGCGGCGCTACAGATAATTTGCCTGGGCTATGTGTTTTTTGGCTATGGGATGGTTGTTTCACAGGCATTTAATGGTGCCGGCGATACCCGCACACCCATGTGGATCAACATTGTATGCTTCTGGGTTTTGCAAATACCGCTAGCCTATTTCACAGCTGTGTATTTGAATTGGGGGCCTACGGGTGTATTTGTGTCGATAGCACTTTGCCATTCCATCCATGCGTTAGCGGCCATTTCTATTTTCAGAAAAGGCAGATGGAAAACCGTACAGGTTTAATGATAAAAAAGCAATGAAAACAGGCTGTACTATTTGGTCAGCCTGTTTCCTTCTTTTTTGACCACAGTGCCATGTTTGATAACCAAATCTACATTCTGTAAAAGGGATATATAGCGGAGTACATCACCATCTACAGCAATGATATCCGCATATTTACCTTCTTCTATGGTTCCGTAATCCTTGTCTACGCCCATCATTACCGAAGGCCAGTAGGTGGCACTTTTGATAGCTAGTATGGGGTCATAACCAAATTCATTTACCCATACATCAAGTTCATTCCAGGTGGACTGACTGTGAAATTTCATGGGTATACCGCTATCGGTACCGATCATCAAAATTACGCCGGCTTCTTTCAGCTGATTGAATTTACGCTCCAGATGCGGCTTTCGATAGGGCGTCATTTGAAAATAGCTGAGACGCTCAGGATGCTTCAAGGAATTTTTGATATCGGCAACAATGGAATCGGGCAACCCGAGATGCCAGCTGTCATTGTCCAGCTTTTCGGGATTATCCCGTACATATTCAAAGTTGTACAAGCCTTCTAGCGTTGGAGTCCAAAAGAGCTTATTGCCGGATGCTGTCCGCTCCTTTATCATATCAATGATATCTTCAGGGTACTCCGGCGCATTGGCAAGCCCGGTATGCTCAAAATTATCAATACCAAAGTTTAGGCCTCTTCGGATCTCTTCGGGGCGATGGGAATGGGCTACTACGGGTAGGCCCTGCTTGTGGGCTTCATCCACTACCGCGGCTGCTTCTTCCAGGGTCATTCTGTCCTGATCGATGTATTTGATCACATCTACTCCGGCTTTGGCAAGCTGACGCACTTTAGCTCGGGCATCATCCGCTCCATTCACACCCCACCGATAGTATTCAGTACCTGGGTACGGTTTCTTTTGAATGAAAGGCCCGGAGATATATAAGGTGGGGCCGGGGATTTCACCTTTTCTGATGCGCTCTCTTACCTCCAAAGACTCTTCTAATGGACCACCAAGATCCCTGGCGCTGGTAACACCTGCCATTAGTAACTGATGGGCTGAAGCGGGCATAATCACCGATCCAAATATATTCCGGTAGGTAGGACGCCAATGAGCATAATCGCCATGGCCATTGATCTGAAGGTGTGCATGGCTTTCCCAAAGCCCGGGCAATACGCTCATGCCCTCAGTAGAGATCACTTCAGCGTCAGCTGGGATTTCCATATTATCAACCTGGCCTATGGCCTTGATCCGGTCGCCTTCAATGATAATCACCGAGTTTTTGATTACAGGCCCTCCATTGCCATCGATAAGCGTACCGCCCACAAGGGCTTTCAGATTTTGCGCCTGTAAAGGGGCAACCATAATCCATAGGATCATGATTCCATAAGTAAAAAGTTTCATAATGGTAGGTTTTAGCGGTTCATTGTCAATCTACTCAATTCATTGTCGTAGATCTTATAAATTTCATATTGGCTATTGGCCTCACTGTATAGCAAACCAATTTCTTGTCCGGTTTCCAGCGGTTTAAAGTTGAGCAGCCTGCCTCTTTTATCGTACAAATAGGCAAATTCCTGCTCCGTATCAATAATAATCACCACTTCATTACCTGCGCCAAAATTGTAATACTGGCATTGGATTGCACCTGCCGACAAATAGTCTTTTTCGAATAGGATGTTACCATTTTGATCCAAAATGCCAATGCGCGTTTCGTCCCTTCTCAAAATGATATAATCTTTATCCAATGCATCTTTGACGAGTCGGAAGCTTGAATTAACCTCAGGCTTTAGCAATTGGTCACGTCTGAATATCGCACCTTCCAGGTTAAACTCAATAATGCTACCTGTCTGTGTTACCATCGTCAATCTTGACTGGGTGAAATTGGCACCCGTCTTTATAAAAATGCCCGGAGCTAAGCTTTCCTTAAGGTCTAAGGGGAAGCCACGGTAGCTATCGCCCCGCCTGTTTCTTGCATGTACCACTCCATTTGATAATGGGGCAATGATCAGGTCCCGACTGTTGACGCGCAGGTGGAAGGGTTTAATAGCCAATGGGCTACCGAGTGGTAGTGGTTGCCACGCACCCAAAGTCTCGCCACCTTTATCCATCAGGTATAAGTCTCCTTCTGTATTTGCCAGGAGCAGACGGTAGTCTTTGGTTTTATTGTAATCTATGATATTGAAGAAAGCTGTTTTCCCTTTGGCAATGGATAAAGGATACTTGGGAAGGCTACCACCAACTCTATCAAAACCATATATATGTTCAGGCGTGGAAAATAGGAATTGCAGCTTTTGATTTTTATAATAGTCTATTTGGTATACCTCAGAATTTATCCTGCCGGTTAGCGCTTCAGACCACAGCACCTCCAGATCATTGTCTACATGGTAAATAGTACCACTGCTGTCCTGCACCACCAGCTCCAGTTTTCTGTCGATGTGCGAGCGGCCAAATTGTGGTGCCCCCACCAACGGGTATGGGAAGCTGACTGTTTTTTCTACGGTAATATTGCCCGGTGACTGGCTTTGGTCAAAGCCCTCCGGTTGGGTAATGACAATATTGGTGTAGAACTTATCATCAATGGCGCTAAACTGTATAGCCAGATGCTCAAAGCTTCGCAAAAGAGGCGCGTTTTCTTCAAAGAAAGGTATCCATGTAGGCCTGGTAAACTGCATTAATGTTTTCCAGGAGCGATTGGTGTCCACAATCAGGTTTACATTAGCTTCCCTATTGAGCTGATCAAAGAATTGATTGATTTTAACCGATTTACCCCAATTGTTTTCATTGGTAATATCATCCAGTAGCTGGGTCAACAATTGCAGGTTGTTGGCCATAACAATGCGACCTTCCAATGGCAAATAATAGGTTGTGCTGAACTCATTGAATTGTGGTCCAAACAGCAATTCCGGGAAGTTTTCGATCTTAAGCTGGCGGATTTCGTAATTGCGAAAGGGTTCCGAAAAAACACTATCCCGGTCTACCCGAGCCATTCTTTCGGTCATCAGGTTTAGCTGCGCATAGGCTTCACCTATATCATTGGCATCTAAAATCAGCAATCGGTTGGATTGATCTGGCTGTGCTGACTCTGTTACAACCAGGGCAACAGCATTGCCTAACCATTGGTAGGTACTTTCAATTGACAGGTCATATTTGGATTCCAACTGCCTGATCTGCTGCTGGTAACCCGCATTCTCCGCAACATATGAAGCCCTCCATTTATTAAGCCATTCATCAGAGTTTTGAAATGAAAGATGGTATATCCAGGCCGTATTTTCAGGAATAAGGTTGAGCATATCAAATGCCACACCGGTATTGCCCTTGAAATGGGACAAAAGTCCTTTATCATCCTCAACGATTGAAAATCCATTCAAGTCGATGGCATTGTCTTCAAAACGCAAATCCAGAAAACTTCGGGCGGCAATATTGCCAAGGGGGGCCAAATTAGCCTTTACATCATCCACAAAAACCTGTAAAGCCCGATCAAGCTTTTTACTGTTGATATAAATATTACCCTGATCCTGTTCCATTTTCACCAGGCTGAAAAGATCCCTGTGTGCCTCGGGAAAAGAGGCAATAGTCTCATCATCCAGGGTGCGTATCACATCCTCAACCAGAAAAGGCGTAAAGCTGCCCACAAAAAAATTTTTGTAATAAATGTAGGTAAACAGCCTATTCCCGGCCTTGATTTCTGTGATGGTATAATTCAGGTATTTGCGGGTGCTCTTTTGATATTGATTATCAAATGAATCAATTACGTTGGTAATGATGCTATGCTGTTGGATGTTTTTGACTTCAAATAGGTACAGCAAATCAAAAGCATCTTTGGCGATTACATTGACTGTAACTAATAGCGGATTATTCTTAAAGAGCCTTTCAAATTCTTCGTTTTGGCCCGCCAAACTATCCAGCAGTTGTAAATCCCCGGTTGCTTCTTCTATGGTAGGAATCGATTGAAGTGCCTGCCAGGTATTAATGGAATCAAGGTCCGTACGTACTTTCCCAAGGTCATTGATCTCGAGTACCAGAAAGCTATCAGCCGGCACCAATGACCACACATTGATGTTGAGGTCCTCAAACCAGTATTTGTAACCAAAATATCCACCACCCAACAGGGTGACTACCAGAAGTAAAACCAAAAATCTTTTCAACGTGCAATGCTCATTTGCCGACCCTAATTAAAAATCGAAATACCGGCATCTTTTATTGTCTGCTGGTAAGTCTGATATTCATTTTCCACGAACTTATTAAAAGTCTGCACAAAAGTATCAATACCCTGGCTGGCTTCCTGCATAGCTATTTTCTGATTGTTGGAATAGGGTACCAGTGGGCTATCCAATAAATACAAGGCATTGCCAATTTCTGCTGCTAAAGTCTCCGGATCACGGTAAATGCCCTGCTTTTTTTCTCCAATTACAGATTCTTCAATGGTCTTTAAGGCCCTGGATATTTTTTCTGTTGATGCAGATAGTAAGCTATCGTTTGATTCTTTGATTTTCTCGCGGATGAAGTCCAGATTTTTCTTCATTTCCCGAAGCTTATCCATATGCGCTGTTGCTTTTTCAATAGCACCATAGAATTCGGTAAATACCTTATGTTTTTCCAGCATAGCTGCTTGTGGTGTTTCAAGCCTGGGGTCAGGCAATACCTCTATATTGGTAGATGCTTTTTGACCATGATAGCTTACTTCAGCAACATACTTGCCTGTCGGTACATTAGTGCCCGAAGGGGGAGGTGTTGGCTTACCGGGTTTGGGCCTTTGAGGCATTCGCACGCCATCACGATCCAGCTGCCAGTTTACCCTGTTGATGCCTTTCTTAGGTTTGTGGTATAAGGTTCTCACAAGTTCACCTGCAGCAGTTTTGATCTCTATTTTTACCTGATCCGCAAAAGGGTCTTCACTATCTGTGGATACCACATTGGGGATATGAAAGCTGATTAAAGCACCGTAAGGCCTGTTTTCACCCTCATAAAGTGCATCCCCAATTTTACCCTGTCTGTAACCAATGGACTCCCCGATATTGGCTAAATAAGCTACAGGCGCAGGGTAAGCCTTAAGGCTATTGCCAATAGCCTCAGCCACTGATGTTTTTGCTATTTCCTGCAAGGGGCGTATATCATCCAGAATCCAGAATGACCTGCCGAAAGTGGCAATAACCAAATCCATTTCTCTTGGATGGATCACCATATCCTGTATAGGCATGGTGGGCAATCCCTGCCATTCTGTCCAGGTGGCACCGGCATCTACACTTACATACAAGCCAAATTCTGTTCCTGCGAAGTACAGGTTTTCAACAGTTGGATCCTGTACAAAAGTGAGGGCATAGCCCCTGGCATCTGTTTGATCCAAAATTCTTGTCCAGGATTTGCCATAATCCTGGGTACGATAAATGTAGGGTTCCCAGTTATTCCTTCTGTGATCATCAAATACCACAAAAGCTTCAGCTGGATTGTGCGCGGAGGCGTAAATATGGGTAATCCATGTATTGGCAGGTACACCTTTGATGTTATTGATCAGGCCTGTCCAGGTATCGCCCCCATCCTGGGTCACATGCAGCTGGCCATCGTCAGTGCCCACCCAAATAAGGCCCTCCTTCATTTCACTGGGAGCAATTGAAATGATGGACAGGTGATTTTCTGCATCCGTTACATCATAAGTAAGCCCACCGGTTTCCAGAAACTGTGCTTTTTCGGGATCATTGGTAGTCAGATCAGGGGAAATAATACTCCAGCTTTCTCCATAGTCTTCAGATTTTAGCAGATATTGGCTGCCGTAATAAACGGTCTTCTGGTCATGTGGATCAATAGCAATACCGGCATTCCAGTTGAACCGTAAATGCTCACCTTCAGGATGCTGAGGCTGTATGCGTTGCAATTGCCCGGAAGGATAATGGTAGCGGAAAAGGTTGCCTCCCTGACCCATAGAGTAGCCATATTCATTGTCCTGAGGATCGGGGATCATATCAAATCCATCGCCAATAGACAATCGCTGCCAGTATAGGTTTCTGATGCCTCCCTTAAACCATACCTGGCTAGGGCCGCGCCAGCTTCCATTGTCCTGCAAACCCCCGTACACATTGTAGGGTACCTCATTGTCTACACGAAGGTGGTAAAACTGGCCGAGTGGAAGATTGTCAGCAAACCACCAGTTTTTGCCACGGTCCTGCGTGATATTTAAACCACCGTCATGCCCCAGCATGATAAACTCCTGATCTTGTGGATGTGCCCACCAGGCATGGTGATCGGTATGTACCTTACTCCCCGGCACAAACATAGACCATGTTTTACCACCATCTTCGGAGACAGTTACCTCAGAAGCGATGCTGTAGATGCGATTTTCATTTTTCATATCCACATATATATCAGCATAGTAGAAGGGTCGTCCTCCAATATTTTCATCACCTTTTTTAGAAACCTGCTTCCAGGACTCCCCTCCATCATCAGTACGGAAAATGGCATTGGCTTTGGACTCTATGTAAGCATAAGCAATAGCCGTATTGCTTGGCGCAAAGGATAAACCGATACGGCCCAGATCACCCTCTGGCAGACCATCATCTGTAGTTTTACGTTCCCAGGTAGCTCCACCGTCAGTAGTGATATACAAACCGGAACCTGCACCCCCTGAGCGGAAAGTCCATGGCCACCTGCGGTGTTCCCACATGCCCACGATAATTTTATTGGGATTGGACGGGTCCATTACCATATCAGAAACTCCGGTGCGATCATTGATGTAGAGTATTTTCTGCCAGCTTTGGCCTCCATCTAATGATTTGTACACACCACGGTGTTCACTATCGCCCCACGATGCACCGGTTACGCCGGCCCATATCACATTGCTATTCTCGGGGTGAATGAGTACTCGGTGTATCTGTCGGGTGTTTTCCAGTCCCAGGTGTATCCAGCTTTTCCCACCATCTATCGATTTATACATGCCCCAGCCGCTGTTTTGGCTATTTCTTGGATTACCCTCACCAGTACCTACATAGATGATGTTTGGATTCTTGGGCCAAATTTGGATATCACCAATGGAGGCTGCCAGCTCGTTTTCGAAAATTGGCTCCCAGGTATGCCCAGCATTCTCAGATAGCCACACCCCGCCGGCTGCTGTGCCAATATAGATGATGTCAGTGTCGGTAGGATGTACAGCAATGCTTGTAACACGGCCACTCATTCCTGCCGGCCCGATATTCCGAGCTTTCATTTGATCGAATAAATCCATATCCAATGTCTGGGCATTGGTGCCCAAACCGGTGAGTATCAGCAGCAGGAAGCATGAAAAGCGAAGTAATATTTGCATGGTGAGATTTGTTTTGAAGCTTAAACGTTTTAATCCGGTAGGATAAAGCTACATACAAGTTGACCATAAGCAAAAGGTGAAGGTAATTGAGGTATGGGTAGGGGATAAATGGTTAGTCTAACTTCTTGATCCCTCTGTTTTGAGAGCCTAGTGTTGTGAGTTTACACACCAATTTTGTTTTCGATCGATTTCCAAAGAAATATAAGCAGGAACTGTGTTGGTAATAAAAAAATAGGATCAACTGAGATTGATTTTTCCGGATGAAGTGACCTTAATTTTTTTGGACTCATACATTTCTCTTAATGCCTCATCAAAGCTTTGAATGCCAGAGGAGGCATGTTTTGTTTTCAGGGATTCATAGTCTATTCCTTCCTGAGGGATTGATTTCAGTATGGCGGGCATAATCATATTCATGGAAGTCTGGTTTTGCTTCTTCCGTTCAATACAAACATCGCAGTTGCCGCAAGTCATAAAGCTGGCTTCACCAAAATAGTGCTGAAAAATTTGTGTGCGACATTGATGATCGTTTTCAGCATATTTTACCATATATGCAACCCGCTCCAGATTAGCCCTTTTTCTTTCTGCCAGTTTTTTAGCGTCGATGCTTAGCTTATTGGCATCCTGCCTGGGGGTTAAAAATGTGAGTTGCGGTTTTTCCTTTTGGTGATCATAAACTACCACTCTGGATTGATCCAGGTATTTTAGTTTATCGACCACTGCGCTCCTTTCCAGTTGGGTGAGCTTAGCCAGTTGATATTCTGAAATGGTGACAAATTCCTGGTATAGCTCACCACCATAGAGTCTCAGCAATGCTTTAATGATGGTGTCCAATTTGGCATTAGCAACCTGGTACTTATAGAGGTCCTGATGGTTAAGCAGGATCATTATTTTAGAGGGCTTAAAAAAGCTATCATTGAGTTGAATTAATCCTTCATCCTCCAGTTTTTTAATGGCTGCGAAAGCCTCAATTGGATTGTAATTGTATGCTTTGGCGAAGCTTTCCAATTCAAAATCATAGCTTTCCAGCATGCTGCTACCCACTGCTATTTTATAATAGTTGGCTAGTGACTGGTAAACCCTTTTCAGAAACTCAGGACTGGGATATGCCTGTTCGGTTTTCTTTTTAAGTAAGATGGCATCTGACGGATGGAACAGGAGCACAGCAAAAGCGAGCTTCTCATCCCTGCCGGCACGACCCGCTTCCTGGTAATAGGATTCCAGGCTATCAGGTAGTTCCATGTGAATAACCAGGCGTACATCCGGTTTATCTATGCCCATACCAAAGGCATTGGTGGCGACCATTATGCGTATTTGGTTATTGATCCAGGCATCCTGCTTTTTGGCCCGGGTGGCATTATCGAGTCCGGCATGGTAAAAGTCAGCTGATATTCGTTTTTTATTCAATTTTTCAGCCAATTGCCGCGTTCCGCCTCTGCTTCTCACATAAATGATGGCCGAACCTGAAATGCTGCTTAAGATTTGGACAAGCTTTTCTTCCTTATTTTCTGAAATGCGTACCGAATAGGAGATGTTCTTTCGGGCAAAGCTTTTCTGAAAGATCGCCGGAGTTTTCAGTTCCAGCTTATTGATGATGTCTTCCTTTACCGCCGGTGTAGCTGTGGCTGTTAAGGCAATAATTTTGGGTATGGACAGCTGTTTTTTAAACGCTGCTATTTCCAGGTAGGGGGGCCTGAAATCGTACCCCCACTGGCTGATACAATGAGCTTCATCAATGACCAATAGGCTAATATTCATTTTCTCAGCGCGATGAAGAAAAAGGTCTGATTTTAGACGTTCCGGGGACACATAAAGTAGCTTTACGTCACCATAGATGCAATTGTCGAGCAGTATATCTATTTCCCTGGAAGGAAGCCCCGAATATATGGCTGAGGCTTTGATATTCTTTTTGTTGAGCTGCTCTACCTGATCTTTCATTAGAGCAATAAGGGGACTGATCACGATAGTAATACCCTCCAGTAGAAGCGCTGGCACCTGAAAGCATACAGACTTTCCTCCTCCGGTGGGTAATAAGGCTACTGTATCTTTTCCTTCGAGCACTGCATTGATGATATCCAGCTGCTTTTCGCGGAATTGGCTGTAGCCCCAATATGATTTCAATATGTCATTAGGTGTATTCAAATGGGGTCATCACTTCAATAAGGGAATTTAGAAAGAGTAAAAGATTAATGCATGGGTTCGTATGATTAACCTATTTATTTGTTGAAGTTTATTAGAATTTAACCAAAGAGATCCATGGCAATGCGCATGGTATTACAGTGGGCATCTACCAGATCAGGTAAATTTTTGTGATATCCGCCACCCATAACGATGGCCACTGGCACATGATACTTGTGGCAGCTTTCCAAAACCATTTGATCTCTCATTTTGCAGCCATCTTTGGATAGGGAGAGTTTTCCCAGTCTATCACCTTCCAAAACGTCTACACCTGATTGATAGAAAACAATATCAGGCTGTTGGCTTTCGAATAACTGTGGTAAGGCTTGCCCCAATGTCTCAAGGTAGGCATCATCCCCGGTTCCGGTAGGTAATGCAATATCCCAATCGGATTCTTCCTTTTTTAGCGGATAATTGTCTTTACCATGCATACTGAAGGTGAAGACTCGTGGCTCCTCACGGAAAATCACGGCATTTCCATTGCCCTGATGTACATCCAGGTCAATGATTAAAGCCTTTTTAATCTTACTTTCTGTCAACAATGCATTGGCACTTATGGCAATGTCATTCAAAATTGAAAAGCCTTCTCCTCTATCCCTGTATGCATGATGGGTGCCGCCAGCCAGGTTGATTCCTGCACCTATTTCCAGTGCATTTAAGGCACTTTGGTAGGTGCCCGCAACGCTATTTCGCGAGCGAAGATCAATGGGGTTGTCTCTGGGAAAACCGATTTTCCTGATTTCCCTTTCGCTAAAACTTTTGGTTTTGATCTTATCCCAGTATTCCCTGCTATGGGTCAGTAAAATCAACTCCTCTGCAATCAACTCCGGATCAAAAAGTTGGTTTTCCTGGATAGTGCCTTCATAAAGTAATTGTTCTTTGACAAGACTGTACTTGTCTATGGGAAATTTATGGCCCTCAGGTAGGGTATACACATAGCGGTCAGAATAAGCGAACAGCAATTGACTCACCAGGTAATTTTCTCTTTATTTAAAAATGCTGCAATTCCTCTCTTGCAATCTTCCGATCCCCGTGCTTCTGCATTTAGCTGAGCTGCATGATTTAATGCTTGTTGTGTTTCCAGATGCTGTACCTCCGCTATCATTTTCTTGGTTAAAGCCATTGATTGTCCAGAGTTGTTTTGGATTAATTGCTGGGCCAGTTCATTAACCCCGGCATCTAATTCTTGTGCGGGATAAACCTTATTGATCAAACCCATTTGCTGAACCGCCGGAGCGCTATAAAGTTCACCGGAAAGCAGCAATTCCCTTGCCCTGCCTTCCCCAATTTTTCTTATAAGAAAGACACTGACCAGCGCCGGAATAAAACCAATTCTCACCTCCGTATAGCCAAATTTTGCTTCTTCGGCTGCCAGTACAAAATCACAGACTGTAGCCAGCCCACAGCCTCCTGCAATAGCATGACCATGTACTTTGGCGATTACGGGTTTCGGATGTTCGTATATCAGCTGAAATAGCTCTTTGAGGTGGTTTGAGTCTTTTACATTTTCTTCAAAGGTGTTATTTTGGAGCTGTTCGATATAGGCAAGGTCTGCACCTGCAGAAAAAACTTTACCATCAGCCTGAAGTATAATCACCCTAATGGCATCATTTGCTGCCATAGCCTGGAAAGCTTCCTTAAGTTCTGTGACCAGGTCATAAGAAAGCGCGTTTCTCTTTTCGGGCCTGTTTAGTGTGATTGTACCAATTCTGTCTTGTATTGTTGTTTCTAAATATTGCATGGGTTAGTATTTGGCTCAAAAGTAATAAGACTCGGCACATTAACGGGCTTCCATAAATGCCCCATCCCTGGCTAGAATTCTAGCGTTGATTACTATCATTTATGACAAAGTAATAGCATTTTGAATTATCCTACATTTGAATATGAATAAGTAAAAAATCAAAATCCAAAAAGTATTTTTTATATGAGTGAGGGAAATAATAGAATTCTTCAATGAAGATATTAAGAATATTGCCTTAGCATTGAGAATAAATAAGTTGAACAACTAAGATCTAAATGGAGGGATTAGTCGTATACACTGATTAAATATTTTACATAAGGCTAAATAGGTCTTCGGCTGATACAATTCTAAATTAATTGTATCACATTTTAGTATAAAAAACTACCCAGTTGACTGGAATTTAATGCAAGGACTGGTCTTGGACATACTTTTCATTGTAATTAATTAAGCATATAATTTAAAACTCATTCGCAATAGTAGGTTTGGTTAATTTTTCAACTTTTGCCAAGATTGATTTAATGCACTTTTTTTCGTCCTCAGAAAACGATTCTTCAAGTTTAAGGTTAAAATCTAAAATAATATTTGATGCGTGTTTTCTTGCATTAATACCCTCTTTTGTAAGATGGTATATGATTTTTCTTTTGTCATTATCGTCTTGTCTCTTATAAAGTAAGCCTTTTTCTTCCATTTCTTTTAGGATTCGTGACAAGCTTCGAAATTCTACACCAACCCTATTTGCAATATTTTTTGGTGTATTACCATCTTTATCTATGCTTATTAGTATAAAACCTATTGCTTGTGTTATATCAAATTTTTTAGCTATTGTTGAATAGAAACGTTGAATTAACTGCCAAGTGGTTTTAATTTTTAAATCGTAGAAATCATTCAACTTGATTTTATCATTCATTCTCTTGAAAATTAAATTCAACTTTACATTGCAATACAATTTCCTCTAGTAATAATCTATGTCTACCACTATCAAAAATTTCATCTAAACAATTTAAGAGTTTGGGAATATTAATAACATCTTCAATACAATTCATATATTTTTCAATGATTGAATTAATAGGGTATATTTTTCTTGCCTGATCTTCTAATGATTTAAGAATTTCAGCAGAAGTTTTTTCAGACTTTACAACAAAGGATATCGGATACTTTTCTAGTTTATCTATGTCTAAGAAGTATTTTTTCACATCGGTGGTTTCAGTGACTTGAAAAAATCTTCCTAAGGGTTTCATTACAAAATCAATTCCTCCATCATTTGCGTTTGTTCTACCCGTTTTATAAAGCCTCAAATTTTCAGTATTTAAATCATTTGGATCAAAACCGAAATAAACCCTTGTCTCATTGTAGTGGTATTTAAGAATTGAGAAGCTTACAATTTCAAATATTCTTGCATCCACATTTGGCTGAAGTAAACTCTTTATAAAAGACTTAGCATTATCAAAACCTTTTTCATCAATATTTCTTAATTCTTCAACAGTTTGTAAAAAAGAATTTAAAGAGCTTTTTTTTGTTTCAATGTAAGTATCAATAATGGATAAGACTGCTTTACCTATATTAAATTCGTTTCCATTAACCTCAATTATTAATAGTGTTTCATTTATCCAATATTTGTTTTTTGATTGATCCCTAATAATAGGAGGTTTTTTTTCCAGTGGATTTAATTTAGCAAACTCTTGATTTAATCTATGATTAAGGGCATGATTTTGAAGCTTACGACCAAAAGGTAATTGCCTTTGCCTATTAAATAAATCAGAAAAGTTGGCACCTAAATAGTTTTGATAATTCTTATTTAAGTGATATTCTTTTTTTATGTAATCTTCAATGAGTACGTATAAAGCATATAAACTACCAAAACTAGACCTTGATTTTGAACCTTTATTTGCTGATTGAGTTTTTTTCTTTACATATTGAAGAATTGAGCTAATTCTATATATTTCACTCCAATTATGTGGAAACTCTTTTTTTAAAATTTCAATTATTTTGTTTTCAAATATGCTAGCCATTTATGTCAAATAGAGTTGGATTATATTTAACCTCTTCTTCATTCAATTCATTTTTTTGATACGATTTTAAAGGCTTTACTAATTGTTCGCCATTATACATTTTTTGTATCTCAAGTCTTCTTAACCCCACTTTTACGTATTGTTCAGTTAATTCTATTCCTATAGATTTTCTCTCAAGAATTTTTGCTGTATACGAAGTTGTAAAGGTACCGGAGAATGGGTCTAGTACAATATCGTTTTTATTAGAACTTGCCTTTATTATTCTTTCAAGTAAAGCTGTAGGTTTCTGAGATGGGTGATCTTCATACTCTTCCATTCGATATCTTACCCTTGGAAATTCCCATACATTACCCGGAATTTTTTCAGTATTGTAAGGTTGAGGAGGGTTTTTCCTATAATCTATCAATTTCCTTTTGGAGCCAGTTTTAGCTTCAACTAAGATATCCTTAGAGTTGAAAGTATATTTTTTCTGGTTTTTAACGCAATGTAATATAGGTTCCCATGTTGAGCCGTAATATTTTTTTGCTTGCACTCCAGAACTGTCATAGTACCAAACTAATCTGGATAGAATAGTTAGCTTATTTCTTAAGTATAGATCAAAATATGGCATAAATTGAGTACTAGTCATTACATAAAGCGATCCTGTTGGTTTAAGTTTTTGTATACATAGGGATAACCACTCATAACACCAATTTAGGTATTGTTCATCCTTTTCCCATTTATCTATAAAACCACCAAAATCCTTACCTATATTATAGGGGGGATCTGCAAAAATTAGATCAATACTTTCATCATCTACTTTATTTCTCAATATTTCAATACAATCCCCATGAAATACTATATGTCCATCTTTCTCAAATTTTTTCACTTTGCTTTTAAAATTAAATCATTTTAAGATTGAATTATTTCATTTCCATTTCCTGATGCAGGATTCCACATTCATCGAAGCGATCTCCTATTTCACGAAAGCCATATTTTTTGTAAAGGCCTATGATATCTGCCTGTGCATGTAGGTAAATGCGCATATTGGCATATGCTGGTTGTTTTTTGATGTCCTCCAGTACTGCCTCTACAAGCTTTGAGGCAATACCCAGATTGCGGTATTCTTTTGCTACAGCAAAGCGTTCCAGTTTTATACCCCTCGGTGTTTTGCGCCAACGGGCAACCCCTACGGTATCTCCATTTTCGTTTTTAGCTATGAAATGGTGGCTGGCATCATCAAAACCATCAAATTCATCTTGGCGATCTACTTTCTGCTCTTCCATGAAAACTTTCACACGCAGATCGAAAGCATCCTTTAGCTCCTCAGGGTGCTCAACCTTTTTAATTTGATGATTTTTGGCTTTTGTCATGTCTGTTGTATGCTCCAATGATATCTCTTACTAGTTTGTGCCTGATGACGTCACGCTCGTCTAACTCCACAAAGCCAATACCTTTCACATCTTTTAGAATGGATAAGGCCTCCACTAATCCAGACTTTTGATTCTTTGGAAGGTCAATCTGACTTTTATCGCCGGTTATGATCATTTTAGAATTGGGTCCCATCCTGGTTAAGAACATTTTGATCTGCATGGCTGTGGTATTCTGTGCTTCATCCAGCAGGATATAGGCGTTGTTCAATGTTCTACCTCTCATGTAGGCCAGTGGCGCAATTTCAATCACCCGGTTTTCCCGGTAATATTTTAGCTTTTCAGCAGGTACCATTTCATCTAGAGCATCATAAATTGGCCTTAGATATGGGTCAATTTTCTCTTGCAGGTCTCCCGGTAAAAATCCCAGGTTCTCGCCAGCTTCCACAGCAGGTCTGGTGATTATAATCTTTTTGACGTCTTTATTTTTCAGGGCTTTCACTGCCATAGCCACGCTTATGAACGTTTTTCCTGTGCCGGCCGGCCCTATGGCAAACACAAGGTCATTTTTTAGTGCAGCATTGACCAATTCGATCTGGTGTGGGGTACGAGGAAAAATCTTAGTGCCTCTCGTACCATAGATCAAAACCTCATTATGCTGATCATTATCCAGGTCATCATCATCTTGCTGCAGGTAAGACTGGATATTGTCGTGCGTGATTTTGCCAAATTTGTGGTAGTGAATAATCAACGAATTGAGTATTTCATTGATTTTGATAATCTGAGGCGTACTGCCCTTAATTCTAATTTCATTGCCCCGGGAGACAATTTTGCTGTCTGGGAAAGCAGCGGCTATTTCTTTAATATTCTGATTTTCAACTCCTAAAAAATCTACCAGCTGAATATTCTCAAGCGTAATAATTTTTTCTACCAAAGGCGTTCGCAGTTAAGTTTTCTACAATTTTGAGGACTTGTAATTTCTATCTTTGTTTGTACAAAGTAATAAAATTTTGGATTCGTCTCTATGGGCCTAATTACTTTTATGTCAGATTTTGGAACAGTCGACCATTATGTGGCAGCGGTGAAGGCCAGCATTTATCAAGCTGATCCTGATGCCACCATAGTTGACTTGTCTCACCAGATTGCCCGACATGATGTAGGCCATGCATCCTTTGTTTTAAAAGCTGTATTTCGAGATTTTCCCAAAAACACCGTACACCTCGTAAGTGTACATCCTATGAACAGAAAAAGATACCGATTGGTTGCCCTTGCTTTGGAGGAACATTTTTTTGTTGGGGTTGACTCGGGTATTTTCAGCCTTATATCTGATCAAATGCCGTCAGAAATTGTGGAAATTGAATATGATGATGTCTCTATTTTCCCTGAAAGGGATATTTTGGCATCAAAGGCGGCACAATTAGCTCAAGGAAAACCTCTTAAGCAAATTGGCAAGCCTATTGATGCCGCAGAGCGATTACTTCCCAGACAGCCAAAAGCAACCAAAAAACAGATTATTGGTCATGTTATCAGGATTGATCATTTTGGAAATCTCTTAACCAATATTGAAAAGAGGGATTTTGAGGCTATACATCAGATTAATGAGCATAAACCATTTCTGGTGCGTGTTGGGAAAAATACTTTCGATCGATTGCAGTCACATTACATGGATGTGGAACCAGGGGAGGTGCATTTACTATTTAACAGTCTCGGCCAGCTTCAAATAGGTATTACCCATGGCCATGCTTCAAACCTTTTGGGTATACACCATGATGCTACCATAACCATAGATTTTGAAACCAGTTAAACTATGCTAATAAGAATTGTTAAAATGACCTTTGAGGAGGAAAAGGTGGGGGATTTTCTCCAAATCTTTGAGGATTCTAAGAAGAAAATCAGAGCTTTTGAGGGCTGCCTTCATTTAGAGCTGATGAAAGATTTCAACGCAACCAATGTGTTTTATACCTACAGCCATTGGGAGGGGGAGGAGCAGTTGGATGAATACCGACACTCCGAATTATTTGAATCCACTTGGGCCAAAACGAAGCAATTATTTGCAGACAGACCCATGGCTTTTTCCATGAAGAAATTTTTAGAGGTGGCTGGTTAACAATTTTTTAAAATTGGCTATGTTTGCAACCCATTTACCAGTTGGTCGATAAATCATACGGAAACGTTGGAGTAAACGATCAAGATATTATGAAGCCTGAGTGGCGGAACTGGTAGACGCGCACGACTCAAAATCGTGTTCCTTCGGGAGTGCCGGTTCGATTCCGGCCTCAGGTACTTTAAAGCCCCCAAGAGGGGCTTTTTTATGCATTTATTGTTTCTGAGAATCGCTTAACATTACCAGATTAGTCATTTTTAAGCGCCTTTATTAGGAATGGGTTAATATAATAATTCGGACGCCCTTCCCGCTTAATTAATACCCCATCAGTCGATAGCTGATTTAAATAACTGGCAGCAGTCTGCCGACTTTTTAACCCTAATGCAGACTGTGCATAGTCTATTTTAGTGTAAGGGTGGCTAAATAGGTGATTAAGTAAATCCTGGCTGTAAAATGGATATCTCTTTCGAAGTAGGTGTTTTACATCCATCATAACCTTACTGATACGCTGTGTTTTATCAATGGTAAGCCTGGCAGTTTCTTCTGTGGCTTCAATAAGGTTCTTATTAGTGTTAAAGATATCCGTATTCTTTAACATTAGTAAAGTGAAGTGTCAACGGATTGCTCCATTCATTAACACTATATTACCCAGCAGGTTTTCAAGCTCATTGAGATCGTTGAGGCTTTATTCGTGCAGTTCTCTGATTTCTTTGAGGATCTTAGCAAAAGGGTCATAGTCAATCTCTTCGTACACGATTTCCTTTATATCGATAGATTTAAAGCCCATTCATTTTTTTTTGATCTTTTTCGTAATCAATCAATTCCTCAAAATTCAATGTTAAGTGATTAGTTGATAAAGAGATAATTCACAAAAGTCCTCATTTTGATTTCTGCATTTTATCTTAGCGATACACTACTACTACTTGTTTCATGGTTAAGCTTACAGCATCCCTGCTGCTATGCCTTCTTTGCTATTTTGAAGGCTATGGACAGCAAATGGATTCACTTATCAACATCTTTGAAGGAAAGCGTACGATTTTGAAGGAAAGACAGGCTTCCATTTATGATACGCTTGAACTGCTCAAACTAAAGAAAATTAGAAATGACCTTGCAAAAGTTGGTCTCCCTGACACTACAGAGGGTGTGATTTTTCACAGTGCTATGGCATTGCAATACAATGAAAAGCACGAGCAGGCGCAATGGGTAGCCCATATTATTCTTCCTGATATTGTCAACTTAAACCAGTCCCGATCCAATGATTTTCGGCCCGACCCAAAAGTGCACACCGGGACTGCCGTGCAGGAAGATTATTTCCTTACCGACACACTGGATGATGGCACAGTCAAATATGACGGGTTTGGGTACGATAGAGGTCATCTCGCTCCCAGTGCTGATTTTAGGTGGTCTGCAAAGGCATTATCTGAAAGCTATTATTATTCCAACATGAGCCCCCAAATGCCTGAGTTTAATAGGGAAATATGGGCCGAACTTGAAAACTTTATACGTACATATGTCCTGGAAAATGAAGTTCCATTATTCGTTACCACAGGGCCATTTTTAAATGATGATTTACCCATAGTGGAACAGAGTTTAAACCAAATTTCGATCCCACAATATTATTTTAAAACTGTTGTAGATATAGCCAACAAAAGGGCTCTTGCCTTTGTGATTGCTAATCAGAAGGCAATCTATCCTCTAGAGTCTTACGCGACTTCCATTGATGAAATAGAAGCTGTCACAGGGTTGGATTTTTATAAATATCTCCCCGATGATTTGGAAAATGAGCTAGAACGACAATCAGATATTAAGCCATTTCAGCCGATCAATACCAAAGGTGATGTGGCACCTATTGCCATTGGCGACCTTCCAAAAGGAGCTTTTAACACCATGCAAGCAAAATATCATGTAAATACCGGCAAAACTGTGACGGTATGTGGCAAAGTAGTTTCAGCTACAAAATCAGCCAGGGGCAATACCTTTCTTAACCTTGACCAGTCTTTTCCCGATCAAATTTTCAGCATAAGCATCTTCAAAAATAGTCATGTGAATTTCACCTATGAGCCTTCAGAATATCTTATTGATAAAAACATCTGTGTAAAAGGTGAGATAGGAGAATTCCAGGGTACCCCTTCTATGATTATTGAGTCTCCAAAAAAAATCACGACCTATAACACTGATTTGTTAAAGTAAGTAGAAGTCTAAAGAAGATAATCAAACATTGACCTCTAAAGCTTTACCAGATAAAAAGACTAATTCTCAAGGACAAAATTCTATTTTCCAGTAAATCAGGTAACCATTAGGTTTAAAAGAGTAACCCCAATATGATTGTATTCTATCGGGGCGAACTCTGACAATTGTCTAAGATATTTTTTAGCCTACGGCACATTGCGCGTTAATCATAATTTGTGGTAGAGGGCTTTTTACTGCTGGCAGAAAAACATACGGGTAATAAATATCCCTTCACCGTCTTCGACTCCACCATTGCTCTCTACACCACTGGTTACGAACTTAAGCTCAAAACCTTCGGCGGATAATTCCATTATTCTAGCACCAATCATTGCATCGTTAGAAGCAATATTTTGAAAATTAATGCCCGTTGCACTAAAAAAGTTAAGCAGTTTTGTTTCATCAAAACGGTCTACTTTAAGGTCTCTTCTTCGCACGCTACCTTGATCAGATCGCCTGCCATCTACCCTGGCGGTTGTAAAATCAGCTGTATTCACCTCGGTAAGGTTTTCAACGATACGCGAACGCCCTATGCCCATAGGTACAATAGACTCCACCACCGTAACGATACGCCATTCCTTTACAGGCGCATCTTGGGCCATGCTCTCAGTCCAACAAACTAAGAGCACAGCTGCAATTAAAAGCACTTTTTTCATGTCAATTGATTATTTAGAACGTAATAAGTAAGGGTTTTAAAATGTCACTACCACACACCAAGAAATCCCGGCCAAATACTGGAGGGTTTTCAGGGATAAATTGAATTGAAAATAGCTAATCCTTCCCAATTAAATATTGAGTTAGCGTGTATATTTTTTCCTTGAAATAAATGTTTAATTAAGGATCCCATTGAATCTGTCTTCAGCACCTAGTATTCAAATGGAAACTGGATACCACTTTTTGGCCAGATTTACGTATGATATGTAGATATGAAAAAACTACTTCTGCTATTTGTTATTACAATACTTGCTATGCGATTTACATGGGCACAAAGCACAGCTCCCTGTACCCAGGCGGATATGCTCAACCCTAATGATTCAACCTATAAAGTCAGGCAGCCCCTGATCATTTCCGACGATGGGATGATGAGTGGATTTTCACTTGATTTGACCAGAGTGAACAATCTTTTGACCATTACAGCAGAACCTTTTGGCAAAGGTCTTTGTCTGAATCAGGATAGCAATGTGGAATTGTTGTTTAAGGATGGAACAAAGTCTCTTGTCAGTCATCAATACAGTGGCAATGATTGCGATAAGATATTGAAAATAAACTTTGATTTGGATAGAAAATACAAGGCGTTAGATCGATTAACAGCCCAACCACTCTACATTATAAAAATCAATGGTAAGGAGAATTATCTTCAAACCACTATCAATAATGACAATGCCAGAGATATTAAGGCAATGATCAATTGCATGGTGAATTTTTAGGAACTTATTTTTTGATTTTACCGCACCAATAGAATAGGATTAATTTCATTTCATTTGTTTATTTTCTTAGATTAGGTCTGATTATCTACCACTACTTAAGAAGATGAACCCTTTTCAGGAAAAGAAGCTAAGATATCTATTTGATTTGTTGGATATTAATAATAATGGATTTATCCAACTTAATGATTTTGAGGACATTGCATTTAAACTAATCGAAAAATATAATATTGAAGAAGGCTCCAAAAAGCAGACCTATGTTGCTCAAAAATGTGTTGGTTTTTTTTATGAGTTAATCAAAGTCATTCCGGCTGAGAATCACCGAACAATCACTGCCGATGAGTGGTGTGCTTTTTTTGATAAGGAGCTTTTACAAAATACTTCTCATGAGACTGTAGAAGAGTACAGAGATCTATTTTTTGATTTTCTATTTGGCATATTTGATGAAAACCATGATGGTTATATCAGCAGGGATGAATACCATAAACTGTTTGATATCTATGGCATAGGTAAAGACCATTTAGATGAGGCTTTTGATAGTTTGGATCTTTTTAAAGATGGCCGTCTGTCAAAATACGAACTCATCAATGCTTTGGAGGTATTCCTTACTTCTGACAACCCAAAGGATAGGGGCAACATTATGTTTGGTAAAATAGGAGACTAGTCTTTTTTTCTGATTAAGCCTTCCTGTACTACCGAAGCTACTAATCTTCCTTTTCTATCGAAAATATTACCTCTTGTAAAACCCCTTGCCCCGGAAGCACTAGGGCTATCCAGCGCATACAATAGCCAGTCATTAACACTGAAATCCCTATGAAACCACATGGCATGGTCGAGACTGGCTGCTAGCTTCAACTGAAGGAAAGTGATGGCATGAGGGCGGAGTGCCGTGCTCAGTAGGTTGTAATCTGAGGCATAAGCTAATATTGTTCTATGCCAATGTTGGTTGTCTGGCACCTGGCCTTTTGCCCTAAACCAGATGTGCTGACCATGTCCTTTTTGCATTTTACTTATAATTGGATGTTCCACCGACCTAAATTCGATAGGGCGAGGTATATCCAACCATGCCTGCGCCTTCTCTGGCAGCTGGCTCCTTATCTTTTTAAAGGCTTCCGTATCATCTTCCAATGACTCAGGAGGTGTAACTTCAGGCATTTCTACATGGTGATCGAATCCATCCTCCTCACCATGGAAACTGGCCGACATATTGAAAATGGCTCTACCATGCTGGATAGCAATGACACGCCTGGTAGTAAAACTTTTGCCATCCCTGATCCTGTCAACATCGTAAATAATTGGGCGATCTATATCGCCACCTAGAATAAAATATCCATGCAGACTATGTACCAGTCGGCCTTTGGGTACCGTGAGTGTTGCCGCTTCCAAAGCTTGTGCCAACACCTGCCCACCAAAAACCCGGGGACTTCCGATACTATGACTTTCCCCTCGAAAAATATTGTCTTCAATTTGTTCCAGTGTGAGGTGGTCAATTAATTCCTTTGTTGTTTCCATGATCTTAAAAACTGATAATATACTGAATCAATCTATGCAACTACCAGCATATTTAGTAATGTAACATAAAAAAAGCCCCAATGCTGGAGCTTTATTGTATTTTGACAAGTCGTTGTATGAGATTACTCACCAGCAAAACTTGCGGTTAGATACTCTCTGTTCATTCTGGCAATATTCGCCAGGTCGATTTCCTTGGGGCATTCTGCAGAGCATGCACCGGTGTTGGTACAGGCACCAAATCCTTCAGCATCCATCTGTGCTACCATTGCCTGAGCTCTCTTTTTAGCTTCTACTTTACCTTGGGGTAGTAGCCCGAGGTGTGAAACTTTTGCTGATACAAAAAGCATTGCAGAGGCATTTTTACAGGCTGCTACACAAGCTCCACAACCAATACAGGTTGCCGCGTCCATCGCTTCATCTGCTATGGTCTTTGGAATAGGGATCTCATTGGCATCAGGCACGCCACCAGTATTCACCGATACGTATCCACCAGCCTGAATAATTCTATCGAAAGCACTTCTATCTACTACAAGATCTTTCACAACAGGGAATGCTTTTGCTCGCCATGGTTCTATCACAATGGTGTCACCATCGCTAAAGCTTCTCATGTGTAGCTGGCAGGTAGTAGTTTGCTGAGGTCCATGTGGTTGGCCATTGATGTAAAGGCTGCACATGCCACAGATGCCTTCCCTACAATCATGATCAAAATGGATGGGTTCTTCGCCCTTTGATTCCAAATCATTGTTAAGGATATCCAGCATTTCCAGAAAAGAGGTATCTGCTGAAATATCACTTAGTTTGTAGGTTTCCATTTTCCCTTTTGTATTGGGTCCTTTTTGTCTCCAGATTTTCAGGGTAAAATTCATATCTAAATAATGTTTTTGTCTTAACTCCTTATTTGTAACTTCTCTGTGTCAACTTCACATTTTCAAAGACTAAATCTTCTTTAACCAGTTCTTCAGGCTTATCAGGACCGTTGTATTTCCATGCAGCCACGTAAGAATAGTTTTCATCATCACGTCTTGCTTCTCCGTCTTCTGTTTGGTACTCTTCTCTGAAGTGACCACCACAGGATTCATTACGCTGGTAAGCATCTTCAATCATAAGTTCGCCCAATTCCAGGAAGTCTGCCACTCGATTTGCCTTTTCAAGTGTCATATTAAGTTCCTCATTGGTACCGATCACTTTGACATCCTTCCAGAACTCTTCGCGAATCTCTTTCACCATTTCTTTAGCCTTTTTAAGGCCTTCAGCCGTTCTAGACATGCCGCAATAGTCCCACATTACTTTGCCGAGCTTTTTGTGGAAATAATCTACCGGCTTGGATCCGTTTATACTTAGAAGCTTATCAATTTTATCTTTAACCTCTTTCTCGGCAGTTTTAAATGCCTCATGATCTGTAGATACCTTGTCATAGGGTACACCCGCAAGATAATCACCGATAGTGTAAGGGATCACAAAATAACCATCTGCCAGACCTTGCATCAAAGCACTTGCACCAAGTCTGTTAGCACCATGGTCGGAGAAGTTGGCTTCTCCTAGCGCATAAAGTCCAGGTATTGTAGTCTGGAGATTATAATCAACCCAGAGACCACCCATGGTATAGTGCACCGCAGGATAAATCATCATAGGGACTTTATATGGATCGTCACCTGTAATCTTTTCGTAGATGTCGAAAAGGTTGCCGTACTTCCCTGCGATAACATCCCTACCATCACGCTTGATTGCATCTCTGAAATCGAGGAATACTGCCAAACCGGTTGACCCTACACCACGACCTTCATCGCATACATATTTTGCATTTCGGGAGGCTACATCCCTGGGAACCAGGTTGCCAAAAGAAGGGTATTTTACCTCCAGGTAATAATCTCTTTCGTTTTCCGGAATGTCATTCGCTTTTATTTCCCCTTTACGCAGCTTTTCTGCCATTTCTTTGGTGGCAGGTACCCATACGCGCCCATCATTTCTTAGCGATTCTGACATCAAAGTCAGTTTTGATTGATGGTCACCATGTACCGGGATACATGTTGGGTGAATTTGGGTAAAGCATGGATTTGCGAATAAAGCACCTTTTTTATGTGCTCTCCAGGCGGCGCTGGCGTTAGATCCCATGGCATTTGTAGAAAGGTAGAATACATTGCCATAACCTCCTGTACACAAGAGTACTGCATGTGCACTGTGACTCTCAATTTGACCCGTAATCAGGTTTCTGGTTACAATGCCTCTTGCTTTGCCATCTACCATTACTAAATCCAGCATTTCTGTCCTTGGAAATAACTGAACTTTACCATTGGCAACTTGTCTGCTCAATGCGCTGTAAGCACCAAGCAAGAGTTGCTGACCTGTTTGCCCTTTGGCATAAAAGGTTCGGGACACCTGAGCACCACCAAATGATCGGTTGGCTAGAAGACCTCCATATTCCCGGGCAAAGGGCACACCCTGAGCAACACACTGATCAATAATATTTACGGAAACCTCTGCCAGACGATGTACATTGGCTTCTCTTGATCTGTAGTCACCACCTTTTACTGTATCGTAAAATAACCGATAAATGCTATCACCATCATTTTGGTAATTTTTGGCTGCATTGATACCTCCTTGCGCAGCAATACTGTGCGCGCGTCTTGGGCTATCCTGAAAGCAAAATGCTTTCACATTGTATCCAAGTTCTGCAAGAGAGGCTGCTGCCGAAGCCCCCGCCAATCCGGTACCGACTACTATAACATCGTATTTCCTTTTGTTAGCTGGGTTTACCAGTTTAACGCCAAACTTGTGTCTATTCCACTTTTCGGCTATTGGCCCTTCAGGTATTTTAGAGTCTAATTTCATATCAGGTATTAGATTCAATTATGATTACATCAGAAACATCCATATTGGAATCAGTGCGAAAAGCGCTGGTACAATGATGGAAAAAGCTACTCCGATGGTTTTAATTGCCGGAGTATATTTATTTGATCTCAAACCAAGTGTTTGAAATGCACTTTGAAATCCATGGTATAAGTGGAATGCCAATCCAATCATGGCTACACTGTATAAGGCTACGTACCACCACTGGCTAAATGCCGCCTTTACTACCGTATAAAGATCTTTATATTCCTCTCCGCCATAAGTAGCCATGGGCATATCTCCCCAGTGCATCTCATACCAGAAATTTCTCATATGTATTATCAGAAAGATTAACACAATTGTTCCTAAAATTCCCATATTTCTTGAATTCCAGGATACGGATGGGGAAGATTTAGTAACGACATAGCGCTCACTACCCCTTGCATCTTTATTCTGGAAGGTCAATATAACCGACCAGATGATATGAATAAGGAAGGTGGAATAAAGAATGTAGGAGGCAGCCTTAATCAGGCCATTAGTCGTCATAAACTTTGCATAGACATTAAATGCCTCACCTTCATCTCCTTTTAACAATTGCAGGTTACCTGCCAAATGGACCAATAAAAAAATCACGAGGAAAAGCCCTGTAAGGGCCATTATCAGCTTTTTACCGAGTGTACTCGTCAAAGTTTGCTTAAACCAACTCATATAATTTTTTAGAGATTACAAACGTTATACAACAAAATCAAAGGTACAGGCGGAATCGTTATCAAACAAAACCATATTTTTATTTTGATTAAATCTAAATAGAATTCTATCTCGTCAGACGTCATAAATTGTTGTTTATCAATGTTGTTTTTAGCAAGGCCTGTATTTTTCTTATTTCTTCTGGTGTTTTTACCACTTGTGTGCAATTCCACTCACCTTGTTGGAGGTTACATTAGCGTTGAGCAGAAAAGCTTCTTACAATTTGATATTACCATAAACCTCCTTAATGATATTGGTAGTTCTGTTGTTTCGTCGGGAGGCACATTGCATACAGGTGATGGACAGACTTTTCATATTAGTGATACTACCTCATTGAATAGAAAAGTAATTCAGTTGAATAATAATATTAGTTTACATCAAATAGTTTTTCAATATACGTATAGCGGGCCTGGTAATTATCGCATTTGGTTTCAGGAGCTTAATCGCAATGCCGGTATTGTAAACTATTACAATTCTGTAGACACACCTTTTACAGTCTATGCTGATATTCGCATCGATCCGATTTTTGGGCTGCTTACTACGTCAAAAATTGAACAAATACCCGGCATTCTTGTATCAATAGACGAGCCTTTGCTGTGGTCAGCAGCATTTGATCATATCAATAACGATAGTATATCATTTCATAAGACCTTTCCTCTAGGCGCCAATAATGGCCCTGTAGCAGATTATCTTTTTCCAAATCAAATAGGTGTAGAAACGGAGTATAATGTAAACCCCATTACCGGGGAAATTTCATGGGACAAACCATCCCAATTGGGTAGGTATGGAGTAGCTGTTTTAATCAAACGGTGGCGAAAGGTTGGTGATCAGTATTTTCAGATTGCCAGTTCTATCCTCGATATACAAATCAGTGTGCTAGATCGGCTTAGTGTTCTAAAATTCAAATCCGATGATAGCCTATGTTTAGAAAACAGCAATTCTTTTGAAGTAGAATTAGAGTTAGGGCAGGAAGGGGCATATTTATATGCCTATCATGATTTTACATTACCTATTGTTTTTGATAATACACCGTTAGATTCCGGAGATTCCTTATTTGTAAGCCAGAGTGGCATTTACTCGGTAGAAATAGGGGAACCAGATTTTAGGGTTGAAGGTATCCAAAAAATTAATTTTCAATTGGTTGAAAAAGGACAAGCCAGCCATATTTCAAAAAGTGTGGTGGTTTTTGAAGATTGCGACCAAAACTTACCCTTAATTACCAATATTGATGATCATCATGTAAGATTTTCCATCTATCCCAATCCTACCTCTGATTTGTTATATGTGGATATCTCCAGCTTACGCGAGGAGCCTTTGAGCATACAGATCGTAAACTTGGAAGGTAAGGAATTTTATTTTGACCGGTTTTATTCACGTGGTAAACCACTACAGTTGCAAACAACCGGACTGCCACGGGGAATTTATTTGGTAAGATTGTTGTATCAAAATAAACTTGTAAGCCAAAGCTTCGTTTTGAAATAAGCCTTAGCTTTAAGGGAGTATTTAACCACTGATGTTATTTGAAGGTATATTTAGCCCATAGACGCGTGTGATGAATCTAAGCAAGATCCTAAAAATATTTACAGCCATTACACTGGCCTTT
Organism: Cyclobacteriaceae bacterium; assembly: GCA_965227155.1. Lineage (GTDB taxonomy): Bacteria > Bacteroidota > Bacteroidia > Cytophagales > Cyclobacteriaceae > UBA6059. The sequence continues at coordinate 3,663,539 of OZ245731.1, forward strand.
CTTTCGATTCCTGCTGACATATGGGCTACCCATATCAGGGCGGGCGAGATCATTGCCCGTCGGATTTCAAATAGCAGTTTGACTTATGAATTTACCATTATCGGCTATACAGATACCGGATCTACAGTGCAATTTGGTGGTGGAGAGGTAAACTTTGGAGATGGTACTATCATAGAGATTTTGGAAGATGAAGTTTTCTTTCAGGAAACTGTAGATCTTGGTGAGGAAATAGCAGTAAATACATTTAAAGTAGAGCATACCTTTCAAGCACCGGGAGTATACACCATTCGGTTCAGAGAATTCAATAGAAATGCAGGGGTGCTCAACATGGACAATTCAGTTGACACGCCATTTTATGTAGAGACTCAAATTCGTATTGACCCATTTATAGGCCTTAACAACACGCCCATATTATTGAATCCTCCTGTAGACAAAGGTGCAGTAGGCGCCAGATTTGTCCATAACCCGGCAGCATTTGATCCCGATGGTGACAGCTTATCTTACCATATAGTAATTCCCAGACAGGATGTAGATACTGAAGTTGGAAATTATCGTTACCCAAATGCTCCGCAGTTTTATCTTGATTTTCAGAATGGACAGGAGGATGGCGTAGGTCAGCCCATTTTTAGGGTAGACTCCATCAATGGTGACGTGATTTGGGATGCACCGGGAACACTGGGCGAATATAATTTTGCCTTTATCGTGAGGGAGTGGCGCAAACTGGAAGGGCAGTGGATTCCACTTGGTTATGTAACCAGAGACATGCAGGTCATTATTGAGGAAACGGACAATGAAAGGCCCGAAATCCTTGCTCCTCCTGATATTTGTGTAGAGGCCGGCACTATTGTGAATGAAATTATCCAGGCAATTGACCCGGATGGACATAGGGTAAAGTTGGAGGCTTTTGGTGGGCCATTTGAATTCAACACCTTACCTGCAGAATACTCTCCCAATCCTGCCACATTTCAAAGTGTACCTGCAGTGATGAATTTCAACTGGGAAACAGATTGCAGGCATGTACGCGGGCGTCCTTATGAAATTACACTAAAAGCAACCGATGACCCTGAGCAGGGCCCCAGCCTTGCTACTTTCGAAACCTGGAATATAACTGTAGTTGGCCCGGCACCAGAGGGTGTACAAGCCACCTTGCAACCAGGCAAAAGAATTGAGGTGGACTGGGATACCTACAGCTGTGCCAACGCATCGACCATTCAGGTATGGCGCAGGGTAGACAATTTTGATTTTACGCCGGATAATTGTGAGATTGGAATACCAGCCAATGCCGGTTATGAATTGGTAGGAGAAGTTGACAGACGAGATACGGTTTTCCTTGATGACAACAATGGACAGGGCCTTGCTCCGGGTGCCAAATATTGCTACCGACTGGTTGCTGAATACCCACTTCCGGCAGGAGGTACCAGTTATGCCAGTATAGAGGTTTGTGAGACAGTGGAGGCAAGTGCGCCGGTAATCACCAAAGCATCTATAGAGGAGACTAGCAGTACTACGGGTGTTGTAGATGTAGAATGGACATCTCCGTTAGAGATCGATCAGCAGCAGTTTCCACCACCCTATGAATACCAGGTGCTGCGCTATGCCGGCCCTAATGGCCAGGCATTGGAGACTGAATTTCCATTACAATCTGATACTACCTTCACCGATACGGGTATCAATACACGGGACAATATTTACTCTTATAGAATAAGATTGTTTGATGCGACCGGAAGCTTTGTAGATTCATCTGCTTCGGCTTCTACTGTTAGGCTTGACGTACAGGCCAGGGTAAGTTCCATAGCATTAAATTGGGAAGCTGAAGTGCCCTGGTCAAATAATACACAGTCTTATCCAGAGCATTTTGTATACCGTGATAATGTAGAGCCTGGCGATCCCGGTGCATTTGTGCTGATTGATCAAGTAAATGTGAATAATAGAGGGTTCAGTTATTTGGATGATGGAAGTTTTAACGGCTCCACCTTATCAGATGATACAGAGTACTGCTATTTTGTGACAACCCAGGGTTCATACGGGAATCCCATATTGCCGGAGCCATTGTTGAATAATTCGCAGATTGTGTGTGCACAGCCCAACGATTTATTACCACCTTGTCCACCGGTAGCCATAAGGTTGGATGAAGCTTTTGATTGTGAAAGCTATCTCGCTGAACGAGGATGCGCATTCGGTAATTTCGAAAACTCAATTATTTGGGAAAGGGAAGACAGTGAGTGCAGTGATGATATCCAAAGCTTTAATATCTATTTTTCACCGACTGGTCTGGAGGAAGATTATGAACTTATTGCTAATGTTGAAAATACCAGCTTTCTCCATACTGGGCTAGCCAGCTTTAAAGGCTGTTACCGTATCGCTTCACTGGATCGCTCAGGTAATGAGAGTGAATTGACGGAAGCTGTTTGTAATGACAACTGCCCCAATTACGAATTACCCAATGTATTCACGCCTAACAATGATGGTGTTAATGATTTCTTCACACCATACACTTCTGATGGGTCAATACCCGGTTTTGATTTGAGTCGCTGCCCCAGATTTGTAGAGCAGGTGGTGCTTAGAATTTATGATAGAACGGGTAAGGAGTTGTACAGCTACAATTCTGAAGAGGATAATGAAAATGGCATTCTTATAAATTGGAATGGCCAGACAAATAATGGAACCATCCTGGAAAATGGTACTTATTATTACCAGGCTGAAGTAACATATGATGTGCTTGATCCGTCCAATAGTAAAGAGCATATGAATGGATGGATTCAATTGATGAAATAAAAAATCCGCTTATACTTTTTGATGGGGTTTGTAACCTCTGCAATAGCAGTATCAATTTTGTAATTGACCGGGATAAAGATCAACGATTTAGGTTTGCATCCCTTCAATCTGACCTAGGTCAGGCTATTGTTGCCAGGTACAGAGGAAAATTAGACCTGGATAGTGTAGTTCTCTATCAGAATGGCCAAATTCTGGAAAAGTCAGATGCAGCCCTTGCCATTGCCAGTAAATTAAGTGGATTGTGGCCGATGCTAAGTGTTTTCAAAATTATTCCCAGACCTCTGCGTGATGTAGTATATGATTGGGTTGCTAAAAACCGCTACAAATGGTTTGGAAAAAAAGACAGTTGCCGAATTCCTACACCTGAACTTAAATCCCTCTTTCTGGACGCTTAGCCAATCTTTTCAGTTTACCATTTTACTACACCCTTTCCGTGATTGAATCTTGCCAGGCGATTTTTAAAAATTGTCCTTTTTGGGAATTTGATTCCGTATTTTTCCATATAATCTTGATATGATTGTTAGGCCTAATGGAAAAAACTTGATTTGCCTGGTAGTACAGAAGCAGTAACTGTTAACTAGTAGATGCAAAGCGTTAAAAACTCACTTATCAAATATCTATCTGCAAATAGCCATATGCAAATTTGAAAATCCCCGATTCCAGACAGTTTGCATTATAAGCTCCAAGAGGCTATTAATGGATTTCTCTAAAGGAGCTATTCCAGATAATGATAATATGCAATGAGTACCTAAGTCTTTTAAATAGGAGCAATTCAATTCGCACTTCAAAATAACTATATGATGGTAGGCAAAAAAGTAGTCTTTTGGACGCTTAGCCTATACCTTCCAATGTATTTAATATTAATGAATGGCTAATGATTCAATTTCCGGGGTTAAGTGGTTATGATTATTTTTGGCAGGCCTTATTTGGTGAGGCTAAAACTATTCATAACCCAAAAACGACTATCAATCTATGAAAGCATATGTCTTTCCCGGACAGGGATCACAGTTTCCTGGTATGGGTAAGGAACTCTATGAATCTGATGCGGCAGCAAAAAAGCTTTTTGATCGGGCCAACGAGATTCTTGGTTTTGAAATAACCAAAATCATGTTTGAAGGCTCTGCTGATGAACTCAAGCAAACAAATGTAACACAACCGGCTATATTCCTGCACTCGGTAATATTGGCACAGTCCATTCAGGATTTTAAACCTGACATGGTAGCCGGTCATTCCCTGGGTGAATTCTCAGCCCTGGTAGCCAATAACGTACTTAGCTTTGAAGATGCCTTAATATTGGTTTCAAAACGAGCTCAGGCTATGCAGAAAGCCTGCGAATTAAACCCATCGTCTATGGCGGCGATTCTAGGTCTTGAAGATGATAAGGTAGAGGAAATTTGTGCATCGATCGAAGGGATTGTAGTGCCGGCAAACTTTAATTGTCCCGGTCAGTTGGTTATTTCTGGTGAGACGGAGGCTGTCAATGCAGCTTGTGAGGCAATGAAATCTGCAGGAGCAAAGAGGGCTTTGCCACTACCTGTGGGTGGTGCATTCCACTCGCCGCTGATGGAGCCAGCCAGAGAAGAATTGGCCTCTGCAATCGAGGCTACAGCATTCTCTGAACCATCATGCCCGGTATACCAAAATGTGGATGCACGACCTCATACGAATATTAATGAGATAAAATCAAATCTTATTCAGCAACTGACAGCCCCAGTGAGATGGACCCAAAGTGTGCAGCAGATGGTGTCTGATGGTGCAGTAGAGTTTATTGAATGTGGTCCGGGCAAAGTATTACAGGGTTTGGTGAAAAAAATCCATAGAGAAGCAGAAGTATCAGGAATCTAAATATCAAACAATATGAGCTACAATGAAGGCATGCTTCGCGATGGAGCACTAGATGGCAAAACCATCATCATCACCGGTGGAGGTACCGGTTTGGGTAAGTCCATGGGGCTTTATTTCTTAAAGCTAGGAGCTAACCTGGTAATCACCAGTCGTAAGCTGGATGTGTTGAAGGCTACTGCCGAAGAAATGGAAAAAGAAACCGGTGGGCAAGTATTGCCGGTAGAATGTGATGTGCGCGAATACGATAAAGTGGAGAAAGTTATTGAGGCAGCATACGATAAGTTTGGCAATGTAGACGTATTGGTAAACAATGCCGCGGGTAACTTCATCAGCCCTACTGAAAGGTTATCGCATCGGGCTTTTGATACCGTAGTAGATATCGTATTGAGAGGGTCTTACAATTTCACCCTTGCACAAGGCAAAAAATGGATTGAAGATAAAAAGCCCGGCAATGTGCTAAACGTGGTTACCACTTACGCATGGACGGGTTCAGCTTATGTTGTACCATCGGCATGTGCCAAAGCGGGTGTGCTTTCTATGACCCGGTCGCTTGCTGTGGAGTGGTCTAAATATAACATCCGGATGAATGCGGTGGCACCAGGTCCGTTTCCGACCAAGGGTGCCTGGGAAAGGCTTCTACCAGGTGACTTAAAAGAAAAGTTTGATCCCGCCAATAAAGTGCCTGTAGGCAGGGTAGGAGAGCATCAGGAGCTTTCTAACCTTTGCGCTTATCTGGTATCGGATTTCAGTGCCTATGTAAATGGTGAGGTCATCACCATTGATGGTGGTGAGTGGATCAAAGGAGCAGGTCAATTTAGCATGCTGGAAATGGTAACACCACAAATGTGGGACATGCTGGAGGCCATGCGTAAAAAGTAATACTTTAAAGCAAAAGCGGCTTCCCCAAATTCGGTGTGTATTACACAGAACTCAGGGAAGCCTCTTTTGTATATGAGTTAGATCAATTCAGATCTCTTTCTTTTCTATTCGCTAAGGCCAGTGCCCTTATAACCCAACCTAAAGGCTGCAAATGTGGTTTAAAGCAACCAGGCGATTCAGAAAATAAACCAGAATTGTTTAATTGGCTTTTGCTGACTCTCTTTTTCTAGCATTTTCGTCCAATAGAATCTTACGCATTCTAATGGATTTAGGAGTAACTTCTACGTACTCATCCTTCTGGATATACTCCAATGCCTCCTCCAGGCTAAACCTTTTCTTAGGTGCTATTTTGATACCCTGATCTGATCCTGAAGCACGCATATTGGTGAGCTTTTTACCTTTCTGGATGTTGACAACAAGGTCATTGTCACGGGAGTGTTCACCAATAACCTGACCTGTGTACACATCTTCACCCGGATCTACGAAAAACACTCCTCTATCCTGCAGTTTGTCAATAGCATAGGGAGTACCCACACCTGCTTCCATGGAAATAAGAGAACCATTGATACGGCCACTGATAATGCCCTTGTAAGGTTGATAAGCCAAGAATCTGTGTGTCATGACCGCCTCACCGGCTGTTTGCGTAAGCATATTGTTTCTTAATCCGATCAATCCACGAGCAGGAATATCAAACTCCAGGTGCTGGATGTCGCCTTTAGGCTCCATGATTTTCATTTCACCTTTTCTTTGGGTAACCAATTCAATGACTTTACCAGAGTATTCTTCGGGCACATCCACTACCAGGTGTTCAACGGGCTCGTGCCTGATACCATCTATTTCTTTGAATAGAACCTGAGGTTGACCAACCTGGAACTCATAACCTTCCCGGCGCATTGTCTCTATCAAAACCGACAAATGCAGTACACCTCTGCCATATACCAGGAACCTGTCCTCTGATGAAGTTTCCTGAACCCTAAGGGCAAGGTTTTTCTCTGTTTCCCTCATCAGGCGATCGCGAAGGTGCCTTGAAGTAACAAATTTTCCTTCCTTGCCAAAGAAAGGGGAGTCGTTAATGGCAAATAGCATGCTCATAGTAGGCTCATCTATGGCTATACGAGGCTGAATCATAGGATTCTCATAATCTGTGATGGTATCTCCGATATCAAAACCTTCGATACCAGTAATGGCGCAAATATCACCGGCCCTTACTTCTGAAACCTTCACCTTACCAAGCCCTTCAAACACTTGCAGTTCCTTGATTTTAACCTTTTTTAGACTACCATCTTTTTTAGATAATGCCAGCTGCGCACCTTCTTTCAATACTCCTTGGTACACGCGGCCTATCGCTATTCTACCTACAAATGAGGAATAATCAAGCGAAGTTATCTGCATGGCAGGTACACCTTCCTTAAAAGGAGCAGGCGGTATGATCTCAATAATGGTATCCAGAAGTTCGGTTAAATCTTCCGTAGGTTTTTTCCAGTCTTTGCTCATCCAGCCGTGCTTGGAAGAACCATATAGGGTCTGGAAATCAAGCTGCTCTTCTGTAGCATCCAGCGAAAACATAAGGTCAAATACCTGCTCATGCACTTCATCAGGACGGCAATTCTCTTTATCTACCTTATTTACAACAACTATCGGCTTCAAACCCAGTCCAAGTGCTTTGCTAAGTACAAACCTGGTTTGCGGCATAGGCCCTTCAAATGCATCAACCAATAGAATTACACCATCGGCCATTTTCAATACACGTTCCACTTCACCACCGAAATCGGCGTGACCAGGGGTGTCTATGATGTTGATTTTTACATCTTTGTACGTAACGGAAACATTCTTTGAAAGAATGGTAATACCTCGTTCTCTTTCCAGGTCATTATTATCAAGGATTAACTCATCCTTTTCTTCGCCCTCCCGAAATATTTTCGAAGCATAGATAATTTTGTCAACTAGAGTGGTTTTGCCATGGTCAACGTGAGCGATGATGGCAATATTTCTGATATTTTGCATTGTGCAGCTTAATTGAGGCGCAAAATTAGTGTATTTATTTTCCATAAGTTTCTATATCCACAAAAGAAGTTGTGTTAACACTGAAACATGCACTTTATGGACCCTACATTGCCCTTCAATATTTCTATATTTGCGGCTCTATATGGGTAAGCAATACAAAAGACATACAGTTACGGCAGCTTTAATTTATGCTAATGGGCCGATTCACATTGGTCATCTGGCTGGCTGTTATCTTCCAGCAGATATATATGTTCGTTATTTACGTGCAAAGGGTGAGGATGTGGTATTTGTGAGTGGCACCGATGAGCATGGAGTGCCGATTACATTAAAGGCAAGAAAAGAAGGAAAAACGCCCAAGCAGGTAGTTGATCATTACTACAATCAGATCAAAAAATCATTTGCTGATTTTGGTATCAGCTTTGATATTTATTCCCGTACCAGCAATGAAACACATCACAAGACCTCTGCTGATTTTTTCACCAACTTGCATGAGAAGGGGATTTTTGATGAAGTGGTGAGTGAGCAATTCTATGATGAGAAAGAAGCCCAGTTTCTGGCTGACCGCTATATTGTGGGTACCTGCCCAAATTGCGGCAATGAGAATGCATATGGAGATCAATGTGAGAAATGTGGGTCAACCCTCAGCCCAAACGAATTGATCAACCCACATTCGATGCTTTCCGGTGAGAAGCCAATCAAGCGAGAAACAAAAAATTGGTACCTGCCTTTAGATAAGCTACAACCCAGGATTGAAGCATTTATCGAGCAGCATCAGGATTGGAAAAGCAATGTGTATGGTCAATGTAAATCGTGGTTGAATCAGGGTTTGCATGCCCGTGCAATGACCCGCGATTTGGAATGGGGTGTAAAAGTGCCTTTAGCAGAGGCTGAAGGTAAGGTATTGTACGTGTGGTTTGATGCACCCATTGGCTACATTACAGCTACACAGGAACTTCTGGGCGATAATTGGGAACCCTATTGGAAGGATGAAGAAACGAAGCTGGTACATTTTATCGGGAAGGACAATATCGTCTTTCATTGCATCATCTTTCCATCAATGTTGATGGAGCATGGTGGCTATGTATTGCCTGATAATGTGCCAGCCAATGAGTTCATGAACCTTGAGGGACAGAAAATATCAACTTCCCGTAACTGGGCTGTTTGGTTGCATGAATACCTGGAGGAATTTCCCGATAAGCAGGATGTGCTGCGGTATGTACTATGTGCCAATGCACCGGAAACCAAAGACAGTGATTTTACCTGGCAGGATTTTCAGGCCCGCAACAACAATGAGTTAGTAGCTATTTTCGGAAACTTTATCAATAGGGCAGTTGTACTTACCCACAAATATTACGAAGGGGCAATTCCTGAAGCCAAAAATCTTCAACCTATTGATTTGGATACTCTGGAGAAACTGCAGCAATTCCCAGGAAAAATAGGGCAGGCTATAGAGCAATACCGATTGAGAGAGGCACAAGCGCATTTAATTGATCTGGCACGCTTAGGTAATAAATACCTCGCCGATACAGAGCCCTGGAAGCTTATCAAAACAGATCCTGAAAGGGTAGGGGCCATCATGAACACTGCACTGCAAATAGCAGCCACATTATCCATTGTATGTGAGCCTTTTTTGCCGTTTACTGCTGATAAGCTCCGGAAGATGCTCAGGATTGACCAGGCTCCCTGGCAGGCTGCTGGACAGCAAAGCCTTATACCTGCAGGGCATATCATTGATAAGGCCAGTTTGTTATTTGAAAAAATAGAAGATTCAGTAGTAGAAAAACAGATTCAAAAACTAGAAAAATCAAAAGCTTCAATGGATACATCAGCGAATATTGCGCCACAAAAGGAAGTCATTTCCTATGAGGATTTTATGAAAATGGATATGCGGGTAGGTACTATCCTGGAAGCTGAAGCTGTACCTAAATCCAATAAACTTCTTAAGTTTTTAGTGGATACTGGTATCGATAAGCGCACGATATTAAGTGGTATTGCCAAGCATTATAAACCCGAAGATCTAATTGGCCAGCAGGTTACTGTATTGGTAAATCTGGCACCTCGCAAGATTATGGGTTTTGAAAGTCAGGGCATGATCCTGAGTGCCGAAGATGAGGAGGGAGGCCTTAAGCTGCTACAACCCAATGCAGTAACCAACAATGGAGCAGGTATCAGCTGATTTTATAGGTATGCTGGCTGATCGATTAAGTAAAAATTAATTTTATTTTTCCAGCATAATATTTTGATAGAAGTATCTCAACCATATATTTGATGCATATATCAATGCTTAACTATGGCCGGAGAGGGAAAAAAGAGAATTGTTAAAGATTATGATGCGTTGCCTGAAGAAATTGTAAATCAGGTGAAGCTGACTTATCCTTATGGATTTGCAGATAATCTCATCACTTATCTGAATAAGGAAGGTAAAAAGGTATCTGCACTACCTTTTGAAACAGATGAAATTTACTATCTAATAAGGATGAGCCAGATTGAAGCTGAGCGTATCATTGAAGAGGATGATGATTACGATGAGGATGGCAATCTAAAAGATGAATTCACCGAAAGTTTTGACGGGATAGATAGTGATGAAGGAGATTCTTCTGATGAAGTAGTAAGAAAACCTAAGCGTACTGAGGAAGAGGAGGAAGATGTAGAGGAGGATGAAGATGGTGATGATAACTACTACTAATTGTTAAATTGGCTCATAGTTCGCTGCAAACCAATAGTAGCGAACCCCATGACCATTTCCGCTGCCCTGTCCATAAATACTGGCAATTCTTTAAACTCTTCCTGCGTAAAATTGCTGAGCACATAGTCTACCTGCTGTCCTTTATGAAAATTGTCTCCTATGCCAAACTTCAGTCTCGCATAGTTGCTTCCACCTGTAAGTTGCTCGATATTTTTAAGCCCATTGTGCCCTGCTGAACTGCCCTTTCCCCGCATTCTCAATTTCCCAAACGGAAGAGATATGTCATCTGTAATCACCAGTAGATTATCCTTTTCAATTTTGAGTTGCTGCAGCCAATAATTTACTGCTTTGCCACTGAGGTTCATGTAGGTTGTAGGCTTGATGATATGAATCTGCCGCCCCTTGTGCTTTAGTAATGTAATACTTGCATATTTTTCAGTCTCAAAGCTTAAACCATGCTGATCGGCCATTCTATCAGCTACGAGAAAGCCGATATTATGCCGTGTGAGCTCATATTCTCCTCCAATATTTCCAAGGCATGCGATTAAGTACTTCATAATTCAGCTTTTGAAATTAATGAATGCTACATTGAAAAGGGCTATGCATTAAAAAAGGTTGCCTCTTTGTAGGGGCAACCTTCCTGATAATTTTCTGATTGAAATTTTATGATTCTGCTGATTCCGCTTCTGCGCCTTCAGCTTCTTCATCTTCTCCCTCTTCTTCATCGTCGGCACTACCGCCTCTAAGTGCTCTAGGGATGTTAACTACTACTACAGAAACTCTTGGGTTAGTCAGGATTTCAAAATTATCTGTTTCGATCTCACCTACTTTGATAGTATCGCCAAGATTAAGCTTAGATACGTCAAGCGTTAATGATTCTGGCATCTGATCCGGCTTGGCTTTTACAGTAAGCTTTCTGTTTTTGATCAATAGTTTACCACCTTTGATTACACCAGGTGCATTACCCTCTACGTGTACAGGAATATCCATTTTGATTGGTTTGTTACCATCCATTTCAAGGAAATCCGCATGTAAGATGATTTCGTTAACCGGATGGAACTGAATATCTTGAAGGATGCATCTCTTCTCTACGCCTTCGATATTCAAGTGTACGAAATGCGCATCATTAGTGTAAACCAATTCTCTGAAAAGAATCATAGGAGCATAGAAATGAATTTGCTCGCTTGCACCGTATACTACGCAAGGTACATTGCCTTCTTCTCTAAGTCTTTTAGACTCTTTTTTACCGAGATTTGCTCTTTTAAACCCTATAATCTCTACTGTTTTCATGTTTATGTTATTGATTGTTAAATGATTACTTTATAAATAGTGAACTTATAGATTCATGATCATGAATCTTTCTAATGGCTTTAGCAAATAGATCTGCTACTGTAAGTACTTTAATTTTATTGCTTTCCTTTTTAAGAGGAATGGTATCTGTAACGATAAGCTCTTCTAATGCTGATGACTCAAGATTTTCATAGGCTTTGCCTGAAAGTACCGGGTGAGTACAAATAGCCCGTACAGAGTTTGCACCCCTTTCCTTGATAAGGTTTGCAGCTCTTGAAATTGTACCTGCTGTATCGATAATATCATCAACCAAAACCACGTCCTTGTCTGTAACGTCTCCAATGATCTGCATACTGGCAATTTCATTGGCTCTTTTTCGATGTTTATCACAGACAACCATTTCAGCACCAAAATGCTTGGCATAGGTACGAGCCCTAGCTGTACCTCCCACATCAGGAGAGGCAAAAATCAGATCATCAAGCTTTAACTTCTTTAGGTAAGGAACAAAAATGGCTGTACCATCAAGGTGATCTACCGGGATGTCAAAAAAGCCTTGGATTTGTCCCGCATGCAAGTCGCAGGTCATCAGTCTGTTTGCGCCCGCAGAGGTCAACAAGTTGGCCATTAGCTTGGCAGCTATGGATACCCTGGGTTTATCCTTACGGTCCTGGCGTGCATAGCCGAAGTATGGCATCACGACGGTAACATATTTCGCACTAGCTCGTCTCGCAGCATCAATCATGAGCAGAAGCTCAAGGATATTGTCAGAAGGAGGGGTGCTGGACTGGATTAGAAATACATCGCTTCCTCTTACCGATTCATCAAAAGCAAAAGAAAGTTCACCGTCGCTAAATTTTTGGGAAATGGATTTGCCAAGGGGCTTTCCGTAAAAATGGGCAATTTCCTCTGCCAGTTGTCTGGATCCTGTACCGGCAAATATTTTGACTGAAGACATGGCAGCTTCTTGTAGTTAAAATAAAGAATCCCGGTCTTAAACCGGGATTTTAATGTTGACCGACCAGGGCTCGAACCTGGACTCTTCTGAACCAAAATCAGACGTGTTGCCAGTTACACCATCGGTCAATGACCCCCTTGAATTTGGGAGTACAAAAGTAGATTTTATTTTATAAAATGAAAACACTGCTTCAAAAAAAGAATCGAGAATTAGCGATTATTTTCAACCCATTTTCGGGCGTTCACAAATGCCTCTATCCAGGGCGTGATTTCATCTGTTTTTCTTTCATCAGGGTAATAGGGCCAGTTCCATGGGAACATGGACCTTTCAAGGTGGGGCATCATTGCTAAATGTCGGCCGTCTTTACTGGCCAGCATCGCTACACCATCAGGCGAACCGTTTGGATTGGCCGGATACTGGTTGTAATGGTAACGGCCAACAACTGTAGATGACTCTATCGGCATAGGGAAATGAAACTTTCCCTCTCCATGTGCTGCCCATATACCCAGTGTTGTGCCTGTAAGGCTTTCAAGCATGACTGTTTTGTTTGCTGGTATATCAACCGTTGTGAAAATGCATTCAAACTTACCACTTTCGTTGTGCAGCATTTTAGGGTGATTGTCGACCATATTCGGGAATATGAGTTCCAGTTCCATCATCAATTGGCAGCCGTTGCAAACGCCCAGACTTAGGGTGTCAGGGCGGTTGTAGAAATTATCAAGGGCAGTTTTGGCTTTTTCATTGTACCTGAAGGCACCTGCCCAGCCTTTGGCAGAACCGAGCACATCAGAATTTGAAAATCCTCCCACAAATACAATCATCGAAATATCTGAGAGGTCTTCCCTACCGGCAATAAGGTCGGTCATGTGCACATCCTTAACATCAAATCCGGCTAAGTAGAGCATGTAGGCCATTTCCCTGTCGCTGTTTACCCCTTTTTCGCGAATAATCGCAGCCTTCAATCCGGTAGATTGAGTTCGTCGGAATGAAAGTCCCAGGTCAGTTAGATTTCCGGTCCAGGATTTGGGGAAAGTATATTGCAGCGGTAGATGTTTGTATTGGGCAAAACGCTCATCAGCAAGCCTTGTCTCAGTCTGCTTTTGATCCAGCCAATGTGAACACTTAAACCAAACATCTCTGTAATGATCGATATCTAATTGCAAATGGATATCATCTTTACGGATTTCCAGTATCCTGCTTTCTGCGGGCTTTCCTATTTCATAGAAAACCAAATCTTTATTGTTAAGCTTCTGACCAAAAGCTTGACCAGCCTGGACAACAAGCGCCGGGTTTTCATTAAATAGGGTTAATACAATATCGTCAGGAATTCCTGATAAGTCGATTTCCATACCACCTTTGGTATTTGGGAAATTCATTTCAAGCAAAGCGGTAATCAAACCACCCCCTGAAACATCGTGACCAGCTATGATCTCTTTATTGGAAATGCTTTCTTGAATGGTGTTGAAGACATTTTTGAAATAGACAGCATCATCTACATCCGCTACATGTCCACCAAGAAAGTTTTCGGCCTGTGATAAGGCTGTTCCACCAAGACCTGCGGCATTTTTGGTTAATGGAATAAGGTATATTGCCGTGTCTGGAGTTGGCTGAACTACAGGCTCAACAACCTGGCGAATATCAGAAACCTCACCGATGGCCGATATAATCACTGTACCAGGTGCTGATACTTGTTCGCCATTGGGATAGCGCTGGGTCATAGAAAGTGAATCTTTGCCGGTAGGAATATTGATCCCAAGATCAATAGCAAATTCACTGACCGCCTCCACAGCTTTGTAGAGCCTGGCATCCTCCCCCTCGGTTTTTGCAGGCCACATCCAATTGGCACTCAACGATACTCCTGCCAATCCATCTGCTATAGGTGCCCAAATGATATTGGTCAGTGCTTCAGCAATAGCAACCCTGGAGCCTGCTGTCGGATCTACAATTGCAACGGTGGGCGCATGACCGATAGAAGTGGCAATACCCTTGTTGTGGCTCCAGTCCAGGGCCATTACGGCCACATTATTGAGTGGCAGCTGAAGCGGACCTACTGTTTGCTGTTTGGCTACCTTTCCGGTTACACAACGGTCCACTTTGTTGGTAAGCCAATCTTTACAGGCTACTGCTTCCAATTGCAATACCTTTTCCAGGTATCGCTCTATTAACTCGGTATCGTAGCTGAGGCTTTGGAATATTTTGGATTGACTTTCATCTTTCAATATGGTGGTGGGCGAAGATCCAAACATGTATTTGAGGTTCCAGTCGATCGGGTGGTGACCTGTTTTACTTTTAAAGGTAAAATGCTGGTCACCTGTAGCCTCTCCTACCACATACATGGGTGCTCTTTCCCTTTCCGCAATTTTTTGAAGTAGGTCGATTGATTTTTTATGCAGCACCAGTCCCATTCGCTCCTGCGACTCATTGCCGATGATCTCTTTTTCAGAGAGGGTAGGGTCGCCAAGGGGAAGTTTGTCAATTTCAATCACCCCACCGGAATCCTCTACCAACTCAGAAAGACAGTTTAAATGACCTCCGGCACCATGGTCATGTATTGAAATGATCTCATTATCATCCATTTCGGCAAATGCTCTGATCGCATTAGCCACTCTTTTCTGCATTTCGGGGTTCGAGCGTTGTACAGCATTGAGTTCTATTTTGTTGGCGTATTGACCGGTAGCCACTGACGATACCGCGCCACCTCCCATACCTATTCGATAGTTGTCACCTCCCAGGATCACTATTTTATCACCTTTGGAAACCGGCTTTTTCTGTGCATCAGATGCCTTACCATAACCAATGCCACCGGCAAGCATAATCACTTTGTCGAATCCAAGTGTCTCTTCATTTTCGCTGTGCTCAAAGGTTAACAAGCTACCGCAGATTAAAGGCTGACCAAATTTGTTACCATAGTCAGAAGCACCATCACTGGCTTTGATCAGGATATCCGCCGGTGATTGATAGAGCCATTTGCGGGCCTGGATTTTAGTTGCCCAGGTTTGAGATTCGCTGAGCCTTGGGTAGGAAGTCATGTAAACTGCTGTACCTGCCATAGGTATACTGCCCTGACCACCGGCCATTCGGTCTCTGATTTCCCCACCTGATCCCGTAGCTGCACCGTTGAATGGTTCTACAGTGGTAGGAAAATTATGGGTTTCAGCTTTTAAGGATAATATTGATGTGATGGGTTTAGCTACAAAATAATCAGGCTGATGTGCTGTAGCCGGAGCAAACTGTTCGATCTCAGGTCCTTTGATGAAAGCAACATTATCCTTGTAAGCAGATACAAGCCTACCCGGATTTTGCTTCGAAGTTTTTTTGATCAAGGCAAATAAGGATGCCTGCTTTTCTTCTCCATCGATGATGAAAGTGCCATTAAAAATTTTGTGCCGGCAATGCTCCGAATTGACCTGCGAAAAGCCGAAGACTTCACTGTCGGTAAGCTTTCTGCCCAACTGCCTACTTACATCATTCAGGTAATCAATTTCCTCTTCATTGAGGGCAAGACCCTCCTGAGCATTATAAGCTGCTATATCATCAATCTCTATTAGTGCTTCAGGTGTTCTGTTGATGGTAAAAATATCCTGACCCGGATTTTGATAGACTGCCTGTAGCATGGGGTCGAGTTGATCTCCCTGTGTAAAAGGGAGCAGTTCCTCAATCCGTTGGATGCCGGCAATGCCCATGTTTTGTGTTATCTCTACAGCGTTGGTACTCCATGGGGTTATCATTTCCACACGAGGGCCAATGTATGTTCCTGAAATGTACTGACCGTCTACAAGATTGGCACCACCAAATAGCCAGGTGAGCTTCGTGAGGTCATCTTGAGCGAGGGTTTTGCTGTGGAGTACGGCGTATACTTTTTGAGAGAAATGCTGAAAAAAGCTGATCATGAAGGGTTAGAAATTAAAGCGCAAAAATAAGGATTATTTACCGCCTGAAAATATCAAATGACCAACTCTTGCATACTTCTTTCCAGAAGCCTGGCATGACTAGTGGGTAATTCTATGCATTGATGTGCCTGCAGCTTTCCAAAGAAAGTATTAAGGCTATTAGGTGGTAGCAATCGATCATAAAGCCCCATATAGAATACAGCTTTTATTTTGTGCTGATTTATGGCATTAGCGATATCTTTTTGTTTGTATTGGATGTCTTTAAACATTACCCAAACCAGATAAACAAGGTACCGTAAATCGTCAGTGGCTAATTGTTGCCTGGCAAATTGAGCGAGGTTCGAATTAACCAGTTTAAATTTTTGGAGTTGGTCAATCACTGCAAAGAGCCTTTTTGGGTTGTTTAGAAGGGATTTGAATATTTTCTGAAAACCAATAGGGTATGTAGCCAAATCATGCCAGTAATTTGGCTGGATGCCATCAGGCGCTATGCCATAAAATGCTTTGCATAAAGCAGGCCTGCAAAGCATAGAAGCTAAAGCGAATTTTCCTCCCATGCTGAAGCCAAGAGTTTCATAAGTTTCGATGGATTCTGCCATGCAAACCTGCTCGAAGGCCCTCTGCCACAAAACCCTGGTAAGCGGTTGATCTGTTGATCGATTACTTAAGCCATGGTAAAAGATATCGAAGGCATACACACGATAGTGCTCTAGTACTTTTGAATTGAGATTAGCAAAAACGGTACTGTCCTGCCCAAACCCATGAAAAGCCAATAGAGGTGTATTGCCATTTCCGAATACTCTGTAGTGCAATAAGCCGGCAGGGGTATCTAAAAGTTTTTCCTTGGGTTTCACAGATTGCTTAAGGCCTGATTGTATTTAGCAATTTATTAATACAAAGGCATTTATGGATGCAATTATTACGAAACTGTTAAGTCTTCATCAATATTGATCTGCTAAAAAATAAAATTGAAACTTTTTAAAACTTTACTGTAAACAAACCGTAGAAACCATGGAAACTATTTTAAGACCAGGAGTTTCCTGTAGATTGTAATCGATCAAAATATTTGGATACTAAACAAAGGATCATAGAGAAAACAGATGAGTTATTTCATCGCTATGGCATTCGCAGTGTAACTATGGATGACATTGCCAGAGCTCTGGGTATTTCTAAGAAGACCATTTATCAGTTTTTTAAGGACAAGGATGAGATTGTAACCACAGTCTCAAGATACCACATGGAGCACGAGCGTGAAGAGATTGAAGCCATTTTTAATGAGTCTGCCAATGCTATCGAAGAGCTTTACAACGTCTCTTTGTGTTTGAGAAAAAATGTGGCTGACATTAATCCGTCTATTATTTATGACCTTCAGAAATATCATGCCAAAGGATGGCAGGTGTTTTTAGACTATAAAGAGAATGTATTCAAAAGGACACTCAAACAATCGCTGGAGCGTGGTATAAAGGAAGGGTATTATCGTGCAGAAATAGACCCGGATATCCTGGCAACACTACGTATGGAAGAAATTCAATTGGCATTTGATCACAATGTTTTCCCTACCTCCAGATTCAATTTTAAGGAGGTGCAAACCCAGATTTTTGAACATTTCATTTTTGGAATCCTTACACCTAAAGGACAGGAATTGTATAAAGAAACGATATCAGCAAAAACAAAAACTCAAAATACCTATGAACAGTAAAATAAGATGGCTCTTTATGCTGACAGTGCTATGGTCTGGTGCTGTTGTAGCACAGCCGGAAACCTTCACATTGCAACGCTGTATTGATTATGCCCTGGAAAATAACCCTTCTTTAAAAAATGCAGCCATTGAAACGCAAATTAGTAAGGCAAGCATTGGGGAAGTGCGGGCTACAGGGCTGCCGCAGATCAATGGTAGTGTAAATTTCACGCACAACCTGGCTATCCAAACGGCTTTTATTACAGACTTTATTTCGCCGGTAACCTATCAGGTATTGCTACAAGAGGGGTTGATTGAAAGTGTACCCAATAGTGATGGCACGCCGATTCCCGCAGCTTTTGGTACGGACTACACAGCCAGCGCAGGTGTATCGGTAAGCCAGCTGATTTTTGATGGTTCTTATTTCGTGGCTTTGAAAGCGTCAAACACATACAAAGAAGTAGCTGCCAAGGAGCAAGTGAAAACACGCATAGATGTAATAGAGGCGGTGCAAAAAGCATATTATGCAGTTTTGGTCTCACAGGAGAACCTTGAATTGCTCACTACAAATTATCAGCGCCTCGATAGTCTTTTGAATGAAACACAAGCCTTGTATGAGAATGGTTTTGCGGAGAAAATAGATGTAAACAGGGTGAAGATTGAGCACAATAATATCAAAACCTCGCTCAAGAATTCTACAGCATCCCTGGCTACCACCATTGCCTATTTGAAATTGCAAATGGGTATGCCTATCCAACAGCCTATGCAACTGGTAGGCGATCTGGATGAAATAGCTTTCGAACCAATTAATTTGAATGTAGATGATTACAACTTTAATAATCGCATCGAGTACAGTATTTTAAATACCAATCGACAACTGGTAGAGCTGGATAAAAAACGGTATGCTGTTCAGTATATTCCTACCATTTCGGCCAACTTCAATGCAGGTTACAATAGTGGCACCAATAATTTTTCAGATATAACCGACTTCAGCAACAGCAGTGTATGGTTTGACTACTCAAACTGGGGTCTTTCCATGAACCTGCCCATTTTTGATGGTCTAAGGAAAAGCTACATCATACAGCAGAAAAAACTCCAATCCCTGCAGTTGGAAAACACACAGAAGCAGTTGGAAAACAGCATAGGGCTTGAAATACAGCAGGCAAAAATTGACCTCAATAATGCAGTAGCCACGCTGGAAACCCAATCTGAAAACAAGGCATTAGCTCAGGAGGTCTATGAAATCACCAAGATTAAGTACCAGGAGGGAATTGGCAGTAACCTGGAAGTGATTGAGGCTGATGCCACCTTCAAAAAAGCTGAGATCGATTATACCAATGCACTCTATCAGGCATTGGTAGCTAAAATTGACTTGGAAAAAGCATTAGGCATTTTAGAAAACTAGAAACTCAAAATAAAAATGAAACGATATACTTATATAATCATGCTACTGACGATCGCCGGCATGGTGGCCTGCAGTCCTGAAAAGCCTGAAGTAGAGAAAAAGAAGGCGAAGCTGGAAAAAATGCGGAAAGAAGCGAGCCAGCTTAAGACTGAAATTTCTGCATTGGAAAAAGAAATAGCAAAGCTGGATCCCGATTTTGGAAGGAACGAAAATAATATCGTACTGGTATCAGCAGATCCTGTGCAGAAAAAAGCATTTCAGCATCGAATTGAGATTCGGGGCTCTGTGCAATCACGAAAAAACGTGATGATGAGTGCAGAGAGCATGGGTAAAATTGAAACCATCCTTGTCAGCGAGGGTGATGATGTACGCAAAGGGCAGTTGCTGATGACCTTGAATGCTGATGTTATTAAAAATAATATTGAAGAGGTAAAAACCAGTTTGGAGCTTGCCCGCATCGTTTTTGAGAGACAATCCAATCTATGGGAGAAAAACATAGGCACTGAAATTCAGTATCTGGAGGCCAGAAATCAGGTGAAATCACTGGAACGTAGACTGGAAACCTTAAACTCACAATTGGCGCAGGCCCGAATCACTGCTCCCTTCAGCGGATCAGTGGACGCGATCCCTGTAAAAGTTGGGGAAATGGCAGCCGTAGGATTACCCTTGATCAGAATTGTGCAGCCTGATGACCTTTATATTGATGCAGATGTGTCAGAAGCATATATCGGCAAATTTAAAGCCGGGGATCAGGTTAACGTATTTTTCCCTTCTATGAATGAAGAGCTGCAGTCAGAGATCATGGCTGTTTCTAAAGTGATCAACGATCAAAACAGAACTTTTACCCTGGAAGTAAAACTTCCCAAGCTGGAATTCATGGCAAAGCCTAACCAGGTAGTAGTTCTTAGCTTACAGGATTATTATGATGAGGATGCTTTTGTGGTGCCTACCAAGGTGATACAAAGTGACGATAAAGGCAAATTCATTTACATGGTAGATACACAGGAAAACGAAACCATTGCACGTAAAAAGCACGTGGAAACTGGGCTGACTTACGAAAGCATGACTGAAATCATAGAAGGCTTATCCGGCTCAGAGCAGATTATCCATAATGGCTATCGTGAACTGACTGATGGCATGGTAATAAAGCTGGATGGCACGCAATTAGGACTTAATTAATCAATAATATCCATTATAGATTATGAGTACATTACTCGATAAAAAACCACAGGAAGACAAGTCTTTTGGGCTAACGAATCTATCCCTCAACAATAGGACTACAGTCTATTTCATAACCTTTTTGATTGTAGTGCTGGGGATAAATTCCTACATCAGCTTGCCCAAAGACAGCTACCCTGAGATCGAACAGCCGATTGTATATATCGGCACTTCATACCCCGGAAACTCACCTCTTGATATCGAAAACCTAGTTACCAGAACGATAGAAAAGGAGGTAAACACCATTGCTGAAGTAGATAATATTAAATCAACATCGGTACAGGACTATAGTACTATCATTGTAGAGTTTACGGCAGAATCCGATATTGATGATGCCCTTTCCAAGGTAAAGGATGCTGTAGACCGGGCTAAGCCTGATTTACCTTCGGATTTACCGGCAGACCCCAATGTATTTGAGCTTAATTTTTCGGAATTCCCAATCCTCAACATCAATCTGTCAGGAAACTATCCCATCGAGGAGCTGAATGATTATGCTGAATTTCTGGAAGACGAGCTAGAAAAAATCACGGAGGTAAGTAAAGTAGAAATCAGGGGCGTAGATGAAAAGGAGGTTCAGATCAATGTGGATCCATACCTCATGGAAGCCAGAAATATCTCTTTTGGTGATATTGAAAATGCTGTAAAGGCAGAAAACATTACTTTATCCGGAGGTAGCTTATTAGAAGATGGCGTGCGCCGAACCATCAGGGTATTGGGTGAATTCAGTGATCCTATGCTTATGGAGGATATCATTGTCAAGCATGAAAAAGGCAATATTGTATACCTCAAAGACATAGCTACCATCAAATTTGACTATAAAGAAAAAGAAAGCTACGCCCGGTTGAATGGTAATCCTGTGGTAATGGTGGATGTGGTGAAAAGATCCGGTGAAAACCTGCTGATTGCCACTGATAAGATCAATGCCACCCTTCAGGATGTAAAAGCATCTTATTTCCCTCAGGATTTGAATATTGCCATCACCAATGACCAATCTGATATGACCAGGGAACAGGTCAACAGCCTTGAAAACAACATCATCTCAGGGGTGATACTTGTAGTGCTGGTGTTGTTATTCTTCCTGGGCTCAAGAAACGCATTGTTTGTAGGTATAGCCATTCCGCTTTCCATGTTTATGGCATTTTTAATCCTTGGTGTTTTTGATATTACCATCAACATGATGGTGCTGTTCTCATTGATAATGGCACTTGGTATGCTGGTGGATAATGGTATTGTGGTGGTAGAGAATGTTTACCGACTGATGGAGCAGGGCATGAAGCCTATGGAGGCTGCCAGGCAGGGTGTGGGTGAAGTGGCAATGCCTATTATCTCTTCTACAGCTACTACTTTGGCGGCATTTTTACCGCTGGCTTTCTGGCCGGGATTAATGGGTGAGTTTATGAAGTTTCTCCCCATCACTTTGATCATAACCTTGTCTTCATCGCTCTTTGTGGCTTTGGTTATCAATCCGGTGTTCATTTACACCTTTATGAGGGTTGGCTCATCAGAAGTGATTCATAAGAAAGTATGGCGAAATACAATAGCCTCATGGGTGATGGGTGCTGTTTTGTTGATCCTGGGAGCGACAGCAATAGGTAACCTGCTGATCCTTTTGGGCATATTGATAGTACTTAATGTATATGTGCTTACACCGGCGAGCAAGCAGTTCCAGCGGTATTTCTTACCCTTCCTGGAAAGGCTATACAATGGCACGTTGGTTTTCGCTTTACGCGGTAAAAACCCTTACTGGTTCTTTGGTGGCACAGTGGGAGCGCTTGTAGTATCTATTGGTTTGCTGGCAACTTTTACGCCTCAGGTAATATTTTTCCCTGTCAATGAGCCAAAATACGTCAATGTATTTATTGAGTTTCCGGTAGGTACCGATATTGAAACCACCAACGAGTTTACAACCTCAGTAGAAAAAAAGGTAAACCAGATCGTAGAGCCTTACCAATACATGGTGGAATCCATTGTGACCAAGGTAGGGCAGGATACATCTGACCCTAATGACCCATCAGGCGTAGGTGGTGGTGATACTCCCAACAAAGCAAGGATTACGATCAACTTTACGGAGTTTAAAGATAGAGTTGATCCGGCCACAGAAGAAATTACCATGTCTAGCGTGGTGATGGAAAACATACGGGAAAATATCGGTGAGTATCCCGGGGTTTCGATCACTGTTGACAAAGATGCTGCTGGACCTCCTGTAGGTAAGCCCATCAGCATTGAGGTATCAGGGGAGAATTTTGCCACCCTCATTGATCTTACCGAGCGCATGAAGCAATACATCAATGAGTCAGGCATTGAGGGTATCGAGCATCTTAAGACCAATGTAGAAACCGGTAAGCCTGAGTTGATCGTGGATATTGACAGGGATAAAGCCAGAAGGTTTGGGGTGTCTACATCCAATATTGCCAATGAAATCCGTACCTCATTATTTGGTAAGGAAATTTCCAAATATAAGCAGGGAGAGGACGATTACGAGATCCAACTGCGCCTCGAAGAAAAGTATCGGTACGATATGGATGCTCTGATGAATAAGAGCATCACCTTCCGTGATCAAACGGATGGAAAAATGCATCAGGTCCCCATTTCTGCCATTGCTAAGGCAGACTTAAGCTCAACCTATGGCTCAGTAAGGCGAAAAGATCTGAAGCGGGTAGTGACCCTAAGTAGTAATGTGCTGGGAGATTACAACCCAACAGAAATCAATGATCAGATTAAGACCTTATTGGCTGATTTTGATATGCCATCCGGTTACGAGTTTAAATTCAGCGGAGAGCAGGAAAAGCAGGCAGAAGAGATGGCATTTTTGAGTCAGTCATTGTTGCTGGCCGTCTTCCTTATTTTCATGATCATCGTCTCGCAATTCAATAAGGTTACTGCACCTTTCATCATCATGACCTCAGTGCTTTTTAGTACCATTGGTGTGTTCCTTGGACTGGTAATTTTCCAAATGGATTTTGTGGTGATTATGACCATGATTGGTATCATTTCGCTTGCGGGTATCGTGGTTAACAATGCCATTGTGTTGATTGACTTCATTGAATTGAGCCGAAAGCGGAAGCGTGAAGAAACCGGCAAAGAAAGACTGGAATGGAATGAGATCATTGAGGCAGTGGTTGAAGCCGGTAACACGAGATTGAGACCGGTAATTCTTACAGCTGTAACTACCATTCTGGGCTTGATACCGTTGGCGATAGGAATTAACATAGATTTCATCAAGTTTTTCACAAGCTATGATGCTGACTTCTACATGGGGGGGGACAATGTAATATTCTGGGGACCCATGTCCTGGACGATCATTTTCGGATTGACCTTTGCTACCTTCCTGACCCTGGTGATCGTGCCGGTGATGTATCTGATCATGGCAAGAATAAACCGGGCTTTAAAAATTGCGTAAGAAGTTGAGGAGTCTTTCGGACTCCTCGAACTTTTTCTTCAGAATCAGGTTCCTGTGGTGTTGATATGAACAGACTACTTTTTCTCTCTTCAGTTTTCCTACTATCTGTAGCGCTTGATTATTACATTTTTCAGGCGGTACGAATACTTACAGAAAATACCGCTCCGATTACCCGCCGAATAATTTACATTGGGTATTGGAGCATAACTGTGGCTGCCTTTAGTGGGGTGCTGGCTTACAACTTACTGGCAATAGAGCAGCTAAAATCCTTGAGGAGCTTTATTCTGGTTTTTGTGTTTGTCAATTTTGTATCTAAGCTGGTAGGGAGTCTGTTTTTATTCACTGGCGATTTGGTAAGGGCAGGTCAGTGGCTGATCGCACAATTTAATGATGGCGCTTCTGACCTGACACACTCACCCAGCCGTAGTGATTTTCTTGCCAAGTCTACCTTGATTGCCACAGCGATCCCAGCTACTGTAATGGGTTTTGGAATCATTTCCGGGGCCTATGACTATCGCATACGCCGCAAAACCATTTATCTTCCCAACCTACCCAAAGCTTTTGATGGTATTCGGTTAGGTCAGCTTTCTGATATACATAGCGGTAGTTTCTTCGATAAGGTAGCCGTGAAAGGTGGCGTTGATATGTTGCTGGCAGAAAAACCTGACGTGGTTTTTTTCACAGGTGATATCGTCAATAACAAAACCGAAGAAATAAAAGACTATACAGGAGTCTTTAACAAGGTAAAGGCACCACTTGGTGTATATGCTACTCTTGGCAACCATGATTATGGCGACTATGCCTCATGGCCCTCAAAGGAAGCCAAAAGAAAAAACCTGCAGGATTTGATAATCGCTGAGCGGCAAATGGGCTGGGATATGCTGCTTAATGAAAACCGATTTCTTACGGTTGATGGTGAGCAAATAGCCATCATTGGAATCGAAAACTGGGGTGCCGGACGTTTCCAAAAATATGGAGACCTGGATAAGGCTTATCGAGGCACGGAAGATACCGCTACAAAAATTCTTCTTTCCCATGATCCCAGCCATTGGGATGCCCAGGTAAGACCAAACTACCCGGATATAGATTTGATGCTTGCCGGACACACGCATGGTATGCAATTTGGGGTAGAGATAGGAGATTTCCGTTGGAGCCCTTCTAAATACATTTACAAACAGTGGGCAGACCTATACCAGGAAGGACAGCAATACCTCTATGTAAATCGAGGCTTTGGGTTTATTGGTTATCCGGGTAGGGTCGGTATTCTTCCTGAAATCACCATCATAGAGCTCAAAAGCGCCTAATTATACACCATGATGAAAGTCATATTTTTATTTTCATTATAAAACGTATCTTTATGATTGACTAATCGTTCAGTCAATAAATGAGTCCAAGAACTAAAGCACAATTCGAAGAGATACGGGAGGCAGCTACCGAGCGGATTCTTAATTCGGCACTGGAAGTATTTGGCACTTACGGCTATGAATCAGCCACCATAAGCCAGATAGCCCGTCATGCAGGTATATCAAAGGGACTAATTTACAATTACTTCAGTAGTAAGGAGGATTTACTCAAGAGTCTGATTGATAATCTCATTCAGCATGAATCTTCACTCATGACTGAAATCTTTAATCAGGATGCTTCACGATTTTTGGAAAACATCATAAGATACTCCTTCAGGGAAATCAGAGAAAACAGCCATCAGTGGAAATTGATCACGAGCCTCACCATGCAGCTGGAAAGGTATGAATTCATCCATGACCTGGCTGTGAACAAGTTGAGAGGCTATCTCCAGCTGTTTGAAAAATTACTCACCGAAATTGGTTTTTCCAATGCCAGGGAAGAAGCCCGCATTATAGCTGCCTTGTTTGATGGCATTGGCCTACAGTCTTTGATTGTAAGAGAAGATTATGATTTGGATTTTTATGAAAACTATTTGATCGAAAAATATTGTAAATCATGATAAAGGTATTGGTAACTGGAGCAGTCATTTTCTTATGGGGTACTGGTGTGTTTGGGCAAAATCCTGATCCAGCCGAGATTATCAGTAAGGCTATAGATAAGATGGAGGGCAACTCCAATAAAGCAGAGATGACCATGCAAATTGTACGTCCTGAGTGGTCTCGCGAGATACAAATGACCAGTTGGGCCAAAGGCAATGACTACAGTCTCATTCTCATCACTGCCCCAGCCAGGGACAAGGGGTCGGCCTTCCTAAAGAGGGAAAATGAGCTCTGGAACTGGCAGCCCTCTATAGACCGAGTGATCAAACTACCACCTTCAATGATGATGCAATCCTGGATGGGGTCTGATTTCACCAATGATGACCTGGTAAAGCAGTCAAGCATTGAAGAAGACTATACTCATGAGCTATTGGGCGATACGATTATAAACGGCATGGAGACCTGGAAAATTCAACTTACCCCAAAGGAAGAGGCTGCCGTAGTTTGGGGAAAAGTCCTGGCCTACATTTCCAAGGAGGAATATTATCAGCTTCTCTTTAAATATTATGATGAAGATGGTTATCTGGTCAACACTATGGTGCTTTCTGATATCCAGGAACTTGGCGGTCGAAAAATCCCCACAGTGATGGAGATGATTCCGGCAGATGAGCCGGACCAAAAAACGGTGGTCATTTATAGGGACTTAGCATTTGATATTGATATAGAAACTGATTTTTTCAGCATCCAGCAAATGAAGAGAGTTCGATGACTTACCCTTTACCCTTTAATCCTTTCACCTTTCACCATTAACCCTTAACCCTTCACCTTTAAGCTCTTAAACATGTACCTAAAACTCGCATGGCGGAATATATGGAGGAACAAGAAGCGAACGGCAATTACCGTTGCTTCCATCGGATTTGCGGTATTCTTTGCTTGTGTCATGCAATCATTTCAGCTTGGTTCTTATGACCGCATGATTGACAACACTGTACGATTCAGCACGGGTCATATACAAATTCATGATAATGGCTACTGGGAGGAGAAAATTATCGACAAGAGCTTTGAGCCCAAGGAGAAAATTGATCAGGCTATCAATAATCTTGAAAATGTAGAGCTTACCGCACCACGCCTGGAATCTTTTGCGCTTGCCGCGTATAAAAACAGCACCCGTGGAGTGCTGGTGATGGGCGTTGATCCCAAAAAAGAACTTGCTATGAACCGCCTTGATGAAAAAATCACAGCAGGGCATTATTTCCAAAATGATGATGCGGTGCTGGTGGGAGAGGGCCTTGCCGATTACCTTGATATTCATATAGGTGATACATTAGTGATGATCGGACAGGGCTTTAGAGGTATTAATGCTGCAGGTAAATACCCGGTAGGCGGCATTCTGAAGTTTCCCATTCCTGAGATGAATAAGTCGGCTGTTTTTATGCCACTGGAAACTGCACAGTATTTTTATGGCGCTACCAATCGGCTTACCTCCATTTCTATCCTGGTAGATCAGGAAGACAATGTAAAGCCCTCCTTACAAAACCTAAGGGCCGCACTGGACACTGAAGCATATGACATCATGGGCTGGCGGGAAATGATGCCGGAGCTGGTGCAGTCCATAGAGTTGGACTATTATGGAGGATTGATTATGATATTCATTCTCTATGGGGTGATTGCCTTTGGCATATTTGGTACTTTTCTCATGATGGCCAAAGAGCGGGCATATGAGTTTGGTATCCTGATCGCCATCGGCATGAAAAAGATTAAACTTCAGCTGATGGTAGCCCTGGAGGTATTGGTTATGGCTTTTCTGGGAGTACTTTCGGGTGTAGTTGCCAGTCTACCTGTGTTGGTGTACATGTACTTCAATCCCATACAAGTCACTGGAAAAATGGCCGAAAGCCTGGAAAAGTTTGGTCTTGAGCCTATTCTGCCTTTCAGTATGGCCCCTTCAATTTTCGGCCAGCAGGCAGTCATCATCCTGATGATCACATTAATTCTGGGGGCTTACCCTTTGCATGCCATTGGATCTACAGTAATCGTAAAAGCTTTAAGGGAATGATACTACAACTATCCTGGAAAAACATCTGGCGTACCCGCCGCAGAAGCTTTGTGGTGATTGGCGCTATAGCAGTAGGCGTATGGGCATTGATATTTCTATTCTCTTTTTTGAATAGCTTCAATGAAGGCTATCTCAAGAATGCCATTCAATATGAATATTCTCACATGCAAGTGCATACCAATGCCTATTTGGATGATGCTGAAATCAGTAATTTCATTGACCCTGCACAGTATGATCGACTAAACCTATGGCTCACCAATCATCCGGTTGTGGAGCATTACAGTGAGCGCTTTTTAGTCAATGGCATGATATCCTCAGCCAATAGCAGTCAGGGGATAGTCCTCTATGGTATCGATACGTCCCTAGAGCAAGCTACCACAAACCTTCGCAACCTTATCAGTGATGGTGATTATTTCCAGGGCAACCGTAGAAACCAGATCTTAATCAGCGAGGAGTTGGCAGAAAAGCTTCATGTAAAGCTTCGATCAAAAATAGTGGTGACCTACCAGGATTTTGAGGGCAACATCTCTTCAGCCGCATTTAGGGTTGCTGGGATATTTGAATCTAAATCGCCTACCATCAACAAAACGGTAGCCTATGTCCAACAAAAAGACCTGGAGAGACTACTCGGTAAGCAGGTATTTCATGAATATGCCATTTTACTTTCCAGCATAGAAGACATTGAAGCCGTTGTAGCCGCTATGCGTAATGAGTTTCCAGATTTGGTTATTGAGCCTTTTAAGGCCCTGGCACCGGAACTGGACCTTCTCGAACAACAATCCAAGGTATCAAAGCAGGTACTAACCACCATCATCATGCTGGCCTTGCTCTTTGGCATTATTAATACTATGCTGATGGCAGTGTTGGAGCGTACCCGCGAAATTGGCATGCTGAGAGCCGTGGGAATGCATAAGAAAAAGATTTTTAGCATGATCCTGTTGGAAACCATATTGCTATCGCTGGTGGGTGGCCCGATAGGCATACTCCTGGGTGTGCTTACCAACAAGTATTTTGGGATTTATGGGCTTGACTTATCTGCTTATGCTGAGTCCCTCAAAGATTATGGATATGACAGCATTTTTTATCCTTCGATAGAGCCTGATCTATACATCACATTGATGGTGGTCGTCATTTTTACTGCCTTGCTGGGAGCGGTCTACCCGGCGCTGAAAGCCATTCAACTGAAACCTGTAGAAGCCATTAGAAAACTATAATCATGTCAGTAATCGAAACAACATCCCTTACCAAAACCTATAATCCAGATAAGATACCGGTTCATGCGTTGAATGATGTCAGCCTGACTATCAATAAGGGAGAATTTACGGCCATAGTAGGGCCCTCCGGTTGTGGTAAAACCACCTTGCTCAACCTTATCGGTGGACTGGATAGCCCGACCAGCGGCAGAGTGTTGATCAATCAGCAGGATATTACGGCCATGAAAGAGCGGGAGCTTACGGATTTCAGGCTTAAAACCATTGGTTTTGTATTCCAGTCCTACAACCTTATTCCCGTGCTTACCGCTTTCGAAAATGTAGAATTTATCATGCTGCTGCAGGAGCAAGATAAAAGAGTAAGGGAGGCACGGGCAAGGGAGATATTGGAAAAGGTAGGCTTGAAAGACCAAATGGATCGCAGGCCATCGGAACTCTCCGGAGGTCAGCAGCAGCGAGTAGCAGTAGCGAGGGCACTGGCCTCCAAGCCGGATTTCATACTGGCTGATGAGCCAACCGCCAACTTGGATTCGCACTCCACCACGGCATTGCTCGATATCATGGCTAAGATGAATGAAGAGGAGGAAGCAACCTTTATATTTTCTACCCATGACCAGCGCGTGATCGATAAGGCCCGCAGGATCATCTCGCTGGATGATGGTAAAATAGTGGATGACCACCTGCGATGAAGAAATGGCTTCTATCGATCGTATTGCTCTGGCCTGCATGGTGTTGGGGGCAGGAACCGGGAAAACGACAGGTAGGTGGTTATGTGAAGGATATGGTCACCTGGAACATCCAGCGTCGCAACACCAATTATCTCGATAACCTTATTCACCACCGGCTCAATTTGGACTGGTATATTTCCGACCAATTGGAGGCCAACCTTGAGGTACGCAATCGCCTTTTCGTTGGTGACCTGGCCACCGATTTCTACCCACTATATGCCGATTTTATAGATGTCAACAACGATTATTTTGACCTAAGCTGGATGCCGGTTAACGAAAAAGGCGTGCTGCTGCATAGCATGATTGACCGCATGAGCTTACAATGGCATGCCCATGACTGGGAGGTGACAGTGGGGCGGCAGAGAATCAACTGGGGCAAAAACCTGGTTTGGAATCCCAATGATATTTTCAATACCTATTCCTTTTTTGATTTTGATTATGAAGAACGGCCCGGCTCAGATGCAATCCATATTAAAAAATATGTGGGATTTGCCTCCGGCTATGAAGTGGCCATCAAAATGGCCGACAGCTTTGAAACGCTCACAGCTGCAGCCCTTTATGCCTTCAACTGGCGCAACTATGACATTCAGTTGCTTTCAGGGGTAATGCAAAACAATTGGGTAATCGGTAGTGGCTGGGCCGGCAATCTGGGTAATGCCGGCTTTAAAGGGGAGGTGACCTATTTTGAACCGCTGGAAGAAACAAGACCTAGCCAATGGATGTATTCCGTAAGTATAGACTATAGCCTGAGCAGCGGCTTATACTTCAATGGTTCCATGCTCTACAATTCGCTTGGCACCAGCAACCCCAATTTTTCCCTGCTGGACAATACCCAATCCAATATTGATGTACGCAGTTTATCTCCATTTCGGTATTCTACCTTTTTGCAAGTGATGTATCCTGTTAATCCTTTATTGTCCATGGGGCTCTCCACCATTTATTACCCCTCAGATGGTTCGATGTTCTGGAATCCGGTAATGACCTATTCTGTAAAGCAGAATCTGGACCTGGATATCATCGGCCAGCTTTTTTTCGCAGAGCAACAGGAAACTTACGCCGCCCAGAGCAGTGCGCTCTACCTGCGATTGAAGTATAGTTATTAAGTGTATTGTATAACAATGAAATTATTTCACAACAGCGTCATGTTGAGCGATGTGAGTGAAACGAACGAGTCGAAACATCTCCTAGAAGCCTGCAGCCTCCTAGTGGCAAAATCAGATTACCATTCCAATATGAGTGAGGAATTCTCGTCTATACACCTCTTTGATTCGTGTCTGTCGACAGGCAGGCAGTTTCTCTCGAATCAATAATCCATAACTTTCTACCCACTCGTTCAGCTATTGCCGAGAGAGGAATATGCAACGATAGCCATTACAAGACTGTAATTCCTTTCTATGCCACAACTTATCTCAGTGATACTTCGGGCTTCTTTGCGTAAAAGCTGTTACACAGAGCTACACAGAGTAGCACAAAGGATTTTGAAGGACTAGCATGAAACCCACATGCAAGTTCGGCAATAAAATACCTCGCTTAAAATTATTTATGTATAAGAAAATACCATAAATAATACCACTTTATAGGTATAGTTTATGCTAAAATGAGATCGATTATATAACAATTAAAAAATATTTCTATATTCATATACTCAAAAACCACCACCAGCATGTTAAAAGAAAATTTTGAGGCACTGGAAGCTATTATTGAAGCTATCCCTGACGAAGAGACGCTTATTCCTAACATGCCCATAGATGTATTTGTACAGGAAGTATATGACCTGCACGAATGGAGCCAGGAAGATCAGCCGGCCTTAGTTAATGTGGGACTGTCACAGGCCTTGTTCGATGATCTACCCGTGCGGGCTGGTGCATTGCGCTACGCCCAAAGTCTCTGGATGAAGGAGCGCTACAGCAAGGAAGAAGCCCAGAAGGAATGGGATCAGCAGGAACCCATCGCTGAGGAGCTACACGATGACCTGGAGGCCGACTTCCGGTTTGCCTTCCGCAGGCGGCCCGACATGAGCGCCAAAGTGCGGGCTATAGAAGAAGGCAGCGGCTATGCCGACCTGGTGCAGGACCTCAGCGACCTGGCTGTGCTGGGCAATGCCAACCTGCCCCTGCTTGAAAGCATCAACTTTGACGCTACGCAGCTACAAACTGCCTCCACGATGAGTACCGAGCTGGCCACCCTTTTAGCCAAAGCCAACGGCGAAAAGATCGAAAATAGTGGTGCCAAGCAGCTTCGCGACAAGGCCTACACCTACTGTAAGCAGGCCATAGATGAGATCCGCGAGGCGGGGAAGTATGTCCATAGAAAAAATGATGAACACCTCAAGGGGTATTATAGCCGGTACTGGCGCAGTAAGTAAGCTTCCTGCTGCTGTGATCAACTTTCCTGCTGATACTATGAATGCTCCTGCCTGTAGTAGAGATCATCCTGCTGGTTGTCCTACCTCTCCTGCCGGTATTAATAGCAGTCATGCCCGGCAGGAAGGGTAAACAGCCCGGCAGGACAGTATAAAATATGGCAGGAGAGGTAGGTGTATTGGCAGGACAGAATTATATTTTGTTTTACAGGTATTAGCATTAATATAAGAAACAAACTGGTTAGATAAAATGACTATTTTAGATACTTTTAGCAAAAATCTTAAAATTTTTAACGCAATCTGTGAAGAAATTCCTTATGAACTTCAATACGATACTGCGACGATTTTGGCTTATTACTTGGCCCTAAAGAATCTTGGGAAGGATATTCTGATTCTGGCCAGAAACAACAACACCATCAACATTCCTATCCTAACCAGAACAAGCCTTGATCTTTATGTTGATGTTAGATTGATAAATAAAGACTCATCGAATATCTATAGGTTATATTTAACCTCGTTGTATGCTAAAAAGAAGCAAGCTGAGGAATTGTTTAAACTGTCCACTTTCGGAAAGGAAGATTACTCAAATGAATACGATGAACTTATAGATGAGATTAGAACTATAGAAGCAAAAGTTGGTGCTGTCAAATATTTAACTTCTAAGGATAAATATGAGGCGGCAGATTGTATATGGGAATATCAGGTACTCTTTAGAGAATTATCCAAGTATTCTCATTTATCAATTGATCAACTTACTAGCAAGTATATTAGTGCTAATAATGGCACATTCAAGTTTGTTCATGATCAAGAAAACTCAATTAACTTAAAGCTTTATTTACATTCCATAACAGAGTTTATTTATGAAACTTCTGAGATCCTCTGTGCAAGGGCCTTTCCTGATAAGAAAATACTATTGAAAAAAATTAATAATCTCTACAACGGTTGAAACGACTACAGTCCCAAATGACCATAAAAGCCGTTTAGCACTCAACTGACCTAGCACTCGCTCGGCTCTTGCCGAGTTAGGAATATGCAACTACAGCCATCATAAGACCGCAATACTATTTTATGCCACTACCTATCTCAAGGACCCTGCTCAAAATCGCTAAAATGAAAATAACATTAACCATACTAATCACGGTAATAACAATTCAAGTTTCTTATTGCCAAATCAATATGCCAGATTCATCTGCTCAAATAATAGGTTATTGGAGTGTTGGAGATAAACAATCTTATGATGTGTCCTACGAAAAGTATAAAATCAAAGATCAGGACACAACTTACAGAATGATGATCAAATATGAAATTGATATTACTATCAAAGATTCTACTAGTAGTTGCTACATGATTGACTGGTTCTACAAAAATTATGACATAGATACTGACAATGAACTGGTAAAAAAGATTTCAAAAGCAGCAGAGGATATTTCTGTCATAATCAGAACAGATGAATTCGGATCTATCCAAGAAGTGATCAACTGGGAAGAAGTAAGAGATTACATGGACAAAGCAATGAAACCTTTGAGAAGGGAACTTAAAAAAGTGCCTGGAGCTGATAAAATCATTGATCAAACAATGGCAATTTATAATAGTAAAGCAGCAATCGAAGCAAATGCAATCAAAGATGCTATACAATTTTATACTTTTCACGGAGGAGCATATACTTTGAATGAAAAGGTTTCCGGTAAAATGCAATTTGTAAATAATTATGGAGGAGAGCCTTTTGATGTAGACGTTACTCTTAGCCTTGACGAGCTTAATGAGGAAGGTGACAACTCTGTCATCAGGATGTATCAAGTTGTCAACTCTGAACAGTTAACTAATGCAACCTATGAATACCTCGCCGAATTAGGAACATTTGGAGATCAAATGCCCGATATTAGTACATTTCCAGAATTAACAAATGAAGTTTGGACTGCATCAAGAATTCATGGTGGAACTGGATGGCCAACGTACAGTATTGAAACCAAAAAAGTTAATTCTGAAGGTACAACCAATATTGAAAAACGTATCATTCAGATCAAATAATTGTGTATAACATATTATGAAGGAATGTTGATAGATCTGAAAGTAAGTAATTATTTCCCATTCAATTATATGATTATAGGGTATGGAATGATCGCTGCGTCGGTGGCGCTAATATTTATAAATCTAATTTGGGTGCCGGTTTTCTTATTATTAGGGCTATTGGTAGTCACTACACATTACCGTTTGAGTGTAAATTTTGATCAGAATTATTTCTATGAGTACCTCTGGATATTAGGAATGAAAAGAGGGCAGAAGTTCAGCTTTGATAGGCCTAAATCTATATATATCAATGCAACTTCACGTGAGATAGAGTATGGTGGTTTGGCCATAAGAAGATATGGGGCAGAAAGGAAGTATCGTGGATATATTAAGTTTCATGGACAGAAAGAACCTGCGTTTTTCGGAGAATCTGTAAACCTTGAAGGCATACAAAAAAAGGGAGCGAAGTTATCAAACTATATGGGTTTGGATATTCAATTAAATGATTAGTGACAATTGAATTTCGCGTATTGGTTAGTTTCCTCACAAATCGAGAAATGGCTGCTATAGAACGGGAGACCTTTCGACTCCACTGCGTTCCGCTCAAGGTGACGCTGGTGTGGTTGAGTTGGTAGGAGGCAGAAAGCGAACCAATTGTCTATTCTCATCTGTAGTCCCCGAGGGGATACAAATCTATAGGCTTAGGATCTAGCAAAGACTGAGCTTGGCTTAATTGCATCACTTATCCTGCCAAAGGGACCCATTGCAAAGCGAAAAAAAATAAAATCCCAAATAAGGGAATTGGTCATTTGAATTGATACACCAATAGTTTCACAATTAATGCTGCCTTGGGCAACCTATCGTGAATCCTGAACATTATAGGTTTGTCAGGTCGAAAGACAAAGGTAAAATTGGTTAATAGGTGAGAAAAGCCCTGCTCCGTGTAAAACCGGAAAAGGGCTTTTTTGCTTTCTCAAAGCCCAATACTATTGTAATTATCATGGCTAGAATCTGCTTATTGCCTTTAGTCGTTGTAACTTTATCCCATAAGCATAATCCTTATGTCTTCATTACAACTACGACTGAATAAGCTTATCAAATTTATAGAGGTGGATATCTGGAAGATCCGATTGGCCGATCTTCCCAAATCCAAATCCACGCTCTACCATAATCTGCGGATCGCCATCATCACCGTCAAGGATTTTATCGATGACAACTGTCCGCTCAAAGCCTCTGCGCTAACCTACCTCAGCATCTTGTCCATTGTACCGGTGGCTGCGGCTCTTTTTGGAATTGCCAAGGGATTCGGGCTGGAGATCGACCTGCAAAAGGAGCTGGCCAATATCCTCGCCGGGCAGGAGATGGTGGTAAATGAAACTTTTAAGTACGCCCAGAATATGCTGGACAGCGCCAGAGGAGGTGTTATCGCCGGTATCTCGCTGGGTTTTTTGTTTTATACGGTCATTCGCCTGTTCCATAATATTGAAATGGCCTTCAATGATATTTGGGCTATCAAAAAGCAAAGAAGCCTGGTGCGTAAGGTCACCGACTACCTGGCTATCGTTATTGTTTCGCCGATATTGCTGGTGGTTTCCAGTAGTATGACCGTCTACATCAGCACCCAACTAGATACCCTGGTGCAGCGCTTTGAGGTCCTGGATCACATCTTACCACTGATACAGTTTGGCTTACGACTGGTTCCTTTGATCTTGATCTGCCTCATGTTCTCGCTCTTTTTTGTGATCATGCCGTTTACCAGGGTGAAGCTCAAATCGGCACTTTTTGCCGGGATCATTACCGGCATAGCCTTTCAGTTATTGCAATATGCCTATATTGAATTTCAGGTGGGTGTATCGCGCTACAATGCGATATATGGTAGTTTAGCTGCTCTGCCACTGTTTTTCATCTGGGTGCAGCTCAGCTGGACCATCGTGCTTTTTGGGGCTGAGTTTGCTTTTGCCCATCAAAATGCCAACCGCTATTATTTTGAAGATGGTAAGACCAAGCTAAGCCCCTCCAGGAGGCGCATGCTGGCCTTGCTGGTGATGACAGCCATCGTTAAAAATTTTGAAAGAGGGGAACAGCCCCTCACCGATATTCAAATTGCGGATCGCATAGGTGTTCCGGTTAGGTTTGTGATCCTGCTGATTTCCGAGCTGAAAGAGGCAGGTTTAATCTTGGAAACTGATGTGGATGATGAAGAGGGCTATCTGCCATCCATCGATATTCATAAAATCTCTATCCACTTTGTGATTGACAAGCTGGAGAAGCAGGGCCTCAACAAATTGAGTATTGGAGAACTAGAGGAGGTGAAAAACCTCGAAAATGCATTATCACAGTTTCAACAAGCCGCTAAAGAAAGCACCTCCAATAAGTTGCTGGTTAATCTATAATATTAGCCTTTACGCTGTTTGAAAGACCAAGTAAAATGAAAGATCGAGACTACTGTACCGTCATCCATTTTACCAATCGTCTTGGCAGTAACTGTAGCGGCTTCCCCGGAGCTTACTGCTTTTTCTACCGCTTCGAAAATAGCAAGTCCGTCCTCGCAGGTAAAAGTCACCTTATCGGTAGCCTTCTTTGGAAACTCAGCCTGCATATCGATAATGATGGTCGCCACTGAGGGTTTTTTACCTTCTATGGCCATCAGACCAATAGAAGCGGTGGAAAGCTCTGCTGCCATACTTTGCACGGCAAAATAAATGGATTGAAAAGGGTTTTGATTAAGCCATTTATAGGGTAGGGTGGCTACACCTCTTTCAGGAGTCAATTCCCTGAGCCTCATACCGGCAATCCATCCGGCAGGCACTTTCAGAAATGTAAAGAAATTAAACAGCCAGCCGCTAAGCATTTTTTTTCTGAACTTTTCCTGGGCAGGGGTCAATGTTATTGTTTTAGTTTCCACGGTAACGTCTTTTTACGGTCTTTAAATTAAACATTATTTGTTTGTGATGCTCAAATCCTGATCCCCATAATACCCAAGGTCTACATCTTTCAACATCTTGGTATGCCAGGTGATCTGCCCGGTATGGTATGAGAAATGCTCGATGGCATGGGTGAGCACGCCTATCCCAGTGAGTGAGAAACCCTGTATGTCATACAAGCGAACCAGGTCAGCAGTTTCAAGTTTCTCCAGGGCTTCTACTACGCTTTCCTCAAGATCATCCAAAAGTGAAGCTAGTTCGGCTTTTGTATGGCTACTGTCAGCCTGAAATTCTGCCTCCCGTTTTCTGTGGTCAGCAGCGCCACCAATACCATGTACTATGTATTGTGTGACATTGCCATTAAGATGTAGAATAAGGTTGCCAATACTACTGAGGTTGCTATTGGGCCGGTGCCAAACCTCTTCTTCGGACAGTTGGTCTAGGCATTTATTGATCCGGGGAACGGACTCCTCAAAAAGGCGGTAGCGCGTTTCCCACACCCAATGTCTTACAATTTCATTTTCGAGCGTTGATGACATGCTTACGATTCCTCTTCCTCCTTCACAAGCTCACCATTTGCATATTGATATTCGATGGTTAGATTGCCTTGCTGATCGTACCATTTAGCCATGCCGTCCCGCTTGCCATTCACGAAATTGCTTTCTTCCATTAAAGTGCCATTGTCATAGTATTTCTTGACCATTCCGTTTAAGGCGCCATAGCTGTATTCCCGCTCTTCAATGACCTTACCTCTGTTGTATTTTGCATACAGACCATGAGGTTGTCCTTTATGGAAATAGACCTTTTCCTGTACGGTACCCTTATCGTCAATCTGTAGGAATAATCCCTGTTTTTCCCCATTGACGTAAGAAGTTATGGTTTTGATACTACCTGTACCCGGGTAATATTCTGTCCAGGTGCCCTGGGGTTGTCCCTTATAAATATCCCCTTGCTGGAGGATTTTATCACCGGAGTAAACCGTTACCTGTTCCAAATCTGTCGCCTCTGGGTAAGGCGTTACCACGGCGCCCAAAGGAAGCTCCCAATCAGTAGCGACGGGCGCATCTTCACTACATGAAATCAATACAAAAGCGATAATAACCAGTCCTGTAAATTTCATTTTTCTCATACGTTTCATCCACTTCGAAATTATTAAGATTTTGTCGAAAATCTTTCTAACAGCTTTGCGATCCTCGTATATTGCACACAAAATTAAAACATACGCCTTGGTCTCGTATCATCGTAAATTACTTAGGGAGTTTTTAGAGCACAACAAAGTACAGCGCTTTATCATAAGCCTGATTGTGATCAATGCCGTAACCATTGGTTTTGAGACCAGTGATGATCTGATGGCTGTGCATGGTGATATGTTTCATCAGTTTGATGCAGCCATTCTGATTGTATTTATCATCGAGATTGTCTTAAAGCTGTATGCTTATGGTCTGCGATTTTTCTTCAATGCCTGGAATGTATTTGATTTTCTCATTGTAGCCATTGCAGCATTCCCTACTGCAGGAGTATTCTCCGTTTTTCGTACCCTCAGGATTCTGAGAACACTACGATTACTCAAAAATGTACCTAAGCTGAGGATCATCATAGAGTCATTGATCAAGGCGATTCCCAGCATTGGATGGATCATCATTTTGTTGGCAATCATCTATTACATATTCGCTGTAGTGGGTACCAATATTTACGGTCATGCATTCCCCGAATGGTTTGGCACAATGGGAGATTCCATGTTTACGCTATTCCAGATCATGACACTGGAAAGCTGGTCTTCAGGCATAGCCCGACCAATTTTGGATGAAATGCCCTACGCCTGGGTTTTCTTCATACCGTTTATCCTGATTGCGACTTATACGACACTTAATATCTTCATTGCCATAGTGGTCAATACCATGAATGAGCTACATATGGCAGAAATGAAAGATGAAGAAGAGCGACAGAAGAAACTGCAGGATGAAGAAAAAAGAGATCTGATCAGAAGGCTTGAATTGTTACAATCGAAGCTGGATAAGATTGAAGCCAAGCTTGAGAAATAGCTAATGGCCTATGAAAAGCTAGTCTTCAAGATCCTCGAGTGCCAGCCCTTTTTCCTCCCAATTATTATTCAGCGTTTCCAGTTTGGCTTTTGCGGCCTGGTATTGCTGGTTTACGATGATTAATTTCTCCTCATTTTGAAAGACCTCCGGCTTTGCGAGTTCTGCTTCCAGGTCATTAAGGTGTTTTTCATGTGCCTCAATATCCTTTTCAATTTGATCCAGCTCAGATTTTAGTTTTGAAATAGCTTTGGCCTGGCTATTATCAGGCTTAGGCGCATTGTTGCTTTTTGGTTTTGAAGCGTTTTTAGCCGGCTTGTTTTTGGATTGGTTGGCAGTGTTGTTGCTGCTTTTCTCAGCCTGTTGATTTCTCCACCATACATATTCATCATAGGTGCCGGGATATTCTTTGATATCTTGATCCTCCAGCCACCATATTTTGTTTGCAATTTGAGATACAAAATAGCGGTCGTGCGATACCACAATATAGCTGCCCTGGTATTGTTGTAATGCCTGGATCAGAATATTCACAGACTGCATATCAAGGTGGTTGGTAGGCTCATCGAGCAACAAAAAGTTTGCTTCTGACAGTAAGGTCTTGGCCAGTGCTACACGTGACTTCTCACCTCCGGAAAGTACTTTGATTTTTTTGAAGACCTCCTCATCGTTGAAAAGGAAACAGCCAAGTATCGAACGTAGCTCCTGCTCCGTCTTTTCTGATCCGCATTGCTTTAGTTCTTCCAGCAGATCATTTTCCAAATGCAGCGATTCAAGCTGATGTTGGGCATAAAAAGCCTTGCCTACATTGTGGCCTTCGCGTACTTCGCCACTCACCTTTTCCGTACCATCGATAATCCGAAGTAGGGTAGACTTACCCTTACCGTTAGCACCTATCAGGGCAATTTTATCGCCTCTCTCGATCTGTCCACTGGCCTTTGTGAGTATTTCAATATCACCGTAGGATTTGGATACATCATCCAGCATAATGACATGTCTACCGGACTGCCGTTTGAAGTTGAATTTGAAATTGACGCGGGCATTTTCCTCAATTACATCTTCTACCACATCCATTCGCTCCAGCGCTTTCA
This sequence comes from Cyclobacteriaceae bacterium, assembly GCA_965227155.1. Taxonomy (GTDB): domain Bacteria; phylum Bacteroidota; class Bacteroidia; order Cytophagales; family Cyclobacteriaceae; genus UBA6059. Next base: position 3,703,922 of record OZ245731.1, read on the forward strand.
CCCTCGATTGCACTTGTCGGGCTTTAGTAGCTTTAGCCCTGAAGCGTTCTATAAACCGCTCAGTTTGCTTTATTTTCTGCTGCTGGTTTTCGTAAGCATTTTTCTGAATCTCGTTGCGCAGTTCTTTTTCTTCCAGGTAGAAGTCATAGTTACCGGCATAGTAATTGAGCTTTTGCTGAGCAACCTCCACAATTACATTCGCTGTGTTATTGATAAACTGCCTGTCGTGCGATACGATTATCACCGCCCCCTCGTAGGTACGTAGGTATTCTTCTACCCACTGAATGGAAGGCAGGTCAAGGTGGTTGGTAGGCTCATCCAGCATGAGCAGAGAGGGTTTTTCCAACAGCAGTCGTGCCAGCATCACGCGCATGCGCCACCCCCCGGAAAATTCCTTGAGTGGCCGCTCCAGATCTTCTGTCCGAAAGCCAATACCCTCCAATATCTCTTCAGCTTTGGATTGAATGGTATATCCGTCCAGCGCCTCAAATTTTTCCTGCAGTCTGGCCAGCTTTTCCACCTGCTCGTCCTGGTAGTTGGTTTCCATTTGGTGGAGCACCTTATCAATTTCAGTCTGGATTTTCAATGCTTCACTGAAGGCACCCAGGGCTACCATTTTTATGCTTTCATCAGACTGGAAGGAGAGGAGATCCTGGTTGAGAAAGCCTATCGTACAATCATTGCTTTTCTGAATCTCGCCGCCATCAGGTTGGATTTCCTCATTAATAATTCTAAGAAGTGTAGATTTTCCCGTTCCATTTAAACCAATTAGCCCAATTTTGTCTTTAGGTTTGATGTGCAACGAAGCTTCATCATACAATACCCGGTTGCCCAGATAATAACTTAGATTATTAATGGATATCATGCCGCAAAAGTATTAAAACAATACTTGAAGGCTAATGGATGGACGACTCTTTCACCGCTTATAAATTTTAAATTTCTATGATAGTAAAACTATTATTTTTGCTGCCCGTAACTATTTCGAAGGTTAGATCCCATTGACTCTATGCTTAAAAGAATTGTAGAAGCTAGTTGGTTCTCCAATACCATCATCGCTCTGATTATTATTAATTCCATTCTAATCGGTTTAGAAACTTCCGAATACTGGATGGATAATTACGGGGCCATTATCGATCAGATTGACCTTGTAATATTAGGTATCTTCATCATAGAGATCCTATTAAAAATGATTGTCTACAAACACCGCTTTTTTGGTAGCGCCTGGAATATCTTCGATTTTTCTGTCATTTTGATATCGGTATTGCCAGCTGCGGGTTCATTTGCCGTTTTTAGAGCTTTGCGGATCATTAGGGCACTTCGATTGGTTAAGAATGTGCCTAAGCTTCGCTTTATCATAGAATCGCTCCTTAAGTCTATACCGAGTATCGGTTGGATAGTAGCCTTGCTGGCTATGATCTTCTATATTTTTGCTGTGGTTGGGACCAACCTGTATGGTGAAGAGTTTCCAGAATGGTTTGGCACACTGGGCAAGAGCATGTTTACCCTATTCCAGATTATGACATTGGAAAGCTGGTCTTCTGGTATTGCCAGGCCTGTGATGGAACAGATTCCACTTGCCGAAATCTATTTTATCATCTTCATATTGGTGGCGACCTATACCACGCTCAACGTCTTTATTGCTATTGTTGTCAATACTATGAATGAAATGCATCATAAGGAAATCATGGAAGAGGATAGCCGAATGAAATCTTTTGTGCATGCCGAGCATGAAGCCCTAGTGAAGAAAATAGATGCACTTCAGGATGAAATCCGATCCATGAAGGAAATGCTTACCAAGTAAAGTGCCGATTGAGCTGTCTACAACAATTCGGTAGGAAACTGATTTCCAAACATCTATATTTAGAAGTAGTTTTAGACGGAAATATGGATGCTTTGATTTTAGAGAAAAAATAAAAAAATTATGTCAAGATTTAATTTATTGATGTTATTCATTTGTGCCTCATTGCTTTCGGCTTGTGGTGGAGGTGAATCAACTAAGGAGACCACCGATACAAAGAAAGAGTCGGAAGGAGTGACTAAGGTAGAATTTGACCTATCTACGCTGAATATGCCTGAGGGCTTTGAAATAAGTGTTTACGCAGACAGCATAGAAAATGCACGCTCCATGGCTATGAGCCCATCAGGTATACTTTATATTGGTAACAGAACTGAAGGAAGGGTATGGGCTGCCAAAGATGAGGATGGCGACTTTAAAGTTGATAAAAAATGGATCATTGCTGAAGGATTGAATATGCCTAACGGAGTTGCTTTCAAAGACGGAGCTTTGTTTGTTGCAGAGGTTTCAAAACTATGGAGATACGATAACATTGAAGCCAACCTCGATAATCCTCCTGAGCCGGTGTTGATCTATGATGATTTTCCTACTGATAAGCATCACGGATGGAAATATATTGCCTTTGGGCCTGATGGTAAGCTCTACGTACCGGTAGGAGCTCCATGCAATATTTGCGAGAGTAAAAATGAAATCTACGCCTCTATTACACGTATGGATCCCGATGGTAGCAACCGTGAGATCTTCGCTGAAGGGGTCAGAAATACCGTTGGTTTTACCTGGCATCCTGAGACCAACGTGATGTGGTTTACCGATAATGGTCGCGACATGCTGGGCGATAATATGCCTCCTTGTGAGTTGAACAAAGCACCTGAGGCAGGTATGCATTTTGGCTATCCTTATTGTCATGGTGGGGATATTGCCGATCCTGAATTTGGAGAGAAATTTCCATGCAGTGATTTTGTGCCACCTGCGCAGAAGCTTGGTCCTCATGTGGCACCACTCGGTTTAAAGTTTTACACAGGTGCGATGTTTCCTGAAAACTACAAAGGCAGCTTATTTATCGCAGAACATGGCTCATGGAACCGGTCTAAAAAGATTGGTTACCGGATTATGCAAGTGAAAGTAGAAGATGGTAAAGCGGTAAGCTATGAGCCATTTATCGAAGGCTGGCTTAATGACGAAGCACAAGAAGCCTGGGGCAGACCTGTTGATGTGTTGATGCTGGAAGATGGATCTATGCTGATCTCGGATGATCGAGCAGGGGTGATTTACAGAGTCAGCTACAATGCCTGATCAATTCAGGTTTAAGAATTTTAAAGGCTGCTCAAGGGCGGCCTTTATTGTTTAGTTTGAATCTCCAATATTTACCCGCTCAAAGGTTAGTGCCACGGGCACCGTATTTTCGTGATATTTGTTCAGTAAATATTTAATCCTTGAATAAGAATCAACCCATAGTTTTACCGGATGCATATGAATGCACCATTACTACAGATTGTGCCATCTTTGGATTTCAGGATAATCAGGTAAAGCTGCTGTTGGTCAAGCGTTCTGTGGAGCCTTACAAAGACTTTTGGATGCTGCCAGGTGGTATCATGAACGAAGGAAGTACCCTCGAAGAATCGGTAAATGAGGTATTATTCGAATTGACCGGCCTTCAGAATATTCATCAAAAACAGGTAAAGATTTACAGTGATGTGAATCGACATCCTGTCAAAAGGGTAGTTACGGTATGTTTCTATGCACTTATAAAGCCTGAGAATCATTCCATTATCGCCAAGAATTATATCTCGGAGGTTATGTGGTGTCCTATTGATCAGCTTCCTGAATTGGGCTTTGATCACCGGCAACTTGCAGCCGATGCCTTGTCAAAACTCAGGTCCAATTTGGAATTGGATCTTACGTTCGCAGATTTATTACCTGAAAAGTTTACGCTCAAGGAATTGCAGGACCTGTTTGAAAGCATATTGGAGCAATCACTAGATCGAAGAAATTTCAGAAAGCGCATTCTTCAACTCAATCTTGTAGAGTCAACCAATGAGAAGAAAAAAGGTGTGAAAGGGGGTCCGGAGCTCTTCAGGGTTAAAAAATAGGGAGAACAATTTTGTGGATGATGTCTTTTCTGTGTATATTGTACACAAAAGCATTAACCAATGAAAAATGTAGTATACTCCCTAGTTTTACTGGCTGCTTTTGGCTGTGCATCACCACCTTCGATCACATTAACCAATAGCAGCGACAATGCACTTCAAAATCAGCCCATAGTATTACAGCGTTCTGATTTTGATCTACAGCAAAATGAATTTTTGATCTTTAGCACCACTGAGATCAATGCTATACCCGCTCAGTTTGATGATATGGATGGAGATGGTACATGGGACGAGGTAGCCCTCGAACTTGATTTTGGTCCCGGAGCCTCGCTTGATCTTTCTTATAAAGTAGTTGGCGAAGATGAGCTGCCCTCTTTTGAACAAAAAACAGGTATTCATTTTGGGTACAGCCCAAACAAAGACGGAAATTTCACGCCTGTTAGTGAAAATGTGAGGCCCAAAGACCATGTTGCACAAAGCAAACCTTATATCTATCAATATGAGGGCCCTGGCTGGGAGAGTGAGTTAATTGCCTATCGGATTTATTTCGATAGCCGAAATGGTAAGGATATTTTCGGCAAGACAGAGCCGGGCGTTTTTCTAGAGAAAGTTGGTCTGGGTGAAAACTACCATGAGCTACAGGAATGGGGCATGGATGTGCTTAAAGTAGGCAACAGTCTTGGTTCAGGTAGTTTGGCGATGCTTAAAAATGATTCGATTTACCGGTTGACCGGAGCAGATGAAGCCAGGTTCAGAATTGTAACGCAAGGCCCGGTTAGATCCATTATTGAGCTAACATATGACAACTGGAAGGTTGAAGATGCCAGCTATGACCTTATCGAAACCATTTCTATTTGGGCAGGGAAAAGGCATTTTCAAAGTGACGTAACATTGACTGGTAATGGTCAGGATACACTTGTGACAGGTATTGTCAATTTGCATGATTTGGAAAGTAAGTTAGCTGAAACACAGGGCGCACAGGTGATGTACACTTACGGTATACAAAGTGAAAATAAGGATCTACTGGGCATGGGGCTTATTATCCCTAATGACAACTTTATTGCTTTTGATAAAGCTCCGGAGGAGGGTGAGGGCGTAGTAGATACCTATACTGCCTATCTAAAACCGGCCAATGGAAAATACCGATTTGCTTTTTATACAGGTTGGGAACTTGAAAATGAGATCTTCAAAACGGAGGATGGCTACCTAGATGGCCTCAAGGCAGAAACAACATTTTTAAATAATCCGATTACCATAAAAAAATAGATTATAATGACTAAGATTTTATTTGGGTCACACCCTAACGATATCAAAAGATTTACAACAGCAGAACTTAGAGACCGTTTTTTGATTCCTGATGTCATGCAGGCAGACGAAGTTACCGCTACCTATTCTATGCATGATAGAATGATGACAATCGGTATCGTGCCTGTAAAAAAGACATTAGAACTGCCGGTTTTTGAGGAATTCACAAAAGCGGGTTATTTTCTTGAGCGGCGTGAAATGGGCGTGATTAATATAGGAGAAACAGGCGAGGTTACCGTTGATGGTACAAGTTATGTTTTAGAAAACAAGGAATGCCTCTATATAGGGAAGGGAAGTAAGCAGGTTGACTTTAAAAGTAAGGATACTGCAACCCCTGCAGAATTCTACATCAATTCCTGTCCTGCCCATGCTACACATCCTACTGTAAAAGCCGGTATAGATAAGGCCAATAGAGTTGATTTAGGCTCCGGTGATAACTGTAATGAACGAACCATATTCCAATACATCCATGAAGATGGCATACAAAGTTGCCAGCTGGTAATGGGCTTTACAGAACTGGCCAAAGGGAGCATCTGGAATACTTTTCCTCCGCATACCCATTACAGGAGAATGGAGGTCTACTTCTATTTTGACCTACCGGAAGATCAAATTGTAATGCATTTTATGGGTGATCCGCAGGAAACCCGTCATTTGGCCATGAAAAACAAGCAGGCTGTAATTTCTCCGGAATGGTCAATCCACTCAGGAGCAGGTACCAGTAACTATGCGTTTGTTTGGGGTATGGCCGGCGAGAACAAAGCTTTCACGGATATGGATGGTCAACAGCTCCTAAATGTGCGATAATTATGATATTAGACGCTTTCAGTCTTAAAGGAAAAACCGCATTAGTTACCGGTTGCAATAAAGGTATAGGTCAGGCCATTGCTGAAGGTCTTGCCGAAGCTGGTGCTGACATTATAGGGGTATCAAATTCCCTACAGCAGGGCAATAGCGAAATTGAAACTATTGTTATAGGTCTTGGCAGGACATTTAAAGCCTATCAATGTGATTTATCAGACCGTGAGGCCTTACATGCTTTCTTAAAAACCGTCAATGAAGAAAATCCGGTAATAGATATTTTAGTCAACAATGCCGGTACCATCATGCGTAAACCAGCCGCTGAACATCCCGATGAATATTGGGATAAAGTAATTGAAGTTAATCTCAATGCTCAATTTGTAATTTCCAGGGAGATTGGTAAAAAGATGGTAGAAAGAGGCAGCGGAAAAATTATTTTTATTGCGTCACTGCTCACTTTTCAGGGCGGTATTACCGTGCCCGGTTATGCTGCCAGTAAGGGTGCAATAGGGCAGCTTACCAAAGCACTAGCCAATGAGTGGGCTGCTAAAGGCGTAAATGTCAACGCAATAGCGCCTGGTTATATCGCGACTGACAATACCAAAGCACTCCGCGAAGATTCGGAGAGAAGTGCAGCGATTTTATCCAGAATACCACAGGGCCGTTGGGGTACGCCAAATGATTTTAAAGGTGTAGGGGTCTTTCTAGGGTCTGATGCGTCTAATTATATGAATGGGTCGATTGTCACAGTAGATGGAGGTTGGATGGGCCGCTAGTAATATTGAGCGATTTAATCATTAAATCAGACAATTATTGCTGGTAGTTACCAATAGTAAAATCCACAGATTGTAGCCGGTTTTGGCTTTATATCTCCAATGGCTTTTGAAATATCTGACCTATTCATTATTAAGATAGGCGGATAATTATTATCCTCAGTCCATTAATATTACTGGAGAAATTGAGAAAAAAGCATCTAAACTCTATTAATCAATGAATTTTTTAGAGCAGACCTGGAGATGGTACGGTCCTTCCGACCCGGTGCCATTGAGCCATATCAAAATGGCCGGAGCTACCGGCATTGTTACAGCACTACATCATATCCCCAACGGTCAGGTATGGAGTGTGGAGGAAATCACAAAGAGAAAGGATGAAATAGAAAAAGCGGGACTCTCCTGGTCGGTGGTGGAGAGTATTCCCGTTCACGAAGACATAAAAAAGAGATCAGGCAACTATCTGAAGTATATCGAAAACTATAAATCGAGTATAAGAAACCTGGGTCAGTGTGGAATCGATATTGTGTGTTACAACTTTATGCCGGTACTCGACTGGACACGCACAGACCTTGAGTATGAAGTAGCTGATGGATCCAAGGCGCTTCGCTTTGATGCTTCACAATTTGCAGCCTTTGAGTTATTTATTCTCAAAAGGCCTGATGCTGAAGCGCAGTATACCCAAGACCAGATTGCAAGGGCTAGAACAGCGTTTGATCAAATGGATGAGCCTTTCAAAGAGAAGCTTGTTTCTAATATCATTGCCGGCTTGCCGGGTGCTGAAGAAGGTTACTCATTGGAGAAATTTAATGATGTATTAAGTGGGTACGATGAAATTAGTGACAGTGAGTTACGAAATAACCTTTATGATTTCCTTAGAGCAATTGTCCCAGCAGCAGAAGAAAGCGGCGTTTTTCTCGCCATCCACCCAGATGACCCGCCCTTTCCAATTTTGGGTTTGCCCAGGGTGGTGAGTACAGAAGCGGATGCCGCTCAATTGCTAAATTCAGTAGACAGTGTACACAATGGCTTGTGCTTTTGTACCGGATCTTATGGGGTTAGAAAAGACAATGACTTGCCGGGAATGATTAATCGTCTTGGTAACAGAATTAACTTCATTCACTTGAGAGCCACCAAAGGTGATGCGCTTGGAAACTTCTATGAGGCCGATCATCTCGATGGGGATGTAGATATGTACGCTGTGATGAAAGCATTGGTAGAGGAGCAAAACACCAGGGTTAAAAATGGCAGAAAAGATTTTAGGATGCCCATGCGTCCCGATCACGGCCACCAAATGCTGGATGATCTTGATAAGCAAACCAATCCGGGTTATTCTGCAATCGGCCGATTGAGAGGCCTTGCTGAACTCAGAGGTTTGGAATTAGGAATACGTAGGAGCATAGATTAATTGATATGAAAGAGTTTTTAGGTAGAGACTTCTTCCTTGAGAATAGCACTGCACTTAGTTTATACGAAAATTTTGCCCGGGATTTGCCCATTATCGATTATCACTGTCATCTTTCACCCAAAGATATTGCAGAAGATAGGGTATTTGACTCCATAACGGATGCCTGGCTGGAGGGTGACCATTACAAATGGCGTGCCATGCGTGCTAATGGTGTACATGAAAGCTATATAACCGGAAATGCTGACCCTTTTGACAAGTTTAAGCAATGGGCCGCTACCGTACCATATACGGTTCGCAATCCACTTTATCATTGGACACACCTGGAACTCAGGCGGTATTTTGGTGTTGAAAAGCTATTGAATCTTGATACCTCTAATGAAATTTATGAAGAGGTAAATGAAAAGCTAACCACCCGTGAGTTTTCATGTCGGGCGCTTTTGCTCAAAATGAATGTAAAGATGGTTGGCACCACAGATGATCCGGCTGACGACCTAAATTATCACAAACAGCTACAGCAAGATGACTTTCCGATTCAGGTACTACCCACATTTAGACCGGATAAGCTGTACGCAATTGAAGACCCGGTAGATTACAATAGCTATTTGTCGAAGCTTGAAGGTATTACCCGTAAGTCAATCGAAAGTTTTGAAGACCTACTGGAAGCTACAAAATCCCGGATAGATTATTTTGACCAGGCAGGTTGCAGAGCTGCTGACCATGGCCTGGAGCAGCTTTACCCGAATGCCGCCAATCTTAAATTAAGCAGGGATATCTTCATCAAAATACTAGAGGGTAAAAAGCCTACGCCTGATGAGGTCAAAACATTCAGAATGACTATGCTTATTGAGCTGGGTAAAATGTATGCGGACAAAGGTTGGGTACAGCAATTTCATTTGGGCGCTATCCGGAATAATAATACAAGAATGCTCAAGCAGATTGGTGCTGATTCCGGATATGACTCGATAGGGGATTTCGCTCAGGTTAGTGGCTTGTCTTATTTGTTTAATGAGCTTAATGAGGAAGATAAATTACCCAAAACCATTGTTTACAACCTCAATCCCGCCGACAATGAGGCTTTTGCCAGCATGGTAGGTAATTTCAATGATGGCATAGTACCTGGTAAAATGCAATTTGGGTCCGGTTGGTGGTATCTCGACCAGAAAGATGGCATGGAAAAGCAGATGAATACGCTTTCCAACCTTGGCTTGTTAAGCCGGTTTGTAGGCATGCTTACAGATAGCAGGAGCTTTCTTTCCTTTCCCCGTCATGAGTATTTCCGTCGCATTTTATGCAACCTAATAGGTAAGGATATTGAAAATGGTGAGTTGCCCAATGACATTGAAATGTTGGGTTCACACATTCAAAACATATGTTATTACAATGCTAAATCTTATTTCAAATTAAATTTTTAAATCATGAATAAAAAGGTTGTCACCTTCGGAGAGATTATGCTCAGATTGGCCCCTCCCGGATTCCTAAGGTTTTCACAAGCCAATTCATTTGATGTTGTTTATGGAGGCGGAGAGTCCAATGTGGCTGTTTCGCTGGCCAACTATGGAGTAGATGTTGATTTTGTAACCCGGCTGCCGCAAAATGATATAGGGCAATGTGCCATGATGGAAATGCGTAAGCGAGGGGTTAATACAGATAAAATTATTTGGGGTGGTGACAGACTGGGCATTTATTTTTTGGAGACCGGAGCTGTTTCCCGTGGTAGTAAAGTAGTCTATGACCGTGCCCACTCAGCCTTGTCAGAAATTCAGCCGGGCATGGTGGATTGGAAAAAGGTTTTTGAAGGTGCCGGCTGGTTTCATTGGACCGGTATCACACCGGCGGTTTCGCAGAGTGCGGCAGACACCTGCCTTGAGGCCGTAAAGGTAGCTGATGAAATGGGGTTGACCATTTCTACTGACCTCAACTACAGGGCGAAACTCTGGAAGTATTGTGATGGTGCTAAGCGGGAAGAAATTATGACCGAACTTACTTCACATTGTGATATCGTACTGGGTAATGAAGAGGATGCAGAAATGCATTTTGGCATCAAACCAGAAGGTATCAGTGTGCAGACCGAGGGGCACAACGTAAAGGCAGAGGCCTTCCTATCCGTTTGCCAGCAAATGATGGAGAAATTTCCTAAAGCCAAAAAGGTAATCACTACACTTAGAGGATCAATATCTGCCTCACACAACACCTGGGCAGGCGTATTGTACGATGGCAATAAAATGTATGAAACCCGTCAGTATCAGATTACTGATATCGTGGATAGAGTAGGTGGAGGGGATTCCTTCATGGGAGGGTTGATTTATAGCCTCATGAAATATGAGGGTGATGATCAAACTGCCCTGGACTTTGCTGTAGCTGCTTCCTGCTTGAAGCACACCATCAAGGGTGATGCTAATCTTGTGACTGTAGCAGAGGTAGAGAAGCTAATGGGTGGAGATGCATCCGGAAGGGTAGCACGATAATTAAACTCAATATATCGATAAACGATAGCTGTTAGATTCAATATGAAAGCCTATGCGTAAATCCGTAATTATCATATGTGGTGGTGGCCCTGCGCCGGGCATCAATACGGTAATTGCTACGGTTGCGAAGGTTTTTTTGGCTGATGGCTATCGGGTATTGGGAATCAATCATGGCTATAAGGGTCTTTTTTCTGAGGTGCCTGAAATTAAGGAGTTTGATTTTGACCATGCCGACAGGATAGCCAACAGAGGCGGGTCTACTTTGATCATGTCAAGGTTTAAGCCTACTGAAGCCGATATGAACACCCGCATTTTTGAAAAGGAAAATGCCAAACTATTGGTCACTATTGGCGGTGATGATACGGCATCAACGGCCAATCGGGTTACAAAATTTCTGGCGTCTCAGAATGTCCACATCAGCAATATCCATGTGCCCAAAACGATTGATAACGATCTGCCCCTGCCTGACCGAAACCCTACTTTCGGTTTTCATAGTGCCAAAGATGAAGGGGTAAGGATTGGCAATACTGTATATGAGGATGCCCGAACTGCCAGACAATGGTTTGTGGTTTCTACCATGGGTCGATCTGCAGGGCATCTTGCTTTTGGCATAGCCACAGGTTGCCATTTTCCTATGATGATTATCCCTGAGATGTTTGACAGAACCAGGGTCACACTGCAAAAAATCATTAACCTGATTGTTTCCTCCATTCTGAAACGCAAAGTGCTGGGTATAGAGTATGGAGTGGCTTTGGTTAGTGAGGGTGTTTTTCATTCCCTCGATATTGAAGAGTTAAAAGATGCTGGCATAGATTTTACTTATGATGATCACGGGCACCCTGAGCTGGGTAATGTTTCTAAATCACACATTTTTAATGTTTTACTCCAGCAAAAGCTTTCTCACTTAAACCTGAAGGTAAAGAGCAGACCGATAGAGATCGGCTATGAGCTTCGGTGTGCCAGGCCAATCGGGTTTGACCTTACACTCTGTTCGCTTTTGGGCCTTGGCGTGAAAAAGCTATTTGATGAAGGTAAGAGTGGCTGCATAGTAAGTGCGAATTCCACAGGTGATATTACACCACTTTATCTGTCTGATTTTGAAAAAGAAGGTAAAATACCCCCACGGCTGGTTGATATCAATTCACAAATAGCACAGCTGTTTTTTAGCAGCATGCATTTTCTTAAAGAAGAGGATTATGAAAAAGCAAAGCAATGTGTAAATGATCCTACTGAGTTTTATTTCAAACAAATCTTAAATTGGTAGTATGGCAAGGTTCACTAGAATAGATGTTGTAATCAAAATGAAGGAGACTGGCATGGTGCCGGTTTTCTACAATGCAGATATAGAAGTTTGTAAAAATGTACTCAAAGCCTGCTATGATGGAGGTGTGAGGGTATTTGAGTTTACCAACAGGGGCGATTTTGCGCATGAGGTGTTTGGGCAACTGATGAAATATGCTGCTGAAGATTGCCCTGAAATGATGCTCGGGGTAGGTTCAGTGATAGACGGGCCAACCACCTCATTGTATTTGCAGATGGGTGCCAACTTCATTGTTTCACCAATAATTGATGAAGAGATGGCCAGAATGTGTAACAAGCGTAAGGTCGCCTGGAGCCCTGGCTGTGGTTCTGTGACAGAGATTGTAAAGGCACATGAACTGGGATCGGAGGTTGTTAAAATTTTTCCCGGCTCACAGGTAGGAGGCCCAGCCTTCGTAAAAGCTGTACGTGGACCATTTCCTTATGCCTCGATCATGCCTACCGGAGGAGTCTCGCCGGATGAGGCCAATCTGAAAGGTTGGATAGAAGCAGGGGTGCATTGTGTAGGCATGGGCTCGCAGCTTTTTCCCAAAGAGATATTGGCAAATAAAGACTACAGCGCCATTACAGCCAAATGCAAAGATGCATTGGCTATCATTAAAAAATTAAGAGCTTAAAGCTAATGGTTAAGCAATTACACTGGTTTTTGGTATTCCTTTGGTTGGCCACCGGATGCGCCTCCAATACAAAAATTGATGAGATCAAGCTGGCCCATGGGCTCACAGAAGACCATGCGGTGCACAAAGGTATGGTTGACTTTGCCAACAGGGTTTATGATAAATCCGGTGGTACATTGCGCATTAAAATATATGCCAATGGTCAGCTGGGTTCTGAAAGCCAATGTCTCGAATTGCTTCAAATCGGAAGCCTGGGTATAACAAAAGTATCTGCTGCAGTGATGGAGAGCTTTGCACCACAGTTCAAAGTATTGGGCATACCCTATATTTTTAACAGTGACGCACATCGCTATGCTGTATATGATGGAGAGGTAGGCAATGCAATCCTTGATTCCGGTAAGGAATATTGGCTCAAAGGTCTTTGCTTTTATGATGCGGGCAGTAGAAGTTTTTATACTACGGATAAACCAATCAGAACAGCCGATGATCTCAAGAACATGAAGATCAGGGTGATGAAGAGTATTACGGCAAATAAGATGATCCGTGAAATGGGTGGCGTACCAGTACCCATTGCCTGGGGAGAACTATACACCGCTCTACAGCAGGGCGTTGTGGATGGTGCAGAGAATAATCCACCTTCTTTTCATTTATCCCGGCATTATGAAACCAGTAAATACTATACGCTTGACAAGCATACCTCAATTCCTGATGTATTGGTGATCAGTACGATTGTTTGGGATCGACTCACACCTGAACAACAAAAATGGGTAGCTGATGCGGCCAAGGAATCAGTCATCCCTCAACGCCAATTCTGGCAGGAATCTGAGGAGGAGAGTTTAGCCATTGTAAGGGAAGCAGGCATTGAAATAATTGAGCCCGATCTTGCGAGTTTTCAGGAGTCTACCCGGTCTATCGTAGAGGAGTTTAAGGAGGATGAAGAGCTTCTTCCATTAATCAATCAAATCTTAAGAATTGATGCGGACAACAATTGATAAAGTTTTAAAAGGTATGCTGGCATTGCTGATGATCATTATGGTCTTCAGTACGCTGTTACAGGTTTTTGCCCGTATGCTATCCCTCAACATCCTCTTTACTGAGGAGCTTACCAATTATTCTATGATGTGGGTAACCTTATTTGGATCCGCATATGCTTTTGGTGTGCAAAAGCACATTGCCATAGATGCACTAAAAGCTGTACTCAAAAAAGAGTTGAAATGGAAGCTGGAGATACTGGTTGAATTGATCATAGCACTTTTTGCAGTTCTGATCCTTATTCTAGGAGGGAGTTGGTTTGTATATATCACCTTTAAATTAGGTCAGGTGTCTTCGGTGATACAGGTACCTAAGGGCTGGATCTATCTGGCTTTGCCCGTTAGTGGTGTAATCATACTGGTATATAATGCTTTGAATATTTCAGACACCTTTAAAAATCGGATGAATGAGCCTGGTTGAAATTGCAGTTTTAGTAATACTATTTGTGACCTTGCTGACGCTGGGTGTTCCTATCACAGTCAGCCTGACGCTTTCTGCTGTGTTTACATTGTCCATCAATGTTTTATTCGTTTCTTCAGCCACTACGGTAGCACAGCGCATGATCAATGGTCTGGATAGTTTTACTCTGCTGGCGATTCCATTTTTTATACTGGCAGGGCAAATCATGAATAGCGGTGGCATTGCGGCCCGGCTAATAGAGTTTGCCAAAGCGCTAGTGGGACCGCTAAGAGGAGGGCTCATCTTTGTGAATATCATTGCCTGTACTTTATTTGGGGCTATTTCAGGTTCTGCAGCTGCGGCTGCATCAGCGGTGGGGGCGATCCTCACCGGTAAGATGGAGGAAGAAGGCTATGACAAAGGCTTCACAACTGCCGCTAATGTTACTTCAGCTACCACAGGTTTATTAATTCCACCCAGTAATGTGCTTATAGTATATTCACTAGCTGCGGGTGGCCTGTCTATTGGCGCATTATTTATTGCAGGATACCTTCCCGGTATTCTGATGAGTGTAGCTATTATGGTGGTCAGCTATATTTATGCTGTAAGAAAAGGCTACCCAAAGGGTCAAAACTGGCAGATTCAGCTCATCTGGAGAAGTTTCGTAAGAGCATTTCCCAGTTTATTGTTATTGGTAGTGGTTATGGGAGGTATAGTGGCCGGCATTTTCACTGCCACCGAAGCAAGTGCTATCGCTGTGCTTTACACTATGCTGCTGGCACTCTTTTATGGCGAGCTCAATAAGGAAAAAGCGATTTCCATTTTGGTACAGAGCAGTACCACCACAGCTATAGTTTTATTGCTGGTTGCTACCTCAACCGCTATGAGCTGGATTATGAGTTATGGGGATTTACCACAGTCTATTTCAGAATACCTTTTGTCTATTACAAGTGATCCCATTATTGTTTTGATCCTGATTAATGTGTTGCTGCTTTTGGTAGGGATTTTTATGGACATTACGCCGGCTGTGCTGATTTTCACACCCATTTTCCTTCCGGTTGTTCAGTCGTTTGGTATTGACCCTATTCATTTTGGTATCATCATGGTCTTAAACCTTTGTATAGGGCTGTGTACGCCACCGGTGGGGAACTTACTTTTTGTAGGCGCAAGTGTAGCTAACATACCTTTTCAAAAGGTGCTTCGTCCCATGCTACCTATTTATGCCGCGATGATTATAGTGCTGGCTTTAATTATAATGATACCGAAGCTTAGCCTGTGGTTACCGCAGTTGGTTGGCTATTAAACTTGAAGTGCAATGTCATAAAGTGTCAGTATTAGTGAATTCTCCTTGTAGATTCCCTCAGGATCAATTTGCTGGGTACTATGCGTTTCTCGGAAATAGGGTTATCCAGCTTCACTTCCTTGATTAATAGTTCGGCAGCTATTCTTCCCAATTCAAAGGCCGGGATTTCAATAGTGGAAAGTGATGGCTCGGTAAATGCTGTGAAATAATCATTATTGAATCCTATCACACAGATATCGTTTGGAATCTTAAGCCCTCTTGACTTTATGGTATGCATCATTTCCAGTGCACCCTGATCATTGATAGCAAAAACACCATCGGGTGGATTGGGGAGATCAAGGAGGTGATTGGTATATTCTTTCACATTGGTAGCAGTGTAAGATGAAAAGATAATCAGGTCTTCATCTACAGGTATATTATGATTAATCAATGCATCCTGGTAACCTTTGAGTCTCCACCGGCTGTTGTGAAGGTTAGTTGGTCCGGAGATTCGGGCAATTCTTTTGCAGCCCATCTCAATGAGGTGTTTTGTGGCATTATAAGCCGCCTCATAATTATCTGAAAGCACTTTAGGTGTTTCCAAACTATCAACAATTCTATCAAAGAATACCAGAGGAACCCCCTTATCAATAATCTTTTGAAAAGGCCTTTCAGAGGCAGTTTCTCTCGATACAGAAATGATAATACCATCCACAAGGCTGTTGAGGAGTGTCTGAATATTATTGTGCTCAATTTGTTGTGATTCATTGCTTTGACACACCATAATGTTATAGCCATGTCGGCTAGCCTCATCCTGAATGCCTCCGATAGCTTTAGAAAAGAATCGGTTAACCGTTTCCGGTATGATCACACCGATGATATGTGTTTGCTTCTTTCTTAGGCTGAGCGCAATGGAATTGGGTTGATAGTCTAACTGCTGCGCCAGTTCCAATACAGCCTCCTTGGTTTTGGGATTTACATCTGAGTGTCCTGTGAGTGCACGGGAAACTGTAGAGGTCGAAATGCCTAGTTTCTTGGCAATGTCTTTAATGGTTACTGTGTTACTGCGCAGCATAATTTTGATCGTCAAAATAGGAAGATCTACTCAAAACCTCAATTCGGATTTTTATAGTCATTTATTAGTCGATGTAAAGGTAATGAAAAATTGGGCACGTTCCCGGTAACGTGCCCATTAAATATTCGTAAAATTTGACCTCAAAAGGCATTAAAATTTTACTTATATTCATTATAATAGTATTGTATAACAAAAATCATAAAGGATAAAACAAGCAAATCTGTCTGATCATGATACTTGCAGCGAACCCCATCTTAAGTGAAAATTTGAAAATAAGGAGAGATGAGATTGACTTATTAATCAGAAAGTTTTTACACAGCGGGGAGGAGGAAGTCTTTAACCAACTCTTTAGAAAGACCTATGCACCGTTGTGCCATTTTGCGCTCAAAGTGGTTCATGAAAAGTCAGCTGCGGAGGAGGTAGTGAGCGATGTTTTCTTAAAACTTTGGAGAAATAGAAAACTCATAGAAATCAATACATCTGCAAAGTCCTATTTATACACTGCTGTACGAAACAAGTCATTGGATTTTCTACGCAAGGAAAAAAAGAATGCTAACCTCCAATGTATCACTCAGGCTGCACATTTTGAAGATATGAACATTACAGCTCTGGATATGCTGGCTTACGAAGATATTAATGGTAAGGTGCAAAAAGCAATGTGCGAGTTGCCACCCAAATGCCAGGAGATTTTCAGGTTGAGCAGGGAGCAGGGGCTCAAATATGCTGAAATCGCCGATCAGCTTCAGCTTTCTATCAAAACTATCGAAACACAGATGGGAAGGGCTTTAAAGCATATGAAGCAAAGACTCAGCTATTTAAATGTTTCGTAAAAGTGTGCTGCTTGCTATTGATCTCACAGATTTCAATCCAATTTTCTCTTTGAACTAGAACTTATTGATGTTCTAGTTACAAGTGAATAGTCTTCTTACTTACCTTTCAAATTAAGCGGATAAAAAGCTGGCCTTTCTTTTCTACCAAGCATGTAATGTTAATACTTCAGTTAGGGGTATATTAACATACAAGTCGTCATAGTTTTATAATACTATGGCAAGAATAATTGACAAGCCGGAATGGCTTAAAATTGTAAAGTACCTGACAGGAGAAACAACCGAGCTAGACCCACTAACAAGAGAATGGCTCAACTCAAATCAATCAGAAGTATCGGATTTAAGTTGGACGTATAATCAGTCCGTCATATTTGATACTGAAGCTAGTCTGAAAAAGCTTCATCATAAAATCAATACAATACCCCTCTAGATTTCCAATCCTCTTTAAAAAATCAAATAGATCGTATAATGCCCTTTGGTGAAAGTGCTTACAATAAGGGTTTTGGATAATTTTTCATCCACTATTACAATAGATTAGCATAAAGTCACTATAGTATCTTTTGGTAGTTAATGCCTTTATTTAATGAAATTTTTATAAGGGATATTCAGCTTTATTACGTCTCATTTAATACAACAGCGATTAAAATGAATAAACTAAATAATAAAGTAGTAGTGGTTACCGGCGGTGGAGGTGTATTGTGTGGTGCCATGGCCAAAACTATGGCAGCGCAGGGAGCATCTGTTGCTATTTTAGACCTGAAAGAGGAAGCGGCTAATGCCGTAGCTAATGAAATAAAGAATAGTGGAGGTACTGCGATTGGACTATCAGCGAATGTCCTCGACAAAGCATCACTACAAGAAGCTCATCACCAAATACAAAAACAGCTGGGAAGTGTTGATATATTGATCAATGGTGCGGGCGGAAATCACCCAAAAGGCACTACCAGCAAACCATTTTTTGAGGAAGGAGATCAAGCCAATGAGGATATCATCTCATTTTTTGATCTGGACCCTAAAGGCATTGAGTTTGTTTTTAACCTTAATTTCCTTGGCACCTTACTTCCCTGTCAGGTATTTGCGAATGATATGCTGGGGAAAGAAGGCGCATGTATCGTTAATATATCATCGATGAATGCTTTTACGCCCCTCACTAAAATACCTGCTTACAGTGGAGCAAAGGCAGCGGTAAGCAACTTCACACAATGGCTTGCAGTTCATTTTTCAAAAGCTGGCATTAGGGTCAACGCTATGGCACCAGGGTTTTTCCTTACAGAGCAAAACCGCACATTACTCACTACCGATGATGGTGAGCTAACCCCTCGGGGCAATCAAATCATAGATCAAACACCACTCGGTAGGTTCGGGAAACCGGAGGACCTGGATAGTACCCTTCTTTGGCTGTGTGATCCGGCCTCAAGTTTTGTAACAGGTATTGTTGTACCTATCGATGGTGGTTTTAGTGCATACAGCGGAGTTTAGCATTTTATGGAGCTTGGAAAATATTCTTTTGGTATCGGCGATCGGTTCGCAAAGCAGGGCATATATCAGCTAAAAGGCTTTAAAGAAGCACTTACAAATGGTGTTTTGGTTACTCCGGTGTGGAATAAATCTTTCAGAGAGCACAAAACCGTTGGGTCAGAGCCGATAAGTGTAAGAATAGAAGCGGATCAGGCTACCGCAGAGGGGGGGTGGTACAACGACTATTTTGTGGATGCCGACCACATTACACTGGAAACGGTAGATCGCTTTACAGAGTCAGCTGATTTTTTCACCATTGATGTGGCCAATAAGATCAATATTGTGCTTGAAACACAGAAAAAAGATCAATTTCTCAGTGATTATAAACACCTGATTGGACACCATGCCATTGAAGGGTTTAGCAATGAATTCTCTATAACAAAGGATTTGTTGTTGAATCTTGGTGATACTTACCTCAAAGCAGTAGAAGAGGCAAGGCTGATTTATGATCGAATCCTTCAGCAAAAGCGAAACCATGAGTTTGTAGTAGAAGTGTCAATGGACGAGGTGGCTAACCCTCAATCCCCGATGGAATTATATTTCATACTGTATCTTTTGTCAGCCTTTAAAGTGCCGGTCAATACCATAGCTCCTAAGTTTATCGGAAGGTTTAATAAAGGTGTAGATTATGAAGGCGACTTACTCCGATTCGAACAGGAATTTGAGCAACATATTTTAGTGGTCAAGCATGCCGTTAAGCATTTTAGCCTTCCACATAGTCTGAAATTGAGCGTGCATACAGGGAGTGACAAATTCTCCTTATACCCAATCATTCATCGTATTATTAAAAAGCATGATGCAGGATTGCATTTGAAAACAGCCGGTACCACCTGGCTGGAGGAGCTGATTGGGCTAGCCGAGGGAGAGGGCGATGGACTATTTTTTGCAAAATCAATATTTCAAAAAGCTCTAGACCGGTATCAAGAGCTTACTGATCCCTATGATACCGTACTTAGTATTGATAAAGACAAACTACCGGATATTGATACAGTGAATGGTTGGTCGGGTGCAGATTTTTCCAAAGCTTTAACGCACCAGCCAAAGGAAAAACTATTCAATCCTCACTTCAGGCAACTACTGCATACAGCCTACAAGATTGCCGCTGAACAACAAAATGAGTTTTTGAACCTGGTGCAAGGCAATAGTAATCTGATTGGTCAAAATGTTTATGAAAATATCTATTCCAGGCATATGAAGCCTTTATTTCTGGGTTACTATTGATTTCAGCTTAAACATACATCGCCGTTTAGTATTGAAAGCACTACCTGCTAATGATTTGAAGTAGGTCTAAATTTCTCATCCAAATAAGTATATCGATCTAACACCTTCATTATCACCTGAATGTAAAATACTCATTCGGTCAGGAGATTTTGGAATTGATTGCAATGATGTAGGGGTTGCCAATAATTCTTCCCGTCTTAGGAAGAAATACATATCTCAGAAAACGATTGCAGATGATACAAAATTTACCGAATGGGCTTAAAGTATTAATTATTTTACTGTTTTTAGGCTTTGGGGTTTATGCGCAAAAGGGTGGTACGGTTACGGGTACGGTCACTGATAAGTTAACGGATGATCCTCTGCCAGGTGCTACAGTGTCAATTAAAGGAACTACCCAGGGTGTTGTTACAGATCTTTATGGAAACTTTAGCCTATACATCCCCAACGGAAGTGCAATTATCGAGATTAGGTACATTGGTTATGGTACAGTAGAACAAGAGGTAACCATTACGGATGGAAAAACCCAAGAATTAGATATTTCATTGGATTTAAATTCTCTCCTTACCGAGGAGATTGTAATTACAGGTCAGGCAGTGGGGCAGGCTGCTGCCATTAACCAACAAATCAATGCAAATACCATTGTTAATATTGTTTCTCAGGATAAGATCAGGGAATTACCTGATCAGAATGCCGCAGAGACATTAGGCCGTTTGCCAGGTATTTCTGTAAGAAGAAACGGTGGTGAGGGGAACCAGGTTGTGCTAAGGGGTCTATCTCCAAGATTTAGTTCGATAACTATCAATGGTGAGCGGATTCCAGCATCCGGGAATGACCGGTCAGTTGATATCAGTATGATGTCTCCTGACGTGCTTGCCGGTATCGAGGTATTTAAGTCTTTAACACCCGATAAAGATGCTGATGCCATTGGTGGTACGGTAAATTTCAAAACTAAAAGAGCATCTGAAGATCCTGAATTTACTGGCTATTTTCAATACGGATACAATGCGTTGGCCAATGAGTGGGGTCAAATCAGAACCAGTGCTACAGGAAGTAGAAGATTTCTTGATGGAAGAGTAGGTGTGCTGGTCACAGGTAACTATCAAAAAGCCAACCGCAGCCAGGACTCTGAACTCCTTGGATGGGGCGGAGCTCAATTTATTGGAGATCAAAGAACGTACAACCTTGACAACATCAGTTTACGACGAACTTTCAGGAATCGATATAGATATGGTGGTGCAGCCACTATTGATTATGAGTTTAGCCCACAGAGTAGAATAGTTTTAAATTCCTTACTTCAATACAGGACTGATGAAGAGGATCAATACATAAGCCAATATACGCAAGCCCGAACCGAATACCGACATGATATGGCGGATGAGACTGAGCGGGTCGTATCAACCAGTCTTACGGGAACGCATTCATTTTTTAAGAACTGGAATCTGGAATGGCGAACTTCTTATAACCTCAATGAAGGTGATAGACCTCTAGATCACAGTATGCGCTTTTGGGATATAGGTGGATCAGACGGAAAGTTTAACACTTCACCAGAAGATTTTTTCCGCAGGGCAGTAGATACGTTACATGTACTTGAGCAATCACTATTAGCCAATGTTCGCAACACAACAAGAGTTAGGGAAACGGAGAACGTTACTGCACAGTTTGATTTAACAATACCGGTCACCATCAATAATAAAATAGGCGGATCAATAAAGTTTGGTGGTAAATTCAGACAAGATTCCAGGCTCTCTAATGAAACGGGATATCTGGAACCTGGCATGGAGAATTCAGCTTACGGATATAGCTGGCTTGATCCTGAGCAATATGAACGTGCTCCCGGTGGTAATGTAATCATCAACAGCTTTTTATCCCCGTTAGAGCAGAGCGACTGGAATGTGTCTTCATTTCCTTTTGGCGTGGGTTCAACAGAACAACTACCCGGATATCACATATCTTCATCTGAAGTAAGAAATTTTTTCAATCAATATAGGGATTCTATTTATGGAATAGATCCACAGCGCGATTTTGAGGACTACACTGCTATAGATCGTATTACCTCGGGGTATTTAATGGGGACGCTTAAGTATGAAGATCTAATCACTGTGGTTGGAGGTATACGAGCAGAAAATACATATCTGAGGTATAATGGATTTTTCGGGACTGCTGCCAATGTTAATGATGATGGATTGGGAGGTGGCCTCTCTGATACTACGCGAACAAGGTCTTACCTGGAGTGGTTTCCTCAGGTTAATGTGAAAATACAGCCTAGGAAATGGTTTGATGTACGTTTGGCAGCTACTAAATCATTGACCAGACCAAATTTTCTACAGTTGGTGCCTTTTAGCAGAAGAAATGAGTTTGAAAAGCGACTGGATAGAGGAAATTTTGATCTTCAGCATACCACTGCATGGAATTACGATGCTTTTCTTTCATTTTACAGCAATTGGGGCCTCCTCACTGTTGGTGGTTTTTATAAGGAGCTAACAAATATCGATTATCAGAGCAATTCCCGTTTTGATGATGAATTTGGCAGTACACTCAACCTATTTGAGCCTCGCAATGTAGAAGATATCACTACTGTACAGGGTATAGAAGCAGATTTGCAATTGAATTTTAGATTTCTTCCTAAGCCGTTTGACGGTATTTTACTATCAGGGAATTTCACTTTACTCCAATCTGCCACCAATTATCCATTTCTTGTGTCCTTAAGGAATCCAACAAGGTTGGTAGAGGAAGTTAGGGAGGCACCTTTAGTAGGGCAACCTAATTCTATCTGGAACTTATCACTTGGATATGAAAAAGGTGGATTTACAGGACGGTTCTCCGTAGTGCATCAGGATTTGGTAATTGATGGAATAGCTCGTGAGCCACAAACAGATACGTTCGAGGGTAAAACAACAAGGTTTGACCTCACATTCAAACAGGCTATTAATGACAACTTAAAGCTATATATCAATTTTAACAACATTACCAATCAGGCAGAAACAGAATTATTGACAACTGATATACTTACAAATACAACTGTATTTGGAGCAACAGCAGATTTTGGTTTTCAATTAAGGTTTTAATAAACAATTAAATAAGGATGAATATGGAAAATCATTACATTAAAAAGTTCGCACTTGGAGCCTTATTCAGTGTTTTTTGTCTTGTCGCACAGGCGCAAGACACATTGACTGTCGACTCCAATAATGCAGAATTCGGATTACTCAACGATTTGATTGCCGGTGATACCACAGATACCGGAGAGCGAGCACACAGTGTTTATCAACTAAAAAGAGGTCAAACTTACATCCTCAGTGGTGCTATTGAGAATAGATTTCCTCTGACAATAGTGGCAGAAGAAGGCTCGGGACCAAGACCCAGATTAGTGCCGGGTATCCCTGATGGTGGTGAATCTGTAAGACCATTCAGGGCAAGAGATAACCTTACTTTAAAAGGCCTCTATGTGACCGGTATGGACGAATTAGGAGCATTGAATACGGATCAAAGAATTATCCGTATCTCTGCAACAGGAGTTATAGTTAGAATCGATGATTGTCATTTGGATCAGGATGGTCAAAGCTGCTTTAGAACAGATAGTGACAACATATCCATAATTGTAACCAATAGTATTATCTCCAATATTGGAAGGCCTAACAATACCAACAATGGTCGTTTGATCGATGACAGGGGTGCTAACCTTGATACTGTAATCATTGAAAACAGCACTATCTACAATATTTCATCAACCATGATCAACGACCGAGGTGGATGGATTAAATATTCAAGGATCAATCAAAACACAATTGCGCATACCGGTCAACGTATTATTGACTTTGGAGAATGTCAAGATTGTGAGTTTACTAACAACTTGGTTATTAATCCTGGATATTTAGGTACGGAAATAGACACTATCGCCGACAATGAGGCATATATGGTAGAGTTCGCTTTACTAAGTGATTTGGCTAAATCCGAACTACCGGATATTGAACAAAGATTTGTGTTTTCAAATAATAACATCTTTTTGGATTCTGCAATCATAGCTTCGTATCCTCAAGATACGGCAGCTTATGCTTTTGCAGATTGGCCAATTGGGCCAAGGCCATTATTGCAACCCCCGGGTGATTCTTTAGCTGGAGCTGCTCAGATGGCTACTAATATCGTAGAAATTGTAACCTTTGAGAATGCCCCACCTGTTGATGATTTGATTACCATCATTGATCAATTTTGGTCAGATCCTAACTCAGAGGATTTTAAGTCATCAGTAAAACCATGGGATATCTCAGGAGAACCTTTTAGTTTCCGCTATCAGGATTCATTTGAGTCAGCTTCGGCATCAACCACTGGTGGACAATTGGGTGATTTGAAATGGGAGCTTATTCTATCAGGCATAGGTGGTTTGGAGCAAAGTATTAATGAAGCTCAGGGACTGCTTGGAAGTGCCACCGCCGGTGGTAATATTGGTCAGTACCCTCAGGCTGCTATTGATGCTTTAACAGCAGCAGTTGGAGAGGCGCAGGTTGTATTAGCTGACCCATCAAATGCACCTGAAGTTTTCCAGGGCGAAACTGCTGAGCTTAACCAGGCTATCGACGACTTCTTAGGTTCTTTGGTGACTAGCGTTGATCAGGATCTAAAGCAAAATGATATCATAGTATATCCAAACCCTACTACAGACTATATCAGATTCTCTGATCCAAGATCGGTAAGTTTTGAGATGTGGACTATTTCTGGAAGATTGGTTGGAAAGAGTGAGATAACTCAAAATGCCCGCTTATCTACTGCCGGTTTACAAAATGGTGTCTATATACTGAGAGTTAGACAAACAGACAATAGCATCAAAACTGTAAAGCTCATTAAGCGATAGTTAAGTAAAAAGTTTAGACTAAAAGAATTGAAATATGAAAACATATAAAAATATATTATTCGGCGTAGTGCTTTGCTCACTCATTGTATTTGTGTCTTGCGGAGGAGACGATGGTGATGATGCACCTTCTGAAAACGCAAGGTTTGTAGGTGCCTGGACTGCTACCAGTGTTACATTAAACAATGTAGATGTTTTGAATCCAGAGTATTCAAACTTCAGAATCACATTTAATGATGATGGTTCTTACATCACTGTAGATGGTGATCCTGTTTTTACAGATACTGGTGGATTTTGGACCATAAATTCTTCCACTGAAACTTCTGCAAATATAAGTTTGGATGGAGTATCGGCCACCGTTGCATTCAGCAATGAAAACAATACCATGACACTGAGCTTTACGGCCAATGATTCAGTAATTGGTGCGCGTACATTAGGACTGGTCGGACAATATGTATTCGTACTTGCTAAGCAATAATTTTATTTAATCGGTTGCTTTGTTGAGGGCTCTTCGTTGTGATTTACTGAAGAGCCCTTTTTTTTAAAACGGCTTTAGTCAGTACTGCTGATATTTTTGGGCCGTTGAAGTTGCGTAGGGATTCGCCGTGGATTAAAGTAGAATAGCAAACACTTCCACTTTCCCATCAACGCTTCAGTTTATCCTCAATCACGATCTACAGTTGATTTTAATCCTTTATTTCTAAAGACTATCACTTAATCTCATTATTCCATGAAAACCTTATTTTCCATCATCCTAATTGTTTCGGTGTGTAGCACTGGAATTGCCCAAAACGGTCAATATGATATTACTGATTACATTGAAAAATCAGGCCGTGAGGTTTTGATTACTAAAGAGATCCAGCAGCTTATCAACCAATGTAGTGAGGCCGGAGGGGGTACCATATATTTCCCACCCGGTGATTACCTAACCGGTAGCCTGATGATGAAAAGTAATACCTTCCTCCATATTTCTGCCGGAGCCACGCTTTATGGCAGTATGGACATGAAGGATTATACGGAGGAGGCTTCTTTAAGCCTGATTAGCTCAGATGGTGCCGATAATTTTGGAATTTTTGGTAAAGGAACGATTGACGGTCAGGGTAGTGCATTTTGGAAAGGAAAAGAGAGGCCTTATAACCGACCCAATAAACTGATCTGGTTATTAAACAGTACCAATATTTTTATTAACGATATTAAGATTATCAATTCACCTAATTGGAATATAGATGTGAGCTTTTGCGATGGAGTTTGGATCGATGGGATTTCTATCATCAGTGAATTGGGGTCTCCAAATTCAGATGGAATAGACCCTGTTTCTTCCAGAAATGTCTTTATCTCAAATTGCTACATAGAAACCGGTGATGATGCGATTTGCCCCAAGTCGAGGAATGGCATACCTACAGAAAACCTTGTGGTGATCAATTGTGTATTGATATCAGATGATTCTGCAATAAAGCTGGGCACAAGATCAGAGGACCCAATCCGTAATGCTGTTTTTAGCAATATCGTCATCAGAAACACTATCTATGGTATAGCGCTATTTGCCAAGGATGGAGGCACTTTTGAAAATATCCGATTCAGCAACATTTATATAGAAACTGCACTTAACGAAACGGAAGACCCAACCCGTCCGAGAGGTATTTATCCAATATTCGTTGACCTGGAAAGGAGAAAAGAAGATTCGAAACTGGGAGCAGTCAAAAACATCACTTTTGAAGGCATTACCATAGATACTAAATATGGGCATTGCCTGTTTTTTGGACAACCGGATTCTAAACTTGAAAACATCAAGCTTTCAAACATCAGCTTTAAAGTTGAGGAACAGCTACCCTATGCCGGAATGATGAAGCCACGTGGGGTTCGTTCGCTTAAAAATAAGGCTGAAAATGACTATGCCCACATTGACTCGTATTTCTCCTTTGTCAATATTGATGGTTTGGATATTCAAAACCTAACGATTAATGATATGGATGAAACACCAGAAAACCCCAAATTCATGCTTTGGGGCAAGGACATTCATAATGTTGATGTGAAAGGATTTAAAAATCGATCAGCTGTAGTCACCAATAAGCCGGTTATCCATTTTGAAAATGCTACCGGCGTAGAACTATCGGGCAACTCACCTGTGTCAAATGCAGCTTTCTTAAGCGTAAAAGGTTCAGGAACAAATGATATAGTTCTCATGAACAACAATCTGAGAAAGGTGGACAAGGCAGTTGTCCTGGAAGGCGTTTCTTCTGATCAGATTATCGATCACAACAACCTTTATAAAAAATAATTACCCAAACTAAACTTTAAAAAATTATGCGTAAGGTGTGGAAACTAAGGTTTTGTTCATTCTTAGCCATGATGTTTTGTGGTCTTTGGGCTAACATTTCTTTTGCCCAGCAACTGATCCAGAATGTAGAGGGCAGAGAAAGCATTAGCTTGAATGGGCTCTGGGAGGCCATAGTAGACCCACTGGAAAATGGCTTATATAACCACAGTCTAGGTCTGAGAGACAAAGGGTATTTCCTCAACCAGCAAATGAAGAACCCCTACGATCTCATTGAGTACGATTTTGATTATAGCTACAGATTGAATGTACCCGGAGATTGGAATACGCAGATGGAAAAGCTGTACTATTATGAGGGTACGATCTGGTACAAAAAGACGTTTGACAAACCGGAAAAATCCGGGCGGAAGCTATTGTATTTTCAAGGTGTCAATTATCAATGTAAGGTCTATTTAAATGGTGAACACCTCGGTGATCATCTGGGAGGTTTTTCACCCTTTTCTTTTGATGTTACCGATAAATTGAAGGACACCAATGACCTTATTGTTAAAGTAGATAATAAACGATTGCGTGAGGCAGTGCCCACAATCAATTTTGACTGGTGGAACTATGGTGGAATCACACGCTCGGTTTCTATGCTATTGCTTGAAGATACTTACATTCAAGACTATGCCTTCACATTGAGCGAAAAAGGAACTATTGAAGGATGGGTAAAGCTGGCTGGGTCTAATGTCTCAAACCAGGAGGTTTCTGTGTCAATAAATCAGCTAAAGCTAGATATTAAGGCATTTACGGATAATAATGGGTATGTAGCCATTGAAAGCAACAGCAAACCTATGCTATGGACTCCCAATGATCCAAAGCTGTACAATATCACCGTAGGATTAAACAATAAGGAAATCAATGATCGGATAGGCTTTAAGACTATTGAGACTAAAGGCACGCAGATAATACTCAATGGTGAACCGATCTTTCTGAAAGGTATAAGTATGCATGAGGAAGCACCTTTTGGAGGTGGCCGTGTTGTTGCACCTGAGCAGGCCAGATTATTACTGACCTGGGCCAAAGAGCTGGGTTGCAATTTCATTCGGTTGGCGCATTATCCCCACAATGAGTTTACAGTCAGACTTGCCGAGGAGATGGGTCTCTTGGTATGGTCTGAAATTCCCGTTTACTGGACTATTGATTATGATAATCCCGAAACATTTATAAATGCTGAAAAGCAGTTGGTAGATATGATTGCCAGAGATAAAAACAGGGTAGGGGTAGCCTTATGGTCAGTAGCCAATGAGACTCCTGTTACTGAAAGTCGCCTCAATTTCCTTAAGAAATTAATTGAAAAAGCGAGAGATCTTGATGATACCCGACTGATTACCGCGGCTTTAAATACCCAGTCCAGTGAAGGCAATAAAACGATCATCGATGATCCGCTAGGTGCATTTATTGATGTAATTGGCATTAATAGCTATTGTGGGTGGTATGGTGGTCGTCCATATGAATGCAGTAGTAAAGTCTGGGAAAACCCATACAATAAGCCAATGATCATGAGTGAAATTGGTGGTGGTGCGCTTGCAGGAATGCATGGTACTGCTGATGAACGGTGGACTGAAGAGTATCAGGATGAGGTTTACAAATACAACCTGCAGATGCTTGATAATATCGATTTTCTGGCCGGTGTATCTCCATGGATACTCATGGATTTTCGATCACCCAGAAGAAACCTCAGACACATACAAAAAGACTACAACAGGAAGGGTATCATTTCTGAAAATGGGATTCGAAAAAAGGCATTCTACACCTTACAAGAATATTACTCAAGAAAATAGGTGCGAAAGTATCAGACATCAGTACACCCTTCATACAAAAATTTCAGCGGACTTGTGATGGCATGTGTACAGGTTCATCGTCTTATCATAAACCATAAGTTTTAATATTTAAGATGGCAAGACATAAGCAAATACATACTTCAATTTTCATATTCATTCTGCTATTGGGAATTGGCTCCTGTGCTGAAAAAACAGATTCAAAGCAGGGGCCATTACTCAACCCTGATCTAGTGTTAAGCCGAATTGCGGATCGTATTTGGGCAGTAGTGGAAAGCGATACAACTGTTAGACTTCCCCGAAATGTTGAAAATGGTAAAATAGACTTTACCTCAGCGAAAAGCTGGACCAGTGGGTTCTTTCCCGGTATTTTGTGGATGGTGGATTCCTATGATAATTCAAGGGATTGGTCAGGCCATGCCATGCGATATACAGAAGCCCTGGAAGATGTACAATATGTTACCGATCATCATGATCTTGGCTTTATGCTATACAACAGTTACGGCAAAGGGTTTGAGAAAATGAAAAACCCCCAATATAGGAAAGTATTAATTACAGGGGCAAACTCACTCGCTTCACGATATAGCCCTTTAATTGGAATGATAAAATCATGGGATCGGCCGGGTCGCTGGCAATATCCGGTGATCATTGATAATATGATGAATTTAGAATACTTCTTTTGGGTGACCAAAGAAACTGGCGATTCCTCTTTTTATAATATGGCCTATAGCCATGCTATGAAAACCATGGCTGACCATTACAGGGAAGATTACAGTTCCTATCATGTAGTGGATTATGATACGGTCAGTAGCGATCCTATCTGGAAGGGTACCCATCAGGGTCTTGCTGATGAATCCGTCTGGGCAAGAGGACAGGCCTGGGGACTGTATGGATTTACCATGGCTTATCGGGAAACAGGAGAAAAGCAGTTTTTAGATAGGGCAAGGGCAGTAGCTGACTATCTGATCAACCATCCCAATATGCCCGCGGACAAAGTGCTTTACTGGGACCTTAAAGACCCGCAAATTCCCAATGCCCCCAGAGATGCCTCTGCAGCAGCCATAATGGCATCTGCCCTGATTGAATTAAGCAGCCATGTTGATAATGAAGGCAGTCAATATCTCAATTATGCTAAAGAGATATTAACCAACCTTGATAATAAATACAGGTACCGGGAGTCCGAAACTTCCGGGTATTTTTACCTGGATCAGAGTGTGGGTAATATGCCTAAAGGTAAGGAGGTAAGTGTACCAATTATTTATGCCGATTATTACTTCATTGAAGCCCTGCTTAGACTGAAGGCGCAAGAATCATAAGATTATAAAATGGATAGAAAGTCATTTTTTAAATATGCGGGATTGGGTGCTTTAGGTACGGTGCTGCCCTTTAGCAGCAAGGCTAGCCCCACTACCGGGATTCACCCATCAGGAAGTGTACCAGAAGGCATAAAAATCACAGACATTAAGGGGTATTATTTCAAGAAAGCCCATTTTGTCAAAATAGAGACTAATGAAGGCATATCCGGTTGGGGAGAAAGTGATGGAGCCAATAAGAAGTTTACCAACCTATATCTGAAGAAGGGGCTCAAGCAATATTTTGTGGGAAAAGACCCTTTTGACAGTGAAGGTATGTGGCATGAGGCCTACCTGAAGGGCTTGGAAGCAGGTGTAGCAGGTATACACCCCGGTGCTTTGGCAGGTATTGATAATGCATTGTGGGATTTAAAAGGTAAAATCCTAAATGTCCCTGCTCACAAATTGCTGGGCGGCAATGGCCTCAGGAAAATACAGGTTTATGGCTCATACAGCAGGTCAGATGTGGATGATTACCTATCGCCGGTAGAAATGGCCAAAATTGCTGCTGGTTTTGTGGACCAGGGTTACAAAGCTGTTAAAGCAAGAATGGGCATCCGGCAGGAAAACGTGAACCCATATCCAGATGATGATATTTACGATTGCGTGAAAGAAATAAGGGCTGCTGTAGGAGATAAGATCAGGATCATGGTGGATTTTAACAATGGCTACCTGCCTGCAGACGCGATCCTGATGAGTAAGCGGATCATCAATGATTTTAATGTCTATGCGATAGAAGAGCCGGTTTTTCAACAGGACTATGAGGGACTAAGACAGGTCGTAGATGCCCTCGATGTACCGGTTATGGCCGGTGAGCATGAGTACAACAAATGGATGATGAAAGATCTCATTACCATTTCCAATGTGGATTATATTAATGCTGATGTGATCAAATGCGGCGGGATCACAGAATGTAGAAAGTCTGCTTCTATGGCTCATGCTTTTGGTAAGCAGATTATGGTACACAATGCAAAGCCGACGCTGGCTACTGCGGCTAGCCTATGCCTGCTGGCTTCTATTCCCAATGGCGCCCGTTTCCAGGAGTATGCTGGCAAAAGAATACATCAGGGTTACGGAAGTTTATATGATTTGTTTGATAATTACTTCGAGTATGACAATGGGTACCTTAAGGTTCCTGAAGGACCCGGCCTTGGACTCATGGTAAATGAAAAAGCCATGGAAAAATACGGATCCACAGATTCTTAATACCGATTTGTTTCAATTTAGAGATTAGATCCCAATTCAGTAGGAGTATCAACTTAGATTCTGCGTCATAGAAGAAAGTTGTGTACCTTAAACTGGTGCAATTAGACTTATTATGACATTAAATCGAAGAGACTTTATTACGAAATCAGCTTCTGGCGTTGTTTTTCTTGGTGCAGTGGGCTCTGGTCTGGCTAATCCGATCAAAGAGGCACCCCTGAAGGTGGGGATTATAGGAACAGGAGACAGAGGTACTGGCCTTGCAAGGCTTATAAGCAGCATCGAAAATATGGATGTAGCAGCCATGTGCGATATTATCCCTTTCAGATTGGAAGCGGCGGCTCAATATGGTACCAGCAAAACTAAGCTCCTAAAGGATTACAGAAGCCTGCTGGATTTAAAAGACCTGGATGCCGTGGTAGTTACTACGCCCTTTAGCATGCATTCGGATATGGCCATAGAGGCATTGGATGCCGGTAAACACGTTTACTGTGAAAAAACCATGGCTTATGGTTTTGAGGGTATAGATCAGCTTCTAAAAGCAACCAGAAGTTCCAAAAAAATCTTTCAAACCGGTCACCAGTACCATAGTTCGCGGCTTTATCATCATGTAGTTGATTTGGTGAAGGATGGCTTGCTTGGAGACATAAGTCTGATAGAATGCCAATGGAACCGCAATGGCGATTGGCGGCGACCGGTACCTGACCCCAAATGGGAGAAGATGATCAACTGGCGTATGTATCGTGAGTACTCTGGTGGCCTTACAGCAGAGCTTTGCTCGCATCAAATTGATTTTTCAAATTGGTTGATGGGAGCAACACCAACCAGAGTTTCGGGATTTGGAGGTGTCGATTATTGGAAAGATGGTCGGGAAACTTATGATAATGTTCACTTGATCACAGAATATGCAAACGGCGTAAAAGCTACTTACACAAGCCTGACTACCAATAGTATAGATGACTACAGAATTAAGGTAATGGGAAAAAAGGGCACCATCGTGATTACCCGCGATGAGGCATGGCATTACGAGGAAGGAAATAAAGATAATGTAGAATTAGGTCTTGTAGATGGTGTAAGCGGGGCCACTGCAAAAGCCTGGAATACTAATCGGGGAAAGCAAATCAAGATTGAACACAAGGAGCCAACACTGCAGGCATTGATCGACTTTCGGGATAGCATTCATAACAACAAAATGCCTGAGAGCAATGCGGAAAGTGGGGCTAAGGCATCTGTAGTGGTGCAAATGGCATTAAATGCCATGGATAATGGACAAATAGAACATTGGAAAGAAGCATATAATTTTTAAGCATTTATGAAAAAATTACTGGCAATACTGATAGCATCGCTGCTTTGTTGGGATGCATACCCACAAGAAGGTTGGGAAATGCTATTCAATGGCAAAGACCTGAACAACTTCGAAAAACTCAATGGAACAGCTTCCTACAAGATTGAAGATGGTGCAATAGTTGGGACATCTGAAATGGGTACGCCCAATACATTTCTGGCCACCAAAAAAAACTATGCTGACTTCATATTGGAACTGGAGGTAAAGGTTGACAATAAGCTGAATTCGGGTATTCAGATCAGAAGCCTTAGTAAAAAGGACTATATGGATGGCCGGGTACATGGCTACCAGGTGGAGATTGATCCAAGCCCAAGGGCTTTTTCAGGTGGGCTATATGACGAAGCGCGCCGTAAATGGTTATATCCTCTGGCTATCAATCAAAAGGCCAGGGCAGCCTTTCGTACAGGCGAATGGAATAGTTATAGGATAGAGGCCATAGGCAATACCATTCGCACTTGGGTTAATGGCGTGATGTGTACCAATCTGGTAGATGATCTGACGGCAGATGGATTCATAGCCTTGCAGGTGCATAGTATCAACGATCCTTCACAGGATGGTACCCAGGTGGCCTGGAAAAACATCAGGATTAAAACGGATGACCTGGAAAATAGTAGGTGGCCGGTAGACCCACAGGTAAGGGAAGTAAGCTACCTGACAAATCAATTGTCCGACTGGGAAAAAAGAAAAGGATTTAGACTGCTTTGGGATGGTAAAACGACCAATGGCTGGCGCGGTGCCAAACTGGATGGCTTTCCTGAGTCGGGCTGGCAAATCGAAGATGGAGTTCTTACCATTTTGGCTACAGATGGTGGCGAAGCAACCGGACCGGGAGATATCATAACCACGCAGAATTTTAGCGATTTTGAACTGGAACTTGACTTTAAACTGACTGAGGGTGCCAACAGCGGTATAAAATATTTTGTAGATCCTGATCTAAACAAAGGTGCCGGGTCAGCCATTGGCTGTGAGTTCCAAATTTTGGATGATAAAAGGCACCCTGACGCCAAAAAAGGGGTAGCTGGAAACCGTACACTAGGAGCACTTTATGATCTCATCGCCCCCCAAAATTTATCCATCGATGATCGGCCAAAAGGAAAATTCTTCAAAGGTGTCGGCGATTGGAACCGCGCCAGGATAGTCTCCAAAGATGGCAAAGTTGAGCATTGGTTAAATAATGAAAAAGTAGTGGAATATGACCGGTATTCGCAGATGTTTGAAGCACTGGTCAATTACAGCAAATACAAGGATTGGCCCAATTTCGGTCGCTGGGCAGAAGGCCCCATTCTCCTTCAGGATCATGGAAATACTGTCCATTTCAGAAATATAAAAATCAGAGAACTATAAGCCCAAAACCATGACCAAAGAACAGTCAAGAAGGAAATTCATAAAAAAAACTGCGGCAGGTACGCTAGGTTTATCTTTTGCCATGTCAGCCAGTAGTTATGGCAATATCATTGGTGCCAACGATCGAATCAATGTATGCTTTATGGGCCTTGGACGCAGGGTTGGTGCCTATTACCCAAGTTTGGATAAATCATTCAACTCGAGGCTATTGTACCTGTGCGATCCTAAGCAAAGCCAGGTGGATAAAGCATTGGGTAAACTCAAATCGCAGATTGACTACACGCCTAAACAGGAGCCTGACATTCGTAAGGTTCTGGAAGACAAGCAGCTTGATGCTGTTTTTGTAGCTCCACCAGACCATTGGCATGCACCGGCTACTGTGATGGCATTGGATGCAGGTAAACATGTGTATGTAGAGAAACCCTGCGCGCACAACCCCAGAGAAGCTGAAATCATGGTTGCCAGGCAACAATCGACAGGCAAAATAGTACAAATGGGCAATCAGCAGCGATCTTCCGGGCATACCATCAAGATCATCAAAGACATTCATGCAGGTAGGATAGGTACACCGTATAAAGCTATCGCCTTTTATTCCAATGGTCGTGGAGAGGTTCCGTTACAGAAGCAGCAGGCACCACCTTCAGACCTCAATTGGGATTTATTTCAGGGCCCTGCTCCGAGAAGGGAATATACCGATGATACCTGGAACTACAACTGGCATTGGTATGGATGGGATTATGGAACAGCAGAAACCGGCAACAATGCCGTGCACGAGCTGGATATCGGTAGGTGGGCATTGCAGATCGATTATCCGAAGGATGTGATGGTTCGAGCCTCCAAGAATCATTTTTTGGATGATGGCTGGGAGATGTACGATACCATGTATGCTTCATTCTTGTTTGAAAATGACAAGGAAATAGTGTGGGATGGAAAGAGCAGGAATTCCTTGAATACCTATGGTGCCGGCAGGGGCACAATTATCTATGGTACAGAAGGCTCTGTGTGGGTAGATCGGTCTTACTACGAGCTTTTTGACAGAGCAGGTAATTCGATAGAAAAGAGTGAGGAGACGAATGAAGGCGGTACCGGACTTGGTGGTGGTGGAAGTACCTCCACACAGCATGTCAATAACTTTTTCGAAGCGATCAGGGGAAAGGAAAGCCTAAATGCTCCTATCAAAGATGGAGCGATAAGCAATCACATGGCGCTGCTAGCTAATATTAGCTATCGTACCGGTCAGGGTTTAACCATTGATAGTTCTAATGGTAAAATTCTTAATAATCCGGAAGCCATGAAGCTTTGGGGAAGAACATACGAACCCGGTTGGGAAATGGTGTAATCAGTTTGGTCTTTGATCAGCAGTTGCTATTCAATGCCATTTAATGGAGCTCAAATTATGAGGGTGTATCAAAAGTATAATAACCCTTGCCTCATGTTACATTGAGCTCGTTGAAATGTATTCATGCAGCCTTTAAGAAAGGTTTCGACAGGCTCAACCTGTCATGAATGATGCTTTTGATAAACCCTCTTGGAGAGAGGGAGTTGAAAAATTTGCTTAGCTAAATGGTACTGAATTACTATTTCTTAAGCCTAATGATGTGGAGTATGCCTGTCTATTGGCAAACAGTCTTCATAAACCATCATTTATATACGCTTGGCGAGATATACAAGCATTATATCATTGAACTCATAAAAGCTGGTACTAAACAATTATTTCATTAAAGAACCCATTTTAAAATGAACATACGTTATTCCGAATATCAATTTATTGCATTGGCGATCAGCCTTATTTGTTTTGGTTGTAGCAGCCCACCTCAAACTGATTTCACCTATGAGGAAGCTAAAAAACTGGAGGCCGAGGGCTGGAAGCAGGTTCCTACGATCCTGGAGCGCATTATACCCCCTTCTTTTGCCGATAATGAATATCTCATTACCGACTTTGGAGCTGTAGGTGATTCGGTCACCAATAGTCTTCCCGCAATAATGGAAGCTATTGATGCCTGCAACCAGGCAGGCGGAGGCAAAGTCATTGTACCCAGCGGTCAATTCTTTATAGATGGACCAATTCACTTGAAGAGCAACGTAAACCTTCACCTATCGGAAGGTGCACGTATTTTTTTCACTAATGATCACGAAAAATATTTGCCTGCCGTAAAGGTTAGATGGGAGGGTACCATCTGCTACAATTTCTCGCCATTGATCTATGCTTATCAGCAGAAGAATATTGCAATTACCGGAACAGGAGAAATTGACGGGGCTGCCAGGGAATGGTCCCGTGAATGGCGAAAGGTCCAAAATCCTGAGAAGGATGTGCTTCGCAAAATGGGTAACGATACCATACCTGTAGAGCAACGTGTTTTTGCCAATGGGTTTCTTGATTTGGATGGTGATGGTGAAGATGATGGCTATGGTGATGGTAAACTACATTATTTAAGACCTTCGCTGGTTGTATTTTATGAATGCGAGAACATATTGTTGGACGGCAATAGCTATAAGAACAGCCCCTTCTGGACAATACATCCTGTATTTTCAAAGAACATTACGATTAGAAACATAGATGTCTATGGTGAGGTGCTGAATGACGATGGCATTGACCCGGATAGCTGTGAAGATGTCTTGATTGAAGGCTGTACTGTTGAAACACATGATGATGCCATATCTATAAAGGCGGGTCGTGATCAGGATGCATGGAACAGGCCGGGCTCCAAAAATATCATTATTCGCAACAACACCCTTTTGAGTGGTGTCAATGCCCTTTGCATAGGTTCTGAAATGTCGGGTGGTGTTAGCAATGTTTTTGCTGAAAACAATACTATTTCAGATGGCAAACATGCGCTTAATTTCAAATGCAATCTGGATAGGGGAGGTCAGGTTGAGAAAGTATATATTCGAAATACCACTATTGAGTCATGCGATGAGGCCATGTTCATCTTCAGAATGGATTACCACGGCTACCGGGGCAACAATTACCCGACCAAGTTCAATGACTTCTTTGTAAGTGGGATTACCTGCGGCAAGGTGGAAGAAAAGCCCTTCAAAATAGTGGGCGTAGAAGCAGAGCCTATTATCCGCATCATGCTGGACGATATCAAAATCAATCAGGCGGGTACCGATAGCCAGATTGAGTATGCTACAGATGTAATCTTCAATAATGTAATGGTTAATGGTGAGCAGGTAGAAAATTGAAATCTTGGCTTTTGACAAGATTTGTTACCACATTATTCTATACCACTGATTGGGATTTCACAATTTATGCTCCGGTAATCGTCTTCTCTCTTCGCCATGGATTGTGTCCTCACAATCCATAAATTTACATTTCTGATCCTAAGAGATACACAACCATAGATAGGTAGGGAAATGATACGATAGTACTAAGAGCGAAATCTAAAAAAAGCACTATTGTTATAATCTCAGCAGAGTTCTCGAAAAAAAGAGGATAGAATGATTATCATTTCCTTCCAGTATCAATTCGACCCAATTCGCGGTGGAAGTTTCGTCTGGTCAAATTTCACTCCGGTAAACCGGTCAGTATTGTCAGCTCTCCTTCTCTCTGTAGGTGGAAAATCATTCGTTTCGGTAATCCATGTTTCCAGTCTGGTTTTCAATTGATTGGCTATTGAAGCATAGTTCTGATCATCAATCCGGTTATTAAGCTCATAGGGATCATTTTCCAGGTCATAAAGCTCGTATGCCGGTCTTGGGTATTCAAATAACCTTAGCTGAGCAGCATTTAAAAGTCCGGCCTCTTTGGCGGCAAGCAAACTTTTAAAAGTCGGTGAGCTGCTGATATCCGCTGCTGTACCGTGAGGCACTTCCAAATAGGCGTTTTTAATTAATTTATACCTGGTGCTACGTACAGTTCGAATGTGCTCGTCACAATTATGCCAATTGCGTTCAGCAAATATGTATTCCCTGGTTTGGGTGTCACCATTATCAAATAGCTGATCCACGGCAGTGCCTTGCATTTCAGAGGTTGGATTGAGGCCTACCAGTTGTAGCAGGCTGGGAGCCAGGTCTACCAGGCTGATCAATGCATCCGTTCGTTGGTTAGGATTAATACGATCCGGCCAATGCATAATCAGCGGCGTTTTAATGCCTGCATCATATACAGTGCCTTTAGCTCTTGGGAAGGGCGCCCCATTATCCGAAATAAAAATGATAAGCGTATTATTCAGTTTACCCCTTTTATCAAGTGCGCTTACATAAGTTCCTATTTGCTCATCCATTCTTCTGATCTCATCATAATAGTTTGTAAGGTCTTTTCGCGTTTCTTGATCATCATACCAGTAAGGCAAAACCTTCACATTTTGCGGAGGCTGTGGCTTTTTATATATGCTATCTTTATATGGTCTATGTGGATCAGTAAAACCTACCCACATGAAAAATGGCTGTGAGCCGCTTTGGTCAAGAAACTGATCAAAGGCATCGAGTGATGGGTCAATAAAATCGAATTGCGCATCGCCATGATCACCCAAATGACTCTTCTTTAACAGGCCGCTGTAATAATCTTTTTCTTTTAGCAGGGTTGGCAGAAGCCGAACCGTGTCAGGCAATGGCATATGGAGGTCTTCAGCTCCGGTGCTATGAGGATACCTGCCAGTCAGGATGCTGATTCTGGAGGGTGAGCATTGAGCAATCGTTAAGAAAGCATTATCAGCTACTTTTCCATTTGCTGCCAACCGATCTAAATGAGGAGTCTTTACAAACTCATTTCCATAGGTACCAAAATCTTCCCACCCCGCATCATCAGCTACCAAAATGAGAATATTGGGCAGGTCCGGTTTTTCTACCTGATTGCATGCCATAATTAAGATCAGTAGTGTCAAAAGGATGGATGAATTAACTACCAACTTAAAAATGTATTTGAAGGTCGTTTTCATAGTAGAGAAACTAATTTGCTGATGTTTCATTAGGCAAAACCCTTGATTTCCAGTCCTTAAAATCGTTGGTCATTTGTACTACGCGATCAGCGTTTTTATCTGCAAGATTTATTGTTTCAAAAGGGTCTTCTTCAAGGTTATACAGTTCCCATGGCCCATCGCCCTCTACTACCATTTTCCATTTACCATCTCGAACAGCACGCCCATCCTGCCACTCCCAAAATAGTTTTCTCTCAGTGAGCACCTCCTTGGTGAATAGCTCTTGGATGCCCTCACTTTCGTTTAATTCGGCTATTTGATCCTGTGCTGGTAATGCTGCCCGGATAAGACTGGGCAATAAGTCTATAAAATGACCAGCCTTGTTCCTTTCGATGCTGCCCTTTGGAGTGTTTCCCGGCCAATGCACAATGGCTGGTGTATTGATACCACCTTCGTAGCTGAAATTTTTGTAATACTTAAATGGTGTATTGCTGACGTTAGCCCAGTTTTCACCAAGTGATGTCCATTCGCCAACAGTTCCAATTTGACCATTACCCGGTAATTCTACAACTTCAGCCGAGGCACCATTATCCGATAGGAAAACGATCAAGGTATTTTCAAATTCCCCGGTCTGTTTAAGGTGATCCATAACCCTACCTATATTTTGGTCGAGTCTGTCAATCATTGCCGCATAAACAGCCATCTTTTTTGCTTCGGTCTCTTTTTCTTCATTTAATAGGTCATCCCAGGGTGTGTAGGTAGGTGTGGACAGAGACTGGTTTTCGGTAAATAGGCCCAGCTGTTGCTGTTTTTTGAACCTTGCCTCCTGAATGGCTTCATAGCCGACCTGGTAGGTGTCCTCGTATTTAGCAATATCTTCCGGCCAGGCCATCAAAGGATCATGGGGAGCCGTATAAGCCAGGTAAAGGAAAAAGGGCTTTTTATCATTTTTTGTGTTTTGAAGCCAATCAAGTGCCGCATCAGTGAAGGCATCTGTAGTATAGAAATCTTTATCCTCCGGCGTATAAGGTTCATGAACCTTACCATCGATGATCCATTTTCGTACTCTCTTCTGAGCGGGCTTTACTTCTCCGGGACGTTGCAAACCAGGGTTAAAATGGTTGCTCGCACCGCTCCACAATCCATAATAACCACCAAAGCCCAGGTCGTGGACAGGGTGGTCAGGGCCATGGTGCTTGCCACTCCAAAAGGTGCTGTAGCCATTGCGCTCCAAGGCTGTGCCTATTGTATTTTTAGTCAACCAATTAGTTTTATAGGTCTCATGCGCTCCTACTTGTTGCGCGTATTTTCCCGTGAGTAGGGCAGCTCTTGACGGGAAGCACTTGGCCGTATTGTAAAACTGTGTAAACCTCACACCATTAAAGGCAAGCTGATCAAGGTTTGGTGTTTCGATTTCACTGCCATAGCAACCCAAATCAGACCAGCCGAGATCGTCAGCCAGGATCAATACTATATTTGGTGGTGCTTGCGTTTGCGCAGATTCGTCTTTCTGCTCTGGTGTGCTGCAATGCGCAAAGAGAACCAAAATAATTATATAGCTGTAGTATTTCATATCACTCGTATCATTTTAAGCAAATAGCGCTAGTGGAATCAACTAAAGATGAGACGAAAAACAAGTCCTGAATACCCCAAACTGGGAAAAACGAAAATTACAGCAAGCATTATTACCAGTTGTTAATGCTCGGTATCACAAAGCAACTATTTGGTGTAGCTTAAGGTAATCCGGATCAATAGTAATTCCTGCCCCAGGCCCTGTGGGTACTTTCACTTTTCCATTTTTACTGGTAAGATCTGAAGTAGGGCATTCAAAAGGTAGTTCCTTGTTTAATCCTTTAAATTCATGATAAGGGCCGGCATTGGGTACGGCAGATACAAAATGAGCCATGTATAAATAGCCAAGTCCGCTACCTGAAATATGGGGTACACATAATTTACCGGCAGCTTCGGCCATGCGAGCCACACGCATGGATCGGATCATGCCTCCAAAATAAAAGATATCAGGTTGTACAATATCCAATGCATTGTTTGCGATGAGCCACCTAAAGTTGCGCATGCTGGGCTCCTGTTCACCCCCCGCTATAGGAATTTCCAGCGCCTGATTTACGGCCAGCGTTTCAGCATACCAATCAAATGGCACAGGCTCCTCATAAAAATCAAATCGATATTCCTGACACAATTTTCCAATCCTGATGGCCTCTTCTACATCATAGCTGCCGTTGCTATCCGCATAGATGACCATGTCCGGGCCAAAAGCCTCACGGACCATGGGTATCAGCCTTTCGGTACGCCCGGCAGGTTTCTCTGCGGCACTCATTCTGCCGCCCACTTTGAATTTTACCGCTTTTGCTTCACTTTCCTCAACAGTTTTAATGATTTTTTCAAGACTTTTCTCAGCGCTTTCACCCCTATGATTATTGGCACGATACACGGCAATCTCCTGGTGGTGTACCCCACCCAGCACTTCACCTATCGACTTATTAGCAGCTTTGCCCAAGAGGTCGAGAATAGCAAATTCCAAGGTGGCTAGGGGAACCCATAAAGCAAGACTCTGCAGTTTGTAATTACTTTGGTAAACATATACATCCTCAAGTAGCTGCTCGATATCGCGGACATCTTTACCTTCAAAGAATGGCTTTATCCTATTGATGAAAATCGGGTAAAGGGAAACCATTTGCATGTTGTTGCTGACAGAAATACCCTCAATACCTTCAGATGTCCTCACTTGACAAATAAAGTTGTCTTTGTATCGCAATAAGTCAATGCTTTCCAATATCAAGGATTCAGGAAATTCTGACTTATTGATCACGGCCTTTTGCGCCGCCACATCCAGCTTCTCATAGTTTACAGATTGCCCGGAAAATTCGTTTTGTTCAGGTTTATCAGGTGATTCACACCCAAGAGCAAAAAATGAAAGCGATGCACCGGCTATGCCTGATGTTTTTAGAAATTTTCTGCGGTTTGAATGTTTTTCCTTCATAGCGATTGTAGAGATTGATGATCAGTAGAAATGGTATTCTTCTTTTAGTAGTATGACGATGATTTCTCTGTTTAGCCACTATAAATGCGTTGAATAGCAGTCCATGGTTAAATCTTATTGTGAACATTAAAAGGGCTGTTTTTAACAGGGTTTCATCTCTTTAGCATTGTTAATCAATAGTATTAGAGAGGCTGATTTAAATGATGTAGTGGACAAGCTTGATATTGAACGTCTGAAAGGTATATAGAATCAATTGTCGAACATTCTTATAACCCAAACCTGTCATGAATATATCAGGCTTTCACAAGAGCGGAAAAGTTCCTGCATTGCTCATTTGGCTCATCATGGCCATGCCTTCAATATTAAATGCCCAAACAGCGGATGAAGTCCTCAAGACCACCCGAAAAGTAGCGGACAAGATCATGAGGGAAACCTCTTTTGAGTATAGAAATGAACCATTGACCAACAATTTCTGGTCTCATTTTCAAACGCAGGTAACCGCTAGTGGAACCAGTATTGCCAGGTCAAGGCTTTTATCAGAATCAGCAGGCGAAGCATCACTTGGTTTGGCCTTTGAAGGAACTATTGCTGTGTTCATCAATGGTGATGAGGTATTTGCCGGTGAAAGTGATAAGCCTGAGCTTTTGGAGTATAACTACAACCGATTTCAGTCGCAGCAAAGACTGGCTGTTTCATTGAATGAGGGAGAAAATAATGTGGTGGTTTTATGCAAAGGTGGGTATGTCAATGTATTGATGTTGCCATTAAATGATCTGGACGAACCTGATGAAAATGTGGAGTTCATGCATTTGGTTGATAAGCCTTTTAAAAGCCATTGGTTAATAAGTGGACCTTATGAAGGGGCTAGTCAGCAAGCACTTATCGATGCTGGGCGTGCTGAAAATGATATCAATTTCACAGATCTGGGCAAGGCATGGCAGGTTCCTGCTTTACCCATTGCCAGACAACTTCATGTGCCTGAGGAGGCATCATTCCAAAAGCATCCCTATTCAGAATGGCATTATGCCAATGGGGGTACTATGCTGGGTATGCTCAACCTCTACACTGTCAGCAAGGATGAGGCATATTTTGATTTTGTAAATCGCTTTGCCGCACATGTGAAAAACAATATGGCGGCAGATCGATGGCAGTTTGAAAATATTCCTGCGCTGAGGGCAGCACAGTATCGGTTATTTCGGTTAATCATGCTGGATGATTCAGGTGGTCCAGCTATACCTTTTGTGGAGTTAAAGCGGTCTTATAATAATTCAGCTTATGACGATATTCTTGAGGATGTGCTGCAACATATAACTGAAGGACAGGATAGGTTATCTGACAACACCTTATGCAGAAGCGAGCCCGAGAATAATACCATTTGGGGAGACGATCTGTTTATGTCTACACCTTTTTTATGCAGAATGGCTTTGGCTACCGGTAATGATGCCCTGTTTGACGATGTAGCCCATCAGATCATTCAATTTAATAAGTACCTGATGAATCCTGAAACGGGGCTATATTATCATGGCTATTATGCGGATAGGGGTGAACCGGCTCCATTTCAATGGGGACGTGCCAACGGATGGGTTACCTGGGCGATGAGTGAAGCACTTATGCTGATGCCCAAAAAGCATAAGAAGTATAAAACCATATTAAAAATCTATCAAAATCATTTGGCTGCATTGATCAAATACCAGGAAGAAAGCGGTATCTGGCACCAAATACTCAATGATCCATCGACCTACGAGGAGACTTCCTGTACTGCTATGTACACATTGTCCATGGCGCGCGGGATCAACAATGGCTGGCTTGATGAAAGCTTTCGGGATAATGCGCTGGCAGGATGGAGAGCGGTAAGCAATAAAATTGGCGAGGATGGCACAGTAAGTAAAATTTGCCGGGGCACAGGCATTGGCACATCAGTCGCTTTTTACAATGGTCGACAAACATTTGATCACGATCCCAGAGGTTTAGGTGCTGTACTTACAGCCGGCTCTGAGGTCTTTAAAATGCTGACCCAAGAATAGTCAAACTGATTTAAGACCTCAATCAAAAAACAATGCGCATTGCTACATTAACCATAATGCTTTCCATACTGAGCTTTGCTTGTCTCAGCCAAAGGTCTTCATCAATCTATTATTTTGATTTTGGGCCCGCAGGCTCTGAAGTAGCCCCGGAAGCAGTGCTACTCACTCCTGACATGAATTATACCAAAAAAGCAGGGTATGGATGGCGCTCAGCTCCTGAAAGCGCCTTTGTAAATGATGAATTCAGTAAGTCAAGG
This sequence comes from Cyclobacteriaceae bacterium, assembly GCA_965227155.1. Classification (GTDB taxonomy): domain Bacteria; phylum Bacteroidota; class Bacteroidia; order Cytophagales; family Cyclobacteriaceae; genus UBA6059. The sequence continues at coordinate 3,748,164 of OZ245731.1, forward strand.
GATGCTTTCAACATAGATGGTGTAGAAGGGCAGGAGTTGGATTTTAAAATTGATTTGCCGGAAGGCGAATGGTGGATCACGCTTTATACAGATGCAGGTTATGAAGATTCCTCAACGGTACAATTGGAGATTAATCAGCAGCTAATCAATATGGACTGGCATGCTTTCCAGCCACCTGCAGAACCAAGGCAGGAGTTGCAGCCAAGCTACCGCGTGTACCAGGGATTGTTTGAGGTGTCAGATGCCTTTGAGATCAAGCTACAAGGCAATGCCAACAAAGCCAGGTTGCTCGGATTGAGTATCATTCAAAATATTGATCCTGCAGAGGATGAAAAGAAAGCTGTAGTAGCAGAGCTGAAGGAGCTTGGAAAATACCCTGGTAAGGATAGCCCGGATCTTGCGCCTATTTATCAAAGCCTTCAAAATTTGAGTGCCTGCAATAATGATCCACATTTTTCCTTTTGGCTTCAGCAGGTAGAATTATTGATGCGAGCCGAAGGTCATTTTTGGAAGCGGGGATGGGAAAAATACATTGAGATAGATGGACTCAGTATTTGGGGGCAGCTGCATCAGGCCGTTATGATTTTGGATGGTATGCTCAATCACCCTGCAGCTTCAGAAAGCCCGCTTTACGAACGCGCGCTGTTTTTAAGAGGCCGTATTCTCTATTGGCTTGGTCTGGAAAGAGGAGGTCCCAATGAGATTCGTAGAGGAGCAGAAGACCTGGCCAACCTCTATGCGATCTATTCCAATGATGACTTGCTGGCTATGTACAACGGCGTGAATATTGACCTGCCGGATCCTTGTGATGATCTGGTTTATGATGATAATGCGCCGGCATGGTCTAACATGCAAAGGGAGTTACTCTGCCGCATGAGAAATATCGCCCATTGGTGGGTGTTGGAGCAACAGGCAGAGAACGGAGAGTTTGGAGGTAAAATCGGGGATGATGTTGAGTTGCTTCGGTGGTGGACGCCTGTGTTGCTTTCTGGTGACTCACTAGCTTTTGTGGGCTGGTCAAAGCTGGCCGACGAGATTTTCAAAAACAGAAAAATATACAAGGGATACTCCAAAAAACCACTAGATGTGGAACATGCCTCCGAATTTATAGCCGACACAGCACCTATGATGGTAGTTTGCAGTGATGATTCATTGTACTTGAAAAGATTGAAATACTCGGTTGATTACTTCCAAAATTTGTGGACTGGTATGTCAGTGAACAACAGGCGATTTTTCCGGTCGGCATGGTATAGCTCTACTGAGGTTGACGAGCGTCCGCCAAGGAATCGTGATCAGGCCTACAATGCCAGAGCTACTAAGGCTGTTCGCTATTATGCATGGAAAACACAGGATGAGTCAACACTTACTGCCCTAAACGAGTGGTCTGATGCATGGCTGAGCACTGCAAAACGATCAGATAAAGGAAAGCCTGTTGGAATCCTGCCGGCATCTGTACGTTTTCCAGATGAGGCCTTTAATGGAGATGAGGAAAATTGGTACACTGCCAATATGTTTTGGAAATATTTTGAGTGGGAAGAATCGCCCGGTGGTAAAATGCTGGATCAACTGATGTTTTCCTATACCACTACACAGGATGACAAATATCTGGAGCCCCTGCTTATGTCTTTGGATTTGATACAGAAATATGCAGATTTTGAAGGCGAGCCAGAGGAAGGTAGTGAAGCCTGGGCCGCAAAAATCCTCATGAACCAGGGAAGCTTCTGGAGCGTGGCGGCGCAATGGCGGTTTCTTTCAGGAGACACAAAATATGACGACCTACTCAATCAGTATGGTACGCCATATTTGAAATACAGACTCTCAGGAAATGAAAAATACCTGGCAGAAGGACTGGAAAGGGTATTGGAAAATGCACGCTACAATACACCACTGAAGACTTATGAAGCTATCCATACCGATCGTGTTTATATCAGAGGCTATGAACATCTTACGACTATGCTTACCGGAAATGCTTCTAATGAGGGGCTTTCACCAAATTTTGCCATCACCTGGGAAAACACCAATGAGGATTTTACCGCTTTGGTAAAGGATAATAGCCTCTATAAAATCAAGGTAGATATGTACAATCATTCTGGTGAGCAACAGACCATTGGCATGCGATTGTGGCAACTGGTTCCGGGAGATTACCGCCTTGTAATCAATGGGGCAAGTGGTTCTGCACAACCCTTAAAAATCATTAAGAAAGGGCAAAGGTTTGCTTTGACTATCCCCCCAAATGAATTGACCACAGTAGAAATTATAGAATAAATGAAAAAAATTGACAAGCTACTTTATAAAGTGGTTGGCAAATACCCTAGACTAAAAATTGCATCACAAGTCATTGGTTTGCTTTTTCTGGTACAGGGTTGTGCAACAGCACCTGAAAACGAAATCAATAGTGACCTTGAGGGTTTTGAACTGCAAAAAGTCGTGACTGTTGGGCCATCAGGATTCAGTTCTTCATTTAGCTATTACAATACAACACCGGAAAGCCCTGATGGTAGTCTTATTGCCTATGTAAAATACCTCAATGTACCTGAAGGCAAGAGGTATGATCCGGTATCAGCAGAGCTATGGGTTTGTGGAGCAGATTTGTCAAATCATAGAAAAGTTGTTGATATTAATATGAACGGTCTGCACAATGGTGGTCGGCAGCAGTGGTTGGATAAAAGCTCATTCGTCTATCAGGATGATTCAATAAGGGTTGTTAATGTAGACGGGAAGGCACTTATCAAACCGGTAGCTGGTACTGTTGGTCATAATCCTCACGATGGTAAATTTCTGTATGCCGCTGTGGATGAAGAAACCGGGTTATATACCATTTACGAGTACAATGTGGCACAGCAGGCCATAGAAAAGTTGGGTGATGCCAGCGACTATGTGAAGATCGAAGAATTGTACCCTGATGATGTATCGCGACCGGTGGAAGATCGAAAAATCCTGCATTTACAATACAGCCCTGATGGTAGCAAAATTGCATTTAGGATTGATATTGGTTCGAGTGATGAAAAATATAAGCATTTGGTTACTCAAAAACTTGATGGTAGTGATGTCCGATATTTTGGGCCTAAGCCCATGCATTTTGCATGGTATGACAATGAGAGCCTAATGGGGCATGATAATCAAATTGATGATGGTATGCCTGATGATAAAAGTGGGCGAAGATGGGATTTGGAAGGCAATTTCATCGAGACACTTTCAGGCGTAGGCAACCACCTGGGTGCCTCTTTTGATCGGCAGCTTTTTGCTTCCGAAAGCTGGTACAGGCAAGATCCTATTATTCTGAAAGTATTCGAAAAGGGAAGCATTAATCCTATATGGCAGGATACTGTTTCTACGGATCCAAATATCACCTGGACATTGGGTAATCATGTCAATCCATCATTTTCCAGGTACAACAAACGGTTGTATTTTAATAAGTTAACTGATGAAGGTATGGTTCAGGCTTGCATGGCGGTATTGAAGGAATAATTGATATTTACGATATTTCTTCGGTTACTGCTGCCTATCTAACCTTAACAAATTTGAAGTAATAATCAATCCCGAAGGGATGTCACAATTATAGCAAAGGTAATTACGTATCCTTAACCACGAAGTGGTGAAATTTATAAGTTAAAGTGTGATGATATCATTTTTAGGGTTCATTTTATAGTTTCATGGAGATACGAAACAAGACCTGGAATAGACTAAGAAAGAAAATCTTCCCTAATCGGATTGAAGTTATCGATTAACCTGACTTCTTTAGATAGAATTTTTACCGTGTGGGGCACATTGGAGGGCACATAGAAAATATCACCTGCTTGGAGATGATGTTCTTCGTCTCCGATGTACACCATTAGTTCACCTTTTGCTACATAGGAAGTTTGCTCATGCGGGTGGTGATGTCTCGGTTCTGGCTCATCCCACGGGCCATTTTTGAAATCTATGATGGCCGTCATTAAGCCATTGAGATGAATAAACTTTCTAAATACACCTGGGGCTATTTCCTTTGCAGTACTTTCCTGATCTATTAATACGGGCATAAATGATATCTTTATTTTAAGACGTATTTTACAATAATTCCCACCACTTAAAAGCATAAAAATTTGCTTTACGGTAGTTTCAATCTGATTTCAATAAATCGTGATTACCAGCACCCTGGCCAATTTCTTGATAGAATTACATGATATTCTTATGTTCCATAGCACCGGCAATACGTCCATGTAATGGTAACTGACTCAATAGATAGTCATACTAGATAGAGTCATTGCATTAACCCTGAAATTTTTAAAGCATTGAGAAAGCAGCTCCAGCGAATTATTTTGACCCTATCGGCATTGGGCCCGGGATTATTTCTGGTGGGTTATAATATAGGTACCGGTAGTGTAACCACTATGGCCTCTGCGGGGGCTGCTCATGGTACAGGCCTGATGTGGGCGGTACTGATCTCATGCGTTTTTACTTACATTCTTATCGTCACTTTTGGGCAGTACACGCTGATCACCGGCAAGACTGCCTTGCAGAGTTTTAAGAGCAATTTTGGTCCAGGCATGGCAAAACTGGTTCTTTGGTCACTGATTATTTCAGAAATGGTGTCCAGTATAGGTGTGATGGCTATTGTTTCAGAAGTTATTCATGAGTACTCCAAGCTTTTTTCAACTTCAGGTGAAGGCATCAATACCATTATCATTTCTGCAACCATAGGTGCACTGGTAGTAGCACTACTTTTCAATGGTCGATATTCCCTTATTGAGAAAATCCTGATCGTTTTTGTAAGTATAATGGGTCTTTCATTTCTGCTGAGCAGTTTGCTTATTATCCAAAGCCCCGGTGAGGTGCTTGCGGGGATGGTGCCACAAATTCCGGATGGTGCGGGTGCCGGCCTGATCATTGCGGGCATGATTGGCACTACCATGGGAGGTGTCGTCTATGTGGTGCGATCAAGTACTATCAAAGAGAAGGAGTGGGGACTATCGCATCTGAAAATGGAAAAAAGGGACGCGTTTGTCTCTGCCGGCATCATGTTTTTATTGAGTGCCTCTATTATGGCTGCAGCTGCAGGCACACTTCATCCATTGGGATTGCAGGTGGATAATGCCATTGATATGGTAAAGCTACTCGAGCCGTTGGCCGGACCTTTTGCCATTTCACTCTTTGTGGGGGGACTCGTTGCAGCAGGGTTGTCTTCACTTTTTCCGCATTACATTCTGGTCCCTATGCTATTATCTGACTACCGGGAGCAGAAGCTTGACCTGTCTACCACACAAAATCGAATGATTGTGATATTCTATGCAGCATTGGGTTTAATAGTACCGATTTTCGGAGGCCGGCCGGTGGCTGTCATGATTATTTCACAAGCGCTGGCGCTATTGGCTACACCCACCATATTGATTTTAATGTGGATTCAACTTAATAATAAAGGGCAGTTGGGTTCTTATGCTATAGGTCCCGCCAAAAACATCTTAATTGGGCTGATTACAGCTTTTACAATTTTTATCAGCATCATTGGTTTTATAGGAATTATAGACCTGATCTAACTATCGATTTATGGCTAGTAGGAGAATTGATAACAGAATAGTTTGTGCTTACTTGTATACCATCACAAAATACGGCTACCCACCGCCAGCAGCGGACACTCCTGCCCATATCAGGGAGATGGTGGCACTGGGATTTTCGGCTATTGAGTTAGAGGGGATACGGGAAGATCATTTACTGGAAATTTATGAAATGAAGGAGCTCATTGCAGCGGAGATAAAGGTGCATCAGCTTACAGTTCCTTATTTCTGTGGTGTGCTGCCCGGACTTTCTGCGATAGATGAAGCTGAAAGGAATAAGCAGCTGGAGCTATTTGAAAAAGCCTGTGCTGTAGCAGAAACTTTTGGAGCCATAGGTGTGCTAGACAATGCCCCTTTGCCACCGTTTCAGTTTCCTGCAGACATTCCGGTGGTTAGGCATTATGACGATGATGTGCTGAATGCGGCTTTTTGGCCGAAGGATGTTTCATGGAATCAGTACTGGAATCAATTGATAAGCACCTATCAAACAGCCTGTGAAATTGCTGCCAAATACCATTTGAAGTATGTGATGCACCCGGCGGTGGGGGTTTTGGCTTCAAGTACAGATGGTTATCTGAGATTTCATGATGCGGTGAATAGAGATAACCTGAGGTTTAATTTTGATACGGCCAATCAGTTCCTGATCAAAGAAAACCTCTCGCTATCCCTACGCAGGTTAAAAGATCATGTTGATTACATCCACATCTCCGATAACGGAGGATCAAAGATGGAGCATATTGCTTTGGGTCAGGGAAAAATTCGCTGGGATGTGTTTTTTGAAACACTGGAGATAATCGATTTCCAGGGGCACATCGGTGTTGATATAGGGGGTGATGAGTCGGTAGTTGAGGATTTAGACCAGGCATATGTAAATGCAGCAGGTTTAATTGAAAAACTATGGCATGTGATCTGATGTCCGATATTTCTACGGCATTTTTTGTAATTCTCTTGCGAGGCTTTACTGCTATGCTTTAAATGATAAGCTTGAGAGTAGAATGGGTATATTTTTTTCTTTTGAAAAGACTTTTCAACCTAGCCAATAGAAGCTTACATAGATCAGTTGAATCAGCGAAATAGAAATCTAACGATTCTTTAATCATGAATACACGTAGCATTTTGATTACATCTTTGATTGGGTTGAGCTTTACGTTCAGTTATGGCCAATCAGTTGATAAAGCAAAGGATGTATTATTTTATGAATATGGTCCACCAGAAACTATTTGGCTTAATTCAAGCGAACGCCAGTCAATGTTTGAAAAGGCAAAAACGTTGGATATCGATATCCGGGAGTCACTTATTGATAAAGCTGAAAAGGCTTTAAAAGATGCCCCTAATCCAACGGATACAATATTCTATGAGGGCTTAGTTTCTAATCATCCCAGGAGACTTGAAATGCAGGAACATTTTAAGGATTTGACTAACCTTTCATTACTGATTAATGCTTATTTACTTACAGGCAACAATACGTATCGCGATCAGACTAAGAGACTCTTATTGGCCTGGGCAGAAACATATATTCCTACCGGTAATGATGTGAATGAAAATAAATTGAGGGACTTTTTTTATGCATACGAGATCCATCGAGAATACTTTACTGAAAAGGAGAAGACACTTGTTGAGCAATGGCTAAATACCATTGCCCAAAGACAAATTGAGGAATGGGATATAGAATTTGGATCCAGCAATCGGCATGCAAAAAGAATGAAGCTGATTTTAATGGCTGGTTTAACATTTGACAATCAGGAGTATATAAATTTTGCGATTGCGGAGATTGAAAAAATTCTGGATGCCTCGCTTTATACTGATGGCACCAGTCGTGATCTGGAGCGACGAGATGCCATACATTACCACAATTCTCAGGTTAAAAATTATCTCATATTGAATTACCTGACAAGATTGGTGGGGAAGAATATTTATACAGAGATTCAAGCTGAAGGTGGTTCAATACAAAAAAGTATACATTATATGTTTCCTTATATCCGAGGAGAGAAAGTACATCCTGAATGGGTGAATAGTAAAATTGGTTTGGATAGAAGGCGCTACGAAGCAGGTGACGATTATTATAAGCCCGGGAAACCCTGGGATGCTAAAGAGGCATACAGTACCATGGTTCTAGCGAGTCCATTTGATGAGGAATGTCAAAAACTTGTAACCTTATTGGAGCAGCAAGAGGGACTTGAAGTACAAAATTGGCTAAAGTTTCAAGTGCAGATGGTAGAAGACTTGATTGTCGATGGAAATTAAATTCAGCAACCAGGGTGTTTATGATAAAGGTAATTTCTAATCACCCACGATATCTTTTCTTACCAAATACACTGATACCTTAAAATCCAGGATGATTCTATTTACCCGTTAGCCACTCCATAACCTGATTGGTCCTGGCGGCTGAATTACCACTACTCACACAAATCCCTTGACCGGTCAATTGATTGACAACCTGCTCAATTAATGGTTGCTGTATGTGTTTCGGCATAGTGAAATGAAACCTTTCGGAAGAACCCTGGAAATTAAGCACAACATCTGTTGATCCAAAAGTGGTAAATTCAATATGGCCTTTTGATCCGTAAATGATGACCTTGTCCGTTGCATCCGCTTCAGCTACGGTGAAGCACCATGCGCCAAGTCCCATTACGCCCGACTCAAATTCAAAGCTGCCGGCTACAATATCTTCTGCACTATATTGACCAGCCTGGTTCTTGCTAAAGCCGTTGGCAGAAGCTATTGGGCCGAAAAGAAAATCCAGCAGGTCCAGCTGGTGGCTGGCAAGATCGTAGAAATAGCCACCGCCTGCTATTTCGGGATTTACGCGCCAGTCTGATCCTGCTATGATGTCAGGATTCAACGGTTGATAGAGTTCAATTTTAACAAATCGTATGTCACCAATTGCCTTATCTTCCAGCAGCTCTTTTACTTTTAGGAAATGTGGCAGGGCCCTTCGGTAATAAGCTACCAACAATGGTACTTCGGCCTGATGACAAGCTTCTATCATCTGCTGACATTCCTGGAAAGTACGTGCCATAGGCTTTTCTACATAAACAGGCTTACCGGCCCTGGCAGCTGCAATGGTATATTCCGCATGATGCGAAGGTGGAGTAGCTATATAAATAGCGTTCACTTCAGGATGATTGATGACAGTATTAGCATCAGTTGTCCACTCACCTATGCCATGCCTGGCAGCATAGTCCTTTACTTTTGCCTCATTCCTGCGCATCACAATTTGAATGGATGACTTTGGAATGATTTGCATAGCCGGTGCGCTTTTTACCTCACACACGTCACCAACACCAATGATGCCCCATTTAATTTCGGAATTAGCCATTTACAATAAATTCTATTTTACTGTTTTAAGATCAGACGTGAAATTTTTTGTCCATTAGTCTCAATTTGTAAGACATTAATACCTTTTACTAACTCTTCTTTTAAATTTAACTTATGTAAGCCTATCTGCAGGTTGTTGGTTTGCCTATAAAGCAGTTTTCCGGAGAGATCATGTATGGATAGCCCAAGCGATGTAGGAGTTAATAATTCGAATTCAAGAAAGAGGTCATCTGTTGTAGGATTGGGATATACCTTCAGCGAGTTTTCGATATCTCTGAGACCCAGCACCACTTCATATTCAGCTTCCAATGTAATAGGGCTATCAGGCATGAGCACTGTGGTACTGGCCTGACTGATGTCGTTTACAGCCTGGGTATCGCCACTCCATCCTGTAAACTCCTGCCCCTCAATGGTGGCAGCTTCGATGTTGATCACAGCACCTTCGCGGTAATTACCGGTACCGGTTCCATTTTCCACCGTCAGAGCGAATGTAGGGATGTAGGTAGCTACTACCTGCACATCCTGGTCGGGCATGGTGAGGGTAGTAGCGTTTTCACTAACATTCTCCACAAAAGCGATATCGCCAGCCCACTCAAAATCATCCGTACCGGTAGGAGGGTCTGCGCTGATGTTGACAATGCTGCTTTCAGCATATTCACCGCTGCCTGTGCCGTTGCCTACGGCCAAAAACCTACGCATTGTCATACCGGAGGGTACTATTTTGAGAAAATTGATTTTCACATTTTCTCCAGCAGGCGTAATGGTAAGGTGTCCATCGCTTACTACCAGGTTTGTTACTTCATATACGTCAAATGCATCCTTGCCATCAGGGTCTGTGAATAGAGTTTCTTCTATGAAAAATGAGTTGACGTGATTGAGGTTGCCCGGGTCACCAAAGCCTACCTGTATATCATAAGTACCATTGGTCAATTCTAATTCCCAGCTTGTGCCTTCAGATTGGCCCATTTGCATCTGGATGTAGGAAAGCTTCCTTTGATCCCAGGTGTCATCACTGTTTCTGACTATGCCATTGAGCGGTAAATCAACCCTCCAGCCAAAGCTAAAGGCATTTGACAACTGAAAGGGCCTGCCCTGCTCGGGGACATAGTCATCGATTACATCGGCATGAGCAGGTTGAAAATTGAAGTTCAATTGTGGGTCGTCCATAAGCTCAAATACGGCCTCAAGTGCATAGTCCTGGTCCATGACCAGCGTAATTGTTGCTGAAGTTGCACTGCTGCTACCAGCCCAATTTGTGAAGGTATAAGGGAATTTTGCAATAGCGGTAAGCGTAACTTCCTCGCCCGGCGAATAGAATGGTTGGTTAGGAGATAAAGTGATTGACCCATTGGTGCTATCAAAATCAAGTTCTAATCGTTTGGCACGCTCGGCGTTAAGAGCAGTGAACCGCTCTGCTTTAATGACACCAAAACCATCTTTAATGATCACATCTACCTTGTGCTCAGGCTGATTATTGTCGGGCATGATGATGAAGGTCTCCACGTTTTGATCATGATGGATTGAGTGCGTTTCACCATTGAATTTGATTTGTATTTCTTCAAGACCCACGCCATAAGGGTCACTGATATCTATAGAAATAGGAAGTGTATCGCCGGGGTTATAGATTTGATTGTCCATGACATTAATGTCGGTCACCAGTTTGGTGAGATGGATATCGCCTTTGGTAAGAGTTGCATATTCATCTCCTTCCCTGGCTACCTGAGGCCTGTTATTTTCGATCCATTGTACCAATTCAGGACTCAGGTCAAGATTAGCGTTGGCCAGCTCGTAGGAGTTTCTCCGCTTATCCGATTTATCAGGATTGGGGTGCCAGGGAAATGGTTGATCCATTATATCCCATTGAAAATAGGTTTCCATGAGTTCTGCAATGGTGCCTCCCTGTGCTGTACTATCATGCCAAAAATTAAAACCTGCGTATTTTGCAATGTCCAAACATTGTGAAAGGGAAGTCATGGCATATGCAGTATAAGTTAACCCACTTCTTCCAGCGTTTCTTGTGACTTCTCTGGGTAAATATACTCCGTGTTCATCCTTTCTTATCTTCCAATCAACTCCCTTGATCTCTACCGATTCATCTATCCTTTCATGGAAGTAACTATTTAATTGTATTAAAGCTTCCTTTAGCAATAGGGTATCTTCCAGCACTACAGACGCTGTGAAGACACCTAATAATGCAGCATCTTTCCAATTATTATCCCTTCGCTGCAGTACTTCCTGGGTATGAATGAGTATTTCTGCTCTCCACCAGGTCTTAAATTTTATTCTTTGTTCTAAAGACCAACCCTGGTAGGCATGTAAAAGATCAGCTGCATATAGCATTTGGGAAAACCAGGAGCCTAGTTGTAAGCCAAGCCCTGCACCGGTAAAAGTGGTATTGGCATTTGCCCAGTCCATCAGTACCTCCAGTGCTTTATCGGCATACTTTGCTTCGCCGGTAAACTGATAAGCCAATGCACTTGCATAAGCCGCATGGCAATTGCTCCACAATTGTTCACGTACAATATGTAGGTTGGTGCCAGGTTCGTACCCCGGCAGAATGTGTATGCTAGCAGGAGCATCCGGCACGAATGACTGAGCTACATTAGCTTCACTTAATAACTTTTGATACGCCGTGAATTGTGGTTCTATTCTTTTCTCCACGTAGTATTTTATCATTTCCAATTCGCTTGTACGAATTACTGTCATGGGATGTGTGAATTCAAATTTGGGAGGAATGGTTAAATTGTAGTCACCCTGCCATGGAACAGGAGGGTTAACCAATAGAGATACATTAGGCGGATAAAACTCATCTCCAACAGTGGGAATTGAGTCCGTATTTGTTATAAAAAGGGCATCGAGCGCTGTTCCCGGTTCACGATAATAAATATTAATCTGATGTGGGCCCGGATCAAGAGACCAACTTAACGCTTCAAAATTCCTCGTTCCTTTCCAGTGATGAACTTTTGACCATCCCCAATAGGGAGTTTTACGTATCTCATTCCACATATAAACCGGCCCATCATCTACTTGAAACCAAAATGAATCAGAATCCTCATTTGGAGCGAGAGTCCTACCCCATATGACATAGTTGCCCCCGGCCAGATTAATGTTTATAGTAACCCTACCATCATCTGGTGCCCCATCACTTGATTTATTCCCATCTTCCACCTGAATATATTGACCACCTAAAGCGAATTGCCCAACCTTAATTACCATTGGAGGTTCAACCATTCCTGATTCTAATTGAATCAAATGATGTTCCTCAATGGCAAAATCTGTTGTTTGTCCTTTTAAATTGCAAATGTTAAAAGCTGAAAGGGCGGTAACAATAAGTATAAGTCTTGGGTAACGCATGGCTTGAGCTTAATGCCTGATCAGGATATGCGATATCGATTCCTGGTTCTTAAGAATACGAATCACATTCATGCCTTTCCTTAGCTCATTGTCCAATATAATTTGATGCTGGCCAGAGGCAAATAACTGGCTTAGCTGAAAGGTATTTTTACCCAGTAAGTCGTAAACTTCTAGAGTGAGTTGCGTCGGTTCGTGAACGAGAAATTCAATAACAGCTTCATGGTAAGTAGGGTTGGGATATACCTTCAGCGAGTTTTCGATATCTCTGAGACCCAGCACCACTTCATATTCAGCTTCCAATGTAATAGGGCTATCAGGCATGAGCACTGTGGTACTGGCCTGACTGATGTCGTTTACAGTCTGGGTATCGCCACTCCATCTTGTAAACTCCTGCCCCTCAATGGTGGCAGCTTCGATGTTGATCACAGCACCTTCGCGGTAATTGCCGGAACCGGTTCCATTTTCCACCGTCAGAGCGAATGTAGGGATGTAGGTAGCAACTACCTGCACATCCTGGTTAGGCATGGTAAGGGTAGTAGCGTTTTCATTGATATTCTCCACAAAAGCGATATCGCCAGCCCATTCAAAATCATCCGTACCGGTAGGAGGGTCTGCGCTGATGTTGACAATGCTGCTTTCAGCATATTCACCGCTGCCTGTGCCGTTGCCTACGGCCAAAAACCTACGCATTGTCATACCGGAGGGTACTATTTTGAGAAAATTGATTTTCACATTTTCTCCAGCAGGCGTAATGGTAAGGTGTCCATCGCTTACTACCAGGTTTGTTACTTCATATACGTCAAATGCATCCTTGCCATCAGGGTCTGTGAATAGAGTTTCTTCTATGAAAAATGAGTTGACGTGGTTGAGGTTGCCCGGGTCACCAAAGCCTACCTGTATATCATAAGTACCATTGGTCAATTCTAATTCCCAGCTTGTGCCTTCAGATTGGCCCATTTGCATCTGGATGTAGGAAAGCTTCCTTTGATCCCAGGTGTCATCACTGTTTCTGACTATGCCATTAAGCGGTAAATCAACCCTCCAGCCAAAGCTAAAGGCATTTGACAACTGAAAGGGCCTGCCCTGCTCGGGGACATAGTCATCGATTACATCGGCATGAGCAGGTTGAAAATTGAAGTTCAACTGTGGATCGTCCATAAGCTCAAATACGGCCTCAAGAGCATAGTCCTGGTCCATGACCAGGGTAATTTCTGCTGAAGTAGCACTGCTGCTACCAGCCCAGTTAGTGAAGGTGTAAGGGAATTTTGCAATAGCGGTTAACGTAACTTCCTCGCCCGGCGAATAAAATGGCTGATTAGGAGATAAAGTGATTGACCCGATGGTGCTATCAAAATCAAGTTCTAATCGTTTGGCACGCTCGGAATTAAGAGCAGTGAACCGCTCTGCTTTAATGACTCCAAAACCATCTTTAATGATCACATCTACCTTATGCTCCGGCTGATTATTGTCGGGCATGATGATGAAGGTCTCCACATTTTGGTCATGATGGATTGAGTGCGTTTCACCGTTGAATTTGATTTGTATTTCTTCAATACCCACTCTATAAGGATCACTGATATCTATGGAAATAGGAAGTGTATCGCCGGGGTTATAGATTTGATTGTCCATAACATCAATGTTGGTCACAAGTTTGGTGATATGGATATCACCTTTGGTGAGGGTTGCATATTCATCGCCCTCTCTGGCCACTTGCGGTCTGTTATTTTCAATCCATTGCACCAACTCAGGACTCAGGTCAAGATTAGCGTTGGCCAGCTCGTAGGAGTTTCTCCGCTTATCAGATTTGTTTGGGTTTCCGTTCCAGGGAAATGATTGGTCCAGGATATCCCATTGAAAATACCTTTCCATCAATTGTCTGATATCGGCACCCTGGGCTGTGGTATCGTGCCACATGTCAAAGCCTGCATATTTTGCTATATCAAGACATTGAACCATAGAGGTCATGGCATAAGCGGTGTATGTCAACCCACTTCTACCATCATTCCGAACCACTTCGCGAGGTAAATAAACGCCATTTTCATCTTTTTTGATTTTCCAATCTACACCGGGTAGTTGCACGCTTTCATCGGTGCGTTCGTAAAAATAACTTTTCAGCTGGATCAAGGCTTCTTTTAGCAACAACGTGTCTTCCAGTACAACAGAGGCAGTAAACACTCCCAGCAGTGCAGCATCTTTCCAGTTGTTATCTTTGCCACGCAGCACATCTAATGTATGAATAAGAACATTATTTCGCCACCAACTGTTAAAAGTGTCTCGCTGACTATCAGTATATCCTTCATAGTCATGGATCAGGTCAGCGGCATAAAGCACTTGTGAAAACCAGGAACCCAGCTGCAAACCACGATCACCACCAGTAAATGTGGTGTTGGCATTGGCCCAATCCATCATTACCTCCAGTGCTTTATCGGCATACTTAGCTTCGCCTGTAAACTGATAAGCCAGTGCACTTGCATAGGCAGCATGGCAATTGCGCCACAACTGTTCTCTTATATCGTTCAAATTGGAGTTAGGTTCATATCCACCCATGATATTCATGGTTGCCGGGGCATCCGGCACAAAGGATTGTGCCTCCTCCGCTTCTGCAATTAACTTCAGGTAGGCTGTATACTGTGGCTCGATTTGTTGATCGACATAGTGCCTGATCATATTTAATTCTGACCCACTGATTACTGTCATTGGGTGTGAGAATTCAAAGCCGGGCAAGCTGAAGTTGTAAGCATTTTGCCAGGGGGTTGGTGGGCTTTTCAGATTGACCAAATTTGGTGGGTATTGGTCATCACCTCTTGTGGGTACGGCATCCATATTGGTAATGAAGAGCGCATCCAGCAAGGAGTTGGGTTCTCTGTAGTAAACTGTAATGGTGTGTGTGCCTGCTGGCAATGACCAGGTAACAACTTCTCTATACCTAAAATCTGAAACCTGAGACCAGCCCCAGTACGGGGTAATTGGTATACCGTTCCAATTGTAAATTTCACCATCATTGACCTGAAACCAGAATGAATCCGAATCTTCATCTCGTGCTATGGTACGTCCCCAAATGGTATAATCCCCACCCGCTAATTCAACTGTCAATGTCACCTTACCACTGGCAGGTGGTGCACTAGCTGATTTATTGTTGCCCTCTACGCGGATATATTGGCCACCAAGTGCAAAGTCATCGTCCATGATTATCATGGGCTGCTCCACTGTGCCTGATTCCAATTGCACAAGTAGGGTGTCTACGCCATTATCAATTACTTGAAAAGCCAGTGATGGAAAGGCCAGGGTTTGAAAAAGGAAAATAAAAACGCAACACTTGATTGCTACTAACGGATTGTTGATTTTCATAATGGATAGGATATCGAGAAAGCCACATGAGTGCGCTTTAATCATTAAATGTACTTATTAATATAGACGTATTAAATTCCTAATCGCACCCACATATATTCCTTGTAATTTCCATTAATGAAATAAGGGTTTGTAAATGTGTTAGCCTATTGGATACAAAAAAAACCAGGCAAGCCTAATACTTCATACCATCTTCATATTGGTTTGCCATAATCTGATTAGATTAACTTTAGATGAGGTAGTCATAGATTTATAAAAAGAATGAACCTGACACAAAAATTAGGGTATTCAGAAAATACCAAATTATTAATCATACATGCAGATGATGCGGGCCTTGCACATTCGCAGAATAGGGGTACTATTCAGTCTTTACAATCAGGTATTGTAAATTCTTTCAGCATAATGGCGCCTTGTCCGTGTTTCTATGAAATAGCCGTATTTGCGAAAAAACATCCAGCCTTGGATTGCGGAATACACCTTACGCTGACATGCGAATGGGAGAACTATAAGTTTGGCCCTGTATTACCCGTTTCGAAAGTACCCAGCCTGGTCGATGAGCATGGATATTTTTATAAGACAAGAGAGGAGCTAAGAAAAAATGCTACTCCGAAGCATGTAGCTATGGAATTAGAGGCACAAATCAATAAAGTATTAAAATTTGGATTGGATCCTAGTCATATTGATTGCCACATGTACAGTGTTGGTGCTTGCGGCCAGTTTTTTAAGATTTACAGAGACTTGGGCACCAAGCATAAGCTTCCTGTGCTGATCAGCAGAGAATTGATGCAGATGGTGGGGCTCGATCCCGACCAAAACATTCTTGAAGAGGATCTTTTGACCGACAAAGTACACCTTGCCTCGTTTGAGCATTTTGCATCCGGTTTGTTAGGTGAGTTTTACCACAATGTTTTTGACAACCTGTTGAATGGATTAAATGTAATTTTAATCCATCCGGCATTTGATGATAACGAAATGAAGGGGATAACAATCAACCATCCCAATTTCGGTTCTGAATGGAGACAAATCGACCTCAACACATTTACAAGCCTGGAAATGGCTGCTAAGCTTAATGATAATGCTATTAAGCTCATCACATGGAATGACATTAGAAAAGCCTGTGGTCTTATCAGTGACCATTGATGTAATAAAAAGGACTGAAAATGAAATATTTGAGGGTTCCTCTAAGAAAAAAATCGTCCTACAGTTAAGAAATAGGATCACTTTAGCACTTAACAATTAAACCCAATGGTAAGCATCTATTATAACATCAAAGCGCCCATTTTTTTGTGTTTAATCTTTTTTTCCTCCTCGATCATAAATGCTCAAAACAAGTATGTCCCGATAATTCCTAACCCTCAAGAAGTTGAGTGGTCTGATCAAACCTTTGTGCTCAATACACAAAAATCTTTAAATCTATTTGTCGATAAGATTTACCCGGCAGATCAATTCCTTGATGCCTGGGAAGAGTACACTTCACAAGAGCTAGATCTGGTGCAAAAATCAAAGGGAGCAGATATAAGTTTGCTGATTCTCAATGAAGACAATGATAATCAGGAATTTGCGTCATTTATAGAGCCTCTCAGGGATTTCCAAAAAAGGGAAGCTTACCAAATTGCAATTGACACTAAAGGAATTGTGGTTTATGCTACGCATGAGACCGGGGCCTATTATGCAGTCCAATCTTTGAAACAGCTTTTACGGGCATATGGACCTGAAAATGCGTTGCCCGGTATCATCATTAATGACTATCCCGATCTTGAAATTCGTGGAATGATGGATGATATCAGTAGAGGCCCCGTGCCCACGCATGCCTACATGAAACAGCAAATAGAGCGTCTTTCTGAAATGAAAATCAATATGCTCACCTATTACACAGAGCATGTGGTTAAAACCGAAGAACATGCAGCTTTTGCCCCGGCAGATGGTGCACTAACTATTGCTGAATGGCGATCACTTGCAGACTATGCTAAGAAATTTACTATCGATTTGGTTGGTAATTTCCAGTCATTTGGACATTTCGAAAAAATACTCGCTCACCCAAATTATAGCCATCTCGGCGAAGGGGGAGCGTTGCTTTCTCCTGCGTACGAAGAGAGTTACGAACTACTGGATGACATATATACCGAGATGATACCAGCATTTCACTCAGACTATTTTCATATCAATTCAGACGAAACCTTTGATTTGGGAGCCGGTGCTTCTAAGGCAAGGGTTGATAGCCTCGGAGAAAGTGCTGTTTATGCTGAACATATCAATCGTATTTACGACTTGATTACAGCCAAAGGCAAAAAGGTACTGATGTGGGGTGACATCATTCTCAATGATCCTACCATATTAGACAGGCTTCCGTATGATGTTATTCCTATTACCTGGGGATACGATATCATGGAGACTTACACAGATCGGATTACTACTTTTTTGGACAGGGGCTACAATCCACTCATTTCCACAGGCATTCTAAATTCACACAGCATGATCCCTGATTTTGAAGTGGCCAAAGGAAATATTGGTGGATTCTTAGCGGAAGGAAAAAGACTAGGAGCATGGGGTATGTTAAATACGGTCTGGGATGATGGCGGCTCGGCACTGTTTTCACGAGATTGGTATGGCGTTGCGTATGCTGCGGAACAAAGTTGGAATAGCGACACTACAGATCAAACATATGATGCTCGGTTCAACAAGGTGCTTTACGGTAATAATGGTTCAGGTATTAGTAAAGCCCTTAATACAATCAATCAACTGACATCCATCAAGTCCACCGAAAAAATGAATGAGGCAGTATTTTGGCAGCAAATTCTACCGGATTCCGGCAAATCAATATTGACTAATCTGGAAGATTGGGGTGAAGTTAATGCTGTTGTTGAAAAGGCAGATACCTATCTCGAAGAGGTGGAAGCATCCTATTTTGCTCAAGACCTTGATTACATACAATTTACAATCGACCAATATCGGTATTTGGCTACCAGCAGACCCGCAATTGTCGAAATTGCCGAATTCTATAAAAAGGCCTACCTCCTCCAAAAGGAGGATGCAAAAAAGGAAGAAGCCCGCTCCTTGCTGGTGCAGGCTTTTAGTAAGCTGAAAGATGTCATTAGCAATTTAACATTATTAAAAGCAGAGAATCAGCGATTGTGGCTTCTCGAAAACCGATCTTACTCCCTCGATATGGTAGAAAGTCGCTATGATAAGCAGCTTTCAGATTTTTACGATGTAGAAAAAAGGCTTCGAATTGCGCTTTCCAGGTTCGATAGTGAATTAGAAATTCCTCACCCTAAAGACGTTCGACTAGACATTGAAAAAACGGATAACTGGTACTTCAAAGGATGGTTGATGACAGAGCCAATGCCAACAAAAAACGGAGCTCATGATCCTCAGTTTGATGCATTGTCTGAAATGGGTGGATTGGCTGCTACCTTTCCCAATGTTACAGAAGAATTCTTCCATGATTCGGTGAAATACAGATGGAAAGGGTAAATACACCGCTTTTTAGTAGAGTAAATCTACACGAGCTTTTTGATAACACTGATCAGAAATTGATGCATGCATTTGCTCATATAGATTCAAATAAACCACAGAGGGTGCGTTTATTGGTAGGAAGCACCGATGGCTTAGATGTCTACTTAAATGGCGAAAAAGTGCATGAGCAGTTTGGTGCCAGACCTTATCTAACTGATCAGGATGAGGTGTTCTTAGACCTTAAGGAAGGTAGAAATCATCTTATGCTGAGGCTTGTACATGACACGGGCGATTGGGTTTTTTCTGTGACCATGCCAGATGTAGAGTTTGTCAGTAATAAAAACAGATACCGCATATTAAATTAGATGTGAGTAGTACTTACAAATCAGTATGAAAAATATGCCCGACAAAAGCCAGTATGATAAACTTACTTTGGATGTGAGCAAAACCCGGGAAGAGATGGGTGCTAAAGCCGCCAACCATGTTGCACGAATCATAAAATACCTATTGGAATCAAAGCAATCGGTTAATATGATTTTTGCGGCAGCACCATCGCAGGATGAGTTTTTAGAAGCCTTGCTACAGTTAGATATTGCATGGGAGAGGATCAATGCGTTTCATATGGACGAGTACATTGGTATAGCACCCGATGCACCTCAAAGCTTTGGGCAGTGGTTGAAGGTACGGTTATTTGATCGGGTTCCATTTCAGTCAGTACATTTGATCAACCCGCTACATCCTGAACAGGAATGTGAGCGATATAAAGCCCTGCTGAGGAACTTCCCTCCTGATATTTGCTGCCTGGGAATTGGTGAAAACGGCCATTTGGCATTTAACGACCCCCCGGTAGCTGATTTTAATGATCCTAAATGGGTGAAGATAGTTGAACTTGAGCAAGCTTGTCGGCAGCAGCAAGTCAATGATGGATGTTTTGAATCCCTCTCGCATGTACCAAAAACTGCCATCACACTCACGATTCCGGCATTACTTTCAGCTACATATATGAGCTGTGTGGTGCCGGGTAGTAATAAAGCCAAAGCTGTAAAGAACAGCCTGGAAGGGGAAATATCTACCACTTGCCCAGCATCGATCCTTCGTACGCATAAAAATGCAGCTCTTTTTGTTGATTCCGATGCATATAATGAGGCCTGGTAAGCTTCATTTATTTGATGCTATGCAAATGCCCCATAAGGTATAAATACAAAAAACACCGTCTAACTATTGAATTCCCATTGGAATTGAAATACCGCTCGTTGTATGAAAAAGCTTTTTCTGGTCATTCTATTGGTTAATTTTAGTGCTAGAGCTCAGAATACCATAAAAGTTTCTCCTGAGGATAATCTTAATGAAGTTGTGCTATCCTTAAATCCGGGAGACACCTTGCTTTTTGAACCTGGGATTTATTTTGGTCCGATTAAGCTCACAAATGTTCATGGAGATTTTGACAAGCCTATTATTTTTATTGGGCCTGCCGAAATAGCTAATTCTGCTGTAATTGATGGAAGAAGACCTTCACCAAATGTCGCCATATCTTACAACTGGCTGGAAATTAATGGATCTTCATGGTTAGAGTTTGTCAATCTACATTTTCAAAACGCATGGATCGATCCTCTGCCGGTCAATAATTCATCCTACATTTCCTTCAAAAACTGTTATTTCCAGGGTGGGAGACGGTTGATTAATGTAAGCGGTCCGGCTTCACACCATATACTTGTTGAGAATTGTTTTTGGGATCAGGGAGCTACATATGCATGGAATGTAAGTTCATGGACAGATGGAGCTGCATGGCAATCCATGCATCACGGGGCACTTGATTTTCTAAATGGCTCGTTGATTACAATGCAAGGAACCTCTGGCAGTCATGTCATAAGGGGCAACACCATTCAGAATGCATTTAATGCTTTTCGATGGAGAGGGGATGAAGGTTTTGATGCGAATATTGAAATTTATCAAAATACCATAAAGCGTATCAGAGACAATGATTTTGAACCGGAAGATTATACCAAAAACTTATTTATACATCACAATTGGACTCACAATATCCACAAAACCTTATCTGTAGATCATGTAAAGGGTGGAAACATCTATTATTTTGGAAATATCATCACCAATGATCCTGATAGTTGGTCAGAGGATATTTGTACCGGTTACTACAAGGTTTATGGTACTGGAAACGATAATTTATCCGAACCGCTTTACATCTTCAATAATAGCTATTATGGAAGTGGCAGATTACATGGCTCAATTGGAGATCGAGAGATGAAACACGTAAAGCATTACAACAATGCTTTCTCATTGACCAAAAGAGCGTGGGAACTGGATCGATGGAATGGTACGCTAAATTATGATTATGACTGTTCTAATAAAGCCTTCAGCACCATTTTATTAAATAATGGTCAGGAGGAAAATGGTGTTGTGTCTGATCCACGTTTTGCAAATCCTAATACCTTCGATTTAAGGTTACAAGGCGATAGTCCGTGTATTGATGCTGGTGGTTTTCTTTCTATTCCCGAACTTAATTGGACATCCATTTACGAAGGAACGGCACCTGATATAGGTGCTTTTGATGAGAATGAACCAATACAAGGCCCCTTTTTTCGAACAGACACCTTAGCCCTTGCTATTCCTGTTTTGGAGCACCCTCGCATTACTCAACACAGGTCAACCAACGACTCCAACTATTTAAGTTTTTCTTATCCAATAGACGAAACTACCATATCTGGTAACATTACAGTTTTTGGAGAAAATCATGAATCGATGTTGATCACCGATTTTGTATCGATGGATAATGGTTATTCGATAGGCTTTCAGTCTAGATTCCCTGTATTAAGGGCAACAATAACTGGTCCACTGCAGGGAATAAATGGGCTTAGGGCTACCAATTGGGCTAATGCTGCCGATTTCACTAAAGGAGACCACAATGATGTAGTTGTTTATATGCTTCATCCACAATTAGAGCCCCGAGTCCCGCCCCCACCAAATAGTAATGTGTATCTGGAAAGTAGCCTGAATAGAAGTATTGTGCCTGTAGGTACGCAAATTACAGTTACGGCTAGTGCAGACCCAGGATATGCCTTTGAAAGATGGGAGGGTGATATTAGTGGAGAAGGCTTGATAGTAACCAAAACGCTCAATGAAAGCGCATGGATTATTGCACATTTTGTAAAAGAGGAGGATCAGCCGGATGAGGTCGTTTTAGGTATCGAAAGCAATTCGATATTGGCTTACCCCAACCCAAATACCGGAATACTATATCTAAAAGACAATCACCAATATGAAAATGTAAAAGTGGTTGATATGGCAGGAAAGATCACGATTTTAAAGATCATAGATGATAAACTGCAACTATCAGGCTTTAAGGATGGGATCTATGTTCTTGAATTTGAAAATGGTAATAAGGCCGAATCAGTTAAGATTTCTATAAATAGAATGACACGATGATTGCTAATATCTGTGGTTTTAATGGACTAGTCACCTATGAATACCACTTTAATGCAAATGCACAAAGAATACCGACATAGTGATAATGAAAATATTTAATAGGGACAGGGTAATGAGAATAAAAGCAAGTGGTATAAGAGTAAGAAAGCTTAACAGAGCGGTTTTTACTCACTTTTTATTCATCATTCATATATGTGCATTTCAGTCATTTGCACAAGACAGCATTTACCTGGAGGCCGAATCGGGCTTAGTAGAAGCTCCCATGCAGGTTTTTGATGACCCTGATGCCAGCAATGGTCAATATGTAGAAGTACTTCCGGGCAATGAGTCTACGGGTTCTCCTCCTGCTGCTGGCAAAGTATCTTTCAACATCAACCTAAAAGCCGGCATATACAAAATTTGGGGCCGGGTTATTACCCCTTCCGGATCAGACGATTCCTTCTGGGTGCAGGTAAATAACGGAAATGCCTACCGTTGGAATGCTATTGGAGAATTCAACAGCTGGACTTGGGCACCTGTGCATGATAGTGATGATAATGAAAGGCAAGTGACCTGGCAATTGGAAGAAGGCACCCATACTATCAATATTTATTACCGTGAAGATGGGGCACAACTGGATGAAATTTACATCACTGGTTTTGATGATACACCTACCAAAGGAAATGTAGTTGTCACCAAAAGGATTTTTGTTTCTCAAGCGTTGGGCTCAGATGGTAATGAAGGGACTGAAGAGAGCCCGATAAGAACACTCCACAGGGCCTACCAGATAGCACAGGCAACTCAAAATGAGGTGACCAACTATGAAATACTATTGAGAGGTGGAGAGACCTTCGATGATTTCACTCCTATTTATGGTTTGGATGAAGCGCAGGGACCTTTGCATTTTGGATTTGTGTGGAATATAAACCGTAAGCTTAAATTTTCCACCTATGGGCCAGCGGAGAAAGCACACTTGCTTGGCAGCAAACATAGGCATGAGGGAGGGCCAACACAGGGGTTGCTTGTGATTGGTCCCAGTGAGCAAGACGTATTGATTGAGAACCTGTTTTTCGAAATGTGGCAGGAAGGTGCCATAATGGTGTATGAAACTGAGGATGTGCACATCAGGGATATTAAGATCAATAAGATCGGCACATATTATTTCCCTGGCGAGCAGACACCCCGAAATAGTTCTTCATACCCATATACAGCAGGGGTGATCTATCCAAAGAACTCTACTCGGATTTTAATGGAGCATATTGAAATGACCAATTGTCATAACATTTTCGAGGATGTGACCAATCTTCATGGCTTCTATGGTACCCGACTCAATGAATCAGAAATAAGAAACTGCTATTTAAAAAATGTCAGTGGCTCGCCTTTCAAGTTTCGGAGGTCCCAGGCCAATAATGTTTATATACATGATAACGAGGCATACTATACCGGCCATACGGAGTTTGAAGATAGCTGGGCTCAGCCGGGATTTTTACGCTATAGTGGCGACCCAGGAGGAGATTGTCCTTATGCATTGACTTTTGAAAACAATGTTTTCCATTATCCATTCTGCTGGAGTGAATATGGCGAAAACTGTGATACTGCTGAAGCTATTTTGTGTAGTGTAAGCAATACCAATTCCTGCGGTACGGAGGCCTGTACCGATCCGGAGAAAGTCAGCTGGATAAATAATGATATCATTTATTCATGGGCTCCCGGCCAACAATTGGATTTACCAGAAGCACCTTTTGGCTTAACTGCAGTATCATCCTCTGAAACTGCCGTGACCATTAGGTGGTATGACAGGAATATCAATGAGCAGGCCTTTGTTATTGAAAGGCAGGTTGGCGGTTCATTTGAAGAGGTGGCTCGATTAGGTGCAAATGCAGAAGCTTTTTCAGAGCAGAATCTGGAGCCGGCCACCGCATATACCTACAGGGTTT
Organism: Cyclobacteriaceae bacterium; assembly: GCA_965227155.1. Taxonomy (GTDB): domain Bacteria; phylum Bacteroidota; class Bacteroidia; order Cytophagales; family Cyclobacteriaceae; genus UBA6059. The sequence goes on from OZ245731.1 coordinate 3,772,528, forward strand.
ATGTAGAAAATACAATCGGCCGTTCACCTTACAGCGAATCAGTTACCATCACTACTTCAACTCCCAACACACCGCCGGTTGCGATATTGTCAGCCACCGCAGAGGAGGGCGTGCCACCCCTGGATATTGACTTTGATGGTAGTGCTTCATCAGACACTGATGGAGATATGCTAGGCTATCTATGGACAATTAATGGTGAATCCGTGGGTAATGAACCATTGCTTAGTTACACATTTGAATCAGAAGGCACTTACGAGGTGGTTTTAACAGTTGATGATGGAGAAGTGAGTGCGGAAGCCTGGATTGAAATAGTTGTACTAGAGCCGCTAAGCGTCGAACGGCCAGGGCGGAATCTGGTTGTATTTCCTAATCCATCCACCGGGCATTTCTTTGTATCATCATCCAATCAACGTTTAGACATGAAAGTGATCGACCTTTCAGGGAAGCAAATCCAATCTTTTCACCACCTGAAAGAGGGCGTATCATACCAATTGCCTTCAGGTATTTACTTACTTGTATTTACCATTGAAAATCAACAATACGCCACCAGAAAGCTGGTTGTTAAATAGCACCCTTAGCCAGGTTGGTCTTATTCCTTCCTCGTGTACTGAATCCGCCAGCTCAATGTCCAGGTTTCACCCCCATCTTTGGAGCTTTCCCAGTCCCAGGTGAATGCATCCTCGGTGATGTTATAAAAAACCATCCGTTGAATGATAGTCCCCTCGGCAGTCTCTTGCGCCGTAGTGCTGAACATCCTTTTGTCGCCCTCGCGGGATCCAGTAAAGCTAAAGTAGCCCCCCTGACTATCTGCCCAGGCCTGGCGCCAGACCTTTTGCCGTGGATCAAAAACCGATATGCTGGTGCCTTTGAAGCCTGCATTACCACCCTGGGTGATGCTAAACCGTTCCTGTATGACACTGCCATCCATTATTTTTTCAATGATATTGGTACCAGAGCCTGTCTTACCATTACTTTCTTCCCATTCTACACGCCATTCTCCCAACCAAAAGTCGAAATCCTGGGGTGAAGGGGTGTTTTCCTGGCAAAAAAGTAAATTGGAGCAGCATGAAAAAATGATCGTAAGGAGTAATGGTCTCATCATAATGTGCTTAATTTGGTTTGGGTAGAAGTATATTTTGAGTGTTAACAATTTAGGATGGAAAGACCCGGTATGGACAGACCCGAATTTGATGATATTTTTATGGAACTGGCGGTGAACCTCGCCAAACGATCGCATTGTATCAAGCGTCATGTTGGTGCAGTATTGACGAAGGAAACCCGCATCATATCCATTGGCTACAATGGTCCGCCCTCCGGGACGCAAAACTGTGATGAGGTGTTTCCTGAGCAGGGCTGTCCTCGTGATTCAAAAGGAGGGTGCAGCCTGGCGATTCATGCAGAACAAAATGCCATTCTTTACGCTGTAAAAAATAAAGCCTCTGTAGAAGGTGCCACCTTATATGTTACACTTTCACCCTGTCTGGCTTGTGCCAGAATCATCTACACCATGGGTATAGCCAGGGTCATTTTCCTGCAATCCTATGCCGCCTACAAAGGAATCGCTAATGACGAAGGAGTCGATTTTCTAAAAATGTATGGTGTGGATGTGCAACAATACCAGGGTAAAGTGCCGGAGCTTACACCCTTGATCTAAAGATCATTTCATCAAAATTTCTTATTTTATAGTAAACTAAAGCTAACAGTTATGAAAAAAGCATGGCAAAATTTTATCACACAGTTTAAGCCGCGCTATACCGTAAAAGTTACCAATTACCACCTGATACCATTTAAGGCACCGGTAGTGGAGGAGCGAGCCGAGGAATTCGGTAAAGGAGAATATGTGGCAGCCAAAAAGTATTTTGATAAGGTAGTGCATACTACGCACAAGGCAAATGTAAAGCCCACAGAGATCAACCTCATCAAGGGTAAGAAAACCGTAATGCACCTGGCAAATCTTGGTCCAGTAGATCAGTTGAAGGACTTCAACCGAAAATGGGCAGCAGGAAAATCGTAAGGCATTTTTAAAAATGGATATACCCTACATTTCAGGTCGGGAGGTATTGGAGCGCATTGAAATGCCGAAGCTGATTGCTGAAGTAGGGCGGGCATTGGCTTCACTGTCCAGAGGTGAAGTGATTGCACCACCAAGGCAGGTGACCCCTTACCTTCATGATAATACGCATCTCAACATGTCGGTTTATTACCCTCGCATGGATGGTTGGGTTACGAAGCTGGTTACTGTGGTGCCCGGCAACCCGGCCCAGGGTCGTCCGCTGATTCACGCTACCATTGTGGTACAAAAAGGTGCTACGGGAGAGCCAATTGCTTTTGTGGATGGTTCTGTGATTACCGGTCTGCGTACGGCTGCAGCAAGTGCTGTAGCCACTGACCTGCTGGCACCGAAGCGTGTCAAGACTTTGGCGATATTCGGTACCGGCACACAGGCAGAAACCCATTTAAGGGCAATGTGTAGCGTACGGGATTTTACTACCGTCATGGTCTTTGGCAGTTCAACGGAAAAAGCAAAGGCCTTTTGTGATCGCCTGCAAGCGGCGTACCCACAACTTATATTAATTCCTTCCCATGATTTCAGTAAGCTCAGGGAAGCTGAGGTGATTTGCACCTGCACTACCTCAAATGAGCCACTTTTTACCAGGGATCAAATAGCAGAATCCGTGCATATCAATGCCGTAGGCGCATTTCAGCCTGATAGCAGGGAATTGTCCAGCGATATAATTGAAGCAGCAAGGGTGGTAGTCGATCATATTGAGGGCTGCCAACAGGAAGCCGGAGATTTGCTGATTCCGCTTGCAGAAGGAAGGTTTAGTTGGGATCGAGCTACAGAAATAGGCCACCTGGTCAATCAAGGGGCTAAGCATAACAGCCGCATTACGGTTTATAAAAGCGTAGGCCATGGTGTACTGGATGCCGCGGCCATTGCTACCTTATTGGAAGAAATTTAAGCTTTTACCGCTTCGTTGATGTAAGCCATCACCTCATCACGATCCCACGGTTTATGGATATTTTGAAGTATGCCTAGTTTTGCCATACTGGATCTAATGACGGCATCTTTAGAATACTCTGAAATGATCATTTTAGGAAGATCGGGATGTGACTGGTTAACCTCTTCAATAAGCTCAAGGCCTGTTTTTTGGGGCATAAAATGATCAGTAATCAATAAATCTATTGATTCATCTGACAGAATTTTTATGGCTTCCTCCGCACTTTCTGCAGTAATGATATTGAAATGTCGTTTGAAGGTGATTTTGAATACATTGATGTTCGGAACCATGTCATCAACATATAGAATGGTGGCTTTATTTGGTTTACTCATAGCTGGCAAATTTAGCTTTCGAAGTTACTGGTTTTCAAGATTTTTAATGTTGCAATTCAATGAAAAAATATCAGTGCCTTATTTTCCTTGCCTTGTTTCGTGTTTATCGCCTGGTTTTGTGTACTCACTAGACAATATTTCCTCAAGACTCGTATTATGAAATCAATCTTTAATAGTATAAATAGAGGGATAGATTGTAAAGAAACAAGCCCTGCAATGTTTCGTGTCCTCACGAAACATAATAGGTCACAAGTTTAATCCTGCAACACATTGCTCATAAAAGTAGCCTTGCTAGCTAGCCAAAGCAGGAAAAACACAATGCCCCACAACAGGTATTGCTGGTAGAAGTCTGTAGTATCTTTATACCGGGTTTCTTTGATTTCAGCTTTTTCCAGCTGGTCTATTTCATCAAAAACCATCTGCAATGCTGCATTGTCACTTACCCGGTAGAATTTCCCTTCGCCAATATCTGCTATAGTGCGTAGCGTGGTTTCATCAATGGTATTTTCCACATACCTGGTTCTGCCAAAAAAGTCCTTGCCAAAAGGCACCTTACCTTCTTTGCCCACGGCAATGGTATAAATCCGAATGCTATAGGCTTGTGCCAATCGGGCTGCCGTTTCAGGATCGAGATTTCCAGCGGTGTTATCACCATCACTGAGCAGTATGATGACCTTAGACTTAGAGTCAGATTCCATCATGCGATTGGTTCCCACTGCCAAAGCACTACCAATGGCCGTACCCCGGCTTTCGATCAAATCGAAATTGATATCGCTCACATAGTTAGTCAGCAACTCGTAATCTGTCGTCAGTGGCGACATGGAATAGGCCTCTCCGGAGAACACCACCAGGCCAATACGGTCCTGGAAGCGGCCCAATATGAAGTCATTCGCTACATTTTTGGCTGCTTCGAGTCTATTGGGTTGGAAATCCTGGATTTGCATAGACTCGCTGATATCGATCAGCAACATAATATCGATACCCTCGGTCCATCGCTCCACCATTTCATTGGTTTTTTGCGGACGCGCCATGGCGACCAACAGCAAAATAAGCGATGCGATCAGCAATACCGGAGGTAAAAACCTAAACCAGCTGGTGAAGTCAGTTTGCTGGGCTTGCTCAGGCAGGGCTACTTCCAGCTTTTGGTTGAGTTTTATACCGAATAGCGCCCTTAGAATAAAGAAAAGAGGAATCAGCGGAATAAGGTATAGGAAAAGCTCGTTTTCCCACTGGAAATTGGCCCAGATCTCAGGTGTAAACCAACGAAAAGAATACCAGCTTAAATCTGCCAATGGTTTATCCATTTTTCACCTCCCTTACTTTCTCCTGGTAGCGCTCCAGCGTATAGTCTTCTAGTTGCTCAAAATTTCTATGAATATCTTTTATATCCTTGCTACCATAAATGTTACGGTCGATATCCTTTAAAGTACCTAGTATATCCTGGCTGATACCGGTATTGACCAACTCTCTGGTAGTGAGTTTGGTATAGGGTTTCTCCTCCAGCCGTTCCATGTAGGCTTTCCAAATGCCAACGCATTGCTCCGAAAGCTTAGGGTCTACTTTGGTGCGAACCTGATTGATGGAAGATTCAAACTGCTGCGAGAATTTCTCATATTCCTTGCGGAGCTTTCTGAGCTTGAGGTTTTTCCTGATGGTTTTGCCAAATACGAAATAGACCACCACCAGAATGACAATAAAAACAATTATGCCAATGGTGATATAAGGATAGTTGATCGCAAAGGGCACTTCAAAATATTCGGTATTGGCTTTCAACTCAAGAGAGTCGCTAACCACTGGGATAAGTTCTTGCAGAAATACAGAATCGGCTGTGGCCCGAATGGCTATGCTATCCTTTGAAGTAGCCACGAATATGGGCAGTCCCAATTGCTGTACTTTGTCAATCTCAAAGCTGGTCAACGTATAAATGGCACTATCAATAGCAATCTCACCTTCGATGCGGGTAGGGAAATACTGCTTTGCCAGAAACTCAAAAGGCTGGTAATTGAAACTGGAATCCGGGAACAGCACCTGCTGACTGGTAGGATAGCGCACTGAAAGCGCATAATCTATGGGTTCGCCGATTTTGAGGCTGTCTGCCATAAACTGGCCCACAGGCTTAATCTCCTGCGCCTGCAGCTGTATGGTTAATACAATTCCGATAAGTGATGCAACTAGCTTAACCAATTTTTCTTGTCTTATTTCTGATTTGAAATAAACGAATCAATTTGGGTACATAATCCTCGTCGGTTTTTACGAGCATATAGTTGACCTGGTTTTTTTTGCAAAGCTCCTCCAATTCATCTCTGTCTTTCTGAAAGGTTTTTTTGATCTTCGACCGAAAGGTAGGCGAACTTGTGTTGACCCACTGTGTCTTTTTGGTTTCCTGATCAAATAGGGGAATGATGCCGAGCTTCGGCATATTTGTTTCCCGCTGGTCGACAATATGGATGACTACCAAATCGTGTGTTCTTGCCAGCGCCTTCAAATGATGCTCGTAACCATCATCAATAAAGTCGGAAATCAGGATGATGATACTCTTTTTCTTGATGGTATCAAGGGCAAAATGAATAGCTTTACTCAGATTGGTCTTACTGCTCTGTGGGTTGAGCTTAAATATGGAGCTGGTGATATTATAGCTATGCTTCAGCCCTTTTCCGGGCTTTACATATTTTTCCTTTTGATCAGAGTAGCAGATCAAACCCACCTGTGAGCTCTCTTTGATCGCGGAAATAGCCAGCAGCGCACAAATCTCCTTGCCAATATCAATCTTTTGCCGCCCAGGTACTCCAATCTCCTGCGATCCGCTTACATCAAGTATAAAAAATACGGTTTGCTCTTTTTCCTCCTTGAAGGTTTTCACGAATGTGCCATGCCCTTTGGCAGATACATTCCAGTCGATGGTACGCACATCATCTCCATACTGATATTGCCGTACATCATCAAACTCCAAACCGGAGCCTTTGAAAATGGAATGAAAATCCCCCTGCATTTGCGTATTGATCGCTTTGCGGATGCGAATCTCGTACTTGCGCAGCTTTTTGAGGATTTCCTTCATTACCTGTAATTTTACAGTCAAAATTAGACGATAGAATTTAAATAGCCCGCGTGAGATTTTCTTTTTTGGCCTTTTGCCTGGTTTTGATACTGGCATCCTGCAGCAATAAAAAACCGGTTCCTGATAATATCCTGAATAGGGCCACCATGACCAGCATTTTAATTGATATACACCTTATTGAGGCGAAGATCAAAGCGCTTAATGTGGAGCCCGATTCTGCCAAAACTTTGTATCGGGCATTTGAAAAACAAATTCTTGAAGAACATCAAGTGTCAGAATCGTTATATCAGGAAAGTTATAATTGGCATTTCAACAACATTAGCTCAATGAATAGTATTTATGATGCGGTGGTGGATAGCCTAAATGTGAGACTTCAAACCCAGAGTTTGCGCAAATGATATTTTATCCTGATCAATTAGAAGAGAAAATTGGATTTGACAGAATTCGAGTCTTGCTCATGGACCGATGTGCGGGAACCCTGGGTCAGGGCTATGTGGAGAAATTGCAGCCGCTGCACGATCTCAATAAAATAGAAAAGCTGGGCCATCAAACAGCCGAGTTTAAGTATATTCTGGACAGTAATGAGTCCTTTCCTGGCAACAACTACCTGGATGTTAGCGAACAGCTCAAAAAAGCCCGGATAGAAGGCAATTTTCTGGATGCAGAGGAATTTGCCCAAATGAAGGCTTCCATGACGACCATTTTCAAATGTGTCAAATTTCTGAAGGATAGACAGGCCGATTATCCATTGCTACATGAAGCAAGCCAATCGGTGCAGCTGGATAAATCCCTGCTCAATGCCATTGATGCGATCATTGACGATCGTGGTGAAATTAGGGACAATGCCAGTCCCGAGCTGAAGGCCATCAGGCAGGAGATTGTGTACAACCAAACCCGGGCACGGCGCACTCTGGAGTCCATATTGCGACGAGCAAGTAAGGAAGGCCTGGTTGGAGAGGATGTGAACCTTACCATTCGCAGTGGCAGACTCGTGATCCCGGTACTTGCGGAGCATAAGCGACAGATCAAAGGGTTTATTCACGGCGAATCAGCAACAGGGCAAACAGTATACCTCGAACCTACAGAGGTGCTGGATATCAATAATGAAGTACGAGACCTGGAATACCAGGAGCGAAGGGAGATCATCAGGCTGCTGACCAACCTTACCGATAGGGTTCGCGAGCAAACGCCTTACCTGGAAAAGGCCTACCGCTTTTTGGGTATGGTGGATTTTATCCGGGCCAAGGCCAAACTGGCACAGGAGCTGGAAGCGATCTGGCCGGCAGGCAAAAAGACACCCCACATCCAATGGGTAAATGCGCGGCATCCGCTGCTCTTCCACAGCTACCAGAAATCTGGCAAGAAAGTCGTACCCCTTACCATTAAGCTGGATGAATCAGAAAGACTGCTGCTGATTTCAGGGCCTAATGCCGGGGGTAAATCGGTATGCCTCAAGACCGTGGCTTTGGTGCAGTACATGTACCAGTGCGGCATGATGGTGCCTGTAGGAGAGGGCTCAACATTCGGGCTTTTTCAGAATTTCTTTATCGATATTGGAGACCAGCAATCCCTGGAAAATGACTTGAGTACTTACAGCTCTCATTTGACCAATATGCGCTATTTCCTGGAAAACATTAATGGTAAATCGCTGTTGCTGATCGATGAGTTTGGTACGGGTACCGAGCCTCAATTTGGCGGAGCGATAGCTGAATCCATCCTGCAAACTTTTGTGCAAAAGCATAGCTATGGTGTGATCACCACGCACTATGCCAACCTCAAAAAATTGGCTGAAAAAGCCACCGGCCTGGTCAATGGTGCTATGAAATTTGATCCGTACAAGCTTGAGCCCCTGTATGAGTTGGAGATGGGCAAACCGGGTAGCTCCTTTGCCCTGGAAATCGCCGGAAAGATTGGACTACCTCAAGAATTGCTCAACCGAGCCAAAAAGCTGGTAGGCCATAGCCATGTGAAGTTTGATCAATTGGTATCTGAATTAGAAACCGACAAAGCCAACCTCACTAAGAAATTGAAAGAGGTGGAAGATAAAACAGCTAGTCTGGAGCAATCGGTCAAAGATTACAATGACTTAAAGGAATACCTCGATACGGAGAAAAAGAAGATCCTGAAAGCAGCAAAAGAAGAAGCGGCACGCCTGGTGGCGCAGGCGAATAAAAGCATCGAATCGACGATACGACAGATCAAGGAAAACCAGGCAGAAAAAGAGGCTACCCGCAAAGCACGGGAAGAACTAAAGCAGTTTGAGGCTTCTGTAAAGGAGCCTGAGAAACCGGCCAAAAAAGCAAAACCCACAATCACGCTCGCTGACGGGCCCATACAGGTGGGTGACCGGGTACGCATCAAAGACCAGGAGGCTATTGGTGAAGTTACCGGTATCAAAGGCAAAAAAGTGGAGATGGTGATTGGCACGCTAAAATCTACCATTGCCCTGGATAAGCTCGAGAAAATCAATGGTGGTGAAAGCAGGCCATCCAAAGCCTCCAGAAAGAGCTCAGGTTATAATATGAGCAGTAAAGCTGCGGAGTTTAGCACAAATCTCGATATCCGCGGAAAAAGAGCCGAGGAGGCCATCACTGAGGTGGATTATTTCCTTGATCAGGCCATTTTGCTAGGGCATAAGGAGCTCCGTATTGTCCATGGCAAGGGCTATGGAATATTGCGAGATCTGATCCGCCAGCAGATGCGTGACCATACTAAGGTTGAACGGATGCAGGATGAGCATATCGAGCGCGGTGGAAGTGGCGTAACCCTCGTTACCCTGAAATAGTGGAAGCGATGAAAACCTATACCCGCTCACAGCTCGCATTGCGCAATGGCCAGGATCGTCCTGAGATATGGGTAGCTTACGAGCAAAAGATCTATGATGTGAGTGCTTCGCGGCTATGGCGCGATGGGAAACATTATGAGCATTGGGCAGGGCAGGATCTTACGCATGAATTGGCCGATGCACCACATACAGCCCAGGTGTTTGAGCGCATGCAACAGGTGGGAATTTTAGAAAAACCAGATGTATGAAGCTGATCATTGATAGCGGTGGCACTAAACTTTCCTGGCGCTTCATTGGCCAAAAGGTAGAGCAGGGGCAGGCTGATGGTTATTCTGCGCTGCATCATGAGCCGGAAAAACTGAAATCGATACTCACGGAGGCAGTAAGTCCTTTATTGCCCCAGCGACCGGAGGAAGTTTATTATTACGGAACGGGCATATTAGGCTCGGTGCAACAAGATGCTGTAGCCACAACCATACAATCGGTATGGCCTCAGGCGAAAGTTGAAGTAAATGACGACTTGCTAGGGGCTGCTCATGCGTTGTGTGGGCACCAGGCCGGTATTGCCTGCATTCTTGGTACGGGAAGCAACAGCTGCTATTATGATGGTGCACAAATCACGCACAAGGTGCCGCCGCTGGGCTACATCCTTGGTGATGAAGGCAGTGGCACAGCTTTGGGGAAGGCATTGCTCAAAGCCTATGGCCGCGGACAGCTGGGTGATACCCTGACGGCCAGGTTTGAGAAGAGATTTGGCGATAATCTGGTTGACCACCTTACCAGGCTGTACAAACAGCCCGGTGCACAGCAATACCTGGGAAGCTTTTCAAAATTCATTTTCCAAAACCTGAAAGAGCCTGCTATCTACCGAATGGCTTACCAGGAGCTGGCTCGATTTTTTGATGAAGTGCTGGTGCATTATGCCCAGCGAAATACAGTAAAAGTACATTTCGTAGGCGGCGTTGCCTTTTATTTTAGCAATATTGTACGGCAGTTGGGCAATGATCGCGGGATTGCCATCGGCAACATTATGGAAGATCCTATCGCCGGTCTTACCCTTTACCACAAAACCGACCTAAACATATGAGCACTACCGAATCATCCTCGCACTACAACGATCTTGAACAAATGCCCGTATCGCAATTGCTGACCCACATCAACGAAGAGGACAAAAAAGTGCCCCAGGCGATAGAGCAGGTGATTCCGAAGATTACGGCATTAGTGGAAGCCATTGTACCCCGCATGCAGCAGGGTGGACGGCTTTTCTATATTGGGGCGGGTACGAGCGGTAGATTGGGCATAGTAGATGCATCTGAATGTCCGCCTACTTTTGGTGTGGCACATGACCGAGTGATTGGTATCATAGCCGGTGGAGATGGTGCTATCCGAAAAGGGGTGGAGTTTGCCGAAGATGATGAGGCGCAGGCATGGAAGGACTTACAGGTTTATGCTATTGATGATCAAGATAGTCTGATCGGTATTGCAGCATCCGGGAGAACCCCTTATGTAATCGGTGGCGTAAAAACGGCACGAGATGCTGGCATACTCACCGGGTGTATCACCTGCAATGAAGGCTCTGCCTTGGCAGCTGCAGTAGAGCATCCCATAGAAGCAGTGGTAGGGCCGGAGTTTGTCACAGGTAGCACCCGCATGAAGGCCGGTACAGCACAGAAGCTGGTGCTCAATATGATCAGCACCGCCGTAATGATCCGGCTCGGCCATGTGGTGGGCAACCGCATGGTAGACATGCAGCTAAGCAATAATAAGCTGGTTGACCGGGGTATTCGTATGCTGATGACCGAATTGGGTGTGGATGCCGCTTCTGCGGAAAAGCTGTTGACAAAGCATGGGTCAGTACGCAATGCAATTAATGCCTACAAGCAAGGCTAAAAAAGGCAACATGCAGCGATTAACATCATAACCACCCCTCAGAGTCACTCCCAGAAGACTCTGAGCTTCATAAAAGGCATGAAAGGTTAAACCTCTTGACAGCACTTGCCCATCAACCAATTTTAGATATTCCTGCTTACATTTTGTGGTTATACTAGGTTAGATCACTTGCATTAATAAGCAATGGTAATGAGCAACCTGCCAGCCGTAAAAAATATAAGGCAGTGTGCGTTTACCTACTTATTTGGGGCATATCGCACATAATTTCCTATATTGAAAGAGAAATACCGCGCAAAGTGTATGATATATTATTGTTATGGGCAAGGCAAGGACGAGCTATGATAAACAGAATTAACTAAGAGGGGAACATATTCTTCTATAACATTTGATGATTATTCAGTTTTTAATAATAAGAACTGGTATTTTCAAGAGATAGTTAATTTACTTTTTCAACCAGAAGACTTTGTTGTTGAAAATAGGAAAAATTCATCGAGAAATGAAATGGTATGGAGTGACGCCTATACAGGAGACGAAGAAGTATATGAATTCAAAGGTTTTATTAAGAATACCAAAATTTGTAGGGACAGACTTGAGATTTATGGGAATTCATTAAAAAAATCAAGGAAAGATTTTAGCCAAGCAAAGAAAATAGCCAGAGAAGAAGGATTTTACTCTTTCTCATTAAGTCGTATTTCGTATGACAAGTATCTAAATGAGATAAGAGCAATAGTTTCGGGGAGAGAAAAGCATTATGACGAGTTATTTACAAATCTAAGAGATAGTTTAATTGCAGGAGACCTTGGAATTCACGGCCAATCACTTGAAAGTCATTTGTATTCTATTCTAAGCGTAATACCTGATAATGCAATTATAGAATATGATTTGTCTGGAGTAATTGAAAGTGGGTGGGTAGATGAAGAGATAGCAAGAACAGTGAACTATGAAAAGATTATTGTTCTGACAGAAGGAAAGACTGATGTTGAATTTATTTCAAAAAGTATTGAAAAGCTGTATCCGCATTTAAAGAATTATTATCATTTCATTGATTTCCAAGAATATAAAATGGAAAGTAACGCATCTGCTTTAGTAAAACTTGTTACATCTTTCGCTGCTGCAAATGTAAAACATCCAATCATTGCACTGTTTGATAATGATACAACTGGTATTATGGAAATGAATAAGTTGAATACAAAGACTTTAACTGATAATATCCGCGTTCTGAAATTTCCAGATATTCCTTTAGCTAAAAAATACCCTACAGTTGGACCAACAGGTAATAAGATTATGAATGTTAATGGCTCAGCTTGTGGCATTGAAATGTATCTAGGAAGTGATATTCTTACAAAAGAAGACGGTTTAATTCCAGTTAGGTGGAAAAACTTCAATGATAAAGAACAAAAATATCATGGAGAAATTATTGAAAAAGCATTTGTGCAGGATGAATTTCGCAAGAAATTGAAAAGTAAAAGCAAAGATGGTTATTTAGAAATGAATTGTCTTCTAAATGTAATATTAAATGGACTCAAATAAAGCCCAGCCCATAACCATAAATATATGTAATGCGGGACGATTTGGTAAATTTGAACAGTATAGCATTTAATAAACAATTTAGCGGTTTGATAGTGAAGTGCCTTGAAATCCCGCACTACGCATATTCGAGCCGTTATGCACAATAAAGTGCGTGGCAGGAGATGTCTCTCCCACCACTCATTTCATTTTAAGCATTACTCTGCCGGTGAACTAGCAAAGTATGCTTCCACTTCAAGGTTATCTGCAAACTCTTGATATTCCGTTGTTCCAAAAATTGGTTGTGCTGCAGCTTGAAACTTCTCAGCATTTTCCCAAACAATAATTACGGCCTGTGTATTTTCTGCTAGACTTGGAACACCCTGCTCATTTAACTTGTAAACTTTGAACTCTCTGGCAAATTTGTACCCTTCATAATTGTTCAATGAATTAAAGAATGCATCTCTTTTGGCCCCAAAAGCATCTGGGATAGTGCCTTTCCGAATTGCGAATTCAACTACTGAACCCGATCTTTTAATAGAATTCAAATCAAACTCCTCACCATCTACAGGTTCTAAAAGTGCATAAGCAAGAGGAGTAAAACTTGAAAAATAGTCAATCGCAACTTGCTGTGGCATCAACCGCATGGCGGCTTCTCCAAATCCTTGTATAGAATTCCAATGAGTCATTCCAATGAGAATTCTGCTTAAGTCCATATCAGGTGCTACTGTAAAAAATGGATTCCATTTACCTTCATTGAGCGTTGCATCTTCTTTACCTAGTACATCAACAAACTTTTGTCTGGTACGTAAGAAATTTTCATGTTCTCCTTCTTTTGACTGATTAATTGCGATTTCATATATTGAACTCATTGTTTGTTTGTTTAATTGAACTTCCTTTTGATTTTTAAAAATGAACGCACCAACGCCAACTGACACGGTGATCATTAGTGCGATGCTTATTATGTTTTTTGTTTTCATTTGATTGCATTTAACAGTGTAAAAATTTATGATTGTATACTGAATGTCAAGTAGTTACATTTTAAATACCTGGTAACTTTTTAGTTACTATTACTGAGAATCAACTACATATAAATGGAAAAAATTGAAATAAAATCTGAACGTTTCGACAAGATGGTTGAGCAGATTAGAAAATACGGAGGTTGTCCCGTAAGCTCGACGCTTAAAGTCTTTGGTGGGAAGTGGAAGCCATTAATTCTATATTTCATATCAGTAGATGTAAACCGATTTGGACAATTACAACGAATGATTCCAGGTTGCAGTAAAAAGATGATGACAACACAACTCAGAGAGTTGGAAACTGATGGACTAATCAATCGAAAGGTGTTTGCGGAAGTACCTCCAAAAGTGATTTATAGCTTAACGAGCAAAGGAGAAAGCTTGAGACCAATATTTGGTGAATTAAGCAAGTGGGGAATAGAAAATGTCTTGGAATCTAAACTGAATAAGTGAAAAGTGCATAACAAGTGCTAGCACGAATGCACCAACTGCCACTTTACAGGTTTCAGTGCAAACATCACCATGAATCAGCCGCTGGGAAAGGTCGGTGCTTTCTATTTTAAATCCCTTCAGCCACTCTGTGAGGACTTTTAAGTCTACAGAATTACAGTTGTAAGCAAAAGCATAAACCTGTACCCCAACTTAATTGAAGTGTGTATTAGGTTGCATCTAGCACCCCTCAGAGTCACTCCCTGAGGACTCTGAGGGTTATCCCAAGCATGATACGCTCCAGTACCACAAGTACTTTCGTAAATAATTGATTATCATGTGCCTATTAATATACTGATTGGCACATGTTCTTCGATCCCAAAGATTATTGGGTAGTTTAATAATCCAAATGACCAATTTTGATTTAGCTTATCGGGGTTAGCCCACTATTTTTGGAGTCTCATTAGATAAGTGACATTAGTTTACTTGCCTATGTTTGAAGATAAAAACTCCCATAATGGATATTCAGCAGCGACTAAATGAGCCCTATACTTTAACCGAAGAGCAGATCAATTTCTACCAAAGTAATCGATTCATTAAAATCAAGCAGGTGCTGGATGTAGAGACTTTGGATTACTTCAATGCCATTATTTCCAAAAAGGTTGTGGAATTGAACCAGCAAGATACGCCACTTGATAAACGTGATACTTATGGTAAGGCCTTTTTGCAGTTGGTCAACTTGTGGGAGAAAGACGAAGCTATTAAATCTTTGGTCTTTAGCAGGCGGTTGGCAAAAATGGCGGCAGACCTGATGCAGGTTGACGGTGTGCGCTTATACCATGATCAGGCTTTGTTTAAGGAAGCCGGTGGAGGCATCACACCCTGGCATGCAGATCAGTATTATTGGCCGCTAGCCACGGATAAAACGATTACAGCATGGATACCACTACAGGAGACGCCTTTGTCCATGGGTCCACTGGAATTTAGTGCCGGTAGTCATGAAATCCTGGAAGGCCGGGAATTCGCCATCAGCGATGATAGTGAAGCACAAATTGGCAAGCGGCTAAAGGTGACCGATTACAAGCATGTAATAGAGCCATTTGATGCCGGTGAGGTGAGTTTCCATTCCGGTTGGATATTTCATCGGGCGGGAGCCAATCAAAGTGGCCAAACCAGAAAAGTAATGACCGTAATCTATATGGATAAGGCTATGGTATTAAAAAAACCCGAAAACGAGGGTCAAATCAAAGACTGGGAAGTGTGGTGCCCGGGTGCGGAAATCGGTAAAGAGATTGATACACCACTCAATCCGGTATTATATGGATAATTAAGTCCATTTAATCTCCATAAAATCTCTCGCTGAGGTCGATGAGTTTCATATGATAGAATTGCCGATGAGGTATTTAAACTAATCACCAAGAGGTCTCAGTGTACTTTGCATGAGAAACAGGGCTTTGGTTGGCGGATGCCCATAAACATGGGCAAAAGGATTAGCCTAACTTCCTTAGATCAACCATTTCATTTCTATCAATATTTTTTTCACTTTCTTGTAAGAATTCTCCTAACCCCAGGACTAGTGGGGTAATGATTCGAACATGAAGGAAAGCAAGCAGCGCATAATCTTTGATGAATGGATTTCTGATCACCGGGGACTATTGTTTAAGGTAATCAGGGCCTATGCCAGGCATAGGGCAGATGAAGAGGATTTGTTTCAGGACATCTGCCTGCAACTCTATCGCTCCATCCCCAATTTTCAAGGAAAGTCTGCTGTTTCTACCTGGATGTATCGCATTGCACTCAATACGGCTATTAAATGGAGTACAAAAGAGCGTAAGCATGTAGATGGTCATCAGGATATTGAAAAGGCATATCATCTACTGGAGGCCAAAGCAGACATATTAGATGAAAAACTAAAATGGCTGTACCAACAAATACAGCAGCTGGATGAAGTAGACCGGTCATTGTCACTGCTCTTGCTGGAAGGCTACAGCTATCGTGAGATGGCAGAGATATTGGGCATCTCAGAGAGCAATATCGGAGTGAAAATTCACAGAATCAAAAAGCAACTGGTTTCCAACGCTAAAAGCTACGACTATGGAACTTGAGGAATTACAAAAAATCTGGAACGATCAAAAAGGAGAACATATGTATGCAATTAATGAAAATGCTATGCACCAAAGCATATCAAGGAAGAAAGATGCGGCACAAAGAAATATAAACAAAGCGGAAATCGCAGTAATGCTGATCAATAGTGTAGTGGCAACCATTCTGTTTGTAGATGGATTGAGAGGATTGCAAAAATGGGATTTCTTCTATTCTGGCATACTTGCCTTCACTGTAATTTTCATTTTAATCAACCGGAGAAAAAGGTTAGAAGCTGAAAAGGTTTTTGACCGAACAATGATCGGTGAATTGGAACATGCCATTGCCAATACCCAGGCTATTATTCGATTCAATTTTTTAATGTTGGTGGGATACTTATTACCCATGTCAGTATTCGTAGCTGTCAAATTTATAGAGCAAGGAGCATCTCTTGAGAAGTGGCTTTTGATCATTGGTTTGCATATCCTGGCTTTGGTATTATTGCAATATGAGAGAAGAAAGCATCTTTTGCCGCGTAAGCAGAAGCTTGAGCAATTGAAAAAGAAGCTAGAGCATGATAATGGATTTTAATTCAATAGAAGAGGGTTTTTCAAAAGCATCATTTATGTCAGGTTGAGCCTGTCGAAACCTTTCTTAAAGGCTGTATGAATGCATTTCGACGATCTGCTTATGACATGTTTGATTTTTGTTATAATCCTCCCTCATTACTCCCTCCAAAGGGAGATAATTAGGCATCAAACATGTCATCCAGTTTTGTGTGTTTTGAAACTAAAATATTAAGCCTCAATGTGACATGAGGCATGGGCTTTTATACTTTTAAGACACCCTTTTCTATTTTATGAATTAAGTGAGTTTTTTAAACTTTAATACTTCCTTTAGAGAAGAAAGTAAGGAAACTTTCAAGTGTATATTTAGCCCATTTCGGCATAAGTAAGTTTTTTAAATAAACAGTAGGGGCAGTAGCCTTATCTTTGTGGAAAGAAATCCTTTTTGAAAGTTAAAACTGGATGATCAAGTCAATTCACTTAGCTCATTTTTCCATCTTTAAAAACCTAAAATCAAAAAGTTTTATTCCGATTGGGTTGGGACTGCTATCAGGGTTTGCTGTTTTTTATTTCCTATATTTTTTTGGTGCATATGGTATTCAGAAAGGCACCTCTTACTCAGGGCATTCTCACCTTTTTAGAAGCCTAAGTTTCGGTTTGCTCACATTTGTATACCTGAGTCTCTTCGAATTGTGGTTGAAGCCCAAAAGGGTAGAATCCAAATTTATTTATGCATTGATATGGTACCTGGGGCTGGTCATCCTGGGAAGCCATTTGATTTTTATACTATTTAACTTCTTTTGGAATTGGCAGGAATGGACTATGCAAGCTTACCTGCTGATCATGAAGGAATTTCCGCTCATGATGGTATTACCGATCTTCTTTTATTTGGTCGTCAAAACAAAGTTCCAGACCGAAAATGCCGATAAGGATTATCTTTTGTTTCAATCTGAAAATGGCAAGGATAGATTAAAAATCAGATCAAAAGACTTTATGTATGCCAATTCCTCAGAAAACTATATTTCCATATTTTACACAACTGAGGAAAAAACCCAGGAGCACCTCATACGAAAGCCTTTGAAAGTCCTGGAGTCTGAATTAAAGGAGGTACCAGATATTGTGCGCTCGCATAGAAGTTTTTTGGTAAATAAGCGCAATATTCAGGCTACAAAGCAGATTAAAGGAAAGGTGCAAATTGAAATCAATGGCACAGCTATTCCGGTATCAAAGCAGTTGCAATCGCAGTTCCTAAGCTGACCTTTTCATTTCATCCCTCATGTCGCTATTTTATCCCTAAAGTTGATTTATAGGTCCTTAAGGGACTTTTTGATCTTCATATTTGCAGAAAAGTAAGTCAATGAAGCGAACTGTATTACTGTGCCTTGTCGTATTTATCAATGCCGGAATTGGATGCGACTCCAGGAAGGAAATAGCTAAAACAGCTAATGGCTCAAGTCGAGTGCAGAAAATAGATTCCCTTTTTAAGGCGCATAGAGAACAGGAAATGTTCCATGGAGGTGTAGTTATTTCTCAAAGAGGAGAAGTCATTTATGAAAACTACCTCGGCATTGCTGACCGGACATGGCGTATTCCAGTGTCGGCGGATGTGAAATTTGATATTGCATCGGTCAATAAATCCATGATAGCAGGACTTGCCTTAAAGGCTGTGGAGGAAGGGAAGATCAAACTTGATGACAGATTGGTAGATCTATTGGATAAGTTTTCGTACCAGGGAATATTTCATCCGGACATTACCATTCATCACCTTTTGAGCCACAGTTCTGGCCTGCCGGATTATGATGGGGTGTCAGAAGGCCTCAAGAGGGACGAGTTTCTTAGATTCAAACGTCAACGCTTTACCAATGCCGAATATGTCAATTTCATCAGTCAAATTGAGCCTATCAATGAACCGGGTCAACAGTTTTACTACAGCAACTTCGCTTACCATCTTGTATGTATCATACTGGAGGAAGCTTACAGTTTGCCTTTTGACGAGATACTAAAGACAAAACTTACAAGCCCATTGGGTTTAAAGCATACTGTTTCTCAAAGTAAGAATGAAGCCATAATATCCAGGCTCGCGAAAGCCTATAATTACCAAAAAGCCACAGGTCAATGGCATGAGAATAACTTCATTGACCTAAGTCTTGGGCGAAGGATATTTTCCACTGCCTCTGACCTTAACCGTTGGGCGCAAGTTATGGATAACCCAGGATGGCTGTCTCAAGCTTCTCTAAAGCTCATTAAGCAGAATCATCAGGCTGATATAGATGAAGGCTTCAGTTATGGCTATGGTTGGGTAGTCATTGATGAAATGAACAAAAGTCGAATGATTGATCTGGGTATTGATCAGCCTTATATCATTCATGGTGGTAGTACTGAAGGGTACAAAGCCATGCTGATCAATATCAACAGTTCTGAGTATGTAATCAGCTTTTTGAGTAATGTGGGCAAGCAAACGCATGAAAAACAGCTGGCAAAAAAGATTGTAAACATTTTAATTGACTAAATCATGAAAAAAGTATTGTACCAGATAATGATATGCTTACTGATTCTATGTGCCACAGACCTCTATGCACAGAAAGAAAAAATCGTTGGTTTTTGGGGTGTGCAGCAGGTATTAGTAGGGGAGCAGGTCATGACACCAGTGGCCAAGTGGTTTAGAATAAATCCTGACGGCACCTATGAGGCGGGCAATGGATGGTTGCAAAATGGAGAGGGCACATGGAGTTTCAATGCCGAAACAAATATTTACACCCCTGTAGTTGCCTTGGATATACAAGATGAGTATGGAGGCTTTAATGTGTCCTTTGCTGATGGGAAAATGTATTGGGAAAGAGAAGAAGAAGGTATGCAGGTGCAGGTATCGTTGATCCCTATTGAAACCTTGCCCATGTCCCCAGCTGATTATCTTGAGGGCGTTTGGCAATTGGTCTCAATTGATGAAAACGGTCTATCCGTTCAAGATGATTTTGATAATGGTAGTGCTCACAAGTTTTTCTTTAGATGGGATAGGATTTATATTGAATTAAGTCCTGAAAGTAGTAGAAAAACAGGCTATTGGCATATAAATGGCCACAGACCTGAAATCACCTTGCTTCCGCACCAAGAAGGGGGCCAGCCTGAAAGCTGGAGGATAGAGGTCAATGAGGAAGACCTTATTATGACAGGGATATCTGATACCAACCGAGATATTCAAAAGAGATATGAAAGGAGAAGAAACTTTTAAAACTATTATTTACTTCCAGCTGATTTTGAAGCTATAGATTTAAAAGAGGGGATTCATTTTCTTTACCAAGGCCTTGTCTTTGTATATTGCTTAACAATTTAGTTTAGCTGTTATGAAGAAATCAGTTTGGAAAAAGCTATTGCTTTGGCTGGTTGTGTTGCCTGTATTGGTATTCACTGCTATTATTGGCATTGTCATTGTAAAACAGGAAAGTATCGTCCAAAGTCAGCTTTCTGCTATCAATGAAGGGTTTTCAGGTAAGGTAGAAATTGGTCAAAGCCACATTGCTCCCTTTCAGAATTTTCCTTACATCAGTCTCAAGATAGATGATGTACGTATCCTAGAATCCAAAGCACCTAATGCAGCTGTAATTTTGGACGTAGCGGATATTTATATTGGATTTAATTTCTGGGATATTGCCAAAGGAAATTTTGATATCCAGTCTCTCATAGTCGAAGAAGGCCTTTTTGATATCGTACTGCATGAGGATGGCACTACCAATATTGAAAATGCATTGGCAACATCCTCTGAGGAAGTAGATGAACAGACAAGTGAAAGCCGGGGGGGTAATATTCATCTCAAAGAAATTGTACTTCGAAATCTGGAATTTCACCAGCGAGAAGAAGCCACCAACCTGGACATCAGTACCATCATCAGTTATGCGCAAGGAGGTTTTAAAAATGAAGATGATCAGGTGGCGGCCCATATTGATACAGAGTTTATACTTGACATAATTGACAATGGAGATACCACTTATTTTAATGACAAGCATTTCGAGTTTCATACTGATCTGACTTACGACCAAAATACTGGTATACTCAGTTTTGAGCCTTCCGGCATTGTCATGGAGCATGGGGATTTTGAATTAGAAGGACGTATTGATACCAGGAATGAGATGACGGTCGATATTGAGGTAAAAGGGACAAAGCCTAGCTTCGATATGTTTATTGCTTTTGCCCCTACTGAGCTGATACCTGTACTTGAAAGGTATCAAAATGCCGGAAATATTTACTTCAATGCCAAAGTGCAAGGGTCAACTACTGGTGGTCAGCTACCCTTTATTGAAGCTGATTTTGGAGCAAGTGAAGCATTTTTGGAAAATACAGCAGTGGAAAAGCGGCTCGATGATATCGGTTTTGCGGGTTACTTTACCAATGGTGCAAACAGAGACCTTTCTACCATGGAATTTGGCATCCGCGATATACAGGCAAAAGCGGAGCGGGGAGAGTTTATTGGTACTATTGCTGTTAAAAACTTTGAGGAGCCTGACATCCAAATGGATCTGGATGCCAGTTTTGACCTGCAATTCTGGAAAGAGTTTCTAAATCTGGAGACTGTAGAAAAAATCAATGGTAATGTGGAATTGCACATGAAATTCCATGACATCATAGATTTGGATAATCCTGAAAAAGCACTGGAAGATCTGAATCAGGCTTATTATGCTGAATTGATTGTAGATAATTTCTCGCTAACATCTCCCGACCTGCCGGCACCCATCGATGACCTGGATATTCATATGGAAATGGATGGAAAGAAGGCTACACTCGATCTTTTCAATATGGTCTTGGGCAATTCTGACATCAAGCTTTCAGGGTATTTGTCAGATTTACCGGCTGTTGTTCATCACAAACCCATTCCGGTAGATGCTCATCTTGATATCACTTCAGGGTTATTGGACTTAACTCAATTGAGCAGCTTCAGTGAAGATGATAGTAGCGGCTTTAATGAGCGCATAAGCAACCTTCGTATGGGATTCTCATTCAAAGCACTTGGCAATGCTTTTACTGAGTTTGATTATCTCCCCAAAGGTGAGTTTTTTATCGATAGCTTATTTGCTGACTTAGAAAATTACCCTCACACCTTGCATGATTTCCATGCAGATATATTGATCAATGATGAAGATATCAGGATTGTAGATTTTACAGGATTTATCGACACTTCAGATTTTCATTTTAATGGGTATTTTAAAGACTACAGCTTTTGGATGCAGGAGAATCTTAATGGCAATGCAATGCTGGATCTCACACTTACATCTGATTTACTGAGGTTTAAGGACCTTTTTGCTTACGGTGGTGAGAATTACGTACCCAAAGATTATCGTCATGAGGAAATTGAAAATTTGGATCTTCATGTAGCCGCTACAATCGATTTTCAGGCTTCTGAACCAAAGGCCATCAGTGTGGCATTGGATCGGTTTTCCGGTAAAATGCATGTCCATCCACTACGGTTTGAAGAGTTTAGGGGGCAATTCACATTTGTAGATGATATTCTAACCGTTGATGGTTTTCATGGTAAAATGGGCAATACCCTGTTTGATATGGATATGCGCTACTACCTTGGTGAGGGTCAACAATCCGAGGATAGTACGAATATTTTTCGTTTAAGCTCCAATTATATTGACTTTGATGAGTTGTTTAATTTTCAACTGGAATCACCTACAGAGAAAGGCGCAGAAAAGACGGCCAGATCAACTGAGGATGTTGCGGAACATGCTGGGGCGTACAATATTTTCGAAATACCCTTTACCAATATGCTATTTGATGTAGAGATTGGCCATTTTATCTATCATCGATACGACCTTCAGAATATCGTAGCAAAAATGCGCACTACAAGTAATCACTACATTTATCTGGATACCTTATACATGAATGCGGCAGGTGGCAGTATTGCGATGAATGGCTATTTCAACGGGAGCGACCCCAAACATATTTATCTGAGTCCCAATATGCGATTTAGCAATGTAGATCTTGACCAGCTGCTGTTTAAGTTTGAAAATTTTGGGCAGGATGCGATCGTCTCGGAAAACCTGCACGGCAAATTGTATTCTGACATCTGGGGGAATATCCGCGTGTATCCTGATCTAGTACCTGATCTGGATCAATCGGAGGTGCATTTGGATGCTATAGTGCTGGATGGAAGGCTCGAAAACTACGAGCCGATGATGCTTTTTGCTGATTATTTTGGAGATAAGGATCTCACCAATGTTCGCTTTGACACGCTCCAAAACCATATGGATATCACCAATGGAACACTAAGTATCCCAACTATGACGATAGAGTCCACACTGGGTCACCTTGAGCTTTCCGGCCGGCAGGATATGGATTTTAATATGGACTATTATTTCAGGATTCCATTTAGTGTAATAAAAGAGGCGGCAAAGAATAAAATTTTTGGTGCCAAACGTGACGATGATGGCAGTGAGGATGAAATTATAGAGGTAGATCCCGATAAGAAAATCCGATACCTGAATGTGAATATTGTAGGCACTATGGATGACTATAAGATTCGTTTGCGCAAGCCAAAGCGTAAGAAGTAGGTTTATATATTTTATTTGGTAAAACACATAAACATGGACAAGTCATATCTTATGGTGACCCAGCCCCCGTTGGTATTGTCACCAACAAGGATTTTTTTCGATTCTTGCCTGTTTAATAATTACGGCTACAATTTCAATAAAAAAGAGTTTTAAAAGGGATAATGCCATCGTTGGTGAAAACACCAACGATGGCGATAGGATTAGTTTATATTTCTAAACCTAGTATTTAGTAATTTCATCTAAAATTAGACTATGTCTACTAATCAAAAGAAATCCATCATCATTACCGGTTGTGCCCGGGGTATCGGAAGAGGACTTACAACCTACTTCCTGGAAAAAGACTTGAGGGTAATAGGAATAGATATAGATGATATTCGGGCCGAGGAACTGAAAAAGGAGGTTCAAAATACTGATGATTTTTTGTATTTCAAGGGCAGTGTGGCGGATGAGAAATTTCTTGATACAGTCTATCAACAACTAGATGAGCTACATGTGGTTGGGCTGGTTAACAATGACGGTGTTTCCTCCGCTTTTGCCGATCCTATCGAAACGCTTTCTCTGGAAAGTTGGGAGGAATATCTTAAAGTGAACCTTACGGGCGCCATGCTCAACATCAAATACGCAGTGCCGCATTTACGCAAATCGAAAGGTTCCATTGTAAACATTACCAGCACACGAGCATTCCAGTCAGAGCCTAATTCAGAGAGCTATGCGACTACCAAAGCCGGGCTTATCGGACTTACCCACGCCGCTGCCATCAGCCTGGGGCCCGACATTCGCGTAAACGCTATTGCCCCGGGGTGGATTGATGTCACCCGGCACCAGGGTAGCCAATCTGAACCTTATGAATTCCGTCCGCAGGATATCAGCCAGCATCCGGCAGGCAGGGTAGGAGAGCCTACAGACATAGCGCATGCCGTTGACTACCTCATAAGTGAAAAGTCGCGGTTTATGACCGGCCAGGTATTGACACTGGATGGCGGCATGACCCACAAAATGATTTACGAGCATTAGCCACTGGCATTATCCGGCCATTTTAACAAAAAGCTTGCTAGCAATAGCATATTGCTATAAATTCCCTCAATGAAAGCATGCCTTGTATTGTTCCTAAACCTGGTCATGTGGCCGGTCTTAGGTCAAAGCCTATCCCAGCAGGAGATCAAAAATTTTGCAGATGAAGGTTTTTTAGATGGCCTCATTACGCTTCGCGATTTTTTGAAGTTGTCCAATATTGGAAGTAACCCCTCTGATATTGATCAGAATCTGGCATGGTGTGAGGAGGCTTTTGCTGCACTGGATTTCAAGACTTCAACCCTAACCTCAGAAGGAGTCAAGCATTTACTTGCTGAGAAAACATATCGATCTGCAGCCCCTACTATTTTGATTTACATGCAGATAGATGGGCAGCCGGTAGATCCTGCGGAATGGGATCAGCCGGATCCCTTTGATCCTGTTGTAAAAGACTGTTCTGCTGATCATTGTACTATAGTGCCGTGGAAGCAAGTGTTAGACTCCTGGCAACCCGACTGGAAGCTCTTTGCTCGTTCTGCCTCTGATTCCAAAGGTCCAGCGGTTGCATTTATACAGGCTTTACGCATTTTGAAGCAGCAAGGTATGCAGCCAGCTTTCAACCTTAAAATCATCATGGATTTTCAGGAAGAATTGGGGTCACCTACCTTACCAGCCCTGGTGGAAAACAATCGGGAGAGGTTTGCCGCTGAAGCCATGCTGATTATGGATGGCACACGCCCACCGGGTAATCTGCCAAACCTTACTTTTGGAGCCCGCGGCATTGCTACCCTGAAGCTTACCGTATTTGGTGCACGTAGAAATCTGCATAGTGGCCAATACGGTAATTTTGCTCCAAATCCCGCTTTTGGTTTGTCCAGACTATTGGCTGGCATGAAAGATGAATCGGGGAAAGTGTTGATCCCCGGATTTTATGATGGTGTGGTACTTTCTGATGCGCAAAAGAAACTTATCAATCAGGTGCCAGAAAACCGGGAGGAATTGCTTCTTTCATTGGGTATTCATGCACCTGAGTCGGTAGGCAACACCTACCAAGAGGCGCTGCAATATCCCTCATTGAATGTAAGGGGTCTTAAGGCTGCCTGGGTAAACGAGGAAGTGCGCACCATAATCCCGGCAGAGGCCATAGCTGAAATAGACATGCGATTGGTACCTGAAACGCCTGCTGAAAGGCAAATACAATTGGTCAGGAAATATATTGAGGATCAGGGTTATATGATAATTGATAGCTTGCCCACCGAAGAACAGCGGAAGTCTAATTCAAAGCTTTTGCGACTGGAATACCGTATTGGTTCCAAGCCCTTCAAAACACCACTGGATTCACCAATTGGCGTTTGGCTCGGTACAGCCATGGAGAGGACTTTTGGTGAAGGAGGCTATGTCAATATGCAATCGACGGGAGGATCACAACCCATAGCACCTTTTATTACAACCCTTGGCGTTCCGGCGGTATCGGTTAGAATACCCAATCCTGAAAACAGCATTCATGCACCGAATGAGAACTTACGGCTTGGCAATTTTCTGGAAGGCGTCCAAACCTGCCTGGGCATTTTAACGCAAGCTTATGAATGACGTGACCCTTCTTGCGATTGCTATCTTACTGGTACTGGTTACCGTGGTATTTGTGCTTTGGATCAGCAAAGTACAAAAGCGCTGGGTGCAGCTGATTTTGGATTGGTTTCCAGCGATTTTGTTTGCCTATGTGATTCCGGCAGCTTTTACCCATTTGTTTCAAATAGACCTGTCTAAAGTGGCTTTGCACAACTGGAGCAAAGATTGGATTATTCCATTTACCATCCTTACTGTAATGAGCGCTTTATCATTCAGGCAGCTAAAGATCGTGGGGGTAAAGCCAATTATCGTCTTTGTTTCCGGCTCTATGGTCATAGCTACACTTCCGGTCATGCTGGTGTTGATTTTTGCATGGGTCAATCCATCAAACCATGACCTTTTTATAGGTCAAGCTTACTGGAAGGGGCTGGCACCCATTGTGGGCGGCTGGATAGGCGGGAGTACTAGCCAGTTGGTGCTGAAAGAATTGGCTGAAACGCCCGAATCGCTGTTTCTATCGATTCTGGTACTTGACAATATTTTGGTCAATATATGGACTATCCTGATGTTTCAGTTTATTAAGCAAAGCAACCGATTGAATAAAGCCTGGGGTATAGAGAGTACGTTTCCAATGGTAGAAGCGCCATCCATTAATAGTGCATTGAGACAGACCAATATCAATTTGATCACCATTGGCGGTATTGTGGTGGTTATGCTGGTTACTTATTTCATCCCTATGAGTTTCCTGACGAGTATTGTGGTGCTTTCCATTGTGGGTATGTTGTTGGGCAATCTAGTGCCATTTTGGAATCATCAGCTTGTCTTGAAAATTGCCGGTTTCAGTATTGTCTTAATTATGGCGATACTCGGTCTCAAGCTGGATTTTGCTAACCTTTCACTTCCTGTGAACCTTGTCATACTGGTACTAATATGGCTGGTATTGCATTTGGCTTTTATGTTGCTGGTAGCTAAACTATTAAAAACCAATATAGCCTGGGTAGCAATCGGTAGTATGGCTAACCTTGGAGGCATATCTACTGCCCCTGCTGTGACTGCAGCCTACAAAACAGAGCTGATGCCTCATGCTATTGTATTGGCTATTTTAAGTATGGTTACAGGCACCAGCTGGGGAATGCTTACGATTTATTTGTTTGGAGTTATTGCATAAAGGTTAACATTTTAGTTTGGATGAGAATGCCTTAGAACTGAAAGACACAGATCTTCATAGGGTTCAACAACCTATAAAGGG
Organism: Cyclobacteriaceae bacterium; assembly: GCA_965227155.1. Classification (GTDB taxonomy): domain Bacteria; phylum Bacteroidota; class Bacteroidia; order Cytophagales; family Cyclobacteriaceae; genus UBA6059. The sequence goes on from OZ245731.1 coordinate 3,799,568, forward strand.
CTGTTGCACTTAGTCAACGAAATGGATTAATTATCTAATTGATTTTTCCAGATCAGGCATTTGAAACCCATCAGTAAGCTTGCATTGTAGATAGTCGGCTATTTGCAATAATTTTTTGTCATGCCACTTCCTTCCATGCAGAGCAATCCCTGCCGGTAGTCCAGTTTTTGTAATACCAATTGGGATTACGACCACAGGATGCCCCCCAATAGCAGTGTTAAAATTAAATCGGCCAAGAGCTGCTGTATATGCTACTTTAGTTTGGTTTACTACAAAGGGTTTACCTGCTTTTTGATGCTTAAAAGCGGTTATTGATGCCACAGGTGTTAACCATAAATCATATTGATTAAAAAATTCAATAAAGGCATCTCCGATTTTTTCTTTTTCAGTCAGTGTAAATAAATGTTTCCTGGGAGACATCCGCACACCATAATAAGCACTGATAGCCCATGACCAATCTCTATATTTGAATAAGATAAAAAGAAAGATAAATATACCTGTTAGCAATGTGGGCATGGGCGCTCCAGCTGCTACTTCATATCCAAATAACCGCCCATTGATGCGATAAGCAAGTTTTGAATCATATTTTGGAGCATCTTCTTTCAAATGATGACCTTCCTTTTTTATTTTTTTAAGAAAATCATCTATTAGACGCTGGTAATTATCGTCAATGGGTAAGTCATGCATTGTGCTTGCATAAGCAATTCTTAGTGGTTGTCCATCCCAATCAGAACTGTTAAAATCGACTGGAGGTACTTCCGAAACTTCATTTTGGTAAGAAAGTACGGACATTGCCAGTAGCAAATCTTTAACGGTGCGAGCCATTGGGCCCGCTGTGGTTAAATGTCTATGGCCCTGAGGGTTTCCCGGCATAAGAAATTGCCCACGATTGGAAAGTAAGCCTTCAGTAGGCCTAATGCCACATACACCGCAAAAATGTGCCGGTACCCTTATGGAGCCTCCGGCATCTGAACCCAACTCCAATGAAGTGAAGCCTGCAGCTAAGGCTGCTGCTGAACCGCCCGAACTTCCACCTGCCACATATGCTTGTTCATAAGGGTTATTGGTTTGCCCAAACCAGCTATTGGTACTTTGCCAATCGATAGAGAACAACGGTAAGTTGGTTTTTCCAATGATGATCGCACCCGCTTCTTTCAATTTTCTAACCAGTACGGCATCTTCTTTGGCTATATTGTTTTTAAGGGTTGGCATCCCGTTAGAGCTTATTAGCCCAGAGACGTTGAATCCATCTTTCACGGTCATGGGAAGACCGTGCAAAGGACCAATGAGTACCCCCGATGCAAGGAGCTGATCTTTTTTTTCAGCTTCTTTGATGAGCACGTTTCTATCGACCATATCAGTGATGGCATTGATTTGGAGATTGTATTTCTCAATCTGATCCAAAAAAGCCAGCATTACATCCTTCGAGGAAATCTGCTTACTATGAATTCTACTTAAGATTTCATGGGCAGGGAGGAATACAATAGCATTCATGTGATGAGAAAAGGGTATACAGTGAAACCTGCCTACTTACTGAGAGAGACAGTAAATAAAATTATTAAGGTTCTTCAATATTTTATTGATCTACTTTGAACTTTTGATAAAAGTTGATTCACTAAAAGTGCCTAAAATTTGGCCTAATCTTTATCTGTAATTATTGCTGATAATTGTTTTTAAGGTGTTTTCGTAGATCAAAATGCATGATTGGTCTATACACAAAATAATTTCTTTCAAAAAAATGCCTACTTCTGTAATAATATTTACGTATCAACAACTAATGTTCACAAAAACCAAATATTTAAAAGGATGAAAAAACTCAAATTGACATTGGTAGCTTTAGGATTGATTTTCACAAGCTACACTTTTGCTCAGGACATCACACCAGATGAAATTCTTGAGAACTATTTTGAAAACACAGGCGGAAAGGAAGCCTGGGAAAACCTTAAAGGCATCAAGATGATTGCCAAAGTAAACCAGGGTGGAATGGAGATTCCCCTGGAAATAGTATCGCTGGCAGACGGAAGACAATACACCAAATTTGAAGTGCAAGGCACAACTTTTATGCAAGGTGTCTATGATGGCGAAACACTTTGGAGCACTAATTTCCAGTCTATGAAGGCAGAAAAAGCGGATGCTGAATCTACATCCAACCAGGCCCTTGATGCTAATGATTTCCCCGAATCATTGCTCAACTACAAGGATAAAGGCTATACCCTGGAGATGATGGGTACAGAAACTGTAGAAGGTACAGAAACTTACAAGCTAAAGCTTACCCGTGAGCCAAGAACCGTTGATGGACAGAAAATAGAGGATGTTACCTATTATTATTTCGATATGGACAATTTCGTGCCAATCGTACAGGAAAGAGAGATTTTTGAAGGTCCTCAGAAGGGTGCTATTGGTGTCTACACTATGAGTGATTACGATGAAGTTGAAGGTCTTTACTTTCCTTTTAGCATGACTCAAGGCATTAAAGGGGCAGGCTCACAGCCACTCATGATTGAAAGCATTGAAGTCAATCCCGAAGTAAACGATAGCGATTTTGCATTTCCTGCTGGTCAATAAATCCTGACAATTATGATAAAGAAATTATTATTAGGTGCCCTGGTTTACGGGGCACCATTACTGCTTTCTGCCCAGGAAAAAATAGTCCTGTCGGGCGATGAACTTTTTGGTGATATGGAGGCCAGACAGATAGGCCCGGCTGTGATGTCTGGTAGGATAATCGATCTGGAAGGCCATCCTGAGAATAACCGTGTGATCTATGCCGGAGCTGCAGGTGGTGGCGTGTGGAAGTCCGTCAATGGCGGTGCTACCTTCAATCCCATCTTTGATGACCACCCCCAGTCTATTGGTGCCATCGCGGTAGACCCAAATGCTCCTGATAACAATGTGTGGGTAGGAACCGGCGAAATCTGGACACGCAACAGCGTTTCGATCGGTAATGGCATCTATTTTTCTAATGATGGTGGGGTAACCTGGGCTTCAAAAGGCCTGGAGGCGACTGAGCGCATTAGCGGTATCGAAATTCACCCTGAAAATAGTAACGTGGTATACGTGGGAGCCTTAGGTGCCCTTTGGGGTGATAGTGAAGATCGAGGGGTATATAAGTCCACAGATGGCGGCACTACCTGGGAGAAAATATTGTATGTAAATGCATCGACCGGTTGTAGTGACCTGCTGATGGACCCCAAAAACCCTGATGTGCTTTATGCTGCTATGTGGGAGCACCGCAGGACTGCCTGGTCTTTCAATTCTGGTGGTGCAAACAGCGCCTTGTATAAGTCTACTGATGGTGGGGCCACCTGGAATAAGATCCACAATGGCTTTCCTAAAGGTAAGCTGGGCAGGGTAGGCATAGCGATAGCGCCTTCTTCCCCCAATGTGCTTTATGCAGCCATAGAAGCTGAGCAGGATGAGGATAAAGGACTTTACCGGTCTGATGATGGTGGAGCAAACTGGGAACAGTTGAATAAAAATTTTGGCCTGGTGGTTAGGCCTTTCTATTTCTCAAGACTGGTGGTTGATCCTCGTAATCCCGATGTGGTGCTTAAAGCCGGGCTTTTTGGCTCTATCAGTAAGGATGGCGGTAAAACTTTCAGAGACTTCCCTCAGGGAGCGATGCACCCCGATATCCATGATTTCCTTTTCGATCTCAATGATACGGATCGGTTATATGCCGCTACGGATGGCGGTGTGTACCGCTCCTGGGATTTGGGTACCACGTGGGATATTGTCGCTAATGTTCCGGTCTCACAGTTTTACCACATCAGTATTGATGACAATGTGCCATACAATGTATATGGTGGTTTGCAGGACAATGGCTCCTGGTATGGGCCATCTGCCTCACCCGGTGGGGTAGAAGCCAGAGATTGGGAAGGTGTAGGCTATGGCGATGGTTTTCGCGTACTGAAGCACCCAACCAGGAATATTGTATATTCAGAAATGCAAGGCGCACAATCCGTGTGGCGTGTAGATTTGGATCGTAGAACCTCCAAAGAGGTACAGCCGCTACCGGTAAAAGGTGATCCCAAGTTGCGCTTCAACTGGAATGCACCGATTGCAGTAAGTCCTCATAAACCCGACAGGCTATATGTAGGCAGCCAATTTTTACACCGATCAGAAGACATGGGCGATAGTTGGGAGAAAATTTCCCCTGATCTCACCACCAATGACCCATCTAAGCAAGACCAGGCTTCTTCCGGCGGGCTGTCTGTTGACAACTCAGGCGCAGAGAACCATACAACCATCTTTACAATTGCTGAGTCTCCACTGAATGAGAACATCATTTGGGTAGGTACTGACGATGGTAATGTGCAGATTACACGTGATGGTGGCAAAACCTGGACCAACACGGTTGCCAATATCGCTGGCTTGCCTGCCAATACCTGGGTCTATCATATCGAAGCGAGTGTCCACAATGAAGGTACAGCCTATGCGGTATTCGATGGACATACACAAAATGATATGACACCCTATGTATATAAAACATCGGACTATGGTCAAACATGGAAATCGATTACCACCGATCAAATAGAGGGCTTTGCGCGAAATATCCAGGAAGATTATGTGAATGAAGACCTGCTGTTTCTGGGCACGGAGTTCGGACTCTTTATTACCATCGATGGTGGTGAAAACTGGAGCCGCTTCACCAATAATATGCCAGCCACGGCAGTGCATTTTATAGACCTACATAAGACTACTCATGATTTGGTGATGGGTACACACGGTCGTGGAGTTATCATCATCGATGATATCAGCCCATTACGGGAATTGTCGCAGGAAGTGCTTGCAAAGGATGTTCATTTCTTCAAAACACAACCCACAACCATGTGGGAGGAGAGCAGCTTTTTCAGCTTTACGAATGGATTGAATTATGTAGGACCGAACCCTACCCGCGATGTAAAATTCACCTATTACCTCAAAAAGAGACATACTTTTGGAAAGATGAGCATGGATATTTATGATATGCAGGGAAATCATCTGATCGACATTACACCGGGCAAGTCTAAGGGCATCAATATAGCCACCTGGAATTACCAGGTAAAGCAACCCAAAACGGCCAAAGGTAAGTCGCTGACTTTTGGGGGATTCACCTCGCCGAGAGTACCGGCAGGGAAATACAAGCTGGTGATGACCAAAGGAAGGGATACCTACGAGGAGGAGTTTGAGCTTCTTTACGATCCTAATTCTCCTTTGACCGAAGAGGAAAGGGCTGAGAAGAATCGAATTACAGTAGAGCTTTATGATATGACTGAGTCGCTTGCCTACCTGGTTTACCAGCTCGATAGTGAGATTGAGATGGCAGAAAAAGCCAAAGCAAATAATGCCAAGCTTGCCAAGGTGGCCGATGCGTACGTCAGCAAGCTCAATAGCTTAAAAGAAACACTGGTTATTACTACGGGAGATAATTATGTGGGAACGGCTGAACCTCAGTTGAGAGAAAAGCTGGCAACACTCTATAGCAAGGTAGCTAGCGGGTTCGGTAAGGTTTCCGTATCAGAAATGCAAAATATGCAGTTCATCAAAGAACAGTTTACCGAAGGAAAGAATAGCTTCGGATCCATTATGGCTAAGGAAGGCGCCAGGTTAAAAAAGCAATTGGATAAAGACGGATTAGAACCTGCCAAAACCATGAGCTTTGATGAATTTATCAGTGGTTCATAGATAGCATAGCTAAGGTATTATACTTTAAATCAGCGCTTAGAAATGGGCGCTGATTTTTAGTTTTTATACTAATCGATTGACAGGGTAAAAAGTATTGGCTTTTATGCCTCGGCTAATGTTTTGCGCGATAAGGTGGCCAATTTAAGTGATTAAAGCCCATTTCTGAACCAATCACAAGCGTAAATACATTGATTTTGTTAAAGTCCTCTAATTTGAAAAAGCTGCATTAGATTAGCTTTATGGATTGGCGAGGATTTTTTTCATACGTATTGATATTTTCAATTGTCATATTTGGGTCATGTGAATCTGGATCCCAGCAGCCCGAAGAGGTGCCTGATGGTATGGTTTTCATTCCTGGAGGAACCTTTCAGATGGGCGGTAAATCACCTCAGGCCTATGTTGATGAGTTTCCAAGGCATAGCGTAGAGGTGTCCGGATTCTACATGGATCGCTATGAAGTAACCAATGGTGAATTCAAGGAATTTGTAGATGCAACTGGCTATAAGACCATAGCTGAACTTGATATCGATTGGGAAGAGATGAAAGCCCAGGTTCCGCCAGGTACCCCAAAGCCTGCTGATTCTCTTTTGAAAGCAGGGTCATTGGTTTTTAAACAAACAGAAAAACAGGTAAACCTAAATGATTATGCTCAGTGGTGGGAATGGACTATAGGTGCCAACTGGCAGCATCCGGAAGGCCCCGGCAGTAGGATAGCAGATAGAATGGATCATCCGGTAGTGCATATCGCATGGGAGGATGCACAAGCATACGCCGAATGGGCGGGAAAGCGACTCCCAACCGAGGCAGAGTGGGAGTGGGCTGCATCAGGAGGAAAGGAAGACTATAAGTATCCATGGGGAAATGATCCCATTGAGGAGTCCTATGATAAAGCCAATTTTTGGCAGGGCATTTTTCCGGTTACCAATCTGGAAAAGGACGGCTACTTTGCTACTGCTCCGGTAGGGTCGTTTCCTGCTAATCCATTTGGGCTGTATGACATGGCCGGCAATGTCTGGGAGTGGTGTCTTGATAAATATAATATTGAGTCTTATGCAACTGATGCACAAAAAGATAAGGTGATCAACCCCTTGGGCAGCGGCCAATATTATGACCCCAGAGAGCCTTACTCTGAGAAGCATGTCATCAGAGGCGGTTCCTTTCTTTGTAATGAAAGCTACTGCAGCGGTTATAGGGTTGCCAGGCGAATGAGTTCCAGCAAAGATTCAGGCTTTAATCATACCGGCTTTCGCTGCGTCAGAGATCTCGAGTAGGCTTTTACGATCACTTTAGGACTCAATAAGGTATTGACCCAGTACGCTTCTGGCATGTGCTGATAGTGGTGAACTTTTGCCTGCCATAGTATCCACTTGTACAATGGTAGTTATGGCACTGGCTACGCAGATGTCTTTTTGATGTATTTGTTGGTAGAACTGAACAGAGCTATTACCAAGTTTCACTACAGCACTACCTACCGATACACTTCCGGGCCAGTGTATTTCTTTGATGAAATTGATGTTCAGATTGGTGATCACAAAGCTTTGGTCCTTGCTAGTGATCGGCTCTGTACTGCTGTAGAGCAATTCTACTCTGCCCGTTTCCAGAAAAGTTGCAAACACTGCATTATTGACATGGCCCTGCCTGTCGGTATCTGCATATCTCAATTTGTCGGTTGTTTGAATGGGAAACTTTGAAAGTGGGATCAATTGGTCTTTCATGGTAAGAGGATTGGAGCAGATAAATCTAAGTCAGCTAAATCTTATTTACACCAAACACAATCAAAATCAAAGAAGAAAAGCAGAAGACATAATTATTTTCAATATCTTGAAACAATATGATCATATCTAGGTATATACATATATCAATGGTCCTGTGGCCGAGTGGCTAGGCGGAGCTTCGCAAAAGCTCTTACATTGGTTCGAATCCTTTCAGGACCTCTATAAAACCTTCAGATCTTTTCTGGAGGTTTTTCTTTTTTCTTAGTACCATCGGCTCCTGCTAAGCGCACCTTCTCACCCATAGCTCATTTATTTACAAGGGTAAATATTTCACTAGTTGAAATATTTGTCATTCCTACTGCCTCTGAATCATTTATCTCTCTTTTTTGGGAAATTCCCCTCTCTGGGATCATTATACCATAATCTAACATTGGGTATAATATTTTCAGATGAATGATTTGAATTCCAATAATCGAAACGAACCAATCAGCTCTTCAAAAAGAAAAATTAAGAAGCTTTTAATCCTTGAAATCTTAGTTGGGCTGGGCTTATTGGTCATCATCATGTATTACCTAAACCTATTTTACTTATGAGAGGTCTAAGCCTGGTATTTTTCGCCCTCCTTCTGATCACAGGAAATGCATACAGCCAAATTCTAGTCAAAGGAAACATAACAGATGAGAATGGCGAGCCATTAATTGGTGCTACAGTAGCAGTTAAAGGAACTACCACAGGAACTACTGTAGATGTGACCGGTGCCTTTAGTCTTGAGGTACCTTCTGAAGAATCATCGCTGGTCATAAGCTTCATTGGGTATAATACTAAAACAGTTAAAGTCGGTGATCAGGAGAATTTCGACATTCAGCTGGAATTAAATATTGAAGAATTAGCAGAGGTTGTAGTCATTGGATATGGCACAGTCAAGAAAAGTGACCTTACCGGTTCAATAGGTTCAGTAGACGTTGAGCAGCTCCAAAAATTCGCTACAGTTGATGTTAACCGCACCATCCAGGGTAAAGTAGCCGGTGTGCAGGTAACCACAAATTCCGGAGCGCCAGGGTCCGGTACATCAGTGAGGGTTAGAGGTGTTGGCTCATTTTCTAATGCCGATCCCTTATATGTAGTTGATGGCTTCCTTACCGGAGATATTTCAAATATTGCACCTAATGATATTGAATCTATGGAGGTGCTTAAAGATGCCTCAGCCACAGCAATTTACGGTTCACGTGGATCAAATGGTGTCATCATTATCACAACCAAGCAAGGAACCAAAAGGGGAGTTACAGTTGATCTAAATACCTATGTGGGGACACAGCAAGCCTGGAAGACCATTGATATGCTCGATGCACCAACTTATGCTCAAGCCTACCTTGAGTCTGTAGGTGGTAGAATTAGTGCTATTTCAGAATCAGATTTACGCTCATGGATTCAGGAAGGTGGTTCAGGAGCAATAAGTGGCACCAACTGGCAGGATGAGGTACTGCAAAATGCCCTGGTTCAATCTTATGACGTGAGCGCACGAGGTGGGTTTAATAAGCTGAGGTATAAACTGAGTGCGGCCTATTTTAATCAGGAAGGTATAGTGGTCAATACATTTAGTGATCGTACACAGGCCAACCTAAACCTGGCGTATGATCTCAGCGAAAGCCTTACCATTACCGGTGATGTTAAATACTCAGTTAATGACTGGACCAGCTATGACCAGGGTACTTACAGCAGTGTTTTGGGTACAGCACTTAGAAAGGATCCGATCAATCCTGTTAGAGATCCGATCACCGGCCATTGGGATAGGACAGGGCTTACTGATATTCCCAACCCTGCACGACTTGCTTACCAGCAACAATATAAACTAAACGAATCAGTTAGAATTCAGCCATCACTTTCAGTCCGGCTGAAGCTAATGGAGGGGTTAACCCTAAACTCCTCAGTTAACTGGGATGATAGAGAAATTGTATTCGATAACCTAACACCTGCCAATACTACAGTACAGAGCAAGGTTCTCGATGCTAATGGTATCCCTTCAGTTAACCCCAATGAGTCATTGATTAATCAGCTTTATCTCAAGGACCTGAATACACTAAGGGTATTTCAAAATACCAACACTCTGAATTACGAAAAGAATATCAATGACCATAGCATAAATGCAATGGTGGGTTTGGAGTCATACCAGGAAAAGACAAGCTTCAACAGAGATCAGCTCTTTACCGACTCCATGAACAACATTCAGTATTCTGAAAGTGCCTTTAATTTACTTTCCTATTTTGCCCGCGCAGTTTACAGTTATAATGATCGATACCTGGTTACTGCAACATTGCGTAGGGACGGATCAAGTAAATTTCCTAAGGATGGTAGATGGGGCACTTTTCCATCATTTTCTGTAGGCTGGAATGTAGATCGGGAGAAATTTTTCCCTACATCTGACTTCATTACGGGACTTAAATTCAGAGCAGGTTGGGGAAGCGTTGGTAATCAATCCGCTATAGCACCTTTTAGGTTCTACTCTACACTTAGTCCCGACTGGAATTATTCCTTCAACAACCAAACGCCCAGTGAAGGCTTTGCCGCAACTTTCTTACCTGCATCAACCATTACCTGGGAGCAATCGGTGATGACCAATGTGGGTGTGGATTTATACCTGCTGGAGAATATGCTCTCCATTACTGCTGAGTATTATATCAAGGATACCGAAGACCTGCTGGTAGATGCACAGAATGTTCCCTCTCCAGTTTTTGCGGGCGCACTAGCCCCAGCTTCCAATGCAGCCTCCATGCAAAACAAGGGATTTGAACTGACCCTGGACTACAAGCAGCTTTTCGATGACTTTTCTTTCAATGTAGGTGGTAACATATCCTTTATCAATAATGAAGTCACTTCTCTTGGAGCGGGTGAACGCATAGAGGGTGCAGGCTATGAGGCTAAAATAGGCATGCCGATGACCCGAACCATCGTAGGAGGTGAGTTTGCTTCCTTCTACGGGTTGCAAACACTCGGTGTATTCCAGGATCAGCAGGAAATTGATAACCATGGTGTACAGCCGCTGGCAAGCCCCGGTGATATCATCTACAATGATGTAGATGGAAATGGTGCCATTACACCGGAAGATGCTGTACTGATTGGCAGTGCACTACCCGATTTCACCTACGGTTTTTATCTCAACGCAGCATACAAGGGATTTGACCTTAGTGTTAGTTTTACGGGCAGCCAGGGTAATGACATAGCCAATATTTTTGCTTTCTATTCCGCAGGATCTAGTGCCCTGGAAGGCAACCTTACACAAGACCGCTGGGATAATCGCTGGACCGGTCCTGGTTCAACCAATAGCAACCCGAGGGTTTCAAATGCTGCTACAGCAGCAAATAATGACCTGTTCAGCGACAGATATATTGAAGACGGGTCATTTCTACGGTTGAGAAATATGCAACTGGGTTATACAATTCCAAGCTGGATTTACTCAAAACTGGGAATCAACAACCTCCGCGTGTATTTGTCTGCCGACAACCTACTGACCTTTACCAATTATTCAGGGTTCGATCCTGAGGTGGGGCTGGCATTCAACGGCGATCCCTTTGGAAACGGAGTAGACCTGGGTAATTACCCACAATCCCGCACGATCATTTTTGGATTAAATGTAAAGTTTTAACAACAGTCATATGAATTTCGCAAAAGCTTTCATCCTAATTTTTCTGGTATTTTCAATTGCAGCATGCGATGATTTCCTTACTGTGGAGCCCACAACGGAGATCACTGAGCAGGAATTTTTTACTGACGTTGAAAACGTACAACTGGCCGTCAATGCCATGTACGATCCGCTTGGGTACGGGGAAACAAGCATTCTGGGATCAAACGGTCACTCATACGAATTTATCATTGGGGATATTGTATCGGATGATTCCGAAAAAGGGTCGGTTGATGCTGACCAGCAAGGCATAACTCAGCTTAAGCAGTTTACAGCTAACCCTGGAAACACCAACATCACTGTGCTTTGGAGTAAGCATTATGTAGCCATAGGCAGAGCCAATTTTCTCATCAGAAGCCTTGGGGAAGCCAATATCGATGCTGCTGATAAGCTTAGGTTTGAGGCAGAAGCGAAATTCATCAGAGCCTATTCATATTTTTTATTGGTAAGGGTATTTGGTGGGGTGCCACTCTTTAACTCACCCGTTACCCCTGAGCAGATCAATAGCAAAAGTTTCACTAATGCGCCTATCTATGAAATTTATGCGCAAATCGAATCGGACCTTGAGTTTGCTATAGAAAACCTGCCTGTGAAAAATGCAACAGAGCCGGGTAGAGCCAGCAAGGGCGCAGCAGCGGCATATCTGGCGAGGGCAATTATGTACCAACTCGGTACAGACAATACCAATGATCACACCTGGCAGGAGGTCTACGAATTAACTTCCAACTTCATACAAGGTCAATATGGCAACTATAGTTTGGTTCCTAATTATGCCTTGCTTTTTGACACAGAAGGAGAAAACAATACCGAGTCCATTTTTGAGATACAATCTGTAGATACGGGTATCGATCCTTTTTCACATGGCCCTTTTATTGGTACGGAATGGTCGGTATTTCAGCACCCACAATTTATGGGTGGCTGGGGATTCAATACACCTACATCAGATCTTGTAAATGAATTTGAGGCTAATGACCCCAGGCGTGCCAATACAGCAATTGCCGTTGGTGAATATGCTTATGGCATATTGATGGAGGAAAGCGAGAGAAATAAAACGGGCTATTACACCAGAAAGGCAATACTTCATCCTGATGAATGGATTACAGAGAAGGGTTCCGGATATAATATTCGAAAGTTCAGATTTGCTGATATCATATTGATGAATGCTGAAGCTGCTTATCATATAGGCAATACAGCTGAAGCTAGGGAAAGGCTGGTAGAAATTAGAAACCGGGCCAGCCAAAGTACATTCCCTAGAGGATTTGATCCCAATGCTCCCGAGGCTTTTACGCCTACAGGTTTTGCACCGTTAGATAACTCCAATATACCTGCCGGAGGCCAGCAACTTCTTGATTTCATCTATGCCGAAAGAAGACGTGAGTTGGGCATGGAGCAGTTGAGATTTTGGGATTTAGTGCGCACGGGTAGGTTCATTCCCAGGATGGAGGCTACCTACGGGATCAGTCAGGCCGTTATACGTAACCGGTCATTCGATAATTCAAATAAGCAAACCAACGAGCAGGTCATAGTTAATCCAATTCCGGTATTTCCTATTCCTTCATTGGAGGTTGCTGATTGGGGCATTTCACAAAACCCCGGATATTAATTAAAACTAAACCAAATATTCTATTTACTATGAAAAACAAGTTCAATTCTCTACTAACAGGTATGGCTATACTTCTTGGAAGTATGATCATACTCAATTCCTGTGGAAGTGACGATGAAGAAGAAATTGTCACATTTGATTCGAATCCAACACAATTTTGTCTGGATAACCCGACTGACACCCGATGCTTTGGTGTAGACCCTAATGCTTTTTGCGCAGCTAATCCGTTAGATGCTCAATGCTGTATTCCTAGCCAGGACCTTGATTGTTATTGTACTACAGGTACCAATGGTACTGATGACACTGCCAATTGTTGTCTTTTTGAATACAACCCAACTTGCTTCTGCTCAGCTAACCCTAATGATGCCAAGTGCCAGCAAGATTTTGGTGTTGGAAACGGACTGGGTTTATTGATTGATTTTGAGTCTGGCTTACAGTCTTTTGCAGAAGATTTCTTCAATCCAAGTGAAAAAATTGAGTTCAACGGTGATGCCAACATAGCAGCTGTTGAAGGCGATAGCTATTTATCACTTGTTTTTGCTGCTGATGAGACTGATAACAGAGGCTGGCATGATTTCAAATATGATCCTAATGAAGGTAGTACTGAAGCTACAATCGATTTTGGTGCTATGGCTGATCCGCATGTAAACTTCTGGGTGAACTCAGGACCGGTAGCTGGTGATTCTCTTGGCTTTACTGTTGCTTTTTGGGGTAAAGATGATGGCGCAGGTGGAAACGATGGTACCGACTATGCGGCACACCCGCTATTCAAGACAGGTAGCACCAACGGTGAATGGGTTTTAGTGAGTATTCCACTTTCTGACTTCCGTGTACAAAATGGATGGGATGGCTCAAGCGACCCTGTAGATACTTCTGTGAAGTATAAATTGATAAAGTTTGCTTTGATGCCAGAAACATGGCATATACCAGGTGCTTTTACCTGTCATGTTGATGCTATATCGATAACTGACGGGCCTATAGAGCAACTACCCTGGATTAAATAATTCTTCTTCACGCTTCATATATATATATAAAAACCGGCTGATAGTCGGTTTTTATTTCTTATCCCATGCAAAGACTCCTAATCTTATTGTTGTTGTTAGCGGCATTTAGGCCAGTGACCGGTCAGCAATTGTCTGATCCAAAATCAACACCTAAAACGCAAAATCTGTATCAATTCCTAACCCGGATGGATACCAACAAGGTTATGTTTGGCCATCAGGATGGCGTACTATATGGGCTCGATTGGCGGTATGAACTCAATTCAGACGTAGAGAAAGTTTCCGGCAATAGAGCTGCTGTCATCGGTTGGGATGTGGGTAAAATCGGTACTGAAGCTAACATAGATAGTTTCAGCTTCAAGCAGATAATCAAAGGCATCAGACATGTTTACAAATCAGGGGGTATCAATACCATTTCCTGGCATATGGAGAATCCGATCAACGGTGAAAACTCCTGGTCAAAGCATTCAGATATTAACGGACTGTTACCAGGTGGACAATTCCATACATCATACCTGGAAAAGCTTAACGAATTTGCGAGGTTCATCAAAAAATGTCGAGTGGGACTCTTTACCAAAATCCCAATTGTTTTTCGTCCATTCCACGAACACAACGGAGACTGGTTTTGGTGGGGCAAAGCCTACAATTCTGAAGAAGATTATATCAAGCTATGGCGATACACCATAGATTATCTCAGGCATGAGAAAAACATACATAACCTAATTATATCCTTCAGCCCCGATAGAAGCAGAATGAGCATTGATTGGGAAGGTTATCATTATGGCTATCCTGGTGACGATTATGTAGATGTGATAGGCCTGGATAACTATTGGGATATGGGACACAAGCACAACCAGGCTACTCATGAAGAGCAGCTGGAAAATTTTCACAACAGCATTAAGCTAATCTCAGAGATAGCTGCAAAAAGAAATAAAGTGGCTGCCCTCACAGAAACCGGCAATGAAACGGTAGCCATTCCAAACTGGTACACCGAGCGTTTATTAGAGCCCATTAAATCCTCAGGCTCACGGCTAGCGTGGGTTTTGGTATGGAGAAATGCCAATTTGAGCCACTACTATGTACCGTATAAAGGTCACCACAATGAGAAGGATTTCATTGCTTTTGAAAAGGATATCGCAACCCTCTTTCTGACCAATATGGAAAACCCATACAAAAGAATTAGATGATACGGAACCTGCTATACCTGATGATATGCATGGCTTGTCTATCTAAGGCAAAGGCACAAAATGCTTTGGCCGTATTGCCCAACGATACCGTTATCATGTCAGCTGATTTTCCTGTCATTATATCTCTGGATGGTACAGCAAGTACTTCTGATAGTGAGATACTGGATTATTACTGGGTCCTTCAGGGTGATACTATTGATAATTCACCCCAGATAGAATTAGCGCTAAACGATAGTGATAATGAGGTACGACTGGTAGTAATAGATGCCAGTGGAGATATTGATGCGGAGATCATGAGGATCTTTGTCGGGCACCCCACCAATAATGGTAAAAACAGAATTCCTATTCGCGCTGCCTCGCATTTAAGGTTTATGTCCGGGATAAATATTGCCTGGCGAAACTTTGCCAATGACCTAAATGAGTGGACCATCGAGGATGAAATTTATTTCGGTCAAATTATGGATTCCATTCAGGCAGCTGGCGGCAATACTCTTAGGTGGTGGTTGCATACCAACGGTGCCAATAGCCCTGTGATTAATGCTGACGGTTTTGTGGAGCGCATTGATTTTGAATCCATTCTAGCAATGAAGCATTTTCTGGATATGGCCTATGATCATGGGATTGTAGTAAGCATGTGCCTGTGGTCTTTTGATATGCTCCAAAATCAGAACAGGAATGCCATGCTGGCCCTTCTACAGGATACTTCTAATATTCGATCCTACATTGATAATGCCCTGATACCATTATTAGAGGCTGTTGGTAATCATCCGGCCGTAATGACCTGGGAAATTTTTAATGAGGCCGAAGGTATGACCAGTCAGTATGGTTGGACACCCACAAGGGTTAGCATGACTGATGTTCAGGTTTTTGTCAACCTAATAGCTGGAGCCATTCATCGTACAATCCCTGAGGCGCAAGTGTCGACCGGCGCATGGAATGTGCGGGTAATGTCAGACATAGGCAATTTTATCAACTATTATTCAGATGAAGCTCTGCAAGCAAGAGGAGGAGATCCTGACGGCTATCTTGATTTTTATCAAATGCATTATTACGCAGAGCATTTCAACAATAGCTATTCTCCATTTCACAGGCCGGCATCCCATTGGGAACTTGATAAGCCCATAGTAATCGGGGAGACCTGGGCTGATACGATTTGCTGTCTTTCAAATCCGGACTTGTCAATCACTGAGGCATTTGAAAGAACTGTGGATTATGGTTATGCAGGGCTTATGACATGGTCATGGACTGACAGGAGCGATTTTGGGCCCACCAGTAGAGGCATAAAGCGCACTGCACAGATGATCCCCAATGACCTTGAAATACCCACCGATCTTGATATCGACAGAGTACCACAAATCATCGGAACTATACCACCATTTAGAGCTACGCTTGAGGCATTGCCTCTAAGTGTAGACTGGGCTGATCTAAAAAATTATTTTACAGACGAAGAGCAGGGCAGTTACCTCACATATACAATATCCTCTATTTCAAATAATGCAGTAACGCTACCCGGCATAGGTGCTGAATCGCAAGTGGTTTTTGACTTTTCAAACCCATCTGCCGGGCTAACCGAGATCGTTTACAGGGCATCTGACATCAATGGTTGGTACAGCGAGTCTGAGTCAATTGTAATGCTGGGCAGCTTAGCAGAAAATGCGGATAACCTGGCTTTCTATAAGACTGTTCATACAAATTCAGTGTCTGGCGATGATTACAACTTGTATATTAATGATGGCAATACAGCCACCTCCTGGAAAAGCATTCCCTTGGAATTTGAAACGGTAATTATTGACCTGGATTCAGTTGCAGAATTTAATTTCATTGGAATCCACCTGCGCGATCAATCATTACTCAACTATTCCTTTTACCTATCTGAAGATAGTACCTCATGGGAGGCTCTCTTTGATGAAAGCTATGGCTTAGAAGATGAAATCGGGCTAGGTCTAAATGCACCAGTTCATGGTCGATACCTTAGGCTTGAGCTTGAAAATGCATTGGCAACAGACTACTTTGAAGTGTATGAGCTGGAGGTGCAAAACGTTGAGCAAAATCAACCACCAACTTTAAATGGTGAGGTTGACGATCTCATACAACAGCTTTCTGATGTCAAAAACATCAATAATTACATTCGCTTTGAGGAGCTTTTCACAGATACTGAGCATCAGGAGTATCTACAATACACCTTTGGTAACTCAAACCCAGAATTGCTAACACCAGAATTCTCCATAGGTCAGGTAGGCTTAAGTTTAATATTCGGAGAAGGGCAGGTGGGTAGCTCTACCATAGAAGTGACCGCAACAGACCCTTTTGGTGCAACAGTATCAACTTCCTTTGAGGTAGTAGTGGAAGACAATATTGTGTCAGGCATTGAAGAGCCGGTGGAAATTACTGTGTTTCCTAATCCTTCGGATGGGCTTTTTATGTTCAAAACCGACAAATCCTCCTTTATACCTACCAGAATAGAAATATTTGGAATGAATGGCCGGCTTATGTTGGAAATAGATAGGCAAAACAGTGACAGGCCCATAGACATATCCCGGCTACCGGCTGGAGTCTATTTACTGAAGGCTTCCGACGCATCAGAAAGCATTACCAAACGCATCATTAAGAAATAAAATGTACCTGAATGGGCAGCATAACTACAATGAATCTCTGGACCTAACTATAAAACCAACAAATGAGCGATAAAGAAAGACAAGCCTTCGTGCAAAAACTATTAAGTGAGCATAGCCAATTGGTAGAAAGGAGCAATAAGGTTGCTCAGGATAACGGCATATTTAAGCGTTACCAATTTCCTATACTGACGGCCGACCATACACCGGTTTTTTGGCGATACGACCTCAATCCATCAACTAACCCGATGATGATTGAGCGTCAGGGTATCAATGCCACATTTAATGCCGGCGCAATGATGTTTGAAGGAAAGTACACGCTTGTAGTTCGTACGGAGGGTGCAGATCGTAAGTCATTTTTCTCAGTAGCACAAAGTGCTAATGGTATCGATAATTTTCGCTTTTGGGATTACCCCATAGAAATACCGCAAACAGAGGAGCCTGACACCAATGTTTATGATATGCGGCTTACACAGCACGAAGATGGCTGGATCTATGGATTGTTCTGTACGGAGCGCAGACCTAAAGACGCACCGCCGCACGATCAGTCTGTAGCTGAGGCCAAATGTGGTATTGTTAGAACAAAAGATCTGGTGACATGGGAGCGATTACCCGATTTAGATTCAGGTAAGAGCCAGCAACGCAATGTTGTACTCCACCCGGAGTTTGTCAATGGGAAATACGCCTTATACACCAGGCCACAGGATGGCTTCATCGATGCAGGAACCGGGGGTGGTATCGGTTGGGCTTTGATTGATAGTATGGAAAATCCTGTTGTTGGTGAGCAGAAAATAGTTGACCCTAAAATCTATCATACCATCAAGGAGGTGAAAAATGGGCAGGGCCCGCCACCTATAAAAACCAATGAAGGCTGGCTGCATCTGGCGCATGGCGTGCGAAATACAGCTGCCGGATTAAGGTATGTGCTCTACATGTTCATGACCTCCCTTCAAGATCCTTCGGAAATCATTTATGCCCCAGGCGGTCATTTTATGGGGCCAATCGGTGAAGAGCGCGTTGGTGATGTTTCCAATGTACTTTTCTGCAATGGCTGGATAGAAGAAGCGGGCCAGGTCTTTATCTACTATGCATCTTCAGATACAAGAATGCATGTTGCCACCAGCAACATCGATAGGTTGGTGGATTATTGTAAACACACACCTGCAGATGGACTCACCTCACAGGCCTCAGTTTTAACCAGAAAAGCACTCATACAAGCCAACCTTGAATACATGAAGCATGATAACTTTGGATAAGACCACATCGGAAAAGCTGCCCCTAAAGGAAAAAATGGCTTATGGATTGGGAGACTTTGCTTCTTCCATGTTTTGGAAGCTATTCTCAATGTTCTTGCTGTTCTTCTATACTGATGTTTTTGGAATCTCTGCCGCTGCAGTTGGTACCATGTTTCTGGTTACAAGAATCTGGGATGCGGCTAATGATCCTATCATGGGCGTACTGGGCGACCGAACATCTACTAAATGGGGCAAGTTCAGGCCATACCTGTTATGGATCGCGGTTCCATTTGCCATTATTGGGGTGCTGACATTTACCACGCCTGATTTTGATGAGACCGGTAAACTGGTATACGCCTATGTCACCTATACCCTGATGATGATGGTTTATACGGCGATCAACGTGCCCTATGGTTCGCTGATGGGGGTAATGTCCAGCGATGGGGACCAACGAACTTCGCTGGCTTCCTGGCGTTTTATTGGAGCTTTTTCAGGAGGTCTATTTGTCACCGCATCGGCTAATTCCCTGGTAGCATATTTCAGTGATGGGCGTTCGCAGGCAGTAGGTTTTCAGTACACCATAGCGCTTTACGCAGTACTGGCAGCCATCCTATTTATCCTGGTATTTCTGGGGACAGAAGAAAGGGTAATACCTGATGAACAGAAGTCTGGCAGTTTGAAGGAAGACCTTAAGGATCTTTGGAAAAATAAGCCCTGGTTTATTATGCTTGGTGCCAATATTTCCATTCTTATTTTCACGTCTATGCGCGATGGGTCAATCCTCTTCTATTTTAAGTATTATGTAGGGGATCAAATCGTCAATATAGCGGGAAGCACTTACGAGTTGTCTTCCACGGCATTATCATCTGCATACATGTCTATATGGCTAGCCACCAATATTATCGGTGTATTGATAGCAAAACCACTGGCTTCAAGATTTGGAAAGAAAAATACCTTCATTCTCTCAGCACTTACTTCAGCCGCTTTCAGTATTGTTTTCTTCTTTGTGGATGCCCATCAAATCTTTCTGATTTATGGTCTGAATATTTTGTTGGGCATTAGTTCGGGTATTGTATTGCCATTGGGTTGGTCAATGTATGCAGATATTGCTGACTACTCTGAGTGGAAAACGGGCAGAAGGGCCACAGGCCTTGTCTTTTCGTCAGGCTCCATGTCCCAAAAATTTGGCTGGACCATCGGTGGTGCCTTATCAGGTTGGGTATTGAGTGCTTTTGGTTTTGAGCCAAATGTAGAACAAACAGAAACTGCAATTCTTGGCATCAGGCTCATGATAAGCCTGATCGCGGGAGCAGGGGCATTGATGGCATTCATATTTATTAGATCCTATAGCCTGGATGAGCGACTCATGGAAAAAGTGAAAGAAGAGCTTCAACTGAAATCGGTATGAGAGGCATAGGGTTAATATTGATATTCATAGCTAATACAATGGCGGCTCAGCCTATTGACCCGAATGCGACAGAAAAAACGGTAAATCTTTTCTATAACCTCAAAAACCTTTCAAAAGGAAGCTTGCTTTTTGGTCACGAGGATGCCCTCGCATATGGCTTAAATGCTGATGGCACCCGATGGGTTGATGAGGATGACCGCTCTGATGTTAAAAGTGTGACTGGTGCTCACCCTGCTGTATATGGCTGGGATATCGGCAGATTAGAGCTTGAAGATAGTGCTGCCAATATTGATGATGTCAATTTTGAAAGGATGCAGTACTGGATCAGAACGGGCTATGAAAGAGGAGGCATCATTACCATTAGCTGGCATTCTAATAATCCACAAACCGGTGGTACCACATGGGATACCGGAGGCAATGCACCACGCCATGTGATTCCAGGCGGTGAAAAGCATGAAATGTACAAAGGCTGGCTGGATAGAGTGGCCGATTTTGCCAAAGAGCTTAAAGACACACAGGGCGAATACATCCCTATTCTTTTTCGGCCCTACCACGAGCATATGGGAAGCTGGTTTTGGTGGGGCAGAAATTCATGTACTGCTGAAGAATATATTGCCCTATGGAGGTTTACCGTGGAATACCTGCGCGATGTAAAAGGTATTCACCATTTTTTGTACAGCTATTCACCCAACAACCTGACTAGCGAAAGCAGCTATTTGGAAAGGTATCCTGGTGATGATTATGTAGATGTCTTGGGCACAGATGACTACAGTAATATTTATTCTGACGCGCATAAATCAGCTTTTATAAATAACCTTAGGATTGTAGCCCGACTGGCCAATGAGAAAAACAAAATTTCAGCATTAACTGAAACGGGTTACGAAAAAATACCTGATGCCGATTGGTTTACCACCCGCATTGTGGAGCCAATCAAAGAGGATTCGCTGGCACGTCAAATCGCCTACTTCCTGGTATGGCGCAATGGGCGTCCTGATCACTACTACGCTCCCTATCCTGGACATGAAGCAGCTGATGATTTAAAGAA
Source organism: Cyclobacteriaceae bacterium (assembly GCA_965227155.1). Taxonomy (GTDB): domain Bacteria; phylum Bacteroidota; class Bacteroidia; order Cytophagales; family Cyclobacteriaceae; genus UBA6059. The sequence continues at coordinate 3,820,717 of OZ245731.1, forward strand.
TATCTATCAGGACCCATTTGTAAAGCTGGAAGATGAGTTGCTGGACCTATATATATCCCCTGAAGTTTCTATCATCCAGCAATTGCCCGATTTGGAGTTTGAAGCCGGAACGCCGATTGAGTATGCCCTGAAACTGGATGATTATTTTGCGGGTGCTCTAGATTATGAGATATCCTTTGCAAGCAACGATTCAATCCTATCATTGACTTTAGTTGATAATAACCTGCTGATCATACCTTTAGATGAGGCTGGTCAGGGAGAATTACGCATTCGGGGCTCATCTGAAAATCAGTCTATGGAGTTGATGTTTCTCGTATCGGTCACTCCACAGGTAATAGAAGATACTACTGTGCTTGGTCTCCAAAAACAAAGAGCACTGTTGTATCCTAACCCAACAGCGGATCTTCTTCTTATAGAAAATATCGAAGCATTTGAGCGATATGAAATCTATACCATGGATGGTCGATTGATGGAAGCCGGAAGAATTAAGGATAACCATATAGGTGTTGTAGCATTGAAGCCGGGCATCTATTTTCTCGCTTTGCAAAGCAGGAAACACATTGTATTTGAAAGATTCAGGAAGCAATAAGATTAAGTAATCAACAGGCTAAAACAAATGAAACCAATAGTTCCAATAAATGAATTTGAATCCGAGCTTACCCGAATATTGCAGTTTTGGTCCGATAAAATGGTTGACAATGAACGCGGAGGCTTTTATGGACAAATTACCGGAGATAATCACCTTGTTCCGGAAGCAGATAAGGGTCTAATTCTCAATGCCCGAATTTTATGGACCTTTTCGGCGGCTTATGGATATACCGGAATTTCATTATACAAAGAATTGGCTGACAGAGCATTTCATTACCTGACAGAGCATTTTGTAGATCAGGAAAATGGTGGGGTATATTGGATGCTTGATTTTAAGGGCAATCCTATAGAAAAGAAGAAGCAGATTTATGCCCAGGCTTTTGCTATATATGGATTGGCTGAATATGTGAAGGTTTCCCAATCAAAGAAGGCGCTTGATTTGGCAATAGCACTTTTTGAGCTGATTGAGTCGCATGCTTTCGATACAGAAGAAAATGGCTACCTGGAGGCCAAAAGTCAGCAATGGCAGCCGCTAGAGGATGTGCGGCTCAGCGATAAGGACCTCAACGCAGAGAAGACAATGAACACCCATTTGCATATCCTGGAGGCCTATAGTACACTGCTTACCATATGGGACAATAACCACCTTAGAAATCAATTGCAAAACCTTATTTCACTATTAACCAACCAGTTTCTGTCCGAGAACCATCATTTTAATTTGTTTTTTGACAGCCATTGGAACTTACTGAGTACCAATGTATCTTTTGGTCATGATATTGAAGGAAGCTGGCTAATATGTGAAGCGGCAAAAGTGTTGGGTCATGAGCATCAATATCAGGGTCTATCAAAACTAGCTTTACAAATGGTCGATGCGGCCCTGGAGGGCATGGATATTGACGGGGGGTTAATGAATGAAGGCGATGCAACATCAATTCATGATACAGACAAGCATTGGTGGCCACAGGCTGAAGCACTGGTAGGCCTGGTTAATGCCTGGCAGATTACAAATGATGAGCAGTATTTGAACTGGATGCTTGCTACCTGGGAATTCACAAAAAGTAATTTGCTGGATAATGAGCATGGCGAATGGCATTGGAAAGTATCGAGGGATGGAACAAATGATTTTCAGGAAGACAAAGCAGGCCCCTGGAAATGCCCTTATCATAATGGCAGGGCCATGTTGGAAATTATGAATCGACTGCAGACTTAAGTAACTTTTGCTTTCAATGGGGAGACTTGTCACATTATTTTGGCTTCTGGTTATCTTATTTCAAGGGCATTTATCCCAGTCGCAACCACATAAGTTGCTGGAAAAGCGTATTGTATTTGAACAACTCCCAGCTGAACTGGGATTGGGTCAGCGAACCATCAATGATATCGCACAGGACTCGGAAGGCTACATTTGGGTGGCTACCTGGTCGGGTCTCATCAGGTATGATGGACGATCTTCCAAAATATTTCTGGTTGGTGATGGTCCTACAGACCTGAAAAGCAATAAAATAACCTCTATTACAGAAAGTAAAGATGGCAACCTATGGATTGGTACCCGCGCGCAGGGCCTTTATTTATATGATAAATCGAGAGACGAGTTTATATCATACCTCACAAAATATCCTGAGCTCAAACCTTTCAAAAATGTATGGGATATTCAGCTCGATAATGAAGGTAACCCGTGGCTTGCTACAGAGAAAGGATTGGTAAGTATCACAAATGACAAAGTATCTGTTTACACAAAAAAACAAGGACTCTCTTTTGACTTTATTACGGGTATTTATAGCGATAATAATGGGCGTTTTTGGTTAACCACCGAAAACGGGCTTAACTATTTTGACCCGCAGCATCCTGCAGCAGTAAAACAGTATTATTATGGTGCTCCCAATTCATCAGATTATGCTTTGCATAATTATTTGTATGATGTGGTGAGTGTGCAGCATGAGGGTGCTGAAAAGATATTTGCTATCTCCAAAAAGGGTCTCAAAGAGCTTAAGGATGGGGTTTTGATTAATCGCCTTACCAATTTTAAAGAAACGGGCTACAATTTTTTCCGTACCCTTGTCGCCGTTCAGGATAATAAGCCACTGTTGATCATTGGCTCAGAAACGGGGCTCAATGTCTATGATGTAGCTGAAGAGAAGTTTCGCTTGTTTCTGGGAGACTTCAATAATGCCAACCTAAGCCACAATACCATTACGTCCATCTTCATTGACAGGACAGGTGTGCTATGGGTAGGTACCAAGAAAGGACTCAATAAATTTGACACTTATGATAAAGGGTTTAAGCTTTTCCGAAACAAGCTTTTTGATCCGAGAGAGAGCATAATTACCGGGCTCAGTGGGGTAGACAATGATGTATTAATATCCACCATTGGTGGCGGCTTGTTTCACTTCGATACCCAGTCAGAGACCTTTCAAAAAGTAGAAATCGAGGTTGATACGGAGAATGATTTTACGGATTACATTCAAAAGCTTTTCATCGATTATGATCAGAATGTTTACCTGGGCACCGCCGGTAATGGTATATACAGGTTCCGGCTGGATGATATTAACAGCACAGGTTACCAGATAACGAATTACGATAATTTCAGCACTTCCAACGGCTTTGTAGATGATTATATCATGTCATTTGGAAGTAGCAATGATGGTGGTGTATGGGTCGGGAGCTGGAGTGGTGGTCTCAGCAAAGTATACGCCAACAAGCAGGTTAAAACCTTTGACCATCCCATCCTTTTTGAAGCCCCGATTGTGGAAGTTTTTCAATCGAAAAATACACTTTGGGTAGGATCGCGCGGCAATGGGCTTTATCAGTTTGAGGTAAATGCAGATCAACTTGAGTTGAAGAAAGTTTTTTCCAGCTTTTCAGAGCATAAACTATCCTCCGATTTTGTGTCGGTTATTCTGGAGGATGACAAAGGCAGAATTTGGGTAGGCACGGAAAACGGACTGGACCAGTATATGGAAAACTGTGATTGCTTCAAGGTTTTTGGGAAGCAGGATGGTCGCCTTACCAATGAAGTCATCAGTATGTTGAATGACGAAGATGGCAACCTATGGCTGGCCAACTGGTCAGGCATCAGCGTAATTTTAGTAGAGGAGGATGTTCAGCTCATTTCGCATTTTGATAGATCGGATAGGCTGCAAGGCGAGTTTTTTTATAATGATGTTGCTTACAAAAGTGAGACAGGGTTATTGTATTTCGGGGGTTCTAATGGCTTTAATATCATAGATCCGGGTTCATTTATTACCAACCCGCATCAGCCAGCGGCCACCATTTCATCGATAAAGATTTTTGATACCGAGCTGAAACCGGCTGAGCCGTACAACAATAGGGAAATCCTTACTACTCGAATTGAGCAGACGGAGGCTATACAACTAGAGCCTTATGAAAATTCTATAGAACTAGAGTTTTCTGCCATGCATTTTGCACATCCATCTAAAAACCGATTTCAGTACAAGTTAGAGGGCTTTGATCAAACCTGGCATGAAACAAACCAGGCTAGGCCCTTTGCTACATATACGAACCTTCCTCATGGCGATTATAAGTTTCTATTGCGAGCCAGCAACAACGATGGCCTTTGGCAGGAAGAGCCCTTATTGTTAAATATTGAAATATTGCCTCCCTGGTGGAAGACTCCCTGGGCTGTGGTGGTATTTGGGGTAGCTATTATCCTATTGCTCTTTGCTTTCCGCGCGCTGATTATCATGCGGACTTCTTATGAAAACGACCTGAAACTGGCTGAAGTAGAACGAAAAAACCTTGAAAAAACCAATCGGGCTAAATTGAAATTTTTTACCAATGTCTCCCATGAGTTTCGAACCCCGCTTACTTTAATCCTGGGTCCGATAGAGAACTTACTGGAAACGAGCAGTACAGATCGCTACGTAAAAGATCAATTGCATACCGTAAAACGAAATGCTTCAAGGTTGCTCAAGCTGGTTAACCAGCTGCTGGACTTCCGTAAGGTAGAATCGGGCAATTTGAAATTAAGGGTAGCAGAAGGAGACTTCATAAAGTTTGTTAAGGAGATCAAGCTTTCTTTTGACTCACGGGCTGAAGAGCTGGGAATATCCTTCAATATGCACAGTTCTACCAACGTGGTAAGCCTATATTTTGACAGGGACCAGTTTGAAAAGATTATTTACAACCTGCTTTCCAACTCCTTTAAACATACGCCAAGAGGCGGCCAGGTCAATATTAAAGTTATCGAGCGCAAGGAAGATGTTGAATTAATCGTAGAGGATAATGGAGAGGGTATTCCAAAAGATAAGTTTGGAATGATATTTAATCGGTTCTATTCCGAAGATCATGATTTTGAAGGTACAGGAATAGGGTTGGCACTCGTCAAAAGCCTTGTAAAAAAGCACCATGCTGAAATATCATTCACCAGTATTGAGCGTGAAAAAACAGCCTTTAAGATAACCTTGAAGAAAGGAAAGGATCATTTTGCGGATGATGAAATCCTCACTGACTTCCAGGATAGCGAGCAGATTGGAAAATATGTAAATGATGATTTTGCACTTGATGAGGAACCTGTAGAACCTCCGGTAGTAGATATAGCCGATTTGGAGAAGCTTATGGTGGTGGAAGACAATAAGGATGTAAGGGCTTTCATTAAATCTATATTCCTTGGTCAATATGTAATCTTGGAAGCCAAAAATGGTGAAGAGGCCCTCCATTTGGCCACCAGTGAGATCCCAGATATCATCATCAGCGATGTAATGATGCCGGTAATGGATGGAATTACCCTATGCAAAAACCTCAAAACCAACAGGCTGACTTCTCATATACCGGTAATATTACTCACAGCCAGAACTTCCCTTATTTTTGAAACTGAAGGGTACGAAAGTGGTGCTGATGATTTTGTATCGAAACCTTTCTCCAGCAGTTTGCTGAAAATCCGCGTCAAAAACCTTGTAGAGCAGAGAAAAAGGCTAAAGACTTTATACTCTCAGGGAAAAGGGGTGAACCTTGAGCCCAGCCTGGTATCCTTCACTTCTGCAGACGAACTGTTTATGAAATCTGCACTGGATAGCGTGGAAAAAAATATGTCAAATTCAGAATATTCAGTGGAGGACTTAGGCAAAGATGTAGGCCTTAGCAGGATGCAGCTTTACCGAAAACTAAAAGCTATGCTAGGCATGTCTGCCAATGAATTTATTAGAACTATACGCTTAAAAAGATCGGCTCAATTACTCAAAACCAATAACTATACCATCAGCGAAGTAACCTACATGTGTGGGTTTACTGACCTACAATATTTCCGCAAATGTTTTAAAGCATTATTTAAAGTCAACCCTTCGGAATACCACCTTCATACAGAAGATGAAATAAGCGCTGAAAGCAACAATTGATACATTTGTCCGGCTACATTGGTACATAATTCCCTGTACAAAGCACTCAATCTTTTGAGATTGCTCCATGATGAAAACAATAGCTATTTTGGTAGTGCTGTTGATTGCACATGTAAATCCTGGCCATAGCCAACCGGGTGATTTCATAGAGGTCAAGGACGGGCAATTTTATCGTGGCGAGGAAAAATACCTTTTTTTAGGTGCGAATTACTGGTACGGCATGTACCTGGGCATGGCCGAAGCACCGGGAGACAGGTCAAGATTGATCAGGGAGCTGGATCACTTGCAGTCATTGGGTATAAAAAACCTGAGGATATTGGGCTCGTCTGAGGGGAATGGGAAATATCAAATAGTACCAACTTTGCTTGATGCAGCCGGTAACTACAATGAGGCTGTCTTTGAAGGGCTTGATTTCTTTTTGCAGGAACTTAGCAAAAGGGATATGACAGCAGTGGTTGTGCTCAATAATTTTTGGATGTGGAGTGGTGGTATGCCTCAGTATGTGTCGTGGGCTGAGGGCTCTGAAATCCCACTGCCAGATATAGAGGGCGGCGGTACCTGGGATCCGTTTATCAATTACGCACTAAAGTTTTATAACAGCAACAAGGCCCAGAAAATGTACCGAAGGCATCTGAAGAAAATCATCAACAGAACCAATACATTCAGTGGCATTACCTACAAAAACGACCCTACCATTCTCTCATGGCAGCTGGCAAATGAGCCACGCGGCTACACAGAAAGTGAAGCCTATCATAAATGGATCAAAAAGACATCAGCGTTCATCAATAGGAAGGATAGGAATCATATGATTTCTCTGGGCGCTGAAGGTAACACAAGTACTGAAGCTTCTGGTGTAGACCTTTACCTCGATAATGACTTCCGTGCCCTGGATTATGCCACGGTTCATGTGTGGATACAAAACTGGTCATGGTTTGATCCTGCTGATACTGCAACATTCAAAAAGGCAGTGGCTCAATCAGATCAATATTTGATGGATCAGTTGGATAAAGCTGCGCAACTCGGCAAGCCTGTAGTGATCGAAGAGTTTGGCGTAAGCAGGGATGATGGAGATTTTGTTCATGCGTCTTCCACAAGTTTTAGAGACAGGTATTATGCGCACATTTTTAAGTTTACCTATCAGGCTATGTTAGCGGAGGGGCTTATTCAAGGATGTAATTTTTGGGCATGGGCAGGAGAGGGAAGGCCTGCATTACCAGGTGGTATGTGGCAGGAGGATCACGACCTGATCGGTGATCCACCCCATGAGCGGCAAGGGTGGTACTCCGTTTATGATACCGACGATTCGACTATCGAAATCATCAAAAATTACGCATCGAAAATCAACTTATTACAAAAATGAATCAGCTGGTAAAATATGGTTTGTTATTCATCCTGGTCTGTGGGATACTTTATCAGGGGTATATATTTATAGATAAGACCTTTAATGAGAAAAGTGAAATACCAAAAATTCCAATTCAGATGCTCGGTGGGGGCGATCATACTTTAAAGTCAATTGGTAAGGGTAACAATATGATTGTATTTCTGATAAGGTCAGATTGTGATTACTGCAAGCAGCAATTGCGGGCCTTAAGCCAAAACTTAGGCAGTATGGGAAGCATAGAAACCCTCATTCTGTCCTTTGAAGAAAATGCTGTGATGGAAGAGATAAAGAAAGCCTATTTCACTGACGATTATCCCAATTTACATTTCGGCAAAATAGAGCGGTCATTGATAGAGCCCATATTGAAATATGAATTGGTATTTCCTTATTTCATCTGGTTCAATGAAAAGGGAAAGCTGCAATCTCAGCGGCAGGGTGTAGTGCCTATTGATCTTGTTGTACAGGCAGTTGAGGAAAGAAGAAAGTAGCGACTCCTAAACCTTACAGGTTTTACCCCTGCAAGAACCATCGAGGTAAGACTTTCTACCATCTAGTCTATGAGGTTATCCTGTAAGGTTTACATGACTGGCGAAGGGATGAGCGCTATGCAATCGTGCCTGATATGATTTTTACCTTTCACTAAAGTAAATACTTGTTCACAATCTAATTTAGGAATTAGATTGATTAGCGTAAAATAAGCATCTTAACCTCATTGTTTCATAAGTTATCAAGGTTCAACATTTCACTACATTTTTTAATAACAAACCCTATACTATATTAGTATTTCACAGTTGAATCATGTCTATAAAAAATAAATTCAATATTGTCAGAATTGTGTTTTTTGCTACTTCTATGCTTTTTTTCGGTAGCCTAAAGGCCCAGAATATTGATTCTTTATTGAATGTATTGTCTACTCAGATACCCGATACCAGCAAAGTCAGGAACTATCTTCAACTCGGTAAAGCTTTTAATTCCAATGATCTAGATTCTGCGCTCTATTATTATAATCAAGCCCTGGAACTGGCTGGTAGTATCAGCGATGCGTTTCCGTTTTTCAAGGGACTTGTATTAGAGAATATTGGAGTTGCTTATTATGGTCGAGGTGATAGAGCATTAATCATAAGCTATCTCAAAAAAGCTATGCAGTCTCATGAAAATGCTAATTTGCATGAGGAGGTGTCACGGACTGAGCATCGATTGGCGACCTATTATTCTAACTTTTCAATGTTTGATAGTGCCGTTTATCATTTTGATCAGGTAATAGCTAGAAATAAAAAGCATAATCTCAATATCGAAATGGTAAATAGCTTAAGTAGCTCAGGGTTAAATAGCTATTACCTGAGAGATTTGGATAAAGCCGCAAAAAGCCTGCTTGAAGCCATACGCTATGGAAATGAAACAGGTGATACGTCGAGGATTTATGCTCCTTATTTGAACTATGGACTTGTACTCAAAGAGCAGAAACAATACGAGCAGGCCAAAAAATACATGAATGCGGCACTTGATAAACTGATGGATATCAATGCTGAAAGAGGGCTCGCCATTACACTGACCAATATTGGACAGGTTTTGGTATTACAAGATAGCCTGGATGCTGCTTTTGAAGCCTTTACCAGATCTATGGTTTATCAAGAAAAACTTGGTTGGTCAGGATCTACTTACTACAATGAGATCGCCTGGATAGAAAAAAAGCGTGGTAATTATATGAAATACCATGAATATGCAGAGGAGGCGGTAAACAGAATAGGGTCAACCACTGCTCCAAAAACCATAGCAGATCATAATGCGAATCTTGTAGAAGCAAAATTACTACTAGCCGATTGTGTGTTTGTAGATTTTAGCTCTGAGCGCCGGCGCTTATGGAACGAGGCTCTGCCATTAGCCAGAAAAGGGTGGGAACTAGCCAATGAGGTCAATTCGGGTAATGTAAAACTAAGAACTGCCAATGCCTTAGCTTTAGTACTCGCTAATCTGGGTAAGTATGAAGAGGCCTTTGAATTGAGTCAAATCTCAAGAGAACTATCCGATCAAATAAATGACCAGGCAAGAAGTGATGCAATCGCTCGAATGACAACCGAGTTCCAAACTGAGCAACTTGAAACCGAAAATGCCTTATTACAAAAAACACAGCAGGTACAATTAGTAAAGCTTAGGCAGCAACGATACCTGCTCATAGGCAGTTTGATTGTTTTAATTTTGATTATTACCATCACGCTAATCATTCTGAGAAATCGGGTTCGCCTGGCTAAGGCTAGTCAGCAAATCAAAAAATCATTAGAAGAAAAAGAATTGCTACTGAAGGAAATCCACCACCGTGTGAAAAACAATCTTCAGGTAGTATCAAGCCTTCTTGATCTTCAATCAAGGGAAGTTGATGATGAAAAAACCCTGAATACGTTCATGGAAGGCCAAAATCGGGTAAAAGCCATGTCCCTGATTCATCAGAAAATGTATCAAAACAACCACCTGGCGTCCATAGATTTTGCTGAATACGCCGAAAACCTGATGAAGGAGCTGTCTACGATCTATGACTCCTCAAAGGGTGTGAAAACCACTGTTGTCGCCATAGATCCTATAATGCTCGATATTGACACAGCTATACCATTAGGTCTTATATTGAATGAGTTAACATCCAATGCCTACAAGTATGCATTTGGAGTTTCAGAGAGCGGGGAGCTTAAAGTCGAGTTCCACGCTTTAAGTGAAGGAAGACACAAGATGATTGTATCTGATACTGGGGAGGGCCTACCAGAGGATTTTGAGTTTGATAAGGCCAAAAGTCTGGGCTTAAGACTTGTGCGCAGATTAGCAAAGCAACTATACGGTACGGTTGAATACAAAAGTCAAAATGGAGCACAATTTATTATTAACTTTAAAGAGGCGTTAAGAAGCAGAAAAGTATAATGAATAAGATCAAAATCCTGGTTGTAGAAGATGAAATGGTCATTGCAGAGAATATCTGCTTTATTCTGGAAGACATTGGTTATGAGGTTTTGGAGCCAGCTATTGATTTTGAAGAGGCCATTGAAACCATTGAAGCGCAACACCCGGATATTGCTATTCTTGACATTCAGCTGGCAGGTACTAAAGACGGCTTGGATCTGGCTGAAACAATACAAAAAAAATACCAGTTTCCATATATATTTCTCACTTCCAATTCGGATGCTCACACCATAGAAAGGGTCAAAAATGTAGAGCCTTATGCTTTTTTAGTCAAACCATTTAGAAAAGAAGATCTATATGCTTCCCTTGAGCTTGCCATACATGCTTTCAATACTCAAAAGGCTCTCAAACCAATTCCTGTAAGGAGTTTATTAAAAGATTGTCTTTTCATCAAAGAGAAAAATCTCTATCACAAGGTCAAAATTCAAGACATAGAGTACATTAAAAGTGACCATGTTTATTTAGAGGTCAATGTGGTCAAAGGCAGGAAGTTCATCATGCGCGGCAGTATTTCTGAAATGTCTGAAAGATTACCGGCGAATTTTTACAGAACACACCGAAGTTACATTGTGAATTTAGATTATTTAACTGCTATCAATTCAGCTTATCTGATCATTAATGACGCTCAGGTACCCATTGGAAAAAACTACAGAGAACAATTACTCTCTAATATTAAGACGGACTGATTACACTATAGCTCTGGTTAATATAGGTTCATCGTCGATTCATGATCGTCTATTTACTCATTCGTCATATTCGTCGAAAACCTTGAATTAAGCCTGCACAATATTTGATAATCTACCGGGAGCATGAAGGCCTGCTATTGGGAACATATATCTGTTAGTTAGTAACATTTTTTTATTTGATAAGATGTAGTCGCATTTATTTGAGATTAGTAATAATCTCGAATAGTCATGCATCAACCATCTTTCGGACTTTTTGTAAAAGCACCATTATTAGTGCTCTCACTACTGTGCACCCTTTCAGTTTATGGAGGATCTTCACGTAATATCATTTTATCAGAAAAAAATAATTCTGAGCCTGAGACCACAAATCATGTGGTTTTAAATACGGATTGCCCACCGGCTGAGCAAACAGCGGATCTTTTTAAAGATGCCCAAATCACGGCACCCACATCCAGGTCATATACAGCACAAACAGATTTAGCTCCTGTCTTTTCCTTTTCAGCAGCAGATGAAGAATGGATCAATGTCAATGCTGTAAGAGATGAGCTGGTAGGCAACAATCGTTCGTTCTTTGCCTGGGTTAAAGCTCCCGCTAGTTTGAGTGGTAGTCAAACATTATTTGGTGTAAATACTGATAATGGCAGAGATCAGGCATTTTTTGGACTTACCAGTGATAAAAACCTTCGGTTGAATAACGGTGCCAGTTTCAATGCAGGACGAATAACCAGTGATGCTGCACTAGGCGAGGGCTGGCATTTTGTAGGATATACCTATAATCATTCCACAAATAGATCCAGAATATATCTAGATGGAGTAGAAGTTGCCACTGCTACTAACAACTATGATTCGGAAAGCGGAGACCTCTTTTCCATTGGTCAGTATTTCGACAGAAACAATACTGACCTTCATTTTGATGGTGATTTGACGGAGGTTACCATCTGGAATGAGGAGTTATCTGCGGAAGAGGTGCGTGCGGCCATGGGCAGCAAGCTTAGCAATGCACACACTAAATATGCGAATCTTATCGCATATTATGCGCCTTACGGAGGTTGTGGTGACGGTACGAGCGTCGTTGTAGACCATACGGGAAACAACAATCCTGGCGTGCCTTTTATCAATATTTCCTATGATAATGTGGCTAATATTATAGGCTTTAATGCAATAGACTGGTACGATGCTGTATCATGGTCTAAAGATGGGGCTGTAGAATCTACAGAAGCTGATTTTACAACTACCCTTAATGCTGGCAACTATGAATTTGTAGCTACTACAGATTTTATCACGGCTAGCGATCAATGGAATGTAGCACTGGCCGGTACTAACACTACAGAAGATTTGATCGCCGATGAAACGCTTTGTACCGATGATGCAATCTCCAAAATGCTTACTGACATCAATAAAGTCAACTACCTGGATTTTGAAGCAGATAATGAACAGTACATTACGGCCGATGCTGTAATTGATGATTTGGTAGGTTCAGATCGATCTATTTTCCTTTGGGTCAATAAGGAAAGCTTAGTTCCCAACAGCGAAGCGTATCAGCTCTTTACCATTCATGGCTCCGACGGACTTTCAGATATAGCAAGGTTCTATATAAGTGGGAATGAGGAATTGGGGATCACATCCAATGGTACCAATTTTTTTACGGACAATATCCCACTTGATACCTGGAAGCACGTGGGGTATACCTATGATGCCACCAATCAAGAAACAAAAATCTATATCGATGGTGCAGTAGTGCGCACTATTAGCAATGTAGAAATGAGCATAACTTCTGGCGCCATAGCCACCATTGGAATGCGTTATGGTGAGGATGGCCCTACACATTTCTTGGATGGAAAAATGGCTGAGATCACCGTATGGGACAAGGCGCTCACTGAGGAAGAAGTTACGGCTATCAAAGCTTCAGCACCTGCTCAAAATGCTGCGAATTTGGTGGCTGCTTATGGTACTTTCCCAAGTATTGTAGACAACAGATTGTATGACATTACGGGAAATGCAAACCATGGCCTAGCGAATGATGCCGAGATTTTTGTTCTTACCGAGGAAGCCACCATACCTGAATATAATGCTTCTAACAACTACACTTTCTCTTGGAAAAAGGAAGGCATAGAGTTCGATACAGATGCTACAGGTAATATTAATGTAGAAGAAGGCACAACTAATTACAGTGTAACCTATGGAACACCGTTTTTCCAAAAGATGGAAGAATTTGCGATAAGCTATACCAATCTGCTCCCAACACAGCCGGTTTCGCAGACTAATGGGGCATTAGGTAGCGTAACTTTTGAAGTAAGTGAGATAGCCGGAGCGAGTTATCAGTGGTATGAGAGGAAAGAGGCTTGGACGTCCACAGTTGAAGGTGAGAATGGCTTTCCACAGAATACAGGAGTGAAGAGTGTATTTGCCAATATGGATCATATTTTCGTAGGAAGTAGTAGTGGGGGACTTGCTATATCAAGTGATGGAGGACAGACTTGGATTAGTCCCGTACCTGGTCAAAACGGTTACCCGAGTGGAAGTATCCATGCCTCAAGTGTATATTTTGATGATGGTAAGCTTTATGTAGCTACAGATGAAGGATTGACTATTTCTTCAGATAATGGGGCTACTTGGTCAGGTGATCATGGATTTCCATTTAATCCACAGTATACGGGAATCTTCGCTGAAGGTGACAATATTTACTTAACTACTTTTGGTTCGGGATTGTACATTTCAAAAAATGGGGGTAATGGTTTTACAACAGTTACTTCTGGGCAAAATGGGTTTGCCAATAGTAATGATGTACGAGATGTACATGCAAGTGGAAGTAATGTTTACGTCGCAACTGATGGTGGGCTATCCATTTCAAATAATGAAGGTGCAACATGGAACACAGTAGACTTTGGGCAAGATGGGTTCGCAAATGGAAACGCTATCATCTCTGTATTTGCCGATGGAAATAAAATATACGCAGCTGTAAGCGGCGGACTGTCTATTTCGGAAGATAATGGAAATACTTGGAGCACAACCACATCTGGGCAAAATGGGTTTGCCGATACTGAATTTGTAAGGTCAGTATTTGCCGATGGAGACAAAGTTTATGTAGGGACTACAAAAGGCTTGTCAATTTCCTCCGACGGAGGCGCAACATGGTCAACTTCCACTTCCGGAGACAATGGATTGGGTGGTAGTTATGTCACTAGTATTCATGTTGCAAATGGTAAAATATATGCTGGCTTAGACAATGATATTTTATCAATTTCTCAAGATCGACTTTTACTATCTGACGATTCCAACGAATCAGCCAACAACCAAATCCAGGGAGCAACATCTCACCAGCTCACTATCAACAACCTGAGCCTTGATAAAAATGAGGCTGAGTTTTTCGTAGTGGTCACCAAAGGTGAATGTTCGCAATCTTCGAATGATGTAGGACTCACCGTACTAGATGTTCCTATATTGACCTCTATCGACCCGGCTTCCGGTAGTACTGATGTAGCTATTGATAACAAGATTACACTTACATTTAGTAGAGATATTTTCCCAGCTACTAATGCTGGTAATATGGTCAGACTGGTAGATGAAGACGGAACTGAAATCACCAATCTCACAGTGACCAGAGTTTCTCCATTGACCAATTTGGAGCTTACAATCAATCAAGACCTAGATTATGCTACCAGATATAGTTTGCTCATGGATGAAGGATTTGTAGTTGATCTTACAGATGGGGCGAAGGCTGTATTGGCGGTCACTGATTTGGACGCATTTAGTTTCACTACTGTTTGCGAGACTTTAGTCACTACCCAGCCTACTGATCAGACAGGTTTTGTGAGTGGAAGTGCTACCTTCTCAGTGCCGGAGGTTAGCGGAGCGACTTATAAGTGGTACAAGAGCACGGGGGACCTATGGGAAACGACTACCTCCGGTCAAAATGGTTTTGCCGGAAGTAATACAATTAATGAAATCAGTGCCGCTGGAGATAAAATAATTGTTGGAACCTATGCAGGAGTTTCTATCTCCACTGATGGAGGAGAAATCTGGACGACCACCATTGAAGGGCAAAATGGGTTTGCCAATTCCCCAACGGTTAGGTCAGTATATACAGATGGGGATAAATTATATGCAGGGACTTCATCAGGCTTATCTATCTCTAAAGATGGTGGTGCGAGCTGGGTGACTACCACTGGTGGTGAAAATGGCTTTTCTGCCAGTAAGAGTGTCTATTCCGTTTATGCAGAAGGGGACAATGTGTATGCAACCACTGTTACATCCGATGCTTATGGCTCGTTTTCTAAATCTACAGATGGAGGATTGACATGGACTACAACCCTGAGTGGACAAAATGGATTAGCCACCTCAGAAAACTACTTTGCAGTTTTTGCTGAAGGCAACAAGATTTATGTAGGTGCCCATCCGGGAGGATTGTCGATATCTAATGATGGCGGTGCGAGCTGGACGACTACCACTGGTGGTGAAAATGGCTTTTCCAATAATTTTGTGTACGATGTATATGCAGATGGTGATATGGTTTATGTAGCTACCACTGGAGGTTTATGCATTTCTTCTGATGGAGGGGTAAATTGGTCCACCATCACCTCAGGGCAAAATGGTTTTGCCAATTCAAATTTAGCTATTTCCGTCTATGCAGAAGGTAACAGCATTTATGTTGGAACCGAAACCGGGGGTATTTCTATATCTGAGGATGGTGGAGCGACTTGGGAAACAATCACTTCTGGACAAAATGGTTTTGCAAGTGATAATGTTAAATCTGTAGTTCCTATTGGCAATCAGGTTTTTGCAGCTACAAATGCTGGGTTATCTACATTGGTAGGCAATGAAGCGCTTGAAACCAGCGCAGATAATAGCGCGGATAACGCCATCTCAGGTGCAGATACCCGTGAGCTTACCATCAGCAATCTTACCACAGCTGCCGACCAGACGGAATACGTGGTTGAAGTTACTCTAGGAGATTGTGAAGAATTTTCTAACGAGGCCACCCTCACTCTTACAGAAGGCCCAGTGATCGCTAGCACCAATCCTGCAAACAATGCAACAGATGTCGCAATTAGCATTAACCCTAGCTTTACCTTCGATAGGGCTATTTCAAGGGGTAGTGGTAACATTCGTATACTAAAATCTGAAGATGATTCTGAGGTTGTAGTCAAGACCATTGGCTCTGTCAGATTGACGGGCGAAACTGTCACTATTGACAAGTTCAGTCCTCTGGATTATGGCACGCAATATTATATCAACATGGATGCGGGTATTGTGGTAGATGCGGGAAGTAGTGGAAATCCTGCCATCACAGATAAAACAACCTGGACCTTTACCACGGAATGTCCGGTTCTGTTTCCAACTCAACCTACGGCTAGTCAAGGTGTTGCAGGGCAAAGCCTGACGATTACGGCTCCACTGAGAAGTGGTGCTACTTATGAATGGAGGGTAGTCACATCAGGCATATTTAGCGGAGTTTTATCTGATGAAGCAGGTGTTCGTTCCGGAACGAACACCAATGTTTTAACGCTGGAAAATCTTAGCGTATCAGATAACGATAAGATTTATGTGGTGGACATCATTTTAGGCAATTGTTCTGAGAGATCTGAACAAATACAGTTAAGCGTGTCGGAAGCACCAGATTATGCTGTAGAATCGTTCACTCCGGCCATAGAGGCAACAGGCATTTCGACAAATATTAATGCTAATGGCATTGCTAATGCCTTTAGTGTAACTTTTAATCACCCGATGCAATTGTATTTTGGAAATACCTTATTTCTGAACACAGCATCTGATAACTCACAAGTAGCCTCGACTTCTATTTCCAACAGCAACCTTGTTAATAATAGTAAAACTTTGCAATTCAGTTTTCTGGATCAGGATAACAATCCTTTTATTCTTGAACCCAATACAGAATACTTTATCACTACCGGAGGAGGTATTTTAGAAAGTACCTTATCAGGAGATGTATTTAATATAACTGAGCCAAGCTGGAATTTTATCACTGAAGCAAACACACCTGGCGAAAACATCATTACGGAATTTAGTCCTGAACCGGGTAGCAGTACTTTTGATGTTTCTGTTCCAAACCGTCTAACTATCACTACAAGTGAAAATTTAGCTACCGATCCTGAACCACAGGGAAGTGTTAAGATTTTCCGGGCAGCAGACGATGTAATGGTGTTGGAATTTACCTACGAAGGTGTTGATGATACAGAAGCAGCAGATTACCCGGATGGTGGTGATGAGATAAGGTTAGATGTGGAACCCGGAGAACTTCAGCCGGGTACGGAATACTATGTATTGATTGATGATGGATTTATTGTAAGTGAAGACCAGGGCTTATATCATATAGGAATTTCAGACAAAACCACATGGAATTTTACAACGGCCAGCACTATCGAAACCTTTAGTCAGGTTGCAGTTTTTCCACAATCAGGTTCAACTAGAATTCCATTAAATATCAGTGAGTACACCGCCAATTTGGTTACTTATGGTTATTACCTATTATTTGGGAATGCAATAGCACCCGGTGTGGGAGGCAATATCGGTCTATATAATGCTTCAGATAATTCTTTGGTTCTTGAGATTAATACGGATAATGAACCAATCATTGTCAATCAAGGAAATAACACGCAACTAGGAACAGCATATATCGACGATGCAAATGGTGGCAGCTCAAATGCATTATTTATAAATGGAGATGTATCCTTAGAGCCTTCAACTGAATACTACTGGCTTTTAGATGAGGGGATTGTGGTAGATGCTGATAATGGTAATCCTTTTGCCGGTATATCTTCAAACACATCTTGGTCATTTACCACTTTAGATCGCATAGATATTAGCTCTGTTATTCCGGCTAACAATGCCGAGAATGTTTCAGTAACCACAACTTTGTTTATAGAATTTGATCAGGAGATTTTTCCAGGCTCGGGAAGTTTAGAAGTAAGAAGGGCATCAGATGATCAGTTGTTCAATTCTTTCAATTTTAGCGGAAGCCAAATATCTTGGTCTAACAATGAACTCACTTTGACTTTTGGTGATGCTGTTCTGGATTTCGATACTGAATACTACGTGCTTATGTCAGACAATTTTGTTTCTGGAAGTGGTCAACCTGTGTTTAATGGTATTTCTGATAAAACCACGTGGACTTTTACAACAGCCGATAATGCACCTAGCACTTTCTCAGAAGCTCAGTTTTATCCTCTAAAAGACCAGATCAATGTACCACTAAACATTAACGAACTTGATTTTAACGATGTGATTTCTAATATACCCAGCGATGTTGTTTTAGGGCATTTTCTTGCATTCGATAAAGATTTAGCTGCCGGCTCAGGAGGGAATCTGTCACTTTACAGTGCAGGTGATAATACGTTGGTTTATGAAATCAATACAACAATTGATCCTATTGCAATCGCAAGTAGTGTTGAAGGCCTGAATCAAAATAAGGTTACTATTTTCAATTTGTTTGGAGTTAATTTTGTACTAATCAATGATGATTTTGAATTAGAACCCAACACTCAGTATTATTGGTTGGCAGATGCTGGTATCGTAACAGATGCTCAAACAGGAGATTTGTTTGAGGGCATTTCGGATCCAACCACATGGTCCTTCACTACTATAGATGTCCCAGAAGAGGCTAGCATAGTCAGTACCTCTCCAGTTAACAATTCTACTGATGTTGCAATAGATGTCAACCTGGAAATTACCTTTAGCGAAAATGTCACTGCCGAAACGGGAAACGTCACTATTTATGATGATGCTGATAATGTGGTGGATGAATTTGAAGCCACTGCATTGAGTATAAGCGGGGCAAAAGTCACCATTAATCCGGGTAGTGATTTAGCTTATAATAGCACTTACTATGTGTTGATTGATGCCGCGGCATTCCAAACGAATCAAGGAATAGCATTCTCTGGAATTTCGGATAAAAACACTTTCACTTTTACGACAATCGCTAAACCGAACACTGCGCCTGTGGCCAGCGGTGTTGATTTTAGTGGTACACTGGAAGTCAATCTGGAATTGTCCGGGACGTATACTTTTGCCGATGAAGACACAGATGCTGAATCTGGCTCTACCTTCCAATGGTATGTAGCTGATAATGGCTCCGGAGCTAATCAAACGGTTATTTCTGGAGCTACTGGATTGACCTACACGATCACCGATGATGAGTCGGGAAAATATTTGGCCTTTGGAGTCACACCAAATGATGGGTCAGATGCTGGTGCAGAAGTGCTTTCAGATTATCAAGGACCCGTCAGCCCGGCTGTAGTTCCTACTATAGTGAGCAACATTCCGGTAGATGGTGCTAATGATGTAGCCAAAGATGCTGAACTCACACTAACTCTGAGCGAAACAGTCACTAAAGGTACGGGTAATATTGTGCTGACTCCAGTATCAGGTACAGCTCACGTGATTGATGTGACCTCTACAGAGGTAAATGCATCTGGTGCAGTGGTTACCATTATACCAAATTCCGATTTGATAGAAGGTCAGTTTTACACTGTGACATTCGATGCTTCTGCATTTGTAGATACTGACGGCAACAATTCTGCTGGCTTGACCAATCAGACAGACTGGAACTTTACAGTCAAAGAAGCGAATGTGGCACCCGTGGCAAATGGAGTCACCTTGAAAAAGTCATTGGTGGTGGATGGCGTGTTGCAAGGTTCTTATACCTACACCGATGCTAATGATGATGCAGAGTCGGGTACCACATTCAAGTGGTACAGGTCAGATGATGTATCAGGAACAAACAAAGTAGAAATTGCCGGTGCTTTAGGTCAGGATTACACCATAGTGAATGATGATAATGCGAAATACATCAGCTTCGAAGTAACACCAAATGATGGTGCTTTATCAGGTATCGCCACTGAAAGTGCACTGTTTGGTCCGATTGTGATCAATGATGGAGTGACCAACATTCCTCCGGCATTCACTTCAGATGCTTTGACTACCATCAAGGACAATGAGACTTATAGTTACACGGTAACCTACGAAGATCTCAATAGTGATGTGCCAACTTTGACTAAAACGATAGGCCCAGATTGGTTAAGTGTGTCTGGTTTTGCATTATCAGGAGATCCAACTGCCGCCAATATTGGAGACCATAATGTGTTGCTAACATTGAATGATCAAAATGGTGGCACGGTTACACAGGAATTCACGATTACGGTTGTTCAAAGTAATACAGCTCCATCGCTTGAAGGAGTCGAGATCAGAGGTATTAACACTATTGATATGGAAATGAGGGCATCTTACAATTTTATAGACGCTGAGGATGATGCCGATAATTCTACATTCAAATGGTACCGTGCTGATGATAATACTGGGACCAATGAAGAAGTAATTGCCAACGCAAGCGGCTCAAGCTACACATTGATGCCGGCAGATGCTGGGAAGTATATCAGTGTAGAAGTGACTCCAAATGATGGTAAAACCGATGGTACAGCCGTTCAAAGTGGATATTCTCAAGAAATCAAAAAGATAGTATTTTCAGAGTTGTATTTAGCACCATTCACTAAGACTTATGGTGATCAGGAGGTTGTGTTATCGCCAACAACAAAAAGCTCTGGGGAAATCACTTATACCATCAATCAGGCGCCTGAAGGGACATCCATAGCCGGAAATGTGCTAACGTTGGGAGATGCTGGCTTTATTTTTATGACTATTACCCAGGCTGAGGATGAAAAATACCTGTCAGCGACAACTCAGGTAGGTATCACTGTACAGAAGAGGACAATAGAAATAACTGCGATGGATGCCGGTAAAAAATATGGATCGGAAGACCCTAATCTAACCTACTCTGTATTAAGCGGTGAAATTGTATCGGGAGATGAAGTAGTCGTTGTGAGCAGGGATGCTGGCGAGGATGTAGGTACGTATGCCATTACCCTGACGGATGGAGTTGAGGCGAATAACTACCAAATCAATAAAACCAATGGTACATTTACTATTTCCAAAAAGGCCTTGATTGTTGAAGCAGATGCCACGAGCAAGGTTTATGGAGAAGTTGATCCTGAATTTACTTACCGCATAATTTCAGGAGAGCTATTGCCGGGAGATGTCCTGAATGGGAGTTTAACACGCGAGCAAGGAAGTGATGTTGGTACTTATGCCATTCAGAATTCTTTATTCAGTGGTAATTACGAGATCACTTTCGCTTCTGCAAATCTGACAATAACGAAAAAGGAATTAACAGCCACAGCAGATGATAAGGAAAGAAATGAAAAGCTGGAAAACCCTGAATTGACCATCACTTATGATGGCTTTGTGTTGGGCGATGATGCGACCGTACTTGATAATCCACCTACTATTGCAACCACTGCAACCACTGATAGTGATCCCGGTATTTATGATATCATTTTAACAGGTGGATCGGATAATAACTATACATTGAGTTTATTCAATGGAACATTAACGATCAACAATGTCAATGATGCTCCGGTAGTAGCGAATGCCATTGCAGACATTACAGTAGGTGAAGGCTTTGGAAGCAATACAGTAGATCTGACAGATGTCTTCATGGATACAGATGGTGATGCGCTGACTTACTCGGTGAGCAGTTCCGATGAGAGTGTCGCGACTGTCACAGTAACAGGCAACACCTTGACCTACACGGAAGTGGGCAATGGAAACACCTCCATCACGGTGACTGCCGATGACAGCAATGGTGGGTCGGAAACGGATGAGTTTACCTTGACGATCAATGCTGCCCCTGCCAACAGTGCACCAACCTTAGCAAATGATATCGCAAACCAAATAGTAGATGAAGGCTTTGGCACCATCGTTATTGATTTATCTGATGTATTCTTTGATAATGAAGGCGATGCATTAACATTTACGGCTACCAGCTATGCAACAGATATAGTTGAAGTGGGTATTGATAATAGTATTTCTGAGCTCACTATCACTGAGGTAGGTATAGGTAGGGCATTTATCATCATCACTGCCAATGATGGTAATGGTGGTACTGATGTTGTTTCTTTTTCGGTCACTGTCAATGAGGTGAATGAAGCACCTATAGTGGCTAATGCGATGCAGGATATTGTTATTGATGAAGGCTTTAACCCCTTAGTTATTGATTTGAATGAGGTTTTTACTGATAATGATGGAGATGCGCTGAACTACAGTGTGACAAGCTCCGGTAGCGATGTGGTGAGCACTGCCATAGATATCAGTATAGGAACCTTAACTATCACAGGAGTAAATCCGGGAGACGCAATAATTACCATAACAGCGGAAGATCCTGATGGAGAAACGGCTATTGATGAATTTGCGATCACCATTGTGAATGTAAATGATGCGCCGATTGTAGCAAATCCAGTAGCAGACCAATCTTATGAAGAAGGGTTTGAAACAGCAGTCATTAGCCTTAGTGATGTATTTACAGACAGGGACGGAGATGAGTTAAGCATCTCAGCAGCTACGGATAATGATGATGTGATTGAGTTGTCATATAATGTGATTGATGGCACTCTTACAATCTTTGAAGTAAAGCCGGGTGTTGCTACAATTACCATTACAGCAGATGATGGAAATGGTGGTTCTGTAAGCGCAACATTTACCGTGGTAGTCAACAATATTAATGATGCTCCTGTGGTCAATATTCCCGTTGCTGATCAGGTATTTGATGAAGGATTTGAGTCCGTTACAATTGATCTTTCAGCTGTATTTACTGATGAGGATGGGGATGCACTTACCATTATTGGATCGGTTGATTTACCGGAAATTGTCACAGTTGAGGTGGATGAAAATTCTACCATCCTTACCATTTTAGAAACAGGTTTAGGTGTGGCTACCATCACCCTTTCTGCTCATGATGGCAACGGTGAATCCATATCGGATGAATTTACTGTCACTGTAAATGAAGTTAACAAAGCACCTATAGTAGCCAATGCATTGGCCGATTCAGAGTTTGATGAGGGCTTTCAGGAAGCTGTTATTGATATCAGTACGGTATTTACTGATGAGGATAATGATCAATTGAGCTTTGCGGTTGGTATTGATAATGCGGATGTGGTGTCAGTGTCGCTCAATGCATCGTCTGACGCATTGATAATTTCTGAAATCAGTCCGGGTACAGTGGTGGTTTCAATAACTGCCGATGATGGCAAGGGGGGTGTTGTCACAGACAACTTTACTGTGGTGGTGATTGACATCAATGAAGCACCGATAGTAATGAATCCTATAGCCGATCAGTCACTTGATGAATCTTTTGGATCCTTTTCAGTATCGATTGCTGATCTTTTTGCAGACAATGACGGTGATTTGCTGACTATCGTTGCCAGCTCTTCCAACACAGCTGTAGCCACTGCGACCGTGTTGAATCAGGCTGTGATCATCGAAGAAGTAAGCCTGGGTCAAACACTGATTACACTCACGGCCAATGATGGCAGAGGAGGAATAGTATCGAGTGAATTTACAGTCTTTATCAACTCAGTATCTGTGCCTAATGAGCCGGAAATGCCCCGTGGTATCAGCCCCAATGGTGACGGTGTTAACGATCAATGGGTGATACCTAATATCGAGAATTTCCCAAATAACCGGGTGAATATTTTTGACCGGGGTGGTAAGCTGGTCTTCTCAATTGATGGCTACAATAACAGCACCAATGCTTTTGAAGGATTTGTTAACGTATCTGGTGCTTTTAATGGAGCCAATGGCCTACCTGACGGGGTTTATTATTATGTAATAGACATAGGAAACGGAGAAGTCAGAAAAGGCACAATCATCATCAAACAATAACCATTATTTCAAGAAATTATGAAAACGAAAGTTAAAATATTACTCCTTATTGCTGTACTATTCCAGGCATCTCTGGTACAGGCGCAGCAACAGCCTAACTATTCACAAAACAGGCAGGCACAGATGTTCTTTAATCCCGGCCATATTGCTATGGATGAGGGGTTAACCGCCCGATTATTGGGTCGGTGGCAATGGGTTGGCTTTGATGGCGCCCCCACTACCTATTCAGCGGGTATGGAATATGGTCTCCCGGATAAAAACCTTGGTCTGGGCCTGGGTTTGATCAATGATGAAACCGCTGAGTTCAGAAATACCTCAGTGCAGCTGTACACAGCTTATAAACTGATGGTTTCATCCACGGCTCAGCTATCTATGGGATTGTCAGGGTCTATCAATACCGTATCCCAAAGGCTTGCTGAGACCCTGGTCTTGCAGGAAGAAAACCTGTTTTCCAGAAACCTTCAGGAAACAAATGCCAACTTTGGCGTAGGATTCCATTTTCAGGAGCAAAAATGGTGGGCGGGAGTTTCAATTCCCTACATTCTAAATCAGACTTACGAAGAGAATACCATTAGTCTTTTTGATCAGCGTCGGCATGTCTATTTACAGGGAGGCTACCGCTTTGATCTTAGCTCCAAAGTAGCGTTAGAGCCTACTATATTGACTAAACTAGTATCTGGTGGTATTCCTGATATAAATATCACGACAGTGGCCTGGTACAACGACCGAATTGCCGGAGGTCTTGGTTGGAGAAATCAGGAGTCTATCAATATGATATTCCAGGCCAAGCTTAATCAGGGCATAATGTTTGGTTATGCAGTAGATATGATTGTAGATAAGGATTTGAGCCAGCTGGCAGGCTCATCACATGAAATAGTACTTGTTTTCAGAGGTAGTCAATTGTTTAAATCCAAGAGCCAGCAATTGGAAGACACTTTGGATTAATTGATTCGTGAAATAATGGCTTGACCAGTAACCTCGACAAGGTTCCAAATCTTGTCGAGGTTTTTTTATAAGCTATGTCCACAGCGACTCCTAAACCTTACAGATTTTTACCCGTGCAAAAACCATCGAGGTAAGGCTTTTTACCATCCATTCTATGAGATTATTCTGTAAGGTTTACATGCATGCTGATCATCCGAACGCGATGCAATCGTGCCCGATCTGGGGATAGATCGTCACTACCCATTCCCTATATGAAATAAGAACACTTTCGTTACACCAACACCCATCCGAATTAAGTAAACAGTCATTACCCATCCAGAGGCATCGGGACGGGTAATCTCATTACTTCAACAAACTCGAGCACATTTTCGAAAGTAACCACCTACTCAGACGGCTCGGCCAGGTGTCGGTCAAAGTATTCGATGATCTTGCCAAAAAGGTAGCGATCGTAATTCTGCTCACGGCTCCAGCCATGCGTAGCGCCGGGTGCGAATGCAAAATCAAAGTTCTTGCCCTGTTTAATCAGTTCCTCAGCCAATACAACAGTCGTCTTAAAGGGTACCACATGGTCCTGCATGCCGTGGATGAACAGGAGTTTGTCCTCCAGGTTCGCAGCATACTTAAGCGCTTTTCTTTCGAAAATCTCCGGGTGTGTCTGTGGGCGGCGAACAATCGCAACGTCATCCGTGCCAAAGAACATCGGATCAACAGCCGCCGCTGCAGCAATACCCACCTGGAATAAGCCCGGCTTCATTAGCAGCGAATACACGGATAGCGTACCACCGTAACTGCTGCCCCAAATACCGATACGATCGGGATCGACATAATCCTGTGACTCCATGTAGGCAACAGCACTTGCATAATCCTCAATATCCTGATCGGCAAAGCCCAGCAGGAACTCTTCACGGAAGACCCGCCCATAACCGTTGCTGCCACGAGAATCTACCTGCACGATAATATATCCCTTCTTGACCATAAATTGCTGAATTAGACTGTAGTTACCGGCCCAGCGGTTCCTCGCTGTATTTGAATAGACGGGCCCAAACAGCACGGGATACTTCTTGCCGGGCTGCATGTTTTCAGGTTTCAGAATGCGAGCATGCAGCGTGTAGTTATCTACCAAACTGGGGAAACTAACATATTCTGCAGCAGTCCAGCTTCGCTCTGTAAAGGCAGGCAACGGCGAATGGGTTATGCGCGTAGCGTCACCACCCTTGCTGCTTACTACGTAAAGCTCTGGCGGTGAGGTGTCGTTGCTGTGCATGAATACCAGGTGCCGGCCATCGGGTGAGGGGTAGCCAACATTACGGCCCGGAAGATACGTCACCTGCTTAGGATCACCACCAGACAAATCCAGGCGATATACATGTTGTTCGTAAGGATTAACGCCATTGCCCTCATAATACAGGGCATCTCCGGCAATACCTGGAGCGGAAAGCACATCGTAGGAGGGATCCGTCACGAGCTTTGGCTGATCTTTTGACGGTGAAGCATCGATCATATAAAGCCCGTAGCGATCACCCATATCGCTTAAGAAAACGACCTTCTTGCCATCCGGATGCCAGGTAGAGCCAAACGATGTGTACATGCGACTCTCCCGAACACCTTTCCAGATCTCACGTGGTTGGCTTTCTCCGGGTGCAACAACGAACAGCTTTCGTTCAACCGCTGTGTCAGAAGCGATATCAATCAACAGTGCACCGTCGGGTGACCAGTTGAAGTCAATGACCTGATTCGCATGCGGTTCCGGCAAATTGAGGTACGTAATGTTACCACTTTCTACATCGAGCAGGCCAACCCTACGGATCTCATTGGGATCGCCCGGGTAACTTCGGCGTACCTCGTTGGGATTGGTTTCTTCAGCGAGGTAATTCGGGAAGGGCACCTTTCGCATCTCGCGTCTGTCAACCACATGAAAGGCGATGGTCTTGCCATCGGGGGACCACTTGTACGTTGGCCCACTCCAGATGCCCGGGCCGATTTCTCTTTCCGGACGGCTATAGCGCCCCTTCCCCAAGCTAGACAGACTGGCAATGCCAATCTCGGTGAGCTGGCGATTCTGCTTTGAAGATAAGTCAGCAAGCCACAGGTCACCATTACGTATATATGCCGCCTGGTTACCGTTTGGCGATAGGGTCAGGTTATGGGCGCCTTCCTCGACAGGCATCAACCGGAGATCGGATTCCTTACTCAGTGTTGTTTTCCATAGATGATTACCTCTCAGGCTTATGATTGTATTAGCGTCGGTCCAGACAATATCGCGTACGGAGGCAGAAGCTGTATCAGAACTGAGCCGTACTTTTTTTCCTTCAACGGTTGATATCCAGAGGTCACGACCAGAATTCCCAGGTTCACTCCAGGAAAAGGCAAAGTGCTTGCTGTTCGGTGCCCACGCAGGCTGGGACGGGGTTGTTCCCGTCAGTTTTGGTGTTGCGAATAAGTCATCAAGTGTAAGCTCAGTTTCCTGTGCAGTGATTATTGTGGGCATCACCATCAATAAGCCTGCCACTACCCATGTCTGCCAAAAAGAGATCTTTTGCATGTGTTTGCTTTAGTAAATGTCTGGTAAAATAATCCTATGCTGCTAAAATAGCATTCTCTTTTGGAAATGGGCTTTCTGAAATTTTCAAAACGGATTTTTTTGGTCCTTATCGAGCTTTTATTATCATCACATGACGCAGCCCCAAAACCTTACAGGTTTTACCCCTGCAAAGCCGCTGTGGTATCCCGTTTTACCACATCGAAATGAAGCAAACATGTATGGTTTATGGTACTGATGATCATCCGAATATCCTACAGTTTCCTGATGGTCATGTCAAGTTGATAATCATTGATGTCAATTGACCCATAGTTCACTTTTAGGTCAGGGTAGGGGAATACCTCCGTCAGTTCGATGATGACCCGGCTCAGAGTATCCCTGGTAGGCTCTGCTTGTCCGGGGCTAAGGGTTAGCGTGGAAGTTTCAATTGTAGGGCCTTGCTTTACCTCCAGCTTCAGTATCACTTCTCCGGCCCACACACAAACTGCGCCTGTGGAACACCTTGAGTCAGACGGTACATCGATCAATTTGATATTTAGACTGTCGGCCGTTACAGCCGTTTGCCCGTAAGCAAGCGTAAAAGGTTGATCGTAACTGGCCGATACAGCCCCCACAGGCAGATACTGACCACATGCCTGAATGATCATAAGGCATACAAGGATCAGTATTTTGTTTGTAGTCTTCATAATTTAGCTATGTCAATTATTGACACATCATATGCGTAATTCGTTGGACAAAACAGATCGTATGAAGTATAATTCTATACTGGCAGAAGCAGCATTCAATAAGGGTAAGGTTAAAACCATAATTCGGAAACTAAAGAAATACCCTTCCCAACAACTGGATGAGGCTTTTCATACCAGCCATGAGGAAGTATTCAAGGAAATCGACTGCCTGGCTTGTGCGAATTGCTGTAGTACCACAAGCCCCATTTTCAATAGTACAGACATTACCAGGTTAAGTAAGGTCTTCAAAATGAAGGAGGCCGAATTTATTGACCAATACCTGCAAAAAGATGAGGATGACGACTGGGTACTTCAATCAGCACCATGTCCTTTTTTAGGAGCGGATAACTACTGCCTGGTCTATGAAGACCGGCCCAAAGCCTGTCGTGAATATCCCCACACCAACCGAAAAAAAATGCGGCAAATTCTAAAACTTACAGAGCGAAACGCACAAATATGTCCTGCTGTATATCGTATTTTGCAGCAGCTTAATACGTTGTGAAAGCATCATAGAACATGGATATATTTGATAATTACTGGCCTGTAGTGCAGGATTACCTGCAAATCATCCTTACAGTGGCGGTATTGGTAGTTTTTATCATTGGCAAGGCCATTACCCGAAAAATCGTGCGGGGACATGCCAATAAATCAGATAAATCAGACCTGGCCAGAATTTCCTATGTTACCAAGTCTATCAATTTTGGGTTGGCGCTTTTTCTGGCTTCATTGATTGCCATTATATGGAATATATCCTTTCAGGGACTGTCTATCTATTTCGCATCTTTTTTCACGATTGCCGGTGTGGCACTTTTCGCCCAGTGGTCCATCCTTAGCAATATTACCGCCTCAGTGATCTTGTTTTTCTTTTATCCCTACCGTATCGGATCCAAAGTAAAGATTATCGATGGCGATAATTCTATTGAGGGCTTGATCATAGATATCACCCTGTTTGCCATCATCATAGAGACTGAAGACAAACAGGAAATATCTTACCCCAATAGCCTGGCCATGCAAAAGCCTATGCAAAGCATAAAATAAACTAAGAGGACTCTTCAAGCAATAACTTAATGAGGTCTGTGGTGGTGACTATACCAATTAGATTTTCGCCTCGCACCACAGGCAGTGCATGAAATTCACGCTGGCTAAGGATTTCAGCTACATCTTTAATTGTTTGGTTAGCCTGTATCACCGTAGGCTTGGAAAGCATCACTTGCTCTATGGTGAGCATGCTGAGTACCTCGGTATCTGCATCGTGCTCATCAGCGCCATAGGTATTGATAAAGCTTAAACGCTGGAGGTCGGTAAGGCTTAATATACCCACCAGCTTTTTGTCGTCTACCACAGGCAGGTGTTTGATTTTATGTTTTCTGAAGAGCTTTTCGGCATCTTCTATGGTATGTTTCTGAAGGTCGAGAAAGATGACATTATTAGTCATGATGGAAGTTACGGGGCTATGTATGGTTTTCATTGCTTTATTGTTAATGTGTATACTAATATGTTCATGAATCCAGAGAGTATTCATGACCTAAGGTTGTTTCACAACTGACATTTGATAGGAGGCCTTTGCTCGATGGGTTACACGATAGTCAGTTCTGTTGTCCTACTTATAGCCTTATCCAATAACCCTATCATGATGCACTCTATTGACTTATCGACCCGCTATTAGAAATACTGTAGGAATTGGCCTGTTCCTTATGTAGTATTAAATCAAAAAAAATATGCGACGATTAATATATGTATGGATGATAGGCCTGCTTTGCGCCGGAGCTTTTTCGGCTGCCGCGCAAGTGCCAACACCCGACGATGTGTTTGGATTCAGGCCTGGTGCCGATTATAAATTGGCCAAGTATGATCAAATGCTGGACTATTTCACTCAGCTGGATGAAGTATCGGACCGGGTGCAAATGCGTGAAATCGGTAAGTCCGTATTGGGCAAGCCCCTGTTGATCTTGTTTATCTCAAGCGAGGAAAACCTTCAAAACCTGGAGAAATACAGGACAATCAGCGAAGAGATGGCAAGAGCGAGGGTTGATGAGGCAAAAGCAGCTCAAAATGCGCTGGATGGTAAGGCCATCGTCTGGATAGATGGGGGCTTGCATGCCACTGAGGTAGCAGGTGCACAAATGACCCCTGAACTCGCCTATCGTGTTGCCACAGAAGAAAATGCCGAAATGCAAAAAATCCGTGACAATGTGATCATGATCCTGATGCCGGTAATGAACCCCGACGGGTTGGATATCGTGGCAGACTGGTATTATGAAAACCTGGGATCAGAATACGAAGTGTCCCGACCACCGTGGTTGTACCACCATTATGTAGGGCATGACAACAACCGTGACTGGTTTATGAACAACATGCCGGAGAGCTACCATGTTAATGAAGTGCTATACAACGAATGGTATCCTCAGATTGTGTATAACCATCATCAAACCAGTCCGAGCTGGGCCAGGATATTTTTACCTCCTTTTGCAAACCCAGTGAATCCGCGCATTCACCCTGGCGCTACTACCGCTACTAATCTTGTGGGTACTGCCATGGCCAACCGTTTGGCTATGGAAAGAATGCCCGGTGTAATCAGCCATCAAACCTTTAGCATGTGGTGGAATGGCGGTATGCGTACAGTTCCCTATTTCCACAATATGGTGGGGATTCTTACAGAAACTGCCCACGCATCACCCACACCAAGATATTACCATCCCGATTCTGTGCCTAAAAACATCGGTGGCAGGAGAGGTGGCATGCCTTCCAATGGCACCAATATATTTTACTCAGACCCCTGGAAAGGTGGTGAATCTAAATTCCGCGATGCGGTAGATTATATGCTTACCGCCACTATGGCGGTCTTGGACCTAGCAGCAGATCGTAAAGAAGAATACCTGACCAATATCTATAAGATGGGTAGGGATGCGATTGAAGCAAAAGTCATTGATGATTTCTATGCTTATGTCATTCCAAAAGATCAGCATGATGCCGGTGAGGCGGTAAACCTGGTCAATATCCTGCGTCAGGGTGGTGTGGAAGTACATCAGGCTACCAGGTCATTTACAGCCAATGGCAAAGAATACGCTGAGGGTAGTTTCATCATTTATGGCGCACAGGCGTTCAGGCCTTATTTGGTCGATTTGATGGAGAAGCAGGAGTATCCTGACCAATTCTTATACCCCGGCGGACCTCCCACACCGCCATATGATTTGGCCGGTTGGACTTTGCCAATGCAAATGGGCATCAGCTTTGACAAGATAACGGATGAATTCACTGCAAGGGCTGAGGAGATTACAGGCCGTGCAAAGCAATTTGAAGGCTCAGTAAAAGGCAATGGTGGTTTCGGATTTGCCTTTGCCGCCGATCAAAATGCCAGTGCTAAAGCTGTCAACGCCCTTTGGGCAGAAGGTGCTACCATTCACAGACTTGCAGCGGCTTCCGGTGAAATGGCAGCAGGAACGTTTATCGTGGAGGATATGGACGGCTTGAAAGATAAGCTCGAAAACCTTGCTACCAATCACAATCTAACTTTCGTTTCTGTAAAGGATAAGCCCACTACAGAGGTAATAACCCTGAAAAAGCCTAAGGTCGGATTATACAAATCCTGGGTAGCCAATATGGACGAAGGCTGGACCCGGTGGTTGCTTACAGAGTACAATTTCGACTGGGATACCCTACATGATGAGGATGTAAGAAAGCGGGATTTGAGTGCATTTGATGCGATTATTATTCCGGATCAAAGCCCCAATGATATTTTGAATGGACATACCAAAGGTACTATGCCGGAACCCTACACCGGAGGTCTGGGCCTTTCAGGTACCTTAAAACTGCAGGATTTTGTGGAATCAGGTGGTACCTTGATTTGTTTTGACGAGGCTAGTGATTTTGCCATTCAACAGTTTGGTTTGCCTGTAGAAAATGTGGTCAAAGACAAGTCACCTAATGCCTTTTTTATCCCCGGTTCCCTTATCCGAACAGAAGTGGATACAGATCATCCGCTGGCTTTCGGCGTGGAAGGTGAAGTAGCTGCCTCTTTCTCCAGAAGCCGTGCTTTTGAGGTTATCAAAAGAAGCAACAAGATGGAAGGAGGGACTCTAAATACCTTGCCACCAGCACCGGCACAACCTGTGAAATTTGTGGCTAATTATGCCAAGGATAATTTGCTCATGAGTGGATGGGCGATGGGAGAAAAATCCAATATCGGTGGTAAAGGTGCCATGGCCCATGTTGAATACGGTAATGGCGAGATTGTATTATTTGCTTTCAGGCCGCAGTTCAGAGGGCAACCAAGAGCGACCTACCAGCTGGTGTTCAACAGCATATTTCATAGTACGGCAGAGTAATTTGATAACTGAAACTAACCTTAAAGACGGGCTTTTTGTCCGTCTTTTTTTATGGAAATCGATTTCCAAAATAATCATAGACAATTAATAACCTAACACTTTCATAGTCAGGTTAAATCCTGTTAATTCGCAGCAGTTTTAAGCATAAAATACATTATCATGACTAAAAATAATAAATGGCAATTGCCCTATAGGCCCGCCAAAGAGTACAAAAAAAAGGTGGCTTATTTTAGTATGGAATTTGCCATTGATCAACCATTAAAAATATATTCCGGAGGCCTAGGCTTTTTAGCCGGGTCACATATGCGCAGTGCTTATGATTTAAAGCAAAATCTGGTAGGAGTAGGCATATTGTGGAAATACGGCTATTACGACCAGAGCCGCAATACCGACCAGACCCTAAAGGTGCAGTACCTGGAAAAGTCTTATAATTTTCTTGAAGATACGGGCATCATTGTGCCGCTTTCTATCCTTGATAATCAGACGGTTTATGTAAAGGCGTATTTGTTGAAACCAGAGGTATTTAATAGCGCACCTATTTACTTGCTTTCTACAGATATTCCTGAAAATGACTATCTATCGCGTACTATCACGCATAAACTTTATGATCCAAACTCACTCACCCGAATGGCACAGAGTATGGTGCTGGGTATCGGCGGTGCGAAGGTAATTGAGGCTATTGGTGGTGCTGATATTTTTCACCTCAATGAAGGCCATGGCTTGCCGGCAGCATTTTATCTATACCAAAAGTACAATCGCGATTTGGCCAAGGTAAAAGAACACCTGGTATTTACTACCCATACTCCTGAAAAAGCCGGCAATGAAGAGCGAGAAGCGCATTTCCTAAATAAAATGGGCTTTTTCTGTGAGTATTTTGATGAGCAGGAGCTTTCCAAATGGATGACCGGGCACAATATGCTCAACTATACGGTGACCGCCCTGCGCATGGCCAAAATATCGAATGGGGTATCTAAAATTCATGCAGATGTAGCGAAGGATATGTGGAAGGATTACGATCGCACCAGCGAGATCATTCCCATAACCAATGCGCAGAATTTCGAATACTGGACAGATCCATTGCTGAAGAAGGCCCTTACTTCGGGCAAGGATGCTGATATCATCAAGCGCAAAAAGGAACTAAAGCGAAAGCTCTTCAGAATAGTAGCAGACCAGACAGGAAAGCTATTTGACCCTGATGTTCTGACCATAGTTTGGGCGAGAAGGTTTGCTGGTTACAAGCGTGCTGCCTTATTGGTTAATGATTTTGAGCGCTTTACCAGGCTATTAAGTAATACTGAAAAGCCCGTACAGGTCATTTGGGCAGGCAAGCCCTACCCGTTGGATGAAGAAAGTATCAACACATTCAATCACCTGGTCAACGTGTCAAAAGGTATCGGCAATATGGCTATCCTTACAGGGTATGAAATGCACCTGAGCCGCCTGCTTAAGGAAGGATCAGATGTATGGCTAAATAACCCACGGATTCCAAGGGAAGCCAGTGGCACCAGCGGTATGACTGCTGCTATGAATGGATCAGTCAATGTTTCTACCTATGATGGCTGGATGCCTGAGTTTGGCAAAGACGGAGAGAACTGCTACCTCGTGCCACCGGCAGATCTCAATACTTCAGTAGATGAGCAGGATTACCATGATCGTACTGCACTTTATGACATTATTGAGAACAAGGTACGTAAGCTGTATTATGATGATCCTAAGGCCTGGTTGAAGGTGGTAAAAGCCTCCTTCAACGATGTGGCGCCCTACTTTACATCCAGAAGAATGGCCGATGAATACTATGAATTGATGTACAATAAATAGTCTCAAATAAGAGTTTGTAAATCAAAGCCTTTACTGATTGTAGAGGCTTTTTTCTATATCAGGTTAAAAATAATTATAAGAATAGTATAAAAATATCTTCGAAACACAATATATTAGTATTCGTACGTTATAATTACATCTAAGAATATTACTATTTGGTACGATACTTGTACTACAGATCGTGGTAGAGGGGAAGGATTAAATTTTAGATTTTGAGTTTTTGGTTGGTGGTTGAAAGCCCTGGACTGGTTCCGGGGTTTTCTTTTTTAGTCGCTGCTCTCAATCAGTAACCTGAGCTTATGCAGGTCTTTATTTTGCTGATCCACAAACTGTCCTTCCTGTATATTGATTACCGCATTGTATAGGGCGTTGGTGCCCTTAAGGATTTGCCTATAGTCTATGTAGGTTTTGCCATCTTCATGCTCAAAACTAATTTCCGTGTGGCCAAATACCTGATCATTTTCCATGTTGAATGAGAACACCTTACCTTCTTCATAAGCTATCACGGTTTGTACCAGCGATATTTCCTCCCCATCTTTTTCGAGGATCACTCTAAACTTACTGCCTGGCCGATTCGGAAAACCTTCAATGATCTCTATTTTCTTGAAACCAGAAATCCACTCATCCATGCGGTGTACTTTTTTGAAAAAGCCCCAGCATTTATCCAAAGGTGCATTTACCTCCTCTTTAGCAGTGTGGTCAATGGCTGGTGAAAAATAACCATAGGCAATGAAAGCAAAAACCAAAAAACTGATGCTTATGCTAATACCAGCGATATACTTCATGAGCCTAAGCTACTAAAAAACTATAAAACACTATTGGATTCTTTTGGGAATACTTTGGCAAATAATGAACAGCTATAATAGATATCATTCATGAAAAACAGACCTCAAGCTGTTTCAATGTTTCCGGGTAAAGCTTTCAATTATCTCCACATGCAATTTTATTCCCTCAGCTCTTGATAGGGCTATTGATAAATTCTCTATTTTAATGTGATGAATACTTCTGTTCCCTTCAAGACTCAGGTAGTTAAGATTCTCTGGATCATCCTGGCGTGGACATTAGTTTCATTATTTCAATTTCTGATTGGGTATGGCATCATCCTGGAAGCCAAAATTGAGTTTTCCACGAAAGTTTTTCAGGCTTATTTTCTCTCCAGCATTATCACAGGAATAATCGCCGGTACATTAGGTGGTATTACGCTGGTGTATTTGTGGGAGTATTGGCTTAGAAGCAAGCCTTATGGCATTGCACTTTTGAGGATACTTATCAGCTATACGGTTGTGTTCTTTATTGTCGCCCTGCTCACCGATGTATATTTTGAAAGTAGCGTGGGTGGGAAATCATTTTTTGCGGTAGAGCTCTGGGTTCAATCCCTAAGAGATTTCAAAAGCCTCAATAGGTTAATTCCTTATTCGATTTGGCTTATCGTAACTGCTTTTACAGTGATTGTATTTTTGGTAAATGACAAATATGGGCCCGGTGTTTTTGTGAAATTTCTTATGGGCCGATATTTCAGACCCAGGAGAGAGGAGCGGATTTTTATGTTTCTGGATCTCAGATCTTCTACTGAAGCTGCCGAATCACTGGGAGAGTCCCGGTATTTTGCCTACCTCAAGGATGTATTTAAATATGCCACACCGCCTATTTTGGCTCATAAGGGGGAAATATATCAATACGTAGGAGATGAGATTGTAATCAGTTGGGAAAAAGCTGAAGG
The DNA here is from genome assembly GCA_965227155.1 of Cyclobacteriaceae bacterium. GTDB lineage: Bacteria > Bacteroidota > Bacteroidia > Cytophagales > Cyclobacteriaceae > UBA6059. The sequence goes on from OZ245731.1 coordinate 3,856,461, forward strand.
TGTTGAGAATAACAATTGCATTGAATGCTATTTCTCTATCCGTAAGGCGCTTTCTAAAGTCAAGCCCTATTTTGAGCAGCATTATGGCATTTTCCCAGAGTTTAAGGCAGGCATTCATTATGGCTATGTGATGGCAGGAGAGATAGGCGTGGTAAAACGAGAGATTGCATTTTCCGGCGATGTTCTCAATACAACCGCCCGTATTCAAGCCAAATGCAACGAACTAAGGGTTGACCTGTTGGCTTCCAAAAATCTTATTGATATACTTTCTATAAGCAATGCCTTTATTCCAAAGGAAATAGGCCGAATTGAGCTGCGAGGTAAGAAGGATTTGGTAACGCTTTATGCGATCTAAAAAGGCATGAATCAAAAAAAACCTTTTCACTTAGGATGAAAAGGTTTTTAAGAAGTGGGCCCTGCTGGGCTTCCCGGTATTCGCTTTGCTCAACCGGGACAGGCTTTTTTAACCGCCCGAAATGTAATGGAGGCGGTCTCGCCCAGAACACAAACTATTAAAATAGAAAAAGCACTTACATCATAAGTAGACATAAGTGCTTTATTTTCAGAGTGGGCCCTGCTGGGCTCGAACCAGCGGCCACCTGATTATGAGTCAGGTGCTCTAACCAACTGAGCTAAGGGCCCAAAAAACAACAGAACCGTATATTCGGGTTCTTTATGCTTTTTTTTGGGAGTGCAATATTAGATATTTGCCGCTCATTTACCAAGGATTTGGAATTACAAAAAATCAAAACAATCATCTTTGATCTGGGCGGGGTAATCATTGATCTAGATGAGGCAGCCACTACCCGCGCTTTTGCTGATCTTTCGGGCATACCTATAGAGGTATTGCTGTCCTCTTTCCAACAAGAAGTCTTTTTCCAGGATTTCGAAAAAGGCCTAATTGACGCCAACGCATTCAGAATCCACATCAAAAAGGCGATCAAAAAGGAATTAGAAGATGAGGCCATCGATACTGCCTGGAATGCCATGCTAGGCGCTATCAAGCCCGCAAGAATAGAATTGCTTGATAAGCTTAAATCAGCTTATCAGGTAATGATTTTAAGTAATACTAATGCTATCCATGAAGCTGCATTTCATAAAATATTGAAGGCGGTTTCTGGCAAAGATCATCTGCAATTTTTTGTGCACAAGGTTTATTTCTCCCATGAAATGGGTATGCGAAAGCCTGATGCTGAGATTTACCAAAAGGTGCTGAAGAACCATGCCTTAAATCCTGCTGAAACTTTATTCCTCGATGACAAGTTAGCCAATTTGGAAGGCGCGCAACAATGCGGAATTCAAACTCAACAAGTATTATACCCGGACCAAATTTTAGAAATCTTCGCTGATGCTTAGGCGTTACCTCAAAAAATACATTCATCCGATTCTCTTTCTGGTTACCCTATTTACCACCACCATGGCAGGTGCAGAGTGGATGGGTAAAAGCATGTGGATGGAGTCATTTACCTTTAGCGATTTTGCAGTAGGATTTTCTTTCTCCTTTCCATTTTTATTGATCCTAAGCGTACATGAATTTGGACATTATTTTACAGCCCAATACCATAAGGTAAAGGTCACCCTTCCGTATTACATACCACTTTGGTTTTTTGGACTAGGACCTTCCATTGGCACCATGGGAGCTTTCATCAAAATCCAGGATCCCATATACACAAGGAAGCATTATTTTGATATCGGCATAGCAGGTCCGCTGGCTGGATTTGTGGTAGCTGTAATCGTACTTTTCATCGGATTTACGAACCTACCTCCGCAAGAGTATATTTATGAAATACATCCTGAATACAAGGAATGGGGTATGGACTATCCCAAATACGCCTATGAAGATAAGGAAGGGCTTAGTTTACAATTAGGGCCAAATTTGCTATTCTCATTTTTTGAGCATTATGTAGCAGATCCAACGCTGCTGCCTCACCCTAATGAGGTGATTCATTATCCTTTACTGCTGGCAGGTTACCTGGCTTTATTTTTCACAGCATTGAATTTATTACCAATCGGGCAGTTGGATGGTGGTCATATTTTATACGGATTGGTTGGTGCCAGGTGGCATCGAAGAATAGCTTCAATCCTGTTTATTGCCTTTCTCACCTATGCCGGTGTAGGTGTCATCAATCCTCACAAAATTGATAACTATTTTGGATTGTATCTGGCTGGCTATGTTTTCTTCCTGTATTATGCGTGTACTTCGCTGACGCGTAAAAAACAGGACCGCCTTGTCATTGCAGTCAGCATAATGGCAGTGCAGTTTTTCATTACTTATTTCTTCCCAACGGCTGAAGGTTATTCAGGTTGGCTGCTGTTCGCCTTTCTGATTGGCAGGGTATTGGGTGTTCAGCATCCACCAGTGCCTATTGACCAGCCATTGTCTCAGGGTAGGAAAATCTTGGGCTGGATTGCTTTCGTGGTATTTATTCTTTGCTTTAGTCCCGAACCTCTTATTCTGGAGTAACTATCTCAAAATGACTTTTCGGCTATACCACTGATTACCCATTTGAATCTTGGTGATGTAAAGCCCAGGCTTAAATCCACTAAGATTTAAAGATACATGGTGTTGTTCATTGAAAAAGTCAGCGAATACCTGCTTGCCAAGCATATCATAAACAGCAATTTGCGTTATCCTTTGACCTTCAATGGTAATTAAACCTGTAGAAGGGTTAGGGTACAATTGGAGTGCCTGTTCTATTTGGGGTACCTCAGTTACAATATCACTGGCTTGTCTGAAAACAGGGCGCATCATCAGGCTACCTTCCACGCGGTCGTTTTGTATCCATTCATCAGACACATTGTACCATACCTTTTCCAGGTTATTGTAGTTTTTGTCCAGGCCTATGCCTATGAAGTTGTCCGTAAATTGCTGAAAGCCAATGTAGAAAGTGTCTGATACAGCTACAGGTAATTCAAAATTATATTGAGTGAACTGATCTACGCCTTCCCCAAAATTGACTGTGAAGGCTTGCTTTGCCAGGATACTGCCAACTTCTCCACTCAGATTTCCCCATACAAACAGCTCTAAAGGCTGTCCATTAGCCAAAGGCGAAATCTGGGGGAAATGAATAGCGATCCCGGAAAGATTAGCAGATTCAGGGATATAATATTGCAGCGCTAAGCGCCCTCTTGACTGGTTGATGCCAGCAGCAAATTCTGCTGTATTGTCGTCGTAAGCAAGGTAATCATGCAAGGTAAAACTGGTCCTGATGGTATCATTGGTTCTGAAATTAATACCATTGCTGATCAGGTCACCCGAAGTGATGAAAAACTCTGTTTCAAGGTAAAGTGAATCATCATCCAAAGGCCATTCATCGGTATCGGGCAAATTAGCCTGTATGGTTCTGCGTTCTCTGCCCTGCAAAATTGGGTTGACTACAGTTTTACTATTGAGTGAATCTATGAAAGCCCCTGTAACGCGATTTTTGATTACCGCACTGAAGTCTATCGGCTGAATCTGATTATCAAGGTTGAAAACATCTACTTCAGACCTTTGCACAAACTGCTGCGGATTATTCCTGAAAAGTTCGATAGGTACAGCCGAATATCCATCCAATACATAGGTGGGTAGGGTGGCAAGAGACCTGTCAAAATAAAAATTATCCAGTTGGCTTCTACCTTGATTCAAATAAACATAGTCTATCAGGAAGGCATCAAAAGGCCCGGTGATTCTTCCAAAAGACTGAAACCGAAACCGAAAACCCTCATGGAAATATGACTGCCTGTCCAGGGGCAATAAAACCTGCTGAAACTGCTCATTGACATTATCAAGACCGCCGCTGGTACTCCATACGGTACGCCATGTGGCATCATCCTGATAAAACTGAAGCCTAATGCTATCTTCCACATCAGGTATTTCTACAAGTCCTCGCAACTGGTAGAAAAAGCTAATCCAAACACTACTTTTTTGGCTTTCGGCAATATTGCTGAGGTCAATGGGTTTGCTAGACAAGCTATCAGCGGGACTTACAAACTCGTCAGCGATATCATATGGTACGCCCTCACTATCCAACCCATCAAAAACCACTACGCCTACAGAGGGCAGATTAAGCCCTTTGGTAAAACTCACCAATGCGTTTTGTCCAATCCATTTTGATGTATCGACCCTGCCATTACTTTGAGAGAAATCATCCCAAAATGGCAAGCTAAGGGTATCAGAAGCTATGTCTAAAATACGACTGTTGGTATTCCGATCATTGTTTTGGGGAATAGGCCTTTCGATCAGCTGTCCGTAGCTGGAATAGCAGATACATATGAAACAAAATGCGATGAAAAACCTACAGTATTTGATCATGGATTGATTACTTCCATTGTATTTGCTGTGCTATCTATATCCACTACCCATACATCGATGGCCTGCCCGAGTTTTACTTTTTCTCCCGGCTCTGGCTTCTGTTTAAAGATATTTCCGGGCATTATTTCCTTCTCTTCAATTTCGATTTCGCCTTCTTCATTCTCCACTTCTACCAAAGCTTTGCCATCCTTTTCGTAATAGATGTTGCCTACTTTTAGACCACTGCCGATGATAGCAAATTGGGCATCTTCAAGAGCCAACCCTGTAAGAAACGGTGATTCGAAGGATTGATTGCCCAAACCATCACCAACTTCAAGGTCAATTTTGGCGCCTTTAGGAACATACGCTCCTTCAGCGATCGGTTCTCCATCGTAAAATTGCTCCAGCACAGCATTGGCAGCTATATCGGGTACATATTTGATGTCGCCCAGGGTAAGGTCGTAAGTTCTGAGCACCAGCTGGGCATTTTTGACAGAGCCATCTATAAGCATGGGCATCCGTACCAGAGGAGGGTTCTTGGCGTTAAGTGAAATGTATACCTTACGGTTTTCTTTGACCTTGGCATTGGCCAGGGGAAACTGCTTTAGCACTGCCAGGGGAGGATAAGTTGAAGAATAACCTGAGTCTTCTGTCACCTCATAGCGCAGATTTCTTTTGGTTAGAAATTCATCAAGTTCCTCCAGGGTCATGCCTTCTAAATCAGGTACCGTAATTGTTTCACCATGATTGGTGATACTGGGAAGGTAGATTTGAAAGAAAAATACCAGTAAGAGTATGCCCACTCCAATAATGATGCTCAGATGAATGGCCAGACTTTTGATCCAAATTTTATTGATCTTCATGGATTTGATTAAGCTGGTTTAAGGTTTCGTTGCATGCCATAGGTGATAATGGCATCAATAAATTCATATGGTTTATAATCATTAAGTGCACTTTGATGGAAAATAGCAGTGGCAGGTGTCATCCCTGGCAATGAATTAACCTCAATAATAATTGTTTCTGTTCTGTCTTCATAAACCCTTACAAAGGCATCAATCCTGCAATAGCCTTCTATATTCAATATCCTTGCCACCTTTTCCAGTTCGGACTTCACTGCTTTGCCTATAGCAATGCTTTTGGCAGGGTCTTTATCATAGCGTGGGGGCGTGATATTTTGCCCTTCACCGGCCAAAAACTTTTCTTCCAGAGACAACACCTCTCCGGAGGCCAATGCCTCTGAGGGGTGAAACACTTCATAGGCTATGGAGTCATGCTCCAGATGAGTAAGAATGCCACCAGTAATTTCAAGAAAATGCAAAGCATCCTCTTTGGCGATGAGACTCTCGATCAGGAAGAACTTTTTCTGTGGAAACTCTTCGTTCTCTTTGAGATTTAAAACACGACATTCATGCTCCAATAATTCTATACCCGGCCTGAAAATCTGTTGTGCAAAGGCCATGAGCTCCTGCCGGTTTTTGATTTTCTTCACTGCGCTGCTGCAACCATCATCTGCGGGTTTCGCAATCAGCGGATACTGAAAGCCTGCCTCTATTTCATCCAATAAAGCTTCTGCGTCACCCTCAAACTCCTCCTGGTAAACTAGCCTGTGGTTGGCCACCAGTAATCCATGCTCCCGAAGTATCTTATTTGTCTCAAATTTATTGATGGTTATCTGGCTGCTTTCAACGCCTGAACCATTGTAGGGAAGGTGGTATTGATCCAACTCTTTTTGAACAGCACCATCCTCTCCGGGCCTTCCATGTAAGGCGATAAAAGCAAAATCAACCTTCTTTGCCAGTGCTTCATAGGAGAGGGGGAGAATGTCAAATCCAACAGACCCTACATATTTTTCGGTGATGGCCCTCGCCTCGTGCGCAATAGAATCCAGAAGGGGATGCCTGTAATTCTTCTCAATTTTCTCTTTGATATCATCTGCATTATCCTTGAGCATGATATTGACTGGCAGTTGATACAATAGATGTTGTGATTCATCGCCGGTTAGGAAAATGGGAATAGGAAGATATTTGGTTGATGAGGCCAGTTTTTCATAAATATTTCTGCCGCTTTCTACAGAAATATGCCTTTCTGATGAAAAGCCACCCATGATGACAGCTACTGTAATTTTTTCCTCTGCCTGCTGCGCAGATTCTTTAATGGCCTTATCCAATCGTTGAAGCAGCTGTTGATAGCGGTGGTTTTGCTTGCCTGCTCTTATCCTGGCTTTTAACGAGGTACGGATAATGTAACTTAAGAATTTAGACGGGTTTAAACCGATTTCAGCTGCCTGATGGAAGAAAAAAGATGAGGGCAGCATGCCACTCGTTGTATTGGGGTCATTCAGAAATATCTTTCCATCTTCCTGAATAAATCCATCGATTCGGGCATATACATCAAAATGCAAATCCTTAAATAGTCGCTCACATTCTTCCCTGATAGCCTCTATTTGGCTATCGGGTAGGTTGATAGGCGTTTCTTTCCGGCTGATACCAGGAAGATATTTTGCTCGGTAATCGAAGATATCCTGCCGCTTGATAATTTCTGTAGGAGGTAGTGCCAGTGGGGCACCATCTTCATTTTGAATCACAATGCAGGAGAATTCTTTTCCGGGTATAAACTGCTCAATAAGTAGGTCTTCTTCAGAATTGATGCTGGTAAGCATCACAGAGGCGATATTTTCCACTACCAATTCATCAAGCCGATGCCATAACTCCTCAGGGTGCTGAATGATCTCGCTTTCAAGGTACAAAGGCATTCCAATGCCCTCACGGATATCAACAATGCGGGCAATGAAGGATTTTTTCTCAAATGCAGAAAAGCTTTTCCAGCTGTTTAGGTCGATGGCTTTTTTAAATAAAGCCCTGTTAATACCTTCCTTGAGTTGGGAAATATCCTTGGCGATGGTCACACCGATAGAGGAGCCCTGATTAGGCGCCTTAACAACCATTGGAAAACCAAATTGCTTTTGCAAGTCCTTCGTTAATTCATCAATATCAGCATTTTCGATAGTATGCTTATCGATAACCCTGTAGTTCGGAATATTGAAGTTGTTTGCCTTTAGCAATTGCTTTTGAACCACTTTGTTCACGCCTATGGCACTGGGTAATATTCCTGCACCCGTGTAGGGAATATTGTACCATTCCAGCAGCCCCTGAAGGTTACCATCCTCACCGTATGGACCATGCAGCGCCAAAAAAGCCATATCCATCATCCGCGACAGTTGGTGTGGCTCAATTCTGGTACCTATTTTGGAAATGATATCGTTGAGGGTAGTATCGTCTTTAATGTCAATGGATTCCAGATATACCTGAAAACCATTTGGCGATGGAGGAAGGAAATCCACAGGAGGATTAAAATCCCTGATAGTCCCCTTGTATGCCAGGTGCCAATCGAGTTGGATGAAATTACCCAGACTATCAACAAAAATCAGGAGGGGTTCAAAAATAGACTTGTCAAGATTATCATATACCGTACGGCCACCTGCAAATGAAATTTCCCGCTCTCTTGATTGACCACCAAAAAATATCCCTATCCTCATAAAACTCAATGGTTAGACAAATTTAACCTTGTTTGATCAATAAAAAATTCATTGCTGCCTTACTTGTCCTATCCGTCGGCAATTCATTTCAAGAAAATTGCTTAGGCCAGGTTAATGCCAGATAATTACCCGCTCAACAACCTGGAAATTCTCTCCTGTGATTTTTAATAGATAGAGGCCATTATTTTCGTGTGCCGTAATCAGTGAATAAGTTTGATTCAATATACCGGGAAAGGTTTGGTCAAAAATGACTTTGCCCTGCATACTTATCAGTTGAAGGTTTAAGTTTTGCTCTGTCTCCAGATTAAACCTGATTTTGATTTCGTCATTGGCAGGATTTGGGTAAACTCGATAGTTTTCCTCTATCGGTATAGAAGGTTCGTTATTTTCAAATAATTCAACATTCCTCAACCATATGGTGCTCCCGCCCCGGTTTCTGGCTACAAAAGCTAAACGTACTTCCTGGGTTAGATTCAATAAAAAGCTGAGGTCAACAAATCCGGATGACCAGTCCTCGGCAGATTCAGGCTGCCAATTATTTTCATAGTCTGCTGTAGATAAATTTTGACCAGAAAATCGGGCCAATTCATAATTGAATTCACCGTTGCAATTGATGTCTGCCAGAATAAGCAATTCATCCTGCGTGTTTTCCCTGTAGGCGTATGCAGATTCATAGCCAAGACTAAGCTCCTGAAGTTCTGAAGTTTCTATGATAGGGCTAATCAGGTAAAAAAGCTCTCCGGGACCAGCACTGGACTGTAGGTCTATAAAAAACGCCTCGTCATTATTTTGCCAGCCATTGGCTTCTACCATACTGTAAGTATTCCAATCATTTGCTGTCGGTAATGCCCTATACGGGAGCTGTACAGTTTGATCACCAACCCACACCGATTGCGATAAGGTGTCATTTTTCACAAACTCATCTATAGCACCTGCTATTTGACTAATGAAAGTGACTTTATTTGATTGCTGCAGCGTTAAGCCCTCAATGGCAATACTTACAAAGCTTCTTGACTGGCTTTCGATTGCTAAATTTGAAAAATCGGATGTCCCTGCATATTGATCATCGATAAAGTAATCGATGGAGAAACCATCAATATCCTGATTGCCGTTATTGATCACTTCAATACTGCCTTCTACCATGTCTGTGCAGGATGCGATTGGAAAATCCCCAACTGACCTTAGTGCTAGATCAAAATCAGGATTGGGTCCAGCTATGACCGTAATATCATCCAGATATAGGTTATTGCCGTGACCATTTTGTCCAATGAAGGCGATTTTGATGTATTCCTCATCAATAAACCTTGAAAGGCTAACCGATTCATTTCTCCAGTCCTGTGATCCTGATGGCACATATGGAGTATTGTCCTGATCATCGCTGACTGTATTTAAGCCACTGCCGTAACCACTAAAAACTGTTTGCTCTGCAGGGTAGGTAGCCCCACAATCGGTAGAGACGATCACAAATAAAGCCTCGGCATGATTCCCCTCGGGATGATTATAAGCATAGCTGAATTCCAGCCTTGGAATGGACAATGGATTGAGTCTTATGGTGGGGCTTTCTAAAATATTGTAGGTACCTAAAGACTGCTCAGATCCGAAAAAATTAAATACTGTTGCCTGGTTTTCAACTGTGCTTTTGGGAGCCTGTCTTATTTGAATTTCACTCGACTCAGAGTAGTTCCATGCGGATGGGGATTCAAAATTGCTGACTATTTCTCCGGTAGCAAGTGTACTTACATAAATGCTTTCTTCCTTAATATTATTACCGGCTTTACCATCTGTGGTGCCATTCACGGAGGTGATCTCAAAGCGCAAATCGTAAGTTGCATCTTCAGGCAATACCAATTCATCAAAGTTGACTGCTCGGGTAGATCCAGGTGTCAAATTTAAGGCTGATTGCAGCCGATTTCCTGCCAGCTCTCCATTTACGAAAAGCTGTACTACAAATTGATCAATAGTATTGGTACCATAATTTCTAACTTCAATGGCTGGCGATAATGAGCCACTGCAACTTTCATCAAATAGACCTAAAATGTTACGAATGCCCAGATCATTTTCTTCCAGTTGCACAGGCTCCAGGCCTTTAGAAATCAAGAGTGATTTCCTTCTAGGACTATTTTCCAAGACCAGCCTCATGCGTTCTGCCTGGCAAGAGGTGAAGAGGCTCATGCAGGCATCATCGGTATAGTCCAGAAAATTTTGATTCATATCAATGCTACCACAGCTTGTACTGGGCTCAGATGGGCAACCACTGGTACTACTATCATTCAAAGGCGTATCATCACAAAAATCATCTCTGCTACAGCCACCATCACCCCAAATATGCCTCAGTCCCAGGTAGTGGCCGATCTCATGCGTAGCAGTTCTGCCTCTGCTAAAATCATCCGCATTGAAGCCAACACCGAAATACTCATAATCTATCACTACACCATCAATGGCAGGATTGGGGTTTCTGTCTGTATCAAGACCGGGTTCATTGGATACCGGAAACTGAGCATAGCCCAATAAACCGGAGGTTAAATCTGTCACCCAGATATTGAGGTAAGACTCTGGTGGCCAGGAACTTATGTCTGCAAGCGTGGCTGCCTGCGAGATGCTGTAAGAGCTTTGAACCCCCTGCGTTCGGACTATCCCGGTCGTTGGTAAACCCTCCGGATCCTGCACGGCAAGTCTAAACTCAATTTTGGTGTCGGCCGCTACAGCCTTAAAGGGTTCAAAAGTCTGGGCTGTATCTGCATTGAGTTTACGATAATCCTCATTCAAGACCTCAATCTGACTAAGGATTTGATCGGTGGGGATATTTACACCCTGCCCAAGTGCCTGCCCACTATGGATTACATGCACTACCACCGGAATAATGTAGACTTCTTCAGCGATTCGAAGATTGCTATGACGAGCCTCCTTTTCAGTTTTAACTTTCCTGAGCCATTGCTCAAATTGGTTTACTGAATGCTTGTGATCAACAAAATGCTGATTGGAAGGTAAATGCATCGTCCCACATTTTTCCTGGGCCAATGCATGATTAGGAATAGATAATAACGCGAATACTAAGGGGAGAAGTAGAGACTTTAATTGCACCGGATAGGATCAAAATCAATGGAGAGTTAAAATTGCTCGGCTAAACATTTACTGCATTGATACCTTTGATTTCAGGCACTACTCTTTTAATCGCCTCTTCTACACCTGCTTTTAAGGTCATGGCCGACATAGGGCAGGCACTACAGGCACCCAGCATTTCCAGTTGCACTATCATGTTTTGGTCAATGTCCAGCACCTTCACATCACCACCATCAGCCTCCAGGTAAGGCCTGATGCTCTTAATGGCTTCTTCAACCCTGCCAAGCAGGCTGTTTGCTTCTTTGATATCTGACTCCATGGTCATTATGATTTAACTTCTACAATTTTAGTCTTTTCATGGGATGCATTTCTGATGGCTACTTGTCGAGCCACAGCTTCAGCTACTACTTTGAACGCGTCTGCACTTACATCATCTTTCATAACTGCGGGGTAGCCTGAGTCTCCACTTTCCCTGATCGATTGCACCAATGGTATTTCACCCAAAAATGGGATATCGTGCTTCTCCGCTAGTTTTTTGCCTCCCTGCTCACCAAAAATATAATACTTATTATTGGGAAGCTCTTCAGGAGTAAAGTAGGCCATATTTTCTACAATTCCTAAGACAGGCACGTTGATTTGAGGCTGTTTGAACATCGCCACACCCTTCTGCGCATCTGCCAGGGCTACTTTCTGAGGTGTTGTAACCACCACTGCACCCGTAACAGGTACTGTTTGTACAAGTGTTAGATGGATATCACTTGTGCCGGGAGGTAGGTCTATCAGCAGGTAATCCAATGCTCCCCATTGAGTATCGCCCAGGAATTGCTTTAAGGCAGAACTTGCCATGGGTCCCCTCCAAACCACTGCATTGTCAGCCGGGGTGAGAAAACCTATAGAAAGCAGCTTTACACCGTACTGTTCTATGGGGATAATAAGGTTTTTTCCATTTTCCTGATGTACCCGTGGCTGTTCATGCTCGCAATTAAACATGGTGGGGATAGAAGGGCCATAAATATCGGCATCAATCAAACCTACTTTTGCACCTGTTTTCGCTAATGCAACGGCCAGGTTTGATGAAACGGTAGATTTACCAACACCACCTTTTCCGGATGCTACAGCAATAATATTTTTTACCTGTGGTAATATTGGAGCGCTATCGCGGGTGGTGGTGACATTTGAAGTCATTTCAATATCAACCGCTAAGTCAGCACCAAAACTTTTCTCCATTGCATTGAGGCAATCCTTTCTGATAATTTCCTTTAGTGGACAGGCCGGAGTGGTTAATACAACTTTAAAAGCTACTTTTTTATCTTCAATGGCCACATCCTGAATCATACCCAGCGTAACCAGATCTTTTTTTAAATCCGGGTCAATTACGGTGCTTAGCGCCTTTAGTACTTCTTCCCTTGAAATAGGCATGTAATCAGTTTACTTTGTAATACATTTATTCATGCAAATTAGTTGCATTCAATGCTGTTCAACAAATAAAGTTGATAATATGTTGGTGAAGCTCGATTTGCATTTTTTTAGAAGCAATATATGATTAGCCAAAAGACTGTAGAGGAGATAAAAAGCAGAGTGGATATTGTAGAGGTAGTATCTGATTTTGTGCAGTTGAAAAAATCAGGATCTTCCTACAAAGCGCTCAGCCCATTTACTCAGGAAAAAACACCCTCATTTTTTGTATCTCCCGCCAAGGAAATCTACAAATGCTTCAGTACCGGCAAGGGTGGTGATGCGATCAGCTTCATTATGGAGGTCGATGGGTTGAGTTATTTGGAAGCACTCAAATACCTGGCTAAGAAATATAATGTGGAAATTGAGGAAGAGGAGCAGACTGATGAAGATCAGGCTCGCTTTAATGAAAGGGAGAGCCTTTTTATCATCCTCAACTTTGCCAAGGATTATTTTGCCGATCTGCTATGGCAAAATGATGAGGGGCGGTCCATAGGGCTTAGTTATTTTCATGAACGTGGATTCAGTGATGAAACTATCAAAGCTTTTGAATTGGGCTACAGCCTCGACCAATGGGATGGACTGATCAAAGCTGCTGTTGCGAAAGGCTATAATGAGGAGCTGCTTGAAAAAACCGGACTTAAAATTGTCAAGGAAAACAAAAGCTATGATCGATTTAGAGGTAGGGTAATTTTCCCTATTCATAATGTAACCGGCAAGGTCATCGCATTTGGGGCTAGAATACTCAAAAAGCAGGAAAATCAGCCGAAATACATCAATTCACCTGAAACGGCACTGTATGAGAAAAGTAAAATCTTGTACGGTATCAGCCAGGCCAAGCAGAGTATCCGGCTAGAAGATAATTGCTTTCTGGTGGAAGGGTATACCGATGTAATTTCACTCTACCAGCGAGGTATTAAGAATGTAGTTGCCTCCTCGGGCACCTCCCTTACAGAAGATCAAATCCGGCTCATTAAACGGTTTACACAAAATGTAACGGTGCTCTTTGATGGAGATCAGGCAGGTATAAAAGCTTCCCTCAGGGGCATAGATATGATTCTGGAAGGAGACCTGAATGTAAAGGCAGTGATCTTTCCCGAAGGTGAAGACCCTGACAGCTACAGCCGAAAATTGAGCCCCTCGGCTTTTGCCAATTACCTGGAAACAGAGGCCTCTGACTTTATTACATTTAAGGCTAAGCTACTGGCCAGAGACTCAGCCAATGATCCAATCAGGCGGGCAGAAACGATCAGAGAGATCGTTTCCAGTATTGCTAAGGTGCCGGACGCAATCAAAAGATCGGTTTATATCAAAGAATGTAGCCGTCTCTTGGGTATTGAGGAATCGGTACTTATTACCGAGCAAAATAAAATTCTCGTTCGGGAGCATAAGAACCAAAACAAGCAAAAACCACAAGAAGAAGATTCCGCAAACCTGGCTAGTGATCAAGAGCCGGAAAAAGCGCTACCTACTATTGAGGAAACTCTAAAATCGCAGGAGCGAGAATGCATTAGGATGCTACTCAACTATGCCGATCAGATTACCAAGGATGAGGATGAGGAAGATGAGGCTTTCATCAGCTATTTTATGAATGAGCTTGATGACATTACTTTCGAAACACCTGTATATAGCGAGATTTACGATATTTTCAGAACACATCTTGATCAGGAGGAAATATTAACGGCTGATTTTTTTATTCAACAGGGACCACATCATTTGAAGCAGGAAGTGGTAGATCTCATTGCCCAGCGATATGAGCCTAGCGAGAATTGGCAAAAGTTTGGCATCTATATTCCCCGTGAAACCGACGATCTCAGACTGACCGGCATGAACAATATCCTGCATTTTAAACTGAAGCTGGTCAAGAAAATGATAGAGCAAAACAATAAAGAGATGAAAGAGGCCAGCGAAGATGTTGATATTGAAATTCTCCAGAAAAAAGCAATTGCTTTAAATAACATCAAGAAAAAGATTGCCGATCAGCTAGGGATTGTTATTCTTGGTTAACATACCTCGGATTTTCCGAATCAATATTGCCATCACTGAGTTTAAATATATAGATTGTATTTTTGCGGCCGAATAAGGAGCCGATAGAGGGATTATCAACGTGTAATCTTCTATTCACCAATTAAGAGAAAGCCAGTATAAGATGAATAAGAATAAGAACCTTGATGATATTGAATCAGCGATAGAAGCGATAAAAAATGGAGAGATCATCATTGTAGTAGATGATGAAAATAGGGAGAATGAGGGCGATTTTATATGCGCTGCTGAGAAGGTAACACCAGAGATCATCAATTTTATGGCCAGAGAAGGTCGCGGCCTTATTTGTGCATCACTCATAGAAGACCGATGTGAGGAATTACAGCTTGAATTGATGGTAGGTAAGAACACAGCGTCCTATGAAACACCATTCACCGTTTCCGTAGATCTTATCGGTCAGGGTACCAGTACAGGGATTTCGGCTAGTGATAGAGCTAAAACCATTCAAGCCCTTGTCAATGAAAATACCAAGCCTTCTGATCTTGGCAAGCCAGGGCATATTTTCCCTTTAAAAGCTAAAAAAGGAGGAGTACTTCGAAGAACCGGTCATACAGAGGCAGCTATTGATTTTGCCAGGCTTGCAGGATTGTACCCTGCGGGCGTACTAGTGGAAATCTTGAATGAGGACGGAACCATGGCACGGCTGCCTGATCTTAAAAAGGTTGCCAAAAAGCATAATCTCAAGCTGGTGTCTATTGAAGACCTTATCAAATACCGGTTGGAGCATGAAAGCCTAATTGAAAAAGAGATTGCCGTGGATATGCCGACCAACTGGGGTGATTTTAAGTTGGTGGCCTACAAGCAGAAAAACACCGAAGAGAATCATCTGGCACTAGTGAAGGGTACGTGGGAGAAGGATGAGCCCATCATGGTGCGTGTACATTCTTCCTGTGTCACTGGGGATATTTTTGGTTCCTGCCGTTGCGATTGTGGGCCACAATTGCACGCAGCAATGGAGCAGGTGGACAGGGCTGGGAAAGGCGTGGTGCTATACATGAACCAGGAGGGAAGAGGCATTGGCCTGGTGAACAAATTAAAGGCCTACAAGCTTCAGGAAGAGGGCTATGATACCGTAGAGGCCAATCTAAAGCTCGGTTTTAGCATGGATAGCCGTGACTATGGGGTTGGTGCACAAATCCTCAGGGATCTGGGTGTAAGAAAGATCAAATTATTGACCAATAACCCTAAAAAACGGGCCGGCCTAATCGGTTATGGCCTGGAAATTGTAGAGAATGTGGGCATAGAGATTGTGCCCAATAAACACAACCAAAAGTATTTGGAAACCAAGCGTGATAAAATGGGCCATACCATTTTAAAACAACAGTGATTATTATGCGACACATTTTTAGCATATTTCTATTTCTGGTTATCAGTCACACAGGATTTTCTCAAATGTTTCCTTCAGAAATCTGGCATGAAGGCTGGTTGGTTAATTCAGATAGGGATACACTAAAAGGCTATTTAAAATATGATATGGAAGCTGATGCTGTTCAGGTAAAGAACGGTGAGGTCGTAAAAACCTACAGCAGCAGAGGTTTAATATTCTTTGAAATTTTTGATGAGTCGGTGGATAATTACCGACAGTTTTACAGCCTGCCTTTCCAGGTGAATTACGATTACAAGGTGCCGATTTTATTTGAAGTACTTTATGAGGGTCCTTTAACATTATTGGTTAGAGAGTCCATTGTGGAAGAGACTGTGCCACAGATGCAGACCATGGCGATGGGTACCTTTAATACCCGTATGCGCCTTTCCTACACCTATTATTTTCTTGATAAGAAAGGGAACATTACCCAGTATACGGGTAAGCGCAACGATTTACTGTCGATTATGGGCAGCAAATCGGGTAAGGTTAAGGGCTTTATGAAAGAAAACAGACTTAAACCAGACAGAATGCGGGACCTGGTCAGGATTACCGCATTTTACAATTCGATCATTTAATATGGCAAAACCCCTTATACTCGTTAGCAATGACGATGGTATTGATTCGCGAGGCATACGTAAGCTCGTAGAGGTCATGAAAAATATTGGTGAAGTGGTAGTTGTAGCCCCTGATAGCCCGCAATCCGGCATGGGGCATGCCATCACAGTGGGAGATACCCTACGCATAACCGAATCAGACATTTTCCCTGACATCCAGGCTTATAAATGCAGTGGCACGCCTGCCGATTGCGTGAAGCTTGCTAAACATCAGGTGCTCAAAGACCGCAAGATAGACCTTGTTGTAAGCGGCATCAACCATGGCAGCAACACCAGCATCAGTGTGCTATATTCCGGCACCATGTCAGCAGCTATAGAAGGGGCCATTGAGGGTACACCTTCCATCGGTTTTTCACTCTGTGATTATAACCCAAAAGCTGACATGGATCACGTAGATGAATTTGTGGAGCTGATAGCTCGACAGGCATTGGCAAAAGGTATGCCTAAGGGCACAGCCCTCAATGTTAATATCCCGCATAAACAAAATGTGCCGATCAAAGGCATTAAAATTTGCCGACAGGCCAATGCGAGATGGGAAGAGCAGTTTGACCAAAGATTAGACCCAACAGGCAGGACTTATTTCTGGATGGTAGGCAATTTCGTCAATCATGATAAAGGTGAGGATAATGACGAATGGGCCATTGCCAATAATTTTGTATCGTTGGTGCCATGCCAGTTTGACTTAACTGCACACCACGCCATATCCATTTTGAACGACGACTGGGAATTCTAAAAGCTGTAGCGAATGATCAGGTTCGCAGCAGGTACGGAATTATCAAAGGTACGGCCATAGCCCGGTATGGTATAGACATCAATAGGCTCCTGAGCATCATAGTCAATCATAAAGCGTAATCGAAGCGTTAAGCCAAGGTAAAGGTTATTGGCAATGCGGGTTTCTGAAAGCAGGTTAAGTTCTGCCCAATTGGCTGTGAGGCCCGACCTGGCAAAACTGCTTGACACGGTACCAAATAGCCCGGATGGACTTTCGATGGTAGGAGCACCTTCATCCTGAAAAGCAGCCTGACCGTACATTAAACCTAATCCAAGATTCGATTTGGCATTAAAAGCAAATAGATAGCCCAGGCCTGCACGTTGATAATCGCCCTCCACCTGGTAGTCGGCATTCCTGTAGGCATTATCAGGGGTGAGCGTTGCAAGTCCATATTCTGCAGCGAGGTAGAGCCCATTTCCAAAAACCAGCCTTACGCCTACTTCATTTTTTTGCTCCTGACCCGTTAGGTAACCGGCTATTTTGCCATAATCCAAATATATTCCGAAATCCCTGATCAGCCCTTTTTTAGTCTTTATGCTATCGGCCTTTTCTTTGTCATCTTTGCCTTCAGAGTCTTCAGCATTGATAACAGACAGATTTAGACGAAGTGAGTCAGGTATTACTTTAATTCTACTTTTGGAAGATGGTGCCTGCTGTATTACTGTATCCTGAGGCATAGTTAGCACTGAGTCAGGTGCTGATACCCGAAGGGAGTCCTGTTGTGCCTGAGCGAGCCCAAACAAAAATGTCAGACTAATAGTAAGCCACAACCGTGCTGCCATTGCTTGTACAGTTATTTACACAATTAAACTGAATGGAATCAAAAGTATGACTCACAATCTCAATATCCTCTGCTACAAACCCTATTCTGGATTTATCATCCTCATATGGTATTAATTGATACCGAAAATCGATGAAAAACGCTTGCACCGGCAAAACCAGCCTTAGCATCGTTTCCGGTTGTTGTATGCTCAACGGTACTGAAAATACAGCGGCACTGTCTTGATAGCTGATTACATTACCATTGGACAAAGCTATCAGGCTGTCAATACGGGTGAGCCCTTCTGCTAAAATTGCCAGTTGGCTATTAGAGAGATCGAGCAAGCTATCCGTTTGCGTGAATAGCATTTCCAGCTGTAGCTGTAACTGCCCCAGGCTATCTTCCAAAACCTGAAGTTGTAGTGCAGCTTGTTCATAATCTACATTTCCTGCATCAATACTGTCCTGCACGATAGCCAATGAATCCACTACTATGGCCAGACTATCTTCAATAACAACGAGGTTACTATCTAATGTATTGGTTTCATGAGACAAGGAATCGACCGTGAGACTTTGTTCGTTGATAGCCCTCTGATTGATAAATGAAAAACTGAGGGTAGGCTCACTATTCAGCACATCACAATCTATGCATTCTGCACAGCCTATCTGCATCAAAAGGATAACCAACAATATAAAAATCGGGCTTTTCATTAAGGCGCAAATATAGAAACTATGAGAAGGGAATTGTCATATTGGATCAACATCAAAATATATTCCCAGACCACTTAGAGATTTCTCTGTCGTCAATTGCTTTGCATGGACTTGTAGTATTTTTTTAGCCTGAGAAAGATTTATATTGGTTTTTTCCAGTTTAATAATCACCTCCATCAGATATTGGTTTCTTATCCTGTTGATTACGGGCTCCTCAGGACCGAGTACCCTGTGTTTTCCGATTTCCGGAGTGATGGCCTGGGCATATTGGTGTGCGCCATTTCTGGCAATGGCAGCATCCTTATGTTTAAAGACCACCTTTATCAGTCTAAAAAAGGGAGGATAGTGAAATTTTTGACGGTCTTTAATCTCATGGTGATAATATTTTTCAAAGTCATGCGTAAGTATCATTTTTAGGAGCTCCTGCTTAGGATCATAAGTCTGTACTACGACCTGCCCCTGTTTGTCGCGTCGGCCTGCGCGGCCACTTACCTGCATGATGAGCTGAAAGGCTTTTTCATGCGATCTAAAGTCCGGATAATGGATCATCCGGTCTGCATCGATGACTGCTACCAGACCTACCCGTTCGAAATCCAGTCCTTTAGAAACCATTTGTGTGCCTACCAGTATTTGTACCTGGTTGTTTTTGAAGGCCTCCAATATTTTTTGATAGCCATATTTGGATCTGGTGGTGTCCAGATCCATGCGCTGCACAATATATTTGGGAAAGAAGAGAGATAGCGTCTCTTCCAGTCGCTCGGTGCCAAATCCTAGCGTTTTTATCTGGTTTGAGCCGCAAGCTTCGCATTCTGTTGGTACGGGTTCCTTATATCCGCAATAATGGCAGCGCATCTCCTGACCATACTGATGGTAGGTAAGGCTGACTGCACATTGATGGCATTTAGGAATAAACCCACAATGCTGGCAGGTAACCAACGGTGCGTAGCCTCTTCTATTCTGAAAAACAATTACCTGCTCATCCCTTCCTAGTGTTTCCTCCATGGCCTCCAGTAAGGTCTGGCTAAATTCCTGCTTTACCAGTTTCTTTTTGCGTTGCTCTTTGAGGTCTATCAATGTAATTGCCGGCAATTGAATATTGCGGTAGCGATGGTTGAGCTGCACATAGCCATATTTCTTGTCCAGTGCATTCATGTAAGATTCAAAGGATGGGGTAGCGGTTCCCAATAGGGTTTTTGCATGACTGTAATGGGCCAGCATGATTGCCACATCCCTGCCATGATAGCGGGGAGCTGGTTCATATTGCTTGAAGCTCGATTCGTACTCCTCATCAACGATGACCAACCCAAGGTTATCGAAGGGTAAAAAAACCGAAGATCTTACACCAACAATAAGCTTATAGTTACCTCGCAAAAGACCCAGCCAGACTTCTACCCGCTCATTATCAGAGTACTTGGAATGATAGACACCAATTTGATCACCAAAGACCAGCTGGAGGCGCTCCACGATCTGGGTTGTAAGCGCTATTTCAGGCAGTAAGTAAAGCACTTGCTGTCCGTTGGCTAATACTTCTTCAATGAGCTTAATGTAAATCTCAGTTTTACCACTGCCCGTTACACCTTGCAGCAGGGTAATATCGTGCGATTCGAAGGATGTCTTAATTTGATCTAAGGCATGGGCTTGTTCAGAAGACAAATCTGCACTTGATTTTGAGGCACTGCCTTTGGGAATACGTGAGATTATCTTTTCCCATTCTTCAAAAACGCCATTATTGGTGAGTGTTTTCATCGATGAATTAGAAATCGGATAATTCAGCAGTTCACTCTTCTTTATGCCATGCTCATTTTGAGCCGGATCCTCCATCGCCGGCACAAGCTTTAGGTACTGCAGCAGCACTTCCAATTGCTTTGACTTAGATTCAAGCTTTTCAAAAAGTGCCTCGAAAGCAAGCCTGTCATTGAGCAACTCTTTTTTGAGCCTGACATATCGTTCTTTTCTGGGCTTATACTTCTCTTTGATTTGCTCGAAAATGAGAATAGCTCCTTTTTTATTTAGGTTTCTAACCAGCTCATAGACGGTTTTTCTGTTAAGTAAATTGCTGATTTGCTGATAGGTAAGCTGATCTTCCTGCTGCAGTAAGTTCAGCAATTCAAATTCTGTATCGCTGAATTGCTCAAGGTGATCCTCAAAATCCAGCTCAGGGTTGAGTTGAATGTAGGACTCACTGGAGAGCTTCAGACCTGATGGTATAGCCACATTAATAACCTCACCAATGGTGCACATGTAATAATTGGCGATCCACCGATAAAGCTTGAGTTGGATATCATGAATGATGGCATCCTCATCCATGACTTCCAAAATAGGTTTAGCCTCATATTTTTCCGGCTCCTGGTCATGTATTTTGCCAATAATACCTGTTTGAATTTTTTGTCTACCAAAACTGATGATCACCCTACAGCCTACTTTTACCTGCTTTTTGAGGGCCTCCGGAACGAAGTAGGTAAAAAGACGAGGGATAGGAACAGGAAGCAGTACATCCACATACAGTTGTGGATCATGACCATGCCGTGCCTCCGTGTTTTCCTCCATTTTTATTGGGCTAGTTGTTTTTTGGCGTCAAGGGTATTGAATACTGGTAACTGGCAGGCTTTGTTTTGACAAACGAAAATAGTTGTTTTTCCATCTATCGCTGACCGGTCTTTGAGTAGGGGAAATGTCGACGCTTCTTTTGCACCCATGAATACGGCTTCAGGTATAAAATCAGATTTTAACTCGCTGGCATATTGAGTCACATCATTTCCGATGATGATTATTTCGCGGCTGCCAATACATTTTTTTAGATGAAGTATTGCCCAATGTGAAAGATATTGAGGTTCCTTAATTAATAGGGGAAGCATCCTTTTTACCATATCCTCAGAGAGGTCTGCATAATCTTTTCGATCCAATGCAATCCCTAAATAATGTAGATTGTGTGCCATGGCGCCATTGGAACCTGGTATCACATTGTCAAAAATCTCTTTCTTTCTTGCTATCAGAGAAGAGGCATTAGCTCCGGTATAATAGAAGAATCCTTCCTCACTATCGTAAAACTGCTCAACAGCAGTATCTGTAAGTTTTTCAGCTTCAATCAACCATTCTTCTTCAAAAGTCACTTCATACAGGCTGATAAATCCTTCAATTACAAAGGCGTAATCTTCCAGGTAGGCATCAATGATGGAGTGTCCATTCTTGTAGCTCCTTTTTAGGTGACCATATTCTATCATTTTTGTGCGCAGGAAAGCAGCATTGTTTTTTGCCAGGATCAAAGCCTGCTCATTCCCGGTAGCTTCGTAAGCCAGGCATAGGCCTTTTAGGGTTAATCCATTCCACCCTGCGAGCACT
Organism: Cyclobacteriaceae bacterium; assembly: GCA_965227155.1. Lineage (GTDB taxonomy): Bacteria > Bacteroidota > Bacteroidia > Cytophagales > Cyclobacteriaceae > UBA6059. Next base: position 3,878,388 of record OZ245731.1, read on the forward strand.
TTATCATCCAATCCGGGCCTGATCCGTTTATTTCTTTCGACTAATAGTTTTTGTACAGCAGTATCTTTAATGTTTAGCCATTTTTCTTTTGATAACCCATGCTGTGCTGCAAAATCATCATTAGCCACATTCCAGTATAAAATATTTCTACCGTCTTCCCAGTTGCCATTTTTAGTCAGGTTAAAATAATCAGCGATGAGGGGAAGTGTTTGTTTATCCTGCAATACCTCTTCAACTTCCTGGTAAGGCCAGGTGTAGAACTTACCTTCTACACCTTCGCTATCAGCATCCAGAGCGGCATAGAAACCGCCGGAAGCATCAGTCATTTCGTCGGCAAGCCAGTTAATGGTTTGGTGAATAACCTGCTTATAAAGCGGCTTTTTGAAAACCTTATAAGCATTGGCATAGAGACTGAGCAGTTGGCCATTGTCGTAAAGCATCTTCTCAAAATGTGGTGCAAACCATTCATCATCTACGCTATACCTTGCAAAGCCGCCTTTCAGTTGGTCGAAAATGCCGCCCTGTGCCATGCGGTCTAAAGTAAGCTGTAGTTGAATAACCGCGTCCTCATGGTCTGACCAGCGTACATAATGCAATAGCCACTGCCAAATGCTGGGCATAGGAAACTTCGGTGCTCCCTTGGTACCGCCTTTTTTATTATCGATGCGTTTATTCAGAACCTGATAGAGTGCATGAATTTGATTTTCATCAAAATCTCCCTGGCTTTGTGTAAGACCAAACTTGGCCAGCTCACTTTCATTTAAGGACTTTACAAAACCATCGGCGCTTTCTTCAATTTTCTCCCTTTGTTCGGTGAAGGCTTTTTTTACGTTTTCCAATACCTGCTTCCAGGCATTCGGTGGGAAATAGGTGCCACCATAAAAGGGCTTCTGATCCGGAGTGAGAAAGACATTGAGTGGCCACCCGCCATGAATGCCCATTGATTGGATTGCATCCATGTATATTTGATCAACATCAGGTCGCTCTTCCCGGTCCACCTTTATGGAGATGTAATCCCTGTTCATGAGCGCTGCCAGGGTCTCATTTTCGAAGCATTCGCGTTCCATTACATGGCACCAATGGCAGGAGGAATATCCAATGGATAGGATGATGGGTTTATCCTCCTTTTTAGCTTTATCCAATGCTTCCTGGCTCCACGGGTACCACGCTACCGGATTGTATGCATGTTGAAGCAGGTATGGGCTTGTTTCTTTAATTAAATGATTGGCCTTTGATTCAGGTTGCATTGATTTTTGCTTTAAGGTTTTGAATCTCCTCTTCAACATTAAAATGGGCTGATAAATTCTCCAGTTTTAGGATTGTATCCTGTAGAAATTTTTGATGCGCCTTTGATTCGGCATGTAATGGCCGGTGATTGATCGCCAACCTTATTTTGTGCCATTGTTCCAGCAAACTTCTGGAGGCTTCATCAAATGCATTATGCAGAAACTGTTGCCAAATGTAGGCTTCTGCCTCCTTTGTAGGATGCACTCCATCATTTTTGTAGTACCGATAATCGCGCAATTCGTCCATCATTATTTCATACGAGGGAAAATAGTAGCAATGGCTATGCGAGTCCACCATTTCCTGCACTGCCACACGTAATAGGGACTTACTGTACATGTTTTCTGATAACCCATGTCTCGCATGCCTTACCGGACTGACAGTAAATATGAATTTGACTTCCGGATTGATCGTTTCTACCTGCTTAATCATACTTACCAGGGCTTGGTTAATCGAATTGGCATCTAATGTCTCTTTGGTGAATAGGCTCTGGTTTTGCTTATGGCAGTTGGCTACTATCTCTCCATCTGCCTTTAACCGATATACTATAGCGCTTCCTAAAGTAATAATGACCCAATTAGCCTTTTTAAGAAATGTTCCTGCCAGCTTCTTCATCGCCTCAATGTGATCAGTGAGATGTTGCCGGTTAAGCGCAGATAGGGTAGAGTGATAGTTGAAATGAAGATGCACATCCTGATCCTGAGTAAACCGTGATTGATCAGGGGCAATACCGCCAAGTGCGTTATTGATACATCTTGCTATGGATATGGGGTCATAAATGGTTCCAAATGGGTTGCTAAGGGCATTGATTTTATTGATTGACAAGTAATCACCTATCATCGCTGAGAAACACGATCCAATTGAAAAAATGCTGTCTTTGTGACTGATTTTTTCCGGCCATGGTTGAAAACTAACTGTGGTTGTTGAATTATGAATACCCATGATCTATAAGACAAGTTATTACAGTATGGTTAATATCCCATTTGAAATTGGGCAAAAAAAAAGCACCAGGAAGGTGCTTTTTATACTTTTCAGTTTGGAAAACTATTCCGCAACTACATTCAGTTTAATTTCTGGCTGTACTTCTTTGTGTAAAAGAATAGTTGCTGTGTGCTCACCAATCTCTTTGATGGCTGAGTTGAAACTAATTTTCTTACGATCGATATCAAATCCTTTTTCTTTCAATGCGTCAGCAACCTGAAGTGCAGTAATAGCACCGAAGATTTTACCACTTTCACCAGCTTTTGTATTGAGGTTGATGGTAAGGTCTTCCAGGTTTTTAGCAATCTCCTCAGCATCTTTTTTCAGCTTTTCAGCTTTATGAGATGCCTGACGGATATTTTCTTCGATCATTTTCTTATTGCTCTTGCTGGCAATAATCGCCATCCCCTGAGGAATAAGGTAGTTTCTGCCGTATCCTGGTTTTACCGTTACGGTATCGTTTTTAAAGCCCAGGCCTTTGATGTCTTCTTTCAATATGATTTCCATGATCTACCTGGTTATTTTAATGAATCTGAAACGTAAGGAAGCAATGCCAGGTGGCGGGCTCTTTTCACAGCCTGCGTAACTTTCTTTTGGAATTTGGCACTTGTTCCGGTGATACGACGAGGAAGAATTTTTCCCTGGTCATTCACAAATTTTAGTAGGAAATCAGCGTCTTTGTAGTCAATATACTTAATGCCGTTTTTCTTGAATCGGCAGTATTTTTTCTTTTGCTGTTCCCTGTTGATGGGTTCATTCTGTAGTGTCATGCTGCAGCCTCCTCTTTTTTATCCTTCTTGTTAAACTCACCTTTTTTTCTTCTTGCGTTGAATTCTACCGCGTGCTTGTCGAGCTTCACTGTTAGAAATCGCATTACGCGTTCATCCCTTCTAAATTCTATTTCAATAGTTTTGATGAGAGAAGGATCAGCCGAAAATTCAAAAAGATGATAGAAGCCGGTAGACTTACTCATGATAGGATAAGCAAGTTTTTTTAGACCCCAGTTTTCATCATTAGTAAGCTTCGCACCACTGTCTTTGAGAAGCTTTCTGAATTTTTCGACAGCATCCTCCATCTGCACGTCAGATAGAACGGGAGTTAAAATGAATACTGTCTCGTAATTAAAATTCATAATAAATATTTATGTGTTTGTAAATGAGGTGCAAAATTAGATCAATTCACCATAAATACCAATAGCTCAAAATATCTATACTATTTGACGGTGAAAGTACTTTCACCCATCAGGTAGTTTTCAGCATACACCTCCACCTTGTGCTGGCCTAATTTGTACTCACTGCCTTTATCGTAAAGAAAGCTCATCTGCTGTCTTTGCCTGTCGTACAAAATCTCCTGCTGGGCAGTATAAAACATCTCTCTACCTTCAAACATAAAGCTGCCAGAACCACGAGAAACGTCAAACAGTACATTTCGGTCAGGATCAATGATTCTTATCTTTATCTCTTTACCTTCAATGGGTGCGACAGCATTTTCTGCGATAGCAAAATCTATTCTCAGCTTATCGATATGGCGGTTGCGAAACTCTTTTTCTCTTTCTTTTCCTCTATCGTTTAGTGCAAAAATCCTTAGATCTTCGATTTTTAGCTGGCTGGCCAAAGCAACTTGTTCTTCTAGTTGGGTTTTACTTTTGCTGATACCTCTGATAGAATCGCTCAGCTGGTTTTTTTCTGTTTTCAGAGTGGTATTTTCCTCCATGAGTACTGCATTGATTTCCTTCAGCTTCTCAATTTCTACATCCTGAAGCTGTAGCAACTCCTTGTATCCCGATACTTTTTCCTGTAGATCATTGATTTGCCTAAATGCACGCGTCCTGAAATCCCTTCTTTCTTCTTCCAGCCTTTCTTTGATTTTCATTAGCGTATCGATCTCACCGCCAAGCTGAGAAATAGTAATAATTTTATCGTTCAGCTCATTGGAGATGGAGTCCAGTTCCAATGCCATTTGTTCAATTTCAGCCTCCTGAGCCGCCTTTTCCTCTTCCAGTCGTTGATTGTCTAAATAGTTATAGATCAATAAGACAGAGATGATGGCAATGATGACGGCCATGATAATGAGTACCTGTTTCTTCTTGGCCTGTTCTTTTTGAATAGGACCTTCTGGTTTTTGCGCCTCTTCCATAGGTAAGTTAATTTTTCTGCTTAAATCGCTGCAAAAATAGAGGAACCCTTACAAAAAACTAATCGGACATGCTTAAGTTGGATGAGCAATTTTGGAATGAGCGATATGATCTGGGACATATCGGTTGGGATATTGGCCATGTTTCCACACCTTTAAAAGCTTATTTCGATCAGCTTGAAGATAAATCACTACGGATACTTATTCCCGGAGCAGGTAATGCATACGAGGCTGAATATCTTCATAAAATCGGATTTATGCATGTGACGGTACTGGATCTATCTGCTAGCGCCCTTAACAGGTTTCAAAGTAGAGTACCTGAGTTTCCCGTGAAAAACCTACTACACGGAGATTTTTTTGACCATCAGGCTTGCTATGATCTGGTCATTGAACAGACATTTTTTTGTGCTATCGCTCCTTCCCTCCGCAAGCAATATGTTACCCATATGCATCAACTATTGATGCCTGGTGGAAAGCTGGTTGGCTTGCTGTTTAATATACCGCTCAATAGCGATAGACCGCCTTTCGGTGGCCATAAATCAGAATATCTATCTCTTTTTGAACCCTATTTTGACCTAAGGCATTTTGAGTTGGCTTATAATTCAATTCCGCCCAGGCAGGGCAATGAACTATTTATTCATTGTGTCAAAAAGTAAGTACCCAATGTTGCTTTGGTAGCTCAGGTTTGATAAGTACTATACCGAGCTGATAGATATCTATGGTGACAGTCGCATCAGGGTGCGCGATTATTTCCTGCCAAGCTTTCTTCATTTCTGAGGACCAATGTATATCGTCAAGCACTATCATTGAGCCGGGTCCGCATTTTTTCAATAAAGTGTAGAAATAGGATAGGGTAGGTAGTTTTTTATGGTTTGCATCGATGAATACAAAATCCAATGCGGGGAGTTTATCAATTTGTTCAGGAAGCGTAAGGTCAATATTGCCCTCTACAACCTGGATATTTTTATGCTCTTTTAAATTGAACAATGAAGACGCATAATTTACTAATGCCTTATTGCCTTCAAAAGTGATGGTCCTAGCTTCCGGGCAGGCGTCAGCAAAATAGAGGGTTTGTAATCCCAGCGATGTTCCAAGTTCTATAATTGTATTGGCTTTAGAGGCTTTTGCCAGTCTGGAAAGGAGCGCAGCATATTTAGGTTTAGTGATACTGTTGCCGGCGATATCTGCTACTGTTCGATCCTTGCGACCGGTTACGGAATCAGCACCTAAGAGCTGGCTGTCTATTAAAGTCTGATCCTTCAGTAGTTGCTTTCTGAGTTTGGCGAATGGATCTCTTTCTTGTTTTGCCGGCTTAATAATTTCCGTGTAGAACTGATAAATGAATGGGGGATGGAGTGAGTGTTCATCTACCTGTGCCAGCCAATACTCAAGATACTCGGCAGCCTGAAAAAGCTTTTGACTTATTTTTATCAATCTGTCGCTAGTCTATATTACTGCTAATATGATAACATTTTTTCGGTTGTCCACTTTAAACCAACCCTCAAAATGGGTTATAACCGTTACTGTGATACCTTAGTCTGACTTTATAATTATCTAATTGGCTGCAATGGCTTGAATCTTCAAAATGCCTCTACATTTTGTTTTCTTATGGAGAAACACAGAAATGTTTAAAAGTAAACTTTAGAATAGGTTCTTGAAAAGTAAAAATTTCAGGCTCAATTGAGCTTATAAGGCACAAACATGGTAAACTGTGGGATGTTCACTCTAAACTGACGACCATCTACCACCCGCTCCATCAGGTAGTTGCCATACATCTTGCCGATACCACTGCGCAGGTTACAACCAGACACATATTGATGGTTCTCCCCGGGCTCTAGTACAGGCTGTTGACCCACCACACCTTCACCTTCAACTTCACGCTGCTCATGTGTGGCATCATGTATAAACCACTGTCTGCGAAGGAGCTGAATGGTGTACTGGCTATTATTTTCTATTGTTATTCGATAAGTGAACACAAAATGCTGCTTGGCAGGGTTAGAGTACTCTGACTGGTATTCAGCTTCTACGCTGACTTTTACACCTTGTGTGATTTGTGTAGTCAATGTTGCCTTGATTATCTGGTAAAGATTAGGAAAAGCTAATAATTTTCAGATTAATTTCTAAAATAATTGAAAGCATAATGAATGTAAGAATTGAGGAGAGTTGGAAAAAAGTATTGTCAGGTGAGTTTGATAAACCTTATTTTAAAGCTTTAGTGGATTTCGTAAAATCTGAATATCAGAGTCATACGGTTTACCCTCCGGGCAAACAGATTTTCAATGCCTTCGATCACTGTCCCTTTGACCAAACCAGGGTAGTAATCATAGGGCAGGATCCTTACCATGGAAAAGGGCAGGCACATGGTTTATGCTTCTCAGTTAATGAAGGTGTAGTGATGCCACCATCCCTTGTGAATATCTTCAAGGAAATAAAAGATGACCTGGATAAGCCAATGCCGCCGCATGGAAGTTTGGTACGGTGGGCTGACCAGGGTGTGCTATTGCTTAATGCTACCCTCACGGTAAGGGCAGCCTCCCCCGGTTCACATCAAAACAAAGGCTGGGAAGAGTTTACGGATGCTGTGATAAGGGTATTATCTGAACAAAAGCAAAATGTTGTATTCTTACTTTGGGGTGCTTATGCGCAAAAGAAAGGTGCCATCATAGATAAAACCAAACACCATGTGTTGGAGTCGGCACATCCTTCTCCATTCGCTGCTCATAGAGGTTTTTTCGGGAATAGGCACTTCAGTAAAGCCAATGAATATCTGGTGTCAAAAGGGCTTTCTGCCATTGACTGGTAATTGAAAGCTCCTTAAAAACTAGTCGATGATATTAAAAATCCTGGAAAAGCGAATTTTGTCTAAAAATCCTGCGATAGGATCAATAGAAAGCCAGATAAATGCCGCCTCACCCACAACGTGATCCTCAGGTACAAAACCCCAGAACCTGCTATCTTCTGAATTGTGGCGGTTGTCACCCATCATAAAATAGTAGTTTTGCTTGAAGGTGTATTGCTTTTGTTCCTCTCCATCGATGTACAATTTGCCTTCCTCTATTTCTACATTTTCAAGATGCTCGTAATCCCTGATGGTAGATCCATATTTGGCTACCGTCTCTGCATTCAAATCAATTGTCCATCCTTCGCCAGGAATCTGTAATGGACCGAAAAAGTCAGAGTTCCAAGGAAAAAATTGCGCATCCGGGAAGATTCTTGGGTTTACCTGTTCTTCGGGCATTTTGGCTAGCCTAACTTCAGTGATGAAATCCAGCTCCTGTATTTTCTTGGCTGATTCCGGGGTTGTATGCACTACATAACCACCGTTGATTTTTGTATACTCCCAAATATCATAGTTGCTAAATACCCTTTCATTGATGGTTTGGTTGGTTACAATGAAATACCGGTACTGCATCATAGGCGGATTTTCACCAGGTTCACCATTTACATAGACCTGCGTATCTTTTACTTCGATCACATCACCGGGTATGCCAATACATCTTTTGATATAATGCGTTTTCAGATCAATGGGGTGCTCAAACTCAGGTGGATAATTGAAAACTACCACATCATTTCTTTCCACATCGCCAAGGCCAGGAAGCCTGTATTGATCCAATTGGATCCAGTCAAGGTAAGAGGGAATATCCGTACCCCAAATTTTAGCATGAGTCAAAGGAATTTGCAATGGCGTTTTTGGTGTTCTGGGCCCATAACTTATTTTACTAACAAAAAGGAAATCACCTACTAAAAGCGATTTTTCCATGGAAGGTGTAGGTATGGTAAACGCTTCCATAAAGACCCAGCGGATTAATGTAGCTGCTACTACGGCAAACACAATCGCATCAACCCATTCTCTTACAGGTCCTTTTTTCTTTGTCTCCTTTTCCTTTTTCTTAAACAATGTGATGGCCATTTTTTGGTTTGGGCAAATTTAAAATTAATTCTTAATTAAGCTTCAGAAAATCATCCATGGTCAATACGCCGGACTTGTCGCTGATCCACTCTGCTACAAGCACTGCACCCAGTGCAAAGCCTTTGCGTGTATGTGCCGTATGTTTAATTTCTATGCTGTCTATTTCTGAATTGTACACTACGGAATGAGTACCCGGTGTTTGATCAATGCGTTTGGCAGTGATTGGAATGCTCTCAGCAGCTGACTCTGTATCTAAATGCCATTTTTCATAGGCTTGGTTCTGATCTATTATACCTTCAGCTAAAGTAATAGCTGTGCCACTCGGGGCATCAAGTTTTTGAGTATGATGAATCTCCTCCATAGCCACTTTGTAATCCATGCCATTCATCAATTTTGCCAGATATTGGTTTAGCTTGAAGAATAGGTTTACGCCAAGGCTAAAGTTGGAAGCGTAAAGGAAAGTGCCTTTCTGTGCATTGCAGTACTCAATAAACTCTTTATAATGATCAAGCCAACCCGTTGTGCCGGAGATCACTGGAATTCCTTGTTTTATACATTGCTTAAGGTTGCCGTAAGCGGCATCCGGGTTTGTAAACTCAATTGCTACGTCCACAAGGTCCCCGGAATAGTCACTAATGCTATTCTTATTATCTTTATCAACTATGCCGGCTATAGAATGGCCTCTTTCAATAGCAATTTGCTCGATGCTTTGACCCATTTTTCCATAACCGATGATCAGTATTCGCATTTTATTTTAGAGTGATAGCTATGCCCATGCCTACCGAAACTGTACCGGGTATTACGGGTTCCATACTAGGCTTTATTTGCATAGAAAGATTTTCGTTTACATTAAATTCTTTCAGATGTGCAGCTACGTGAGCCTCTACTACATTGAGTAGATAATAGGCTGCACCTACAATCATCATAAAGTCTCTGTTTCTACGGTAAAAATCCCTGCGGCGTTGTAAAGAAGCCTCATTATATCGAGAGAAGGGGTTGACAGTCAAATCTGATGCATCAGAGATATTGGCCAGGGCATTGTTAAATGTATTGAACAGCTCATGATTTTCGTTGATGAAATGAAGCAGAATGATGCCACCTCCATATACTATAGGGATTTTCCAATAATCACCATTATACGCCTGTCCTAAGCCCGGCAAGACAGCTGAATATAGTGCGGCCTTATTTGGATTGAGCTTAGATACCATTTCGATGGTTTCTACCTCATCCAGGTTTTTTGCCACATCGATACTATCAACCTGCTGTGCGTGTATAGCAAAGCTAATGGTCAGAAATCCCAGGAGGAGCCCTGACTTAAGCATCGATAATCTCAAGAATTCTGTTAAGGTCATCCGTGGACACAAACGGAATATTGATAGATCCGGTTTGACCGCTTTTGGGTTGGATTAAAATTTTAGTGCCAAAATGATTGGATAATCTATCCTGAAGCTTTTTGTACTCAGGGGTGATTGTGTTTTCCTTTTCGGCTTTTGGCTTATCTTTTTTCGCCTCGGTATAAGATCTGACCAATGCTTCTACTTTTCTTACTGAAAGCTCATCTTTGATGATCTTCTTAAAGATTTCCAGTTGCAGATCTACATTTTCAATATTGATGATGGCACGAGCATGGCCCATGGATAACTTCCCATCGCGCAAGGCAATCTGAATATCCGGTGGAAGCTTAAGTAGCCTTAGGTAATTATTGACCGTGGTTCTGTTTTTCCCTACTCTTTCTCCCAATTGCTCCTGCTTAAGATCGCACTCGTTGAGCAGCCGCTGGTAGGAGAGGGCAATTTCAATGGAATTTAAATTCTCCCGCTGGATATTTTCTATGAGTGCCATTTCCAGCATCTGCTGGTCGTTGGCCTCTCTGATATAAGCAGGTATTTGGGTTAGACCGGCAATCTTAGAAGCCTGAAATCTGCGCTCACCACTTATAAGCTGGAAAGTCTGTCCATTGAGCCTGCGTACGGTTATAGGCTGGATGATACCCTGCACTTTGATGGATTCAGCCAGCTCCTGCAAAGCTTCTTCATTGAAGTCACTCCTTGGCTGAAATGGATTTACCTGAATCTGATCTACGGGTATTTCTCCAATATTGCCTGTACCGGAAGCTCCCGCACCACTAAACCTGCTTCTGCCAGAGCTTTTAGAGTCATCTAACAATGCGCCAAGGCCTCTGCCAAGTGCATTTTTTCGTTTGTTACCTTTATTTACTTCACTCATGCTTCTTCTAGCAACATACCATTGGTCACAAGAATTTCCCTTGCCAGGTTCAAATAGCTAACCGAGCCTTTACTTTCTGCATCGTGGGCTATGGCTGGTAATCCAAAACTGGGAGATTCACTCAATTTGATGTTTCTCGGAATGATGGTTTCGAAAGTAAGAGAATTAAAATGGGCATTTACCTCTTCAACTACCTGGTTAGAAAGTCTCAACCGTACATCGTACATGGTAAGAAGGATACCTTCTATTTCAAGGGTAGTATTTAGGCGGCTTTGAATGATTTTGATGGTATTCAATAATTTACCCAATCCTTCAAGTGCAAAATACTCACATTGTACCGGTATAATAACGGAATCAGAAGCTGTCAGGGCATTGACAGTAATTAAGCCTAATGAAGGTGAGCAATCGATAATGATGAAATCATATTGATCTTTGATCGTGCTCAGTACTTCATCCATTTTGCCTTCGCGATTGCCAATGTTTACCATTTCTACTTCAGCACCTACCAAATCGATATGAGAAGGTAAAAGGTATAGGTAATCAATATCTGTCTCCACTATGCAATCACTCGGATTTACATCATCAACCATACACTCGTAGATGCTGTATTCAATTTCCTTAGGATTATGTCCAATGCCCGATGTTGCATTTGCCTGTGGATCGGCATCTACGATAAGGGTTTTGAACTCTAAAGCAGCCAGACTGGCTGCCAGATTGATGGCAGTAGTTGTTTTACCAACACCACCTTTTTGATTGGCTATAGATATAATCTTACCCATGAAAGAAGTCCTTTTTAGCGTATCGAATAGTAATAAAGCATGCTGAATAAAACACACTCATTCACAAATATAGAAGTTTATCCCATAAAAGATAGTATAAAACAGCATGGGTGCAAAACTTGTGGAAAACCCTATAAATAACTGATAATCAGTATTATATATGTAGATAAACAGCTATTACTTCAAGTTATCCATTTACAGCCAGGCATTTAGGCCGAATAGGCAGTAGAACTATTTCTTTTTTTGAGACTTCCTTTTCTTTTGTTGTTCCTGGCTGGCCTTCATTGCTTCTTCGAGCCTTGACTGGAAAGAGGATTTTTTCTTGTTAGCATTCTTTTTCCTGTTTTCCTCCAGTTTCTGTTTGATCTTATCGTCATCCACAAACTTTCTAAACAATGCTATTTGACCAAATGACGCAATGTTGGATAGAAAATAATAATAGGTCAATCCAGCCGCGTAGTTATTCAAGAAAAACAGGAACATCACGGGCATTACATATTGAACCGTTTTCATAGGACCCTGTACTGTTTGTACCTGACTGTTTGACCAGGTATACAGTATGGTAGAGGCTGTCATGAGTAGGGTAAATAAGCTGATGTGGTCTCCATAAAATGGAATGGTGAATGGCAAATCCAAAATGGAATCATAGGTGCTGAGATCATGTGCCCAAAGGAATGATTGCTGACGAAGCTGAATCGAATTTGGGAAAAAATAGAACATAGCCAGTAAGATTGGCATTTGCAGAACCAAGGGGATACAGCCACTCAAAGGATTGATGCCTACCTTTTGGTAAAGTTGCATTTGCTCGGCCTGGGCCTTTTGCATATCACCGCCATGCTTTTCTTTGATCTCATCCAAATCAGGCTTCAAAACTTTCATTTTCGCCATACTGATGTGCGATTTGAAAGTGAGCGGTGCCAGGATGATCCGGATCACTATTACCAGTAGAAGGATTATGAGGCCATAATTATCGAAATATTGATCAAGGAAATTGAAAATAGGGATGATCAGGTACTTGTTGACCAATCCAAATATTCCCCAGCCCAGGGTAACATTTTTCCAGAAGCCGGGCGCTACTTCATTAAGAATAGTGTAGTCATTAGGCCCAAAATAATAGGTGAAACCAGCATTACCTGTTTTAATATCACCTACGGGTATTCCCAGGCTGGCATCAGCATTTTTTACAATCTCATCTGTCTGTGGAATACTGGTTTGTATCACACCCTGTGAGAATTCCTTGTCGGCAATGATGGCACTGGAAAAGAATTTTTGTTTGATGGATATCCATTTGAGAGGCTCATTGAGGTTTTCTTCCTCTGTACTGGTACTGGTTTCAGATAGATAATCGACATCCTCATCTACAAGCGAATAGTATTTGATGGTGGCCCTTGTTCTGGCATCAGTAATATCAGGCTCCAGCCTGTGTATTTGATCTTTCCATACGAATGTCCAATCACTATTATCAATAACAGCATCTAGTCCTTTTGTGGAAATGTCGAATCCTACTTCATACCCCTGACCATAAACTGTGAATGTTTTGATGAGCCGGCCACCATTATTGGTAAAAGCTGAAAATTCAAGATCGAGGCTGTCCTGTCCAGAGATATTGGCATTTCGAGCAGTGGTATTGAAGTAAAGATCTTTAGTCGCAATAATTCTATTATCGCTATTAAAAAGCAGGTTTATGCTACTACTTTCTTTGTCCAGGAGCGTAACCAGCTCACCATCATCAGTCGTATGTTTTTTGAGTTTTACTTCCTGTACATTACCACCTTTAGCACCGAATGTGATGATAATGTCCTCGGTCTCTATCGTTACAGTCTTTTCTTCACCCGTGGCTGCATTGGCAAAATTGCCGTATTTAGCAGTCAACTCCTGGGTAATCAGAGAGTCGGGCTTGCTTCTGGTGATCTGTTCTTCAATAGGTTCTTTTACCTGCTCGTCTACTACAACAGAATCTATGGCCTCCACATTCTGGTTGGCAGGGGGCGGTTCCGGAGCGAAGAAAGTAAAATATACTCCTAGCAGGAGCAACATCATGATCAGGCCTGTCAGCTGATTTCTATCCATTTTCTAATCCTTAGTCTTTTGATTTTTTATACGTAAGCGCCGCTTTAATGAATTTTACAAACAACGGATGTGGGCTTAAAACCGTACTTTTTAACTCGGGGTGGTACTGTGTACCTATAAACCAGGGGTGGTCCTTAAGTTCTACCACTTCTACCAGTTTTGTATCGGGATTTATTCCAACTGGTTGTAAACCGGCTTTCTCAAATTTTGTCAGGTATTTATTGTTAAACTCGTACCGATGGCGGTGGCGTTCCTGTATGTTGACCGAACCATAGACAGAATAGGCTTTTGAGCCTTTTTCCAGGTGACAGTCATAAGCACCCAACCGCATGGTTCCACCTTTGGTCGTAATGTTTTTTTGATCCTCCATCAGATCTATGACGGGATGGGGGGTCTCTTTATTGAATTCTGTAGAGTTAGCATCCACTAATCCAATCACATTGCGGGCAAATTCCACGGTGGCACATTGCATACCAAGGCAGATGCCGAAAAAGGGAATCATATTTTCCCGGGCAAACTTCACAGCTTCAATCTTGCCCTCAATGCCGCGCTCACCAAATCCAGGAGCTACCAGTATGCCATCCATGTCCTGAAGCAGCTTTGCAGCCATGGACTCATCGAGTATCTCCGAAGAAACCCATTTCACGTGTACTTTGCATTCGTTGGTTGCGCCGGCATGTACAAATGCTTCCGTAATAGATTTATAGGCATCAGGTAGTTCTACATACTTACCTACCAAAGCAATATTTACCTCATTGGTAGGGTTTTTCACACGCCCCAGAAACTCCTTCCACTGGTCGATCTGCGGCTCTCTTTTATGTGAAATTTTTAACTTAGAGAGTACCCGCTCATCCAGCTTTTCTTTCCGCATCAACAAGGGAACATCATAGATCGTATCGGCATCTATTGCTTCTATCACCGCATTGATCGGCACGTTGCAGAAAAGAGCCAGCTTTTTACGAATATCGTTGGGGATTTGATATTCGGTTCTACATACAAGGATATCCGGCTGAATACCGGCCTCCAGAAGCTGCTTTACGCTATGTTGGGTAGGCTTAGTTTTTAGCTCTCCCGCTTTTTGTAGATAGGGGATAAGTGTAAGGTGGATTGACACAAAGTTATTTGGCCCTAGCTCAAAGCGCGCCTGCCTTACTGCCTCAATAAATGGTAGAGACTCGATATCACCCACGCATCCCCCAATTTCTGTAATGATAAAATCATAATCCCCGGTATTACCCAGCTTGTAGAAACTATTTTTAATTTCATCGGTGATATGAGGGATTACCTGTACTGTTTTGCCCAGGAAGTCGCCATTCCGCTCCCGCATGATCACATTATAATAAATTCTACCGGTGGTTACATTATTGGCCTGTGAGGTAGTAATATTTAAAAACCTTTCATAATGGCCCAGGTCAAGGTCTGTCTCAGCGCCATCATTTGTTACATAGCATTCGCCATGCTCATAAGGGTTTAATGTACCGGGATCAATATTGATGTAGGGGTCAAACTTTTGGATGGTCACTCGGAAACCCCTGGCTTGCAGTAATTTACCTAATGAGGCGGAGATAATTCCTTTTCCTAATGATGAGGTTACGCCACCCGTAACAAAGATGTATTTGGCTGAATTCATGAGCAGGGGCAAAAATCTTTTTACGGGGGGCAAAGTTATCGGAATAAATAGAAAATGCTGCCCGTGTTCTCAGAAATATATTTGAAAGTTGATTGTTGTACAGATTATGTCCGCCAGGGTGCAATAGTTTGTCCACGGTTTCATTAAGTGGTAAGTTTGCAAAGCCATACGCTAAAGCAGTTTTAAATGAATTACAGCCATAAACTCCAGCCAGAGTTTATTTTCGATGCAGTTTCGCAGGAAGCCGACAAGCTATCCTTTGATACTTACACAGTTGGTGGATTTGTGAGGGATCTGATACTTGAGCGCCCTTGCAAGGATATAGATTTTGTTTGCGTAGGAGACGGGGTACAACTGGCTGAAGCAGTGGCGAACCGGTTGGGGCCCAAAGTGCAGGTCACTGTTTTCAAAAACTTCGGCACAGCATCCATCCATTTTAAAGGATATGAGATCGAATTTGTAGGTGCCAGAAAGGAGTCTTACAGGAGCGATTCCCGAAAGCCTGATGTGAGCCCCGGCACTTTAGAAGATGATCAAAAGCGCAGAGATTTTACGATCAATGCCTTGGCCATTCAGGTCAATAAGCAACATTTTGGTGAATTGATTGACCCGTTTAATGGTGTAAAGGCGCTTAAAAGAAAAATAATAAAAACACCTCTTGACCCGGCCATTACCTTTTCTGATGACCCGCTACGTATGATGCGGGCTGTTAGGTTTGCCAGTCAATTGAAATTTGATATCGATCCGGATACCTTCGAATCCATCACCAACAACGTATCAAGGCTGTCCATTATTTCGAAAGAAAGGATCATCGATGAGCTTAATAAGATTGTGCTTAGCCCAAAGCCTTCTTATGGATTTAAGCTGCTGTTTCATGCGGGATTATTGCAGGAGATTTTTCCCGAAATGGTTGACCTGCACGGCGTAGAGGTTGTCAATGGCAAATCCCATAAAGATAATTTCTATCATACCCTGCAGGTGTTGGATAATGTAGCCGAGGTATCAGATAACCTATGGTTGAGATGGGCAGCCATTTTACATGACATAGCCAAGCCAAAAACCAAAAGGTATGATGCTAAGGCCGGGTGGACCTTCCATGGACATGAGGACAAAGGCGCCCGCATGGTTCCCGGTATTTTCAAGCGATTGAAATTGCCACTTCACGAGAAAATGAGATATGTGCAAAAATTGGTTCGCTTGCACCTGCGACCAATCGCGTTAGTGAAGGACAATATTACCGATAGTGCCATACGGCGGGTACTATTCGAGGCAGGTGAGGATATTGAAGACCTGATGATGCTTTGTAAAGCTGACATTACTTCAAAAAACCATGACCGGGTGAGAAGGTATATCAGTAATTTTGAAAAAGTACAGCGCAAGATGGCCGAAGTGGAGGAAAAAGATCATCTGCGCAACTTCCAGCCCCCTGTATCCGGAGAAAAAATTATGGAGGTCTTTGGGTTAAAGCCCTGTAGGATTGTTGGTGATATCAAAGAAGCCATCAAAGAAGCCATCCTGGAAGGTGAAATTAAGAATAATTATGAGCAGGCATTCCAGTATATGCTTAAAGTAGGTAAAGAGAAAGGTTTGGAAATTGCCGGACAAGAAGTATAAATTTGTCGGCTTTAAAAAAAGAATGAAATGAAGAGATTGATACTAGGTTTAATAGCAATAGTAGCGTTAGGTTCAGCACAGGCGCAGGACGCTGATTTTTTAAAAAGACAGAAAATGATCTTTGAAAAAGCTACGTATTATAATGACCCTGTTGTAGCGAGGATGGCTTTATATAATATGATAAGTATGAATCCTTCCAATGATAATTTGTTGGATAGCCTTGCTGTCTTCTATTTTGATTATGGCCAATATGCTTCGGCAGCTATTGTTTCTAAGGAACTGCAAACCCGAAATCCTGATAACATTCTCGCATATGAACTTGCCGCCGCTAGCTTCGAAAGCCTCAATATTAAGGATAGAGCCCTGGATGAATATGAATCCTTGTTCCTGAAAAACAACAACAGCTTCACACTTTATAAGATCGCTTTCTTGCAATTTGAGTTAGAGCGCTACAATGAAAGTTTGACTTCTGCTGATATCCTTTTGAGACGCAAAGAGGCTGAGGAGCAAAAGATATTATTTAACAAGACCGATAAGACCCAGCAGGAAGTCCCGATGAAAGCTGCACTTTTTAATCTCAAGGGCATTATTTACAAGGAGCAGGGCGAAACAGATAAGGCGGCTGACTTTTTTGATCAGGCAATAGAAGCGGCACCAGATTTTGAACTGGCTCAGCTGAACAAAAAGTCGCTGACCGAGGGAGAATAATCCCTTGGTTTACTCTGTAGGGATGAATATTTTTTGTTTATGCTCAGTGCGTACTTTTAGGTACTTCAGCCAATCCATCAGGTTGTGGTTTAGTCTTTGATGGCTGTAAAACAGGAATAACAATAATCCATCCATAGACTCGGAGGTGGTCACTGCAGTTTGATTTTCTCCCACCTCTTCCAGTAGAAATAAATGAACGGCCTTTGTCCACAATACCCGGCCTGTCCAGCCAAAGGCCTTATGTTCATCCATTACTGCAATTTTGCTCTTTATACTGGTTCCTCTATGCACCCAAGAAAATTCTTCCCCAACAGCTACATTTGCGCAATTGGCTTTTGAAATCTTTTCATGCCACTGCGGCCACTCTTTGATATCTGTTAAAACAGACCAAACCAGATCAATAGGAGCATTTATAAGCATCGATTGTGAATCAGTGATCGATGCATCATGATCAATTTTGTGTTGTTGGGCTAATTGTGTGAGTCTTTCCATATCTAGAATATTGTTGAATTTAAGAAAAATTTAATTTCACATGCAACCCAATCTGGAATTCGTAATCATTAGATCAGAATTAGAAGCATTTTGAATAAAGGCTTTATCGACATACATCACCACAAGGTTGAAGCCTGCAGGCGTGGCAGTAGGGCTGCGCAGCGGGAGCTTTATGAGCTATATGCTCAGGCAATGTTTAATGTAGCCTTAAGAATAGTGCGGCAAAGGGAGTTTGCCGAAGATGTATTGCAGGAGTCATTCGTTAAAGCATTTACGCAGATTCATACTTTCAGAGGCGAGTCCACCTTTGGCAGCTGGTTGAAGCGGATTGTCATAAATCAGGCCCTTGGCAAGCTGAAATTGGAAAGGCTCAGCTTTGAGCCTATGCAACAGGGTCATGAAGCTATTGCAGATGCTGATGAAACGCTGGTTGTAGATGATTTGGATGTCAATCGGGTGAAGCAGGCAATTATGCGCTTGCCCGACGGCTATCGCACTGTTCTATCACTCTATTTACTGGAAGGGTTGGATCACGAAGAAATCAGCGAGGTATTGGGTATTAGTAAATCAACATCGAAAACGCAGTACATGAGAGCGAAAGATAAACTAAAGAATATGCTAAAATCGGAGGGAAGAGCATATGGATGAATTAGAAAAATATATCAGGGATAATCGGGCTGCCTTTGATGATGAGCAGCCGGCCGATAAACTTTGGGATCGGATAGATGTAGCACTTGATCGCACCAAACCGGCACCTTCGCCATTCAATTACTGGAAGGTAGCTGCGATGGTATTATTACTGGCCTGTAGTGCCCTGGTCTATATGCAGTGGTCAGACAACCAGTCAGCGATTGCTCTGGATCCTGAAATATTGAAAGCGGAGGCCTATTATCAACAAGCGATAGAAGAGAAAATGCAGGTCATTCAAACATATAGACAAAATGATGAAGCCTTAGCTGTGATGAATGATCTGGAAGAATTGGATAGTTTATATACGGCTTTGAAGGCCAAAATTCCAGAAAGTGGTAATCGTGAATTGGTAGTGAGTGCCATGATCCAGAACCTTCAATTGAGAGTAAATATCTTAAATCAGCAGATTTTACTGCTTGAGAAACTAAACACATTGGAAAGAAATGAAAACCAGACTATTTAGTATTATAATCATATTGCTGTGCAGCCAGCCTGGTATAGCACAGGTGTTGAAAACCAAAGAGTTGTCAAAGACTTATGCGGTCAATCCGGGAGATGAATTGTACGTAAAAAACTCTTTTGGAATGATCAGAATCGATACCTGGGAGGAAAATAAACTTGAAGTGAATGTGCAAATCAAAGCCGAAAAACGAAATGAACGCGATGCACAGGAACTTCTTGATAGGATCTCGATTGAAGTGACAGAAAGTGGAAGTAGAAAAGCTTTTGTGACGGATATTAATGGGTCTGTAAAAAACAAAAATGGGGAGACCTTTCGCATTGAATATCAGATCAAAATGCCTCGTAAGCATAGCTTAGAAGCTGAACAATCTTTTGGAGAACTCTACGTAGATGATGTGGAAGGAGACAGCCGCCTCACTGTAAAATATGGTAGCATGGTTGCAGGAAACCTTGATGGAAATGTTGACTTGGAAGTATCTTTCTCCAATGCTGAGGTGGAATCCATGAAGCAGGGTAGCGCTGAAGTTAAATATGGCTCCATAGACATTGAATTCAGTGAAAACATGGAGTTGGAACAGCAATTTTCAGATGTAACACTGGGGAAAATTGGGAGCTTGAGACTGGAAAGCAAGTATGGAAATGTGGAAATAGAAGAAGCTAATATAATCGATGGTGAAACGAATTTTTCCAATTTCAACCTCGAACGGCTTAATAAACGCATTGACTTGCGCGGTACCTATGGGGATGGTATTGAAATAGAAAGCCTATCGAGAGATTTTGAGGAGGTTCGCATGAGGGGTAAATACGGGGGCTTTGAAATAGGCTTGGAGGAAGGGCTTAAAGCCAGCATTGAAGTGGAAGTGGAGTTTGCAGACTTGAAACATAGCGGCTTGCCTATCAACTTCTCCAAAATGCAGAAATCCATGCACAGTGCCAGCTACACAGGTACACTCAACGGAGGCGGCAATAGAATTATTATAGAATCGGAATATGGTGATGTCCGATTGGAAGGGAATTAAGTGTAGAAGGGCTTAAGCTCGAAATCCTCCACTGAAGAATCATAAATTCTATTATTCTCGCACTTCAATAAACGGTGCTTATAGTTTTGGATAAAATTGTGATTGTGGGTTGCCATCAGTATAGATGTACCACTACGATTGATTTCCAAAAACAGTTTGAAAATACCATCGGCTACCTCCGGATCCAGATTGCCGGTGGGCTCATCGGCAATTAAAATTACCGGTTCATTGATAAGCGCTCTGGCCACTACTACGCGCTGTTGCTCACCACCCGAAAGTTGATGAGGCATTTTATTGGAAACAGCACCAAGCCCAACCCGCATAAGCACCTCTGCAAGTCGCTTTTTCATTTTGGAACTGTCGCGCCATCCTGTCGCTTTCATTACAAAATAGAGGTTCTCAGCTACAGTGCGATCAAAAAACAGTTGAAAATCCTGAAATATGATCCCGATTTTCCTTCTCAATTTGGGTATTTCAGATCGCTTTATGTCTTTAATGACATGGCCGGCTACTTCTATTTTACCCAGGCGAAGTGGTAGATCGGCATAGAGTGTTTTTAAAAGGGATGATTTGCCACTTCCCGTGCGCCCGACGAGGTAAACAAATTCTCCTTTCTGTATATCAAAGCTTATATCACTGAGAACAGTCTGATTCTCCTGAAAAATTGTTGCGTTATAAACCCTGACTACATAATCTGAATCCATGGGCTAGATTTCAAGTTTTTGAAGTTTGCCGAAAGGTAAGTTATTGATGACTTCTTCGAGCGCATCCTCTTTACCTTCAAGACCGTATTTTTCGAGCTTTTTCAAAGGCCTGTCTGCTCTGAAGTAGGCAATGAGGACAAAATCATCATCCCTAAGCTGGATATAATCAGGAATTTTAGCTTTTCCCTTAACCTTAATGATGTACATGTTTTCTAAACGCTCGTCCATCATGTTTGGTTATCAACCATTAAGCTTTTTATAATCCGCTAAAAATATTTCAAGGCCTTGGTCAGTGAGGGGATGCTTCAATAATCCTGTAATAACCTTAAGCGGACATGTGGCAACATCTGCACCAATTTCGGCGCATTGTATAAGGTGCATAGTATGTCTGATAGAGGCAGCCAAAACCTCGGTTTCAAATCCATAATTATCAAAAATCTGCACAATCTGCTCAATAAGAGAGAGACCATCAGTAGAAATATCATCCAACCTACCAATAAAGGGAGACACATAACTGGCACCAGCCTTGGCAGCGAGCATAGCCTGGCCAGCATTGAAAATAAGCGTGCAGTTTGTGCGAATGCCTTCAGCAGTTAGCGCTTTGATCGCTTTTACACCTTCGGCAATCATGGGCACCTTTACAACTATTTTATCATCTATTTTGGCCAATGCACGACCTTCGGTCATGATACCTTCAAAATCGGTGGCAATCACCTCAGCACTTACATTATCATCAACAATATCACAGATGGTTTTATAATGATTATTGATATTATCAGCGCCAGTGATGCCTTCCTTTGCCATGAGAGAAGGATTGGTAGTTACTCCATCTAATACACCTAATTCATAGGCTTCTTTGATCTCTACAATATTGGCGGTATCGATAAAAAATTTCATAGTAAGGTGGTCTTTTAAATTTTGATTTAAAGCTAATGAATTACTGGAAAATGAAGGGAGATAAAATAAGAAAGGCAAGCAGAAATCGCACCGCTACGACCGCCTACCCTTGCTTCCTTCCGGACCTGGGGGAGTTCAGCAGGAGCTGGTCGTTCCCACTTGCCGACTGCAAAAGTAATGAATAAGAGTAGAAAGCTAAACCCAGAGATCAATGATTTGATAAATCTTTTTTTACATACTGGAACCAGTAAATGTATGTCGTAATCATATTGGCAAATAGAAGCGCAATACAATATATGGGTTTGATGTCTTTTTTGATGTCTTGATTTTGAAACAAGTGTATGAAATATAAAATCATGGCGAGAAGAGACAAAGCTATTGTAGCGATAAACCAACTGAAGTTTTCCACAATATTGAATGAAAGCCAACTAAATGGTAATAAAGGTACTATAAGCATGAATATTGCCTGAGCTTTTTTCATGACCTAATATTTTTCAAATGGAGATTAAACTCCAAAGGGCTGGATTTTTCAAATTCATCCGCCTCAAGGTCATCGTAAATGTCTTCTTCGAATTGCCTTTCTGTCTTTTTGACTCTGCCATCATTAGCCACTAGCAATTCCAAACCCTCAAGGCTTTTTGGATTGACCCTTACAAGGATTTTGAAGTCATCCAATTGCTTTTTGAAATACTCATGAATGACTTCAGCCATAGATAGTTTGTAAATTATGCCTCAACCAAACGGGTATTGGGTTCTTCTGATAATTCAAATTCTGGTAAACTTACTTTTTCCAGCAGTTGGCTTTCTAATAAACCAGCCCATGTTTCCATATAGTAAACCACATCATCTTTACTATTGTGTTTTAGGTTTATTCTTCTTTCGTGAGGAATCAACGCCAAAACTTCCTTGCCGGAAAGTCTTTCCAGATTGATCAGGTCCTCCTGTGTTAGGCCTTTGGACAATAACTCAGAAATAATCACATCAATGGGCATTTCGCTATTATCACAATAAGCTTCTGCTTGCTCACTCCAGTCGCCTCTGCCACGCATCGCGTATTCATGGATTTCGGCTCTTGAATATTGTGTAAGCTCCTGAGCGAGATTACCGCAATTGCAGGCGCCCATATGACCCCACATGTATTTTTGACCTTTTTTTAGTTTTATGGCCGTTTTTCTTAAAGCTTCTATCAATTCCGGATTTGGTCTTGCCATAATAATTAATGTTTATTTCGCTAACAGCACGTTTACGTTTAGTGTTTCCAAAAGTGAAGATATTGAAAGGAGCTTTTTATTCAAAGTATGTATTGATAACTGAATTATGTTCTTTTGCATCTCAGAGATGTAACCTCAGAATCATGCATAGCCTTTTTTTTAGGTTTTTATTTGTTTCAATAATATTCCTTATTTCCATTGGTCTAACACCTTCTGCCAGCGCACAATCCAAAACGTACGTGGGCGTAAGGGCTGGGGCACAGCTTTCCAGCCTAAATGTCACGCACAACTTTTTCAGAAAGATCATAACCACCAGAAACTTACCCGGCATCAATGCAGGCATCATGGTGAAGCATTACACCAAAAAGAATGTAGGACTGCAGTTGGGCATTGAGTATCACCAAAAAGGCTGGAAACAGCATTTTTTTGATTTATATCCTGACTACAATGCACAGGTGAATTATCTGGACTTACCGATTATGATGACGGCCTATTTGGGAAAGGGCAAAAACAAATATTTTATGAATGCTGGTTTTTTCATTGAGTATTTGTTGGGCGCCAATCTTGATAGTCCGCCCGTAGAGGTGGAGCCTTTTGACTTTTACACTTATGATCCTGATCGGGATGGTAGATTTGGGTATGGTCTTAGGTTTGGAGGCGGCTTGAGTCGTGATTTTAGTTTTGGGCAGATTCACCTGGAGGGCTTTTTTACATTCAGTCTTTCCAATGTCTTTGATCCTGAAAGCAGAGAATCGGAAGTACCTGACATCAGCAACAACTTTTTAACCGGATTTTCCATCGCCTATCTAATTCCCTTCGGAAAGCTTGATTTATACTGATCATCGTAGTAATTTTTACTAAAAATTGAGGTATGAATCGCTTTCGGGCTCTTAAGTACTTGTTGGTTTTTACACTACCTGCATTAGTTTATGTGTCGTTCAATAGCTATGGTTGGCTCACATTTGCACCAATGTTGGAGGTTTTTGTGTTGATTCCGCTTTTGGAGCTTTTTATGAAGCCAGACATGGAAAACCTGAGTAAAGCAGAGGAGGAAATGGTCAAGGTAGATAAAATCTATGATTGGCTAGTATACCTAATGGTGCCTATGGTATTTGTATTTATCTATATTTTCTGCAATGCTATTCTCGAACCCGGATTGAGTACACTGGATATTGTAGGGAGAACTACAGCCATGGGGCTTATATGTGGTGCCATTGGCATAAATGTAGGGCATGAGTTAGGACACAGGAATAAGCGCTATGAGCAGTTTTTTGCCAAATGTCTCTTGTTGTCATCTTTGTATATGCATTTTTTCATCGAGCATAATCGTGGGCATCATAAAAATGTGTCTACACCTGAGGATCCGGCATCAGCAAGGTATGGTGAGTGGGTGTTTAGATTTTGGGTGCGATCGATTGTAATGAGCTATATCTCTGCATGGCGACTTGAGTTTGACAAAATGAAGAAAATGGGCCTGTCAAAATTTTCATTGAAAAACGAAATGTTGCAATTCCAAATCATCCAATTGGCTTTTATAGGTATTATTTATTCATTTTTTGGTCTTGTGGCTATGTTGTATTTCCTATGCGCGGCATTAATGGGTATACTACTACTCGAAACGGTTAATTACATAGAGCATTATGGATTACAACGAAAACCAGTAGGAGAGAAGCGCTATGAAAGGGTCATGCCACATCATTCGTGGAATAGCAATCATCCGGTAGGGCGGCTCATGCTTTTTGAACTCTCTCGTCATTCGGATCATCATTATTTAGCCAACAGAAAATACCAGATACTAAGAAATCATGAGGAAGCACCAAGTATGCCAACGGGTTATCCCGGTATGATGGTACTGGCGCTTTTTCCACCGCTTTGGTTTACTGTAATGCATCGCCACATGAAAAATGTGAAAATTTCTGCTTAGGAAATCGATTTCATCATTAAATGATTAACAATTATTTTACATATCTACTATTGTAATTATCAATGATTCTCTAATTTTGCAGTGAAATTTTTAAAATTCTAGTAAAAGCATTACATCATGGATCAGATTTTAATCGAAAAGGCTTGCGCTGAGGCCAAAGAAAAATTAGAAAAACTTGGCGTTGAGCAAAAAATTCAGGAGGAGTTAGCATGGGTACTTGGTAGCTACAACTACGACAGAAACCCTGTAGGACTTTACGAAATTGGTAGCAAAGCACTTGAGGCTTTGAAAACTGTAAAAACAGAAAAACCTAAAAAGGTTTCTAAAAAGCTTATTGATACTTTGGAAAAAGCTATCTCAGAGCAAAATTAACACTTAGAGGCTGCTCGGAAATTACAATTAGTTGGCGGCCTCTTAGTTTTCCTCTCCTCTCTTCATTTTAAATCTATTGGCAATTTTTACCAGCATATCTCTATCTGTGGATATATTTGGATCGCTGTAGATATAGGCAGATAACTCGGCCACCACTCCTGGCAAATAACCTAAAGCCATAGCCATTTTTTCACAGAACTCTATTTCGGTTCTAAATACCTTTTTGTCAGCTTTCATAAGCTGAATAATGTATTTGAGATAGTCAAATCTATCATCAGAAGTAAGGGAGCTGAGCCTCGGAATAGGCATAGGATTCTCAATGAGCTCTTCAATCTTTTCTTCGGAAAGCCCTTTTTGATCTCCGATATGGTGCAGCATTTTCCTTTCAGATCGCGCGATATGGCCATCGGCCATGGATAAGTGTACGAGAATACTGATGAGTTCTTCAGGTGTGCGCATTAGATCGTCTTTTGAATCATTATTTTCGCAATATACTAATAAACGAAATATTCTTCTAAGAATTATTTGTATAGATATAATTAAAATAAATATTGGAAAAGTTATATAAATAAATTGAATTGGCAATTAATAAAGAAGACATAAAATGGTCCGACCGTTGGGGATCACTAAGCAACTTGATACCCTTTTTCTCCATGATCTGGTCCACACACCGTGGCCTTACCCTCGGCAATGCCATTTTGAGGATTTGTAAATCCCTGGTTCCTGTAGCTACACTTTATTTGGGTAAACTTATTATTGACGAGGTTATTCAATTGTCAGGAATAAGTAATCCTGACTATGACCGGTTGATCTATTTGGTTGGTCTCGAGTTTGCTATCATCATAGCCTCCGATCTGTTGAATAGAGGTATTGGCCTAACAGACAATCTATTAGGTGATTTATTTGCCAACAGGTCTTCCATAGCTTTAATGGAGCATGCCGGCAAGTTGGATTTGTTTCAGTTTGAAGATGCGGATTTTTACGATAAGCTGGAGCGCGCAAGAAGGCAAACACTGGGTCGCACGGTGCTCATGTCGCAGGTGCTCGGGCAGGTGCAGGACTTGATTACCATTCTATCATTATTAGGAGGGCTGATCGCTTTTAATCCATGGCTTATTTTATTGATTATTGTAGCGATCATTCCTGCGTTTTTGGGTGAAACACATTTTAACGCCCAGAGCTACAGCCTGGTAAGGAGCTGGACACCACAGCGTCGGGAACTTGATTATCTGCGCTATACGGGGGCAAGTGATGACACAGCTAAGGAGGTTAAGATATTTGGGCTGAGTAGTTTTTTGGTTGATCGATTTAGAAAGGTTTCACAGGCCTATTACGAAGAAACTAAAAAAATAGCAATCAAGCGGGCCACATGGGGAGTGCTGCTGGCAGCTGTTGGCACCATAGCGTATTACGCTGCTTATGGCTACATCATTTATACTGCTGTGTTGGGTACCATTACAGTGGGCACGCTAACTTTTTTGGCAGGCTCTTTTTCACGGTTAAAAGGCCTAATTGAGAATGTATTGAACAAATTTTCCAGTGTAACAGAAGGAGCTATGTATCTGCAGGACTTTTTTGATTTCTTCAACATAAAACCCAGAATTTCCAGCCAGCCTGGTCTTCAAGCTCCTCCAAAAGTTATAGCTAGCGGTTTTAGTTTTGAAAATGTAAGCTTTCAGTATGATAAGAGCCCTTCTCCGGTACTTCAAAATCTTGATTTTACCATCAAAGCGGGTGAAAAGCTGGCGCTGGTTGGGGAGAATGGTGCCGGCAAAACCACATTGGTGAAGTTGCTGGTGCGATTATATGATCCTACGGAAGGTATTATCCGTTTGGATGGCGTTGATCTGAAGGATTATGATCCAGCGGCCTTGCGGCAAATGACAAGTGTTATTTTTCAGGACTTTGTAAAATACCAATTGCAGGCTGGCGAAAACATTGCTGTGGGTAATATTGATAGGGAGTATGATGCTGCTATGATTCACACTGCTGCCGACAAGAGTTTGGCTAAGGCTGTGATCGAGCAGCTGCCTGAGCAGTATGCACAGCAGATTGGACGTAGATTTAAAAATGGAATTGAATTATCCGGAGGGCAGTGGCAGAAAATAGCACTGGGTAGGGCCTATATGCGTGATGCCCAGCTTTTGATATTAGATGAACCTACCGCAGCTTTAGACGCCAGGGCGGAGCATGAGGTGTTTGAACGATTCACAGAACTAACAGCCGGAAAAACTGCAGTGCTTATTTCCCATCGTTTTTCTACTGTGCGTATGGCCGACCGGATATTGGTGCTGGAAAATGGTAAAATGCTTGAACTGGGGAGCCATGATGAACTGCTAGCCCGGCAAGGTAAATATGCCGAGCTATTTCATTTGCAGGCTCGTGGATACCAATAGTTTAGCAGGCTAGTTCTTGATTAGTTTCCTTGTGTATATTCTCTCTTTGGCGAGGATTTTCAAAATGTAAACGCCTTTGGGTAATTCCGATAGACTTAAACTGATCTCGGGTTCTTTCGAAATATATTGCCCCAATAGTCTTCCATTAAGGTCAATGAGCACCATTTCAAATTTTTCATCTTCCAGCCCTTCCAATCTTAATTGAATAATATCAGTGGTTGGGTTGGGAGATATATTCAGGGCTACTTTAGATGCTCGATCTACAAACACGCTTACCAATTCCGAATAATCGGCAGATCCATCAAAATCGGTTTGCTTGATTCGGTAATAGTTTATTCCATTATAAGGATCGGTATCCGTAAACCGGTAGGCTTGTGCGACAGTGGTCGTACCTGCACCCGGCAAGGTGCCCAGAGGCTGGAATGAATGTCCATCTCTTGATTTTTGTATCGTAAAGAAGTCATTATTTTCCTCTGATGCTGTTGACCACTCAAGCACCACCTGGTTTTTTTCATCCTCGTAAGCGATGAAATTGAGCCACGTGACGGGGAGCGGAGCGTTTGTTTGGTCAGCCAAAGCAATTTCTGAAAACGAATCGATTCCTGATACACTGATTAGATTAGAACTAGTATTGATTGTGCCGTTTAGCTTTTCCCATTCATCAACAGCACCTCCAATAGGCCTTTTGTATAAGGCTAAATCATTATCAGGATCATTTACTTCTACAGGTTGCATTGACATGTCGAGGTAGACTAATTCCCTATCATTGTAGGTAAATCGAATATTGGCATTCAAAGAAGTATTGGTTTCTGGATCGATTTGAAAATAACGTAATAAGGATTGCGTCGGATTACCTCCAGCTTCCCCATTTAATCTATCCCCAGTGACCCTGATTATTGTTGTCTCACCCATGTCGTTACCTAAGGGATTTACTTCGAATCCAATTCCTCCTAACAAATTAAACGATGGATTACTATTTTGATTGATTGTTCGAGTTGTCTTTAGATTTCCCTCGAGGTAGCCATTCCCAGTTTCATTTATAATTGCTGTGGATGAAAGAACTACCGTATCAGTGGAGATGGTAAACAAAATGCTATCTGAAATTATAATACTATCCTGTACAATCAGGTTGCCATCAAGTTGCGCTCGCCCGGCGATATGAACATCTCTTACTTCTCCAGAAATTGATGGGTATGTGCTTGAAGCATTGCCAATGATTTCAATATCATCCAAAGCAAATTCATCCCTGGAACCACTACCAGCCTTATCATCACTTTCCCACTTCAGATAGAGAAGCGCACCCGGTGCAAGTGATAGCTCCGGTAATTCAACTACACGATAATATTTCTCCCAAACTGATCCATTGGCAGTTTCTTCTGTAAATAAATCCAGGACATCAATGCTATTAAAGTTTAGGCTATCGAAACCATAAGAGAATTTTATTTCAGTTGACCAATTCTGGTCATTCCTTACATAAATAGTGTATGCAAGCAATATGCTGTTTACTGTATTTCCCGATTGGTTCTGAATTCTAAGAATAATATTTCCCGGAGCAAAATCTGAACCACCAGGTTGCACACCTAAACCAAAGTTTCCGACAGTTGATTCGAATGCATACAAACCTCCGGTCGTTACTCCACTGCCTGCATCACCTCTTGCAAAATCACCAGTGGTAAAGTTCCCTCCAAAGTTAGAATCTCCATCGTCAAAGCCTTCAAATTTCCAGGCATTGCTATTTAATTGACCCGAAGATGGAGAAGGAGAAAGTCCTGAACCATTAAATTGACTTTCATTAACACCCGGAACAGTATTATCAAAATCGATGGTATATTTTGTGTCTAAAGTACTGATTTGTAATCCATTTGGAGTGGCAGCAACCAATCCACTCTGATTGTAACAAAAATCGGTTGTATTTACCTCAAATGCTTTAAAAAAATAGTTGCCTCCATTACTAAGTCCTGTTACGGTAGCGCCGGAAGCGGTTCCCCGATAAACAATAAATTCATTATTGAATATTTCATCACCAGAACCAAAGACAGTATTAGCGGTATAGGAAACTTCATTGATTGGAGAAGCTTTAATTCTGGATTCAGAAGCGATAACAAGAACTTCATCTCCAGTTCCCCGGGTCCAACTTAAGGTGGAACTATTGCCAGCTACGGTTGAGGCAGAAAAGTTTGATACTTGAGTTGAAGGGGGTATGCAAGAACCAAAGACTTTTAAATCATCAATCACCCAAAATTCATTAGGGTCGTTATTTTCCATAGTGACCCTTATTTGTAGAAATTCAACATTAGGAAGGCCATTTATATTAATAAATGTAAAAGCATCATTATCATCTTCTCTATCTCCACCACCACTAGGTTGAAAAGTTGCTGGTGTATTATCCCCATCATATGAGGCTGAAGCTTCAGTATTTCCTCCCTCAAATGACCACCTGGCATTATTATTACCATTCACCACTAATTCTTCAGACCATGTGCTTCCATTATCATCGCTTATTTCTACAATTACTTCATCTGATCCATCAGCCCCATTCCCAGATGTGCCTGAAAAAGAAGCTAACCTGAATGCGAAATTAACATCTGTATAATTCCTTGTATCTATTGGGTCTGTGGTTAGGGTCACAACCTCATCATTGGCCTCAAAACCTCGATCACAGCCGACAGCTTTTCGTTCGGCTGGAAACAAGCCTAGACCTGAAGAAAAATCACCATTTGTGTTACTAAATGTTAAGGTTGGTGTACGAGGGCTTGTTTCAAAGTCCTGGACGGCTATGAGTGTTCCTGAATTTACCTCTCCAATTATTTCAAGATCATTGTCAGACAACCTACCTATCGCACCTGAACCTGTCGCACCTGATGCACCCCATGCGTAAAGTCTCAATGTAATTATCTGTCCATGTGTTACGTCTTGAAGGTCTTTAATACAGGTTAATTCAACGGGTCCAATACTTTGTCCATTTGTTTGAGTGCCAGTGTATTCAATAGGACTATCAATCGAGAAAAAATTAGCTCCATCAATGCTATAATGCCATTGCAAAGTGTCGGGACCAGTGCTAGAACGTCTAAAATTCCAAATAAGTTGATTTAAGCCTACACTTTGATTGGATTTTGGTTCAACGGTTAATTGATAATATTCGTCGTTGGTAATGGCCTCAGCAAGTGAAGATGCATTCCAGTTATTGGACGAAAAAGCATCATCTAATGAAGAGGCATTTATACCGTCACCCCTGGTTAATGTGCTTATCTCAAGTTCACTATTGTTAATATCTGCGTTAAGCGAAACTTCATTACCTGCATTTCCATTTGTATCCCATCCCAATAAGACAACCTGTGCAGTTGTCTTAAATGGTGTTGTTAATAGAATGTGTAGAATTAAAATAATTAATAAACGAAAGCTCATTTTTTAAAATTAACATAGCACATTCTTTTGTTGTAATAAAAATTACTATTTAACAGAATGATAATTAAATATGGATAGAAAAGTAATTCTGTTGTTCATACAAGTGGGGTTTTTAGATTTATAGAAATTCAATTTCTATAAATCAAGTTAAAGCTTATTGTTGGCTCCATTTCTCCCTACCTTTGCGCCCTTAAATTCAGCAGCGCATGATTGAAGCACAAAACATATCCCTTGCCTACGGGAAAAGGGTACTCTTCGATGAGGTCAACATCAAATTTACCGGAAACAATTGCTATGGCGTAATTGGTGCCAACGGAGCAGGAAAATCTACCTTTTTGAAGATACTCTCGGGTGATGTTGATCCCAATGCCGGTAAGGTCATTATGGAACCGGGCAAGCGTATGGCGGTGCTCAAGCAGGACCATTATGCCTTTGACGAGGAAACGGTATTGGACACAGTAATGATGGGCCATCAGGAGTTGTGGAAACTGATGAAAGAGAAAGATGCCATTTACATGAAGCCTGATTTTTCGGAGGCAGATGGCATTAAGGCATCTGAACTGGAAGCTCAGTTTGCTGAAATGGACGGCTGGAACGCCGAATCTGATGCAGCAGCCTTGCTGAGCGGCCTGGGTATTGAAGAGTCGCTGCATTACATAGGGATGAACAACCTGAGCGGTATGCAAAAGGTGCGGGTATTGCTGGCGCAGGCACTTTTTGGCAATCCCGACATTCTGATCCTGGATGAGCCTACCAACGACCTGGATATCATGACCATAGGCTGGTTGGAAGATTTTCTGTTGGATTTTAAAAATACGGTGATCGTAGTGTCGCACGACCGCCATTTTTTGGATACCGTATGTACCAATATTGTAGATATTGATTTTGGTCACATCAGGCTGTTTACTGGTAATTATAGTTTCTGGTATCAAAGTAGCCAGCTGGCGCTTCAGCAAAGGTCAGCAGCCAATAAAAAGGCTGAAGAGAAGAAAAAGGAGCTTCAGGAGTTTATTTCAAGGTTCTCTGCCAATGCTTCCAAGTCCAAGCAAGCAACCTCCCGTAGAAAACTATTGGATAAAATCAATGTGGAGGATATACAGCCTTCAAACCGTCGCTACCCGGCTATTATTTTTAATCAAAACAGGGAGGCGGGTGACCAATTGCTAGAGATGAAGGGCCTAACAGCCAAATCTGGGGACAAGACCTATTTCAAAGACTTGGACCTTTTCGTCAATAAAGGAGATAAAATATCGATCCTGAGCAAAGACAGTCAGGCGACTACTGCATTTTTTAAGGTAATAATGGGTGAGCTCAAACCAACTGCCGGTAGTTTTAAGTTTGGACAAACAATCACTACCGCCTATTTGCCAGGAGATAACGATGAGTTTTTTGACACCAATCTCAACTTGATTGATTGGTTGAGGCAGTTTACAGAAGGAGAAAAGGACGAGGTATATATTCGTGGCTTTTTGGGTAAAATGCTTTTTTCGGGTGAGGAGGTATTCAAGAAAGCCAATGTATTATCGGGAGGTGAGAAAGTTCGCTGCATGATATCCAGGATGATGTTGCAAGGTGCTAATTTCCTGATCCTGGACGAGCCGACCAACCACCTTGATCTGGAATCGATACAGGCTTTAAACAATGCTTTGAAAGCCTTCCCTGGCACCATAATTTTTACATCGCATGACCATGAGTTTACTCAAACGGTCGCTAACCGTATTGTAGAAATTGGACCCAAGGGTTATCTTGATAAGCTGTCTACTTTTGATGACTACATCAACAATGAGCAGTTTATGGAACAGCGGGCTGCCATTTATAATTAAAAAAAGCCCTAACTGTTTTTTCAATTAGGGCTCGTTCAAGTTATTTATTGGGTTGAGGTGTCGTCCTCAGATAAGGTTTGATCCTAGTGTGTCCTTTAGGAAACCGATCAGGGATTTCCTCATCAGGAATCGCAGGCGCAATGACCACATCTTCACCATCTTTCCAGTCGGCAGGTGTCGCGACACTATAATTGGCTGTAAGCTGTAAAGAGTCGATCACCCTGAGTATCTCCTGGAAATTCCTACCAGTTGAGGCCGGATATGTCAGACTTGCTTTGATTTTTTTATCAGGTCCAATGAAAAATACAGACCGCACAGTCATGGTGGCATCTGCATTTTCGTGGATCATATCATATAAGGTAGCTACTTTGCGATCCGAATCTGCAATGATCGGAAAGTTTACATTGGTATTTTGCGTCTCGTTGATGTCTTTGATCCAGCCATTGTGCGAATCCAGGTCATCAACACTTAAAGCAATAACTTTAGTATTTCTTTTAGCAAATTCTTCTTTGAGCTGTGCCGTTCTGCCTAATTCCGTAGTGCAGACAGGCGTATAATCTGCAGGGTGGGAGTAGAGCAATCCCCAGCCATCACCCAGCCATTCGTGAAAATCGATGGTTCCTTCTGTCGTCTCCGCCGTGAAATTCGGCGCTTCATCTCCAATTCTTAAAGCCATTTTTTTACGTTTAGTTTGAAAATTATTTTCAACAGGTAAAACGCAAGCTGAAGTATTGGGTTTGGCTTATTTTACAAATTGTCAATTTGCTGAACAGTGTGTGGTCATATGCTGCCAGCTTCCACCGCAGTGAGAAACTGTTGCTTATAATATTTCCCGATTGGGATGTTTTTATTCTCAACCTGCAAATAGCTTTGATTGTAAGATTGGATTGCTTTTAAAGCTACAAGAAAGCTTCTATGACTCCTGATAAAGCCAAAACCATTGAGTTTTTCTTCGACAGAAGTAATATTCATTTTGGTTTTAATAGGCTCGCCATTTTCATAAATGATTACATATTCTTTCGCTGATTCAACGTAGTTAATGTTTTCAATGGCAATTCTTTTTTTTCTGTTTTGGTGATTGATCAGCAAATACTTTTCCTCCTTCTCCTTTGGAATATCAGGTTGTATTTGATTTTCAGATGGAAGCTTTTGAATAGCCTGGAGAAACCTGTCAAATCCAAAAGGCTTTAAGAGATAATCAAGCACGTTCAGTTCATAGCTTTCAACAGCGTATTCATGGTAGGCTGTAGTAAGTATTACATTTGGGGGGTTCTTGAGAGACCTCAGAAACTCAAGTCCTTTTATACCAGGCAAATGAATGTCTAAAAATATCAGATCAATGGGTTCCGATTTCAAAAAGCTCAGTGCTGAAAGGGCATCTTTGAATACAGCTTTTACCTCTAAATAGGGAATTTTGCCTATGTATTCTTTGAGAATATCAGCAGCAAGTGGCTCATCTTCTATAATAATGCATTTGAAATTCATAGGCTTTTCTTCAACAATAAAGATATGGAAAATCGCTCATCCTGATTTTCGATTACTAATTCAAAATGCTTTTGATAAGCTAATTCAAGTTGCTTTTGAATGGTTTTAAGGCCAAAATTCTGATTATCGTTTTCAATATTGTGCTGCGGTGTTTTACTGTTTGCAATATTGATTTCGCAAGTTCCTCTTTTTTGAATTACCGAAATATGAATCCAGGCTGTGTCAAGAGCTTCTCCTGCACCATGTTTAAATGCATTTTCAACCAGGTGTAGAATAATAAGGGGAGTAATGTTGAAAGTTTCGTCTTCAATCTCGAATCTGGTTGATAATTTCAGGCTACTATCGTAACGGATAGCCTGAAGTTCCAGGTATAGCTTAAGGGCCGTAATCTCCTTTGTAAGACTTAAAACCTGACTACTGGCATCATAAAGCATAAATCGTAGTAGCTCCGATAATTGTAATATAGCCTTTGGTGATTGATCAGATTTTTTAATCGCTAGAGCATAAATATTATTGAGCGTATTGAACAGAAAGTGAGGATTTAATTGGGCGCGTATGAACTTGAGCTCGGTCTGTAGCTTCTCCTCCTGCAGCATCAATGCCCGCTGCTGTTGCTCCTTCATGTATTGATATTGCCTGTAAGCCACAAACAAGCCCGTAACAAATATGAGATTTACACTGGCAGAGGCTAAACCAGTACTGCTAAAGAAAGGATCAGTTTCGGGGCTATCTGCATATACCCATTGTAAAATCGGGTAAATAATCATCAATCGGAAAGCCACAATACCCGCTACTAAACTGACCAACATCATCAGTAAATATCGAAATACGCTGGATTGCAAATGGATGAAGGCCTGACTGATAAAATGCGCGGTTGGTATCCGCACAATCATCAATATACCTTCAGCAAGTGCAGCAATACCAAACACTTCAATAGAAGACTGATTCTCAAAAGAACTTTGAATCCAGGCAAACTCATAATAGCTCTCCAAAAACCAAATGACTAACCAAAAAATGATCCATGAAATGGGTAATCGCATTTGCGAAGCTATTGATTATTGATTGTATCCGCTTCATTCGTCTATAATCGCCTGATATCTGTCTACAAAACAGGTCATATAGTCTGTAAACTCTATTCAATGCTCTCATGGTCAATTGTAACTACACTTTTGTGGCGTCTGATTACTTAAGTGGAAAACTGAAAATAGATCAGCTACTCTTGAGAAAATTTGAATTATGAGAAGAATACTAATTGTTTTTTTAGTGAGCCAGCTTACGCTTATGGCTTGCGACAAAGAAGACTCGGAAGCACTGAGCTTTCCTGTTGGTAAATGGCAGTTGGAGTCTTTAACGATTTATAATAACAACCAACAAACAACTGTCCCGGCGAATACAATTTCTTATCTGGAGCTTGAGTTTCTGGCAGATGGTTCTGCCATACTCACCAGTAGGGCTGGCGGCTCAAATTACACCTGGACAATTGAAGGGACAGAAGTACTCAACCTTTCAAAAGGAAGTGATGCTGCAGTGTGGACAATAACTGATAATACTTCTGCCAGCTTTACTGCCAAAGTGTTGGAAGCTGACCCGGGCATAGAGACTGTGGCTATCTCCATTTTGGAGTTATCGGCCTCAGCGTTCATTCAAAACAACAAGACTTTTGACCCTTCAAAGCCTTTAAGCATTGATTATAACTTCGAAAAAGATGAATAAGCTATATTTTATAATAACCTTTTTGATTTGCCTCATAACAGGTATATGCAATCAAATTACACAAGCTCAGGAGTTGTATTATCCATTCTCCAATCAGTATTATCAGCGAGATTTTGCTATGTCTCCAGATGGTCAACATGTTGTGTATACGCATGTGAAACAGGTTGGTCAGCAGGCTGTACTTGTAGAACGTTTTTTTGAAAATGGAAGCTGGTCATTACCAAGTGTTTTGTCATTTTCTGAAGGACCCTATGATATCGAGCCGGTCTTTTCCCTGGATGGAAATCAGCTGTTTTTTGTCACTAACAAGCAACACAGTGGAAACAGTAATGGCAATTTTGATATCTGGCAAGTAAGCTTAAATAGCGATGGCAGCTGGGGTACGCCCGAGCCGTTACCGGCCATTATCAATACTTCAGCCAATGAGTTTTATCCTTCAGTAGATGCAGCAGGCAATTTGTATTTCACCGCAGCATATGATAGAGGTGTGGGTGGAGAGGACATTTGGATGGCCTCCAAAACTGCCGATGGCTATGGACCTCCTGAAGGGCTGCCATCTACGGTAAATACTACCTTCGATGAGTTTAATGCGATGGTGTTCGAGAATACACTCTATTTTTCAAGCTTTGGAAGGCCCGATGGTATTGGTGGCGGAGACCTTTACAGAAGCCAGAAAAGTTCTAACTGGCAGAATGCAGTTAATATGGGGACACCTGTAAATACTGATCGCCTTGATTTTTGCCCTTCTATTAGTCCTGATGGTCAATTTCTTTTCTACACAAGTGAGGCACCAATCACTGTGGAGCAATTCACCGTTAATGACATCCTAAACATTGGTGAGGTTGCTCAGGCATTATTGATTCCAAAAGGTGGCAACATCTACAAAGTAGCACGATAAATCCAGATACATGAAAAAAATCGATGAAACGCCCAAAACAGTTAATAAACTGTTTAGCATGGATTACCATATTGAGACATTGCTTGAAGCAGATCCCGGCAAAGTATGGGAACTGCTCACCAACAAGGACAAATTATTGCGCTGGGATTCGATGTTAGTTGAACTGAACGGCTCCATCGCACCACTTCAGAAAATCAAACTTAGAAGTAGGATGGATCCTTCCCGTTCATTTTCCCTTAAAATATCAGATTTTGTGTCGCCAAAGAAAATGGTTTGGGAAAGCGGTATGTTGCCCTTCTTCAAAGGAGTGAGGACTTACCAATTGAATTCTGTTGAAAATGGTACGCATTTCATTATGCATGAAAAGTTTTCCGGTCTGATGCTCCCAATGATGCGCAAAATGTTACCGGATTGTGAGTTGCTGTTCGGAACTTATGTTAAAGATCTGAAGAAAGCTATTGCAGATGGAGTTTAGAAAGGACAATAGGTCAGGAGTAGGATCGATAATACTATTAATTGCAATATTGCTCTACTCCTGTATATCGAATGAACCGAGTGTTCAACAAGAAGAGATCATTGGCCCATTTGATAAACTGGCAAAATCTGAAATAATGATTCTGGGGATTTTTCACTTTGGTCAGCAGGATCAATTCGATATTCAGAGTAAATCCGGTCAGGCTGCTATTCAGGAACTACTTGATAAGCTAAAAGAATTTAAGCCAACAAAAGTTGTCATTGAAAAAGAGGCAAAGCATGCCAGTCATTTCAATAAGCTTTACCAAAAATACAAAGCCGGTACATTTTCTATTGACACGCTTTATAATGAGGTGTATCAGGTAGGCTTCAGGCTGGCTAATCAATTAAGTCATGATAGTATCTGGTTATTTGATGATCATCCACCATTTATTGGCAGTCTGGAGGGATTCACTTTTGATAGTTTACAGGCTTATGCTCAAGCAAAAGATTCAGGCTATTTTGATTTATATGAGGATAGAATAATGGAAACCTGGGATTCTATCAGTACAGTTCGAGATACTTTAGAACTCGTTGATTATGTGAGATTCCTTAACAGCCCAGAAATGCAGCGATACAACATCCATCGCATGCATATGTATGAATATCGAATTGGTACAGGTGATAACTTTATAGGTTCTGATTGGCTTGGGAGATATTATCAAAGAAATCTGCGAATGCTGGCCAACATAATGAAATTCAATAATATAGGGGAAGACAGGATACTAGTTGTTGTTGGGAGTAACCATAAATGGATATTGGACCAGCTGATTTCAAATACACCGGAATTTGAATTAGCTCAACCTTCAAACTATTTTTAGAATGCTATGCGTTATCTAACCTTTGCTTTACTTTCAGTTAAATTGTTTTTTTCTACAGAAGTAAAAGCTCAATTTGAACATAAGTCTGTTGATACTACAAGCTATTATCAATTTGAGATTAACTATTGGTTTAATATGCATCATTTTTTATGGAATGAAGCATTTCTAAACCAGTATAGAGACAGCACTTTGCTGGATGGCACGTTATCAAAGGGAGAAAAGGAATTGTTGGAAAAATCAATTGCTTATTATGCTAATTTCCTGGTTGATAAAGATCTACGCTTTGATGATTACATGGCTGATTTCAAAGCATGGGTCACAACTACAAATGATACTAAGGAAGTACCTGAAGCACATAAAATTCATTTTGAAGTACTAAAGGCGTTTAATGATATCTACAGCACTCATTTTTGGCCCAATCATAAAGAAGCCATCGAGCAGAACTATCAGGAGCATAAACAATTGATATTAGACCTGGAACAACCATTCTGGGATCAGATAACCACCATTACTGGTCATTACATTACAGATAAAGTAAAAGTGGATCTGGTTTACAATGGTAAAATGACAGAGCGGAATCCCCGAAATTTGCCCTATACATCAATATTTCCTACCCATGTTGTGATGAATTATGCAGGTGAGTATGAAACTCCCGGCACCTGGATTGAGTTGCTCTTTCATGAATCTACGCATTCGCTTATTCTAACGAACAGTCATTTTGTGAGTGCTACCATCAATGATGTAGCAGAGATTATGGGAGAAAGGCCGCCCCGTGGTTTATGGCATGCTTATCTCTTTTATTTTTCGGGGTATGTATGCCAACAATTACTTGTGGAGCAAGGGCTTAAATATCCCAAAACATACATGGAGCAATACGGTACATTTGGTTTTTACTATGATGCTTTGGATGAGCACTTGCCAAAATATCTGAACCGTGAAGCCACCTTAGCCGAAGTTTCCAAATCAATTATAGAAGCCATTTATGCCAAGTGGGAAGACTAGTGATACGGCATTAAAATGAAGATTTATTTCCGCTTACTTAACCTCTGATATTTCCTTTCATTGTATATTCGCCAGATTTTTTATTTCATGGCGTTTTACACTGAAAGCCAGTGGGTTGACTGGGTTGATCAACTGGCAGACAAGGATTATGTGGTCGTAGATAATTTCCTTCCTCAGGAGCATTATAAAACGCTACGGTCATTCTTTTTGAGTAAGCTGGAAGAGAATGATTTTAATAAGGCCGGCATTGGTATGGCCGGGGAAGCCATTGTCAATAAAGCGATTAGAGGTGATTATACTTATTGGTTGGATCAGGCCAAAGATGTAGAGCTCGTTTATTTGTTTGAATTGCTCGACAGCATGAAAAACGATCTCAATCGATTTTGCTACCTGAGTCTCTCTGGTTATGAATTTCACCTTGCCCATTACCCGCAAGGCTCTTTTTATAAAAAGCACCTTGATCAATTCAAGGAAAGGAACAATCGAATAATCACATTTTTGCTTTACCTGAATGAGGGTTGGCAGAAAGGGGACGGAGGGGAGTTGAAAATTCACCTCGAAAATGAGGAGCAAATTATTGAGCCACTGGCAAACAGGTGTATACTGTTCAAAAGTGATGCGCTCCCTCATGAAGTATTGCAAACCAACGTTAGCCGATACAGCCTAACCGGTTGGTTTACCCATTTACCATCTTCATTAGGTTACCTGCTTGGGTAGTATCAATTTGTGAGTGATTTTTGGTAGAGGTCAGGATTGACAATATCTGAGTAGATAAATACAATCATATTTATTTAAACTTTGCAATCTCATTTGAGATCCCTTATTGTTCATATTTGATGATATCCCCGCCTTTCATCACAAATGATATGTTTCTCAATATGGAAATGTCTTCATCAGGTTTGCCTCTTACAGCTACCAGGTCTGCAAACTTTCCCTTGCTGATACTTCCAATCTCATTCTCTTTCATCAACAATTGAGCATTGATGATAGTACCTGCAGCAATAGACTCTATTGGGGTCATGCCCAATTTAACCAGTTCTTCAAATTCCAGGTATGCAAAGCCTGGGGGAAAGCCGACATTATCCGACCCAACACCCATCTTCACACCACGCTTTACAGCTTTCCTTAGCATCGCCTTGATTGCTTGATCAAACCTGTGGTGCAAGGCAATTGACTTTGCCTGACTTGGACTGTTTTGCTGGACGATGAAAGCCCCTACAGCCATGGTTGGCACCAGGTAAACATCATGCTCGACCAACAGGTCTATTGCCTCATCATCCAGAAAAGAGCCATGCTCAATGGATCGCGCACCAGCACGAATCGCCATTTTGATTCCTTCAGTAGCATGTGCATGAGCCATCACTGGTACGTTTCTATTGTTGGCTTCTTCAATAGCAACCCGTAGTTCCTCCTCACTGAAGTGTACATTTTGTGGGTTATCACCAGCTGACATAAATGCACCGGTAACCAAAAGTTTAATCCAATCACTACCATATTTTAGCTCTTGCCTCACGGCTTTGCGTATCTCATCCGGCCCATCCACAATAAGCCCGTCAGCTGTAACATCCTGCTCCGGTGCTAAAAAATTAATATCTCCACCTCCACCAGTTACTGACAAATAATGACCAGCTCCATAAATTCTTGGCCCTTGAAACAGCCCGTCGTTGATGGCATCTCTAATATCAAAATGCGCATAATGCACATCAGCATCTCCGGCTATCCGCAGGGTTGTCCACCCTTCTTGCAGCCACTGCTGTACAACATGTAGGCCTTTCAATGCTTTGCCGGCAGAGGAATAGCTCATATGGGTGAGCTGGTAATTGTCTCCAAAGATCAGGGGATGTACGTGAGCGTCGATCAGTCCCGGTAGTAGTGTGTATTCTGTAAGATCAATGATGGTATCTGCCTTTGACAGTAATTCCCGTCCACCTACTTCTACTATTAATTCCTCTTGTACTAGAATGACTTTATCATTCAGTACAGATTTATTCTCTACATCCAACATTCGGCTAGATTGAATCGCTGTGATAGGCTGAGCTGTTGCAGCATAATTGCTTAAAATGATTAGAAGGATTATGAAATAGATTGATTGTTGATTGGGAAGGGTTAGCCTATTTTGCCTGCCAGGAGAGAATTTAAACTGTTGCATGTGACTGACTAAACAGGAAAAATATGTTTCATTCATTCCACAATCTATTGAAAATGTGTAAAAGACTCAACAATGCCCTCTTTCCCTATTTTTTTGATTCAAAGTCAAAAACCCTTCTATATCCATTTTACGGATAGTTTAGGTGTAGCATCATGCGGTACAGTGTAATGGCATAGTTTTCTAGCTCTATTGAACAATTGAAAATTAAAAGAAAGGAGTAAAAATGAAATTCGAAATGATTCGAAAAACGATGTTTTCCATAATCGCAGTACTAATTGCTTCAATGCCGAACATGGCTCAGGATAATGACATGAGCTACAGAGATCTTGAAGATCGACAGGATGATATTGAGGCATTGTATATTGATGTATTTGATATATTGGAGACATACCCAGAGGTAACTTATACTTATGTCTATGAAGATGGAGAGGTAGTAGATGTAGATATTGAAGGTATGATAGCACCGAAAGATGCTAACAGATTATCGCTTTACCTCATTGATCTCAAAAATACGCAGCAGGAAATATTTGCCGCTGCCAATAGGATGGGCATCTATTATGCTACAGAGACTTCACCAGAGCCTATGATGAATAACACTGCATTTTATAACTACATCCATGATAATTTAGATTATCCTGAAATTGCTGAGGATGCTGGTGTCACAGGTACTGTATTTGTGAAGTTTGTAGTAGATGAAGCTGGTGATATTACATACGCCACCACATCTGAGAAAATTGATGCTAATTCAACAAGGGTAATCAATGCTATGAAATCAGCTGCTGTGGATGCTGTAAAAGCTACTTCAGGCAAATGGAAACCCGCAGAGATTGCAGGTGTACCGGTGCCCCATTATGTAGTGCTACCCGTGCAGTATGAATTAGACGATCCCATTACAAGATCGATGGTATTCTAGAAAGTATTTTAAGATTGAATGTTAATCGAAAAGCAATCCTTATTGGGGTTGCTTTTTTTGTTTTGAAGTCATTTTTCCCGAATACATTATGGTTGGGTTACCCTTTCATAAATAGGTTTTTGTTCCTGATTATAAACTCCTTCAAAGTGGTTGGCTGATTGCCGGTTAGGTGCTGAAAATTATCATTTTTCTTTGGTGGGTCTTGTAATCGTGGCAGGAAATGAAGGGCCGTCATCACCAATGCAAGACCATTGGATAAGCCATCTCTTCTTTTTTCAAAGTAGAAGCTAATCGGGTTAATATTCCTAAACTGATAAGACTTATTAGTGACCTCATTGATGGTTGTCAAAGCATCATTAAAAGACATATTTTCCTGGCCGGTCAATTCAATAGCTGAATTTTTATAGCGGTCAAAATTTATGATAAGTCGTGCAATTGCTTCCCCTATATTATCTGCATCTATCCAATTGAAGTGGGCATCTCCGGCAGGTAGTGTAATCCTGTTTTTGGACAGCAGTTCAGGTAGTAATGTGGTGGTAAGGTTTTGCATGAAATAGCTGGGCCTGACAAATAAATAGTCGAAACCAGAGGATTTGATCAGTCGCTCGATTTTATTATGAGGAATTACCTTGTGCTTTTCTGCTCCTTGGACAGACAGAAAAACAATTTTCTGGATATTAGAGGATCTGGCAGCTGCGAGCAGAGGCTTGAAGTATTTTTGAACATCTGAAATGTGAGGGGGCCTCAAGAGAAATAATATGTCTACCTCTTTCAATGCTGATTTAAAGGTTTCAGGATTTTCAAAATCAAATGCACAGAAAGAGAGGTTTGAGGAAGAGTTAAAAATTGATTTAGATTTTTCCGGGGTTCGAATGGCCGCACACACTTCCAATTCGGGGTAATTCAGTAAATACCTGATGAGAGGCTTTCCAACATTTCCTGTAGCTCCTGTAATTAGGACTTTTTTCATTTTTCATAAAATTGCTTTGAGGGATAATGGTTCCTTGCATCAGGCTTACAATGAAAACTTCTAAGCCGATCTTTTCATTATTTTTACTCTTTTTGGTTTATCTCATACCCTATATCACTCAGCTCTTCTGCTGACATTTCAACTACATAAACTTCCATAGGTATGTCCGATAAAGGTTTATCTAATGAATCTGTTTCAACTGTAGCAATGGCATCAAGTACATCAAAGCCTTTGATCATTTGCCCAAAGATCATGTAGTTACCATCCAGGCGAGGGATGCCATCTTTGTCATGTACTACATAAAGCTGGCAAACTGCGGATAGCTTTTCGGGGTTATTGTCCCGGCCGGCACCCAAAGCGCCATAAATATGCTTAATGCTATCGTTAAACTCCGGCTCCAGCAGGTATGGTGAATCAGCAAAACCCTCGGGAGTATCCGGGCAGCCCCCTTGTATAACAAAGCCTTCTATGACACGATTGAAGGTGTAATCATGCCAGTATTTTTCACTGGCCAGCTTGATGAAGCTTTCCTTGTGCCCTGGTGTTTCATCGTAAAGCCAAAAAAGCATTTCGCCTTGCGGAGTTTTGATTTGGCCAATCGGATAGGTTGCTTTCTGCTGCTCTGGCGTGGTGCAGGAGAAAATGATGGCGGTTAAAAATGGATAGATCAGGTTTTTCATAGTTTCTAAATAACCTGCAAAAGTCCATTTAAACAAAAATAACGACCCAAAAATGAGTCGTTATTTTTATAATATTACACAGCCTCTTAAAATTGTATCCTGTATAAAATATCCGGGAAAAAGCCGATTTGATCTACTGTGTTGATCATATCCGTTACCGTATTGTATCTTCTCACAAAGTCATTTTGCCTGTTGGTGATATTTTGCAAGTCTACAAAAAACTGGTGGGTAACCTTACCTTTATTAATTCTCACACCAAACTTCACATCCCAGCGGAAATAGTCATCCAGGGTAGTAGAAAAAGCCTGATTTTCGAATAATACCTCACGGCCACCATTAGCTCGGGTAGCATCTAAATCAATGGGGGTAAAAGGTCGCCCACCTGCAGTTGTCAATCTTGTATCAAATGTCCATGCATTTTGGTTGTTTCTACCCCACAGCCATTCTTTTCCGGCCAGGAAGTTGAATACATAATTGTTGTTGAAGGCTGTACTTCGCTCAATACCATCGCTGCCTTCATAGGTAGACTCATACAGCGAGGTAGTCATTAGCATGTAATAGCCTTTGCTGAAAAATTTCTCCAGTGTCATTTCTACCCCATAATTGGTTCCTGTGCCCTCATTGACCAATGATCCGCGTTCTGTGAACACAAAATCGGCACCTTCATTAAGTATGCTGTAGCTACTTGGAGTGGATTCCACTGGAATATCATAGAGGCTTTGGTAATAGGTTTCCACTTTGAGGCGCCAGTCACTACCAAATG
The DNA here is from genome assembly GCA_965227155.1 of Cyclobacteriaceae bacterium. Taxonomy (GTDB): domain Bacteria; phylum Bacteroidota; class Bacteroidia; order Cytophagales; family Cyclobacteriaceae; genus UBA6059. Next base: position 3,923,025 of record OZ245731.1, read on the forward strand.
ATTGATCATAAGCCAGCACATAATGGTTACTTCTGCTGAAATCAAGGTCTCTGTTGGTCTGCTCAAAGACTCCCGGGGCAATTTCCTCTTCAAAGAAAAGTATAGGAGCAGGGGTAATCTGCGCATGGTTACCATAAGCCAGGCTAAATCTGCTGCTGGGGCCAGCCTGCCAGCTTACCGCCATCCTGGGCTCCAAAGAGACTTGCCCGTTGATATCAAAATACTGGCTGTGGGCTCCAAATGTTGTAGATAATTTATCGCTAAACTTATACTCTGCCTGTGCATAAACCTGGCTTAGATTGTAGGTTTCATTCATGCCGGTAACAGGTATAAAAAAGTCAGGTATACCGTCTCCATCAGTATCAGGAATGCCTACCCGGCTATCCCGGTCTTCGGTTTGGAAATTCGGCACGTAGATCTCATGCAGGAAACCGGCCTTCATATTCCATCGAGCATTAAACTTTTTGGTCAGTTCACTGGAAAAAGTGTAGCGGTTTTCCATATTGTCTGAGTTGGTAGCTCTGTATTTGGCAATTTTATTACCGGATTCATCTCTTATATAATTGTCCTGCTCAAACTCATTGCCATTGAGAGAGGTGCCGATTTTGTTTTTCAGGAATGTGGTTTTATTCAGACGCAGAGTATGGTTTACACCAAAGAGTCCCAGCTGGTTGGAGACATAAGAGTCTACATTAGGATCAGCAAACAAATCATTTTCATCTATCTCATCGCCCAAAAAGTCTATGCTACTTAGGCCGCCTAACCCGAAAAACTCAAACCTGCCAAGCTTTGTCTCACCCAGGTTAATCTTGAAGGAGAAGTCCTGGTAATAAGGAATAGCACTGGTGCCGGTAGCAGCAATGGCTGCTATGCCGTACCTATAGCTTGCTAAAAAGGAGCCTCCATTCTTTTGGTTGAGTGGTCCTTCCGCTAGAAATTCCAGGCCATTGAAGCCCATCTGTCCGGTAAATTCATGCTTGTCGGGATTACCGGTGCGGTAGTTGACATCAAATACGGCAGCATTGGCATTGCCATATTCTGCAGGGAAAGCACCGGTGATAAAATCGGAGGTTCTCAGCAAATTTGTGTTTAAAGCATTTACCGGACCACCGGTGGTGCCTAAGGTGGCAAAGTGGTTGGTGGTAGACACAGGTATGCCTTCCACTCGCCAGAGCAGGCCGGTAGGGGAGTTGCCACGCACGACAATATCATTACGGGAATCATCGGGTGCGCTTACACCGGCAAATGAAGTGGCCAGGCGTGCTACATCATTACGGCCTCCGGAAAATCGCAGAACCTCTTCAAGACTGTAGGTTCGTGCACTTACCTTCGCCAGTTCGTTGATGGGCATGTCTTTATTCGCCTCACCCGTAATAACTATAGCTTCCAGGGCTTCTACAGATTCTTCCAGGCTCACATCCAGTACCACTTCTTTGGCAGCATTTACCAGGATATTGGGTAGAGTTATGGTTTTATAACCTACATATTGCACAATAAATGCCTGCCGGCCTATTGGCACATTTTCGATTCTAAAATTACCGTCCAGGTCTGTAGTTGTGCCAATTACAGGATCGGAATCCAGTAACATTATTGTAGCCCCGATCAATGGATATTGAGCCTCTGCATCTACAACTTTACCTTTTACAGTCTGTACCTGCGCTTGTGCAAGGCTTACAAAGGCGATCATGATGCCCAATAGGATTAAGAAGATTTGGATGATTTGTTTTTGTCGTTTCATTTTAGTCGCGTTGAATTCTGATTCGAATGTACGCGTGATGTGCACTGTGAACTATTGTAATGATAATGAGCCGGGAAAAGCATTGCCTGAACCGGTACTGCGGATACCTGAAATGGAAATTTGTTTTAATCAACAGGCATTATCGATTCAACATATTTTTAACCGGCTTTAAACGGAATTAATCCGGTTTGAATATATGAAAGGTAAATTCAACGCATGATATTCAGTATTTTAGAAGTATGAATATTTTTGGCAAGCGAATCGTCCTTACCGAGCCGCTCATTAGATGGGTAGGCATCCCTATTATAGCGCTGATCCCTTATTACTTTACATCGCATCACGATCAAGACCCCAGTCAATTCTGGACAGAGTATTTTATTTCTTTCCTATTTACTTCTGTGTACTGGCATGGTTGTGCGTATATTTTTTATGGGTATAGAAGGGCATTTCCCGCCATTGACAAAACGGCAATGCGTACCATTCTTACTTTTTTTAGTTTATTCATATGGATGGTGATAGGCGGCATCCCGCTCAAGTTGTTATTTGGTTATACAAGCTTAGATAGTTTAGTAACATGGGAGACCTATCAGGACACCTTACCTGTTAGTTTATTATTGGGTCTTATTATTGGTATTTTATATGAGGCTACATTCTTTTTTGAAAAATGGAAGGAGACCTTCCGGCTCAACGAACAGCTAAAAAACCAGCAGATCAGGACACAGTTTGAAGTGCTTCAAAACCAAATGAGTCCGCATTTTCTATTCAATAGTCTGAATACGCTCACCACGCTGATTGCCGAAAATCAGGAAATCGCCATTACCTTCACTGAAAAGCTTTCTGAAGTGTATCGGTATATTTTGATGCATAAAGAGAAAGAGCTGGTGAGTTTGAAGGAGGAATTGACTTTTGCTGAAAACTATGTGTTCCTACTCAGGATGCGCTATCCTGATAACCTGACTGTAAATTTTTCAATTCCCGAAGATTATACCCAAAAGCATATTGCACCGCTTACCATACAAATGCTGATAGAAAATGCGATCAAGCATAATATCATATCCAGGGCAAAACCACTAACAATAGATGTCTATGTAGACAATGGCAATTCAATCGTGGTAAAGAATAACCTGCAGGTGAAAAAGGCTCTTGAAAAGTCTACAAAAACCGGATTGGCCAATATTAGAAAGCGGTATGATTACCTGGGCAATAGAAAAATTGACATCATCACTACCGCTAAAAACTATATGGTGGCGATACCACTGATTAACCTGATAGAAGAAAAAGAGCTTAGAGAACCTGTACTGGTATGACCGTATTGATTATTGAGGATGAAGCGCCAGCCTTTCGCCGCTTGCAAAAAGTGCTTGAAGAAACTATACCCGATGTGTCTATCATGGAGGTGCTCGATAGTGTATCGGAATCGATAAAGTGGATCAGAAACCACAAGCTGCCCGATTTGATCTTTATGGACATCCAACTTTCCGATGGGATCAGCTTTGAGATATTTGATCAGGTAACCATAGACCGACCGGTAATTTTTACCACGGCCTTTGATGAGTACATGCTTCGGGCTTTTAAAGTAAATAGTATCGACTATTTGCTGAAGCCAATCAAAAAAGAAGACATGACGCAGGCAATCAAAAAATATCAGGCGTTAAAGCAGCAGTTTGGTAGTGTGGTGCCTGATATTGGTGATCTATTGCGGCGTATCGACCTTCATGAAAAGACTTATAAATCGAGGTTTCTGATCAGGCAAAATGACCAGCTCATTGCGGTGGAGGCTACACAGATAGCGTTTTTCTTTACACGACATGGTGTAGTCCACCTGGTTACTCATCAGAAAAAGACCTACCTGATGGATCAAAACCTTGAAGAGATAGCGGCGCAGTTGAATCCATCTCAATTTTTCAGAGCTAATAGACAATTTGTGATCAGTTTCAGAAGCATTCAGGCGGTGCATAAGTACCACAAGGGCAAACTGCTTGTAGATACAATGCCCTCGGCTGAGGAGGGCATTGTGATAAGTGCTGAAAAGGCCTCTGACTTCAAGCAGTGGTTAGACCAATGATATGCATCAGTTAGGGGAATGCATAGCCAGCCTGTTACCCTCCGTATCAGTGAAGAGCCCCATATAGCCAATGCCTTCCGCTATTAATTTCTTGGGCTGCAATACAGTGCCTCCGGCCGCTACTACTTTGCTTAATTCATTTTCCAAATCATCGGAGGGAGAAGCAAAATACATCAGCGAACCATCGTGTGATGGCTTGTAAAAGTCGGGAAAGCAGACCAAACTGCCAGAAACTGCGGTGCCTTCCTGATCGCCTGGAAACCATGCCATATCCAACGGCCCCATAGTGTTTCGACTCAAGGAATATCCAAATACCGTTTCATAGAATTTGATAGCACGATCCATGTCCGTAACAGGAATTTCGAACCAGGTAATGATGTTTGAAGCTTGCATAGTCTAAAAAGTTTTAATTGAATAATACTAGTCAAACTAATGATTTTCAAGGAATAAGAGCATATGTAATGCCTCAATTAATTCAAAGAAATTAGCCCTATGCCCAGTATGTGTCTTCCCAGCTATCAATAATTGGATCTTTTGAGTCATTGAGCTGCTTAGCCAAAGCAGCAAGTTTATCCTGAGATAATTGCCCTTGTACATAAGGAAAGAATGTTCTTTCCTCAAAACGGATATGTGCTTCCAGTTCTTCTTCTATTGCATCCAAAGTATAGCCAGTGTTGGCAGAGTTGAGGTAAAGATGGTTGAAGAGTTCTCTCAATCGTTCGTGATGCGCTATTATTTCCAATTTCATTGGATCAGTGTCTGGCAATAAAGGCAGAAGATAGGTCTCCTCGGCCATCATATGAGGAGCAAGTTGGGTTCGGAAGAAATAATTCACATAATTCACAATGCGGGCCTGATCGATATTCATTTGTCTACCTCGCCTGATCTTCCAGCTCAGCAGCAATACAAAATGGTGATCTTTAGAGAAGGGTATTAAAGCTTCATGCCTTTTTAGTGGAGAGCCTTTTTGGGTAGTATCCTGTATCTTTTTTGCCATCGGTTGTGGTAAATATAGACCCCCTTTGATGATATACCTATTGTCTTGTCGAATATTCAAATTGATTAAACATTATAGTAAAATCTAAAACAAAATGGCTGTTGTGAAAAATTTGTTACAGGCCTGTAATTAGGTGAAATATTCCGTAAAATGATTTAAATAGACATTTTTAGGATGTCTAAAAACTATTGTAAAGAATAATTCAAACGTTTTCATGATTTTTCAAAACATTATCGGTTTACAAAACTGTTTAGGGATTACAACCAAAAATTAAACAACATGGAAACTTTGTTTTTAGCTGACTTAGTTCAAATCCCGAAAGACGACCCAGTTGCCTTTACATTCTTCACAGGATACATGGCAATGTTTGCAGCGTCTGTCTTTTTCTTCTTTGAAAGAAGCCGTGTAGACGGTAAATGGAAAACATCGCTGTTGATATCAGGCTTGATTACTGGTATTGCTGCGGTACATTATTATTACATGCGCGATTATTACGCAGCTACAGGTACTAACCCTACAGCATTGCGGTACATCGACTGGACGTTAACTGTGCCATTGATGTGTGTGGAGTTTTACTTATTGACCAAACCGGCAGGTGCGAAAACCAGTCTTCTTTGGAAGATGATTATCGCTTCCGCATGGATGTTGGTAACCGGGTACATTGGTGAGGCATTTACCGATGGCTCTACAATGCATTCTGTAATCTGGGGTGTACTTTCTACCATTGGCTATGTGTACATCTTGTACGCAGCATGGTTTGGTGAAGTAAAGCAGCTGGCCGATAAATCAGGTGATGCTACAGTACAGCGTGGTATACGAACACTCGCCTGGTTTGTACTGGTAGGCTGGGCAATTTATCCTATCGGATACATGTGCATGCCTGGTGGCTGGTTGAATGTTGCTTTAGGCTGGCAGAGCAGCAATGTAGATCTATTCTACAACATTGCAGATGCCGTGAACAAGATTGGGTTTGGCTTGGTAGTATACAATATTGCCATTTCTGATAAAGCAACAAAAGAAGCAGCAGCATAATATCGAAACAAGTAGGTTAGGAGAGGAGAGAAGCACGCTACCAAAATTCTTTAGTCAGCGTGAAAGAGGAAGTTTGAAATTCCTACGTTGTTGTTGAAAAGCCCCTTTTGGGGCTTTTTTTATGCATCCTTAATGAGCACGTTACGTTTAAAAATCACAAAGCATAGTACGTTGAGGGTAATAATATTTTTTGTAGGTTTTCTGCTGGCAGGATCGGTGATTGCACAGTCCAAATGGACAATAGGTGTTGGTCACCAATCAGGCTTTATCATTCCACATGCCAGAGAAATTGAATCAATAAGTGACTCCAACCCATGGAGTATTTATCTGGATTTGGGTAAGACCAGGATAAACGAACAATCCTGGGCTTATTGCAAGTGCTATCCAAAACTTGGCCTTGCTGCACGATATGTAAACTTCGACCAGCCTGATACACTAGGGCACGGATTCAATTTGAATTTCTATGTAGAGCCTCAGTTTAACCCTGCATCAAAAGTGTTTTTCTCTTTTAGGCCGGAAATCGGAATAGTCTATTTGAACAGGCCTTTTGATCCGGTTGAAAATCCATTGAATCAGTTTTACAGTAGCACAATTAGTTTTTGGATAAGCCTGACGGCCGCTGTTAATTTTAATGTGACTGATCGCAGCATTGTGAGCCTCACAGCGGACTATAGCCACATTTCCAATGGTGGCATGAAAGATCCCAACAAAGGAATAAATTTCCCCATGTTGGGCTTAAAATATCAATATGCCCTGAAGGCAACAGAGTATCCCGTATTTAATGGAGTGCAGGAGCTTGCCACGCCGGATCCTTATTGGCAGGTTAGCATTGCAGGCTCATCGCAAAACGCAGATTCAGACACCCGTCATCCCTTAATTGGAATGCATGTTATGTACGCCAAACCTTTAAATAGCAAGAGCCTCTTTACATTAGGCACTGAGTATATAGCAGACTTTTCATTACAGGAGGATCAGGCGCATACTGCAGATCGAGAGCCAATCCATCGAGCTGCCCTAATGGTTGGTCATAATTTGCTTATTGGCAAGTTTAATTTCCAAATTGAATTAGGCACCTATTTTCTCTCACCCATCAAAGCGAAAGATCCTGTTTACCAAAGGTTTTCCCTGGGTTACCAGCTATCTGACCGATTTGTTGCCGGGGTGAGTTTAAAAGCGCACAGGCATGTGGCTGATTATGCAGACTTCAGACTCGGCTATAAGATTTTCACAAAATCATAGTTAAGATTTTTCTTCATATTCAAATCCCTTTGCGCTGTAGGGCTACACCATTTACAGGAGGCAGAGATTGCTGGCCGATCTCGTTGACAGCACCAGCACCGCGTAGATAATGGTTGAAAAAGGATGTCGCATTATCAAGATTATAATCCCGTAGATCAGGGTTGGCCAGCGGAACATCACCATGGGTGGTATTTGGCCCTTTGATAAATGCTTCAAACCTGGGACCGGCTGAATTCATTCCCTGGTAGGGCTGCAGGCGCCAATCATTGGCCATGAATTGACCCACACCATTGATGTCCTTTTCTTGTTCACCAAAAGCAATAAATATGGCTGAATTTGATATCCCTATATAACCATTAGGTAAAATACCAAACTGATCGGGCATATTGCCCGCAGGCGACATCAAATAGGCTGCAGTAACCTCTGGCACCTGATAGTTGCCGTGATTCATTTGCGTGCCGGTCACCATTAAGCCTTCCATGGCTCCTGCCGAATGTCCCAAAAAGCCCTGGTTAGCCCCATCAATAGATCCACCAAAGCCGGCAACATTTAGGCTCCCATTTGCGATAGCCGATGCAATGGCTTCTATTTCTTCGCCTCGAAATTGGGCGATCTCAATCGCATCGTTGGCACTCCTATGGTCTACCTGAACTACGATATAGCCCAATCCCACAAAGCGCTCTGTGTAGGGCATCAATGCATCTCTATCATCACCCTGCCCGGTTCCACCGCGCGATACATGAATTACATTGGTAGTATCGAATAGCTCCACGGGGAAATAGGCGGTGAAATTGAGTGAACCAAAGTCTGTATTGAGCGCTGCGCTGTACCTTCCCACTGAATAAAACCCCTGCTGACTATCGGTCATATCCTCAGATGAAGTATCTGAGCAGCCAACCATCATTAGAAGCGCAACTGCTGAACTCAGTATTGCCGTTATCGCCTGAAAATGCTTATAAATCATACCTTTCATATTGCTTGAATCAAAGCTTGTAAATTAAGCTGCTGATTACAAATCCTACATGATCTTTTGGCAGGCTTTAGCAATCATTCATCACAAATTGTAGAACAAGTATTATTCCTCTTTCAATCTTACCTGATTAATATAGTCCATATCTTTGCCACGTTTTGAAAGATATTCACGGTAAAGCCATTTGGGATTATTACAACGGGGACTTGGATGCTACCCTTTTGGTGCACAATAATTATGGTGAACCTGAAGAAATGCCGGTGGAGGTATTTTTTAGGGAAGAGGAGGACCTCACCGATTTGGAGCTACATGCTCTGAGCCAGTGTACCGGTAGCATTTTGGATTTAGGTGCAGGCGCAGGCGCTTTAAGTCTCATTTTACAAAAAGAAGGTCACGCGGTTACGCCTCTGGAGAATTCTCCAGGCTGCATTCGCGTAATGCAGGATATGGGCTTGCTCAATATCATTGAAGAGGATTTTTGGCAGCATAAAGACCTTTACGATACTATACTGGTACTGATGAATGGGTTGGGTATGGCTGGTACGCTCGATAATGTGGCTACTTTTTTGCACAAATGCGATAGTTGCCTGCATCCAGGGGGTAAAATCTTGATCGATTCAAGCGATATAGGTTATTTATATGAAGAGGATGTTCGCCGACCAGATGGTTACTTTGGTGAGGTGCAATATCAATATGAGTACAAAAAAGAGAAAGGGTCGTGGTTTCCATGGGTATATGTGGATGCAGATACCCTGGCACTAAAAGTCAGTTCAATCGGATTGAGAACGGAAATACTGGTGCAGGATGAAAACGATCAATACCTGGCTTGTATTACCAAAGCATAGCTATTCTTCCACTTCTTCCTTTTGGGTCATGACCACAAAACCATAGATCACAAATATGAACCCAATGGCCGCTGATACCAGCTTAAAGTCAGCGTTTTCTACTACCGTGAGACTTAGGATAGTGCCTAATGCACCTACACTTACCCAAAGTTCTCCGATCCGGGATTTCTTTTCTCCTTCCATGTATTAAAAATATAAAGAATTAGTACATAAGTCAAATAGCCCCTATCTGTCCGTTTAATGGCTAATTTTCGATTATGGGTGATAATTGTTATTTTTAATAAAACTAGAATGTTATGAGAAAGCTATCATTTACAATTGTTGTGTTGCTATTTGCCCTAAGCCATGTACTATTGGCTGGCAAGGATACCAAAAAAGAGCAACTGATTAAATTGATCGAAGACAGGTCTTTTACCATAGAAAACTTCCAGATGGCAGATGCACAACAGAATCAGATTTTTCTTGGAGCACCACACAATGCTTTATTCATCTCTGGTGATGATTTCGTTTTCCAAACCAGCTTTAATGGGTTGGAAATAGCCGGGATGCCGCAGGAAAACGGACTTGGTGGAATGACGCTGGTTGGTAAAATTCTCAATTACCAGATCAACAATGCAGACAAGAAAGGCATTTTGAATATCAATGTCCTTGCTTCCACTCAAACCTATGGGCATATCACATTCAATGTTTCCTTTTACAATGACTTTACTGCGCGCACTATTGTTCGCGGGTTTGATGGCCTTAAGATGTTTATGTTGGGCAATGTAAAAGAAGGCAATACGGTAGGCTTTGAAGCCGGCCCAAGCTTCTAGTTTATTTATCGGAAGTAAAGTCTAGATATAGCTCATCGCAGAGCTATTCAGAATCATTGCTACTATTCAGAATAGATTTATTGCTATCCAGAAATAGTTTAGATGATTCAAGAATTGCAAGCTCACTATCTATAACATCGAGTATCATATAAGCGAAAGTTATTTTAACATCCTCCTCAGTACTGTTGAAATTTTTGTAAGCAAAATCAACGAGCCGATCCAGCTTTTCGGATAGTAAATCGTAATTCATTTCAAGCTCCAATAAGCCTGAGATTACTTCAAAATCAAGTAGCTCAGCTTTATTGGCTATAAAAAACCTTAGACCAATATTCCTAATGGCAGGAGTTTGGATGCCGCCATAATCAGCTATCATTTCCCCCAACGGGCGGTCATCATCCGGTACATTGATTTCAAGAGAATCGATTATGGCATAATGCCGCAGCAGCACCGTATCAATATCACTTTGATTAAGTTTGATTTCTTTTTCAATGGCCATCAGGGTCTTTTCTATATAGCTTCTATTGTTAATGGATTCTTTTAGATTATTTAAAGAAACTGCTATAAGTACGCCAATGACCACTATGATGATTTCACGGATAAAATAGGTTATTCCTTTGCGCTCTTTCATTGATCTAACGTTTTTATTGAAATAATACTGGTAAAGAGAAATTGGTTTAAGTTAACTTTTATTATCCAGCTTATCTTGATAGGATTGAATTAAGAATTTGGTAAACGATTCTTTGTCGCTTCGCAATAGATTTATGCCGTCTCCCTGTTGCAGGGTAGGGTGCACACCTCTCAAATTATGATCACTCCAAATAGCCAGTTCTACCAGAATAGGTGTTAGTTCCAGACCCTTTTCGGTTAGCCTGTAGATATTGGTCTTTTTGTTATGGGGAAGCTTCGATTTGGAAATGATACCTAATTCTTCCAGTAGTTTGAGCTTCATAGACAGAATGTTTGTGGCGATTGCTTCTTCGCTCTCGATAAAGTCTTTAAAGGTTTCCTTCCCATCTACTAAAATTTGCTTCACTATTACCAACATCCATTTGTCTCCAAGAATATCAATAGCTGAGGTAAAGGGGCAATCACATCTGAATTTATAATCCATAATTAAGCTCAATTTAAATTACTTGTAAAAAACAATTAATAATTACTTGCATTTTAAAAGTAATAAGTTATTATTGCTTGTAATTTACAAGTAATAAATATAAAACTATGAAAAAATCTATGCTAATGCTTCTGATATGGGGCCTAATCGCCTCCTTCCATTTGGCAGATGCTAACCCCAAAATCAAACCTGAAAATACACACTTAAAAGAAAAACCTATGAACAAAAAAGAAATAGTAGCCACCTTTTTGGGAGCTGTATTGAAAAATGATCCGGCAAAAATGCGTGAATTAGCAAATGCAGATTATATCCAGCACAACCCATTTATTCCCACAGGATTGGAGCCTTTTATCCAGATGCTTCCTGTTTTACAACAGCATGGTACTACTGCCGACAACATAAGGATGTTTCAGGATGGGAATTTTGTGTTTATGCACAACATCTGGAGAAATGCCAAGCCCTTTGGTGCCGATGAAATGGTCTCATTTGACATTATCAGACTTGATGAGGATGGCAAAGTTGCCGAGCATTGGGATGCGATGACGCCTTTGGTTAAGCAAACAGCAAGCGGTAGAACGCAAACCGATGGACCTACTACAGCCTCTGATTTGGATGAGACCGAAGCAAACAAAGCATTGGCCAGATCAATGGTAGAAGATATCCTGATGGGCAAAAATCCAAATAAAATAGCGGACTATATCAGTGCAACACAGTATGACCAGCATAATCCGGGCATCAAGGATGGACTGAGTGGTGTTGTAGAAGCAGTGGAGTTCCTTACTGCACAAAACAATATGTTTCAGTACACCAAAATACATAAGGTACTTGGCGAGGGTAATTTTGTGTTGACGGTAAGCGAAGGACAATGGAACGGCACCACCAATGTTTTTTATGATTTGCTGCGCTTTGAAAATGGCAAGGCTGTAGAGCATTGGGACGTTATTCAGCCGATCCCGACCGAAGGCTTAGCTAATGACAATGGTATGTTTGGATTCGATGATAAGTAGCCAACCGTAGTTGCAAACTCATAAATTTCCAGCTTAGACTGGTCTGCATCAATCGAATAAACCCTGGCTTTATTCTCCAAATCATTGGGCAATAAGGTCAGGGTTATTTTATGCTCAAAGCTAAGGCAAAACCTGACTTAAGTATTAAACCACATTGACTTAAAAACTATGACGGCAGGCCACCTAAGAGTGGGCCACTCGTATTGATCCTATCAGAGTTCAAATTTATAAGTCAGCCCCAGCCATGGCTTATCCTGGTAAATCCAGAAATCCCTGTTCTTATCCAGCAGGTGATCCATGCCCACACTCAGCCCGATACTTTGGTTTCTATAATTGAAAAAAACCGCCAAACCATAGTTGAGACAGATGCCGTTGTATTCGGCCTGCACCTGATCATTTGTAAACCAGGGTGCGATCATACTCGTACCCAGGCCACCGATAGTTCCTACCGAAAAACCAATGTTTTGCAGTTTGTTGGGTGAAGACCGTGATGCAATCAGTCGTTCATACCGGTAGCCGACAAATAAACAGGCTGTTAAATTCAAATCCACACTATAGGGGAGGTCTGCTGCGGCTGGGCGCAGTTTTGCAGGTACAGTTACCAAATCAAACTCCAGGCTACGATCGGTTAAGCTGGCGCCACCGGTATTCAGATCATCTTCTGCAATGTATAGGAAGTTAGCGCTAGTATCGAAGTTTTGGTCTTGTGTTTTGAGCTTCAAATATTTGAGGCTATCGGAAGTCAGCAGGATTACTTCTTTTTCAGTGTTATTCTGTTCCAATCGATAGGTTCGGTTGTAGAAGGCATCTTCTTCCTTTTTTAGGACTGCACAACTACTGGAAAATAAGAGGATGGAAATGCCCAACCATAGACTGATAAGGTTACAGGTGCTGGATCTGATTGCCCTGGATGACCCTGCAATAGTACCGTTAACTGTTCCAGGCCTTAATTTTTGCCGGAGTGCCAATCCTCTCAATTTTTGAATGTACATCTTATGATTTTTTGTTTGCCGGATAAGGTTGATTCTAATCTATAACCAGCGAAACCAAATTCCGTTATCCGGCTTTTACCATTTCACCTATCCCAGTAGCAAATAAGCTTTTGATGATTGTAAAAATAATCATAGCCCATGAAAGCGGATTTTGTTTTGGATGTGTGTATCGGGGTGGGAGGACTGCTGAAACTATTTTCAAATATTTATAATTGATGGCTTTACCTGTAGGCTTTTTTATATCACCTTCTTATCAATCGAAGCGTAGTAGGAGGGGCGCATCGATTATATATTCAATTACATTTTGAAACCTTTCATTATTACCTTTTCAAAATCCTCAATATTCTGCTATTGATGATCTCGGACAAGTTCCAATTGTATAGTTCAGAATCCGTAGTGCTATAAAACGCCACTAATACGGCATCTATTTCTTCATGATACTCGGCAAAGCTTTGGTATCCAGGCACCCAGCCACCATGTTCATATTCATAAATGGAATTATATATTTCCTGCTCGCCTTCTTCAAATACTGATCCATCGACCATAGCACGAAGGAATCTTCCCACATCCTCAGCAGTGGCGTGCATGCCATGGTCGCTTGTCTTTAGATCATGGGGATAGCCTACATGATATCCGCTCATCACGTCTTCTATATTTACCTCACTTAGCGAACTGAATGTGTTTTTAAGACCAAGCGGAATTAGAATTTTCTCTTTGATGAATTGGAAGTTGCTATAGCCCAGCTCATCATCCATGATTTTATTGATCAGCAAATAATTTGTGTTGCAGTACTCATAGTCCTCTCCGGGTTCAAAATTTGCCGGAAGACCTGAAATTAATGCCAGACTTTCTTCATAGGTTTCTGTTGGCGCTGCCCAGAAGTTAGGGGCATCCGTAAAATTGGGAATACCACTTCTATGCTGGATCAGTAATCTCAGCGTGATTTTGTCAGCGTTTTCAATTCTTCCGACAATATCCGGTAAATATTCGGCGATGGTTTTATCCAGAGAAAGTCGTCCATCAGCAACTAATTTGGTGACGGCAACAGCATCATATAACTTGCTAATGCTGGCAATCTTAAATAATGCTTGAGGTTTGGCTGGAATCATTACTTCCCGGTCATGCCAACCGGAAGCAAAATATTGAGGAGCCACTCCAGCCTGATCTATGTACACAACCACACCGTCAAAGCCATGATCAACGGCCTCATCTAATTGAGCCTGTACAGTAGCAGGTAGTGGAAGTATCCATGCCTTAACTAAAAGCCAGGGTACATAGAATAGCGAAATGGCCGTTCCCAAAAAGAGAATGATTCTTACGATGATTTTGGATTTAGTTGATTTGCTCATGCTTATTATCTAAATTTTTTCAAAATCATTTTATCAATTTGATAGTCCTCATTAGTTGGCTATTCATTAAGGTCAACTTTTCTTACACTACCTCAAGCACCAATTATAATCTCGGATAAGAAGGTGGATTTGTGAATTTTCATGTCTTCGTAATTTAGCTTAAAGATATTGTGTTTGATATGCTGACTTAGGATGCTAGATTGATGTATGCTCTCAGAAAACTTCAATCGGCAATCTGTTTCCGCATTAATGGACTTGCGAACAGAGTATATATGAACTTTACATTCATGTGGAGCGAGCCTGCCAACTCTTTGGTCGCCTGTTTTAGCGTATTCAAAGTATTTTCATCATAGTAAATGCCATTATGTAATACGCCTGTTATTGCCTTAGTATTGACAATATCCACCAAAGGATTGTTATCCAGAAGGATCAGGTCAGCCAGCTTTCCTGCTTCAATGCTCCCCAAATCATCTTCTTTTCCACTAAATCGAGCAGGAATAATGGTAGCTGCTTGAAGCACCTCAAGATTGGTAAGCCCTGCATCAACCAGATCTTGCATTTCAGTGTGCAAGCTAAATCCCGGAAATACGTAGGAATCAGTAACATCAGTACCTGTCATGATTGGCACGCCATTATCATGGGCCATAGCGATCTGCGTTTTCACAGATTCATAGAATCTTTTGTTAATACCCTGCCTAGCAGCTGAGATGTTGTTCTTAGCAGCCCTGGATACGTCTGGGTTCCATAGCAATACCTTTCTTAAAGCTGGTATATAGTTTAAAAGTGGAGATTGGATGAACAGAGAATCATTAGCCAGTGCGGAAACTTTTAAGGTTTGTAATGTAGGAACCCAATGACTATTGTGATCTCTCATTAAATATATGAGTTCCTCTGACTTTGCATGATCTAAATCGCTAATCATGGAAGGCATTAGATTCCTATATGTTTTGCCCTTATCAGCAGCATGACGCAATGAATCAGCAAAAGGGAAGCAATCGAACATGAAAATGCGCCCATGCTCAAAGCTTCTTTGGCCAGCGAGAATGGCTTCATGCAAGGAAACATTAAGCGGTTTATGTCCTGCTAAGTAAAGACTATACCGGGCACAATTTTTTGCCAGTGTACGATAAGATTCAGCTGGAATTTCCGCATATACCTTGATGAAGTCTGCCTGCTCCTCCTTATAATGAGCAAGTAGTGAATAAACATCTTCTTGTGTCTGTGCTTTAAAAAAGTCTGGAAAACCGTCAGGAACAGAATTTTCCCCATTTATTTGAAAACTACTCTGTAGTACATATCTGGGAGATACTTGTTCATGTTTTTCCAATTTTTGATTCCACTTCAGCCTGTCCTTCGTACCTGCCCAGTAGCTATCTGGTTTACCTAACTGGCCTGACATATCCCGTACAGCGGTTACACCATTGGCTATATACAGCGGATGGTGAAGCCATGGTGAATGCTGTGTAGAATGCGTATGCATGTCCCATAAGCCGGGTATCAAATATTTGTCTGTTCCATCTATGACCAAAACGTCTGAAGCTGAAGTAGAATCTGAAGGGCCATCAAATGATATGATCCTATTTCCCTTTATACCCACATTGCGGTTGGTAAGAATACTGCCTGTTTTAATATCAATAATATTAACAGATTCGATAACCACATTTTGAGATTGGACAGGAACCTGAATTTTAGGCATTGGCCAAAAAAGAGCTATAAGGAAGATCGAAATAAGGGTTAGAATAGCTATGCTGATGATTTTTATTACTTTAAACATGGGCTTGATTTTATTCGAATATTTTTCATTTTCCTATTTTTTTGGATGATTCATCTTTCCTTGTATAGTCTACGGCTACACCGATTGCCAAACCAAGGCTTATCCATAAGCCAATATTGTCCTGTGCAATTCCTACAATTACTCCGATAAGAATTCCTAAAGCGATTCCTAAATGGTTTTTGATATTCGTTTTCATTGATAGTGTGATTTGTGATGGGAAATGACTATTGATTCTATAATTCGATTTTCAGCCATGCTTTGAACGTGTCTTGAGTTCTCAAAAAGTCTTGTTTGTTTTATTGAAGGGAATATTCGCGATGCTCGCTTAATCATTTTCTCTCCCGGAAACATCAAGTCATTTTTGGCAGCGAATAAGGTAATAGGCGTCCTGATGCTCTTTGCTGCACTAGTGCTAATGGTGGGTACCGGTGTAAAATCCATTGTGCAATACTGCAACACTTTGGTTAAGAACCGGACGGCAAAATGATTGCGCTCAGTAAACAGTACGGCAAGGATTTTTTCTACATATTTAACGTTACCCGTCCTGATATATCTACGAACAGGAATAAAGACTTTAGCTAGTAGCTTAAGCGGATTACCATTAACAATATATGCAGGAGCGGCCAGATAGACTTCCTTGATCTTGCTTTCGTTATATTCCAGCGCTTTCAGGATCACTAGCCCACCAAAAGAAAAGCCAAGCATTCGGGCATTTTCAATATGTAGTTGCTCCAGAATTTCGTTAATCCAGCGGCCATAAGAATGGTCATTCATGTTCAACCTGTTCTCAGCACTCTTATTCGGCTGTGCAGGTACGTCAATCGCATAAACCCGAAAATGCGCACTTAGATTTGGGTAAGTTTCCAGCGCTATAGGTGCACAACCATTGGAACCATGGATGAGTAATATCGGTGGTTTTTTTGGTTTGCCAGTGCATATGATATTGGTAATTCCGATACTGGTTTCCACTTTTTCGTATGCATAGTCGATATTTAGCTCTTTGAGTTTCTCATCGTAGAAATCGAGTATTTCTTGCTTGCCTTCTTCGGTCTTAAAAAATGACATATCGTTTAGTTCAGTTTTTATTCCCTTCAAATGATGGTCGAAATATTATGAGGCGGTTACAATCACCACATTCCCTCGCTTATGACCACCTTCTATATAGCGATGTGCTTCAGCAACCTTCGCTAATGGAAATTGTCGGTCTATGACTGTTTTCAACTTCCCTTCTTTGTAGATATCCAATACCTCCGAAAGCATGTGCCTTAGCTCTTCCTCTTTATTGGCTCCTGTAGCTTCGAATCTGGCTTTCTTTTGACCAAAAAATGAGGTTTTAATCATCTGCAAGAGCAAAGAAAATTTCAATACAGGGGATAAATACATGCCTTTTTCTGAAAGGATGGCTTTACAAGCAGAAAAAGAGCTTTTGCCGATGGTGTCGTAAACGAAATCATATTTTTCTGTGCCTTTTGTGAAATCCTTCTGTTCATAGTCAATCACCTCATCAGCGCCTAATGACCGCACCAATCCGACATTTCTACCACTGCACACGGCTGTTACATGCGCGCCCATGAACTTAGCTATTTGAATGGCGGAAGTCCCCAATGCTCCTGAGCCTCCATTGATCAGTACTTTTTGTCCAGGCTTCACATTAGCGATTTCTTTCAGAAAGTTAAAGGATGTCAAATGTCCATCGCAGAAGTTGGCAGCTTCGGAAAAATCCAGGTTTTCGGGCATAGGTAGAATGACACCAGCCTCCGATATCGTCAGATATTGTGCATTAGAGCTAAATCCAAAAGTCGTTTCACCAAACACACGATCGCCAACTTCAAAGCTTTTAACAGCCTTACCAACCTGCTCCACGACTCCTGCGAAACCGGTTCCCGGGATAGCTTTTTTGGGCTTTGTCAGGCCTACAAATAGCCTTGCGATGTAAGGTTTGCCAGTGCGCATCATAGCATCAGCTGTGGTAGCTGAGGCTGTCATTACTTTCACCAATACCTCATTGGGTTTTGGATTGGGTTTTTTTACCTTTTGCAATTGAAGTACATCGGGCGATCCGTACCTGGCTGCTACTGTCGCTTTCATTGTTTGTGTCATGGCTTATTTATTTATTCATGACAAAAAAAGGAAGATGGGAGAGGATATATGTTCGGTATATTCAGAAGTGGTTCTGAATTATATATCAGAACTAAAAAACTGATTACCCCTGACTTTTCTGAAATGCTTTAGGTGTCATACCTACTGCTTTTTTGAATGCTGTGTTGAAAACGGTCTTGGAGTTAAAGCCACTTTCATAGGCCAGCCCAATAAGCGATATATGTGAATTGTATGGATCAAGGACCAGTTGTTTGAAGTGCTCAATACGTTTTTTATTGATAAACTCGTTAAAGTTATTTCCCAGAGATTCATTCAATAACCAGGAAAGCTGATTGGGGTGTATATCTACCTGCTCTGCCAGCGAACGTAATGTGAGTGAAGGATTTAGGTAGGGTCGCTCGGTTTCCACATAGGTTTGTATTTTCTTCACTTGTTCATTTGTAAGTCTAGGATCAGGGTTATTAGTTTTTTTGACCTTTGGCTTTTCTATGATCTTTGGATAAATCCGATCATGATATTCCTGATATCTTGGGTGTGAATGTATGGCATCTCCCAAGGGATCACTAAAAGCTAGAAGCAGTATTGTAGAGGCATTCTCGAATAGCTTTTCTAAAATAGCAAAAGCCTCCTCATAGTGCGCCAGATTAGCATAGGTGAGGAATAGGTAGGCGTGAGCATGGTGGGCATGTGATTCCTGGGCATGCATCTCTAGTTTTTCCAAATGTGTTGTGATTTTTCCATCTCTTGCATCGATCAGGGCAAGGAGACCCAATCTTTCATCAGGTGTGAAAGCCAGCTCTGGAACTTCATCTAGTCTCTGGCGGGCTGCATTGAGTTGACCTTCTCGAATAAGTATATAGACACTGACAAGAATTGCTGGCAGGTTTTTGTCATTATCTTCCAGCAATTCCTGTAGAATCTCACTGGATTTATCAAAATCACGCGCTCGGTAATAATAATTTGCCTCATAGAATCTGGTCTCAGGATTTAGCGGGTCTGAGGATTTGGCAAAAAGTATATGCTCTTGTGCTTTTTTAAAATCACCAACCAACGTGTGTAGAAAGGAAACAAACTGATGTGCTTCAGAGTAGGTGGGTTTAGCAGCTAACGACTTGATGCCATATTGCATGGCTGCAGCAAAATCTGCTTCGGTAAAAAAGGCCTGCATACCCAGCATATAATTAAGTCCTGCATGGTCCGGGTCAAGCTTTTTCGCTAGGGCTAATGCTGTGATGCTTTTTTGCCAGGCTTCATCGCGAGGGGCAAAACCAGCTACTGCCATGAAACTATAGCTGTCAGCTACACCGAGATAACCCTCAATGAGTCCCTTATCTAGTTCTACGGATTTTTCAAAATGCTCAATAGCGATGGTCGTATCCTCAGGATTCCATTTGTAGAAATGATGACGCCCTTTTAAGAGGTGCTCATAAGATGAAAGACTCTTTGTAGGGCTGTTTACTAAATGATTGGAGATGTTCAAATGACCATGTTGCTCTCTTATTTTATCAGCAATGAGCAAACTGATTTCATCTTGCGTTTCGAAAAGGTTCTCCAGCTTTCGATCCCATGTCTCTGACCAGAAATGTGTGTCCTCATCAACATCTATTAGCTTGGCACGCACCCGAAGCTTACCCTCATGAATCTGGGCGCTACCCTCCAGAAGAATAGCTACACCCAATTTGTTGGCAATTTCTTCTAGAGAAGCTTTGTGGTTTTTGAAATAGAAACTGGATGTGCGTGAGATGACTTTCAAGCCATCTATTTTGGCCAGTGCATTGATGATTTCCTCTGTGATACCGTCACAGAAGAATTCATTTTCACCAGCTTTACTCAAGTTGGTGAATGGAAGAACAGCAATTGATTTTCTCGAATTCACTTATAAATTGCCCCAGACCTTGAAAGTCAAGTTTCGTCTGCCGGCAAAGGCAGGCTACAGTCTTAGCGCTTTTTTTGGAAACAATAAAAGTAGCTTATTTGTCGTGCCTGACCAAAGACTCTAACAAAGGCGCCTGCAAGGGCATGCACAAAGGCCCATCCCGCTAAGGGGTGCACCCAAAATGAGGGAGTGGAAAGGTAAATTGGGCACCTTAAGTTCCACTAGAGATAAGTTGTAACAGCGTGTAGTAGCTGTATTTAATAGAGGGGTCAATTAAAAGAATAGTGTATGCAAAACAATGCACTAGTCCAGCTCCTTTGACTTCAATAGTCTGACAAGCCAAGATTTACTAATCCTGTCTTGCCAGACCTTAGCTTAAAATTTCCACCCCAAGTAAATCTGCGGTTCCAATAGAAAGTAGTTTCTCCATTTATCATCCAACTCCTTAAACCCAACAGGAGCCTTATTATCAGAGGTCCAGAGCATACAGTTAATCTGTGGTTCTATGAAAAAATGCTCTTTCTTACCAAATGCGATATGGTAACCAAGATGATAGGAAGTATAAAGTTTAAAGCCATTTTCAATTTTATTACCGTCTAGATCCAAATAGGTTTGAAATTGCGGTAGTATTTCAGCAGTGGCAAATAAGCCTTTCCATAGCATTCGCTGGTAGGAAATGCCAATTCCTGCTGTTCGCACGTGTCCTGGATAAAATTCACTTTCTGATTCTATCTTATCCAAAAGGCCATCCCACCATGTGATGCCCATAGGTTGAAACAATCGAAAATGAGCTAACTTAACTCCTATGATGTTCTTATCATCAAGGTTGCGTTTTATATGAAACTCCAGGTGTTGTGTGCTTTTGTGATCATTCCATGAACTCACGATAAGTCCTTCAGGAACAAAATAAGGTAAACTTACCCGCCACTTATGGGCTACTTCAGTTTCTTTACTCAAAGGAGGGTTAGTTTGAGCAGAAGCACCTAATGTGCAAAAAAATAAGAGAATTGTAAATAGGTTTTTCATGAGACTAATAATTAATTTTTTAAAAATTCCGATTGCCAAAAAGCCCTCTCTATTAACCTTAGTTTATTTAGTAGAGTAGGAAGGAAGCATCATTCAATAATTATTTGAATTGCTTTATCTAATTGACGGTTCAAAGATGAAAAGGAAAAGAAGGTGAGTCGTCCTGAAATGAAATTCCGAACTTTAAAAGTGAGATTTAGTACCTTTTAAGCAGGCTTAGTTTGATTAGCTTTCAACCAGGCTTTGGGGGTCATCCCTTCGATCTTTTTAAAGTAGGTATTGAATACCGTTTTAGAATTAAAGCCGTTATCATAAGCTATTGCCAGAAGGGTAAGGTGACTGTTGGCAGGGTTTAGGGCATTCACTTTGAAGTTTTCCAAACGAAATCTATTGATGTATTCATTGAAGTTTTGCCCAATTCGTTCATTTAGCAACCAGGAAAGCTTGTTGCTGCTAATGTTTATGTTATTTGCTAGTTCGCGTAAAGAAAGGGAGGGGTTCTGAAACCACTTTTCTTCCCTCATACCTTTTTCCATAATGTCTAATGCTATATCGATTTCACTATCTGATATCAAAGCTTTAGTAGGTGTAATTTGTACTTGTGTTTCGGAATTAGGTGGCAAAAGTTCTACATTGAAAGCAGCTTGTACCAAATCCTGAAATCGCTGGTACTGGTGTAAAGGTTTGAGCAGCGGAATATTCATAAAGTTTATGATTTGACCGGTACGCATTTTGATGTTTTCCTCCAAAAAATCCAATGCCATTTCATGTTTGTCCAAATGGACCAACAAAAAAAGTTGCCAGGGAAAAAGTGTTCCTACAGAATCTTCTTTGATCATTGAGCTCACCCTGCTGATATCAATATCGATGTTTTCTTCCGGATTGACCAACTTGTACAATGCTTTGCATTCTTCAGGTCTCTCTGCCAAAGAGTTTTGATCTAAGAAGTCATTTAGCTTTTCATAATCTTTGGTAAGAATTAAGCACAGTTGTTTTAATGCAATGGGATGTGTGAAATTTGGATTAATGCTCAGTGATGCTTCTATACATTCCAACGCTTTAGTATAGTCCTCCCTTAAATAATAAATATTCGCTTTCGTGAAATAATGATTTGGCGACAGAGGGTTTATTTTCAATATATTGTCAGCATGCGATAATGCTTTTTCGAAATAACCTATGGCCGTGTATAATTCGCATAAACCTTCTTCTGCCTCTGTGTAGGATGGGTTAAGTTCTATTGCTTTTTGGAAAAAATCATGCCCCTTGATGAAGTCCCAATGCCCCCAAAAGGACAATGTCGCTTTAGCAAAATACCCTGTATAGGATTGTTTGTCCAGCCTAAAACCTTTGCGTAGATTCTCTTCAGATAACTGTAATAATGATCTATCATTTCCCCAGGACCCAAACATGGCATAACTATACCCCAAACCAAAGTAAGGTAAAGCAAATGAGGGATCTAGCGTTACACAACGTTCGTAGAGTTCAACTGAATTTCTGATTCCATCACCATCCCACATCAAATGCTGATAACGACCTTTAAGGTAAAGGTCATAGGCCTCCATATTTTGTGTAGGCGCTTCAATGAGATGTTCTTGTATGTTGAGGTGACCGAAGTTTTCCCGAATCTGGTCTGCAATGTGTATACTTATTTCATCTTGAATGGCAAATATGTCTTCCAGTTCCCGATCAAAATTCTTTGACCAGAAGTGAGTGCCGTCGTTAGTACTGATCAACTGTGCTGTGATTCGAACCCTGTTTTTGGCTTTCCGAACGCTTCCCTCCAAAACAGTACTTACACCTAATTGGTCGCCAATGGTTCGCACGTCTACATTTTTGTTCTTAAATGCAAAAGAGGATGTGCGGGCAATGACTTTCAAGCCCTTAATAGTGGTCAGAGCATTGATTATTTCTTCGGTAATGCCATCGCTGAAATATTCATTCTCAGCGTCGGCACTCATATTCACAAAAGGGAGAACCGCAATGGACTTATTGGATGACGCTATAGGTAGGTGGTTGCTCATTTTGTGCTATGCCTTATCAAGGCCTCTACGAACCATCAACCAATTTAAATGATTTTCTTTATATGACTTTATATGTTTGTCTATATGATGAATCGAGCATAGCATTCATCATAAAGTTTTGTAGCTATAATCTAATCTACAAAATACATATCCAATTTTCCTTTTCCTTTGGCAAAGATCTTTCCACGAGAAACACATGTAAAGTCGTTTTTAATCAGTTCATAAGTAGATGCAGATATATTGATTTTGCCCGCCTCACCTGCAGATTCTATTCTGCTGGTCGTATTTATGGTGTCTCCAAAAAGGTCATATGCAAATTTCTTTTTGCCTACAACACCTGCTACCGCAGTTCCCGTGTGTATCCCAACCCGCATTTTCCATATTAATTCATGGCTTTGATTTCTCTCTTCAAGATAGGATAGCATCTTTTGTGCCGCTATCACACAGTTTGCGGCATGATTTGTCATTTCTTTATCAAGTCCACCTGCGGCCATATATGCATCACCAATGGTTTCAATCTTTTCAACCCCAGTTTCTTCCATGATTTCATCGAATCGACCAAAAATTTCATTGAGTTCATTAACCAATGTGATAGGGGAAATGGACTCTACAAGCTCCGTAAAGCCTTCAAAGTCAGTAAAAATGACTGTAATATTCTTATGTTTTTTGGGAATTGTCGTACCGCTTTCTTTTAGATCCCTGATGATGTTTGCCGGTAGAATATTATGCAGAAGATCATCTGATTTTTTTTGTTCGGCCAATAGTGAATCCTCCGATCTGTCAATCAGCACAGACATGCTCCAAATCAGTGCCAGACAAATTAAACCTGAAATACTGACATTGACTACCTGTGATAAGTAGGGGTCTAGGCCGTCATCGTAAGCATTGAATGCTGATTGAAAAACCACGGTAGCAATTAAAGTCAGGCAGGCTAAAAAACTGAAGCTATGCGCAAAAATCCTTGCCTTCCGTGGGAAAGTCATATAGGGCAGGATGATGTTTAAAAAGCAAACGGTGGTAATACCGGATGAGTAGCCGGACAAATAAAGAAATACAAGGACAGAAACATAGGCTGCGATTGCCAACCAGGTTGAAGCCACTACTCGCATGCCTTTATGGTTAAGAACCAAAACCAATAGAAACATCACGCCCAACAATCCGTTGCATACCGCGCTAAGGTATTCAGAGACATATATGGCAATTGACATCCAAATAACATTGAACAAAACCCCTAGCACAGCGGCTATGTTCGTTATCCGTAGATACCTTTTCTCAGTTCCCGAGAATTGTTCGCTGGCACCAATATCAATGACTCTTTGAAAGAGAGTTTCCTTTTTATCGTCAACGGACATCTAGTTTTACTTAATCTCTTAAGATAGCTAATTAGTTTTTATTTGTAGCGATCTCCAGTTTTTGGCGGATTATCCACTGCCAAAAATTACATTAATCAGTGGTAGGGTCTTCAATGGCATCATTTAGAGTGTGATTGAATAGCGATTGTCCTTAGGGTAGCTGGCGCTTACCATACTACCAGTGGAATATTATTTAATAATTGAATTAGTCGTTTTGCCCTTTCATCCTCTTTAAGAAATCTATTTCTTGTTTCAGCTCAATCAGTGCTTTAATTTTGAAATTAGCTTCGTTAATATAGACGTCAATCTCTCTTGAGTTTTTTTTTGGTGGAGGAGGAATTGAATAAATGCTAGGATAATAAGGATTTTCAAAGCTTCTTGAAAGACCACAAATCCCCAAAGAAATTAAGCCCTCACTTACATTTGAATAGACTATCCATCTTTCAGATATATTTTTAGGAGTGGTACTACAACCCATTCCAATATCTATCCCATGAATTAGGGAGTCTTTGACCGTACCTATTAAAAGTTCTTCAATTTTAAAAGTGAAACGATTTTCATCTGTTTCGGTAACTATACCTATAAAAACTATTTCAGAATTATTAAGCTCCTCGCTTAATAATTCACCATGTTTCTTGCTATAATCACACATGCATGCAATACTCTTTACAGGTAGTATAATACCTATTATTATAGAGAATATTTTTATCATCAATGTCACAATTAAATAGATTGCATATTAAACCTATTTCAATTTATATAAAATACTCCTTGCATTTTACAAACGACCTGCATTAGCTTAGCAGCAATGAAAATGAATAACACATATACCTGGTGGTGGCACAGCATCTTACGATACCGTGAACAGCACTAGTATATTTAGAATACTGACATTGAGACCCACGCTGTTCACGTGGGTCTTTTTTTTGGCAAAAATTGAGATAAAGTGGCTTATCATCTAAAAACAAAAACGAAAAAACAACTGGCCGATACGGTTACACCGGTGAGCATCTATCTGCGCTTGCGGGATAAATTTGCCGGTAGCCTGCTGCTCGAGAGCTCCGATTACCATGGCAATGACAACAGCTTCAGCTACATCTGCTGCGAGCCCATAGCTAACATCGCGCTCAAAAGCAACCACCTCTCTGTCACTTACCCCGACAAGCAGGAAACCCAGACCATCAGCGATCGGCAAAGCCTGGTTGATGCCCTGCGCCAGTTTGCGCAGCAGTTTAAGACTGAAACTACTGGATACAAATTCATTCACAATGGCATCTTTGGCTACATGGGCTATGATGCAGTGCAGCATTTCGAGGATATCGATTTTGAGCCAGGCAAAGCAGAGGATTTCACTATACCGGAAGTATCCTATTCTGTATTTCGCTACATCCTGGCGCTTGATCACTTCAAAAATGAGCTGTACATCTTCGAGCATGATCCGCAAAATGGCAAGCCCTCCCGGTTGGAGGAAATCGCCGAGCTGATCAACAATAAAAATGTGCCGGATTTCTCCTTTGCCACAAAAGGGGAGGTGCAATCCAATTACACCAATGAGGAATACCTGAACATCGTCAAAAAAGGCATTGAACATTGCCAGTTGGGTGATGTCTTCCAGATTGTGCTGTCCCGGCGATTCACCACCCAATTCAAAGGCGATGAATTCCAGGTGTACCGGGCACTGCGTTCTATCAATCCTTCACCTTACCTGTTTTATTTTGATTATGGCAGCTTCAAGATCTTTGGCTCCTCACCAGAGGCGCAGATCGTGATCAAAGACCGGGAGGCCACCATCTTCCCGATAGCCGGTACTTTTCGTCGCACCGGCAATGATGCCGAAGATGCAGCTCTGGCCCGCAAGCTCTACGATGATCCCAAGGAAAATTCTGAACATGTGATGCTGGTAGACCTGGCCCGCAACGATTTAAGTAAAAGTAGTGACCATGTGAAAGTGGAGACCTTTAAGGAAATCCAGTACTATTCGCATGTGATCCACCTGGTTTCGAAAGTAAGTGGTCAGCTGGATGAAAAAGCAGATCCACTGGAAATGGTGGGCAGCACGTTCCCCGCAGGTACTTTATCAGGTGCGCCCAAGCACAAAGCCATGCAGCTGATCGATCAATATGAAAATCGAAAGAGAGGCTATTATGGTGGGGCCATCGGTTTTATGGATTTCAATGGAGATTTCAACCATGCCATCATGATCCGCTCATTTCTGAGTCAGAACAACAAGCTTTTCTTCCAGGCGGGTGCCGGCATAGTTGCCAAATCTAATCCGGAAAGTGAAGTGCAGGAGGTGTATAATAAATTGGCGGCCTTGCAGAAGGCCCTCGAAATGGCGGAAAGCATATGAGTGGGAAACGAATATTGGTGTTGGATAATTACGACAGCTTCACCTATAATCTGGTGCACATCATCAGGCAATTGGGCTATGCCAGTCAGATGGATATTTTCCGAAACGATAAAATTGATTTGGCAGCGGTAGCAGCGTATGACAAGATATTGCTGAGTCCAGGGCCGGGTATTCCTTCGGAGGCGGGTATCATGCCCCAGCTCATCAAACAATATGCTTCCAGCAAAAGTATTTTGGGTGTTTGCCTGGGCCATCAGGCCATTGCAGAAGCCTTCGGTGGCCGCATTTTTAATATGCCCGTAGTATTGCATGGCGTAGAAGATGATGTGCAGCTCAGCGATACCAAAGATGCCATTTTCGAAGGCTTACCGGCTACTTTCCGGGCCTGCCGCTACCACAGCTGGTCGGTGGAAGTGGATAAGCCGGGCGAAGGTATTGCGATCACAGCCATGGATAATGAGGGTAGGGTGATGGCGCTACGGCACAAGGCGTATGACGTAAGAGGGGTGCAGTTTCATCCTGAATCGATACTGACAAAAGAGGGCACCACGATTATTAAAAACTGGTTGGAACTATGAAGCATATTCTCAATAAACTCTTTGAATACCAATCACTTTCCAAAGCTGAAGCAAGGGAGATACTGGTTAACCTGGCCCAAGGGCAGTACAATACCCACCAGGTCGCGGCTTTTCTTACCGTCTACCTCATGCGCAGCATTACCGTAGATGAGCTGGAAGGCTTCCGTGATGCGATGCTGGAGCTTTGCATCCCACTGGAGATCGAAGAATACAATGCCATTGACCTGTGTGGAACCGGTGGTGATGGCAAGGACACATTCAATATTTCTACCCTGTCCAGCTTTGTGGTAGCCGGAGCTGGTCAGCCGGTAGCCAAGCATGGTAACAACGGCGTGTCATCTATATGCGGATCATCCAACCTGCTGGCACATTTTGGATATGAATTTACCAATGACAAGGATAAGCTTCGCCGTTCGCTGGATGAAGCAGGAATCTGCTTTTTGCATGCCCCGCTCTTTCATCCGGCTATGAAAAATGTAGCCCCCATTCGAAAAGACCTGGGTGTGAAGACCTTCTTCAATATGCTGGGACCTATGGTTAACCCGTCGTTTCCTAAAAATCAACTGGTTGGAGTATTTTCCTTGGAATTGGCGCGTCTTTATGGGTATTTATATCAGAAAACAGACAAGCATTTTGTGATACTCCATAGCCTTGATGGGTATGATGAGGTATCTCTTACCGGCAGCTTTAAAATGATCACCGAAAATGCAGAACAGATCCTATCGCCGGAAGATATCGGACTGGCTACCATCAATGCTGAAACTATTGCCGGTGGCAATACTATTGAGGAATCCGCAAAAATCTTCATGAAGGTGCTGCAGGGTGAGGGTAGCAAAGAGCAGGAAGCGGTGGTACTTGCCAATGCAGGGCTGGCATTGTACTGTGGTAAGCAACTGTCCACCATTACCGAAGGTATTGAGCAGGCCCGTGAATCAATAGTCTCAGGAAGGGCACTGCAAACGTTTAAAAAACTAATGGCCATATGAATATTCTGGAGAAAATAGTAGCATATAAGAAGCAGGAAGTAGCCAAACGGAAATCCTTATATCCAACCAAACTTTTGGAGCAATCCATCTATTTTGAAGGAAAGCCGGTATCGATGAGTCATTACCTCACCCGGCCTGATAAATCGGGAATCATCGCGGAATTCAAAAGAAAATCCCCCTCCAAAGGTGTGATCAATAGCCATGCGCCGGTTGAGCGCACAACCATAGGCTACATGCAGGCAGGGGCCAGTGGCTTATCCGTGCTGACGGACATTGAGTTCTTTGGAGGTAAAAGTGAGGACCTAACCACTGCACGGCATTTCAATTTTTGCCCGATTTTGAGGAAGGATTTTATCATTGACGAATATCAAATACTGGAGGCCAAATCTATAGGTGCGGATTGCATCTTGCTCATTGCAGCCATCTTATCACCGGAGGAGGTAAAATCTCTAGCAGGATTTGCCAGAAGCCTGGGTTTGGAAGTGTTGATGGAAGTGCATGATGAGCAGGAATTGTCCAACCATGTTTGTGATACGCTCAATATTATTGGCGTCAATAATCGAAATCTAAAGACATTTGAAACTGACGTGGCTACCTCTCACCATCTGGCGCAAAAGATCCCAGATCAATTTGTGAAGATTTCAGAAAGTGGCATTCATGCCCCTGAAACTATATTGGAACTGCAGGAATCCGGGTTCAGGGGCTTCCTGATCGGGGAAATGTTTATGAAGCACGACCGACCGGAAAAAGCCTGTCAGGAGTTTATAGAACAATTGGAAAAGCTAAAAGCAACAGTGGCATGATCCTAAAAGTGTGCGGTATGAAAAGCATAGAAAATATGCAAGCCCTGGTTAGTAGGGTGCAGCCTGATTGGATGGGGCTGATTTTCTATGAACCTTCGCCGCGCAACGTTGATTTGGAAGTTCATGAAATAAAAGCTTTGCTTGAATTGCCTGTCGAGAAAGTAGGGGTATTTGTGAATGCAAGTACCGATGAGATTTTGGAAAAGGCAGACATTTATGGCTTGTCTGCTGTTCAACTGCATGGAGATGAAACAGCAGCTGATTGTAAGTTGATCCGTCAGGAAGGTCTAAAGGTTGTGAAAGCATTACCGATCAAAGAACAGCAGGATTTAGCAGAAGCAGCTCGATATGAAAATGCAGCGGATTACCTATTATTTGATACCAAAAGTAAGCTTAGAGGAGGTAGCGGACAGCAATTCGATTGGTCCCTGCTTAAGAATTATTCATTTTCAACACCCTTTTTATTGAGTGGTGGGATTGGCCCGAATGAAGTGGAGGCCTTGCAGGCTTTTCAGCACCCGAAATATATAGGCATTGATATCAACAGCAGGTTTGAAACTGCACCCGGTATAAAAGACATTGATTTGATTAAAAAATTTAAAGAAGCATTATGGCAGAAACATTGAAATACCATGTGGACGAAAGAGGCTATTATGGCAAGTTTGGCGGGGCATATATTCCCGAAATGCTTTACCCGAATATTGAGGAGCTTCGGTTGAATTATCTGGAGATCACTCAATCTGAGGAATTTCAAAAAGAATTCAGGAAGCTGTTAAAGGACTTTGTGGGTCGGCCCACACCGTTGTATTATGCAGCGAGATTGTCGGAGCACTACCATGCTAAAATCTACCTGAAGCGGGAAGACCTCTGTCACACCGGTGCACATAAGGTAAACAATACTGTCGGGCAGATTTTGCTGGCTCGTAAGCTTGGAAAGCAGCGTATCATCGCAGAAACGGGAGCAGGGCAGCATGGAGTGGCTACTGCTACAGTCTGTGCCCTGATGGGCATGGAATGCACCATCTACATGGGTGCTATCGACATAGAGCGACAAAGGCCCAATGTTGAGCGCATGAAAATATTGGGCGCCCAGGTAGTGCCAGCAACCAGTGGTAGCAAAACACTGAAAGATGCTACCAATGAAGCCATGCGGGCTTGGATCAATAATCCCGAGGACACACATTACATCATAGGCAGCGTGGTTGGGCCACATCCTTATCCTGATATGGTGACCCGCTTTCAGTCGGTGGTAAGCGAAGAAATCAAGTTCCAGTTGTCAGAGCAAGAGGGCCGCGACTATCCTGACCATGTCGTGGCATGTGTTGGTGGAGGAAGCAATGCAGCCGGTGCCTATTATCATTTCCTGGATAATGAAAAGGTTGACCTGGTGGCTGTGGAGGCTGCCGGTAAAGGTGTACATTCCGGTGAAAGTGCCGCCACTACTTTCCTGGGTAGAGAAGGTATTTTGCATGGCAGTAAAACCTTGCTGATGCAGACAGCAGATGGACAGGTGACAGAGCCTTATTCCATATCCGCAGGCCTGGACTATCCCGGCATAGGACCTTTACATGCACATCTATTTGATAGTGGAAGAGGCAGCTTTTATAGCGTGACAGATGAAGAAGCGATGCGTGCTGGTGTAGAGTTAAGTAGGCTGGAAGGCATTATACCGGCCATCGAAACGGCCCATGCCCTGGCTGTACTCAAGCAAATGAGTTTATCCCCGGAAAAAATAGTGGTCATTAGCTTATCAGGCCGAGGTGACAAAGATTTGGAAACCTACATTCGATGGGGGAAGTATTGATTCATTAAGATGAAATCTGAAAGGAAAAAGGATTAAGGGTGAAATCCACCTTCGCTAAAGCTACGGAGGATGAAAAGTGAATTGTGAAAGGTGAAAGGAAAAGGGTGGAAGGTGAAAGGAAAAAGCTGAAAGAAAAAAGCAAATGTTGAAGCAAAACTTTGTGCACCTCTGTGCCTTCTTTGCGCTTCTTTGTGGTAGACCTTTCAATAAGTTTGATTTAGAATTAAAATGAACAGAATAAAGCAACTATTTCAACAGAAGGATAGCAATATCCTCAACATATATTTTACTGCAGGTTATCCTAATCTGGAAGATACAATTTCGGTAATGCAGGCCCTGGAGAAAGGTGGGGCAAATTTGATTGAAATTGGGATGCCCTTTTCCGATCCTATTGCCGATGGTCCTACTATTCAGGAAAGCAATATGGTTGCCCTCAAAAACGGTATGACCATCCAAAAGCTTTTTGAGCAGCTTAAGGGCATGCGGGACAAGGTAAACTTACCTGTAGTGTTGATGGGCTACCTCAATCCTATCATGCAATTTGGCGTAGAGAGGTTTTGCCAGGAGGCACAGGCCTGTGGTATTGATGGGCTTATACTACCGGATTTACCAATGGATGAGTACCTTCAGGAGTACAAAGCTTTGTTTGATGCCCACGGTCTTTACAACATTTTTCTAATTACACCGCAAACATCAGAAGAACGTATAAAAACCATCGATAACAACAGCGAGGGGTTTATCTATATGGTATCCTCTGCTAGCATAACCGGTGCCAAAAAGGAAATCACACCAAAGCAAATAGCCTACTTTGATTGTGTAAATGAAATGAACCTCACCAACCCTCGTTTGATTGGTTTTGGCATCTCCGATCGACAGACATTTTCGGCTGCATGTCAATATGCTCAGGGTGCTATCATTGGCAGTGCATTTATCAACAAGCTTAAGGAGGCCAAAAAACTTGAGGAAGATATTATCGCATTTGTAAAATCAATAAAGTCAGACCTATGATCATTCAATTTGAAAAAGGAACTAAGCAGGATCAAATCCAGGAGGTAGAAGATCGGATCTCCAATTTCAATTATAAATCCCGAATGGTCAAAACCCAGCTAGGGGAATACCTGGTTGGTATCGGCAAAGGTAAGTTTGACATCAGGGAGATTGGCCATTTGCCGGGCATTGCGGATATCCATATGGTATCGGATGATTTTAAGCTGGTTAGCCGTAAGTGGAAAGTGAAGCCTACCAGTATTGACCTTGGCGATGGTGTGGTCATTAGAGAGGGCGACCTGGCTATTATGGCAGGGCCATGCTCTATTGAAGGGGAAGAAAATATCAGGAAAACCATCGATCATTTGGTGGAAAATGGTATCAGAATAATGAGAGGCGGGGTTTTCAAGCCTCGAAGTTCACCCTACTCATTTAGAGGGATGGGGTTGGAAGGGCTCAAACTCTGGTATAAACTGGCGAAAGAAGCCGGTATCAAAATAGTTACGGAGGTGATGCAGGTTTCTCAAATTGCCGAGATGTACGATTATGTGGATATTTACCAGGTTGGTGCTCGCAATACACAGAATTTCAATCTACTGGATGAACTTGGTCAGGTAGACAAACCGGTGATGATCAAAAGAGGCATCTCAGGTACAATCGATGAGCTTTTGTATTCTGCAGAGTACGTTTTTGCAGGTGGCAATGAGAAGCTTATGCTTTGTGAGCGAGGCATCCGAACCTACGAGCGAGCATCGCGCAATACGCTCGATCTTAATGCAGTGCCGATACTCAAGGAAAAAACCCATTTACCGGTAATTGTCGATCCTTCACATGGCATAGGGATTCGCGATCATGTAGCACCTATGGCACTGGCGGCAGTGATGGCCGGAGCTGATGGAATAATTTTCGAGACCCATGATAAACCTACCGAGGCATTCTCTGACGGTCAGCAAACCATTGATTTTGATCAATCAGGCAAGCTTATCCATGCATTGAAAGAAATTATGAGTTTCAGAGAAAATATGGCGTATTAGACCTTTGCACTGTCTGACGTTATTTTAACCAGTCAATATTTGATGGTATTTCATTATTGATAAAAGTGTAGCTTATGATGCCAGCGTATATAGCAATAACATCATAGCCATCAGATACAATCCTTTGAGGAGCAAGTAGCGGGAATACAATTTCTGAAATAAGGACCATAGCGGTTCCAATGAGTAAGACATTGTATTGCGAGATAGATAATGCTCGAAATGGATCTAAATAGATCAAATGAAATACTAGGGCTGCACCTATGAATGGATCCAAATAATTGTCAGCCCAGTCAATTGAATAATGGAGAATATGCTGGGTAACCTGATGCATTACTAGAATAAGGCAAGCCAATAATAATACTACATTTAGTCTTGTTATTTTCATGCTACAGTGCAGTTATAAAAATCAGCAGCACCACAATTAAAATAACTGGTGACAATAAAAGAGAAGCAATCACTATTACTACCTGACCAACCCTTTTGGCCACAATTGTGAATGGATTATCGTTTTCATTAGGAGTCAGTTGTGCATTGTACTTTTTCATGGTTTTGACATAAGTATCCCATAACTCTTTAGCCATTGACTTATTGTCACCATTTTTCATAGTACAAAACGCTTATCAATAATACCTAACGATAAACCTTAATTCCTTTCAATAAGGCCTGTATCTATTATAGCGTATTTAGCAGAAATAGGTTGATTGGATACTAATCTTCGTCTGTTTCAATCAAATTAAACTCCAGATCGAGTAGTTCTGCATAGTCCTCGCCAGATTCCAGCATGTCCTCATCCCAGGCTTCATAGTACCAGTTGATGGTCACATTTCTACCGGTTTGATTGATCAGGGAAAGTTTCCGGAACAGGTCAAAAAGGCATTTTGAGCTGCTGGTATTAAAATATTCAAAGAAAATATTGACAGTAAGGTCACTCATCCCAAATACCACATATTCTTCCAACCTATCAAAAAGCTTTTGGTAGAACTGTAGTGTGTTTTCAGGACTAGATTTGCCCCTTATGTCTAAAAACCCCGAATGAGGGTCAAAATAAATGTAGGGAGTAATTCGGGTGCCATCTACCCTCAATTTCTCCATAGCTGATGTTTCAAAATCCATCTAGTCTTGCTGCCGGTTTAACTTTACGCTAAAAGTGTAATACGATATCTCGTCATTCACACGATTAAATTCATATTTTAATTTATTGTTGGATTTTCTGGCAATATCAATGAATCCCAATCCGGCAGTGCCCTTATCAGACATACCCCCGGTTGACATCACATCTTTGTAATAACTCCTCAACTCCATAGAATCCATTGCATTGATTTTATCGATCTTCTGGGTAATTAATATTTCTTCCCTTCTCTTAATGTAATTACAGGTCAGAAATGTATAATACTCAGGATCAACGGTAATCATGATCATGCTCGATCGGGAATTCCCTTCGGTCATATTTACAGATTGCCCATTGAGTGGATAAGTGCTGTGGTGGCGAAGGTTTTCAATACATTCGGTTGCTATGTTGAAGCATTTTTTCCGTATTGACCTTTCACCTTCAATCTCTTCAAGGCGCTCTTCAAAGGACTCAAGCAAATTGACCAGCAGGTTATGAGTAACCTCTCCTTTGTAGATCAAGATAACCTTTTCACTGAAGATATTTTGATCAGGTGGATTCATTGTTCAGCAATGGTGGTGGTATAGACAATTGAGCCTTGAAGATAAGCCAATTTTATGACACAGAATAGAAAATTGGCCATCATTTAAATAATTAGTGGAGACAGGAGAATTGTAGCTCAGGACATAATTCGCTAGCTTTACCATTCAAATAATTAGAAAATCCAGGGTCTTGCTGATCCGTAATTTCTAGTACGCAGAAAAAGACAACATTATGAGACAGATCTATGAGAATTACACAGAAGAGGATTTCAAAGTTTGGCAAATCCTTTATGACCGACAGATTCAAAATCTACCCTCTGCTGCTACTAAAGATTATATGGAAGGTCTGAAAGCTACCAATTTTGTAAGAGATAGGATTCCAAGCTTCGAAGAGACCAACGAGATTTTAGAGAAAATAACCGGCTGGAGATTAGCCGTGGTACCGGGCATTGTACCGGATTACACTTTCTTTGAGTTAATGTCAAACAAGCGGTTTCCGGCTACTACCTGGTTAAGAAAAATGTCGGAGCTGGACTACCTCGAGGAGCCCGACATGTTTCATGATGTTTTTGCCCATGTGCCTTTACTTACAAACCAGGCGTTTGTTGATTTTCTGGAGGAATTGAGCAAGATAGGACTTCATTATTGTGGTAATGATTATGCTATAGATTTATTGTCCCGCATTTACTGGTTTACAGTGGAGTTTGGACTGATTCGTGAAAATGGTGAACTCAGAATTTATGGTGCCGGGATACTTTCCTCTGCCGGTGAAACCAAGTACAGCATCAGTGATGAGCCACCGCATTATGAATTTGATGTTGCTACGATCATGAATACCTCCTTTCGCAAGGACGTTTTTCAGGACAGATATTTTGTGATTGAGTCCTACGAACAGCTTTTTTCATCTATTCCTGAAATCAAGGCTTTCTTAAAGGAAAAGGTTGCAGAGCAGAATGAAAAGACTGTAGCTGTAAATTAGAGTAAAACTATCTTACACTTTTGAAGCAGGTTGTGCTGTAAAGCATAAGCAATGAACTTAACTATCATCAAGTATAATGCCGGCAATGTACGGTCTGTGACCAATGCATTGCATCGGCTGGGTGTGGAACCTTTGGTATCTGACGACCCGGATGAGATTCGCAAAGCCGACAAGATTATATTTCCAGGTGTTGGAGAGGCGCGCACTGCAATGCAGTACTTGAGAAAGACGGGCTTAGATTCCTTAATTCCTACACTAACCCAGCCATTTTTAGGTATATGCCTCGGTTTGCAACTAATGTGTGCACATACTGAAGAAAACAATACCGATTGTCTGGGCATATTCCCGCTCACTGTCAAAAGGTTTCCGGATAGCATGAAGGTACCTCATATGGGCTGGAATGAAATTTCCTATCCGCAAGGACCTTTAATGAAAGGGGTAGATGGGGGCTATTTGTATTTTGTGCATAGCTACTACGCACCGCTGGCTGAGACGACTATCGCACGTGCCGGGTACAGCCTTGATTTTAGTGCAGCACTTCAGCTGGATAATTTTTACGCCATACAGGCACATCCCGAAAAGAGTAGCCATACCGGGCAGCAGATATTAAAAAATTTCATAGAAATCTAAATTCTAATTCGTGGAAATTATTCCAGCCATAGACATCATTGAAGGTAAATGTGTTCGCCTGAGCGCCGGCAAATATGAGGAAAAAACGGTCTATCATGAAGACCCGCTAAAAGTGGCTCAGGAATTTGAGCAGGCGGGCATCAGGCGCCTGCATTTGGTTGATCTTGATGGTGCAAAGGCCAAAAAAGTGATCAATTGGAAAGTAATAGAGTCTATCACAAAAAATACTAACCTTAAAGTAGATTTTGGTGGGGGCGTACAGTCTGATGAAGAGGTGGAGCGTCTTTTTGATCTTGGTGTAGCGCAGGTAACAGGTGGAAGTATCGCCGTAAAGGACCCATTTGTTTTTAAACAATGGATTTATAAATATGGCCCTGATAAGATCATACTAGGTGCTGATGTGCGCGAAAACTACATTGCTGTGCACGGCTGGGAAGAGACTACAGCCATCCACATTCTGGATTTTCTGGAAGACTATGTAGCTCTCGGCATCAAAGATGTCATCTGCACAGATATTGATCGCGATGGTATGCTAACGGGCCCTTCAGTTGCACTTTATGTAACCATATTGGAGCAATTTCCAAAACTAAACCTGATCAGCAGTGGAGGTGTTTCCAGTGCCATCGATTTAGAGAAGCTCCTCGGCATAGGTGTGTATGGTGCCATCATCGGCAAAGCCATTTATGAGGAAAGAATAACACTGGACGAGCTAAAGCAATACCTGTAAGATGCTGACCAAACGAATCATTCCGTGCCTTGATGTCAAGAATGGGCGAACCGTAAAAGGGATAAATTTTTTAGAGCTCAGAGATGCCGGCGATCCTGTAGAGCTGGCCGCAACCTATGCCAATGAGTATGCTGATGAATTGGTCTTTCTTGATATTACAGCCACCCTCGAAAAACGGAAAACCCTGGTGGAGCTTGTTAAATCCGTTTCTCATGAAATCAATATCCCGTTCACAGTAGGTGGTGGCATTAGCTCTATCGAGGATGTATCCGCATTATTGAATGCGGGTGCCGACAAAATATCCATCAATAGCAGTGCTGTAAAAAATCCTGCACTAATCAATGAATTGGTGAATGAATTTGGATCACAATGCATTGTAGTAGCAGTGGATACAAAGTTTGTTGATAAAGAACATAAGATCCATACCCACGGAGGCTCTAAGCCAACCGAAATTAAAACGCTGGAATGGGTTAAGGAAATTGAAAATAGAGGTGCCGGCGAAATTTTGCTGACATCTATGGATCATGATGGCACTAAAAATGGCTTTGCTGTTGAGCTAACCAGGCAAATCAGTGAGCTGGTCAATATCCCGGTGATCGCATCGGGAGGTGCAGGTGCTAAAGACCATTTTAAGACTATTTTCGATGAGGGTAAAGCTGATGCTGCTCTGGCGGCAAGCATCTTTCACTTCAATGAAATACCCATTGTAGAACTGAAGAAATACTTGGAACAGGAAAATATACCAGTGAGACTAAGATAATGGCACTAGATTTTGAAAAAGGAGATGGGCTAATCCCGGCAATTATACAGGACTCTAAAACACAGAAGGTTTTGATGCTCGGCTATATGGACGAGGCGGCGCTTTCCCAAACCAAAGCTTCAGGAAAAGTGACTTTCTATAGCCGATCCAAAAAACGCTTATGGACTAAAGGCGAAACAAGCGGCAATTTTCTGAAGGTGGTTAATGTGAAAGAAGATTGTGATCTTGACACATTGTTGATTCAGGCTGAACCTGTTGGCCCTGTTTGTCATACGGGTGCTGACACCTGCTTTGCCGAAAGAAATACTGAAGAGCCTTTTTCTTTTTTAGGACACCTGGAGTCTGTAATTCAGGAGCGAAAAGATAACCCCAATGAGCGTTCTTACACCGCATCATTGTTTGCTAAGGGTATCAATAAGATTGCCCAAAAAGTAGGTGAGGAGGCTGTAGAATTGGTTATTGAAGCTAAAGACGATAATGAGAATCTTTTTCTCAACGAGGCTGCTGACTTACTGTT
The DNA here is from genome assembly GCA_965227155.1 of Cyclobacteriaceae bacterium. Classification (GTDB taxonomy): domain Bacteria; phylum Bacteroidota; class Bacteroidia; order Cytophagales; family Cyclobacteriaceae; genus UBA6059. Next base: position 3,961,136 of record OZ245731.1, read on the forward strand.
TCATTACCTCATTCTACTTAATGCCAAAGGCTATTCGCTAAATGATGTGATTGATATCCTGAAAAGCCGCCACAAGTAGTAATTAATTACAATATTTTTAATAATTTGATTTTTGAGTATGAGCAACATAACCCAAAGTGCTTCTGCGGTATTGATGGTGAGACCAGCCAATTTTGGTTTCAATGAGGAAACCGCAGCCTCTAATGCCTTTCAGCATAACGACCCTTCGGTAAGCAAAGAAGAGATTCAGAAAGCCGCCATTAAAGAGTTTGATGACTTTGTAAAAAAACTACAATCAAAGCAGATAGAGGTACTGGTATTCGAAGAAAAATACCATCCTAATCGGACAGATGCGATTTTTCCCAACAATTGGATATCTATGCATAGTGATGCAAGGGTAATTCTTTATCCGATGGAATCGGTAAACCGACGGTTGGAGAGGAATAATGAGATCCTTGATCTGCTGGAAACTAAGTTTGAAATAGATGAAGTGCTGAATCTTTCACAGCACGAAAAGCAAGATAAATTCCTGGAAGGCACGGGAAGCATTATTTTCGATTATCAATATAGAAAAGCCTATGCCTGCAGATCGAGCAGAACAGATGAGGAGCTGTTTAAGCAGCTTACAGGGACTATTGGTTTTTCTCCGGTAACGTTTGATGCTGTAGATGCACAGGGCAAGGCCATTTATCATACCAATGTGATGATGGCCATTGGTACAGGGTATGCGGTGGTTTGCTTGGCTTCTATCCATCGACCAGCCGAGAGAGAATTGGTGCGTATTGAATTGGCTCAAACAAAGCATGAAATTATCGACATAAGCTATGATCAGCTAAACGCCTTTGCAGGCAATATGCTGGAAGTAAAGAATAAAGATGGTCAGGAATATTTGGTGATGAGTCAGACGGCTTTTGATTCACTTAGCAATGATCAGATCAAACAGATCTCGAAATATGCTGAACCATTACCAGTAAATATCCCTACTATCGAAAAAATAGGAGGTGGGAGCGCCCGCTGTATGATGGCTGCTGTGCACCTTCCACAACAGGAATAGTTTACTCACTAAAATTGAATGCGCATGGAAAAATATGATTTATGTATAATTGGTGGTGGTCCTTCAGGATATGCCGCAGCCATGCGAGCTTACGATTTCAAAAAGAAGACCTTACTGATTGAAAAAAATCAGATAGGGGGCGCCGGCATTCACCATGGTGCTTTGACCAGCAAAACCTGGTGGGAGTTATCAAGAGAAGCTTTCCAGTTTAGAAACAGCAGCCGTTCTTTCAACCTTGATGATCCTCATTTTAGCTTCAGTAAGCTTAAGGCTTCAGTAAGGGAAGTGGCTGCTCAGCGCATGGAGATGCTAGAGCATCATATGCAAAACCTCAACGTGTCTGATGATTCAGACTATTTTCACTTCAAGAGAGGTACCGCAAAAGTGCTGGATAAGCATACTGTGGAAATAGAAAGGGATGGGGAGAAAATAAAAATCCATAGTGATTATATCATCTTAGCTACGGGAAGCCGACCAAGAAAACTCCCACATATTCCGATCGATGAACAGCATATTCTTACCAGCGATGGCATAGATAAGCTCGAAGATTTTCCTAAAAGCATGGTGATTCTGGGTGCCGGGGTTATCGGTTGCGAGTTTGCCACGATATTTTCAAATTTTGGTCATACTAAGGTTCATCTTATCGATAAGGGGGATAGAATTCTTCCTTTTGAGGACGAGGATGTGGTAAGTGTTATAGAGAAAAACCTTGAAGCCAAGGGAGTCATCATACACAGAAACTCAAGACTGACCTCTATGGATATTGAAGATGGTCAGGTCGCTTATATTTTGGAATATAATGATGGGCAGAAAGAAAAGTTTCTTGTGGAGAAAGCACTGGTTTCTGTGGGCAGGATTCCCAATTATGAAGGACTTTTCGATAAGGACCTAGGTCTGGAGATTGATGACAGAGGTATCAAAGATGATCTTACACAAACCTCCATATCAAATATTTATGCCGTAGGTGATATTACTGCTGATATTGCCCTGGTCAATGTCGGTGAGTTGGAGGGACGCTATGCTGTAGAGCGTATTTTTGGAAAGCCTGAGCGGGACCTGGTCTATGAGAACATTTCCACTATCATGTTTTTGGCACCGGAAGTGGCCGGCGTGGGCATCAATGAGATCAAAGCCAGGGAAATGGGCATCAACTATAAGATGGTTAGCCTAGACTATGGTTGTATTGCAAGGGCCTGGGCCATGCGCAACACCCAGGGGTTTATCAAGATTATAGTCACGGATGATGACGACATGAAGGTGCTTGGTATGCGTGTAGTAGGAGAGCACGCCTCTAGTGCCATTCAGGCTGTAGCGCTATTGATTTACATGCAAAAGGGGATTGAGGAAATTGCCGAGTTGATTCATCCACACCCTTCTATCATTGAAGGCATTCAGGAATGCGTACGTGTCTTGCTTAATAAGTCAATGCTTAAGCCTAAGGTAATGCGTGAAGCTATGCGGTATGTACGATACCACGCCGGTGAAGAAATGCAGGCATAAAAAAACACCTGCCAAGAGCAGGTGTTTGAAATCTGTACTCAAGAAGCTTTAACTATTTACTACCTCCTGAGGTAAGTCCATCGCATAAATTTCATTCATGGACTTTTCTATGATCTTTAATCCTTTGGCATCCAGTTCCAGGTTATCACTTGGGTTCTCGATTTCATCGAGGCTAAATCCAAGATCACGAAGCTGAGGCAATGCTTTAAGCACTATCCTGCTCCATGCCAGTGGACTAATATTATCTATGCACCAATTTTTAAGATTTATTGCTAATACATTCATTACTAATCAGGTTAAGGTTTAATTTGAAATCCTAATACCAGGATGTCATCAATTCTCACTTCTTCACCAACCCATTCTTCCAGCTTTTGTTCTAAAATTTCTTTTTGTTCCGCCATGGGTTTTTCATGGTTTTCAAAAAGTAAGCTTTTGAATCTGGTCGTGCCGAATTTCTTGAAATCCGGTCCTCCGAATTGGTCTTTAAAACCATCGGAAAATAAATAGCATGTCATGGTTTCATCAATATTCATAACGTGCTTTACTGCTGCTTTGGTATCTTCTGCAAAGCCACCGATAGAGAAGCGTTCACCTTTAAGCACATCAGCTTCTCCATTTTTCACATAAATCATATCCTGCCTTGCTCCACTGAAAGATAGTGTTTTGGCTTTATGATCTATCACGACAAGGGATATATCCATGCCATGGTGATTTTCCTCATCATGCTGATTCAGTAAATCATTGACCTCAATATTGAGTTCGTCCAGAATAGCATCAGGTTCAAAATACTTCTTATCCAGCACAATATGCTTTAGCATTGATTCACCCAACATACTCATGAGTGCTCCGGGAACCCCATGTCCTGTACAGTCTACCGATGCTAGAAAGGTGAGGTCTTTATCATCATCTTTTAGCCTTCGATACCAGTAAAAATCACCACTTACAATATTCAAAGGTTGATAGAGGGCAAAGCAATCCTCAAACGACTCCTTCATCACATCCAGCTTAGGCAGCATAGAGTTTTGTATCGTATGCGCATAATGAATGCTGTCGGTCATTCGTTTGTTGGCCTCTTCCAGCTCTCTGGTACGCTCTTCTACTTTACGCTCAAGGTTGGCATTCATCTCCTCCAGTTTTTCAACCAGCGAAGATTTTTCCTTCTTAAGCTCAAAGCTTTCGAGGGCCTTGTCGATGGTGAGCTTCATTTCACCCTTATCCCACGGCTTGGTTATGTATTTATAGATGCCGCATCGATTTACTGCCTTGATGATGGCTTCTATATCCGCAAATCCTGTGAGGATAATACGGATCACATCAGGAAATTCAGGGAGCACCTTCTCCAGAAGCTCTGTTCCTGTCATTTCCGGCATTTTCTGGTCCGTAATGATCAGCTGCACATTGTTGTTCCTTAGAATTTCTATGGCCTCCATGCCATTGATGGCAGTAATGACATTATAATGCCTTTTAAAAGCCATCCGAAAAATCCTAAGGTTACTCTCCTCGTCATCCACATAGAGGATAGTGTTTTTCTTAACCCTGCTAGGACGCTCACGGCGTTCTACGGTTTCGAATTCTACGTTTTCCATCTATGTATTAATCTTTAACCTTTACTTTATCTTCTTTCTGTACGTCAGCTTCCTGTAAATGCTTAGGAATCTGAATGGTAAATTCTGTGCCTTTGCCTTCTTCACTGGTCACATAGATATTTCCGTTGTGCTTTTCTATGATACCATAGGAAATAGACATGCCCAATCCGGTACCAATACCAACTGGTTTGGTTGTAAAGAATGGCTCAAAAATCCTCTTCTTGACCTGCTCCGGCATACCCGCACCATTGTCTTTGATACGAATCATCACATGCTCTTGCTGGTTTTCAGTGTAAATCTGAATTTCTCCATCCCTTTTGTCTTCAGGAATAGCCTGCACAGCGTTGTTGAGAATGTTCATGAAAACCTGGTTGAGCTGTCCGGGGAAGCAGTTGATTTCCTCTATGCTATCGTCATAGTATTTCTTGATATCGATTCGGTTTTTGGTCTTGTTTTTCAAAAGAACCAGCGTAGCATCTATAGATTCATTGACATTGGCCACTTTCATCTCTTCCTCATCGAGTCTGGAGAATACACGTAAACCTTTAACAATCTCCATGGTTCTCACAGCACCTTTTTTCACATCGGCGATTAGCTCCTGGATATCGACCAATAGTTCATCAAAAACATAATCTTCCTTCAGCTCCTTGATCTCTTCAAGGATGGCCTCCTTGTCGGCGCCTTCCTCGTCAAGTTCACAGTATTTGTCAACGATCACCAAAAGTTCATCAAATGACATTTTGATGGTGTCAATACCATTGTACACAAAGTTGATAGGGTTGTTAATCTCATGCGCAATACCTGCGGTAAGCTGACCCAAAGAAGCCATTTTCTCAGATTGCACCAATTGCGATTGGGTACCTTTCAGATAATCGAGTGTACGGGCAAGTTCTTCTTTACTTTTCTGCTCCTCCTTAAGGGATTTTTGCATTTTGCGTTCTGCAATGATCAGCCTTTCGTTTACCTCAAGCTGTTCTTCTGCAATGCTTCTCATCCTGTCCTCAGACTCTTTAAGCTTTTTGTTGAAATTATTTATCTCTTGCTCTCTTCTCTTAGCTTCTGTAATGTCTGTGTGAGAACCAGCAAAACGAATTGGTTTACCTTCCTCGTCTTTAATAGTAGCACCTCTGGTCATGATCCATAGATAGTGACCATCTTTGTGCTTCATACGGAATTCATATTCGTATGAATCAGTTTTACCCCCAAGATATTCCTCTACCTTACTTTTAGCAGTTGGCAAGTCTTCAGGGTGAATCCTGGCTTCCCATTCTGCAAAATCATTGGCCATTTCATGATCCTCATAGCCAATCATTTTCTTATACTGAGGTGAGAAATACACTTCATTGGTTACAAGGTTCCAATCCCAAATTCCGTCGCGAGCACCTTGTATCGCAGCTTCCAGACGTTCCTCATTGATTTTCGCATTTTCCAGTGCCAGAATCCTTTCTGTAATATCAGAGTGAGACCCGGCAAACCGGATAGGTTTCCCTTCAGCATTTTTAACAGCTGCACCCCTGGTCAAAATCCACAAGTAGTGGCCGTCTTTGTGCTTCATTCGGAATTCATACTCGTAGTTATCGGTTTGTCCACTCAGGTATTCTTCAACCTTTTGTTTTGCAGTAGGCAAATCCTCAGGGTGGATCCTGGCTTCCCATTCTGCAAAATCATTGGCCATTTCATGATCTTCATAGCCAATCATCTTCTTGTACTGAGGAGAGAAATACACCTCGTTGGTTACAAGGTTCCAGTCCCAGATACCATCTTTTGCACCTTTAATCGCCGCGTCAAGTCGCTCTTCATTGACTTGCGCTGCTTTTCTGGCTTCAATAAGCTCATCGTTAATAGCTTTCTGCCGGTTATAGGCTTCTTCCAGTTCTTTTTGAGCGGAAATCAGTTTTTCGTTTGCTCTTATTTGCTCCTCGGTTCTTTTCAATAGCTCCTGCTCTGATTTCTGTAGCTGCTTATTCTTTCTTTCAACAGAGCGTTGCGCGAGTATGAGACTTTCATTTACCTCTAGCTGCTTTTCAGTAGCCTTTCTGATTTCTGATTCAGACTTTTTCAGTTTTTGGAATGCTGAGTTTGCAGAAAGGAAGTTTTTGTTGGCCAGGTTGATGGCGGGTTTGAAAATGAAAAATGCCTGCCCAAGTAATAGACCTATTAAGCTGGCCAATAGAATAATCTCATAGGTACCGAAACCGGTTTTATGAGATTCAAATTGTGATTCATATTCTGCCACAATGCGATCAATGTAGTTCATGAACTGGTTCTCAGAGTTCAGAATGGAATTGATCGAGCTTCTGATCGTAACAAGTTTGGTTCTGTTGTCATCAGACCAGTTGAGTTCTTTCAGGTTGTCGGCGGCAATTACGATGGCATTATAGTAAGGATCAATATTGGAAAACAACTCCTCCAATTCGGGGCTGTTTTGCTCTGTACTTAACCCCAAAGAGCCATCATTATTTTTTAATGCAGCGTGAATATCTGCTAATTCAGTGCTTGCATCATTAATGCTTTTTTGAAGGGAATTAAATTTTGTCTCGGTGTTGGCAAATTCCAAAGAGAGGGCCGATTTAGAAATCTCCTGAGACAGGGTTGCTTCTTTCCTTGCCAATGATACCGATCTGATATCATTGGATCGGATATTGATTGCATCCTGATCCAAAAGTTGTCCAAAAACCACTATGGCTCCAATAAGAACCAAAGTGATGACGTAGGCCCTAATGAGTACGTCCTTTTTCATAGCTGACTGTTTTAGTTAAAAATTAGTTGTTTAATTATATTTCAATTTCTACAAATTCAAATTCCATATCCAATAGGTCTTCAAAATCTTCTCCACTCTCAATCATATCCTCATCGTCTTCCTCATAGTACCACTTGATAAGCACATCAATACCTTCATCACTCATCGCTGAGGCTTTGCGTAAAATCTCATAAATGCATTTGGAAGAGCTGGTATTGAAATAGTCCAACTCAATGTGGACTTCCAGTTTTTCTGGCTCGCTCTGAGCAAACTGGTTAAGATGATCTAAAATGTCCTGATAGAGAGCTAATGGGTTTTCCGGGCTTGACCGGCCTCTTAGCTCCAATATTCCGTCTTCTACCTTCAAGCTTATCATTGGGGTAATTCTGGTTGGCTCAAGGTAGTAATTCTCCATAGCTGCAGTTGAATTTACTTCCATATTTAAGCCATTACTCTTTCTTTAGATTTTTGAACCACTCTTGAAATTCTGACCTGAAAAGTAAAGTATGAATATTCGTCTGTTATTTTCTGGAAACTATATTCCAGTTGGTTTTTGGTTTTCTTGGCAATCTCTACAAACCCTAGTCCTGCAGTACCTTTTTCTGAATACTTACCATCACTAAGAATTTCCTTGTAGTAATCCCTAAGTTCATCATAATCCATTCCGTTGATTTTCTCGAAGCTCTTTTCTAAAGCCGGAATTCTGTAGTTAGGAATGAAATTGCCTGTCAATACCTTGAAGAAGCGCTTTCTCGCCATTACCAGTATCAAACCTGACCGGGAGTCATAGGTGCTGATCACATCCTCATCCCTCACTTCATCCATGTGGTAGTAAAGGTTTTGGATACATTCCGTAACCACACTGTAAAACGTTCTACGAACTTTACGTTCAGGTTCAATCTCGTTAACACGACCTTCCAAGGTTTCTATCAATGAAGTAACCAGGTCGAATGACAACTCTCCTTTATGCATAAGGATGATGTTGTTGTCATAAATATTCTTGTAAGATCTTAAATTGGGTAGCATGCTATATTATCAATAATTAAATGTATCTATTCATTTTTTGTCAACTTCGAAATGATAAACCATTTAGATTCAACGCTTACTAATAATATGGTAGTCTTATCGCAGAATAAGGTTGAAAATAGCTGGTTTTTCAAAAAATATGTAAACAAGAATACCGTTTATTTAATAAAATTCAAAGCAAGTAGCATTCAATCTAAATAGTAAATAAGGTGAAGTATTTTCCTGTTACTCAATACTAAAAGGGATTCTTATCAAATTGTTTACAAAATTAATACTGAAGTAGGTATCGTATCAATGCAGTTTGATGATCAAATTCTTACAATCAACTGATTTATTTGTGATTACTCAATTAAATTCCTTGCGTAATGTTGTGCATGATTTTTCCTTTATAAGTATCAATTTTTTAAGTTAGCGCGCACAAACCATTTAGAATGGCCAAATCAATAATTCTATACCTAACACTTTCTTTAGCTGTTATTTTCATTTCTCAGGCGCAGGAGACTACTATTTACTCCAGCCCTCATACCTATAAGGAAACTGTCGATAAAATGTATAATACCCTGCAAAGCAAAGGGTTAATCAATAAGCATTTTAAAATTGACTACTATTCAGAAGATTCTACAGCCCTGAAAGTTAAGATGACTACTTTCGAGTTTAGTGATGCTTATTACATCAATCAGATTGTGGCGTGTGAACCAACTGCAGCATTGGATATGCCCTTTAGGGTGATAGTATGGCAGGAAGATGTCGATGTTTTTATCGCTTACATTGACCCAATCTGGCTAAAGCGTAGATTTATGCTTCAGAGTTGTGGGGATGCACTAGCGAACTATACAGATATTCTGATTAGAGTTGTAAATGAAACTATCAAGACTGACTAGCTACAGCGGTATACTCATCGCTACTATATTTCTATTATTTACCCAATGCACACAACCGCCTAAACCGGAGTTTTTTCAACCGGGCATTCCGCAAGAATTGGCGGATATGAGAGTGCAGCAGCTGCAAAAAATTCATTATGATCTTAGGTTTAATATACCTGCCGAACCGCAAGAGACCATAGCGGGTGATCTTACGCTCACCTTCGATTTTCAGAAGGGTATAGATGATTATTTCTTTTTGGATTTTAATGCTGATCCTACATTCATCGAAAGGGTTTTGCTCAACGGAGCAGCTATTGAATACGAGGTGGATAAGGAGCACATCGTACTGCCAACCAAAGAATTTGAACCAAAAAATAAAATTGAAATCAAATTCACTGTGGGAGAAACAGGCCTTAATCGTAGGGAAGGATTCATGTATACTTTGTTTGTGCCAGATAGGGCATCTTCTGTTTTTCCATGCTTTGACCAACCAAATCTTAAGGCAACTTTTAAATTAACACTTGAAGTACCCTCCGGTTGGGAAGCAATATCCAATGGTCCTTTACTGTCACAAACAGCAAATAGTGATAGGGAGATCTTTGCTTTTGATATTTCAGATGTTATGAGCACCTATCTTTTTTCTTTTGCCGCAGGTGAGTTTGAGAAGATAGTGTACAAAGAGGGCAAATATCCAATGACCATGTACCACAGGGAATCTGATAGTTCCAAGGTGGCGGATAATGTAAACCAAATCTTCAAATTGCATGACGAGTCCCTAAGGTGGTTGGAAGACTACACGGGAATCGATTATCCATTCAAAAAATTCGATTTTGTATTAATACCAGGCTTTCAATATGGAGGTATGGAGCATGTAGGAGCTATACAGTATCGAGCTTCCTCCTTGTTTTTGGAACCTTCAGCTACAAATAATCAACTGCTAAGCCGTGCCAGTCTTATCGCACATGAAACAGCACATATGTGGTTTGGTAATCTGGTGACCATGGAGTGGTTTAATGATGTATGGATGAAAGAGGTTTTTGCCAATTTTATGGCTGCTAAAATCATAAATCCACAATTTCCGGATATTAATCATGATCTTAGGTTCTTACTTGCTCATTATCCAAGAGCTTACAGTGTAGACCGAACGAAAGGCACTCATCCCATACGCCAGCCACTCGAAAACCTAAAGCAGGCAGGTACACTTTATGGGGCAATCATCTACCAAAAGGCGCCTATTATTATGCGAAAGCTTGAGCAATTATTGGAAGAAAATAATTTCAAAGCAGGCATACAGGAGTATTTGAAGACTTACACCTTTGGTAATGCCAGCTGGCTGGAGCTGATTAAAATTCTGGATACTCGTACGGAGGAAGACCTTGACAAATGGAGCAAAATATGGGTTGAGTCTAGTGGCAGGCCTGTAGTCAGAACGGAATTTCTGGAAGGGGCTGAAGAAAACCTACTCCAATTAAGCATGGTTGATCCAACCGATGCTAACAATGTATGGCCTCAGGAGGTATCGGTGGGGTTCAGGTTTGAGGATGGTGTTACCGCCAGGTCATTATCATTTCGAGATTTGCCAACAATTACGGCTCCCATACGTGCTCAAACCATTCGGCCTGTTGCAATTACCGTGAATACAGATGGTCAGTTTTACGGCGCTTTTGATTATGGCAATACTATAAAGCTTACCGATTGGCCGTTTAGTTACCCACTCTTAAATACTGGCCGCATCAATGATCCGGTGACCCGAGGGGCACAATACCTAAATGTATTCGAGTATTTCCTGTATAAGATGGAGTTTTCACCAGACTATCCATTACATCTGGAGCGCTTTTTATTCAGGGAATCAGACCCACTCAATGCGGAGCTTTTGCTGGATCATATAGAAACTGTTTACTGGCGGTGGCTACCGTCTGACATGCGTGTACACTTAATGCGCAGGTATGAAATTATGCTGGATCAGATGATTAAAATAACGGAAGATGAAAAACTTCGAAAAAGCTATTTCGAATCATTGGTCTCATTGATGAGTTCTGAAGAGCAAATAGTGGCTATGCTGGCTATATGGAGAGATCAGAAAACGAATTACGATCTGAAGCTATCTGAATCGGATTTCACCAGGCTAGCGCTAGAGCTTGCCCTCCGCCTGCCTGAAGAGGCACAGGATATATTGGAGACGCAAAGAGATAGAATTACTAACCCCGATAGAAAAGCCAGATTTGAATTTATCATGCCAGCGCTGGATAATGATAGATCAGTGCGAGATGCCTTTTTTCAATCATTGCTAGACCCTGCAAACCGCACACAGGAAGCATGGGTAAATACGGCCTTAAGGTATTTGCATCATCCTCTGCGTGCCAGTAGCTCTATAGCATACCTTGAAGCTACGCTCGCAGAACTCGAAGAGATTCAAATGACCGGTGATATTTTCTTCCCGACAGGTTGGTTGAGCAATTCCTTCTGGGGACATCAGAGTGAAGAAGCCCTGGCCATAGTGCAGGATTTTCTGGCAAAAAACCCAGAATACAATGATCGCCTGAAAAACAAGATTCTTCAGGCGACCGATATGCTGGAACGATCTGTTATCATGCAAATGAGAACCGATCTTTCTTCCTTAAGCAAGGCTAACTAACCTGCATTTGCCGGCTCAATATTTAGCGTAAAGCTTTTGTTTTCCCAATGAAAGGTAAGCGTTCCACCATTGGAGATGTCAAATTTTAGCGTTTCCTGCATTTCTGTAGTTTCTTCGGGTGTTACTTCCACCCTGAGGGCATCTTCTGCAGGGTCATAATCATAAGCACCCCATTGTTCGGCTACCTTGTTGAAAATTACTACCCAGTTGTTTTCCGAAGGGATGGTAAATAAGGAATATTGCCCCTGAGGCAATTCCATACCATTGATGAGTACGTTTCCATCAGTTGTAAAAACATTAGCCTCATTGGCGCCAGTTCTCCAAACTTTATCATAGGCAACCAAATCACCCCAAATTTCCCTGCCTTTCACACTAGGGGAGCTATAGTCAAGTGTAACATTTACACCATTGATATCAGCTGTGGTAGATGCTGGAGGTGATGGTCGCTTAGATTTGTCTTCAGTTTCGGTTTCTGTGGTTGTAGCATCTTCTGCCTCTTCAGTTGTTGTTTCCTTGCTTGTGCAGGCAACCATAGCAAGAAGCATAATGCAGATGAGTAGATTTTGTAGTTTCATAATTTTGTTTTCGGTTGTTTTTCAGTGGAACAACGAAAATAATAAGCTTTGGTTGGACTTAGCCATTGAATGCAATTAAATCATTTTGGGTGATCTGAAATCGTACAATAGTGTACTCAAATCGGCCAGGTTTTCAATTAGACATAATTGTAAACAATTGTAAATCAGTATATTAAATGCCGGGTATATTTTTTGTTATAGTTTTTACGACTTAAACGACTTGAACTATGAGTATGATTGGAATTGAAATCCCCCGGCTCAACGAAGAGCAGGACATTGAAGTAGAGGTAAAAATCAATGGCCAAAAAAAGAATTACAATTACAGGGTAGAGATATTCTACTGGGACGCCTGTCCTTACCCAACGGATGACCGGGTAGAATGCATCAAGAATATAGTGAAAAACTATGATCCTGATTGGGATCTGGCCCATATAGGTATCCCGAATGATGATTTTGTGCCGATTACATTCCGAAAGAAAAGGATTTAGGAAAAGCCTAAATTAAATGCTAAGGGGCTATTTTTGCAGCCTTAAAACGTAGGTCATGAAATATCTCCTCAGCATCATTGTATTATTATTGATTGGTGCGAATGTCTCACATGCGCAGTGCACAAGTTGCGCCATCCAACAGGATGAGTATTCGGATTTTTGTTTTACTGATGACAATTTTCCTGAATACTGTGCCCAGTTTAGCGATAAGCGTGATGTGTTCAGGCTTGCCAAAGGCAAGAAAATAAGGCTATTGCCAAATGAGAATGAATTTGGGGATGCCTATTATTTGCAAATTGCCAATAATCGCAAATTAAAGCTTTCTGCTTTGGAGATGCTTTTTGTACAGCAAGCGGTGAAAACCTGGACTGTGGAAAGGCGAAAATACAGCCATACATACACTGCATCGGGTCTGGGTTACAAAATTATAAAGGAAGGTACGGGTGAAATACCGCAGGCCGGTGAACAGGTGGCGGTTCATTACACAGGCTACCTTGAAAATGGTGAGAGGTTTGATAGCTCTTATGACCGGGACAGGCCATTTACTTTTGCCTTGGGGCAAGGGCAAGTTATCAAGGGTTGGGATGAAGGTGTTGCATTGCTCAAAAAAGGAAGTAAAGCAGTATTGAGAATACCCCCTGATCTGGCTTATGGACCTATCAAGCGCGGACCAATACCTGCCAACGCCACTTTATTTTTTGAAATTGAGTTGCTTGAGCAATAAAACGTACATTCTCGGCAATTTTATTGTTCATTAATGATCAATGTATTATTAGAAATCATTATAACTACCTTGTAATCAATGAGATGTATTTTTGGCATGATTTTATCTGATTACAGGACATGTCACGGATAATAAAAAAATACAAACAGGCTTTTCTATTGGTAATGGGCATCATCATTGCCTTGCTTATAACCGTAAGCAATCCTGGTTTTGCTACACCTTTTTAATTGTACCTAAAACCTGGTTTTAGCTTAGAGATTTAACCAATACGTAAGCTTAAAAACCAAAGCTCTTGTCCTTGGAGCAAAATCATTGATTGTATCGTCATCAATACTGTAGAAATAGTTATCCGTGTATACTATGAAAAAGTCAGAAACCGGCTTAAATCTCCACTGTAGCCTTGCATTGATATTGATGTTATCATTCTGACTATTAAACTGTACAAAATTTGTAATGAACAACGACCTGGAAAGGGTAAGGTCTAACCTTGGTCCAATCAGAAAGATATTGGACGTTGCATACGGCGCAGGCAGAGAGACCCTGTTGTAATTGAAGGTCATCGTAATATTGCCATAGGGCTGGAAGCGATATCCAATTTCTGTATTTAGCTGATATCTGTTGCCATTAAAATACTGCCCCAGGCTGGTAGATAGTGAGTAAGTAAAAAGTTTCCTTGGGTCTGAGCTGTAGCGAGCAAAGAAATTTCTGTAGTTGTAATCAGATGTGGCAGGTAGTGGATCGCTTCCTGATCGAGTTGGGTCAAAGTCATTGAAAAGGTATGTATACCTGTAATTGACAGCAACTCTAGCTCTGGCCAGGTTCTGGAAAGCAAAGTCATAAAAAGTCCTAAAGAGCTGATCACTACGATTGATATCACCTGTCCAGGTTTTTTCAAAGAGCATGCCCGGTCCATGATTGTTGATCAATTTGGAAGTAGGATACATCCTGTAGGTAACTGTTGGTGAAATTTGGTTTACCCCAGTTCTTCGGACAAACCCAACTTCTGCATTATAATTTTCTCCAGTAAATAAATGATTCCATTCCACTGTCCAGTTGGGGTCATTGTAGGCCACTGTGGCACCCTGAGCATACTGCTTATCCAGATCCTGAGATTGAAAGCTTCTATGGTAAAAGATTTTACTGGTCAGCCTATTGTTATTGGTGGCCAGGTTGAGGTCCACACCCGCTGTTCGATTAAATTTTGTAGGCTCCTCCAACAGTTTATCAGTAAAATCACCGGAAAAGCTCTGTTTATTGATGAATATCGCCGATATGTTGGATCGTGCAGTGAACCGCTTTTGGGCTACAGCTACCGTATAATTCAATTGGGGCAGGTTGATGTTTTCAATCTCGTCGGCCTGCATATTTAGTAAACCAATGCGCATGGTGGGGGAAAGGTTACCACTCAGTCGCATTCCTGCCAAAATTTTGTTTTGCACATTGACGCCAGTAGCTGTATCAAAAGCTACGCCTATTCTCCGGCTAAAGAACGGTCGGGCATCTGAAGAGCCGAATTCACCAAACAGGTCGGCATTTTCCAGGAAGAATTGCCTCCTTTCAGGGAAAAACAGCTCAAAACGATCGAGGTTGGTCTGCTGTTCGTCAACCTCTACCTGTGAAAAATCCGGGTTGAAAGTAAGGTCCAGGTTTAAGGCGGGGGTAACGGCAACTTTGGCATCACCACCGATATTGAAGTTGGTTTCTCTGGGATCTTCAGTCTCAAAGTTTTTATAATAGTCGGTAGCGGCATAGGGTATCAATGAAATATTGGGCCCCTGTGTTTTTGGAGCTTCATCCCAAATCATCTCCCCAATGTAGGCAAGTGTATAAGGCCGCCAGTTTCGGGGTATGAAGGCCCAGGAGGAACGCTCATTTTCCTTACTATCAATACGGTATACATTGAAATTCCACCGGTCTTTATTGCTCTTGTAGCGAAGGGTTTTAAAAGGTATCGCCAGTTCGGCTGTCCATCCATCGTCCTGTTGAGTGACTTCAGAGTACCATTTGTTATCCCAGCTGAGGGAGAAATCTGAACCTACTGTGCCGCCATTGGCAATCAGGCCTTCACGCTGTACGCCATATGGATTTATGCCAAAAGAAAACGCATTGGTCTTATCCTGGTAAGTGTCCAATAAAAATGCAAGACCATCTGCGCCAGGTGACCGATAATCACGACGCAGCGAAGTTACTACATAGTCACCATCCTTATTGTCGTACCACCGGGCACCAATGTAGACAAAGCGATCATCATAGGTGAGCAGTATTTTGGTAGGTGCCTGCGCCATGGAGGTATCGAAAGGGAAGAATTGGAAAAAATCATCCGCTGGCTCGGCCTGCAGCCATGATTCCTCATCGAGCTTTCCATCCAACTTAATTGGATCCGTAGCTCGATTTATATGGACCTGTGGTGTTTGACTTTTTTCCTGAGAGAATAGAGAAATGCTAATACTCAAGAAAACTATTACTACTATAAACTGCTTCAAGGAGATAGGTTAGGCTTTATTCATTAATTTTGATTGAAATTGAATAAAAAAACTTAAAATCTCCTTTAAACTCATATACAACCTAGTATAGTTTACATATATGGTTAATACCTAATGTATATGATCAGATTTTTCACTTAAACATGTTATTGATTGAATTTTAAATCATTAGGCTTACACAAGAATATCCTTGAAGGATTGGATGCCATGGGGTTTGAAAAGCCCACACCCATACAAGAGCAGGCCATTCCGGTGGCGTTACAAAAGAAAGACCTTATAGGCTGTGCCCAAACAGGCACCGGTAAGACAGCAGCTTTTATTTTGCCGGTACTACAATTACTGCAGGATGTCGACAATGCAGGTAAGATTAGTTGCGTAGTACTTGTGCCCACACGAGAATTGGCCGTGCAGATTGACCAGCAGGTGCAGGGGCTGGGCTATTTCACAGGGGCCAATTCAGCACCAATTTATGGTGGCGGCGATGGTAGCGGTTGGGATACCCAAAAAAGTGCCCTGACCACCGGGGCAGATATGATTATTGCCACACCAGGACGTCTTATAGCGCACATGCAGATGGGTTATGTAGATCTTTCAGCTGTAAAATATCTGATATTGGATGAAGCCGACCGCATGCTGGATATGGGTTTTTATGATGATATAATGCGTATCATCACCAAAATGCCCGAAACCAGGCAAACACTGATGTTTTCCGCAACCATGCCCCCCAAAATCAGAAAGCTTGCTAAGGAAGTGCTGAAAGATCCAGAGGAAATTAGTCTCGCTATCTCCAAGCCGTCAGAAAGAATTGTGCAGGGCGCATTTTTGACTTATGAAGAGCAAAAGGTGGACTTAATTGAACATTTGCTTAAGGCAAAGCCGATGAACAGTATTATCATTTTTGCTTCCAGAAAAACTACAGTTGATAAGATTAGCCGATCTATGGCCAAACTGGATCTTAACGTACGCGGGATTCACTCAGACCTTGATCAAAAGGAACGAGAAAACATTCTAAGGGACTTCAAAAACAAGAAACTTAATGTGTTGATTGCAACTGATATTTTAGCCCGTGGTATTGATGTGGATAATATCGATCTGGTAATCAATTATGAAGTGCCGAAAGATGCTGAAGATTATGTGCACAGGGTAGGCCGAACCGCGAGAGCAGCCGCTAAAGGCGTTGCTTTTACTTTTATTGGTGAAGAAGATCAGCTACAGTTTAAAAATATAGAAAAGCTGATCGAGATGGAGGTGATGAAAATCAAAAACCCTGCTCATATCGGAGAGGGACCAGCATGGAACCCACCTGAAAGAAAGCAGGGATTTAAAAAGCGTCGTAAATTCAGCAAAGGCAAAAAGAACTAACGCTAGAACGGAAGGTCATCATCATTGCCGTCACTCTGTAGCCATTCGGGTTCGGTTTGGCTGTTGAGGGCATCATCATTAGAAGGTGCCGGAGCTGATGAACCAGAGCTTGCAATATCCTGAGTGCGCTCTACACGCCAGGCCTGTAGCGAATTAAAGTATTTTACTTCCCCTTTTGGGTCAGTCCATTTTCTACCCTTTAGGTTGAAGTGAACATCGATCTCCTGGCCTGGTTGTACTGTTTCTATCAAATCGCATTTATCCTGTATTAGCTCAAACTTCACAAATTCAGGATATTGGGGGTTTTCAGCATATTCTATCACAAATTCACGTTTTTTGAAGGTGTTTGTGATTTGTTGTTCATCAAATTTTTCGACCAGCTTTCCTTTAATGTTCATAATGTCAATCTGTTTCAGGCAAAGATGAAATATTATGATCCTTTGCCCAATGGATATGCAAATTCTTTCTTGATCTTACTGTGTCAATTTACCTACCAAACCCTGGTTGCTTGCTGAAAACTGAACCTGACAAAGTAGGATTAAAAACGAATGGTTAACTGGCGTGGCTCGTCAGCATCCACTTTTTTCTCTGGAAAATTGGAGACTGAAAGACCCAGCAGACGGATCGGTTTTTCATCCCAATCAATTTCATTTTTCAGATCATTGAGCAGGTAGTCAAATTCATCTTTTGATTGCAGGTGATCAATGCTGGATTTCTGACGGGTGATGACTGTAAAGTCATTGTATTTGATTTTGATTGTTAACGTTTTGGCTTTCACGCCGGCATTGGCAATGCGCCTCAATACCTCCTCGTAAATACGGTCTAAAGCTTCAAAGCAGTCATTTTCTCCTATGATATCTTCGCTAAATGTCCTTTCTGCGCCCAGCGATTTTCGAATGCGATTGGGATTGACTTTGCGGTGATCAATAGACCTGGCAATATCATAATAGTATTTGCCGGATTTGCCAAAGGCAGCTATTAGCCTCTGTAAGGATAGCTGCTTCAAATCCCTTCCATGGAAGATTCCCATGTGTCTAAATCTTTCTGCAGTTACTTTTCCAATACCATGAAATTTTTGGATAGGCAGCTTTTCCACAAAAGCTTCTGCCTCTTCGGGCAGAATTACCGCCATGCCATTGGGCTTATTGATGTCACTGGCTGTTTTAGCCAGGAATTTATTGATACTGATCCCTGCAGAGGCAGTAAGGCCTGTCTTATCCAGGATTTCGCTCCTTATAGCTTTTGCAATCAGCGTGGCGCTTGGAATCCCCTTATTGTTAACCGTCACATCCAGATAAGCTTCATCCAGGGATAATGGCTCCACCAGATCTGTATATTGCTCAAAAATCTCCCTGATTTGGTAGGATATCTCTTTGTATCGGGGAAATCTGGCCTTCACAAAAATAAGATCAGGACATTTTCTTGCTGCAATTTTGCTGGGCATAGCAGAATGAACACCAAATTTACGGGCTTCATAGCTGGCGGCAGCCACCACACCTCGCTCCGAACTGCCACCCACAGCTACTGGTTTGCCACGCAAGTCGGGGTTATCCAACTGTTCTACACTGGCATAGAAAGCATCCATATCGATATGAATGATTTTGCGTTGAGATGAGGGTGTTGCTTCGATGGTGATTACATTTTATTAATGTATTGAAAATAATGCCGAACGATGATTTGTTATGGTAGTTACTATAAAAATCACACATTTGACTATAATTTCAGGCCAGCATAAGCTTCAAGTGCTGTCAGTTAATTCATAACTTTGCAAAACCAATTGTGATAAGCTTGGTTGAATGGGTATGAATCGGTCAAAGAAGATATTTTTACTATTGGCGGCTATTTTTTTGGCCATCATGGTTCTCATTGGGATTGATATTTCCAGTAAAACAACCTTTCCCGGTTCAAAGAGAAATTTGCAAGAGCGCATCGTAAACGAAAATCAATAGATTTTGGCGAAAGATAAAGGGAAGAAAATTGATGTCGACAGGATCGACATGGAGAAGTTAAAGGAGAAGACCACTGCTGATCCTGGTTTGATAGAGTTTGCCCATACTGTTGGTGGGGCTATCATAAAGCCTACTGATGCCGGTAAAATCCGTGGCAAAGCAGTTTCTGCTATGCACGATCAGACTACACGGCAATTCAGGCAACTGTATGATCAAATGCAGACATTGGTGCAGCAGGCAAGAGATCTTAAGGAGCGGGTGAATATTTCCGAGAGAATATACATGGCCAAGATCAATTTTGATCCCGTGATCAACCATTATTATTGGCTTTATCAACGCAAAGATGGGACTGATTTTCTTTCCATGGTAGGTCCCGAAGAATGGGGTAGGGTAAAGCCTTTTGAAAAATGCCTTGCCAAAGTGCAATTGCTTTCAGACCATACCTGGGAAGTGCTGGAAAGTGAAGAAGACCTGATGAGCTAATTTCATCTATGAGTATTTGGCATAAAAAGATCAGGGAGCAGCTAGAAGCTGCTGAATTTCCCATTCAGGAGAATGTAGCCAGTGACATTACGCCTAAAAAATTGGTCAATAGCCACCTGGTAGACTCTATTCAGGAGGCCTATGTGCAATTGGGTGGCAGAGGAGAATGGTCGCAAATTGAAGCACAGCCCTATGACTTTTGGGTGGGGCCCTATTACCTAAATATTGATGATGCACAATCTTTCAATCGGTATAGATTGCTGACTTTGCAGAATAGCATTTACAAGAAACATAAATGGTTTGATTTAGAGAGCTACAAAAGATATTGCAGGCAGATTGAACCTGAATGTAAAAAGATAGGGCTCAAAGCTGGTGTTTGGACTAATCCGGAGGCAGAGCACCATTTTGGAAGTTCCGAGGCACCCGGTGATTTTTTTGGTGTAGGGAGTGCAGGTTGGCGATATTATGCTTTTCAGCAATTTCTGGCCGACAACTTAGCAGCCTACTTGGATATCAAGTACAAGCGTTTCTCCATTTTTCAAAATGTGATGATCAAGGGATTCTTGGACCGGGTAGATAAGCTGCTACTTTCAGGCCAACCTGAAAATATAAAGTACGTGCAAGGCATCCTTACCCGGATGCTAGCTGAATAAACCATTGATTTCTACATCGATGCGGTTTACGATCGCTGCAAAATCGTCGGGATCAGCTACAAAATCCATTTTGTTCACATCCAGGACTAACAGGCGGCCATGTTTGTAATCGTTGATCCATGCTTCATAATGTTTATTGAGATTTTTGAGGTAATCAATACGAATCGCTTCCTCATACTCACGGCCCCTTTTTTCAATATTGCTCACAAGTCTGCCAATATCCGCTTTGAGGTAAATCAAGAGATCTGGAGGCTGCACATACTCCATCATACTATCAAATAGTCGACGGTAGTTTTTATAGTCCCTTTCATGGAAAAGCCCTGATTCATAAAGGCTTTTGGCAAATATGTGTGCATCCTCATAAATAGTGCGGTCCTGAATGATGGTGCCGGGGCTTTTACGAACCTGCTGTATCTGCTCAAATCGGCTGTTCAGAAAATAAACCTGCAGGTGAAATGACCAGGCAGACATATTGTGGTAAAAATCCTTGAGGTAAGGATTGTCATCTACATCCTCCAGCTCCAGTTGCCAGCCATAATGCCGGGCTAATTTCTCTGCAAGTGTTGTTTTTCCGGCCCCAATATTTCCGGATACAGCAATGTGTTTAGGTCGCTTTTCCATTGCTTCAAAGATAGATGAGTAGAGTTTCTGGAAGGCATCAAAAAGAAAAAAGTCCCTTAGCGAGGGACTCTTTTACCTAAACCTATATGAAGAGCATTTACTGGCTGCAAAACTAGGTTAAGTCCTAAAATTAGCTGCCTTGCTCATATTATTTGAAAATGAAATATTTGTCAGTTTACATAAACTAAGGGTAATGAAAATTTGGTCATGATATCAATTTTAGGATCTAAACCAAATTAACTTAAAGCAAAGCTTTCCAGCCTAATGCCGCAGCACCTAAAATAGCGGAGTTCTTTTCCTCCATACCAGAAGGTAGCAGCTTCACCTTTCCTTTGTACACCTCAATGAGATTGGCTTCCATCGATTTTATGGTTGGGTCAAATATCCACTTACCAGAGTTCGCCAGTCCTCCCAAAAGGAAAATGGCTTCCGGCTGAGAAAATGTTACAAAATTGGCAAGCGCCTTACCCAGGATTTCCCCGGTGTAGGTAAATGCCCTCTGTGCGATCACATCGCCCTCAGCGGCTGCTTGCGATATCTCCTCACCATGTAAATCATTGAAAGCGATGCTTCTAAATCGGCTATCTTCCATGTAATGTGCCAACATATACATAATCGTACGCTTCAGGCCTGTAGCAGATACATAGGCTTCCAGTCCGCCTCTTACACCAAGGCCGGTAAGTCGGCCATCATCAACCACCGCAAAATGCCCAAGTTCGCCGGCAAATCCATCATAACCCATGATCAGCTCTCCATTGGATACTATGCCACTGCCTAGGCCGGTACCCAATGTAATTACGATGAAATCCTGCATACCCTTAGCATTGCCATAAAGCATCTCACCAAGGGCCGCGACATTCGCATCATTGGTGATTTTAATAGGTACATCGTATAGTTTTCTGAACTCTTCTACAAAGGGCGTGATGCCTTTCCAAACCAGGTTAGCGGGATGTTCCAGCGTACCTCTATGGTAGCTGGCATTGGGGGCACCCACACCGATACCCATGATTTTTATATCTTCAAAATATTCATTTTCCAGCTTATCAATATGGGTTTTTACATTAGCCAGAAAATCTGTAAATACAGGGAAGTCTCTTGTTCTGAATGAATTTTGACGCAAACACTGTCCTTCGCGCGTAACAAGTCCAATTTTGGTTATCGTACCACCAATATCAATACCGACTACTATTTCCTTCATGAGTATATATCTTTCAGTAAATCCTATTTCTTAAGCAATAGCCTTTCTATTCTGCTATTCTGCTCTAAACTAAGGAAATTTCAGAATTAATATGAATATTATCCGTCATTTGCTTTTATCGGTATTTTTGTTGCAATCAATTCCTTAACGAGAAACAAATAAGGAGTGCATAGTAAATAACCAATCTTCTGAATAAGCATGCCAATTCTTACAAGCTCTTCCTATCAAAAGAGACCTTTTTATTTATTTAACGGCCATTTAGAAACGGTGCTGCCTAGTTTATTTCGCAAAGTCAAAGGTGTAGATTACCAAAGAGAGCGGTTAGAATTGAATGATGGAGATTTTCTGGACCTGGATTGGGTAAAACAGCAATCCAATAAGCTGTTGATACTTTCGCATGGGCTGGAAGGAAGCAGTGATAGACATTATGTGAAAGGCGTGGCCAGGTTTTTTGCGCAGCAGGGGTGGGATATACTCGCCTGGAATTACAGAAGTTGCAGTGGAGAAATGAACAGATTGCCTCGTATGTACCATCATGGCGTTACAGATGATTTGGAAAGAGTTATTCAACGAGGGCTTGAAGGAAATTACACTTCTATTGGACTGGTAGGTTTTTCAATGGGTGGCAGTACCACGCTGAAATACCTGGGTGAACTGGGAAAACAGGTTTCCCATCACATAAAAGCAGCAACAGTCTTTTCAGTACCCTGCAATCTTTGGGATAGCGCCATTCAATTAACCAAAAAGGAAAATGAGTTTTATAAAAATCGGTTTTTGAAAAAACTAAAGAGAAAAATAGAGGCAAAGGCCAAAGATCACTCTTCCATAAATATTGATGGCCTTAAAGGCATTAAGCATTTCAATGAATTTGATGACCGATATACCGCACCCCTACACGGTTTCAAAAATGCAAAGGACTTCTATGTAAGTTCAACCTCTGATCAATTCTACCACAACATTGAAGTGCCGGCATTGATCGTCAACGCTAAGAATGACCCACTACTGGGGGATAAATGCTATCCTTATGAGCTTGCCGATTCAAACCCTAATCTTTACCTGGAAACTCCGGAGTTGGGTGGGCATGTGGGGTTTACCAGCGTATGGGGTAAATCCTACATGGAGGAGAGGGCATTCGAGTTTATTAGTCAATATGCTTAACTCAGTATCGGGTAAGACTTGGGTCGATTTCATTAATCCATGCTAAAATGCCCCCTTTCAGGTTTTTGATGGTATAAGATGGATACTTTTGAATGAGCCTTTCTACCTGCTGACCACTTCTGGCGCCAGATCGGCAATGGAGGACATTTGGTTTTTCAGCATCCAATAAATGTTCGATGCGCTCAGGTTTGTTAATGGAAGCCAGTTGGCCACCAATATTTGCAATATCGTATTCGTATGGTTCCCTAACATCGATCAGGTTGGGGTCATTACCTGCCTCCCGTAAGCGATACAGTTCTTGTACACTTATTTCTGGGATATCAGCAGCCTTATTGAGTCCGCAGAACGCCTGGTAATCGATGAGCGTGGTAATTTTTGGTGTATCAGGTTGAGGATCAAATTTCATAATACGGGAGCGCCCGGTCAATGCATCATATAGCAATAGTTGGCCTGCAAGTGGGCTGCCTATGCCTGTGCAAATCTTGATCACTTCATTGGCCTGCATGCTGCCTATTATACCCGGTAAAACGCCTAATACGCCACCTTCTGCGCAATTTGGTACCGTATTGGGAGTGGGCGGTTGTGGGTAAAGGTCTCTATAATTTCCGCTTCTGTGCCCATTTTGCTCATAATTGAATACGGCAACCTGCCCTTCAAACTGATGAATAGAGCCATAAACAAGTGGTTTGCCGAGGATGACACAAGCATCATTAAGAAGGTATCGTGTTGGGAAATTATCAGTACCATCAACGACCACCTGATAAGGATTAAGTATATCAAGCGCATTTGTGCTATCCAGCATTGATGTATAAGCCTTAACCTCAATATGTGGATTTAAAGCCTTGATTTTAGCAGCAGCAAGTTCAGCTTTTGATTGACCAGTATCATTATCGCTGTACAAAACCTGCCTTTGTAAGTTGCTTAACTCTACCGTATCATGATCGACAATACCAATAGTACCAATACCGGCAGCTGCCAGATAAAGCAAAATAGGGGCACCAAGGCCACCAGCACCCACTACCAGTACGGCGCTATTTTTTAACCGTATTTGGCCATCTTGCCCAAGCCCCGGCAATACAAAATGACGGGCGTATCTTTCGATTTCATCTTTGCTTAGGCCGTTGTTCATAATTTTAGAATCGCTTTAAAGCAAGTTCAGCCACTGTTTCCCCAATAGAGAGGGAAGATGTGGCAGCGGGTGAGGGGGCATTACAAACATGCACATAATGGTCACCCTCCCTTATCATAAAATCGTCAAGTAATCCACCTTCTTTGTCGCAAGCCTGTGCGCGTACACCAGCACCGCCGGGTATAAGGTCTTCCTCCCTGATGTCGGGCACCAACTTTTGTAGCGCTTTTGTAAATGCAGCTTTTGAAAAACTTCTGTAGAATTCACCAAGGCCGGTTTTCCAGTATTTTCCGGCTACTTTTTGGAAGCCAGGCCAGCGCAGTGTTTCTAAAAATTCTTTGAATTTAATGTCTGTTTTCTCGTAACCTTCCCTTCGAAATGCCAAAACAGCATTAGGGCCTGCCTCCACACCGCCATTGATCATTCTGGTGAAGTGAACACCCAGGAAAGGGAAATTGATATCCGGAACCGGGTAAATCAGATTCCTTACCAGATAGCTGCGGTTGGGTTTGATCTTGAAATATTCCCCACGGAAGGGTACAATTTTCAGTGGTAGATCGGGCTCACTCATGCGTGCAATTTTATCAGAATGAAGCCCACCACAACTCACCACCAGTTTGCACTGCAATGTGTCCCGATTGGTTACCAGTTCTATCCGGGCACTGTGTTTTTGCATACCCGTAACCTCATGGTTAAGCAGAATACTGCCTCCAATCTCCTGGAATTTTTCAGCCAGTTTTTGTGAAACCAGCGAATAATCTATAATGCCGGTTTGTGGCACAAAAATCCCTTTTTTCCCATTCACATAAGGTTCCTTTTCTTTGATCTCCTCAGGGCCCAGATAACGTATGCCTTTCAGGCCATTTTCAACACCTCGATCATAGATCATTTTCAAAGAGGGCAATTCTGCATTATCAGTAGCTACAATTACCTTTCCACATAATTCATAGGGAATATCCTCAGCATTACAAAACTGAATTAAATCATGATAGCCTTTGATGCAGTTTTTAGCCTTCAGACTGCCTGGTTTATAATAAATGCCCGAGTGAATGACACCACTATTATGACCGGTTTGGTGTGCTGCTAATCGTCCTTCTTTTTCAACCACGGTTACCTTTAGGTCACTGTTCTTACTTTTCAACCGATAAGCTGTAGCCAGACCTACAATACCGCCACCAATCACAATTACATCATGCATATTTCTCCTGTTTGAACTGCTAAAATAATGGGAAACTGACCAATATCATCCCTGCATGGTACAATAATCAAACATATGGGATGCCATGTCTTGTAGCTTTGCCGGAGTTCAATTTCTAGACGATAAAACAATGAAAATGCAATACACTACAGCCGAAGAAGCCGTAAAAGTGATCCAGTCAGGAAATCATGTTTTCATTCATAGCGTGGCTGCCGCTCCTCAAATATTGATTGACGCGATGGTAGCCCGTAGCGGTGAATTGAGGAATGTCAATATCTACCATTTGCATACCGAATCAACAGCGCCCTATGTGGAGCCTCAGTATGAAGGGATATTCAGGTTGAAATCTTTCTTCGTAGGTTCTAACGTACGAAAGGCCACACAAGAAAACCGGGCGGATTACATCCCGGTATTCCTCAGTGAGGTACCAAAATTGTTCCGCGAAAAAATCATTCCCCTTGATGTAGCTCTTGTGATGATCTCGCCTCCCGATGAGCATGGCTATGTGTCGCTGGGTACTTCTGTAGATACTTCGTTGGCTGCCATTGAGGAAGCGAAAGTGGTTATCGCGCAGGTAAACCCCTGTATGCCACGCACGATGGGTGATGGCTGTATCCACATCAAACATTTTGACTACCTGGTTGATCATGAGCATCCCATACCTTCCTTGCCGGAGGTTGAATTGTCGGATATTGAAAAGCGGATTGGTCATCATGTGGCTGGACTGGTGGAGAATGGTGCTACACTCCAAATGGGTATTGGAGGTATACCCAATGCAGTGCTGGCCTCCCTTGGCGACCACAAAAAGCTTGGTGTCCATACGGAGATGTTTAGCGATGGGCTGATTCCACTCATTGAAAAGGGTGTAATCACCAACGAAAAAAAGAAGCTGAACAGGGAAAAGACGGTAAGCTCTTTTGTAATGGGTACTCAAAAGCTGTACGATTATATCCACCAAAACCCTGGTATATTAATGATGGATGTGGCTTATGTCAATGATGTAGCCACTATCAGACAGAATCCCAAGGTAACCTCCATCAATAGTGCCATAGAGATTGACCTGACAGGACAGGTTTGCGCTGACTCTATCGGCACTAAGCATTTCTCAGGTGTGGGCGGACAGATTGATTTCATACGGGGTGCTTCCTACAGTAAAGGGGGTAAGCCAATCATTGCCATCTCATCTACCACCCCAAAAGGGGTAAGTAAGATTACGCCCTTCCTGAAAGAAGGGGCTGGTGTAGTGACTACTCGAGCCAATATCCAATTTGTGGCTACAGAATATGGCGTTGCTAATTTGTACGGCAAGTCATTGAAAGAAAGAGCACGGTTACTGATCAATATTGCCCACCCTGACCACCGCGAGGAGCTTGAAAAAGCAGCTTTTGAAAGGTTTGGGAAAGTTTAGGTATTAGCAACCTCGACAAGATGCGGAACCCCAGCAAAACCTCGACAAGGTTCCAAACCTTGTCGAGGTTATTATTTCTACCTTCTCAGCCTCATTTTTTGGTTCTGAATTTAAATCAAATTCTAAATTCAAAGCGAGAAAAAATTAGAATTTATAAGTTTCGTCCCTTATGAAATAAATTTGAGCATGCCGAAAATATTAGAAATCAATGGATTTAAGTTTTATCTTTATTCCAATGATCATTTACATATTCATGTTCATGTATGGAAAGGTGGGGCAGAAACCAAGATAGTTTTGAGACCAGAATTATTAGTTAAAGACAATTATGGGTTTAAATCTCAAGAGCTAAGACAAATTCTTAGTATTGTAATAGAGTATGACGAGTTTATAGTAGATAAATGGCATGAAATCCATGATAGATAAGAAGACAGAAGAATATCTTAAGTTTTTGGAAGAAGAGGAGCAAAAAGGAAATAAACCTACTCCGTACCATACCAACCCCGACACCATAGATCAATTGATTATCGAAAATAACCTTCAGATAGCAGGCGTTAGTTTTTACCCTCAAATAGACTTAATGCTAGTGGTTCTAAATAATAAACGTGTCTTAAAAAGAAATTTATCTGAATTTAAAAGACTTCAATCTGCCCCCCAACAACAATTAGAAAATTATACTATCAGCCCAATGGGAGTTCATTGGCCGGAACTAGATGAAGATCTTAGTCTTAGAGGCTTTTTAAAGCATGAACTAGCTTATCTGGATAATCAGCAGGTAGTTTAATCTACAATAGATTCATGTGTTGTTGGTGTCAAACCTTTATAAGATTGTGAACCCCTATAAAACCTCGACAAGGTTCCAAACCTTGTCGAGGTTAAGTCTAGGTTGGTGTCAATACCGATCTCTAACCAGCTGCAGCACCTTTTCCATTTCTACCTTCACCTGTGCTGAAGAGCCGGGGTAGTTGTTGTTCATAAAGCTAAAAATGAGTTGTTTACCAGATATGGTTTCCAAATAACCAGAAAGACTGTGGTTGTTGCTTAGTGTACCTGTTTTTGCAAAAACATAGGGTTTCTCGGCTTTATACCAATCTTTGATAGTACCCGATTGACCTCCGGCCGGTAGCATTTGGTAAAGCTCTTCTTTCGGTACTTCATCAGCTATTTTTTGAAGTAACTGCACCATCATTCTGGGCGTGAATAAATTATACCTTGAAAGCCCGCTTCCATCTACCCAAATGGCTTCCTTGTGCAGGTTGTTGAGGTACCGGTTTTTGATGTAAGCAATACTATTGATAGCCTTGAGTTCTTTACCCAGATTTCTGCTTGCATTGAGCAGGAGCTGCTCTGCTAAAAAGTTGTCACTGGCCTGTAACATACGGGCAAAGACAGGCCTTGCCGGTCGACTTTTAATGGTTTTATCCAATGTAATTGTAGTATCAGCGATGATGGTGACCGGTTTTTGGAGCGTATCAGCCAGAAGTATCGCCACCAAGTCACGCGAATATTTAAAAGGCCTATTGGTGGTATCATTAGCATCAGACCAAAGCATTGGGTTGATGCGGTAGCTGTTGTAGGTAATATCCCTGGTGATCCGTGCAGGCATTACACTATCCAACTCTGTAAAGGCGGTGAAAAGAGCCGGATTGGTAGCAAAACCTACCGTGTCAGGCATTTTCCAGAATTGTACCATATTGCCATAAATGGGTAATGCACTACGCTCCGGCTGAAAAGCATAATTATAATCATCCCATGACCAACCTGGTCCAAAGCCAGCTTCGTTGAAGTTATCGGCAAGCCAGTAAAGGTCGTAATCGGATGCCTTTAGAAGCTCAAAAACCGGCTGATCAGGGTATTTCGGATGGAGAAGTGTTGGGTCTCCTGTCCCCCGAAAGATGAGTGAATCGCCTTTTATGGTGTAGGATAATCCTACTAAACTATCCTCCAACAGCTTAAGCCCTGCATAGTAAGTAAAAAGCTTAGTATTAGAAGCCGGCGTAAAATATCGATCTGCATTTTGCTCGAAAATAAATTTGTCCTCTGCGGGATCATAAATCACAAGCCCCACAAAATGATCATTGAGGTTCGGGGTTTGAGAGATGGTTTTTTGAAGCCTTGATGTCAGCCCAATACATCCGCTGAGCAAAATCAACAAGCTTAAAATCGGGGAAAAATATCGCTGCATCGCCTTTCAAAGATAGATTTTTCAATTTAAAAGAAATGCTACAAAGGTTTAATTAAAAATGACCAACTTAAGGCCTTTAATAATGCTCACTGTATGAAAGGAACTGCTATTGTCATGTCTAATGGCGTATATGATCATAAATCCGCCAAGACAACCCATGGCCTTGTCCGGGGGTCTGAAAGATTTGAAGTATTGGCTGTCATAGACCATGTTTTTCATGGGAATGATGCCGGTGAACTGCTGGACGGAAAGCATCGGGGTATTCCAATGTTTCCGGATTACCAGGCTGCTATGGATGCAGGTATTAAACCAGATTATTTGGTTGTAGGTATTGCGCCTAAAGGAGGCAGACTGCCCGAAAGAATGCGCGATGATGTAAAAATGGCCCTATCCAACGGTGTGAGTCTTGTTAGTGGCTTGCATCAGTTTCTGAAAGAAGACCCTGAGCTGCACGAAATTGCAGAAAGTAATCTGGCGGATATTCATGATATACGTAAACCCCGCCCTAAGCATGAGTTGAATTTCTGGAAGGGTGAAATCTATGAAGTAACAACACCCAAGGTAGTGGTTATGGGCACTGATTGCGGCCTTGGTAAGCGCACCACCGCTAAAATGGTCGTGGAAGCTCTGAGGGCGCACAATTATACCAGCGAAATGATTTTCACCGGACAAACGGGCTGGATGCAGGGCTGGCCTTATGGTTTCATTCTGGATAGCACCGTCAATGATTTTGTATCTGGAGAGCTTGAGCATATGATCGTCAAATGCTTCAGGGAAGTTCATCCTGATGTAATCGTAGTTGAGGGGCAGGCTGCATTGCTTAATCCAAGTGGGCCGTGTGGTGCGGAATTTTTAGTTTCAGGGAGAATGGATGGCGTGATCCTACAGCATGCGCCGGGCAGAAAATATTACGATGGCTTTGAAAGATTGCAATTGGAAATTCCTCCATTGAGAAAAGATTTCGACCTGGTGCAGTCTTATGATGTGCCTGTTATTGCAATATCCATCAATACAACTGGAATTACGCTGGAGGAAGCCAAAAAATATCAGGCTCAATACGAAGAGGAATTTAATGTGCCGGTATTATTACCCATCCAGGAAGGGGTAGATCCGGTTATTCCTGTGCTTGAAAAAATGATGAAAAAATGAAAATCAAGTCAATATCCATCGAAAAGGCCAATCTTGATCTCACCAGGCCATACACTATAGCATACAAAACCGTAGATAGCGTAGAAAATATCATCCTACGGTTGGAGCTTGAAAATGGTATTACAGGGTTAGGGGCCTCTAACCCTTCCATATATGTGGTAGGCACCGATATAGAGCAGACGCTCGCATTCATGACCGAAGAGCGGCTCAATATATTTAAAGGTAGAGACATCCGTGGCTTTTTTGATTTATTGGGATTGGCGTACAGTGAGTTTAAAGGCTATGCAGGTGCACAAGTGGCATTGGATATTGCCTTGCATGATGCTTTTACGCAATACCTCGGTATTCCTGTAGCAGGCTTTTATGGACAAAAAATCAAATCCCTGCCTACATCAGTCACCATCGGAATTATGAATATTGACAAGACTTTGGTGGAAGCCAAAGAATATCTTGAAGCTGGATTTAAAGTGCTCAAGGTAAAGCTGGGAAAGTCCCTTTCTGAAGACATTGAGCGGATTAAAGCATTGAGGAAAACATATGGTAATGAACCGATCATAAGGATTGATGCCAACCAGGGGTGGACGAGGGAAGAAACGATACAATTCTTTGAGCAAACAGGATCGCTGCAAATTGAATTGGTAGAGCAACCGGTAAAGGTTGATAGTATTTTGCAATTATCGGATTTGCCTGAGGATTATAAAGCACTGGTAGCCGCTGATGAATCACTGGTGAATAGTCAGGATGCAGAGCAAATGCTTGCAGGGGGTAGACCCTGCGGTATTTTCAACATCAAACTAATGAAATGCGGCGGTATCCATGAGGCCAAGAAGATTGCAGATGTTGCTGAAAGAAACAATATTGATTTGATGTGGGGGTGCAACGATGAAAGCATCATCAGCATAGCTGCAGGATTGCATGCTGCTTTGTCTTCGCCAAACACTAAATACATTGATCTGGATGGGAGCTTCGACCTGGCCAAAGATGTAGTATCAGGTGGATTTGAATTGAAAGATGGCTACCTTTCTTTGCTGAATAAACCCGGCCTGGGACTAACAGCTTTATGAGATTAGCAATTCTTTTTCTGATTTTTGCATGTGCAACCATTAGTGTGGCACAGCCTGTCAAAACAAATCCTTCGTTTTTAAACCAGGGACATTACTGGGCTGACTCGGTACTCAGCACAATGGACATCAATCAAAAGATTGGTCAACTATTGATGCTTCGGGCACCAGCCAACAACGACCCGGAAATGCACGCAAACGTGCAGCAAATGATCAGAGAACATCACATTGGCGGGGTAATATTTTTTGGCGGCCATACCGATACGCTCATACAAAACCTTGGCGTGTACCAAAAACTGGCCAAAATACCTTTCGTAGTGGCGCTTGATGCCGAATGGGGAGCAGGAATGAGAATGGAAAATTGCATTGATTATCCATATCCTATGACATTGGGTGCTGTGGATGACCCAGCCCTCCTGGTAAAAATGGGTTTAGCAATTGGTCAGGAGTTAAAATCCATGGGTGTTGATATCAACTTTGCTCCTGTTGTTGATTTGAACAATAACCCAGCAAATCCTGTGATCAACTGGCGGGCTTACAGTGATAATCCGGAGCGTGTGATTTCATTGGCCAGTGCTTATAGCCGGGGATTGCAAAATGCTTATGTAATGTCTGTGGCCAAGCATTTTCCCGGACATGGAGATACCTCAGTGGACAGTCATTATGACTTGCCGGTTATTCCTCATAGCCGCGAAAGATTAAATCAGATTGAGCTTGTCCCTTTCAAATCATTGATTGATGATGGAGTAGGAGGGGTTATGACAGCCCACCTGAATATGACTTCTTTTGATGCTGCAATACCATCCACCTTGTCAGAGCAGATCGTGAAGGATATGCTGGTCGATTCATTAGGGTTTAAGGGACTTGTTTTTACCGATGCATTGGATATGAAAGGTGTTACCAATTACTTCACCCAGGAAGAAATTGGAGTTATGGCCTTGAAGGCAGGAAATGACGTGCTTTTGGTGCCTGAGGATGGTGCAGCGATGATTTCAGGTATTAAATCAGCCCTGGTAAAAGGAGAGATCACCGAGCAGAGAATTGAACAAAGCGTCAGGAAAATATTATTGGCAAAGTATTGG
The DNA here is from genome assembly GCA_965227155.1 of Cyclobacteriaceae bacterium. Lineage (GTDB taxonomy): Bacteria > Bacteroidota > Bacteroidia > Cytophagales > Cyclobacteriaceae > UBA6059. Next base: position 3,993,443 of record OZ245731.1, read on the forward strand.
TTTGGTCTGAATCATACATCTGAACCTCTGCAGTGGAAGCCACAGTCGACGCGGGAATTGGTGAAAAGAAATCTGGTAAAGTCCTCAATCACTCTTTTGCGGAACCAATCGGATTTTTTGCCATTGCAAAGGCTCGATACATTGACCGTAGCTTCGCTGAGCATTAATGCAGGTGCTATTTCAGATTTCCAGGATCGACTTGATGATTACATGCCTATGGATCATTTTCAGCTGGGTCTAGAGGCTGGTGCTGAAGAGCGCATGGGTCTGCTCGAATCACTTCGTGGCTATAATACAGTCATTGTTGGCCTGCATCAAGCTCTAAATTTTCCATGGAGCAATGATGACAAATATCCTGAAGAGATTTATGAGACATTGGCTGAGTTATCCATGGATAAAAAACTGGTTTTGGTTCACTTTAGAAACCCATATTTATTACCAGCCCTGGAAGGCATTGATGCAACTGCTTTGTTAACGACCTATCAGGATGGATCCATGTATCAGGATTATGCGGCTCAATTGATATTTGGAGGCATTGAGGCTAAAGGTAAGCTGCCCGTTACAGTAAATGATAATTGGCAAAGAGGCTTTGGCTTGGGTATCGGTAAGCCCATCAGGTTTGAATACACACAACCAGAGGCCGTAGGCATCAACAGCATTCTATTGAAGGATAGCATTAATAGCATCATGCAAGCTGCGCTGGATTCCATGGCTTTTCCTGGAGCACAGATTTTGCTAGCCAAAGACCAAAAGGTGTTTTACCATGAGACTTTTGGCTATCACACTTATGATTGTACGCGATCAGTCGGTAAAGATGATATTTATGATCTGGCCTCTATCACCAAGGTTACCGCAGCAACAGCTGGTTTGATGAAACTGCATGATTATGGCGTATTTGACCTGGATGCCCGGCTGAAAGACTATTTTCCATATTTCCGGTGGTCTAATAAAAGAAATCTTACTTTCAGGAATATTTTAACCCATAATGCGAGGCTCAAACCCTGGATAGCCTATTATCAAACTACAACCCGAAATAGTGGAAAATTCAGGCGTAAAACGCTAAGCAGGGATTCTTCAGAGTCCTATAACATCAGGCTGGCAGAAAATCTATTCTTGCATCAGGACTACAAAAAGAAGATCTATAAAATGATCAAAAAATCTCCATTGAATGCTCAGGAAGGATATACCTATTCCGGACTGGCATTTTATATTTTTCCTGATCTGATTACCCGCAAGACAGGTGTCAGGTACCCAAACTATCTTTACAATCAGTATTACACCCCTTTAGGCGCAGGGACCATCACCTTCAATCCATACCAGAAGTTCTCGCTGGAAAGAATAGTGCCAACAGAGCAGGATGATTATTTCAGGAATAGGCTGCTACACGGAGTAGTCCATGATGAAGGTGCAGCTATGATGGATGGTATTTCAGGTAATGCAGGCTTATTTTCTACGGCCAATGACCTGGCCAAAATGTGGCAGATGTATATGAATATGGGTGAATATGGAGGCCAAAGGTATATTTCCCATCAAACTATGCAGAAGTTTTCGATCTGTCAATACTGTGAAACAGGCAACAAAAGGGCGCTTGGTTTCGATAAGCCGGATTTGGAATATGATTCCTTACAAAGCAGTGTTGCCAAGGGTGCCAGCCCGGAGACTTTTGGACATAGCGGCTACACAGGCACTTTGGTTTGGGCAGATCCTGATGCCAACCTGTTGTTCATCTTCCTATCCAATAGAGTGTATCCCACACGTGATAACCGGAAATTATACACCATGAATATTCGGCCTAGAATTCATAATGTAGTCTACAGCCTTTTGAGTATAGATTGAAAAATTAACTTATATAATGTTCCTCCTTCATAACTTCTATTAGCATAAATTTGCTAATTCGAATATAAAAATGTCAATATACCATAAAGTCCGTTCGGTAAACGCTCTGTTTAACCGTTTGGAAAAAGATGTATCAAGGTTTAGAAGTGATACAAAAATTGGATGTTTTAGTGGATGCGGACTCTGTTGTCATAAGCCTGATATAGAAGCTTCTGTGTTGGAATTTTTGCCTTTTTCATATTATCTGATCAAGTCAGGAAGAATCCAGGAGTATTATGAAAAGCTGGAAGCAAGTGGTGATGCTTCTATTTGTGTCATCCACAAAATGATTGATAAAAATGCCGGCAAGGGGTATTGCAGTGAATACCTGCATAGAGGCTTAATTTGTCGCTTGTTTGGCTATTCAGCGATGATCAACAAAATGGGTCAAAAAGCATTGGTTACCTGCAAGCGCATAAAAACAGAAACCCCGGAAGCGTATCAGGACGCTGTTGCTAAGATTGAATCAGGCATGAATGTACCGGTAATGAGTACTTATTACCGACAGCTAATGAACATTGATTTTGAGCTGGCTTCCCGCAGATACCCGATCAATAAGGCCATAGAAGAAGCGATCAAAGTGACCATGAGCTATTATGCGTACAGGAGATTGAAGATCACTGCGTAGGCACTGCACAGGCACTGCGTACGCACTGATTAGCCTATGCATAAGGCTTTTACTGAGCCTGAAGTGCTTGTTCATGCCCGTAAATTTGCTGCGAAACGGTGGCAAGCATATCAGTGCACCGATCAAAATCTTCCAGTTCTTCAGATAACAATACAAGTATGTAGGGCTGCTGGTCAGGAGGAAAGACTATACCCGCATCGTGGTGCAAAGCTGTAATTACCCCGGTTTTATGGGCCACGGATACATTTTTAGGCAATTTCGCAGGTATGATTTCATTGTATTCCTGTCGCTTCAGTATTTCCAGCATCATTTCACAATGTTCTTTAGTGCCCGCTTTCCCATTTAATATGGCATCCAAAATGATATATAGGTCATGAGCAGTGGTGCTGTTGGATAGCCCCTGGCGATAAGCCTTAATATCTTCTACACCTCTGAGTACTTCAATATCCATGGCACCAAGTTCACGCATACTTTGTGTTACTGCCTGTGCATTGACCAGTTCTATCAAAATATTGGTTGCCAGATTAGAGCTGATGGTGATCATTCGATCTGTTAGATCATAAATGCTCATCGGCTTACCTGTCATTGCATAAATTTCCTGATCTGAGTCATCTTCAGGGCTTAAACTATAAAGGCTGCTGTCAACAATACTTTTAAATTCATTTCTGATGATGATGCTGTCATCTAGGTTTATTGTACCCAAAGCAACCTGTTTAAAAACCTCGATCATAACAGGTATTTTCATTGTACTGGCTGCATGGTATTGTTTTTTTGGATTTAGGGAAAGTGAATCCCGGCCCTCATAGATGACCGCATAGTTACCACTGCAGGTTTGGAGGGTTTGCTGCACAGTTTCCTGAATGCCCGGTTTTTGTTCCGTGCAGGCAACAATGAGCACCAATAATATAGCCAGTAAATTGAATCGCATTTTTTGCTTCCAATATAATGGATTCTAAATGGTCATAGAAAAAATTTGAGTCTCTGGTTTTGAAGTCCACAGTCTTAGGTCAAATGCCATGCAAATATTGCGAATGAAAGGTCTGCCTTTTTCTGTAACTGTAATCCGTGCATCATCCAACCTAATCAGATCATCATCTAAGAAAGGTGCCAATCGATTGAGGATTTCCTTGTAACGGTTTTTGTTTTTGGGATAGCGTGTTTCAAAACGGCACATGATATCGAGAATATGTTGCCTCACAATGAGATCTTCATCTGTAAGAATATGGCCGCGGAAAACCGGTAGTTCTCCATCATTAACTCGCTGGATGTATTCTTCCACGGTTTTTTCATTTTGTGCAAAGCCAAACCAAGAATCTGAAATGGCAGAAACACCCAGGCCTATCATGAGCTGGCTTGGTGCTGCCGTATAGCCCATGAAATTTCTATGCAGCCTTCCCTGTTGGCTCGCTGCATAAAGGTTATCTTCAGGTAAAGCAAAATGATCCATCCCAATTTCATGATAGCCTGCTGCTAGCAGCATAGCCTTACCTTTTTCATAGAGTGCCAGCTTTTCTTTGCCCTGAGGAAGATCATTTTCAGAAAAAGCGCGTTGACCATTTCCTTTCACCCAGGGTACATGCGCATAACTATAGTAGGCAATGCGATCCGGCTTTAGCCTGATTACCTTTTGCATCGTCTCTTCAATGCTACGCATAGTTTGATGCGGCAGGCCATAGATCACGTCATAATTGACCGATGAATAGCCGATTGCACGTGAAAGTTGGGTGATTTTCTCAACCTGCTCGTACGTTTGTATCCTGTGTATGGCTTTTTGTACGACAGGATCAAAGCACTGAATGCCGTAGCTTACTCTTCTGAATCCCAGGTTGTAAAGTGTAAGCAGATGCTCTTTGTGCGTACTATTGGGATGTCCTTCAAAACTGAATTCAGCCCCTGGTACCAGCTCTGAATGTAGGAGTAGTCCCTCAATGAGTTTGGATAATTTGGTGACACTAAAAAAAGTAGGCGTGCCACCTCCCAGATGTATTTCTTTGATGCGTGGTTTTCTGCTAAGCTGTGACAGGTACAAACCCCATTCTTTTAGCAAGGTCTCAATGTAAGGGCGCTCAACCTCATGGTTTTTGGTTATCCTCTTATTGCAACCGCAAAAGGTGCAAAGGCTTTCGCAGTAGGGTAAATGAATATAGAGGCTGATTTCCGGGTTTTCGTAATGCGACTCATTCTGTAGGATTGAGTCGAGCCAACCCTGGGTTGTAAACTTATCTTCTTCCCAATAGACCACTGTAGGGTAGCTGGTATATCGTGGACCAGCGGTATTGTATTTAGCGATGAGTTTGTCCTGTTGCATGATACAAAAGAAATCCGAAGGGGCTTTTTGATATATGACTATTGTCAGCCGCCAAATAGAAATGTATCAGCTTGGAAATAAATTACTAAAAAAATAGTGAGATGGGTTTATTACATAAAAAAACCCTTATATTGAAGCCAATACAAGGGTTTTAGAAGTGTAGCGAGAAGGGGAGTTGAACCCCTGACCTCAGGGTTATGAATCCTGCGCTCTAACCAACTGAGCTACCTCGCCAAATCGGAGGGCAAATTTAGAATAATTATGTTTCTTTTTACAAGCTATTTAGTTTTCTATTTGATTTGAGATATCATTTTTTTTTGTAGATTAACCAAACATAACTTTTGGGCTATGAGTAAGACAAAATTTATCGGAGAGTACGAGTTTAGCGCCTCAAAAAAAATGCTCTATCCTTACCTGAGTTCCGCTTCAGGGTTGGCGCAGTGGTTTGCAGATGATGTGAATATCAATAATGCCGATAAAACCTTCATCTTTCTGTGGGATGGTGATGAAAACAGAGCTAAGATGGTGGCTCAGCGTACCAATAGTCATGTGAAATTTGAGTTTATGGATGATGAGGATGATCCCAATTATCTTGAATTCAAGCTTGATACCAATGAGCTTACGCAGGCAACATTTGTTCGCATCACTGACTACTCCGATGTGGAGGATGAAGAGGAGGCCCAGGACATTTGGGACAATCTGATTCATAACCTGAAAGAAATCGTAGGCGGTTAAACACACTTCCTGAATATCATTTTTACCTTTGCACCCGTTTGAGAAAAGATGGACTTTCGAGGTTGATTTCATTGTCTGACATTTTGAAGAATCATGAAATCTATTTTCGAAGAAATAACACTTGCTTCATTTCCCGGTCAAATTCACCTCAGAAAATGATTATTGTTAGATGAAGCGTGGTATTAAAGCATCTGGAATAAAAAAGCATGGGAGAATGATCAATCAACAAAAAACCAATTGCTACACATGAAAAAGCTGGATAAACTTATCCTGTCTTCTTTTTTTGGTCCTTTTTTCCTGACCTTTTTTATTACTGTATTCATTTTGCTACTTCAGTTCATGCTGAAGTATTTTGATGATATCATAGGTAAAGGTCTTGAATTTCAGGTATTGGTTGAGTTTCTCTTTTATTTTTCAATACGGATTACGCCTGATGCCTTACCGCTTGCAGTACTGCTTTCCTCATTGATGACCTTTGGTAATCTCGGCGAGCATTTTGAACTCACTGCAATCAAAAGCGCCGGGATATCTCTTGTTCGTGCCATCAGGCCTATATTCATTTTTTCGGTTTTACTATCGATAGGCGCTTTCTTTTCAAATAACTACATCGTGCCGGCTGCCAATTTGAAGGCTTTGAGCTTACTGTATGATATTAAGCAGAAAAAGCCTTCAATGGATTTAAAGGAAGGCCAATTTTATGATGGTATTCCTGACTATAGCATTAAAATCACAGAGAAGTTGCCCGACGGTGAAACCCTGCGTGATGTAATCATATATGATCATACTAAAGGAGTAGGCAACAATCGTGTGATCTATGCAGACTCCAGCAAAATGTACACTTTCATGAACGAGCAATACCTCGTTTTTGAGCTTTTTGATGGTAACCTCTACGAAGAAAACGCCAACTCTGGTACCAGATCTTATGGTGCAAATCAGATAAACCAGTTTACCCGCAATGATTTTGATGAAATGAAGATCGTTTTTAGCCTAGAATCTTTCGCGATGGAGCGAACCAGGGAAGATCTTTTTGCTGGTGATTACAGGATGAAAAATATTGAGGAGCTTCAGTATGATATAGATTCCATGGGGCGGAAAATTGATCGCACCATGTTTAACCTCTACAAAACTGTTCCGGGTCTTTATTCATTTTATGGGGAAAACTCATTTGGGCTGCCGGAAAAATACGTGCCTTTTCAGATTGAATTTGATGAAGCAAAAAAGAAGCGACTGGATTCCTTGGAAAATATAGATGCTGAAGATGATCGGTCAGAAAGGGGAGGTATTAAAACTTCAGGCATCAACCCGGAAATTGTAAGGTCTTCCTTTTTTCCTTTTGAATTATTTGAAAGTGATTCTACAGCTGATACGGTGGTGGCCAATAAACTCAAGCTTCAAAACGCACAACCGGAAGATACCACCTGGCAGGCACTGGTAGCTTTTGTGGCACCCAAACTGGAAGCTGAATTGTCCGATCCTCGAAAAATCAATAATTATCACGATAATGCCGTGCGTTCCGCCCGCAATGTAAAAGCTACATTGGCGAGCAATAATGTGAGGGTGCAAACTTTACAGCGCGAAATCAATAAGAATGCAATTGAGATGTATAGAAAATACGCCCAGGCGGCGGCATGTTTCTCTATGTTTCTGATAGGTGCACCTCTTGGTGCCATTATTAAAAAAGGAGGCTTGGGCATACCGGTTATTGTTTCAATATTCTTTTACATACTTTATTATGTGCTCAATATACTATCTATAAAATGGGCCAGAGAAGATATCGTTACGCCGATTTACGCGGCCTGGATATCAAATTTGGTATTGCTGCCTATAGGCTTATTCTTCCTAAAGCAGGCAAGAAAAGATGCACGACTATTTGATGCTGATTTTTACAACGTTGTGGTGGATAAAATTAAATCCAGGTTTAACAAAAACAAGGATGCCTAATTGCAAGGTAGAGAGCGGTTTTATGTCTCCATTTTCATTTTCTATAATAGTTTGATTAAGAAAAAACACGGTGTATCTTTGCAGCTTGAAAAATTTAATCAAAACTTTAGCTAAGCATGTATTTAACGACTGAAAAGAAACAGGAATTATTCGAGAATCATGGTCGGTTAAAGTCAAAGTCGGACACGGGCTCACCAGAGTCTCAAATTGCCCTCTTTACTTTCCGAATCAATCATCTCACTGATCATTTAAAGCAAAACAAGCAAGACCACTCATCCCGTAAAGGACTAATGAAGCTTGTTGGTAAGAGAAGAAGGCTACTAGATTTCCTTATGAAGAAGGATATTGAGCGCTACAGAGCCATTATTGCAGAATTAAAAATTAGAAAGTAATATCATTACAGAGAAAGGGATTCAGGAGGAATCCCTTCTTTTTTATGATGCTTACACAATCCTACACAATTTAAGATGTTACCTAACTTTCATACCAAAACATTCAACCTGCCTGATGGCAGAGAAATTTCAGTTGAAACCGGCAAATTAGCCAAACAGGCTGATGGTTCAGTAGTAGTGCGCATGGGCAATACCATGCTTCTCGCTACCGTGGTTTCCAAAAAAGAAGCAATGGAGGGTGTAGATTTCCTTCCACTATCAGTTGATTACCAGGAAAAATTTGCTGCTACCGGTAAAATCCCCGGTGGTTTCCTAAAACGAGAAGGTAAACTTTCTGATTACGAGGTACTTGTTTGCCGATTGGTAGACCGGATCATCAGACCTATGATGCCGGACGATTACCATGCTGATACCCAAATCAACATCTCATTGATCAGTGCCGATTCGGATTTTCTTCCTGACTGCCTTGCCGCTTTTGCAGCCTCTGCAGCATTGTCGGTAAGCGATATCCCTTTCAATGGGCCCATCTCAGAGGTTCGAGTGGCCAAAGTTAATGGCGAGCTTGTAGTAAACCCTTCAGCTAGTCAGCTTAAAGAAGCAACGCTTGAGCTAATGGTGGGTGCTACCTATGAAAACATTGCCATGGTAGAGGGCGAGATGAAGGAGGTTTCTGAGGCAGAAATGCTGGAAGCTTTGAAAAAAGCACATGAGGCCATCAAAGTAATGTGTGTGGCTCAAAATGAACTTGCTGAAATGGTTGGTTCTACTGAAAAAAGAGCTTACGAGCATGAATTGCACGATGCGGCGCTCAAAAAGGAAATCCACGAAGCTACATACGACAAGGTTTATGACATTGCTTCACAAGGGATTGCCAATAAAGCAGAACGAGGAGAGAAGTTTAAAGCAGTGATCAAGGAATGGCTTGAGGCTCAGCCTGAAGACAGAGAACTTGATGAAACTTTAGTTGGCAGGTATTATCATGATGTTGAGAAAGAAGCCATCAGAAACTATGTACTTGATCATAAAATCCGCCTGGATGGACGTAAAACTGAGGAAATAAGACCTATTTGGTGCGAAGTAGATTATCTTCCTGCAGCCCATGGTTCTGCTGTATTTACCCGTGGAGAGACACAATCGCTCACATCAGTAACGTTGGGTACCAAGCTCGATGAGCAAATGATCGACGGTGCAATCCACTCAGGTTACAATAAATTCATCCTGCATTACAATTTCCCAGGTTTTTCTACTGGTGAAGTAAAGCCTAACAGAGGCCCGGGACGTAGAGAAGTAGGTCATGGCAACCTTGCCATGCGTGCGCTAAAGAATATGCTTCCTGCTGATGAGGATAATCCATATACCATTCGTGTGGTATCCGATATTTTAGAGTCTAATGGTTCATCATCTATGGCTACTGTATGCGCGGGATCACTTGCATTAATGGATGCCGGAGTACCCGTGAAGAAGCCTGTATCGGGTATCGCAATGGGTATGATCTCTGATGCCAACACCAAGAAATATGCAGTTCTTTCTGATATCCTTGGAGATGAGGATCACCTTGGAGACATGGACTTTAAAGTTACAGGTACCAGAGATGGTATTACAGCCTGTCAGATGGACATTAAAATAGATGGTCTTTCATACGATGTATTGGCTGAAGCACTTGATCAAGCCAAGAGAGGTCGCCTGCACATCCTTGATGTAATGGAAAAATCCATAAGTGCACCAAGAGAGGAACTTAAGCCAAATGCACCAAGGTCTGTGAAGCTTACCATCAATAAAGATATGATTGGTCCGCTAATCGGTCCTGGTGGTAAAGTAGTACAAGAGATCCAAAAGGAAACCGGAGCTACTGTAATTATTGAAGAGAAAGATAACGTTGGCCTTGTAAATATCTTTGCGGTAGATAAAGAAGCAATGGATGATGCCCTTGGTCGTGTAAAGGCAATTGTAGCAGTACCTGAAGTAGGAGAAGTCTATGATGGTGTAGTGAAGTCTATTATGCCATTTGGTGCTTTTGTGGAATTTATGCCTGGTAAAGATGGCTTATTGCATATTTCTGAGATCAAATGGGAACGCCTCAAAGATATGGAAGGTGTACTGGAAGTAGGGGAACCTATTAAGGTAAAATTGGTAGAAGTAGATAAGAAAACCGGTAAATTCCGACTCTCCAGAAAAGTATTACTACCCAAACCGGAGAAAAAATCCGATCCTAGCTAGGCAAATTATATTAGGTTAATTAAATTTTCATAGAATAAATAATGTGCTTTCATTTTTGGAAGCCATTATTTATTATTTGATTAAACCAATTAACCTAACCTTAGCTGGATGCGACAACTTAAAATCAGTAAACAAATCACCAACAGGGAGAGCCAATCCCTTGACAAATACCTTCAGGAAATTGGCAGAGTGGATCTCCTAACCCCCGATGAGGAAGTTGAACTGGCAGTAAGAATAAAAAAGGGCGACCAGCTAGCTCTTGAAAAACTTACCAAAGCCAACCTTCGCTTCGTAGTATCAGTAGCCAAGCAATATCAAAACCAGGGCCTCACGCTAGGTGATCTTATCAACGAGGGTAATTTAGGCCTGATCAAGGCTGCTCAGCGTTTTGATGAAACAAGGGGCTTCAAGTTTATCAGTTACGCCGTATGGTGGATCCGACAATCAATACTACAGGCACTGGCAGAGCAAAGCCGGATTGTGCGGCTACCTTTGAACCGGGTAGGTTCACTCAACAAGATATCCAAAACCTTTTCTGAGCTAGAGCAGAAATACGAACGCGAACCATCACCCGATGAGATGGCGCAGTTTCTGGACCTTACTACTGCTGAAGTAATGGATACCATTAAGATCTCCGGTCGCCATGTATCTATGGACGCACCCTTTGCCAATGGGGAGGAGAACAGCCTGCTGGATGTATTGATAGATGATGGTGGGGAAACTCCAGATAATGAATTGCTTAATGATAGCCTGCGAAGAGAGGTTCAGCGTGCACTTTCCACTTTGACTCACCGTGAAGCAGATGTGGTAACATTATATTTTGGTCTGAATGGAATTCAACCGCTCACGCTGGAAGAAATAGGTGAAAAGTTTAGTCTCACCCGTGAGCGTGTACGACAAATTAAAGAGAAAGCGATTAGGAGATTAAGGCACGCTACCCGTAGCAAATCCTTGAAACCTTATCTGGGCTAATTAATGGTAAGCCCCCGACAATTCACTAGTTTTGCTGATCTTTTTTCTATTTACACTGTTTATACAGTAGTAATAATTTATTGTCTTTAAAAAGAATTAAGCATGGATAAAGAAAAGGTTCAGGTTTTGATTATTGGTTCGGGTCCTGCTGGGTACACAGCAGCAATTTATGCCTCAAGAGCTGGATTGAAACCTGTTTTGTACCAGGGTTCACAACCTGGTGGGCAGCTTACCATTACAAACGATGTAGAGAACTATCCGGGTTATCCGGAGGGCGTGATGGGCCCTCAAATGATGATCGATTTTCAAAAACAAGCCGAGCGTTTTGGCGCAGATGTGCGCACCGGAATGGTCACAGCAGTTGACTTTTCAGGCTATCCTCACAAGGCAATTGTGGATAACAAGCTGGAAATTGAAGCTGAGGCTGTTATCATATCTACAGGTGCATCGGCTAAATGGCTGGGCCTTCCCGGCGAGGAAAGACTGAACGGTCGCGGAGTTTCTGCCTGTGCAGTATGTGATGGGTTCTTTTTCAGGGGTCAGGATGTGGTCATCGTTGGGGGTGGCGATTCTGCAGCAGAGGAAGCCAGCTACCTGGCCAATCTTTGCAAGAAAGTCTATATGCTGGTACGCAGAGACGAGCTGCGGGCTTCTCAGATCATGCAAAACCGTGTGAAAAGCAAAGCGAATATCGAAATACTTTGGAACACTGAAGCTGAGGAAGTCTTAGGTAAGGAGGAAGTGGAAGCCGTAAGAGTGGTTAATAATGTAACCGGGGAGAAGAGAGATCTTGCTGTAACCGGCTTTTTTGTTGCCATAGGTCATAAGCCCAATACCGACATTTTTAAGGATTACCTGGATATGGATGAGAGTGGTTATATAAAAACGATACCAGGAAGTTCTAAGACAAAAATAGAAGGCGTTTTTGCCACTGGTGACGCACAGGATCACGTGTACAGGCAGGCCGTTACGGCTGCAGGTTCCGGCTGCATGGGAGCCCTCGATGCAGAGCGATTCCTGGCAGAAAAGGCAGTCACGACAGTAGCTTAACTACCGACTAAATGAGCTATAGACAATCCCGACCCACCCGGTCGGGATTTATATTTTCCACATTATATTGCGAACAAAAGTCAATCTGAACATGAAGCTTGATATTCTTGTCATTGCAGCGCATCCTGATGATGCAGAGCTTTCTTGTGGGGGTACCATCATTAAGTATACTGAGGCTGGCAAAAAAGTAGGTATTATCGACCTTACAGCAGGGGAGTTGGGAACCCGAGGAACACCTGAGCTTCGCATACAAGAAGCCAACAAAGCAGCTGAAGTAATGGGACTTGCCATTCGAGAAAATATGCATTTTCGTGATGGTTTTTTTCTCAATGACAAGCAGCATCAATTGGCTTTAATTCAGAAAATAAGGCAATATCAACCAGAAATTGTGCTGGCGAATGCTATTCGGGATAGGCATCCGGACCATGGTCAGGGGGCAACTCTGATAGCTAAGTCGTGCTTTTTAGCCGGGTTAAAGAAAATTGAAACCCAGCTGGAGGGTAAGCTTCAGGAAGCCTGGCGCCCAAAAAATGTGTATCATTTTATTCAAAGTAACTATATAGAGCCGGATTTCGTGTTGGATATCTCTGAACAGTGGGATAAAAAAATGGAAGCCATCAGGGCTTACCAATCACAGTTTTTTGACCCGAATAGCAAAGAGCCTGAAACCTTTATTTCAACACCTTTATTTATGAAGCTGATAGAGTCCAGGGCTGTGGAGATGGGCCAGCCGGTTGGATTTGCGTATGCCGAAGGTTTTACCACCTACAAAAGGATGGGCATTAAAGACCTATTTGAGTTGTATTAATGCGGTCGTGCTGTCTCAGGATTTCTAACTGATCTTTCATATTATCGACCCGTTTGATCGACAGATATTCTTGAAATAAACTATTGACATTTTCGTGTAGATTGGAATCGAGCAGGTAGTTATCTCTTAGATAATGTACCAAATGGAGCATCTGCAGCCCATCAAACCACATGAAAAACTTTTTTCGTCGCTGTTTAAAATCTTTTGCTTCGGAGATTATTCTTCCTAAAACCTCTATGTAACCTATTTCACTGAGGTATTGAGCAATTTGTACTGGAAAAGCCGTTTCCTGGTTCATCAATGCTTTATCGACATTAAACATAAAATCTCTAATCCACCTGAATACTTCAAAGTCATAGCATGTCTCTAAAGCTTTTGTGCCGTTTTGCCATTGGCCGATAGCTGCACCAGTACCAAATGGCACCCGATCTGATGTTCTACCTGACGGATATACGACTGCATTGGTAATATGACCATAATGGCCATGGGGGAGTAGTTTGTGTATGAAATAAAAATCCTCGCCGGCCTTTCTTCGGTTCATGCCGCCATGCTTCTCATACCAATCAGCCCTTACTGCCATAGCTGAGCCGATGGTTTGCGTTGCCAAAGGATAGCCGCAAAATTGCAACGCATTGATATAGTACCTCAGGTAAAGCTCATACATGACAATGCCCTTATCTTCAATTCCGTTTGCTATGGGGTGTTCAAAAAATATCGAGGCTGCATGAATGTGCTGATTATGGATGAAAAATTCGTAAATAGCCTGAAGATAATTCTCACTAACAGTACAGTCAGCATCAAGGCAAACAATGGGGATCTCGTATTTACCAATTTTATGGACTCTCCTTATCGCTTCATCCATGCCGGCTTTTCTGGCAAGTCCCACACCTGCATGTTTTTTGGTTAAGGGAACAAGTGCAGGCAAGAAGGATATGTTTTGATGGATATGGCTTGCCTGAAAACGCTCAACCATTTTCAATGTGGCTTCATGGCTTTCCACCAACGCCTGTGGAGCATCCTCCGGAAAATTGATTATACAAATGACTTCTACATGGAAATTAACTGATACCGCAGACTGGCTAAGGCTATCTAATGTAGAGAGCAAATCTGGCTCCTTGTAGGCTGGGATGACAATAAAAAGCCCCGTGTCAGGATGAACCGGTAAACTGAGCTCCAGGGAGCGGTAAGCATAGCGCTCAAGGTAAACCCGTCTCATTAGGGTGCCAGCCTCTTCATAGCCCAGTCTCCTTGCTCTGACTTTGAATATTCAATTCTATCATGGAGCCTGTTTGGGCGACCTTGCCAAAATTCCATGGTATGAGGCACCACTCTAAAGCCACCCCAAAAATCCGGCAATGGTATTTGTCCGGCTGTGAACTTGCGTTTCATTTCCTCCAGCTTCATTTCCAGTATTTTACGGGAAGAAATGACACTGCTTTGTTGCGATACCCAGGCCCCAAGCTGACTGCCTTTAGGTCTCGATGTGAAATAGGTAAAGGATTCTTTGGTGCTGACTTTTTCCGCATGCCCTTGAATCATTAATTGGCGCTCTAGTGGGTACCAGGGAAACAGCAGGCTTACTTTATTATTGGATTTGATATGAGCGGCTTTTCTACTCTCATAATTGGTGTAAAATACAAAGCCCTTTTCATCGTAAGCTTTTAATAATACGGTGCGCTGCGTTGATTGTCCTTCAGGTGATACTGTGCCTACGATCATCGCATTGGGTTCTGTAAGCTCGCTTTGTAGTGCTTGCTCAAACCATTTTTTAAATTGAACCATAGGATCTATGGCCATTTGATCTTCCTGTAGCCCATCCTTTGTGTACTCCTTTCTCAATGCCGCCACGTCAGTGCCCATATTCAATTCTTTAGTCTATTTGGTTAATTATTTTACAATATTATGGTAATTATGCACTTAAGAGTAGCCAAATGAATAATATCTGATTCTACTCTTATGGCATTGTAGAGATCAAATTTGGAGTCAATCAACATCAGGCTATTGGCTACTTTTGTTTGATCGAGATGTAAAGGGATTGTCACCCGACATTGTTTAAGAAAGAAACCAAATGAAAGCAAGACTTGATTTAACAGTAGACAGTAGTCCTGAGTGGGTAGCAACGGTTATGGCTGATTTTGATTCTTTTTTGCAGGATCATGCGAACTGCGAACGCAAAGCCTCTTCAATGGCTATGAGTTTCGTTGCCAAATTTCCCGATCGAGTAGAAATACTTCAGGAATTGATAGATACTGCTATTGAAGAGCTTGAACACTTCAAGCAGGTCTACGCGCTCATGGAGGCCAGAGGACTCAAACTCAGCCATGAAATCGGCAAAGATCATTATGTTCAGTCGCTGGTTGATTTTTGCCGCTCAGGAAGAGAGGAGCGCTTTATGGACAGGCTATTGCTTGCGTCTGTAGTGGAAACACGGGGTGCAGAAAGGTTTAGATTGTTATATGAAGCATTGGAAGATAAGGAGCTAAAAGCATTTTATCGTGACCTGTGGGCATCTGAAGCCAGGCATGGTGAAATCTTTGTGCATATGGCTTGCCAGTATTTCGAAAAAGAAGATGTTTACAAAAGGCTTGATGAAATAAACAATTACGAAGGACAGATAATTAAGAGTTTACCACTAAAAGCAGCTTTACATTAATATGGATTTTGATTATTTCGGCATATCAAAAACTCAAAAACCGGGTAGGGGAGATCTGTTGATTTCTGAACCTTATCTGCCTGATCCAAATTTTGAACGTTCGGTTATCTACTTATGCGAACATGATGAAAACGGTTCGTTTGGGTTTGTGCTGAACAAGAAGTCTATATTGAATATAGATGAAGTGATGGAAGCTATTGAGGATTTTAAAGTTCCCTTATTTGTAGGTGGACCGGTGGAGCAGGAAACATTGCATTTTCTGCACTGCGATCCGGATATGATGCAAAGTGGCAAAGAGATTTCTGAAGGCATTTATTGGGGAGGAAATTTTGAAAAGCTGCTTAGCCTTATTGAAAGTAAAATTATTGATCCCGATAAATACCGCTTTTTCCTGGGGTATTCTGGATGGACAGGAGGACAACTGGAGGATGAATTGAAGGCCAAATCGTGGATTGTACATAAGAACACTGCAGTACATCATATCTTCGAAGAAGATCCTGACTTACTGTGGAGAAGGATACTACAGGAAATGGGTGGAAAGTTTAAAATGTTCTCGAACTATCCGACCGATCCGAGATTAAATTAGGTTATTTGTTAATTTAGAAGAGCAAACGCGCACTGATATGGAGAATGCAAAGAAAGATGCTGAAGAATCAAAGGTAGAAAACACTACTCAGGAGTCTTCGGAAGCTGTTCAGCCTGAGGCTGAATTACCAAACGAATCGAAGGCTACTGATGATTTGGAGGATAACACTAATACGGCTGCTGATCAGCCTGTAGAAGATGCTCAGGTCAATACTGGCAATGAGGTAAAGGATGAAGCTGATTCTGAAAAGGAGCTTCCTGAGGCAGAAATTGAAAAAGCAGCTGATCATGAAACGACAACAGTAGCTGAAGAGGCATCAAACAATGAAGCTGAGCAGGATAGTGAAGATCAGCAGGAAGAAGAGGAGGAGGACCATCATGATGAAGACCCTTACGCTAACGAGGATTTTTCAACTTACGCCAAGGATAAGTTATTACAGACTATAGCCGAGCTTTCCCGGCTCGACAAATTAAAATATGCAGAAAGGGTAGCTAGAGAAGTGAAAGCTGCTTTCGATAAGAAGCATGCCGAAGACAAAGCGGAAGCACTTGAGAAGTTTGTTGCAGATGGAGGAGAGCAGGCTGATTTTGAATACCGGGGTGACCTGGATGCCGAAAAGGTAGAGGAATATTTCAAGCTCATTCGTGAAAGAAAAGTGCGTCATTTTCAAGAGCTTGAAAAGCAGAAAGATGAGAATTTAAAGAAAAAGCAGGATTTGCTGGAGCAACTCAGGGAGATTGTAGATGGTGAAGAAAATACAGCCAGTATCAATACAATCAAGAAACTGCAGCAGGAATGGCGATCGATAGGGCCAGTGCCAGGGGCATTTAATAAGACACTTTGGGCTAACTACAATGCTATATTGGATCGGTACTATGATAACCGTAGTATCTACTTTGAGCTAAAAGAGCTTGACCGTAAAAAGAATCATGAAGCTAAATTGGAGCTTTGTGAAAAAGCTGAAGCGCTCGATAAAGAGGAAAATATAAAAGAAGCTGTAAAACACCTTAATGAGCTTCATGATGAGTTTAAGCACATTGGTCCAATACCCAAAGAAGTGCAGGAAGAAGTGTGGCAGAGATTTAAGGCCGCCTCTGATAAAATATATGCCAAGCGTAAAGAATATGTGGATGTTCTGAAAAAGGAACTGAAAGAAAACATGGACAAAAAGCTGGCATTGGGTGATGAGGTAGCTTCTTTTCTTGATTTCAAAAGTGAAAAAATTAGTGATTGGAACAAGAAGACTAAGGAAATTCTTGATATTCAAAAGCGATGGGAAGCTATTGGAGGAATACCCCGAGAGCATGCCCGCGATGTGAACAAAAAGTTTTGGTCTTCTTTTAAAGGTTTCTTTGCAAACAAGAATCGTTTTTTCAAAAGCCTGGAATCCAAGCGTGAGGAAAATCTCAAACTAAAGGAGGAGTTAGTGGCCAAAGCTGAGGCACTCAAGGACTCTACAGAATGGATCAAAACAGCTGATGAGCTCAAAAAATTACAGCAAGAATGGAAGGATGTAGGCCCTGTTCCTGAAAAGGCCAGGAATGAAATTTATAAGCAATTTAAGGCTGCATGTGATCATTTCTTCGACCAAAAACGAGCACAGCACAAATCAGCTGATAAGGAGTTTGAAAAGAACCTTAAAGAGAAAGAGGCTATTTGTGATAAGCTGGAAAAAATAGCAAAAGGCAAGGAAGTGGATATCGATGAGGTATATGATCTGCAAGATCAATATGCAGAGATCGGATTTGTACCACGGAATGCCATCAAAAAGATACAGGAGCGGTATGATAAGGCATTGTCGAAGGTGCTTGACCAGACCAAAGATCTTGATGAAGAAGAAAAGCTCGCTTTTAAGGCCAACCTGGAGGTGAATAAGATAAAGTCAGGCCCTAATGCCGATCGTAAGCTTAATAGAAAAGAGCATGGTATCAGAAAGAAGATCGCAACTTTAGAGATGGATGTAAAGACCTGGAAGACCAACATGGGATTCTTTGCAAGCAGTGCCAAAGCCGACAAACTGAAAGATCAGTTTGAGGACAAAATTAAGGCTGCTGAGGAGGAAATCGAGCTGCTCAAAGAAGAACTAAGGATTATTCAGGACTCTTAAAATTATTTGTGCAATTGGGTTTGGTAAACTAAAAAACTCGTATAGATTTGCAATCCCAATTTTAAGCCTCCATAGCTCAGCTGGCCAGAGCAACTGACTTGTAATCAGTAGGTCGTTGGTTCGAATCCGACTGGGGGCTCAATTTCAAAGCACTTTCGATTTACCGGAAGTGCTTTTGTTTTATGGAGGTATATATTATTTATAGCCCATTGCTTGATAGATTCTATGTTGGTCAAACTGAAGATTTGATTCTTCGATTGTCACAACATAATTCCGGTTATTTTAAAAATTCTTACACTTCAAAGGCTAATGATTGGCTGCTTCACTTAAGAATATCATGTAAAGACAGGGTTCAAGCAATTAAAATTGAAAACCATATTAAAAGGATGAAGTCAAGAAAATACCTTGAGAACCTAAAGCAATTTCCTGAGATGATTGATGCACTAAAAGAAAAATATAGTTAAATAGCCGTTGGTTCGTCCCGATAGCTATCGGGACCGACTGGGGGCTCTCATAAAACCTCTCACTTTGAGAGGTTTTTTTGTTTATCATTTTTTTGCTTGAATGAAAATATAATCCGTGCCTGTTATTCCTGGTTTGATTCTTTTTATCTTAAAATGAAAACGATATTCTAATTAATAATTTAGATGGACAAACCGGGTAAATCGTTATTGGTGCTTTTGATACTGATGTTCATCGTTTCACTTACAGGAATATCGATTAGTGCAGGTGTAGTTTTTGATTTTTTTTTAGTTTGTTCCCTCATGCTTATTGCAGTTGCGATCAGGAGGCATCCCTCTTTTGGAGGTTTCTCTTATACCATATTGATCCTGGCGGCTGTTCTTCCTTCTCTCTTTTATCCAGAGATGTTTATCAATTGGGGTTCATTTGAATTGAAAGGACTCATAATACCACTTCTTCAGATTATCATGTTTGGTATGGGCACAGCAATGAGCTTTTATGATTTTGTGGGGGTGGTTAAGATGCCTAAAGCTGTTGGTATTGGAGTGCTTTGTCAGTTTACCATCATGCCATTGATAGGGTTTGCAATTGCCAATTTATTCGATTTTCCTCCTGAAATTGCTGCAGGCATCATCTTAGTGGGTTCTTCACCCAGCGGTTTAGCCTCCAACGTTATGTCCTATCTTGCAAAAGCAAACCTCGCTTTGTCAATAACACTGACCGCAGTATCGACAATGCTTGCACCATTAGTGACTCCCTTTTTAATGAAATTGCTTGCTGACCAGTTTGTTCCGATAGATCCTATTGATATGGTTTGGAGCATAACTAAAATCGTAATCATTCCGATCATTGGTGGTCTCATTTTCAATCATTTCCTACATGGAAAAGTGAAATGGTTGGATAGGGCTATGCCATATATTTCAATGGCAGGCATTGCCTTTATTATAACTATCATTACCGCAGCAGGTAGAGACAGCCTATTGTCAATTGGGTTATTACTCATCCTGGCAGCAATACTGCACAATGGGCTGGGGTATTTTATTGGTTACTGGAGTTGTCGTATGTTAGGCATGGCTGAGGCAGATTGCCGAACCATAGCTTTAGAAGTTGGCATGCAAAATAGTGGATTGGCTTCAGGCCTGGCTTTGGAAATGGGAAAGCTATCCACGGTAGGTCTGGCCGCTGCTATCTTTGGTCCTTTGATGAATATATCAGGTTCTTCGCTAGCTACATGGTGGAGAGATCGTAGTATAGATGAAAGCTAGTTAACGCTCGATAAGTTTCAGCACCATTTGGGCCTTTAATAATGGCTCATTTTGAATACAAAATGTGGTGCATTTTGAAATAAACAGAAGAAAAGCTTATATGCATAAAGCCTAATACAATCTATCTCTATGAGACTTCTTCAAAATAGATTTTGTAATGGGTTCCTTTTTTGTTTTTATCTGTCTCCGTTCTTCCGTTTAGGTATTGAGGTGTTGTATAAATTAATTTAAGTCCTAGCGAGTCTGAGCTATATTCCCCATATGGCTTGTTTATGCCTATGCCATCATCACCAATTTCTAATAAATACCCATTCTTTTCTTCCTTTCTTAATCTCATATAGATAGTCCCGTTGGTTTTCACAGGAAATCCATATTTTAAAGCATTGGTGATGATTTCATTTACAACCAACCCTATAGACAAACAGGTGTCTGAGTTTAAGTATATATCATTTGTTTCTATCTCCAGATTTATGGCAAGCCTATTGTCTTTAACAGTAGTAAGTAAATTAGAAGATAGTTTTTCCAGGTATTCCTGAAAATTGATCTTCATTAAGTTTTCCTCTTTTCTAAAGAGCATGTCATGCAGAAGCGCCATTGACTTTATACGATTTTGGACCTCTTTTAGCATTGATTTGAAATTAGGATCCTTTAGTAGGCTTTCCTGCATACCTATTATCCCCAGGATGACTTGTAGATTATTTTTTGACCGATGATGCACCTCTCTTACGAGCAAAAGGTTTTCCTCACTTTTCTTTTGTAACTGATCTTTTTGCTTGCGAATCAATTTTATATTGCGCTGTAGGAGTAACATCAAAATGCCCAGCGAAAACAGACTTAATGTGATGATTCCAATTATCCAAACCTGAGTGTTTGACCTTTGCTGCAAGAAATTCAGTTCAGCCTGGTGTTGTTGCTCCCTCAGTTTCAATTGCTCCTGATGCTGGTATTTAATATCCTGTATTGCCAATGTTTTTTGAGTATCAACATTCACCAGGCTGTCACTCATCGTTTTGAAACGTTTGAAGTATTCTAAACTTTTATCATAAGATCCAACAGTTTCGTAAATGCTAGATAAGGTAAGAGAGGCATCCTTGATACGTTGGGGGTAGCCCAACTCTTCAGCAATCTTGAGTCCTGAATTGGCAAAATCTAAAGCACTGGAAATGTCGCCATTATGAAGGTGATTCCTGGCCAGACCTATATAACTATCGCATAAATCGTCTTTATCATCTATCAACTGTGCCAACTCCCCGGCCTGATTGTACAAGTTGATACTTTCCTGATAGTCATGCTCGATATACTTGAGCTCACCCAGAGCGTTGGTTACTTTGATTTGGTTTCTTTTGTAATCATTTTCTGAATATATCGACTTGCTTTTTGTAAGGGCATTATAAGCCTTATCATACTCTCCTCGATTTTTGTAAACTTTTGCGATATTAAAAAGTGAGGTGGCAATAGCATAATCATTCTCAGCTTGCCGGTCTATTTCGAGTGCCAACACAAAATATTTGAGTGCATCGTCATATTGTTCTGTTTCCAGGTAGGATAGCCCTATGTTATTGTAGCTATTGGCAAGTAAATCCTGATCACCTAATTGTTTTCTTATGTCTAGTGAGCGAAGAAAATAGTCTAATGCAGTGATGTTGTCTCCCTGATCCTGAAGAATAATTCCAATATTGTTAAGTGAATTTGCAATACCATATTGATCTCCCAGGCGGTTTCTGATATCCAGGCTTTCCTGATAATAGGAGAGGCATTCTGCAATGTTACCTTTATAGTAGTATACGCTTCCAATATTGTTGAGACTATTGGCAATGGCTGTGCTGTCATCCAAAAGCTTATATTGTTCTAATCCGGATTTATAGAACTCTATTGCTTTTTGATAATCACCGTTAAATTGATGAAAATAGCCAAAGTTGTTGAGTACATCAGCCTTGGCAGCCTTTAGAAAAGCATTCAATTTGGGGTTAGCATTTTCTTCAATTTGTTCGATATATTCGAAAACCCATTGATTGTATGCAGGCCATACCTTGATGGTATTGCACATTTCAATAAAGTGCTGAATAGATTGAATTTTCTCCTGCTCTGAGTTGCTGTTATGAAAAACAGTAAGGCAGCTGTCTAGTATGTATGCCTCTTCTTCCGAGAGGTTTTCGAGATTAACATTATCGACCAAATAGTCATGAGGCTGGGCATATGAATTAAATGTTGCTATTAAAAGCAATATCGCCCCAAAGAGCTTAAAGAATGGTTTTGATATGCCCATGGACTCATCCAAAAGTCAAATTATTATTTCTTATTAGCTGTCTTAATGATTTTTTGTTTCAATTAATGTGAGCTTTTTGGGCCTGCCTTCATCATTTTTGTTCTTCACAAGTATGGATTCAATATAGATTTCAAATTGCTCTCCATTTTTATTTTGCACAATCCAGTCTGCCGGCGTTTCAACTATGCCCTGAATGAAATCTTCATGCATTTTTTGGGCATAGGCTCGTCCCTCGTGTGGCACTACCATCGTAAAGTGATTTCCGATCAACTCATCTTCTCTATATCCATATAATTTTTGATAGGCTTCATTGACTTCTACAAAAATGCCATGCTCGTCGGTCAGGCAAAAAGCAAGCTTTGTTGTTTTAGCTTCTATTTCATTTAAAGAGAGCTTGTTGCCTTTGAAATCAATAAACTCATGCGCCAGGCTTATTATTTGAGTATCCATATTTTATTCAATTTAATCTTTAAAATGACCTTCGATAAGATAAGCAAAAATGAAAAATGATTTCAATGTCCTTTACAATTTTTCAGCACGCTTGGATGGGGCAAATTGAACGCTGCGTATCGGATTTAAGAAATTTAAGAATCAATTAAGGGAATCCATTAGGGTATTAATATAGGTAAGGATTCATCTTCGTACTGTTCATTTTTAAAACCAGCTACCGGCGCAATGTTTTGGGCCAAATATTTAACCAGCTATGGAAAGTACGTTAAAGCGTTCGTTTACAATGTTCCTACTAGGTCTGATAGCCATTGTGCTATCAGGCCTATTTGTTGAACTGTATTACCAGAACAAACTCACCCTTATTCAAAATACTATTCATGCCATTGCGAGCGACGCTCCGCTTAATGAAATACTGACCAGGTATGAAAAATCTGTAGGCCCGTGGGTAACAACCAACAATGAAACTGACAGCTTAGCAACTCAAGGTCAGATACTCGGCAAGCTTAAAAGTGAGGTTTCTACTTATCAACAAATAAAAGAAGGTATACATCTATTGCTGGCATTAATCTTTATTGCAGTTACAACGATATTCTTCTTCTTGGTGGTAGTGCCCGGCCTAAATAACCTTTATGAGCGGATTGGCTTTCTTAAAAAAAGCACAACCAAGTTTAAAAATTATACTCAAAAACATGCCGATACCATCCAGGAGCTAGGAAAAGAGTTAGCCGAGAAAAATAAAAAAATTGCGGAGCTCAACAGACTACTAAGTACATACACTGACCAACCTCGCTCGGTGCTTGCCGCTCTTAACAGTGGAATAAGCAGCCAGGATGAAATGACTTTGATTAATAAGTTATTGGATGAATCAAATCCGGTAAAAATCGATCTTTGTGATCAAAATTTGCAATGGTGCTGGACAAATAGGTCTGATATTGCCCCCAATGGTGCCATCCAAAGTATCTATCCAGAGTTGGAACCAGAAAGTATAGAAAAGGCTGTTAATCACCAATCCAGCCTCATTCTTAAAGAAGTTTCTTTATCCAATGAATTTGATGAAAAGTGGAAATTAGCTCATGTGGTATACGATGAACAGCTCCAAATGTATGCCTTTATCGCTACCGATATTTCTGATATCAAACAAAATGAGCACTCCCTACTAGAGCAGGTAGAGGAGGCAAAATCAATACAAAAAGAACTTAAGCATTTTGCTGATAAGCAATTGGAAACTAATGAAAAGCTATTGATTGCTGAAAATGAACTTAAGTATCTCCTGGACAAAGAGAAAGAAAGTAAGGCCGTTCTCAATCAAACGTTAAATGCGCTGAAAGATACTCAGGGCCAATTGGTGCACAATGAAAAGATGGCTTCATTAGGTCAATTAACGGCGGGTATTGCGCATGAGATCAACAACCCAATTAATTTCATTTATAATGGAATTGATAATCTCAAATCCAGCTTTGAAGATCTATTAAGCATTCTTGAAGCTTATGAATCATTGGAGCAGGAGAATCCTGAAAGCTTTGATGCTATTAGGGATATAAAGGAAGAACTGGAATATGATGAACTGTGCAGCGATATCTCTGAAATGATCAAAGATGTTAAATCTGGAGCTATTCGTACCAGTGAGATTGTAAAAGGTTTGCGTGTATTCTCCAGACTCGATGAAGAAGCTCGTAAGGAAGCCAATATCAATGAATGCATAGATAGCACAGTAGTGCTACTTAGAAATAAAACCAAAAACAAGATTGAAATCATAAGACAACTGGATAGCGATTTGCCAAGTATTTGGTGCTATCCGGGGCAGCTTAATCAGGTCTTTATGAATATGATTATGAATGCCATTCAGGCTATGCCTGAAGATAAGAAAGATGGTGTCATTATGATTCAATCGGAAAGCACCGAAGATAATGTGTGTATCACTATCAGAGACAATGGCTCTGGTATGTCGCCCGAGGTTATGAATCGAATTTTCGAACCTTTTTATACAACCAAACCGGTTGGCGTGGGTACAGGACTAGGCATGTCTATCAGCTATGGGATCATAGAAAAGCATGGCGGAAAGATTGAAGTGAAATCTCAACTGGGAGAAGGTACTGAATTTAAAATCACCCTTCCTCAAAAGGTCAATGAAGAATATCTAAGTGCAGTAAGCTAATTGAAGAAAAATAACCACTAAAAGCTATGGGAAGCAAATACAAAATTTTAACCTCAGGAGGCATCATTGCAGTGGCAGTGTTGCTTCTCATTTTTACATCTGTTCAATACCGTGAACAATCAAAGCTTAAAAATGCTACCGCACAGGCATTGAGCGAAGAAATATTGGTGCTCAAGACTATCCAGGATGAGTGGCAGAATAGAGCTTCATGGGTAGAGCAGGAAGGTGTTGTAGCACAATCAGCTTATATAGATGCAATAAAACGCTTTGCAAGGAAAGTAAACCAGTCTCAATTCAATGAGGCATTTAATGCTGATTTGCAGCAAGTAAATTCCGCTAAAGATGCTTTAAGTAGTCAACTGAATAGCCATGTCAGTAGGGTTTCAAACGCTAATGATGAAAACTTTCAAACTAATGTTGCATCCTCCACAGGGAGCATACTTAGTAGCTTCCAGTCCACGATCAATACCCTTAACCAGGCTTATTTAAATCAACAGGCAGCACTAGAGGATAGTAGTTTTTATTACCAGGCTTCCTTAATCCTTTTATCCTTGATTATTGTTGCCACGCTTGGCTTTTTGATGTACCAGGTATTCTCTGCTCAAGATGAATCCAATTCACAAATTATCAATGAGCGAAGAAAGTTGAAAGCTGGTTATAATAAGTTGAAAACAGACCATGCAAGGGCAAGGCAATTTATCAAAGAAAAGGAGCAGTTACTTGCACGTAAGGAAAATCAAATAAGAGAAGGCAGTCAACGCCTTTCTAACCTAACTGCAGAACTTGAAAAGTTAAAAAACCGTGTTTCACAATTATCATACGAGAAAGAAAATCTACAGGATAAACTTAGGGATAAGGCTTCAGAGAAAGATAGGCTGGAAATAAAGCTGGAGGAGCATCAGCGACAGATTGCCAGTTTTAATTCCCAAAATCAAGAAACCTCAGCTTCGTATCAGCTTGTACAAAATGAGATACAGAGACTAACCCATCAGCTTGAGCAGGCTGATCAAGAGCTGCACAAAGCTCGCGATCTGGCTCAGCAACAACAGCACCTGAATAATGAAGTAGCACTTGAGAATAGCGGCTTAAAACAGCAAATTGAAAATGCCGAATATCAACGAAACCTTATCCGGGAACAACTAACCGAAAAGAAAGAGGAACTAAGAGAACTACGTGATAAGCTTGATCAACAGGAAGCAAGTATCAATGCCTTAAAGGAAAAGCTTTTTGGCTTACAAAATAGACATGATGCGTTAGGGAAAAACTATGAAGACCTGCAAGATGAATTAAGTACAAAAAGTGATTTGCTTGAGCAGACGCAAAATCAACTTCGATTAAAAGATGAAGAGATCAACAACCTGAAAAATCTACAGGCGCAACTGAAGAACGAAAACGCAGAACTTAAAGAGCAAATCCTGAGCTACGAGCAAATCATTGAAGAAAAGGACACAAGATTACAGGAAAGCCACTTAAGTCTCAATGACGAAAAAGAGAAAGTAGGTAAACTCCAAAAAGAGCTTGAATCACTTAAATTAAAGCATACCGAAAGTGTAAATGGCCAGCAGTTATCCAGCCCAATTGAAAATCGTAGTTTGATATGGGATTATGACCTTGGGGCAGAAACTATGGTTATTCCGAATTTACTGCTAGATGAATTGGGGCTAACTATGGATGCCTCAAATGCCGCGCTCAAGGATTTCTACAGGCTATTTGTTGAAGAAGATCGGGCAGCGGTTGCCGAGGCATTCACCAAAGTTATCAATAAGCAGTCTGAAAAAATAAATGTAGAAGCCCGGATAAATCAGGCTAATGGTAAAAATTCCTGGCAGCTTCTCAAAGGCAATGTGCTTACAGATGAGCATAAAAAGCCTACGCGCATTACGGGATCGATTACAGATATCAATCAGTTTAAAGAAGCTGAAGAGCTTTTAAGAGACCTTTCTTTAGTAGCAGAGAAGGTTGAAAATGCCGTAATGATCGCTGATAACAATTTAAAAATACAGTGGGTAAATAAAGGGTTTGAGCAGATAAGTGGCTATGAGATAAATGAAATTGAAAGCAGAAATGTGGATTTCCTTTATCAGCACACTAAGGCTGATTTTGAGAGCCTGGATGCTTTCAATCAAAATATTCGTTCAAAGAAAGCTTTCAAAACCACACTTTCAGCTGAGTCTAAAAATGGCAAACTGATCTGGCTTGAAACTTCTGTATCTCCTGTTTACGATGGTTCCGGACAGGTAGAAAAATATCTCATCATCCAAAAGGATATAACTACCCTAAAGGAATCGAAGCAGAAACTACAGGAGCTTTCTCTGCTTGCTAGCAAAACGGATGATGCGGTAGCCATCATCAATAAGATCGGTCTAATTGAATGGGTCAATGAAGGCTTTGTCAGATTATTTGAGTATTCTCAAAATGAGGTTCATAATAAAAAGATCAATGCCTTACTTTCAGGCACACAAACTGATCCTGAAGCTTTGGCTCATATCCAGCAATTATGCCAGTCCAAAGAATCTTTTAAGCAAGAAATTCAATATCAGGGCAAGTCTGGTTCTACAGTTTGGGTGAGCGCATCTTACACTCCAATTTTTGATAAATATGGAGCCATTGAGAAATTCATCATCATCCACGATGATATCACGGCCGTAAAGCAGAA
The DNA here is from genome assembly GCA_965227155.1 of Cyclobacteriaceae bacterium. Taxonomy (GTDB): domain Bacteria; phylum Bacteroidota; class Bacteroidia; order Cytophagales; family Cyclobacteriaceae; genus UBA6059. The sequence goes on from OZ245731.1 coordinate 4,020,969, forward strand.
AGAGCAGGAAATCAATGAGACTAGAAAAGAGCTTGCTTTTATAAAGGAACAGAATGAGGTCGAACTAGCAAGAATTGCTAATGAGCAGAACCTTGAGTTGATGATGGAAGGAGCTCCAATAGCGATTTGCATCGTTAATCAACAGGGGTTAGTTGAAAAAGCCAATGATCAGTTTTGTAAGGTTTTTGACACAACGGTGCAGCTTGCTAGTGGTAAAGCGTTTACAAATACAGTATTTGTTGAGAATAGCAGCGACTGGCTCATTCAAAATAAATCCTATATAGCAGGTCAGGTTACGCTGGATGGCATGGAAATGTCCGTAACTAATGCTGCTGGTTTACCCCTGCAGGTTATGGTCGAAAACATTCGATTTAAGTCAGCAGGAGGAAGTTGGAAAAGAGCCATGTATTTCGTGAATCTCACTGAGAAAAGGCAGCTTGAGGATGAAATAAGTCAAGCCAGGAAGCAGATTGCTGAATACACACAAGAGCTCAAATCTTCCACACAAAAGACGAAAGGCCTTGAAGAGCAAATACTGGAGATTCAGGAGTTAGAGCGACAAAACGGCGCAAAGATTGAAACGATCATGGGTAGTGCCCCAATAGGCATCTGTGTGATCAATGAAGACGGTATTGTAGAGCAGGCAAACGATACTTATTGCACTTTGTTTGGAGTCGATAAAAATGAGTTAATTGATAATTCATTCACAGAGGTATTTATACCTAAGGAGGCATCTTTTTGGCAAAAGAAATTTAAATCTCAACTCAATGGAAGAGCAGAGTTGCGAGGAGATTTCAGTGTAAAAACAAAGCATAAGGGGCAAAGATTTATTCAAATGGACGCCCAATTGATAGAGGAGGCTGATGGCACTTCCAGAGTGGTAAAGTATGTAATTGACAATACCGAAAGTCACAGGTTAGAACAAGAAATTAAGGAGTCTGAAGAGGCGATGCGTGAGCTGATGGAAGAGCAATTTGCTAATTCCGAAAAGCTGATGGATGCCGAGAAGAGGCTTAAAGAGGCACTTGCAGAGAGTGAAAACTTGTCTCTGGTAGCCAGTAAAACGGATAACGCTGTAATTATTACAGATAAATCGGGCAGTATAGAGTGGGTCAATGAAGGTTTTACCAGAATCACCGAGTACAGACTGGATGAGGTGAAAGGTAAAAAGCCGGGTGATTTTCTACAAGGTGAGGCTACATCTCAAGAAGATGTGATGGCCATTAGGTCTGGTTTAAATAGTCAAAGACCTTTTACCCATACCATTTACAATTACTCCAAAAGTGGTCGCGGCTATTGGCTAGAGCTTTCCATCACGCCAATTTTTAATGAAAAAGGTGCGCTACACAAGTTCATTGCCATTGAAAGTGATGTAACCGAACAAAAGGAAGCGCAATCAGAATTGGAGAAGCTATCATTGGTAGCCAGCCAGACGGATAACGCTGTTATTATAACCGATAAGGATGGTAAAATCGAATGGGTTAACGAAGGTTTTACCCGAATCACTGAATACCGAATGGATGAGGTAAAGGGTAAAAAACCTGGAAGCTTTTTGCAGGGTGAAAAAACATCTCAGGAGGATGTAATGGCAATCAGAGCAGGCATCAATAGCCGCAGACCTTTTGAGCACACCATTTATAATTATTCTAAATCGGGCAGAGGCTACTGGTTGCAACTTTCAATTACACCGATTTTCAATGAAAGAGGCGTAATAGATAAATTCATCGCCATCGAGAGTGATGTGACTGAGCAGAAGGAGGCTCAGGAAGAAATGGAAACGCTATCCATGGTGGCCAGTAAAACGGATAATGCAGTGATTATCACCGATAAAGATGGTAAGATCATGTGGGTCAATGATGGGTTTACCAGAATCACTGAATACACCCTGGCGGAAGTAAAAGGTAAGAAACCGGGTACCTTCTTGCAAGGAGCAAATACAAGGCCTGAGGATGTCAAAAAAATCAGAGAAGGACTCAATAGCAAGCGTCCATTCAAGCATGAAATTTACAACTACAGCAAGTCTGGCCGTGGATACTGGTTGTCATTATCTATAACGCCGATATTTGACAAGGATGGCGTAATTGAGCAGTTTATTGCCATCGAAAGTGACATTACAGAACAGAAATTGGCGCAAGCTGAGCTTGAAAACCTTTCCCTGGTAGCTAGTAAAACTGACAATGCCGTAATTATCACAGACAAAGACGGTAAAATTGAGTGGGTCAATGAAGGCTTCACGCGGATTACTGAATATAAGCTGGAAGAGGTGAAGGGTCGCAAGCCAGGAGCGTTCCTTCAAGGTGAAAATACACGACCTGAAGACGTTCGAAAAATCAGAGAGGGCCTCAATAGCAAGCGTCCGTTCAAGCATGAAATCTACAACTACAGTAAAACGGGAAGAGGTTACTGGCTTTCACTTTCTATCACACCAATTTTTGGTGAAGATGGCACAGTAGACAAATTCGTTGCGATTGAAAGTGATATTACAGAACAGAAAATTGCTCAATCCGAATTGGAAAACCTCTCCATGGTGGCCAGTAAAACGGATAACGCGGTTATTGTTACCAATAAAGACGGCCTCATAGAATGGGTAAATGAAGGCTTTACCCGTATCACCGAATATGGTCTTGAAGAGGTAAAAGGCAAAAAGCCAGGTACATTCCTGCAGGGGCCAAAAACTACGCAGGAAGATGTATTGGCAATCAGAGAAGGTTTGAAAAGCCAAAAACCATTCCGTCATGAAATCTATAACTACAGTAAATCAGGACGAGGCTATTGGCTGCAACTTTCTATCACACCTATTTTTGATGAAAATGGTGCATTAGAAAAATTCATTGCGATTGAAAGTGATGTAACAGAAGCTAAGAAACTTGCAGAGGAGATCAGGGAATCAGAAGAGCAAATGCGTTTGATCATGGATGAGCAATTTGCCAATTCCGAAAAACTGATGTCTGCAGAGGCCAAGCTTCAAGAGGCATTGAAGGAAAGTGAAAACCTGTCATTGGTAGCCAGTAAAACGGATAACGCTGTAATTATCACCAACAAGGATGGGGGCATAGAGTGGGTTAATGAAGGATTTACCCGGATTACAGAATATACACTCGAAGAGGTTCTTGGCAAAAAGCCGGGTTCATTCTTGCAAGGAGAGTCTACAAGTGAAGATGATGTAAAAGCCATTAGAGCAGGGCTGGATTCCAAAAAACCATTTAAGCATGAGATTTACAACTACAGTAAATCCGGCAGAGGTTACTGGCTTCAATTATCCATTACACCTATACTGGACCAGGAGGGAGAAGTACAGAAGTTTATCGCGATCGAAAGTGACATCACCGAGGAGAAAGAGGTGCAAACAGAGTTAGAAAACCTCTCTATGGTAGCCAGTAAAACGGACAATGCCGTTATCATTACCAATAAGCATGGCTTGATAGAATGGGTAAATGAAGGATTTAGCCGAATTACTGAATATTCTTTTGAGGAAGTGAAAGGGCGCAAGCCAGGTACTTTCCTACAGGGTGAAGAAACCAGGGAAGAGGATGTGTTGGCGATCAGAGATGGTCTAGCCAGCAAGAAGCCATTCAAACATGAGATTTACAATTACAGCAAATCCGGCAGAGGCTATTGGTTGCAATTGTCTATCACACCAATCTTCGATGAAAATGGTGAATTGGAGAAATTCATTGCCATTGAAAGTGATGTAACAGAGGCTAAGAAGCTTGCCCAGGAAATTGAGGAATCTGAAGAGCAGATGCGTCAGATCATGGAGGAACAATTTGCTGCCTCTGAAGCACTCATGAAGAAGGAAAAAGAGCTGAATGAGGTATTGGCTGAAGAGAAGCGCAGTAAAGAAGAGCTTGACCGTACACTAGCCAGACTTAAAGAAGCTCAGCAGCAAATGGTGCAAAACGAAAAAATGGCTTCAATAGGTCAGCTTACCGCAGGTATAGCACATGAGATCAACAACCCAATCAACTTTGTGTATAACGGTATTGATTCGCTGAAAATGAGCCTTGACGACCTCATGATGATTGTAAACAAATACAATGAGCTCAATGAGGCCAGTAATGGTCAGGTGAAAGAAGTGCTTACCGAAGTTGAGGAACTGAAGCGAAAGCTGAGATTTAATAAACTTCTAAAGACTTTGCCAGAAGTTATCTCAGATATAAAAACCGGTGCAAACAGGACAATCGAAATTGTAAAAGGCCTGCGTGTATTCTCCAGGTTGGATGAGGAAGAACAAAAAATGGCCAATATCAATGAATGTCTTGAGAGTACCCTAATTCTTTTAAGAAATAAGACCAAAGATAAAATTAAGGTGAAGCGCTATCTAGATGATCATATTGATGAAATCATGTGCTATCCAGGTCAGCTTAATCAGGTATTCATGAACCTGCTCAACAATGCAGTAGATGCTATTCCGGAAGATAAAAAGGATGGTCAGCTAATGATCTACACAGAAAACTTAAAGGATAGTGTTATCATAAGAATCATGGATAATGGTATGGGTATACCAGAGGATGTTCAGAAGAGGATCTTTGAACCCTTCTTCACTACAAAACCTGTAGGTATCGGTACCGGCCTTGGTCTCTCTATATCATATGGCATTATTGAAAAGCACGAGGGCAAAATCTATGTAAACAGTGAAGTGGGTAAGGGCACTGAGTTTGTCATCGAATTACCTAAAGAGAATGTAAAAAAACTTAAAACAGCTTAATCATGACCGAGAGTGTAGCCTCCTATACAATACCTGATGAAATCGACGAGGAATTAAACAATATCCTGTATGTGGATGACGAGGGTAGCAACCTAAGAATTTTTGACAGTGTTTTCAGCAGGTATTACAATGTGTTTACCGCTCAAAGTGGTCACCTTGCCATCAAGCTTTTAAGGCAGTATGATATCCATATGATCATTACGGATCAGAAGATGCCTGAGATGACCGGAACAGATTTGCTGGAGCAAATACTGGAGGAATTTCCGGATATTATTCGAATCATACTTACAGGTTTTGCTGACATTCAGGCTATTATCAAAGCCATCAATAAATGCAGTATTTACAAGTATATCACTAAGCCTTATGAAAACACTGAGATGCGTTCAGTGATTGATAAGGGGCTTGAGATCTACAACAACCGCAAGAAAAAGTATTCAGAGTTAGGTCTTAATGGCCAGAGCAAAAAAGTGGGTAGCGAGGCACCTGGAACACAAGATAATCAAACTGCCCTTTCTGACTCATTATTGAGGCATTATGCTACTGATGCTATGCCACAAACCGCAGAATTTGAAGCCTTTTTTGACCATCATGTCTACTATGCTAAGGATCAGGAAGCATTGCCCCATGTGTATTATGATTTCACAATCAATGATGATGAGGACAGTTCAAAACTGTATTTTCTCGTTGCTAATTTCAGTGACAGCAAAACCGGTGCATTGACATTTTTACACATGAAGCATCGGTTTAGAAAACTCCTTGAATACGAGGGTAATGAAGTGACTCTGTTAAGACTAAGGGACTATCTGACTAATTTTTATGAGGATCTTGATTCCGATGTAGGACGCATTGACCTGACTATAATAGCTTATGATTACCTCAGCCAAAAAGTAGAAATGCTCAGCAAGAATGATCAGGCAAGATTTTACAGGGTAAGCGAGCAGCTAGAAAACATAAAGCTTTCAAGGGTTTCTGAAGAATCAGGAGGCTATACCTACCGTGCTGAAAATACAGACTATCCCGTCATGGTTTATTTCTATGAAGCAAATGGGCTTAAGGTGGAGGATAGTGTGGAGTTTTCATCTAACATAAACCAAATCATCAATAACGCTACCAATAGCCCATTCGATCTGCAATCCACTTTGATCAGCAGTGGCATTAATAGCGTAGCAAAGGAATTGAAGGACATTAAATTTTTTGGAATACATTTAAACGAACTGAATTATGAAAATTGAAGCGTACAAGGTAAAAGAATGGTGCGACAAAAACCTGAGCCCCGTAGCATGGCAAAGAATTGTGGTAAAAGTCTCGCCGGAGTTCCGTGGTAGCGGCTTAACAATAAAAGATCTTACAAATCCTGAAAAGTCGATCCAACTGGATGATGCTCAATATGAAGTAATTAAAAATGCAATACAAGTGACCTATGAGGTCGAGATGTTTATTCAGGTGTAATAACTAAACTAAAGGGTGAGGCTAATAAAATGAAAAGGGGGCCATGGCCCAGAAGCACTCACCTTTTTACTTTTAGCTGATAGTTTAATGGAAATCCAGTTGCTTCTTAGCAATTGGATTTTTTCTGTGCTAAGATGACAATGAATAACAGCTAACTGTTGATTAGGCAAAAACTTAAATTGCATCTCAGGATCGTTGACATCAAGGCTCTCTTTAATTTGCTGCTTCATTTCATCAGCTAGTTGATGATTGATTTCATTTGCCTTTTTTGCAATAAAACCTTTTTTCATGCGCTTAACGCCAGGCTTATCAATGTTTAGGTGGTCGGGTATGTGAAATTGAAGATCATCAAAATCCCTAAGTGTAAAGTAAATACTCACCTCCCAGGTATTTTTTATTCGGTGTATTTCAGCTTTGACAAGCTCTTGCTTCTTACACAGCTTATCCACAAACCGATCCAGCACCTCTACTGTAGTATCCATAGCTAAAGGAATACCTTCAAATTGCTTATGTAGCTTTTTGGTCAATTGTTGATAGGCCATAGCCTGTTTGCCAATTGCATCTGAATCTGTCGATGCTAGCTTAGCATTTTGGTGCCGTTGATAAATCAGAATTAATTCATTTGCATGGATATATTCCAATTCACAATGGCATGCGGCGAGTTTTTCTCTGAAATGAGCGTCATCATTAGCGATATAGATGCAATGATACATCCTGACTTAATCTTCTAGTGTATCTACAGAGCTTAGCAGTATTCTTACGCTGCAATATATCAAATCAACATCTGCTATTCCCAATGTGATATCTCCAGTAATTACTACTCCTTTAGTCAGTACTCGATCTAAGATATCACTTAGGATAAGTTTCTCCTCTTCAGGGTCAATATCTTCTAATAAGTCAAGGTTATCACTCATGCTTCAAGAAAGTTGTATGGTGGCCATGGCCCGGTAAATTTACTATATATGCCTTCCGGGAACTTATGTTTTTTGTCAAAGCCTTCCTGCATTTCGTATGCAGAACCATTGTCAGCAAGCAGCCCAACGGCATTGAGTATCATTTGATCAGGGTTGCCTGTTAACTCCTGGCTTTGATTATCCTTTACTTTACATTGGTCCATTAGTGAATTAAAGCTGGCAAAGGCAATTTTTCTATACCTGTTGATTTCGGCTTTTACGAGCTCCCTTTTTTGTTTTTCAAGCGTTTTCTTGAGTAAGAATTGTTTTCCGGGTGAAGCATTTTTCATTTCCACTAGCAGTTGCTGCATAGCCTCACTATGCTCAAGTATAGATTCCAACTTGTCTTTATTGTAGTATAATTTCAGCGACCATTCCGATTTCCCATCAATTTGATTGAGTAGGTGTATGTAATGTTCAGTTTTAGGTTCAATGGTTGCTTTCAATTGCTCTATTGAGGAAAACACACTACCAAATTTCAAAGGAATTATAGCAACTTGCTTGAAAACCTGGTCAACGAGTTGTTGATGAAGGAGGGCCTTATTTTTCACCCAATCAATGTTTTTTAGATTGGCTTCAAATTCCTGCTGACCAAATTCTTTGCTGGAAACCTGTGTTGTGTACGCTGTTAATGAGCCTATTTTCAGGCAAAATATATCATCACCCAATGCTATGGATTCCTTTCCTATTGCAAATAAATAAATCAGGGTATCACTCATGATTATCGCCGCTGCTGACTTTCCTGCAATCGCGCCAGCAACTCTTCTTCCCGGGCATCATATTCTTCTTCCGAGATTTCGTCCAATTCAAACTGTAGCTGAAGCTGCATAAGCTCCTCCTGTATTTTGTCCGGATTATAGAGCTCTTCTTCCACGCGATTATGGATCATTTTAGCAAGGCTGGCCACACCTTTTACAGGCGCAAGTATGATATCGTCCAGAATGAACATAGGTTAAAGCTAGTTATTTTCGTTTAGAAAATTGTAGGGCGCTAAAGGACCTACATATTTCACCGTTACATTTTCACCAAGCTTTTCAGCAAGGGTATTTACTTTATCATCTAGCTGTGGTTCATTCTTTTTGTCAATGAGCATAGCCCCGTTGAAGAACATAGCCTCAGATATATTTTTGTTTATGACAATATCAATACATGCGGGCTCCAGTATTTCAATGGCTTCCTCGTTTAGTTCTTCTTTTCTTTGCAGAAGTGCTTTTTCTACCAGCTGTCCTAATTCAATTTTCTCATTGTGTGAGGGCTGACGTTTCGCATTCAGCAATTTTTGTTTGTAAGATTTCACTGATAGGTTGGAGTTGCTGATATCTTCATAAATGGTGTTTAGGTCTTTCCAGAGCAATTTCAGACCAAACTCGACTTTACCTTGTAGTGCCTGAAGCTTTTCCACAAAATAATCGTGCTGCTTTGCCAAAATATCGTCTAACTCCACACTACCGTGTGCTATAGTGCCAAATGCAAAGGGTACTACCGTGGCATCTTCCATTAATATTTCAAGTGCCTTTTGATGCGATAGGAGGTTTTTGCGATTCGCTTGCATGGGCTCATTTTCCGTAAGCTCCACTAAGCTATATGCAATAGCAAAATCACCTTTGCGCTCAATGGCGAGTTTTGCAGGCTTTCCATCCTGTAAAATGCCCTGTTCACCAAGATCCAAATCTTCGGGGTGATCCGTAACGGCATAAAGGTATTTGGTAATGTTGTCCATAGCTGTATTTATAATGTTTTTAATTCCTCAAAATAGGTTTGCAATTCCTGAATTCCGACCAACTCTGTAGGGTGAAGGGGTAGGACATGAATGAACTGCCTATTGAATTCATCTTTGATTTGTTGAATGTATTTATGCTGTGCAGATTTCATTTTTTCACCAAAAGAACCTGCCTCGGCAGTGAGCACATTGTTCACAAAAATGTGGTTGCAATGTAATCCTGCCGCTGAAAGCTTAGTATATAGTCTTTTTGATTCCGCTAGTACCATAGCTTCTGGTTTGGTGACAATCACAAACTCTGCATTTTGATCAGCCTTAAGCAATCGCTGCATATGGTTTACTGCCTTTTTTAGATGGACCAGCATATCGTCAGCAGGGTCATTTTCATATTTTTTTGAGATTGTCTTCTTCAGATACCGGTATTTCCATCTCATTTTAGCCATTACCTTGATCCATTCATCAAGCACTGAAGGCATGGTCAAAAGGCGCAGAGCATGGCCCGTGGGCGCCGTATCAATCACGTATTTATCATATTTGCCTTCTTCAATTAGGTCCATGATACCCTTAAAACTCATCACCTCATCAATGCCCGGTATGGATACGGACATTACACCACTGATATCTTCATCATCGAGGTAAGTTGAGGTTTCAAATAAGACCTGAAGCTCTTCTTTATATTGATCCTTAAAACTCTGAAATGTGCTATCAGCATCTATTTCCCAGATGCTAAGGGAATCCCCTATAGTGGTGATTTGACTTGAAGCTTTTACACCAAAGCTATCTGAAAGGGAGTGTGCCGGATCTGTAGATATAACGATGGTATTAAAGGATTGCGCAAGCCAGGTGCCTACTGCTGCCGAAAGAGTGGTTTTGCCAACACCACCTTTACCACCAAGCATGATCAGCTTCTTATCTACCTGATGTAAAGATGCCAATTCATGCTCCAGTTTTGTCATTAATTTTTAAGCAGTTTTTGTTCTAGTAATTCTATGCGTTGTTGCAGCTGTTGGTTTTGCTCTTGCAAAGTTCTGTTTTGAGGATCTGAAGATAAGTAGGGGTCATTTTGCCACCAGTTTATCCCGAGTTCTTTGGCCTTATCTACTGAACATATTACAAGCCTGATTTTTATTGATAAGAGCTCAATTTCCGCAATGTTTACATTAATGTCCCCAGCCACTACAATCCCTTTGTCGAGTACCCTTTCCAGGATATCGGCTAAGTTGGTGGCTTCTGTTGCATGTGTTATTCTATCTCTGCCTCCCATTATTCCTCTTGATTTACATCACCGTCATATTGTTCAAAACCAATGATTTCCATTTTATCATCCAGCTCGAACCTGTAAAAGTTTCGGTCTTTGGCATTGGTATTGAGCCCGATAGATTTGATAAAAGCACTGTCTTCATATACTTCTGCTAATGCTATCCAGGTCTTGCCTGCACCTTTGATTTTGATGATCTTGAAATTATCGGACAGAGATTTTTTGATATAATCCGACACCACTTTTCTTACCTGATCGATTTTCATAATTGTGTGGTTAATAATTTAAGGTTCTGGCCTTTTGAAGATGCTCTCTCTCTTTCTGATTAGCCTTATTGTTTTTATTAAGTGCTGATTGCAGCTTTGACATTTCCTCATCAATGGCATTAAGCCTTTGTTCTACAATTTCAATTCTGCTATTGAGCCTTCTAGCTTCATTCATGTACCGCTCCCTTTCTTTTTCAAACATGGAAAGCTCGAGATAAAGATTTCTCTGCTTGAACGGAACAACTCTTTGTCGAGTATTGGACATGCCTTTTACTAGTTGACTTGCTTTTCTTGTCATATTTAGGAGGCTTTGAATGATTTATAGTTTTCGATTAGGTCAGAAATGATGTTTTGTATGTAATCTTTGATCAGAATCTGATTGGTTCTTTTGGCCAGACGACTGGTTTCTGAGGAAAGTATGTCCTGGCAAATGGTGATAAACATCGGTATATCATCGTGCGGTGCATTACCCATTACTTTGAGCGTTTTGGCGATCATGATACCGGCTCTAATGGTAGGCGAAAATTCACACTCGCCGGAATCACGTAGCATCCTTACAATATTGGTGATGAGTTCGCAGGTTTCCCTGGGTAATTGAGATTTTGCTACCAGAATGGCTACTTCTGTAGTGTAATCAGGGTAGTCAAGATCTATGGTAACCATGCGGTCGCGTAGTGCATCCTGGCTTTTGTAGACACCCGCATATTCTTCAGGGTTGGAGGTGAATATTGCCTTAAAGTTAGGATGCACATTCACATAAGTGCTGCCGTTATCGGTAGGAGTGGAGGTAGTCAATATTTTATCCTGAAGTACGGAGAGCAGTACATTATTGGCTTCCGCTCGAGATCGGGTAAATTCATCATAGATCAAAGTGAAGCCATATTTGCAGGCGATGGTCAATTGGTTATCTACCCATTGCTTGGTCATGCGCTCTTCTTCTTTCAATACCGAGGCTATGAAATTGTCACGGACCTTTTTCATATGGTAGCCTGAATCTGACCCTACCATTTGAGAGGTTTTTAGCTCCTCATCGCCGTGCATCAGGGTAACAGGTTGGGCTAGTTTGCTGGCCAAATGCTTGGCCAGAGTAGACTTGCCCGTACCTGCAGGGCCTCTGAAATGTACCGGAAATCCTGCACTTATATAGTTTAGCGCTCTCTGCGTTATACCCTTGATGTAGTCTGTTTCGACAAATTCTTCGTTGGGCTCTACCAAAAGGGACATTTTTTCTTTCGCCTGCATAGGTATGATGCTTAGGATTTTTTCTTCAATTGGTTCAAAAACTTAACTCTTACATCTTTCTCCATTTTCCAATCTTTTTTGGAATTTTTGAGTTCTTCACTGATGCGATCCAGTGCATCGTTCACATTTTTATTGAGGTCTTTAAAAAGCCCTTCGAGATAAGTTTTGCGATTGGTTTTTTCCTCGGCCTCATGCGTTTTTAAATCGTCATTGACTTTTTCGAGCAGGTCCCAAAGTTGATCTGAGGCTTCATCTAATTCAGTGCGAATACCTTGCAGAAATGATTGGGTGTCCTTGCGGAGGCTTTTCACATATTCTATCCTGGTATTTCTATCCTTAGAAAGCTGCTCTTTGTAGTTTTTGATGAAATCATTAACTGATCCAACTGAATAATCAGCTTCCAGCTTTACTGTTTTGGCTTCTTTTGGAGTATCCTCTTGCTTAGGTGCTTGCTCTGCTGCATTTTCCTCCAGCGGTACAGCCTTACGTCTTTTTCTTCCCCCAGATCTTCGGGGTTTTATTTTGATATCCTCTGTTTTGTTTTCCTTATCCAAATCACCAAGTTTGGAACCTATGTCAGAAGGGATATTTTTTTGATTACTACTGGATTTCTCGTTACTCATAGCTGTATAGTTTAGAGATAAAAATACCAGTGCAACTAATAGCTGCACTGGTAAATAGGTGGTTTAAGCAGCTCTTGCTGTAAGACCTACCGCTTCAGCATATTTTAGATATGTCTCTACTGATGCGATTACAATTCTTGCTTCCACAGCAAGAATTTCAATGCCTACAAGAGATACTCTTGCAAAAGCATCAACAACTAATCCTTTGTCCAACACTCGGTCTACTACTTCTACCAAGCTTGATGAACCTACGGTTTTTTCTACTGCCATAGTCTAGTTTATTTGGTTTTAAAAATTTATTTGATCCAAAGGAATCTAACCGGCAGCTATAATAGGATAAGTGAAAAGTATAAATACAGCTAAGGGAAACCCTTACTATTTATATTGTGTATAATTATATTAATAAGGAGTGTAATTATTCCAAGTTTTGTATGTTTTTTATGGCTAGTTGTATGTCTTCATCGGATAGCCCAAACTGTTCTTTTAACGCTTTGATTTTTTCCTCCAGAGCCAAAAACGTTTCCCCTATATCATCAATTTGTTTTTCGTTGAGCTTACCGGCTTCAATGCGACGAATGGCTTGTTTTTCCATAAGCTCTTTTACCAGCTGAATAATCGATAGTACAAGTTGTATAAGGCCTTTGCCGGCATTTTCGGGATCCAGCATCACCTTTTCAATAGTTTCGCCACTCAACTTTATTTCATTTTTATCTTTTTCCATATAAACTTACCTTTCGATACAACAAATGAGGTAACGGAGTTCGTTATCAACATGTCATGGCTAAAGATATAAATCAATTATCCGTTTTATTGGTGGAAGATGATATCATTTCTCAGATGGCTCTGAGAATGATGCTTGAAAATTTGGGTGTTGCCAAAACTTATCAGGCAAATTCATATGCATCGGCTGTTAATGTATTGGATATAGAATCTATTGACCTTGTGTTGGTTGACATATACATTAAAGGAGATGAAGATGGCATTGAGCTAGCCAAGACCATCAACGAAAAATACAAATTGCCTTTTATTTATATCTCAGCATCTTCAGAAACGCATACTTACAATAAAGCAGTTGATACCAAACCTGTAGCTTTTCTTCATAAACCCTATGATTATGATACAATAGAGAGAACTATTAGAGAAGCTTTTGAAAATGATTGACTTAGAGAAATACAATAGTGCAGAAATACTAAAACTTATATTTGATACTACAGAAATTGGCATTTGCCTTACTGATAAAGATCGAAACTTTGTAAAAGTCAACCGGGCCTACTGCCATACTTATGGTTACGAAGAGCACGAACTGTTAGGGCAGGAATTTACAATAGTGGTTCCCGATGAGGATAAAGCTGTCCTAAGTAAACTTCATGATGATTTTATAGATAATGAGATTATCTCCATCCCTGGAGAATGGCGTGTACTTACCAAAAGCGGTGAGTTAAAGAATGTGTGGGTAACTGCTGCCCGGCTTGTAGCGGCGGATGGCGATGTATTGAAAATCACAACGGTAACAGACATGTCAGATAAAGTGAATTATCTGAAACGGTTGGAGAAAATGTTGTCACGTAATGAAGAGCTCATCTCGGAAATACACCATCGTGTAAAAAACAACCTAAATATCATTACCAGTTTGCTCTATCTGTACAAATTTCACACTCGAAAATCTACCGATGAGGTGCTAGATTCTTTGTATATCAAAATTCAGGGGCTGGCTAAAATTCATGAAAAACTATACCATAACGGTGGTAATGAGTCAATCAACCTAAAGGAATATTTATCTGAACTCATTACCTTGATTCAGGAATCTTACTTCGTCAAAAAAGTGCGTATCAGGCTATCCATGAAAAACAATGTGGTAGTAGGGATAGACGGTGCTATTAACGTGGGTTTAGTCATTAATGAGTTGATTACCAATGCTATAAAACATGCCTTTGCTGATGATGTGCCCAACCCCAAAATTGAAGTAAATGTGCTGGAATTAGATGGGAAAGTAAAGGTAAGTGTAGCAGATAATGGTGTTGGTATAGACGCAAATAAGCTGAAAGCACCTGGTGGATCGCTGGGCCTGGAACTAGTTAAAAATCTATCTTCTAGCAATACAATTCAGGTAGATAATAATGATGGCGCTATTTTCACTTTGATGATTGATGTATAATTATTCCTCATACATATGTTTGGGAATATCAGTAACGTTTTTGGCGATAGCATACTTAATCAAATCTGCTGTAGACTTTAGCTTCAATTTCTTCAGGATATTGTTTCTATGGGTTTCTACGGTTTTTGGACTGATAAATAAGGCCTCCCCAATTTCTTTGTTGGCAACCCCTTCAGAGATCATCTTCAATACCTGAACTTCTCTTTCAGAAAGGCTTTTTAGCTCGGGTACTTCTGAGGATTCCCCTTTCATGTAATATTGGAAAATGTAATCCTTGATTTTTTGATCGTAGTATTTCTCTCCTTTATGAATGGCGAAAATACCATTCTTGAGAATATCAAAATCTGCATTTTTAGGAATGTAGCCATCTACATTACTTTGAAAAGCAGATTTCACATACTCATTGGTGACTTCCATGGACAGCATCATAATCCTGATGTCAGCACCATACTTCTCCTTAAGAGCGGTAGTGGCTGCCAGCCCGTTCATTTCTGGCATTACTATATCCATGATCACCACATCAGGGCCAAGCTCATCTACAGCTTTTAAGGCCTCTTTGCCATTGCTGACTGTACCAATGACATCAAATTGAGGAACAGTGACCAGCAATGATTTCATGGCTTCACAAATCATTTCATGATCATCTGCAATAAGGATCTTAATCTTTCCTTCCATAGCTAACATCCGGCGGGAAAAGTATTTTATATACTGTTCCCTGTTTTGGGGCGGTTTCTATTTTTAAAAATCCATTTAATATAGTAACTCTTTCCCGAACATTATGGATGCCAATGCCATTTTTATCAGATTGATTTAAATCAAAGCCTTTTCCATTGTCTTCTATCATAAGGTACACCTGATCATTGATAGCACGCAGTGTAATTTTCAGATTGGTGGCCCTCGAGTGTTTCACAGCGTTAGACAATACTTCCTGAATTATTCTGTAAAGCATTTTTTTCTGGTAATCATTTAAAATCTCATCATTGAGCTGATAGAGAAGGCTTTTATCAGCTTTGAGATTTCCGGCGGCTTCTTCCAGCACCTGATTGATGGCTACTTTTAAGCCAAGCTCTTTCACTATTTGTGAACTCAAATTATGCGTGATATTACGGATCTCCTCTATGATATTATCCAATGACTTGTTGATGTCTTTAAATTGATCAGGGTTATTGCTTAGAGCAAGCAAAGCCAGCTTATACTTTACAGCAATTAGTTTTTGCCCTACACCATCATGAAGGTCCCTTGAAATTCTTTTACGTTCAGAATCCTGTCCACTGATTAATGCTTGTGTTACATTTTCCTGCCTCGATATATCCTGAAGTAATCCATTCAACTTGTTGTGTTTTGCATCACCTGTAGGGTAGCCGAATAGTTTCACGCGCGTATGGTTTTTATCTGATAGGTAGAAGGAGACCTCAAAGGGTTCGTGTGTGCTGATCGAATCGTGTAAAACCTGCACTATGAAATTCTGAAAGCTTTTATCAATCATGCTGATAAAATCATCCTTTAGAATTTTACCGCTACGCTTAGTCTTAGGAAGCCGGGCTATTTCATAAAAATTATCTGAGCAGGTCAAATATTCCTCATCCATATGCCATTCAAAAGCACCCATTTTAGTGATTGTTTCAATATTGTTGAGGAAGGAGCCTCTGTCCAGAAAATCTTTATTATTTGTGTTCATAGCAATAAAATATCCTAAGTAAAGTGGACTATCTGAATCACAGAGTTTACAACGCTCCCCATACAAATGCAAGGTTGTAGGGACTTCATCTGCGAAAGCTAACCTAATATTTGTATTTAAGTATGTATCACCTCTGCCTATTACCTCCTCAAATTGATCATTGTTTACTATCCATTCATTTATTTTCACAAATGGTAGCTCCGAAAGTTCTGTATTCAATTTATCATCCGATCCATAAAGGTTGAATTTCAAAGGGGCTAGCCTTAGTTCATTCTTTTGATCCAGATATTGCCAAAAGCCGGTTTTCTCAATTTGTATTGTTTGAAGCAGGTGGTTAATCGATTCAGGTTCTGTAATCATAGCTGGTAAATTTTAATGCAGCTAAGATCATTCCTTGGTGGTTTTAATCTTCTAAGGTTTGGCACCATAATGAATAGGGGAATCGCTCATTTGATTTCCTAATTCTCCTGAATCAGGGATACCATTAGCGATTAGAAGCAAAACCCTCATTGGTTTATCGACCTAATTTAGGCTTCTTTGTATCGTAATAAATCTTTAAATATGAATAACAAGGTTAGGATTACAATCACAGATGATCATGACATAGTAAGTCTTGGCCTGACAGCATTGCTGACTACAGAGCCTACTTTTGAGGTAGTAGAATCATTTGCTAATGGGGAACGATCAATTAGGGAAATACCTGGTATCAACCCCAATGTAGCCATAGTAGACATCAATATGCCGGGTATGAATGGCCTTGAAACGGCAAGACACCTAAGAGAGGAAATGCCCGATTTGAAGATTATTCTTCATTCGATGGAAGTGAAAGATTCCTACATCGAAGAGGCGAAAGCGATTGGAGTAAATGCTTATGTATCAAAATCCTCAGATATCACTAATCTGATTGGTACAATTAAGCATGTGTTGGTCCATGATGATTTCCGAAAAGTAGTATAAAAAAAAGCGGCCTCATCTGTAAAGGCCGCTTGTATTGAATGCAATACATATATTATTGCCCCTGACCTAATGAGAATTTGATCTCCCCATCAAACCGGCAAAGGTTTTCGGTCTTGATGATATCCAAACCTGCTTCGCTGATTTGCTTACTCAGACTCACCACATCAGCATAGGAGCCGGGCTGGTCCATTTTATCAGTGGTAAACCTACAGCGCCAGTGATCGGTGCAGAATGTTTCCGGCAATCCATCGGGGTAAACCTTCACACCCCGATTGGTGATCAGCTTGATCTCAAAAGGCCCTGATTTATACTTGCTAAGCTCATTGCCCAATACGTTAGGATCCCTGTTTTCGCCATTCCAGTGAATGAAGATATCCACACCAACAAGCTCCTTTTTGGCAGGCTTCTGTACTTTAAAGCTTCCCTGAATGCTGTGGTTGCTGCTCTTATCATAATGTACAGCAGGAAGTTTATCAGGCTTTTGCCCTATACGCTCAATAATGGCTTTTGCAAAACCTTTGGTACCAACTTTTTCTTTACTGGTCCCTTCTTTAAACAGGTCATAAGTGTGGATGCCATCTTCCAGAGTCTTCAGCCAGGCATTGTGTACTTTCTCTGCAACCTCCGGCTGACCGATGTACACCATCATTTGTATGGCACCCAATAGGAGGCCTGATGGGTTTGCCATATCCTGTCCGGCGCGGCGTGGCGCAGAGCCATGAATCGCTTCAAACATGGCATAGTCCGCACCAATATTAGCACTACCGCCAAGCCCTACCGAACCGGTAATTTGGGCTGCTACGTCAGAAAGTATATCCCCATATAAGTTTGGCATCACCACCACATCGAAATTCTCAGGTGTATCAGCAAGCTTGGCTGCACCAATATCCACAATCCAATGCTCAGACTCGATCTCAGGATAATCCTTGGCAATATCATCAAAGGTTTTGTGGAACAATCCATCCGTCAGCTTCATGATGTTGTCTTTGGTGAAGCAGGTCACCTTTTTACGGCCGTAGGCTTTGGCATATTCAAAGGCAAAGCGGACAATTTTTTCTGTGCCGGGCTTAGTGATCAGCTTGAGGCATTGGGTTACTTCGTCGGTCTGTTGGTGTTCAATGCCCGCGTACAGATCTTCCTCATTTTCACGAATAATTACTACATCCATAACAGGATGCTTGGTCGCAACATAGGGATGATATGAGATACATGGCCTTACGTTGGCATAAAGGCCCAGCGTCTTACGTGTAGTTACATTAAGACTCTTGAAACCACCACCCTGTGGCGTAGTGATAGGCGCTTTAAGAAAAACCTTGGTACGCCGTAGTGACTCCCAGGCTTCTGGCATGATACCGGCCGTGTGGCCTTTGAGGTATACATTTTCACCGATTTCAATTTCTTCAATATCAATTTGGGCACCAGCAGCCAGTAGTACCTCCAGTGTGGCATCCATGATTTCCGGACCTATGCCATCACCTTTTGCGACAGTAATTTTTTTCATTTTTTGTTTGCAAAACTAATCGTCTCATTGATAAGTTATTATTTATATTTATTATGTAAATCATAATGATATTTTATGAACTACACTTTGAACCAGTTACAGATATTTTTGAAGGTGTCGGATTTGCAAAGCGTGACCAGGGCAGCAGAGGAGTTGCACATGACACAACCTGCAGTCTCTATACAGTTGCGCAATTTTCAGGATCAATTTGATGTGCCTCTGTTTGAGATTGTCAAAAAACGCCTCTATATCACCGACTTTGGTAGCGAAATTGCAACCCTGGCCCGTAAAATCCTACAGGATATCGACTATATCAATCTGCAGACCCAGGCTTTTAAAGGCCTGCTGGCAGGCAGACTCAAAATATCTTCTGCTTCCACAGGTAAGTATATTATTCCCTATTTCCTGAATGATTTTCTAAATGCCCACCCCGAAATAGATGTAACACTTGATGTGACCAATAAAACAAGGGTAATTCAAAGCCTAATCAAAAATGAAATCGATTTTGCTTTAATATCGGTAGTCCCGGAAGGTCTGGATACCGAACAGGAGCTATTGATGGATAACAAGCTCTACCTGATTGGGCCAGCCCATACGCAACAAAGCCAACTGCCCTTGATATACAGGGAGGAAGGGTCTGCAACAAGGGCTGCTATGGAGACATTTTTTGGTAAGACCGGCAAACAGCAAAAAACCATTGAACTGACTTCCAATGAGGCCGTAAAGCAGGCTGTAATCGCCGGTTTAGGGCAATCCATAGTACCGTTGATCGGTCTGCGGAATGAGCTTACCAATGGTGATATAAAGATACTTCCATACAAAGGATTGCCACGGGTTACCCAATGGCGGCTGGTATGGTTAAAGGAAAAAAAGCTAAGTCCTGTTGCCAATGCCTATTTAGCTTTCATCCAAAAAGAGAAGGAGCGCATAAGACTGGAAAAGTTTGATTGGTATATTGATTTTAAGGGGTGAGTGCAGACAAAAACCTCCAAGGTTTTCAAAACTTTGTAAGTCTGAAGTAACAACTTTTGGAAAGTTTAGAACTTTCCAAAAGTTTCGGTCTTACCGCAATAAAACCTTGAAGGTTTAAAGGAAGAAAACCCCCAATCAAACTGATCAGGGGCTTTGCTCCAACCTTAGACATGAAAAACAAGCACACTTGTCCTCATAAAATCACTTCCCCAAGTGATTTACCTTTAGTTCCATCCACCACCAAGAGCCCTGTACATATTGACCCAGGCAATCATTTGTGCGCGTTTGGTTTCAACAAGGTCAAACCTTGATTCCAAAGCATCTCGCTGTGTAAGAAGTACCTCCATATAATCTGCTCTTGCTGACCTGAAAAGGTTATTGGAAATAGCAATAGATTCCGTCAGGGCGTCCACCTGTTGGGACTGCAGGTCAAAGCTATTTTGCAAATTGCTGATATTCGACAATTGATTGACAACCTCGATATAGGCATTCAGTACTGTCTGTTCATAATCTATTACAGTTTGTATTTGCCGTGCATTTGCGCTACTGTAGGTTGCTTTTATGGCATTTCTGTTGATCAACGGTGCACTGATGTCTCCAAGTAGATTATAGATCAATGATTCTGGAGTGGTCAATAAATAATCGGCCTTAAAAGCCTGAAAACCAAGCCCCGCTCTTAAATCCAATCTTGGAAAAAAGTTGGCTCTTGCACTTTTCACATCAAGGGATGCGGCAGCCAATTCAAGTTCTGCCTGTCTTATATCCGGTCTGTTTTCCAGCAACTGTGCCGGCAGACCTGTATAAACCGTATCTACCGGCATAGAAAGTAAATCCTGGTTGGTTCTGGGTATGGCTTGAGGATATCTACCTACCAGGAAATTGATCCTGTTTTCAGTTTCAATGATACTTTGCCTGATCATATATTGAAGGCTTTGCGTACGAAGTACTTCTGCCTCAAACCTTTTCACAGCCAGTTCTGTAACCCTCGCCGATTGCTTTTGTAGCCTTACGATCTGAAGTGCATTCTGCTGGATATCGATATTTTGCTGCACAATAGCGAGCTGGTTATCCAGCGCTAAAAGCTCGAAATAGGCATCTGCAATCTCTGCGATCAGGTTAGTCACAAGGAAGTTTTTACCTTCCTGGGTAGCCAGATATCGCATCGTAGCTGATTTTTTGGCATTCCTGAGTCTTTTCCAAACGTCAACTTCCCACTGCACAGAGGCACCCAGCATGAGATCGCTTAGCGGTTCAGGAAACTCTTCGCCCGGTTCAATATCTGTGGTAGCTTCCAGGGCACCATTTCGGGTGTACCGGCCCACTTTATCTACTCCGGTGCCTACATTCAGATCTACAAACGGCAGATACTCACCTTTTCTTGCCCTTACTTCATTTTGTTCAATTTGTATTTGTTGAAGGAATATATTGAGTTCCTGATTATTGAGCAATGCAGTGTCGATCAGGCTGATCAATACTGGATCATTAAAATAATCCCGCCAGTTTATGGTAGCGGAATTATTTTGACCGGATGCATCATTATAGGTTTCTGGTAATCTATCAGTGGTTTCCTGAGTGGTTAGTTCTGGTAAACAGGAACTTAATAACCCCACAAATAGTATTCCCAGGATGCTTATTTTATAGATATGGTTAGTCATTGTTCTTTCCTTTTTGGTCATCACTTGATTGCTGAGACTTTTTATTGTGGATTTCTTTAAGCATGATATCCCGCTCTTCCATGGTATGTACATATTCTTCAGAGAAGGGCTCAGATACTTCACCTTTAATGAGCGATTTACCTTCAATCATTTTTCCGAAAGTGTAATAAAGTCCTGGAATAATGAGTACGCCTATCAGGGTACCCAGCAGCATACCACCCATAGCAGAGGAACCAATCGTTTTGTTACCAACAGCACCGGCACCATGCGAGATTACAAGTGGTATCAATCCTGCAATAAAGGCAAATGAGGTCATCAATATAGGCCTGAACCGAACTTTGGCTCCTTCTATAGCTGCCTCGTAGATGGTAGCACCTTCCCGGTGTTTCTGTACAGCAAATTCCACGATTAAAACTGCATTCTTACCCAGAAGACCTACCAACATGATCAGCCCTACTTGAGCGTATACATCGTTGGCTAGGCCCATCATCTTAAGCATTAGAAATGAGCCGAATACACCTACAGGTAGAGAAAAGATCACAGCCAGCGGCAATAGGAAGCTTTCATACTGTCCTGCCAGTACCAGATAAACGAATATGATTACGATCACGAAAATGAATAATGCTTCATTTCCTCTTCTTGATTCATCATAGGAGAGGTCTTCAAAGGCGATATCATAACCTTTGGGTAGCGTATTAGCAGCAACTTCACGTATCGCGGCAATGGCATCGCCGGTCGTATAACCTTCTGCCGGTAAGCCTCTTATTGAGGCAGAGTTGTACAGGTTGAACCGTGTGATCTCATTGGGCCCCTGTCTCTTATGCAGCTTCATAAATGAGGAATAGGGCACCATCTCATCACGGTCATTTTTCACAAAATAATCGTCAAGATCAGATGGAAATCTGCGGTATTCCGGGGATGCTTGTACATGCACTTTGAAAAACCTGCCAAACCTGATGAAGCCTTGCTCATAGGTACTGCCTATCATTATGTTAAGGTTTTCCATAGCCTGACCGATGGAAACACCCTTTTGCATCGCTACCTCATTGTCAATTTCTATTTCGTATTGAGGATAGTTGGCAGCATAGAAAGTAAATAAGCCAGTAATTTCTTCCCTCGCCTCTAATTTGGCCATGAAATTTTTGTTGATCTCATCAAAGTTGAGGTAGTCTACTTCATTGGTTTTGTCCAATAATCGCATGGAGAATCCACCGGAGGTACCAAATCCGGGCACGGCTGGCGGCTCAAAATACTCAATGATGGCACCGATATCCCTGGTTTTTTCCTCCAGCTCTTCCATGATCTCATGTACTGAATGTTTTCTGTCTGACCAGTTTTTAAGGTTGATCAGGCAGGTACCGGCATTAGAGCCGCGGCCTTCTGTCATGATCTCATAGCCCGCCAAAGCTGATACCGATTCAATACCTTCTATTTCTTCGGCGATTTCCTGTAGTTGGTGCGCGACCTGGTTGGTTCTTTCCAAAGTAGCCCCCGGTGCAGTTTGAATGATGGCATAAATGGTACCCTGATCCTCATTGGGGATAAAGCCCGAGGGTAGGGTCACGCTCTCAAAGTAAATGCCAATGCCAAATGCCAGAAGAATACCCCACGTTATCATTTTTCGGTTTACGATTTTTCGAAGTATGCCAACATACCGACCGGTTAGATTCTCAAACCAGGAATTGAAACCATCGAGCAGCTTATCGAAGATGGTCTTTTTCTTGCTGGCGTGTGGTTTCAGCAGCATGGCACATAACACAGGTGTTAATGTAAGTGCTACTACTGCAGAGAGGGATATGGCACTGGCCATGGTAATGCCAAATTGCCGGTAGAAAGTACCTACAGGACCTGGCATAAAAGTGATGGGTAAAAACACCGAAACCATCACAAGGGTAATAGCTATAATGGCACCACTGATTTCTCCCATTACTTCTTTTACTGCCTGGTAAGGTGACAAACCTTTATCATGCATCTTGGCATGGACAGCTTCCACCACTACGATAGCATCGTCTACCACAATACCAATAGCAAGCACCAGGGCAAATAGGGTAATCAGGTTGATGGAAAGTCCAAAGACCTGCAGGATAAAAAAGGTTCCAATCAGCGATACTGGTACGGCTATAATAGGAATAAGCGTAGACCGCCAGTCACCTAAGAAAATGAAAACAACCAACGCCACCAATATGAAGGCATCTCGCAGTGTATGAATAACCTGCTCTATGGAGGCATCCAGAAAGCTCGACACATCATAGCTGATTTTATAGTCGAATCCGGCCGGAAAGGATTCCTCCATTTCTGAAAGCTTCTTCTTTACCTCTTCAATAACCTCCGATGCGTTACTACCTGCTGTTTGCTTCAGTACGATGGAAGCCGATGGATAACCATCCAGATTGGAATAGATATCAAAAAACTCACTACCCATTTCTACAGTAGCAATATCCCTAAGGTGTATGTTTTCACCCTCTTCATTGGCCCTAATGATGATGTTTTCATATTGCTCCGGTTTGTTGTACCGTCCTGCGTATGACAGTACATACTCCAGTGATTGGGCTTCTTTACTATCTGCACGACCCAACCGACCTGGCCTTCCTATGATACTCTGATCCAGCATGGCCTCCATTACTTCTTCAGAGGAGATATTGTAAGCCCTCATGCGGTCAGGCTTCAGCCACACCCGCATGGCGTATTGCCGGCTTCCCAGTATTTGTGCCCTTGCAATGCCATTGATCCGCTGGATTTCCGGGATCATATTTACATTGGCGTAGTTGTACAGGAACTTCTCGTCATCTTCCTTATTCTTACTGTACAGGTTTACATACATCAGCATACTGGGCTGAATAGGGGTGATGATGACCCCTTCGCGCTGAACCAGAGGAGGCAACAATGGCAGTACCTGGTCAACCCTTGTCTTTACCATCACTACCGCCTGGTTGGGGTCGGTGCCCGGTTCAAAGATGACCCTTATGGTAGCCTCGCCGGCACTGGTAGCATCCGAGGATATGTATCGCATGCCCTGCACTCCATTGATGGCTTGCTCTAGCGGTATAAGGGTAGAGTTTACCAATACTTCTGCGCTGGAACCGGGAAATGCAATGAATATATTGACTGTGGTTGGGGCGATCTGTGGGAATTGTGAAATAGGCAGGGTCTTGATCGCAAGGGTGCCGGTGAATAACAGCACTATAGATATCACAATAGCCAATACAGGTCGCTGTATTATTCTACTTATTAACATGTCTTTTTAGATTAGTTGTGGTGATTATTCTGAGTATAAATCCAGGTTTTGTATGACCATTTCCGGATCAGCAAATTCATGCTTTATCTTGTCACCATCCTTGACCTTGCGAAGGCCATCCAGCAGGAAGATGTCATTTTCGGAAAGGCCTCTCTTTACCTCATACAAATGGGGCAACTCAGCACCTACTGTAATCTGCCTGGAATGAATGATGCCATCATCACCCAGCACAAAGACATATTTTTTATCCAGAATCTCAAAGGTTGATTTTTGAGGGATTAAAAGCGCATTTTTTAATGGAGCATCCACCAGGATATTACCGGTTTCACCATGCCGCAGTAAGCCTTTGGGGTTAGGAAATGTGGCCCTGAAGGCAATATTGCCGGTTTCGTTATTAAAATCCGCTTCAATTGCTGTAACCTTTCCAGGGTAATCAAACAGCACATTGTTGGCCATTTTAAACTTCACATTGATTACACTGTCTTTCGTCACTTTGGTTTTGTAATCAAGGTATTCAGCCTCTGGTACATTGAAATAAACCCACATGGCGTGGTTATCGGATAGGGTGGTTAGCAATTCACCTTCTTCTACCAGGCTACCCTGCCGCACATGAAAATGATCCATGATGCCATCAAAAGGGGCGCGTACCTGTGTGAAGTCCAGATGCACCTGGGCAAGGGCTAATTCTGCTTTGGCCTTATCCAGCTTGGCTTTGGCCAGGGCCAGTTCGTTGGGTGCTACCACATTGCTTTCGGCCAGTTGCTTGGTGTTTTGATATTCAATTTCAGCAAAATCTGCTTCTGCTTTGGCACGTTGCAACTCTGCCTGATACAGGCGGGGCATAATCTGAAACATGAGTTGCCCTTTTTTGATGAATTGGCCTTCATCCACATATATGTTCTCCAGGTATCCTTTTTCAAGAGCGCGAAGCTCTATGTGTTGGATAGAATGTACCTGGCTTACATAATTGCGGGTAATAACTGTATCTTTCTTGATGGGACTTGTTACCTGAAAAGTTGATTCAAGGTGATGGTCCTCTTTATGTGATTCGCAACCAAAGAGCATAATAAATGCTCCGGTTACTATAAATATCATGTTTTTCATTTAGTCAAATGATTGGTAAAAATTGATAATAAAATAGGGGAAGGTCTGGCGACCATGGCTGATGGTGGAAAGCTCGTCTTTAGTCCAAACTTTCTATGAACCAGCCGGTAAAATGACTAAATGAATTAACAGTGAAGCTTCAACTGATGGAAGAGAATATACCGTTTTGGGGATTTGCTGTGATCATATGGTAAATAACTTTTACCATGCTTGATGAATCCAGCAGCGGTATTGGTGAAGGCGTAGATTCCGGGGACAAGTGTGTCGCTGTTGCCGTCAGAATCATCTTTAGACTCAAAGGATTCAGCCTCTTTTAATTCCTCCTTTTGCTCGCTGGTTTCTATCTCAGCAACAACATTTTCATCTTGAATCAACTCGATCCAGATGAAATCTGTCACTGCCAACGACAGCACTAAGGAAAATAAAATATGGATAAAACCCTTTTTCACCGATACAAATGTAGAAAAATTTAGAATAGAAAAATGTTTGGTAACTTTTTATATCAATACTATGATAAAAGTCATATTACAGCACATTTTCCGGGATGGCATGAAAACCTGTTGCTTTCACGGCATCTTCTATCACCTTAATAGGCAAAAGGGTGGTAGAGGTAACCCTTAGCCTTGCAGGAAATTTTTCGCTGTTGATAGTCACATCTTTTACTCCCTCTAAATTTTGAATAGCATTTACTACTTTTTTCAATGCTTCCTGGGTTTTGGCATTGGTTTCAAAAGTTTTCCCTTCAGCACCTGGGAATACATTTTCAGTGTAATAAGTCATGATTATTTGTTTTTTGGTTCTACTGATGGGTACGAACCATATGTTTCTGGGTTTTGAGCTGTGGTGCAGACCACCAGAGCAAACCACCAAGGTTTCAAAAACCTTGGTGGTTTGCTGAAGCAACTTTTGGAAAGTTTAGAACTTTCCAAAAGTTAAAACCCATGCTAAGTAAGCTCCCGCTCCAGCTTATCTAGGCCCTTAAATGTTTGCTGATGGTATTCTTTTAAAGCCTCCCTGGAACCAAACCATTCCTGTACCGCTGCTCGATTTAATTGGGTTTGTTTTGTAGACACCAACGCATGAAAGCTGCTGTGCGGCCATGCCTCTATGCTAGTACAAAAGCCATGGTGGATAGGGTTGTGATGGATGTAAAAAATCACCCTCGTGAGGTATTCATTAGTTGTAATTTCCTTCTTCTTGAAATTGGGCATAAACAAGCTGCCACGGCGGTTGTAGAGTTTGTTGTAGGCCTTGGTGTATGCATTGAATAGGTTGCTGAACTGCTGGGTTATCAGCCGCTGGTATCGAAGAAGACCTCCAAGGTTTTCAAAACCTTGGAGGTCTAATACAACCTCAGGTGATTTCATCCTCACCAAAAAATGAAAATGATTGGGCATAAGACAATAAGCATAGGAATCAGCTATAGGATTGATATAGTTACTCCACCTCGTCAGAAAGTACCGATAATTGTCTGGCTCCCTGAATAGATTTTCAGAGCCGTTGGCATGGTTATAAATATGGTAATAGGTGTCTGGCAGCATTTCAGGAATTCATCTAATGGTTTTCTTATTGCGGGTCAATACTGTAAAAAACAGCTTTTGGAAAGTTCTGAACTTTCCAAAAGTTTCGTTTTACCAGCAAGTAAACCTCCAAGGTTTTCAAAACCTTGGAGGTTTGGTTAATAGTATTTTAAATATACGTTAATTAGGTTCACTCAAATCAATAGATAATTATAAAAATGTATCTATACATATCATTTAAATTCAATTTACTCAACTATGATATTTTATTCTAACTTGTCATAAAGACCTTAAATTATTCCATAAAAGCCTTATTGAGTTATTGTATAAAGGGTAAAGTATAAATTATATCTTCATTAATAAAATCTAAAAAATGTAATATATAATAATATATATCTTGTAATATAAATTTTATATATCTATAATTATGAATTAATATAACTATTATTAATTATTGATTATGTAAAATTAAATCTCATGTTATGAAGTATTCACTCTATGAAAACCGCTTAACTACTGATGTGGATAATGATTTTATCGCACGACCTGTTGATTTCAAGATTAATTCAAGGGAGCAATTAGTTAAAGATATAACAGGGCCAGGCTCTATATTGAAGCCTACGGAAACCAATGCCAGTATTGATGCTTACTGGAACAACATTATCAACTATATCAGAAGAGGAGAAGGCTACAGAGACCAATATGTAACCATAAAGCTGGAAATGGGTGGTGTTTATATCACTACGAATGATCGATTTGACAGGGACAGGCACTCGCTGGTGGTGAACCTGATACCCAGCAGCATATTAACGGATGCAAGCCAGGAGGTAAAGCCTGAATATGTAAGGGCGGAACCTAATGTACCGGTGGTTGATAAAGTGTACGATTGGATGAGTGATAGCACGAACACCAACCTGACACCAAACGGTGTACTAATGATCAAAGGCAGTGCGCTGAAAATTCATGAGGAGCCAGACGAGGGTGTATTTTTTATCAATCAATCGAATGGTGCAGAGGTAAAGGCAGACGCACCACGTGATAATGAGCCCCAAACACTGCGGCTGATCGTGCCTGCGCTTGATCCCGGTGAATACCGTATTGAAATCCGCAATACCACCCGCAATGGGCAGACCTTGCGCATCGGACTTTTTGAACCTCGGCTTACAGTGGTTTAAGTGGTTTAAACCTCCAGGGTTTTCAAACCTTGGAGGTTTGTATAATAACCTTTTGCAAAGTTTAAAACTTTCCAAAAGGTTATTTCAAGCTAGAGCAGGGGCCTGCTCCGTACTACAGCAGGGTACTGCTACGGTAATGACCTGATGCCTGCTACGGTAGTGACATGACCCCATTTAGGTGACTAAACCTCCAGGGTTTCTCAAACCTTGGAGGTTTTTTTATCATATTGCAAGAGATATGTGTGCCGAATCTTCAGTGCAGACACAGTTTGATTAGCATTCAATGTTTAGATTACAGCAGTAATCAATGAAATAGCTAGGTGGTGGATGGAGTTGTGATTAGCTTTCAATGTTTAGATTACAGCAGTCCATGTTAAATTAAACTGTTGACCTATCTGTTGTGATTAGCTTTCAATGTTTAGATTACAGCAGTCACAAAAGAGAGTTCGACCGGTTAGGCATGTTGTGATTAGCTTTCAATGTTTAGATTACAGCAGTTAATAAAACCTGACCTAAACGATACCTACCGTTGTGATTAGCTTTCAATGTTTAGATTACAGCAGTTAGTTGTCATGTATCTTACCATCAATCAGAGTTGTGATTAGCTTTCAATGTTTAGATTACAGCAGTTTACAAAGGCCGACCCAGCTACTTTTGACCGTTGTGATTAGCTTTCAATGTTTAGATTACAGCAGTTGAGAAAGTGAAACTACCCTTCTGGCAGTGGTTGTGATTAGCTTTCAATGTTTAGATTACAGCAGTCTACCATCACGTTGCCACGCTCTGCACATTGTTGTGATTAGCTTTCAATGTTTAGATTACAGCAGTTAATAAACTTGTTGGTTACCTGAAGTTTTAGTTGTGATTAGCTTTCAATGTTTAGATTACAGCAGTACAGTCTTGAAAAAACCCGAAGAGACTGGAGTTGTGATTAGCTTTCAATGTTTAGATTACAGCAGTTTTAACTCTATATCTTCCACCTGAATAAGGTTGTGATTAGCTTTCAATGTTTAGATTACAGCAGTAAATGTCTTTCCAGTTGATAACCTATAATAGTTGTGATTAGCTTTCAATGTTTAGATTACAGCAGTTTTACCGCCTTCTTTGCCATTGTGGGAAGGTTGTGATTAGCTTTCAATGTTTAGATTACAGCAGTTGAGCTCCTCCCACTTGCCGGGGATCTCGGTTGTGATTAGCTTTCAATGTTTAGATTACAGCAGTTAAAAGTAAAGTTGACATTCCTACCTCTAGGTTGTGATTAGCTTTCAATGTTTAGATTACAGCAGTTATGGACACGGCAGCAGCCAAAAAAGTACAGTTGTGATTAGCTTTCAATGTTTAGATTACAGCAGTTCGCATTCGCTAACGATGCGGCCATTTTCCGTTGTGATTAGCTTTCAATGTTTAGATTACAGCAGTCCGGTAAGCTCGATGAATCAGCCAAAGGTAGTTGTGATTAGCTTTCAATGTTTAGATTACAGCAGTGAAATCCTCCTGACATAATTAAGGTCTATAGTTGTGATTAGCTTTCAATGTTTAGATTACAGCAGTGGTAGCCAGGATTTCATCCCTTATCTTATGTTGTGATTAGCTTTCAATGTTTAGATTACAGCAGTTTCATAGGGTGCGACAAGAGCAGGCAATCAGTTGTGATTAGCTTTCAATGTTTAGATTACAGCAGTCGCGCGTAGGGCAGCTAATCAGGCAGCACGGTTGTGATTAGCTTTCAATGTTTAGATTACAGCAGTCTATAGCCGTACCAGTGTGCAAAAGATTGTGTTGTGATTAGCTTTCAATGTTTAGATTACAGCAGTTACAAACTTTAGCTAAATTAGCAAGCATGGGTTGTGATTAGCTTTCAATGTTTAGATTACAGCAGTAATCATCAACATAGGGGCTGGGAGCTGGTAGTTGTGATTAGCTTTCAATGTTTAGATTACAGCAGTTATTTCATCAGCCACCCCGCTAACAGCGCTGTTGTGATTAGCTTTCAATGTTTAGATTACAGCAGTTTAACAATCCTATAGGATTAGCTTTGATGAGTTGTGATTAGCTTTCAATGTTTAGATTACAGCAGTTGACAAACAGGATCAGCGACTAATCATCAAGTTGTGATTAGCTTTCAATGTTTAGATTACAGCAGTTTAATACCGCCCATACTAAAGCACAACATGGTTGTGATTAGCTTTCAATGTTTAGATTACAGCAGTCAATGAGAAGGTTGGCAAATCATTATCGCTGTTGTGATTAGCTTTCAATGTTTAGATTACAGCAGTATTTGTCAAAGGTGCCCCAAGAGGCCATTTGTTGTGATTAGCTTTCAATGTTTAGATTACAGCAGTTAGCGGTGGAGCTGATGGTGATCAAGGTGAGTTGTGATTAGCTTTCAATGTTTAGATTACAGCAGTTCGTGGACTATTCAAACTTGATGCCTTGGAGTTGTGATTAGCTTTCAATGTTTAGATTACAGCAGTATAGCCCAATGCTTGGGGCTGGAGAAAATGGTTGTGATTAGCTTTCAATGTTTAGATTACAGCAGTCCAGCAGCTCGCGCAGCTCCCGGGCAAAGAGTTGTGATTAGCTTTCAATGTTTAGATTACAGCAGTTTGACCGGTGGCTGATCTGTCAAGGTTCAAGTTGTGATTAGCTTTCAATGTTTAGATTACAGCAGTAGATGATTTTGGTGATATTTATGGATTTGTGTTGTGATTAGCTTTCAATGTTTAGATTACAGCAGTCATGGAGGATGTGCGGGTGGAGTTCCTGGCGTTGTGATTAGCTTTCAATGTTTAGATTACAGCAGTCTATAAACGTTTACAAAAATGAACTTGCTGTTGTGATTAGCTTTCAATGTTTAGATTACAGCAGTAGGACATCCGACACACGGGCAGAAAAGACAGTTGTGATTAGCTTTCAATGTTTAGATTACAGCAGTTATAGGTGTGTTTGTCCTCGTCGAGGTATGTTGTGATTAGCTTTCAATGTTTAGATTACAGCAGTTGAATATGAAGATTGATTCCTTAAGCGGATGTTGTGATTAGCTTTCAATGTTTAGATTACAGCAGTATCATTTATCAGTTATCAATGATCATTCAGTTGTGATTAGCTTTCAATGTTTAGATTACAGCAGTTTTAAAAGCCATTTTCATCTATTCAACAAGGTTGTGATTAGCTTTCAATGTTTAGATTACAGCAGTGAGATATGTTGTTGGAACAAAAAGCCCACTGTTGTGATTAGCTTTCAATGTTTAGATTACAGCAGTATACCTGGCTGTAAGTGACCTATAACCAGAGGTTTAGGTCAAGAATCCCGCTAGAAGTTTTCAGCTTCTAACGGGTTTTTTTAAAAAAGCTCGAGTTGTTGAGGAATTTCCGGTAGGGGTTCTTTTTTCTTGGATTTAAATATTTCCATTAATCCAAACTGACGGTCTGTGATGTGCATGATTACAACATGGCCCTTAGGGGGCAGGTGTATCCTTACCCTTTTTATATGAACCTGGGCATTTTCCATGCTTGGGCAATGCCTTAAAAAAATAGAAAACTGAAAGCGTTGAAACCCATCTTTTTCCAGGATATCAACAAATCGGCGGTAATTGCGTCTATCCGTTTTGGTTTCTACCGGTAAATCAAAGAAGACAAGTACCCACATGATTCTATATTGATTTAACCTTTCAAAACTCACAGCGTTGGGAGTTTAATCTGTTTGTGCTCTCTCGCATAGCATTTAAAAAGACTTGAGGTTGTTTCCTGGGCAGCCAACATCAGAGGTCTTTTTTTACCACCAATAGTTACATCAAGTACCGGTACCTGTAATAGCTTTTGCTTAAGCGCAGGTGTCAATGTTTCATAATCATCAGTACCACGCACCAGCTCCAATACAAGTTGGTCTATAAACGGGCGATAGGGTTCCATTATATCATCAGCAAGGCAATAGGGGTTGTATTTATTACGGTGGTGGTAACCAAGGGTAGGGAGTAGGCCGCTTCCAGTGAGTGCACGCGCCATCACTGCCCTCAAAACGGCATAGCCATAGTTGAGCAGATTATTAGGCGCACCTTCGAACCTGCCTCTTTTAAAAGTTGTGAGATGATCTACAAACAGTTTTTGCCAGTACCAGGCTGCTGCACGGGCTTCATAATTATCAGGGTCATTTGGAGCTGTTTTGGCAGCCCACCTTTTCATATTATCAATTTCCAGTCCATTAGATTCAAGCAAAGCAGCCTGATTTAAAATTTTAGCTTTTATGGTTTGTTGCCATAACCGGTTTTTTAAGGCCTCTGTAGCCTCTATCTGCGTTCGAAAGCGCATCTGTTGTTCGGTGTGGCCATTGAGATTAAACACAAGCCCCTGAGGCAGATGGTGGGAGTCGCAGGTGATTAGCGCTACATTATTTCCTAATAGTTGGCTGATCAATGTATGGCTTATAGTAATTTGGGGGTGTTCAATAAGCAACACACCGATATCTTCAACAGGCACAGTTTTTTTATCTTCCGAATCTGGATACTTTATTATCAGCTGACCCTTTTTTGAGGAAAGGTGAACTGGATTTGAAAAAAGTAAAGTGCGCTTTATCATGTCATCGACTTCATCAAAATTGCGGCTATCAGACTCTAGATAATACCAAAGTAATATGCAGCTACATCAAAATAGGAAATTAATTGAGCCATCCATATTAAATACAAAGTCTTTCCCTTCAATAATGAAAATGTCCTTGATGGGCTTAAATAGGAGCCTTGGTGCTACGAAATCTGTTTGGAATTTGGAAAAGCCATCTTTTCCAGCAGATTTGAATATTTGGCTGGGGTAATCCTTGGAAAGCTCTTCATCAGTTCTTGCTTCTAAATGATGCTGAAATTGAATATTCCCCACTGAAGCTTGATGCAATCGCTTAACAAAGTACAATCGCTTTGAAAGTTCATCTCTTGAAAGCTCTTTCAATTCATTTTTGTCATTAATGAAGAATATTACTTTTTGACCTTCACGAAAAATATGAATAAGCTTTGCTTGCTCCTTTTTATTCCCAATTTCCATTGTAGGTTCAAAGAGTTCTTCAATAGATTGTATATGATTTAGAGAATTAATTTTCGCTGCTTCAATTACGTTCACTGACTTTAGCTCTCTTTTTCCATTATCTGTTTCGTACATTCCAAAAACATAATTATCTCCAGAGTCAGCATAGATATAGTTTTTGTATTCTTTTTTTGATTTATAAACTTGCTCCTTTACCTCTGTTAGATTATCAGGATTCATGTATCCTCTGCCTGATTTCACCCTGCATCTAATATGTCTTATCGGCTTATTATTGAAATCGACGAGTTCTGTTGGTTTCTTATGTTTCAACTGCTTTTTGACGAATTCTCTTAGAATATCATCAACAATATTTTCAGCATTAAATCCATTATCCGACGTTAAAACCCTTTTTACAACCCAAATAACATCTCTACCATCCTTTTGCTCATAAATGATTTGACCTTTTTCATCTCGAACTAACGAACCATTTTCTTTTTTTGCGATTTTGATTTTACCATAAAAAGTATCCTGGTGAAGCTGCCCTCTAATGCTATCCCCATTGGCCTGTTTGATGATTTTTTGGCCTTTCTCATCCCTCAAATAGTTTCCTTTTTTATCACGTAGAAAGACAATCTTCCCTCGTCGACGCACATTCTTTTTGGCAGGACTAAGCACCTGATCTTTTGGCGGCGTATTATTAATTAGAATCGTGTTTTCAAGGCTTTTAATTAGGCTATGTCTAAATCCTTCAAAGGGAAGCTTTGTGTATTGCTTACCAAGATTTTCTTCAGCAAATTGATATGAATACTTTAAGATTTCCTCTCTTTCTGTGGCAGGAGGGATTAATGTCAAAACAGCTGCATCTACTGCGTGATGGTGGTGCTTTGATCTGTCCTTTTTATCAATTTTTTCCTGAATGCCATAGATTTTTCTAAACTCGGCTGTCACTGATCCTTTTTGAACATCTACTTTGCGGAATACTGACTTTAGATAATGAAAAGCATATTTGGATATAATTTGCGTGTCGATAAGCTGGCTATGTTTAAATCCTAAAGGGATATCTACTCGCTCGAATCGATCTATTTTATCTTTCCAATAATCTAACTCAAACTGAACCAAATGTTTTTGTCTTATAGCAGTATCTTTCTTATCCTTATCAGCAGCATATTTTGAACTAAGCTTATAATTTGCAAGACGTTCCTCCAAGATTTCCACCTTCTTCTTCCATGCTTCAAGCCTAGGTTCTATAGCTGTACCTTCCTTAGTATCTTCCAAGTAATTGGGTAGCTCGATAGGCAGCTTAGTCTTTTTAATATTTCTGTTATAATCTGAATAGGCTACTGTCTGATTGGCAAGCGAGTTGTCAAATGATTTGCTTCGCGGCACTGTGTGCTCAAAGTCAATTATGTTGCTATTAAATAGGTCGGATAATCTAATCTGCTTTCCTGTGTATATACATTGACAATTTTGTTCTTTCCACAAGCGGTACTTTTTGATTTCCTTGTCTGTTACATTCAGCTTCTTGTCATTATCGATTTCTTTGATTGTTTCATTAACCTTGTCTGCATCAATGATTTGTTCAGTCCATAGCCTGAATTTTTGCCTATCTTTTTGATTATCAGGATTCGCGCTTCCAGTAAAATTGGATTCGTTTTTTAATTCAGAAATTGCAAAGGCAAAACTCTCATTTTCACGTTCACGATCCCTTTGCCATTTCTCGATCGCCCACCTTCTATTTGCGTCATTTAATTCTCTAGCTACCTCTACAACAATGCGAGTTTCTTCATCAATTTTACCTGCTCTTATAAGATCATTGGTAATTCTTCTCAACTCATGCATAGTTCTCATGGCCATTGGGTTTTTAAATGCACCATTGTTTTTAGAGGGGCTATCCAGATATTTATTACCATCTTCTGCTTCATTTACAGGGGCGTAGATTTCGATTTGAGACGGGTGATATAATTTATCAAGGTTTTTACCATCCTCTACCAGATTACTTTTTATCAGGAAGTCTTTTATTTGATTGAGAAGGTGAGGTTGTTTTCGGTGTTCTCTTTTGTGGTCTGAGAAGAAAGCCTGGTATTCAAATTTTACAGATTCTATTATTTGTTTTCGCTCTTCTTCAGCTATCCCTTCCCATCTTTTTGATCCGAAATGAGAAGATGCTGCATTATGTATTTCGTTAATATCATCTTCATCTAGCGTGTATTTAAAATCTTTCCATGCAAAACGAGCTTCATAAGGAAGCAAGTAATATTGAGATATAAGTCGATTGGTTATGTTAATGATCGTTTTTTGGTGTCGGTTCTTTTCAATTTCAGATTTGATCGCTTCGATAAGTTCTTTACGATTATCTTCAAATAGTTCACTTCCAATAACTTCTGGTATTTTGGCAAGCAAGGCTGCCTCGGTATAAATCAAGCCTTCCTCTAAAAACCGAAGTATGTTGTTTATTGCTTTTAAACTTAGATTGGCATAGCCGACCGGAAAGGATTTCCAAAGGATAATTAGACTTTCCGTTTGATCTTCAGTGAGTTGAAGATCTGATAAGCAAAATTGAGTGAAATATTCCTCATCTTCAAAAGAGAATAAAATGTGCCAAATATCCCAAATATTGTATTCTCGGCGCTTTCCTTGTCGATCAGTTACTTCATTGACTTGTCTCCAGTTGACCCAATTTTCACCAAATACTGATTTTAGACGACCAGAAACTGGACAGGCAGAAACACTAACTTTATCAGCTTTTGACTTGTAATTCAGTTCATACTTAATACCCGCTTTTTCAATGTATTTTCTGATATCCCCAAACTTGATACTTGTGGATAAAAGAAGAAACTTATCTTCATAAAGACGATTCCTAAGGTCAAGAGGTAGTTGTTTCCATAGATGATCCTCGCTTTCGCGGTATTTTATGTTATTAATGAATTGCAATGCCCTAAACTTTTCATATTTAGGATGGCTTATGGGACACCTAGGTTTATTGGGCTCAAGCGTACATTTTCCTATTGTTCCTTTTTGAGATTTGAGTGGACGTTGATAGAAGATGGCTTTGCTTATTTGACTTGACAATTCATTAGAAAGACCTTGTTTTTCGCAAATATTTATGACTTCTTCTTCATAATGTTTCCTAAGTGTGTATCTATTTCTTACACGATTTCCGGTATTTTCTAAATAAGCGAAGGCGGCACCCAATGTTTTGTATGTTTCAAGAAGGTCCAAGTATTCGTTGACACCAATAGCCGTTGTGTCGCCTCCACCTTTATATACAGTAGATTTTTCTTTGTCTCCTCCTTTTCTACTGCTTTTAAAACCCCTTCTCTGGGCAATATGATAGAACGCTCTACCTATTTTATATCTGTTTTCTTCTTTTGATAAATCAAGTTTTGTTTCAATTAGCTCTTTTCTCAATTGATAGGGGCTGGAATAATCAGACCGACCATTTCCATTGAAATCTAACTTTATCCAATTATTAAAATCGCTGTTTGATAAGGGGAATACTCTACCAACGCCTTTTTTGTAATTTTTCCATTTTATTAACTCTTCCATGGCTAGGGGACAATATCCATTTTCTATCAACACCTTAAGAGTTTCCCATTTCCTATATCTTCGAGCATTATAGAGTCTTCTTGATGATCTATGCTTTGTACGTTCTGCTGCATAAGAAAACTCTCCTGATTTGCCATTCCCAACACCTTTTTTAAAAGTTGTTACACCGAACCATTCAAATTCATTTCCTGCTCTTAATGCTGCACCAATTGAGTTTGTGCCTAAATCAAATCCTAATATTTTGTCCATATCAATTTGTATTTATATCTTGCTCCTGAAAGACTAATCACAACAAGGCTATAAGCCGAAGATTTTCTCAGCCCTGCGTACACCGTGGGGCTTTTGTTTTATACATCATTACCGTATCTAGACTTAATATGTCATAGAAACATAAAATGCCATTTTAGCTACATTATTACCAAATGGCTCTTCTCTGATAAGCAGTAAAATCTATAGGTAGTATTTCTCTAAATGAAGCGGGTCTTCTAAAATAGAAATAATTATTGAAAGGGTATTGTGATTATAGGGAAATAATGTGACGAGAATTGATAATTACCGATCTGAGTAATTTTATCTCATTGCCCTTATGAGGATCTAATACAAAGCAATTAGTAAGCAGAAAGGTAAATCTGCTGGCTATATCGAATATATTGAGAGTTGGAAAAACAGCTTTTGGAAAGTTCTAAACTTTCCAAAAGTTTTTAGTCTTGCAGCAAGCAAAAAACCTATAAAAAAACCTCCAAGGTTTTCAAAACCTTGGAGGTTTAATCATATTCATCAATACGCTATTGAATTCAATACTGCATCAAAATCAGGGTTTACGCTCCTGGCAAATTGGATAGCAGGATGGTCCTCAGGTAACTCATTGTAGTAAAACTGATTCCCTTTAGCTCTTTGCTTATCCAGGTCAGTTGCCATCTCTCTTAATCCTTTCATGTAAGGCTCATAGTCAGCGCCCTCTTCACGAGTTTTCACCACTAGCAATAGAGCACCTTCGGCAAAAGGTGCCTCCCAGCCGGTAGGGATGTTATCACCGAAATGAAACAAACTGCCGGCTTCCATAACTTCTCGTTTACCCTCACTGCAAAGCACCCATTTGCCACTTACGGTATACACAAGGCTCTCCTTAGGGTGAGGGTGTTCTGATAAAAACATGCCCGGCTTAAGTTCGATGAAAAAAGCCCTTGACCTTTCAGCAAAAAGCAGGGGGCCAAATACACCCTCATGGGTCAACACACCTACACTTTCCACGGCATCTTTGATGTTCGGGATGATGCGTAATCCATGGGCAAGCTGAATGTACTCCGGTACGTTATCAGAAGCCGGAATCAGCTGTTTCGGTAATGTATCTTGCGGCATCTTTGTAGTTGATGCAGGATTACCATGATCATGGCCGTGCGCTGAAGCATCATGGTCATGTTGGCCACAGGCAATGCAGCAGATGCCTATCAATAGGATAAACAATGATGAATATCTCATGACTTAACAGGTTTCGTTTCTAAAAGTAAAAATACAGCGTCTTAGCAATAGTCATGGTAGTTACTTGAGTTGGCTACATTAAAATCAACTTATACTTTTGCCAGGCAGATTTCCTAATAAGTCTTTACCGTAAAGCCGAAAGTCAGAAACCGATCCTCTTCGTGTTGGTTTTCTACTACGATGCTTTCAAAAGTATGGCGATAGTTGATGTTGAAATTGAGCCATTTCCAAAGTGGCATTTGTAGGCTCAGGTCTGCCTGCCAGCGGTAATTATTGCTATCCTCCAATGAAGGCTGGAAATAGCTTTCATGGCCAAAGATGAGCCTGTCTTTTACAATGTGGTATTTGCCGTTGACCCATAAGGTGCCACGGAAGGTATTGATGTTTTGGTTACCATCATACAAATCCCGGTTAAAGTCAAGGTTGTTGAATTCTGTATGTTCGTATTCGCTGGTCAGGGAAAACTTAAGCCAGTTTTTTTCCTTTTTGTAGACATTGAAGGTGAATCCACCACCTATGAGGGACCTCCAGTCTATAGCCCTTCTAAAATTAGTACTGGCAAACGCCAGGATCAGCGGGTAAACTTTCTTTTCGGGCGTAAAATATAAGAAGTTGAGGCTCAGGATGTCTTCATCAGCTTTGGTTTGGCCAAATTCCTGGTAGACATAGGAATTGGTCGTTTTGAAGACCCACTTATCATGAGGTCGGTAGCTCACTTCTGACTTTGCCCTGAAAATGATGGTTTGCACATTACCTCCCTGCAGCACACCTGTTAGTGCCAGGTTGGCTCTTATCTTTGAAGTGTCGCTCTCGTTGAGTTGTGCCATCATCGCAAAGGGCACGAATAGGCAAACTATATATGCCCGGAAAAATTTGAATAGCTGTATGCTCACCGTTGTGTGGAAAAGGTAGTTTGAATTGATTGGCCAATTATAAAATCATATATATATATGATCAAAAGAACCGTGCTCGAATCCTAAGGATGTAGCCTAATTGTAAAGGTTGCAACGCAATAGTAGGCTGCATTTGTGGAATGTAGTACAACTATTTTTAAGTATTAAGCTGTATCGATCCAATATTTATTATTGATCTTTTTTTCTCAAATCAAATTTTTTGAAGAATGCATGTAAAGTTGCATTATTCTTAGTAGGTAAATAAAACAATTTTATTAAACATTTGTGTATCAGCAATTTAAGTTATCAACACACTTCAAAAAGCAATACATCTTGTTCAAATAGTGTATTTGTAACTATTTTGAGTATCCACAAAATATTATTGTTAAAAGAGGAATAAAGTATAAGAATATTGAAATCACGCTTATTAAGCCAGTATAATTATTTGCATTTTTTTGGTTTTGCATTATAATATTTTAATATATTGGTAGTATAATTTATTCTATAAGCTATGAAGAATCTCTACCAACTCCTTTCTCTCTTAATTGTATTTACGCTTTCATTTGAAGTTTTTGCCCAGGCTGGTTTAAACGGAAGAGGCTTTAGTTTCCAGGGTTATGCACGCAACAATGATGGTGCTGCATTGAGCAGTGAAAACATTGAAGTTCAATTTACCATCTATCAGCAAGGACAGACAGCAGAATTTACAGAAACACAAACTGCCACTACAGATGCTTTTGGTGTATTTCACCTTGTCATAGGTTCTGTGAGCAATGCAGCTTTTAAAGCTTTGGACTTTGCTAATAAAAATGATTATAAGCTCAAGGTTGAAACCCGTGTTGTAGGGGGTACCTATGCTACCATCAGCGATGCATTCATGGAAAGTGTTCCTTATGCACAGGCAGCTGACAATGGAGTACCGGTAGGTTCAATGATCATTTTTGGTGGTCCTAAGACCAACATACCTGCAGGATGGCTGGCATGTGACGGGCGTGCATATGCCAGTGCGGATTACCCTAAGTTATATGCAGCGTTGGGTACATCCTGGGGTAATGGGTCAACAGGAACGGGTGGTACCACAGGCCAGTTTAATGTACCTGATATGCGAGGTATGTTCCCCAGAGGTGTAGACGATGGAGCAGGTAGAGATGATAATAGAACTTCAAGAACTTCTGTGATGGCAGGAGGTAATACAGGAGATAATGTGGGAACTTATCAACCAGGGGAAATGCAATCTCACGATCATGGCGGAATTACGAGCAATACTAATAGAGGTGGTCATAACCACACCTATATTTCCGGACTTTTGGGAGCCGGTAATTCAGCTAATTTTGCAGTAGATGGAGGTACCTTTCTTACGGGAAGGCTCAGAATATTTCCTGACACTCATGTGACAGGTGGTACAGGAGTGCACGATCATTCTATTAGCTCTGATGGAGGTGCAGAAACTCGACCAGAAAACGTAGCTGTCTGGTACATTATCCGAGCGAGATAATTTTTAGCACAATCGCTATTGTCACTTAAAAATTATCTAGCTATGAAAAGACTACTCATCTTAATATCAGGCCTATTCATTGGCCTTCAATTATTGGCCCAAAACCCAACTGCCATACAAATGGGCTTTGTTGGGCCTACCAATCCGGGTGCCAAACCAGAGCAAGTTTTTGGTGGTGCTGTAGGAGCCACCAGGGTTCAGCCGTTAGCTATTCCTAATGCTGAAAATGGAACCATTATCACTGGTTTTCCATATAATATTCTCTATTTCCCTAATGTATTTGGCTCAGATTTATTTGCATCCAAAGGTTATTTCTCAGATTATGTGCAGTTAAGCTGGGATGTGGTCAGTCAGGAAGATAATATTCGCCGATTTAAAATATTTCGAAAACCGCTCGCTTTACCAGATGCAGATTCAACCTTAATAGCCACTGTTTCGCCTTTGGAATCGGGGTATCGCGATGATTTTATTGAATTTGGGGTGATCTATAAGTATACTGTTTTTGCAGAGGGCATTGCTGATGATATCATAGTACCGTTTGTTAATATAATCGAAGGTAACGGTTTTGCGCTGCCTGAGGGGACTGCCTCAGGTAGGATTACTTATGACGGAGGTACTGCTGTAAAAGGCGTTAGCGTCATTGCCGAAACAGAGGGCGAACTGCAAGGTAAAAGTATCTACCTCAATGGTACTTCTGCCAGTCTTTCTGCACCCCATCGCCAGGGACACGATGAAATGGAGCTCAACAAAGGCTTTACCTTGCAACTGTGGGTAAGAACGGATGGTTTTACAGGGACAAAGCAGATATTTAACAAGGGAACTGATTATACCCTTACTTATGACCTAAGTACCTTGAGTTTTACCGTGGGTGATGCTACAGTAAATCTGCCTTTTACCAATCCCGTAGATAGCTTTTTTCATATTACCGCCAGCTATGATCCCGGGGATAGTTTGAACTTATATGCCAGCACCACTTCTGATACGATTTTTTCTGCCAGGGCGAATGCAGGCACTACACCTGCTGCCAATTTTGATAATATCATCTTCGGCGGAGATGCGACAGCAAATTATTTTAAAGGCTATATAGATGAAATCAGGTTGTACAATAAACCACTCAAAAAATCCGAATTTGAGCTGGACATCAATCGTTACATCAAAACCAACAAAGCTAATCTCATAGCTTACTGGCGACTGCAGGCTGGTGTTGGAGAACAATTCTATGATGCTACAGAAAATCTGGCGGGCTTCAATGAAAATCATGGCGTGATGCTAGGCGCATCCTGGTCAACTACAACACCGCTCAGAAGCCAATTGGCATACAAAGGGCTTACTGATGCCAATGGTAATTATACTATCCAGGGATTCCCCTATGAAGCTAATGGTAGCACCTACCGTTTTGTGCCAATTTTCGGTGTGCACGAATTTGACCCTACCGAGCAATTGCGTGTGATAGGGCCTGGCTCTTCTTTGCAAAATGGAATTGACTTTACCGATATATCATCATTTCCGGTCAGTGGTGTGGTACGCTATTACAATACAACCTTTCCTGTAGAAGGAGTCTCTATTCTTATTGATGGCCAGCCAGCGCTTACACAGGAAGGCGCTTTGATTACTACAGACAACAATGGTCAATTTACGGTGGATGTACCCATTGGTCAACATATCATAAGAATGTCTAAGACCTCACACACCTTTGTAGGTGGTGGTAGATTCTCCTTTAATTTTCAAAATCCTGTAAATGGTCTTGAGTTTGTTGACAGCACATTGGTAAGAGTGGCAGGTCGTGTGGTAGGAGGACCAGTAGAGGCAGCTAAACCTTTGGGCTTTGGAAGGTCTGTGAATAATATCGGTAATGGCACAATTGTGTTTGAATCTGAAAAAACCAATGGAAGGCTGGTACTGATCACTGGTGACCAGGTAGACTTGAAGCAAGGAGAAGCTTTTATTGCGTCCAATGCTAGTCGAGATCTTAATATAAATGAGGAGTATTTTAACGCTGTAAACTCATATAGTGGCAGGCAGTTAACCGTTACCTCTGATGTAAATTCAGGAGATTTTATAGCCTTATTACCTCCCGAAAGGTTTATCATCAATAGTGTAACAGCACAGGGAAGCCCTAATCCTCCCGGAGCAAGCACTGTTTTAGATCTTAGGAATTTTACAGAGCAAGAAGAGCTTGTAGAAGATACCGTGAGAAAACAGGTAGGAGGTCAGGATATTCTTGGTGCCTGGAACCCCGCCGCATATAGTACCTACACCCTTGATGTCTTTACCGAGGGTGATACTACTTACACAGTAGCTATTGATACCTTCAGATACAATACCAAAAGGGATTTTATCCTTCGGACTACACCTACTATTTCATTAGTACAAAGGGGCCGGGAGGATGGCTTGTTCGGTGAAGATGAGTTTGAATATGTGGATGAGAACCTCAGTAGCAACAATGCAACCGTACCCTTAATTAACAATGGTAATTATACTTTCGGCCATCCGGTTTTTGTACAACGCGCTGAATACAGTTTTGATATTGAACTGTTTGAGCAATATACGAATCAAGCAACAGGTCTATCAACAGAGGTACCTGTGATAGATGGTGAGATACGAATAACC
Source organism: Cyclobacteriaceae bacterium (assembly GCA_965227155.1). GTDB lineage: Bacteria > Bacteroidota > Bacteroidia > Cytophagales > Cyclobacteriaceae > UBA6059. The sequence continues at coordinate 4,064,173 of OZ245731.1, forward strand.
AACGAACTGGCATCAAATAACGATCAGGTAAGTGTTCCGCTAAACTCCAGAGGAAAAGCGACCTATACTTTTACTGGTGGTTTTCCCAATAGAAATTTAGCCTCAGATCCTGCCAATCATTTCACAAAAACATTAACAGTAACGGCGGTTTCCGGTGAAAATGGTAATATTCAAACGCCCTGGCAGACAGGCGATCCATTCAGGGGTATTGTATTGGGTGGTGAACCGGTAGGGAATGATTTTGTAACTACAGGTCCTACCGAAGTGATTACCATTCTACGAGATCCGCCTGGCTCGGAAAGTAGAACCTCGCTTACCAAAGGGCAATCAATTTCCAAAAGCACTTCTTATGGTTCTTCCAGTACTTTAGGGATAGGTAACGACCTTAAACTTCAAATGGGTCTGGATGTGGTCACATTTGTTGGATTGGGCGCTGGTGTAATTAATTCCACATCAATTACAAATGATTTGGATATTGGTTTTCAGGCAGAGGAGTCTTTTACCAGCGAGCGCGAGTCCTCCAGAACCTACACTACTACACAAACCTGGTCTACCAGTAGCAGCCCTGATTTTGTAGGGTCAGAAGGTGACGTTTTTGTGGGTCATGCAACCAACCTGGTATATGGGCGGTCATTATTCCTGGAACCTATTTTGTCAACGGATTGCGGTTCCCCATGTAGTTCCCAGGAAACCAATGGCTTTAAGCTGGGCATCAAAGAAGGGCTGCGCATAAACCCTGAGTTTTCTACCAGCTTTTTGTACACCCAGAATTTCATAGAAAATACCCTGATTCCTAATCTTGAGAATTTGAGAAACAGCTTTTTAATAACAGGCGTAGATCCCAACACTGTCAATCCGACAACTGATCCTGTTTATGTTTCACTTATTCCTGAAGACGATGAGCGATTTGGCTCTAATAACCATGATCGTACCATTTGGGGTGATCTGGCTGCTACTACTGATGCAGAGCGTGCCAATGGCCCTAGCTATGCCATCAGAATTCCTGCCGGTGTTGATTTTGTTTCCGATACTATATTTTATTACAACCAGCAGATCAAGGAGTGGAAATATTGGCTGGAAGAAAATGAGAGACAAAAAGTACAAGCCGAATTATCAGAGAATATCTCCTTTGATGGGGGTAGTAGCTTTGAAAGCGAAACCACAACAACAGTTACAGAGACTTCCACTAGGGAATTTGAATGGATTATTAATTCAAGCCTTGCGTCTACTGTTGGTACAGATGCACTGGGTGTAGGATTTAGCAATACTCTCACCCTGACTACCGGGGGTAGCACTACACAGGGTAGTACTTCTACGACCGAAACCACTACCACCTACAGTTATACATTGGATGATGGTAATGCCGGTGATTCATACACAGTGGATATTAAGAATCCGGCTGATGGTTTTGGACCTGTTTTCTCCGTAAAAGCTGGGGTAACCAGCTGCCCTTACGAAGGTCAGGAACTTACCCAGTATTTTGAACCAGGCAGGCATGTATTGCATGAGGCTACTGTCAATGTAGAGGAGCCGGTACTTTCCTTTGAAAATAACCTTGTATCTGGTGTTCCTGACAATAGACAAGCCGAGTTTACATTATTGTTACAAAACAATTCAGAATCTGGTGCAGATGCATTATTTGAACTCACACTGGATAACAGTACAAACCCAGACGGTGCAGTGATTACCATCGATGGAGCGCCTATTGGTAATGGCCGTACTTTCAATGTAGAAGCTGGCATTACCCTTGAGCTTACCATGAAGGTAGCCAAAGGGTCTGAAGAGGTATTCAATTATGAAGATATCAGAATGGTGCTATCCTCTCGATGCGACCCTGAAACGTTTTTCGATGATGCTACCTTCTCCGTATTTTTTCAGCCTAGCTGCACGGATATCAACATAACCAGCCCTACCAATAATTGGGTGATCAATAGCAATGCCAACCCGGCCAATGTATTGCCTGTCCATATCGGGTCTTACGATCTTAATGACGAGAACTTCAACAACATAAGATTTCAGTACCGTGGCCTGGGAAGTGCTAACTGGATAACCCACCGTACTTTCTATGCCAAACAAGCGGATTACGATGCAGCTGTGACTGCCGGACAAGGGGCCAGCAGTGAGCTGATCGATGGCAGAAGTGCAATTGAATATGACTGGCTTATCGAAGTGCCTGATCGTCAATATGAAATCAGGGCTGTTTCGGTCTGTGTGTTAGGTCCGGGTAGTGAGGTCATTACACCAACCAATGCGCTTCTGGGTATAAAAGATACCAAGAGGCCTCAATTGTTTGGCTCTCCTCAACCGGCAGATGGCATCTTATCGCTCAATGATGAAATCAGCATAAAATTTGATGAGCCCATTGTAGCCAGTGCACTTACACCCTTTAACTTCTCCGTACAGGGTGTACTAAATGGTAGAGAGCTGACCAATGGGACCAGCATCGATTTTGATGGGATCAATGATTATACAAGGATTCAAAATGCCGCGATTCTTAATAAATCATATACCATAGAGTTTTGGGTCCAAAGGGATGTCACCGGCACAGAAGGTACCGTCTTCTCTAAAGGATTGTTGTTTAGCGATTTGATCGAGATGCGATTCAATAATGCTAATCAAATTGTGGTGACCATTGGCAATCAGACTATCACCAGCCAAACCCTGCCCGTAAATGATACAGAATGGCATCATTATGCCATCTCCTATGATGATGAAACCAATGAAATCAGTGCTTATCAGGATGGTGAGTTTGTGATTGATAAAGCTAGTGTAACAGCTACTTATACGGGTGATGGACCTATTTATTTAGGAAAAGCGGCAGCTGGCAGTGGTGTACCTTTTGATGGAGCATTGCATGAATTCAGAATTTGGAATAGCTACAGGCAGCAAGCAGAAATTGCAGCCAATCGCTTTGTGGCTTTAAAGGGTACCGAAGTAAATCTCATTGGCTACTGGCCATTTGATGAAGGCAGAGGGGATCTATCTATCGACCTGGCAAGATCCAAACAAGCTGAAATAGAAGGTGGCTGGCGTATTCAGCCTCAGGGCTACGCAGCTGTTTTTAACGGAACCAATAGCTATCTGGAGCTTGATGCAGCATCTACAATCGTTATCCCTCGAACCAAGGATTTTACAATTGAGACCTGGTTCAAAGGTGTTGCTAATCAAGGAGCTGCTACACTTTTTAGCAGCGGTCGAGGTGATGGAACCGATATTGCTTCCCAAAATGACCCAGCCAAAAGCCTAAGCTTTGGCTTTAATGCTGGAGGTGATCTTTATGTAAGTAGCAACGGTCAGACCATGACTATTGACGGTGCTGCTGAAGACTTTCTCAATGATGATTGGCATCATATAGCTGTGGTTCTTAAGCGGAAAGGCAATCTATCTGTTTATGTGGATGGTGCATTGTTAGCCAATACCAGCGCCAATCCATTTGGTGGTGTTATGGGAGTAAACATGTGGCTGGGTGCCAGGGGTACCAAGACAGGCACTACGACCAAAGTTTTTGATCAGTATTTTGAAGGTAGCATAGATGAATTCAGGGTTTGGGAATTAGCCAGAACTCTTGATCAGATCAATGCTGACCGAAATAGACATATCGAAGGAGATGAAATGGGATTGGTAGCCTATTACCCTTTTGAAGCTTATCGCAACGATCAGGGCGTGATGGTGTTGGATCAAACATATGATGATCAATTGATCAATATTCAACCCAATGGCACCAACCTAACAGGAGGAACACCGACTAATGTTGGCGTTACTACCAATCAGGAAACTGCAAATATTGGGTTGCCGAGACCGGTTAGCGATGTTGACTTTACCTGGGTAGTAAATGGCGATGAAATTATCATTACACCAAACCCGACACAGGCAGATCTTATCGAAAATGTCATTTTGGATATCACGGTAGCCAATGTGGAGGATGAGCGAGGCAATTTGCTGGCATCACCTGCAACCTGGACAGCTTTTGTGGATCGGAATACCATGAAATGGAGTGAGAATGATGTGTCTATTACAAAGGCTTTCTTGCAACCGGCTTCTTTTGAAATAGAAATCATCAATAGAGGCGGCACCAACGAGAGCTATACCATTAGTAATATACCGCCATGGCTTACTGTATCAGCACCCGTTGGTTCTGTGCCGCCCGCTTCAACTAAAAAAATATCTTTTACCATAGCACCTGATCTTAATATTGGAGAGTTTACTCAGGATATCAGGTTGACCACAGATTTTGGGTTTGACGAAATATTGCTGCTCAATGTGGACGTATTTAAAGATCCACCAGCCGATTGGGTGGTAGATCCCACAGATTTTGAATACTCTATGAATGTGATTGGACAAATCAGCGTATCCAATATTATATCCGATGACCCCAGGGATATATTGGCAGCTTTCGTGGGTGATGAAATAAGAGGGTTAGCCAATCTTGAGTATATATCATCATTTGATAATTACCAGGCTTTTGTATCTGTATATAGCAATGTTGCAAGTGGTGAGGCTGTAGAGTTTAGAATATGGGATGCTAGTGCAGGAACAGTGCGTGGCAATGTTACGCCCAATGATATAGTATTTACCTCCAACGCTACGCAGGGTCGACCATCGCAACCAATTCTATTTGAAACCAGCAATACTGTGGTGCAGGATATGGATGTGGTCGCCGGATGGCAATGGCTATCGTTTAACCTTGCTTCCAATGATTTGCTGAGTAGTAACAGGCTACTGGAGAATATCAATGCCACGGAGGGAGACCAGATCAAAGGTCTTAACGGTATTGATGATTATACGGCAGCCAACGGATGGGCTGGAAACCTGGGTAACCTAGAGCCTGGTATCATGTATAAGTTGAGGTTGGCAAATGGAGGAGCTTTACAATATGAAGGCGAAATCATAGAGCCAGAGTCTCAGGACATCAATATTGTAGCAGGATGGAATTGGCTGGGTTTTGTGCCCGGCGTAAATATGTCCATCAATGAAGCACTTGCCAGCCTAAATGCTACCGGTGGTGATATCATCAAAAGCCAACTTCAATTTGCCATTTACGAGGAAGACATTGGGTGGATAGGTAGCTTAAAAACACTAAGGCCAGGACAAGGCTATATGATTAAAGCCACTAACCCTGGTACGCTTAGGTACCCTAATGAAGGTCTGATCAATGGAAGGAGAATCGATGATGATCCGGTTCTAGCGATGCAAGACTGGTCAATGAATCCACATGAATTTGCGGATAACATGACTATCGTGGCCTCTATTGCAAGCCCGGTAAATATCGAGGACCAAAGTGCATTTAAGGTTGGGGCATTTATTAATGGGCAATTAAGATCAGTTGCTGAATCTGTATACGATCCTAAGTCTGGAAAATACAGATTCTTCCTTACCATTGGACACGATATTAATAATGAGGAAATCACCTTTAAGGTGTTGGACAAAAATGAAATTTTATCCGACGCTAGTGAAACTTTATTATTCCAGGCCAACAGCAACAGGGGTACATTAGAAAGCCCAATAGTATTAAGCTATGCACCTGAATTTAATAAACTAGCTCCGGCAGTATATCCTAATCCATTCCGTCAGGAAATCAATATTGTTGGCCAAATGTATGAAAGTGGTCAATTACAGATATCAGTCTTTGATATGACAGGTAAGCAAGTAAGAAGACTGCATGATCAATGGATGGACAAAGGTTCATGGCAGATCACCTGGGACGCAAGAGGGGATCAAAATCAATTGCTCCGGCAGGGTATATATATTGTGAGAATCCAGGCAGGATCGCAGGAGTTTAATGTAAAAGTGATAAAGGAGTAAAACCATGAAAAACACGATAATTACTTTCATGTTGGCTGCCTGTATTGCTTTTACTGCTCAAGCTCAGGCCCCATCCTGGTCGGTCAACTCAAGCGAATATGAGAATTCAATGGCCGTAGTGGCTGTAGCAAAGGTGCAAAACCAATTAATTACCAATACCAATTCCATGATTGGGGCTTTCATTGGTGGAGAATTGAGGGGTGTCGCCAATACTTCCTTTGTCAACAGCGAAAACCAATATGTAGCACATATTTTGGTATGGAGCAATGTAGGGGGTGGAGAAACCATCACTTTTCAGATCTACGATGCAGCTTCCGGCCAGATAGTAGATGCTGTAAATTCCATTGTTTTTGAAAATGACGGCACTGAAGGAACAACAGCTACACCCTACATAATAACGGATAACAATCCACCTACTGATATAGCAATCTCAGCAAATGCTGTTGATGAGAATGCTGCCATTGGTACAGTGGTTGGTCAATTGTCAAGTACAGATCCCGATGGTCCGGACACCTTTAGCTATGAGTTGGTTGCAGGAACAGGTGATGGCGATAATAATGCTTTTCTCATCCAGGATCAGGAACTGCTTACCAATCAGGTTTTTGATTTTGAGGCCAAGTCTGTTTTTTCTGTCAGACTAAGAACGACAGATAGCAAAAGTGGCTTTTTTGAAAAGGTCTTTACAATCACCATCAATGACCTCAATGAAGGACCTACAGATATTCAAATATCAAAAACGGATATCAATGAAAACCAGGCCATCGGATCGATTATCGGTAGTTTCACCTCAGTGGATGAGGATACTGACGATAGCTTTACTTATACCTTAGTTGAAGGAGAAGGCAGTGATGATAATGCATCCTTCTCCATTGATGATGACAAACTGCTGGCAGGCATTTCATTCAATTTTGAAGCCAAGGCAAGCTATCTCATTCGAGTGAAAACAGAAGATGGAGATGGGCTGAGCTTTGAAAAGCCCTTTACCATTTCGATCAATGATATTAATGATAACCCAACATCAGTTTCATTAAGTGTTTTGGGATTTGATGAAAACCTGCCCATAGGTGACCGAATTGGGGCATTGGAAACTGCGGATCAGGATGGAGGAGATCGTCACATTTACACATTTGTCAACAATGAAAACAACAATAACGAACTCTTTACCATCATAGACAATGGATTGTACACTAATGCTTTATTCAATTATGAGGAAAGAGACACTTACTTCATCAATGTGCAGTCTAATGATCAAAGAGGAGGTGTAGTTACAAATTTGATCACAGTAGGCATCAATAATGAAAATGATGTGCCCACTGACATCACTTTGGCTGGTTCATCGATTGAAGAGAATTTGCCAGTAGGTAGCTTGGTAGGCTATCTTGATGCTGCTGATGAAGATGCAAATGAATCCTTCACCTATGCTTTAGTTGCCGGTACCGGCGCTGATGATAATGGACGTTTTCAGGTTGTAGGTAATGAAGTGAGGAGTAATGCAGTTTTCGATTATGAAACCAAAAATCTCTATTCTATTAGGGTAGAGGTGACAGACTCAGATAATGCTAAGTTTCAAAAGATCTTGCAGCCTCAGATCGTCAATAAAAATGATCCGCCTACATCAATTATTGCCCTAAATACAACTGTATTTGAAAATCTACCTTTCGGTAATGTTATTACTGATCTTAATGTGGTAGACCAGGATTTAGCCAATACACATGCTATTTCTCTGGCTAGTGGTGATAGTGCCTTCCACAATAATATGGTTTTTGTGGCATCCAATCAGTTGCTGATGAGGCAACCGCTGGATTTTGAAAGCATGAAGCAGATGATTGTGCGGTTGAAGGCAACAGACAACAGCGGAGCGTCAGTAGAGAAAGTTCTGGTTTTTGAGGTGCTGGATGTGATAGATTCAGATGTAGTGATTTCAAATGCCAGTTTCCCAGAAGACCTAATGCCTGGTGATACGATTGGTCAATTAGGATTAGATGACCGAAGTGCTGAGGGTTTCAGCTTTTCATTATTGCACGGTATTAATGACAACAGCTATTTCGGAATTCTTGGAAATTACCTGGTGCTTAGCAATCGGGTTAATTATGAAGAACAGGCCATTTATGCAGTCGATTTTGAGGCAAAAGATATATTTGATCAAAAGGTTTTTACCAGAATCAATCTTACGACTACAGATGTAAATGATGCACCGGAGGACATCTTGCTAAGCAATCATTCCATTAATGAAAATTCAGCAGGTGGTGGCATAATTGGCGCTTTATCCACAGTTGACCAGGATGTAAATGACCAATTTCAGTATGAATTAACAGATGGCAGTGCAGACAATGAATTTTTTGCCATCACCAATGGCAATACGCTTAGGTCTACTGAAGCTTTCAATTTTGAAGAGAAGAACAGCTATAATATAGCTATTAGAGTAACAGATGCAGCAGGTGCCAGCTTTACAAAAAACATGGAAATTGAAGTGCTTAACCTTAATGAAGCGCCCCAATTGCTCTCGCCTGTTAGCAATATCGAATTGCGGAATGATGAATCTAAGTTTATCCAGATTGAAAATAGCTGGTTTAAAGATGAAGATATCAATGATGCACTGTCTTACAGGCTTGCACTCGCCAATGGTGCAGATCTGCCCAATTGGATTCGTTATGCCTCCGATACAAGGGCAATTGTGATTGACCCAAGGGATATTCAGCTTGCACAGGACGAATATGTTTTGCATCTCATAGCCACTGACCAGGGAGGTTTGAGTGTAACCAACATCATGCGGATAAGTATAAGTATAGTCTCTGGCTTGAATGAGCGGGGTATTGCTTTTAATATTTACCCGAATCCAGCACAAGATCATATCAATCTCCAGCTCCCTCAAATAAGACAAACAGACACACCTAATACCAGAATAGTAAATATGATGGGGCAAATTGTAAAGCAATACGATTTTGTACCCACAGGATTGAATATTAGTGATTTGAGAACAGGTGTTTATATTATTTACATTAGGGCTAATGGGCAATCTTATTGGGGTAGGTTTATCAAGAATTAAGTGTTAACCTTCTTTAATAGAATAATTTGCTAATAAAACCTGGGTCTGATTTCAAAATCAGGCTCAGGTTTTATTGATTAAGAACAGTTTAATGATGAAATACACTGGTGTTGCTCTATTTGGTAAGTCTATCATTTAAGACAATTGTTTTGTAAATTGATAGTAATGAATGAGATAGTTGGATAATTACAAAAACTCCGGCGGATTATGGCCAAAAACCAAAACAAGACAAATGCCACCAATAAGTCAGTTGACGATTTCTTAAAGTCGCTGGATGATGAGCAGCAGGTTAAGGATTCATATCAGTTAATTGAATTGATGCAGGAGGTTACTGGAGAGCCTCCGGTGATGTGGGGAGATTCTATCATTGGCTTTGGTAAATACCACTATACCTACGATAGTGGCAGAGAAGGGGATTTTATGTGGACAGGATTTGCACCCCGAAAAGGGAAAATGTCCATCTACCTGATGTCAGGATTTTCCCATTTTCAGGAGCTTTTAGTAGAGCTAGGCAAGCATAAAACGAGCAAAGCATGCTTATACGTCAAGCGGTTATCCGATATTCATTTGGACGTGCTCAAAATAATGATTACAGAATCTGTCAAGCACATCCGTAATAAATACCCTGACGCTTAGGATAGGCTTTTACCTTTTTCTATGAGCAATTTTTTGGTAGCCATGATGCCAGCATCTTCAGATAGCTCAGAACCTTCATATTCCACCCCGATATGGCCGTTAAAGCCAGCATTTTTCACGATCTGGAGCATTCTGCCAAAGTCTGTATTAACTTCTTCCCCTGCCTCATTGAACACATGAGACTTTGCACTTACACCTTTAGCAAATGGCATTAGTTCTTCTACGCCTTTGTACCTGTCATATTCATTGACACAACCGTCTGCGCCCCTTTCAATACAGAAGTTACCAAAATCAGGTAAAGTGCCACAATGTGGAGAATTGACCTGTTGCATCACCCCGGCGAGCCATTGGGCGTCACTTGAGTAGCCACCGTGGTTCTCCACAATGATATTGATGCCTGCAGCTGCCCCATATTCTGTAAGCTTGCCCAATCCCTGCACAGCCGCATCCTGTACTTCTTCGGGTGTGCCTGAGCCGGCTGCATTCACTCTTATCGAATGGCATCCCAGGAATTTGGCAGCATCTACCCATGGATAATGATTTTCTACAGCCTTAGTCCTTGCTGCTTCATCGGTATCTCCAAGATTACCTAACGCATCGCACATGATCAGCAAGCTTTTCACACCTGCATTGTCAGCATTCTGCTTAAGCTGATTGAGGTAAGCCTGATTTTTGACTTTTCCATAGTAGAATGTATTGACATATTCGAGGGCTTCAATACCAAACTTATCCTTTGCAGTACTGGCAAAATCCAGCGGGTCAAGTTCACCCTGCAGCACAGAATCAGGGTCTGACATCAATGCTGCGCCAAAAGCTTCCCAGCCTTTCTCCAACGCATTGCCGAAATAACCGCCGTGTAGTGACCATTGCGCCAATGAAATGTCAAAAAACAGGCTTTTGTTTAAAGATTCAGATTCCGGCATAGACTCAGCATCGGATGCTTTTTGCTCGCTTTTAGAAGTACAGCCGGAGAGGTAATGTAAGCCCATGCCAATTCCTAATGTGCCTAGACTACTCTTTTTGATAAACGACCTTTTTGAAATATTTTTCATGGTAAGATGATTATGCTGGTGATTGATTAAAAATTCAAATTATGTAAAATTCATGAATTGACCATTGGAATTTTTCTAGCCGGCTTTGTTGTTAACTGATTTAAATCACATGAATGAAACTTCATGTGTATATTTCTTATTGATGATTTGTTATAATTTTCAGTCAAAATTCAATTCATGCATCGCCGTAAGTTTATCTCAAGATCTGCCTTAAGTGCATTAAGCCTTACAATCGGTATGCCCATCGTCAATGGTCAAAAAATGGCAGCAGCTTATATGCCTTTGATCTTGCAGGATGATCCATTCAAATTGTTTAGCAAACATCCGGAGATGATTGTGCTGAATGATAGGCCTTGGAATATGGAGGCACAGGCGCATTTGCTGGATGATAAAATCACACCGGCGGCTAGCATGTTTATTAGAAATAATGGTTTGATACCAGAAGCTATAGATCCCGCTACCTGGACATTAACCATTGATGGTGAATCGGTTGTAAAACCAAAAACATACACGATTAATGAATTAAAGCAACGATTTACAGCGCATACATATCAGCTTACATTGGAATGCGGAGGCAATGGCCGCAGCGAGTTTAATCCCCCGGCCAAAGGCAACCAGTGGACAGTAGGCGCTGTATCTTGTGCTGAATGGACAGGCTTTAGGTTGTCCGATTTGCTTGCAGACGTAGGCATCAAAGAGGATGCTGTTTATGTTGGTTACTATGGCGCTGACAGGCACCTTAGTGGTGATCCGGGTAAAGCGCCTATTTCCAGGGGTGTGCCGCTAGCCAAAGCTATGCAGCCTGAAACTTTAGTGGCTTATAGCATGAATGGTGCAGATATTCCATTGGTACATGGATATCCTTTAAGGCTAGTGGCAGGAGGGTTTCCTGCATCAGCGTCAGGTAAATGGATCAATCGGTTATCGGTAAGGAATAAGGTGCATGATGGTGAAAAGATGGAGGGACAGTCTTATCGCGTACCCTGCGAGCCGGTAGCACCCGGTGCTATAGTGGCCGATGAGGATATGTGCATCATAGAATCTATGCCCGTAAAGTCGCTCATTACCTATCCTAAAACTGGGGCTATGCTTAGCCGTGGTGATAAGCTAACCATTCGCGGGCATGCATGGGCAGGGGAGCTTTCGGTAGCCAAGGTGCATTACAGTATCGATTTTGGAGCTACCTGGAATGAGTGTCAGCTAGTGCCACCAGCCAATCGGTTGGCATGGCAGCATTTTGATGCCTCTTTTACCGTAGAGCAACCTGGTTATTATGAAATTTGGGCAAGAGCCACCGACGAAACCGGTACGATGCAGCCTATGGTATTGCCCGGGTGGAACCCAAAAGGATATTTGAACAATGCCTGTCATAGAATTGCGATCAAAGTAGCATAATGAAGGAAGATCAGCTTATAAAATTCTTAAACCTGCTACAGCAGTTGGTCGTGCTAACCCTGCTGATGGTAATGGTAGTAACCGGTCTGCTTATTATTTGGGTCAATGATCCCACACTGGCATTTTTAAACACTACAGATCACAAACCTGCATTGGAAAAAGTAGTATCGGAAACTACTTCCATAAATAATGAAATTGCTGACGGCATCCATGTAGCGACAGGTTTCAAGGCGGATGAGGGTATGGATAAAGTGATAACCCATTGTACTGCATGCCACTCTTCAAAGCTGGTGATCCAAAACAGGGCTACCCGTGAGGGGTGGGAGCAAATGATAATATGGATGCAACAAACCCAAAAGTTATGGGACCTGGGACGAGACAAAGATGTGGTTTTGGATTATCTGGCTCGAAATTATGCACCGGAAAAGCAGGGTAGAAGGCAAAACCTATCTGAAATAGAATGGTATAGATTAGCAACAGAAACGAACAATTAGAATTCAATGGAGAAGTATTTACAGGCTTTTGGCGAAGCTTTTATGGGGTCCGTTAACTGGACCTGGCGGTCAATCATTTTTGATGTGCCCTGGTACACCAATTATTTCTGGGGGCTTATTGTCCTATCTCTGCTGGTATGGGGGTTAGAAATTGCTTTTCCCTGGAGAAAAAATCAGAAGATTATTCGTCAGGATTTCTGGATGGATGGATTTTACATGTTTTTCAACTTTTTCATTTTTTCGATAGCCATCAGCGGCATTTATAAACTTCTTGAAACGGCAGCATCCGATTTTGGCATAACCATGCAATCGCTGACCCTGATTGACATGAATGCCTGGCCTATGTGGCAACAACTGCTAGTTTTTTTCATCATTCTGGATTTTGTGCAGTGGTTTACCCATGTGCTACTTCATAAATGGCCGGTGCTGTGGCAATTTCACAAAGTACACCATAGTGTGAAAGAAATGGGGTTTGCAGCCCATCTGCGTTACCATTGGATGGAAAATGTACTTTACAAGCCTCTCAAGACTTTTGGCGTAATGGTTATCGGTGGCTTTGAACCTTCACAAGCTTACATTGTCCATTTTATTGCTATTGCAATTGGTCATTTGAATCATGCCAATGTGAAAATCACCTGGGGGCCATTTAAATACTTATTCAACAACCCTGTTATGCATTTATACCACCATGCTTATTATTTACCGGAGGAAAGAATGAAGGGTGTCAATTTTGGGATCAGCCTGAGTGTGTGGGATTATATTTTTGGTACACATTATATTCCCGATAGCAAAGGTGATATTGAGTTGGGTTTTCCTGGTGTTGAGAAATTCCCCAAAGATTTTGTGGGACAAAATATTTATGGTTTCCGAAAACCTGAGCAGGAATAACTTATATAGCATATCGACCAACAGTGTAAGCCAGGCATCACCAGCCTGGTTTATTTTTTATATTGAATGTTAAAACTCTTTATGATATGCGGTTGACGATACTATCCTTTCTTTTTGCAGTACTATTACTCACAGATGGTTTAATGGCACAGGAGGCCCACCGCCGATGGCGCAAAATGAACCAGATTCGTAATGACAAATTTGATCTGGTATTGCCTGAGGTGATGCGAGAAAATGAAATTGACATGTGGATCATCACCAATCGGGAAGGTAATTATGATCCCCTCTGGCCGGATATGGGTGGTGGATACACCTCTGCTAATGGCTATTATATATTTACAGATAAAGGAGAAGAGCGCATAGAACGGTCCGCTCTTGGCATTAGTGGTTATCTGATGGAAGCTGGCGGTTCTTATGATTATGTAGGTAACGCGGCTGTATTGGCGGAGTTTGTTGCCGAGCGTGATCCTAAACGGATCGGACTGAATATGTCAAGGAATTTTGGTGGGGCTGATGGTTTGTCACATACTGAGTTTGAGGAGTTATCCGAAGTGTTAGGAGAAAAATATGCATCCAGGTTTGTGAGTGCAGAAAAACTCGTTTCCGACTTTAGATCCAGAAGAGTAGCCAGTGAAATCGCAGCATTTGCAGAGGCAGGAGAGCTATCCTATACCATTGCGGAAAAAGCATTATCCAATGAGGTAATCACACCTGGCAAAACAACCCTGGAAGATGTAGCCTGGTGGATGCATGAGCAGCAGTTCAGGCATAACCTTGGTACTAGCTTTGGTATGCCCTCAGTATATATAACCGGGCCAGATGGTATTGAGGCAACTTCTAATGAACGCATTATTCAGCGAGGGGATGTGATCATGTTGGATTGGGGAGTAGGGCTGATGAATTTCTACACAGACATGAAGCGAATGGCGTATGTGCTGAAAGAAGGTGAAACAGCAGCTCCGGAAAGCATCCAAAAGGCTTTTGACAAGGCTGTGGAAGCTCGAAAAATTCTGATCCGCCAAATCAAACCCGGCAAAACTGCACAACAGGCCCAGGAAGACATATACACTGCATTAGAAGAAGCAGGCTTTGCAAGAATGGGATTATTCAACCAGCCCAGCAGGTACATTGATAAAACTGATGTTATCATTGGGTGTCATTCTGTAGGCAATTGGGGGCATGGGGTTGGACCCTCTATCGCATTTTTTAATCCCATGCGGTTGAGTTATGAGTTGAAACCGACCAATCTATTGTCGATAGAACTATTTGCTTATACCAGCATTCCGGAGTGGGGCGACAAAAAATTGAGGGTACCTCTGGAGGATGATGCTATTGTAACGACCCGGGGAATAGAGTGGCTTTACCCGGTTAATACAAGATTACAATTGATCAAGTAGGTGGCAAGCTCGATAGATTAGATTTAAGGAGATCATTGTTGAGATAGAAGTGGCTTAAAACGTAAAGCCCCGAATGACGTTTCACCCGGGACTTTAACCTAAACCTACCTAACAGTTTATCTTTAGCAACATCTCCTCAAGCGATTTAAATGGTAAACATCACAAGACTTACCTGAGGACAAATTATGTAACTTAACAGCGAGTTAAACTATTCTGAGTAATAGTTTAACTACTTATTATAATAGTAATACTATTATAGCGCAAAAAGGTTTCACTTCCAAGAAAAATTTTTAAAAATCTTTTTGAAATACTAGGGGCCGATACGATAATTATGATTGATTATCATTCTATACACTTGATAATCAATCATATATGAAGGGTAACTAGAATCAAGAGATAATTTCGAAAAATTAAATTCAATTTCGGTTTAAAGCAGGGCGGCTGCAGCCTTATCCAGATACCAGGTTAATTCACCTTCTGCTGCTGTGATGTGAAATGCCGGATATTTCTGAAAATCTCCTTGTCTGTGTAGAATCTCTTTTACTTTTTCGCTTTTCTCACTGCCTGTCACGATAAAGGCAACATGACTGGCATTGTCAATAACCGAACCACTTAATGTTACTCTCTTTTGGCCTGTTTCGGTGTGTGTAGAGGCGACACATATTTCGGGAGCCATAATGAGCTCTATTTGGTCAACAAAGATGGATGCAGTATGTCCATCTTCTGCCATACCCAGAAGCACTATGTCAAATTGTGGCAACTCATCAACCACGGAAAGAGATGAGGCAAGAAGCTCACCATACCGCCTAGCTTCTTCTTCGGGATCATCCTCACCACGAATCCTGAATATTCGATCAACAGAAATTTCAAGCGGTTCCAGCAGGTGTTGCATAGCCATTTTATAGTTACTATCAGCATCAGCAGGTGGGACACAGCGTTCATCACCAAAGTAGAAATTGAATTTGTTCCAGGGTATAGTTTGTTTGTGCTTTTGGCTCAGCCAGTCATATAATTCCATAGGGGCATCACCACCTGCCAGTGCAATATTGATCACGGACTTTTCTGCACTTTCCTTTATTAGCCATTGTGCAAATTGCTCATGCAATTCATCTTTGGTTTGGGATACTTTAATGTTGGGTTCTTTTCTCATAGCTAATTAAATATCGTAAAAAATAGGGTATAAAGAATGCTTTGAGATTCAAAAAATGAATACAAAATTGAAGTCTGGTTAATTGACTTTCTTTACAGCAAAAATCTAATTGATATGTCTGCGAAATATGAATTCGGATTAGTAGGGCTGGGTGTGATGGGCCGCAATTTTTTGCTGAATGTGGCAGAACACGGGTTCTCGGCGGTTGGCCTGGATAAAGATCAGTATAAGGTAGCGGCACTGCAAGAAGATAGTAGTGGAAAAATCCTTGCTGCCACTGGTAATTCCCGAGAATTCATTAATGCCCTTAAGACGCCACGAAAAATAATGCTTTTGGTACCGGCAGGTGCTGTAGTAGATGCGGTCATCGATGAGCTTATAGAGTTACTCAGTCCAGGTGACCTGATTATAGATGGAGGCAACTCTCATTTTAGAGATACGGATAGAAGGATTGTGTATTGTCAGGAAAACAAGCTCCGATTTATGGGCGTGGGTGTTTCTGGAGGTGCTAAAGGCGCCAGATTTGGACCCAGTATCATGCCAGGTGGCGATCGTGAGGATTATTCGTTAATAGCTCCATTATTTGAATCCGTAGCAGCAAAGGTTGAGGCTACTCCATGCGTGGCATATCTGGGCAAGGGGTCCTCCGGTAATTATGTGAAGATGGTGCATAATGGTATAGAGTATGGATTGATGCAGATATTGTCTGAGAGCTATAGCTTATTGAAGGATGGACTAGGTTATTCGAATGATGCCTTGCACCAAACATATTCAAAATGGAATGTTGGTAGACTATCCTCATATCTTGTGGAGATTACATCTAAAATATTTGAGCGGCAGGATGATCTCGGTGAGGGCCATTTGGTAGATCAAATTTTAGATCGGGCCAAACAAAAAGGCACTGGGAAATGGACTTCACAGGATGCGTTAGATCTTGGGGTCTCCATTCCTTCCATAGACAGTGCGGTGAGTATGCGACAGCTATCGGCACTCAAAGAATTGAGGCAGGAGTTGAGCGGCAGGTATCCTAAACCCCAGGTGCAAAAACTTAAATTGACAGAGGCCGATATTGAGCAGGCCGTCTTTGCATCTTTCATCATAACCTATGCTCAGGGACTCCATCAATTGGCTCATGCATCAAGGGAATATCAATACAATTTACACCTGGAAACTGTATGCAAAATATGGCGTGGTGGTTGTATCATCAGGGCAGAACTGCTCAATGATTTCATGCATGCTTTTGAAGGAAATGCTGACCTTGAAAACCTGCTTTTGGATAGTAGTATTCAATCAATTTTGAAGGAAGCTTTAGAGGGTTACAGAAGGGTAGTGGCCAATGCGACTCAGGCCGCTCTACCAGTGATGACTCTGGCTTCAGGATTACATTATTTTGATGCTATTGTAAATGATAAGTTACCCATGAATTTGGTTCAGGCACAGCGGGATTTCTTCGGTGCTCACACTTATGAACGAATAGACCAGCCTGGCCTTTTTCATACAGAATGGGAGAAATAGAATTCTATTTATTGTTTAAATATAGAGGCGTATATTATTGATATAGAATATTTTAAGGTTAATCAATAAGTTTTGCTTATAAGAGAGAATCTAAAGATTTGACCAGAAAAATGCATTCTTAATAGACCGTACTATTGCATAAGTAACCACCATAAATAGCATCACATTTGAAACTACAAATGTCTTGCTATTATGGCTACTTAGTTTTAAAATCACCTGCACAAAAAGTACACAGAACGGCAAGTAAATGATGGACAGGTAGCGTTCAATATCTGACAGGATCAGGTCTCCTTTTATTATAATGGTAAGGGTATAAATTACTATCAATAATCCCAGAGCCAGAGAGACTGAAAACCTACTTATAATAAACCCATTTCTCAGACAATAGATAACTAATGATATAAGTATAAAAATCAATAAGAATAGACCAATGGACCCTTGGTAAAATGGAGGGAAAATCCAAACTCCAAATTGCCTCATCACTTCGATAAAATTGACAGATAGATCCAGGTTTCCAATGTGGTTCAACCTACTCAAACTATTGGTACGTATGAAAATCATCCATTGCCATACTGTAAAAAAGATGGTTCCTGGTAGCACACTAATTAAAGCCTTTTTAATATCTGAAAATGTGCTGACTCTAATAGTCAAAACCAAAAATGACCAGACCAAAAGGATTATGCCTATATGGCGAATTCCTACAAGTAATAATCCTAAGAGACCCAATTTGAGGATAGTAGCTTTTTTATAATCTGTAGTTCGGATCGTTAATGATATGTAGCCTGTTGCCAGGGGTAGGAATAAGGCCTCTGACCAAACAAAATGATACAGTAAATAATATGGCGTACCGAGTAAAACCATACCTTTTACAGCCATTTGAAACAGCCCATCATTCACATATCGCTCTATGAATCTGGTTGCCATTACGATTGAGATGCAGAATAAGGCAAACTGAAGAAAGATAAAATATTGAGGTAAGAGCACCTTACTAATCAGGAATACAGAATAAAGCGGAGGTTTTGCATTGAAGTTTGATTTACCATCTTCGTCATAACCCAACAGCCATTCACTGCCTTTTATGTATAAATTGGAATCGTAGGTGACATCCAGCCCATGTAGGTTTGATAGCATGAAAAGGAGTATACTCAACAGCCAAAAAGGCCAATTAGACTTATTGCTTCCAATCATCATTTTCTAAGGTAACGAGATAAATGGCTGGCATCCGTAAAGCCCCAATCCATAGCCACCGCTTCCACAGTTTTGTCGCTGTTTTTGATGTCATTGATCGCGCCTCTAATCCGGTATTGCAAAGCAAATTTTGAAAAGCTGATTCCCATTAAATCAGTAAATCGCCTGCTAAAGTTGCGAACAGAAAGTCCACAGGCTTGTGAGGCTTCATTTTGGCTTATCAAACGCCTTTCTGAGAAGACCAGATTGAGTGCAGGTTGAATAGCCTGACTGTTGGTTTGGTTGCCGTTTTGATCCGCAGGTTGCCAACCCTCTATCAGTATACTGAGGAGGTGAAAACATGCTGTGTGTAACCACAATTGTGAAACAGCATTCGTCTCTAGCCTTTTTCTTATTTGTTTCGCCAGCTCAAGCACATTGTCACGTGCAACCGAATTATTGATTTTAGGGCGAGCTGCGGGATTTGATTGGAATGGCTTTAGCCAATTGTAATTGAATTGCTTTTCACTTAAAAATGCGGGATGTATTTCAAATACGAGTACTTCACAGGGAAGCTGCGTTACCGTAAAACCATGCGGCTCCCACATTGGATGTAGCCAAATTTGTCCTCTGTCAAATACAAAAGTATCTCCACCATAAACTCTCTGCATTTGACCATCGCAAACAATACCAAGCTCTATTTCATAATGCATATCAAACCAGCTATCCTGATCGAGATGCTTATGATAGAAAGCTACCATAGGTTTTTCATCATTCAGGTGGTAATTGAATTTTTGGATTGATTTAAATGCAGAGATGTCGGTAAGTTGCATGCATCAATTTACAATGATTTTGCCCGATTGTACAATCCAGGCATTTTGAATTATTAGACCTTAGCATAGTTGTAAGTAAATTCTATCATGTCCCAATCATCCATTTCATTAACCCATAAACCTCCGGGCAGCGATCCAAAATCGAAATTTGAACGTGTGCATACCGTAATTTTGGATAACCCTTTTAAAGGTTCCCTGGCTATTGCCGAAGAAATAGCAGCTTTGATCAAAACCAAAGAAAAGGCCGGTGAAAAATGTGTGCTGGGACTAGCTACCGGGTCCAGTCCTAAAACAGTTTACAAGGAATTGATCAGGATGCATAAGGAAGAGGGCCTAAGCTTTAAGCATGTCATCACCTTTAATCTGGATGAATATTTTCCTATGACACCTGAAGCGGATCAGAGCTATGTGAAATTTATGCACGAGCAATTATTTGATCATATTGACATTCCCAGAGAGCAAATTCATATTCCTGATGGTACAGTGGATAAGGCTGAGGTAGAGGCGTATTGTCACCATTACGAACAGGCGATAGCTGATGCAGGGGGCCTTGATCTTCAAATTCTGGGGATTGGGCGTACCGGTCACATTGGGTTTAATGAGCCCGGATCACATATCAATTCATTGACACGGCTTGTTACGTTGGATCGCATCACTAAGTTGGATGCAGCTGATGATTTTTCAGGAGAACAAAATGTGCCTTCCAATGCTATAACCATGGGCATTCATACGATTCTGAAAGCCAAAAGAATTATTCTTATGGCATGGGGCGAGGCTAAGTCTTCCATTGTACAAGCGGCCCTTGAGGGGCCAATTTCAGAATCCATTCCTTCTACATATTTGCAGAAGCACCATAATGCAACTTTTGTGATTGACGAGCCGGCTGCCCAGCATCTGGTACGGAGAAAATCACCCTGGCTTACGGGTTCGGTGCTATGGACTGAAGCAATGATTAAAAAAGCGGTGGTTTGGCTTTGCCAAAAGGTTGATAAACCAATATTGAAATTAACGGACCGTGATTATAACGATAATGGTCTGAGTGAGCTGATAACAGGGCACGGCCCAGCATACAATATCAATATCAAAATATTCAATACCATTCAGCATACCATTACGGGCTGGCCGGGAGGTAAACCTGGTGTAGATGACAGCCATAGGCCGGAGCGTGCTATTCCAGCGATTAAAAGAGTGCTCATTTTTAGTCCGCATCCTGATGATGATGTTATTTCTATGGGTGGAACCTTGCTGCGCCTGATCGAACAGGGCCATCAGGTTCATGTAGCTTACCAAACGAGTGGAAGCATTGCCGTTTTTGATGAAGAAGCCAAGCGGTATGCACAATTCGTAGACATGATGCTCCAAAATGAGCAAGTAGATACTAGTCTAACTAAAACTCTTGACCAGGCCAATCCGGATTCAAAGAAGTCACATCTACTGCAAATCAAGAAATATATCAGACGAAGTGAAGCTATTGCAGCGCTTGAATTTATCGGTCTTGATCAAAATAATTACCACTTTTTGGATATGCCTTTTTATGAAACCGGTAGCACAGCCAAGCATCCCTTAAGTGCTAAAGACATTCAATTGGTTTATGATCTCATGGACCGTATTCAACCGCACCAAATCTTTGTAGCGGCCGACCTTGCAGATCCGCATGGTACACATAGAACCTGCTATGAGGCGGTGGTACAAGCGCTTGGTCAGGCCAAATCTCATGATTGGCTTGCCGACTGCTATGTATGGTTGTATAAAGGAGCATGGCAGGAATGGGACCTTATGGATATTGATATGGCAGTGCCGTTAAGTCCCGGGGAGTTGATGAAAAAGCGGCAAGCCATTTTTAAGCATCAAAGCCAGAAAGACACTGCTCCATACCCTGGTCATGACAACAGAGAGTTTTGGCAGAGGGCTGAGGACAGGAATAAATCAACGGCTCGATTGTATGATCAACTGGGCATGGCTGAGTATGAAGCTATAGAGGGCTTTAAGAGATATTATTTATAGTCATGGCGGAACCAAATACCTATCTTGGCATAGACCTTGGCGGCACTAAGATTGCCCTGGGACTAGTGCAGGAAGGCAATATCATTAAGAGTCTCAAGAAACCGATAGTTAATACCAAGGATGCTCAGGTATTGCTAAATCAAATCAAAGAAATGGTCAATGAGCTCAACCCTCAAAGTATTGCAGGGATAGGTGTTGGAGTTCCGGGGCTGGTTGATAGTAAAAGTGGGCATGTTTACGATGTGTATAACATTCCGGCTTTTACGGATATAAACCTCACCAGTAAGCTTAGAGAAACCTTTGGTTTACCGGTATGTATTCAAAATGATGCCAATTGCTTTGCACTGGGAGAATTCCTTTTTGGTAGAGGTCGGGGTACCCGTAATATGGTTGGTATTACGCTAGGCACAGGTATGGGCACGGGTATTATCGCTGAAGGAATGTTAATAGGTGGTCATTTGAGTGGTGCTGGTGAATTTGGTTGTATGCCATACCTGGATGGTGTGCTGGAGGATTATGTCAGCGGAACATTTTTTAGAACGGTTAAAGGAGAGAGCGGAGAGGATTGTTTTGCTCAGGCAAAACAGGGAGACCAATGGGCTTTAGCAGCATATCAGGAGTTTGGCCATCATCTTGGTTATGCTATCAATCAAATATTATTTGCATATGCACCGGAAATGGTGATTATTGGAGGAGCAGTAGCCGAGGCCTTTGATCTTTATGAAGAGACTATGCGAAAGCAGTTGGAAGAATTTCCTTTCAGTAGGCTCAAACATGATTTAAGCATTGTACCTCAAAGTCATGGGAAGATGGCGATTGTTGGGGGAGCTGCACTTTGTACTTTACATTAGAAATTTCAAATAATTAGAGGTCATATTATGGTAAATAAAAATTTTCAGGTAGCGGCTAAATCAGAACCTTACGATGCAATTGTAATAGGTTCGGGAGTAAGCGGGGGATGGGCTGCCAAAGAGCTCTGCGAGAGAGGATTAAAAACATTGGTGCTGGAAAGAGGCCGACCTGTGGAGCACCAAAAGGATTATATCACAGAACACATGCCGCCCTGGGAATTTGAGTTGAGAGGAGCTTTGTCAAAGGAAGAGGAGGCAGCATATTCCCAAAATGCGAGGATTGGCTATCTGGATAAAACAGCATTGCATTTTTTTGCGCCTGATAAGGAAAGTCCATATAAAGAAGAGAAACCTTTCGTGTGGGCAAGAGGCTACCAGGTGGGCGGAAAATCTATCACCTGGGGCCGGTACACTTTCAGGATATCTGATATGGATTTTGAGGCAAATTTAAAGGAAGGCATTGGTGTGGACTGGCCGATTCGGTATGCAGATATCGCCCCATGGTATGATTATGTGGAAAAATTTGCTGGAATATCGGGAGAGAACCTGGGACTGGCACATTTGCCAGATATGCAATTGCAGAAGCCTATGGACTTAAATGTGGTAGAAAAGCATTTGAGAGATAGGATACGCAAACTATACCCGGAACGCTACCTTACCATAGCTAGAGCAGCTGTACTTACCGAACCTATAGGTAACCGTATGGCCTGTCATTATTGTGGTCCCTGCTGGCGGGGATGTAGTACAGGTTCCTATTTCAGTTCGTTATCTTCAACATTACCAGCCGCTGCAGCTACCGGAAATCTTACCATTAGGCCTTTTAGCGTAGTGCATAGCATCAATTATGATAAGGAAAACCATAAAGCAGGTACTGTCAATGTGATTGACAGTGAATCATATGAAGCATTGGAGTTTAAGGGCAAGCTGATTTTTGTTTGCGCTTCTGCCATGGCGTCAACCCAAATCCTAATGAATTCTAAAAGTGACGCTTTTCCTGATGGTATTGGTAACAGCAGTGGTGTTTTGGGGCATTATCTTATGGATCACCACCTTGGGTTAAATGTAAACGCTACAGTACCTGGATTTTTGGATAAAACTACTTTTGGCAATCGACCCATTGGATTTTACATTCCTCGGTATAGAAACATTTCTAAGGAAACTCAAATGAATGAATTTACCCGTGGGTATGGATTTGAAGGAAGCGCAGGAAGGGAAGGTTGGTACAAGGCTTTTGATTTGGATGGCTTTGGAGCTGAATTTAAAGCTAAGGTAAGAGAGGCCGGTCCATGGCAGGTAGGTATGTGGGGCTTTGGAGAAACCCTGCCTTATTATGAAAATCATGCAAGACTGGACGAACAGGAAACAGATGAATTTGGAGTTCCTAAAATGGTCTTTAGCGCTGAAATTAAAGATAATGAAAAGGCAATGCGCAGGGATTGTTTGAATAGTATGGCCAATATGTTAGATGAAATTGGATGTAAAGATATTTCTGCTGAAGATGATCCCAATGGAGCGGTTCCGGGCTTTGGTATCCATGAGATGGGTACCGCAAGAATGGGCAGGGATTCAAAAACTTCATTTTTGAATGGCTTTAATCAGTCACACGAATTGAATAATCTATTTGTCACGGATGGTGCATGCATGACATCCTCACCTTGCCAAAACCCCAGCCTTACTTATATGGCTTTGACAGCCAGAGCTGTAGATTTTGCTGTTAAAGAATTGAAAAACGGTAATATTTAAATTATGGATAGAAGAATTGCTATCAAACAATTAGGCCTCTCAAGTATCGGGGCGATGCTATCTCCGGCTTTACTCTCTGCAATGGAAAGCTGTACTTCAGCTCCGGTAAATGATTATCCAAGATTGAAATTGAGTTACAAGCAGGATCTCTTACTCCAGGAGCTTGTGGAAATAATTATACCAACCACCGATACGCCCGGAGCAAAAGTAGCTGGTGTAAACCGATACATTGATCAGGTGCTTGATAAGGTACGCAATGAGGAGGAAGCTGCACTTTTCTTATCTTCATTGCAAGAAATGCTGGATACGGATTGGCTGGATCTTAATGAAGAAGAACGAAAGCAATCGCTCCAACAGATGGAGGCTTCTTCCAAACAAGCAAAAGATCCTATTTTCTTTAATATGCTCAAGGCTATGACTGTTTATGGTTATTACACTTCAAAAATTGGTGCCACACAGGAATTGGAATATGTGCATGCAGCAGGTACCTATCGTGGAGATGTACCTTATGCGGAAATAGGGAAGAATTATAGTTAAATTGAAAAAACATTAAGTTTTTAGACAATTGATTACAATGTTTTGTGAATCAACCAAATAATTAAAATAATACTATGCAACTAGGATTTGTAACCGCCATATTACCAGACTTATCATTCGAAGAAGTATTGCAATTTGCTAGTGAAACGGGCTATGACTGTGTTGAAGTGATGTGCTGGCCTGTTGGTAAGGCCACCCGTCGATATGCAGGCGTAACCCATATTGATGTCACGGATTTTAAAGGTGAACAGGTGGATGAGATCCATGCCCTTACTAAAAAGTACGGAGTGGAAATTAGCGCTTTAGGGTATTATCCAAATCCCTTAAGTCCTGATCAGGATGAAGCCAAAGCTGCATTGGAGCATATCAGGAAAGTCATTCATGCTGCTGCACAACTGAAAATCTACAGAGCCAATAGTTTCATAGGTCGAGATTGGACAAGATCAGTAGAGGATAACTGGCCGCAATTCCTCGCTAATTGGAAACCAATCATTGAATATGCCGAAAGTCTTGAGGTGAAAATTGGTATTGAAAATTGCCCCATGATTTTCACCAAAGATGAATGGCCGGGAGGGAAGAACCTTAAAACCACACCGGCAATCTGGCGGCGCATGTACGAGGATATTCCCAGTCCGTTTTTTGGGCTCAACTTTGACCCATCTCATTTCATTTGGCAGCAAATGGATTACCTCAAAGCGATGAAAGAATTTGGCCATAGGTTTCATCATGTGCATGCTAAAGATGTACGTATGGATTATGATCGATTGAATGAAGTAGGCATAATGGGCTATCCTAATGACTATCATACCCCCAAGCTACCCGGTATGGGTGATGTGGACTGGGGTAAATTCTTTAGCGTATTGACCGATACTGGCTATGATGGGCCGGTATGTGTAGAAGTAGAAGACAGGGCTTATGAAGCCAGTCTTGATAAGCGGAAAGAGGCCTTAAGACAGTCATACGCTTATTTAAGGCAGTTTATACAATAAAAATAGTTCAGCTGATATTGGAATATGTATTGAAAATCGTACATTAAAGGTTTACCTAAACCTACTACGATGAAGTCATTTTTTAAAATCCTTTTTTGGATTGGAATATTGGTGGTATTCCTTATCCTGAGCTTTTCAATTTTTGTTTTTACAGCCAACCCTACCTATGAAGCCCCTTATCCGGAAATTACGGCTGTTGCAGATTCTGCAGTGATTGCAAGAGGTGCATACCTTGTTAATGGTGCTGCGCATTGTGCCCATTGCCATGCTGATGCGCGAGATTTTGGTAAAGTGGAAGAAGGTCATCAGGTGCCATTAAAGGGCGGATTTTATTTTCCATTGCCTATCGGTAATGTTTATCCTCGAAACATAACCAGCCACGATGAAACCGGTATAGGCAATTATACTGATGAAGAATTAGCGAGAGCGATGCGCTACGGTGTAAAAAAGGATGGCAAAGCCATGATGGATTTTATGCCTTTCTATGACCTTAGTGACGAAGACCTCACTGCAATCATATCATATCTACGAACGCTTGCACCGGTGGAAAATAGAGTCCCAGAGAATGACTTCAATTTTCTGGGTAGGATGCTTCATGCTGTGGGTGTGATAAAACCTATGGGCGATGGTGAGGCGCCCACCATGCCTAAAATGGATTCCACAGTTTTGTATGGAGAATACCTCGCCAATAGTGTAGCCAATTGTCAGGGTTGCCACACCAATCGCGACTTAAAAACAGGGGGGTGGATCGGTGAAAAATATGCCGGCGGCTTTGCGATGGAAATGATTAATGCAGATGGTACTTTATCAAAGGATAAACATGTAATCACACCAAATATTACACCTGACAAGGAAACTGGTAGAATTGCCGCGTGGAATCAGGAGACATTTATCAAAAGATTTAGAACAGGGCGGGTGATCCAGGGCTCACCTATGCCGTGGGGGCCATTCAGCCGCATGTCAGATGTGGAGCTAAAGGCTATTTATAAGTACCTGCAAACTATTAAACCTGTTGATAATAAAGTACCGCTTGGAGTGCAGGAGGGGCCAGTGGAGATGTGATCTGTAATTTTAGCTTATTACTGCTAACTCATACTCTTATTATTGAGCTGATGATTTGAACAGCTAAATTTTGTAATTGAAAGTATTTAGGAGGGGTGAACCTAAACTACTTATTTCGTATCAATAAGCTTTTTGACTTCCTCTTTCAATAAAGGCAAATGTCTTATTACAATAGACCATATGGTTTCATCTGAAATATTATCATAGGCATGAATAACTTGATTTCTAAGACCTACAATATTTCTGGCATGTGATATTTTATTTGCCAATGGAGCATCAAGTTTTAGGATGCGATTCATCGCTTCACCAATTATTTCTAATTCCCGTTCAATGGCCCTCTTGAGTAGTATATTATTTTGGAATGCTGAAAAGTCTCTCGGATGATTTTCAAAGAATTGATCTATTTCATCAATTGCATTTTGTATATCAAATAACCAGGCTTTAACTCTATCATCCATAGATTAATTTCTTGGTCTTATCAATAGAAGATTTTACAAATGGATTTCGAATTGCTTGCTCTTCCAGTAGATCAACATTCCTATGAAATAATGATTGTAATTGACTTTTAAGATCAAAATAATTCTCAGCGTAGTATCTTAAATCTATTTCCTTGAACTTAACAACCATATCTATGTCACTATTTTCGGTCAAGGAATTGTTTACCGCAGAACCGAAAAGATATAGTTTATCTACAGAATGCCTCTGGCAAAGTCTATGTACGTGATCAAGGTGTTCTGCTATGAATTCCATATTTCAAATATAGCAATTACGTGCCTCAAAGATATCCGCACATTTCTGCTTTGCTTTGTGATGATAATATCCACCTTAGTGAATATTGCCAACCTGTTGGAAAAATAAACCGACTATGAATAAGATTCTAATTTGGAATTTGCAAGAAACAGGCAGAAATATGAAAAATTGACTCATATTGAGATCATACTAGCTTTTTGAAGGCCTTTATATTGTTAATGAGGATTTTTTAATGCTAATTCTTCAATATTTTATCTCCCTTAATACTCCAATAAACAGTCACAACTGCTACGTATTCAATGCCAATTAACCAAAATCCAGGATCCACAAAGAAAGCATAGTGGTCTCCGCCATTTGGAATAATAAACAGCGGAACGGTAATCAATGCATCCAATATCATTGCGCCCAAAAACATGACTAAGCCCAATAATAAACCATGGGTAATCAAATTTTTACGGTAATAAAGAAATGCGCCAAAACTTGCTGCAGGTATCATAGCCACCATAAGGAAGATGTTTGCTTGTAAGTCAGCATCGGTCATTATGGGTACATAATACGAGCCAACAAATGCTACTATGCCGATTAAATACACAGCAAGGGAGCTTACAATGGCATATTTGATATTGATTTGTTTCATGTCAAATTATGTTTCAAGAAATAAAACTTAAAGCAAACCCTCTGAGCCATTCTTGATGAAAGCTCTAAGGGTTTGCTTTTACTTTGGAAATAAAATTATACTGTCTGAGGAACCGATTGATTCCACACACCGGTGGAGGCTGTCTTGCGGACAAAATCCTTGAAGTCCGTAGCCTTTCTACCGAGAACTGCTTCTACATCATGGGAGATATCCTGGTTATCAGGGTTCCCTAATACCTCTTCAAACAGGTAGCTGAATAGCCATACATAATCATCAGGCAAACCTGCAGCTTTCATGGCTTTGCCATATTCAGCTATGGTAATCGGTTGAAAAGCAATTTCACGATTAGTGCCTGCAGCAATTGTCGAAATTACTTCCTCAAAAGTGAGTTTTCGAGGGCCTGTGACCGTAATTGTCTGTCGATTGTATTGATCATCTTTCAATACTTTAGCCACTACCTCAGCGATATCATCTGCATCCACAAAAGGAATTTGAGCCTGAGGCATAGGCAATGCTACATGACCAGCTAGGATTGGCTCCAGCAAAAAGCTTTCACTGAAATTCTGATCAAACCAGCTGGCTCTGACTAAGGTGTAATTAAGTCCCGAATCTGCTACAATCTGCTCGCAGGCTTCTGCTTCTGTTTCACCTTTGCCAGATAGCAATACTACTTTGTCAAGACCCTCTTTCAGGGCTGCCTCAGTGAAGACTTTGATAGCCTCTTTTGCTCCGGGCACGGCAAGATCGGGGTAATAGACTATGTAAGCACGATCCATTCCTTTTAATGCCTTAGCATAGGATACGGGATTGTTCCAATCAAAAGCTGGTTCTGAATTGCGGGTGCCAATTCTTACGTTGTGTCCTTCTGATTGTAGACGTTCTACTACGCGGCGACCAGTCTTACCAGTACCACCGGTTACTAAAATGTTGTGTTTCATAAGTATTTAGTTTTGAGTTATAATTTTTGAGATTGAATGATTGAGCCTATCGTCACCAGCATAAAGGAGAGCACCGCAAAGGCGGTCCTGATTTGATGCAGTCTATTCCATCGAGACTCATAATATTTTCTAAATTTCCCCGCTTCTTCCAGAGCAAGTTGGTCAAGCTTAAGGGCATCCAATTGGTCATTTAAAGGCACATTGCCAAGGCCGGTAACAGCTACAGTTCCAATGAAGTAACAGGCGAAAGCAGCTAGCATTAAGCCAAAAACGAGGTTACCAAATTGATAGCCATAGAAGCTTGAAAGCCCGAGCATTATTACGCTACCAAAAAAGACCAGAAAAAATGCCGGATTCAGAATGGCCCGATTGATTGACTGCATCGTCTCCAGATACACTTGATCAGTGACCTTTTGCGTGCCCGGTATGACCGATACAGACCAGGCATAAAATAGCCCGGCAGATAGACCTGTAAATATCACAGATCCACAGGGTACTATTGATTTGAGAGAGATTTCCATATGAAGTATGTTTGTTTTTTAATTTTTAGGTTGAGGGTACTCGGCAAAAGGAAGAATGCTTCTTAGCTCATTCACATCAGGAACTTTGTACCCTGCATCGCTAGATTTTTGTATTTAGCCACTCTTCGAGTAGTTCGTATTCTGAAGCTGTGAGCGGCTCACCTTCAGCTTTAGGCATTCGTTTTTTGACAAAGACTTGCTCATAAATCTTAGCAGCTCTTTTGGTAAGGTTCTTTTCTTTAAAAACCATGAATGGATTTTGCCTACGGTGACAGGAATTGCACTTGGTTTACAGTATTTTGAAAGCTTTTTGCTGTAAAGAGGCTTCATGCCCTGGAAGCAGGGATTCATTTAATGTTTGACCTGGAGAACTCTGGTAATAGGCTGTGAACAGTATTAATGCTGCCTCCAATAATCCCAGCACTATGATTTTGACCGATTGCTTTTTCATTTTCAATGCACGATTAAATTCGGATGTAAAATTGAATGCAATCAGCTGGCCTTGCTTGACCCTTTACGCCAAACCTTTGACAGTTTGCGCCATATTAACATTTTCGATTCAAGGGCAATGAGACAGGTCAAATTATGAAGGTGTTTTCAATAGCATTAAAAATCTTTCATCATGTCACATTGAGCTTGTCGAAATATATTCATCCTGTCTTTAAGAAAGGTTTCGACAGGCTCAACCTGACATGAATTACGCTTTTAAAGACACCCCCTTAGGGATAGGAAGTTGAGAAAACTTGCTTAACTAAATAGACTTACATTTCGATTACTGATTTCGGAATTCAAGCGGGGAGACGCCTGTCCATCTTTTAAAGGCGCGGTTGAAAGCACTTTGCTCAGAAAAGCCGGTTTCAAAGGCAATTTCTGCTACACTTCGCAGCGTATTATGGAGTAGATCTTTGGCTACCTGCTCCTGTGTTTTCTGGATGATATCGCGAAAGCTAAGGCCATTTTCTGAAAGTCTGCGCGTGAGTGTACGGTTGCTCATACCGATATGCTCACCCACCTGTGAGATAGAAGGAATACCACTGGGAAGCGCATCTTTGATCAAAGCTGCTACATCAGCGGTTATCTGATTGGGGTGAACCTCTATGCCCCTGGTTTCTTCTTCTACACGCTCTACCAGGAATCTATTAATGCTTGCATCAGCCTTTGCTGTACGGCGCTCCAGGTCTTGGGTTGCGTATGCGATATAATTATGATCCTGTTCAAAATGCACCGGACACAGAAAGGCGCTATGATGACTGGATAAATTTGATGGTGCCTTATGTTTAAATGCAACCTGCACAGGCCTGATGTCAGTCTCTGTCATATATTGCAGTACTACCACAGTGGCCGATATAGTGGCCTCATTGGAGAATGCTATACCCGGTCGGTAGGCATGTCTATTGAGGTAAATGAAAGAATTATCTGCTTTTTTCTCTACTTTAAAAACATAGGTGTTTGATAGCAGATGAAAATACCGCTCACAGCGGTCAAAGATTTCACCTGCCCACGAACATGTCCGCCAGGAGAGACCCAATACACCATAATCTTCGATTTTCATTTGCTGCCCCACGCGCACGGCAAAACCAGGGCCCAGCTTTTCATCAAGCAACTCATGCAGCTCAAAGAAATGATCAGCGGGTACAGCCTGCAGTTGTTGAATAGACTCAAGCGAAGTAGGGAGTTTTTTGAATGCAGCTTCATCAATACCTTCCAGGCGCGCACAGTCAATCATTTTGCGATATAGGTTGGTAGAGATGTATTTCATGGCTAAAGACTAATCAAATATCGGAAAAAATCTACATAGCCATCGGTTTAATCCGGTGGCTATGATTGATGGGTGATATAATTAAAATGGATTTATCCATATTTTTAATATTTTAAAAGTCATTGTCACCCTATAAATCGAATAGTAATGGAAAACCTTAAAAGCCTTGAATTTATGCTTGATTTTATCGAGTCAGCTGAAATCAATGTAGTGGACGACTTAAAGCCAGGAGAGCGACAAACATTGATAGTACACCGACATTTTATTTATACGCAAAATGTGAGGTCATCTGATACCCAACCAGAGCCCTATTCCAAAACCGTGGTTATGCTGGAAGGGATACCAACCTCCTCATCAGATCAGAATTTCAAGCAGGCGATCATAAGATTTGAGAAGGATGATAAAGACCTGAGACCTCCTAGATTTCATAGAAATAAGGGGCAGTTGCACCTATGGTTTCATTACAGGCATCTTGATGCTTTTATAAGCCAAATTCACGAACCCAAAGTCTATTGTTGGGCAGGAAAATTTCAAAATGGACACGTTTATGGTGATGTCCATACCGCTTCGCAATAAATAGCCATCAGATTAAACCGGTGGCTATGATCGATGGATGATATAATCAAAATGGATTTATCCATTTCTTTCATTCAGCGGGAAAAATCAATTCAAAAGAAGTACCCTTTTCGGTTTGCCTATTGATGCTACCATTTAATTGCCTGGTAAGCTGATCTATAACCAGTAACCCAACAGAGTTGGAAGGTTCATTTGCTTCTGCTGGAAACCCTTTGCCCCGGTCTTCAATTTTCAGATGGAATTGGTCATTGACCCTTTGAAAGGAGACTCTGATTTTCCCACCTTTCAATGGATCGTAGGCATGTTTGATGACATTGGAAAGGCATTCGTTGGTAATTAGGCCCAGAGCTGTGATCGTATCGATATCCAATAAATGATCTTCGAGGGATAATTCAAGCTCATATTTCGAGACATCATAGGCCATACTGTGGATAACACTCTCCGCCAGCTGGTGCAGGTAGAGTTCAGAATTGAGTTTGCTCAGTTCTTCTTTTTTGAGCAGTTGGTTATGAATTTTGCCTATGGTGTTTACCCTGTTGATCGTGTCTTTGATAAATATTTTAAGGTTCTTATCAGTTGTCATCAAGGATTTGGTATACAACATACTGGATACCATCTGAAGGTTATTCTTTATGCGATGGTGCAATTCACGCGACATCCTTTCCTTCTCTTTCACTTTGTATTCCTGGAATCTCAGCTGCTCATGGGTAATTTTTTGTTCTGTGATGTCCATTAAGGTGCCAAATAGGCGCGCCACCTGCCCATCCTCATCTTTAATAGCCTGACCTTTGGCAATGCAATTCCTGATTTCACCATCGGACCGGATCGCACGTAACTCTATCTCATAGGGTGTACCATTTTTGACACATTCCTCCACGATAGGCACATATTTGTTAAAATCTTCCTCTACATAAAGCTGACTATGCGTCTGCCAGCCGGGAACGCCTTCTTTTGGGCTGCGCTGGAAAATAGCATAAAGGCCATCCGACCAGTAAACATGATCATTCGGAATATCCCATTCCCAATGGCCAATTTTGGTCTGAAGTTCGGCATCTGTAAGGAGCTTTTTCGATTTGGTTAGATCGTCCTCTGCAGTCTTTAGCTTGGTAATATCCCTCGAAAACCCATGATAATATTTTTTACCATCGTTGCCTTGATATACAAATACGCGCATAAACACATCAAAAACCGATTGGTCTTTGCGCCTTGCTTTAAATTCAAAATCACCCTGCCCATCTTTATTAACTTTTTCGATGATGCGCATAGGTGTATTCGGATCAAGACAATGATCTGTCGGAGAAGATCCGATTATTTCTTCAGGATTTTCATAGCCCCACATGCTGAGGTAGGCTTTATTAGCATAAATGATTAACCCATGGTCATTTACAATATCGAAACCATCCAATGCCTCATCTATGATATCATTCTTCAGTGCTAATGCATCTGTAGTTTCAGCCAGCTTTTTTTCAATATCGCTCAGCCCGATATACTCCTTGAAGGTTAAGCAAAAGCCATCCACTTTATTATGGTTTGCTAGTAAGGGTATAATCTGTATTAGATAATTCTTATCATCAATACCATTTATCCGCAATTCCTTGGGAAGCGTTGATTGTGCTGCTTTTTGGATGGAAGCTATAAGATCATTGTCATTCCGAAAAAACTTTAACTGGTTTACGGGCTTGCCAATAGCTGATTTTGTAAATCCAGTTTTGAATGATAGAGATGGGGAGATACTTAAGATGCATAAATCCTTATCCAGATAGATCGCATCGAGTTCAGTAAATGTGGGGTGATTTTCGATGATTCATCATTTAGTACAATACGATCATTAAATATACATAAAATCATGAGAATTCAGCCATTTTCTAAGAATCCAAAAGGTTTAAATCTTAAGCCATTCTGGGTTATTGGTAATGCATAGCCACCGGTTTAAACCAGTGGCTATGGGTAGTTTAGATGCAAACGCTTGAAAATCATTATGATCCTTTCAAGGTTATCTCTTTGTGAAATATCAGCAATCACTTGTACGACATTGAGATAACCGTATTTTTGTTAAAGACCTACCTCATCATGAAAAGTCGAAAAAATATTCTGCTACTGGCATCTGCTCTACTTGTTACGCTGACCATCGGCTTTACTTCTGCTGGTTTCAATAATAAAGCTAATCATAGTTCTAATCCTGAAATTGCCGAACCGGCTGAAAGTGAGCTGGCATTCAATACCATGATGGAAGCCATCACACACCAGCGATGCTTGAATTGCCACCCCACCGACAATGTGCCTAAGCAGGGTGAAGCGCGCAATCCACATCGCTTTGAGATTACAAGGGCCAATGTGGAGGCTGCTACCAACTGCCAAACTTGCCATCAGGCTTCCAACAACAGCTTTTCCGGTGTGCCTGGTGCCCCGCACTGGTCACTGGCCCCACAGTCCATGGGCTGGGAGGGATTGTCTAAAATTGAAATTGCTAAAATCATGATGGATCCTGCTACCAATGGCAATCGATCCAGGGAAGACATACTGCACCACCTCACCGAGGATGAATTGGTGCTTTGGGCTTGGGAGCCCGGTATTGATGCTGCCGGAAATCCCCGGGAAACACCACCCGTGAGCAAAGAAGCCTATATTGCCGCAGTGAAAAAATGGATCGCCCTGGGCGCACAAATACCATCAGAATAAATCAATGACTATGATATCATTCACCATAAACGGAAAACCTGTAAGCATATCGGTTGACGAAGATACGCCTTTGCTATGGGTAGTTCGTGATCATTTGAACCTGAAGGGCACCAAATTTGGCTGTGGCAAAGCGGCGTGTGGCGCCTGCACCCTGCATGTAGATGGCGCAGCGGTGCGGTCCTGCTCTTATGCTGTAAAATATGCATCTGGTAAGTCTGT
Organism: Cyclobacteriaceae bacterium; assembly: GCA_965227155.1. Lineage (GTDB taxonomy): Bacteria > Bacteroidota > Bacteroidia > Cytophagales > Cyclobacteriaceae > UBA6059. The sequence continues at coordinate 4,098,813 of OZ245731.1, forward strand.
TACTACGATAGAAGGGCTTGGTACAAAGGAAAATCCTCACCCTGTACAGCAGGCCTGGATTGAAGAGGTCGTCCCCCAATGCGGCTATTGTCAGCCCGGCTTTATGATGGCCACTGCTGCATTGCTGAATGCCAATCCCAACCCGACGGATGAGGATATTGACAGAAACATCATCAATGTATGTCGGTGTGGTACCTATTACCGCATGCGAAAAGCCATAAAAAGAGCTGCTGCACTCACTAAACCTGATATATCATGAGTAAGGTATCAAGAAGAAAATTTCTGATTTGGGGTGGCCTGGGTACGGTAGGTACGCTTGCTATTGGCACCTATTTGGCACGTAACCCGATCCGCAGAGCAATACTGGAGACGGTGAGTTCTACCGTGCCGCCTTACGATGGGCAAGGTACCGAGGCAGCCCTATGGTTTGAGCTTACACCTGAAAATAAGGTGATCTTTCATTCGCCCAAAGTTGAAATGGGGCAGGGCATCTTTACCGGGTTTGCCCAAATCATCGCCGAAGAAATGGACCTTACCCTGGATCAGGTAATTGTGAAAGGTGCCGCCACAGATACAGGCGTGATCGATGGAATGAGCACTGGAGGCAGCTTGTCTATTGCCGGTCTATGGCAGCCCTTGCGGGAGCTTGCAGCGATGATGCGAGAGATGCTAAAGATTCAGGCAGCACAGAAACTGAACGTAGCAGTGGATACTTTATCTACAAGTGAGGGCATAATCAAAGGTGGGAAATCCCAGATGACCTATGCAGAAGCAGCAAAAGATGTGGATGAGTGGGCCATGCCTGCTGAAGAACCTAAACCTAAAGCCACAGGATATAAGTTTATCGGCAAACCTGTGCCAAGGGTAGACCTTGAAGACAAGGTGTATGGCGCACCGATTTATGGACTGGATGCCGAATTGCCAGGTATGCTGCATGCGGCCATCATCAGACCGGGTGCGGTTGGGGCGAAATTCAAATCTGCCGATACGTCAAAGGCTGCATCCATGCCAGGGGTAGTCAAGATCCTACAAATGGAAGATTGGGTAGGTGTAGTGGCAGAGTCCTATGCGGAGGCCCTTGCTGCAAAGCAGCAAATAACCGTGGAGTGGGATATTCCTGAAATCTGGACGGAAGAAAAGCTGCGCGACATGCTGAAAGTTGGTAAAGGAGATAAAATGATCACCCAAAAACACGGGGGATCTTTAGCCGATGATACCGGGGAGGTACAGACCATGGAATTTAGCAGTCCGATTGGCGCGCATGCTCAATTGGAACCTAACAGTGCGATAGCTGATTTTAAAGATGATAAGGTTACCGTAATCCTCTCTACCCAGGTGATCAGAGTTACCCGTAGCCAGGTGGCCGAAGCACTCGGATTAGAGGTAGCCAATGTAAATGTGATCCCCACACAGCTGGGTGGTGGCTTTGGGCGCAGGCTCAATACCTACCATGCCATACAGGCAGCCCAATTGTCGCGGGCTGTTGGTAAACCGGTGAAATACATTTTTACCCGTAAGGAGGAGTTTCAAAACGATCAATTCAGGCCTCCGACTCACCATGTTATGAAAGGCCGGTTGGATGCGGACGGTTACCTGGAATCGCTGGAGCATCATTATGCCAGTGGGGATGTTGCCATCAACTCAGTGATACTACCACCCATGATCAACACCATCATCGGGACGGACCTGGGCGCAGCGCGGGGTGCCGACATCATGTATGGGGGTATTGCCAATCGCCGGGCTGTCCAGTGGCATACCACTTTGCCTTTTGCAACCAGCTGGTGGCGCTCGTTGGGCTTGCTTGCCAACACCTTTGCCATAGAAAGCTTCATTGATGAAATGGCTATACAGTCGGGCAAACATCCGGTGGATTTCCGATTGAGAAAAATGGGCAGCGACACTACGCAGCAGAGAATACGAAAGGTCATAGAAGTGGCAGCAGAAAAAGCCGGCTACCGGGATGATGTGATCGATGGAAGAGCGATGGGCCTGGCAGCCTCTATAGATGCAAATTCGCCGGCAGCACAGGTGGTGGAGGTGTCGTTAGACAATGGCAAGATCAAAGTACATAAGGTGACCTGCGCTTTTGACTGTGGCCTTGCAGTAAATCCGGATCAGGTAAGGGCCCAATGCGAAGGGTCGATCATCATGGGTATGAGTGCCGGGTTATTTGAAAAAATGACGCTGCGCAATGGCGAGCTCTGGCCCACCATCTACGGGCCTTATGAGATGGCCCTGATGCGCCATGCCCCACAGGAGATTGATGTCCACCTTATTCAGGGTGCCGATGTGCCTTTGCCGGTAGGTGAGCCACCGCTTGGACCTATTGCAGCCGCTATCGGTAATGCCGTAAGACGCCTGACCGGCATTCGCCTGACTGATATTCCCATGCAGGAGGCTTATGAAAAGGCAATGCAGCAAAAGGCTGGGGTGTGAGGGTATACTTTAGGGTCGTAAACTTACATATTCCAAAATCAGTTGAAGAATGGCAATATAGGCAGTAGCTCAAAGGCCCATCCTACGAACTACAATCACCTTGTCCAGACTGAAAAAGAGAGGGTATGAATCGTTGCTTTCTTACTACCAGAAAACACAACCGCTTCGGCGGTTCGACTGAGATTCAATGAATCCGCTCCGCGTCGGGCCGTGTACCTGCCCGTCCGGTCAGGCGGGCGAGACCCGTATCCCGATTACAGTTGGGATTGGTGGCGCCTATGCTGCAGCTTCAGCGCAAGCATGTGAGGCGGCCTGCAAGGAGGCGCACCCCCGCCATACGGCGGGGCAGGCTGTGAGCTTATGGCTCATGGCCGTCTACTCGATTGTGTGTAGTTTACTTTTTGTCCACACCCCAATTCCTAAAATATTCAACTTCAAAATTTGACGTTTCCCTGTCCCATGAGTCTGGACGTTCACTAATATCTATCAGCTCAAGATTGTCGTTTCCAGATGCCTTTTCTAAAAGCAGTTTGACTCCAACATACAAGTCCAAAGCGACACTCTTTGGAACACTTTTTCCTTCATGCACTAATTTGTTTCTAGCTTTTCTTGCAGGATGTAGTTTTGAAATAATCTCCTCGGTCAAAATGCTATTTTGATAAAGGAGTTCTTGCTTTACTGAGGTACTCCAAGTTCTGTTATCATCCTTCATAGAACTCTTTCTTCCAGCAATGTCAGTTGAAGGGTGATACTTGGGATTAGCTAAGTATAAGTTATTCCAGATGAAATCAGTCAATTGTTCAACAGATATCCAGAGATTAGATAAAACTAAATCCCAGTTTTTATACATGATTTCAGTTATCCCTCTGAGTAGAAATTTTGGAGTCAGATTTTTGATTTGAGAAGTTATACTATCACCAAAAGTCAATGCGGATTTGAATTCACTTAGAGTTATGTAGTTAGGTTCGACAAGTGAAATACTATCCATGTTATTTCCAACCCTCATTCTAAGTCTGGAATGCATATAAGTTGATGCACTATTGCCAAAGTCAACTGGCCAAATTGCTCGCCTTTCGTGGATACTACCGTTTACAATGTCTCTTCGATCAATTGCCTCGCTAAAAACACCTCCAAGAAGGAGTTTGCAAAAGAGTGAGTTAAAAAAGTCAACTGCACTTTCTTTATGTGCAAATTTTCCATATTTGGCTACCGCCATTGCCCCATCGTAGCAGATCATTAAATCATAGTGAAATGATTCTATGCTATTCGAACTTACAATGCTACAAAGCTTTCCATGATTATAAGTGTTAGCATTAATATCATCTAGTTCGACCCTTAGGGGCTCTTCTCCATCAGGCACTATCAACGTGTAGGGAGATAGATAAGACACCCAACATGGATTGCTAAAGTTTTTTATGTGATCTTCTTTCTTCATCCCCAATTACACACAACGCCCGTGTATGGCGCTGTGTGCGCCTCACTGGCTAATAGCACTAAAATAGTGAATCTGCCGGTGCTTCCAAAGTATCAAAGAGGCAGTGCGTTCAGAAGATAAAAACTCCCGCGAGCTGAAGTCTCCAAGCAGCACAAACCTTTCTCGGCGGCTGACTCACGGTCGAGTCTTGATGCAGATTGTAGAAGGCACTAAAGCACATGCCTTATACATAATGTTAAGCACTTTTTTTCGCCTTTATTTCGTTGAATCGTTCGATGAGTTCGTCAGTTTTTTTCTTATTGCAGTTCAGGCAGAAAACTCTTCGCTTCAAGTCAATTCCACTGAATTCAACTTTCATACTACCGCATTTTTTGCATCTATAATATTCGAATCCCTCCCAAATCGTATATGGTTTGGTATAGCGGCATTTTAATTTAGGTTGAGAGATACTCAGTTCGACAAAGGCGGCAGTTGTGAAAGTGTTTCTAGTATCTAACTGATCCAAAGATTTGAGGTGAGTCAATGGAGTTAGTTCATCATTAGTAAAAAGGACGTCCAGTAGAGTTAGACTGACTAAGTTTTCCAAGTTTCTCAATGGAGCTAATGAGTCATATGATAGTCTTTTAGATCCGCCATCCCAGCCAGGAGGAGTTTGAATTATCAGTTCTTGTAACGATGTTAAATGAGAAATCGCTTCCAAATTTCCACCATTACCTACATTAGTTAATTCAAGATGCTTTAGTTCCGTCAGGCTTTTTAGTGGTGAGAGGTTCGTGGTTTTAAAAGATCTAAGAAAAAGCTTTTTGAGATTCCTAAAATCCTTTAGAAATGTTAACTCCTTGATTTTTTGACCGCTTACCCATAACTCATCAGTTCTTTTGTTGATTCTATTTAGCTTATCAAGTTGGTCAATCCATTCCATGCAGTTCTATTGAGCTTAACGCTCAACTATCAGTTTGTGTGCCCACAGTTGGCAGAAAGCACTAATGTAGCGGAAGTGCACCAGAAGTACAACGGTTTCCAAATGGCACTGCGTTCCACAAGTCTATGTCCAGAAAGAAAAAAGTTTCTAGAAGCACAAAAACCAGCAGAAAGGGCAGGGTCATGGTCAAGTTGCACGTAAGTTTTAGGTAGGCAGTTTGGCCATTCGCCATATCGCTTGTTATCTACAGGGGTTTTCGCTCGAAATGAAGCCTTTTTCAGATGCTTGTTGGTAGAGTTCAGGAAGCCACTTTCTCCTGTGCTTTTCCCGTAATTTGTTCGCACGCTTGAGAGTTACAAAGTCATAAATAACAGATGGAATTAACACTATTTCCAATTGTTCGCAGGTGTCAGTTAGTTCGATGATTTCCCAGTCGTAACCTACCCATCCAACAAAGATTTTTGAGGTGTTCTCCGGTACTTCAATTTCGAAAATTCCATTTTTGTTAGACGCTCCCAACTCTAAAGTGTCTTCCGAAAAAACTTTCGCATCAGGAGCTAAGAGGAATTCGGAATCCACACCTTTTTCATAGGAGGGTTCACTTAGTACAACCTTACCTCTCAAAGTCATTGTTTGTCCGAAAGTTGTTAGACAGCAAACTATTAAAGGAAATGTTAGAATGAGGTTCAGGTTTTTCATATTAGTTCAGTCTGCGATGTGCAGTACCTTGTAGATAACGTCCAGCTATGATGAGTGGGGATTAGAATGCACTGAACTTTCTAGTACCGCACCGCCACAGCCGTGATTCAAATATATTACTTGTGGCGGACTTTCCAATCCGCACGATAATATCCTGATCGATGAAACCCCATTCATTCATAGCATTTGTTGGCGTTTCGTTTTTCTATTTAGTAGTCAATTTCCATTTCCCAAGTGCCTTGATAACTCATTGTTAGATGTTCATAGGTCGTTTGCAAATCGTTCAACACCTCTGAATCAAATTCGGAGTTAATCAATCCAAAATCAGGAGATTTAAATGTACCAGATCTTGTGTAGATTGTAAATGGCTGCTCACGATAATCATAGACTGTCTCCGTCAGCATGTAAGTTCTTTCCTCTAAGGTTGCAGCAAGCTGTGTACTGGATTCTTGTATATAAACGGTTCTAATTCCTTCGTTCTCTAGATAGTATTTAGTATATGTAAATCCGTACTCGCTACAAGTCATCGAATCGAGAGCTATTGAGTTCTTCGAATCTGAATAGTGTCGGATGTTACCCCAACAGTCACCTGCGCCATATTCGTTTAAGGAATCCAACTTGATCGACCCCACCGTGACAGTTCCAATTATTGGGATTTCAACAGTCATCTTAGGTTTCTTAGGTTCGATAATTATATCTAATTCCTTAAGTTTGATATAATCTTCAAGGGAATCTCCAAATACAGGGCTAATTGGATCGCAGTGACCATGGATACCAAGTTTTGTTGTGCCATCAAACTCCGTTAAATCGTAGTTCGCAAAGTACTCAAGTTCAGGAATTGAGAATATGAGTCGACCTTCCCTTTCTTCAACAATACATTTAAATGACATCCGAAAAGGTTTGCCTTTGGAAATATTGTATGAAAGGATATTGCTTTCTTCACCACGACCAATATTTTGAGTTAGCATTTCTTTGTTGCACCATTCAGTTGAGTCATGTTCACAAGGCACTCTTAAAGATGTCCAAATGGTTAAATTCCTGAAGTTCTCATAAAACCTGATTGTTTTTTCTTCCTCAGATTCAATAACTACAGTTAGCTCAAATTCATCATTTAATGATATTGAGTTCTTATGAGTTTCGAAATAACGTTCAGTCTCATAAAAGCTATCCGAAGTACAGCCTACCAGAGTTAATGTTAAAAATGAAATTATGAGTTTTCTCATGTGCAGTGAATGAACGCCAACGACCAGCTATCGGGCGTATGTCCACAACTGGTGAATAGCACTAAAGTAGTGAAATCTGCCGAAGCTCACAACGGTTCCAAATGGCACTGCGCCCTGAAAGTCTAAAAAACTGCGAGCAGAAAATGGTTGAAAGCACTGCCGTTTCTCAGCGGCAGATTCACGGTCGAGTTGCACCGAAACCAGCCAGAAAGCACTTAGACATATGCCCGATCAGCGTCTGTTGTATGCCGTTCTTCTATTCGTAGGATGCCATTTTCTCTCTTACAAGTTTAAAAAGTTGCTTCCTATATGGAAATCGGATGTGCTTTTTAGGTCGGAAATTCCAGAGGTCAAATTCCTCATTCGTTGTTAGGTAAATGTGATGAAATAGAAGTTGATCGTCATCCACTTCGCCCATGTTATATTCACTAGTTAGGCTGATTCCATTGTATCGACTTGAGACGAAAATCCCATATTTCCTTACCTCGTTCAGGTTGATTCTTTTAGTTCCAAGCAAGTAAGTCGTTTCAATGTAATCACTCCCAAAACGTACCTTATGAGATTTTAATAGAACAATTATGAAAGGAAGAAATGAAGCTGGTATTAGCATGATAAGAATTACCCAGATGTTCGGCAATAAATACATGATAAATAGGGAAAATGCCGTTAGGGTTCCAGCCATGAATATGATCATGTAAGCAGATCCCTTGATATATCGTGTTCGGAATTCTTGAATTTCAGTATTCATCTTCAGTAACGCCCAATGGCATACAACATCCGGATATGTGACACTATGTCACATATTTACCTTATGTCTATACTAATTTAATAGGTTTCAAAACAGAAATTCTTGCTTTAGTAAATAAATGCAATATAAAACGGAATTTATAACAAATTCACCCAAAATAAGCTTTAAAATAGCTGTGCTTAAATAGCAAAGCCAGAATCACCGTATAGGTAATCAGTTCGGTACCCATAGCAATATATTTGGTAGTGCTGGTCATAAAGCCAAAAGTTTCAATCACACAGATGGTAAACAGCATGGTGTAGGCTGCCAGCATGAATTGTGGCGTGTTTTTCCATCGGGTGATATAGCCAACTAAAAACCCTATGGAGGTGATCAACACAGAACCCCAATGGATGGGCAACAGCCACACTGGAAAATCCGGGTTGGTATAGAGCGTCCAGGGAACTTCTGCTGTAACCAGCTCAATCATCCCTCCGGTAGCCCATACCAGCAAAAAGATATGAATCAGTACCAAACTATATCCGAAATATTTCATGGGTTTCTATAATGTGTCTTTTATTCCAATGATGCTCAATCATTTGTAAAATAGCTCATCTGCAGCGTAAAGCCATAGCCGGGTTTACTCAAACCAGTAAACCCATTGATGCAAAAGGAAAGATGCAGTTAATGATACGTTGGATCAGAATAATTTCACTTTATGGCGCAAGTCAGGTTGCAGAAGGTCATCCAATCTAATGACACTAAAAATTGAATAAGATGAAAAATGTATTTCTTTTCCTATCCGTATTGATTGTTGTGAGCATTGGGTCATTCGTTGCAATTGCCCAGCAGGGTAAAAATATGACACCAGATGCCAGGGCTGACATGCAGACCAGCCATATGAAGCATGAGTTGGCACTAGCTGATGATCAGCTGGTCGCAGTGCAGGCCATCAACCTGAAGTTTGCTACCAAACAAAAAGAAGTGTGGGACAGTGGTGAAAAACCATACCGGGATAAAATGAATAGCATCATGAATGAAAAAGCGGTAGCCTTGAAGGCCGTTTTAACTGCCGAACAGTTTGCCAAATGGGAAGCTATGAAGGCAGAAAAACAGGGGGAAAAGCATGGCAGAAAAGGTGGTGGCCGACACGGAAGTGGCCGCCATGGAGATGGCCGACATGGTAACGGCAACTAAGCAAAATTTATAATTAGAAGGTGCTCTCTGATTCATTAAAAGACATATCAGAGAGCATTTTCATTATGCTACCTTCCGGTAATTCCATATAGCAAGGGCATTGATTACCAAAGCATAAATCGATATAACAAGCAACTGCCACCGGATATCCCACAAGCCGGCGCCTTTGAGCATAACCAGTCGCACCACTTCAATGAAATAACGCACCGGGTTGAATAGTGTGATGGTTTGAGCCCAGCCCGGCATATTCTCTATGGCGGTAAATAGCCCACCCATCAGCAGGAAAATGACGAGGAAAAACCAGCTTATAAACATGGCCTGCTGCTGGGTTTCTGTAAATGTGGAAATGAACATACCCAGGCCCAATACCATAACCAGGTAGATCGCTGCAAAGCTGTACAACAGTATCAGGCTGCCTTCAGAAGTAATCCCAAATACAACCCATGCCACAATCAGGCCTATTGTAAACTCAAACAAGCCAATAATCCATAGCGGCAATAATTTCCCAATGATGAAATGATGCTTTTTAATAGGCGTAACGTTGAGCTGCTCGATGGTGCCGATTTCCCGCTCCCGTACGATATTCATAGATGAAATAAAAGCACCGATCATCGTAACCAGCATAACCAGGATGCCGGGTACCATAAATGTCTTATAATTCAGGCTTTCGTTAAACCAAAAGGAATAGGTGGCATTGACCTGTCGGATAATAGTTGGTTCATGCTTGATGCTAGCCAGGTATTTTGTTCGCAGTTCGTTTGTCAGGTCATTCACAATTTGGTTGGCATAAAAACTGCCCAGCCCCGCTTTGGTGCCATCTATTGCATTGACGTTCAGCTGGATACTGTTGGCCTTATTGCGAATAAGGTCACGTTCAAAATTGACAGGGATTTCAAATACCATATCCGTGATGCCATCTTCAAGCGCTTCTGCACCATCCTCGGAATTGAAGGAGGTCCCGGAAAGGATGAAATAGCCGGAACGCTCCAATTTGTTTTTGAGTAATCGGCTGGCTTCAGACTGGTCTTTATCAATCCAGAAATATTTCAAATTTCGGATCTCAAAATCCGCTGCAAAGGATAGCACCAGCAATTGGATAACGGGCATCACAAAAATGATGGGCAGCATACCCTTGTTGCGCAGTATTTGCAAAAACTCCTTTCTTACTAAAAATAGCACGGTTCTCATTCCAGTCTGATTTTAAATTTCCTGACACTCAATGCAATGAAAAGGGCGATAAAGCCAATAAGGATAATGGTTTCCTGCCAAAGCAAAGCCAGGCCAGCGCCTTTGAGCATGATGGATTTGACAATAACTATAAACCAACGGGCAGGGATGATATTGGAAACAATCCGTAGTGGTAAAGGCATATTTTCAATGGGAAAAATGAAGCCCGATAGCAGTATGGTCGGCAACATCAAAGCCATAAGCGACAGCAATAGGGCTGTTTGTTGAGTCTCGGCAACTGTTGAGATCAATATGCCCAGCGACAAGGCAATCAAAATAAAGAGCAACACTTCAAGGAAGAGCAGCGGCAGACTGCCGGCTATAGGCACCTCAAAAACAAATTTGCCCAACAATAATATGATGACAGCATCCAGCAGGGATAATATCACGTAGGGGACAACCTTGGCAACGATAATCTGTGCTGGTTGCATAGGAGAGGCCAGCAACACTTCCATAGTGCCAAGTTCTTTCTCCCGCGCTATGGAAATGGAGGTCATCATGGCTGAAACCAACATCAATAAAATCGCAATAAGACCTGGCACAAAATAGTATACACCTTCCAGCTCTGGATTGTACCACATACGGGCATTCAAAGCGATATGATAGGGGATATCAGTTGTCTTGTTGATCTCCATGGTATAATCTCCCACTATAGCCTGAAGATAATTGACCAGGGTATTGGCAGTATTAGGGTCAGAGGCATCCGCCAGCAATTGTACATGAGCCCGATTTTCAGCAATCAGCCGCTCTCCAAAATCTGCTTCAAATACAATAACCACCTTGGTAGTACCATCTCTAAATACCGATTCAATTTCCCGGCCGGCATTCAGGTATCCTGATGTCAGAAAATAACCACTGGCCAATATTTTTTCTTGAATAGCCCTTGTATGCTCGTCTTTGGAGTGGTCCAATATGGCAATCTTAGCCTCTTTAATCTCTGTGGTAATGGCATAGCCAAACAGCAGAATCATAACCACAGGCATACCAAAGAGGATCAGAAGCGTACGTTTATCGCGCAGGATGTGGTAAAACTCTTTTCTTACAAATGCCAAAAACCTTTTCATATGGTCAGTGTTTTTCCTTCCCTGGCGATCCCAACGAATACTTCATCCATGTTTTTGGCTCCAAAACCGGCTTTCAGTTCATCAGGCGTACCCAATGCTGCAATTTTGCCTGACACCATCATGGAGATTCTATCGCAATATTCAGCTTCATCCATATAGTGGGTGGTCACAAAAATGGTAGTACCTTTTTCAGCTGCCTCATAGATCATTTCCCAGAATTGCCGGCGGGTAACGGGATCCACACCACCGGTAGGCTCGTCAAGGAAAATGATGGAGGGATCATGCAGCATGGCCACAGAAAATGCCAGCTTCTGTTTCCAACCCAGTGGCAAGGAATCAATCATGGCATTGGCTGATTTCTCCATGCCAAGCCGCACCAGCAGCTCGTGGGTTTTCGTTTTGATAGCAGCATTAGTAAGGCCATAGATTCCACCAAATAATTGGATATTCTCTTTAACAGTAAGGTCACTGTATAGCGAAAAACGCTGACTCATATACCCAATGGTTTTTTTGATCTTTTCTGGTTCACGATACACATCAAAACCTGATACGGTAGCTTCACCGGAAGTAGGAGAGAGTAGACCGGTGAGCATTTTCATGGCTGTGGTTTTTCCTGCACCATTAGCGCCTAAAAAGCCAAAAATCTCTCCTCGCTTTACATCAAAGCTGATGTCATCTACTGCATGGAAGCTGCCAAAAGCTTTGATGAGGTTATTTACCTCGATGATTTTTTCTTCACGCATAGCTACTCATTAATTCCATGAAAGTATCTTCAATGCCTGGGGCGATCATTTGAATGGAGATATCAGAAAATCCATTATTGCTAAGGTATTGGGCCAGGTCATCCTGATTGGGATGCTCGCGCTGATCCGAATAGTGAATGGCCGAACCAAACGAGAAAACCGAATGTGTATGTTCATAGGATTTTAGCGCCTTCATGATGCTGAATTTATTGGGTCCTGTTATTGCAAATAACGGTCTCTTGAATTTGGTGGTAATGGCTTCAGGTGAATCAACACCCATGACCTGTCCTTCCTGCATCAATGCTATCCGATGGCATTGGTCGGCCTCATCCATGTAGGGGGTTGAGACCATTATGGTCAGTCCTTCCCGGTTCAGTTTTTTCAGCATATCCCAAAATTCACGCCGGCTAACAGGATCAACACCCGTAGTAGGCTCATCCAGAAACAGGATCTCAGGTTTATGGATCATCGCACAGCTCAGTGCCAGCTTTTGTTTCATACCTCCTGAAAGCGCACCGGCTTTTCGTGACCTGAAAGGCTCAATCTGGCTGTAAATATCTTTGATCAGGTGATAGTTTTTTTCGATTGTAGTTTCAAAAAGACTGGCGAAAAGGCTGAGGTTTTCTTCTACAGTTAAATCCTGGTAAAGGGAAAACCTGCCCGGCATGTAGCCTATAATTTGTCTTAGCTTTTTATAATCTTTTACGGGATCCAATCCCAAAACCCTTGATGATCCACTATCGGCATATAGCAAGGATGTCAAAATCCTGATCAGGCTTGTTTTACCGGCTCCATCCGGACCAATAAGGCCAAAAATTTCACCTTGATTTACGCTTAGGCTTATGCCTTGCAGGGCTTCAGTAATGCCATAAGACTTTCGTAACGCTTGAATTTCAACGGCCTGATTCATTCTGTAGCTTTTTTATCAGTCGTGAGCGTGACCTCTCCCGGCATTCCAATTTTGATTCCCCCGTCATTTTGCACTTCAAATTTCACAGCATATACCAGGTTGACTCTTTCCTCTTTGGTTTGAATAACCTTAGGCGTGAATTCTGCTTCGGATGCAATCCAGCTTATGGTGCCAGCATAATCTTTCATAGAATTATTTTCGGCATCCACTGAGACGGTAACCGGGTTACCTATGGACAGCTTTGTAAGCTGACTGCCCGATACAAACCCTCGCAGTGTCATGATACCAAGATTAGCAAGCTTAATGAGCGGCTGCCCGGGGAAAGCAAGCTCGCCCGTTTCTTTAAAAGTCTCCAGCACCGTACCGGCCACAGGCGCTTTGATCACTGTTTTCGTCAGTTGGTCTTCCAGTTGTCTGATTTGCCATTGTAGCGGTTCTATTTCAGCAAGCAGGCCTCTATTGGCTGTGGATAGCTGACTTTTGGTAGCGTCAATTTGCTTCTGAACTACCCCTAATTCACCGGAAAGATCATCGACCTGTTTTTGTGTGGCTGCACTATCGGCTAGTAAAGCTTTCATTCTATTGAGTTCCCTCAGCAGTATTTGCTCTTTTTCCTGCAATGAGGCTAGTTGTACGGGTACGTCCTGCAGTTTGCTTTTCAGGGCTTCTACACTTGCCTTGAGCTGCTCTCGCTTAAAATACAATTGCATGCTATCGATAGTGGCAATCATCTGACCTTTGGAAACCTGGTCTCCTTCGCGAATGGCGAGGCTTGTAATCTGACCGTTTACTTCGGCAGATATGTAATAACTATCAGCCTCGAAGTTTCCGTAAGCATCGGCTTTCTCCTTGTTCGATGTACAGGCAAAAAGTAGAATAGGAAGGGAGAGTATTGATAAGATTCTAAACATAGTCTTAATGGCTTTTATTTCTTAATATCTATTCGTTGTTTAAGGATTGACCGGTAATTGTCCTTTGTGTAACCTGCGCTTTGATCAACTCAATTTGATGGAGCTTGTATTGTAGCTCTGATTTTACGAGGGCATTGAGCTCTAGCAGGTAATCCGATGCAGAAATGACACCTCTACCCAATTGACTACTAGCTGTTTTCGTGATTTCCTTTTGGAGTTCCAGTAATTCAAGGTCAGTTTCCAATGAAGCTTCCAGAATGTCAATTTCAGATTCCTGCTGAAGCAATTGTTTATTGATATTTTTTTCGAAATTCAATCGCTCAGACATTATGATCTCCTGATTTATCTTCAATATTTCATTTTGCTTATTGGATCGGTTCCAGTCCCATAGACTCCACTGCAATTGACCACCGATCATGTAGTATCCGTTCAGGTCTGTCTCGAAGAAATTGTAAGGGTTAGGTGCTCCCAGGCCGGTAGTAGCAAACACGGAAAGCTTTGGCCTATTTTGCGTGTTTTGAATAGCTTTTTGGGCATTGAGCTGGGCAATATGCTTTTCAAAAACATTCATCTCCGGTCTTAAAATAGCTTTGGTGGCTGGCTTGATCAATGGCAATTCAAGCCGGGTTGCTGAAGAAATAGGATATCCAATCCAATCACTCAATACCTTCAATAATGCTGATTTTCGTAGCTCCAGGTTATTTTGTTGCTGTACGATAGTAAGCTGCTGCTTCTTCAGGGATTTTAATTCACTGCTCAGCATAATACCGTTTTTAACAGCAGATTGAGCTTTGTTAAGTTGTACATCAAGGTCATTTAGGATTGACTCGTTGATGGCTCTTTGCGTGTCGAGCATCAGTATCCCAAAATACAGCTCATTAATGACCTGCTTAACCTGGTATAGTGAAACCTCCAGTTGTGCTGCCCGAAGATCAGTTTTTGCCGACTCAAGTTTAGTGGCAGCTTTGGTAGCCCCACCATCGAAAATCGTCTGTTGCAATTGCAGGTTAAGCTGATACTGATCATTGGGCACCTGTGGCACATCAGCACCAGGAATGGTAAATGGAAGGCCAAACACATCGGATTGATAACTTACCCTGCCGGTAAGATTCACACTTGGAAGCCAGTTTGTTTGTATTACCTGCTTGTTTAGCGCTTCTATGGAAGCAATGTATTGCTCCTGCTTTTTTAATGGACTTAAGCTTTCCGCCTTTTCCTGACATGCCTGTAGTGTTAATGTTTGAGCCAGCATATCCAGGCTGATGATAACCCCAATGATTATCCCTATTGATATTTTAATTATATAGTTTAACCTTTTGGTTAATTTCATGGCAAATTTTTTAAGGTTTTAAAGCATTCATGATAAATCGCGGTACTTCTGTTTTTCTTGATTCTATAAATTCCATAAAGTGTTGATCATCCATATCAGTCATTCTTTGGAATATCGGTTTGCTGGCGAATGGAAACACCATCATTGAAATCAGGTTCATGACAAACATTTCAACACTGATTTCCTTGATTTTTCCTTGCTCATGTTCTTCTTTCAGCTGCCGCGCAAGGCCTTCAAAAATATTGTTACCATGTGGTACCTTGGAAGTAAGTGCTTCAGGATGTCTTTGCAGTTCGTTTAGAATGAATAATGGTAGTTCTCTATGCCTGAGTAGTAAATTCGAATACTTTTCAGCTACCTGGTAAACTTTTACTTCCAAAGGAAGATCTCCATTAAGCACTGCAAAAAGCTGTGGCACAAAATTGCGCATGACCGTTTCAAACACTGCATTGAATAGCTTCTCTTTACTTCGATAGTAATAATGCAATAAAGCTTTGTTGATACCGGCTTTATCAGCTATTTCTTGCATACGAGCGCCTGCCATACCTTTCTGCACAAACACCGCATGGGCGGCTTCTTTAATTTTTTCTTCTGTAGTTTGGCTACTCATTATGCAATGATAAGAAATATTAACCAAATGGTTAAATTGTTCCGGACAAATATTTTGGGGTGGGAGTGTTTACGAACTCAAACTTTATTCAACTCATATTTATTGATGTTGATGATTCCATTATTTCAAATGCTTAGATGCTTGTAATTTCCTTTTAATTAGCGTGTTATCCTATATTTACGCTTTGTATGTCGGTTTTGCCACATCAGCATTAATGACGCTCATTTTGATTTCTCTATGAAGGTAAATTGGCTTGATCATTTGATTAATTTCATTTCTGTAATCCTGGGGGTTACCATTGCCTTTCTCATCAACAGTAGGGCTGAGCAGAAGGCATTGAAAGCAGAAAAGCAATATTTCATACAGGCCATTGCCGATGAAGTAGAGGATGATCTCAAGAATTATCAGGAATACCAAATTCCCAATAACGATCGTCAAATTCAATATCTCGATAGTGTAAGAGTACTGCTCAGCCAGCCAGAAAACTCGGCTAAGCTTTTGAATCATTTTCGTCAAGCCTTTTTGGTCAATAATTATGCACCGGTTAACGCCACATACAAGAGTATGCAAAGCTCCGGCAAGCTGGATTTAATTGCTGACTTTAGCCTGAGGAGTAAATTGCAGACCTATGCTACGCTATCCAGTGAAGCTGAATTTAGAGGTAAGGGTCAGCTGGATTTTTATATGCAACAGCTAATTCCCTGGTATCTTGCAAATTCAGATCAGGCCTCATACTATGTGGATACCGATACGAAAAGTCAGTTGATGCTGCTGCTGGACATGTATACCGGTTTCGTTGCCAATAAATCCGCCATGTACCGTGATTTGGCTACCTATGGCGAATCATTGCTTGCAGACCTCCGCCAGTATCAAGCTACTCTAGATTAATCCAGCCCAATAGGGGATGCGAATGCGTTAGTCCAGGGCTTCAATTTTTTGAATGCTTCCAATGTTGGCATCAAGCTCTTTAAGGTATTTTCCAAAAGCCTGCTCATTCATCCACCGGGCCAGGAAATAGCCACCCGGCACTAGTATGGCCATTGCTATGACCAGTGCTACCCAATCGCCGGTTTGATTCATGAATTCAGCACCACCGGCACCCAAATTGCCCCCGAAGATAAAGCCGGCTGCAACTGAAACCGGATAAATACTTAAGCCCATCATTTCTTCAACAAAAAGCACTTTTTTCACCTTCTTGCTGAACAGCTTCATATTTACACCGATGCTTTCTTCCTGGTCTATTTCAATCTGCAGCTCTTTATGCGCACGCCACAGCATTATATCCCCGATCAGATAGCTGGCAAATAAGATCAATGTCAATATTTGACTGGTTAATGGATTAATAAAAGGAATCAATACCCCAAATATTATTGTGAACCCAAGGCAGAAGTAAAATTTCTTTTTCACGTTCTGTCGAAGTTTTTCCATTACGCCTTTGGAGGTGTCTTTTATAGCATGGCGAATGGAATCAGAGCTGATGGAATCTCCTGCTGAACCTTGCTCCAGATTTTTCCATGCACTTTTTAATTCGTCCATGATTTTTTGCTTTTGAGTTTTTGAGTTAATTCATTTTTTATGCGATGAAGCTTCACCGCTACATTGTTTTTTGTGATGCCGATAATGTCAGCGATCTCGTCGTTGCTAAAGTCATCCAGGTGTAGTGTGATGATCGTTTTGTCTATATCGTTAAGCGCTTTAATCGCCCTTTTAAGACGATCAGCCATAGGGTGTTCATTGCTATGGGACTGTTCAAAATCCTTTTGCTCCAGGCTGGTTGTCGGTAATTGCTTTTGCTTTCTCTGGTAGGTCAGTACTGTGTTTAGAGCCACCCTGTACAGCCAGGTGCTAAAGGTCGATTGTCCTTTGAACCGCGGCACAGCCTGCCAGGCTTGCAGGATTATTTCCTGTCTCAAATCTTCTTTATTCTCCCGATCATCTACATAGAGGTAGAGTATCTTTTGAATAATACCTGTATTGGCCTGAATATGGTCTATGAATGTTTGTTCTTCCAAATCTTCATATCATTTAGGCTATTAGTGCCAAACAGCTAAAGGAAATTACAGACGGGATAAAATATTTTTCACTTGTAGGGAAAGGACACGGGAAATGTGAGAATTAAAAAATTGATTGAGGTGAAATTAAAAATCCTTACCGTCATTCCCAACTCTTAAATATCACTTGGGAACTCGATAAGGATTTAGTTAATGTCTATTGTAAAATACCAGGCTATTCCTCAAACTGAGCATCTAGCACTGTGGCGTTTCCGGCAATTATATCAATGTTTTCTCTGGTAATAGAATTTAAACTGTCATATTCAAAAACAACTTTATATTGACCGGATTGCAATCCCAGCACGGTATAATCACCTGATTCATTAGTTAATGCACTGGTATTCAAAGTATCAGCAGCAAATACTGAAACTGTTGCACCAGATAGCCCGGTGTTGGTGCTGTCTGTAACCATTCCAACAAGACTACCTGCTGTCGTTAAATTCGATGCTTTGATGGTGGGCTTAAATAAGAAACCATTTATACCAGCTGGTGTGTTGGGATTACCCTGCACAACAAATGACTGGTTTACATCAAAGTCCAATAATAATTCGGTACTAAGATTTCCAACTACCTCTATGGATGGGTTTATGAAGACTTTAATGCCGGATTGTGAACCACTAGGGATGGTAAGATCATAGGTAGTACTATCTTTTAATACTACGCTGGCTTCAGATACATATAGTCGCAACTGGTCATATTCGCCAGCTTCAATGTCAAGGTTTACCAGAGTAGCAGTTACACCATTTCTTAGATCCAGTAAGTTAAATGATTGCTCTTCATCAGTTAATACAATATAGTTTTCCTGCTGTTCATCGCCTTTTTGCCTAATTTCTATCTTGTTAATTGAAACATTGGCTTCAGAAACGAGATCTGTAGGAAAAGGTGCATCAGTGAGCGCTATATTAATTGAGCCGGATAAAGATTCGCTTTCCTCTTGATCATTGCAGCTAATCACTAAAATTGATAGGACTAATAAAAAGTTTAAAAAACGTTTGATCCGCATAATTGTATTTTATTTATATTTAATTTAATTATTCTTACGGCAAACATAATTAAAAGTTTTATTTACGACTAACGGTTTTAATTAATATAGATGCTGAGTGCTTAGGGTCATTTAACCTTTACTCTTTATAAGTATTAGTATTTTTTGTTTATTAAAGAGAGCTGGTAAGCATGCTGCTATATCAGGTAGGAGCAATGTGACTTTAAAGTGATTAAGCTTGAATCAATTGTAGAGATCGTTTTTTGTAAAAGATAGTTGTTGTGGGCATGTTTTAGTCAATTTACAATAAATTAAAAAGGGAGATGGTTCCCGAACACCATCTCCCTTGAATAGGGTTTTAGTCAGAAGTTATGTCTTATCAGGATATAATAGGCATTCCTCATAAAATCATAAGACTGATTAGCAGCAAAACCTCTGGTTCAACTTAATCTAGAAGCTAAAGCCAGTAGTCAACTTGAAGAATGAATCATTGTCTTCCAATAGATCTGTACCAAATGAGAACCTTGCAAAAGGTCCACCACCAGCTTTAGCAAACTGTATGTATGGTCCTAACCATTGATAAACATCAGTAGATTCATCCACATTGGAGCCACCGGAATTGGTTAGCTGCTCAAAATGCGCACCAAACGAAAAAGTGTCTGAAGCCTTGAATCCTGTATTAACCCAATAATGCAAATAAGATAAAGTAGTACCACCTGTAGGAGCTTCGTCACGTAATGGTGCATAGTACCCAATATAGATTTGGCCCTCTATTTTTTCTTTATCCAGGCCTACGGTAAGGTTAGGAACAATTCCATCACCAAATACTGCCGGCCCACCTACACCTGATGATAATAGGTTACCACCGAGTATGCCAACCTGAGGATTGAAACTCAATCCACCACCAGCATCGAAATTAAATCCCACGCCAAATTCTGTCCAGTTGCCCCAGCCACCGCCGGTACCTCCTGACCATAAAATCCCGTAAAATGTAAAATCGGTGGATTCACTCATGGAATATGAACCCTGAAAGAAAGGATAATACCCAAAAAACTGATCTGAGTTCAAGCTTACATTGAAACTAAAATCATCTGAGGATTCCTGTGCTTTTGCACTATTGGCCATAATAAAAACTACTGCAAGTCCCAATATAGATTTGGTAAGCGTGTTTAGTTTTAGTCGTTTCATATTGTAACATTTAAAGGTTGAAAATGATAAGGTGTTCATGAAGGAGGGTGTACCGGTTTTAGATTGCTGCAACAATATTCTCCTCAATTATTAGTTGTGACAATTTTAATTTAGGGGTCAAAAAATGACAAATAATAAAATTTAATAACTGAATATTTACAATATTTTTACTTTATGTGGCGATTTGATAAATATTATCTATTTGGAGTATTCGAATTATGCTTTTGATTGGAATATTTACACCATAAATTGGTTTGAGGCACATTTAATTCTGTCAAAATGAGTAATGCAGAATAAGCATCTGATTTTATTTGCTATCCATATTGTTCTTTTGGTAGATAAATCTATTGCTTGAGTTGTGTTAAGAAGCGATTATGGGTTGGACATTATTCTCTATGGATATTTTTTGTAAACTATAGGAACAATACAAAAGAAAAGGAGTACCTATTGATAGGAGAATACATTAAATAAGATTTTATATGGATATGACAGGAAAAACAGCCCTTGTTACGGGAGGATCAAAAGGAATAGGTTATGGTATTGCTGAGGCTATGGTTAAGGCAGGCATGAAAGTAGCCATCACAAGCCGTTCGCAATCGGCTGCAGAAAAAGCCGCGGAGGAACTTTCCGGCAAAGGCAGCGGAGAAGCTTTTGGATTTGAAGCAGATGTGAGACAATACGATGCACAGGAAAAAGTTGTGAATTCCATTATGGAGAGTTGGGGTCAACTCGATGTGGTCATTGCCAATGCAGGCCTTGGTCATTTCGGGTCGGTAGAAGATCTAACAGTTGAGCAATGGAATGAAGTGATAGAAACCAATCTGACTGGTGCTTTTTATACACTGAAGGCCTCCATAGAGCCTTTGAAGCAATCGAAAGGGTATTATATGACTATATCAAGCCTTGCTGGTACCAACTTCTTTGCAGGAGGGGCCGCCTACAATGCCAGTAAGTTTGGGCTAACAGGCTTCACGCAGGCTGCCATGCTGGATATGCGGAAGTACGGTATCAAAACCACCACCATTATGCCGGGTTCTGTGGCCACCTACTTCAATAATCATGTTCCCAATGATAAGGATGGATGGAAAATACAGCAGGAAGACATTGGTCAAATGGTGATGGACTTGCTGAAGCTGCCTCCGCAAACCTTGCCTAGTAAAATAGAGGTTAGGCCAACCACGCCTCCATCAAAATAAATTAGAATATAATAATACGGCTAAATAGGCGTACTATAATTGTATTTTCTTATTTTCGATTTCTACTAAATAATATCGATGAAACTACTTAGTTGCCTTTTTAGCCTATTTTTTCTTGCTGTACTGACCGGTTGTATAGAAGATAACACGCCTGATCCATACAGCGGTGTTGTTTCTTTATCAGTTAGTAGTGGTAATGTCACCGAAGGTAGTACTTTCGAAATACAGTTTTCTGTAGATAATCCAAATGGAACCAACAGTGCAATTGGCATTACCTATTTAATTACAGGAACAGCCAATGGCGATGATCATTCAGGAGCATCCGGGATAATTACTATCCCTGTTACAGAATCTTCAGCAACACGCCTGGTAGAGGTGTATCAAGATTCGCTGCAAGAAGGCACCGAATTTATTTTTATTGAGATTGATGAAATGCGGTTACCTTCTGGCGTTGAGCCATCAGAAAGTATAAGTGCAACGGTACAGATTACCGATAATTAAAGGCTCAAAATCATACGTCTAAAAACCAATTTTAATACTCACAGCACTTTAGCTCGACTGTAGGTTAAATGGTTTTGATTTTTTGCCAATCAGGTATTTGAACTTGAAGAAGTTATTGATTTTAGTATCAATGCTCCATAAGTTTTTGTGGTAATCGAGATCAAATAGATGGGTAGGAGGTTGGTTCTTAGTGCCAAAGCCAAATCCGCCTGCCGTTTTCCTAAAATCCTGGATAATCAACCAATTGGGGAATTTTTTGATGGCTTCATGATAGGCCGGTCTGTTGCAGTCATGAATCACTAATAGACCGTCATCTGCCAATAATTCAAGTCCCTTTTCTATACAGGCCTCCCTGGCTACTCCATCTACCAGGATGAAATCAAATGGTGCCTGGTCTGCTGGAAAGTTGATGTAATTATCAAATCCACTGGGTTCATTTTCCTGGATATCTACCTGATTGAGGTACACATTAGCCCGTTGGTTTTCCTCTTGGATGTTTTTAAACCAGATAGGGTGGTGTTCGACTGATATCCACTGGGTAGCTTCAGGTAGAAAACCAGGAAAGAAAAGAGTACTGAGACCACAACCGTATTCCAGGCATTTTTTGGGTTTTAGGTTGCCCAATATTTCAAGCATAAGATCCATTTCCTTATACTTCATGTAAGGAGAATTGGGGGGATAGCCCAATGTTTTTCTTGCCTTACGGAAGGTACCTTTTAAATAATGCCCGGTAAGGGCAGCAGCAATAGAATTAGACACGGTTATTCAATTAGGTTGGTTTGTATAAAGATGGAGCAAATGAATATCAGGGAGACTTGCAATGCAAATCAATTTTTCAGAATTGACTTTATCTTCTCCCAGGCTTGATCACGTGCTGTTTTATTAGGGGCATCGCCTTCAGGATCATCTCCACGACGCATGAATGCGTGACCGGCACCTTCGTATATCTCGTACTCGTAAAACTTATCCTCCGCCTTCATCATTTGCTCAGTGGCTTCTATTGTGGCGTTTACGCGATTATCGTTACCGCCATAGAACCCATATACGGGTGTTTCAATGCGCGCCAGTTCGCTTTGCTCTTTGGGAGCAGTACCATAGAAAACCAGTGCTGCCTCCAGGTTTTGAGCGTTGGTGGCAAATCTGAAGGTATTTGATCCACCCCAGCAGAAGCCCATGACAGCAGTTTTACCATTGGCAGCGTCTAAACCTTGTGCATATTGCTGAACAGCCAACAGATCTTGCGTCACCTGATCAGGATCAAGCTCATAAATGGCGCTGCGGGCATCATCAGAGACTGGGAAGTCACTGGTTTTTTGGAACTTTTCGGAGAATCCGGAAAGTAAGTCAGGTGCCAGGGCTATGTAGCCTGCTTCAGCCATTTGGTCTGCAAAGCTCCTGACCCAATCTGTCAACCCCCTGTTTTCGTGAATTACAATCACTGCCAGGGCATTTTCTGACACCTCAGGGTACGCCACAAAAGTGTTTACTACCCTGTCATCATATGAAATTTCTGCCCATTCATGATGCCGGGGTGAGTTTTCAAGTTGCTGAATGGCAAAGTCCTGGCCAAATATGGTATTGGCAGAAAAGACAAGGGCTGCTAGTATAAGTATTTTTTGCATAGTACCGTTTTGATCTCAATATATTGAATTATAGCGTACTAACAACCCTATTTGGTCCATGTTAATCAGTAGGTCTGTCTGGTGCCGGTAGACTCGCATGAAAATCTCTGCCAATGATCTCAGCATAGCGATCCAGTAATTGCACTACCTTGTCGCGACTTTTACTCCTTACGATTAACCCTACATGCCATTTTTTGTCCATTTTCCATACAATTTCTGGATCATCGAAAACCGATAGATCAGGGTGCTCAAAACGTGACAATGACACGATAATACCGGCATAGTCGTTTTGTATTTCAGGTAGTTTGTATTCTGTTTTTAATGCCTTGGCAATTTCAATTTTTGCCCATTCCTTCCAGAGATTAATGGCACTAGAGGCTTCTACCATTTCAGCAAGATTGGCACCGCCCACACGAGAAGAGGTTTCGAGAAAATAGTATTTCCCATCTTCTTTGCCTTTAATAAACTCCGTGTGAGACGCGCTGTATTGCATACCAAAGCTTTTCATCACTTTGGTATTTAGCTTCTGGAGCTGCTTGTCGTCTTTGTCTTTAAAAGGTGAGATCACTGACCTAAAAATGCCACCCCCGTGTGCTACCTCAAAGGGGGTATCCAGATACTGACTTACCCTACTGAAAATCACCTTGCCATCGTTAGAAAGGGCATCTACATGGTAAACATCGCCGGGTGCAAACTGCTCCAGCAGGTATTCATGGCGGTGATCACCCAATTCGCCGATTACCTGCCAAAGTTCTTCCTTGCTATGTATTTTTTTAATGCCGGTGGCGGAAGCAGCAGATCTTGGCTTAATGAGCCAGGGCGCAGGTACCCAATCGGTGAAAGTATTGATATCAATATCATTGAACAGAGAAACGAACTCAGGAACAGGGATATCGTGCTCTTTGGCTTTGATACGCATGGCCAGTTTGTCCCTGAAATAACGTGAGGTAGTTTCACCCATCCCTGGCATCCTGAAATGCTCCCTGAGGTGGGCTACCCGCTCTACATCAAAATCATCCAGCGCAATGAAGCGCTCAAACTTTATGCTTCTGATCTTAAATGCGAGCCCATTGATCACATGTTGCATATTCCATGCCCCTTTATCATCCAGATGCACATAAAATACATCTTCCAGGATATCAAAAGGCCAGGGATCGTTTTTCAGCTTTTCATCGGTCATCAGATATACCTTATGCCCTTGCTGATGAATTGATTTGATGAATGCCACTCCCTTGAAATAGGAAGATATGCATAGGAAATTAAGCGGTTGAGTCGCCATGTTTATGAATTAATTATTTGCCTGCAATATTCTATTATTAGTCGCACACCAAAGCCGGTGGCGCTTTTCATTTTACCATAGGGGGTATTGCCGAATGCTACACCAGCAATGTCGATATGAGCCCACTTTGGATGATCTTCTACAAAAAACTCCAAAAATTTGGCCGCTGAAATGGCACCGGCCACCGGTTTACCACTAAAATTTTTTACATCCGCAATATCGGACTGGATATCCTCCTCATAATCCTTCCACAAGGGTAGTGGCCATACTCTTTCAAATACCCTTTGACCGGCATTTTCAAGGTCCTCGGCCAAAGCTGCATTATTAGAAAATAAGGCTCCTGCTGCATACCCGAGCGTTCTGACGCTACTACCGGTAAGGGTAGCCAGATCAATAATGCATCCCGGGAAATAATTATGCTTCATGTACGAAATAGCATCCGCCAGGATCAACCTGCCTTCCGCATCTGTATCTATCACTTCAATGGATTTTTTGCTATAGGATTGGATTACATCCCCTGGTCTTACACTTAAGGCATCTACACTGTTTTCTGCGCATGGAATCAATGCTACCAGGTGAATGTCCAGTTTAAGCCTTGCTGCAGCTTCCATAGCACCCAATACTGCCGCTGCGCCGCCCATATCACTTTTCATATAGTGCATGTTGGCACTGGGCTTTATAGAAATACCTCCTGTATCAAAAGTCACTCCCTTGCCCACAAGACCGATATGTGGCCTGCTATTCTTTTTTCCGGCAGGATAATATTCGAGCTGAATCATGACCGGTGGATGCTGACTACCCTGACCCACTGCCAGCAGCGCCTGCAGGCCTTCGTTCATTAGGTCATGCTTGTAAAAGATCTGTGCCTGGTAGCCGAACTGTTTGGCAGAATCTACAGCCCACCGAGCGATATACTCCGGCGTTTTAATATTGGCGGGGGTATCTACCAGGGTCATTATCCTTTTTTGAGTATCGGATAGGGTAAGGGCATCATTCAGTTGCTTCTCAAGCTTCCTATCTGATTTATGAAATATTGAAATCGAAAAATCGTGCTTGTAAATACCAGATGTTGCTGCCGGACCGGATTTATAAGCGCCAAGTTTATAGGCAGCCATAGAAATGCCATAAACGGCTTCATTGAGCAAGTGTGTATTTGTATCCTTTGCATAAACCAGTACATCATTCTTCCATTCATCTTTCACAGCCATAGCAAGGTCTCTGAATGCTGTCCAGATACGATGTTGATCATCCTCATTGCCCAAATGTAGCAGATAGATAATGCTATCATCAGTATGCCCGGGGATCGTTCGAAATGTGCCAAACTTATTGGGCAGGGTGTTTATCTTCTTTTGCCCGGTTAGCTTTTTGATTAATCCCTGAGGTATTTTATCATCACTTATTGGAATAATGATTGATTTCGAATTGATGGATTGGGTGAATTGTAGGTTCATTTCAATACTTTTTTAAAATATAGCCACTCTATGGCTTTGGGGAACTCTGCTCTCCAAAATGATTCGCTGTGCATGCCCTCAGGGTTATGACTGAATTCAAAATGCATTTTTCCCTGATCCAACCGATTTTTGAAAAGTGCATCTTTCAATTTACGAATATTAGGCATGTGAACTACACTTTCCTTTCCCCCAGCATAAAGATAAAGATAGGTCTGCTGCTGTGCTGTAAAGGATTGCGCATCTTTAAAAATCTCTTTGGAGATCCAAAGGCTGGGAGAGAAGACCATCATATTACCGAAAACCTCAGGATGCTTCAAGCCGGCATACAAACTAATTAGCCCACCCATGGAGCTTCCCCCAATACCTGTATCTGTAGCCTTTTTGCTCACCCTAAACTTTCTGTCCACATAAGGCTTTAATGTTTCAATGATGAAGGCCAGGTATTGCTGCCCCTTGCCTTCTCCATATTTTGTGGATTTGTAGGGAAGATATTCTGCAAGTCGCTCTTCCTCACCATGGTCTATGGTGATGACGATAAGATCTTTCAGGCCTTGCGCTGCTAATCTGCTTAATGCCTTATCAATAGCCCAATTTCCAAAAGGTGCATGCTCATTGAAAAGATTCTGACCATCATTAAGGTAAAGTACAGGGTAGATTGTTTCTGTCTCGTGATAATCATAGGGTAACAAGGCCGCAATTCTTCGCTTTCGTTGCAACTGAGGAATTTCGTAAGCTTCCTCTATGATGGTTATATGGGGTGATTTATCTTTTATGGCTAACTATTTATGGAAACGCGAAATTAGAAAAAAGCGTATTAATTTTATCTCAAAATTAGAATCTCATGGACGTTAGGCTAAATCTTTATCTACGCAGAAGCTTTTATTTTGGAGTCATTGTATTGGCCTCTTTTTTAAGCTCTTGTAGTGATGATGGTGATGAAGTAATACCTCAAGAGCCTGTTGATGAGGAACCTGTAGTTGATATTGAGGATCCCCTGGCTGCGCAATTAGAAGATCTGCTTGGTGACGAAGTGATGGGCTATGCTTACTCGGTACTTAGAAATGGCGCTCTCGTACATGAAGGCGAAGGAGGCCTGGCAAGAAATGAAGCTGATGGTGGAATGGCCATGACTGTATTTACACCTATGCATGTAGCTAGCATAAGTAAGTTTATCACTACTGTGGTTACCATTAAACTGCTGGATGAATATCAGATACCCTTGGATTCATCAGTCGAGGCATTTTTTCCGGCTGACTGGGAAATTGGTCCGGGTATCGATGACCTTTCCTTTCTGGAATTAATAAGCCAACAGGCAGGGTTAAATCATTATGGAACCAATCGATTCAATGCCAACATATACGACTCACTGAAATTTATAGTAGCTGCCGGTGCAGAGCAGGGTAAGTTCAGATTTTACAACAACAACCACCATTCGCTCATGCGGGTGATTCTGCCAGTGTTGGATGACATGCACACCGGAGCCATTAATACCTACACCCCGGTTACAACGGGTCTTTTGTATGAGGAATTGGTCAACCGCTTGCTTTTCGAGCCGTATGGTATCACGGCGGGGTTAAATGCATCGCCGCTGGGGGTGGCGCGGGCATATACCGACGCGAATGACAATAATGCCGGCTCTGGTGCTTTTATTGATTTTACCCAAGTAGGTGCCGCCTATGGTTGGCACATAAGTGTGGCAGACCTTACTACCTTGTGGCAGAAAGTATGGCATACCGAGGAGATCATTGATGCGGAAGCCAGGGAGGTAATGAAGGAGAATTTTGCCGGTTTGTTTGATTCATTTTCCAGAAATGGGGAATTCTATTACATCAAAACGGGGCTGTGGTGGTATTCTTTCAGTACAGAACAGCAAATTCAGACCGTGGCTATCCATTTCCCGGACAATGTGGATGTGATACTTTTTACCAATAGTGCCCATCAGGGTTATGGGCATATTGCCAACCTGGTTATTCAGGCTTATGATAGTAGTTTATTGCCGGGTTAATCAGGGCTTTACGAGGGGATAGCCTAAAGCAGACCATTCGCTGTAGCCACCAGAGTATTCAAATACATTTTCGAACCCCATTTGCTTCATCATATTCTGGGTTCGGGCGCTTCTACCACCGCTATGGCAGTAGATGTAATACGTTTCCGATTTATCGAGGGCGGCTATTTTGTCTTCAAAATCCTCATCCTGAAAATTGATAATCTCTGCACCCGGTAGTATGCCATTTTCAACTTCTCCGGGGGTTCTTACATCCAGTAAAACGCCATTCATCCCACTTTCAATTTTTTGCTTCAACTCCTCAGCTTTGATCTTTTTAAAATCATTTTGGGAGAATACCGTATGCGTAATTATCAAACCTCCAAGAAAAAGTAAGGAGAGTACAGTCATTAAAATAGTTCTCATAATTGGCTGGTTTAGAGGAGAAAGAAAGTGAATAGATTCTTAAAAGTCAAGAAGAATAAGTCTAGGGAAGTTTGATCTTGCATTCATGCATACACTGGATCACTTTAATGACATCCCTAAGGTGCAATTCGTAAAAAATGTTTTTCCCTTCGCGGGTTGATTTTAGGATTCCTTTGAGCCTTAAATTAGATAAATGGTGTGAAACCAGGGATTGCTCAGCATCCAACTGGCGACATATTTCATTCACTGATAATTTCTCATGATTAGTAAGCAAATCTATGATGCCAATGCGTAAGGGATGAGCAATTGTTTTTAAAATAAAGGCAACTTTTTCAAGCTTTTCTGCTTCCAACAGTGTTACTGAGCTTGTCATATTTATTGTGATTGTCTTATACAAACTTACTAACACTAAAATTGGTTCTCCCCACCTCTGATAAAATTCTTTACCCGGTTTTGTTTATGATCAATTAGATTGGCAGGCTAAACTCAGTATCATGGAAGATTCATTAGGTGTATTGGCTATTCTTTCTCTCAATATCATCATTTGTGAATGGCTGGCCAGAAATACCGTCTTAAAGCATTTTGGAACCACCTTGCTGGTGATCATTTTCACTGCTATTGTCGCTAATATTGGTATCGTTCCGGCTGCATCTAATGCACCTGACATCTATGGTGGCATATTTACCTATGTAGCGCCCATTAGCATTTTCTTCCTCTTGTTAGGGGTTAACCTAAGTCATTTAAAAAAGGCCGGTATCCCTATGGTAATCATGTTTTTTGCCGGTGCTCTAAGTACTGCTGTTGGTGCAGTAGTGGCTATACAGCTTATCGATGGTGCCGAATCCCTTGGCGAATCTTACAAGGCTTTGGCTGGCATGATGACAGGTACATATATTGGTGGTAGTGTTAATTTCAATGCAATTGCATTGCACTACAACATCAACGAGGACGGCAGTCTTTATGCTGGTACGGTAGCCGTTGATAATATTCTTACGGCACTTTGGATGGTTATCTCAATTATGCTGCCCAAGCTGCTGCACCGATGGTTACCTACCAAAAAGGTAATAGACGATAATGCTACCAGTAAAGAAGATATGGAAGCTGTGCATAAGGAGCATGAAACCATCGATCCGCTGCATTTGGCCATCTTGGTATTCATGGGCGCGATGACATTGTGGGTATCTAATTTCCTTGCCGACTGGCTGATGAGCTTTGGTATCAATTTTCCTTCCATTCTTATTTTGACCACTATTGCACTGGTGCTCGCACAGATACCCGCCATACAAAAGATTAATGGGGCTAAGGTACTGGGGCTTTATGCTATTTACCTGTTTCTGGCTGTTATTGGTGCTTTTTGTGAAATAGCTGCACTCAATAAAATTGGCTCTTTAGCGGTAACGGTCGGTATTTTCACCACAGCTGTTGTCTTTATTCATGGTTTATTGATCTACCTGATAGGGGGACTTACCAAGCAGGACTGGGATCTTGTGGCAGTAGCCTCACAGGCTAATGTAGGAGGGCCGTCATCGGCATTAGCTTTAGCCAAAAGCCTCAATCGAACCGACCTGATATTACCATCAATTCTTGTAGGCACATTAGGCGCTGGCGTGGGTACGTACATTGGGTTTTTTGTCGCAGAAGTGATACTTTAAGGGTCTGATTTTAAATTCAGCATATATTGTTTAATTGTGCAACGAAAAATATTTCTGCACATTTATGGAATTTAGGGTTCTCTTGCATCTCACTCAGAAAAAGATGATGAAATACTTTGCACTAATTTTACTGCTTCTTGCTAACCAGGGTTTTTCGCAAGCATTCTCGGAACGAGAACTCAAAACCAAGATTGACGAGGTTACAATTTATGTTCAGGGTGGACTTGTAACCCGAACTGGAAAGGTTGAAATCCCACAAGGAAAGTCTATTCTGCGTATTAAGTCACTTTCTCCACATATTGATGACAAAAGCGTCCAAGTTAAAGCAACAGGTGAATTCACAATTTTATCTGTGAATCACAAACTCAACTACTTAAACACCCTCAAAAAGGATGAGAAAATTGATACTTTAAAGAATGACATTGAATCCTTAGAATTTGAAATTTCAACTGCTGAATCCAGACTTCAAATACTATCAGAAAAGCAGAGTCTACTTGATGAAAACAAAAACCTAGGGGGAGAGACTTCTGGGGCTTCATTGACTCAAATTAAACTGGCTATTGACTTTTACGACCGTGAGCTAACAACTATCAAGACTGAGGAAATTAAGACCAGACTAAAAATCAAGGAACTAAACGAAGAAAAGAATAAAATCGAGCAAGAAATCTCTAACGTGCAAGGAAAAGATGAATTGCCAACAAGCGAAATTGAAATAAGAGTCGATTCAAAAAACAAAATCAGCGGTGATTTTAAGATCACTTATTTAGTCGCCAATACAGGTTGGTACCCCAAATATGACGTAAGAGTGGCCAGCGTGGATCAACCATTGGAACTAAAATACAAAGCGGATATCTATCAGAATACAGGAGTCGATTGGGAGAATGTCAAAATAAAACTGTCTAATGGAAATCCTAATCAAAGTGGTGTTGCTCCTGAACTTGAAACATGGTCTTTAAACTATGCCCGTAACACAATTCTAAACAGGTCAACCTATGGAGTCATTTCTAACTCTGTGCGTAATGTTTCTGGTAAAATATTAGATGAAAATGGCGAACCGCTACCAGGGGCAACAGTGCATGTAAAAGGCACAACCGTTGGAACAGTTACAGATGTTGATGGCAATTACTCCTTAACCCTACCCAATGGAGCAACTCATTTGTCAATATCCTTTGTTGGGTTTGTGACACAAGAACTCCCAATAACATCACAAAAAATAAGTGCTAGGTTAGAACCTGATGTAATGGCACTGGAAGAAGTTGTTGTCGTTGGATATGGGGTAGAAGATAAACTGAGGGGACGAGTAGCTGGTGTTACAGTACGCGGTAACTCTAGTCTCGCGAAAGAGGCAAATGTCATAACCACCACAACAATCGAAAATCAAACTACCGTGGAATTTGAAGTAGATGAACCTTACTCCATCAAATCGAACGGCGAAAAACTGTCTGTTGATCTAAACAGCTTTGAAATTGAGACAATCTATGAATACTATGCTGTTCCTAAACTTGACAAAGACGCTTTTCTAATCGCCCGGATAATCAATTGGGATCAATACAATTTGCTTGAAGGTGAAGCGAACTTATATTTCGAAGATGCCTATGTGGGGCGCTCCATTCTTGATGCCCGATCATTGGATGATACCTTGAACATTTCATTGGGAAGAGATAAAAGCATTGTCATTGGTCGTGAAAAGGTTGACGATTTTACCAAAAGAAAAACGATTGGCAGCAACAAGATCGAAAGTCGAGGTTACAAGATTATTGCTCGAAACAAAAAGTCTCAAAGCATCAAATTGACACTTTTCGATCAAATTCCAGTAGCAGCAATTAGCGATATTACTGTGTCACCTATTGAACTTTCTAACGGAAAACTGGATGAAAAAACTGGCGAGGTGACGTGGGAACTTGAGCTTCAACCTCAGCAACAGAAGGAGTTGAACCTGAACTATGAGGTGAAGTACCCGAAGAACGAAAAAGTAATATTGGAATAAAAATAAGATATAAAAGACATTAATTTGAACATGCGAACTGAGCTATTTGAAAGGACAATGCAAAAGAGCAACTTCAGAGCTTCTATCAAATGGGACGCATGCTCATTTAAGTTGAGCCTTATAATCTTAAAGATTACCCTACCATGAGAAATGCTATACTTTCGCTGGTGTTGCTTGCACTTGCATTAGGTTGTAAACCCAACAATGATCCTGCACAGAAGGAGGAAGCCCCCAAATCTGAGATTGAGCAAAAACTAGATAATTACACTTCGGTACGATTAACTACTGATCTAAGCCATCTTTCCGACGGACAAAAGCAATTGATCAGAACATTGATCAAGGCTTCAGAGATTATGGATGACATGTTTTGGTATGAAGCTTATGGTAACAGAGACCAGCTATTGAGTAACATAACCGACAAAGCTGCCCGAAAATATACTATGATCAACTATGGCCCATGGGACAGGTTGGCCAATAATGAGCCATTTATCGAAGGTTTTGGAGAGAAGCCGGCAGGTGCCAATTTTTATCCTGCTGACATGACCAAAGAAGAATTTGAGGCAGCAGATCTAGCCGACAAATCAAGCTTATACACATTCGTTCGTAGAGATGATGCTGGTAATCTGATTACAGTGCCCTATTATGAAATGTTTGATGAGCAGGTGGCACGCGCCTCCTCATTATTGCGGGCAGCGGCTGCTTTGGCAGAAAATGAAGCCTTCGCCCGGTATCTAAACCTCAGGGCTGATGCGCTTGAAAATGACCAGTATCAGGAGAGTGATTTTGCCTGGATGGACATGAAGGACAATGAAATTGATGTGGTCATTGGACCTATCGAAAATTATGAGGACCAGTTATTCAACTACAAGGCTGCCCATGAAGCATATGTGTTGGTGAAGGATATGGCATGGAGTGAAAGGCTGTCAAAATACGCAGACTACCTGCCAGAACTACAGAGTGGTTTACCTGTTGCGGATGCTTACAAGAGCGAAAAGCCTGGTACAGATGCTGACCTCAATGCCTATGACGTGGTTTACTATGCCGGAGATTGCAATGCCGGTAGTAAGACCATTGCTATAAACCTGCCTAATGATGAGGAAGTGCAGCTACAAAAAGGGTCACGCCGGCTTCAGTTAAAAAATGCCATGCGTGCCAAATTTGATGAAATCATGTTGCCCATTGCAGATGTTTTGATCCATCCAGACCAACGGCAGTATATCACTTTTGATGCTTTTTTTGGAAATACAATGTTTCATGAGGTAGCCCACGGATTAGGGATAAAAAACACTATCAATGGAAAAGGCAAAGTGCGCGAAGCATTGAAGGAACATTACAGTGCTTTGGAAGAAGGTAAAGCGGATGTGCTGGGCCTCTATATGATCACACAACTTTTTGAGAAAGGAGAGTTGGAAGGATCTATCGAAGAGTATTACACCACCTTCCTGGCCGGGATATTTCGATCGGTGCGATTTGGTGCTTCAAGTGCTCATGGTAAAGCCAACATGATACGATTCAACTACTTCAATCAAATGGAAGCATTTAAGAGGAATGCTGAAACAGGCTATTACCAGGTTGATTTTGAAAAGATGAGGGAGGCTATGAATGCCCTTTCGGAAAAGATTTTAATGCTTCAGGGAGATGGCAATTATGAAGGTGTGGCTGCACTGGTAATGGAAAAAGGTAAAATTGGTCCTACACTGCAGGCCGATCTGGACAAACTGGCTGATCAAAACATACCTGTGGATATTGTATTCGAACAGGGAATAGACGTGCTAGGGCTCTAAGTGCCGCTTTTTTAACGTCATTGCAAAATGGGTGTTGCTCTGATCAGGAAAGGCCAGCGAACCCAACCAAACACTAATGAAGCTGATTGCAGTCGCGATCAGAAAAGGTTCTATGGTCGTTTGTGTGATAGCTGTTGTTAAAAAAGATACAGTACCTAATATCACACCTAACCATGCCCCTGTGATGCTGGTTCGTGACCAAAAGAGACCCAGCGTGAAAGGTGCAACCAATGACACCATGGATATAGATGTAGCCAGGATCACCAGGTCGTGAATGTTTTTGCTCAATAGCGCAATGCCGCCGGCAATGATTGCTACCAGGATGACCGACAGACGTGTGGTAAGTAGCAGCTTAGCATCCGATATGCCAGTGTATAATGGCTTGATGACATTTTCCCCTATAATGGTGGCAGGCGCTAGCATAGCACCACTAGAAGTACTGAGTATAGCCGAAATCAGTGCTCCAAATACCAGAATTTGAATTCCTGGATGTGCATAGCGTGCTACAATTTCTGGGATTAGATTCTGGCCTTCATTGATTTCCAAAAGTTCAGGGTGCAATTCGCCGCCCATTAAGCCAAGTAAAAGTGGGATAATACCAACCATAAAGATCAATATGCCACTCATATAGACGCCATTTACAGCCGAACTGCTGTTCCTTGCCGCGTTGGATCGCTGGTATATTTCCTGAGAGGCAAGTGCGCCTACAGCAAAAATGGCCCAATCTGAAATTTGAACAGACCAACTTTGTACGGTGGGTTCAGGAATTATAGACCAAAAGGAAGCAGGTTTTGATGCTATGGCTATATCCAGTATGTTCGTTTGCGCGAGCATGACCACCAACAATGCCAACAAGCCACCGATGATTACTATGCTTTGGATAAAATCGGTGTAGGATACGGCCCACATGCCACCAATGTAAGTGTAAATAACAACCACAGAACTGCCCA
This sequence comes from Cyclobacteriaceae bacterium, assembly GCA_965227155.1. GTDB lineage: Bacteria > Bacteroidota > Bacteroidia > Cytophagales > Cyclobacteriaceae > UBA6059. Next base: position 4,133,300 of record OZ245731.1, read on the forward strand.
GAATTACGCCCCAGAACAGTGAAATATCAAAAAGGCTATTGAAAATGAGAGCTAAGGCAAGCAATTGTGAGCCTATCCATGCCACATATACCAAAATATTCACCAATGAAGTCACAAGCTCCATTTTTGGGTTAAATCGATCCCTGAAAAAATCGTTGATCGTAATGACCTTCATATCATGCATTTTCCTGGTAAAAAACCGAGCTATAATGATCAGGCATAATAAGGTGGAGAATTGATCCGCAATGATGCCTTTTGTGCCCTCAGTAGCAAACAATGCCGGCATGCCCATGAGTAACTCAGGCCCAAACCATGTAGCAAAAATGGTGACCCCTACAAGTACAGTGCTGAGTTGCCTGCCCGCCAATGTGAAATCCAGGGAGGATTTTATCCGCCTTGATGCCCAAAAACCGATGACCAGAGTGAACAAAATATAGATTGCAATGGAAATGCCCAGAAAGGGTGATTCAGTCAATGAAGTGGGTGATTAATTGATGATGATTTATTTTCGAAGCTTAAGTTTATAATATTTGCAATTATAAGTCATTGAAATACCTAAAGCCGCATGTTACTAATATTGGTTTTGAGGAAAACGAATTTTTATTGTTATTGTAAGTGGTTATTTCAGGCACAGTTCAATTTTTTACAGACTGAATAAAGATGCTGTCTCATTCAATAATAAAATGCCTTTTGATAGTTACCGTAGTAGGTATAATTGCTTGTGATGAGCAAAAATCAGCCTACCAACGGCTTGCCATTTATGGTAGCGCACACCCCGATGACTGGCAGCTTTTCATGGGTGAGCAGGCCTGGAAGGATATTCAGGATTCTACCGTTAAAACCGTATTTCTTTTAACAACTGCCGGTGATGCTGCTATGGGTTTGAAATCGGATGGTGGTGCCACTATGCCTTATTATCTAGCCAGAGAGCGTGGCTACATCAACAGCCTGCTGTGGGCAGATCAGGGCTTCATAAATGTGGACAAGAATGGTAGGTCGCTTAATCCCATTGAAACTTATCTTTTGGATACTGTAGAGGTCAACAATAAGGCCATTAAGAAAATAGAATTGCAAAAATCTACCGCATACTTGCTGTACCTGCCCGATGGATTTCCGGAGGGTAGCTACACCTGGAGTCTACAGAAGCTCAAAGAAGGCGGTATTGAATCTATGCCTGCCATTGATAGTTCAGCTGTGTATACCACTTGGTATGAGCTAAGAGATATGGTAGCTGCCATCATTCAGCGGGAGTCAGAAGGGATATATCAACTGGATATCCATCTAGCCGAGCAGGATACCGCCCTTAATCCAGATGATCATTCTGACCATCTGTTTACTTCCAAGTTGGTTACCGAGGCAATAGTATCTATTGGATATGACAAGCAGAAAACGACTACCTTTAATTATTACCGAGAGTATCACACAGCCAAACTTGATTCAAACCTGACTGCCGAGGAAATCAAAATCAAACAATATTTATTCTCAGCCAATGCTTTAAGTAAGGAAATGGCAGGCTACCCATCGCCATGGGATACGGTACACTTACCATGGACGACCAGAAGTTATTTTAGAAGTATCGATGCAAATGCATTGAATGAATAATTACCAATAATATGTTTTCTTACATTTCAAGCCACCCCGACTATATCATTGTTTTGCTTTTATCGGTTTTCCTGGTTGTAAAGGTTATTATAATGGCTTTGAAGGAGGATGGTAATGACAATGATGAGGATGATTCTGACGGTGGAATAGGTGACCATGAACCGGTTTTGGACCTGCCACCAGGAGTGAGCCTACCGGTAGATTCACCTAAGCCCGAGCCTGTATATTAGAGGCAGTCTTTCTGTAAAATTCCAGTATTACAATGATGTGAGGGAGGGTTAGCAGTGAGATTAGAATAAAGAATATCACGATAGGGGATATCCCGAAATCATAATAATAAAGAGCAGCCACGATCATCGCAATTCCCACAATACTGAGTGCCGTGAAGGGTGCAGTAGTCTTAATGAAATCCTTCATACTAAATGCTTTTGCTGCCTTGTTGATATTTCTGATTTGTATAAGGATTGCATCCCTTGAATGCCAAAAAGCAAAAAATATGGCAAAGCCCAGTAACAGGCTTGTCCATTTAAAAATGAGAAACAATGCAAACAGTTCCAGTGCCTGCTTTAGTAGCACCATAAGATTTTTTTCCAATATCGATAATGCTAGAATACCAAGGCCGGTAAAAGCAAGTAGGCCATAAGTGATCATAAGGCTGTTTGATTGCCAATATCTCAGGATTTCGATAGATAAAATACTGCTTAGCAAATCCACAACTTCGAGGCTGTGATTGGCCAATACGAGTTGCAAGATTAGCAGGCCCCAGGTCAGTGCCAGTACATAACCGAATTTATACCTATTGATAAAGCTGAAGAACTGGGTTTCTCCGAAATGATAACCTGAGATGGCAATAAACAGCAGCAAGGAGAAAGATGGTGCTATTAACCACAAAACAGCATAAAATAAAATAGTACCCAAATACTGAAACATAAAGGGCCAGTTGATAGCAGCACTGAGTTTGTTTTCTTTGCTAAGGTTATACAATAGGTGGTCCGACCCGCCATGCGGAATGCCCAGTCCCAGGATTAACGCGAGGGCAAGTACAATTTCATAAATGCCGTCAATGTCTATTTGATGCAATACAAATACAAATACCAATAATGACAGCTTGATGGCAACGTTCATAAGGAAATTTTTTGTTGGTATAATGCCAGTAGAAACGGCTTCCAGGGTAAGCTGGTCAATAGGGGTACTTCCTCAATCAAATGGGTTTCCTCATCGAGAAATTTCAAAATCTGGCTAAAGTCATTGTGAGCGAATAAATCACCCATAATTTGAGTGACCAGCTCAGGTTTGTCGTGCATAATATTCAGCAAAAGGTCATCATAGAAAGCAAAACGCTTAACAGTATGATCCATGGTAGGTATTCCTTGCAGTTCATCAAGCACAGCATTTACATGCTTTTGTATGTTTCTGAAGGTATATCCTGTAGTTGGCTTTGTGTCGCCACCGGCAGTACCTACCCGATAAACTCTATCACCATTTTTTGCAGGAAAGGGGTGGTTGGCCATGGGAATGGAGCCTTTTTCTACAGCTTTTACCGAATAGGTGTGGATTCCAAGCGTTTGCTCAATGTAATCCTGCAGGTGACATTCATATTCAGGTGAAATAACAGGTGATTTATCGAACCTGGTAAACTCTATGAGTGCGTTATTTTTAGCAAATGGAAGAATATAGAAAAAGCCCGGTGGAGTCTGGGTTTTGCATCGAAAATCCATAAGCGTAGGTGCAGCACAATCCAAATGCTCATCTGAAGTCTCAACAGTCCAACCTGCAAAATTTTGGAAAAGGCAAATACCCTGAAGTGTATTTTTAGTCGGAAGACTGATGCTGTCAATGACATAACTTGTCACAAATTTTTGGTCGTTACAAACCACCGAAACATGCGATTCTGCTGGTATAATCGACTTTACATCCTCTTGTATAAAGCTTATTTGAGGATTATCCCGAATTTCTTCGAATATGAAATTGTAAAAATCGATACCCTGAAGGCAGTTATATTGATAGGTGCCAAGTGATTGCGTGCGGGTAAATTCGTAATTGGTAAAGGTCAAACTATTCCAGCTAGCTTTCAGTATAGGAGCAAAATCATCCGGTTCTGTTGTCCAATAGCACCAGGTTCTGTCATTTGTCTGTTTGAGGTCCTTGTCAATGATCAGAATGCGCACGTCATTAAGATCGCGCTTGAGCAAATGGTGAACAAAGCTCAGTCCTGCAGCTCCTCCTCCGGCTATGATGATGTCATAGCGCATAGAAGGTCCTTTTCAGTGTGAAATATGAACAATTAAGCCAAAGTCCAAACTTTCCAGCCCTAAGTGGGAGGTCAATAAAAGAAGTGCAATATTGAACAAGTGCGATCATTAGGCTGAATTACAGCATAATAACCACAGTTACTGAAAATAGTTTGATGCCTTGAGGGCTTACAAAAAAGTACAATATTTAATCAGGCAGCCTTTTCAGCGCTAGAAGTAGCCATAGTTTTGGTCTTGCTTTCTTTTAAGGCACGCTGCATCTGTTTTACAGTAAGCGTAGACCCATCAGGACTCCAACCGGGAGGGCCAAATATGTACATCAATGCCTCTTTTAATGATTTAGCGCGCTTCACATCTTCCCAGATTGCTTTGTATTCATGCGTCACTATAACGAGCGGATTGTAAGATTTTGGATCATGGATTACACCATACTCTATATCGATATTAGGATCGTAATGCTTATGGCTGCCAAAAATCTTGTCAAAAATATTGAGGTAGCCCCCATGGTTTTTGTCAAGGTACTCTATGTTTTTAGAATGGTGTACCTGATGTTGGCGGTGGGTATTCAGAAATTTTTCCAGGAAGCCCAGGTTTTTCACGTATTGCGTGTGTAGCTGAAACTGCCACAGTGCTTCGATGCCCATGCATACCAGCACCATCTCCGGATGAAAGCCAATAGCAGGAAGCCACATGTAGAACAAGGGTTTGTAAAGCAGGGTAAACCATCCGTTTCTTAGGCCTGTACCCAAATTAAAATGGTTAGAAGAATGATGAACGCTGTGTGCCGCCCACATAAACCTAACGGTATGATTGAACCTGTGTAGCCAATAGTAGCTGAAATCATCCAGAAACTGGCAAATGAGCCAAACATACCAGGCATACCCAAAAGAAGCATACCCCATGATATTCATTCTTTGACCATCCACCATGGGATTGAAAAGTTCAAAAACCACGTAGAAAATGGTGGCTGCCGATATAACCTTAATAAGTGGTGTAATGAGTGCTGCACCAAGTCCCATGGCACCACTGGCAAAAAGATCTTTCCAGTGGTAAAGATCATCATCATGGGCTTTGCTGTAAGCAAGTTCAATTAGGACTAAAACTATAAATAGGGGAGCCCCCCACACTAGTGGATTCGTAAATGACATGGAATAGAAATTATGCTAAAATGTAGCTGAAAATTTAATGGTTGTTAAATGATAAAACAGCAATAGAGTTGATTTTACTAAGGCTATTTAATGATTTGCCGTGAAGGTAATTATAGAACAATGCGACTCCTAGTAAATTTTTGATTTTTTGGTCTGGAAATGATTATAAATTAAATAATTAAAATATTTATAACATTATAAATGCACTCTAGGTATAAATGTGCTGATTGGTCCCCCAGATAAGTGAATATCTAAAAGTATTTCAAGAGAGTAAATATATCTTTCAATTTTTCCTATTTGAAGATGCTTATACTATATTTATTTTATTAGATCATTAAAGTTTATGCAAACGTTTTCCATAATATTTAGATAGTCTCTTCTTAAAAATATTTCTATCATACCTGATAAAAGTCAAATAATAATATGATAATTGCTGCGTTTTAGTGAGGTGCTCTACAGCATCTTTACATATAGTATGAGTTCAACTAAATCCAAATTATATATGAAGCAACTTGTTAAATTAATGTCACTGTTAACTGCAATGCTCGCAGTAACGTTCCTTATTTCATGTGGTGACGATGATGATGACACACCGGCACCAGATCCGGGTGGGTCTGACGTTCCAAACGGTGTTTACATCGTAGGAGCCAGTACTGCAGCAGAGCCTTCTGCTGAGTTTAGATTAGTAGCCGGTAGAATTGACCAATTCCCCGATGCAGTCAATAGAAGTGGTCTTACCGAAGGGTACATGTACATTGCCGATGGATCTTTCAATATTGTAAAGGTGCAGGACGGTGAAACCACTACGTTTGGTGGTTCAGTTACGCAGCAGGCTATGCCTGGCAATGGTGATTTCAATATGGGTGTAGGTACTTTAGAAGAAGATGGTGCCGCTATTACGCCATTTGAATCAGGACTTCACCACATCTCAGTGGATGAAATCTCAAATACATTCTACATTGTTCCTGTAAAAGAATGGCAGGTGATTGGTGATGCTACTCCTGGAGGATGGGGTACCGGTACACCTATCGCTTTGAAGTCTTCAGCACCTGGTGAAGTTGTATTTGAAGGCACTCAGATCACCATGAGAGGTGGTGAGTTTAAAGTTAGGTATAATGGTAGCTGGGGTATGGACTTCAGTGGTACTGTCGATAACTTAAACATGTTCACCAACTTTGGTGGAACGCCCTCTTCATTGGTTGCGGGTGGTCCAAACATGCCATTTGCCGATGCGGATGAAGGCAATTATACAATTACTATTACTTACACACCCGGCGCTGGCAATAGCTTATCGTTGAGCCTGACAAGAACAGGTGATGCTGAAGAGGTTACATTTGATCCTGCTGATTGGCCATGGGGCATCATTGGTGCTGCTACAGAAACAGGATGGGATGCAGATACTGATGTTCCTTATTTTGACTGGAGTGGTAATTGGGTAGGAGGATTCTATCTTACTGCTGATGAATTCAAATTCAGAACAGATGAAAACTGGACGTACGAGCTTAACCCTGGCAATACTGACCTAACTAGTGCCGCTAGTATAACAGAAGCTGGTGGGAACTTTGCCAACGATACACCCGGGCTTTATTTTGTAATGATCAACACATCAGACGAAGGATCTAGCTGGGATCTGATAATTGATAATTATACTCCTGAAATCATTGGTGGGGCTACTGCTACCGGATGGGATGCAGGTACACCACTAGTTTTTGATGGTGAGGATAATGGCACACTGACCTGGTCTTTGGCTGACGTAGCTTTAACGGAAGATAATTTTGCCTTCCGTGTGAATGGTCAGTGGGAAATCAAAATTGGATTTGGGGCAAATACTACCATTGCCGGAGCAAATGCCAGTGTTTTAACTGACGGTGGAGATGCAAACTTTGCGGTAGGTACAGCTGGTACATACCAAATTAGCTTATCCACTTCTGACAATGGCCAAACATTCACTTTGACCATCGATTAATCTCAGTTGATTGAATAGAATAAGCCCGGTTGATGACAATCGGGCTTTTTTTATGAAAATGTCTTGTCCTGAAATAAGTTGACATAAAATCGACTTATTTATGAAAAGTAACTTAGAGAGTTCATTGGGAGGTAGAAAGCGCACCCAGCGTGATTATACAATGGGCTTTAAATTGTCAGTAGTCAGCCAGGTAGAAAAAGGCGAGATGACCTACAAGCAAGCCCAGAAGGCCTATGGGATTCAAGGCCGGAGTACAGTTTTGGTATGGCTGAGAAAACATGGTAGTTTAGATTGGAGCAACCCAATAACTGTTATGCCTAGATCCAAAGAGACACCAGCCCAGAAGATCAAGAGGTTGGAAAGAGAACTATCAGATGAAAAGTTGAAGAATGAGATATTGAATATGGCCATAGATATCTCTGATACCGAACACGGAACTTCGATTAGAAAAAAGGTATTGCCCAAACAATCTGGCGCATCCGGCAGGAAAAACAAGTGAGTTTATCACGAGGCTGTCGGCTGTTTGGGATCAGTAGGCAAGCGGTATACCAATCAAGGCAGAGGGCCGAGCTTAGATCGGCAGAACTGTCCAAGATCAGGCCGCTTGTTCAAAGCATAAGGATGCAGATGCCCCGTTTGGGGACAAGGAAGCTTTATTACCTACTAAAAGATGACTTTGAAAGAGAAGGCATAAAAGTAGGCAGAGATGCACTGTTCGACTATTTGAGGAAAGAACATATGCTGATAAAGCCGAAAAAGAATTATACGAAGACCACCCATAGCAAACACTGGCTCAAGAAGCACCCCAACCTACTCAAGGACAGGAATCCGATCAGGCCAGAAGAGGTTTTGGTGAGTGATATTACCTATGTAAAGAGCAGGGAAAGGACTCATTACCTGTCTCTGGTGACAGATGCGTTCAGCAGGAAGATCATGGGCTACCACTTAAGTGATGACATGGCCGCAGAGCATGTAGTAAAAGCACTTAAAATGGCAGTTGGCAATAGAAAGGGTCATAAAAAGCTAATCCATCATTCAGATAGAGGACTGCAGTACTGCTCAGCTGTATATCAGACAGAGCTTGCTAAAAACCAAATCATACCATCCATGACAGATGGGTATGACTGCTATCAAAATGCTTTAGCAGAAAGAATAAATGGGATACTCAAGTCTGAGTTCCTGATAGAAAAATGTAACAACAGGAAAGACTTAGAAAGACTAATTAAACAATCAGTGGATACTTACAATAATTTAAGACCACACTTAGCACTTAGATATCAAACACCTAACTTAGTACATAATAAAACCCATGAGGCTAGCCTCATGGGTTCTACTTAAATCATTTAAAAACCGTCAACCTATTTTAGGACGGGTCAAAAAATTGTTACATTGCCATGTCTGCATTGTCGATTTTTTAGCAATATTTTGGAAGTTGAAGAGTAGTTTGTTGCATCATTTTTTCTAGTTCACAAACTCAATTCATAGATAACAAAGGAGATATTTGGCACTATTTAAGCGCTCAGGTGGTTTAAAATCTGATCCGGATGCTTTTGATCGCAAGCAAAGACTTACGATTAATTTCATTCGAATTACCCTATTGGCAATTGGCATCTCATTTCTACCCGATGTTTATTATCAGATTTGGGAAAATGTAGCTTTTGCGGCAGTAGCCATACTTTACGTGCTTGGATTACTCTTTATAGTAAAAAGAGGGAACTTGAACCTGGGCATATTCTTACTCTCCCTTTTTGCAAATTTTACCATATTCTTTTATGCCGCAATACATGGTAAGGCCGCTGATACGCACCTATTTTACATCCCTATCATATTAGCATATCCATTTGTTTTTACGCTCAATAATAAGCCCTTTGTAATTTTTAACATTCTACTTTCCGGTACGCTTTGGGTTTGTCTGGAGTTGTTTGCTTTTGATTGGTTTCCATCCATGCAACCTTCTGCCGAACTGATTGCAGTATATCAATATTTCAACACTTCAATCATGATCATCACCCTGGTGTTTTTCTCCTTTGAAGTGCTAAGGGCCAACGAAAAGTACCGAAAAAATTCAGAGCAGGTGAATCAACTCCTTAATGATTCCCTAGAACTCAAAAGCAAGCTATTGAAAGAGCTACACCATAGGGTTAAAAATAATCTACAGCTTATCTCAAGCCTGCTGTACATTAAAAGTTTGAGCTCTGATTCTGGTGAATTGCGGGATTTTATACGCGAAACGGATACCCGTATTAAATCTATCTCAGCTATTCATAGTCAACTGTTAAAATTTGAGGAAACAGATTTAATAGCTTTAAAGGGATATCTACTGGATTTAGCACAGAATATTGTCAATGCCCATGCTGCTGATCCGAAACTTTATCCAATACATGCCAATATTGACGATCATCAAATCCACATCGATAAGCTGCTGGTTTTAGGGTTAATGACCAATGAGATTATCTCGAATATCCTGAAGCACGCTTACCCCCAGGCTGATGGTGGCCCTATTTACATAGATTACCAAATTACTCAGGAGCAGGCAACTTTCAGTATCTATGACCAGGGCAAAAGCATGCCTGAGATTGTGGCCAAAAAAGATACATATGGGCTTTCTTTGATCCAGCTTTTTAGCAGTCAGCTAAATGGAAAGCTATCTGTGGATTTGGAGGAAGGTGTACGTTATACACTAACCTTTCAGTTGAATAATTGATATCTTTTAGGGTTAATGTATTGACAGACTCATCATCTTTCAACATTAATTTGATTAGCTTAACATTGTCGAAAAGGCTATTACAGATTAAGATATGATACCTAAAGAGGAGCTTCAAGAAGTACTCCCTGGATTGAATAGTTTGGCAATAGATGCATTGGCAAATGAAGCCATGGCACTTGATTTTGAAGCCAATACTGAAATCTTAAGGCAAGGGCAATTCGTAAAGGTGGTTCCACTGGTGAGAAAAGGTCTCATTAAGGTTTTCACACGTTTCGATGATAAGGAATTATTGCTCTATTACATCAAACCGGGGGAGAGCTGCATCATGTCCTTTACAGCCAGCCTGCAAAATAACCCAAGCCAGGTTTTCGCTAAAACAGAAGAAGATACATCGACAATATTACTGCCAGCCCAGCATGTAGCTCAGTGGGTGAAACAATACCCAGACATCAACTTACTTTTCTTTAATCAATTCAATACACGCTACAGCGAGCTCATAGATACCATTAACCATATCATTTTTAACAAGATGGATGTGAGGATTTTGGAATTCTTGAAGGAGCGTGCGAGGCTTACTCAAAACCCCATAAAAATCTCTCATCGTCAAATAGCAACAGAGCTGGGTACCGCCAGAGAGGTGGTGTCCCGCTTGATTAAAAAATTGGAAAAGGAAGAAAAAATCATTCAAACTGGCACCAGCATAAAAATTTTGGAGTGGTGACTTTTGTCACTGCATTGGCATTTTTCTTATTCTAGATTAGCACTCAGATATGAACGCAAAGGTTATCAAGCTGATTTTAGTATGTATTACCTGCTTTGCATTGATCTATGCGATTGTATTGATTGTTGAACATTTGAAAACTTAAAACTTTAGTATTATGACCAAGAATATGGGAAATGCAGATCGTATTATCAGATTGATAGTGGCTGCAGTATTTGCTGTTTTGTATTTTACTGGTACAATTTCTGGTACCTTGGGGCTAGTGCTTGTTGTACTATCCGCTGTTTTTGTGCTGACCAGCCTGGTTAGTTTTTGTCCACTTTATGCACCGTTTGGCATAACTACCTGCAAGGCAAAATCATAGCAGAATTAGATAAATAGCATAGGCCTGTATAGTTGACAGGCCTAAGCTTTTAGTTTGAAGTCATCGATAGAAATATTCGATAATCCTGCTCTACACAATCGGCATATCGAAATGCCAACTCACTTAGAAAACTGATAAAAGGCTTTTGCTTTTCGCGGGTCATTGATTTGAAAGTACGTGAAAGCTCTTTAGGATCTTCATGCAGGAAATGGCTGGCCCGCTCGTGTCTCGTAGCTAGTATTTTCGCCCAGGTTTCCGCCATAAAATACAGTTCTTCGGGTTTCTTAAGCTTATCCGTAGGAAAATCGGCCTTGAACGGGGAGCGCTCCTTCACAGAAAAAGTATTGCCATTATAAGTCATCCAGCCAAGGTATTTATCAGGATGCTCCGCAAGTGCTTTGAATGCTTCCGCATGTCTCTTGCCCTCATGATCGAATATGGCATCATATTCCTTTTGCTCTTCTTTATTCATGTGCATGTAAAGAGGTGGTTTACCCTGCTCTTTTACATCCAGTATAATATCGTCATCGGGTGATTCATCGTCGGCTTCCAGCAGTATATAATACCTTTCTACACCTAATGAGCCCGTACCTGACCAAAGCCTTCTGGCAATATCCTTGATTTTGAAATGATCAGCATTCCACTCCGTAAAGGTATCTGATAGGGTCTCCCGGTAAGATTCCATGGCTTTGCAAATAGCATTATATTCTCTTTTGGTAAGCTTGCCCAGCTTCTCATTTTCAAAATCAAATCGTCTGATACCATCTTCTACCAGGGTCCATTTATCCAACATTTTGATTCTGTTTTTCTTTTTCATCACCTTCTTTAGAAATTTTTTGAGAAGACCTTTGGCCGTATCCTTATTGAGGTGGACTTCCTTTTGTACATCATCCTCGTGTACACTACTCATTTCTTTGAGATAAGCCTTGCTAAACTTTTGCAATGCCTTGCGTTGTATTTTTTCATCAAAAGTGCCCTGATATCTGCAATCCAGTACGATACTAATCGCCATTCGCCATAAATCATATTGGTAGTCAGCTATGATTGCGTCATCAAAATCATCCATGCAAAAATTAGCTTCGCCATGGTGGTCAGAATATGCACCGTAGTTGTAAATATGGGCGTCACCATTAATCCAAGTGAGGGTAGAGGACTTGCCCCCAAACAGGCTAAATCGCCAATCCTGAAAGAAATCCTCCCAATACAAATGGTTGGAACCACGGAAAAAAGCATATGGAGATTCACTCATTTTTTCGAATTTGACCAGTCTGATCTCCTCGGGAATATCCTCATTTCTGACTTCCAGCTCCTGCCGGATCATAGATTCTCTGTTGTGCAATGTGAGCTTTTTATAGGATTGCATTTTTGATTGGTTATGGTAAACAAACTATGAAATTAATACTGGCAGGCTTAAGATATAATATTAATCAATCGGTGCATTATTTACGCCAATTGAAAAACAAAAAGTGTAATCTCGACCTATCTATTTAACATAATAATTGATATCATTACAAGCCTTAAGGATATTGCAATCCATACCCAAAAGGGTATAGCGGGGTAGGGCTGTCATAGGGAACATCTTCCAGTTGTTGTTGCACAGCCTCCATGGACGATGGCATTTCCACAGGTAGTTTGCCTTGAGGTTTGCCTTCTCCAAAAATCACTGCAAGTAGTGCTTCCTGGGAAATACTAAAATGTGCCAGCAGGGCATCGCAGGCTTGATTTATTTCCGGCATCACCGGTGGCCTCTCAAAATAAAAACTCACTACAGTAGGTGTTTTTTTAGCTATTTTTTGGATTTTGCTTATGGTTTTCTGGTCATATTCCAGCGTGCCCTGATGAAAAATAGTCTCTAAAAAAGTGCTATCTCGTGGTTCAAATGCCGGTGGCAAGTTGATAATAGCAACATCAGCAGACTCGGGGTTTTCCGTCATTGACACACCATAGGACTCCAACAAATCGGCATCAATATTTTCTGCATAAACGGTAAGGCCAGCTTTTTTGAGTGGTAATACATTTTCATTTTTCAGCAATACTGTAGACTTGACCATTGTCTCAAAACCCAGCTTTTCCCATGCCGGTTGCTTACATATCTTGCGGGCAGCTTCCTCATCCACATAAGGATTATCAAATAGACCAAGATCAAATTTCTGTTTCAGTAATTTGCGAACAGACTGATCCAGCCGAGCTTCACTTATTTTTCCTTCCTTAACCAGCTGCACAATCACCTCAGGAATTTGTTCTCCACCAAACTGGTCTACTCCTGCATTGATCGCTTTTAAGGTTTTTTCCGGTACAGTTAATTGTTCCACGCCATGGTCTTTGGCTTCCACAAATGTGCGACCTAATGCCTTGGTGTCCGTGAGGACCATCCAATCGGAACAAACAATTCCCTGAAAATCAAGACTATCTTTTAGCAAGTCTTGAATGATATATTTGTTGAAAGCAAACCCGACATCCTCATCGGTCAGACCTACAGGAATGCCATAATAGGGCATCATTTGTGCAGTGCCTGCAGCAATTGCAGCTTTGAAAGGGATCAAATGATAAGCTGCATTATCGCCCGGGTAAACCTGGTCTTTTCCATATTTGAAGTGTGCATCCCATCCGTCCTTTTGTGGGCCACCGCCACTGAAATGTTTGGTCATGGTTGACACGCTGTTAGAGCCTAATACCTCTCCCTGAAATCCTTTGATGTAAGCTGTTGTGAGTTTGGCCGTCAGGGCAGCATCCTCACCAAAGGTACTGGCGATTCTGGCCCACCTCGGTTCTGTAGCCAGGTCAACTGTTGGGTGCAAACTGGCATGAATTCCTACTGCACGGTATTCCTGCCTGGCTATATTCGCAAACTCATAAACCAGGAGTGAATCTCTCAGTGCTCCAAAACCCAGTGGATCGGGCCATTGTGAAAAGCCCTTCATAAATGAGGAAGCTCCAATTTTGTCTGAATGCTTTGGGTCAGAACTAATGGTAACGGGAATACCAAGGCGGGTTTGCTCGGCCAGTTGCTGTACCCGGTTGGCCCACCGGGCGTGTACTGCAGGATCTTCCGGTCCCAAAGCGGACAATACGTGGCTGATGCCTTTAGTCAAAATAATTGAAGCTTCAGGGTTGAGCAGACCATTGAGCTTCATCAGGGGATTTTCAATTTCAGTGCTAAACAAAAAAGGGTGGAAGAGTTGAGCAGCCTTTTCTTCTATTGTCATTTGGTTGAGCAAATCTTCAACACGATCCTCAACTGACTTACGATGATCCTCATAAATATCTAGCTGACCATTTTTATTGAGATCCCGATATTCAAAACCTTGAACTTGCAGAAGTGGAGCAGGACCATAGTTGTAATCCTCGGCTTCCCATTTAAGCTTTTGATTTGAAAAAAAGACAAATCCGATAATTACCAAAGCCAGACCAGCAACGATCGAAAAGAGGATGAGTAGGGTTTTAAAAATCCAATGCATTGTAAGTCATTTCTGATTTCAACATTTAATCTAGGATTGACTTTTCAATGTTGCAAATAGATTGACAATAACTACCTCAATTTGAGATTTTCCCTAATCAAAATGCAGCGCATAGAATGTATCAAGGGTGGGGTACAGACAAAATATCGCCTGAATTTTCATTATAACCTTTCGTTATAACCTTAAATCATAAAGCATGACCGTTAAACCCCTAAAATAAAGCAAAAATTGAAGTTTATTGTATAAAACACTGTAAATCAGTAATATAAAATAGCAATGAGATGTTTAAAAACTAATAACATTAGCATTTCAATGTGCAGAGGATGCTGGTCCGGCGGAGATACGCATGACACAATGACAGTGTAATTAATATCTGGACGGGTAATGTTTAGGCTAATCTAAAAATGTGGTTAAATAATATCTCGTCTTTTGCCTAAATGAGGAGTTACAGCAATAAATGATACCTCTTTCTTTGTCTTGAGAGCCTTATAAGTAATAAGTAAAACTTATCACCTCCATTCTAAATGCCAATCAATAGTCGCTTTGGCATACTTTGGCTTAGTTTATCGGCTTATTGGGCTGTTATTGAGGTTTTAAAGGCTGATTCTTATCGGAATTGTAGAAAAAGTAGAGGGTGCAGATGTAAATCTACAGTAGTCAATGACTTGAATTCATGGCAAATCAACGTTATTTCAGCATTATTGACCTGTTGAAGCCAATTAGACTGAGGAAATTAAGTTGTAAGTGCTACGCTAAATGCATTTTATATGGCTAAAACGGAAATCCTTACAGGTTCAAACTGCGATTGGGCTGCATTTGTGTCCTATCAGAGTTTTATCTGTAACGTGAGGTAGTAATTGCGAGGTTCTGAAGGGATAATTCCCGGTCCCGGATAACCGGTGGCTCTTCTGGTAAAGTACATTTCATCCAGCATATTATTGATTCCGGTCTCAATTTTCCAGTTTTTATAGGTATAGGATAGACCTAAATCAAGTATTTGGTAGCCTGGTATGGGGCCGATAATACCACTACGATTATCTCCTGCAGCCGGTACTTCGGAGTTTTCCACATCTGTATATTGCTCGGTTATTTTGGTGAATTGAACGCTTCCCAGCAGGTTTCTGTAGCCAAATTTTAAGCCTGTTTTAAGGTTGATTGAAGGAATAAATTCTACTTTCTTGCCTCTCACATTATTCTCTTCGGATTCTAGATATTCAGAATTAGTAAAAGCACTATTCACAAACCAGCCCAACTTAAACTGGTTGTTTTCTACCTTAAACGTTTTCAACAAGTTCCAGTCAATAAAGCTCTCGATACCATAAATTATAGCCTTGCCAATGTTTTTCCGCACCCTATTGGCACGATCATCCAGGACTATACCTATGCGATCGTCATACAAGAGGCTGAAGCCTCCAATGTCAAAATTGATCATTTCCTTCCATTGGCCACGAAAGCCAAAATCAGCCGTATAGCCCTTTTCATCACTGATATTAGGATCTATGATAAAGGTTGGATTAACCACACGAATGTCGCTAAAGGTTACAGACCTGTAATTTTCGGAAATATTGGCGTATAGCTCCGTTTGGTTTGAAAATTCGTAGTTGATTCCCAGGCCCAGCAACGTAAAATTCCTTTCCAGCGTCCTATTATCGGTTAGTGTTGCATTAGCAATAGGGTTACCGGCATTATCAAAATTTACCTGCTGGTAAAAACCTGCACTCTCTGTTCTGATATATTCGTGCCGGAAGCCGGGCGTAAGGGTGAAGCGGTCATTGATGAAGAAAATATGCTCTCCAAAAACCGCCAGATTACGATTTGGGAAGTCAAATTCGGACTGATTTGCATAATCAGGGAACCGATTAAATCTAAATTGAAAATCTGCATCAGTATTTTGCGAGCCGGGTCCCTGAATGCTGGTGTTATTAGCATGATAATATTTGGAGCCGATCAAAAAGACAGCATCTTTATCACCCAGCTTGTACCGGTGTAGGAAGCGGGATTCTACACCCCAGTTTTTAAATTCCCCGGAGATCAAATCACGAGGGTAGATGAAGTTACCATCACCATCCTGTTCATCTTCAGCTGTTATTGGATTGCCATTTAGGTTCACCGGATTGCCTCTAAAACCTAAAGCATTACGTGAAGCATCCAATCCAAAAACATTAATATTCAGTTCAGTAAGGGGGGTAAATTGATGTTCAAATTTTAATGAGTACAATCGCCAGTTTACTTCAAACCAGTTGCGGGTGCGGTTACTAAACCTGGGGTTTTGTTCAAACTGGGCATCTGTGAGGCCACCTGGTTGTTGTGACAAATAATACATATAAGTAGCCTCAGCCGTTAGGTTTGTGCGCTCGGTGAATTCATAATTGACATAGCCAAATACATTATGCGCATCAAATGCAGCATTTGGTCTAAAGCCATCAGAGCCTTTGTATTGGTAATAGCTGTAGTAACTCAGCTTGCCAATAGTGCCACTGAAGCTATTAAAACTTGAAAAAAGGCCGAAAGAGCCCACAGACTGTCTACTGGTCACAGCCAGTTTACGATCAGAAACAGGCTCTTTCATTCGGAAATTAACCAGGCCGCCAAACTGAGTGCCATATTGCAAGGAGGCAGCGCCGCGTATCACCTGAATTTCCTGTAATGCTTCAGCGGGTGGGGTATAATAGCTCTCCGGGTATCCTAATACATCCGCACTAATGTCATAGCCATTTTGGCGGGTGTTGAAATTGGCAGTTCTGTTGGGGTCAAGCCCTCTGCCACCAATGTTGAGCTGTAGACCTGCGTCTGCATTTTCATAAATATTTAATCCTACCACCTGAGCATAGATCTGACGAGAATTATTAGTGGCGATGCTACCTACGATCTGATCTACCAGCACAACTTCATTCTTTTTGCCGGCATAAATAGCCGTTCCCTCCACGGGTAGGAGCCTTTTGAGGTTGAATATCTCATCTCGTTGCTGCTGGATTACTACCTCCGATAATTCGGTTGTTAGTGGTGTCATCTCTATGGCAATTTTGTTTTGAGCAGATAAATCCACTTTGAGCCGTTGGGTTTCATATTCATAGCTGAAAATGATAAGCTCCTGGTTTCCGGATCGTAGGCTAGTGAGGCGAAAGTTACCCTGTTTATCAACCTGCGCAATCTCACCTGTGCTCACTGCAAAGACCTCTGCGGACGAAATGGCCTTTTTGGTTTGAGCATCAATAACCTGACCCTCAAGTGCTGTCTGAGCCATCGATAGTGTTGCTATACACCAAAATATTACTATGCTATAGACCTTTAATGCGCTCATCAAATGGTAGTATCCATGTTTTAGGTTTGAAAGATTCATCTATTTGTGCCAGGTCAACTGCTGGATCTATATAGGGCTTACTCACTCGGCCGTTAAGTGCAACATAGCTCTCTACATACACTTCTACATTTTCATGGCCCTGACTGGAAAAATGATCCCGTAAGAAATGCGCATACTCCAAAATGAAATCAGGCTGGGTTGACATCTGCTTTTCTTGAAAACTGCTTAAAAAGTCATTGTTGTCCACGTAGAAATACTTCCCTGTTTTACCATCTACAATCTTAAACTGCGCATATCCCGCCTTCTCCATCAGCATCACCCTCCATGAAAACCTAAACCCTTCCTCAGTCCAGAACAATTCACCGGGGTAGGCCAGGTACCGGAAGGGTATTGCAAAATGCAGCGCAAAGAAAATCATTATTCCTGCAAGCATTACGCGGTATTGGGGTGATCGTTTTGGCAACCACAACTGATTATTGTCAAAGATTGCCTTAGCAAATCCAAAGAGTCTGGCTAGCTTACCCAATAGCCAATGATGATATTTCGAATCAAAGAAAATTAGACTCGCTACAATCATGATATAGGGGAACATGCCAATGGGAAACAGCACTCTGGTAAGGGTGTGAAAGATCACAACCATAGCAAAGGCAAACCATCGGGTTTTCTTGTTGAGCAAAAGAAATGGTATAGCCAGATCATATAAAGCTCCACCCCAGCTAAAAGCATAAATAACCCAATTCTGCTGCAACAAATCACCCAGCAATGGAAGGTCATACCTGGATGGAAGCCAAATTTTAAGTGGCATGGCGTTTACCAACCAATCACTATTGAGCTTGGCCAGGCCGGCGTAGAAATAAACAATGCCCAGTAGCAACTGTATGCTCCATATAGGCCATTGTGGTATGCGTTGATGCCGGATATTTGAATTTCTAAAAGCATCCAGTGAAAAATAATGATGGGCCGGAAGCCAAATCATCAAAAAGCTAAGGATACTGATGAAATAATAATGATTGAGATAGGTGGTTTTATCCATCAGCTCGATGTAGGTGAAGCTAAGGAAAAAAGTGATGATGCTTAATCGATAATAATAGCCTAAGGCCACCAGCAATGCGGAAAGGCCACAAATGAAAAAAATCAAATAAGTATATGGACCTAAAGGTTTTACCCACTCAAAGCCATAATAGGAGAAAAAGAAATTGGGCTCTATGTACAGTTTTTGAATCCATCCATTGTACCAAAACCTGATGATGCTGATCAACATCATCAGACCAAATAAAATACGAAAGGCTGCCAATGGTGCAGCCTCCGTAGGATTATGTAATTTTTGAAATAAGCTATTTAAACCTGCATTAATCGCCATCAGCATCTACATAGTCGACCCTCACATTTAGCGCCTGCATCATATCTACTTTGAGAAAAACTACATTTTTCTGTAATTCATCGTAGGTAGCAAGCATAGCATTATTATCTGCATTGACCTGGGCAAAGAAGTTATCGTTCAATGTCTGGGCAGCCAACCTTGCACTTTCAAATTGATCATTAATTAAAGCGGCAAGATCCTCACCATCTTTAATGGTATTGAGATAATCAAGATAATCAGCCATGCCGGGACCATTGCCAGTACCGTTGGTGGCTATACCAAGAAAGAAGTTTTGTGTGGCATCAAGGGCAGCTATAAAAAGTGCCTTTGAGTGCGTACCTGAAAATCGACCTTCAACAGTATGAGGTAATGGGTTACCTGAAAACACACCGGTTGGGATGCCAATCTTGCCGGCACGCAATGCCTTTTCGTAATAAAAGACATAATCATTGATGAGTTTATTAACGGCGCTGGTGGCCGATGAACCGCTGTTATTTACAAATTCATCGCGATATCCTGTTTCCCAACCCGTAACAACCTCATCGGTTAATTCAACCAGGCGACCGGTAAGGTCGGTGAGATATTGTCCCTTCGCAGCATCGGACTGAAAGCTGCTCACGATTACCTCAGGTGTATCCTGATAGAGCAGGAACTCAATGGCTGGGAAGCCCTGCTCATCGTATTTGGATGCCAGCTGTAGGTTGTAGTTACCTGATGAAATATTGTTTTGAATGCCTACTGTATCAGTAGGGTAGATGTTGGTGAAACTTCTGAGTGTTAACTCTTCAGCTTTGCCAATCTCAAACATGGATACCTGTTGCCATGCCAGATATGCATCGAGCCATGCTTCACGCAGTTCTCCAAGTTGGTTGGCATTTGGATCAAGCCTGAAAGAAGTAGCCTGAGCATGCAGTGCAGTCAGGCGGGCACTATAATTTGTGTAAGCCGGGATAATGATATTGTCTGCCCAAAAAACAAGCATTGTTTGTCGGTCAAAATCATCCACCACCTCATTGCCCGGGTTTGGATTTTCTGAACCATCATCTCCACATCCTACTAGCACCGATAGCCCTGCGATGAGGGCTATGGTCAATACATTCAATGTTTTTTTCATTTCCAACTTCACTTTTTTCTTTTAGCTGGCAGCTTCTGCCATCTCAATATTAAATCTTGCGAGTATAGTATTTGTCAATTCATCCAGGGTTGCGGGCTCCACATCCCAAAGACCATTAGGCCCATCATTGAGCATATCTTCAATCATGGCATCCACTTCTGATTTTGAGAAATATGGTGCATCAGAGCCAGGCTGTCTGGTGAACTGTAAGCTGTAAATAAATCCAAATCCCTCAGACAGGTCGTGGAATGCAGTACCATAGAGGGCAGTGTTGCTACGGTCATCTGGTAAAGCGTTTTTACCCTGCTGCAGGTAAAAGATCGCTCTGATGGCGATAACCTCAGATAGCTTTTCCCTTAAAATATCTGCCTGTTGGTCTCTCAATTCATAATCTTTAGCTACGATAGCGGCTCTTCCCAAAGCAAAAGCATTAAAAATGTCTGCTGCAATACCTCGATAGTCTTCATCACCCTCTACACGACCGATATATTTGTTTAGGAAGCTATCATCGGAACCAATGGTTAAGTTCGGATTGGCAGGATCAGGAGATGTGCCGTAAACATAGCCATAGGCTTCATCCCACTTATGTTCCATAGTGGTGTAGTTTGCGCCTTCTGCCGTTATCTCCTGATCATTGTTGGTGCGATTATCACCTTCATCCAACACAGAAGTACTCAGGTAATTATTAAGCGCCTGGTCTAGCATCAAAGCGCCGATCAAAGATTTAGTAACCATTTGGTCGTATTCCAAACCTTGCGCGTTGACATATCTGACACTGCCTCCGTCAGCAATCTGACCTTCTACGCCAGGTAGGGCTACTGTTTCAGTTGCAGGAAATACCTCTGCTACTTGAGCGCTAATCCAGCTTTCAAAATCAGCTTTTATTGCACTGGAAGCCACTGTGTTGGAGGAAAAGAGGTCCCTGCTGGCAGCAACTTTACTTTTGATGCTCTTTGTCTCATTATTTAGCTCAGCTGAGCTGTAAGGAGATACATCTTCACCATTAGGTCCTTCATTTCTATACCGAGCCAATAATAACTCCTCGGTAGCATCATCAAAGGCTTTTAATCCACTGGTAAGCTCTTCAGCCATTAAAATTCTGGCCGTCTGACCACTGAAGCTTACTGTGGAGCTGCCGTCACGGGTAAAAACATAGCTGGTGGGTGTTTCTATGGTTACGTTTGGTTCATCTGCATCATCATTGCCACAAGAGCTGATTATAGTCGCACATGATAATAGAGCTGTTCCTATCTGGAGCCTGCTGTTAAGTAGGTTATTCATTCTAAACTATTTTAAATTAGATTTATTCTAAATAGATAGCAATATTAGTAACGGAATGAAATTCAACCAAGCTTATTTAGACCTATTAAAAATAATTTTAGATGATTTTTGTCAGGAAAAAATTCAGTCTTTTAGATATACAAATCGCTCTAATCGGGCTAATTCTTTGTCATCCACATATTTACCGATTTCCCTTCTGAATTGCTCCATGCTTTGGTAAGGTCTGTATTCTTCAAACTCATGTAGCATACGCTCTCCTACACCGGGTATCGCCAGGATTTCGGCCTTGGTGGCAGTATTGAGTTCCACAGGTACAAACACAAATTGCTCTAAACGTGCAACCTCCTCATCATCAACGTATTTGCCAATCTCCCTGCGAAACTGCTCAACTTTAAGGTAAGGGCGGTATTCTTCAAACTCATGGGCCATTTTATCGCCAACACCTGGGATGAGCTTTATTTCCGCCTCTGGTGCTGTATTGAGATTGAGTTTCACAAAGACTTTGCTGTAGAGTTCAAGCCTCGCTTCAGGGGCAAAAAATTCAGCCACAGCCAGGTCAAAATCAGTCATATTTAGGAAAGGACGACTATCCAATACAGCCTGCACAGCTTCATCTGTCATGCCTTCAATGGCAGATAGCTCTTCAGCAGTAGCAAGGTTTGGATTGAGAAGCGCCGTAGTTGACACATCGGTAGCCGTTTCTTGCGCTGGTGTTTCGGTATTGGCTTCTGCTTCTTCTGCAGCTTGCTCTTGTGAGTTATTGGATTGGCACGCTGTAAAGGATAATGCACCTAACAAGAGTGCCTGAAGGATAAAATTTCTCATAATTAATTATCTGTTTGATTTGATTGATATCTGATATAAATAATGCCAATAAGGCCAATGCCGATCATACTACCGGGCGCAAGGGCAGGGGTGGCTCCTTTTAGGGCTTCCCACCATAGTTCAATACCTGCTAATGACGGGTACATCTCTTGTTCAAATTCAAGATTAGCACTGAAATGCTGCCATGAACCAACAAAACCGCTGATTATGATCAACGCCATGGTGGCTAGAAAAGCGCTGTTTATGAACGTACTTGAGTAGAATATGCTGATAATACTAGTGATGAATCCTGTTCCGATTAAAACTAACGGAACGATTTGCCAGAAGTCCTCATAATGCTCCAGTAGGATCAACTCCACACCAATACCAACAAGCTGGATGAATAGGGTAGCTGTTATGAGTTTTCTGATAACCGGTTGATTCATGGTAGGTGTAATCGCTTTGCCCTGCAATATTAGCAGAGCGCAAAACTTCAAACAACTTTATTTAGAATTAATATAAATAAAATCCTCAAATGAGCTTCTCGAGTCAGGCGGTAATCTGACTCTGATTGGTAACCTAAACTTCATTCCGGTCTGACTATCGTCTGACCTTGAAGCTGTTGTGATTAAATTTTACCACAAAGAGCCTCAAAGACTTCACAGAGGTATACAAAGAGAAGGTTTGTGATTCTTTGTATATTCTAGGTGCAGACCTGTGCTATAACCAAAGCTCCAAAAAGAATTCATTCCTCATCACCCATTACCCATTCTTCATTACTAATCACCAATCACTCATTCCTTATTTAATTACTCATTACCCATTACTAATTACCTATTCCTCATTACTAATCACCAATCACTCATTCTTCATCACTAATTACTAATTCTTCATTCCTCATCACACATTACTAATTATCAATTATCACCATCCCCATGTGCCCGGAGCACCTTTAAAAGGTCCTTTGATATTGCTGGTGATCCATCCGCCATAAAAATCGCCTTCCTGAGCCGTAGCTATTTCATCATTGACCAGGCATTGATCCAATTTGGAGGCATAAAACACATAATGGTCAGCTAAAGCTTCAAAGCCCTTTCTTGGTGAGGGGTAATGCCATCCTACATTCTTGATAACCCGGTCGTTTTTTACCCAATCCACATAAGCAGCTTTGCCTTTGAACTCACAAAAAGTCTGGTGAGTGTTGGGTCTTAAAAAGTCAAATACCACATCATTTTTTGGGATGTAATAGGTGGGTGGGTGACTGGTCTCCATCAATTTGATTGCCTTGTTACTATCTGCCAGCAATGAACCATCATGGATTATCCTGATATGTCCGCTGAAAAGCTCCCACTTTGGGGGTCTTGGGTAATCCCATACTGATTCTTTCATTGTTCTATCGATTGAGCATCAAACATGGCTAAGTCTTCGCCTTCAAAAGCATAGCTTATTTCTATGGGGTTGCAGCATACTTCACAATCTTCAATATAGGCCTGTGTTTGCTGATGTGGCTCCAGTATCATGGAAATGTCGGCACCACAGTATGGACAATTGAAGAAATGTTCGTAAGTCAGCATAGTGGCATAACAGCCAAATGGGCCATGATGTTGGGCGGTGATTAATTTTGTAATGCCTCTGCCATCAAGATGACGCAGGCATTGTAATAATCCGAGCTATTGTACCGCTGCACTGGGGTAGAATTATCATAAAATAGGAAAACCCGCCAATCCTTTGGAATTACGATCATTGCTTTTTTTTCATCTTTATCTTGCATGTGCCTGTAGTCCGGTACGGCGATGTAGGCATTGATACCCGCTGCCACAGGTATCGGCTGACCATTGGGTAAAAGTAGTCCGGCTTCTCTGTGGGCGTACAGTGACTTTTTGCGGTTGCTACCAATCTGATTTACGTTGAGGTTGCCAGGATTTAAGATCTCTCGGCCTACTTTTTCACCGGCATCCCAACCATGCTTAGCAAGGAAATAGGCTGCTGAATGGGCGCCATCTGCAAAATTTTCCCATATATCAATTCGGCCGTCTCCATCTCCATCTTTACCATATTGCCTTAGCGCAGCAGGCATAAATTGAAACAGACCGGAAGCCCCAAGGTAGTTGGCCTGCTGTTCTTTTTCCATATGGCCCTGTTGATACAGGTGCAGTGCATCCGTAAAATACTGAAGGAATTCCCGCTTACGTTGGGCTTTCCACTTGCTGGTGGTGGGATCGGTGATATAAGCAACAGTAGCAGTACTTTCAAATATGCTGTAGCTGCCGGTATTGGTGCCATAACTGCTTTCCATGGCAAATTTGGTTATGATGATGGCAGGAGGGATACCATATTGTTCCTGTATATCTGCCAGCACATCTTTATGCTTCTCCAGCAGCATTTTTCCTTCTTCAATACGTTCATCTTTAATGAAAATATTGAGGTAGCGATCAAGATCCATCCGGCTTTCTACCTTTCTGCTATCGCGTTTGAAGCATTCCTCACAAAATTGGATTTCCGGCAAAATGGCATCCAAAGTTTCCTGCTTGATACCATCTTTTCGTGCATAATCAGCCATTTCACCATTAAGCCAATCCTGAAAACCCGGCTGCAGGGATTCCATTTTCTGCTGCAATGCCTGGTCTTCGTCGGAGGAATTTTCCTGGGCTACTATACTTTGGCTTAAAAAGATGAATTTGATAAGTAGTAAAAGTGAAAAACTGCTTTTGGGTAATCTTTTGTTAATCATTAAATGACTTTAGAATTTTTTGTAATAAATTGATTTAAAAGTATTTAAGTATTACCAATGGATTTAAATCAATTCAACGAATTTAGAAAGAAAATAGAAAGTCGTTTGAACCAAATGGATACAAAGATTTCATTCTTACACAACGGGTTAAAAGGTTTGGCTCAATCACACAAAGGGTTTCAGGAGGAAATGACAGGTTTTATGTCATTTATGGCTGATGGATTAGCTGATCATGAGAAAAGGATTTCTGATTTGGAGAGGAGAAATGGATAATTTTTTCTAGGACGAACGCGATGCAATCGCGCTCGAACTATATCGAACCACGATAGCGCGCGTTTCCAAACGCGTGCCGACAAAGAATCTGTCTCAATTCTAAAAACGAACGCGCTCGAACAATAAATAGGATCACCATATTGCCTTTTCACAAAATCAAATACCCATGACACATGATTGCTGCAAGCCTGATGTAATGCAGTAAAGCTGAGCTTTGTGGATCTTAATTTTGTCACTGATACAACTCCAGAATAGGAATTTGTCATACTGATCTATGAAGCGCATAATCACCCTAATTTTCATGCTCTCTGTTTTTTGCTCAGCCCATGCGCAAACAGAAAAAGTTTATCATCATAATCCACAGTTTTGGTGGAGTGTGAATACCACCGCCAGAATGACCGACAAATGGGGTGCGATAGCCGATCTGCATATTCGCAGGACTGATTTCATGAGTACTTCTAATTTTTACTTCGCCAGGATTGGTGCTGCCTATTGGGCCACAGACAAGCTAACCCTGGTGGGTGGATATGCGCATCTATGGTTAAACCGGCCTTTGGAAGGTGGTGGTAGTGTCTACCAAAATGAAAACAGGGTCTACCAGCAGGCACAGTGGCGTACCAAAGAGGGGCGTGTTACCTTCGTTTCCAGGGTTAGAAATGAACAACGCTGGCATGAGGTGCTTAATCCTGAGGGTACGGTAAATCGAATCAGGTTTTCCAATCGAGTCAGATTTCTCTTTTCGGTAAATATTCCGATTTTCGAAAATCCCAAGCTACCGACCATCTCTGTGGCAGATGAAATGCTGATTCATTTTGGAAAAGATATTGTTTATAATGCCCTCGATCAGAATAGAACTTTTCTCGGCATCAAACAAAAACTTGCCAAAAACCTGAGTTTCGATTTGGGCTACACGCTGGTCTACCAGCAGCGCTTTTCAGGCTATGAATATGATATGAACCATACACTGCGCTTTTTCTTCTATTTTTCGCCGGACTTCAGAAAAGACAAAGATGGGCCGCATTATAGCATACCGGGTGATGAGTGATCTACAATGAATAAATACACCGGATAGCGCACTTTACAAAAGGTATGCTTTCAAAGAAACCTATCCATAATGAAACCTGCATTTTACGATCCAGATTTCGGTATTGGTCACTTTGTAAATTAACCTGTGTTCATGATCTATTCTTCTCGACCAATATCCTCTATATTTATGCTTTAAAGGTTCCGGTTTTCCTAGACCCTCAAAAGGAGATCTTACAATGTCTTTGATGAGCTTATTGATCCGGGCTAAGATTTTCTTATCTGTATTTTGCCAGTACAAATAATCTTCCCAGGACTCGTCCACAAAGCACAGTTTCATTCTTCCAATAACTCTTTTTCAAAAGATTGCCCTTTCTGGAATTTTGCTATGGCAGTATCTAATCGCTTCTCATTGGCAGCTGATGATAATTCATGTGCTGTTGCCTGCAGGCTGTTATATTCCTCCAACGACATTATCACAACACCCGATTCTTTACCTCTATTGATAATCAAGGTTTCAAAATTAAGGGTAACCTTGTCAAGATAGGATTTAATATCTTTTCTGAAATTTGAAATCGTTGTAGTTATCATGGTACAAATATATGTACATTAATTTGTACAAAATTAAATTCGATACGTTTTTATAATAATGAATCAATTTCACCTAAACTCGTTGGCGCGCGTTTCCAAACGCGTGCTTACAACCTCAAATCAGCTTCCCACTTTTCCAGACCATACTAGGCTTCAACTTGCCCTGATGCCATAGGATATCCTGGTAATTGTCTGTTTCAAAGCCGATGAAATCTGCCTCAAAACTGGGGGATAAAATGCCTCTATCTTCTATGCGTAAAGCATGCGCAGCTCTATAGGTTAATCCGGCCAATACCTCTGCATTGCTCAACTTTTCGTAGCTGCCTAGCACGGAGGCCTGCATCAATAGATCGCCCATAGGTGCCGATCCGGGGTTCCAGTCGCTGGCAATGGCCACACAGGCCCCAGCATCTAAAAGCTTCCGAGTGGGCGTAAACGCACAGCCCAGACCCATTGAAGCACCGGGCAGGGCAGTAGCCACCGTATCGGATTTAGCCAGGTATGCAATTTCGGTATCGCCACAAACCTCGAGGTGATCCACACTCACAGCACCTACATCTACTGCAACCTTCGATCCACCGACAGTGAACTGATCGCCGTGTACGGTGATGTCAAAACCAAGGTCCCTAGCTCGTTGCAAAAAGGGCATAGCCTCCTGGGGGCTAAAAGCAGATTGTTCTATGAAAATATCAATTCTGTTGGCTAAGTGTTCCGTCTGAATTTCAGGGAGCAGATGTGCTATGATCCAGTTCAAATAATCAGTTGGACTTTTGCTGAAGTCCTTCGGAAGCATATGTGCTGCTAAACAGGTTGGTACCAGGGTAGCAGCAGTGTCTTTTTGTGCACGTGTAATGGCTCGCAGCATTTTTAATTCTGCCTCCAGGTTGAGACCATATCCGGATTTCACTTCTATGGTTGTTACGCCTTCCAGCGAATGTCTTTGAGCTCTTTGGGCAGTTAAATCAGCCAAAGTAGGCAGATCGGTTTGCCTTGTTTGCTGTACCGTATCCCAAATGCCGCCACCAGCCCTGGCGATCTCAAGATAAGTAGCGCCACTATTCCGCAGTGCGTAATCCTGTGCGCGTTTGCCACCAAAGCAAATATGGGTATGACTATCTATAAATCCCGGTAGCACCACCATGGTCTGATTGATCTCAAGGATTTCAACATAGGATGAATCGGCTTCTTTCACCAGCTTGTTAAAATCACCAACCTTCTTAATACGCTGACCTTCAACCTGCAAGCCTGCATTTTTGAGGATAGGCAATTGCGAATCCTTTAAAGGCCCCTTAAGCGGTAATGCTTCCATGGTGAGTACCTGTGTAAAAGGGCCAATTATTTTAGTGGGCATGGCTACTATATATCCAGGTTAAACTCCTTGCTTTTAGCTATCGCAATATCGTAGCCCGCATCCTTGTGCCGGTACACACCCATAGCCGGGTCGATATGCAGAACGCGCTTCAGGCATTTTTCTGCTCTGTCTGTACCATCTGCTAACACCACCATACCGGCGTGCTGCGAATAGCCCATGCCAACACCACCTCCATGGTGGAAGCTTATCCAGGTTGCACCACCACTCGCATTGCCCATGAGGTTGAGCAGGGGCCAGTCTGATACCGCATCGCTGCCATCGAGCATAGCTTCTGTTTCTCGATTAGGGCTTGCCACCGAGCCGCAATCCAGGTGATCCCTGCCTATGACAATAGGCGCTTTAACTTTACCTTTTTTTACAAGGTCATTGAAAATGAGTCCGGCCTTTTGGCGTTCTCCTAAACCCAGCCAGCAGATCCGGCAGGGTAGTCCCTGAAAGCTGACCTTTTCTTGTGCCTTCTTAAGCCAATTGATCAACAGTTTATTTTCGGGAAAAGCTTCCATCAGAGCTTTATCTGTAGCGTAAATATCCTCTGGATCACCGGATAATGCTGCCCATCGAAAAGGCCCTTTGCCTTCGCAAAAAAGAGGACGGATGTAAGCAGGTACAAAACCCGGAAAATCAAAGGCATTTTTTACACCGCCTTCCTGCGCAAAGGCGCGTAGGTTGTTGCCATAATCAAAGGTATGAGCACCTTTATCTTTCAGGGTAAGCATCAGCCTTACATGACGAGCCATACTCTCAATACTCAGCTTTTTGTAGCCGGCAGGGTCATCTTTTCGCAATTGCAAAGCCTCCGATAATGATAGCTGATGGGGCAAATAACCATAGATAGGGTCATGGGCTGAAGTTTGGTCAGTAAGCAGGTCAGGTACAACTTGTCTTTCCAGCAACCTTTCCAGTAAATCACCAATATCAGCTACGACACAAATAGACATTGCTTTTTGCTGCTTTTTGGCAGCCATGGCAATATCGATTGCCTCATCAATGGCATAGGAAATCTTATCGACATACTTGGATCTGATACGCTTTTCAATCCGTGATGGGTCTTTGTCAGCGCCCAGAAATACACCATTACCCATTACTGCTGCCAGTGGTTGAGCACCACCCATTCCTCCAATGCCTCCACTTACTACGAGCCGGCCGGTAAGGTCAGCATTGAAATGCTGGCTTGCTGCGGCCATAAAGGTTTCATAGGTGCCCTGCAGAATGCCCTGACTACCTATGTAGATCCAACTGCCGGCGGTCATTTGTCCGTACATTATGAGGCCACGCTCTTTCAATTCATTGAAATGTTCCCAGGTAGCCCATTTGGGTACGAGATTGCTGTTAGCTATTAAAACGCGTGGTGCTTCCGGGTGCGTGGGTATAATGCCAACAGGTTTTCCGGATTGTACCAAAAGGCTTTCGTCATCATTGAGTTTGAGCAGGCATTCGATAATTTTTTGTAAAGCCTCAGGGTTTCTTGCTGCCTGTCCAGTGCCACCATATACCACCAATTCTTCAGGGTTCTCTGCTACTGCCTCATCGAGGTTATTCAGCAACATCCGTAACGGTGCCTCGGTCTGCCATGATTTGGCATGCAGGGTCGACCCTGTAGGCGAATGATAATTGGTATGACTGGCATATTTTTCCATGAAGCCAGCCAACGTAGAGGACTGGTAATCAATATTTTTCGAAATACTCATGATGTTCTGGGTTTAAGTCATTAAATGCATTGAGATATTCATTGCTGATGTCAACCAATGTTCTGGAGTGAATAATAGTCAGGGCTTTCTGTATATCATCAGCAAATACCCGATCTTCTTCAGCATGATCTATTGCTGATCTTATGTATTCATGACAGGCTTCCAACACAGGTCCGGATTTTAAAGGTCTGCGGAAATCAAAAGCCTGCGCAGCACATAGCAGCTCTACCGCTAATATTTTCTCAAGGTTTTCAATGATTGTCAGCGTTTTGCGTCCACTGATGGAACCCATACTGACATGGTCTTCCTGGCCCAGAGATGTTGGTATGCTATCGCCACTGGCAGGGAAAAGAAGGGATTTGTTCTCGCTAACCAGGGCCGCCGAGGTATATTGCGGCAGCATAAAGCCCGAATTAATCCCTGTATCATGCATTAGCAGTTTTGGTAGGCCTTCAACTTTGCCCTCTAGTGAAAGATAAATCCTTCGATCTGCTATATTGCCGAGCTCCGCAGCTGCAAGACCTGCATAATCCAAGGGAAGGGCCAAAGGCTGTCCATGAAAATTACCTCCGCTGATGGTATGGCCATCTTCCAGAATCACAGGATTATCAGTCACAGCATTTAGCTCAATTTCAGTGAGTTTTTTAAGGTGATGCCATGCTGTGCGTGAAGTGCCATGTACCTGTGGAATACATCGGAGTGAGTAGGGGTCTTGTACCCGGTCACAGTTTAGATGGGCATCCAGAATTTCAGAATGCTCAAGCATCTTGTAAACCCGCCAGGCTACATGCTGATTGCCGGCAAACGGACGTAAATCGTGCAGCTCTTTTCGGAATGGCTTGGCAGATCCCATCAAAGCTTCTATCATCATAGCACCGGTGATATCAGCGGTAGCCAGACAATTGTGAAGCCTATCTACAATTGTGGTAGCGTAGCTGAGAATGAATTGTGTGCCATTAATTAGGGCAAGGCCTTCTTTAGGCCCTAATTGTATTGTGCTTAATCCATATTGCTGTAAAATGGACTGGCTTTCAACAGCCTGACCATCTTTCCAGATTTTTCCCAGGCCAATTAGAGGCAGAAAAAGGTGGGCCAGGGGAGCGAGATCGCCGGATGCACCAACAGAACCCTGTTCTGGCACGACCGGAATTTGATTCTGATCGATGTGCCAGATCATCCGCTCCAATGTGGTTAATGCAATACCGCTAAAGCCTCTTGCCAGCGCATGCACTTTTAAAATGAGCATAAGCTTGCTGAGTTCCTGTGGCATAGATCTGCCAACACCTACACTATGGCTGCGAATGATGTTTTCCTGAAGTTTTAAAGTATTGGCTGAGGAAATACGGGTGTTGCATAAGGGCCCAAATCCGGTGTTAATCCCATAAACGGTTTCTCCCTGTGCCACAATATTTTGAACCTTTTGGTGACTGGCTTCAATTTTAGCAACAGCTTCTTTTGATAATACACCTCTGCATTCACCCCGGCTGATGGCCAGGGCTTTGCTTATTGTCAATGTGTCTATGCCATAATTGAAGATTACCATATTGGGATTTTGATAATTCAAAGCTATGATGCTCTTTTGATACTTGGAAATACCAATTAAATCAATAACTGATGCCTGTAAGTAATCAAATGGAGCTACGTCATCTGCGCTATTTTCAGGAGGTGGCAAGAGAATTAAACTTTAGAAAGGCGGCCGAAAAGTTGTTCATTACGCAACCCGGTTTAAGTAGGCAGATTCATCAATTGGAGGAATCTATTGATGCTCAGTTGTTTGTGCGGGATAAACGTAATGTTCAGTTAACCGCTGCAGGAAAATATTTGCAGCAAGAAACAGCACTTATTTTCAATCAACTCGATAAAGTCATTAAGAATACCGCCCACATTCATCATGGAGATTCAGGAGAGGTTTCGATTGGCTTTGTGGGCTCGGCAATGCAGCTGGTGATACCTACCTTGCTCAAGCAATTGAATAAGAGTCATCCGGGTATACACACTATACTTACCGAGCTATCCAATCAGCAACAGCTGGATGCCATTCTTTCTGATGCACTGGATATTGGTTTTATCCGATACATGAAAACACCCCGCAGTATAGAAGTACTGGAAATGCATGAGGATACATTTAGCCTGGTTATTCCGGTAAATCATCACCTGAACCCGGATAACTTCAATAATATCAGTCAATTGCAATCGGAGAACTTCATTCTGTTTTCACCGGATTATAGTCCTGGCTATTATGAGAAGATCATGAGTATTTTTGATGACCATGGCTTCAATCCCAGGGTTTCACATGAGACGGTACATGCCAATACCATCTTTCGATTAGTGGAGCAGGGGCTTGGGGTAGGCATTGTGCCCACCAGTCTGACACAGGGGTTTGATTTGAAGATCAGGTTCATTGAATTGCATGGCATTCGCCAGCGTACCACTTTATCAGCAGTATGGAAGAAGAACCATCATAATCCGCTGCTGGAAAAATTGATTGAGCAGCTCCATGAGCAAAAGGCACATATTAAATTCGCAAACAAAAACTTGCTTTAAAGCTTATATATCAAAAACCAACAGATTATGATTGCGATACTTTCACCTGCAAAATCCCTAAAATTCGATTACACATTTGATGGTGAAACTACATTACCGCGTTTTTCAAAGGACACCAATACACTGGCCCGTCACATGGAGCAGCAGTCTGCACCTGATTTGCAGCAAATGATGGACATTAGCGAGGAGCTTGCAACCCTCAATGTGAAGCGCTACCAACAATTTTCGCCACAGCGCAATGTGAAGGCAGCCAGACCTGCATTGCTTTCTTTTAACGGGGATGTTTATCAGGGTTTTGAGGCAGGTACACTGGATAGTGCAGGATTAGCTTATGCGCAGGACCATGTACGTATACTTTCGGGTCTATATGGCCTTTTGAGGCCATTGGATCTGATCCAACCTTACCGGCTGGAAATGGGTACTAAAATCAAGATGGATGAGCATGGTACCCTTTACAGTTTTTGGGGCAATAAATTGGTAAGAACCTTGCACAAAGATTTGAATGACCAGGGAGATAATTTGCTGATCAATTTGGCTTCTAATGAATACTTTAAAGCAGTGGACACCAAAAGCCTGAAAGCCAGGGTTATCAATGTAGACTTTATGGATTTTAGCAATGGTAAGTATAAGTTTTTGAGCTTCTATGCTAAAAAAGCTCGTGGAATGATGGCTCGGTTTATTGTGGACAACAAGACCACCTCTGTTGAGGAATTAAAAGGTTTCGATACCGATGGCTATTTCTTTGATGCCGACCAATCCAGCGACCAGCATTTGGTGTTTAAAAGAGGGGGGTAGGTGTTAGGTGAAAGAGGAAGGGTGAAAGTTAATAGGTGAAGGGTAAAAGGGGAAAGGTGAAAGGTGAAAGCAATCCACGCCCGCGTCTTGCCGAGCGCCAGTCGAGGCATCTCATTTTTGATAGCAATACTCTTCAAAAGTGTCATCAGCTTTACTTTGAGAACCTCTGAGCTACTTTGTGCACTTTGTGGTAAAGTTATACTCAGAGTTTCACGTAGGACTATAAAGGGTCACAGAGAGTTGCAGATTTAAATACAGATTTTACCGAAATTCATCATTATTGTAGTTACTTTGTAATCACAAAAGGTTAAGGTATGGAAGCATCTATCATAAAAATTGGCAACTCAAAAGGATTAAGACTTAGCAAGACAATACTTGAAAAATATGATATCAAGGATAAAGTGGAGATGATCCTGGAGGAAGAGCAAATCATACTCAAGCCCGTAACAAAGCCTCGAAAAGGATGGGAACAAGCCTTTAAAAAAATGGCTATGGAAGGTGATGATGCTTCATTAATGCCGGATGTTTTTGAAGATGAAAATTTGGATGAATGGAATTGAGACAGTACATGATTGTATTGGTCAACCTTGATCCAACATTGGGTAGTGAGATTAAAAAGACAAGACCATGCGTAATCATATCGCCTGATGAAATGAATAAACATCTCAAAACCATTGTATTAGCACCAATGACTACCAATCTTAAAACCTACCCAACAAGATTATTGGTCGAGCATAATCAACAGCAAGGAATGGTTGTACTAGACCAAATCAGAACGGTAGATAAACTCAGCATCATAAAGGTATTGGATAAAATTACATCAATAGAAATCAAAGCTTTGAAACAAATTCTTAAAGAAACATACGTGGATTAGATTTCCGATAAATGCCTAACAAGCGGAGGTAGAGGGTTTCAAACTCAAGTGCAGGGTGCTGGTTTTCAGCAGAATTCTCCATTTCGGCCTTTGGCCTCTATTTGAAATGACGCTGTTGGATAGGGTTTCTACTACCACCAAACCAATCCACGCCCGAGTCATGCCGAGCGCCAGTCGAGGCATCTCATATTCGATAGCAGTGCATTGCTAAATGAGCCATCTATCTCTACTTTGCGTACCTCTGTGCTACTTCGAGCACTTTGTGGTAAAACTATTACTCAGAGTTTCACAGATAATCACCAAGGATCACCGAGAATTATCCCCGTTTGTATTCCACTCTTGGTCAATCCAAAAAGCGTAATTGTATAAAACATTTTAGTTTTATTCTAATTAAGTCTAACTCCAAGATAACTAAATTACGATATGGAAAAATCTAAAGCGCTTCAAACAGTGAATGACCTTCCAGATCATTTTGAACTGGAAGAATTAATTGAAAGGCTAATTTTCATCGAAAAGGTTGAAAAGGGTCTAGAGCAAGTTAAGTCCGGGAAAACAATATCGCATGAATCAGTTAAACAAGAAATTAAAAAGTGGTAAAAATTGAATGGACTGATACTGCTCGCGAAGACTTAAAATCTAT
This sequence comes from Cyclobacteriaceae bacterium, assembly GCA_965227155.1. Classification (GTDB taxonomy): domain Bacteria; phylum Bacteroidota; class Bacteroidia; order Cytophagales; family Cyclobacteriaceae; genus UBA6059. The sequence continues at coordinate 4,167,909 of OZ245731.1, forward strand.
ATTTGAATTTATTGCAAAGGACTCACATTTCTATGCTACTCGATTTATAGATAAAATAATGAAGAGGGTAGATGTTCTAGAGCATTATCCCAATATAGGTAGGATTGTACCTGAATTTAGCAGAGATGAATTAAGAGAACTCATTGAGGGAAGTTATAGGATAATTTATCAGTTAAATGAAAACAAAGTTGAAATAATCCGCATTCACCATTCTGCACGAATACTTGAATAAAAGCTATTCAAAAAAATTACTTATCATTTCTAATACCAAAAAAAATATTATTGGTTACCCCCTCCGCTTAACACCTTTTATAGCCTGCTCCATCAATGGATTATCGGGCCAGTGGTGCTTGGGATAGCGTCCTTTCAGTTCTTTGCGCACTTCAAAATAAGTATTTGCCCAGAAGTTTGCCAGGTCATTGGTCACCTGCACGGGTTTGAATCCCGGTGAGAGCAGGTGCAGAAGTATGGGCGTTTTACCTTTATTGATCCTGGGTGTTTCTGTCAATCCAAATATTTCCTGAATGCGAACCGCAAGCACAGGAGGAGCACCATCTTCAAAATATTGAATACTCAAATTTGAGCCACTGGGCACTGTGAGCCGCTCTGGTGCTAAGCTTTTCAAGGCCTCCTGTTGTTCGTATGGTAAACTATGATTCAGGATATTGAGCAGATCAAGGTTTTTCAGATCGCTGTTCTTACGTACATTAATCAGATACGGGCCTAACCATTCCCGGGTGTTAGTCAGCAGTGTGGTTGTAGAAACATCTGGCCAATTTTCATCAGAATTCCACTGACGAAGGCTCATCACCCTCTTTTGCCACTGGACCACAGCCTCTGTAAAGCTGAGTAGTTTTTCTCCATCCTTTTGGAGAACCTTGTGGATAGCTACTTCAATCAGCTGTGGATCAGGGGATTGTAAAGGTTTACTTTGAAGCTTGATATTGCCAATTCCCAGCACTTTTTCTGCTACCAGTCCACCGGCTTCAATATCCCAGATTACCATGTCTTTTTCTTTTACCATAGGGGCCAGGTCCTGCGGGTTGAGTGGAGAAGCCAGGAATATTCGGCCCATCCGATCATTTCCGGCATGTAGAGAGGCTACCGAAAGCCAGGCTTCATGAGCCAGGTTATCGCTATGGTGCATCTGCGCAATGGCACCATTAGAAAGTTTGAACTGGGCATTATTGCCGGGTCTGGCAGAGGCAATTCGTTCGGGGTAAGCAAAAGAAAGTAAAAGCCCGGTTTCAAAAGCATCAATCGATGGATCTTGATTGGCTTCAGCATCAATGAGCTTCCGATAAGAATCAGCAATCATCTCAATCCGCTTCCACCGATTAGAAAGTCGGTTATCTCTCCTTAGTGCGCAGAGCTTTTCCAACCTAATGTTGATATCTACACCAGTTTCAGGACCCATTGGATCTCGTTCTTCCAGAAGTGCAGCTACATCGCAGGCCAGGCTTTCCAACCCAAGTTCACCGGCCCTAATCAGCATATGGCCGAGCCTCGGATGGCAGGGCAATTGTAAAAGCTGCTGACCATGGTCTGTCAGCTTTTGGTTTTCCATCGCATCCAACTGCTCCAGCAGCTCTACCGCCTGATAATAGCTTCCTCTGGGGGGAGGAGTAAGCCACTGCAGACTGTAGGGATTGTCAATGCCCCAGGCCAATAGATTAAGTGCGAGATTGCACAGATCAGCCTCCTGAATTTCCGGAATGCGGTGCAATTGCAGGCGATCCTGTGTTGCTTTACTCCATAACCTGTAGCATTTGCCCGGGCCCAGGCGTCCTGCGCGCCCGGCACGCTGGTCAGCTGCATCTTTCGTAATCTGCTGAGTTTCCAGCCTGGTCAGTGCTGTGTTGGGGTCAAAAACTGCTGAGCGGGTAAAGCCACTATCTACTACTATAGACACGCCTTCAATAGTAAGACTGGTTTCAGCAATATTTGTAGCCAATACAATCTTGCGTTTGCCTTTAGGATGGGGCATTATGGCTGCCTGCTGTCGTGCAAACGGAAGCAGGCCATATAGAGGATGAATGCTACAATCTCGAGCAGTAGGTTTCAGTAATGCCTCTGTCTTAAGTATCTCAGCCTGACCCGGAAGAAAGGCCAGAATATCGCCTTTATCAGATATTAAGGCTTTCTGGATATAATCGGCCATCATCTCGGGCAATAATCTAATGTCTACGTCAGACCCATATTGAATATCCACTGGATATTGCCGTCCGGGGCTGGAAACCACCGGACATTGGAGCATACTTTGCAGTTCAGCAGTATTCAGGGTTGCTGACATTATTAAGATGCGGAGATCATTACGTAGCACCTGCTGGCTTTCTCTACAAAGGGCCAGGGCAGTATCGGCGTGGATACTGCGCTCATGAAATTCGTCGAATATGACCAATCCTACTGCCTCCAATGCATTATCATCCTGTAGCATTCGGGTGAGGATACCTTCAGTAAGCACTTCAATTTGAGTGGATTGTGAAATTTTCTGTTCAAAACGTATCCGATAGCCAACAGATTGCCCCACAGGTTCCCCCATGTGAAAGGATAAGCGCTCGGCAATACTCTTGGCAGCGAGCCTTCTGGGTTCCAGCATAAGGATCTTTTTGCCTGATAACCAGGTTTCCCTGATCAGTGCCAAAGGCACAAGGGTGCTCTTACCAGCGCCGGGAGGTGCATGCAGTACAACTGTGTTGGAGTTTGAGAGGGATTCCCTGATGTCATCTAGTGCTGAATTTATGGGTAAATCAATGGATGAAGGGTCAAAGGCATTAGCAGTCATAGGGTGCAAAAATCGTAAACAAATGCTCCCCAAAAAATATGCTTTAGAATTGGTAGTTTGATTTGATAACTTACCCCAAGTTTTATGCTTATTTCAAATTATATAAAGTAGCGTCACTAAAAGAATTGAAGGTTTACCGTCATGATCGTTATTGGTCGTAAAGATTTAATCGATTTTCCGGAGTGGGAATTATTTAAAATAGAGGCTAAAATAGACACTGGTGCCTATGGCAGTGCCATTCATTGTCACCATATGGAAATCGTAGAGCAGAATGGTATGCAGAAGCTGAGATTTCAACTTTTGGATCCTTCGCATCCGGAGTATGAGGACAAATTTTACTACACGGAAGATTTCGAAACTAAGATTGTTAAAAGTTCATCAGGCCAGGCTGAAGAGCGTTTTGCTTTAAAAACTAAAGTAAAGATTTTTAATAAGGTCTACCTGACACGGTTTAGTCTGACCAATCGCAGTGAAATGAAAAATCCGGTTTTATTGGGGCGAAAGTTTTTGAGATCAAGATTTATTGTAGATGTAAACCGGAAAAATTTATCTTTTAAAAATCAAAAAATTGAAATATGAAAATTGCCATATTGTCAAGAAATTCTCATTTATATTCCACTAAAAGATTAAAGGAGGCTATCCAGCAAAAAGGCCACACAGCAGTAGTCATTGATCATACCAAATGTGACATCATCATGGAAGACAATGGCCCATTTTTGTATTATCAGGGGAAATCACTTAATGATATTGATGCTATAATTCCCCGGATTGGTGCATCCGTTACTTTTTACGGAACGGCTGTAGTACGTCAGTTCGAGATGATGAAAGTCTTTAGTGCTATTGATTCGCTGGCCATAACACGTTCAAGAGATAAACTCAGGAGCCTGCAAATTCTTTCCCGCTCCAAAGTAGGAATGCCAAGGACAGCATTTACCAATTACAGCAAGGGTGAAAACAAGGTATTGCAACATATTGGCAAAGCACCGGTGGTGATCAAGCTGCTGGAAGGTACACAGGGGCTGGGCGTGATTCTGGCTGAGACCGATAAAGCCGCCAAATCGGTAGTGGAGGCTTTTGATAGCCTGAAGACAAGGGTCATACTACAGGAGTTTATTGAAGAAGCCGGCGGTGCGGATATCCGAGCTTTTATTGTGGATGGCAAAATTGTTGGCGCTATGAAGCGGCAGGGCAAGGAAGGGGAGTTTCGTTCCAACCTACATAGAGGAGGACAGGCTAATCTCATCAAACTCAAAAAAGCCGAAAAAGAAACAGCGTTGAAGGCAGCCAAAGCGATGGGCCTTGCCATAGCAGGCGTGGATATGCTGCAATCCAAAAAAGGCCCACTTGTACTCGAAGTGAACTCTTCTCCGGGCCTTGAAGGTATAGAAAAAGCGACAGGTGTAGATGTGGCGGGCAAGATTATTGAATACGTAGAACGCGGCGTAGCTGCTAAACGAAGGCCTAAAGATAAGGTAAAAGCATGACCATAGACGGACAATTCATCGCCCCGGGGGAAGAGCGAAAAATCGATATCAATATAGCCAGATTGCCTTCTCACAGTACGATCAACATTAGCGTAACGGTAAATCGATCAGTTAATGAGGGGCCTGTGCTCTTATTGATGGGAGCCCTTCATGGTGATGAAATTAATGGTATGGAGATCGTAAGGCGTATCATAGAAAATGAATATAATAAACCAGAATGTGGCACTATCATTTGCATTCCTATCATCAATGTTTTTGGCTTCATTCATCTTTCAAGATATGTACCCGATGGTAAGGATGTTAACCGAAGCTTTCCGGGCAATAAAGCGGGTTCTCTGGCCAGCAGGGTGGCTCATTTTATGACCCGCGAGATATTACCGCAGATTGATTATGGTATTGATTTCCATACCGGTGGTGCCGACCGTACCAATTACCCCCAGATTCGCTGTAGGCTATTTGATGAAGTCAATCGTGATCTAGCAAATGCTTTTGCAGCGCCTTTCACGCTTGACTCAAAATACCGTCCCAAGTCGTTAAGACAAACTGCCGCTAAAATGGGGAAAAACATTTTGGTATATGAAGGAGGTGAATCATCAAGGTTTGATGAGTTTGCCATCGAGCAGGGTATACTAGGGACTTTAAGACTTATGAAAAAATTGGGCATGAGGAAGGAGGCTCCCGTTCCTGATTTTGAGAATAAAATCATTCGGTCTAACTCATGGATTCGCGCACGAAATTCAGGTATCTTTTTATCGTTTGTAAAGTCCGGTGAAAAGGTTGAAAAGCGGCAGGTCATCGGCAGTCTCAACGATCCTTTTGGTGAGTATAATGTAAATGTGGTTGCACCAAATAATGGATATATTATTGGATTAAATAACAATCCAATAGTTCATCAGGGTGATGCTTTAATGAATCTTGGGCGACCGAGGAATTAATGAAGAAGTTTAATTTATCCCAATGTTGTTACGGGTAAATTATTAATTATTCATATAAAAGGGATATTTGGATTCAGTTACACAGATCGTATTAGGAGCTGCAGTAGGAGAGTTAATTGCTGGAAAATCTGCTGGAAATAAGGCGGCATTTTGGGGTGGTGTCTGCGGAACTATCCCAGATTTAGATGTAGTAGCCGGTCAGTTTATGTGTGATCTGCAGAGCAATTTATTTCATCGCTCTATCTCACATTCCATTATATTTTTTGCAGCAAGCGCACCACTACTGGGTTTGCTCATAAAGAAGGTGCATCCAATGGATGAAACATCAAGAAGAACCTGGAGTTGGCTGGCCTGGTGGAGCTTGTTTACCCATGCTCTGCTGGATTGCTTTACCAACTGGGGCACCATGCTTTTCTGGCCTGTCGAATGGAGAGTTGCCTTCAAAAGTGTATTTGTGATTGACCCAATGTATACTTTGCCGTTGGCTGTTTTATTGGTGTTGTCGTTAATGAAAGATAGACAGTCTTTGCTAAGGCGGAAGCTCAATTCAATAGGATTAATCATAAGTAGCTGCTATCTTCTCATGACATTGATTAATAAGCAGCTCATTACCGCAGAGGTGGAACAATTGTTGGCAGCTAGTGGCGTTAATTATCATCGCATTGAGACTAAGCCTGCTCCGCTCAATAATATATTGTGGTCTGCCAATGCTGAAACAGATTCAGCTTATTTGATTACCTATAGGTCATTTTTAGACTCTTCTGATGATTTAAACATACAAGAGTATCCAAAAAATCATGCTTTGATAGAGTCAATCAAGGACAAACCGATTATACAGGATTTGATCAGGCTTACCAACGGTTGGTATGCGGTAGAAGCTCAGGATAACGGTTTTATTGTCAATGACCTACGATTTGGTACTGTAACAGGATGGGAGCCTGGAAGTGAGTTTGTATTTGCCTATGATGTGATTCTTGCTAATGATGGTTCAGTCAGCGTGAATGAGCGAGATAAAGGTTTTAGGGATAGACCTAATGAAATCCTGAGTAGCTTGTGGACAAGGATGCTTGGCAATTAAGCAAACTATTTTTGAATGGCATAAAAAAACCTGATTCGGATGAATCAGGCTCTTTTAAAATTATTGTGAAAGAGATATTATCTCTTGTCAATTTCCACGTAAGGTCTATGGTTTTCACCGGTGTAGATTTGTCTTGGTCTGCCAATAGGCTCTTTATTCTCCCGCATTTCTTTCCACTGTGCAATCCAACCGGGTAGACGACCCATAGCAAACATTACAGTAAACATGTCAGTAGGGATGCCTAAGGCTCTGTAAATGATACCACTATAGAAATCCACGTTAGGATAGAGCTTTCTTTCTACAAAATAGCTGTCGTTCAATGCTTCTTCCTCAAGACCTTTAGCGATATCCAATACCGGATCATTCACACCCAATGCTTCCAACACATCGTCAGCTGCCTTTTTAATGATTTTAGCTCGTGGGTCAAAGTTTTTATATACTCTGTGTCCAAAGCCCATCAGTCTGAATGGATCGTCTTTGTCTTTGGCTTTTGCCATCCATTTTTTGGTATCGCCACCATCTTCTTTAATGCCTTCCAGCATCTCTATCACTGCCTGGTTTGCACCACCGTGAAGCGGACCCCACAAGGCATTGATACCTGCAGAAATTGAGCTGTAAAGGCTAGCCTGTGATGACCCAACTACACGTACAGTGGAAGTTGAACAGTTTTGCTCATGATCAGCATGAAGGATCAAAAGTTTATCCAATGCATCAGAAACGGCCGGGTTCTGATCATATTCCTGACTAGGTAGACCAAACATCATGTTCAGGAAGTTCGTGCAATAGTCCAGCTTATTATTTGGATACATCAAAGGATGGCCAATTCGGTTTTTGAATGCGAATGCTGCCATGGTTGGGAATTTGGCAATGATTCTGATTATGCTCAATCTAACTTCTTCTGCTGATCGGTTTGGATCGAGGCTTTTTGGATAGAAGGCTGTCATAGCCGTAACAAGAGAAGAAAGTACACCCATAGGATGTGCAGCAGAAGGGAAGCCATCAAGGATTTTGTGAAAATCCTCGTGAATGAGTGTATGGTTGGTTATCTCTGCTTTGTAGTTTTCAAATTCTTCCTTGGTCGGTAATTTTTTGTTGATGAGCAGGTAACAGACTTCAAGAAAGCTCGACTTCTCAGCCAGGTCTTCTATGGAATATCCTCTGTATCTCAGGATACCTTCTTCACCATTAAGGAAGGTAACGGCACTCTTGGTAGATCCTGTGTTTTTGAAGCCAGGGTCTAGTGTGATAAGCCCCGATTCAGCACGCAGGCTGCTTATATCGATACCTTTTTCCTGCTCGGTACCCTCTATGACAGGTAGCTTATAGGTTTTTCCGTTATATGAAAGCTCAGCGAAATCAGACATGTTGTTTATAATTTCTAGTTGATAATGATTTTTAAATTCTTACTATACACGCCCAAAATAGGCAATAAATTTAATTTTCGGAAGATTAATTATTTCCCAATATCAGAGGTAATCCATCTTTGCCGCTACCGATAACAACCACCTTGCTATTGGGTGATTTGGCCAGATCTTGCGTCGCTTCAATACCGCGCATTTTAAGCAATGCATCTGTCAAACTGTTATTGATGATTTCATTGGCTCTGGCTTCACCTTCAGCCATAATTCTTTTACGCTCGGCCTCACTTTTTTCCTTATCCAGTCTAAACTGATAGGCTAGTGCTTCCTGTTCTTGCTTTAGCTTGTTTTCAATGGCCTGCTTGATTTGCTCAGGTAGATTAATTGACCTGATCAACAGCGCTTTCATTTGTATATTGTTGTCAGCCAACGTCTCTTCAGTTTCTGTTTTGATGGAAGTTTCTACTTCAGATCTTTTTGTAGAATAAATTTCTTCTGCAGTGAAGCGACCCATTACCTGACGAACCGCTGATCTTACTTCAGGAATTAGTAAAGTATTTGAGTAATTGGTTCCAAAGTTTTCATGTAAATAGCCTATTCTATTGTAGATCGGATGGAATCGTACGGTTACATCTACAGCAATAGAGAGACCATTTTTATCGAGCACATCCATTTTTTCCTCTCTGGTGTTTTCCTTTACATCATAAATGTAAACGTTATTCCATGGAGCTTTAAATTGTAAACCAGGAGTTTTTATATCTTCCTTATCAAGTCCCCCCGAAAACTTATAAAAAATTACAGCCCGCTCTCCAGCTTCTACTGTATAAAATATACTGGAAGAAAGCGAAAAGACTGCAATAATGGCAATAAGTGCCACAATGACTAAAGGTAAAAGTTTTTGGTTATTCATAGTTTAGTAATATTTTGATTCATTAATACTTTAAACTCAAATTTGTTTAAAAAGATTTACTATTATTGGTGATAGTATAACTATTATTTAAACCACCTTTATAAGGTAGTAATTTTTCTTACCTTTTTGTGCCAGTAGATATTTATTCTGAAGCAGTGGAAAATCTACAGGTGATTCAGCATCATTAATTTTTGCTTTATTAATGCTAACACCACCACCTTTAATCATTCTTCTGGCTTCTCCTTTGGAGCTAAACACTAGTCCATCAGTAGCTTCTGAAAGCAAATCCGTCACAGTTGCCACGGCATCCAAACTTGCTTTTGGTATTTCTGCCTGAGGTACACCTTCAAATACACTAAGCAAAGTCTTCTCATCAAGTGTTGCCAACTCCTCTGTAGTCGATTTCCCAAACAAAATATTGGATGCGTTTATAGCCATTTCCAAATCAGCCTTTGAATGCACCCTTATTGTGATGTCATTGGCCAATTCTTTTTGCAATAGTCTTTGGTGAGGGGCTTTCTGATGTTCTTCGACGAGTGTCTCGATTTCTTCCTGATTCTTCAGTGTAAAAATTTTGATGAACCTTGCTGCATCTTCATCAGATACATTCAGCCAGTATTGATAAAACTTGTAAGGGCTTGTTTTTTCTGGATCGAGCCAAACGTTGCCCTCCTCAGATTTTCCAAATTTTGCACCATCGGAGCGGGTTAGGAGCGGAGAGGTGATTGCGAATGCTTCCCCCTGACCTTTACGGCGGATCAGCTCAGTACCGGTAACGATATTGCCCCATTGATCCGAGCCACCAACCTGGAGTTTTACATTTTTATTCTTCCAGAGCCAGTAGAAATCATACCCCTGTACAAGCTGGTAACTAAATTCCGTAAATGATAGGCCGCTTTCAAGTCTTTTTTGCACAGAATCCTTAGCCATCATATAGTTTATTGTGATGTGCTTACCCACATCCCTGATAAACTCCAGGAAGCCCATTTCTTTAAACCAGTCATGATTGTTAACTACCTCAGCGGCATTGTTACCATTTTCAAAATCAAGAAACCTTCTAAGTTGCTTTTCTACACAGGCCAGGTTATGAGCTAGTACCTCCTGCGAAAGTAAATTGCGTTCAGCAGATTTACCCGACGGGTCACCCACCATACCCGTAGCACCACCAACCAGCGCGATAGGCTTATGGCCACAATGTTGAAAATGCACCAAAATCATAATCTGAACCAGGTTTCCTATATGTAGAGAGTCGGCGGTAGGGTCAAAGCCAATATAGCCGGCTGTAGTTTCTTTGGTAAGCTGTTCCTCTGCGCCGGGCATCATGTCGTGTATCATCCCTCGCCAGCGCAATTCTTCTACAAAGTTCTTCATTCTTAAGGCTTGCAATTATTTTGAAATGCCGCAAATATAGACAGCTTTGTCGGCAATGGGGTGCCTTCCAATAACTGATATTAATCCGCTCATTATATGATATTTAATTCTTTAAAAATCAATCTTATAACTAAATTGGATTGATAAATTGGTAATATATGGGAGACCAAAGTGTAAGGCTGGTAACCAATCATAAGCAACTCAATGCATTTACCAAGCAATTGCTGAACGATATGCATGCTTTGGAATTGATGCTGGAAGAAGATTGGTTTGAACAGGACATTATTCACATCGGCGCAGAGCAGGAAATGTGCCTTGTAGACAGCCATTTTAAACCCGCCCCACGGGCTATGGAAATTCTGGATGAGCTAACAGACGATAGTTTTGTCACAGAATTGGCCATGTTTAACCTTGAGGCCAACCTCTCGCCAAAACCACTTCAGGGCGATTGTTTTTCAGCCATGGAAAACGAAATCAATGAAAAACTAGCCTATCTCGATACCGTGATTGGTAAATATGAGATCAATCATTTGCTTACAGGCATCTTGCCGACCATAAGGAAATTTGATCTTGGGCTAGAAAATATGACACCCTTGCAGCGCTATGATGCACTAGTGAAGGCCATCAACAAGTTGCGTGGTAAAGTGCATGAGCTTCGGATCCATGGGCTTGATGAGCTGAATATTAAGCATGATTCGGCCATGCTGGAATCTTGCAACACCAGCTTTCAAGTGCATTTGCAGATCAAGCCCAGTGAGTTTGTCAAGTTGTATAATATTGCACAGGTGTTGGCAGCACCTGTGATGGCTGTGGCTGTTAATTCGCCATTGCTGTTTGGTAAACGGCTTTGGGCAGAGACGAGGGTAGCATTATTCCAGCAATCGATAGATACCCGCATTACCTCCGAGCACATCCGCGACAGAAGCGCCAGAGTTACTTTCGGTGACCAGTGGCTCACCAATAGCATCCTGGATATGTACAGGGAAGACATTGCCAGGTTTCGTGTGATGCTCCATTGCAACTGTGATGAGGATTCGCTGGAAAGTGTCCAGAAGGGTATAACTCCAAAGCTGAGGTCGCTCATGATTCATAATAGCACCATTTATCGATGGAATAGGCCATGCTATGGCATAAGCCCCAGTGGAAGGCCGCACCTGCGTATAGAGAATAGGGTGCTTCCTTCAGGACCTACGGTGATAGATGAAATTGCTAATTCAGCTTTCTGGATAGGACTTATGAAAGGTATGGATGATCAATTTGAAGACATTACCCGCTACATCGATTTTGATCATGCCAAAGACAATTTTATTTCTGCCGCCAGGGACGGCCTCAGTACTGATTTTACCTGGATGGAAGGTGAGAAAATAAGTGTGACACGGCTGATTCAGGAGCAATTAATTCCCCTGGCTGCACATGGTCTTGAAATTAACAATATAAATAAAGCTGATATTGATAAATACCTGGGTATCATAGAGGAAAGAACCGCTACCCGCAAAACAGGTACACAATGGCTGATCAGCTCGCATAGTAAGCTGATCAAGGAAACCACCAGGGAAGAAGTAACCATCGCACTGACAGCCCATATGGTTGCCAATCAGAAAACCGGTAAGCCTGTGCATGAATGGGCTTTGGCAGATCTTGAAATCCTGCGAGACGGCCATCTGCACACCATGCTGGTGGAGGAGTTTATGACTACCGATGTAATCACAGTAAGCCAGGATGATATTCCTGAGCTTGTAGCAGATATGATTGTATGGCGAAAACTAAAGTACATTCCGGTTGAGGATGCCAAAGGTATGCTTATGGGTGTAATCAGCTACAGGCATTTATTAGAATATCAGTCCAAAAAAATCAAGTCCACGAAAGAGAAGCGCGTAAAGGATTTGATGGAGACCAATCCGCTCACCATTAGCCCCGACGAGAGTGTAAGCACAGCACTCAACCTTATGAAAAAGCATAAGACCGACTGTCTCCCGGTTGTCAAAAAAGGAAGGCTCATTGGAATCATAACCGAGGGAAATTTCATTAATATTACAGCGAGTTTATTAAAGGCACTGTCTATCAAAGAAAACAGGACTGAGGCATAGACGGAAATTTTTATGGATAGAATTCTTGATGAAATAGTAGGAGAAGAGGATGGCCCTTTGGTGATACTGATTGCCGGCATTCATGGCAACGAGGTAGTGGGCATACTGGCAGCAGAGGACATTTTTCGCAAAATAAGACAAAGTAATATTCGCTTGAGAGGCAGGCTTATAGCCATTGCTGGCAATTTGCAGGCAATACAAACCAATAAGCGATACATACATTATGACTTGAACAGAGCATGGCGTGAGGAGCATATCCATGATATCAAGAGACAGGAAGAGATCAACTTTGCTGAAGACAGGGAACTCAAAGAGCTAATGGCAATACTTGATGAATTGATATCACAGGATCACCATAAAGAAAAGATACTTGTAGACCTGCATGCTACCTCCTCAGAAAAGGGCAACTTCATCATTGTACCGGAAAGCGAATCAGACCATCCTGTAGTGAAAGCCTTGCATCTACCTGTGGTCATTGATTTGGAGCAGTTTCTTGAGGGCACGCTATTGAATTATTACCAGCACCGCAATGTCATCTCATTTGCATTTGAAGGAGGGCTGATAGGTAGCCGTGAGGCTGTAGAGCTGCATGAGTCAGGCATTTGGGAAATATTGGATGCTTCACAGATGATCAGTCACCATGACCATCATGAGATTGACCATTACGAAAAGAAGCTAAAGAAAATATCTTCATTGCTACCAGGGAAGGTAAAGGCCCTTCACCGCCATTGGGTTGAAAAAGATGATGAGTTCGTAATGAAACCCGGTTTCACAAATTTTGATCTCATTACAAAAGGCCAATTGGTGGCGAGGGACAAAAATGGCCCCATCTACGCACCTGCTGATGGCCTTATTTTCATGCCACTTTACCAGGAAGATGGCAATGACGGGTATTTTATAGTGGAAGAAATCACAAATAAAGAAGCTGTAAATCTGGCTGATTAATGGCAAAAAAGTTTGAGGAAATAATCGCTGATCTGAAGAAAGGACAGTATGCACCTATTTATTTACTGCATGGTGAAGAGTCCTATTTCATTGATCAGGTTGCCGATTACATTGAGAAAAATGCATTAGCTGAAAGTGAAAAGGGCTTCAATCAAACCATTTTGTATGGAAAGGATGTGGATGTGGCCAATGTCCTGAGTCAGGCCCGTCGCTTCCCTATGATGTCGGAGCGACAGGTGGTTATTGTAAAAGAGGCCAAGGATATACAGGATTTTAATAAAGAAACTGGTCAGTCATTGATGGAGGCTTATTTGGCTTCTCCCTTGCCATCTACCATCCTGGTTTTCGCTTACAAATACAAGCTGCTGGATAAACGCACAAAGCTGGCCAAAGCTTTCTATAAGCATGCCGTAGTACTTGAAGCGAAAAAGATGTACGAAAACCAAATCCCAGACTGGATACAGCAATATGTACGGTCGCAGGGCTTTGGTATAGAAGATGGGGCAGTAAAATTGCTAACCCAAAATATTGGAACAAACCTGGAACGTATGGCCCATGAAATTGATAAAATCATGATCAATTTCAAGGAACCACAGCGGATCACTGAAGGGCACGTTCAGAAATTTGTAGGAATCAGCAAGGAGTTCAATGTCTTTGAACTGCAAAAAGCGATTGCCATTAAAGATCACCATAAGGCCATACAAATCGCCAATTATTTTGAAGCTAATCCTAAAAGTAATCCCATTTTACCCGTAATAACCACCATTTTCAACCTATTTACACGGATATTACAGGTGCATCAGCAAAAGGATAAGTCGGATAATAATATTGCCACTGTGCTCGGGGTGCACCGCTTTTTTGTGGGTGAATATCTAATGGCTGCCCGTAATTATGCTCTTCCAAAAGTGATTCAAAATATCAGCCATATTCGGGATGCTGATTTGGCTTCAAAAAAAATAAATACAGTTTCCACCACTGATGGACAAGTACTAAAGGAATTGATCGTTAAGTTGATAAATTAATTTTTGCAATCTTTGGAACTTAACACGTTTTCCTTCGTCAAACAGACCATTACTGAATCATTATTATGATCAAACAAAAGTCGCAGGTATTATTTTTTTTATTCCTATGGCTGTCATGGCCATTACTTGGTCAATTTAATCAGGGACAGCAACCGGATCGCCTTGTCTTTGATAGGGGGATGGAACTGGTTAACCTGGAGAAATATGCTGCTGCCAGATCATTATTTGAGGAATATCTTGCTGAAAACCCATTAGGTGACAATGCTGCTGAAGCCAGATTTTGGATTGCCGCCTTAAGCTTAAAATCTGGTCATGAAGATGGTGTATCATTGGCCAATAAATTAGCCACTGATGGAGCCTTTCTGAATCGGAATCAGTTATTGGCCAGGGAGATCGGCTTTTATCATTTTGATCAAAAAGATTATGCATCGGCAATCGAAAGCCTCGAAAGGCTTTCCGGGAAACCTTCTGATGAAGAACGGTTTAAACTGGGCTATGCTTATTATAAGACTGAAAACAATAAAAAAGCGTATCCACTTTTTAGAACGATTGCTGATCAGGAAAGCACTTATAAATATGATGCAGCCTATTATGCAGGTAGCTTAGCATTCAATACGCAGGATTATGCAAATGCTAAAAGATATCTACGCATAGCTGGTGAAAATAAGAGCTATCAGACTGTAGTGCAGCCTATGCTTGCTACAGTTTATTACAAGGAAGGTGACCTGACAGGGCTTTACGAGCTGGCTGAATCTACATCGCAGCGTACAGCTAATGCCGCGCAGATCTTTTGGTTAGCAGGTGAGGCTAAATTTTCGGAAGAAAAATATGCTGAGGCTGTGGCTTATTATGAAAAAGGCCTGGCTATTAAAAAATCAGCCGATGATGCCATCTTGTATCGATTGGGCTTTTCCTATTACCAATTAGAGCAAGATGAAAATGCTATAGACAACCTTAAGAAAGTCGCAGTTCGCGATGATCAGACCGGTCAGCATGCCTCTTATTACTTAGGCTTATTGTATTTCCGACAAAATAATCTGGCCAATGCCTCCAGATCTTTTTATGCAGCGTCCCGCATGGATTTTGTGCCATCATTGAAGCAAAAGGCATTATTTCAATATGGCAAGGTAAGCTACGCAGCAGGTAATTTTGAAGAGACTATAGAGTCGTTCCAGCAATATATCGAGCAGTACAAAAGCGAGCCGGAGGCGGAGGAGGCCCGGGAAATAGTTTCTAAGGCATTTTTGCAGACCAGTAATTATGATCTGGCTATCAATTATATAGAAGGCTTAAGTGCAAAAAATACTAGCATACGAGAAACTTATCAGCGGGTGACTTTCTTAAAAGGTTCTCAACTTTTTAACCAATCCCGATTTTCTGATGCGATCACCTATTTCAATAAATCAATTCAATTTCCTATCAATCGCGAACTTGAAGATGCTGCCTACTATTGGAAGGGTGAAGCTTACGCCATTGCAAGGAAGTACGACCAGGCAATAGATGCTTTCAATATGGTTCTGAAGGCTGGTGCCCGGTCAGGCTTTGATTATAAGGTGCAATACAGCCTCGGTTATGCCTACTACAATCAAAAGGCTTACGACAAAGCCATCCCATATTTCACAAGGTATTTGCAAAAAAATGATAAGGTAGCTGTGAACAGCGCCACCATTACTGATGCGCGGTTGAGACTGGCCGATTGCTATTACACACAGAAAAAATTCGATACCGCATTATCGTATTATCAGCAGGTGGCCAACAGTGATTTTGCACTTAGGGACTATGCGTTGTATCAGGCTGGTATGGCGGCATTTTTAAAGCCCGATTATGAAATGGCTGAGCGATCATTCAGTAGTTTGATTTCTAGATTTCCCGGCTCCACTTATGTAGATGATGCACTCTTTCAGAGGGCTCAAATTGCCTTTGAGAATGGGGTATATAGAGAAGCTATTGATGGCTTCACACAATTGATTGATCAATATGGTACCAGCAATTTGTTACCCTTCGCTCATGTAAGAAGAGCTGTATCTAATTTTAATCTTAAGAGTTATGGACCTGCTAAAGAGGATTACATTAAGGTAATTACGGACTATCCAAGCCATAGTATGGCCAATAGCGCTATTCTGGGTTTGCAGGAAGTGATGACCCTGGAAGGAAGTACGGAAGATTTCGATCAATATCTTAGCATGTACCGACAGGCTAATCCGGAAAGTACCAACCTGGAATCCGTAGACTTTGAATCTGCCCGATCAACCTATTTTAATCAACGTTATCAAGTGGCGATTCAAAAATTTGAAAGCTTTATCGAGTCATATCCTGAGAGCAGTTATCTGGATGATGCATATTATTATTTGGCTGATGCTCATTTCAGGCTTGAGCAAAATGATCAGGCACTAAGCTATTACCAGTTCATCATTGAAGACCCGGGTAGCACTTATTATTTACGCGCCCTCAACAGGGCAGCTACCCTTGCTCTTGAGTCAGCACGTTTTGATCAGGCGATTGCATTGTTTAAAGACCAACAGCGTGCGGCCCGATCAAAGCGCGATGTGGTTGATGCCTTAACTGGGCAAATGGTGGCTTATTATGGACTAGAGCAATATGATAGTGCCTTTTACTATGCAGATCAGGTTTTGATAGAGGCTGGTGGTTCGTTCAATGCACAGGGCAGGGCACAGCTTTACCTGGGAAAATCCGCCTATGCCATGGGCAAACTAGATGAAGCTGTTGATTATTTCATCAATGCCAGCAATGGGAGTCGGGATCAAACAGGTGCTGAAGCCCAGTACATGATGGCACAGATTTTTTACGAACAAGGGAATCATAAACAGAGTGTTCAGACACTTTATGATTTGAATAAAAACTATGCCGCTTTTGAAAAGTGGTTGGGTATGTCTTTTCTACTGATCGCGGATAACTTTATGGCAATGGACGAAGGTTTCCAGGCTAAAGCCACACTTAATTCATTGATAGAAAAATCCCCTTTGGAAGACATAAAACAACAGGCCAGGGAAAAATTAAAGCAGCTAGAGGCCGCTGAGATGCAGGAAATCAAAGAAGATACGATCACACAAAAAACTGACTCCATTAGATGAAAAGGCTTTTTATAATAGCATTCTTTTTGCCCGTCATGGTATTTGCGCAGGAGCAACCGCCGACAGCCCCTGATGGTGAAATAGAGGATGCTCAGGTTATCATTGAAAAAGACCGTGAGATTACTTTACCCTATGCACAGCGGTATTTTGAAAAAATTGATGACCAGTTTAAGCCACAGTTTGAAGAGGGAATAAACCTTGATTACTCATTGTTTGATTTTCAACCTGAAACCTTTATTCCCGGTTTTTCAACCATAGAATTTAGTGAGAATGATGGCGAAAGCACCAGCCAGAATGAAATCCGATTAGGATATGGAAATTATCAATCACCTTTAATCAAAGCCACTTTACAAAGCAGTCCCAATGAGAAATATGCCGTGGGTGCTGATTTTAATCACTTGTCATTTGGCACTGGTCCCGTAGATGAAGAGAATAGCGGAGCTTCGCAAAGCTCTCTGAGCCTTAAGGGACAGTTGATGGGTGAGCAAGGAAATGCTTTTGGCCGATTGGCCTATCGCACCCGATCGGGTTATTATTATGGCTATGACCCATCACTGGAAGTTGATAGGGATACTATCAAGCAGGTATTCAACAGTTTGGCGATAAACCTTGGCTATAAAGGTGTAGGCGGTGAAAACACGGATTATGCAATAGGTTTTGATGGCAATATTCTTACTGATGATTTTGATAATGGTGAAAATAAATTTCAGTTAAAGGGTAATTTCAATTTGAATAATGAAGGCCTGGGAGGGAATATAGATGTTTCTGCCATTCTCAGTCAATACACCAATGCGACCCAAGAGGTAGCTCGAAATTTATATCGGGTAACACCACGGTTGCAGTATATGACTGACACCTGGTCGGTGCAGGCTGGTGCAAGATTAGCAATAATGGATGATGAGGTTTGGGTTGGTGATGAACTCGAAATATTTCCTTATGTCAATTTAGAGTTTACTCACAGTGCTGCGTTCAATGCTTTTGCCAGGTATAGTGGAGATATTGAAGCACGATTTCTCCAGGATATGGTAGATCAAAATTTCTGGGTTTCGCAAGATCTTGTTTTAAATCACTCTTTAAATAATGTCAATATTACTGCTGGCATTCATGGTAGTAATAGTCTTTGGGATTATAAGCTGACCTTTTCTTACAAGGAAGTTGACAATATGGCCTTTTTTGTAAATAGCAGTTTCGATCCCGCTCAGTTTGACCTGATTTACGATCCCGGTACCACGCAAGTTATCAATCCAAGCCTTAAGCTCGGATACATCGGATCCAATACAATACAGTCTTATTTGAATATAAACCTATTCAGCTACACTACAGATGTGCTGGCAGGAGCGTGGCATTTGCCAGAATTTACGGTTGGTTGGAATAACTATTTCAATGCTACCGATGCACTTAGTTTTTCATTCATGGCCAATATTTTAGGAGGTATTGAGGCTTTTGATGCCTCTACCGCTACTGCCACACCGCTTGATGCCATCATCGATTTGTCACTGGGTGCAGAATATAGAATTAATAAGCAATGGCTGGCTTTCGCTCAATTTAACAACTTGCTGAGCAACGAGTATCAATTGTATTTTAATTATCCTAATCGTGGCATAATGGCTAAATTAGGGGTCAGTTATTCATTTTAGTAAGCTTCTGGGGTTAATTTTAATAGTCGGAAGTAGGATGAAATCATCTTTTTGTTAAATTACTGTCGTATTAAAGTTTAATTTTTGGACATGGCTAAGAAGAATCCAGAAAACGATCCCGAAGAGGACTACAACTCAAACGAAGAAAATAACAACGATTCTGATGAGGATTTTGGTTTACCTGATCTGGAATACGAGGAGCTTGAAGATGATGTAGAAGAAGAGGAACCAGAAGCAGAAACAGATGATTTTACCTCTGATTTTGATTCGAGTGATGATGATGACTCGGATTTTGGTTCAAACGTTGATTCCTTTACACAATCGGATGACGATTTCTCTACAGATGATACTGAAGATTTTTCCACCGATGATTCGAATGAAATATCGGATGAAATAGATGATCCTTTCGAGCCTTCTTCATTTGAAGATGATGAATCTTTTGCTGATAGTACGGCTGATGATGACGATGCGCTTTTCGAAGCGGACGATAATTATCCTGATGAGGAGTTTGAGGATTTTGAGCCGGCCGAAAGTGAAGAGATGCCTGAAAACTACAGGACTTACAGTAGCGAGTCGGGCTCAAAGGGCTTCACTAAGGTCATTGTAATTGGCGTAGTTGCTTGTTTTCTAATTGCTGCGGGGCTATTATACTGGTTTAGCCTTACCGACGATGGAGACCCAAAGAAAGTAGTAAAAGTTGAACGCAAAGGTTCCAACAATACTGCTGACAATAGCTCAAGCACAAAGCAAAACACTACAGCTACCAGTAAAACTGATGCTGAAAAGGCCGCTGAAGAAAAAGCCCGAAAAGAGCAGGAGGCGAGAGAAGCTGCTGAGCGTAAGAAAAGAGAGCAGGAGGCTGAGCGTCAAAAAGCCGCCCAGGCTCAGAAAAATGCCCAACTGGCACAACAAAATAATAATGGTGCGCCCGGCACGGTTACCACACTATCTACTAAAACCGGTCGTTCATATATCATAGTGGGAAGTTTTATAGATGATGACATGGCAGGCGATTATTCGAAGAAATTAACCGCGAAGGGAGTCAACGCTTTGATTATTCCTCCGTTTAATGAATCAAAATTCTATCGGGTTGCCGTGGCTGAATTTTCCTCTTACGCTGATGCGGTAAGTGCAATGGAACAGTACAAAGGCACTTATGGAAATGATATTTGGGCATTAAGGTATTAAAACATTTATGATCTTATTACAAATTTCTCCGGTCAATGAAACTGCCGGAGAACAGACTATTTCTGTCATTGAATTATTGGTGAAAGGCGGCTATATGATGCTGCCTTTAGTCATTCTTTCCATTATAGCTATTTATATTTTTGTAGAACGGTTGCTGACCATTAAACAGGAAAGTAAAACACCGGATGGATTTACAGATCAGATCAAAGAGAATGTGCTTAAAGGTAGCATTAAGGAGGCCATCTTATTGTGTAAGCAAACCGATACGCCTGTAGCAAGAATGTTGGAAAAAGGACTAGCTAGAATCGGTAGTCCATTGAAAAATATTGAGGTTTCCATAGAAAATGTGGGAAAAATTGAAGTCTATAGACTCGAAAAAAACCTGAGCTACCTCGCTACTATATCAGGTGCAGCACCTATGATCGGTTTTTTGGGTACCGTAACGGGTATGATACAGGCTTTTATTGCCATTGCCCAGGAGGAAGGTGCCGTGAGTCCAAAACTGCTATCGAGCGGTATTTATGAGGCTATGGTGACCACAGCCAGCGGACTGGTTGTTGGTATATTGGCATATCTTGCCTATAACTATCTGGTGACAAGGGTGCAGAAGCTGGTTCATCGAATGGAGTATAGTGCAATCGAATTTATTGACCTACTGCAGGAGCCTACATGAACATCAAGTCAAAACATAAAGTAGAAGCGGCCTTTAGCATGTCTTCGATGACAGATGTTATATTTCTGTTGCTGATATTTTTTATGCTAACAGCCTCATTTATAACACCTTCGGGTCTTCCTGTGAATTTACCTTCTAGCAAAAGCTCCAGTATTGTTATGCAAAAGGTAAGTGTAACCATTACCCGGGATTTGCAGTACTATGTAAATGATAGGAAGGTGAGCAAAAACAATCTGGAAATGACCTTGCGCGATGCATTTGCCAATAAAGAGGGTCTGGTTGTATTGCATTGCGATGAATCTGTGCCTGTCGAGCATCTGGTGCATGTGGCAGGTATTGCTACTGCCCTTGAAGCTAAAGTTTCTATAGCTACAAAACCTGTAAAATGAGTCAGGAGCAGGAAAAACAAAGAAAGCGAAAAGCCATGATTTTTTCGGTAACGTTTCACGCGTTGCTCGCAGCTTTGTTTTTTTTCATTCTTGCCTGGCGAGAACCGGATCCTCCCATACCAGAATATGGTATTGAGCTCAACTTTGGATTGGATGATGTAGGATCAGGCGCTGTACAAAACCCTCAGCGGCAAGAAACTGAACCGGAGCAAACAGAATCGACAGAGCAAGAAGCAGAAGAAACTACTGAACAGATAGAAGAATCACAGCTGGAAGAGGAGTCTGAGCCCTCAAATGTAGAAGAAGAATCTGTAGAAGATGAAATAGAAACTTCAGAGGAGGCCGAAGAGATCGTAGATCCACTACCTGTCGAAAGCCCGGATGTAGTTGAAGAACAATTGCCTGAAAAAGAAGAGGTCAAAGAAACCAATACTACTGAAACTACAGAGCCTGAAAAGACTGTCAGTAAGGATCCTGTCGATATTAAAACTGACCCAAAACCTACCGAATCTACGGGTGATAATGATGTGCCTGATACTTCTACAGGCAATGATGGAGACAACAAAGATGAGGTAGGAGATAAAGGAGACCCTGAAGGCTCACTTGATGAAAGGGCTTTATATGGTTCGCCAGGCAGTGCTTCTGGTGCCTCCCTTGATTTGGCAGGCTGGAATTGGGATTATCTGCCTAAGCCTGAGGATACATCCAATGAAAGCGGACGAATAGTTTTCCAAATTACCATAGATGATCAGGGTTACATCATTGGCATAAAGACAATTGAAAAGACGGTAACTCCTGGTGTTGAGAAGATATACAGAGACGAAGTATCGAAACTCACATTTAGTCCTACCAGCGGCAATGCTATGCCGGCTCCCACGTCTACCGGTAAGATTACATTCATTATCCGAACCAACTAATTATTTTCTTTTTTAGCGCAAAGTATCGGCATCTTTCATAGAGCTTTGTAAATCAATATTCTTCAACTCGTACGGATCAAGCTATATGAATTATCAGGAAACGCTAGAGTATTTGTATGCCCGATTACCAATGTTTCAAAGAGTGGGTAAAACCGCCTTTAAAAAGGATTTGACCAATACACTCAGGTTTCTGGAGGCTTTGGGAAATCCTCATAAAAAATTTAGAAGCGTTCATATAGCCGGCACTAACGGTAAAGGTACCAGCGCCCACAGCCTTGCAGCTATTTTACAGGAATCGGGCTATAAAAGCGGGCTCTACACTTCACCTCATCTGAAGAATTTTACTGAACGCATTCGAATTGATGGGATCGAAGTATCGCAGCAATATGTAATTGACTTTGTAGAAAAACATAAGGATTTAATTGAAACGATACAGCCATCATTTTTTGAAACTACCGTAGTAATGGCTTTTGATTATTTCGCCAAAGAAAAAGTAGATGTGGCTGTGGTTGAGGTAGGTATGGGTGGGAGATTGGATTCCACGAATGTGATTGATCCAATAGTAAGCCTGATTACCATGATCGGTATGGATCACCAGGAGTTCCTGGGTGAAACATTGCCTGAAATAGCCGGTGAAAAGGCAGGTATCATTAAGCCGGGTAAGCCTGTGGTTGTAGGAGCAGATCAGCCAGAGCTAAGGGACGTATTTATTGCAAAAGCAAAGCAGGGTGAATCTCCAATTGAATTTGCAACTGATCAATGGGAAATTCATGAAAATCAGGATAATAGCTATAAAGCCATCAAGAATGGCGAACGTCTTTATAGCATTAGTCCGGACTTGAAGGGAAGGTATTACAAAAAAAACCTGCCAGGCATTCTGGCTACAGTAGATGTACTCAATCAAGCAGGTTTTGATATAGGGAAAAATGCCCTTGAGAGCGCATTATCTAGTGTTTGCAAGCTTACCGGACTCAAAGGGAGGTGGCAGGTGCTGCAATTAAGTCCTTTGACCATATGTGACGTTGGCCATAACCCGGATGGAATGCGTGATAATATGGCGCAGCTCAATGGTTATACCTATGAAAAACTGTACTTCGTGCTGGGAGGCGTAGCAGATAAACGTTGGGATTTAATATTTCCTTTGCTTCCTAAACAGGCTTATTATATAGTCACACAACCCACTATACCGCGTGCTATACAGGCAACAGCACTTGCTGAAATGCTCAGTAGAGAGGGCTTTACATGTGAAATAGAACAGGATGTCAATAAAGCAATCTCTCTTGCCCAGGCACAGGCCGATGCTGATGACCTGATTTTTGTGGGAGGTAGTACCTTTGTGGTAGCAGAAATCAACAATCTTTAAATGGGAAGAAAAAAGCAGCAGCGCTTTGCTGATAATGCAGCTAGAAGAAATGTGATTGAGCCAGGAAAGGCATTGTTTGAATCGATCAGGGGAGAATGGTCAACATTCTTCGACAATGATAATCCGATTGTCATCGAATTGGGTTGTGGCAGAGGTGAATATACGGTAGGGCTGGCAGAGATAGATCGAGGTAAAAACTTTATTGGTATCGATATCAAGGGTTCCCGAATATGGGTAGGTAGCACTTACGCCATAGAAAATAGGCTGGACAATGTAGCTTTTTTGAGAACCATGATACAGCATCTGGAAAAATTTTTTGCTGAGCAGGAGGTTAGTGAAGTTTGGATCACTTTCCCTGATCCACGACCCAAAGATAGAGATGAAAAGCGCCGGCTTACCTTTCCCCGGTTCATGGAAATGTATAGGAAAATCTTAAAACCTAATGGCTGGGTTAAATTTAAGACAGATAATACCGAATTATTTGACTACACTCTTTCACTCATTGAAGAGCAAAGAATAAAAGTCAAAAATCTGGTTTATACGCATGACCTGTATCATTCCGACCTTCTTGCAGAGCATCAGGGTGTACAAACAAAGTACGAGAAACTGTTTTCAGAAAAAGGTGAGACCATAAAATATATGAGATTTCAATTTGAATAGGCACCTTTGCCTCAGGACTTACCCGTCATTATGAGAATTTCGCTGGTCATTACTGTTTACAACGAAGAGGATAATATTCAACCTCTCATAGAACGTATCTCAAATAACTTAGCTTCTGAGGACTATGAAGTGGTTTTTGTGGATGATGGCAGCACTGATGCTACTGTAAGGAAGATAAAAGAGTTTGCCACGCCACAGGTACGACTCGTAAAGCTCAACAAAAATTACGGACAAACTACGGCAATGGCTGCCGGGATTGATCATGCTGAAAGCACGTATGTTGTGACTCTCGATGGCGATCTGCAAAATGACCCTGCTGATATTCCGGCCATGATCAGAAAACTGGAAGATGAGGATTTAGATGTGGTTGCAGGCATCAGGGCCAAACGTAAGGATGGCATGATACTGCGAAAGATTCCCAGCAAGATTGCCAATGCTATGATCAGAAAACTGACTGGCGTCCATCTGCATGATTACGGTTGTACACTCAAGGTATTTAAGCAGGATATAGCCAAAAATTTAGGTCTATATGGAGAGCTGCATCGCTTTATTCCGGTACTAGCTCAGCTGCAAGGCGCTAAGTTGGCAGAGATGCCGGTAGCCCATCACCCGAGGGTACACGGTCAGTCAAAATATGGGCTGGGTCGTACTTTTAAAGTTATGAGCGACCTATTGCTGATGGTCTTTTTTCAGAAGTACCTCCAAAAGCCGATGCACCTGTTTGGTACGGCAGGTATCCTTACTTTTTTGTTGGGTGGCGGTATCAATGCCTATCTTTTGGTACTTAAAATCATGGGCGAAGATATCTGGGGCAGGCCATTGTTGATATTGGGTATTACGCTGCTTTTAGGTGGTATACAGCTCATTACGATAGGACTTATTGCAGAGCTTATCGTACGTACCTATTTTGAATCCCAAAGCAAGAAAACTTATCGGGTTAAAGAAATTTTCGTTGGAAAACCAAAAGTTGAAAAAGTACTTTAGTGCAATAATAAAGCTTGTAGTTTCTACTGCGGCGCTTTATTATGTGTTCCAACAAATCGACCTGGATGCCACACTTTCACTTTTTAAAACTGTACATTTTGGTTGGCTGATACTCGCATCCTTGGCTTTTGTGCTTTCCAAGGTTATTTCTGCCCTCAGACTGCATAGCTATTTTGAAAGTACTGGATTGAATATTACATCTGGCTACAACATTAGGCTGTATTGGATTGGGATGTTTTATAACCTGTTTCTACCCGGAGGCATTGGGGGAGATGGCTATAAAATTTATATTCTTCGGAAGCAACATACAGTTTCAACCAAGTCTTTGATCAGTGCTACTTTACTGGATCGAATCAATGGCTTATTTGCTCTGCTGATATTGGCCATAGGTTTAGCCCTTTTTATCCCGGAAATTATTGCCTATCAAAACCTGATCTGTTTGGCGCTATTGTTGCTAAGCTTACCGTCATTTTGGTTGTTTAACAAATTGCTTTTCGGCTTATTTCTACCTAAACTTATTAGCAGTACTCTATTATCAATAGGTGTACAAGTGTCACAATTGGTTTGCGCGTGGTTTATTTTGCTTTCACTGGGTGTAGATACCCAAATCCTTGTTTATCAATTTGTGTTTTTAATTTCCTCCATGGTGGCGGTATTGCCCTTTACTATAGGTGGTGTAGGAGCAAGGGAATTGACATTTGTGCTAAGCCACGAGTATCTTGGCATAGATCAGAATCTGGCGGTGGCATTCAGTCTTATATTTTTCCTAATAACAGCAGTATGCTCGCTACCAGGAATTTTGCTTAAGGAAAATGCAGATTAATCTTCTTCTAATTCCTCAAGCACATCCATGATGTAGCCGTAATCTTTAAAGCCGGTTTGTTCTTCTTCACTGCCTTGTAATACAATGCCCTTTACACCGGATTCTTCGATGAATTGCTCAACGGTAGAAGCTTCAAATCCAAAATCCACAAGTATAGGAAAATCAGCAGCCAGCTGATTGGTTACAATAATACAGTCAGCTACCAGGTTTGGGTCAATGCAAGAAATGTAGAAATAGGAAACCAGTTCATGATGGTCTTCCATTAGTTGGTTTAGGCCTTCCAATTGTTCTTTACCATCTATATCAATTCTCAGAATAATAGGCTTATCGAAATGCTGAATCTGATCCAAAATATTGACATCATGTACAATGAGGTAGGATAGGGTGTGCTGTGCCAGCTTCTCTTGAATCGTAAGTACATCTTCGGTTTGAAAAGTGGCACTGAAATCTACGCCTGCCACCCATTCAGATATCTCTGTAAACTGCTGATCATCTTTCTCATCATTAAAATGAAAACCCAGTACGTCTACCCCCATACCCGCACAGTAACGTGCATCGCTAAGGTTGGTAATTTCATCTACTAGTACGAATGCTTTTAAGGACATGGTTTAGATTTTAAAGTTGGCAAAGTAATATTGTCTAGACCTCAATAAAAAGTGCCTTGGTTTTACTTTTTGAATTACAACTATGTAAAAATTTCATTTATGTATACTTTTACATCAATTATTAATCAATTATTGTTTAATTATTAATGTTTGAATTTGATTCCAGGAAAAATCGATTGAATAAAGACAAGCATGGAATTGACTTTATAGAAGCAAAAAGACTTTGGAGTGATCCCGATAGAATCATAATTCCAGCTAAAACAGTTGATGAACCGAGATATATAATGATTGGTAAAATCAACGATGAGTTTTGGACAGCCGTTTACACGATTAGAAGCTTTAATATTCGAATTATATCAGTAAGAAAATCAAGAAAGAATGAAAAAGACATCTATTTCAGCTAGGGAGTTTGATGAGGCATTTGAAAAAGGGGAGGATGTTACTCAGTATTTAGATCTAAATCAGGCTGAGCGACCAGGTTTAAGCCAGAAAAGAGTCAGTGTAGATTTTCCAGAGTGGATGGTGGATGAATTAGATATGGTTTCAAAACGACTAGGTGTTACCAGACAAAGTGTGATTAAATTCTTCATATCTGATAAGCTTAGGGAGGAAAAACTTAAAATGAACTAACGCAGACCATATACCAAGGATTTCTGTGTAATTAATCTACCTTTGCAACCGGAATGGATTCACTTCATTCTGAAATGAATAATCGATGTGAAAAACCAGGCTTTGAACCTGGCGAAATAGCAATTATATGAGCAAAGGAAGAGTATTAGTCGCTATGAGTGGCGGCATTGACAGTAGCCTTGCAGCTGTCTTACTACATGAGCAAGGATATGAGGTCATAGGCATGACCATGAAAACCTGGGACTATGCCAGTTCCGGGAGTAGCAAAAAAGAAACGGGCTGTTGCAGCCTGGATTCCATCAATGATGCCCGCAATATTTCCGTAAACCTGGGCTTTCCACATTACATTTTGGATATCAGGGAAGAGTTTGGAGATTATGTCATCAATCATTTTACTGATGAATATCTTGCAGGCCGAACACCCAATCCCTGTGTGCTTTGTAATACGCACATCAAATGGGATGCACTGCTAAGAAGGGCCGACAAGTTGAATTGTGATTGGATTGCTACAGGACATTATGCCAATGTGCGAGAAGAAAATGGGCGCTATGTGATCAGCCGGGGCAAGGATCTCAACAAAGACCAGTCTTATGCGCTGTGGGGTGTTTCTCAGCAAAGTCTGAGCCGTACGATGTTGCCACTTGGGCAATTGACCAAGCCGCAGATTAGGGAAATGGCTATAGAAAGAGGCTTTCACGAGTTAGTCAACAAGTCGGAATCTTATGAAATCTGCTTTGTGCCTGACAATGACTATAGAGGCTTTTTGAAAAGAAGGGTTGATGGATTGGAGGAAGATGTAAAAGGAGGCGAATTTGTGCTCGAGGATGGCACAGTAGTTGGCCAACATGAAGGGTATCCCTTTTATACCGTAGGCCAAAGAAAAGGACTGGGCATTGCCTTGGGTTATCCGGTGTATGTTACAGAAATCCAAAAGGAAAAAAATAGGGTAGTATTGGGTACATTTGACGAGCTCGCTCGTGATGGCATGTATGTAAAACAGCTCAATATGCTGAAGTATTCTAATATTGAAGGCGAAAGGTTGGATACTGTGACCAAGGTAAGGTACAATGATGAAGGTACTCCTGCCGTTATAGAACAAGCTGGAGACACCATGAAGGTGTTCTTTGGTAAGGGTGTGCATGCCATAGCACCGGGACAGGCAGCTGTTTTTTATGAAGGAGATGATGTCGTAGGCGGTGGCTGGATACAATCAAGTTTTAACCAACATGCAAAAAAGGCTATCTAAATTATTGGTTTTAGTCAGTGCTGTAGCTCTATGCGTTAGCTGCAGTACTGAAACTATTGAGCCATCCGGGGCATCTGTAGGTACCAATTATTTTCCGCTTGAGGTTGGCCGATTTATAGAATACGATGTGTTGGAAGTAAATATCAATTTGAGTGGTGGCGATACCAGCAGATACCAATTGCAGGAAACCCTGGTGGATACTTATATTAATGAGGCTAATAGGGAGGTGTTCCTGCTGCAGCGAGCCACCAGACCCAATGCCAACCAGGATTGGACCATAGAAGCATTATGGACAGTAACAAATGTTGAAAATGGCATATTGGTTACCGAGAATAATATAGGCTTGCTCAAAATGGTCTTTCCACTTAGAAATAATATCGAATGGGATGGCAATACCTACAATAGCAGATTTCAATCAACTTTTTCTGCGCTGATCCAGGAAGCAGATACTACCATAAATGGGCTGCCTTTGACGGACCTTGCTAGAATAGCACTGGCCGATATTCCTGAAAACCTTACCGGAATTGATCAAAAGTTTGAATTTTATGCACCTGATATTGGGCTTGTGGCTAAAGATTACATGACACTTGAATATTGTACTAGAGATTGTACAGGAGAAAGACAAATAGAAGGAGGCAGGATTCTCCGACAGTCAATAATAAACTATGGCAAAAACTAAGCTGCTTACATTTTTGATAGTATGTTTTGCCATTGGGTTGCAAGCTCAGCCGGATGGTGTCAATCGCTTTGCTATTTTCTTTGCTGATAAAGCAAATAGCCCATATTCCATCGACAATCCTGGAGCGTTTTTATCGTCCAGAGCTATTGAAAGACGAGCAAAACAAAACATTGCCATTACGGAAGGTGATTTTCCTGTAAACCCCCATTACATTGATTCGCTCAATCAGTTGGGCATTTTTGTTCATTACACTTCCAGGTGGCTTAATGCAGCCATAGTGCAGGATCAAACCGATTTTATCAATACGCTTCAGGAGAAGTCTTATATTGATTCAATTGCTTACATCGCCAAAGGAGATAGAATCACCAGTGCAGGTTCTACTTTCGATTGGCCCGAATCTTTTAACCCGCCAGGGTCAACTAACCTATCCTCAGACGATCAAAATGGGATGCTTGCGGTTCAGAAAATGCACGAGGATGGATTCAAAGGTGCGGGTATGTTGGTAGCGGTGTTTGATGGTGGCTTTGATGGCCTCAATGAATCAGCTGTATTTCAGCACCTTTTCACCAACAATCAACTCATCGATTACCATGATTTTGTGATCAATGGAAAAGATATTTTCCGTTATGATGATCACGGAACCAGTGTATTCACACCCATTGGAGCTTATCATGATTCAATTTATCAGGGTATAGCCTATGAAGCTGATTTCGCATTGTATGTAACCGAGGATATTGCCAGTGAATATAGAATCGAAGAGTTTAACTGGGTGCTTGCCGCAGAAAGATCCGATAGCATCGGTGCAGATATCATCAATAGCAGTGTGGGCTACAATACTTTCACGGATGAAAGTATGAATTATGAATATGAAGACCTGAATGGTCAAACTTCGGTAGCCAGTATAGGTGCTAGTATGGCTGCGGAACGAGGGATGATTGTAGTAACCAGTGCCGGCAATGAAGGCAATAAATCCTGGCAATACATTACCGTTCCGGCAGATGGTAAAGACGTAGTGGCTGTTGGTGCAATTACAGCTAATGGCTCTTTGGCTAGCTACAGTAGCACAGGACCTACGGCTGATGGCAGAGTAAAGCCCGTTTTTACCGCTAAGGGGTCACCCACAGTGGTGCTTTCAGGGTCCGGCAACTTTTACAATGGCATAGGTACAAGCTACGCAGCTCCACAAATCGCTGGTTTGGCAGCATCTTTTTGGCAGAGTAAGCCTGAACTTTCGGCGCTTGAGGTGATTGAAGCTTTGAAGGCTTCAGCAGATCGATATACCAGTCCTGGTAATCGATACGGATATGGCACGCCTAACTATGAGCGTGCAGTCAATGGAACCATCTTATCTGTAAAAGATGTGGTGGAAGATAGGGTTACCGTGTATCCCAACCCATTTCGCGATAATCGGTTTTATGTAGCTCTGGATGCCAAATTAAATAAGGAGGCTTTGACCTTTACATTAATTGACCTGAAAGGCGGTACCGTACCCAATGTGGCGGTTCGTTATATCAATCCCGAGCTGGTCGAGATTCAAACCGAAGCGCTAGCATCTGGAAATTATTATCTTCAAATAGCTACAGACCAGATTCAAAAGGCAGTAAAACTTATCAAATACTAAAAACATAGCCCATGATTTTATCACCATCCATTCTGGCAGGCGATTTTGCCAATTTGCAGAAAGACATTGCCATGATCAATAATAGTGCTGCAGACTACCTGCACATAGATATTATGGATGGAGTATTTGTACCCAATATTTCTTTTGGGTTTTCCGTGACAGAGGCAATTGCACGTCATATTCAAAAACCACTGGACTTTCATCTTATGATCGTGGAGCCACACAAATACCTTCAGCAATGTAAGGATACCGGTGCTGAATTGATCTCCGTGCATTATGAAGTTTGCCCAAACCTTCACAGCACGATTCAGCAAATCAAAGCCCTGGGGTGCAAGGCTGGCGTAGCTATCAATCCACATACCCCCGTCCACCTTCTGTCAGATATTATCCGGGATATCGATGTGGTTTTGATTATGTCAGTCAACCCCGGTTTTGGTGGACAGAAATTCATAGAGCATACCTATCGTAAAGTTGCTGAAGCTAAGCAGCTAATAGATGAAAATAATAGTAAAGCCATTATTGAAATTGATGGTGGTGTAAATCTTGAGAATAGCCCCAAATTATTAGCTGCTGGTGCTGAAATGTTGGTAGCCGGTAGCGCTGTATTTAATACTGAAAATCCCACAGAAACCATCAAGACTTTTAAGCAGCTTTCTGCATGATTGGGTATTTCCGTCAGGTATTTTTAAGCATTCTAGGTTCCATACTTTGTCTTTCCGCATTTGGTCAGAACAAAGTTATTTATGGCCTGGTCACCGATTCTCTTTCTGTTGGCGTGCCTCAGGTTAATGTGATCTGGAATAGCAATAGAGGTAGCAATACAGACGCTCTTGGAAGATACCGAATAAGTGTAGAGGATACCGCCGGAGTACTTACATTCAGGCATCTGGAATATTTCACAGCAAACTTGCCCGTCAATTTCCAGGGTAATGATTCTCTTAGAATTGATTTTCAATTAAAAATAAATACACGTCTGCTCGATCAGGTAGAGATTCGGGGAGCCGCAGAAAATGTAGACACACAGGCTGGAGCTATCAGCCTAAATCCTCGAAAAATTCAATCAGTTCCTTCTCCTTTTCAGGATATTTCCAGGATACTAGTCACCTTGCCTGGCGTATCTGCTGCTAATGAAATGTCATCAACCTATAATGTAAGAGGGGGTAATTATGAAGAGAACCTTATTTATGTAGATGACATTCCTATATACCGGCCTTTTTTAATCACTGCAGGTAGGCAGGAAGGGCTGGGATTTATCAACATGGACCTGGTAAGCAATATAGACTTTTATGCAGGAGGTTGGCAGCCCAAGTATGGAGATAAATTAGCCAGTAGTTTAAACATCAGCTATAAACAACCCGAGTACAATCAGGGGTCCGTTACGCTTGGCTTACTGGGCGGGTCGGCGCATTATGAAGGTATCAGCAATAATGGCCGAATAAGATACATTGGAGGTATTAGACATAAAGACAGCCGGTATTTATTGAATAGCCTGGAGGTAGATGGAGAGTATTTTCCCACATTTACAGACTTTCAGAGCTATACCACCATCGATCTCTCTTCACAAAAAGACAGATCCAGTGAGCTATCTATGTTGCTTTCTTATGCACGCAATAGATATGAGACCTTTCCGGAATCAAGGCAATCTGATTTCGGTACTTTGAGTGCTAATTTCAGGCTCTTTGTAGCCCTTGAAGGCACAGAGCTAATGAAATATGATACCTATCAGGCAGGCTTCAAATGGAAGAAGCGATGGAATGATAAACTTACTTCCTCCTGGATACTCTCCGGGGTAACCACCGATGAGCGTGAGCGCTATGAGGTGGAAGGCGGTTACCGGCTATGCGATCTAAATACCAACCCTGGATCGTCTACATTTGATGAGTGCGTACTGGTACGTGGCATTGGTACTAATTACCAAAGTGGGCGTAATCAATTATCTGCCGATATCCTAAATCTGGAAAATAGGAATAAACTCGTCATCAATGATCAGCATTTGCTGGAAGGAGGTTTTGGGTGGGGCAGGTACCTGATAGATGATGAACTGCGCGAATATGCTTTTACAGACAGTGCCAATTTTGTTGAGTTGGAATCACGTGCCTTCAATGAAATCAACATCAATAGCAATCAGTTTACGGGCTATGTCCAACATACCATGTCTAGCCTTAACGACCAGCATACATTAACTTACGGCGTGAGGCTTAATTATTGGGATTATAATGAGCAGCTGCTGGTTAGCCCTAGACTTCAATATGCTTACCAACCCGACTGGGTAAGACCTCTAACGATCCGTTTTGCTACCGGCCTTTATCAGCAGCCTCCATTTTACCGTGAGCTTAGAGACAGGGCAGGTCAGATTAAAAATCAGGTAGAAGCCCAGTCCAGCCTGCATTTCATTCTTGGCTCAGAATACCAGTTTCAGTTGTGGGGCAGGCCGTTTGTATTCTTCAATGAGGCATATTACAAGCATTTATACAATCTTAACCTTTATGATATAGAAAATGTAAGGCTCAGGTATTTTGCCAATAATAATGCCACCGGATATGCAGCGGGAGTTGATTTCAGGGTACACGGCGAGTTTATCCCCGGTACAGAATCGTGGTTTAGCCTGGGCATCCTCAAAACAGAGGAAGACCTTGCCGATGATGGGCTGGGGTATTTCAGAAGGCCTTCTGACCAGCGAATCAATCTATCCATATTTTTTCAGGATCACATGCCTAATGATCCCACTTTGAATGTAGCACTTACATTGCTCTATGGCAGTGGTTTACCCTTTGGTCCTCCCAACCAGGATAATCTAAGAAACGCATTTAGTGGTGATGAATACTACCGGGCTGATATAGGGTTTTCCAAAATTATTAAACCTACCAATGAGCAAAGTTTTTTTGATTCCATATGGATTGGTTTAGAGGTTTTAAACCTGTTTGGCGCACAAAATACGATCAGCTATACCTGGGTAAATGATGTAATAAATAATCAATTTGCAGTACCTAATTCATTATCGGCAAGGTTTTTGAACCTGAGAGTTCAAGGAAAATTTTAATTCAACTCCACTAATTGAAAAGCGATGAAAAAGCGTGCAATTTTTATGATGGTTTTGGCTGTAGCAGCCACTGTTTTAGGCGCCTGTTCTCAGAGAACAGTGACCCGGGTAAGTCCAGATCAGCAAATAGACCTTAGTGGTCGATGGAATGATACTGATTCCAAACTGGTAGCAGAAGAAATGATCAGAGATGTACTCAATAGACCCTGGAAGCAAGATTTCTATAATCAAACCGGTGAAAAACCAGTGGTGATCGTTGGTATGATTGCCAATAAAACTGCCGAGCATATAGAATCTGAGACTTTTATTAAAGATATAGAAAGAGAATTTATCAACTCAGGCCTGGTTAGGGTTGTGCAAAACAGCGTTTTCCGAGAAAAGCTTCGGGAGGAAAGAGCAGACCAGGGTGAATTTGCCTCTATAGAAACACAATCCAGATGGGGCCAGGAATTAGGTGCTGACTTTATGCTTTTTGGAGTGATGACCCAAATTACTGACAGCTACAAAAATGAGAAAGTGGTAAACTATAAAGTAAACCTTGAGCTTGCTAACTTGGAGACCAATGAAAAAGTGTGGATAGGCGATAAGGAGATCAAGAAATACATCAGAAATTAATTCACGATTGTTGATAATGGATTTCCGGGTATGAGACCGAGCAAAATCATACTGGCCATATTTTTTGCCTTGTTTTGCTCAGCCTGCGCTACCTATTACCAGATCAATTATGAATTCAATCAGCAATTTGAAGCAGGTAATCTGGAAGCAGCTGAGCAGGTATTAGCTAAAAATGATAAGGCAGAAGAAGGCAAGGCAAAGTTTCTATATTTTGCCAACAGAGGTGTAGTTACCCACCTGTTGGGCAAGTATGAAGAAAGCAATTCCTACCTAGAAGAAGCCTACTTGCTGGGAGAAGATTATCAGAAAAATTACCTCAATCTGGCATTATCTATGGTTAGCAATCCCATGGTAATGCAATACCCAGGAGAAGACCATGAGCATCTGATGGTTTTGTACTACAAGGCATTAAACTTTCTGAAAATGGGTGACAGACAGTCTGCACTGGTAGAATGCCGGCGCTTGCAGGATCGCTTACAATCGCTCAGTGATAAATACAACAATGATTTCAGGTACGATCAGGATGCCTTTATTCACACTTTGATGGGTTTGATCTATGATGCTGAAGGTGATGTCAATAATGCCTTCATTGCCTATAGAAATGCCTATGACATATATGTGGATGATTATGCCATTGAATTTGGTTTATCTGCACCCGAACAACTTAAAGATGATCTCCTACGCACAGCTTACCTGATGGGCTTTGATGACGAACTGGTGAAATATGAAAATGAGTTTGGTCGGCAGTATCAGCCTTCAGTATCTGATGGAGGGTACTTGCTGTTTTTCTGGAATAATGGGCTGGCACCTGTAAAATCAGAATGGTCGATAAACTTCACGGCTGTACCGGGAGCCAACGGCATGATGACATTTGTCAATGATCAATATGGCTTTAACTTTCCATTTGATATCAGCAGCGTTTCTGATGACGAGAGGAGTGGCCTGCAGAATCTTGAATTCTTCAGGGTGGCTTTTCCAAAATATACTGAACGGCCTACCTACTACGATGATGCAGTTTTAACGGCAAATGGAAAGACTTACGAAGCTGAGAAGGCCGAGGATATCAATGCTATAGCTCAAAAGGTATTGAGGCAACGCATGGTAGCTGAGTTTGGTAAGAGTCTGCTTCGTTTTGCACTTAAAAAAGCTGCTGAAGAAATGGCCCGAGATGAAAATGAAGGCTTTGGAGCAGCTATCGGATTGTTGAATGCCATTACCGAAAAGGCCGACACCCGAAATTGGCAAACTATGCCGTCAGCAATTCATTATGCGCGCATCCCTCTCGATACCGGCATGAATAATGTAAGACTGGAAATTTCCTCCAATAAGATTGCCGATAAAACAATCTATGACCTCAAGTTTGATGGTGTAAAAGGAAGAACCCATTTCCATAGTTTTCACTCTTTGGAGGTTATGCCACCCTATATCAACAGGGCCTATTAGTTTGTTGTGTAGTGGTGGTTTGACCGCTAATAGAAGAATACCTAACAAAAAACCTTGAAATCCTTTAATTTTCAAGGTTTAAGACTTTGCAATATTGGGAATTTAAAATCTTTTGATTCATAATTACCATATGAATTGTAATCATTACTTAAAATCATAATACCAGAGTTAATTGAATAATTTGTTAAACATTAAACTTTTCCAGTAAAATGAAAAAAGTAATAGTAAGCAGTTTCGCTTTATTGTTGTTGGTGAATGTGTCTAAAGCTCAGGATGTTACAGATGAGCAGCTTTGGAAGTATGCATTGATGACAGAAGTTATAGACCAAATGAAAGCCGACATTAGCAGGGCAGTAAATGACCTTATTCAGGCACAGGAAGGAATGGATGGTGCAAGATATAAGGAGCTTGCAGGTGGTGCAGAACCCGCTAATGACTTTGAAGCGAAATTCATGGAAACCATCGATAAAGTGAAGAATGACCGTATTGAAGCCATCAAAAGTGTTAATAGCGATTTGGCTACCAAAATGCTGGGAGGGGCTGATGTATATAAAAGTGCTAAAGCTGCTGCAAGCGGGGACATGAAAGACAAGTATGAAGAGTTTAAAAATCAGATAAGCTACTCAGGCATGTAATAGTCAAATGCTGACGTTTTAAAAAGGCTGTTTTCCATTAGCTTTTAACGGTTAATTGAACAACAGCCTTTTTTTTTAACCGTTTCTTCATACAGAATTTACGTTTTGAAATGATAATACGGTTGAATGTATTCTAAATGATTGATATATTACCTCAATAAACAAATCTCGCATTAATGTTTACAGAATACGAAATAGCTACAATGGTCGAAGACAAGGAAATCCTTGAGGCTACCTTCGATCTTAAAAAAGACTTCATCAAAAACGAAGCACCTTACCTCGAAATTAGTGATCACGATTTCTTCAGCCTTATCATGATGACGCCTATTGTAGGCATTGCCCTGGCCAATGATAGTGTGAGTCTTTTTGAGGAATTGGCATTGAACAAAAAGGCGCGAAAGCTTTCGAAAGGTGGCTATTTCATGAAAAAGGATCCAGTGGTTTATGCCATGAAGTTTATCCTCAGCAGACAAAAATACGACGAGTGGGAACCCAAATTCCTAAAGGTACTCCAGCTTTCTATGGACCGTTCATTCAACAGGCAGTCATTGATTGATGAAAGTCGTTGTGCAGGTGAGGTTGATGATCTGGTTTACAAAAAAGAAGTTTTGGCCACTCCTTATATCCTTATCCGATTCATTTCGTCTTTCTTCCTTGAAGATGATGAGGATATCATCAACAATAGAAGTATCGCGAAGGTAGAACACGAAAAAGTGCTGGATATTGGTGCGAAATTGGGCATTGATAAGATTCCTGTATTCTACATGTTTTACAATACTTTTAAGGTCAAATAGACAAAATAGAGACTTTCAAAATCAAGCTTTAAGCCCCTTCGCTTAAAGCTTTTTGTTTTTAAGCTAAAGAATAATTACCTACGCGCTTCGTTTATTGGCATATGCATAAAGGATTCAGCCATATTATTGTATTACTACTTGGGCTATTTGTATTTGTTGGTTGCAACAAGGACGATGATACAGTAGAAGTACAAGGTAGTCAGCAGATTATAGCTGATTTTCTTGCTGCAGATTCCTCACTTACGGCAGTGCAGGATGAGGCTTCCGGCATCTGGTATATTGATCTTGATAGCGGTGCTTCAGGAAGTCCATTGGCTCCTGGTTTGGTCGTAGAGGCTTTTTATACCATAAGTGCATTGGAAGGTGTAGTCATCGACCTATCCAGTCCACAAAACGGCGGTCCTGTTAAAATGCTTTATGGAGCAGATGCGATTTATCCGATAGGTTTCGATCAGGCATTGTCATTAATGACAGTAGGTGATAGTATGCGATTTTTCATCCCCGCAGAGCTTGGCTATGGAGATCTGGAAGTGGAAGGGTTAATCCCACAGGGTGCGGTTTTGGATGTGACTATCAAAATAGAGAATGCAATCACTTTAGAGGAGCAACTCATTCAGGAACAACTTGCTATCGAGGACTACATCAATATCAATGACCTTAATGATATTGCTACACCAGGTACAGGCATTTATATTGATCGTATCAATGAGCTTGATTCCGGTGCTTTGGTAGGCATTGGCGAACGGGTGGAAATCACCTATGTGGCCAGTTTTCTGGGAGGCTCGGCATTTGATGCCACCTTTGGAAATGAAACATTCACTTTTGAGTTTGGCCGGGGTGAAGCTATTCAAGGCCTGGAATTAGGCCTGGCCGAGATGTTTGTAGGTGAGTCAGCAATGATTATTATGCCTTCTTCACTTGCTTATGGCGGTAGTGTAAAGGTGATGCCGACACTTATTGCTGAGGAATTGGTAGCGCAAAAAATTATACCTACCTATGCTGCTACGGTGGGGCCTTTTCGTCCTTTGATTTTTGAAGTCACCTTATTGCCTTAATTTTGAATTTGTAGAAGATATTGGACTATTTTGAGCTATAAAGCAGCCGATTTGAAACAGGTACTTACCCTTATACTACTATGGATATGCACATTAGGAGGTGTAAGCGAGGCATTGGCTCAAAAATCTAATAACAAAGACGGGGAAGAAGATATTTACAGAAGCCCCATTAGAAAAATCCTCAATCAGTTTAGTATCAATATTTCCACCGGCTATGGCTACAGCAGATACCAGCCGGATTTAAATGGTTTCTACTTTTTACAAACGCCCGACAATCAGTTTATTTTCAGCAATAACATAGAAAGCGTGCCGGAAGAAGTTGCCGGTACTTTCAATTGGTTTACTGATCCCATGATGGGCGATACGCTCAATTTGAGAGATCCCTTTCAGGTGCCGCTTTCTGGAATCAATAATCCAGTAAATAACCCTGCACTGCAGGAAACCACGCTCTTGACCAATGCCGATACTTTAGGGCTGGGTTTCAGGGCTACAGGCCACTCTATTCCGCTGAATTTGTCGATCCACTACAATTACAAGATGTTTAGGATTGGTTTTGGTTACATGCTGGAATACCAGCGTATCGGTCAGCTTAAGCCAACGGCTTTAGAGTCGAGAATAAGGCCCTATACATTAGATTTCAATTCGGTACTCTACAAGCGCTTTTTCGGAAAGGTAGGTGTGAGGTTTTATGAGTGGTGGAATTATGGATTTGCCGCAGAGATCAATTTTGGATCTATCAACCCGGGAGGCAATAAATTCAATGAATCGGTCATTGACCGTAGTATTTTTGTGAATCTGGGCTTAAGCATCGAGAAGAGTATTTCAGAATATGTGCGCATCATTTTCAAACCTTCGTATGACATCAAGAGCTACAATATCATGATACCGGATGCTGGTGTTTCAATTCGCACCTTAAATCCAACCTTCATGTTCCAGATAGGACTAAGCATCAATTACCCAGAGATTCCCAGAACGCCTATTAAGGCTGACCATGTACAGCTAAAGCATGTGATTACCCATCCTGAAACGGGCCAAAGGATGGAGGTGCGTGGGCAACCAATCTGGCGCTGGCAGAACCCAAAAGTAGGTCAAAACCACCGCGTACTATGGCGATACAAGGGCAAGAATAAGAAGAAGATGAACCCTTATTAAAAAGGGCTACTAATCCTATTTTTGACTGGCTAGCTTAATATAAATTTTGTAAATTGCAGGGTAAATTTTTAGTGCACAACTCCACTAAATTCTAAGCATGGCAGAAGGAGCGAATGAAAACATCATCCCCATTAATATTGAGGATGAGATGAGAGGCGCTTACATCGATTATTCGATGAGCGTAATTATTTCCAGAGCCTTACCTGACGTCCGTGACGGACTCAAACCAGTGCACCGCAGGGTGCTCTACGGTATGCAGGAACTAGGCGTAAACTACAATAAACCCTATAAAAAATCAGCCAGGATCGTCGGTGAAGTGCTGGGTAAATATCACCCACACGGCGATAGCTCAGTGTACGATACCATGGTGCGTATGGCACAGGAATGGTCGCTGAGATATCCATTGGTAGACGGGCAGGGTAACTTCGGTTCGATTGACGGTGACTCACCAGCAGCAATGCGATACACGGAGGCCCGGTTGAGACGAATAGCTGAGGAGCTACTCACAGACATCAATAAGAATACGGTTGATTTTCAGCCGAACTTTGATGACTCGCTGACTGAACCAACCGTACTGCCCGGCAAGATTCCCAATCTTCTATTGAATGGAGCGAGTGGTATTGCTGTAGGTATGGCTACTAATATGGCGCCACACAACCTAACTGAGGTGGTAGACGGTATCACAGCTTATATCGACAACAATGACATTACCATTGAGGAGCTGATGCAGTTTATTACTGCCCCAGATTTCCCAACCGGTGCATCCATTTACGGTTACACAGGAGTGCGTTCTGCCTTTGAAACGGGTAGAGGTCGTATTGTGGTGCGGGCAAAGGCTGAATTTGATACCCTTAGTTCGGGTAGAGAGCAAATTATTGTGACCGAGATTCCCTATCAGGTCAACAAAGCCTCTATGATTGAAAAAACTGCGGCCCTGATCAATGATAAAAAGATAGAGGGCATCAGTGACATTCGGGATGAATCAGACCG
Organism: Cyclobacteriaceae bacterium; assembly: GCA_965227155.1. Classification (GTDB taxonomy): domain Bacteria; phylum Bacteroidota; class Bacteroidia; order Cytophagales; family Cyclobacteriaceae; genus UBA6059. The sequence continues at coordinate 4,208,115 of OZ245731.1, forward strand.
CAATGGCTTACGCGTAGTTTACGATCTAAGGAAAGATGCTATTCCTAACGTTGTTCTAAACAACCTGTATAAATACACCCAGCTGCAAAGCAGTTTCAGTGTCAATAATGTGGCCCTTGTCAAAGGCAAACCACAAACGCTTAACTTAAAAGACCTGATCAGCTTGTATGTGGAGCACCGCCATGATGTGGTGGTGAGGCGTACTGAATATGAGTTGCAAGAAGCTGAAAAGCGGGCCCACATCCTTGAAGGTTATCTCATTGCGTTGGATAATCTTGATGAAGTTATCAGCCTGATTAGAAGCTCAAGGGATCCTGAAGTTGCCAAAAATGGCTTGATGGAGAAATTTGAGTTGACCGAAATTCAGGCAAAGGCAATCCTTGATATGAGGTTGCAACGCCTTACTGGTCTCGAGCGGGATAAAATAATCAAGGAATACGAAGAGATTAAAGCTTTGATTGACCGCTTAAAAGCCATTCTTGCGGATGAAGGCTTAAGAATGGGCATCATCAAGGATGAATTGGCCGAGTTAAAGGATCGCTATGGTGATGAGCGTCGCACAGATATTATTCATGCAGCGGATGATTTCACTGCTGAAGATATGATTCCTGATGAGGATATGGTCATCACCATTTCTCACCATGGCTATATCAAGCGTACGCCACTGGCAGAGTACAGAACGCAGGGGCGAGGTGGAGTAGGCTCAAAAGGTGTCTCTACAAAGGATGATGACTTCACAGAGCATTTATTTATAGCATCGGCACATAATTACCTGCTGATCTTCACTAAAAACGGTAAGGTGTTCTGGAAAAAAGTTTGGGAGATTCCTGAGGGCTCCAAAGCATCCAAAGGAAGGGCTATTCAAAACCTGATTAACATTGAGTCTGAAGATTCTGTACGCGCGGTAATCAATGTTAAAACGCTGGAAGATGAGGATTACATCAACAACAACTTCCTGATGATGTGTACCGAACAGGGTACCATCAAGAAAACCTCCCTCGAAGCATATTCCAGGCCACGGCAAAACGGCATCAACGCGATTACCATCCACGAGGGAGACCAATTGCTCAATGTAGATCTTACCAATGGGGACAATCATATTGTCATTGCTAAAAAATCTGGCAAGGCGATCCATTTCCATGAGTCTGACGTGCGCCCTATGGGCAGAACTGCCGCGGGTGTGCGTGGTATTACCCTTGAAGGTGCAGACGATAAAGTGGTGGGCATGGTTTGCGTACGCGATAACTCTGATCTGATGGTTGTATCGGAGCATGGATATGGCAAAAGAAGCTCTATCGAAGATTATCGCATCACCAAAAGAGGAGGTAAGGGTGTTACCACCCTTAAAGTGTCATCCAAAACAGGTAGTCTGGTAGCAATTAAATCTGTAGTTGATTCAGATGACTTGATGATCATCAATAAATCTGGCATAACAATCAGAATCAGCTTGAGCGACCTTAGGGTAATGGGCCGCGCTACACAAGGCGTGAAATTGATTCGCCTGGGAGATAAAGACAGTATTTCTTCAGTAGAAAAAATCGAAAATATAGAAGAGGAAGCTGACGAAATTCTGAATCAGGAAAATAATGATGCTAAGGATGATTCAGAAACATCAAATGAGGAATAATTTTTTTAATATTGAAAGTTGAATTAAGGTTTCTCAATGATGAAATCCTAATTTTGGCTTAGTAATTGTATATACAAGACAAAAAATATCATTTAACCATGAAAAAAGCGTTTTTATTACTTATTACACTTTGTTTTGTAGGAGCTGCGGCTCAGGCACAATACAAGGGTAAACCCAATAAAGCAGAAAGCAACCTTGCCAAAGGTGAATATGCTGATGCGAAAGGCGAGATTGACCTTGCCATTCAGGATGAAAAATATGCTGAGAAAAGCGATACCTGGTTTACACGCGGTAAAGTTTATCAGGCAATAGCAACCAGCAACAATCCATCAATATCTGGTTTGGATGATAATGCGCTGGAAAAAGCGACAGAATCTTATCAGAAAGCCATGGAAATGGAAAAAGAGGGTTCACCTACTTATTACCTGGCTCAGCAAAATATCGATGACCTTTGGGGCACTTTTATTAATGCCGGTGGCGATGCCTATTCTAACGGCGATTATCAAACCGCTTACGATCAATTTATAATTGCTCAGCGTGTAAAGCCGGGAGATTCTTTAACTGTTTATTATACTGCTGCGGCAGCACAGCAATTAGGTAATTTCCAGGATGCACTAGACCAATATTATACAATGGTAGATAATGGTGATGCCGGTGTGGATGTTTACAGCACTATTGCCTATCTGGAAAGAGCTGAAATGAATAATAACGAAGCTGCGCTTAAGATTGTAAGAGCTGCAAAAGAACTATACCCTGAGGATGACAAATTCGCCAAGGAAGAAATCAACCTTCTTATTGCTATGGAGCAGGTAGATGAGGCTCGTGAAAAGCTTGAAGCCGAAATTGCTAAAGATCCGGATAATATCAGCTTACATCTAAACCTTGGTATCATGTACGATAATCTTGGTACCAGCTATATGACTGATGGTAAAGTAGATGAGGCTCAGGAAGCTTACAGAAAAGCTATTAAATCTTATGCCGCTGCTCAGGAAATAGAATCTGACAATTTTATTTCTGTTTACAACCAGGGAGCAGTTTATGTAAACTTAGGTAAAGTTTTCCTTGACAAGGCGCGAGAAATGGATCTTAAAACATACGAAAAAGAAGGTCCTGCTTTGATCGAAAAAGCACAGGTTGAGTTAAAGCAAGCGCTTCCTTTCCTAGAAAAAGCTTATGAGCTTGAACCAGAAGATACCGATGTAATCAGAGCATTGTATCAAGTGTACCAACAGCTTAAAATGAATGATAAAGCCAACGAGATGTACGAAAAACTAGAGGCACTCGAAGGCTAGAAAATAGCATTTATATTTACAGAAAGCTATCCTGAGCAACTGGGATAGCTTTTTTTATGCCCTGATTTTGAGAGGAATCAAATTAGTACAGTGGTATAAATTACTGCAGGAAGTTCGCTATATTCCATTCCTGATCATAAGCTATGATGTACACCCTCGGCATAGACGTAGGTAGCAGTTCTGTCAAAGTATCCTTGTTAGATCTTGATTTAGGCTATGCTATTGCCAGCACACAATTTCCAAAGACAGAGATGCCCATTCATGCCCCACAGCCTGGATTTGCAGAGCAGGATCCTGAGACATGGTGGGAGTGTTTCCTGAAGGCTTATCAGGAGTTAATGAAGGACACATCCATCAATCCTAAATTGATAAAGGCCATCGGGATCAGTTACCAAATGCATGGGCTGGTTTGTCTTGACGAATCCTTAAATGTGTTGAGGCCAGCCATAATCTGGTGTGATAGTAGGGCCGTTACTTTTGGGGAAAAGGCTACTGAAAGCCTCGGCGAGCAATGGTGTCATCAAAACATACTGAACACACCAGGCAATTTTACAGCCGCTAAATTGGCATGGGTTAAAGCCAATCAACCTGAATTATATGACAGCATCCGGTGGATTATGCTGCCGGGAGATTACATGGCATTGAAGCTAACCAACCATATCAGTACGACCCATGGAGGATTATCCGAAGGTATATTTTGGAATTATCGTACCCATAGTATTGATGATAATCTGTTGTCTTATTTTGGTTTTGATGCAACAATGATTCCCAATGCTTTATCATCATTTCATGATGCATTGGTCATTAGCCCAAAAATTGCTGACTTATTGAATCTTGCTCCAGATACGAAAGTATGTTATAGAGCAGGAGATCAACCCAATAATGCTTTTAGTCTCAATGCCAACAAAAATGGTGACATGGCAGCCACAGCGGGCACTTCAGGTGTTTTATATGCGGTCTCTAATCAATTGATTTCAGATAGCAAATCACGTGTAAATACCTTTCTCCATGTAGCGAATCAGGTTGATGAAATGTTGAAGGGTGTTTTATTATGCATTAATGGTACTGGCATTGCCAATAGCTGGTGGAAGCGTGCTACGACTGAAAGTCTGGATTATCAGGTTATGAATAGAATGGCTGAGACCATACCTATTGGGGCTGAGGGCCTGTGCTTTTATCCATTTGGCAATGGGGCAGAAAGGGTATTTCAAAATCAGAATATTGGTGCGCACATGCTAAACCTGGATTTCAACAGACATTCGCAAAAGCATTTGTATAGGGCGGTGCAGGAGGGCATCGTATTTTCTCTTCGGTATGGTATGGAAGTAATGCAGAAACTGGGTGTCCAACCAGCCCATATCAAAGCAGGCTTTGCCAATATGTTTTTGAGTCCGGTTTTTCAGCATGCATTTGTCAATACCCTGGGCTTTCCTGTATCTATTTTCAATACCGATGGTGCCGAAGGGGCAGCACGAGGGGCAGCTTTTGGGTGTGGTCTATATCATTCTTTCGATGAATGCTTTCAAGGCTTGCGTCCAATGGTTGAGCTTACGCTTGATGTAGATGCACAGCAACAATACGAAAACACATACCAGCAATGGCTGGATAACCTACATAAACTCTTAAAATAAACACTTAGGATGAGCATTTTAACAGGCCACAAAGAGTACTTCAGGGATATACCGGAGATAAAATTTGAAGGAGAAGATTCCGATAACCCATTGGCTTACAGATATTATGATCCTGATAGGAAAGTGATGGGGAAGCCCATGAAGGACCATTTTAAGTTTGCCGTTGCCTACTGGCATTCATTCTGTAATGCCGGAGAAGATCCTTTTGGGCCGGGCACAAGAGTCTTTCCATGGTCTGTAGCCAATGACGCCATGCAAAGAGCCAAAGACAAAATGGACGCTGCTTTCGAGCTGATCACAAAGCTGGGTTTAGAGCATTTCTGTTTTCATGATGTAGATATCGTAGATCCTGCACCTTCTTTGGTAGAGACTGAACAGCGGCTGGAAAAAATCACAGATTATGCATTGCAAAAGATGCAAGCAAGTAATGTGCACTTGCTGTGGGGCACGGCCAATTTATTCTCGCATCCTCGCTATATGAATGGGGCGGCTACAAACCCTGATTTCCATGCACTTGCTTTTGCCGGGGCTCAGGTGAAAAATGCACTGGATGCTACCATCAAACTTGGTGGACAAAACTATGTGTTTTGGGGTGGCAGGGAAGGTTACATGTCCCTGCTCAATACAGATATGGGTAGAGAGCTTGACCATCTGGCGATGTTCCTGCACAAAGCTAAAGACTATGCACGTCAGCAAGGGTTTACGGGCAATTTCTTCATCGAGCCGAAACCAGCAGAGCCCACAAAGCATCAATATGATTTTGATGCAGCTACGGTACTTGGTTTCTTGCGCAAATATGATCTACAGGATGACTTTAAGCTGAATATAGAGGTGAATCACGCCACGCTGGCCAACCATACCTTTCAGCATGAGCTTGCCGTAGCAGCTTCAGAAGGTATGCTGGGTAGTATTGATGCCAACAGAGGCGATTATCAGAATGGCTGGGATACAGATCAGTTCCCTAACAATATTTATGAACTGGTGGAAGCCATGCTTATTATACTGGAAGCGGGTGGCTTCCGCGGTGGTGGAATCAACTTCGATGCAAAATTACGACGGAACAGCACCGACCTAGAAGATCTTTTCTACGCTCATATAGGGGCCATTGACCTTTTCGCAAAGGCTTTGCTGATCACAGCACAAATTTTGGAAGAATCTGAATATAGAAGCTTCCGTACAAATCGATATCGATCCTTTGATGAAGGCATGGGTAAGGATTTTGAAAATGGTAATATAGATTTGGAATCCCTGCATCGATACGCCCATGAGCATGGTGAGCCTACTCAGATTAGTGGCAGGCAGGAATACCTTGAAAATTTAATCAATCGATATATCTGAAGCCTATGGATCATGAATTCATCTTATATGACCTCAAAGTGGAAACCATAAAAGGGGATAAACCTTTCGTCTGCAGCCATGAGGTGGGGGACTCTTTCGAAATTCATGGAGAGAATATAATATTTCCTGAAGGCAAGCCTTTCTCTCTATATGCTTTGTCAGCACTTTTGCCCCTTATCCCTGCAAAACAGCGACCACTCAACGAGTATGACTGGATGGCTACTGATCACGTGATTGCCTGCCCCGATCCACATTGTGGTGCTAAGTTCAAGATAAGCAGGATCGGTAAGAAGGTGGTTCAGCGATCAGATACCACCATCGAACCGCTACCGGATAATAACCCCTGGAAAGAATAACTGTATATGGAGCATTATAAAATCGCTAGTGATTTCGAGATTTCCAGGATCATCAAAGGGGGATGGCAGCTTTCAGCCGGGCATAGTGATAAAATCAGTAATGATCCGTTGCAGGACATGTACGATTTTCTGGATGCAGGTATAGATACTTTTGATTGCGCGGATATTTATACAGGTGTAGAAGCGCTCATTGGGTCTTTCATTAGCGACAAACGAAAGCGGGACAATCACAAACCGATAAAGGTTTTGACCAAATATGTCCCGGATTATAATCAATTAGGGAAACTCAAAAAAGCTGATGTAGAGCGCATCATTGATCGTTCTTTACTTCGGTTGAACCTGGAGCAGCTGGATATGGTACAGTTTTCCTGGTGGAATTATGAGATTCCCGGATGGCTGGAAGCCTGGGGTTGGCTAGGGGAATTGCAGAAGTCAGGTAAGATCAAATTAGTAAGTACGACCAACTTTAACACTGCTGCCATAAGAAAGATGATTGATACCGGCCTCACACCGGCAACCTGTCAGGTGCAATACTCCCTGCTTGACAATCGGCCGGAAAAGGAGCTGGTAGACCTTTGCCAGCAGTACAATATGCACCTGCTATGCTATGGAAGTGTTGCTGGGGGATTCTTGAGTGAAAAATGGTTGGGTAAGGCTGAACCCATGCCACCATTTGAAAATCGCTCACTCACCAAATACAAACTGATTATCGATGAAATTGGGGGCTGGGAGCTATTCCAGGAGTTGCTAAGTGTGCTTAAAGATATTGCTGTACAAAAACAGGTGGATTTAACCACCATTGCCTTGAGGTATATGCTCGATCAAGCAGCGGTGGCGGCTTTGATTGTTGGTGCAAGAAATAGTAGCCATTTAGCAGAGTTGCTTCAGGTTGATGAATGCACATTGACTGAAGCTGAAAAAGCAGCAATCGATGCTGTGCGCAAACAAATGAAATCACCTCCAGGCGATGTGTTTGATATCGAGCGGATCAAGGATGGCCCCCATGGGAGCATCATGAAATATAACCTCAATGATGCTTAACCGGCAATGGTCTAACCACGGACTTTTTCTACTGGCTTCTGTAGGTAGTACCGTAGGGCTATCCAATATCTGGAAATTCACTTACCTGGTAGGTGAAAATGGGGGGGGTGCCTTTGTGCTCATTTACATCGCTTCACTCATGCTATTGGGTGTGCCGGTTTTGACAGCAGAAATGATGCTGGGCAAAATGGGTGGACAAAGTATGGTAGGTACACTGATCAATCTAGGCAAAGCACATGGTTTCAGTCCATACTGGCGACATTTTGGCTGGTTGGCCAATCTTTCCGTATTTCTGATCCTCAGCTTTTATTGTGTGATTGCTGGCATCACCATTGATTACACAGTTATGGGTATTGCAACTAACCTGCCCATAAGCGATGCGGGTTCCGGTATTGCATACTATGATGCTATCATGGCCAATCCATGGAGGCTCATGCTTTTCCAGGGTGTATTTGTGTTAGCTACCACACTCATTGTAGCTAGGGGTGTAAAAAAGGGGCTTGAAAGCAGTATTCGTTGGATGATGCCAGCTTTGTTTATCCTGCTGTTGGCACTATTGGTTTATGCCATGATCACTGCAGATTTTATGGACGCAGTAGCTTTTATGTTTGTTCCTGAATTCGAAAAGATCACGCCAAACATTATTTTGGTGGCATTTGGGCAGGCATTTTTCTCGCTGGGTATTGGTCTTGGGGTTATGCTCACCTATGGAGCCTACATGCCGGCAAAGTCATCTGTAGCTAAATCAGCTCTAACCATTGCCTCTGCAGATGGGCTCATTGCCATTCTTGCAGGGCTGACCATATTTCCTATTGTTTTTCAATACAATTTATCACCGGCAGAAGGTCCGGGGCTTATATTCATGACCCTGCCGATTGCCTTCAGTCAAATGCCCGGAGGCCAGTTTATCGGGCCATTGTTTTTTATATTATTGGCATTTGCCGCGCTCAGCTCTTCCATATCGCTTTTGGAATCCGTCATTGCCAGAATTGAAGAACTAGCAAGATGGAGCAGGAAAAGAATTGTTTACTGGGCCGGTTTTCTGCTTTGGTTGTTTGGCCTGCTTACTGTCTTTAGCTTCAATATTTGGGCTAATTTCACGCCTTTTGACGCTGTAGCTGCTTTACAGGGCAAAACCATATTCGGACTGATAGATTATTTTGCTTCCAATTTGGTCATGCCGCTTGGTGGTATCTTGATGGCGATCATGGCAGGATGGTTTATTGATCAAAATAGCAGCAATGAGCACATTGGCATAAACCAAAAACTATTTTTTCAGGTTTGGCTCATATTGGTTCGGTTCATAGCACCAGCCGTGGTTTTACTTATTTTTATATCAAATCTTTAATTTGAGGTATTTAGGAATTAAACAATAATTGATCCATGCGTATAGTAATTTCAATTCTAGTCCTGGCATTACTCCAGGTAAATCTAATGGGGCAACCGTTGATTTTATCACCAGCCATCAACCCTGATGGTGATCAAATAGCTTTTTCATACCAGGGAGACATCTGGACAGTTTCGATTGATGGTGGTAGGGCTGATAGGTTAACCATCCATGAAGGGTACGAGTCTAATCCTTTCTGGACAGCAGATGGTAACAGCATCGTATTTCAAAGTGATCGATTTGGTAATAATGACATCTTTGCCATGCCTGCTGTTGGTGGAATGCCTGATCGTCTTACTTATCATTCTGCTAGTGATAATATTACAGACGTTACACCAAATGGAGAAGTATATTTTATAACGAGAAGAAATTATGCAGCTGTTGAAAGGGAATGGGAAATTTATAAAACCGGACTTACCGGTGGTACACCACAAAGAGCGATGGATGCATTGGGCTTTGATGCCACTATATCACCTGACGGCACAAAAATTGCGTTTGTAAGAGGTACCTGCAGGGTTTCACGCGAAGATTACCGGGGACCTGCCAACAGGGATGTATGGGTCTATGATATTACCAATGATGCCTATACCCAAGTTACTGATTTTGAGGGCAATGATTTTGCTCCGCAGTGGCTGGATGACCAAACATTGGTATTCATAAGTCCACGAGATGGAAAATATAATCTTTTCAGGCAATCGCTGGATGGCAATGCAATGCGCATTACTGACGAACAGGAGTTTGGGATCAACAGCTACTCCTTAAGTAATAAAGCTCAAACCCTTGTTTATCAAGCTGGTGACCAGTTGAAAGCACATGATTTATCAACCAATGAAACCACAAGCGTTTCAATCAATGTCAATAGTGATTTTAGGTTTGATCCTGTATTGGCCAAAGACGTAACCAATAAAATCGATGCTTATAGCATTTCACCAAACGGTGACTATGCAGCATACATCCATCGCGGCGAACTATTCATCACCAGAAATGACAAAGAGGATAGCCGGTCGGTAAGGCTTACGACTACCGCAGCCCGCGAGCGAGATCCTGTTTGGCTGAATGATAATACCATTTTATTCCTATCTGACCGTGAAGGGCAATATGACCTGTTTGCTATCCAATCAGATAATGATGAACCCATTTTCAAATCACTGAAACATAAGACAACCCAAATTACAAATACAGAAATAGATGAGTTTACGCCAATTGTCGCTCCAGATGGTAAACAGCTTTATTATCGCCAGGGAAGAGGAAAGATGCTGATTGCCGACTTAAGTGAAGACCTCAAGCTTGCTAATATAAGGGTGCTACAGGATGGCTGGGCCACACCTGATGGCGTAAGCTGGTCTCCCGATAGCAAGTGGCTAGCCTATTCAATTGACGACCTCTATTTCAATAATGAAGTTTATATACACAAAGCAGACAACAGCCAAAGTCCGGTTAACGTTTCCATGCACCCCAAGGATGATGTTAACCCACAATGGAGCCCCGATGGTTCTAAATTAGGGTTCGTATCAATGCGCAATAATGGTGATTATGATGTTTGGTTTGCCTGGTTAAAAAAGGAAGACTATGAAAAAACCAGGGAGGAATGGGAGCGTTTGGAAAAGGATGAGGCTGAGGATGAAAATACTAAGGGAGAAATTAATGTAGAAATAGACCTTAACAATATATATCAAAGACTTGTGCAGGTTACTGCTTTTACCGGCAATGAATCATCTTTTAGTTTTTCAAAAGACGGTGATTACATCTATTATGCCATAGGTTCCAGCGGCAGACAAGATTATAAGCAAGACAGGGATCTTTACAAGATCAAATGGGATGGCAAGGATCAAAAATCAATACTTACCGGCGATAAGCAGCCCAGCGACCTACAGCTTAGTGCTGATCAGGAATCTATTTTTCTATTGACAAAAGGAGGTCAACTCCATAAGCTGACAACCAAAGATGACAAGATTGAGAGCTACACAGTGAAGAGCCAGCTCAAAATTGATTATCCCGGTGAATGGGAGCAGGTATTCGAGGAAGCATGGCGTAATCTTAGATATGGTTTTTATGATCCTAATTTTCATGGTAAAGACTGGACCGCTCTTAAAGAAAAATATAAGCCCCTGGCCATGAAGGCCAGTACCAAGGAAGATTTTCAATACATATTTAACTTGATGTTGGGTCAGGTAAATGCTAGCCACATGGGACTGTATCGAGGTGAAAATCCTAAGGATACTCAGGAGCAGAAGTCTGGCTTGCTGGGTATTGAAGGAACAATGACCAACACAGGTTATCGGATCACCAAAGTATTGGCAGGCAGTCCTGCTGCACGCACCGAAAGTCAATTGGCAGTAGGTGATATTATTACAAGGATTGACCATGAAGCATTAGATACGCGTATTAACATCTATGCCCTGCTTTTGGATAAAGCAAATGAGCCGGTGCTACTTCAGGTTCAGCGTACTGGAGGTAATTCAGAAGAAGTGATTATCTGGCCTGCCAGCTCACTTAGTGATCAGCTGTATGATGATTGGGTAGAAACCAGAAGGGCTCTGGTGGATGATTATAGCAATGGTCGACTTGGTTATTTGCATATCAGGGGTATGAACTGGACAAGCTTCGAGCGATTTGAGCGTGAGCTTACCGCTGCTGGCCATGGCAAAGAAGGTATCGTTATCGATGTACGCTACAATGGCGGTGGCTGGACCACCGATTACCTGATGGCCGTGTTGAATGTGCGCCAGCATGCCTACACTGTACCGCGAGGTGCATCTGAGAACCTAGATAATGAGCATTTGGCATTCAAGGAGACTTACCCTTTTGCAGAGAGGCTGCCTCTGGCTAGCTGGACAAAGCCAAGCATAGCATTATGCAATGAAAGCAGCTATTCCAACGCTGAAATATTCTCGCATGCCTACAAAACACTTGATTTAGGTACACTGGTAGGTCAGCCCACATTTGGGGCGGTAATATCTACAGGGGGAGAAATATTAATTGATGGTAGTCTCATTAGGATGCCTTTCAGGGCCTGGTACGTAAAAGCAACCGAAGAAAATATGGAATTAGGTCCTGCTGTTCCGGATATACTTGTGGAAAATCCTCCTGCTTATCGGGCAAGAAAAGTTGATCCTCAGCTTGAGCGCTCGGTAAATGAACTTTTGAGTCAAATTGATCGCTAAGATGAAAGTACTTATCCTGACTTTTTCTCTATTGATGGCTAGCTATATGATGGTAGAAGCACAGTTTGAGGTAGCTGCATTCGCCAATTATGCGCGATATGCGGCAGATAATGAGGCGGTGATGCAAAGGAAAGAAAAGCCGCAGGTGGTTTTCATGGGTAATTCAATTACCCAAAACTGGGCCAGTATGCGACCTGATTTTTTCGATCAAAACAACTTTGTGGGCAGAGGTATTGGTGGGCAGGTGACCCACCAAATGCTGCTGCGATTCCAGGCTGATGTAATAGCGCTGCAACCAGAGCAAGTTGTGATCATGGCGGGTACCAATGATATTGCACAAAATGCCGGTCCGGTAAGTCTTGAAGCTATAATGGATAATTTGAAGGCTATGGCTGAAATGGCTATGCAAAATGATATTGCAGTCATACTTTGCTCTGTGCCTCCTGCTATCCAATTTCCATGGCGACCTGCCATCAAGCCGGTCGAGCGTATCATGGCGCTCAATGCAATGATCAGGAAATATGCTGTCAGCCAACAAATTCCCTATGTAGACTTCTTTGCGGAACTGAAGGACGAGCAAAATGGGATGAAAGTACCTGAATTTACGGCACCTGATGATTTGGTACACCCCAATGAAAATGCCTATAAAGTTATGGAAGCAACCATCTTACCGATCATCCAGCGGCAAGCACATGAAAATTAGGAGGTCTTGTAGGCAAATTGAATAAGGGTATTGAGCGAACAATATTGCAAAGTCTTTTCATGGGTAGCCTCCAGCACTACAGGAGGCGCTAAGCCAGCTTCCTTAGCTTCCAGCCATCGCGTGACACATAGACACCAACGATCACCGGGTTTTAGTCCGGGAAATTGATACTCCGGTCTTGGTGTGGATAAATCATTGCCCTGTGATTTAGTATATGCTAAAAATTCCTCCGTCATAATGGCACATACCGTATGTGTGCCACGGTCCAGCGCATCGGTGTTGCAGCAGCCATCGCGATAAAAACCTGTCAATGGAGCCTCACTGCAGGAGGTAAGTTTTTCACCAAATACATTGTTTGCCATATTAAGCCTGTATTTCCGCAGGTGGCCCCGCAGTTGTTCGATACGAATTTATAAAAAAAGTGAAATTGGCAATGCCCCAATAGTTGACACCAACAGTGCCAAACTGATATGAGAATGTACTGAAAAACAAATATGATCGATGCTTGCTGGAGCCCATTTGCTGAAGCATGTTTTGATCAATCTGCATACCGCCATGCATCATACCATAGTCAGCAGCAACCCTTTCAAGAAATTGCCTTTCGGAAGGGTTGAAAATCAAAAGGGCGAACAAAAGAAACAGCCCAATCCATTTTAATTTATTGCTACGCACTCTATCAAAACAAGACGAGTAAAGGTTTGTTGCCTATTCCTGTAGTTTCTAATCCATCTTTTTCAAATTTCTTTTGGCTTATGCTTGTGAAATGGAAATTCCTTTATACAATGCCACGTGATGGCGGAATACGAAAATATAATAACCAGAATATATCATCAGGTACAAAAGCTCAAACCATCCGGTCAGGTTGCAAATTACATACCTGAAATAAGCCATATAGACCCTACAAAATTCGGGGTTTATCTGGCGGGGCTGGATCAGCGGAATTTTGGTATAGGTGATGCTGAGGAGCGATTTTCCATTCAGAGTATTGCCAAAGTGATATCTCTCACAATGGCCTTCAAGAAAATTGGTAGCAAGCTATGGAAAAGGGTTGGGGTAGAGCCTTCGGGTACACCCTTCAACTCTCTTGTACAGCTTGAATATGATAAAGGGATACCTAGAAATCCCTTTATTAATGCTGGTGCATTAGTGGTGTGTGATATACTAGTGACTGAATTTGAAAACCCAAAAGTGGAATTGCTGGAACTCATTAGGCTACTTTCAGGAAAAGATGATGTTGACTTCAACCAATCCATTGCAGTTTCTGAGCAGCATGTGGGCTATCGCAATGCCGCACTCATCAACCTGATGAAGGATTTTGGTAATATAAAGAATGACATAGATACCGTGTTGGAATTTTACTATTGCCTCTGCAGTATCGAGATGAGTTGCAAGGAGCTTGCCCAGGCCTTTTTATTCCTGGCCAATGATGGCGTTGATCCGAGCTCAGGCAGGCAAATTGTGAACATGAGCAAAAGCAAGCGAATCAATGCAATCATGCAAACCTGTGGATTTTACGATGAGGCAGGGGAGTTCAGTTTCAAAGTAGGGATACCGGGGAAAAGTGGTGTAGGTGGTGGAATCGTTGCGGTACATCCCGAATCTTTCAGTATTGCAGTATGGAGCCCGGCACTTAATTCCAGGGGCAACTCCTACAAGGGTTTCCGGTTTTTAGAGCGGTTTACCACAGAAACAGGGATATCCATATTCTAATCAGCATAAAAAAAGCACCCAAAAAAATAGGGTGCTTTCAATATATACTTCAGGATTTGTTCTTACTACATGGCTGCATCACCAGCTGTCAATTCTTTTGCTTCATTTCTGATTAAAGCATAAAATACACTGTTGAAATTGTCAATGGCGATTTTTTCCATCATAGCCATAGCACCATCTTCATTACCTGCTGCCATGTGCGCCTTTGCCAGGTAATAGTTTCGGTATAAGTTATCAGGATTGCTAGCTTCCAGGCTTGCAATGGATTCCTCATAATTGCCCTGATGGTAATGTGTAAGGCCAAGCAATAGATTGACAAAATACATAGAATTAGGGTTTTCATCATTGGCCATTAGAGACTTATATTCTTCAGCTGAGGCAACTGCTGCTTCAAAATCATCTTTCAATATATTGCCCATACCATTGAAGATGGCTGCTCTTGCTTTGGAATCATTTAAGGCATCTTCAGTTCCTATTTCCTGGGCACCGGCCATATCCATATCATTGCGCATGTCTACATATTTATCATATAAATCTGGCATATCATGGTGAAATGCTATCCATAGTAAAGCACCAACCAGTTGATTTTTTGCTCCACGAGCACGGCTATCAGATAAACCAAGATCTTCTACTTTATCGATACTGGCTTCCAGTTCCTCAACTGCTGATGCAACATCATCGTTGTACAAATGTGTGAAAGCACTAAACTGATAAGCCTGAGAGCCCGCATCTTCGTAACCTAAGGAGGCTTCATAGGCTGTCCTTGCTTCATCGTAATCACCCATAAATGAATTGACATGGCCTTTCTTTAACATCGCTGCATATGCATCTGGGTTCATTGATAGCGCTTTTTCATAAGCAGCTACTGAAGCATCCAAATCGTCTAACGCTCTATGTGCATCCCCAACCAATATGTGTACATAAGAGATGTCAGGAGAAAGAGAAGCCGCTTTTTGGAAGTTTTCAAGAGCTTTATTGAAATCTTTTGGTTCGTTGTTCATGTAAGAAAGCCCGGTGGTTACATAGGCACCGGTAAAGCTTGGATCCAATGTGATGGCCTTCGCAAAAGCTGCCCGGGCAGAATCCATTTCATCACGGCCAGAATAATCCTGACCGATATATAACCAGGCTCTGGGGCTCTCCGGCATCATAGCCGTCAGACTTTTATAAAGCTCCAGCCGTTTGTTATTTTCTCCTTTTAGAAATGTCTGGTTTATTTCAATGATTGTTTTTTCAGCTTCTGAAGCATTGTCAATAAGTGCTAGTGCTTTGTTGTTGTCCTCGGCAAACTCTTTGCCGGATTGGCTTGTATATGACCTCATAGCATAAGCCATTGCAAAATTTGGATCCTTCTCTATGGCAGTGGTGAAAGACTCTCGTGCCTGGGTTGTTTCTCCTGCATCCAGCAAGTCAAGGCCTAGTTCATAATCAGCTAATGCTTCATCTGAAGTGGTAGTCCATACGAAATCTTTGGGTGCCGATGCTTCCTCATTTTGCTGATCGGAACCTCCACAACCCAATGTGAATATTGTAGCAGATAAGAGCATTAGAGCTACAATATTCCAATTCATTAAATTCTTCATAAATGTAATTTGGTTAGTGATAATTATATTTTGATAAAATAGTATTTTCCAATTAGGCTAAAAATATGCTATGAATCAAATATTATTTGGATTAATTAATAGCAGGTAACTGTAGGATGTTTTTTGAGTGAATGAATTACCACCGTTATTTTGAATCTCTTTGAAGAATTCTGATTCTCTTAAATTGTGATTAAGAAAGCAAGATTGATTTTCGATACGGATTCATTATCTATTAATTCGACATTTACGAAATAAATATTAATTTCGCTTTTGTCGAATTAATAATCTTGTCATGAAAGGAACCAATATAGGGGAGCTGGAAGAGATCATACTTTTGATAGTGGCCAATTTATTTGATAATGCTTACGGCATAGCCATTAAAAATGAAGTAGAAGACAAATGCCAAAGGAGTATAACCATAAGTACAGTACACAATGTGCTGCAAAGACTACAGGAGAAGGGATTTCTGGAGTCTCGATATAGTGATCCTACACCTGAACGGGGAGGCAAGAGAAAGCTACTTTTCAGAGTGACCAGGTCAGGTCAGACTGTTTTAAGTCAATCCCGGGAAATGCGGGAGTCCTTGTGGTCTACTATACCTAAAGTTGCTTTCGAAAGATGAGACAGCCACCAATCTGGATGACAAGGCTGCTGAAAGGTTATTTCAGAGAAGATCTCTGGGAATCTATTGAAGGAGATTTGTATGAGCTTCATCAGGATGAAGTAAGTCGATTGGGAACCACCACTGCCAATCGACGATACCTGTTCAATGCGCTCGCATTTCTTCGCTATCACCGATTACGTCAATATTCAAAAACTCAAAATCATATGGACTTATTCAAAAACTATCTCAAAGTATCTTGGCGGGATATAAGCAGACACAGGGTGTTTTCAGCTATCAATATGCTTGGCCTGGTACTTGGCTTTTCTATTTTGCTCCTGGTATTGCAATATGTATTGTATGAAACAAACTACGACCGGTATCATTCACAATCAGCACAGATTTACAGAATCATCAATGATAGATACCAGAATGGCATGATGGTCCAAAGAGGCCCGATAACCTATCCCACAATCGGTCCCATATTAGCCCAGGATTACCCCGAGGTAGAAAAGTATACAAGGATGCGTGATGGTGGCCGGAATTTTCTTTCAAGAGGTGATGATAGCTTCTTGCTTGACAATTATATCTGGGCCGATGGCAACTTTCTCGAAGTTTTTACCCACCAGGTAATCGCAGGTAACTTGGCTACTGCACTGGATGAGCCGGCTGCTATTGTATTAACAGAATCCTACGCGGAAAGACTTCTGAAACCCGGGGAGCATATTAAGGACTTAATGGGGGCACAAGTATTGATCAATAACTGGGATTTTTCATGCACAATTTCAGCAATAATAGAGGATGTGCCCGCTCAATCACATTTGCAGTTTGAAGCATTAATTTCTTATGAAACTTTCATTCGTCTGGCAGGGGAAGGTGCAGATAATAGTTGGCAATGGTCAGATTTCAATCATTATGTGGTGCTTAATGGAGCTACCGATCCAAATTCGTTCAAAGCTAAGCTGAATGAGTTTTCGGCTACCTATTTCAAATCAGGAGAGATTTCAGGTGCCATTGAAAAGTTTGAACTGCAACCATTAACTAATATCCATCTCAATAATACCCTTGAATATGAGTATGCCAATGTCACAGACCCTGATTTTATAAAGCTTATGGGGATTATCGCCATTATCATTATGGTGATAGCCTGGATCAATTACATCAATTTGACCACCAGCCGGTCTATGCAGCGTGCAAGAGAAGTGGGCGTAAGAAAAGTACTTGGCGCTCACAGAAAGCAACTAATTGGTCAGTTTCTAACGGAATCAATGCTATTCAATGGTATAGCAATCCTTTTTTCATTGTTCATGGTAGCCCTTTGCCAGTCTCAATTCAATCAGCTGGTAAGGCTTCCCTTAGACTTGTTTGTGCTGGTTAAGGCTGAGCTCTTTGGCTTGCCATTTCCTTTTTTGTTTATTGCTACCATCATTGTCATAACAGCCTTGGTGGGCATTTATCCCGCTATGCTTTTAGCTCGATTTAAGCCTAAAGAAGTTATAAAAGGGCGCTACCAGGCAGTGGGTGAGATGGTGATGCTTAGAAAGGCACTTGTGATTATACAGTTTACAGCAGCACTGATTTTGATATCAGGGTCTATAGCCATCTACCGTCAAATTGATTTTATGCTTTCACAGGACCTTGGATTAACCATTGAAAACAACTTGGTAGTATTTGGGCCTGAGCTTGAGGATTTTGATAGTACCTATATTGGTCATTTTGAAGAATTCAAATCATCTCTACTAGCTACTCCGGGCATAGAAAGTGTCACCTCTGCAGGTAGAATGTTTGGAAGCACGATGGCCAGATCATTTCAATTGAGAAACGTTAATGACCCTGAAAAAGTAGATCATACAGGCAACTGGATGGGCGTGGATTATCATTTTGCTGATCAGTTCCACATTCCTATTATTGAGGGGAGATTTTTCGCACAAGCAGATCATAACTCAGATGGCAGAAAGATCAACACCATTGTTATCAATAAAGCTGCAGCTGATAAGATTTTTGGTGGCGCAAAGGAAGCGCTGAATCAGAAGGTTGCAATGGGTGATAATGGACGGCAATATCAGGTGGTAGGCATTACAGAAAACTTTCATCAGCGCTCACTAAAGCAATCCATTGAACCTATTATACTTTTTCCCTTTTATGATAATTACCATTTTATTATGATCAAATATGCTAATGGAACTGAGCAGCAGACAATAGCCAATGCAGAGCGATTGTACAATCAATTTTATCCGGGTAATTATTTTGATTACCTCTTTTTGGATGATCATTTTGACCGCCAATATGATGCAGACCAAAGAATTGGCAACATGGCAGCTATACTTACTACAGTAGCAATTTTACTGGCAATTTTGGGTCTATATGGACTGGTACTGATCACTTTTATGAAAAAGTATAAGGAAATAGGCGTGCGTAAAGTCCTGGGCGCCTCTCAAGCAATTTTATTAAAACTCTATGGTCGTCAATTTATTCAATTGGTTTTGCTGTCAATAGCTATCGGGTTTCCCATCAGCTTTGGATTGATAAGCAATTTTATGCAGGGTTATGCATATGCTACTGGTGTGGAGCTTTGGGTAATAGCTACAGCATCTCTGATCATGATTGTACTTTGCGCTTGTACAGTGTTGCTTCAGGTAAGGAAAATAGCGACCAATAATCCGGTAGACTCTTTGCGATACGAATAAGAAAACCGGACCTCAGTGAAGCCCGGCTTTTTGTTCAACTATATTGCGATAACATGAATTTGTTTATGGGATGTCAGGATTGCTCCAATAGTTTTGATTTGGTGACAAACCTTACTCCAAGCGGAATTTCTAAGGAAAAGCTGGCACCTCTACCTTCTACTACATCAATGATCAGTTGGGTATGTTTCCAGTATTCGTATTGATCCTGATTCATGTAGAAGGGGCAATCTTCAATCTGCCCCAGCAGCACACCTGAGTTATCCAGGTAAAATTCATCCTTGGGATAGCACATCGGTGCTGAGCCATCACAGCAGCCACCACTTTGATGGAAGATGAGATCGCCGTGCTTTTCCCTCAATTGCCTAATAAGAGCCACGGTCTTTTCCGTGGCTACTACACGCTCCGGCATACTAAAAGAATCCGAGGGCTTTCTTATCGTAAGAGATCAGCATATTTTTCGTTTGTCTGTAGTGAGACAACATCATTTTATGCGTTTCTCTACCGATTCCTGACTTCTTATAGCCACCAAATGGTGCATGCGCAGGATACAGGTGATAGCAATTAACCCATACACGGCCAGCTTCAATATTTCTGGATATCTGATACGCCTGGTGTGAGTCGCGTGTCCATACGCCTGCACCAAGACCATACAATGTATCATTAGCAATTTCCAGGGCTTCAGCTTCATCTTTGAAAGTAGTCACACAGACCACAGGTCCGAAAATCTCTTCCTGGAACACCCGCATTTTGTTATTACCTTTCAATACGGTTGGCTCAATGTAATAACCACCTTCCAGGCCTTCATTGTAAGCAGCTTTACCACCTGTCATTACTTCACAACCTTCTTCCTTCCCAATTTCTATGTAGTTAAGGATTTTTTCGTATTGGTCGTTTGATGCCTGTGCACCCATCATGGTATTGGGATCCAAAGGATGCCCCAGCTTGATGTTTTGTACACGCTCTATCAGGCGCTCCATAAACTTGTCAAAAATGCTTTCCTGTACCAATAAGCGCGATGGGCACGTGCAAACCTCACCCTGGTTTAGGGCAAACATGGCAGCGCCTTCCAGACACTTGTCAAAGAATTCATCATCCTGATCCATTACATTGGCAAAGAAGATGTTAGGTGATTTTCCACCAAGCTCTAAGGTAACCGGTACTATATTTTTGGAAGCATACTGCATAATCAGCTGACCTGTTGTGGTTTCGCCAGTGAAAGCTACTTTCTTTACTCTCGGGCTGCTGGCCAATGGCTTGCCTGCTTCTACACCAAATCCATTGATGATATTGAGCACGCCGGCAGGAAGTACATCTTCTATCAGCTCCATCAAAATCAAAATACCGACCGGAGTTTGCTCTGCAGGCTTCAACACCACGCAGTTACCGGCAGCCAATGCAGGTGCAATTTTCCAGGTGGCCATAAGAATAGGGAAGTTCCACGGAATGATCTGTGCCACTACACCAAGGGGCTCCTGTATATTCATTGAAAGGGTATTTTCATCCAGCTCGCTGGCAGTACCTTCTTCGGCACGAATTACTCCAGCAAAATATCTGAAATGGTCGATGGCTAGTGGAATATCAGCAGCCATTGTTTCGCGAACAGCCTTGCCATTGTCCCATGTTTCAGCCCGGGCCAGGGTTTCCAGATTAGCTTCCATGATGTCAGCAATCTTAAGGAGCATATTGCTACGATCTGTTACTGAAGCTTTTTTCCATGTTTTGAATGCTTCCCAGGCTGCATCCAGCGCCAGGTTTACATCTTCTTCGGTAGATCTGGCTACTTTGGTAAAAGCCTGGCCATCTACAGGAGAGGTGTTTTCGAAATACTCACCTTTTACCGGTGCTGTCCATTTGCCACCGATGAAGTTTTCATATTGATTTTTGAAAACCGGTTTGCTAATTGCATTTTGGGTTGTTGTTAAAGAATCACTCATATAATTATTGTTTAATTGTAATAAAGACAAACATTACTTTGATTTTTGAAATATTTTTAAAATTTTGTATTTCCAAATGTATCCATTGAAATATCTTCATTTTAGAACATTTCAATCAATAAGCTGAACAATTCTATCAAACTGTAGTGGCAATGGGTAATCAGGAGTTATTTTAGAGTTTTAGTATGCAATTACCCGATCATTTCTTTCAGAACCGCAAGCTGGAGCAGCTTGTGGAAAACCGTTCCTCATTTGCCGTTGAAAACGCTGAGTTAAACATCTACGAAACACACCATTTTGCTGAGCAGGTGATGTTGCAGTTTTCGCAACCGGTGTTGGCCAGTATGCTTGAAGGCAAGAAAATCATGCACCTGCAAGGAAGGGAAGCCTTCAATTTTCTGCCCGGCGAGTCTTTATGCCTGCCGGCCGGTGAAACCATGGTGATCGATTTCCCAGAGGCTAAAGAGAACAACCCGACGCGCTGCCTGGCTATGCAAATAGATCAGGATCTTATCAGCCGCATTGTGGGTGAAATGAATGACACCATGCCCAGGGCCGACAATCAACTATGGGGGCCTGACCCTGGAAATTTCGCCTTTACGAATGATTATGCGATCTATCAGCTCCTACAGCGCATGATCTTTGTGTTTATGGAAGATCATCCTTCAAAAGACAGTTTCATTCAATGGATGATGAAGGAATTGATCATCAGGGTAAAGCAGAATGAGAACCGGGAAACCTACCACAATCAGCTGCTCCAGATCAGCGATAGCAATAGAATGGCCTTTATCATCAAATACATACGCGAGCATATCCATGAGCCGCTAACCGTGAAGATGCTGGCTGATAAGGCCCATATGAGTGAACCCAACTTTCACAAAGTTTTTCGCAATGAGATCGGCATGTCGCCGGTACAGTTTATTAATCATACGCGAATCAAGCGTGCAACCGGTATGTTGAAAAATCCACATGTCAAAATGCGAGAAGTATTCCTTGCCTGTGGGTTCAATAACCTTTCTTATTTCAATCGTATTTTCAAAAAGGTACATGGCATGTCGCCAAAAAGCTATCAAAACAAAACCAATTAGTAGCGGTATTCAATTTGCAGGCATTTAATCGAAATTATGAGGGTGTCATGAAAGCATCATTCATGTCAGGTTGAGCCTGTCGAAACCTTTCTTAAAGGCTGTATGAATACATTTCGACGAGCTGCTTATGACATGTTTGATTTTTGTTATAATCCTCCCTCATTACTCCCTCCAAAGGGAGATAAATAGGCATCAAACATGTCATCCAGTTTTGTGTGTTTTGAAACCAAAATATTAAGCCTCAATGTGACATGAGGAAAGGGTGTTTATACTTTTGAGAAACCTTCTTAGGGATAAAGGAGATTTAAAAAACTTGCGTAGCAACTTGTCATTAAATTTGGCTTAAGCCTAGATAAGCTACCGCAAATCCTGTAGGATCGATATCTTGGTTATTAAAAATCAAACTATGCCTGAGCAAGCTGTGGTTTCAAATGATTACATAAAAGAAATAGAAGGTCGCAAGCTGAAATACTCTGTTTGGAAACCTGCAGGAGCCACTAAAGCTGTGGTGATTAGCCCGGCGATGGGAGTGGAACGCAGATTTTACAGGCATATGGGCGATTACTTGGCCAATCATGGGTTTGCTGTTTACAGCTTTGATTACGATGGCATGTATGCTGATCAGCAGCCACCCCGGGTTTCTATTGCCGAATGGGCAAGGGTAGAGCTGGCGACCATTATTGATATGGCAGCTACAGAGGCTGAGCAGGTATTTGTGGTAGGCCATAGCATTGGCGGACAAATACTCCCGCTGACACCAAATGTTCAAAAAGTGGAAGCTGCTTTTATGGTTGCTGTTCAAAACGTATCGTCCACCACCTGGAAAGGGGTTTACAGGGTTTTGATTGAGCTATTTTGGAGAGTGATAGTTCCTGTAAACTTATTATTGTTTAAAGAACTTAAAGGCTGGTCATACGGCGGGAAAAAGTCATTGCATTATAATATTGCAGCGGAATGGAGACGTTTGGGCCTGGCACCTCAAGGCATTGCCAGTGTGTTTCCCGGTGCTAAGGCAGCATTTTCAAATTTAAACCTTCCGGTCAAGTTTAACAGTTTATATGACGATCACCTTTTTGCGCCACCATCATCTGTAGAAAGCCTAACCAAAATCTACGGAACGGGTAAGCGCCTTCATGATTTTTTGAGTAAGGAAATATGTGAAGGCAAACCAGTAGGGCATTTCGATTTTTTCAGACCATCGGGGAGCTTTCTTTGGCCCAGAATGCTGGATTGGTTTGCCACATATGATCAGTGATAGAATTAAAGCGCATGGTAAACATGCGATGCTATAGATCGTTTAAAAAGATATTAAATCTAGCACATTATGTATAAAGCATTTATAAACCTCACTTTATTGTTCTCTGTACTACTTTTTGGCTGTGGAGAGGAGATTCAGGGCCAGGCGATAACGGCATCCAACCCCAAAATAAGCTATGAGAAGGTGGTTGATGGCTTGCGTAATCCGTGGGGCATGGCCTTTTTACCTAATGGTGACATCCTTATCACTGAAATCGATGGTGCCATTAGAATCATCAGAGATGATCAGTTATTGGAAGACCAGATTACCGGAGGCCCTAATGAGGAGCTAATAGTGAGAGGACAGGGAGGTTTGCTGGATATAGCGCTGCACCCCGATTTTGAAAATAATCGTTGGGTCTATCTATCCTACAGTAGTACTGAAGGTGATCAGGGCAGTGGAGGCAATACAGCCATTGCAAGGTATCGTTTGGAAGGCAACGCACTGACCAATAAAGAACTGCTTTACCTGGCCAGCCCCAATAGCAGCAAGGCGCATCACTATGGTAGTCGATTTGCCTTTGATGATGAGGGCTATTTGTATTTTGCTGTGGGTGATCGGGGAGATCGCGATGTAAATCCTCAGGATATCACCAGGGATATGGGAAAAATTTATCGTATACATGACGATGGACGCATCCCTGCCGATAATCCGTTTGTGAATGATGGTAACGCAAAGGAAGCTATTTATTCCTTTGGTCATCGTAATCCACAAGGGCTTGCCAAACAGCCTTCAACAGGGCTCATTTGGTCGCATGAGCACGGTCCACAGGGTGGAGATGAAGTCAACCTGATTGAAGCTGGCAAAAACTATGGCTGGCCGGTGATCAGCTATGGCATCAACTATGATGGTAGCTCTTTTACAGAGCTTACGGCCAAAGAGGGCATGGAGCAACCGAAACTATACTGGGATCCATCTATTGCGCCTTGCGGCATGACATTCGTTACCGGAGATCGGTATCCGGGCTGGGAAGGCGACCTGGTGGTAGGCTCATTAAAGTTTGGATACCTTGTTCATGTAGATGTAGATGGCACAGCAATAGTAGGTCAGGAAAAAATAGCGGAGGGGATTGGCAGAGTAAGAAATGTAGCACAGGGACCTGATGGTTATTTATATGTTGGTGTTGAGGGTGATGGGCTTTATAGGTTAGTCATGAATTAGTTTAGGGTTTTTAAAATCCGCTCGGCATTAATCACAGAAACGCTAAGCATACGTTAATTTCAGAAAGAGATTGCCTGAATCCCGATGCCTTGGGACAGGCAATGATGTTACTGCCAGGAATGATGACAAGTGTAAATCTTAACGATACGTCATTACCCGGTTCATCCGGGTAATCTTTTAAGAGCAGAAATTTAAAATTTTACCACAAAGCCACACAGAGCTTTCACAGAGATATACAAAGTTTCTCGCACTACGTCATTACACGGTTCCTCACCGAGGTACGAGGTAGTTAATCCGAGTAATATTAAAAGTACTTAAGAGTTACTCGCAGAGAACTCTGAGTTTTGTAATCTGTTTCCTTCAGAAAGAGATTGCCTGAATCCCGATGCCTCGGGACAGGCAATGACGATTCGGCTAGAATGAAACGTATACGTTATTAGCTTGATGGGTTGGTAATGAATTAGTATACAATAATATCGCCTTTCATAAAAGGTAAATTATTATTTACCTTAGCTCAGTGAAATGTTCCCAACTTTTACAACTTCTAAGAAAGGATGGATGGTATCCGAAATCTCAAAGAGGAAGCCATATCAAGTTAGTTCATGATCAAAAGGAAGGAGTCATCATATTTCCAAATCATGGAAGTGCCGAAGTTGGTATAGGATTAGAAAAGAAAATAAAAAAGCAGGCTGGAATATGAAAAACAATCATTTAAAAAGAATAAACGGAATTGTCAATGTAACTGTGGAAAAAACAGATACTGGTTTTTCGGCCTTCACGAATAATTACCCTGTGTTTACTACAGGAAAAACAGCAGCTGATCTTTTGAATAACTTAAAAGAAGCAATTAATTTATATCTGGAGGATAAGGGCTTATATGTAAATCAGGAAAATATTAAGCTCAATATCGATTTTAGCTTATTTTTCAAGCATTATAAGGTCTTAAATTCTAAGTTTTTGGCGGAACGAATTGGTATGAATCCTACATTGCTAAGCCAATATGTGCAGGGCAGAAAAGTACCCTCTGCAAAGCAAGCAGATAAAATTTTAAAGGGTATTCATGAAATTGGTCAAGAACTTTTGGAACTAAACTTTATCAAGTAGACCTATTCTGAATTAAAGTATTCTCTTCCTCATTTCCTTCTTTTCACCGTGGATTTTTTTGTCTTTTAGCCGCTTCTTCTTTGATGCCTTGGTAGGCTGTGTTGGTTTGCGGGGCTTTTTCTTTTGAAATGCCTTTGCCAATAACCGATCAAACTTTTTGAGAGCCAGAGCCTTGTTTTGCAATTGAGATCGCTTGCTGTCTGCTTTAACAATAATTTCACCTTCCTGCGTTAGCTTATTAGCAAACCTGGCTTTTAGTATTTCTCGCTCAAGGTCCGTGAGCAGGGTAGACTGCTCAACATTAAATCTGACCTGCACTTTCGTTTCTACCTTATTGGCATGCTGCCCTCCGGGACCACCACTTCTTGCAGTTTGAAACTGCAGTTCGGGCCTCAACAATTCGCTATCCACTTTCCGCTTTCCCACTATTATAGAAGTCAGTTCTGGTCTCAATTGTTTACATAGGATCTTGCAGCGTAGATCAATAAAAGACCCAGCATTAATTGAAATGAAGCTGAGTCTTAAGGGCGCAGGCCTGCTTTTATTGTAAAATAATAGGCACTTCTACTTTTGTTTTGTCCCAGATGAAACTCATCTGTACACCATTGGCCATCTCATTAAGCTCAATGGTAAACTGTTCGGTTTCCTGGCTTGCAGCACCCACTGGCACATCTACTTTCAATACATCCTTGCTGTAGTCCGGCTCAAAATAGCCAAATTCACCCAATTCGGAATTCAGAGATATTTCCCAGGTGTTTTCTGAAGGCACGGCATACATACGATAGCTTCCAGCAGGCACAGCTTCGCCGGCAAAGCTTACAGTCTTGCTGAATGTAATTTCGGTAGCATCGTTTGCTCCAAGTCGCCAGTATTTACCCCAGGGCACTAAAGCACCTTCACTTTCCGGCCCGAAAATTAGGCGTTCCTTTTTGTAGGGTTTGCAATAAGTTACTTCTACTGCTAATTCACCATTGGAAGCCTGAACCGTCTCTACCGGACTGTGCGAACGGGTAGTCATCATCTGATAAGCGATAAATACGATGAAAATCACTAATAAAGCACCAAGGCCAAATAAAATCTTCTTTGTCATAATTTGTCGGTTAAAAAATTCATTATCAGAAATTTAGATATTTTCCCCGGATTTTAGCTAGCAAGCTGCGGCTTTTCGATTACAGAAAGCTTATAAGCCAGAAAGCCCATGTCTACCAAATCATAAATGAAAAGGCCGGCTACAATATGCCCAAATATCCTTTGAGGCAATATTCGCAATTTGAGCAACAGCTTAACCAATCCAAACCAAGATAAAGCATCATTAGAGCCTCTTCGATAGGCTTTCAAATTTGAAAGCACATGCCTTGAGAAGTCTTCTATTACCGTAATATGAAAATGATCATATAAATCCAACCATTTATTGTATGTATCCAGCGCAAAACCCCAGGTATGCCATCGATAGGCCTCTTTGATAAGCTCTGATGATTGACTTAATGCCTCAGTTTCATAAACATCGAAAATAATAACCTTACCACCAGGCTTCAGTAGAGCCAGCGCTTGTTTGATAGTGCTTTTGATATCATTACTGTAGCAGAGTGTTTCTACAGCGAAAATGAGATCATATTGCTCATCTAGTATTAAATCATTGAAATCACCCTTTTTGAATTCAAGGTTGGTTAATTGCGCACTGTTCTTTCTTGCTACTTTCAAATTCTCATCGGTTAGATCCAAACCGTGGAATCTAGCCTCAGGATATTGATGAGCCAGCTTAATTGAATTGTAGCCCATGCCACAACCGAGCTCCAAAACTTTGAATGTTTTTGCATTATTGATGAATTGCTTTACGTAATTGATTTGATACTGCAATTTGTCAACATGCCTCTCTGATTCATTGAATTTTATGGGAAGATGCATAGCCCCTTCCTTTGAATGATACCAGCGGTATAGAAAGCCATTCAAACTATAATAATCCTGAATTTCCAGAACCGATAATGGCTTTGTGAGTTCCCTTTTTATTGATTTCAGAGAGTTGAGCCGATCTACCCAATATTGCATGTATGAATCGTTTTCTTCTTTCATTTTAAGTTGTAGATGTTCAAACTTTTTAGCTCAACCTTTAGCAATAATTAAATGATTTAAACTTTTTAAAGTTAGCCACCATAAGTACTTGTTTTAGATTAATTATGCGCAATAATTCATAGGCAAACCGTTTTATTCATAACTATTATTAGAACCAGTTATATGTCAATTAAAAGGATTATTTCCTCACCACTTTTCTATATACCGTTACTTGCAATAAGTATATTTCTATTGACAATAGTAGGATTTGTAGCTACCGTGAAATGGGGCTTTTGGGGTTCATTACCATCAGATGAATCACTATCCAGGATCAGGCATAATGAGGGTACCATAGTTTATGATCATACAGGGGAGGTTTTGGGCAGGTATTTCTTGATTGATCACCGGTCAGCAAAGTATGAAAACTTCCCGAAACATTTAAAAGAGGCGTTAATCGCCACTGAGGATGTAAGGTTTTATGAGCATTCGGGTATTGATTACAGGAGCCTGGCTCGTGTACTGGTCAAAACGCTTATTCTGCAGGATCGCACGGGAGGGGGAGGCAGCACCCTCAGCATGCAACTAGCGAAAAACCTATTTCCACGCGATGATTTTAGTGCTAAAGGATTGTTGATAGCCAAGATAAAAGAAGCATTCATTGCTCAAAAGCTGGAAAGCATTTACAACAAAGACGAAATCCTGGAGCTTTACCTGAATACCGTTTCTTTTCCGGATAACACTTATGGCATAGAAAGTGCTGCTCAAAAATTCTTCAGTAAATCGGTAAGCCATCTTACACCATCAGAAGCGGCAATATTAGTGGGCTCGTTGAAAGCGACCAGCACCTACAACCCTCGGACGCAGCCTGAAAATAGCCGGGGTAGAAGAAATACCGTGCTTTCCCAAATGCTGAAGTATGGTTTTCTTACCGATTCAACATTTACCGAACTGACCAGACAGCCGCTCACACTGGCCTACAATCGCAATAGCAATAGTGAGGCTGCTCCGTATTTTCTAGAGCAGGTGCGCAAGCAGCTAAAAGATTGGATAGCCCAAAACCCGAAAGCTGATGGCACGGCCTATAACCTTTATGCCGATGGGCTAAAGGTTAAAACCACTTTGGATATCACCATGCAGCAATATGCTGAGGCAGCCATGAAAAAGCACATGACCAGTATTCAAAGGCAGTTTCAACAGAATTGGGGACAGGCTGCACCGTGGCATGCAGAAGCAGATTGGATCCTTGAAAAGCTCCACCAATTACCGCAGGCCCGATCTATGGCTAGACAAGGCATGGATAACCAGGCTATAATGAATAAACTGACTGAAAAAAGGGAAATGACCCTCTTTCATTGGGATGGACAAGGCAATACTAAAGCCAGCACCCTGGATAGCCTTATACATTACACTCAGCTTTTGAATACAGGATTTGTGGCTATTGATCCCGCGGATGGTGCTGTAAGGTCGTGGATAGGTGGCATTGATTACAGTGAAGTACAGTTTGATCATGTGGTACAGGCCAAAAGGCAGGTAGGCAGTACTTTTAAGCCTTTTGTGTATGGTGCGGCTATTGAAAATGGCACCGATCCATGCAGCTATTTTAGTGCGCGGGCTGTTCAATATGAAAATATGGAAGGCTGGACCCCATCCAACAGTGGCAGTGAGACTTACAAAAACCAAAACCTCACTATGCGGGCCGCATTGACCAATTCTGTAAATACGGTGGCTATAAAAGTACTAGAGGAAACCGGTATTCAGCCTACCATAGATTTTGCCAGGAACTTCAATATCAAGAGCGAATTACCGGCAGTACCTTCCTTAGCCCTGGGCACAGCAGAGCTTTCCGTTCTTGAGTTGGCCGGTGCCTATGCAGCTTTTGTAAACGATCAAAGACCGGTGATACCATACCTCATCCTGGAAATCCGGGATAAAAATGGTGAGGTTTTGTTTGAGCATCAGCCGAAGGTTCAAAACAAAGCTATGGAACCTGAAACTGCCGCCATGTTGAGAGAAATGATGAC
Source organism: Cyclobacteriaceae bacterium (assembly GCA_965227155.1). Taxonomy (GTDB): domain Bacteria; phylum Bacteroidota; class Bacteroidia; order Cytophagales; family Cyclobacteriaceae; genus UBA6059. Next base: position 4,237,889 of record OZ245731.1, read on the forward strand.
CAGTGTTGTGAATGAAGGTACTGCCAGGAGGTTACGGTCTCAGTTTGGACTTCAGCAGGATATAGCCGGTAAAACGGGCACTACACAATCCAATAAAGACGGCTGGTTTGTGGGCATTACACCAAAGCTGGTCACAGTTACATGGGTAGGTGCTGATGATCCACGTGTGTATTTCAGAAATACAAGCATCGGTCAGGGTGCCAATGCTGCCTTGCCTCTTTTTGGCTATTTCTATCGATCTCTGGCGCAGGACCAATCCTTTACTAGCTATACAAAAGCTAAATTTCCTGCAATTCCTTCATCTATCAAGCAGGCTATGGATTGTCCGCCCATTAAGGAAGATGGTTTTTTCAAACGCGTATTTACCAATGAGGATAAACCAAAAGTCAAAGACTTTGGCGAAGAAGAAAAGAAGGGGCTCTTTTCTAAAGTGAAGGACCTTTTCAAAAAGAAAGATGGTGGTGATGATTGATCCAGCTCAACTTTGACTGTAAAGCAATTCATTTCTCATTCAAAATAGATTAAAGGAAACGGGCCTTCCAGCTTACCCAATGCCTAAAAAAATATTTTCTGTTTTTTCCTGTGACTTATAATCCCTCACTCGTCTCATCTATATGATCCAGCTTTTTAGAAGCATTAATGGATTGAATTCATATGAGAAAAAATAAAATTATGGCCAATGCCATTATACTAGGTATAGGTGCATTGGTAATATCTGGTTGTGATACATTACCCCAGGAAAAAATTGATGCTGCAAAAAATGCAGTAGACATGGCTAAACAGGCAGAGTCCGATCAATATGCGGTAGTAAGTTTTAAAGCATTGGAAGATTCGCTGGATGCAGCCTTGGAAACAGTAGAAATGGAAAACTCTGGTTTCATCAAAAACTTTGAGCAATCAATCTCAAAACTGGACTATGTGACCACTTTTGCTTCGGAAGTGATTCAGGAAGCTGAAACAGAAAAAGAAGCCATCAAAACGGAGATTGCCACCATTTTGAGCGAAATCAAAACAATCAATGATGAAAATAAGCTGCTGATAAGCAGTGCACCCACGGGTAAAGAAGGTACTGTGGCCCTCATGGCTATCAAAGGTGAAGTGGAAACAGTGGACAGCATCATAGCTGAGAACGGCGAAATGTTTTCCAATGAGCTCTTGATTCCTACCAGAAACAGAGCAAGAGCTGTGAAAGATAAAGCTAATGCTATCAATAGCGAGCTCAAAACTGTGATCTCAAAATATCAGTCTGCAGTAAGAAAATAGGTTAGGTAAAACTGTTGGTAGAGGAGTGACCCTTGGAGGTGAAAGCTGATGAGGGTCTTTCCCTTTATGGCGCTTGCTATCAAATTTTGAAATCGAAGGCTAACTTGATAATAATTATTGTTGTGATTGGCATTACCCTGGTATTGGGGTTGCTGATCATTCCTGCTCTTCTACAGGAACTTCCAAACACCCGCATCAGAGAGGCCAGAACCCATCTTAGCCAGGCGGAGACATTGGAAGCCCTGGCGCTTGCCCCGGTAGAATACCATAAGGCATTGTTTTACTACGATTCGGCCATGCTTAGTTGGAAAAATGAAAACAAAAAAATGTTTTTCAGGGATTACTCAATATCCCAATACTACGCTGATCGCGCTAATTTCTGGGCAGAAAATGCGATAACATTTGCTCAACAACAAAGAGCACAAAGATCAGCCTCTTTAGAGAATCGAATAAACCTGTTGCGGCATAAATTAGATGCTTTTGATCGAATCTACGGAAGTATGCCCATGTCACAAGAAGAACTAAATCTTAGAGCAACCTTAAGGATTGATTTTCAGGAGATAGTAAGCAGCGAAGCTTCCCATGAAAAGGCTATAAAACTGACGAACCTTGAAAAATCAATAACGCAACTCAATCAAAAGTTTGACACTAGACTAAGACATTATTTTGAACAATTTCCGGCATGGAAGCAGCAGGTAGAACAAGCGGTTACCTTATCATCTAAAAATAAAGCTACACTGATCATAGTAGATAAATATGGTCGCACTTGCCATTTATATCAATCGGGTAGATTGATAGATAGCTTTCCCGCTGAATTGGGCCCTAATTGGATGGGAGATAAGCTATACAGCGGAGATCAATCTACTCCAGAAGGGCTTTACAAAGTGACCATGAAAAAGGAAGGCGGGCTTACCAAATATTACAAGGCATTGCTTATCAATTATCCAAATGTAGATGATCGGAAGCGGTACGAGGAAGCCATGCGCAATGGATTGCTTACTAAAAAGTATAGCATCGGTGGACTTATCGAAATTCACGGACATGGAGGCAAAGGTGCAAATTGGACCAACGGCTGTGTGGCTGTAAGAAATGAAGACATGGATAAGCTATACGCCCGGTGCATTAATGAAACACCGGTTTTAATTGTGGGATCTATGAAAAGCTTAAATGAAATATTGCAATGAGCATGGTTTTCACAGGGATAAAGTATTGGCTCATTTTATCTTTGATATTTACAGGATTATTTTGGTTTGCTAATCCTTTGGCGATATGGTTACTACCACCACCTGATCAAGGAGGGAATAATGAAACTGCCAATGACAACCAACTGCAAAAAGCAATAACTGAAATTGATAAAAAGCTGGAACGTAAGATCCCGACTTCTCACTATCTGCTTATAAATAGCGCCGCTAATGAATTTTCATTGATGAAAAAGCGTGAGCTTGTAAAAAGAGACAAATGCTCTACAGGCAGCTACATCAAGCTCAAATCTGAAAATCAGAAGCAGTGGATGTTCAAAACGCCAAAAGGCGAATTCAAAATTCTATCCAAGACTAAGAATCCGGTATGGAAAAAGCCGGACTGGGCATTTGTGGAGGCAGGTTTGCCAATTCCTCCCATAAATGATGCCTCAAGGTTTGAATATGGTGTGCTAGGGGATTATTCACTGAGCATTGGCAATGGATACCTCATACATGGTACCCTTTACCAAAGGCTTCTTGGTTTGCCGGTAACCCATGGTTGTGTTAGGCTCAATGATGAAAACCTGGCTTTAGTGTACAAATCGCTGCCTGTTGGCAATAAGGTCTATATTTTTTAAGATCATGAATGCAAATATGATCCGGTTTTACGTTTCCGTTATTGCACTTTTGCTACTTACCTCCATTTGTGTGAAAAGAATGCAAGGACCTGGCAACTTGTTAGAAATGTGGTCCTCACACTACGCAGAACCGCTGAAAAATGGGCAAATAGTAAAAAATCAAACTACAGTTGATAGTTTGTACACTGAATATTTATTCAAGCAATCCCTGTTACAAGTTTCCAGTGAAGATAGCATCCAGCTAGTCCTCAACATTGCTGAATCAAAAGCCCATTTATGTATCAAAGGGGTACCCATATTCACCAGTGAAATCATTGTTAAAAATGATGAGCCATTGGTAAGAAAACTAAATGCAGCAACCTATGCACAGGTTTTCGGATCACCTCTTTTGATTAATGAGATTTCAACCACCATCATTAAGGAGCCCATCGTGGAAATGCAGGCACCCAAAACCCCTGAAGAAGCAGTGCAAAATGCCTACATGCCTGATACGCTTATTCAAAATCCTGCATTTCTCGCAATGCATTTAGAAAATGGGCTCAGGTTAAGGCTAGTACAAGCAGGCAATGAAACCTGGCAGGATTTTTTTACGCGTATTAAGTTCAATGTCCAGTTCCTGAAAGCTGATAGTAAAGCTTTTCTCCAGGCTTTGCTAACTTTTCAGCCCTATGTTTATCAGCCGGAATGGATTGTTATACTACCCAAAGATGACATCAGAACAATCTATAGGGCCCTACCTAATCAGGCTTATGTGGTTTTAAAGCCCGTATGATTATTCGGTTTATTGAGCCATTACCTCTCTAAAGGCTGCTTAATATGGTATAATCAAATGCTATTTAGCCTTACCACTAATTAGTGGAGGGTATTCAAATACCGGCTTTTTTTTGGGACATTGATGGATGGATATAAACCAGTATTTATAATTAGCCATATGCATATCTCAATAGCCTTTCCTGTAGACTTTCATAAATAATTCAGAAGAAGCTTTGAACCTATTTAATTAGATGGGATATTTAATACTTCACCTTACAATAGTGCAAGTCGAGTTTTGAAATACAATCGCCACCTCATTTACAGCATTTCTTTGATTTGCTTGCTACATCTGGCAGTAGCGAAATGTGCCATAGGGCAGCCCCGAAGTATTATTGATAGTCTTCAGACCAGGATCAGGCAGTATGACCAACGTGACTCTACTTACGTAAGGTGGTTAAGCTTGTTAAGCTATCATTATCATATGGTAGACACAGACTCAGGGCTATATTATGGCAATAGAGCACTTAAAATGTCAAGATCTCAGGGCTTAAAATACCTGGAAGCCAACACACTTGTCAATATCAGTACTAATTACTTTAATCTAAAGAATTTTGACCTGGTCCTTGAATACAACCAGCAAGCCATAAAAATCTATGATGAATTAGGCAGACTGGACAAGAAAATTGACCCATTAAACAACCTGGGTTTGCTGTATGATCAATTAGGTCAATGGGAGATAGCATTGGATTATTATTACCAGGCACTGGATGTAAGTAAGGAAGTCAATGACCTGCGAGGTGAGAGCCTCTTATCAACCAATATTGGGTCACAATATCTCAATAGAGATAATTATACCCAGGCTTATGAGTACTATATACGTGCCCTTGAAATTGATGAGTCTCTGAATGATTCATCAGCACTGCCTTATTCTTATAATAACCTAGCACTCATTTATAAGAAGAATAAGGAATACGATAAAGAAATTGATTTCCTGAAAAAAGCGCTGGCTATTTCGGTGAATACAATAAATAATCATTCTCTTGGGCTTAATCAAATAAACATAGCAACATCTTATCTTAACCAGGGAGATTTAGACTCAGCATTGTTTTATGCAAGATCATCATTTGATACTTATTCAGCTCTGAAAGATATCGAAGGTAAAGCCAAGTCAAATTATTATCTAGCCAAGATCTACAAGGAATTGAAATCATACGACAAAGCCTTATCTAAGCTTGAAGATGCCATTATGCAAGCGAATAAAGCCGGTTTCAATCCGTTATTGTACGATTGCTTTGAGCTTTTGAGTCAGCTATACGAGGTTAAGGGAGATTATAAGAATAGCCTCAAAGCGCATCAAAAAGCATTGGCTTTTTATGATTCTGTATTCAATGAAAACAGGGAACAGATAGTGGCTCAGCTGGAGTTGAATAGAAATAGAAACGAAAAAAATGAGCTGATGCTGAAGAACCAACTTCAGGAAAGTGAACTCGAAAAACAGGAACTTATCATCAATCGAAATAATGTATATATCATACTGATATCCATAGCCGCCGCATCATTGCTATTTTCTCTTATCTACATGGTGAGGTCACGAAAAAAGAAAGCAGCTCTGGCCAGTTTGCTGGCTTCTAAGAATCAGGAGATTAACGAATTAAACCTGGACCTGCAAAAGAATGTGGAAGCACTTAAGGCTAAAATCGAGGAAATTAGAATGATGCAAAAAGAACTGATCGATAAAGAAAAGCTAGCCTCTATAGGTTATCTGGCATCAGGGCTTGGACATGAGATCAATAACCCCTTAAACTTTATCCATAAGGGCAATGAAATACTTGCCAATAAGCTTTCGAAAATTCATGGTGAGAAACATGATATGGCCTATGAAATTGAGATCATAGAAACTGGCGTGCGAAGGATTGAAAAGATCACCCAAAAGCTGATTGCATTTTCATCTCATAACCTTTCTCAAAAGAATCGCACTGACATCAAAGAAGTCATCTATCAGGCTTTGAAAGAGGTAGAAAAGAAATCTTCAGTAGCAATTAAAGCAGAATATGGAAGTGTGCCCATTTATGTAATGGGTGACTTTAATGCCCTTAAAATCGCTTTTATCAACATTATACAAAACAGTATAGATGCTTGTGATAAAGAAGGTGTGGTCACCATTGAGGTACAGATGGAAGACCAAAATCAGAAAGCGAGGCTTAAAATATGTGACAATGGCCGTGGTATTCCAGAAGATCAGATCGCCCGACTGGGAGACCCGTTTTATACCACTAAAGAAGAAACTGGTGCCGGGCTCGGATTATACATTGCCTTTGATACGCTCTATCGACACAATATGAGCCACCTGATATCCTCAAAGCTACAGGAGGGAACCTGTGTAGAAGTTAATCTATCACTAATGACCGAAAAATATGAAAGCCAGAGTGTTATACGTTGATGATGAAGTGATTAATACATTCGTATTTAGCAAATCATACGAAAATGATTTTGATATTACTACTGCACGTAGTGGTGAGGAGGCAATTGAGAAACTTAAGGCTGACAATTTTGATGTTTTGGTTACCGATATGCGCATGCCTGGGATGACAGGCCTTGATCTGGTGAAAAAGGCTAAGGCAATGACGGCTGATTTGCCTTGCTTCATCATCTCCGGTTACCCTTACGATGATGAGATTAAAAGAGCCATGGATGATGAATTGCTTTTGGCGTTTTTCTCTAAACCCTACGATTCTACTACTGTACTCAATGCATTAAAGGAAGCTGTAGCATAAAAATATCACAGCGAACTTGGGCACTTTCAACCGACTACAGTAAATACTTAGTTTCAAGTCATTTTCACATTATGCCAATATGCAATAACTTTCTTTTGAGTTCAAAAATTCTGTTATGCACAAAAGTTCAATAGGAATCATTGGTATGGGCTGGGTTGGAGCCAGTGTAGCCATATCCATTCTTCATCGCGGATTATGCAGTGAATTATTGGTCAACGATATAAACCCCGACATTGCAGAAGGAGAGGCCATGGACTTAAACCATGGGTCGTCTTTTTTTCCATCTGCCGTGGTAAAGGCCAGTGCCATCGAGGCTATGAAAAACTGTCAGGCGGTGATAATTACAGCAGGTCGGGGTGGCAAACCTGGCGAAAGCAGGCTCGATCTGCTCACCGATAATGTTCGTATCGCCAAAAATATCTCCGCATCGCTAAGTGGCTTTCAGGGTCTGCTGATTATCGTAGCTAACCCCGTTGATGTATTGACCTATTTCTATCAAAAGTTTACCGGACTGCCCAAAGAGCGGGTAATTGGTACTGGCACTATGCTCGATACGGCAAGGCTAAGAGAGGCTTTAGGCAGAAGAATACAGGTTGACCCCAAAAGTATTCATGCACATGTGATCGGTGAGCATGGTGATTCTGAGGTAGTACTCTGGTCTAAAGCAATGGTGAGTGGTTTGCCCTTGGATCAATGGAATAGGTGGGATCCTGCCTTCAAACCGGCTATTACCGAAGAAGTTAAAAAAGCGGCTCACGAAATCATCAAACGGAAAGGTGCTACCAACCATGCTATTGGCCTGGTAACTGCTACATTACTCAAATGGCTGCTAAGGGGAGAAAGAAGGGTAGCCAATGTTTCTTCCGTAATGGATGGCTCTGTGTATGGCTTGCATGATTTGGCAATATCAGTGCCTAGTCTGATAAGCGAGCAAGGCATAGAAGATTTGATTGAGTTGGACATAAGTGAAGAAGAGCAAAAGAAGCTAGATGATTCAGCAAAAGTGTTGCAAATGGCGATCAATCAGGTGGACATAACATCGCTGTAATTCCATGATAAACAAAGTGATCAATGGTTATATAGGATTATGACTTCCAAAGGTAAAGACGATTAATTACCTATTTTGGCAGTTCAATACCATCAAAAATGACCTACAACCGACGTAAATTCTTAAAAACAACTTCAGCTGCAATGGCACTTGCACCTATGATGCCCATGCTAGCCAAAGAAATTCCTTCCAAAAAAGCACTACGCTTTGCAGAACAACACCGCGAGGAACTCGTCGATTTGCTCAAAAAACTCATTCACGTGCAAAGCATCAGTGGTGAGTCAGCTGCCGAAGCGCAACAAGTGGTGAAATCATTTTTGGGAGAACTGCCCTATACCATCGAAGAAAGTCAAGATAGGCCCAGTCTTTATCATGATCACGAAGAGTACATGCCACCCATGCCCGCAGGTGATGGTCCCTTTAGCAATGTGGTAGGCTGGCCCAGGCAACCTTCTGATCAGCAGTTTGCTATGTTTTCCCATATCGATACCCATAGCATAGAGGATGGGTGGACTTCCGATCCATTTGAGCCGGTGCTGAAAGGAAGCAGAATGTTTGGACTGGGCACCTCTGATGATAAAGGTGGTGTAGCTGCTATGCTAATAGCCGCCAAAATATTAGCGAATAATAAAGAAGCACTTCCGGTGGTGATGAGCCTACACGGCAAAGGCGGGGGTGGAAGAGGAAGCCTGCCTGTCTTCGAACGCATCAAAAACAGTGATCGTAAAATTGATGCTGTACTTTATGTGCACCCTGCTGAAACAGGCAGAGGTTTGGATGATATCAAAAATGAGGTGCAAGGCATAGCTGATCTAAGGTTGACCATGACTGGATGGCGTGGAGAACCACTCGAGATTGGTAGTGTAGATTCCGCACAATGGCATGAAGGAGGCAGTGCCATCGATCGGTTCATGGAGTTGATTGAAATACTAAGGCAGACGGTTTTTCAGGATGTGCTTGTGAATATTGGCATTGTAAATGGTGGTGATCGTATTGGTTCCGTGGCAGATAAGGTGACCGTAACCTTTCGGCTTAAGTTTGAGGGTGAGCATACCTGGAGGGCATTGGTTGATGAGGCCGGAAAAAAAATTGATGCTTACATCGAGAAAGCATCGACGGAAACCAATCAATACACAGCGCAATTGGAAACGGTAGGTTACCTCACCAATCCGGGTAAGGCCGATTGGAATATACCGGAAAGTAAGATACTCCGGCAATCCATCACAGAGGTGACAGGAAAAGCACCTGTTGCCTATCCCAATCACTACGCTGGCGATATCCGATATCCTATTCGATTGTTGGGCGTACCGGCCTATGGGATTGGCTCACTGGGTGGTAATTTTTACATGCCAGACGAATGGGTGGATATTGATGATTTGGTAAAGCTGGTGGCTGTATTAGTCCAAACAATTGCCGGCTGGTCAGATTTGGAAAAATAACCAGGCTATAATTTTTACTGATTGCTTTTCATGCTAGTCAAACATGATAATTATTTGTTAGTTTATTTCAACAAAAGCCATGACAGAAAAAGAACTTAAAGAAACCATAGAGCACATTCCGCTCGGTTCAACCATACAATTGATCAAAACAAATGGTGATATCATTGAGGTGATTTTAGCCAGCCATGATGTTAGCGGTACTGAAATGAAAGATTATGGCAGCATTGTAGTTCCGGCTTTGCCGCCAGCAATAACAGTACATGGTGGCACCAGATTTGGTCAGCATAGAATTGATGCTGGCGATATCGTCAAAATTGCCTGGGTAGGATAGACTGGAAGTTTCTTTATACGCCCCATTTTTTGGTGAGTTAGGTCAGCAGCCTGCCATAGCTCACCGGAAATAATCGCTCAATGAAAGAGATAATTTTGGCATCACTACCCACCAAAATTCTTGCCTTGTTGCGTTCCATTCCCTTAACAATGATCTCACCTGCTTCTTGGGGAGGCATTCGCAGCAGTTTTTCCATTTGCTTCTGCTTTTTCAAGATCTCTTCTTCAGAAATGCCCTCCGAAATTCTGGCATTATTGGCTATATCTGTTGCTATTCCTCCAGGATGAACCACGCAGATATGAACGTTACTGCCGGCAGCATTCAATTCATGCCGCAAAGCATTGGAAAAACCTCGTACTGCAAATTTACTAGCACAATAGGCAGTTTCACCTACTGGTGATATGAGCCCATAAAGGCTGGAGATATTCACAATCATTGCTTCGGGCAACTTCTGCATGTATGATAGAAAATACCGCGTTAACCGCACTACTGCATTGAAATTAATGTCGATCAACCAATCAAAATCGGTTTCACTCACCTGCAAAAAACTGCCACCTACAGCCACACCGGCATTGTTGATCAGTATATCTACCTGTTGATGCGCTTTTAGCGCCTCTGCAGGCAATGCTTTCAACGCTTGCTTGTCAGTAACATCTACCATATGCTGGCTGATACGAATGGAAAATGCAGCCAGCAGTTCCACAGTCTTTTCAAGGCCTTTCTCGTTTTGGTCTACCAAAGCCAGGTGACATCCCCGCTTGGCAAGTGCAATGGCTAGGGCCTGACCAATACCGCTTCCCGCGCCTGTGATCAATACGGTTTTATTGTTGAGCTTCATCTTTTAAAGGTAAGTACTCCATCATTTATCTTTCCGAAACGTGTAGCCAGCATATCAATGAAATAGTTTTGGTACACACGCCAGGGCCTCCTGCTGCCTTGCTTGGGTAGCATAGCAGCCGCTCGCTGGATATAACCGGAGTTCAGGTTAAGAAAGGGCTCATCGGTAGCCACAGCTTCGCGAGCAGGATACACCACATTATGTCCTTTTTTGTCCATGTAATTGATGAGCTTACAGAAGAAATTGGCCGTGAGGTCTACCTTCAAAGTCCAGGAAGCATTGGTATAACCAAAAGTGTAAATGAGATTAGGTACATCACTGACCATCATGCCTTTATAAATCATAGACTCATGTACTTCCACAGGTTTTCCGTCGATGCTAAATTGAGCTTCACCCATCAGAGAAATCTTCAGGCCTGTTGCCAGTACTGTTATATCTGCTTCCACTTTTTCACCTGATTTCATGCATAGACCGTCTGCCTCAAATTTTTCAATATGGTCAGTAACGACATCTGCTTTTCCAGCGCTGATGGCTTGAAACAAATCCCCATCAGGCACAACACATAGCCGCTGGTCCCACGGATCGTAACTGGGACTAAAATGCTTTTTGGTGTCAAACCCCTGAGGTAATTGCTCAGCAGCACCTTTAAGAATGATTTTCCTGATCAAACCCGGAAATAGCCTGGAGATCCCAAAGATGCCGATACTGCCCAGTATATTAATTACTCGAGTAATTTTATATGCCCAATAGTTCGGAAGTAGCTTTCTGGAAATAACAAATAGCGCATTTCGATTGGGTAGGTTCATGATGTAGGTAGGCGAGCGTTGCACCATAGTGACCTTTGCAGCTCCTTTGTTGGCCAGGGCAGGCACCAGCGTAACTGCTGTTGCGCCGCTTCCAACCACAGCTACCTTTTTGCCCTTATAATCAAGATCTTTTGGCCAAAACTGGGGCAATACGATCTGTCCCTTATAATTGGATTCACCCACAAAGCTGGGTCGGTGTGCCTCATGGTAGTTATAATAACCACTGCAAATACTTAAAAACTGACAGGAAAAAACCTTTTCCTGACCCTTGCTGCTGACTTTAAGGAGCCAACGCTTCTTTTCACTAGACCAATCAGCAACGACAAGTCTATGTTGATAAAGTATGTGGCTGTCAATGCCATTTTCATTTACGGTCTCTGCCAGGTATTTTAAAATGCTGGCGCCATCAGAAAGAGACTGAGGGTTATCCCAGGGTCTAAATCGGTATCCGAATGTAAACATATCCGAATCGGATCGGATGCCTGGATATTGAAAGAGCGACCAGGTGCCACCAAGGGCTTCACGGGCTTCAAGAATGCAATAGGTTTTATTGGGGCATTTTTCCTGAAGCCAATAAGCTACACCAATACCGGATATACCGGCCCCAATTATGATTGCATCGTAATGCTGAGTTTGCATCAACCAAAAATTTTGGAGTTTCTTAATTGTCAAGATAACTATGAAATGCCTATTGAAAGGAAAAGGGTAGTCAATTTCTCGAAGTTATTTGTGCTGATTGCGTACCCGTACTTTAAAAGCACCTGGTGATTCTCCTGTCATCTTTTGAAAATGATTGTAAAATGACATTTTGTTTTTGAAGCCGACCATTTCACCAACAGCATCAATTTTTAGATATTCAAACTCAGGATCGCGAAGTAGTTTTTTAGCCTCATTTACCCTCATTTCATTCACAAGATTTGAGAATGACTGACCATTGTAAACATTCAATGCTTGAGAAATCTGGTATTTAGGTATTCCAAGTAAGTTTGCGAGACTGGTCAAATTCAAATTGGATTCCTTATATAATTTATCTTGCGTTAGTTTCCTATTGATCTTTTCAATGATGAGGAGTCCATCATTTTCACTCAGGCTACTTGTTGCATACTTCTTGCTCAGGCTAGTTTTTAAAAATGGAAATTCACTTAGGTAGGTAATTCCATATGTCAAAATCACAAAGGTTGCGCAAACAAGATAATCAGTTCTTAAGGTATAGGTACCAGTCATTTGCATAAATTGGTAAGCAATAATACCAATGACGAAAGCAGCATATGGATATAAAAACAGCTTTGAGGCAGGGTTCAAATTTTTAAGCTGCAATATTTTCCATCCATAAAAGCAAAAGCTCAACACTTTAACACTTGCAATAACAGGTGCAGCATATTGATAATACCCACCAGGAAATTCAATATTAATGGCGATTAGCCAATAAATAGTAAATATACCTGGCATTATTAGATGATAACCTAGGGTATTCTTCTCAACCCTTGACTTCATGTATAAATAGAGTGCAGGAGGCATTATCCAGCTGGAAATGATGGCAATCCATGTAATTGATAAATGTAGGTTTACAGCTCTTGTCCAAAAATTGAGGTAATGAAATATTGTAATTGAAAATGAAAGCAGATAAATGCCAAGAAATACCTTCTTAAGATTTGATATATCGGATAAAAAAATGAGCGAAAGGATCACTCCATGTATCGCTGCCATTAGAAAAAATGTCAATTCCCAACTCATAGTGGCATAACAAGACTAGCATCTATATACCTAATATGGCGTGAGAAGAATGTAGTTTGAGCAATCAATCCAGGCTATTTGTAAATATTAGCTAAAGTTTACAACCTTGATGTAGGAACAATAAAGGAAGGAATTCTGATGCGTTGTTTTGGACAAAAATCTAAAGACAACTATGAAAAATTCTACGACCCTAATTCTGTGGTTATTGTCATACCTTCTTATCTCATGTGGGGGTGACGAAGAAGTAAATGTACCAGTACTCACTAAGATTGAGATTAATGTTATTGGCTCATCCCGAGTAGATATCGGCCAATCGATTACGCTAAGGGCCAATGGCATAGATCAATTCGAAAATAGCATTGATATCCCGGATCTAATGTGGTCAGCAAGTAATTCAAATGCTAATGTGGACCAAAATGGCATGGTTACCGGAGTAAAGACGGGTACTGTTTCAATAATTGCCGAATCAGGTACTGTATCTGAGTCTATAGAGCTCACTATATGGGATAGTACTGCACCTCGTACCGAGATATTTGTGAGTGATGCCGGCGGTTTTGCCACAGGTCCATGGAAAATCATGAGATTTGATGAAAATGGACAGAATGGAGAATTATTCACAGACAACCGTATATCCTGGCCTCAGGATCTAGTATTTCTGAATGATGAAACGGTATTGATCTCAAATCTCAATTCTGGTGAGATCAACAGATATAATGCCAATACAGGTTCATTTATAGAGACTTTTGCTACTGTCACTGGTGGACCTACAAGGATGAAATTTGGTCCTGACGGACTTTTATACGTGCTACAATGGTCAGGTAATGGCAACATACTTAAATTCAACCTGGAAGGAGAAATTGTTGAACAATGGTCAGGTAATGGTGTAGTTCAAAACATTGGTTTGGATTGGGACGCATCGGGAATTCTTTATGTATCCTCCTATGGCATGGGCAATAATGGCCTCATTCATAGATTTGCTGAAGATGGCACACACCTGGGTACCTATATTAATAATCAGATTGCCGGCCCAACGAATATTTGGTTTGACGATGATGGATTCCTGAATGTGATAGATTATTCGAATGGTAGCATCAAACGATTTCAGGGTGCCAACTTTATCGGCGATTTGGTTACTAACCTTAATCAGCCAGAAGGTATCGCCTTTCTGGATGATGGTAATATGCTGATTGGAAATGGAGGGGATGGTTCTATCAAGCTCTTTGATCAAAATTTCTCCTTCATTAATAATTATATCACAGGCACTGCCAGTGGTCTGCTTACGCCAAATGCTGTGGTTTTGCGAAAAGTAAACCAATAGTTCTAATAACATTTCTGACACCTGAAGATGTGTCAGTGGCAGGGGAGATTTGAGAATATAAAAAGCACTTTCGTAATTGTAAAATCCATTTTAGGAGCGATTGAATAATATCATTTTTTGAATTCTACTTAGAGGAAAGCTATATTTAATGATCAAACCATAACCCGAAACTTTAAGAACTATGAAATACCAAAGAAGAGATTTTTTAAAAGTGTCCTCTGCAAGTGCTCTTGGCATGCTTGTTTTACCTGCCTGCGGGCCAGGTGAAAAAGAGGCTGCTGAATCAGCAGCAGAAACAGCCACTGCTACTGCCGAAGCTGCTGCTGATATTGATGTGGGTTTACAGCTCTACACCATTAGAGATGCCATAGCAGCAGATCTGGAAGGATCATTGGAGAAGGTAGCAGCGATGGGTTATAAAAATCTGGAGCTTGCCAGCTATGCTAATGGCCAATTTTATGGCAAAACACCTGCAGAGTTTAAAAAACTGATGGATGACAATGGTTTTACAGTGTTTAGCAGCCATACCAGTGTTGAAGCTGAAGGGGTGAATATGGACACAGCAAAGCTCATGGCAGATGCTCATGCTGAGCTGGGGGTTAAGTACTGCGTGCAGCCGTGGGTGCAGGAAGAAGATAGAAATGTGGAGCGCTACAAGCAATTGGTAGCTGACTGGAACCAGGTAGGAGAGCTCATGAAAAATGCCGGCATTCAATTCGGCTATCATAATCACAACTTTGAGTTTGCCAATCTGGATGGTGTAGTACCTTATTATGACATCATCATGGCCGATCTTGATCCTGAGCTTGTGATTATGGAGCTTGACCTGTTCTGGGCGACAAAAGCAGGACAAGATCCCGTTGAAATATTCAAGAAATATCCGGGTCGATTCCATTTGTTACACCTGAAAGACATGAGTCTTGACAACACACCTTATTTCACCCTTGACAAGGATGATATCACGTCTGTAGGTGAAGGTTTGATTGATTTCAAAAGAATTCTGGCTGAGGCTGAAACTGGTGGAGTGAAATGTGGTTTTGTTGAAGATGATAATCAGGGTAGCGGCACCCCATTTAAAGCCATCGAAACAAGTATCAACAATTTGAACAATGACATCCTAAAAGGATAAGCATCAAGTTCATTTTATCGAGGATCGTGCTACGTGGTTTATTGTTGGGTTAAGCCGGCATAAGCGTGTAGTGCGATCCTTTTCTTTTGTCCAATATGGATCAGCTTTTCTGTAAAGCTATAGAAATCAGGTGCTGTAGCTCTTCGACCTGATTTTGTTTATGGGTCAGGGTTTTGCGCTCTTTACTAAGCGGACCGCCTTTAAGCTCGTTTAGCTGCATGGACAACTTATACAAGAGATCCTCCAGGGATTCCAGTAGAATGGGGCCGTACTCTTCATCTATCAGTATCATGGCTGCTTGGAAAGGTTACCACATTAAGTTAGCAATGAAAACGAAGATAAGCACTGATTTTCTACATTATTTGTTGGCAATGAGCCTCTTGATTACTTCAGCCGCCATCGTTAAACCAAACATTGCAGGCATATATGAAATGGTACCGTAGAAGGACTTCTTATAATTTGACCCATCGGTCTTTTTTAAGGCTGATTTGGGTTGAATCTCCCTTGAGTAAACGCATAGAACCTTTTTATCTACCCCTTTATGCTTAAGCATCTTGCGCAATTGCTGAGCAAACTTGCATTCCTGAGTGGTGCTGATATCACCAACTATAATCTTGGAAGGGTCAAGCTTGCCTCCGGCACCCATAGATGAAATGAAATTTACCTTCATTCGCCTTAAAGTGAGGATCATCGTAAGCTTAGGCAATATGCTGTCGATGCAATCCAGCACAAAATCAAATTCATTTTCTCTTAGAAAAGAGTGCAAAGCTTCCGGCTCCATAAATGCGTCCTTCACTGTTACATGTAGCTCCGGATTGATATCAAGAAACCGATCTCTCAATACAATAGCTTTAACCTGATCAACGGTAGAATCCAACGCCTGTAGCTGTCTGTTTTTGTTTGTGGGATCAACTTTATCCCCATCAATGATGGTAATTTTACCGACACCGGACCTCACCAATGCTTCAGCCGCATAGCTACCCACACCGCCCAGACCCACTACCAATATATGGCTTTGCTGTAGGGTATTAAGTGCCTCAGCACCAATCAATAACTCAGTTCTTTCTAACCAATTACTCATGACTTAAAGAATGCTTGCGCATTTAGGTTTATTTGTTGGCACAAGGTTTCCAACCCTACACCTTTAATGTCTGCTGCTTCATGGTATACAGCTTCTATGTTCGTTTCAGGCATACTATCTGTTTCCAGAAAAAGCTTTTCAAATGGGATAGCTTCCAGTAAGCTTTGCAGTTTTTCCCTGGGCATACCAGGCATCAGCGAAAGGTAAAAGCCTTGCCTGATCAACTGACTGGCTAAAGTAGCATGCCTGCCATAACCATGAATACACCAATCCTTAATAGCAGGGTTATCCTTCTTAATCTGAATCAATTGATCAAAAGCCCGCACGCAATGAATGATAACGGGCTTATTGGCCTGCCTCGCCACTTGGAGTAATGCCTGTAGGTTGCTCATTTGTTGTTCCATGGGCTCGCCTTTAAGCTTGTCGAGACCAATTTCTCCAATAGCCAGACAATTTGGGTTTTGGCTGATTTCGAAAAGCCGCTGCAAATCATCTTCGGGAATTGGATATTTTGTCCACCATGGGTGCATTCCTATTGTAAAGTATTCATGAAGCTTGTCCTGACCCAAATGAAGAGAAACTATTTCCATCACATGATCCTTATCGTGGGCACGAAGGGTATGCGTATGAAAATCAAGAACCCTGACCTTAGCAAAAGGGCTATTCGATTGTTTATCAATCATAATCAGGCAAATGTAGTTTTCATTTTGCTGGGAAAGGCAGTGAATTTAAATTGCCACTTCAATAAAGAATGTATTTATGTTTGATGGTGCTCAGTTCCCCAAGTCTTTAGATGAATCCGATTTTGAAGCCTGGCTCGAAAAGGGTAGGGAAAGCCAGATTAGCTATCGTTTTTTAGTCATTCTTTGGGACACTTTCACCAATGAATATAAACCCATGTTTGCAGAAGATTTTGATACCTTCAGGGAATATGAGCCCTATGGCCAGTCTTTTGACAGGGAATCACTCATCGCAGTGTATGATTTATTTTCCGAATCTAGAATCCAGCTTACCAACTGAATTCAACCATCAAGCCAGTATCTCCAAATATTGTCTCTTTTCTTCCATTTACCCAATTACCTCCTTATACAGCCTGTATAAATTCTTGCCCATTACCTTTTCAATGGTTATACTGGAAAGCTTTCTTGCCTGCAGACTATCCCATATGGTTTCCATTCTTCTGGGGCCATTCAATTCGTCCATAAACAGGGGCCAATCCTCAATATGAAAGTTGGGACCTTCCTCTGCCTTTAGCTCGGCGATATAGTCATCAGACATCTCAATGACCCTATGGTCACGGTCACTGCCTATGCATACATGATCTTCGCCGGCCACCTTGATGGCATGCATAATATGATCGATATACAGCTCATAGGCACCTTCCCGCTTTTTGGAAATGAATGGTCTAATCTGTCCCATACCAACCACACCGCCCTTATCAGCCAATAGTTTTAGGTTTTCATCTGTAGTATTCCTTTCATTAGGATTTAGGGCATAGCAGGTGGTATGTGAAATACTGACTGGTACCCTGGAAGCTTTAATGGTATCCGCCATGGTGGTCATGTTGGCGTGCGAGAGATCTATCAGCATGCCAATGTCATTCATTTTCTCCACCAACTCCAGCCCGAAATAGGTGAGCCCAGCATCGGTGCGCTCCTTACATCCTGCACCAGCCCAATTCTGATGGTTATAGGTGATTTGACTGATTCTAACCCCCAGGTCGTAAAACTTGTCCACCTGGTCAAGATCCCTGCCAAACTGCGTTGAATTCTGAAAAAGATAGAAAATTGCCAGTTTACCCTCTTTTTGTGCCTTATCAATATCAGCCAAGGAGGTGGCTTTCATAAGCAGGTCAGGGTGTTTTTGAATGTAGGTATCATATTGAGCAATGCCCCGCATGGCAAGCTCTCTGGCTTCCAGCTCATAGCTTTTCGGATCGCACAAGGTAACCGCTATAGCATTTAGCCCGCTATCGAGAATTTCTTTAAGCAACTCCGGTGTGTAGACATCTCTGATTTCTCCCATGGCATCAAAAACCAATGCTGATTGTGGTGTGGGGTTTTGCATGCTGAAGTTTAACTGTGGTAGGCCGAAGGTAAGGCCTGCGGTAGCCAAAGCAGTGTTTCTTAGGAAAGTGCGCTTTCCGTAATCTATCGTGTGTTTTTTCATAGGTTATAGGTTAATGCTGTAAGTCTAAATATAGGAAGATAAGCAATACATTAATGCCTCCACAGGTATTTGTATAGTCTTTTTTTAAAGGGCTTACTACGCTAAAAGTATGATATATCATCCCATCGGATGACAATACTCACAAATCCTCTTCCGCATGCATACTAGATTGAGCATCGATTAATGAGCTGATTATGATCTCATTCCATTTTTATACAACCTCCAAAATATAAATTCAGATGAAGGTATTTGACGAAAAACACATCAAAAACATTGTGCTGTTGGGCTGTTCTAAAGCCGGGAAAACGACCCTGGCTGAAACAATGCTCTATGAAGCAGGCTTGATCAATAGAAGGGGAACTGTTGAAGATAAAAATACAGTATCCGATTATCATGACATTGAGCACGAAAGAGGGTGTTCTGTATATTCTACAACGCTCCATACAGAGTGGAGAAACTATAAAATCAATATTATTGATACCCCTGGTCTCGATGATTTTATCGGTGAGGTGAGTGCTTCTGTGCGGGTAGCAGATACCTGTGTATTTGTAATCAATGCACAGCATGGAGTAGAAGTAGGCACAGAATTGATCTGGAATAATGTGGATCGATTTGCCAAGCCAACCATCTTTGCTGTCAATCAGCTCGATCACCCCAAATCGTCTTTTGAAGCAACTGTTGCCAGCCTAAAGGAGCAATTTGGAAACGCTACTACCGTGATGCAGTATCCGGTTAATGAAGGCGAAGGTTTCAATGGCATCATTGACCTGCTAAAGATGCGCTATTACAAATTTCCTGAAGGTGGTGGTAAACCCGAGAAACTTCCTATTCCTGTAAGCGAAAGAGAAAAAGCTGAGGCCCTACACAATGAACTGATAGAAAAGGCTGCTGAGAATGATGAAGCATTGATGGAGCTTTATTTTGAGAAAGGTACGCTGGATGAAAATCACATGCGGGAGGGTCTGAAAATAGGCATGCGCAAGCATGAAGTTTTCCCTATATTCTGTGTTTCTGCCAAAAATGATATGGGAAGCGGTAGAATGATGGGCTTCATAGATAATGTAGCACCATCATCAATTGATACTAAACCGGATAAAACAGAGTCCGGTGCTGAAGTAAAGCATTCCGTGGATGGCTCACCAATGCTGTTTGTATACAAAACTCAAATCGAACCGAACCTCGGCAAAATTTCTTACTTCAAAGTTATTTCTGGGGTTATCAAAGCAGGTGATGAATTGATGAACCATCAAACTGGCACTGCTGAGCGCCTCAATCAGCTTTTCATCATTGATGGGCACAAACGAAATCCTGTTGAAAAACTGGTAGTGGGTGATCTGGGTGCTACCTTAAAATTGAAAAATACGGAAACCAACCACACACTACGCACTTTGATGGTAGATGAAGGTATAGAACCTATACATTTCCCGGAACCACGAATGTATACAGCCATTAGAGCCAACAACAAGGCCGATGATGATAAACTAGGAGAGGTTCTGCAGAAAATCCATCAGGAAGATCCCTCTATGACTTACGAGTTTTCCAATGAATTGCGGCAGTTAATTCTTGGAGTTCAGGGGGAATTACACCTCACGATCATCCAATGGATGATTGAAAATATCTATCACCTTGATGTTTCTTACGTCACACCTCGCATTTCGTATCGAGAAACCATCCAAAAAGCCGCTGATACAAGCTACAGGCATAAAAAGCAGTCTGGTGGTGCTGGACAGTTTGCTGAGGTAAGTATGAAAATCGAGCCTTATTTTGAAGATATGCCAGAGCCGGAAGGTTTCAACATCCGTGGTAAGGAAGAGATAAACCTTGCATGGGGTGGTAAATTGGTATTCTACAATTGTATAGTCGGTGGTGTGATAGATGCCCGCTTCCTACCATCTATACAAAAAGGTATACTGGAAGTGATGGAGCAGGGCCCACTAACAGGATCATATGTGAGGGATGTGCGAGTAATGGTCTATGATGGCAAAATGCACTCGGTAGATTCCAACGATATGGCATTTAAGATTGCAGGCCAAAATGCTTTTAAAGAGGCATTTCAAATGGCCAATCCAAAGCTGATGGAGCCAATCAATGATGTTGAAATTTTGGTGCCTGAAGCCTTAATGGGAGAGGTAATGTCTGATTTACAGACACGCAGAGCCATTATTACCGGTATAGATACCAAAGGTCAATATCAGGTAATCAATGCCAAGACACCTTTGGCTGAACTGGATCGATATACCAGTGCATTGCGATCCATTACACAGGGTAGGGCAAGCTTCAAAACAAAATTTGCAGCTTATGCCCCTGTACCTGAGCATTTACAGAGTGACCTGGTTCACAGCAATAAGGAAGTAGAGCTGGAACCAGTACATTAATTAAGGATTAATTCATGCCATTTAGTTAAGCAAGTTTTTTCAACTTCCTCTCCCTAACCCTCTCAGTGAGAGGGATAAATTGAGCTTAACCAAATGGCATTGAATCACAAATCCTGCATTAAGGAAATCCCTGCTAGCTGAAAAGCTGTAGGGGTTTTTTATTCCTTTTTAGTTTTAACACTTTTTAAGCTTCAGTATATCTCTAATATACCATATTCCTCTGACTGGACTAAGTCATGCGTCTAAAATCCAATAGGCGGCTTTTATAGATCCAGTTGATTTACATATTTATTCTTCAGCACATTATTTTTGAGCACTTTATAATAGCTTTACTATCAAATTTGAAAGTTAAACCCATTTCCCATGAAGAATAGATGGCTGGCGCTTGCATTGATTTGTTTATTTCAATCTTCAGCATTAATGGCGCAAGAAGAGTTTGAAGACTTTGATGATTTTGATATTTCCCAGTTTGAAGAGGCTGGATCAAGCTTAAAAGCTTTCTGTACCAATAAAGTGCTGGGCCAAAGCCCGACACAATTGGTGAGTTTTAGCCTGGACTATCAGGGTGCTGCTGATCTTTCTACACCTGCTATTGGTGCGTTTGGTCCGGAGACAGCCGGTTGGACAGGTGGAAGTGGGTTCCGCTTTAACAGCAATATTCCTGTAATATCGAAGAACAATATACTGGTCAACTGGAGTCTCAATTACGTGCAATTTGCATGGCGAGATGGCATTGATTTGGGTTACCAAAACCCTTTGAATGTGGCATTGGATGATGATAACCTCAAATGGCTAAATACCAACGTAACCATATTCAAACCTTTAAATGAAAAGCGTTTTATTATCGCACAGCTTGGCGTAGAAGTCAACGGAGATTACAGCTTCAATGATTTTCCGGGATTGAGCAATGCTCGAATACCTGCCGCTTTTATTTATGGCTTTAAGCCAAATGATCGTGTGATGTGGGGACCTGGTATCTCGAGAACCTACCTGGGCGGTTCGCTCAACTTATTGCCGATCATTTATTATTATCATACCTTCAAAAATGAAAAATGGGGTGTGGAAGCCTTATTTCCTGCCAGAATTCAAATGCGCTATCGTGCGAATAGCCGAAACGTATGGCTTTTGGGATACAATGTAGAGGGTGCGACCTATCGCCTGGATGGATTTGGTGCAGCTGCAAATGCAAGCTCAATTACCCAGGAGCCAGTAGAACTTCGCAGGTCAGAGATCAGAGCCGGACTTACCTATTCCAAAGGGATAAACGATTTTCTATGGATAAGTGCTCAGGCGGGATACAGAATAAACTACAGCTTTGAGCTGGATGAGGGAGAGTTTTTCAGGGGCTTTGACAGTGAAGATTTTCTTATGGAAACTGAACTTCAAAATACCTGGTATTTACAATTCAGCCTCAGTTTGGTAAGCCCCTGATTTATTATTCATTATTTCTTTTTCATGCGTGTCCATACATCTGTACGGCCAAACACAGCTGTACCTATATAGCCGCGTACTTCAATGGTATTTTCATCCTTCAGCTCTATTTTGCAGTTGTAGGTGCTGCCATTTTTAGGATCATAAATGGTACCATCAGTCCAAAGGGCTTCCTCTTCATTATAGGTAAAGTCCTTTAGAATTCTATATCCTTTCAAAGGTGTCTCACGCAGTGATTCATCAGGATTATTGACATCCGTACGCGGGTTTCCGTTCTCATCGTTGGGCTCCAGTAACCACACCACACGGCCATAGAATTTATTTCCTATTTTATCGATTTTAATGATTGATCTGCCATCGCTAGGTTTCCATACACCTACCAATTCATCACCATCATTAGCCGAAACAGGCACTACCATACCAATGGCAAACACAAAAACAAGCATCACTCTTTTCATAGTCATCATTTTTAGTAGGTTATCAATAAAGTCATAGTAATAGTTGCCCCCAGGTCATCAAGATCCTGATTCAGATTCGTGTCTACTACCAACGTGGCGCCAGTACCTTGCAGGTAGGGCAATATATCTTGCTCCTTATTCACCTCAAGGTCAACGGTAGCGGCATCAGGCAGTGGACTCCTGGTAGCTACAGAAACCAAAGGTTGATCGTCACTTACCCATTGTACCAGGGCGCTCTCTGCGGTGGTTCGCAAGGTATCTGGCGCAAAACTTATTGTTGCAGTCTTTAAGGTAACTGAAGTAATCGCATTGGCGTCAATTTCAAGAGACTTTGCAATTTGATCCAGATCAACGCCAGGTTGTCCTTGTAACGTGTTTGGCCCTTCAAATAGATATTCACCCGAGACTGTAACATCCGCTAAGGTATATTCAGCTGTTTTGGTTTCCGAGCAACTCCAAAGCAGGCAAATAACTGATGTAATAGCTATAAAATGTTTCATAGAATAGTAATCATCTTATTTACAATAGTAAAGCTATTACATTCCATCCTATTATTTCAAATTGTTGGCCTTATAACTTAACTGTACACAAAACCAAATTGGAAAAATTAAGCCAACTATAAAGTAAGCGGTTTGTCTTGATCATTAAGAGTTTCCATTCTGCTCCGCATGTAGCTTCAGCGGTGCAATGGCTTCACCCCAATAAATCGTTCTGTGGGGAAATGGTATTTCAATACCATGCTGATCAAAAATCATTTTTAGCCGGCGATTGAATTCCCGGCCTACAAACCATTGCTTAATGGGCTGGGTCTTAATACGCGCTTTGATCACAACTGCACTATCGCCAAATTTATCCAGACCAAAAATCTCGATGGGTTCCAGAATGCTATCCTTATATGCTTCATCCTCCTGCAAATCAGCACCTACCTGACGGATGAGCTCAGTGACCTGGTCTACATTTTCTTTGTAGGCAACCCCAATATCAAAAACCATGGCTGACCATTCTTTGGTCATATTGGAGAGCGTATTGATCTTCCCATTTTGAAATGTGTGCACCACACCTGCTAGATCTCTTAGGGTGATTGTTCTGAGGTTGATGTTCTCTACCAAGCCACCCGTACCATTTACAATCGCTACATCACCGGTTCTGATTCTATTCTCGAAAAGGAGAAAAAAGCCCGAAATAGCATCCCTGACAAGTTCCTGTGCCCCAAAGCCTACCGCCAGGCCTACAATACCTGCACCAGCAAGGATAGGGCCTACATTGAGCCCCAATTGCTGTAGCAGGATCATCAGAAAAATGGCCCACAAAGTGATCATGATTACACCTCGTGCAATACCCATCAATGTGGTAACCCTCTTTTCGCGCTCCAACTTATTCGGATCAGTGCTCTCAGTGACATTTTTAAGCAAAATAGCTCTAAATCGTTTGAGAAGAATCCTGGTGAGCCAGCGAGCTAAAATGAAAACAACTACAATCAGTAATAGCGCCGGAATAGTTTTTATTCCCCAGTTTACCACCTGATCCAATAGTTGATTATAAAATGATTCTGAAAATAGATCTTTCATTCAGCTAATCGTTTATTTCAATAACAAAATAAGTACTCTTTAATGTTAGACATAAACAATGAAATACATTGCATCGTGTAGATTTTAAAATATGTCTTAAATATGGCTTATGCTTATTTTGATAAGAGCAACTATCCAATAATAATAATAACTTTCACAGGAGAACAGGCTACAAGAGACAACTTCCTGACCTATTTAGCAGAAACCACAAAGCTTTATGAGGCCAGGGAAAATATTGGAATATTGTTTGATGCAACAAAAGCAAAATTTCCCGGTATAACTTACCAGAAGATGCAGGCCGGGTGGCTCAAAGAACATGAATCGTTGATGAACAAATATTGTGTCGGTGTGGCTTATAATATTCCCAATAAAATCATCAAAACTGCATTGGATCTGATATTCAAACTACAACGACAGCCGGTACCTTTTAAAGTGTTTTCAATCAATGAGGAAGCATTGGGCTGGCTTCAAAATAATTTTAAAAACCATGAGCAGTCATCGCAAAACAGTTAAGATTGCTTTTTGTCGCCGATATGTATTTGAGGTAAGCCCTACGACAATATCAAAACCTTAATCTGATTTATGCGCAATTTTTGTGATTACCAAACAAGCAAATTCATAACCCTTGACAAATAAGATTTTTTTCATTGCCCTAATCTGTATGACAGCCACTTTAGCAGCGCAGGGCCAGGGCATTTTTGAAAAAGCGTGGAATGCTGTCTTCAATGACACCAGTGCTATTGAAAGGCCTAAATTCATTGCTTATCCTACGCTTGCTTATGCGCCAGAAACCAAATGGGAGATTGGGGTGAGTGCCATATATGTCTATTACACCAATCGTGATACCACAAACAGGCTCAGTGAGGTAAACATGTTTAGCTTCATCACGCTGGAGCAGCAATATGGCCTATGGCTGGATCATGCGCTGTATGGTGATCGTGACAAGTGGTTTTTCCTTGGCAAACTACGCTGGCAGCGGTTTCCTTTGCTGTATTTCGGGGTTGGTCCAGATACCGACGGGGAAGAGTTAGCACAAATTGATGCCGGAAGTTTTGCGCTTAGGGAGAGGATACTCAGGCAGATCAAGGGGGGCTTTTATATCGGGTTGGAGACGGATTTTCAAAGACTGTCTAATGTAGAGGTTTTACCTTTATCCGAAAGGCCCTTCATGCCATTGACCGGTGCTGGTGGTTTTACCAATCTGGGTTTAGGGCTAGGCTTGGTTTACGATAACCGCCACAACGTGTTGAATGTGAGAAAAGGTTTTTTCGGAGAAATGGGATTCCTCAGGTATGATGATGCCTGGTTCAGTGATTATGAATTTACCTCTTACTTCCTTGATGCTCGCTATTACCATCAGACAAATAAAACGCAGGTGCTGGCGACTCAATTGTACCTCAACCATGTAAATGGCAATGCACCTTTTAACCAGGTATCGTTGATGGGTGGGGAAAGCCTCATGCGTGGCTATTATCTGGGACGATATAGAGATAATACCCTGCTTGCTGCCCAAACAGAATATCGCTTCCTGCCATTCCCTTTTAGTAAACGATGGGGAGCTGCAGCTTTTATAGGCGCCGGCACAGTAAGTCAGGATTTGTATTCTATTGACCTTAGCAAACTAAAGGTATCGGGTGGGGCAGGTGTGCGATTTTTGATATTCCGTAGTAAGGACATTTTTACCCGATTTGATGTGGCTTTCACAGAAGATGGTCCAGGCTATTATTTCTTTATCGGTGAGGCTTTTTGATACTGAAGATTATTATCGACGTAAGGCTAAGTTCAAATTACTGGTTTCCAGAGTAACTCATTGGAAAAGCTCAGAATGAGATCCCAACCGCACTAGTTTGATTTCTTTTGGACGCTCTATCTGTATCCAGATAATTAGTAAATCCGGTTTAATATGGCATTCCCAATTATTAATAAACTCACATTTAAGCCTATGAGGATGCATAGTAGATGATATACCTTGCACACCTTCTTCTTGAAGAATTTTTAGGGTAAATGACACAAGTTCAAAATCATTTTTTCTTAGTTTAACCTTTTTGAGGTCCTTTTTAAATTGCCGAGTGAAGACAAGCCTGTACATTTAATCTAAAGGTTTTTTAAAAACTCATCTAGATCTTCAATGGATTCAAGGTTTTTATTTTGATTCGCTTCTTCAATGGCTTTTCTTGTTAGCTCATTCGGTATATTGCTAACCTCTCTATAAAGCAGATACTCAATGTAATTATTGAGGCTTCTCTTTTCAGCCGCTGCCTTTTCCTTAACCTTTTCAAGCAACTCCTTATCAATACGAAGAGCAGTCTGGATTTTCATAATTAGAAAATTAATCGTTTATGGTAGGTAAATGATTTCATTATGTAATACATAATATATCAATGTAACTACAAGTTACTACATCTTATCGAATTCTATTCAGTGCTTAATTTTTTTGCTTGCTGACTTTTATTCCTGCCATCCTTTTGAGTCTGTTTAGTGAAAACAAGAGCATAGTTTTTCACCAATTGAGTTTATCCGAGGTTTCGGATAAAGGCGTATTTAAACCTTCTATGATTGATGCTCTCATACCAGGTATAGAGACAAGATGTAAGGTTTCTTGAATACTAGGCCAATTTTCTTCACTTATAAGAATAGCATTATGATTATTGCCGATAATTTGAATAGGTTCATGCGTTTCATTGACCTGTTCAATTAGCTTATATATGTTTTTTCTGACTTCAGTTAGATTTATTGCTTTCACTTAATCAAAGTATCTGAATACGTAACAATACTCAAAATTCCAAATATAGTTTCTTCCGGGTTCAACTGCTCATTCAATCAAAGTATAGCTAGATTTACGATTCAAAAATGAATAGTAATGCACAAAGGGGTACTTAAAAAAATGCGAACAGAATATGGCTCACCCATCCACTATTTCCTTGAAATGGAAGGAGAGGAGCTGCACATGAATGAACTGCTAGGGCAGAACATGCATATCCATTTTACAGGCTACCAATGCCTGAATTGTGGCAAAGCCCGTAAGATCTATCGCATGGGGCATTGCTACAATTGTTTTTATGAAAACCCACAGACAGCTGACTGGGTTATCAGGCCTGAGCTTTCCAAGGCTCATTTGGATGAAGAAGACCGGGATCTCGAATATGAGAAGAAGGTGCAGCTACAGCCACACGTGGTATATCTGGCTTTATCCAGTAATGTTAAAGTAGGTGTTACCCGAAAAAGCCAGGTGCCAACCCGTTGGATAGATCAGGGGGCTACTACAGCCCTTGAAATCATTGAAGTGCCAAACCGTTATCTGGCAGGTATTGCAGAGGTTGCATTGAAAGAAATGGTTGCTGATAAGACCAATTGGCGCAAAATGCTTAAAAATGAGGTAGATACCACCGATCTTTTTACCCTTCGTGACCAGCTGGAAGATTACTTGCCTGATGAGGTGAAGCCCTATTTTAAATCGGACCTATCAGAAACCTGGACACTTGATTTTCCGGTACATCAATACCCTGATAAAATCAAAAGCCTGAACCTGGCAAAAACTCCGGATTTTGAGGATCAGTTGGTAGGCATCAAGGGGCAATATCTGATTTTCAATAATGATACCGTCTTTAATGTGCGAGGCAGCGAGGGGTTTGTTGTTGAGTTGGAGATGCGTTAGTATTCTGCTGAAAAGAGATTCAATATTGACTTATAGGCTTTCTACAAAAGTGAGGTAATAAAACCCACAGAAAAACCGGTAGCTGATCTTCCATCTTTCCAAAAATCATTGCTTTTCCAAACCTGATTGTGGAATACACTAAATGTGATGGCTGACTTCTCATCAAGATAATACTCCAGCGTACTTAAAATCATAGTGCAAAAAATAGATTTTGACCTCTGCTCGATGATGATCTGGTTTTGATCTACAAATGCTTCGGGAAATTCGTAAAACCTTACACCCGGCATAGCTGAAACCATAAGCCTTAGAGTATTATCACCAAACCGGTAACCTGGCGCGATCATTAAATCTGTAAATTGGACTGTTCCTGATATGGTATTTGTTATTTCCTGATTACTGACTAAACGATACCTTGAGTTGTAAGTATCGTAATTCAACCTGATGAAAAAATCATTGTTGTTTCTTATTCTGTATTCAATGGAAGTGCCAATACGCAAGGAGCTTTCGATTAGCGAAGAGTTAGGAAATTGATAGCCAACTTCGATTGATGGTAAAAAAATATTACTCCAAATACTTTCTTCTTGCTCCGCATTTAGCTGTGCTATTGAATAACTTGATAATCCTATTCCTACAACTATCAATATTATTCGTACCATTAAGATCATTTTTTGAGGCCCCTTTGAGATATCATGGATTTGATTGCACGCCAATACTTTATGTTTTGCTGATATTGCCTCTTATTTAGAAACTCTATCAAATAGGCTACAATAGCACCACCGAAAATAGCTATACCAAGTTCTGAAAGCACATCCAAAATGACGGAATTAATAAAGTCACCTAAGCTTTCACCAAAAAAATATTGAATGGTCCTGGCTGTGATAGTTACTACCAGACCCAGAATAAAGAAAACACTTAAATAAGCGACATGAAAAACCTCCTTATTAATGATCAAATCCAATTCATCAGGATTTTGCTCATAATAGTCTATAGCCTCTTGCGTAACCTCCTGATGATCAGGAAATATTAAATGATTTAATCGCTCAAAAAACCTCAAAGTGAAAAGAATTAAATCTAGTAGTACAAAAATAATATCAGACTTGATTATCTATTCAATCTACCTAAATATTAAAGGTTATATCCTTGCCAGATTTCATACTTATTTTGCAAACAATTGAAAGTCAGCACATATCATATAAGATTGATACACCATTTTTGCTGAAGCTTGCCATCCAAAATCAGTTTTATAAAAGAGCAGCATTTTTCGAAGCATCGTTTTTTCACCTATTGAAAATTGGCAGATTCACAATTAAAAGAGCATTGTCCCAGAACAGAAACTGATATTTGTGCATTTCAAACCTGACTTCTTTCATGACAAAACCATCATATATCCAGATTAAGCCGAGGTATCTTTGTTCTCAAGAATAAACTAATGAATTGTTAAATCATGGAACCACATTTATACAACGTACAAATCAACTGGAATAAAGACCGCAAGGGCATCATGTGTTCACCCGAACTCAACAAGGATCATGATGCTTGCATGGAAGTAGCTACACCGCCGGAATTCCCCAAAGGAATACCTGGCATCTGGTCACCGGAGCATCTATTTACAGCAGCCGTGAGTAGCTGTCTCATGACAACCTTCCTGGCTGTCGCAGAGAATTTTAAGCTGGATTTTGTGCATTTCTCCTGCGATTCAAAAGGCAAGCTGGACAAGGCAGACCGTGGTTTTCAGATGACAGAGGTAGAGCTTTACCCGGTTGTTACCATATCGGACGAATCCCAGCGCGACCTGGCCATTAAGGTTTTGGAAAAATCAGAAAAGGCATGCCTGATTACCAATTCCATTAAATCGAAGGTTTCAATGCATCCCCGAGTTGAAGTAAGCCTTGAGCAGCTAGCTATTTAATATTGATATGCTCCTTCATTATGGATTGTGGGGACACAATCCATGGCGGAGGCTATTGTTTAATCTACCATAAATTGTGTCAATATGGATTGTGATCTCACAATCCATTGCAAATAGTGTCAGACGATAGTCGGACTAGTACCTAACACTCTTCAGCTATTAGGACTAGGTAAGCAAGACTGCCAAACTTGTTTCTTGGTGCTATCGCACAAGTGAAAGGTGTTGCTACAAACTCAATATAAACCCACTTTATCCAATAGTTTGTATTTATCCCATTTGTAGCAATCTTTATAGGGTGAAAAAAATACTGGTATTATTCGCCCATCCTCGTTTTGAGCAATCCCATACCAATCAGGCCCTGATTCAGGGCATCAAAGCCATTGAGGGTGTTACCGTGCATGACTTGTACGAACGATATCCTGATTTCAATATCGATATTGTGATTGAGAAGCAGTTACTCAAGCAGCACGATACCATTATATGGCATCACCCATTGTATTGGTACAGCTGTCCGCCCTTATTGAAACAATGGATTGATATCACTTTGGAATTTGGCTGGGCTTACGGGCCTAATGGCACCGCTTTGGAAGGTAAAAAAGCACTGAATGTAATCACAGCAGGGGGTAGTCGGGAAGTATACTGTTCGGAAGGTAGAAATCATTATACCATCCGTGAGTTTCTCAGACCCTTCGAGCAGACGGCAAGACTATGTGGCATGGATTACCTGCCGCCCTATGCGGTGATGGGTACCCACAGGCTCAACGAAGAACAACTTACCAGCCATGTGGAGCAATACAGAGCGCTCCTGAAATCCCTGCAGGAAGATTCACTGAACATTCCCGAGTCTCAGGATTGTCAGTTTATGAATGATTTGCCTAATCTTCAAAATGCCAAAATCCAATGAGTGGTAACTTCTTATTTCAGGCAGTCATATACTTAAGTGCTGCTGTAGTATGTGTGCCTATAGCGAAACGTTTTGGACTCAGTTCTGTTCTTGGCTACTTGCTGGCCGGTATTATCATTGGACCTTATGTGCTTGGGTTTATCGGCGAGGAAGGTGAAGACATCTTGCATTTCGCCGAATTTGGGGTTGTGATGATGTTGTTTCTGATTGGTTTGGAAATAGAGCCCAAAGCCTTCTGGAGCATGAGAAAGACTATCGTGGGCATGGGAGGTTTTCAGGTGGCGTTTACTGTTATTTTGTGTTTTGGTATTCTTGTAGTGCTTGGGTACAGCTGGCAATCCGGGATCAGCATAGCCATGGCTTTGGCTTTATCCTCTACAGCTATTGTACTGCAAACCCTCAAGGAAAAAAACCTGATGGATACGGAATATGGGGCTTCTTCATTTTCCATATTGCTTTTTCAGGATATCATCGTCATTCCTATGCTGGCCATCATTCCTTTGCTGAGTACTGCCAAAGCATCTTCGGATGAGGCACATGGCACTGGCCATGGTTCCTTTTTGGATAATTTACCCCTTGGCGTACAGACCGTTTTTGTTTTGCTTTCGGTAGTAGCGGTTATCCTGGCAGGTCGATATTTATTTGTACCCTTGCTGAGGATTGTAGCCAAAACCCGCTTGCGTGAACTTTTCTCAGCTTCAGCATTGCTGATTGTAATGGCCATCGCTTTTTTAATGGAATTGGTGGGACTGAGTCCTGCATTAGGTGCATTTTTGGGTGGTGTGGTATTGGCTACCAGTGAATTTAAGCATGAGCTAGAAAGTGACCTGGAGCCATTTAAAGGCCTGCTGTTGGGATTGTTCTTTATTGCGGT
Source organism: Cyclobacteriaceae bacterium (assembly GCA_965227155.1). GTDB lineage: Bacteria > Bacteroidota > Bacteroidia > Cytophagales > Cyclobacteriaceae > UBA6059. The sequence continues at coordinate 4,269,565 of OZ245731.1, forward strand.
AGGAGCATCTATCAACTTCGGACTAATTATTTCCGACCCTACCAAAATCACCCTGCTGGTGCTGGGTGTGATCATCCTGAAAGCGCTGGTTTTGTATGTGGTTGCCAGTATTTTCAGGATCAAACTTGATCAAAAGCTATTGATCGCTGTGGGGCTGGCACAGGTAGGGGAGTTTGCTTTTGTATTGCTTTCTTTTTCGGGGCAGTTGGGCATACTTTCCGGTGAACAACTGGATCTATTCCTGGTGATCACGGCCATTTCCATGACATTGACGCCCTTGCTCTCCATCATTAATGAGCGGCTTGTGCTACCGCGTATTGGCACCAGAGAGATAGCTTCAAAGCCCATGGATACGATCGACAAAAAGAACAAAGTGATTCTGGTAGGCTTTGGGCATTTTGGTAGTACAACTGGTCGTTTCCTTCGTGCCAATGGTGTGGAGCCTACGATTCTCGATCATGACTCATCGCGGGTCGATTTATTGAGGAAAATGGGCTTTGAGGTTTATTATGGAGATGCCACCAGGGAAGACCTGCTCGAATCTGCCGGAGCAGGCCAGGCAAACCTTTTGATTTCCGCTATTGACGATCCTGATGCTACATTGAGAATGGTTGAGATTCTAAAACACAAATTCCCTAACCTTAATTTATTGGTGCGGGCAAAAAGTAGAGTGGACGCATACCAGTTGATAAATATGGGTGTCAGACACATTTACCGGGAGTCTCTGGATACTTCTGTGAAAATGGCAGAAGATGCCTTGCATTTTTTAGGTCACAGAAAATATACTGTCTACCGGCAGGCACAGAATTTTAAGAAATACGATGAGGAGAGTCTACTAAGATTAGCAGATAAGGCACTCAATAGCGATGAATATATCTTTAAAGTTAGGGAGGAAATTGCCCAACAAGAAGCGCTTTTAAAGGAAGATCTCGAACGGAATAAGGTTACCAATAATGATACTGCCTGGGATAGTGAAGCAATGCGGGCCAGGATTTCTGGCAAAAAGGAACAAGAATAAACCAGTATCTAATAAACGGCAGGTTTTGTAACAAATATCAATTGTTATGTTAAATAGATTAATTCCGGTTATTAAAAAAAGTGTCGATAATAAGTATCTAGTATCTGGAAATATAGAGCAGGTTTAACTTTTTTCTCGGCTCGGGCGCGTTTGCAACGCGTCCGCTATGCGGCAGCAGTAATGGCTTAATTGAGTTACATAGCTGGCATTACTGCCATGTAAAAACTAAGGTTTCTGGTATTCGATACTCCTGATATGCCACTCAAACCGGGCTATTTTGGTCTCTACAATGGCAATATCACCCACTTTTTTATGAAGGAGTGCCTGAGCCATGGGGGAGTCCATAGAAATATAATCCTTATTGCCTATCAGCTCTTCATATCCAACAATCCTTAGTCGCTTTTTCAGCTTCTTTTCTACATTTTCAATCTCCACCCAGGCTCCAAAATTGACCATACCTTCCATGTGAGGGTGATAGTCAATCACTTTGAAGTTATCAATGCATTTGCGCAAGTAAAGCAACCGCCTGTCTATTTCACGCAACCGTCTTTTATTGTAGTGGTAGTCTGCATTTTCCGAGCGATCACCAAGACTGGCTGCCCATGCAACCTTGGCCGTAGTATCCGGTCGCTCTACACGCCATAAGTGATCCAACTCTTCCTTCAATCGCGCCATCCCTTCAGGAGTAATCAACTGTGATCTCATGGTTTTTACTATTTCTCCGCAATATTATCACAAGTATTAGTTTCAACAAGAGGAAAAACAATCGATACATTTTGGCTCGAGACCTTACTGTTGATAAATCATTATCTCTCAATTTCTAAAAGGTTTACAGTCTTACTGAAGGGTCAGCTAATTCAACGAAAAACGACCTTAAGTCAAGAATTAATTTGCCACCGCTGGTAAATAATACATGCTAATGATGATCTTAGTACACCAAAACAACACTGCTTAATTGGACTAAAAGCTTAATAAATGGCTGCCCGAAACATAGTCAATAGTACTGAACAGAAACCCAAAGCCAATTTTGGTACCCTTCCGGTTTTTATGACCACTATATCCACAATTCTGGGGGCTATTCTATTCCTAAGGTTTGGATACGCTGTTGGTCATGTGGGACTGCTGGGTACGATCGGCATAATAGTAATTGGTCATTTGGTTACATTACCGACAGCTATGGCCGTAGCAGAAATAGCCACCAACCAAAAGGTAGAGGGCGGGGGAGTTTACTACATCATTTCACGATCTTTCGGTATCAATATCGGCGCTTCTATAGGTGTAACGCTCTATTTGTCGCAGGCCATCAGTGTTGCGTTTTACATTATCGCTTGTGCAGAGGCATTTACACCGGTCTTTGAGTACATCAATGCCACCTACGACCTCCAACTCAGCGACAAACGGCTGGTAAGTATCCCGCTTACCTTGATGGTAAGTATTCTGATGTTAACCAAAGGAGCAGATATCGGCATCAAGGCTTTGTATGCGGTAGTGGCCATCCTTTTCATTTCACTGGTCATGTTTTTTGCGGGCACCACCGAATATCAGGCTACCCACTCCATAAACTTCATCAATGCCATACCTGAGGGAGATGAGTTCTTTTACGTATTTGCCATCATCTTCCCCGCATTTACCGGTATGGCTGCAGGTGTTGGACTCTCCGGAGATTTAAAAGAACCTAAGAAATCTATTCCTACCGGCACTTTGTGGGCTACCATCGCCGGTATGCTGATTTATCTGGCAGCGGCTTTCAAGCTCAATATTGCGGCCAGCCCGGAGGACCTGGCTAATGATCAGCTGATAATGTCGCGGATAGCCTTGTGGGGGCCTATCATCCCAATTGGCCTTGTTTGTGCCACGCTATCTTCTGCACTGGGCTCCATTATGGTAGCACCTCGTACATTGCAGGCACTCGCCAATGACAAGGTTTTTGGCCTACCGTTTATCAACACATGGCTTGGACGAGTGAAGGGCAAAAACAGCGAGCCGATCAATGGCATTATCGTTACCAGTCTACTGGCGTTGGTATTTGTTGCTATGGGCAATGTTAACTTTGTGGCAGAGGTGATCTCCATGTTTTTTATGGTGACCTATGGTGCTATCTGCCTTATTTCCTTCATGCATCATTTTGCTGCGGATCCTTCTTACAGGCCTGCCTTTAAATCAAAATGGTATTTTTCCCTGGTAGGTGCGATTATGTGTTTCTACCTGATGTTTTCCATGAATGCCCCTTATGCCATTGGCTCATTACTGATCATGGTCATTATCTACAGCATAATTGCCCGCTCCAATGCCAACCACAAGGGATTGGCCAAGATCTTCCAGGGGGTAATTTTCCAGCTGTCCAGAACAATTCAGATTTTCATTCAGAATACCGAAAAGGACGACCAGGACTGGCGGCCATCTGTGATATGTATCTCACAGAATGCCTTTAGGCGAACGGCGGATTTTGACCTGATCAGGTGGATGTGCCATCGGTATGGCTTTGGCACCTACATACATTTTATCAGGGGCTACCTTTCCCGTGAACTGACACACAAGGCCCAGGAAGACCTCAAAGATTTGATCAAGGTGGCCGGGGAAGTAAAGAGCAATGTCTACATCGACACCATGATCTCTCCTTCGTACACAACGGCTATTGCCCAGTCGCTACAACTGCCCAGTATATCCGGTAAGGAGGGCAACATGTATCTGTTTGAGTACTCGCGCATCAATGGTGACGGCCTTATAGAAATTGTAGAAAACCTGCCATTGGTGTTTGCTTCCGATTTTGATGCCTGCATTCTATCCACCTCGGAAAGGGGTTTTGGCTACAAGCGGGAGATCCATATCTGGATCACGCAAAACGATTATGAGAATGCAAACCTGATGATCCTGATCGGTTATATCCTGATGGGGCACCCCGAATGGAAGCATTCGCACATAAAGATATTTGCTATTTTCCCGGAAGAAGGCATCAATGAACAACGCAAAAAGCTGCTGGAGCTGACCCGGGAAGGCAGGCTGCCAATCTCTTCGAACAACATCGAAGTAATCGCCAAAGTACAGGGTAAGACCAACCGTGACCTGATTAATGAGACCTCATCTGCCGCCGATCTGTCCATCATTGGCTTTAGAAGTGAAGCCATCAAGCAATTGGGTGAGAAAGTGTTTATGGGTTATTATGAATCCGGCAATATCTTGTTTGTGAATGCAAGAAACGAGAAGGAGATCATGTAAATATTGGTCAGGCTGAGCAAACTTTTACTGTGCTGCTTGTTTCTCGCAATAGCTTCCGGCGCGCTTGGATTATGCACTTGCTTAAAAGTTTAATGATGCAAAAGCATAGAAATGCACTTGAATCTTCCCAAAAAAAGGATCAATGGTAAGAATGTAGACCTATGTCATTCCGGCTAAAAAACATTCCCATCATTTACTTTTTATTTATGTTTAGCTTTAATAAAGCAGAGCAGAAATGTGTTTTTATATAGTGGATCTTCTCTAGAAACTAAAAAATTATGGGTTGGAGAAAGAAACGTGAAATGGCCTATCGATATTCAAAAAATAGGGCGTAGATAGTTGAGAATGCTAAATAACTCACAAAATATCGCTGATTTAAGGATCCCACCATCCAATAGGCTTGAAAAACTAAGTGGAGATTTAAAAGGTTTTTATAGCATCCGAATCAATGATCAATGGCGTATAATTTTCAAGTGGGAAGATGGAAACGCTAGCAAAGTAGAAATGATTGATTATCACAAGTGAAAGCGACAACATATGGAAAAGCTACCTAATATATACCCTGGTGAAGTTTTATTTGAAGAATTTTTGAAACCCATGGGAATATCTGCTTATCGGTTGTCGAAGGACCTGCACATCCCTCAAACACGAATAAGCGAAATTTTAAAGAAAAACCGGCGTATCACTGCTGATACTGCATTGAGGTTAAGTAAATACTTTGGTACAACACCAAAATTCTGGCTAGGTCTGCAAGATGATTATGATATAGAAGAGGAGCTGAAATCAAAGACCGAAGAGTTTGAAATAATAATGAATGTAAAAGCTACTCAAAACATGCCTTAATTACATATCCAAAAGGGCATACCCAAATGTATGCTCTTAGGCAATTTGAATAATGAATGCATTGTAAACAAGCTCAAACCAGCCAAAGAAAACCAATGGAATGACCAAAGCATTAACCACCTTTCTTTTTTTGTTTCTGTTTGCTAATGGGGTTGCGCAATCCATTGATGATCCATTTCCAATTCAAAAAATGCAACAGGATTTTGATGTCTTTAAAGAAATCCGGGTACAGGCCAATTCAGGACTGTATAAGTATCGAACAAAGCAGCAAATAGACAGCATGTATGCCTGGGCAGAAAGGGCAATCGAAGAATCCTCAACATACCTTGATTTTTATAACATCATAGCCGCTGTAACGGATTTTGAAGGAAGCCTGCACAACAGCACCAAATTACCAGCCAAATATTGGAAAAACCTACGTAATGAGTCCACCGGCTACTTCCCATATCCAATCAAATGGATTGACGGTAAATGGCGCATTAATTTCGCAAATGGTGGTATACCCCTAGGCGCGGAGCTCCTTGCCATCAATCAGGTGCCTATGGCTGAGATAGTACAGAATCTTTCCAAGTATTACACCACCGATGGCATTAACATGACAGGCAAGCGCATTGGTTTGAGAACGCATTTTGCCCGATACTATAGGTGGCATTATGGCCTGACCAAAGAATTTGAGGTGGTTTTTCGATTACCAGATTCGGATCAGATAGATACCGTAAAGCTGAAAAGTGTCGGCTATATGGATTATTACAGGAATTTCAACTCCCGGTATTCCAAACCTTATGATCAAAAGTATTATGCCGATTTGAAAGAAAATGAGAAATACGCCTATGATCAGATCAACGCCTCTACCGGCAAGCTTACCATCCATACTTTCGCTATGGGCAGTGAATCCACTGATGAGCATAAGCGCTATTCAAATTTTCTGGACAGCCTTTTCACCGCCATCACAGCTACCAATATTAAAAATCTGATTGTTGATGTCCGCCAAAATGGAGGTGGCACAGACCCTAACGATTTGGTTACTTACAGCTATCTGACCCAGAGAGACTTTCAGGAAAATAAACAGGCCTGGATTAGCTTTAAAAAGATCCCGTTGCTGAGGTACATTGACTTTTGGTTACCGAAGTTTTTACGGCCCGCATTTGTGGGTTTTTACAATGCTAGATTTCGAAAAGAATTTCCACTGGCTGAAAATGGCAGGTATTACCAGGATGAGTTCAGTGATGACCACCGTGTGAGAAAACCTGCTAAAAATGCTTTCAAAGGTAATATTTATCTGCTTGTGAGTCCTGCGGTAGCTTCTGCCGGTAGTCTTTTTGCAGCGATGGTTGCCGGCAATGAAAACACTACTACAATAGGGGAAGAAACCATGGGCGGGTATTATGGCCACAATGGACATACTTCTTTGGCCTATAAGCTGCCCAAATCCAAAATAGAAATCAGTTTCTCGGTCGTCAACTTAGAGCAGGATGTTCCGGCAAAACCAAATCAATCCTACAATAGGGGTATCATCCCGGATATTACGGTTTCACAAACCTACCAGGATTTTTTAGCGCATAGAGATACGCAACTGGAATATACCTTGAGATTGATTGCAGACAAAGAAGAATGATAGCTAACATATTAGCAGTGCTCAACCATGCTTAATGCTTATCTGGAATCTCTTCTCATGTGGTCGGTTAAGTACCAGAGATCCTTCGACTTAATAAGGCCAGCATCTCGTCAGAGACGATATTTAAGTTGTGGTAGATCGCAGATAATCGATTATTTAGTACACTACTTCATATCTGAGACTGTTGTGGTTTAAACTTTAAGTTGCAACTACATAACAGTTGCACTATTTTTACGTTTTGATGAGTAAAATCGAAAAACTGATTAAAAGATTTATTTCAAAGCCAAGGGATTTTACCTATGATGAATTGGTAAAGGTTTTAATTCATTTTGGCTATGATGAAATTAAAAAAGGCAAAACTGCCGGATCCAGGAGAGCATTTGTAAGTGAAGCAACAAAACATATAATTAGACTTCATAAACCTCATCATGGTAACATTTTAAAGATGTATGTTATAGACTATGTGATTGAAGAACTAAAGAATCAAGGATTATTATGAAAGATATTTTAAGATATAAGGAATTCATAGGGACTGTGCATTACAGTACAGATGACGAGGTGTTTTTTGGTAAGCTTGAAGGTGTTGATGATCTAATTACTTTTGAAGGAGATAATGTTGATCAATTAAAGAAATCATTTCAAGAAGCTGTAGAAGACTATTTAGAATTATGTGAATCTGTGGGTAAGGCTCCTCACAAATCTTATAAAGGGACTTTTAATGTCAGGATAAAGCCCAATTTACATAAGCAAGCTGCTTATAAATCGGTGGAATTAGGTTTGTCTTTAAATCAGTTTGTAGAAGAAGCGATAAACGATAAATTAACAAGTAGGAATCATAACAATTAGGCTCTAACAACGCGTGTCAGGCCCTGTACTAAGCGTTCCTAATCATTATCATCACCGGTGAACTACCAAAAAATGATGTGTTAAGACTGCTTTGAGAGGAATATTCAGAAGTAGCTTATATTAGTGAAACAAAAAAAGGCCTGCTTACACAGACCTTTATTATCAAAACTCATTCAACGCTATTCTATCCACGACTTGTAATACTTCCCATCATCAATCTTAAGGGCATTTTCAGTGATCATCATGGGCCGGAAGGTATCGATCATCACAGCCAGCTCTTCGGTGCCAGTTTTGCCGATGCTGCGCTCGTAAGCACCTGGTGCAGGGCCATGTGGGATACCAGCAGGGTGCAGCGTAATATGGCCTCTTTCGATATTATTGCGGCTCATGAAGTCCCCATCTACATAATACAGCATCTCGTCAGAGTCGATGTTGCTGTGGTTGTAGGGCGCCGGTATGGATTCCGGGTGGTAATCGTATAACCTTGGGCAGAAGGAGCACACCACAAAAGCTCTTGTCTCAAATGTCTGGTGCACCGGTGGTGGCTGGTGAATGCGACCCGTGATCGGCTCAAAATTGTGGATGGAAAAGCCATAAGGGAAATTGTAACCATCCCAGCCCACCACATCAAAAGGATGTGTGGTATAAACCAGCTCGTGCAGCATGCCCTGCTTTTTGATCTTCATGATGAATTCTCCTTTTTCATCATGCGTTTCCAGGTCTTGCGGCAGCTTATAGTCCCTCTCGCAGAATGGAGAATGCTCTAGCAGCTGCCCAAACCAATTGCGATAGCGCTTGGGTGTATAGATCGGCGTGAATGACTCTGCATACAGCAATCTATTGTTCGGCGAATCAAAGCTAATCTGGTAGATCATGCCACGGGGTATGATCAGATAATCGCCGTACTCAAAATCTATATTGCCCAGCAAAGTGCGCAAGGTACCTGTGCCTTCATGTACAAAGATCATTTCATCGGCATCAGCATTTTTATAGAAATAGGCCTCTTGTGATTTTTTGGGTGCTGCCAACCCGATGATGATATCATTGTTGACCAGCAGCGGCTCTCTCGATTCAAGGTAATCATCTTTGGGGCTTACCTGAAATCCCTGCAGCAGGCGGGCTGTCATGTTTTTCGCTACGGATATCTTAGGGCTTACATCTTTCGGTTCCAGGATTTCCTTTACCATAGTAGGCCTGTGGATATGGTAGAGCAGGGATGACATGCCATCGAAACCAATGGTACCAAAAAGCTGCTCGTAATAGAGATTGCCATCAGGTTTTTTAAAGATGGTGTGACGCTTTTGGGGAAACTTCCCAAGCTTATGATAAATAGGCATAATGTTGTTGCTTTAGTGGATCACTAAGTTAACAAGAATGCCAGCTTTTTAGGTCATTTTGATGCCGGGATCTACAATATCAAGGCCTTCGGCTGATAGCATGTGCCTTGGGATATTTTGCTGTATGTAGGTCTTTAATTTCTCAATATAGCGGTCTTTATCGTGATTGTGCGGCACGATGATGCTGATTTCCCTTGCCTTGGGTTTGCCCTTAATCTCCTTAATGTACATTTCTTGCTGTCCGGACAGGCTCAGGGTGGTAAGCTCGGGCAGTATGGTCATGCCGCCTTTGTTGTCCACCATCCTGACCAGTGCATCGATAGAGTTGGAGCGGTACACAAACTGTCGGTTTTGTCGCATCTTATTCAGGTCGCAGAAATTGTTGACCTGGTCGCGAAAGCAATTGCCCTCTTCCAGCAGCCATAACTGGCTGTAGTCTACATCTTTCAGCTGGATTGAGGAGCCTTCCGGCTTTTCATTGGAACTGTAGAAATAGAACTTTTCGTAGAAAATGGGGATCACATCAATGCCATAGATGCTGGCAGGTGTAGAAATGATGCCCGCCTCAATATCACCACTACGTACACCCTGAATCACCTCATCGGTGAGGTATTCGCGGATATCTAATCGGAAGTTTGGGTAATCTTGTTGTAGGGCATCGGCAAAGAGCGGCACCAGAAATGGAGCCAGAGTGGGGATTATGCCCAGTTTGAGTGCCCCATTATAATCTTTTTGTAGCCCCCGAGCATATTCAGAGAGGCGCTTGGCGTTGGTTACAATATCTTCCGCCCGGATCAAAAACTGTCGCCCATCTTCGGTGGGTTGTATGGGGGAGCTACTGCGGTTGAAAAGGATTACCCCGGTCTCTTCTTCCAGCTTCTGGATCTGCAGGCTGAGCCCCGGCTGTGAGATGGATAATTGCTCTGCAGCCTTTTTGAAGCTTCCATGCCGCTGCAGCATCAATGCGTATTCTAATTGCGCTAAAGTCATTTTTTATTATTCCTGTGCTAAAAAGGCATTACACCTCTACCTATGACAAAAATACTACTGCCTGCAATTTCGCTTGATTGGCCTAATTAAAGTATGATAATGGTCAGAGATTGGGGTAGTTAGAAGAAAAATTCACATTCAGGAAAAGTGTTCGCCAACTTAATGACTATGCATAAAGTGCCAATTTTGAAAGGTTCGTAGCTAGTTTGTCCTTCGTAATGATTAATAAGTCTTATTAGACTTGTTGGTGGAAACAACAACAAGGGCCGGAGGCTAGTTTAAAAGAGTTAATAAAAGGGTCTCTAAAAATTCCAACAAATGCTGGTGAGCTGAATAAAAACACCAAAAAGGGCTGGGGTGATAACGACAACAAGCTGATAATTGATGTTGACTTTTCTTTAGCTGATCTTGTTGGTAGCGGGAAGATCAAGCTTATACAAGTGGAAAAGGTTATATTTGATTGATGTCGTAAACAGTAGATTTTGTTGTATGTCAATTCTAAAGCAATATTTACTGATCGTATATACTCGCTTTACATGAGATTCACTTTTTTATCTGTATTATTTCTCAGCACTTCCCTCACGTTTGCACAAACATCACTTCAGCAAATTAATCTTGAGCATGGAACCTATGCTGTAGGCTTTCACCATTATATGGCAATCGACAGCACCAGAACGTACAGCCAATACTATGAGTTTACCAATGAAAAGGTAGCAAGACCCATGCACATAAGCTTATGGTATCCGGTTGAGCGCCCTGACAAGCTAATCAATCCTTTGAGGATTATGGATTATTTCGAAATCCTTAAAGAAGAAGAGGAGTGGGCGCATTTGCCCAATGATCAAATACTAAACTGGTTTTATTATGCCAATAGTCCTGAAAATCAAAAGCATTTATTAGAGCTAACCTCTGCTTACGCACATTCCAATTTTGGGCAAGGTCAATATCCTAAGGTTATCTATGCCCCCAGTTACCAGGCATCCTCCATTGAGAATTTTGCGCTATGTGAATATTTGGCCAGTCATGGTTTTGTGGTGATTGCTGGCCCTAGCAGAGGCACAGAAAACCGATGGTTCAGTCAAAACAATGCAAAGGAAATGGAAACACAAGCCAGAGATGCAGAGTTTTTGATGGCTGAGGCTGGAAAATATGCCTTCAATGACCATGATAAGATCGCTCTAATGGGATTTAGCTTTGGCGGCCTTGCCAATATCATTGTGCAAAACAGAAACGACAATGTAAAAGCGGTCATCAGCCTTGATGGTACGGAAAGGTACCAATATGATCTGCTCAACGAATCGCCATTTTTTAACCCGCAAAAAATTGATGTGCCGTATATGCATTTTGCCCAAAAGGCAATCCCTGAAACAGTTCTGCGGGAAGATATGCTAGACGCCTCTATAAACACACGTTTCCAACTGTTTGATAGTATAGAAAATAGTAACGCCTATCGACTGAGGCTTCACAATTTGACACATTACCAATTCAGTACCCTGGGGGTATTGTTTGGAGAGCGGGACCCAAGACAGGATAGGAGTGATGCGGAGGTTATGGAATCTTATAAGCTGGCAGCGACCTTTGCATTGAACTTTCTCAAAGCTAATTTGAATCAAGATAAAGCTGCTCAGGCGTCTTTGAGGGAGGCACTGGATGGTAATACACCTCAAGAACTTTTGTCGGCAACATCAAAGTATCAGAAGAAGGTTGAGTTCACATTTCTGGATTTTAATGATATCGCGTCTAACCGCCATTATGAGAACCTGCAACAGCTTTATGACTCTGCTAAACTGGCTCATCCTACCTTTATAATCCCGGAAGCGCACTTAAATACGTTGGGGTTACAGCTGGTTTTTAAGCCAAACAGTTCAGAACAAGGAATAGCGGTGCTGGTATTGGCTTCCAGGCTTTACCCAACTTCAGCTAATATTTTTGATAGCCTTGCTGAAGCATATTTGTTTGTGGGTGATCTTGAAAATGCTCAAACTAATTTTGAAAAGTCGTTGACCTTAAACCCAAACAATGAAAATGCCATTGCAAGACTAAAACAGCTGAAATAGGGATAAAAAGAAAAGGTACCCCAAATCAAACACCCGGTTTTTGGATGAATGATTAAGGATACCTTTCAAAATACGCCTGGCAAACTTTGCTCAGCTGTCAATGGAACCCATAACCCGTTTCATAAAGCCATTTAAAGCCTCTTTTTTGGGTTGGCCTTCTTTGATCATCTTGTCGACCTCCAAAGCCCCGTACATATTGGAAAGCAACTCACCGATCACATCCAGTTCCTCGTCCTTGAGGCTGGGTATTTCAGTAAGAGCCTCCAACGTTTCGATGGTTTCCTCTACAAAATCTGCATCTTTTTCAGCAATAAACTCAGTGAGATGCTTAATTACTGGCAACTTCATTCACAAGCTCTTTTAGTACGTCAAACTTATTGGTCTGCACCTGATTTACCAGTTCGCCTTTTTGGAAAACAGCAAACGTGGGTAGGTTATCCACTTTCGCAAATTTTCTACTGTTGGGGAATTTCTCAGCATCAGCGATCACAAAAGCCATACCTTCCATTTCGGTGGAAAGCTTTTTGAATTTTGGCTTCATTACGCGGCAGTTACCGCACCATCCCGCTGAGTATTGCACTACTACTTTTTCGTTATCTGTGAGCAGCTGCTCCAGATTATCTTCTTTCAGTTCCTGCATCATAATTTTTTAGTTTCAATGTGTACTCAAATACTGCGCTACACCTTCACGGTCTGCTTTCATTCCTTCTTTACCTTCTTCCCAGTTGGCAGGGCATACTTCGCCTTTTTCCTGTACATAAGTGTATGCATCAATCAACCTCATGTATTCTTTCACATTTCTACCTAGTGGCATGTGGTTTACAGACTCGTGAAATACCACACCTTCTTCATCAATGAGATAGGTAGCTCGGTAGGTTACATTGTCACCTTCTACCAACTCAAGATTTTGCTCTTCATCATACTTCACATCCATGATGTCCAATATACCCAGCGCATTAGCCAGATTACGATTGCTATCTGCCAGCAGGTTGTAGGTCACACCTTCAATACCACCATTGTCTTTATCAGTATTTAACCATGCGAAATGAACCTCAGCAGTATCGCATGAAGCACCGATAACGATGGTATTTCTCTTTTCAAATTCAGGTAGTGCCTCCTGGAAGGCGTGTAGCTCGGTAGGACATACAAAAGTAAAGTCTTTGGGATACCAGAATAAAAGCACTTTTTTGCCGTTATTCACAGCTTCCTTAAGCACATTAAGCTTAAAAGTATCTCCCATATCATTCATGGTATTGACATCAATGCTCGGGAATTTTTTACCTACTAAAGTCATAAAATTTATATTTTGTGTTTTAACTATTTGTGTTTGCAACACGAAGATAATTCTATGTGTTCGATTATTTATTGACTTTAATTTCTGATAAATATCATTTTATTTTCAAAAACCGAATATAATTTTGAAGCAATCGTTTGCGATCCGTCTCTAATCATGCAAGAAACGATCTTAATAATTTTGTATGAACCAAAGACTGTTTTATCCAAACGATAAGGGTTAATTATGATCTGATTACTTCAATAAATAAGGCAAATGGATTGTACCGCTTTCAGGTCATCTTGCGGGTTTGTTTAATCTTTATTGAGAAAATATTAAACAATATCCTGCCACCTTCCATTAGGTTAGTAAAGTTTTTATAATCAAAATTTAAGGAAAATGGCACAAGAGACTAAAACATGGCCAGAATTGGCTATTGGTTTGTATGAGCAATTGACAGGCAAAAATGCGACCATCACCTATAATTTCGAAGATTTTAAGATTGATGTTCCCAGTAAGGTGGGTTCAGATGAGTTTGCCAGTTGGAAAGTGGACGGCACCTTGAAGATATCTACTTCTGAAAATGCATAAGCAGGTAGAGGTGAATGGTGATTTGACAATTGATCATTCACATTATCCAATGAAATGAAGGCCAGCGGCAGGAACGTGCAGATTGAATTGTGTAGTAAGGATCTTCCTGCGTTGGCTGGTCTTCCTGTTTCTATTAAACACCTTCTAAAAATAAATTCATTGATAAGGTCAGCTGGTTTGAAGGTAACGTTTAATCTGCATGACAAATCGATCCTTTCATTGGGATACTTATTACCTCTGCCAGGTGTTAATTTGATTAAAAGAATGCTATTATGAATTTGATAAAATATAATGATAAAAGTTTACCGTTTGGGGTAGCTATTACGCTGGCATTGATTGGTTTTTTCTTTGCAATGCAGGCTTTAGGATTGGTGCATAATCTGGTGCTAAGAGCTTTAAATGGTATTTTTATGTTTGCAGGTGTCTTTTTAGCTGTTAGGCAGCATAGAAAAAATACACCAGCAGAGCGTTTTAGATCGCTCAATGGTTTATCCATTGGATTGCGGACGGCCCTGTTTGCAGCTATCGCTTTTGCATCTTTCGTATCATTGTATCTACTGTTGGATGAGGCATTTATGGCGCAGGTTAAAGTCAATGAACCTCAGGGGCAATACATGAACCCGTTTACAGTTTCCATTGTCATATTTGTGGAAGCTATGGCATCAGGATCATTGTTTGCCTATATTTCAATGCAGTATTTTAAAGTCAACAATCAGGTCAAAGCAGATGCTAAAGAGGTTTACAGCAATTGATATATTGAAATATATTCAATAAGAGTAAACTATCTAAATTAGGGGCATGATACGCCTCTTTTTTTATGCATTTTTGATACTGAATTCATTTGGTTGCCAACCTAATCAAACCTCTTCCTGGTTGTCTGGATTCAAAAAACCTGAAGCCAATCCAATATTAAGAGCTGATTCTTCTTTTGTATTTTTTGATCCGGTTAAAGGAGACTCAGTACGTTGGCAAAAAGCTGATGTATTTAATCCGGCTGCCGTTGTACGCAATGATACTGTTTTTATGCTTTACAGGGCAGAAGATAATCCCGATGCTATTCTTGGCGGGCGCACCAGTAGAATAGGATTGGCTTGGAGTACCGATGGTCTAAGCTTCACAAGCCATGCCGAACCAGTATTGTATCCTGACTCTAGCGCATTTCTAACCTGGGACTACCCGGGTGGTTGTGAAGATCCCAGGGTAGTATCCACAGCAGATGGCCAGTATGTAATGACCTATACCAGCTGGAATCAGGATATAGCCCGTTTGTCGATTGCAACCAGCAGTGACCTTAAGAACTGGACCAAACATGGGCCTGCTTTTCAAGAGGCATATCAGGGTAGGTTTCTTGATACCTGGTCAAAATCAGGCGCTATAGTGGCTCAACAGATGGGCGATCAATTGGTAGCGTCAAGAATTAAAGGTAAATATTGGATGTATTTTGGAGAACAGGGCGTAAAGCTCGCCTGGTCAGAAAACCTGTTAGACTGGACGCCACTGATCAATGAAGACAGTACTCTACAGATTGTGATGCCCACAAGACCTGGCTATTTTGATAGCTTTTTGACTGAACCGGGACCTCCGGCAATGATTACCAAAGCAGGAATTTTACTATTGTACAATGGTAAAAATGATGAAGGCGAGCTGGCAGATGTAGATATTCCTAAAGGTACCTATTGTGGTGGTCAGGCCTTATTCGACCTGTCTGATCCATCGAAGTTTATCGAAAGGATGGATGAACCTTTCATTTGCCCTGATTTACCACATGAAATTACAGGACAGTATAAGGCGGGTACCACCTTTATTGAGGCTTTAGTGCCTTACCAGGGAAAATGGTTTCTGTATTATGGCACGGCGGATAGTATGGTAGGGGTGGCAGTTTCCAACATAATTCAGTAGCGCCTATTTTCCTTCCTCATTTCTGCTTTTCTCATAGGCATGCTGTCAATGAGATTGTAGATTTTCTGATGTTCAACGATACTGCTGCTGGAGAGCTTGGTGCCCCCATCTTTTCCGATCAGCAATACACGAAACCCTTGAGTGGGTAGGTTATAATAATCGCGGAGTTGTGCAGCGCTAATATCTGATGCCTCTTGGCCATCAATATTGATTTGGTTTTTGTGCAAGGTTACCAGGATTAAATCACGCTCTTTAAAGGCTTCATTCGTATTCCGAAATATAGCCACCTGCTTTTCCAGTTCTGACTGCTGATCAGCTGATACCACTATGATCCTGTTTTTCCATTGATATGCGCCCAAAGGTGATGGTTGGTATGTGGTTGTGAACATCATCCAGACTAAAATTGTAATCATCATGATGCAGCTGCTAAGGTTTGTTTCGGTTCCTCATCGAGCAAATCAAGGTAATACTCATACCGCTCCAGAATTTCTTTAACATAGTTAACCGGTTCCTGACCTCTGCAATAGCCATATCGTACAATCGGATCAGTGTAATACTGTTTTTGAGCTTTCATGAGCATCCCTTCTTCCACATTATCAAACCATACATTTTCATCATAGCCGTGCTTTTTAGCAAGCCTTCTGGCATCCTGCACATGGGCATGACCGGCATTATAGCTAGCCAGTATAAATTTAAACCGCTCTACAGAATCGGCGATATGATCTTTCCAATAGTCATTAAGAAACTCAATATGGGCCTGACCTGCATTCAGGTTTGAAGTGGGGTTGGTCAGTTTGGTATAACCATAAGCTTTGCCTGTACGGGGCATTACTTGCATAAGACCAACCGCGCCAGCCCATGATTTACGTTTAGGCTTGAATTGGGATTCCTGGTAAATCTGCGAGGCTAGCAGTCGCCAGTCTATATCCAGATTATTGGCAGTCTGCTTAATAAGGTCATCATACTCAGAAATCTGACCTGTTTTCAGTGAATAAAAATCGCTTTTCTTCCTGTTTCTAAAATCGCGGGTGTTTTTAAAGTATTTGTTGTAAATAACATAAAAGTCATTCTTTTTTCTTTCCTGCTTAATCCACTCATTTACAGCATTTAATAGCTCTGGAGAAGATTTTCTGACGGCCCATGCCAGGCGCTGCATGACACCTACAGTGGTTTGAATATCGATATTCTGATAATAAGCCGATTGGATGTTGGCAATATTGTAGTCAGCAATAGTGTAGTCAATTTCACCGTCACTAACCTTTCTAATTATCTGATCGGTAGTTAAGCTTCCCGGTAGATAATCGACCGTAATATCACCCCCTAACTCATCCTGTAGGTTGTTTAGCCTTTCTGCATAGGAAGAGTTTTCACGCACGGAAATTCGTGAATTCAATAATTTGATCGGATTCCTTACAAGACTTTTCTCGATGTTATGCAATTTCATTTGCCTCCAGTTGTCTGGCTTTCTTTGTACCAATACCTGATGGGTAAAATTCAGTGGTAAGGTAAATTCAGCATAGTTCAACCTGTCTTTAGTTACGGTTAGGTTATGGGTCACAATATCACCTGCACCTTTATTGAGAAGGTCGAAGAAATCATCTAAATCGGTAGCTACCACCATCTCCAGGTGAACCCCAAGATGATCTGCCAATCGACTAGCCAGCTCATACTCATATCCCATGGGTGTTCCACGATATAGGAAATAGCTGGTAGAAGAATAGGTTGTTATTGCTTTTAAAGTATCTCTTTCGATTATACCCTGCAAATCCAGTGCGAAGGAGGGTAGAGTTTCACCTTTTTCTGTAAAAGATTGATCTTCGGCTTTGCCTGGAGAGGGATCACTCTGCTGACAGTTTACTAAGATCAATGAGCCTATCAATATGAGTGCTACGGGTATAGTTGATTTAAAATCGTCCATATTAGTATATAATCAATTTTGAGCTGAAAATCAACCCTAATAAAAGTATGGTATTGATTATCAGCTGTTTGTTGAGAATCACCTATTAAATCAACAGAGGAAAGTGCAAATTGTTACCTTCGCGGGCTATGGCTAAAAATTGGAGCAATGTCCCTTTTCATCCCGGCCGATGGCCCTTTTTCTATGGCTGGATCATACTAGTCTGGGCTTCTTTGGGCATATTGATGAGTGTGCCGGGGCAAACAATTGGCGTATCGGTATTTACTGACTACCTGCTTGAGGCATTGTCAGTAACCCGAGATGAATTGAGCTTTGCCTATATGTTGGGAACCATCGGTAGTTCTTTTCTCCTGCCATGGGCAGGCCGCATGTATGACCGGCTTGGCGTGAGGATTATATGCACTACAGCTGCTATTGGGCTGGGTATTGTTTTGGTTACTTTTAGCCAGGTAGACATCATTCTCAAAGACTGGTTGGGCATTCAAACCAGCTTTGTTATTCTGATATTTCTGGTTTTTGGATTCCTTTTTCTGCGATTCTTTGGGCAGGGAGTATTGACTATGGCCAGTAGAAATATGATGATCCAGTGGTTTGACCGAAGACGAGGGCTGGCAACTGGATTCAGCAATGTAGTTGTAGCCCTTTCGTTTTCATCTGCTCCGGTGGTTCTTTACCATTTTATTGCTGCCTATGACTGGCGCGGAGCCTGGCTATTGATGGCTTTTGTGGTGGGAGTAATGTTTCCGGTTATAGTCGTAATCTTCTTTAGAAACCGACCGGAAGACAGTGGTTTAATTCCTGATGGGCCGGTAAAACCAGGGAAACAGATCAAGCAAGCCAAATTCCCTGTTGTAAAAGCGTTCACGCTGAATGAAGTGCGTAGGCATTATGCCTTTTGGGTATTCGGGTTGATGTTGGCTATGCAAGGGCTCTACATCACTGGATTCACTTTTCATGTCGTTTCCATATTTGGGGAATCGGGATTGAGTGAAATGGATGCGATAACCATTTTTCAGCCATCCGCTGTGCTGGCCGTAGGTCTCACATTGGCCGCCAGTGCTTTAAGTGATCACATCCATTTGAAATATTTGCTGTATGCCAAAGGGCTTGGGGCAATGCTCGGAATCATTGGGCTTATCTACCTTTCTGAAGGCCAATGGGCCTATTACCTCATCATTCTTGGTAATGGTGTGATGACAGGGCTTTTTAGTGTGCTATCCACGGTGACCTGGCCCAGGTATTATGGGCGTGCCCACCTGGGTGCTATTTCGGGACAGTTTATCAGCCTGGTGGTCTTTGGTTCAGCATTAGGACCTATTTTATTCAGCCTTTCCCTGACCTATTCAGGCTCGTATCAATTAGCAGGCTGGCTTTGTCTGGGCGTTTATTTTATACTAACCATAGCAGGGTTTAAAGCAGATAATCCGCAAGTAGCTTTGGCTAAAAAAATAGAAAGCCATGAATGATATCTTTTATGTATTAACTGCCTGCCTAATTGAGAGTTGAGAAATGAAAATTTATTATGTACGTTCTAACCATTCCGTTGGATCTTCCCTAGTGTGAAATAAAGCTTCCACATATACTTTATCTTGCTCTTCGTCAATCCAATAATGAGCTCGAAATGGGAATGATGGTATAGGAAGTAGTCTGATATTTTTATATCTAATTTGATAATGTAATGCAGATCGTTCTAATCTTTTAAATGCATTGTCAAGGTTTTCAAGAAACCTCATTCCTAATTCAATAGTGCCAGTTTGTTTATGGTAAAAATCTACAGCATTTTGAATATCCGTATATACTTCAGGGTTAAAGGCAACCTCAAAGATTCTTGTCATTTGCCCGGCTTTAACTGGTCTCGTATCTCAGCCCAAGATTTATATTCCGATTCTTTAGTGTTTTCAATTCTATGCAAAACCTCGGCCTGCTGCCATTCAGGAATATCCTTATTTTGTTCATCCAAATGGTTAAATGTGGATTTTATCTCGTCCCATTCGTTGATTGGAATGTAAACACCAGTTGTTTTACCTGTTTCGTCTTTTATGTATTGGATATTCATAAATATATCATCAATTCTACAATCAATAAAAGTTAACTTATTTAGAAATCAAATAAAAAGCCATGAATAATGTTTATCCATGGCTTTCAATTGATACTATTTTATTTGATTAAGGCATATCACCACCTTCTACATAGGGTGCTCCGGCATCAAGCAATGCCTGCCCCATATCATCCAGCTGATCCATAGCGCTTTCCAACCGTGTTTTTATACTAGCAATATCTTTGTTGGCCAGTTCCAGCGATCGCTTACTGGTCTCTGTGGGACCGTAAAGCGAGCGGGAAACTCCGCGCTCAACTGCAAACAGCCGCTGCCCAACAGTAGTTTTTGTCTTTTCACCCACTTCCAGTTTGGCAGGATTTCCATTCATATCTGCATTGATATCATAAATGGTAGATCGCAAGGCATGCAGCTGTTGATCCAGGTCGCCTGCATCTGCTGTAGCCCTGCTCAAAGCCTTTTGCATTGCTTCTACACGCTTCACAGCATTGTTCAGGTTTATGTTCAAAGCAGAGGCCTGACGTACAGCATCCTCATAGCTTCTCCAGAAAGCAGCCACTTCAGATTCAGGCGCACCGTCCAGGGCTCCTTCATAAAGTCTTTCTACCTCAAATGTGATAGGCTCATCCAGCTGGGTAGTAACACCATCCACTCTTTTGTATAATGTGGCGGTGAATGTGCCCGGCGCTACCATCATGCCCTGTGGGCCCTCTCCGTTGTAACTGCTGCTTAGGCCAATAGCCTCAGGTGCAGGATAGCGAAGATCCCAGGCGATCCTGTGGAATCCCTTTTTCACAGGGCCTTCCACGCGTCGTACCACATTACCTTCAGCATCCTTCACCACTACAAAAACAGATGGCTTTTGCTGGATAGCTTCCTGACCTACACGTTCCCAACCGGGGAACTCAACATCTCTTGTAGCTTCGATTAACGGTTTTTCAGCTTCTTTTCGCTGCTCTTCCAATGTCTTCAGTCCATCCTTCAGATGGTAAGTAAAAACAGCACCAAAGGGTGGGTTAGGGGCTACATAATGGGAAGCACCCTGAGAGCCTTTTTCCGAATCGAAATTCAGATGTGGACGCGGTACATACCACCAGGCTTTGCGGGTAGAGTATAGTGACCCTTCCTGACTTAAAGTTGCTTCCGATACCTCTCTCAGTACACTGTAATCATCAAAAATGAAGAAACCTCTGCCGAAGGAAGCACCTACAAGATCGTTCTCCCTTTTTTGTATCGCCAGGTCTCTGAAGCTGATGGTTGGCACACCACCTTGCAGCTCAATCCATTTGCCTCCACCATCGATCGTGAAATAAATGCCAAACTCTGTAGCTAGGAACATCAATTCTGGTTTCTCATGGTCTTGCACCAACCGCCACACCAGCGTACGGCTTGGTAGATTAGAGCTGATAGATGTCCATGTTCTGCCACGGTCAGTACTTTTAACCACAAATGGCCTGTAGTCACCATATTTATGGTTATCCAGTGATACATACACTGTATTGGGATCATGCAGATCGGCTTTAATGTCATTGATGAAAGCTCTTTCCGGCACACCCATGGTGCTTACTTCGACCTTTCTCCAGTTTTCACCACCATCTTCGGTTACTTGTAACAGGCCATCGTCAGTACCGGCATAAATAAGACCTTCTACCAGTGGTGATTCAGAAAGCGAAGTAATGGTATTGTAATTGGACATAGCCAGCACATCCCAGGGAGAATCCCAGCTTTGTTTGTTACCCATGATTGGAATAGCAAATCGCTCTTCATCTCGCGTCAGGTCATCTGAAATTGCCCTCCAGCTATCACCACGGTTGTCAGATCGCCATACACGTTGCGAAGCAAAATACAAGCGCTTAGGATCGTGTGGACTTACATGGATAGGGGCATCCCAGTTGAATCTTTCGTACTCTTCGCCTTCATCAGCCTGAGGCTGGATATCTACTACTTCACCGGTAGAAATGTCCACACGGGAAAGGTTACCTTCCTGACGTTCTGCGTACACAATATCCGGATTTCCCGGAGTTGTCGCAGGTGCATGGCCGTCCCAGTTTAGAATTACCTTCCAATCGGAGTTTTGAATCCCCTGCACATTATCGGTTCTCGACGGGCCACCCTGTGTACTGTTATCCTGTGTGCCGCTGTATATATTATAGAAAGGTTCTGCATCATCTACAGCTAGTTTGTAGTACTGTGTGACAGGCAGGTTTGGCATATAGCGCCAGTTGGCAGCAAGGTCAAAGCTTTCATATACACCGCCATCGGTACCTACCATGATATAATCAGGGTCACTAGCCTTGAAAGCAAGGGCGTGGTTATCACCATGTCTGTGCTGTCGATTTACATTAGCCCAGGTTTTACCACCATCTTTTGAATATTGCATGGAAGCATCCATCAGGTAAAGTCTGTCAAAATGATGAGGCGAGGCATAAAGTTCCACATAATAATGTGGACCGGTACCGCCTGAGATTACATCAGATTGCTTTTCCCATTTTTCACCACGGTCATACGATTTCCAAATGCCACCGTTTCTGCGGTTGAGTTCAATGGCGGCGTACACAATATCGGGCTTTTGTGGAGAGACAGCCAGTCCGATTTTACCCATTTTTCCGGCAGGCAACCCATTGGTAAGCTTTTCCCAGGTATCGCCACCATCTTCACTCTTGTAGATGGCAGACTTTGGACCACCATCCATCACAGACGCTACTGTACGGTGATGTTGCCAGGTAGCGGCATAAACACGGTTTGCATTTCTGGGGTCGATAACAATGTCAGTTACGCCGGTGAATTCATTGTCACCTAGCGTCTTGTTCCAGGTTTTACCTCCATCTGTGGATTTGTAAAAACCGCGCTCCCCGCCGGCACTCCACAGCGGTCCTTGTGCGGCAACATAGATCACATCGGGATTGTCCGGATGGACAATAATTTTACCAATATGCTCCGAATTTTTTAGTCCCATATTGGTCCAGGTGGCACCACCGTCTTCTGACTTGTAGATGCCGTCTCCAAATCCAAAATGTCGGCCACCGCCGTGCTCACCGGTACCTACCCATACGGTATTGATGTTCTCCGGATCGAGCGCAACGCATCCAATAGAATAGGAGCCCTGATCATCAAAAATGGGCTCGAAGGTTGTGCCGGCATTAACGGTTTTCCATACACCACCAGAGCCTACGGCGACATACCATATACTCTCATCCATAGGATGGATAGCCAGGTCAGCAATACGGCCTGACATAAAGGCCGGGCCAATATTTCTTAGCTCCAAGCCTTTAAAAGTTGCTTCGGTAAGCAGGCTGCTGCCGCTTGGTTGTTGCGACCTGTTGCGTTGCGCATTGAGCTGTGTTGCCACCAGCAGGAGCAATACGGCACAGGTCATCAAATGCTTTATGTGCTTCATATATTTATAAAGGTTTAATTGAAAACTGATATGACCAATTTAAAACCAGAATCGGCGGTTTGGAAACAATGATTTGAATTTGTGGTGAGCGGTAGGGGTTTTTGGAGAGGTGAAAGGGGATGGGTGAGAAGGTGAAAGGATAAAGAAGAAAGGTGAAAGGAAATAGTCTATGTACTATCTATAAAAGATTGTTAATCTAGTGCTGCGAACAATCATCTTTTTCTCCTCAATTATTCTGCTGAAATCAGCCTGAAACTGTCTTAACTTCGACCTATCGAAAAGTCAAAAGAACAAACGCATCTCGAAGAGTGGTTCAATACCCTCTCACATGGCATTACAGCCGTAACCGCAATAGGAGGATTTGTAGTATTGGTTGTATTGGGGGTGAAAAGTGACCAGCCATTCAGCATTTTTAGTGCTCTTTTTTATGGTTTAAGTCTTGTATTACTATATACATTTTCAACCCTCTATCATGGATTACGACATAAAAAGGCCAAGTATGTATTCAACATCCTGGATCATTGTGGTATCTATCTTTTGATTGCAGGCACTTATACACCGGTGCTATTGCTGACTATTGGAGGCACAACAGGGTGGGTTCTTTTTGGAATTCAATGGGGGCTGGCTCTCGTTGGTATCGTATTGAAAATATTTTATACTGGTCGATTCAGGATCATATCTACCTTAATGTACGCACTCATGGGTTGGATCATTGTGGTAAAGATTGATTTGGTCGAGTCTTTGCTTTCGCCAAATGCCTTTGGGCTACTGGTTGCCGGAGGACTGGCCTATACGGTTGGGATCATCTTTTATATCCTTGATTACCGCCTAAAACTTGCGCATTTTATCTGGCATCTGTTTGTAATGGCCGGTAGCATTCTGCATTACCTGATGATGGTAATGTATATCTTTTAAGATTCTGCTTTACATCAGCAATAACGCGATGCAACCACTCTCTAACTGTGTGACATCTGGCATGGTGTTTACCTTTTAAGGTATAAAGTTCAAGGACGCGATACAATCGCGCCCGATCTGTTTCTCCTTGATATAAGCAAGAACGCGATACAATCGCGCTCTAACTAGGGCAAGAATGCGATGTAATCGCACACTAACTTTGGTCTGGCTTTGGTTTTGGTAGTTACTCAATATTGAGCTCAGCAAACAGCCTTTCCGCTTTATAAATGTATTTTACCGCTGCGGCTATACCACCTGAATGCACGGAAACTGTTCGATTGTATTGATCATCAAAAATAAAGTAGCCGGGCAGGCTCTCTATATTGCCATCAAATGCAAGGCCCACCACTTCAGCATTCTGGTTGATGACAGGGCTACCGGAGTTTCCACCAATGATATCCGTAGTGCTGACGAAATTCAAGGGTGATTTCAA
The DNA here is from genome assembly GCA_965227155.1 of Cyclobacteriaceae bacterium. Taxonomy (GTDB): domain Bacteria; phylum Bacteroidota; class Bacteroidia; order Cytophagales; family Cyclobacteriaceae; genus UBA6059. Next base: position 4,294,008 of record OZ245731.1, read on the forward strand.
CAACTCCATGGGTGGGTTTTTCCACCGTTCCGGCAGATTCCATGGGTATTGCTGATCGTTGCTGTAATGTCTGTCATACAGGCCAAAATAAGTGGTTTTATAGGGTGCCGTAGTACCATTATATTCATAGCCTTTCACAATGCCATCAGCTAATCTTAATGAGAATGTAGCATCAGGAGGACTACTCAACCCGCTTGCCTGAAAAGAGATATTCATGATCTGCCCCTGCAATTCCTCATTTTCGCTGTTGACCTGACCTAATACAGATCTTGCTTCCTGAAATTTATCAGGGAAGACATTAGCAAAAGCAATCAGCGGTTCCTTGTCCAGCTTCTTCAGCTTTAGATCAAAGAAGGCCTCAGGATCATTCAATAGGGTGCTTTCATCAAATACCTGCCTGGCCTTTGCTTCTGCACTCATATTGCCGAGGAGTTCACCTGGATAACCTTGCCTGCTATGTTCGTTTAACTCCATAAGCAGGGTAGCAAAAAGAGCTCTTTCAAGGTTTACATCCATATTGTCAACAAGGCTTGTAATGGTGGTGCTTAGAGCTGTAATGCCTTCTTCATCCTCATCTTCCAGGGCTTGCTGATACCTAGCCAGCTGATGAATGATTTGATTGGTTTTACCTCTTAAATTATTGGGGCTTAAGAATATCAGCTCAGCCGTATAATTGGAGGCGACTGTTGTATTGTCTTCTAATTGATTCCAGGGATCATTCTCAGAACTGGAATTTTTGCGTAAGGCTTCTTCCTTTTTGATCTTTTTCGACATGAGGTAGTCATCGTACAAGCCATCTAACCGGCCTTTGTAGGCTTTCTCTGAATTACTCAGGCTAAATGCCAGGTTTACTATGGAATCCTTTACATACACATCTTCTACCTGCTCCGCTGCCCGCAAAAGAATTTCTTTTCTGTTTTCCACCAGAGAAATAATGGCTGGAATATTTACATCCCTTTGCTGGTATAATTGAGCCATAGTCAGGTATCGACCTGTGCTTCCTGGATTGCCCACCACAAATACGGCTTCATTTTCTTCGGCTCCCTGTGGGTTGAATTCAAAATAATGCTTTGGCTGTAAGGGTTTACCATTTTCATCATACGCCCTGAAAAATGTGAAATCAAGGTTGTAACGTGGATAGGTAAAGTTATCAGGATCGCCTCCGTAATAGCCTAGTGGCAACTCCGGATACAATACCAATCTCACATCATTGTAGCGCTTGTAGCCATAAAGTGAATATTTTCCACCACTGTAAAAAGACCGGGTTTCCAATTCAAGGCCAGCCCAATCTGCTTTTTTGCTATACTCTGCCTTGATCTGTGATAGAGCAGAGTCTGTTGACACTTTGCTTTGCCCAACTGCAGCAGTGATATCTGCAACCATAACCAACTGGTCTACAAATAGATCCGGAACACGCCTTTCTTCTTCCAAAGTGGTTGCATAAAATCCCTGCTCATCAAAGTTTTCATCCTCTTTCATCACAGAGGCGGCTACACTTCTTGAGCAATGGTGATTTGTCATGACTAGGCCATTACCAGAAATAAACGAGGCTGAGCACCAGGAAGCAAACCGAAGTGCAGACATTCTGATATCTTCCAGCCATTCTTTTGTAGACGTGAAGCCGTATGCTTCCTGAAAATACTCTACAGGTGGATTTTCAAAAGTCCACATTTTGCCCTGGTCGAATCGACCCGGCTGAACATCCTCTAAATCAACGGATTGCTGTGCAAATACAAAGAATGGAAAAAGCAGGAAACAGGTAATGAAATATCTCATAATCAATGCAAGATGAAATTAATGGTCGTGTAATTGAATTGGATCTTACAATAATCTTGCATATTATGATAATCTCAAAATTCATCCATGACGCATTTTTTTTATTTCCTGGATTTCATCATAATCAAGACCCAGCCCCACATACATCGTATTTAAAGCAATATTTCCTTTTACATATTGGTCTATAATGATTTCCTTAAATATCCTTTGGTCTTTATATGTTTCAAACAAGAAAAATACTTTTTTGGTCTCATTATTATCTTCTAAAGCTAAATATGCATCCTGACCGGCACTGAAAGCAGGACCATGAAACCCTCTTGGATAATGCATATCTAAATAACGGTCACCTTTTACTTTTCCAATACCAAGCTTTTCAACGGCGCTCCATTTAAACGATTTATCATTATCAATAGATATTTCGTTTTCGGTAAAAACAGCTGTACCAATGAATTTATGATGCTTTTTCTCGTATTCATTATACGCCCAGCGATAAATCAAAATGTAGGATATTAGTAAAGGGAATACAAGATTTCGAATTATCTGTTCACTTATCAGTTGTGATTCAGCCAACACGCATAAAATGATAATTATTCCTGCTAGTAATAAAACTGCTTTATTTGAAGTGATCCTAAAATCTATTCCATTCTTTTTTTGAAACGCTTTAAAGTTATGTGGGTAGATTGATGTAGCCACTGGTCAAGTTATTTTTGGTATTGCATTTTAGTGAAAATACATAATAACTTGACGTCACCTTCAATGCTTGACTAACATTAAAAAAGGGGGGGTAATCCAACACAATTCTACTTAAGCAATTGCTGTAGACCCAAAGCCTTGGCAACTCTGGGGAAAAAAGTGATGATGCGCTTGAAGCTGTAGTCGTTTCTCGCCCTTAGGATAAAACTGTCCCGATCTTCATCTTCAAAGCTGATGGTGAGACAGGGATTCTTGACTTGAATAGGGTTGAGTATCTTCTTTACAATCTCGTACCCTTCCAGCAATTGAGCCTCGTTGGTGTTCTCTTCCTGCGGCTGTCCATGATCAATCTGATAATAGCGCTTACCGTTTTTAATGTAGACGCGCAGATAATGGAATTTACTGAAATATCCCGCTCTACTCTTAATCTTATAATATCCTGCATCCAATTTCATGAAGCTAATTTAAATAGCATTATTGACAATATAAATAGCTAAATGCTAAATAATTTACCAATAACACTAATTAAATTGGCAATCAATCAATTAACTGTTCAAGCCACAGTCCAATGGTTTTCACCACTAAGCAGGGCATTCAGGTCATCATGATTGATTTCAGTAGCTTCTTGTACCTGCTCCATGAGCAAATCCTCATAGGTGTACCTGTTTTGCTGGTAAAACACACCGAATGGCCTGGGTAATTCCCCATGTTCCAGTGTATAATCAAAGAAATTGGATAGGATAGAGGCCTTTACCTTATCCTGTGGGTCGTGAATCCAGCAATCATCGGCAGAATAATCCCCATCATTGAAGGATACTACCTTAGGCACAAAACCATCCAGTCTAATGCCTTTGTCTCTTTCCTTACCAAATACTAAAGGCTGTCCGGCCTCCAGGAAAAGGGCATAATCATCACGGATATTCTTATCAGCGAATCGCTCAAAGGCCCTATCATTAAATACCATGCAATTTTGATAGATCTCAATAAAGCTGGTGCCGTGATGTTTATGCGCCTCTGCAATGATCGATTTCAGGTGCTGGGGATTACGATCGATACTGCGGGCGATAAATGTGCCCTCAGCACCCAGCGCCAATGACACAGGGTTGAATGGGTGATCTACAGAACCCATGGGTGTAGACTTAGAGACCTTGCCTTTTGGTGAGGTGGGGGAATACTGCCCTTTGGTCAGTCCGTAAATCTCGTTGTTGAACAACAACAAATTGAGGTTGAAGTTTCGCCGCATCAGGTGGATAAAATGGTTACCGCCGATCGACATGGCATCTCCATCACCGGTGACTACCCAAATATCCAGGTCAGGCCTTGCAGCCTTAAGGCCACTGGCTATGGCCGGGGCGCGCCCATGAATCCCGTGAATGCCATAGGTATTCATATAGTAAGGGTATCTGGAGGAGCAACCGATACCAGAGATAAAAACAATTTTCTCTCTCGGCACACCTAAAGTGGGCAATACAGACTGCACCTGCTTCAATATGCTGTAGTCCCCACAGCCAGGGCACCACTTGATGTCCTGATCAGTAGCGAAATCTTTAAAGGTTAAGGTGTTATGATTATTTTCCATGGCTTAATGTCGTTTTGATCTGATCTTTTAATTCCTGAACCTGAAAGGGCAGGCCTTTTAATTTTGAGTAGGTTTCTACTGGCAGCAAATATTCCTGTCGGATTATACTGGCCAGTTGTCCTCGGTTAAGCTCAGGAATTAGGATTTTTGGAAAGCTGCGCAATAGTTCGCCGGTATTCTTAGGCATAGGAAACAGATTCCTAAGGTGGGCATGGGCTACAGAATAGCCTTCTGCAATCAACTCCCTCACTGCAGTTTCAATCGCTCCGAATGAAGAGCCCCATCCAAGTACCATTAGCTCTGCTGATGGCTCTCCACAGCTGAGGCTCAGTTCAGGAATGTAATCGGCCACTTTTCGGATCTTTTCTTCCCGAAGTTTGATCATCTGCTCGTGATTTTCCGGGTCGTAAGACACATTGCCGGTATTAATTTCCTTTTCCAAACCACCGATTCGATGCTCATAGCCGGCAGTGCCTGCCGCTACCCATGATCGGGCGCCTTTTTCATTGCGCTGGTAGGGCAGGTATTGTCCGTTTTCGTCTCTGCTTTGCTTGCCAGGTTCTACCTTCTTTATGATAGGCAGCTCTGTAGCATCAGGGTAACGCCAGGGTTCAGCGCCATTTGCAATATAGCCATCTGAAAGCAGCATCACTGGTGTCATATGTTCTACAGCCAGTTTGCAAGCTTCGTAGGTTACCTCAAAGCAGTCACTTGGAGAGGATGCTGACATGACAATCATTGGCGCTTCTCCGTTGCGACCATAGATAGCCTGGTAAAGATCAGCCTGCTCTGTTTTGGTGGGCAAACCGGTTGAGGGGCCACCACGCTGCACATTGATACAAACAAGAGGTATTTCAAGTATAGTTGCCAGGCCCAGTGCCTCACTTTTCAAAGCCACACCTGGTCCAGAAGTGGCTGTGGTCCCTAGGGCGCCACCAAATGAAGCGCCAATAGCTGAGCAGGCAGCAGCAATTTCATCCTCTGCCTGAAAGGTTTTTACGCCCAGATGCTTGTGCTTTGACAGTTCGTGCAAGACCTCTGAGGCAGGGGTAATAGGGTAGCTGCCATAGAATAAGGGTATATCGTTGCGCACTGCAGCTGCTGTAAGCCCTAAAGCAATCGCCTGGTTGCCATTTACATTTCGGTAATTCCCAGGAGGTAGCTTGGCAGATTTCACTTTAAAACGGGTAGAAAAGGTTTCGCTGGTATCACCATAATGGTAACCTGTTTTGAGCACGGTGATATTTGCTTCCCTTAGATCTTCGTCACTCGAAAACTTGGTTTCTATGAATTTTATGGTGTTATCTAATTTTTGACTGAACATCCAATAAATAAAACCCAGTACAAACATGTTTTTACAACGGTCGATCTGTTTTTTGGATAATGCACTGTCTTTGAGTGCTTCCCGTGTAAGTTTGGTTACATCAATTATATGCAGATCGTATCCATCAAGGCTATGATCTTCCAGTGGATTCTCGTTATCTATATATTTGGCTTGCTTGAGGTTTTTGGCATCAAAACCACTGCTGTTGGCAATGATGACACCTCCTTTTTTAAGGTTGGCAAGATTTACCTTTAAAGCAGCGGCATTCATGACGACCAGCACATCGTATTGGTCGCCTGGTGTGTATACATCTACTGCACCCATTTTAAGCTGAAAACCGGATACACCAGAGAGTGTACCAACAGGAGCACGAATTTCTGCCGGATAGTTGGGAAAGGTGGCTATATCATTTCCAAATTGTTCAACTGTTTCGGTGAATTGGCCACCTGTAAGCTGAATACCATCACCGGAATCACCAGCAAATAGAATGACCAGCTCGGATCTGGATTCCTCTACAATCTTTTTCATGTTTGGGTTTTTAATAGTTGCTATGCTAATGAATATGAAAAATTTGAAGGTCAATATGATGGTTGGTTCATATTGATATGATTAAGCTCAAATTATCAGGGGAAATAAAGCCGGAGATTTCCTTACCTGTGCTTGTGTGCCATCATCATTCTGTTATATTACTTACATGGCCATATTGGGAACACTCGTAAAACAAGGGCTGGCATTGAGCCAGAAACTACAATTAGATGATAAATCAGCAGAGGAGAAGCAGCGTACACAACTAAGGCAATTGCTACAAAAAGCTCATAAAACAGCTTTTGGGCTCTATTATAATTTTGACCGAATGCTCCAAAGTGAGAATGTTATACAAGCATTTCGTGAGCAGGTACCCATGCATGATTATGATGCTATGGCGAATCGATGGTGGCACCAGCAACAAGTCAATCCTGACATTACCTGGCCTGGCAAGCCTGATTTTTTCGCATTGAGCAGTGGTACGACCAGCAAAAGCAAACGCATTCCTATTACTGATGATTTCATTCAAAGTATCCGTGACGTGGGGAGAGAAATGGTTATGCACTTGCCTAATTATGAATTTCCGGAAGCTTTATTTGAGTCTGAAATATTGATGTTGAGTAGCTCAGCTCAGCTTCAGGATCATCAAAAAGGGCATCAGGAAGGAGAAATCAGCGGGATCAATGTCAGCAATTTTCCTGGCTGGTATGACCTATTTTACCGGCCGGGCAAGGAAATCGCCTCAATCGATGATTGGGATGAAAGGGTCCAGCGGATTGTGGAGGAAGCACCGGATTGGAATATTGGAGCGCTGGCCGGCATACCAAGCTGGTTGCTGGAAGTGCTTAAGGAAATCATCAGGCACCATCAGCTTGACACCATTCATGATATCTGGCCAAACCTAACTGCTTATGCCAGTGGCGGAGTAGCTTTCGAAACCTATAGAAAGGATTTTGATCGGCTCTGTAAACGGCCTCTGACAGTGTTGGACACATACTTAGCTTCGGAGGGTTTTTTTGCTTTTACAGCCACCCCAGGCAGCATGTCGATGCGATTGGCACTGGAACATGGCTATTATTATGAATTTGTGCCTTTTGATGCTCGTGGTGTTGATGAGCACGGTAATCTTTTGACTAATCCCACAGTTTGTCATATTGGAGAAGTCGAATTGGATCAGGAATATGTGCTGCTTATTTCCAGCTGTGCCGGTGCCTGGCGTTACCAGATTGGCGATACCATTAAATTCACGGCCCTTGATCCACCGGAAATCAGGATTACTGGCCGTACCAAATTCTTTCTCAATGTGGTGGGCTCTCAGCTATCGGAAGAAAAGCTGGATGAAGCTGTACTTAAACTGTCAGAAGCTGAGGGTATTTCTATCAACGAGTATTCTGTAGGTGCTATGAAGAACGAAAACGGGGACTACATCCACCAATGGGTAATTGTTAGTGATGATGAGCCACAGAAAGATCTGGCTCAACCACTCGATGAAATTCTCCAGTCATTAAATAAAAACTATGCCGTGGCCCGAGGTAAAGCCTTAAAAGATTTAAGCGTAAAATGCATTCCAAAATCAACCTACCACTCCTACTTGGCGTCAACCAAAAAGAAGGGTGGGCAGGTCAAAACACCCAAAGTGATGAAAGCAGAGCAGATAGGGGAGTTTCTTAGGTTTATTGAGAAAGTGAGTGATTAGCGAGATATCTATTGTTTCTTTCGTAGGTAAATAATGAATTTATTTTGCTTCTTCCGAGGGAGATTGAATTGGAGAGTATTGAATTTTCAAGCATTCAGTTTACCGATGAGGTGCAGTAATGGTGTATATTTACATCAAATGGAATCAAAATGGCACGACAAAGCATTTCCTTAACTGAACCCAATGACAAATGGCTTAAAGAGCTGGTAGACAGCAAAGAATACTCCAGCAAAAGTGAGCTTATCAATGACCTGGTGAGGCAAGCTCGTAAACAACAAAAAGAAATAGACTGGATTAAGTTGAAGCTAGAAAGAGCTGAAAAAAGTGGTTTTACCAATGATACAGCAACCGAAATACTAAAATCCTCCAAAAAGGGCTATCATGGCTAGGTACAAGCTATCAAATGCCGCGAAGGAAGACCTCATAAGAATACATCAGTACGGAATAAAGCAATTTGGTGAAAAGCAAGCTGATCAATATTTTTTCGCATTTTTCGATCAGTTTGAGCTTATTGCCGAGAGACCATTTTCATACGAAGCTGTTAACCATATCAAGGAAGGTTATAGAAGGTGTGTATGCGGTGTGGATAGTATTTACTTTAGAATCAATAATGATAAAGTAGAAATTATGGCTATTGTTGGAAGGCAGGATTTAAATTTTATCCTATAGTTATTTACTATTTCTCAAAAGAAACCTAAACGATAGTCCGCTTTGAAATCAGTCTATGGTAAGCTTGATTCATTTCATATACCAATCCTTAAAGACCAGGGAAATTCATATTTGTGCACGGTAGTTTTTGATTGTTCAACCATTTGATATGTAGATTTTTAGAGGTGAATATTCACTCTTTCTCCCATTGGATAATCACCTCTCGTTTACCCCAGTTGCGAGCGGCCTGCACATCGGTTCCCATATAGATGTCGATTTTACGGGTCCAGCGGCGGTTCATTTTGTCCAATACCTTGTAGTTGCCTTCCAGCCCTTCGATTTTCACATCCATATTATGGTAAAATCCAGAATCCAATAAGTCACGGGAAATAGCAATGGCTTTCATGCCTGGTTTCAAAGTATCTCCCCATGCAGTAATGGCAGGATCACCAGAAGTTTGATAGGCAAGGGAGTTATAGGCAGTGGCCGTTACTTTCATAGAGTGCATTTCCTTTTTATTGCATCCCCATGCCAATAATAAGGTGAATATAATGATTGAATAAAATGCCTTTTCAAAATAGAGCATACAATAGGAACATGTGGCATCAGGATATGTTCGACCCGTCCAAAAGACAAAACCTATCTAATTGTTTAATTCAGAAAGCGCATCAATTGTTAATGACTAATGAGATAACAACTTTTTACATTTCAATACCCTGATCTTTTGAAGGTCAGGGTATTTTAGCCAAATGCGATTGGTAAATATTCTATTGCTGACAACCTTATGCCTACATATGGTATCCTGCGGAGAAAAGGCTGCAACGGATCATATCGAAGGCTTATGGGAGCTGCACAAAGTGAAAGTGGACGGCATTGAAAGGGAGCTGGGCTATGACTACTTAAGGTTGGATTCGGCTGGCAGCTTTGCCGCATCTCAAGAAACCGGGGATTTTACAGGACTGTATAAGGTTAAGGGGAATGTTATCTACTTCAATAGTGAGGATGAGAAGTGGTATGATCAACGTTGGGAAATTACCCAGGTAGATAATCATATCATCCTGCGAGGTATCGAGAGAGGCATGCGCACTACAATCTTACATTTCAAACGATCCGACCAACTGGCCGACCTAAGCGCTTTCGAAAAGGCTGTATTAGGCAAATGGCATCTCTATCAGATCAGGGAAATCAATGGCATAATCCAATCTGTGGATATGGATCTGCACTTCAATGACAATCAACAATATCAGCTTTTAACAAGGGGTAAAATTCTGGAAGAAGGCACCATCAGTATCAACAACCGACACAAGCAGATTGCTTTTGTGGATGAAGGTACCCTCTGGCATGCCAACTTTTTTGGAAGCGAGCTTAGATTAAAAAATGATAAGAAAGCAATGCTTTATTGCCTGAAAAGGGTTGAGTAGGTGTTTTGAATGGCCCCCTGTTCAGGCTATGATTGGGCGCGCTTGCAACGCGTCGGACCCCACTCAGAGTTACTCGCAGAAAAGCACTACGTCATTACACGGTTCCGTACCGAGGCACGAGGTATGGAATCCGGGCAATCTCATTTTGTCAGGCAATTTTGTAAGAGAGTGGAATAGTTTTATCTTAAAATCCGCTCAGAGTTACTCGCAGAGAACTCTGAGTATACGTTTACTATAGAAAGAGATTGCCTGAATCCCGATGCCTCGGGACAGGCAATGACGTCCCTGCCAGGAATGAAGACAGGTGTAAATCTCAAATGCACAGCATACATTCGGAAACGTGCGCTATTGAGAGTTTCAAAATTCTACCAGCAGATTTTTCCACTCGTCACTACGTTCCTCGGTCAAAATGACGCGGTTTATTGGCTTTCTGCCTATTCCATATCAATACGAAATCCCAATCCCGCTCAGACTTACTCGCAGAAAACGCTGAGTAATGCATTTTATTCCAACTTTGATGGCATAAGCACCCAAATAGCTTATTTTTATTCATCATCAACTAAATCACTTTACATGCGCAGCCTAACCCTTTTATTGCTATTGATCAGCACTGCTGTATTCAGCCAGATCAACCCAAAACTTTACCAGGAACTGGAATACCGAATGATCGGTCCATTCCGGGCGGGCCGTACCGTCGGAGCGGTAGGGATTCCTGACCAGCCCAATGTGTTTTTTATAGGTGTAAACAATGGAGGTGTCTGGAAAACAGACGACTATGGTCGTACCTGGAACCCCATTTTCGATGATGCACCGACCGGCTCTGTGGGGGACCTGGCCGTTTCACCGACCAACCCCAATATCATCTACGTGGGTACAGGCGAGGGATTGCACAGGCCTGATCTGTCCGTAGGAGACGGCATGTTTAAATCAACCGATGGTGGAAACAGCTGGGAACATATCGGCCTGGATGATATCCAGCAGATCAGCAGGGTGATTGTACACCCTACAAATCCTGATATTGTATTTGTAGCAGGTCTGGGTCATCCGTACGGTGCTAATGAAATGCGGGGTATATTCCGATCAACCAATGGTGGCCAATCGTGGGAAAAGGTCCTGTATATCAACCACAATACCGGTGCGGTGCAGGTAGAATTCGACCCTAATAATCCCGACATTCTGTTTGCAGATTTGTGGGAGCACCAGGAGGGACCCTGGGAAAACGCACGTTTCTCAGGTACCAACAGTGGCCTGTACAAATCAACCGATGGCGGCGATACATGGAAAAGGCTGGAAACTGGTCTGCCTGGTGCGGATCAGGGCCTGGGTCGCATTGGCGTGGGTATTGCCCCAAGCAATTCCAACCGTATCTATGCTACTGTAGATGCCGATGAAAATGGGGGTGTTTACCGCAGCGACGATGGTGGTGAAAGCTGGGCTCTTGTCTGTACACAGGGGCGATTGTGGGGCAGAGGCAGTGATTTTGCAGAGATCAAAGTGCATCCCGAAGATGAGAATACTGTATTTATAGGCAATGTAGCCTCCTATAAATCCACAGATGGCGGCATCACATGGACATCCCTGAAAGGTGCACCCGGTGGCGATGATTACCACCGCATTTGGATCAACCCCAATAACCCCGATATCATGCTTTTCGCGGCGGATCAGGGTGCCGTAGTTACGGTAAATGGTGGCAAAACCTGGAGCTCCTGGTACAATCAACCAACTGCACAGCTTTATCATGTATCGACCGACAACCAATGGCCATACTGGGTATATGGCGGGCAGCAGGAGAGTGGTGCCATAGGAACGGCCAGCAGAGGCCCCGGAGGTCAGATTTCCTTCCGCGATTGGATGGGCGTTGGCGCTGATGAATATGCCTATATTGCTGCTGACCCAAAAAATCCTAATATCATTTATGGAGGTCGTGTGCTGCGATTTGATAAGCGAACGGGTCAGACACAATATGTGGGGCCGGAAGTGCTGAGGACCGGAGTGGTTCGCTACCTGCGGACAATGCCTTTGCTATTTCATCCTGCCAATGATGATATGCTGCTTTTTGGTACCAACGTACTTTGGAAAACATTAAATGGCGGACAAAGCTGGACGCAGATCAGTCCAGACCTCACGCGCAAGCAGCCGGAAGTGCCGGCCAGCGTAGGGGACTTCAAAACAGCAGCTATGGAAACCATGCCACAGCGTGCGATTATTTATGCCCTTGCACCATCACCCCTAAACGAACAGCTGATTTGGGCCGGTACGGACGATGGGCTGGTGCAGCTTACCCGCGATGGTGGTGAAAATTGGATGGACGTGACACCCCCGGAGCTCAGCAGCTGGGACAAGATATCGCAAATTGATGCCGGTCATTTTGAGGAAGGCACCGCTTATATCGCAGTAAATAGCATCCGCAAGGACGATATGAGGCCTCATATCTTCAAAACAGACGATTATGGGCAATCGTGGACACGGATTGTAGCAGGTATGAAACCTATGGGGCCGGTGAATGTGGTGCGCGAAGATGTGAAACAACCCGGCCTGCTGTATGCCGGTACAGAGCGGGAAGTGTATTTTTCTGCTGATGATGGTGCCAACTGGCAATCGCTGCGCATGAATATGCCAGCTTCTTCGATTCGCGACCTGGTGGTACATGAGAATGACCTGGTGATAGGCACGCACGGACGGTCCATTTGGATACTGGATGATGTAACGCCACTAAGGCAAATTGACAAAGCCTCGTCGATGGCGGCCTATCTCTATGCGCCGGAACAGTCGACTAGAGCTCGGGACAATACGTTCATTGATACGCCATTACCACCGGAAGAGCCAGCCGGTGAGAATCCTCCTGATGGTGCCATCCTGGATTATTACCTTGATGCGGCGGCCAATGAAATAACCCTTGAAATCCTGGATGGTGAGGGGAATACTGTAAGTCGCTTTTACAGCACAGATGGACCGGAAATGCTGGATAGCACCCGTTTTCCGCACACTACGTATTGGTTAAGGCCTTTTAAAGGGCTGGAGACCAGTGCAGGACACCACCGGTTTATCTGGAATTTGCGTTATCAGGCACCACGAGGCGCTGATCGTAGCTTTGCGATTGCGGCAGTCAAAGACAATACACCCAGCGGCCCATTAGGACCTTATGTGCATCCGGGTGATTATACGGTGCGATTCACCGTAGATGGTAGCAGCATGGAGCAAACCATCAATGTGCGGTTGGACCCTCGGTCTGAACTGAGTGACGATGATCTGCAGCTGCAAACCCAATTGTCGTTGCAGTGCTATAAGAATTACGAGGCGTTGCAAGACATTAGGGAGTTGATCGAGGCAAAGCTGAGTGGCAATACCAAATGGAAAAAGGGTGAGCAGGAAAAATGGCAAAAACTAAGAGGCGAGGGGCTACCGGAAATGGGCAATGTGCTCTATGGTCGCATTTCAGCCGTGCCGCTGGAAAAGGAAAGCATCGTCAGCCTACAGGACAAGTATCTGTTTATGCTGGAGGTGCTACAAACAGCTGATAAAAGGCCTACAAAAGCCACTGAAGAGGCCGTAAACAAGCTCAATAGCCGATACAATGAATTGTTGACCGTATGGGATAAAATGAAATAGCTGTGTCATTTCGTGGTTCCATGCACTGCGTCATTACCCGCCCCGAGGCATCGGGACGGGTAATCTGTTTTCAGAATCAAAAAGAGATAATACCACAAAGCCACACAAAGCTTTCACAGATATACACAAAGTATTCTGCAGAATGTCATTACACGGTTCCTTACCGAGGCACGAGGAGCGGAATCCGGGTAATCTCGTTTTGTTAATTAATTTTCTAAGAGAGTGGAATGGTTTTATCTTAAAACCCGCTCAGAGTTACTCGCAGAGAACTCTGAGTATACATTTACTATTAAAAGAGATTGCCTGAATAAATCAGGCAATGACGTTCCTGCCAGGAAAGATGATGAGTGTAAATTTTAACGATTCGTCATTACACGGTTCCGAACCGAGGCACGAGGAGCGGAATCCGGGTAATCTTTTATTTGGAGCAATCTAAGATTTAACCACAATGTAACACAACACTTCTACAAATGAACGATAAATCGAAACCTATACGGTTAACATCCAGCTTGTTACCATAATCATCACTTAATCCGTAAATTTGTTATAAGTACAATCAATAAGCTGTATGTCAGAAAATAATAAGGTTGAAGTTTATAATAACCTGGAAGAAAAGAGAATTCCAGATAATAGAAGTAATTCACCTGAAGAGGCATTAAGAATTACACTCGATTTGATGGATTTCTATGCAAAGGTGAGGGAAAGGCAGCCCACTACAATAGAAAAATATGGATATGATATTGACTGGATTACTTTAACCTGAAAAGTATGAACAATGAAATCATAAGCGCTTTGAAGGAAGTAATAACTGCCTTAAATAGACATAACGTTCAGTATATGGTGATTGGAGGCACTGCAGTAGGTTATTATGGTTATCAGAGGATTTCAGGAACTGGATATGCTACTGAATTAACTCCGGATCTGGATTTTTGGTATAATCCCACCTTGACCAACTTTTATAATCTTGTCAATGCGATTAAGGAATTAGGAGTTGACACAAAATCATTGGACAATTTAGTTTTCGACCCTAAAAAAACATTTCTTAGAATTCAAAAAGAACACTATAGGTTAGAGTTTTTATGTGATCTTAAAGGATTAGATTATTTTGATAAATGCTTTACAAGAGCTAAAGATGCAAATCTGAATAATGTATCTTTTAAGGTAATAGGTTATGCAGACCTGCTAATAAATAAGGAAGCCACAAAAGGCATCGTTTCATGCACCCCGTCATTACCCGGTTTCTCCCGAATCATCTGGACAGGTAATCTTTTAAGAGCAGCAATGCAAGATTTTACCACAAAGCCACACAGAGCTTTCACAGAGATACACAAAGTTTCATGCACTACGTCATTACACGGTTCCGACCGAAGCACGAGGATCGGAATCCGGGTAATCTTATAAATTTTCCAGCACCACGTCATTACCCGGTTTATCCGGGTAATCTTGTTTTGTTAATAAACTTTCTAAGAGAGTGGAATGGTTTTACCTTAAAATCCCCTCAGAGTTACTCGCAGAGAACTCTGAGCATACATTTACTATTAAAAGAGATTGCCTGAATCCCGATGCCTTGGGACAGGCAATGACGTTCCTGAGAGGAAAGATGATGAGTGTAAATCTTAACTATACATCATTACCCGGTTGATCCTGAGGCATCTGGACGGGTAATCTTTTATTATCAGCAAATAGAAATTATACCACAAAGCAAAACAGAGCTTTCACAGAGATACACAAAGTTTCATGCAGAACGTCATTACCCGGTTCCGTACCGAAGCATGAGGATCGGAATCCGGGTAATCTCTTGCTTCAATAGAACCACAAAGAAGGAGCATCCAATAAACTCGCCGATAAACAGCATTTCTGGAGCGCAAACGTTTACCAATCAATAGCAGGATAATCTTAAATGGGGTAGCATTCCAAATATACAATTTAACATAATATAAATAATTTGTCGGTCGCTGATGTGTTCGCCTATCTAAAGAGTAGGGGCGCAAATATCGAATTATCGCATTCACGGGGCTTTATCATTAGCAAATTAGACGGTTCAAAGTTTCAAGTAACCCAAAGCGTAAACCCTAAAAACCTGTTTAGGGTGGTTCAAATTAGATCAACTTTCACCCGAGATTATAACACAATGTCCACTGCATTTGTGGCTAATAGCTTTGAAGCTGTCGAAAGTAAACTATTACAGATTATCGGTTTATTTCTGGAAGGGGGTAAAAAATGAGGCCAATTAATCAAATCATTGTCCATTGCTCGTGGACTACTTCTAGTCAAGATATCGGAGCTAAAGAGATAAAAAAATGGCATACCTCTAAACCTAGATTTTGGAGTGATATAGGTTACCATTTTGTAATTAGGCGCAATGGCTTTGTGGAACTTGGTAGGCCGTTGCATTTAGCGGGTGCTCACTGTTTAGGCCATAATGAAAACAGTATTGGTGTGTGTTGGATTGGTGGGGCTGCTATGGCTACCGAATTCAACGAAAGGGTTTTAGTTCCTGAAAACAATATTTTGGACGTGCAATATAGGCAGTTGCATAGAGTTGTACGGGCTATTAGGATTCTATTTGATTGCCCGGAAGTGTACGGCCATAATGAAAAAAAGGGTCATGAAGGCCGTAATTGTCCGGTGATTGATATGAAGCAATTTAGGCGGGAAATGCATCAGTTTGAACAAGCGTCTGGCACTGCCTTGGTTCATAGCATTAAGCATCCGGGCGTGCCCTATTGACTTTACCTTCTCATTGTCAAAGTTCGATTTTTTAATCGGGCTTTGACATTATCAAAATCCTATTTTCGTGGCTATAGTTTACAGATCGGGAACGGTTGTTTCCGTTCCCGAATTCCCATATCAAAGAACGGTAGAAAGGGCGGCTTTGCCTGTGCAAAAGGCTTTTGGTCTAAACTTCCGTACTAAGATGAAAATCTTAGATGCTGCCCATATTCAGGCTTTAGAATTAAGCAATAGCGGGTATCAATACACCGGGCGAAAATCAGAATTTAACCATGTTTTCTTAACTCCTACATTTAGCCAATACGAACCCGATACGTATACGGGTAAAGCTGCCAACGATGCGATAAAAAGATTTACAGATAATCTTACTAAAAATTATGGTGCTACCTCTTACGTATGGGTAAAGGAATTCACAAAGTACAAACGATATCTAGACCCTACCGATTTTAAAAGCGAAATAGATATTGAAAGGATAGGGGAAGGGGTTGTTGTTGGTGGTGTACCGCATTATCACATGCTGGTAACTATGCCATATTGCCCGGTAGGGAAATTGAATGCTGCCTGGTGCAAAGCTCGTAGGGGTGATTTTGTTAAAAATGCCTTAAGAACCGGGTGGGATGCGAAACGAAAAAAACCCGTTATGCTTATTCGAAATTATCGTCAGGCTGTCGGCTATGCTGCTAAGTATATTGGGAAGTCTCAGGGCGGTGATATATGTGTATTTAAAACCAGTTGCAAGAAAGCAACCCGGAAAACATGGGAATTTTCGGAAGGTCATTCAACTAAATGTTATGGTATGTCTCAGAACTTGCAATCAAAGCCAAAAGAAATTGACCCTTGGATGGAATTTCACTTTCAGACTCATATAGATTTTCGAAGGCATAAGACAGAAAACAGTCATGCAGAATTTTTTTTCATTGATAATCCACAACAAGCCGAAAGTTTTTACCAGAACGTGAAAGGAATTGAATTAACCCGGCCAAAGAAAATAGAAAAAATTACACCAAAAAAACCGAATTATTCAATTACAGATCAAACAAGAATAGAATTTTATCAGTCAGTTTTAAGCAATTCCACAAAATAGGGCTTACATAAGTTTTTTTAATTCAGTCTTGACATTCAATAATTTTTGCTTATACCTTTGAAGTCAAAAAAAAAAATGGATGATAAGAAAACTAAATCCGTGAATAGTGAGGACGAAAAAGAAGTTCTAGAACTGTTCAATCAAATTAAAAAGGCTGATAATCCTTTTAAAGAAATAGCTAGGATTCTAGTAAGTCAAAAATCAAAATCTGAATAAACATGTCTCAAATAGGAACTCTTGTCGGTGGTGCTGGTAACCCTACCTTAATCAATCTTGATTATGTGCCTTCTTATCTGCAAATAGGTGAGATTGACGCTGATTTGCCTATTGATCAATTCAGTATCGAAATTGCATCAGTGCCGACGATTAACGTAAATAACCAAGCTGCAATTCAGGCTTTTTCAAAATACCTGAATGAATGTCTTTTGGGTGCAGATGTGAAAATATCGCAGGTGCTAAAAATTTGCGGTGGTAACCTTTCCGGGGTGAAATGCTCAATTCGTTTGCGTAATGCCGGGGCTACTACTCCGAACATTTACGCTTTCAGTACAAGGAATGGTTCTCCTGCTGAAGCTGTGAAATTTGGTCAAGAGGTAGTCCAAGCGCAAAGCCGACAAAGGTTTGCCGGGTTTACTGCATTGTTCTTTGATGCTACCAACTTAGACCGGGCGGAAGTTCAATTTTCAAGTGGCTACACTGATACACTTTCAGACGTGGAATTGCGTTCGCTGTTTGCGATGGGTAACCAGTGCGATGCGAACGGTCAATTAGCTGGTTTGACTGTCATTGACAATAAAGACAGGTTAATTAATTCGGTTACACTGTATGCCACTAATGGTGGTAATGTTGTTGTTTATCCTTTCCGACTTTGATAGATGTTTGAAAAAGCTAATCAATGGATTGGTGAGCGCTCCGATGGTTCGGAGCGTACTGCATTCGGCAAACTTTGGCGGGGTGCTGTAATTGGTGCTGGTGTGGCTGGTGCCACTGCTGCCACTGGTGGGGCTGCTGGTGCTGCTATTGGTGCGGCTGCTGCAACCGGGGCTTTATCTGGTGGCTTTGCTGGTCTGTCTAATCAATCCAATTTGGTAGACACAAACGACACAAAAGCGGCTGTCCAAAATATCCTAACCGGAGGTAACCTGGTGGGGGGAAATACCGTAGGCCGTACACCTATCGAAAGCAGTAGGAGTTGGATTTCTACCAATGACAGACTAAACCTAGGGTTTAGGAATAGATTTTTGAATGAATCTAGTAAGGTGGATTTTAATGATGAATCAATGCTAAGAAATGCGGCCGCTAAAATTACAACTATGGCCGGGGCTGTTGGTAGTGGTTTTAGCATGGCCGGGGCTTTAGTGGCCGGGCTTATCGTGTTGGTGGCGGGTTACTTTGCGTTTAAAGATTAGTTATGTTTGATCGATTCAAAAATACAAGTCTGCGAAAACCCGCTCCATTGACTGAAGATCAAAAAAAGGCGGCTGCTTTAAAGCGTATAGAAAGCGGCAAATTTGGCCTTTCAGATGGTGTAAAATATGGCAATATTGTTTTTACTGATAATACGCTGGCGGAAGCTTTAAGCGATAATGTTAAAAACCCTTTGGTCGTAAAGGCTACTGCTACAACGTTTCTAAGGGATGCCGAAAGGAATTCGGTTTCAATCGATGAAACAAGTCTAGGAGCTATTCAAAGCCTTATAGATCAATCTTCGCAACAAACCGAAGCAATCAAGCAAAATTTAAAATCTGGAAATATGAATTTTTGGGATAAAGTAAGCGGAGGTATTTCGCTAGGTAATACGGCAAAGTTGCCATTGTTACCGTTCGCCCTATTAATCGCAGTTGTGCTGATCGCATGGCGTGCATTAACTCCAAAACGTAAACGTAAATAACATGGCTAGGAAACTACCAAAAAAACCGAAACAACCGAAAGCGTCTGCAAGTGTGCAAACGTGGGAAAGATACTATGCTAGAGTTCAGGCATGGGAAAAGAAAGTGAAGGCTATCAAAGAAGCTCCGAAAAAGAAAGCGGCTTTGAAGGCGAAAGCGGATGCAATTAAAAACCGTATCTAATGAAAAAGGTCGGTTTGTGGATATTGATATCCGGGGCTTTCTTAATTATGATTGCCGTCTTAATCAATAGCTGGCTATTGAAAGAAGATGAAAGCAACACACCCGGAACTCCGGCCTATGCCCGGAAAAAGAAAGCGGAAAAAGCGGCTGCCGAAAAAGAGGCCGCAAAATCTGAATTAAAATTATCTGAAGATGCCTCGTAGGATGTACAACCCGAAATTAACTAGAAAAAATCGCAGTACTCTATCTTTTATTGCGGTGGTTTTTTTAGTGGCTTTTTTATTAACAACTAAATTCGTTGGCGCTATTGTGTCCGGCACATTTGGTTGGGATTACGATTTAATGCAACTGTATGCACAGAAAGTTATGAACGTTTGCATAGGTGCAATTTTCTTAATACTTGGGTCTTTTGTCTTTGCAGCTATCCCGGTGGTGGGTGTTGTTTTTAGTATCATAGGGTTTGTGGTGCTTGCAAAGCAAATTATAATCTTATTAGCCCTTTTTGGTTTTATCAAACCTAGTAACTAAAAACCAAGCTATACACCATAGTGTGATTAATTGAGCTAATTGGATTAATATAAAGATAAATTCCATGTTCGAAAAGTTTGATTCTATAATTGACAAAATACGTGCCACAAGTGAAAAAATCAAAACCGTTGCTAACTTCATTACTTATCTTGGTCGGATTGGGCAGTATTTTAGTGACGCTATATCAAATATTCCAAAGTTCAGGGAAGGAGAATAAAGCTAAAGCAGTTCCGGTTCCACAAGACGCAAACCCGAATAATTTTGGGTCTGGTTTAGGGAAAGTGAATACTTTACCCGGTGGCCTTGGTGGCCCCGGAGGTGGCCCCGGTAATCAGGTTAAACAACCTGAAAAAAAAAACGATTACAAAGACCTTGTAACAAATACAATAGTTTCTGTCTTTAAGGATACCAAGTATTCAAAATATATCCCTTTTATTATTGCTCAGTCTGCACATGAGACAGACAACTTTAAATCAAGTCTGTTGATATCTGCTAATAATCCCTTTGGAATGAAAGAGGCAGAAAAACGGACTACATGGGATTTAGATCATAGCAAAAATGTAATTGGATTAGATGGGAAACAAGGCAGAAAACCCGATTCTGTTGGATATTCGGAGTATTACGATTTAAGACAGGGCGTGCAGGATTTATTGTTTTGGTTTGATTATGTCAAATTCCCTACTGATTTAAAAAACTCTTTAGAATATGTTCAGGCTTTGAAGTCAAAGTCTTATTTTGAAGATTCTATAAATAATTATCATAATGGATTAATTCGGTTTCTATGATTGTTCCGGTTTATTATACTATAAAGTTTACAGATACGCTTACTATAGATGCTAATTTTGAGGCGTATAGGCAGTTTAATTGGCGGCAAACTTTTAAGAACTCAAAAAAATTTATTGTTCATTCTTGGGATGCTAGACTATTTATCACTGAAACATTTACAGTTCCGCCGATACCCAGTAAAAACTACATAGCGGAAAAGGGCTTTATATTGGCAATGGGTAACTCTATAGCATCACAAGCTCCTACTGCACCCTACGCATTTGATTTGAATACTACCCCTCCTATAGCTGCCAATAGTAATGAATATAGGCAAATGTCTTTTTTAACTCCGGGTCGGTCTAATTGTTATCCTTTAGGCGAATCTAATTTGATAGATGAAATTGATTTCTTACTTGAATTTGAAGAAGATATATTTTTTACTAGTGTTTTTAATGCTGGTGATACTTATGAGGTTGGATGTACTGTATTGTTAAATTTAGAGGTAGAATAAATGGCTAATGGTATAAAAGTTATCGATAATGCTGGTAGCGGTGGTGGTGGTGGTTTGCCCGTTCCGACAAACAGATATCAGTATAAACATACTAGTGCGAATTCACAAACACCATATAACAGTCCGGGCAATCCTAAATGGTTTTTTATAACTGCTGGTGGAAATGGTGGTTGTGATGGATTTATACGGTTGGGTAGTGTAGGAGGGTCTGCAACTGAGGTTATCGAAGTAACTCATAGTAATTATTTTAATGGTTACGTTTATACAGATATCTTAAACGTGGCTACTTCTGTGGGAACTATGTTTTATGAAATAGCTGAATTTTAATATTATGAATAAGCCTTTGATATCAAGCATTGCAGGAACTGGAATAGGGTTTTGGGATTCAATGCCAAAAGATTTAATGGACAGTCTGCAGACTGTTATGGCTGGTTTGGTTGTCTATTTTATTACCTGGTTCTTTGATCGCTTCCGAAAGCGAACTAAATAGCCTTTAGATTTCCAAAAAAAACCCATACCTTTGAAGTGTCCGGGGCGCTGGGGAGCAAAACCGGATGGAAACTCAAAGGCAATCCAAAGTGGTTGTTTGCAAAATTTGGCCTTTTCGCAATTTGCGTTAAGGTCTTTTTTTTATATTAGACCCATGCAAACAATTACAAAACCGGAAAAGGCCGTCAAGGACGGGGGCTTTTCACATTCTCCTATTTTACATAATATAAATTATATAACAATACTATTGATTTGGGATCAGCTTGCTGATTATTATAAAATCAGTTCTCGGACGTCAGTACGATAACGGTTAAGATTTTATCGCTAGCCGCGCACCTTAACGCAAATCAAGGCCTTGCCTTAATCCGGTCAAGCACTCAATGCCCTTGCACACCTATTAATAATAGTTTTCCAGCCCGCTTGTGAGCTAAGGCTCTATGATAATTGGCTAGAGTCTTTAACTCTTCCATTGTGTACTAATCCGTTTCGGAATTTTTCTGTGATAATAAATGCAATGGATTTCCTTTCGGCTTCATCTAAACTTCTCCAATATTCCGAGTGTTTAAGGAATGCAATTAATCTATTCTTAAATCCACCATCCTTGATCATTAAAGATCCAAGGTGTTCAATTAAACATAAAAGAATTACTCCACTAGCAAAAGAATTATCTGTTGGGTTCTTATTCAACAAATCCTCAGCTGGATTAATGTAAAATGCCTGAATTCTTTCAAAGAAATGCTTTACTAATTCTTCATCACTATCTTCAGAAGCGATCTTATCCCATGAAGATGTATTGGAGAAATATATTTCGTCTTCCAGTTTCATATCTAGTTACTCTCAAGCCGCTGGCTCATACTTTACCATTGATGAAAATTATGCAAAAACCTTATAAATTATAAAGTCTCCACCCACAACAGGCCAACGCATGGCTAGCTATTCTGCTATTCATTCCGCCTAGGAGTAGACGAGATTGTACTTAACATAATATTAAGTAGTTTGGGACAAATTAATATTCTCTATTCAAATGAATGACATTAAAATTGTCAATATCAAGAAATGATTCAATCCTGAGACTTGGATGCCGAAATTATAAACTCGACATCATAGATTTCTTTGGATGTTTTCGATCCTTTGAATCTTCCCTTCTCATCTCTATAAGGAGTTAATATTTTACCTGTAATCTTTCTTTTAAAGATCTCAAGGTCTTCAAAACCATTTTGGTTGAGGCATTCTAGTAAGTATGCGGCGTTGTTGACTTCTACTCCTTTATATTGTGTATTGCCTATCACGAATACAACTCTCCCACCCGGTCTCAAAAACTCATAAGACCTTTTGATTGATGTAGACAGGTCTACAAAATATTTACTAACAGATTTAGATCGTTTCCTATCATATTGGTTAAGTTCTGAAATTATGCCTTTACCTACATTGTTGAGTTCATTACCCTTTTCCTTTTCTGTAATGTTATGAATACTACCTATTGATCCTTTACGCAAATCCCTGTAGTCACTGGTGAAGCCAAGCCACAAACTTGATAATTGATGCAGATCTGCGTATTCATAAGAGGTAACATATGGAGGACTGGTAATTATTAAATCAACGCAGTTTTTAGATTTTGTCTTGAGAAAATTCTTATTCTCAATTTTTGATACAGGTTTTCGCTTATTTATGCTATAGTTTTTTACTAGCTCAGCAGATGCTTTTAGCATGAAATTTACCTGCTTACAAAAAGCTTCGATTACGTCTGAAGACACTTTATCAGGGTCAATTTGAGGCTTTATTGATTTTGTAAGCCATCTAGAGGTTGGCTTGAGAATATTAGAAAAAGCAACTAAGAAAAACTCTCTGTATTTCTGTGAAGGTATAGAGTTAATTGAATTCAAAAGACGATAGAGCTTTCTAATTTGTGGCTCTTCAAACCAATAATTTATCCTTTCATTGAAATATATTCTATTTGGTGTGATTGTATTCTGCTTTGAATACTGAGACAGGATATCCTCAAATATTCTTTTCAATTTCTTAATATCATATCTTTTGCTTTTAACTCTTGCAATTAGAGTAGCAACGGGGTTAATATCAAAACCCACAAAATCAACATTGTTAAGACTAGACTCCAATGCAGTTGTGCCACATCCACAGAAGATATCTCCAATAGTGTCTATTTTATGAGCTTTGCATTTGCTGTTTGAATATTCAATAGCCCTGCCCACTAGAAATGCTGGAAACTTTGCGGGGTATGCATGAATCTTATGCATTTTCAATTCCCTAGAGCTACTTGAAGACCAAAATGAGCTTATTTCTAGATTTGAGAAATTTATATCTTCTATTTTCTGTTGGTTTACATTCATATTAATTTGTGTGCATTCTTCTAGACTTAGCAGGACGCATCTCCACAAAAAGTGGGTGTTTGAAAACAGCTCCAGTTACCAAGCATTGACCAGAGCCTAACGAAGGCAAATTAGACCAGAGAGCTTCATGTACACCTCCTGTCGTTTGTTTTACAGGAGACAAATTTGAAACTGATTTAAGTTGGTGTATAAACCTAGTATTGGCTAGTTCAAACAATTCATCGGGAACATGACTTGGTTGTTGGCTAACAAGTGCTAGTCCCATCCATCGTTTTCTTCCTCTCCTACTTATAACTTGAAGATTATCAAGAACCGATCTCATTTTTGAAGCACTTGACTTTGAAACAAATGTATGTACCTCTTCCATCACCACTAACACTTTTGGACGTATTTGATTGTTTGCATTAGCCATTGGAGTATTAACCGGCGTTTCTATTACTTTATCAAATAGTGCCTGTAATGTATGCGCTATTGCAATATTCCTACTTCTATCATCCGTCTCAGAAACATCTAAAACCGATAATCTACCTCCAACTAGCAAATCATTTATTGGTAATTCATTTGTAGACCTTGTAGCATTCCAATCAAGCATATGTGACATACCTAATCGAATTAATTTTGATCTTAAAGTTTGAATAGTGACATCAGGAGTGTTATTCGGTATTAAATTATTCCTAGGTACAAGATTATCAATTAAATCCTGTAATGAATATCGTCTTTGGGATTGATTTGAGGGATTACTTCCTGCCAATACGCCAGTACGACTAGCACCGGAACTTGGAGGTCTATTTCTTGCATTTTCCATGACACCTTCTAATAGCCTGCCTTGCGCTTCTGTTAGCTCCATTAAATCCGTTAGGACATATGGATCTATTTGTGATATAGGTACCTTGAATCTCCTCGGCGAATCAGCCTCTGAATGACCAGATTGTGGAACATATACTCTAAAATCATTAATTCCAGATGGCTCTTGCCCATATCTACTTCTCAAAATCTCGGACATGGAGTTATCATCAGTTGCTTCGTTCATTCTCACATATTCTCCTTCTACATCAACTACAACAACAGCCCAACCTGCTTCAATTGCTTCTTCTACAATAACCTGAGTCGTATTTGATTTACCGGATCCTACTGTTCCAAAAACTCCCAAATTTCTGGGAATGAAATTTTTACTTTCAGAATCTGTGTGGACTTCAACTCCATCATAACCCATAAGGTGTCCCAAATAGAATGAACCATTGATTTCTAATAAGTCCTGTAGTCTTTCAGATGGAAAAATATAGATCTCTGAGTATGGCCTAGGTCGAGTCGGGGTTACTATTAGCCGTCTTCCATTTTGTAGCTCTCCTAATACTTCAATTGTTCCACTAACATAGTATGATGGTCTAAAGCTTGTCCTATCAGGATGAAGAACTGTTGTTCGTGTTATTGCTGAATCAAGTCCTACTTCGTGTGGAGAATGAAATGGCCCCTCTACTATTCTTCCTAGAAACTCTTTGTTTTGTTCAGCATCTCTGATTCCTACGTAAACGTCTCTTCTAAACTGAGATCGTCTATCCTCAGATACCATTGCCCCTGAAGTGGTATTGTCCATTCCAGAAGAGTCGAAATTTATAAAACCTAATGAAATCAGTGATTCTCTAATGACCTGTTCTGACACTTCATCTCCACTATCATTCGGGATTTCTTCAGGCACTATGCTTTCTGAATGGGTTGTGTTTTCTTCATTATTATTTATTGGCTCCTCTGGATTACCATTTTCAACTTTATCTTCCATATTATCCTCTTGTATCTCTTGGATTCATTTCGAAAATACCTTGTTCAATACCAAGATCGAACAACCTACTTTCAACAAAATTTTTAAAGTCAGATCCTTTTAATAAAGTCCGAGCAACTTGGTCAGCCAAATCAATATGAAAAGGGAAACCTCTAAACGCGTTTGAATACCCTTCAGATGAATTATAGCCTCTAGTCCACAATGAATCTGCGAGAAACAAACTAACAGCTTCTTCCACCCGATTATGATGACATTCAATCAGAAATGGTTTTAAACCTGCCTTTACCAAAACAACCGAGACTTGAGGGCCTGCAGTCCTTATGAATTCCCTAAACCTATTTCTGTCTGCCTCACTAAAATTCGCTCTCGATTGACCAGTCTCTGGGTCTCCGTCTAAAAAGAGGTTCAAGGTGTCACTTAAACTTCTTATAACGATGTATTCACCAGAATTCAACAAAATAGCGGCATTCAAAATATCTATATCATCTGAACTTTCAGATACTGCAATAAACTTTTCAGAATTGATATATTTATTAATTAGTTCAAATGTTGGTTCTAAGTTTTGGGCTGGTCTTCCTGCTCCTGTTCTCAATTCATGAGGAACCAACTCACCGTGAATCAACCGCCATTCCGCACTATGTTCCAAAAGTAAATTTCTTTCTCCAAATAGCATTATAGCCCTAGCTAGTAGATTAGAAAGCTTTCTACTATTTCTCAAATTAGTGAAGAATTCAGTTGCAGAATTTGAATTATTATTTAGCTCAGCTTCAAATACACGAGTTACCAAACTAACTCTCTCACCTTGATTAGTTACTATAACTACACCTACTTGTATTTTGGATCCTCCAAGTAAAGGAACTGGCGATATTGTACCATCTGAAGCGGCAACTGTCCCTGTTTTCAAAAGATTTTCTGCCCATTTAATTGACTCTTGAGATGGTGTTAATATTTTGCTTTGAAGATCTGGATTGTTCTCTAATAATTCAACCCTGTATTGTTCTCTTAGCTTATTTGTTTGAGTAATTGAGGAGTCAACTCTAACTCTTAGTTCATCAAGGTGTGTTTCTATAGATTGCCAATTAGCCTGCTCAACTACGGTTGAAATTGAAAAGCCTGTTTGATTACTATTACTGGACATGTTGAGGATTATCTGGTCTAAGATAAAGGTTTTAATTTAATAAAATCATACCTCAAAAAGAGTGTTTTGATATTATAATTGTTACGTCATCTTGGATGAAAATCGGTTGTTAACTAATTTATTTATTAGACACTAAAATTTATGAGCAAGCCCCCTTTAATTCCTGTCAATGCCGATAATGTTCAATTAAATGACCATACCTACTTCTAAAAGGTAAAATCATACCTTTTGATTTATCTATAGAAAATCTGCACACATTCGCCACTCTCCTTCCCTAATGCAAGTATCCCTCACTGGGGTATAGTAATTCCTTGGACAAAATGTCATTGCTGAAATAGACCTTTCAATACCAAATAAAATCACTCACCTTCGCAAACTCCCACCCTAAAGCTCCTAACCAATGTGCCATAAGGACAAAGACCCAGAGCCCGTAAGCTCCGAGTCTGTGAGTCCAAGGGCTCCGGGCCTGTGAGCCTATAGCCGTTTTATACTACGGTGAGTGGTGTATTTAACCTACCAACTCTAAGTATACTGCTGTCGCGCATTTTAGCCCTTACCTCCATATTGTATGGTCCACTGGCCAGCCTGTAAGGATCACCACAATTAGGTTTGGGTTTGTTCACCGGTCTTATATGCTAAAAGCTTCAGCACTTCAAGAAATCATCGTTACGACAGTAAGTACATACATGGCTGTATGGAAAAATGAACTTCGTGCACCTGTTGCTCGCTTCCTACAAGTAGGATTTCTTCAGTATCTTTAAAGTAAACCATTCAGCTCCATCGTGCCTATTACTCCTTTCACCCACAATATTTTCAATTTTGTATACACCATACCTCTACTATGGGTCGCTATGGCTTGTTCCGAAATGCGTAATGAGAAAAATACACCCAATTCACCCACTTATACGACCGATCTGTTTGGAAAAAATGTGCTGCTATTCGATGCATCCATGAATCAGGATAGCATTCAGGCGATAATTGATTCAATACACAGGCAACAGCAGTACAATGAGTTTGGGTCTGAGCGATATGCCCTGCTCTTCAAACCCGGCAGCTACAACCTTGATGTCACAGTCGATTATTATACTCAGGTGCTGGGTTTGGGTAGATATCCCGGTGATGTGGTTATCAATGGTGCGGTACAATCCACTACCAGCACCAGCAGCAACGGTATTGCCAACAAGGTAACCACGATGTTTTGGCGCGGTGCTGAAAATTTAAAGGTAGTACCAACCGATGGTGAAATGATCTATTGGGCTGTATCGCAGGCCGCACCCTACCGTCGTATGCATGTGGCCGGTGATATTAACTTTGACAAAGGCAGCTGGGCCAGCGGTGGTGTACTGGCTAATTCACTTGTTGAAGGAAGGGCCGGCTTAACTTCCGGGCAGCAATGGATGACGCGCAACTCTAGTATTGGCACCTGGGAAGGTGGCAACTGGAACAGGGTTTTTATAGGTGTGGAAGGTTCACCGGTTGAAAACTGGCCAGCGGAACCCACTACAGTCATTGACAAAACGCCGGTGGTTCGTGAAAAGCCATTTCTTACCATCAATGATTCCGATGATTATGCTGTATTTGTCCCGGCTCTGCGCCGCAATAGTTCTGGTCCTTCCTGGAAAAACGGGCAGGAAGAAGGCCAATTGATACCAATCACTGAATTTCATATCGCTTTTCAGGAGAGGGATAATGCTGAAACCATCAATCGTGCGCTGGCAGCAGGCAAGCACCTGTTGCTCACACCGGGTATATACACGCTGGATGAAACGATAAAAGTTTCAAATCCTAATACAGTGATCCTGGGGCTCGGATTGCCAACGCTGGTTCCTCAAAATGGAGCCATTGCCCTGAGTACTGCCGATGAGCCTGGTATTGTGTTAGCTGGTTTTATGGTAGATGCAGGGCCTGAGTTGTCCCCGACGCTTGTCCAGGTTGGTGACAATGTATCAGACATGGAATACCCTGAAAACCCCATCTCGCTGCATGATATTTATTGCCGGGTTGGGGGCGCCCGTATGGGGCTGGCTGAAAGTACCCTTGTTATCAATAGCAATTATGTCATTGGTGATCATTTTTGGTTATGGCGAGGCGATCATGGTGTGGGTACCGAATGGCTGGATGGGCAGCAAAAGCATGGTTTGATCGTGAATGGCGATCATGTGACAATTTACGGTCTGTTCAATGAGCATTTTCAATCCTACCAAACCCTCTGGAACGGGGAACATGGCAGAACATATTTTTACCAGTCTGAAATCCCCTATCACCCACCCAGCAATGCAGTGTGGAACGATGAGGGAAAGCCCGGCTATGCATCCTACAAGGTGTCAGATGCGGTACAAAATCATGAAGCCTATGGCCTGGGTATTTATAGTTTTTTCAGTGGCGAACCAACTGTTTCCAATAATGTAAGGCTGGAAAACGCGATTGAAGTACCGGATCATTCCGGGATCGTGATTTCCCATATTGCTTTATTCTCCGGCCTGAATGGTGGTATTAACCATCCTATCAATGGACAGGGCCCGGGTACGGAATTGCTAAAACTGCTGTTGTACGATGGATTTAAAGGTGGGAAATGATTTGGGGGCAAGTAGTGTATTTGCTAACCTTAGAGTGGTTTTGCTAATAACGGACGCGTTGCAAACGCGCCCGAACAAGTTAAAACTGCTGTTGTATGATGGATTTAAAGGTGGGAAATGATCTGGGGGTATTTGCTTAACCTTAGGGTGGTATTGCTCATAACGGACGCGTTGCAAACACGCCCGAACAAGGCTAATCTCAAATAATACGGGAATTAATAGTTTTTACATTTTTTTGATTTTCAATTTCATTATTTTCATCTAATGGCTAAACCTAGAAATGAGCGACTTATCATGTTGACTATTGTAACCTGTCTTGTGCTTACATTTATAATCAACTACCTCGCTGCAATTATTTATCCTCCTGATTTTAGCGGTGAATTTCCAATTTATTCGTCTGATTGGGCCTTGACCTTACAGATTGCCGGGGCGTTCTTAATTATTGCATTGACGGTCATTGCGATGAAAGCGGAAGAAGAGAAACAGATACTAGCAGCCGCAGGATTTACAGCTATTGCCATATCAAATGGTATCAACTTCATGAGTTTGCTGGATATTTCCAATATAACCACTTTTGACCAGTTTGAAGATCAGTATCGGCTAACCATGTCCTCAAATTTTTTACTCATTCCCGCTACTGTGTTAATCGCTTCTTATAACAGGTTTAAACTTTGGATTAGGTATTTTACCGCCTTATCAATGATACCTTATTTCATAGTAAGCATTATGTTTTTGGCTGGTGTGAGGGATTATCACCTGTTGGAAAGAGTCTTTATTGTTGGTGTTGTATGCCTTTCATTAGACTGGCTTTTGTGGGCGTATAATATCTATAACAATTATCGGGTTGATCATTTAAGCCAATAATGCCATCTATTTTAAGATGACCACTATGAATAAATATCACTGGAGCAAATTCAATATTCAATTAAAAATGTGATTAATAATATTTTATCCGCAGTGCATTATGAAACTAACCCAACAAAACCTTCAATTTCTGAAAGCCCTGTCTGAAAACAACAACCGGATATGGTTTGAAGCGCATAAGGATGAATTCCAGACCTATCAGCAGGAATTTAAGGCATTTCATGGCTATGTTAAGGCGCTGATGGAGCAGCATGATCACATTGGCGGCCACAAGGTTTACAGAATCTACAGGGATGTACGGTTTTCTGATGACAAAACGCCTTATAAAGACTATTGGGCGGGATCTTTCAAAAGGGCTACGGCACAGCTGAGAGGCGGCTATTATTATCAAGTGGGCCCTGATCAGGCCATGGTGGCCGGTGGCTTCTTTGGCCCCAACAGCAGGGATTTGCTACACCTGCGTAACCAGATCAGCCAGTTTGGGGAGCCTTTGCTAGAGGTGCTGGAGAGTAAGGCTTTCAAAAACTATTTTGGTACGCTTGAAGGAGAAAAGGTGAAGACCGCACCCAGGGGTTTCTCACAAGATGATCCCCATATTGATTTGATTCGACATAAGCAGTTTTTGGTTTACAGGTATTTTACCATGCAAGATATGTTGAAAGAGGATTTTGCAGCGCAGATCAACGATACCTTTCGGGCTATGCGACCTTTTTTCGACGTGATGAGCCTGTACCTTTCCACTGATTTGAATGGTGAGGACCTGGTGGTGGAGTGATGATAATTGAAGGCTTTTCTGCTTGTCGTAATGTAAAGTTTTACTGGGTCTGCGTGATTTAGTATGGCTAAAGTGAGATATCTATCTTTACATTAATCTTTTTCAATCGACGACTACTACTCTGATGATTAAGTACATAGTTACTTTTTCTTGACAAAAAGTAATCGCAGCGGCGCACCGTCAAAAGTCAAGGGCTGTATTCATTTTTTAACGGGATTTAATTCAAAAATTGCAGAAAATGAAAAAACTAAAAAATGAAGCATCTATCTTTCGAATAAATGTAACTATTTGATAATTTGATTATCATAATCATTTCATTGACCTGAAATGCAGCTTCATTTTTTCAAACATTTCATTTCTGGTCTGCATTTTTGCCTGAAATCCCTAAAATGAATAAGGCCCAGGCTAATAAATCGAATAATACGATCTATTTCATCAATAAATATTTAAAGGAAGCGGATATGGTTAATGCTTCCAATATAAATCATATATCTGGCATTGAAATGGCCCAAATAACAGTAAAGCCAAAAGAAGCTCACCTCGACAGACTCCATAATTATAACAAACAAAAATCTACGTTAGAGGTCAATAGGATCAGACTTTCGTGCTAAGTTTAAAAGCATGAAGCAAGCATCTATTTGGTTATTGATGACAATCGGTCTTTTGATAACCTTATTTTGTAACAATGTCCGGGCGCAGGAATCTAAGGCCACACAGTTTGGCGTGAAAGCCGGTATCAACTTCGCTGAGCTATTTGGCGATGATGCGATACCAGAAAGCGACCGCAAGGTAGGCTACTCCTTTGGCACCTACATGAATTTCAAGCTTACCAAAAGCCTGAAACTACAGCCGGAGCTCATATTGTCATTGCAGGGTGAAAAGTCTGAAAATAAGGGCCGGTATAATATTTCCTACCTCAATGTGCCCGTCATGCTGAAGTGGACAGAGAAGCGCTTTTATACGGAACTGGGTCCGCAGTTGGGCATCATGACAATCAATACCAGCAAAGCTGTACCTCAGGAAAATTTATTGGAGGATTTCGAAACGTTTGATTTATCCATCAATGCCGGGCTTGGTTATGAGGTGTTTGAGGATTGGACCCTGGGCTTCCGTTATTGCCAGGGCATCACCAATATTGTAGATGGTCTCGACCTGAAAAACAGTGTAATTTATATGGGTGTAGCTTATAGAGTCTTCTAATGGCACTCTAATTGTCGTGATTAACAAGCTCCTGCCTTTGTTGGTGTTTTCCCAACAAACCAATGTTTTTTAAAGACCAAAAAAAAGGCCATGACCCAGAAGGATCATAGCCTTTTCACAAATATCGAAACGGTTGTTATGGCATTAGTTTCAGAAGCCATCTACATCATGTCAAACAATGTAGCGATCTAAAGTTAATACCACCGCCTACTTATCCGCCGTAGCGGTATGTGTAGGTGGATTAACCGATTACTTCAACGTTCACTGCATTGATGCCTTTTCGGCCCTGCTCTGTTTCGAATTTCACTTTGTCGTTTTCTCTGATATCGTCAACTAAACCAGACTCGTGTACAAAGATGTCTTCTCCACCTTCACTTGGCTTAATAAAGCCAAACCCTTTGGCATTATTAAAGAATTTTACTGTTCCTTCTTTCATTAGATTAAAATAAATATGTATTAATTGATTAAATAAATTGCGTGTTTATGAATGCCCTGTGGGCCATGATTAATATTTCTTGGACTTTCGTCGTTTCGTAGAAAAACCGTTGTGCCTTGATTGTGCATGACCCTGCTGTCGGGTACGCTTGGCAAAGCCCTTCTGCCCTCTTTCTCTTTTTTTCTTACCAGAACCTCTGTTGCCCTGGTCATCACGGTTAACCCTGATCTCACGACCATCTAAGTCTACCAGGTCAAACTGCGGACCGAAATCTTTGGCAAACTTGCTGCTCAGCGAAAAATAGGAACAGCTTTTCTGCATGCTGATCTGGCTGAAATGCTTGGCTTTTACACCCGATACATCTGCCAGAAAGTCAACCAGCTCCTGGTTGTTGAACCCGTCCATTTGTCCGATATTCACGAAAAATCGGGGTTCACCATCAGCCTGCTGATATTTGCTTTGGCCGGGAGTTTCGTTGAGGTCCTGCTGATCATCCAGACTCAATAAGTCCAGCTGCGCAGAGATCAATTTCTTCAGAATATCTTCACGGCTCAGTGTAAGTAACTTATCCTTAAGCTGATCCAGAACATCTTCAGCATGCGGGTGGACATCTGCATTTTGTAGCTTCTCCACCCAGTCATTGAGGCGTGAAGCCTTCAGATCCTTGGTGCTGGGCACTTCGATCTGTTCAAACTTTACCGATATCTTTTTCTCTAATTGGGCAATTTTACTACCTTCTCTAGGGTTGATGAATGCCAGGGATATTCCCTTACGGCCTGCCCTACCCGTTCTGCCACTCCGGTGCGTATAGCTTTCCAGCTGATCAGGCAGCGAATGGTGGATGACATGGCTCAGTTCGCTCACATCGATACCTCTTGCTGCCACATCCGTAGCGATGAGCAGTTGCATTTTGCGACCCTTAAACCTGCGCATGACAGCATCACGCTGTGCTTGCGAAAGATCACCATGCAGTGCTTCCACTCCATAGCCTTGCTGGGACAAAGTATCTGCAATTTCCTGTGTTTCCCGCTTGGTGCGGCAAAACATTACGCCCCGCATATCGGGTTGAAGATCAAGAAAGCGCTTTAAAGCTTGCAGCTTATTGGCTGTCTTGGTCATTACGTATTTATGTGCAATGTCTTTATTGCTTTTTTCCTGTGCATTGACCGCTACTTCTACGGGGTTATGCATGTATTTCTTTACGATCTGTCTGATCTCCTGCGGCATAGTCGCAGAGAACAGCCAGATGGCCTCTTTGGCTTCTGTAAATTCCAGAATCTCATCTATCGCCTCTTTGAAGCCCATATTGAGCATCTCATCCGCCTCATCCAGCACCAGGTATTTTACAGCACTCAGATCAACCACATTTCTGTGGATCAGATCGATAAGGCGACCAGGTGTGGCGACTATGATTTGCGTAGGCTTCTGCAAGGCCTTGATCTGGTTTGTGATAGAAGCACCACCATACACCACATTGATGTTGATTGCCTTATTGTTGCTGGCAAAATCCTTGAGTTGTGTGGCGGTCTGCTGACCCAGCTCTCGCGTAGGTGCAAGTATCAAAGCCTGTGTTTTCTTAAGCTGAGGATCTACAAGATCAATCAAAGGCAAACCAAAAGCAGCTGTTTTTCCCGTACCTGTTTGCGCCAGACCAATAAAGTCTTGCGGTTTTTCATTGAGCAGTACCGGAATGGATTGTTCTTGTATGGGGGTGGGTTGCAAAAACCCGAGTTGATTTAGGACTTCAATTAAATTAGATGAAAGTCCTAAGGTATTAAATTGATTCAAAAAGAAATTATTATAATGAGCTACAAAGCTACGTGAATTTATTTCCCCCACCACTATAATCGCAATTATTTACGAAATATTATTTGGTGAAGGTTGGGATATTGTTAAACCGGATTGTGTAAGCTGCTGGATCAGTGGAGGTTGGAATGAAAATATAAGTCCTATACAATCATTATCCCAATACGCTATTTAAGCAAATCTAAAAGGCTATTCGGATCCTGTCGATTATCCCAGAAAGCAGTTATGATTATTTCCTTTTCATTAAATTTATAGAAAATACTATAGTGGCCCATTGACGCAACACGAGTATTTGGAAAGTCAGCTTCTCTATACATTTTTGGGTTTTTTGCAATTGTTTCAGCTTTTAAATTACTTGCTTTCAGTAGTTTGAGTGAATAAGTATTTGTATTATTATTTTCAATCCAATACTCTAAAATAGTCCTTCTCTGTCTCGCAGCTGTTTCTGTCCAGACTATTTTTCTGTTAGCCACTGAATTTCCAGTTTGTTGAGTTCATCCTGATTTATCAATTGTCCGTTTTGAATATCATTTTCACTCATAGCCAACATAATCTTTTGCTCTTCTGTAAGAGGGGTCTTAGCATGCTCTACATTGGAAGTTAGTATCATTTTTTCAAGAGCTTGCAAATATTTTGAGTCGTTGATTGACATTAATCTATCAATAACCCGATTCCTTATTTCATTAGTCGAGGCCATATAGTAAAGATATTTTATTTCTTGTTTTAATACGTGTAGTTAAATGAATATCAAAACTGATTTAATGTATTTGGCTAATATGTTTGGATTATTAAACACATAATAAGGATATAAGTGTAGACTTATAAATACAAAATAAATTATTCACATTTATGGCTTCCAATATATGCATCAATGCGAAAACTGAGTCAATATGATAAGATATTTCTGCTTAACGATCGGGCGATGCAGGATAAAAAGCTTTGGAACTAACCCCTCTCTAACTAACCACCCAAATCGGTAGGTGCATATTGAGCTTGAGTAGCTGAATAAC
Source organism: Cyclobacteriaceae bacterium (assembly GCA_965227155.1). Classification (GTDB taxonomy): domain Bacteria; phylum Bacteroidota; class Bacteroidia; order Cytophagales; family Cyclobacteriaceae; genus UBA6059. The sequence continues at coordinate 4,329,391 of OZ245731.1, forward strand.
AGTGCTTTGGATAATGCTGTGCTCCGCCGGTACTACTATCATATCGATCTGGCGCTCTACGGCAAAATCGTAGATCATATGGGCAATAGACCGGTCGCCATGGAAGCTGTAGCTCATTTCAGGCATATCTTGACCGGGGAAGTATTTTTTTGAAAAGCGCACCCATTCTCGTTCCGACTCCTCGCGCATCTCCTTTTCTAGGTTTCTGATGGGGATAAATGGGAAATACACCTGCGGCACATTATGCACATGCTGACAGATAACTTCAGCCTGCAAGGTATCAGCTAGCTCAAGGCATTTGTGCAAGGCTTTGGCGGATTTTTTGGAGAAATCTACAGGTGCCAAAAACTGCTCAAACCGATGGTAGGAAGTTTCCGGTACCAGCAAGAGGTCTGCTTTCGGATCTCTATGCATTACCCTTTCGATGAGATAGCCGGAACCCTCATAGGTCACTTTCTTACCCATAATGATCAGGTCTACCTGATGCTTTTTCTCTGTATGAAGCACATCATGGGCGGTATCATCTGTCTGCGATACCTGAAATTCATATTTTATGGTTTCGGGTAGTTCTTTTACGAGCTTTTCCATGCGCCCTTTCAGCACTTCATCAAGTGGCTTTTTCAGGTCTTTGAAGAGGTATTTGGCCCGCTCAGGATAATCAAGCCGTATGTTATGGTAAAAAACGACTTTCTCAACTGTATTGAAAGACTCAATCAAAAAATAGACATATCGGATCAGCAGCTGATCCATAAAAGTCATGTCCAGCGCAAGCATGAGTGTTTTTGGTTGTGATGGTGTGTTAGTCTTTGATGTCATCGCTGGATAATAATTGCTTTATGGTTTCTTCGTAGGTTACTTTATCCCTTTTCTTAAGGTCACGTTGCATGTTTTCATGCTCTTCTTCCAGGCCTTTCCATAGGCTGTAGCACATGATGATCAGGATCACTGCAAAAGGCAACCCAGTGCTCAATGCAGCAGTTTGCAGTGCCGATAATCCACCACCGATCAGCAAGGTAGCTGCTACGGCACCTTCCGATAAGGCCCAAAATATGCGCTGCCCTACCGGGGCATCCAGTTTGCCACCGCTGGTAATGCTATCGATAACCAGCGAACCGGAATCCGATGAGGTGACAAAAAAGCTGGTGACTAGAATAATGCCGACAATGCTGGTGATAAAGTCAATAGGAAACTCCTGCAGCATCACAAAGAGCGCTGTAGAAATATCATCTTGTACGGCATTGGCGACATTGCCTATGCCATTCAGCTCCAGGTAAATTGCTGATCCTCCAAAGACAGACATCCACAGGAAGGTAAGCAATGATGGCACCAGCAATACGCCCAGCACAAACTCCCGCACGGTACGTCCTTTTGATACCCTTGCGATAAACATGCCGACGAAAGGCGACCAGGATATCCACCAGGCCCAGTACACGAAGGTCCAGTCACTTTGCCATTCTCCACCAGAGAAGGTACCTGCCCAGGTACTGATCTCTATGATGTTTTGCACGTAAGCCCCGGTCGATTGTATAAAGGCATTAATGAGAAATAAGGTAGGTCCCAATATGATCATAAGCACCAGGAAGACCATCCCGATCCGAATGTTCAACTCGCTGAGCTTCCGCACTCCTTTGTCCAGACCAAGTACTACAGAAGTGGTAGCTGCCAGGGTAATAACCCCAATCAGGAATACCTGCATGCCTATTGTGTTGGGTAGTCCAAACAGATAAAACAATCCAGAGGCTATTTGCTGTACACCAAAGCCCAATGAAGTGGCCAGGCCAAATAAAGTTGGCACCACACTCAGAATATCGATAATATCTCCAAATGGTCCATGAATACGTTCACCCAAAAGTGGATAAAATACTGACCTGATCGATAAGGGTAATTTTTTTGAAAAAGCGAAAAATGCTAATGCCAGGCCAATGAGTGCATAAATAGCCCAGGCGTGTAATCCCCAATGCAAAAATGTATAGACCAAAGCATTCTCGGCCTTTTGTGAAACATCAGAAACCTCTACAGGAGGTGATGTGAAATTGGAAATGGGTTCCGCTACACTGAAAAACAATAACCCAATACCCATACCGGCTGAGAACAGCATGGCGAACCAGGCAAAGAGGCTAAATTCTGTTTCGGCGTTCTTCCCCCCTAGCCTTATTTTACCGTATTTTCCAAAAGCGAAAAATAGACTGGTCACCAGCATGATGTTGACGGTAAGTATAAAGAACCAGCCGGCATGTTCAGTGATCCATGCCTGTGCCTGCTCAAAGAAGCCCTCCATGGGCTTACCAATAATCAGGGTAAGGGCGATAAAGAAAATAATAAGCCCTGCTGACGTGTAGAAAACAGGGCCGTGAATATCGAAATACTTCTTTTTTTGCAAAATGAATCTCTCTTAGGTAGTCAATAAAACAGGTGACCCGTTGATCAGGTCACCTGTTAAAGATACTATTATTCTGTAAGCCAGGTCGTGGCGTTGAAATCGTTGGAACCACCCAGGCGCTGAACAGCATCCTGATAGTTCGCTGAATTCAAGCTTTGCTCTTCACCAGGGTACAAAAACTTCATAGGCAGATTGCCATTATTGAGGTTGTCGCAGGCAGCATCCAGGAATGGAATACCGTCCCAGCTCATACCACCTTCAAAATACCATCTTCTTACCTCGAAATAAGGCGTTAAGCCTGTGAAATAAAGTGATAGCCATTTCTGCTCCCAGATATCGGTAGTGGTATTGAAAGCCACGCCAGAGTTGGCATAATAATCACCAAAATCAGTATAACCGAATGGCGCATAGTCAACCTGGTAATAATCCATAGAGGCTTCTATGCCTGCACGGTAATGAGCTTCAGTATCGTCTGCTATCCAGCCTCTTTCAGCTGCCTCAGCCATCAGGAATTCCACCTCTGAATAAGTCATGATGATACCATCTGCCATTTCAAGGCCTAGCTGTGCTGCAGTTGTTTGTGCAGGATCGTTGAAATATTGCGCACCCAGCCTGGAGCCTGCTTTTTCGCAGGTACCGGCACCATTCTGTGCTCCTGAGAACACAGGGTTGCTGTAATCATCATTGTCAGGCCTGGCATAACGGGCAAGCCTTGGATCGTTGTAGGCTGACATCACATTCAATGCCGTCTCACTGAAAGCAACCGCATCTAAGTCTCCTACCTTCAAAGGAATCAATGGAAACTGATTGGGGAAACTGTTGAGGTAATCCAGTATGGCATTGTCCTCGTTAGAGGTCATCACATTACCACTGGTAGCAATCTGTGCAAACCTGCTGGAAGCATCGCCAAGCTGGTTATGGGCCAGCATGATATAACGAAGGCTAAGCGAGTTAGCTAGCTTCTGCCATTTGGAGGCATCACCATTGAATAGAATATCACCGGTAATATTGCCATTGCCACTGGCAAGCAAGGTGCTTGCTCTGGATAGTTCTGACAACAGGTCCTGGTATATAGCCTGCTGATCATCATACGCCGGTGTAAACTCACCCTCATCGCCGGTAATGGCTTCTGAATAAGGAATATCACCATAGGCGTTGGTCAGGTTACCAAAAATCCATGATCTCAGCACGATAGCAGCGCCTTCCAGGGCTGCATTATCAGATTCTGCAGCTATCTCTTCCACCGCTATGGCATCTGTAAGGCTTTCATAAAGCCCTTCCCATACTGTTGGGAAAGCATTCCAGTTGTACGTGTCCACCTCTGTCCTCAAGGTTTTGGCGGTTAGCTGTGCAGCATTATTGCCAAGCAGGAACGATTCGTTGACCATAGTGGTCACACTCTGACGGATAGCCGAAGGAAATAATACGCTGGGGCTAACCGAAGTAGGTTCATTAGGATTTTCATTGTACTCGTCGAAATCCGAACAAGCACCCAACACGAAAATCGCTGATAATATGATTAGTATTTTATTAATTCTCATTGTCAATTGCATTTAAAGTCGAAAAAGGAACTGGATTAGAAGCTTAGATTAATGTTGAAACCATAGCTTCTTGTAGATGGTAACTGAGTACTCTCAAAGCCATTTACAAAGATTCCGTTTCGTATAGAGTAAGTTTCAGGGTCGATGGTAGGCACATCAGTGAATAACAATAGATTTCTACCAATCAAGGAAACTCTTGCACTGCTCAGGCCGATTTTCTCAACCCATGCATTTGGCACATCGTAGCTGATGCTTACTTCTCTCAGCTTAAACCAGGTAGCATCATATGTAGCTGCCTCAATGTTGTCCCTGTTGAAGCCGTTACCGTAATAGTTGTAGAAATAGCCTGTGTAAGAGGCACCACCAATTGGCACAACCACATCATTTTCTACCAGATTACCAGCTTCATCATATTTCCAACCGGGTCCTACAATGCCACCCTCCTGCTCTAAAGTATAAACAGGTTCGCCATCTGCATCGTACGATACTGAATGCACTCTTCTGCCTTCCAGTGAAGAAATAGGCAGGTTAGGATCATCATTGTTTGTAATGGCACCACCTGTGTTGTAAAGAGCATGCGATCTGCTATAGATTTTGCCACCTACCTGGCCATCAAATAAGAAACCGAAAGTAATGTTTTTGTACTTGAATGAGTTGTTGATACCCAATCTCCAGTCCGGCTGGAAAGAACCAGCAGACACTTTGTCTTCGGTAAGCAATGGCAATCCATCTTCGTGGATGATACGGCCATCAGGCCCTCTTTGGAAACCAAGACCATACAGCTGACCAAGTAATTCTCCCTCTTCAGCTACATACTCCAGGTCAGCGCCACCTTCATCACCAGGGAAGATATCTGCTACAATAGAGTACCTGCCACTTTCAATAACATCAGGTAGTGACTCAACTATAGCACGGTTTCTACCGGCGTTCAAAGTCACATCCCAGCTGAAGTCCGGCTTTTCAATTACACGTCCGGCAAGCATCAACTCGATACCGCGGTTGCTGATCTCGCCACCGTTGGTAAGATTGGAAGCATAGCCACTGCTGGTTGCCACCGGCAAGAAGATCACCTGGTTGAAACTCAACATATCATAATAGGTGAAATCCACTCTGTAGCGCCCTTCATCCATTCTGGCATCAATACCAAATTCTACTGCTTGCGTGCGTTCATTGGTCAGGTTTGGATCAGCTATGGTACCACCTGTTGTGAATACCGCCTGAGAGCCGAATGCCGGCTGTGGTGTAAAGGTATTTCCAAATGCGTATGGAGGTGCACCGTTACCTACTTCAGCGTAAGAACCTTTAAGTTTTACGAATGAGAAGAAATCGGGCATGTCTACAAATTCAGAAACTACAGCACTCATGGCTACACTAGGGTAACCAAAGCTGTACTCCGAATTATCCAGACCAGTGATCGGATTTACAAGCGTGCTGTTCCAGTCATTTCTATAAGATGCATCAATAAATAAGCTATTGAGATAGCTGAAGGTAAATGTACCAAACAAGCTATTGATACCGGTTTGTGTTTTTTGTGATTCAACCAGTACACCTGAGCGAGCGTTGGTTAGTGTATAAATACTTGGACCTGTGCCAAAAATCTCCAGTTCAGGATTATTTGCTACGAGGTTGTTGGCATCCTGTTTCATGATGTTACCACCAATCTTTACATCCAAATCCCAGTCTGAAAGGTCATCCATATCTGTATGGTAACCTACCAGGAATTCCGCATTGGTCTCACGAAAGGTAATCTCATCTTCTCTGTAGCCACCAAGCAACTGCCCTCTGGTAGAAGGTGCTCTTCTGTACTGACGCTCCTCGTCAAGGTTATCGATACCATATCGGAACCGAACCATGAAGTTTTTATTGATATCATACTCAATTCTGGCATTGGCAATAAGCCTGTTGCTATTGAATGAGTTTGTATTTTCCTGTGCGATCAGCCATGGATTGTTCACCCATAGGTTCTCAACATAACGCTGTTGAACACCCTCCTGACCGGGCTCCCAGTATTGTCTCAGGTCATCGATAGCCACCTGGCGTGGGTACCACAACCATCCGTACATTACTGATGAGGACTCATCGTACCCCGCATTTGGAATATTACCCGATGCAGAATTCACATACATAGAGTTCAACCTAACCCGTAGTTTATCATCGGCAAACTGCTTACCAAAGCTCATTTGTAAAGTATTTCTGCTTAGGTCAGTGTTAGGTACAATACCTTTGTTGGATAAATTGGTATAGGATAATCTTGCATCACCATCTTCAGTGTTGCTGTTGATAGCGACATTATTGATTGAAGTTACACCTGTTCTAAAGAAGTTTCTGATATTGTCAGGTGCAGGTGTAAATGGTACCGGCTCACCATCAGAATTAAACTGCTTAATCAACTGCCCATTCATACGTGGACCCCAGTTTTCACCATAAGCCTCGTAATAATCATTAGCACCGATGTAGTTAGAACCATCTACATAGCTGTATTTACCATCACCTCCGAAACCAAATTCATTCTGGTAGTCCGGTAATTTCAGAATACCCTCGAAGGTTGTACTTGAATTGATATCGACTCCCCATTCGCCATCGGCTTCCTCGCCGGTTTTGGTCTCAATGAGAATTACACCGTCTGCTGCACGTGAGCCGTATAATGCTGAAGCTGCAGGACCTTTCAATACATTGATGGAGGCAATATCATCAGAGTTAACAACCTGAGCAGCATTACCAAAGTCAATGGTTGTTGAGCCATTAAGGCCATCATCAAAGCTATATAGGTCATTGGTGATAGGCATACCGTTAACCACGAATAAAGGTTGGTTATTGCCTAGTAAAGATGCAGCACCTCTAATGTTGATATTGGCACTGGCAGTTGGGCCATTGGCACTACCATTAATGTATACACCTGATATTTTACCGGCAAGAGCATTTACGGGGTTGGTAGATTTCACATCAGACACTTGCTTTCCGTCCAGTTTTTGTACGGAATAGCCCAAAGCCTTTTCGTCCCTCTTTACACCGAGTGCGGTTACTACTACTTCACCCAGTTCTTTAATGCTCTCTGTCAATACCACGTTAATGGTAGCTCTGGAGCCTACAGTTTCGTTTACAGTCTGGTAGCCTACAGCGCTTATCACTAGCACTGCTTCCGGTCCACCGACACTTACTCGATAGTTACCTTCAAAATCAGTAACTGTACCATCTGAGGTACCCTTAATTAATACTGTAGCACCTGGCACGCCCATGCCACTTCCGTCGGTAATGGATCCCGATACGGTCTTTTGGGCCATGAGGTCGATACTACAAAACAAAAAAAGACATAACCCTATAAGGCTAATCTTTTGGTAGCGGTTTTTCATAATTTGTCAATTTTTATGATTAGAAATTGAGAGTTTGCTAAAAATCTCACTTGTTTTCCTGTGATGTTGAAGCTGCAAAGCTAATAAAACTCCTGATATATGTTCTGTAGAACATATTTAATTAAAATGTGTTTTCAGAAATTGAAATTTGATTGTCTATCAATGAGTTAAATTGAAAAAATGTATTAAATCTCGGGTGAAATTTATAATTCAATCAAACCATTAAGTGCTATACAATTGAAATCTGAGGAGACTGTAAGTAAATCAGTCTATTGGTTCATCAGGAGTAAGCAGTGGAGAAGCAGTGATTTTATCTATCTGCATGGCATCAATAATGATCATCAATGCTTTTTGAATCATGTTCTTATCAGGATCATCCAGGGTATCCAGTTTTTTGGATAATCGATCATGAAGGATATTGGGCATCTGCTCCAGCAATTTGAGGCCTGAGGCAGTAAGTGTGATGTTGGTAATTCGCTTATCTGTTGGATGAGGTAATCGTGCCAGGTAGCCCCTTTTCTCTAGTCGGTTGAGAATCCCGGTTACTGTACTGGAATTAAGACTAAGCAATTGCATCAAGTCGCCATGGGAAGATTGGTAATTAGGGCTCTTTTCAAGATGATTGAGGGTGAGGATCTGCGTAATGCTTAGACCAAATTCTTTCTGTAAGCTTTTAGACTCAAGGTTAAGCGACCTTACAATTTTTCTTATACTTACTATAATTGAAATAGAGTCCATCAGTGGATAAATATCCACCAAAGGACTCATATATCATACATACAAGCTTAAATTTATTTTCAGTACTGTAAACGGAAGATTTAAAAGCCAGCTACCAGACCTTTTACAGTATCCAGCGTATCCATATACTTTCTGGTTTTTTCGGTACTTAGTATATGGGTGTAATTCACTGCATTATCACTGTGGAGTAGCTCAATTCCATTGAATTCCAATCTATTGAAGGAAGGGTTTAATGTGCTACATGCTTTTTGAAGGCTATCTAAATCTCTTGAAGCAGGCACGGTTACGCCTTCTTCTTCCAGGTATGCAATCAAATATTTGGTAATCGCTTCGTGTATCATTTCCACTGTGGCCTCTTCTACCTGGTCGCGTTGGGGGCGACTCAGTTGGGTAATTACAGCATCATAGGCATATTCAGCTTCGGTGAGATGGGTTTGAGCAAGTGTATTTTCCATGGCTTCCAGATTTTAAGTTTGATTCTGAAGCTAGCGTATAATACCCTTGCTTCAACTGACAGAACTCAAATTTTCAAAGGATATTCGTCAGCCACCTATTACACAAGGCCGGCAAAGCCCATAAAGGCCATGCTCAAGATTCCGGCCACAATGAGGGCAGCAGGTATGCCTTTCATTGCTGGTGGCAGATCGGCATTTTCCAGGTACACACGCAGACTAGAGAATAGCACGATCGCCAATGTAAAACCAATGGCATTAGCAATAGCGAATACTATACTTTCCATTAGGGTGAAATCAGTCTGTACAACCAAAATGGCTACCCCCAAAATGGCACAGTTGGTTGTAATGAGTGGCAGGAACACACCTAGTGCTGTATAGAGGGTCGGACTTACCTTTTTCATGACAATTTCCACGACCTGAACCAAAAAAGCTATCACCAGAATGTAGGCTACCGTCTGCAGGTAGATGATTTCTAATGGCACCAGAATATAATGGTAGATCAGATAAGTAGCGATTGTAGCCACCGTCATCACGAACAATACTGCAGCACCCATGCCTATGGCTGTAGAGGTTTGCTTAGAAACCCCTAAAAATGGGCAAATACCTAGGAATCGAGCCAAAATGATATTATTGATAAAGATGGCACTTACAAAAATGATGAGATAGTTTTCCATAGTGCTTAAGTGTTTGCGGCCCGTTGTTTTTGCCATTCAAAAAATCCGATGATCAATCCCAGCGCAATAAAAGCTCCAGGCGCCAGTATAAATATGATCATACCGTCTGCAGGTATAAGCTTAAATCCAAAAGCTGAAAAACTGCCTAATAGCTCTCTTACCAACCCTAAAAGGGTCAAGGCAAACGTAAAACCTATTCCCATGCCCAGGGCATCAATGATGGCGGGCACCACAGGTTGTCTTGATGCAAAGGCCTCTGCCCGGCCTAGCACCAGGCAGTTCACAACGATGAGCGGTATAAAAAGGCCGAGCTGCTCATGCAATGCCGGCAGGTAACCCGCCATGGTAAGGTCAACCACCGTCACGAAAGAAGCGATGATGACGATATAGGCCGGAATTCTAACTTTGGAAGGGATAAATGCCTTAAACAAGGACACCACAATATTGGCCATAAGGAGTACAAAAAGGGTTGCCAGTCCCATGCCCAGGCCATTGATAGCAGTCGTGGTTACTCCCAGTGTGGGACACAAGCCCAGCAAAAGCACGAATACAGGGTTTTCCTTCAGAATACCCTTTATGAAATTCTCTTTAGGGCTAAGTTCTTTCTTCATCACTCAAAAAATTATGAATTTCCAATGCTTTCTTAATGGCTTCATTGACCGCCCGTGTACTGATCGTAGCACCGGATATCGCATCTACCTCACCACCATCCTTTTTAACGGTAAATGAATAAGTATCCAGGCTCTGGTCAATATATTGCCGTAAAAAATCAGGTGATTCTATTTTTGATCCCAGGCCCGGTGTTTCCTTATGCGACAGAATGGTAGTGCCTATCACTTTGCCTGTAGGATCTACGCCCACCATAAGCTCGATCAATCCACTGTAGCCATTTTTTGAATTGGAAATGATGGCATAACCGGCATGGGCAGCGCCATCTTTAATTGGATAAGCTGTAAAGTATTCCTCTACGTCTTCTGTATTGCTGATCCTTCTATAAGCATTCTGATCAAGAGCGATGAAAATCTGCTCCTCGATGGGATTGTTGGTGAAGGTAGGCGCTACAATGGCAATAGCCCTCTTTTGCTTATCGAGTCTGGCTTGTGCAATGGGAGCCTTGGTGAAATCATATACAAAGCCTAATGAAAATGCAGCTACCAGGCTTATGAGTCCCAGTGCTACCACCATGGTCATTAATCCTGATTTGCTATTTTCCATGGCTTAGTCCGTAAGGTTTGGGTTTGGTAAATTGATTGATCAATGGCACAAATGCATTCATGATTAAAATGGCGAAGGATACGCCTTCAGGATAGCTGCCAAACAGCCTGATCAGCACCGTAATGAGCGCTATGCCCACACCAAAAATGATCATACCTTTATGAGTGACCGGAGAGGTCACATAGTCAGTAGCCATAAACACTGCGCCCAGCATCACACCACCTGTCAAAAGGTGAAACATAGGGTCAGCGTATTGAGATGGGTCAATAAGCCAAAATATGCCGCTGAATACCACCACTCCAGCCAGCATGCTGATCGGTATATGCCAGGTGATAATGCGTCTGTAAAGCATATAAATCAACCCTAGCACCAATGCCAGCACGGACATTTCCCCTATGGAGCCGGGTTGCAAACCGAGAAACATCATCGTATAATCCGGACTTGAAGCCATGATCTGAGGCATGGTTTCACCTGCCCTAAGCCCCTCTTTCATCATACCCAGGATGGTAGCACCACTGGTACCATCTACACTTGCCAATTGCGTGGCAGGCCAATGTGTCATTTCCACTGGGAAAGAAATCAGCAGAAATACTCTCCCTACCAGTGCAGGATTAAAAGGGTTGTTGCCCAGCCCACCGAAGCTCATTTTACCGATACCTACAGCTACAGCAGCACCTATCACTACAAGATACCACGGCAGACTTGAAGGCACATTAAAGGCCAATAGCATACCGGTAATAATAGCAGAACCATCGGTGATTGAAGAAGTCGGCTTTTTAAGTAAATAGCGGGTGATGGCATGCTCAAACAATAAACAGCTCATAATCGCTACACCGGTCACCCATAGGGCATACAAGCCAAAATTAACAACACTTAACGCCAGTGCAGGAAGCATCGCATAGATGACCACCCGCATTACCTGCGGTGTAGACAGGGTATCATGCACGTGGGGTGATGGCGCAACGGTTAGCAGGGTCGTACTCATGCTTTTTTATCTTTTATCTTCTTCTTGCCGTAGCGGATATAATCCAGAATAGGCCTGTTGGAGGGGCAAACGAAGGAGCAGGAGCCACATTCCAGGCAATCGAGCACATGGCTTTCTTCAGCACCTTCAAAGTCTTTGTTTTTAGTAAGCAGCATCAGGTCCATAGGCTCCAGACCCATCGGACAGGCTTCAATACATTTCCCACAGCGGAGACAATTGTATTCTACCGATCTTTTTGAAGCATCTTCCGGGATCACCAGGATGCCTGAAGTGGCTTTGGCAATGGGTACACTTAGATCATGCAGGGCTTTACCCATCATTGGTCCACCACTTACTACCTTACCGGTATTGGTAGGCACGCCTCCCGCTGCTGCGAGCAATTCGTTTACAGGAGTGCCTATTCTTACTCTAAAATTGGATGGTTTTTCCAGCTGCTGTCCGGTTACAGTGACAATACGCTCCACCAGGGGCTGGTTTTTTTGCACCGCCAGATAGATCGAATAGGTTGTACCTACATTGTGCACAATGGCACCGGCATCTGCAGGTAATCCTCCTGAAGGCACCTCTCTATCCAGCAGCGCCTGGATTAGCTGTTTCTCACCTCCCTGCGGGTATTGCACTTTTAAGCCTTCCACTTCAATGCCCGGATACTCGTGCTTGATTTCGCTTAGCAACTGAATGGCATCTGCCTTATTGTTTTCAATACCGATAATAGCTTTTTTCACGCCCAGGGCCTTCATCAATATCTGAGTACCCACCATGATTTCATGGGGTTTCTCCAGCATTAGTCTGTGGTCGGCGGTTAGGTAAGGTTCACATTCCACACCATTGATAAGTAGGGTGTCCACATGTTTACCTTCGGGTACTGAGAGCTTCACGTGACTGGGAAAGGCAGCACCCCCCTGGCCTACCACTCCAGCTTCCATGATCTTCTGCACAATGGTAGCCGGTTCATCAGGGATAGCCTTAATTAAGGTATCGCTGCGGTCAATATCTTCCATCCACTCATCATCCTTCACCCTGATGGCTATGCCCATATGCTTATAGCCGCTGGTATCCATAATGGGATCGATTTTACCGACTTTACCGGAAACGGAAGCATGAATGTTAGCACTAACAAAACCCTCGTGCACAGCTATGACCTGGCCTACTTTTACCGTATCACCACGTTCTACTACTATTTTAGGTGGTGCACCTATATGCTGGTATAGCGGAATGATGACACTCTTTGGTATGGGAAGGTCAGCGATAGGAACTCCGGCAGTCAGCTTCTGCTCCTGCGGATGAATGCCACCGGTTTTGAAAGTCTTTTGTTTTTTGAATAAATCAGTTAGCATCTTTGTCCTCTTTAGCTTTTTCCCTTTCCTGCTTTTTGGCTTCTTTCTCGCGTTCCAGCCGTTTCTCTCTTTGCACTACCAACTTTTCGATGATATTCTCCGGTACATTATCAGCCTGGATGGTTCTGGTTTCGCAAGCCACGATACATTTTCTGCAGAGCGTACATTTTTCGAAATCTATGGTCGCCAGGTTGTTTTCTACGGTGATTGCATCGTACCGACATTCTTCTAGGCATTTGGCACAGCCAGTACAGGCTACACTGCATTCTTTTCGGGCTGCACCGGATTTCTCTTCGTTCTTGCAGGCTACATAGATTCGCTGATGTTTGCGCCCTACCGGCCACAGCTCAATGATGTCTTTCGGACAGGTAGTCACACAGGCATTGCAGGCCGTGCATTTGTCCTCTATGACCACAGGTAAACCAGTTTTGGGATCCATGTACATGGCTTCAAAATCGCAGGCATCTACACATTCGCCCATGCCGACACAGCCATATGCACAACCATGATCGCCGCTGTATAGCTGACTGGCTACAGTACAGTTTTGTGCACCATCATAGATAGAAGTTTGCTTTCGTTGCTCAAATGATCCAGAACATCGCACAACAGCCACATAAGGATCTCTGGGTTTTACCTCCTTGCCTAATATGGCAGCCACCTCTGTCATGACATCATTACCACCGACAGGACAATGCAGATCATCCAGGTTATCAGCTTTCAACAATGCATCAGCAAAGGCATTGCAGCCGGGGTAACCACAGCCACCACAATTGGTACTGGGTAAAGCTTCCTGCAATTGAGGCAGCTTTGGATCTTCTTCCACCCTAAATTTTCTTGAAACGAAAAAGAGTAAAACAGCAGCTACCAGTCCAAGTGAAGTGAGTACGATTACCGTGTATAATATGGCTTCATTCATAGTTTTTGGACATCAATTTGAAGGAAGGAATGCCCTGAAAGCTTGCCTTGCCGAAGAATTAGAAAATACGGGATTAAACTCAAAAGAGCGATTAATCCTGCTATGCCTTCATGCACCGATAAGGCCAAAGCCAATATCATAATGACAATCATGAGCACGAAAGGCATGATATAGGCCAGCAATATGGCCTTCAAGCCAGTATTGGGAGCAATGACCAGATTGACCTGATCCCCAATGCATAGATCCTGAGCCGGTAATTCGTGGAAATGCGGATCCTCTGCCGTATCGGTGTGACACATGCCCTTCATTCGGCAGGCATCACAGGCTTCTATTCGGCTCAGTTGGACATACGCAATTTTATCAATCACATTAATTACCGTACCCCGCTTTTCTATGCATTGGCTTTCAGTCATCACATGCTTTGCTTATGCTCCGAAACCTTCAGATTTAAGCTGCTCCACCCATTTTGCAACCCTATCATCAGTAAGGTCTGCCTGGTTATCTTCATCAATGACGAGACCTAAAAACTTACCATCGATCTCGCTACCTGAAGCTTCATAATCATACCCATCGGTAGGCCAGAAACCTACAAACTCAGCTCCCGAATCCTTGATGCGCTCATGGATGATGCCTGGAGACTCTATGAAGGTGTCAGGGTACCCTTCTGCATCACCAAGACCCAGATAGGCTACCATTTTGCCATTGTAGTCTACATCCTCAATTTCATCAATAAAGGCGTCCCAGTCTTCCTGAAGCTCACCAATATCCCATGTGGGTGCTGCCAATATCAGGTATTTATATTCCTGCATATCGTCAGAAGTAGCTGAGTTTACATTGTGCAGGGCCACTACATCTTCGCCCCCAAATGCTTCCTGTATCTTTTGGGAAACACGCTCGGTGTTTCCTTCTGTTGATCCGTAGAAAATTCCAATTTTTGCCATAATTCTTGTGTCTATTTATTTAGGTTAAGTCATCACCTTCTTTGGGGTGATATTCCATATGTAATTCTGATTTCAATAATATGTCCACATACTGGGCTCGCTTATAGGCGAAGGGATCGGTCATATTCACTTTGGATAATTTACCTCTGAAATCATCCAGCTTTTTGTATTTCTTCTCCTTCATCCAATTATTCATCTCTTCAAGCATGTGAGGGATATGAGAGAAGCCTTTTTTGTATATCGCGCTCACAATTTGCACGGTATCAGCGCCCGCCAGTATTAATTTGATCACATCTTCACCCGTCAAAATGCCGGTATTGCTACAGATTGAAGCTTTAATCGTATTGTGCAGCAAGCCGGCATATCGTAATGCCAGTCTGTGATCTTTTGAGCTACTGAAATTGTAAGGGAAATGATGCTCTTCTTTCTCAATATCAATATCCGGCTGAAAAAGCCTGTTGAACAGTACAAACCCATCTGCTCCGGCATCATTCATTTGATGAATAACCTGCAGCGTATTGGTGTAATAAGGGCTGAGCTTCACAGAAATAGGAATATTGACAGCTTTTTTGATACGCTTTAAAATATTGATCTGATCTCCAATGATGCTATTGCCTGTTTTTTGTGGGTCAATTACGTTAGCGTAAAAGTTAACTTCCAAAGCATCAATGCCCGTATCTGCCATTTTGAGGGCGTACTCTTCCCAGGTATCCTCATACACGCAGTTGAGACTGCCAATCACCGGGATGGAAAGCAATTCCTTCATTCGCTTCAAACGGAGCAGGTGCTCTTCAGGACCGGCGTGTCCCAGCTTAGGAAAAATGCTGGCATGTTCGGCATCCCAATCCTCATACAAACCGGTCTCCTCTTCCAAAGCATAAGATTCCAGCTGAATCTGCTCTTCAAAGAGCGATTTGTAAACGATGGCTGAGGCTCCTGCTTCCTCCAACCGCAGCAGATTAGAAGAGTCCATTACCAAATTGCTCGCACCTATGATTAAAGGATTTTTGAGCTTAAGACCGAGGTATTGTGTGCTAAGATCACTCATGGATTGTTTCTTTTTCGGTTAATGTTTCAGGGTTTGATGAAAGGTGTTTTAGCTCCTCAAACCTTCTTCTGTTATCCTCTTCCGCCAGTTTATTCAATCTTTCTGCCTCCAAAGGATTGGCTCGCATCAGCGATCTGTAGCGAATTTCAGGCTCCAGATAATGCTCGAAGCTGGTATCTACCTCAGGGCTATCCCATACAAGTGGATCAAGGCCCTGCTCCCTGCGCTCAGGATCAAAACGGTACATCGGCCAGTACCCTGATTTGGAGGCTTTTTCAGATTGTTTTTTGGAAAGCTGCATGTTGTAGCCATGTGCAATACAAGGGCTATAAGCGATGATCAAACTAGGTCCATTATGCTTTTCAGCTTCTACAATAGCCCTGGCTGTTTGCTCACGATCCATACCCATATTGATGGAAGCCACATAGGCATTGCTGTAGGTGGTCATCATCAAGCCCAGGTTTTTCTTGCCTGTCTTCTTACCGTCAGATGCAAACTTGGCTACTGCTCCCCGAGGGGTAGCTTTAGACGATTGTCCGCCGGTGTTGCTATACACCTCGGTATCCATCACAAGTAGGTTTACATTTTTGTCTGATGCCATTACATGGTCAAGACCGCTGAAGCCAATGTCGTAGGCCCAACCATCACCACCGAGTATCCAAACGGATTTTTCAACCAGGTAATCCTGTAGCTCAATGATTTTCGCCAGCACTGGATCATCGCCGGCTTTTTCTTTGGCCAACAAAGCTTTGACCTCATCCGCATGGTCTTTGGCTGCTGTGTTTACCTCAGTCCAAAGAGTAAGGGATTTTTTAAGTGCTGTAGCCAGTTTACCAGTTTTTTGCGCATTCAAATAAGCTTCAATATTGGTTTTAAGCTGTTTCCTATTGGCATCAATGGCCAACCTCATCCCAAAACCATACTCAGCATTGTCTTCGAAAAGGCTGTTGGCCCAGGCTGGTCCTCTACCTTTGCTGTCTGTAGTGTAAGGTGTAGAAGGGAAAGTACCTCCGTATATCGATGAGCAACCTGTAGCGTTGGCAATCAGCATACGGTCACCAAAAAGCTGTGTGGCCAGGTGGATGTATGGTGTTTCGCCACATCCGGAGCAGCAGCCTGCATGCTCGAAATAAGGCTCTTCGGCATTGAATTCAGGTACGAAATCAAACTTGGCTGCCCACTTGGCAGGATTACCCGGCTTTCCTCGTTTCTCAAGCTTCTTAGTTCCGGTAGGAATGGTTCCATTGATGGACATTCTGCTTACGGGCACTGCATCACCTTGCAATCTCAGTACCGGATCCATTACAAACTCAGCGAATGCTCCCGACCCTTCAGGTACCACATCCTGCATGGAAGCGGCTTTTTCAGCTACTTCCGGTATTGGCACTTCCACCACTGCACTTACGGACTCGTCAATGGCGCGCCAGTTCATTTCTACAATTTCAGGGCCTTTACGCTTGAATTGCTTCTCAATGTATTGCTTGATTAGTGCTATGGCCTCATCTTCCGGCAGCACTCCTGATAATTTGAAGAATGCTGTCTGCATCACGCTATTGATACGGCCTCCTAAACCAACGCTTTTTGCAATTTTCGCTGCATCGATAGCATATACCTTGATTTTCTTATCGCGGATGGTTTTTTGCATATCCTCAGTGAATAAGCTGAAGATTTTTTCAGGCTTCTGACTGCTGTTGATCAGGAATGTGCCACCTTCTGTGATTCCTTCCAGTAGATCATATTTACCTATGTATTGGGGTCTATGCAGGGCAATAAACTCTGCTTTGTTGAGCAGGTATTCAGACTGAATTTTCTCCTTACCAAACCTGAGGTGCGATACGGTATAGCCACCAGATTTATTGGAATCATATTGAAAATAGCCCTGCACAAACTGATCGGTACTTTGACCGATGATCATGATACTGTTCTTGTTGGCTGAAACTGTACCATCAGAGCCATAACCCCAGAATTTACATCTGATAATGCCTTCCTGCTCCGTATCAATTTCCTCATGCACAGGAATTGAAAGCTTGGTCACATCGTCATTGATGCCTACGGTAAAGTTGTGCCATCCATTGTTATCCAAATGATCGTAAACCGCTTTGACCATGCTTGGTGTAAATTCTTTGGAGGATAGTCCATATCTGCCTCCAATGATGGCAACATCAGCATTGCCTTTAAAAGCAGCTACAGTATCCAGGTAGAGCGGTTCGCCGGGTGCGCCGGGTTCTTTGGTGCGATCCAAAACTGCAATCTTTTTAACACTCTCAGGGATTTTATTAAGGAAATCTTTTACTGAGAAAGGTCTGTACAACCGCACCTTCAGCACGCCTACTTTGGCACCCTGTTTATTAAGGTAGTTTACAGTCTCTTCAATTGTTTCTAAACCACTACCCATGGCAATGATCAGTTTCTCGGCTTTTGGATCACCTACATATTCGAAAAGCTCATATTTTCTGCCTGTTTTGGCGTAGAAAGCATCCATTTGCTCCTGCACAATTTCAGGACAGGCATCATAGAATCGGTTGACAGTTTCTCTTCCCTGGAAGTACACATCTGGGTTTTGCGCACCTACCTTACATACCGGATTTTCAGGTTTCAAAGCTCCGGATCTGAATTGCTCTACAGCCTTCATATCCAAAAGCTCTTGGAGGGTATCATATTCTACAACCTCTATTTTTTGCATAGAATGGGAAGTGCGGAAGCCATCAAAAAAATGCAGGAAGGGTATTCCTGATTTTAGTGTGGCCAGATGCGCTATGGCAGCAAGGTCCTGTGCTTCCTGTACATTGGCGGAAGACAACATACTGAAGCCTGTGCTGCGGGTGCTCATTACATCTGAGTGATCACCAAAAATAGAAAGTGCCTGGGCGGCTATGGACCGGGCAGACACATGAAAAACAGTCGGCAGCATTTCGCCGGCTATCTTAAACATGTTGGGTACCATTAGTAATAGTCCCTGGGAAGCCGTAAAAGTAGTAGCCATGGCCCCACCGCTTAATGCACCGTGTATTGCACCGGCTGCACCTGCTTCGGATTGCATTTGGATTACATCCACCTGCTCGCCAAATAGGTTTTTCTTACCCATTGCTGCCCATGCATCTGCTTTTTCTCCCATATCAGAAGAGGGCGTAATGGGGTAAATGGCTGCAACCTCACTGAATGCGTAAGCCATATTGGCTACTGCACTGTTGCCGTCTGTTGTGATATATTTTTTATCCTTCATAATCAGGTTTTTAGATACTCGACCGACAGTTATTTTTCGGGAAGTAATCTCGAAAGAACCTGATTACCCAATTATGGATAGCGTCATATACATAACTGATTTATATCAAACCAGCGTATGCATAAAAATCACATTTGCTCTTTATTGCTTGATTAATAGACTTGTGGGATGAAAGTTTGGTAGTCCACCGGTGGCCTAACATAGTCACTATGATCAGGGATTGGAGGCAGTTTAATGGCGCTCTTTTCTAAAGGCTTGTAAGGAATTTGGCTCAATAAATGGTGTATGCAATTCAAACGTGCTTTCTTTTTATTGTCACCATCTACTACAAACCAGGGGCATTGTTTGGTATCCGTGTAGGAAAACATATCATCCTTGGCTTTGGAGTATTCCAGCCACTTTTCCCGTGATAAAAGATCCATTTCACTGAACTTCCATCGTTTTAAAGGGTTTTTAATACGTTCTCTGAACCTTTTTTCCTGTACATCATCACTTACTGAGAACCAGTATTTGAGCAGGATTATACCCGATCTGACCAACATGCGCTCAAACTCAGGGCAAGACCGCATGAATTCCTCATATTCCTCATCCGTGCAGAAACCCATTACGCGCTCCACTCCAGCCCTATTATACCAGCTTCTGTCAAAGAGCACTATTTCACCGGCAGCCGGCAGATGAGGTACATACCTTTGAAAATACCATTGTGTTTTTTCCCGTTCGGTTGGCTTACCGAGTGCTACTACTTTACAAACTCTGGGGTTTAATGGCTCTGTGATCCTTTTGATGGTGCCACCTTTGCCCGAAGCATCCCTACCTTCAAAGATTACCAGGACTTTGAGACCGTTGGTTTTGACCCATTCCTGCAGGTAAACGAGCTCTACGTGTAACTTTTTAAGCGCAGCACTATAGCTCAATTTCTTGACTTGTTCGGTAGGTTGATTCATGGTTTAGGTACTTGTTAGGTATTGGTAATTTATAAAAAATATGAATACACGATCATGTATCTACCAGGAACATACTACTGAAGCATTATTGATTTTGATCAGTGCAGGTTAATTTCAATCAGGCGTATTCCTCAAGCTTTTCGAAGACACTTTTTCTAATCATAGCCATATTAAAAGGTTTCGATAAAATTTCACTTACCCCTAATTCACTCAATTTTTTGGTTAGCTCATCTTTACCATAACCGGAAATCACAATAATGGGAATTTTTAGTTTGAGGTCATTTCGGATCCAGTGAGTTAGTTCTACTCCTGATATGTGTGGCATATTCATATCAGTAATGACGAGTTCATAAGTGTGTGTTACCAGTAGATTTTTGGCTTCCAATCCATCAGTAGCAAAGTCTATAATGATATCAGGCTCTCTTCTGAAGGTGATTTTGAAAATCTCTCTTGAAATTAGATCATCATCGCATATCAAAATTCTTCTGGCTTCCATGACTACTTTATTTTGGTTGACATAGTCAAAGCAACACCAAAAGAAGGATGAAAACTTGAGCAAAATACCTAATCAAAAACTTAGGTGATTTACTTAGTCGAGAAACAATACAATTGCAAAATGGAAGAGAAAGAGAGGATAAAGCCTGCATTAAAAAAGAAAAGGAGCTGCCCTGTGGACACACTCCTAATCACTACCTACTACTCATCTAGAGTCACTTTAGCTGGTTGATTGTAAATTATCTATTTCTCTAAATTATAAGATCAGAATATCTGTAACCCCTTATAACAAACAACCATATTCAAATATGCATAAAAACAAATAAGTATTCCAAGTAATAACGAAAATTATTTACACATTTTTGAAAAATTAATGGAATATTTTATCTATAAATAATCTAGATCAAAAAATACATTACCCTGCTTAAAAGCTATATTATGGATTATTAAAAGGTAAACTTGTTAAATAATACATAAAATAATTCATTATTTACTCCACTATAAATTCCTAAATACAGCTATTTAGCATCTTTGGTTTGCTTGGTGACTCTTTGAGCAGTTTGCGTGTTGCGAGCTTTTTTGGGCCTGCGTACACCATAGCTACCCGCTGCCCTTTTTCCTTTTCTGGTTTTGATATCTCCTTTTCCCATAATTGAAACTTTTGATTTAATTAAAGTTAAAAACAGGATAGGAAAAGATCAAGGGCGTAGTTTTCGCATTCTTGAGTGGTCAGATTACCACGATGCTTTCTTATTCTTGCCAAACTGAAAATTTCGCGAAATATTAAAGCCAAAATGAATATCTCCTTCAAAGAAATCGCCGGTCGTTTCTGCGATAAAGCCTTTTTCAATCATAGCCCTGCTATTGGTTAAATGAAGCTGGAAGACATGGCCACCGGTTTCAATATCTACACCTATTGCCAGAGCATTAAAGGTATTCGGATTTAGGGTTTGAAATTGATAGTAATATTCTGCATTGAGGGTGACCCTGTTGCTGATTTTCACACGGCCCCCGCCCCCAAGTGCTACTATGTCGTTATTCACATCAGTGGCTTGAATAGCATTGAATTGCACCAAAGATGGCATAAGTTGGATAGATACCGCATCATTCAATTTTCTGGCTAATAACAATTGATGCGTAAAGGCCAGTCGATTGTTAAACCCAACATCTTCGGTGAAAACTGCATCTTTCAAGGTTTTGACTGTAGCTGAAGTGAAGATTGTTAAAGAAAAAGGAAAGCTTTTACCACCTCTCTTTTGCTGTAGTAGTCGGTATTTCAGGAAACTATCGTAGGTTTTCTCAAAAGAATTGCGCCCCACGCCAAACATAAATTCATCCGTAAAAGCGTATTCCAGGCCCAGCCTGATATTAGCCTGATCCAACCCCCAAAAGTTATAGGAACCGCTGTTGAGTGTTCCAAATCGATGGGAGATTAAAAACTCCAGGGATTTGGCAGACCTGGTTTCCACAGAATGTCCATTGATAAGCCTGGTGCCTTTGAATGTGGATCGAACAAGCTCGGTTTTGCTACCCTGCTCTTCTTCCAGCATACCCAATAGGTCTTGTTGCGCAAGAAGTGGACTTACCGAAAATAGAACAAAAATAAATGCTATGGATTTCATTTCTGTATTGGTTTTAGGGTGAAATTAGAGGTCACTTCTACTTCTTCAGCAATTTTCATCATAACTACCGAGGGTATATCAATTTCAAAATCTTCCAATCTAATCATAAACTTTGTCTCTACTTCAACAGTCGATTTATCAAAATTGAGTGATACCTCTGTGCTCAAAGGTTTAGTGATACCATGTAATGTGATCTCCCCAACTGCCTTGGTATTGATTTGCCCTGACTTGATATCGGCAATGTCATCTTCCAATCTACCTGTAAAAGTTGCTTTTGGGTATTGCTCACTTTCAATGTAATTTTCATTGAAGTGCTCTTCCATGAGCTCGTTGGGGAAGTCAAATTCTCGCATAAGCATACTGACTGCCACATTATTAGTTTCTTGATCTAGAATGGCCATAGCTTGATTATTGATGGCTTGTATATCTTCCAGAGGAGCATCAGAAAAGAACCGGATAGTTCCTTTCCTGTCAATCCACCTTTCCTGAGCCCAAACTCGACAGTTTATAAGCAAGATCAATATGATCAGCAAACAATGCCTTTGTCTTTTATACATAATGATATATTTTAAAATAAATATGTTGTTGCTATTAATTGTTCAATGCACCGTCCTCTACCCAACATGCAATGAGGTCAATTTCTGATTGGGGTAAGGATCCCGTTGGTGGCATAGTGCCTGCTGATGTTCTTTGCATAATACTATTTGCATTATTTTGAATATTGCTGAATTGCCGGAAATCAGGAGATTGGGTACCGGCATGACATGTAGCAATGGCACAATTCGTTTCAATTATAGAAGCGATACTATTTTCAAAACTAATACCACTTGGAATTTCTAAAGCCTGAGTTACCTCACAACCTTCTGCATCTATGACTTTTACCTCATGTGAGCCCGCCATCAAGTTGGTAAATTCAGCATTATCGGAAGGCATTTCACCGTTTAATTGATACTGATAAGGCGCTGATCCACCTGTAGCCTCAATAGAAATTACACCGCTGGCATCACCACAACCTGCTTCTTCTGTGGATACATTAATATTGACACCTTCTATATTTGAAATACTTACATTAAAAGTTCCAGAACAGCCATCATTATCTTCTATGTTCACAGTGTAATTTCCAGCACTAAGGTTTGAGAATTGACCGGAAGTATTGGAGTTACCTGCTACGGAGAAGGTATACGGTGGACTTCCTCCATCAGCATCAATGGTAAATTCACCATTTGCTTCACCACAGGTGACGTCAGTGACATTGCCCACCAGATTTCCTGTAATGGTTTTTGAGGAGCAATCTATTGGCGTTTCCAATGTTTCACTTTCGCAAGCGATTAAGATAAACGCTCCGGCTAATAGGATGATCGATATGATTTTCATAATAATAGGGTTTAAAAAAGATT
Source organism: Cyclobacteriaceae bacterium (assembly GCA_965227155.1). Classification (GTDB taxonomy): domain Bacteria; phylum Bacteroidota; class Bacteroidia; order Cytophagales; family Cyclobacteriaceae; genus UBA6059. Next base: position 4,352,652 of record OZ245731.1, read on the forward strand.
ATAAGGTTGATTTTTTGATTCTATTTTTTGATGTATTCATTTTAAAACTTATGGTTTATGCCAAGCATAAGTCCACTACTCATCAGATGTACATTTCCGTGCCCGACACCCTTTAAAGGAAGATTAACATATGGGGATACCAAAAACCCTAGCTTCTCATTAAATTGATGATGCCACTGTATTGAAAAACCTAAATGAGATAATAAATGGGATGACTCGCCTCTGCCTTTCCAACCATCGATAAGCGCTGAATTGTATAAACCAGTATACTGATATTGATATTCCTCTGTGAGCATCCAGCTATTAGAAACCGAAGCTGAAATCCAGAAATTATTATTAGCATTGACTCTGTTTATTCTATAAGCAAGGTTTAGAGGGACATCCAAAATAAGACAGATAGCATCAGCACTCACCGGTGTTTCACCATAATTCCAAAAACCTGATTCTGGATTATAGTCATCACCTGGTGCTGTATAGCGTTTATTACTCAACAAAAAGGAGGTTCCAATCATCCAACGATCGGTGATTTGATAACCCCATTGCACACCACCAGTAAAACCGGCTTTATTGAAAATGGTATTCCATGCTGTATTGCTAAAATCAGGGGAAAAAATTACACCTACCCATACCCTCCTTTTCATTACCGCATTAGGCGTAGCTTGCTCACCTTCATCCATTGCTGGAAAAACTGATTTCAGGCCTGTTTTATTTAATGAATGAATAACCGGAGCTTTTGATTTCAGTCTTTTTAAGATTTGAATAAGAACCTCGGGGAGATTATTATCCAAACTCTTATGAGTAAATAATGATTCTGAATTACTATTATCAGGAGATGAAATCGGCTTTATTGGGGTGGATTTATCATATTCATCCAAAAGTGTTGAATTATGCCGGTCTTTAGTAGATACTGGTGCGCTGATATTTTTATTTGACGCTACATCAGCATTTGGTTGTTCTAAGTTGTTTTTTTGAGCATAAGCATGCTTATCGTCTTCATTTTCGCTCGTCGAAATTTGGCTATTTGTGGTTTTTTTATTGTTGATATCATCTGTATTGTTGGAGAAATATTCGTTACTCAGCCAACCTATTGTGAAAGCCAGAATAGCCAATAATACCAGTGTTAAATATTTAGTGAAATGATTCCTGGAAACAGGCAACTCCTTTTCCAACTTTCGCTCAAGCGAGGACCATTGCGCTTCATCAAATGGAAACTCCGTTGAGTCCAGTTTCTTACTGAAAAAGTTTTCTATATTTTGCTTTTCCTCACTCATGATTCCACTATAAACAATGCCCCCAATGCGTTCTTTAATTTTTCTCTGGCCCGCGCATAGTTTGATTTTGAAGTGCCCACAGATATGCCCAATTGGGTTGCTATTTCTTCATGGGTATATCCCTCAATAGCTCTAAGGTTAAATACAGTTCTGTAGGCCGGTGGTAATTTTCTTATCAACATAAGTACTTCCTGATAGCTTAATTGATCTTGTTCATCTGACTTTACGTTGTACATTTCCTTCTCAAGCCCTACCCAATGCTCTTCAATTTTCTTCTCCATTTTTTTAAAATGATCAATCGATACATTGATCAGTATTTTGCGTAGCCAGGGTTTAAAATCTTTAGATTCATCAAATGAATTCATGTGTTTAAATACCTTGAGGAAACCATCATTCATTATTTCCTGGGCTTCTTCATGGTAATTGGCATATCGCATGGCAATACTCATCGCATAACTGAAATACATTTTATAGAGCGCTTTTTGCGCTGCACGATCATTCTTTTTACAAGCTTTGATCAAACTATGTATCTCAGCGGAATCGTTTCTCAAACCTGATTTCTTTTAATACTATACCAGTAGGTTTACTAAATTGGTTGCGTGCCTGTAAAAAATAAATTGTTCAGATTCTCAGCTAACCAACTCATTCAAAGAGTAACCCAATATTGTATTTGATGATGGAGATTTTATCTAAATTTAGAAATTACCACAACTAAATGATCTATGAAGTATTATTTATCCATTCTTATTTGCTTTTCACTTGTATTTTTCGGAGAAGCACAAAAGAAAAAACAACCAGTCTCGAATTCAGGCGCATTGAGCGAGATTAGTCTTGCCGGACTCAAGTTCAGAAGTGTCGGCCCGGCGGTCACATCCGGACGTATTTCAGATTTTTCGGTCAATCCCGACAATCCCAAAGAATATTATATCGCCACTGCCTCCGGCGGAGTGTGGAAAACAGAAAATGGGGGCACAACATTCATCCCGCTCTTCGATAATGAAGGCTCCTACTCTATTGGCGTGGTTACCATGGACCCCAACAATGAAGATGTAATTTGGGTAGGTACCGGAGAAAACAATAATCAGCGCTCGGTAGCCTATGGTGACGGTATCTATAAATCCGAGGATGGTGGTACTTCCTGGCAAAATATGGGCTTGAAGAACTCAGAACATATCGGTTCGCTAATTGTAGATCCAGAAAATAGCAATCGCATATATGTTGCAGCCATCGGTCCGCTGTGGAGTGCAGGTGGTGAACGTGGCTTCTATGTTTCTGATGATGGTGGCAAAAACTGGCGTAGAACACTCTATGTGGATGAGCATACCGGTGTTAATGAAGTAGTTATGGACCCATCGAATCCCAGTGTTTTGTACGCCTCGACAGTACAGCGCCGAAGACATGTGTTCACATATATCGGAGGTGGCCCAGGCTCTTCTGTTTACCGCTCAACCGATAAAGGTGAAACCTGGACGAAAATCGATAAAGGTTTACCTACCGTTGACCTGGGCCGCATTGGTCTGGCCATATCACCCGCTAATCCTGATATTGTTTATGCCATTGTAGAAGCCTCGCAAGGTAAAGGTGGCTTTTACAAAACCACCAACATGGGTGCCACCTGGGAGAAACAAGGCAGCTACAGCACAAGTGGTAATTATTACCAGGAAATAGTAGCCGACCCGGTAGATCCCGATAAGATCTATGCCATGGATACCTGGTTGCATATCTCTGTAGACGGTGGCAAAACTTTCAAAGTATTGGGTGAAGACACCAAGCACGTGGACAACCACTGCATGTGGATCAATCCCAATGATACAGATCATTTTATAGTGGGCTGCGATGGCGGCATTTATGAAAGCTTTGATGCTGCAAAAACATGGTCCTACAAGCCAAACCTGCCTATTACACAGTTTTACAAGGTAGCGCTAGACAATGATGAGCCTTTTTACAACATATATGGAGGTACCCAGGACAACTTCAGTATGGGTGGGCCTTCACGCTCGGTATCTGGCAACGGCATTGCCAACAGCGAATGGTACATGACCCACGGTGGTGATGGCTTTGAGTCGCAAGTAGACCCTACCAATCCTAACATTGTGTATGCCCAATCACAGTATGGTTTCCTGGTACGCTATGATCGTAAAAGTGGTGAAGAAGTTGGCATCAAGCCGAGTCCACGAGAAGGCGAAAAAGAGTATCGCTGGAACTGGGATGCCCCATTGCATATCAGTGCGCATAAGCCCGAAAGAATATACTTCAGTGCCAATAAGGTATTTAGAAGCGATGATCGTGGCAACAGCTGGGAAGTAATCAGCGATGACCTAACACGACAGATCAATAGAAATGAGCTTGAAGTGATGGGCCGGGTTTGGGGCATAGATGCTGTGGAAAAAAATGGTGGTGTTTCACCCTATGGTACTATCGTCGCCTTTCATGAATCACCAATTAATGAAGATTTGCTGTTGGTAGGCACCGATGATGGCTTGATTCAGATCACCAATGATGGGGGAGCCAATTGGCGAACGGTTAACAATATCGCAGGCGTGCCGGATCGTACCTACGTCAATTTTGTGCTGGCATCTCAGCATGACGAAAAAGTCATTTATGCAGCCTTCAACCATCATAAATATGGTGATTTCAAACCTTATGTTTTTAAATCAAGCGATCAAGGCAACACCTGGACCAATATCAGTGGCAACCTGCCGGAAAGAGGTTCAAGCTACAGCATAGCTGAAGATCATATCAATTCAGATTTATTGTTTGTAGGTACTGAATTTGGTGTATTCTTTTCACCATTTGGGGGAAACGACTGGAAACAGTTGAATAATGGCCTTCCTACCATTGCTGTACGGGATATGGCAATTCATCCAAGAGAAAATGATCTGGTGCTGGGTACATTTGGACGTGGCTTTTATGTGCTGGATGATTACAGTCCGTTACGAAATATCGTTACTGTGAAAGATCAGCAAGCAGCCCTATTACCTGTAAAGGATTCTTGGCTTTATGTACAAAAATATCCACTTGGACTGCCGATGAATGGTTTCCAGGGTGACAATTATTACCGCGGTGAAAATCTGCCTCCGGTAGCCATTTTGAGCTATTTCATGAAAGAGGCTCCTAAAAGCCTAACCGATCAGCGCAGAGAGCTGGAAAAGAAACAAAAGGAATCGGGAGGCAACAACCCATATCCGAATTATGAAAGCTTGAAGGCAGAGCGTATGGAAATTGACCCCTACCTTGTATTCACCATCAAGAATGAAAATGGCGATATCGTACGCAAGCTCAAAGAAAGCCCAAAAGCTGGTTTGAACCGGTTGCATTGGGATTTGCGGTATGCATCGGATGAGCCTATAAACCTGACACCTCCCCCATTCTACAATCCCTTTGGCGGAACTGATGAAGGCAATTTGGTAGCTCCTGGAAAATATACAGTTTCCATGCAGCTATTTGATAAAGGTGAATTCACAACGCTGGGTGAACCTGTTACTTTTACTGTAAAAGCACTGGACAACACTGTCCTCCCGGCATCTGATCGATCGGCCAAAGAGGCATTTCAGCTCAAAGTGGCAGCATTGTCAGGGCAGGTTTCTGCAACCCAGCAGCGCCTGAGCGAGCTAAATAACCAGCTGAGACACATCGAAGCGGCCATTCTGAAAACAGAAAACGACCAGGCAGCATTGTTTAAGCAATATCAGGCGATCAAAGATCAAAGCACGGAAATTAGCTACCAGCTTTCTTATGACCCTGTTGCCAACACGCTTGACATGGACCAGGTACCAACGGTGGGTAATCGTATTGGCCTGCTGAATTATGAGCAATTCAATACTACCTCAGCACCTACAGACACACACCAGCGCAGCTATGAAATAGCTGTAAAGGAGTTTGAACCATTGAAAGAACAGGTAAATAATCTAATTGAAAACGATTTGGCTGAATTAATCACCAATTTAAAAGCCAGTGGTGCACCATACACGCCTTATGGGATGAAGTATTAACAGGAAAAATCGATTATATTAGAGTGAGTAATAGAAGTTATGCGCGATTAATCGCGCATAACTAATTGTTAGGCTTAATATGGAGGCTGAATCTCAAAGTATAGCAAGTATTCAAAGTCAGCTATTGACTCTCATTCCAATAGCTGCAATCTTTAGTGCAATCATAACATTGATCATTAGAGGACTAAACGAAAAAAGGGCTAAACTCGAACGAACTATTAAGCTCCATGAGAGTTTTCTACATCCTGATTTTTACGAAAAAGTTAGGGCACCCTCTTTTAGAGTTTCCATTCAGTGGTTTCATTTGCCAGAGGAAACAAGGGAAATGTACAAACGTGCTGTTTGTTCAGGCTGGAGTAAGCAATTTGGAATTGACGAACTAAAATTCTACGCACCGAATTTCCCTAGAACAGAAGATGAAATAATTGAATATCATTTTCAGAACGTTAAAAACGAAAAAGGTCTAACTGAACATCAGTCTTTAACCTCAATTCTTAGATTCTGGACCAGAATTAATATCTACAGAAAAAAGAAATTGTTGAATAATAGATTACTAAGTGAACTTTTCATAGATGAGTTTAGATATCAACATCAGTTTCTTATTGATTTAGTTAATGCGCTGAACGACGAAATGTCCGAGCCTCCACAATGGGTTATTGCAATTACTGAATTGTCGATTTTCTTTAAGCTAGAAACTAAGCCTAACAATCGCTAGCAAAAATGCGCCAAACTGCATCTTTGCTGGCTGTTGTGCGAACATCACCATGAATCTGCCGCTGGGACAGAACAATGCTTTCTATTGACTTCAGCTCGCAGGATTTTTCTCTTTCTTTTCGCAGTGCATTCTGGATACTTTGTGAGCACCGGCAGATTCATTAGATTAGTTCTTTCTGCCAAGCTCGGGGCGCACTCCTGCTAGCTGAGCGTTGTACGCCATTCAGGAAAAGCCAACGCTCGGTCAAGCACATTTGGTTTTTTGCCAACGCTAAATCCCAACACTGAAAAACCAAAAGAGCTTGCCCTTTCCCAATCCACTATAATACAATTAATAATTACACTATTAAATAGTGGGTTATTACTATCTTTGATACCGAATAAACAAAACTTAGGTTTCAAATGAACCGAATAAAAGAAGTTTTAAAGGACAAAGGAATTTCCCAGACTTGGCTTGCCAAAAAGACAGGAAAGAGTTACAACACGATTAACGAATATGCTCGTAATGTGAGACAACCGAGTTTGGAAGACTTGTACAAAATTGCGGAAATCTTAAATGTGGAAGTGAAAGATTTACTAATCGAAAGAAAAAATAATGGCACAATCAATAGAACCTAATATTGCAGATTTAGCCAATGGATGGCTAAGAAAGTATAAACTGCCTTACAAATTAGAGCAAGAATCAGTTAATGCAGAAATTGACAAAGCCCTTTCTGACTACTACACCAAAAATGGCGGAGCAGGTGCAAATCGACCAGATGCCAAAATATTACTTCAAGACAAAAATATAGACTTCTATCCTGTTCTTATCGAGTACAAGGGGTATAAAGACAAACTCGTAAAACTTGATAAAGACGGACAAGTTGAAAACAGAACTTCTAAAAACGATCCCAATTTTAAAAATATCAATTCTTTTGCTGTAAACGGTGCTGTTCATTACGCAAATGCCTTGCTTCATCACACAAGCTACACCGATATTATCGCAATCGGAATGACAGGCTACAAAGATGAAACAGGGAAGATTCATCACGAAATTGGCGTTTATTATGTTTCTAAAAGCAATTTAGGTGCAGGACAGAAAATTGGTGAGTTTACCGACTTTTCATTTTTATCACAGAAAAATTTTGACTCTTTTATTGAAACAGTAAAAAAGCTTCAACTCTCACAAGAAGAACTCGATAAACTAAAAGAGCAAAGAGAAAGGGAAATTGACCAAAGTCTTGTAAAACTTAACAACGACATTTACCACAACGAAAAAGGCTTAGGAGAAAACGACCGTGTTTATTTGGTTGCTGCTTCAATTATTGCAACGCTTGGTATTCCAGGAAAAGTTACACCTCTTGAAAAATCTGATCTAAAATCATCCACAGAAAAAGGGTACAGAGACGGTGATTTAATGATTAAAAAGATAGAATCATTTTTAAATCATAAAGAACTTCCAGAAGAGAAAAGAAACCTAATTGTAAGAACCCTATCTAACACGCTTCTAACTGAAAACATAAACAAAGTTCAGGACGGAGAAAGCCAATTAAAAAGAGTATTTGCAAAAATTGTAGATGATTTGGGTATATACTACAAAATTGGTTTGACTACTGATTTTACAGGAAAACTCTTTAATGAAATGTACGGTTGGTTAGGCTTTTCACAAGATAAACTAAATGACGTTGTACTAACACCAGCTTATGTTGCTACACTCTTAGTCAAATTGGCAAGAGTAAACAAAGACTCTTATGTATGGGATTTTGCAACTGGTTCAGCAGGATTATTAGTTGCGGCAATGAATGAAATGCTAATTGATGCAAAAAACAACATCAAATCACCAGATGAGCTTACAAAGAAAGAAGTCCAAATTAAAGCTGAACAACTACTTGGTTTAGAGTTGCTTTCAAGTGTTTACATGTTGGCAATCCTCAATATGATTTTAATGGGTGACGGAAGTTCTAACATTTTGAACACAGACTCGATAAAAGACTTTGACGGAAAATATGGATTTGGAAAACCTGATACCAAATTCCCTGCTGATGCTTTCATTTTAAATCCTCCATATTCCGCTTTAGGCAATGGAATGAACTTTGTCGAAAAGGCACTGAATATGATGAATAAAGGTTATGCTGCTATCATTATTCAAAATTCATCAGGTTCAGGAAAAGCGATTGACTATAATAAAAGGATACTCACGAAACATACACTTTTGGCAAGTATAAAAATGCCAGTCGACATTTTTATAGGTAAATCAAGCGTTCAAACAAATATTTATGTATTTAAAGTAAATGAAAAACACCATAAGGATGAAATGGTAAAATTTATTGATTTCACAAATGATGGTTATAGTCGAGCAAATCGTAAAAAAGGCAGTAATAATTTAAAAGATACTAATTGTGCCAAAGAGCGTTATGAAGAGTTAGTTAATATCGTCCGTTTCGGAAAAAGTAAATTAAATCTATTTACTGAAAAAGAATATTACGAAAATACTATTGACCCTAATAATGGTGCGGATTGGAATCAGTCTGTTCCGCTTGAAACCATACCAACGCTAAATAATTTTCAAGAATCCTTTACTGATTTCACTTCTTGGGAACTAAGCTCGCTTTTGAAACAAGACAATAACATAAAGGTGTCAACAAAAAGTACTCTTGAAAAACAATTAGAGAGTATTAAATGGGGCGAATTTGACTACAAGAAACTATTCAAGCCAATTGCAATTAAAAACAAATTAATAAAATCAAATTTAAATTCTTCAGGTAAAACCCCAGTATACTCATCTGAATCGACAAATAACGGCATAGTAGGATATACAGATAAAACCCCTGATTTCATTATTAATGAAGAGAATCCTATCTACATAGTTTTCGGAGATCATACAAGAAGTTTTAACATAGCAACAAGTGACTTCTGCGTAATGGATAATGTGAAGGTTCTTTCTGTAAGAAAGAAATACTCAATTAAATCCTTGTTGTTCATAGTATCAGCGTGGAAAAGATGTATTCCAAATCTTGGTTATTCACGACATTGGAGTAAGGCAAAAAACGCCTTGTTCAATCTGCCTATTGAGGATGATGGCAATATTGACTTCACTTTTATTGAAAGCTTTATGAAAAATATAGAAGAAGAAAATTTTAAAATGATTGGAGACTATTTACAAACGAAAGGTCTAAAAATAGCCAATGCCTAAGCCATACACATTTGCAATTCGCTCCAGCCAACGCTCCAAACAAAAATTACAAAAGAGTATGTCTTTTGCCAGCGCTGACTACCAGAAAAAGACAAAGTACGACCGCACAACGACGGCTATACCTAATACGGGAGAAAGTGCTAATATGAAAGAAAATACAATAAATAAACTAACAGTTAAGCGGAAAGTGAAGTGCCTTGAAATCCCGCACTACACATAGCCGAGACCGTTGTGAGCTATGCCATTTAAGTGGAAAAAATCAAAAACCAAAAAGACTTGGTGAGAAAACTGAGAACATTCAGGGACAAATTCAATAAAGACATTCAAAATATGACCCTTGAGGAGGAGCAGAAATATCTTGCGAAGATGTCTGCCAAATGGAAGAATGCCCCGCAACATTAGATGAAAAATCGAAAAAATTACACATTTCCCTTAAATCCTTGTTACATTTTCATATGCGAGTGTTAACAAAGATTTTTCTTTTTTCCATAGGCTTCATTTTAGTAGGATGCTTTAGCACCAAAGAATATGTGGTGGATTCGGATTATAGCTATTCCGGCAGGTTCAGCAAGTATAAGTCGTTTACGTTCATGAACAACAGTTCGACAGACGCCTCTCCCGCCCACGATACGCTCATACAAAAATCTATCGGAAGAAGGCTAATATCCTGGGGCTATGATCAGGAACTTAAAAAACCCGATCTGCTGATCACCTACCGCTTCTATTATGAAGATTTTGATTATAAGGGCTTTAGCCAGCCCGATTTTGAATATTGGGTAAGAAAAAAGTTTTACAATGCCGGTATTGCACCCAAAAACGTATCGGAAGATGTCATCATCAATAATCTGCAAACGGAAGAAACCGGGGATGATGCAGATGATCCGGAAATCAATAACGACGAAGAATACAAAACAGTAGTCAGGGAACTTCGCCAGGGCGTAATATTCATTACTTTTTACGATCGCAAACGAGATCAAAGTATATGGAATGGCTACATGGCCGGTGTTTTTCAAAACAACTCCATGGAAAACGAGCGTTTCCTGATGTCATCAGTGGGGAAAATTCTTGATGATTATCGAATATTGGCCCGAGGCTATAAATATTTGAACTAAACGATTACAGCCTCATTATCCAGTAATACCTGATCCAAATCGTAATCCTCTACCGGTATTATCTTTTCCGTCTCCTCATCCCAGTATATCCGCCTGCCTAATTTGTAAGATAAGCCTCCCATGTGGGCTGTTATGGCTTCATCAAAACCTTCATCGATACCACAGCTGGGTTTGCCCCCATGGCGGATACAGCTAAGCCATTCCCTAAGGTGCAGGAAAGTACTGTCTACACGCTTACCATCGCGGTAGGTCCATAGCAGGCCTTTATCTGCAAAATACTTGGCAGTGGCAGATGTTACCGCATCAGTACCTCCGGCAGCAGGGTCGTATTGGTAGATTGGTATGCTCGGATCCATTTTTCCTGCCTCAATCATCTCATTGTACCGGGTAGATTGGGGATCTACGTAAATGGTAAGGCGATTGCCCAGCTCCATGGTGGCATCATGTCCCATGAGTAGCGTCTGACGATTGTATTGATTGCCCAGTGTAGCGCTGTACATTAGGGTCATGCCCTGCACTTTGCCTTTAGGCTGACTAGAACCTTTGTAATAATCCGGAAACTCCATGTTGATGTGCATTACATCGGGCACATTCCTGCCATCGCGGTGGGTGTAAATACCTCCGGAGGCCATAACGGCCTTTGGAATACCCATATTGAGAATGCAATTGATGCGATCATAATCGTGGGTCATCAGGTCACCGGATAAGCCGGAACCGTAAGCCCACCATTTGCGCCAGCGGAAAAAATGCTCTTTGTTGAAAGGGACATCCGGTGCATTTCCAATAAACTGAGCCCAGTCGATGGTTTGCGGATTGGCCTGATCCAGGATCTCATATTGCCAGGCGCCATTATCATCATTGCGATTGGTATTGACCTGAATTAGCGATATATGCCCCAGCACGTTTTTCTGAATTACATCCTGAGCAGTTAGGAAACTTTGAGTCTGCCTATGCTGGTGGCCTACAGCAAAAACTGCTGATGCATTTCTGGCTGTATCACGAAGTTCATAAGTCTCTGCAATGTTATGGGTCATCGGCTTTTCTACATACACATGGATACCTGCTTTGAGGGCATCTATGGCCATGGGTGCATGCCAATGATCGGGCGTTGCTATAATTACCGCATCTACTTCCCCACTGGCCAGCATGTCTTTGTAGTTAGCAAACCGTTTGATGCTATTCTGCCCTGATGAAAAAGATTCCAATGCCAGATTAGCCTGGTAATCAAAGATATCACAGACCGCAGTGAGCTTTACATTGAGGTTTTCCTGGTTTTGAAAATCTTTGAGCCTGCTATCATTGGGATTGATGCGAGCAGCCTCGTTCATTTTCACCAGCCAGTCTTTGGTAGCAAAACCCAGTGCACGACATAGCTGCTTTCCGCGTATCCCAAATCCAATAATGCCTACCCTAACAGGCTTTCCTGACATGGGCCCTGTTGCCGGGGGCTGTGTGGCATTTACATTAAGTGTTTCCAGGATGGCATCCCGCTGTTCCTTTTTTTGTACGGTATGCGATGCTCCGGCATACCAAACACCTCCTACCAGGGGTACGCCCACTATTCCCTTTAGTATATCCCTTCTACTCCACTGAAAGCTATTCTTTGCCATGATACTACGCTTTTTGGGTTGTTTTTTGAGTGAAGAACTTCGTCAAACCAAATCGATGAGAAGTTGGAAATGCCGCTAAAACTATAAGTGCGGCTGCCTCAACGAGGTTCTTATTGATGATGAAAAAGTTGCCATCAGCTGCCGGACTTTCAAGTCCGGGCCATGCGGGATGCGCCAGGTAGTACAAGACCAAAAACATGGCCCCTGCCCAACTGAAATATCGATCCATTATACCCAGCAACAATGATAAACCTACCAATACCAGGATCAACATGTTGAGCGTATCAACGATACCTATCAAATCATCACTGGCCAGAAACCTGAAAAAATCTTGCAGAAAGCTGTTGCTTGAGAGCAAATAACCTTTGGCTGTCCAGCCGGGGTTGTACAGTTTAACAATACCCTCATAAAGAAAATGCCAGCCTATCATCATTCGAAGTACGATCAGGCTGCCATATTGAAATTTTGTTTCTGTCAACATAACTGCTGTGGGTTATTTGCATGGCTAGTTTAGTACAAGCTTTTATTTCAGCCAATGATGACCGTCATTACCAGTTATGTTTATTTACATGAAATTGAGATTGAAGAAAGAAAAGGTCGGACGATGGTCAGACCTGTATGCGCCTGACTGACGTAAAAGTCAGACGATAGTAAGACCGATATACTTTAGACTTTGATTATCTAATGCGTCCGATTACCGTCTGACTAGAAGTAGGCTCGAAAGTTTAGATGATTATAATGGAGACCTATCCATAACGTCTTACTAATCGAAACAGCTTAAAGCAAGAGGTAATCCTTATTTACAAAAAAAGCGGTACCGCCCATCAGACGATACCGCTCGTATTTAAAATCAATTGCAATTACAGTTTGCTGTGCGTGCCATCGCAAAAACCCGGGTTGCTGGTTTGCTTGCACATGCATAAATAAGCAGTTTTTGATTCTTCTGCTTTCATCATTTTCGGTGTGATGCCAGTTCCTTTATGTGAACCATCGCAAAATGGTTGATTTGAGGAATGACCACAGGCACACCAGGCATATGTTTTTCCTGCTTCCAGTTCTACGGCTTTCGGTGCTTTAGCTGCTATTTGTGCTTCCATGTTTGTGTCTTTAGTTTAGATACATAACACTAACCACGGCTGCTGGTTCTTACAGAAACTAATTTATAGTTAGTCTAAAGAAAGCTAAGCTGCCGATAGCTATTTCAGCTTTTCCGCAAACCGCTTTTTAAACTTCTCAACCTTGGGTCGGATCACAAAAGCGCAGTATGGCTGACTGCCATTCTCATTATAATAATTATTATGGTAATCCTCGGCAGGATAGAATACTTCAAAAGGTTTGATTTCGGTAACAATAGGGTCAGTAAACACACCTGATGCATCGAGCTGCTTTTTGTATTGCTCTGCAATTTCTTTTTGAGCATCATCATGGTAAAAGACAGCTGATCGATACTGCGTACCCACGTCATTGCCCTGCCTGTTGAGTGTAGTAGGATCATGCGTGTTCCAGAAAATCTCCAAAAGCTCTTCATACGAAATAACCTCTGGATCAAACTGAATCTGTGAGCATTCTGCATGGCCGGTTGACCCTGTCACAACCTCCTTGTAAGCAGGGTTTTTCACATGCCCACCGGAAAAGCCGACCGTGATTTTCTCGACACCCTTTACCCTTTGAAAAACCGCTTCTGTGCACCAGAAGCAACCATTTGCCAATGTGGCTGTCTCCAGTTTCTTATTATTATCAGACATGTTTATCTCTTATTTTAATGAACCTAGTAAACGGCAAGATAAGCGAATTAGTTTTCCCAAAAACTATATTTAAATGTGATGAAATGATCAGTATTTCCTTCACTGTCCAGTGCATTGACTTTTGTCAGCCTTTCTGAGTTTTGATCATTCGTGCTATATTCAAAAACCAGGGATTTAAAAGCACCAGAATCTGTATTAGGATGAATGTTTTCTAACCTCAAACTACTGATCAATCCTGATTTTTCCTCAAGTATGTACTTTTTGAAGGGCATTTTGGATGCTGAGTGCTGTATATGAATAGTTTGATCAATCCGGTGGAAAGCCATTTGTATCGGTAACGATTCTGACCAATTTCTATGAACAACTTTGATAAAACCTACAATTTCGTCTCCATCGGAATGTATGGTATAATCTTCTTTGATGCGTATCGCCTTTTTATTGATCGGATCAACAAATTTGTCGTATATCTCTTCTTCTAGCTTTTCATAAGCAAGCGTATACTCAAAGAACACATCTCTGTTTTGTTCCGAATTAAATTCACATCCTTGTATAAGTTTACAGGCATTGAAAAGCCATTTTTCCAGGTCATCTGGAGTAATATTAATATTTGTTGTAGCAAGAAGAGCATACGCCAAAAAGTCTGGTATTAATAGATATTGAGCTACTTTAGCAGGAATTGCATTATGCCTCAAAAGCATTTCCAGGTCTTTATCTGGCAGATTGCTTGAGGTAACTATTCCTGTTTCTGAAAATTCAATGAAACTTAATGGTGTAGCGTCTGTTTTAGCATTTGGATCGACGAAAAATGCATCTATTCTTTTGATCTTAGTTTGCGCACAAATCTTGCTGCAACTGATAAACACAAGAATAATACTTAGGAATATGTATCGCATAAATAAAAGGAAAGTAAAGGTATAGACTCATAGTGAAAAACAGAAGAAACCTTACAGAGGGCTCCATCAGTCGCCACATGACACAAATGACCATACCAATGATCTTCGGAATTTTGAGTATGGTGGCCTTCAATCTGATCGATACCTATTTTGTCGGTCAATTGGGTGAAGACCAGCTGGCTGCTCTTAGCTTCACATTTCCTGTGATTATGGTCATTTTTAGCCTGATACAAGGCATTGGTATTGGTGCCACTGCCCTAATTTCTAAGTCCATCGGAAAAAATGATTATGCCAAAGCACAGCGCGAAACTTCAGACTCATTATTCCTGGGCGTAGTGCTGGCATTGATCTTTGTCACTATCGGTTTGTTGACCATTCGTCCCACTTTCACCCTGCTTGGTGCCTCGGAACGTATTCTACCCTACATCGAAGAATACATGACCCTATGGTACCTGGCCATACTTTTTGTAGTGATCCCATTTATCGGTAACAGTGCCATCAGGGCCACGGGAGATGCCCGTACACCCAGTTTGATCATGCTTTTTGCGGTATTGATCAATGCTATTCTTGATCCATTACTGATATTTGGATATGGACCATTTCCTGCATTAGGTATACAGGGTGCTGCTATGGCTACAGCCATTTCCAGGGCTATGACCATGGTGCTGTCGCTTTGGATATTATACAAGCGGGAGAAGCTTATTACGTTGCATATACCAGCCAGAAATGTGCTGGTTGGTTGCTGGAAATCCATCCTTTATATCGGTTTACCGACAGGCATTTCACGGATGATGATCCCTTTTGCAGCCGGTGTTATCACTGCGATTCTCGCCGGTTTTGATGAAGCGGCAGTAGCAGCTTATGGTGTTGGTACACGCATCGAGTTTCTGATTTCCAGTGTTTTGATCGCTTTGTCCGCTTCCGTAGGCCCTTTTACCGGTCAAAATCTCGGTGCAAGAAGGTTTGATCGTATACGCACGGCCTTACGCCAAAGCAATGGCTTTTCTATTATATGGAGTGTGGTTTTGGCTTTGATACTCATTCCTTTTGCCAGGCCGGCTGCTGCTATTTTTACAGATAGTGAGGACGTAATTGACTACCTGGTTCGGTTTTTATGGATAGTGCCTATGAGTTTCGGCTTTCAGGGTATTGTGCAAATTGTAAATGCCAACCTCAATACAATGAATAAACCCATGCATGCCTCAGCTATTATTGCGATTCAAAACTTCATCATTTTCATTCCCCTGGCTTACGTGGGATCCTCATTGATTGGCGTGGATGGTGTGTTCGCCAGTGTTTGCGTAACCTATGTCTTTGGTGGTATTCTGTCAATGATTGCCAATAAATGGATACTGGCTAAGGAAGAAAAAACTATGGTGTCAACGCCCGCCTGAGAAAGTTTTTTGATAAAGTGTTTCCAGCTTTTCACGATCCTGCTCATCCAGGTCCTGTCTGACCAGCGTGCGAAATAGGTCACCCCGTGAGTTGATATTGTATTTCGAAAGGATATCATTCTTTTTCCAGGTTTTCCTTTGCTTCCTGATGTAAAAAAACAGTCCTATTTGCATGAGTAAGGCAAATATTAGAAAACCAATTACTACCCAAAGCGTGGTGATCATGAATTATGCTTTAATCTAATGGGGCCTTTTACATGATCGCTACCCACAGGCTTACCCTTTTGTGTAACAACTATATCTCCTGCTTCATGAAGAGCGTAGGCTCTACGCCTTACCCTATCCATGTAGGCACGCCAATTCTCAGGATACAAGGATCTGGCCACCTCTGAAGGGCATATAGATGCTGATGAGCCACGATCACTAGTCATATCCATTATTTTTTGATCAATTCTTTGGTCGTCAATAGGTGGGTTATTTTCATCCATATCAAATTTCTTTCAACATTTTGACTCTATTGATGACACCCTGTCCAAACAAGCAAAGGCCACTATTGGTAACGATCAACGCTACCGTACCATAAGCTACCCATCCCCAGCCTTCCGGATGATTCAGCTTGTAAATAATAGCTTCACCGGTTAAAGAAAGTCCGAATCCAAAGCATATCAGACCGCTGATCGCGTAAGTAAGCCACTGCTTTTTAAGTGAAGACATAGCCAATCAATTTTTATTTAAATTTAACAAGATCGTATCACTTAAAAACCATCAACCATGCAAATTGCCGTCATCGATTGGGTGATTATTGGCCTTTACTTGCTGGGCATGATTTTGCTGAGTATTTACCTTTCCAGGGGCCAAAAAGACCAAAAAGATTATTACCTGGGTGGAAATTCATTTGGAGCATTCCCCACAGCCATGTCTATCATGGCCTCACAATGCTCTACCAACAGTATATTAGGCGCACCGGCGTTTGTAGCCTTTGCTGTAGGCGGTGGATTGGTATGGCTCCAATATGAACTGGCCGTGCCCATTGCTATGGTATTCCTCATGATTTTTGTGCTTCCTGTCTTCAAGAAGCGTGGTGTCATATCCATCTATCAATATCTTGGTGATCGGTTTGGCAGTGGCACACGAATAGCGCTTAGTATACTATTTCAGATTCTAAGAGCTTTTGCTACTGGTGTAATTATCTATGGCGTTTCGCATGTGATTGCTTTCTGCACGGGCATCAGCTTTTTCTGGTCGGTCATCGTGTTAGGTATCATAACCATCATTTATGATACCATTGGCGGTATGAAAGCGGTGATTCTATCGGATGTTATACAGATGATTGTACTTTATACTTCTATTGTTTTTGTGATTTTTATCTCAATTGACCTGCTGGGTGGACTTGGCAACATGATGGCCATGATGGAACCTGAAAGACTGAAGGCTATTGATTTTAAGAATTTTGGTATCAATGGCAATGATTTTGCATTTTGGCCGATGTTTTTTGGTGGAATATTCCTCTATGTAGCCTATTACGGGTTTGATCAGACGCAGGTTCAGCGGCAATTATCTACCAGGGACACTCCTGCCACCTTGAATTCCCTCTTCTTAAATGGCTTGCTTAGATTCCCTTTGGTACTCACATATTTGTTTTTGGGAATTTGCCTGGGTGCCTATGCAGTGGTCAATCCTGAGTTTTATGGGAGCCTTCCCGATAATGAATCCGGAGGTAAAATCATTGATCTGGCATTGCCGGTATTTGTGGAATCTCAGTTCGCCCCTGGTTTTGTTGGTTTATTTTTCGTTGGCTTGTTTTCCGCAGCTATGAGCTCGCTGGACTCTACCATCAATTCATTGAGCGCCACCACCATGCAGGACATAGTAAAGGATGGATTCAAGCTGGAACTATCAGAAAAGGCTGAATTATGGATCAGCAAAGGCCTGACAGTTTTTTGGGGCACCACCTGTATGATCTTTGCCTTCTACGTGGGTGGTATATCAGACTCCATTATTGTATCCATCAACAAGATCAGCTCATTGGCCAATGGGCCAATTTTAGGCGTATTTCTGCTAGGGCTTTTTACCAAAAGAACCTCAAACCTTGGAGCTCTCGTGGGCTTAATCGGTGGCTTTTTGTTCAATCTAATGCTTTGGGTGTATTTCCCTTCTATCAGTTGGCTGTGGTGGAACCTTACCGGCTTTATTGTCACCTTTGTGATTGGTCTGGTCGTATCTATTTTGTCAGGTGCAAAAGCTGTAAAAATGATTGATTCATTAACCTATAATTCATTGGAATTCAAGGTGTATAGCTTTTCCAATTCATGGAACACTAAATACCTTTTCCTAATTGGCTATACCATTGTTATTCTTGCTATTCTGGTATGGGTTTTCTGATTGCTACTGCCCAATCAATATAAAAGGCGCCCAATAATAAGGAGAGGCATATTGCTCGGATTTCATCAATTGCAGCTTAGCATATCGAAGCGATTCTTTATAGGTATGAGCATCAGTATCAAGCAGATGATAGCGGTAAAAATCAACCATAAGTGAAGAGGTCGAGGCATCGGCTACTTTCCATAAAGAAACCACCAGGTTACTAGCTCCGGCATAAGTAAACGCACGCGATAGTCCCAATAAGCCTTCTCCTGTAACCTGCTGTCCTAAACCCGTTTCACAAGCCGATAAGGTAACCATATCAGCATTGATCATCGTATTGTAAATATCACCTGCATAAAACACTCCATCTTCCTGCGCATCGCCTTTCAAAAATACACCAGAAAGCTCAGGCTTATTTTCATCAACGATACCATGGGTAGCAAAATGCAGGTAGCCATAAGACGAGAGATCCGAGTTCTTTAAAGAGGATTCTGTGGCATCTTGGTGAAGCTTTAAAGAAACCTCATGGTTTTTACCTGCAAACAATTCACCAAGCACTTTAACCTCTTTTTCAGTGCCCGGAAGTGCACCCATATTATCAAACCGCACTGGCGCAATGAGCATGACACGCTTTTGATCCTGCTGATTTATTTTTTGTGTTTGCAATAATAGTGCGCTGGAAAAATTATAGCTGATCAGGTGTTTTTCAATCAGGTATTTTTGCTCGGATGGATCAAATAGCACCTCAAAAGGAATATCATTCAATTCCCCATCTGGTAAAATGGTAAGATCATAATATTGATCGCTAAACTCCGGCACCAGCATTTCATATAAGCTGGCAGCATGGTCCATAATTGTTTCCTTAGCGTTGTATTTCAGGCTGTTGCGAAAGCCTCTAAGCAATTTCTTGTAATTATCTGGCTTTTGACGGGTAGCTATTTCTAGTTTGCTTTCAGTGATCTGAAAAATATACAAGTGCTCATCAGTGACATAATAATTAAGAACCATCTGCCCGGGGCTCAGGAAAGTCTGAAGTGCTTCCAGTGAATAATCGGCCTTACCATATTTGAGATTATAATACTGAGGGAAATCCGCCTCCATCCTATCGATCAATGCACGATGAGCATTTTGGTAATCGAACAGCTTCTGACTGTTTTGCGTCAGGTTTTTTCCTGCGCTGATTTGCTGTTGATAAAAAGTGATTTCCGTCTTCAGGCTGTCTTCCAGCTGAATAATCTCAGCCGGTATACCCGCAAAGGATTTGGCATGCGTATCCTGAATAGCATCCAGGAGCACAGATGCCTTGCTCTTTTCCAGAAAACCATATGCCTGCTCATAGTATTTCGATTTTGAGAAAGGCTGATCTGCCAAAACAAGGCTTAGCCTGATCCCGTTGTTGTAAATAATTCGGGAGGTTTCACCCAGATTCAATTTATCCTTTTCAATAGGCCTGTTCCTTCGTATGGATTCTAGTAAGGCATCAGCAAGCTCATAGGTACGGAGGGCACTTTTAATATCCCTGGGCTTCAATGATTTCTCAAAATGCACCGCCTCTAGTGCCTTGGCCTTTGCCAGCATAGCGGAAAGCAGGTAATCGGCATTATAATACCCTTTCATCATGGGGTCATCATAATTATCCTCAAAAGATTGATTGGGCAGATTGGCATAAATAGCCTGCTGATAATAGGAAAGTGCTTTTTTGAAGTCATCACTCTTTTGATAAGCAGAACCTAACTGAAAATAGGTATTGGCAATCTCCGGATGCTTTAGACCATATAGCCTTTTGTACATGGCTAATGCCTGGTCGTAGGATTCTATCGCCGAAGGATAATTGTTTTGCTGCATGAGCATATCGCCCGTCAGCGCAAATGTGAAGGCTTTATTAGGATGGTCACCACTCAGGCTATTCTCCCATATTTCCTGCACCTGATTAATTCGATCCAGCGCTGTAAATATGTCATTCTGGAGACTGGCAGTTCGGGCCAGGTTCAGCAGGCAGAATGCCACTTTGGGATGTGTTTCACCGAGCAGTGCACGATAAGTGGCCAGAGCTTTATCGAAATAGGCTTCAGCTGCTGATGGATATGATTCGAGGTAGACCAGCCCAATATTATTTTCTGAATCTGCGATGGCCAGTTTATTGGTATAACCTTCCATTCTTAAATCCAGCGCCCTATCGTGGTATTGCAAAGCCAGGTTCGAATTTCCACTATTCCATTGCGCAACACCTTGCAGGTTGTAAACATCAGCCATTATACCTTCATCTCCTGAAGCCAGATTTTCGGCAGCATCCAGCACTTCCAGTGCCTGTTCAATTCTACCGCTCTGCAGCAGGTTTTCGGCCTGAACAGTATAAATTCTGGCCTTCAAGGCTGATTCTTCAAGCTTGTTTTTATCGTAAAATGCTATTGCATCTGCCAGTCTGGTATTGCTTGACTCTATTTTTGCCAGCCTAACTTCACACAACGCTGCATTGGCCTGACATGTGATGTACTTGGATGGGTTTTGCTCTATTTCCGCCTTTGCCAATTCCACAGTCAGTTCTTCAAGAGCAACCTGGTAAGCGGCGTTATTAATCAAAGAATCGACCTTTTTAAGAAATCCATTTTCTTGCGCATTGGCAGAAAGCGCAAGAAAAATTAGGAATATGGTAGCCAGGCATCTCAAAACTTATAGACGTATCCAATGTTTGATACAAACTTCCTGGATAGACCATCGGGGTTTTTATCTCTTTGCGTAAGCCTGATGCCATTCATAATCTTGATACCAGACCTTACATTGAATTGGTATCCTCCCCCGACAAGCAAAGTCATTGCTAAACCTGTAGACCCTTCTATTTGCCGGGTGATTTCTCCTGTACCCTCTTCATTTGGTACAGTAATCTCATCTTCTGTCAATCGCCAGATCGGCAGCAATCCCAGATTAAAGTTCCAGTTGGTAAAGCGGAAATTCCGCTCAGCACGTAGCATAACATCCACACCCCTAACCAAATCTCTCGATTGAGTGTATTCAAGGGCTTTTTCCTCCAAAGGATGGTCAGCCCAGTCTTCCCAAAGGAATTGACTACCCGATTGTCCAAAAGCATGCTGATATCCTGCGGCAAACATCCAGTCTTTACCCACCCACGACAATCCGGCAATCAAATCCACTGTACCCAACCCGGCTTGGTTGTACATAGGTAAGGTTCTTCCTTCTGCAGTTCTCAAATTTGAAGCTCCGAGAGGCACTTTGGTACCGAGCGTGGCACTCAATTGACCTTTTTCTGTGTGTTTTAAGGTTCTGGTAGCACTAAGCGACAAATCCCCTATCCCTGAGGTATTGGCCAATGCGCCATCTACAACTACGTAAGGAAGCTTTATTTGCAAGTTATTGCGCTCGTTAAAGGCCACATTCGCATCTACGTAATAATTGTATACTACATCACCAAACCTGGTCATGCCGATGTATTGAGCCATTTCAATGGATCTTAATTTTATCTTGATCCTCCTGTTAAAGTATTGATCAGGTTTCATCGCACCCATGGTGCAAAAACCAGCATCGCTACATCCTTGTGCCTGAGCAGCTTGAATAGAAAATAGAAATGGAAGCAAAAAAAATAATGCTGATGCAAAAAATGATTTTCTTTTCGAAAAACTCATAGTGCAATAAAATGAAGAAAACGATTCTTTCAAATTGGGGTTAATAAAAAGTCAATTGTTTGTAGGGTCGACGACTTATTTACTTGCAAATCAATTTTATTGACAACAATTTAGGAGATTGATGCTTTATTAACGGTTGATAAGCACCATTGTAACTTAATAAATAGCCAATGCACCGTATTTTAGCGGTTTTGATAATTATTTTTTCGTTTAGCAGTTTCCAGCAATTGCAGGAGCAAATTATTTCTGGTAAAGTGATAGATGAAGCCGGTGATGCTATACCTGGCGTTACCATATTTTTAAAAGGCACTACACAAGGTACAGTCACTGATGTCGAAGGCAACTATCGACTCAATGCCTCTCCTGATGATGTGGTTGTGTACAGCTATATTGGGTTTTTGACACAGGAGATAGCTGTGGGTAGTCAGTCAACCATCGATGTTACCTTAAGCGAAGATGCGACCGAGCTTAATGAAGTCATCATAACAGGATATTCATCACAAAAGAAAAAGGATATCATTGGCTCTATTGCTTCTATTGAGGCTGAAGACATAGAAGGCATAGCGCTTACTGGTATGGATCAAGCGCTACAAGGTAAGGCTGCCGGTGTACAGGTTACCCAATCCTCCGGTACACCGGGTGGTGGCATCACAGTAAGGGTTCGCGGCTCCACCTCTATTTCCGCATCAAACCGTCCGCTATTCATTATTGACGGTGTGCCGGTAGAAACGGGTGCTTTGGCTTTGCGGAGTTTTGGAGGTCAAAATGATAACGCCCTGGCTACTTTGAATCCCAATGACATAGAATCTTTTCAGGTGCTTAAAGATGCCAGCGCTAAGGCCATCTATGGTTCCCGTGCTGCAAATGGTGTAGTCTTGATTACTACCAAAAGAGGCCAGTCAGAGCAAACCAGTTTCAATCTCGATGTACAGAGGGGCATGATCGATATCACAAATAAGGTAGAATTACTAAACGCTGAGCAGTTACTTGAGCTGCAAAGGGAGGCCCTTGTCAATGCCGGACGCGACCCTGATGAGTCAGGCCTGATTGCCGGCGTTACGGATCAGATCAATACCGATTGGCTCGATGAGATTCTCAGGCAGGGCATTATGGAACAATATCAGTTGTCAGCCAGTGGCGGCAGCAGAAGCACAAAATACTACACCAGTCTGGCTTATCGCCGAGAAGAGGGCATTCAGCTCAATAATCAATTTGAGCGTTTTTCGGCTACCATCAATGTAGATCACAAAGCCTCGGAGAAGTTTAGCTTTGGCACCAATCTTATGTTATCCAGGATTGTGAACAACCGGGTCAAAGGTGACAATTTTTTGGATGGCGTATATTCCGGTGCCATTAAGAGTCTACCCTATTATTATCCTTATGATGAGTTTGGTAGAATAATCGGGCCAAATAATCCGGCTTATGCAGGCTTTCCCAATTTCAACCCCGTAGGTCAAGCCATACTACCAAGATTTGAAACTACTGCCCTTAAAATTCTGGGCGGTATTTATGGAGAATATCAAATATTGGAGAATTTGACGTTCAGATCAAAGATCAGTGTTGATTATAATAATGTAATTGAGGATCAATATGAACCCTCAAACACAGCTATTGGTGGATTTTTGGAGTCTGTAGGTGGACAGGGCTATGGTGTGTATTCCACTGGTATATATGCAACTGTAGTTAACAGCAATGTGCTCACTTACAATACAACCATTGGTAATAACCATAATTTGAATGTACTGCTTGGTACAGAGTTCTTACAATCAACCAATCGTTCTTCCAATGTGCAGGGCAGACTCTTTCCCAGCGATGACTTTACCTATATCACCTCTGCCGGCATTGTAGATGCCGGAAGTTCCTTCTTCATACAAAATGGCTTAAATTCTTATTTCACAGAAATAAAATATGATAATGCAGATCGGTTTTTCCTTTCTGTTTCGGGAAGATATGATGGCTCCTCCCGCTTTGGTGAAAACAATCAGTTTGGCTTTTTCCCCTCCTTTTCAGCAGGTTGGCGATTGACCAGGGAATCATTTATTGAGCCGCTGGGCATCTTTGATGACCTCAAGCTAAGGACAAGCTATGGCTTTACAGGAAATGAAAGAATAGGCGACTTTCAGTTTCTGGGCACATTTGCTGCTACCACCTACAATGGCGCCTCGGGTACCGGACCTTCCAATCTTGAAAACCCTGATTTGAAATGGGAACGCACAAGGGAGTTCAATGCCGGTATAGATATGTCATTTCTGGCAGGCAGATTACAAACCAGCTTTGATTACTACGATAATTTGACGGATGATCTTTTATTTGATGAGCCGATTCCATTCACCACAGGCTTTGGTAGCCTGCAAGGCAATATTGGTAACATCAGCAATAAGGGGATGGAATTAGCCATTACCTCCATCAATATGGATGACCAGCTCAAATGGTCTACGACCTTAAATCTAAGCCGCAATATCAATGAGGTAGTTTCCCTGGCGGATACACTGCCGATCTTCTCCGGATTTTCTGCCTCTGGCGTGGGTAACACCAACATTGTGAAAGAAGGTGAACCATTGGGTACTTTCTGGGGGCTTGAGTTTTTAGGTGTAGATCCTGCTACCGGTGATGCTCTTTATGATGACACCAATCTGGATGGTGAAATCACTGCCGATGACGCCAAAATTCTGGGCAATGCTCAACCAGATTTCATCGGTGGCATTACCAACAACCTGCAATATGGCCCCTTTGACCTTAGCATATTCTTCCAGTTTAGCTATGGCAATGACATGCTAAACCTGAGCAATACGGGCTTATTGAATGCCGGTGAGGACCTGAATTATAATCAGGTGATAAAGGCGCTTGATCGATGGCGACAGCCAGGAGACATCACTGATGTGCCCAGGTATGAAGCTGAGAATACCAGAAATAACTGGCACAGCTCCAGGTTTATTGAAGACGCATCTTTCCTGCGCCTCAAAAATGTATCTATTGGATACACATTACCTGATCGACTGCTCAGCAAATATTTTGTGCAATCTGCCAGGATCTACGCTTCTGCCACTAACCTTTGGACCCTAACCTCCTACACTGGTGGCGATCCTGAGGTAAGTTCCATTGACGGAAGTACAACAGCACAGGGCATAGACTTTTTCACGCTGCCTCAGGTAAGAACAATTATGGTTGGATTAAATGTTAAATTCTAGGCCATGGGTATAAAAAAACATATCGCCATCATTTTCAGTCTGGGAGTTTGGCTATTGCCTTCATGTGAGGATTATTTGAATCCAGAGCCTGTAAATCTTTTGATTGATGATCTGGCACTGAATGAGCCTGGTGATGTTAATTCAGTTGAGATTGGATTATATGCGCGTGCCAGAGGCTTAGGTGCTCCCACCGTTATTGCAGGTGATATGACTGCCGACATGCTCATTCACAATGGGACATTTAATCAATACCGGGAATTGGGCAGTAAGGAAATTACACCCAGTAATGCAGCTGCTACTACATTATGGGGATCGGTGTACGGTACTGTTTACAGTGCAAATTTTGTACTCGAGCGTCTGCCGGATATCCTGGGTGTACCCGGAGATGAAAGGCAGAACCTTACGGCGGTAGCCAGGTTCTTAAGAGGTTATGCCTATTTTATTGGTGTTTATACATATGGAGATATTCCATTGGTCACTACTACCGATATAGAAACAAACAGAAGAGTTCCCCGGGCCAATCGACAGGAAGTGCTTGATTTTGTATTAGAAGATTACCTCTTTGCCCTTGAAAACATTACAGAAGACCCTGTGAATGCAGGATTTGTAGGCCTACATACTGTAGAAGCAGCCCTGGCAAGGTTTTATTTGTATAGAGAAAACTGGCAGCAGGCTGAGGATTTTGCCAGTCGTGTTATTGATTCAGAAGCTTATGAGCTGGTAAGCGATTATGCTGAAATTGTGAATGAAGATTTTACGGATGAGGCTATTTTTGAATTTGGCTATTCTATAGCCGATGATCCGGGCACTGATGCCAATAGAGGCCTCAATGATCTCTTCATTGGCAGGCGTGAAATCATTCCCAGCAATCAGGCTGTTTTCTCGCTGAATTCGGAACAGGCTGGCGATCGCTGGCAAAGTTTACGGTTCAATATCGAAAACCTAGGTGGTGACGATAATGGCTGGTCTGTCAATAAATACGGCAATGCTGATGCTGACAATAACAATATTGTTGTTTTCCGATTGGCAGAAATGTACCTCATAAGAGCTGAAGCCAGAGCCAGAAGGAATAACCTTGATGGAGCGGTAGAAGACATCAATGTATTGAGGATAAGGGCAAATGCGCCTGACATCACCAATGTGGCCAATAGTCAGCAGCTATTATTGACCATTGAAAACGAACGCTTATTTGAACTGGCCTATGAAGGTCACCGCTGGTATGATTTGGTACGAACAGGTAGAATCAATACAGTGATGCAGGCTTTTTCACCAAACTGGAAGCAGGCTTATGAGCTTTGGCCTATTCCTTTACGAGAGATACAAAACAATCCGGCATTGATTGGACAACAAAACCCTGGATATTGATGAGAAGAGCATTGGTTATCCTAGCCCTTGCATGGGCATTTTTCGGTTGCGAACAGGAGCCTATCCTTTTTGAAGGGCCTTATTTTGTGCGTTTTACAAATGAGCAGGATTCAAGGTCAGAGACTGAGCTTGATATTATTGAAATACCGGTACATCTAGCCGGGCCTGCTCAGGAAACTAACCTGGACATACAGTATTCGGTGGGTGGTGATGCCCGGGAAGGCGTGGATTACGAATTTGTTTCCCCCAAAGGTCAGGTAAGAATTGTACGAGGACAGAATTTTGGCACTATCGAAATCCTTTTGATCAATAATGCCAATAACATTCTCGAGTCTCAGGATATAGAATTAACCATTGAATCCATCAATAGTGAGGAAATAGCCATTGGTCAGGGCGAAAGTCAAATAGGCCGCACCGCAGTTTTTACAATACTGGACGCCTGCATACTTAGTGGTGGCTATACGGGCACAAGAGATATCAGCACATCACCAATAACTAATATCTCAGTATCCAGCTTTGATTGCCGTGAATACCAGTTAAGCAACTGGGATATCAATATCGAAGAATTGGGAAGTTTCCCAAGAGAGCGGACACTGGTATTTGTGGATAATTTTGATAATACGATTACCATTCCTGAACAGGAGGAAGAAACCCTCAACGAGGAATTTGCTACAATAAGAGGTACCGGTTCCATCAACCCTTTTGATGATGTAATCACACTGAATATTGAACTGGTCGATTTTGAAGGCTCTCCTGTAGTTACTATTAATTTAATCCCCGATACAAGATGAAAAGACTGGCTTACCTTTTTTCATTCTTATTGCTAATTCCTCTACTATCCTGTACGGAAGAGCAGCAAATTACACCGGTTTCCTATTCGAGGTTGCTCACAGGGGAAACAAGCAAAACATGGCGCATGGATGCTATACAAATCCTGGAGGATGGTAGGCCTTCCGGAAGTTTTCTGGTGCCTAATCAATGCGATTTTGATGATGTTTTCGTCTTTTACAACAATCCTGAAAAGCTGTATATCGTAGATAACGGTCCACAAAAATGTAGCGACGAAGAACCCGATGAATTGGTAAGGGATACCTGGTCTTTTGTGAATGCTACTGCTACAGTCGAAATGATTGTACCTATACTGGCGGATTTCAAATTGCCATTCATTGTGAAGAGCCTGGATGAAAATTCTATGACCACAGAAATCTTCTTCCAGGGTGGTAGCTATAGGTTTATTTATGTTTCATCAGGAACCGGAGGATAGTTAAGTATGGGTAAGGTTAGTATTTACATTGGAATTTTTGTCCTTCTCTTTTTCTCATTTGATATCAAGGCACAGCGCAATATGCCACCGGTGCCAGAAATGAGAACTTGTGACGCAATGGAGCAGGATCTTGAAAACCGTGCTAAATATTACAATTACTCAAGTATTGATGAGCTAGAGGTAGCCATTGCGCAGAAAATTGAGGAATACACATCACTGGAAGCACGAGGAAGGTTGCAAAATGAGGTGTATACCCTACCCATTGTCGTGCATGTGGTGCACAGTGGAGAAAACGTGGGTTCCGGTAAAAACCTGAGCTTCGAGCAAATACAATCGCAGATAGAAGTACTCAATGAGGATTTTAGACGAGCTGTTGGAACCAATGGTGAAAATGATGATCCAAGAGGCGCAGATATTGAAATCGAGTTTTGCCTTGCCGCACTGGATGAGGATGGTCAGGAGCTGGAAGAACCCGGTGTACATCGGTACAATGGCAATCGGGAAGCATGGACCAGAAATGAAATTGAAGGGATACTAAAACCTGCAACCATTTGGGACCCCAACCAATATTTGAATATATGGACTGTTGATTTTGAAGGAGAAAATGAGCTATTACTAGGCTATGCGCAATTTCCAAGTGAATCAGGTTTACAGGGGCTTGGTGCCAGTGGTGGAGCCAGCAGCACCGATGGTGTGGTGGTTCGATATACCAGTTTCGGATCTGCGGAGAAAGGTAACTTTCCTATTATGCAGGCTCCCTACAATCGAGGTAGAACCACTACGCATGAGATAGGCCATTTCCTTGGTCTTAGACACATTTGGGGAGATGGGCCCTGCGGCTCTGATGACTTTGTGTCTGACACACCGGAGCAAAGTGGACCTACACGTGGATGTCCCCTTGGAAAAGCTTCCTGTGGTTCTAATGATATGATTGCCAATTACATGGATTATTCTGATGATGCCTGTATGAATATCTTCACCCAGGGTCAGAAAGCCAGAATCAGGGCTGTCATGGAATTAAGTCCCAGAAGGGCTTCCCTATCCAATTCATCTGCCTGTGCCATAGCCGTCACTGAAATCCCTACCCCGGACTTCAGGGCAGACAAGGATTTAGTGCTTAGAGATGGTACTGTGCGCTTTACAGACCTGTCCACCAATTTCCCTGACAGCTGGCAGTGGACATTTGAAGGCGGTTCTCCCAGTACGAGCACAGAACGAAACCCTATTGTTACCTATGCTACTGAGGGCATCTTCAGGGTCAGCCTTACCGTTGGCAATTCAATTGGTACCGCCGAGCCATTGGTGAAAGAAGGCTTCATTACTGTATCTTCGGAAGGTATTTGCAATACCCTAAGCAATGTAGTAGGTGATACTGAAACCCTACCGATCAAAGATATCTACCGCGATACTGCTATCATTAACCCTCAGGGCTATCTTACCGGCCATAATAGTCTTGGTTTGCAGGCAGTTTCAGAGTTTTTCATAAATGATCTGGGATACGAAAATTTGAGCGCTGTGAATATCCGTTTTGGAAAGGCATTTTCAGAAAGGGATGATGCCAGGGTGACTGTGGTGGTCTGGAATGCCCGTGGACCACAGAATAGTCCTGCGGCGATATTGGACCAGCAGGATGTACTGATAAAGCAAATACAGGAAGATATCGCTAACGACAGAACTACCAAAATCATCTTTGGAGGTCAGGTGCCGCTTTTTGGTGCGGCTTTTCAAGTGGGCGTTTTATTTCAAAACTATGAGCGGGGTGATACTGTGGTGGTGCAGACAACCCCTGATGGCGTTTCTACCAAAGCGACGAGTTGGGAGTTGAATCAATATGATGAATGGACCCAATACGCACTTTCCTGGGGTGCCAATATTGCATTGGATATAGAACCGGAGGTAGGCATGAACCCATCCGTACAAATCAGCAGCAATAATCTCATCATTAATCCGGGGCAGGAAATTCAGATCAATGCAGCTGGCGCCAGTATTTTCCAATGGAATGCCGATGATGGCAGTATTTCCAATGCTTTGGGACCACAAATCAGAGTCAATCCGACGCAAACCACCACTTATACTGTAAGTGGCAGTGGCGTTGACCTATGTGTGGAAGAGGCAAGGCTTACCATCTTCGTAAGAAGTGTAACCGGAATTCGGAATGAGCTTACGGGCGAACTGAGCCTCTACCCTAACCCAACATCTGATTTGGCCACCATACGCCTTATCAATGATGAAATCAGTGCTGTAAACATACAAGTATGGAATGCACTGGGCAGAGCCATTTATAAAAGGTCATTTAGAAAGACAGGCAAACAACTTGATGCCACGGTTCCGCTTAGCAATCAGCCCCCAGGCATGTATATCGTACAGATTAGCCAGGGCGATCAACAGCAGGTGCTGAAACTTATAAAGCAATAAAAAAATCCTGCCCGGAATGAGCAGGATTTGAATTCTTATTTATTTTCTTAAAAGTTTCGATTCTATTTTTCAAAATAATAAAATAACCTGGCTTGTACAGTAACAGCTAATGAATCAAACTGCGCATCTGTAAGCCCCTGCGTTAAAGTATCCGTAACTGCATCGGGTAAGGCTATCACATTTACATCAAAACTTAGTGTAAGCTCATCATCATCTAGATTTTCTACGATGAAATCAGTTTGGTCACCGGGCTCGAAATCATCAGGTGATAGCTCTAAATCTTCTCCCTCATAGGTATATGTTCCAGATGAGGTTTCGTTGGGTCCGGGTACTCTGATCTCCTGCTCATAAGTGCCATCAGCCATAAAGTTGATCGTCCACTCCTCGATACCAAACTCCTGGGGTAAAAACGCCTGACCATTATTGTTGATGAAGCCTGTAGGAAAATTGTTGTAAGCAATCAAATCCAATATCCACTCACCCACTATCGGGCTTACAGGTGCCGGTTCGTCATCATCATCCCCACCACAAGAAGCCATAAAAACAAGGCCTAAGGCCAATAAAGCCAACAAGAATCTATTTTTCATCGTAAATTGTTTATTCATTCTAAGCATTATTAAGACTTACTAATTTAATATAAGCCAGTTGTTTAAAACCTAATTTCATTGAAAACAATAAAATTTTCTTTTACCACTACCAATCTCCAACCAATTTGTATTGGCATTAAGAAAAATCGTATCAGGAAGTTTTTGTTTTTCATGCTAGTCTTTTTACCGGTAGTCTATCAGCCAGTTTCTGCACAGACAACTCAGGTTATTGAACAGCCTACCAGTAAATTCAGACAACTCAGGCAGGCTAAAGCTTACAATGACAAAGCAACCCGGGCTTACAATTACAATGACATTTCACTTGCTGATAGCTTAATCAACATCGCTATTTATCTAGCTCCAGAGGTCACCGATCATTATTTTGTGAGGGCCATGATAAGAGAAGCACAAAAAGAGCCTTTTGCAGCATTGGTTGATTATGAGACTGTCATTAATATGGAGCCGGAAAACATGGAAGCCCATTTTAAAACAGGACAGTTGTATTACAATCTTGAAAATTATGAGGAAGCCATCAAAGCGATTAATAGGGTTTTGATGGATGACGAAATTAGAAACACAACTAAAGTATATTTTCAAACTGACCAAACCGGTTCTACAACAGGAGTCAGCACTTTGGTAAAAATGGATGATGATCTATTTAACCTGAGAGGTTTATGCCACCAGGCAATTGGATTAACAGAAAAAGCATTCGATGATTTTGAAATGGCACAAAAGCTGGCTCCCGGAGAATCCGAATATGTAGTTAATGAAGCGATGCTCCATCTGGCCATGAATGACACATCGTTAGCCATCCAAAAACTGAATAGCGCAATAAACATGAACCCTCAAAATGAGCGAGCCCTCTATAATCTTTCCTTATTGACAGACATTTCTGAAAGCCAGTATAATAAGCTATATGAGGAGCAAATCAACCCTTTACCATTTGAGAAGCGGGCTTATGAGAATTTTGTAACGGAGAATTATGAGGCGGCCATCAGGGATTACACCATAGCGATCAATATAACCGAGGACAAATCAGATAATCTTACCGACCGTGGCAGAGCATATTTTAAAATGAATGAATTCACCAAAGCTATTGATGATTTTAACCATTCGCTTACCATCAACTCTCAAAGAACACACAATTATTATCTCCTGGGCAATGCATATTATCAGTTGAAAAACTACCCAGCAGCTGTAGAGCATTACCGTGTATACCTTACTGAAAATCAGGATAATGCAGGAGCATATTTTAATTACGGACTCAGCCTGCATATGATCAATAAAGATGAAGAAGCCTGTTTTTACCTCAAGAAGGCTTTGGCGATGGGTGTAATGGAAGCTCAAAAACCTCTGGAGGCCTTTTGTCAAAATCCGTAGTTTGTTGTCTTGGCACCACATTATTTTTGAAATAACGGAATTGATTATCTTGCACGGACATGACCCACAAAAGCTCTGATTACAAGCGCTTCAAAATAGATATGCACACGCATATCATACCAGAGAAGCTTCCCGATTTTAGCAAGAAGTTTGGTTATGATGGATTCATTCATCTGCTGCATCATAAACCTGGTGCCGCTCGTATGATGAAAGGTGACCGCTTTTTCAGGGAAATACAATCCAATTGCTGGGATGCAGCATTGAGAATCGAAGAGTACAGAAAATTCAACACCCAATACCAGGTTGTTTGTACTATCCCGGTGATGTTTAGCTATTGGGCCAAACCGGAGCATTGTTTGGATCTATCGATGTTCCTCAATGATCATATTGCAGCTTTAGCAGCCGATCAGGCTAATCATTACATTGCTTTGGGCACCTTGCCCATGCAGGATATAGATCTTGCGATCAAAGAGCTTACCAGATGCAAGGAGGAACTAGGGATACCCGGTGTTCAGATTGGTTCCAACATCAATAATTTGAACCTGAGTAAGCCTAGATTTTTTCCGTTTTTCGAGGCTTGTGAAGCATTAGGTATGGCCGTATTGGTACACCCATGGGAAATGATGGGCAGTGAGCACATTGGTAAATACTGGCTACCCTGGCTGGTGGGTATGCCGGCAGAAACCACCCGTGCTATTTGCTCTGTGATTTTTGGTGGTGTACTGGAAAGATATCCGAAACTCAGGATCAATTTTGCCCATGCTGGTGGGTCATTTTTGCCTACGCTGGGCAGAATAAAGCATGGGTTCAATTGTCGCCCGGATCTGGTGGCGGTAGACAATAATGTAAGCCCTGATGCCTACCTTGGGAAATTTTGGGTCGATTGTATTACCCATGACCCAAAGCTTTTGGAGTACGTGATCGATATGATCGGATCAGAGAAAGTCACACTTGGCTCTGACTACCCTTTCCCATTGGGTGATCTGGAAATTGGCCAGTTTATAGAAGAAATGGATCTGCCGGAAACCGACAAGGAAAACATCTTTTACAAATCCACGCTTGACTGGCTTGACATGAAGGAATCGGATCTTGTTAAACTCTAGTCACTGGTTTCGTTACGCTTCTTGTACTGCTCAATAAAGTCTGCCAATTGGTCTACATCCAGTTTTTTGGCAATGATCTTTTTGTCTTTGTCCAGTACATAAACCGTTGGTGTGCTGCGCACATTGTACTCCATGCGGAAGTTGCTTCGGTAATTCGGGTCAGCCCCATTGATCCAGTTTAGTTCATTATCGCGGATGTATTTCTTCCACTTCTCCACATCTGTCACTGTGCAAACAGCCAGCACCTCTACGCCTTCCTGCTTGAGTTCATTGCGATATGCTTCCAACAACACGGGCGTTTTTTTCTTACAATGCCCGCAATCCGGATCATAGAAATACAAGACAGTAAAATTTGAATTGATCTGCCTTAAATCCATGGGCTTCATAGCTGTGTCTAGCAACTGCAATCTTGGAGCTTCTTTTCCCAGTAGATTGGGTTTGATGAATTTCACTTCATCTGCAAGCTTATCAATAGACTCCTGGTCTAACCAGGGCACCTGACCATTGAGGTAATAATTTTCGATAAGATGCACTACCACAGCATCCATACCCATGATCGTAGATTCCTGGTATTTGGTGAATAGTTTCACTAACCAAAAACGGTACGACTCTTCATTTTCTTTTACCTGTCCTAGTACCAAATCAAGGGCTTTATTAATTGAATCCGGATGTTGGATGATGACTTCATCCAGGTATTCATTAACTGTTTTAAAGAGAATTGGTGTACGCAGAAGCCCTTCATTTGCCAGATTAATATTCTTAAAGAAATTATCCTTATAGTAGAGATATTTCGCTTTTTGAAGCTCCAGGTTATCAGAAATGGAATCAAAATCCGGTACCACAGGGCGCTCCATCAGGTAAACCACTTCTGACACGAATGTACCCGGATATTTTTCCACCAAAGCACTACGAAAATCAGTCGCCTGTGTGTCAGTGTCTGCAATAGCCTCGTACAGTGCTGTGGAATCCTGCTTATTGGATGCTGTAGCAAGTGAATCAACAAGCTTTTTCTTGCGTTGCTGAATCTCAACCATCCCAATCTGAAATTCTTTAAAGATCTCGTTCTCTTTCGATCCTTCCACTGCCAATGTGCTGTAACCACCTTCTCGTGAAGTTTTGAGCGTGAATTGCTGCTCTTTTACAATAAACTCAAAATAATACTTCGGTGCATATAGAAAATAGATGCCTGGTGTGAGGTTTTCTTCACCCTGGTAGGTCAATAAATTACCATTGGTAACCTTAGCCGTATCCTTCAGATATCTTTGATCACCAAAATGATAACCGAGATAAACAACGCTATCCGGAATATTGTCAATTTGGAATTTTAAATCATAGCCTTGCTGCGCCTTTATGGGCTGGACAAAGAAAAATGTAATAATCCATGTAAGAATTGTGATTGCCTTCAAATACATATTCAACAATTTTCTGAATCTCAAATTTACTAATACTAAACGCAAAGCATAAATATTATTATTGGGATGTTTCTGCATAGATATCGATCATACCCGCAACTCTTTAATATGTAGACCATTTGGAATTTGAATGATTATTGAACAACCAGTCAATATATAAGATGAGCCAAAGTGATTACCTTTGAAACAAAAAACGGTTATGAAGAATATAGCAGTTGTAGGCGCGGGAACGATGGGTAATGGGATAGCACATGTCTTTGCTCAGTTTGGATATCCAGTCAATTTGATTGATATCAACCAGGAGCAGTTGGATCGTGCTTTGCAAACAATTGAGAAGAATCTTGACCGACAGCTCAAAAAAGAAAAAATCACCGAAAATATCAAGAAAAACACGCTTGACAATATTTCAGCTGTTACCAATTTAGCAAAAGGCGTTTCGGAAGCTGACCTTGTGGTAGAGGCTGCTACTGAAAATCTTGACCTCAAGCTCAAGATTTTTAAGGAAATCGATGCATCTGCTCCCCAGCATACCATTTTAGCTTCCAACACCTCATCTATCAGTATCACTAAGATAGCAAGCGCAACAAGCCGTCCTGCTCAGGTGATTGGTATGCATTTCATGAATCCTGTACCAATGATGAAACTGGTGGAAGTAATCAGAGGCTATGCTACTTCTGATAACACCACAGATCAAATCATGGAATTATCAAAGTCATTGGAAAAAACACCTGTAGAAGTCAATGATTACCCAGGCTTTGTAGCTAATAGAATTTTGATGCCCATGATCAATGAAGCTATTTACACCCTGCACGAAGGCGTAGCTGGTGTGGAAGAAATTGATACTGTTATGAAACTCGGCATGGCCCATCCCATGGGACCTCTACAATTAGCTGATTTTATTGGCCTGGATGTTTGTTTATCTATTCTACAAGTTCTTTACGATGGCTTTGGTAACCCAAAATATGCACCTTGCCCATTGCTGGTCAATATGGTACTGGCAGGTCATAAGGGGGTTAAATCCGGTAACGGGTTTTATGATTATACCCATGGCTCAAAAGATTTGGTAGTCGCTAAAACTTTCAAAAGATCCTAATGGCCAAAAAGCAAACAAAAAGTACAGGCAGGCAAGCTTCTGGCACACCCAAAAAGAAGGCCCCTGCAAAACGAAAAGCTTCTTCTTCAAAAAATACAGCCAAGAAAGGCAACTATACCCTGTTGATTGTAATGGTGGTGTTTTTGATTGTGGCTGGTGTGGCAGCACTCTATTATCTGAGGGAGTTCAGAAATGACCAGCAACAAGAACAAGTAGTCGCCGAAAAGCAGGCTATTGAAGCTCCTGAGGAAAAGAAGCAACCTCCAAAAGAGGAAACCAAACCTGAAGAAAGCTTACAGGCTGATGAAGATCAGGAGGATGTTGAAACCGTAGAAAGGAATGAGGATATACCAGAACCCTCCAAAGACCTTGATGTGTTTTATTACACCCGTAGTTTTGATTTTGCATGGCCTAAATATTCGCTGGAAGAGCAAATTATCGAACATGAGGCTTACACCCTCGCCTATGATGAGGAAACCGAACAAGCCAAATGGGTTGCTTATAAATTATCCGGAGATCTTATAAGACGTGGCAAAGTAAGTCGTACAGACAATTTTCAGGAGGATCCCATGGTTACTACGGGTTCGGCCAGCCTTAACGATTACAGGAAATCAGGCTATGACAGAGGGCATCTGGCTCCTGCTGCTGACTTTAACTGGTCTACTA
This sequence comes from Cyclobacteriaceae bacterium, assembly GCA_965227155.1. Classification (GTDB taxonomy): domain Bacteria; phylum Bacteroidota; class Bacteroidia; order Cytophagales; family Cyclobacteriaceae; genus UBA6059. The sequence continues at coordinate 4,389,030 of OZ245731.1, forward strand.
CAGCCATGGAGGAATCATTTTACATGAGTAATATGAGTCCCCAACAACCGGGCTTCAATCGTGGCATCTGGAAAAAGCTGGAAGAGATGGTCAGGGATTGGGCTATTGACAACCGGGTACTTTATGTGGTGACAGGGCCCATTTTTGATGATAAACCAAAGAGCATCGGCAAAAATGATGTAAAGGTGCCTAGTGCATACTATAAAGCCATTCTAGATATCAATGAACCGGAATTGAAGGCTATAGGCTTTATTCTGCCACACATGAAATCGGATTCAGATGTCATGGTTTTTGCTACGACCATCGATGATATTGAAAAGACTACAGGTCTGGATTTTTTTCCTCTAATACCCGATGAGTTGGAAGAGCAGCTAGAATCTACCCTGAATAAGCGATTGTGGCCCTAGATGTTACTTGCAGTATTTAGCAACTGCCTGCTCTGCATCTTCCACATTTAAATTCCTTGCAATCCGGAAATCAGCACAGGCTTTAGAATAATTATTGAGCTGTGCAAATACAACACCACGGTAGAGGTAAACTTCTCCCATATCGCTATTCAAACTCAAGGCGTTGTTATAGGCTCTCACTGCCTCCTGAAACTTGCCCAGTTGGTGTTTAGACCTGCCCAACCAAAAAAAGCCCTTCGATAGCTCCGAGTTTTCTTCGATGGCATTTTCGGCATGGTAGGCTGCCTGCTTGAAATTGCCCTCTCGATAATAGTAGGTAGCAATACTCAACATTGCATTGGTGTTTTTGGCATCAAGTTCAAGCACTTTTTCAAAATCCGTTCTTGCCTTTTCATACTGCCCCAATTCCTCATAGGCACGCCCCCTGTTGTAATAAGATTTCACGCTTTGAGGATTTAAATCAATGTATTGCGTATAGGATTTTATAGCATCCTCGTATTTTCCAGCTTCAAATAAACTATCGGCGACCCGGGTTTCTTTACTGGAGCTACAAGAAATGGCAAAGCATATAGCAAAAGCAAATGCAATTAATCTCATTGGTAAAATATTTTGCCTGCAAAGTTAGAAAAACAAATTGCCGGATTACAATTTGTCAAGAAATGAATCCACTGCCGCCCAGTATTCCTTATGATCTGGAAACTGTTGCCACAGGGCTCTCGACCCGTGGTTACCTGATGTTTGTGGCGTAAAACTCATTTTACCGGCGTGGTTAATGGCTTCATAAATGCCGTTCCAGGATTTCTGCTCAGACCTTGCAGAGGTAATAAATACCGGAACAGTGATATTACCGGCAGCTGTGGCTATGTAATCTGCCGGTTTTCCGAAATTCTTAAAATACTCGCCCGGGGAAAAGGCCATTGCAGCAATGATCTCTTCTGACTGTTCACCGGCATATTGCAATACCAGTGAGGATGAATAGGAACTACCCCACAGGATTATGCTATCTGCGTCTAGTTTATCCTTAGCATAAGCCACAGCAGCAACTATATCCTGGTAGGCATCCAGATAGTTGGTCTGGCGCATGCTCTGCCTGGCATTTTGGTATGTGATATTAGGCGTATTATTAACTGTATTGCCTGATCTTAAGTCTACAGCCAGACAATTGAAGCCCCGGGCATTTAGTTTCGGGGCAATTTCCAGGTATTCTCCCCTCGACCAGCCTGCCTGATGAAACAACAATATCAGCCTGGCACTATCCCCATTCATATTGTAGTAATCAGCGGCTACATCCAGACCATCCTGCGATTTAAAGGTTACCCTGGTCTGTGCCACAACTGAAGTGGTCCAAAAGCTTAGGCAAAGGCATATTAGAATTAATTTCTTCACCATTATACAGCCACGCTATTATCCCTTAATGCTTCATTGAGTGAAGTCTTCTTATCCGTACTTTCCTTACGCCTACCAATAATTAAGGCACAAGGCACCTGATATTCTCCTGCTGGAAATTGCTTGGGAATTGTTCCCGGAATTACAACGGAACGAGGTGGAATAAAGCCTTTGTATTCAACAGGCTCTGTGCCGGTTACATCAATGATTTTAGAGCTGGCTGTGATGGTAACATTAGCACCAAGTACAGCTTCTTTGCCTACATGTACACCTTCTACCAATATACATCGGGATCCAATGAAAGCATTGTCTTCAATTATAACTGGCTTTGCCTGTACCGGTTCTAATACGCCACCAATGCCAACGCCCCCACTGAGGTGCACATTTTCACCTACCTGCGCACAGCTACCCACAGTTGCCCAGGTATCAACCATAGTGCCTGCACCTACAAAAGCACCAATATTAATGTAGGAAGGCATCAACACTGCCCCCTTATCCACAAATGAACCATAGCGGGCTATGGCATGCGGCACTACCCTCACACCTAACTGTGAGTAACCACTCTTTAGTTTGATTTTATCATGAAATTCGAATGGCCCCACCTCTATTACCTGCATTTTCATGATAGGAAAATATAGGATAACAGCCTTCTTAAGCCACTCATTCACAACCCATTCACCGTCTTTCATTTCTGCCACTCTGCGAGTACCGCTATCCAAATCATCGATGATAGTTTTTATCGCAATTAATGTTTCCTTGTCCTTTAAAAGCGACCGATCTTCCCAGGCAGCTTCAATTATTGTTTTTAATTCCATAGAAATGAAATGGTTTCCTTAATTTTTGATTGTGAAAAAAATAGCAATTGTCTCACTGCTTAAGCCGATAGACGACCCTCGCCATTATCATAAAATTGCCGTTTCATTGGCTAAACCAAATAAATATGCCATTAATATCATAGCAAATGACCTAAAAAAAAAGCTGCCTGCAAATGACATAGCATTTCACTCAGCAGAAGGTGCATATCCCTTGTCCAAATTTTCTTTGGGCTATCATTTATTTGTCATACGAAAGCTTCGTGCTATTCAACCAAACCTTGTGATTATTAACCATCCCCTGTTGTTAATCACTATGGGAATATTGATGCTTCAGCGTCGATTCAAACTCATCTATGATGTACAGGAGAATTATAAGCTCAACTTACTTCACCAAAAAATTTACACTACTTGGAAAGCTATTATTTATGCTTATAGCATCAGGTTTATGGAAAGTGTTTTTGCACCAATGGTCAACCATTTTTTATTGGCAGAAGCGATCTATGCCAGGCAACTGTCATTGACCAAAAACAAGTTCACCATAATTGAAAACAAAAGCCTAAGCTGGTCTACCACAAAAAACCGACCAGCAGAAATTAAAAACTTGATTTTTAGTGGCAATATTTCACACATCAGCGGGGTTATGCATACCATCAGTCTCTTTGAGAAGCTACAGACGCAACAAGAAAACCTTACTTTAACTATTATCGGGCATTGTCCGGATTTAAAGCTACTGAAAACACTAGAATCCTACAGCTTGAAAAACCCAGGCATACAGCTAAAAGCAAAAGCCACTCCTATTCATTACGAACTGGTAAAGAATGCGATGCTACAAGCTGACATTGGATTGGTCTGTTATGAGGAAAAACCCTCAAATGCTGGTAAGCTACCTACCAAATACTTTGAGTACAATGCCTTGGGTTTGCCTTATATCGTTTTTAAAGGAACAAGCTGGGCCAATCTCAAAGCGCCAATGGCTATAGCAATAGATGATCAAAAGCCTGACATCAATCTATTACATCAGTCAATAACCGATATGCAATTTGATTACGACCGATCATCATTTTTATGGCAGTCAGAAGAACAAAAGTTACTGACTGTGATAGAGCAATTGCTTTAGGTATTATACTTCCATAAAAATATTTTTAGATTACCCTAAATTAGTTTTAGCTTTGTTGAAATGGAGTTAAAACTCAGTTTTACAGAAGAAAATTACCTGAAAGCTATCTATCACCTATCGGAAGGTGGTGTGTCTAGTGTTTCCACCAATGCGCTTTCTGACTTTATGGAAACCAAACCTGCGTCTGTAAGTGATATGATCAAAAAGCTGGCGCAGAAGGAAGTCGTGAGTTATGAAAAGTATCGAGGTGTTAATATTTCAGAAAAGGGTAGAACAAAGGCATTACAGATCATCCGAAAACACCGATTGTGGGAGGTATTTCTGGTTGACAAGCTCAATTTTCAGTGGGATGAGGTGCATGAAGTGGCAGAAGAATTGGAGCATATCAACTCTCCCCTGCTTATCAAGCGTTTGGATGCGTACCTCGACTATCCAAGAGTAGACCCTCATGGTGACCCCATTCCTGAAGAAGATGGAACCATTAAGCAAGTAAAGCAGGTGCCCCTGGCTGAGGTTCAGGATCACAATATTTATCGTGTCGCCTCTGTGAACGACAGCAACAATCAGTTTCTACAATACCTTAATAAGATTGGCATATACATTAATGCAAAAGTAAAAGTGATTGATAAAATAGAGTTTGATGGTTCGCTTGAAATTGCTGTTGATAATGGGCCATCTATTTACATTTCACAACAAGCGTCTAACAACATATTGGTAACTACAAAATGAAGCTACGAATAACCTTTTTAGCCATATCACTGGCAGCCATGCTTTGGGCCTGTCAGCCTACAAAGGAAAATACAGATTCTAATCGTAAACCCAGAGTTGTTGCCACTACGGGTATGATTTATGATGTAGTGCTCAACATCTCTGGTGATAGCATTGATGCCCAGCCGCTTATGGGGCCAGGTGTTGACCCTCACCTTTATAAAGCCACGCAGGGTGATTTAAAAAAGCTGACGGAAGCTGACCTGGTACTTTATAATGGTTTGTTTTTGGAAGGTAAAATGGGTGAGGTTTTTGATAAACTCAGTAGAATCAAACCAATTGTGGCCGTTGCTGAGACGGTACCTGAAGCGCAGCTTCGCAACAGCACACAATATGAAGATGCTTATGATCCTCACATATGGTTTGATGTATCGCTCTGGAAAAACGCTGTTAAGGAAACAAATCGTGCTCTACAGGAAATTGACCCTGATAATAGTGAATACTATCGCACAAACACTGAAAACTACCTGCAGCAGCTCGATACGCTGCATCAGTGGGTAAAAAAGCGAATAGCTGAAATTCCTGAAGATCAAAGAATCCTTGTTACAGCGCATGATGCATTTGGCTATTTTGGAGATGCCTATGGTATTGAAGTAGTTGGCTTGCAGGGCATCTCTACCCTATCTGAATTTGGTCTGAAGGATATTTCCAACCTGGTAGATATGATTACCGAGCGTAAGATCAGGGCTGTATTTGTTGAAACCTCTGTTTCACCAAAAGCCATCAACGCCGTGGTAACGGGTTGTAGAGAAAAGGGGCACGATGTAGTGATTGGTGGTAATTTGTTTTCCGATGCGATGGGGCCTTTTGGCACTTTCGAAGGCACCTACATCGGTATGGTCACAACCAATGTTAATACCATTGTAGAAGCTTTAAAATAAGCATATTATGATCCAACAGGTAGATAATCCGGTTCTGGAAATCCATGATCTAACGGTCTCATACAACAATAAACCGGTACTTTGGGGTATTGACATGACAATTCCCCGTGGTGCCTTGGTTGGCATTGTAGGCCCCAATGGTGCCGGTAAATCTACCTTGATCAAATCAGTAATGGGACTGGTGCCCATGGGTTCGGGATACGTGGAATTATTTGGCGAACCACTAAAAAAAGTCCGTAACCAGGTGAGTTATGTGCCACAACGCGGTACCGTCGACTGGGATTTTCCTGCTTCAGTACGCGATGTAGTAGTTATGGGCCGATATGGTAAGCTGGGCCTTTTCAAAAGACCTAGAAAGGCAGACTATGAAGCGGCTGACCGTGCCATCCGTCAGGTAGGAATGGAAAACTTCGCCTCCAGGCAAATATCTCAGCTCTCAGGCGGCCAACAGCAGCGGGTATTTCTGGCTCGGGCATTAGCGCAGCAGGCCGACATCTATTTTCTGGATGAGCCCTTTGCCGGAGTAGATGCCGCTACAGAGAAAGCCATCATTGCACTATTGCGAAAGATGACGGAAGAGCAAAAAACTGTCATTGTGGTGCATCATGATTTGCAATCCGTAGAGACCTACTTCAATTGGGTAATTCTGCTAAACACAAGACTGGTCGCCTCCGGCCCTACCGAAAAGGTTTTCAACCACGACCTGCTGCAGGAAACTTATGGCGGTAAGCTGACCTTGCTTTCCGAGGTATCCAATCTGCTGAAAAGAGGTTCATTTCCAAACCGGGAGGTATAATGGATCAACTGTACCAATTTTTAAGTTTTTCTGATCCTAACGTCCGCTATGTGGTGGTTGGTACTATTCTATTGGCAGTAAGTTCCGCTTTGGTAGGTTCTTTTACCTTTCTGAAAAAAAAGGCCTTGGTGGGTGATGCAGTAGCACATGCCGTATTGCCGGGGGTATGTCTGGCCTTTCTATTGTCAGGCAATAAAAATCCTGTCTTTCTGATCATTGGTGCTTTCATTACAGGCTGGCTTTCCCTGGTGATTATTGATCAAATCACAGCCAATTCCCGCATCAAAGAAGATACTGCTATTGGTCTAATCCTTTCGGTTTTTTTCGGTGTAGGCATCTTGTTGCTTACTTATATTCAACATTCAGGCAATGCCGCTCAAAGTGGGTTAGACACCTTCCTTTTTGGCAAAGCGGCGGCTATGGTGCAGCAGGATGTTATTGTATTTTCTACAGTGAGCATAATGCTAATCCTCCTTGTCATGATATTCTTCAAAGAGCTTATGCTCATTGCTTTTGATGAAGATTATGCTGTTTCCATAGGTTATCCGGTGCGCAGGCTTGAGTTGGTGCTTACCACCCTTACGGTGATGGCAGTGGTCGTGGGCATCCAGGCTGTAGGGGTTGTGCTGATGGCAGCCATGCTGATAACGCCTGCTGCTGCTGCCCGATTCTGGACTGACAATTTGAAGATCATGCTGCTGCTGGCTGCTATCTTTGGGATGTTTTCAGGTGTTGTAGGTGCATATGTAAGCTATGTGGCCCCTGCTATGCCGACCGGCCCATGGATCGTCATGATTATCTCGATGATCGCCATGGCGTCCTTTTTTATTGCGCCAAAAAAGGGCATTTTCTTCAAAATGTGGCATCAATATCGTATTCGAAGGATGATCCTGGAAGAAAATATCCTAAAAGTGTTCTGCCACTTAGGTGAAAAGGATGAAGACTATTTTAAACCTCGTTCACGTGAAGAGATTATTGCACAGCGAGAACTACGGCATACTAAACTCAACTTCGGATTGCTTCGCCTCAGACAGCAGGGCTATTTAAGAAAGAAAGGCAAAGCTTTCCTACTAACGCAAGACGGCAAAAACAAAGGACTTAGAATCATCAAACTCCATCGCTTATGGGAACTCTACCTTACAAAGTACTTACGCATCGCACCGGACCATGTCCATGATGACGCTGAAACTATCGAACATATCATTACGCCAGATATCGAGCGCAAACTGGAAGAACTACTCGAATACCCCGAAATGGATCCGCATCAGTCAAAAATTCCGTATCAGTGATTTATAATGTTGAATTATTAATGAGTGATTAATAATGAATAATCAAGAATTAGTAATAGTGGAATAAGTAATTAGAAATGAAGGAGCAGAGAGAAAATATAGTAGCAATAAAATCGTTTGAATTTGCTGTGAAAATTGTCAATCTATGTAAGCTCCTTGCAGATGACCAAAGAGAATACGTACTTTCAAAACAGCTTTTACGGTCGGGCACTTCAATTGGTGCAAATATAGAGGAAGCTATCGGAGGTATCTCTAAGAAAGATTTCAGAGCCAAGATGAGCATAAGCTACAAGGAGGCTAGAGAAACGCATTACTGGTTAAGGCTCATGCATAAAACAGGCCTAATTCCAGAAAATGATTTTAAAGAACTAGAAAAAGATTGTATTCAACTAATGAAGATATTATTCTCCATAGTGAAAAGCTCAGAAGTTTAATTATAAATTAATCATTACCCATTAATCATTATTAATGAATGAATTCTACATCATACTAGCAGGCACATTAGTCGCTGTTTCTTGCGGATTGTTGGGGTGTTATTTGATCCTGCGGAAAATGGCAATGGTTGGTGATGCGATTTCCCATGCGGTACTACCGGGCATTGTTATAGCATTTTTTTTGGCGGAAAGCAGGGATTCTTTTTACATGCTTCTGGGGGCCGGTCTCATTGGTATGCTTACCACTTTCTTGATTGAGTTTTTGCATCAAAAAGGGAAATTGCAGACCGATGCATCTATTGGTGTGACTTTTACCTGGCTTTTTGCGCTTGGGGTAATCCTGATCTCGGCATTTGCCGGACAGGTAGACCTGGATCAGGAATGCGTCTTGTATGGCGAGATTGCTTATGTGCCTCTCGATCTATGGATTACGGAGGACGGTACCATTCTTGGCCCAAGAATATTGTATTTACTTGGTTTTGTGCTATTGCTGGTGATCAGTTTCATTGTGTTTGGATACAAAGAGCTGTACATCACCACCTTCGATCCTGCCTATGCGGCAGCCATCGGCGTATCAACCACACTTTGGCATTATCTGTTGATGGGCGCTGTGTCCTTCACAACCGTTGCTTCCTTTGAGGCGGTGGGTGCAATCTTGGTAGTAGCTATGTTGATCGCTCCACCAGCAACGGCATACCTGCTAACAGATAAGTTCAAAGTTATGCTGGCAATTACTTGTGTGCTGGGGTTCCTGATCAGCATACTGGGATATTATCTTGCGGTGGCCCTGGATGGCTCAATTGCCGGGGCAATGGCAACTGTAGCCGGAATTTTATTTGCATTAACGTTTCTTTTCTCACCTTCACAGGGTGTCATCATCAGATTCATCAAACAAAAAAGACAACAACATGACCTTGCTACTACTGCTGTGGATTAATCTATTTCCCATTATTCAGGATGAAATCATGTGGTTTGGGCCTGAACAGATAATGCCAAATGCTGAAAAACCTTACTTCATAAAAGTATATGCCAAATGGTGTGGCTGGTGCAAAAAGCTTGATAAAACAACATTTCTGGAGCCCGAAGTGATTACCACACTCAATGAGCATTTCATTCCTATTCATTTAGACGGGGAATCAGATACAAAAATCAATGTTGACGGTCAGGTTTTTCAAACCAGGGATTTTCTAAAGCACATCCAAATAGAAGGCTACCCCACTTTAGTGATGATTGATAAAAATGGTGCAATTTCAGAAATTAGTCCAGGCTACAAAACAGACAAGCAGCTGCTGCGGATGCTTAGGAAGCATATGGAATAGTGGTTTTTAGCCTAGCTTTGTGGTAGCATGAGCAAAGTTACAAGAGAACTAGTTGAAGATACCATAGTAGCCTTAGCTACACCTCCCGGTGTAGGTGCGATAGGTGTAATCAGAGTTTCTGGTCCGGAGGCCATCGTGCTTACCAACCGCATTTTCAAAGGAAAAGACCTCACCCAACAGCCAACCCATACTGTACACCTGGGCACTATCCGTCAGGGCAATGATATCATTGATGAAGTGCTGGTTACACTTTTCATTGCTCCAAAATCCTTCACCAAGGAAAATGTAGTTGAAATCTCATGCCACGGTTCGAATTATATTCTTCGTAGGGTAATCAACTTATTGCTCACTGAAGGCGCACGGCTGGCCAGGCCTGGTGAATTTACGAAACGCGCCTTTCTCAATGGTCAGTTTGATTTGGCTCAAGCTGAAGCTGTAGCAGACCTTATTGCCTCCGATTCAGAAGCCAGCCACAAAGCTGCTATCAATCAAATGCGAGGTGGTTTCTCTCAGGAAATTGCTCAACTACGGGAAAGGCTCATCCACTTTGCCTCAATGATAGAGCTGGAGCTGGATTTTGGTGAGGAAGATGTGGAATTTGCCAGCCGGGATGAGCTCCGCACACTTATCAATGAATTACTGCATGTAATCAATACCCTGATCAACAGCTTCGACCTGGGCAATGTGATCAAAAATGGGGTGCCTACAGTGATTGCTGGCAAACCAAATGCAGGCAAGTCTACCCTACTCAATGCCCTGCTCAACGAGGAGAAAGCCATTGTATCAGACATCCCAGGAACTACCCGCGACTTTATTGAAGATGAAATGGTTATCGATGGCGTGAGCTTTCGCTTCATCGATACAGCCGGCATCAGGGAAACCATCGATGCAGTAGAGAAAATTGGTGTGGAACGCACCCACTCCAAAATGAAGGAAGCCAGTCTGATCCTATTCCTTTTTGATTTGAGCCAGGACACCCGGCAGGAAATCCACCAGCAGATCAACCAGCTGGAAAACATAGGTATTCCCTACATACTGGTAGGCAATAAAATCGATTTAGCTGACCAGGAAACCGTTAACCACTTTGCCGAAGATGATCGGTGGATATTTATCAGTGCAGCCAAAAAGACCCATCTCGATGAACTGAAATCCAAGATCACAGAACTGATACACCTCGACAGCTTCAAAACCGGTAACACCATAGTGACCAATGCCCGCCATTTTGAAAGTTTGCTCAACACCAAAAAAGCTCTATTAGAGGTGATCGAGGGATTGGATAAGCAGGTAACGAACGATTTCCTGGCGATGGACATCCGGCAGTCATTACATTACCTGGGTGAAATCACTGGAGAAATAACTACAGACGACCTGCTGGCGAATATTTTTTCGAAGTTTTGTATTGGGAAATAAATGATGCTTAAGATCTGGTTATTTAAGCTGTTTTAGTTTGATGAAACTTTACATTGTAAAGTACTATCGCGATAAGAATCAGAAAGTAATTTTACCATATTAGTGCATAGTAGGAAAAGATGCATTACATACGATAGAAACCTTAATGAAGCAAAGCCGAATGCATATATAACCAAAAAAAACTCTAATGGGAAAGCGTTATGAGATACTAAAGCTCTACCTCAAAGAGCTTACCTTAAAATCATATATTTTCATATGATTTCGGACCGTACGAAAGGCAAACCACCCTTCATGATAGGGTAAATCATCATCGAGCTGAAATAGCGTTTTACCATCTACACCATAAGACACTTTATTCCCTTCAATTTTTATTTCTATCTTCATCCTCTCATTGGGCTTCAAAAGAAAAGGTTCGGCAAGATCGTGTTCGGGTAATAATGGTCTTTCTTCGGTATAACCCGGATACCTCCTAAAGCGAGTCGTACTATTGCTATTGCCTCCATAGCCCACATAATAAGTGCGCAATGCATGATAGGTACCAAACTTACCGGTACGCACAGAGTCAGGGCAAGAGAATATATCATCAGGGCAACGGGGGTCGATCGCCATAAAAAAACAATTCAAATCACTGACCCTATCATTTGGGCCTCCTTCATCAACTACCACAACCGTATATTCAATTTTTACCGGTGCTGTGATCTTATCCTTAAACCATATGGAGGCACCTTTGACAGCATCAATATCAAGTGCGTTATTCTTTATGGTCAACTGCCCTTCCTCCGGTGATTCTGTTTCCTCAACAAAAAATAACAGATCGGCTTCTTTGTCAAATGTAATATCATAAAGCACCTGAGTGTTGGATTGAGAACACGCTGAAAAAGCAAATACCAATATAACGGCAGTTACAATTTGACAAATCTGCATTATAATCTTTTTAAGAAATGTAATCTCACTTTTGGATTTTCTTTTAGATGACATAAAACTATAACAAACTAAAAGAAAGTTCAAAAATCCAATAGGCACTTTTATGCATGTATTTACTTTCGAGATTTATACATCAAAACTTTATTTTTTTTGTTGATTAAAGCATTTTTCAACATTTCCAAGATGCTATTATCCTTTTCAATAAGGCAGAGGGACTAGTGAAGGCAAACTGTATTAATAATCAAGATTTATAAAGCCAATCTAATTGAAATGATGTCTAATTATATATTCAGGTAAAAGCTATCACTATGAATTAAAAAGACAAATTGTTACATTCCTTTGCAAAAAACTCCTTAAATCCATTGGTTTTTATAATGATAAATTAAATATTTTTAACAAAATAGATTCTATGGCCGAACTACAGGAACTGGCCAGATTGGCCGCTAAATACGTAAATACCACTCAAAAGCATGTTTTCCTTACAGGAAAGGCCGGCACGGGGAAAACTACCTTTCTTAGATATATTAAAGACCATACTTTTAAAAACACCATAGTGGCGGCACCAACCGGTATAGCGGCTATCAATGCAGGTGGGGTTACTTTGCATTCTCTGCTTCATTTGCCTTTTGGCATATTCATACCAGCTTCAGTACCCATAAATGATAGTCACGAAAGAATCAGCACCCCCCAAACTTTATTTCGGGAGCGGAAATTCAATGCTGCCAAGCGCCGACTCATCAGGGAAATGGAGCTGTTAATCATAGATGAAGTTAGCATGCTGCGGGCAGACTTGCTCGATTGTATTGATTTTACGTTGAGATTCTTAAGAAACCGTCGTGGAGTGCCTTTTGGAGGCGTTCAAATACTTTTTATCGGTGACTTACTTCAGTTACCTCCTGTTATTAAAGATCAGGAGGCCAAACTACTAAACAACTACTATGCAAGCCCTTATTTTTATGATGCGCTGGCTTTAAAAGACAACCCTCCTATTCGCGTAGAACTGGACAAAATATTCAGGCAAAAAGATTCCGTATTTATAGAGGTCTTAAATCGGCTCAGGCAAAACACACAGACCAGCGAGGATCTGGAATTGCTTAATACACATTATGACCCCAATATTCGCAGCAAGGATACGGATGGTCATATTTACCTCACTACACACAACAAAAAGGCAGATGATATCAATAATGCCAGACTGGAAATGCTCACAGGAACAGCCTACACATACCATGCTCGTATAGAAGGCGATTTTCCTGAGCACATGTACCCGATTAATGCCTCCATCACTTTAAAAAAAGGAGCACAGGTAATGTTTGTCAAAAATGATCCCACTGGTCAGGGTCAGTATTTTAATGGGAAAATTGGGTATGTTTCAGAGCTGAATGATGACTGCATCTACGTGACTTTGGAAGATGAAAGCATTATAGAAGTGCCCATTCATCATTGGGAAAACAACAGATACAGCCTAAATAAAGAAACGGGTGAAATTGAGACTAAAACGTTGGGGCAATTCAGCCATTTTCCGATCAGGCTGGCATGGGCAGTTACGATACACAAAAGCCAGGGTCTTACATTCGAAAAAGCCATCCTTGACCTCTCTGATACATTTGCTCCCGGTCAGTTGTATGTAGCCTTGAGCAGGCTAACATCACTTCAGGGCTTGACCCTTGCCTCACGTCTGCCTATAAGTCCACCGGCATTAGATGCATCGCTGACAGCTTACTTGCAGGATTTTCAGGATAGCGATCTGCTCAAATCTGAACTCAATACACATAGAAAAGACTATCTCTTATCTTTTACGGATGAAGCCTTTAATCTGTCTGAAATTTCAAAGCGTCTGTATTACCATGAAAAATCTTTCAACAAGGATGAAAGGCGATCAATCAAACAGCAATTTCAGTCCTGGACCTCTGAGTTGGTTAAAGAAACCAGGAATCTTCAAGACATAGGAGAGAAATTCATTGCACAGGTAAGGAATATTGCTACTGCTAAAGACTACCTTCATCCGCTAGCAGATCGTCTAACGAAAGCTCAGCCATATTTTGAAAATCAGATCGAAAGCATACTTGAAAAGATCAAGGCGCATCGACTTGAAATAAAAAAGGAAAAACAGGTGAAAGCCTATGTCAAGGAGCTCGAAGAATTGGAGGCAGCATTCATCAATCAGCTCAGGAAAATAAATAAAGTGTCCAAGCTGATAGAATACGCAGCCCAAAACAAAGTTTTGACAAAAAAGGATCTACAACAGTCAGGCACTTATCATGTAAGCAAACCCAAATATGAAAAACCGAATAAACCTGCCAAAACGCCAACGGCCCAAATATCTTATGACCTTTACAAGTCAGGAAAAACCATTTCAGAAATCGCCAGAGAACGTGGGCTTGTGATTGGTACAATAGCCGGACATCTGGTCAAATTTGTTGCCACTGGAGAAATACCAATAGCCGATCTGTTGGATCAGGAAAAATTGGATAAAATCATAGAAGCTTGCAACAGCGAGCCTAAGCGCCCTGGTGAGATTAAATCACAATTGGGCGATTCGGTAAGTTACGGAGACATAAACCTAGCGCTTGCGCATTTAGAGTGGCTTGCAGGCAAGCAATAAACGCTTCCGGTTTTGTTACCATTGATCTTAGTAGTTCCTTGCAATTTAATATGTATGTAATTACCATAGATTTTATTTCCCTCCTGGGAATATGAAAATTCCATCATCTATTTGATTTTTAAGGAGTTGTTGATACTTTGGCCTATACTTTTGAATTTAAAGTATACCAGCAGCCAAATTGAGAGAAGTTGAATAGTTTCACAACCGTTCGACCTAACACATTTTAACAACTTCTAATCAACAACAACCATGAGAAAGATTGGGCTTTTTCTTCTTTTTATCAGTTTGATTTATAATACGGCAAGTTCACAAGGGGTAGCAATCAATACCGACGACTCGGACGCTGATGCTTCAGCCATTCTTGATGTAAAATCTACAGATCAGGGAATGCTCATTCCCAGAATGACCTCCACACAGCGCGATGATATTACCATCCCGGCGACCGGGCTTATGATCTTTGACACTTCAGAAAATGGATTCTTTTATTACGATGGAGCTGACTGGGTGGCAGTAGGCGGTGGTAGTGCTTCTGGAGGAGGGTATCTTGGAGAGGTTAGAATGTTTGCGCTCTCTTTATCCGGAGCAATTACTAAAGCAGGCTTACAGTCTGAGGGATGGGCGATTTGTGATGGTACTACAGCTACTACACAGGGTATAAGCAGTGCCACGATAGAAAATACGCCTAATTTATCCAATCGGTTTATAAGAGGAAGTGATGATGAAACAAGCGGCATTACGGGAGGGAGTGATCAGCATAATCATCAATGGGTTGATGTTAATTCATTCAATCTTCAATCATGGCAATCAAATGGGGCAACAATAACTGTAGGAGAACAACATGATCAAGGTGCTGGTGGAGTGGGTTTTGATCAGAGTGATGGAAATCTTTACACGAATTTTTCTTCTAATTTACCATCATATTACGAACTAGCATACTTCATCAAAGTCAAATAGCTATGAATTTAAGATATGCACTCCTATTAGTGCTGCTTTTACCTTCATGGCTTTTGGCTCAAAGCATCAAGGTTCAGAGTGGTACATTTTTAAAAACTTCAGGATCAACACTTCAAATTAGCGTTCCTGGCTCAATCAATAATGAAGGAAATGCTACGATAGCCCATGATTCACTGACCATTGGTGGCGATCTGGTTAATACAGGTGCCATAAGTTTCAGTTCCAATGAAACCGTGCTCAATGGATCATCTAATCAACTCATCTCTGGTAACATAATTTTTGACAAGCTCACCATACTACCTGGTTCCAATATAACCTTACAATCCGGGGAAACTTTCACCACCAATGACCTACAACTGGCGGGTACAAGTAGTGAGTCGATTACCATAGCAGCTTCAAGTCCAGGCTCAGAAGCTACTTTCAATCAAGCTTCCGGTACCGTAGAAGGTACTTATCTCAACCTGACCGATATACACGCTACAGGCGGAGCTACTTTTAATGCGACCAATTCTACAGATAATGGCAATAATGATGGGTGGGATTTTTTAGTAGATTTCTCAGGCGGTTTATTAGCTTATTACCCTTTTAACAATAATGCTAATGATGAATCTGGTAATGGAAACAACGGTATTTTAGGTGATGGTTCTTCTGCAACAACTTTTCCTACATCATCTACAGACCGTTTTGGAAATGCCAATGCTGCTTATTCTTTGGATGGTACCAGTGACTATATCGAATTACCTACCACCAATACCTTATTAGGCAGTAATCCTGATGAATGGACAATAAATATTTGGTTTTCCAGAACTTCAGGTACTTCCTTGATCTCTGATAGGGATTTGGGAAGCTCCGATAATTCCGCAGTATCTATTTTTCCTGGCACTCAATTGGAATCTCAAATTTATGAGTCCATAGGAGGTGCAAAAACCATTAATGCAGGAACTGTTGAATCTGGGCAATGGCATATGGCAACTTTGACCGTTTCGAAAACCAGTGGAGAAATGAAATCATATCTTGATGGAAGCCTGATTGGAACGGAAACTATCAACAATGCTGATTATACCAATGATTATCCATTGACTATTGGTGGCATTAGGCTTGGAGCTACTTTTTTAGGATATTTTACCGGAGTAGTTGATGATATCAGAATATATGATAATGCTGTTTCTGAATTAGAAATTACAAACCTTTTTGAGGAAGGTGGATGGCCTTTAAACTCTACAGAAACTGATTTCCTCAGCTTCTCTTTTCCACAGCAGACCGGTATTGCTAATATTGATGAAGCAAACCATACTATTGAAATAGAAGTGAGTTATGGTACCGATCTTAGCAATCTGATAGCCACTTTTACCCTGTCCGATGGTGCCAGCGCTGAAGTGGGTAGTACCGCCCAGGTGAGTGCTACTACAGAAAATAACTTTACTAATCCGGTGACTTATGCTGTTACTGCAGAAGATGGTATTACTACACAGGATTGGGTTGTGACGGTTACGGAAGCACTGAATACAGCCACCGACTTTATAACATTTGGTTTTGAACAGGAATTAGTTAGTACAACACCTAATACAGACGATCATACAATAGATATAAAAGTTATTTACGGCACTAATCTAGAATCTTTGGAGGCAATCTATTCTGTTTCAGAAGGGGCTAGCGTGTATATTGATGGTGTTGACCAATTTAGTGGAGTTATATTAAACGATTTTACTAACCCAGTAATCTACACTGTTATTGCTCAAGACGGAACAACTCAAGATTGGACAATAAATGTTGAAGAAGATAATGACTCATTTGTAACAACATGGCAAACTCTGTCATTTAATGAGACAGTCACAATACCTATTGCCAATGTTGCAGGATATAATTATACTGTAAATTGGGGAGATGGTACAGTAGAATCAGAATTATCGGGTAGTGTCTCTCATGTTTATACAGTTCCTGACGAATATAAGATTTCCATCTTCGGAGAATTTCCAAGAATTATTTTCGGAATTTATGAAAACGAAAAAGATAAAATAATTTCTATTGATCAATGGGGAAGCATTCAGTGGGGATCTAGTCTTGTGAGCGCCTTTATCGGATGTAGTAATTTAACATATAATGCAACTGATTTTCCAATATTTCCTGAAACAGCTATTGGTCTAAATTACATGTTTCAAGATTGTGAATCATTTACTGGAGATTTAACAACATGGGATGTTTCTAATGTTACAGCTTTTACACAAATGTTTTTTGGCGCGACTAGTTTTAACGGAAATATCACAACATGGGACGTAAGCAATGGCATACTATTTGGAGAAATCTTCTCCGGAACATCATTTAATCAAGATATAAGTTCTTGGAATATGGGAAATGCCGTAAATATCATAGGTATGTTTGAAGGCACCCCTTTTAACCAAGATATATCGACTTGGAATGTTAGCAACGTTTTATCCATGGCAAATCTTTTTTCTAATGCTAATAATTACAATCAATCACTTGCTGGCTGGCAAACAACAAAAGTTACAAACATGACACGTATGTTTAACAATGCCACCTCATTCAATCAAGAATTAGATTTTTTGGACGTAAGAAATGTCGAAACTATGCAGCAGATGTTTAGTGGTGCTGAAACATTTAATAGAGGGTTAAATAGTTGGAATGTAACAAAAGTAACCAACATGTCAGAAATGTTCAAAGATGCGATCTCTTTTAACCAACCCTTGAATAACTGGGATGTCAGTAATGTGAATGAAATGAATGGTATGTTTCAAGATGCTTTATCATTTAATCAATCTCTTGAAAGTTGGGATATTAGTAATGTAACAACAATGGTTAATATGTTAGATAATACTTCAATGAGTGTAGAAAATTATGACCTTACATTAATTGGATGGCTAGATGACAATGGGGGTTTAGACGTAGTACCAGAAGGAATAACCTTAGGGGCAGAAGGATTGAAGTATTGCGAAGGTGCTGCTGCAAGGGATGAATTAATTAATGTTTATAATTGGACCTTTATTGGTGATTCGAAAGCATGTAATTTAGAAACTGATTTCCTAACCTTCAGCTTTCCAGAAGAAACTGCTTCGATTACACCAAATGCAACCAACCATACTATTGACATTGAAGTAGCCTACGGTACCGATCTTACTAACCTGATTGCTACATTTACCCTTTCCGATGGCGCCACAGCTGAAGTAGGCAGTACTGCCCAGGTAAGTGCTACCACCGTCAATGACTTCACCAATCCGGTCACTTACACCCTCACTGCTGAAGATGGGACTACAATTCAGGATTGGATTGTAATTGTAATTGAAGCACCAAATGATGCAACAGATTTCTTATCCTTCAGCTTCCCGCAAGAGACGGCTTCAATTACCCCCAACACTACCGATCATACCATTGATATTGAAGTAGCTTATGGTACCGATATTACCAACATGGTTGCCACCTTTACCCTTTCCAACGGTGCCTCTACTGAAGTAGGCAGTACTGCCCAGGTGAGTGCTACCACCGCCAATGACTTTACTAATCCGGTCACTTACACTGTAACTGCTGAAGATGGTACAACTATCCAGGATTGGATTGTGACGGTTACAGAAGCGCCTAATGATGCTACAGATTTTCTATCTTTTAACTTTCCAGAAGAAACAGCTTCCATTACACCAAATGCAACCAACCATACCATAGATATTGAAGTGGTCTATGGTACCGATCTTACCAACCTGATAGCCACGTTTACCCTATCCGATGGAGCTACCGCTGAAGTGGGCAGCACAGCGCAGACCAGTGCCACTACGGCTAATGATTTCACCAATTCGGTTACTTACACGGTTACTGCTGAGGATGGCACCACAACTCAGGATTGGATCGTGACGGTTTCGCAAGCGCCTAGTTACAATATAGATTTAACGGGCTTTACTGTAACTGAGAATGAAGGCACCCAAATAGCCAACTTCTTAGTGACTATAAGTGAACCAGCACTGGCAGATATAGACTTACTATTTAATACTTCTGATGCTAGTGCTACATCAGGAGATGATTATACTGCTCAGGTAGTAACACTAATAACAATACCGGCAAGTCAAACGAGTATAGACATTCCAGTAGATATTCTGGGTGATAATATCGCAGAACCTTCAGAAGGTTTCTCAGGTAGTATCACCATAGACAATGACAATGGTCAACAAGTTATTATAGGTAATAGCACAGCTAATGGAACAATCATAGATAATGATGAAGCATTTATAAGTATTGATGATGTAACTGAGATAGAAGACGTAGCTGGAGGAGAAATGGTATTTACCATTACACTTACAGGTAATGTACAAGATGAATTTGAAATTGATTACACAACTAATGATGATGATGCAAGTTCAATTTCTGGATCGGATTACATATCCAGTTCGGGTACAATCATTTTTCCCGCAGGTAGTATTTCTGGAGAAACTCAGATAATTATCATAACAATTACAGAAGATAATATAGCTGAACCAGAAGAGTCATTCGAAATAGAACTATCCAATATAGTTGCTAATGGTAGCAATGTTTTTATTGCTGATAATTCAGGTATTGGTACTATCCAAGATGATGACGAAAACCTTATAAGCATATCTGGTTTTGAGGTTACTGAGACTGGAGGTATTCAGACTGGTAATTTTACAGTGACAATGACTGGTATTGCTCAAGAGGATATCATATTTTCCTTCAGTACAACTGAAAATAATGCTACAGATGGTATCGATTTCGTAGGGCAGTCAGGTATAGAATACACTTTAGTTGCAGGCATGTCATCTGTGGATATTCCTGTGGATATTTTGGGAGATGAAATAACAGAAACTACAGAAGACTTCACGGGTACTATTGCGATAAACAACACAAATGGTCAGCAAATTTCAATTACGACCAACTCAGCCTTAGCAACAATTAATGATGATGATGCAGATGGCGATATCTTTATGGAAATAACCAAGGTTCAGGATGGTAGTGAAGATGGTGATGATGTAGTTTTTGAGGTGAAGCTTACTGATGGAACCATTGATCTGATCAACGATCAAACCACAGCTATAACTGCTGACGTTACTTTTACAGGTACTGCACCCAATGCAGATTTCGATACAAACATCTCAACCATCACCTCAGTATCCTTTGGTCAGGGTGAGGGCACAAAAGAGATTAGATTGGAAGTATTTGACGATTTATTGATCGAAAATCTTGAAAATATTACGGCTACTTTATCAAATCCGTCTGGGCTGAATCCAAATACTGATCCTGGAGGATTTAATGGTAACAATTCTGCAATAGCTACGGTAGCTGATAATGATGTTCCCATTTGGGAAATAATTAATCCTGTAAATGCGCGTGAGGGTGTTTCTGATGTGCAATATACAGTTAGGCTTGTCAATGCAAGTGGTGATGTTTTAACCAATAGGACCGGAAGCGATATGTCAGTAGATATAGAGTTTGTTTCCGGAAGTGAGGCTGTAGCAGGTGAATTTTCTACCGTTTTTCCAACCACAATCACATTATCAGAGGGGGGAGTTACCGAGTTAATTAGCTTATCTCCTGACAGAGATTTAATTGCAGAAGGTGATGAACTGCTAAGAGCAACGCTCGAAGCACCTATCAATCCAGCTACCATTAGTGCCGGTGCGGTTACGATCAGTACAATCAATGGGTCAGCGGATGCTTTCGTAATCGACGATGTAATCTTCAATGTCGTTACTACCCAAAACGGCTCTGAAAACCCTAATGCA
Source organism: Cyclobacteriaceae bacterium (assembly GCA_965227155.1). Taxonomy (GTDB): domain Bacteria; phylum Bacteroidota; class Bacteroidia; order Cytophagales; family Cyclobacteriaceae; genus UBA6059. The sequence goes on from OZ245731.1 coordinate 4,409,873, forward strand.
CCCATCATTTACACCATTTCTATGGTTAATACTGATGGTGCTACTGTGACCAATGCCACTGGAGGAAGTATTAATGTAGAGACATCTTTCACTACAGGTTCATCTGCAGTAATTGCCGATATCATACCGGTATCATTCCCCGCAGATATTGATGTGCCAAATGGTGACTCTGATTTTGTGATCAACTTCCCCGTTGAGGATGATGCATTGCTTGAGGGAGAAGAGCTTCTGAGAATTACTATTGACAACCCTTCATTTGGGTTTATAGGAATACCAACTGCTGATGCTACTCTGGAAGATGATGATAACGTGGCACTCAATACAGCTACAGATTTTCTTGCTTTCAGTTTCCCAGTTGAAACTGCTACCATTAGCCCCAACACTACAGACCACACCATCGATATTGAAGTTGCTTATGGTACTGACCTTACTAATCTTATCGCTACTTTCACCCTTTCTGATGGTGCCAGCACTGAAATAGGCAGCACCGCCCAGGTGAGTGCAACCACTACTAATGACTTTACCAACCCGGTTACTTACACGGTAACTGCTGAAGATGGTATTACGTCCCAAGACTGGACAGTAACAGTGACTGTGGATGATGGCCTCCTCGCCCACTACCCCTTCAATGGCAATGCCAACGATGAATCGGGCAATGGAAATAATGGAACCTGGGATAATGATGAGGTATATTTCTCTGACAGATTTAGCGACAATACGAGTGCAGCAAGCTTTGATGGTATAGATGATGACATAGTATTAGCCAACGAAAATAACTTTGACTTTGAAAGAACGGATGAACTGACAATAAGTGCCTGGATTTACCCGACAACAACCAACGTTAACATTTTAAGCAAGCAGTTTGCTGGCACCGCGGACAGAGGATATCGATTCAGGCTCAATGATGCCAACCTTTACTTTGGAATGTTTTTTGATAAATCAACAAGCAATGAAATGGTAGCGCAATCAATAGGAGAAGTTCCCTTCAATACCTGGTCTCATGTGAGTGTTGTTTATGACGGTTCCAATAATGCTAACAATATTAAATTGTATATAAATGGCAACATTCAATCAAATACAATTATCAATAACAACCTTTCAAATACTATCTTGAACGATGAACCCGTAATTATCGGTTCATACAACCAAATAAGTAACTTTTTTGATGGTGGTATTGATGAGTTGCGAATTTACAACCGTGTCCTCTCTGAAACCGAAATCAACGACCTTTACATCGAGGGTGGCTGGCCCTTGACTCAAGAACCTATCGCCTACTACCCCTTCAACGGCAATGCCAATGACGAATCGGGCAATGGGTACAATGCTGCCGCCGGTGGTGCACCCACCCTAGCAGAAGATCGGGATGGAAATACTGATCAAGCTTATAGTTTCGATGGCATTGATGATTATTTTATTGCTGAAAATTTTGATGCAGAGCCGACAGATTTATCATTGGTAGCCTGGTTTAAATACCCGGAATCAGGAGGCACTGGAACAAAACAAATTCTTGATATAGAAGGTGTGGCTGCACTCGCTTTGGTAAACCAGGGAGTCACCGGCGTATTAAATATTGATGGCGTTTTTAGTACGCCAACTTATACCGGCACATTGGCACCCGAAAAATGGCACATGGCCGCATTAACCTATGATGGTACCAATGTTGATTTATATATCAATGGTGAGGTCGTGGCACGCAATGCTGATGCGGGGGCTATCGATTATAGTGGCATAGAGAACAGAATCCTACTCGGTACAAATTTTGATGGCAGCCAGTCCTTTCTGGGTGAACTGGATGACTTAAGTGTCTATGGTAAAACCCTAACCCCTGAAGAAATTTTTGAGCTATTTGGTAATCACCTGGGCCCGAACACCCTCATCGCCGAAAGCGGCAATAACCAGGTAACCCTCAAATGGTCAGCCGAGCGTATAGAAGGGCTAGAATCGTACTCTATCTACCGTGACAATACTCTAATTGAAACGATCACCATCACATCCGTCAACGACACCACCTTCACCGATACGGGTGTAACCAACGGCACTTTCTACGACTATTTTGTGCAAAGCACGGATACCCTGGGCAATGTAAGTCAAAGCTCAGATACTATTACCCATTTGGCCGGAGGGCTTGTGGCCTACTACCCTTTCAACGGCAATGCCAATGATGAAAGTGGTAATGGATATGATGGAACAAACAATAATGCTACATTATCCACGGATCGGTTTGGAAATACAGATGCTGCGTACACCTTTGATGGGACTGCTGGTAATAATTTCATCGAAGTATCTGACAATAATGCCTTGGATTTAGGTTCCGAGGATTTCACGCTTCATGCCTGGGTTAGCTCTAGCAACTCTACTGATTTGCAGCGCATCATTTCAAAAGGAAGCTATATTGGTTCAGATGGTTACATGATAAGAACTTCCGCTTCCGGCCAGATTGTAGTAGAAATCAATGGTACCCTTTTACTGACCAGCAATACCTCGGTTACAGATGGCAGCTGGCATATGGTAACAGTGACCATAGACAGGGATGGTGATGTCTCCATTTATATTGATGGCAGTCTGGATATTTCCACTACCACTAATACTACATCACTTGATCCCAGTAACACGACACCCCTTAGAATTGGCACACATAATGTAAATCAGGAGCCTTTCTATGGTGAAATTGATGATGTGAGAATTTATAACCGTGTGCTTACTGAGCCGGAAATACAGGACCTATATACCGAAGGTGGCTGGCCTTTGTCTATGGCAGTAACTAGCACAGCTCCAACTGATCATGCCGTTAACGTTGCCCGCAATGGATCAATTGCTATCACATTTGAAGAGGCCGTTGATCAGGGCAGCGTTGATAATAACAATGCTGACATTGCAGATGACAACATCACCATCATCGGACAGCAAAGCGGCCCTATGCAAGGTACATTCAGTGGCGATGGTACGGCCACTATTACATTCTCGCCAGCAAATGATTTCTTTCCCGGTGAGCTTATTACAGTAACAATAACGGATCAGGTGACCAATAGTGCTGGTAGTGTTTTTGCGGAACCAACCAGTTTTCAGTTTACAACCCAAACAGCAACTGCTCCTGCCCAATTTTCGAGAATCGCCAATCCCGTTGCTGCTGATAACCTGGATATCTCTGTTGCAGTGGCAGATTTTGATGGAGATGGTGATTTAGATATTCTTCATGCCGCTATTGGCGATTTAGGCAATATCAGTTGGTATGAAAACGCGGATGGTTTGGGTAATTATGGCCCTCAGCAGCTTATTGGTACCAGTGAAGGCGTTGAGATGGTCTACGCAACAGATATAGATGGAGATGGTGATCAGGATGTGCTCACCGCTGCTTCTACCAGTAGTGAAATAGCCTGGTTTGAAAATACCGATGGTCAAGGCAGTTTTGGCAGCAAGAACCTAATTACTGATCAAATCGAAGCAGCAAAATCTGTTATCAGTGCTGATATTGACCTGGATGGTGATTTGGATATTGTGGTCTCAGGAAATGGCGGTACCGGATACATTGCCTGGATAGAAAATGCTGATGGTTTAGGTTCATTTTCAGCTCCTGTATTGATTTCCACAAATTCAACGGGTGCCAAATACGCCTATCCGGCAGACCTTGATGGTGACGGAGACATTGATGTGCTGAGTGCAGAAACGGATGCCAATACAGCTGCGTGGTTCGAAAATACCGATGGTGCAGGAACTTTTGGACCCAAAATCATTATCGACAATCAGCTTGAAGCCACCGAATACATCTATGCCACTGATATAGATGGGGATAGTCATTTGGATATTGTAACGACCTCTTTTGGATCAGCATCAGATAAAATAGCATGGTATCGTAATACCGATGGACAGGGCACTTTTGGATCCGAAACGATTATTCAGGGTGGGTTGTCAGGTGTAACATCCGTATTAGCCGGAGATATGGATGGTGATGGTGACCTTGACCTGGTGTCCAGCATCTTTCTTTCAGATTCACTGCTTTACCATGAAAACACCGATGGCGCAGGAAACTTTGCTGCACCTACTGTGATTACCGATGCTGCCAATGGTGCGCGACCTGTGATCTTGGCTGACCTTGATGGAGATCTTGATCTGGATGTGGTAGTGCCAAATATTCTCAGCAGCACAACAGTATGGTACGAAAATACCATCCCTACCGAATTCATTACTATATGGCAAACAACCTCATCGGATGAATCGATCACCATACCTACTTTCAATGGCGAGAGCTATGATTACGAGGTGCATTGGGGTGATGGCACCTTTGATCTTAACCAAACAGGAAATGCTAGTCATACCTATACCGAACCCGGCACTTACACAGTAGCAATTAGTGGCCTTTTCCCTCGTATCTTTTTCGACGAGAATGGTAATGCTCCTGCGGGTAATGCGGCCAAAATACTATCTGTGGAAGCATGGGGAACCAATGCATGGACAAATATGCAGTCTGCTTTTGCAGGTTGCACCAATTTACACATCAATGCTACCGATGCACCTGACCTATCAGGTGCCACCAGCATGCAGGAGATGTTCAGGTTGTGTATTGCTTTCAATGAATCTATTGAACATTGGGACATGAGTTCTATTATCGATATCTCTTTCATGTTTGATGGTGCTACGTCTTTCAACCAACCGCTCAATAATTGGAATGTAAGCAATGTGACCAATATGGGTCAGGTGTTTCAGGCTGCCTCTGCCTTTAACCAAGATATCAGCAATTGGAATGTAGGCAATGTTGAATTTTTCCAGTGGATGTTTTCCGATGCTGCTGCGTTTGATCAGCCTCTTACATGGGATATGTCCTCAGCCACTATCCTGTCGGGCATGTTTGCCGGTGCTACAGCATTTAATCAGGATATAAGTTCATGGAATGTGGGCAATGTAACCTCTATGGCTGCCATTTTTAAAAATGCCATCAATTTTGATCAGGACATTAGCAGCTGGAATGTAAGTAACGTCACAGAAACCTATATCAATGAAGCTTGGTCGGGACCATTTCACGGTGCTACAAGCTTTAATCAGAACCTTGGATTATGGGATATTTCCAACATGTCTGACATGACCAGTTTTTTCGATGATGCCGGTCTGTCAAAAGAAAACTATGATGCCACACTTACGGGCTGGGCCACACTGGAGGCAGGCGAAACCAGGGTTCCATCAGATGTTATTTTTAGCGCCAATGGGTTAACTTACTGTACAGCAGAAGCCGACAGGCAAAATCTTATTGATAATTTCAATTGGTCAATCAGTGGAGATACAAAAGATACCGAATGTGGTGCTTTTGTTACGATCTGGGAAACCACTTCACCCAATGAATCCATCACCGTCCCAACTACAGGTGCAGGCTATGACTACACTATTGACTGGGGAGATGGAACGGTAGAAAGCCTAACAACTGGTAACCCTACGCACACTTTTGCTAGTGCAGGTACGCATACCATATCTATATCAGGAGATTTTCCTGTGATCTATTTTAACAATGGTGATGAAGGCCAGCAAGTAACCAAAATAAAATCTATCGAGCAATGGGGCACAATCCAATGGAGCACCATGAATAGTGCTTTTGAGGGTTGCTCGGAGCTTACTTACAATGCTACGGATGCACCTGACTTATCAATAGTCAGCGATTTTAATTCTATGTTCCGCGGCTGCACCAGCTTCAATGGCAATATCGACAATTGGGATATGTCAACCGCGCAGGATCTTCGACATATGTTCCGGGATGCGACAAGTTTCAATCAGCCTTTGAACAGCTGGAATGTATCAGCTGCTACAGACATGCGCAACATGTTCAGGGATGCCACCAGCTTCAACCAGCCCCTCAATAACTGGCAAACCACCAGCCTTGAGCGTACCAATTACATGTTTGCAGGAGCAACCGCCTTCAATCAGAATATCAGCGCCTGGCCAATGTCCACCGTATTTGCCATTGAAGGCATGTTCCAGAATGCCACCAGTTTCAACAGTCCACTAGCCGGTTGGGATGTAAGCAATGTGACCAACTTCTCCTACACGTTCAATAAAGCCACAGCCTTCAACCAATCGGTCAACAGCTGGAATGTAAGCAGTGGCGAAAACTTCTCCTGGATGTTCTCCGGCGTAGATGGAGATAACATTCTCAACTCCGCGGATATGGTTTATAACCAGCCGTTGGATAATTGGGCTTTTGGGCCTAATGCTGACAATATGAACCTGATGTTTGCCCGCTCTACCGCTTTCAATCAGGATTTAAGCACTTGGAATGTGAGTACCATTACCAAAATGGGAGGCATATTTAACCTGGCTTCCAGTTTTGATCAGAGCCTTGGTGCCTGGGATATCAGTAACCTTGTAGTAGCCGACGAAATGCTGAATTCATCGGGTATGTCTTTGGCCAGTTATGATGCTACCCTTACTGGATGGGCTACATTAGAAGCCGGAGAAACAGCCATTCCAACGGGTCTGTCCCTTGGGGCTACCGGTTTAATTTACTGTGAATCTGAAGCAGATCGACAAAATCTGATCGACAACTTCAGCTGGACGATCAATGATGCCGGTCTGGATTGTACCAGCCTGCAAAATACCGAAACAGATTTCATCACATTTAGCTTTGCCGAACAGACAGCAGCAATCACACCGGATGCAGTGAATCATACCATCGATATTGAAGTAAATTTTGGCACTGATGTTACCGGTCTGATAGCCACCTTTGAGTTGTCAAATGGTGCCACGGCTACCATTGCCAGTACCGAGCAGGTTAGCGGTATTACTACCAATGATTTCACTAATCCTGTCTCCTACCTGGTAACTGCAGAAAATGGCATAGACACTGAAATCTGGACAGTTACAGTAACGATAGCACCAGGCCCATCAGGTGTAAGATCAACGCTTGTACGCACTGCATTGGCCGACCTTGAGGCCAATGGAACTGATGCAGCTACTGTTGTGGTACAGCTGCGTACCGCTGCTGGTGATGATCTTGCACTGGCCGGCGTAGAGGTATTGTTTGAAGCTAGCGGTGATGGTACTGCTGCCGACAGTGAAATCTGGTCTGATCCCAATGCAGTAGTAGCCAGCAGTCCCGGAACCATTACCTTATTAACTGATGCCTCCGGGGAAGCCCGAGCCACATTGGTCAATTCAGAGGAAGAAGTCATCACGGTCACGGCACAGATAGATACCAATAATGATGATGTACCTGATGCAAATGTAGAAGGTGGCAATGCCCCACTTTCAATCACCTACATAAGACCTAAAACCATTGCTGATATCAACTGCGGACCAACGGGCAGTATTATTACTGCCTCCAAAACAACAATACTTGCTGATGGCGTGGATGAAAGTGTCATTACCGTACAATTGAGAGCAGAAGATGACCTGGACCTCCAGTTTGCAGATGTCAATATCAAGATTTTTGCTTCCGGCAATGCCCTGCTGGATGGTAATGAGGATGAAATTATCATTACAACGAATGCAGCAGGGGTTGCCAATACCAGGATATCAAATACCATAGGCGAAACGGTTACGGTCACGGGTCGCATAGACAAAAATCAGGATGGCATTTACAGCCTTAATGAAGAAATCAGCAACGGTGGCAACCAGGGTACGCTTAGCCTGGTATTTAACCCTGATCCTACGCCACCGGTTGTTTCACAAGCTGCTATTATCAGTATCAACAGTAATAGAGGTGATTCTATACAATACGAATCTACAGAAACAGGCACCATGTACTGGTTGGCTTCCACAGAGCTCACTACCATTACAGCAGCTGAAATAGAAGCGGGCACGGCTAGCAATCTGACCGGTAGTTTCCAGGTAACACATGTAGACTCTTTACTCAAAGCTAATCTTGCCATGAGTACCCTTCCGGAAACAACGCATCAATTGTTTTTGGTGCAAAAAGATGGGGATGGCAACTATTCTAATATTGTGCAGTTGAGCTGGCTGCCGGATGGCACGAGACCCATTTTAGAAACGGCTACTATTGCAGGTGCAACGCCTGATCAGGTAGCATTGACTTTCTCAGAAGCCATCGTGCTGGAGGATAGTATGGGGTGGTCTATTAGGGATGAGGTTGCCGGTGATGTTGAAATCACTGACCTTGTACATAATGGCAGTACACTCATCTTTACGCTCGAGCGGGCCATGACCAGGGAAAACAATCTTTTTGTGAATTTCAGCAGTAACCTTGGGGATGTAAGAGATGCTGCCTATAATGAGCTTACGTCTATCTCCAACTTCCCAGTTGAAAACAATATCCCTAGTGAACCGCCGGCTTTCAATAATATAACATTGCTTTCGGTGATCCAGGATGAAGGCATTTCATTGACATACAATGCCAATAAAATATGTGAGATCATTTGGGCCATTAGTTCGAATGGTACTCCCCCAGCCTTTGATGGTTTCATAAGCACGAATCCTGATATCATTGAATTAGGAACTACACAAATCAGCTTGCCCAATACAGATCAAGATTTGACTGCTACTTCACCTGACCTTGAAGATAACACCACCTATTATTTACACCTTTTCATGGAAGATCAGTTTGGTGATCGCAGTGCTATTGAAACATTGTCGTGGCATACGGACGGCACAGGACCACTTATAGCTTCTGCGGTTATTGAAGATGCATCACCATTGATTATGACGCTTATACTTGATGAGGCTTCTGTGATTGGTAATATTGGCGAGATTAGTCTTGAGTTTCCCAATGGAAGCCCGGGTCCCGGTGTTATAGCCGCAGAGGCTATAAATAATCAAACCATAGAAGTCACGCTGGCAAGAGAAATAACACAGGGTGATACCTTACGGCTTTATTATATACCGGGTGTGGATGATATCCAGGACGAGCTGGGTAATCTGATAGAACCTACTTATCAATTGCCGGTCACTAACAATGTAAAAGACCCACCACCTGTAATTGATTTCTGGGAAATGAGGGCTATCAAATCAACAGATTCACTTCGATTTGCCTTTTCATCTACCAAACCTGGTACCTTGTATTATGTCCTGACCAATATTGAAGATGCACTTACCAGTGATGCCATTATTAACCCTTTAGGCAATTCGGTACGTTCAGGTGAGTTTGAAGTAAATACCGCCGGAGAAGTTCAGGAAATAAGTTTGAAGGACTTAGATCTATTGCATGATGAGCCATACACGCTGATGGTAGTGATGGTAGATGAGTTGAAGAATGAGTCTGAAATACAATTTCACACCTGGACTGCTGATGGTGTCAACCCACAATTATTATCTGCTGAGGTAACGGTAGACAACCCTGATATTCTGAATTTGACATTTGATGAAGCAGTTCAATTTGATAAGTCAGGCTGGAACATACTTTCGATAGAAGGTGCTATTGTCAACCTCCAAACAGCTAATTCAGCTGATGGTACGAGCTGGCAGATAACACTTAGTAGAGATATCAATGAAACTGATGACTTGAAAATAGCATACAGCCCAACTGCCGGAAATACCATTGATGAATATTATAACGAATTAGGCCCTATAGAAAGCTTTGACATTGACAATCAAATTGTAGGCATACCACCCGTATTGATTAATGTAGATATTGGACTGGTCAATGAACTCAGAAGCGTCATGTTGCTTTACCAGACCAATGAGGCAGGCATTATTTATTGGATGGCTACAACCTCTCCTACGCCTCCATCCATGGATGACATAAAACTAGGAACCGATTCAGAACATGGATTTGGCAGCTTCCCTGTAGAAACAATCAATGAACTTGAAGCCAAAGAAATCGATGTGAGAAGCTTACGGGACGCTACTACTTATTATCTACATTTATTCCAGGAGGATGCTTTTGGCAATGCTTCTTCCGTTATATCTGTGGATTGGGTAACACCTGATAACGCTATGCCTATACTCGACCCGGTAGAAATAGTAGAGACACAAACAGATTTCATTGCCATTCAGTATTTGCTTTCACAAGCTCAATCCGCTACCATTTATTATGCCATTTACAATCAGCAACAACCGGATATACAGCTTGAGGACATCATTAATGGCGAGAAATCGAATGGTGGCGCTATCGTAACTTATGATCAGGTAGAAGCTACCGGTGGTGAGACTGAAGGTATTACCGTATTCTTCGACAGGACCCTTGGTGCAGTGGAACATTTCGTTTATCTGTTTGCCATTGATGAAAATGAGCAGGAAACATCGATCATTGAGCTTTCCTGGTTGCCTGAAGTGCCTGCCGGATTTTCACCTATGATTAGGAATTTGGTAACCCCAAATGGTGACGGTTCTAATGATCTTATTTATATAGAGAATTTTGATACCACAAAAGGTCAGGCCACATTGTACCTGATCAACCGCCAGGGTAAAACGGTATTGACTATTAATAATTTCACCAATAACCATCAGGAAAGTATCAATCAATTAGCACAGATGAAATCAGGGTTGTATAATTGTTTGCTGATTTATGCAGATGGAACCAGAATATCGGAAACTATAACCTTGTTGAAGCAGTGAGGAAAGGCTTATTGATCATATTTTTCCTTTGTTTGGGACTAACTACCCAAGCTCAGGATGTACCGATATTTACGCAGAAATTGACCAATTCCTTTTTCTACAATCCCGCAGTAGCGGGACATACTTTTGGGTCAATTACCCTATCTCATAGACAAAACTTTGATCAGTCCATCACCAATAATTTTTTCAGCATTCATAGCCCACTAGCAAACCACAAGATTGGCGTTGGAGCAACCATGTTTACCGATGAATTCAGTTTTATTAATCGAAGCTATTTTTCCGCTGCAGCGGCGTACCATATCAATTTCTCCAGGTATCATAATTTATCATTTGGCCTCTCCGGGGATTTTACCCTGATCAACATTGACACGGACAGGATTAACTTTGATGCAGGTGCGCAGGATCCCCTATTAGCCCAAATTCAGAATGAAAATGCGGCTGATGTCTCTTTCGGTATGCATTACCAAACTCGATATTTTAAAGTTGGTGTAGCAGCCAATCGAATGATCCAAAATTGGGTCAATAACGAAGAAAACCTACTCTTTGATGGCTATATGAGTTTCATGGGTGCGGGTCTTATTCCTATGCGCATGGGCGAAGATATCCTGGAACCACGTTTTACTTACATTCAATCCAGGAATGAGAACCTTTGGAACACAGGGCTTTATTATACATACAACAATGCTTTAATGATAGGTGCAGGCTTACGCCAGAATGACATCATCAGCCTTTCTACCAGCTTCAAATTTGCACAGAAATACCTGGTAGGCATTACACATGAGATAGCTAATGGCAATCTAAACCTGGGCTCTACCACCGAGCTTGCGCTTAGAATCGATTTTGCAGATCTAACTTATAAAGATCGTTTCCGTCAGGACTACCGTGATGCTGTCAACTACAGAAGAAAAAGCTTAAACAGCTCCAGAGGCAGGAAAATGGGTTCGGCAAACCCTCAAAAAGCACGTAAAAAACAGATCAAACAGATAAAAAGGTTTAAGAGTCCAAATGCTCGGTATAGGGGTACCCGAACTAACCGTGGCAATCAAACGAGCATAGGCGATTTCTTTAAAAACCTGTTTGACAAGCGCGGTGGCAAAGCCCAAAAGCAACGCAAAAAGAAGTACAAAAAAATGAAGCGTACTCGGAAGCTTTATTAGAAGCTATTGATCTTCTAATACACCAATCGGGAAGTTTCTACCCCTTACAAAGCCGGTTGGATATTGTGCAGATCCACCGTATTTCTCCGTAAGCTCAGGCACCTTCTCTTCCATGTATTGCTTGATTTCTAATACGGTAATATTCTTGTCACCATTGTCGCCTTCCCCTCTCAAGGCATCAAGTAATGAAAAAGTGAACACACCATGCTTCAGTATTTCAAATTCGGTAGCAAACTGCTGAGAACCACTGGAAGCGATCATGACCGAGCCGGTGTTCCTTGCCAGCTGGATCATCGCTTTTTCTTCGGAGGCCGCAGACCGTGTGCTCAATGTCTTTACTGCAGCACCTGAATGGCATGCATCCAGTAACAACATCTGTTTTTGCGCTGATATACCAGCCAATTGTTCTTTCAACTCGGTACTGGAAACAGCCTTATTGGCCAACTGTTCAGGATCACCATACAACTGCGTGACATCTGTCGGCACGATATAATATTCCTGATTTGATGATTCATCATCGAGAGTGCCATGACCAGCATAGTAGAAAATCAGCACATCTTCAGGCTGTGCTTTGGCAGATACCTGCTGGAACAGTTCCATAATTCCCTCTTTGGTGGCTTCCTCGTTATATACCTCATACACATTGATGGCCTTATAGATTTTCTTACCTACCTGCTTTATTTGATCAACAAAAGACTGGGCATCAGCATATGCATAGTTCAAGTTATACCTGTTGTTTTTATACTCATTGATGCCTATGGATATCACATGTAAACTGCTGGTGGGTATCACCTGTCCTTTGTAAGCTATACTGAACACATCTCTTTTGGAATCAACACCCGATTTGTTCTTGACAAAAACCTCAAAAACGTTAATATCATTATTAAGCTTAACAGTGTACTTCTTACTTATATAATCACCCAGACTGACCTCCTTTAAATCGGTATCATTCTGAATCAGTTTACCATTTTGATAGAGGAAAAGCTCTTCAAATCCGCTGCCTCCATTATATAATTCTACTTCAAGTGGGATTTCACGTAGTTCTGTGCTGTATGCCTCATTTTGGTACTGAATACCCTCAATCTGGCGCAACCGCATGGGAGTCCTATTAAATAAGGCCACAGATGGTCTCTTGGAAAAATCAAGATTGATCACTGCCTTTCCCCTCGACTGAAGAATCTGATCGATCCGCTGACCTGTTACCAATGACTCATTGATTAGATCAGGGGCAAATAAAATATCAAAGAACTGCTCAGCAGTATAAAAATCTGCCGGTTTACCCAATCCCCTGTTAACATGCCAGCCAAAAAGCTCTGAGCCATAATCACTGCAGTTGAAATACCCCTTTGGTGTCCAGCTGATCCATTCGCCATTATTAGCAAGGTACAGGTTCAAAAACGGGTCTACCTGCTTATATAAATATGGAATTATATCTTCTACTTCTGCTGCAAGATCAGGGTTTGTACTGGATACCCTGGCCGCAAATTCCTGCCATTTCTTTAAAGTTGATTCCCTGGCCAAGGTTGCCAATGGCGATGAAGCGTCTATATTATAAGCCGAAAGGTTAAAAAAATCATTGACTGCAGGATATTCACCTTCTTCTGACAGATTCCAGAATATAACCTTTTGATCCTCACCTCCTGAGATCAGGTAGCGACCATCCTTGCTAAGCGTTAGCCCCCGTACACCACCAATATGACCCGCAAATTCCCTAACCAGTTCGCCCTTTTTGGTATATTCTTTTAACGAGAAATCGCTACCTATAAAAAACTGATCACCATTACTGGCAATCGAGAGGATCCTACCATCGGTATTGACATCATTGTAAATCTTACTGCCACCCCTTATGTTTATCGTGTATTCATCCTCTTGTCTGTAACTTTTATTGTCATCGAAAGCTGAGCCATCAAACTTCATATATTCGGAAAGCGCAAAAAAATCATAATTAAAGCTACGGGAGACCGGTTGCTTATGCCCGTTTTCGTAGGTATTGATTTGGAGTAATGTAGAATCTACCGTTGCGAGAGAATATATCGCTTGCCCTACAGCTGCTTCATTGCTTTGCTTATCGCCGGTTTCTACATTCCAGCGGACAATAGCATGGTTGATGCCACCACTGGAAACCATTTCATATTGACCATCTTTCGGCACAAATCCGGCACTGAAAACAAAATTATCGTGAATATTGAGGGTATTCACCAGACCGCCTGATTTTAGGTTGTAAACATGGGCCTTACCCTGCTCATCAAAAAGTACAATATATCGATCGTCAGGAGATATCAAAAGGCTGCTGAAATAGGTACCATCAGGCTCTCTGATCGTTTTAGGCTTTGTACCAGTGCTGTTGATCATGATGTCACCAATGGTGCTGGTAGTAACCAGTGTTCCGTCTGCTGCAAAGGCCACATTATTAACCGGGGCTTTGTGGCTTGCCAACTCCTTTACCTTGCTGCTACCCCCATTTGATGCAAGATCGCTAAGCAAATAGCCACTTACTACTTCATCATAACTGGTTACCGCCACTGTCTGTGATGCCTTATCCCAATCTATAAACTGAATGGCATCTGCCATTTCAATTTCACTGATTTTGGTTAATTCCGTACCATCAAAAGACCAGGTGTTGAAAAGATTATCTGCACCTCCAGAGAAAAGATATTTTCCGGTATCATCCCAGGAAAGGTCACTGATTACATCGAAATGGCCATAGCCAATGGCTACAACTTCCTTCTTTTTAATGTTAAGTACTAAAATGTAGGTGCCCTCTGCGTAGGAAACGGGAAGCCCACCTAATGCCAGGTATGTTTCTGTAGGGTCAAGTGCCCCAGCATAGAAAATACCTTCAAAACCAGGCCCTATTTCGGTATCGATCCGGTCAATTACCTCCAGACTTTGAGTATCCCAAACCTTAATGGTTTTATCCTCTGAGATAGATATAAACTTCTGATAATCATCAAAAGGGATAATCTCGTGGACTTTACCATTATGGCCATTAAGGTTCAGGCCAATTTTCGGCGCAAAGGATTGGGCTAGCGATGTGTTGAAAATCACCAACAAGCAAAGCGATGCGAAAAGAAATCGAAAGGTATACCGGATCATAGGGGCCTTATTTTCAATGAATTTACCGAAATTATTAGGAAACCCCATAAAACACAAAAACCACGATGGTCGTGGCTTCTGTGTCATAGCTGGTTTAATTACTAAGCTGGTTGATCAAACAATTCTTTCTTCCTCTACCGTTCAATTACAATACAAAAGTAGAGCACCCCACTTTGCCATAAAATAGGGTAAATCAGTAATTTACAAATTAGGAAAATTGCTTACACAGGTAGGTATTTTCAACAGTATACAAGCAATGAGACAGATAGATGAAAGACTAAAATTATCTCAAGCACTTCCCTATTCAGATTGATTGAGTGGTAATCTTACAATAAACCTTGAACCGCCTGATTCTGCATCTTCAACCCAGACAGACCCATTAAGTCGCTTCACCAATGCCTTTACAATATACAGCCCTAAGCCCGAGGATTGTTCGCCGGCGGTCCCACTTTTCTTCAATCTTGAGTACTTTTCAAAAATCTTCTGCTTATCAGCGTCAGGGATGCCAGGACCATCATCCTCAATGATAAAATCAACAGCTTCGCCCTGATTCATCACATCCAATGAGACTTTATTTCCAGCTTTCGAATACTTAATAGCATTCATCAAAATATTATCTAAAATACGTTTGAGAAGCGACTCTTCCGTGACCAGTGTCAGTAATGGTAAAGCTTCCTGTAATTGTATATCAATATTTTTCTGCTCGGCCAGAGATTGGTAATAGCTGATAAATGAAGGTAAAAACTCCTGAAGATCTACCGGTGTGGTTTCTAAAGTAGACGCTTGTTCTGCTTTTGTTGCATGGATCATGGTTAGATCGCCAATAAGCGCCAAACCCTGATCAAGGTTCCTGCCAATTTCTTGCGATAGCATTTTTTGCTCTTCTTCATTGAGTAAGTTAGAGTCCATCAACTGGAGTACTGATTTGACCTGGTGAAAAGGGGTTTTCAAATCATGTGATACCACGCTAAGTATATGATCCTTTTCCTTATTGAGTAATTCGAGCTTCTTATTGATCGATTGGATCCTTCTGTAACTATAAACCAACCCTGCAACTATGATGAACAGGAAAACCAGGGCAATGAATGCAACTAGCTGCTCCAGGTTTTTAGTCTCAAGTTCATTATTCAACAATAATAGTTTTCTATCATTGGCAAACTGTATCGAATCTCTTTGCTGCTGAAATTCATAATCTGCTTCTAATCGAGCTATTTCTTTGGTGGTTTGTTCGTTGTACATAGAGTCGCTCAGAGCTTCAAACGCTTTGTAAACCTGCAATGCAGATTTGAAATCCCCTTTACGCTCGTGTACTTTTACCAATCCTTCCAGCGCTTTTTTCTCACCTTCCTGGGTACCAATTTCTCTAGCCAGATTTAATGCTCGATTTAATAACCTTTCAGCCTCGTTGAGATCGTTATTATTAAGATACACCTCAGACAATGCCCCAAGCCCTTCTACCAATATCCCCGGATAGTTTTGATTTTGACTTATTTCGATCGAGCGGGTAATGGCATCAATAGCTTTGGCTCGTTTGCCTTGTAGATCGTATACCACACCTATGTTGGTAAGATTGATGGCCACACCCTGAGCAATACCAAATGAGTCTGCTATAGATAACGAAAGCTGGTGATAATCCAAGGCTGAATCCAGTCGACCAAGATCCCTTAATATCATCCCTATATTGTTACTGCTAATCGCAATACCCAGCGTGTTTTGACTTTCTCTGTCAATGACCTGCCCTTTCTGATAAAAGTCCAAAGCGGTTTCAAAATCCCCTATATCAGCATAAACGTTCCCTAAATTGTTATATACTTTGGAAATGCCTTCACTGCTGTTTGCCCTTTCGAAAATTCTAAGGGCATTATTATAATTTTCGATAGTGACCGTATAGTTTCCCAATTCGTTGTGCGTAAGTCCCAACTCATTGTAAGTAGAAGCCTGCAAAAGCTCCTCACCTATCGAATCGGCCACCACTGAAGCCATCTCAAATGTCTCAAGGGCCTCAAGGTAACGTCCGGCACTTCGCAAAGCATGTCCCTTGTAACTTGAAGCATATACCTGCCCAAGTAGATAGTTAATTTCTTTGGATAGGGCTAACGATTTGTCGGCATACCAAAGCGCTGAATCATTATTCTGGTTAGCCCAGATTTTGCTGATTTTATTCATCAAATCAACCCGGACAGTATCTGCTTTGGTACTTTCCAAAACCGTACGCAGACTGTCGATAAGTCCGGGCTGTCCAATTGAATTATAGCCAGAACCTAAAAAAACTGTAAGCCCTAAAATTGTAATCAGGTTACGTATAGAGACTTTACTGATAATAATGAAACTTAACTTATAAATTACTTCTCCTTCCCGGCTGATACTTTTCATCAGATCTTTGTTCTACATCCTCAACATAATATGCAACATCTTTGAATTCGCCATTCACATACAGATCAACCTGATCATCGAAATGTGGAGATTCCGGATCACCACTTTGTCCCCCTGCCAATAGGCTTTTGGCCTTCACTCTTTCACCAAATTCTACCACCGCCACAAAACTATTGCCACTGGTGCCATAGAATTTCTTAGTACCAGGATAACGCCTGGCCCCATAAGAAGCCAATGCACCCCAACGAGAGCTTGCCATAGGTATACCTACACTAGGCTTATCATCATTAAATGGCTGGCGAATATCTCCATTCAATCTTTGGTATCTGTTAATCTCTCCCCAGGGCATTTCCCAGGTACCAAAGTCAGCATTCATTTGGTCTATGGCTTTGGCAAGCGTTGACAACCGCTCTTCTGGCGAGGTTTCCTTGGCAAAATAGGTAATTCTTTCCATCCTACTGAGGTCATCAGGTGCCTGGTCATCTTCTAAAAACTGTAACCCGTAAAACACAGCTACCGACATAGGCACTGATTCCATACTCACCGTGTAATCCCATGACCGCAGTGCATCGATTACAGATGCTAGTTCCTCCCGCTCACTGCCTTCTTGATCAAAAGCTTCCACTACACTTGGAATCAATACTTCAAAAGCAGTCAACCGGGGGTCATAAGCCACCTCGATCAACTTATCCAATGTAAAATCCTTTTGTCCGGTCAATACACGCACCGCCTGTATGCCCCTAAAGTTCTCATCGTCAGGAGCCATATAATATGGATAATCTTCAGGATCAGGACTAAACTCTGCCGCGGCGGTAAAGGGTGTGGAATTGCAGTTTTGAATCCAGCCATTCTCAGGATTGAAAAGTGTCAGGCATTCTTCTACCGGATGTAAACCCTGCCAATCTGTTTGCGGGTTACTACCATTTACCGGCATGGAATAATCAAATTGTGCATCACGCTTCGGTATGAAATTACCATGGTAGTAACCAATATTTCCTTCTGCATCGGCATATACCATGTTGTTGGAAGAGTTAGTCCGTATATCCATAACCTGCTTCATAGAGGCTAAACCGGTGGTTTTAGTCCTTAAATAAGACTGTGATAAGGCTTCTACCGGCTTCCACATGATCTTTGTGGCAACCCACTCATCACCTTCCATCTTTACGATGGGTCCATGATGTGTCCTGTATGTCGGGAATTTGCGCTGCTTTATACCTGTATCGGTTTTATAGGCAAGTGTAACCTCTCCGATTTCCACAGGCCGTTCTTCCTTACCATATTGGTAATAAAGCTTACCCTCCTTATCTATAATCGTTTCTTTAAATTCATCGATCACATCCACATAAGTTGAGGTATGCATCCATCCTGTCTTATCATTAAAGCCCTGGTAAATAAAAAACTGACCCCAGGTTACAGCGCCATAAGCATTCAAACCCTCTTCACTAACCATGTGTAGTTCGCCTCGGAAAAAGAAAGAAGTATGTGGATTGATCAGCAACATGGCATTGCCGTTTTGTGTAAGTTTTGGTGCAATGGCAAAACCATTACTTCCGGTCGGCTCTTCAAAAAAGTCTTCGGTATAAGCCGCTATTGGTTCGCTTTTATCTTCGTAAAAGGCCTTTAAGCCACTCGTAGAAATCCTCTCAATATCACCTCCGATGGAGCCTTCACTGAAATACATAGGCATCCAGGGTTCAAACTTGGTAAGCAATTTAGGGGTTACTTCAGGGTGTGTGTGCAAATAATAGTTGATACCATCTGCCCAGGCCATACATAGAGCTTTTAGCCAATCTGGCGCATTGACATACATCTCTTTGGCCTCTTCTATCGTCATATAAAGCCTTGCCCGCAGGTCATTGTATAGCTTCTCCTCACCTTCTACTTCCGCAAGCCTGCCAATAGCAGTGATGTAATTCATTTCTACCCGGTTGAAATCATCTTCGCACTGCGCATAGATCATTCCAAAGACAGCATCAGCATCTGTTTTACCATAAATATGGGGGATGCCGTAATCATCACGATAGATGGTGATACGAGAAGCCTGGTTCTCCCACTGGGAAACCTTAGCATTATTTTGTTCTTGCGGCTGACAGGCAAAAACGAATAATAAAATGGGTAGAATGAAATATTTGATCATGGCAAAAGATTTATTGGCAATAAATAAAATACCCTCGTCCTAATCAAATAAATCTCTATCAGTGGTGGATCAATTATTCATCATACTGGTTGGTAATACCGCCTGTTAAGCGCATAAGACCAACTTCCGATTCAATGAGATTATAAATGGATTGCAAATAATTGAGCGCACTGGTTAATGAAGTGATCTGAATGTCACGGAAATCAAATGAATTGATGGTACCATTTTTATACCGATCCTGTGCCAGACGAAGTTGCAATTCTGCGGTCTCCACATTTTCACTGGCTATAGCCATCAGACTTTTGCGCAGGTTGTATTGATCGTAATTGCTGACAAGATCATTCTTAAGGCTTTGCTTGAGCTCTTTTACTTGTAATTGCCCGATCTGTTCGTTGATCCTTGCATTTTCCAGTTGTCTTCTGATCCGGCCTCCGTTAAATAAAGTGTAGCTCAGGGTTAATCCTGCGGTATAATTGAGCGTGCTAGACTTTATACCTGATTCACCATTATTGCCATTAGCAAATACAGCGCTGCTAAGATCCTGCACCTGACCATTCCTGGAGCCATTCAGGTTCAAGGCGATGTTGGGATATAGACCTGACTTGGCAATACTTACATCCTTTCGAAGCACTTCCAGGTTGATGAATTGATTTTTCAGGTTGGCATTATTGCTTGTCATTTTCGCGAAAAGCTCATCAACCACAAAATCCTTGGGTGTGATTTCCAATGCATCAATAAGCCTGTATTCATTATCCACATCCACACCCATGAGTAAGTTGAGATTGCGAACGGCATTCCTGTAATTCAATACCTGAGTCACATAGTTGGAGGAATCGGTCAGATAGGCATTTTTATCTATAAGGATATCGAAAGTTACTGCTGTACCCAGATCACCCTTTAGCTGACTGTATTGGTACCTGTCGCGTGAAAGCTCAAGCGTCCTGTAGAAAACATCCAACCGCTGCTCTTCGAGCAAGGCGGTATAATACGCCAGAATAATCGATTGGATGGTATTTTCTACGATGACCTGTGCATTGCCCAGACTCTGCGCCTCAAGATACTCTAGCCTATCTTTACTCATGCGCACATTGAATCCATTAAAAAGGGTCCAACTCACAGCCAGTGATGGATTGAAAGTACGGCCTTTGATATTGCCACTTTGAAGGAAGCCTGCAGGATTGTCCAATTCCGTTAAGCTCAGAGATTCGGTGATATTGGCGTTCACTGACGGCCACATACCTGCCTCACCCATGTTGTTATTGTTTTTGGCAATATCAACGCGCTTTTGCTCAATCTGAATGGAAAAGTTATTATCCATGCCTATGGCAATCGCTTCACCCAGAGAAATTGATTCCTGAGCAAAACCCTGCCATCCCATCAAACTGAGCATGATGGCAAAAAATGTTTGGTTTATTCGTTGCATTAAAATTGAAGTCCTTTTTGAAGTTCTCTGACCGCTGGTTCTACATCTTCTTTGCTTGGCTTATCAGCACCTGATTTTGCCAAAGAATAGAAGAACCATTTTACATAAACCCTGATATCATTAATTACCAAAATGATAACCGGGAAAAATAATAGAATGAAAAAAGTACCCAGCAGTACACCCCAGGCTAATGATATGGCCATAGGAATAATAAATTGTGCCTGAAAGCTGGTTTCAAGTATCAGTGGATATAAGCCTGCTACTGTTGTAAGTGAGGTCAATATAATTGCCCTGTAGCGTGCTATACCTGCCTCATATGCCGCTTCTGCTACTTTCATGCCATTTTTAAGGTTGTTATTAAAGCGATCAAGCATTACAACAGCGTCATTGATAATTACCCCGGACAGTGCCAATATACCATAACCACTGATAGTCGCATAGAAAACAGCTCCTTCTATCCAATGTCCAAATACCGCACAGGCAAAACCCAGCGGGATCAATAATACCAATATCATTATTGCCTGTGTCAATGACCTGAAATTAAGAGTCACTACCAGGAATAGTAGAATAAATATTGGTATAATGATTTTTACGAAGCTGGCACCTTCATTGGCTGCCCGACGGGATTGTCCTTCAAAAGTATATTCCACACCCGGATATTTTGCGAGTATCGGTGGCATCACTTCCTCACTGATTTTAGCCAGCACGTCCGGCAAACTGGCATCACGCTCAGCCAGATCACCTTGCACCCTTATCTCCCGCTTTCCATTGAAGTGATTGATAGATATAACACCGCGGCCTATTTCGTATTCAGCCAACTCAGTAAGCGGATATTCGGCACCATTCGGCATTTTAATTTTCATGGATTCCAGCTGTGTGATACTCAGCCTATCCTCCTTAGGATACCGCACCCATACCTTTACTTCATCGGTATTGATTTGCAGGCGCTGTACTTCTTCCCCAAAGAATCCCTGACGAATCTGCTTGGTGATTTCCTGATGCGTAAGGCCAAGGAAATAAGCCAATGGCTTCAATTGAAGTTTAATCTCTCTTTGCCCGATAGAGGCATTATCCGTTACATCCTTGACGGTGGATATCTGAGATAACTCATCTCTCAATTCCGCTTTGGCAGCTTCCAGTTCGTCAATATTTCGTCCTTTGAGTGAAACTGAGATAGGCTTTCCAAAGTAGTTTACATTACCTACGGAAAACTGCTCAGCCTCCGGTACATCACCGATTTTCTTTCGAATACGATTACCAATTTCCAGGGCTGGGATATTCTTTTCATCAAGATTTTCGAAGTTCACACCCAGACTGCCTACATGACTGCCTGATGCTGCACCATTGTTTTGAGATCCGATAATTAAATCAACGGTACTAATCACGCTATCCTGAAAACCGTATTCTTCCTGAATTTCTCTGTGTACTGCCCATACGCTATCCTGGAATCTACGCAAGTACTCCTCTGTTATATTTTCCCTGGTACCCGGTTTCAGTGTAAGGTTTACATTGATATCATCTGCAGGTGGTACAGGGAAGATACTGAATTTCACCTGACCGCCCATCAGCATCGCAACCATGACCATGAAAAATGCCAGTGGTAAAGTGACACTCACCCAGCGGTAATCAATAAGGAATTTTAAAGCAGGGGCATATACTTTATAACGCATCCAATCTATTACACCTTCCATGGTAGATCTGAATCGAACGTAAAGTCCTGTTTTACCCTCCTTTTTGCTGAGGATCCATTTACTGGCAAGGTGGGCTGGTAATACGAAAAAAGCTTCCACCATTGAAAAAGCAAGACAGGCTATTACTACAATGGCCATCTCTTTGGTAAATCCACCATTATCCAAAAAGATCAAACTCATGAATACAATGATGGTGGTCGTGACCGAAGTAAAAACCGATGGGATCATTTCCATGGTACCATCTATGGCCGCTGTTTTGGCATCTTTGCCCTTCTCAAAATGGGTGTAGATATTTTCCGCAACCACAATACCATCATCCACCAGAATACCTACAACCAGTAACATCCCGAATAACGACAGCATGTTGATCGTAATGCCGGCCATATCACCGATGATAAACATGAAGAGAAAAGAGAGCGGAATACCCGCCGCTACCCAAAAGGATAATCTCAATGAAAGGAATAGGCCCAACGTTAGTAAAACCAAAAATAAGCCCACCCCAAAGTTCTTAGCCAATAAGGTTAAGCGCTCC
This sequence comes from Cyclobacteriaceae bacterium, assembly GCA_965227155.1. Lineage (GTDB taxonomy): Bacteria > Bacteroidota > Bacteroidia > Cytophagales > Cyclobacteriaceae > UBA6059. The sequence goes on from OZ245731.1 coordinate 4,432,773, forward strand.
TGCAATACCTCATTGAAATTGAAATAAGTAAAAAGAGTAATGTTGGAGCTGCTTGCGTTGTATTCTTTTACATACTTATCAACATATTCGCTGATTTTGGTAATGTCTTCTTCGGGCAGCTTGGAAACAATGATGGATACTGCACGCTCGTTATTGGAATATACGGCATTAGGAGTATCTGCAAATTTCATTTCTACGTTGGCCACATCCCTCAACAGGATTTTGGTACCATCGGGGTTAGCCCTTACTATGATTTCTTCCAGAAATGTAGGATCAAAGGTCTTACTATTAGCCCTGATTTTAATCTCTTCATCAGAGGTTTTGATCGACCCTCCTGATATATCGCGGTTGTTATTGCGTACAGCCAATGAAACCTGATCAAAGGTTAACCCAAATCGCCTCAAGGTTTCTTCTGATACCTCGATGGAAATTTCCAGCTCAGGAAAACCAGACAGCCTGACCTGGGATATGATTCCTGAGTTTAAGAAATCATCTTCTACCTTTTCTGCGGCTTTCTTAAGATCGTTGAGTGAAACATCACCCTTCACACCCATAAACATGGCAACAGATGTAGATTTCTGCTTGAAAACAATCGGTGGCTCTGCATTCAAGGGAAAGGAATTTATCCGATCCACTGCATTTTTTACTTCTGTGGTGACCTCTTCCAGATCATAATCATCAAGGGTAACAATGGTGATGCTGGCACTATTTTCAGAAGAAGTAGACGTTACCTCATCTATGCCGACAATCCCTTTAATGGCTTCTTCAATTTTGATGGTAACGCCTTCCTCAACTTCCTCAGGTGAAGCACCCGGATATACCACATTGATTGTGATGCGGTTGGGCTCTCTCTCCGGGAAGAAAGACTTTTTAAGACCTACCGTATAACTAATAATTCCAAAGAGCGCTACTACAAAAATGATTGCATTGGCCCAAATAGGATATCTTACAAAGAATGATACGACTGACCGCATAGCTTAATTCTTAACAATTTCTACTTTCATATTATCAGAAGCATTGGTAGGTGCATCTACCACCAACATTTCGCCCGCAGGCAAGCCGTTGAAAATGATCTCATTCTGATCAATCTGCGCAATGTTTATGGTTTTGGTTTTTAAAACACCGTCTTCTACTACAAATACTTCGTTCTTGTTTTTGACTATAGCGCGGGCCACTGACATGCCTTCCTGTATTTCCTTTCCTGGAATCACCGCTTTCAGGTACATGCCATCATACACATCATTATCAGGGCTATTGATTGCGATGTACACATTCACAGACTGATTATTAGGGTCCACAAAATCTGCCTTTCTTACGATCTCGCCTGTCCATTGCTTATCATCTCTACCTTCCTGATAGATGGTCACGTCAGTACCAATACTCACCTGGTCAATGTCTTGCAATTCTACAGGCACTTTAAGTTCCAACCGGTCGGTCCTGATGATACTCGCAATGGTTGTACCTGGGTTAACTACAGAACCAATCTCTACATTGACAGACTGTATACTGCCATTGTATGGTGCATAAAGGTTGTATTTTTTTAGGTTTTCTTCCAGGCTTTTGATCGTATAGTATTCGCTCAGAATATTGGCAGTCGACAAGAAAGCCTTGGCTTTTGCGGAACCAATAGTCGGTAACTCTGGCAAATCTTTATCCAGGTCTATTTCTGCGTAATATTGCTCCCATGAGGGGAAAATATCAGGAAAATCGATTCTCAGATCAGGCAAAATGGTAGCCACCAAATTTAGAAAGCTACTTTTACGACTCTGCAGATTTAACCGCTGCTCATCGTTATTAATTTTCGCCAACAGATTTCCCCGGCTGAAATTAGTACCTTCTTTAAATGAAATGCTGCCCGGCTCAAGCTTACCACCTACTTCGGCAATCAAATTAACTTGTTGTGATGATCCCACTCTACCAAATGTCTCTATGTAAAGCTGTGCCGGCTTGTAAGCAACTGGTATCGCCTTTACATAATTCTTGATTTCCGGCTTTGGCCTTTGTGGAGGTAATTCTTTTTGATTTATGAGATAGACGCTTAACGAGATTGCGCCACCTATAATTATCAGGAATGCTATTCCAAGGATAATTTTACGATTCATATTTTGTTAAGTAAGATTGATAAGGATTTAAAGTCAAAAATTCGAAATTTGTTTCATTATGAAAAAAATATCTGACGAACAGTAACAATTTACGTATCAATTGTTTTTGAGTTAGGACTAATTGTACATCCCCGCGATGTTAGTCTTAATTATTTACAAAAACTTACAGGCAAACATGGAAAAAATTAATAAATCGGAAGAAGAGTGGAAAGAAAGCCTCTCTGCAGAGCAGTTTGAGGTTTTGAGAAAAAAGGGAACTGAAAGAGCTTTCACTGGCGAGTTACTGCACAATAAAGATACTGGAGTCTATTGCTGCGCTGCCTGTGGAAACCCTCTGTTTAAAAGTGAAACCAAATATGACTCAGGTTCCGGCTGGCCCAGCTTTTGGGAGCCAATCAACAAAGATGCTGTGCGTTTAACCACCGATCGATCTTATGGTATGATCAGGACAGAGGTTACCTGCGGCAAATGTGACAGCCACCTTGGTCATGTATTTGACGATGGCCCTAAGCCAACGGGAGAACGCTATTGCATGAATTCAATAGCGATGGCCTTCGAAAAGAAATAAGCTTCATAAAACGATAACACGGAATTTATACCAATGGTCAGGTGGAAATCACCAGGCTCATTAGATTAGCCCCAAGAATAAATGCATCACTGTGAAAATACTGTACACATTAGCTTTTGGCTTGCTTCTGGCCTGTGCAGGCCAAAAAACTGAAAACCAAAATTCTACTCAGGGTGAAAATAAAGGCACTCCCCTTGTGATTGCTTTTGGTAGCTGTGCTCATGAAGATGAACCTCAGCCCATTTTTGATGCGATTACAGAAGCCAAACCAGACCTTTTCGTATGGTTGGGTGATATTGTCTATGGTGATACAGACAATATGGATACGCTAAGGAATAAATATGCGATGCAAAAGCGAGACCCTTCCTACCAGAAGCTTCTGGCAAGTACTCCAGTAACCGGAGTATATGATGATCATGATTATGGCCGCAATGATGCCGGAAAAGAGTATCCTTTCAGAGAAGAAAGCCGAGATATCCTACTGGAGTATTTGGAAATACCACCTTCAGCAGAAGTATGGCAGCGTGAGGGAGCCTACCAAAGTCAAACCATTGAACATGAAGGTAATAAAGTAAAGTTTATATTGCTGGACACCCGATATTTCAGAGATGAGCTGTTGCCCGACACGACAGGCAATTCCTGGGTGCGCTATCGTGAAAACCCTGATGGCGATGTGCTGGGAGAAGCACAATGGCAATGGCTTGAGGAGGAATTATCCGATAAAAGTATCGATCTCTATGTGGTTGGCAGCAGTATTCAATTGGTTGCTGAAGAGCATGGATGGGAAAAATGGGCGAACCTCCCAAAAGCCAAAGCACGGTTTGTAGAACTCGTAAAGCAAAAGAGCCCAAAGGCATTGGTGGTGATTAGCGGTGACAGGCATATTGCTGAAATTAGTGCTCAACCGGTAGAGGGTCTCAACTACCCCATTGTAGACTTCACTTCCAGCGGACTTACACATACCTGGAGTGAACTACGAGCAGAACCTAATCGCTTTAGAGATGGTGAGATGATTGCTGAATTGAACTACGGTTTGCTCAATATCGAATTTACAGACAGCCTGAAAGTAAATATGGAGGTGCGGGGACTCGAAAACCAGGTCTTTTTATCCCGAACGTATACTTATTAACCAATCTCCAATCGTCAATCTTCTTCAGAAGCCTTAGGAAGCAAGTGATCAATTCTGCCATCTTGTGAGAAAATTATAGCCACATTTTCTGTAGACTTGAATTGGCTGAATATGATCATCAGCATAGCATTGAGTGGTACGGATAATATCATACCGATAAATCCCCATATAAAACCCCAGAATACCAATCCCATGAACACTATCAGCGGGCTCAGGTGCATGCGGTTACCCATCAAACGAGGCTCGGCAAAATTACCGATCAATAACTGTATGCCACCGATAGCCACCAGAATAAAGAAGGCCTTCTGGAAATCTCCAAATTGAATCAAAGAAAACAAAACAGGAAACGAAGTAGCCAGCATAGACCCTACATTGGGAATGAAATTGAAGATGAAAATGATAAATGCCCACATGGCCGCTAAATCCACCTCAAACAATCGCAATGCAATAAAACTGAGTAATCCGGTAAGAAAGCTGGTCAAAATTTTAACACTGAGGTAGGTACTAAATAAGTGCTGAATTCTGGGGATAGCCTTCTCAAGCATAGGTTTGTTTTTAGACTTCCCTACAATAATGTCCAGCTTTTTGATCAATGAATTTTCTTCCAGGAGTAGGAATATGACATAAAGCAAGACCAACACCAGCTGGCCAATGACTGTAGCCAATGTCTGAGCAGCAACTGAAGCGCTAGACATGATGGCACCTTCCTGCCCCTTAACAATCTCACTGATGGATTTAAAATTAACAGCTGACTCAATGTTGATGCCCAGACTGGACTGTAGCTTTTCCAACAAATTGACCAGGTTAGTGCCATATTCCGGCATATTAACCGATAAGCGCTCCAGGTTTACAATGATAATATCAATAAACAGGTAGAAAAACAGAAATATCAAAACAGAACTAAGGAAAGTAGCCAACACCTTGGGCAGGCCTTTGCCTTTGATCTTAACCTTTCGCAGTGGCTTTCTCAGCTCCACAATCAGAAACCAAAGAATTAGTGCAATGACAAAAGGCTGCAAAAAATTCTTAAAATACTGAAGCATGGCCATGATGCCCCCTATCAGCAGTATAGTGGCAGCAGCTTTATAGATTCGGGTAATTTTTTGTGGGTTAGCCGACATGTATCAGATCAATGTAAGTTATAAGTCCAAAAACAGAAAGATAATTAAAAACCTTGACTGGGTGAGCCTTTGTTTCCGCACCATTACCAGTAGTGAAATCATAAATCAATTATCGCTTAAATGCTTCAAAAGCCAACTGAGCCATAGACCACCATTCATCTAATGCAATCATATTTTCTTTGAAGAAACGAATAAGTACCGGCCAATCATTTTCTCTATACACATTGATCTCGATCAGCTTCTTCTCGATTGCATAAGGAAAGTTTCTTCTTTCGCCATCATCAGGCCATCTCCATTCAGGCCCTAGTGCACTATGCATCATCACCTTAAGCTGTAGCATTTGATTTACCAACAACTCCTGCAAATCCGGGTCTTTATGGCTGATGACAATCGAATGATTAGCCAACTCATGCGAAGCATTCATTTTAAATTGAACTCCGGGCACACCGGTCTTATAGTTGACCCAGTTGACTTTAAGCCCTTCAGCAGAAGGTACCGGGGCCATATACCTGCCTAAAGTTGTCCAGAACCGTTCCCTTATTTGAGCTTTTTCTGATTTTTTACCCATAAACTCTAATCTCTGATACCACGTTAATCTTGTGAAACTCTAGTTCAAATGAATGATTCCTACACTCCTGTCGATCCGGATTTTGAGGATACAATAGCGCAAAGCATTCAAAATCATAAGAATGGCAAAATTCATTATTTCAATTATAATCGTGAAATTGAAGATGTTGCGGGTGAAATACTGAAAATGGAAAAACGGGGCTCAGGTATTTTCATAGTCATGAACAATGCTGTTGCTATTAGATTGGATCAAATTATTAGTTTATTTGGATTTCCGGGTCCGGCTTATGAAGCGTATAGCAATCTTGCTGAAGATTGTCACAGCTGTTTTAATTCCAAAGACTAAACCATACTTCCATAGCCATTTGCCATCAGCACCGCCAGAAGTGGCATTATCAGCAAAAGAATCAGTTCTATTATCACCAATGGCTTGATATAGCGTGGAATTTCAATAACTTCAAGTTGATCGCCTTTTCTGTTTTTCAGGAAAAAGATGGTAGGTGCAATCGAAAGCAATCCTATGAGGGTAAACAATCCGAATTTGGTAAGAAAAATCCAATTATTAGAATAGTATTCCGCAGGCTTGCCCACACCATACCAAAGCGTTAATCCAATCCCTACCACCAATATTGCCCCCAACCCATACAGTCCATCATACTTCGCCTGGCTCTTGATCTCAGCACGGGTGTGTTGTGGCTTTAGTATGATGACCTCTGCCAGCAGACCGGCAAATACCATTAAAATAGATAGGTAGTGACAATATTTAATGAGGAGATAAGCAATCACAATTTTTGCGTTTAAAGCGAAACCTAAAATTCATTCTTATGTTTATACACATATTACAAATAAACACTTGACCTTTAACAAACTAGATTAAAAAACTATGAAAACCCGTTTACTATTTTTAACCGCATTGATTTTTTTGGGATTCAATGGCATGGCACAGATTGAAATGCCTGCCCCCAGCCCTACTTTTACCGTTTCCGGTAAAATTGGATTTTCTGAGGTGAGCGTTACCTACTCGCGCCCAAGTGCTAAAGGAAGAACCGTATTTGGAGAATTGGTACCTTATGACCAAATCTGGAGAACAGGCGCCAACGCAAGCACAAAAATCTCCTTCAGCGAAGATGTAATGCTGGAAGGTAAGTTATTGCAAGCCGGAGAGTACGCTTTGTATACCATTCCTGGCAAAGAAGAATGGACAATTATACTTAGCAATAACCTCGAACTGTGGGGCTCTATGGGCTATAATAATGATGATGACGCTTTGAGGTTTACAGTACCTGCACAAAGTGTAAGCAGTCATTATGAAACATTCACCATTAGCTTCTCTGATTTCACAAGCAACAGTGCTTATCTCAACTTTAAGTGGGAAAAATCCAAAGCCAAATTCAAAATTGAAAATGAGGTGGATGCCAAAGTGATGTCCCAAATCAAAGATCAGGTTATCGACAATACACCTTCAGATGCAGGTGTTTACTTCCAGGCAGCAACCTATTATTTCAACACCGACAGAGACATGAATGATGCACTACAATTTGTAAATGCCTCTATTGAGGGTGGAAATGAAAGGTATTGGGTAGTGCACCTTAAGGCAAAGATTCTAGCCAAATTGGGCAAGAAGATGGAAGCCAAGCAAGCAGCAGAGGCATCAATGGCATTAGCTGAAGAAGCCGGAAACCCTGATTACGTTCGATTAAATGAAAAGCTCATAGCAGAGCTATAATACTTTATACCATTGGATATTAAATGGGGCCGTCTTCAAAAGTATTAAGAAACTTGCCTCATGTCACATTGAGCTTGTCAAAATGTATTAATGCAGCCTTTAAGAAAGGTTTCGACAGGCTCAACCTGACATGAAGGATGCTTTTGAAGACGGTCTATTTTTATCGCCCATTCAATATCATATCAGCAGCCTTTTCGGCGATCATGTAAACCGGGGCATTGGTGTTGCCGGTTACGATCTTGGGCATTATCGAAGCATCCACTACCCTTAGTCGATCTATGCCTATCACCCGCAATTGATCATCCACTACACTCATCTCATCCCTACCCATTTTACAGGTGCCCACAGGATGGTAGATTGTTTCTACCCCATTCCTTACATGTTCAGCAATAGCTTCATCACTGGTATCCAGGGGCGCTTGTCTTTCTTTGACCATGCCAGCTAAAGGTTCCTGACCTATAATCTCCAGCGCAAGCTTACCACCTTTCACCAGCTGCTGAAGATCCTCTTCGGCTTCCAAAAAATGAGGGTCTATGACCGGTGCATCATGTATGGATTTGGATTTCAAACTGACTGTGCCGCGGCTTTTTGGGTGTAATAATGATGGTAATATGCTGAAACCATCAGTAGTAGGAAAAGTAGACAGATCATACATATCATAATCATAGCCCTTGCCAATATGCATGGGCGCAAAATGCAACTGAAAATTGGTTGGATACTGAGGCTGATCAATGTTGATAAAAGCAACAGCCTCCAGTGGCCCTATGGTAAATGGTCCTTTCTTTCCAAGAAAATATTGGCCCAAACCCATCACCTGTCGATACCATTTAATATGGCGGTTTAGCCCTTCAATACCTTTGGTGGTGCAGCTTACCGCATAGAATAGGTGGTCCTGAAGGTTCTGTCCTACACCTGCTATTTCCTTTTTAAGGGGAATATTGTGCTTTTTCAATTCGTCTTTAGGCCCAAGTCCAGACAACATCAAAAGCTGTGGTGAATGAAAGGAACCTGCGGATAAGATGACTTCTTTGGTGGCTAAAAACTCTTCGCCATTCTCAAAGCGTATTCCACGCGCGGTATCATTTTCAATAATCACGCCCGCTACCGGATGGCCGGTAAATACTCTTAGGTTTTTACGATGCTGTATGGGCTTCACAAAAGCATCTGCGCTGCTCCATCTGGCTCCATTTTTTATCGTAAACTGAAAAAGACCAATACCCTTTTGGTTGATCCCATTGTAATCATGCGTTCTGGGAATACCGGCCTTTTCACCGGCTTTGATAAAGGCACTAGCCAAAGGTGTGCGATAATGATCAGAAAAACACACGTTGAGCTCGCCTCCCTGCTGATGATATTCCTTGTCTACCCTGTCTATTTGCTTAAAATGCTCAGATTTTTTGAAATAAGGAAGCACATCCTGATAGCTCCAACCAGCATTACCCAAATCGGCCCAGTGATCATAATCTTCCTTGCTACCCCGTACATAGGCCATGGCATTGGTCGAGCTGCAGCCACCTAATGTTTTTCCCCGTGGCAAATAGAGCTTTCGACCATTCACATGCTTTTGTGGTTCTGACCAAAAGGCCCAGTCATATGGCTTTTTGAATAACTTGGCATAGGCACCAGGAATCTTAATCAGCGGATCTTTATCCGGCTGGCCTGCCTCTATCAGCAGCACTTCATTGGAAGGGTCAGCAGATAACCTGTTGGCCAAAACACAGCCTGCAGAGCCGGCACCTACGATGATATAGTCAAATTTTGTCATGGGGTTAATGTTGACTGGTTGCTAAACATTGATTCAAACTGATCTCCAAAATAATACTTTCTTAGGAATTCTATTATCACCATTTTCATGTCTGAATTGCAATTCATATCACAGGCTCAGTAATCAAAGTATCTATTTCCACAGATCCCTCCATATTCCTCCGGGAAAGATGCTTTTAAGCTAATCTGTTCTATAGAATTTCCAGTACCAAGCCCCTTCATTGGTAGACAATTGATGATTAACTAAATGTTATTGATTCATCATTGCTTATTATCTTCCCGTCCGATGAATGAAATTAAACATAAAGTAGGGTTACTTACTGCAGCTTCGTTGGTTATTGCAGCCATGATCGGAACCGGCGTATTCACCAGTCTCGGTTTTCAGGTGGTAGATATCAAAACCGGCTTTTCAGTGATTCTGCTATGGGTATTGGGCGGTGTAATTGCCTTTTGTGGTGCGGTCACGTATGCCGAACTTGGACAGGCCTTTCCGCGCTCCGGTGGTGAATACAATTTGCTTTCCCGAATCTACCATCCATCGCTGGGCTTTGTAGCCGGTTGGGTAAGTGCTACGGTAGGTTTTGCTGCCCCTGCCTCGCTGGCTGCCATGGCTTTGGCTTCTTACCTGAAAGCTATCGTACCCTACATTCCAGAAGCGCACACAGCTGCAGCTTGCGTTTTGCTTTTGAGCCTAATGCATGCTACCAGCATTAAAGCAGGCAGTTCCTTTCAAAACATATTTACACTTTTAAAAATTGGGCTGATACTGATTTTCATTGGTTTTGGCTTTAGCATTGAAAACACCCAGCCGATAAGCCTGCTTCCGCAGGAATCAAGCATGGACGAAATCTTTAGCGCACCTTTTGCAATAGCCCTGGTATTTGTAAACTATGCTTATACGGGCTGGAATTCATCCATTTACATCATTGATGAAATAGACCACCCAGTCAAGAATTTACCAAGGTCTTTATTTATGGGAACCTTAATTGTAATGGTTCTTTATATCCTACTCAACTATGTCTTTTTGTACACCGTGCCTATATCCATTTTGGAAGGTCAAATCGATGTAGGCTTTTTGTCAGGCCAGGCTATTTTCGGTGAAATAGGCGGTAAGATTATGGCTGGCGTTATTGCCATACTATTGCTTTCTACGGTAAGTGCCTATGTATTTCTAGGGCCACGTATTATACAGGTTATGGGGGAAGATTTTCATGCTTTGAGATGGCTTTCCAAAAGAAATATGGATGGCATTCCACAAAATGCATTTTTATTTTCTACCCTTTTGAGCATGATTTTCATTTATACTTCCACCTTCGACCAAATACTTGTTTATACTACCTTCCTTTTGATCCTCATTACCACTCTAACGGTTGGAGGAATCTTTGTTGTCAGGATTAAAATGCCCAATATCAAAACAGTTTATAGAACCTGGGGGTACCCCGTAACGCCTTTGATATTTTTGGTCATTAGTATTTGGACACTTTCCTTCGTACTGTTGGATAAGCCGGTAGAAAGCCTTGTCGGTGTGAGTATTTTGGTCTCAGGACTTCTGATTTATTTCATTTCAGAAAGAGGTAATAGAACCACAAATTAACTTTTCGTTAATGCCAACTAATACCTTCAAATATTGGAAAGGCATTATCTTCCGCAAAATTTCAAAGCTCATGATACTCAGATCACTCAATCTACTATCAGCAATTTTGACCCTGGCTTTTGGCTGCCAGACCACTCCGGAGCAACCAGCACCCTGGAATGATCCCCTTGAATCCATCCGCGATGAAAACCTCGCACCTTTCTATCATGGGGTAGCCTCCGGTGATCCTACTCAGCAAGCGGTGATCATTTGGACAAAAGTGACACCAAAAGACTCTTTGGAAACTTTAGATGTCAATTGGCAATTATCTGATAATAAGTCATTTAAAAATATTGTAAAAAGTGGTACTTACACTACCGACCCTTCACGGAATTACATTGTAAAAATTGATGTAGAGGGTCTGGAAGCCGGGACTACTTATTACTACAAATTTGATTGGGAAGGACAAGAATCCATTGTTGGGAGAACGAAGACTGCCCCCACCAATGCTGACTCTTTAAAACTGGCTCTGGTGAGCTGCAGCAACTTTGAAGCTGGCTTTTTTAACAGCTACAAAGCTATTGCTGATAATAAAGAACTGGATGCTGTATTGCACCTGGGAGATTATATCTACGAGTATGGCGTAGGTGTATATGGAGATAGTGCCTCTGGTAGGTTCCACGAACCAAATCATGAAATTGTACAGCTATCTGATTACAGAACCAGGTACAGCCAATATCGTCTCGACCCTGACTTGAGGGCTGCCCATCAGATGCATCCATTTATCACTATTTGGGATGACCATGAAATAGCCAACAACAGCTATAAGGATGGCGCAGAAAACCATCAACCGGAAGAAGGCGACTATAATGATCGTAAAGCCAATGCCAGAAAGGCCTATTATGAATGGCTGCCTGTCCGTTCTACAGATCCACTTTACCGAACCATTGATTATGGCAATCTGGCCAAGATTATTATGCTGGATGAGCGCCTTGAGGGCCGAACACAGCCGGCAGATAGCGTAGAGCAACCCGATTTGAATGATCCCGAGCGTACGATGCTGGGTAAAGCACAATTGGATTGGTTTACCGGGGAATTGGCGAACAGCGAACAACAATGGAAGATCATTGGTAACCAGGTAATTTTCAGCTACCTCAACTGGGGTTACCCTGGCTTCTATACCAACCTCGATTCCTGGGATGGCTATCCAGCAGAGCAGGCAGCCATCATCGATTATATCAGTAGTAACGATATAGAAAATGTGGTATTCGTAACCGGAGACACACATTCCAGCTGGGCACTGGAAGTCACCAATGATCCGTTTGGCACATATGCTACTGAGGGTGCAGTGGCCGTTGAATATGGTACCACCAGCATCAACTCTGCCAATTCCAATGAGCGCTTTGATACAGAGTTAGTAAAAGAACATGAAATCAAAATATCCGGTGATGCCATCAACCCGCATTTAAAATTTGCCAACATGCGAGATCATGGTTATGTGGAACTCAGTCTTTTCCCGGACTTTGCCAGAGCCCGCTATTACTACGTGGACACAGTAACTGTAAAAAGCGATAAGTACCAACTTGCTAAAGAGCTTTTCACACCTTCCGGAAGCAATAGGATTGTGGAAGGAAGATTAAGTCAACCCAATAATAAATTGGTTTATTAGGATGTTATAGCCCATTACTGATTAAAGCATGTTTCAATTCCTCGGAGACCTTTTAACCTACCTTATATTAGTTGGACTAGGAATCGGACTAATATTCCAATACAAGAAAAAGAAAAAGGATGTCTTTTTAATTCTTGGTGTTCTTATGATTCTCATTAACTCAGTTTTGGCATTCAACTCTTATCAGGGTTACCTAGAACGCGAACTGACAAAACGAACACAATCAAAGCAACGTGTCGAGAAGAACCTTAAAGAACTTGAAAAGGGGGTTTATAGCGGTTCCGAATTAACTAAAGATTCAACTTTTACATACTTGAGTCATTTGAAAATTTTAGCTCCGGCAGGATTTAAAATTGCTGAGCTTAACCTTGAGGGTTCTGGCTTTATGATTTCAAAAACGATCAAGTCAGGAATCTTCATGGTCTTAACTGCAGCAGTTGCGAACACCAAGGATAAATCTTTTGAGTCTCTTGTCGAGAGTGCCTTTAAGACATATGGAAACGAAAATATTAGTTATCGCTTTTTTGATTCAGATTTGAGCTGCGAATTCGATAATTGCAGCGTAACAAATTATGAAGGCGTAACAAATGGAATAACAACTTCGAAAGGATTTATGGTGCATGTACTAAATCAAGGGGTATTCTACACACTCATGTTTGCTAACAATCGTCTAGACCCTGAACTAACTAAAGAACTGCAACTTCAAATCTTTAACAGCATTGAATTTAAAAATAGGCTCTAACAAGCACTAGCAGGCATATTCCGTATGCTTTCTAGTAGATTTAGTGCAACTTGACCACTACTCCATTCTGCTACTTCGATTTCCCCTCCCTCCTTTGTATCTTTGAGGCTTAAGACTTTCACAACTCAGTGCTTCGTAGATACTGTTGTAAGGTTTGTCCAGTTTCGCTAGTTTAATGCTCTTTACAACTTGGGGCATACAACCCGTTAGTTAGATGAAATGTGGAATTGAGTTTTGGTAGCTTCCAGACTTTTTTTAGTCGGTCAGTAGATGACTTGAGCACAAAAACCTAGCCATGTAAAGTTTCATTTTTCAAAATATCACTTTTTTCTCTAAGGTTATTGAAATACGCTTTACGTTGTTCTGGGGTCATGTTAGCTAAGTCTGTGTTAAGCTTATCCCTTACATCTCTTAGTTTTTTTACAAGCCCTACAACCGTCCTATTTTTATAAGTTGTCATATTTTAAAATCTCTTTAGGTGTACGAATTTCTAATAAAGGGTAACCTAATCTCATATTGATAGAATTGTATCCTCGTATTTTATCAATGTTTACTATATGCTTGAAGTTCCAACTAGCAAGAATATCTACATTATTAACAGTTGCTAATGCTATATGCACACAATCAGCATAGCTTGTTTTACCTACTACTTTTTCATCAATATAGATATTTGCAAGCTTTTCAACCTCATCAGTGACATTTACATAATGCGCTCCTAGATGTGACATATCGGTAAATAATTTCTTAACAAAAATCGGTGCCATTGACAATTCCTCCTCAAGCAACTCAGAAATTATAACAGTAATTTTTTCATCAGAGATTCTTTGAAAGAAAGCCCTGGTATCATTTGAAAACTCAGTATCAAAGTATCCACCATAAACAGACGTATCCAGGTAGGCTTTTCTTATCATAATCAAATATAGTGAATCAAAAAATACATATAAGCATTGGGTAACATTCTTAAATCCTTCCCAATAATGACATCATTTAATTATTTATCACTTAGTGATAACATAAAACTTGGACTCAAATCCAGGGCTGATCATTTTTAGTCACTTCTGCTTGTACATCACCGGTGTGTCTTGTTGATTCGGGTTCTATCAGCATTACTTTAACCTCTTTCCCTTTGGTGTAGGGTTTATGGTATACCCCCTTTGGCACTACAATCATTTCTCCTGCCTTGATCTCGACTGTATGGGAGTCAAACTCAAGGTACAAGACACCTTCCAACACAAAAAATAATTCATCCTCACTATCATGATTGTGCCTGACAAAATCACCCTTTAACCGGGCTATTTTGATCAACTGTCCATTTGAGCTACCGACAATACCGGGCGACCAGTATTCTTCTATCTTTTCAAATTTTTGGGTAAGGTTGATTTTTTGTGGTTCCATTTATCCAGTCATTTGTCATTAAAGCTAATGCTATTTCTATTACTGGCTAGTCCTTATTAATTTTCACAAAACACATTACCCTGAATGAACAAAAAACAAGTTTGCATCATTGGTGGCGGCAGCTCAGGACTTACAGCCGCAAAAACGCTCAAGGAAAACAGCATCACTTACGATTGCTTTGAAAAAGGCTCCAAAATTGGTGGCAACTGGCGATACAATAACGATAATGGCGTTTCCTCAGCGTATCGATCACTACATATCAACACCAACAAGCATGTGATGGCCTTTTCGGATTATCCCATGCCTGAAGATTACCCGATGTTTCCCCATCACTCGCACATCATAAAATATTTTGAGGACTATGCCGACCACTTTGGAATTACCGATACGATCACCTTCAATACCTCGGTAGAAAAAGTTGAACGCGACGAAAATGGTGGCTATTTGGTTACCCTAAGCACAGGAGAACAACGCGGCTATCAATATGTGATTGTGGCGAACGGGCATCATTGGAGTCCAAGAATGCCTGAGCCTGCCTTTCCGGGGATTTTCACCGGTGAAATATTACATTCACATTACTACAAGGAACCGGAACAGGTTGTACATAAAAACCTGCTGGTAGTAGGTATAGGTAACTCCGCGGTGGATATTGCCTGCGAGGCAGCCCGCTTGCATACAGGCAGGGTGACCATCAGCACACGCAGTGGCGCCTACATTACACCAAACTGGATTTGGAGTATGCCATTTGATAACCTGGCCAATCCTCTAACCAGTAAACTACCCTTGTGGCTACAACGAAAACTATTGTCTACTACCCTCTGGCTGGCAAGGGGCAATCAGGAAGATTACGGCGTGCCCAAACCCAAAAGGCCATTGCTCTCTGAGCACCCTACCCTTTCGCAGGATCTACTAAATCTTAGTGGTCGCGGCCTGATTGACTTCAAGCCCAACATCAAAGAATTTAAAGGCAATACCGTGTGTTTCGAGGATGGCACAGAGGCGGATTACGATATGATAGTCTATGCTACTGGCTACAAGGTAGACTTCCCTTTCCTCAAACATGTGGAAGCTTTTGATGTAGCCGAGTCCAATGATATCAGACTATACAAAAAAGTAATCCATCCGGATCATCCAAAATTGTTTTTCCTTGGGCTCGTTCAGCCGCTAGGGGCGATTATGCCACTTGCGGAAATGCAATCCAAATGGCTAGCCAAATTAATCAATGGTGAATGCTTATTGCCTGACAAAGAGAAAATGAAAGCTTCAATTGATCAGGATCGCAAAGCCATGGAAAAGAGATATAAGAAATCGGCAAGACACACGTTGCAGGTCGATTTTCACCCATATAAAGAATCTATAGAAAAGGAAATCAGGAAAACCCGTGTGAAAGGGTAAGACCCGGAAACACATAATCACCAACCACCATGCAAAAGATCAAAGTAAAGAAAGGAGCTCAGCTTGCTGACTACCAGGCCTATGGCAGCCTTACCAATGCCGTACGAGAATTTTTGCAAACCACACAGCAAACTGCAGCCCAACTTCAGGATTGTACCATTTGGATGATCAACTCTACAGCAACCGGAGGTGGTGTAGCAGAGATGCTTCCTTCTCAAATGCGACTGATGAGGGAATTGAATGTGGAGATAGAATGGCTGGTGATAGAAGCAACGGATGAAGACTTTTTTACCCTCACCAAAAGGATTCACAATGCCATCCATGGCAGTGGTGTTGGGAAGTTTTCAGCAAGAGATCAGGAGGTTTACGAAGAGGTCAACGCTCAAAATCTGGAAAAGGCTTTAGGCTTCATCAAAGATGGTGACCTTGTGGTAATTCATGATCCGCAGCCCATGCCCCTTGCCCGGATGATTAAAGCGCACAGAAAGGTTAAAACCATCTGGCGATGCCATATTGGGTTGGAAGAACAAAATGAGACAACCAGTGGTGTATGGAAGTTTTTATCTGACTATTTCGATGATTATGACCACTTTGTATTCAGTCTGGATTCCTATGTACCGCAAGAAATAGCACATAAAACAACCCTGATCACCCCGGCTATCGATCCTCTAAGCCACAAGAACCGGGCTTTACAAATGCACAAACTAATTGGCATTCTGCATCAATCAGGCATCATCAATGACCGGGACCCAATTTTATTTGATTTTTACAAACATCAGGTCAGGCGTGTACTGCCGGATGGTGGTTTTGGAGCCGTTAATGAAAATAGTCGCCTCGATTTGATTTTCAGACCTGCCATACTTGAGATTTCAAGATGGGATAGATTGAAGGGTTTCAAAGAGCTAATGGAAGCTTTCTGCCTGATGAAAAAGCAAAATGCAAAGAAAGCTGATAAGAAAAGTACGGCATACAAGCGCATCAAAAAATGCAGGCTTATCCTGGGTGGCCCCGATCCTAAGTTTGTTTCTGACGACCCGGAAGGAAAAGCGGTACTGGAAGAGCTGATCAAGCAATACAAGGGCTTTGATCCTGCACTTCAGGAGGATATCGCCATATTGCTGTTACCACTCGATAACCCAAAAGAAAACGCATTGATCGTCAATGCACTGCAGCGGTCATCCAGCATTGTGGTGCAGAATTCGCTGCAGGAAGGCTTTGGTCTAACCGCTACAGAAGGCATGTGGAAGCAAAAACCCATGCTCGTATCTGGTGCCGCCGGACTGGTACACCAGGTGCAGGACAAAATCAATGGCAGAATCAACAATGACCCTCAGGATATAGAAAGTCTGGCTGTGGTGCTTGAAGAAATGCTTAACAAGCCTAAGGATAGAGACAAATGGGGTTTCAATGGTCAACTTAGGGTAATCGAAAGGTTCACCCTGTTTACACAAATCGCCCAATGGATGGCATTATTGACTCAAATCCGCAAAAGCTAGCATGTCGGCAGTGGTTGATTTTATTTACAGTCAGTCTCCAAAGCAGCAGGAGATTCTTGCTGTACTACATGATTACCTGCTTCAGGAGAAGAAGCTAACAGCTAAATTACGGTATGGTATACCCTTTTACTATCAAAATAGCTGGATCTGCTACATGAATCCTTTGAATGGCGATGGCATTGAGCTTGCATTTTTGAGGGCTAATGAATTTGAAGACCCTACTGGTTTACTTCAGGCAAACGGCAGAAAGCAGGTAAAAGGCATTTCAATCTATAGTGTAGATGAGATGCCTTTTGATAGTATAGAAGAGGTGATAGACATAGCAATAAAGCTGGATAAAGACAAAAAATATGCTTCCAAGCGGGTGAATTAACATTCTAATGATTACTCCCTCCAAAATCGGGATTAAACGATCTTTCCTTTTCTAATAAAATTCGATCCTTAAGCTGAAAATATAAGATAGGCCCTACAATGGGAAATAAAATAATCAGTAAAAACCAAAGTGTACGACTTCTCGGCTTCAGGCGTCTGGATTTGGTAATATCCAATACAGCCCAAAGCCATAACACCAATACCAGAGAAAAAACTGCAACAATCAAAAAAGTGTACATGATGCTAATTAAGTAAAATAATTCAGTGAACTCCCAATCAAAACTAAAAAGTGAACAAAAAGGACTGACATTCTAAAATGATTGCATTATCAACGTTGCCCATTCTTGCTATTCCAAAAACTTCCCAGGATTTATACTCGTATGGTAAACCTGTAATACGATGATTTTTGTTTCCTGAACTTTGTAAACAATTCTGTAGCTCCATTTAAAAAACCGCCTAATATCCCCAGCATTGTCAGGATAGTATTCATCTAATTGATATAAAAATGGGTTGTTTCCTAATTTTTTTGACGTCTGTATAATCTCTTGTCTGACTTTTCTTGCACTTGAAGGTGAAGATTCTTCAATAACTGAACAATAGTAATCCAGAGATCTCTTTGCAGTCATTGTCCATTCAACTTTTCTATTCAATCTCCTTTTTCTAATTCTTCAATAGATATGGTAAAACCCTCCTGAGCTTCAATCATAGCCTTATCAATATCTTTTTTATATTCCGACTGATTTAAGGCGCGACCATCAGAAGTGTAAGCTATGACCTTATTTTCTTTTTGCATAAGCTCAGAAACATACTCTCTGATTTTTGATAAAGTGCTAAAGTCGTCAGTTTCAGCAATATAATGATGCAAACCTGATTTCAATTCAGCTAGACTTTCTACTTTCTTCATAATACTAAAATAAGTGTTTATCAGAAGTACATCATTCTTTTTTGATAAAAAGCTGCGACTATTACAGGGTTTCAAGCTCCATATTACTCATACCGCAAAGATTGCACGGGGTTATGAATAGCCAGCCGGTAAATCCGGAAAATCACTGTTGCCAAAGATATCAACACCACAAATACGAAGGCTATCATAAATATAAGGGGTGAGAGGCTGATCCTGTAGGCAAAAGAAGAAAGCCATTCCTGAGCAAGATACCACGATACCGGTGCGGCTATCACGAAAGCTAGGCAAAGCAATAGCAAATAATCCTTCAGCACCAGGGCGAAAAGCTGGCCCAGACTTGCACCAAGAACCTTTCTGATGCCGATCTCTTTGGTTTTGCGTTCAGCAGTAAAATTGACCAGCCCAAATAAGCCAAAAAGACTGATGAAAATGGATACTACCGTGGCTGTCATTATCAGGTCACTACGGCTGTTATCCGCTTTGTAGTAACGATTCCAACGGTCATCCAGGAAATTAATCTCAGCAGGCGTTTTTGGATCAAATGTAGACTGCACTTTTTCGATATGGGCTACCACATCCGGTACATTGTCACGATATTTAATATTGAAATAATCAATCTGCATAATTGGGTTATTCCAGCTGGTAAGAAAAATCGGCTCTATCCTATTGCGCAATGACTCAAAATGGAAGTTTTCAGTAATGCCAATGACCTGAAATTTCCAGTTGTTTCCATTTCGGCTTAAGCTTAAGGTGGTTCCTACCGGGTCAGTCAATCCCAAAGCTGCAGCTGCTTTTTCATTAATGATCATTTTTAATGTATCAGAAGAAGGTGAACCTGAAAAATTACTCCCCTGAGACAGTTGTATGTTATACACATCCAACCACTTATGATCTACCGCATAATGCGCAGCTTTTATCGTGCTTTCCCCACCTTCAGTAGTAATTTCTGTATTGATATGCGCTTTCCATTCTCCAGGTACACGCGATGAAGTGGTAACCTGTTCAATATCAACATTGCTCTCAAGCGTATTTATGATTTCCTGAAAACTACTTCTGGCTTTACCACTATTGATGTCGAGGGTAATGACTTTTTCCCTGTCAAAACCCAGGTCCTTCTGCTGTACAAATTGCATCTGCCGAAAAAGTACCACCGTAGCTATGATCAGCACCAGAGAGATGGCATACTGAATAGCTACAAACGACTTGCGCAATATGCCTCCTTTGCTTTGTACATTTTTGATATTTTGAGATAAATGGCGACTTATACTGGCATAATTGAGGGAGGGAATTAAGCCACTAAATAGCCAAACCCCCGCAAACATTGCCAAATGGTAATAGATGAGGTCATCACTGAAAATATATGGAAAGGATAAAGACTTACCCGCAATGATATTGAAATAGGGAAAAATGACCGCTACCAACCCAATGGAAATGCCATAAGCAATGAACATGGTCAAAAAAGCTTCGGTGTATAATTGCATGCGGAGCTGACTGATAGTGGCACCATTCACCTTTCTTATTCCAGCTTCTTTGGATCGCTTAAGCGCCTGTACTGAGTTGAGATTGATGTAATTCAAGGCCGCAATAAACAGCACCAAATAACCAACAATTAAAATGGTGTTTAAAAACGACTGATTTCCATAGGCAATAGCCTTTATCGGTTCAGTGCCCATTTCATCAACTTCGCCGGATTGCAAATGTAGATCAGTCCAGGCCTGCAACTCAAAATCCACCCTAGCCAGCTGCTCCTCATTGAGGTATTTGGCTAGAAAATTTTTACTCTGATTATTAATAGTCTGAGGATTAGCTTGTTCTTTTAATAAAACAAGGCTGGTAGAACCTCTTCCCTCCCAGCTGTTAAACCAGTTTGCATAATTGGTCGGCAATGCATCAAAATTAGCAACATAAACACCATCAAATCGGTAAGTGGAGTTGTCAGGCATATCTTTATACACAGCCAATATTTCAGCATTCATCTCCCAATTGGTCATTTCCACGGTTTGACCTACAGGATTTTCATTTCCAAAGAGAATGTTTGCCAGATATTCGGAAAGTACAATGCCTATTGGGCCATTAAAGCGCTTCTTTGGATCACCCTGAATAATTTCAAAATCCAGAATATTAAAGATTGCTGGATCTGCCATTATATGCTCACGGTTTCCAAATAGTGCATCGCCCCGCTTTAGCGCACTGGATCCCATATAGACCATTCTGGCAGATTCTTCTACTTCTGGGAAGTCAGCCTTGAGAGCTGCTGCCAGGGGATTGATAGACACCTCATATTTGGTAAGCCCATTTTCAGTCTTCCTTGTTTCCAGCACCCTGTAAATCCGATCCGATTTCGAATGAAAGTGATCTATATTTTCCTCATGAGAAACATATGCAACGATGAGTAAGAATACGGCAAAGCCTAATGCCATGCCCAGGGTATTGATCAGGTAATGACTGGATTCTATCCTAAATCTGCGAAAGAAGATTTTGATGTAATTGATGATTTCGACCATATTGTAGTTTATTTTGAGTTTTTTAATGTTGACCCATCTAAAAGATCGTATCACATCCCAGAAGAAAAGAAGTTGTGCCCGGCGGTGCGAGTGGTGAGTTCGCATACAAAATAATTCCACCAGGTCCCCTTCTACCTCATCGATGCGGTCCTCACGACAATACCACCTTAAAAACTGAAGCGCTATTTTGGGTGGATGGCTCATGAATTGAATGAAATCTGTGGGATTTGTTGATAGATGCTGGTACGGAGTGCATATTGCTCATCTAGGACTCGCTTACCTAGAGCAGTTATCGTATAAAACTTTTTCCTTCTGCCTCCCCTGTCTGCAGTGATGCCTCCAAACCGGGATTCAGCAAATCCCTTGTTTTCCAGCCTTTTTAAGGCAACATGTATAGCACTGATGTTAACCTTCTTATTGAGCTTTGTTTCCAATTGCTCCAATATAGCTACTCCATATGCCTCATCGTGCAGGGCAGCTACGATAAGCAATACCAGCTCTTCAAATTCCCCGAGTGAATGATCCTTCATTATTCAAATATTTACTTAACAAACGTGAAAGTAATATATTAGTTTCATATTTGTTAAGTAAACACTTCAAAAAAATAGGAAAGCCAATTCTAGTAGCTTACAAATGGCATTTGATTGGTGAACTCATCCTTTTCGACCTGTTGAAGAATAAAATCAGCAAGATCTGCGCGGCTGATTGATGTGCCGGCATTAACCCCTACCCAACCTACTCGGTATGTACCCCGCTTGTGTCCATTGGTTAGCCTTGGTCCTCTTATAATTACCCAGCGGCGATCACTTTGAGCCAACAGTTCAGCATGGTTAATTGCATCGGACAATATCTTATTAAAAAACAGTTTCATGATTGTCCTGATCATAAGATCCGGAAACCTGGGCTTATCCTTTTCAGGAAATGGTAACCCACCACCGCTTAAACTAATGATCCGGGAAACACCAAAATCTTTCATAGCCTCAATTAGGTTTTTGGTTCCCTTAGTCTGCAAACCTTCCGGTGACCCCTTAACATGTCCAAAAAGACTTACTACCAGGTTTGTGTTTTCTACTAAAGCATGGACATCCTTAGGGTTAAGCACATCCCCTTTTATGATGGTCAACTTGGAGTGACTTAGTTCCAGTTTTTTAGGGTCCCGTACCAATGCCTTTACCTCATATCCGGCATCCAGGGCTTGTATCAAAAAAGCCTTGCCAGTACCACCTGTTGCTCCTGTTAATGCAATTCTTGTCACCATTTTTTATTTTCAAAATTAGATTGCAGTTTTGCCACAAACTAATGATAGGGTACCTACCTTTTAGTAAGTATGAATATTACTCCAAAATGCCCCATCCGTACTACTCTGGAAATGTTAGGTGGAAAATGGCGACTCCTTATTATTCATCAGATCGGTGAGGATCAGAAACGATACAGTGAAATAAAAAAAGGAATTCCTGAGATTAGCGAAAAAATGCTAACCCAGGAATTGAAAATCCTCATTGACAATGAGCTGATAATCCGAAAAAATCATGGCGAGGTGCCACCCCGGGTAGATTACCGACTCACTGATATGGGCTTAAAGGCATTATCTTTAATAGAGCCGATCAGTAAGTTTGGTCTGTACTATTTAAGTAGATAGCGGCTTTTCCTCCAGGCGACCATCTGCATGCAGCGCAAACCTACCTCTACCCTTTTCGTGAGTGTATTCGTGCCGGGGCCATGGCCAACCACCAAATTGAGTTCTACCATACTCACGCATAGCTTCCTGGATTTCCTGATGAGAATTCATCACAAATGGTCCATGCTGTACCACGGGTTCATTGAGTGGTTTTCCTTGTAGCAATAAAAACCTTGCCGGCGCATCCCCATTATGGATAGTTGCCTGCTCATCAGCCTTTAGTACTACACCATGCAAATTCCTGACTTCATGGCCCGAGAGGTTGATAGTATTACCTTCAAACATAAAAAGGCTTCTATTAACTGTAGCATCGGTTTTTGGTATTGACCAGGATGCACCTGCTTCCATCGATACCAGCCAAACAGCTACCTGATTTCCCTCAATAGCTGCCCATGAATCCGGGGCGGGAGCAATTGCCTCCTCTCCACTCAGCTTACCTGCTACAATTTTTATAGTGGTTTGCTTACCATTAGCGTCCTTTTCTTGTAATAAGGGGATGTTTTCATGCCAAAGCATTTTAAAATGCGGCTCTACAAACTTGCTGGCTTTGGGTAAATTCAACCAAATTTGAAATAATTCTAGTGGGTTGCTTTTATCTTCATTGATCAAGGGAAACATCTCCGAATGCTGAACACCTTTCCCGGCGGTCATCCATTGCACATCACCCTGACCAAATCTGCCGGCAGCTCCCATAGAATCGGTGTGATCTACAACACCTTCTTCAACAATGGTAATGGTTTCAAACCCACGATGAGGATGAGCTGGAAAACCTGGAACCTCATGACCGTGATACATCCTCCAACCATCTTTGATCGTAAAATCCTGACCTAATGATCTACCAGCCAAACCTTCTGAAGGTCCCATTTGACCATTTCCTTTTGGGAATTTGTCATTGTGATACACACAAAATAAAAATGGATCCTGAGTTTGCCATGGAAATCCTAATGGGAATATTCTTTTTATTAAAGTTGAAGCCATGTTGCTAAATATTTATATGTACATACACACAAACGAAATAAAAACAACTTAGTTTATCAACAAAAGCCATCATCCATCAAACTTTTATAATTTTTGACCGTATTGGGAATTAATGCGATAAAATTTTGATTATTGTTTGTATATTACATTTTATCGGTGAAGCCTTACCCTTATTGTTTATAAATCAAAATTTTATATTTATAAGTCATTACATCAGATAGGCTGATCCGATAGAACTATGTTTCATCTTTAAGAATAGATAATCGATGGGAAGACCAGTAACGAGGGAAATAACTTTAAAAAGCGGATTTTATATAGAAGTAAGAAAAAATGGTGAAAATAAAGGCATCATGATCAGACGAGAAACTTATGATCAAATGATGATGGCTTATGAACGCTACGAGCACACCAAAATGTACAATGTGAAAATAATTGGTGAAGTGAGAAAAGGTAAACCGGTCAATAAGGATTAAGCTACTCTACTTCAAATTCGAAATTCCGGTAGTTCTTATCATAAAACAGCTTTAGAAATATCAAGGCCGGATGACTTTGATTGTTAATGGTTCTTTCATCAAATAGAGATTTTAGATCTTTATAGCCACTTAATGATTCAAACTCTTCCGGCTCAAGTGTTTTAAAACCCATATACCAATCTTTAAAATTTCTGGTTTCAATTTGTCCTTCCAGTAAAATAACGGCACGTTCATGTCGAGGGTCGCGGGTGATTTTTTCATATAATGTATTGACAGCTTTATATTCACCCTCAAGCAGTTGTATAAATGTGTTTTTCAGATAGATCAACATTCCCGTAATCCCCACAGACTTATTGTTTTTTACAGAAACCTGCAGAAGCTCCTTTAAGGCTTCAACGTCCCAGGGATATCTGGTTTGACTGGAATAGATCAAATAATACATTAGGTAAGTTTAAAAAGTATTTCAAGATAGAAATTATACTACTAAACATCAACGAATACCCTTATAATCAGCATTGTGCTGTACTAGCGTAAGTAATCTTAATCATTAAAAGTAAACTCGTACGTGGTACCCTTATCGCTGGTAGCAACATTGTACTTACCATTTAGATTATTGACGAAAATTTGAACCAAATTACTGCCAAACCCCGTGCCTTCCGGAGATTGGCCTTTGTCTTTATCTATCCCCTTTCCGGTATCTCCAAAGATTAACCTAAACTGCCCATCGCCTTTTTTCGCTTTTATAAATATTTCACCTGATGATTTAAAGGCATATTTCACACTGTTGGTGAACAACTCATTGATGATCAGCCCAAGATTTACAGCTTGTTGATTGTCGATAATGAGCGATGGATCGATTGCTGTAGTCACTGTAATTGAAGCTTCTTTCGAAATATAGGTCTCACGCAAATAATTGGTAAGCCGCTCGATATAATCAGCCATACTGATAGATGCTTCATGCTTATTCATGAGCAGTATTTCATGTACTTTGCTCATGTTTTTGATCCGAGTGCCAATCGCATCAAGATATGGCCTATCCTCTTCCCTCAATTTGCCCTGATTGAGATAGATCATGCTATGAATGAGCTGCAGGTTATTCTTCACCCTATGGTGCATTTCTGAAAATAACTTTTCATTGGCCTCCAAACTACGTTTTAAATCTTCCTCAGCCTTTGCTCTTAAAGCGACTTCAAGCGTAAGCGTAGCATTAGTGTTTTGGAGTTCTGATGTCTTTTCTTCAATAATTTCCTCAAGCTGCCATGGACTCTTTAGCTTGAAAAGCGAGGGTATTTTATACACCAATACGATTAATGTAGTAATAGAAATGGCTGCTGTGAATGATTTAAATATGGCATTGAGGTTATATAAGGGTATCCAAAAAATAACCCCATCAATAAGGTGGGTAATACCGCAGAAAAATATGAAAAAAGAAAACAACCAAAGCAAGTTGCTAAAAGGCAGTTGTTTGGGCTTCTTATGAATGAGGTAATATAAAATGACAATAGGTATACCAAAATAAGCTAGAAAGGTGAGGAAATCCGAGAGTATATACAACCAGGCAAACCAGGGATTCCAATTGCCACATTGCCACCTGGGAGGCCAGTTAGACTTTTCTAAGATAGTACCCAACTGTGGACTATCTACAAATGTATCGCCCCCAACTGAATGATGTACGGCACAGGTAGCAATATCGCAGCTATCCAGAGGGTTGCTCAGCGTAGTTGCCAAATACTGCCCGGACAAAGCCAATAAAAGCAGCACAGAGGCAAAAATGATGAAAGATAAAAACCATTTTTTCATCAAATTATTGATTTAAATGCATAACCGAAACTATGGAATGAAGATGTCCACTTTCTATCTTATCAGACTTGAAGGATGTATAGAGATTTAGGGTAA
Organism: Cyclobacteriaceae bacterium; assembly: GCA_965227155.1. Classification (GTDB taxonomy): domain Bacteria; phylum Bacteroidota; class Bacteroidia; order Cytophagales; family Cyclobacteriaceae; genus UBA6059. The sequence continues at coordinate 4,458,825 of OZ245731.1, forward strand.
GTGGACTAAAATTTCTATTGCATAGCTAATTGAATATAATGTCAAGTAATACATAATTCTGATCCTTTCCAAGTTACTATTTATGGGTAGTCCTAAAATAATGCAAGCCTGACTAATTATTATCTAAGCTAATTTCTACTGAAGTTAAATAATATTCACCTCGGGATTTAATAATACGCCAAACTTTTCTTTTACGGATTTTTGGATTTCCTTGGCTAATGCAAGTATGTCCTGTCCTTTTCCTCCTCCATAGTTTACCAGTACTAGCGGTTGCCTTTGATGGACGCCTATCTGCCCTGATCTGTAGCCTTTCCATCCTGCCTGCTCAATTAGCCATGCAGCTGGTATTTTAATCTCATCCTCACTTACCGGATAGCCGGGTACATTGGAAAATTCACTTTTGATGGACGCATGTAGACTTTTATGAACCACAGGATTTTTGAAAAAACTACCCGAATTACCTATTTCTGCAGGGTCAGGAAGCTTTGATTGGCGAATGGATATCACAGCTTCTGCAATAGCCCTGATGCTCAGCTCTTGCACACCCATCTCAGATAACGTATCGGCTATAGCACCATAACTTGTGTTGTAATTTGGTTGCTTATTGAGTTGAAAAATGACCGAAGTAATGACATACTTGTCTTTCAGTTCTTTTTTAAAAACGCTTTCTCGGTATCCAAAAGCGCATTCTGCCTTATCAAACACGCGTAAGCTGCCATTACTTAAGTCAACTGCCTCTAGGGAATGAAAAACCTCCTTGATCTCTACACCATAAGCACCAATATTTTGCATAGGCGCCGCCCCTACCGTACCGGGAATAAGCGCCAGGTTTTCTACACCAGCCCAGTGATGATCAAGCGCATACATTACAAACTCGTGCCAATTTTCACCGGCACCAACTTTTACCCTCACATAGGCTCCAGTTTCTTCTACTACCTCAATACCCTTTATACCATTTTTGAGTACAAGTCCGTCAAAATCTTTTGTTAAAAGAATATTGGATCCACCCCCTAGTACCAAAAATGGCCGATCGGCTATGCTCCCTTCTTTTACCAATGAAATCAGATCTTGAGTCGTGGTAATCTCACAAAAATTTGATGCCTTCTGGTCAATGCCAAAGGTATTGTAGGGTTTTAAGGATACGTTTTTAAGAAATTGAATCAATGATCAAATATTTTAACTTTTCTGGCACCAAACCGAAGTATGAAAAATGCTGTAATGCTAGTGAAGCCATAAACCAATGCCATGACTAGATCTCCAAACAAAATACTACCTACTACAAACAATAAGCAATAAGCCATTACAATAGCACTCAGCCAGCAAAGAATAAGCATACCGATTTCCCCGTTGTGGCTTTCACCATTGATAAAAGGCTTCCAATTTCCTCTGGGCTTAATCCTACTATAAAAGCATTGCAAGGTTTCATTATCCACAGGTTTTGTAAGGTAAGTGATCAGTAACCAGCTGATTGTCGTGAAAGCAACCGTGAAGAAAAATGAATTAGGGAAAGACCATTCAAATACGTATCGCCCCAGGGAATAGCCCACGAATGGTGCTATGGTAGCCGCAATTTCACTCCAGGCATTGATGCGCCACCAATACCAGCGCAAAATAAGCACAAGACCCAGGCCCGCTCCGCATTCCATTAAAAATTGCCAAACAGCCGATATACTGGTGATCTGAGAAGTGGCAAAGAGCGCAATGAGCATCACCAGCAAAGTACCTACCCTTGAGGCCAATACATAAGATTTATTATCACCGTCTTTGTGAATATATCTTTTGTACAGATCATTGATAAGATAGCTGGTGCCCCAATTCAGCTGTGTAGAAATCGTACTCATATACGCAGCAAAAAATGCTACCAAAAGCAACCCCTTTAGTCCATCTGGCAAGAAATCTTTCATGGCCATTACATATCCCAGCTTTTGATCATCAGCAGTAAGATTTGGGTAAAGCACCAGTGCTGCTAATGCCACTAGTATCCATGGCCAGGGTCTGATACAATAATGGGCGATTTGAAAAAACAATGTGGCATAGACTGCATGCTTTTCATTTTTGGTACTCATCATGCGCTGTGCTATGTAGCCACCACCACCGGGCTCATTGCCTGGGTACCAGCTAGCCCACCATTGGATCCCCACAAAAGCAAAAAAGCTCCCAAACCCTAAGGTTAATTGCTGGAGTGTACTGCCATCAGCAGTAATGACAGGAAAGAAACTAAATGTGGAGGCCGGTAACTTGGCCTGCAATCCACTAATACCGCCTACCGCATCAGCATTCAAAACCAGTACAGCCAATGTAATACTGCCAACCATGGCTATTATAAATTGTATTACATCGGTAAAAGCCACTCCCAAAAGCCCCGAGGTAGCTGAATAGATGAAAACCACAGTCATGCAAAGGGCCACATACCATAGCAGTTGGTCTTCAGGTATGCCAAAGAAAACTTCAAGCAATGACATCAGGGCAACATTGACCCATCCCATCACCAGCGCGTTCATAAATAGCCCAAAATATACGGCTCTGAATCCTCTCAGTAAACTTGCAGATTTTCCGGAATACCGTATTTCAATAAACTCAAGATCGGTAAGCACATTGGCCCTTCTCCAGTATTTAGCGAAGAAGAAGGTGGTAAGCATTCCGCCTGCCAGCATATTCCACCAAAGCCAGTTTCCTGCTATGCCATTTTGAGCGACCAATTCCGTAACGGCCAGGGGTGTATCTGCTGCAAAAGTAGTGGCCACCATTGAGGTGCCTGCTATCCACCATGGCAGGTTTCTACCCCCAAGAAAAAAATGCTCTATGCTTAAACCGGCTTTGTTTCTAAAGGACAGACCAATCCCTATGAAAAGGATAGTGAAAAATGCTATGATGAAATAATCGAGTCCGGATAGCGCCATGTCAGCAAATATGCCTAAACCTAGGCAATATTGGTGTACACTGCCTGAACATCATCGTCATCTTCTATTTTGTCCAGGAGCTTCTCAATTTCTTCCAACTGCTCATCATTAAATTCGATAGGGCTATTGGAAATCCTTCTGAGGTTTGCTTTGTCTATGGGTAAATTGAGGTCTTCCAATGCTTTCGATAGATCGCCAAAGCTGGTATAGTCACCATAGATGTAGAGTTTGTCTTCATTCTCCTGAATCTCCTCCATACCGGCATCAATAAGCTCCAACTCCAACTCCTCTCTGTCCATACCCTCGGGCTTATCCAAAACAAATACGGCCTTTCTGTCAAACATGAATTCCAGAGAGCCATTAGGCACCATCGATCCACCGGATTTATTGAAATAGGATTTCACATTGGCCACGGTTCGGGTGGTATTATCAGTAGCACATTCCACGAATACTAGCACCCCATGTGGTCCTTTACCCTCGTAAGTGACTTCTGTATATTCACTGGCATCTTTACCTTCAGCACGTTTAATAGCAGCCTCAATATTATCCTTGGGCATATTTTCGGCCTTGGCATTTTGTATAGCCGTCCGTAATTTGGGGTTCATCTCAGGGTCTGCCCCACCTTCCTTGGCTGCTACAGTAATGGCTTTGGCCAGCTTGGGAAAAATCTTGGACATTTTATCCCATCTTTTCTCTTTGGCGGCTCGTCTATATTCAAATGCTCTTCCCATATTTCAAAATTTTGGCAAAAATATACAGACTCTTGAGATTCCGGCAATCCAACAGAACATTGAAAAATAAAAGACTGATAAAATCAAGCTGGTCTGGACAGATTATTAAATCTCTCTAATCTTTGAGCCCTGATGCTGACCTATCAGTCTTCCGTTTAAGGGTTAATGCTATACTATGACTTCAATAATAGCACGAACAGGAATGAGCACATTGTTCTTTAGCATGATATTGTTTTCTGTCGCTCCCCAGATCGTAGCTTCTGTTTCAAAAACCTCGTTTTGTGCATTTTTAAAGATGATCTTCACACCTACTTTGTAGTTGTTGCCGAGCATCATGCCCCTTTGAATGTTGTGCCAGCGATCTTCCTTTTTGCTGATATCTTCATCCTGAAGCACATCATTTTTACCAAACTTTAAATTTTTGATATCTAGTTTGTCAATTTTTACAATTGTAGTTTCCATGGTTGAATTTTTATTGGTTTATAAGCATTGCCAGGTAGGTAGGCTTATCATTACCATGAAACATTCAATCGTAGATGATGCTACTGCAATAGAGACGATAAAGTGGTAAACTCTTACTAATTAAGGCACCGAAACCATTGGGTTCCAGCAACGAAGATTCTAATAAATCATTAGGTTTGTTATTACGCTTAGTGACAAGTTTTCGCTTAAAAACAGCTTCCACCCGATTGGGTTGCAAAGCAATTTCTTCAATGTATTCCAGCTTTTCAATCGGTGCTTCTACAGCCTCATGAGAAGGCCCGGCAATAAATATAAAACCCAGGAATAATGGGAAAAGCTTCTTTGAGAGAATCAATGTATTCATTCCGATTAGTGCTAACAGCATTGCCAAAGCAATACTCTAATATAAATATTTTTCTAAATACATAAAAAAACCCAACCATATGGCTGGGTTTTGGTGAACAAAACAGGAATAAAAAACTCAGTCTACTACTATGCAATTTCCATTTCTACCACATTACATTGTTCATCTTTGGCCTTAGCGCATCCGTACGTTACCACGATTAAAATACTACCTAGTATGAACTTCATTCTTCAAATCATTTCACCAAAGACCCGCTAACCATATTGAAGGTTGGAATAAATGATTTAATTTCAAAAATTCCTTAATGAGTCAAAACTAAAAACTGAGAAGTGTGGGTAATCAGTATGATGTAATAGTGGTAGGCACAGGTCCGGCAGGCAGCTTAGCGGCTTATTTCCTGGCAAAGGCTGGCATTAAAACTGCGATAGTAGAAAAGGAAAAATTACCCAGGCACAAAACCTGTGGAGGTGGATTGGTGTACAAGGTGCATAAGATTTTACCTTTCAGTTTTGAAAAAACTGTGCATCGGTATTTCGATGAGGTGGACATTAGCTTCATAAATGAAGGTGAGAATTATAGCGTAAAGCGCGATTTCCCCATCATATCAATGACAATGCGGGACAGCTTTGATCATCTCATCACCCAGCAGGCGCAATCAGAAGGTGCCCAATTGCTCGAAGAAACTACTGTGAAATCGCTCAATTGGAACAATAATTTAATTGAGCTAAATACAAATACAGGCGTACTAAGATCACACCTGGTGATAGCGGCAGATGGTGTACTGGGACCTACCGCAAAAATGGCCGGTTGGCACGATGGCCGACACCTGATTCCTGCTGTAGAATGCGAGGTTTTTGTAGATGACAAAACCTATGAAAACCTCGATCGTGTGCGTTTCGATATTGATGCTATGGAGTCAGGCTACGGCTGGGTTTTTCCTAAAGCAGACCATCTTTCAATAGGCGTGGCATCAACCAAACGAGGAAAATATGACCTTAAAAAAATCACCAACGACTATAAAGCAAAACTAGGAATCAAAAATTCCATTCAGGAAAAGTGGTTTGGTTTTCAAATACCTCTTTCAACAAGGGATAAAGTTCTCGCTAAAGACCAGGTTATTTTATTGGGTGATGCCGCCGGGCTGGCTGACCCGGTTACAGCAGAAGGCATTTCAAACGCTTTGTTGTCTGGAAAAATAGCCGCTGAGTCCATTATTGATGCCAATTGTGATCCCAACAAATCGCAGGCTGCATACAATATCAATATTCAAAAGAAGATGGTTAGTCACCTTAATACAGCTTCTTTATTGGCTGAAGTGTTGTACAACAAACAATGGTTCAGGAGTCATCTGGTGAAAAACTACGGCCAAAAGATGTGCGAAGGGCTGACAGATGTCTTCACCGGGGATCGAAATTACCCTGATAATATCAAGAAAAAGCTGGTTGAGTTCGCCGGAAGAAACCTTAAGCAGAAATTAGCGCTCTGATGAATCAAGATCAGTCTTTAATTGTTGAAACCCGTCTTGAAAAGTTCCAAAGTGACCTCTGGGGAAGGCATTTCCCTATTCCATTAGAAATTGCTGAGCAGTTAATTGAAGGTAAAAACAGAAGGGTAATTTGCTCTATCAATAACTTACACACCATGCAGGCCGCACTGATGCCCGATAAAGGCAACTGGTTTATTCTGATCAATAAGCCATTATGCAAAAAGTTGGCATTAGCCCTGGGCGAAAAAGTGACCCTCACCCTTTCTAAAGACCGATCTGACTATGGTATGGAGATGCCTGAGGAGCTACAGGAGCTATTGGCTCAGGATGCTGAATTTGAGAAGCACTTCGAAAAGCTGACCAAAGGCAAGCAGCGCAGTTTGATTTATATAGTAGCCAAGGTAAAAAGCACCCAAAGCCGGATTAACAAAGCGCTAGCCATCGCAGAGCACCTCAAGGATTTTGCAGGTGAAATAGACTATAAAGCGTTGAATGAGACTATCAAGCTGTACAACCAAAGGTCGAAATTCTAAGCTTATTCCTACAAGATAAAATCAGCCTGTTATGTGATAGCCATCATTTAATGTTGTAAGCCAATCAGTGATATTTCCTCTCAAAAAATGCTTCAGCACAAAGAAATAGAGTCCTTTTTGCAGCAAAAGATCATAGCTGTGGTTGGCGTATCCAAATCAGGTGACCTGCCTGCAAACTACATTTTTGAGAAGTTTAGGGATAATAATTATACGGTATATGCTATCAACCCTAATGCACAAACAGTAAATGATACACGATGCTACCCTGACATAAAATCAACTCCTGAAAAACCGGAGGCGGTTGTATTAGCCAGTACTCCTACAGTAAGTCTTCAGGTTGCCAGACAATGCATTGAATTGGGTATAAAACACATTTGGATGCATAGAGGTATTGGAGCAGGAAGCTTTGAACCAGAAGCCGAAGAACTATGCAAGGCAAACCAAATCAGCCCTATTGTAAATGGCTGTCCTATGATGTTTGTTGGCAAAGTGGACTTCTTCCACCGATTTTTGAAGTGGACCAAATCATAATTCATTCCGAGGAATTTAGGTTTAATTCAAAAATTAATATTCCGTTTTTGTAGCGCTTTGCTAACTTCATATCCAATATCGAAATGTTGAACTCATATGAATGCAAAGCAGCTTTTAGTTTTATTGATTTCTATATGGTGGGCTGTTCCCGGTTATGCGCAATCCTCACTTTCTGAGAAAATAGCGGCCATGGCCAGGATTAATGCTGCCTATGGACCAACCTTAAACTCCGATGGCAGCACCATAGCTTATCTAAGCACAGAAAGCGGTTTGCCGCAGGTATGGACAATAGATATCGAAGGTAATGGGGCAACACAAATCACCAGCTTTTCTGATCCTATCAACAATGTTTCATGGTCGCCCACAGATGCTAACCTATTGGCTTATCAGTTAGCACCCGGTGGGGGTATGAATGCACAGGTCTTTTTGTTAAACATTGCTACCGGGCAGTCCAGTCTGATCACAGCCGGTGGGAAATCAACCAATTGGCTAGGCAAATGGAAGCCTGATGGTTCCGGCTTTACCTTCGCCTCAAACCAGGAAAACCCCAATGGTATGGACAATTACTTCTATACCATTGACAATGGCTCTATAAAAAAGCTTGCCAGCAATAAAGGCATTGGCAGGATAATCGATGTAAATGCTACGGGCGATAAGTTCTTGCTTAACCGTGTAGTCAGTCGCGGTAGCAACGATATTTTTCTGTTGGAAAATAACGAAGAAGTGCTGCTCACAAGCCATAAAGGCCCCGGTAGCTTTTTCGGCAAGTTTGGTACGGGGGATAAAATCTACATGGGTAGCAACCTGCATCGCGACAAGGTAGCCTTTGGCCAGATTGCTTATGGCACCATCAAAATAATGAATGAAAGAGCCGATGCAGAATTGGTAGACTTCATCATCAGAAATGATGGCACTGAGGTCTACCTCGTCTGGAATGTGGCCGGCAAAAATGAAATCACAAGATTTGACCTGCAACTGCGACGTGAAGTTGGTAAGTTGGAGTTACCAGTGACAATTGTAAGCGATGGACAATTCTCAAAAGATGATCGCTACTTCATATTCACAGGTGGAAGCGCTTCTCAACCTACCAATATTTGGAAATATGATACCAAGAATGAGACATACCACAAACTGACCAACAGCAGTCACGAAGGAGTTGCTTTGGATGAATTGGTAGAACCCGAGCTTGTCACTTTTGAGTCGTTTGATGGCCTACAGCTTAGCGGGTGGCTCTATAAACCGAAAGGAAAATCTGCCCCCTATCCTACTGTGATTAGTTATCATGGTGGGCCGGAGGGTCAGGCAAGGCCTTCATTCAGCTACGCCACCCAGGCGCTATTGAGCCAGGGTTATGCAGTATTGGCTCCCAATGTACGTGGGTCCAGTGGATTTGGTAAAAACTTTGTCAATCTCGATAACGGGCCACTTAGGGTAAATGGCATAAGGGATATTGAAGCCTGTACCCAATTTGTCATTGATAACAATATCGCTCCCAAAGATAAAATTGCTGTCATGGGAGGTTCGTATGGAGGCTACATGGTTATGGCCGGTGTATCGGAATACCCCAACATGTTTGCCGCTGCTGCCAACCTCTTCGGGGTGGTCAATTTCAAAACCTTCTTTGAACAAACAGAGCCCTGGATGGCTGCTATCTCCAAGGTGGAATATGGTGACCCTGACACCCAATCAGCGATGCTGGATCGCTTATCGCCAATCAACAAGGTGGACGAAGTGATAACGCCTACCATTGTACTACATGGCGCTAATGATACCAATGTACCCGTAGTAGAAGCAGAACAGGTAGTAAAAAATCTGGAACAACGGAATGTCCCCGTCAAATACGTGCTTTTTGAAGATGAAGGACATGGATGGCGCAAAACAGAAAACAAAGTGACTTCCACGGTAGAAATCATCAATTGGTTTAATCAGTATATGAAGGAATGAAAAAGCTGCAAAGTGCTTAAGATTTGAGCTTTACCAAAATAAGGAAGATTATATAATGGCTGTCCTAACTATTGGGGGATCATCAATTCTGCGTTAACCCCGGAAATAACGCCAGAAGCTGAGACGCTCAGCAAAGTGGTGAGAAAACCAGAAGGGAAGGAGAACGCATACTCCAAAGCTTCAGCGTCGGCGCAGCGGGCCGTCCTGCGATAGTGGCTAGAAGCACTTTGGTATATGCATCACTAGCGCTTGTTAGGATTTTTGATTTATTTGCACTTTTTAGATCAACTAATTCTATGGCAGGTGTTCTTACATTTATTTTTTGGATACTAGTTATTCCTGGCTCTTTTATCGGGATCAAATACTCACAAAGCCGTAATAAAAAACTCTTTTTTAAGGAAGGTGCTTATAGGGCATTTCTTGTCTCTGTTATCATGTTGATCGGAGGAGGCCTATTCTATTTCATATTACCAGAAAAAGGGATTGATTTAAAATTTTTAAGTCTTCATTCAGAGTCTTTATCTGTTGAGCTATCAAAGGCGAAGGGTTTGAATAAATATTGGTTAAAGAGTTTGGCAGTGTTCACTGAGTTAAATGTTTTAGGGTTGATCTCAGCGATTTTAGTCACATTAATTTGGATGTTTTATATAAGAAACTTGGATTTCTTTAGCAAAGAAAAAATACAGTTAACTGTACTTGGATTCATTCTTGGTTCAGTATTCTCCTTCTTTACTTTTCCATTGTCTGATTTAGTATCTGCTCTATTTTCAATTGAGTATTCTAATAATACATTCTATAATCTTTTTGTATACAGTTTCTTAGGTATTGGAATAGTTGAGGAATTGGTAAAATTAATTCCAGTACTAATAATTCTCTTTTTTACTAAAGAAATTGATGAGCCTATTGATCTGATCTATTATGCTTCAGTCTCAGCATTAGGCTTTGCATTTATTGAAAACCTTTTGTACTTCAGAGATGTATCTGGTTCGATCGTTATCGGGAGGGCTTTAACATCAACGGTAGGTCATATGATCGATGCTTCTATTGTAATTTATGGTGTCATACTATGGAAATTTAGAAGTAAAAAGGAATGGATGATTTTATACTACTTCTTTTTAGGGTCATTTGCTCATGCCCTTTATGACTATTTTCTTTTTGAGGATTTATTTCTTTTCTTCTTAGCCACATTCGCTTTTTTTATTCAAGCTTGGGCGATAATGATTAACAATGCGATCAATAATTCAAAGTACTTTGAATATTCAATAAGCTTTAAACACGATTTAGTTAAGTATCGATTGGCTTTAATGCTAACCGGTCTACTGGTAGGATCTTTTCTGCTTAATGGTATAATTGTAGGAAGATTTGAAGCTCTAGGTTCATATTTAAGTTCTATGGTACGGAGTGGTTTGCTGATAATTTTCTATGTGGGTTATGCAAGTAGTTTTGATTTATTTAAAGGATATTGGAGGCCTGTTAAGTTCAAGTTTAGTTCTCCGAGCGATGAAGCAATGCCCGGCATGAGAGGCTATAGTACGGTAACTTCCATATTTACAGAAAATACTATAGTGCCTCTTAATCATGTTGGTAAAAAGATAAAACTTCATAGCCCACCATATAATCAACATTTAAGCGAAATTTTTCATGTTGGTGAAGGAAGAATTGAATCAAGAACTGAACTCATCATAAACGATCATAAAGACCCAGAATGGTTTGTGGTTAAATTGGATACTCCACTATGTATTGATTCATCGTACAGTAATTCCGAAATTCTGATAAAATTTAGAAGTAAGCACAGTTCACTTGTACATGATAAACATATTAAGTGTTGGTTGAAACTTGTGCCTGAAGGTGTTAACCCTTACGAGGAGAATGACAGTTCGAAGTACATGTCCTACGGTTTCATAATAATCAATGGTGAGGATTATGAATATGAGCTATAGATTCAATTAATCCTAACGTTCTGTGTATGATTAGTTGCGGACTTTTCCAACGGAAAATGTCCACCCGTCTCTAAAGATAATTGATTGCAAAGGATTACCATTTAGGAATCAGACCGCAATTAATTATACACCGTGTTAGCATACGTTTTTTATTCCCTAGCATTTTTAGTTCTATTGAGGGTTATAGGCCCAACATTCCATCTCCACTCGAGCACCAAGTGCTAAACCGTTAACGCCCATTGCAGAGCGTGTAGGGTATTTACCGTCCTTGAAATAGCCAGAGTATATTTGATTAAATTTTTGCCATTCGGACATGTCGGCTAACATCACGGTACATTTGAAGACATCATCTAGACTAAGTCCGTGCTGAGCAAGCGTAGCTTGAATTCTTTCGAACATACGGTGAGTTTCAGGTTCAATTCCACCTGGGACAACTCCCGTTCCTTCTCCAGCATCTCCTATTTCACCAGAGAGGAAAAGGATATCGCCAACCTGTACCGCACTTGAAAAGGGATAAGGAAGTTCAGAAGGTGTAAATATCGGAACCTGTTTCTCCAAGTATAGTTCTGAATCTGATTTTTGAATACTGGCGCTAGAATCAACAGAATTATTGACAATTTCATCTTGATTATTTTTACAACTCACCAAGACCAGCAGTATTAAAAATGATAACTCCATTAACTGTTTCATGATTATTATTGTTTGGTAATGTATGCTAACAATATAGTGTTTTAAGACTTGTTAGTCCAAAGATACAACGAGCGTTTTAATGTGCTGTAAGCCGGACAAATTAGTCTTAAAACTCAGTTGGACGATGCCTCTTTTGTGCTATGGGTGTAGTATGGTTTCGAGGGTTACCTTCTCAGAGTTTTTGGAAGGGATTCAAGCAGGTACTGAATAAGTAGAGTGGTTTTGGAACAGCTTCAGAAAGTTTTCTGGAATCGCTCAGACAGTATTTTCCCTGCCATTCATCTGTTGGTTGATATTGTACTCTACAACAAGTCAAAGATCTTTTTATCCTACAATCCATCACACCGGGTCCAGTATGGTTTTGGGCATCAGTTTTCCTTGTTTACAGTCTGGACACAGGTCGTAATCTTTCCCTGTGACTATTTTGAGGACTTGGCAGGCCCTGAGGTCTTGTAGTAGCGATACAGGCCTGGGCTTACCGATTAGGCTGATACATTGTTCTTTTTTCTTCTGATTTACTGTAGCCAACAATCCATAATACCTGATCTTGTAAAATCCTGAGGGTAAAATATGCCTGAGGAACCGTCCAATAAACTCCTGGGTGTCTAGGGTGAGCAGCTGTTTACCGAGCCTTTTGCGGTAGTCCTTCCACCTGAATGTCACCTTGCTTTCATCAGCTGATACCAGCCGACTGTTACTAATGGCCACACGGTGGGTGTACCTGCCGAGGTACTGAACTACCGACTCAGGACCAGCCAAAGACTTTTTGGCATAGACATTCCAGTTTTTGGCATAAACAGCTTTTTTCAAGGAACTGGCCTCTTCAAAATTGTCTGCAAGCTTGACTTTTCCACTTTTAAGTTTAGCCTCCAACATACTCCACATCACCCCACGAAACACTGCTGAAAGAGCTTTGACAGGTAGAAAGAACTTTTTGCTGGTATTAATCCATTCCACTCTGTCATTGGATAAGCCTCCTGCCGGTACCAGCATATGGATGTGAGGGTGGTAGGTCAGTGCTTGTCCCCATGTGTGTAGAATCGATACTGCCCCGGTCTGGGCACCAAGGAACTTTGGATTGCTGCTTACCTTCTGTAATGCCTCAGCAGAGGCTTTAAACAAAAGTTTATAGCATTCCCGTTGATTAATGTAGAAGGTCTTATGTAGCTGTGGGGGGATCGTAAAGACTACATGAAAATACCTACAAATAGGCAGTGTACTCCGTAGTTTATCCACCCAGACCAACTGCTTGGTGTATTGACACTTGTTGCAGTGTCGATTTCGGCATGAGTTGTAGGATACCTGATGCTTCCCACACTTATCACAGGCATTTACATGCCCTCCCATCGCACGTGTACGACATGAGCGGATGGCGTTGTAAGCTTTGAGTTGATCGGCACACAGGTTATGATTGTCCAAAAACCGATCCCCATATTTGCTGAATATAGCTGCTACATCCAGGTCGTGTCTTCTATTGACTGTTTCCATATCATGGTAGGTCAAAAGGACTCTTTACTGATGGGTCAAGCTTGGCCAAATGCAGGTATACCATGGTGGTGCGTAGTGATGTGTGGCCCAGGAGTCTTTGGATCAATTTGAGATTAGCACCTTGCTCTAATAAATGAGTGGCAAAACTGTGGCGTAGGGTATGGGTAGAAACCTTTTTTTGGATCCCCACCTTTTCAGCTGCTCGTTTTACAACCTTACAGACAGAGCTGGCAGAATAAGTGGATCCGGGTTTTCCGCCTGCTTCAAATATGTATTTTGTAGGCTTGGGGTGAAAAGTTTGATAATAGAGCCTGAGTAGTTTGAGCGCATTGGTAGATAGTAGTGCATCTCTTGATTTATTGCCTTTCCCAAGGTTAATCCTAATGACCATCCTTTTGGAGTCAATATCCTTAAGCTGTAACTGGATCAACTCATCCCGGCGTATTCCTGATGAGTACAGCAACGCTATGATTGCTTTGTGCTTTGTATTGGGCGTGACCTCTATCATCTTGAGGATCTCACCTTTTGTCAATACTTCAGGAATAAGGTGTTGCCTACGTGGCATTTTGACATTGACCTGTTTTTCCCAAGGGATGTCTAACACATCCTTGTAAAGGATTCTTAACGCACTAATGGTTTGTTTGATGTAGGATACTGAAAGTCCACGTCGATGAGTGGCATCATAGAGGTATTCCTTGAGCTCTTCGTTGGTAACGCTTTCTGGGGACTTACCAAAATGTTTCGATAAGTTGACCAGCATCGTTAGATAGGAGCGGATAGTTCTGGGACTGTAATTGCGGAAGGTCAGCTCACGAATAAAACGCTGACTTAGTTTTTCCTTTTTTTCATAACTCTTAAAGTTTAGTATTCCTTCAAGTTAATCAATTGGTAAAACTACCGACGTAAGGAGGTTTCGTTCAACAATAATATATCACGCACTGTGCGCGATATTTCCATTTCAATATAGCAATTTGTGCGCGATATACCCCCAAATAAGATTGTAAACGCACACAAGCTGGCATTTCAATTTCCACGGTGGTGTTTTTGCATATCCCCGGTTGCCCTTCCTAACCAGAATTAATTTTTAAACTGTCAACTTATTTTAGGACGGCTCAATCCGCCTCATAAAGCATTGATGATCCATCAATTTAGTTGATGGATTGATTTGAAAACAAAGCCTTTCACTTTGAGATATTAAGCACTTAATTTGCGGCTTTAAATGAGAGAGCATGGAAGCGCCTAAAAAGGAATCGTTGAATTTTATTGAGCAAATGATCGAAAAGGATCTGAAATCCGGAAAGCACAAGACTGTACATACGCGCTTTCCACCAGAGCCCAATGGTTATTTGCATATCGGCCATGCCAAATCCATTTGCCTGAACTTTGGCCTGGCTGAAAAATATGGGGGTAAATGCAACCTTCGTTTTGATGACACCAACCCTGAGAAGGAAGAGCAGGAATACGTTGATTCTATTAAAGAAAACGTAAAATGGCTCGGTTTTGACTGGGAAGACCGGGAGTATTACGCCTCTGACTATTTTGACCAGTTGTATGAATTTGCCATTACGCTTGTAAAAAAAGGCAAAGCGTATGTAGATGACCTGAGCCAGGAGAAATTTGCTGAAATTAAAGGTACACCCACCCAACCAGGTCAGGAAAGCCCCTACCGCAACAGGTCCGTGGAAGAAAATCTGACCTTGCTGGAGGAAATGAAAGCCGGAAAATATAAAAACGGCGAAAGGGTACTACGGGCCAAAATCGATATGGCCTCTCCAAACATGCACATGAGAGATCCCATACTTTACAGAATCAAACACGCTAAACACCATCGCACCGGTGACAAATGGTGCATCTATCCTACTTACGATTTCGCACATGGGCAGTCGGATAGTATAGAGAGAATCACTCACTCGTTATGCACACTGGAATTTGAAGTACACAGGCCACTGTACAATTGGTTTATCAAAGAGCTGGAAATCTATCCCTCAGAACAGACAGAATTCGCGAGGCTGAACTTAAGCTATACCATCGTTAGCAAAAGAAGCCTGAGAGAACTGGTGGAATTGGGCCATGTGGCTGGCTGGGATGATCCCCGTATGCCTACAATCGCTGGTATAAAGCGGCGCGGCTTTACTCCGGCTGCCATTAGAAAGTTTGCTGAGACTATTGGTGTAGCCAAAAGAAACGGCATTACAGATGTAGCCCTGCTGGAACATGCCGTGCGGGAAGATCTCAATAAGGTCACCAATCGGGTGTTTGGGATTCTTGATCCCGTAAAACTGATCATTACCAACTGGCCCGAAGATAAAACCGAAATGATGACTGCTGTGAACAATCCCGGCGATGAAACAGCAGGTACACGAGAGATGCCATTTACCCGGGAATTGTATATTGACAGGGCAGATTTTCTCGAAAATCCCCCCAGCCCAAGGAAATGGTTCCGACTTGGTCCTGACCGGGAAGTAAGGCTGAAGTTTGGATACATCATCCATTGCACGGGATTCAAAAAGAATGATGCCGGTGAAATCGAAGAGATCTATGCTGAATACGACCCACAAACTAAAAGCGGTCAGGATACCAGCGGCAAGAAGGTAAAAGGTACTCTCGGCTGGGTTTCAGCAAGCCATGCCCTTAAAAATGTGGAAATAAGGCTTTATGACCGATTGTTCAAAACTGAAAATCTCGGTACCATTGAAGACGATTTTAAGAATCATCTAAATCCTGATTCACTGGAAATAAACAACCAGGCTGTTTTGGAACCTGCTTTGAAAAACGCGCAAGTAGGTGATATCTTCCAATTTGAGCGGATTGGGTATTTCAGGGTAGATGAAGATTCTACTGAAGACAAAATGGTATTCAACAGAACCATTACGTTACGGGATACATGGGCTAAAGAAGCTGCCAAAGGATAATATTATAGCCGCTAGAGAGTTTTAATTATTAGAAATATTCAAAATTACTTGCTAAATAGACCTAAAACCTATCATCAACCTTTATTTTGCACTACTTCAATGAATTTTTGTGTATTATTAAGGTCAAATTTGTGACCAGTATACTAAGCAGCAAATTGCTACTTTTTGTAGTTGGTTTTGTAGAAATTGACAGAATTGTCCTAGATTGAAATATGCGAGTCATTAAGCATGTACAAAAAATAGTCCTGGGGATCATCTTGATCTGCTCCAACCACCTTGCCAGTAGTCAGGCTTTCTTTGAAGCTACGACCTATGTCTCTCAAGGATCAGTGATGTCTGTAGTTGGAGACTACATTAATCGTGGAAATCTTGTGGTGGATGGAAGTTTTCTGCTGGATGCCAATTGGGATAATACGCAAGGCATTATACAACCCGGCGTAGCGGGCAGAATTATCCTTCACAATGAAGGTGCCAGGGATTTGAGGTTTGGTGATGATATTATTGAACGATTGGTCATCACCGGTGGTGGTGAAAAAAGAATAGTTGCTGGATCCGTTGAGGTCAATGATGAAGTGTTTTTCCAAATGGGCCATATCGTGCCCACCGAACCGGGAAGATTCCAATTGGATAGGGATGTTTCGATCAGGGATGCTTCTGATGATTCCCATGTTGATGGAGCTGTTTACTACAGTGGCACAAAAGACAGTATCAGCTTTCCCACGGGGACTAATGGAGAGTTGCTACCCATAAGACTTTTCGGCTCCAACGATCCCGGACAGATAGTAGGTTTTGAGGCAATCCTTCAAACTAATATAGCCACCTTCGATGAGAGTCAGTTATGGAGTGTTTCCGATAGCCATTTGTGGGAAATGCTGCTCGATAATGGTAGCCTTCAGGACATTGCTGTAGAAATAGCAATCGATAATGAGCGATTCCTTAAAAACATACAAGATGCAGTTGTGGCAGGCTCTAATGAAACCCGATCGGGCACCTATCAATCATTGGGACAGGGTATATTGAACATCACTGTGCGCACAGCCAGGTTAGGAACTGTACGCAGTGTTCCGGGCCCAAGCTTTCAATACTATACGCTGGGTGAACTATTTGATAATGACGTGACCATCCAAAATGTAATGACCCCAAATTTTGATGGTCGCAATGATTTCCTGATGGTAGAAAATATCGAAAAATTCCCTAATAATACTGTGACTGTACTCAACCAGTGGGGACAGGAAGTATTCACACGCAAAGGCTATGCTAACCTCTGGGATGGCACTCAGAATGGAGCTCCCCTACCCAATGGCACATATACCTGTATTGTCACATACAGAAATGGTGATAATGAACTAACCAAAAAAGTAGGCTATGTATCTATCATTAACTAAGAGCGCTAAAAAACTCATTGTACTGATTTTGGTCTGCAGCGCATTTGTGGTAGATACTTATGGTCAGGAGTTTTCACTTTTCAACCAAACCATCACCAACAGCTTCATCTATAACCCTGCGCTGGCCGGGTTAAGAAACGGCAGTATCAGCTTATCTCACCGCCGAATGATGAGCAACATCCCCGGCGCTCCATCATCAAGTATGCTGAGCATACATGGTCCGGTGGGCAGAGATCAGTTGGGTATTGGCGTTAACATTGTTCATGAAGAGGTCAATGTATTTCAGGAGATCCACTTCATGGGAGCTCTGGCTTACCATCTAAAGCTCAATGAGCATATTGGCGCCTCCTTTGGTTTGTCTGGTGAGTATTTCAATATGGATATCAATGATACCAAAGTGCAGGTGCTGGATGAAGATGACTTTTTAATCCAGAACTTTGGTTTCAACACATTCGATTTCTCATTTGGTATGAATATCTACATCAGACAGGTAGATATTGGCTTTGCTATGAACAGAATGATGAACTGGATACAGGAAGATCCGGGACAGCTAACAGAATTTTTTAATGGCTATATCCGCACCCTGGTATTGGTAAGTGACAAAAACGACTACATAGAGCCCATAGTGATGTTGCGGAAGACTCGCAATGGCAACCTGCAGGTGGATGCCGGAGCTTACTACCATTTCCGGGATGTATTGGTGCTGGGTGGTAACTACAGGTTTGATGCCAACTTTGGAGCTACCGTAGGCATCCAACCCAACGATCGCTTGTTACTGGCCTATACCCACGAGATGTTTTCACAGTCTCCCCAATCCAACATCAACCCGACCAGTGAGATTACCATCCGCTACGATATAGCCGATGTTACCAGAATAGCCTCAAACAAAAATAGAATGGGTTGTCCGCCGCTTCCTTATGGTGCACGACAATCACAGAATTTTTTCAAGGAGATTTTCAGTTTTGACCGCACGCCCAGAGCTAAAAAGAAAAAAGACCGACGATCTGATCTCACCAAGTACAACAGAGAGCGTCAGTTGAAAAAGCTTGAAGAGCGGGATAAGAAAAAAAATAAAAACAAGAATTAATCAGGTATCTATAGAATCAGTGTCATGAAAAATTTACTAAGATCCATCATTGTTACTGTAGCTTTTGCCACTATCAGTTTGATGGCTGTAGGACAAAGCCGGGTAGGTATTGGTACCACAGAACCTAACCCATTTGCAGTATTAACACTAGTCTCAGAAGATGGAAACCAGGGGCTTCTGCTACCCCAACTCAGCAATGATCAAATGCTTGCGCTTGCCGACACACTCGGTACGGCTGAAGATGGCCTGATCATCTACAATGTGGATAGATCAGAGTTCTTCTATTGGGACAATACGCTGCAGCTATGGCATATTGGTTTGGGCGCCAGGCCGGAAGACTTTATAGCAGGAGATGGCATTGATCTTACCAATGGTATTGTTACCAACATTGGAGACCTTGATTCACTGAACGAGATACAGCAAATCAGGCTGATTGGTGACTCATTATTCCTGACCATGGCAGATAGCACCAACAGTGTAAACCTATCGAAGTATCTTGATGACACAGATGAGCAGAATCTATTGGAAGTACTGCAGCAGGGCGCTAATGCCGGCGGTATAGCAATCAGTAATCTGGGCGAGCCTCTTGCACCCGCTGATGCGGCCACCAAGTTTTATGTAGATACCCAAATAGTACCTGACCCTGATTCAGACCCTGAAAATGAGATACAGGATTTACAGATTGCCAATAATATACTGACCATTACTAATAACACGGCTGCTACACCTATTGATCTTAGTGTGTATGCAGAGACTGATACCCTACCCCTGTCATTGATTCTGGGAGCGGGTAATAGTGCCAATAACCTGGCGATAACCAATCTGGCTAATCCTACCAATCCACAGGATGCAGCCACAAGGGCTTTTGTATTGGCACAGGACACTACTTTCACATTGGCCAATATTCTTGATCAAAGTACAGATGCCAATGCTGAAAAAATTACTAACCTGGCTGATCCAACTGACCCTCAGGATGCAGCTACCAAAGCCTATGCTGATAGTCAGGATTCTACATTGACAATTAGTAAAGTACTCAGTTTGGGAGATAATGCGAATAATGAATCGATATATAATTTAGATTCGTTAGCCGTAGGTAGAACTAGGGCTGCTATGACAGCAGGTTTCCTGGTCGAATTCATTGGTAATACCAGAATAGATGGTAATCTTGAAGTTAACGGAACAATTAGCTCACCAAATGCTTTAAATGTCACCTCAGATGAAAGATTCAAAAAAGATATCAACCCTCTACAGAATGCACTGGCGAAAATTATGGAGATCGAAGGTGTAAGCTATTACTGGCGTACCAATGAGTTCCCTGATCGTAATTTCAATAATGACATTCAAATGGGCTTTATTGCTCAGCAACTGGAGCAGGTCTATCCTCAATTAGTAGTGACCAATGAAGATGGTTATAAGGGAGTTAACTACGCTCAACTTACCGCTGCCTTAGTTGAAGCCATGAAAGAGCAGCAAGCTCAAATTCAGGCACAGCAACAAACCATAGAAGCCTTGAAGGCCCAACTGGACGGCTATGAGGCTCTGAAAGCCAATGTGGAGTGGTTGATGAATAAGTTTCAGCCTAGGTCAGGCTTTCAATCTACAGCACCCGAGAAACGATAAAAATTCAAGACGTTGAATAATGAAGGTCATTCTAAATAGAGTGGCCTTTTTTTTGTGACTTAATATTGACTGGGATCTCGCTTAATATGTCTAAATCTCAATATTCTAATTTCCTGATTTGTATGCCGGTAAGCGACTCGGAAAGAGCTTCCTCTACATCTTTTTAAGCTTCTTCTGAAAGCTTGTAGTTAAAAGGCATTTTTTATTTATTTCTTATTCTTTCCTTGACAATATCCCATGAAGAAAAAGTCATTTTTCCAGCCTCATATTTATCCATTCTCTTCCCTAATTCTTTTTTTTTGAGACTCTATAAGATCAAATGCTTCATTTGTATATTCCTTCGCTACTGCATGAAGCATTTTAATGAGCCTCGTGTCCCCCGACTCAATGAAGTGATACAATTCCTCTTTTATCTGCGCTCCTTCCATTTTAATTCACTTATGTCAAAATAACGATTTAAACCCAACTATGAATCCTTTACCGGATTAATAATTTCCAATCAAATGCTACACAATCATCATTTAACTTCACTAATATTCCCAAATTATACTAAGTAAATCTATTTACAATACATTGTTAATCAGTGGAAAAGGAATCTGGTATAATTGCATCCAAACAGAATCTGTACAATTCTTTTTTTACGGATTTGCATTTACCGAGCCAATATGGTAACCTCAACACGCCTGTTTATTCTTCCTTCTTCTATATCAGTGGTAATCACTAAAGGCTTTTCATGACCCCACCCTTTAATTGCTATATTATTTCGAGGTATACCTTGCTGCACAAGATAAGTTCTTGCTGATTTTACTCTTTTCTCAGACAGCTTGAGATTTTCATTTGCTCCTCCTCTTCTATCTGTATGGCCTTCCAACAGTATGCGCATGGCAGGATTGCTCTTCATGATTTCTGCCAATTTTTCCAGCTCTTCTTTGGCTTCCTGTTTCAATTGATATTTGCCCAAATCAAATATCAGGTGCTCAAGCACAAACCGGTCGTTGTTCTTTACTAGCTCTTCCAATATTTCTGTTTGGGATGTTTCTTTTCGTGGGATGGGATCAGCATTGGGCTTTAAAATGATTTTGAAAGGCTCTGGGTCCTTGTCTTGTCCTATTGGCTCAACATCTGTTTTAATTGACTCCTGCGCATTGCGATTGTCTGATTTCAAATTGATGGTATATACAGGGCTATCTGTATGCGGGCTATAATCAAATTCCTCTTCTATGCGATCATGACAATTGGACCATAGGACCCTGTATTTTCCTGATTGCGTCGGTGATATTGAGGTTTGGTTGTCAAAACTTAATTTTTCTGCATCGAGGTACCATTCTATCTTATCCAGATTGGTAAAGCAACCCGTGCTAATCATGGCTGTCTGCAAAACATCCTGACCATTTTCTTTTATTAGCCTTAGCGAGACTTTCTTATTTGATTTAGGGTTTCCTACCTTCAATACAGCAAAAGCCTTTTCTGCCGGACAATCTGGCCTGTTTACGTGGTTTTTGCAGTAATAATCCAATGTGCCACCCATGGTAATGTAATAAATACCATCTTGCATAGGAGCCCTAAAACTGTGCGCTGATCGAATCTCTTCAAACCGATATCCATAAAAGCTTTTTGCGCAGGTGGAAGTGTGGCCTCTTATACCCCAATAAACCTGAACTATACAATCAGGGCAGTAGTCACCTTTTCTTCTGGCTTGTATATCAACGGATACATTGATTTGCGCTCCCTTTTCTACTTCTAAATAAGTGGTGGCAGTACCATTGATATTTACATTCAAAAATGTAAACTCCCTGCTGGCATATTGCACAGTTTTAGGATCTACGGGTACTGTGAAATCGCATTGCGCGGCAATTTTTGTAGCTGTCAGTAAGAAAATTAATAGTAAACTGCATTTTCCCATCTCCTCCTTTAAATTTCCATAGATTATTGAGAAGGTGGTAAAACTATTACAAGGAAGTCTTTAGGCTAAACTTTTTACCATAAAATCCCTGTTCCTATGAATACAGTTAAAGTTTTAAGGAAGAAACGCTCCTATTTAATTTCCTGCTAAGCTCAGGTGACGCACTAGCAAAAGCTGATCGAGGTAAGCTTCTCTACTCATCCCGTAAACTGTCGGCCGGATTAACAGTAACGGCCCGTAGCACATGTCTTCCCACAGCAACCAATGAGATCAATATGAGTACCAATGCAGTAATGACGTATGGTAAATAAGTAATTGGTACAGGATACCGGGTCAGCGATTCTAAAATTCCATCGATAGCTAACGTAGCTGCGGGAATGGCTAGAATAGAAGCCACTACCAGCAAAATGATAAATTCCTTGTTTAATATCAGGGCCAATGATTGTATGTTGGCACCTAATACTTTCCTGATGCTAATTTCCTTTCTTCTAGATTGTAAGTGAATGGCAGCCAGGCCAAATAATCCGATAGCAGTGAGAATCAATGCGCCAAAGCTGATTGTAGAGATCAATTTAGTGACAAATGCAACATCACGAAAGGCAAAATCAAAAACCTGATCCTGATAATAGAAATTGAGTGGGTCATTTGGAAAAAGAGAAAGCCAGGTCTGCTGAAAATTGTCAGTTGCCGTGGATACATCCTGGGTACCAATATCAGCAATCAGGTAGCGGTAGTCTTCCTTCTTCGCCAGCTTAATAACGAGTGGCCCTATCTCTTCATAAAATGGCAGATAATGAAAATCCCTTACCTGCCCAACGATGTGTTTTCTTTCACCATCAACAACAATTGACTTATCCTCCAAAGACTTCCAGTGCATTTTCTCTTGAAATGCCTCATTGATAAGTATTGCCTGATCTTTATCCATGCTGATTTGGTCATTCAGTAGCCTACCGTTAATTAATTGTAATTGGATCATTTCCAGGTAAGCACTACTAACAGCTATCTCATGAGCCCTGTAAACTCCATCCTCTTCTGTATAATCGATAAACCTGGCATTGCGTCCAATCAGATCCCTGCTACCTGCCACTTTGGACACCTCAGCTTTGCCGCCAATTTCAGTAGCAAGCTTGTTGTAATTGGCAGCTCCCTTAACGCCCATTCCAATGATACCATCATGCTCAAAGCCCCAATCTATCGTTTTTTGATATTGGTTGTTTTGAATCAAAACTGTCGCCAAAAAAATGGTAATAAAGGCCACAAAATACTGCATACCTAGCAGCAGTTTTCTAAAGCCATTCTTGCCTCCAAATTTCTGCTTGCCCTTCAGGATTTCATGTGGCAGAAACCTCGAAATATAAATGGCTGGATAGCCAGCACCACCTACTACAGCGATTCCCAATAAGAGTAGAATAAACAGCCACAACTTAGGTAAACCATAATTTAAAGCTAGCTCCAGCCCGGTGATTGACTCAAAAGCCGGGAAAAATAAAAACTCAGACAGTAGTAAGCCCAATATCAGGGCTAGAAAGCAGATCAATGCATTTTCCATAAGAAATTGCTGGATAATGAATTTTCTGCTACTACCCACAACCTTCCTTATGCCAATCTCTTTTAGCCGATAGCCAGCTGAAGCAATGGCAATATTCATGTAATTAATACAAGCCAGCAGCATCAGCAATACCGAAAGTGAACTTAATACTACAAAAGCAGCGGGATCAGTACCACTGAAAACGGAATAACGAATCTCCGACGAGTGTAAAGATGCCGTAAGCATCGGTTCAAAATATATATCGGCTAATAATTCCTGGCTGCTATGGCTTTTGACCTGCCCTAAATATTGATCTTTTGCAATACGCAAAACCTCATTGATATCGGTACCTTCCTTTACTTCGATAAATGACGCCCTGGTATTTTCGCCCCAGGATTCATTGGCAAATACCGGTACTGAAGATAGACTCTTCTTATTGGCCAGGACTGAAAAACTGAAAGAAGCATTTTTCGGAAAAGGCTTAAATACACCCCCTACCGTATAGCTGAGCAGGTGCTCATTTCCTTCTTCCACTATTTTTAAAGAAATGGTCTTACCCATCGGATCTTCTGATCCAAAATACTTTTCAGCAGCTTCATCGCTAAGAAATATGGATTGCTGGTCTTTCAAATACTGCGGTGATCCCGCATCCAGCTCAAATGAAAACATTTCCAGAAAATCATCATCTACATACCTCACATACTCTTCGAAAACGTTGGGGCCAAACTTTACATTAGCAGGAATGATTTCAAGATTGGATGCGCTTACGACCTGACCAAGATTGGCTTTCAGCGCCTTGGCTAAAGGTTCCGGCGCTCCGGAAAATTTCTCTGTCGATTCACCATCCTTGACAATCCTATTGATGAGATAGAGATGGTCACCTTTTTCATGAAATTGATCCACATGAAGGAAAAAATCAATAAAAGTAAAGGTGAAAAGGGCACAACATATGGCCAGGGAAAGTCCAATAGCATTTATGGAAGAGGAAAGTAGGTATTTCTTGAAATTTCGAATGGCTAATAGTAAAAAATGCTTGATCATGCGTCTTGAGTTTGACTTTAGACGACAGAAGCAATCCTTGGTTACACACAACTTTATTCTTTAGAGAACCTATTTATCAGACCAATTTTCGGTTACCCTTTTTAAAAAGGAATAAAACACCCACAGCTGGACCTATTGCCAGTAACACAAACAGATATTCAACCTCAGCAACCTTGTAGATGTAATTCAGCAATTGAATGCTTGCGATTGTAATACTAAAGCCAATACAGGTCACGATAGTTAAGGCAGTACCCTTATTGGCTTTAGGAGCATTTTGGGCAACCAGTGTTGAAAACAGTGGAGAATCTGCAATCACCAGCATGCCCCAAATCAACAAGAATATCAATAGCAAAGCAGGATAAGGCTGCCAAAACAGTATTGGCGAAATGATACAGCTGATGCCTGATCCTGATAAGGCAATCGTAGCTACATTTTTGGTTCCTTTTGCCATAGAAAGATAGCCACCTGCTACGCAGCTTAAACTACCTATGGCAATGATTAGAAAACTCCAAAAGGAAGCATTGATATCAATGTTATGAAGTGCTCCATAACCCGCCAACGCGATTGGCACAAAAGCCCAGAAGGCATACAATTCCCACATATGACCAAAATAACCAATGGCTGCCTGTCGGAAATCAGCAGAGGTAAACACCCTGAAAATAGCCCTGGGATCAAAAGACTGCCCTTTGGTATGATATGGGCCATCAGGTACCAGAAAATAAATGATGCTACCACCTATTATGGCCAAAGCAGACGTAGATACCATAACCCAGGACCAGGGCATAGTGCCGTCAAAACTGTTGAGCAAGTGCGGAAAAGCAGTGCCTAATACCAGCGCCCCCACTAGATAGCCTAAGGATCGACCTAATCCGGCTTCAAAATGATCAGAGGCTATTTTCATACCTACAGGATATATACCTGCCAAAAAGAACCCGGTCAAAAACCTGAAAAGCAAAAGGCTCAAAAAACTCTGATCTCCAATCGCAATACCAACATTGGCAAGCCCACCCAATAATGCGCTGATGAAAAATACCAGAGATGGCGAGTAGCGATCAGCAAAAGCAAAAATCGCATAAAAAAGTGTGCCTGTAATAAACCCAAACTGTACAGCTGAGGTAACAGGTCCCAGAAAGGAAGCATCGAGCTGAAAGACCGCAATCAAATCCTGGATGACCGCATTACCGGCAAACCACATGGAAGTGCAAAAGAATTGGGCGATAACTATTGCAGGGAGAATCTGTTGTTTTTTCAGGGTTCGTCAGTTTTTTGGTGACTTATGCAAAACCAATTTGCTAAGAAAAAGCCGTTTATTTTGAGAAATTTAAAATAATTCGGATAACTGTACCAACATATTTTGTATTCTGAGTCAATATCATAAGATTCAGGTTTCATTTAGTAAATAAGCACAATAAGCATGGAGAGTGATTTGTTATGGTATAAGGATGCCATCATCTATGAGTTACATGTAAAAGCTTTTGCAGATAGTGACAATGATGGCATAGGTGATATGAAAGGGTTGATGCAGAAACTAGATTACCTGGAAGATCTGGGTGTTACTGCCATCTGGCTATTGCCATTTTACCCATCTCCTCTTCGCGATGATGGCTATGATATTTCTGATTATTACAGTATCAATCCAAACTACGGCAACATCGCCACCTTCAAAAAGCTTGTACAAGAGGCCCATAGGAGAAACCTCAAAGTTATTACCGAGCTGGTCATCAATCATACTTCCGATCAGCATCCCTGGTTTCAGAGAGCCAGAAAATCACCTCCCGGATCCAAGTACAGGGACTATTATGTATGGAGCGATGACCCAACAAAATACAAAGATGCTCGAATCATTTTTACCGACTATGAACCTTCCAACTGGAGCTGGGATCCTGTAGCTCAATCCTACTACTGGCACCGGTTTTTTCATCATCAGCCGGATCTGAACTTTGATAATCCAGATGTGCAACAGGAAATCTTCAATATAATGGATTTCTGGATCGATATGGGTGTTGATGGTTTTAGGCTTGATGCCATCCCCTACCTTTTTGAGCGTGATGGTACAAATTGCGAAAACCTGCCCGAAACACATGTCTTTCTAAAGGAATTACGCCAAAAGGTTGAGGAAAAGAAAAAGGGGGTCATGTTCCTGGCAGAGGCGAATATGTGGCCGGAGGACTCTGTCTCTTATTTTGGAGAAGGTGATGAGTGTCACATGAACTACCATTTTCCAATCATGCCACGGCTGTTCATGGCGTTGAAAATGGAGGATCGCTACCCAATCATTGACATCATTGATCAAACACCGGCAATCCCTGAAAACTGTCAGTGGGCTATTTTCCTAAGAAACCACGACGAGCTAACCCTTGAGATGGTAACTGATGAGGAAAGGGACTACATGTATAAAGCCTATACCAAAGATGCCAAGGCTAAAATCAATCTGGGTATCCGACAAAGGCTGGCTCCCCTGCTCGAAAACAATCGGGCGAAGATTGAGCTGATGAATATGCTGCTATTTTCATTACCCGGCACTCCGGTGCTGTATTATGGGGATGAAATAGGTATGGGAGATAATTACTACCTGGGCGACCGGGATGGAGTACGCACCCCCATGCAGTGGAGTCCTGATCGAAATGGCGGGTTTAGCAAGGCCAACCCCCAAAAGCTTTACTTGCCCATGATCATTGATCCTGCCTATAATTATGAGTCCGTCAATGTAGAAACGCAGCAGGCTACACCTTCATCTTTGCTCTGGTGGATGAAACGCACTATGCATATGCGAAAAAAATTCAAGGCATTTAGCCGTGGCGATATTGAGTTTCTGGCACCACAAAACCCCAAAGTACTCGCATTCATCAGATCCTATGAGGAAGAAGAAATTCTGGTGGTGATAAACCTATCTCGATATGCTCAGGCCGTAGAGTTAGACCTTGAGGATTATCATGGCAAAATGCTGGTGGAGGTATTCGGACAGAACCCCTTCCCTGCCATCAAATCAGACAACTACACACTCACCCTAAGTCCCTACGGTTATTACTGGTTTAGTCTGCAACCTGAAGAAGAAACTTACAGCGAAGAAGCGCTGCCTGAGCTAAGAATTGATGCCTGGATGGCATTGCAAAACACTCAGGTGCTGGCTCAAATGCAACAGCAGATTATTCCTAAATACCTGAAGAAATCGAGCTGGTTTAATATCTACCACAGAAAAGTGCAGGGCCTTGAGATCATCCAATTGACAGATACCTCTTCAAAAAGTCAGGAATCGTGCGCCATGCTACTGGAAGTGAGCTTTCTGGAAGGGCTTCCTGAAAAATACTGGCTGAACATGGTTTTTATCCCGGCTGATGATACAGATGCCCTGCATGATATGGATGATCGAGCTACCATCGCTAAAGCTTACCTCAATGGTGAACCAGGCTACCTTGTCAGTGCCGAGCAAAGCCATCCTTTTCTCATCAAACTGTTCAGAAGGTTTACCTACGACAAACAGTTACCGGAAAAAGACCCCCAATTGATTTTTAAAAGTGTACTTAAAACATCAGCATTCAATAAGCTGAGCTCATTATCTACGCGCTTGACCAGGCTTGATGGCTATAATACTTCTGCCATCATAGGCGACCAGTATCTGGTAAAGCTCTACCATGAGATCGATGATGCGCCTAATTCTGATGTGGAGGTCACCAGATTCCTGAGTGAAGAAAGTGATTTTAGCAATATTGGTAAATATTTGGGTGAGGCTGTCTTGCAAGATGATAATGCCTTCAACAAACCATTTGCCATGATTCAGTCTTTTCAACCTACCCAGGGCACAGGCTGGACATACCTTACCGAGGTATTTAAAAACTTCTATGATCATCTGTCCATCAAGCTTAACCAGCAGGACTTTAGCGATTCGAAAAAGAAGCTTTTGGCCAGTGCAAGAATCAATGGCCTATGGAATGAACTGCTGCCCGGTGACTTTTTGGAGCAGGTGGGATTGCTTGGCCGAAGAACAGCCGAGCTTCATAAAGCGCTTACTTCCAACACCAATCCGGCATTCAAGCCGGAGGCATTTTCACTGCATTACCAGCGGTCACTTTATTCCGGATTTAAGGGAACTGTACGCTCAGCCATGCAAACGATCAAGAAGCATATCAACCATATGGATGAGGATAGCCAGGAAAAAGCAGCTTTTATCCTGAAAAATGAAAATGCAATCCAAACTTTGCTCAAAAGAGTGTATGCACATAAGATCGATACGCTAAAAGTGAGAAATCATGGTGACATGCGGTTGAACAATGTACTTTGGACCGGCAATGACTTCATATTCATGGATTTTGAAGGTGAAGGTGTCAAGACTTTCAGTGAGCGGCGCATAAAACGTTCCTCTCTCAGAGATGTGGCTACCCTGCAGCGCAGCATTCATTATGCAGCTTATTATGCCATATTGAATTTTGACTTTTCATTGTATGATGATGCTAGGTTACCGGATTGGGCTGATGCATTGTATCGGGTAGTTAGCAATGTCTATTATGATGAGTATTGCAGCGAAATCAAAGACTCAGGAATCTTGCCTACAGATAAGGATGATTTAGCGGTATTGCATGATACTTTCATGCTTGAAAGGCTACTTTATGAAATCAAAATGCAGCCTTTTGAAGGTGATCATTGGTGGGCGGTACCCGTACATGCGCTTGAAAATATGATCAAACAGCGGGTTTAAAAAAAGCAATTTATATAAGCTAATCTCGGTTCTCTGGGGTGTATTCATCGGGAATCGGTGTATCCTTATCTTCTGAAAGCCAATAGACAGACATGATAAACCACCTGTTGCCATTGTTAAACAATTGTATCGAATTGATGCCCCGGGCCATCGGCTTCTTATCGTCTTCTTTTTTTCTTGATTCATAGGTACTCCAAACATGGGCCATACTGCCATAAATCTCCGTTTTCCTATTTATTTCATTTTCAAAAAAACCGCCCTCGACCAACTCAGGGCCTACCAGCTTGATGTAATCATCGATGCTTAATTTTCTAAACTTGGTGCCCTCCGGTGTATTGCCGGAAGGTATCAATTGCGCATCTTTGGCAAATAAATTACGCATCCGATCCCAATCCCGATCTTCTCCTGCCGGACCTGAAATCACTTCATAAAGCACCTGTATGGTCGTATCGATAGGATCAATTTCCTGGTCCTGGGCTTTCATTACCTGAGCAAACAAAAGCAGAAGAATGCTGAATAGAAAAGTAGTTTTTAAATTCAAAATGTAAGGTTTAGGGGTGATACAATCATTTAATACACCGAAGCAGCCCGTTTAATAACCGACCAGTAACCCGGTGCTTCCAATCCATAATCTATTTTATCTCGTGCCTCCATAGTCTGCCTCAATGCCGGCAAACGATACGATGGCACTGCCATAGCGAGGTGATGCTCCGCATGATAATTAACATGCAGCGGCGCAAATAATAGCTTCTCCATAAATCCTGCCCTTACCGTACGAGAATTCTGCCGGGGATTTGCAGGGTCTGGGCTCATGCTATGCTCGGCCATAGACCTAACCCGCAAACTAAACTGGAAGGTAGTAAGGTAGGCCCCAATCCATAATAAATAAAGCCACGGTGCCTGGATGATCCATAAGATTCCAAAAATCACAATATTGGCTACAATTGGTCCGGATAGGTTTTTAATAAAGGCCCGGCTCAGATGCTCAGGTTTACTTTTGGTAATGCTATTGCCCAGGTTGTATTTCAGGAAACCCAGGTGCATCATGATCAATCCAATAAATGCTTTTGTTCCGGTAATGCCAAGAATGTCTCGCGTGAATTTGCGAATTAAAGAAGCCCGTGTTGTGGGATAGCCTCTGGTAAGCAATAGATCAGGGTCTTCCTGAAGGCCTGCATTAAGATGATGCTTTAAATGATAGGGCGCGTACTGCTCTACATTATGGAAAATGGGCCATGCACCAAAAATATTTCCTAAGACTAGGTTGGCTCTTTTGGTAGTAAATAGCGCATGGTGACCGGCATCATGCATGATGATGGCACAGGCAAGCTGCTTTCCACCGATGATAAACAGCGCCGGAATGACCGTCCATATTGTGGGATACATGTATACCAATAAAAAAGAGATAGAGATCCAGCCCCAGGTTTGAATAAGTTCCCAGGCAGCTAAGCCATTATCCTTACTATGAAAATATTGGATTTCCTGCTCCGATAAATAGTCCTTTAGCGGCAATACATTCATAGACTAAATTTAAGGAAAAATGCGTTTGATGAAAAACACGAGAATTTCCTAGAAGCTCCTTAAGCCCTCTATTCAGATCTTTCAAACATCACTTTGCCACCTACTATAGTCATGTCTATTTCCGTGTCAAGGATGGCATCATCCGGTACCGTCATGAGATCCTGCGAGTAAATGGTAAAATCTGCCAACTTGCCGACCTCAATACTTCCCTTGATATCTTCTTCAAAAGCCCCATATGCAGCAGCCAGGGTATAGGTCTCCAGCGCCTGTTCCCTACTCATTTTCTGGCTAGGCTCATAGCCTCCCTCCGGTGTGCCCTGCAAGGTTTGTCGTGTTACGGAAGCATAAAAACTATTGATCGCACTAACGGGCTCCACAGGGGCATCCGTACCGTTGATGACCACAGCCCCGGATTCCAAAAGCTTCTGCCATACATAAGCACCTTCCTCTATGCGCTTCTGCCCCAGCCTATCGATTGCCCATGGCCTGTCAGAACTCATATGGATGGCCTGTACCGCAGCTATCACATCCATTTCTGAAAAACGCGGAATATCTTCAGGATCTATATGCTGTGCATGCTCTATGCGGAATCTGTGGTCTTTAGCCTGCTCTGGATAAGCTTCAAAAGCCTCCTGATAAATATCCAGCACTTCGCGGTTAGCCCTGTCACCGATGGCATGTGTACAGATCTGAAAGCCGTTTTTAAGCCCTTCAAAAGTAACTTTTTTGATGGCTTCCATAGGCATGACATTGTGTCCGTGCACACCGGGTGCATCGGTATATTCTTCAAGCAGCCAGGCACCTCGGGAGCCTAAGGCACCATCGGCATATAGTTTTATAGATCTTACGGTTAAAAAATCATCGTACAAGCCTACCTCAATACCATTGTCATAATAGGCCTGGAGCAGACTATCAGACCGGCCACTAAGCATGGTCCAAAGCCTGATACCTAATTTACCTTCTTTACCAAATTTCTTGAACAGGCGAATGTCTTTTGCATCAGCACCGGCATTTTGCAAACTGGTGATACCATTCTCCAGTGCATATTCTATTGCCAAAGCCAGCGCTCTGGAATCAGACTCTTCCGTATTGGCAGGCACCACCTCGTTGATCAGCCCCTGAGCCGTTTCATTGAATATACCTGTCGGATTTCCGCTGACATCCCTGAAGATCTCACCACCATCAGGGTCTGCAAAACCCTTGCTGATACCGGCTAATTCCATCGCTTTAGCATTGGCTAATGCTGCATGACCACTGGCATGCTTCAACAATACCGGATGCTCAGGTGTAGCTTCACTAAGTTGATGATGTGTTGGAAATCCCTTTACCCTTTGCTCAGGCTGGGTTTGCCACTTATCCTGATGCCATCCGCGACCAATGATCCATGTGCCGGGAGGCATGCCTTCTGCTGCCTCAGAAACCATGTTGACCAGCTCATCATAGCTTTGTACGTACATGAGGTCGACATTCAATTGGTTATAACCCATACCCATGATATGTGCATGCGACTCGATCAAACCGGGAGTCATGGTTTTGCCCTGCAGGTCGATTATTTTGGTTTGAGGGCCCTGTAATTGCATAAGCTCCTCCGTACTACCCACCGCCATGATGGTATCGGCCTTTACCGCTACAGCCTGTGCCATAGGCTGACTGCTATTTACCGTGTAAATATTGCCATTGATGATAAGTGTATCTGCCGGATTGTCGGGTTCCGAACTGCAGCTTAATAAATAAAGCCCAAGGACGATCAGAAGGGTATTTTTCATAGCCAAATTTAGTTTGGTCGAAAATAACCAATTAATCCACGGGCTTCAACAAAATTTCTTTGTGAGGTATTACTTGGTTCGATGTTAAGAGACTTATTTAAATCTTGGATACATACAATTTGTTTTTTAAAGCAGATGTAAATGAAAACAGTAGTCGGTAGATAAATTGACCTTTGAAAATAGAGGAAATTCTTTCCTTAAGAACAATGTCTGAATGTAAATAGAGGCAAAAGTATCAAAAACTCAATCTGAACATCATTTTCATTAAACTAATTTTGGCATAAATAAAGCCAAAAACAAAAATCAGATTACCTCAAAATTTAAAATATGTATAAGACTAAAAAGTCCAAATCTAATTTATGCTATGTAGAAATAGAGTTCATAGGTAGACAGTTTCGAATGCAGATATTACTGAGTTCATTAGCTTTTAAACATCTTTCAGTTTATGGGATAATTTTATTTATAATTCAGAAGGTAATTGAAGGGGGATTATAACCCACATTACACTTAGGCAATGGTAATAACTACAAAATCAGATTAAGCAATTGCTTGCTATTACCATCTTCTAAAGATTAAAGCACCATTTAACTCTAAATTAATCTATCCTCTGACTAGAAAAAAAAAGGATTGCGCAGGCCTGTTTAACGTCAGGCAATCACAATCCATAAAAGAAATAGTCTGCTAGATAGCTTTCAATATAAAGCTAGTTGTAAATACTCAGGTGCGCATCAGACGCTTCTGCACAGCTTTCTTCAAGAATCTCTTCAATTTCATCATTACAAAAACCCATCTCCTGACCGAGCCGGTAGATACGATTCATATTGATATTGGAAAGCTTATTATACTTGAGGTGACTTGAAATAAGGAATTTGAAGTCTTTGGCAGCATTTTCCTGGGCTCTGTGCATAAATATCATGAGGCTAAACTTTTAAAGTGATTAAATTGAATATGGATGTTGTCTTTGAAATTCATAGGTGCAGGCATCAATAATCTCTTCGGCCTGATCGGGATAAAATCCCATTTTAGCAGCTGTTAGCTTCAGCTTTTGCCGGGTATTGTCATTAATGGCCTGAACTGCCAGAGCCTGATATATTACATTTTCAAAACGGCTCCATCGATTGTCTGACATTTTATAGGTGATCATAGTGTCATTTCCTTAAATTGTTCACTACGAAGGTGCAGTGTTTTTATATGTGTATGTTTGATTTTTCGCCGTTTGGAATGATTCGGCGATTTTTTGGTAGCAATCTGGCTTTATGTGGATTTACGCTATGGTTGGCTATGGCATTAGCATATACACAACCGGCAAAAGCACAAAACGAGGCAAATCCCTGGGCCATCAGAGCATTTGCCGGTGAGAAATTTCTCAACTTTCAGCTTTTGGATGCCAGTGACAATACGCTGGTGGATTTCAGGCCCGGTAATACCCATAATTTTGGAATAGGCTACTCGCAGGATCAGTTTGTTATTGACCTGGCCTACAGCCCTAATGTGGATAATAACAGCCCTACGACCCGATTTGATTTGCAATCGGCCTTACTGATCAATGGCAACTATGCCGACATCAGCATACAATCCTACAAGGGTTTTGCAGAAAGAAGTGCTCCTGAAAATATATTTCGCAACGATATCCTGGCTTTCAACAGTGGTATCACCTATTTGAAATTTACCCGTAAATCTGCGGTGGACCTAAAAGGCTTAAAAACGGGAGAAGTCGCCAAAACCAGCAGCGGCAGTTGGTATTACGGCGGATTTATCAATCATTTTCGGCTAAATGCGGATACACCACTGGTGGAAGAAAGCCAATCGAGAAGGTCATTGCGCATCAAAGAAATGCGCATTACCGGCCTGGGTATGGCTGGAGGTTATTTTCATCGCTTGTGGATTGCCAGGAAGATTTTTGTGCTCATGGCATTGGGCCCCGGCATTGGTCTGAATATGGGTAATACCACTGCCGAAAGGCCCAGCGCCGTACCACTCGCTCCAGCGGTGAATTTCAGAGCACAAGGCGGTGCGGGCTACATTCACAAGCATTACTACCTGATCTTTCAGATCAGTTCCGCCGCAAACCTCAATCCCATAGATGAATCCAATGCCCTGATCATTGGACAGGGACAGATGAAACTGGCCTTTGGATGGAAGATTTTCGACCGTACCAAAGTCAATGAAATCTTCGACCAGATTCTACCCCAGTATTAACCTTGCTATACAAATTTGTTCCACCATTAACCTTAAATCCAGCTCACATAAAACAATGCATTGTGCCTGCATATCGAAATACATCCCCACAATCTGCCTCCATGGATTGTGTCCCCACAATCCATTTTATCTTTTGCCATTGGTTATATCATGTTGCCGTGGATTGTGTCCTCACAATCCACTACTATACGCTCATTATATACTAATAGAATCAATGTCATTCTACTAAGATCAATTAACCTCATTTAACCAGGTAAGCCATCTCTGTTCCCATGGGTTATGTCCTAACAATCCATATTACTATATTTCACTTATTAAACACAATTGATACAATCCACCTTATTTATCCACTTAGACCAGCTCTCATTATGCAGCGACACAAGAACTCGCGCATCGAATCAGTATAATCTATCGCTTTTCTTCAACCATCTCTCGTATCCATTCGATCACTAACGCAGGTAGTTTCGGATCCCATTTACCTGGGTTACCGTGGTAACTATCATCAGGCGAATCATGGATGGTATTCCAATGGTCAAGGCCTGGGTATACATGCAAGCGATGGTCTTCATGACCTACCGCATCCAGCAGGTCCATGATCATTTCATTATCGGCATAAGACATAATCCAATCATGTTCTCCTCTCAGTATGCGTATCGGAGCTTTCAGTGACGCCCATTGACTGGCAAAATCAAATGCCTGAACCTGCTGATAATACCGCAGTGGCCTGCCATACATATGATTCGGGCTATGGTACATGTAGGGTTTAATGCCGGGTCTGGATTGCATTATCTCTGCATAAGACTTGCCTTCCACAAGCATCTCGTAATACAGAGGGATATAGAAATCTTTCATCTTTTGTGCAATAGTGGCCGCATCATCCCCTTCCATCCTTTTTATTCTCCTTTCGATCTCCAGCATGTGCTCAAACCAACTTTTATAAAAAGTGCCGTCTGATACCACGCCGCTTAGTTCAAATTCATTGGCTAGCACGGGTGCCAGAGCACTCCCCATACTTGAGCCATAAACAACTACCCTGCTGGAATCAACATAAGGCTTAGCCAGCAAGCTCCGTAATGCTGCCCTGTAACCCTCCAGTTCGGTTATAAAATCTGTATCAGCACAGTCACCCTCGCTATCACCTACTCCTGCTTTCTCTACGCGCATCACTACAAATCCCTCAGCCTCTGCCAGCGCATTGAGCATTTTGACCCAGTTGCCTTGCCTTCCTGGATAGGCTTCAATAGAGCTGCAACTCAGGCCCTGAACAATGAAAATAGCAGGAAATGGCCCGTCACCTTTCTCGGGTATGGTAGTAATCGTGCGTTGCTGCACACCATAATCGTTCACAACAGATTCATATAGCGTCAGCTTATCTTTGTGCTGTTCCCTTGGAAGTGCCTCAAGCACAACATTTATGGTATGATGCACTGAGCCTCTTCTCACAAGCAAATGTGTAGGCTGGTCGCCTCTTAAAGCATAGTAAATACTGCTCCAATCCTCGGCACTGTCAGTGGTTCTTCCATTCACCTTCAGAATAATGTCACCGGGTAGTACACCTGCCCGATCGAGGGGACTGCTTTCATCCACAGCATTGACCAATGCACCCGGTTTACCAGAAATATTTGAAATATCAGCTTGCCAGTTTGCCCTTCTTGCCAAATCCTGGGCCGTAAGGTTAAGCAATGGAAGTAACACCAATAATAAGATTCCTTTGAGTTTTAGCATTTTTTAGGATCGAAACTAGGAACCATTTTATTGCGTATGGTAAGATTTATGTAAGCATAGCTGCCAGCTATGTGAAATGATGGATAATTATGACATCCCAAAAACCATTTTTTGACAGTCACTACCATTTTTTAGGTAACCGCTTATTGACGCATGCATTGTTTTGGATGCTTTATTACTTGCTTTTCAGCCTCCTGTGGGCTGAAGATGGCAAATATTACCAGTCATTTGGGCTGGAGCTGATCTTACTGCCACTCAGAATCCTCGCCAGCTACGGTGTAATCTACTATCTACTCCCAAAATACCTGACCAGACAAAGAGAATCAGCCTTTTTAATGGGCTACCTGGTCATTGTCACTATTGCCGGAATCTGTCAGCGCCTCATCAATCATTATTACTACGAATTACTTTGGCAGAATACAGCTGGTGGCCTTTGGCAATTTTGGCCATTCGTTAAGGCGATCGTGCTCATCAATACCACAGTCATGTTCATCACTGCATTAAAGATCTTTCAGCTGTGGCGGCTTGAGCAATACAAGCATGATGATCATGAATGGCTAAACATCAGGGCAGATAAAAGAAACTTCAGAATCGCTCCGGCTGAAATTCAATACATTGAAGCCCTTGGCAATTATGTAACCTATTACCTTGAAAATGGACAAAAGCTTATCAGCTACCAGACATTGAAAGAAGTTAACAATACGCTACCCGAAAATTTTGAACGCATCCATAAGTCATTCATCATCAACAAAAACCACGTAAGATCGTACTCCAACGAAAATGTAGAAATAGGCAACCGACTCCTACCCATTGGTAAGAGCATTGTGGTTGACTTTTCCTAATTCATCAAATTTCATCTTCAAAAATATCCTCTATGGCCCTGCCGAAAAGCCTTGAAAGCTTAAAGGCCAAGGGCAAACTGGGATCAAACTTACCTTTCTCAATGGCATTTACCGTTTGCCGTGAAACTCCCAATGACTCAGCAAGCATTGCCTGGGTCATGTCTCTTTCTGCCCGCAGTACTTTGATCCGGTTTTTCATAGGTATTTATTTCTTATCAATACCAGGCTAACCAGATAAGTAAGAGAGGTAAATATCACCAAAAAGCCGATTTCAGCATCAAATCCAATAACATCGGTGATATCCAACAAGCTAAAGGCCAGACCGCCTACAATGGTAGCGCCCAGGGCGATAGCCATTGCTTCCAGTTGAATCTTCCGCTGCAATTCATCCAGATTGTTCAGAAAATGTATGTTGATAATAATCATTTTAATGCCCAAACCCACATTCAATAAAATGGCTGCCAGGGTGAGCAACAATTCTTCCCCCCAGATAAATTTGGGGCCAAAAGTGGCAATGGCAACGGAAAAGGTCCAGAAGAATGTCCAGATAGCAAGACTTTTGGTACTGCTTTGTAAACTACTTTGATGTGCTGTCATAGTAAACTTTGTTTGATTTAATGTAAACTAAACTTGACACAAATATACAAGATCAAATTGAAATGTAAAGTCTATTTTACTTTTTGTTTAGTTTGTTTGATAAATTAATGATATTGATGGGATGAAAGCTGCTCAACGATTTGCATATGGAGGCCCTGAAGTAATCCAGATCAACGATATACCCATTCCAGAGCCCAGGTCTAATGAGGTAAGGATTAAAGTGATGTCCACCACAGTAAACAGGACAGACTGTGCTTTGCTGACCGCAAAACCAATAATTATGCAAGCCATTACGGGCATTATGGCTCCAAGATCCCCTGCTATCGGCACTGACTTTGCAGGAGTGATAGATGCCATAGGCTCTAAGGCAAGCCATTTTAAATTGGGTGATCGGGTCTGGGGGTTTTACGATAATGGCCTGGGCTCACATGCAGAATATTTTTGCATGGATAAGAAAAAGCCTATGGCTATTCTATCGGATAATATCAGCTTTACGGATGCTGCGGCAAGCATTGAAGGTGCCCATTATGCATTAAACTTTTTGCGATTTTTGAAATTAAAAAAGGGAGCAAAAGTGATGGTCAATGGTGGCACAGGTGCCATCGGTTCCGCATTGATTCAGCTACTGGCAGTGGAAGGATGCGAAATTACCGCGACTTGTAGATCGGCGCATTTTAATCAGGTGAAAAAGCTTGGCGCTCACAACCTTATCAATTATGAAACAGAAGATTTTACGAAAACGGATGATCAGTTCGAATATGTGCTGGATGCTGTCGGGAAAAGCACTTTCGCGCAATGCAAGAAAATCCTCTCTCCTACAGGAACCTATATTTCATCTGAATTGGGTCCATGGGCTCAAAATCCACTGTTGTCTTTAACTACCGCACTGGGCAAAAGCAGGAAAGTGAAGTTTCCAATACCACTGGATATTCCTAATAGCCTAAGTAAAATTGGAGCACTGCTGTCTGCCAACCGCTATGCACCGCTTGTTGAAAAGACCTTTCCGTTAGACGACATTCAATCTGCCTATGCTCATGCTATTTCCGGCAAAAAGGTTGGTAGTTTATTAATTAAAATAACATAAAGCTTTGATTAGATGGAGTTTAAATAGTTTTTAGAGAGCATGATATTTAAATATGAGATGAATGTGAACTGCAATAAATCATTATATTTGATGCAGAACCATTACACATGACACCCCGACTCATCGCTATTTTGATGTTTTTTGTTCAGAGCTTCGCTTTTGGGCAATCTACCACCGAGGATAGCCTTAAAAGCTTGCTAAAAGCAGCTACTACTGATACGGGAAGGGTAAGCATCTTAATTGATTTAGCGTACGTATCAAAACCAGCTTCACAACAAAGAAGTTACGCCTACCAGGCATATCAGGAAGGCCGAAAACTAGATATTGGTAAGCATAGAATCCGATCTAAAATCACCTATGGCTCTTTTTTGGCAGATGTAAATCTTGACTCAGGTAAAATCTTCCTGAAAGAAGGTGTGGAGGACTATAGGAGAATGGGTTTACCCGATTATGAAGCAAATGCACTTTATTTACTTGCGCTGGCTTTTGAATTCAATAATCAATTGGATTCTGCAATCCATTATTATAAGACGACCTATGATATAGCCTTAACGGCTAAAGCACATCCTGAATGGGGTGATGCAGCATATAATATTTCATACTTGTACAATAATAATGGTAATAATATTGAGGCTTTAGTTTGGGCAGAAAAAGCATTAGACGCTTACCAAAATCAACGGAACGCGGCTGCTATCGCTGACACTCATAATCAAATTGGTATTATATTTCTGGATCAGGGCATATATGCAAAAGCGCTTGAGAAATTTTACCTGGCCAGGGACATAGCTGCTGTAAACAATGAAACAGAAATCGAGCTAACTGCCATCAATAATATCGCATTGATCTATGAAGAGGTTAGTGAACCATCAAAAGCCATCAATGCCTACAATGAAGCTTATGAAAAAGCCAGAATGATGGGCTTTAAGGGATTGGAATCTACCCTATTGAACAATTTGGGTTATCAATATGCAAGTCAGGGTGACACTGCGATGGGCATTAGCTTTTTACGAAAAGCTATAGCACTGGAAAGAGAGATTGACGACCCCTGCAGCATGAGCTTTACCTTTCATAGCCTTGGTGAAATGTATCTCTCGCAGGACAAACTAGATTCTGCAAATAAGTACCTTCAAAAGTCATTGTCTGTAGCTGAGAAATGCAACACCGCATTGATGCTTGCTACTGTGCACAAAGAGCTTGGTAATCTTTACAATAAAAAAGGCAACGCTAAGGCAGCAGAAACATCCTACAAAAAGTCCCTCTCTATAGCTGAGGTAGCCAATTTGCCTGTGGAAAAAAGAGAGGCATTGCATGCCTTATTCAACCATTTCAAAACTCAAAACAATACAACAGCTGCACTTACATACCTTGAGAAATACTACCTTTTAGACGACAGCCTCAGGAAAGTCAGTAACAACAATGAAGCTAGCCGCTTAATCGCACAGTATAAGTTTAAAGATGATCTTTCTCAATTTGAGCAGGAAAGAAAACAGTCCGAAGAAGTGCTGGAAGCAACCATTGCCCAAAAAGCATTTGAAAATAAGCTGATCATCATTATTGCATTTCTACTAGCAGCAATACTTATAATCATTATCAGAGCTTATTATTTGATTAAAAGGAATGCAACCCGTCTTGAGTTATTGAATCAGGAGAAAAATGAGCTTATGGGCATTGTGGCACATGATCTTCGCAGCCCATTGCACAACATTATTGGCTTACTAAATCTGTTGAAAGGGGAAATTGGCTA
This sequence comes from Cyclobacteriaceae bacterium, assembly GCA_965227155.1. GTDB lineage: Bacteria > Bacteroidota > Bacteroidia > Cytophagales > Cyclobacteriaceae > UBA6059. The sequence goes on from OZ245731.1 coordinate 4,499,541, forward strand.
CTCTAAAAATAGTGAAGTTAATGATTACCTGAATCTGCTAGACATCTCAACTTCCCGGATGAATCATATGATCACCAAAGTACTGGATCTCAGTGCTGTAGAGGATATGAAAATAAACATTGATCTGAGAAAAACAGATCTCTGTGATGTGGTAGACAGGGCCCAAAAGAATTATCAACTGCTGGCGCAAAACAAGAATATTGCCCTTGAAAAAATCTGTGATAAAAACTGTTATTCTAAAGTAGACCCGGATTACCTGGAACAGGTTCTCGATAACCTGCTTTCCAATGCAATCAAATTTTCTGAACCTGGAAAAAAGGTACAGCTTAAGCTTATGGCCAATGGCACTAAAAATATCATAGCAGTGGCCGATGAAGGACCGGGTATTCAAAACGGAGACCATAAGAAGCTTTTTAAGGCCTTTAAGCCACTCACAGCCAAACCTACAATGCAAGAAACCTCAACAGGCCTTGGGCTATCTATAGCACACAAATTCACTGAAGCCATGCATGGCAGTATTCAGGTACAAAGTGAACCTGGCCAAGGCACGGAGTTTAGAGTGCTTTTTGATAAGGTATAGCACCCTTGTTGAGTTTATTAATTTTCTATTGAGCTCCTTTCATAAATTTCAAAAGTATTCCTCATTGTTCCAACCCTTTATCGACCTGTGGCGTCTGTAAAGTGAACAAAATATAAAGATGTAATTATGAGGAAATTATTAATAGTCTTTGCACTACTAACAATAAGTCTTTATAGCTGTGAAGAAGAAGAGCCGCAAACTGGCAATGCTTTGCTACTAATGGAAAGGGATGACTTGCAAGGTGTAAGCTGGGATCTATATACAGAGGCTTACCTGAATGCGGACCGGTTTGTACCGCCACTGGATCAGGGTATATTAGGCACTGCTGATTTACGGTTGGAAGGGCTTAATCCCGGTAACTATGTGCTGGTCATACGAACCGGTTTTCAATGGCATATCGCTGTGCAAATTACAGCAGGCCAGACCAGGGAGTTTAGAATTCAATAACCATATAAGACAATAAAACCCGGAACGCTTATGTAAAGGCTCCGGGCTTTAACTCACAATCTAACTCAAAATTGGAACTAGTATATTAAACTGGAATTCTGATTTTCTTCAGTGGCCGTATACCAAACTAAATTCTCATTGGATTCTGCATATGTTGCAAACCGCTTATAGGCTTCTGTAATGTCAATATATTCCTGTGGATATTGCCACATCACAGGTATGTCAATAGCCCATGGCAAATTGGAAGTGGTTTGGTAATACTTACCGGAAGCCGGATTTGAATCATCGTGTGAAGTGCCATACAATTCTGTATCAACCCAACTTGTACCTGATACACCGGGCAAATGTACTTCTCGGCCATTTTGCTGATTTACATTGATAAACCCATCAATTTTGAAATCATCAACAGCTGTGTTTCCATCTATATCGATAATACCACTCAAGGTCCTAGTTTCAATGGCACCTGACCCGGCGAGGGTATTTACAAAACCATCTACATCATATAATGACCTGATTTGCTGGAAGGTCAGAATAGTAGAGCCCTGATTATCGATACTAATTACATCAATATCGAAAGATTCTGCATTGGATAAACTGGCATCACCAGGAATATTGAGGCAAAAATCATTGTTGAAGGTGGCCCCTATAGCTGCCGGAGTTAATTTATAAGCTACTTTGGTAACCTCACCGGCAGCATTCGCACTGATGGTGTAGTTGTAGTAGATAACCAGATCATTGAAGTCATAGTCACCTTTACTAGGCCAGTTATCTTCAAATGCCAGTGTACTAAAGCTATTTTGAGCAGGCAGATAGCTTACTGTAGCTACATTTTTATCGTTGGGATCTGCATCCTGATTATCCGGCACGCCATCACCATCTTTATCATTATCTCCTTCTTCGAAGTATGGATTTACCACATATTCGCCATAGCCAGGACCATCATCACTACTGTTGCAACCTGACTTAATCCATACACCTTTAATTTCAGTCAACGTATAAGGAAAGTCTTCCTGCTCCCATTCCCATTTCTCACCTTTGTTATCTCCTTCAATAGATTCAGGGTCCTCTATCTTATAATCTTCCCTATCAGCTAGATCAATTACCAGGTTACTAATATCCTTTTGCGAATAAAAAAGTATGTCATAGCCAACTTTCCATCCCGCGAAATCAACACCCACATAGTCGGGCATGCATCCTCTCGAAACACGGGCATTAGCAGCCAAAATATCATCACGCTGCATTACCAGGTCAGCTTCAGTTAGATTTACCTGCATAACCGGCGCTTTTTCAAAATAAGATACGATTGATTTACCCATGTAGGAAGTTACCAGCTTAATGCCTGTAGCATGATTTGGTAATGATAGTCTGGTTTCCAGACCTTGCTTTACAGCGAAAATGCTGCTGTTTAATAATAATGTATCCTCACTTGTTTGCCATAAGGTGTAGCTGACAAACTGCTGTGGATACATAAATGTACCTTCTGTGGTAATTTTGAAGGTCACATCGCCCACGTTACTGAAATTAAAGCCATCTGGAATAATCAATGATTCCATTCCGACAGCCGTTTCAGGTTCTAAACCGTCATCGGTAAGGGTTTCCACACAAGAGCTTACAGCAAAGCCCATCACGATGAGTACAATAAATAATAATCGATTCATTTGTTTCAATTTAATTTTGAACAAAATTGTAGACAGATCGATTTTCAATCATTTTAATTCGATGACTGACGGTATTTTTCGATTTTTGGTAAAAGGATGTTCAGGCGCATTTCTCATTGCTCTGAAATCAGTAAGGCGTTCAAGAAAGTGGACCATTAAAACGTCCTTGACCGGGCTTATATGTGATCTGGGTTAACCACTAAAATTTCAGGTCTAAGACCTAAAAAGACTTGCTTCACGTACATCGCGATTGCGGCTTGATTGTGATCCCTGAATATTTGTTAAAAAACAAAAATGGAAATCCTGGAAACATTAGCGCAAAGAAACTACCCCCTTTACCTCTTTGGTTGGCTCTGTATAATTGGTGCTTTAGCATCAACGGTGCTTATTTTTATGACAGATACACAAGTGCTTGGCATCAATGCCTGGATCAAACCGCTTAAGTTTTTCCTATCGATGGTGGCATTCACCTGGACTATGGCCTGGTTTACCGGATACCTATCTCAATATGACGGTATCGTGAAAGGCTACACATGGTTGGTCATCTCCGTATTGATTTTTGAGCAGGTTTATATTTGCTGGCAGGCCGCACAAGGCCAGCTTTCTCATTTTAATACTTCGAGCACCTTCCATACCACCATGTTTTCTCTGATGGGCTTTGCGATAAGTATAATGACCTTGGCAACCGCCGTTATTGGCTATTTATTTTTTATCGGAAAGTTTCCAGACCTATCACCGGCCTATCTATGGAGCATCCGATTTGGGATAATATTGTTCGTCATCTTTGCCTTTGAAGGAGGATTAATGGGTGCCCGACTCGCCCATACCGTCGGCGCTGCAGACGGCAGTATAGGCCTACCCTTCCTCAACTGGAGCATCAAATACGGCGATTTGCGCATTGCTCATTTTGTGGGTATGCATGCCCTTCAGGTCATCCCGTTGGCAGGCTATTACTTGTTTCAGAAACCATTAGGTGTAATCCTATTTGCAACCATCTACTTTGCGTTGGCCATATTTGTCCTTATCCAGGCATTATTAGGGGTGCCGTTATTCAAAGCCATTTAGGCTTTCAAGGGTGACTTATCATCAATAATGTATGCCATTCATTTTCACCCATATAAAATCAATGCTGGTTAGGTAGAATTGTTATTAACTTTCAAAGCTGCAAACTCTAAATATGCATAGCGATGAAATTTAAAAAGCTACTGATAATCTATCTGCTGTTGTTCAATTTTACTTTGGTTAAGGCGCAGGACCGTGCCGTAGGCAAAACCTTCACTACGCGTTCAGAGGTTATTACTACGCAAGGTATGGCTGCCACAGCCCATCCGTTGGCAACCATGACTGCCATAGATATCCTAAAGGCGGGTGGCAGTGCAGTTGATGCTGCCATAGCAGCCAATGCCATGCTGGGACTGGTGGAACCCCATGCGTGTGGTATCGGTGGGGATGTGTTTGCAATTGTGTGGGATGCCAAATCCAAACAACTCTTTGGCCTCAATGGCAGTGGTCGTGCGCCGGAATCCCTAACCATCGACTATTTCAAAGAGCGGGATATGGACTACATCCCCTATTATGGACCGCTTCCTGTGACCGTACCTGGCTGTGTAGATGGCTGGTTTACTCTGCACGATCGATTTGGTAAATTACCTATGACCGATATTCTGCAACCCTCTATTGATTATGGTGAAATTGGATTTCCGGTTTCAGAGATTATGGCCTGGCAAATGAATAGCCAATGGCAGCGTAGAATGGAGTTTCCAGGCTTTAAGGAAACCTACATGCCTAATGGCAAGCGTACACCGGCCAAAGGTGAGATCTTCAAAAACCCTGATCTGGCCAATACTTATCGCATGATTGCCCAAGGTGGCAGAGATGCCTTTTATGAAGGGGAAATTGCCAGAACCATCGACCGCTACATGAAAGAAAACGATGGTTTCCTGTCTTATGAAGACCTGAAAAAGCATACCTCTGAATGGATTGATCCGGTAAGTACCAACTACCGGGGCTATGATGTATGGGAACTGCCCCCCAACGGACAGGGCATTGCAGCGTTGCAAATGCTCAACATCCTGGAAGGCTATGACCTGGCCTCAATGGGTTATGGCAGCACCGATTATCTACATGTACTTACGGAAGCCAAAAAGCTGGCCTATGAGGATCGTGCTAAATTCTACGCAGATCCAGCCTTCAACGATATTCCAATTCAAACATTGATTTCCAAGGAATATGCTGCCAAACGCAGGGCGCTTATTGATATGGATAAAGCTGCAGACACCTATCCACATGGGGTAATTGAAGCAGGCAATACAACTTATCTAACGGTGGCAGATAAAGACGGCAATATGGTATCATTGATCCAGAGTATCTATGCGGAGTTTGCTTCCGGCATGGTACCTACCGGCCTGGGCTTTGTGTTGCAAAATAGAGGAAATGCCTTCAATGTGCAGGACCCTGACCATTTTAACAGCCTTGCCAAAGGCAAACGACCTTTCCATACCATTATCCCGGCTTTTGTAACCAAAGATGGTGAGCCATTCATGAGCTTTGGCCTGATGGGTGGTGCTGTACAACCGCAGGGCCATGCCCAAATCATAGTCAATATGATCGATTTTGGTATGAATCCACAAGAGGCAGGCGATGCGCCCCGAATGCGACATACCGGCTCCTCCCAGCCTAACGGCAGCATCATGACCAAAGGTGGTGTACTATTCCTGGAAAGCGGTTTTGACTATGAGGTTATCCGCGACCTTGAAGAGAAGGGTCATGAGATCAGAACGGCCAATGGCATATTTGGCGGCTACCAGGCGATTATGGTCAAAGATGGCGTCTATTATGGAGCCTCCGAATCCAGGAAAGATGGTATGGCAGCTGGTTATTAGGATTTCTGATCGAAAGCAGATTCCTTCTTAAACTAGTCAATTAATGGATGACGTCTTTAGTGATCATTCTATAATGGAATGACTTAAGCTATCTTGGGGTTGGCATGATGGTATGTAGTTAAGGAAAAATTGTCCCGGTATTGAAAAGCATCTGCAACTAAAATCAATACCTATCTAAGATAATTCATAAAGTAAAATAAGAACCCAATTCTGGTTTGCCCTCTACCTTAAAGCCGTTATTTCAAATCTTTTCCTATATTACCGCCTTATTATCAATCTTTTAGCAAAAAGAAATGGAAACACTGGCGTTTATCATCAAGCTTCTGAGCAATCTCATACCAGCGGCATTTGGCATATACGCTATAAGAAAATGGAAATCAGAAGCAATACCCCGCGCTCAACTGCTTTCCAAGATGGGCATTAATCCGTTTAAATCCACCCAATTTCTATTGGGCCTATTGCTAGGCTTCCTGGTCTTTTTAGGTCTCTTTTTATTGTATCAAACAACAGGAAACCTGGAAATAATGTCCTTTTCATGGACTGGAGGTAATGCCTTTACTACCATACTCATGTTCACTGCCGGGGCCATTGGTGAAGAGTTGATCTTCAGGAGCTTTTTCATAAATGGCTTGAGACAGTTCAGGCTTTCTGATTTTACGATACTTTTTATCACCGCTATTTTCTTCGTGGTAGTGCATTTGTTCAACGCAGGAGCGAATGCTTTGACAGGATTTAGTGCATTTATCGGAGGTTTGATGTATGGCTATGCATTTATCAGAACCAACAAGCTATGGCTACCCATCGGGCTCCATTTTGCCTGGAACTTTAGCCAGAGTTTTATTTTTGGTTTCCCCGTAAGCGGTTATCAAAAAGAAGGTCTTTTTACCATTGACATAACTGGTAATGAGTTGGTCACCGGTGGAGCATACGGACCGGAAGGGAGTATCCCAGGGATCATCATGAGGGTATTCGTAATTGCAGCAATTGTTGTTTTATTTAAGCAAGCCTCGAAAACAGTAGAAACAGTACAGGGTTAATTGATTAGCAATATACCCTTCCAAAATACTCCGCAGGTGGCATTTCAACTAACTTTCTTATTAGTATAGATCAAGAAATGGCTTATCAAATCCTATGGGATTAATTGAATTGAACAATGTGATTTTGGCATATTCAATAAGTACATTCTATAGCTATTAACCGTTATCTAGCAACTATTAAAAGGGAGATATGCCCTAATGAAATCCAATTATTAAATATCTTATTATCAGCATAATAGTGCTATATGGCGGATGAGAGCATATTTTACCTGATAGTTGACTTCCGAAACGCCACCTGATAATAGCTCAATTTTATTTTTTGCGATTAATCTGCTATTTTGAGCGTTAAACCTAACACAATTATGAATTATAAAACCCTGACAATCATGGCAGTGTGCATAGCTCTTTTATATGCTTGCACATCCAAAACAGAAGAGCCTCACACACATGCAGATGGTACCACCCACGATCACAATGTGAAAGAGACCTTTTCCATTGATAACCTGGTGGCTGAAGTGAAAACTGTGCCCGACTCCATTATTGAATATCTGCATGCCCAGCATCACAACCATAAAGTGCTGGAGCGGCGTACCGTGCCACCCGGCTATGAAACCAAGGAACTGAAATATTGGAAAGACTATGCCGCCAATGTTGAAGACTTACCTGCAATCAATCCGGGCCCCGGTGAATATGTACATGTAATGGAAGGCTACAAGCATGGTTATCAAAACCTGGTGATTGGCATTACGGAAACCTTTCCCGGTGGTGCCCCTCCTATGCATACCCATAAAGGTGAAGAATCACATGTATTGCTGGAAGGCGACATCCTTTATGCTTTAGGTGATACTATTTTCACTATATCAGCGCCATACATCGTAAACATCCCTCCTATGGTGCCGCATGCTTTTAAGAATATCGGTGATGAAACGGCCAATCTTGTCGTGATCTTCCCGACCAATGTATGGGAATACGATGTGCTCAATTATTTCCCATTTGAAGGTTATGATGCAAAAGGCAATAAAGTGGATTGATCCTACAAATTGAAGAATAAGTTAGACCTGCTTCTGATATTCTTTGGCAGGTTTTTTTGTGTGAAAAATTCAGATATGATAAGAAAGTAAGCCTCTCCGATCTAGCGCAATGCTGATTATCTACGCTCAAATTGTCCCGCTCATGGAGAGGGCTAGGGAGAGGTACATTAAAAACTGCTTAGCTTAATAGCATTGCTAATGGGATTAAGGACAGTTATACCTATTGTGATAAAAGACTCAAGGCATACGAATATGGCTAAATCCAAGAAAACACCAAATGAAGCATTTCTATTTAGGATAAATAAGCTATAATAGCCTTATGCAACCCCTGGACAAAGCATTACAGACTAAGAAAGAACATTTTTCAGAGTTTGAGGAGATAGCTCTCAAAGTGCTTAATTACATGCCGAATGTATTGTCGGGGTATCATCAAAAAAACAGCTATCGAATATTCTCATCCAATATTGCCGGCACCAAAAAGTTTGTACGACCCATTAACTTTGATCTTTTTTATTTTGATCCAAATGAATTTGAAAGGCAACTAAAGGTATTCAAAAAGACCCTGCTAAAGATTAAAAATCGACAGTTGGAATTTAAGCCTGATGAGAAGGAGAATATAAATAACACGCTGTATACCATACAGCAGGCTATAGGGGCTGGACTTGATTTATTGGTGGATAGTAATAGCGCCAGGAAACATGCTGGCAATAGATTTGAGGAACTCATCAAAACTTTATTCAATGAAATAGATATATCAAACAAAAAGACTGTTCTACAAATACCTTATGAAACGGACGAGGGTGAAAAAGTATATAAATGCGAAAATGACCTCATTTTATCACCATTCAAAAAAGTGAAATCCTCAACTTCCACGCTTAATGAATGGGAAATTGTAGTATCCATAAAGACCACCTCCAAAGATCGAATGGGTAAAATGTTTATAGACAAAATGCTGCTGGAGCGGTTTGTTGGACATGAACAAAAGGTGATTGGTATATTTCTCAACGATGTGCAAAGAAAGGCCGCCGACAATATAAGTTATACGCTGGTTTCAGGTTTGTTTATGGTTTACACCAAATTCCTAACCGAGCTTGAAGGTATATACTACCTTGACCCACCACCAAATGCCAACAAAGAGCCTTACAATGCCCATATGAAACCTTTTTCTGAACTGATCACTAAAGACGTTTTTGAACTACTCTCCTCTTAGCTTCTTTCTACGCTGATTGGCATCCAATTCATCTTTGCCTGATTGTATTCTATCAATATGGTCTTTGTCTGAAAGCCTTTGTTGAATCAAATGACAATAATCGTTTTCTAGTTCTGTACCTAACCATTTACGTCCATATGCTTCAGCTACTGCATAAGTAGTTCCTGAGCCTCCAAACGGATCAAGGATTAAATCACCTTTTTGAGATGAAGAGAGTACAATTTTTCTTACTAGCTCGACTGGTTTTTGAGTGGCGTGATTATAGCGTTCCCAGGAGCTATTTGAAATAGTGGGTATTTCAATTACATCTTTAGGTTTGGCACCAAGGGGATTGGGTTCCCATTCATACTGTTTGCCGTTTTTGCCATTAGCATATTGAGATGTCTCGGCCTGGGTTCGTTTGGGATACTTCAAAGTGTGTGCATTGTAAGGAATTCTCACCTCATCGATATTAAACTTAAAATCCTTGCTTTTTCTAAAATGCAAAATGCTCTCATGGGAACGCCCCCAGTCATTACCAAGGTTGGCTTTGTTTCTGTAAAACCAAACCAACCATTTACAACCCTTAAACAGATGCGCAGCAGACCATTTTATATCAGCAAGTATTTCGGAAAAGCCACATATATAAAGTGAGCCTGTATTTTTAAGTACCCGTTGTGCTTCATTAATCCAGGCCATACTCCAATCAACGTATTCTTTTTGAGAAGCGAATGTATCCCATTGCGCTTTTTTGATGTTGTAAGGTGGATCGGCAAAGATCAAATCAACACTTCCAGAATTGAGCGATTGCAACAGTGCTATGGCATCTGATTGATAAAGTTTACCCTGCTGTGTTTCAAAATACAGATTAAGTTCATTTGTATGCGTTTTGGGTCGAGGAAATTCTAAGTCAAGCTGCATCTCTTCTACCAATGACATAACCTGATTTTCGCTATACACGCGGTATTTGTTCATGGGGTGACGGGTACTGGGAAATTTACCTGACTTATCCCATCTCCTTAGGGTTTCAGCATTGACTTTTAATAGTTTGGCCGCCTGACTTATGGTAAGGTAATTCTCCATTGCTAAGGTTATACAACATTACACAAGATTATACAGCAATGGTACTAGATAAGTAGGAAAATAGGAATTTTCATAAAGAAAAAAAGCTGCACTTACCAAGTGAAATGTACTAGAAGCTCGCAAGAAGTTCAAAAAAGCTACATTCTGTATAACAAACTGCAATTAAAAGTTAGCTAACAGGACTTTGAAGGTATCTAACCGTACTTTGACGAATATGCTAGTAACGCTACCAATAAGAATCCAATCCATAACCCATACAGTAATCTGCAAAAGATAAAACTGGAAATTTAAGCATGTTTGACGGGCTGTTTTTTCCATTTACGGGACAATTCCGCTTATTTTAGCAGCATGCTCATTCCAAAACATCAGATACCTCAGCAAACCCTAAATACCTATCAGGGTCAAATAGATGATATTGGGAAAAAGCTTGAGGTCATCAAGCGCTGGAAGGTTTTTATTGAAAAAGGGAAAATCCTGAAGCGCAAAGAAGAGCAAATCAAAGATGACTTTATCAAGGATATTTTTATTGATGTATTGGGCTATGATTATGAAGGTACCGGTGAACTTAAAAAGTGGAATCTTGAAAAGGAACTTAAAACCGTTTTTGATGGGAAAAAGCCTGATGCCTCTTTAGGGTATTTCACACGGGACAAGGACAATAACCTGATAGAAGACATAAGAGCAGTAGTTGAAGTAAAAGGCCCCCTTATTAATCTTGATAAAAAACAGAACCGTAAAGAATATACCGGCACGCCAGTAGACCAGGGCTTTAGCTATGCTTACAGGATCGGACAGTCATGCAAGTGGGTCATCATCACCAACTTTTTGGAAATAAGGCTTTACAGAGCCAATGACATCAATAGTTATCACACCTTCTTTTTGAGTGAACTGGAACAAAACCTGGTAGAATTCCATTTTATGCTGGCTCACCAGCAGTTGTTCCTCGAAAAAGGCGATTCCAGGATAGAAACACTCTACCATAACAGGCAGAAAGAGCTTAAGTCAATTTCAAGTGATTTCTACAAGCAATACCATGAGCATCGCCAAATACTCTTCTTTACCATACAAAAGAACAATCCAAAGATTCCCTGGAAAAAACTTTTTGCCGCCACACAAAAACTCATAGACAGGATCATATTTATTTGCTTTGTAAGGGACCTTACGCTGATTGGAAATGTACTTGATCAGGCCGAAAACTCATCCAAAAACAGCTTTAGCCAAAGGGATAATATTTTCTGGCAGGAAGTCTTACACCTGTTTGAAGCACTGGACAAAGGGTATCGAAAAAAGCAAATACCGCCTTTTAATGGTGGTTTATTTAAACCCGATCCTATCATCAACAGCCTGGAAATAAGAGATCATGAAATTCTGAGTTTTATTCATTTTGTAAACCAGTATGATTTTCACAGTCAGCTGGATGTCAATATCCTGGGACACATCTTTGAACAGTCCATTTCGGATCTGGAAGAATTGAAAAGGAATATACAGGCTGCTAATCCCGTACAGGCTCAGGTCATCAAAGACTTGCCTGATTTTAAAATCAGCAAGCGCAAAAAAGACGGTGTTTACTATACACCCGATTACATTACACGGTACATGGTAAAAGAAGCGGTAGGCGGATGGCTCAACGATAGAAAAGCTGAAATTCTTGACAAACTGTCCATAGAAGAAGTACCTGAACCTACCATTGCTGATTATGAAACCATAGAAAAAACACCCAACGAGACCATACTAACCCTCAGGAAATATTATGCCGAATATGAAACTGCATTGGCGACCATCAAAGTATTGGACCCGGCTTGTGGTTCAGGCGCATTTTTAACCCAGGTATTTGATTACCTATATGCTGAATGGAAAAACGTACGAGAAGAAAAGGAGAAACTATTCATACCTCCCAAAAAACGCCTGGTCTCAGAAATGACCCCTATGAATGGCTTCCAATTGGAAGAATGGCGTATTAAGAAAAGTATTATTGTAAACAATCTTTATGGAGTAGACCTCAACCATGAATCTGTAGAAATCACCAAACTAAGCCTATGGCTGAAAACGGCCAACAAAACCGAAAGCCTGGCCGACCTTACGGACAACATCAAACAAGGCAACAGTGTAGTCTCTGCCCCTAAATATGCAGGGGAAGATGCGTTTAATTGGGCTATTGAGTTTCATGATATTCTCCAAAAAAATGGATTTGATGTGATAGTTGGGAATCCCCCCTATGTTCGTCAGGAATTAATATCTGAATTCAAACCTTATTTCAAAGCCAATTTTCAATCATTTGATAGTGGGTCTGACTTAATGATCTATTTCATAGAGTTAAGCATAAGGCTATTGTCTAAAAATGGATACTGCTCTTTAATTACTAGCAACAAATGGTTTAAAGGCAGTTATGCACTTCCATTACGCAAATACTTATCTGAATTCAATATTATTCAAATTGTTGATTTTGGAGATTTACCTGTTTTTTCAGATGCAACTGCTTATCCCGCTATAACGGTATTTAAAAAAGAAAAACCAAGTGACTTTTTCTTGGGTGCGAACATTAATAGTTTAGATATTGAAAATTCAAGGTTCTTTATTGAAAAGGAACTAAAAAGAATATCCTATGAGAATATTAGACATGAAAGCTGGAGTATACAAGGTTTATCTACAGTAAAGCTATCTGAGAAACTTAAAATCAATTCAATTCCATTACATGAATATATTGAAGATGAAGTTTACTATGGAATAAAGACTGGATTAAATGAAGCCTTTGTTATCGATAATGCAACCAAAGAGGAAATTGAAAAAAGTGATAATATTTCCAAAAAATATATAGAGCCGTTTCTTTCTGGAAGAGAGGTAAAACAATATTCACAATTAAAACCAACTCAATATCTTATTCATATTGAAAAGCAGTTCACATTCTTAAGGAAGAGAAAAGAGAATACTGATGCCGAAGAATGGTTTTCTAAAAATTATCCAGGAATTTATTCTCATCTTTTACCATACAGAGATAAAGCACAAAAGAGATCTGACAGAGGTGATTTTTGGTGGGAACTTAGAGCATGCCACTATGACCATAAGTTCAGATTACCTAAGATTGTTTATCCTAACATATGCAAAAGGCCCGAATTCACAATCGATATTGCAGGATTGTATTTTAACCAAAAGTGCTTTTTTATTCCAAGAAATGATTTATTTCTCCTTGGCATTTTAAATAGCTCTGTAACACATTTTTGGTTCACACAAAATTTACCAAAACTAAGAGGCAATTTTTATGAGCCTAGTTATATCTATTTTAAAAACTTCCCGATTATCAATACTTCTAAGGAGAAAAAAAGTGAAATCATCAAATCAGTTAAGTCAATGATCGAATTAAATAAATCAAATCAAGAGTTGACTGATGACTACATAAAAGTGCTCACCGAAAATTACCCTCCAAAATCCCCATTATCATCCAAACTTACGACTAGCCTATGGTCATTGGCATTTGTAGATGTGCTACAAGAATTAGGCAAGTCGGGCATCACTATACCAGCCAAAAAGCAAAAAGAGTGGATCGAACTGTTTCATGAGGGTGCGGGTCAGGCACAAGTATTCAAGCAGAAAATAGCTGATACCGAAAAGGAAATTAACGAACTGGTTTATCAGCTTTATCAACTTACCCCGGAAGAAATTGAGCTTATAGAAAGGGAAACTGCTCTATGATTGAGTTTGTCAAAAAGCATTGGGGTATCGTCACTTTCGTAATCATTATTCTGCTATTCCCCTACGATGTAATAGATGGTAGGGAGGTATGGATATTTAGAATTGATCTTGCCAAATACAATGACTTTGGTGGGTTTATTGGAGGGGTGCTTTCAATTGTAGCGGTGATATTGATATATCAGACCTATCAGACACAAAAGGAAGAACTGAGGGAAACTAAAGAACAAATAGAAAAATCGGCTATTGCGGCAGAAAAACAAGCAAAAGCCATGAATGAATTGGCTCAAATTAACAAACTAACCCTCCAATTTCAAAAACACAATAGAAGGCTGCAGATTATGCCATCTTTAAGGGTATTCGACCATGATCCAATTACATTTGATAGGGTAAAAGTTCTTTTAGAAGTACAGGATAATCAATTAAGATTAATTGATGTGTTGAAAAAAACTGATCAAGAGCTGATTAGTTTGAAAATTTTAAATGTAGATAAAGACATTATTAAGTTACCTAAAACTCAGATTCATTTCTATGTAAACCATGCACCTGGAGAACAATTTGATCTGGTTGTCCAATATCTAGACATTGATCGCAATCTTTATCAACAAACGATTAAAATGTACCATGATAAAAACTCATTTCACTCTCTACCCCCTGAATTATTGCAACCCAATGATGCGACCTAATCTACTTTAACTAATTCTTATAGTTAAAATCAATATAATAGTTGTAATTCTACTTTTTTTAAAGTCAGGGGAATTAATTAAAGTAATAAATTTAATCCCAAAAGTCTTCCTGCTACAGGCTGGGATGCAAGGGTTATAGTAAATATGAAATTAAACCCGTAAACTCCGAAGGAGTGATATTGTCATGGCAGGATCATTTTCACAGATATATATTCAAATAATTTTTGCTGTCAAAGGAAGAGCAAACTTGCTCCATAGAGACTGGCGTCAAGATGTTTTTAAGTATATATCAGGTATTATTCAACACAAAAACCAGAAACCTATCATTGTAAACGGTGTAGAAGACCATGTTCATGTGTTTATTGGACTAAAACCCTCTATGCCAATATCCGACCTGGTAAGGGATATTAAAAACAATTCATCAAATTTTATAAATAGTAAAAAATGGGTACATAGCAAATTTAGTTGGCAGGAAGGCTATGGGGCATTTTCATACGCTCATTCACAGCTCAATAATGTATATCAATACATTCTTAATCAAGAGGAACATCATAGAAACAAAACTTTTAGAGAAGAATATTTAGCGTTTCTTGAAAAATATGAGGTACCCTATGAAGAGCGTTTTTTGTTTGATTGGATAGAATAACACCCCTTCGGGGTTAATATTCATTGGAATACCGTTCTATAATATTTTCATCCCTTTGGGATTATTCCTAGGACATGTTGGATTTAGACTGACCTCTCCTACAAAAATAATATGGCTATTAAGCCATGTGTTTTTTAGGGAAAATAGAAATCTTTATAAGCCCAAGGGTATGCTTGCTGCTGGCAGTGCCGGGGATGATAGTAGCTAATAGATAAAAAGTCCTTAAAACTCTGAAGCACGGACAATATCCTGGATACCCTAATGTTTCCATCCTTGCGAAATTGTTTGGGACATTCATAAAATGAAGCTGACAATTATATTGGATGAGGCTGTAAGCTTTTTTTAGACAATTCAGAATTCCACAGTTGCAATTACCAGCGTATTGGTATCCAGACAGTAGACTTTACTCTAAAATGCGTTAAATGAAATAAATCCCGTAGGGATGAAAGGATTGTAGCCAATAGTCAAAAAAAACCAAAAAACTCCGAAGGAGTGACATTATCATAGCTGCAATTATAAAAAAAGCCCATCCATGATTAAAATAATCAGTGGGTTGGGCTCACAGACTCAGGTGTCTGGTGTAAAGATAGGAAAATATTGCAGCTTCCAGCCCTTCTCCTAGCTGCTTTCCGTTCTTAATATTGCAGCTTCCCGGAGTTCTCTTTGCAGCTTTCAGAACCTTTCCTTGCAGCTTTCAGATCAAGATTATACAGCATAATTTTCAAAACTTTGCAGCATAAACTCAAAAACTCAGCTGCACAATTCTCAAATACTGTCAGCATTGTTGTTAATAGCTCCTAATAAGAACTAATTTTAGTTTAATGAAGTCCATGAAATATATCATAACAATATTCATATTTCTTACAATAGTTTTTAGCGAAAACCTCTCAATGTATGCACAATCCAACACTTCTTTGATAGCTCAATTGGATTCAATGATTAAGGAAGACCAAGAGATCCGTTTTTTATTGGGGCAAATATGGAATGGAGCGATAGATAGCATAGATGTTGAAATAGCAAATCAAAGGTTATTTAAAGTTGATAGTTCAAATCACCAGAAGTTGGTGGAAATTAATAAAAAATACGGTTATCCGGGCTATGATAAAATAGGAAAAGAAGGTGCTCACAACTTCTGGCTATTAGTCCAGCATCAGGATCTATTTCCAGAATTTCAGGAAAAAGTCCTAAAGCATATGAAGGTTGAAGCTAAAAATGGCAATGCCTCTTATGCCAATTACGCATATTTACGTGACAGGGTAAATATCAATAGTGGAAAGAAACAAATATTTGGTAATCAGTTGATTATAGATGAGGATTCCAGCTCTTTTATTTTAAGACCTGTTATTAAGCCTAAATCGCTAGAACTAAGAAGAAAGAAAGCAGGATTGCCACCTATCGATTTTTATATCAATACTATGAATGAAAGATACTTTGGAGATAATTAAATAAGTGGGGCTGTTCTCGCTGACTTAAGTGTCTACTTTAAGATAAAATTCTGATTTGACAGAACGTGATAGGTATATCAAAAAAGTTGAACCCGAACCATAGCACAAAGTGCTAGTGAGTTGGGCTCACAGACTCAGGTGCCTGGTGAAAAGACAGGAAAACATTGCAGCTTCCAGTCCAATTTTTTGCTGCTTTCCGTCATTAATATTGCAGTTTCCATGAGTTCTCTTTGCAGCTTTCAGATCCTTTACTTGCAGCTTTCAGATCAAAATTATGCAGCATAATTTCCAAAACTTTGCAGCATAAACTCCAAAACTTAGCTGCATAAATTTCAAAAGATGCCTGCATAATATCTAAACTCATATTGTAAGCAGAGCCTTTTTAATCCTATGCAACTTTCAAATTAGCCTTTTATATCTAGTAATAATCAGGTTCCTCTATAATTAAAATCTTTAACAGGTTTAGAAAATACTAGCTTATAGCATCTTCAATAATTTCATCTTATATCACTTATTACAATTGTCATTATGGCATTATATCTGAAGTAACAGCCTAATTAAATGATTTTAGGCAGTATTACATGAATAGTATTGTTCAAGATATCATCTATAAACACATTTTATTTCATCCATAATTTTGTTATTATTTCCATTTATAATTTAATTTAACATTATCAAATTCACCAAACTTTAATTGATATGCCACTTAAGTATTATTTACAACTCAATCCAATTACACCCGATCCTAACGACAGATCGGCCCGTATTGAAACCGGTAACACCTTAAAAATGGAAGATATCGTAAAACGCATGATGAAGCGGGGTACTATGGTCACCGAATCTGACGTACTTGCCGTATTAAACCTCTACAATGAGGTAGTATCTGATGAAATCGCCAACGGAGCGACTGTCAACCTACCCCTGGCCAATTTCAGGCCATCTATCCGAGGTACCTTTAAAGATGCCAACGACAGTTTCGACCCTTCACGCCACATCAAGCGGGCCAGTGTTTCGCAAGGGCTGCTACTTGCAGAAAAAATGCGCAATGCGGCCGTAGAGAAGGTTACCACTTCCCTACCCAGTCCTGAGATTACAGAGTTTGTTGACTTCAACTCCGGGGAATCCAATGCCGTACTAACTCCCGGCGGCATAGGTCGGGTAAGCGGTGAGGAGCTTAAATTTGATCAAAGCCAGTCCGATGAGGGTATATTCTTTGTCGCAACGGATGGCAGCGAAACCAGGGTTGAAATTATTGCCTCGCTCACAGAGGGTCAGGTCATGTTTCAAATACCTAACACGCTCACTGCGGGAGACTACAATTTGCGGATCAGGAGGGCCTACACAAGTAGTCGCACCATTCGCACAGGCCAGCTGGATGGTAACCTAACCGTTGCCTAGCATATAAGTCACAACTAAAATTAGAGCTAACCCGGACATGTTGTTGTTCGGGTTTTTTTATTGAAAGTAAAGCTATTTCATACTTATAATTTCATATCTTTTATTTTTAGTTTTGTTGAAATAATATCATGTATGTTATGCTAAATCAAAACCGTTTTCGAAAATATTGCCTTTGGTCAATTATAATACTTTTATCATTTGGCTGTGGAAGTGAAGATGAAAGTGTAGAAGAGGAACCAAGAATCATAGTTTGTATGGTTGATCCATCATTTCAGTTATTCTTCTTATCAATAACAGATCAGGAGGGAGATAATATATTTTCAAACCCTGATTACAATCCCGATTCGGTTCAAATAAAATATTTTGAAGAAAATATGGGGGAATATCTTACTTATGAACAAGAAATGACCCTAATTTTTGAAAATGAAGGAAGAACAATAATCGGTTTTCCTTTTACAGTTGCTGGTATAAGTAGTGATTACTTATTTGACTATAAGAATGGTGATGTAGACACATTGTCATTAGGCAATCACAAAGCATTCCTTCCCCGACAATATCAATTGACCAGTCGTATTGTTGACTTTTATTTTAACGGAAACTTATTTGCCACTTGGGATATTGAGAGAGATATAGAGTTCATGGTTCGTTTTAATAGGGAAAATACAACCTCTATTTATCCATTTCAGGCTGAAGAATTTGATGATCCGGTAATAGTCAACTTTATAAAATAAGGTTATGAAATTCTCGGTAAAATGGGTTAGCATGATTATCGCATTGCCGGTCTATCTCGCAGCCTGCGGGTCAAAAGAAGAAGCGATACCAAGTTGCGGATGTGGCAATGCCATTGATACTACTTTTATCAATACCAAAGCTACAGTCTATTATGATAATCCAGGAGAAAACCCCGAACCGGGTGCTGGACTATTGGTACTTCAGATCAATCAATGGGACGTTTGGAATCAAGACTCAGTGATACACGAGTATTTTCCTTGTGATTTTGCTCTGGAAGACAGATTACGGATAGCAAGGGATAGTTTGGAGTTAAGAATAACCGGTACCACACATTATGTATGCGACCAAGCAAAATATGTAGGCCGGCCAATAAAAATCCAGGAATATACAGTTATAGGTGCTCAATAGAATTGGATTTATTTTAGTTATAATTCGCGCAATTATAAAGTTGAATCTATAGCTGTTTTAGAAAATAAGGTGCTTTCCGATATAATAATTTGAATATTCAGGCTTCATACGATTTAGCATGGAAACAAAATATGGTAGTAATATAAAATTGATTCATTAGTTGATAAATGAAAGTGTATACAACATTAAATTGGCCTTATTCATTTTAGCTAATTTTAGTGAAAAGAGTGGATTAGAAATGAAAATGTTTGAGGCAATGAAGCTTTATATATGATGGATATAAACTCTTAATAATTTGAATGTCAGCTGATAATTTGTAAGTATAGAGTAACCAGCTTCATTGATGAGTTTTTTCATTTCCCATTCTTTTCTCTGAAAATTGCGTTAATAAATGAATACAGCCTTGATTTTTGGTTACTTTTTATTAAGAAAAAGTAACATATATCCTAGTATTAGGGTAAAAGGCAATAAATGGTATCCAATTTATTTACCCATAATAAGCCATATAGAACCAATATTCATTAGTCCAACTTTGTATTAAATATCACATTTATGAAAACAAATCTGCTTTTATTTATACTCACACTTTTCTTATTTGCCTGCGGCGCTGAAGAAATGGAGGAAGCGAATCTGTTTCCTCCTGAAAAGCTCGAATTCCCTGACTGTCAGTTGATCCTGGAGGATTTTAGAGCTTCTTATGGCTTTTCAGAATCAACGACAAGAGCATATCAAGCTGGCAAGATCACTTCGCAAGTAACCATCCACAATTATGAACATCGCTCAGAAAAGGGATTCATCTATGACAGTGCAGGGTTTCCCGCTTTTATGATTAAAGTTGATTCTACCGAAATTGACACCCTGGCGAGTTTTTCCTATGAAGATGGTTTATTAACAAACTACCGCCACCTTAAAGATGGCAGTGTGTTAAGTGCAAGGCAATTCATCTATGAAAATGAGCACCTTTCAAAAATCATTGCTTTTAACGGAGCTGGGAGTCTTATTGAGATGGAAGTAAAAACAGACACTAAAGGAAACCCTATAAGACTATCCTATGAACTTGATGGCTCCTCTATCGAAGTAAGATATGAATATGATGATAATTTTAATCCGTATTACAGAATGCCGGACTTCATCGACGAAAGCAAATATTTTGCACAAAATAATCTATTGAAACTTACAGTTTATCAAAATGGTGGAGAGTCTCACTCAAGCTCCAGAAGCTACACCTATGACAGCAATGGCTTTCCTTCCTCAATGACTGATAAATTTAGCCAGGGTATCCATTCCTTCTATTTCCATTATGAGTGTGCAGGATAGTTGATAACCTTGCAAGGTTCTTTTCCTATGAAAACTTTGAGCATCCACATAGGCTTACTCAACAAGAAGTAAATGATACCAAGGTCTAACAAGGTTTAATGGATTGCACTGTTTATATTAATCAAAGTAATAAGCGCCATACAACATCATTCTGATCTGTGAATGCCAGGATGCCATATTCTCGGGAAATCAGCAGGGACTTGATATAGTAGTTGTAGCAGTTGGCTAATTGCTGATTACAGGTTACCTCTACAGCATAAACCTCCTCTTCCTCGATTAGAAAATTAGGTGTAATTACCAGCTCCAACTCCGGTTCAAAAATATATGGGCCAAATTTATCAATCGGAAGATTTACATAGGTACTGAACACCCTCGCCTGAATACTATCTGGCGATGTATATGTAAAATCGACATTATCATTTAATAAGGCTACTATTAAAAAATTAAATCCAGGATAGCGTGAAGACCGTAGTGCTACATGAATAACCTCACAGTCATTACTACACTCATCACCACCACAAAACTCTGTGGATTCCTCATAATCAACGGATAGTGTATCATTCTCCAAATCCTGATTTTGATATAACCTGTAAGTACCATTTTTATAAGGCTCCATCCAATCATATACATCCTCAATCAAAAACGGATCAGGCGGTGGCCCACAGCAGCCCAGATTTGAATCACAACACGATACTGTAGCTACTGCAAGTAGGAATGTGCCTATTAGTAGCGTAATAATGCGTATCATTTTCAACCTCATAAACCAATATTAGATAATGTGTGTTGAAACACAGCTGTGGAAGCTATTACCCAATTGTTATACTTTTAAGTGCCTTCAGCCTGTGATCACCTTATTTTTCTGGCAAACATAATCCCAAGCCATGGGTAGACTTCACTACCTGCATTTGTATATCGAATAGCCATAACATAAGATCTAAATAACCACTTATCGCCAAGCTGTTTTCTATATCCCAGAGATACATTTAGAAATGGTCTTGACGCTAACTCCAGCCTGTATGCACCACTAGTTTCTGTTATTCTTCTGTCCCAATAAAAAGTAGTACCTACCCCTGCCTCCCACTTATTGTTTACTACATAATACACCGAAACCGGCAGGGAGTATTCGATACCGTGTAATGTTTGGCCTTCAATAGAAAAATCATTGGTCACAGGCCACATGCCAAACCCGGCCCCAAGTCCCCAAAATGATTTTTTATCTTCCTGAGCAAACTCATGCAAATAGTGCGCGGAGGCGAATCCACCTCTCCCAAATAGTTCAAGTCCTACATAACTATTTTGCTGCCCAATGATATGGCCGGCAGAAAGCATTATTATACTACAGGTCAGAATGATGGATTTGTAATTGCATTTCATATGGTTCAATTGGTTTATGAATAAATAGATTACCCGTAACTGCCAACTTTACTCAAGATAAACACTTCATTTGGGATTAACATAATCAATATTTCGTTCTACCAGCGGAATCTCCAGGAACACATTAGTACCCTTACCGGGTCGGCTGTCGATCTCCAAATAGCCACCTACGGCATCTGCCCGGTTTTTCATACTGGCCAGTCCTATGCCTGTTTGCTCACCGGTGATCAACCGGGTATTGAAGCCTTTGCCATTGTCTTCAATCGTAAGCATGATTTTATCGGCATATTGAAACAACTGTACCTGCACCTCACACGGACCGGCATATTTGCGGATATTGTTAACCGCCTCCTGCAAAATCCTGTAGATGACAAGTTTTATATTGCTGTGGAGGCTGTCTTCATTGAGACCATTGCATTCAAAATTGGCCTGGAGCCCTGTTTCATTGATTGTCTTAACCATGGTCTCGATACTGGGTAGCAAGCCTGCCGCCTCTATCTCCAGAGGCATAAGCTGATGTGCGATAGCACGGCTCTCTTGTATGCCTTTATTCAATAGCGCCTGCCCTTGCGTATATTTCAACCGGGCTTTTTCATCTAGCAGTTGAATACTACCTTTCATGCCCTCAAACTGCAAAAAAGCTGATGTGAGCGTCTGCTGCATGCCATCGTGGATATCCCTCGATATACGCTTCCGTTCCTTCGATTCCGTTTCCATCACGGCGGCTGTTACCAGCTCATTGGCCATGATCCGCTCTGTGATATCATAAATAATACCCTCCAGGTATTCCTTGCCATCCAGCAATATGCGCTTACCCCTGTCACTTACCCACCGCCAGGAGCCATTTTTATGTCGAATCCGATAGGAAACACTAAATCTATTGTCATTTTCAAGAGACATTGTCATAAAATGACTTACCTGATGTATATCATCCGGGTGAATGATATGTTTAAAAAAATTCGGCCAGGCATATATGTCACTCACATCATACCCGGTTATTTCCTTACCTCCCTCACTCACAAAATATAGCTTCCATGGAAAGCTCACCTCGCTACGGTAAACCATACCTTCTATGCTACTCAGCAAGCTTTCATATTTATGAGCAGCTTCAGATAGCTTCATATTCAGGGTTTTATTGGTAGTGATGTCCTGTACTGTTCCCCTAAATACCTGTGCATTTAGCAAGGGCTCATAATTGGTTTTACCACGTATCTCAAGCCATTTTTTTGTTTTATCCTTTTCATAATAGATTCTCACTTCTGACTCGCCCTCTTCAATAAGCGTATTTTTCAATGCTATGATTTTATGCCGGTCTTCTTTTCGGATGTGCCGTAAGATATCTTTCATCTTTAGGTCTTTTCGGCTTTTAAAACCTAACAGTTTTGCCAGATTTTCAGAGATCCTAAACTGTTTTGATGCTACCTCTTTTTGCCAATCCCCCATTTGGGCAATCTGTTGGGCTTCCGTCAATATCGCCTCATTCTCTTGTAGCTTTTTTCGGTTATTGGCGAGCTCATGAGTGTCCTGTATTGTGATCTTAAGCTGTTTTTTGTTGGAAAGACCATCCCGTTCATAAAGCAAGACCAACCAGTAATACCGAAAATCCGATTTGCCGCGCCCTTTGATTCTCATTTCCAATGATGCTCTTTCTTGACTCTTGATTGCATTACGCATCTTTTCATCAAATAACAATACATCGTCAGGGTGGATCAGGCGTTTAAACGCGCTGAATGGATATGAGTCTTTATTTGCTTCGAGTTGTAAAAGCTGAATGAGGGATTGGGAAGCATTGAACCGGCTCAATTTCTCATTGACGACCAGGCTTCCCATTTGAGCTTGTGTTTGGGCTTCATGCAGCTGGTGTTCCCTGTAGGTCAGCAGCTTAATGGCTTCATCCTTTTTCTTATTGGCATGCTCAGTTTCAAAACCATTGCTTATAATCCTTGCAATGGTAATCAGAGCATTTTCATCTATTTGTAGTGCATTGGCCTTATTGCGGATGTAATTTCCTCCTAAGAATCCTATAGGCTGTCCATTTTGCTTTATAGGCATTATAAACAGGTCTTTGATACCCTGATCAACCATTTCCATGGCTATATCTTCAGGGATTTCATCACCGGAAATCGAAAACAAAGCTGTACCCTGCTCCAATATTTTCCGAAAAGTAGGGTAATCAGCCAGCTTCAATTCAAACTTAAATGGTGTTGGCGGTGTAAAGTCCGGAAATACCCTCCCATAAGTCATTTTCAGTGTTGACTTATCCTTTTGCAACTCAAAGATGTAGGTCGCATCAGGACCAAATATACCCATCAATACATCCAGGGTGTAATTGATTCTACTGCTAAACTTACGCGGCTGGTTGATAACCATGGCAATCTCTGCCAGGGCCTCCTGTTCACGAAGGCTAAAATTAAGCTTGCGTGTAGATTGCTTTCGATGTACCGCAAATTTGATTGACTTATTTAGGATCTCAGGGGTAAGGTCATTCTTAGAAAGGTAGTCCTGTGCCCCAATGGACAGGGAATCTTCCCCTAGCTTTTGATTTTGATTGCCTGTAATTACGATAAGGCATACATCATAAAACTCTCCCGTGATCTTACGCACACCCGATAACTCGAAAGCATCCGGTAAGGACAAATCCAGCAAAACTACGTCCACTGCATTGCTGCGAAGGTAATTTTGCCCCTCAGTCAATGAGGTGCAATGGTGCCACCCATACTTTGTTCCACTGGCCATAGCCAGATATTCCTTAAGCAGCATGGCATCTGCGGGATTATCTTCTATAGCCAATACGCTCAATTCATCAGCAGGCAACATCAGTCTTTAATATAAGAAGGCAACTTGACTATAGAGACCCAAAAATCATTAATGGACTTCACTGCAGCCAAAAACTCATCCACATCTATAGGTTTGGTAATGTAGCAGTTGGCTCCAAGCCTGTAGGCAGTTTGAATGTCAGCTTCATTGCTGGAGGTGGTTAATATGATGATGGGTATAGAATTTAACTGTTCATCTTTTTTGATTTGCTTCAAAACCTCAGCGCCATTAACCAATGGCAGGTTCCAATCCAGCAGGATCAAATCCGGTACAGGCGCATCTTGATGGTCACCCCTACGGTAAAGGAAATCCAGGCCATCTTTCCCGTCACGTACACTATGGAGGGTGTTAAGAATTTTGCTGCTTTCCATGGCTAACCGGATCAATTCAATATCACCCAGGTTATCTTCTATCACAAGTATTTCGGCAGGCTTAGACATAGTCAACATGCTTAATTGTTTTTTTAGGTATGGTAAAATAAAAGGTAGTGCCTGTGTCATCATTGGATTCAGGCCAAATATCACCTCCAAGCTTTTGCACGATCCGCTTACACATGGCAAGACCTATGCCCGTACCAGTGTACTGCTCACTATTGTGCAATCGCTGAAAAATGATGAAAATCTTCTTATAAAACTCTTCTTCAATTCCGATCCCATTATCCTTAATGTAAAAAGTCCATTTGGTAAACTCCTCTCGGGCACCAATTTCAATAACAGGATCAATGTTTTTTCGCCTGTATTTAATGGCATTATCAATGAGGTTGAAAAACAACCGCTCCAGCAAGAACCTAATGCTTGTGATGGCTGGCAAATCATGAATGATAAGGGTGGTATGGGTTTCATCTATTTTACTGGCCAGCAAGATCTTCACACTCTCCACCAGAGCGTTCATTTCTATTAATTCAGGTTCCTGAGCAGTGGTATTTAATCGGGAATATTGTAGTAGATCGTTGATCATGCGTTGCAAGCGAGAGGCACCTTCTACAGCAAACCCAATGTATGTTTTGCCCTTTTCATCAAAACTACCGGCATATTGCGTAGATAAAAGCTTGACAAAGCTTGCAATGGTGCGCAATGGCTCTTGCAGATCGTGGGATGCGACATAGGCAAATTGCTCAAGCTCCTCGTTGGAGACTTTAAGATCATGATTGAGTTTTTCCTGCCTAAGTTTCTGCCGCTGCTGACTTGTAATATCCAATATTAAACCAGTAATGACTAATGGCTGGCCCTGTGGATTGTAAATGAAATTAATATAGCTGCGTAAATATTTTCGCTTGTTATCCGTGGTAGTGATCCAATACTCCTGCTGAAGGGACTTTGATTTGTTTTTGATAGCCTTTTCCAGGGATAATTCAATGATTTGCCTATCTGACTCTGACATAAGGTCATAGAACCGGTCAAGCTTATGCTGTGTATCCTCATCATCGATTTCAGCCAGTCCGGTTATTTCGTACATCGCGGCTCCCCAGTACAAGGCTCCATTTACTACATCCCATTCATATAAGCCCATGGGGGCAGCCTGAGTAGCCAACTCTAGTCGACGAAGACTTCTCTCCAGAGCTATTTTGTTTTTCTCCAGCTGAGATTCTTTCTCCATGAGTTCTGTCACTTCCTGAGCTATACCAAATATGCCCATGACAGTACCAGAATCATCCTTAATGGGGTAGCGCATATTCCTGATAAACCTGCTTCTACCCTCTTCATCAATCATTTCATCAACCTTGTCAATAATCTCACCAGAATGCATGACTTCTTCAGCGCTGGCATGGTAAATATTGGCAAGATGCTCAGGGAAAAGTTCAAACACGGATTTCCCAATGGCTTCTTCTATGCTTTTGGTTGGAATAAAAGGCAGGTAAGATTCACTAAGTGCAAGGTAGCGGTGTGACCTGTCTTTGAAATAAATAAAATCCCGTGTGTTTTGGAGTAGAATGTTGAATAACCGTGCCAGATCCTGGTATTCTTTACTGAGCTCTTCATAGGCTGACACATCCTTTACAGTAGCCACATAGGCTATTACCTCCTTATCTTTATTGGTAACGGGTGAAGGACTTACGATTACGGGAAACCGCTCTCCATTTTTCCGATTAAATACCAGCTGATGATGGCCCTTATAGCCTTCCAGTGTTTTC
Organism: Cyclobacteriaceae bacterium; assembly: GCA_965227155.1. GTDB lineage: Bacteria > Bacteroidota > Bacteroidia > Cytophagales > Cyclobacteriaceae > UBA6059. Next base: position 4,526,086 of record OZ245731.1, read on the forward strand.
TGAAAAGCCTGCTGGATATTGTCGAGTTCTTCTTCAGGCCAATAAATGTGTGGGGGTTTTGATTCCAGTATTTCCTCCGACGAAAATCCTGTGATCTCACACATGGACTGATTGACATTAATATGACCACCATCCGGTCCTATCACTGAAATACCATCCTGCACAGCATTAAATACGGTTTCTAAAAACTCCTCACTACGCTGATGCAATTGATCATGCTCTATGAGCTCGGTAATGTCCCTGTCGACACATAGGTATCCTTCTATTTCACCTGAACTATTAATCTGGGCTGTCATTTGAGAATCGAACCATAGCCATTTTCCCGAATTGTGCTTCAGGCGGTACCGGGTACGGTGTTGTTTTACTTTGCCCGCCTTGCTAGAAAAGAAATGCTGGGCATGCGCTAAATCCTGAGGGTGAATGAGTCGAATCCAGTCTTCCAAAGAAAATTCAGAAACAGACCTTTTTGGTATTTCCAGTATTTCAAAAATGGCATCATTCATCAAATCCAATGAACCATCCAGGTATTGAAAATAAAAAATATCCGCAGTGCTTTTTAGGAGCATCCAACGATCCGAAGCTGAAGATTCACCTTTAGAAACTTCCATATTTAAAAATGGTAGGTTATTTTTAGTTATTTCATTTTTTTACTTTTCGTTCACGTTACCAACAACAAACTATTCTCTAATTATTAGCTATACTATCAAAAATAAAACATGAATTAAATAGGCTGAAGACAAAATAAATATCTTGCCATTAGAATAATTCAATTATATCAACGTCTAAATACAATTTCTAGAATAATTGTTTTTATTTTGTTTCTTACATTATCTACAATTCCTGTAAGATACAAACAACATTAAAATAGCAAATTGACTTTCAACATCTTATATGATGATCTAATTTATTTTCGTTTATGATGATTATCATAATTTGGAATGATTCTAAAAAACCATGCTCTATGCCATTACACTATGCCTCTCCAGCATTAGGCTTTTCGAATCAAATTCACTTTAAAATGTGCGTTTCAGGAAGATAAAGTCACCACCTTCATCACCGGCCTGACTAATGGGGCCATATTGAGGTACCTGCCCATTGGGGCTGTTATTGATCACGGCAGTTTTAAACTTGCGAAACAGCTGATCTGCTGATAGCAGAGGTTCCGTATTTTCCTTTAGGTTTTTAAGCAGATATTGCATGAAAACACTTTTATCAGGAACCGTATTAAGGGTGCCACTGGTAAGTGCCTTGCGAGAGGGCAACTTATACATTTCCAGTATGGCCTTACTATTGGCAAACAAAGCACGCTCCTTTAAAATACCTCCACTAAAACAAGCATCTGCAATTAGTAATGTATGCTTGGACCGAATACCACCTATATAGTCGCGAATAGTGCTGTTTGATAACCAATTGGATTTTACATCAGGTGCTGCATCACTGGGCAGCCAATAGCCCTGATTCAACTGGGCATTCCAAATACCATGTCCGGCATAAAATACCAGCAGGTTATCCTTTTCTGAAACTTGACCGGCCAGCATATCTAGCGCCTCAATAATTTCAGCCCGTGTAGGATTATGGAGTATGGTAAGATCAGATACTTCAAATGAATAATATTCGGTCAATACCTCAACCAGTAGTTTTGAATCATTTACCGGATGATCAAGATCTATGATTTCTGAATGATCGTACTCGTCAATACCAATGATCAAAGCATAATATTTGCGGCTACCAAGCTCTGCCATCAGGGTCTGTCCGATAGCATCATGCTCGCCAATATCCTGAATTTTGAGATTACGATTGAGCACTTCAGGTGTACCATCTGGCCTTTCTTTGACTATCATTATATTACCGGAAAGCAGAGGAGCACAGGTAATCATTTTCATGTCTCCCTTCCATTGACCGGTGAGCATTTCAGTATGGTCCTGCATGGAAAATCGTAGCTCCGCTTTGGCCGCACAGGCAAGCCCGGTTGTCTCAATAATTTTGTAAGGATAAAGGGTCAACACATTTTTCTGAATCCTACCCTTCACAGAGGCTTTCACCTTGTCATCACCCCTGATTGAGGTGTACGTACCACTTAGCTGATCTCCATTTTGCACCAATTCATAGCGTATTTCACTTTGGCTCTTCATATAGGTAGCATTACCTACCCATGTCCCGGTAAGGTTGATATCCTGTGCCAAAGACTTAAAGCATGCAATACTTACTAATGCAACGATAAAAATTCTCATCACACCAAATTTAAAAGGAATACCTGCACTTCCACCCTACTCAAAAGCTAAATAACCATTATATACTGCATGTCAATGATTTATATCACAATACATTGAACCATATTTCATCCCAGTCAGTCTTTTATCAATTATCATTGATCATTGTACATTGCTCATTGTTCATTGTTCATTGTTCATTGTACATTGTTCATTGATCATTGATCATTGATCATTGATCATTGCTTATCGCTTATTACTAATCTAATGCCATTCAGTTAAGCAAGTTTTTTAAATTCCTCTCCCTAACCCTCTCAATGAGAGGGATAATTTGAGCTTAACTGAATGGCATTGACTCCTATTTACCCCTTATTCATTCTTCATCATTAACCTTTACTCATCACCAATTACACATCAATAATTACTAATTATGGATTGCCTATTACTCATTACTAATCACCTATTACTCATTGTTAAATGTTCATTGTACATTGTCCACTGCTCATCGCACATTGTCCATTGTTCATTGCTCATTGTCCATTGTTCATTGATCATTGTTCACTGACATCAGTGCCACCACGGATATAAAATCACGCATATGGGGTATTTACTACCGCCGGCAATCCCTCTAATTTCATCCCATTAAACAATAACATGACAACCATGAGAAAACTTATTCGACAAACATCACTACTGCTGGCCATGCTGATGGTGGCCGCTGTGAGCTATGCCCAGGAAGCACTGTGGCAGCTAGACTTTGAAAAGGGTGTCCAATGGACAAAAATGACTGATGCTGGCATTTTGCTGGTAGGTACAGGCGACAGAATGTTACATGGCGTAGACAGCCGTGATGGCAACCTGCTTTGGAGCAATGACATAATGAAAGGTTCTGGATCTGTGAAAGGTGCAGATGGCAAGAAACTTGATGACAATGTAGCGTTCGACAATTTTGTAACTGTATTGGAAGATCCGGATTATCCCGAGCTCGGAGACTTCATTGAAGTAAAATACTCAGATGCTGCGTTTATGCCTGCGATGGGTGACGGAGTAGTAAAAAACTATGCCATTATCAATATTCGTACCGGAGAGTTAGTTATGAGCCCTGAAAAGGCAGGAATGCCCGTAACAAAATTTTTGGGCAAACAAATGGCACAATTCAACTTCACCGGCACTGGCTATATCCCGGAATTACGCATGGTAATGATATCAGGATCATCTGTAGATCCAAACTACAGGGGTTCAATGGCCAATCCTGATATGGTACATATTACCAAAATGGTATCCTTACCTGATGCTGAAATTGTTTGGGAATCAGACCAGGTTAGTGTTAATGTGAGGCCCTATGTGATGTCAAATGGCGATCTTGTAATGCCCGGTGGCAACGTCATTATGCGAATGGACTCAAAAACCGGCGCTGTAAAGTGGTCGGTAGAAACTACTGAGAAAAAGCAAACCTTTGAAAGCTTCGACCTAAGCCTTGACTTATCCACAGGTTATTTCTTTGAAAAAAGGAAGAATAATGGAGCCCTTGTTGCACACGATATGGAAACAGGTAAGCGCCTTTGGGAAGCAGAAATGAAGCTCAAAGAGGTGCCTATGATGTATGCTATGGGTTATGGTGTGGTTACCGTTGACAGCAAAAACTTCACCCTATATGACCTCAAATCAGGCGAGATAAAATGGGAGAAGAAAAAACTTGATGGCTACACTGTAGACCTTGGTGATATGGGCATTCTGGTTACAGCTAAAGAAAAATTTCTGGTTATGCTGAATAAAGAAACCGGAGACGAAATCTGGGAGCAAAAAATCAAAGGCATACAAATAGACAGAATGACCGGTGGTGGCATCATGTATTCTGATGATAAAGGTCGTTTAGGTCTCATTTCTTACGATGGAGAATTAATCTGGGATAAAAAAGGTATGCTTGAAGTACCTAATTTAAGATACAGACCTGATTTCAATACTGAGTTAATGTACATAGAAGGTGATTTGTTTGAAGTGGACCTTTCTACAGGAGACTACAGGTTGCTAGTGGAGAAAATGGATAAGAAGATTCTTAAAGGTGAGGATTCACCAACTCAGATTCAACTTATCAATGATGGATACCTCTTTAGTAATGACAATGAGCTTGTAATGCTTGACAAAAATGGCGCAGTAAGATGGCAGAAATACTGGGAACCACCAGGGATGTCACTGGCAGCAAAAATCGCCTTACGTACAGCACAAATAGCTGTAGCAGCCATGGGCGCAGCAGCACAAATGGAGTCAGAAGCAAGTAAAGTAACTGGTTTTGGTGGTATCAGATATGAAACATATCAGAGCCGTAGATTAGCCGAGCAAGCAGCAGCATTTTACGCTGCATCAGGAGCTATCGGTCAGGAAGCAAGACGTAAATTCAAAGCTACCGTAACCAAAGGTGATGACATGCTGGTACTTACCCGCGTAGGTGAAGGTGGACAGAAGAATTCTTCCGGTCTGATAAAAGTGAAAAAATCTACAGGCGAAGAACTGGGCTCATTGCAATTGGGCGACAAAGAGCCGGTGTATGACTATGATGCTTTGACGAGTTCTATTTTCTTCAAAGCAGATAAAAAACAGGTGATTTGCTATAAAATCTAATTCCCTAACCTACCTATGAAAAGGAGTTGCTTTAAAAAGTTTTAACAAACATTTGTCACATTGAGCTCGTCGAAATGCTTAGTCGACTCATCACAGATAGGTTTCGACAAGCTCAACCTGAAAAGACTTCTGTTTTAGAGCAACTCCTTTCTTTTACCCATTTCACACAACCACGTCTGATCATGAAACAAATTTTCACCTCCCTCCTTGCCTGGGTTATTCTGAGTGTCCCTCTACGGGCGCAAGACCAGGAACTCATTATCCGTCAGGGTCATACTGACGCCATCAATGAAATCATCTATTCTTATGATGGTAAAAACATTTACTCTGCCGGTGCTGACAGAACAATAAAAATGTGGGATGTCAACTCCGGTATTGATATCAAAAGCTTTAATGGCCACCCCGGTGGTGTGCGTACTTTGGCACTAACCCGCGATGGCCAAAAATTATTATCAGCAGATGAGCTCGGAAATGTTATGGTTTGGGATACCAGTGATCCTCGGGCTCCTCTCCTTAAAATACAGGCACATGAAGGCCCTATCAATGACATAGAGTTGTATGGGGACGAATCAGCCTTTCTGACCGGTGGCAAAGATGAACTGATCAAAAAATGGGATCTCAATTCCGGTGAATTGCTTCAAACAATTGAAGCCATGTCGTCTGAAATAAGGGCTATAGGCTTGCATCCCAACCAGCGCACAGCTGTAGTAGGCGGGCAAAAAACCAATGATGTAGAATTATTGATTGTAGATATCAATACGGGCACAGCTACAGATGATATCCTGAATTATTATGAAAATGCAGGCCTAGCCAAAGCCTATACATATGCAGTATTAAGTGGCTTTTCTGTGGCACTCAATGTTGCCAAAGGCAATATCGGAAAAGATATGCTGGACTTTTACATCATGGATTACAACAATATTGAATTCAAAAAAGATGGTAGTTCAGTTTTGATTTCACAAAACATGTTTGCTCCTCTGGCCGCAGCCAAAGGTGAAGAGGAAGAGGTAGGCGCTTCTGTTATCTCCATTGTAGACATATCTGAGAATGGTGAGAAATTTGTCAACCCCAAACGAACCAGAAGGTTCCGTCTGGGCTATTCTAATGCCAAGGCTGTCTTTAATGACGATCAAACGAAAGTCATTCTCAATAAAAAATTCTCACTGAATGTCTATGAAGTGGAAAATGCAGAATGGCCGGAAGGCAAAGAAAAAGACATTCAGGGTTTTGAACCTCCAATAGTTAAAGAAATTAAAGGTGGCAATATCGCATGGCTCAATTCCATTGCCATGGCCCCGGATTATCGTACGGCGGCCTCTTCTGATGATGAGCAGGTCATCAAACTATGGGACATGGAAACGGGCAAAATCTTTCGTTCTCTAGAAGGCTTTGTACAACCTGCCCTTGCAGTAGAAGTAATGCCCGATGGTAAACACATCCTAGTGGGTACAGAAGGCCGTGACATGACCATGTGGGATATCACTACCGGACGGCTTGTAAGAACATTCGATCGATCAGGTTCTGTCAATTTTATTGATGTAGACCGGCAAGGTCAATACATCGCCACAACTGCACCAGGTACCAGTTTCTTTAAAGTCTGGAACGTTAGCAGTGGAAGACTGCTGAAATCAGTACTTGAAAAAGACAAGGAATTCACCTGGGTAAAGTTCTCTACCAACAATGATGAGATCTATGCCAAGTACAAATCAGCCGATGATGCGGGGATTGGTATCAGCATGCTTAAAAGTGATGATGACATCCGGCTTTACAACAGAAGAGATGGAAAATCCAGTAAGGTCAAAGGCGAAACCAAAGAAAGCCTGGAAGATAAATATGAAGGTCACGGCTACAAGGTAGACTTTGAGGATTACACAGTTACCCTCAAAAAAGGCGGCAGTACCGTGATAGAAGATACCCAGGTAGGCCAGGTAACCGATGCTGTTTTCAGCCTTGATGGCAAATTCTTGATCACTACGAATCGTGCCGGTGAAATAGCCCTCTATGATTTGAATAGCATGAAAAAGGCGGTCAGCATGTCTATGATCGGTAATTTTGACTATGTAACCTACACACCTGATTTCTACTATACCTCATCCAAAAATGCCGCCAAAGCGATAGCCTTTAAGCAGGGTAATGCAATACTACCCTTTGAGCAGCTTGACCTGAAATTCAACAGGCCGGATATCATTGCCGACCGACTGGGTTATGCCTCCGATAAGCTGGTAGCTTCCTACGCTGCAGCCTACGAGAAGCGCCTGAAGCGACTGGGCCTCAGTAAAGATGATTTGGAAGGTAAATTGGAACTACCGCGGGTAAGCATTACCAGTGAAAATTTACCCCTGGCTGTGGAAAACAGAGCATTCAGCTTTGACATTGCCGCCTCTGATGCAAGCGCAGGCTTAAGTAAGCTATTGGTGTATGTCAATGATGTACCGCTGTATGGTTCCGCCGGAAAAGATTTCACCTCAGGAGCAGGTGAAACTAAGTCTACCAATGTAAGCCTTGACCTATCAGCAGGGATCAATACCATAAAGGTAGTCGCCATGAACAAAAATGGCCTGGAATCATTACCGCAGAGCTTTGAGGTTAAATACAACAATGAATACTTCAAGCCTAGTCTCTACCTGGTGAGTATCGGCGTATCAGAATATCAACAAAGCAATTACAACCTGAAATTTGCCGCCAAAGATGCCAATGATGTGGCTACCCTACTGGGGCAATCAGGTGCATATGAAAACATTTACAGTAAGGTTTTTACCAATCAGCAAGCAACAAAATCAAATATATTGGGCCTCCGTTCTTTCCTTGATCAGGCAGGAGTTGATGACGTGGTTGTCATATTCATTGCTGGGCACGGTGTACTGGATAATTCCTATAACTACTACTTTGCCACGCATAATATGGATTTTAACAATCCTGCGGACGGGGGCCTTCCTTATGACGCCATCGAGCAATTGGTGGACGGTATTGCCTGCCGAAACAAAGCCCTATTTCTGGACACCTGTCATTCGGGAGAGCTCGATGTAGACGATGTGGAAGAAAGCAATCAGAAAATACAGGCACCCGGCGGTGTGTCTTTCCGCTCTACCGGCAAACTGGTTAAGCTGAAAGAAAACAGCTTTGGCCTGGAAAATACGCTGGAGCTTTCCAAGACACTTTTTGGAGATCTTAAGAAAGGTACGGGTGCTACCGTAATCTCCGCTGCAGGCGGTACTGAGTTTGCCCGCGAAGGCGAGCGCTCACAAAACGGCCTTTTCACCTATTGCCTGCTGCAAGGTATTGAAACCCGTATGATCGATATCGACAGAAACAGAAGCTATTCGGTATCCGAGATACAGCGTTATATTACCGAGCAGGTGATAGAGCTATCCAATGGTGAGCAGGTGCCCACTTCAAGAGAAGAGAATCTAGCGAATGATTTCAGGGTTTATTAAATTGACCGTGCGATCATTTGAGGAAAAAATGGATTATTACGTAATCCCGATATTTCTATTGGTTTACAGCTCAATTCAATTAATAATTAAACCCGGAAGGAATGCGTGGTTTGGCTATCGATCTCCTGGATCCTACAAAAGTGAACATACATGGGCATTCGCTAACGCAATTGTATTTAAATCGATATTTACTTTAGGGCTTGTTGGAACTTCATTGGGTATTTTTGCTACTGAATTACCATTAAATACGGAAACTGTCAATCTTATTGCTTTAGGCATTTCGATATGTATTATTGCCATTGTCGAAATTCTTATCTATCAAAAGTTTGATAAAGAGGGAAATCCCAGGTAATTACTCAAGCAGAATTTAAATCTTATGAAAAATAAAAGTATTATTAGAATCATTTGTCTATGGCTTTTTGTAATACCTACCATTACATCGGCCCAATCCTACACAGCAATTCACGTGATCGGTGATATTTACCTGCCGGCTAAAGATGCGATGCTCAAAAGAGGAGACCGCATAGCTGAGTCGGAACAGTTGGAGTTCAGATCTGCAGATGCCAAAGCTGCCATGTTAAGTTCCACCCGGGGGCGCTATGTCATTCAGCCCGGAGGCGCTGATAATGCTGATGCCGGAAACCTGTCTTTTGTGCTTTCATCCGTAATAACCCCTGCCCGTGGACAGATGAGTACACGTGCAGGTGGCATCAACAATAAGCTTGATTTTGAGAAGAAGCTGGGAGAGCAACCTGTTGCCTGGCTAGGCGATGAACTAAGCTATGAGGTGTCTCCTACTGCTTACCCTATCAATGACAACCAGTTTTTTTATGCCAATTATCAATACCGGGGTGAGTCAATCAACAAGAGACTTTTGGCCGAAAACAATACGCTGCTGCTGCTGAAATCCCAGTTTTTTGCTGTGGACGGACAGCCTATTGACCCTTCAGCGGTTTCTCAGATGGTTTTGTATTATTATGACATGGCAGAAGAAACAGCAACTGAAATAACCGATATGAAATTGGTACCGGTGAGTGATGAAGCATTAACTGCCTTGCAGGAGGCCGTTGCAGACCTGCCCGAAGAAAACAGAATTGCTGCGCTTACGGAATATGTCAATTCACTCTATGGCATGGCCAGTGCAGAACAGGTTCAGAAAGCATTAACTGCTATCAAATAATATCTTGAAGCTGGGAAAAAAGATATGGTTTGGCCTGGGGATGATCGCCAATACGGTCATCCTTTTTTTGCTCAGCTTTTATTTCATGTCGCTGCCATGGCTGGCTGGAGATGAAAAGCTCCTGATCTGGTCTAGCGCTGCCATTAAGCTCTTGCAGCAGGAAGCACCCCCATCAGAGCGCTTTGCCTTAATCAATACCTCCTACGATCTTACGCTGATCGACCGCTATGATGATTTTGGGTTTCCCGTAGGCAATCAGGCTATTACAGATCGGGCTAAGCTGGCAGATTTAATGTCTGTCATCAATGATTCTGAGGATAAACCCGCCTTCATCTTCTTTGATATACTTTTTGAATCACCCACCGATGATGATCCATTGCTAGAGGAGCAACTGCAGCGCTTTCCTAATCACATACTCTCCTACCACCTGGCAGAAAACCAGGAACCTATACTACCGGTATTGGATAGTATAAATATCGGACTGTCAGATTATGTGGTAGGTAATATCTTCGATGGGGTTTATAAGTATCAGCTCGTATACCAGGATTCCCTAAAGCTCAGTCCTCTTAAAATTTATGAGAAGCTACACAATGTAAATGCTTCTAAGGTTGGTCCATTTATTAAAATGGGTGATTATATCACCCTCAATAATTTCATCATCAACTACAGGGTCTTGCAGAAGGACATTATGAATCTGGAGGCAGGCTTTAATCCTATTAGCCTGGGTGAATTGTTATTTCTTCCACCCGAAGAAATCAATAGTTTTTTGGCAGGAAAGATTGTCATCGTCGGCGATTTTCTTGAAAATGACATGCACGAAACCCTGTTTGAAATCACAGCCGGGCCTTTGATTCTCATGAATGTGCTGCTATCCCTGGAATCTCAAGACACCTACATCAATCTGCTTTTTTGGATCATCCTGACAGTGGGTTTTCTATACCTCAGTTACATGACACTCACCAGTAAAGATGCCATTGAAGAATCTATCAAAAAACGGTTTAACAATGCAGGGATCCTGAAATATGCTGTGGGATTTGCCAGCTACCTCTTGATCCTCACCCTTATCTCACTCATTACCTTCTTTATTTTCAATATCCATCTCAATGTATTCTTCCTCGCGTGCTATTGCTATGGTGTTGATAAAACCAACGACTGGATCAGAACCTTTAGGTCACAGTAGACCACTCCACAAATTGGGCAGGCACGACCACATGACGTTCCCATATATCTGGCAGCAGAGCCTCAAAGTCAATTGGCACAGTATTCTCCATATACAATCCAAAAAAAGAGATGGAGGAGAAAAACATACTTTACGATAAACTGGTCGAACAGCTCATGTATTCAGAGGATATTTTCAAAAAGGCCTCTAATAAAGTGCATGATGAAGCAATGACCAACAAATTTGAGAGCCTGGCAAAACAGCGGAATTTCTATAAAAATGAAGTCAAAAAGCTGTTGGATGTGGAGCGTGATAAATTAAAGCCAAGTCAGGCGCTGAAGGCAACCCTTGATAAAGCCTGGATCGACATCAATCATTTCTACCTAAGGCTCAATGAGGGTGAAACGCTGGATGTAGTGATAAAGGCAGAGGAAGAGCTCATCAAACTTTATGAGCATCTGATTATCGAGATTGAAGATCACCCCATGGTGGCTAATGTATTGAGAATTCAATTATCAGATTTTCATTCTGTTATCGATGATCTTAAAAGTATTAGAAGTGAATATAAATTCTCATAACATGAAGTATATCAAGAATATAGCATTTATAATAATTGTAGGTTTTTATTTTGTAGCAGCCTGTAGCCCAAAAGGAACAGATCAGGAGGATCGGGAAGCCATGAAAAACGATTCAATTGACATGACGGAAGGCAAAGGTGAAGGTGACATAGGAATTGGTGATAAAGGCGGACAAGCCTTATGAATTGAAAGTATTCAATAAAATATCTATTTGAAGAATAATCTTGTAACCAAGAGGTTGTATTTTTGCAAATCCACATAGCAAAATACAGGTTCTTGGTTTTTTATTGTAATTTGATAAATTAGGTTATTGCCAAGGAATTAAAATCCGTTCACTTCTCTTCTCGATTTCCATGGAAAGTAAACAAACTACAATTAAAGATATAGCCCGCAAATTGGGCATTTCAGCTTCTACTGTTTCAAGAGCTCTCAACGACAAATTTGTGAAAAACGATGAAATGGTAGCCCTCATCAAGAAAACAGCTGAGGAAATGGATTACCAAACGAATACCATTGCCGCCGGTCTTCGTACCAGAAAATCCAACCTAGTGGGTATAGTAGTCCCACGCCTCGCTAGCAGCTTCTTTTCTGTTGTATTGGCACAGGTACAAAAGGTATTCAATGAGAAGGGGTACAATGTGCTCATCTGCCAATCCAATGAATCGACCGAACTTGAGCAACAACAGATCAACTCCCTGGTGAGATGTAATGTAGAAGGCTTATTGATCTCATGTGCAGAAAACACCAAGGATGAGGAGTTTCTGGATAAAATTGCTGGTAAGGGCATTAAAATTGTCTACTACGACCGCCAAAATTTTCATACAGAAAAACCAGTGGTAAAGGTGGATGACATCAAAGGTGGCTACATAGCAACAAATCATTTGCTGGATAAAGGTGCCAGCAATCTGGTTTATGTGGGTGGCCCGGAACAGCTACAAATTGCACAGGACCGATTTGAAGGCTTTGTTCAGGCTATGGCCGAGCGCAACACTAAACCGGTGAAGCATTTCTTTTGTAAAAGCACTGCTGAGGTAGATGAAAAGCTTTCAAAAGCTCTAAAAAGCAAGGTAGATGGCGTTGTTTGTTTTTCGGATGAATGGGCTGCTCAATCCATACTTACTTTGGACAAGCACAAAATATCTGTTCCCAAAGATGCATTAGTAACCGGATATGATAATACCAACCTTTGCGAACTGGTGAAGCCGGGCATCACAAGCATTTTGCATGATGCCACACATATGGGCCATCAGGCTGCTGAGACATTATTACACCTCATTGAAGGCAAGCCGGTAGAGAAACATGTGTTTTTGGAAACCAAAATCATTGAGCGAGATTCCACAAAAAGATAGTGAACCGTTGGGTTAGATGCTTACAACCAAAGGTCACCGTTAAGCAGCGCTTGTTGCTCTTTCACCCTTTTGGCTTTTCACAAAATAAAATGTGACTACCACGGCTGTGATTATATACCCACCAATGATGAATGAACCTGCAGGCACAATAGCATCAATTCCAAACCAACCACCTGTATTGAAGAAAATAAACCCTGCAGCAAAAGCTTTTAATATCTCTGCACCAAATGCAATTGGGTGACCATCCATCAATGAGGTATAGCTAAAAATGCTCAACATAAGGAATACGCTGTACCACACAATATTAAAAAAGCCTAAATCACCTATGGTTAGCAATAGATGTATCAATAACAGATTGTGAACAGCCAGTTGAAACCATGACCATGTGGTAAAATTAGATGTAGCCGGTGTATCATATTTGGGCCTGTTGTAAACATCTTCCGTATAAGCAACAGGATATTTTTCAGATACATCAGCAGGCCGCCAACCGGTAGGCATAAACCATATTCTTACCTTATCCCACCAATTTTGTGTTCGCCAGGCATCTTTAAACAGTCCCCACAGATGCACAAAATTAATGATGATAGGATTCCACGTTTGAACGGGTTTTTTGGTACCATATACCGGTGGAACGTCCGGCATCTCTTCCTGAAATGTACCAAACCATTTGTCCCAAACGATAAATATCTCGCTGAAGTTTTTATCAATATACTCAGGATTGATTGCATGGTGTACTCTGTGGTGTGATGGAGTAACAATGATATGTTCCAGCCAACCCATTTTATTGATCAACCGGGTGTGGTACCAAAACTGCGCAAAAAGATGCAATGGGGCCACTACTGCCACTACATGAGCAGGGATGCCTATAATGGCCATCGGAATGTAGAGGAAGAAATAAATACCCACAAAAGCTGATATGGACTGACGGAGGGCACAGGATAAATTAAATTCCTCACTGCTGTGATGCACAATGTGGCGATTCCAAAATACATTAACAAGGTGATTAAACCGATGCGACCAGTAACCAGCGAAATCTAGCCCTATAAAAGCAAGAACATAAACCAGTATGGTGGACTTAATTTCAAATATTGCTAAATGATCCACCAGGTAGCTATAGGAAATAATAACCACGGTAAGCCCCAGTACACTTTTTATGGTATTGGTCATCCCCGAACTAAGACTGGATATGGTATCCATGGGTCTATTTACCACAACGCCCATCCGCTTCCCTACCAAAGACTCTATCAGAATCAAAATCAGGAAGAACGGAATCGCATAACTCAATACTTCTGCGTAAGCTTCCATTTGCAATCGATTTCAATACAAATCTAATTATTAATGCACATATGAGAAAAACTTCATTCAAGGGTCTTTAAGACTAGAAATCATTTCCCCCTGTAGTCCCCGGGGACACAAATTTACAAGCTTAAAAATACAGCCAGAACAAGACCTTAATATTCCCCATTTACAATATTTTCTTTGTGGTTCTTTGTGCCTTCTTTGTGACACTCTGTGGTTTAGCTGTCAAGCAGCATAACTAATAAGAAGCCTAGAAATATTTAGCTCCCAGCCTTAAATAATCTCCCCGAGAAAACAGATTAACGCAGCTTGCCCGCCTTTCATCATTCGCTTCAACTCCATTCTTCAATAAATCACTGGCTTAAAAAGCATTCATCCTTATATTTAAAGTCCGACTAAATCAACGATTATGAAAAACTTGCTAGGTACAATACTTATTTTGCTAATGGTGCAGACCCTTTGGGCACAGAAATACAGCATCAAAGTAGATCCGCCTTCACTTAATATCAACGTAGAAGAAACCAAACAGATCAAGGCCTCAGTAGTAGACGAAGCGGGCAATGCTGTTGAGGATTTGCCAGTATTGTTTTACTCTCGCAGAGGTAAGGCAATTGAAGTTGATGAAGCAGGAAATGTTACCGCACACCTGCCCGGCACCCACAATATCATCATAATTACCCCGCGCACAGCCGATGGCGAGCGCCTAAGAATTGATTACCCAGTAGAAGTAAATTATCCTCCAATCAAAGAAATCCAGATTGCTGATTTACCATCTAAAATATATGCAGGAACCCAGATACCGTTGGATATCACCGTTATTGATGAGATGGGCCTGGAAAGAGATGATATTGAGCTTACAGCTGCCAGTTCCGATGAATCTGTGATTTTGACAGATCCTTTTATGAACCTCATTGCTCAGGAAGCTGGCAAAGCCACATTAACCCTCTCCTATAAAAATATCAGTAATGTAATCAATGTCAACGTGGCGCCTTTTCCGGCCTCAAAAATTGAATTGAATAGTGAAATGACCCAGGCAAGAACCGGTGATGTTTTTAAATTCCAAACCAGTGTCCTGGATGCCAGCGGCAATAGCATCAATGATGTACCTGTATATTACAGCTTTCAGGGTGTATCAACGGATGTTTCATCCAGTGCAGCAGGTATGATTGATCAAAATGGCCGCTTTGTAGCGGATGAACCAGGCATCTACACCGTGATGGCGGTAGCTGGCCCCTTAGCAGCTCAGAAAACGGTAAAAGTGGTACCCAGAGATGTAACCCGGGAAATAGAACTTGTTGGCCAGGGCTCTGTAAATGACAAGCATACCTCAGATTTTTGGGTATGGGAAGGCATTGACGGAAAAGACTATGCTGTCACCGGAACCTGGGGTGCAGATGGTAAGGCTTATTTCTGGGATGTGACCAATCCTGCTGCCATGGTAAAAATAGATAGCATTCAGGTGGACGCCCGAACTGTTAATGATGTGAAGGTTTCTGAAGATGGTACTATTTGCATCATTAGTCGCGAAGGAGCTTCCAACAGAAAGAATGGCATAGTAATCCTGGACGTAAGTAATCCAAGAGATGTATCTATCATCTCCACTTTCACTGAAAATTTAACTGGCGGCGTACATAATCTTTTTATCTACCAAAACCATGTGTATGCATTGAGTGCAGGGCAGAAATACTACATCATCAACATCGAGGATCCAAAAGAACCCAAAATCGTCAGCAAGTTTGAACTGGAAACCCCCGGACATTCAATCCATGATGTGTGGGTACAAGATGGTATCGCCTACTCTTCTAACTGGTCAGACGGATTGCAGCTGGTAGATGTTGGCAATGGTATCGCCGGAGGTTCACCTGAAAACCCACAGCAATTTGCCGAATATGCCTACCCGAGTGGTGCCAACCATGCAGCCTTCCCATTCAAAAGTAAATCCACCGGTAAGTTCTATGTGATTGGCGGCGATGAGATATTTCCCTACGGACTGGATGTAAATGCTGAAAATATGGCAGGTGGATTCCTTCATTTTGTGGATTTTACCGATCTGGAAAATCCAAAAGAGGTCGCTCGTTTTGAAATCCCTTATGCAGGCTCACACAACTACTGGGTAGATGAGGAAAATGAAATCCTGTATGCCGCTTTTTACAATGCAGGCGTAAGAGTAATCGATATCAGTGGCGACCTGATGGGCAATTTATTTGAACAGGGCCGTGAGATGGCATGGATAATTCCGGGCGATCCCAATGGCTATATTCCCAATGCACCATTCACCTGGGGTGCTCAGCCTTACAAAGGTCACATCTTCTATTCGGATTGGAATAGTGGCCTGTGGGCAGCTAAACTGAAGCCTGTAAAGCCTGAAGGTGCTAAATTAGAGTCAAGATAATACTTAGAACATGAAACTGTTAGCCTTATTATTTTCAATGTTGATAGTCTTTAGCGCTTATGGCACTGACTATTACATCTATGTGACCGCAGAGTCAGAAGATGAAGTGGCCCTTATCAAATTTGATGGAACAAAAGCAGAAACCATCAAGCGCATTCCGGTAGGTAAATGGCCTGCAGAAATAGAAGGACCACACGGTATTACGGTAGCCCCTGATGGTAAACACTGGTACCTGTCGATGGCCCACGGTAATCCGTATGGCTACCTATACAAATTTGAAACCGGATCGGATGAAAAAGTGGCAGAAACAACCCTGGGGTTATTTCCTGCTTCTATGCAAATCAGTGAGGCGAACGGACTGCTGTTTGTAGTCAATTTCAACCTGCACGGCGATATGGTTCCCAGTAGCATATCTGTAGTGGACCCGGAAACCATGACGGAAATTAAGCAGGTAACCGTTGGGACCATGCCTCATGGGTCAAGAATCACACCGGATGGCCTAAAGCAATATTCCGTTGGCATGATGTCCGGAGAGCTTTTTGAGATCAATACATTATCTCTTGAGGTATCGCGCATTCTCGATTTAGATAACAATAAAGCCATCAATCCGAAAATGGATGATATGCATAAAGGTCATGATATGGCTTCTATGGGTGGCATGGATCATAGTATGATGGATCATAGTAAGATGAACCACAGTGGAGGGCATAAGCACTCCCCTACCAAACCAACCTGGGTTACACCTCACCCTAATGGAACTCAGGTATATGTGGCAGGCAATGGTTCAAATGAGATATTAGAGATTGACCTGGAAAGCTGGCAGGTAACCCAGCGATGGGCTTGTGCAAAAGGCCCTTATAATATCGATATCAGTCCAAATGGTAAATACCTGGTAGTGAGTTATAAATCAGATGCCAGTACCGGGATTTGGGATATCAAAAAAGGTAAGGAAATTGCCAAAATCGAAAATTCGAAAAAGGTCACCCATGGTGTGGCTATTTCACCGGACAACAAATATGCTTTTGTTTCGGTAGAAGGAATCGGAGGCGATCCGGGACATATGGATGTGATTGACTTGAAAGCCGGCAAAAAAGTGGCTACCACTACCCTTGGTAAACAAGCAGGTGGCATAGCGTTCTGGAAAATGGAGGATTAATCATTACCCAAACTGCTAATCCAAAAAGCCTTTGAGGGTGTCTTAAAAGTATAAAAACCCTTGCCTCATGTCACATTGAGCTCGTCGAAATGCATTCATACAGCCTTTAAATGAGGTTTCGACAGGCTCAACCTGACATGAATAATGCTATTGAGACACCCACTTTTTTTTAGGAAGAATGCTTAGAAGTAAAGTTCGGAACACAGCTAATCACTACCTAAAAACCATCTTTTCCAATTAATTTTGCACAATGCAAAAGCTCTTGATTCGATCATTTTTAATAGTCTTTCTCATGACAGGTTTTGGCATAATTTCCTGTCAGGATGAGGATTGCAGTTTTACTAGTAACTCATTTACAGTTGTAGGTTATAATGGTTATGTAGCCGAGGGTTCTGATGAGTTCATTTTTGGTGGCGCAGATGGCAACCTGGCACAGGCTGGTCAACCGTTAGTAACAACCTTTGACTCTTTAATGATTTTTTATCAGGCTATTGTTGCTCCATTTGCTATGGAAAACAATATAGAAAATCGCAGAGGCGGCTGGCTGAGTAGTACTTATGCTAACGATTGTGTTAATCCGAACCCCATCCAGATGACCAATTTCATAGACTCGGTTTATATAGAAAGTGACGCAGATTATTCGTTGAACCTCCCTGCAGGGTCTGACCTGATCAATATCTTCTCTATTCGCCAGTTTAACGAGGATGTTGGCTTTCTGACTGAAGCTCAGCCTGTACCTGAGTTTCTGGCACAAAATACGGCGATCAGGGCAACCTCTTTTGCGATCTACAGGCCTACACAAGCACCAACAGCCGATAAGACACACCGTTTTTACATAAGTGTCTGGCATCTGAATGGGCAACAGTATGATTTTACAACCGGTGAAATTGTATTCCCATAGATGAAACCTTCGCTTGTCGTACTTAGTGGTGCAGGCATCAGTGCTGAAAGTGGGTTGTCTACTTTTAGAGATGCAGGTGGCCTTTGGGAAGGTTTCGATATCATGGAAGTAGCAAGCATCGAAGGATGGCACAAGGATAAAGCTAAAGTGCTGGAATTTTATAATATGCGTCGAAAGCAGGCCCTTACGGTTAAGCCTAACCGTGGACACCAAATTCTTGCTGAAATGGAGGATCATTTTGACGTTACCATCATCACCCAAAATGTAGACAACCTGCACGAGCAAGCCGGATCAAGCCATGTGGTGCACTTGCATGGTGAGCTGTTCAAGGTGCGCAGCACAGCCGATGAAAGCCTGATTTATGACCTGGATGGCTGGGAGCTAAAACCAGGAGATTTATGCGAAAAGGGATCACAGCTTCGCCCGCATATTGTATGGTTTGGGGAAATGGTGCCCATGATGGAAAAAGCTGCTCAACTGGCCAGCAAGGCTGATTATTTTTTGGTTGTGGGCACTTCATTGATGGTGTATCCCGCTGCAGGCTTAATAGACTATGTCAATCCGGAAGTACCCAAATTCATAGTGGATCCCAAACTTCCAGACCTTCATTATTTTCACAACCTTACGGGTATCGAAGAACCAGCCACCACCGGTATGGTAAAAGCCCGTGATTTATTGCTGAAATACTTATAGTTTGGATTAATCAGTCAGGAATTTGAGCCATGGGTTGAATCCTTATAATTCCCCAACCCATGGATTGTGCCCCCACAATCCATATACTATATTTCTAAAACCAAGCCCTACACTCTGATTAGTGTCCTCACTAACCAGTTTGACCATTTACAATTCAAATTTACAAACCGCAAAATTTTAATTAGAAATGAATCCGCGGACCTGCAATTTGTCTCCACAATCTCTTAGCCCTGGTTAGTGTCCTCACTAACCAGAAAGTAAAATGAATTACTAGTTTCTCTAAAAACCTATCCCTAACCGAACCGAAAGCATTCGGTATTGCCGGTCTTCGATACGCAAGCCTGGTTCACCAGACCATGAAAAGGGCTCCGACTCCAGCCGTGCATGCTGCACCTGGTAACCCACACTCACTACAAAATGTGTATTTGGACCATGAATCTTCACACCAACACCAGGGTTGAAATGCAAACCTCCTTGTACTGAAGTAAACTCTTCAAAATCGCTTCCATAAGTACGTTCCCATGCTGTGGCATGACCAATATTTACAAAATGATAAGGTGTGATTTTATTGGCAAACCAATCCGCCTGAATACTTAGAAATACCGGCAGCACCAGTATATCATCATACCCATTATAACCAACACCCAGACCAAGTTTCATCCACTTATTCCATTGGTATCCCGAAGTATGTTGGGTGGTAAAATCACCATAAACCCCAAACCCTTCATTATTGAATGTTAACCCCAGCTCGGTGATATGCCACCATCCTTCAAAGGATTGATTATAACCTTTTTTGCCAAGTCTAAGACCTTTCACCTTCATCATTTGCTCACCACGGATGAATAAGGTATCACCGGTAAACATTTGAAAATAGATATGTGATTTGTCTTTATATTCAATCAATTTCCCTTGCTGCTTGCTACCATCGATGAGATAAAGAATATCCCGATTCTGCTGGGCAAAAACCACAGCAGAATGGGATATCATCACCAACCCGAAAAAACCAACTACCAATCGGGAAATCATAAAGGCAAAATGGGTAAAGCACTCAATAATTCTATATCGCCACTGGTACAATCGTAGCTGAACTGATACAAGCCATCGTTACCAATCATCATCAATACATCATTGAAAGGAATAACGTCAAAAGCATTAATATCTTCGTAAAACTCTATCAGGTTTTCATCTATCGATAATGGGTCTTCAGCATTGAAAATTTTTAAGCCAAAATCGCCTTCACAGATAAAAAGACAGTTGCCATCAATACCCAAACCATGAGGGTTGAGCATTGGGAACACTTCCATGACCTGAGGATTGGTAACATCAGACACATCGATCACCTCCAGCTGATTGGTAAACCCCTGGCATTCAGTACCACCACGAAGGGTTACATAAGCAATATCATCCTGCACCACTACCGGATCACAGCTGGTAATGTGCCTGTAGGTACTGATAAACTGAGGTTCGCCCGGTGTGGCTACATCATAGATATGCATACCGTCCATTGCTCCAAGAAATAATTTATCCTCGTAAGGAAAGATGGTTTCTATACCCCAGCCCAAATCTGTAGTGCTGCTCAGTGCAGGCTCAGCAACTGAGGATATGTCAAAAGTACGCATGGTGTGAAAGTCTACGGTATACAGAAAATCCCCACTCACCGTAAACCTTGCCATAGATCCACCAACACCACTACCATTGCCAGCACTAAAATTGCCTGCGCCTTCAGCACGGAAGGCAGGTGTTGGCATAAAGGAATCAAGCGCATCATCACTAAAGCCACTATTATCACAGTCCGATTCCCTAAATTCTTCAACCAATCTTTCCTCAAAGTCCACCACTATACCTTCTGCAGCGATCATACCATGGATATCATAGAAGTTATTGAAAACACCTTCTTCCCGATGTACCTCTGTAATGTTATTGGGATCAGACACATCAAACACCAATAGATCCACATAACTGTCAGCGTACAGGAAATTACCTTTGCCCGCCAGGTCATAATTGCCGGGAATATTGATAAAACCTACAAACTGCGGATTGGATGGGTTTTGGTTATTGATTACATGGATGCCTCTCCCTACTTCATTGATGTAGAGGTAAGATCCCAGGAGATAAATTTTACCCGGCGCATGCATGACTTCTGGTTCTACAAACTCTACCTGGGCCCTAAGGGCTTCGGTAGTTTGGTAAATCGGAACCTGATCAACATACGACACGAACACCTCACATTTATCTTCACAACTCATGCCCAATACAGCAAGCATGAGCAATATCAAAAGCGTAAGCACCGACATCCGTTGGAACTCCCTTTTTTCGTTGAAGGTAGATTTTTCTTCCATGATAGTTTGATTAAAAATGCGACTTAAAGACCCATAGTATTGAATAAGAGTTGGAATTATTTAAATAAATATCTGAATCCAAGATTAAGACCAAAATGAGAAGGTAAACTGGAAAAGGTATTGCCTGCCTTCGCAAAGTCTGTAATCGAATGCCTGTAATTGGGTGTAATACTGATAAAATAATGCTCATCCAATCTGTATCCCAACTGTACACTGGTCAAAGCATTGATATGCAATGTTCTGTAGGGCGAATCACTGCCAGGGTCAAAACTAAAGGAGCTCGCACTGGAAGACTCACTTTGCAGTTCATTACCCAAATAGAATGACCCAGAGAAACCCCCATTTAGCACCACATTAAATTTCTGATCCAAAAGCACGAAACCGGCCTGGATTGGTATGGTCAATAATTCAAAGCGGTTACTCAAGTCAACATTGGCAGCTGAAACTTCTACCGCCTCACTCCTAAACAGTTGATCGTTATTTTGAAAAGAAAGTGGTACTGCCTGCTTTGAGTTGGTAGAGAATACCAGGTTGGTATTGCTATTGACTGTGTACTGCCCATACTGCAAGCCAGATTGTAGCACCCATTTATCAGAGATCTGCTTTCCAACATCCAGGCCAAAAGAAAATGCCACACCCGGCGTATTGCGCTCTTGCAAGGGTAGATTTGCGGAGTTTGATAAACCGGCATCTTCAAAATCCGCAATAGCAAATGATTCATCTGCAGCGCCCATAGGTGCACCAAAATTTGGATCAAAACTCCCACTACCAACATTGATTCCCGCGAAAAGGGAGGCAATTTCGCGCTTTTCACCCGTAATAACCTCCTCTGCTCTTGCTGTAATAGGTACTTTGTAAAAGAACGCCGGTAGCTGGCTCATTTCGACAAAACGCTGCTCATCTATTTCCTTAATATCTACAAAACTCAGGGTGGCATAGGCTTCCATGTTCTCCTTATCGATAATGATATTCAAAGGAATGGTTTCCTGAATGTTGCTTTCAGTATTGTTATCGGACGCATCGGTTTCTGACATAAAGTTGGCTAGCTGAACTTCATTTTTGGGATCACCGCCAATCAGTCCGGTATCCTTACTTTGCTGTGATGGACTTTCAGCTGTATTCCTGATGTTTTTTTCAGTGGCAGCTACCTGGCTCGACTTAGACGCACTAATGTTGGATTTGTTTGTGTCTTTTTCTCCTTCGTTGCTAGTTACAGCATCAGATTCGCTAATGGTCATTGGTTGCTTGTTTTCTATGGTTTGCTGCTCCTGCGCTATTTGCTGATGCTGCAATTCATTATTGGAAAAGAAATACAAGGCACCTAGTGCCGCTGCCAGTACCAAAGAAGCTGCCGCAGCCAATTGAAACCAAAACAATCGCTTTTTATATCCACTTACCTGCTGGTTGGCAAGCTCATGACTGATATTCTTCCATACATGAGGAGAAGGGCTTGATTCTGCATTTTCAAATGCTTCTGCCCATTGCTTTTCAAAGTTATCTTTCATTTCAGACCCCTCCATAGCTAATGTTCTCTTGATTATTCAATTTTTCCTGCAAGAGCTTTTTGGCCCTTGCATACTGAGATTTAGAAGTGCCCTCACTAATGTTGAGCATATCAGCAATCTCATGATGTTTATATCCTTCGATGGCATACAGGTTAAAAATAACCTGCGAGCCCGAAGGCAGTTCCTGGATCATCTGTAGTAATTCCGTGTAATGAAAATTGCTAAGTGTTAATTCTTCAGCCTTATTGTTTTTCAACTCATCGGCATCTACCATCGGGTAGAGATAGAGTTTACTCCGCTGATAGTTTAAGGCAGTATTAATCACAATCCGTTTGATCCAGTAGCCCAAAGTAGAAGCGCGCTGAAATTTCTCAATGCTATTAAAAACCTTGATAAAAGCTTCTTGCAGGATATCTTCTGCTTCCAACTCGCTTTTTGAATAGCGCAGACATATCACATACATAGCTTTGCAATATTGATCATACAAAGCCTGCTGTGTTTTCCTGTTGCCTTCGCGGCAACCCTCAATCAATTCATCTTCGGTTAGGCGCATGCAAAGATGGTATCAGTGCGTTTTAAAGGATAGACACAAGTTTGCTACCTTTGGTTGTAATTGTTAAAAAAATCTCTTTCCTGCGTTTTATGCAAAGATATCTGTTAGTCTGCACTATCCTCTTTTTCAGTGTTTTATCTACTTACGCGCAAAAGCTGGAATATGAAGATCGAACATACGATAAAAACATCAAGACCGTGCATCTTTACCCCGACAGGGTTGTTCCCTACCCTGAGTTTGAGGCACCGGTAATCAGCTTTGATCAACGTACACCGCTGTTGCTAAGATTTGATGAATTATACTATGATTTCACACAATACTATGTGAAAATCTACCATTGCCAGCATGATTGGACGCCCTCCAGGCTATCGGACATGGAGTTTTTGAATGAATACAATGAATTTCCGATCCAAAATTTTGAGTACTCCCAAAACACCAAAGTGCCCTACACTACCTATACTACATTTCTGCCAAAAGTGAGAATTCCGGGCAATTATGTGGTGGCTGTTTACAGGGAAGATACAGAAGATCAATTGATACTCTCCAAACGCTTTGTTGTATTCAATAGTCGAGTGGAAATCTATTCGCCTGATGGCTTATCTACCGCGATCCGAAATCAGGTGAACAATCAGATGATCGAGTTCGGATTCAGCTACCGGGATCTGGAGGCTTTCAGTCCTATGCAGGATTTCAAGGTTGCCATCAGGAAAAATCAACGATGGAATACGCTGGTCAGCGATTTTAAGCCAAGCATGATTCGCGAAGATCAAAAGAATATGGAATTTCGGTTTTTTGGTGAGGATAGAGTTTTTTCAGCAGGCAACGAATATCGCTTCTTTGATTTGCGCGGTTACACTTACAGAGGAGCTAATGTGGCTGCCATGGAATCTACACAGGATTTTCATATGGCAAGATTGAATATTGACCAATCCAGAAAGGGGTTGGCCTACAGGATTTATGATGAACGCAACGGTCAATACTACATCCAGACTTTAGAGGCAGGAGCGCCCATCACAGAGGCAGATTACATTAAAGTGACCTTCACGCTCGAAGCTGAAGAACGCAAGGAGGATGTATACGTCATAGGTGCTTTCAATCAGTGGCGCCTTGAAAAGGATAACAAGATGCAATACGACAAGCGCTCAGGTACATACACGACAACACTATTGCTCAAGCAAGGGTATTACAATTATCTGTACTGGGTCGATGGCGATGATCCATATTATTTTGAGGGCAACCATTTTGAAACCAACAACCAATACGAAATTTTCATATACCATAGAGCTCCCGGTGCTCTTATGGATATACCCGTGGGTTACCTATCTCAATATTCTGGTGTGAGATAGCCTAAAGTTCCTGATATTGACTGTTGGATACCGTATTGAAATCGTAGGATTCTGTTCTGTCAATGGGGTCGCTGTTAGCGATATCAACCATACCGAAACCTTTGGAGCTGAATAAACCCAATCCGCAGGTGAAAAGAAACTCCTGAACTTCCTTAGCAGCATACAGAGTAAACGGAAATGTATATCCCCTCACCTCGTATTTCACATCCTGATCAAATACCGGATAAATCCTGGCAAATTTTCTGTTGGATTGCTTGATCTTCTCCAGATAAGCCTCATCAGGCACGATTTGGAATTTGAAGTATTCAGCCAGCTGCTCCGGTGTGTAACCAAAGCTTTCCATCCTGCTAATAGTGGATTCATATAGAAGATCGGAAAACTCGTCCGTACTGGGGTAAATAAATTTCTTACCACCATTATCAAACAAAGATGGTTTGATAAGTACTAATGGTGAAATACAGATGAATTTGGTGCTGTCACTCAACTCCGGCTGTCTTTCCAGCTCCACCTCAAGGGGACTGAGAGAGAGATTACCCATTTGAATTTCCTTATGGCTAAACAAGCTTTTCAGAAAATAATTGACATAAGCCTGGTTAGGTGAAGCCAGCACTAGTGTGACTTTACTGCTATGAAAATGTAGTCCCTGTCTGCTGATGCGTGTTTGACCTTTTAAGCCTGAGAAATGGTAATAGGGATAATTGATAAATTCCTCATCACCACCTGAGATAAGAATAGCCTTAGTTGTCTGGGCTATAACGTATTGGTGGTGGAACGGCACATAGCCACCACGATTCTTTAGATTAAAAATTATTCTGACTCTCACTACAGCTGAATTTTTCTTTAGTAAAAAATATCAAATCAATAATGAGGTCAACCCTATGATAATAAAAAATGTTTGGGGTTGTACTAAATATTATTATAAGAAATGCTAGACATTAAATCGAAAATGCATAATGTCACCATCTTTCACCACATATTCTTTGCCTTCAATGGCGATTTTACCGGCTTCTTTACAAGCCAATTCTGATCCCAGACGTTGATAATCATCCAGTTTAATTACTTCTGCTTTAATGAAGCCTTTCTCAAAATCTGTATGAATAACCCCAGCTGCCTGTGGTGCCTTCCAACCTTTTCTGATGGTCCATGCCTTTACTTCTTTTTTGCCGGCAGTGAAATAAGTCACTAAGTCCAGCAGTCGGTAAGATGCCTTGATCAGTTTATCCAACCCTGACTCTGTTAGCCCATATTCTTCAAGGAACATCGCTCTTTCTTCCTCTTCAAGTTCAGCAATTTGCTCTTCCAGCGCTGCACAAACTGTAATTACTTCGGCTTCCTCAGCGGCCACATTGGCTTTGAGCTTTTCTACAAATTCATTGCCACTGTTTACAGAGTCTTCATCTACATTGGCGACATAGATGATCGGCTTGGCAGTCAGCAATTGAAGGTCTTTTACCAGCTCTTTGTCTTCAGGACTCATATCAATGGACCTGGCATTTTGTCCTGATTCCAAATGTTTCTTGTAGGCCATGGCAACGGCAAGCTCCTTTTTGGCTTTAGCATCACCCGACTTGGCTATTTTCTCATTCTTTTGGATCTTTTTTTCAATAGATTCAAGGTCCTTCAGCTGAAGCTCCGCATCAATGACTTCTTTGTCATCTACCGGATTAACCCTTCCTTCTACATGGACTACATTGTCGTTTTCAAAACATCTGACCACATGTATGATTGCGTCAACCTCACGGATATTCGCCAGGAATTTGTTACCGAGCCCCTCACCCTTGCTGGCACCTTTCACCAGGCCGGCAATATCAACAAACTCTATTACAGTAGGTATTACCTTCTCCGGATCTACGAGCTTCTTGAGCACATCCAATCGCTCATCCGGCACGGTAATCACCCCTACATTGGGTTCTATAGTACAAAATGGAAAATTGGCTGCCTCTGCCTGCCCACTTGAAATTGCATTAAAAAGTGTTGATTTACCCACGTTGGGTAGTCCTACTATGCCACACTGAAGGCCCATATACTACTAGTTTTTAAAGATCTGATATCGCTTAAATCCCGAGTTGATTTCAAGGGCTGAAACCCTGCCAATCGTATAAACGGGTATAGCTGCAATCATTCCGGGAATACCCGCGATTGTAGCGCCGGCAAAGATAACAACAAATATTTCCAGCGGATGGGCCTTTACACTTTTTGAAAAAATTAATGGCTGCAAAATCACATTATCTGTAGCTTGCACTATTCCAAAAACCGCCACAATCTTGAGTACCAGAAATACCGTCTGCTGGCTGAGTTCAAATGCCGCCGAGGTGGATATCCCAACAATGATCCCAAAGGTTGCTCCGAGTAGAGGTCCCAGATATGGGATCAAATTGGCCACCGCCGCAAATACACCGATGGTCAAGGCATAATTCACTCCCATAAAAGTGAGACCAATACTGGCAATAGAGAAAATGCTAAACATCTGAAAAAGCAGCCCAATCAAGTAATTGGATAGCAGTTTTTCAATTTTAAAAATAGCGGCAATGAATACCTCAAAATATTGATTGGGAATAAGCGCAATGATCTGTCTTCTCAGCAGGCCTTTCTCCAGCAAAAGAAAAAAAGTGATGAAAGTGATAGCAAGAAATCCTATAAAAAATGTACCGGTGAAGCTGATGAGACTATTAAGTATGGTCTGTACATCAATATTTTGGACGGCATTGAGCACGCCCTCCCTGATACTGTTAACTAAAAAACCATTTTCCTGGTCTGTCAGGCCATTGTTGATAAGGAACTGTTCCAAAGTGACAATCGGTGCTGAAAGATTGGCATACACATTTTCCAGGCGAATGGCAGACAGCACCTCAATCTGGTCAGAAATCAATGGCACAAAAAGCAGGGTAAATAGGGCCAATACGACAATCAGGATACCAAAGGAAAGCAGTATAGCCAATGCCCTGGGCATACTTATATTATAAAAGGTAATTTGATTAAGGTTATTGACCAGCGGCCGTAAGATGGTGGCGATGATCAGTGATATAACGAGGTACAGAAATATGTCAGAGAAATACCAGCTCAGTACTATGATGAGCAGGATTATCAGAAATATATATATGAGTGCTTTGTTAATCATGGTTAGCTGTACCTACCTTAATATTAAGCAAAAAAAAACCCATGCGAGGCATGAGTTTTTCTATCAATATCTATTCGGGTTAATCCCATTTCAATTCAGTATCTCCATCTTCACTATCTGAAACTTCAGTGTGATCTCCATCCTCTTCGAATTTACTAAAGTCTACATCAGGCAATAATTCGTTTTTCACATGGTTGACAGAATCATTGAGTGCAGCTATGAATTTATCAAAATCTTCTTTATATAAGAAAATCTTATGCTTCTCATAGAAATATCCATCGTCCTTGTACTTGCGCTTACTTTCCGTGATGGTTAGATAGTAATCATTAGATCGGGTAGCTTTAACGTCAAAAAAATAGGTTCTCTTACCAGCCCTCACCCTTTCAGAGTATATTTCG
Organism: Cyclobacteriaceae bacterium; assembly: GCA_965227155.1. GTDB lineage: Bacteria > Bacteroidota > Bacteroidia > Cytophagales > Cyclobacteriaceae > UBA6059. The sequence goes on from OZ245731.1 coordinate 4,554,315, forward strand.
TCTCTGTCTTTCGCCTTATTCTCTTCCACTATACAGTTGTTGGTTTCACAATTGAGCCTCTAATTAATTTTTTCTTTTTAAAAAAAGCAAATGGTATCTTGTTTTATCTACCCTAAATTACGTAATCATAATAAAATGCCAAGAGATTAATGGTTTTATAAGCGCATAAAGCCACATTTGACACAGTTTACCTAAAATATGCAGTTAGACCTCAATAAGATCAAGGAGTTTGGAAACCTGGAAATGCTGGCCAGGCAAATGGTAGAGGGCTTTATCACGGGACTACACAAATCTCCCTACCATGGCTTTTCTGTCGAGTTTGCAGAGCATAGGCTCTATAACTTTGGAGAAAGCACAAAGCATATCGATTGGAAGGTATACGCACGTACCAATCGACTATATACCAAAAGGTATGAGGAGGAGACCAACCTGCGCTGCTACCTCATTCTTGACAGGTCTTCATCCATGTATTATCCGCAGCCCGGCAATGAAAAAATAAAGTTTGCCATAATGGCAGCTGCAAGTCTTGCCTACCTACTCCATAAGCAACGCGATGCTGTGGGACTCTTTACATTCAGTACAGGTATTGACAGCCAATCAGATGTAAAGTCTACCTCCTCACATGTAAGAAAGCTGTTTACTGAGATGGAAGCCCTCGTCAATGCCAACCCAAAAGAGCAGCGAACCGATGTGGCACAGACCCTGCATGAGATTGCACAAAAAATCCATCGCCGATCCCTGGTCATTCTTTTCAGCGATATGTTTCAACAAGCTGAGAACACAGACAATATCTTTTCTGCCTTACAACACCTCAAGCACCGGAAACATGAAGTGCTGCTTTTCCATATCACCGATAAAGAAACCGAGCTCAACTTTGAATTTGAGGATCGCCCTTATGAATTCACAGACCTGGAAGCCGGAACTAAACTTAAGCTTACTCCTACTGAGGTCAAAGAAACCTATCAAAAAACCATGACCGGTTATTATGAGGAGTTGAAGCTAAAATGCGGTCAGTTGAAAATTGATATGATAGAGGCAGACATTAAAGATCCCTTCGATAAAATCCTTAACGCCTACCTCATCAAGCGGTCAAGAATGCGCTAATCATCTAAGTGGTTGATATATGCCTGATCAGCAACCGTTTGGCAACTGGCAACAGCGTGTTGGGCATAGGAAAAGAAAGCTTGCTGAATACCAAAAAGCTCGCAGGATTAGGCAGTTGTTTGAAGTTTCGGGCCAGATCCAGTTTGATAGCCTCATACGTGTTGGCAACAGATTTTACTGTTTTATTGATAAACTCTGTCTTTAAAGAACGAAAATTCTCATTGGCATTTTCAAACACAGACATTTGGTAGCGGTAAATATCCACATCATTAGACTTCTCAGTCTGTATAAACATGTAGCCCTCATCAGAGTACAGTGGCGTAACGCCTACAGGTGATATTTCAATCTGCTGCTCTACAAATTCAAAAAGCTCCTTACCATCCCTTAGGGTGGCTTTAACTCTTGGAATGGCATACTCCAGGATATCTTCTATTTGCTTCATGGTATCATCATCCTGCACCATCTTTTTGTAGCTTAATTCCAGCTTATTGAAATCGGCCCTTGAGATTTGCTTGGGAAAATTGTCATAATAGAGCCTCTTCTGATCTTTGATCTTCATCAGGTTCTGATAATGAAAGACCAGGTCTGAAAGAAATGGATATAGCTCCACAGCATCAAATCGCTGCTTGATATCCTTTAAATAAGCAAGCAAAATATACTTCTTGTACTCAAAATCAATGAGCCCGTCAGTTAGCCAATCTTTGTGTAATCTCTTCATGTTCAATTGATAAACTTTAACTCTAGGGATTAAGATAAATACACCCTGTCATTTTTTCAAGGGTAAACCTGACAGGAAAAGCATTACTGACAATTTTACTGACAGGTAAACAGCAATTTTGTCAGTATTTCAGAGAAAATTGGTCTTGGCACAGGAAATGCTATTGTCCGACCTAAACGATTATTGTTTAATTCATAATAACTAAAAAGAAAGATGTCACAAGTTAATTTCAAACCATTGGCTGACAGGGTTCTGGTAGAACCTGCGCCTGCAGAAGAAAAAACAGCTTCTGGTATTATCATTCCTGACACTGCCAAGGAAAAGCCACAGAGAGGCTCCATCGTAGCAGTTGGTACTGGTAAAAAGGATGAGCCATTAAACGTGAAAGTTGGTGACCAGGTGCTATATGGTAAATACAGTGGTACTGAGGTTACAATCAACGGTACTGACTATCTTATCATGAAGGAGTCAGACATCTTCGGTATTGTTTAATTAACCCAAACACAAAAACAAAAAATCAGAAAAAATTATGGCTAAAGAAATATTCTTTGACGTAAAAGCGCGCGACCAGATTAAGAAAGGTGTAGACGTGCTTGCCAATGCAGTAAAAGTAACGCTTGGCCCCAAAGGAAGAAATGTAATCCTTGACAAGAAATTTGGTGCTCCTACCGTAACAAAAGACGGTGTTTCTGTTGCCAAAGAAATCGAATTAGCAGAGCCTATCGAAAATATGGGTGCTCAGCTGGTAAAAGAAGTAGCTTCCAAAACAGCTGATGACGCTGGTGATGGTACTACTACTGCTACTGTACTGACTCAGGCCATCTTTGGTGCTGGTATCAAAAACGTAGCAGCCGGTGCTAACCCTATGGATCTGAAAAGAGGTATCGACAAAGCTGTTGCAGCTGTAGTTGAAAACCTTAGATCTCAATCTAAGGACATCAACGATAGCAACGAAATTCAGCAGGTAGCTACCGTTTCTGCAAACAACGACGCAGAAGTTGGTAAAATGATAGCTGATGCTATGGACAAAGTTGGTAAAGACGGTGTAATCACTGTAGAAGAAGCTAAAGGAACAGAAACTGAAGTAAAAACTGTAGAAGGTATGCAGTTTGACAGAGGTTATCTTTCTCCTTACTTCGTAACCAACACTGAGAAAATGGAAGCTGAGTTGGATAACCCTTACATCTTGATCTACGACAAGAAAATATCCAACATGAAAGAATTGCTTCCTATCCTTGAAGCAACTTCTCAAACTGGTAAACCTTTATTGATCATCTCTGAAGATGTGGAAGGCGAAGCATTAGCAACGCTTGTAGTAAACAAAATCAGAGGTGCGCTGAAAGTAGCTGCTGTTAAAGCTCCTGGTTTCGGTGACAGAAGAAAAGCAATGCTTGAGGATATCGCAATCCTTACAGGTGGTACAGTGATCTCTGAAGAAAGAGGTTACAAACTGGAAAGCGCTACATTGGATTACCTTGGTACTGCTGAGAAAATCAACATCGACAAAGACAACACCACTATAGTAAATGGTGCTGGCAAAGCTGAGGAAATCGAAGCACGTGTTAACCAGATCAAGCAACAAATCGAAAACACAACTTCTGATTACGACAAAGAAAAACTTCAGGAGAGACTAGCCAAATTGTCTGGCGGTGTAGCTATCCTATACATTGGTGCGGCTACTGAGGTTGAGATGAAGGAGAAGAAAGATCGTGTGGATGATGCATTGCACGCTACAAGAGCTGCAGTACAGGAAGGTATTGTAGCTGGTGGTGGTGTAGCATTGATCAGAGCGATCAAAGCGCTTGACAGCCTAAGCCTTGAAAATGAAGATCAGAACACTGGTATCAATATCGTAAGAATCGCCCTTGAGTCTCCATTGAGAACCATCGTAGAAAATGCAGGTGGCGAAGGATCTGTAGTAGTACAGAAAGTACTTGAAGGCAAAGATGATTACGGTTTCAATGCTGCTAACGGAACATACGAAAACATGTTCAAAGCTGGTATCATCGATCCTACTAAAGTGACTCGTTTGGCCCTTGAGAATGCAGCCTCAATTGCTAGTTTGTTGTTAACAACTGAATGTGTTGTAGCCGACGAACCAGAAAAGGAAGGCGCACCGGCCGGCGGTGGAATGCCAGGTGGCATGCCCGGCGGCATGGGCGGAATGATGTAATCTAGCATCTTTCTAAACATACAATAGATATAAAAGGCGACTCTTTTCAGGGTCGTCTTTTTTTATTTAGAATGATTTGGGTGGCTACTGGCTATCCGCACCTTGTTCTTGCTCCTACTCCAAATGTTAGCGTGCGATTCTATGTTAGCGCGCGATTGCATCGCGTGCTTCCTATGAAATTGCTCATTAACAAATAATAATTGATCGCTGTTAAATGTCAATTGCCAATTGGTTCTTTAATTAATACATTCTAATTTTCAGTATGGAACGAAAAATTGATATCCATTTAGAAAAACTTCCCGAGGGTTACTATTTAGCAACTTCTAATACAATTCAAGGTTTGGTTGCACAAGGCAGAACCATAAATGAAACGATTGAAATCGCACGTGATGTGGCAAAAAAGATTCTCGAATCTCAAGAAAATGAGCTAGTCTTAAACCTACCTGAGTTTGGTGACGATTTTGATTATCCTTTGGTTATTGAAATGTAATGGGCCGACTGTCGGGTTTTACTTATCGAGAAATAATAAAAAGATTAAAAAAATTTGGCTTTCAATTTCATAGGCAGGCAGCTGGCAGTCATGAGATTTGGAAGAGTAACAGAACTGGCTTATTTACTACAATTCCAAATCATTCAGGAGATATGCCAGAAGGGACATTAAGAGCCATTTTAAAACAAGCTGCAATAGATCCAGATGATTTTTTATCAGTGAAATGATTAAATAGACGATTAGATTTGGATTGTACAGTTTCCAGTCAAATTTCCCAGCATGATTTAACGCGCGATTGCATCGCGTACTTCCTTTGAAATTGCTCATTAACATTTTTTGATTGATCAATGTCAATTGAGAATTGCCAGCTGCTCACTGCTCATTGATAACTGTTAAATGATAAATGTAAACTGTCTAATGATCACAGCTTCTTAATCTCCTCCCCCTCCCTTAGGCCATTCACAATCTCAATATTAATACCATCCGAAAGACCGGTAGTCACTTCTCTCCTTTCAAACTGCTGATTACCTTCAGCTACCTCTACGAAAAGCTTATCAGCCTCAAAGATCAAATTGCTCTCCCGGATCGCCAATACCTGCTCACGCTTCTCCAATACGATATCTGCAGTAGCACTATAGCCTGCTCTTAAAAACTGATCGGGATCTAGCTCGATGCTGGCTTTTATATCAAACTTGATGGCGCCTTCCTCTTCTTCACCTTTTGGTGAAATAAATTCCAGCTTTGCATTGAAGGTTTCTCCCTCGATAGCACCGACAGACATGATCAGATCCATGCCTTCCTTGATCTTACCAACTTCAGATTCATCAACCTTACCTTCAAAGATCATCTCGCTCATATCCGCCACTGCGGCAATGGTGGTACCTTCATTAAAGGTGTTAGACTCAATAATAAAAGTCCCTTCCTTCACCGGAATATCCAGCACCATACCAGCTACTGTAGAAGTCACAAGATTAGAAACGTTACCCGACTTTTGTGAGGCGCCTTCTCGGATCAACTCCAGATTATTTTCGGCAGCTCCTAATTCTTGTTTTCTGAGCTTGTAATCCAGTAAAAACTGGTTGTAATCAAACTGTGAGATCACCTTTTCTTCATACAGCTCCTTCTGTCTTGCCAGCTCACGCTCCGCATTGTCAAAGTTGATCTTCGCAGCCTCTACCTGAGCTTTAGCATTGTTAAGAGCCACCACGTTAGGAATAATCTTTATTTTGGCTATCAAATCACCCACTTTCACCATTTGGCCCTCCTCCACATGCAGCTTCTCCACTACACCGCTCACCTGCGACTTTAGGGCAATTTCCTTTCTTGGAACAATAGTGCCCGATGCAATGGTCTTCTTTACAATATCAGTAACAAAAGGTTTGTCGGTCTCAAAAACTACAGGAGGCTCCTCTGACTTCTGGTAGAGATAATAGCCGGTACCTATAAAAAGTCCAATAATAATGATGATGGTAAGTCCAATAAAAAATCGTTTCATAATCTTAATTGCTAATAATTATTCATCTCGTAATGCCAAAACGGGATCCACGCGGGCAGCTTTAATGCCCGGTATCAACCCTGCGATAATGCCACTGATTATCAATACTATAATAGCCGATAGGGCTACATTAAAATCTATCTCTGGGTTGCTGAAAAAATCAGATTGAAGGTTGAATTCATCCATGGCATAGCTTACACCTTCGATGGTAAGCACACCGAATAGCAGTCCGAAATAGCCGGACACTCCGGAAATTACCAATGCTTCCTGGATTATCATGCTGATAATAGACCAGGGTTTCGCCCCAACCGATTTTCTGATGCCAATCTCCTTGATGCGCTCTTTTACGATGATCAGCATGATATTGCCTACACCGACCATACCGGCGATAATCGTACCGATCGCGACCAGCCAACTGAAGGCACTGATACCCGAAAAAATTCCCTGCAACTGCATAAACTCAGCCTCTACGTTGAAGCTACCCAGGGCACTGCGATCTTCTGGCGCAATAGCATATTTCTTTTTGATGGATGTTTTGATAGCTTCCTCCAGCTCAATACCACTGACACCCTCTTTGGGTATCATCCCAAACCAACCTATGGTATTGGGCCGATTAAAAGCCTGCTGTAAAGTTGTATGTGGAATATGCACGGCCTGCAGATCTTCCATAGCAGATTCTCCGGTTAGCTTGGTGCCGAGAATACCCACCACTTTGAAGGGCACCCCGCCAATCATAATAAATTCGCCTAGCGCCTGCTCTTCTTCCTCAAACAATTCCGCTTTTACCCTTTCACCAATCACAACCACCTTCCTCTTTTGGGATACATCGATGGGGTTGATAAATCGTCCTGCTCTTAGCTTCAAAGGCTTAATTTGATCATATTGGGGATAGTCGCCACTGATGCGATAGGCTACTTCTTTCCCTTTGTGCTGTAGACTAAACTGGCTACCGGAAAATCGGCCACCTACCTGCGATCGCGGTGTTATTGTTTTCACCATGGGATGCAAGGCCAGTTCGTCCAAATCAGCATTAGTCAATTGAATATACCGACCGGGCTGGAAACCGCCATATGCAATAGATGTCTGTTCTGTCCAAACGAATACTGCATTTTTAGCAATATCAAAATTCTGCATAGCACCTTTTCTAAGGCCATTGCCCGCTCCCAATAGAACGACCAGCATGAAAATGCCCCAAAACACACCAAAGGAAGTCAGCAAGGTCCTCAGCTTATGCTTTTGGATGGTAATCCAGATTTCCTCCCATTTATCAAAATCCAGCATGGCTATTCACTTTTTAGTGCTTCTACGGGTTTCACATGGGCAGCCTTGATGGCCGGAAATAAGCCTGCAAGCGCTCCGGCAATGACAAGAATTACAACCGACGCTATCGCTACCTGAAAATCCACTTCGGGTCGCTTAAAAAAATCGATACTGGCACCCATAGCTACCAGTGCATAATTGACACCTTCCAAAAGCACAACACCAAGAAACAAACCGAGATACCCAGCCACAGCAGTAATAAAAATGGACTCCTGCATGATCAAATTTATGATGGACCAGGGCGTTGCTCCTAGAGCTTTACGAATACCAATTTCTCTTGTGCGCTCTTTTACAATAATGATCATGATATTGGATACGCCTACAATCCCAGCTGTCAGCGTACCCAATCCAACAAGCCAGATAAATACTTTGATACCAAAAAATAACTGTTGTATGCTCTTGTGCTGCTCTTCCTGATTATGGATATAAAAGGCCTGATTATCATTTGGGTGGATGCTATGGCGCTGCTTTACCAGCTCCTTCACATCCGATTCAAGCTGGGTGCCAGTAGTGGTGGGTCCGGTGGTCACCACAAAAAGAGAAACCTCCTTTTGGGGATTAAAAACCTGTTGAAAGGTATTAAAAGGAATATAAATCCTTTGTGACTGGTCCATACCCGCGTTACTTTCAAAGCTGAAAACACCCACTACCCTGAAACTTACCCCTTTAGCAGCTATGTATTGACCAACAGGGTCTTCCCCATCTTCAAAAAGAACCTCTGCCACCCGATCACCGATAATGCATACCTTTCGGCTGTTTTCATCATCCAATCTATTGAGGGAGCGTCCGGCTATAGTTTTTTGAGAGACCTTCACTTTGAAATAATCAGAATTGGCTCCATAGACCGTAAAGCTGGATGTTTGCTGCCCGTGCTTCACAGTGTAATTACCCTGAAGCCAGTTTTCCGGTGAAATAAATTCCAGGCCTTCAGCATGCTGCTTTACCTCTGAAAGGTCATCTTCATGCAGCTGAAAATTACGACCTGCCGGCATGCCTTTGTAGGCCATAGAAGTACGAGAAGGAATAAACCAAATGCTATTAGTAGCATCCAAGAGCATGCTGCTTTGAACACCATTTTGCAGCCCCTGACCAGCGCCCAGCAATAAAATCAACATCAATATGCCCCAGAATACACCAAATGCGGTAGCAAAGGTTCTGACCTTATTGTGCCTGATGGCTTCAAATATTTCCTGCCATTTATCCAGATCAAACATGAGCCATTTGTAGTTGGTAGTTTTCGTCTAGTATTTTACCATCTTTTATGTAGATGACGCGCTGTGTTTTGGCCGCTATATCATTTTCATGTGTAACTATAATGATGGTCTTACCCTGTGCATTGACTTCCCTGAAAATCTCCATCACCTCAGCACTGTTTTGGCTGTCCAGTGCTCCGGTAGGTTCATCTGCCAATATGATTCTGGGGTCAGCGATAAGTGCTCGGGCTATGGCTACCCGCTGCCTTTGGCCGCCAGACATTTCATTAGGTAGGTGGTGCGCCCAATCCTTTAAGCCTACACGCTCTAAAAATTCCATAGCCTTAAGATTTCGCTTTTTGCGACCTACTTTTTGGTAGTAAAGCGGTAGTGCTACATTTTCAACAGCATTTTTGAAACTCAGCAGATTGAAAGACTGAAATACAAAACCAATCAGTTGGTTGCGATAAGTGGCGGCCTTGGATTCACTTAAATTCCTGATGCTGATATTATCCAACAGATACTCACCTTTATCATAACTATCAAGAATACCCAAAATATTCAGTAAGGTTGATTTCCCTGATCCGGAGGAGCCCATAATAGAAACCAACTCACCACCATCAATGGTAAGGTCAATGCCTTTTAATACCTGAAGGGATTGCTGGCCCAGGTGATATGATTTTTCGATACCCTGTAGACTGATCATGCGATAGGTTTTGAAGCAATATACGATGACCGACTAAAGGGGTATAAATTAGGCTGTCAAAAAATGTCATGATTGTTGTCAATAGGCATCAGCGAATTTCCCAAATTGAAAAATCCTCACCTTTGCCATAACTGATCAATTCACTCATCCAAAACTGCTCAAGGGTATGAATATCCTTCAATAGGAAGTCATTAGGATGAACATCCAGAATAACAAACTCGGTTTGCTCTCCATAATTAGTCAACCTGTACTTCTTGTTAGTTCTAAGATTATTAAATGCAATACCCTGAGACTGTCCCATAGCACAAAGCTAATTGAGGCTATATAAAATTGTAGGAATCCTGATTGGAATTATATTTTTTAAAGGCTTATCCAGTAGATTTATGGATAAGCTTAAGATAATTAATATCTTAAGTTCGCTATGAATAGAAACTAAAAAATGTTAAAATTGAATTCCTAACCTTAGAATCATGACACACAAAAAGATTTTTGACTTATTATCAAAGTCAACACTAGTTTTAGTACTTACAATTTTAGCAGCCTGTGGTGGTTCAGGCGATAAAAAGTCTGAAGAAGCTGCTGAAGAATTTGATCAGGCCAAATCACAAATGGCTCAGGATATCGACAAAGTTATCCATGATTTACCAGCACCCTCAGAAATTCCATTTTTACTTCAAGCTACAGGCGCCGAATATAATTCAGACCTAATCAGCGACCTATCAAAAGCTGAAGACTATCAAACCTCAACGGACAAAGCTGCGTTGAACCTTGGTGTTTATGCAACCGATGTGGGTTATCTGGCCTCCTATGAGCAGGTACAGGAAGCATTGAAATACATGGAAGCCTGTCAGATCCTTGCAGAAACAATCGGTATTGCATCTTCATTTGACCTGGATCTTCTTGCACGCTTCGAAGAAAACCTAGGCAACAGAGATTCTCTTGCAACACTGCTCAATGATGCACTTTATGTAGCTGAATCAAGACTGGAAAATGATGACCGACTGAATGCTGCAGCACTGGTACTAGCAGGAAGCTTTATGGAAGGTCTTTACATTTCTACCATGGTGATTGAAACATATCCCGAGGATATGCTGGATGAGGAAAGCAGAAACGTGATCCTTGAGCCCCTGGTCAAAATTGTATTAGACCAGAAAAAACCTTTGATGGACCTGATCACCTTAATGAATGATCTGCCCGAAGATGAAATGATCAATTACATGATAGAGGAGCTTAATGTGCTTAAGTACATTTATCAGGATGAATTGAACAAGATTGAAGAAAAAATCAAAAACAACACTGGTGATTATGTGCTAACAAAAGATGTACTGTCAAACATCACCTATGAAATTAAGCGAATAAGAAAGGCTATTCGTGAGTAATAAATTAAAAAGGCGTTATCAAAAGCATTGAAAATTGATTCAATGCTTTTTTTATCTTTCATTCAGTCTTAATCCTATTCTCGCTTCATGAGTGAAAAACTTCTAAAAGTCATTATTGAGCTGCTGGCCATAGTAGCCAAAGAAGATGATGTCACCGCAGATGAGGTACAGTCTATCAAGGAATTCCTGCAGGAAAATGTAAACCGATCAGATGTAAAACGGTATCTCGCCTATTTTCATGAATGTGTTGATAGAATCGAGAATGAGGATAAAGGGCTTGAGGGCGATAAGCAAAGTATTGCCAAACTTACCAAAAGAGTAAATGCCGAGCTGACCCAACAACAAAAATTGGTGGTAATGCTGGATCTGATGGAACTCATCGTAGCAGATGGCACCATCAGTGACAGAGAAAAAATCCTGGTCTATTTTATTGGAGAATGCTTCAATTTTTCAAGGAAGGTTAATGACCATATCCGAAGCTATGTAGTCACTACAGATAGAGAGCGCTTTGCAGTCGATAGTGTGCTGGTAGCTGATACAGGTGAGGACGACATCAGGGCACGACACATGAAGCTTGAAAAAATGCCGGGTTTACTGGCCTTTTTCAGGATACCGTCACTGGATACCTATTTTGTGAAGTATGTAGGGCCAGCAGCTTTGTTATTGAATGGCTTACCACTTAAACCCAACAGAGTTAAAGTCTTTCCTCCCGGCTCTACAATCAAAGGACAAAATCTTAGCACAGTCTATTTCAGCGATGTAGTTGGCACTTACAGAAAAGAAACACATGACACGCATATTTCATTTGTAGCCGAGGATGTCAGCTACAAGTTCAAGAACGGTAATATTGGTCTCGTGGACATCAACCTGGCCGAAGGTAGCGGTAAGCTGGTTGGCATCATGGGCGGTAGTGGTGCTGGAAAGTCCACTCTTTTCAATGTCCTCAATGGCAACGATGCGCCAGCCGCAGGGTCAGTAAGAATCAATGGTATAGATATCCATAAAAATAAAGATAAAATAGAGGGGCTGATCGGCTATGTTCCTCAGGATGATTTGCTGATGGAGGATTTAACTGTGTACCAAAACCTCTATTATGCTGCAAAATTGTGCTTTGCCTCTTATTCTGAGGAAAGACTAAAGGCGCTGGTAAACAAAACCCTATCCGCTTTGGGCCTGTCGGAGACGCGCGACCTCAAAGTGGGCAACCCACTACAGAAAACCATTTCAGGTGGTCAAAGAAAGCGACTCAACATCGGACTGGAACTCCTGCGTGAGCCTTCTGTCATGTTCGTTGATGAACCTACAAGTGGCCTTTCATCACGGGATTCGGAGAATATCATGGACCTTTTGAAAGAGTTATCACTCAAAGGAAAAATGGTCTTTGTAGTCATTCACCAGCCGTCATCAGACATTTTTAAGATGTTTGATAAGCTGCTGATCCTGGATGTAGGTGGCTACCAGATTTATTATGGCAATCCCGTAGAAGCAGTACACTACTTCAAAGGGATCGTAGATATGGTCGACAAAGACCAGGCGGCTTGTATAGAATGTGGTAATGTCAATCCTGAGCAGATATTCAACATCATAGAATCTAAGGTAGTAGATGAATATGGCCAATTCACACCACAGCGCAGGTTCAATGCCAAGGATTGGTATGAATTCTTCACACAAAGCAGGCAGATCCAAAATGTAGAGGAGCAAAAAGAAAAGCCCAAAAAATCCCTGAATATCCCAAATAAGGTCAAACAGCTGGGTGTTTTTATCTCACGGGATGTCCTCAGTAAAATCAGCAATAAGCAGTATATGGTAATCAATATGCTGGAAGCACCACTATTGGCCTTCTTGCTGGCGATTATCGTAAGGTACAGCCCTTCTGATGTGCCCTATACCTTTAGGGATAACCTGAATATGCCTGCGTTCTTCTTTATGAGTGTGATTGTTTCCCTTTTTATGGGCCTTACAATTAGTGCTGAAGAGATCATCAGAGACCGTAAAATTCTGAAGCGTGAGGCTTTCCTCAACCTGAGCCGATTCAGCTATTTGCTATCCAAAACATCAATCCTATTCTTCATATCCGCTGTACAATCTTTATTGTTTGTCTTGATAGGCAGCCTGATTCTGGAAATTTCTGATTTCGGCTGGCCTTATTTCCTTGTGCTGTTTTCAGTTTCCTGCTTTGCCAATATCCTTGGTCTGAATATTTCTTCTGCGTTCAACTCGGCAGTTACCATTTATATCCTCATCCCCCTACTGATCATTCCTCAATTGATATTAAGTGGTGTAGTCGTAGGTTTTGATAAACTGAATCCTGTACTAACGACTGAAGATAAAGTGCCGATCATAGGTGAAATTATGGCCTCCAGATGGGCCTACGAGGCATTGGCAGTGACACAGTTCAAGCATAATCCATTTGAGGAGCGGTTCTACGAATTTGACCGGGCCATCGCGCAGGGTGAGTACAAAACCATTTATCTTATACCCCGACTGGTTTCCGAACTGGATTTTTGCCATTTGCATCTCAACAGCAAAGATCCTGAAATCAGGGAGAAAATGGAAAGTAGCCTTCGACTGGTCCAGAATGAGTTTAAAAAAGAACTAAGCTTTATTGGCGAGGATAAGTTTCCTAAGGTGGATGAACTCACTTTGGCCAACTTCGACACAGAACTGTTTGAAGAGTCAATTGAATTTTTGAAGGCACTTCGTAAATACCATAACCTCAAGCGCAATAAGGCCACAAGTACCAAAGACCAGATGATTGCTGACATTAGCAGATCACCTGAAGAAAAAGAAGAGTTTCTGCACCAGCGTGATAAATACCAAAACGAAAGCATCATCCATATCATCAAAAACACCAATACCGATATTCGCATCATTAGGGAAGGTGATGAATTGATTCAGAAAGTGTACCCTATTTATGCGCGAGATGATTTCCCCGATTCCCCGTTTGATTTTAGAACTAATTTCTATTATCCGGAGAAGCATTTCCTGGGGCGATATTATGACACTTTAAATTTCAATGTGGCTATTATTTGGATCATGACCATTTTCCTTTTTGTGACATTGTATTTTGATGTATTGAGGAGAATGGTAAGCGGAAAATCATAAGTAGATGTTCTTTTATTTGTCTAAAACGGTAAGCGTATTGGCTATGCCGTTAAGCCTAGTATTTCTATTTTTGGTTGCCAGTTTTTTAATAAAACATTCCAAATGGCGTAAATACGCTAGAATCATAGCATTTGCCCTACTTTTCTTGTTTACCAATCCCTTAATTGTTAGATATACCTATCTGTGGTGGGAAATGCCTGCCCTCACTTATAGCGAACTGGAAAAAAAACATGAATATGCTGTCGTTCTGACCGGCATGCTCGATTTGGATGGATTCCCTGACGACCGTATCCATTTTGGGGAATCTGTAGATCGAATTGTGCAAGGTATCATGCTTTACAAAAAAGGGTTGGTGAAAAAAATCCTTATCAGCGGAGGTACCGGAAGCCTGATCCATCCTGATCTTAAAGAAGCACCTCGCCTGTATGAATTTGCCAGGGATTTTGGGGTTCCGGATTCTGTGATCATAGTGGAATCAGCATCCAGAAATACATATGAAAATGCAAAATTCACTAAGCTTTGGCTTCAGGAAAATGATACCAGGGTAAACGGTGTTTTGTTGGTTACATCCTCATTTCATATGAGAAGAAGCCTGGCTTGTTTTGATAAACAAAATCTGGAGGTAACTGCTTTCCCGGTTGACTACTCTTACAAAGAGTTTTATTGGACTCCCAACGAAATCATTATCCCCTCCCCTGATGCTTTGCGTACCTGGCACAGGTTATTTAAGGAATGGCTGGGAATGACTGCCTATTGGCTGGCGGGATACATTTAATTTAGCTCAGATTATCCCTCGCCTTGAGAGGATTATGGGGAGTTAGTTGAAAAAATTGCCCAACTAAATGATATTGAACCTGTCATTAATCGACAATTTATAATCTCTGGTAGAAAAGACTGATATTTTTATCAATCTTGCAATATCACCCTACCTCTAATACCTATATTTGAACCGGAATATTGATAAAGGGAAAGCTTATGAGATCATTGCTTATAGCTGTGGATTTTGACGGAACAATTGTAGATCATGAATATCCCAAAATTGGAAAGGAAAAGCTATTTGCATTCCAGACATTGAGGGCCTTACAGGACAAAGGACATAGGCTGGTGCTTTGGACAATCAGGGAAGGAAAAACCCTGGATGACGCAGTAGAATATTGCAGGTCAAATGGTGTGGAATTTTACGCCGTGAATGAAACTTTCCCGGGTGAGGGTTTTCAACAAGGGCAAAGTAGAAAAGTAAATGCCGATATTTTTATTGATGACCGAAATGTGGGCGGTTTTCTTGGTTGGGGCGAGATATGGCGAGCCATAGAAGGTGACGACCTTGAATATCAGAATGGCAAAAAAGAAAGCTTCTTAAGCCGTTTGTTTAAGTGATTTAAGATTAAGCTCAAAAGCCCAATCCAAAAACTCAGGAAATACAGACGACCAGGTATCAAAATTGTGTTGTCCCCCTTCAATCTCATTATATACAATACGTGTCGATGGATAGCCCCTGTTTTTCAATGCTTTTATCACATCCAGTGTGTCATCAATGGCATCAATCACTCCATTGTTATTCCTGTCGCAGGTCTCATCTTCGGTACCAGCCTGAAACCAATAAGAAAGATTGGGCACTTCACTCGCATCAGCAATGGTCTGATGCATAATTCTGTGAGCGTCCGGGTCATCACCTAAAGGTTGGCTTCTCCACCAAAAGCTACCGGAAAAAACCCCCACTTTGCCAAACCAACGGCTATAATGCCATGCAATATCCATAGCACTTAAGCCACCTAAACTAAAGCCTGCAATTACTGTATCGGCAGCATCCTTCAGTACCCGGTAATGCTTATAGAGATAAGGCACCAATTCTCTGATAACAAAATACTGATAGAGTTTTGCTTTTTGTCCACGGTTAAGGTAATCCAATTGCCCCGCAGTACCATATTCTTCGATACGATCTCCGGCATGAATCCCAATAACTACAAATTCCTTTTTAGTTTGAAAATGAATTTGCTTCAGAATCTCTGACAGCCCTAGTGCCTTACAGTCCTGACCATCATTTAATAGTAATGCAGGATAGAAATGGGGCTGAAATACCCTGTAAGATTCTGGAAGATATAAATCTACCCTTACTTTTCTCTTCAAATACTTTGACCTGAGGGTAAGCTCATGAATGATCAAGCTACCATCAATATGCTCTGTTTTATAGGATAAAAAGGGTTTGAATTCAAAAAAATGCAAAAGACTTCTATTTACCACAAAGCTACTTTGATCGACCTTAATTAGCAGCCATGCCCATGTATTTTTATTGGCTTATACGCCATGGATAGTGTCTCTTCGCCTTGGATTGTATCCACCTCCATGGATTGTGCCCTCACAATCCATAATGCTGAAACTATATCTCGCTCAAGTCATGGATTGAGTCTCCTGCGCTGTGGATTGTGTCCTCACAATCCAATTTATCCACACTCATAGATGAATTACGACCTCACATTCCATTTTATCTAACCCAATTGCCTTATAATTATACACTACTTAAATCCCACAAAACAATATTGAGTCAATTGAAACTTATTTAAAAGTCAGGCAATCGATTGCATAACCATTTCCCCATAATCCAAAATATTATTTTATAGATTAAGCTTTTTTAGGTAATTTCGAGGAAAATATTTCGTCTCCCTAAAAACATCATCTTGAAAGAAGAATATTTAAAGTGGTATTCACCGAACCTTAGCATGGATATCGAAATGCTGGTTTTCGGTCATGCCGGTTACCCGGTAATCATATTTCCATCTACAAAAGGCCGATACTACGAGAGCAAAGATTTCAAGTTGATTGAATCGGCAAGGTGGTTTTTAGATCAGGGCCTGGTGAAAATTTACTGTCCTGATAGCATTGACGCACACAGCTGGTACAATAGGTCTATTCATCCGGCCGACAGGGTAAAAAACCACATGTGGTACGACAAGTTTGTAGAGCATGAATTAGTGCATCCTATCCGTAACAACCATGGCTTCAATAAAGTATGTGTAGCGGGGGCAAGCTTTGGTGGCTTTCATGCAGCCAATTTTGCATTTCGTCACCCCAACCTGGTGAGCCACATGTTTTCAATGAGCGGTGCCTTTGATGCCAGCTCATTCATGGATGGATATAGAGATGAAAACTTCTATTTTAATAATCCTGTAGATTTTATGCCGGATAATAATCACCCCGATTTGTGGAATATGAAAATTGTTTTGGGAGCGGGTGAATGGGATATTTGCTTAGATGCAAACCGCAGAATGTCTGATATCCTTAGAAATAAGGGTATAGATCACTGGTTTGATGTAAGACGCTGGGCCGTACACGACTGGCCTATTTGGCGCGATATGTTTCCACATTACCTTTCCTTATTGTAACTTCCACTAAAACTCAAAGACTATGAAAAAAATCGGTATACTGTTCGGCCAGGAAAATACTTTCCCCTGGGCTTTTATAGACCGTGTCAACCAGAAAAATGTTAAAGGCATTGTTGCTGAAGCGGTAACTATCGATATGGTGCAGCAGGCAGCGCCTACGGAATATGCGGTGATCATTGACCGTATTTCTCAAGATGTACCCTTTTACAGAGCTTATTTGAAAAATGCAGCTTCAACAGGTACGGCCGTAATCAATAATCCCTTTTGGTGGAGTGCTGATGAGAAGTTTTTCAATAACGCATTGGCTGAAAAAATCGGGTTGCCGGTACCTAAAACAGTATTGCTACCATCACACCATAGGCCTGACAGTACCGATGAAAACTCTTTCCGCAATATGATATTCCCCATGAGCTGGGAAAAAGTGTTTGATTACATAGGTTTTCCTGCCTACATGAAGCCCTTTGCGGGCGGTGGATGGAAAAATGTCTATAAGGTAAAAGATGCCAATGATCTTTTTCTGAAGCATGCAGAGACCCATCAATTGGTGATGATGCTACAGGAGGAAATCGTATTTGAAGAATATTTCAGATGTTATTACCTGGGTGGGGATAGAGTCCATATTATGCCTTATGAGCCAAGAAATCCATTCCACGAAAGATATATCAAGCAACCTCAGGATTTTGATCCTAAGCTGATCAAGACGGTTAGAGATTACACCATAAAGCTGAACCATGCTTTGGGATATGACTTCAATACGGTGGAATTTGCAGTAAGAGATGGCGTTCCTTATGCTATTGATTTCTGCAACCCTGCTCCGGATGCAGATATCAACTCTGTTGGAGAAGCCAATTACGAATGGATTGTTGAAAATGCAGCTGAAATGGCCATTGAAAGAGCGAAAGCACATAAAGATGGACAGCTGAACCTTACCTGGGGTTCTTTCATAACCGAAGGCATTCAAAAGCCAGCTCCGGCGAAGAAAGCTGCTCCGGCAAAAAAGCCGGCTGCCAAGACAGCTAAGGCTACACCTGCCAAAAAAGCAACTAAAGCTGCTACCAGCAAAAAGTCCGGTAAATAATTGATTAAACTGTAATTCTAAGCTTATGCAGTTTACATTGGGTATAGAAGAAGAGTACCAGGTAATCGATCCGGAAACCAGGGAACTTAAATCTCACGAACAGCGCATTGTTGAAATTGCCAATCGACAGCTGGAGGATCAGGTAAAAGCCGAAATGCACCAGGCTGTGGTTGAGGTGGGTACCAACATCTGCCAAAACATCAAAGAAGCAAAAGACCAGATCAGGTATTTACGGAGAACCATATCTGACATTGCTGGA
This sequence comes from Cyclobacteriaceae bacterium, assembly GCA_965227155.1. Taxonomy (GTDB): domain Bacteria; phylum Bacteroidota; class Bacteroidia; order Cytophagales; family Cyclobacteriaceae; genus UBA6059. The sequence goes on from OZ245731.1 coordinate 4,572,715, forward strand.
GAGGTTGGTTTAGCAATTGGTGCCGCAGGAACCCATCCCTTTTCAGCTTGGCAGAAGCAGCTGCTTACTCCCCTGCCCCGCTACAATGAGATCATCAATGAATTACAGGATACTGCCCGATCCAATTTAATTTTTGGCCTGCACGTACATGTAGGTATTGAAGACAGAGCCAGAGCACTGCATGTTGCGAATGCCATGCGGTACTTTTTGCCTCATCTTTTTGCTTTATCTACCAATTCACCCTTCTGGGAGGGCCGCAATACGGGATTTAAGTCATTCAGAACCAAGATCTTTGATAAATTCCCTCGCACCGGCATTCCCAACCATTTCAATAGTATTGAAGAGTACGACAGCTACATCAACCTGTTGATCAAAACCAGGTGTATCGATAATGCCAAGAAGATATGGTGGGACATCAGGGTACATCCCTTCTACCCTACGCTGGAAGTCAGGATTTGCGATATTCCACTCAATGCCAATGAAACGATTGCCATTGCGGCATTGATTCAGGCATTGGCTGCCAAACTCTACAAACTAAGGGAGGCTAACCTCAATTTCATGGTTTACCAACGTGCGCTGATCAACGAAAACAAATGGCGTGCCTCCAGGTATGGTGTCGACGGCAAATTGATCGACTTTGGAAAAGAAATGGAAATTAATACAAGGATATTGATCCATGAAATCCTGGAATTTGTAGATGATGTGGTGGATGAGCTCGGTTCAAGAGAGGAATTAGCATATATCCATACCATTTTGGATAAAGGCACAGGTGCCGACCGACAAATCAAGGTTTTTGAAGAAACGCAAAGCCTTGAAAAGCTTGTCGATTTTATCATAGAAGAAACCATACGGGACGTATAGCATGAGGAGTAAAATCAGGCTGGCCATATTGGATATGAACAACGGACACCCCAATCAGGGTATGCGTTGCCTAAGGGATATTGCAAACTCATTTGAAGATAGAATATCGTGGGAAGAGTTTGATGTCCGGGCTAAAAATGAAATGCCTGATACCGCTTTCGATATATACATTTCTAGTGGTGGTCCCGGCAATCCACTGGAAGGTAATGGGGTTTGGGAAGTAAGGTTCTTCGATTTGATTGATCAATTATGGGCCTATAACCAATCTGTTGAAGCGTCGATGAGAAAGCATTTTTTCTTTATCTGCCACTCCTTTCAGCTAGCCTGCTTCCATTTTCAATTGGGAGAGATAACGGCCCGCAAATCAACTTCCTTTGGTGTCTACCCTATTCACAAAACGGCTTCCGGTAAAAAGGATCAATTGCTGGAACATCTGGAAGATCCCTATTATGCGGTGGATTCACGGGACTGGCAATTGGTGCAGCCGCGGCTAAAGGTTTTTAAAGAGCATGGCGCCAGCATATTAAGTCTCGAAAAAATACGTACCCACGTAGAATACGAACGTGCCATCATGGCGGTACGATTTTCAGATGAATTTGTAGGCACGCAATACCACCCGGAGGCGGATCCGGAAGGTATGATGATCCATTTCTCCAAAGAAGAGAATCGACAAAAAGTGATCAATAACTTTGGTCAGGAAAAATATGAAAACATGATGGAGCATCTACAGGATCCCGATAAGATCGCTCAGACGCACCAAACCATCATACCCAATTTTATTGAAAACGCCCTCAATCAATTATCAACCCAGCAAAATGCTGTTGCTGTTTGATTAAAGACGTATATGATTTAGTGTTGAAACAAAATATGATGTGAATATAAATTTGAATTATTTTTTATCAATACTACATGTTTGCAACATTAAATTGGGCCTTATTCATTTTAGCAAATTTCGCTAAAAAGCGTGGATAAGAAATGAAACTGTTTGAGACAATGAAGCTTTATATTGGATGAGTATCTATCTTTTAAAATATTGTAAATCTGTACCTAAACATTTAGTAGAAGGGGCTAAAGCTTCATTGAAGAGTTTTTTCATTTCCCACACTTTTCAGTGAAATTTGTGTTAAAAAATGAATATAGCCTTGATTTTTGGTTACTTTTTATCAAGAAAAAGTAACAGCCAGATCAACTTTAGTGCGAAATTTTTTAAAGAGCACCCAGTATCTGATCCCATAGTAAACCATATAGAACAATGATTAAATCGATACGAGAAGCCTATAATCAGTCTTTCACACAAGAGAAATACCAACAATTTCTGGATGGTATAGCAGCAACGCATAACCACAGGCCTCCCTTTAGAATTGCTGAAACGCCAATTTTCATACCTAATCCCTTAAAAGAAAAGCTAATACAGGCGTGCGAGGATATCAATGCGACCATTTGCCAGCCAAACTTCAAAGAGCTGACCAAAGAAGCTATTAAGCACCCTAGTTTGCAGGTACCCAATGAAGATTACCACACCCTGTTCCTACAGATGGATTTTGGAATCTGTAAAAACGAAAAAGGTGAACCTTATCCTCAGCTGATCGAAATCCAGGGTTTTCCATCCCTGTACTTTTTCCAGGATATGCTCTCTAAAGCATACAAACAGCATTTTGACATCCCCGACAATTTATCTGTGCACCTTAATGGGTACACAACTGCAAGCTATATCGAGTTATTGCAAAAGGTAATCGTTGGGGACCATGATCCAAAAAATGTGGTGCTGCTGGAATTGGAACCTGAAAAACAGGCCACTTACATTGACTTTCTGGCTACACAGCACCACCTTGGAATAAAAGTGCTGTGCATCAGCAAACTCAAAAAGGAAGGAAAAAAGCTATACTACCTTGATGAAAGTGGCAATAAGGTAGCTGTAGAGAAGATTTACAACCGTGTAATCTTCGATGAGCTCAACCAACGAACTGATATACAAAGAGAGTTTTATTTCAGGGATGAGGTAGATGTAGAGTGGGTAGGTCACCCCAACTGGTTTTTCAGAATCAGCAAATACACCATGCCCTTGCTGAATAGCCCCTATGTACCCAAAAGCTACTACCTACACACATTGGAGCAATACCCGACTGATCTGGAGAAATACGTACTGAAACCGCTATATTCATTTGCCGGCAGTGGTGTGCAGTTGGATATCGACAAGGCCATGCTGGATGATATCAAAGACCCTGAAAACTACATTCTGCAGGAAAAAGTCAACTACGAACCGGTGGTGCAAACACCCAATGAGCCTGTAAAATGTGAAATCCGCATGCTCATGATCTGGGACAAAGCAGCAGGCAAACCCATTATTGTCAATAACCTTGTACGCCTCAGCAAGGGTAAAATGATCGGCGTACGCTACAACAAAGACAAAGACTGGGTCGGTGCCTCAGTAGGTTTTTTTGACCGGGATTAGTTCCATTTGCGAGACTTGATAACCCTCCTTTTTGGCCCCAATCGGTCTCTATTATACATAGTATCAAGACGATAAGCTATTTTAATAAGTAAAGAAGGACCTGCCACAGAGTTTTTATGAAACCTGTATTGCTCTTCCATATTATACTTGCCCCAATAATTTAGTCTTCCCTCCACTCCTACATCAATTGCATCAGTAATCATATAATTTATACCACCAACGCCAATCGCATATTTTGGTTGACCAGAAGTTGTGAATGGCTCACCATCATTAACAATCGAAGAAGTGACTCTAGCAGTGTGATTAGCTATGCCTATACCAATACCCGCATAAGGTCTAATAAAATCAAAAATTGGTAACTCATAGAAAGCTATAAAACTACCCTGAAGCGCTAATATTGTTACATCCTCATCAGCAAATTGACCTCTATGTATAATTGGAATAAACAATTCAGTATCGTTAACCTGAAAACTTCTTGTAAAAAAATCTAGTCCACCTCTTACATGAAAGTTGCTGGCGATATGAAAGTCTAGCGTTCCTCCAATTAGGGGACCTCCCATCACTTCACCGTTAAGCTTCCATGAGCTATATTCATCGTTATACCGCTTATTCCAAAAAGCCAAAGAAGGCACATATGCGCCTACATGAAAGCTTAGTGCAGAAAACTTGAAATTTCTCCGGAGTTCACTAAGAGGTTTATTCTTTTGAGCAAATAATGGGACGGCTATAAAAAGTATAACCAATAGAAATATTGCTTTTTTACAATTCATTGACAGTTGGTTTTCAAACATTAACTGGGTCCTTAAAACTTTCTTCTGCTAATTCTAATAATAGTCTACGCAGATTTTCTTTACTTATTGCCTTTAAATCTGACTCTATTGAAGAAATTCTGAAATCAATGTTTTCCACATTGGTAGTATTCACTCCAATCATGATTTGATCATGATGAGTAGGCAATTGCGTTTCATTTCCCACCCAGAGTTCTTCATGCAGCTTTTCTCCTGGTCTCAACCCTATTACATTTATTTTGATATCAACATCGGGCTGCAAACCACTCAAAGAAATCATTTTTCGAGCTAGATCTATAATTCTGACAGGTTTACCCATATCAAAAATAAATATCTCTCCACCATTACCCATGATTCCGGCCTCCAAAACCAAATGGCATGCCTCAGGTATGGTCATAAAATACCTTGTAATATCCTGATGGGTAACGGTCACAGGTCCACCCATTTCAATTTGCTTCTTGAAATTAGGAATAACCGAACCATTAGAGCCAAGCACATTGCCAAACCGTGTAATAATAAATTTAGTGTCTCCTGAATCTGAAGAATGCATCTCCTGGATATACATTTCAGCAATTCTTTTAGTCGATCCCATGACACTGGTAGGCCTAATAGCCTTATCAGTACTAACCAAAACGAATTTGTCTGTACCATAATCTTTGCAAAGGTTAGAAACGATTTTTGTTCCAATCACATTAACCTGAAAAGCTTCAGAAGGATGATCTTCCATTAAAGGAACATGCTTATAGGCAGCCGCATGAAATACAATATCAGGCCTCTCCAGATTAAATATGCAATCCATGCGATCATAATTGGTCACATCTACAATGTAATCGCGAACACTACCGTTAACATAACCCTCACCCCTCAGATTTAATAACAGTTCATGCATGGGAGTTTCAGCCTGATCAACCAGAATAACTGATTTGGCGCCATTCCTCAACACCTGCTTGGTAATTTCACTACCGATTGACCCGGCTGCACCCGTAATCATTACGCGCTGACCCTGAAAAGCTCTCATGAGATGATCAGACACAATCTCTATAGGTTTGCGTTGAAGTAGGCTTTCAATTTTTAGTTTTTGAATTTGTGCCCGATTTATTTTACCATCTATCCACTGATGTATGGGAGGCACTTGCTTCACGAGCACACCATGGGCTAAACAAAAATCTACCCAGGCATTGATATTTTTTCGATCAGCATTTTCAGAAGCAATCACCGTAGTGGTGACTTTTAACTTTTTCAATAAGCCGGATGTAATATCATTCCTATGATAAACCGCAATACCGTCCAGGTTCTTACTTCTAACAGATTTATTATCATCTATGAAGGCTACAACTTTAGACTTAAATATATGGGCACCTTCAAGTGCATTTTTTGTAAGTAAGCCGCTTGTAGATGCGCCATAAATCAATACATATTCCTGATAAGACTTTGCATTAAGAAAACGATAATAACTCAGCTTAATAAAAACACGGAAGACTAAAATGAAAAACACCGTAATCAAAAAATGAAGAATAAGAAGCGTATAAGGTAGCTTGACTTTAAGAATAATATTATTCGCACCTAGCAAATAATTGGCACAAAACATGAGAGCTAATCCAATAAATGCTCCTACAACTACTCTAAAGGCATCATTTGTGGAGGTGTGCCGAATCACCCCTTTATAACTTCCCGATATTAAAAACCCTATACAGTAAGCAAATACAACTCCAAGTCCAAAATGCCAAACCTTTTCAAACTGCATAGATTGAGTTTCCAAATTATACATTATTAGAAACCCAAAGGGGATGGTGAATAAAGCAAACCCCACATCTATCAATAGGATCAACCAATGTGAGATGAATTTATCTGAATGCGCTACTAGGAATTTCTTAATCATAAAAATGCTTTAAGCTAATTTTTGGCAAAAGCGCAAAATCTTATCCAATAGCTGTTAATTTAATTAAGGTCTAAATTTAATAAAAAAAAGAAGCTATCCTTATATCAGAAGAAGAAATTATCATATTAAAGCTTAGTATTTTTATATTTTAAGAAATAATAAATCAAAATTTAATAATTCCCTTCTTCTATCTAATAAACCTCATTAATTGATAAAATAAGCTTTAAGATTATCCAGAATCCTTTGTAGATCACTATCGTTAAGATTGCTTCCGCTTGGCAAACACAATCCCCTTGCATACAATTTTTGAGAATATCCAACACCAGTGAAGGAGTATCCATTATATAGTGGTTGCATATGCATAGGTTTCCATAATGGCCTGGCTTCTATATTATCTTTAAGAAGATGTATCCGTAAATCTTCAGGGTCATACTTCTGGGGTTTCCTTATATTAAAGAGTATTGTAGTTAGCCAATGATTAGAATAAAACCTATCATTAGGCTCCTGAAACACTTCCACTCCTTGAATACCTTTGAAAAATTCTCTGTAAGCCTGGTTGACTAACCTTCTTTGTTTAACTCTCTCAGGTAGAACCCTCATTTGACCGAGACCAATACCTGCAGAAACATTACTCAGCCTGTAATTATAGCCCAACTGACTGTGTTGGTAATATGGTGCCTGGTCTCTAGCTTGTGTACTTAAAAATTTGGCTTTATCGATATAGGACTTTTCTCTTGAGACAAGAGCACCACCCCCACTGGTTGTAATGATTTTGTTGCCATTGAAACTAAGGACAGCCATATCGCCAAAAGTGCCACAATACTGGTTTTTGTACTTTGAACCTAAAGCTTCTGCGGCATCCTCAATGACCGGAACATTATAAGCCTTCGCCAGGGTAACAATCTCATCAATTTTAGCTGGCATCCCATATAAATGAACTGGTATAATCGCTTTTACCTTTTTACCATATCGTTTTAATGCCAATTCCAGCTGTTCGGGATCCATATTCCAGGTGTCCGCTTCAGAATCAATTAAAACAGGTGTTGCACGTTCATACAATACCGGGTTAACAGAACCACAAAAAGTAAAGCTTTGACATAAAACCATATCACCTTCACCAACCCCAAGGATTCGTAAGGCTAAATGTATAGCAGCAGTGCCCGAAGATAGAGCTGCTACATAGGGCGGATCATTTGAATCTAGATAGTTTCCAATGGCATGCTCAAAAGCTTCCAGATGAGGACCTACAGGAGATATCCAATTGGTTGCAAAAGCCTCTGCAACATATTTCTCCTCCTCTCCTCCCATATGTGGGCTACTAAGCCATATTCTATCTGCCATTCCTATTTAAAGACAATTCGTTGCTGAAATTTCAAGCGGGTAATTTAATTAACTATACTTCCTTTTATGCTCATCTAAGATTGAAATAGCTTTGGCTGGTATACCTTTAACACATGTAAAATCCGGTACATCTTCACATACTACTGCTCCTGCTCCAATGATAGCCCAACGTCCTATTAATATATTGGGTAAAATGGTACTCCCTGCACCAATTAAAGTTCCTTCTCCAACAGTAACTCCACCACAAATCGTAGCATTGGGAGCCACATGTACAAAATCATGGATTTGACAGTCATGATCAACCGAGGCACTGGTATTTATAATTACATGTTTACCTATGATCGTATCAACTTGCACACAAGTATTCTGCATCAATACAGTGCCTTGATTTGCTTCAAAGCCTTGATAGACAACCGATGTAGGATGAACAGCCGTAAGAAATTTAGCTTTTAATGAATTGGCTAAACGATAACGAATGCCATTATCCCCAATACCAATAATGCACTCTGTATCTGCTACATCTAAAGGCAATTCTTGAAGTACTGGGTAACCTTTAACTTCCTTGAGTGCCGGATTCTTATCAATAAAGGCTGTAATTTCTTTTCCTGAATCAAGCAGTATACTTAAAACTACTTTGCCATGTCCACTTGCTCCGTAGATATATCTTTTCAATTGCCTTTAAATTTTTCAATGGTTACGTGATTCTCCGCCGAGACCCCTTCCCCACTAATTACCTTCCGCAAGGTCTTCCATAATATCATTAGATCAAGCAAAAAACATTGATGATCAACATACCAAACATCAAACTCAAATTTCTCCTGCCATCCAATTGCATTTCTCCCGTTAACCTGAGCCCAACCCGTAATACCAGGCCTTACTTCATGCCTACGATTCTGATCTTCATCGTAAAGTGATAGATACTCTGTCAATAAAGGCCTTGGACCGACTATCGACATTTCTCCTTTGATTACATTGAGTAATTGAGGGATTTCATCTAACGAAGTTTTACGAATAAAAGCGCCGAATCGCGTCAGGCGAATTTCATCAGGCAACAAATTGCCCTGATCATCTCTTAAGTCCGACATGGTTTTAAACTTGATGAGGTTAAAGCGCATTGCCTTTAAACCCGGCCTTGATTGCACAAAAAAAGGAGTTCCCTGATTATATACAGACAATAGTATACTGATTATAATGAATAAGGGTAGTGATATCGAAAACAACACGAATGCTACTAAAACATCTAACCCCCGTTTTATAAAATCACGATATATCATTAGCTATTGCTATATAGCATCCTTATTGTTTCCCATATTTTGTCCTGGGAAAATTTTTGCTCAACTTCTGATCTAATTTCCTGGCCAAATTTAGAGAGAAGATCGGGTTTATCAAGAGCTTGCTGCATGGCATTTTGCAAAGCCAGCTCGTTTTTAGGTTCAACCAACCAGCCATTTTTATTGTGAACAACAATCTCATTACAACCATTGATATCGCTGGCAATAATGGGTAGGTTCATAGCTGCAGCTTGAAGGATTACATTGGGAAAACCTTCGCGATAACTGGGAAACACAAAAGCATCTGCCATTAAAAACCAGGGTCTTACATCCTCCTGAAAACCAGGTAAATGAATAGCAGGATGCGTTTCGATGATATCGAGCACATTTTGGTTTAATTGATCAAGTTCTGGTTCAAAACTGCCTACAAGAACCAAATGCAGTTTATTTGTTGATTGTAACTTAAGGAAGGCATTAACCAATTCATTGATGCCCTTATCACCTACTATACGGCCAACAAATAACCACACGAAATCATGCTTTTGGATGGATAGTTGTTGTCTCAGTAAAATATGCTCATCAGCATGAATTGCAGTGCGGGAAAAATAGTTGAGGTCGATACCATTACTACTACCATGGCCTATTAATGCCAACTTTTTAGAAGCAAAAGAGAAATTTTGCTCAATGAATCGTTTTAAGTTATTGGAATTAGGAAACACCCGATGGGCGCAGAAATAAGTGATGTACTCTGTAAAGTTTAGGATAAATCTCGTCAAACCATTGTATTCCATCAAGGGCATTCCAGCCACGGTATGGTAGCGTTTTGGAGTCCGGCAAATCCAACCGGCAACCATGCCTATCAATCCTGCCTTGGGCGTATGGGTATGAATAATATCTGGCTTCTCCTTTTTAATCAATCGTATCAATAACCACAAACAATGTAAATCACGAACGATATTGATCTTTCTGGTAAATGGGATCACATGATGCTCCACACCTTCCGCCTCAACCACTTTTTGTACTTCCGGGCCATCAGCGCTGACGGCAATAACTTTAAGCCCATGCTCCTGCATATATTTCATTTGTCCTCGAAGTAATAGCTGCAGCGAAATAGGTACCGTGGTTACCCTCAATAGTTTAATGCCTGTAGTAGCTTCACTCATCTATCTTCCTGATCAAGCAATTGGGCCAGCTCCTTCATATGCAATGATTGCATATGATTAGTTTGATTAAGCTTTTGAAAATGATCTAAAATTTGAAGAAGTCCGTTCAGGTTTTCTTTAGGATGTAGTCCAAAATTATGGGGGTGCCACCATAGGTGATAAACTTCGTTGAGCTCCGATGCTATAGTCATTTCCTGTTGAATTCGTCGAATTTTTTGTTGGTTTAAGATCACTTCCTTGGGATTATAAGGCCGCAACAAACGACTGGCTGGAAGCAACCACACACCCTCTTCTTTTACTACTGTTGAAAGTCCAAAGCTAGTCTTACCTCCAATATTAAAATAGGCATCTGCTCCACGATTGAGGCGCTTCCATAATGATTCATTTTGAGTGCTATTGATCTGCCACCACCAATCCTGTGGATTGACCCTTACAATTCTTATCCCCGCATCTGAGCAGGACTTTAAATAGCTTTTTTGATATTGATTCCTTGGGAAAACAAAAGAATGCACTCGGTGATCAAATGACTGAAATGCCCTCTTGACAGCTTTTAAGTCTTCAATGAAGTCTTCAATAGTTTGCCCCTCTTCCTGACAGTAATAATGACTGAAGGAATGGGATCCCAGCTCTTGATTAGGTGTTTGTATAATCTCTTGAATCAATGAATCAGCATAATGAAATGGATCGGAATTCTCATCATCACCTATGCCAACCTTATCGAGGTATTCATATGACGATAATTTCGACTCTATATACTGTGGTTTACGCTCAGGGATATCCGCAAGTAGTGAGGTCCTATTTTTATACATCAATAAGCCTACAGTTGCCCAGGTGACATGCACCCCATAGTCATTAAATAGATGCAGCAATTGCGGAATGATGGTTCGGGTATTTCGGAAATATTGTTGTTTTTGTGGAGTTAGAGGCCATTTCTCCACTCCGCCCCAATGCAGTTCAAAATCAAGTGATATGGTGAAAATCCCGGCCATTATGAATGCCTACAAATATAGTTTTTAAAACAACTCCATAGTGCCCATAGGCAACCACCAGGCCTCTATATCTTGAAAGGGTTTTGGCGTATTATTCAATGGCCTGATAGTGATGATTGGACCTATCGGCAGCTTTGGTAAAAATCCATTCAGCGCCAAAAATCGATATTTTATTTGTGGTTGATGGCTCATACTTATAAAATCAGCACCTATTTGCGCAGCAATTGTAGATATGGATCGAATGGCTTTTAAAATAGCATTTTCATCCAATGAGATCAACTCCGTTATCCGCAATTCAAGGAACCTGCCCTGCAGCCTTGGATAGAAGATAATGGTAAAAGTCTCCTCCTGAATATAATAATATTGCTGAATCGGACAATCGGCATACCTCCAACGAAAAAAACCTTTAGGAAATACAGGGGATATTACCTGCATGGGTATATGGCTCTTCCCATGAAGAGAATATGCTATAGATTCATCGAAATCAAGCCAATTGCCAAGGGGTTTTAATTTTAAGCCAAGCTTATCGACCAAATCATTTTTCGCATTGAATAGGGCGTTTTTAATTAATGAAAAAAACCTGGGCTTAACCAATACAGGAATTTTACCCAGCTGCTTCCAACCCATTTTCAGATAGCCCGGCATACTTTGTGTATTGGGAGTATTGTAAATGAAGTGATCTCCATCCAAAACACAATTTTCAACGAGTGATAGCGTAAGTTTTTTGAAAATGCCTAATCCCTGATAATCAGGATGTGTTCCTGTATCCACTGCACGTAAAGCAGAGTAGATAGTACCTTCGTGCTGCCATTGCCAGCGTAGAAATGCCCTGACACCAACCAATTTTTCTTTATGAAAAGCTAAAAGCACAGGCGATTGACCAAATGGATTTTCAATATGTTTCCAATGCCAGTAGGCAGCTGTTTTTGGTGAAGATGTCTCCCCTAGTGCAGCCTTCAATAGTCCAACTATGGCAGGAACATCCGATGCAACAGCAGGCCTTATTTGTATTTCCGGCCTTTCAATCATTCCTGTATTGCTTCACAGTATTCGAATACATTGACTCCAGTTGCGCCACCATCTGCTGCATACTGAATCGTTTCATTACCGCGCTTCGGCTTGCATTGCCAATTTGATCCCTGGTCTCTTTTTGAGTTAGTTTTTGCATTAACACTGCTAACTCCTTCCAGTTCCCGACACCAGACAGATAGCCTGATCGACCATCTTCAACCACCTCAGGAATACCCCCTGCTCTGGTTGCCAATACCGGAAGAGCCATGCTCATGGCCTCCAATAAGGCTATAGGTAAGCCCTCAAAACTAGAGGTCATCATAAATACATCCATGGTCTGATACCAAGCACGGGTATTGGTTTGAAGACCCGGCATCAAAACATAGGGTTCAAGTCCCAGCCTTTTCCTTTCTGCTTTAATAGACGCTTCCAATGGTCCTGCCCCTACCATTATGCCATAAATATTGGGGTTGCTTTCCCGGGCTTTGGCCAATACCTGTAACCATTCCACAAGTCTTTTCTGAAAGCGAAAGACAGCAACAGTACCAATGATTAACGTGTCCTCTCCCTTTAAATTCCAGGAAGAAGCACCTTGTTCCCTAAGAAACTGAGCTCGAATAAAATCAATTTGTTTCTGGTAAAACTCGGTATTCACACCATTCAGAATAGTTGTTATAGGAATTTTAGTCTGAATATGATTGTGAATTGAAGCTTCCACATCCTTCGACACAGCAATAGCAGCAGATTGACTGCTAAAGCTGAGCCTGTTAATCCAATACGTAAGCCGATGATACCGCTCTTGCTTGTTATGCTCGGTATAGATAACAGGGATATCTGTTTTCCAATGAATGTAGCGAGCTAAAAAACCGGCCCAGGGTAAGTGTGCGTGAATCAGTTGAATTTTGTGTGCCTTACAATATTCAATAACCTTTTGGGCTTGAGCGAGTAGTTGGAGGTTATTGTTGGCGGGAAAACAGTGCACAGAAGCACCTGCCTGTTTGATGGCTTCTGCCATTTGGTCTTTCCAGGGTAGAAAATAGATTACGTGGAATGAGAAATTTTGAGAGGAATGCAGTTTAATGGACTCAGGAAGCAACATCTCAGCTCCACCACGGCCCAATGATTTAATAAGATGAAGAATGTTATGAGGCATGCACCGCCAACTCAATTGATTGGCAGCAAAAATGACAAATTAAAAATGAACAGGAGGATAAAACTTAGAAATTAATGACATTCGACCTCAAAAGCTCATGTAACAAATACCCTTTACTAAATATGATGATATAGATTGAATGCTATAACTCTTTTTTATTAATAAGCGTCATGTCGACCGCAGTGGAGACATCTGGAAATTCACTAACTCACTCTAGATTGTTTACAAAGAATCGCCTTTCCTTTCACAACCGCGTTGGCGCTCGTTTGCAACGAGTGCCATATAAACCCTCCTCCCCAAGGTCTGTGCCCTCACAGACCTTTATTAGTAGCCCTTGCTGGCCCCTTCGCTGGCGCTCGTTTGTAACGAGTGCCATACTGAGGCAATTCAAGAAATCTATGCCAAGGTTTATCTCCCCACAAACCCATTACAATCTCTTTTCAACAGCGTCATGTCGACCGCAGCGGAGACTTCTCCCTTTTCTGAACGTTGCACCTATTTAATTTAAGGATCAATCCCACAAATCCACAATTTCCCAATTTCACCCCAAGGTCTGTGCCCTCACAGACCTTTATTAGTAGCCCTTGCTGGCCCCTTTGCTGGCGCTCGTTTGCAACGAGTGCCTTCACAAACACTTTTCAACAACGTCATGTCCACCACAGTGGAGACATCCCCATTTCTTAACATTGTACGTAAATAATTTAAGGATCAATTGACCAATTCCCCAACTCCCCAATTTATCCAACGTAGCCTTGGCGAAGGTGGAAAATTACACAGAAATCACCTTGCAGCAGCCTGCCGTCGCTCTTGTTCCTGCTGAAACCGCCGCTGCCTCAGCAAAGCCTGATGCTGAAAAAAATAGGCAATTACAAAAAGTAGCAACATCATCACCTGACTCTTTTGACGAATAGCAATACCCAGGTTTCCGGAAATCTGGGCTAAAGCAACTGAAGCAACAAAAAAACTGATAAAAGCAGTTTTGGTAATAAAATCACCTCGGATTAGAAACTTCAAACCACCCTCTGCAAAAAACTGAATGGTAAGAATCAATAAAAAAAGATTTTCTATAGATACAAAAAAACCAAATGCGGTTGGGTTATCGAAGAATAATGGGCGATAAAGAAAGGTAAACAACTTCATAGCCTGGTTATAATTGTTGATATCTACACCAGAACCAGCTGACCGACTTAATTCATTTGCCCGATGAGAAAGATCAACACCCTCTTCCAATAGTTCCTCCTGCTCTATGCCAACCAAAGCCAACGCATCCTCCAAAATGAAAAAAAATGCCATACTAGCACCCACTAAAATACCAAATCGTATATATGGACTTACCCCTTTGGAAGAAAAGCCAGCAGCAACAATACCGGCCACCACGATGATCAGCATGATATGCGGTCGTACATGATAAATAATAAGGCCTCCCAAGATCAATAACAAAATTCTTTGATTAGGACGGTTAAGGGCATAAAAAAACATACCTACCCCTAAAAAGATCACAGATCCTTTGCCAAAAGAAGCCGACCAGAAATGCATATTGGGCAGAAAAAGAAAGATGGTAGTAAGTGGATAGCCCTGCCATTTTACCGGATAAAATACCCTTTCCTGAAGAAATAAATGAAAATAAAAGAACCCCATCATTCCCATAAAGGCAAAGAGTACCATCATAGCCTCATAGGAAAATCCTAACCCATTAATAAATGGAAAAGCAATCCATTCAATAAAAGGGGTACTGGTTGCATAAAAATCCATCCATTGATCACCCCTGGTATAACCGGCTACTTTATAATAATAATTGAATGAGTCGGAAGCATTAAACTGTGCGTATAAAAAATACACTATAGATAAAAGCCAATGATATGGAATAAGCCATAACAATACAGACCTGTCGGCAGAAGGTAACCTGTCTGCAAAATCATTAGCAATCACATAAGCCACCAGACTCAGCACCAACAATAAAAAGACACCCAATATCATAGATTACTTACCATATCACTCAAATCTAAGTCTTTTTACTCCAAGGTATATATCATTACCCCAAGGTCTGTGCCCTCACCGACCTTTAATAAGCGGCATGTCGATTAGTTAGCGCTCGTTTGTAACGAGTGCTTTCACAAACACATTTAACAAGCGTCATGTCGACCGCAGCGGAGACATCCCCAAATTCATTACCTCGTTTGTAATTCTTTAAAACGAATGCTGTGCTCCTTCCCTAAGGTCTATGCCCCACAGACCTTCAACAAGCGGCATATCGACCGCAGCGGAGACATCTCCTATTTTATCTGTGGCCTTAGTTAGCGCTCGTTTATAACGAGTGCTTTCACAAACCCGCGTTGGCGCTCGTTTGCAACGAGTGCCATATAAACCCTCCTCCCCAAGGTCTGTGCCCTCACAGACCTTCAATATGGAATTCAAACCTCCAAGGTCTTAAAGACCTTGAAGGTTTATTTCACAATAAGGATTGATAAAGTGCAATCCACGTTTCAGCAGTTAAAGAAGGTGCAAAATGTTGCTTTACAAAATCTTGTGCTTTAGCGCCCATAGACTTTAGGAGAGAAGCATCATCAAACAATTGTAAAAGCGCACCGGCATATTCCTGAACATCATGCTCTGATATCAACATGCCTGTTTCACCATGCTCAATAACTTCAGAAATACCACCCACATCGACCGCAATTGTAGGAATTTCAAAAGTAGCCGCTTCTAAAACCACACCGGGAACCCCTTCCACAGTGCTGGACAATAGCATCAGATCAGCACCAGGCAACCAATTTTCAAGATCTTTATGTAAACCCGGCAGAAAGACAAATTCTTCTAATTGATATTCAGCTATCTTTTTATTCAAAGCACTTCGTAAAGAACCATCACCTAAACAAATTAATACAATATCGTTACGCCCCTTCAATGTTTCCTTCATTACCTCAAGGAGAAACGCATGGTTTTTCTCCGGTGTAAAACTACCCACATGGACCAGCCATTTTGTTTGTAATGGCTTATCAAATCTGGACTGTAAAAATTTCATGGATTGGATAGAATCATATACGCTCAAAGGAATACCCCTACGAATTACTGACACCTTAGCCGCGGAAATTCCTAATGTTTGTATGAAATCACGTTTAGCATTATCACCTACGGAAACTACGTGATCAACCTGATTAAAAAGCCAACTATAAATCCTCCTTTTGAAAACACTACCTCCCATCCAGGTGCCAATCATACTGATATTTCGATAGATAATTCGAGGCTTTCGCATGGCAAAGCAAGCCAAAACAGCATATTGTAGGGTTGAAGAGCCGTTAGCTTGTATGATATCCGGTTGATACCGTTTAACCAATCCTCGAAGTTTTAACAATGGCTTTAGGTCAATCCACATTGTACTTTTAGCACCTAAATCCATATGGACAGCCTGATCTACACATAACGGTTCATCAGGAGGGTCAAATAATCCTATAAAATAAACCTGATGTCTTCTGTGTATCAGTTCAGCACTAAGGTTTGCCGCAGAAACCTCCGCCCCCCTGTGCTTTCGCGAAGTAACCAATTGAAATATCGTCAATGAACCATCTTTCAAAATCAATTCAATTTTTAAACCCTGTTCCAGGCTCTGTACCTTCCCCAAGGTCTGTGTTATCTCAAACCTCCAAGGTTTTGAAAACCTTGGAGGTTTATTCCCTGACCTTCAATAAGCGTCATGTCGACCGTAGTGGAGACATCTCCCGTTTTATCTTACTGTTCAAGTAATATTTCCCCTAGGTCCGTGCCCTCACAGACTATAGTTGGCGCTCGTTTGTAACGAGTGCCATGTTCCGTTTCCAGGGTCTGTGCCCTCACCATAGCCGTCAACTTAAGAGTAATCACGGTGCAGATACAGCCATGTTATCCATGGCTAGTTTTATTTTCCATGATTTTTTTTGGCCATTTTGTGGATGGCCAATCGTTTTATTTGTTACATCTAATTTACTCATTATATCCTGATTATCAGTAGTATAACCAATTATTTCATTAAGTTTTCTACTTCCTCTTTTGTATTCTTTACGATAATGCTTCAAACTCATTTCACATAATTCAGCAAGCCAATTGAAGCATAGTCTTGATGATTGAAGTATCCCAAGATTTAGTGTTGAAGCTCTGGATACTATTGTTCTGGTTAATTTGTGAAGGCTTAATTCATAGCCTGTAGCTTCTTCAAATAGTTTCAAAATGGTCCAGTTGAGCATGACCCAGATCAGCTTTATCAATAATATACATTCAAGCCTTACAGCATTCATGGCATGTATTTTATGAAGTCGTAGTATGCTTTTCCAAGTTTTGAATATAAGCTCAATTTGCCATCGCAGAGTATATAGTTCATAGATCTGTTTGGCTGTACACTTATCTTTTTCAACATTAGTGACAAATAGGTTTAAACAGCTGCTTTCCTCAGCCAAATTACTCAAGGTACCTCTATTAGCTTTTTTCTTTTTTATTCTAAGCCTTGTTTGCTCTTCAGTAAGTAAATTGGTAATAAGCCTAACCGGAGTGCGAATATTACTACCCACAAAAATCTCCAGATCGAGGTATTTTTCTTTTTGAGCATTCAGTTTGTCCTTGATATCTTGTATTGTAAGTTCTTTAAATTCACCATCTTGTTTTACATACATTGACCATTGTGCTTTAGCTCTGCTTACAAAATATGCGCCTTGTTGGCTGATTGATGCAAAAGCCTTTGGGGAACAATAACCCAAGTCTCGAATCAATAATGTATTAGAAGGAACCTGGTTTAAATGTTTCATCCCTGCTTTTGCATCTGACTCTAAAGCAGACCCAAAAGATAATTCCGTAACTCTCCCTGCTAAAAGCTCATATTCCAATTGTATTTGTGCTATGGCCTCTCTTCCTGGACCTCCATACCCTGGAAAATCACATGCCAAATTTTTGGGTAAAACAAATTCCGAACTGTCCATTATTCGTATCTCACTGAAGTGTTGATTAGAATAATTGGCTCTTCTTTTAATCTGAGATGACATTATATCCTCAAACAATCGGGTCAGCATTGTTTTGGTCCTTTCATTAAACCTGTTGTCGATTGCTTGTTTGGAAACACTTTTAGATGTTTTGTACTGCATATCAATGCTGTAATCGCTTAAACTGGGGCAGCTTTGAGAGTTTGAGAAAAAAACTGTGTTTAAGAAGGATTCTGGTGTAATTACTGATTTTCGTTGCTTAAAACCTGTTTCCTTAGCAATTGATTCAAGCCGCTCAGCAGATACGAAGTTCTTTACGTAGACAGAAAAATCCTTGATTTTTCTACTTAAAACTGTTCTTTGTTTGTTTTCCTAGGACTATTCATCCTTAGCTTGACGGCTATGGTGCCCTCACAGACCTTTAATAAACAAACTTCGTTTACAATAGCCAAGATTTGTATCCTCACAAACACTTGTCAACAGCGTCATGTCGACCGCAGTGGAGATATCTCCCGTTTTAGCTTACTGTTTAGCTGAAGCTATTTTGCAATGTGTCCCATCATACGTTATGCCAAACCTCCAAGGTTTTCAAAACCTTGGAGGTTTATTTCAAAATAAGCGTCATGTCGACCGCAGTAGAAACATCTCCCATTTCAACTTACTTTTCAAGTCTGCCGAATGTAGAAACAAAGATGTACAAATCCACAATTCCACAAAATTAGTATCATAACACTCACCCCCCATAGTCCCACCAGGGGAACACAGTATCTCGTGGAGGCTTCAAATCTAGAAGCAATTTTCCCCCTCAGGAGGGGGATAGGGGGAGGAAAAACCTCAACCAATCAAAAAAATAGACCATCCTAAAAGCATCCACCATCTAACAAACTACTGCTTTAAGGAAGATGCACAACTCCCCAATTACCCAAATCCACCAAAAAACAGAAACATCCTAACCATCTGAAAATCATTAAATCAATTTCTATGATCTAACCTGCCCATCCATCACCACCCACTCCTCGTAAAAATTAATAGTATGTGTTCCCAAGATATGCGGCTCCCAGGGCTCAATGACATCCATGGTCTCCTCTTGGTAGTCTTCTGTCGTCCATTTTATGATTTTCTGCAACTTAATACGATGCCCATAGCGCTTGGCACTATCCTGTGCGGGTCTAATCCAATAGTCTCCCCTTTTAAAAATCCGGCCCGCCGGACGGGCACAACGTACATCACTCACGATAGGATTTTGGGGATGTGGCTCCCAGATACCGGAAAATAAATCAGAGCTTGAATAAAGGTAAAGCTCATCAAAGGAAGAAGCCATGGGGTGAGGTTTCTGGTTTATAAAAAGCCAATAGCGACCATCATGATAATGCAGCGTTGGATCGTAACCGGCTACATCCATCAATACGCCAACCTTTTCCCATTGGAAAGGAAACGCTACGCATCGATAGGCAGTAAGCTGACCGGACTGAGCCGACTCAGGTATGAGATACAACGCATCACCTGCTTCCAAAAGAAAAGGATAAGACAGATGATATGGTTCCTCGATGATTACCTTTGATTTTAAACCTCCAAGGTTTTGAAAACCTTGGAGGTTTCCTGGCTCAATCAACCTTGCCGAAATCACAGCTTTTCCTGCTTTTTCATCATAATCTTCAAAAAACAATGCCGTTTGCCCATCTTTTTCCCAGATGAATGGATCCGCGTAATACCTTCTCTCAGGATTTGGAATTGCTACCAGCTTTGTGGTGTCTATGGCCTCTGAACTGCTTAGCAGCCCAATATAGATTTGCCAGGGCTCATGTTTTTTACCTAACCTCGATTTGATTGTCCTAAGGGCAAGCCTTCCAGCCCAATAAAGCATGCCTAAATTTTCTGGTGGGGTATTGTAACCAGAAAAAGATTCCTCTTCCTGAGCTTGCATGCGCGCAATATGTTGCTCATAAGCCGCAGTACCACAGGTAGCCAATAATCTCAATATTCGTGGTAGGAAATACAAACTTTTCCAATAAACCTTTTGTGCATTTCGGTTCACCGATACAGGATCTGTTCTGGACCATGACCGGTATAATACCTGCCCGGCATCAAGTTTTTCCCCCAAAATTTGCAATACAGACCCGGTAACTGAGCTACCCTTCATCACTTCCCAAAAGCACGGTGGACCGCCTTTCATAGTGTCGGCATCACCATGGTGATATGACCAGATTCCATATTGTGGTAGTTTGAGTATATCACCCCGCAAAATCCTAAACCCCAGTCGGATCATCACATCCAAGTTAGCTTCAGCTATTTCACTCAAATCTTCCGGTTGGATATAATCAGAATATTTTGTTTGACGGGGATGCACCATCATCCATTTTGGTGGTAAAGATATCTCGGCAAACAGTGATCTAACATCTTTTCTATCAAACGCATCAAGCCAACTGGCAAACAACTTGCGATCAAGCCAGCGATAAACACGATACAAAAAAGAAGATGGTTTACCACTGGCTTTGGGCATTTCGTTTTGCACAATCAACACTATTTGCCCTGTCCTTTCTTCTGAAACTTGCCGCAGCATAAAAAAAGCCCATTGTGGTATCATGGGCGAATCAATCAATAAACCAATTCTCAGCGGGTTCAACTGATCAAATTGTAGGTATGAATAAAAAATTCAATGCTGAGTTTATCAAGATATGACTTAGCAATAGATTTTAGAATCATCAAAAGCCTTTATCTGGATAAAAGAAAGTCATTTCAATTATTCTAATAAATAATTCCGTTGATAGATGATTTTTTCAATTGAATAGCTCAATTGAAATGATTCAGCACCTTCCCTATACCGGTCTCTAAATCCGTTACATGACCATTTGTCAACTTGGGAGAAAAAGTCATTGACTTTGCCTCTTTGGCAGCTACATATTGAACGAGCGGCTTCCGGTTAGTCATTTTATTGATGAGAGTACATATTTCGAATATTGATGATGGCTTGCCTGATACAAGGAACTGAATGGATTCTTCAGAATTCTTTATAATGTTTTCAGCAATCGTATGAGCCACATCCCCTACCCAAATATAATCTCTCAGGGTATTCATATTTCCATAGATGAAGGAGGTTTTGTTAGCAAACAAATTTTGAATCAGTACCGCAATAAGACCTACACGTTTATTGGTCAAGTAAGGCCCATAAACTGTTGAAGGTCTGTAAATATAAACATTTGAAAACGCTGACTTAACTATACCTTCCTGTTCCAGTTTGACCTGTCCATAAGGTCTTTCAGGGCTAGGCATTGACATTGCATCAACGCCTATCTGTCCATCAAATAGAGCCCCGGCAGAGCTGAGGTAATGAAAAAAGAATTGAGAGTCTTTTGTAATAGACTGAAGTGAAGTAACACATTTTAGAAGATGATTTGTCTCAGGCTTGCAGTCTTCAAAACTGGCAGAAAAGCCAACCTTACCGGCTGCCCAAACCACATCTATCTTTTTGAAATTTCCAGGGTTAACTTTATTCAACTCAATAGGAAAAAGCTGCATGAAATACTGAGCATCGCTCCAATTAACCACCAAGGTTTGCTCC
The DNA here is from genome assembly GCA_965227155.1 of Cyclobacteriaceae bacterium. Taxonomy (GTDB): domain Bacteria; phylum Bacteroidota; class Bacteroidia; order Cytophagales; family Cyclobacteriaceae; genus UBA6059. The sequence goes on from OZ245731.1 coordinate 4,594,125, forward strand.
TCAAAATTTATCCTCTTCTTAAGTGCTATTTTTATTTGTGACCCGATTAAGCCAAGCCCAATTATAACAACTAAGTGATTGGAAGTATAAAGTATTGAAATCAATTATTTTTTTTTTGCCTTAAACCAATCTTTAAGGGTCTTGTCTTTTCGCCTATCCACTATAAAAAACTTAGGCTTACCATGTGATTGTAATAAAAGAACGGAAACATGTTCAATAACCAATCCCAGCAATAAAGCGTTAACCCCTCCTAAGGTGGCAACTAAAACAATGATAGAAGCCCATCCTGGTATCTCTATCAGGTATGGCGCAAATATTTTCATTAAAAGCACTGTTATAGCTATTCCGCCACCTAAAAACAAAGCAACAAACCCTATTAATACACCCACTCTGGAAATCTTCAATTCTGAACTTTGAAGCATCCTTCGGGCATGAGAAAGCAATTTGACCAGAGTATAACCACTCTGTTTTGTTTCCACAAACCTTTGATCCTGCATTGGTGCAGCAAACTGATCTACCCTATTGGTAAACCAACACAAGGCCATATCAAAATAGGTTTGATCAATAGATACAGAAGCCGCTACTCTTGCTATATCACCTCTTATTAGCCGAAAACTATTAAACTTAGGTACGTGCGGGTTCCTGGTTATCAGCGATATGAATTTTTTATAATATCGGGAACCGGCATCTCTGATCCATGATTGATGAACAGCGGCTTCCGGACGAGCATAAACGATATCCGTTTGATGGTATACCGCCATTTTCATCATCTTTAGAATATGGTTGGGATGATGTTGAAGGTCTTCATCAAGCGTTACTACCCAATCACCGCTACTATGCATGATACCGGCCACTGTAGCAGGGTGTTGTCCAAAATTACGAGATAGGGTAATAACTGTAACCCAATGATATTGCTCTGATAGTGATACCAAAACTTCACTGCTTCCATCTGAAGAGCCATCATCTACAAATATAGCTTCAAGTAAATGTAAAGGTGATTTATTTGCCTGCCATTCAGCCCTTATTGCATCAAGGGCAGCTACCAAAGACGATAAATAAACTTCACCTCTGTACACAGGTGTGACTGTAGATACCTGGATGATACTCCCAGACTTATTTAAATCCATAGACGAAATATTGGGCACCAATAGGACACCAGGTAAGGAATTTCTCAAGGCCTCTTGCAAAACTTAAGAACCCTGGAAAAAACAATCTATACTGATGACTTACATGCTGCAATCCAACTGCATGTAACTTTTTAGTGAATGCAGGCTGTGAAATCAACACAGCGTTTTCATCAAATGGACATTGATTGACAGTTCTAAGAGTCAAAGGATTGTAAGGATTATGCTCAAAAATAATCATCACCCCACCCTTCTTAAGTACACGCTTCATTTCCCCCAGCCAATGGTGATGCTCATCTGCTGGAATATGATGAAATACGCAGGTAGTAAAAACCAAATTGAAGGACTCATCAGCGTACGGGATATGCTGATCAGTGATCAAACCATATTGCTCTTTTTGACCAAATCGGGATTGACTTACCTCCAAACTTTTCTGTGAAACATCAATACAGGATAAATTTGAGTTAGGAAAATATTTTCTAAAAAAAGGTATAGAACTCCCAGTACCCGATCCAAAATCCAAAATTGTTTGATCTTGTAAGCCTCTATTTTGTACCAGGTCTTTTAAATCTTTGATTTTGTATTCCGCAAAAAAAGTAATCTCCTCTCCAAAAGATGAGGTACTATCTTTAAGCATCTGACTGTATTCGTCAGCAAATTGATCAAATTCGGATATGTTCATTCTTTATAAGTTAATAGAAACACTCTCTGACCACCTTCAAAAACACTATCAACTTTCACAAAATCCAATTGAGTTTCGAGAAATGGTATAAGTGCTTCATCGTTACATAAAAGCAAGTCAACATTTTTTAATTGATCTTCATTACGCGCCTTATCAACCCAAAAATTCATTAAACCTTGATTCCACGCATAAGGGTTGAAGAAATTTATTTTATCAATCAAAACGATATGTCCTGGCATGCCATAAAATCCAACCAAATTTTTTTGGTTAGTTCGAATAATTGAATTCACTTTCGCACGCAATGAATTAAGATATTCAACTTTATCTTGATCAAGCATAATGGTAAATTTGTTACCATACTTGTATTCAATAAAATCAGAACTAAGCTCTACTTGGTTAAAAGGATTTTTAATCAAATTATCATAAATGCGCCACGTAAGAATTGTATATATGATGAAAAACGGAATAAACCTATAAAAAACAAATAATCCGTTCTGTTTGTATCTTTTTTGTATTAAAAGAATAAGTAAAACCCAAAATATCATGTAAAGTTGAGCTGACCTAAAGAAGTAAGAATTTGAGCCAACTAAGCATATAAAAGGGGCAAAATATAAAATTATGTAGATGAAATATTCAATATTAAGTAAGTGAAGGTTTTTTAATATGATGTGATCTTTTCTTAGAAAATAAATACTGAATCCCAAAAAAAACGACACAGAGGCTACAAGTGTATAATTACCAAAATCAAACCTAGTATTTTGAATATGATTAACTACAAAGTAAAAAAGCAGTAGAATAGATGCTAGAAATAACAAATTCCTAATTAAAGCCGTCCTTGATTTATCTAATGAAATAGCTAAAAAAAACCCTGAAATATGTAATGTTACGCACCATTTTAAGGCTGCTAAAATTCTTTTGACCAGAGAAAAATTCTCATGAGAATGATCATATTTACTAGATAAAAGTAATATATCTTCAAGTACTCCCACCATAGAATATTCAGGAAATACTAATCCGAAAAAAATTTGAGGAACAAGAAAACCCAATATAAGAAATACAATTTGATTTAGAGTCAATATCCATTTACCCACATCTTTAATAATAATCACTGCAAGTGTTATCGAAATCATTATGATAGAAGTTGGTACCTTAACTAGGTATTCAATACTAATCAAGACCCCAATAAAAACATATACAAAAAAATACCTACTTGATGTAATGCATAACCAAAGAAGAATACAAAACGCGAGGTATATAAAAAGTGTAATATTGTTGTAAGATAAGGTTGGAGCCAAAAATGTAAACACAAAAAATGATGAAATCACAAGTATAATTTTCTCATAAAAGTTTAAACTCATTCTTGTCTGTAAAAAAACTACTAAAAGCAATGTGCTTAGTATACTTATACAAAAACTTAGTAGTCTTGCCTCTATTACACTGATTTCTAATCCCAATAAGTTTCTTAATAACCGAAATATTAAATTGTAATTAAAAATTGAATGATGATTATTAGCATTACCTTGAATAAGAGAAAAATAAAGACCTTCATCTGCAAGATCAAAACCTTTGTCAATGGACCACACCACAAAAATGAACTGCACTATACATAATAAGATTAAGTAGGTTAAAAAGAATTTATGCAAATTATTTATGAAAAGATTGACTCTAACTTTCGATATCATTTAGAGAATAAATTAATTTGTTGAAGCATTTAATGACATCTCCAAAATAAACGAGTGATGTAGCGATTTGAAATTCATTGCTGCTTCTCCATTTTTGTAACCTAATCTAATAAAAACATAAATCAAACTATCTTTTTGAGTACCTTCTCTAAATAAAAGCCACACCAGCGTGTGGTACGACAACTCAAAAAAGTTACTATTGAACAACTAAGAAGTTTTAATATTTTTCAAGTAACAAATTAAAAGCAAACATGGGATTAGAAAATCATGCTCAAATCCACTACGAGTTTTAAATGGAATTTATCTTTACAAGTAATACTATCAACATTTTAGTCTATTCCGATACTAATCTCATATTTTAGCCTTTTTTAAAGTATTTTCATATAAATAAGATATATGCCTAATATCGAACCTCCTAATTGCAATTTCTCTTGCTTTCAAACATAGCATTTCCATCTCTTGGAAATGCTCAAAAGCATAAATCATTTTATCGGTAAGATCATTAACGTTTTTCACTTTAAAAATAAGCGCCATCCTTCGATCTACAGCTTCCAAATTCATAGAAATATCTGAGGCAATAATGGGAATACCAACCATCATAGCCTCTACCAGCGCACCACTAAACCCTTCGTACCAGGAGGGAAAAACAAAGCAATCGTAATTAAGTAATTCATTGTAAACAAATTCAATCTGTCCTGGCAATTTAATCACATCCTCGAGAGATAGTTTCTGGATATATGCCTCAAGCTCATTTCTGTAATCCCCCTCCCCAAAAATAACGAGACGCGCTTTAGGGAAATCTTTGTAAACCATATTAAAGGCAGAAATTAAGTCTTTAAATCCTTTGCGCTCCATGAGCCTTCCATAACTAACAAACGTAAATGCTTCATTAGAATCCTCCGGCGCTTTAGGCTTCCATTGTCTGAAATTGTTTACATCTCTTCCACGGTAAACAGTATGGATTCGATTCCTTGGGATTGAAAGTTTTTTTGCATTAGAGTTTGCTATACTTTCGGCATTAGCTATCCAAAGCCTCGGAATCCAGGCAGTAATGTAATTGAGACACCAAAAAAAAAATATTTTCCAGCGTTGAAACATTGATAATGCAGATAATCGATGAGGGCTATAGGTATCATCCACCAATGTGCCAACCAATGGTATGTCAGTCAATAGGCAAGCAAGCCTTGAAATTATATCTGCTTTATATAAAGAAGAAACAATTATATCAGGTTTTTCACTACGAATAATATCCAATAAAGACTTTATGCCCTCTAAAAAATTATACTTTCCGGGTAAGTCTATAAAATGAAGATCAACATTATATTGGCGATATAAATATTCTAAGTCTCTATTTGGGTAAAACAAGATGACTTTACATTCAATATCCTTTGAAAAATGACGTATCAAATGGACAAGACTATTTTCTGTACCACCATTCTTTAAACTATCCATGGTGAAAAGGACCTTCATGGATGAGCAATTTTATGATGCTTCAACCATATGGATAACACCAACAATGTATAGATTCTTCTTTTATTAAACCTGCCTTTTTGCTGGCCTCGCCACAATTTTTGAATAAACTTTTGATTGAAAATCGGATGAAGATTATCCAATAATTCGACTTCAATGAAATCAATCCATTCCTGGTCAGCAAACCATAACTCTAATGGAGGAACAAAACCCTGCTTTCTTTCAAAATCAAAATCATCTGGGAGATGCTTCCGAGCGAGTTGTCTTAGTAAAATTTTCCTTCCATTCCCCTCGGCTTTTTGCCGTGATGGTATTTTCGAAAAAGCAAATTCAACCACCGCTTTATCGAGAAAAGGTGCCCTAACCTCAAGGGAGGCAAGCATGGATGCTCTGTCGACTTTTATCAGTATGTTTTCCCGCATAAAATAATTGAAATCATACCGTAATGAACGGTCCAGAAAATCATAGCCTTCGGGAATATTTTGTCCCTTCCATGCGTTTTGCCCTCTTTGCCAATACCCTTCTTTTAATAAGGACTGTCGATTATGTTCGCTAAACAGGGCATCTTCAAGGGGCAATGAGGATCCAAAGTCTGTACCCAGCTGCTCAAGGTAATGCCGGCCCCTAAATCCCTCCGGAAGCAAGCCCTTAGCCGCCAACCTGACAAGCTTCCTTAGGGCTAGCGGGAGCCACTGTCCTTGCTTCTGCATCGCAAGCCATTGCGTATATCGGGTATAGCCCCCAAATACTTCATCAGCACCATCTCCTCCAAGTGCCACGGTACAATGTTTTTTAATAACTTCCGACAACAAATAGGTTGGCAAAAAAGCAGGATCAGCAATGGGATGCTCCATTTTGTGCACCAGGGAAAGAAATAGACCAGGGGATATTGACCCAGCTTCTATCTCATGATGTCGGGTACCAAAATATTTCGATATTTTACGCGCATGTTCGACTTCATTACCAGCATCGTAACCTGGAAAAATGACAGTATAGGTGTTTAGCCCCTCTTTTTCTTTTGCAGCCAATGCGGTGATCAGGGAGGAGTCCAACCCACCGCTCAATAACACTCCGACTGGCACATCAGCGACGAGTTGTTCACTTATGGCCTTCTTTAGTAGGGTTTCCATTTCCTCCAGAAGGTTGACATCACTCCGCAAAGTAGCTGGTTCATAAGTTGGGAGATACCAATATGGATCGATCACTGCATTTTGGGTAGCTATATCAAATGTTAACAAATTTCCAGCCTCTAGCTTTTTACACCCATCTAATATTGTATGGTTATGGTCAGTATAGCCTTTGGCCAAAAACTGGTTAAGCCCTACAGCATCAAGACTGGGCTTTGAATTGGTAAGCATAGGCCAAAGTTCTGAGGAAAACGAGAACCCTAGCTCATCTTGCTTGTAATAAAGGGGCTTTTCCCCGGCAATATCTCGAGCAAGCGTGATCGTTTGCAATGCCTGGTCATAGATAGCAAAGGCAAACATACCTTTTAGCCTGGGCAGACAATCAGTGCCCCATGCCTGCCACGCTTTTAGCAATACCTCCGTATCACTGGTGGATTGAAATACATGGCCCAATGCTAGCAATGATACCTTTAGGTCCAAAAAATTATAAATCTCACCATTGAAAGTGAGTACGTATCGGCCATCAGGACTTTGCATCGGCTGGGCTGCCTTTTCACTCAGATCAAGAATTGACAAACGGGTGTGGCCAAGCCAGATTTTCCCATCATTAGAAAAATAAAAACCAGAATCGTCCGGCCCCCTATGCGCTATTGATCCCAGTAGCGATGATGATGATATATCAACCCCATCAGCCTTAAAACAACCAACTATTCCGCACATACATTCTTTAGGCTAATAATTGGTCGCCCTTAAAATACCCCTTCTTAAAAAAGGGGGCTTTTGATTTCGGTCAAAATAATAAAGCATGAAGTTTTTGGAAAATTCTGTCTTAAAACCAAAATTCTCCAAATAATTTTTAATTATCTGAGCATCGTCTTGATTGTGATAGGTAGCAATCAAAATCTTAATTTTCTTACTCGCATTGCCCAAGATATTTTTCATACCCTCTAAAACCTTCATTTCTGCTCCTTCTACATCAATTTTAAAGAATAGCTTATTTTGATCAGTTCCGATCATATCGTCAAGTTTGATAGAATTCTTTGTTGAATTATTGGAAACATATTTATCTATAATGGTCACTTGGTCTTGATACTTGTGTAAAGTTTTGTTTAGTGCGGCTAACCAGTCCTTGTCATATTCAAAAACGCTTACGTTTTTGGCCTTATCTACTACAAACAATGTAAAAATGCCTTCCGCAGCGCCTACATCAAATACATGATCATCCGCATCTGGAGAGAAATGCTCAGTAAGATATCGATGAGGGGACTCTGGATCCTGTTCCCGTAGTAAGCCCCTGTAGCAAGATTTCACATGATCTGATTGCCAATTTTCTTTGAAATATAGTCTTTTCCCTTCGTCCAGTAGCACATAAGGATAGGATTCGTCTTCCATAGGTTCGATATTTAATTGACCGTGCTTTTCCGAAAATGAATGAGGGAACAATACAATACCATGCTTTTTTATATAAGAAAATGCTAACCGCTCTTCTTCTTTGAGTGAAGCTTCATTGTTAATAAAAAAATCATTTATCTTTTTTTTAAGCTTATTATGTTTCTGTGACTTTAAAAAAAGTAGGTATTTCTTTAATAGTTGTTTCAAAAAAACCATTTTAAACTCGTTTTAATGTCATCGGATCAACCAACTTACCTCCCCTCCCAAGGATGCCATCCCAAAGTCCCATCAGTCGTAATTTGACCCTGATTTTTCTGTCTTTGGCAAAAATTAATGCGTATAATATGATACGGGTGTGCCGGTTGAGAAACCCAAAAAAATCCTTCCATGAGAAAAATTTTTTTAAAGTCAGGATATGGTTTCTTGTATGATAATAACCACGCCATAAAGTAGGTTTCGAAAAGATTTGAGATCCTAAATGAAGCCTGTTGACTAATTCCTCTCCTGTATGGTAAAGCCATACATCAAAACCATGATGGCGCGCCCTCTTGCAATATTCATAATCCTCTGCCATAATGAAGAAGTCCGGATCAAGGTATCCTGCTACTTTCACAACTTCTTTGCTTATCAATGCATTATCAACCAGTACAAAATCCACCATTTTCAATTCATCAGATGGTTCAGGCAATACCGGCATTCCATGCCTGAAAGTATAACCCAAAAGCCCTATAATGCTAGGTTTCTGTAATTTTTCAATTTGCTCAAAGAGGAGTGCTAAAGTATTAGGACCTGGAAAACTGTCATCGTCCATTAGCCAATAATAGTCAGGATCATAATGCCGATGTGCATACTTCATTCCAATTTCCAACCCTCCTGACCAACCTATATTACCCTGCTGATGAAGGGTGATGAGATCATGCCTGCTATCAAGATAGTCTGCCGTTCCATCCGTACTATTGTTGTTCACAATGATGATGGCATCAGGGGGTTTACTTTGATTGCCTACATGCTCCAGATTTTGCTTAAGTGTTTCTAACCTATTATAGGTAACTATTATTAAAGCAATTGACATACTAAATAATTAAAAATGAATACGTTGACCCATTCTTGCATGTCGCGCATCCCTGTAGGCCATTATTTTAACTTTTATCCTGCGGATTTTTTGTTTTTTGAATAAGATAGTAGCAACTATAGATAGAAACAGCCTAATGGCATAAGATGCATGATTATTATCTATCCACATTGCATTACGAAATGAATAATACTCCCTTTCGATTGTGCTATTCGAGAGCAAAAAGCATTTGTTTCCAATTACTAACTTCTTCCTGTTTTTATATAGGTCATGATGGACACAAGTATTGGTTATCCTTAAAATTTTACCATGGTGATTAAGAATCCTTCTATGGAAATCCCTGTCTTCATAGCCTACAAATAATTGTTCATTGAGGTAACCAATTGCTGAAATGGTACTTACTGGAATTAGAACACCATTAAAACTTAAGCCACCAAAGTAATCCTCCCTTTTAGTTGGATTTGAAATTTTCCTGAAAAAAGGAAAATACCCATCATAATAAATAAACCTGTCATATTCTAAACTACTGCATTCGATACTATTTGCTGCATAAATACTATCAAATTGCGGATTAGAGTAGACACCATCAAGAACTTTCAGCAAATTATCATGATCAGGTACAGCATCATGCTCTAAAGCCCAAATAGCATTGACATTGTATTTTTCGATAGCATGTTTCCAAAGATGGTTGTGGCCGTAACCTACCCCCATGTTTTCTTTTAACATGATAAAATCAACCTCAGTGTATTTTTCTATATATCCAGATAGGTCAATTTCGGAGTTATTGTCCAATACAATGACCTTATCAACGGATAAAGTCTGTTTAAGTACCGCATCAATAACCTGGACTAGCTGCGGAGCATTTTTAAAATGAAGGATAGTAGCAGCTATACGAAGGTCGTTTCTTTTCGGAAACATTCTAATAAATCATTTTTGCTACACCGGGAATAAACGTACAAAGCATTCGGAGATGCCCTTTAAGAGCGGTAGGCCGTATCTTTACAGATTGATAAAATGTTATTCGAGCTGCTTGCCAATTACCAATCCTGCAATAGCTTACCCCCAGTGTATTGAGATAGTGATATTTTGAATGCTTATTCATATCAAAATAGGACTGATGCTTTTCTAACACATATGAAATGGAGTTAATTACATTGTTTGGCTGATTACTCATCCTGTTATTTTTCTCCTGGTAAACATACAGCAGCACTTGATCAATAATCCCATAATCATTACCTATGGCCTCCTTAAGCCTAAAACCAAGCTCAGTATTCTCACCATAACTAAGATTTTCATCATATCCCCCAATTTGACCGATCACTTCAGACCTAATACAAAAACTACCAGTAAGAAAACTTTCAGGAGATGTTTTAATTTGTGTTACTTCAGATAAACCCGGATACCTGATTTCAACCCCGCAAAAAATACAATCGTATTTGGTGTTTATTAATAATTCTGTAAATGTAGCCAGGTAATTAACTTCTAGAGCATCATCGCTATCCAAAAATACCAGATACTCCCCCTGAGCCAATGACATGCCTTTATTACGTGCAGAGCAAACCCCATTATTTTCTTGATAATGAAGAGTTACCCGTTTATCATTTTTATATTTCCCAATTATTTCCATTGTATAATCATTGCTCCCATCATCTACAATGATAAGTTCCCAATCAATACATGACTGGTCTAATACACTTTCAATAGCTCGGTGAATAATATGGCCGCGATTGTAAGTAGGGATAATAATGGAAAATAAAGGAAGCTTATTCATATTGATAAAAGCTCTCTGTGAACTGCTGACAATTTTGATAACTCTTTAAATAGGGCTTGCACCTTGCCAAGATTACCAACAAAAGCCCTTGATTTAGCATTTAATACAGTTTGAGCTACCTTTTTCTCCATAAATGGTGCCCTTCTAAGGCCTAAGATATGTTTAAAGCGAGACCCGACCAGAAGCACAAAAGTGTATGTCATTGCCCTGATATAATCGAAATAAAATAAGGTTAAACAAGGCTTGTCATTTTTTAATAAATACTGATAGACAAACAACAATCCCGCTTGGGAGGCAATAGCTTTTTTAAGTTTCAAATAATAGTCCATACAAAGCCGCGAAGCAGGCATGAAATGTTTAAACCGTAAAGTTTCCTCATAAGCTATACTGTAACCAATAAGCTGCAATGCATAACATAGCTCCACATCGCCGCCAGAGCTGAGGGCTTTGCCCTTCCTGTCTGTCAAAGAAGAAGTGAACCCAGTAGTATAAAGCTTATCCAGAGCTATCTTTCGAAAAAAGCATGCAGCACCATATAATTCCGCTCCACGCGGCAAAACGCCAGATGCTTCAGCTTGTGGACCAACAGCATAACTGTAATGAAATCGATCGAACCAATCAGGTGGAGCATTTTCAAAGAGTGGCTCCCCATGTCCACCCAATACAGCCCATTCAGGATATTGTCTTAAAAGCTTGGCTCCTATTTTTAGATAGCTAGCTGACAAATGGTTATCATCATCACAAAACAATATGAACTCATACTTGGCGCAAGAAATGCCTTTTTTGCGGGCATAACTCAATCCTGCGCTTGGTTCTGAAACAATATGCCATGAAAATGGAAAAGCATTGCTTCTCAACCATTCCCGACACCACTCTATTGTGTAATCAGTACTGTTATTATCTACAATAATCAATTCAATATCCAGGGTTTGCCCTACATCTTGCCTTGCCAGATGTTCAAGTGTTGGTGCCAACCTGCCTTTACCATTGTAGGTACAAATAATTACAGATACGCCTGAGGACATTAAGAAAAGACTTTATTCATTATAGACCCAAATAGCCCAAACTGTTGCTTTCTTCTTACCTTGCTGTACCGATCAAAAACATGTTTTAGGGCTTTCCTTGAATCAATCAGGTCACCATCTAGTTCTTTAAAGAAAGCTTCAAAATTGGAATAAAACTCATTAAAAACTTGCTTTAATTTATCCTCAGCGTAGCAATACCGAAATGACAAATAAGAACACATCAATCCAAAATCCTTAGGTTCAAATACTAAATCCATTTGCTTTCTTTCCTTTTCGAAAAGCTGTAGCGATTCCTGAATATGTCCTTGCATTACTGTTACTCCCAGACATTGCAATAAACACCTCTTAATTACCGGTTTTACATCAAAATCATAGTCTCGGTTTAATGGATAATTAGCATCAATCCTTAAGTCTTTTTGTGGTGCCCTTATAGCAACCGTCTTTAAAGCCTCATACATACGGAAACCATTTCGACTCATACTGTTTTGGACATAACGGTATGCAACCATTGGTTTAGAAACTGTTTGTATCCTTGCGCCTACTTTGGCAGCTCGAATCCAAAAATCCCAGTCCTCTGCACTTTTTAAACCGGAATCAAATTCTCCTATTTTATCCACCAAGTCCTTAGAAATTATCAAAGAATGACATGGACCTAGATTTCCATTTAAAATATCTGGTATTAGATCGGAATTGCGTCCTGGAAGAACTTCCTGTACATAATTATTACTCGTCTCAATGTAATATTTATAACCTGATTGTAATATTATACTTGAATCAATTAATTGGTTCAATTGAACATAAAAATTACCTATCAAAAAATCGTCAGCATCTAAAAAATGTAGATAATCTCCATTAGCAGCCAATATGCCAGCATTCCTGGCAGCTGATAACCCTTGATTTTCCTGATGAATGACTTTAATGCGATGATCTTTCTTTGCCCAGCCTATGGCTTTTTCAGCAGTATCATCCGTTGATCCATCATTTACAATAATAGCATCCCAATTTTCAAATTCTTGTGCAATGATTGAAGTTAAACAATCATCCAAATAATGACCCTGATTGTAGCACGGTATGATGATTGTTATCACTGGCTTATTTCAAATTCAATTAGTTCTTGATATTGTTCAATCATTTGTGATAGTGAAAAATGTGTAGATACTCGTTCAAAATTTTGATTTCCAATATTCCTCCTCAGTTCAGGATTTAAATACAATTCATTTATTTTTCGAGACCATGTTATCACATCTCCTGATCCAACATAAAATGGATAATGATCCCCTAACGCCTCTTGGCTTCCTAACCCTTCGGTAGCGATCACAGGTAAACCTACAGCCATACATTCCAAAATGCCATTAGGGACACCTTCTGTATCAGAACTAAATACACCAAGATGACAACTGGCCAGAATTGTGGAAACTTGATCCACCAGTCCCACAAAATCTACAGAACCATATAATTGATGATCAGCAACATATTCTACTAATTCCTGATAGGCGTCTCCCTCTTTACCTACCAGTATCAATCGTGCCTTAGGACTTTGCTCCATAAAAAGCTTCCAAGCTTTTAACAAAGTCATGTGATCCTTGTAATAATGCAAATTGGCAACCATGACGACCTTAAACTCGTCAATAACTTCAATTGTATCAACTTGCCTGCTTGGAATTTCAACACCATTCCGAATAATTGAAATTTGACGATTTGTGTATCGGGTTAAGAATTGCACTCCTTCTATACTGTTCGAAATAATAGATATGCAATTAGCCAAAGCTTTTAATTCAAAAGGACGCCCTAAAAACCCACGACCTTCATCCCGTTGGTTCCAATAACACGCTTTAGCATCCATTTTTTTCCACAACTGCCCATAAATGACATTGGGTGCATAGGTAAACGGTATGATCACATCTACCTTGAGCTTTTTCACAAGAAGAACTAACTTTCTCCTATATTTCAAACAAAGCAATCTAGCTTTTAATCCCCTACCTTCGGTAAGAATTAATTTTTCACGAAAACCGGTAGCCAAGCATGTAAGACCTGCAGCATTGAAACGCTTGTAACTAAGACCCTCTGTTTTGCCAAAAGCAAGAATAGTCACTTTATAGCCTTTTGCCATTAGCCCTTCCGCTAGATAACCAGCTTGTCGTTCAGCACCTCCGGCATCAAATTTTGTTATTGCAATTAAAATGTTGGTCAAAATAAACTCCAGATAAAAAGAGATTTCTTCAATTTGGAAGCCTTAACTTTAAGAAAGTTAAGGGCATCAAACAACCAATATTTTAACCTGTAAAAATACTGCTGGGTGAAGCTTGGATTATTATAATTTATTGTGGTCCTACTATTAGATTTTAATTTATTTTTTCCATTAAAGTATTTTTCAATTAATTTAATAGTTCTTTCAAAAACAGCAATTTCATTATAGTCATTTCTTGCTCTTTCACAGCCTCTACGTGCTATAGAAATCCTTTCATCATCATGGTGCAAATAATAATCTACTAATTCTATGCATTCCGATATATTATCAAACCCAACAGCTTCCTTACCTAAAATATAAATTTCACCAAGATAATTTTTATTGTCACATATAAGCAGTGCCCCATTTGCTGGTGTGTAATAAGTTCTATAGTTTATTGGTCCGGTAGAATTATGAATGTTTGGAGAAATTTTTGAGTTACTTAAATATTTCAATTCTTCCCCAGGTGGTAAATAACCTCTATGCCAACCTTTACCATAAAAATGTGCACCTGGAAAAGCTATATCAAGTTTTTGCATTCTCTCCTTACGCCATTTGGATGTTTTGTCAGCCATCATGAATAAATCTATACCGCGCTCATACTTAAACAAATCACTTACAGTAATGTAAGGATCATAAAAATGTGGTCGTAGCCCTAAAGGCATCCAATGAACATTTTTTATTCCCCACGATTTGTAAGTAGAAACCTCTGCTATATTTCCAATTAAACATAGATCATATCCTGGTGCTATATAACGAGAATGAAACTCAGAGCTCTCAGGGTCATCATTATACTGAAAAACTGTAAATACGGATAAAGATTCAACAAATTCAGGATGAAGATTATGTCCTGTAGCATTTATCAGTACATCTTTTCCTTCTAGTGCTTTTTCTAAGTTTTCATAATGCTTCGAAAGCATTTTATCCCTGCATTTCCAAAGTCGATCTAATTGGGTAAATGGTATACCATCTCTTGGTGGGTCTAATGTAAGACAATAAGGTTCTACATCAAAACCTGCCTTTAGGATCAATCCAATATGATCTAACCATATTTTATTGATATTACCATAGGTTGAAGATGAAGGGTAATATGGATATCCATATAAAATTTTCACTTTAAGAAAATTCTGAAAATATTGCAAGCAATAGAGTTTAGACTCTTCTTAATCTGCTGGATCTAAGGGACTCTACCTTATTGGAAACTGCTCTATTTAAAAAATACGAGAATATTATAACTAATACGATGACTAACTGTATATTCAAGTTAAAGTCTTTGACCAAAGATATAATTAGTATGTGCGATATATATATTGGATAAGACAAATCTCCTATTGTTCTATCAATTTTGCTATTGATTGTAAGCTTAAATATAAAAGGAATAGAAATAAATAATGATGTGAAAAACAATTGCTTCTTAAATGGAATATAATATTGTTCATAAAGTAGAATATTCAAGATAAATGCACTTAATAAGACGTATAAAATCCATAAATCAAATTTCATATACCGGATTTTATTATAAAAGTGATAACAGATTATACCTAGCATAAAGAAAAATAGTTCTGCTGGAAAAAACCGGTAAGTCCAAGGGTCGTGATTTAATCCATTAAAAATTAAATAGAATCTCGTGGACAAACTCAAAATTAAAATTACCATTACAAGTGGCAATCTTCTTTTTGATGCTAAGAATGGAGCCAAAGTATAGAACATCAACTCAATACCTATTGTCCAGGCCTGAGGTATAAAAAGAAATTTATATAATTTAGGTTCAGTCTTCCAAAAATTAGAAGTAAGAGCAATCTCACCATTATTATCTAATCCCAAAAACATTACTATATCTTGAAAAAACAGAAATATATTAGTAAAAACCAAGAAGACAAAAGTTTTAAAATCAATAAGATTGAAATAAGATAAATAGTATAAAATTGTATCTTCTGATTGTAAACCATTTTGTAATGAATATATTGAATACAAAATTGTTAATAACAGTACAACCCAATATATAGGAAACAGTTTTAAGAGTCTATTGCTGAGGAAAATGTAATATCTATTACTTATCCCTATGTACTTTTCATTTAGTATCAGTGCCATGTAAAAACCAGAAATCATATAGAATGATTGGACAGCCAAGACTCCCCCAACAAATCTAATATTTCCCAAAGCTTGTGAATGCGCAATAACTACAACTATGGCTAAAACAAATCTTAGAAAACCCACTAATTAGAGTTTTTCAAAACAAAATTTTATAAAAAACAAATACACTCATTTTGTCCTACGATTTCATTTGTCATAAAGAATCGATTAAACCAAAAAATACCTTTAGTACATGTGATAACATACAACACTAATATTTACCATAACATTACTATTAATCGTCTTTAATTTGATTGAAAAGATAAATCATAATAATAAATATCACTCAAAAAATAAGGTGTACAATACCAGCTTATTTTAAGTAGATAGCTAAGCTATTTACAGAAAGTATTAAATCATATTATTTAATGATATATAACTTGATTTTAATTATGCCAATATATTGAAAACTAAAAGTTAAGGGTTCACTAATTATCAAACCTTATAAATCCCTATCCATGAGTCTTTAACATGATATATTCTATTTTTCAATACACCTTCCTTATATAGATCTTCAATTCCAAGCATAACTTGCTTTATCCAATTATGGGAATTATATAAATCAGGGTTAAAATCGTGCCACATTATAAAGCTGCCAGAGCTCATATTTTTAATAATTTTCTTAGTGTCGTTTACAACAAATTCTCTATCGTGACAACCGTCTATAAAGGCTACATCTATATGACCAATATCTGGATCCCAGTCTTTAGTATTCTCATATATTTGATTAATATTTTTATAACCTCTTTCTATATAGTAATGACCAATCTCATCTTTTGAAAGACTATGAGTAATATGTATACCACCACTACCATCCATCAGCTCTTCAGGTGGAATATTTACAGTATATATTTCCGCCTTTTTTGCGTTATCAGCCAGGTGCGCCGTACCCTTGCCATAGCTAGTGCCTATCTCAAGAACAATTGAAGGTTTAGTATTAATAAGAATTGTACCTTGAACTTCTGCGTCCCTTATACGTCTTTCATTTACATCCTCTTCATGTTCAAAATCAAAAATAAAATCATGATTCATTTCAGGATCTTCATTCCATGAATACAACTTTTTCAATTCTTGAAATGTATTCAAAATTCTGATCTTTTTGTTTAAGTAAAAGATATCATCATCTGCTAATAACTTTTTCAAGGCCTTTTTTAATAACCGGATCATTAACTAATATTTGGGTTTCAGTAAAATGTTTTCTGAATGCGAAAAATCACAACATTTGATTAAAAACTCCTCCAGGTTTGATACTTCTTTTTCATTTACAAGTAATATTTTGTAATTCAATTCATAAATTATAAAATTGTAAAATTCGATAATATCAACATTAGCTTCTCTATAATGAATGTGACTAACCTCCAATAAAATTAGAGGTTTAAGTCTTTTTATTGTCTTAATACCTCCTTTAAGCACAAATATTTCATGTCCATCAATGTCAATTTTAATAAAATCAAGCCTTTTAATGTTTGAGCTGGAAGCAAATTCATCTAGGGTTATGAGTTCGATACTTTCTTGAATAGGGTTTGGCTCGCTAAAATCTGTTAGCCAATGCATTGTAGCACTTTGAGATCCAACACTTAATTGCAAGCTTTGGGGAAAATTAGACATTCCCTTTTGAATAGTTTCGATGTTGTTAGATCCATTTAGTAAGATATTTTCACTTAGTCTTGAAAAAAAAACAGAGCTGGGTTCAAAAGCAATAACTTTACCTTCACCACCAACCAATTTTGACATTTTTAAAGTGTAATACCCAAAATTTGCACCTACATCTAAACAAACCATACCTGATTTAATGTAATTTTCAACAAAAATAGATGATGATCTTTCAAAATATCCTGTTTTGTATATACATTGATCTACATAGTTGCGTAAATCAAGTTTCATTAATACTCCGAGATGATCTTCAATAAATGCTTCATTACCATTGACTGATTTAACTATTTTTACAGCAACTACATTTTCCGATACTTTCTTGAAGTATATACTAAGTCTTTTTAGATAATACTTAAGTCTAATTCTAATCCAATAAGGCATTTTATTAAGTTAAATGAGAATAGCTATTTGCTATAGATTTTAGAGAAAACCTACTTAAAGCAGATCTATAGGCATTAAGTGCTAATACTTGAGCTTTTTCTTTATCATTTAGATAAAAATTGAACCCTTGTTGAAGACCACATACGGATCCAGGATTAACCAAATAACCTGACTTAAGATGCTCTAATTGAGGACCATTTATTTCTTCAATATTTGACGCTACAATAAACTTTTCACAACACATGGCCTCACATATAGATATAGGAAAACCCTCCTGAAAAGACGGCAAACAATATATATCGCAAAGCCTCATGTAGTCATGAACATTATCTAAATGATAATCAATATGCTTTACCCTATTCTTGAACTCTACATCCTTTACTTTGTTGATGATTGACTCTTGAAATACTGAAATATTAGCTTTATCAACAGGACTAATTAATATCAAATAAACATTATTCAATTTTTGAACTAAAAGTTTTTTAAAAGCATCAAGTAAAAATGATACACCTTTTCTCTCGTTTAATCTTCCAACAAATAGTATAATCGTATCCGTAGCATTGAAGCCAAACTGTTCTTTCAGGACAACCTGCTCTTTTGGGCTACATGGGTTAAATTTGGATGTATCTACAAAATAGGGTATTTCGAAGCATTTTTTAGATATTAATTGCTTGCTGAATAATTCGCTCATGTAAGGTGACTTACTAATAAAGAAGTCGGATTTTAAATAATCTAGAACTCTTAATCGATTAATCGAAATACTAATACCTCTACTTTTCGTCAAAATTGTAGCCGGATCATCGGCTCCTATCAAACATGTTTCTGTTATGACTTTTAATCTTAGCCACTTTGCTGCCCGTATACTTGCAAAGTTAAAATCTAACCAGCAGTCAAATAGATGAACTGCATTTATATTATTTCGAATAGGCCAAAGAAAGATTAAAATCTTAATAGCAATAAACTGATAATAAGCCCAATTACAAATTATTTGCCACCGATTTCCTGACTTTATTCTCTTAAAATAAGGAACATTAAATACTTTAATAAACGAAAATTGATTTGCAAGTGATTTATTCCAATAAGGATTTCTAGGACACAAAAATAAAACACCATCTTTATCCTTACTATATAGATATTCCGCATATTTCAAAGCAGCCACTGCTGACCCTCCTAAAAGTGGGGGGCCACTTTGTGATATAATTAGAGTTTTCAATTGAAAATTCTTAACAATTTATTTTTTACTCTCAACAATATTGGTGTTTGATTTCTATAATAATCTACCTTAGTAACTATACCATCTTTGCGATCAATTAAGTTTAAAATGGATTTCTCATTTTCCTCGCTTTTAGAAACCAATGCACATCGTACCGAAAGTACTTTTTCAATAGATATAAATGATAACTCACCTTCATTTTTTAATTCTTGTAACATTAACTCAAAATAATCCAAAGGATACTTAATTCCACCAGATAAATATCTATGCCATATTACAGCGTCCACCGAAAGTCTATAATCATTTATAAACTGTGCGTTATACTTTCCTTCGAACTCGCTTAATTCACCTTGCCAATCAATTAAAGCAGAATTTAGTGCAGGTTGATCAAAATGAATTCCTGCTTTCGAAGATTGGTGCCATTTCTGAATGTATAGATCAGATAATTTACGTGTTGATGCATTATCCTTCCAATACATTATTCCGGCATTGTAGTAGTGTCCAAAAGGTAATGTCCAATTATTAGATTCAAACACAATTTTTTCTCTGTTATTGAAGTTGGAAGGATATGTAGTATTGTGGTTTGAGGCAGCGGCAAAGGAACATGATAAATTAAAAATTTCATGAATTGAGTTTCGCACTATTGTGTCTCCATCCAAATAAAGAAAATCCCCTGAAATAATTTCACGCATCCTGCACTTTACATATCGATTCCTCCATGAAGGCTTACCTTCAGGAGTTGAAACTGAAATTAATTTCAAATCCAAATCAAAAAGAGGATGATTTGAGTTTTTTATGGCTTCAAAAGATTCCTTATCACATGCAATATTTACATCTACCTGCGGATTTGTATGCAATAAAAAAACAACAGAAATATAAGTTAAATCTATATATATGTCTTTCCCCGTACTAGTAAGAATATATAATGCTTTCATTGTTGAGTTTTTCTTCGATCAACTAAAAGCATCAATCTTTCACCCATTTTTAATATTAAAAAACCTAGTATGTAGAATTTGTAACTTACGATTGACATTTCTTTTCGCTTTAATTTCACCCTCTCCCACCCTGAAATTTTTCTTTTAGGTATTGGCGGAGCTATTTTTTTAAGGCTTGGGAAATATTGAAGATAAACAGGTTCTACTTGCCAATTTTGAACTTGTGCTTCAATTGTATTAATATCAATATTGCTTGTCTCAAATTCTTGTTTCTCAGGAACTCCAATGAGATCAAATTGCTCTTTAAAAAATCTTAAATCACGATTAATAAAAATATCACCCTGATGCAATACACCAGCTGCAAATCCTTTTAATGCAATTAAAAAGTCCTGGTCAATTTTAGCTTTTTGTTTCCAAATAGTCATAAATAAATTATATCTATCTCCATGTTTAAAAGCCTGAACAAAACATTTACGAAAAATATCAAAATTATATTGATAGTCATCATGAATACCAACTATATAATCTACACTTTTAAATGGATAGCCCAAATTAGCCATTGCATTTAAGGTTCTTGACTCAGGCCTTATATCAATCCCCTCTTTTGGAATATGTTTTAATGCATTAGATAGAAATGAAGTGCGATATAAGTGATTGCCAGCCGGTCTAGGGCCACCAAAGAACTTATCCATAACAAAACCTTGAACTTCCAAAAAATCTGATGGCATAGCCTCTGCAAATTCCAACATTTTTAGAATTGATTTTGGCCTTAGTAGGACATCTGCATCTACACAAAACGTCCACTTATAGTTAGCCTTTATCCCCTCTGCGAAAGATTTCGCAAGTGATTTTGAAAAAGGAACTTCTTCAACTATAACAATTTGACTTTCTGAAACACCTTGTAAAAGAATAAGATTTTTACACAATTTGACTGTTCTCTCATTTGCAGATCTAATTATTACTAAACAATCAAAATTCATAATTTTCTAAAAATACGCTGAAGAATAGAAGGATTCAATTTTTGGACAGAACCTATCCAACTAGCAGCATTTTTTTCAGGCTTTTTGTTTGGGAATTTATTTTCCCATTTTTCAGGCTTATTAGAAGCTATTACAAACAAATAAGTTCCTGCATTGAAATCATTATTACTTGCCTCATACACTACGGAAAATCCGTTTCTATTGAATAACTCTCTAATGCAGGTTGGAGTAAAACGCCAATAATCTAAATATCCATCGTTCTCATGTTGCTCTTGGGCAAAAGGAACAATCAAAATCACCACATCCTTACTGAGATCACATAAGTTTTTAAATGCTGTAAAAACATCAAATACATGTTCTAAGGTGGTGTGGTTAAATACTACATCAAATGTTTCTTTTAACGCCTCGTTCAATGGCTTTTCAAGATCGATTAAATGTTCATTCGTTCTCCCTTCATAGCCTCTAAATGAACCAGGGCTGTAGTTAGATAACCAAAATTCGGATGCATTTTCAAAATACTGATCATAGGTACTTCCTTGTTTATCAATATTTTCACCCGCAGAAACATTTATAACTTTCCCTTTAAAATAATAAGCGAATTTCCTCAGCTCATCATTTGACCAAATTCTAGGAAGTCTAAATTTTCTGTCAATTTTTTGCATTAAATTATATTGATTTTACATATAGATGAGGACCTTCTTGAATGTCCTTTCCTTTAAGAGTTTTTAAGAAGTTGCTTAATCTTCCTCTAATACTCTTAGTTTTTGGTCTTTTTATTTCTTCAAAACCAGTTTCAGCAAGTATTTTTCTGAAACTATGGACATCAAAATAATTCAAATGGCCAAGTGGATCAAAATCCTTGGATGGAAGTTTACCTTGCTTAATAAGTCTTATTTGATCCTTTACTATTTCAATTGGAAAATTAGGAACTGAAATATACCCAATGGCTCCTTCTATTAACAAGCTCCTAAGATTTTTTAAGGCTTCTTTAGGCTTATCCAAATGCTCTAATACCTGATTGCACATAAATATATCGTAAGGCGCATTTTTCTCAATAAATGCAAATTCTCCACATGGAATTCCATTTCTCTTAGCAAAATCAATTTTTCTTTGATCTAATTCTAAACCAAATACTTCAACTCCTATACATTTTGCGACTAATAAAAAATCTCCCCAACCGGCGCCATAGTCTAATACTTTTAACGTTGCATCTTTATCTGCCAATGCATTAAGATTTTTCCATAGATATACGAGTTGATTTCTTTTCTCTTTTTTGAAAATTTTAGATATACTTTTTTCAGCATCAATTCCCTCATTGTAATATTTATAAAGCCATTCATTGTTCAAAACCTTGTTAACATAAATCATAGAACAAGATTTACACTGAACAAAATGGTTAATATGATATAGTACTTGGGGATAATTATGAAACCAATTTGAAAGATAACCTGGATTACTTTTTAAAAGGATTTTCCCATTCATGTCCCCCAAAACTAAACCATCATGTGACATGCATACTGGACAATTTCTATTTATAAATATTTCCTTCATGAAACTACTTAATAATCAATTGATGTACATTATGCGTTAAAGTATCAAATTGATTTGGATTCCTGACATCAATTTCATAGTAATCAACCTTTATATTATATCTACCAATCTCATCAAGATAGATTTCCTTTTGGTTATGCCCTTGATAAATATGACTAGGACTGTAGAATGGTAAATAATCAAAACTCCTATCTGAAGATAATTTATTTCTAACAAATACAGACAAAAAATCAAAAAATACATTTTTGGATTCCTGATCAAAATAAACTCTCCCGTTTTGAGCAATTGCATCCTTTAATTTGTGACCCGATAATGGCGATATATCAACCTCATCCCTGGAATAGAAAAAGCTTCCATAAGTATTGAACAATAAAGGTTTCTCTTCAAGGAAATAAAATCTATTTTGGGCAAATACTACATCATAAGGTGCAAAAAAAGTAGCATCCAATCTAAGGTTCTCTACTTTAGAAATTTTGGAATCTAATGTAATCGTGTGGAAATTCACTACCCCGGAATCTAACCAACTCAATTTCGTAGCGCCTAAAACAAAACCAAAGAATAAAACAATCAATGTAGACAATAAAAAATATCGCAATTGAAAAACACTCCTTATTTCATCCTTAAAAACGAATAATACAGTGGCCATTGCAATCAAAAAAACCATCCATTTCCAAAAAAATACGCCAGAAGCAAGAAAAATGAAAAGATGCATTGACCACAATAGCCCGACCAAAAATATAGCAAAGAACCTGTGAATAAAGAAAAATATTACACTTAGCTCCGCAACTAATGTGAGAATTGTTAAAATAGTGTTAAATTGATCTAGTAAGGAAAGTAAAAACTTTTGAGTTTGTGGCCAGGAATAAAGCCAACCATAAGGTAAGGATGAAAGAAAAAGGTTAGTCACATTATTCTCCCACCAAGCAATTTCAAGCTTTCCATAACCAGCCATAAAATACCATATTGAAAACATCCCCCAAATTGAAACGTAAAAAAATGTGGAGTCTAATTTACCAAACGGCCTGACGGAAATCCAAAGAAAGACAAAAAGGATAATATCATAAAATATCTGTTTGTCTGTAAAAGTGTAATAAAAAATACTCGGAAATTGCAGTTGTTTGATAAATAACAAAGCGAAGAACCAAAATAACAAAACAAAAGCAGGTCGATAAAGGGCAAGGATGAATAAAACTATTAAAATTATCCTATCAACCAAATGAAATTGATTGAAATACCAGTTCTTGGGTATAAAAACTGTATTGAGAAATATTAGAAATATCGACACAAAATATAAAGCGCTTTCAACTTTACTAAGTCTTTGATTATGAGTGTAGTAATAACTAATAAAACTTAACAATACTACAAGTGCCGTTATTAACAAAAAGAGATTGGATTTTGATAAAAAACCGAAAAACAAATAATCTTCAAAATAGAAAATATCAATATATTTAAAATCTATAAATAATTGATTTATATATCTTGATATAAATATTAAAACAAGGCATATAAGTGAATTAAGAATGAACCTATTCCAATTATCTTTTATAACCACCTGTTGGACCACTTGATTAATATATACAATGAATATAGACCGTGACTTGATAGCTTGTCAAAGCTTAAATCAGGATTTAACCATCCAGCTGTTTTCAAATTTGAGCTTTGAAATAATCTTTCAATGTTATCTTTACTTATCAAAGTATGGTATGGTAATCCAAAACCCCTTTTAGGCATTTGAAATACTTTTTGAGGTATTTTATTCTTAAGGGAACGTTGCAATAAAGGCTTTTTCTCATTTTCCACCATATAAACAGAGGGATGTAAATGCCAGGCCCATTCAACCATCTCATGGTCGAGGAAAGGCACTCTAACTTCAAGAGAATGAGCCATACTAGACCTGTCTGCACGAGTTAGTGCAGCTTCAGGCAAAAATGTGTAAAAATCTAATTCTTGTAAAGTTTTTATAGTGTTCCGGTTGTCTGGTATAAATTTTTCATATAACCAAAAGACACTTTCCTCATCTAACTCATTTAGTATAGAAGCTGAAAAAAAAGTAGACAAATTATATTTACTTGATATAGTATGTGGTAAGTAGCTTTTGTAGTATTTTATTACATCATTTGCCGATGGTCCCTTTAATCTTCTAATAAGAGAACGAAGTTTACTTGTACTATTTTCCCGCCTTTTAAACTCGTCATATTGATAATACCAATTATACCCTCCAAATACTTCATCTCCACCATCACCTACTAATGCAACCTTATTCTTTTTACTGGAAAATTGAGATACCAAATAATACGGTATTTTAGAAGAATAAGCATAAGGTTCATCATAAATCTCCATCATTTGTGATATCAATTCATCATCTATATGATCTATGAGTTTTAAATGGTGTGTAGTATTAAAATTTTCAGCCATCAGGCCTGCTTCCTTATGTTCTGATCTATCCCAATTCTCAAAACCAATAGAAAATGTATCAATGCTTTGATTTAATTGAGTCATTTCACGACAGATTGTACCAGAATCTATTCCTCCGCTGAGAAATAGCCCAACCGGTACATCACTTATACAATGTTCCTTTACAGCTTTATGAACGAACTCCTGAGCATTATTTACTGCCTCGTCAATTGGTAAGTAAATATTTTTACTGGTTGGGAGTTTCCAATATTGATATTCGTTATGTTTCCAACTTTGTGTATCTAATAACAAAAAATGACCTGGCTGTATTTTGTAAACATTTTGCCAAATTGATCTTGGGGCTGGAATATAAGCATAAGCAAAATAGTCTCTAAGTGCGTTTGCATTTAATGCTCTTTTGAACCAAGAAAATGAAGCGATGGCTTTAAGTTCGGATGAAAAAACATATCGATCACTATCATGATACCAATAAATTGGTTTAATACCAAAACGATCCCTGACAACAAACAATTTTTGCTTTGGTTGATCATAAATTATGAAGGCGAACATACCTTTTAAGTGATTAACGATATCAGTACCCCATTCCTCGTATCCGTGAATAATTACCTCTGAGTCAGAATTTGATATAAACACATGGCCACATTGTACCAATATTCTTTTAAGTGATTGAAAGTTATAAATTTCACCATTAAATGTTAACCAAATAGATTTATCCTCATTAGACATAGGTTGCTTGCCTTTATCAGATAAGTCTATGATTGAAAGTCTTCTATGCCCAAGGGCAATATGATTGTTGTTAAAAAAATCACTTGAATATCCATCAGGGCCTCTGTGTATCAGAGTATCTCTAGCATTATTAAATTCTACACTATTAGTAGATTTATTGTTACTAGCATAAGCAATTATTCCACACATTGGTTATAACTAAATTGTTATTCGGACAGTTTATTAATACCAATTATTGGTTTTGCAAAAATAGGTGCATATCCATCCTTATCATTGTAAACAGAAAAGCTCGTTAGATTATCAACTGCAGCTACAAAATCACCACGTTTACCATTTAGTACTACAGCATTAACATAGAATTTCCCTGTTTTAAACAAAATGTTTTTAAAGCTTAAAATAATTTCATAACGACCATTGGATGTAAAGCTAACGTCTTCATCTATTTGTAATGCACTATTTAATTCATTGTCTACAAACACTAACATCAACCTATTCATAGTCAAATGAACAAAGTTCTTCACATTTACATGAATGATTATATTAAATGGTTGACCACTACTAAATGAAAGTTTTGGTTGTAGATATTCGTCTGCAATTTTACCTAATTCAATATATACTAAATCTGACCTAAAGATCCTTGCATCAATAGTATTACTAATATTTGCCAGGTAATCCGCAATCGCGGAACTTGTTTTATTATCATAATTTAAAATACATCCATTTTTTAATAGTAATACATCATCACAAATTCTTGCTACCTGAGCCATAGAATGAGACACAAAAATGACTGCAGTGTTTTCAAGCAATTCTGAAATTTTATTAAAACATTTAAGTCTGAAGGAAGCATCACCTACAGCTAAAACTTCATCTAAAATAAGAATATCTGGCTTCATTTGTGCAGCAATTGCAAAGCCTAGCCTCACTTTCATTCCAGAACTATAATTTTGAACTGGTGTCTCTACAAAATCACCAATATCTGAAAAAGCGACGATTTCATCAAATTTCAGATCAATATCCTTTTTGGAAAAGCCTAATACTGCACCGTTATTATAAATATTTTCTCTACCCGTTAACACCGGATTAAATCCTGCACCTAATTCGATCAATGCACCAACCTTTCCCCGCATTTCAATACGTCCATTGTCTGGTTTAATAAGCCCGTTTAGCATTTTAAGCAATGTACTTTTTCCTGCACCATTGTGACCAATTAAACCTAGACATTTACCCCTTTTGAGTTCAAAACTGACATCTGATACAGCCCAGAACTCATCTTTTCTTAGACCATCAAATGGCTTGTATCCAAGTAGGCTCCGCCCAATATCCAACATGCCATACCACAAACTACGCTTCAAGTCTTTACAGAACTTTTTGGAAACGCCATCTACTTTAACCAGTACTTCACTCATTAGATAACATATGCCATTGTAATATTTAAACTAAATGATTGATTATGTCTAACTGCCAGCCCTTTCAATTATTACAGGCAAGGCAATTCTAACAGCCACTAGCGCTATAAAAAAGCTTATAAAGATGATAATTGACCAGATAATTAATTCATGATGCATAGTGAAATCGTAGCCTCCCAACAAGCTTCTGGCTCTCTCTAAATATGGAGTGACGGGATTGACACCTTGTAGCCAACCTAGTGTGCCGCCCTCTCGCAATGGGTATATAACAGGTGTAAGGTACATCGCAAAAGGTAATACAATAGGCAGTGCCTTACCAATATCAGTGTAAAGTAAACCAATAGGCGCTAACCCTACACCAATCACAAGACCTGTCATAATTAATCCCAAAGCTATAAAAAAAGCATACAAAAACATGATGTTGGGTGGGTAACCCAATAACCAAAGTACTGGGATCAAAACCAATAATTTTAAGACAAAGCTGAAAATCAAATCATATAAAGCGGCAAGTATAATAGCTTCCCTGGGAAAATTCAGCTTTGTCATCATACCCATAGCACCCTGAAATCGTTGTAATGGTTTATTGATAGCCTCAGCAAACAAACTCCACAATATTGTTCCACATAATGTGAATCCTGCATAAGCCATAGGTGTGTCGGCAATGGCCACTACTTTTTGACCATTAAGAAAAATCCATATACCGGCAGTAGCTAAAGACGGCAAAAATAACCAAATTATGCCGAGGTAGGACTTTCTGT
Organism: Cyclobacteriaceae bacterium; assembly: GCA_965227155.1. Classification (GTDB taxonomy): domain Bacteria; phylum Bacteroidota; class Bacteroidia; order Cytophagales; family Cyclobacteriaceae; genus UBA6059. Next base: position 4,621,848 of record OZ245731.1, read on the forward strand.
AGCTGGCCTTTAAATCCCGGATAAAAAGCCTTCGAGCCAATTCCCGACCTTCCTTAAACCCTTCTATAATATCTTTAAAAATCCTTCCAAGGCTTTCTTCTCTGCGGGGAGTGTATATTTTTATTTGCATTTACATCTACAATTTTCATTAAGGTTGATCCCATCCATAAAAAATCCTTTATCCCTAACAATAGAAGCAATTTTACCAAAAACAATAAACTGGATCAAAGAGGTAAGAATGGGCTGAATGACAAACCACAAAGGCCCAAGTACAGTCTGTTTGTATACAGCAACAATATCCCTGCGGATAAACAACATCAATAAATCCCGGTATTGATAAATTTCCCTGAAGTTAAGCTCAAACAAGCTTTTCTTGGAGGTGATTTCAAATAACCATTCGTCTGTCTTAGCTTTCAATCTTTAGACTTTAATTATAGAGTTTATACGGATAATCTTTAATATCACAATACTTCAGTTGCTCATCAGAAGACAAGGAACTAACTGCTATCACTCAGAGCTCTATACGAGTAACTCTGAGTGGTTTCGTAAATACATTTCCGTAATCAGAATCATCAAAACATCAGTGTATCAATATTTCCACCCCTAACCCTGCCAGCGGGGGACAAATTATCTTTCTGAATTCTCTCTGAGTAACTATGATTGGGTTTAAGTAAATTCTTTCATCCGATCCCAACCGTCTGAGTGTCCTATCCACAATTCCACCTTTCCCCAACTCCACAATTCCTCATAAGTTTATTTCGTCTTTACTCCTACTTGTATTTGACCTAGCTCATATAAATATTCAGGAGCCACGTCAAGACCATTGCTCCATTCCAATGTTCCTCTTACGAGACCAAATTGTTTGAATTCACTTATAGATTCTAAACTTTGATAAGCGGGCTTTTTGATTAACTCAGTCAGGTCAACAGGCATACGCTCGCCATTACTGTAAGTAATGTCCAAATTATATTGACCGGTATATTCAACATCAATTATCCTAGTCATAATGGTTTTATTTTTGTTATCGGCAATCCTTGCTGAGCCAGGTTCCAGGCTTTTCTTAGATCATCTATATGACCCCTTGCCCATAGTTCGACTCTATTAATCACTTTACATGGGGCTTTTCCTTCACCAATATAACCATCCAGATACATAATACATTCATATTCACCATAAGTAAATTGAAAATGTGGGGGATTATGATCTAATCCGTACATATAAATGATAATACCATAGAATCTGCAAAGCTCAGCCATTTTTATTTACTCATTTGGAAACCTACTTTAGCTAGTATTTACGTTTCTATATCCCTGGCTTCTGAATACCCAAACCATTTAATCAATTCAATCTGATCTCTGTAGTCTACCGCCCTGGTTAGTGTACTCACTAACCATCTAATCTTACCATAGAAATATTCTGTAATCCGAACCATCCTATCCCGATAGTCACGATCATTATCGGGATCGGGATCTGAGTGTCCATTACTTAAATTTCATCCATCATAGCTTTCTTGTCCGCTATAGCTTTTTTATCCATCGTAGCTTTAGCGTAGATGGAAGCGAAGGCGGAAGCGTAGATGGACAATTCCACAATTCCACAATTCCACAATTCCACAACTCCACAAAACTAAATATCAATACCCTCCATCCTTCAAATGCAAATCCCTTGCGGCAGCTTTCATATCCGCCTGTACCATCTCTTTGATCATGGAGGATAAAGTATAAGTAGGCTCCCAGCCTAATTCATGTTTGGCTTTGCTCGGTTCACCCAGCAATAAGTCAACTTCTGTAGGCCTGAAATACCGAGGGTCAACGGCAATGACCTGTTGGCCAGGTGAGATTTTACAAGTGGCATCTGCAACCGCTTCTGCTATGCCAACTTCTTGTACACCTTGACCTTGAAAACTCAATGTAACACCGATTTCCTGAAAGGCCTGAATGATAAACTCCTTAACAGTAGTAGTCTTACCCGTTGCTATTACAAAATCATCTGCTTTTTGGTGCTGCAGGATCAAATACATTGCCTGAACATAATCTTTGGCATGGCCCCAGTCTCTTTTGGCATACATATTACCAATAAACAGCTTTTCTTGTAGACCATAATACATCTGAGAAACAGCCCTTGTTATCTTGCGGGATACAAAAGTCTCACCCCTCAAAGGTGATTCATGGTTAAAAAGGATGCCATTGCTCGCAAACATTCCATATGCTTCCCTGTAATTTACCGTAATCCAATAAGCATAGAGTTTGGCAGCTGCATAAGGTGAACGTGGATAAAAGGGTGTTGTCTCAGTTTGTGGAGTGTGTTGAACCAATCCATATAATTCTGAAGTGGATGCCTGGTAAATTTTAACTTTATCAGTTAATCCCAGTAGCCTCACTGCCTCTAATAGCCTAAGGGCACCCAGTCCGTCAGTATCAGCTGTATATTCCGGCATATCAAAACTCACACGCACATGGCTCATTGCTCCTAGATTATAAATCTCATCCGGTTGTATCTGTTGTATGAGTCGAATGATATTAGAAGTGTCTGTGAGGTCACCATAATGCAGAAACATAGAAGAATCTGTGTCGTGAGGATCCTGATACAGATGATCAATGCGTTCGGTATTGAAGGAGGAAGAACGGCGCTTCAGCCCATGTACTTCATAGCCTTTTTTCAGAAGTAGTTCTGCTAAATAGGCCCCATCCTGTCCTGTTATGCCGGTTATAAATGCTTTTTTCAATGTGCTGCCGTATATCGTTGATAATGGGCTTTGAAATCATCATAAGTGATTTTCAAGCCTTCTTGTAGTTTTATGTCAGGTTGATAACCCAGAGCAACCAGTCTGCTGCTATCCATCAACTTCCTGGGTGTACCATCCGGTCTGGAGGTGTCAAATAAAATTTCTCCGGTATATCCAACTACCTCTGCAATCAGTGAGGCCAGGGCTTTAATAGAAAGCTCTTCTCCGGTTCCAATATTAATTGGAGTACTTGCATCATAATGATCCATCAAAAACAGGCAGCCTTTTGCCAGATCATCAGCAAACATAAACTCACGTAAAGGCGAGCCCGTTCCCCAAACTGTTACACCCGGCACCTGATTGATTTTAGCTTCATGAAACTTTCTCAACAAAGCAGGCAACACATGAGCGTTTTGTAAATGATAGTTATCACCAAAGCCGTATAGATTGGTAGGCATGGCTGCAATAAAGTTACTATTGTATTGCTGCCTGTAAAACTGGCAAAGCTTGATACCGGCAATTTTAGCGATAGCATAAGCTTCATTGGTCGGTTCTAAAGGTCCGGTCAGCAAGCTCTCTTCCTTGAGAGGTTGATCAGCAAATTTTGGATAAATACAGGAGGAGCCAAGAAAAAGAAGCTTTTGCACACCAGATTGATGTGCAGAATGTATGATGTTAGCCTCCATCATCAGATTATCATAAATAAATTCTCCTGCATAGGCATTGTTAGCATGAATACCACCCACCCTGGCCGCGGCCAAAAAAACATAGTCAGGCCTTTCACTTTCAAAAAAATCCTCCACCGCATTTTGCCTGCGAAGATCCAATTCTTTGGAGCCCCTAAATAGCAAATTGGAATATCCTGATTGCTTAAGCTGGCGAACAATCGCTGAGCCTACCATACCGGTATGCCCTGCAACGTATATTTTACTATCTCTTTCCAAGATTTTACTACCTCTAGTTTACGCGCATTTGCACCGCGTATTCCTTCTTATTCCAGGTCGTTTCATGTGTCCCCCAGGTGGGACAATAGAGGGGAATAACGGTGCTATCGCCATGATTCATATCCTCACTAACAACCGTGTATTTTTTCCATGAGTTGATGTTAATCTGATTTATCTGAGTGTCCTTTAGCCAATTCCACAAATCCACAATTTCACCCTTTAGCATCTACTCAAATCTCCCTCTTTCATCCACCATAGCCTTCCAGTCCGCTATAGCTTTTTTATCCATCGTAGCTTTAGCGTAGATGGAAGCGAAGGCGGAGGCGTAGGTGGCATCTCTGCCCCATGGGAGAATAAAAATGTGCTATCAGATATCTGACATTCTGTCCTAAAGAAGTATAAAATTCTCAATTCTATCATCTTAATGTCAGACCAGTTAAGCAACTCTGTTATTAAGTATTGCCATTTAGATAGTTTTTCACTTGATCTGCAATAAAATATTTTACTTGAATCCAATCTACCTCTGCTAGCATATTTAATGATTCCTCCTGATCTGCATCTTCGAAATAGGTAAGGCTTTTTAAGACCAAAAATTCTGATCCATCATGATATTTCGACACATAAAATGAAAGCAGCTCTTGAAGCGTGTATCGTCTTAAAATAAAAAATAGGTCTATAAAATCCTTCTTTGTCCCTCTCCCAGTTATGGCGGCCAATTTCATAGCACCTATATCTTTAATATCAGCAAGTATTAATCCATCAGCAATCACTGGTTGTGCCAACCAGGGATAAGGGTAATTAACAATATCAACCTTAATATTCTCCAATAAGTAAGAAAAGATATTAGTTGATTTCCTCAACACTTGGGCATTGCCTAAATGCGAAAGATTATTTGAAATACCTATGTAGTCTGTAAGTAATTCACCAAATAAATCTATATCAACTGATATTCTATGCCCAATTTGCAATGCCAAAGACGTACCGCCCACAAGCCTTAGTTGTTCAAACCCTTGCATTTTTTGCAGACCATTTAAAAGTCCTAATGTTTTGGTATCGACTGTTTTGTAATAGAGCATCGAAAGTCTTGAGTGGGAATGTCTGAAAGCAGGGATATAAAAGCAAGGGCCCTTTCATCCAAACTTCTCAATTCCTTGGCAATTTCACCAATCTCATTGATTTGAAATAATTCACATAGCAACTTCCAATCTTTCATTAAGCCATATTCCAATACCCGACTCACAAGAAGTTTTTTATTTCGGAATGAAAGTATTGCATCGTGATTTAGATCCCAGAATAAATGAGAAGAAAAATGCCTGATATCATAGTTAACTTTTCCTTCCATCTTGAAATCTTTAATGTTGACTAAGCTTCAAAATCAAATATTTAATCACTTTTACAACTTAACATTTTTTTACAGCTATACTCAAAGTGCTTTCTGAGTTTCTCAATAGGTTTCTGCGGTTTATTTCTGATTTTCGAAAATCTGAATGTCGTTTAGTCAATTCCACGTTTCCACAATTGTACATTATGCTATCCCTCAGCGTAATAACCAACTGTCCACAATCCGAATCATCCGAATGTCTGACCATCTGAGTATCCTCTATTCAATTCCTAAATAATCTCGCAAATATCCCCTTCCCTTTATCATCCTGGTAATAGCCATAACCATAGCCGTATCCATAACCATAACCATAGCCGTACCCATATGTGTTTTGAAATTTACGTGCATCATTAAGCACAATAGCCGGGTTAGGAAGCTTATGCTCATCTTTAGCATTCTGTATGAGCTCCAAAGACTGCAATTTCGAATGCTTATAACGAACTATATAGAGCGTCACATCCACCTCATCCGCCATGGAATAGGCGTCTGCCACTGCCCCAATAGGTGGTGCATCAAATATCACTACATCGTATCTAGACTTCAGTTCGGTAGCAATTGTATGCATCCTGTCTGACAATAAAAGTTCAGAAGGATTGGGAGGTATAGGTCCGGATGGGATATAATCCAGGTTATCAGTAAGATCCAGCTTTTCAATAATATCATCCAAAGTGGCACTTCCTGCCAGATAGTTGCTAAGCCCTTGATGCACATCTTCTTTACCCAGATATCGAGCTAGCTTGGGCTTACGCAGATCAATATTCACCAGGCATACTTTCTTGCCTGTAATGGCCAGGCTCATGCCCATATTGACCACTATAAAAGTCTTACCGTCACCCGAAACACTTGAAGTGACCAGTAATGTTTGATTTTTACCCGCCGACTTGTGCTCCGAAACTTTAGTGAAGGAGGAAGCTTTAAGCTGAGAACTTTCTCCACCAACAGAGTCCATTTTTCGCTTTCCAATACTATTTGAAGTAAAAAAACTCAGGTTAGACCTCAGCAACCGAAACATCTCTGCCATTCCGGTACGACTGTCCTCTGTTACAACTATCTGTTCCTTACTACGGCTATGTCCGATACTGGCTATCACGGGAACTGTAGTTCGCTTCTTAACCTCCTCAGGGCTATCAATGGTATTGTCAGCCAGCATAGCCAGAGTAATTAATATGATCGGTATGACTAATCCAGCTCCAGCGCCATAGAGATAGATTTCATTAGGTGATGCGCTGATCAATCCAGTCGTTCGGGGATCCATCAATAGCTGGGTCTGCGAAATAGCGGTGGCCTGACTGAGATTTATTTGCTCGCGCTGCTGCAAGAGGGAAAAATACAACTGCTCCTTTACCGAAAGTAAACGTTCTATTTTTTGAGAAGGAATTCGCAACTCCGGTAGTTTTAACAGCTCCTGGTACAATGAGTCCCGTTCCGCTTCAAGCTGCAACTGTAAACTATTTAACTCCTGGTAGCCCATTTGGATACCATTAAGTAGATATTGCTGCAAGGAATCAAGTTTACCATGCATAACTGCATAGCCAGGGTATCCGGGGGCTGCTGTACGTACTGTCTCTTGCTTTTCTTCTAACAGGGTTACATATTCTTCAATAAGAGCTGAAATAGATCTCCCCGGCACATTGAGTTCTGTTTCATAAAATTGAAAATCATAAATGGTAGATGGATAAATGGGACTGCCTTCACCACCAGCATTTTTAACCAATGTCTCTAAACGCCGTAAGTTTTGCTGCCTTAAGATGAGTTCGCCTTCCTGCTGTCTGATGTTTGCAAAATAATCACGAATTGAGCCCGATTTACCTTCCAGGTCATAAACCATCAGATCATTCTGGATCATAAACTGGATCATCTCCTCCTCTGAGGCATTAAGTTCTTTTTCAAGCTCAACAATTCTTTGATCCAGGAATTCTTCCGTTTTGGTAGCAATTCTTCTTTTGTCATTAATCACAAGGTCATCATAATAACTGATAATTTTATAAAGAAAATCAGTGGCCTTTTTGGTGTTGGTATGATTAACTGTCAGATCCAATACGTTGGTACCGCTTCCAACATTGCGTACAGTGTAGTTTGTCTGATATTCCGAAACAGTTGCTGAAAGATCCTGAATGACCAGCTTTGCTTCTGTTAATCCATTATTGCTTTTAGAATTATATGCTAAAACAAGGTTGCCGAATGGGCCTGACAAAGCTGTCCCAAACCGCCCATTATACTCATTACCATTCCAAAGACATTGAAATTGATTTTTATCGATTAATGTAATATAAAAAGGTTCCTTATAGCCTTCCGATGTAAGTGCATGGCTCTCTACCTGAAACTTTACACTGTAATCATAAGGATAGGCATCAAGATCTTTAACCCTGCCTACCGAATAATAGGATATATTAAGCTTTAGTTCTTCTATAATCCTGGTGATGAGATTTCTGGATTGTAGGATTTGAATTTCATTAACCAGTTTATTTTGAATTTCCTCCACCACTCCGGTTTTAAAGAAAGTATTGGAAAGTTGCTGCTCCTCCGATGACTCTATCAATAGCCTGGACTGCACACGGTAAACAGGATAGGTATATCTTAAATAGAGATAGGATGCTGCTGCTCCTATAATAATGCAAATGAGCACCACATACCAATAATGGAAGATCTTGAGAAAAAGCTTCTTTACATCAAATTGTACCAGCGGTTTAGATTCCTCTTCTGGCAGTTGATATGGTAAGGGAGTGTTCAAATGAAATTATCTTGTCAACGCGAAAATTAATGCTGCCGCAGAAATAAGGCTGGTAATAATATTGGTTACAGAGAAAAAGCTGGATTGAGTATTGAAAGTCTTCGCTTTGATCGGTTGTAAGTAGATCACGTCGTTGGGATAGACATAATAAAATTGAGAGTTAACGATATCTCTGTCTTTCAGACTCACCTTTCCAAATATTCTCTCTCCCTCTATTTCCCTGATCACATATACCTCATCTGTATTGCTAAAAGGTGTAATACCGCCCGCTCTTTGTATGGCTTCAATAATACTGATCCTGTTGCGATCTAGTTGCACCAATCCCGGCATGACTACCTCTCCACTAACCGTCACCCTTCTGTTCATGAATTGAACATCAACCGAATAATTCACAAGGTACTCGTCTAAAATCGAATACATTTTCTTAGAAGCCTCTGCTATGGTAAGGCCTTCAAGGTTTACAGTACCCACCACGGGATATTCGATATTCCCTTCATCATCTACCAGGTAGCCAATCATGAGTTGCTGCATAGGGTTATTTTGATTATTACCACCAAACATCCCCATACCACCCATCATGTTGTTCTGATTATTCCCGCCACCCTGATTTTGTCCTCCAAAACCAAAAGATTGCATAAATGGAGCAGCTGTTTCATCATCAAAAGCGGATACTCTGATAAACAATCTATCATCCGTCTGTATGATCGGCTCGGGTAGGTTGTCAATTACTGCCGTACTATCGTCTATGTATGGATCACCCTCATTGAGGATCAGCAATTGCTTATGGCTGATACAAGAACTGAAGGCAATAGTTACTGCGGTAAATAATAAAAATTGCTTCAAAAGAAATGTAAAAGACCGTTGTATATTCAATGTAAAATTGAAGTACTGATTAATAAAAAGGATGATAAACTGGTGAATTTTCATAAATCTTGTAAAGCTACCCCTTTTTTCATTTTTGCCACATGTTCCTCCCCATGGTCTGTGCCCTCACAGACCATTTAGTTCGGCAGAATACTGTGCTAGCGCGCGTTTGCAACGCGTGCTAAAAATTGCAAATCTCTTGCCTTGGTTCGTGTCCCTTTGCTAGCGCGCGTTTATAACGCGTGCTTTACTTACTGACCTGTCAAATGTAGCAGGTTCAGACCATTTAAATCCTTAAAAATTCTAGCTAACGCGCGTTTGTAACGCGTGCTTCTAAATAAAGTGGAATATCTCCCTCTGATAAAATAAAATTCCTCATTTTCCGAACCATCCGATCATCTGATTGTCTTCAATCCAATTTTCTTGGCTTAATAATTCCCCCTCTTTATCTCCCCCAGGGGAGATAAAATTTCCACATTTCAAATTATCTGAACTATCCGAACCATCCGAAAATCTGACTGTCCAATGCCCAATTCCACACCTCCCCAACTCCACATTTCCAGACTTTAGGCATTGGTTCGTGTCTTCTCAAAACAAAAGATGAACATTTCCACAATTCACAATTCTTCCCACAGCAAAAGCATGGGCTGCTGCTCTAGCAATGCCTGATCTGTCTCAAACTCCTCCTTATTGTAAAGAGCATACCGGATCTTCCGATTGACCACCTCCTCTGCCTTATGAATCAGCCCGCCGAGATACTCTCTATTGATATCTTTACCCACAAGGATCAGATCAATGATGTTACTGTTGCTGCCCTTGGCCATCATACCGGTGAGATACACACTACTGAGATTGCCAAGCTTATGCACCACATGCTCTACCAGGGCATCTATACCCAGGTGGTGGCGTACCAGCCCATGCACCTTTTCATAAAGCGGATGTTGCTGATTGGCCTTATAGAATTTACGATTCCCCTCCAGGTCAGCAGTCAATAAATTGGCCTCCTCAAACTTGTTCAGCTCCAGCCGTATGGCATTGGTACTTTCCCCAAACTCATTCGCCAGCGACCTCAAATAGCTCCTACTCTCCGGATTCAGAAAAAACCTGACCAGCAGTTTAATGCGTGTTTTAGATGTGATTAATGTTTCTAACAAGTTAGGGATATTCGGTTTGTCAGATAGTCAGATTTTCCGACATGTCTAAAGACTATTGCAACGAGTTTCTAAATGCATAAATAGAGGCAGATAAATTTCTATATCGATCAACAAGAACATTGGCTGTCTCAAAGTCAATATCACCAATCCTAGCTGCAATTATCAACTGAGTTCTTGCTTCTCCTGAACTACCTGCGGCAATAGCTAAATATCTAAGGATTTCTTTTACTGTTTGCCTTTCACAGCCTTCAGCAATATTGCTTGGAACGGATAAGGAAGATCGAACCAACTGGTCTCTTAGAGCAAAATTACTTGAGTTTTTGATACAATTATTTACCTCCACTGCTAGCTCCAATGAGTCCTGCCAAATTTTGAGTTTCTCAAAATTGTGTTTCATGAATGCACCTCATCAGAACTATCTGAAAATCTGAACGATCTGATTATCTGTTTCTCATATAGCTCCGCCTCGTAAGTCACAATGTAGAAAAGTAACTGAATCAAAAAAATAAGTCCGAACAATCTGATTATCAGATCGTCCGAATGTCTTTTCATGCCAAATGCGTCAGAGGCACTTCGGCTTTGATCACCTGCCCCAACGATTCAATTAAAAGTATCAAATGATCACCCTGCCGGGCAATATATTCTCCTTTAGAGCCACTGAAAGCACCAAATTTAATTGGCACCTCATCGCCCACAGTATATTCAATTTTATCTTCCGGAAGATACTCCGTCTCACCGAGAAACTGCTGTATCGCCTCAATCTCTTCATCCCGCACTTTGGCCGGCGCACCATTAAAGTACAAGTACCGAACTACCCCATAGGTAGCCAAAGCAGCCCTTCGCTGTTCTTCTTGCTTTTCATCAACCCGAATAAACACGTAAGATTTGAACAATGGCTCCTGAACTTTCTTTCTGCGATCACTCCACTGACGCACTACTTTTTTTAGGGGAAGGTAATTCTCATAGCCTTGTCTAGACAAAGCGTCGGCTACCTTCTTCTCATGCCGGGGTTTAGTATGGAGCACGTACCATTGCATAAATGAGTAGCAATACTACTCAACAATTAAAAAACTGCAAAGCCTTCACGAATTATTTAAATATTATGTGGATAAGAAAAATTCTCCATTTCATTGAAAGAATGGTAATGCGATTGATGCTTTTAGTATTTCCTGTTCAATATCTCACTCAGGATGATGGCTCTTTTTGCATCATCAGCATCTTGCAGCATCGCTTTGACATCCTTAGCAATTTCATTTTGTTTCGACTCCTCAGCTTTAGCATAACCAGCAAATCGGGACTTCTCCTGATTATCAAAAAGGCTACCTGCCTTCTCATAAGTCTTAGCACCTCGCACCGATTCCTCATATATGCGGCGGGACTCATCATCAGCAAATCTGCGAGTTGCCGGTTCGGCTATCTCATCATCTACCTCTTCAATGGTTTTATAGCTGGTTTGCTTCTTAGGTAGATCCACCTCTTCTTCAAAGTCCTCTTCAACCTCCTCTTTCTTATTTTGACCTTGTGCATCTCGAGTAAACTCCTCCAAAAGCTCCTCAAAGGTCATAGGTTTTTTGCCTGTTTTTTGCTGTTGCTGTTCGGGGCTCTGCTGCTGTGGCCGGTTTTGAGGTTTCTTCTTCTTGCCAAAAGATCGGCTCAGGAAATAAATCAGACCAATGACAATGTAGAGGAGGGTTTGAATATCATCCATGCTTTAAAATTATGGAAAAGCCTTTACAGTTATGGATTCTTCAGTGAAATTTATCCTACAGAATATAAGCTTTAGACTTTCCACTAAACATTCCGAAAAATATTACTTGAAACTAAGATGATCACGTTAAGCCACCTCCTAAGATTAAGTATGGATAGTGTATGATTAAGGCTCCAAAATGGTTTCCTTACTCCCCTGCTCCTTTCAAATTATTTTAGCCTATCGAAGGATCATCATGAGGCTCATTTTTTGTTGGTGAAATACACAAAAAGCTCTCGATTGATTTTAGCACGTCCGATTAGTTTTTCAAAAAGTAATTTTACTCTTGCCGGTAGTTTCTAAATTTGTCGGTTCTTAAAATGCCATTGAGTAAAAACTATGCAGCTAACCAAACTTGAAATAAAGGGATTCAAAAGTTTTGGAGATCGGGTGGTCATCAATTTTGATGAAGGGATTACCGGCATAGTAGGCCCTAATGGCTGTGGCAAGTCCAATGTAGTAGATGCCATCCGGTGGGTACTGGGAGAGCAAAAGACCCGGATGCTGCGCTCAGAAAAGATGGAAAACATCATCTTCAATGGCACTAAAAAGCGCAAGCCCCTACAAATGGCCGAGGTTTCGCTTACCTTCAATAATACCAAAAACCTGCTACCTACGGAGTACTCTACCGTTACGATCACCCGTCGCTACTATAGAAGCGGCGATAGTGAGTACCTACTCAATGGGGTGGTTTGCCGGCTCAAAGACATCACCAACCTCTTCCTGGATACCGGTATCGCCTCCAATAGCTATGCGATCATCGAGCTCAAAATGGTGGATGACATCCTTAATGATAAGGATAACTCACGCCGCGGATTATTTGAGGAGGCTGCAGGTATTTCCAAATTTAAAATCCGTAAGAAAGAAACCCTTAGAAAGCTTAGTGATACAGATGCAGACCTTGACCGGGTGGAAGATCTACTCTTCGAAATTGAGAAAAACCTAAAGTCCCTGGAAAAGCAGGCCCGGCAGGCTAAGAAATACTATGAGTTAAAAGAAGACTACAAGGCCAGCAGTATCAAACTTGCGCATGTAAGTCTGGCCCGACAAAAAGAAGTATTCCAACGCCTTGAAAGACAGCTAGCCAACGAGAATGACAAAAAGACCAGTCTAAACAAACAATTGGCTGAGTTAGAAGCAGCTGTTGAAAAACATAAGGCGGAGCTTGTCAAGAAAGAAAACTTGCTCTCCTCCCGACAGAAGACGCTCAATCAGCATGTCAATAAGATTCGCCAGTATGAGAGTGAGAAGAAGATCAAAAATGAGCGCTTGAGGTTTCTCAACGACCGTGCTGATAACCTAAAGGAACAAATTGAGCAGGACAAGAAAAGCAATGAGCGGGCTGCATTTTCCATCAAAAGTCTGGAGCAGGAAAAAGCAACCGCAGATAAAATATTGGCAGAAATATCATCAAAGCTAGAGCGGCTTAAGGAAGATTATGAAAAACATCGGAATGAAACCAAGGCCCAAAAAGCTTCGGTTGATGAATTGAGCCAATCACTAAAAAGCAAACAGGAGACTTATTATCAGGCCAATAAATCACTGGAAATCAAGCAAATTCAGCTGAATACACTCAAGCAAGAGCTGGAAAAAACTGCCGCCGATAGCTCCTCTCAATCGGCCAGCCTCGATGAATTTGAGCAGAAGTTGAAAACACTTGAAGAGGAATTGCGTGGTAAGGAAGGCAGATTTCAGGCGATGCAGGCCAAAGAAGCTGAGCTGAACAAGCAAATTGAAGAGACGACCCGAACTATAGAAGTAATACGGGAAGAGCAGAACCAAACCTCCAGAAAGCTTGATGCCCGCCAGAATGAGTATAACCTCACCAAGTCCCTGGTAGATAACCTGGAAGGCTTTCCGGAGGCTATCAAATTCCTCAAAAAGTCTTCCAAATGGGGTAAAAATGCACCGTTGTTTTCTGATATATTGACCTGTCCCGAGGACTACCGTATTGCCATAGAAAACTACCTGGAGCCGGTCATGAACTACTACATTGTAGAGACCGAAGCGCAGGCATTTGAGGCCATAAATCTACTATCAGACGCCAGCAAAGGCAAGGCACATTTCTTCATTCTTGAAAATTTTGAACACTACAAAACCTCGGATTCCAGGATCGTGAAAGATGCTTTTCCGGCAACTGAAGTTGTGGAATACGACAACAGGTACAAAAAGCTGGTGCAGTTCGTACTTGATAACGTTTACATTTCTACCAATCACCATACCGATCTACCTGAAGAACCGGATGTAACATTGATTACTAAAAATGGTAAGGTGATCAAACGGAAGTTTAGCATATCAGGTGGTTCTGTTGGGCTATTTGAAGGCAAAAGGATAGGACGTGCCAAAAACCTGGAAAAGCTGCAAGCGCAAATCAAAGAATATGGCAGCAAAATAGAGGAAGTGCGGCAAAACCTCTCTGACAAGCAAGCAGACCTTGAAAACCTCAAGAAGAGCTCTCACAAAGAGTCCTTGGAAGAGATGCGTGAAGAGATCAAAATTGTAAATGAGGAATACATTTCCGTTAAGACCAAAAAGGAGCAATACCATAGCCTGCTAACTTCCAATACTGATAAAAAAGAGAACATTCAGGAACGAATCGCAGACCTGCAGCAAGAAATTGAAGAACTGCTTCCGATTACAGAAGAGGGTCAATCTGAATTAAAATCGCTGGAGGAGGAATACGGAAAAGCCAGTGAAATTCTTAATGCTTACAATGAACTGCTTAGTGAAAAGTCTGCAGCCTTCAACCAGGAAAACATCATTTTTCACCAGCAGGAAAATAAAGCAAACAGCATAGCCCAGGAGATAAGCTTCAAAACCACCACTTTCGAGTCCAGCCAGGAAAGAATAGAAAAAAACACAGAAGCTCTTAGGCAGACTGATGACGAGATTAAAAACCTCATCAGTAAAAATGAAATCAATGATGATGAATTGATTGCTCTTTACGATGAAAAGGATTCGATCGAAAAAGGAGTAAATGAAGCTGAGAAGGATTATTATGCAGCACGAGGCACCATCGAGAAGACAGAAAAAGATAGTCGTGAAGTGCAGCGCAATCGGGAAAATAGTGATTCGCTGATCATGGAAATCCGAAATCAGATCAGCGAATCAAAGTTGGCACTTACATCAGTAAGGGAACGTATTTCTGTGGAGTTTAATGTAGACAGTAAAACCCTTGATAATCCACCCGAAGAAGAGATTCAAGAAGATGAAGAGACACTTCGAGAGGCAGTGGAAAAGGCCAAATCCCGACTAGACAAGATCGGTCCTATCAACCCGATGGCGATGGAAGCCTATGAAGAAATCAAAGAGCGATACGATTTTATCACTAAGGAAAAAGAGGACCTCATCACCGCGAAAGAATCTCTCCTTTCCACGATTAATGAAATAGATGAAGTGGCCAAGACCACTTTTCTGGAAGCTTTTGAAAACATCAAAGCCAATTTTGTGAAGGTCTTTAGGAGCTTATTTACGGAAGAGGATGATTGCGATCTAAAGCTGTCTGACCCTGATAGTCCGCTGGACTCGGCTATTGAAATTATTGCAAAACCTAAGGGCAAAAGGCCATTGGGCATCAATCAACTTAGCGGTGGGGAGAAAACGCTGACTGCTACCTCTCTGCTCTTTTCAATTTACCTGCTAAAGCCGGCGCCTTTCTGTATTTTCGATGAAGTGGATGCCCCGCTTGATGATGCCAATATTGATAAATTCAACAATATCATCAAGACCTTTGCCGCAGATTCACAATTTATCATTGTGACACACAACAAACGGACTATGGCCAGTACTGATGTGATCTATGGGATCACCATGATTGAGCAAGGCGTGTCCCGCGTAGTACCAGTAGATTTGAGAGAGCTAGCTTAGTAGATAATATAAGTATTCAAATAATCAGACAGTCAGACTATCTAAAAATCTAATAGTCCTATAGTCAGAGTATCTATTTACCTATCCAACCAGGTCTTGAACTCCTGTACGCGCTCCCGGCTGACTATGATTTCATTATCGTCATAATGCTTGATGTTGATTTTGAGGCGGCTTGTGCTATAGGTTAAAATATCATCTATAGCATCAAGCTTGATAATGTATTTTCTGCTGATTCGAAAGAAATTTTGCTTATCCAAAAGGTTCTCCAGCTTATCTAACGCATAGTCCACCAGGTATTTTTTATTATTAATATCAACCAGATAAGTGGCCTTATCCTGGCTGTAGATCAATTTCAAATCCTTGGTTTCCACAGTTTTTAAATGCTCCCCTATTTTCACCACAAACCGCTCTTTTCCCTGAGGCTGCATAGATTGAATCAGTTGGTCAAAAGCTTCGTTGGTTTTGAGACTTTGCTTTTCAAATTTATCCAGTGCACGAGCCAGCTCAACAGGATCAATAGGTTTGAGCAAATAATCAATGCTGTTTGATTTAAATGCCTTAAGTGCAAATTCATCATAGGCAGTGGTGAAGATGATAGGTGTATCCACACTGATTTGATCAAAAATATCAAATGAAATACCATCAGCCAGCTGGATATCCATAAAGATAAGATCAACCGATAAGGCCGGGAGTGATATCACTGCTGACTCAACCGAATCGATGGTTACCACACAGCGATAATCAGGCTTCATTTCTGTGACCATTTTCTTGAGCCGGTCCGCTGCCAGCTTCTCATCTTCAATTATTATGTATCTCATAGTTTTGGTTGGTTAGTATGAATCATTAATGATAATGGCTTTGCCAATTATATAGATACTGCTTCTTTTTCAGTGGCTTCATTTATAGAAACTGATATGTTCCTGGTAAGCAAAGGAATGATTACCGTAAAATACGCCTCATCTTTCTTGATGGTAATTGGTTCATTTGAAATGATCTGATAGCGTTGCTTCAAATTTGCTAAACCGATACCGGTAGAGTCCTTGGAAAGCTTCTCCTGCAGGTCATTTTGAATGATCAATCCCTTCTCTTCTGATTTGATTCTTATAGTCAGCGGTCGTTTTTCGCTTACTACATTATGTTTTATTGCATTCTCGAGAAGCAATTGTAAGGCCATCGGGGGAACAAAATTTTGCATTTTCTCTTCATCAATATCTATATCTATGACAAGGTTATTTTCAAACCGAATCTTCTGAAGAAATATATATGACTCTACAAATGCCATCTCTTCTTCCAAACTAACCAGGTCTTTATGCCTACTGTCCAGTACGTAACGGTACACTTTAGATAGCTCACGGATGAATTTCACTGCTTTATCCTGATCCTCATATACCAGTGAGGTTAGTACATTCATACTGTTGAAGAGAAAATGCGGGTTTACCTGGTTCTTGAGCGCTTCATACTCTACCATGAGCTTCTCCTTCTTCAGCTTCTCGAAATTGATTGCTGACTGGCGCCAGGCTTTCAAAAAACTAGAGCTATGGCTGATCACCATAATAGTGCTGGTAATACCAACAGGAGTATATATGAATGCTGGGAAATCAGACCTTACCTGTGCCATCACATCCTGACCCCATATGAGGCCAAAAAATATAGTATAGATGATCATGGATATGGTTATGGTGTAGATAACCATACAGATCACCCCAACTATAAAACGTTTTCCGGGTTGCTCAAGCCAGGTAAGATATTGGTCAATGATAACAACCAGTGCCTGATTACCCTTCCACAATGATATCCATACAACGGCTGACCAGGTGAAAACGAAGATATCTGTCTTTACATCCCCTCTTAAAAATTGGTTGTATGTTAGTACCGATTGTATGAGTCCTCCAACAAGGCCTATTAAAAGTGCTTCCTTAATTTCTCTCACCCAATTGGTTTCAGCTATTATTTTGCTTATCATCTTCTTTAGCTTTAATTCAATAAGGTAAAAATAGGTATTGCAAAAGCAGTATACTTTTAGCTCCTGCCCAATAGTTAATTTACTCGGATCAACCCTTCTATTTTCAGGAAGAATCGGATTTTATTTTTATCTAATTTGTTATGCATGCATAACAAATTTTTCTATCTTTGAAAAAGTATGCATGCATACTATTATGACTAAATACATTAAACCGAGACTATTATCATGGAAGCTGTAGCAAAAAAACAAGCAATTAATGGCGGCGAGTTTTTGATCAGAGAGACTCCTGCGCAGGATATTTTCATTCCTGAAGAATTCTCTGAAGAGCAAAAAATGATGGCCCAGGCGTGCCAGGATTTTATTGAAAAAGAGATTGTTCCCAATATCGACCGTATCGATGGTATGGAAGAAGGCTTAATGCCGAGCCTGCTCGAAAAAGCCGGTGAATTGGGTTTATTAGGTGTATCTATTCCAGAAGCTTACGGTGGATTAGGAATGGATTTCAATACAGGCATGTTGATAGCAGATGTGATCGGCTCATCCGGATCTTTCTCAACAGCCTTTGGTGCGCATACAGGTATCGGCACCCTACCCATATTATACTATGGTACTGAAGAGCAAAAGCAAAAATACCTACCCAAGTTAGCTACAGGCGAGTGGAAAGCTGCTTATTGCCTTACTGAGCCTGATTCTGGTTCTGATGCCAACTCTGGCAAAACCAAGGCCACCCTTACCAAAGATGGTAAACACTACCTGATCAATGGTCAGAAAATGTGGATCTCCAATGGTGGATTCGCTGATCTTTTCATCGTATTTGCCAAGATCGAAAATGATAAAAACCTCACTGCATTCATCGTAGAAAAAACATTTGGTGGTATCACCATGAACGATGAGGAGCGCAAACTGGGCATTAAGGGCAGCTCTACGCGTCAGGTCTTCTTCAATGACTGCAAAGTACCTGTAGAAAATATGCTTTCTGACCGTGAGAATGGCTTTAAAATAGCAGTGAATATCCTCAATATCGGTAGGGTTAAATTGGGAGCTGGCGTTATCGGCGGTTGTAAAACTATTGCCTCACAAGCAACTAACTATGCCAATGAAAGAAAGCAGTTTGGCGTTTCTATTTCAAGCTTTGGAGCAATCAAGAACAAGCTTGCTACCATGGCTACAAAAACATTTGCTACGGAATCAGCCTCCTACCGTGTAGGTCAGGATATTGATGATAGAATCGCATCACTTATTGAAGATGGCATGGATGAGGCTTCTGCCAAGCTTAAAGGTGTAGAGCAGTTTGCCATCGAATGCGCCATTATTAAAATCCTCGGCTCAGAAGCATTGGATTATATAGTGGATCAAGGTGTACAAACTTATGGCGGTATGGGCTTCTCTGAAGAGGCACCTATGGCCAGAGCCTACAGAGATGCTCGTATCACGCGCATCTATGAAGGCACCAACGAAATCAACCGCATGCTTCTGGTGGGCATGATTCTAAAAAGGGCGATGAAAGGTGAATTAAATATCCTTGAACCAGCCAAAGCGGTAGGCAAAGAGCTGACTTCTGTACCTTCTTTTACTACTCCTGATATGTCGGAATTCTTCGCAGAGGAAAAGGACCTATTGAAGCGCATGAAAAAGGCGATACTTATGGTAGCCGGTAATGCTGCTCAGAAATTTGGACCTAAGTTGAATGATGAGCAGGAAATCTTGATGAATATCGCAGATATGATCATTGAAGTTTATACAGCAGAATCAACGTTGCTACGTGTAGAAAAACTGGTTTACCTACGAGGTGAAGAAGCATGCGATCTTCAGATAAAAATGGCAAAGGCTTACTTATATGAAGCTACAGACAAGCTTAATCTAGCCGGTAAAGAAGCCATCGCTTCATTTACCCATGGTGATGAGCAGAAAGTAATGCTCATGGGTCTTAAGAGATTCACCAAAACATCTTTAGTCAATATCAAGGAACTAAGAAGAGCCATAGCTGATCATATGATCAAAGAGAATGGCTATGCCTTCTAAAAATTCCTAAAATTAGATCGGTTTAATAAAGCTGCCTGAAATTAAGTTTTTGGGCAGCTTTTATTATTTGTAGGGTATCTCTTTCAAATTGAATAGGAAAGCCATTAATTTAGACTAAACCCGGTTTTAGTCATGCAAAGTCCCTATAGAACGCTCACCACAAAGGAAAAGGCACTTAATCTTAATCTCAACGAAAAAATATACGGCACCCTGGCCGAAATTGGTGGTGGCCAGGAAGTGGCCGCGCATTTCTTCAAAGCAGGCGGTGCATCCGGCACTATAGCCAAAACCATGTCGGCTTATGACATGACCTTTAGTGATGCGATATACGGGCAAACGGAAAGGTATGTCTGTGAGGAGAAACTACTCCTTATGCTTAGCAAGGAATATAACCTACTATCAAAAAGGTTGGCCTTCCGAGCCAAGAGGTCAAACTTTTTTGCTTTTGCGAATACCGTGGAAACCATCAATTACCAGCGCACCAACAAAGGACATGGCTGGCTGGGGATGCGTTTTCAACTTCACCCACTGTCAGAACCGAATATTTGCATAATCCATGTAAGGCTTAATGACAATGATGCTTTATGGCAGCAGCAAATACTGGGAGATTTGGGCGTCAATCTAATCTATGCCTGCTACAACCACACTGATCCGGATGACCTTATCAACTCATTGATGGATGGCATTAATCCCGGCCGGGTTGAAGTGGACATGTTCAGGCTTGAGGGTCCCGATTTTCATCATGTCGACAACCGGTTAATGAGCCTAAAGTTGGTGAAAAATGGCCTTACCCATGCTGCTATGTTTGACAGGGACGGGAATGTGATGCAGCCTAGTGAGTCTTTGTACAAAAAGAACATCATCGTGTTGCGTGGCAGGTTCAGACCCGTGACCCATGTGAATGTAGACATGATGATCCGTGGCTTACGTCAATTCCGCAAAGATCCTGAAGTAAACAGAGACAAACTATTCATCGTATCAGAGCTGACGCTTAATGACCTCCGCAATGAAGGAGAAATTGATGAAATGGACTTTATGGATCGGGTCGATTTGTTGTGCTCATTGGGTCAGAATGTGATGATATCAAATTACCAGGAGCATTACCGATTGGCATCATTCCTTGCCCAGTTTACAAGGGGCAAAAAGATTGGCATCATACTCGGAGTAAAAAACCTCGGCCGTATTTTTGATGAGAAATATTATGAAAATCTTTCCGGTGGTATTTTAGAATCTTTTGGCCGCCTTTTTGGCACCAACGTTCAGCTTTTGGTCTACCCTTCCAATCACTCAGGCAAGGAACTGGAAACCTGCAAAAACTTTAAGCCTGCTGACCACTTGAAGCATCTTTATCTTCATTTGTATGAAAACAAAAAGATAATAGATATAGCGGGTGCCAATCTGGAGAATCTGCATATCATTTCAGACCATGTACTGGCCAAAATAAAAAACGGTGAAGCCGGCTGGGAAAAAATGGTGCCCAATAAGGTTGCAGAGTCGATCAAAAAGAACTCTATGTTTGAGTACAAAGCTCCACTTGATATGGAAATCGATTAGCTAGTTCTTCAATCGCTGTAATTTTTACTTGGTTTGTAGACAAATTCAAATATTTTTGACTTTTTGCGACGATTTTGAATTGATATATGAGCGATAGAGGTGCGTTCCAATCACGTATTGGATTTATTTTGGCAGCAGCCGGTTCGGCAGTAGGACTTGGTAATATTTGGAAATTCCCTTTTGAAGTTGGCCAGGGTGGTGGTGCTGTTTTTCTTGTCATGTATTTGGCATTTTGTTTTATTCTCTGCTTTCCTGTGATGGTTACTGAAATTGCCATTGGTCGGAAGACACAAAAAAATCCCGTGGGCGCCTTTAATGCCCTGGGCTTTAAGCGGTGGAATTTTATAGGTAAAATTGGAATCCTATGTGGGGTGCTCATCCTATCCTTTTACAATGTTGTAGCAGGTTGGGCTTTTGGCTATTTCGTAGAAATGGTCGGTGGCAATTTCAGCATCGGTGAAAATTTCGGCACTTTTATCAACGATATTGGCCGTGTAGGCATATTTGCTGCACTTTTTATGGTCGCAACTGCTTACATCGTCTCCAAAGGTATTTCAGGTGGTATTGAACGGGCAGCCAAAATTTTGATGCCCACCCTGATTATTCTGATTCTCTTGCTGGTAGCCTATGCCATGACATTGCCTAATGCCATGAAAGGCATTGAATTCTACCTGGTACCTGATTTTAACGAAATCAATATGGGTGTAGTTGGTTCTGCCCTGGGTCAGGCATTCTTTTCATTATCGCTAGGTATGGGTGCTTTAATAACTTATGGTAGCTATGTGAGTAAGAAAGACAATATCGTGCAGTCGGCGGCATATATTACATTGGCTGATGTTGGTATAGCCTTTATTGCCGGACTGATGATGTTTCCATTCGTCTTCTCTCAGGGACTGGAGCCTGAAGGTGGCCCTGGTTTAATTTTCGTTACCCTGCCGGGCATATTTGAGTCATTCGGGGGTACAATGGGCATTATTGTAGGATCTATTTTCTTTTTACTCCTATCCTTTGCCGCACTTACTTCTACTGTTTCCCTTTTGGAGGTTCCGGTAGCATATGTAGTGGACGAGCTTAATATTGAAAGAAGATATGCTGTGTGGGGTGTAGCATTGCTAATCTTCCTTGTGGGCCTTCCTTCCATGGTAGCCCAGGGCGACTCTAAATTTTTCTCTCAGTTCATTACCTATTTCGGAGATTCAGTCCCTACTGATTTTATGACATTTGTAGGACATCTTGCCAATGATACATTATTGCCGCTCGGTGGTTTCCTTATTGTTTTCTTTGCAGCATATATCTGGAAAAAAGAAAATCTCAATCAGGAAATCGAAATCGGCTATGAATCAAAAGGTGGATTTGTGGAGAAATATATTGACTTTGCAATCAGCTACCTATGCCCTACCATTCTTGGTTTGATGTTTTTGCTTACAGTACTCAATAGATTTTTTGGAATCAGCCTTTTTTCATAAATTGGTTTTCTGAGTGCAGATAGCTTAAGCATTGCGTACAGAACCTACCGAATACAGATATCTAGACAGATTTCGAAGAAAACTCTTCGTAACCATCTTTGGCACTGCAACCAAAGCTGGAAAAATATTTGACATAATTTTGTTGATCACCATTGTACTGAGCATAATCTCAGTTATGGCAGAAAGCGTTGAGGAGATTGCTCTTCAATTTGGATGGGAGTTATTCATATTGGAATGGATATTTACCATACTTTTTACCATGGAGTATGCGCTAAGAGTTTTTGTTTCTCATAGGCCTAAGAGCTATATATTCAGCGTTTTAGGAATCATTGACCTTCTTGCCCTCTTGCCTACCTATTTAAGTCTCTTTATTTCCGGGACACAGTACCTTATGGTTATCCGGGCTCTGCGCTTATTACGGGTGTTCAGAATTTTAAAGCTTTCAAGATACCTGGGTGAAGCTAAAATTCTCGCAGATGCTCTTGATTCCAGCCGCAAAAAAATCTCTGTATTTCTAGTTGCGGTTGTAGCCTTGGTTATCATTTTGGGTACCGTAATGTATATGGTAGAAGGCGGGCAGAATGGATTCACCAGCATACCAAGAAGTATCTATTGGGCCATAGTTACCATCACTACCGTTGGCTATGGTGATATCGCGCCCCAAACAGTTCTTGGTCAAAGTATTGCAGCACTACTCATGCTCACAGGGTATGCAATCATAGCCGTCCCCACTGGTATTGTAACCTCAGAACTCACAGCCAAAGGTAGGTATGATCAAAAACCCAAAACCAATAATCTTGTTTGTCCCAACTGTGACCACTTTCATCACGATGATGATGCAAAATTTTGTAAAAACTGTGGTAGCCACCTTGAAGCCTAATTTTTTACAAATTTCTCTACCCGCTCACCAACTGTAATAAAATACTCCCCTCTTCGTAGCCTAGTTAGCTCGATCTTATTGCCTTTGCCTGTCAGGATAGTTCTGCCTTCAGCTGTAGAAATCTCATACTCTGAAATCCTGGATAGGTAAAGATTGTCAGTAACCGTCAAGGGATAAATTCTCAGCGGTTCGGGATAATACACGTATTCCTGCTCAGGCGAATAAATATACTTGTCTGAATTAGGCATATCATACCTGATCCTGTATTTATTACTACCTTCCTTGAGCTCGGGATATACACTGTAGGAGCTACCGGTAAAATTATTCTTAGATGGTAACTCCTCCATAGCATTCCAGCTGTCGGCATATAATCGCTCAACCGTATATTGTCCCAAACCCTTTTCTCCACGGGTATACCAGGTAAGTGTAGTGTCATTGAGAATCACTTCTGTAAACTTAAAGGCACTATAAAATCGTATGGCCTCAGCATTTAACACATTGGGTTTGCAACTTTCGGGGTGTTTGATATTAATTGTAACTGGTGTGTAAAGATCAAAGGATGCAAAATCAATCTCAATGGCCGATCTTTTATAATCCATATTCAATCGGTCCCCATTGATAAAAATATCGGTAATACAGAACTGATTGCTTTCATTGATAGGATTCTGAATGTAAACCGGCTTACCCTGCCACACACCTGTAAGCTTGATCATTTGCTGCGCAAAACCCCTTGATCCGGATAAAATACCCAGTGCAGCAATTAAGTATATAATCAGATACCTTTTATTCACAATCATTACAACGAATAACATCAAAGATATCGTATTATTCAAAACGGAGCGACTCTATAGGATCGAGCCGGCTGGCTTTGTAAGCAGGAATATAGCCTGAAATCAGTCCGACTACCATGCCTAGCAGGATAGAAAGCAGGATCCATAGCCATGGGATGATAAAACTACCTCCTGTCAAGCTTGTTACGACATTGCCGATGACAAGGCCTAAAAATATCCCCGCTAACCCTCCAAGCTGGCAAATAACTAGGGCTTCTATCAGAAACTGCTGACGAATCTTTTTTGGTGTAGCACCGAGTGCTTTGCGAACGCCTATTTCCCGGGTTCGCTCAGTTACGGAAACCAACATTATATTCATCAATGCGATAGAAGCGCCTGCTAATGTAACTAGGCCTATCGAGAAGCCTCCAATTCTTAGGTAGCCAGACATTTCTTCCAGTCTTTCAGCCAGCGACCGGCTTCTGCGCACTTCAAAGGATGACTCTGCCTGAATGGGATCTTTGCGAATTTGCCGCATCAGGCCTGTCGCTTCTCCCATAGCCAATTCAATATCTAGGGCATTGCTGACCAGCATATTGATTCGGTAATCAAGGTCATTACTATTCAACCTTCTTGCGGTTTCAATAGGTATAATGATCGATCGGTCAGACCCAGAGTCACCACCAATACTGCCCTGTTCTTCAAGTACGCCAATCACCCGAAACTTTGTACCGAGAAACGAGATTCGGGAATTAACAGGATTTTCATTTTCCCGATATAGCAGCTCCCTTATCTTGGAACCTATAAGTGCCACATTGATGCCACCGGATGCTTCCGTAGTTGAAAAATTGCGGCCCAAGTCAATTTCAATACCTTCCACTGCCAGAAAATTCTCATCCCCAGCTCTTACCCGTACATTGGGATTGGTAATCTCGGAGCCATATTTAACCTCTGCCGTAAAAGTCAGCCAGGCATTGACGCTTGGTGTGGCTTGTCCACCAAATTTTCTTACAAACAATGACACCTCATCCCATCGCAGAGGAGGATGGTTTTCCTGCTTCAACCCATCCTGCGACCCACGGTTGTTACGCCAGCTTCTGATGGAAAAAGTATTTGCACCGAGGTTGCTAAAGCTTTCATTGATAGAAGATTGGATGCCATCAATTGCCGTAAGCACACCCACTAGTGATGTGATTCCTATGGCTATGATAGCGGAGGTAAGGATCGTGCGCAGACGATTCGCTTTGATGGAATTTATTCCTTCTCTTATGTTTTCTTTTAGCGTCAATTTTATTTGATTACGAGAACCAGCCTTGTAAATGTTTCGTTACACTGCCAATTACCACATTATACTACAAATAAAACCAAGATGCATAGATGTTTTATTGATCTATACATATCTTTTCATCAAAGAGTCCAAAATAGTTGATATGCGGAGATTTGTTCTTTTCTTAAGTTTTTGTCTTGTTATTACTTCTGCCAGTGCTTCCTATCTATTTGTACCCATGGATGAAAAGCAGGCAAACCACCTCAAAGCCTATGGGGTGGCGTATTGGGTTTTGACAAAAGAGATTCCTGTAGACTGGCTACTTAATTATCGGGGTGGCAGTTTTATGTTTAAATACAGCCAGGTTTTTGAAAATGAATTAATCATTCGAGGCGTTTCTTATGAAGTAATTTCAGATGCGCAATCCAATCAGATAGTCCAAAGTATTGCCAGCCCCAATAGCAATATGGATGTCATGAAGTTGGAAAAATACCCCAAGATTGCAGTCTATTCTCCGAAAAGTAAGCAGCCCTGGGATGATGCCGTAACGCTCGTGCTGACCTATGCCGAGATCCCCTACGATGTGGTTTTCGATGATGAACTCATGTATGACGAGCTGCCCAAGTACGACTGGCTCCATTTGCACCATGAGGACTTCACCGGTCAGTATGGAAAGTTCTACAGGGTTTACCAGCATTTCCCGTGGTACCAGGAGCAGCAAAGGGAATATGAGGAGTCGGCCAGAAAGCATGGTTTTACCAAGGTTAGCCATCTCAAATTGGCTATCGTCAAGAAAATTCAGAACTACGTAGCAGGCGGTGGATTTCTTTTTGCTATGTGCTCCGCTACCGATACCTATGATATTGCCCTTTCGGCTGAAGGTGTAGATATGGTAGAAAGAATGTATGACGGTGACCCTGCAGACCCAAGAGCACAACAAAAGCTGGATTTTAGCAAAACCTTTGCTTTCGAAAATTTTGTGATTGAGCGTAATCCCTATATTTATGAGTATTCAAATATTGATACGCAACCTAACGAACGGGGCCTTACGGAGCAAAATGACTTTTTCACACTTTTCGAGTTTTCTGCTAAATGGGACCCTATTCCCACCATGCTTACGCAAAACCATGAGCGCATTGTAAAAGGCTTCATGGGGCAAACAACCTCATTCAAGAATAATTTGATCAAGCCTGATGTGACCGTCATGGGTGAAACAAAGTCAATCAATGAAGCCAAATATATCCATGGTGTATTTGGGAAAGGCTTTTGGACATTTTATGCAGGTCACGACCCTGAAGATTACCAGCACTTGGTCAATGAAGAGCCCACTGACCTAAACTTGCACCCCAACTCTCCAGGCTACAGGCTCATTCTCAATAATATTCTCTTCCCTGCTGCCAAGAAGAAAAAACAAAAAACTTAAGATTAGGTACAGGTATTAATATGTTTAACAAAAGAAAAAAGCCGGGTCATAAAACCTGGCTTTTTTGTAACAACATTAACCCACATAGATGATCTATTAAGTTATCACTCAATAGTCAAGAGTAAAAGTAATAAATAAATACACTTGATCAATAGCTACACTAAAATTTTAACCTAAATTTTAAATTATTTGTAATAATTGCTTCTTACAGGTGCAATTAACACCCTCTTCAGGTCATATTTTTAGAAGCTGACAACTTACAGGTTAATTCTTTAACCTCACCTGGCTTTAAAATAACCAGCCCTCTTCCGGAATTAAAGGCATTAGGTTCACAACTCATGGGTTCTATCGCTATGGACTTCCGATCTTCTGGTGTAAAAAGCTGTAGGTAAGGGTAATCTTCTACCTTTTGCTCTAGCTTTATCTGCAAACTGCTGTGAGGATTGCTCAAAATGGTATCACCTTTTTGTAAAACGTAGCAAGTATCTAATGAAAGCTCATTTAATGAAGACCCATTTACGAAAGTATCATCATGAACAAGCCTACCTGTTGGAATATTATGCGCATCCAACAATAGCTTTTGTGATCCTTCCATTTGCAGAACTAATTCGTCAACAGGCAGACCTGCTTTGAAATAAAAATGCCACCCATGACCAAACGGCATTTCCAGTTTACCCTTATTTTCTATTTTAGAAATAATATTTAATTCATTGGCAGTTGACAAAGAATAGCTCACAGAGATGGCTGCAGAAAAAGGGTATCCATTAAAATCTCCATGATATTCCGCTTGCAGGGTGATCATTGCTTCAGCATCGGTAATCTCGTGGGATATTGATTTCATGGGTAACTTGCCCATAAAACCATGAATGCTATGATCCTCATATACAAAGTTTAAATCAAGCTGATATTCTTTACCACCAAATGTGTATCGCCCATTTTCAATTCGGTTGGGATAGGGCCACAGCTGCATACCCTTGTATGATTTATCCCAATACTCCTTTAGCTCATCGGAGGTTTTATAATTATCGCAAAGCTCCTCATTACCAAAAGTCCAGGCATTGATCATTCCACCATATTCAGGAATAATGGAGACTACTGAATCACCGGCTTGCAGCTTGATTGTACTTAATCCACCAAAATCTACTTTCTCAATACTGGGCATAGGATTCGCATTAGATGTTTTATAAGTGCCAAAAGTAAAATTTTATTATGCATGCATAACAAATTTATTTAATTTGGTGGAGAACCAAATAACATTAATCTATTCATGAATTTACCCTCAAAATTTGATTTAACGGGCAAAGTTGCCATTGTAACAGGAGCTAGTAAAGGCATTGGTGAAGCTATAGCGCATGCCTTTGCGCAGGCAGGTGCCAAGGTAGTAGTTTCCAGTAGAAAGCAGGAAGCGGTAGATGCTGTAGCAGATGCCATAAAAGCCGATGGCGGTGATGCTATAGCTGTTGCGGCCAATAGCGGAAATCTTGAAGACTTACATAAGCTGGTCGATCAAACAGTAGAAAAATATGGCGGAGTTCATATTGTTGCCAATAATGCTGCAGCCAACCCGGTTTTTGGCCCGGTCATCCAGACCAATGAAGATGCCTTTGATAAAATCATGAATGTGAATGTAAAGGGGCCTTTTGAATTGGGCAAGATGGCTTTTCCCCATATGAAAAAGGCAGGCTATGGATCTATCATCAACATTAGCTCTATTGGTGGATTGAAACCGGAGCCATTTTTAGGCATTTACAGTGTCAGTAAGGCAGCTCTTGTTTCGCTCACTAAAGTAATGGCCAAGGAATGGGGCGCTGTTGGCATACGAGCCAATGTAATTTGCCCTGGCTTAATCAAAACAAAGTTTAGCGAAGCACTGTGGAGCAATGAAGCTATAGTCAATAAAATGCTTAAAGAACAGCCTATCTCCCGGATTGGTGAGTCTGAAGAAATTGCCAACCTGGCATTATTCCTTGCATCTGAAGCATCCTCCTACTCTACCGGAGGTGTATTTACTGCTGATGGAGGTTACACTATTTAAAATCCAAGATCATGATTGAAATATTTGCTACTGATAAATTAAGAGCCTTATACCCTAAGGTGAAGGATTTCATTCACCAGAGACTCATTCCTTTAGAACCGGAGATAATACCCCTACCTTTCAAAGAGGCTGAAGCCGGAATACTCAGGAAGCTCAGGGAAGAAGTAAAAGCTGCAGGTTTATTTGCACCTCATCTGGACGAATCGCACGGCGGCTTGGGGCTTAGCCTTGTGGAGTTCGCGCAGCTCAGTGAGGTCATGGCCAATTCTCCTTTCGGGCATTATGTATTTAACTGCCAGGCTCCTGATATTGGCAACATGGAGCTTATGGAGAAATATGCCTCTCCTGCTTTAAAAGCAAAATACCTTGAACCCCTAATGAAAGGTGAGATCAGGTCCTGCTTTAGCATGACTGAACCTGAATTTGCCGGGTCTAACCCGGTAATGATGGCTACCACTGCCAAAAAGGATGGCGATGATTACATCATTAACGGTCATAAATGGTTTACCTCTAGTGCGGATGGGTCAGCATTTGCGGTGGTCATGGCTATGACCGACCCTGACCATGAAAATCCTTACGCACGCGCTAGTATGATCATCGTTCCTACTGACCATCCTGATTTTGAATTGGTAAGAAATATCCCCATCATGGGAGAGGCTGGTGAAGGTTACAGTAGCCATGCCGAAGTGAGGTATCACGATTGCAGAGTGCCACAGGAAAACCTGATCGGTATGGAGGGAACCGGATTTTTGTTGGCACAGGAAAGACTGGGCCCCGGAAGAATTCACCATTGCATGCGCTGGATAGGTATCTGCGAAAGGGCATTTGATTTGATGTGCAATAGAGCAGTTTCAAGGGAGGTCAAACCCGGTAAAAAACTGGGTCAAATGCAAACCATCCAAAACTGGATTGCCGAAAGCAGGGCTGAAATCAACGCTGCCAGGTTTATGGTGCTGCATGCCGCGCACAAAATGGATAAGGAAGGCAATAAAGCTGCCCGATTTGATATCAGCACGATCAAATTCTATGTTGCCAACATCATGCAGCAAGTACTGGACAGAGCCATCCAAACGCATGGTGCCCTGGGGGTAACGGACGATACAGTATTGAGCTATTATTTCAGACACGAGCGAGGTGCCAGGATATACGATGGGCCTGATGAGGTGCATAAATCATCACTTGCCAGGAAAATACTGAAGCAATACGGACTGGAAGTAAATCGAGGATCATGAGCAAAGAATCGTTGGATAAGGCTACCATCATAAGAGCTGGTGAAGAGCTGGATAATGCCTCATTAGAAGCTTACCTGAAAGATAAACTACCGGGTTTTAGCACACAGCTGGAAGTACATCAGTTTCCAAGCGGGTTTTCAAACCTTACTTACCTGATTAAGGCCGGTGATAAAGAATATGTGTTAAGAAGGCCTCCCTTTGGTGCCAAAATCAAATCTGCACATGATATGGGCCGGGAGTTTCGGGTCTTAAATGCTTTGCTTCCGGTTTATGATAAAATACCAAAACCGGTTCTGCTCTGTGAGGACGAATCTGTCATTAGCGCTCAATTTTACCTCATGGAACGTGTAAAAGGAATTATCCTGAGAAATAAGCCACCAAAAGACGAACGTTTTACCGAGGCAATGATGCATCGCATATCTACTGCAGCCATAGATAACCTGGTGGATTTGCATGGCCTTGACCTTGAAAAGACAGGATTGATCGAACTGGGCAAGCCACAGGGCTATAATCAACGGCAGGTAGAAGGATGGATTAAGCGCTACAGAAATGCCGAAACCGATACTATTGAAAGCATGGATATCATAGCAGCCCATTTGGCTGATCATATACCGGCTGATGTGGCACCTGCTTTTATCCACAATGACTACAAGTACGATAATATTGTACTCGATGAAGATGATCCATCCCAAATAAAGGCTGTTTTGGATTGGGAGATGTCTACTGTAGGTAACCCGTTAATGGATCTTGCCACTTCGCTGGCCTACTGGTCTGAAGCTGCGGACTCCCCTGCCCTGCGACCTTTCAATCTTACCTGGCTCAAGGGTAATCTCACTAGAAGTGAAGTGGTGGATTATTACCAGGACAAATCAGGCAGGTCGCTGGACAATCTTGTGTACTATTTTGTTTTTGCAAGCTTCAAGCTTGGTGTGATTGTACAGCAGATTTATGCCCGATACAAAAAAGGGCTCACCAAAGATCCACGGTTTGCGATGCTCATCGAGGTAGTAAAGGCGTGCGGCAGGAATGGACAGCTGGCACTTGAAAAAGATCGTATATCACAACTTAACTAATTGAAAATGACCAAACTTTCAGATATTGAAAATTTCCTTGTGCTGGGTAGCGGCACTTTAGGTTTGAGAGTTGCCTTACAAGCAGCGATTAGTGGTTTTACCACCACAGTTTATGACATCAATGAAAAATCATTAGACATTGCAAGGCAGGTGCAAACCAAGATATTGAAATCCCTCATCAAATCAGGACAGGTGCAGGAAGCGGAGTTTGAAGCCATTTTGCAGAGACTGTCCTACACTGTAGATGCTGAAGAGGCCGCTCGCAACGCAGATTTTATCAACGAGTCTGTGACTGAGGAAATTGATATAAAAGAAAAGGTGTGGGCACAATTTGGAAGCCTTTGTGCTGAGCATACCATATTTACTACCAATACCTCCTATCTATTGCCTTCAATGTTTGCTGATATTAGTGGCAGACCTGAAAAGTTCTGTGCATTTCATTTTCATGATGTATTTACAGCACGTGTGGTTGATATCATGCCACACCCTGGCACGGAACCATGGCTGATTAGCTTACTACATGAAATGGGCCTTAAACTCAACCAGATACCGGTAACGATGAAAAAAGAACACCCCGGTTATATTTTCAATAATATGCTGATGGCGTTTTTAGGTGCAGCAGGAGGATTGGTTACATTCGATATAGCGAGCATTACAGATGTGGACCGGTCTTGGATGGGTAATTTTAAGATGCCTGTAGGTCCGTTTGGCATTATGGACCAAATAGGATTGGATACGGCATGGCATGTAACCCATAAGATGAAAGACAACAAGAGCCAGAAATTTGCGGAGTTTTTGAAATCCTATATTGACCAGGGAAAGCTAGGTGTGAAAACCGGCGAAGGCTTTTACAAATACCCTAATCCAGCATATGAAAAGCCTGACTTCCTAAACTCTTAAAGTGATAATAATATCCAACTGTCTAGAATAATAAAATAGACAAGCCAGCCTATCGA
This sequence comes from Cyclobacteriaceae bacterium, assembly GCA_965227155.1. GTDB lineage: Bacteria > Bacteroidota > Bacteroidia > Cytophagales > Cyclobacteriaceae > UBA6059. The sequence goes on from OZ245731.1 coordinate 4,653,902, forward strand.
TTGCATCGCCATGAATAATCGATGGGCTTTTCTACTTTTCACCCCGAATAGCAAGAATGCCAGGGCAAAAACCACTACGGTGATATGCATCACGAAATATTTGATAGTCATATCAAGTAGGAGTAGATACTGTAAAAAACTGGCAATCAGTACGAAAATCAAAACGATATACAAAAGCGGCCACTGACGGCTGTAAAATTTCCGCCAATTCGTTTTCTCCTCCCCATCTCTTGCAGTTGGAAAAAGTAATATGCTTAACCCCAATAAAAATAATGGAGAGAGCAAAGCCATCACAATTTCAAGGATGGTCCAGTTGGTGTCTAACGTCCAAAAATAATAACCCAGCCAGGCTGTCTGTAGGAAATTAATAAATACAACCAGGATAAACAGAGAATGTGTTTTACTGATCACCAATTGCTTTGATAGCTTGGAATACTCCGATATTTTCAGGACTAAAAAAATTATCCCAAAAATGGCTGCTGCAAACAAGCATATCGTAATAATTGAATTCATTAGGTAGATGAAGTATACTTAAATAACCTGATTTATTAGAATAATTATATTTTGTCTATTAATTTTATAAAAATAACCATTTAAATCATTTTATCAAACCTAACGGTGGGATTAATCACTTGAAATACGCAAATATTAAAATCCATGAAACAAGTATTCTATCTGGAAACGTGTAGCACCTGTCAAAAAATAATGAATGAGCTCCCGCTTGATAACTTTGAAAAGCGAGAGATAAAGTCTCAACCCATATCAGCAGAAGAAATTGATCAAATGAAATCACTGGCTGGTAGCTTTGAAGCTTTATTTAGCAGACGGGCTATGAAATTCCGTCAATGGGGACTTCATGAAAAGGAGTTGACAGAGCAGGATTACAGAAACTATATCATGCAAGAATATACCTTTCTAAAAAGGCCTGTATTCATTTTAGACAATGAGATTTTTATAGGCAACAGTAAAAAAACTGTAGAATCGCTGGCTAATAGGCTCAAGAAGTGATTAAAAGCATAATTGGTTGTTATGATACCGATTTATAATCCATTAAGTTTGAACTTCATCCGGCTATCTTATTGATCATTCATCTACCTTAAACAGTTTCATTTATGAAAAATGTATTCATTTTCATTTTTGTACCTATCCTTTTCATCTCTGTACAGCATTCAGCAAATGCTCAGTTCGGTGGATTGGGCAAAAAGTTAAAGCAAGCTGCTGAGAAAGCAGTAGAGAAAGAGATTTTTGGAGAAGAAGAAGTTCCTGATACTCCAGATGTACCCGGCTCTAAACCTGAAAACAATAATCCATCCTCAGTAAAGGGTAAAAAGTTGACTCCCCCGGACATCAACTTGCTAATCAATGACGCCAATTCGGCATACAACAATGACAAATATTCAGATGCCCGGTATCATGTGAAGGAAGCTATAAAAGGTGTAGAATTAGAGATCGGCTATAAGATCTTGGAGGAAATGCCCACATCAGCGGCAGGGCTAAATTACCAAAAAGAGAATGATGGTGTAGTCAGTTATGGACTGGGTTTTGCCGGACTCATCATCACAAGAACCTTTGAGGGAAGCGGACAAAATGTAAGTGCGACAGTTGGCAATAATTCAGCATTATCTGCCTCCTATGGTTACCTGATCAACTCCGGCTATGCTGCCAATGATGGCAATTCGAAACCAGTAAGCATTCAGGGTTATCGTGGAAACATGCAGTTTGATGGCAATAACACCTACACCGTAGCTTTACCCTTTGCTCAGTCTTCTGTATTTGTATTGGAGTGCAGCGGCTTTAGTGACGAAAATGAAGTAGAATCAGCGGTTGCAGATTTTGATATTCAGGCTTTTGAAGACTTACTGGCAGACTCGGGATCAGAATCCAATAATGAAGGTGATGCCGGAGCTTACATCGCCAGTGCTGATTCAAAATATGGTAATGCTGACCTGGAAGGGGCACGCTTTGAGTTGCAAAGAAGCCTGGTTGAATTGGACCTGCTTATAGGCAAGAAGGTACTAGAGATGCTACCCAGCTCTCTTGACGGATTAGATGCTAACCCTGAGGCTGATGATTATATCGCCAACAGTGGGGGTTTTGCAGGTGTTTTTGTAGAAAGAGCCTGGGGTAATACCACCGACAATCAAATACAATTTAGCCTGATGGATGATTCACCTATGATGGCCATGGTAAGCCAGTTTATCAACAACCCTATGATGATGGGCATGAGTGGCAAAAAATCCGTTAAGATTGATGGTTACAAAGGCATGATTGAGGTGAATGATGACTCAGAAAGTGGTGAGATCACAATTAATATTCCCAACAACCAATCTATGCTTACCCTTAGTTTTTATGGGAAAAGCGAAAATGATGCCTTGCAATTGGCCAACCAAATACCTGTGGGGGATATCTTCGCCTTGATTCGATGATAAAGCAATCATCTTAGTAGTTGTACCCATCCATCACAGGTGGTTCCATCTTCTAAGGTAATCTGATAAAAATATGTGCCGGTGCTCAAATCTGTACCGGCCCAATTATTTGTATAATCCACTTCTTCTACCAATAATTTACCGGACCGATCAAAGACAGATAAGGACACCTGCTGATCAGTTTTTATTTCAAAAAAGTCATTTTTCCCATCTCCATTAGGACTAAAGGCATTTGGCACAAACAGCTGCTCATAAATGATAGATATTTCCTCATCTATGATGCAATCTCCCTCTGTCTCTAGAGAAACAACATAATTTCCATCTGCAGCAAATTGATGGGTGGGACTTTCCTCTGTGGAACCTGTACCATCACCAAAATCCCAGGCTACCACAGGTGTATTGGGTGTAAGATTTTCAAAGGTAAAAACAGGCACTGATTGACAATCATCATTGCTTCTGGTAACTGCAAATGCCTCTCTTACCACACTCTCTACGTCTACCCGCACCGTATCTTTATTGACACAGCCATTTTCAGTAGTGATGCGTACGATATATTCAGTATCCAATAGTGGACTCGCTACAGGATTAGAAGCCGAAGCATCACTCAAACTACCCGATGGACTCCACTCATATTGCACACCACCTGTTGCATTGAGCTGTATAGATTCTCCGCGGCAAATGGTAACATCCGGTGATACGGCTATCGCGTCATCAAAAACAAGAATTTGCTGCATCGTACTATCCACTCCTGTGCATGTATTTTCATCCCTGATCGTCAGCTTCACAGTGTAGGTTCCCGGTGACTCAAAAGTATGAACCCAGCTATCCGCTGCCTCTGAGGTAGCACCATCACTCACCTCCCAGAAAAACTCCTCGCCCCCAATGGATTTATTGGTAAGCAATACTGTAAATGGTGCACAACCCCGGTCTAAACCCGGCAAATCTTCTTCCGGTGTATTGGTAGTAAACCGGGCACGTAAAGATGCCAGATCAAACTTAAAAGCCGCATTATTGCAGCGGGGTATCGTATCGTTTACAGTACCTCTGTTAAAAATGGAATATGCACCGTCGGTGACGGGAAAAGTATCATCATCACCTCCACAACTGCAAACCGACTGATAGATAATACCACGCTTATCAAAACGACTTGTACCCCCATCCACATGGTCTTCACTATCGTTGGGGCCCGCCGTACCACCAAAAAAAGTAGCATAAAGCAATTCTCTACCATCTGCAGATAAAGCCATCAGGTAAAAATCGCTCCCATCGGTGTTTGGGTAAAGGGCATCATCTGTGACCGGCATCCCAAATGTAGCACCATTGTTTGCACTATTCAATTGGTTGATTTCACCTCCCCAGCCACTCAAAAAGATATTCTCACATTCATTGGCCAGAAAAGCAGTCGGCGAAATATTTGGTTCTGTTTCGCCGGAACCAAATACAGTTGAGAAAATGGTAGTACCTAAGTCAGGCGAAAGTTTATGAATAAACTGGCTGCTATTAGGCACTGCAAAACTACCCGGTGTAATGGGGTAGTTACCCCTTGTCTGGCCCAATGCATACACATTTTGCTCAGCATCGATATCAATAAAATAGGCCTGATCATAGGCAGGCGTTCCCAGGTATGTAAAGTATAAGAGGCTATCATACTCCATATCCAGCAAAGCAATTATCCCATCTATATTACCGCCGTAACCTGGGCTTAGTCCACCTTTTGATGGTGGGAATATGGCCTCACTGGAAGTGCCACCACCGACCAATACCCGGTCAGCGGAATCAAGCTTGATGGAATACATGGCATCATCGCCCTCCCCACCGATATAAGTACTATATCTCAGAGTGGAAAGATCGGACGATAAGGAAAAAACTACCGCATCAGAGGCGCCACCGGCATACTCCGTTTGCAAACCTGAAGTGGTGGGAAAACCTGTGGAATCTGTATTAGATGCTACATATACGTTACCTGCCTTATCAGTAATTACATCACCACGCTGGTAGTCACCATAATTTTGGATCAAGGCATTGTCGTAAAAATTAATAGCCCTCATCCTCAATACGCCATCATTGCCGGGCCCACCCATATAGGTACTTCTCAAGAGCTGACCTGACTCATCAAGTTTTGCCAGAAAAATGTCAGAGCCCTCAGGGTAAAGCTCTGCAGTGCTGATTCGAAACGGCCTGCCACCATTGAAGCTATTGTCAAAGGCGCCTGCACTCATAGGGAAATTACGGGATCCCGTAGTACCCAGCATTACCAATTCATTGTTATCATCCACTACGAGGCTTTGTGGCGTATCACTACCACTTCCACCCAGGTATGTTGCATAAATGAGATCTGAACCTGTGGAGTCGTATTTAAGAATCGAGATATCAAATAAACCACCACCATAAGGCTGACCTGTAGTGCTGGGGAAATTATCGCCAAATACTATACCACCGCTGTAGAAGTTACTCGCCTCATCAAAGCAGGCGGTATAGCCCCAATTGTCAGATATGGAGCCTGAAAAGGTTGAGAATATTAAAGCAGGATCGATCACTAGCGGCACATCTTGATTAATTGATGCCGGTATTTCAAAACTGACCCTCTCTCCTTCCAGCTTATAATGACTCTCAAGGTATTGCAGATCACTTTCTGTGCGTTGGTAACTTATGGGTTGCCCTTCAAAAATGCTAACCAAAGAAGACCGGATGCCAACACAGCCACCATCTTGCTCCACCTGCCGGTCAGCCTTATATTGCCAGGCAATATTTTGATAATCTGTGCCGGGTTGCACAATAAAATCATATTTCAATTGGCCAGCCTCCTGGTAAAATTTAAGGTCTACCCCATCATACAAATCATGGAGCTGAACTTGCCTAAATCCACGGCAGCCCTCCCCCCAGAATTTTGGGTCTTTCCCCAGATAATAATTAAAGGTAGTACCTACCATCTCCACCGCATCCCAGCTATTGGTGCTATTGGCATTTATAAACTCAACCTCTACATCCTCCGCTTCCTTTTGGGTATGCTCATCTCCATGATCATTATGATGGTAATGCCCCTGATCTACAAGCCTGTAATGCAATCCATTTCGTTTAATGAAAAGTCGACCACCGGGGATCTCAGTCATAAACAAGACATCACTGGACCACTGTCCTTTATTTTCGATGAATATAAAACCCGGATTACCTACGGATGCTGATAAATCGCTGCTAAACACCGGCTGTAGCAGTGCCAACATCATTACACATGCAAGAACGATTTTAGGGTAATTCAAAGGGCCGACATTGAAGAATCGAAATATCACAATCTAAGTTGGTAGCAGTTTATTTTCGGAAACAAATTAATCAAGGCAATCCTTTAATCCCATTGGTCATAAAAAGTTGGTGCAAGAAAAAATTATTCGTAGCATAGATGAATAATTCCCTATCCATGAAGCATCTTTTCACCGTTTTTGTTGTAGCACTTCTGCTGCAAGCTTGTAAAACCAAGCATGATCCTCATTTTGTAATATCCTTTTCGCCTGAACTAACTGACCAGGCCGTTGATGGCAGAGTATTATTGGTCATTTCGGATAACAATGAAACCGAACCTCGTTTTCAGATCAGCAATGGACCTTCTACGCAACTCATTTTTGGCGTAGATGCTGAGGCTATGCTAGCAGGCGAAGAGGCACTTATTAATATCAATACACTTGGCTACCCACTGAATAGCGTTAAAGATATTCCTGCCGGGGAATATTATGTGCAGGCTGTATTGTACAAATACGAAACCTATCAGCGAGCCGATGGCTACACCCTGAAATTACCTCCAATGGACAAGGGAGAGGGCATCCAATGGAATAAAACACCCGGTAATTTCTATTCCAAACCTCGCAAGGTCTACTTCGATCCGCATAGCGATGAGGTGATCTCCATTGAAATGACCGAAGAAATACCACCCATTGACCCTCCACAAGACACAGAATATGTCAAGTATGTAAAAATGAAAAGCGACCTGCTATCCGAATTTTGGGGTCGAGATGTTTACCTGGGTGCATATGTTTTAATTCCGGAGGGTTTTGATGAGAATCCGGAGGCGCGCTATCCTTTGGCAGTGTTTCATGGTCATTTTCCAAGCGGATTTAGCGATTTCAGAACAAGTCCACCCGACCCTGATTTGAAGCCCGACTATTCTGAAAGGTTTGGCATCAGCGGCTATAATAAAATTCAGCAGGAAGAGGCCTATGATTTTTACAAAAAATGGACAGGCCCGGATTTCCCCCGTATGCTCATCATCAAAGTAGAGCATCCTATACCCTATTTTGATGATTCTTATGCAGTAAACTCAGTGAATACCGGTCCTTACGGGGATGCCATCACCTATGAACTTATTCCCTACATAGAAGAGCAATTTAGAGGTATAGGCGAAGGCTGGGCCCGGTTTCTCTATGGTGGGTCTACGGGCGGCTGGATCGCATTGGCCAACCAGGTGTTTTATCCCGATGAATACAATGGTTGCTTTGCTGCCTGCCCTGACCCTATTGATTTCAGGGCCTTTACGCTTTTGAATCTTTTTGAAGATGAAAACGCCTACTTTGTAAAAAGTAATTGGAAAAAAACTGAAATACCCAGAAGCAGGGCCACCAATGGCTATGTCACCGTTACCCTGCGGGAGGTGCAGCAAAAAGAACAGGTCATTGGCACTAAAGGAAGGTCTTGCGGCCAGCGTGATGTATGGCTAACCGTATTTGGTCCTCAGGGAGAGGACGGTTACCCTAAGCACCCGTGGGATAAAACAACCGGCAAAATTGATCGGGAGGTTACACAATACATGATCGAAAACTATGACCTTAGATACATCATGGAGCGGGATTGGGCAACCTTAGGCCCAAAGCTTGAGGGCAAAATAAATATCTACGTGGGTGATATGGACAATTCCTACCTTAACAATGCAGTGGAATATATGGAGGCGTTTCTGGAAAACACAACTGATCCCTATTACGATGGCTTTATAGACTATGGGGATGGATTTGGACATTGCTGGAATGGTGACCATGACAATCCCAATTACCTGACCCGGTTGCGCTACAATACCATGTATGTACCACAGATTTTGGAACGCATCAAAAATTCTGCTCCTGAAGGTGCCGACCTTACCAGCTGGCGATACTAAATGATGTGCTTCTAAGCACGCGTTTGGAAACGCGCGCTAACGGGTGTTTGGAAACGCGCGCAAACAGGAGTTTGGAAATACGTTCGGGCGCGTTTGAAACGCGTTCGATATATGAGTACAAACCTAGACAAGGGAAATTTTGGCTATAAAAAGAATAGTGTTATTAGGGAAATGGGATTATATTAATACCCAATCCTTTTTTATCGTAGCTATACCCCTAAATTTGGCTTATGCTAGAACTGACGAGTATACTGGTATTAGGAATTTTTGCGCAATGGCTGGCCTGGAAAATCAAACAGCCTGCCATTTTGCCATTGATATTGATTGGGCTGGCAATAGGGCCATTCGCCACATTTTTTACACCTGATAGCTCCAAATTGATTGATGGTGATAATATCTTCACTGGTGATCTGCTCTTTTCTTTTGTTTCTCTGGCAGTAGGAGTCATTTTATTTGAAGGTGGGCTAACATTAAATCTGAAAGAAATCAGAAACCATGCCGGTACAGTGAGTAACCTCCTTACCATTGGTGCTCTTATAACTTTTGTGGGTGGTGGTATAGCCGCGCATATTCTGTTGGATATGAGTTGGCCAATGGCTTTTCTTTTTGGGGGCTTAATTGTTGTGTCAGGACCCACGGTAGTTTTACCTATTCTCCGAAATGTAAAGCCTAACCATAAGGTAAATACCATCCTGAAATGGGAAGGTATCTTGATTGACCCCTTTGGCGCATTGATAGCTGTATTGATGTATGAGTTTATCGTATCCAGTCAGCACGGTTCAGAGTATCCTATCGAAGTATTTCAAAATTTCTTCATTACAATTTCCAGTGGTATAGTAGCCGGAGGTCTTTCTGCTTTACTGCTTTATTATCTCATCAAAAACGAATTATTACCTTCCTACCTAAGGAATGTGTTTACCCTTGGACTGGTGATTTTCACTTTTGCCTTTGCCGAAATCATCTCTAAGGAGGCAGGCCTTATGGCTGCTACCTTTATGGGAATACTCCTGGCCAACCTCAACCTTGATGAGATCAAGAAAATTCTAAGCTTTAAAGAAGACATCAGTGTAATTCTGATCTCCGTTTTGTTCATTTTATTATCTAGCCGAATTGACCTGATTCAAATTGAAAAGTTGGGTACCGCCAGCCTCATTCTTTTTGCTATCGTTGTTTTTATTCTTAGACCCGTTGGTGTGATGCTCAGCACCATCAAGTCAGGACTAAGCTGGAAAGAAAAGGTATTCATCAGTTGGATTGGGCCAAAAGGAATAGTAGCAGCGGCTGTGGCCTCACTATTCTCTTTGGATTTGGTCAAAAAAGCTTCCAATGTAAGCACAGAGGAAGCAGAACTTATTTTGCCCCTGGTTTTTTTAATCATTGTGGGAACAGTTGTGCTTCAGGGTAGCACTGCGAAGCTCGTGGCCCGATGGTTGGGTGTAGTAAGACCTGATCCACATGGGATTTTGATTGTGGGCGCTAATGAATTAGCTCGCCGTATAGCACTCAAACTACAGGAATGGGGAGCTTATGTCATTCTAATCGACACCTCCCAGCCCAACATTAAGGAGGCGAAAAAGCAAAACCTATTGGCCTTTCAGGGTAATGTTCTGTCTGATACAATTTTTGAGGAGGTGGATTTATCTAAGATTGGTAAACTGGCTGCTATGACTTCAAATAGTGGGCTCAACGAATTGGCCTGTCGATGGTTTGAAAAAGAACTCAATGAAGAGCAGGTGATGCGTTTGGCCAGCAAGGAGGAATCAGAAAATAGCAATCTGCCGCTTCCTAAAAATGTATTGTTTAAAACAAGGACCGATTTCTTTGCACTAACCCACCTGATCAGAACAAAAGACGTATTTGCTATTGAGGAATTTGAGCAAGGCCAGACGGAATTTGATGAGTTTTATGAAGCGAAAAAGAAAAAAATTATCCCTATAGCAATCGTTAAGAAGGACTATGTAAATCTGATCAATAGTGGACTGATCCATATTGAAAAAGGTGACAAGCTACTTTTTGTAAAACAAAAGAATTTTGAATCTGAGCTTGACAAAACGGAGGCGGTATAATAGCCAACATTACGCCATTTAAAAATTCAGCCCATGCAAAGCAAACCCAGAATAACCATACAGGAATACCTTTCCATAGGATATGTTTTCATCGTAATTCTCGGCATTATCAGTGATGTGATCTACTATAGCTTTCTTGGTATCAACATCATGAATTACACTACCATATTAGACATTCTGATTACGCCAATTAGTATCCTGTCCAGCAATTTGGTTATTTTCCTGGTATTCGTAGTGTTCATTACTTTAGCCTATTTCTACTATGTTTCTTTCATTCCATGGTTTCATTTTAAATACCGAGATAAAGCCTGGTATGGTAAATTCAATAAAGTGGAAAAACTCGATGAAAAATTCAGTGCCGAAAATCAGAATACCCTGGACCGCATCAGGTTAGTGGCCTTTCTGGTATTTTCAATGTATATCGGATTTGGAATAGGACGTGGCTCAGCTGTTTCCAGCAGAATCGAAAATAATGAACTAAAAATCGATCATATCGTCACTTTCGAAGATAATCAGACAAAGAAGGTAAGTGTGCTTGGGCAAAACACGCAATACATATTTTACATACAGGAGGGTGAAGATCAAATCAAGATTGCCCCTATTATAGAAAATGTAAAAACCATACAAAAAATCAAAAAGGAAGAATAAGCTCTGACTTATCTAAACTTGTTTCTTCAGTAAGTCTTTACCCTCGATCATTTCTTTCATTTGCATCAGTTGAAGTTGTTGGTTGTATTCCGCATGAATCGCAAAAGGCTTTTTCAATAAGATGTATTGATAAAGATGCCAGTCAGTATCCGGCGCTTTTAATTTTCTCAGATCTATCTGATCTATCCACTTCAATGTCCCTTCGCTACAGTCTATAGGCTCACAATACTCCACCTCCGCATGGTAAACAAAGCTCACCCAATTGTAATCAGCGGGCGAGGTTTCCACGAGACTACCCCAATAGCGGAAATTTTCTACCTCAATGCCAGTTTCCTCCATGGTTTCCCTGTACGCAGCCTGCTCCGGCGACTCAAAAGGATGAAGCTTTCCACCAACAGGTGTGTATAAACCAATATTGGGAGCCTTGCGGCGTTTCAGCAATAAGAATTGATTATCATGCTCTAAGATGCATAAAACGGCCACCTTTTTATATTCCCATTGCTCACTCATAAAAACCTCAGATTTCTTTCTTCAAGTTGGGTGGAAAAGTCAAACTGCAGGTCTTCATGCAATTTACCTATCGCTTTTTGTATAGCTTCCAACTGTCTGTTGTATAGGTTAACCATAGCGGTACTGCGCTCAAATGCAATGCCCATTTGATTCATTTGCTCAAGAAAAAACATTCTCAGCTCTATCTCAGTCGGGATTTGACCTGAATACTTAATGCATTGATTTACTCTTCTGAGGGCTTTTCTTATGCCCTTTTTAGCATAGTAAAGGTTGGTGGTGTTGATAGCCTCAAACATATCCCCCACTTCTTCTTTTACCCAATCAACATACTCTAGTTCATTGTCCCTGATAAAGATAAGATAGCTGAGTAGCTCCTTATTATCTTTCTTGTATTTTGCCAATCGCAGGCAATGCTCCACCAATGCTTCTGGGCTGAGAGTGCGTAGTTCCTTTTTCAGTTGTGCGATGGTGGCAGCTTTCATTCTGTCGGAGTGATAAAAAGAATGCCACTCTCACCGGGGAGTGGCATTTCAGTAAAATTTTATATCAATGCTTTATTTGAAGACACTATCAAAAAGGTCTTGCATTTCCTGCCAGCTTTTTTGATCTGCCTCAGCATTATAAGCCAATGGAAGCTCAAATTTCTGGCCTAGGGAATCAGCACCTTTGCTGGTAAAGCCGTGCACAGCTCCTTCGTAGGCTATGTATTTATAGTCCGCTTTGGCACTATCCATAGCTGCTGTAAAAGCTGCTACCTGCTCAGCTGGCACAAATGGATCATCTGCACCATTGCAAACCAGTACCTTGGCAGTAAGTTGCCCTTCCTGGGGCATCACTGGCAGCTGCAAACCGCTGTGGAATGCGGCTACCGCATCCAGGTCCATACCAGCATTAGCCATGGTCAAAGCCACACTTCCACCGAAGCAATAACCAATGGCAGCAATCTTCTCCGGATCTACCGTTGGGTCGGCTTTTAAGGTTTCCAAAGCCTGCATAAATCTGGCCTTTGCCTCATCCATATTGCTCATGACCATACCAGCAAATTTACCTGCATCCTCGGGATGCTGTGCTTGCTTGCCGTCTCCATACATGTCCACCGCCAGGGCGGTATAACCCATTTCAGCAAGCATGTCAGCGCGCTCGCGAACATAGTCATTGTGTCCCCACCATTCGTGGATCACGATGATACCTGGCCTTTTTTCATTGGTACTTACTTCCTTTGCCAGATAGCCGATCATAGTAGTGCTATCGGTGCTGTAGGTCACCTCTTCCCCTCTGATTTCTACTTCTATTTCTTCTTCTACTGTTTCTGTGTTGCTTTCGGCCTGATTGCCTGTGTTGCCTCCGCAAGACCACAATGTGATCAGAAGTGTAGCAACTAAACTATTGATTCCTAATTGTCTCATGATTGTTGGTTTGGTTTTGATTTCCAATTATAAAATTAATAATTGTCGACAATGTTTAATCATTGATCGCATCAATAACCTTTCCCATAAACGTTCCCACGGTAGAAGGCTCCAACCAGCGGGTCACCACCACCATATTATTCGTGGGATCTACGATAATGAAATTACCACCAAAGCCAGCGGCATAGAAGACTTCCTCAGGTACGCCTTCCCAATAGCGATTACCGGCGCTTTTGTTGAGCCACCACATGTAGCCATAGTTAACATTAGCCGCTGAAGGCTGCGTCATGGCATCAATCCATTCCTCTGAAATGAGCTGCTGATCTCCCCATTTCCCTCTATTGAGAAATAGATATCCAAATCGGGCATGATCCATGGTGTTGATGAATACCCCACCACCATTGTGACCACCGCCACTTACGGATTGCATGTTCAGCCCATCCACTGTCGTATAGCTTGTATCATACCCAAACCAGCGCCAGGTGGTGCTGGCACCAATAGGATCCATTACTTTTTCCTTTAGTACCTGAGGCAACGGCTTTCTCCACACGTGGAGTAAGGAATAAGCAAGCACATTTACGCGCACGTCATTGTATTCGAAAACTGTACCCGGTTCGTTCAAAGTTCTGCGGCGCCAGTCGTCAATACCGCCTTCTCTGGGTGGCCTGTCACCCCAGTCAGGTGTGCCGAATAATCTGCCAGACCAATCAGAGGACTGGGTCAATAGGTGATCCCAGCTGATTTTAGCGTTGTGTGCGCCTTCAAATGTGCCATCCCATACATAATCAATGACTTTATCATCAAGTGATCGGATCAACCCTTCGTCCAGGGCTAAACCAGCAGTAGTTGACAGGTAGCTCTTGGTAACGCTAAATGTCATGTCTACCCTATTCACATCACCCCATTGGGCTACCACATACCCATCTTTGATGATCATGCCGGCAGGTCCGCCACGTTCTTTTGTAGGCCCTACAATCTTATGATATGGCTCTCGCTCAAAAGCTTTGTAAATGGCTACCTTCAAATCCTTCTCCCCACTGTATTCATTGTCCATAGCAAAATTGACAGCTTCCTGAATTTTGGCTGCATTCAATCCTACTTCAGCCGCTGGCTTCTCTGCCCACTCGTTGGCTGGTGGGAAATAGGTTTGGGCCTGAAGAAGCCCGGCGTAGCTTATAAAGATGATGAGTAATAGTTTCTTCATGCTGATTTGTTTTTTCTGAAAATTACGCATTCCTGCCTATTTATTTTTCATACTTTACAAAGTAGTCAGCAATTCTACATTTTGTTTAAGAAAGTCATTATCTTGTTAGGTAAACCTCGATAACCTATGAACAACCTTGACCGAAGACAATGGCTTAAGACAGCCGGCCTTTCTACAGCCTTTGCCATGTTTGGTGGCTCCAGCACTACAGTAGCCAAAGCCATCACAAAAGAATACCCGCCAGTCAGAAATATGGCTGACGGCCCCATTCGCCTCAGCTCCAACGAAAACCCATACGGACCTTCTGCCAATGTGCGCAAGGCTATAACAAATGCTTTTGATGAAGCCTGCCGTTATCCATTTTACCCATTGCAGGGGCTTATAGAAATGATTGCCCAAAAAGAAGGAGTCACAAATGAACATGTAGTTGTTACGGGTGGAAGTACAGAAGGCCTCAATGCCACCGGTCTTACTTATGGATTGAATGGCGGTGAAATTATTGCGGCGGACCCGACCTTTCAGGCGATGCTCACTTATGCTGAGCAATTTGGAGCCTATGTACACCGGGTGCCTGTGAATGATGCTATGGATCATGACCTTGAGGCTATGGCGCGCAGGATCACCAGCAAAACCCGCCTGATCTTCTTATGCAATCCCAATAACCCTACAGGCACTTTGCTGGATAAAGATCAGCTAAGAGACTTCTGTTCTTCCGTTGCGGAAAAAGCGGTCGTTTTTAGTGATGAAGCTTACTATGATTACATCACCGAGCCAGACTACCCCTCTATGGTAGAACTGGTCAAAGAAGGACACAATGTAGTGGTCTCCAAAACCTTCTCCAAAGTATATGGACTGGCCGGTATTCGTATAGGCTACCTTATTACAAGACCAGATATCGCCGACCGCTTAAGGGGTAATGTCATGGCGAATACCAATATTTTGGGTATAGCAGCAGCAAAAGAAGCCTTAAAAGATGATGAGTTTTACAAATTCAGCATTGCCAAAAATGCCGAAGCGAAAGCCCATATTTATAAGACATTGGATGATCTATCCTTATCATACATTCCCTCACATACCAATTTCGTATTCTTCAAAAGCGGCAAACCCATCAGTGAAATGATTGAAAAATTCCGAAATGAAGGTATTTGGATTGGCAGGCCCTTCCCTCCGATGCTCGATTATGTGAGAATCAGCACCGGTACCATGGATGAAGTAAAAGCTTTTACTTCGGTTCTAAAAAAGGTAATGGCATAAAATAGAATTTTGAACAGATTGTAACAAGGTGGCCAATTAGGTCACCTTTTTTTGTTTCCGGACCCAACAAATATTAATTATTTTCGTATTTATACAAAAGTTAATTAAATATATGTCTAAAATTGGATCACTCGAAGAGATGGTTATTTTGCTTGCTGCCGCATTGGGTGACAATGCCTACGCCGTTTCTATTGCCAGGGAATACATGGAGCGAACAGGTCAGGAAATATCCATACCTGCTATTCATACAGTATTAAAGCGCTTGGAAGAGAAATCATTACTTCGCTCCTATGACTCGGCACCAACTCCCGAGCGGGGTGGCAGAAAGAAAAGAATTTATGAGGTGACCAACCTTGGGATGCAAATTGTAGATGAGTTGCGCTCCCAGCGAGATGCCCTCTGGTCACTCATCCCGAAAACAAGCTTTTGAAATCAATGCAAAAGCCTCCACAAATAGCCTTAAAGTTACTACGGTGGTTTTGCAAATCCTCTGTCATCAATGAGATTGAAGGGGATCTGCTGGAAATGTATGCATACCGTCAGCAACGTAACAGCAAGCATCCTAGGCTTAGGTTTTGGATGGAAATACTTGCATCGATGAACCTTAGAAATATGGGAATTATGGAAAAAAATCAAGATCAGTTTTTAGTGCGCCAGTGGGCCATGCTCAACCAGTATAGGAAAATATTTACAAGGCTTTTGTTGCGATACAAGATCTATAGCACCATTTCAATTGCGAGCCTGGCTATAGGATTAAGCTCCGCAATAATGGTTCATTTGTACCTTCAAAAAGAGCTTACTTTTGACAGGCACCTGGAAGACGCCAATCTGATCTACAGGGTTGCCATTGAGAGTCAGAACTCTGGGCGATCTTATGCTTTTGCACCTACTGCCCTGACACCTACTCTTATCGATACCTATGAGAGTGTAACCGATGGCGTACGAATCTTCAAATACCGCAGGCCGGTACCCATCACGGTGAAGCAATCCCGTCAGTCCTTTAATGAACCATACTTTGGATGGGTCGATCCATCCTTTTTTCAGGTATTTTCCATTTCTTTTGAAAAAGGAAATCCCAACACTGCACTTAACCGACCCAATACCATCGTAATCAGTTCTTCCACAGCCAAAAAATACTTTGGTAATGAGGACCCCATTGGAAAAATCATTGAATACAATTGGACAGAAAATAGCCCCCTGGAAGTAACAGGCGTATTTGAAGACATACCGACCAATACGCATTTTCATTTTGACATGCTTTCATCTCTTGAGACCTGTCAGAAGATCATGTGGAACCGACCACTGCTCAATGCCTGGCAAAATCTATTTACAAGCGCCTACATTAAAATAAAACCCGGTACTGCTGATGAGGTAGCAAAATTTGTTGACCAGGAAATTCAGGAAAATTTTGCTGCTGATTCGCCCAATACAATAAATAGTTGGCTTCAGCCTATTACCACAATTCATCTGCAGAGTAAGCTTGATTTGGGAGAATGGAAGGAAAACAACAACCTGCAAAACCTCTTGATTTTTGGGGCCATTGGATTGATCATACTGGTGCTGGGCTGCTTCAATTTTGTCAACATGATAACGGCGCAGGCTACACAAAGAACCAAAGAGGTTGGCATAAGGAAGGTACTAGGCAGCCAAAAACGGTTTATAGCTCAGCAAACATTTATTGAAACTGTATTTTACGTAATGATAGCATCATTGGCTAGTGGTCTGATTGTTACCTTTTCCCTGCCTCTGTTGGAAAAATTAACCCAGCACCAGTACACATGGGCCGATATCAACAACCCACAATTTTATCTTCCATTGCTCCTGATATGGCTTATCGTGATTTTGTTATCAGGCTCCTATCCTGCCCTGTACATATCCAGATTCAACAGCCTTAGGTTAATATCGGGTGGTACTGGCAGTGAATCCAGCAAAAAAGTGAGGAAGCTCTTGATTATCACTCAATTTACGCTGGCCATAGGATTGGTCATCTGTACGCTGATGGTGTATCTGCAATTGGATTATATGAGAAACAAATCGCTTGGATTTGATCACTCACTGATCATCAACATGCCCATACATAATGATGAAGCTATCCTTCCTAAATTGGATTTATTTAGAGATGAAGTAGTGAAACATCCGGGGTTAAGCCATGTGACGGCAGCTTCCCACGAAATGTTTGCTGACTATACCTACATCGGATTATTCAGGATAGCCGGATCAGATGAAAGCCACCGCTGGGAAAGGTTTACCACCGATCAGTTTTATCCACAAACGTTTGACCTTCCCCTTTTAGCGGGCAGATATTTCGATCAAAAGTACCAATCAGACACCTCGGCTTTCCTGCTCAACAAAAAGGCCGTGGAAACACTGGGCCTCACACCTGCGGAAGCCATCGGGCAGACTATTGAAGATGAGGCCTCCGGGGTTTCCGGAAAGATCGTCGGTGTGCTGGACAACTTTCATTTCCGGTCATTGCATCACGACATTCAGCCTTTTGTATTGTATGTAAACAGGGGCCGACTAGACTATATCTCAGCCAGGATGTCCAACGCTAACTATGAAGAGAATATTGGACAGTTGGAATCCACCTGGAAAGACGTTTTTGGTGATCAGGTGCCTTTTTTCTATTCATTCCTTGATCAAAAAGCAGAAGCCCTTTATGTAAAAGAAACCAATGAAGGTATGCTTTTTACCATTTTTAGTGGCATATCGATCCTACTGGGATGCATGAGCCTTTTTGGGTTTGCTTTGTTTTTATCAGAAAGAAAATACAAGGAAATAGGCATCAGAAAAGTACTTGGAGCTACGCGCTGGCAAATACTAAAACTGATGAATGGAAGCTTCATTTCTATTATTACCATTGCATTAACACTTTCCATTCCACTTGCTTATTATTTAATGAATTTGTGGCTGGATGGCTTTGCATTTCGCATTGAGCAACCACTTTGGATTTATGGTATCACAGTTCTGATGATGTTCTTGATTGCATTATCTACGGTGAGTTTCCTTGCCTTAAAGGCTGCCCAAACCAATCCGGTAGATGCTATAAAATCCGAATAGGTTTGTTGCATGCTTAGTCATATAATCATTAGACCATAAACCAACTAATTTGCCTGAATAGTAGTGGTTTGCATTAGATTTGAACAAAATCGATGCATATGAAAATCTTACCACTTCTCCTTAGCTTATTGTTTGTGTTGAATGCCTTTGGACAGGAAAAGAAAATCCTCGACCACAGTGCCTATGACATCTGGCGAAAAATTGAAAATCAATCCATCAGTGCCAACGGTGCCTACATCCAATATATCTTAACGTCGGAAGGCTATGCTGATCCGATATTAGAGGTACGATCAAAAACCGGTCAGTCATTGCTGCGTTATGAAAGGGGGCATTCCGGGAAATTCAGCTTTGACAACACCTATACCTTCTTCACCATCAATCCCGGGGATAGCGTTTTGCGCGCATTGAAAAGAATCAAAACCAAAGATGCTGACCTGCCTCAAGACACGCTTGGCATTTTCAATAACACCAACCAGTCTCTCACCAAAATAGCAAGCCTGCAATCCTATAAAATACCCGAAAAAGGGGGTGGCTGGCTCGCTTACCAGTTGCAAAATCATCCTGACACTACAATAAAACCATCGAAAAAAATCAATAAGGAAAACGGCTATCCTCTTGTATTGAAGAACCTGGCATCCGGACAGGAATGGTCATTCCCTTATGTACAGGAATATCATTTTGCGAAGGAAGGTCAGCGGTTTGCCTTTATCTCTTCCGGCAATGACTCAAGCTTTGTACAGGGAGTTTATACAATCGATCTAGAGAATCCTGAACCAATCATGGTGTATGAAGGAAAAGGTGAGATAAAACACTTAGCGCTGGATGATGTGGGATCACAGCTTACATTTCTGACTGACCCGGATACAACCAAGGCCCTAATCAGGAATCCGAAGTTATATCACTGGACTGCCGGTAATTCAACTGCCACTTTGCTGGCAGATAAGGATGCCGATTTCCTCGCGGCAAACTGGTATATCAATGAACATCAAAAGCCTATGTTTTCTGAAAATGGTCAAAAGTTGTTTTTCTATACCAATCCCGAGCCCATTGTAGAAGACACTACACTTTTGGAAGATGAGATTGTAAATGTAGAAGTGTGGTCCTATACCGAACCACGATTGCATACCCAACAAAAAATCGATAAGAAAGACGATCTGAAAAAAGGCTACCTGGCGCTGTATGACATTAGTGCACAACGTTTTTCTCAAGTTGCAACTGAAAGCATTCCTGATATAGAACCAGGCAATGAGGGCAATGCCACTATTCATTTGGGCCAGAATAATCAGCCCTACCTGCAGAGCCGTAGCTGGGAAGGTTTTCCTGATTATAGGGATGTCTACCTGGTAACCGATCAGGGAGAAGCCCAATTAATAGCCGAAAAAGTGCGAGGTGACGCGAAACTATCGCCCATGGCCAAATTTGCTTATTGGTATGATCGTATTGATTCGGCCTGGTTCAGCTACGAGATAGCCACCTCTAAAACGTACCGGTTGACCAATGATGGCATAAGCATTTTCTATGATGAGGAAAATGATTCACCTGATTACCCAAGTCCTTACGGGGTGATGAGTTGGACAGAAAACGATGAGAAACTTCTCATCTATGATCGATTTGACATTTGGGAGGTAGACCCCACCAATGCTGTAGCCCCAAAGCGATTGACCAAAGGTTATACGGACATGGTCCAGTACCGATACCAAAAGCTTGACCCGGAAGAGCGGTTCATTAAGCGCAACCAGCAATTGCTACTCACCGCTTTTTATGAGTCTGATAAGCATGAGGCTTTGGTGAGCTACGATTACAGAAGAAACAGGCTTAGCCAGCTGCATACCGGCGAGCACCATTACAGCGGTATTCAAAAAGCGATGGAGGCGGATCAGTTGATCTTCCAGGTGGAGAATTTCACCACTTTCCCCGATATCCATACAGCTGATCTGGCATTCAAATCAACTGCTAAAATTTCGGATGCCAACCCACAGCAGGCACAATACAACTGGGGCAATGCTGAGCTATACCGATTTACATCTCTGGATGGTGAACCCCTGGAAGGGCTGCTTATCAAACCTGAAAATTTTGATCCCAACAAGAAATACCCGATGCTGGTCAATTTCTATGAAACCAGCTCCGATGGGCTGCATCGTTATCGCGAGCCGTCTCCGGGTCGCTCTACCATGAGTTACAGCTTCTACGCCAGCCGTGGCTATGTCATCTTTAACCCTGATGTGCGCTACAAAATCGGATATCCCGGAGAGAGCGCCTACAATTGCGTGATGCCGGGCGTTACCTCGCTTATCAAAGAAGGCTTTGTGGATAAAGACCGTATCGGTGTACAAGGCCATAGCTGGGGTGGCTATCAAATTGCTTATTTGGTCACTAGAACCAACCTTTTTGCAGCAGCAGAAGCGGGTGCCCCTGTTCCCAATATGGTGAGTGCCTACGGCGGCATCCGTTGGTGGACAGGCCTGAGCCGAATGTTCCAATACGAGCATACACAGTCTCGTATCGGTGGCACATTGTGGGATCAGCCCCTTCGCTATATTGAAAACTCCCCTATTTTCTTCCTGGATAAAGTACAAACCCCAATATTGATTATGCACAATGATGCCGATGGCCATGTGCCATGGTACCAGGGCATAGAGTTGTTTGTGGCATTGCGTCGGCTTGGTAAACCCAGCTGGATGCTGAATTACCAGAATGAGCCTCATTGGCCGCTGAAACTGCAACATAGGATTGATTTCAATATCAGGCTGCAGCAATATTTCGATTACTACCTCAAAGATGCCCCCAAGCCCGAGTGGATGGAAGAAGGCGTACCTGCAACCCAGGTTGGTATTGATCAAAATTTGGAGTTGATAGATGGGAATTGATTTGGCTGTCGCAGCTTTGATTTCAGCATGGAATGATTCATTTCGCCATCATTGGTGTTTTCACCAACGATTTTACTGCTAGCATAACCATAAATTATAAAAGCATAACTTCGATCTACTCTTGTTGGTGACAACACCAACAAGGGCGACTGCAAGGGCAACTGCAAGTGCGACTGCAAGTGCGGAGAGAGTTGTTGGATAAAAATTAATCCAACCTTTTAAAAATTCATGGTGTCTTTGGGGTAAGTCAAAAAATCAAAATACCATGAAAAAACTTTTTATACCATTTGCTTTCGTACTGGTCTTCACGGCCTGCTCAGAAGATGATCCATTGCCAAATGATGGTGAAGTATCGTATTTATTTGAATTTGACAATGATGCTGAAGGCTGGGTAGGTGATTTTGCCGATTATTTCGATGTGGAGAATAATGAGGAGCAGTGGGAATTTGTATTTGAGAGAACCACCTTGCCACAACCGCTAGATCAATCAGAATATGGATTGAGGCAAGGGGCCAATAATCGAAGTGATGATATGTTTATGTACATCAAAAAGCAGATCTCGGGCCTTGCACCCAATACGGATTATCAGGTGTTTTTTGAGGTGAGCATTGCCTCAAATGTAGCCACCAACATGGTGGGAATCGGAGGTCCGCCGGATGCCGTGATGATGAAAGCAGGTGTAGTGGATGATGAGCCAGAATCCATTCTAATGCCTGATGATGACAACCACTACCGAATGAATCTGGACAAAGGCAATCAACTGCAAGATGGACCGGATATGATGAATCTGAAGACTATTGGGGTCAGCGATACTACCACCCAGTATACATTGATCACTATTGATGCAGCTGGTGAGCCGTTTGCATATACGTCTAATGCTGAAGGTGATGCCTGGCTTTGTATCGGCACAGATTCCGGTTTTGAGGGGCGCACAGAGCTTTATTACAATAGCATTTCAGTGGTTTTTAGAGCAATGAGTACACAGTAAACAAATCCTATATTTCTTCATAAAATGGATATCTTATTGGCTAAAGAGCTGATAAATATCCATTTATTGATTTTACATGGTTTTATACAAACATAGGATTATCTGTTTGCAACAATTAGTATGGAAAATAATTGAGTGCTTTAGAGATATTGGTATCGTTACAACAGTTTTACTCGCCATCGTTGGTGTTGTTACCAACGATTCTACCACTACTCTAAGACCTTATAAGTTTAAAATTTGAAATGAAAACTTCTAGCCATGCTTGTTGGTGAAAACACCAACAAGGGCATCGGCAAGGACGACTGTAAGGACGACTAGCAAGGATGACTATAATGGCAGGGTGCATAGGCGTGTGCTATCAAGGGCTCTAAATGTTCTATCGAATAAGCAATCTAAGCCTTTCCTCCTCACTTAGACCCTGAATATGTTGTGCCATCTCGCCTGTAATTTGCAACAGTTTTTGATGATCAAGCTTACCGAGGTTATCCGGTTCTATCAATCCTCCCAATGAAAGAGGCAACTTCAGGCAATACTTCTCTCCTACTTCCAGTTCTCCTAAACACTTTTCAGCCTCATTGGTGAGCTCAAATGATTCCCAGGTCTCCAAAAAATCAGCATCATTCATCAACTGGCTAAGTTCAGCACGGTCATTAGCCACCACCTCGCAGCTAAGCTCTTCGGGGCTTATGCGCCAGTATTTTCCATCTTCCGCCTTGACCAATACATTGCCAAAAGCATTAAACGAAAAAATTTCTACGGTCTTCAAACCTGTCCAACCCCAATTTTCATTGATTACTTCAATCATATTGTAAAGCTAGGGAATGCTCTTATGTCATAATGCGGTGAGGAGAAATAATTATCCAACAGTTACCCCATAAAAAAGCCGAATGATCACTAGACCATCCGGCTTAACCACTACATCATGAATAAATCTTACATCATGGTTTTCACACGCTCAAGCCATGTTTTTAATTCCTCGTATCGATCATATGCATCCTGACCAGGCTTTTGATCCGCCTGCTTAAGCATGCTTGCCAGGTAGCTGATCTGCTCGGTAAGCATCGGCTGCATGTAAATACCATCAGCCATTTCCAGTTCTGCTTCCATATTGGCAAGCTTTGCCAGCTCTTTTTTGTCTTTGGACTTGGAGCTACCTTCTAATGCCTTTTTCTTTTCACTTACCTCTGCAGATAGCTTATTGGCTTCTGTTTGTAAGTCGCGAATTTTAAGCGAAATGGCTTCCTGCTCCTTAATATCAGCCACTGATACGCCGGTAGCTTCCACATTAGGATCGATCACAATCTCGAAGCTTTGCTCCATGGTTTGACCACCAGCCATCATTTTTACGGTGTATGTTCCGGGAGATACCGATGGACCATTGGTATATGACCTTCGGGCGTTGGAAGACCAGGCACCCTTGTGCGTCATATCCCAGTTGAATCGATTGATGCCCTGCTTTTTGGTAAGCGTAGCTTTACCGCTTGAGCTGTAGTAGCCGGTTGCCATATTGCGGCCACCATTGGCTTTTCCATCTCCGGTACTGCTATATTCATTCACCAGATTACCAGCAGCATCGTAAAACTCCATTTTCAGGTCACCCTCAGGCACATCCTTCAAATGATAAGTGATAATGGCCGCAGGTGAAGGATAATGTGGCTCTTCGCTATCCTCATTACCACGGAAACGGTACTTGATCGTAGTGTTTGGCTTGAATAAATGCGCTGAGGCATTTTTTACAGCATCTGTCATCTGATGGAATGGCGTCACATCATCCAGTATCCAAAATGATCTACCCATAGTAGAAAGCACCAAATCCTGACGGAATACCTTGATGTCTGTAATAGGAACCTGAGGAAGGTTTTGTCTCAGACTCTCCCAGTTTGCTCCATCATCGAAAGATACAAAAAGTCCATACTCAGTTCCTGCATAAAGTACACCTTCTTTATCCGGATCTTCACGCACTACCCTTACAGGATAATCCGCCGGGATACCATTGGTACCATCTGCTATTCGTGTCCAGCTTTGGCCATAATCTTCTGTTTTGTAAACATAAGGTGCAGGATCACCTAGCTGATAGCGCAATGATACAAAATAAGCCTTGGCAGGATTGTGTGGAGATGGCTCCACTGCATCGATACGGCCGCCTTTAGGCATTTCAGGAGTTACATCAGTCCAGTTTTTACCACCATCGCGGGTTACATGAACAGGACCATCATTAGAACCCACCCAAATCAAACCAGCGGTCAATGGTGATTCTCTTATGGCATAAATTGTACTATAGTATTCTTCACCAGTCACGTCCCTGGTAATTGGCGTACCCGGCACTACCTGCTTATCTGGTTCAAAGGCTGTTAAATCAGGTGAAATAGCTTCCCAGTTTACACCATCATTGGTCGTTTTGTGTACCAAATGTGAAGTGTGATACACCACATCGGGATCATGTGGCGAAACGTGGATCGGTGATACCCTTTGGAATCTGTACTTTAGGTCTTTTGGATTATGACCGTACATATTGGCTGCACCTACATAGTACTGCTTCTCTTGTCCGGTGCGCTTATCATATACGCCAAACCTTCCCTTGCAGTCGGCATAAACGATATTATGGTTGCCTGGCTTGGGCACTGCAGGACCTGTTTCGCAACCTCCCGTGTTGATTATCCATGCGTTGGGAGCTGCCTGTGCACCATAGGGCGGCAAACTAGGCACAGCAATGGTCGTATAGTTATCCTGCTGACCGGCATATAGCCAGTAAGGATATTGATCATCTAATTCTAATGTATACAACTCTGCTGTTGGCTGGTTAAACTGTGTACTCCATGTTTTACCGCTATTGGTGGTAACATTGGCACCACCATCATTAACCTGCGCCCAAAGAGATGTATCTTCCGGGTGAATCCAGATTCCGTGGTTATCACCATGAGGTGTATTTTTTATTTGCCATGTTTTGCCGCCATCATCGGATCGCATAAAGCGATTGGCATTGGAAAACAAGATATCAGCACTTTTGGGATGGGCGTCAAGGTTGGTATAGTAAAAAGGCCTGTTGTAAAGATGCCTATTATCACTTAGCATTTCCCAGCTTTCCCCTCTATCATAGGAGGCATAAAAACCAGCCTCTCCAGCAGGAGCCTCTATGATGGCATACACATTGTCGGGAGCGGCAGGGGTAACTGCCAGGTCAATTTTACCAATCAAGCCCTGAGGTAAACCATTTTCTACTTTAGTCCAATTCTCACCTCCATCGGTAGTTTTATAAACACCACCCTCTGTTGATCCGGAGATGATCGTCCAGGGTTTACGCTCTACTCTCCACGCAGTGGCGTACATCGTATTGGGATCATCAGGCGATAATTCCAAATCGGCGAAACCTATAGAATCTGAATGATACAAGATTTTGGTCCAGCTATCACCTCCGTCGGTTGTTTTATAAACACCTCTATCTTCAGAATTGCCAAAAGCATTGCCAATGGCGGCAACAAATACCGTATTTGGATCATCAGGATGAATTTCAAGGGCTCCAATTTGGCCTACATCTTTCAAACCGGCATGTTCCCAGGAATTGCCAGCGTCCATTGACTTATAGACACCCTTCCCTGTGATTACATTGGATCGGATTCCGTCGGAACCTGTTCCTACATAAACTATGTCAGGGTTAGATTGCACAACTCTTATCTCTCCTATGGAAGTGGTCTCAAAATAGTCGTCCGTAGTATTGGTCCATGTTTCACCATAGTCGGTGGTTTTCCAAACACCACCACCGCTGGCACCTATATAAAAGGTACCATGCTGGGATACTACCCCGGTAACTGCCGTAGCACGACCAGCCCGCAGCGGACCCACATTTCTGAATTTCATGTCGCCAAATGAGTAATCAGTATTCTGTGCATTGGCATCCAAAATCATTAGAACGCCAAGCAATACCGACCCCATTGCTTTGATCAAATTGGTATACATATTTTTAAATTTTCGTTGATTATGAACGGTTAAAAGTGAAATTACTAAGAATGCCCAAAGTCTGGTAGCCACTCATATAAAACTGACCTTTGACCTAAAAATAGATTTTAAAACCACGCAAAAAGCATAATGTGTAAATTAGCGACCTTAAAATAATTACAATGAAAACAGCAGAAATACACACAAAAAAAGGCGTCATGAAAATTGAGTTTTTTGAAGATGACGCACCTAACACCGTGAAAAACTTTACCGATCTGGCCGAAAAGGGCTTTTATGATGGTCTCACCTTTCACCGAGTAATCCCTGATTTTGTAATCCAGGGAGGATGCCCTGATGGAACAGGTGCCGGCGGCCCGGGTTACACTATCGATTGCGAATTGGATGGTGATAATCAATATCACGACCGTGGGGTATTATCAATGGCCCATGCCGGAAGGAATACCGGAGGGTCTCAGTTCTTCATTTGCCACAGCAGAAAAAATACATCCCACTTAGACCGCAACCATACTGTGTTTGGTAAGGTGGTAGAAGGCCTGGAGGTCATCGACCAAATACGACAGGGTGATAAAATGGATAAAATTGTAATTGCTGAAGCATAACAAAATGAACCGAATCGATCGACTAAATGCCATTATGGTAATGCTGCAGACGAAAAAGCGCGTTACCCTGGCTGAAATAGAAGATCGATTCGGGCTTACCCGTCGCACCATATTTCGGGACATCCGGTCTATCATTGATTCAGGAGTGCCTATAGGTGGTGATGCAGGCAGTGGTTATTTCATTGTAGAGGGCTATCACCTTCCACCCGTTGTATTCAATAAGGAAGAAGCTGCTGCACTCCTACTCAGCAGTAAGCTCATAGAGAAAAATGTAGACAGTCAGACTCAGCAGGAAGTACAGGCCGCTATGGAAAAAGTAAAGGCGGTACTACGATATTCAGACAAAGATTTTCTTGATGATCTGGAAAAGCGAGTAACCATTTTGGGCAATCCCGCACATGAAACATCAGGCTTTCCAGACTCCCATTTACAGGTCATTCAGCAGGCGCTGGTTAGCAAGCAGGTCATTCAGATGGATTATTTCGCTAATTACAGCGGAAATACTACCCATAGAGAGGTTGCACCGCTGGGACTGGTTTATTACTCGCAGCGCTGGCATATGATTGGCTATTGTTACCTAAGGCAGGCCATCAGGGATTTCCGCTCAGATCGTATGTCTGGAGTTACCATTACCGCTACCACTTTTAACCCCGATGATCACCCCGATTACCTGGATTTCACACATGGCATGATTGGCGGCACAGATGCGCTCAAAGCCAATATCCTATTCACAAAGAAGGTTACCCGGTACATTGTTGATCAAAAATATTACTACGGATTTGTGCAGGAAAAAATTACGGATGATGGTGTAGAAATGGAATTCCTGACTCCAAATTATGAATACCTGGCCAGATGGCTATTGATGTTTGGCAATGATGCTACAGTCATAGGCCCTAATGAACTTCAGGGTCGGATCGCGGCCCTAGCTAAACAGTCTTTCGACCATCACAAAAAATATTTCGAATTTTCTGAAAAGCCGGTGACATAGGGTTGTCACTGCCGCTTATTTCTTTGTTTCCATAAACTTAAAAACGGTTGAATTATGGAAACACAAACATCAATCATTGATCTTACCAAGGAAGACAAAGCATATTATCAGGTAGATACAAGCCCAACGTTTGTAGACCTGGATACTTACTGCTACTTAACTATTTCAGGGCGAGGCAATCCGGAGCATGCCCCATTTCAACAAGCCATCAAGCATATTTATACTGTAGCTGGAACAATCCGACAATTTGCACAAAGGGAAATACAGGATTTTGAAATTCCACCCATGGAATGTAATTGGTGGATTGAGGGTGGGCTTGAAAAGCAACATCTATTTATGCAAACTCCACCTGATGAATGGTATTGGAAGATACAAATCAGGATGCCGGATTGGATCGAGAAGGCACATTATCAGCAGGCAGTAAGAGTAATTCAATCGGCTAACCAACTGGAAAAGAAGGATATCCCTGAATGGGAATGCATCAATGAAGGCCGCTGTATTCAAATCCTACACATCGGCTCATGGGATGCCGAGGGACCCAGTATAGCTAAAATCATAGCAATGCTTGAAAAAGAAGGCCTAAGGATAAACGGATATCATAAGGAGATCTACCTCTCAGAACCTGAAATGGTACCGGAAAATGAAAAAGAAACTATCCTTAGGTATCAAATAAGCAAGCAATGAAGCAGACATACT
Source organism: Cyclobacteriaceae bacterium (assembly GCA_965227155.1). Classification (GTDB taxonomy): domain Bacteria; phylum Bacteroidota; class Bacteroidia; order Cytophagales; family Cyclobacteriaceae; genus UBA6059. The sequence continues at coordinate 4,681,702 of OZ245731.1, forward strand.
TTTACTTAACAATCTTATTTTTAATCCTTTTCAATACTAATGCAATGACTCAAGTCAATACAAATCCCTTTTCTAACGGCATACAAACGACAATTTATAAAGTCGATGATTTGGAAAAGGCCAAATCATGGTATTCTGAACTACTGGGTTTTGGTCCTTATTATGATCAGCCATATTATGTAGGCTTTCAGGTACATGGCTATGAACTGGGCCTCCTGCCCGATGCTGCAGGTGATGCACAAAAAACTGAAAATGTCTTGAGTTACTGGACAGTAGAAGATGTGGCAAAGGCCCATGACTATATGGTAGAAAATGGTGCTACACCATTTGAACCGCCAACGGAAGTTGGTGATCAGGTAATAGTAGCCACAGTCAAAGATCCCTGGGGAAATGTCATCGGCCTGATCTCAAATCCGCATTTTGCAGTCGAGCCGAAAGTCAGCTTTGCAACTGTTGAATGGGCACCTTTTTATATGAAGTCAACTGACCAGAAAGCTTTTATAGCAGCATCGGATGCACTTGAGGAATGTTTTTTGAAAAAGCAGGAAGGTTTCATCAAACGCTACCTGCTTCAGAAATCAGATCACGAATGGGTTGACCTGATCTTTTGGGCCTCTGATGCATTAGCAAAACAGGCGATGGATTTAGCTATGCAGCATCCATTGGCATTGAAGTATTTCGAATACATGGATATGGAAAAGGCAACCGGTGAAATGCAGCATTTGAAATTGGTGAAATAGCTATATTCAAGAAAAGTCTCCATCTCCAATGGAGACTTTTCTTTTCCAATACTTCCACAAAACCACCGGAAAAAATAAAAGCCTTGTAGTTTTGCCCTCTTTTTAAAGCAAATGGCAAACACGGCAATCCTACTCATCCACTGTCATGACCGCAAAGGGCTTATCCACACGGTAGCCAACTTCCTGTTTAAGCATAATGGCAACATTATTGAACTTGATGAACATGTGGATACCCTCGAAGGGGATTTTTTCATGCGGGTGGAATGGGAACTAGAGGGTTTTGATATTCCAAGAGATGAAATTTATAAAGCCTTTGAGCAATCCGTGGTTACGGATAATCCAATGCAATGGCAGCTTTATTTCAGTGATGTACTTCCACGCATGGCCATATTTGTGTCCACCGCCTCGCATTGTCTATACGATATTCTCTCGAGGCATTATTCCGGAGAATGGCAGGTCGAGATACCCCTGATCATCTCCAATCATGAAGTACACAGGTCCGTAGCAGAAAAATATGGCATACCCTTTCACCATTTTCACATCCGTAAAGACAATAAGGCAGCTGTAGAAAGGGCTCAACTCGAGCTATTGGCTGACCATCAGATTGATTTTATTATCCTTGCCAGGTATATGCAAATCCTTTCAGGCGAATTCATTGATAGTTTCCCCAATCGCATCATCAATATCCATCACAGCTTTTTACCGGCGTTTGCAGGCGCTAAGCCCTATCACCGCGCTTATGAGCGGGGCGTGAAGATAATCGGAGCTACCAGCCATTATGTAACTTCAGATTTGGATGCGGGGCCTATACTGGAGCAGGATGTAGCACGCATTAGCCATAAAGATGCTGTGCCGGATCTCATCAGAAAAGGAAAAGACCTGGAGAAGATTGTCCTCTCCAGGGCCATATGGATTCATCTTAAAAGAAAGGCTTTAGTCCATAAAAACAAAACCGTTATCTTCGATTAACCTTGGTAACCATCACTTTTTAAATACTTTGTCTGGATTCTGGTTTTCTGGTGTTGCTGTATACCAGACCAGGCTATGATCTTCTTCAGCATATTGTTTGAATCTGCCATAAGCTCTAGTGATATCTTTATTCTCCAGGGGATGCTCCCAATCTGCAGGGATATCCAATACCCAGGGCAGATGGTAGGCTGTTTTGTAGTACCGTCCGTTATCTGGCTGGCTATCATCATCTTCCGCACCAAATAATGCTAAATCAGCCAGGCTGGAAGGTGGCATATCAGGTAGGTGAACTTCCCTACCCTCCTGCTGATTGATCATTAAGAAGCCTTCCAAATCGAAATCAGCCAGTTCTACACTACCGTCAAGCAGTATAGTTCCCGTTACACTTCTTACAGCAATATTTTCACCGGTATAATTGACATTAACATATCCCGAACCCTGGTAAATTTGTTTGATTTTGTTGAACCTTAATATCGTTTTTGCACCACTTTCTATCAATTCCTGATCAATCCGTGATTCATCCGCATTAGATAACACAGCGCTTCCGTCAGGGTCATTGAAAATAATAGCAAAATCATTATCAAAGGATGCACCAATAGCTCTTACCTGAATATCATAATCAAATCCACTAACATGACCTGATGCATCTACCAATATTCTATAGTTATACCCTATCACCAAATCATTGAAGTCATAATCACCTTTAGCAGGCCAATTGTCTTCAAAGGCAAGTGTGTAAAATACATTCTTTGCAGGCTGATAGGCATAGGCAGCGACACTAGGGTCATCAGGTTTTACATCAGTATCGTCTTCTATTCCATCACCATCAGCGTCGGTGCCTACACCTTCGTAGCAAGAATTGGGAAGATAGGCTCCATAATCAGTACCATCGTCAGCACTTGCACAACCGGAGGCCACATATATCCCTCTAACTGTAGAGGCTACAAATGGAAAATTTTCATCAGCATGAGTCCAGTTCCATTGCTTGTCAGAACTATAGAAACCGCCGTATTCCTCAGGGTCATCCATTGTAAAATAGCTCCCATCATGGAGTTTCACAGTGATTTCATCAATGGTTTTATGGCTTTTAATCTTTAGAAGATTGCCTCTGCACCAATTATCATAGCTTATGGTAATGTACTTAGGCACACAGCCACCATTCAAAACCCTTGCAGATTCCAGAGTGTCCTTCGGAATTGTTAAATCTGATTCTGACAATTGAAAAGATACAAAGGGGTGCTTTTCCTGAGCATGATAAATTATACTTCCCATAAAGCTGGTTTTCAACAATAAACCTTCGGTATGATTGGGCAACTTTATTACCCTATTTTCAGTATCTCCAACATCAATATAATTTTGAGCTATCAGTGAAGTGTCAGACCCTGTCTGAAATAATTCATACAACACCCTTTTCTGTGGAAATACGAATACCCCATCGATAATGATTTGCACTTCGATTTCAGTGGTATTGCTAAAATCAAAATCCGAAGCAACCTGTAAGGATTCCATGCCGCTGGTCGGTCTTGGCGTTGGAAAATCTATTACATCAATAATTTCCATACAGCTTACTGCATATAAAGAAATTAAAAGAAGAGTAGCTAATTTTTTCATGACTGACGATCATTTGATTCCATACAAATGTCTGTCAAGAAAAGAGCCGATGTTAGGGCGTAGCACCTAATCTGAAAATTAGGTAAATCACCTATTTGATAAGGTCGTACTGATAAAATACAAGACCTCATAAATATGAAAAATGAACTATCTTAGATCAAAAACCATGAGGGCGAAAGTCATATTCATTACCTTATTGCTTGTCATAAACAACCTATCAAATATGGCTCAACACAATTCCAAGCCACTCAAAATAGCAGTAATCGGATTGGTTCACACCCATGTGCATTGGATATTGGGCCGGGAAAAGGCCAATGATATTGAGATTGTGGCTATCGTGGAACCTAACCGTGCACTGGCTGAACAATATGCCGAACAGCATGGCTACTCCATGGATATCGTTCACTCTACTATAGAGGATATGCTTTCCGCTGTAACCCCCGAGGCAGTTACTGATTTTGGTACCATCTACGGGCATTTACAAACCGTAAAAACCTTTGCTCCGCTTGGGATCCATGTGATGGTGGAAAAGCCTTTGGCAGTCAATCTGGCTCATGCCAGAGAAATGGAATCACTCGCCAGGAAACATGGCATCCACCTGCTCACCAATTATGAAACGACCTGGTACCCTACCACAAAATATGCCATTGAGAATGCTGGTTCTCTTGGCACTATTCGTAAAATAGTAGTACACGATGGTCATGAGGGGCCAGTCAAGATTGGTGTGAATGATGAATTTCTGGAGTGGCTGATTGATCCAGAGCTTAATGGGGGTGGTGCGCTTACCGATTTTGGCTGCTATGGCGCTAACCTAATTACGGCCATTAACAATAACCAAAAGCCACTTTCGGTCACTGCCATCACTCAGCAATTGCAGCCAGACTTATATCCCGAAGTGGAAGATGAAGCCACCATTATTCTAACTTATCCTGAGATGCAGGGCATTATTCAGGCCAGCTGGAACTGGTCATTTAGTCGCAAAGATTGGGCCCTCTATGGTACGGAAGGTATTATAGAAACTGTAGATGGACAAATGCTTTATCTCCAGGATAAGGCAAATGAGCCGGCAGAGCAATTGACATTAGAAAGTAGAACTGCACCTTATCAAGACCCCTTTGCCTATTTTGCGGCAATCGTAAATGGCGAAATTGCACCAGACGGAGACCTCTCTTCATTGGAAAATAATATGGTTGTGATGGAAATACTGGAAGCTGCAAAAGAATCAGCAGCCACCGGTAAAACAATCCTACTCAAGCCTTAGGCCACAGATCGGGAATTCATGTAGCGGACGGCACGCTCTATGCCATTGGGTGTAAGCGGAAACATGCGGATGATGCGCTGAACTACCTGGTTGGTATAAGTGAAATCCCAGTACTTCAATGGCTCAGGGTTCAACCAGACCGTCTTCTTGAATTTTTGAGTAATCGCCTGCAAACTTTGGATGCTCAGGCCATTCATTTCGTAAGGTGCCATAGCTGCATCACCAATGATGAACACCCTGTAGTTTTTATCATGGTTAAGTAGTTGATCAATGCCCACCGGCTTGGTACGGCGCGAGTCTTTAAACACTTCATCATAAATGGTATTGTGGAAATAATAAGTTTCCAGATCGTGGGCAAAGCGGGTTTTCATTTTGCGAAATAAATCCTGCACCGTTTTGATGTACGGGCTCATGCTGTAGCCACCATTATCGATGAGTACAATAATCTGCAGTCTTTCATTTTTGTCGTGGCGCATTTCAGGTATGAATAATCCCCCGCGCTTTAAACCCGACTGTATGGTAATTGGGATATCCAGGTTTTCAGTAGCACTTTCCTCAATTACACCTTTAATGGAAGCCAGTGCTGCATCTACATTATCATCATTGATGATTTCATCCTTATCCACCGGGAAGAAATGCTTGTCACCCAATACTTTTCGGGCCATTCGGCCTCCTCCGGTACCTCCAACACGCAGACCATTTTTTGCTGCTCCACCATGGCCATAGGGTGAAATACCACCGGTGCCAATCCAATGACTGCCACCACCATGCTGCGTTTTTTGCTGTTTGCGTACCTTTTCCATGCGCTCCAGCAATTCCTCCAGGCTTAGGTCGGAATAATCCGCCATCTTTTCCAGGTTTCGGGCCTCCCGATTTAGTACATTGGGATCTTCCGGATCCTGGTCTTCCTCATCCGGATTGTCCTTATTCCAAATATCCAGCCCATTGACAATCTCCTTAATGTCATAATGTGTCAGATGCACCTCATCCAGAAACAGGTTAACCAGCTCCTCCTCTGTATATTCCACTTCCCGGTTTGCCTCATCCAGGAAGTTTTTGCGCCATTTTTCAAAAGTATCGCTCCGCCGGATGGCATCATCAAGGCTTTCCCCCGGCGATACGGTAATATCAAGAAAATACTGGTAATAAGCACTGGTGAATGGGCCCAACTCCTGCGGGTCTTTCACGATCATACCCTTCAATACACCATACATATCGCCCAGCGTTTTGACCAGCCCACGGTCTATCGCTTTGCGCAGCAATAAGAGCGTTCGCACATCGGCTGATAGCCCATAGGACTTGAATACTTCCGGCAGTGAATAGAGCATAAGCTTATTTTCTACTTTTAAATTTCATCAATAATTAACGCAAATGGTAGCATATGTGAAATTGAGCTACTTTATATCATATTGAGCTGTCATACGTCATTTTGAGCTCATTATGTCAAATTAAGCCCGTCGAAATATAACACACCTAATACCTCTCTTTAAAATCAGTCTTCGACAAGCTCAGACTGACAAGTAGTATCTATTCAAGCATCGTAAAGCTCAGACTGACATTTTTGGTAACTCATAGCATCTCTTAATTCATCGACGGCCCACTGAAGTTTTTGGGGTCTACACGAAGCATTCGCTGTACCTTTTCCATATCTGCCTGGGTTTTGATTAATGCTCCCAGCCCTTCCAGGCGCTCAATCTTGGCTACCGCCTCATTTGGTGCATCTGACTTGATGTACTTCAGCCAGTTCAATATCTCACGCGTGGTAGGTGCACGCTCCAGTCCCAATTTCCGTAGGTGATAAAATATATCCATGGCTACATCTACCACTTTACTGTCGATTTGCGGATGGTGCTTTTCGATGATTTTGGCCATGGTGTCCTTTTCCGGGAAATGGATGTAATGGTAAATGCACCGTCCTTTGAAAGCGGTGGGCAATTCCTGCTCGCGGTTAGACGTAATAATGATCGCCGGCATATCCTCTTCAGAACATTCAATCACCTCTCCCGATTCCGGCATAATAAACTTCCGATGGCTCAGCGCATACAATAAATCATTGGGAAACTCGCGCGGCGCCTTATCGATCTCATCGATCAGCAATACTGAATTAGGACTGCTATAAGCCAAAGCCGCAGGACCTTTGCTCACATAGTCTTTAAGCGATTCTGGGTTGCGGTTGCCCGTACTCAATCGCGACTCAAGCCCCTTTTCTTCCCGCTGGGCATTCAATATCTCAATCTGCGAGTCTCGCAGGTATTTCACATGGTCAAATTTGGCCACAAACTGCTCCACCGTACTCTTTGAGCCCACCGGATACACGAAGAGCTCAAGTCCACGGCTCTCCGAATAATGGATCGGCAGTTCCGTTTTACCGGTGCCCGGCTCCCCTTCTATTAGCAGCGGCATACCTAATGTCCTTGCCATGTGAAAAGCTTGCGCCAGTGATTTGTCGCACAGGTATTTCTCCGAACCTGCCCAATATTGTGTTTCTGCCATTTTGCTTGCTTAATAATGGTTTTGGTAAAGGTATAAAAGAAGCAAACAAGGGGATTTGTTTGTGAGGATTAGAATTTAAGCAAATGTCCATTTACACGATGTGCCTTTAACTCTTATCGGTGCTACTACAGATTGCCTTGAAATGCCAGGTATTAATGTACCACACGATTAAATGATAATTATCATTTTAATGAAACTATCAATTTGGATGGCTACCATGATAAAAATACTGAATGAAACACATTATTCCATTGAAAAATCAAACACTATGATAGCTTGTTTACTATTGGAAATATCCTGCCATTGAATTGATTTTCAATTAATACCATAATAAAGCATCATTAATAGATGAATAAATAATGGTACGATTATTGGTTAAATAACAATCTAAATTATTTTAGATTATCTCAAAATCATGAAACATATCCACCACCGTTTTTACTTGATGCTATTATGCCTAGCATTCATAGCCTGTAAGGAAGATGAGCAATTTATTCAGGAAGACCAACTACTGGTTAACACTTTACAAGAAACCATACATCCACTCAATGAAGACCCATTGGCCTGGACGGATGCTGAGTTAGCATCCTTAGATTTACTTGCGTCCAAGGATATAGTGGGGCTTGGAGAAGCTACCCACGGTACAGCAGAGTTTTTTAAGGCAAAATTCAGAATATTCAAATACATGGTTGAAAACCATAATTTTAAAGTATTTGCTATAGAAGCAGATTATGGAGAATCTTGGTATATCAATAAACTCATTTGGAATGGTAACAAATCGGCCATCAGGACTGAAATGGAAGACAAAATGCATTTTTGGACATGGAAAACAACTGAAGTCCAACAATTATTGGAGTGGATGGCTGAGTATAATACTAATGTTTCTTCTGATGAAAGACTTCTCTATGTAGGAGTTGATTGTCAGTCAAACAGATATAATCCAACATTGGTGAAAGACTATCTATCCGCAACTGCACCTGACCTGTTTGCATTAGAGATTGAATCATTGACTGACGATTCGCCATCCATAGTAATAGAATCCATAATAGCAAAAATGGAAGAGCATAAAGATCAGCTTACTATAGCAAGTAATGAAGATGAATATGAGTGGCACTTAAGAGCAGCTAGAATTGCTTTACAAGTTATTGAAGTAAAAGCTGCAGATACTTATGAAGTGAGAGATTTTAACATGGCTGAAAATCTCAGTTGGCTTAAGGATTTTACAAGAGAAAAAATGGTTTATTGGGCTCATAATGCTCATGTTTCTAATAGAGCAGAATTTACAGGTGCTGTTTTATCAAGACCTTATTTGTTAGAAGGTAACCCTTCAATTACCTATGGTAATGTTGGTTTCATTTTTTCTGAAGGACATTTTACAGGTAGACAAGCTATCGGCGAATCAAGCTCTGAAGTTAAAAGGCTAGCTTTAGATAGAATTAATCGTCCAATGTCGATAAATGCTATATTTCAAGAAATAAATACACCATTATTCACCTTGAGAATAAATAGCCTTCTTGGTATTAATTCCCCATGGTTAGAATACTTAGGAAGTAATAAAAGTGTGTATTTTGAAGTAGGTGCTGTATTGTCTGATGATTTAAACAATCACTTTAGAGGTTTAAATGCTGATACATTCGATTACATCATTTATATAGAAAAGAGTACAGCTACAGATTATTTTGGATTCTAAATTCAAAGAATTAATTATGATCATAGCTCCCTAATGTGCAGTGATAAGCCTCCATTTAGAGAGTATTATCTGACCACAAATACTTTGCTAATGGGATTAATCTAAATTTGAGCAACAATTATCCCTAAATAACCTATACTCATGCAGATTGCTCGCCTATTCACGATACTTATCCTTTTTATTGCATATTCTTCCTTCGGCCAAAATCTGGATGAAAAATATGGTGATGATGTAAAAACCATTGATGCCATAATCAATGCCTATTATGATGTGGTATCAGGCTCTAGCAGTGATCCCTGGGAATTTGAAAGGGATAGTTACCTGCATGCCCCCAATGCCAGCATTACCCGACTTGACGGCCAGGGCAATGCCATGGTACATACCCTGGAGGCTGAATACATCCCTATGGGACTCAAGCCCAGGGAATCTTTCTATGAGATTGAATTGAAGAGAGTTGTGACCCAGTTTGGTCATATGGCACAGGTTTGGAGTGCTTTTGAGATCAGATCTGATCCGGATGTAGCTGGCGACACCAAAGGGCTAAACAGCATCCAACTTCACTTTGAAAACAATCGCTGGTTTATTGATAGCTGGACTGCTCAGATGGAGGATGAGGATAACAGGCTCGTGGCAGATTTTTGAAAAATGAATAATACCAATAGTATATTTTGCTTTTCCCTTAAAATGGATTTACAGCCAACCTTAGAAAATGACCTTTTGCTTATCAGGCCACTTGAACCTGCAGACCATGAAGCGCTGTATGAGGTAGCCAAAGACCCTATGATATGGGAACAGCATTTTGCCAAAAGGTATGAACAAAGCGTTTTTGATCAGTTTTTTCAGGAATCCATAGCGTCGAAAGGCGCACTTTTTTTTCAGCTTAAAGACTCCAATGAAATCATTGGTAGTTCAAGGTATCGCCTCATTCATCAATATCCGAAAATCGTTGAAATCGGGTGGACTTTTCTGGGTAGAAAATACTGGGGAGGACAATACAATCCTACCATAAAAAGGCTATTGATAGATCATGCTTTCAAATTTATGAATCATGTCATTTTCAAAGTACATCATGGTAATCTACGGTCTCAAAAAGCAGTGGGAAAAATCGGTGGCCGAAAAATTGAAGCTAATGAATTGCCGCAGTTAGCCGCTTTGCACCCCGAAAGCTTTATTTATATCCTTTCTAAAACCTAGTTATTGGATATTAGGTGCAACTACAAATCAAGCAGGTCATCGATATCATAATAGACATCCTCCATCCGTTTTTCCAGTGCTTCTTTGGCATCCATCACACCCTTGTTGTAGAGATGCGTACCTACATGCGCCAGGAAAAAATTCAACAAGTTTTCCGCTACGATATTACCAATACGCTCTTCCCGTTCTTTTTCAAAAAAGGTGATCAATTCTTCAATGGCAAGACTTTTCTGCGCATCCGTTAATCTTTCCCATTTGCGTCCTGTTACTGTCATTTGGTTTTGATTTTAAGCTTAATAATCATCTTCTAATCTGGGAAACTAGATCAAAATAACCAGCCGAGACAGGAATTAGGATGAATTATGGTTAAATAACTATATATAAAGCTTTAAGATGCATATCACTTTTTCATTACTCACAAAACTATTGTTCCCTTAAATATTGGATTTATAGTGCCGGGAAGAACGCATTTTCATATCACTCCTCCCTCAACAATTTCAACACCTCGCCCCATACCACATCATTCACTTGCATACCGTGCTTTAGGTTGTTTTGTCTTTTGAGGAGTACCTGCTCACCGGGATAATAAGTACGCTGACCTGTCTTGACCGGTGGCACATCGTTTGTATAATCAATGATTTCATTCAGCAGCTTATTACTGATTTGAGGATCATGGAAAAGTGCAGGATAAATACATAAAAAAACCTGCGAAATACCCGTCTCTTCCGGTCTTGTACTGATCCTGTAGGTTGAATCACCGGCAGAAAGCAAAGTGGCCAGCATATCTAAAACCATCGATAAGGCTGAGCCCTTCCAAAAGCCAATAGGTAAGCCCCTCTCCTTTTTGAGCAGCTCTTCAGGGTCATGCGATAGTTCATTTTTAGAATCCCGCCCACCGGGATAGGGCAGCTTTTCTCCTCGCAGGCGGTACTCATTAATTTTACCAAAAGAGTACTGCGATAGTGCCATATCCAATACCACATGACCTTCCTGCCTCGGAACAGCTATGATAAGCGGATTATTGCCTATTCTGCTTTCAACACCTCCCCATGGAGGCATATTGGGCTGTGTATTGGTAAACATGATGGATATACATCCGGCATCAGCTGCCTGCCAACCGTAAGCTCCACCACGCATCCAGTGGTTGGTATGGCGCAGAGCTACCAGTCCCATCCCATGCTGCTTTGCCAATGCAACAGCCCTGGTTGTGCAGGATCTGGCATTTATCACACCTGAACCATAGCCACCATCCCAACGCTCTAAGCCACCAAAGCTTTCCACTTTTTTTGCATCCACATCAACTTTGACCAAGCCCTTCTTCACGTATTGAATAAAAGCCGGAACCCTATTGATACCATGTGAATTGACTCCTGCTAATGTATTTTCAGTATGTGTTTCTGCTAAAACAGTAGCCTTCTCCGCTGAAAAATTATATTTTAGAAAAAGCTGCTGAAGCACCTGCTGCATTTCATTGGCCGCGATTATCATGGTAATAGCCTGTTTAATTTCAATGATAAAAAACTAATAATGTTCTTTTGGTAAAACATGGCTAAAAAGCTGTTAAAACAAAATATTAGAATTGGTACGAATATAGTTGAGTATTTTTGAGGTGTGATAAGCTGGATCAGGCAAAGTAATTATCTCAGGATACTCTCGGGATTGATGGGTGTATTCCTGCTCAACATCAGTGTTGATACCCCTGATCCAAATCCCGATCATATCCCCGAAGATTTATCCATCAACGATCAGGAAAGTATCGTGGAGCTAGTTGTAGAGCAATTCCTTGGTTTTGAAGATGCCTTTAAGGAATATGATGATCATGATGCTGAAGGCCAGCATTTTAAGAAACATTTGAAAATTGATCTGGCTGTTTATCAGCGCTTACAAAACGAATCTGAGATCCAGGCCGCTCTTATCAATAAGCGAAAGTTTGGCTTTTGCATATATCGCCTGAGCGATGGATTCACTGAAATTAGCAGTCCTCCTCCCAAAGTCTGATTTGATTTTTGTGTGTTAATGCCTGATAGCTTTTAGCGATTGGGTAAATCCTCAATTTATTAAATCAAATCAAAATGAATATCAAAAAGACTTTGATGCTGATAGTGATATTGGCATCCTACAGATACACTTTAGCACAATCCAATGATAGTGCGACAGACAGTTTATACATTCAGCAAGTAGAAGATGGCAAAGAGCCCGACAAAGTGCTTCATGCCGAGCCACTTTATATTGACCTCATTCGTGACCTGGGTGCAAGAAAAGGCGAAAAGGAATGGAATGTGGGGCTTGGACTAACCGATAATCTCTCCTTTGACGCTTATGAAGCCTTAATAGAATACGAGTGGGCACCGGTAAATAGATTAGGCCTTGAAGTGGAGCTGCCCTTTACATTTTACTCTACCACATCTGCTGATGAGGGAGAGGCAACACCTGCCAACAGGTTGAATAGTATCAAAGTAGCAGCACAATGGTCCTTTTTCGTTAATGAAAAGGCCGCTACCTCAATGGCGGTTGGTTACATTAATGAATTTGAGCTGGCTGACTTTGAGAATTTCGGTCGTCCGCTAATTAAAGGTAATGTTTACAATCCCTTTTTGGTAGTAGCGAAACGCTGGAACACCAACTTCCACACGCTGATATATACCGGTCCAAAGATTGAAAAGTCCTTTATCAATCAACAAACTCACTTAATCTACGATATCAATACCAGTCTGCATTATATGATATCAGGCACCCGAAACTTTATAGGTGTTGAGTTTAACAAGACCATGAATGATGAGGATTTTGATATGACGATCAGGCCACAAATGCGAGTAGGTATTGCAGATAATTTATTGGTTGGCATAATAGCAGGTATACCTGTAAGTAGAGAGAATGAAAGGTTGAGCTCATTTGTGCGGCTCATTTGGGAGCCCGGTCATCACTAGCTTTTCCATAGCAACTCGTTTGAAAAAAATATGTAGAAAAATCAAACACCAATGTCAGCTCCCTTAAAAATATTTCGGAGCTACTCGTGATGAAGATTCACAAAGGTGACTCTATAGAATAAGTTGTAATGGAGTAAAGGAGTCGGTCGGCCCGGCTCCTTTTAGTTTCGCTTTAAATACAATACTTGACAGGTTATAGAGTTTAAAATGTATCTTAATTTTTTTTTCTACTCATTAAACCTTTGGCATTTTGAGTAATCTAATTAAGCAAAAACTAAGGCCATGACATTTTTTAGAATCGCTTTCATCAACCTACTTATCATTCTTACCCTATTTCTCACTTCCTGTAATGAGCAAGGTAACGAAACAATAGCTGTATCTACAGAGGAAGCATTACTTAACCTGCCGGAAGTCCCCTACGACTACACCTCCATTGAATTACCTGACCACCTGACCACCAATTTTTTGATTGGCGCCAGCCAGAGTGCGGCCATAGATAATGATAATACCCCGGCCGACAACCCGGTAACCAATGAGGGAGCTACTCTGGGTCGTGTATTATTTTATGATATCAGTTTGAGTAAAAATGGTAGCATATCCTGCGCTTCCTGCCACAAGCAGGACAAAGGCTTTTCTGATGATGCCCGCCTTAGTCTTGGCTTTGAAGGCGGAACAACCCGCCGGCATTCCATGTCTTTGATCAATGCTGCCTGGTATGATAGAGGTCGCTTTTTTTGGGATGAAAGAGCCGCAACACTTGAAGAACAGGTGCTGGAGCCATTTCAGGATCCTGTTGAAATGGGCCTTACACTGGAAGAGTTGATAAACATTGTGGCATCCAAATCTTATTACCCACCACTTTTTGAAAGTGCATTTGGAAGCACGGAAATAACGGATGACAAGATAGCAAAGGCACTTGCGCAGTTTGTGAGAAGCATTATCAGTGTAAATAGCAAATACGATGTTGCGCGGGCAGAAGCAAACCGACAGATCGATGATTTTCCACAATTTACGTTGAGCGAAAACAATGGTAAGAGACTCTTCTTTTTGCCCACAGAACAAGGCGGTGGAGGCTGTGTTGGCTGCCATTTTACGGAGGCTTTTATAAATCCTGACAATGGCACTACCAACAATGGCCTGGATGCTGAATCCACAGATGACCTGGGTGTGTTTGAGGTATTTGGTCAGCCGGTATTTCTGGGCACTTTTAAAGTCCCATCCTTAAAAAGCATAGCACTAACAGCTCCCTACATGCACGATGGAAGATTCGCCACTCTGGAAGAAGTGGTAGAGCACTATAACAGCGGCGTACAGAACCACCCTAACCTTGCAGGTGCCCTGCGGGATATCAATACCGGTCAACCTAAGCGGTTAAATTTCACGGAGCAGGAAAAGGCAGACCTGGTAAACTTTCTCGAGACACTTACGGATGAACAGATTTCAATAGACGAGAAATTCAGCAATCCTTTTGTACGTTGATATCCATAATTTTAGTGAGATTTTAGTATTAAGGCAGAACAATTAGGTACATCGGACTTATGATTAATTGAACTAATCTGAAACAGCATCTATGACACCATTATTTAAAAAGTTGAACTACAAAGGCGAAAAGGAAATCTTTGTTTTCAATGCTCCTGAGTCATTCCAAACTGAATTAAATGCTTTAGCCCAAGACAGTGAGGTAAGAATAAATAACGACCTAACCAGTACCGAAGCTGTATCCTTCACAATCTGCTTTGTGACTACTCAGGATGAAATAGATAGTTTTATTTCAGGTATTGATAATAAACTGGCTGGTGATGCTGTGATTTGGCTTTGCTATCCTAAATCCAGTTCAAAGAAATACACCTGCGATTTTAATCGGGATACTGGGTTTGGCATATTAGGAAAATATGGCCTGGAGGGTGTGCGTCAGGTAGCTATTGATGAAGACTGGAGTGCTCTACGATTCCGAAAAGTAGAGTACATCAAAAAGATCACCAGGAGAGAAAGCTATGCTTTAACAGAAGAAGCTAAAAAGCGCACAACACAGAAAGGCAAATAATTTCTTTCTAGACTAGAATATCCTTCGGTACAAAATAACCAAAGACAATCTGAGCTTTACTCAATAACCTTTTTAGATCTGATCTTGAACAAGTCTCAGATTGTCTATTTAATGATATCAGCTATCAATTACCACCGTCTTGGGTGATCAAAAATGGTGCCTCACCATTGGTTATTATGATTTTGGAATTGTTGGAATTTGATAGTTGCTTGAAAGCTTCGATGCTTTGCCATTTGATAATCTCGGGACTGATACCCTCCTGCAATATTTTCTGTGCATCACGTATACCCTCTGCCTCAACCATACGACGCTGTGCTTCTAATCGCTCCCGCTGCAACAGAAATTCCATGCGTTGCGCATCCTGCTCTGCCTCAAGCTTTTCTTCTACTGCCCTGGCAAGGCCCATAGGCAATTGAATTGTTTTAAGGAGCACCGCCTCAATTTCGAAACCACGGTCGGACAGCAATTCAACCATACGTTGCTGGATTTCCATTTCAATCTGAGCCCTTTTAGAGGTATGCATATCCTTGGCAAAAAACCTGGAGCAAACATCTGCAGAGGCAGACCTAAACACACTCTTAATCACCACATCCTCGTAATTCTCACCTATATTCTCCAATATGGAGGGAGCTTTATCCTGCTCAAGACGGTAAAGGATAGATATCTCAGAATTGACATTGAGCCCCTCTTTAGAAGGAAGATTACTCGTTATTTCAATATTAACCGTACGAACGGGGAGTTTGATAATAGTACTCAAAAAAGGGTTGAAACCTATGGCGCCAGGGCCGATAATCTCCGGTTGGAGTTTACCCATTTTTCGCTTGACACCTACCTCTCCCTGCCGCACCACTGCACAGGAGCCTAACATGATACACAATCCGAGGATTAAGCTGATATTTTTGACCGTTCTCATAGTATGAAAGCTTTACAATTATTTATGAAAGTTATGCTATCATAAACGTAAGCAAGTAAAGTTTCGTTGTGGTTACCCTTGCAGGTAGGTTAAGCTCAAGAATACACAGCGTGATGAATCACTGAAAGTCATTTCGCAAAAAAATAAGCGAACTGATATTTGTCATTTCATATCCTAACCACGGTAAGAATAATTAATTGATTTTCACTCTAGATTCATGACTATAAAACAATAAAAATCATGGATACTAGAGAACAAATAGAAAGCGTAGTTTTCCACCAATCACAATGCCTTGCTGCTTTGGAGGATATGAAGAAGTATATTGAAACCCATCACGAAGATTCGGCCCTCAACAAGCTAAAAGATATTGAAAAAGAGCTGACAAGACTGACAGTTCAATTAAGAGAAATTGAAGAGCTTGTCTAAATAGCTTACTGTTTTTAATCGCCCGGTTTGGCCGGGCGATTTTCATCCCATCCAAATTCACCCAATTACACAGAACAAGTATGCATGGTTTAGAACATTTCATCGAAGTAGTAGCCACTATTATTGGCTATGTTGGTATTGCCTTTATTGTGTTGGGCACAGTCTTGGCACTTGGCCAATATGTATTTAGCCGCTTCAAAAATAAATATACGACTGACCATGTACGACTTACACTGGGCACCTATATCCTAATCGGCCTGGAATTTATGGTGGGTCAGGACATCATTGAAACCGTACTCCACACCAACCTACAGCAACTTTACCTGCTAGGCCTTATCGTTGTGATCAGAACCATCCTTGATTTCTTCTTAAGCAGGGAAATGACTCATCTTAAAAAGCACATTGCCGAGCATGAAATTGAGTACAATAGCCAAAACGCTCATGCCTGATTGAATTATATCCCAAGCTATCGGAGAAAGAAGTATTCAATTTAAATAGAATCTATTATCAAGTCTTTAGGTAATGTATAGCTATGTCTATGCTGTTATAAAAACCATAGATACGTAACTATGTAATTAGCTAAGCCGTAAGAGTGTTGAAACAAACTCCTACCTACATGCTAGCCTATACCAAATACCGATATGGTGGCCCTGAAGTACTACAGCTCGAACAAGTTGACAAGCCGACCATTGTAAAAAATCAATTGCTAGTAAAAATTAAGGCCAATTCGGCCAATCCTGCTGATTGGCATATTCTTAGAGGAGCTCCATTTATAGCACGATTGTCTTTCGGATTGTTTAAGCCCAGGATAAACTTATTTGGTGGGGATTTTGCCGGTGAGGTGGTAGAGGTTGGTGACCAGGTAAATCAATTTAAGGTTGGTGACCGGATATTTGGTGAAAATACAAACTGGAGCTCCTTTGCTGAATATGCGCTGGTTCCTGCGGAGACCTGTGCGAAAATTCCCGGAGACTTACCTTACGATAAAATGGCAGCTATACCTATTGCAGGCCTTACGGCATATCAGGCGATAGTTACCCATGGTAAAATAAAACCCAATGAAAGCGTACTAATCAATGGTGCCTCGGGAGGTGTCGGTCATTTGGCAGTTCAGATTGCCAAAGCACAGGGAGCTCATGTGACTGGCGTTTGCTCAGCTAGAAATATTGATTTTGTGAAAAATCTGGGTGCAGATGTAGTCATTGCATATGACCAAGAAAGCATCCACGAACATTCGAAATCATATGATCTGATACTCGATACCAACGGAAACCTAACTTTTGATGACTTCAAAAGAATGGGTAAACGAGGCGTTTTAATCGGGTTTACTTCTATGGGGCTCATGATGAAAACCATGATAAGGAGTGCTTTCAGCAAATTTTCTTTGATTCAATTTACCGCCCAGGTAAATGAGAAAGATCTGAACGTTCTGGCTGGAATGGTGGAGGATGGCACTTTAGAGCCCCGCATAGAAAAGACCTATCCATATGATCAAATTCCTGAAGCAATAAGCTACATTGAGCAGATGCGGACAAAAGGCAAGGTGGTGATGAATTGGCCTTAGACATCACTGTCGAAATGATTTTCACGTTACTATTTGCAGCGTTGTGGCTTAATTACCGGCATTCAGAAACCATTTTGGCTTTCAATCTTAAACTATTAGCCTTGCATAAGATTCATTTTTACAACAATCCACATGCTCAGACTCATTTTTCTCATGCTTTTGGGGATCACAATGCTCCCATTTTTTGCAAAGGCCCAATTTGATGAAGATCAATTAGGAGCCTGGTATATGCTTTTTTGGTCTTATGATTTTGAAAATAGCCGCTTCGGCTTGCAAGGTGACTATCAGTATAGAAATTGGAATGCTGCGGGAGACATGGAGCAATTTATGTTTCGAAATGGCCTCACTTACCGTCCTAAAACTACGGACATTAAGCTTACCGCTGGTTTTGCCCGAATAGTTACCGGAGCATTTGGCGACAGTAATTCCACCTTTGGTGAAAATCGATTTTACCTGGAAGCATTGGTGCCACATACTATTGGTGAGCGCATATATGTTACGCACCGGTATAGGGCAGAACATAGAAACGTAGATGATCAGGATAGTCGATCCCGCTTTAGGTATTTTCTTTCTGTTAATGTACCATTTAACCAACCCGACCTCAGCCAGGGCGCTTTCTATTTTGCCTTTTACAATGAAATTTTTGTGAATGGACAAAAGGACATAGGTGGGAGTACAATGGTCAGCTTATTTGATCGCAACCGGATATATGGGGGTTTTGGCTATAGCGTTTCAAATTCTGCCAGAGTACAAATGGCAGTGATGCGACAGTCTACCAACAACTGGTCAAAGAATCAGCTTCAGCTCAGTTTACACAAATCATTTTGATGTGAAAGTATTGCCATTTTCCAGTTGCACTTCCTTTTTCAACTTTATTCTAGTTAAACTACCAGGCGTCAATACATTAGCCGAGGTTACTTTATAAGAATTAATACCAAATGGCTTTAGTAAAATGCTTTGTCTATGACAAAAATTTTTGCTAATGGAAGACAAAAGCACAAAAAAATTAGGCCAAAAAGAAAGAGAATTTATTAGCTAAATGTTAAAATACATCAGGAACTACTAAATGACTGATTTCCTCTTTTAAAAAACCCTTTAAGCTAAGATCTTCATCTAAATCAGGCCAATGAACACCTATTCCCATGCTTATTAGCCTGTAATTTTTGAGTTGGTCTAATGATGCATTTTCTAAATTTTTGTATTTCGAAATTTGACGAGTTAATACCTTTTTATTGTTTAATACAATCATCATTAGATCTACCTCTTTTTGAAAATGAATGCCAACCAGCCTCAAACCACCTTCAAAAATGATTTGTTCCAATTCATCAAAATTATTATTGAAAGTATTCATACCACTTCTTAATTAATAAATCATAATGAGTACCAATAATACTTAAAATTTCTCTTTCCTCTTTAGGTTTTAATCCTACAAAGTACTTTGCTCTTACATCTGGTTCCAGCCAGATTTTAGCATTTCCACCTCCCTTTTCAACATGAATATGCGCTGGTTCGTTTTGATCACCCGAATAAAAATAGAACCTGAAGCCATTTACAAATAAAATAGTTGGCATTTTCTATATATAAAACAAAAGAAATCTGTGACCAATCAACCTTTCACTAGCTCTTCCTCCAGCTCTTCCAATGTTTTTCCTTTGGTTTCTGGCATCATTTTCCACACCCATAATAGTTGAAGAATCATCATGAATGCAAAAAAGGCAAAGATCGGTCCTGCCCCAAACTCACCGGCAAAAAATGGGAATATACCTGCCACCATCGCAGCAAATACCCAATGGGTACCGCAGCCCAACGAATTGCCATATGAGCGTACGTCATTAGGAAATATCTCGGTAATAAAAACCCAAATCACTGCTCCCTGACCTATAGCATGAGAAGCAATAAATATAAACAGCAATACCGGCACTAATAAACCACTAAGGTCTGCACCCGAGATGAAAACAAATGCTACCAATGACAAGCTTATGATATAGCCAAAAGAGCCTATATACATAAGAAACTTTCTACCCATTTTGTCAATCAAAACCATACCCAACATGGTAAAAATAAGGTTTACCACACCGATACCAACTGATGAAAGCAATGCTGTTTCGGCACCCATACCTGTTTGGTTAAATATTCTAGGCGCATAATATATCACGGCATTAATGCCCGACATCTGGTTGAAAAAGGCAACTAAAAATGCAAGGACAATCGACAGATTGTATTTACCGGAAATAAATTCTTTGAAGCCGGCCTTTGGCTTATCGACATGATGATGCAACTGAATGGCTTTGATGTTCTCCTCAACAGTGTTAGGATTGATCATTGTCAATACCTGTCTTGCCTCGTCTATCAATCCTTTCTTTATGATGAGCCACCTGGGGCTTCTTGGTACAAACAGTATCATGACTACAAAAGCAAGCGCCGGAAACCCCTCAGTACCCAACATCCAGCGCCAGTTGGCTCCTCCATCCCCACCGATCAGGTAATTTGAAAAATAAGCCACCAAAATCCCCAATACAATGTTGAACTGAAAGAGGGCCGTGAGTTGCCCCCTACGTTCACTGGGTGCTATTTCTGCAATGTACATCGGAGCGATCACTGATGAAGCACCTACACCCAGGCCACCTATAAAACGGAAAATCATCAGGCTATAAACTTCAGGTGCCAATGCTGACCCTACAGCAGACACAAAATACAAAACGGCAATCCAAAACAAGGATTGCTTCCTACCCAATCTGTCAGCAGGAATACCACCCAGCAAGGCACCAATTACGGTTCCGTACAAAGCCATAGCAACCATCTGGCCTATGATTGTATCGCTGAGCCCCCACTCTCTTTGAATGGCCTGCTCAGCACCTGAGATTACAGCAGTATCAAAGCCAAATAAAAAACCACCAAGTGCTACGGTTATGGACCAAAATAAAATTTTGTTGGAATGCATAAGATCAGTATCGGATTGAAAAATGTCAACCCGAAAAATAGCATAATTTTCCTAAAGGAAATTCAAGGGTATTGAATATTGTACTTTAGGATTATTTAACCAAAGAATATTGAAGTCAGTTTTGGATTCCAAAGGACATAGGGATACGATACTGTAACTTCAAAAAATATCCTGGAATCAATAGTCGTATAAATGTATGTTAATAGGATTAGTATGAAGTCTGTCAATTTTGAAGGTTTCTAATGTTTTTAGACTTCTTCCATTCATCAAAATCTTCTTTTTGTTTTTTGAAGTACTCCTGTCTTTGTTCTGCGTCCATAGATTGGAGTTCACGATCTAATTCGCTCCTGATATGGCGCATCATCTCTACCGCATCAAACTTCTTCTCAGTTTTAGTCCCCATGGTGTAAAATTTCTCTTGGCGTGCGAATTTCTACTGTTTTATATATACCTCCATTCACGTCCTTAAAGATAAGCTCTGTCCATAACTGAAACTTTTCGTCAAATAATCTCCCAATAACCGAGGTATCAATATAAACAGTGGAAACCATAGGTTAAAGATTAGAAAAACGCACTAAACCTGACATAGCTAATTTACAGTAAACACTTAAGAACCAATCTTTACTGCCCTGTTTTTGAGATAACGTATGAAACTGTTCATCACCCATAAATGCACTCGTGCCTGCGTATTCACATAAACATACCAGGGTAGCCGCGGTACAAACTCATGGATAGCTGCAATGAAATAACGATTATTGAGTACACTGCGGAATTCAAGCCAGCCGTATTCCTTTCGTTTGACCAGCCATCCATCGCTGATGTAAAAAAGTTGCCTTTCTTTATCGCTCCTTGCAGCTATCAAAGTGAGTTGCAGTAAAGGCTTTCTAAAACCCAAAAGCCTGAATTGCAGCAAGTCACCATCCTCATGGGCACTGATCAGAAATCCCAAAAATGAAGGCAGCCAATGCCTGTAGCGATCTGCTACCCATTGGGCCGTGGCTTTATGAGGATTGGGTAAACGCTGAAAGCTTCTCACGGTATTCTTTTCAGCCTTTTGATGTTCAAATTTTGGCAATAAGGGTACATCATGCTCATGATCTAGCGCAAACTTTACTGCTTCCTCAAAGCCCTGGTAGTCAATATCCAATGCTTTCAGTTCATCACTTTCTTCCACAATCATGGTATGTCTCAGGCTTTCCACAAGGGGCGAAACCAATTGTGCATTGCTATCGGAAAAATATCCTACCCAGAGTTTTGATAGCCCGACAGTGAAGAAAGGCAAACTAAAAATGATCCTCTTCTTGCCCATGATGCGCGCTGTTTCTTCAAGCATTTGGCGGTATGTCATAATCTCTGGGTGACCAACTTCAATCGCCTTATGATAGTACTTTTCATTACCTAAGCAACGCTCAATAATCGTCAGCACGTCACGCAATGCAATGGGTTGGGTCTTGGATTCAGTCCATTGAGGACAGGCCATTACCGGCAGTCTATTGACCAGCTTTTTTACAATATTGAAACTGCTCCCGCCCGGCCCGATGATAATGCCCGCCCGTATAGCCGTGAGTGCAGCAGATCGCGCACCCAGCATCTGCTCAACTTCGTACCTACTACGCAGGTGCGTAGACATATCCTCAACATCCTCTTTAGGCAGTATGCCGCCCATAAATAATATCTGCTCGATATTATTCGCCTCTGCAGCTCTGGCAAAATTATCAGCAAGCAAAAGATCAGTATCCTCAAAATTCCCCTGATTAAGCCGGGTAGATTTATTCATACTGTGCACCAAATAGAGCGCATAATCGGCACCCTGTAAGGCTTCAGTTGTCTTTGAAATGGAATACAAATCGACCTGACGCCATTCTACACCATTTGCACTTTTTGTTTTGGCGCTTCTACGGCTCAGCGCTATGATATTGTACTGATCCTTATATTGCTCGATAAACCATCGACCTATAAATCCTGTAGCTCCGGCAACAGCCACGGTTTTTTTCATGGGTTTATCTTCCTTTGCGTCGGTATGTTTCTGTTGATCAGCCATAATGTGCCAGCACTTGGTCGCTTAGGAGTTTAAGGCTTATCCGGTCTTGGATTGCGATTGGCTTTATCTTTTTCTTTCTGATCCCGTAGCAGTCGTTTCATTTTATCATGCAATTGCTGACTGGCAGAAATGAAGTCACCAGCCTCCTCTTCGGCAAACAAGTCATGGCCGGGAATCAATATTTTAGCCTTCACTTTTTTGAGCTTTTGATCGGTCTCGGGTTCCGATTGCAGATAAATATCAATATTCGTTATCTGATCGTTATACCGGTTCAATTGGCTAAAAATCTTCTCAACCTGGTCGAGTAAATCACTACTAGCGTTAAAATTTGTGGGTTCTACTGTTATTGTCATAATTCAATTATTATTGCTATTGCTACATTCTATTAATAGTAAGCCTGCAAATGATTTAATGTTTGCATTTCTACCGCATAACCGAAAGTAATTGTTTGCAGGCCTAGCATATGGAAGATAGATAAAAAGTACTTAATCAGGTAAAACATTGACTGACTTAAATTATTTCAACAAAGCATATCCATCGCTTCAATTCTTGAGAAAAAAGGCTCACAGCCGAGTTCCAAAGTTTGCCATGGATTATCTGGAGGGAGGTTGTAATGAAGAGGTAAACCTTCAGGTTAATCAGGATGATCTTAAAACCATCAAACTAATGCCCTATTACCTCAGAGATACAAGTAATGTATCTCTTCAAACCACCTTATTTGGTCATACTTATGCTGGACCATTTGGCATGGCACCAGTCGGGCTGCAGGGATTGATTTGGCCTAATGCGGCTCAAATACTGGCAAAGTCAGCTGTAAAACACAACATTCCATTTATACTTAGCACGGTTTCTACTGCGAGTATTGAAGAAATAGCATCGATTACTGAAGGAAAAGCGTGGTTTCAGCTTTATTACCCAGTAAAAAAGGACATTAGACTGGACCTGATCGAAAGAGCTAAGGCAGCCGGTTGCCCGGTGCTGGTCGTTTTGGCAGACGTACCGGCTTTCGGTTATCGCCCCAAAGAAATACGAAATGGGTTGGCCCTACCTCCCAAGCTACATAGCCGAGCTTTTATACAAACCATAACCCGGTCTGTTTGGGGTATCAATACCCTCAGACATGGCATTCCCGAGTTTAAAACGGTTAAAAAATACCTTCCAGGCAAGCTCAAGCTATCCCATCTGGGGGCATTTATGAATGAAACATTTGATGGCCGACTGACGATCGATAGATTAAAGGAACTAAGAGACCTGTGGCCGGGAAAGTTGGTTGTCAAAGGGCTGGTATCAGAAGAGGATACCGAAAAAATCATTCAATTGGGCTATGACGGCCTCATTGTTTCTAACCATGGTGGCAGGCAGCTCGATGCAGGGGAATCGACCATACGACCTTTACAAAGGCTTGCCAATCAATACGGAGATAAAATCACAATCATGATGGATAGCGGTGTGCGTGGTGGACCTGATATTGCCAGGGCTATGGCTTGTGGTGCCCGGTTTGTATTTATGGGTCGACCCTGGATGTATGGCGTAGCTGCGCTTGGTGAAAACGGTGGACATCATACCATTAACCTGATGAAGAAGGAACTTGAGCAGGTGCTACAGCAATTGGGATGTCAAGACCCAAGCCGCTTGCCGGAGCACCTGATCAATGCTAAAACCTAGGTTCATTCATTTCTTAATACCCTTGCCGGATTAAGGAGAGCGGCCCTTGCCGTTTGGCTGGCAATTGCCAATACACATATTGATAATAGTCCCAGGGCTGTTATTATGATAATCAATGGGTTGATAGCGATCCGATAAGCAATTTCCTGGAGCCAAAGGTTATTTAAAACAATTGCAGCCGGTATCGCCAACAGAATTGCCAGCAAAATTAGGCCCACAAAGCTTCTGGATAAGATCCAAACAATCTGGGCAATTTCCGCTCCAAGCACCTTCCTAATTCCAATCTCTTTCAATCTTGTATTGGTGCTTAAGGTAGCCATACCCAGCAACCCAATCACAGCAATGATGATTGCTAGCACCGTGATAAAAGTTAACAGCTTCAAAATATCATTGAACCCTTGAAAAATAGTATTCATTTCATCTGCAAGAAAGGTATAGGCAAATGGACGTTCATTATCTATGCTAAGCCATTGCCCTTCCAATTGACCAATGATCTCAGTAAGATCATTGCTTTGTAGCCTTAGATTAAGAAACTCGACCTCTTCCAGATTATAGCGCAATGCCAGAGGTTTAATTGTATTGAGCATGGGCTGGTGATGGTAGTCCTCAATGACACCTTGAATAATCAATGCAGTAGAATCACCTGCATAAAGAATTTCGCCAATTGCATCTGATGGAGATTCAAATTCATATTGCTTTAAGGCAGCTTCATTTATCAAAACAAACTTTTCGTTTTCATTGGATAAAACATCGGGGAAATTACGGCCAGCAATCAATTTTATTTCCAAATTATCCAGGTAACCCTGGTCTACCCAAAACTGGTAAATTTGCATACCTTCTACCGCCTCCGGATCCCTTTTGAGTCGCGTACCATGATTCCTACCACTAGCCGGGTGATGAGAGCTCATCGAAGATGATAGCACCGCATGGTGAGTAGTCATCACAGACCTGACAATATCAGGATCATGCCCTTGCAACTCCACGCTCAGCAGGTTCTCCTTGTTGAATCCATAATCCGCCTTAATCATATATTGTGTTTGCTGATAGACCATCAAAATTGAAATCACAAAAACCATAGAGAAGAAAAACTGCATTACAGTAAGAACTTTTCGTGGAATATTCCTGCCTTGGGTAGCCATGCCACCTCCTTTCAATGCCGGTATGGTCTTAAACCTTGACAAGTAAAGCGAAGGGGCAAATCCCGCAAGAGCACCCACCAGGGTAGCAAAAACAAAAAACCAGGCATAGACCCATGGCAATGCCGCGATTTCCAATTCTGCAGTCTGAATTAGCCAAATATTGTTGAAGCCGGTCAGTAACAATTGCACCAAGCCAATAGCCAGAATTAAAGCCAGCCAGGCGATCAGTACAGATTCCATTATAAACTGCTGAAATATCTGCCACCGGCGGGCACCATTGGTTTTACGAATCCCAATTTCCCTGGATCGTGAAAGGGATCTGGCAATACTAAGGTTGGTATAATTGATAATGGCAGTTATTAAAACAACCATTGCCAACACTCCAAAAAACGCCAAGAAAATCCATGGTAGTGTAAATGCCATCATATTGCTAAGCACAGGACCCGGTGAAATTGCATTGAGATGCTGCAGCTTAAATTCATAACCCGCCCTTGGTCTTTCAAATTCAATATTTGCCCGACCTGCCTCAGTCATCACCGATTCGAGCCTTTTAAGGTCTGTGTCTGGCTGCAGCAATAGGTAATTGTACCCCATCCAGATATTGCCCCAATCATGATACTCCTCAAAATCTTCATTTTGAAGTGCCAAACCAGGCAGGGTGTTGAAGCTCAGCAACACATCAAATTCAAAATGGTTTTTCGCGGACATATCTATTACTCCGGTAATCGTAAAACTACCGACATCTTGAATTTCAAGCACCTCACCTAATGGACTCGTATCTCCGAAATAACGCCTTGACTGCTCTCTTGTGAGGATTGCACTATACGGCTGTGCCAAAGGTTGCTTAGAAGCAGCCTCAATCAACGGAAAATCGAAATGATCGGTGAAATTCGCAGATGCAAAATACCGGGTAGGTTTTAGGATCTTACCATTGGCCTTAGCCTCTCCTCTAAGGCCATTCAATAATTGTACATTATTTAACACCTCCGGGTAATTCTCCGTAAGGTAATCGCCAATTCTTACAGGACTGCTGGCATATCCATTAAAGGGTCCTGTATCATCGAGGTTGTAGCTTGTGATCCTGAATATCTGTGCTTTTTTCTCATGAATTTGGTCATAAGATTGATGATCAATAATGATCACGATTAGCATCATGCCGAGAGACATGCTCAGGGCTAAACCAAAAATGTTAACAAATGAGAAAAACCGCTCTTTGAGTATGTTGCGATAAGCGAGCTTAAAATAGTTGCGTAGCATATTATTGTTTTTTTGACCAATACAATGCTAGCTAATGGAAAACAAGGCGGCTATTGCAACTACATGAACTGTATAAAAAAAGCAGTGAACCGGAGATTAACCGGCATACACTGCTTAAGATAGATTGGTAGATAAATAATTCTATTCCAGCATACTGCGAGGTGTCCAAATTTCATAAAGTGGACCTCCCTTGCTGCTAAAGCCACTATGGTGCCACTCTCCACTATCCAATGCGTAAGTGAACTCAAGTGAAGCTCCTACACGGCTACTGTCACGAGAAAAGAATTCTATATTCTCAGTATAAGTGCTATCGATTGTAGTGTAAGTACCACCACCTGTTCCAAAAAATCCTCCATTACCCGTATGATAGGCAATCCACTGGAATCGAGTGCCTGATAAAATCTTCATGGTCTTACGCTCGCCAGGTGTCCACCGGCTCAGCTCTCCATCCCTTTCTCTACCGGTAATCAACCATGCACCGTTCAAGTCACCGGGAGTACCATCATCAATTCTTGTCCAGTAATAATCTTCAGATTCAAATTTGATGGTGTCTTTGCCAATCATGGCAAAAGCTGAACTTGATGTTTTACCAACAGCCGCAGAGTCTGCAGAGTGAAACTCCCGGGTCAGCACAAAATTGTTGCTATCAAGTGTCCACTTGCCACCTATGGTGTAGTCAAACCTTTGATCTGCTACGTTGTGAAATGTCTCGGCAATATATCCATCTGTTACTATAGTCACCGCTTCGGTTTTTTTACCATCTGCATCGGTGAAACTGGTGTACCACGCGCCGTAAATATCCTCAGGGGCTATTTTTTGTGCGGGTGTATCGCTAGCATTTTCATTCTGGTTAGTTGATGAACAAGCACCAAAAACCAGAATAACCAAAATATAAATCAATTGCTTCATCGTTCTTTTTTTGACCAATTTAGCAAAAATTCAGATTTCAGAATATCTGGTTCATTTTTTTGGAAATACAGTATCAATAGCTGCCTTCAGTGCAGTGATATCACGGAATCCGATAAAAAACTCCTTTCCTGCTTTCGTGATGATATGGAGACCATTCCTGCCGTTAACAGAAAAGCGTGTCTCATGGTTAAAAGTGATATTACCACCCTGCCACTGATCAATTTCGGGAGTTTTAATTACTTCTACAGTCTTGATATCATCCCATGCAATGCGCTGCTTGGTCAGGTGCAGCGGTTTCATCTTAAAACTGATGTGGTGATCACTAATAGCTACTTTCAATCGTAGGTTATAATAATACCAAAATAATACTGCCAACCCAATGCAGATGAGCGCGCAGGTTAATATGATGTAAGTGTTTTGAAATCCATTTTGCATCATTTCATGTACCATACGAGCTAAACTCAATCCGAATAGAGCCAGAATTGACACATAAATCAGCCTATTGCTAAATCGTTGCTTTTCTTTATAAATCTTGGTGGCCATAATGCCTCCTTTCTAATATTTAGTTAACATTTTGATAACATTAAGGTAATATATATAATTCAAAAATCAAATGACATTTATCAACTAACAATAAATGGCAGCGGAAAAAGGCTTAACAAATACTTAATTATTTAAAAATATGTAGCGCTGCATGTTGCAATAACATGATGGTTTTGGCATCCTGTATCTGCTGTTGCTTTACCAGCTGCCAGGCGTCATTAAAACTGAGCTCTACTACCTCAATATCCTCATTTTCTGATGCCAGCCCTCCACCCTTTGCTTTCTTCATAGTTGCATCATAAGGAGCCACAAAGCCATAAATAATTTCGGTCATGGCTCCCGGCGACATGTAAGCTGCAAAGACCTGGCTGACCTCCTGCAGTTCATAGCCTGTTTCTTCCAGGGCCTCTCTGCGGATGCAGGCCTCAGGTGGTTCATTGTCAATGCTACCTGCGCAAGCCTCTAGTAAGATACCCGAAGGGTTACCCTCCAGGTAGGTGGGAATACGAAACTGCTTTATCAGAAGTACCGTCTTTTTTTCGAGATTGTACATCAACACGCTGGCACCATGGCCCCGGTGAAAAACCTCTCTTGTGACCTGGCTAGCTTTAGAACCCGCTCTTTCATAGCCGTAGCTAACACGCTGATATTGATATTTTCCCTGGTAAACGGTCTCCCGCTTTAATCCTGTAATTGAAACATCCATACCTCAAAACAATAAAAAAGCCCTGACTTGCGATCAGGGCCCAACCAAATAATTCAACTCAACCTTACAACATTGTTTCAGGCTCTTTATACTCTGTCACTTTAATACAGCTTTTCTTGATTTCATTTAGGCCATTGTCAATATTGATCACCCTATTAAACCCATGCTTTTTGAGTATAGAGGCAGCAATAATAGAGCGATAACCACCCTGGCAATGGAGGTAATATTTCCTTGCCGGATCGAGGGTATCCATATTATCATTGATAAAGTCCAGTGGGAAATTTTTGGCTCCCTGAAGATGCTGTGCCTCATACTCGCTTTGCTTGCGCACGTCAAGCACATTGAGTTTTTCCATATCGTACATTGAAGTAAAATCGTGGGGACCTATATGATCCAGCGCCTCTACTTTTTCGCCTGCTGCTTTCCAGCTTTCTATGCCGCCCTCCAGGTATCCAAGGGGATGGTCATAGCCAACTCTGGACAAACGTATCACTACTTCCTCTTCCCTGCCGGGATCCGCTAAAAACACAATCGATTGGGTTAAATCTTCAATCAATGCACCAACCCAGGGTGCAAAATTGTCCTCTATACCAATCCAAATAGAACCGGGGATATGGCTTTCCACAAAGGCTTCTTTTTTTCGGGTATCAAGCACCAGGGCTTTGTCTTTTTCAATAAACTTTTTGAATGATGCCGCATCCAAAGCTACAAGGCCGTTCTCCAAAATAGCCTCAATACTCTCATATCCCATTTTGTTCATGACCGCATTTTTGGGGAAATACTGTGGTGGAGCAACCAACCCATCTGTCACAGCTTTGATAAATTCCTCTTTGCTCATGTCTGCGCGTAAGGCATAATTGAACATCTTTTGCCTGCCCAAAGTGTCTGTAGTCTCATTGCTCATCTTTTTACCACAGGCAGAACCTGCCCCATGGCCGGGATAAACAATCACTTCTTCGGGTAGGGTCATGATTTTGTTTCGAAGGGAGTCGTACAAATGACCGGCCAGGTCTTCCCTGCTCAGATCGGTTTTCACAGCTAAATCAGGACGACCAACATCTCCAATAAATAAAGTGTCGCCGGTAAAAATGGCATGCTCGCGACCCTCTTCATCCAACAATAAGAAGGTGGATGATTCCATGGTATGGCCGGGTGTATGCAGCACCTTAATTTTCACATTGCCCAGGGTTAGGATTTCACCATCCTCAGCGACATGAGCATCAAAGTTGGGCTGTGCCGTAGGTCCATATACAATGGTACTACCTGTTTGTCGTGCCAGATCAATATGCCCGGACACAAAATCGGCGTGAAAATGTGTTTCCAATACATATTTGATTTTAGCACCATTTTCCCTTGCCTTCTCCAGGTAAGGTTCTACTTCCCGCAATGGATCGATGATTGCTGCTTCGTCGTTGGACTCGATATAATAGGCTGCTTCTGCAAGGCAACCGGTATACATTTGTTCTATATGCATAGGTCTGATCTTTTTTGAATTCCTATGTAAAGAACGCAAATCTGCCTGCGATTTTTTGTGACCTTGGTTACTGAGAAAAGCTGATAATCATCAGGTTGGTGTGAAAACTGACAGTTGGCTTTTGACCTATATTAGGATCGAGGCTTGTTGATTTTAAAACATTTGAAATAGTAAAATCTAGACTTCAATTAATTTCACTTCGTTTTTCTGATACCAAAGGCTCGCTCATAAAACTCGATCATAGGTGGAAAAGGCCCGTATTTATGTTGCTCGTAAGGAAAATCATCTGCCCATGGGCCATAAGGCGTAGAAACGGGTTTGAGCTTTCGATCGGGGAAATCGTGCTCAAGGTTTGCTTTGGTGGGTCGGTCAAGACTATTGATATACGCAGCTACATGGAGGGCCTCCTCTTCACTGAGGATAGGATTATCCCTGGTGGCTTTATTGTAAGGCATATTGCTTCGAATGAACTGCGCTGCAGTGAGTACCCGGTGCATGCCTGCCCCATTATTGTAGCTGCCTGGGCCTGCCAGTGGTGGGTATTCGTAGCCCTTTGCTTGATTTTGATGGAGTTTGCCCAGGCCGCCCTCACTATGGCATTCCATACAATGCTGTTTATAAATAATGGCACCTTTAGCCGGATCAGCTATGACATTGGGTATCTCAAAATCAACTAATCCCGGCTTACCTCCGGGCGCCCTATTATCAAGGCTTTCCATATAGGCTACAATAGCCCTCATTTCTTTGGAATCTACAAGAAGCGGACGACCATGCATACTTCGCTCAAAGCATCCGTTGATCCGCTCCTCTAGTGCGCCTATTTTATTTTCGCGGCCCCTAAATTGAGGAAACCTCTGCGCAATACCGCTCCATGACATAGCACCTTCTCTCGTACCCCCATCAAGATGACAATTGGTACAGGCAAGGTCATTACCTACATTGCTTTTAAGGGCAGCCTCTTTAGCAAGGATACTTGCAGGTTGGCTCACCAGCTGGTAGCCGTATTGTACAAGGCCTTGAATGGAATCAGGTTGCACATTTGAATTAGCCATTTGTTCCGCCTGGGGCCAGCTTCCAAACCATGAATAAAGGATAAGCGCTAATAGCATGAGCACAATACCCATCAACAGCTTAACCAGATATTCGAGTGTGCGAATCAATTAAATTTCTAAGATTAAAGACCAGCTATGATCAGTTGGGATTAGAAAGCACTAACCTCACGTCTTGAACATAACAACGCCTTAATTTAAACTTAAAACTTTGTCAAGGAATTTCCAATTTCCGACAGACTATGATGCCCCATGAAACTCCATTCATTCATAGCGTATGTTCCCAACAGTATTATTCTATTAGGATTTCGGGTTTAGACTTTAAATACCCTAGTGATTGTAAAAAACTATCTGTTTCTAAAACAGTATTCTTGTAGAGATCGAAATTCTTGTAATTGAAAAATCCATGTCCTTCGCCCTCATAAAATTTCAAGTCGCATCGACCTCCAACTTTTTCTATCACGACTTTGTAGTATTCAACAGTTTCAACTGGAATTAAGTCGTCTTCTGTTCCAAGAAATATTATTGTAGGTGGAACTCCTGGTTTTAAGTTATGTAATGGAGAAAAATCTTTGTATTCAATTCCAATTCTTTCATAACCATATCCACCGGGTCCATTATCGATGATAGGATTAAATAACACAAGTGCATTTGGCTTTGAGCTAATGGAGAGGTCATCTGAATTTTCATTATACCCTTCAATTAGTGCCGTAGCTGCAGCAAGGTGTCCTCCAGCTGATCCACCTGCTGCGATAACTTTGTCCGGATCTATATTGAATTTGATTGAGTTGCTTCTTATGAATCGTATAGTGGATTTAGCATCTTTCAAGGACTCGAACGGGGTTGTGATGTGCTGATTTTTGGTTCTATAATCCGCCAAAAAACACACCAATCCTCTTTTCGCGAAATACTTCGAATGATTCAAGAAATGTTTCCTGCTCCCGCCAATCCATCCGCCTCCAAAAAAGAACACCATTGCCGGATAATCTTTTGTACTATCAAATGAATCAGGATAATAAACTTCCAGGAAAAGTTGTATTGTGTCAATCTCTTTGTATAAGACTTCTTCCTGGGAAAATACAGGCGAAATCCCCAAAATAGCTAACAATAAAAGTGATATGAAGTATTTCATGGTGATGTTCTAGATATTTTTGCTAACGCTCAATAAAATGAGTATGTGCCCCAATCCAGAAGCGCTGAAGTATCTTTTTTGCATTGTCCTGTCAAACTGCTCAGTTCGCATATTCATTTTAGTATCTGGAGTACGTTTTCTATTTCAATCGAGCTGCGCAATTCTCCAAATAGCAGTTGCCTGTCTTGCCATCCATTTTTGATGCTCCGCAATTCGCTCTGGATTCCACTCACTATTTTCGCTTGAAATTCTTTTTGTTATCGAAAATTCACTCTCTTGATATTTCTCTTTCTTTGTTTCAAAATCTGCATTTCCCAAGTCACGATTTACACTCTTATTCAGAATTGTCATGTTCCCCAATCTGTAAACAAATTGGTCATGATCTCGGTCTTCAATATTATCCCAACCCTCTTGAATTGATTCTGGCATAATATGTTCCAAATTATATGAGTCACTCTCGAAATCGTAGACATTGTTTGATATGTGCTTTTCAATTTCAAATAGAATGTATCTTACAACTCTTTTATTTCTGGCCTGAGTTGTCCTCAGTTCCTTTTCAGTAAAATCACTCCTGAACTTGTCATCTGAAACATACAACGTTGCAAGAGCGACAATTAAACCTTGTAAAGTATTTATTGTGTTGTTTGAAAGTTCAACGGCTAGTCTATTATATAACCTCTCTTGCTCGTTTGTGGCAAGATTTCCTATAATATTATATCTAAAGGAAATTACACAACAGGATCTCAAAAGAGAAGTGAAGTCTCCTTCGGAAAATTTATTATATGCAGATAACAGAAGTGGGTAAAGTTGACGTACATTAAACATCCTAAGAGTTTTTATGTACTTCTTTTGATCATTATTCCACAGAGAATCTTCGCTGCTGGGCAATGCTGCAAAAATATGAGCACTGTTTTCAAGGTTGCGCATTAAACCAAAAACTTCTCCCTTAGAAGAGATACTTTCTCGTATTCGCTTGAATAGCTCAGAATGCCTTACAAACTTATTTTGACTGTTCCAGAAAGCTCTTAGGAAATCAGGCAAACTATCACTACCAATTAGTCCCACTAGTCTCTCCCAACGATTATCAAGCTCTGTCATCTCACGCTCGTCAGAACCATTATTGTGAACCACTGCAAATAGATAGTTTTTTAATAAATCTGTCGATGAAAGTTTAACCCCCCTAGCATTCAGGGTTTCAAAAACTTTATATGCATTCAGTTCATCATTCACTGTGATTACGGTAAAGAACAATTTGTCAGCAAGCGAATCAATATATTGGGCGAGAACGTCTCCTCTTTTGCTACCTGAAAATTTTTGTTTTACTACATTGAAATACCAGTCATAGGCCTTTCTCATTAAGTGTTCAGTGGCCTTCAGATTTCTTTTGGGGGCTGTTTCTAAGGGAACTAGATACGTTTGATATAGATTGTTGTTATTTCTGTTCAGATTGAGTTTACTTCTTGGAATCAAAGTCACTGGATCCAAATAACCTATAAAGGTGCTGCGAAGTTGATCAAGTCTTTGTTGATTTTTCTCTGGTTCTAAGCCATCATCTATGAGTTTTTTGAGATTTCCTAAGAATGCTAATACCAGAATACTTAAAGTCGTGAGTCTTTGTTGACCATCAATTACATCGAAGTTTTTACTATCCTTGGATTGTAATACTAAATACCCCATATAGTGTTCATCTTCTCCACCTTCTTCGAAAAGGCCTTCAATATCCTGCCAAAGGTCATCCCATTCAGTGGCAGTCCAACTATAGTCTCGCTGAAACCTTGGGACTGAATAAATGAGACCATTTCCAACTAGTTGTCGATAAGTTCGATTGGATGTATCTAAGTTCATGGGATAAAGTTACGAACATGAATGCTGAACTTCTAGTTGCGTAAAAGTAATGTGCTCCAAAACTGATTTATCAAACATTACTAATAAATGTCCCCTCAATATGGATTTATTGCCAGTATAAGCATTTTATTATCCATCTTTTATTCGGATAAAAACGTTTTTATCCGTTTAATAATTTGATTTTTTGAATTATTACATTGAATAGCTAGTTAATGTTAGCTGCATCCTAAAGTCCGTAACATAGCCATAATACATACATAATCCTATTAAGTGGATGTATTCTATACTCATCTGAATATACAAATCGGCCCACTGAATTTATAAACCTTTTCAGTCCATTTATACAGTACTCTACCCGATTTTCTGTTGTAAGCACTCCTTTTACAGTGCTATTAAATGTATGTCCAGCATTATTGAGGTCTCCTAATGTGGCAATTTGTTGCGAAGCAAACCATAAGTATAGGTACCCAAAAGGGCCGCCGCAATGACGACCAGCACCACCCCTACTCCATTGCCCAACAAAATGAACAATGGACCCGGACACGCACCGGTTAATGCCCAGCCTAACCCAAATATAATACCACCAATCAAGTACCGTGTGCTAAAATGCTTTGGATTAATCTCAATAGGTTGACCATCGATGGTTTTAAGATTAAATCGCTTGATTACCTGCACAAATATTACGCCCAACACAACGGCAGAACCTATCACACCATACATATGAAACGATTGAAACCGAAACATTTCATAGATCCTGTACCAACTGATGATCTCTGCCTTAGCCAGGGTAATCCCGAAAATAATGCCAATAATAAGGTATCTGAAGAATTTCATGATGCTGGAATTAGAGTGGAAGTAAATAAGGTAACACGAGATAGGTCACGAATAGCCCACCGATAAAAAAGCCAATTACGGCTATAAGCGATGGGAGCTGTAAATCGCTTAGTCCGCTGATGGCATGCCCGGACGTGCACCCACCTGCATAGCGGGTACCGAATCCTACGAGAAATCCGCCCAATACCAACATGACAAACCCTTTTAATGTAAATAGAGACTCCCAGTTGAAAATACTCTGTGGCACAAGGGAAGCACCGGGATTTTCTACGCCATAGGCCATCAGTTCTGCTGCTGTAGCTTCTGATATTTGTACCTGTACATCGGTGGTAAGAAATAGCTGTGCCACTACTCCACCAATGATAAGGCCCAATGCGAACACCAGGTTCCACCGTTGGCTTTTCCAGTTAAAATCAAAATACTCACAATTTTTGCCGGCACCCAATACGGAGCAAACCGTACGCAGATTTGAGGATATACCAAAAGTATTACCAAAAAACAGCAGCGAAAGCATAGTCAATGCGATGATCGGTCCTGCTACGTACCAGGGCCATGGTTGCTGCAACCAGGTGAGCAAATCTTCCATAATTGTTAACGTGCGTTTAAGTTAATTGCTTGAATAAAACACTATAAACAAGAAATTCCGGAATAGGTTTATCCTCAAAAGGCCCATTCCAGAATTGATTGAGATGAATGATTTTAGTCTATTTTAAGGTAGACGGACATACATAATCTGTTTTGGGAACATCGGTTTCTGCTATGGCTTTGTAACCTCCCGCTATATCTACAACATTGTGTATGCCTCTTGATTTTAAGATAGAGGCAGCAATCATAGACCGATACCCACCGGCACAGTGTATGTGGTATTGCTTACCGGCATCATATTGTTTTGAATTTTCACTGATGTAGTCCAGCGGCAGGTTGATCGCCTCTTCCACATGTTCAGCTGCAAACTCTGAGGGCTTCCTTACATCAACTACATTAAGCTGCCCGGCACTATGTCGCTTTGCGAAGGCAGCTGCATCTATGGACTCCACAGCATCAGTCTCTTTACCTTCTGCCACCCATTTTTCCATACCACCTGCCAGATAGCCCAGTGTATTGTCATAGCCAACTCGAGACAAACGCGTTACAACTTCTTCTTCCCTGCCTTCAGGAGCAAGGAAAACGATTGGTTGCTGCAAGTCAGGAATCAACGCCCCTACCCAAGGTGCAAAGCTGCCATCAAGGCCAATGAATACGCTGTTTGGAATATGCTGCCTGGCAAACTCCTCAGGCGATCTGGTATCGAGCACCAATGCCCCTTCATGATTGGCCATAGCCTCAAAGGTATCCGGATCCAACGGCACATTGCCTTTTGCCATGATTTCATCAAGACCCAGGGCTCCGGATTTGTTCATAGCCACATTTTGTGCAAAATACTGTGGCGGAGGCAGTAATCCTTCTGTAACTTCTTTGATAAACTCCTGCTTGGTCATATCAGCGCGCAGTGCGTAGTTGGTTTTCTTCTGATTGCCGAGCAAGTCCGTTGTTTCCTTGCTCATGTTTTTACCACAAGCAGATCCTGCCCCATGCGCCGGGTAAACGACCACATCGTCTGGCAGGGTCATGATTTTATTTCTCAAACTGTCGTACAGCATACCCGCAAGGTCATCTTGCGTAAGGGTGCCTTTCTGAGCCAAATCCGGTCTGCCCACATCACCTATAAATAAGGTGTCACCACTAAATATGGCTTTTGGGGTTCCTGCCTCATCCTTTAGCAAATAGGTGGAGCTTTCCAGTGTGTGTCCTGGCGTGTGCAACACCTGTATAGTCAGCTTACCAATTTTAAACTCTTCCCCATCCTTAGCTTCATGGATATCATATTCTGTTTTGGCACCTGGGCCATATACAATAGTGGCTCCCGTTTTAGCGGCCAGGTCTACATGCCCGGATACAAAATCAGCATGAAAATGGGTTTCAAAAATGTATTTGATACTGGCATTTTCATCATTCGCCTTTTTGATGTAAGGCTCAGATTCTCTTAAAGGGTCAATAATGGCTGCCTCTCCCTCGCTTTCGATGTAATATGCCCCCTGAGCGAGGCATCCTGTATATATCTGTTCAATATTCATATTCTTTAATTTTTAGTTCAATGTACGGATGCAATTCAGTTTGGATTGTAACCTAGGTTACATTTTGTAATCAGTTTGTAAAGCATAAGCTTTGCTTTGTGGTTGTTCATTGTTTTTTACCTGCCTCACAGCTTCATCCAGATTCAGCATGATGTTTACTTCCCCTACTATTTTGATCAAGCCTGAAGCATGGAATATATCCCTTACCGGACCGATTAAATCACAGATCACAAACCTAATATTTTTCTCCTTTTGGCTCACCCATAGTTCTTTGAGTGCTTGCGTGGCAGTAGCATCAATATAGCTTACCGGACCAAAATCCCAAATGATGGTTTGCACTTTTCCTCCCTCCTGATACAATGCCGTTTCGATGTATTCTTTCACATGCTGAATATTGATGAAAGTAAGCGGGGCATCTACTCTAATGATCAACATATCGGCCCATACCTCCAGATCCTTAAACCTCTGAATATTTCTGAATTCCTTATGACCACTAACCCTACCCAATCGGGCAATATGAGGATAGGCAGATTTATATAGCAAAATAAGAATGGAAAAGACAATACCTGTGGCGATACCCGGCACCATGCCGAAATGCAGGGTGCTTAAGAAGGTCAATAGCAACAGACCAAATTCCAATTTATTATCCTGCCACAATTGCCTGGCATAACCTAAATCTATCAGCCCTACCACAGCTACCATGATGATGGAGGCAAGAATGGCTTCCGGCAGATAGTAGAAGAGCGGCGTAAGAAATAGCAAGGTTAAGCCAACCAATACCGCGCTGATAATAGATGCCATTGGTGTTTGCGCACCGGATTGGAAATTGACAGCCGACCTTGAGAACCCACCCGTAACCGGGTATGACTGGAAAAAGCTACCAACCATGTTGGCTGCTCCAAGCGCCACCAACTCCTGATTAGGGACCACTTTGTAATTGCGCTTTTGGGCCTCTATAGCTTTAGCAACAGAAAAGGCCTCCATAAATGCTACGATAGAAATAGTGATTGCCAGTGGTGCCAATTGCTCAAATGTTTGCCAATCAAGCGCCGGCCATTGAAAGGAAGGCAAGCCCTGAGGAATATCCCTTACGATGGAAAGCCCTGCCTCTGCAAAACCCAGGAAATAGGTAATGGCGATACCCAAAACAACCGCAATCAATGAACCGGGTATCGAGGCATGAATGCGTTTCACAAGCATGATGGTAAGAATACCACCAATGCCTACCAAAAAAGTTAACCAATGGGTCTGACCTATTTTCTGTAGCACATCCCAAATGATATCAATCAATTGGGTGCTCTTCACTATCTCTACACCCATGAGGTACTTCAGCTGGTTGAAGCCTATGATCAAGGCTGCTGCAGAGGTAAATCCGCTGATGACCGGCCTGGCAAGCAAATTGGTAATGAATCCCAACTTTAGTAAACCCAATAGCAACTGCATAGCACCCATTATGGTAGCCAACATGATGGCAAAAGCAATATAAGCTTCGGTACCCTCTGTAGCCAATACTGATACGCCCGCAGCAACCAACAATGAATCCATGGCTACCGGTGCGACTGAAAGCTGCCTAGAAGTACCTAAAATCGCATAAATGATCTGAGGTACTACACTGGCATAAAGACCATATACTGGCGGTAATCCGGCTATAAGCGCATAGGCCATACCCTGTGGAATCAGCATGATCCCAACAGTTAATCCCGCAAAGAGGTCACCCTGAAGTTGTCCTTTCTTGTATTGCAACAACCAGCCAATGATGGGTATATAGCGGCTTAATTTATTCATTTGTGGTATTTATCCGGATAAGCTTGGGCTCTCTCTTGCAAATGCCGTAGAATTTAGCGAAAATAAACAGCAAGCCTATAAGCTTGCACTACAGGATTTCTATTCTATTGCGATGCTGCTCAATTTTCCCTTCCCTTTCCAGCTGCTTGAGCAATCTTGAAATAACCACCCTTGAGCTATTCAATTCTCGGGCTATTTGTTCATGGGTTTTTTCTATGACATAAGAGCCGGTAGCCTGTTTCTTATCAAGCAAGTATTTATATATGCGCTCATCCATTTTTGAGAACATGACGCTATCAATGGTATTGAGCAGCTCATCAAATCGAGTCTGGTAGGATTCAAATACAAATTTTCTAAACGATCCATATTTAACCAGCCATCGATCGAGGTAGCTTATGGGAATCATCCAAAGCGTAGAATCCTCCTCAGCTACCACATGAAAGGCTGATTTTTTACCTTCAATGCAGCAAGTGATGGACATGGCACATGTCTCGCCCCCTTCCAGGAAGTATAAAAATGCTTCATTGCCTTTATCATCTTTGCGCATCACTTTGAGTGTGCCTTCCATGACAATCGGTATTTCATTGGTGCTATCTAATGGGCTTATCACCTCCTGCCCTTGTCTGACCTTTTTCAAGCGGCCAACAGTAAATATCTCATCAATAAGCGGCTTCTCTAATTGACTATGATTTAAAGTGTTACTGACTAATTCTTCCATGTTGATTCGTCAACTTAAATATGATTTATAACAAGGTGGTTATTCAAACTTACTGAAGGATCAATTAACACAATATCAATCATATGAAAAAAGTTTCATCTAATAAAGCTGTACTTGGTTTTGGGGAGAATATTTTATCAGGAATTGAGACATTGGTACCAATCACAGTTGAATAACATCTTCTTAAAAATTATGAGGTCAAATAATAATCAATGAAACAAATGATCAATTAAATTATCAATCAATTCAAAATTAAACCCATTTATTATTTTCTATCTAATAAAACATCTATAGAATTGCGAATCATTTATTTGACAATGATTTAGATTAGTTTAATGCCTGCAACCTTACCAAGCAATATCATAGCTCCTTTTGTTGATTTGGCAGAGGAAATCACACTTCCCTGTGGATCTGTTCTCACTGAGCAGTATGCTAAAGCTTCAAGTTTCTATTTGCTCCTGGAAGGCCATGTAGCATTCTCCCTACACCTCGATGATGAAGGGCAGGAAATAAAAGTTGGTTATAGCTCTGAGGCCTCCACACCTATTGGCTGGAGTGGCTTTAATTCCCCTCATCGCTACGCAACTACTGTTACTATAAAGTCAGTACAAGCCAGGCTTCTGAGGTGGGATCACCAGGTTTTGCATGATCT
Organism: Cyclobacteriaceae bacterium; assembly: GCA_965227155.1. Classification (GTDB taxonomy): domain Bacteria; phylum Bacteroidota; class Bacteroidia; order Cytophagales; family Cyclobacteriaceae; genus UBA6059. The sequence goes on from OZ245731.1 coordinate 4,722,338, forward strand.
GTTGCGCATGCAGGCAGATGCTGCCAGGCCATTCCTTATGATGATGTGCTCCCGGGCCCGCAACCTTATCCGAGAGGCCATACTCCTGTTAAGAGATTTTGCTCCGGAGCTGCCATTTTCAAATGAAGCAGCCCTCACCGAAGAGTACCAACTCATACCTCAGGGTAACCTGGCTGATTACGTACAATTTCTCCGCAGGTCCCCCTTTTTTGAAATTTTCGATGAATCCCTGCTTTATGAAATTGCCGGACAAATGCAACGCAGACAATACCGTACCAATGATGTCATTTACAGGCAGGGCAGCTATGAAGATGGTATTTACATACTGGATAGTGGTAAAATAGGCTTTAGTTATCGCGATGAGCAGCAGCAGATGATCAGCTTCCGGCAGCTCAAAACTCCTGGTTTTATTGTTGGCTGGTCGGGTGCCATCAACCAACCTAACCTGATCAATGCACACGCCATCCAGGAATCTGTCATTTATTACATACCGGGTGATACACTGAGCTACCTTTTTACTACACATCAGCATTTTGCTACCAATTTCTACTTTCGCTTGCTTTGGTTGCTTAGCCATCAGCTGCAGGCGGTAAGGGCAAGATTGATCTCTGCCAAATTCAACCATGAGATTATTGCCATCAGTAACCTGATTGAACAAAACAGCACCCAGTTGCCACTGACCTCTGCCTTGCATAAGGTCCCCCATTTACTGGATCATAAAAATACGGTTGCTGACGGCATAGCGATACTTAATCAGCTTAAGGAAAGTGGCATTGCTTTGGAAAAGAATATTGCGGGACTTACACTGGATATTCTTGAAGAAATTGAGAAAGAACAAAAGTTCTATCAGGGCCTTATCAAAGTATATGATGCGGTGGTTAAATCCCCGGCTATTACGCCACCGGAAGTGATCAGGAGCATAAGTGCCCAGCAGTACCTTCAGCTATTTGATGATATTCCCCATGCTATTTCCGGGATGGAAAACCTGCCGAATGAACCGGGAGCCATATTTATTTACAATCACCTGCGCAATCACCCGTTTAACACCCTACCCAATCAATTTCAGCTGACGCTGGATTCTCATTTTATTTCAGCGATGATTTTGTACAGGAATTATGGTGATCCAGGCATTCGCATCGTCCGTATAGGTCGGGGGGCTGAATATGCCCACCAGGAATACTACCAGCGGCTGGGCTATATCGATGTGTATACGAGCGAATCAGACAATCAGGAACAAACACCGGAAAGCAGAGAGAAACAACGACAATATTTTTACCAGACTGCCGGCAATATTCTTTCGCAAAAGCAAAATCTGATCATTAGTCCGGAGGGCACAAGCTATGGTACAGATGAATCGCCGGGGCCCTTCAAATCAGGAGCATTCAGATTGGCTTTATCAATGGTTAAAGAGCCGTTAATCGTACCTATAGTATTGGCTAATTTTGATCAGCGGGTACGACAAAACCAATTTAATTGCCAGATTAAAGAACCATTTTATATGTCAGAAAAGGTTGGTAGTCCGGGTGACAAAGCCGGAATGCAACAATTTCTGCATGCTTTGCAGGTGCAATATCAGGTTTGGGTTCAGGAAACCGCAACAATCAAATAGATCATGGAAAGCGATAATTTGTTTCAATTCGAGGATGAAATACTAGCGCTGGAGCAAAAAATCCGAAGGCTTGAAGCACCGGAGAATCATATCGCTTTTTATGGAAGTTCCTCTATCCGCTTATGGACGCACCTGGAAGATGATTTAAGTCCTTTAAAAACCATCAACCTGGGCTTTGGTGGTTCCTCATTTGCATGGTGCATTCATTATTTTGACAGGGTCTTTAAAAATCTTGAACCCAAACATCTGGTCATTTATGTGGGTGACAATGATTTGGCACAGGGTGTCCCTCCTGAGAAAGTCCTTATGAAGTTCAGAAAACTATCCAATATGTCCAGAGAAAGATTCCCTGCCATTCCCATAGACTTCATTACCATCAAGCCGAGCCCGGAGCGGAAGCCTATATTGTCACACATTCATCTCACCAATCAATTGATTAGAAAGGAATTGCTGGCAATGCCCAAAGCCGAATTGATAAATGTGTACGACTCCATGCTGGATGAAAAAAATGAAGCCCGACCTGAGCTTTTCCTGGAGGATCAGCTACACCTCAATGATGCTGGCTATAAAGTCTGGAAAGGGGTGGTTAGGAAGCATTTCGGCATATAATTCAGTCTGCAAGGGAAAGTAATTCCTCCATATTCAGATGGGTATTCATAAACAAATGGGTGGATCCATCACTGTTCTTTGGCCAGTCTTCCCTTGGCCGATCCCTGTACAATTCTACACCATTTCCGTCAGGGTCATTCAAATATATAGCTTCAGAAACACCATGATCCGAAGCTCCAGTTAAAGGGTAATCTGCCATGACTAACCGCTTTACCGCATTAGCCAAATCTTTCCGTGTCGGGTAAACAATTGCTGTGTGGAATAACCCTACACCCCTCTGCGTGGCCTTGGGCATATCTTTGCTGTACCATGTGTTGAGTGCGATGTGATGATGGTAACCTCCTGCGGAAATAAAGGCAACCTGATCTCCATATTGCTCTATAATGTCAAAGCCCAATAAACCATGATAAAAATCCAGCGCTTGCTGCAGGTTTGCGACTTTCAGATGGACATGTCCAATTCTGGTGGCTGGAGGAATGGTATATGTTTGGTCCATGGGCATTAATTATTATTCCCCATTTGTCTTTGTGCTAAGTCCTCCTGGTTAAGCCTGAAGTCTATATCTCTGATTAATTGCTGAGCTTTTTTAAGATCATGGTGGATGTAGGCATTTTCAGCCCAGCGTATGGCCTCATCGTAATTACCCAAAATCTCATAGGCCACAGCAATATTGTAGCTTAGCCAGCCTTTTCTTTTTTCATCAGCTGAAGTTAAGCCACTTTCCCAACTGAGTATGGCTTCCTGCCATCGGTTTACATCCGCCCTTTTGGTGCCTGATTCTAAGGCAGGTGCTTTTTTATGCTTTCGGTATATTGTGCGGTTAATGGTAATGGGCATGGGAGAGATTTTGTACACATAATCATCGGCAGCAATTCTTCCTAATTGAATATTGGCCCTATTGCGATCAATCAAAGCTGCTAAAGCATCCTGCTTACTATCTCCTACTCCTTCCCAGCGGTAGTCATCTCTAATCAACTGCTGATCGATGATCGATCTGCTTTGGGGATCGTATAATCTCAGGCCCAATACGATATTGCCAACACCTTCCGCCCAATATTCTGTTACCTGTATTTCTCGTTTGTTGTCACCCTGACCTTCAATACGTGTAACTTGTCTCTCGCCATCAGTAATGATAAAATCGGTATCGAAAAGCTCCAATACCAGCAGCCCATCTGCATCGTATTTATTGGTTAGTTGTGTCACGGTAGACCATTCCAGGTAGGGTGGAAATACCGTACTAACACCATTGCCTTCCAGCCATTCGGTAGCTTTAATTGTTTGAAAACGCGGAGAAAAATTGAAGGTGCTTTGCAGTTGATTCAATGTTTCCTGCACTGCAGTTCGATCCTGACCGGGCATTTCGCCGGTTAAAATTCCTTCTGCTACATTTAGAAATCCACTTTTAAACTTGGTGCGATCAACAATGGCCAATTTTTGAACAGATGCTGGTACATTTATGTCTGCCGGACGCATGCTATCAATCATTACAGTACGTGTACTCACACAAGCTGTAAATGCTGACAGCACTATTAGAGTCAGAAGAAAATTTTTCATAGTCAAATAAAAATAAATCCTGCCTATTCTAACTCACGGCACACAAAAATTTCAATTGTACCCAGTAATGCTTCCATTTAATAATAGACTGACTGCTCTATCTCGTCGCCTATTGTTGTAAAGTCATTTTTGATAATAGACCATACATGGTGATGATCCATCTCAATCTCCTGATTGAATCGGGCATTTTTAAAAGCAGCCAATGATTTGAGGTCAATATCTATTTCCAGGTCATTTCCATACTCAAGCTGTATTTCATCGGCAATCTGACCTATTTCCTGCAGCAAGGCATAGACCACTTCTTTCACCTGCTCATTAGATTCAAAATGTGAATAATTCATCAACTGCGTATAGCCCTTAATGGAACCAATATTTTCTACAAGTTGATTGAGTCTTTGTTGTAAGTCTTCTCTGTCCATCATTAATATTTTTTTTAACTCTTTGGTAGAAAGACTGTGCCAAATATAAACTTCATTAAGTGCTCGTTTTGAGCCTTTTATGTTGAGAAAGGTGTTTCCTAATTGACCATATTGGGGAAAAAATACACGCCTTAGCAAGATATGCAGGTGAGCATACCTCACCTGCATTAATATTCAAGGTTTAATGCCATTTAGTTAAGCGAGTTTTTCCACTTCCTCTCCCTAAAAGGATATTTAAAAGTATAAAAACCCTTGCCTCATGTCACATTGAGCTCGTCGAAATGTATTCATACAGTCATAAAAAAGTGTTTCGACCGGCTCAACCTGACACGAATGATGACACCCTCATAATTTGCTTAACTAAAATGGCATTGATTCAAGACTATTCAAACTTTAAATTATTTGCCGGATTGCTTGTGGCCGCCTTCAAAGCATGGTAGCCCGTGGTAAGCACAGTGATACCTGCAATAACCAAAAGTACCGTAATGAATATCATGACATTCAAATCCACATGATACTCAAAAGATCCTAGCCAATCCGTCATAAAATAATAAGCCAAACCGAAAGCAGGTACCGCTCCAAGGACTACCAGCAATAAAAAATCCTTGATGAGCAATGCGACAAGTCCTACTACATTGGCTCCAAGTACTTTTCTGATGCTTACTTCCTTGGTTCGCTGTTCTGCAATAAAGCTTGCAAGTCCAAGCAAGCCCAGGCAGGAGATAATGATCATGATAAATGAAAAGCCCAGAAACAGTCTGCCTCTTAGCTGATCAGATTCATAAAGCTCCATGAAATCCTCATCAAGGAAGCTATATTCAAATGGTAAATTCGGATTAACCTCCGCCCAGTATCGCTCAAGGGCTGTTAGCCCAGCGGTTACATTACCATCGATTTTGATCAAGGCATTGCCATTGTTTAGGTTTGGAATAAACAATAAGGCCTCTATTGGGTCATAGAGCGAGCGTTGGTGAAAATCCTCCACAACGCCCACCACTGTATGAAATACCGTGCTATCCTGGTCGAATTGAAATTTCTTTCCGATTGGATTCTCCCAGCCTAACCTGCGTACCATTGCCTCATTGACCAGTACCGACGAGGCTGTGTCTGTGACATATTGCGAGGAGATATTTCTTCCTTCTACAATATTGATATCCAGCGTTTTTAGATAGTCATAATCTATGGCATAAAAGTCCACACCATAGCTTTCCATCACCCCCTCATTTGTTTCAACCGCCATCAGGTTCTTTGAAAAGCCCCGGCCGGGTACCGTTGAAGAGGTAGCTACTGAGCTAAATGTTGGATCCTGATTGAGTTTGGATTTTAGTACAGGCCATTTATCCCTGGCCTGCTGGTTGTCCAACACAATTCTCACCACATGCTCTTTATCAAAGCCCAAATCCTTACTCCTTAGATACTGCATCTGATCATAGATCACCAATGTGCCCACCAGCATGAAAATGGAAACCGCAAATTGTACGGTTACAAGGGAGCTGCGTAGAAGTTTGCTTCCCCCTTTGCCGGTTTTGCCCTTCAGTACAGCGGCCGGTCTGAAAGCTGACAGGTAAAATGCAGGGTAGCTTCCACTCAATACGCCCGTCAGCAATATGATAGCCAATATTACGCCAAGGACTTCTATTTGCAGTAGGTTGGCTACCGCCAGGCTGGTCTGCAATTGATTATTGAGCAAAGGCACAAAAACCAGAAGCAGCAGGATGCTGATTGTTAAAGAGATAATGCTTAGTAGTACAGATTCTGTCATGAACTGACCGATCAACATATTGCGCTGGGCGCCCATTACTTTTCTGATACCCACTTCCAGCGCCCTTTTCAGTGATCTGGCTGTGGCCAGATTCATGTAATTGATGCAGGCAATGATGATCAAAAACAAAGCTACTGCAGCAAAAATGTATATGTATTTGATGTTGCCAAGTGGCTCTGGTTCGCCCTGAAAATCAGAATAAAGATGTATATCCTGAATGTTGAGCATTTCATATTTGACAGTAATATCAAACTGGTCGAAAATGACCGCCACATACTGCTCAATGATATCATTCAGTTTAGCTTCTACTACTTCCGCAGAAGCACCTTCCTTCAGCAAGACATATGTGTAGATACCAAAGCCACCCCAGTTTTGAGTATTGTTCCGGTCTATGGTACTGGCAGAAACCATAGCCCTTGGTTTGATGTGTGAATTTGGGGGCACATCACGATACACACCGGTTACTTCCAGACTCGATGCATCCGTCTTCAATATTTCACCAACCGGATTATTGCTGCCGAAAATCTTTTGAGCTACCGTCTCACTTAGTACAATACTATTGGGGCCTTCAAGTGAGGTTTTAGGGTTACCATGAATAAAATCATAATCGAACACCTCAAAGACGGTACTGTCTACCATGTAAGTTTCATCTTCAAAGAAGACATCCTCGCCTTTGATCAGCCGTGTTCTGCCCTGACCAATAAACCGGACATACTGATCAACTTCTGCAAATTCATTTTTCACGGTCTGCCCTAGCGGAAACTGAGTTACAGCCCACCGAAAGGCATTGTCCGGCTCTTTTATGTCAGAGCTGATCCGGTAAATTCGATCGGCCTTACTGTGGTAATTGTCATAGCTGACCTCATGAAACAAATAAAGGATAATCAATAAGCTGGCTGTGATGCCCAGAGTAAGTCCCAAAATATTGAGAAAGGCATAGCCTGGCTGCCGAAGTAAGTGTCTCACACTTACTTTTAAGTAGTTTTTGAGCATTGTGGTGTTATTTTGAGTTTGACCTATACCCTTATACGGGATTCGAGGCCAGGAAGGTTATGCTCATAACACTTACATGCTACATCCCTGCCTGCTCCTTAACATATTTTGCAGCTTCTGCATGAGTAGCAAACCATACACCTGGCTTTGCTTTCATATATTCAATCAACAATCGCAGCGCTACGATCCTGGATCTATGGCCGATATAATGAGGGTGCATGGTCAGCAGAAACATGGTACCCTCTTCGTAAGCCATATCAAATTCATCTTTCCATACCTGCAGTATCTCTCGCGGGTTTGTATATCGGCCGCCTCTTGGGTTTAGCAGAGGTGCATCGTCCAATATCCATTCTACGGGCAGCTCCACAATACCAGAGCCTTCACCATTGATCATAAGTTCATAGGGTCGGTCATCGGCCATCATCGAACTTTCATATAAAAACCCGGCTTCTTTAAGGATGTCAGGTGTAGCATCACTGAAATTCCAGGAGGGTGCTCTGTACCCCACCGGTTTCTCTCCGGTTATGTCTTCCAATACTTTAATGGCATCCAATACCATTTCTCTTTCTCTTTCTGCTGGCACCCGATAGTTTCGCTCATGAATCCACCCATGGACTGCAAACTCATGTCTGGGTAGCCTTTTAATTTCATCTGCCATTTGAGGAGCCAACTTCAAACTCAATGCAGGTATGAAAAACGAGGCTGGCACCTCTTCTTTTTCAAGCAAATCCACTACCCTCTTTAAAGCCACCCTACTACCATATTCCCCACGAGAAAGATCTGTAGCTGATGGCTCCCCATCCCACCAGGCTACTGTTTCATTATCTACGTCAAAGGATAGTAATACCGCTACTTTATTGCCATCCGGCCAGGATATGGGTGTGAGATCGCGACCTGCCCGCACTTTCTCCACTGCTTTATAAAATCGCTCCTCTGTCCAGGTCCATTTTTGTTCCGGTGGCTCCTGATCACAATTACAATCCACCTGCTGTGTACAACCGTTTAGTCCGGCTACCATTAGAAATACTATTACTATCCTTTTCATCCTTGCTAGTTTTGTTATAGACAAATTATGCAAAGCCACGGGAATATAGATCAGGAAATATACCAGAAGGCTTATGATGATATAAAGGGTAAACCCCATGTATTTCCTTTAACTTTATGCAATATGCGCAAGGTCTCAATTACCGGGGATATCACTTTCAGAGATATGACCATCACAGAACCGGCCACCCGATCTGCCGGCTTACAGAGCATTAAAGCAGCCCTGGCTCATGCACAAAAAGAAACCGGAATTTTCAAGGCGATACAAACGCTTTCGCACATGAACCAGAAAGATGGTTTTGATTGCCCCGGCTGTGCATGGCCTGATCCAGAAAAAAGATCGAGCCTTGGAGAATACTGCGAAAATGGTGTGAAAGCCCTCACAGAAGAAGCTACGGATCAGAGAGTAGATCGTGCGTTCTTTGCTAAATATTCTGTAGAGGAAATTTCCCGTTGGTCCGATTATGCCATTGGCAAATGTGGTCGCATTACAGAGCCTTTTATACTGCAGCCAAACAGTCAACATTATGAACCCATCACCTGGGAGGAAGCTTATACTATCATAGGTCAAAACCTTAATAATCTTCCATCTCCCGATGATGCCATTTTCTACACCTCAGGTAGATCAAGCAACGAAGCAGCGTTTTTGTATGGTCTCTTTGCCAGAGCATTTGGCACCAATAACATGCCAGATTGTTCCAATATGTGCCATGAAAGCAGCGGCGTGGCATTAAAAGAGACATTAGGTATTGGCAAGGGTTCTGTGACACTGGAAGATTTTTATGAAGCAGAAGTGGTAATGATTATCGGGCAAAACCCTGGAACCAACCATCCGAGGATGCTATCAGCTTTGGAGCGCTGTAAGGAAAATGGAGGTAAAATCATTTCTGTAAACCCGCTTAAGGAAGCCGGCCTGTTTAATTTTCAAAACCCACAGAAACTGAAAGGTATGATTGGTGGTGGCACCACACTCACGGATTGCTTTTTACAGGTAAAAGTCAATCAGGATGTGGCATTGCTGAAGCTTATTTTCAAAAAGCTATTAGCAAAGCATACTGCCGGAGAAGTAGTGTTTGACGATGATTTTATCGAGGAAAAGACAGCCGGTTTTGAAGCAATGGTTGATGAACTTGCACAATACGATGAATCGCAACTGTTGCACTTTTGTGGTGTGCCTGAATCAGCCGTCAACGAAGCTGTTTCAATATTAGCACCAGCCAAAAAAATTATCATCTGCTGGGCTATGGGCCTCACGCAGCATGAGAATGCAGTTCATAATATCCGCGAATGCGTGAATTTGTTGCTCGCCAAGGGTAGCATCGGTAAACCTGGTGCAGGCACTTGTCCCGTTAGGGGTCATAGCAATGTGCAGGGTGACCGTACCGTAGGCATCATGCACTATGTATCACCAGCACTAAATGCCGCGATCAAAGAGGTTTTTGGAATCGATCCTCCTGAAAAAACAGGCTTTGATACAGTACATGCGATTCAGGCCATGCATGATAATCCGGGTAAAGTATTCCTAGGGCTCGGCGGCAATTTCGTGTCTGCAGCTTCTGATACTGCCTACACTGCTGCAGCATTGCAAAACTGCCGGCTTACTGTACAAATCAGCACAAAACTTAACCGATCGCACCTTGTTACGGGTGAAACCGCCATAATTCTTCCAACTTTGGGCCGGTCCGAACAGGATCTACATAAAGGTAAGCCCAGGTTTGTGACTGTTGAAAATAGCATGGGCAAAGTGCATCAATCCCGGGGCAGGAACAATCCTGCCAGTGATCAGCTGAGGAGCGAACCGGAAATTGTAGGGCATATTGCTGCTGCTACCCTTGGACGGGAACATGCCATCCCCTGGCTGACTTTAGCTGGTGATTATGATCTGATCAGGGAAAAAATAAGCGCCGTTCTGAAAGGCTTTGAAGGTTACAATAAACGGTCAGCCAACGAGGGCTTTTACCTTCCCAATAATGCACGAGCAGGAGATTTTTCCATGTTGCCGAAGGGTAAAGCACAATTTACCATCAACAAGCTTGCCCAGCATGCTTTGGCAGAGAATGAGTTTCTGCTTACGACAATTCGATCTCATGATCAATTTAATACTACTATCTATGGTTGGAATGACCGGTACCGAGGCATATTTAACGAACGCAGGGTAGTCTTTATGAATCCTGCTGATATGGCTAAGCACGGTCTTGTAAAAGCACAGGTTATTCACCTGAATTCGAACTATGGCACAATCAGAACGGCCAACCGTTTCAAGGTTATCCCATACGATATACCATCTGGAAACCTGGCAGCCTATTTCCCTGAAACCAATATTCTGGTACCCAATGATCGCTTTGCAGAAAAAAGCCACACCCCTATCAGCAAATCGATAAAGGTAAAAATAGTAGTACAATAGATTTGCTATTGATAAGGGCAATTCACCGCAGGAAATAGATAGAAACCATTTCTTCGATTTTGGTATTGCCAAAGGCAACAAGGTTGTAAATTGTATTCAAATCAAAATCAATTCCGCATGAATAAAAATATATTTCTTGCATTGGGCATAATTATAAGCCTGATGATCAGCTGTACCTCTACTCCTGAGCAGGATTCGCCCCCTCAGGCAGATGTAAAAGCATCCAACAGCTACGATGATTTGGTGAGCCTGTTTAAAGATTGGCGCAACTTTGAAAAACCTCCGGTTAGCGATGGAGCACCCGATTACACCGCAGAAACATTCAATAAAAGATGGCCTGAGTTTCAGCAGCTTCAGCAGCAGCTGATGGCAATCGATACCACAGGTTGGCCAATAGCAGAAAAAGTAGATTGGATGATCGTATGGGCTGAAATGAATGGCTATGATTTCAACCATAATGTACTGCAGCCCTGGGTAAGAGATCCTGCATTTTACAAATCATTATGGACAGCCCGCAGTGATGTGCCCGCTCATGAAGGCCCTACCCATCATATGACCACAGAGATCTGGACTTATGAATTCCCGGTGAGTGGTTCGGAGCGGGATCGCCTTCTGGGTGACCTGAAAGTGATTCCACCACTTAATGAGCAGGCCAAAAAGAACCTGACTGGTAATGCACGAGACCTATGGGTGGCTGGCATCAGGGACATTCGCACACAAAGCGAAGACCTTAAGGATGTACTGGACAGACCCGGTATCAGCGATGATGCAGAAATTGTAGAAGCCATCAATGCAGCTGTAGCTTCTACAGATGATTTGGCTACATGGTTGGAGCAGCAGGCTGATAAAAAAACAGGCCCCTCTGGCATAGGAAAAGACAACTACACCTGGTATATGCAAAATGTACACCTGGTGCCATTGAGCTGGTCTGATGAAGTGATGATATTGAAAAATGAGCTGGCCAGTGCCTGGTCTGCCCTTAAGCTGGAAGAGCATGCCAACCGGGACCTTCCTGAAATTGATGATGCAGACTCACCCGAGGAGTTTGAACAACTGGCAGAAGAATCTGCGCAAAGCCTACTCAATTTCTTGAGGGATAATGATATAGTTACCGTAAAGGACTATTTCGAGCCTGCGCTGTACGAGCATTTGGGAAGCTATATTCCAGCTGAAAAAAGAAATTTCTTCCGCATCACTCAACACCATGACCCAAGGCCATTATACTCACATTTTTACCACTGGTGGGAGCTAGCGCGAATGGATACCGAGCCACATAAAAGTGAAATCCGAAAAGGTCCATTGCTGTACAATATCTTTGATTCAAGAAATGAAGGCATGGCCACAGGCGTAGAGGAAATGTTTATGCACGCCGGGTTGTATGAAGATAGCCCTCGCACTCGTGAGATTGTCTATATTATGATTGCACAGCGCGCTGCTCGAGGGCTTGGTTCATTGTACGCGCATGCCAATATGATGACCATGGAAGAAGCAGGAGGCATCCACTCTAACTACACTCCAAGAGGCTGGATGAAGACTGAGAAAGAACTGCTGATTTTTGAGCAGCACCTGTACCTAAGACAACCGGGTTATGGCACCAGCTACATTACCGGAAAATACCAGCTTGAAAATGCTATGGCTGAATTTGCGCGCCTGAAAGAAGAGCAGGGCGAACCATTTCAGGTTAAGGAGTTCTTTGATGGTATGAATAGTATAGGAAACATACCTACATCCCTCGGCAGATGGCAGCTTACAGGTATGAAAGATGATATCGATCTTATCATTGATAATAGTGATATGAAATACAATAAGCTGTAAATCATCACTTTGAATCTAAAAAGCCCGAAGAAGCTATTAAGCAGAGGTCTTCGGGCTTTTTTTTGGAACCGACATCAGGAACATGTGAATTTAGCCCACGGAGACCGATGTTTTTTTTGAATTGAAGGTTAAAGCGAAAGCATTTCAGTTTGGACTGCTATACTCTTTGTCATCTAACATCAAGCCATACAGGGTGGCTCTGCCTATGCCATTACCCACATTTATCCTTTTTGAGGTGAGATGTAATAATTCTTAAAAAGACTGATATCCCGAAAAGTCTATAAACAAAAAAAGCGCTTACTAGCGCTTTTTATGCCCTTAACCTAAATCTAATCACCGATTGGAGAATCGTATTGATTGTAAAATTCCTCCCATTTCATTTGCTTGTACTTTTCCTCGCCAAAGTATTTTAGCACGGCATCAAAAAACGGTGCTTTTTGGTAGCCTGGTACAGGAGATAAAATTTTGTATTCCTCGTCCATAAAAACAGACATAGGGTAACTCAAATTATTGTTGGTCAATGCTACTGCAAGTTCATGTACGCCCCTTCTACCACTGGCAATGAATTTAAACTCATGGCCCTTGAAGTTGATAGACTCTTTCTGCTCTGCATTGAACTTAACTGCATAGTAATTTTCATTGATGTAAGAAGCAATGTCAGGATGGCTGAAAGTTTGTGCATCCATTTTTTTGCACCATCCACACCAGTCAGTGTAGATGTCGATGAAAATTTTGCGGGGTTCGCTTTTACTAGCTTCAATAGCTTCTTCAAATGTCATCCAGTTTACCTGAGCATTGGTCTTTTTACCGGAAAAGTCAGCACTTGTAAGTACTACCAATAAAATGGCTAAAAGACCGATTATAGTGGGTTTTTGAAGCATAGTTATAAAAGATCAAAACGTTTTTTCAAAAATTAAATTTAATAAGAAAAAGTCGTTTTATAAATACAACCATTATTAACGGTTAATATGAATTTTTAGTTCGATAGGTTGTATTATTGAAAACAACTAACCTAAACTTATACCTATGACATTTGAAGAAGCTCAGGACATACTTAGAGACATGACAAAAGGCGAAAGCCTGCTTCGCCATGCTCAATCTGTGAGCATAGTGATGCGTGCCTATGCTAAAAAGCTTGGCGAGCCCGAAGAGCAATGGGCCATTGCCGGACTGCTGCATGATGCCGACTATGAGGCATGGCCTGATGAACACCCCAACAAAATTGTAAAGCTGCTTTACGACAAAGGAGAAGATGAAATTGCACATGCCATCTCTGCCCATTATACCAAATGGGGTGTCTCCTACGATACTACCCTCGATAAGGCTTTGATTGCCTGTGATGAAATTACAGGATTCATCATCGCTTGCTGCCAGGTGAGGCCTGACGGTATCGATAGCCTTACCCCCAAGTCGGTCAAGAAAAAGCTGAAGTCAAAGAGCTTTGCAGCCTCAGTAGAACGTGATGAAGTGGACGCAGGGATCAGTCTTTTTGAAGTAGATCAAACCGAACATATTCAATTCATCATTGATGCCCTCAAAGCGCATAAGGAAGAATTAAACCTTTCCAACAACTAAACTTTTATATGCCTAAATTGTGCATCAATTCGTGAAATCCTCTATGCATCAATTTTTTGAAGTAGTTCTGAATACTAAATACAGTAAACTTTTGGTTGCAGCAATATTATTTGCAACGCTGGCTTGCGAACCAACCTACTACGGCAAAATAATGGGTGTAAGGGGTGTGATTGAACCTGAGTTTTCTGGTAAATGGCTTACTCATGAACATTTGCTCGTGGACTTTATTGGCGCTGATAGTACAGGTACCCATCGCTGGGATAACCATGAAGTGTCCACCCTACTGGCACCGCAGCTATTGAAAATTGAATCTCTCGGCATACTTACTTTCGTGGATGCCACGCCAAACTATTTGGGCCGTGATCCTGAGTTGCTCGTTAATCTATCGGAAATGTCCCGGATCAGAATACTTACCAATACCGGACTCTATGGCGCAGTGAATCACAAATACCTACCCGATTATGCCTTTGAAGAAACGGCACAGCAGCTGGCAGATCGCTGGATCGCAGAAATGGAAAATGGCATTGGAGATACGGGGGTCAGACCAGGCTTCATCAAGATCAGCGTAAATCCAAAAGCGCCTTTGCACCCTCTGGATAAAAAGCTGGTAATCGCAGCTGCACTTACTCATAAGGAAACCGGTCTTACGATTGCCTCACACACGGGGCCATGGGAAGTTGCAGAAGCGCAACTCAACCTGTTGGATAGCATGGGAGTGGATCCCTCAGCCTTCATTTGGGTGCATGCCCAGCAAGAGACTGACAATGCACATTATCTAGAAGCTGCCACCCGTGGAGCATGGATAAGCCTTGATGGAGTTGGATGGGAGTATGACAAACATTTTGAAAAGATCAGGTATGCTTACAAGCAAGACATATTATCCAATATACTAATCTCCCATGATGGTGGCTGGTACGACCCGGTTGATCCTTCACGAAAATTTCAACCATATACTACCATAGTAAAAGAGTTTATACCCGATCTGCAGAACATAGGTTTTACTGAAGAGGAAATCTATCAGCTCATGCACAAAAACCCTGTAGAAGCCTACACTATACGCAAAAGGCTGACCAGGAAATAATCTTAAAATAATACAATTTTACAAACTGGCATATTATTTGGTTTAACTGGGTATGTTAAACTCAAAATAATAGCGTCATGAAAAAATCGTATATCCTTTCCGTAGCCATTATTGCCCTAATCGGTATCGTATCCTGTAGCATAGAAACTGAAGGCCCTCCCGGTCCTATGGGACCTCCTGGTCTGGATGGACTAGATGGTGAACAGGCTTATGTCTTTGAATTTGTTACTGACTTTTTACCTCCCGACTACACCAGCTTCCTGGAGTTTCCCGGTGATTTTGAAATGCTGGAATCAGATGTTGCGCTGGTTTATTTATTGTGGGAAGTAGATGATCAGGGCACTGAAATCTGGAGACCTATACCTACAAGTTTGTTCCTGCCTGAGGGTACTTTGCAATACAATTTTGACTTCACGAGGTTTGATGTGGCGGTATTTATGGATGGTGATTTTCCAATGAACTTTCTGGGCCCCGGATATACCGACGATTGGATCGTAAGGGTGGTAGTGGTACCAGGATTATTCGGTACAGCGGCGCGAACCAAGCCACCAGTAGACTTTAATGTATATGATGAAGTAAAAAGCTATTATAATCTGAAAGATAGTGAATTATCATACCCTGGTTACAGTAGATTTTAGAATTTAATTACGAACCAAATAATATTTGGCAACCACGTTTTTCGCCAGATTGAAACCCCTCATAAGCCTGATTCAGGCCTTTTTGAGGGGTTTTTGTATATCCCGGCATTAATCTTTACAGGCTAAAACCAAACTCCCCTCCTTTTATACCATTTTCCGAACAGGACTCGCCAAAAATCTAAATATCTGAAATAGCCTGTATGGGTGCCATACTTTTGAATCAACGAAAACTATGACACCCATGAAATCAAAGCTATTGATCATTGAAGACAACCTGATGATGCGCGAATTCCTTAACCATCTCCTTTCAAAGGAATATGAAGTTTACACAGCATCATCAGCAGAAGAAGCACTGGAGTGGCTACAAAATAACTCCGAGATTGACCTTATCATTTCAGATTTCAATTTGGATGATATGACAGGACTTGACTTCCTCAAGCATATCAAATCCTCCGGTTTCTTTCAGCATATTCCTGTGATCATTCTTTCAGGAAAGAATAAGAGTGAAGATAGAATCACATGCCTAAAAGAAGGAGCCGCGGATTATATCATCAAGCCATTTAACCCTACCGAACTTCTATTGCGCATACAGAATGTGAGTATCAAAGCAATGGAAAACGCTAACTAAACTATCTTAATCATGAAATCTATATTCTTGTTAGGATACAATTCTGAGAAATTCAAAAAATGGGTTGATGAGGCTTCTTTTACCCTCACTGCCTTCACCACATTTGAAGCATTCAGGATGAAAATTAAGTCTGGTCATAACCTACCCGACCTAGTGATTGTGGATGCCACCAGCATTGCAATGGATGAAAGTGAGATGCTCTATATACCCAGACTTTTGTCAATGGAAAAGATCAAAAAAGCAATCCCTTCCATTCTCATCGAAGAGCATATAGATCAGAAAATAAGAGAGAAAGCAAGGTGGGCCGGCTACAGTGAGCTTATCAAGTCAGGTAATCTGGAGAAGCATTTTGCACTTTTACTTCAACGTCTTACAGCTTCGAACCAGGAGCGTAAATCCATTTTGAAAAAACCCGAAAAATATAGAATGCCCCTCAACAAGAGGCTCTTTGATATAGCTGTATCTGGAGGTCTGCTACTAGTACTTAGCCCACTGTTTTTGATACTGGCTTTAATCATAAAGCTTACTTCCAAAGGGCCTGCATTTTATTACAGCTACCGTGTGGGCACAGGTTACAAAATATTTAAGTTTTACAAGTTCAGATCCATGCGTCAGGATGCCGATCAGATGGTAGATCAACTCAAGCATATGAACCATTACAATGCGGGTGACACCCCTGTAGAGCAGCTTAAAACACAACCTAATACGGTGGATGCATCCCTAAAAGAAAATATGCTGGTGGGCGATGAAGAAATTATGGATGAAGAGCAATTCCTGCAACTGAAGGAAGATGAAACCAAGAAAGCATTTTTTAAAGTAGCCAATGATCCCAGGATCACCCCTATTGGCAGGCTCATCAGAAAAACCAGCATTGACGAATTGCCACAGCTTTTCAATGTATTAATTGGAGACATGTCGCTTGTAGGCAACAGACCTCTTCCCCTTTATGAGGCTGAAAAATTAACCTCAGATGACTGGGTAAAAAGATTCATGTCACCTGCCGGCATCACCGGTCTGTGGCAGGTAACCGAAAGAGGTAAATCACAAACCTCCGATGACAGCAGAAAGCAACTTGATATAGAATACGCCAAAAACCATTCTTTCTGGCAAGACATAAAAATTTTAATTAAAACTCCCCTTGCGGCCTTACAACATGAAAATGTATAAACTATCCCATTTATTATTAGCGTCGTTAGTGGCTGGCATCTTCGGATGTACCACTATACTTGATGAGCCCAAAACGGCTATTGATACCAACCCTGACATTACTGAAGAAGTAAGCGATCCAGCGGTGGTGCCGTTTGATTTTGCAACTACAGTTGAGCGTACCGTTTCTTTAATTACGCTAGACAATGGTGACAAACCGCTGAGCGGTATTGTACTGACATACGGATATTTACTTGAAGAAGAATACCATATGGTAGGTAAAGGAATAACTGACAGCAATGGTGCTTTGGCACTTAACCTGAATTTGGCTACTGCTGTAGATTATTTAGTTGTGAAAACAGATTACATAGGTTTACCTGATCAGGTAGTTTTTGATTTGAATGACCAGGCTGGCAGCTATACCATTGGGGGCAAGTCTGATTATGTAGCCGGGCCTGCTGCCACTAATGGCAGGATCTTGGATGGCACCTTTAGCGAAAACGGATTCTATCTGAGAAGCACTTATGATGACAAAGGTGTGCCTCATAATCTGCTACCGGTGGATGATTACATACCACAGGACATGCTGGATCTCATCAATTCATCATTGCCAGAGACAAAACCTGTTCCTGAGCACAATCCTCAATACCTAGAGGATGATCTGAACCTCGACACATGGCTTAAAGATTCAGCAGAAGTATGGATCACATTTGTGCACGAAGGTGCTGGTTGGACCAATACCCTTGGCTATTACACCTATGATCTGGATAATCCACCTTCATCGAGAGAAGATATCGATTCACTATTTATATTATTCCCTAATGTATCTTACAATAAATCAGGCGGAGGTTTAAAAGGTGGCAATAAAATTAAGATAGGAAACTTCTCTGCCAATACAGGTATTGGCTGGTTCTTACTACCACAGGGTTGGTCTAACAACAGAGAAGTAAGAGAAAGAGCCGGAATTAAGTTCTCCAATAAGTCATTGAATACATTCGTAGAAAAAGCTTACAGCCAGCATACGGTATTGCTTCACGACAAAGCCAGAGAGCTGTTTTTGCTGGGTTTTGAAGATACAACACGGCCTGGTGGCGACAATGACTTCAACGATGCGGTATTTTATGTATCTGCCACACCTTACGAGGCTGTAATCACTGATAAGATGGAAACTACCCAAACTGATGGGTCTGAAGATACTGACGGTGATGGTGTATCAGATCACAATGACGATTACCCCGATGATCCGGAACGCGCTTTCAACATATTCTACCCAGGAAAAAATGTGTACGGTTCTTTAGCTTTTGAAGACCAGTGGCCATTTAAAGGTGACTATGACATGAATGATGTGGTGGTGGACTACAACTTCCAGTTTGTAACAAACACCGCGAATAGAGCTGTATCCCTATCACCCAAATTGAAATTCAGAGCAGCAGGTGCAACATATCACAATGGTTTTGCTATCAACTTCCCGTTTGCTGAGTCTTTGATTGGCACCATCAGTGGTGATGTTTACAATGGTAATGCAATTGAACTCAGAGCCAACTTTACTGAGGCCAATAATAGTGACAACACTGTGATCATCACAGACGATATTCATGCACTGATGGGCGGTGAAGGACAAATCAATACAATGGAAGGCGGCACGAGCCTACCTGTAAAGGAAGTTGAGTTGAAAATATCTTTTGCGCAGCCCGCTGCAATGAACACACTGGGGTTTGCACCATTCAACCCATTCATATTCATCGATAATGACAGAACTCGTGAGGTGCACCTTGCCGATCACAAGCCTACTGCAGTGGCTGACATGAGCCATTTCAACACAGGCCACGACTTAAGTGCACCCGCACAAGGCTTTTATTATAAATCCTATCAGCTGGTGCCATGGGCAATCAATATTCCTGTATCATTTGACTACCCACAGGAGTTTAAGCCCGTAA
Source organism: Cyclobacteriaceae bacterium (assembly GCA_965227155.1). GTDB lineage: Bacteria > Bacteroidota > Bacteroidia > Cytophagales > Cyclobacteriaceae > UBA6059. The sequence goes on from OZ245731.1 coordinate 4,741,552, forward strand.
ACGAGGCATACCTCAAATATGTGCAATGGGCACAAAGCGGCGGACAGGAATTTAAAGACTGGTATAGCGATAAGTCAGGCTATAGAAACCAGGCATTAATCAAGAATTAGGGTGTTTAGGTTAGGTTAGTTCATAGTTAAAGGGGCCACTTCCATGGCCCTTTTCTTTTGCCCATAATTTCGAAAATCGACGGATTTGGTTAATCATCGAAGGGCTCTGGCCAAACATCTAATATAAAATAATCCCGTGGGTTCTGTCTCTACATTTGATCTTGTAAAAACAGAATACCATGAGATTATTATTCACTTATTTCCTTCTAATCATATCGATGGCAGCCTTCGGGCAAACCGATATTGATCTTGATGAAGAAAAAAGCTTTGTGGAAATGGCCTTGAGCAACAGACATACCATGGACAGCCTGGTAAGTAATGCGCTGGTTAATTCCTATAAGCTTAAAAGTCTTCAGGCAGAGGTAGAGCAGCGTTTAGAAAATGTGTCCGTAGAAAGAAAAAGCTGGCTATCCACTTTTCAGATGGGCGTCAATTTTTTTAGTATCAATACAACATTGAATGCTGAAAACCAGGCCATAACCACTGCATCGCTACTCCCTAATATTGGCGTAATTCTAAGCATTAATCCTGAGAAGATCATTTCCAGAGGTAATAGAATCAAAATGGCGCAGCAGGATGTAGTAAGACTACAACAGGCACTCAATGAAGAGCGCAGAATTATCCGAGTATTCATCACCAACAAATTTTATGAATACCTGGAAGCACTAAAAATCATTGAGCTAAGGCAACAGGCCTATCAAAACCTGAATGACAAGTACGATTTTGTATCGCTTAGATTTTCCAGAGGTGAAGCTAATGCCAACGAACTTATGCTGGCAGAAGGTGGCCTGGTGGATGCTGAAGAGGCATTGAGCAGGGCCCAAATTATGGCATTAAAGATCAAGTCAGAAATCACCTTTTTCACTTCTGACACAGAGAGCGGAAACTTTCAAAACCCTTAAGCCATGGAAGAAGTAATCCTATTATTAAAAACCCTCCTTCGCCATTGGCTGAAGCTAATAGTACTGCCTTTGCTAGCGATGGTAGCGATCTATGCTGTTATCCGCAATAACCCACAGACTTATAAGACAGAATCCAAGCTCTACCTCAATCTTGAGGAAAACAAAAGCCTAAGCTTATCAGAAGAGGGTTTTAAGCAATATCAGATTCACAGTTATTTTCAGAATATCAAAGAACTTTTACAATCTGTAAGCATAGTAAACCGTGTAAAACTCAAAGTAGTAAGGTCAGGTATAGAGAGCTATCCTTTATTCAAGATTGCCAATGAAGAACTGGTAGCTAATAAAGAAGCCGTGCTGGATCGCATCAATAGCCTTGAGGCAAGCGGCAACCTGCTGGATGAAACACATCCTATTGATAAGTTGATGATTGATTTCCTTGATTATCACAAACTCAACTCCAACAACCTAAAAGACATGGTGAATGCCTACCGATTGTCCGATAGTAACTTTTTGAAGTTTGAATTGCGTGCCGACCTTCCCATGAAAACTAAGATTCTGGCTGATTTCTTCATCGCTGCCATGATTGAGGAAAATAAGCGCATCATTAAAACCAAAGTAGACGGACAGCAGGATTTGCTTGAGAAACTACTGGCTGAAGCCAAAGCTAATCTTGATGCTAAAATGTCAGTGCTTGAGGCTTATAAGGTTGACAACAGCATAATCAACCTAGGAGAACATACCAAGGCTATTGTAACCTACCTGGTAGAAGTTGAAGGTGAAAAAGCCAAGCTTTTGTCAAGAATGGCAGCGGCTAAAAATGGTAAAGATGAGATCCTTAGAACTGCTTCATTGGGCAATGAAATGACTGTAGACCTTTCTCAAAACAAGCGTATTGTAGACCTTAAAGAAGAGCTTAAGGCATTGAACAGAAAGAAATTAGTTGCATCAATCAAAGCTCAAAATGTAGATGTAAATAAAATGCTTGATGCCAGGATCAGCGAAGTAAGTAATCAAATTAAAACTGAGCTGCAGACATTGGCTCATAAAACCAGCTACGATCCTACCAGAATCCAGTTGGAAATGGCCAATAGATACCTTGTTTTCGAACTGGATGAAGCCATGATCGATGATATGATCAATGTGCTAAATGGAGAGGTTTCCAGACTTTACGCCTACGCAAAGAAATTTGCACCTCATGAGTCAAGAATAAACAATATGGAGCGTGAAATTGCTACTGCAGAACAGTCCTACCTCCTATTGCTTAACAAACTGAACCTTGCCAATACCATGGCTTCTGCATCGGGTGAAAATGTCATAGAAATCATTGACAATCCTTTTGTACCTGAAAGACCCGAGCCTTCTAAAAAGCTCATCATTGTGGCAGCCGGAGGTGTAGGCACTTTCACTATGATTGCAGCGATTTTGATCATCATGGCATTATTGGATGCTTCAATCACAACTGTACAAAGGTTTGAAAGAAATTCAGCCTTGACTGTATCATCAGCAATACCTTTCCTATTTCCTTCGGATTTTAAGAAACCATCCGGGTCTCGATTAATACATGATCAGCAACTTTTACATCTCGCCAAAATCATTAATACACAATCAGAAAATGGTGATAATGTATTCATATTTCTCAGCGGACAGCAGAATGAGGGTAAACATTACATTGCAAGACAACTAAAAAGAATGATCAACTCTAAGGAGTCGCCCGTAAGCCTAATCAATGCAGATTGGTCCAAAAAGTTCACGCAGCAAAGCGAAGATGATTTAAAGAATGGAAAGAAAACCCTGGTTGAGAACAACAACATTCTTAAAAATCAACACAAGATTAAAGCTCAGATAGATGAATTATCCAAAAAGAATCATGCTGTATTTGTAGTGGTACCCCCTACCAACCTGATGGCAGACTACCACTTCTGGCTGGAAAATTATCCCAACGTGATCTATGTATTCCGGGCAGGTAGAGTGAGAAATGCTGTTGATGACAGGCTTGAGGAATTCATCAGCTCAGAGCAGGTAAACTTGCTGGGCACAGTATTAAACCAAATGGATGTAGATGCGATGGAAGATTTCGTAGGTGAAGTGCCACGCCGAAGGTCCAAAGTAAGAGTCATCATCAAAAGAATATTAAGGAGGGATTTCTAATGGAAGCGATCATTCAATATATCTTTATCATACCCGGCTTATACCTACTTTTCTATAGTGCCTATTGGTTGTACTCAATAATAGCTGGTATCAGCTTCAGAGCCCAAAAGCCTGTATTCAGCAATCAGACATTACCTGAAATACTGGTTGTATTGCCTGCATATAAACCCGGAAACATCTTCCTGGAAGTGCTTAAGCAATTAAATAGCGCTATTGAAGGCCAATCCATGAAAGTAATGGTGTTGCTTCAGGAAGCCAGACCGGAAATAGTAGAAGCAGTTAAAGGCTATGAAAGCTTTTTTATTTACGAACAGTCTTTCAGCCATCATGAGGGAAATAGTTATCATCATGCGCTTCAATTCATAACCAAAAGTATTGGGGTTTTGAAGGAAAATGGTCTGATCAATCCATCTCATGTCATGATCCTGGATAAAGACAATTTGATTGATGGAAAATTCTTCAAATTGCTCAATACCAGTTTACTCCAACGCTACGACATCATCCAATCCAGAAGAGTACCCCTTAATGCAGAAGGCCATATCGCATTTTTTGATAATGTAAGTGAGCAACTCAATGACATTATGTTTAGGGCCGCCAAAGCGCAGCACAAAAGCCTTATTGAGATCAGTGGTAGCGGCGCACTCATCCGAACCAGTCATTTTATTCATGGAATCGATAACCTTGACCCAAAAGCACCGGGCTATGACAAAAACTTTATGGTACAGATGCTTTGCAACGAAGATCAGATTACTTCGACCTATCTTCCTTTTTTGAAAGTTTATGAGGAAAAAACAACTGAGCAAACCGCTTATAATCCGCAACGGGTACGGTGGTTTGGAGAGCAATATTACAATGCGCTATACTCTGGCAAAGCGCTTTTGAGTGCAGCAATAGCCAAAAAATCATGGGCACCTCTTGATTACCTGATCAGTCTTTGGAGACCACCTCGTTCTGTACAGGTGATGTCTTTGCCCTTATTAGCATCAATTGAACTTATTTATTTTTTCATAACAAGATCCTGGATAGCAGGCTGGGCTGTTTTTACACCTTCTTTACTCATGACCGGCCTGTCTATCCTTGTTTTTCTTATTCATATTGGTCAGCTGAAAAAGGGTTTGCAAAACCTATTGCACCTTCCTGCACTGGCCTGGTCCAATTTCTTTAATGCCATACAAAGTGTCAAGAAAGAAAACCATGGTAAATTCATCCACACCGAACACAAAATGTAATGAGACGCAACGAATCATTATATGACAACCATGGCTATGCCCAGCTTTTCTCCAAGTATGTATTTGGAGAGCGTATTCTAGGCAATTGGCAGCAGTGGTTACTATTTGGTGGGTTTACAGCAATGATAGTTGCGGGCACAATCAAAATGGGCTTATTATTTCCTGCGCTTTTGGTTATCATGGTCATCGGCGGGCCTATCCTTGTTTCCATACTTTGGAATACCCAATTGGGCATTTACCTGATGATGATCATGGCATTTATGCTAAGTGTGATCAATAGGTTATTACCCAACATCCCTGCAGGTATAGGCATTGACCTAATGATCCTGATTATGGTGACCGGCATGCTATACCGATCTTATAAGAAAAAGGATTGGAGCAGTTGGCAAAGTCCGGTGAGCATACCACTGGCGCTTTGGGGTGCCATGAATGTCATAGAACTGTTTAACCCAATAGCAGCTTCACGAGTTGCCTGGCTCTTTGTCATTAGACCTGCTTTAGGCTATATGATGCTCTTTTTCCTGACATATTCCATGTTGAAAAGTAAGAAGCAGGTACAAGGGCTTTTCTTCTTCTTTTTAGCCATGAATTTCTTCACTGCGCTGTGGGGCATCTATCAGTTTATGTTTGGTTATTTTGATTGGGAAATGGCTGAAATCATCAGAAAGGATGCTGTGCACCTGGTTTTCAATCATGGCCGATGGAGGTCCTTTGGTTCCATAGGGTCACCTGCGCAGTTTGGCATGCTGATGGGCTTTGGTGGTTCTGTAAGCTTCATGCTGCTCACAGGCTACAAACGCTGGTATCATTTCCTGATATTTGGTACCATGGGTGTGCTTTTCATCGTGGCTATGCTTTATTCCGGCACAAGAAGTGCGTTCATTATTCCGGGTATATTCTATTTCACCTGGGTGATCCTTTCCAAACAAAAAAGAATGTACGCTTCTATAGCAGTTGCTGTATTGGGCCTACTTGTGCTGGCTAATATTGAAACCAGCAACTACCAGATTCAGAGAGTGCAAAGTATATTCAATGCTACTGAAGATGCTTCCTACCAGGTAAGGGCCAGAAACAGGGCAATGATTGCCCCCTGGATACTAATGCACCCGATAGGTGGTGGCTTGGGTTCAACCGGTGTTTGGGGCATGCGCTTTAGCCCCCACACATTTCTCGCACATTTCCCACCCGATAGTGGGCTGGTACGTGTGGCCGTAGAACTTGGATGGGTCGGCTTGATCATTTTCCTTGGCGTTTACTTCACCTCCATTATCAAAGGATTCAAACTGTATTGGAAAATGAAGGATCCACAGCTCAAAGCGATCCTGGCAAGCATACTCTGTGCTATTCCGGCATTTCTTATGGTGGAATGGGGACAGGAAGTCGTTGGCGTCTATCCTATCAGTCTGCTTTTTTGGATGTTGCTGGCCATCATGTTTAAAAGCGGAGCTTTTGATCCAGCCACTAAAACTGAAAACCAAAAAGCCTCATGAAAATCACCTTAACCTCCTGTCAAAATAAATACTGTGGTCTTGGTCAATATACTGACAACCTGGCCAGAGCCCTTGATACTATTGGAAATGAAGTATCGGTATACCGAAAGGACAACCAGGAAAAACCCCTTTTTCATGCTTACCCCTACAGGTCATTGAAAAAGCTTAGACCATATATTGCACCCTATTTTTTGTCAAGAGCCATTAAGCCCCTACAAGCGGATGTGTGGCAGGCAGATTATGTGGATGCGGCGATGGGCTGTAAAATGGCAGGTAAGAACCAAAAGCTTTTTGTAACTATCCATGATGCCATTCCTTTCCGGTTTCGTGGTGATAAAATTGCATTTAAAGTCTACCAGTATCAATTGAAAAAGGCAGCTGCTGTAGCGCAGAAATTGATTGTGGTTTCTCATCATGCGAAAGAAGAAGTCCTCAAGTTTACTGATATTCCCGCCGATAAAATCGCAGTGGTATATAATGGCATTGATCACTCAAGGTTCAAACCGGGAAAAGAAGATACTAATAGAGAAGTCTTTACCATCAAATATTTGGGAGGGCTGGGTGCACCTCATAAAAATGCCAAAGCATTACTGGAAACAGCGCTATTGCTGAAACAGAAAGGACTGAAATTCAAAATGATCATCGGTGGTATGATATCAGCAGAACATCCGCTGGTTCTATTCAAAAAGCAACACAAGCTGGATGAGGTAGAATTCAAGGGTTTTGTATCTGAGGAAGAGCTTCCTGGCTTTTACAGCGATGCAGATTTGTTCTTTTACCCAAGTCTGATCGAAGGTTTTGGCTTCCCTCCTCTGGAGGCCATGGCTAGCGGCACACCTGCACTTGTTTCAGATATTCCTGTACTGAGAGAAACCCTTTCTGATGCTGCCTACTTTTCAGAACCAAACACCACGGCATATGCTGCTCAGATTGAAAATATCATGAATGATGGCACACATCGCAATGCCATGCAACAAAAAGGTATCACGCAAGCTCAACAATACACCTGGGCTCAAGCTGCAAAAGAAATGATGGCACTATACCAATCTGCCTAAACAAGAAAGCCAGGAACCTACTGAAAAATCAGCGCATAAAATTGTCATCTCAAAAGGGTTACCAAAAAACTTCAAAAGCCTTCCGGTTATCGAAATAATCCCATTAAGGCAGTATGATGGCCTACCTTAGATCATAGAAATTATGATCACAACTAAAAAAATAGCATGGTCTCTGGCAGGAAATTTCGCAGAGATCGCCATCGGATTTGGCACTGTAATTCTGGTTACTGGTTTCTATCCCGAAACTGAAGCCGGACAATGGTTTGTATTTGTTAGCTTTTTCTCACTGATCGCCAATATCCGCGAAGGACTGATTCAAAACGGACTCGTCAGGTTCACCGTTGGCCAATCTCATGAAAAGCAAATGGCACTTTATAAAGCCAATGCCCTGCTCAATGGGGCTTTCGACATTACTATTAGCGGCATTGCTACATTACTTTTCATGCATTTTGATTGGTATGGTTTGGCCAGATTTTTTGTACTCTTCCCTATTTACAGCATCACTTACAGTATGTACCGATGGATATTTTTTGTACATAGAAGTCGTACAGAAGTAGAAAAATCAACTTTAATGAATGTGGCCTTCTTTATTGGCTTATCCAGTGGTGCTGGCTTAGTCATGTACTATCAATGGCCACTACAGTACCTGGTGTTGGTACTTGCTTTTGCATCATTTGTTGGCTTGATCGCAGGTATAAGTTCTCTACCAATGAGGGAGATCATTCAATCAAAGCCCAATTTCAAGATGTTTATTGAATTCATCCAATTTGGTAAACATGGGATATTAAGAGAGCTCACAGGCACAATTTCTACCCGCATCAGTATTTTTCTCACTGCAGGTTTATTAAGCTACACTGATACTGCTTATTTGGGTGTGGCACAGCGATATGTCACTTTGCTTTTGCTCCCGAATAATGCCTTCCAGGCCCTACTCTATCCTACTATTGTAAAAACCACCCTTACAGGCCGAAAAGCAGACATAGTAGATATGTTTAAAAAGCAAACCAGCAAGCTATTAAGTGGCATGCTTATGCTCTGCCTGTTATTGATATTGGTTTCCCCACTGATCATCATGACATTGCATGGCAAGCAATACTTACCATCAATATTCTTACTGGCTGTATCAGCCATGACCATTGCTGTATTTACTCCTTTTGGCGGTGCTTTTGGCAGCCTTGCTAATGCACTGCACAAGCCAAGACTGAACTCTTTAATCGTGATGGTCAATAGTGTTATCAACATAGCATTATCCTATTTCCTAATCACTACAATAGGGCTATATGGCGCTGTATTAGCTCCATTGATCACCGAGATTTTTGGCTTCTTTTGGGCCCAGCATCTCATGGTCAAAATGACCGGGCTCCGGTATAGCCAGATATTTCAAAGCATCCCTGACCATTACAGACAGGGTTATCTTAAACTAAAAAATTACCTAATCGCATGACAACTCATAAACCTCTAATTTCAGTGGTCATTGCCACCTACAATCGGGTGGATTTGCTGAAGCACCAGCTTCATCAGTTATTGACCCAAAGTTTTGATCTTTCAGCATACGAAATCATTGTGATCAATGATGGCTCTACCGACAGCACTGCTGTTTACATGAACAATATGGTGAAGAATTTTCCGAATATTCACTATATGGAAACCCAAAACGGTGGTCCTGCGAAAGCCAGAAACAAAGGCGTAGCTATGGCCAAAGGTCAGATTATAGCATTTACCGATGATGATTGCCTGGCAGACTACCACTGGCTGGAAAATATATGGCAGCATTTTCAGGATGAAGAACTAATAGCCATCCAGGGCAAGACCATCACCAACAAAAATGCAGTTACCCCACTCACCCATCAGGTAATCAATGAGTATGGCGACACCAGCATACCCACTTGCAATGCAGCTTACAGAAAAGCTACGTTTGAAAGTCTTGGGGGATTTGATGAGGGCTTTCCTTTTCAAAATGAAGATGCTGACCTAGCCTGGCGGGCTAGAGAATCAGGCAAGGTAATTTTTGCTGAGGACGTATTGATATTACACCCGCCCAGAACTGACAGCTTTCGACGCAATATGCGGAAAATGAAAAATTACATCAGCGAATTTATGCTTTACTATAAGAATCCAGCATTGTATAAAAAATACAGATACGCCAACCCATGGGTTACTATCTACTGGCGAATCATGGTAAAGGCACAGGGTTTTCATTTTACCCGTCGGATTAAATTTTACAAAAAACCACTGCTTATGATTCAGGGGTTTGCATTATCACTGTATTGGTGGTTGGATCTAATTGTGAAATTCCCTGAATTTTTAAAGGCAAATAATTTTTATCGAACACAATATAAAAGCCATAATAGAGTTTAGTTCATAGATAGGTTAGGTAGTGATAAGGGTTAAGTCATTTGGCTTAGCCCTTTTTCTTTTTTCGAACACTCTTTCGATCTATTTGTCCTCCAAGCAGTAGGGCGTAAATGCTATTAAGCTAAGTAGTTTTTTAGCTTACCTCTCCATACCCTCTCAATGAGAGGGACAATTTGCGCTTAGCTCAATAGCATTGATTGGGGTTCAGCAGGCTACTTTCCTACTATCCAAACCACACATTATCTACATCTTCTTTAGTGTTGTATAGGCCCGTCCCACATTCCATAAACTTCAATCAAATATCAATTAACCCAGCATTTCACCAATAAATTAGGGTTTCCCTTATAAGATTAGTGCTGCCTCTACACCTTTTTTGCAATAAAAAGGAAATGGAATTGTACTGCCTGGTTTATGTAAGTAAAAGAGCTGAAGATTGCACTGATGATGACATACAAAAGATTTTAACATCTTGTGAAAAGAATAACCCTAAAAAATCCATTACGGGTATTCTCATGCACTCAGGCAGTCGCTTCATTCAATATATAGAAGGCGATAAAAATGAAGTGAGCCAATTGTTTGACAGAATAAAAGAAGATAACCGGCACCAGGATGTGAAAATCATGCACTTTGAACGCATATCAGAACGATTATTCCCCTCATGGAATATGGGTTACAAGGATGTGAATACCGAATTACTTGAATTCAATACTAAAATAAGCGGTAAAGACCTGGCCAAATTTGAGGGATTGATCCAGGGCAATAACAGTTATGATAATGAAGGGCTTAGATTGCTCCAGCTATTTTTCGAGAGTTAAACCAGCTTGGTAGAGTAGCTCTTGAACTCTACAAAGCTATGTTGCCTATTGTGAAGCATGTGATGGCCTCACCCATTTCTTCTGATCAAAATCCCATACTCGGACTACCCTGGCGGGATTGCCAACCGCCACACTGTATGGAGGTATATCTGTCATCACTACTGAATTAGCCCCCACTCTGCTGTATTTGCCAATGGTAAGTGGTTCTCCATTTTTCTTGCCCATAATGACGGTACCCGTACCAATGAAAGCATCTTCTTCAAGAATAACCGGGGCTTTGGTAACCGGTGTGAAATGATGCGGCATATCAGGATCTATCCCATGATGCATGCCAAGAATACGCACATATTGGGATAAGCCCACGTGTTTATGCATATGTACCGGGCCAATAATGACACAGCCTACTCCGGTATGCACTTCATCTTCTAAGATCACATCGCCCATACCATTATTGACAAGTACATTCATTTCTATTCTTGAATATTTACCCAACCGAAAAGCATTGAATGGAACAAGGTCTAAGCGCGACTTCCAACTTATACCTCGCTTGAAGTATTTTGGAAATATCGTAACCAACCACACATACCATCTCACTCGCGCATTATGTGGCTTGCGCCTAAACAAAAGCTTTAGCAGTAATGACTTGAGCTTAGGATTGGACTTGATTTTCTCTTTGATACCCATATGCCAAATTAAAAATTTCTATTAGCTGAACTGAGCGTGAAGACCAGTCATTAGCACTGGCCACAGCCATTCTCTTTGATACTAAATCCTGCTGATCAATTTGCGATAAGCAATTATGAATGGATTGCTCAAACGAACCCTGATCATGACTGACTTCCAAGACAATTTTAAGCTCGTCTGTCACATCAGTATTAAAATCTGTTACAACCACAGGCTTGCCGCTACCCAGGTATTCAAATAATTTAAGGGGGTAAATCTGCGCACTCACCTGATCTTTGATAAAAGGAATAATCAACACATCCAGCGCTTTCATAGCCCTGGGTAAATCCTGGTGCTCTATTGCCGGAATTAAATGCAAATTGGGCAATTGCAAAAATGTATCAGGTATAAAGGATAGATCCGACGGACCCACCATGACCAATTGCCAATCGGTATGCTTTCTGAATGTGGATTCCAGCAAGCTGTAATTAATTCGCCGCTCTATATTTCCAATGTATCCAATTTTGACGCCCTTGATACGGTTTATCGACTCCAAAGGTCTAAGAGACTCTTCTGCAGCTTTTGACGAAAGTTGGTAGTTGGCTGCATTCGGAACAAGATATGACCTTGAGTTGTAGGCCTTCATCTTTTGCTGCAAATACGGAGAAGTAGAGATCACAAGATCAGCCTGTGTAGCTGCCTGCTTCTCTAGCTTTAATCCATGCCGGGCACTGTAAGCTTTCACTATTGGGTCTATACAATGGTACACCTCAAGGCATTTAATCTGTAGTAGCTTGGGGAGGTCTGGAAAATAAAAATCATGGGAATTAATGAAGATGGCTTCATTGATCCCCTCAGCTTGTAGCCACTTGTTAAGTTTACCGGCTACCCACCGTTGATTCCATTGGCTGAAAACATTGTAGAAATTGCCGGGTGGCAAGCCATTGATTGGTAGTGTCAAAGGTGCGTAAATAACTTTCAGGTCTTCATGCTCGGTTTGTTCTACCAATAGCTGTTTACCAAAAGTTGAGGCCCACCTTTTACTGGCACGGCCATCCTTTCTCATTTTCCAGTAGTCAATCAGGGTATATGGATGGCTAATGTACCATACTCTGTATTGTTTGCTTAAAGAAACTGCCAGTTGCCAGGGCGTAGACGTAAAGGCATCATCATGCTTAGGCAATGCAAAAATGATGATGTCTCCGGGTACTTTCATGAATGGCTATGTTTTATTAGATCATCAGTAGTATGAACTGGCTTTTTAGGGCCAAACAAGTAAGTAAGCACCATTTTGCCTTCCTGGACTATTCTTTTGGTAAAGGCATGCCACAGGTTTCCATCTTTCATCAACCTTCTGGAACTGGTCCAAACTGTAGCACCATTTGCCGATACCAGTTTCAATTTACCGATTTCGCTCATTTTTCTACCCATTCTTCCATCTTCCCCATAAATCACAAAATTGCCTTTCTTAGGATCACTATCAAAAGTGCGTGTTAATGGCATATCAAAGCCCTTTACTTCAAGTCCTTCCTGGGTTCTAAAGGCCATATTAAAGCCGTGCACATTGATGAACTCGCGCTTTACCTTACGGATGTAAACCATGGCTTTAGCAATCATCTCGTACATACTCAAGGTCCACCTTTTGTTTTTGCCATCTGGCACATAGGCATGTAGACCATAGGTGCATTTGATATTGGAATCCAGGATCAATGGCAAAACCATTTCTTCGATCCAATGAGGTGGATAAATGGAATCTCCATCACCACATAGGGTGTACTGCCCCCTACTATTTTCTAGCCCCATCAACCTGGCGTGCGCTATACCTTGCTTTGGCTGGTGGAGAGTATTAATGCCCATGAAATCGAGGATATCCTGCGTGGCATCAGTAGAATTATTGTTCACAAAGATCAACTCCGTAGGATATGGCACATGCATCGCGGATAAGGAAGACAATGTGTTGAGCAAGGTTTCCGCTTCATTCCATACAGGAATACAGATGGTAACCATAGGATTGGTATGGCTCAACCTTTTCAGCCCATTCTGAATAGTTTCCAGTCTGGTCTTAGGTACTTCTGTCCAATTATTGTAAGTGAAACGATGGTAATCCATCCATTTTGGGGTAGTTAAAAAGTTCATAGCTAAGCGACTTTTTGGTAAATATTATGTGTTAATTCTGCAGTTCTGGCCCAGGTGTATTGCTTTACCCATTCCATACCACGATTTGTTAATTCATTTCTCTGTTGATCGGCTTCTATCAAGGTGATGATTTTATCAGCAATGGCTTCTTTATCATCATCAACCATTACTGCTCCACCTCCTGATACCTCTTCCAGTGCTCCCCCTTTTGTAGAAATTACCGGAAGACCACAGGCCATACCTTCTAGTGGTGCCATACCAAACCCTTCGTAAGAAGAGGTATACACCATCAGGTTTCCACTATTGTAGAATTCATTCATCTGATCATCAGGCACAAAGCCAGTAAAGCTTACATTCTTGATTTTAAGCGCCTCCACAAGCTGGGGATATCCAGTGTTCTCAGGGCTCGATCCGGCTACTTTAAGGGCTACTTCAGGGTATTTCTCCTGGACAATTTTCAGCGCTTCAAGTAGTAGGTCAAGCCGCTTGCGCTTGCCTAAACCTCCACTATATACAATGGTAAATCGATCACTAGCAGTCTGCTTTTCAATAGGATAAAACCGGTCATTGCTAATGCCATTGTGCACGGCATAGACAAGCTCCTCAGGATAATTGGCATATGTAATGGTATCCTGACGGGCCGCTTCAGACACTACAATCAAAGGTATCTCTCGTTCTCTGAACCTGTTAATGGCCCATTTGTAATAGTCAAGGTATCTGTCATTGCTATCCGAAATATGTAGCAGCGAAACGTCATGCATGGTAACCACCACCGGTTTATTAACAAGGTATGTGGCTGCCAGTCCAGAAAGATACCAGTGTGCATGTACCAGGTCTGTATTGCCAGGTGTAATGCCGGCCCTTAAAAAGAACGGAAGCACATAAGGTCTATACTGCTTCAAAGATTTATACCATAATCCTTTAAGCCATGGATATTGCTTTTCCAGGGCATAATCAGGATGGTTATCTCGGGAAGGCTTGTATAAAGTAGCCTCATCTATCCTTTGCAAAGCTCTTGTCAACTCAAAGCTGTAATAGCCAATACCTGAGTCAATGTGGTGATCGGTAAGTTCTGTTATTCTCATGATGCAAAAGCTTTAGGTGACCTTGCGATCATGAGCGGATCTATTTCTTTGGAATCAGCCTTTTTTCTGCTGAAATTCCATTTTATGGCATTAAGCATAGTAGCAATACCGGCATAGTTGCCTTCTTTTATCAAGGCCAATAACTTCTTAGGAAGACTAACCAAAAGAAAAAAGCTCATGAAAGCAGCAAACTTTGTCTTTGTAGAGAAGCGTCGCATGTACAGAATTCTATTTCTGGTCATGTAGTAGAGTTTCAGATTTGAAACCTTTTTTACACTCATTGATTCTTTATGCAAAATCGAATATGATGGCTCTACCATAATGCGATAGCCTGCATTCTTAATTCTTTGAGCCCAGTCCAACTCTTCATAGTATAGGAAATAGTCTTCCTGCATAGGTCCTACCTCTTCCAGTACTTTGCGCGATACCATCATGGCAGCACCATGTGGGAAAGCTGTTTCATACATACTCGTTTCTGAAAGCGGGTGATGGTAACATTTATTTCTACCGGTGATGGGATGTAGTTCAGAGAAGCCGGCAAATTGAATTTCAAATGGATTATCATAAGTATGAATAAGTGGGCAGATCATCCCAATAGATTCATCACTTAAAAGCGTACCCATCAGCGGAGATATAATATCTTCCTCCAGTACTGTATCATTGTTGATGAAAAATAGAAAATCGCCGGTTGCATATTGAATGCCCAGGTTATTGCCACCGGCAAAACCAAGGTTCTTTTCACTTCTGATCACTTTCGCCCAGGGAAACGAACTCTCAAGGTGCCGGGTAGGATCTTCGTCTGACCCATTGTCTACCACTATTACTTCCAGATCTCTTATGCGTAGCAACTCAAGAGAGAGAAGCAGCTCTTTTGTAACTGTGGTATTGTTGAAGTTTACTGTTATGATAGATGTTTTCATTTTTTTCTTTCGGCTTTGTCCCAAACTACAGATTGATTGTTATGCATTAATCTCCACCATCCTAAATACACACACACGTTCATCATGGTGAAGTATAGCGGCACAAATAAGATCTTGAATTTGATGGCCTTTCGCTCAAAATAATAGCCTAAGGCTGCCATGGCATAGAATATGATTTGTAATACTGTCAATACCTGACCAAAAATGTTGCCCTGCCAGGCCAAAACAGAGGATAGGATAAATATGAGAATCAGTGCTATAGGGGCTAGCGTCCACCTCAGCACCCTATGAGATACATATTGAAATGAAAGCAATGGGTTTTTGAAGGGTAATAATAATGATCTTAGTATCCATATCGCCTGCAGGCCACCAGCTGATATTCTGATCTTGCGTTTCACTTCTTCCAGAATATTTTGGGATGCTGTTTCAAGCGCATATGCATTCTTCTCATAGGCGATTTTGTAGCCTTTTCGGGCAATACCCATGGTAAGTACAAAATCTTCAATCAATGTATTTTGCTTCACAGTTTCATAGAGTGAGGTACGTATTGCAAAGAGCTCTCCTGCTGCACCAATAGCTGAATACAATTCACTATCCCAATCTTTGAGCGTAGACTCGTATTTCCAATAAATGCCTTCACCTGCAGCACTGGCATCCTGGGTATTTGCTTCTCTTATGCGCTTTTCGCCGGCTACTGCTCCCACTTTGATATCATCAAAATGCCGTACCATGTAGAGCAATGCATCTTTATTGAGCAATGTATTGGCATCTGTGAAAATGGTAATCTCACTTTTAATACCTGGCATAATTCGGTTTACCGCAGCAATCTTGCCGAGGCGCTCAGGTCTGTGTTCCAGCTCTACCTGTTCATATTGCTTTACAATTTCGGGAGTAGCGTCATTGGAACCATCGGTCACGAAAAGTATGCTTAACTTTTCTTTGGGATAGTTTAAAGCCAATGAATTTTTGATTTTGTCTTCTATCCAGTCGGCTTCATTATATGCAGGCACTACCAGCGTAACAGAAGGGACATTGAAATCCAGAAATTTCTTTTTGCGAACAAAAAGCCTTTTTACCCTAACCATCAGATACAGTATTAAACCATATCCCAGGTAGGCATAAAATACAATTAGGATGAGTGTTAAAAGGAACCAGAGCATCATACGTTTGGTGTTTGTATAATGCTAAAGTACAGTGTAGCAGCCCTTGAAATTTTTTATTTCGCCATAGTGCAAGGGCTTACCGATGAACAGTAACTATTGCAGGATTTTCGGTTAGAGTGTTTTTATCCTATTCATAAGAATAGGTTTGTGTGCTCTGCTGATTGGTATGACCTTCTCTTTAATCAGCAGATTAGACTCTTCTATATCAATGATCTTGGATAAATTGACGATATACGAACGATGAACTTTCAGAAACTGTGGGCTTTTGATTTTTTCATCAATGTTTTTCATTGTGGAATGCACGATGAAACGTTCTTTCTTTTCTGTGTGGAAAATCACGTAATCACCGATGGATTCGATATATAGTATATCGTCGTAATTAAGCTGGACCAGCCTTCCGTCTACCTTTACGAACAAGCCATTGAGGTCATCTTTACCCTTTTCTTTGGAATTGAGCTCCTTCGCCCGATTAACAGCCTTTATTAATCGTGGCAGGTCTATGGGCTTTACCAGAAAATCGGTCACATGATGTTCAAACGCCTCTACCGCATACTCACTATGACCGGTCACAAATATTATTTGGGGTAGCTTGTCGACTGATTTAATAATATCCATCCCGGAAAGGTCAGGCATTTCGATATCCAGAAAGATGAGGTCCAGATCCTGTGTTTGGATAGCTGAAAGTGCTTCCACTCCATTATCATAAGAACTTATTACCTCAAGGTCTGATATTTTGTTACAGAGCATCTCGAGTGAGGCTCTTGCCATTTCATCATCGTCGACTATTATGCACTTCATATCCTAAAAATACGTACCGATTACAAGTTAAAAAATGAATCGATTTAATAAGTATTGAATTGTAGTAAAATTATGCCATAGCGGCACCTTGCAATCGATCATTCTCCTTTTCAACTATTTTGATAGCTGATGTGAAATCTGAGAAGAATCCCTGAAGTGAATCAATAAGGTTATCGCACAAAACAGCCTCATTTTTGATGCACTTCTCTACATCATTCATTAGGTGTGAAAAATCTGACAACCCTACCATCATGAAGTTAGGCTTAATTTTATGCGCCAGTTTACCAAGCTCCTCCCAGGATTGATCCTTCAATAGATTTTTAAGCTGCTCAACCTCTGAGGGCACATTTTTAGTAAAAATAGAAAACATCAAAGCTGCCCTTTCATAGTCATCACCATAGAATTCTTCGAGGTATTTTATATCTAATTCAGGTGAAAAAGAAAATTGGTTCATTGAATTTGTGGGTGAGGTTGGTTGCTGGATAGGTTTAAAGTTTTGCATCACCTTTTGGAGCTGCACATCAGTAAAGGGTTTTGTCATATGGTAATTCATGCCAATCGCTAATGCCTTATCTCGTTCATCTACCAGTGCGGAGGCAGTAAGTGCTACAATAGGCGTGTCAACATTGGGGTTCATTTCGTCCGACCGTATACGAATGGTAGCTTCATAACCGTCTAAAACTGGCATTCGGATGTCCATAAGGATCACATCAAATTTGGTCTGTGCGGACAACTTAATAGCTTCTAAACCATTTGGTGCAATCTGATGCCTGATCCCCCATTTGGTAAGTAGTGCTGCCAGGTATTTTTGATTAACAATATTGTCTTCTACAATCAGTACTTCATTGAAGTCACTGGTACTGATGCCCGGCTCATGGTGCTCATTTGCCGATTCAAAAAGAATACTTGACTCCTTAAGTTGTAGATCAAATATGAATGAAGAGCCTTTGCCCTGTTCGCTTTGGACAGTAATCTGACCATCATAATAACCAATCAACCTTTTTACTATGGTAAGCCCCAGGCCGGTACCCCCATATTTCAGTTTTATATCAGTACTGGCTTGTTTGAAACTATCAAAGATGAGGTTAATCTTATCAGGATCTATGCCCAAACCAGTATCC
The DNA here is from genome assembly GCA_965227155.1 of Cyclobacteriaceae bacterium. Lineage (GTDB taxonomy): Bacteria > Bacteroidota > Bacteroidia > Cytophagales > Cyclobacteriaceae > UBA6059. The sequence continues at coordinate 4,759,542 of OZ245731.1, forward strand.
GAAACGGTAAAGCGCAAGGTGTGGTATTCCTGGTTTCGGGCTACATTCTCAATGGTGAGCCCGATCTCTCCCTCTTCAGTAAACTTCGAAGCATTGCCCAGTAGGTTCAACAAAATTTGATTGAGGATAGATGAATCAGCAATTACAAATGCAGGAACGGCCGGATCAATTTCAAGCTTATACTGCAATGATTTATCGCCGGTCCTAAATTCGTAAGTTTTAATGATGGCTTTAGCAAGGGATCTAATATCAACCGGTTTCTCATCCAATTCTACAGTTCCCGATTCTACTTTAGCCAAATCCAAAATACCGGAAATAAGCTGCAACAATATATCAGAGGAATACTTAACAGTCTTTACGAAATCCAGCTGCTGATCATTAAGCGGTGTATCATAAAGAAGGTTGGTAACTCCCACGATCGCGTTGATTGGATTTCTGATCTCATGGCTCATATTAGCCAGGAACTGCTTTTCGGCATCTCTGGCTTTTTTGGCTTCCTCGGTAGCTGCAATAAGGTCTTTTTCCAGCTTCTTGCGCTTAGTGATGTCATAATGAATTCCAATGGTCCCAGTTTGATTTCCCAGGCTATCCATTACAGGTGCACCACTGATGAGCGCCCACATTCGCTCACCACTTTTCTTGAACATTTCAACCTCATAAACGCCGCCCTCTCCTCGTGCCCGGTCCTCAACCTGCTGCTGCATTACAATCTCGTACTCGGGTGGCAAAAAGATCTTGTTGGCATCTTTTCCAATAAGCTCCTCAGGCTTATAGCCCACCATTTGACAGAAGCGGTCATAGGCCCTGACAATTTTTCCGTGATTGTCAACCTCAAGCAAACCAAGCTCCATATTCTCTATAATGGAACGATATTTCTCCTCATTGATTCTTTGTAGATGTTCAGATTGCTTCCTTTCAGTAATATCCCGGTATTGCCACAGATGACCTTTATATTCATTGTTAGAAAAGATTGGGATATAATCTCGCTCCACTACCCTGCCCGATTTCATGATCAGTTGGTCACCTATCATAGGTTTGCGATGCAGTAGGATCTTCTCAATGCCTGCGACAAACCCTTCTTCATTTTTAAAGAGGTGCTTCGATTCTTCAGCAGAATTGGCACAATCCATCCCTCGGAGCAAGTGCGGTTCTACTGGGATGCCAAAAAGATCACAAAATTGTTGATTAGCGAGAATGATCTTTCTATCCTCATTTTCAACAAGTATGGCTCCATGTATATTTTGGATAAGGTTGGTAAGCCTAAGTGTGGTGTTTTCAAGCTCTCGCTGTACTATTATTGGTTCACTTAAATCCCGTGCAATGGATACGATCTCACGCAACTGATCGTCTTCCCAAATGAATTGAACATTCTGCCCCATCCAAATGACTTTACCAAATTTGGTAACTGCCTTAAACTCCTTGTAGGTGGAAGTAACTTTATTGGCAAACTGCTCCTGATAAAAATTAGCAATTTCCTCTTTACACTCAGGATGTACGAAATAAGTGAAATGTCGATTACGGGCCTCCTCTTTTTCATACCCAAATAGCTCAAGCCCTGCCTTATTTACATATTTTATGAGCCCCTTTTCATCTGTGCGGTAGATGATTTCCACAGCATTATCAATGATCGACCTAAAACGCTCCTCCGTTTTGATCAGCTGCTCTTCTTTGTGCTTGCTTTTTTCTTCAAGTTTATTGTAGGCGCGATTTAATTTACGGTTGGCTTCAAAAAGATGAAAAGACTTTTCCTCAAGAAGGCGTTCTGCTTCTTTACGGGCAGTCTTCTCCCGTTCTAGTTTTCTTTGTAATATGCTTATTTGCTCCTCAGGAGTCATTAACCCTGCTTTGTAATCGTAAATTCTACTGCGCTGCCATCCTTGCTCATCTCATGCATACTTACCTTTCCATCTTCTTTGTAATGTGTGAGACAGGCCTCAATCAAACCCAATGCCAGACATGCCATTTTTCTTTCTGATCTATAAACCATGATTAACTGGTTATCATTCAGCTTTTGGATGTCAAATCTTGGTAGCTCTGCCTCGGGGTAAAGTTTCTTGACCTCTACATGAATGTGATTTTCTATTGAAGACAAAAATTCAAACGCCGTTTGCGACGCTCCAAAAAACTGAGGATAATTTTTAAGAAAGGTCTGAAACAAATGTTGCCCAAATGCTTCATATAAAGCGTTTTCCTCTTCTCCTATTTTTTGAGCCAAAGCTGAGACCAACTGCACCATCTCCTTATGATCATAAGTCCCCACAGCGGTGTAAGCGCCTCCATTGGGTAAATTACTCTTGGTAATGATATGATCAACAACTTCATCTCCAAATTCCTGCTCTACCATTTCGAGCAATTCTGTAAATACGATCCCTTTCATTTCTCTTATTAATTATACTAATATGAGAAATTTTAAGACTGCAAAAAATGATATTAGACTAATCCAAATATTATACAGATCAATAAGTTGAAAAAAACGCCAAAAAACCAGCTGAATAAAGAGTATCAGATTACTCTTTCCTAAAATCAGTTTGAGCCTTTAATAGCTTGGTAACTAATGCTTCGTCTTTAAAGTAGCTTTCAGCATTTTCAGAACTATTAAAAACCCACTCATCGTTCACATTGTAAGCGTCCAGTTTTACATTTTTTTGATTGGTACTGATTCTCATACTCAAAGCTGGAGTTGCCAGGTTTTGTGTATCATCATAGAAATTTCTGCTGGTGACAAAGCTCAAACCAGATAAATAAGAAGCTATAGAGGCTGAATCAGCCATTTGTCCGTTTACTGTCCATGCGTTCTGATCTTTCTCTAAAACAAACGCCGAGTCAGGGTAATCAAAATTGATTGTAGTGATACTGTCCTTTTTTAACCTCCACAATACATTATCACGATAACTCGAAGGGTCTGCGCTTACAGAAAATGGCATAAAATTATTAACAGCATAGATTTCAGGCTCATCAGCTAACCTCATATATGTGCTGTATGCATTTCGTCCCTGCACATTAAACCGGCCTATTACTAGGTCTAGCGTATTGTTATCGCCTTCAAATATCTTTACTGAAGTCCCTGCAGAATCAACCTGATATTCAGTCCATTTATCCTCCGATCTTGATACCAGGCGGGTTGGCTTAAGATCATACAGGGCATTAATGGCAGATTTTACTGAACCGAGTGTTGCGGGCACTTCTTTATCTCCGATTTTGATTTTCCAGTCGTTATCTGCTTTTATAATTTCTGAGGTGTTACCTTTTCCGCTAATGATGATCTTAGATACTTTGGCTGAGTCAATCTCTACCAAAGTTTCCCGGAAACCTTCACTTCTACTTGACCCTGAGGTGAATTGAATAATTAAGTATATACCTATTAAACCAACTAAAACTAATAATAAAGTAAGGTTTGAAAACTTCTTGAACATAGCTCTATACTTTACAGATTAGTAGATACCCTGTAACCATTTTTGTTTCTTACGTGCATTGATCTGCCTCCTTATGAACGCGTATATCAATACGAGCAGGATCGGTAAGAATACATTACCGTACTTAAGCAGCGCTTTGGTATCGTCTTCCACCTTGTCTAGTGGACGAGATGTTATGCCTTTGGTTCTTAGATCAATCAATCCAGTATCGTCAGCAAGCCAGTCGATGGCATTAGAAGCGAAATTGATATTATCCGGACTCTGCTGTTGCTGGCCATTTTCACCATTGTTAAAGAATGTACCATTACCAACTACTACAAGCCTTGAATTGCCATTGCCAGTAATATTACCCTCTACCGCAATTGCAAGGGGTTGGCTACCGGCAGTAAAATCAGCATTTGACCACTTTTTGTTGATATCAATGAAGCCGGGAGCAGATACAAAGCCAGATTGCTCTGATGACCAAAGCAACGGTGTAGAAGTAACCGCGGTATCTGCATTGGTAAATCTTACGTTGCTTACAAAAGGCAACAAAATACCCTCTAGTCCTTGCGTGATCGGATGATCACCAAACTCTCCTATTCTTGGAAAATAAGGGAAGTTGACCTGGGTGTTGACCGTGAAAAAACCAGTTTGCTGCCTCACGGAAACCGCTGCGCAATTGGCATCAACCACAAACTGCTGCCCAATACTGATGCCTTTATCACTCAACCAGCGGGTTATGCCGATTGGATCATTGTTGAGTAGCTGTGCATTTTGCAAATCACCATCTACCGTATTTTTAGCCACAAAGATGCTTCCACCAATATTCAGATAATTATCCAACTTAGCCAAATGTCCTGCCGGAATGGTATCTGAAGGGTTGGCCACTATGATCGCTTTATAAAAGATAGGCACCTCGCCTTCGTCCAGAGTAAAGGTCTCCACATCATAAAGCACCGATAACTGCTGTCTGAGCTGCCCAAAAGCATTCAGCCCAGGCTCTCCATGCCCCTGAAGCAGGCCTATTTTTGGCTTATCCTCTATGGCAACTTTTTTAATCGCAGTGGTCAAATCGTATTCCATTGCTGCTCCGGGCTGTATGAGCGGGATGACTTCTGTTCGGTCTCCCAAAGACAATGATGCCCCCATATAGGCCTTCATTTGCTGCACCTGATCTTTCTCAGTTACATTAATGATGACAGGATTGATACCGGCCTGCTGTGCTTCCCGCTCAAGGTCTTCACTTTCATTGGGATTGATGAATTCATACACAATATTACCGGAGGCCCTATTTTCATACTCAATAAGCTGATCTTCAAAATCTCTTTTGTTGTTGAGCAACTGTGGTGGAAGATCTTCAGAAAAATACGCTTTTACAGTAACAACATCTTCCAGCTCAGTAAGCACTTCCTTAGTTGCATTGCTTAAGGTATACCGCTGATCCGCCGTAAAATCCAGTCTTAGATAAAGTTGATCAGCAATTAGATTGGCCATGATAATAATGCCAATCACAATTAAAAACTTCACATATATCGACCTCTTGTTCATATCTGTTCAGTATTTAATTAGCCCTGCCAGTTTCTTCTTGACAACATGGTTTGAGAAAATAATAATCCTATTGCAGTAATGGATAGAAAATAAATGATATCCCGGGAGTCAAGAACACCACGAGAAAGAGATTCAAAATGGGCCCTCATACTCAAATAACCCAATGTACTACCTATAGCCCCTCTAAAGCTGGTGCCCATTACATCAAACAACACCTGGAAGAAAATGCCAATGAATAAAGCCAGTAAAAAGGCTACAATCTGATTGTTAGTAATGCTGCTTGCAAATAGACCAATGCTTATATAAGCAGCAGAAAGAAATAATAATCCAAGGTATCCACCGATGATGCCGCCATGATCTACCTCTCCCAGCTGACTAATTGTGATGTAATATGGTAGCGTACAAGCCAGCGCTATGGCCACCAAAATGAGGCATGCCAGAAATTTACCCATCACAATCTGGCCATCAGAAATGGCTTTAGTAGCCAAAAGCTCTATGGTTCCTGATCTTGTTTCTTCAGCAAGCATCTTCATGGTGATCGCAGGAATGAAAAAGAACAATGTCCAAAATGCTATCCCAAAAAATACACCAAGACTGGCCTGATTGATCAGAAAAATATTATTGCCAAAGAGCCATGTAAAAAAGCCACTCAAGCCAAGAAACAGAATGATCATTACGTATGCGATCAATGAGTCAAAAAACGATGCTAACTCCCGTCGGGCTATAATCCAAACCTTTCCCATGCTATTATTCTTAGTTCGTTAGTTCTCTGAATACATCTTCCAATCGAGTCTCAATAGACCTGAGCTCAAGCAAAAACCAGCCTTTTTCTACGCAAAGGTCAAACACTGCCTTTTTGCTGAAAGCCTCCGGCTTGCTTTGTATGGTCAGCTGTTTACTGTTATTTTCAAGGATTTCCACTTTTTCCACACTTGCCAATCCCAGCAGCGCCTTTCGGGCCGTCTCAGTATCCGTACCTCCAATTTCAGCGACAATGAGTTCCTGTCCCTGCGCCTGACTCCTAAGTGTTGAGGATGTACCATCAGCCACAATCCTACCCTTATTGATAATCAAAATTCTATCGCAGGTAGCTTCAACTTCAGATAAGATGTGTGAGCTCAGTATCACTGTCTTTTCCTTACCAAGTTGTTTGATGAGCTTTCGGATTTCGATAATCTGGTTAGGATCCAGACCTGTGGTAGGCTCATCAAGAACAAGCACCTCAGGATTGTGAATCATGGCTTGTGCCAGACCAACCCGCTGGCGGTAACCTTTAGAAAGCTCTCCGATCTTCTTGTGCTTTTCAACCTGCAAACCACAGGTCTCTACCATTTCAGCTATGCGCTCGGGTATATTTTTCTTTGGCACTCCCTGTATTTCTGCAGAAAACCGCAGATAATCAATAATCGGCATATCAAGATAGAGCGGGTTATTCTCAGGTAAGTAACCAATTTTCTTTTTGATTTCGTCTTCATCATTATGAATGGACAAGCCTTCCAGTTCGACATTTCCTGAGGTAGGTGCCATATAACAGGTGATCATTTTCATGGTAGTGGATTTACCAGCTCCATTGGGACCCAAAAATCCTACCACCTCACCGGTTTCTATCTTGAAGGATATATTATTGACAGCCTTTTGCTCTCCGTATTTTTTGGTCAGGTTTTCTACAACAATAGACATAGTTTCTATTAATAATTTTATAGAACATAAAGCCTAAAACGCGGCAATTTTAAGCACTAGGCTAGAAAATATCAAGTCAGGTAAATTTCCGTTTGTTAAAAAAAGTTAAAAGCACTTTATTCTTCCACTTGCGACCAATTGGCTGTTCGGTTGCTTCAATAATTGGACATGCAGCCATTCATCTTCCCGCATCTTTTGAGCATTGATTGCCTCCCCCGGAAGCAGCTCTGTTTTAAACAAAACCTCGATTGTCTGGACATCCCTTTCATTTACTCCTTCGGGCAACTGCTCAAGCATGAACTGTATCAATGCTACATTATTAACATGATTGTTCCGGTCTAAATCCTGCTTTCTGATTTGTATATGACCAGCTTCTTCCCATGAGGCTGGGGTGGGAAGTTTACGGTTTGGTCTGGGTAGATTTGCTTTATCTTCAAAATAAGCATCCCCTATCAACTCAGATGGGATTGGTTCCAGTTTTCTGGTGTGCACATTAAAAATCAGCCAGGAACTGGCACCCTCCGCCAATAACTTTTCGGTTTTTGAATCGAATATTTTAAAATCACGATAAGCAAAAAACCGGTCAGCACCTGACGGCCATGTATCAAACTTGATGGATTGCCGGTGGGCAGGCAATTCATAGATGTGAGCATCCAGCCTATGCAGCACCCATGATTGATCAGCTTTATTCAGATGATCGATACTGAAACCCAGCTCATGCGAACTGTTCCATGCAGCCTCTTCAAAAAAATGAAAAAGCGACCTTAAAGACAGCCTTCCCTCCGGTGAACATTCATATGCTCTTACTGTAAATGATTGCATAAAGGCAATGCTAAAAAAAATCCCCGATAGTCGGGGATTTGATTTTTAAACTGAAACAGATTCCTGTTTTTTCTCCAAAAGCTGGAGAATATGCTCCCATAGCTGGTGGTAGGGAATAATCTCTATTTCTGCGAAAGCATCGCCTGGCTCCACTTCTTCTTTCAGCTTCACAAAATACTTTCTGCCTTTCTTTCTGGCCTTATCCAAATCAAAGTTTGTAGAAATAAGTGCTTTCAGCATTTTTATAAACAGCTTCTCTCTGGCGTGCTGACCAGGATCTCCGAAATGACGCTTCATATAAGTAACAAGGCTTTCAATACGATCGAGCATTCTGTCTGTGTTTCCAGCCTTGAGGTGATGCAAGAATTCAAGGATCAAAATGGCTGTATTGTAGCCACGCTTATCCTTATTATACTCAGTCATGGAAATGTAGAACTCATCGAAATTGATAACGTCGATGGGCAAATGCTCAGGAATGACAAAGTTCAAGTAGGCGTGGAACAATTTCCAACGCTCTTGTGCTTTCTTTGGAATTTTATCCATATGAGGATTTCTCAAAACACGCTGCATCAAGTCATGACCAAGTTTGAATGACTTACTATGTAATGCCAACAGCATGTAGTTTTCCATATGTGAAAACCAGTTAGATGAAGTACGATCAAAATGCTCCATGCCTTCTGCTGCCGCACGTAAGCCATCATCATATTTCTTCATGCGCAGATACGCATAGGTTCTTATGTAGTGATTATACCGAATGTCAAATCTCAATTGGTTGATCTTACCTTCTTCGGATAACACTTCTGCTTTTCTAGTAAGATCTACCACTTTATCAAAATCACCGACCAGCTCGTTGTAGAAAATGGTCATCCGATAATACTTCTCATAAATATTGAAGGAATTGCACTGGCCATAAATCTTCTCTAATTGCTTTACGACCTCACCTGCTTTTTCCAGGTTTATTTTCCTGGAATGTAGCGATTTCCTAAGGTTCATATTGATCAGATAATAGATATTGTTGGCTTTATCTTCCTGAATCTGAATTTTCAAATACTCCTCAAGTTCTTCGGTAGTGCGGTGATAGTCCGTTGGTTTAAAGCGCTCGCTGTAGATAGTTCTCAGCATTCTGAGCGCATCGATGGTTATATTGGTAAGCTCGCATTCCCTGCTGATGGCCAAACATTTGTTCAGCTGCTTTTCGGTCATCTCATATTCTCCATTACGGAAAAGAATTCTTGCCCGCTGCAGATGATTCTCGCTTTCCGTTTCGTACTGCCAGGATATCTTATCTCTGGAATCCCTGAAATCCACCAAAAAGAGAAGGTTCATTAACTTGGACTTAAGCCTTGACTTAAGCATTCTAAACCTGTGGTCAGTGCTGTCAGTATCATATAAACCTCTGGCAGCATCCTCATCAGTCAGAAACCTTCCTTCTTTGGCTCCCAAATAGAGCTTTTCTTCTAAACTTGGGTAGGCACTTATGGCATCTAAATCCACCCCAAAGGCATTTTTATCTGCCCGATTTGTTACGATCCTAATTAATTTTCTTATTTCCTCCATATCAAAACTGATTTTTTAAACAAAATACAGGACATAAAAATAATCAACCTATTTGAATTCTGGAAATATTCAAAGTTATGTAAGACATAAAAGTGATCCATCGATTGATTTTTGAACATGGTTACTTAGCTGCATTATTCATCTAAAACATTAAAGCTATGCAGTATTATGTAACTCTCTTTCTTTTAGGTTTCGGTTTAAACTTTGGAATCTACGCAGATCAGTATTTTGCTAAAAGCAAAAGATACAACAAACAACAACAGCAAATCAACCAGCGCGACGGTGGTGACCAGGGCTGGGTAGAAGGTGGCCGTGGCGGTGACAATGGTTGGGTCGAAGGTGGCCGCGGTGGCGATAACGGTTGGGTTGAAGGCGGTCGTGGCGGCGATAACGGCTGGGTTGAAGGTGGTCGTGGAGGCGATAATGGCTGGGTTGAAGGCGGCAAATAAAATAACATATTCCTCTATATCTTAAAGGTAGCTCCCTAATGGAAGCTACCTTTTTTTGTTTAGAGTTTTTCGGTGAGAATTGCCGTGATCGTTCTTATCCCTTCAAAATAATTGCCCAACCTGATATTTTCATTGGGACTGTGCTGATTATTATCGGGGTTAACTGTTGGCACAGTTACCGCAGGTATGCCCAGTGTAATTACAAATGGAGAAATGGGTATTGAACCACCGCTGGTTCTTTTCAAAATTGGTGCTTCGTCAAAGCCTCGGGTCAATGCTTTGATGAGCCACCGCCCTACTTCTGTGTCAAATTCTGTCCTAAATGCACCATAGCTCACTTCCGAGTTAAACCTTATAATATTTGGGTATTTCATCCTTTCCTCTTCTGTGGGTTCACCTTCAACCAAATAATATCCCTGATCCTCAATGTGCTGCCTCAAAAGGCTCACCATTTGATCTCCGGTAGTCTCTTTTACCAGCCTTATGTCAATCTCAGAAATAGCACTGGATGGTACTATGGTTCTCACCTCTTTTCCAACCCATCCCGATCTCAATCCTCGAATATTCAATGATGGGTATTGTATCGATTCCTGATAATTACCAGCTACAGAATCAATGCTTGCGATACCAACCTTTTTTCTGATGTCAGCCTCATCATCAGGAACAAGCTTCAGTATTTCTTTAATCTCATCTGTTAATTCTATGCCATCATACCACTTAGGAATGGTCACTCTGCCATAGGCATCCTTCATACTTGCCAGTAGCTGGCTTAGCTTTAAAGCAGGATTAGGTGCATAATTCCCATAATGACCACTATGCTGAGGCACTCTAGGTCCAAATACCTCCAGTGTGACAGTAGCAATACCACGAGCACCAAAAGTTAACGTTGGCTTATTGGTAACATGCCGTGGCCCATCAAATATGATCAGCATGTCAGAGTCAAGCTGCTCCTTGTAGTCAATCACTGCCTGAGGTAATCTAGGGCTGCCCAGTTCCTCTTCAAAATCCATAATGACTTTCATATTGAAGTTAGGCGTGATAGATGCATCATTGATGATATCCATAGATTTAAGAAACATCATGACAGGGCCTTTGGCATCTGAAGCAGACCTTACGAATATGCGCCAATCCATGTTGAGTTCACCTTCCAGTCTATCCCATGGAATAGCTTCCCAATTATTGCCACGTTGCTCCTTCAATGTTGGTATCCAGGGGGAAGGCTGATTCCAAAAACTTGAGTCTACGGGTTGACCATCAACCTGCAGGTAAATCAGCACTGTTTTATCTGCATTAGCAACAGATCTTTCTGCCAGCAGTAGAGGGATATGGCCTGTCTCCAACCTGGTTGTTTTAAAGCCACGTCTGGCAAATGCACCTTCACACCATTCTATATTCTTAACAATATCATCTTTAAAATTTGCATCGTTAGGCAGGCTGTACATTTCAAAAAGCTCATCAAAAGAGGCTCGTGCATACTCATCTGCTTTTTCTTCCAGCCAATCCTTATCGTATTTTTGAGCCAATAAAAGCGTTGGGCTATAAAAGGGAGAGGCCAGTATCAGACAAATCAGAAGGTAATTACTAGTTTTAAGCATATGAAGATTGGTTTAGTATCAGATACGCATGGATTCTTTCCAACGGAAATTTATACATATTTCAAAGAAGTAGATGAAATCTGGCATGCCGGAGATATTGGCCCTATCTCATTGATTGATCGCTTCAATGAATTCAAGCCTTCAAGGTTTGTTTATGGCAATATCGATGATGGTAAAGTAAGGCAAGCCTGCCCTGAATACATATTTCAGGAAATAGATGGCATCAAGCTATTGATGATCCACATTGCGGGTAAAGATCCAAACTATACAAAGCAAACCGGTAGCCTGATTAAAGCGCATCGCCCCAGTGTTTTAATATGTGGGCATAGCCATATACTTAAAGTATTCCGTGATCAGACAAACAATTTATTATATATAAACCCGGGCGCTGCTGGCAAGGTAGGTTTTCACAAAAAGCGGTCATTAATAAGCTTTGAAATAGCTAATGGCAAACTTGAAAATCTGGAGGCAATTGATCTTGGGCCGAGGGCAATAAAAAAGCAGGCCTAAGCCTGCTTCAATTTCTTTCTTATGTAAAGTAAAAGGTTTCTTAAGCCTTTTCTTCTTTATCATCAGACTTAGCATCCTCCTTTTCAGCTTTAGCCTCAGCTTTCTCTTCTTTGGCAGGTGCCTCTTCTTTTTGAGCTTTAGCTGCTTTTTTAGGCTTTTCCTCTTTTACTTCAACTTCTGCCTTTGGCTCCTCTACCTTTGCTTTCTCTACCTTTTCAGCCTTCTTATCCTCTTTTTTGAAGCTCTTCTTGATCTCTTCCACATCTACATTTTTGATGGTAGGAAGTTTAGTGAGGTGCTTTATATTATTTACGCGTTTTTTAGCCTTGCTTTTATTTCTTTTCCCTTTACGCTCTAGTCTTGTGATTGCCATTTCTAAAGTATTTTTCTAAAATGAGGTGCAAAAATAGAGATTTAATTATCACTTTCAATGCTTAACCTAATCTTTTCAAATTAAAAGTAGTTGATTTACTAAGTTTGCAAGCCAAATTTAAACCGCATGTCACAAAAACCCAGCTTACCAAAAGGCACCAGAGATTTTGGCCCGGAGGCAATGATGAAAAGAAATTTCATTTTCAAAACCATAAGGGCATGCTTTGAAAAATATGGCTTTCAACCCATTGAAACCCCTTCTTTAGAAAACCTCAGCACACTAACAGGTAAATATGGTGATGAGGGCGATCAACTGCTATTTAAAATCCTCAATAGTGGGGACTTTCTCAAAAAGACAACCCATGAAGATTACATTCAGGGCAGTAGCATTTTGCTCCCAAAAATTGCAGAAAAAGGGCTACGGTATGATTTGACAGTGCCTTTCGCCCGATTTGTGGTCAGTCACCAGCATGAGCTCACTTTTCCTTTCAAAAGGTATCAAATGCAACCGGTTTGGCGCGCTGATCGACCGCAAAAAGGTAGGTACAGGGAATTTTACCAATGTGATGCAGATATTATTGGATCAAATGCACTCGGCAATGAAGCTGAGTTGATACAACTTATTGGTGATGTGTTTACAGCGTTGGGCTTAACAGATTACGAAATACATTTTAATAACAGAAAAATTTTATCCGGCCTTGCAGAATATGCTGAGGCACCTACAAAGGAAAGTGAGCTTTGTGTAGCCATCGATAAGCTGGACAAAATTGGCCTTGATAAGGTGTTGGAAGAACTTGATGAACGAGGTTTTTCCAAACAGTCATCTCAAAAGGTGGCGGAATTCCTTCAGCAGTCCGGAGATAACACTTCACTGGTTGATAGTTTGAGCGAGATGATAGGTGATACTCAAAATGGTAAAACCGGAATCCAGGAAGTAACAAGTCTGCTTAATTTGACAACCCAATACAAGAAAGAAGTACCCCTTGTTTTTGATCCTAAATTAGCCAGGGGCTTGTCTTATTACACAGGTACAATCATAGAAGTTAAACCGACAAGTGTGCAAATGGGTAGTATTGTAGGTGGTGGAAGATATGATAATTTGACAGGTGTATTTGGGATGCCAGACATGTCGGGTGTAGGTATTTCTTTTGGCGTTGATCGCATTTACGATGTAATGAATGAGCTAGACCTATTCCCGAAGAATGAGCTTACAGGCACAGCATTATTATTGATCACTTTAGACGATCAGGCTTTTAATCATGCTTTAGGCATGCTTCCAATGCTTAGAGATGCGGGGGTAGCCACGGAGTTATTCCCGGAACCGGTAAAAATCAAAAAGCAATTTCAGTATGCTAACCGGAAAAACATTCCTTATACATTGGTGGTAGGAAGCGCAGAGTTGGAAACTGAGCAATACACTTTGAAAAATATGGTGTCTGGTCAACAATCCGTTTTATCTTTAAGTGGGATTATAGATCAAATTAATAATGAACTGTAATCTTAATTGGTAAGAAACGTTATGAATATCAAATAACAGCTTGTGCAAAGGGTAATAGTATTTTTGATACTTGAGATGGCCATATTGAGTGCAGGGAAATTGCTTGCTCAAAATACTAGTGCCATAGGCAGGTTTCAAGTGAATTATGCACGCGGTTGCCCCCCATTCACACTGGAAATTACGGAACTCATACCTTTTGACGAGACTTTCTATCAATTTCAGGATTCTATAACCAGTCAGACTACCTACACTTTCGATAGTGTGGGCACCTACACTATTTATCAATTTATACAGGAGGATAATAACCCAAATGGAAAAATTGATAGTATTCAATTAATCCTGCATGAATCCAGGCAGCCTGATTTTGCGATATTCACCTGCCCCGGTAATAACGTGGCTGTAGAAATCACTGAAGACTATTATGATTTTTACCGCGTCTTTTTCTCTCCAACAAACACTTTGGATGTTCTTCCATTTGAAACTACGCCTTTTGTACAAAATACTCCCGGCAATACCCAAATAACCGTTCAGGGCTTTTTTGATGGTGGTAGTCCTTCCTGTGGATCCAATACCAGAACTTTTATACCAGAGGCATCGATTCCTCCTGCGGATTTCAATAGGCTGGCAGTTTTGCAGGACACCATTGCCGTGATAAACTATGATATCCCACAGGGTTTTGATTACTCGCTGGAGCGGCTGGAAAATGATAGTAGTTTTACGCCCATAGCCACGCTAGATCCCTCTATTGACTTTTATGATTATTATAAATCAGACCTTAGTGCTGAAGATTGTTTCAGGATTGTAACCACTGACGCCTGCGACGGGAGTTTGATAGCCAGCGATACCCTTTGTGTTTTAGACCTAAACATTGCCAACGCACCAGAAGGAAACACTATTAACTTCAATAGTCAAATCAGCAGTCAAATTACAGTTTTTAAAGACAGCATACCGGTTTATATTGGTTCAGCAGGCACCTTTGTAGATACAGACCTTACATGCAACGTTCAAAACTGCTATGTGGCAAGACAAGGCAAGTCCTTTTCACAATCTATTTGCATCACTCCTACGGACATATTGATACAGGAGAGTCCTGAGAATCTTCAATCCACCTTTGTGGGTTCTAATCTGGAGCTATCATGGGAGCTGCCCGATGAAATAGATGCACAAAGCTACATCCTCTATCGAAGCAACAGACCGAGTTCTATTTTTGGGCAGGATCAGACTTACGTCATTGAAGGAAGGCAGGCTTTACAGAATGCAACTTACGCTCTTGAGTTTGTGGATGAATGTGGTAATGAATCTACCCGGTCCAATGTAACGCAACCGGTTGTTCTTGATGCACAGAAACTGGAAGACGGACTATACGAATTAAGCTGGAACCGGTACGAAGGCTGGCCAGAAGGCATTAAGCATTATTTTTTGCAGATACAGGATGAAAACGGCAACTGGAGTGAAGAAACACTCATTTTTAGTGGTAGGTCAATCGAAGTAAGGCCAGCGCAAAGCATTGCCACCTACCGTATAAGAGCAATATCAGCCTTAGACAACCCTCGGGAGAGCTTTTCCAATCCGGTAACCCTGGAAGGGCAACCTACCCTTCTGCTACCTAATGCTTTTACCCCCAATGAGGACGGCCTTAATGAATCATTTAGGGCAGTAGGTTCTGATATTTTCAATTTTCAGATGCTCATTTTCAATCAATGGGGAGAGATTTTATTTGAGTCGAAGGATATAGATGTAGGCTGGACGGGTTTTTATAAGGGAGCTCTTATGCCTCCCGGCTATTATATGTATAAGGTCCAATTTGAAGACGATCGGGGCAACATCTTCGAACAAAGAGGTAATTTTGTGTTAATAAGATAAATGCTAGGATATGTTTGATATGATGAAAATGATGGGCAAGATGAAGGAAGTCCAGGAGAAAATGAAGGAAGCCCAGGAATCATTAGGAAATATAACTGCTACGGGAGAATCTGGAGCAGGATTGGTGAAAGCCACTGTTAATGGCAGAAAAGAGCTGATTAGTGTTGAAGTAGACGACAGTCTTTTTTCCAATGATGATAAAAGAATTTTACAGGATTTAATTGTAGCTGCTACAAATAATGCCCTCAGCAATGTAGATGAACTGGCCAAAGAACACATGAAAAAAAGCACGGAAGGCATGCTACCCAATATCCCGGGCCTTGATCTGAGTAATTTGATGGGATGAGCCTGAAAATCGCCGTATGTATCCTAAATTATAATGGACGCAAGCTACTACAGCAATTTCTACCCACTGTAGTTGAACATACACCCGCATCACTAGCGGAAATCTACGTGATTGACAATGCCAGTACTGATGACAGCCTTGCGTATGTAAAGGCTGAATTCCCAACAGTTAAAATTGTCGAAAATACTGAAAATCATGGCTTTACCGGTGGTTACAATATTGGTTTGCAGCAAATCAATGCCACCTATTATCTACTGATTAATTCAGACATTGAGGTAACCTCTAATTATCTTGAACCGCTGGTCAAAATCCTAGATGAAAATCCAAATGCCGGTGCATGCCAACCAAAAATCAAGGCCTTTCACCAAAAGGATAGCTTCGAATATGCAGGAGCAGCCGGTGGGTATGTTGATTGGTTGGGCTATCCCTTCTGTAGAGGTCGCATCTTTGAAACCCTGGAAAAAGATGAAGGTCAATACGATAATTTACAGCAGGTATTTTGGGCAAGTGGTGCCTGTATGTTAATCAAATCCACGCTTTATCATGAAGTGGGGGGCTTTGATATCTCATTTTTTGCGCACATGGAAGAAATCGACCTCTGCTGGCGCGTTCAGCGATTAGGTTATGAAATTTACTGTGAGCCTCAATCCATAGTGTATCATGTGGGTGGCGGTACGCTTAATAAAACCAATCCCAGGAAGACCTATCTTAACTTCAGGAATAGTGCTTCAATGCTGCATAAGAATGTGGTAGACAATACTGTGTATTGGAAGTTCGCAATAAAAATGGTCCTTGACCTGGTTGCTGCCTTGAAATTTGGCCTTGAAAACTCTCCTGAGCATACACTGGCTGTGCTTAAAGCCTACAAGGATTTTTTTAGGGATATTAAAAATAAGCGGGCTACCAAAAGATTAACAAAAACAACAGAAGAAGTAGTGGTGAAGAGTATATACAAAAAAATGATTGTTTGGCAGTACTACGTCAGAAGACGGAAGACCTACAATAGGCTAAAGAAAATCTAGTAGTACCAAAGGGAATTGTCCCTTCTGCGTAGATGTTTCCTGAACTCCATGATAAATGCCAGTGACAGATACACAATAATGGGAGATCCGAAGGTCAAAAACGAAGTGTAAATAAAAAACAACCGGATGCTCGATGTAGGTATTCTGAGCTTCTCACCCAGGCGAGTGCACACTCCAAAAAACTGCTTTTCAATATACTTCTGTAGGCTTACCATTTAAATACAAAAGTAACAAACCATCTTCTATTTTGTTTATTTTCAATCAAGAAAGAGGAATTTTTGTCTTATTATTGCATTTAGAGTTATCGAGAAGATCAGAACTAAAAACCCTTATTTTAAAACATAAAGCAAATGAAAAGATTAAATTTTGCAATTGCTATTCTAATAAGTTTCACCACTTTTTCTTCCTGTACTTTACAGAAGATGATCAATTTGGCTAAGCAACAGGAATTACAGGTTGCGCCAAGTCCATTGGAAGTACATGGTGATAAAGTGACGTTTGAAATGTCAGCTAAATTGCCACCCAAAATGCTTCCCACCGGAAAGATTTACACGCTTAATACCTTTTATCAGTTCGGTGATCAGGAGGTGCAGGTTTCTAGCATTGAATTTAAAGCAGAAGATTTCCCTCAAAGCAGCTCCTCTCCCAGCAGCATGAGTAAGGAAATGACCTTTGATTACATGGAGGGTATGAATCCAGGCAACCTTGCTATTGTAGGTGTAGCAATGAACCCTACCAATGGTAAAACAAAATCAACTCCTAAAATGCAGGTTGAAGGTGGTAATGGGTTAATTCTTACCTCTAAGTTGGTGCAGGATGTCTACCCAGTTGCGTATGCAGACCATGGCTACAATGACCAGGAGGAATTAATACCTACAAGAGTGAATTTCTTCTTTGATCAGGGCAGATCCCTTTTAAAACGATCTGAGAAAGAAAGTGATCGTGGTGATAAGTTTGCTGCTTTCATCGCAGAGAAAAACGTAACCCGCACAGTTACCATCACCGGTGCTCACTCACCTGAAGGTAAAGAGCGTGTCAACTCAGAACTTGCACAAGAAAGAGCTGCCGTGATAGAAGATTATTACAGACAATTGATGCGTAGATATGACTATGAAGGCATGGCTGACAGCATCAACTTTGTACTTAAGCCTGTAGTTGAAGACTGGACTGCTCTCAAAGAAGCATTGCAGGATTTTGAAGGCCTTTCTAATAGCCAAAAATCTCAGGTTACAAGAATCGTGAATGGCACAGGCTCATTCGAAGAAAAAGAAGAATCTCTACAGGATCTTGACTTCTATGACGTACTTCTTGATGAAGTTTACCCTCCCCTACGTGTGGCTAAAACAGAAATTCTTACTGTAAAGGAGAAAAAATCCAATGCTGAAATCGCAGTGCTCTCTAAGCAAATAGTAGAAGGTAAAATAAGTGCCGACACTTTATCATTTGCTGAGCTAATGTTCTCTGCCTCTCTTACACCTTCATTGAAAGAGAAAGAAGCTATCTTCAAAGCAGCTACAAAAAAAGGTGGACAGTGGCAGGCGCACAACAACTTGGGTGCTGTTTACCTGAATATGGCTAAGCAGGCAGAAGGAAGCGAGCAAAATGAAATGATTGAGCAGGCCGTAACTCAGTTTGAGATCGCTGCCAACAAAATGGAATCTGCTGAAGTGCTTACCAATATGGCTTCTGCTTATATGATGCAGGGCGACTATGCTCAAGCCTACAGCAACCTTACCAAAGCTGAAAATGCGGCTAATGCTGATAGAACTCGTCAGCACATCAATAGCGGTAAAGGTGTTATCGAAGTTCGCAATGGTCAATACGACAATGCGGTGCGTTCATTGGCATCAGCAGATCCGGACGATATAGATGTGACATTTGACCTTGGTCTTGCCTATCTGTTGAAGAAAGAATTTGATTCAGCTAACAATGCTTTTGATGATGTAATTGCCGGTGATAGCGATTATGCATGGGCATACTACACCAAGGCAATTGTAGCTGCCAGAAAAGGTATGGAAAACGCTTTGACAGAGAATTTATCAAAAGCAGTTTCAATGGAGCCTTCTCTAAAGGAAAAAGCTTTATCAGATCTTGAATTCAGTGATTATGCTTCTGCTGTTTCTTCTGCAGTAAACTAATCAACCAGAATTATAAAAAATTAAAAGCCCTCCCCGTTGAGGGCTTTTTTGTGTGTCATACTTTGGTTGGATTTTGAGGGCTGATCCATTATTTTAGCGCTCCCCAATTTGAACAATCTACAATGAGAGAAATACAGTTTAGAGAAGCCTTACGCGAGGCTATGAGTGAAGAGATGAGGAGAGACGAAAATGTCTATCTCATGGGCGAAGAAGTGGCTGAATACAATGGTGCCTACAAGGTTACTCAGGGCATGTTGGATGAGTTTGGCGCCAAGCGTGTGATTGACACACCGATTACAGAGTTGGGATTTGCTGGTATTGGCATTGGCTCTGCCATGAATGGGTTGCGTCCTATTGTTGAATTCATGACCTTCAATTTTAGCCTTGTCGCAATCGATCAAATCATCAATGGTGCTGCTAAAATGATGTCAATGTCTGGCGGTCAGGTAGGTGTTCCAATTGTTTTTAGAGGCCCTACAGGAAATGCCGGACAGCTAAGCTCTCAGCACTCTCAAAACTTCGAAAATTGGTATGCTAATACACCAGGGCTTAAGGTAGTTGTACCAAGCAATCCATATGATGCTAAAGGTTTATTAAAATCATCAATCAGAGATGATGATCCGGTTATTTTCATGGAGTCTGAGCTGATGTATGGTGATAAAGGTGAGGTTCCCGAAGAAGAATATCTACTTCCTCTGGGCAAGGCCAAAGTGGTAAGGGAAGGGCAACATGCTACACTGGTTTCATTTGGTAAATTTATGAAAGTGGCACACGAGGCTGCCGCTGAAATGAAGAAGGAAGGATACGAAATAGAGGTGATTGACCTTATGTCAGTACGACCAATTGACTACAAAACAATATTCGAGTCGGTAAGAAAGACCAACCGCCTGGTAATTGTTGAAGAAGCATGGCCTTTGGCATCTATTGCTACCGATATCAGCCATAATGTACAGCGCAACATGTTCGATTTTCTGGATGCACCGGTTTACAGAGTCAATAGCTATGATGTGCCTCTACCCTATGCACCTACATTGATAGATGAGATTCTGCCGAATGTAGACAAAACAATTAAAGCATTAAAAGCTTCCATGTACATTTGATCACGACTACATAAAGAACATAAAAGAAAAGGCCTGGAAATAATTTCCAGGCCTTTTCTTTTGTAGATACAGTTAAGCTTTATCTGCCAAACGGATTCAAATTAGCAAGCGCCCTCTTATTTCCACCCATTTTATTCATCATTTTCATCATTTTTCTCATCTCCTGAAACTGCTTGAGCAGTTGATTGACCTGCTGTACAGAAGTGCCACTTCCGCTCGCTATCCTTTGCCTTCTGGACCCATTTATGATTTCAGGCTTAGTTTTTTCTTCAGGCGTCATAGATCTAATGATGGCCTCTATAGGCTTAAAACTGTCATCATCAATATCAATATCCTTGAGAGCTTTTCCCATACCCGGGATCATACCCATAAGATCTTTGAGGTTACCCATTTTCTTGATTTGCTCCAGTTGCGATAGAAAATCATCGAAACCAAATTGGTTCTTCCTCATTTTCTTCTGCAATCGGCTGGCTTCCTCCTGATCAAAGGACTGCTGTGCTTTTTCTACCAGGGATACCACATCACCCATGCCCAGGATACGGTTGGCCATACGATCAGGATGGAATACATCTATGGCATCCATTTTTTCACCTGTGCTAATAAATTTGATTGGCTTCTCTACAACCTTTCGGATAGTCAAAGCAGCACCACCTCTGGTATCACCATCAAGTTTAGTGAGCACTACCCCATCAAAATCCAATCGGTCGTTGAAAGTCTTGGCAGTGTTCACTGCATCCTGACCGGTCATAGAGTCCACCACAAACAGAGTTTCGGAAGGGTTGATAGCTTTTTTTAATGCCTCAATTTCCTGCATCATGGTTTCATCCACCGCCAGACGACCTGCTGTATCTATGATCACCGAGCTTTTGCCATTCTTTTTGGCATAGTCGAGCGCATTTTTTGCAATTTGTACAGCATTTTTATTCTCAGGCTCAGCATAAACCTCCACACCTATTTGCTCTCCCAGCACTTTAAGCTGGTCAATAGCAGCAGGTCTGTAGATATCACATGCTACCAGGAGCATGGTGCGGCCTTTCTTTTTGAGATATTGAGCAAGCTTACCAGAGAAAGTCGTCTTACCTGAACCTTGTAATCCTGAAATCAAAATGGAATTAGGTTGGCCATCCAGGTTGATATCTGACTTGGTGCCACCCATCAGTAACCCTAGTTCCTCAGCAGTGATCTTTGTTAATAATTGACCGGGAGAAACCGCTATCAATACATCTCTACCCAGCGCTTTCTCTTTGATAGAATCGGTAATCTCTTTGGCTACTTTGTAGTTTACGTCAGCATCAATCAACGCCCTTCTGATTTCCTTAACAGTAGTGGCTACATTGATCTCAGTAATCCTACCCTGCCCTTTAAGCGACTTAAATGCTCGGTCTAGTTTTACACTTAAATTATCAAACATAGGTTCATCTCAATTTTAGACTGCAAAACTAATAATTATGTGTCAACAGGATTGAATATTGAAAGGCTATGTAACCTTTATTTACCAATTCAGTATACAATAATGTTTAGTACCTTGTATAACAAACTTCTTAAAATGAAAACTCTACTCTTAACAGCAGCAACATTATTGATCACCACTTTTTCATTTACCGGTCATGCTCAGAAAATAAAAGAGAAACAATTGATGGGTGTATGGATGATGAAAATTGAAATCAATGAAGAAACTTGGGAAAAGGAAGCCCAGGATGAAGAAAATGCACTAGCACGCGCTTTCGTGAAAGGTATATCTGGTTTTGTCGATGGTGTACTGGAAGAAATTGATTTAAAATTCGAATTCTTGCCCAACAACGAAGCTAAGGTATCGGTAACTGTATTTGGTGAACAGGAAGTAGAATATACCGACTGGCTTATCAACAGCAATGGTGAATTGGAAATCGGTGATACAGACCTTTATGATAGCGATAGTGAAACTGTCTGGCGTATGGAGGACGGCATTTTGGTTGCTTATGATAAAGACGGCAGCTATTCGGCCGATGATGATGCACTCGTTTACATGGTGAAATTATAACACTACCTATAACTATGGAATTGAAAAGGCACTTTTAGAATACGGTGCCTTTTTCATTTTGACACTAGATTGCCCTCTACAGAATCATTCATTACACACCCATGAGCGATGCACCGTAATAAATCTACCTTCTCCAAATTGATTTTTTAGTCTCTAATAGGGTGGTTTGTGGGTGGATTATCTATATTTAATTATGGCTGTTGTATTCACTAAGAGACTTATTTCACTCAGTGTTGTCGTTATGCTTCCTTTAGTGGCTTGGAGTCAGACACTGAAACCAAAGAATGTACTCGATGAGTATTTCTTAACCTATGACTCTAATACTCCCAGTTTGTACCTGACCAATACTTTAGATCAGAGATACACCTTTTCCTTTTATCGCCCTATGGTTATTGACAATTTACAGATTATCTCTTTTCATCAATCAGATATTCAGCAGGACATTACCTATTTTATTGATCGCCATGGTCAAACACATTTCAGATCATTTGCAGCCACTGCACCTATTAATTATGGAATGAATCATGTTGTAAGGGATAGTTTCAACCCTTATGGTGCCAGAGATATTAAAGCGGGTCTGATGACAGGAGTTTTAAACGCATTGTTTGGCAGCCAAAGAATCCGATTTGTAAACAGATAATCTACAAAATAAATTTTCATGAAAGCAGTATTGTGCAAGGCCTACGGTCCCCCGGAAAAGCTTACAGTTGAAGAAATTGAACCACTTTCACCTGGCAAAGGCCAGGTTGTAATTTCAGTAAAGGCCTGTGGCGTGAACTTTCCTGATACATTGATTATTGAAGGTAAATATCAATTTCAGCCCGAGATGCCTTTCAGTCCCGGTGGAGAGGTAGCTGGTATTGTGAAATCTGTGGGTGAAGGAGTAGCTCACTTAAAGGAGGGCATGCATGTGATGGCAGGTACCGGCTGGGGAGGGTTTGCAGAGGAAGTGTTGGGTATAGCAAGTAATGTAGTACCCATTCCCAAAGAATGGCCATTTACAACTGCCGCAGCCAGCATGATGACTTATGGTACTTCCTACCATGCCCTTGTAAACCGTGCTCGAATCAAAGAAGGTGAATCCCTGCTGGTATTGGGTGCCGCAGGAGGTGTAGGCACAGCTGCAATCCAAATCGGAAAGTTGCTGGGTGCTAAAGTGATAGCGGCTGCCAGCACTGATGAAAAACTAGACTATTGCAGAGAAATTGGTGCCGATGAGACCATAAACTATAATAGGGAATCCTTAAAAGATAGAACTAAGGAACTTACCAATGGAAAAGGTGTAGATGTCATTTATGATCCTGTTGGAGACAAATATGCAGAACCAGCCCTAAGAGCAATAGCTTGGAAAGGCCGCTATTTGGTTGTGGGCTTTGCCGCAGGTGAGATCCCGAAAATTCCACTCAACTTGCCCCTACTTAAGGGGTGTCAGATCGTAGGGGTATTCTGGGGTGCTTTTTTCAGAAACGAACCTGAGGTCAATATGAAGAATTTCATGCAAATCGGTCAATGGTTGCAAACAGGTGCTCTTAAGCCACAGATTCACGCTACTTACCCTCTCGAACAAGTAACTGAAGCGCTTAATGCCATTAAGTCCCGAAAAGTAAAGGGTAAAATCGTATTGGTGCCTTCCTAGATAAAATCAGGTATAGGCTGCTTAGAATCATGACAATTTATGACAATTCTGATAGGGATGATGACATTTTTAATTCATTATTACAGGGGTAAAAACCTACATTCGTGTATAATATAAAACTCAAAATAATTACCCTATGAAAAACTCAACTATCATCCTAAGTGCATTTTTCGTGATGCTAAGCGTAGGTATCATTTCCTGCAGCTCTTCAAAAGTCGCCAGTTCAAATACGAGTAGATCGGAACAAAAAGTAGGTGAAGTAAATACTGATAATCTTCAAAACCTTACACTTGCAGATTATTTGAGAAGAATACCCGGTATTAATGTAACCGGATCAGGAAGCAATGTAAGTGTATCGATAAGAGGCAATACTTCGGTAGCAGGCAGCAATGATCCACTTTATGTCATTGACAGAAATCCCGTGGGCAATAGCTATGACCAGGTTGCCTCCATGATCGATCCCAACGATATTAAAAGTGTATCTGTTCTAAAAGATGCAGCATCTACCCAACCCTATGGTTTGAGAGGTGCCAATGGTGTGATCGTTATTAAAAGCAAAAAACAGTAGTTCGATCTATATAACTGATACCATAAGCCACATTTAGGAAGCTTCAGGCCTATTGCCGTTGATCCCTAAATGTGGCTTTTTGTTTCATTTCATCTCATAATTCATTAGATTACTGATAATGATTAAGTTATGAAGATTTTAATCTATATCTTTTGCATTTTGGGAATTGCACTTATTACCAGTTGCAATTCTAGTAGTGTGGTAACCCGTACTACGGCACCCAATAAAAGCGATGCAACACATGTAGATACCAAAAATCTTCAAAACCTTGCCTTGGTAGATTATCTGAGAAGAATCCCAGGTGTTTTGATTTCCGGTAGTGGAAATAATATCAGGGTAATGGTAAGGGGTATCAACTCATTTGAAGGCACAAACAGTCCACTCTTTGTAATCGACAACAATCCGGTGGGTCAAAACTACCAGCAGGCAGCATCGTTAGTAGACCCTAATGATATTGCATATGTAAGGCTTATGAAAGACCCTGTTACCACTTCAGCTTACGGTCTCAGGGCTACCAATGGTGTGATATTCATCAAAACCAAGAAGAAAAAAGATAAAGTAAATTCTTAAATTGCTCCAACGCAAACTTAGAATTATCCACATTGAGATTAATATTCACACTAGTTCTCATAATACTTAGCGGAACTATTCATGCACAGCGTTTTTCTCTAGGTTATTTAATTCAAAATAGCGATACAGTTTCCGGGCAATTCGATTTGATCATGAAAAATGGCAACATCGAAACTGTACTTGCTCAAAATGGAAATCGAATCGCAGCAAAATCATTCAGCCAGATTGTAATAGGCGGCATATTATATCAACAAATTACAGTAGATGACAATACCAGCTCATTTTTTGTGCAGGTGCTCACCGGTAGCACAAATCAAATCCAATTAGCCAAGTCGCTCAGTAGACGCCATAAAGCATTTTACCTCATCAACGGTGAGCAGGCAGCTGAGCTCCCGAAAATCAAACTCAACGCTGCATTTGGAAGGCATTTGCAAGCATGTAAGGTGGTTAGCAGATCATTATCCTACAGGAAATTAAGCTACAAGCAAAGTGATCTTACAGCGCTGATGCTGGAATATTATGACTGCCTCAAAGAAAAACCGGTGACCTGGCAAAAAGCAGACAGTGTAGAAGTCAATATCGCTGCCAAATATTTCATACACAATTCACTGGTTACAGCCCAGCAAGACAAAGACTATTCCGGCATTTATACGGATATCGTATCCAATGGACTTGGCTTTGAATTGGAACTGTGGGCTAATAAAAAAGTAAGTGGCATAATTGGGTTTCAGGCCTATGAGGCTACCACTACCAATTTCAATGCTGATGTGCCCCCCTATTTTGACAGGAATTATCGTTCGGAGGTGACTTTTACCTGGGAGAATTTTGAAGTCCCATTTGCTATAAAATACAACCTCAATGTCTTTGGATTCAGACCCTACATAGGCCTCTCTTCTTCAATTTATTTCACAAAAAACCTGACTGTATCAGAAAACTTTATCGCACCGTTTTTTCCTCAGGGCACTTTCATTAATGCTCCACTCAATGTAGATCAGCAAATAGCTTTTGGCGGCATTGCAGGGATAAAAAAAGACATTAACCAAAACATTAGCATATCCGTCGATTTACGATACCTGGCGCGGGTATTGGATTTTAATTTAGTCCGCTTCGATAGAAATGCACTCAACCAAACACCGATTATCTCTACATTTAAAACAGGTACATTATTTATCTTTAGTAAACCTACCGACCTTACCGGTTTCAACTTCAGCACAACAGAAATTTCATTTAAAATCGCCTACAGGTTTTACTCCGATTTTAAAAGTTTTTAAGGACTATTTCCGCCTTGCTGAGTTTTCTGGTTAACAAATGGTAGATTAGCTTTTCTGGAAATCTCAATGCTTAGGTCAATCACATATATACTATTCTGGATAGTGCTGGCAACATGCAATGCATGGGCTCAGGATAGTGGCAGGAAGACAGTAATTATTGGAAACCCCGAGGCTCCTGATTTTGGAGCCGACCTACCCATCAAAGGCAAGGTAATTAATGCCAATACGAAAGAGCCTGTCATTGGTGCTGTGATCGAAATCATAAACCTGAGAACGGGAACTACTACCGATGTAAATGGCAGATACAGCATCAGACTGCCCAGAGGAGAGCATAATGTTGCCTTCAGGTATCTGGGTATGGAACCCATAAGTGTGAACCTCAAATTATACTCTCCGGGGTTCCTGCACATGGCAATGAGTGAATCATCTATTGACCTGGAGGAAATAGTAATACGGGGAGGTGCTGAAGATAATTTTAAAGAAGTTGTTACGGGCGTAGAGCGGCTTACCTTAGCTGAAATTAAGGAACTTCCCTCCTTTCTTGGTGAGGTTGATGTAGTGAAAAGTCTGATCATGCTTCCGGGTGTAAGTACCGTTGGCGAAGGGGCCAGTGGCTTCAATGTAAGAGGTGGCAGGGTAGATCAAAATCTGGTGCTGCTCAATGGGGGTCAATTGTTCAACTCCAGCCATGTCCTTGGCTTCTTTTCTGCATTCAACCCGGATGTAACAGATGATTTCACTTTATACAAAGGCAATGTGCCGGCAAGGTATGGTGGTCGGTTATCATCGGTTCTAAATGTAAATTCCAGAACAGGAAATTTCGATGAGTTTAAATACCAGGGAGGTGTCGGGATTGCTTCCAGCAGGCTCGCTGTGGAAGGGCCTATCGCAAAAGGTAAAACCTCAATATTATTAGGCGGTCGGCTAGCCTATTCCGACTGGTTTCTGAATTTTATCAAGAATACGGATGTTCAAAACTCTGAAGCGCAGTTTTATGATGGCAATGCTGTAATTACTCACAAATTCTCAGATACCAACTTACTATCCCTCTCCTACTACAGAAGCTTTGATAAGCTCAATTTTGCTAACGATTTTGCCTTTGACTGGTCCACTGACCTTGTTTCATTGAACTGGAAAAATATCATTAATGAAAATTTTTCATTCACTACTTCTATGCATGTAGGAGCCTACCGAAGTACACTTTTTGATCCTGAGGGTTTTGATGCTGCATCAGTTGCAAATGGTATGAATTATCAGCAGTTCAAGCAAAATTTTGAATACCAGCTAGGCAATAGTCATACTTTGTCATTTGGAGTAGAACTAAATGATTATCAGGGTAAGCCCGAAGTTAGGGAGCCATTGAATGACGCTTCTAATATTAGGCCCAAGGCAGTTTCAAAAGATAAAGGAAGAGAATTTGGTATCTATCTGGAAGATGAGTTTAAGATCAATGAAAAGCTTTCCATTCTTCCTGGGTTGAGGTTCTCCTATTTTCAGCATTATGGACCCAAGCAGCAATTTGATTATGCCGAAGGGGTTCCAAGGACTGTTTCGTCCATCACCGATACGCTACTGCAACAGAATGGACAAACCATAAAGACCTTTTCAGGCCTAGAACCTCGCTTTGCGGTGCGCTATCAGCTCGGAGAAATGAGTTCCGTAAAACTGTCCTACAACAGAATGCGGCAGTATATTCACCTGATCTCCAATTCTGCGGCAGCATCACCTATTGATATCTGGCAGGTTAGTAATGCTTTTTTGGATCCTCAAATTGCGGATAGTTATTCGATTGGCTTTTTTCAAAACCTTGCCAATAATGCCATAGAAACATCTCTTGAATTCTACTACAAGGACATAAAGAGTCTGGTTGAGTACAAGGATTTTGCTGAACTGCTACTGAACGAGCACCTTGAAACTGATTTGCTCAACGGCATTGGAAAAGCCTATGGCATGGAGGTTTATCTTAAAAAGACAACCGGATTCTGGACGGGTTGGCTATCCTATGAATACAGCCGGACTTTTGTGAAAGTAGATGGGCCGACGCGATCGGAGACCATCAATGGTGGAGCCTGGTTTCCGGCAAACTATGATAAACCCCACAACATCAATTTTGTAGCCAAAAGAAAATTATGGCGTGGCGGCTCTTTTGGGGTAAATTTCACATACAACACCGGCCGTCCATTCACAGCTTTGGAATCCAACTATGAAAATGATGGCACTACAGTGCCACAATTCAGCGATAGAAACCAATATAGGATCCCCGATTATTACAGGCTTGATATTTCCTTTACGATTGGCAATGTCATCAACAAACTGGATGACACCCTCAACTTTTCTATTTATAATGTACTGGGTCGCCGCAATGCTTATTCGGTGTTTTACAGAAGGGAAGATCCATCGTTGATCCCAAAGGCATTTAAACTGGCTGTACTCGGCTCTGCTTTCCCCTCAATTACCTACAACTTCAAGTTTTAATTAACCGGAGATCGCTATTTTTACCGCAGGCAAGTCAGGGAAAATAGAGAGATGATTGTTACTGAAGGTCTTGCTATAGAAATTGAATTTAATGAAAGCAATAAGCCATTTCCATAAAAAAATATTGTCGCAAAAATACCTTCCCCTACTAGCGATATGTTTTTCATTAACAATTTTTCATACACACGGGCAAAAAATCGAAGAGCAGTTGGCAGCTTATCAGGCCACTCATGTAGCTGAGAAGGTTTACTTACAGCTAGATAGAAGAAGCTTTCGTGCCGGTGAAGAATTATGGTTTAAGGGATATGTGTTTGAAACGGTAAAAAACAGACTCTCCTTCATCAGTAAGGTTTTGACAGTGGGACTAATGGATAAGAATAATGAGGTAATATTTGAAACCTCCTTTGCCATAAGTGGAGGGCGGGTAAATGGTGGCCTTAATCTGCCTGATGATATTACCACAGGTAACTACTTGTTATTTGCCTATACCAATTTCATGGAAGCCAATGAGATCAAGCCTGTTTTTTACAGTCAGGTTCAAATTGAAGGGGCGGAAAGTCCAATCTTATCTACAGTTGAATTGAATAAGGAAAATTTTGAGCCTGCTGAAATGCTGGAAGCTCAATTTACATTCACTGATAATGACAAAAATCCACTTAAAAAAGAAGAATTCATTATCAGACTTATTGAAGGAGAAGACATTATTAAAGAGTTGCGCGAAAAATCCACTAAAGATGGAATCATTGCCTTTGCTGAAGCCATACCATCCAGCGTTCAGGATGCGGTTAAATTAACCGTGTCTACAGAAGCCCTGGGCAAGTTTTTTGAAAAAGTAGTTCCCGTTTCAGCATATGATAAACTGGTGGTTGATGTTTTTCCAGAGGGAGGTTACCTTATACCTGGTGCATTGAACAACCTTGCCTTTAAGGCAACTGATTTTTTGGGAAATCCAATTGATATTACCGGTGAGTTAATCACTGGTGATGGCATTACTATTCAGCAATTCTCATCATTTTATGGTGGTATAGGAAAGATACCATTTATTCCTGAACCCAATCAGACATATCTTTTGCGCGTAAAGGAACCCGTGCCATCTGAGTTTCCTGTGCAGTTTGATGCAGCTCAGGTTGGACTTCAGCTTGATCAACTAGATAAGGATACGGCTATTTTCAATGTACTCGGTAGCGGCAATGGATTACTCAAGCTTGTGGGTATTCAAAATGGCGTGATGAAGGTACGTGCCATTTTAACACCCGGTGAAAATAGTTTGCGAATACCACTCAATGAGTTTAGTCGAGGCATCGTTCAGTTTACATTATTTGAAGAGGACATACCTGTAAGCGAGCGATTAGTTTTTGTCAATCAGCACCAAAAGTTGAATATCAATATCTATAACATCAATGATGAATATACTACCAAAGCAAAGGTGAGTCTGCAAATTGAAGTGACCAATGCTGAAGGTGTCCCTACCAAAGGCATATTTTCTGCGTCTGTAGCTGACGAGTATTTTATGAAAATAAATCGTCAATACCAGGAGCTTCTCCCTCCCTACCTGCTTTTGAGTACCGATTTGAAGGGCAAAATACCAACGCCTAATTATTATTTCGGAAGCCAGTCCAGTTTTACAACTACCGCCCTTGATCTGGTAATGATGACCCATGGGTGGCGAAGGTATACCTGGGACGCTGTACTGAATGACGGTCAAGAAAAGGAGGAAGTAGCAACCTCCAGCGAGCTTATAGCCACGGTGGTAGACAAGCGTGGCAATGCTGTGGCCAATGCCGAAGTGCAAATAGTAAACACCAGCACCTTCACTTCTGTATCTGCTTTTACTGATAATCAGGGGAATTTTGTGTTCCCTACAGCGTTGATCCCGCAAAGAGAAAACCTGTACTATAATCTTCCTAATGAAAATATGCAGGTCGTATTCAATGAGGATGACAGTTTTTTGGCTGACAATAGCACAGATGATAACCGCTGGGAGGCATTTTATATAGCACCGCAGATTACCGAGCAAAGTACCTATGCAGGAGATGATTACGAAGTGCTCTCAGGAGTGGAAATCAGAAGCACACGAATAGAACCTACCCCGCTGGATAAAAATGAGCGGTATGAGCTAGCCAATCAAATGTCAGTACGGTCTCATTATTTTGTAGAAAGCAGAACCATCGAAGATCTGAGCTACAGCCCCTCAGTAGCTACAAGTGCTGGTATGGGTGCCAGCGGTGGATTTATTGACATAGTAAGACAGTTTTCCAATATCTACCGATACAATGGGACTACAGGCCAAATCCTACTCAGACCACCTTCGCAACTGATGTTTCCATCCCGCTGGGGTGCGGTAATTGTACTCAATGGATCACTTATTGGCAAAGACCTTAGAGCACTCAATTACCTCAATATGAATGATATAGAGAAAGTAGAGGTAATCAAAACCAGCGCCATGGCAATTTATTACGGGTCTATAGCTGCCAATGGAGCAGTTATGGTCACTACCAAAAAAGGCATAACAGCGTCACCGGAGGCCTTAATGGCTTCCCAACCAGAAAGAGTTACGCTGAAAGTAAACAAAGAATTTTACAGCCCTAACTATGAGGATTCGTCCTCTCCGGTATCGGGACCGGACTTTAGAAAAACCCTACACTGGGTAAATGAATTTAAGACGGATGAATATGGTAAAGCTACCCTGGAATTCTTCACCGATGCAGCACCCAAAACAGCCACGATCATCATTCAGGGTACTGATGGCTTGGGGAATGTAGGTTTTGCAATCGATCAGTTTGCTATTACTAATCCATAGCTTTTGATTTCTTACTACCGCGATACAAATCATACCGTTGGTATTTGCATTCAAGCGGCCCGTTAAATAAGGTGAGCTTCTGAGAGGTTCTTAAGCCTATGCGTTTCAATGCGTCCTTGTTGGAAGACAGCAACCATGCTTGCCAGCCCGTAAACTCACCTTTTAGCTGGTCTCCAATGCTTTGGTAAAAGCTTTCAATATCATCTTTTTCCATTCTTTCGCCATATGGCGGATTGAAAATCAGCATACCTTCCTCTGCAGCAGGCTTCTGTTTATCCAATGGCCTTTTCTCCAGCTTTATGACATTATGCAATCGCAATAGTTTAGCGGAAGCCTTTGCTGTAGCTATTGCTCTGCCATTAATGTCTCCTCCATAAATATTGGCTTCTGGAAATAGGTCAATTTCCTCAACTGCTGCAGCAGTTACTTTTTTCCATAATGCCCTATCAAAATCCGGCCATTCCATAAAAGCAAATCTTTTTCTATGGATACCGGGGGCCATATTAGCCGCTATCATAGCAGCTTCCAAAAGAATAGTGCCTGTACCACAGCACATATCATGGAGTGGCCTATAAGGCTTCCACCCCGACAAGGCAAGCATGCCCGCTGCAAGCACTTCATTCAGCGGGGCATAATGACCTTTATTTCGATAACCTCTTTTGCTTAGAGGCTCTCCAGTGCTATCAATGCTGATATTTACCTGATTTTTACTGATATGTAAATCCAGAATGATATCCGGTCTATCTAAGGATACAGACGGCCTTTCCTCTGTTTTGGCTCGAAAATGATCTACAATACCGTCCTTCATTTTAAGGGCAATAAATTTCGAATGCTTGAAAATCTCAGAATGTACAGTTTCTTTGATCACAAATGTCTGGTCAATAGAAAGGTATTGGGACCAGTCAAAGGCTCTTATCTTTTGGTAAAAGTCATTTTCATTATTAACCTGAAAATGAACAATTGGCACCAAAAACTTCAATGCAAGCCTGCTTTTTAGGTTAGCTGTGTAAAGAAGCGTTTTGTGCCCATCAAAAGACACTGCCCTTTTCAAAACCTGAACATTATCTGCACCCAAAAGGCTTAGCTCTTCTGCAAGTACAGATTCAAGCCCAAAAAATGTTTTAGCAATGATTTTCAAAAAATCGACGATTAAGTTCTTAGGAAACGCCCAGAGCAATTAATGGATCACCTACCGTAATGGCTAAGGAGGTTACAACATAAAGCACTATCCCGTCTTCTTCGGCGTAATACTCAGAAAGTGTGTTTCCAAAAAAGTCTCGGATTTCACCCAGCTTATCTCCTTTTTCCAGCTGTTCATTCAACCCATGCTCCGGATACCAGCAGCCCTCATGCTCCGCTTTGTACACAGCCATCCTATCCAACATGTGCAACGGTTCATCAACTTCCATTTTTTGACCCAGTACTTCTAAGTGCACAAGCACATTTTTAATACCTTTAATATAGTGATCAACCTCTACCTGTGTCCAGCGGCCGCATTGGCCCAATTCGGCTAGGAACCCAGGTGTTCCCACCTTGGCAGCACCAGCTATTGACCCTCCTTCGGAAATAGATCCCACCACATAAGGAAACCCTACTTTTTTGGCAGCTTCTGCTGAAACATTTGCAAGTTCATCACCTCCAATTTTTGAATAAATCACAAAAGGCACAAGCCCTTCATGGATATCACCACCATGTAAATCAATGAAAAAATCAGCCTCTTGCTGCAATTGGTTCACCGTATAGGCTATTCTCTCACTTACAGTGCCGAGAGCCTTGCCAGGAAATACGCGATTAAGGTTTTTGCCATCATAAGGACCGTAATATTGAAGCTTAGCGAGAAAAGCAGGCACATTCACCGGATGGATAATGATTAATGTACCTTTTACTTCACTCGGCTCAAGGTATCGGGCTAATTGTATTGCCGTTTCGATGCAAGGATATTCGCCCCCATGTACTCCACCGGTAATCAAGATCGTTTTTCCTTCTTCATTTCCATGAATTACTGTGGTCGGCATCTTTACTTCAGTGCCTTCTACGTGAATGTATCCCTGTTTCTTTTCTCCCGGTGAGGTGGCTAAGTTATTTATAGTGAGTAGTTGTAATGACATGATTTTGTTAGGTAAAAATTAGGAAAAAGCCCGACTACCAAAATAAAATAATCGGGCCTTTGATGGTCGAATTTTAAAGAGCAGCAAGTGCCGCCTCATAGTTTGGTTCATCTACAGTTTCACCTACCAGTTCGGTATGCTTGATGGTTCCGTTTTCATCAACTACAACTACAGATCTTGCATTAAGCCCTGCCAGCGGGCCATCAGTAATCAGCACGCCATAAGCCTTACTGAATCCATGATCATCCCGAAAAGTAGATAGAGTAATCGCATTTTCTATACCTTCAGCACCACAAAATCTACCGTGTGCAAATGGTAAGTCTGCCGATATGCATAGTACTACTGTATTGTCAAGACCGGCTGCCTTTTCATTAAACTTTCGTACCGAGGTGGCACATGTACCGGTATCTACACTGGGGAAAACATTAAGAATTACCGTTTTCCCTTTGTAGTCACTAAGTTTAACATCAGCCAGGTCATTACCTACCAATGTGAAATCAGGAGCCATGCTACCCACAGCTGGTAAATCGCCAACCGTATGAATAGGGTTCCCTTTAAGTGTAATTTCTGCCATAGTTAATTATGTTTTTAGGTGTAACTGGAAATAACGTATTGAGTTCAATCATTTGATCTATCACAAATCTAACAGATCGATTGTATCAATTTGTATTCTTTTCATATAGTTGTTCGGTTTGCGCTGATTAATGGAAGAAATGAAGATTTTGCTTTCTTTTCTTTCGGTATATTTGACTTTTAGCTATGGATCAATTTTTTAACTACTTACCAAAAAAGCATTTCAAGTTTTTAGGCTGGGCCTTATTTTTTTTGACCTTGACCAACAATGCAATTGGCCAAAACCAAGATCAAAAATTAGAATTTTGGAAAACAGGAGTTGAAAGATACCTCGACAGCAATACTGACTCAGCCAGAATTTATATTCAGGAAATAATCGAATATTCCAAGACTATTGGTGACTCACTGGAACTGGCGGAGGGGTTAAGGTTGCTGGGCAATAGCTATTGGCTTGAAGGAAACTACCAAATGGCCCTTGAACCGTATCTAGATGCATTGAGAATATACGAGGATGAAGATAATATGCTTGGTACAGCTTTGGTGTACAATAACATTGGAGAGATATACAAAAAGCAGAACAAGCTGAATACCAGCCTCGAATACCATCAGAAATCGCTTGCAGCAAAGCGAAAAATAGAAGGTGTCCAGCCTTTGATGTCTTACTACAATATCGGTGAGGTTTTTTTGATGATGGGCAATACTGACTCTGCCCAGGCATATTTTACCAGGGTAATGGATGAATCTCCTAATTCTACAAATCTACGCCCGGTTGCCTATGCCAACGAAGGACTGGGGAAAATTACGCTGCAGGCTGGTCTTGAAAAAATGGCAGCACAATACCACCAGAAGGCCCTGAGCCTACGCAAGAAATTAAATGATACTCGTGGCATCATCTCATCCTATTTCGAGCTTTCAAGAACCTACTTAAATCTTAGAAATAATGGTGTTGCAGCCCAATATCTTGATTCGGCATTCCAATATTTGTCAAAATTGGAAGCTACAGATCTTGATCTCATTTTTTTTGAGCTGAAAATCAAAATCAATGAAGCCCGAGGTAATTACGTAGAGGCATTGAATGACTACAAGCATTACAGTTTGTTAAAGGATAGCCTTTTCAATCTTGAAAAAACATTTCAAATAGAAAACCTAAACACACTCTATGAAGTAGAAAAGACACAGCGCATGAATCAGGAGCTCGAATATCAGGCCCAGATGTCAGAAAATCGCTTTAAAAATACTTTGGTCATTACAATTGCTTTTGCCTTTGGACTTATCGCCAGTTCATTACTTGCGATCAAATTATACCGAGCGAGCAAGGTAAAAAAGCGTCAGCAGGAGGAATTACAACAAAGAAAAGAAGACCTGGAAAAGACACTTACCGAGCTTGAAATAAAAAATGAAGACTACCGCGCATACTCCTATTCTGTGAGTCACGATTTAAAGGCACCATTGCGAACAATATCATTCTATACAGACACGCTATCTGAGGACTGGGACACACTGGATACGAAAGAGAAATTCAGGTTGCTGGAAGGAATTCATAAGAACATTCATAGAATGGAAGACCTGATTGGTGATTTGCTGGACTTATCAATGATTTCACAGGCGGAATTAAATATACAGGAGCTGGATATCACTAAAGCCTGGACTGATTGCCTCGAAGAATTGGAGTCTGAAAATGAAGTGAAAGGCCGGGTTACCTTTCATGCGCAACCAAATATGTTTGCCAATGCAGACCACAAGCTGGTCAGGATATTATTGAAAAACCTATTGAGTAATGCCATAAAATACAGTGGAGAAACCCACGACCCAATGGTAGAAATGGGTACGGCTGAAGATGGAGCATTCTTTATTCGGGATAATGGAGTTGGCTTTGATATGCAATACCATAGTAAACTGTTCAAGCCTTTTGTAAGATTGCATACAGAAAGCGAATTTGAAGGTACAGGGATAGGGCTATCTATTGCGCGCCGTATCGTCAAAAAACATGGCGGAGAGATTTGGGCCGATAGTAAAATCAACCATGGTTCAGTCTTTTATTTCACATTATGCTAGCTTTTCTTTCTGATTTCGCAAATAGGTGTTATTTTCATGATTCAACAGGGTTTAAGAATGATAAAATCGCTTCCACTTTTATGTCTTTTGGTATTATTAACCTCAGCACAGGCTATTTGCCAAGGTACTGCAGAGGATAAAGTACTAGGAAAAATCATTGAAACAAACCCTGAATTTCCAGGCGGTATGGAGAAATTCTACGAATATGTAGAGAATAAAAAACCAGAGGCCAAAGGCACAGGCAAAATCTTTGTTTCCTTTTTTGTAGAAGAAGATGGAGGCATCAGTGAAGCGACAATCGTAAAGGGAATAAATAAAGAAGTTGATCAATCTATACTGAATATGATCACATCAATGCCAAAATGGACGCCTGCAACATTAAAAGGTAAAGCTGTGAGAAAAAAAATGGTTTTACCTATAGACATTTGATTTACAGCCACCTACGCTTAACCCCCTAAACTTTTATTTTAAGTTCCCCAAATATTATCAATTCTTAACACTGCAAATACCCCTTAATTTCCTTATTAGAATTTCATTGATTTCATTAGATTTGATGAAAGCTATGGAAATTATGAAAACTATCAGAAACATCACTGGGATAGTCGCTATCCTATTAATTGCAGTAAGCATTGTTGGAAATACCCTTGATTTCGCGCATAACCATGCATTTTTGATGCTAGGAGTAGTCCTTCTGCTTGCAATAGTTCTCCCGCTCACAATCATCACAAATAGTTACACCAAAATCAGAGATGGGGTAATTAAACAAGCTGAGAAAGCGAACAAAAGAAAGCGCTATCATTCTCAGGCATCTTAATTAAAGCATTGGGTTGAAAACTAATCGAAATTGAATGGGCAAACATTTATTAGAATCTCTTTGCCCATTCAATTTGTTTATTTCAAAATTGTTCTATATTTGTATTGTTCATACTTATCCATAGCTGGTTGATAACGAACAATTAAAAGCAGGAATCCTTCCTGCTTTTTTTATTTCACCCCTTCTCAAGTGGCTCATCAATACCTCATAGCAGTAGATATCGGAACCAGCGGCATTAAAACGCTCACTGTAGATCAAGAGCTAATTACCTACAGTAGTGGTTACAAAAAAATCGAACTGATTCAAAATCAGGAGCTGGCAGAGCTCAACCTCACAGATCTTGAGCAAAAGGTAATTGATAGTATAAAAGAGCAAATCCAGCTGCACGGTCAAAAGATAACTGCTATAGTGTTTAGCTGCGCTATGCATAGTCTTATCGTGCTTGATATTGAATTTAATCCATTAACCAATATAATCACCTGGGCGGATAGACGCAGCTCCCTGGAGGCAGCTCAATTAAGAAATACTGAAGTAGGAATGCAATTGGCTAAAGAGACAGGAACGCCGATCCATTCCATGAATCCGCTCACAAAACTCTTATGGATCAGAAAGCAAAGGAATTTTCCAAAGCCAGGGTTCATTTGTGGCATAAAAGAATACCTTATCCGTAAGCTAACAGGAAGATTTGTGTGTGATTTCTCCCTGGCTTCTGCTACAGGCATGATGCATCTTGACCATCACACCTGGCATCCGCAAGCGCTTGAACTTGCGGATATCACACGTGAACAATTACCGGAAATCGTTGAACCAACCTCTAGGCTTAGGCTATTGAGCAATTGGGCAGAAAAGTTGGGTTGTAGTGATGGCCTATCGGTAATTCCAGGTGCCAGCGATGGTTGTCTGGCCAACCTTGGTGTAGGTTGTTTAAACAATGATGCTGCAGTAGTCACCGTAGGAACAAGTGGTGCCATAAGAAAAACCATCATACAAAAGGAGAACCCATCCCCCAATGATCTTTTCTGCTATTTACTGGATGAGAAATATTCAATAGTGGGTGGGCCAAGTAATAATGGTGGTAATGTAATCCAAAGATTCATTGATAAATATGGACCTTCGAAAGATATTGAAAGCTCTATGGCTGTACTCTCGCTGGCTACCCATTTTGAACAAAATCTGTATTTTGTGCCCTGGATGCTAGGAGAACGAGCTCCATTATGGACTGACAATAGCAAATTTGGTTTTACAGAAAATCCTGATTGCTACTCTTTTGAGCAATTGCTGCTCGCGGTTTTAGAAGGCCTTTTATTCAATATTCATTGGATTCTGGAAAAACTGGATCCAAAAAATGAAATAAAGCAAATCTATTTAACCGGCGGTATCACTAAATCAAATTTCCCGGCACAATTACTGGCCAATATTACCCATCGGAAAGTGATGATTATGAACGACCAGGATGCCTCTACCCTCGGTGCTGCCAAAATGGGGTGGCGAGCTCTAGGTGCTGTTTCGGGTTATGAACAATTCCATATGCAGAACCCAAAAATCGCCTTTAGCCCTCAGGCAGAATTTATTACCACTCTGGCTCAAAAATTCAATAGATTTAAGGTTTTAGCTTTTGAAGAAATTGATCTTACATTCTAAAACTTTTTGATCCATGTCTCCATTCCTGATCATTGCAGCGGGTATAGCTGTGCTTTTGTTAATGATTGTGCGCTTTAAAGTACCTGCTTTTATTGCCATAGTTATCGTGGCCTTAGGTGTAGGTATGGCGCAGGGCATGTCCCTTTCTGAGCTTTTGGGATCTTTACAGAAAGGCACTGGCAGCACTTTGGGTTATTTGGTCTTGGTGATTGGATTTGGGGCTATGCTGGGAGGTTTACTAGCAGAAACCGGTGCAGCTCGCAGAATCACAGAACACCTCATTAAAGGATTTGGTGAAAGCCGTATCCAATGGGCACTGGTGCTAACCGGTTTTATCGTTGGGATTCCCATGTTTTACACGGTAGGGTTTGTCATGTTGATCCCATTAATTTTTGCCATAGCACGCACTACAAAGCTTCCCCTACTCTACCTGGCTATTCCTATGGTAGCTGCCTTATCCGTTACGCATGGTTTTTTACCTCCACACCCTGCCCCGACCACATTGGCGGTCATTTATGGCGCTGACATGAGCATAACCTTTCTTTATGGAGTCATACTTGCCATCCCAACCATCATTATTGCAGGACCCATATTTGGTCATACGATGAAAAGCATGGACATAAAGGTGCCTGACAACCTCTTTAAGATTACAGAAGTAAATGAGCAGACACCTTCTTTTGTAAATAGCATCCTTACGGCCCTAATTCCGGTATTTTTGATGGGGCTATCAGCCATCGCAAAACTGTCACTGCCAGAAGACCACATGGCAATGCCTATCATTAACTTTCTGGGTGAACCAATTATGGCCTTGCTATTGGCCTTGTTGATTGCCACTTATACGCTTGGTATTGCAAAAGGCAGAAGCATGAAGGATATTTCAGGTATTTATGGTAATGCCGTAAAAGGTGTAGCCATGATCCTACTTATCATTGGTGCCGGAGGAGGATTCAAACAAATACTGATTGACAGTGGCACGAGTGAACAAATCATAGGAGCGCTGCAAGGTTTCGATATTTCACCCATCGTTCTGGCATGGACTATTGCAGCCGCACTGCGAATAGCTCTTGGCTCAGCAACTGTGGCCGCACTTACGGCTGCAGGTATAGCAGCACCCCTCATTCAATCGACACAAGCCAGTCCTGAGTTATTAGTTTTAGCCACAGGTGCAGGTAGCCTTACCTTCTCCCAGGTAAATGACACAGGTTTCTGGCTTTTCAAAGAGTATTTCAATCTGTCTATCTGGCAAACTTTCAGGTCATGGACAGCCATGGAAACTATTGTTAGCGTTATTGGACTGCTAGGCTGTCTTATGCTGGAGCGCTTGATTTAAATCAGCTATGTCGATGAATGATTAATATTCACCGAAAAAATCAAGGGGCTTTATGATTATTTGCTATATTCATACAAACTAACCTAATCTATTCTTATGGAGAATATTCTTTATGTAGTAGCTATCGTTTGCGCTGTTTGGGTTCTTTACGATGTATGGACTCAGCAAAAAGGTATGGGTACAGGCGCTAAGCTATTGTGGTCAATCTTTGCGCTAATATTCAGCATTATTACTGCCATTGTTTATTATTTCGTGAAAAAGCGATGAAGAGTACTGCGGCTTATCAGGCCGCAGCTTTTCATTTTGTATTAATCGCTTCACAGTTTCTCCATTTTCTTCATAACTTAAGTCTAGTTTAGCTATTATCGTGCTGTGAAGATTATATCGTTATCCTACCTTACTTTAATATCCCTCTTACTTGCCTGCAATGACCATAATGAAAATAAAGCAATGGAAGAGTTGCCTCCAATACCTGTTGCTTATGAAACAGTCTTGAAAACTTATAATAATTGCGATCCGGGTGATGCGGATTGCACTTACATAAAAATCGTATATCCAAGAGTCCTGGATGAAAACCTATCCGGTATCAACAACTTTATAGACAGCATAAAATCCCCGGCTTTTGATCCTGATAAGCTAAGCTGGCCACTAGATAGCTTTGCCAATGATTTCATAAAAACATATACAACTTTCAGGGATGAATATCCGGAATCTACTGCTCCATGGTTTATCAACTATGTGGTAGAGCTAGCGAGTGAATCTGACTCGCTAGTAACATTTATATCAGATTTGGAAGAATATACCGGAGGAGCTCATGGTAACAAAGCTATCTTTTACCACAACCTACATAGAACATCGGGCGAAAAACTAGCTTTGAATGATTTGTACGATGCAGACGAGCAGACTTTGATTGGAAATATGCTTTCAGCCAGTATTGACTCCACAAGAGTACTTTTCTCTCCGAATTTTTACCCCAATAATAATTTCATCCTTAGCAAGGATAGCATCACATTCCTGTTTAACCCTTATGAAATAGCCCCCTATTCCGAAGGAGTCATACAGCTAACTTTGCCACGTGATATAAAGGAGGCCCATCAGGGAACTAACCATGTAGAGGTAATGGATTGATTATCATCTAAAATGAATCGAGCCCGTTGATGTCCATTTTTCCCATCCAGCTTTAGCCAATCGATCTCTTTAATCCTAAAGGTTATTACAGCAAAATGCTCAGCATCGATCTGGTCCTTTTGTTCATTGCCTTCCTGCCATAATGAAATAGGCGTACCCGGAGCGTATCTACTATTATAGTCCTTGGTTTGACTTACTACCTGTTGATAAAAGTGAGCTGCAAAATCATTACCATGGTCAATGTGACATATACCCTTTAGCCTTAGCTGGTATTTTTGTCTGGGATGATAGCCTAAAACTGTAGCGCTATTGTTGCCTTGAACTTCCTTAACCTTTTTGGAGCGATGATCGGTAAAAAAGATGAGCTGATGTGTTTCTGGTATAAATTTTCTTAAAACAATATAGCGACTTTCTGGAGTACCCGAGGTTCCTGCTGTAGCAAGGGATAAGTAGCGACATGGATGTTTTGGATCTACAGAAGCCCTTACCAATTCTCCTTTTATATCCTGATAAATCGGTTCTAAAGCGTCACTTTTAGGGTATTCCATATCAAAAAAACCCTCAGTTATTATAAAAGTTTGACAATTCAATAGACACACCGCAAGTATTTTCAAGATTTGGTATCAAATTAGAATATGGAAATACCAGCGGATGAAGATCAATTGATTGCAGCGCTAAAAGCTGGGGATGCTGCCGCCTTCAAGGAGCTGGTATTACAATATCAGGATCGGGTTTATAATACCATCCTGGGTATTTTAAAATCCACGGAAGACGCTGAAGATATTGCCCAGGAAGTATTTATAGAGATTCATCAGCATATCCATCAATTTGAGCAAAAGGCAAAATTATCTACCTGGATTTATCGTATATCGCTAACTAAAGCCTGGGAATTCATTCGATATAAAAAGCGTAAAAAGCGGTTTGCATCGTTGGTCAGCTTATGGAATGGCAAAGAAGATGGCATGATAGAGGCACCGGATTTTCATCATCCCGGTGTAATCATGGAAGAGCAGGAACACGCCAGGGCACTTTTTAGAGCT
The DNA here is from genome assembly GCA_965227155.1 of Cyclobacteriaceae bacterium. Lineage (GTDB taxonomy): Bacteria > Bacteroidota > Bacteroidia > Cytophagales > Cyclobacteriaceae > UBA6059. The sequence continues at coordinate 4,801,466 of OZ245731.1, forward strand.
ATTGACAAACTACCTAAAAATCAGCAAAACGCATTTGTTCTTCATAAACTGGAAGGCATGAGCTATACCGAAATCGGAGAAGTGTTGCAAACGAGCCTAAGTTCTGTGGAATCATTGATGCACAGAGCTAAAACGAATCTTAGAAAATATCTGCGCACTTATTACCAGCAAGAAATAAAACAAGAAAACATCTAATCAAATATGGACAGCAATCAACCTGATATCGACAAAATATTAAATAGTCTTAATCATGTGGAGCGAGCCTCACCTGGCCCCTTTTTCTTTTCAAAATTGGAAAATCGGCTGGCACACAAACAACAGCTAGTTGCTCAATCAAAGCAGGAACAATGGCTTGGTTGGGTTGTAAATCATCAGTATATGGTAGCTGCGGGCATTATTTTACTACTGCTGCTCAACATTCTAATACTTTCGAATTTTAATGCCGGGGAAATTATAAATTATAATGATAGTACTGCCAGCCTTGTTGAAGACTATAGTTTAAATGACTATGCCTGGTATAGCTATAATGAATAAAGACTTATGAAAACTAGAATAATCACAATTGGCCTTGTCGTAATGGTGGTTTTGAATATCATCCTTATCGCTTTTATCCTAATTGGGCAGCCTCGCCCAGGTCATATTCAAGGAGAGCTAAGAGGACACCACCTGGAAGAGCAGCTTGGATTTGATGCTCAGCAGTCAAGGGAGTTTCGGGATTTAAAAAGAGCTCATTTCAGAGAAAACCGAGAATTATTCCAAAAAATGGCCGGTCTTAAAAAGCAATTGCTATTATCGGACGATCGTTTGAAAGCAAAAGCAATTATTAATGACATAAAAACATTGCAGGGTCAAATCGACTGGAATATCTACGGGCATTTTCAGGATGTGAAAAACATATGCCGCCCCGAGCAGCTACCTGCCTATGCAGACTTCATTGAAGAGGTTAGCCAGGGAATGGGGCCAGGCCATCGCAGGCGAGGCAATATGGATTAATGGCTTAAGCTTCTATTTCCAAAGAAACCGGGCAATGATCAGAGCCAAAATAATCATTGTGTATTTCAGCTTTTTGCAGTCTGTCTTTGAGCCCCTGAGTAGCAAGAAAATAATCAATTCTCCAGCCGACATTTCTTTCCCTTGCTTTGAATCTATAATTCCACCAACTGTATTTTACTTTTTCAGGATAAAAATGCCGGAAAGTATCGATAAAGCCATTGCTCAGAAAGCGTTCAATACCATCGATTTCAGTTTGAGTATAGCCAGATGTTTTGTTGTAATTCTCTTTGGGCCTGGCTATATCGATTTCAGTATGGGCTACATTTAGGTCCCCTGTTACGATTACGGGCTTATCCTTTTCCTTGCCTTTACAATAATCAAAGAAATCCTTGTCCCACTTCGCCCGATAATCTAGTCGCTTCATACCACTACCTGAGTTTGGAACGTATACGTTGATTAGGATAAAGGAATTAAATTCCGCAGTGATAACTCTTCCCTCCTGGTCATGTTCCTCCTTACCAATATCATAGTGTACACTTAATGGCTTTTCTTTGGAGAGGATCGCCGTGCCTGAATACCCTTTTCTTGTTTTAGATTCATTAGCAAATAAATGATACCCTGTAATATCAGATAGCGCTTTTTCAGTATCCTCAACAGTAGCTTTGGTTTCCTGAATACATAAAATATCCGCGCTGATTTGCTCAAAATCAGTGAAAAAATCCTTTTTAGTAATGGCACGAATACCATTCACATTCCACGATACAATTTTCTTGTTAGCCATAACTCAAATATATAAAAGCAGGTAGCTTATAGCTATTAAATCACTTTTTCTGTGGTCTTTCATTTAAGATGGTATTTTGACCAAAATATTTACTTCTAGTATTCGCTTTCCAATATGCATATCATCATTTATAGCAAAACACTTACATTCAGATATTTAAGTGCAATTATTAATGATGAAATTATATTCTTATATTTGACAGTGTAAAAAAGTTGTTAGCCAGAATAATATAAACCACCCTGAATTAGTTAATGCCATAAATAGTTGGCATCAATATTGTATTTCGACACGTTAAATATTTGAAATAATTTCGCATCAAATTCAGGACTTATGAAAATCATATCCTTTTTAATAGCAAACATATTCTTAGTGGGGTTTTTGCAAGCGCAGGAACCTACTGCCCAGCAACAAAGATCTCTGGAGAAAGAATTTGACCAACTTGTAGTAGAGTGGGAAAAGCTCTCCGGTGAACTAAAAACATACAGTGGATTAGAAACTTACTGCACCAATGATCAATATAAAGCCAATGTAGTCAATATGCTTGGTCTGATACACCATTATGATTCTCTTGTACTTGATATCATCACAGACCCAAAAGAAATGGCCAAACTGGATGCAAAAGAACAAAAGAAAACCAAAGATGAAATTGAGAAATTTGAGAGCGAGTATAGCACCACGGCATTTATCATCAAGCTAAAAGAAGAGTGTAAGTTCCGAAAGGAAATTGAGCGCAATAAAGAGGAATCAAAAAATGATTTCGGCATGAATTCCTACGATGGACAAATTCTGGTGCTGGAAACAGATTTACAAAAATATGTAAAGCACATTGACTCAAGATTAGAGCATATTGACGATCACGTGCACAAATTACATATCGATAATGTAAGAGAATTTGAGCCTATCAATGAAAGATAGGCCCTTTATACTCATTCATCTCTAATACTCAATACGGGATTAGCGGTAGCAGTTTTGTAGGCATGGTGTAGTACCGTGCCTATTGTTATTATAAGCGTAGCTGCCAATGTTGCCACGAAAATAATCGGCCCGATCTCTATGTGGTAGGCAAAATTGCTTAACCACTCCTGCATGATAAACCAGGCAAGTGGCCATGCTATTAGATTAGAAATCAATACTATTTTCACAAATTCCCAGGACATAAGGCCTAGTAGCCTACCAGTAGAAGCCCCCAATACCTTGCGTATGCCTATTTCTTTGGTTCGCTTTTCCAGAATATAGGTGGTGAGCCCAAACAATCCCAGGCAACCAATGATTATCGACAAAACCGTAAATAACCCCAGCACTTTGGCAGTCCTGATTTCAGCATCATATAGCCCTCTTAATTCATCTTTCATGAAGCTAAATTCAAATGGACTATTGGGGTTAAGCTGCATCCACTCCTGCTCTACAAAAGCCAGTGAGTTCTTGTAATCATCCATATTGATTTTCACATACATGTACCTTATTTGCTCCGGATCAACCCAGATTGCCAAAGGTTCTATACTGGATTTCAGACTGTTGAAGTGAAAGTCAGGCACCACACCTACTACCTTACCATACATCGATCCGGCCCACGGACTCAATGTCTTGCCAATAGCTTCTTCATTCTTCCAGCCCAGTTTTGCAGCTAGTGTTTGGTTGATGACAAACTGAAATACCGAATCACCTTCAGCCCTGGGCGTAAAACCACTTCCCGAAAGCAAAGGAATACTCATAGCTTCAAAAAAGTCCATATCGGTGAGATAACCATTACATTCTACTGTAGCCTGTTTATCCATACCCTCACCAAGGCAGCCATAGCCCGCCATTACTGTTCCCATGCGCTCGGAGGTCATAGTAACATCACTGACCCGGCTATCTTGCAATAACCGATCCTTCAATATGTTTTTATTGGAAATGGCCTCCTCACCACTAAGCGGCAGCATGATCATTTCATCAGCCTCATAGCCCAATTTCTTTTCATTAGTGTATTGTATCTGTTCCCTGATGACCAGTACACCAATAATCAACACCACTGCAATTACAAACTGGATAGCAACCAAAACCTGACGGAAAGTGTCGCCGGCCTTACCTGTTCGGAAAGTGCCTTTCAACACCCTAACCGGTGAAAATGAGGATAAATAGATCGAAGGATAAATACCAGAAATGATGGTCAGCACAATGCAACCTCCTAGCAAGTAGAACATGTTCTGTAGTGAGAAAAATTGAAGTGATAACTCCTTGTTGGCTAATGCATTAAAATATGGAAGGCTTAATTCAGAAATACCAATGGCTATGATCAATGCAAGAAAGGTGATAATGAAAGTTTCTCCATAAAACTGAAAGATTAATTGCTTTTTGTATGCACCCATAACTTTGCGTATACCCACTTCTCTGGCTCGCTTTTCGGACTTGGCTGTAGTCAGATTGATGTAATTGATAGCTGCGATGAGAAGAATGAAAATACCGATAGCAAGAAAGGCATATACCTGGGTGATACTGGATCTTTGGCCGCCATCACCACGAATACCTTCGGTTAGGTAAATCTCATCAAGGCCCTGCATCTGAAATTGCATTTCCATCCCGAAATTCTTAAAGCTTTCACCACCATCCTCTTCAGCAAATGCACTGAGTTTTTGCGCTACTGCATCTGCCTGCTGCGCATCTGTGAGCTTCAGAAAAGTGAGGTAGTTCATAGGAAACCAGGCAAGCTGCTCAGCCCCTCCTCTGTTGAAACTCTGCATAGGAATGATCGCTTTATAATCAATAATGGTATTGCCCGGAAAATCCTTATAAACGCCTGTTACTTTTAAATCCCATTTGTTTGCGCCCTCAATGACCTTACCTATGGGGTATTCATCACCAAAATATTTATTGGCCAATGATTCTGATAGAATGATATCAAAGGGTTCTTGCAATGCATTTTGAGGGTCTCCGGCCACCCATTCAAAGGCAAACAAGTCTATGATGGCAGGGTCTGCAAGCACAAAGCTTTCTTCATAAAATACCTTATCCTCATACTGCATAACTACAGGCCTGAAACTGCCGTAGTTCATTACTTTGGCAGCAGACTCCACTTCGGGGTATTTATCTTCCGCCACAGCGGCAATTTTATTGGCCGTCAATGCGAGAGTTTCGGTCCTCTCAGCCGTAATTACCCTGGTAAGTACTCGGAAGATTTGATCGTGCTCAGGGTGCATTTCTTCATAGGACAATTCATTGCCCACATAAGTGAAGATGAGCAGGCAGCTTGCAATGCCTATGCTAAGTCCCAATAAATTTATGATTGAGAAAAACCGGTTTCTTATGAAATTTCGGTAAGCGATGGTGATAAAATTCCTAATCATCTTGAGTTTTTATTTCCCCTATTGCCAAAAGCCATACCAAAAAAAATAGGCGATTTTTCGACAGATAGGAAGGTCAAATCTGAACCTTTGACCGCTGGCGGACAAACATGTTCATCGCTAGTCAATCGATCAGCTTTATGAGAACCTCACGCTTGACTTCATGCTTTCCATCAAAAATGGTGAGGCGCGGCTCAATCCCAGTCAACTTAAGAACCTTAGCTTTTTGCTTTTCTATGACCGCTTCATTAAAAAATTTATCCTGATCCCCTATCACTAACTCAATGGCGGCATCAGGCCTGAGGAAGGAAAAATCTTCTTTCTGAACCTCCTTTGGTAAATCACCGGCCCAAAAAATCATCCGCTTCACAGGAAGTCTCAAATATGCCGCTATACGTATAGAAAGCGGTACCCCCTGTGAGAACCCGAAAAAGTTGAGGGCTATTTTCTGCCAATCAACTTTTGATAGGTAAGTGTTGAAAATCGTCTCGAAATACTGTCGCTGGTTGATGAGTTCGGTCTCACGATCTTCCCTGGTCATCCAGCTTGCTCCTACTTTGCCATATTCACCATCCAAATAAAATCTATTTAGACCTTGAGGCGCGATGATGAAATGTTCCCGAGCGGGAAGGATATCAAATCGCTTCACAAAATACCTGGCCAACTGACCATAGCCATGGCAGACAATCCATACATTCTGGGTCGCAGGTGTCAGTTCATTCACAGTATAAACCGGATGTATCGTGGGGATTTTTAAATGCTGTTCTCTTATTTCCATAATTGATAATTGCTCAATGAATGTAGCAGATTCCTCTAATCGATTTTAATTTAGCCGAAATTCAATCAATACTACATCTCTACCATTATCTATGGATAAAGAAGAATTTAAAAAATGGGGACATCAATTGGTCGACTGGATGGCAGACTACATGGAAAATGTAGATCAATATCCTGTAAAGGCTCAGACAAAACCCGGGGATATCCTAAATCAACTACCAATTCATGCACCTGCTGCCGGTGAAGCTTTCAACGCGATTTGGAAGGATTTTGAGCGAATAATGCTTCCGGGCATTACCCATTGGCAAAGTCCAAATTTCTATGCCTACTTTCCTGCCAACAATAGTTTTCCCTCGGTGCTTGGTGAAATGCTCATGAGTGCAATGGGTGCTCAATGCATGATTTGGGAGACAAGTCCTGCAGCTGCTGAGCTTGAAGAGCGCGTACTTGATTGGCTAAAGCCGGAAATGGCTATCCCCAATAGCTGGAGCGGCGTAATTCAGGATACTGCATCCACCGCTACTTTGGCAGCCATCCTCTCTGCCAGGGAAAAATACACCCATCATCGTTTTAACAAGTCAGGGTTTAGCAACCAAAAACTACGGGTTTACTGCTCTACCGAGACGCATTCCAGCATAGAAAAAGGCGTTAAGATAGCAGGTATTGGTAAGGAAAACCTGGTGAAAATTGCCGTAGATGAAAACCTTGCTATGAATGCTGAGCTGCTTGAAACTGCCATTCAGCAGGATATTGAAAATGGTTATTTACCAATATGTGTGGTAAGTGCGGTAGGCACTACAGGTACGGTGGCTATTGATCCAGTGGCAGCCATCTCCGGAATTTGTAAAAAATACAATTGCTGGCACCATATCGATGCGGCTTATGCAGGTACTGCCCTACTCCTTCCGGAATATCACCACTGGATTAATGGCATTGAAGATGCCGATAGCTTTGTCTTCAATCCACATAAGTGGATGTTTGTGAATTTTGATTGCACGGCCTATTATGTAAAAGACAAAGAAGCATTGATTAGCACTTTTGAGATTCTGCCGGAATATCTCAAAACTAAAACCCGGGGACAGGTAAATGACTATAGGGACTGGGGAATTCCACTGGGCCGCCGCTTCCGTGCATTGAAGCTTTGGTTTGTGATCAGAAGTTTTGGACTTGATGGCATCAGATCAAAGCTCAGGCACCATATCGAACTGGCAAAGCAAATGGAGCAGAACATCATAGCGCATCCCGACTTTGAGCTATTATTGCCCAGGGCCATTAATATGATGGTATTTAGGTATGCTCCAAAAGCCATTTCTGAAGAAAACCTTAATCAACTTAATGAAGCGATCATTAATCAGATAAATGCCAGTGGAAAGGCCTATTTCACACATACCAAAGTTAACGGGCAGTATGCATTAAGAATGCCTATTGGACAAACTAATGTCAGTGAGGCCCATATCCAATCAACCTGGCAGCTCTTGCAAGAAACTGGTAAGGCGTTACTCTAGATTCAGAATCGATAGGTGTACGAGAATCCCGTGGGTGATATAGCAAGGTTGCTAAAAAAGTTACCCAATTCAGGGGCATGGTTTTGGTGAATGATATACATGATGGTATCAAAAGCAAAAAGAAATCCACCCTGCAGGATGATCGCTTTTCCAAAGCCTTTAAGCCTTTCGGGTTTATTTGTTACGTTTTTGGAGCGCTCAATAAGGTAGAGCCCTCCTACCATATAACCAATATCAAGAGCTGCATTGACCAGCAATAGCTTATCAATTTTGCTTTGTTCCTGTATGGATTCATACAATCCATAGGCAGCAGGATCATCTTTAAATGCGCCATAATACCCTGCCCCTGCAATCACCAGGTTAACAGCATTCCACCAGGTATTCATTTGGTGAAAATATTCGTCTTCACCAATTGCATTTCTACCCGCAATAGGGTTTACAATCATATTGCCTACAGCCCAACTACCCAGGATCATCATACCTGTTTTATTGATATCAAGCCTTTTCTGATTATATGATTGTAAATCCTGCGATTGGGCAATTGTAGCGATCAGTAGAAAAATGAATAACGCCAGTGATTTGTATAATAATGTCCTCATAGGTATCAGAACCTCAGGCTGGTTTGAATTGTTATTAGCAGCCTGTGAATCAGGCACCGGTAATCATTTCAGCACCTCCCAAAAGAGTTGCATACTAAATGCGACCAGGGCTATCCCAATTATTTTTTGCAAAAGTATGATTCGCTTCACCGTAATCCATTTTCTCAACCGGTTAGCCAAGAAGCTCTTAATGAGATCGGTCGTCAAAATCATGGTCAACATGCCTGCAATAAAAAAATTACGATCAACACCTTCATAGCCCCATTGTACATTGGTCATCCCAACCATACCCATCCAAAATATGACAACAAAGGGGTTTACACCATTGATAAGAATGCCCTTGATGAAAAATCTGTAAAGCCCGGATTTGTCGGATGCTTCATCCATACTCTGGATTTTTGGCTTCTTGAAAAATGAAGCTACACCCAATAGAAAAAGAACAATGCCACCGACTAAGGCCAGCCACCATTTGAATTCAACATTATCAATAAGCTGTGACATACCCAGTACGGCTAGTGTGGCATAGGTAATATCGCATAGAGAAATGCCGAGCGCCACCAATGCACCAGCCAAAAACCCTCTGTTCAGACTTGACTGAAGGATTGTGAAAAATGTAGGCCCAAAAGTGAAAACGAATAAGGCCCCAAAGGCCATACCATGCAATAAAGCCATTATTTCAAATTCCTTTCTCTGAGAAAGGCTTCCCAGGATTCCAGTTTGGCTTTCTTCAAAACTCGGGGAAACTTATTCTGCCCCCCTTCTTTACCCTGCATTCTCATCCACTCGTAGAACTCAGCCGGTGCAAGCATATTAAGGTGTACCTCTTTTAATGCATGTTCCCGCTCTGTTGCATAGTCATCGTTTAATTCGCGAAGCAGCTCGTCCAGCCGTGCACATAATGCCTTATCATCGACTGGGTCAGCACTGCCTACATACCAATGATGCTCAAAATGTCCGTTTACTGCTTTGCCAGCCACGGTAAACTCCTTCACATGGATCTCAAATTCATCAGCCACCAATTCAATAGCCTTGTTCATATTGTCCAGCGATAGATGCTCACCACAGAGGCTGAGGAAATGCTTTGTTCGTCCGGTAATTACAATCTCCGCTTCCTGCTTATTGACAAACCTAATTGTGTCGCCAATGAGGTAGCGCCAGGCACCGGCATTAGTCGATAGTAAAATTGCATATTCTTTCTCCTCTTCAATTTCGCCAATGCTTAAAGTCTCCACGCCTTCTCTCATTTCACCATTTTCGTCGAAGTTTTGGTCATTGAAAGGGATGAATTCATAAAATATGCCATTGTTTAATACCAATCGCATGCTCTTTCGATCAGGGAAAGCCTGGAATGCTATAAATCCCTCGGAAGCAAGGTAAGTCTCCATATAAATGAGCGGCTTACCTAAGAGCTCATTAAAGCTTCGTTTATAAGGCTCAAAGCTTACACCCCCATGCACAAAAATCGATAGGTTGGGCCATATATCATGGATGGTATTAACCTGGTAATGATTGATGATTTTTTCCATCAAAATCTGTAACCAGGCAGGCACTCCTACTATGATCCCAATATCCCAATCCTTTGCTTTTTTGGTGATTTCATCCAATTTCTCACCCCATTCTCTTGTCTTTGCAATCTTCTTTCCGGGTTTGTAAAAATGCTGAAACCAAAATGGGATACCGCTTGCAGTAATCCCGCTTAAATCACCTTCAAAATAATGCCCGTTTTTTCTCAAATTGGTACTGCCCCCAAGCATTAAAATACCTTTGGTCATCAAATCATCGGGCAAGTCATAGCGCGACAAGGAAAGAATCTGACGGATAGAGGTTTTCTTGATCGACTTAAGCATGTCTTTGGTAATGGGTATATACTTTGAGCTTGCCTCCGATGTACCGGAGCTTAATGCAAAGTATTTCACCTTACCGGGCCAGCAAATATCCTTTTTTCCGGCTTTGGCTTTGTGCCACCAATCTGTATAAATGGTGTTGTAATCAGCAACCGGTATAGCATCCTTATAGGCATGATAATATTGCTTGTCTGCTGACTTGAATGTTTTTAAAATAGCAGGAAATCCGTGTGCCTTACCAAACTCCGTATCTTTTGCTTGTATCAGCAACTTCTTTAAGGTTGCTTTCTGCAACTCCTCTGGCGAAGAATAGTCCTGTTCGAAACTCTCCCGAACCCGAATACCACTCTTAATAAGTTTTCCTAGTATGGCCATAACTCTTTTGCAAACTGAAAATATAAATAATAGTTACGGTATAAAGACGAACACAAGCCATCAAGTAATTATTAATTTTGACCTATGGAATTAGGAATGCAAGAAGATATTAAGTCAAATCTCCAAAAAATAAAAAGCAGTTTGCCTGATCCGGCACCTGTTTTAGTGGCTATCAGCAAAACTAAGCCCAAGGAAGCCGTACAGGCAGCCTACAACGCAGGGCATCTGGATTTTGGTGAAAATAAAGCTCAGGAAATGACTACCAAATATGAGGCATTACCCAAAGATATCCGGTGGCATTTTGTAGGGCATTTGCAACGAAACAAAGTGAAATACCTTGCACCCTATGTTTATTTAGTTCACAGTGTGGATTCTGAAAAGCTCCTTAAGGAGATTGATAAACAAGCTCAAAAAAATAATAGAGTTATCCATTGTCTGCTACAAATGCATATTGCGCAGGAGTCCACCAAATTTGGTTTCGATGAAGAGGAGTTGACTTCCTTGCTAGACGAAGGCATAACCAATAAATACAAGCACGTAGCAATTAAAGGTATGATGGGTATGGCCACTTTCACTGACAATAATAACCAGGTGGCATCAGAGTTTCAATACCTCAAAGACCTGTTTGAAAGTATAAAAAAACGATACAAGAAAGAAGATCGGTTCGCTATGGAAATATTGTCAATGGGCATGAGCGGCGATTATGAAATTGCTCTTGACAAAGGCAGCAATATGATCCGCATAGGAACGGCCATTTTTGGAGAAAGAAACTATCATTAAGCTATGCAGAAACTAGCAATCATTAGCGGTGCGCTTCTCTCGGCTTTAGGTGTAGCCATTGGTGCATTCGGTGCTCATGGACTCAAGGCTACTTTAACGATCAATGAGCGATTAGAAACTTTTGAAACGGGTGTCAAATACCACATGTATCATGCCCTGGGTTTGATTCTTTTGGGTATACTCCTTCAGTATTTTCCTCATAAATACATTTCTGCTGCTGTATGGTTTTTCATAGCAGGCATCATCATATTTAGTGGATCACTTTACACTTTATCCATCACCAATATCCGAATACTTGGAGCGATCACTCCATTGGGTGGCGTTGCTTTTATTATCGGCTGGGTTTTGCTGGCGTTGGGTGTCTATAAATATCAATAATCATTGATATCCTTGCGCGGCAGGATATTCGTGACAATTTTCACCCTTTCCTGAGCGTTGGTGGCATTGCTTAAAATGGTAATCACTTTATTTTGCCTACCCACTTTTCCGCTACTGTCAAAGCTCACTGTCAGGCTACCTTCTCCACCCGGCATGATCGGTTCTTTTGGCCAATCCGTGGCAGTACATCCGCAGGTAACCAGCACATTGCTTAATATGAGTGGTGCTGTTCCGGTATTTTTAAATTCAAAAGTGTGACTCACCTTATCACCCTGGTAGATATCCTTAAAGTCATGATCTTTATCTGCAAACTCAATGTAGGGGCCATCTTCTTTTAGCAATACTGCTCCTCCGTCCTGGGCTGCCACTTCAAGAGCAAGCACAAATCCAATAAATAAAATAAATAGCTTTTTCATAATCGATTAGATATCAATTCCAATGCCATAAAATTACCCAATGAAAAATTTCGGGTGAAAGTTTAGGAAGAATAATTCTTCACTGGACCTTGTCACCGCGGTATAAAGCCACCGCAAGTATTCACGATTGATCATTTCATCTGTCAGATAACCCTGATCTACAAATACAGCTTTCCATTGTCCACCCTGCGATTTGTGGCAGGTGAGCGCATAAGCAAACTTTACCTGCAATGCATTATAAAAAGGATCCTGCCTGATCGCCTGGCCTAATTCTTTTTCGTCTACCAACTCCACATAATCCTGGGTAATAGATTCATACAGGCTTTTATTCTGTTCAGCAGATAATGCTGGAGATTCCGAATACAGTGTATCCAATATAATCTTCACCTCAAAAGCCTCATCAGGATAATCGATGAGGCGTACTTCAAGGTCTGCAAATCGAAATCCATGCAACTCTTCAAAGCCCCTGATTTTCATTACTTCGATAAAATCACCATTCGCCAGGAACCCGGCAGCACTCTCCGGATCAAGGTAATAATAATTGTTTCGTGCTATCATCAACCTGTCACCAGCCTCTATCTCTGATTCATAAAAAAGCAATTGATGTCTGATATATCGGTTGTATTGTACTGCAGATTTATTGGACCGGGTAATGATCATGGATTGATCCATACCATACTTATCGTAGGCATACCGCAGGCCATCTTCCAGCCGCTCACCTGTCATTCTATAGGTATCTTTAAAAGCCCCAATTTCCAGCTTAATCTTAGGTTCCTTTTGGCTGAGTTGTTGTCTCAGGTAGGTAGCATTGTATAATATTCCGGAATCTTGCTTTTGCCTAATCACCTCCCTTAGCATCACCTCTTTCAGGTTAAGCTGGTAGGTTTGCTTTAGAAATTTGACGTCAAGTCCGGAACTTACTGTCACACCCACAGGCGGTAGCTGTGCATCATCTCCGATAATGAGGAGTCTATTGGATGGTTTTTCAAAAATATAATTGATTACCTGAGTTAATAAAGATGGCTTTCCGAAAACATCTTCACCAGAAATCATAGAAGCCTCATCAATAATAAATACAGTGTTTTTGCTGTAGTTCTTCTGCCGTTTAAACTCAAGGTTGCCCTGTTTGGCATCAGCCACCTGCTTAAACATAACCTTATGAATGGTGAATGCCTGCCTACCGCTATATTGATTTAAGATTTTGGCTGCCCTACCGGTTGGGGCCAGAAGCAGGTATTTGAAATTGAAAAGTGGTAGAGTTTTGGTCAGGGCATTGACTATGGTGGTTTTACCTGTTCCTGCATAACCCTTCAGCACAACAGCCCGTCTGTCATCACCCTCATCCAATAAGAAATCAAGTGCAGAGAAAAATTGTAACTGATCCTGCGTAGGTGTGAATGGAAATTTCCGCTGAATAATATCTGAAGGCTTTGGCACTAGGGATTGATGGTTCAGTTTATTTTAAATTGCCACAAAGAAATAAAATTGAATGGAGGTTTCAGACTTTAATAACAAATATGGTCATCAAGTCCGCACCCGTGTCTGTGGTTTACTTATTCAGGGTAATGAAGTGCTACTGGTAAAGCATAAACCATTAGGGCCTAAGGGATACCTTTGGTCGCCTCCTGGTGGCAAGGTTGATTATGGAAGTAGCCTGAAAGAAAACCTCCAAAGGGAATTCAAAGAAGAAACTAACCTCATTGTGCAAACGGGAGCCTTCAGGTTTATCAATGAATACCGGGTTGCGCCTATACATGCCATTGAAATCTTCTTTGAAGTAAAGCTGCTAAGTGGCTCACTTGCTTTGGGTCGGGATCCCGAGCTTCCTGCTGAAAATCAACTGATCAAAGATGTAGCCTTTAAGCCATTCGATTGGATCAAAAAACAGGACCCATCTACCGTTCATAATATGTTCCGATATTGCTCAAATATTAGGGATTTACATATTATCGCAGGGTTTTTTAAATTTGGAAATATTTAAACAATTTAGAGGCTTAGTTAAATTCGTATCACTTAAATAACTATAATTGTAAAAAAACCGGACAATGAATATCATCAAAATCCTATCCATCGTATTCTTGCTTATTGCTATCGGACTGGCCTATTTTTTAGTTGATAGCATCAAGTTTAAAATTGAAGAAGAGGCGCGTATTGAGAAAATGGAAAATAGAATCATCAATAAGCTAAAGATGATTCGAGAGGCACAGATTGCATATCAGGCTGTGAATGGCAGGTATACCGCAAGCTGGGATTCTCTTCTTTCTTTCATTGATACCGGTAAAATTTTCATCACGCAAAGAAGAGAGGAAACCAAACTTCTGGATTACGGTGCTGAAGAAGTAACCATTTATATCGACACATTAGGGTCCATCGCCGTGAAAGACTCCATTTTTGGTCCCGATAAATTTCCAAACTTTAACCTAAGTACACTTCCAATAATCCCCGGAACGCAAAATGAAAGATTTGCTATGTGGGCTGACAAAATTGATAAGAGCGGAGTAAAGGTAGATGTGGTAGAAGTGTGGAACACAAGGCCTGTAGATCCTGACAGATCAGAAGATGAAGAGGCCTTCATTCATAAGCCTTTAAGATTCGGCTCTAGAACAAGTATTACTACAGCAGGAAACTGGGAATAACAGACTTTGGCTACAGCTACTTCACCACAATCCCGATTACAGAAGAAAATCAAAGACGATACCTTTGATGTAGAGGAGTTGCATAATTATGCACTCTCGCTACAGATCGGTAATCGGGATTTACAATTATGTGTAACTGACATTAGAAGCAACAGGCTTCTACTCCTTGAAGACTTTATTCTCGAAGGTGTAAAGACGATCAAGGGTCGTGTAGAAGTCATTAAAAAGCTTTTTGAAAACCATCATTTGCTGATGGCAGGGTTTTGGAATTCTGTTCGTGTTTCTACCAAAACCCACAAATTCACTTTAGTACCTGCCTCTCATTTTGATCAGGATGCTGTGGTTGATTACCTTCTGGTGAATAGCGAGATAAATCCGAAAGTTGAAGAAGTAAACTATTACCGTCATATCAAATCCAGTGCTATTAATGTGTTTACAGCTGATAGGATGCTAATGGCCTGGATTAATGACCTCTACCGGTCTAAAAATGTGCAACTTATCCATCAGGGAAGTGCGCTGATAGAGGGTATTTTAAGGTATGATGAGCATACCCATGAGAAGACCATGTTTGTTTTCGTGGATAATAATCTCATTCATGTACTGGTTACCCACCAGCTTAGATTACTGTATTACAATCAATTTGCCGTTCGGATCAGCAATGATTATTTGAAATACATCATGCTGGTTTTCAAGGAACTGGAATTAAGCCAGAAGCAAACAAAAGTGGTCATGTGGGGGAAAATCAATGAGCAGTCACCACATTGGCTTCTATTGAAAAAATACATCAAGCACCTACAGCTTGGTCATCGACCAAACTATCTTAAAGTAAACTATCAATTTGATGATATCCCGGAGCATAGATATTTTGATCTTCTGAGTGTTTACCTCTGTGACTAGCATTAGCTATGCCCGACAAAATCGCATTATTTCCCGGCTCATTTGATCCTTTCACAAGAGGACATGAAGATATAGTGCGTAGAAGTCTTCGCCTGTTCGATAAGGTGATTATCGCCCTAGGTCATAATACTAAGAAATCCAGGTATTTTGAGGTAGACAGAATGATTGCATATATCAATGCGGCTTTCACTGATGAACCACGGGTGGAAGTTATAAAATACAGCGAACTCACCGCCTCGCTGGCCAAAAAACACAACGCTGGTTTTATGGTAAGGGGATTGCGTAACACTACTGATTTTGAGTATGAAAATGGCATTTCTCAAATCAATAGATCACTCAATAAGGAGCTTGAGACTGTTTTTTTAATAACCTCACCTCACCTGGCACCTATAAGTTCAAGTATTATCCGTGAAGTGCACAAGTATGGTGGAGACGTAAGTGAGTTTCTACCTTACAAACTTGACTAGACCTGATCGCTCTGAAGTAGTTTGTAATATTCCTGAATGACGTATCTGATGGCCCTATAAGATCCATATAGCGCCTGTCTTGTGTTTCTTACGTCCATCCAACGCAAGTCTACAATATCCTCCTCTTCCTGCGGCTGCATTGCAGAATCATCTATACAAGCCATCTTGTACCATTTAGTTCTTTTGAGGACGTACTTATTGTTTCGGATGTAAGTATGCCAGGTTGAACAAATTTTTTCTTCCAGCTTTACGCGTACATTAGTCTCTTCCTCCACTTCGCGTACAGCACCCTCTTTTGACTTCTCCCCCTTATCCAGTTTCCCTTTTGGAAGATCCCACTTACCCAACCGATGGATCAACAATACTTTACCATCTTTATGGACGACACCCCCTCCTGCTTTTACTACCTTAAATTTTTTCTTTATGTAGGCGATTGCGCTTTTTCTGTCTTCTACAGCAAAGGTGATATTATCCAGCTCCTTAAATTTCTTAAATGTCATGAGCTTCAATAGCTCGTCGATGTGCTCCTGCGAAGCATTCCAGATCAATACATCATCAATGAGCTTCTTGGGGATGGAGTTGTTTTTACCTTCGATGACATGATCAAACTGATCTTTTTGGATATCATCATCAATCCTTTTGATATAAACGGGGATGTCATTAATGAATATCTTCATGCTTCCTTGGTAGGTTCTCAAAAAGAAATAAATTCTGGCTTGCTAGCAAATATTTAGTCCTATAAAAGAATAATTTTTTGGATTAAATTCGAACCATGAGCATCAAGCATAGCAAACAGGAAATTGCACAGAAAGTAGCCTCACATTTATTGAAAATCGGAGCTATCAAACTAAACACAGAGCAACCTTTTCAGTGGGCCAGTGGCTGGAAATCTCCAATCTATTGTGATAACCGATTAACGCTTTCTTACCCATCAATAAGATCATTGCTCAAAAAATACCTTATTGACGAAATTCGCAGCCATTTTGGACAGGTTGAAGTAATTGCGGGAGTAGCTACTGCAGGCATACCCCAGAGTGCACTTATAGCCGATGAACTTGAGCTCCCCCTCGTCTATGTACGCTCCAAACCTAAGGGTCATGGTATGGAAAACCTGATCGAGGGACAACTGGAGCCAGGCAAAAAAGTAGTGGTCATTGAGGATCTTGTATCTACCGGAGGCAGTTCCCTCAAAGCAGCGCAGGCCATCCAGAATGCTGGCGGTGAGGTTTTAGGCATGGTGGCCATCTTCACCTACGGATTTAAGGTAGCAGAGGAAAACTTCAAAAATGCCAATATTGATTTGGTGACCATCAGTAATTATCAACAGTTACTCAAGCAGGCTTATGCCACAGAATACATCAAAGCTGGTGAGCTCAAAACGCTTGAAAACTGGCGGGAAGATCCTGCAAACTGGGGCTAAAACTTTTCTACTACCCCCAGGCCAAACAAGGCGAAATCATATTTAACAGGATCTTGTGGATCAAACCTGCGCAACTGCTCCGTTAGCTCCAGTGCAGTCTTCCAGTCCGTTTGTTTGCGGGTAATTAAGCCAAGCTTTCTCGCTACACGATCCACATGCAGGTCGCAGGGGCAGATCAATTGTTGTGCTTTAATTTTCGACCATACACCAAAGTCTACTCCGCAATCATCTTTGCGAACCATCCATCGCAAAAACATATTCATACGCTTACAAGCTGAGTTGCGTGCAGGGGTGGCAATATGCTTGCGCGTACGTTGCGGTGCATCTGGCAAATCAAAAAAAGAGTTATGAAATCGAATTAACCCTTCCTCTACAGTGTCATGATAAAGGGAAACCAAAAATGCATCTTCAAGAGAATCGTGCTTTTGATAGTATGCACGAAACCATGCTATGAAATACAATGTATCAGTAGCATTGAATGTTCTATGCTTAAAATTCAAAAATGGCTTTAAATCCTGCTCCTGATGATGAAGAATAAAGTCATGGGGTGCATTATCCATCAATCCAAAAAGCTCCCGACATTTATTGATGATGGTAGGCCGCTGCCCCCAGGCCAGAATGGCAGCCCAAAGCCCTGTAATTTCAATATCCTGCTTTTTGGTGTATTGGTGGGGAATAGAAATAGGGTCAAGTGTAATGAAATCAGGTCGATTGTAAGTGTCGACCTTCTCATCCAAAAAATCCTTTAATGCTTGTTCTGCCACAATGCTTATTCTGGTAGGTAGGTGACCTCCACTGGAATCTTGGGATCTAATGCCCCTAATCTTTCAAAAGCAATATCTGTAAGCCTGATAAGTATGTTATTGTTGATCCCGGTATCCGGCAATTTCCCTACTACCCTAACGAAAATATGCTGGTTGTTCATTTGGTTTCTTACTTGCATGATCGTGCCTATGGGTACAGTACGGTGCAAAGCCAGGTATTTTCGGGTTTTTGGAGAGTTCTCAATTTTCATTGCAAACCCTTCCTCCAGTATTTGCTCTATGCCGGAAGTATTTGTGCGTTGCTGATCAGTATTACCATACTTCCTTGGTTGTGCTTTGGTGGAATCTGATTTGGATTCTGCTAGCGAAGGGTTATTTTCAGCATCATTATCCTGAACAGACTTATCCTCAACTACGACAACCTCTTCTTTAGCTTCATTTGCGTCTTCGATATCAGAATCATTATTGTCTTCCTCCTCAGTAGTTATTTCAACCACATCTGTTTTACCGGGTGAAGGATCTGTTTGCGTAATGGTTTGTGCTTTTATCAAAAGCTTTTGGCCAATATCCAATGCGTTGGATTGTAATTTGTTAAGTGCTTTAAGCTCACTCACACTAACATTGTACAGTCGGGAAATACTGTAAAGTGTCTCAGAAGGTTTCACTTCATGGAATTGGCCACTCATTTCGGTCACCTCCTCTTTGGCTTCATCAACTTCATTTTTTTGTGTAACAGGCCTGGGAATATTAATGACCTGTCCAACAGCAAGTGTGTTATCAGAAAAGCCATTGGCCTTCCTGATGACATCAACAGAAACCTCATATGCCCTGCTTATGCCAAAGAGGGTCTCTCCTGATTGCACGGTATGGGTGATGAATTTTCCTT
Organism: Cyclobacteriaceae bacterium; assembly: GCA_965227155.1. Lineage (GTDB taxonomy): Bacteria > Bacteroidota > Bacteroidia > Cytophagales > Cyclobacteriaceae > UBA6059. The sequence continues at coordinate 4,820,304 of OZ245731.1, forward strand.
CAGGATTTGACTGGACAGGCTTTTGCCAGGGAATTGATATTAACTGACCAATGCTAATTTGCCCATTTGATAGATCATTTGCCTCCAAAATAGCATTAACGCCAGCTCCATATCGTCGACTTATGGCATATAATGTCTCACCCTCATCCACTTGATGAATCACGAAGCTTTTTCCATTTCTGGATTCAAGCCTGAGCGAGTCCATAGGCATAGCCATAGCCTGCACACCTATCAACATCAATATGATCAACAAATACCTTCTATAGCCCATAAATATGCAACTCCTGCTTATTTTCAACACAAATCAACTTGCCAGCGAAAATAAAAAAAGTATCCCTGCCCAATCCTGCCATCTTATCATTTATTTTTTTGAATAAAATCGTTTCACCTATCTGGTTGAAAGCCACTAAATAATTACTCAAATGCTCCCTATTTTCCTGAATAAGGTAAGACAATAGAATATTCGAATCATATTCTAAATACTCAGCACCCAATAGTGGTGTTACCTGAATTTTCTGTTTTATCAGTGCATTGATCGTTTCAAAATCAGGGTCATCTTCCAAATACTGAAACGGAAATTCAATTCTATTATTTTCAAGGTGATGATGCTCTTTTTCAAACGATGTGGTTGACTCATCAAGACTTTCATTGAGCTTGATAAGCTTATCATTTTCTCTATCCTCAATGAGAATTGCCTGTTGGTTGAGTTCTCTTAAAAATCTGGCTCCTGATTTATGATATAAAGTTTTCCCCGTACTGACACTAATGATTTTAAGGTTGGTTTTTCCTGGGTCATCCTCGTCGGGAAATTCATGTATAACGAGGTATTCCCCTACCAAATGCTCCAGATTGTACCACCAGGGTTCCTCTGGAACAATAGGCTTAGACAATGTCTTTTTCTCGATATTGAAAAGGTAAATTTCACTGGTAAAATCTTCGCTATTCCTTAGTTGTATGGCCAGAAATAACCCTTGTAAATCCCCACGGATTTGCCAGATTGTTGAAGAAAACCGATATGAAAATAATTGTGCTAATGCCTTAACCACATGCTAATTTCAGTAATTTAGAGCAGGAAAGCGTTATGAATTTATCGAATAAAATGAAAGCCATATTCCTTCATCCTTTAATGCACCTAACATTGGGACTGCTGATGAGTCTTCCAGGATTGTCTATTAGTCAGGAAGCTGTCAAGGTCATGACCATGAAAATTGACCAGGAAATCGACCCCAGGATGAATCGCTACACCGAGCTGGCACTCGACAATGCAGATGAGATCGGGGCAGATATTGTGATCATTGAAATGGACACCTACGGAGGGGCCCTCAATGATGCCGATGATATTCGAACGCGAATTCTAAACTATGAAAAGCCTGTTTATGTCTGGATTAATAAAGATGCAGCTTCTGCCGGTGCTTTAATTTCCATCGCCTGTGATAGCATTTATATGGCTCGTGGGGCTAGTATAGGCGCTGCCACTGTGGTAACAGCAGATGGTGCTGCAGCCCCCGACAAGTACCAGAGCTATATGCGCTCGATCATGCGCTCTACCGCGGAGGCACAGGGTCGCGATCCCAAAATTGCAGAAGCCATGGTAGATGAAAACCTGGAGGTCGATACCATTAGCAGTAAGGGTGAGGTTATTACATTTTCTACCAGTGAGGCCATCACCTACGGCTTTTGTGAGGCTCAGCTCAATAGCATTGAAGAAATACTGGAACGCCAGCAAATCACCAACTATGAAATAGAAACCTTTGAATTGTCAAGTACAGAAAAGGTCATTTCGATTTTTCTGAACCCATTCATAAGTGGGATACTCATTCTAATCATCATTGGAGGCATTTACTTTGAACTGCAAACACCAGGGCTGGGCTTTCCTATAGTTGCTTCCATTATTGCAGTCATATTATATTTTGTGCCCTATTACCTCAATGGACTGGCTGAAAATTGGGAGATCATTGTGTTTTTTGTGGGCATAGTGCTGCTGGCGGCCGAGATATTTGTGATACCCGGCTTTGGCATAGCCGGTATAGCCGGTTTGATATTTACAATCGGATCACTTGTGCTGGTTATGCTCAATAATGACACCTTCGACTTCTCCTTTGTAGAAGCTGATGACCTATTTATAGCCATATCAACTACTATGGCAGGCTTACTGGGGGCCATTGTGGTCATGTTTATCGGGGGTGTGCGATTAACCAATTCCGATTTCTTTAAGCGGATTGCTTTACAGGATACTCAGGACCGAAACCAGGGGTACACATCCAACTTCAAAACCGAGTCTTTTATAGGGAAAAGAGGTAAAACCTACACTGTGCTCAGGCCTTCAGGAAAAATCATTATCGATGATGATATCTATGATGCCTATACTCGAGGCAACTACATTGACAAAGACGTAGAAGTAGAAGTGGTAGCAGAAGATGGTACCTCACTGAAAGTGAAAGAGGTAAATACATGAGAATAATAGGCATCATACCGGCCCGGTACGCATCTACCCGATTTCCAGGCAAACCACTCATAGACCTTGGTGGAAAATCAATGATACAGCGGGTATATGAGCAAGCTAGCAAATGTAAAGCCCTAAATGAGGTGTGGGTAGCCACCGATGACCAGCATATATTTGATGCTGTTTTTGATTTTGGCGGTCGTGTAGTGATGACTAATGCCGACCATAGAAATGGCACAGAAAGATGCTTTGAGGCCAGTCAGCGGATTCCCAAAAAAGCAGATTACATAATCAATATACAGGGTGATGAACCATTTATTGACCCCAAACAAATAGACGCCCTGGCCGGGCTTCTTGATGGAAAGACTGAACTGGGCACTCTCATTAAAGCCATAGAAGACCCTACCCTGCTGGATAATCCTAATATCATGAAAGTAGTCTTTAACAAGGCTATGGAAGCTTTATATTTCAGTCGCAACTGCATCCCATACATTAGGGGCTCCCAAAAAGAAGAATGGATCAAGGAGCATCAATTTTACAAGCATATTGGAATTTATGCCTACAGGCAGGATATTTTGGAACGCATTGTATCACTGGCAGAGTCAACATTGGAAAAAGCCGAATCGCTGGAGCAGCTGCGCTGGCTTGAGCATGGGTTTACCATTAAACTGGCGAAAACCGATATTGAAACTTTTGGCATTGATGTACCCGAAGACCTTGAAAAAGCACAGCAGTATTTAAAGAACAACCCAACATAACCCAAAGATAGTACCATGCAAAAGTTGATTCTGACATTCACCCTTTTGATTTTTTCGAGCTATTCCTTCGCTCAAATTCCTTACATAGACAATAAAAATGCAGTCAACGAATTTCTGGATAATTGGCATAGAAATGCTGCTGAAGCCAATGCTGATGCTTATTTTGGTGCGATGACTGAAAATGGTGTATTCCTGGGCACAGACCCGGAAGAGCGCTGGAGCAGAGACCAGTTCAGGGCCTATGCAGAAGATGCCTTTGAGAATAAACGCACCTGGAATTTTAAGCCTGAAAAGCGTTTCATAAGCTTTAATGATGATTATACCATAGCCTGGTTTGATGAAAAGCTGACCACCTGGATGGGCCCGTGCCGGGGCTCAGGAGTCCTTGAAAAAATCAGTGGAGAATGGAAAATCCGTCAGTACAATCTGGCACTTACACTTAAAAATGAACTGATGACGGACTATTTAAAACTTATTGGGAAAAATTGAATCTCTTCTTAAAAATATTGTACTGGGTCACCCTCATTCTGGCCATTTTTGCCTTTTGGATTAGCCTTCGGTCAGAAACAGATCAGGTTATGTATACCTTACTAGCTCTTATCCTTTGGGGCCTGGCCTATTTTTTTCATTGGATTGAAAAAAAATATCGAAGTGAATGAAATCAGTAAGGAAGGGAACTAAATGCCTGAACTGTGGGGAACTACTCCAAATAGATAACAACTATTGTCCCAATTGTGGCCAGAAGAATGATCATCAAAGGGTTTCTATATGGCGCCTTACGGTAGAATTTCTTAGCAATTATTTTTCCCTTGATTCCAGGTTTGGCAATTCACTTCTGCCTTTCCTCTTTCGTCCTGGTTATTTAACCAACAGATTTCGGGAAGGCAAAAGAGTAAGTTTTGTCAACCCAATTCGTCTTTATATAATTTTAAGCGTTCTTTACTTCTTTTTGGTAAGTCTCTTTGTTGACCGGTTGACCAATGAGGTAAAAAACGCTAGTGCAGAAGACCTGGCTAAAATCGAAAAAGAGCTTTCAAATGATCCTGACCTCCCTGATAGTATTCCTACTAATTTCAAGGATGCCAAAGCCCGGGATATAATTAAAATAGATAGTGCTACACAATTTTCATTCTTCGATACAGACTGGCAGAATTATCAAAATCTTAAAGATAAGGACCTCACTATTGATCAGATTTATGATAGCCTCAAGGTGGATGATAAACCTTTTTTTGAGGGGTTGATTGTAAAACAATTTGTAAGAATAGATCAATCTCAGGTTGAAAATATCACCTCTTATCTTACAAAGAATCTCTCATTGATGATGTTTATCCTATTGCCTGTTGTGGCTTTGATTTTTAAGCTCCTTTATGTCCGCAGGAAGCAATTCTATTATTTTGAACATCTGGTACACAGTATTCATCTGCACTCTTTTGCATATTTTATTTTCTCACTTTCAATTGTCCTAAACCTTACCTGGGAGTTTGAAATTACCGAATATGCTATATTCGTTTTTCTGGTCTATTTCTTATTCTCCATCAAAAGAGTCTATGCCCAAAGTTGGAGAAAGACAATCGTCAAATCCCTTATTATTGGATGGTTCTACTCTTTTGTTCTGATAATTGCCTTCCTCCTTGAAATTATAATATCGTTGTTGATATTCTGATTTTAAATCGCATCAAGGGCTTTTTTATTAGCTTCAATGATCTGAGCGATTTCCTTCTCTTGAATGGAGGTTGAAATAAAAAGCGATTCAAATTGCGAGGGAGCCAGATACACACCAGACTCTAGCATTATCCTGAAATATTTTCCAAACTTCTCAGTATCGCAGGACTTGGCCGTATCAAAGTCAATGACTTTTTGATCAGTAAAAAATAAGCTGTACATACTGCCAAGCCTGTTGCTGGTAAAGGGCAATCCCTTCTGATCCAGAATCTCCTGTATGCCCTTATCTATAGCTTCGGTAGATTGTGCAATGGTATCATAGACCTCCGGGTGTGCCTTGAGGTAGCTGAGCATGGCATAACCGGCAGCCATCGCTATCGGATTGCCCGACAAAGTACCTGCCTGATAAACAGGTCCGGTTGGCGACACATGATCCATAATCTCTTTTTTGCCACCATAGGCACCCACTGGCAAGCCACCACCAATGATCTTTCCTAATGTAGTCATATCCGGGGTTATGCCCAGCAACTGCTGTGCACCGCCTTGCGAAAGCCTGAATCCGGTCATCACCTCATCGAAAATAAGGACCACCCCATGGTTGGTACACAGTTTCCTCAAATGTTCGAGAAAGCCAGGCTTGGGTAGCACACAACCCATGTTGCCAGCTACCGGCTCGATGATAACTGCAGCCAGATTATCACTATGGGTTTCGAAAGCCTTATTGACGGCCTCTTCATTATTAAAAGGCACGCTGATGGTGTCTGCTGCAGTTCCTTTTGTTACCCCGGGGCTATTGGGACTGCCCATTGTAATGGCACCACTACCCGCGGCAATCAAAAAAGCATCTCCATGACCATGATAGCAGCCTTCAAACTTGATGATTTTGTCTTTCCCGGTGTAGCCCCTTGCTACCCTGATGGCCGACATAGTTGCCTCAGTACCCGAGTTAACCATGCGCACACTTTCAATGCTTGGCACCATGGAAACGATTAACTCGGCCATATCGACCTCCGCCTCTGTGGGCGCACCAAAACTCATGGAATTGCTCAGCGCTTTTGCTACTGCAGATTCTATAGCTTCATGGGCATGGCCTAGTATCATGGGACCCCAGCTATTGATCAACTCAATATAGTCGTTGCCATCTGCATCGGTAATGTAGGCTCCCTTGGCCCTCTTAATAAAAAGTGGGTCACCACCCACAGCTTTAAAAGCTCTAACCGGTGAATTCACGCCACCGGGAATAAAATTTTGTGCTCTCTTAAATAATTCCTGACTATTCGTTTTCTTCATAAATCTCATTCACATTTTCTAGCGACGAATCAATCAATTTAACCAACGGCATTACCTGATTATCCTGTGCAAAGCCATACAAAAATCCTAAAAACACCTGTCCGGGAATAAAGGCTCCGTTTCGTAATCCTAACTGATAATAAGTACCGAATTCATTTAGCATCTGCCCTGCAAACCACATACTTTCATAACCAATAAATTGATTGAGCGTTGGCTTATTGCGGTAGGTTTTTGTGATTTTTTCGCTGATCACTGTATGCGACTCATTATCATAATTGATGTAATTGGGATGCATCAGCAATATTTCCAATCGCTCAAATTGATCAAGGGTGAGCACATTGAAATTGAGCCATTCGCCCATCCCGATTATCGGAATGCTATCACCCCTTACCTCTATACCACCTACGGTGTTTGCAGCAACTATGGTGCTTGTACTTGCCACGAAAATATGCCCGATACTGTCACGGTCAAGATAGAAGCGCTCTTCATAGTACTGAATCGTATCTTCCTGATTGAATAATTCCCGGCTTTTTACCAGTCGGCCGGGTATTTCCATAATAGAATCGCGTTCTGCAAGGGTCAATTCCACTTCATAAAATGAAGTAAGGGCATCCAAAACCTCACGATTTTTCTCTTCAGAAATCTTGAAAATCTTAGCTACCTTGAAGCTATCGGCCTCAAGGCTTTTTTGATAGGCCGCTGCCATGGTGGCAAACCTCTCATTGTCTTCATAAATGATGAAATAATCTTTGTCCTCAGCAAAATGCTTAGCTGCATATTTAGCGGCATTTTCAGCCATGGTCTCATAGCTGGGCTTGAAGAGATAAGAGAATGGATTATTCATCACAACCTGACTATTGCCCGACACGGGATTGAGCATATTGATGGCATGGGTTTGCGAAAACCTATTGACCAGCTCGAAAGGTTCAGGGTACAGTGGACCAATAATCAAGTCCATACCTTTCATTTCATCTCTTTCAAGGATTTTGGCAGTTGCAGATCCACTTCTACGGGTGTCATAAGGGAATAGCTTGATATCAATACCTGCAGCATTGAGGGAGTCTGCTGCCAGCGTCATCCCCTGGTAGAGATCCATCACAAATGTATTGCGGGTAATGATCCTGGTGTCCTCCAAAGATTCATACATAAAAGGCAACAGCACAGCCACCTTATATTGATCTTTCATTACTGATACCATCTCCGGAGTGAAGTCAAACTTTTGATTGATGGCCGTTATGATCTCATTATTTGTGAGTGTAAGGTCGCCAACTTTCAGTCGCTCCACATATTTCTTAGCTATGATCTGGTTATCCGGATACTGCTCATACCATGCCGCATAACGCTGTTCCTGCAAGGTATCCGGCAGGTTGACCATCATTAGCGTATCAGTCTCAGCCCTGACCGCTTCAGCTTCAATTTTCTGCCAATAGTTTATGGCTTCATCGTAATTCTGCAATTGCAGATAGGCTTTAGATAGCCAATGGTACACTTCTGCCATCTGTCCCCAATCACTGTACCTGGCTTCCAACTGCCTCCAGCTATCTTTTGCCAGTGAATATTCTTGCATTTTCCAGGCGCTCAGGCCGTAGTAGAAAGTGGCATAAGGAGCAAAAGCGGTGGGCTCAGCTGTAGACATCAGCTTTTCAAAGTTTTGCTTTGCCAATGCATAATTACCCTGCCTAAAGAAAGATTTTCCGTTGAGGTAGACCTCCTGATTGTTTTGCGCAAACAATACAGTAGAAAGACTTACGAGTACTGAAAAGACTACTGTTTTTTTCAAACTTCTTTTTTTTTGGACAAGTACAAAGAAAGTAAAAAACATCTACTCCCATTTATTCCCACTCGATAGTTGCCGGTGGTTTGGAAGAAATATCATAAACCACGCGGTTTACACCTTTCACCCGGTTTATGATTTTATTGGACACTTCACTTAGAAAATCGTATTCAAAAGGGTACCAGTCTGCCGTCATGCCATCGAGGCTGGTCACTGCCCGTAAAGCTACAACACGCTCATAAGTGCGCTCATCGCCCATGACACCTACCGACTGGATTGGCAATAAAATGGCTGCGGCCTGCCATATCTCATCATACAAACCGGCAGCCTTCATCTCATCAATATATATTCTATCCACCTCCTGCAGAATACGTACTTTTTCGGGTGTAATATCTCCCAGGATTCTTATGCCCAGCCCTGGCCCTGGAAATGGATGGCGTCCCAGGATTTTAGTGTCAATTTCCAAAGCCCGGCCTACTTTACGCACCTCGTCCTTAAAAAGCGTATTGAGTGGCTCTACCACTTTCAAATGCATTTTTTCAGGAAGGCCGCCCACGTTGTGGTGTGATTTGATGGTTGCTGATGGCCCTTTTACAGATACCGATTCTATCACATCAGGGTAAATGGTGCCCTGCCCTAGCCATTTTACATCTTTGATACTATGGGCTTCCTTATCAAAAACATCGATAAAGGTTTTGCCTATGGCTTTTCGCTTGGCCTCCGGCTCAGTAAGTCCGGCGAGGGCCTTATAAAATTCTTCCTTGGCATCAACACCTTTCACATTGAGGCCCATGCCCTTGTAGGACTCCAGCACCTCCTCAAATTCATGTTTTCTGAGCAGGCCATTATCTACAAAAATGCAATAAAGGTTTTTTCCAATGGCCTGGTGTATCAGCATGGCCGCTACAGAACTATCCACACCGCCTGATAAGCCCATAACAACCTTATCATTACCAAGCTTTGCTTTTAACTCTGCCACAGTCGTTTCCACAAAGAGATCGGGCGTCCAATCCTGCGCACAATCACAAATATGGACTACAAAGTTTCTCAGAAAAGTCTTGCCCTGGGTAGTATGGGTTACTTCGGGGTGAAACTGTATGCCATAAGTATGCTGACCCTTCAGTCGGTAGGCGGCAACCTCCACAGAAGGGGTACTGGCTATAATCTCAAACGTTTCGGGTAAAGACTTGATGGTATCTCCATGGCTCATCCACACCTGGGAGTCTGACTCCACTTCCTTCAAAAAATCATAATGTCCATCTACCCTGGTAAGCTTTGCCCTGCCGTATTCCCTTATTTCTGAGGGCGTTACATAGCCGCCATGCTTATGCGCAATTAATTGCGCTCCGTAGCAAATGGCAAGTATGGGCAGATTACCCAAAAACTTATCCAGCTCAATATCGGGAGCGTCATCATCCTTTACAGAACAAGGACTACCCGATAGGATAATGCCTTTGGTGTCTTCATCAGGTTCGGGGAAATGGTGGAAAGGGTGGATTTCACAATATACGTTCAGTTCTCTGACACGGCGGGCTATGAGCTGGGTATATTGCGATCCAAAATCAAGGATTAGTATTTTTTCAGCCATGCGCAAAAGTAAGCCAAGCAGCTACATTCACCAACGCGTATTTGCTTTTAAAAACCAATGATTTTGCCAATCAAACTGAAACAAATTCGATCTGTCTGGCCCTGGTTAATATTATGCTTAAATACAAAAGTATATACCAAGAGCTTTTACATAGGAACCAAGATAAATACATTCTTGATGATTCGTAGGGACACGAATCATGGCGTTGGATATCAATTAACTCTTTGGTCTTGAGTGAAACTTTGATATCAAGAAAAAAGTATGATATATTACTTCAATAATATGATAATCGATTAAAGGCGTACCACTATGAGCGTAATTCGAAAAACAGTCACTTTCACTGATAAGCAGGATGCCTGGATTAAAGCACAGGTTGAAGCAGGTGACTTCACCAACGATAGCGAGTATCTCAGGGATCTTGTGAGAAGAGACCAGGAGAAGAAAAGCGGATATGAGCGTATAAAGGCAGCTATCCAAAGCGGTCTTGATAGTGGTGTCAGCGATGAAAGTATTGATGATATCTGGCGGCGCGCTGAGGCAAAAGCGCAGAAAAGAAGTGATGGCACACTATAAGCTATCGGTTGATGCCAGTAATGACGTATTCGAGATTGCCAATTTCACTATTGAAAAATTCGGCATTGAGCAGTCTAGGCGATATAAGCATCAATTGGAACAATGCTTAAAAAACTTGGCCGCTAACCCATATATTGGGCGTGATGCATCTGAATTTTCGACAGGATTAAGGCGTTTTCCTTTTAAAGCCCACACCATTTTTTACATCATAGATACAGATGGAATTTTTGTAGTACGGATACTTGGTGGCATGATGGATTACAACCGCCATCTTTAGTCTCTCTTTGCTAGTGTTCCTTTGCCTTGGCCTTTGTCCTTACGAGCCAAGCAAAATACTTTCTTAAAGCGTCGTGAGGACTCGAACCATTGAATGCAGGAAAACCTGATTGATCCGCGTTAATATCTACACAAAACTGATCTCATCATCCTGAAGATGTGCAGTAGTGTTAAAATCATGCAGTTTCCATTTGCCGTTGGAATATTTTAAGGTAGACACGGCTGTATTTTTTATTTCCCAGTTGAGCTCTACTATTTTGGCATCAGAAAGCCCAAGAATCTCTCCGATGATGGTTGCTATCACACCACCGGAGCTGAAAACAGCGATATTGTCATGCCTTGCCGCTTCGCTTCCCAACACTTTAAAGGCCTGATCCTTGATCCTCAATCTGAATTGAGCCCAGGTTTCATGGTCACCGGAAGGAACCAGGTCAGCCGTCCAGTCCTGATGGATTTTGTAGAAGACTTTAATCAATGCCTTTCGGTTGGCCGGATCATCAATTCCCTTTTCTTTAAGCTTTAATGCCAACGGCTGATTCTTCTCCATTGCTTTGGGGAAATAGGCTTTAAAAACAGCGGGACCCTCATGCTCATTGAAAACACTATTTTCAGAAAAGTTGTCACCGTCCTGATCTCCCAAACAAGACCTCATAGTATCGATTTGGCGCTGCATAGTACCAACAAGCGCATGATCAAACTGGATAGACCGATCTCTCAAATATTGTCCCAATTTCAAAGATTGCTGTATGCCCAATGCTGACAATTGATCATAATTATCTTTCATAAATGAGGCCTGGCCATGACGGATCAGGTATATTCTTGGCATAGAAGTTTTTTTAGGTTTGAGGACAATGAAAGCCGTTTTTCAAATACAATCGATTGTAATTACAATAGCCTTAAACTTCGGTGAAACAGCACTCATCTAATCCCCTAATATTATATATATTCGACGGTTAAATTTAGCGATTTATCAATGACTAAAGAGCAAAAGAGGCTTCTGGAGGCGAAAGAAGGCAAACCCTGGAAGAAATGGGGCCCTTACCTTTCAGAAAGACAGTGGGCAACTGTACGAGAGGACTACACAGATCATGGCAACGCCTGGGAGAGTATTACACACGATCAATCCCGATCTAAAGCTTACCGATGGGGCGAAGATGGACTTGGTGGCATTAGCGACGATCAACAACGCATATGCTTGTCGTGGGCATTTTGGAACGGAAAAGACCCAATATTAAAAGAGAGGCTGTTTGGCCTTACCGGCACGGAAGGCAACCACGGGGAGGATGTAAAGGAGCTTTATTACTACCTGGATAGTACCCCTACCCACTCCTACATGAAAATGCTCTATAAATATCCTCAGAACAGATTTCCTTATGAGAATATACTCCTTAAAAATAAGGAGATGGGCAAACTCAAAACGGAGTATGAGATCATTGATACCGGCATTTTTGATAATGATGAATACTTCGACATAGAACTGGAATATGCAAAGGCCAGCGAAGAAGATTATGTGCTTAAAGCGACCATTCACAATCGCGGCGATAAATCGGCGCCCATTTGGGTACTCCCCACCGTCTGGTTTAGGAATACATGGTCCTCCGGAAAGGATAAAGTGATCCCCGAAATTTCTGAAAAAGCAGAGGGTGTATTATCCATCAATCACAAAACAGAAGGCCAATACTATTTGTACCTCGAAAAGGATAATTTCAAAGAGTCTATTTTTTGCAATAACGAAACCAACAGGAAGAAGCTTTATCACATTCCCAATGAGTCTAAATACCTCAAAGATGGTTTCCACGAATACATCATTCACCATAAGAAGTCGATCAACCCTGCAAAAACAGGAACTAAAGCTGCGGGGGTTTATCAACTAGAGGTAAATGCAAAGGAATCCGTTACGGTAACTGTACGGTTTTCCAAAGATGAAATAAGAAATCCGTTCAATGATGCAGCCACAATCTTAAAAGAAAGAAAAGCGGATGCCGATAGCTTCTACCGGCAAAGAAGCAAAAACGTACCTGACAAGGATTTGAGAATGATCCAACGCCAGGCGTTTGCCAATTTGATGTGGGGTAAGCAGTTTTTTTATTACAACATCAGGGAATGGTTACACGGCGATCCCGGTAAAATTCCACCGCCGGATATAAGGAAAAAAGGCCGCAATAAGGACTGGCAACATCTGCATAATGAGGACATTCTCTCTGTACCTGACAAATGGGAGTACCCATGGTATGCGGCCTGGGATCTGGCTTTCCATACCGTGCCCATCGCCAGAATTGACCCTGACTTTGCAAAGCATCAATTACTACTCCTGCTAAAAGATTCATACATGCACCCTAACGGGCAGATCCCTGCCTATGAGTGGAACTTCAGTGATGTCAACCCTCCTGTACATGCATGGGCTGTGCTTCGCGTTTTCCATATCGATAAAAAAATGCATGGTGGCGACGGAGATATTGAGTTTCTACAGCGGGCTTTTCACAAGTTGCTGATCAACTTTACCTATTGGGTGAACCGAAAAGATATCGACGGAAACAACGTATTTGAGGGCGGGTTCCTTGGTTTGGATAATATTGGAGTATTCGACCGTAACCATCCCATCATTGAAGATTCGCGCCTCGAACAGGCCGACAGCACCAGCTGGATGGCAATGTTTGCCTTGAATATGCTAAGAATCTCTCTGGACCTGGCGATTCATCAAAAGGCCTATCAGGATACTGCTATCAAGTTCTTTGAGCATTTCCTATATATCGCAGGAGCTATGAACGGCATCTCTGAGTCGAATATCAACCTATGGGACGACAAGGATAATTTCTATTATGACATCTTCCACCTCCCAAATGGTACCACAGAGTTGATGAAAGTACGGTCTATGGTCGGTCTAATTCCATTATATGCCGTAGAAACCTTGAAATCAGAGGCTTTTGAAAAACTACCTGAGTTCAGGGAAAGACTGGAGTATTTCCTCCACAAACGACCCAAACTTGCTTCGCTGGTATCGCGCTGGGAAGAGCCCGGAAAGGGCGAAAGGCGACTGTTAAGCTTGTTGCGTGGCTTCAGAATGAATAAGCTACTGGAAAAAATTCTGGATGATGAAGAATTTTTGAGTGATTATGGTGTGCGGGCCTTATCCAAATACCATGAAAAGCATCCATATACATTTAATGTGGCCGGGCATAAACTTACGGTCTCTTACTTACCCGGTGAGTCGGATAGTTCGTTCTTTGGAGGCAACTCTAACTGGCGCGGACCGATTTGGTTTCCTGTCAACTATCTGATTCTGGAATCCCTGTTGAAATTCTACCATTATTACGGTGATGATTTTAAAGTAGAATACCCAAAAGAAAGTGGGGAGTTTATTACTATAAGAGATGCGGTGCGCATTCTTGCTGAGCGGATGATTAATTTGTTTAAAAAAGATGAAAACGGTCGCCGTGCAATCTTCGGCGATCAGGAAAAATTCCAAACCGACCCTCATTTTAAAGATCATATCCTTTTCTATGAATATTTTAATGGGGATAATGGTCGTGGGTTGGGTGCTGGTCATCAGGGATGGACCTGCCTGATTGCGGATATCATACACAAGTATTACGATAATTAATTTTAGGTTAACCTAAATTGATGCTGATATGCTTAACATTGCGGCTCAAATAATACAGTAAAATGAAGTCAGTTCTTACAGTTTTAGCATTTCTATGTACCTCCTTGGTAGTTTTTGGTCAATCCGCTAAGCCTAAACTTGTGGTAGGGATAGTGGTAGATCAAATGCGACAGGAATACCTGTGGAGATTTGAGGAGAATTTTGGTGAGCGTGGTTTTAAACGCTTACTGAAAGAGGGCTTCCAACTCAAAAATGCACATTACAATTACGTGCCCACTTATACCGGTCCGGGCCATACTTCTGTATATACCGGCACTACACCAAAATACCATGGCATCATCTCCAACAATTGGTATAGCCGGGAGCTTGGCCGGATGGTTTACTGTGCTGAAGATACTACAGCTAATGCTGTAGGCGGAAGTGAGAAAAATGGCAATATCTCTCCGGTAAACAATAAAACCTCCACCATCACTGATGAACTCAAGCTCAGCACACAGGGAGCGGCCAAAGTAATTGCCTTTGCAATCAAAGACCGGGGTGCGGCGCTACCGGCAGGCCATATGCCTGATGGTGCCTATTGGTATGATTCTGAAACGGGTAATTTCATGACTTCTGATTTTTACATGGATGAGTTGCCACAATGGCTTCAGGATTTTAATGCGAGTAAAAAAGCCGATGAATACCTGAAAGGTGTATGGGACTTTGCGATCGAAGAAGAAAAATACACACATTCCTATGCTGACAACAACCCATATGAAGGGCCTTTTAGAGGTCAGCGATTACCCACTTTTCCTTATGATCTGAAGGAACTTAGAAAAGAAAATGGTAACTACGGCCTTTTAGCAGATACACCTTTTGGCAATACAATCACCACTGATGTTTCGCTGGCAGCACTTAAAGCCGAGCAAATGGGCAAAGATGATGTGACAGATTTCCTGGCCATCAGCTATAGTTCTACAGATTATGTTGGTCATAGATTTGGGCCACATTCCAAAGAAATAGAAGATATCTACATCCGATTAGACCGGGAGATTGAAAGGCTGCTCAATACCCTTGATGCGGAGGTTGGCCAGGGTAATTATACCGTTTTCCTGACGGCTGATCATGCAGTTGCCGATGTGCCTAACTTCCTGATCGACAAGAATATGGGAGGTGGAAATTTTCAGTTTAAAAGACATAAATCTGACATAGAAGCAAAACTGGTGGCTAGATTTGGTGCGGGGGAATGGATAGAAAACTATTCCAGTGACCAGTTATTTCTCAACAGAAGTTTGATCGCTGAACGGAACATCGATTTATACGCAATTCAGCAATTTGCTGCTGATTTGTTGCTGCAACTGGAGGGGATTGCCGAAACCTACACCGGTATTGACATGCTGCGAGAGGAATACTCGAAGGATCTCAAAAGAAAAATGCAATTGGGTTACAATACCAAGCGCTCAGGAGATGTGTTGGTTGTATATGAGCCCAACTGGATACCAAGTTCCTACCCTACCGGCACCACCCATCATTCCGGTTATACGTATGATACCCACGTACCCATTTTATTCTTTGGTCATGGCATCCCACAAGGGGAATCAGTGAGGCCCTATGAAGTTACTGACATAGCACCTACCCTATCTATGCTATTGGAAATAAAACTCCCAAGCAGCAGCATCGGAACACCAGTATTGGAGATTTTTGAATCAAAAGAAGACTAGCATGGGTGTGATTTTCGATATGGATGGTGTAATCATTCACAATCACAAATACCATGTTGAGGCCTGGATAACTTTCTGCAAAAAATACGGCAAACCATTAACTGAAGACCAATACCGAGATCACATTAATGGCAAAACGGCCAGGGACATCATCAAATATCTTTTTGGTGATGATGTGGATCAAGAAAAGGTAAAGGAGTTTACCAATGAAAAAGAATCGCTTTATCGCGAGCTGTATGCGCCTCACCTGGCACTTACACCTGGCCTGGAGGCATTCTTAAATCAATTGTATAAGCATAAAATACCGATGGCAGTAGCAACTTCGGCACCTACGGCAAATGCTGATTTCACCCTCGATGGCCTCAATATCCGCCATTATTTTCAGGCTGTGCTGGATGAAAACGATGTGGTCAACGGCAAACCCGACCCTGAAATATACCGCAAAGCCAGTGCTGCCCTAAAAAATGATCCCGCCGATTGTATCGTCTTTGAAGATGCCCTGGCAGGGATAAGGGCAGGCAAAGCAGCCGGGTGCACTGTGATCGGTGTGGCTACCTCGCATAAATTACACGAACTTAAGGAAGCTGATTATTGTATTAATAACTTTACAGAAGTTGACATTGATAAACTGAAAGAGATTTGGGGATTCTGAAAAAGATATTTGCAAGCTGTTTATTTTTCATTTTACTGGCGACCTACACAACAGAGGCCCAGGTAAAAATTGCCAAGCTTAAATATGACGGGGGTGGCGATTGGTATGCCAATAAGACCGCCCTACCCAACCTGATTAATTTCTGTAACCAGCATATGGGCACCTATATGGCAGCCGAAGAAGAGGTTGTGGAAGTAGGAAGCCGGGACTTATTCTTATATCCCTACATCTATATGACAGGTCACGGGAATGTGGTATTCTCCTCAGAAGATGCTGAAAACCTGAGAAGGTATCTTGTGTCCGGTGGCTTTTTACATATAGACGATAATTACGGACTGGATCAGTTTGTGCGGCTGGAAATGAAAAAAGTGTTTCCTAACCTGGAATTTGTAGAATTACCATTCGATCACCCTATCTATCATCAGAAATACGACTTTAATGAAGGACCTCCCAAAATACATGAACATGATGGCAAACCGGCCAAGGGTTTTGGCTTAATCTATGAAGGACGGCTGGTGTGCTTTTACAGTTATGAAAGTGATCTGGGTAATGGCTGGGAAGACCAGTCTGTGTACAATGACCCTGAAGAAGTGCGGCAGAAAGCGTTGCGGATGGGTGCCAATATCCTTAGCTATGCCTTCACACAGGCCAATTAAAAAAGGCCAACTCCTGGAGTCGGCCTCATCTATTCACAGTATCCCTAATGGGATGTTTTAATTCGGTTTAACGAAACCTGCCTTTTCCAAACTCATATTCTACAGCCTCACCACCATTTGCTGCCACCGTGTAGAGGTTGTCACAGGTACCATCACCATAGTCGATGATCGCAGTGTTGGATCCGGCGGCAATTTCTTTTACACCAGACACGGGGATGAATTTTCTGCCTCTATGACAATCCCGTTTGAAAACTATGCGCTCCAATATAGTAACGGTATAGGCGTCTCCATCGCGATTAGTGCCGCTGGCGCTTCCCTCTTTGATTCCAATGTCCTCTAAAGGATTATTGCCTCTTACCCATGTTCTTGTAAAGGATGCATTTCTTGTGAGTGTGCTGCCATCAGGGAAAGTCAGCAGGCCATTATTCATCTCAATATTGAATTTCAAGGTGTCTGAAGTAGAATCAGCAATATTGGTAATGATTCTCTCGCCACTTACCTGCACACTATCTATCACAAAATTTTCGAAGGTTACTTTTCTGAAGGCACCCGGCACATACCTGTGGTCACTGTATTCAATAATGATCATCCCACTTCTAAACCTTCCCCTTGGATCTTCACAACCATCGCCATAATCAATGGTGATTATCTTATTTTCCTCATCGTGGTTTACCTGTGCACAGCGGATGGTTTCATCTTCCATAATGCGACCATTTGCGGTACCACTTGCCAGGCCGGCTTCCACCAGATTGTCAATATCTTCGAAAGTAGATTCTGCAACAGACTCTGTTTCTGCCTGTACTGATTCTACCACCAGGTCATTCTGTGTGGCGATTTGCTCGTTTTCTTCTCCGCAGGCTGACAATAATGCAAGGCCTGCAATCATGAGTGATAAATTTCTAAGTGTTTTCATAATGTTTTTAAGTTCTAATCATTCAAATCAATCGCTCTTTAGATACCGTGGCTTATCAAAGGTTTAATCAGGTCAGGAAAAAAATATTTCTTTTTGCAATCCATTGAACCTAAAGGCCTTCCATCAGGCACAAATCCATTGTAGGATCATTCTTTTCTGTATACTTTACCCATCAAACAAAAACTCAATGTGATAAGCTTAAATATGATGATGAGAAGAAACCTATTATTGTGGATGCTGCTCTTCTTTGCAGGATCCATTTCGGCTCAAAAAATAGATATGAGCCTATTTAAAGGCATGGAGCCTAGAAATATCGGACCTGCAGGTATGTCGGGCCGGGTAACGGCCATCGATGCTATTCATGATAACCCTGATGTCATTTATGCAGGAACTGCTTCCGGTGGCCTCTGGAAAACTGAAGGTGGCGGCACAAGTTGGGAGCCCATTTTTGATGATGAAGAAGTAGCCAGCATAGGTGCTATCAGCATCTTTCAGAAGAATCCGGACATCATATGGGTAGGAACCGGTGAAGGAAACCCTCGAAACAGCCAAAATATGGGTGGTGGTGTGTACCGCACCCTTGATGGAGGCAAAAACTGGGAGTTCATGGGTCTGAAAGATACCCGTGTGATCCATAAGATCTGGGTCCATCCTGATGATCCCAATACCGTATTGGTAGGTGCTATGGGTAATGCCTGGGCCGATTCTCAGGATAGAGGTGTCTACAAAACCACCGATGGCGGTAAAAACTGGCGGAAGGTGCTCTTTGTAAATAACAGAACCGGTGTAGGCTCTATGGCGGTAGATCCCACCAACCCCAACAAGATATTTGTGGCCATGTGGGAATTTCGCAGGTGGCCCTGGTTTTTCAAGTCCGGAGGTGAAGGATCCGGCCTGTATGTATCTTTTGATGGTGGTGAAACATGGAAAGAGCGCACGGATGCAGACGGCCTACCAGCAGGAGAATTGGGCAGAATTGGTGTTTCTGTAGCCCAATCCAACCCCGATGTTGTTTACGCATTGGTTGAATCCAAAAAGAACGCGATCTATAAATCAACAGATGGTGGATTCAAATTCACCAAGGTTCAGGACAAAGAGGTTGGCGACCGCCCCTTTTATTATGGTGAAATGTATGTTGATCCTGAAAATGAAAACCGGGTCTACAATGTTTTCTCACAAATTGATTTAAGTATTGACGGTGGCAAAACCTTTGACCGCTTATTGGGCTGGAGCCCTACCCGTGTGCATGGCGATTACCATGCCTGGTGGATCAACCCCAAAGATGCCTCATTTCTGGTCATTGGCAATGATGGCGGCATAGCTATTTCCAGAGACCGTGCTGAAAGCTGGCGCTTCGTAGAGAACCTGCCCGTGGGCCAGTTTTACCATATCAATGCAGATATGGATATCCCCTACAATGTAATGGGTGGTATGCAAGACAATGGTAGCTGGAGAGGTCCAAGCAACTCACTGCATGCCGGTGGCATTAGAAATGGCTACTGGGATGAAATTGCTTTTGGTGATGGCTTTGATGCCATGCCCGACCCTGATGACCTACGCTATGGCTATGGCATGTGGCAGGGCGGCAACCTGCTGCGCCTCGATTTTGAAACAGGCCATAATCAATTCATCAAACCTATCCATCCGGATAATGAATTTCTAAGATTCAACTGGAATGCTGCCATTGCACAAGATCCATTTGACAACAGCACCATTTATTATGGTAGCCAATATGTACACAAATCAACGGATAAAGGACAGAATTGGACAATCATCTCACCGGATCTGACCACCAACGATCCTGAGAAGCAAAATCAAATGGAAAGCGGTGGATTGACTTATGATGCTACCGGCGCAGAAAATCACACCACCATTCTGGCGATAGAGCCCTCTCCCCTTGAGCAAGGTTTGCTATGGACCGGAAGTGATGATGGCTTAGTTCATATCACCCGCGATGGTGGCCAAACCTGGACAAACGTAACAAGCAATATCAAAGGCTTTCCTACAGGTGCATGGATTCACCAGGTGAAAGCCTCCCCGCACAATGCGGGTGAAGCCTATGTGGTGGCGAATGATTACCGCAGAGGCAACTGGTCAGCGTATTTGTACAAGACCACCGATTATGGCAAAAGCTGGACAAGGATCATTGATGATGCGGATGTGCGTGGCTATATGCTTTCGTTTGTGCAGGATCCAGTGGAGCCTAAGCTGATGTTTGCCGGTACTGAGTTTGCACTTAATGTGAGCTTTGATGGTGGCGCTACATGGAATGAATGGACAGAGGGCTACCCTACCGTGTCTACCTATGACATGGTGATCCACCCAAGAGAGCATGACCTGGTTATAGGCACCTTCGGTCGTGCTATATGGATTTTGGATGATATCAGACCACTGAGAGCTATTGCTACCAATGGCAAAAGTGCTTTGGATGCCACGCTCACCGCCTACCCCGTGCAGGATGCCTATCTATTTAAGGAAAAAGAAGCAGCCGGTACACGCTTCATGGCTGATGCCATCTACAAGGGTGAAGACAAGCCCTACGGTGCAGCTATTTCATTCTCCGTAAAAGCAACTTCCAAGCAAGATACAACACTGAAATCCGATACTGTGCGTGCGGTTATTTCCAATGCCAACGGTGAAGTGGTTAGGAATTTGTTCACCATAGTGAAAGAAGCAGGCGTTAACCGTATGCAGTGGACGCTTGATAGAAAAGGTGTGCGATTCCCCGGATCTGATAAGCCAAAGCCCAATGCTGCAGAGCCCGGTGGCAGACAGGTGTTGCCAGGCACCTACACTGTAAAGCTTAGCTATAATGGTGCTGAAGCTGAAACTACAGTAGCTGTGAAAGCTGATCCGAGAATCGATGTATCCATGAGCCAAATGCAGACTATGGCTTCCAAATACGATGAAGTTTATAGTACGGTAGAAAAAGCAACAGAAGCTGTAGATCGCCTTCAAGACTCTCGCGCTACCATCAAGAAGGTGAATGAAATGCTGGAAGATAGCGATGCGGAAGGCAAGGAAGCTGTGAAAAAGCAGGGCGAAGAACTGGAGAAAAAATTGAAGGAGCTCAAAGAAGCCATCAGCGGGAAGGAAGATGTGCAGGGTATTTATGTAGAGCCGCTCATTCCTTCGAGCAGGCTGTTCAGGGCATTGAGCCATTTAGATTTGTACAACAACCCCAATGGCAACCAGGACATTATCATCGAGCAAGCCAAAACCATTGTAGATGAGCATGTAAATAAGGTAAATGACCTGATGGAGGGCGACTGGAGCAGCTACCAGGAAGCAGTGGAAAACCTAAACCTTTCTCTGTTTAAGTCTTATTAGCCAATGAAATAGTGAATATTTAGCCTTTTTTAGAATAGGCTCTCATAATCAGAAAGCACCGGTAGTAATGCCGGTGCTTTTTTGTTTACTGATTGACAGCTCCACCAACTAAAAAAACACAGTTACAAGTTGAATGGAATCACTCAGGGGCAGAATAGTTTTGGTCAGCTTTTGGCGAAAGACGATCGCAGGTTCACGAAAAACGCGCCTCGATCGAAGAACTAAGCTCTACGGGTGACGAAAATCGCTTAGCTGCAGACGAAACATGCTCAGCTGTTGGCGATTGATGTTTGCAGGATCGTGAAACATGGTTATCGATTGGCAAAAAGCCATCGCCGATTGAAGAAACTAGCTCAATAGTGAGCACAGAAGAAGTCATATAAGCCACTAAAGGCTAAAATAGAGATAACTGATATAAATAGACTTTCCCACCAGCTTCAGGGGGTTTCCCTGGCCGAGGGACGTTGTAAACATGCCGGGGGAATAGCCGAATCTAACGAGGGAGCCCCCGACAATGCCGGGGGAAAGGTCCAAGATACCGGGGGAAGAACAACAACCCTCGGGGGAGCACTTACCAAGGCCGTGGGAAGTGGTATTTACGCCGGAGTAAAGCTCAATTATGCAAAGGGTGACCCATCCTGAAATAAGTTTGCCCCCTTTGTTAGCGGCTAAAAATCAGCTAGTTTTATAAAAAGAACTAAGACATAAGGTAAATATGTGACATAGTGTCACATATCCGGATGTTGAACGAAACCTCCTTACGTCGGTAGTTTTACCAATTGATTAACTTGAAGGAATACTAAACTTTAAGAGTTATGAAAAAAAGGAAAAACTAAGTCAGCGTTTTATTCGTGAGCTGACCTTCCGCAATTACAGTCCCAGAACTATCCGCTCCTATCTAACGATGCTGGTCAACTTATCGAAACATTTTGGTAAGTCCCCAGAAAGCGTTACCAACGAAGAGCTCAAGGAATACCTCTATGATGCCACTCATCGACGTGGACTTTCAGTATCCTACATCAAACAAACCATTAGTGCGTTAAGAATCCTTTACAAGGATGTGTTAGACATCCCTTGGGAAAAACAGGTCAATGTCAAAATGCCACGTAGGCAACACCTTATTCCTGAAGTATTGACAAAAGGTGAGATCCTCAAGATGATAGAGGTCACGCCCAATACAAAGCACAAAGCAATCATAGCGTTGCTGTACTCATCAGGAATACGCCGGGATGAGTTGATCCAGTTACAGCTTAAGGATATTGACTCCAAAAGGATGGTCATTAGGATTAACCTTGGGAAAGGCAATAAATCAAGAGATGCACTACTATCTACCAATGCGCTCAAACTACTCAGGCTCTATTATCAAACTTTTCACCCCAAGCCTACAAAATACATATTTGAAGCAGGCGGAAAACCCGGATCCACTTATTCTGCCAGCTCTGTCTGTAAGGTTGTAAAACGAGCAGCTGAAAAGGTGGGGATCCAAAAAAAGGTTTCTACCCATACCCTACGCCACAGTTTTGCCACTCATTTATTAGAGCAAGGTGCTAATCTCAAATTGATCCAAAGACTCCTGGGCCACACATCACTACGCACCACCATGGTATACCTGCATTTGGCCAAGCTTGACCCATCAGTAAAGAGTCCTTTTGACCTACCATGATATGGAAACAGTCAATAGAAGACACGACCTGGATGTAGCAGCTATATTCAGCAAATATGGGGATCGGTTTTTGGACAATCATAACCTGTGTGCCGATCAACTCAAAGCTTACAACGCCATCCGCTCATGTCGTACACGTGCGATGGGAGGGCATGTAAATGCCTGTGATAAGTGTGGGAAGCATCAGGTATCCTACAACTCATGCCGAAATCGACACTGCAACAAGTGTCAATACACCAAGCAGTTGGTCTGGGTGGATAAACTACGGAGTACACTGCCTATTTGTAGGTATTTTCATGTAGTCTTTACGATCCCCCCACAGCTACATAAGACCTTCTACATTAATCAACGGGAATGCTATAAACTTTTGTTTAAAGCCTCTGCTGAGGCATTACAGAAGGTAAGCAGCAATCCAAAGTTCCTTGGTGCCCAGACCGGGGCAGTATCGATTCTACACACATGGGGACAAGCACTGACCTACCACCCTCACATCCATATGCTGGTACCGGCAGGAGGCTTATCCAATGACAGAGTGGAATGGATTAATACCAGCAAAAAGTTCTTTCTACCTGTCAAAGCTCTTTCAGCAGTGTTTCGTGGGGTGATGTGGAGTATGTTGGAGGCTAAACTTAAAAGTGGAAAAGTCAAGCTTGCAGACAATTTTGAAGAGGCCAGTTCCTTGAAAAAAGCTGTTTATGCCAAAAACTGGAATGTCTATGCCAAAAAGTCTTTGGCTGGTCCTGAGTCGGTAGTTCAGTACCTCGGCAGGTACACCCACCGTGTGGCCATTAGTAACAGTCGGCTGGTATCAGCTGATGAAAGCAAGGTGACATTCAGGTGGAAGGACTACCGCAAAAGGCTCGGTAAACAGCTGCTCACCCTAGACACCCAGGAGTTTATTGGACGGTTCCTCAGGCATATTTTACCCTCAGGATTTTACAAGATCAGGTATTATGGATTGTTGGCTACAGTAAATCAGAAGAAAAAAGAACAATGTATCAGCCTAATCGGTAAGCCCAGGCCTGTATCGCTACTACAAGACCTCAGGGCCTGCCAAGTCCTCAAAATAGTCACAGGGAAAGATTACGACCTGTGTCCAGACTGTAAACAAGGAAAACTGATGCCCAAAACCATACTGGACCCGGTGTGATGGATTGTAGGATAAAAAGATCTTTGACTTGTTGTAGAGTACAATATCAACCAACAGATGAATGGCAGGGAAAATACTGTCTGAGCGATTCCAGAAAACTTTCTGAAGCTGTTCCAAAACCACTCTACTTATTCAGTACCTGCTTGAATCCCTTCCAAAAACTCTGAGAAGGTAACCCTCGAAACCATACTACACCCATAGCACAAAAGAGGCATCGTCCAACTGAGTTTTAAGACTAATTTGTCCGGCTTACAGCACATTAAAACGCTCGTTGTATCTTTGGACTAACAAGTCTTAAAACACTATATTGTTATAGCCAATGTGCGAGACCGCATATAGAATCTCACAATGAACGAAATAACCCGAAACAGAACGATAAGGCCTTCGTCAAGACTAGAAACATCGAAGAGCTACAAAATCAACACTAAGAATGTTTCTCGTCGAGATATTTTAGTCGTGAACATTGACCATGAATCAAAACCGTTTCGGAAGTCTTATAAATTTAATGGAGCAGATGTCGCCAATAAAGACAATATTAGTTTTAGGGTAACTGATTATGGAACGTCAATCGACATAAGTTGGAGTGGAGCAACACCAATCGGAAATCCATCAAAAATTGGAACTCGTTTGAAGCCGATTCCAACAACCAGAAAAGAAAAACCGATGGCTGTTCTTAAACCAACATCAAACCACTCAAAAACCTCATTTGAACCTATTTCTGACCCAAATGCAGAAGTCCTAATTCTAGGAACAATGCCAGGTGACAAATCACTTGAACTGGGTGAATACTACGGACATCCTCGTAACAGATTTTGGAAAATAATCTCAACAATTACTAATAACGACTTTCCTCAGACTTATTTAGAAAAAAAGAAACTTCTTTTAAAATCGAGAATTGGAATTTGGGATGTCGCACACAAAGCAGTTAGAAAAGGAAGCCTTGACAGTGCAATAAAGGACGAATTACCGAACGACTTGGAAGGGTTCATTTCAAAGCATAGGAATTTGAGGGTTATCGGTTTTAACGGAACCAAATCAGAAGCGCTTTTTAACAAGTATTTTAGTAGACATCCTGAACTAGAATACATCTCGTTACCGAGTACAAGTCCGGCTAACACTGGAATTGACTTTGCCAATATTTGTAAAATATGGCAACAAATACTGAAGAAATAAATCACTGGCTATAACAATCACTATCGGTTATGTGCCAAAATGCCTCTTTGCCAGCTTTAGTGGGACTTGACCGCAAAAGTGCACCTTCTGACACTTCATCGCTTTTAAATACTTCAGTGGTTCTGGCTTTTTACCTTGTGGAACGCAGTGCCTCTTGGAAACCGTTGTGCTTCTGGTGCACTTCCGCTATTTTAGCTCTACTTGCCAACTGTGGGCATACAAACCGATAGTTAGGCGTTACAGCCCATACCGCAAATGGATAAAGAGAAGGTTTTCAAACAGTCAATTGCCAATAATCTTGATGAAACTCTCGTTAAACTTGGTTATTCACTAACTCAAGAATACAAGGGCGTGGTAAAATATCGCAACTCGAACAATATTCTAACTTTTGTCTTTGAATGGAACCAAGCCTATGGTTTTTATTGTCAACTGCAATTTGAGGATGAGCAAACCGACTTCCCTCTTTCAATCGTAATTAATAGACTGAAAAACTCAACTGATCCTGAACCCCTGTTTGGCACAGAATTCAGTGAACTTGTCGACAATTGGGCGAAGGAACTCAAAACTGGAATACCCGAACTGAGCATTAACCTTCTAACCAAATCCTCTGAAGTTATTCAAGAACTCAGAAGTGAATTCGAACAACGAACTCTTGAGTACAACCAACAACTTGAACTGGAGTATGCAAAGCGAACAGCAGATGAAGCATGGAACTCCAAAAACTATCAGAACTACCTGAACGCTGTTAACGGAAAACTGAGCCAACTGCCATCATCGTATTCCAAGAAATTAGAAATTGCTAAGAAACAGATAACGGAGAAAAACGGGCTGTAACATTGTGTATGGACGCATGTGTTAACTGAGCATCTAGCCAGTTTCGGTGCAACTCGACCGTGAATCTGCCGCTGAGGAAACTGCTTTGCCTTCTACAAAGCTCATTATCAGGAGTTTTTTATCTTCTCAACGCACTGCCTCTTAGATACTTTGGAAGCACCGGCAGATTTCACTATTTTGCTGCTATTAGCCAGTGGGGCGCACACAGCGCCATATCTGATCGTTGAAGGTAAAGAGAAGGATACAACAAACTACAGAAATATCACTTCAATTTTTTAATGTTGATAGCATCCCTTGCAATAAATCGTCCCTTCATCCAGGTTGATCATGATGGAATCTCCTTCATTGATTACTTCTCCACAGCCATCGCAAACCATAGCAATTTCAGCTTTTTCGTAGGCCAACCCTTTTAGTGGTATTAATGTACCACCAATGATATTTTGCCAGGGTTCATCTTTCACGATCATCTCCCTAAAATGCTCTTGCATTTTCAACCAGCGCTGAATCATCGGTTCTGCCAGTTCAAATTTTCGCATCGAATCTTCCATCAGACGCTCTCTGTAATCAAATAACTCATCGTCGATTATCATCCAATGGTGGACTGACCTTGGAAATGCGCCAAAATAGACCTTTTCTCCAGTTAAAATTTCTTCAAGGAAATTGTATTGCTTGCCTATGGCCCGGTCTATTGTAACCGACTTAAAGTAAGGTGCCAAACGTTTGTCCTTATAGACTTTTGTATAAAAATCTGTTAATATCTTTATGAGCAACTCACCATGCCCCAGTGCTTCCCATAATTCAGGATCGGGTTCTACTATTTCAGACTCTAACTCTTCACGATATTTAAACCTATTCTTTTTTGGATTGGCATTTTTGAAGACGAAATCATCAAATGACAAATGGCTTTCAGGATATGTAAGACAAGGCAGGAATATATTTTGTCTAATGAAGTTGTCATCAAGGTCACCCTGACTTCCTTTCGGCAATTCACCTTTTACCAGTTTCGCTTTACAGGTTTTACAAGTTCCCTTGCGGCAGGAGTATTTTAAAGGTAAGCCTTGCCTTAGTCCTGCTTCTAATAATGATTCTCCTTTCCTTATCGAGTAAGTATTTCCTCTGTATTCAAATTGATTCATAGCTGATTGAATTCTCCTAATGCGATAGATCTTTATACTAAAACCGAGAATCTATTATTTCAATTTCACACATTCAAAGAAATGGGAGCAAAAATGACTTTACCGCTAATGAAATACCACCTAATACAGATGATTAAATTTTAATTATCTTGTAACCATGGCAGTAAAGACACATTACCGCACCTGCAACCTCTGCGAAGCTATGTGCGGCATTAAGATAGAAACAGAAGGTAATTCCATAAAAAGTATCAAAGGAGATGAGCAGGATCCTTTCAGTAAGGGCTATATCTGCCCAAAGGCTGTAGCCCTTCAGGATATCTATGAAGATCCTGACAGGCTGAAAAAGCCTATCAAAAAAACCACAGAAGGCTGGCAGGAGATCAGCTGGAAGGAAGCGTTTGACTTGGTGGAAGCTGGCATTAAAAGCGTACAGAAGCAGCATGGCATGGATGCCATTGGCATTTACAATGGCAACCCCAATGTGCATAACCTGGGCTCGATGCTTTTTTCAAACCGATTCTTAAAGCCAATCAAAACTAAAAACAGGTTTTCGGCAACCTCTGTTGATCAGCTGCCACACCATTTTGTGAGCCAACTGATGATCGGGCATTCTTTCATGCTACCGATTCCTGACATAGACCGTACAATGTATTTCCTTGTGTTTGGTGCCAATCCGATGGCTTCCAATGGCAGCATCATGTCAGCTGCCGGTATGCCCCATCGCATCAAAGCATTGCAAGCCAGGAATGGCAAAATGGTAGTGATAGACCCCCGCAAGTCTGAAACAGCACAAAAAGCCGATCAGCATATTTTCATTAAGCCCGGTACAGATGTTTTCCTGTTAGCTGCATTGCTGCACCAACTCTTGTACCACGAAGATTTACCTGAGCTTCCTGAATACTACAAGGGGATTGAAGCAGTCAAAACCTTATTCAGTGCATATACACCGGAACTATGCAGTCAGCTCACTGGTGTAGATGCCGCTGTGATCAAGCAAATGGCCACTGATTTCTGCAAGGCAGAGTCCGCTGTTGCCTATGGCAGGATCGGCGTTTCTATACAGGAGCATGGCACCCTCTGCCAATGGATGATTTACCTGATGAATATAGTCACAGGCAATTTTGACCAAGCCGGTGGCATGATGTTTACCCTACCCGCGCTGGATGTGGTAATGGGTAAACCCAAAGGCACTATGTACAGCTACAATCGCTGGCAAAGCCGAGTGAGAGGCCTACCGGAGTTTGGTAATGAGCTACCTGCCGCTGTAATGGCTGAAGAAATGCTGACCCCCGGCGAAGGACAAATCAAGGCGTTCATTTGCAATGCCGGTAATCCTGTGCTCTCTACACCCAATGGTCAGCAACTGGAAAAAGGCCTGGAAAGCCTTGAGTTTATGGTATCGATCGATATCTATCTTAATGAAACCAGTCGGTTTGCAGACATAATACTGCCACCGGCAACAGGGCTTGAGGTTAGCCATTATGACGTGATATTTAATGCCCTGGCTGTTCGCAATACCACCAAATACAGCCCGGCACTTTTCCCAAAACCAAAGGGCAGCCTATACGATTGGGAGATTTTCAAAGAGCTCGGCAAGCGGTTTGGATACCAGCAGTCATTCATTGAAAGGCTTATCGATCGCTGGATCACACCGGAATTCATGCTTAATGAAGGACTCAAAAGAGGGCCATACAAACTTTCCTTAGACAAACTTAAAAAACAACCCCATGGCATTGACCTGGGTGCTTTACAATCGGTACTACCAAAGCGCATTTTCACACCGGATAGGAAAGTAGACCTATCCCCTCCCACACTTGTAGAGGCCTTCAAGAAAATCAACCCGCAAGAGAGCAATACCAATGGCCAGCTGCTATTGATAGGCCGCAGACACCTGCGCTCCAACAACTCCTGGATGCACAACAGCAAACGACTCGTCAAGGGCCCGGAAAGATGTACACTATTGATTCACCCGGATAATGCAAAGGCATTGAATATTCAAAATGAGGATCTGGTTTATGTTTCGGGAGCCGGTGGCAAAGTACAAATTTCCGCCGAAATATCGGATACCATGATGCCTGGTGTCGTTAGTATACCGCATGGTTGGGGACATCATCGACAAGGTACAGGATGGAAAATAGCAGAAGCCCATGCAGGGGTATCTATCAATGATATCACGGATCATGCCATGGTAGATCCAGTTTCAGGCAACGCAGCTGTCAATGGTGTGCCGGTACAGCTGGAAAAATTTTAGCCAATACGCATAAAACCAAAAAAAGCTACTCCGTGTGAAGTAGCTTTTTGAGTATGAATTAAGGGTAAATTTTATGCGGCTTGCTTTTGCTTATCTTTTTGTTTGATAGCCTCAAGCGTAAGCTCCTTTTGATTCTTCATTTCAATAATACCAAGCTTATTGAATAATTTGATCACTTGGTAAGTAGGATCAATTTCATGCCACCTGATGCCACCAAAGTTTGCCCGAGAGCCATATTTGTGGTGGTTGTTGTGATAGCTTTCGCCCATCATCAGAAAATCGAAAGGTAGGAAGTTCCTACTGGTATCTCCTACTTTAAAGTTTCTGTAACCGTATTTATGGGCAAACCAGTTGATGATTGCGCCATGTATCGGTGAGAACATCCACTGGATAGGTAGTAAAAACCATAACCACCATACATCCACAAATGCCCAATAAATACCCAGGTAAACACCTCCCCAAAGAAGTCTTGATACCCATGAGCGTGCAAATACATCAAAAGACGTCCAATCTGGCACACCTTTTACAAATCTGTCTTCAGGAATTACTCTTTTAGATGCAATAGCAGAATAGATGGTTTTTGTTTTCCACATCATCTTAAATATGGTTTCATCATATTTAGGTGAATGTGGATCGCTAGGCGTATCGGCAAAAGCATGGTGCATTCTATGCATTACACCATAGCCATAAGGGCTTAGATAGTTTGAGCCCTGAAAGACCCATGTCAATACGTAGAAGATCTTTTCTGTAGTTTTATTCATGGTAAAAGCACCATGAGCTGCATATCGATGCAGAAAGAATGTTTGAAAGAACAATGATAGGTACCATTGTGCAATGAAAAACGGGATGATTACTTCCATGTTACTCTTTAGTCAATAGTTTAATATAGGTTAAGGCAGACTTCCCTAATGAAGCCTATACAAGTAAAGACAGGGCAACCGAAGGTTTGTGACAAAAAGAGCGGAAATAATTTAAGATTTTTTTCTGTCCTGAATTTCGCGATTCAATTTCGCGATCAATTCTTCAGGATCTTCAAGTTTACAAGCCTTACGGAAACTGTCCATAAATGACTTGTGTGTAGGAAGATCAATGGTAAATCTAAACTTGTCGACAGTAAGCTTTTCTTTGGCCCTGCTTACTAATTGGCGACAGTTGTCCTTTTTCTTTTCAAAAATATGCTGAAGTTCGTCGTATTCATAGTTGAATACTTCACGCATGAGGTACATCGCTTTTTCTACGGGCTCAAGTTTACGGTGAAGGTGCTTTAAGGCCTCCGATAGTTCATTTGAAAAATCAAAGTCTTCAAAATCACCTTTCTCAACAAATTCAAAGGACTTATACGTCTCTATATATTCTTTTTTCTTTTCGTTGAAAGCATTGAGGTGATTGATGCAGTTATTGGTAACTGATTTAATCAAATACGCTTTGGTATTATTGATCTTTTCATGATCTACACTCAACCATTTCAGAAAAGTATCCTGTACAATATCTTCAGCATCCTGCAGTGAGCCCACCATTTGGTGCGCAATACGGATGAGCATGGGTTGATATAAAGCTATAGCCTGAGCCTGATTCAATGCAATCTAGTTTGGTACGAAATTAGCCCCAAATTATACAGGCTTGGATGAAAAAAAACTGACATTCATCAGGTTTTAAGATACAGCCTGCTTTTCAATCTTCACATCCTCCCCAAATTTGGTGCCTTCAGGTGTCCTGTAGGGCTGAAATGGAATTTTGAGCAAGTTAGACAACCGATCATTTTCTTTAGGATCCATATGCGTGTCGATACCATATTTCAAACTTGAGGTATTTTCAACACTGGCGAAAGTGCCAAAAACCCGGTCCCAAATAGAAAAGATATTACCGTAGTTGGTATCCGTAAGCGGTTGAGTGTAATGATGGTGTACTTTGTGCATATTGGGCGTTACGAACACGTAGGATAGTGCTCTATCTACTTTATCGGGCATGTTGATGTTGGCATGCGTAATATGTGCGAAGAGAACCGAAAAGCTTTGATAAAGCATTACCATCCAAATGGGTGCTCCCACAATCACTACAGCAAGAATCGTAAAACCTATTCTAAAAACAGTCTCCCCCGGATGATGCCTAAGTCCGGTAGTAACATCTACCGTGGTATCACTATGATGCACCAGATGAAATTTCCACATCCACTTAACCTGATGCTCCAACCAATGAATCGCATAGGCACCGATCATATCCAGCAACATCACTCCTACTACAATCTGCGCCCACAAAGGCATCTCAACCAAATATAGCAATCCAAATTGATTTGAACTTGCCCAGTTGGATGCTGCAAGCAGTACACCCGCCAGGCCGAAACCAATTATAGCTGTACACATGGTGAAGAAAAGGTTGAGACCGGCATGCCGAAATTTCTTGTATTGGAAAGCAAATAGAGGTATAACACCTTCCAGTATCCAGAAAAGAACAATTCCACCCAGCAACAATCCTGTGCGAAAGGAAGTGGGGATATTTTCAAAGAATTCAATAAATGCGTCCATACATTTTCAGGTTATCTGATAAAGATAATCAGGATGCGAAAATCTGGCAATGGAAAATCAACCGATGGTCAGGATGTTGCCATCTACACTTACCGGAAACTCCGCCAGACTTCTATTAGCAGGCCCCTGGATTACGTCACCACTGGCATTAAACTCTGAACCATGGCAAGTACACCTTGCTACAAGACCCTCAAATTGCCAATTTCTGCTACAGTTTGAATGGGTACAAACACTTGTAAATGCGCGATAGTTTCCTCCCACATTTACTATTAATATATTTTCATCAGGATGAAGCACCCATGAATCTTCCGTCTGCAGGACATTGAAATCATTTGCGGATAAATCGATGGCCAGCCCATCATCTCCCCCAACTGATGGCTCTGGAAGCTGCTCATCTTCTCCACAACCAATCAAAGGAATGCCCATAGTTGCCAACATAGCAGCTGCGCCTGCCTGTTTCATAAATACTTTTCTGGTTACCTTTTCCATTTCTATCTGTTTTTTTCAATAAAATAAAAGTTTACTGAAATTGTTCAAGCTAATGCTTCGATAACCTTCAAAGCCCGATCAATCTCCTCCTTATTGTTGTAGATATGAACAGAATGCCTAAGCAGTTCTTCGCCGACAGAACGAGGTTGTAAACGTTCCTTTTCCCATAATGTCTTTTGCAAGTCGGGTCCTGAAATACCGGCTACTTTGTAGGTTGTAATGCCTGCTGCCATTTCAGGATGGGTAGCGCTATGAATTTCAACATTGGGTAAGTCCTGTAATCCGCTTCTTAGATGATCCCCAAGCTCCTTAATTCTGGTCAGCCATCTCTCAGGCCCTATGGTATTGTAAAAATCAACCGCTGCATCCAGACCTTCCAACAAAGAAGGGTTGCCTGGACCATACTGCTGCAATCGAAAGCCATGGTCTTCTGTATTCTCCCAGTTATAGCTTGCCAAAGTGCACCAAACTTCCTCTGCCTTTTCAGCTGACAAATACAATATACCATTGCCAGCAGGTGCCAGCAACCATTTGTGAAGACTCGCATAGTAAGCATCGCATCCTATATCCTTCACATCAACATTAATCTGCCCAACAGTTTGTGCACCATCCAATATGGTGAAAATGCCCCTTTTCTTCGCTTCCTGACAAATCTGTTTTACAGGTAAAATCACACCATAAACGGATATGATATGTGGAATAGCAATGATTCGGGTGCGCTTGGTTACTTGCGAAAAGATGCTATCAAATATGGCCTGAGGTTCATTTGCAGGGATAGGCATTTTAGCTTGCTTATAGACTAGTCCATGCCGCTTGGCTAGCTGCTGCCAGGCAGCAAAACCGCCTCCATGTTCCTGATCAGTGTTAATTACTTCATCGCCTGCCTTCAATTCGAGCCCATTGGCAATAAAGTTCATACCAAAAGTAGCATTTTGTGTAAGTGAGATTTCTTTATAGTCTGCATTGATAATGCTACCAATCTTCTTACGCAGGTCCTCATATTTAAAATAGCCGGAAAGCAATTGCGGACCATTTCCCTTATAATCAGTTTCAGCACCATGCACAGCATTGAACCGCATATCTTCTATGACCCGCTCCAGCACATAAGATGGTTGCGGCCCCAGGGTTCCATTATTGAAATATGTCTGCCCTGCTTTCAGGGGAAACTGTAAGCGAACGGTTGACCAAAAATCTTCCTCAGACTTTATTGCTGTGAGCTCCTGCTTCAGTTGATCAAGTGATAATGGCTTGAGAGCCTTTTTAGCATTCAAAAACGAAGGCAGTACGAAAGCGCCAAGAGCGCCATTTTTTAAAAATTTTCTTCTAGAGGACATGGTGTTTTTAGATGTAAAATAAAAAAAGCCTCGCTAAGAGGCTTTTCGATGGAGTAAAAATGTCCAGCTATTGAACATATTCGTCGATTTTAGCCATCAATTCATTAGAACTTGCCCTTAGCGCGGCAGATGAAATATTCATGATGCGCTGCGTGTAATCCAGGATTCTTTCCTTTTCCTGTAATTCCTTCTTGAATGTACCCAGATCTTCAATTCCTACATCCATGCCTTTTTCGGCCTTGCCGATAAGCTTATTTGACTCCTTGATTTCCTTTTTCATCAATGGAATCATGTCGTGTAGAATATCTTTGGCCATTTTGAAATTTCGCACTTCCATGGCCTCCTTTAATTGAGAAGAGAGCTCCTGAATGCTTTCGTTTTCGGAGCTTGCGTAAGTGCTTACAGAGGTAAGCATTAGCAGCATAAAAAGTAAAATCCTCATAATCAGTATGGTTAGTGAAAGACAAATATAATTATTTGTCTTAAAATACACAATATGAGTTAGTTACATATTTTCTATTGAAGTTATAGTTTATGATTCTAAAAAATAAAAATCCCTAAACACCTTTTTTACAGGCATTTAGGGATTTTAAATTGATAGTTATGAAAATCTATTTTATAATTACTCTCTCATGGAATTTACCTGCATTAGAATCAAAAATGAGGTGATAAATGCCCTGCTGCAAGCTCCTTATGTCTAACAATACCTTTTGGCCTACAGATTGAATTTGGCCACTTCTTAAGGTCTGTCCAGCCATATTGATTAAGGCAAACTCACCGGTAGGCAATGGCACATTACCTTCTATGCTGATAAAATCGCTTGAAGGGTTAGGATAAATAACTATCCTAAAGGCTTCTTCAGAGGCCAGTACCAATATGGTTTTCGAATAATCGTAGGCCCCATCAAAATCAATCTGTCGCAGCCTGTAATAGTTAAAGCCTTGTATGGCAGCTTTATCTATGTAGGAGTATTGATTGATTTTATTAGCTTCATTGAAGGCTTCCAAATTACCTATTACATTGAAATTTTGACCATCGGTACTCCATTCAATTTCAAAATGGCTCACATCGATTTCATTGGTAGTTTCCCAATCAAGCCTCACATTGCCATTATCATAACGCCCTATAAAGCTTAAGAAATCAAGTGGCAAAGGAGTTGATCCATCGTTCTCCAAAACATTAGCAACACCATTGGCATTGTTATCTGGTCGACCGCTAATGCCGCCATATCTCACTCCACCGTTATCAGGATCGAAGAGATCTATCAATCCATCATTGTCAGTATCATAATAATTCGGACTTCCGGGAGTAAGAAAATTGGCCAGCCAACTCAAATTGCCGGGATCGTATTTCCCTACATTACCATAGTTGGTCGCTCTGAGTGTATAGTCATCATTGGATGTGCCATCTTCATCATCATCAAAACCTTCATCATAATCCAATAAGGAGTCATCGTCAGAGTTCTTATCGAGATAATCAGGGCCATCACCAGCACCATCTGTATTTGGAACAGCTAATGGTGTCCCCCCATTATCAGGATCAACATTATTGCCAAGGCCATCTCCATCTGTATCACCGAAAGAATCCAGGGTGCCGCTGCCATCAAAGTCATTACCACCACCTTCAACAAGGTCCACCAGACCATCATTATCACTATCCAGGTCATAGATGTCATTGATACCATCACCATCCGTGTCAGGGTTTGCCAATGCTGTACCACCATTGTTTACATCAAAGGCATCCCATAAGCCATCATTATCAGTATCATTACCAGTCATGTTTTCAGGCAATTGGCCCTGAGAGTTGGCATTGGCTGGCATTGTACCATTATTGGCTTCCAAAGCATCTGGGAGACCATCATTATCCGAATCTAAGTCGAAGAAGTTGGCAAAGCCATCCAGGTCATTATCATATTCATCCCATACTCCGTCATTATTACTATCAGTCAGACCTGACAGGGCGGGATCATTTTTATCGGTGTAGTTAAACAAACCATCACCATCTTCATCTCCGAAGGGATCTGGGTTTGCACTATCATACTCTTCACTGTCGGCAATACCATCATTATCACCATCAAGGTCAATACCATCGGCAATACCATCTTTATCTGTATCATTGAAGAAAAGATAATCAGGAGTAGCACCACCGCCCTGAACTTTATCATCTGTCCAGTCATTATTGTTATTTACATCTTCGCTGGCTGTAGGGATATTATCATCGTCATCATCTACGTCTCTGAAGTCTACATCACCGGAGAGGTCAGTATTTTGTAAATCAGCATATGTTCCGTTTACATTTGATACACCTCTACCTGTGAAAGAATCGAATAAATCCCAAATACCATCATTATCTGTATCAGCTCCATGACCCAGCTGATCTGATAAAAGACCATCAAGATCAGTATCTAACTCGCTAAATCCATTTCGGTTGGCATCATAGCCTTCAATAACATCACCTACACCATCATCATCAGTATCCAAATCTCTGTAGTCCGGCTCTGCATCTCCATCAAAATTGAGTGGTACAATGGCGCTTCCGGTATCGAATGCATTATCAATACCATCACGGTCATCATCATTGCCGGTCAAAGCTATTAGTCCTGCTGTAGTCTGACCTTCGATATAGTCCGTAATACCGTCATTATCACTATCCAGGTCAAGGTAGTCTTCTAATCCGTCACTATCAAAATCCTGAACCGGTAAAGGAGTACCTGCATTATCTGTATCCACCTGATTTACCAGACCATCATTATCGGTATCGATATCGGGATATCGACCGGTTGACGTATCAAAACCGGTAGGCACCAAGCCATTATTGGCTTCTATGGCATCCAGAATGCCATCGTTATCTGAATCAAGATCAAAGAAATCAGGAACTCCATCCCTATCCTGATCCACACGGTCATCTACATTGTCTCCATTTGCATCAGTAAACCCTGCATAATCCGGATCCAGATAATTGTAAATATTGTCAGCATCATCATCTCCAAATGGATCGGTACCGTTAAACTCGGTACTATTAGGAATGCCATCATTATCTGAATCAATATCTACATCATCTCTTAACCCATCTTCATCCTGATCAGGGTTGTACAAATAATCCGGGGTTGGAGCTCCACCTTGTGTAAAGTCATTTGTCCAGTCTCCGTCAGGGCCTCCTGCACTACCATCTGTAAAATCTTCTACAGAAGTTAGGTCCCCGTCCCCATCATCATCAGTATCCCTGAAGTTAGGTTCTGCATCTCCATCTGTATTGGTAAGCGTATAATTGGCACCAGTAAGGTTGGCTAGCGTTCCTTTAGTACTACCATCATCAAAGATGAAACGTATACCATCTCCATCCACATCAGAGCCATAACCTGTTTCATCAGTTTCGTTATTATTGCTGTTGTTATCCCAATCGCCAAAACCATCCTCATCAGTATCATAAGCTTCAATAACATCGGGAACTCCATCATTATCGCTATCCAAATCCAGATAGTCAACAGAATCAGCCATATCTGTATTGGCCAGGGTGATTGCTGTCCCTCCAAGAGAAGTAATGAAATCACGGTTATCCAGGGCGTCAAAAACATCCATAACCCCATCCCTGTCCACGTCGGTAAGATTTGGTGCTACATAACCTGATGTAGTTTGAGCTTCTACGATATCCGGTATGCCATCGTCATCAGAATCAAGGTCTAGGTGGTTTGAAATACCGTCACCATCTCTATCAGATGTGGTGAGGGCGGTTCCAACTACACTGCAAACATTAAAGCTATATGAAAGGCTAAATACAGCAAGATCTCTATTTCCACCTCTAGTGATCCTTATGTATCGAGCATTTCCATCTAAAACCAATTGATAAGCGAAGGGGCTTGAAGTAGGTACTGCTGTTGCCAGAGACCCGGTATTTGCGGTAAAACCAATTCCGTCGCTAGAATAACTAAAAGTAGCAGTCGCATCCTGACCTGAGGTAGGAATTCTTGCTACTAAAATTTCAACTATCTGACCAGCAGGAACCTCATCTGTTAAATCAAGTGTCAAGGTCGCCCCATTCGCATCCATTTCTGCAAATGTCGAACTATTATTTCCTAAAGCATTGGTTGGATCTATTACCTGACCAGCTGTGAAATCTAAAACCGCATCCGCATTTCCACTAGTACCTGACCCAGTACAATCTGGATCATAATTATCATCCAAACCATTATTATTATCATCTGTAATACCTGCCCCCTCATCTAGTGTACCATCACCATTGGCGTCAGTGAGCCCCAACTCGATAAGGTCAAAAATGCCGTCATTGTCACTATCCTTATCTCTGAAGTCAGCCACACCATCCCTATCCGCATCAAATACATCAAGGATACCATCGCTATTGGCATCTGCTTTTGACCAGGTGTCTGGCACGGTATTACCATCAGCGTCTGTATCTGCACCATTAGCCAGACCATCACCATCCATATCATCATCCTCGTAATTGAGCAGGCCATCATTATCGATATCCCCACTAGGATCAATACCAGTTCCACCATCCTCGTCTATATCTCTCAGCCCGTCATTGTCGGAATCCAGATCAAAATTATCGTTGATGCCATCACCATCAATATCACCCTGTCCAAAGAGATAATCAGGAATACGGTTAAGCGGACTGTCATCTATGAAGTCATCAGTTGGATCATTATTGGTAACATCATCGTCCTCATCGATGGTAGGGTCACCATCATTATCATCATCTACATCCTGGAAGTCCCATATACCATCACGATCCGAATCCTGAACTGCTGAGCCAGAACCCAGTACCTGCCCGATACCTGTTCCGAGATAATCGTCAAACAAATCCCTGATACCATCATCATCAGTATCATTAGGATAATCTGTTTCATCGGTAGGGTCGTTGTTATCATTAGTATCCCATGCCGCATATTGTCTGCGATTAGGGTTATCTCCTTCTACTACATCAGGTACAGAATCCCCATCAGAATCATCATCCAGGTAATCGGGTGAGTCAGGATCTGTGGCTGCATCTGTATCAACTGGCACTATTAACACACCACCTGATACGGTAGGATCATAGTTATCATCCAGACCATTATCATTGGTATCATTACCGGTAATATTTCTGTAGGTGGCCTTAGTCTGTGCTTCCAGGTTATCTACAATACCGTCATCATCAGAATCTAAATCCACAAAATCTGCAATACCGTCTGAATCAGAATCCAGCAAAGTGAAAGATGAGCCTTCCTGGGCATCATTCCAACCCGTACTATTTGCGTCTGTAAAAGAGGCTATGGCAGCAGTTGCCGCATCAATGGTAAGATCAAATTCAGTAACATCCGGTATACCATCATTATCACTGTCCAGGTCTCTAAAGTTCTTATTGCCATCGCCATCAGTATCTAATATGGAGAATGGGTTAGCTTCTGTTTCATCATCAAAACCATCACCATCAAAGTCCACATCATACTGATTATCAATACCGTCACCATCAGTATCCTGACCGCCCGTATAGTCAACATCAAATGCGTCATCAATGCCATCAGCATCAGCATCCGTACCGCCAGTCTGGGTCACATCTACGGCATTCTGAATGCCGTCTCCATCGGAATCCAGCATATTGTCGAGTCGACCATCAAAATCGCTATCGGTACCACCACCTTCAAGAATATCTGGATAGCCGTCATTATCACTGTCCAGATCTCTGTAATCATTGATGCCATCACCATCAGTATCTACATTACCTGATGGCGTACCTCCATTGTCACCATCCACTGAATCAGCCAGCCCATCATTATCGGTATCAGTAGCAAAAGTGTCGATGATACCGTCGTTATCAGTATCCGGCAAACCACTTTCCACCGCATCTGTAATGCCGTCATTATCACTATCAAGGTCTTTGTAGTCCTGAACATTGTCGTTATCAGTATCCGGTATTGTGAGTGGTGTACCACCATTATCAGAATCCACGATATCCAGATAGCCATCATTATCGGTATCAGTGGTGCCATCCAGTTTACCATCACCATCTACATCCACGCCATTGGCTTCAATTATATCAGGTGTGCCATCATTATCTGAGTCGATATCATAAATATCTACAATACCATCTCCATCAGAATCAGGGTTGGTTTGTGGCGTACCTGCATTATCAGGATCAAACACATCTGCCCATCCATCTCCATCAGTATCTACGAATGTATCTACAGTACCATCGCCATCCGCATCTACCCAGCCAGCCTCTACGATATCAGGTATGCCGTCATTATCACTATCCAAGTCCTGATAGTTAGGAATGCCATCTCCATCGGCATCACCGCCGGATACTACTGCTGACACAATGAAATTATCAATGAAATTACCAGACGAACCGCCAGTTACAGCTTCAAAACCTAACCTGGTGGTTGTTTGGCCCTGAGGCACTTCATAATAACCCGAATAAACCACCCAATCTGCACTGGACGTAGAAAAAGTCCCATTATCTACAGGGCCTGTAGTAGGTCCAATTAGGATTCTAAACTCGTCTGTTCCAGAACGGCCCTTGTGTGCAATTTGCCAATAAAGTAGCGTACCAGGCTCAGTAGCTACATCCTGGTATAGTTGAGCTACAGAGTTTGCATTAATCTCAGCCCACTGTGCACCCTCATAAGCACCTACATTATTGGCTGCGTTATTGGTAGCTTCGTTCCATAGTTCAATCAAATTATCGCCAGCTGTGGTAAACCATCCAGGCACATCGCCCTCCAGGTAGTTTCTGATGTTGCCATCAGCAAAACTCTGGTTTCCTGGGGTAGTTGGCACATTGGGTTGTTCGAAAGAACCATTGAGCAAGTTCACATTCTCATAACCCTCATCTACATCCAGAATACCATCATTATCATCATCAATATCGATATTGTCAGGCACACCATCACCATCTATATCTCCCCAGAATAGGTAATCAGGAATAAATGATATGCCCTGTCCATCAGTTTGATCATCTGTGTAATCTCCATTATCGTTGGCATCCTCATCAATGGTCAATTCGCCATCATTATCATCATCTGTATCACGCCAGTCTGGCTCATCCGTACCATCAGTATTTTGAAGTGCAGGAGCAGTTCCACCACTATCTGTATCAAAATTATCATCCAGACCATCTCCATCTTCATCATTGCCGGCAAGTGAAACATCAGCTACACCATTGCGGTCGGTATCATTGCCATCTACAATATCAGGTATATTGTCATTGTCTGAATCATCATCCCGGTAATCCTGCAGGTCAAGCCCGTCTGTATTGACAGGCAAGGTAAGTGTACCTCCCTGATTTGGGTCAAAGGCATCATCCATGCCGTCACCATCTACATCAATACCTGAAAAAGCCTGGTAACTGCTTGTGCTTTGTGCCTCTCGTATATCGGGAATACCATCATCATCGGAATCAATATCCTTATAGTCAGGGATACCATCCACATCAGTATCAGGATTAAGCAATGTAGATGTACCTCCTATAGCCACATCATCTGAATCCACAAAATTCATTAGACCATCATTATCAGGGTCCTGCAAGGTAAACTGGCCTGTATTGGTATCAAACCCATTAGGTATAGCACCACCATTAGCTTCTATACCATCGAAAATACCATCATTATCAGCATCCAAATCAAGATAATCGGGTACACCATCTAAGTCTGTATCGAAAACATCAAATACACCATCACCATTTAAATCAACTGCACTAGACAGCTGTGAGGCGATATTTGGATCTTTGTAATTCGGGATACCATCACCGTCAGAATCCTGGCTGGGGTCCACTGACTCACCATTAGCTTCATCTGTATCTAAAATACCATCGTTATCTGAATCAAGGTCAGCCGCATCCGGGATGGCATCATCGTCATAGTCACCCTTGTAAAGGTAATCCGGTGTGGTACCTCCGCCCTGGGTAAAGTCATCAGACCAATCGCTATTGCTGTTGTAATCTTCACCGGAGGTCAGGTTGCCATCATTGTCGTCATCAGTATCCTGCCAATCAGACTCATCACCTCCATCGGTATTTTGCAATGGAGCATTGAAGGGCTCAAAAATATCCAGAAGGCCGTCATTATTAGAATCATCCGATAACAACATCGTATTGGCAGATGTATTGATCAAACAGAAATTGTCAACGTATAAGGTATCATTTACACCACCTAATTTGTAAGCATATACTTCAGCGAAAAAAGCATTAGCCGGAACAGTAGTATTTAAAATATACTGACTGTAGGTTGCCCCAATGCCGGTCAGATCAATTTGAGGTTCGGATAAACGTGTCGTTCTAGTTTCATCCCAGAAAGTAACACCAATTGAGGCGTAGGTAACCGCGTTACCGGAGTTTAGCTTTGCATAGGCTGTTAAGCGAAGAGTTGAATCTTGTCTCACATTAAGGAAGTCGGAAATGCCGGCACCTCCGTTAGTAGAGGTAATTGCTATAGCGGCATCACCAGATTGAGCATCATTTGTGACAAACGTGCTATCATTACTAAAACTAGTCAGTCCAGCCAAACCGTTCTCAAGATCCGGATTATCAGCCCTAAGTAAACCCGGGCAGTCATACTGTATATCAGCTGCATCAGTATTATCCACATCACCATCCTGGTCTACATCGAGATCAGAAATACCATCTTTGTTAGAATCCCAGCCTTCGATAATATCTTCAACCCCATCCCCATCAGCATCTGTATCCCGATAATCAGGATTGCCGGTGCCATCTGTATTTACAGGGTTAAGAAATGTGCCACCATTGTCAGGATCATAAATATCAAACAAACCATCACCATCAGAATCAGTAGTGGTAGGGCTAATGTAGGCACTGCTGGACTGGGCTTCAATGTTATCCCTGATGCCGTCATTGTCACTATCTATATCATTAATATCATTGACCCCATCACCGTCGGTATCAGGCGTACTTAATGGTACAATCTCCTGAGCATCATTCCAGCCATTACCATCTGCATCGGTGAAGTTATTGATTCGTCCATTTGTTGAAGAGGCGGTACCGCCAGCCTCTATCACATCCACTATACCGTCATTATCGCTATCTATATCCAGGTAATCATCTACACCATCACCATCCCGGTCAGGCAGGGTAAGATTGGGATCCTGAGTGATGTCACACTGGCCATTGTTGTCATTATCTCCACTGCTGCCGTCTATAGTAAATACATTTGAGGTGGTTGTGGGTGCCCCAGGCCCTGAATCTGTATTACCATCATTAAAATCCCAATTAAAACTATCGATAGTACCATTGCTATCTGATGATCCTGAACCATCAAAGTTTACGGTAAATGGATTGGTACCCGAAGTGCTTGTAATAGTGAAAGTGGAAGTAGGCTCATTTTCACAATTCACCCCAGTTCCAGGAGGATCAGTATCATTTACAGCTGTATTCAAGGAGACTAATACCTGATCGAGTTTGGCACCTGCTTCTCGATAAAAAAAGTCAATAGTATGCACTCCGACACCTAAATTATAAGTTTGAAGTGCATTACTATTATCCGAATCGTACACCTGCTCCCATAAAAACCCGTCTGTCAAATCATTTATATCATTAAACCTAACAGAAGGGTTACCATTAACTCTAACCCAAAATGAGTCATCACCACCATCAGCATCTGTATCGGTACGTGCATATATTTCATAAAATCCAGCTGTAGTAACGTTTATGGTGAACCTGATGTAGTTATCAGAATTATCAGCAGGTTGCGATCCTGTAGAA
Source organism: Cyclobacteriaceae bacterium (assembly GCA_965227155.1). Classification (GTDB taxonomy): domain Bacteria; phylum Bacteroidota; class Bacteroidia; order Cytophagales; family Cyclobacteriaceae; genus UBA6059. The sequence continues at coordinate 4,863,783 of OZ245731.1, forward strand.
TTTCCTCCTGTCCATACTGCAAATTCCCCTCCAGAGGCAGCCGCGTCTGTATTAATATCCCAATCAGCGCCAGTTATCGATCCACATTCAGCCTCAAGGTAAAACTCATTATTGACCACTGGGACAATGGCCGGGCCAGTAGAACCGGTCACACTTGCGGCAGCATTTGTATTTGATACAAACACGAATCCATTATGTGTAGTGCTATTAGCATCATTATCAGTAACAGTCAATCCCACATTAAATGCAGAAGCAGTTCCCGGAGCACAATCGATCTCGCCATCACCATCTGCATCGGTAAATCCGTTTTCTTCCACATCAGGGACCCCATCATTATCACTGTCTAAATCCAGTGCGTTAGGGATACCATCCTGGTCAAAATCGAAATTATCATCTACGCCATCTCCGTTTTCATCCGTAAATCCGGGAAAATCTGAATCCAAATAATCAGGGATATTATCACCATCTGCATCGGCATAAATATCTCCCTCTTCGCTATTGGGCACTCCATCGTTATCCAGGTCATCATCTTCCAGATCATCTACCGTATCATTATCAGTATCACAGTCGAAGGTATAAGTAACTAATTGACTGTTGGCCTGATAATAGCCGAAAGACCAGGTGTTTATTAACAGTTCATTTGTACCTGACCAGGTATGAAGTGTTGTATTGGTTCCTTCAAATTGCTGCGTTGGGGTTGCATTTGTAGTTACATTAGAATCATCCCAGTAGATAAGGTTAAAACTTGTAGCTGGTCTCACATCTAATAGATTTACACCTGCACTATTATCTTCCACATCATACAACGGCACATGGAAGGGTGCTGAAGTAAATCTACCCGTTATGGTAATTTGAGTTCCGGAAGGCACTGCCGCCCCAAAACCATCTAACCCATCCCACCGAACAGTACGAGAACCGGTAGAGGTAATTTCAACTTCAATAATCCTATCTTCGGTTCCGTTTTGGAAACCAGGCGTCCCATCCAAATCCAGCAAAATGGCAGCAAATCCAACCTGGTTAGTTGTGAATTTGATTGCTCCTTCACCTCCCGTACCAGCAGCGTTGCAATAAAAGTTTGCATTAGATATTTGCACTGAAGGCAATATGGTAGTCGGATATATTTCTAAGTCAGGGTTATTAATAAAGATGTCATACTCCAAACTGGCCACATTGTCACTCTGGCTTCTTCTCAACTCTTCGAATCCATCAGGAGAAGCGGGATTTAATAAGTCATCGTCAGCACCAGTTGAGTTGGCATAAAGCAAGAAACCAAAAGGATCCATACCTGCCAGCACAAGTTTTTTCACATAAAAACCTGCATCCTGCCCGGCAACTTCAGATGGGATAATTGAATACATTTCGAAATTATCGCTCAAATCCTGTCCATCGGTAGTAAATGACCAGTTTTTCGAATGAAGGCGCCCTGGTTTCTCCTCATTACCTTCATACACCGAGAAATCCCACCAATCGTACCAGCTTTTTAGCCCAATGTTGTTATAACCTCCGGTAGCACCATCTTCATCCTGTACAAATGTGATGTAATAGTCCTGGTCGGTTCCAGAATTGTTGGTGAATGAAAGCGGATCATAACCACCACTGTTTATTGTAAGCGTATTGAAAGTAAACTCAGGCCCTGCGTCAACCTCTGCTTCTGAGTCGATCACCCCTGCTTGAGGTGAATCAAATAATACATTACCTCCTGTATTTGTAATTTGATACTCACCTACCAGGGTTCCGGTGTTATCATAGATCAGGATATTTAGGTCCTCGAAAGTACCTCCGGCATTGGTAGCCAGCCTGTGAAGACCAAAATACATAGTCTCCCCATCTTTGATATAAACGTAAAGCCTTTCATCGGCATCCGCAGCAGGTATAAGAAAATCTCCTGAGATGTTGTTGATATCATCATGCTGAAGATAAACCAATCCATTGGAAGAGGGTGAGATATTCTTCGACCCCTCACTGAAAGTCTTTGATATAATTAGACATGAAAAAATAAAAATTAGGCAGGATCTGGCACTATAAATCATTAGTAAAATCGCGTAGCTAGTGAACCTTACAAAAAAAAGGTATACAAACTAAAAATCCTCTTAGAAGTTAAAATGTTAACCCTCAAAAAAATGCAACTAGTCGAAAAAATAATGATATGCTCAATAAATGAAATCTGAAACCAGTTCGCCTACTATTTGATTTCTGAAATTGATGACTTTAGTCCGCTTTCTTATTGGGTACCCGGGGTTGATGTAGGAAAATGATTTTTCCACTCTTTGTAAGGTAACATCTTCCGGATAACGGTGTAGAATTAGGTTTGTCCAGTTGTTAACACTTATAGGTTCTTGATTGATCAAATGAAATCCTACATCCTTGTAAACCAGTGTGAAAGGATTCCGTGCTGAATCATACTCATAGTGATATACCCACCTCACCATATTGGTTGTATCTTCTCTGGGAAAATACCTAGTTCTTTTAACCATATTGCCCTCTTCCCATTCATAATCATTGAACACCACTGGTGAGCCGGCGCTATAGACCATCATCCTTCTGATTAGCCCATCATCGTTGTAAAGCATTTTTCTTATGCCCCATAAACTCCCATCCAGAAAAAAAGTGATAGAATCGATCTTCTGCTCTCCGAGGATTGTGGTGTAATAAAGGTCCTGAGAAGTCACCCGACCGTTTGCTACAGATTGTATTTCGGAAATCAACCCATTGCCATTGTAATTAAGCGTTGAAACCTCATTGCCGGCTGTTGTGCGTATTATTTGCTCTACGACTTGATTATCACCGTTGTACCTGAAATTGTAAGCAAGTTGGTTATCTTCATAAAATTCACGGAGATAATTATCTTCCCTAAGCCTAAAGTCAGGACTGATGGAGGTAAATTCATCTTCCATGCATCCCACGAGCAGCAGAGAAAAAGACAATAAGATTGGATAGATCGACAGCCTCATATTCAAATCTTGTTTAAGAAAGAAGCCAAAAGCTTTGTTAATGTTTGAAATCATGGATATTTGTACTGTAAATCCAATCATTCAAGATAAAGCATTATCTTCAAAGTTAATTTTTAACCTAACTAAAATTATAAAGCATGAATAAATTCTTAACCCTATCAGGCCTGAGCTTGTTTGCATTTCTGCTGATGAATTGCAGCGGTGACAAGAAAACGGATACCACCACAGAAGCTCCTGCCGAGGAATCCATCGTTGAGAAAGTTGAAAAAGAGTTTGAATATCCGATACCAACTTCATTTGAAGTTACCCAGCTTTTGCAGGATGCGGAAGCAGGTTTCGTGTTAGGTATTACGAACGACGTTGAAAATGTAGACAAATACGTTACTGAATACCAAAAAGCATTGAATCTCGGTGTATATGGTGCTGACCTAAGCTACGCGACAACCTACAATATGCAGCAGGAAACAATGAGCTTCTTGGGTGCTTGTCGTGAGTTGGTTAATGATCTTAATATCGCTTCGGCTTTCAATCAGGAAACAGCCAGCAGAATAGAAAGCAATATCAGCAATAAGGATAGCCTTATAGTGATTGTAACGGAACAGTTCTATCAGACTTACCAGTACCTCAATGAAAACGGACAGGATCGTCAGTCTTTGCTTGTGATCACCGGTAGTGTGATAGAAGGTCTGTTCATCACCACCCAACTTATCGTATCATCAGACTATGATGAAGGGTTGGTAGAGGTATTTGCACAGCAAAAAAATACAGTCAACAGGTTGCAGGAGTTGCTTGAGCAATTTTCTGAAGATGAAAACATTAAAAAAGTGTTACCTAAAGTGCGTTATATCAGTCTATTCTACGAAGGTGTAGGCAACATGGGTATGACACAGGGACAGATTGATGATGTAGCGGGTAGCATCGAAGAAACCCGTACAGAAATTGTAGAATAAGAAAATACTAAAACAGGCTGTTGGTGCATTGGAAATACACCTTGCGCCAATAGCTTTTTTTAATCCCACACAGGTATGAGCGAATCGATCATCAATGCTTTGATGCACCTCTTTGCCATCATTGAGAGCGTCAAAGATGATCTTGAGGTGGATTCAGGGAAAATCGTGGTAGCGCCATACCTCAAAAAGAACCTCAACCCTTCCCTAACCAACGAGTACCTCAACTTATATTACGATTACCTGGATTTCTACCGGAGGAGCTATAAACTCCTGCCACGCGAACGGGAAATGGAGATTGCTTCGGTCAATATTCTGCAGGTCTCCAAGATTTGCAATCAACTCAACAAAGAACTACTGCAACACGAGCGGATAACGGTATTTATCCAACTTGTGGAACTTATCAACGCCGACCAGAAGGTATCAGAAAAAGAAGCTGAATTTATCCTGCTGGTGGCCATGAATTTCAACATCCCCAATGAGGAGGTCAATGACATAAAATCCTTTGTGCTGGACCCTGAAGGCAAGGAAATCAACCACAACAAGGCGCTGCTGATTGACAACCGTATGACAGAGTGGCCTGAAGAGATGGCCTGGATGATGAACAAAAAGAAGAAGACCGTGCCGGGCAGTACGGAATTCAAACATCTTTATGTCAAAAACCTATTCGGCAATATCCTTGTCCTGCACATTGAAAGCATCAACACATTTGTTTTCAGGTATATAGGCCCCCTCAACATTTACCTGGAAGGCAATAAAATCATACCCAAAAAGTCTTACATCCTAAAACCCGGGGCGATCATAAAGGGACCCAATATTGAGCCTATTTATGAAATCTCTATTTCGAAGGAGTTTTTGCAGGAAAAGCAAGGCAAGAGGATTGTGCTGTCAGGAGAAAACCTTGAATTTCATTTTAAGAATAGTAAAAACGGCATTCAGGAATTTAGCATCTCTGAAGAATCTGGGCAGCTGGTCGGCATTATGGGTGGCAGTGGCACGGGAAAAAGTACCCTGCTCAATATTCTCAATGGTAAAATCGAGCCGGATAAAGGGAAAATCCTCATCAACGGCTACAACATGGAAAGTGCCATTGAACATGGTGTGGTTGGCTATGTGCCGCAGGATGACTTGCTCTTTGAAGAGCTGACCGTTTACCAAAACCTTTATTTTAATGCCCGGATATGTTTTTCGGATTTTTCAGATCATTACCTCGACAAAATCGTCAATAAAGTTCTTGAAGACCTTGATCTACTAGAGATCAAAGACTTAAAAGTTGGGGATCCACTCAATAAATTCATCAGCGGTGGTCAGCGCAAGCGACTCAACATAGCACTTGAATTAATGCGGGAGCCTTCCCTACTCTACGTGGATGAACCCACCTCCGGGCTCTCATCTATGGATTCGGAAAAGGTAATGTGGCTACTCAAGGACCTGGCTCGCAAAGGCAAACTCGTCATTGCGATACTGCACCAGCCATCTTCAGAAATATTCAAGTTATTGGACAAACTCTGGATATTGGATAAAGGTGGCTACCCTATCTACAATGGCAACCCAATCGACGCAGTGGTTTATTTCAAAACCATGAGTACGCAGGTAAATGCTGCCGAATCAGAATGCCCTACCTGTGGCAATGTCATCCCGGAGCAAATTTTGCAGATCATTGAGACCAAAGAGATCGATGATCAGGGAAAGTCTACCAACAAACGGGTGTTTTCGCCCAAAGACTGGTATGAAAAATACAAACAGCATATTGAGCCCTTCTTGCCAAAGCTTAAGTACGATACCATATTACCGGAAAGTAATTTCCATATCCCAAACCTTTGGCAACAGTTTACAATTTTCAGTAAAAGAAACCTGCTGACCAAGATTACCAACAGGCAGTACATCACCATCAACCTGCTTGAAGCTCCACTACTGGCCTTCATTCTAGCCTATTTTAGTAAGTTCTCTACCGAAAATGGCTATGTGTTTTCCGATAATAAAAACCTGCCTGTTTACCTCTTTATGTCCATTGTAGTGGCCCTTTTCCTGGGGATGTCCGTCAGTGCCGAGGAGATTTTCAAGGATAAAAAGATATTGGCACGGGAGTCTTTTCTCAACCTGAGTCGATTCAGCTATTTGAATAGTAAAGTAGGATATCTATTCCTGCTGTCAGCCATACAGACACTCAGTTTTGTGTTGATTGGTAATTTCATACTTGAAATACAAGGGATGTGGCTGCATTACTGGTTTATGCTGTTTTCAGTTTCCTGCTTTGCTAACCTTGTCGGCCTCAATATTTCAGCATCACTGAATTCTATCATCACCATTTACATACTTATACCGTTATTGCTGGTGCCGCAGCTACTTTTGGGGGGCGCTTTGATCAAGTTTGATGAATTGCACCAATCACTCACCAACAAATCGGTAGTGCCCGTAGTGGGTGACCTTATGGCTTCCCGCTGGGCCTATGAAGGGCTGGCCGTAGCGCAATTCAAAGACAATGCCTACGAAAAGCTGTTCTTCGAAGAGGATTCCAAAATCAGCCAATTGGGGTATTACAATGCATTTTATTTTCCCAAACTCAGTCAGATCAATGATAGGATACGGCGAGAGGTTACTGTAAGTCAAAAGCCTGAAAATATGGCCTATAGCCTTACCTTGCTTAGCAATGAATTGCAGGAATTGCCCGACCTACTTGCTACCAATTCATTTTCTTACATCAATGAGCTTAATGAAGCTTACTACACAATAGAAGTGAGTGATCGGTTGGATGTATACCTCGAAAGACAACAGAACCTGATCCGTGAACAATACCAGCAAGCTATCCAGGCCAAGGATAAGCTGTACGATAGTCTCGTAAAAGCCATGGGAAAGGAAACATTATTCCAATTAAATCAATCCAGGGTCAACAAAGCATTGTCTGACATTGTACTTAACCGCACGGAGCTCGACAAAATCATGGAAATAGATGGTGATTTGGTGCAAAAGAAAGACCCTGTATATCAGCTTCCTCAGTCCAATCTGGGGCGGTCACATTTCTTTGCGCCCTCCAAAAAGGTGGCCGGCATTTTCATAGATACCTTTTACTTCAATGCCTTTATGATTTGGGTGATGACAGCCCTACTCTACCTCGCCTTGTATTATGGTGTCCTTAAAAACATTATCGAGTATTTCGGTAAAAGACGCTTCAAGAAAGAAAAGCGTTCTAATGCTTAGTCTTTGGCAAAAATCTTCTCCAATATTCTCACAGTAATTAGATAGGTAGGCTTGATGCCTTCCGATCCCAAACTGCCAGAAGCAAGGGTTTTGCCTGTTTCCAAAGGGTTATCAGATGCATAATACGCATAGCGCACCTTCACGTTTCTGCGAATGCTACCCCTGATTTTAGAAGCGGATTGTATTGCTTTTTGGTAATGCGCCCCTTCCATTTCTAGGCCTACTGCTTTCCAGCTGCTTTCAAGGAAATGCTTCAGTACATCCTTGTTTTGAAGGGAAGTGCCCAAGACACTGATCATGGCACCGGCGTAGACCCTCAAGCCATTGCCGGTAAAATCGGAGACCTTGAAGTCATTATTGATCGGATAGTTATCGGCAGTACCCTCAAATACGTGGGAAGTTGGGATCATGATATCACCCTTTCCGCCTTTCAAAATGCCAGCTTTACCCATTATTGACACACTGGTTACATTCATCCTGTAGCTTTTGCCATCCTGCTCGTAAACCTTTAAAAGCTCGTCCATACATTCATAAGCCTGCTCTCCAAAGGCATAATCGATAACCATAAGCACGGGAGCTTCAGTTTTCTCTGGAATCGACAGCTCATGCGTGATCTTGTTGTTGGGCAGTGCTGCAGTATCGATAATCTGCACGCCGATATTGGTTCCGCTGGTATCTTCTATTTCAATTAGGCCATGCTTGGCTGCTAATGGCTTGATTTTTTTAGCCCTGGCCTGCTTCTTTTCTATGCTTATTTCATGGGCAAGGGCTTCCAGTTCCTCCTGTGTCTTGATACCAAGCGCATGGTAGCCGTAGATGGTATTGACAAATGAATGTAGGTTGGCACTGATGATATGAAAAGGGCGACCGATCAAGCCTTTTTCTACCAAAATGGACTTGATGTGATTAGACCATTGCTCCCCATAGGTATGGTGGCCTATGCGCTCTCGCAGACGTGCAGAAAATCGAATTTCACGATCACGCTGATGCTCAATTTCATCAATAGCCTGGGTGCCAAGGCCATAAATGATCCTGAAAAGACTGTGCTTACCTTCATCCTGCGAAAATTTGATGTAGGCTGTTTTCGTTTCTTCGTAGGTCCTGCCCAGAATATTGCTCAGATAAGTGAAGGCAGATTCAATATTAAAATTCTTCCCCTGCTTTTCTTGCTCTACAATTTCGCAGAGCATTTTCCAATCGTAGGTTTTCCGGCCTTTATGGTCAAGGCTGTTGCGCTTCACCTTCTCCGATTCTATGTACAAAAAAGTAAGGTGGGTCAGGATATCGTAGATATCACTCCTGCCCCTGGTCATTTCAATGTACATCTGCTGCTCATCCACCCGGTAGCAATTGCGTCTTCTTTTGGATGGGCTGATTACATCAAACCCTGAGTGCTCAAAACCTTCTCGGGAGATCAGGTTGATGATTTGGCATTCTTCAATGCCCTTGGGTAAGCGATCAATCACATAAAGCAGCCCGTCCAATTCTACCTTTTCCGGGTCATTCATCAGGCCATAGATCTCAGGACTAAGCGCATGCATGGCTTCCTTAAGACTAGCCCCGGATACACCCAACGGCTTATAACTGCCGCGCATAAAAAGGTGCCGCATGGTAATATACATCCGCTCTATGGCTGCCCTTGATTCCTGTGCTCTGGTTCTTTTGATCATGATCGCTTAAAATTCCACAAAGAAAGGCCAAATGGAGCAGATAAAAAAAGTGGTGAGATAGGTAGAGCTTTAGGTATTACAACCCTGCCCGTGGTTCTTGTCCTTACGAACCATTGGTGACAAGCTTGTTCTTGTTTCGTGAAGACACGAAACAAGGTGGTGGAAACCTCAACAAGGTTTAGAACCTTGTTGAGGTTAAGACCTCTAGTTCGAGCGCGATTGTATCGCGTTTGGTAATTCAATATTTTGTTTCGGGAGGACCTGTCTGCCGAAAGGCTGGCACAAAGCAGCACATGGGACATGAAATAAGGCTTTGGGGGATTTGGAGTTTAGTATTCCTTGGGCTCCTGATTGACGTGCCGTATCCTCAAAACTCTGATTTCTTTGTCTGTAAACTTATAGGCTACCCGGAAGCTGTGCGTTTCAAAAGCCCGGAATAATCCGGTATTATCTCTTTTGAACTTGTCAGATGGAAAACGTTCAGGATTTTCAAGGGATTTGTCCAGGTTTGTCAAAATAGCTTCTTCAACCTTTTCAGCATTAGCTGGTGATTCCAAGCTAATGTGCTTGAGAGCTCGCTTCAAAAAGGCCGCTGGTCGTTTGTTCCAGACTAACCTTCTCTCCATGAACGGATTTCTCTAAGTGCTTCTTCATGTGTCAAAAAATCTCCTTGATCAATTTCCCTGTTGGCTTGATCAAGTTCAGCATTGTACTGATCAATACTTACCTTTTGATGCGATCGCTTCCACTCAACCAACTCTCTGATCAGATCTTTGTCTTTCAAAGTTGCCATCCATTCAAGTAATTCCAGTTTATCGGTTTGTATACTACTCATCAGTCGTGATTTATATCCTCAAAGTAACGACATATCGTCAAATATTGATCCTTAAAACAGGTGGAACTGATTAACATCGTCTAAAAAATCCTCCCTTTTTTTTTAGATAGCGGTTTATCGTTTTGTGAAGGCCTATCTGCCTACAGGCAGGTACGAAACAAGGCGTTGGCATGAAGCAAGGCTTTTAGGAAATAGTATTATTCGCTCATTTGACAATACTAGCAATTATTGCAATTAATAAGATTACTGTTAAAATAATCATATAATCTCTCCACTTAATCTTGCCCCATGGAAACAATGACATATTATTTTCTCCTCTCCATAGTAAGTGTCCTCACGAATCTTTTATAAAAAGATCGCTCTTGTTTCTTGTTAATGCTAAACAAGGCGTTGAGAATTTTACAAATAAGCGAATTACTCAAACCATTACTTATTTAAAAAATGAAAGTCCTCAATTAAAAATGCAGTAAAATCCCAAAAAGCGCATTGAGGTTACCAATCGGCTGATCAAACCCATCGAGGCTTGCAGTGCCACCTACATATTCTACTGTACCTGAGATACCCAATTTACCTACTAGCGTCCAGTGCGCTCCCACACCTACGCCATAACCAAACCCTGTAGCTGACTGGCTTTCAATAGTTTCTACATTGGTGCCGTATGATATAATGGCTGCCGGCGTTGTTACAGACATGATGCCCAACTTCACGTATCCATAAACATCAGAATCATGCTCCTCGTCATACCTGCCAATGAGTATGCCGGGCATTGCTGTGATCACCTCGTAGTTGTTGGAACTTATGGAAATGTCAGCGGTACCTATTTGGCCTGTAAATTCACTTTCGTACCGCTCTACATCAAAGGGATTACGCATCATACCCACATCTGCCATCAGACCAATTTTGTGGTTGGCGAGCCATTGTGTAAACTTCAGTGATGCTGAAATGCCAAGATCTGCAAAACCAACAGCATCATTGCTTAGGTCTGTGCTGCCATATTCACCCACAGGCAATGCAGGCCCTACATTTGCGGATATATAAGCCTGGGCATGGATTATAAATGATTGCAGGCAAAATAGGATTATAAAAAACGTTTTTCTCATGGCGACTACCAATTACTGAGTTTATCATCTGGCAAATAACATCTAATATAATCGATGTAATATGACATTTGGCAGGATTGCCAACTTATTGTGCCGGTGAATCCTGGGAATGCATGGACTCTAAAGCTGTAATAACTAAACCCCGCCTTGGATTTTTTTGATCTATGTCTTTTCAATCATGCCTGACGAGAGTCACTGCCTTAGTTAGACAGGCAATAATGAGTTGCTGAGGAGAAATAATTATAAGTATAGATTTCGTGAGGACACTCTCGCCTTGGTTCGTGTCCTCACGAACCATTTTATCGAAGTTTAATAGTTGAATTATTCTACTTTCAATAAGGTTCTTCGAGACTTTCATTTGGAGGTAGTTTATGAATAATAAGCGAGTCATTTTTAACATCAACCTGCCATTGTTCGGGAAAAAAGGATCCAGTAGCTCGCTTTTCCGGAGGCAGATACTTGCTAATACTCTTAATAAATTTATCAACCACTGTAACATCAATAGCTTGTTCAATACCAGTGTAAATTAAAACAGGAACATCTCGTCTAATCGTGTAAACTAGAGGTGGATTTTGTTCAATAAAAATGGGATGCCAATATGCCCATAGTTGAAAGCTTGCTGAATCAAGTTGAAATTCTAAAGCTACGTCATTTGATTGACCTTCTTTTGTCCCTCTTATGTAGATTTGTCTTAAAATCAAATAATCATAATCTTCCTTGTATCTAAACTCTGCCTTATCAATATATTGGTCAATGGCACTAAGAATTAATGGCTCATTTATTTGAATTTTTCCAATTTGAGAATGTGCCGTATTAATACAAAAGATAAATGCGAATAATAAAATTTGTTTCATAGTAAGTTTATTTATTATCAGGGTACGGCCCCCCGCCTTGGTTCGTGTCCTCACGAACCAATTTATTCCTGCCATTAAAATTCATCTCTCAAATCTTTAAGGAATGAAAATTCATTCTGCCCCATTTCATAGTAACGAGCTGAAGAGTATTGATAATCACAGGGATCAACTGCCAGTTGCCAATGGGCTGCCACAGGATTGGCATGTATATAATCCAGCTTTTGGTAAGCCACCTCTCTGCTATACAAATGGATAGCCAGCGAATCCCGCTGCCAAGATTCATGGGACTTATTATGTGCCTTGACTTTGTAATGGCTTAATGCTGAAGGGTTGAATTGAATCAGCAATTTCTTGAATGCATGGGCCGTATATTTTAAAAAGCTACCTGCAGTTGTTTCTTTCCCATTATCTGCAAGCATGCGCCAGATAAAATGGACATACTTAGGCATGATCACAAAGGCAAAAACATCCAGTTTATTTTGGGAAGATAGATAAGTCAAAGAATCAATGATCACTTCCTTAAACCGGTCTTCGAGGAGTAACTTTTGCCATTGATTGATGGTTGCTGTCCAGAAATAAAGCTGGTCAAGCTCCATATATAACTTCCTGCGATATATGAAAAGATCTTCGTTCATTATTTATTTTGCCTTATGTCATTCTTGTTTCGTGAGGACACGAAACAAGGCGGTGAACGTAGCAAAGTGTCCAAAAATTTATAGGAAGAGGACATATTCAATTTCATTTTCACCTTACTCTTATTACTTCTCCGGAAATAGGGTTTAATAAGTATCGGCCAAAAGTACCTGTGGTAGCATCTGCGAGTGTGGCGCCCATCAAGCCAAAATAGAAATGCCCCTTACCCTGTGCTTTCTGATTGTGCTCAAAAGGGCCATTAAACATAAAGCCTTCTTCAGTTTTTTAAGTTCATAGAAAGCTTCTAAAAATCTGATATATAGTTTATTCTTATGCGCGAATCCAAAAATATCAGACTTATGACCTTTCTCCTTCTTTCCATCCTTGATCAACCATAGTTTGATCTTATCACCGTTTATTCTGGATTTGTATTCTAGATCTGAAGAAGGTCTATGCTGTTGAAATGCTTCGAGTGATTTGAAAATGCCACTTTCATATTCGTCATCCCGGTATATTGGTATCTGAATTAGATTATTCTTATCCACCCTTGATACCTGATTATCAGCATTGAGAAAATTGGCCAAATCAATCAAAGCTTTTTGAGTGGCCGACATGATATTGTAAACATGTGCCTTTTGTGAATCCCAGACATCACTTTCTTCAAATTGTGCGCTTTCAAAGATCTTTGCCCAGATACCATCTTCTCCCAGGGCATAAAATTTTAAACGGATGTCTGCCCTTGCTAATTTCTTTTGATGTTTGAGGTGTTCATGGATGTATATCCTATCAACCTTTACAACAATAGGCATAGCCGATTTTTGGGCAATAACCGACCTTTCCAGAAACGCCCCATAGGTAGCATCAAGATCCCCATTGAACACGGCAAACTCCTTTCCATTAGGGAAATGAACTATACCCAAATGACTCTTATCCTCCCGGTCATCAAAGACCTTTTCAATGCGGTAGCCAAGATTATTAAGTCCAAGGGATTTATCGGCTAGGGATATTTCGAAGGTGGGTTGGGCGTTTACTACAAAAGAACTTAGGATGAGGACTGAAAATACTAGAGCATAGGTTGTTTGTCTCAAATAAAAAGCCGCTCTCCCAGCCGTGGTTCGTGTCCTCACGAACCTTGAGTTACCCCAGCCTTGGTTCGTGTCCTCACGAACCATGTTATTACCACAATTAAAATTCATCTCTCAAATCTTTAAGGAAAGAAAAATCATTCTGCCCAAGCTCATAGTATCGTGCTGAAGAGTATTGATAATCACAGGGATCAACTGCCAGTTGCCAATGGGCTGCCACAGGATTGGCATGTATATAATCCAGCTTTTGGTAAGCCACCTCTCTGCTATACAAATGGATAGCCAGCGAATCCCGCTGCCAAAATTCATGGGACTTATTATTTGCCTTGACTTTGTAATGGGTTAATGCAGAAGGGTTGAATTGATTCAGCAATTTCTTGAATGCATGAGCTGTATATTTTAAAAAGCTACCTGCAGTTGTTTCTTTCCCATTATCTGCAAGCATGCGCCAGATAAAATGGACATGGTTCGGCATAATCACATAGGCAAAAACTTCCAGTTTCTTTCGGGAAGATAAATAGGTCAAAGAATCAATAATAACCTGCTTAAATCGATCTTCGAGGAGTAACTTTTGCCATTGATTGATAGTTGCTGTCCAGAAATAAAGCTGGTCAAGCTCCATAAATGACTTCCTGCGGTATGTGAAAAGATCTTCGTTCATTATTTATTGTTGTCTTTCATTATTTATCTTGTTTCGTGTGGACACGAACCAAGGCGGTGGATATGATAAACGAATAATTTAACTAACCTCATTTTCAAATACTTCTAATTTTTATTTAGTGGGTACCCTAAACCATCTGTAAGATGAAAGATAAATTCATCATCATTTTGATTTGTAAGTTTCACCATTGTACTCCCTTTTGACTTCTTTATGTATTGATTTGGCTCTAGAATTGAATCTAATTTTTGATTAGTTTGAATTTCATATCCAACTGTTAACATCCGCTTTATAGAGTCATCAATAGTGATATAGGCTTGGTGAGGATGATTGCGGAACACTGAAGGGTCATTTTGCCAGACATCTGTAATTGTCCCAAACAATTCTTCCTCTTTTTTTATCAATAAAAAATCCTTAGTTAAATCTGATGTTATCCTTTCATGTCTTGAGACCTGATATTCAAAAAGAGCATAAAAACCAACCATAAAAATTATAGGTATTACTAATTCGGCAATCTTTTTTTTCATTTTCTTGGTTTAATTAATCCATAATTTCCTCCCATTTTGGTTCATGCCCCCGCCATGTAAGCAAAAGTTTAATTTCTATCATGCTGCTCTTGTTTCGTGAGGACACGAAACAAGGCGGTGGACTATTTTAACTTATGGAAAATTTTTGATGTTTAGCTCTCCATTTTTAGTATATCTAAAAATTGTAATTGATTTATTTCCTGACTTTTTAACTACCGAATCACCAACTTGATAATAATCTATAGCTAATCTTTCAACCTTATTTCTAAGTAAAAACCATCCAGTATCTGTTTTTAAACTGGGGACACCTCTATTACCTTCTCGAAACTCTATTTCTTGAATTTTAAGACTATATTCACTCTTTACCCATGTATTATTTGCCTGAATCCATGGAAAAACAATATAAACTATACCTCCTATTACTAACCAGCCTAAACAAATTACGAGTAAGGTCTTCCAAATCTTATTTAAATATTTCATTGAAATTAAATTCTTTAGAATCTTAAATTAAAAGGTGCCCAACCGTGTCTTATCTCTCATATTCCATAACTTATCAACGGCTTACCTCTGTTATAGCGCGATTGTATCGCGTTAGGCAATTCAATATTTTGTTTCGTGAGGATACGAAACAAGGCGGTGGCATTTATTCTAGTCCAGCAAAACGTAAATAGTTTTTCTTAATACGGTTTTATAGTCTTTTAGCTCAAAAACCTCTGCATATTCTGGAATTGTATTGTGTTGATATTTCACAAAAACTTTATCACGATAGATCAAGAAGAATGAATTGTATTTTTTGCTAAAGGGTGGTAGTGCTTCCTTTTCAAGATATTCTTTATAGAAGGTACTGCTCTTGCTATTTATCAATTCTTCAATAGTTAAATACGGTCTTTCTAATTCAATTATTTCCGTATCAAATTCTCTATTGACACACTCATTCTTGTTCAAATTATATTTATTTAAATACATACAAACATTTGTACTATCAATAGCTAATAACCTATCTCGCAATGAGAAATCTATGTAAAGACTATTCAACAGAAAGACATCTTCTTGTTTAAAGTATCCACGTTTTTCAATTTCATTGACTGTTTGATCTACATAAATTTTCATGTTTTCATTAACCTTACAAGAACCGAAGATTATAAAACAAAAAAAAAGAGGTGATGAGAATTTAAATACCATTTATAAAAGGGTTAATCATGAATTTATTGTAGTCAAAAGCCGTATTAAAAAAAGACTTATTAAATTAAGTGAGTGAAGTTTACCAAACTCTATTGTACTCCCCAGTCTTGGTTCGGGACCTTACCATGGGCCTCAAGTTAAGAACAATTAAAAAACCGGCTTGCGCCGGCTCTTACCCATTTGGTTGATCTATCTTTTACTTTTCAATTCTTTTCCAGGCTTCATCTATCAGCAAGTCTTCCCTTGGGCTGCCCTCTTCATTGATGTTAATCCTATTGACATAGCCCATGTGGTACCACAGGCTATCTTCCATTTCATAGGTGAATTCTATATCCGTGCCCACCGTGCCGGAACCACTGGGATACATCATTTTGATAGATTCAATGTATTTATCGTTATCGACCGTGTAGGTGCCTGCCCCTGATTCAAAAACCTGATCCCCTTCCGTATCATATTTAATCCAAATAAAATGCGTGGGTGTGATGTGTTTGATATATTGAATAAACCCGGGGTACTCCATGCGGGCTTCAGAGTCAGACTCACGATAGCTTTGTAGCTCCCACGAGCCAATAACATTCAAGTCGTTGGAGTTGGGCTGTGCCGTCACCCTTTGCCATTTCTCTTCGATTTTACTGGAATCCTGCACCTCCATATTGCCTGTTTCTTCATCGATCATCATTTCCTTAGCATAACCCTTGTGCAGCCATGTGTCACCATCAAATTGTACGGTAAAAGGAATGGCCTGCCCCAACTCATTAGAGCCGGGCGGCAAGAAAAACTCAATATTTTCAGTGTAGATGCCGTCCTGGTAGCTGTAAGTACCTCCTCCTATACCTTCCAATTGATCCTCAGTGGTATTGTATCTAAACCATGTAAAATGTGTCGGAGTAATGTGTTTTTGGTACAAGATCTCATCACCATAAGAAGACCACTGCCCTGTGGTATCTCCTTCCGCTATGTAAGATACCAGCTCCCACGAGCCTAAAAGTGGGTTTTCTGTGGTCGAAGCGGTCGTTTCAGTGCCTGAATCGCTACCTTCCTGACTACTGCAGCCAGCCAGGTACAATAATGCTATCGGGATATAAAATAGATGTTTCATGATTTTGGGTTTTGGTCGTTGTACTTTCTCTTTCAATAAATTAGAAAAAATATCGAAGCTTTCAAACCAAATCCCGAATTCAGGGCACAATAATCTATACACTATGGACTAAATGCCATTAATTAAACAATAATTGATATTCCGCTTCCTTACCAACTCAGCAATACTATTAAGCCATTTTCTAATTTACTAGCCATGGATTGTGTCCTCACAAGCCATTACTTTTCATAATTCTGTTTGGTGGAGACACACAACCAGGGTTTAGAATGAAACTTGACAAAGTAGGGTTAATAGTATTGCTCCTTCAGTAGTAGGGATAATTTGCAATTAAATTAATGGCTTTTGCTGCAGCTTGCTAGATCAATGATTTGGCTTTTATCACCAAATAGCGAATTAATAATAACCATGGAGCACCATGGAGCAGCAAATCAAAATAATCCATTGCCTGCATACCTTCTGCCCCTCCCATTACCCATCTTATTTTGCCGAAGAGGTGTGGCTCGGGTACAAAAGGTGCCAGTCCCAGGGTCAGGCAAAGCACCACAATCATGTATATGTTGTTCACCATAGTCTAGAGATGAGGTTTGATGGCCGATTTCAACTTGGCTAGGTCTACCACACCGGAATGCCGCCATACGATCTTGCCTTCCTTAAAAATGATCAATGTAGGAATGCTCTGAATCCGGTATTTCATAGCAGCTTTTTGATTTTTGTCTACATCCACCTTGAGCACTTTAACCTTACCTTCCAGTTCTTTACCAAACTGCTTTATCGTTGGGGCAATCATATGGCAGGGCCCACACCAATCGGCAAAAAAGTCAACCAATACGGGCTGCTTACTATTTATAATCTGCTGAAAGTTCATTTACTGGATTTTTGAAATCAAAACACAAACATATGAATAAACGTTCATGCGACTTGTATGACTAATGTTGAATTTGAGCATGGAACATAATTTTATCAGGGTTCTAAACTTCTCAAATAATCTAAAAAATCGTTCATTACCTCCTCCCAATGCGCTTTGTTATAATCAGGTCGGCCATCTTTTTCTACTTCAAAAAAATTATGTTCCAGATGCAGGTATCTCTTCAAAATCAAATTCTTCTTACCTTCCTGAATAAAAAATAATGGTAGTAGATCACATAAATCTGAGGTTCTGTCTTCTGTACCATATGCAATGTAAATAGGAGAATCAAGCGTTAACCAATCGTCTAAATACGGTTCGGAAAAAGAATTCCAGGCTTTTAAAAAAGGCTTTTGTTTTATTGAATCCGGATTGAATGATTTTCTATAGAATTCATACCATTCTTCAATTTCCTTATCCGCCTCTTCCCACGTTATTACTCCCAAATGTGCATCCAATCTGGCTTTTCTTACAAATGCGTCAATACGGCCAAATGGGTTAGGGCTAAACAAACCCAGCGCTTCTACATTATTGAATTTACCTGCCAGTTTGGTAGCTACCTTTGTTCCCTGCGATGCACCTGCCAATATTATTCCACTGTTGTCTACCCATTCTTGTTCTGCTAAAAACCTCAATACTTTTTCACCTCTATTTACATAATTATCAAGAAAATCGGCTTTTATATAATCTTCTAGAAAATCATATGGCTTTGCTGTATCGGGCACATATTGAAATTGTTTGTTTAGGTTTTGCTTCGAAACGGTAACTGGTGTTTTCGGCATAGCAATCACAACAAGATGAAAATCCTTAACAATTTTTTGATAATCGAAATTAGCTATACCACCGCCCTGGAAATGATATTTTCCTGGTCTCACTTCACCAAATAAAGGTTGGGGCAATGAGCCTTGTGACCATAAAAATACAGGCTTCTTTTCTTGTAAAACTGTGTCAACTACTATGAATTCAATAGTGTCTGAACCTGAAGGTAATTGAAAGAGCAATGCTTGATTATGAATCAATACCGGTTCTTGTGCCAGACTGCCTAGTGTGGTGAAAAAAAATAACGGTATGAATAGATGCCATTTCATAATTTGATCAATGCATCCTGTCCGCTCTTGGTGTCATAGTTTTCATAATCTCCGCCTCATAGGCTAGTAGCTCCTCCCAGCGCTTTCTCACCTGTTCTTTAGGCATATATTGCTCAGCCAGCTCGATGAAATTATGGTAATGACCTGCCTCTGAGACCATCAGTTCATAGTAGAACTTTTGAAGGTCTTCATCTTCAATATTTTTCCAAAGCAGCTTGAAGCGCTCGCAGCTTCTGGCTTCAATCAAGGCGTTAACCAGCAATTTCTCTACCAGCTGCTGTTCGCGGCTACCACCCTTTTTCATCTGCTGATTCAAAGCAATCACGTATTCATCCTTGCGCTGCTTTCCGAGGGCAAACCCTCGCTCTTTCAGCTTTTCTATGACTCGCTCAAAATGGCTCCATTCCTCCGCCACAACCGGCGTAAGCACATCCACAAGCTCAGGCTTATCCGGGTAAGATACAATCAATGAAATGCAGGATGAGGCTGCTTTCTGCTCGCAATAGGCATGATCAACCAGGATATCTTCCAGGCTCTTTTCTGCAATATTGACCCACCTTGGGTCGGTAGGTAGTTGAAGTCCTAGGGTAGTTTTTTGTTCCATCGTTTTAATCAAAGAATAACCATCGTACACCCAAATCAAACACACGCTCCTGACCGGGATAAAAAGGCGTTACTATATAACCATCACCATTCGGCATATTGATATGCGTCATTTTTGCAAAGATAAACACCTTGTCTACCCTCATGTTTAAGAACAGATCTGCTGCCATGTAGCTTTCCAAAAGAAAATCATCCTGTAGGTAAAACTGCTGTATGATTGGATCATAACTATTGGCAAAATACTCGGTGCGGTAGTAAAAGTTCACACCCACTTGCACTGGCATATAATCGTTAAACCATTTTCCTTCATAATAGAGCTTCCCGTTGAAGAAGAATTCGGGAATCCTAAGAAAGTCTGCCGATTCGCCCGTGACAGTTGTAAACCGTGCATCGCCCTGCAGGAAAAAAATATTTTTCAGTGACAAATTCAAGTCCAAACCATAAGTGGAAACCAAAATGCCTCCATCAGCCTGAGCCGGGCGTATTTGCTGATCAAAATAGGTGTAATTGTCAATGGTTTTAAAAGTGACCTTTGGGCTTAGTACCCCGAACGAAAGCGGTACATTGATTTTCCCTTCAAGCTCATTGGTGAAAATATTGGAGAAATCATTATGCCACTCGTAGTGGTTTCCAAAAAAGTCCTGCTGCATAAGCCCGGGCTGAAACAGCTTACTTTCGTACTTTACATTAAAAACCGGGTTAGTCAGAGTGCCTGTCAACTTATAGTTGCCACCCTGCAAAAACTCGAAATGGCTATCGAGATTATTGCGCTCGTTGAGGTCAAATCTCAACCTTGCCCCACCATAGTTCTCCCCAATGGTGGTAAAAGGCTTGTAGTATTTGTAAGTGAAAGCTAGGTCCCTCCTTCTAATATAGAGGTTGTAGAAGAACTTATCAATATTACCCTTGATGCCGGCTTCATTTTCCAGGGATTTGAAATCCGCTGCATCACTGGTTTCAGATTCATCAATCAGCACTTCACCATAAAAATCATTACCCCCAAGATCAGTTTCGGTGAAGCCATGCGATCGGGTGATGTAGTCTGTTTCCAGATAGAATGCTAAAAAATCAGAATACTGATACTGGTGATATTGGTGCAGCTGTAATCGCTTATCCGTGTTTTCAGCAGTGCGTAGGTTGATCACCGCATCCTGGTACTCGAAAATACCGGCTCTGGTGGTATCATCTTCAGCCACAAGTACCCCGCCAGTTTCATCTACGGTATGGGTAAAACTGATTACATTGGCCAGCATGGTGTATTTGCCATTAGGAGATTTGTAGTAGCTATAAAAATCAAAAGTAGTACCTACTACATTGCGGTCACCTTCATTGCGAATGGCACCAATCTGCTTGTCGGAAGTAAGCTTGGTAATATCAAAACCCAGGTTCCAGTTAGGATTTACATTTCGGCTAAAACTAAAATCCACCAACGATCGGCCCTGGCCGCCTAATCCGGCAAATAGGTTTATGAAAGGCGATTTGGTGTCATAATACTTGATATCGTCGGGAGTCTTGACGTAAACGTTATACGCATCAAAACCAGGCCGGGCTCCTATCCTATCGGGCGTTTGAAAAAAGGTAGGCCACATGGCAGTACCATTGTTGCCCAAATCCTGGTAGGTCTGACCCAAGCGGTCTCGCGTGGTAAAACGCTCCTGGTTGAGCATCGAGGTGTCAATAGTTTGGAATTTGGGCTGATTGAATTTAATATTTCGCTGAAAGGTGTACGCTGAAGTAGTAGGACCGTAAACCAATTGTGTGCTATCATCCAATATACCGGAGCCTCGCCTCGGGCCTCTTGGTGTATCGTCTTCCTCTTCCTCGGTTTCCTGTCGCTGCCTATGCTCCTGCGCCATCAAAACTGCTGAGGTGGTAAGAAAAAATGCCAGTAATAGGATGCTTTTTTGTAGAGACACGGGCAAAATTAACAATTCATTCCAACTGGCTAATCAATTCTTCCAGTAGTTCCCAAAATTGATCTTCTTCCTTGAGAAAACGAATTTCCATGGGCAAATAATATACACCGGTATTCTTAAGGACATCAGAAAATCCAATGAGTCTGGTGGCGTCTTTTTCTGTGGTAATTAAGTCTGCTCCAGTTTGCTTTGCCTGCTCTATGAGCCGGATAATCTCCTTTTCGGCATACTGATGGTGGTCGCCAAATGACTGAAATCCTGCAAGGTTATAAGCATTATTCAAATAATCCTTAAAAGGTTTGGGTTGGGCAATACCGGAAAACGCAAAAAACCTGTTTTCGCCATTAGGTTGACCATAAGGTAGTAATTCCGGTTGCCCATAGACCACAGTAGTAAAAAAAATAGGTGTTTTAGCCTGACAATATTGCTGAATCTCCTTTGTAACAACCTGAAAATCAGATTCCTTTAAATCAGCAGGGCATTTGGTAACTACAATGATATCAGCCCTTTGCGCACCACTTCTCGATTCGCGAAGGTTGCCAGCAGGCAATAGCAAATCATGGGTAAACAGATCGTGGAATTCCGTCAAAAGAATGTTGGCATGAGGCTTCACTGTCCTATGCTGGAAAATATCATCCAGAATGAGCCTGCTGATCTGAGGTCTTTCTGTCAGCAGCATGGGTATACTGAATGCACGATCCTCACCCACCGCTACAGCCACTTTGCCGCCAAATTTTGAGTGGTATTGCATAGGCTCATCACCCAGTTCCAGGACGGTGCTTTGATCATCTGCCAGCACAAAGCCTTTAGTTTTACGTTTATAACCCCTACTTAAAATGCCGACCTTTTCTTGATTTTGCAGGTAATGCCTGGCCAGGTATTCCACCATTGGGGTTTTACCTGTACCCCCCACTTTCAAGTTTCCAACACCGATCACCGTTACCGTAAACTCAAAAGACCGCAACCATCCCCTTTCATAAGCCCAGTTTCTCAGCGCAGTAATCCCGTGGTATAGAACACTGAAAGGATACAACAATAATCTTAGGCGGCTCATCATGGTGCTGCAAACATAATCAGCTTCGATTTCACTGTAATTGCAGTTGTCAATTTTTACCTTAGCAAAAGCAAGATGGAACAAAAAGCAATATGAAGATTTCCGACATCATAAAAGCACTTGAACAATGGGCTCCCCCCAGCTACCAGGAAAGCTATGATAATGCTGGATTGCTCACCGGCAACCGAGGCGATGCACTTACCGGAGTATTGGTAAGTCTGGACTGTACGGAGGCCGTAGTGGACGAAGCTATTCAAAACCATTGCAACCTAATTGTAGCGCACCATCCCATCATATTTAGAGGATTAAAATCTATCACCGGAAAAAATTATGTAGAACGCACCATCATAAAGGCGATTAAAAATGATATCGCCATCTATGCCATCCATACCAACCTGGATAATGTGCATACGGGTGTCAATCGCAAAATAGCTGACCAACTGGGGCTTTTGAACCCAACCATCCTTGCACCCAAGAAGGAATTGCTCAATAAACTGGTGGTCTTTGTTCCCAAACCCAATACGCAGAACGTGCTGGATGCGCTTTACAAAGCAGGTGCCGGCGAAATTGGCAATTATGACCATTGCAGCTTTACCATGTCAGGTACCGGAACTTTTCGACCCAACGATGCTGCCAATCCAACCATAGGGCACCAAAATGTGGATGAGACGGTAGAAGAAGATCGCATTGAAGTCATCTTTGAAAACCACAAAACAGGTGGGATATTGAATGCGCTAAAGCAGGCCCATCCCTACGAGGAAGTTGCTTACTACCTTACACAGCTACAAAATGTAAATCAGGAGGTGGGCTCAGGCATGGTTGGCAGGCTTGAAGCACCTATGCAAACCCATGAATTCCTGCATTTACTCAAGGAAAAGATGCAAACAGGATGTGTCAGGCACACACCTATCCATCAGGAAAAAGTGCAAAAAATTGCCGTATGTGGCGGAGCTGGGAGCTTTCTCCTATCCAAAGCCAAATCTGTTGGCGCAGACGTATTTATTACCGCAGATTTCAAATACCATGAGTTCTTTGATGCTGATGGAAAAATCATCATAGCCGATATAGGACATTATGAAAGTGAGGTGTTTACAAAAGAATTAATATCTGAGTATTTGAGTGAAAAATTGACTAATATTGCACCTCTTTTGTCAAAAGTGGACACGAACCCTTTAAAATACTTGTAATCTTACATGGAAAGCACCATCGCCCAGAAACTGGAAAATCTCACTAAACTCCAGGAAATTGACATAGAACTTGATGAATTAAAGAAAATACGAGGCGCTCTGCCAGACGAGGTTATGGATCTTGAAGATGAAATAGCCGGATATCAAACCCGTATTGAAAAATTCAACAACGAGCTGTCAGAACTTGAAGAGAGTATTTCCGGTAATAAAACAGCCATTAAAGATGCTGAGAAGCTCATACAGAAGTATGAGGAACAGCAAATGAATGTGCGCAACAACCGTGAATATGATGCGATTACCAAGGAGATAGAATTGCAACAATTGGAAATTCAAATCCTTGAAAAGCGTATCAAAGAATATTACGCGAAAATTGAAAGTAAAAAAGAAGAGCTGGAAGCTACGCAGAGCATACTTGATGAGCGCAATAAGGACCTTCAAAGCAAAAAAGAAGAGCTAGCCAACATTATCGAGGAAAGCGAAGAGGAAGAAGCCAATCTTCTTAAAAACCGAGAAAAAGCAGGTAAAAAGATCGAGGAAAGGCTTTTCAAATCTTACAACAGAATCCGTGATAATGCTAAAAACGGCCTGGCCGTAGTACCTGTGAAAAGAGGTGCCTGTGGTGGATGTTTCAATATCGTACCCCCACAAAAGCAAGCTGAGATCAGGGAAAAGAAAAAGCTTATCGTTTGCGAACATTGTGGTAGAATTCTTGCGGATGTGGAAGATGAAATCGAACCGGAACCAAAGAAAAAACCCACAAAAAAGCGTACTACTAAAAAATCATAAAGTGACTGCTTTTCAGCAGTTTACAAACAAAATTAAAAAAAGGGTGGCCCTGATGGTTCACCCTTTTTTATTTGTTTTATGCAGTATCTCTTTGGGATACACTCAGGACTTACCAAAGACTCTACTCCCAGCCTATGATAAGGCACTGCATGTTGATTTTAAGGATGCGCACCTGTTAGGAACAAGCGACCTATCTGGAAACGAGCTCATATTTGCGCAATACATCAATAGCCTGGCAGGTACACTGAACTACCTGGTTGCCGGCAATGAAGTACCTGACCTTAGCCAGCCTCTGGAGATTTTGGAAAATGCTCCTCCCTCAGCTTTAACTTATTTTGCCAGGTCAGAAACATACCTATTCCAAAGCATATGTCAGGTGAATGCCGGCCAAACATGGAAAGGCTTTTTTTCTTTCACAAAAAGCTACAAAGCATTGAATGAAGGGCTATCGGTGGCTCCTAACTACTACCCGTTGGCATTTGCTGATGCGAGATTTCAGGTATTGCTTGGTGCAATACCACCAGCCTACACCTGGGTAATGAACCTTCTTGGCTATAAAGGTGACATAAACCTGGGCATGAAACAATTGGAAAAGCTGGCAGAGCAGCCCCACCCTATGCAATTGCAAGCCAAATTCACTTACCTGCTATTGAATAGATATTTGATGGATGAATCTGAGCATCAGGCGTGGCATGCTTTGGTAGAAAAGTATCCCAATAGCCGAATGATCAGGTTTTTGGCAAACCTTGTAGCACTGAAAAGCCACAATAGCGCCGATATAATTGAAAGAGGTTTCAATGCTGCTGATTTGCCCATTGTACAAAGACAACTCGCCGAAGCTTATCTCAATCAGTTAAATTATGCTTTGGCCATCCTTAACTATGAGCAGTATCTGGCTCAGGCGAGTAATCCTATTTCTACGGAAACCTACTTCAAATTATGGCTGGCCTGTCAACTGTCTGGTGATGCGAATGGTGCGGGTAAAATCCGAGCGTTGATGGAGAAGGACAGCAAGATTCAAAATGAAGCCGATGCATATGCTGCCCGATTTTTTGAAGATTACGAAAAGCTAAATGTCAGTTTATTCAAAATTCGATTGTTAATGGATGGCGGTTTCTTCGAAACTGCAGCAAAGCGTTTAGAAAGTATCAATGCTCAAGTCCTTAATGCAGAAGACAGCTTAGAGTATCTATACAGGCAAGCCCGCTATCTTCAGCTCATCAATGAGCACGACAAAGCCATACAGCTATTCAAGGAGGTGGAAAAGTATGCTCCACTGAAAGGGAACTACATCGGTGCCAATAGCCAATATCAATTGGGCAGGATCTATGAGGATATGGGCCATTGTGATCAGGCTTTGAAATGCTACGGAAAAGTCGCAGCGTATAAGGATTATTCCTATGAATCCAGCCTCATGCAGAAAGTAAGTATCAGGCAGAAAGGTTGTGCTCAGCAGTAGCTCTGGCCATCAGCGCCTGTAGGTGTCCTGTCTCATTCATACGATCCACCCTGAACATTTTGCCGGTGTAGGTAAGCTCATACATACCCAAATTGTGATGTTCAAACATATCCATATATTTCAGCTCATAATTCAGCAGCCATGTCAACAAAATGCGCATAGCCCTTCCATGCATACAAACAAGAATATGTTTTGCAGGGCTGGCAAGGATAGTTTTCATGGCTTCCTGCTGCCTCTCCTTCACGGTTTCAGGTGATTCTCCGCCTTTGATGGCATAGTGGGTGTCCCCATTTTGCCAGGCTTTTGTGAATCGCAGGTACTCTTCATGTGCCTCCTTGCTGAAGGACTGTCCCTCCTTTTCACCCCAGCTAATTTCATTCAGGCCCTCGAGCTTTTCGTAGGGTAAACCCAGGTCTATAAAAGGCTTGACTGACTGATAGGTGCGTATGAGATTAGAAATGAATATTTGCTCAAAAGGGTAACCTCGGTAGGCCTCAAAAAAAGCTTCCGCCTGTGCCCTTCCCAATGCATTGAGTGGTGCATCTATCCCACTTCCTTGTACCTTTCTGAGTTTATTGTAATCTGTTTGGCCATGTCTTACGACATACAATTTTTTCCACTCCAAGCTTTTCCTCGTTTTGTCTTAACTTCGGCCCAAAACTAATCATTTCTGATATCCTACATGAGCGAAAATCAATACTCATTAGAAGCTTTCAACAAGATGAGCAAGGGCACACTAAATGAAAGCCTTGGTGTGGAATTTATTGAAGTAAGCAAAACCAAAATCAAGGCTACCATGCCTGTAGATGAAAGAACCATACAGCCTTATGGCATTCTACATGGTGGTGCTTCAGTAGCCCTGGCAGAAACTATTGGCAGCATTGGCGGCACACTCAATGTAGACACTAGCAAGCAACACTGTGTAGGTCTTGAAATCAATGCGAACCACATCAAATCCGTTTACAATGGGTCCAGGGTATATGCCACTGGCCAACCCTTGCATATCGGTGGCAAAACCCAGATTTGGGAAATAAAAATTACCAATGAAGAGGACAAGCTGGTTTGCGTAAGCCGCATAACCCTTGCAGTTTTGGATAAAAAATAGAACTATTCGCTTCAACAAAAGATTATTATCGGCAATAGCAGATTGATGAAACAAGCGGCATTAGATATTGACAAACCGAAAATACGAGAATCTGATGTAATGATCAGGGCGTTAGCTCTGGAAGCGGGTATCCGTGGCTTTGCATTTGCCTGCTGGCAGAAACCAGAATCAGATCAGCGCCATATTATCATCGACTGCCAGGAAACACCCCACAAAGGCAAAATTGAGTTGGAAGAAAGTCAGGCAGGATTTATTGTAGGCCCTTTCCATAATCCTGAACTGGAAGAAACGCAATTCCTGCAGGCTGATATCTATTTCAAAACAGGAATGATCGCGCCAGAGGTATCAGGACAAATTCCATACGAAAGACAGCAAAAAGCTCATCAATTACTTCAGGCGATAGAATCAAATGCGAATCATCAAAAATCAAATCCTTTTCATCTCAATAGCTATCAAGCAGTACAATGCGATGAAACAAATTTTAAGAGGCTGGTAGCACATTCCGTTGAAAATATTAAAGCAGGTCAAATGCTAAAAGTGGTTCCTTCGCGTGTTAAGGATGTGCCACTTTCTGAGTTCACCGATATTCTGAATGTTTTTTACAAGGTT
Organism: Cyclobacteriaceae bacterium; assembly: GCA_965227155.1. Lineage (GTDB taxonomy): Bacteria > Bacteroidota > Bacteroidia > Cytophagales > Cyclobacteriaceae > UBA6059. The sequence continues at coordinate 4,891,233 of OZ245731.1, forward strand.
CATGATATCTACCCCTCTGCATTTGCCTCTTTAGTTTCCCTCCCGGAAAAGGGTACGTGGTTAGGTGCATCGCCCGAACCGCTCATTCAGCTAAAGGGAGCCAGGTATTTTTCTACAGTGGCTCTTGCAGGTACACAGCGGGCAGAAGCCGATACCGACCTGGCTGATGTGGCATGGACACAGAAAGAAATAGAAGAGCAGGCACTTGTAAGCAGGTATATCATCAATTGCTTCAAGAAAATACGACTTAGGGAATTTGAAGAGCAAGGACCCAGAACCATTCGTGCTGGAAACCTTATTCATCTGCTAACCAACTTTAAGGTTGATATGCAGCAGGTAAACTTTCCTCAACTGGGAAGTGTCATGTTACAGCTGCTCCATCCTACTTCTGCCGTTTGTGGAATGCCATTGGAAATGTCTAAAGCCTTTTTGCTGGAAAATGAGAACTATGACCGTTCACTATACAGTGGATTTCTCGGGCCGATAAACATTGATAACACTACTGATATTTATGTGAATTTACGCTGCATGCAATTCTTTGAAAACCAGGTACGAATATATGCCGGTGCGGGCGTTACAGAACATAGTAATCCTGACAAGGAATGGATGGAAACAGAATATAAATGCCAGACCATGCTCAATTTGCTTAGCAGAAATTTATGATCGCCCAGGCCATTATCGATATCCCTGAGATCTTATCTGCCCATGGTGTAAGGGAAGCAATAATATCACCTGGATCACGTAGCGCACCACTTACTTTAAGCTTTGCCAGAAATGAAAAAATAAGGTGCACTGTAGTGCCAGACGAGCGATCTGCAGCTTTCATTGCAATGGGTATGGCATTGCGATCAGGACAGCCGGTAGCTCTTATCTGTACCTCAGGTAGTGCAGGGCTTAACTATGCTCCGGCTGTAGCTGAGGCCTATTATCAGCAGGTGCCCTTAATCGTACTTACGGCTGATCGCCCCCCTGAGTGGATCGATCAATGGGATGGGCAAACCATCAGACAAAATAGCCTGTACGGCAACCACATCCTGAAAAGCTATACCTGCCCCGTAGACCTGACGCATGAAGATGCGCAATGGCATGCCAATAGGATCATCAATGAGGCCGCAATTATAGCCCTAGGATCGCCTGCGGGCCCGGTGCATGTGAATATACCATTTAGGGAACCGCTCTATCCCGAACCTGATGAAGCTTTTGATTCAAATTCAAATCCGAGGATATTTCAAAAGCAAAAGTTGAATCCGAATTTTGATTACGACACACTTATCAAAGGAATCGGCTCGTTCCAAAGGATTTTAATTGTTGCCGGCCAACAGGCTTTCAGTAAACCAATAGCAGAAGCTATCAATGCTTTAGCTGAAAAATTCACTGTAATCACTGATGCCCAATCGAACTTGTCAGCCATTAAAGGTACGATTACACACCACGATCTCTTTCTTGCCGGTAAAAAAACATGGGATGCATTAGCCCCCGATCTGGTAATCTCTTTTGGGTTAACCGTGATTTCCAAAAACCTTAAGCTTTTTCTAAGAAATCAGGCCAATCTGGTGCACTGGCAGTTTAGGAACGGCGATTTTTTCCCCGATACTTATCAGGCACTGGATAAGGTTATTCCTGAGGATGAAGGCCTGCTACATGGGTTTTTTAGTGCCCTCTCCCACATAGAAGGAAATCCTGACTATCGCAAGGCATGGCAGTCTCTGGAATATTCAACTGAGCAAACCCTTAACAATACCTTTGACGATGCAACTTTTAATGAATTTGCCATCATCAGAAAAGTACTTAATGAGCTACCTGATACTTGTGACATTCATGTAAGCAACAGCATGCCAATTCGATATGTCAATTTTCTGGGCATTGAATCAACCGGTCAGCAACTATTTGTTAATCGAGGCACCAGCGGCATAGATGGGTCTGTAAGTACAGCGGTTGGATCGGCGCTGGCGGCACCTGAAAGGCCTACATTTTTGATCACCGGAGACCTGGCCTTTTTGTACGATCGCAATGGCCTTTGGCATAATTATCTTCCTCAGAACCTAAAAATTATTGTGCTGAATAATAGGGGCGGTGGCATATTTGCCATGATCCCGGGCCCAAAGAAGCAGCCAGAATTGGAGACTTTCTTTGTCACTGATCAGCGATCCGATAGCCGGCATGTAGCAGCAGAACATCAACTAGCCTATTACAGTGCCCACAGCTGGCAAGAATGGCTAAGTGCTTGGCCGACATTTTTGAAAAACACACAAGCCTCCTTGATCGAGGTGTTTACAGATAGAAAAGAAAATGAAGCCTTTTTCACTAGTTTAAAGCAAAAAATAGCAGAATCATGAGCAATAAACCCGAATGGACATCCGTAGGAAACTTTGAAGATATCACTTACAAAAAGTCGGGCGGTGTAGCCCGCATTGCCTTTAACAGACCTGAGGTAAGAAACGCCTTTCGCCCAAAAACTACGGCTGAGCTTTATGATGCTTTTGAAGATGCCAAAGAAGATCCCAATATTGGTGTGGTATTGCTTTCCGGTGAAGGCCCCTCTCCTAAAGACGGTGGTTGGGCTTTTTGCAGCGGTGGAGATCAGAAGGCCCGTGGAGATGAGGGCTATGTAGACGATAAGGGTGTGGCGCGCCTGAATATCCTGGAAGTACAACGGCAAATCAGATTTATGCCCAAGGCTGTAATCGCTGTGGTACCCGGTTGGGCTGTAGGGGGCGGCCATAGTTTACACGTGGTGTGTGATATGACTTTGGCCAGTAAGGAGCATGCCATTTTCAAGCAAACAGACGCTGATGTTACCAGCTTTGATGGTGGCTATGGATCTGCCTACCTGGCCAAAATGGTGGGCCAAAAGCGTGCCCGCGAAATCTTCTTTTTAGGGCGAAACTACAGTGCACAGGAAGCCTTTGAAATGGGCATGGTGAACGCAGTAGTGCCTCACGAGGAGCTTGAAGATACCGCCTATCAGTGGGCTCAGGAAATCCTTGAAAAGTCGCCAATCAGTATCAGAATGCTAAAATTCGCATTTAATCTTACTGATGATGGCATGGTTGGTCAGCAGGTATTTGCCGGTGAGGCGACCCGACTGGCATACATGACTGAAGAGGCCAAAGAAGGTAGAAATGCATTTCTGGAAAAGCGCAAGCCTGATTTCACTAAATTCAGAAGGGTTTCCAATTAATCCTTTTTATTGATTGGCTCAGTAGTAACAGATCTGGTAGCATAGCCAAACTGACCATCACCAGACATTCCCTGTATTTCCAGGGTTAGATTGGTTATCCTGTCGTCGGTGAAAAAGCTAAAACCGGCTTCTCCTCGCTCGTCTGTATAGATCTCAGGATTCCAATACAGGGTCTTTCGAGCATCAGGAGTAGCCAAAGCCCGGTCTTCCTCGGTTTCGTAACGAGGCGCATAAAACTCCCTTGCCACTGTAATGTTGTCATCAACGGCAACCTGAGACTCATCAATGGTATTTTCTGCAAGGGGCTTGCTTATACCTCGTTTGGTGGTAACCAGGATTGCCCCTGCTGCAGCACGATTACCATAGTACACAGCCATGGCGCTGGTCTTGATCACATCAATTTTTTCAATATCCATGGCAGAGAGGTGATTCAATGCCCTCAGGTCCTGACCTATTGGTGTTCCATTGACTACCACAAGTGCCCCCAGTCGCTTTTCAGCATTCATGAGCAAATCATTGGTTCTCAGGATCACAAAGCCGGTATTGGGATTGTACTTATAAATATTGCTTACCTGCTTCACCAGGTCAATAAAACCACCGGAAGTGTTGTTGAGCGAAGTACTGCCATTGGCCATGATATTCAATTGCTCCTCATCACGTGACTGAATGAAATAATGGGACATCACACTCATCTGATTGCGTAGCTCATATTTTTCATGGACGCCTAGACTTTCCTGCTGCTTTACAGCATCACCCAGAATCTCAATTTCTTCCAACAATTGATAATTATCGCCAAAATCCAGATCTGCGAATACCGCTGAGCCAACAGCCTTTTTCCGTCCCCGTTCGGCGGCCGCCAGATTGCCTTCTGTAGGTAGCAGCGAACTTCTTATGGCAGCCCTGAAGGGATCCTCTTCCTCGGTATCGAGTCTTACCTCAAGCTCTCCTTTTTGATAAGGAGAAACGGCATTAAATATAAAATCTTTACTCTCGGTACTCTGAATCGTGAATGGAAGGTAGAATTTTCCCCTTTCATCTGTTTCCAGAAAATAGGCATTCATTTGACCTAATTGTACTATTTGCACTTCGGCCCCCGGTACGATTTCTCCCTTTTTGTTATAAACCGTACCACTTTTCATATCATGGCTGATAGGTGCTGGTTCCTCCTCCAAATCCCGCATCAACACATAATCCCATAAAAAACGCCGCCATCCATGGGTAAGCATGACCAAATCAAGTGCTTTATGAGCATAAGAATTATCCTGCTGGAAATAATACTCTGGCGTAGGAATAGCACCCTTCAGTTCAGATTCGAGCAGGAAATAACTAAGCATATTGCCCGTACTTTTTTGATTGATGTTTGAAAGTATGGCATCAGTGACAGCCACGGAGAAAACACCCCTTACCGGATTCCCATGATAATCCTTAACAGCAATAGATGCCTCCACCTTCGACCTGGGCTTATAATTATCCTTATCTGTGGTGAAATCAATTTCAAGATTTTTGTCTGCATTGGCAAAAAACAGTCGTTCTGCGACAGGCAATCGCTTTTGATCAAACAAGGTAAACCGTACAATACCGGTTGAAAAGTATGTCTCGTCTAGCCAAATGGAGGTATCACTAGATACGATTAGCTGAGTGTCGTATACTAGTTGTTCATGCTGCAAAGCTGTTAAATAATAAGTAGTAGCTTTTGAATAGCTATTGAAAACATCAATCCCAATCCCATTGTCCTCATACTTCACAGCAATACTGCTACCTTTTTGCAAAACAGAAGGCAGCTCAATATTTCTGGTTGTACCATTAAGCTGTAATTCTGCAAAATACCGCTCGCCCGGTTGTGGAACGAAAGAAAAGCTGCCCATACCCTTGTAAAAACTATTGAAGCTCAGGAGGCTATCACCATTTTCATTTATTAGCTTTCCCTGGATATTCACAGGCTGACCTCCGGCGTTTAAAGCTTTAAAAGCTACCTGCTGCTGGGCATCAGCCAATAACTCACCGCCTTCTGGTAAAAATTGAACATCCACAAATTGATCCTGGGTGGGCACCAACCACTGAAACTCAAACGGCTGTTGATTGTGATCACCAAAGACGCGAATCATGTAATCTTCGTAAAAGTCATTCTCTGGAATGGAAAAGCTTATGCTGGATTTGCCCTGCTCATCCGTACGTTGTTTGCCTTCTGCTAGCTGCTCGTATCCATTAGTTATTGAATACTCAAATTTGGTCCCATCAAGTGGCAGATTTTCCAGATCTGTCAATTTAAGATCAAATTTCAGGGCCTCACCATCCTGATAAAAGTCCTGATCAAAGGCAGCCTCTACAAAAACACTGGGTACCACTCGATCAATGATTTTAATCTCCTGCTGAAATACTGCCTCAGGTTCGAAGTTTTTCATCCAGCTGGAATAGGCTACCAGCTTGAAAGCTCCGCTGCCTATACTTTCAGGGATTTTTAGATCTCCCTGAGCCCTTCCTGATTTGGTAAGAAATTGAGCGGCTAAAATTTCATTGCCCTGCTCATCAGCTACTACAACATGTAATGTCTTTGAAAGTTGTGACAACCTATGATTGGAAGCGTTGATTACGTAAGCTTTAAACCACAAATCATCCCCGGGTTGAAAATATTGCCTATCCAGATGCAGGTACACCTTTTCTCTTGTGAATTTTTCGTGATAGGTCGATAGGTTATCCTTAAGGTCATTTAAAAAGGTATCCTGAGCCAGTAGATTATGCCCTAAAACGAAAGTTATTCCCAAAAACCATAAATATTTTCTCATAGCCCTGTCGCTTTGTAATATAACACCGGAAAACAAAAAACCCCTTAAAATTAAGGGGCTAAATAATTGATTTTCAGTTATTTAATTCAGCAACCCTTACCATCCAGCAAATAATTGTTACCTTTCTTATCGATCTTGAAAGTAAAGGTCTGTCCTATTATATTCATTACAGATTCAATTGATCGCTCCTTAAAAGTGGCAGTGAGTTCACAGTTGAGTATTTTTTCCTGCTTCACTTCAATATCGATCTTGTAAACATCTTCCAGTACATTAATGACATCTTTGATGGTAGACTTATCAAAAACTATATTTTTATCCTTCCACGCCAGGTAATTCTTGTTGGTGTTTTTAGATTTTAGCAGGCTGTCATCTGATTTATCGAAAACTCCTGCATCTCCACCGGTAAGTATGACTTCATTGTTATTTGAATCAGTGGATTTGAAAGCCACTTTACCCTCACTAACCACCACTTCTGTTTTTTGCTGATCGGTATTTACCAAAAAAGAAGTGCCTAATACGGTAATTTGGGTACCATTACTTTCGATCACGAAGGGTTTGCTTTCATTTCTTTCAATCTCGAAGAAGGCCTTACCACTAATCCTTACCTGTCGGTTGTTGGCATTAAAATCTTCTTTATGCGTTAAAACAGCACCACCATTCAGTGTAATTGTAGAGCCATCGGCTAGCTGTACTGTCTTGATTTCTCCTAATTCAGCACTATACCTTATCGTATTATTCTCAAATTGATTGCTGAATAAGAAAGCTAACCCACCTAAAATGAGCAAAGCCACTGCTGCGGCATATCTGTACCAATTTTTATGTGTAGTAAGGGTGGATGGCTGCTGGTTAACTTCAAACTCTGGGTTTTCATCATCGGAGGATATTCTCTTACTGACTGCACTAAGTGCGGCCTCAACATCGTAATCTTCCGATGCTAATTGCGTATGCCAAATGTCACTTGCCTCCAGGAAAACCTCTGCATTCTCGTTGCTCTCAGCTCGCCATTTTTCCACTTCACGTTGCTCATCCTGAGTAGCATTACCTGAAAGGTATTTTATTATCAATTCGTTCATTTCTGTTTTGTCCCTTGTCAATTTCGAAACAATAAAAGGGCTTTCAAACCCCTATTGAATTATTGGAAATATTTTGGTGGTTGATTTATCATTTATTTGGTAAAAATACATTGTTCTAGGGCTCATATTCAAATGGTAAAGATTCTGCAACGCGTTCCCAGGACCAATATCCGTAGGTGGTAACGGCCAGCGGGTCATAAATAAAGCCACGAGCATCTACAGATACAGGGTCAATATTTAGCTTGATGTAGGAGGTTTGCGGTTTAGATGTATTGCCACTCATCAACTGCTGATTGATGATGGCAGATACATTGTTCTTCTCCCTTTGTGCCAACATGGTTGTTTCCTCTACGTATGCCTGGCTTTCATTTTCCTTCGTATATACCACTTGCAAAAAGTCCCTGAAGCTGAGTTTTCTTTCAAAAAAGAAATCTCCCGCAGCGATCAATTTATCAGGATTTATTTGTGTTCTAATTGCCTGTGTACTCGATACTGGAAGGTTTTGAAGCTTGTACACCCTAAAACCCTCCTTCCTTGTTCTGCCATCGGCCATGGACTTGATGAAATGAGCGAGTGACCCTCTGTAGCTTTTCTCCCTTGCTTTGCGCCAGCGCTTCTTTTCCATATTGTCATCACTGCTTACCTCTTGAAACTTAGGCTTACCAACAAACCTGGTTTTGCCATTCTGATGCTCAAATAATTCCAATAGGTATTCAATTCTATAGCCCAGCGCCTGATTCTCAATGATAATGACATCATCGGCAAAAGCCTGAAACAGGTCAGTCTCTTCATCATAACTAAAATCCAGTACCTGAGGGTTCAGGATAAAGCACCTTGATGAATTAGGTGAAGATCCCAAAAACTGGGACTCAAATTTATGAAAATGCCTTTCCCATGATTTGTCAAATCGAGCGGTGATTTCTACCTCCTCGAGTTGGCTGGTTTTGGGCTCCATCTCAATGTTCAACACATAGTCTTTGGTTTCATCGATGGTGATGAACTGCGTGGCGATTTTATAGCCCACATGTGAAAAGATAACCTCATATGTGCCAAATGGCACTTTTCTAATATTATAAAACCCGTTTTGATCACTAGCGTCCCCAAGCATCGTACGGGAAAGGAAAATATTAACGCCTTCAATAAATTCTCGCGTAGTTGAATTTTTGACCACCCCAAATATCCCAACCTGAGGGATAACCGGCTCTTCAGGGTCTTCTTGCCTGGGCACCTTTAATATGATGATTTGATCCTCAATAATCTTATACTCCAGCTCAGTACCCAGAAATAGTGCTCCAAGAATGTACTTTACGGTTTTCTGGTTTTCACTTAATGTAAATAATTGATTTTCTGGAACTATGGCCGCATTATAAGAAAAGGCTATACCGGATTGATCACTTATCTGATCTAGCGCACTATCGAGATTCACTTCCACCAGGTGAATATTAATCTCCTGATCCAAATTAAGTTGTGCTATCGCTTTTTGCGGGCTTAAATACCCAAAAAACAATAATGATATTCCTAGAAATAAAAGCCATGGCCTATGCATCATGATATATAGACGCTCAGTTTTATGTGATGGTTTTAATTCAGCTTTTCCTCAGGTAAACCTTTAATTTTTCCCGCAATACTTTCAGTGCTTTGCCCATTTGCACCTCCACAGTCTTTACTGATAAGCCGAGGTGATCTGCAATCTCCTGATATTTTAAGCCTTCAAAACGGGATAATTTAAAGATACGGCTACACTGAGGGGGCAGATCATCAATAGCATCCCTGATTTTCTGTTCCAGATTGGGCTCTTCGGAGAAATCCATGTAGCTGGATGTCTCCATATAAGTCATTACATAATCACGGTAATTGTCCCGTACTTTCATATGCTTGATGTAATTCAAACAGGTGTTGTGTACTGATCGATAGAGATATGATTTGACCGATGAGTCGGGAGCTATAGTATCACATTTTTCCCAAAATTTCACAAAAACCTCCTGTACGATTTCTTCTGCAGCCTCAACTTCATCCAGGTATTTTCTGGCATAGCCACATAGCTGCCTGTAATGTTGCCTGAATACAAATTCAAATGCACTTTTATCTTTGTTTCTTAATCTTTGTACAAGCAATTGATCAGAATCTGCCACATGTTCTGTTTTATTTGAAATTAAGTTAGGTTTGGTCAGTGTCATATCCAAAAACAAAAAATGATTTCCCCCATAATGGGTTAAATACTTATAAGACGTAAACTACTCACACCGGGTTAAACCCTTACTTTGGAAAGCTAATGTTATACCTCCGTCACCAAGATTTCAACATTCTGTATCTGGAAGAAAATATCGATCGCCAGCAGGTTAGCTACCAGCAAAAGGCATTTGAATTGATGGGAAATTGGTTGCGAGGACAGGAGCATTTTGAATTTACCACCTCGGGAAGCACGGGAGTGCCCAAAAAAATAGTGCATCATCGCAATCAAATGACAGCTTCGGCACGGCAAACACTCCAACAGTTGAAGATTGACAAAGGATCAACAGCAGTGCTATGCATCAATCCTGATTTTATCGGTGGGGCTATGGTGCTGGTACGAGCACTTGTGGGGCAGCTAAACCTACTTATGCTGGAGGTTCAATCCAACCCCTTACAAAACGTCGATCAGCCATTCCAATTGATAAGCCTCGTGCCGCTACAATTACAACGAATACTTGATGATAATAAACCAGAGGAAATCAAGCTGCTAAAAAATTGTGACCATATTTTACTAGGAGGTGCGGCCCCTTCACAAACGCTTGAAAACAGGCTACAAGATTGGCCGAATCACGTATGGTCGACTTATGGTATGACTGAAACTGTTTCTCATATTGGATTGAGAAAACTGGCTCCAAAGCCTGCAGAAGATGTTTTTACCCTGATTGGAGATACTGAAATTGATTACCATAAGGACGATCAATTGACTGTAAAAGGATCAGTAACTAATAATAAATGGGTGAAAACGAATGACCGGGTCGAAATTATCAACAAAAATAAATTCCGAATTCTGGGTCGGGCTGATCATGTGATCAATACCGGGGGCATTAAAGTGCAGCCTGAGAAAATCGAGTATTTGCTGGAGCCCACTTTAAAAGGACTTGGGATCACCAACTTTTTTATTGCAGGGGTAGCCAGCGAGCAATATGGACAGGAAATAGCCTTATTGGTAGAAAGTGAAACTGACTTTGATAAAAATCAATTGAACAATACGTTACGCAATACTGGGTCTTTAAATCGATACGAAATACCGAAAAGGATTATAGTTTTACCGGAATTTCAATATACAACCACCGGAAAAATCAAAAAAAAGGAAACACTAAAATCTGCTTATGACCTTTGACCAGCTTCAAATCAAATACGACAGCCAAACCCTGCCCGCACCTTATGCCTTTTCTTGTGAGATCAATATCAAATGGCCGGGTATAGATTTGAAATTAAATTATCTGGGCAGAGAAGACCTTAGCGAAGAGGAAATCTACGAGGAGGGCTTTTCGATGCAGGATGATTTCGAGGGCCATATTGACCTGGGCCAAACCTGGGAGGAAACCCTTGTAGATGCTTATGGAAAAACTACTATTCAGCGCAAACCACCAAAAGAGACTCCTCCATTTACAATAGAATTAGCTTTTTCGAAAAATGGTGAAACGCTGAAAAAAGGTAAGCCTTCGGAATATGGTATGTGGGAATACTTGGTGCAGGAGCTCATGCAAGCTACTTTTGAAGGTTGTGAGATTGAAAAGCCTTTCTGGCTACAGGCAACCCGGATACACAACGGTCAATCCTCATCAGTAGAAATCAAGGCCAGCTTTTTGGAGCGAGAAGCTAGCCTTTCAACCCAAGTGAAGACAACATCAGTATCGTGGGAAAAACTTAGGCAGTATATGAAGATATTCTTTCAGCCCGATTATTTGCCAGAGGAAGCGGCAAGCAAGGCTCCCAGGGGCAATGGCTACTACATCCAGACCGAACCTGATATCTGGTACCAGATTGGCAAATCAATTGCTAACCCAACGGAGGATAGTGATCTGACCGGAAAACTAAAGGGACTAATCGACGAATTGCTGGATTAGTTCTCTGCGTAGTAGATTAAAAGTAGGCCCTGCAAAGTCAGCAAAGGCTGTATCTCATCAAAATAAGGTCTTAATGGGTGTAATATTTTAGAAAGACCTCCAGTCGCAACCACTTTTAGATCCTTACTCATTTCCTCTTTGGTACGTGCAATCATTTCCTTTACCAGACCCACATAGCCATATAATATGCCAGCACGAATGGCATGAACAGTATCTTTGCCAATGGCAGAATCCGGAAGCGTCAGATCAATTTCCGGTAGCTTGGCCGTATTTTGTGTGAGGGCTTTTATGGCAGTTTTTAATCCCGGTGCAATCGACACACCAATAATTTCCTTCTGATCATTGACTGTAGTAAAGGTGAGGGCCGTTCCGAAATCTACTACCAAACAGCCACATTTGAAAAGATCATAAGCTGCCACAGCATTTGCGACAAGATCCGTACCTATTTCTTCTTTATTAGCAATTGTCAATTCAATTTTTTCGAGGTGTTCTGCTCTTATTACAAAAACCTCAAGCCCTGTGAGTCGCTGCCAGGCATCCCTTACCGGCTGAACCAAATCCGGCACTACACTACTTAAAACTACGCCTTCAATCTGGGTACTCAGAATATTATGCTCCAAACAAAGTAACCGCAGCTTTTTCTCATACTCGGCAGCCGTAAGCACAGGCTGACTAGCAATCCGCCAGGGTTCTTTCCATGTGCTATTTTCAAAAATACCCGTAACAATATCAGAATTGCCTATATCAACAGCTACAATCATGTCTTAAAATTAAAGGTTCACAACCACTTTACCGATGGTCTTCCCTGACTGAAAGGTGCTGATAGCATCAGGCAGTTCGTTGAAATTGAATTGATGTCCTACATGAGGTTTACCGATATCCATCTCCATAAGGGATGATAAAATATTGGCCATCAGCTCATGCTGCTCATAAAGCCATATAAGATTGAAAGCCATTACAGATTTGTTTTGCTGAATCATCGCCTGAGGATCAATCTTTGGCCTTGTTAAATAATGGTAGAGCATTTTGGGGTAATTCGGCCGCTTGCCAGGCGATGCATATTGTGCCGCACCGTATACGATCATTCTACCTTCCGGGGCAAGCTGTTCAAAACTGATCTTTTGATATTTTCCACCAATACATTCCAAAACCAGATTTAAGGGATGCTGCTCACATATAGCTTGCAATTCATTGGCAAACGAATCATTGCGCATCAATACATAATCATACCCTTCCTGTCGGCAAAAATCCTTTTTGTGGTCGCTTCCTATGGAACCAATGGTAGTTGCTTCAAAATACTTCGCAATTCGATTGGCCAAAATACCTACCCCTCCTGCCGCGGAATGTATAAGCACCGTCTGCTTTTGCCGAATGGCACCCAGATTGATCAAAGCATAGTAAGCTGTAAGCGCCTGTACTAAAAAAGCCGCTCCTTCCTGAAAACTCCAACCGATGGGTAATGGTGTGATATACTGGCTTTCAATATTGAGATGGCTGGAATAGGCACCAAACCGGGTGACACCCATCACGGGCTGTCCCTCTTCGAAGAAAACTACATTTTTCCCCTTTTTTCTGATAACCCCTGAATATTCAAGACCCGGAATAAAAGAGCCCTTGGGTGTAGCTGAATAAACACCAAACATGGCGAAGATGTCTGCGAAATTGAGCCCTATGCTTTTAATTTCAATTTGCACCTCACCGGGCCCCGGATCTTCCAACTGCTCTTTTTGTTTTGCTAAGCGATCCATCGACCCGGCTTTTCGCATTCGATAAACTTCTCTTTCAATCATGTTTGAAAGTTAATGAATTGGGCAATTACTGATAGGCGTGCCATGATTTCATTGGGAGATTTTTGGTGAGATGGAATCAGGCTAATATTAATAGAATAATCTGGTTTGAGTATCTCAACGAGCAGAATCAATGGGCATGTTTAAGACCTTTATATCCTTTTTTTCTTGACAAAAAAAGGATCAAAAAAGTCAAGACTGACGATGATTTCTTCACGGAATCAGCACTTGATGGAGGGAAATAGAAGAAAAGGGTCTCACTATTACCTATTTAACCTTCGAATGCATTAACACTTTTACTATGAAAGTTAAGATTTACACATTAAGCTTCTATTTCATCTTCCTCCATCTTCGCACTGCCTCCTAAAATCATCGTAGGTCGAATCATTCTAAAAAAGACTCTTACTAGTATTATAGCATTGATTTGTCTGGCTATTAAAGTTTTACAGTAATAAACTCTAATAGCCATTTTACAGCCTAAATTAAGAAAATTGCACTCAACCCTGTAGACACTTTCACATTAGGGCTGGTCTGCCACAACTTCAAAAAGACGCTTGGTGCTGTAATATTTGCCTTCACTATCAAACCCAAGGAATTCAACCTGAAAATATCCTGTAAGATCACCTGAGAAAAATTCAAAATCAACAGAGGGATCAATTGGTTGAAAATAAAGGGTTGGGTTTAAAAAAGGTATTCTTTTGTGTTGCTGAGGCTGATTAAAATCGGGGAAATGAGGAAGTCTAGCCTTCGAAAGACCAGCTATTACCTGTACCCTCGCTGTGGGTTTCACAGGTACATCTTTATCAGTTGTATGGATGACTATAATGCCATTCTTGGCAATAGACCTGTATTTTCTGACAATATTCTGAGATCGTAGCAGCGTAATACTTTCGATAGATGAAGGATCTAAGCTCAGGATGTAGTCTGCATCTTCAACAGGCATTCCATTTAATACAAAAAGTGGTGATTGTGATGCATAAGCCTGTTGGTTTGGCATAAATATCCTGATTGTTTGCTGCTCCCCCCTATTTTTCACTTGTACACCATTGACTATTTCTGCAAACACTTCATCCATCCTATCAAATGTTACATAGTCAGATAACTGTACAGTGTAATCATCTAAGGTTTCTTGTTTCAAAGGAAATGGAGCTTTGCTTACCTCCTTTGACCCCTGGCCTGTATAATAATTATACACCTCCTCGATCGTAGTAAGCATTTTGAACGCATCATCATTTGCCAGTGGTTTCACTGGTTTTTGGTTTGCTTCCGGTTCTGCAACTATTGGCTGCCATTCAATTTCAGCCAACATGCCTTGCTCATCTGAAAAAAGTATGAAATCATCGCCCATGAAATCAAAAACTACAAGCTCAAATGTTCCATCAGCTCTGGTTTTTGTTTCGTATATCTCATCATTTCCCAGCAACAGGGCATCAAGTTTTTGATGAGCAAGCGGTTCACCATTTGATTGCAATGCTCTACCAAAATAGGTTAACAGTCCTTCGGGTTCCCTACCCCACTGGACACTTTCAGTAGACAGAATATTTTCCCAACGGTAAAGCTCAGGAAGGGAGGCCCTGATCATTTGTAGGTCAATATTACCTTCAGTTATGTGATTCTGCTCAACATTCTCTAAAACATCAAAGTCGGGATGAGAAAGTTGGCCCTCACCTGCTAATACCATGGCATTGGAACTTACTCTGATTACACCATTCAACTGAGGATGCAAAGCATCATCTATTTGTACCTTTACCTTGGACCTTCTCGCATAAACCTTATTAGCTAGCTTAAGAAAATCCTTATCAGTTTTCGAATCATTGAATATAAGCCTGGTTAGCACTGGCTCTTCTACATCATTGAAAACTGTAATTCTGGCAATACCATCGGGCAAAGATTTTCGCGGTAATTCGGTAAGAAAAAAACCTTCATTCAAATTGGCATCCAGGAGGAAATAGGCAAGTCCGTTAGACTCTACCAATATTCTCAGTGCTTTAGACTGATTGTAGTCTGCATCTGCCTGAAGGTTGATTTTAAAATGGGAAGCTGTAGGCGTTACCATGAGTCGTACGCCTGCTTCGTTTGCTGTAGGAATCGTAACCAATTCATTTTCAGGCCCTAAAATTCTATACTGTAGTCCGGGTGATGGTTTCAAAACAAAACCGGCAATACCTGATTGGTCCGTTTGCATGATAGCCGTTGTATCATTTTGGCTATCCAATAAATAATAGAAAGCATCAGGTCTTGCCTTAATGACACCTTTATTGACAAGGCCTGCAGCCAAAACTCCCCCTTCAAATTTGATGTCAATTTCGGCATGGCTACTCGCCTTCATTGGTTTTGCATTTACATAAAGCCATCTGGTTGAGAGTATTGCCTCAGGTAGCCCTGCCATAGATAGCGTGTATGCCCTTAGCAAGTAAGCCTGAGGTGTCTCATCCTCAGGCAGCACCAGATAGCCTGTACTTTGGCCATTGACTATCTTGTAGCGCCTTTGTTGAATTTTTGCGCTGGCCTTCCCTGACCAAAGTTCTACATGTAAAACCTTATTGAGACTACCTGGCCTACCACTAAACAACTCATTTAGCTGGGCATAGAACCACACGGTATCTGAATGCCGGTAGCGCTCTTTATCAAGTACCAGATTGATCTTATCGTTGGCATTTTCAGCATAATAGCGTTCCATTTTTTTTGCCACCATTGAAAGTGAAAGAGACTGAGCTCTTACCTGAACTATTGTAATGACACAAAAAATGAATGATAAAAAGTAAGAATGCATGTGTAATGATATTTCAAAATTCTAACAATCACTTAACACATACCCCTACTTGCCTTGTAGCTTTTATTTGCTTGCTCGGCACTTCCTGTAATCAATGGCCAATACCAGTGGGCTGAATGTATGTCAAACACAATTTAACTGAGCTCAAATTATGCCTTTTCCCAGGAGGGATATATCGCATTTAGCATCATAACATCGATGATAGGGTTTGGAAAAGAAAGATCAAAGTGGCTGCTTAACTTGATGGCATTAATGGTAAATACCTAACTTAACACCATGAAGATAGCAATTATAGCACACGATGGAAAGAAGGCCGATATGGTGGCCTTCCTGCTTGATCATAAACCTATTCTGAAAAAAGTGGAGTTGGTAGCAACCGGAACTACCGGCAAACATGTAGAAAATGCCGGATTATCAGTGAATCGGTTATTATCCGGCCCATTAGGTGGCGATGCTCAGATCGCTGCTATGGCTGCCGAAAAAAAGCTGGAAATGGTGATCTTTTTCAGGGATCCATTGGACAAACATCCGCACGAGCCGGATGTCCAAATGCTGATGCGTATCTGCGATGTGCATGATATTCCTCTGGCCACAAACCCTGCCACAGCCCGATTGTTGCTAAAAGGCCTGGTCGCCAAATGACATTCAGTTTCGCCAGGGAAATGCAATAGCAACAATAAATTGATCGCCTTCAATACTATTGTTTCGTGGGGACACGAAATAAAGCAGGCACAGGACACGAAATAAGGCAGGAGCGGGACACGAACCACGGCAGGTGCAACAACCAACCAGGTTAAGTAATAGTAAAAATTATGCCTACTCAAATAAGCTGTAATTTCCCTGTCTTCTGAAGCTATTCAGATTGTAGGCAGGCATTTCCCTACCATAGAAATACTTTCTGCAAGAGGACTCAAAAAGCTGTTTAATTACTGCACTGAGGTTACCACCACCTTTAATTCGGCGCTTCCAGGTGGTATCGTTGACTTTACCGCCATGCATTGATTTGATGGCTTCCAAAACCCTTGATGCCCGGTTCGGAAAATGCTTTTGTACCCATTCTGAGAATATGGATGCAATGGCACCATTCAACCGTACTACTGTATAATTAGCATTGCTGGCACCTGCCTGTGCAGCTTGTTTCATGATTTCGGGTATCTCATGGTGGTTTAACCATGGAATGATGGGCGCTACCATTACATTGACCGGAATCCCCGCCTTATGTAGATCTCGTACAGTATCAAGTCTTTTCCGCGCTGTGGCGGTACGTGGCTCCATAACCTGGCGCAACTTTTCATCAAGCGTGGTTATACTGATACTTACGTGTACTAAGTCCAAAGCTGCCAATTCCCTAAGAATATCCAAATCCCTTAGGATCAGGCTATTTTTGGTAATGATGCTTACCGGATTTCGATATTTTAAAAATACCTTAAGCAACGCCCTGGTGAGCTCAAGTTTTCTTTCTGTAGGTTGGTAACAATCCGTATTTCCTGACAATGCCACAGGTTGAGGCTTCCAACTCTTTTGCAAAAATGCATGCTCTAATAATGTGGATGCATTTTTCTTAACGATGATCTTTGATTCAAAATCCTGGCCCGCACTAAATCCCCAGTACTCATGGCTATTTCTTGCGTAGCAATATATGCAACCATGTTCACAGCCCTGATATGGGTTGACGCTGTAATCAAAATGTATATCCTGGCTATTGTTTTTAGAAAGCACAGTCTTTGGAGTCTCTTCAAACCATTTTGTTTGAACATCAGGAGACTCCCATTCATCTATACCCTCTGTATGCTCCTTACTCAGAAATAATTCATGAAATCTATTTGTTGGATTAATACCTGCACCTCGTTTTGCCATCTTGCAAATCTAGCGAAAAACTAATTTTTTTAGTATGTAAACTAATTATTTTAGCTTTTCTTTTGAGGTATCTAGTCAAATTGAAAATTGGGCGTTCAAAAGTCTATAATTGAATGCATACCATTTAGATAAGCTCAAATTATCTCTCTCATTGAGAGGGTTAAGAAGAGGTTGAAAAAAATTGCTTAGCTAAATGGCATTAAATTGTAAAAACAACTACCAGAATTCCGTATAAACAAGCATTCACTTTTTAGCTAAATTCATAAGGTATTTTAATTCTAGTATATGAAAGCATTTGTAGTAATCGTTCTTATTTGCCTCGCAGCAAACATGGGTTTGGCGCAAAGGCAAACTATGGATTTTGATGAATCCATTGGCTCCCCGTCTGCCAGGCTTACCGATGTGGCCTGGATTGCCGGTCACTGGAGAGGTGAAGCACTTGGCGGCATTACCGAAGAAATTTGGACACCTCCACTCGGTGAATCCATGATGTGTGCTTTTAAATTGATCAAAGATGGTAAAGTTCAATTTTATGAAATTGTGACTTTGTTGCAAGATTCAAACACCTTACATCTGAGGTTGAAACATTTCAACCGAGACTTGACTGGTTGGGAAGAAAAAGATGAGACGGTCGATTTCCCATTGGTTAAAATTGAAGAAAACAGAGCGTATTTTGACGGGTTTACTTTTGAGCGGGTTGATGAAGATAGCCTGAATATCTATGTAGTGCTTTCTTCAAAGGACGGTGCAGTCACCGAAATGTTATTTCCCTATCAGCGCGTTAAATGACAGTATAAATGCCTATGCATAGACTAATTCGAGCTGCACTACTGGTATTATTACTTGCTCCCTTGCAGGTAGTGCATGCTCAAAATAAAGAGGAAAAGGAAAAGCGAATATCTGACAATGACCTCCCAGCTAAAACTATTGCGGTGCTCAAGCCTTTTCTGGAGGATGCAACAGGTATAAAATTCTATTATGAAATCGATGGTGATCACAAAAGCTACGAAGCAAAGTTCAAATACGGCGGAAGCAAATACAGTATAGAATTTGACAGCACTGGTATGTTGGAAGATGTAGAGGTAATCGTGAACTTGAAAAGCTTACCCGAACCAACTAGAAAAGAAATTAAATCCTATCTGGAAACTTTCCAAAACAACAAGATTTTCAGACTGCAAAAGCAATTTACCAGCAAGGATGATGATCAAAAGACTATTGCCGCTGCGCTGGCCGACCAGGGCCAAATAATCAGATACGAAATGGTAGTGGGCATAAAAGAAGATAAGGTATGGAACAACTTCGAGCTACTCTTTGATGAAAGTGGAATTGTGTTGGAAAAAAGAAAAGTAATCAGCCGCAGCAGTGACTATATTCTCTACTAGATCAAAATCATTGATCATTTTCATTTGGGCCCTTTTGGTTAAGTCCAATCATTTGTCAGGACAGTCAAATGAACAGCTCTATGCGTGGGAAAGTGGTGTTGCAGTGAACTATAGCCTTAACCCGGTATGGTCATTTAATACAGCCCTCGGGCAACGGAGCTTTATGACAGAAACTTCTGAAGAAGGTCAGCGATTGGCATTCACATTCTTTGAAATTGATCATTTTGCCAATGCCAGAATACACCCCAACCTAAAACTGGCACTAGGCTATAAATATAGGCGCAGGCATCCTATCCCCTCAGCCCGCTTTGAGCACAGGTTAACACAACAATTGGCCTGGCAGCACACAAGATCCACTGTAAGACTAGTGAGCCGAATTAGAACTGAACAAAGGTTTAGAAATAATGGTCTTGCCCATAGATATCGCTACAGGCTTTCGGCAGATTTTCCGCTTAAAGGAGCCAAATTAGACCCAAAGGAGTTTTACCTGGCAGTCTCTAATGAATTGCTGCTTGAAGCACAAAGTGAATCCCCCACCTCATATGAAAACAGGTTTTCGGGTTCAGTAGGTTTTTTATTTTCAAAAGATGCAAAAGCCGAAGTATCTGCAATATTTCGGTATGAAGATTTTAACCTGGATCCATTTGCTATTTGGTTTTTCAATACCAGAGTTCTGATCAATATCCCAACTAAAAGTGAATCCTGATTTATTGAGAAATCTTTAAAATAAGACATGATTAAGGCCACCTCATTGAATTGAGTACAGCTGGTAGGCAATTATCCACCCTACCAAATAAAAAAACAGCCTATCCACCCTTGAGTTAGGCTGAATATTTTAATTTCGGCAACTTAAATCTGGCCTACTCCATGACAGATCTTTTCAAACTCGCCGAAAATGAGACAACCGTCAAGAAGGAGCTTATTGCTGCCTTAACTACGTTTTCTACGATGGCATATATCATTTTCGTGAATCCGGCAATTTTATCTAAAGCTGGAATCGATTTTGAAAGTGCTATGATTGCCACTTGCATCGCAGCTGCAACAGGGTCGATACTTTCCGGGATACTCAGCAATTATCCTTTTGCCCAGGCTCCGGGCATGGGGCTAAATGCATTTTTCGTGTACACAGTGGTGTTTCAATCAGGCTACAGCTGGCAGGGTGCCCTGGCTATCGTTTTTATTTCCGGGGTAGTGTTTATCGTACTTACTGCTACTGGGTTACGCGCCGCTATTGCTCATGCTTTTCCATCGAGTATACTTCATGCTATCCCTGCTGGCATTGGCTTGTTCATTACCCTTATCGGGCTTAATAATGCCGGCATTATAGACATTAACCAGGGACCTATCATAGAAATCATAAGCAATAGCAATCTTAATTCTACTGACGAGCTTATTGGGGCGATCAATCAAGCTCCCCCTCAAATACTAGAGTTCGGTGATTTCACAAAAACGGGTACTCTGTTGGCTATTATTGGTTTTCTTATCATGGCAATACTGATTGTCAGGAATATCAAAACCGCCATATTACTGAGCATCGTAGGCATTAGCATTTTAAGCCTGGTGATCGGTCATACCGCTGTTCCTGAACAAATTGCCTTTTCTCGATTTGATCTTAGTGCTACATTTCTAAAGCTCAACTTCAACGAATTATTTACTTCCAGTCAGAATACTAGCCTGGCAGTGATCATCATTGATCTGGTTATGATCATCATTGCCTTTACCATGGTCGATCTTTTTGATACGCTGGGTACCCTGTATGGTACCGCTGAGAAAGGCGGTTTTCTTACTAAAGATGGTAAACTACCCCGCATGAATAAAGCCCTGATGGCTGATGCTATAGCCACAACCTTTGGCTCTCTGTTAGGAACATCTACTACCACCACTTACATCGAAAGTGGAACAGGGATCGCAGCTGGTGGCAAAACAGGATTAACTTCCGTAGTTGTTGGGGCACTATTCCTGGCATGTATTTTTCTGGCTCCATTGGCGGGGCTCATTCCCACGGCTGCTACTGCGCCGGCATTGATCATGGTTGGTGTATTGATGATCGGCTCCATACAAAAGATCAACTTCAACCAGCTTTCGGAGGCTATTCCAGCCTTTTTAGTAATTGTCCTTATGCCTTTTACATACAGCATTGCAAATGGAATTGGGGCTGGCATAATTGCCTACACACTTATTCGATTGGTTACAGGAAAAACAAAAGAATTGAATGCGATCCTGATAGTTATTTCAATATTATTCATCCTTAAGTTCATACTGCTTTGAATGGATTTATAACCACAATTTTTGTTGCGCTTTTCATTGTGGGTTGTTCAAAACCATCGACCCCTGAACACAAGATCAGCACTAAAAGCCAGTACCTTGAAAAACGGAAGGCGCTTTTATCCCAAAACAAGCAACTGGCCATCAGTCATGGCGTTGAGTTTACTGAAGAAGAAAAATCAGCAGAGGAAAAGATTTTAAAGCTGAGGGATGAACTATTGCAGCATTATGATAGCACGGGCTATCACCCGGCTAAAGTGGATTTTTTCAAATCGAAGGAACATATCGAATCAACGGACCTTTACGCTGCCCTAAAAAAAATGCCAAAAGGAGGCTTTTTACACATGCATGCCTCCGCGCTTAAAGATTTTAACTGGGTAATTGAGAAAGCTATAAGCCTACCTGAAGTGTACGTGTATTGGGCCGATGATAATAAAAAATATATCAAGGGACAGTTCCGGGCTTTTGCGGAAGAAGATGTGCCTGAAGGATTCGTTAATGCTGCACAGCTGGCTGAGGATCATCCAGGATTCCAAACAGAAATGTATGACCTCCTCACTTTAAAGGAGGAAACAGACCGGGATACCATGAAAATCTGGAATGAATTTGACCGCATATTCGCCAGATTGGGTTATTTCTACATATATCAACCTGTATTCTACGATTGGCACAAAGCTATATTTGAAGGACTGATACAAGATAATATCCAGCATGTAGAACTTCGTCAGATTATGTTTGACGGCCTTTATGATTTGGAGCATGGCTTTGGATATTACAATGAAGACTCCATTATTCACATTTTTAAAAAATTGGAAAGAGATCTTCAGAAGAAACATCCAGATTTCTCACTCAAAATCATTTACACTGATCTCAGATTTAGAAGCAAAGAGGATATTGATAAATCCTTTGTTAGGGCATTCGAACTCCGTAAAAAATACCGGGATATGATCAAGGGTTTTGACCTGGTAGCTCATGAAGATGCCGGCAATACTACCCTTTATTACCTTGATACCTGGCTCAAAGCAGACTCCCTGTCCAAAGTATATGGCGTGGATATGCCACTCTATTTTCATGATGGCGAGAGCAATTCCCCTCATGTTGAAAATCTTATCGATGCAGTTTTGCTAGGCAGTCAACGCATTGGGCACGGCTTTAACCTGAATTTGTTCCCTGCCTTGAAAGAAACTATTAAGAATGAAAATATAGGTATGGAAGTAAACCCTATCAGCAATCAGGTACTTGGTTACCTTGAAGATTTGAGGGTACATCCGGCAAATGGCTGGATACGAGACGGAATACCTATTACTATAAGTTCGGATGATCCTTCTATTTTTTTGTACGAGGGATTGACCTTTGATTACTGGATGGCCACCATTGCCTGGGAGCTTGATTTATCTTATCTCAAGCAAATATCCAAAAACGGTATCCTCCTCAGCAGCCTGAATGAAGAGGAGCAAAAGAAAGCACTTACATACTGGGAAGACTCCTGGAATGAATTCATAACATACATCAATCAAACCTATTAGCCATGCGAATTAGACACCTGCTACTATTCAGCTTTTTGCTATTTACAGCTTGCCAAACCAATGACCAAGCTTCCTCGAAAGAAATAAAACCTTTGAAAATCAAAGTAGTAGTACTAGCTATGTTTGAGCAGGGTGAAGATGAAGGTGACAGACCCGGTGAGTTTCAAAATTGGGTAGAGCAATACCCGCTAGATAGCATCATTCCATTTCCCCAGGGTTACCGACAACTGCGCTATCACAATTCAGGTGTATTAGGCATGGTCACAGGTATTGGTACGGCCAAAGCTGCAGCTTCTGTAATGGCTTTGGGTATGGATCCCCGATTCGACCTAACAGAAGCTTACTGGCTTGTGGCTGGCATCGCAGGGGTTGATCCTGCTGATGCTTCCGTAGGATCTGCAGCGTGGGCTGAGTGGGTCATAGATGGAGACCTTTCCCACCATATTGACGCCCGTGAAATTCCCGAAAGCTGGTCAACAGGGTATATCCCGCTTAGATTAACAGAGCCATATGAAAAGCCCGTTCCTGAAAATAATGAAGGTGTGGTTTATCAATTGAAAAGCAGTCTTGTTGATTGGGCTTATAACCTGACAAAGGATATTGATCTGGGTGACAATGAATCCATCACCAACTTTAGAGCTCTGTATGAAGGTTACTCCAACGCCCAAAAGCCCCCTTTTGTGCTCAAAGGTGATCAACTAGCTGCCATGACCTACTGGCATGGCGCATTGATGAATCAATGGGCCAATGAATGGACAGCATATTGGACTGAAGGTAAGGGGAACTTTGTTACCTCAGCCATGGAAGATACAGGAACACTTCAGTCACTACATTTTCTAGATCAAGCTGACAAGGTAGATGTAAACCGCGTATTGGTGCTTCGTACAGCAAGTAACTATAGCATGCAATATCCTGGCATAACAGCTACAGAAAGCCTGAGTGGTGAGAAATTACAGGGTAAAGGATATACTGCTTACATACCGGCATTGGATGCCGCTTATTTAGTTGGTAGCAAGGTTGTGCAAGAGCTTACTGCCAATTGGTCTAATTACCAGAATGATATCCCGTAGCGTTCTGCTACTTTATTTTTGAGAGCCTGATTATTGAAATTCAATAGAGATATTGACTTGTCAGTTATCGCTTGATGATCCTGTACTGTAATATTGATTTTTCTGAGAGTAATTGAAGGATATAAATGCCATCACTTAATTGGCTTATGTCAATTTGATTTGGCCTGCCCAAAAGGTTGATCTGCTCGGTAGCAACTGCTTTGCCACTTGCATCAAAAATGATATATGAATTAATCATGATATCAGTAGGCTTTTCGATTGTTATGTAAGTGGATGAAGGCACTGGATAAACCTTGATTTTGCGTTGCAATTCAGTAACATTATTAATGACCTCCCTTTGATCATCCACAGAGACCGTATTATCAGCATTATTGACAATGACCTGAATATTTAGAATCTCATCTTCCTCCTCCATTTCCAATTCTACTGATGCAAGGTTTAATACTAAACCGTATTGATCAATTGTAAGACTATATGTAGAAGGGTGTAAATCAATGAAAGCAAACCGGCCGTCCTCTTCTGAAAATACTTCATCAATGATCTCACCAGTTTGATCCTGTAAACGAATGCTCAAGCCTTCAAGTGGGTTCTCCACTGGCTGTGATTCATCCGTGAGGATAATCATAGACTCTGGTCCCGACCCAAGATAGCCATTAATAGCCCCCTCTGATTCTTCCCTGGAAGGTTTGGATAACATCTCAAATGTTATAGCTGTATCTCTTCTGATTATCAATGGCTCTGCCTCTTCTTTGAATATTGAACCAGGGAAATAATATGAAAAATAGCGCTCTTTCTGCGGACCTCTCGGAATGATTCTTACTAAAAAGGTATCCTCTTTTAGGCCTGATATTTCAAAACCGCCATTAAGAACAAGTTCTTCAAACTCCACCTCTTTAGTTTCAGGATTCAATAAAAAGACAGTCCCTTTGGATAAGGGTAAATCATTATCAATTTTAACCGCTGCATCCAACGTTGCCAGAGGTAAGATTTCAATAGCAGCAGTATCCGCTGATTCGAAGAAATCATCGTTTCCCGGATTACTGGCTTCAATGGTAACAATACCCGGCTGAGCTTCAATCAAAACATTGTCTTCAATTACCCCTGATCCACCTATTATCCTGTATTGAATATCCAATCCCCTATCTGAGCTTCCTTCCAGAGGTAAAGGCAACTCATCAAAATACCTGTATTGAGGTAAAGAAAATGTGATTTCTTGGAGCTCCCGATTGTCTGCAGGAATTTCAAGGGTATCTCTTACAAAGCAGCCCCCCGCTGCATCTATGGCCTCTACTTCAAGTGCAAACACCCCACCAGTCTGAGAAGTTATGATGGGGTCATCACCTACAAACTGGCCTGCCTCATTGAACCAATAAATAAAATAGTGCTCATCAAAAGCAATATCAATTGAAATAGATCCAACTATATTCTTTGCAGGAACAGCAGTAACAACTTCCTGAATTTCTACTTCCGGATAAACCAACTGCTCACTAATATCGATGTGACTGACACCTGATTCGCAACCGGTAGTCTTATTTTTTATCCTGATATAATATCGACCTTCAGGTAATCCTCCGATAGAATCTTCGGTTGAATAAATAGAAGCGAAACTCTCAGAGGTAGACCATTCTATATTATACTCGGCAGACTCACCACTAATGCCCCCTTCATTTATGGATTCAATTTTAGCCCAACCAGTATCTTCTATACAGGACCGGTCACTATTGCTTACTACAGAAAATGAAGGAGTGATTAAGTTGTCCACTAAAGTGTAACTATTGGAAAAGGTACAGCCTGATGCATTATGAACAATATTCAAGCCATATACACCGGCACTAAGGCCCGAAAGACTTGCGCCTCCGCTGATAGGCTCATCATCCTTTTTCCAGCTAATAGTGTAATCAGATAAATTACCAGTGAGCCCACCTACAGCTATAGAACCTGTGTAAGGAGCTTCACAGTGTGTGTTATGCTGCATTGTCACCTGAGGACTTATCGCAATAAGATTGTTGTCAATTACAACAGATTCCAGGGAAGATACGCAACCCGTGGCTGGGTCTGTGATTCGTGCATAATACCGATCGGAAGTTAGGTTAGTAAGCTCATCATCATCACCCAGAACTGTAGAAAAAACAGGGCTGGTAGACCATTCAATTTCATAAGCAGATGATAAAAATGCTGTCTGCCCATTAATTCTAAAGTTTTCAATTTTAGCTGTACCATTACCTCCGGTACAGCTCGTGTTGCTTGTCCCTGCAATAGTAAAATCAATTCGTGGTTGACTATTGGCAATACTAGTTGTCAACAATGAATAACAGCCTGATTCCGATCCTGAGTTAGAAGTAGCTTTAACGGTATAAACACCACTGGAAATGTTTGCCAATGTACTACCGGTTGCGATAACACTACCGCCATCCGTATTGCCGTTATACCAATCAAAATTATAGTCCGTAGTATTACCTTCCACTGAAACAGAAATGCTACCATCAAAACCACCCACACAAATTGTATTATTGTTAGCCTGATCAACCTGAAGATTGCTTCCTAATGTTTGCGCATTCACAAAAACA
Organism: Cyclobacteriaceae bacterium; assembly: GCA_965227155.1. GTDB lineage: Bacteria > Bacteroidota > Bacteroidia > Cytophagales > Cyclobacteriaceae > UBA6059. Next base: position 4,917,579 of record OZ245731.1, read on the forward strand.
CTACGGGTATTTGAAACACATAGCAATTGCTCGTCAGTGACTCTGTAGTAATAGGTACCGGAGGTGAGCCCTGTTAAATCATAACCCGTTGAAATCACAGTGCTGAAATTAGGTGTATTTGCCCATTCAACCGTGTATCCTGACGCAGGCAGACCTATGGTCTGACCGTCCTGAGTCAGGTTGGTTATTGAAATTGATCCATTTGGATTAGCACAATCTGTCTGATTGACGATCGTGTGTGCTGACTGAATGATGGAAGGTGCCGCATTAATCGCAATAGAAGACTCAAAGGTGCATCCGGTAATATCATCTGTTACCTGTAGCTTGTATTGACCAGCTTCTAGATCAGTAAGTAATTCGTCCGTTTCTGAAAGCACATCCCACATGCCACCATTATTTTGGCTCCATTGTAGCGTGTAGGGATTGGGCAACCCAGTAATTGTAGCTTCAATTTCTCCAGTATGGACACCTCCACAGGATCTGTCGGGATTTAATACCTGTAGGTTGATATTTGCAACTGGCGTTATATCTTCAATAGTGATTTTCTGTACAGGAGCAACACAACCAGAAATTATTTCAGTAACGCGTACCCAGTATTCTCCGGCTGTAAGGCTTTCAATAGAGGTCGCCTGAGATAAAATATTGTTAAAGTTTTGACCATCTGACCAAACAATATCAAAATCATCGGTATCTACTACCTTACTTTGACCATTTACTGTAATGCTATTGACAGCAATGCTCCCGTTAGGAGTGCTACACAATGATTGATCATTCTTTGTAGTTGTCATGGAAACAGTAGAAGGTGATTCTGTAAGGGTTACCACCCACTCTGTCTCATTGAACCCATCCTCTGCTACTATTGTGTAGTTTACAGGGCCGGAAAAATCCACTGTAGTAATACCCGAAACTTGTTCCATACCATTAACATATGCTTTGGCCCCGTCTGAAAGGACAAAATCTGGCTTATTAGAACCTTCTTTACATCCTACTGCTATGTCAATGGTTTTATTGAACTGGTCTATGACAGCAGGGCCAAGCTCACTGATTAAAGAAAAGGATTCAAAAGCGGATTTATTAGACAAACCGGGACTCGTACGAGTCAGTACCACAGTACCTGAGGCACCATTATTGTGTATCCATTTTAAGGTTATTTCATTATTTTCATAATCAAACCCTGAAGATGTCAGACTGTAGTCTTCTGCCTGTCCATCGGGAGTATAAAAGCTTCCACAATCAAAATTTAGCTCCAGGGGAAATGCGCCTTCTTGCAAACTTTGATCATTGAATCCACCGCTAATATCAGAAATGGTGTAGAGGTTTTGGCCAGAGGCTGTAAGGGTTACAGTTGACTGAAAGCTAAAAGTAGATTGATTTTGATTAATGCCAGAGCTAGTTGCATTATAAGTACCAGCCAACATAAAATCACAAAGGGATGTAGTTGTATTGACCATAGTAGGTCTACTCCTCAACTTTAAATCAACAAATAAAGTATTGCTAGCTTCACAAGTGTAATTCCCAGCATCATCTGTTTGCCCCGAAACTTGCAAAGAACTGCCTTGCTCATTCAAAGCAACGCCATCCTTATACCAGTCTATAGTTGTGTTTGGTGTAGTACCATCAATCGGACAGGTCAGCTCGATAGTTTGATCAACCCCTAATTCTATGAGGTTGACCTGCCCATACATTTCCTGGGGCGAAAGAATCTGATTTTGTATGTTCGAAATGTTTACTTTTTCAAGCTCTTCGAATGTCAATCTGTTGTGGGAGAAATTTACGAGTTGGGCTACATTTTGGAAAGCAAGTTCAGGTAGTACTTCTATCCCATTATATCTTAAATCAACAAAATTTAGATCCCCATTTATAGTTATTTGTTCTGTGCCCTCCCATTGAATAGAATTGGTAGACAAATCCAGATGCCTTAAAGAATTCAACTCCAATAATGAAGTTGGAATATTATCAAGCATATTCTCCTGTAAAGACACATATTTTAAGTTGGTAAGCGATGACCAATCAGCAATCAAATTTTGATTTCCAACTCGATCTGAAATTAAAGTATCTAGTTGAGTAGTGGCATTGATATTCTGCCACACTAACCCCTCATTCCCAGAAATTTCAATTATTTCCAGATGGTTGAGGTTTGCTATTGATGATGGAATTGCCCCTGATAATTCAAATGCTGAAAAATCAAGCCCTCTCACCATGTCATTTTCATCGAAACTTACACCGGCCCATTGATCCATGCTTTGAGACAAGTCCCAAGGTAAACCTGTAACATTCTGATAAAGGTCAAGAAGAGTTAACGAATCCTGATCCGAAGCTTTGGTAGGTCTAAATCTGATGTTGTCGATAAATATATTGTTGCCTGATTTCGATAGTGACTTGAATATCAACTGGCTGAGTTGAGCCTGATTGGTCACGTCTACTATTAGTCCCTCTATCTTCCAATCATCAGTCGTAGGCACAAAATTATCTTGAGCTGGTGTTGTAGCAAGGTCTTCACCAGATTTGGACCATAATTCCACTTCAGTCTCATTACAATAGTCAGCCAATGCTATGCTTAGACGGTCAGCCCTTGTACCATTAGTCGCATAAGCATACGAGAATTGTAAGAGATACTCGTCAACATTAGCTACTTCTAGAGGGTGAATCTTTAACTGGTCTTGTCTATTATTTGTATTACTATTAAATAGTCTTATTTGCAGTGATGAATTATCATCAAACCCAGGTGAACCGGAAGTGAAGGTCATATCATTATTTGGGTTGACAACCTCACCAATGGCTGATAAAGCTTCATCAAAATCAATATTGTAAACTGAAGTAGGATTGTCGGGCACATCTTTTACACGAATCAAACCTTCAAAAACTTCGGTATCTCCACCATTGCCGGCATTAATGGTCAGACTTACATCAAAAACTCCTGCATTATTGTATACCACTGTAGGGTTTGCATTTGTAGAGGTTGCAGGGGTACCCCCTTCAAATGTCCAATTGTAGCTTGTCGCTCCTAGTGAATGATCAATGAAACTCACAGACTCCCCCTCACAAACCAAAGTCCTATCTGCTTCGAATTCTGCATTTACAGGTTTAGTGATATAATAACTCTTAAGCTGTACATAAGCATCGTACATTCTCTGGTACTGGTCATTTGTAAATGCATCTCGGCAAGTAACCCTTGAATAAGACATAACATTATCTGTCAAGGGATTAAAGAATTGATTGTTTGCGTCACGACTTGAACCAGTATAATTACAATCAACATTTACATTGGAAGTACTAAGCGTCGGATCTGCGGGCGTATCGCATAAAAGGTCACCTGCTGTCTGACAATTTGAACCATTGACTAACTCATCAGTACGATTCGTTGGGCCATGTGTGTGAAACAAATTAAATATATGCCCTATTTCATGAGCAAAAGTACTACCGTTTACAGCGCAATCATTATCCAGGAATATTCTATCGGGACCTGTTCCCGGCATATAGGCATAACCACAAGCTGTACCGAAGAAAAAACCAAATGAAACACGATCTACGAAATAAACATTAATTGTATTTGGTACATCATTTGGGTCTGCTAGAGCTCCTTCTTCATCGGTATCAAAATCTAAAAAATTTGAACTATTGATATAGTTCCATTCTCGAATATAGAATTCCATACCAGCATTGGCATAAAAATCATTGACTATGGCCAATTCATCAATAACTTCCTGTTCCGTAATACCACCGGTACCATCATTATTTCTTACAATGTGTGCAGTAATAGCAATAATCGGTTTTAACTGATAATCCAATACTCTGGCATTAGTGCTGGGTTGCACTTTGGGAATCTTGGCCAGATCTTCCGGTGATAACTCTAAACCACAGACTCGCATTTCTTGTGCCTGACTGTTAAATACACCTACCCACAAGAACAAAAAAGCAAGGGGAAATATCTTAAATCCGGAAATTGAGAAAGGAAACAATTATTGAACTATTTTAAGGTTAAATGCTAAAATAACAATAAGTCCGCTAAGTCGATAAAACGTTATCAAAATTACCAATACTTGACTTAATAATATAGCTAATCACTTTCCTTCATCTTACAAAGCAATACCACAACTTGATTAACATAAGTAAAAAAAATTCAGTACTTCAATACTCAGCTCACTTTTACTAGTTTAGCTTTTCTTAATAGATATTTATGGAGCACTACGGTTTTTGGTCACTACTTCCCCCTGTTTTAGCAATAGTGCTGGCTATAAGAACAAAGCAGGTCTTTATCTCGCTGGTTGTTGGTATTTGGTTGGGTTGGATAATTCTTTCAGATTGGAATCCTATTGAAGGTACAGTAGCGACTATACAGGCTTTTGTTGATGTATTCAAAGACGATGGTAATACACGTACCATCATTTTTACTTTGTTAGTGGGATCACTTATAGCCTATATCCAAAGATCTGGAGGTGTAGATGGTTTTGTGAAACGTTTGGACCAATTACTACATAAGCTGGAATCAAAGCAATTGGGTAATAATAAAGTTGTGGTGCAGTTAATGGCTGCTATCACCGGTTTAATAATTTTTGTCGAATCCAATATTTCAGTGCTTACTGTAGGTGCTTTATACAGACCGGTGACTGATCGACTTAAGATACCGAGGGAAAAACTTGCCTATCTGGCAGACTCCACATCAGCACCTTCCAGTATATTAATCCCTTTCAACGCCTGGGGTGCCTACATTATGAGCATCCTTGTCATTCAAAACATCGATGACCCATTTCGCACATTAGCTTCAGCATTTCCTTTCAATTTCTATCCCATGCTGGCTGTAGCCATGGTGTTTTACATCATTATTTCAGGTAGGGATTTTGGACCGATGAAAAAGGCTGAAAAAAGAGCTAAAGATGAAGGTAAACTTATAGCTGATGGGGCCACACCAATGATCTCAGAAGAAGTAACATTATTAGAAAAAGTTGAATCGGCAGTACCTAAGGCCAGCAATATGATCATACCAATTGGAACCATGGTATTGATGATGCCCTGTATGCTTGTATACACAGGTTGGCAAAATATCGACACAACAACTGGTAGCTTAATAAGCAATGTATTAAGTGCAATTGGTCAGGGCTCAGGTTCAGCTTCAGTATTATATTCGGTGATTACTGCCCTACTTGTTTCCAGCGCACTGTATTCTATGAGGGGTATATTTAAGGGCAAAGAATTTGTGGATCTGACTATTAAGGGTATGTCGGGCATGGTTACGCTTGCGCTCCTTATGGTGATGGCATTTGCGATAGCAAGTTTGTGTAAATCTCTTGGCACAGGTATTTATGTAGCTGAAATCAGCAAAGCCTGGCTATCGCCAAACCTTGTCCCTTTTATCATTTTCTGTGTCAGTTGCTTTATTGCTTTTTCTACAGGCACCTCGTGGGGCACATTTGCCATCATGCTATCCATTGCAGTACCTATGGCACAATCCTTCGACAGCAATCTATCATTGGCCATAGCGGCAGCTATTGGTGGGGGCGTTTTTGGGGATCATTGCTCCCCTATTTCCGATACCTCCATTATTTCATCCATGGCCTCTGCCAGCGACCATATTGACCATGTTAAAACACAGCTGCCCTATGCGTTGGTTGCAGGAAGTATTACAGCTTTTGCTTATTTGATTTTAGGATTCATTTTATAGATTCATGATCTTCAGGTTGCTTTTTTTCTTATCATTTTTTCATTTAAGCACAGAAAAAGCTTTCACTCAGCTCCTAAGAGAGCAAGGTGTTCAAATTGGGGTTTTCCCGACAGGAAAGACAAATACCATAACTGATGTACCCGGCGTAAAAGTGGGGCACATAACGCTGGTAGAGGGAGATAACGTGAGGACAGGTGTCACTGCAATAATTCCAGCCGATGGCAATTTATTTCAGGAGAAAGTCCCTGCAGCCATATACTTACACAATGGTTTTGGGAAATTAGCAGGTTACAGTCAGGTTGAAGAATTGGGCAATCTCGAAACTCCAATTATCCTAACCAATACATTAAGTGTACCTGTGGCCATAAAAGCTGCTATGCAATACACCCTAAATCAAATGGGAAATGAGGATGTAAGATCTGTAAACCCGGTGGTTGGTGAAACAAATGATGGATATCTCAATGATATCCGGGGAATGCATGTACAGGAAAAGGATGTGCTGGAAGCCATTCTTTCTGCAAGTTCAGATAAGGTTATTCAAGGGAATGTTGGTGCTGGTACAGGAACGAGATGCTTTGGATATAAAGGAGGCATGGGCTCAGCATCCCGAATTTTACCAGAAAGCCTCGGTGGATATACGATCGGTGTTATTGTCCAGTCCAATTTTGGCGGACTATTGCAGATAGCAGGCCACCCCATTGGCGAACTTTTGAATAATGTCCCTTATCGAGATGCCCTTGAAAAAGCGGATGGGTCTTGTATGATTGTGATTGTGACCGATGCTCCTATGGATGCCAGAAACCTTAAGCGTTTGGCAAAACGAGGTGCTATGGGGCTTGCTAAAACCGGGGGAATAGCATCAAATGGTAGTGGGGACTATGTAATTGCAGTTTCCAATTATCCTGAAAACAGGGTTCCCTACAAGATGGAAAAAAGAACTTTAAACACTATATCGCTCCATAATGATGCCCTCAATTCTTTGTTTATGGCCACAATTGAAGCTACAGAAGAAGCCATCATCAACAGCCTTTTTGCTGCAGAAACCATGGAAGGTAATGGACGTAAGGTAGAAGCATTACCAAAACAAAAAGTGCTGGAGATAATCAGGAAGCGGGAATCTGGTCGCTAAATATACTGGCAGCAAGGGGCCTCATATTATACCGGCTAGACATCACTTCTCCATATGCCCCTGCTGATCTTATGGCCACAAAATCACCTCTTTGTAATCGCTTCATTCTTATACCCCTCAAAAAAGCATCGGACGTCTCACAAATTGGCCCCACAATATCATAAACCCCATCTTCTCCTGTTCCGGTCAAATTATCTACCTGGTGATAAGCCTGATAAAGAGCCGGGCGGATTAATTCAGTCATACCTGCATCAAGTATCACAAAAGTGGTGTTTTTTGCCGGCTTGGTGTACAATACCCTGGCTATGATACTACCACATTGCCCTACAATAGAGCGACCCAATTCAAAATGAAGCTTTTGATGAGGCCTCAATTCTAAATGTTGTCCAAATACCTTGAAATAGGATTCCAGATCTGGTATGGGACTCCCATCAGGATCATTATAATCAATACCCAAACCTCCGCCTACATTGATATGCTCTAATAGAACTGACCGTTCATCAAACCAGTGCTGCAATTCATTTACTTTCTCACAGAGTAATTGATATCGACTGATATCCATCACTTGTGAACCAATATGAAAATGAATACCAATGAGCTTTATCTTTGAGCTTGCATTAATCACACTTAGTACTTCATCGAGCTCCCAGGGATTTATACCAAACTTATTCTCTTCAAGCCCTGTAGTGATGAATTTGTGTGTTTTGGGATCTACGTTAGGGTTAATTCTTAGTGCTATCTGAGCGTCCACTTGTAATCGAGCCGCAATTTCATTGATTACCTGAATCTCCTGTGCCGATTCACAATTGAAACCGAAAATGCCAAGCTTTAATGCTTCCTCTATCTCCCAATCTGTTTTACCAACACCGGCAAAAACTATGTCTTCTGGTAAGAATCCATTAGCTATCGCATGTTTTACCTCATGAGCACTAACGGCATCTATACCCAACCCATATGATTTAACAGCCTTAAGGATTCTTTCATTGAAATTAGCCTTAAGTGCATAATGCACATGGTAGCCTTTATCGATAGCGTTTTTCTTAACCACTGAAAGCGTTTCGTTCAGCAGCGACATATCATAATAGTAAAAAGGCGTTTCCATGTTTTGAAGCACCTTAGGTCTCAATAAATCTATCATCAACTAACAGCCTCTTCTAAATATTGTAGCTCATTTTTTTCACTATCGTAGGTAGCCTCAATGCCTATAGGTATGGTTGCATTATCAGCAATATGACCAATAGGTAAACCGTAAGCAACGGGAATAGAAAGGCCACCCAACCTATCCTGAAGCACCTCTTTTAGTGAAAGACTATCTCCAAAATCAGGATCAGATGGTTTTGTTTCACAATTATGGAAAACCCCTAGTGCTATTGCCCTGGCTTCATTCAATTTCCCTGAATTAAGTAGCTGAGTGAGCATTCTGTCCACCCTGTATGGAGATTCTCCAATCTCTTCTATAAACACAATTTTATCGGTATAGTCTATATCGTATGGGGTGCCAAGCAGTGAAGTGATCAAAGAGAGGTTACCACCAACAAGTGCCCCTTTGGCTTGGCCACCTACTAAGGTGTATTTTTCATACTGACCTTCCCCATCCTTAGAATCAAATGAATAGTTGCCTTTACCCTTCATCAATACCTTTTCTAAGCTCCTGGTTGTGAATTTGTTGAATTCAGATGCACCAACAGGGCCATGGAAAGTAACCAAACCAGTTTTTACATGAATAGCCTGTAACAAAGCGGTGATGTCACTATAACCGAGTAAAACTTTAGGGTTAGATTTAATTAGGTCGTAATCAAGGCTTGTAAGCAGCCTTGCACTGCCATACCCACCTCTAGCACAAACGATCCCATTGATTGTATCATCTTCAAACATGGAATGCAGATCATCTAATCGTTGGGCATCTGTTCCTGCAAGGAACCCTTTTTTTACACGCATATTATTGGAATAGACTACCTCAAATCCAAGGGATTGCAGGTTCTCCAGTGCTTTTTGAAATGAAGTTCGACTGATGGCACTTGCAGGGGTGAGGAGCCCAACTTTATCGCCTTTCTGAAGTGCTTTGGGCTTTATAAGGGCTGCCTTGATTGAGGCATGACCTATTGATGGCAACATAAATGCACCTGCTGTTAATCCAATTGCTGAAGCAAAATTTCGCCTATTCATAATCGTCAAAAATCTTTCCTTTAGCCCAATAAAGCAACAAAAAAGCCTGATCTTTCAAGACCAGGCTTCTGTATAATTTATAGTAAGCTGATCGCTATTTTACACTATCCACTACAGCCTTAAAAGCCTCAGGATGGTTCATTGCTAAATCAGCGAGTACCTTTCTGTTTAAATCAATTTGAGATTCTTTTAGCTTACCCATTAACTGTGAGTACGATAAGCCGTGCTCTCTTGCGCCAGCGTTGATACGCTGAATCCACAATGCTCTAAATTCTCTTTTCTTAGCTTTTCTGTCTCTGTATGAATAAACGAGACCTTTTTCAACAGCATTTTTCGCTACTGTCCAAACGTTTTTTCTTCTGCCAAAATAGCCCTTGGCCATTTTGAGCACTTTTTTGCGTCTCTGCTTCGACGCTACATGATTTACTGATCTTGGCATTTTAATTCATTTTTTGACGATTGGCGGCCATTAGCACTTGCAAAGCCAATAATCTGGTTAAACAATTGAACCTTTCGATTAGATTCGAAGCATTTTTCGAACATTCTCCTCATCAGACTTATGAACCAAAGTCATATGAGTCAAAGCTCTTTTTTGCTTGGTTTCTTTCTTGGTCAGAATGTGGCTTTTAAAGGCGTGCTTACGCTTTATTTTGCCAGTTCCTGTCAATTTGAAACGCTTTTTCGCTCCTGATTTAGTTTTTACTTTTGGCATTTTATATGATCACTTTATTTTTTCTGTGCTTTTGGGGCCAACATTAGAATCATCCGCTTTCCTTCAAGCTTTGGGAGTTGTTCAACTTTAGCTAAATCTTCCAATGCTTGTGCGAATTTCAGTAACAAAATCTCACCTCTCTCCTTGAAGACAATCGTCCTACCCACGAAATGGACATAAGCCTTAACCTTTGCTCCATCACTCAAAAACTTTTGAGCATGGTTAAGCTTAAAGTTAAAATCATGATCATCGGTATTAGGACCAAAACGAATTTCTTTGACAACTGTCTTTTGCGCTTTAGCCTTTATTTCCTTCTGCTTCTTCTTTTGTTCGTATTTGAACTTAGAATAATCAATGATTTTACAAACAGGTGGATCAGCTTTGGGAGAAATCTCCACGAGATCCAAGCCTTGTTGCTTAGCCATCTCTATCGCTGTATCAACAGGATAAATGTCTACTTTGACGTTATCACCTACCACTCTCACTTTGTTAGCGGTGATTCTTCCATTAACGCGATAGGGTTCTTCGACTCGGCCTCTTCGTCTAAAACCTTGGGATCTTTGTTTACTGATTGTTAACCTCCTTTTTTACTTTCAAAATCAAGGGTGCAAATATCACAAGAAAATCCTTAAAATAAAAAGTTGCCCCTTTTAATTAAAATGATGTGGCTTGATCAATTTCTGATTGAAATTCCTTGATAAAATCATCAATTGACATGCTACCCAAATCACCTTTGCCGTGAGCCCTAACTGAAACCAACCCTTCAGCCTGCTCCTTCTCCCCTACAATAAGCATGTAAGGAATTTTCTTCACCTCAGCATCGCGGATCTTACGGCCGATTTTCTCATCCCGATGATCCACTTCACCACGAATATCAGCGGTTTGTAATTCACCATACACCTTTTCTGCGTAAGCCTCATATTTCTCCGAAATTGGCAATACTGCAATCTGCTCTGGAGAAAGCCACAAAGGGAAATTGCCGGCGCAATGTTCCGTGAGTACGGCGATAAACCGCTCTAACGATCCAAAAGGTGCCCTGTGGATCATAACTGGCCTATGCTTTTGGTTATCGCTACCGATGTATTCTAATTCAAACCGCTCAGGAAGTGTATAATCTACCTGTATGGTACCCAACTGCCAGCTTCTGTTGAGTGCATCGCGAACCATAAAGTCAAGTTTTGGCCCATAAAAAGCAGCTTCACCATATTCTACTACCGTTTTCAACCCTTTCTCATCAGCCGCTTCCTGAATATGCTTTTCTGCTATATCCCACAGGTGATCAGCCCCAATGTATTTCTTCCTGTTTTCCTTATCTCTAAGTGATATCTGTGCAGTATAATTTTCGAATCCAAGTGCATTAAAAACATGCAAAACCAGGTCGATTACCTTTTTGAACTCCTCTTTTACCTGCTCAGGGGTGCAAAAAATATGAGCATCATCTTGAGTAAATCCACGTACCCTTGTCAGTCCATGCAACTCTCCACTCTGCTCGTAACGATATACGGTACCAAACTCCGCCAACCGCAATGGTAGTTCCTTATAAGATCTGGGTCTGCTTTTATAGATTTCGCAGTGGTGAGGACAGTTCATTGGTTTCAGGAAAAACTCCTCATTTTCATTGGGCGTCTTTATGGGCTGAAAGCTATCTTCACCATATTTCTCATAATGGCCAGAGGTAACATATAATTTCTTGTCACCAATATGCGGCGTTACTACCGGATCATAGCCGGCTTTGACCTGTGCCTTGCGCATAAAAGATTCCAGCCTTTCTCTAAGCATTGCTCCTTTGGGCAGCCAAAGTGGAAGCCCTAAACCAACCTTTTCGGAGAAAGTGAAAAGCTCCAACTCCCTACCAATCTTTCTATGATCTCGTTTTTTAGCCTCCTCGAGCATGTGAAGATGCTCCGTGAGCTCCTTCTGCTTTGGAAAAGTAATACCGTATAGCCTTGTTAGCTGCTTCTTGGTTTCGTCACCTCTCCAATAAGCTCCCGCCACATTCAAAATCTTGGCAGCCTTGATAAATCCTGTATGAGGAATGTGTGGGCCACGGCATAAATCCACAAAATTTCCCTGCTCATAAAAAGTTATAGTGCCGTCTTCAAGATCTTTAATCAAATCCAGCTTGTATTCATCACCTTTTTCAGTAAAATACTGGATTGCATCTTTCTTTGAAACCTCTGACCTCACATATGGATTCTTCTGACGTGCCAGTTCCAGCATTTTATTTTCAATCTTTTCGAGATGGCCGGCATCAAAATCCTGATCTCCAAAATCTACATCATAATAAAACCCACCTTCGATGGGCGGGCCAATACCAAATTTAATACCTGGATAAAGATCCTCTAATGCTTCTGCCATAAGGTGCGCAGACGAATGCCAGAAAGCGGATTTTCCTTCGTCATTATTCCATGTCAACAATTCAAGGCTTACATCCCTGGTGAGTGGTCGGGTTGCATCGCGTACCTCACCATCAACCTTGGCAGCAAGTACATTTCGTGCCAGCCCTTCACTTATACTCATTGCTACATCCAATGCGGAAGTACCATTTGGATACTCTTTAATCGCTCCATCTGGCAGGGTCACCTTGATCTGTTCTTTACTCATTATGATTAAATCACTTAAAATTCTAATTAGTTAACGTATCAGCTTGCTGCTGGCTTCTTATTTTGCGCAAATATGCAATTTTTTGATACACATTATTTAATTCATCAACAGCTATTTGATTGGTAGAATCAATTTTAATGGCTTGAGAATAATAATTAATAGAGGCATTGAAATACCCCCAATCATTGTAAATTCTACCCAACACAATATTGGGAAAATAAAGGGCGCTATCAACCTCAAGCATATTCTTCGCCAGGTAAACGGCGGAATCTTTATGGCCCTCTGTAATATATGCTTCAGATAAAAGTGTCGACCAGGATACCCACTTGGATGAGTCTAAATTGATTGCATTTTTAATGAAAGTCTTAGCAGTCTGGTAAGCACCAACATTTACTAAAGCTTTGGTGTAATTGGTGACATACGGGTCTATAGGATTATTTTCAACTTTAGTACCTAGCAATTCCAAATACAAAGAATCCTGACCTGTACTTCTATAGAGTTTAGCTAGCTCCTGAAATACTTCTTCATCATTGGGATTAATGCTGTAAGCCTTTTCTATGGCATTCAAAGCGCTTTGGGAATCATTGAGCTTCTGATACAAAAGGCCTTTGGTAAGGTAAAAATCATGATTGCCGGGATTTAATAAAATAGCCTTATTTAAATCGTCGATGGCAGCATCAAGTTCGCCCCGGGCTATTTTTAAACCCGAGGCTAAGTGATAATATTTCGCATTGCTAGCTCCAACCTGAAAAGCTTGCTCGTGGTATAAAGCAGCCTTTTTGAGTTGTCCTTTCTCCAAATAGAATTGAGTGGCATAAAGCAGGATGGATTCTTCACTAGGAAATTGCGCTAATGCAAGAGAAAAAATGGAGTCAGTATCTGTAAACCACTGTTTATTCTCCAACTGACTAATGAGCTGAATAGCACCTTGTCGGTTCAGTTCACCCTCTGCAAGAGCATTTTTCAATTCTGCAGTGCCAGAATTGATTAACTCTGTAGGCCTAATAGACCTAGGTGGTATTTCAGCAGGTGTGTTTTTGATTGAATCACAAGAACAAAACCATATAAGGCAACTAACAAATAGCAATCCGACTCTTTGAAGTCTAGTCTTTAGCATTTTCTGAAAATTTTAAATCAATAGCTGTGCCTTTATTTAATAAAAGACAATCAGTTAAGCCATGTTGAATGCAAAAATAGCTGACTGATAATCCAATGAATAAACCTTAAAGTATCAATTGCACACTGAATTTAAGACCAAACCTTCTGGCATCGTTATCCAGGTAAGAAAGTCTATGAAAGGCATCAATCCGAAAAACTTTAAAAATATTTTCAATGCCATACCCAACTTCCACATATGGCCTTGTAAAGTCCAGGGCCTGCACAGGAGAAACTTCCTTGCCCTGGTCATCAACAGAAGTTGGCACCACTACTAAGTTGTCCTGCCTTACTCCACCAAAAAGGATATTTGCTGTGCCGGTGAGTCGCCATTTCAGTTTTCTTAGCAAAGGCACACGATTGAGAATGAAGCCCTCAAAATGGTGCCGCATCCTGTAACTAACCCAGTGATCACTGGTAAATTCAAAAAAGTCCATCATGTTGTAAACCAAATCACTGTAAAAATTGGTGGCATTACCAATGTGGTTTTTCAACAATGGATATGGCAATTGAGAAAAAATGTAACCGCCTGACAATTCCATATCTGAAACACCAAGTAGACCCATCTTTTGTTCTTTGGCAATTCGACCTTCCAGTTTATGATAATGGAAGTCGCCCCCGAGCGCATTACGCAAACCAATGGTATATCTGAGATTAAAAACTGGCCATTTAATGGTGCCAAGGCTCAGTCTTTCATTATCATTGATGACAAACAATTCATCCTTAGCAAAGCGCGTGTCTATACTCACTTCGGTAGTAGTAAAGTCCATGCCCAAAGGACTAGTATCTGACCCGGGGTTTTCAAAATACCGGAAATCATACAAGGGGTTATTGACCTGATTTCTAAACTCTATTTTCTGCAAAAGCCCCTTGGCCAGTTGTGATTGAAAGATGAATTCATTCTTACGGATGTGGTATGGCTCCTGAATGTTGCCGAATCTACTCAGCGCATAAAGCAGTGAATTGTTATTCAAACCATTATTGAGTAGCCAAATTGCCTGAATATCCCTTTGAAACTCATATTTTAAAGTAGTCCAGGGTTTTCGCGATACAATATATTCAGCTGAAGCTCTATGCTTCCACCGTTCATCGTCAAAGCCATAAGCCACACGATAATCCAACACCCATTTATCACTGAATCCTATATTTGTTCTTGCCCCAAAACCCAGTCTTAGCCCCTCTATATTGTTATTTCCATAAAGTGCAGTATATGGACCCAGGTCAATATATTTTGTCTTATAGTATCCTGTAGATAGTGTTTTGGCAATATCTGTATACGTTTTTACTACGGGGATCTTTTTAAGGGTATCTATCATTTGATAGACATTGATTTCAGTACTACTTAGCGGATCATGGCGATTGGTCTCCCAAAACAATTCATCCTCCGTTCTGGCATTTTCCTCAAGAATGATTGGCAACTGATAGAACTGAAGGTCTCTGGGTGCTGTTACCTTGAGGTCTTTAATGGAAACATAAAACTTACCGAGAAAGCCGGCAGTTTTATCCGTCAACTGTCCAACATCTAAAACCACCCTGTATTTTTGAGGTACCCATGGCCCGGCTTCTGTGGGCATCAATTCCTGCTGTACCTTCAGTTTCTCAATGAAATTGAGGTTGGCAGATGGGCTAACGGTCACATCAATTTGCTTGAGTGCATAACTTTCTTTGGTAATCCACATAGTACCCTGAAATGCCAAATCCTGGACACTTTTTGGCCAAAAGTCCAATCTGTAGCATTCGAAATCATCCACCAACAGACTATCTACCAATTCATACTCATAATATAGCTTCCATCCATCTGCTATCGGAGATATAAATTCCTTGCCAAATATGTTGAGCCAGTTTTGATAAAAGTTATATTCCTGAAAAGAACCTCCGATAACCTGAGATGTCAAAGTGCCATCGGTAACCCCAACACCGGTAATTTTTGTGTTTTTTATGGTTTCATTTTTCAACTGGGGGTTGCTCCTAAAATAAACCGTGCTCAAAGCTTCTGAAATGAAAATCGGCAGTACGGGTTTACCATCTTCTCCGGCGATTACCTCAATACTATCCAGTACCTGGGTGATTTTTTGTACTACTTTTCGTTTTTTAAAGCGGTCAGCTATATTATCAACTGCTATTTCTATTTTGGTATAATTCTCATATTCATAGGCTGGAATATTTCTCTTGTCATGATCCTCCTTTGCCTGCACCACATTTCTCATAATTGGATAGGCCGGATTCTCCCCAGCATAGATTACAACATCTTCAAGGTTGACAACATCTTCAATAAGTTGGATATTGATTATTTGAACAGGCGTAGCGTCTACATATTTCGTCTTCTTTAAAAAGCCTATGTAGCTTATTGAAATCGTATCATAGCCATCAGGTACTGTAATACTATAGTAGCCATCAAAATCAGTAGTAGTACCAATAGTTGTTCCAGAAATAACCACATTGGCAAAAGGGACTGCCACACCTGTTTGCGCTTCAGTAACCTTACCAGTGACACTTCTTGATTGGGCAAAAAGGCAGGAAGATGAGAAAAATACTATGCCTAATAAAAAATAGAGTCTCAACTGTTAAAGGTAATAATAGGTTTATCTCAGCATCTGTTTGACAGAGTCAATCAATAAACGCAAGATTACCGCAATAGATTCAAAGTAATACAGCTATCTGTGGAGTTGTCTATTATTTATTTATGACCCAAAGCAACCCACGCCAAATCAATTGTTTATCAGACAAGTAGATTGAGCTAGCTAAAATAATTAATGGAATAATATTGATGTTTCTACCAGTTTTTACTTCAATCAACAGGAAATCATTATTGACATGACTTATTCAGAAAGTTTGTCTTTAATCTTTATGACTTCATGCTGAAGGTTTAATACTATATCAGAAAGCTGATCAAAAGTAAGCTCGCTTTTACCGTTTGGTTCAGGAAATTGTAAGCTAATGAAAGCTTTGGCCTCCCAGATTTCAAGCACATCAGTTGGAGCTACCTCGTAAGCAGAATAAGCTTTATTATCTGAAACAAGAAATAGCTTTCCTTTCTCCTCCAAATAATTAAAAACACGCTTGTATACTACACCCTCCTGCTTAGTGACCAAAACATAGGTCTTTCCATTCTTTATATCGTTTACAGACTCCACATACCTACCTATAATAACGGTACCACTAGTAAGTGGCAGCATTGAGTCTCCCTGGATTTCAAAAGCCCTGTAGGTAGCATTACCCGGCAGATTGGGTAAGTTAAATTTCGGTAAGTCTTCCAGATATTCAGGGTCAGCATAGCCATTCAGGTAGCCGGCTGATGCCTTCTGTGGAATAAACTCTATGTGCTCCTTATCATCTTTATCTACCGTAATGGATAAGATTTTCATGGGTACACGAGGCTTTGATCCTTCTGCTCCCTGTTGTTCCGTTCTTTTATCCAATACAGATACATTTTGGCTGATCAGTTCATCGAGTGAAACCTCAAATACTTCTGCCATTTTAAGAAGGTTGTTGAGGCGTGGGTCTGCCCTTCCCTCCTCGTATGCACCTACCAAAGACCTCTTTATGCCAATTAACTCAGCAAACTGCTCCTGCGTATATCCCATTTTTTTACGCAGGTACCTGATATTTTCGCTCACTCTAATCATGAATACAAATTTGGTTAAAAATATGCTTATGCATCAAAAACTATAAAGTTTGTGTCTTTATGGTGCTTATTTCCTATGGCATATAAATTAATATGGTGCACCGTATCGCGGGACTTCACCTGGTCGAGCCGTTCTTTGATGTAAGTTACGACTTGCTTCAATGTATCTTCCGCATCTACCAGCACATAGCCATACAACTGTCGGGTACGAGCTATGGTCGCATGAAATTTCACCTGGCATTTTCCAGATTTTAATTTTTTAGAGGATAGTTTTAATTGGTATTGATGGTCCAGTTTGGCTGACTGTGGGTGCGCTACTGCTTCTATTTTCATAGCTTCATTCATAACTCCAGGTTTTGAGATTAAATACTATTTATTTTAGTATTAAGACATTAAAATTAGTATTTTTGTTTTATCAATCAAACATATATCTAATTATTTTAGTAATTAATACGTATGCAATTAGGAGTAGATCGGGCAATCATCCATATGGACCTGGATGCATTCTTTGTGTCGGTAGAATGCCTTCGCGACAGCAGACTGAAGGGCAGGCCACTGATCATTGGGGGCAGCAGCAACCGTGGTGTAGTAGCTTCCTGCAGCTATGAGGCCCGGCGCTTTGGTGTTCACTCGGCTATGCCTGTACGCATGGCATTACAATTATGCCCTGACGCGCTGGTCATATCAGGAGACATGGAAGCCTACAGCTACTACTCGGGGCTGGTTACTGAAATCATACAACACGAATCACCCCTATTTGAAAAAGCCTCCATTGATGAGTTTTATATTGACGCTACCGGTATGGATCGGTTCTTTCACACTTACCTATGGGGCAAAGACCTGCGCAAGAGGATCATTCAGGAGACAGGTCTTCCCATCTCTATGGGGTTATCGGTGAATAAGCTGGTATCCAAAGTAGCTACGGGTGAATTTAAGCCCAATGGCGAAAAGCACATCATTAAAGGAGAAGAGCGCGAATTCCTGGCGCCACTTTCTGTAAAAAAAATACCCATGGTAGGTGATAAAACTGCCCAGTTTCTAATTGATATGGGTGTAAGAACAGTGAAAGTACTTCGCGATATGCCTGTGAAAATGCTGGAGCACGCATTTGGCAAAAATGGGATTATCCTCTGGAAAAAGGCCAATGCCGTAGACGACACCCCAGTGGTGCCGTACAGCGACCGCAAATCCATATCTACTGAGTGTACTTTCGAACAGGACACTATAGATGTGAAGCATCTCAAAACCATCCTGACCGCTATGGTGGAGAAAATAGCTTTCAAGCTGCGTGAAGAAGCTAAACTCACCGCCTGCGTAACCGTAAAAATCCGGTATTCCAACTTTGATACAGAAACGAAACAGCGGCGTATTCCCTACACCTCTGCGGATCACACATTAATCAAAACAGCCCAGGAGCTTTTTGAGCAGCTGTACACGCGCCGTATGCTCATCCGCCTGATAGGCGTTCGTTTTAGCAGCCTGGTACACGGCAACTACCAGATCAATTTATTTGAAGATACAGAAGAGGGCATCCATCTCTACCAGGCCATGGATCGCATGAAGAGCAAATATGGCTCTGAAACTATTGTACGGGCCTCCACTATGGGGCTGAACAGGCGAATCAGGATGGACAACAATGCATTTGCCGGCTAGGCTTAGCAATCAATACTACTGACATCATGTATTTCAATTGTCACACATACTACAGTTTTAAATATGGTACCCTGTCAGTAGAGCAGCTATTCGAAGAGGCACGCCGGTGCGGCATTAAAAAACTCATCCTTACTGACATCAACAATACCGCAGCATACATTGAAATGCTCAGGGTATGCCGCGAAAACAGGGAAAAATATGATCTGGAAATTGCCGTGGGGATAGAGTTTCATCAGGATGACCGGCTTCAGTTTATAGCCCTGGCCCGAAACAACAAAGGGTTTGAGCATATCAACGGATACCTCTCTCACCTCAATAATGAAAAAAGGCCTGTTGCCGCCAGAGCTCCTGAGCTGGATCAGGTATATATCATCTACCCGCTACATGCCCACGATCCGGAGGTGCTACGCCCCTATGAGTTTATCGGCATCAAACCCCATGAGCTCAACCGCCTCACCACTGCTCGAGAGCGCCTTTTCCCCCACAAGCTGGTGGCCTGGCAGCCGGTTACTTTCGCTAACAAAAAAGGTTATAACATTCACAGGCTCTCACGAGCTATTGCCCGCAATACCCTACTGAGTATGCTTGACCCGGTGTATCAGGCCAGGCCCGACGAGATCATGAGGCCACCAACTGAAATCCAATACCTGTACAGGTACCATGAACCGCTGCTGACCAATGCCCAGCGTATTGTAGACGAATGCAAGCTGACTTTAACATTGGGGACTTCCAAAAACAAAAAGCATTATGGAAACTCCAAAGCAGAAGACCTACAGCAATTGCAGAAAAAAGCGGAAGCGGGCTTCCAATGGCGCTATGGTACCCGCACGATGAACGACATCTATCGGGAGCGGTTTGATCGTGAGTTGGAAATCATTGCACACAAGGGGTTTGAAGCGTACTACCTGATTGCAGAGGATATAATCAACTATGCCCGCCATAAAAACTACGCATATGTAGGTCGGGGCAGTGGTGCCAACAGTCTGATTGCCTATTGCCTGGGCATCACCAATGTAGACCCCATAGAGCTGGACCTGTATTTCGAGCGTTTCCTCAACCCGGAGAGAAGCTCACCCCCGGACTTTGATCTGGATTTTTCCTGGCAGGACAGGGATGACATCACACGGTACATATTTGACACTTACCACCAAAAACATACTGCCCTATTGGGAACCCACACCACCTATCGTGGCAGGTCAGTCATTAGAGAACTGGGTAAAGTCTTTGGTCTGCCCAAAGCCGAAATCGATAAGATTGTTACTTATCCCGATGAGTATAATCACCAGGATGATATCACCCGACTCATTTTTCAATATGGGCGCGCTATGCTGGGTATGCCCAACAACCTGTCCATCCATGCCGGTGGCATATTGATTACAGAGGCACCTATTTATGCGTATACAGCCACAGACCGGCCACCCAAAGATTTCCCGGTAGCGCATTTTGAAATGCATAATGCTGAGGATATGGGCATCTACAAGCTCGATATACTAAGCCAACGGGGATTAGGGCACATCAAGGATGCCGCCGCATTGGTAGAGCAAAACCAGGGGATCAAAGTCAATACTGAAGACTTTCAGCAATTCAAAAAAGACCCCAAAATACGTGAGCTACTGCGTACAGGCCACACCATGGGGTGCTTTTATGTGGAATCCCCTGCCATGCGCATGCTGCTGGGGAAATTGAGCTGTGACAATTACATTACACTGGTAGCCGCCAGCTCTATCATCAGGCCGGGAGTAGCCCGATCAGGGATGATGCGGGCATACATCGAAAGGCACCATCTGGTAACTACCGGCAAAACCTATGAATCCATCCATCCTAAAATGGATGAGCTGATGGCAGAAACCTATGGTGTAATGGTATATCAGGAGGACGTGATCAAGGTAGCGCATCATTTTGCACAGATAAGCCTTTCGGAAGCAGACATCCTGCGACGCGGTATGTCCGGTAAGTTCAGAAGTCGCAAAGAGTTTAAGCGTGTGGAGGACCGCTATTTTGAAAACTGCCGGTCGATAGGCTATGAGCCCCATGTGATTGACCGGGTCTGGTATGAGATTGAGAGCTTTTCAGGATACTCCTTTTCGAAGGGCCATTCTGCCAGCTACGCTGTTGAAAGCTATCAAAGCCTCTACCTGAAGGCACACTACCCGTTGGAGTTTATGGTAGGCGTAATCAATAACTTCGGTGGGTTCTACAAGACGGAGTTTTATTTTCATGAAGCACGCATGGAAGGTGCCTCGATTGAAGCGCCGTGCATCAATAAAAGCAATTACCTCACCACTATTGAAGGCACCTGTATTTATATCGGGTTTATTCATCTCAAAAGCCTGGAGACTAAAATCGGTCAACAGATAGAAAAAGAAAGGCGAAGAAATGGCTGGTATACGAGCCTGGATAACTTTATCCGCAGAGTGCCGATGGGGCTTGAACAGGTTCTCATTCTGATAAAGATTGGTGCCCTGCGGTTTACCGGTCAATCAAAGAAGGAACTGATGTGGTCGGCCCACCTGTATTTTGGAGTCTCGAAAGGTACCAGCCGGTATACTACCGATATGTTTAATGAGGCACCTCCCTCCTACAGCATGCCTGTGTTGAGCCACCATACTATCGAGGATGCTTTTGACCAACTGGAACTGCTGGGGTTTCCGTTGTGCGATCCGTTTGATCTATTGCCCGCGCCACAGCCGGGAGATACAGTAGCCAGAGATCTAATACTTAAGCTTGGCAAGCGGGTTGACATTGTTGGGTATATCGTTACCACCAAAGATACCAGCACCAAAGATGGTAACCGCATGCATTTTGGAACATTTTATGACTACCAGGGCCATGTATTCGACACGGTTCATTTTCCGCCCGTGGCTAAGAAATATCCTTTCAGGGGAAAGGGTTTTTATCGGATTGTAGGAAAAGTGGTAGAAGATTTTGGTTACCCCATGATCGAAACTGACTTTATGGAAAAGCTTCCTATGATCAATCGCCAGGAATATATCGCAAAAAAAGAGGCACTCGCCTGAGTGCCCCTAAAGTTTATTACATAAAAGCAATTAATGCCGTACAATGATACGCTGATAAGTGTATTGCTTATCCGTATTGCCGATAGAGAATATATAAACCCCACTCGGCAATGCCATAGTATTTACTTTAAATCCGTCCTGACCTTTATTTACATCACCATTTAGCAATCGTCTTCCGGATTGATCAAATACAACCCAGTGGAAATCTTCTTCCAAAGTACGATCAAAAGTAACCGTAAAGGACTCATTGGCAGGGTTTGGATAGATATTGAGATCTTCTATTTCAATCAGATTTTCAATACCGGTCACTGCAAGCTTACCGTTTACATCTATACGGGCGGCCTGGTACACCTCTTTGGAACCTCCTACATCCTGCACAAATACTACCACAGCAAGATTATCAGGATCAACAACCTTACGGGCATCTACGGTCCAGTTTTCGGTAATGGTGGTCGTACTTCCCAGCTGCTTGTTCTCCAAAGGTACACCCTGAGGATTAGGCAGGAATTGTCGGAAAACATTCCTCACGTCGCTTTCATTATTAGGAAGCGGCACACCATTGCCGGTTAGTATTTTCTCAATTACTGCAAAATAGACTCTTACATCCTGAGCATCAAGGTCATCACGCAAGGTGATGTCAGCGTTAACGGTTATCTCATCTTCATCATCTGCCTGATCAAAGAAGAGTTCGATATCAACATCAGCAGGTCTCAAAACATTTCTATTGGCATCAGCTGCAGACCATGGAGGTGACTGTGCCGCTACAGATGCATTCGCAGCGGCTGTTACATTACCATCAAGTATTGAGGTGATATCCTGAATACCATAGAACGTAGATCTAGCATTTGGTCCCTCTGTATTAACCTCATACAGCGGATCATTACCATACACATCCGTGTAATAGTTTATAGCAACCAGGTCTCCATTGTTTTGTAAGGCACTGTCAAGTCGGCTATTGATCTTTTCATTTACAATTCTACTTGCCTGAGCTTCAGCACGCTGCCCATTTGAGTTGGAGAACTGTTCGATTAATGCAATCTTGTCCCTTTCTACAATACTAAAATTATCAAATGCAAAACCCGTATTAAGCGCACTTGCGGTAGAAGCAAAGTTGAACCTGAACCTTACAAATGAAGGATCGGGAATTTCATCCAGTTTGTGCCTTATTGAGGCAGCTTCTGTTAAAGGATCAACCTCATCACCTCCCCAACCAAAGGCATCATTACTAGAACCACTACCGCGCTGTGTACCAGGATCCGACCTGATATCTTCAACATTATACCAATAAATACCGGTACCCTGATCATCACCTGGTATATGCCTACCCAGTATCTGCCAGGAATCCCCATTGTCTATGGAATACTCTAAAACAGCACCATCATTAGGCTGGAAATCATACAAACCATCGAAAACCACCATTGGACGTGCTAGAGCACTGATATCAAATGCAGGTGAGTATACCCACGAACTGTCATCTTCTATATAGCCATTTTCAGCACTGGTAGCTGTTGTCCATCCGTGTCCATCGTTTGCATCGAAACCACTATTTGTTAGATCTCTGTAACTCCAGCTTGTAATCTGATCTTCAGGAGCTAGTGTGCCTGATTTATAATCATCTACAAACCATCCTGCTTCCTCTTCGGTGGCAGCCTCAAAATTATTGAGATGGCCTGCAACCGGATCCACAGCAATGAAAGGCAATACCTTAATTGTCTTGGTTGCGCTATTATCACATCCGTTTTCAGTGATTAAAGTGACTGTTGCCTCATACCATCCATCATTAGCATAAATATGCTCCTGGTCTGCAAATGCCGGGCCATCAGCTGCGGTATTCGCCGATAATGCTGTGGTATTACCATCACCCCAATCTACAGAGGCCTCAGCAAGTCTATTGAAATCCAGTATGTTGGCATCTCTACCAGATAAGGTTAAAGGTCGGCCTTCTGTAATGCGTTGCCAGAAGAAATCCACTTCAGGGGTATCGCCAATAGGGATACGTTGTGTATTGCCTGTTCTGTCATTTCTTGAGTCTACATCCGTTTCAACGATAGAAACACAATTTTCTATGTTTGCTGACTCTGCCAAAACCGTCACAATATACTCTGCTGGATTATCGATCACACTTGTAAATGAAGCTCCACCATTAGGGAAGGTAGAAACATCAACGCTTGAACCATTTAAGGTTGCATAAGCCCAATTGTATGTTTCTATATCAGTATTGGTAAATGGAGCTACAGCTGATGCCTCCAATGTAATAGGCTCCCCTTCACAACCCACATTGTAGTCAAATGCCACTTTGGGGTTTTCATGAATGGTCAACGTTTTCTCAATGAAGTTTGTACAACCATTTTCGTTGGTGAACTCAAAGCGTATGATGTGATCATGACTGGTGACTGATGGATCACCCAGGGCGTTCAAAGTCTCAGTATTAATTGTAACTACTCCCTGAGAAACAGCTATTGGGTCTCCACCATCTATTGTGATTGATCCGGTTTGTGCACCTCTTAAAGTTCTTATTAGCAAGGAGGTACTTGAGCCAGAGTTATTCGGATCCAAATCAATACAGACTCCCCCTGAGACAGCATCAGGCTCAATAACTGTTCCTGAAAAACCCTGACCTCCTGTTAAAACAGCTTCAACTGAGAAATTAGGTCTTGGCAAAGCGTGTATAACTATATCAGAAGATATTGCATCCACACAATTGTTATCATTAGTGAGCGTGTAGGTTATGGTAACTGTTTCGCTTTCGAATTCAGGGAAATCTAATGGATCAGTTATACCAAGTGCTGCTAACGGATCAAACGTGGCTTGTCCATTGGTGCCATTGGTAACTCCAGGACCTGTGAAGGTTCCGAAAACATTGTCTACTGAGTTACCAAAGAGCTCAAAAGGAGCTTCGTCCACGCATATCTCGTAAATTTCCGGTAAATCCTCAAACCCTGTTGGTGCAGCCGTATTAACGATTTCAATTTCAGGATCCGGGATTTCGTTGATAATGATCCTTACTTGTTTTGCATCACTTTCACATCCTTCTCCTGCAAGTGTTGCAGTTACATAATAATTATAGGTACCCACCAATGTTTCATCAAAAGCCGGGTTATTAATTGGAGGGATACTTGAACCCTCAAAAATTCTACTTGCATCAGAAGGTACTTGAGTTGTATACCATCGATAATCTACATCAGCTGCTGGGGAGGCAATTTGTAGGTTTTCAATGGGATCCCCCAGGCAATATTGATAGGTTTCGATTCCACCTATCTCAGATGCAGTACTGGTAGGCACATCAGCCGTAGGATATACATTGATCTGTACAGTAGCCACATCACTTAAACTTCCCTGAAAATCAGAGCCATTGATACCTACGCTTGTGGATTGCCTTACATAATAGGTATAAGTACCAGGGTTGTTCTCAACTTCATTTGGTGTATATGTAAACTCTTGTACGTCTACATTATTTAGTGTATCTGCATTTGGGTTCACCCTTGGGTCTTCATTAAACCAATGTACCTGAGCACCCGCAAACCTATTGGTAATGGACAGTGTACTTACAGCCTCATCCTCACAAAGCTCTATCAATGACTCTGTGGGTGAAGGTGTATCAGGCACAGGAATAATATTCAGATTAACAGTTCTCCTTGTGCTTTCTGCTGGAGTTGGATTGAAATTTTGCCCATCAAATTGCGATTGGCTAACTGTTAGACTATACGTTTCTATAGCCGTAGGATTATCTGCACCTGTACCATCACCTGGGAGATCATTATTAACTGTCAATGCCGCAAGAGTTGCGCTTCCTGTAGTATTGGTTAAAGCAAGTGTGGCAGCATTAGGATAGTACCAATTGTATTCAATGGGTTGGATGTTGGTAAGATCGGACTCATCAACATCTGTCCCCGGGTTGTCAGCTACGTTTACATTAAGTCCTTCTACGTCAATCGTACCTCCAGTGAGTTGAGCCGTATAGTTGGCTGCTGTATCATAAGAGAAGTAGAAATTGGTTATCGGATTAGTTGCATTAGAAATGTAATTATCTTGTGATACAGGGTTGAAGAATGGTTCAGCCGGTGTGTCAAAAATATTTAACTGAACCAATGTCCTGTCTGCAATTTCAGATTCACAACCTTCGAATTCTCCTGCTATAATATTATTTGTCAGGGATACTTTGAAAAATATAATACCGTTAGTTTGGGTCAATATTCTTAAATCCTCCCCAGTAGCATTGGATGCACTTCCTGTTACTGTTTCTTCGAATATGGAAATAGGGTTAGTAATGTTTCCATTTACATCCGATTGATACCATTTGTAAACATCTCCATTAGAAGGCGTTGTAATCGTAAAATCGACAGCATCCAGGTCTTGCTCCCAAATGCCTGCTTCGCCTCCATCAGGTAAGGCATTTCCAAGGTAGTTAAGAACAGGTCCATCAGGGTCACCAAACTGTGTAATATCTGCATTTACAAAGCCACTCAAACAGCCCACGAAAGCACTGTTATTAAACAATGAATCTGTTCTCTGCGCAACAAAGAAATTCGTAGTACCAATGGCTAAAGAGCCAATATCATCAGGATCAAATGCGTTATTCGTACCCGTTTGTACAATCGTTGATTGATCATCTTCATACCACGTTATTATACCTCCGGTAACTCTATTGTTCACTTCAAATTCTGGTGCATCATCGCCTTCACAGAATCGCAAAAGATCATCATCCAGAATAGGGTCCACTGGTATCCCTCTAACATAGATGGTAAATTCTATGGGTTCACTTTCGCAACCGGAAAAAGCCGGCCCACCAAAATCCATAGGTGGATTGGCATTAGTCACCTGTGTGGCATAAAAAGTATAAGTTCCTACTGAAGGTGTACCTGCTAAATTTGGAATTGTATTCTCATCAGGTACCATCTCTGCAGGTTGAATTTCAGCATCATTAGCTACTGTTAATCTATTGGTACCAGCCAATGCATCAGCTTCAGTTGCATACCAAAAGAAATCAACTGGATCGTCAGGATCACTGTCTGCAACCTTTAAAGACCGAATCGGATCTCCAAAACAATAATAAAATTCGGTGCTGTCATTTACATAATCTGCATCAGGCGCATCAGGAATGTTGTAAATATTTACCTTAAGTCTAACAGAATCAGATTCTCCACCTTTATATGTACTACCTTCGATATCTGTTGTTTGAGATACCAAATAATAACTTGTCACATCATTATTTATACCAGTAAGGAACAATTCTGACGCTGTAGCTGAGCTTGCATCAGATGAAGAAGTCACAGATATCGGTAATAGCTTGCTCCCAGCACCATCAGATCTATACCAATTAAATTCTGTGGTATTTAAACCAGTATTCGTAAAATTCGAAGCAACCTCAAAGAGGTCTGTTGAAGTGAGTTCTCCGGCACAGAAGTTTAGTTCCAGATCATCGCCTACGCCTGCTGTTTCATAATCATTTTGGGGTGTCTCCAGATCACTTAATATCGGTGCCTCGGCCAGCGGGTAAATGGTTATATTTAGTGGAGTACCCGAAGTACTTCCACATCCGGGAAAAAATGACACCTCACGATTTAAATCATTCGTTACCTGAAATAAATAGACTGTTTCCGACACAGTAGAATTTACTTCATAATAGCCACCACCATTAGTAGTTAAGCCACTTGTGCCAAGTGAAGTGAATAAGTCTGCATAAGAAATATCAGGATTATTGTTGGTGCCAGTAGAGAAGTTTATTGTATCGGTTGCTCCCAGGGTATTCTCTTCTGTAGACCATATGTAATCTATATTCGCCATACCAGGCGTTTCCAATAAGTCAGCTGCCAAAATTCGATCATTGATGCTTAGTTCTCCGCTATGCGCATTGATATCAGTCGTAAACCCTGTCGGGGCTGAGGGAATATCATGTACCACTATATCAATTTGAGTTACATCGCCCTGGCACCCAAGAAAGGCAGTTCCATTTATATTCTCTACGCGATTTACAAAAAAGGAATATCTACCAGCCGGAGGTGTGTCGGTAAGGCCATAGAAATTCATAAGTTCTGCACCCGTGGCATAATAATTACCTTCAGAAGTAATCAACCCCTGACCGCTGCCATCATCACTACCGTCCAGTTCACCATCAAAATCACCATCCAGATTATTATCGTCATCCCATTGATAAAAACTCACATTGGGTAATGTACTCTCAACTTCAAAATCATCAATGATAAAGTTACTTCCGCCTCCAGTATGTTCTATAACGATATATACATCATTAAAACTACCAACATAGGTTACTTCAAAATCTGTATAAGTGGCAGATGAAGTTGACAATGATGTGGTTGTTTCTGTTATTTCAGATAAAGTGTTATCGTATAAGGCAAAATCAGCGTTGGCTGTACCACCAGTGGACCGGTATCTAAAAGATATTTTCTGGATTGCCTGATAAAAATCTGTTTCAACATCACCACCAGGGTTTGCAATAACCAATTCGCCACCAGACACAGTAGACCCGCCACCAATAGTCCAGTTGGTTGGCAATCCTGCGCTAAAATCCTCTAAAGCGTAATCGCTCCATAATGCGATATCCTCTATTGTCTCTCCAACACAATACTCATATACATAGTAGGTCCCGTCACTACCGGCGGACAGATCCTCTCCTTTTGTATTGAATGTAGGGTCAATCAAAGGATTGCCTACTTCAGGATAAACGCTAATAATGACTTGAGAATAATCGCTTTCACATCCTGTAAATCCGGCAAAATCACCGGCATAATCAGTCTGCGTAAAATAAAAATAATAAGTTCCAGGATCTGGGTTAGTCTGACCAAAAAGATTGAATGCCCCCATGTTATTGGCACTAGCCGTAATTATTTCAGAATTAGGCCCAAGATTATCACCTTCATACCATCGTATAGTATTGCCTGCAGGAACAACAGGCTGTAAATTTTCAATTGTAGAACCTTCGCAATACTCATAAAAATAAACAGGGTTTGGAGGTGTATTTGAAATCTGTTGACTAGCCGAAGTTTGAAGTGTTGGTTTATCAGGAGTTGCGAATACTGTGATTGTAAAAGTGAAACTATTTGTACCATTGGCGGGTGATGGGTCATCCGTTGGTTGTGAATCAAACGTGATTTCATAGGTCTCAAATTCCCTGCCAGCTTGAAGCCCCACAGTTGGATTTCCAAGTAAGTTTGCAAAATCGATAGTCCCTCCACCGACAACCGTGGTTGCTGAAGTGCCAGTTATTCTGTCTACCGTAAAGCCGCTGGCCGTAAAACCCGTTGCGTTTACAATTGTGGTTAAATTTGTATAATTCCGAACCCCATAATTTATATCTATGCTACCACCATCCTCACAATAAATATTGCCATCATAGTCTTCCTGTAAAGCTATTTGGGGTAAAGGATACACCGTGAATGTTTCACTATCTAGTATCAGTGCATTATCAGTTGTACTTGCATCATTATTAGGTACAAACCAAACGTCTATCACTGTTTGCTCGGGTACGGTTACTGTTGGAGCATCAAATTGCCAACCGTTTAATAAAAGGTCTCCGGTAATTGGAGTAGGCGGTGTAGGTGCGCTGTACCCCGGTGGTGAGAAAAGATTTCCTACAGCGGCATCAGGAGTGAATGTGAGTTCATAGAAATAAAATCCACTTACAGTCTCTACGTCCATAATTGTACCTGTCTCTCCACTGAAAAGATCTAGTGAAACAGTATTAGAAAATGCCCCGGATCCACCAGATCCACCCACTACGGTTAAATCAAGTCCTGTCGTGAAAGTTCTAGAACCATTGCTTAGCTGATAAAGGATCGTATGAGGGCTTCCGGCGGTACCCGCTGCTGCCGGGGTAAAATCTATGGTGGCATTGTTACCAGCACCACCATCTGTAATTGGTCCTAAGCCAGCTCCTGTAAATGATGGCTCGTATTCACCTGCCCCTGGGTAAAGGTTAGCTGCTGGTATAGCTGCTGTAATGGTAGCAGCCGCTTCCCCCTCCGCAAAAGTCGTTTTAGGGATTGAGATATCCATAATCCCAATCTGTGTCTCATAACCGTCACTCTCACAACCTAGTGCATCCACGGTGGTCACGGTGATTGGATAAACGCCGATAACGGAATTGTCATAACCGGTAAATGCATTGAAATCCGTTTGATCAAAATTAGCCGTTGTTTCAGCAGATACATTCTCTCCTTCATCATACCAACGATAACTAACAGCACCACCTGTTGCATTAAAAGTAAAAGCCTCATTCGGCTCAAAAGCAATGTCACCGGCAGGGTTCCCTCCAAAATTCATAATGGGTTGAGCCGGTCGATCTGTGCTTGATAATGTTCCTAAAACCACCCCATCATCTACAGCAAGTCCAAAAACAGTTGCCGTACCTCCTACTCTTCCTATGGTTTGTCCTGCGAGTGGAGATCCAGTAGCTGTAACTTCAAGACCACTAATCGTTAATGAGTTTGAGGCACTTTCTGATCCTGCTGTTAAACTGTAATTAATACGTAAGGTACCATCGCCAATAAAGGATCGACTATTTATGGTAAAACCAGTTCCTGTAGGTGTAATGGTAGGAAGTACACCGGTATTAAAGCTAAAATCATCTGGTAAACCAATGGTTAACGTTTGATTTGACCCTTGTCTGAAATCATTATTGATAAACTCTGTAATAACAATGTTGCCAATGGTTACTGATTCGGCATCTATACAAATATTGTTTGAAGGGGCAGTTATAGTAACCCCTCCCGATGTAAGGTCAACATTGGTAACAGCACTTAGATTTCCTGTTTGGTCTTCTGCTACTATGCGCAGATCATAATCTGTGGTAACCGCAGCAAGCACTTCATCAATATCAAAATCAACCCCAACCTGATCGATGGTCAACTGAGTACCTGTGGTACGGACTGTATTGGCATCTGATCCGGTGCCATCTGCCTCAATTAAATAATAAATGTCACCAATTTCGTTTAGCTGAACTTGAACGGAGGCGTCCTGACCAACAACTGACTGAGCACTGATAGTGATCAAGGGATCACTACTATCAATAGTTAAAATATCGGTTTCTGTGAGCACACTCTCATTACCTTCATCATCTATTGCCTTCAATGTAATATCATAAGTGCCTTCAGCATAATCGCCATCGTTAGCACCGCCATCACCAGTCTTACCTAGATTAATTGACCATATGCCACCAGAAGGAGCGGCAAAACCGGTAGAAACACCACTTGTAAAGGTGTCTTCTGAAGATCCGGTATTATCAATGGTAAGCTCCAGAATTACATTATCATCATCCGTAGTACCTGAAACTGTTATTGGATTTCCTGCTGAATTATCATTAGCTGTAAATAGATCATTATCAATAGTTGTAGTTGGTGCTTCACTATCAATTTCAATGGTAAGAGCAGATTCAGTTGCAGAGTTGCTATTTACTGAGGCATCTGTCGCAGTGATATCAAAAGATCGGGTACCATTATTTAAGAATTGTGCTGGAAATAATGTGAATTCATAAAGACCTCCACCAATATCGGTAAATGATTCATTGGCACTATATAGTCCCAAGATATCTGTAAAATCGCCTGTCACAGTAAGTCCAGGCTCATCCCAATCTACTGTAATTGTAGCCTGTTCAGGGCCTCCAAATTCCAGTGCATCACCACCGACTACTGTGGTAGCTCCTGAATTTAGTGTAACGGATTGGAAAACTGGAGGTGCCTGATCTGCCAAAGTTATTTCAATGAATTCTGTAGCGGACATAGCAACTCCACCGGAGGTAGCATACACTTGTGCTCCACTTGTTGGGAAAATTCTGAATGTTTCATCACCGCTCGCAGTACCGCCATCGAGATCTAATAGAAAACGGAAAGTGTCATAACCTCCTGATCCCAAAGCATTACCTGCATTATCTTGAATTGCTGTGACACTAAATGAAGCTGCCCCCATACTGTTATCAGGATCGGTAAAGCTGCCAAAGTTAACCTCTTGGGGAAACCTAATAGGGTTAGTACCTCCACCAGACTGTCTGTCTACATCCTCTGAGACGGTTACCGTCACATAAGAGTTGTCATTTTGTATGGTGAAGCCTGTAAATACTACGGCCGTAACATTATTAAACGCTGCTGTAGCAACTTCAGCAACATCAAGATCATTACCTGCCACATCCTGAACTGTAGAGGCTAAAGGCGTGATAACAGCATCATCATCACTATCGGGTGTACCGCCAGCACTTAGTACAAACCTTACGGCTGTCGCAGCACCACTTAGCGTCACATCTGAATTGTCCGTGATGTCTGAAGTAGAAAGGGATGTTATATTACCCGAAGTACCACCATCTGTAAAAGAGGTATTAAAATCGGAAGGTAAAATAGGGTCTGTAGGATCAGTACTTGCCCTGACATCTTCTGAATATACTACTTCCAGATAGGCATTGGTAGCAGCCATGGTAGCACTTACAACAACTGGTGCAGCGGCATCAATTTCTGTAATCGATACTTGATCAATAACAGCCAAACCATCCTGGCCAAGATAATTTCCTCCTCCATTGGTAAAATCTGTATCACCCGGAGTAGCAGTTCCTGTAATACTTACATCCAGAATCAAAATATCATCATTAGCCCCATCTGTAATTGCATCCTGGTTATTATCTAATGCAGACAAAGTTGGTGTAGCGGCATTGATTGAAAAGTCATTGACATTGAAATCAGTATCATCAATATCTTCACTAAACAAGATCACCACCTCATCAATATCGCCATCGGTATTAGTATCGTAAAATGTAGCATTGACAATTACAGGTTCCGCTGCGTCAGCCGCATTACCAAAATTTTGAGTAGCACCCAGTGTATTTCCAGATGCATCAGCGACTGTTCCCGCAGGCATATCAACAGAAGGAGTAGCATCCGTATCATAATTTGGTGCAATCAATTCATCAAAGGAAATAGTCAATTGATTATCATCGTCATTATTAGTATCTGCGGTTTCATTGGTATATGTAGTGGTGCCAATATCAAATTGTGATAAATCACCTGCGCCATTATCATCGTCGAGGTTTTCTGAAAAAGTAAGTATTACCGCATCAATAAAACCATTTTCGTCGCTATCATCGGTTTCAGCTGCGGTAATTACTGGTGCGGCACCATCAGTGTAGGTTCCTCCGTTGGCACCTACCTCCCCATCAACTACTTCCGCACCGCCTCCAGTTTCGACAATTGTTGCATTGGTCGCACCAGAAGTATAAGTTATAGTATTTCCGGGCAATCCAGTACCTGTGATCGTATTGGTAAAAGATAAAGTTGCCGTGGTTATATTATCGAATGTGCCGTCCCCATAATTAGGAGCGGGATCAATTATTATTCCACCACTTACAGTCAAAATATCAAGCCCGGTACCTCCCGCTCCGTCCGTATCTGTAAAATCAACAGCTTCGCTAAAAGTTAGCGTCATACCATCTATATCACCATCTTCATTTTGATCGAGCCATTCAACATCAGTGATTAATGGTGGGCCGTCAATCGATACCGTAGATGAAGCAATGGCCAGGCTGGTATTGGTATCATCGCCACCATTGGTTGTTCCACCATCATCAGTTAGACTTGTAATTGAGATAACCCGGCTCGCTAATGATGGAGAAGCTTCATTATTATCATAGGTTATACCATCAATAATGGTATTCATTTGCCCCTCGGTAAGCGTTCCGTTTGATAATGATACCGTAGCAGTAGACCCGGTAATGCTTACGGTGTAGTCTAAAGAATTACCACTAGTGGGTGTCCCGCTATCATTATTTCCATCATTTAATGCTATGTCAGTACCATCTACATTTAAGATTTCGTCACTACCCTGAGGTGTACCATCATTTACATTAGTGATCTCAATTACAAAATCTGTAATCGATTGCCCTGCTTCTACGGTAGATGTAGCTGCATTGCTAAAAATACCTACGGGTGATCCTCCTGCGGAAAAAGTAGGGTCGTCAGCATCACCAGCAAGAGTTGGTTCGTTGTTTACGGCTAAAACTGTAACATTTATATCGGCGGCTGATGATTGTCCAGAACCATCACCATCATCTACAGTAACACTTACAGTACGAAGGCCTGCAGTTGGGTCATTCCCTCCAAGGTTTTGGTATGCTAATGAAGCCAACAAAAGCTCTACTCTTGACAGGGTAGCATTAGCATTTAGATTAACCACAAGATCATTACCTGGTGTTATTGCATTTCCTAAAGTACCAATGGTAATCAAACCACCGTCATTGACCCTTACATTATCATTTGGCCCTATTCCAAAATCAACATTTGAATCGAATGTTAATAAATCTTCAGAAGCTACTTCACCTGCACTAATGTTAACGGTTACATTTCCTCCATCCAAATCAGCAGGATTTTCTGCATCACTGATTGTAGCTGCGGTACCCTGGTCTAGTACTGCTACCCCATCACCCTCTGTATAATTGAATGCATCTGTATCCAAGTTACCAATTACGGGTGGGTCATTAACGGCAGCCACTGATATAGTTCTGGTATCAGAATCGAAATCTGAATTCGTATCTGTAGCCGTAATCGTTACCGTACGATTAAGAGTACCAGGGTTATCGGAGGTATTTCGGTATCTAATTGATTGCAACACTTCTTGAACAATTGCGTTAGTTGCATCTGCGTCAAAAGTAATAGTAAGAGCTGTCCCATCTGTAACCACACCACCACTTGTACTTAAGTCTCCAACATCAGTTGCATTGGCAAGAATGTCTGTAGTAGAAATCGTTATTGTTATACCATCAGCGTCCTGATCATCAATACTAATCTCATCCGCAGCTTCGTTATTAGCAGTTATCTGTACTTCCAGCGTACCGCCATCCCAATCAGCATCACCATCGGCATCATTGACTGTACCTGCCGCATCAATTTGGGTGGCAGGATCGTTTTCTGTGTAAGCTAGGATGGCAGCGTCTAAGGATATGGTTGGGGCAGTGTTTGAAGGTATAAGATCCCAGGTAAAGGCATCAATCGCTAAATAACGGATTTCACCAGAACTATTTGCATCACCTGTACCATCATTAACTACTATTTCTAATCGGTCTATTGCCGTTAAACTATTATCCGTGCTACCTTCTGTGCTGAAATCAAAAAAAGTGAAGCCATTATTAGTAGCTCCCGTTTCAAAGCCGCTATTCTTCGTAACAGAAAATTCAGGAGTTCCACTACCATCCAAGTAACCATTAACAGTTAAACTGGCATTTGGAACAGCACTGTTATCAGCAGACGTATTTCCAACATATATCCAAAAACTTTTTATATAAAAGTCTGTTCCTGCATCCGTTTCAATTGAACCAACCACCTCATCATAGACAAATGTGCCTTCATTGTCTAAATATTTATCATCAACCATGGTTCCATTCCAACCAGTACCAGGAAACCCTGTTTCGACATCTAAAATTCCCCCTGTAACATTGAATAATACACTATTGGATGTAAATGCAACATCATCTTGGGAAAGGGACTCAAAATCTTCTGTTGTTTGTGCTCGACTGACAAGGAAAAAACTAATACAGAATAGCGTAAGTAAAATTCGTTTCATAGGTAGATACAGTTGACCCGATTAGTAAAAGTCAAAATATTTTTTCATTATTTCAAGAAGTAATTGAATTATAGGATCAAAGAGAAACTTATCCCAATCAAAATATCATCTGGAAATAATTGTCCAATTGTCTAATATAGTTAGTCTGACATTAAATATCAGTAAAATCCATAGACAATAAAAGTGAAGAACCAATTAATGGATAAAGGATGCCTTTTCTGCTATATGATTATCATCACCCTGCAATGTTTACAGGGTGATGACAACTAAAAGAATCTTTATGTGGTGAAGCATAACAGTTCTTATCGAATTATTAATGCCGTATTATTATTCGCTGGTAGGCATACTGCTTGTCTGGATTACCGATCGACAACAGGTATACTCCTGAAGGCAAAGCCATAGTATTTACCCTAAAGCCATCTGTTCCCTTCAATACCTGTCCGTCCTGTAACAATCGCCCAGTCTGATCATATAAGCCCCAATCAAAATCTTCTTCTGTAGTTCGATCAAAAGTAACCGTAAACGCTTCGTGTGCCGGGTTAGGATAAATATTAATGTCATCAACTTCAATTAAATCCCCCACTCCCAATACGGCTGTTTTATTGGTTACATCTACCCTGGCAGCCTGATAGATTTCCTTACTGTTGCCAGCATCCTGCACGAATGCTACTACCGCAAGGTTGTCTGGGTCAAGCACTTTACGTGCATCAATGTTCCAGGATTCTTCAAAAACGTTAGTAGCACCAGCTTCAAGATTCGTCACCACCTGACCATTGGCAGTAGGTAAAAACTGACGGAACACATTGCGAATATCTGTTTCACCATTGGGTAATGTAAGCCCGGTAATTACCTTTTCAATGACAGCAAAATATACCCTAATCTCTTTGCCCATCATGGGTTCTCTAGGGCTTACTGCTGCTTCAACACTGATCACATCATTATCAGAATTAACCAAATTCAGGGCAATGCCAAACTTAGGGTCACTAAGCACATTTCGATTGGCATCAGCTCCGGTCCATGGTGGCACACTTTCGTTGATGGCAAGGTTGGCCGCTTCATCAACTTTACCATCCAGTAGGGATGTGATGCTATTGATTCCATAGAAGAGTGAACGTGCACTTGGCCCGGCTTCATTTACTTCAAATAGCGGGTCATTGCCATAAATGTCCGTATAATAATTGATTGCAATGAGGTCACCATTATTCAAAGAAGCTGAATCAAGGCGTTTATTGATTTCCTCATTTACAGTTTTACTAACCGCAGATTCTGATCGGGCATTAGAGTTTGAAAACTGTTCAATAAGCGAAACCCTATCTCTTTCTACAATCCTAAAGTTATCAAAGGCAAACCCGATAGTTGATGAAGGGGATGAAGAAGCAAAATAGAACCTGAAGCGCACTTCCGATTTATCTTCGATATCATCCAGCTTATGTCGTATTGATTCTTTTTCATTTAGGGAAGATTGCCCGCCCCATCCAGAAGCATTATTGGCACCATTAGCTCTTTGCTGGCCAGGATCAGTTCTAATATCCAGGTTATTATACCAATGCAATCCTGTTCCCTGATTATCACCAGGTACATATCGACCTAAGAGATTCCAGGTATCTCCATTATCAGTAGAATACTGCAGTACTACACCATCATTACTGTTAAAATCAAATTTGCCATCGAAGGTTACCATAGGTCTTTCCATACCCGAAATATCAAAAGCGGGTGTATAAATCCACGAACTATCATCTTCGATATAGCCGGCTTCTCCGGTTTGCCCTCTGGTTATCCATCCCTGGCCTTCAAAACCTTCATTTGAAATGTCTGTCAACTCCCACGCGGACACTTTTATACTATCTTCTTTAGCTACGCGCCCCATTTCACTGAGGTCTATAAACCAATCAACAGCATCGTTGGTACTTGACTCGAAAGTAGCCTGATAAGAGTTGTCAGGCGTTACTACATATCGCGGTAAGATCTGGATATTCTTGGTAAGACTATCAATACAACCCAATTCGCTTTCTACGTACAGCTTAGCATTGTACCATCCACTTTGGTCATAAATATGATTAGCCGTAGTAAAGGTAAGACCAGTTTCTCCTACATTGGCTTGCAGGGTATCTATTGCTGATTGATCGCCCCAGTCCATATATACACCTTTTACAGGATTAAATCCTTCTAAAGCTGCGTCGGTACCGAAAATGTCGGTCGCCTCCCCTTCTATGATATGCTCCCAGAAAAAGTCCACCTCCGGATCATCACCTATGGATAATAGACGCATATTGCCCTGATCATCAAAGGCCCTGTCATACTCAGATTCGCACTCTGCTACATTTGCTGAATGCGCCAGTACTTGTGCTTCGTATTGAGCCGGGAAGGTAAGTGCTGTAGTAAAGGTTTCATTGCCGCCAAAAGATATTGCTTCATCGCTTTGAGTTATCGGATTAAAAATAAACCAATCATAGCGATCAATATCATCATTGGTAAATGGTGCCACTGCATTGGCTGTAAGCGTGACTTCTTTACCCTCACATGCATCTGTGAAATCAAATTCCACTATAGGGTTTTGATGTAGAATAAGTGTTTTTTCCTTGAAGAAGAAACAGCCATTTCCATCTGTGAATTCAAAGCGAATGGTATGGCTATGTTGTGTGACAGTAGGGTCTTCCAGCAAACTTAAATCTAAAACGGCTCCAGCCGGTGAATTGGGTAATTCAATTTCATCATCGATGATGAATAGTCCCGTATTTTTTCCACCAAATCCATTTATTCTTATTGAAGTACTCGTTGCGAGGTTATTGGGATCAAGATCAACGCACAGCTCGCCCTCATCATCCTGGTCTGAAACAAATATTTCACCTTCTGAACTCAACGTAAAATTGGGTTCCGGTAATCCATATATCACGAATCCCGCAGAAACTGTACCCACACAACCAAAACTGCTTGTTAATGAATAGGAGAAATTAACTGTATCTATTTCACCCTCAGCTAAATCACGAGCTGAAATTAAGCTCAATGCAGCCACGGGATCGAAGGTAGCTGTACCATTGGCACCATTGGTAATGCCTGGACCACTAAACAATCCTGTTGCTCCTGTTTCCAGATTTCCTTGTAAAGGCTCAGGCTCTGCATCAACGCATATTTCGAAAAATTCAGGGAATTGTGAGCCATTGCTTGCCAGCCTGATCACCGGAACAGGCGTATCATTGATCACGATCTGAACCTCCTGAGGATCACTTTCACACCCCTCGGCATTGATAGATGAAGTCACATAATACCGGTAAGTATCAGGTATATCTTCACTAAAGTCTGGGTTCAGGCCAGGAATAAAATTATTGTTAGATGCTGTAGTAGTTCCCAACAAGTTAGCTCTTCCGGCATCTGCATACCAGGAATAGGTAACTCCTGGTTGAGGATCTGCAATTTGCATATTCTCAATAGGATCACCGAGACAATACGTATATACATTCTCTATACCCGTTGAGTTAGGAACTCCGGCATTAGGATATACAATTACAGTGACCGTAGAAACAGCACTGACACTACCCTGATAATTAGTATTATCGATTCCTACATTTGTAGATTGCCTTACGTAATAGGTGTAGGTTCCCGGCGTGCCCTCAACCTCTGTGGGTGTCCATGTGAATTCCTGAATATTCACATTGTTTAGCGTATCTGCATTTGGGTTAACCCGTGGATCCTCGTTGAACCAATGCACCTGCGCTCCTGGTGCACGGTTGGCAATAACCATAGTTACTGCGGCCTCATCCTCACAGATTTCAATCAATTCCTCTACTGGCACAGGAGTGTCAGGAATAGGAACAATATTGATATTAACAGTATGTGGATCACTAAGACAGGCATCAGGGTTACCATCCTGGTTTCTAAACTGGGATTGTCTAAGCTCAAATGTGAATGTTTCTATGGTAGTTGGGTTGCCCGACCCTATGGCATCTCTTAAAAGTACATTGGTCATTTCCAGGTCATCAAAGTTTACGGTAGGATTATCGGCGATCCTCAGCGTATTATCATAAAACCAGCTGAACTCCTGGGGTGCTATATTGGTCAGATCCGACTCATCAATAACGCCGGTAGCCACATCGTCTGTAACCGTCACATTGAGACCCTGAGCGGTAAATACACCATTCAAAAGCTGACCATTATACAAACTTGTGTCTACATTGATATCAATACCGGTTGAATCATAAGTGAGGTAAAAGTCTGTTTCTGCTCCAAGGGTAGTGAATGCTTCATTGTCTACTGCACTAAAAGTAGGAAATGCAGGTTCACCAAATACATTGACCTGAACAATAAACATATTGCCTTCTTCAGTTTCACATCCATCAAATTCATTATTGATGAAATTCACCATAGAAACTTTGAAAAACTGAATACTATTAATATTCTGAAGTCTAATGTCTGTACCCGTGGTTACACCATCAGTACCGGTTGTAAATACTGCATTAGCGCCAATCTGATCTGTTTCTGGATCATACGTATACCATCTATAAACGGCATTTGTGTCTCCACCACTTACTGTAAATTCCACATCTCCAATATTGCCCTGACATATACCTACCTGATCACCACTATTAAGGTTTACTGGTGAAACGGGCGCATCATAGGTCAAACTTGGTGTTGTTGGCTCTTCATATTGAATAACCTGAATTAATGCTGGTGCACTAAAGCTTCCTCTGTAGGTGGTGCTATTATCCAGACCAATAGTAGTATTAGTAACCTGCCGCACGTAAATATTGGCAGTGGTATCCCCTACCATATTGTCTACCACCAATGTAGTAAGCTGAGAGCCTTGTAATAAATTAGAGCTATCCGCTTTTGGCAAGCCATCAAAAAACTCTACGATGGCACCGGGAGCCTGGTTGGTGATAGAAATAGTAGTTGGTGATGTGTTATCATCACAGCGATACAGTATGGCATTGGCTGGTCTTGGAGTGGCCGGTACCGGCAATATGTTAACATTTACTGTACGTTGTGGCCCTTCGCAAGCCAATGGATTATCATTCTGATCAAGAAATTGAGATTGAGATACTGTAAATGTATAAGTTGAAGCATTAGTAGGATTATTAAATACCCAGTTGGCAGGATTTGGATCGGTTCTGTTATCTCTAGGCAAGTCATTCAACAACCCAAATGTGGCGTCATCAATAGGCAAAGTACCATTGTTGTCCAGGACCTCATTTGTGCCATAATACCAGTTGAAAGTTTTTGTAGCAGTATTTGTCAGCACCGTAGGACTTCCTGTAAGATCATTACCTGTGATTGTAAATGAACCTAGCTGGCTTTGATATTCTCCCAGCGAGTCATAGGTAAAGTAAAACTGGCTAGTAGAACTTCCTACAGGATTGTTATCATTGCTATGTTCATTTGCTGCAAAGAAGGGAACCTCCGGTGCTCCAAAAATATTAACCTGAACATGGAACATTTCAGACGGAATGGTCTCACAGCCTTCAAAACCTATGGCATCTGCGGTTTGTGATACCAGGAAGTAAACGACCCTGGGATTAGTAGCAGACAATTGTAAGTTGGCACTTGTGGCCACACCGGATGTATTGGTGGTATACACAAGGTTATTGCTGTTAAATGACCTGGAGGCGTCTGAAGAGTACCACTTAAATATACTGCCATCTTCGCCATCAACGATAAACTTAAGATTCGACAAATTGTCGCCACAAATACCCACTTGTCTGCCAATAGTAGTATTATCGTCCAAGGATGCCAATATAGCGTCGCTATTGGTAGGATCAACAAAATCAACACTAGGTTTGGCTGGTTCTTCATATGTCTGAATTCTAATCAACTCTGGCGCACTAACGCTACCACTATACGTTTCGCCATTATC
Organism: Cyclobacteriaceae bacterium; assembly: GCA_965227155.1. Lineage (GTDB taxonomy): Bacteria > Bacteroidota > Bacteroidia > Cytophagales > Cyclobacteriaceae > UBA6059. The sequence continues at coordinate 4,958,698 of OZ245731.1, forward strand.
CAGATTTATTTGAGTATTTGTTATTTGCCGCACATATATATCCACCGTTTGATCAACATCAGGGGTATTGAACACCGATAAACCTCCTCCATAATTGTCAGGCAGGAATGTAGTAGATGTTCCGGATTGGAGCAGGTTGGTGTCATCATTATCATCCGGATATCCAAGCCACCACTCTACTATGGCGCCAGAAGCTCTGTTGGTAATGTTGAATGATAAACTGGAATTGACAACCCCATTTACATCATCATCGCAAATTGAAATATCCGTATCAACAGGTGTAGGTGTAGCAGGAACCGGCAATATGTTTACATTAACTGTCATTTCCGGGCCTTCGCATACAGCTGGGTTGAAATCCTGATTCTCAAATTGAGATTGTGATACTCTGAATGTATACTGAATAGGACTTGTTGGGTTCCTGAAGATCATGGAAGGAACGTCATCCACTGGAATATCATTCACCAGATCAGTCAGGTCTGTTAAGGTAATGTTACCATCAGCATCAGTAAAGGTATTACCATCATAAGTAATGTTATAAGTTATTCCTGATGTATTATCCAGATCCTCGTCTATACTACTATCAACATCATCGCCGGTTATGATAAATTCTCCCAGTAGTCCGGGAAGTTGGTCTGTATAATCCCTGGCTGAATCGTAGGTTAAGTAAAATTGTGTGATGGCACCATTATTTAAGTCATTGTCATGGCTGCTTAATTCAAAATATGGCTCATCGGGAGATTCAAAAATATTAATCTGAACCAGGAACATATCATCAACTATAGACTCACAGCCATCAAAACTGGCACCTTCAGCTACCTGAGAAACATAGAAATACTCTACACCGGTACCAGCTGTAAGCAGGTTTAGATTTGCTCCTGTAGTAACCCCACTTGTACCTGTAGTGTACACAGGATCAGGATCTGATATGATGTATTCTCCTGAGCCACCATCAAAGACAGCCTCGTACCAGTTAAATATTGCATTTGGTTCACCGGATACTACAAAGGATATGGCACTTGTGTTTCCTGCACATACGCCTACCTGATCTTCATCATTTAAATTATTGCCTAAAAATGAAACAGAGGGCATTCCTGGCTCTTCAAATTTTGTTATGCGTATAAGCTTAGGAGCGCTAAAGCTACCGGTATAGGTACCTGCATTGTCCAAATTAATTTGTGTATTGGTAACCTGCCGCACATAAATATCAAGTGTTTGATCATTCTCTTCAAACCCATCAAATAAACTTTGATCCACAGCAGGAGAAACAGGTGCCTGAGGATTATCAGGTAGGAAGTTGGTTATGGTAGCTGAACTTTGAATAAGTGTACCTCCATTATTAGGATCACCATTCCACCACTCCACTACAGCTCCAGAAGCACGGTTGGTGATGGATAAAGACAAGCTTGAATTTACCACACCAGTTACATCATCATCGCATATGAAAATCTCATCGTCTACCGGAGTAGGTGTAGCAGGCACTGGCAAAAGATTGATGTTGACTGTTCTAACATCACCTACACATCCATTGAGAGCCGGATTTAAGTCCTGACCAATAAACTGAGATTGTGTTACCGAATAAGAGAATACCTGAGTATTGGTTGGATTATCAGACCCATTGGGCAAACCAGGTAATGCATCCAATAAACTATTGGGAGGTGCTAAACCAAGTTCGCTAAACGTATAGGTGTTATCCTGCCCAGTCTCCGTAGTTCCATTAAAAGTCCAATTATAGGTGATTGGATCCTGATCATTGTCTAAATCGTCAGGAGTACCATCTACATCTGTTCCGGTAACATTGAAGGCACCACCAACTAATTGGCTTGCATAGTTCTTGGAAGAATCGTAAGTAAAATAAAACTGGGTTAGCACATCTGATATCTGGATATCATTGTCATGGGCTGCCAAGTCAAAATCTGGTGTTCCCGGTCGTTCAAAAATATTAATTTGCAGCAGTGTCATAGGCTTTGTTGCATCATTAGGGTCTGTTTCACAGCCTTCAAAAATCACATTACTGCCATCTATCACCGCATTGTTAACCTGGGAAACTCTGAAATACTTTACGCCAACCCCATCGCCGAGCAACTGTAGGTTTGTGGCATTGGCTAATCCCGTGGCATTGGAAGTATAAATCGGATTACCAGTAGGCACTTCTGATGCACTTCCTACCTCATACCACTTATAAGTGATGTTTGGATCGCCTGTATTACCTACAGCTGTGAAAACAGCTGTAGCCAAATCACCTTCACAGAAACCAACGGTAGATACATTCATATTTGCACCGAAGTTGATTTGTGGGCCTGCAGGCTCTTCATACTGGGCTACCAGCACTTGCCTTGGCGCACTTACACTACCAGCAAAATTGCCCGTACCTACTTGTATATTTCTGTTAGTAATTTGTCTCACATAGTATTCAAGCGTATCTGTGATACCAAGAGGTAAGCTTGGTGTGTAGGTAGATAGTGGACCTGATTGAGCCGGTGTTAGCGCATTAAGATCATCTTGAGTATTAATATCACCATCTCCAATAAACCACTGGATCACCGCACCTGCTGAGGCATTTGTTATTGACAAGGTAGGATTTCCCTCATTCTCACATACGTAAACAATAGTGTCAGTTGCTATTGGCGTAGCAGGAACAGGAAGTATGTTTATATTGACTGAAAGACTATCACTTTCACAACCGGTAAATAATACATCACCACTTCCATTTTCCACACTATCCTGTCTTTGGGTAACTTTAAAAGTAAATGTCTCTGTGAATGTTGGGTTATTGAACACCTTTGGATCTGCAATCAGGTCATCCACAGGGATATCATTATAAAGGTCAGAAAGTGCGTTAACATCATCAAAAGAAGCTTCATCTGGCCCATTTACCTGTAAATTACCTTTGTAATACCAAAGAAACTCCTCGTCGCTGGTACCTTCTCCGTTGATTTGGAAAAATCCTCCATTACCTATCTGAGAATCATAATTACCAGTAGAATCATAGGTGAAGTAGAAATTGGTAACTGTGCCATTGGTAATGTAATTACTGCCTCCTGCCGGACTAAATGCAGGTTCTTCAGGTACATCAAATACATTGATCACCAATTGAGCAACCGCCGGCTCAGATTCGCAACCATTGAAATTAGCACCATTAGGTTCCTCATTGTTAACCTGAGTAACAGCAAAATAATAAGTGTCTTGAGTAGCGGTTAATATCCTTAAATCAGACCCTGTTGCTTTTGGTCCCGAAAACAAGACGTTAGCATTTCCGATATTAAAGGTCGCATCAGTCTGATACCAATTGAAAGTCCTTTCGGTATTCTTGGTTGTATCAGCTACATAGAAAACTGCCAGATCCAAATCACCCTCACAGAACCAGCCTTCTTCATAAGAAACAGCTCCGTTAGTGTTGTAAGTATCGTCAGCCGTAAATACAGGGGCTGGTGGATCTGGGTATACAGTTATTGTAATTTTTACCGGATCACTTTCACAACCTTCGAAACCTGTATTATTATTAGTATTGGTTACTTGTGTTACCCAATATACATAAACTATCGAGTCGAATGTATTATTAACATTGTTGAATCCTGCAGCTACAAGGTCCGCTTGCGTAGCAAACCTTCCTGCAAAACCATCTACATCAATTTCATTGGAAAAATCGATTACATCATCTGCAGGATCACCAACCACTCCAGCATCTATATTTCCGTACCAGAAATAGGTTGAATTACCCAGTGAGGGTGTTTCAATATTTTGGAGTGTCTCTCCGGAGCAGAGGTAATAATCTACTCTATCATTAGTAAAGTCAAATGTATTGGGTGCATTTGGTTCAAGGAATACCCGAATAGTGACCATGGTTGTATCCCCGGCACTACCTATAAACTCTGTTTGCGAATTTGAGATATCCTGACGGTTGTCATAATCAACCTGTACTACATAAAAAGTGGTATCTGTACTAGCATTCCCAGCAAAACTGATATCGGTTACAGGATCGATATTGACGGATGAGAGGACTACTGCAGATGCTGGATTTTTACTTTCGTCAAGTACTACAAAATAAGTCTCTAATGGCTGCTCTGTATCCAAAGTGTTGAAAAGATTGATGGTAGTCATTGCAGCGGGATTGATTCCATCTGAACAGTATTCGAATAAATATCGGTCAGAGCCCAGATCGGCATCAGGCGATCCATCACTTCCTCCGTCATAGTCTAATGCATTGGCTATGACAGGTGCATCAGGTATCGGGTAAACTTCAGTTTCTATTTTCCTGGTTTCTGATTCACAACCGGCAAAATCAGATCCACCAATATTAATATCTTGAGTAACCGTAAAAAAGGCATCAAAAGACTGTCGGCCTGTAGGGTTAGAATTGCCACCAAAAAATGCATTTGCAATATTAAGTGTGCTATCCTTACTATTCTCAATAAAAGCATTATTCAAAGGAATAGTACCGGCCTGGTTACTATACCAGTTTATTCTTTCACCTGCCTGTGTATCATCAATTGCGGGATCAACAAAATTTATATTATCAGCCTCTACATCATAATTTGGCACAGTAGACCCTGATGTAAACTCAAGGATATATACATCGCTTACCAGTTCGCCAATGCTGGTTAAATTTGTAGCCAATAATGGCACCGAAGGCTGAGGTCTTACGTCAATAAATACATGGGTAGTATCCGTACATTCTGCAGCCGTTTGTGGTCTGGTTATAAAGTCTAATCGATAAATACCAGGCTCTGTTCCATCAATATTGCCATCCTGATCAGGATCTGACGGATCAAAAGTCTTTGTTAATTGAACACCTCCAGCTTCACCCGCGAAATTACGAACCGTGTTAAAAGTATAAATACTATCAGCAGCAGCTCCATTTAATGTTCCTTTCATCAGTCTGTAGGCAGTATCAAGTGCTGCAGTAACCGTACCATCTACCGCGTTTGTAATTGTAGCCCGTAGGGTTATCGGATCATCAGTTACGCATATATAATTAATATCAGCCCCTTTCAGATCAATATCCTGCCCACTTGCGTAATTTGTAATCGGTGTTGATGTTTTACCATCTTCCAGGTTAGAGAAACGAACAACGGGCTGATCATAAACATATATAAAGTCAGAACCTGCATTGGAAATATTCAGTGTATTATCATCTATGACTCGCATTACTACCTGAATCGTATCTACGCCACCATTACCACGTGTATATTTTGACAAGTCAATTTCCCAGTCGGAAAGGTTATACTTCGTTCCGGAGACGATCACATCATCGGTAACCCTGTTCGCTTCAATAATAGCACCAGGAAACTTGTAAAATTCCAAAGAGAAAAATGAAGGTACATTAATATCGTTTGTCGGGTCAGGGTCTACCAAATTCAATAATCCAGTTTGCTCATCATCGCAATAATCTATTTGCTGACCAACCTGCAGTACATCAGCTGTTGAAGTAATAGTAAAGGTTATGGATTCCTGAAATACTTTACCTGTAGTGTTGTCGGTGAGTCTGTAGGTAATTACTTCAGTACCCTGCCCTGCCACAGATGGCACAAATCGGGCTGTGGAAGAATCCGGTGCAGCTGTAGGCTGGTAATCAATATCTACTAAACCATTACCTGAAAATAATGGTGTATAACCAGGTGGTGTCTGGAAAAAAAGTGTGGTACCATCTGTATCATCATCAGTAAAAATAGTGGTATTCGGAACCAGATCAAGCTTGTAGATCGTAATAGTGACCTCTTCTGAAATACTGGCACAATTTGGCGACTGGTCATCTACTACCAGCACATTGTAGGTATGAATACCAAAGGAAGCGGTATCTAAACCATAATCGTCCAATGTTGGTGCATTGGTAGCACTAAAGAGTGCCCTGTATATTTCAGTGCCAGACTCATCAAGAATGACTAACTCGTCATTGGCATCAGCAGTTGAAAAAGTGAAGGGTAATGTCGTTGTTAAATCCGAAATGAGAAGTGTATCCCCATTTATTTCAAATAAATCATTGCCATCTCCATCCAAATCATCACTACGTGTAATGATGGGAGGATCAGTCGCTTCAAATGTGTAAAAGATACTACCACTACCACCATAGATACCTTCAATGTCGGCAGTTCCTCCTTCTACTATGCCGGGGGAACGCTCCAGGGTTACACCTGTAGTATTTTCTACAGCTCTTACACTCACACCAGAAATAGTAATGGAGTCAAGACGATTTGCAGTAGCATCTGAGCTATAAGCAATAAATATGGTGTTGGAAGTTACGAAGCTACTATTAATGGTTACATCAGTACCGGTAGTACCTTTTACCGGATTCACTCTGACAGAGATCGGAAGGCCGGTTCGAAATTCGATTTCATCAGGCACAGTGAGGATCAATATAGCATTGGTCTGACCCGCAGCTATATCGTCTACAGCTGTTTCCTTAATTCCTATATTATCTAGTGCAGTGTAATCATCGCCTACACATAATTCAATTATTGTAGCATTTGTTCCTATTTCAACCCCACCAACAATGGCGACATCAGCGGTGGTTTGAATTCTTTCTTCAATCGTAGAGAACAAACTGGCTTCATCCTCAGCTACGGCATAGATGTAGTAAGTGGTGTTTTGAGATAAAGAAGTGACATAATCTGTAAATGATGCATTAGGAATGTCTACATTAAATGAGCCACTTCTAAATGCAGGATTACCGTTTTGATCCAGCCCTGCTTTTAATTCAGCCTCGGAAAGATCACCTATGGAAGATATTTGTGTTTCCGTAGCTATCCAGTAAACTGTGGCAATTTCGTCTACTTCCAGATCAATAAACAAGGAAGTATTGAGATCATTGGTGCCATCATTATTAGATAAAGTAAAGTTGCTTATGGTTGGATTTGCAGCGTCCGCTATGGTTGTTACAGTATTGGTTGTTTGAATGGGTGAGTTATTTCCATCAGCATCTCTTGCAAAAGTGTAAACCACATATTCTGTACTTGGTGAAAGACCTTGAATAATTTCCTTCTCTTCTGTATTTCTGCCTGTATAAATAAAACTGCCATTATTTTCGGCACCAATTCCCGATTCCAGGTTAGCCTGTGATGGTTGCGTGCCCGGTGTGGGCATAGCATACCAGAAAATAGTCAAATTGCGCTCATTAAGCTCCACATCCAGGTTAAAGCCCTGCGACTGTTGTGCCGGGCTTAATCCATCTAAATCGAGATTGGCTGTAGTCCATGCCGGTGCTGTGACATCATTTACAGTTACTGCCCCTGTGGTAGCAGTTGATCCAGTTAAACCCGGGATTGTAAGTGTTAAAGTACCATCACCTCCTTCATTTTGATATTGGAAAGTAGTAATAGTTAAGTCTAAAAGACCATTGACAAAATTAGCAGGAACGCCCGTCATTACAATATCATCCGTATTATCGAGTCTATTGGTTCCGGTAGCATTGGCAATAGCCAAACTATAATCTGTATCGCGGAAACCGTTTTCGTCGGTTGCTTCAAATATTGCATCTGTAGCTAGATCTGTATCGGTATCCACACTTGCCGAAGGCTCTGTTAAAACACTTATTTCTGAAGCTTCCACATCTACAAACACAGCTTCTCCGGCACCATCACCAGCCAATACATTATCAACAAAATCGCTGCTGCCAATCTCAACTATGATATCATCAGTATCTAATTCAAAATAAAAATTATCATTATCGATAGTGGTTGGATTAGCCAAATCAGGATCAATTTTGATTTGTAGGCGGTATTCTTTGGAGGCATTATCGCCGATATAGCCGATATCGCCGCTGGCATTGGGCATAGCACTAAATGTAATAGCATTGGGAGCAGTGCTTACTACCCCGGGTATTGTATTTGGTGTTCCTTCATTATCAATCAGTTGTGCCTCAAGAATTACATCCGTCCAGTCAGCGATTGTACCACTACCCGCGCCATCAGTAATCGTTATTTGGCTAATCTGTATGTCAAAATTATCTGTTCCCGGGGTACCTCCATCATCCGTGACTGTAAAATCAAACACATCAGCAAAAGTTGATGTATTAGTTGAGGCAATTGATACGGGGCCAGCTGCAGTATTGGTTACTGTACTCGTAGGCTCCAGTGGTTGAACAGTAATGTCTCCCTCATTTGTACTAAACGTAGTGGCAGTATTATCAGTACCTATGATAAAAAACCTAAAAGTGTAATCCACTGAGTTGGTCAATCCGGTAACAGTAACTTCTTCTCCTGTACCCCGATAGACAACAAAATGGGTATTATCAGGCACACCTCCAATATTATCATTGATATCCCTTCCATTTCCAAAATTGGCATCTGCATCAAGTGTAATCGTACTAAAATCCTCAAGGTTAAAGTTAGCCTGCTCGATATTGGCATCTATACCAGATGCTTGTGTACCAATAACCAAAACCTCAAAATCACAGGGATCAGTTGATGGGTTTGTCCATTCCAACGTAATTATTGTGTCACCCTGAATAGCATTGATGCTTGAAATACCTTCAGGCGTAATGATTGGAGTTGTCGATGCTGAAGAGAAAACATCTGAAGAGCCTCCTGTAACTCGATAACTATATATGGTAAATTCAATATCTGAGTTACCATTAAATCCACTTATTGTAAGATTACCATTTGCGTCGGCAGTAAGATTGGCTACTAAAAAGGATGTATTATCAGCTGACTCATCACCGAATACCCCGGCTGGATTTGCAACAGGTGCTAATTCACTTGTAAAATCCTGAACTGAGGCTATACCACCCTGATCAGCATAGACCAACACCCCATCCCAATCAAGTCCATTCACCCCGGTTGGCTTTGTCCATGTCAAAGTTATTTCGTTGCTACTATTACAAGAAACCACCAGGTCTGTTACGGGTTCCGGTTCAGCCAGAGTAGTCGATTGCGTCTCTAAAGCTACTGAGACATCCAGATTTGGATTTTCAGTTGCTGATGTTGGGCCCATCAGAAAAATTCTAAAGTTCAGCTCAGTACCATCCGGCACATTGGTTATTTGTGTACTTCCCGTGCTATTATCACCATTATGAACCACATAAAATTGATTATCCTGAAAACCTGCAATAACATTACTTACCTCAAATACATCGTTAGTATTACTTCTGGTGCCCCAATTCGAGTTAGCTACAAAATCATCAGGCGAAATGCCGGCTGGATTCTGAATAGAGTTCTTATTTATGGTACCAATAGGTCCTTCGCTGGCAAATATTACAACATTTGAAACACAGCTGACATCATCAGGAAAAGACCATGCTAAATCTACCACGCCCACCCCTGAAACTGCACTGAAGCCTTCAAGGATAGTGGGTTCATCGCTAACTGTCTGTACTTCGGACCAGTCGAAATCACCTCCTCCATTATCACGATAAACGTAGATCGCAAAATGATAGGTGGTGTTGGCTGTAAATCCGTTCATATCAAGATCACCATCCAAATCCGAGGTTGAGGAGTACATTAAGAAATTACCGGTACCTGTTTCTGTACCATCACCAAACACTGTGCTGGCAGATCCAAAAACAGAAGGATCCTCATTTGTGGGGGAAACAATATCTACTGCCCCAGCCTGCTTTGCAAATACCAGCACTCCATCCCACTCTGTACCTTGAGCGCCTACCGGTGCAGTCCAGGAAAGATTAATACCATCTATTAAGCAGTTAGCTGTGAAATTAGCTGCTACAGGAACAATATTATTGGTTACTGTTTGTGCCCCGAAAGTTGACATGGTATTGCCATTATCGTCTGTAGCATCATTAGCAGCAGGATCATTGTATGCAATAGTAACATCACCAAGGGTACCATCAGGTGAAGGAACAGGACTACTTAACGTAAAAGTGATGGTTGATGACCCTGTGCCGGATACAGTAAAACTATTAATTGCCGGGGCTGGTACGAAGGTAGTTCCATCCACATCTATTACAAAACCTGTTCCATTTGTACTAATATTCTCACTAAAAACTACCACTATATCTGCAGGCGCATCATGCTCTACGGAAGCACTTTGAAATGTTGGTCGAATTCCATCTACAGTAACATTTGCTGTCGACCCAACACCATTAAGTGTCAGCACTGCCGGATCACCATTAAAATCGTTGAATTCATCTCCATTCAAGGAAATAGAACCAACAGTTATACCATCGGTATCTTCATCATTCTCTTGCACTGTATAAGTAAACACTTTGTTGGTTACTGTACTCGAGCCGTCAACATAGTCGGCAGTTACCGATCCACTACCAAATGTTAATCCAAGGGTAATTCCGTTACTATTGTCAACGAAAGTCACATCGTTGTTGAATATGACCGTAAAAGTTAGATCTTCTCCTATAGCATAGGTTCCATCAGCTGGTACTGATACAGAAGTTACTACGGCTGCATCGTCGTTGGTGATCGTCACTGTAGCATTGCTTAACGTACCAATGTTCGTGTTCCCTGAAGGATTGGATAGAACTATCTCAAAAGTCTCATCCCCCTCCGTTATCGCATCTCCTACAAAATCCAATACAACATCAACCGTTCCGGGGGTAGTGTAGTCTCCCGCTGGTATGGTCACCGATATGGGAGTTGTCTCATTGACGTCTCCCGCCACTGCGGTACCATTAAAATCCAATGCGATTTCTATGGATTCGGTGGAGGTGATTTCAGCCCCGCTGATATCAAGCGTAACTGTTACGCTACCTGGTGTACCACTCGACCCTTCATTAGCTGAATACGTCGCTGAGCTAAAGTCTACCGTTAATTCATCATCATTGGTGATCGTGACAGTAGCATTATTTATTGTAGTACCAATGTTGGTATTCGTTGATGGACTGGATAGATCAATATCAAAAGTCTCATCTGCCTCTGTTATTGCATCACCCACAAAATCCAATGCTACATCAACTGTGCCTGGTGTGGTGTAATCCGCCGCTGGTATAGTCACAGAAATGGGAGTTGTCTCATTGACGTCTCCTGCCACTGCGGTACCATTAAAATCCAATGCGATTTCTATGGATTCGGTGGAGGTGATTTCAGCCCCGCTGATATCAAGCGTAACTGTTACGCTACCTGGTGTACCACTCGACCCTTCATTAGCTGAATACGTCGCTGAGCTAAAGTCTACCGTTAATTCATCATCATTGGTGATCGTGACAGTGGCATTATTTATTGTAGTACCAATGTTGGTATTCGTTGATGGACTGGATAGGTCAATATCAAAAGTCTCATCTGCCTCTGTTATTGCATCACCCACAAAATCCAATGCTACATCAACTGTGCCTGGTGTGGTGTAATCTGCCACTGGTATGGTCACAGAAATGGGAGTTGTCTCATTGACGTCTCCTGCCACTGCGGTACCATTAAAATCCAATGCGATTTCTATGGATTCGGTGGAGGTGATTTCAGCCCCGCTGATGTCTAGCGTAACTGTTACGCTACCTGGTGTACCACTCGACCCTTCATTAGCTGAATACGTCGCTGAGCTAAAGTCTACCGTTAATTCATCATCATTGGTGATCGTGACAGTAGCATTATTTATTGTAGTACCAATGTTGGTATTCGTTGATGGACTGGATAGATCAATATCAAAAGTCTCATCTGCCTCTGTTATTGCATCACCCACAAAATCCAATGCTACATCAACTGTGCCTGGTGTGGTGTAATCCGCCGCTGGTATAGTCACAGAAATGGGAGTTGTCTCATTGACGTCTCCCGCCACTGCGGTACCATTAAAATCCAATGCGATTTCTATGGATTCGGTGGAGGTGATTTCAGCCCCGCTGATGTCTAGCGTAACTGTTACGCTACCTGGTGTAACTCGACCCTTCATTAGCTGAATACGTCGCTGAGCTAAAGTCTACCGTTAATTCATCATCATTGGTGATCGTGACAGTAGCATTATTTATTGTAGTACCAATGTTGGTATTCGTTGATGGACTGGATAGATCAATATCAAAAGTCTCATCTGCCTCTGTTATTGCATCACCCACAAAATCCAATGCTACATCAACTGTGCCTGGTGTGGTGTAATCCGCCGCTGGTATAGTCACAGAAATGGGAGTTGTCTCATTGACGTCTCCTGCCACTGCGGTACCATTAAAATCCAATGCGATTTCTATGGATTCGGTGGAGGTGATTTCAGCCCCGCTGATGTCTAGCGTAACTGTTACGCTACCTGGTGTACCACTCGACCCTTCATTAGCTGAATACGTCGCTGAGCTAAAGTCTACCGTTAATTCATCATCATTGGTGATCGTGACAGTAGCATTATTTATTGTAGTACCAATGTTGGTATTCGTTGATGGACTGGATAGATCAATATCAAAAGTCTCATCTGCCTCTGTTATTGCATCACCCACAAAATCCAATGCTACATCAACTGTGCCTGGTGTGGTGTAATCCGCCGCTGGTATAGTCACAGAAATGGGAGTTGTCTCATTGACGTCTCCTGCCACTGCGGTACCATTAAAATCCAATGCGATTTCTATGGATTCGGTGGAGGTGATTTCAGCCCCGCTGATATCAAGCGTAACTGTTACGCTACCTGGTGTACCACTCGACCCTTCATTAGCTGAATACGTCGCTGAGCTAAAGTCTACCGTTAATTCATCATCATTGGTGATCGTGACAGTGGCATTATTTATTGTAGTACCAATGTTGGTATTCGTTGATGGACTGGATAGGTCAATGTCAAAAGTCTCATCTGCCTCTGTTATTGCATCACCCACAAAATCCAATGCTACATCAACTGTGCCTGGTGTGGTGTAATCCGCCGCTGGTATAGTCACAGAAATGGGAGTTGTCTCATTGACGTCTCCTGCCACTGCGGTACCATTAAAATCCAATGCGATTTCTATGGATTCGGTGGAGGTGATTTCAGCCCCGCTGATATCAAGCGTAACTGTTACGCTACCTGGTGTACCACTCGACCCTTCATTAGCTGAATAGGTCGATGAGCTAAAGTCTACCGTTAATTCATCATCATTCGTAATAGTACCAGTACCTGTGTCATTAGTGCCAATTGAACCATCTGAAGGATTTGAGATGGTAACCGTAAAATCCTCATTTGCCTCAACAACGGCATCATCATTAATCGTAACTACTATTGTTGCGGTTTCACCATCCGTTCCATTAGTGAATGTAATAGGACTCGTAGTTGAAGCGGTATAATCATTATCTGCAAGTGTTGCTGTACCATCAGCCAAAGAGAAATCTAATGTTGTACCTGCAGAAACGGTTCCACCACTCAATGTTACAGTAAATGTTATTGTGCCGTCACCCTCATTGACCGTCGGGCTATTAATATTGAATTCCTGGGCTAATAATTGGTTAGCTCCTATTAATAAAAACAGGAGAAAGATTAATTTTTTCATTGAGAATAATGAATTCGAGGTTGATGATTACCAATAAAATTATTTTGATCTTTTGCGCTAAAGCAACTATTCTCTGATTATACCCCGCTCATTGGTTTTCATAAGCGTGATCATCGTATTACCATTTTCGAAATTAACGGTACCTAGCACCATTAAATCTCCATTTGCCAACTGAATTACATCATTGGAAACGTCATCTTCTTGGCCACCATAATTAAATACTCTATTGTTGTTAACAGTTAAATCCTGATTTAAGCCCATAATCAACATATCTGTTCCTCTATCAACTTCAGTGCCTCCAACACTATTGAGTTGAGTTTGTACTGCACCTGTCACAATGTATTCTCCTCTACTGGTTCTAAGTATAGAAGACCCTCTAGAGCTGGCAAATGCAGTATTTTCTCCATTTGCACTTGTGGATACATTCAGCTCTCCTTCTAATGATTCTTTTCCAGTAGCTGTACGTTGATAGATAAAGGCATTATTGGATCCATTATTCGACAAGATGGTAAAACCATTACCATCTTCTATAAAATCTACCGGAGCATCTACAATATTCAAGTTGCTTGAATTTTCACTACCAAAAATCTCAGTGGTAAAAGTTTGCCCTTCAAAATCAAGCAAAGTGAAGAAAATATTTTGTCCGCCAAGCTGCTCATCATTTTCGTTAAAGGCAGACCTTGATGTTGTTCCCATTACAGCTATCTGTTCATTTGCAGTAATGATTATTCCTAATCCAACCTCTGATTCAGGGTATCCAAATACATGTGATAAAGAATCACTGGGGTTATTTGGATCATCTAAAAAATTACCATCATTGTCTAATAGTAGGACCCATGCATCATTAATATCTGTATCTTCATTAAAGACAGTTTTATCAGTAGCCACATTATTAGTGCTACCAGCAATGGCATAACCGCCTGTGATTGTAGCTATATCCCAAAATTCATGGTTACCTATCCTTTCAAAAGTGGCACCATTCGGACCCACCAAATCAAAGTTTTCCTGACCATAAAACTGGAATCCACCATCACCAAAAGCATTGTTAAGACTTAAGTCAGCATTCACCTTCATGATAAAGCCTCGTCTTATCAGGTCACCATTAGCGTTAGTTCTTACTTGAGTTCCTACTACAACATAATTACCAGATGGATCTTCCAAAAATTTGTGCGCATTGTAGGTAGCATCGCTACTTTCCGGGTAGGCATTGTCTAACAATAGAGTACCTACACTATCCATTCGATAAAGCGTTATCTGATTCGTTGTGGCACCACCGAAGGTCCTTTGTCCTAAGACTGTTACTCCACCAGCACTGGAATTGATGATTTGGATACCCTCGTCGAGTCCATTTCTACCATAATATTTAACATAGGTTGCCCCTGGCTCAATTTCATCATCTACTGATGGTGTACATCCGAAAAAGAAGAATAAAGTGCAGAAGGATAGGCAGTATATAAGCTTTAGCATAGTGAGTGCTTCTTAACTATTTAATTTTTTTCGGATTATAGAATGATTTGACATAACCAAGAGAAAACATAATAGAATTCATGCCAAAATCGTCATCTACAATGCCTGCTGAGAATAATCTATCTTGTTGCTGAATGTTGGTTGTTCCTACATTTTCAGCATCACCATAAGCAGGTACAACTGGATAACGTTGACCAGGCACAACTACACTAGTCATACCACTTACATATCTGATCTCTGCGTTAATGAAATCTACACCCACCTTATACTTTAGACCAACTCCACCTAATGCCGAAAGATTTACTTGTTCCCTGTTTCCGGTTGCCACTAAATCTATGCCGTCGGTTGTAACAGCTCCTCTTGTAGCTTGCTCGGATGTAGAAAGCAGATAGTTTGATGAAAGTCCACCAAAAACATAGGGATAAAATTTTCCAAGGGGGTAAAATGCCCTTACCATAGCCGTACCATCAAGCCAATTTTGATTTTCTATTACCTGACTTACCCCTTCGGCTGCATTGTCAGCAGGAGTTGGTGCTTGCTCAAAACCAAATTCACTTTGAGCATAGCTAAATGCTCTCCGATGGTAACCAACACTTAAAACTCCTTCAAAATATTGCAGAAACTCCCTTTCCACAGATAATTCAGCACCAAATCCAACCTCCTGTTGATATGTCTTGGTTTCGGTATAAGCAAGGGAGTTTGTATTAAAAGCAGTAACTACATTGGCTTCACTAAGATTTCCTACAGCTCTCAATCCTATTCTGAATATTGGCTTGGTGCGAAATTTATTGTAGAGAAATATGAATTCAGCCGGATCAAGCACTGGATCATAAGCATGCTCCGGATCCGCCTTTAGCAGATTAATCATGCTCTCCTCAGCACGCTGCTCATCATCATTAAAGATATAAACCAGCGTTAGTAGTTTGTGTGCTCGAATGGTCTCCTCTTTTGAAAACTCTCCCCTACGCAAACAAGCATCTAATAGACCAGGTATTCCCTGCAACAAACCTGCAGTATAACGGTCTTCCGCCTGATTTAGGTTCTGTGTACAGTTGGAAGATTGCGCTGCCAACTGCCCCACCAAAAACAATCCAAGTAAGAATATAAAGGTTCTCTTCATAATTGCTTATTGCTCTTCGGTTGGGCGACCATATTCATCACAAGTGATTTCGTAGGTGATATCCTCACCCACATATTGTGCCCACTCAGTATCATTCATATTTCTTGAAACCCCTTCATTACCACATATTTGCGCAGCAAACTCATCAGGTTTTGTAGGCCAAAGCCTCATTTGCGCATCAGCCGAAGCGGTTACCAAATGTTCGTTATCAGGGCTAAAGCTAACCGACCAAACCCAGTTTTGGTGATCATCCAATACTGTAGGAAGGTCATTCAAGTAATCTATAGTCCACACGTTCACACTTTTATCCCAGCTGGCAGTGGCCATCAATTTGCCATTATCGCTAAACGCGATATCCATGACTCTTGCTGTATGGTTTGATAAAGTTCGGATTTCCTCTTCAGCCTCCACATCATACAATACCACGTTACCTAATAAGTCACCAAAGGCAAGTATTTTCCCGTCAGGACTGAAAGCTGCAGAATAAATGGCCTCACCATCTTTTACTACTATTTTCTTAGGTTCGTCTTCAGGGTTTTCCAGGTTCCATAGGGTGATTTCTCCACTCTCATTACCTGCCGCCAAATATTTACTATCCTCAGAAATGGCTAGCGCTTTCACCTCAGTATTATTCTGACCTATCGTCGTTACCTTATTATTAAAATCACTTCGCTTGATGGAACCATCGGCACCTACAGATATAAATCCACTGTTGTCAGGCATGAAAACAAGATCAAAAACCTGACCGCTATGTGCAGTGACAGTAGTAGGTGGATTATCGGGATTCTGAAGGTTGTAAAGCATTACACCTTCATTTTCATTACCACTACCGGTACCAATAGCAAGGTATTTTTCATCAGGGCTGATACCCACTACACGATTGATGTTATTTTGCTCTACCAGTACTTTAAAGTCGCGATTTTCGGATTTTATATCCCAAACAAGGATTTGCCCGTCGCTACCGGCAGAGTAAACCTTGTCACCTGTTTGATTATAAGTAACTGATCTTACTCCTTCTTTATGACCTGACCACCAGTTGATTGAATCACCCACTAGTCCTTTAAGTGCATCATAAACACCTGCATAAATATCACCATTGTAGTCTTTGCCTTCATCCTGGTATTCTTTGTAGAAGTCATAAGCCTGCTTGGCCACCAATGCTTTCAGCTCGTTATTATTTCTAATGCCTTTTGACTTAATCGCCATAGATTGAGCAACAGCCTGATACCTTAATCGCTCTGCAGCCAGCCTGGCTTCTTCAGCTGCCGTCTGTGCTTCTACAGCCTGCTCCCTAGCCTTCTCTGCCTCTTGTCTTTGTTGTTCTGCAATTCGCTGAGCTTCAACCGCTTCCTCCTGAGCTGCTACCGCATTTCTACGTTGCTGTTCAGCAATATCAGCTTGTCTCTGTGCTTCGAGAGCTGCCTCTTCTGCCAATTTCTGTTGCCTTTCCGCTTCTGCAGCAGCTGCTACTGCTTCTGCGGCACTCTTATTGGCTTGTTCCGAAAGCCGTTCTGCACGTTCTTTTTCAGCCTCTGCCTGCTTTTGTGCTTCAATCGCAGCTGCGGCTTGCTTATCCGCCTCAATGGATCTTGTAAATGCAAATACCACAAGGAATAATGTTACAATAGCGAAAATCGCAGATACAAGAGCGATAATTCTCGATCTTCGAAGCTGTCTCTTCTGTAATAGCTCCTTATTGTACTGCTCTGTATCGTAGGCTTTCTTGGAAGTTTCCAGGAAAACCATCGTACGCTCAAAAGCAGGATCATATCGCTGCCCCCATACTAATGTAGGTTTGTTTTCCTCTTGCCAGTTCAATGCAAGCTGCAAGTCGGGCATTTTCCATAAACCAGCCTTTCCTTCCTGATATCTTTCAGCAGCCTCGGATAGCTTGAGGTACATCTCAGCTGATCTGGATTCCTCCTCTAGCCATGCTTTTAGCCTGGTCCAAATACGCATCAAACTTTCGTGCGAAATATCAGCAACTGATTCGGAAGTTAATCTAATGCCGTATGGTGGCATTAAAAGTGACCTACCCGGTTGGCGGAATTTGTTTACCACACGGATTACCTCATCCTCATTCACTCCGGCAATAGCCGCCATGGTTTCAACCTTGGTCGGTCTTCGTATACCGCTATTGTCTCTTTTTTCTGTGAGGGCCTTAAACATTACCTCACAAATCTCTTTTTCTCGCTTGCTTAATGAATCATAAGCCTCATTGGCGTGCTGGGAAAGTGCCTCACGTAGTGTTCCTATGGCATTGTAGTTCTCAATATCCATAGGGTCTTCATCTTTTCTGTGATCTACCCAATGTTGCCAGGTACGCATAAGCGCGTGCTGTAGAATAGGCAATTGATCGGGGTTATCCCCTACATCATTGAGTAGCTGTTGCACCAATCGCGGTGCAATTTTTCCACCACCAACAGCAACTGGTCCTTCAATAGCCAGCCTCTTTTGATCCCTGGTCATCTGCGGAATGAGATAGTGGCTATCATTGATCATCTGGGTCAGATCAGGAAATTGCGCACAATCTCCAATAAAGTCAGATCGCATAGTTAGCGCTACATATATCGGTTGATCAAATTGATGTACCGCTTCTAATAATAAATTTACAAATGCTGATGACTCATCTAATTCAGATGAAGTGGATTCAAGCCTTCTAAACCGGAATAATTCCTCAAACTGGTCAATAAGTATAAGTACATTCTCATGTTCAGAGGCTCTTATTTGCTTTACTGCTTCCACCAAACCCAAAGAACTACTGCGTAGTACAGTAGCCATGATTGTCTTACGGATCAGTTTTTCTTCATTATCCAGCTGATTATACGCCTTGTCTTTGAGCAATAAGGACTCTGCAAGGTTATCGATCGGCCCTCCACCCGGTCTCGCGACTACAATTCGCCAGGTAGAGCCTGCCTGAGTCATGAAACCACCATAGAGTGTAGGAATAAGCCCACAATACATGAGCGAGGATTTTCCGCTACCTGAGGCTCCTAATACGCCCACAAACTTATTTTCAGCCAGTTTGACCAAGAGTTCATCGCTTTGCCCCTCTCTACCAAAAAATAGGTGGGCTTCCTCGATACCAAATGGTCTCAATCCTGGGAACGGATTTACTATGTCGGAAATATCTCCAACACCCTGACCTTTTACTGATTTAATGTCTTTTTCGCTCATGACTATTTGACAAGTTTATCCAGGAAGGGTTCGATGTGTTCCGGCTTAAACCCGCCGTTGTTACCCAATACCATGGCATTGTTTTTTTGAAATTGTTTCAGATCTAACTCTGGCTTTTGGCCCTCTAGATAGACTGCTTTTACTTTATAAGGTTTGACCCTGCCAAACCCGGGTGCCTTCAGCAAATCCTGAAGTTTAGTTTTAATCCAATCTTCACTTGCCCTTCCATAATAGATGATGCTGGCATCGCATCTCCTTAAATTTTCCTGATGTACATATCTGATATCTGCAAGATCACCTTCATAAATCGGAGATACCACACCAAAACCTTTATCTTCCAGATAAGTCATTAGTGGTTTGGAACCATCCAAATCCAATTTATCGCAAATTAGATAGATAAGATTTTCATCATCTTTCCTATCAATTTTGTAGTCACTTTCATGGGTTTTAAAACGACCACCAGTAACTAACTCCTCCCTGATAATGGATTTAAATTCTTGAAGGGTTATTTGAAGTACCTCTGCTTCATCATGACTTGCGGCATCACTTTTCAAATCCTCAATGAATATCTTCTGTCGCTCGGATACATTTTTCAAATCAGGAGATAACCAAACTAATCGGCTGAACTTTAAAGAATCATCTGATTTTTGTCTTGAAGCTATAATCTCCTTCAAATGTTCATCAGCAATACGATTTTGAATATCAACCACTGATAAATCACTACCCTTTGGTTTATATCCGTAATCCTCC
Source organism: Cyclobacteriaceae bacterium (assembly GCA_965227155.1). GTDB lineage: Bacteria > Bacteroidota > Bacteroidia > Cytophagales > Cyclobacteriaceae > UBA6059. The sequence goes on from OZ245731.1 coordinate 4,978,533, forward strand.
CCTATCAAGTGGATGGATAATCTACATTTGGCCAGATCTTCTCTGACCATTTTATCTAAAGAAGATACTTCTTTGGGCAAATTATGCTCTGGCAGAACCCTGTATCCATGCCTCAATAGTTCTCTTTTGATGATATCCCTTTGAATAACCATATCAACACCGGAGCTAGCGAGGTAAACAGTCTTATCACGCTCTATCTCGGTTATCTCCTCTGCTGAAAGCTCATTATTAGCTTTCATTAAAACCTGATTGATATCGTAAGCCATATCAACCATTTTAAGCCAATAACCACGTTCGGCATCAGAACCAAAAAACCGTTCGTAAATCTGCGGCTCACCGGTCAAAGGATCAATATGATAAAAATCGTAAGGTAGAATATCCTCCAATTCGGGCAGAAATTCATCTACATCTTCAGGGAATTTAATGACCTTGAAAACACGTGAATGCCCTTCAATCATCAAATTATCATTACGCTCTAGGTTGGAAATATAGCTCTTTACTGTACTAATAAAAGATTCATTGCGGGTTGCTGAAGGAGATAATATTAGTAAGACTATGCCTGCATTTTCAAGATCTGTAGTGGTAAGCGCTTCATCACTAATTGACTTCAAATGAAATTGCTTATCACTAATTTGAGTCGTAAGCGTCCTTAGGAAGCGCTCAAAATTAGTTACCCAGCCCTTTTCACCGCCTTTCAGCAGTTCATCATCTTTTTGAGTATAGGCAATTAATATATCGTTTTCAAAATTCATGCTGACTGAAGCAACTTTGGTTATGGTGGATTATCTAATTTATGAAAAATCTATTCTCAAAGAAAAATTTATGCAAATACTGATTCTAAAATCTCTTCTTCTGGCTCAAAATCCTGTTCAAGATCATTGATCACATGAATCATGCATTCAACCAATTCTATATGTTCACTCATAATATTAAATAGATCTTCCTTTCTTATAAATAATACAGTACTTTCTTCCTCAGTGATCACAGACCCTACGTGCCTATCAGCATAAACAATAAGCTTATCCCCAATAATAGCTTTCGGGCCCAATTTTCTATCTTTTTCACCTTCCCGCACCAGTTTTGCGCTTCCTGTGCTTATGATATACACAGGGGCATCACCGTTGGTATTTTCATCTATTAGAACATGACCGGCTTGGACCTTCATCTCGTCGAAAAACTCCGCAAACTCAATAATCACTTCACCTGGCACATATCTGAATTCCTCCATTTTTTTGATGAAGATAGCCTTCTCAATATCAAGCATTTTTTGATGATAGTCATCATCTCGGGTATAAACCGGAGGTAATATTTCCTTATCTAGCATTTTCTTCACACCGGGCTTTAGCCTTCGGGTATGATAATGATAAGCACTTTGGTCTAGTTTGTAAATTACCGCAGCTGCAGTTTGCCTTAGGAAATGATCAGGATTGAAAAGGTTTGCAATTAGATCATAATCAATTTGATCAACAGGCATTTGGCTTACCCTCCACAATGACAAACCTTTTGTCCATCTATTGATATGATTGTAGTCTCTATTTAAAACTTGTAATAGCAAATCTCGATAGTCCTCAAAAGACTCAGGTGGATAATTATTTCTAAGCCTCGCAAGACGTTGTTCATTATCCAAATCATCAAGGATTGGTACGATTCGTTGCTTCATATCTTCATCAATGAACAAATCCAACATTTCAACAGCGAATGTAATCGACTCAGTAGTACCTACTTTTACGTTTTCCTTTACCAGCTCAATACTTTGTGGGTCAAAGGTCATTGACAGCAACATGAAGATGTCATCATAGTTCTGACGGTTCTCTTCCACAAAAGCCTCATGAATCATATCATCAAGCGGCGTTTCAAGCTCAAGCTCACTTTGCGTCTTGATGTTCCACGCTACATCACCTATTTCATTTTGGATAGCCAGTTTTATTCTGGATGCCTGGAAATCTTTGGCTTCAAAGCCAATATAGCTTAAGGATAATAGCAGTTCGGTGATTATTTTCCTATCGGGATAGTCTATTTTCTTCCATAGCAGATCAATCGCCTCTTTTCCTCCAATTTTTCCATAAAGCTGGATGATCCGCAACATGGTAACAAAATGCTGATTCGTCTTATAAAAAGCCGTATCTATGGTATGGAATACTGCTGAACCATTCGCAACCAAAGCACTGGCAGCAGCATTAGAATAAGTAGGTATATGTAGGTTTTCTACAAGTATTGGCCAAAGTTCGGACATACGGGTTTTCCCGGCGGAAATCATCGCTGCCAACCTTACCCTACTATTGATATCACGCATTAGTTCCTTCAAAAAAGGAATCAACTTTTCATTCTCAATCTTAGAAAGAAGCCGTGCTGCATAGATCCTTTCTTCAGCATTGGTAGACCTCACTAAAGGCCTGATGCTGTTGTAGTTAACCTCAAATTCAGCAGCCTCCTTTAATCTCTTAACACAAGATTTGGCTTCTGTAAGCACTTCTTCATCCTTCTCATTTTTCCCTGCTCTCTTAATAATTTCTATAGCAGAAAAAGCAAGTACTTCTTCGAGTTTATTGTAAGCGTACTTTCTTATTTCAGGATAAGGAGATTTTAACTGATCCAATAAGGCGAATTCTAATTGAATAGGATCCATCTTTTCCAGCAGTTTTAACGTAGTAACAATACGCTCCTCATCTCTGGATTTTAATTCCTTTAATAGGATATTGGTGGTATTGTGTTCATTTTTCTGGGCAAGACCTTTTTGTTTCAGATCTCCTTTCCTGGATTCTAGTGAACTCCTCAAAGTATTCTTATATTCTGTAAAAACTTTGCCTGCGAAGACAATTACAAGCACAGCTAATCCAAGAATAACATAACTGTAATGAATCAACTCAAAGAAGGCTAATAAACCTAATCCAATTTGTATTATACCAGCTGCCAATACTGCAAACTGGTTTACTACACCTTCAATAATGTTTTGAGCATTAAATCTTATTTTAGAAGGTAATGGCAGGAAGAATAATTTAAACGCTGGATTTTCCAATGAATCTTTAATGGACGATGTGAAGAGCTTCGCCATTACATTAAAAATGAAGAAGAATAGGTAATCATCTGTTTTAGTCTCATATCCATAAAAATGTCCAGAGAAAATTACCCCAGCCGTCCAAAATAGCAATATTAAAGGCATTACTCTCAAAGAGAATTTCAAGCCGTATTCTTCAATAATTCTGTCATTGAAGAAAGACTGAAATATAAAAACGAAAATCATTGTGGTAGCCTCGAAGAAGGATAAAAACTTAGCCAACTCCTGCTCATCGGGGTACATTGTCTCTGCAGCAGTGTAAAATGTATAATCCACAAAGACACTGGCACCCATAGAAACTATCAAAAACAAAGACATCCATTTGAAATATTTGTTTTTGTATAGATCACTGTAGGATATATCCTCCTCCTTGGCATTTTTATCATCATAACCTAAAACAGGCTTCTTAGTGGCTGCATCAACATTAAATGATTTAACTATCCAAAGCGTAAAGAAGAAAATACCAAAAGATGATAATGCTGCTACCAGCAAAAGGTCATACGTCTCATTAATTACATAATCGATAAGCAAAGGAATAGAAAAGAATGCGAGGATCGTTGCGGACAACTGTCCGGTATCTATACCGCCAACGATACGTTTATTTTGTCGCAAGTCGAATATTCTGCCAAATAGCCCCCAAAAGGTCAAATACTGAATAGCGACTATTGGACCAATCATTACAAACAAAACGAATGGCAGCCAATCGTAAAAAGGAACAGTCTCAGGATCAAGCGTAAAGGCGTATCTGAGCACTGCCATGAAAAGAAAAGTAAGGAAAACGTTAGTAAGGGATAAAGTAGAAAAGTTCGTTCTCTTCTGAACCCATGTAAAAACAACAGTTGATAGAATTCCTAAAAAACCTGTTACAAAAAAAGCTTTATCTAAATAAGCCTCACCCATGGAGCTTATAAACAGCGCTTTTGCACCAACCTCATATGCTGCTGTATAAATTCCCATGAAGAAACCCATGCCAAGTAAAAGCATTATGGGTTTTTCTTCACCCTCATAGCCTCCAAGGAACTTAACTATACTAGTAAACACAATACGAATAGGTTATGGTTAAGATTTAATTCCCTAAAGTATTTAAAATATTTCTAAATCAATAGAAATAAATGCAATACTCAGCTACAATGCTTTACAGCATTTCAATCAATAAACCTTGCTTATTCTAAGGAATTAAAATTTTTTTTCTAAAAACAACCTGAAGTCAATCAGTCTTTTATATTGTATCTGAATGTGTCTTCAGGGTTACCCGTATGTGAACTAACATCATTTGAGGGATCAGTATCAAATTGGCTGTTATGTTTTTCTTTGAAAAAAAACGACAATAACACACCTGTAATTAAACCAATTAGATGAGATTCCCACGAAACTCCTTTCTCCCCTGGAAAAAGACCCTGCCAAATACCACTATATAAGATAAGTATACTCAAACTTACAAATGCCAGGTTTTTCTTTCTATGTAAAAAACCACTTACCAGAATAAACCCGAACAAGCCATAAACAATACCACTCGCACCGATGTGGTAGGCTTGTCTGGCTGTAATCCAAATCATAATTCCGGTGATCAGATAAATCAAAATAAAAACCAGCCTGGCCTCTTTTGCAAAAACAAGAATGAGCAAGCTACCTAAGATGAGTAATGGGATGGAATTAGACAGAAGATGCAATACATCGCCATGAATCATTGGTCCTGTAATGACGCCTAATAATCCATGAATCTCTCTCGGATAAATTCCATATTCGGCCCACTGTGCATCCAATGCCAGTTCAACCGATTTCACTATCCATAGCCACAAAATAAAAAATGTAAGATGTCGTATTTGTGGATCCTTGAAATTCACCAATTGCATACCTATAAAAGTAATGTCTAGAAGTACAACTCAGAGGCCACTCGATAAGTATTTGCATGCGCCTCTATAATTGTCCTAATGTTTTCGGAATAGCCGCCACCCATACAGGCCACTAGTGGAATCTGGTTTCTGTGGGCAATCTCCAAAACTATTTTATCTCGTTCTTTGCAGCCTTCCAGGCTTAATGCCAATCTGCCCAGTTTATCCTCTTTAAGTACATCTACACCTGACTGAAAGAATAGGAAATCCGGCTGTACATTGTCTATTAATCGTGACAAGTTCTCATAAAGCTTTGATAGGTAGATTTTATCCTCTGTACCGTCTTCCAAATCTATGTCCAGATCACTTAGTTCTTTATGTAATGGATAATTTTTAGCTCCATGCATACTGAACGTGAATACCGATGAGTTATCACGAAAAATCTGGGCAGTACCATTTCCCTGATGGACATCAAGGTCTATGATCAAGATTTGAGCCGCCAGTTTATGCTCGAGCAGATAAGCCGCTGCAATCGCCTGATCATTTAACAAACAGAAACCTTCCCCCCTATCAGAAAAAGCATGGTGCGTACCACCAGCTATATTGAATGCCACTCCATATTTTAGTGCATAATGCGTACAGTCAATAGTACCCTGATTAATTGTAAGCTCTCTTTCCAGCAAAGCATCGGAAAATGGAAAGCCTGTCCTGCGTTCTTCCGATCTTGTCAATTGAGCCTGACGTAGTTTAGCTAAATAAGATGTATGATGGACACGAAGAATGTCACTATCTTCTAGAGTACCTGGCTTAAATAGGCTGTTTTCAGTGATTGTTCCTTCATAAATGAGTTGCTCGGGAAGCAAGTCATATTTGATCATAGGAAACCTATGTCCTTCGGGTAAGGGATGGCAATAGTTTTCTTTCCAGGCAATTTTGAGCATACGCTTTCTTTACCCGGTATAACTATAAAACTAGAAAGTCTTCTTTCTTTTTTTCCTTTTGATTGTACTTTGCCCTTTTCGTGCCACTATAGGATCATAGCCGAAGGTGTAGGATAGGTTGAAGGAAAGGACATGCTGCCTGAATCTGAAATTTTCAGCGTACTCGGATAGTACATTAGTTACATCCTCATTAAACCCAAAAAACGAATGAGCCCACAACAAGCGAGCATCTACAGAAATTCTTTGATATTCTTTCACATCAAACATAGTACCTACCATCAACATTAGGCCATACTGGAATCGATTTGCTTTTGGTAATGCCATGACATTCTCTTCTCCTTGAATATCATCAGCTGTTTTATTGATACCGTACGTATAATTGAGATTATCAAAGGATCCAAACTCACGAAACTCACTCGATGTAATTGTGGTATTGCCACTAAGCCAGTAGCTAATTTGGGGGCCAATACCTGTAAACACATGCCAGCGTGGATCAATCTGGAGTTTAAAACGCATTAAAGCAGGAGCTGAAATGTAATTAAAGGTGGCTTCACTTTCCACATCGATCCCATCTTCCACATTAGGATCATTTGTCAGCTTTCTAAATGTTTGAGCAAACTGCAACTCCGTATAAATGCCATAGGTATTAGATGCTGAATAATTAAATACCAAACCTATATTGTATGTAGGCCTGGATGAGAAGTTATAAAAATCTTTGTAATCCTTATCCCAATATTCATTTAGAACAAACCCAGAACCTATTTTAGCTCCAAACCAAAAAGCTTCACCTATAGTGAGTGTAGGGACTCTGGTCTGGGCCGATGAATAGTTTATTGACCCAAAAACAATTACTGCTAATAAGATAAATTTCAACCTTTTCATGAAAAGCAGGATTAGACCTTAAAAGAAACTAAATATTTGCAGGATTACAATTGTGTATAAATAAAATACAATAGTCCAGTTTTAACTACAATTACTCCAAATACCTAATAATAAGCTCAAAATCATTTTAAAGATGCTTATTGTTGAAAATTTTTCTATCTTTCGGAATTATTGTTACTATGCAGGTAATTTCAGATATAAACCACCTGATTTTATTTGAATATATGTAACGTTGATTTATGAAAAGATTATCCCTAATCCTACTCCTTTCAGGTGTATTTGCATTTAATACTTACGCACAGGAGCCAAGAATCTACAGTCAGTTTTTCATGAATCCCTTTATATACAATCCCTCCTACGCAGGGGTTGATGGGCATTCAGTATTATTTTTAATGTATAGGCAACAGTGGACAGGCATAGAAGGCGCTCCAACTATTGCTCATGCCTCTTTTCACACACCACTACCTAATGGTATAGGTGTTGGAGGAAGTATTTTCAATGAGTCTCAGGGGCTATTAACCAATAGCGGTGTAAAAGGTGCTGTCAGCTATCTCCTTAATATTGACCGCACTCATTATTTGAGGTTTGGACTTTCCCTTGGCGTAGGGACTACATCTTTAAATTTTGCTGAACTGGATGATCCTACTGACCCAGCCTTCACCAATCTCGTGTCAGATGAACTATATACTATAGGTGAATTTGGGGTCACCTATCATACAGGTCATTTCAATTTTGGCTTTGCATTACCGAGCCTTTTCAGTTTTGATGTAGTCTCCGAGGAGGATTTTAGCCCTGTACGGGTCACGCCATTAGATAGAGCATTATTAAAAATGAATTACCGTGGGCACCTTGGTGATGATTTTGCATTCGAGCCACACGTTATATACAGGTATAGCAGAAATAATGCTGATCAATTTGAAATAGCTGCTATCATGCACCTTAAACATATCGTTTGGGTTGGGGGTGCCTATCGCCAGGATGCAGGCATGGTTGGTTTAATAGGTGCTAAAGTTGCTGAGAAGTTTGCACTTGGATACGCTTATGAATTAGGTAAGCCGGACATACCTGCGCTTACAGGTAATACTCACGAAATACATATAGGTTATCACCTCGGTACCCGAAAAGATCACGCTGAACACGTATCATCATTTATTAAATCACACCGATTAACTGCCGAAGAGCGCGCAGCGAAAGCTGAACAGGAAAGATTAGCTAAGCTTGAAGCACTTGCGGCAGAAGATAAAGACACTACTGAGGATACTCAGGAAGAGCAGGATGTAGATCAGTCTGATGATGTGCAAGAAAGAGATGATGTTCAGGATCAAAATGACAGTCAAACTGAAGAAGCAGAAAGAACACAACAGGACTACACAAATACTACTGTCATTAATCCTGAAAACATCAACAAAGAGGACTTACGTGAAACATGGGTGTACGTTAATCCATCTGCCGACGATAATTTAACAAGAGTATCGCCTTCAGGTGAAATTGAAACTGCGGTAGTCTTTACGAGAATCAACGAAAATGGTGAGAAAGAAACCATGGTTGAATTTTTACCAGACCCCCCTCCTGGCTCTAAAACCACATGGTCTATTGCGAATCCTAATGAAACTCCCCAGGAACGTGTAAATGCTAATGGTGAAAAAGAAGTTGGCATTGAGTGGGTTGAAATAGATGAGAATGGAGAAGAAAAGAGAATCACCAAATGGAGTAAGGTTTACACTGGCGAAGTAGAAACGCAGGTTCTACTCGATGATATGGCTCCGGGATACACGATCCCAGATAACTCTGAGGTACCCGTGATCAATATTGAAGAGCGTATTAAGCCAAATGAGAAAGTAGAAGAATTAAAAATAGAATTTGACAATACGGCTGCAACTAAAGAGCGTGTCAACGAAGTTGTAGCAGAACCAGAAACCACCACCCAAACCACAGCTCCAGTTGTAAGGAAGCGTGGTAACCACAGGCTGGAATTGCCCGCAGGACATCATATCATTGATGGAGCATTTTCAAGCTTTGAAAACGCAGAGAAACAAAGTGACATTCTTTTCCAAAGAGGATTCACTGATGTGAAAGTGGGCTATCAATCCGAAAGAGGATTATACTATGTAGTCATCAGCAGTCATCAGGATGTAGCTGAAGCAAGGTCCAGAAGAGACCAGATTCGAAAAAATGCAAACTATGCTGATGTTTGGGTATTAAGTGTTGGTAATTAATGAGAACTAAAGTCATGAAAAAATCTATATATATACTTCTTGCGATAGTATTTATCCCGGGTCTGATTTGGGCACAGGATGCTCCATATAATATTGGATTCAGCCCTAGCTCAGCATCCGTGGGAGAAACAGTTTTTATTTCTGGTATTAATTTCTCGACAAATCCTTCTGATAATCTGGTGTATTTTGGTGCCGGGCGAGCTCAGGTAGTATCTGCATCAGAAAATCAACTGGAAGTAATAGTACCGGCCAATGCTACCTATGGGAATATTCGCGTTACGGATGTTAATAGTGGGTTAACTGCATTTTCACCTCAAAACTTCTTATTGTCTTTTGGTAACTCAGATTTTAGTGCGGGCGGTTTATCCAATCCAACTGACCTGCCAACCAATCAGGATGCTACTTATGACCTTTGCATGTGTGATTTTAACAGCGATGGAAAATTAGACATTGCTGTATCTAACCAGGAAGTCCCAAATGCTGGCACGCCTCTAGTTAATGTCTATGTCAATAATAGTTCTGTAGGATCTGCAAGCTTCAATAGGATTGATCTTTCATTGTTTGATAACAATACCCAGCCCACATTGAATACCATCTGTGGGGATTTGGATGGCGATGGAAGACCTGATCTGGTTTTTACAGATGAAGTAGCAGGTGTAAGGTCGGCCAATAACATCTACATCTTTAGAAACACTTCTTCTGGTGCTGTTTCTTTTGCCAATGCCACTCAATTATCAATTCCTAACCAAGCAAGCGGTGATTTCAGGGAATCCAGAAGAATTGAAATCAAAGACCTAGATCAGGATGGAAAGGCTGAATTGATTATTACAAATAGTACGGATCAGTTTCTTTACATTTTTAATAATAAAAGCAGTTCAGGCAGTATATCTTTCGCCTCTACTCCTATCGCATTGGAGGTAGAAAATCCAGCAACTACTTCAGCTGGATTGGTTGGATTAGCAGTGGATGACTTGAATGGCGATGGTTTTCCGGATATTGCAGTTTCTCAATTTCAGGCAAGGGATATCTACGTGTTTAGAAATAAAAGTGAACCTGGCAATATAGATTTTGGGAGGTCACAAACGCTAATAGCACCTGGAAATTTCATTAATCTGAAAACCGGTGATTTGAATGGTGATGGTTTATCTGACATAGCGATCACAAACCCTTCCCAAAGTACTGTCAATATTTTGATGAATGAAACTACAGGTAGAGACATAGTATTTGGTGCCCCAGATGAAATTGGAACTGCACCCGGCCCCTGGGGTCTGGATATGGGTGACTTGAACGGTGATGGGCTGCTAGATATTGCTGTTTCTTCGCTAGGTACCAATCCATTACAAATGACCAACCTTATCAATACTACCAACAATGGTGTGTTTGGTATGGAAACCATCAGGAAAAATGTAACTGGTAATACAAGAAATGTGAAAATTGGTGACCTGGATGGTGATGCAAGGCCTGACCTGGCATTAACAAGTTTTGAAGCTGCCAATTTGATGATTCTACTTAACAAGAACTGTATTATACCAGAGATTAAACAGGAAACACAAACGGTTTGCTCAGGCAGTGGATTTCAATTAGAAGCCACTAAAATCGCCAGCGGTTCTTATCAGTGGTTTAGAGATGGGCAGGCGGTATCAGGAGGAACCTCTGACGCGCTCACCATCACTCAAACAGGTCGATACACCGTGCAAATCACTCAGGATGGAACCGGCTGTAGCCTGGTTTCTGCACCGGTGGATATAACCGTAGCACCTGGTGCAGCTGCCACACCACAAATAAGTGCTGTTCAAGATGTTTGTATCGGAGATGAACTAAGGCTAACCTCTACTTCTTCTGGTACAAGCTTTATTTGGAAAGGGCCCAACGGATTTACAGGTACGGGTAATCCTTTAGTTGTTGAAAATTTTTCAGCTGATAAAGCAGGTAGGTATACATTACAAATACAATCAGGTTCGTGCCTTAGTGCTGAAGCCACCATCGATGTAGGCATGCGTAGTGTACCTTTAATTTCCATTGAAGGTGAAGAAGATATTCAGGTATGTGAAGGCACTTCAACACCCCTAAGAGTGGCTAATTTCCCAGGTTATAACTACGAATGGAGACTGGATGGCTCCCCTATTCCAAACTCAAACTCAAACACCTTTGATGCTGTAAATCCTGGCAATTATACAGCAGTTATTCAGGGTGATAATGGGTGTTCATTTGAGTCAGAGCCCTTTACTTTTTCGCCAGTTCCAAAACCTGTTTCCAGCTTTGGTTCTGCAGATTCTACCTGCTTTGATGTACCTATAAGCTTCACAGCTGCCTCTACAGGTAATCTATCCTTAACCTACAGCTGGGATTTTGGGGATGGATCTTCCGGCGGTGGAGAAATTGCCAATAATACTTATAATGGTCCAGGCACTTTCACGGTTACTTTAACAACAGGCTATGCTCAACTTGCTAACTGCGAAACATCATTCAGCAAAGATATTGTGGTGGTTGATGCCCCGAATGTTGAAATTCAAACTCCACAAGGAACAGAAAAATGTCCAGGGGAGCCCGTAACCCTCGCTCTACCTGATAATTTAACTTCTTATTCATGGAATAATGGATCTACCACAAACTCCATTTCTGTAGTAGACCCAGGCACATACAGTGTAGTTGCAACCAATGATTTGGGCTGCGAATTTTCAGATCAAATTCAGGTAACCAATTTTCAAGGCGGTGGATTGACTATAACAAGTAGTGATTCTGAATTGGTTGGTGATAGCATCAAACTAAGAGAAAACCAAAAAAGTGTAGACCTTCAGGTATCAGGAGGTGATAGCTATGAATGGAGTCCCCTAGAGTTGGTTGCTGAGCCTACTGCTTCCTCCATAACCGTTTTCCCAAGAGATATTTTCACAATCATGACCGTCACCGGAAATGATGCTAATGGATGTGAGGCCTCCGAAAGCGTATCAATCATTAATGAATTTGTCACAGCACGTACCTCATTCAGTCCTAATGGCGATGGTATAGGATTTGATTGCTGGGAAATTTCAAATACCAGGGATTTGAATGGCTGTACGGTTTACATTTTTGATAACAGAGGTAGAAATCTTTTTGTGGCAGATTCACCGTTTGAAAATGACTGCATTTGGAATGGTACAACAGAAGGTATTGAAGTACCTGAAGGCGTCTATTTTTATGTGATGAAATGTGACGATACACAATTCAATAGAAGTGGTAGCATTATGCTAGCCAGATAGGCTTAACTTAAATAAATCATATTTTTTATTCACAGAATACATTTCTTAAAAAATAAAATCTATCTTTACTAGTCAGAATGTAAGATTTTAGGTAAAATGAATTTTTACTAAGGAAAAGTTCTGGTTACTTAGAATCTTTGTAGTGTATATACCCTTACAACCTATTCTTACTAGATGGAATGTATTAAGAAATCGCTGCTCGTCATCTGTGCTATTTTTGTATCAACAAGTGTGTTCGCTCAAGAAAATTGTTTGGACGGTGTTGATAATGATGGCAATGGCTTTGTAGACTGTTATGATGCTGCCTGTGGACAGAGTACTGATTGTCAAAATTTCTATTTTGGCAATGCTGTACAATGCCAGGATGAGCCTACTGAAAATCCAGACTTTTTTATTCGCCAGCAATGGGGATCTCTGGATCAAACTTCCAATAACGCGACATTACCATCTATCGGTGATATTGACACTGATGGGATACCCGAGGTTATCTCAACCAATCATTTGAATAGGACTGTATTCGTACTTAACGGAGCTACAGGTGATATTGAGCATCAAACAACCTTAGGATTTGATGTTGCCAGATTTAATGCGATTGCAAATATAGATAACGATGATTGTGGAGATATTTTTGTTACGCAGCACGAAGGCAGAAGAATTGCTCGACTTGATTGTGAGCTTAATGTACTTTGGGAGGTCAATGGCACTTTCAACCAGGGAACAGGTTTGCCCGGTTTGGCTGACTTCAATCAGGATGGTACCCCTGAATTATACTACAGAAACGAGATTAGAAATGCAGAAACTGGTGCTTTAATCGTACAGGGTGAAAGTGGAAACTGGGATCAGAATGTATTCTTTGGTTCTATCGCAGTTGACATTTTAGATGATGCAGCGTGTGCTGATTGCGATGGTCTGGAACTGGTGGAAGGAGACAATATTTGGGCTATCAATATAGCAGCAGGTACCAGAACATTAGTACGCGATGTAAACGATATTTTCGCCTCTTCGGGTGTTTCATTTTTCCCGAAATATTTTAGTGGTTGGGGTGGTAGCAACTGGTCCGCAGTTGCTGTAGCGGATTATAATGAAGATGACCACATGGATGTACTTATGTCTGGTGCACTTGGTTCCAGCAATACATCTACCACAACGGTTGTCTTTTGGGATGTTTTTAATAACAGTGTACTCACTTATGCTGTGCCAGGTAATCACGTGAGAGGTACTGGTAGAATTAATATTGCTGACGTGGATGGAGACGGTAACCTTAATGCGACTTTTGTATCCGACCAGCAACTTATCTCCCTTGACGAAAATTTAAATGCAATTTGGGTTAAAGGTGTAGATGAAGGCACTTCCGGATTTACAGGATGTACAGTTTTTGACTTTAATGGTGATGGTGCAGCTGAGACTGTTTACCGAAGTGAGGCCAGCTTAATCATTGTTGATGGTGTCGATGGTAGTACACGCACTTCCCTGCCCTGTGTATCGAGAACAGGTAGTGAATATCCTATCGTTTCTGACGTAGATGGTGATGGTGCCAGTGAAATTTGTGTTAGCTGTTTCACAGATAATAATTTCCCGTTTAATCCATATGACCCAAATTCAGCTTTTGGTCATATCCGTGTTTATGAGGCTGATAATGGAGAGAACTGGCAACCTTCTAGAGGTATCTGGAATCAGCATGCTTATTTCAACGTAAATATCAATGATGACCTAACAGTACCTATCGAGCAGCAGGATCACACCAGAGTATTTTCTGAGGATATCTGTACCGATGGTGAAAACAGAGCAATCAACACCTTCCTAAACCAATCTCCACTATTAGAGTCAACAGGATGTCCATCTTTCGTTGCACCTGATATTACTATAGCTGACAATCTTATCATTAATGATCCAACCTGTCCAACTACAGAGTTTGATGTAACCTTCACTATAGAAAACACCGGCGATAGTGAAATCGGTGGTTTGCTTTTCGTTACTTTCTATGATGGCAATCCTGCTCAATCTGGTACTACAAGGCTGAATACCTCATCTGTTTTATTATCTCTTTTTGAGCCTGGAGATACTGAAGATATTACAATGACCGTACAAGGTCCTGGCGACGCATTTGAACTTTTTGTTGCAATTAATGACCCGGGTACTAGTGCAATCCCTTTTTCAAGCCCTGCCGGCCCTATTGTAGAATGTGACCTTACAAATAACTTTGTAAATGGTCCGGTAAATCCTAACCCCTTTCCTTTAACTGTTGAAAAGCTGAAAGACAATGAGCTTTGCGATGATGGTAAGCCAAACAATGGTGGGGCAAGGGCATACTATTTTGGTACTACAGGAGGAGATACAGAGGATATTTGGCTAGAAACCTTTGGTGACTTAAGTGATAATACACAGGTAGATAATGGCGCAACCGGATGGTCTCGAACAGTCGATACCAATACAGACTGGGGAGAAGTAAGAACATTTAACGGCAATAAGGTCTTCGAAGCTCGTGATACTGATGGAGAAGTTGTATGGACTTCTGAAATAATAGACATTTCGGGTTTTACTGATATATCTGTTTCAGCCAATTTGATAGCCTCCGACAATATGGAGACCAATGCTGACTACTTGAGATTTTATTATGTTTTAGATGGCGGTTCTGAAACACTTGCAGATAATGGTGATCAGGTAGGCAGTTTTGGTGAAATAATAGCCACGGTAGATAACCTTAACGGCAGCACTTTGCAACTAGTGGCACGAATGAATAATACTGCCAATAATGAACAATATAGGTTAGATAACATAAGGGTAAGCGGTACCACACCTCAGGTTACCGGTGCTATTACAAATGGATTTAACTTTTATTGGTTCGAAGGGCCAAAGGATGATCCCGCAACTTTCGCGGAGGGGCCTGACTTTGATGGTGCCTATTTTCCAAGTATGGCTACCGGCGTTTATTCAGTTTTTGGAGAGAGTGCCGCAGCAGGATGTGGCTCTGATACGTTAGAAGTAGAAATATTTGAAGTAGCACCACTATTTGGTGATGCGGATGTCGTGATCACAAATGTTCAGGACGTAACAGATTGTAATACGCCTAATGGTATTCTAGAGGCGCATGTTGACGATGGTGGAACACCGGTAACTGATGGCTATGAGTTTACATGGTATGTAGGTAATGACTTTACCGCTCCTATTGGGGTTCAACCAAGAATTGAAAACCTTGAAGCCAGAAGTTATTCCGTAGTTGTAGAAGATGTATTAACAGGTTGTACGGTAGTAAAGACAGGAACGGTAAACTCTAGTCTTTCTAAACCAATTCTTGATGCTGCCACAACAGTAGATGTAACTACCTGTGCTGACCTGGATGCCGGCCAAATTTCCATTACGGCCGACGGTGGTCAAACGGCGGGATACACATTTTCATATTATGATGGCCCCACGATAAAAGCAGTTGCTGATTTTGAAGGTGGTGGCACCTATAGTAACCTGACTGCTGGAGATTACACCATTGAAGTCAGAGATAACGTGAGTGGTTGCGTTTCTGACCCTATTACCGTCACTATCGAGGATTTAACACCATCTCCTAACCCTACCGTAGCGGAAATAGCACCTAATACGAGTTGTGATACAGGATCAGGAATTTTGGAAGCTGATGGTGATGGTATCGGCACGACAGCCGGTTTTACTTTTGAATGGTTTGCAGGGCACAATACCTTAAATCAGTATAAGTTACCTAATGCTGAAGATGATGGGCGTCCGCAACCTGGGGCGTCACATAGATTAATTGAAGCACGAGAAGGAAATTATACAGTCCGTGTTACAGAAAATGCCACCGGATGTTTCAGAGTGCTTTATACATCCGTCTCTGCTGATTTCGAAATACCAAGTTTCGTAGATATTAATGAGCCCTTTGAATCAGGTGACGCGTTTAGCATCAATGATCAGGCTGCTAACTCGGCTGATGGGGGTTACATTTCCCTTCCTCAGATTGTAGCAGGGCTGGATGAAATTACAATCCAATACTGGGCTAAATTCACCCCAGGCAATTACTCTACTGATCAAAGACTATTTTCATCCGGGGCCACTGGAGAAAATCAGGTATTGTTATGGTCAGATAACCATGATGGTCTCGCATTTGTAGTGAAAACTACCGGTGGTGGACGTGGTAGAATTAATAGTTCCTATTCTGCAACAGGTTGGACGCAAGTAACTGGTACCTGGAATGGTAATACCGGTGAAATGAAGCTCTACTCAAACGGTGTATTATTGGGTGAAGATACGCATACAGGTAGTGGTATATTGAGAAATGCTGGTCCTCAAATGTTCCTTGGTCGGGACAACAATCCTGGGTACGGAAAATTTGAAGGGATATTTGACGAATTCCGACTATACAACAGAGTTCTTTCGGGTGTTGAGATAAATGAGACCATGTGTACTGAACTTACCGGTAATGAACCGGGCCTTATTGCTTATTATGATTTCAATACAGTAATAGGCACTACGGTATCAGATATCTCAGGTAATGGAAACGACGGTACAATTGTCAATGCCACACATCCTAACGGCAATACTCAAATCGAGACTATTGATGAAAGCATTACCTGCCCTAATGCCGGTTTAGGTAATAATACAAGCTGCGATGCAAGTGCTCCTAATGGTGTCATTGATATCAGTGATAAGGTTACTCCTGCTTCAGGGGACTATACTTTTAGGCTTTATGAGGGCTTCACTTTAGCAACTTTGCTAGAAACAAATACATCTGGCGTTTTTAGTGGATATGAGGGTGGTTTCTATACTGTTACTGTTGAAGATAATACAACAAACTGTATTACAGTTCCAGCCACAGTTTCCTTAAATGATCTCACAGATGCACCAAACATTGTAAGTTCGGTACGAAATGATATTTCATGTTTCAGTGGCGGTGGTCTTGGCGAAGTAGACATTTTTGTTTCATCCGCTACCAATGAACCGGTAAATGGTTACCAAATTGAAATTTTTGATTCCCCAACCACTAATCCTAGTGATCTTCTTGAAACAGTCACCATTCTTGATGGTTCTACAGGATATACCTTCACCGGATTGGACGATGGTTTGAAAAGAGTTAGAGTCACAAATCTCGATGTGAGTTGCGTTGCTACTACCGATGTTCTTTTGGATGACCTTTCAACAAAACCACTCATCAGAAGTACAAGGGTTGCTGACAATACAAGTTGTGACGGTACTCTAAATACTGGTGTGATTTCTATCAGTCAAATTACAGATGCTGGCATTACTTACCCAAGAACAACTGAACCTACTATTGAAGATTTAGATAATAACTTTTCTTACAGATGGTACTCAGGTAGTTTGGCTGATGAGGCTAATAGAATTCAAATAAGTTCTGTAGACTATGACTCAGTAAGTCTTGACCTTTCTCAAATAGATCCTTCCTTCTATTCCGGAGATGGTAAATACACAGTTGTAGTGGTAAGTGACTCCACAGGTTGTATTTCAAACCCTGTCACCAGGACTATCAATACTATTCCTGTATTTCCTGATGCAGTTACAGGGCAAGTACAGCCCAATACTTCGTGTGGTGCCGCCCCTGGTGATGGTATTGCCAATGCCTATGTCATAGATCCTGAAGAAGGCATTGATTTGCCTGCCAATAGACTTTTTGAAGAAGATGGCTATACTTTTGAGTGGTTCGATAACAATACCGATGCTGACACAGATGGATTTATAGATGGTACACCAATTGATACAGGAGATACAACGACGGTCGGATTACAAAGCGCTACCTACTATGTGCAGATAACCAATAATGCCAGTGGCTGTACAACTATTGCCAACATTACAATAGGTAGCACCCCTACCCAACCATTAGTAACCCTGGATGATCCGAATACAACAGAAAACACAAATTGCCAGGCACCCTACAATGGTGTCATTGAAGTTGATATTTCCCTTTTAGGTGACCCGGTAACTGATTTCACAGGATATACTTTTAATTGGTATGAAGGAAATGGTACAGGTGGTCAAAATATAACAGCAACTGGAGAGCTTTCAGATGGCTCATCAGTTTCAGGTGCTAATACGAATAGATTGGTTAATGTTGCTGGTGATTCCACTTATACGCTAGTGGTTACAGGAGCCAATGGATGTGTTTCTGATGCTTTTGTATACACAACCGGTAATAATCCGGTTGGTCCCAATATTGCAGTAGTGCAGGATTTTCCAAGCACTGGCTGTAACATTGGGAATGGACAAGCCACAGTAACGGTGGATGGTATAACTGTAGCAGCAGGATATACATACCAGTGGTATCTTGGATCAAGTACTGATGTGGATGATGAGTTGCCGGGTACAGCAAATCCTAACGCTTTTAATGTAAATGATGAACCCTATCAAATCGGAGGTTTGGAACCTGGCGTTTACACAGTAGCTGTGACTGATAACACCACAGGTTGTACTTCAACAGCCGCAGTTACCATTCTGGACGAAAAAGAAGATCCGCTTCCTATTGATGAAGATCTTATTGTCATTGATGCTGTTACGAGTTGTGCATTTGATAATGGTATTATTGATATTTCTGAAATTATTGATGTTACTCAACAAGTAAGAATCAATAACGTTAATGGTGGTTTTGATTCATTAGATATTCGGTCTGTAAGTAATCATGAGCAATCATTTAATGGAGGAAGAATTAAGACTTTTGATCAATCTGATATTGAAGGTTGGTCAACCACTGCTGCAGATCAGCGAATAGAGATTTGGCATGAGAGTAATACCGTAAGGCCTCATGAAGCTTATGATGGTGAACATTGGGCAGAAATAAATGCAAATAATGTTGCTGCCCTTTATTTTGATTTGAATACTCAACCTGGTGTTGAAATGGTCTGGCGTTTTGCCCATAGAGGAAGGGCTGGTACAGACGAATTAGGTCTTTATATTGGAGCTACTGGACAGCCTCTTGTAGAAATTGGAACTTTCCAATCAAACAATGATCAATGGTATGTCTATGAAGGTACTTACACTGTACCTGACGGTCAATATTTTACTCGATTCGAATACAGAGCTATTTCTACCCATACAGGTAATAATAGTGTTGGCAACTTTATCGATGGCGTTGAGTTCTTCATGGATCCATACAACTATCGAGGTTTTCTCACCAATGATTTGACTGGTGATCCTGAATTTGATGATGGCACAGGCGTTTTTGATAGCTTACAGTCCACCTCATACACTTTCTTCATAAGGGATAATTTCACAGGTTGTGAGTCTGACCCTATCCAAATCATTGTTAATGATGAGACAAGTCTACCGACCGCTACACAAATCTTAACGGGCCCTGAGACAGTAGATAACACAGTTTGCGATACTACCCTGATCCCCGGACCCGCTCAATTCAATGGACAAATTACTGTTCAGGTTGATGAAGGCAATTCTGAAGATTACACTTACACCTGGTTTGCCGGACAATCGACAGATCCTTCCGATGTTCTTACAAACGATGGTACAAGTGCAATTGATGGTACAGATACCACATCCGTAAATGGAAGTCCTGATATAATTCTATCCAATATCCCGGGAGGCACCTACACACTAGAATTAACCGAAAAATCTACAGGTTGTGTAAATGTCCTTGAATATAGCATTAATGATGACACGGATGCCATAACTACTTTTAACCTTAATTCAAGCATATCATCCAACCCTAATACAATATGTGTGGGAGGTACAGGCTATCCAAATGGCAGTATTGAATTTGCTCCAGGAGTGCTGAATGCGGCTGGTGGGTCTGGCGATTACAATTTTAAATATTATATAGGTACTAGTGTAAATACTATGGCCGACGATTCCGTAAATGCTAATGTATTACCTAATCTCGCACCAGAAACCTATACCGTAGTAATTGTTGATAATCAAACTGGCTGCACAACTTTGCCATTTACAATTGATGTGAATGATGAGCCGATAAGGCCCGACTTCTCACCTATCGCTGTGTCACCTACTGGCCCTACGCAAAACAATACCGTCTGCGATGAAACACTCGCTACTGGTGGGTTCAACGGTCAAATAACCGTCGCTCCTGATGTTGCAGGTACTTCCGCTAACTACTCATACCAGTGGTACTCCGGCGCTTCTACTGACCCGGCTGATTTGATAGCCGCTGAAACTGATTCGGTAATCTCCGGTATCGAAGGTGGGGACTATACCGTACTGATCGCTGACCTGGTCAATGCTTGTGATACGGCTATCACCGTTTCTATCATCAATGATACAAATGATGAGTTTACCACTTTTGACCTTACAGGAGATGCTACTGCCAATGACGTGACCGCTTGTGTGGGGGGTACTGGGTTCCCTGATGGTTCTATCATACTCGATGTAACTGCTCTCAATGCTGGCCCCGTCAATGGTTCAGGTGACTATACGTTCAGAATATATGCCGGTACTTCGGCTGTTGGTGCGCCTGATAGCACCGATGCTTCTGCCCCTTACGACTTTACCAACCTGCCTACCGGTGACTACACCGTCGAAGTGGTTGACAATGTCTCAGGATGTACTACGCTGCCTATCACACTCAACGTGGGCGAATCTCCCGACAGGCCCGACTTCTCACCTATCGCTGTGTCGCCTACTGGCCCTACGCAAAACAATACCGTCTGCGATGAAACACTCGCTACTGGTGGGTTCAACGGTCAAATAACCGTCGCTCCTGATGTAGCAGGTACTTCCGCTAACTACTCATACCAGTGGTACTCCGGCGCTTCTACTGACCCGGCTGATTTGATAGCCGCTGAAACTGATTCGGTAATCTCCGGTATCGAAGGTGGGGACTATACCGTACTGATCGCTGACCTGGTCAATGCTTGTGATACGGCTATCACCGTTTCTATCATCAATGATACAAATGATGAGTTTATCACTTTTGACCTTACAGGAGATGCTACTGCCAATGACGTGACCGCTTGTGTGGGGGGTACTGGGTTCCCTGATGGTTCTATCATACTCGATGTAACTGCTCTCAATGCTGGCCCCGTCAATGGTTCAGGTGACTATACGTTCAGAATATATGCCGGTACTTCGGCTGTTGGTGCGCCTGATAGCACCGATGCTTCTGCCCCTTACGACTTTACCAACCTGCCTACCGGTGACTACACCGTCGAAGTGGTTGACAATGTCTCAGGATGTACTACGCTGCCTATCACACTCAACGTGGGCGAATCTCCCGACAGGCCCGACTTCTCACCTATCGCTGTGTCACCTACTGGTCCTACGCAAAACAATACCGTCTGCGATGAAACACTCGCTACTGGTGGGTTCAACGGTCAAATAACCGTCGCTCCTGATGTAGCAGGTACTTCCGCTAACTACTCATACCAGTGGTACTCCGGCGCTTCTACTGACCCGGCTGATTTGATAGCCGCTGAAACTGATTCGGTAATCTCCGGTATCGAAGGTGGGGACTATACCGTACTGATTGCTGACCTGGTCAATGCTTGTGATACGGCTATCACCGTTTCTATCATCAATGATACAAATGATGAGTTTACCACTTTTGACCTTACAGGAGATGCTACTGCCAATGACGTGACCGCTTGTGTAGGGGGCACTGGGTTCCCTGATGGTTCTATCATACTCGATGTAACTGCTCTCAATGCTGGCCCCGTCAATGGTTCAGGTGACTATACGTTCAGAATATATGCCGGTACTTCGGCTGTTGGTGCGCCTGATAGCACCGATGCTTCTGCCCCTTACGACTTTACCAACCTGCCTACCGGTGACTACACCGTCGAAGTGGTTGACAATGTCTCAGGATGTACTACGCTGCCTATCACACTCAACGTGGGCGAATCTCCCGACAGACCCGACTTCTCACCTATCGCTGTGTCGCCTACTGGCCCTACGCAAAACAATACCGTCTGCGATGAAACACTCGCTACTGGTGGGTTCAACGGTC
This sequence comes from Cyclobacteriaceae bacterium, assembly GCA_965227155.1. Classification (GTDB taxonomy): domain Bacteria; phylum Bacteroidota; class Bacteroidia; order Cytophagales; family Cyclobacteriaceae; genus UBA6059. Next base: position 5,000,617 of record OZ245731.1, read on the forward strand.
AAATAACCGTCGCTCCTGATGTTGCAGGTACTTCCGCTAACTACTCATACCAGTGGTACTCCGGCGCTTCTACTGACCCGGCTGATTTGATAGCCGCTGAAACTGATTCGGTAATCTCCGGTATCGAAGGTGGGGACTATACCGTACTGATCGCTGACCTGGTCAATGCTTGTGATACGGCTATCACCGTTTCTATCATCAATGATACAAATGATGAGTTTACCACTTTTGACCTTACAGGAGATGCTACTGCCAATGACGTGACCGCTTGTGTGGGGGGTACTGGGTTCCCTGATGGTTCTATCATACTCGATGTAACTGCTCTCAATGCTGGCCCCGTCAATGGTTCAGGTGACTATACGTTCAGAATATATGCCGGTACTTCGGCTGTTGGTGCGCCTGATAGCACCGATGCTTCTGCCCCTTACGACTTTACCAACCTGCCTACCGGTGACTACACCGTCGAAGTGGTTGACAATGTCTCAGGATGTACTACGCTGCCTATCACACTCAACGTGGGCGAATCTCCCGACAGGCCCGACTTCTCACCTATCGCTGTGTCACCTACTGGTCCTACGCAAAACAATACCGTCTGCGATGAAACACTCGCTACTGGTGGGTTCAACGGTCAAATAACCGTCGCTCCTGATGTTGCAGGTACTTCCGCTAACTACTCATACCAGTGGTACTCCGGCGCTTCTACTGACCCGGCTGATTTGATAGCCGCTGAAACTGATTCGGTAATCTCCGGTATCGAAGGTGGGGACTATACCGTACTGATCGCTGACCTGGTCAATGCTTGTGATACGGCTATCACCGTTTCTATCATCAATGATACAAATGATGAGTTTACCACTTTTGACCTTACAGGAGATGCTACTGCCAATGACGTGACCGCTTGTGTGGGGGGTACTGGGTTCCCTGATGGTTCTATCATACTCGATGTAACTGCTCTCAATGCTGGCCCCGTCAATGGTTCAGGTGACTATACGTTCAGAATATATGCCGGTACTTCGGCTGTTGGTGCGCCTGATAGCACCGATGCTTCTGCCCCTTACGACTTTACCAACCTGCCTACCGGTGACTACACCGTCGAAGTGGTTGACAATGTCTCAGGATGTACTACGCTGCCTATCACACTCAACGTGGGCGAATCTCCCGACAGACCCGACTTCTCACCTATCGCTGTGTCACCTACTGGTCCTACGCAAAACAATACCGTCTGCGATGAAACACTCGCTACTGGTGGGTTCAACGGTCAAATAACCGTCGCTCCTGATGTTGCAGGTACTTCCGCTAACTACTCATACCAGTGGTACTCCGGCGCTTCTACTGACCCGGCTGATTTGATAGCCGCTGAAACTGATTCGGTAATCTCCGGTATCGAAGGTGGTGACTATACCGTACTGATTGCTGACCTGGTCAATGCTTGTGATACGGCTATCACCGTTTCTATCATCAATGATACAAATGATGAGTTTACCACTTTTGACCTTACAGGAGATGCTACTGCCAATGACGTGACCGCTTGTGTAGGGGGCACTGGGTTCCCTGATGGTTCTATCATACTCGATGTAACTGCTCTCAATGCTGGCCCCGTCAATGGTTCAGGTGACTATACGTTCAGAATATATGCCGGTACTTCGGCTGTTGGTGCGCCTGATAGCACCGATGCTTCTGCCCCTTACGACTTTACCAACCTGCCTACCGGTGACTACACCGTCGAAGTGGTTGACAATGTCTCAGGATGTACTACGCTGCCTATCACACTCAACGTGGGCGAATCTCCCGACAGACCCGACTTCTCACCTATCGCTGTGTCGCCTACTGGTCCTACGCAAAACAATACCGTCTGCGATGAAACACTCGCTACTGGTGGGTTCAACGGTCAAATAACCGTCGCTCCTGATGTTGCAGGTACTTCCGCTAACTACTCATACCAGTGGTACTCCGGCGCTTCTACTGACCCGGCTGATTTGATAGCCGCTGAAACTGATTCGGTAATCTCCGGTATCGAAGGTGGGGACTATACCGTACTGATCGCTGACCTGGTCAATGCTTGTGATACGGCTATCACCGTTTCTATCATCAATGATACAAATGATGAGTTTATCACTTTTGACCTTACAGGAGATGCTACTGCCAATGACGTGACCGCTTGTGTGGGGGGTACTGGGTTCCCTGATGGTTCTATCATACTCGATGTAACTGCTCTCAATGCTGGCCCCGTCAATGGTTCAGGTGACTATACGTTCAGAATATATGCCGGTACTTCGGCTGTTGGTGCGCCTGATAGCACCGATGCTTCTGCCCCTTACGACTTTACCAACCTGCCTACCGGTGACTACACCGTCGAAGTGGTTGACAATGTCTCAGGATGTACTACGCTGCCTATCACACTCAACGTGGGCGAATCTCCCGACAGACCCGACTTCTCACCTATCGCTGTGTCGCCTACTGGCCCTACGCAAAACAATACCGTCTGCGATGAAACACTCGCTACTGGTGGGTTCAACGGTCAAATAACCGTCGCTCCTGATGTTGCAGGTACTTCCGCTAACTACTCATACCAGTGGTACTCCGGCGCTTCTACTGACCCGGCTGATTTGATAGCCGCTGAAACTGATTCGGTAATCTCCGGTATCGAAGGTGGGGACTATACCGTACTGATCGCTGACCTGGTCAATGCTTGTGATACGGCTATCACCGTTTCTATCATCAATGATACAAATGATGAGTTTACCACTTTTGACCTTACAGGAGATGCTACTGCCAATGACGTGACCGCTTGTGTGGGGGGTACTGGGTTCCCTGATGGTTCTATCATACTCGATGTAACTGCTCTCAATGCTGGCCCCGTCAATGGTTCAGGTGACTATACGTTCAGAATATATGCCGGTACTTCGGCTGTTGGTGCGCCTGATAGCACCGATGCTTCTGCCCCTTACGACTTTACCAACCTGCCTACCGGTGACTACACCGTCGAAGTGGTTGACAATGTCTCAGGATGTACTACGCTGCCTATCACACTCAACGTGGGCGAATCTCCCGACAGGCCCGACTTCTCACCTATCGCTGTGTCACCTACTGGTCCTACGCAAAACAATACCGTCTGCGATGAAACACTCGCTACTGGTGGGTTCAACGGTCAAATAACCGTCGCTCCTGATGTTGCAGGTACTTCCGCTAACTACTCATACCAGTGGTACTCCGGCGCTTCTACTGACCCGGCTGATTTGATAGCCGCTGAAACTGATTCGGTAATCTCCGGTATCGAAGGTGGGGACTATACCGTACTGATCGCTGACCTGGTCAATGCTTGTGATACGGCTATCACCGTTTCTATCATCAATGATACAAATGATGAGTTTACCACTTTTGACCTTACAGGAGATGCTACTGCCAATGACGTGACCGCTTGTGTGGGGGGTACTGGGTTCCCTGATGGTTCTATCATACTCGATGTAACTGCTCTCAATGCTGGCCCCGTCAATGGTTCAGGTGACTATACGTTCAGAATATATGCCGGTACTTCGGCTGTTGGTGCGCCTGATAGCACCGATGCTTCTGCCCCTTACGACTTTACCAACCTGCCTACCGGTGACTACACCGTCGAAGTGGTTGACAATGTCTCAGGATGTACTACGCTGCCTATCACACTCAACGTGGGCGAATCTCCCGACAGGCCCGACTTCTCACCTATCGCTGTGTCACCTACTGGCCCTACGCAAAACAATACCGTCTGCGATGAAACACTCGCTACTGGTGGGTTCAACGGTCAAATAACCGTCGCTCCTGATGTAGCAGGTACTTCCGCTAACTACTCATACCAGTGGTACTCCGGCGCTTCTACTGACCCGGCTGATTTGATAGCCGCTGAAACTGATTCGGTAATCTCCGGTATCGAAGGTGGTGACTATACCGTACTGATCGCTGACCTGGTCAATGCTTGTGATACGGCTATCACCGTTTCTATCATCAATGATACAAATGATGAGTTTATCACTTTTGACCTTACAGGAGATGCTACTGCCAATGACGTGACCGCTTGTGTGGGGGGTACTGGGTTCCCTGATGGTTCTATCATACTCGATGTAACTGCTCTCAATGCTGGCCCCGTCAATGGTTCAGGTGACTATACGTTCAGAATATATGCCGGTACTTCGGCTGTTGGTGCGCCTGATAGCACCGATGCTTCTGCCCCTTACGACTTTACCAACCTGCCTACCGGTGACTACACCGTCGAAGTGGTTGACAATGTCTCAGGATGTACTACGCTGCCTATCACACTCAACGTGGGCGAATCTCCCGACAGGCCCGACTTCTCACCTATCGCTGTGTCACCTACTGGTCCTACGCAAAACAATACCGTCTGCGATGAAACACTCGCTACTGGTGGGTTCAACGGTCAAATAACCGTCGCTCCTGATGTTGCAGGTACTTCCGCTAACTACTCATACCAGTGGTACTCCGGCGCTTCTACTGACCCGGCTGATTTGATAGCCGCTGAAACTGATTCGGTAATCTCCGGTATCGAAGGTGGGGACTATACCGTACTGATCGCTGACCTGGTCAATGCTTGTGATACGGCTATCACCGTTTCTATCATCAATGATACAAATGATGAGTTTACCACTTTTGACCTTACAGGAGATGCTACTGCCAATGACGTGACCGCTTGTGTGGGGGGTACTGGGTTCCCTGATGGTTCTATCATACTCGATGTAACTGCTCTCAATGCTGGCCCCGTCAATGGTTCAGGTGACTATACGTTCAGAATATATGCCGGTACTTCGGCTGTTGGTGCGCCTGATAGCACCGATGCTTCTGCCCCTTACGACTTTACCAACCTGCCTACCGGTGACTACACCGTCGAAGTGGTTGACAATGTCTCAGGATGTACTACGCTGCCTATCACACTCAACGTGGGCGAATCTCCCGACAGGCCCGACTTCTCACCTATCGCTGTGTCACCTACTGGTCCTACGCAAAACAATACCGTCTGCGATGAAACACTCGCTACTGGTGGGTTCAACGGTCAAATAACCGTCGCTCCTGATGTTGCAGGTACTTCCGCTAACTACTCATACCAGTGGTACTCCGGCGCTTCTACTGACCCGGCTGATTTGATAGCCGCTGAAACTGATTCGGTAATCTCCGGTATCGAAGGTGGGGACTATACCGTACTGATCGCTGACCTGGTCAATGCTTGTGATACGGCTATCACCGTTTCTATCATCAATGATACAAATGATGAGTTTACCACTTTTGACCTTACAGGAGATGCTACTGCCAATGACGTGACCGCTTGTGTGGGGGGTACTGGGTTCCCTGATGGTTCTATCATACTCGATGTAACTGCTCTCAATGCTGGCCCCGTCAATGGTTCAGGTGACTATACGTTCAGAATATATGCCGGTACTTCGGCTGTTGGTGCGCCTGATAGCACCGATGCTTCTGCCCCTTACGACTTTACCAACCTGCCTACCGGTGACTACACCGTCGAAGTGGTTGACAATGTCTCAGGATGTACTACGCTGCCTATCACACTCAACGTGGGCGAATCTCCCGACAGGCCCGACTTCTCACCTATCGCTGTGTCACCTACTGGTCCTACGCAAAACAATACCGTCTGCGATGAAACACTCGCTACTGGTGGGTTCAACGGTCAAATAACCGTCGCTCCTGATGTAGCAGGTACTTCCGCTAACTACTCATACCAGTGGTACTCCGGCGCTTCTACTGACCCGGCTGATTTGATAGCCGCTGAAACTGATTCGGTAATCTCCGGTATCGAAGGTGGTGACTATACCGTACTGATCGCTGACCTGGTCAATGCTTGTGATACGGCTATCACCGTTTCTATCATCAATGATACAAATGATGAGTTTACCACTTTTGACCTTACAGGAGATGCTACTGCCAATGACGTGACCGCTTGTGTAGGGGGCACTGGGTTCCCTGATGGTTCTATCATACTCGATGTAACTGCTCTCAATGCTGGCCCCGTCAATGGTTCAGGTGACTATACGTTCAGAATATATGCCGGTACTTCGGCTGTTGGTGCGCCTGATAGCACCGATGCTTCTGCCCCTTACGACTTTACCAACCTGCCTACCGGTGACTACACCGTCGAAGTGGTTGACAATGTCTCAGGATGTACTACGCTGCCTATCACACTCAACGTGGGCGAATCTCCCGACAGACCCGACTTCTCACCTATCGCTGTGTCGCCTACTGGCCCTACGCAAAACAATACCGTCTGCGATGAAACACTCGCTACTGGTGGGTTCAACGGTCAAATAACCGTCGCTCCTGATGTTGCAGGTACTTCCGGTAACTATACCTATCAGTGGTATACTGGAGGAAGTACAGACATAGCAAATATCCTGGCTTCTCAAACTGACTCTGTTTTAGTTGGAGTTGAAGGAGGAACATACACAGTAAGTATTACTGATAATCTAAACAACTGTGATACAACCATAACTGCTTCAATTAATAATGAAGGCGGTACGGTAGAGATACCTACAGATTTGGTCACGGATGCTATAGACACAACCCATGTTACAGTTTGTCTGGGGGCAATTAATTATCCAAATGGTGCCATTTCTCTTGAAGGAACGGACCTATTGCCATCAACTGGTTCTTTTGATGTAACATGGTTCTGGGGAACTTCAGTAGATAGTTCCAGAGTAATAACAGACGGTGCAAATATGGGTACCTTAAAAAGTACTGATCCTTATGCACAAGCTGTGGATTTATCAGATTCCTTGACACTTCAAAATGTTGATCCCGGTTTCTATACAGTCAGACTAATTGACCGAAATACCGGTTGTATTTCTGATCCAGTGACTATCGAGATCGAAGACCAATCCACACCTATTGCGTTTGACATTGAAGTAATTCAGGATAATTTCTCGTGTGACAATAGTAATCCTACTGGGGAGATAGATGTAAATGTGACTGGCGGTGATGGATCTGCCGGTTACCTTTTTGAATGGTTTAATGGCACATCTGCTCTTGGCGCTCCATTTGATACTGAAAATGATGGTGCTCCTACTACCACAAACAGTAATCAAACAAGCCTTTCTAATGGAAGCTATACTGTAAGAGTTACAGACAATGCAACTGGTTGTTTTGATATACAAACTGTCAATATCATTCGAAGTATACCTCAAATTGTGGTTACGCTTGGCCAAACAGACCAGAATGAATGTAACCCACCGAATGGTTCTGCATACATTGCTGATATTGATACAATCTTCACTAATGGAACTCCTCGTGGCTATGTTGGAGACTTCCAATTCCATTGGTATGCAGGCCAGGATACAACAGGTAATGCGATAGATCCAGGTGTGGAAGCTTCTGCATCAACTGACAGTTTACAAAATCAAGCAGCGGGATATTACACAGTTTTTGTATCAGATAATGCATCAAACTGTGTCGCTTCACTAAGAACTATTGAAATAATTGATGATGTATCAGGAAATGCTCCTATTGTAGATTTTGAACCTAATATTGTTCCAAGTAGTTGTGCGGCCGAAAATGGTCAACTTACAGCTGAAGTTACACACTCTAATCCAGTTTCTTTTGAATGGTTTCAAGGATCAGCTGATTATACTCCTGTGGACTCTGCCGGGCAAGGCCTAGAGGATGGTGATATTTTAATTGGTGGAACAATAGGCGTAGACCTTGACACATTAACTGGACCCGATAGAGCAGTAATTGCAAATGCGATACCCGGACTATACACTCTTGTGGTTACAGATGAAACAACTGGATGTAGATTTCAATCAACTTACGATTTACCTTATAATGGAATCCAAGCAACCACCACATTAACTATTGATCACGTTACGGACTGCCCAGATAATGGAACCGCTAGGGTAGCTTTGGCAGATAATATTGAAATAAGTTATAACGAAGTAGATAAGTCTGGTGACTTTAATTTATTAGATTCAATACAGGATAACCTAGGTAATGTTCTAGGAGTTGTTTCAGACACAACAAACCAAAATGCTAGCCCAACAGGCTCAATACGAGTTTCGGTATTAACAGGAGATTTTACTGGCTTAACTGAATTTGAAACTATTGATGGATCAACCACCATCACTAATGGTAGTGTAGCTGAAATAGGAAATATTGCAACCTCTTTTGATGATATTGGACAATATAATATATACCTTTATGCCGGTTCGGGTGTTCCTGCTGATCGTTTTAGCGGTTATGATGTGGTTAATTCTGTAGGAGTTGTTCTGAGATTTCCTTATGTATACGATGCTCAATCTGGAAGGCTTTATGATGGTGATGGAAATGATATAACACCAGGAATACCTACACCAATATCTCAGTCAGATACTGCTTCTTTCCCAGGATTACCCTCAGGAACATACACTGCTATTGCCAGAGAGGATACTACGGTAGCATTTCCGGGAGGTAGAGGAACTGTCGCATTTGGAGAGTTGTGTTTCTCACTTGCTGCAACCGATAGCGTGTTTCAAAAAGCATTCACCCCATTACTGGACTCAATTTCAATAACGAACAATTCAATATGCGATCCTTCTATCGCAGGCAATAATAATGGGGGCATTAGGGCTTATGCAAGACGTGAAGCAGAAGATAGCACCACTGTAGCTATGAATTTCCATTGGTATTTCGGCCCTGATACTTCTGGTGGTATATTAGATAGCGATTCAATAGGCTTTTCCACAAGCGGTGCTTCTGTAAACCCTTCCGAAACTGTTTTTGCTGATTTTGGTGATAGTGGAGATACTTTAGCTGCCGGTGATTATACGCTTGTTTTGGAAACTATTTCCTCTGCAGCTTTTAATGGTAATCCATTTGGCAATACTTGTTTCTCAGATACAATAACATTTACTGTACAAAACTCACCTACCGATCATATTTTAACTCAAGCCAAGGTTACTGATGTAACTAATTGTGAACCTATCGATTCAGGAATAATCTCAGTATGGAGTGATGAATTCGTAAGTAATGGTCTAGCTACAGACACTGCTACAATTGCAGGGTATGACTTTGAATTTTATGATTCTGATAGAAATATTATTCAGGCCTTTGGTGTTGATACCGTTTTAAATAATCAAGAAGCTGGCATTTATTTTATTCTAGGTAGGCATAAAGCATCGGGATGTTTCACCGATACTTTACAAGTCGAGATAGAATTTATCACTACTGAACCAATAATTACATTTGGTGCCCCTACTTTAAATACTAGCTGCGATCCAGATGTAAATGAAGGAAATGGTGAAATTTTATTTACCATAGCAAACCCTGAAATAAATTCGGACTATGAATACAAATGGTTTGTTGGAAATGATACAACCGGTTTACAGCTTGTAAATGGTGGATCAATAACCGGTGCAGCAGGAATCATTAATCATGCTGATCCTGCAGACTACACAAGGACACTCGCAGGAATAGCAGGTGGCACTTACACACTAGCAGTTTATGATAGGCAACCAACCAGCAGTAATTGTGTCGTTGTTTCAACTTTTGTATTAGAAGATAATATAGCTGTATTATCCTTGAATGCGTTAGCAGGTGATGCAGCTATTGCACCAAATACATCTTGTTCAAATACTCCGTCAACTGGGTACATAAAAATCGATTCTGTAAGGGAAGATGGGGTAGCCATTGCTATCACAAATGACTATACAATTAATTGGCCTACATACGCGACAGACGCTGGTATATTAGCAACCAGAGATATAAATAATGATAGTCTTTATAATTTGCCAGCAGGTACGTACAAAGCCCAAATATTCAACAATATCACTCAATGCAGTTTATCTGATTCCGCTGTTTTTGTTGTAGAAGAAATAATAGTGAACCCTGCTATCACTCTAGTGACCAAAACCGCTGATGCCTTCTGTGATAATACCGGCGAACGTGGTGATGGTACAGTGGAAATTGCCGTATCCGAAGATGGGAACCCTGCTAACCTGGCAGTATACACCATCGAATGGTACCGAGGAAACTCTACTGCTGCAGGTGACCAGATATTCCCTGTCGAAGGGGCTAACAACCTCAGGGGGTCTGCAAGGGACCTGTCTGCTGGTGACTTTACATCACTCGATAGCCTCGCTTCTGGGGACTACACCGTTGTGGTAACCAAAGACCCGGCTACAGCTCCAAACGCCGGATGTAGCGTAACTTCCGTATTCAATATCACTATCGATCAGCCTACCCTGACCATCGCTCAGGCGGATGTCAATAGCCAGGATAACCAAAACTGTGCTAACCCTAACGGCTATGTAACCATCACAGCGGTCTCTGAAGATGGCAACAACGCTGCTTTCCCACTTAGCGACTACTCTTTCGATTGGGAAAAAGATGGTGCAGCTTTCGCTGGTACTGTGTCCGACTCGCTAGGTGGTACAGGTAACAGCATCATTGAACTTGACTCTGGTAACTACACTGTTACTGCTACCAACACCGTGACCGGGTGTGTTACTAATGCTACCTTCTCTATAGGACTCGATGATATCGGCGTGAACCCTGCTATCACTCTAGTCACCAAAACCGCTGATGCCTTCTGTGATAATACCGGCGAACGTGGCGATGGTACAGTGGAAATTGCCGTATCCGAAGATGGGAACCCTGCTAACCTGGCAGTATACACCATCGAATGGTACCGAGGAAACTCTACTGCTGCAGGTGACCAGATATTCCCTGTCGAAGGGGCTAACAACCTCAGGGGGTCTGCAAGGGACCTGTCTGCTGGTGACTTTACATCACTCGATAGCCTCGCTTCTGGGGACTACACCGTTGTGGTAACCAAAGACCCGGCTACAGCTCCAAACGCCGGATGTAGCGTAACTTCCGTATTCAATATCACTATCGATCAGCCTACCCTGACCATCGCTCAGGCGGATGTCAATAGCCAGGATAACCAAAACTGTGCTAACCCTAACGGCTATGTAACCATCACAGCGGTCTCTGAAGATGGCAACAACGCTGCTTTCCCACTTAGCGACTACTCTTTCGATTGGGAAAAAGATGGTGCGGCTTTCGCTGGTACTGTGTCCGACTCGCTAGGTGGTACAGGTAACAGCATCATTGAACTTGACTCTGGTAACTACACTGTTACTGCTACCAACACCGTGACCGGGTGTGTTACTAATGCTACCTTCTCTATAGGACTCGATGATATCGGCGTGAACCCTGCTATCACTCTAGTCACCAAAACCGCTGATGCCTTCTGTGATAATACCGGCGAACGTGGCGATGGTACAGTGGAAATTGCCGTATCCGAAGATGGGAACCCTGCTAACCTGGCAGTATACACCATCGAATGGTACCGAGGAAACTCTACTGCTGCAGGTGACCAGATATTCCCTGTCGAAGGGGCTAACAACCTCAGGGGGTCTGCAAGGGACCTGTCTGCTGGTGACTTTACATCACTCGATAGCCTCGCTTCTGGGGACTACACCGTTGTGGTAACCAAAGACCCGGCTACAGCTCCAAACGCCGGATGTAGCGTAACTTCCGTATTCAATATCACTATCGATCAGCCTACCCTGACCATCGCTCAGGCGGATGTCAATAGCCAGGATAACCAAAACTGTGCTAACCCTAACGGCTATGTAACCATCACTGCTGTCTCTGAAGATGGCAACAACGCTGCTTTCCCACTTAGCGACTACTCTTTCGATTGGGAAAAAGATGGTGCAGCTTTCGCTGGTACTGTGTCCGACTCGCTAGGTGGTACAGGTAACAGCATCATTGAACTTGACTCTGGTAACTACACTGTTACTGCTACCAACACCGTGACCGGGTGTGTTACTAATGCTACCTTCTCTATAGGACTCGATGATATCGGCGTGAACCCTGCTATCACTCTAGTCACCAAAACCGCTGATGCCTTCTGTGATAATACCGGCGAACGTGGCGATGGTACAGTGGAAATTGCCGTATCCGAAGATGGGAACCCTGCTAACCTGGCAGTATACACCATCGAATGGTACCGAGGAAACTCTACTGCTGCAGGTGACCAGATATTCCCTGTCGAAGGGGCTAACAACCTCAGGGGGTCTGCAAGGGACCTGTCTGCTGGTGACTTTACATCACTCGATAGCCTCGCTTCTGGGGACTACACCGTTGTGGTAACCAAAGACCCGGCTACAGCTCCAAACGCCGGATGTAGCGTAACTTCCGTATTCAACATCACCATCGATCAGCCTACCCTGACCATCGCTCAGGCGGATGTCAATAGCCAGGATAACCAAAACTGTGTCAACCCTAACGGCTATGTAACCATCACTGCTGTCTCTGAAGATGGCAACAACGCTGCTTTCCCACTTAGCGACTACTCTTTCGATTGGGAAAAAGATGGTGCAGCTTTCGCTGGTACTGTGTCCGACTCGCTAGGTGGTACAGGTAACAGCATCATTGAACTTGACTCTGGTAACTACACTGTTACTGCTACCAACACCGTGACCGGGTGTGTTACTAATGCTACCTTCTCTATAGGACTCGATGATATCGGCGTGAACCCTGCTATCACTCTAGTCACCAAAACCGCTGATGCCTTCTGTGATAATACCGGCGAACGTGGCGATGGTACAGTGGAAATTGCCGTATCCGAAGATGGGAACCCTGCTAACCTGGCAGTATACACCATCGAATGGTACCGAGGAAACTCTACTGCTGCAGGTGACCAGATATTCCCTGTCGAAGGGGCTAACAACCTCAGGGGGTCTGCAAGGGACCTGTCTGCTGGTGACTTTACATCACTCGATAGCCTCGCTTCTGGGGACTACACCGTTGTGGTAACCAAAGACCCGGCTACAGCTCCAAACGCCGGATGTAGCGTAACTTCCGTATTCAACATCACCATCGATCAGCCTAACCTGACCATCGCTCAGGCGGATGTCAATAGCCAGGATAACCAAAACTGTGCTAACCCTAACGGCTATGTAACCATCACTGCTGTCTCTGAAGATGGCAACAACGCTGCTTTCCCACTTAGCGACTACTCTTTCGATTGGGAAAAAGATGGTGCGGCTTTCGCTGGTACTGTGTCCGACTCGCTAGGTGGTACAGGTAACAGCATCATTGAACTTGACTCTGGTAACTACACTGTTACTGCTACCAACACCGTGACCGGGTGTGTTACTAATGCTACCTTCTCTATAGGACTCGATGATATCGGCGTGAACCCTGCTATCACTCTAGTGACCAAAACCGCTGATGCCTTCTGTGATAATACCGGCGGACGTGGCGATGGTACAGTGGAAATTGCCGTATCCGAAGATGGGAACCCTGCTAACCTGGCAGTATACACCATCGAATGGTACCGAGGAAACTCTACTGCTGCAGGTGACCAGATATTCCCTGTCGAAGGGGCTAACAACCTCAGGGGGTCTGCAAGGGACCTGTCTGCTGGTGACTTTACATCACTCGATAGCCTCGCTTCTGGGGACTACACCGTTGTGGTAACCAAAGACCCGGCTACAGCTCCAAACGCCGGATGTAGCGTAACTTCCGTATTCAATATCACTATCGATCAGCCTACCCTGACCATCGCTCAGGCGGATGTCAATAGCCAGGATAACCAAAACTGTGCTAACCCTAACGGCTATGTAACCATCACTGCTGTCTCTGAAGATGGCAACAACGCTGCTTTCCCACTTAGCGACTACTCTTTCGATTGGGAAAAAGATGGTGCAGCTTTCGCTGGTACTGTGTCCGACTCGCTAGGTGGTACAGGTAACAGCATCATTGAACTTGACTCTGGTAACTACACTGTTACTGCTACCAACACCGTGACCGGGTGTGTTACTAATGCTACCTTCTCTATAGGACTCGATGATATCGGCGTGAACCCTGCTATCACTCTAGTCACCAAAACCGCTGATGCCTTCTGTGATAATACCGGCGAACGTGGCGATGGTACAGTGGAAATTGCCGTATCCGAAGATGGGAACCCTGCTAACCTGGCAGTATACACCATCGAATGGTACCGAGGAAACTCTACTGCTGCAGGTGACCAGATATTCCCTGTCGAAGGGGCTAACAACCTCAGGGGGTCTGCAAGGGACCTGTCTGCTGGTGACTTTACATCACTCGATAGCCTCGCTTCTGGGGACTACACCGTTGTGGTAACCAAAGACCCGGCTACAGCTCCAAACGCCGGATGTAGCGTAACTTCCGTATTCAACATCACCATCGATCAGCCTAACCTGACCATCGCTCAGGCGGATGTCAATAGCCAGGATAACCAAAACTGTGCTAACCCTAACGGCTATGTAACCATCACTGCTGTCTCTGAAGATGGCAACAACGCTGCTTTCCCACTTAGCGACTACTCTTTCGATTGGGAAAAAGATGGTGCGGCTTTCGCTGGTACTGTGTCCGACTCGCTAGGTGGTACAGGTAACAGCATCATTGAACTTGACTCTGGTAACTACACTGTTACTGCTACCAACACCGTGACCGGGTGTGTTACTAATGCTACCTTCTCTATAGGACTCGATGATATCGGCGTGAACCCTGCTATCACTCTAGTGACCAAAACCGCTGATGCCTTCTGTGATAATACCGGCGGACGTGGCGATGGTACAGTGGAAATTGCCGTATCCGAAGATGGGAACCCTGCTAACCTGGCAGTATACACCATCGAATGGTACCGAGGAAACTCTACTGCTGCAGGTGACCAGATATTCCCTGTCGAAGGGGCTAACAACCTCAGGGGGTCTGCAAGGGACCTGTCTGCTGGTGACTTTACATCACTCGATAGCCTCGCTTCTGGGGACTACACCGTTGTGGTAACCAAAGACCCGGCTACAGCTCCAAACGCCGGATGTAGCGTAACTTCCGTATTCAATATCACTATCGATCAGCCTACCCTGACCATCGCTCAGGCGGATGTCAATAGCCAGGATAACCAAAACTGTGCTAACCCTAACGGCTATGTAACCATCACTGCTGTCTCTGAAGATGGCAACAACGCTGCTTTCCCACTTAGCGACTACTCTTTCGATTGGGAAAAAGATGGTGCAGCTTTCGCTGGTACTGTGTCCGACTCGCTAGGTGGTACAGGTAACAGCATCATTGAACTTGACTCTGGTAACTACACTGTTACTGCTACCAACACCGTGACCGGGTGTGTTACTAATGCTACCTTCTCTATAGGACTCGATGATATCGGCGTGAACCCTGCTATCACTCTAGTCACCAAAACCGCTGATGCCTTCTGTGATAATACCGGCGAACGTGGCGATGGTACAGTGGAAATTGCCGTATCCGAAGATGGGAACCCTGCTAACCTGGCAGTATACACCATCGAATGGTACCGAGGAAACTCTACTGCTACAGGTGACCAGATATTCCCTGTCGAAGGGGCTAACAACCTCAGGGGGTCTGCAAGGGACCTGTCTGCTGGTGACTTTACATCACTCGATAGCCTCGCTTCTGGGGACTACACCGTTGTGGTAACCAAAGACCCGGCTACAGCTCCAAACGCCGGGTGTAGCGTAACTTCCGTATTCAACATCACCATCGATCAGCCTACCCTGACCATCGCTCAGGCGGATGTCAATAGCCAGGATAACCAAAACTGTGCTAACCCTAACGGCTATGTAACCATCACTGCTGTCTCTGAAGATGGCAACAACGCTGCTTTCCCACTTAGCGACTACTCTTTCGATTGGGAAAAAGATGGTGCAGCTTTCGCTGGTACTGTGTCCGACTCGCTAGGTGGTACAGGTAACAGCATCATTGAACTTGACTCTGGTAACTACACTGTTACTGCTACCAACACCGTGACCGGGTGTGTTACTAATGCTACCTTCTCTATAGGACTCGATGATATCGGCGTGAACCCTGCTATCACTCTAGTGACCAAAACCGCTGATGCCTTCTGTGATAATACCGGCGAACGTGGCGATGGTACAGTGGAAATTGCCGTATCCGAAGATGGGAACCCTGCTAACCTGGCAGTATACACCATCGAATGGTACCGAGGAAACTCTACTGCTGCAGGTGACCAGATATTCCCTGTCGAAGGGGCTAACAACCTCAGGGGGTCTGCAAGGGACCTGTCTGCTGGTGACTTTACATCACTCGATAGCCTCGCTTCTGGGGACTACACCGTTGTGGTAACCAAAGACCCGGCTACAGCTCCAAACGCCGGATGTAGCGTAACTTCCGTATTCAATATCACTATCGATCAGCCTACCCTGACCATCGCTCAGGCGGATGTCAATAGCCAGGATAACCAAAACTGTGCTAACCCTAACGGCTATGTAACCATCACAGCGGTCTCTGAAGATGGCAACAACGCTGCTTTCCCACTTAGCGACTACTCTTTCGATTGGGAAAAAGATGGTGCAGCTTTCGCTGGTACTGTGTCCGACTCGCTAGGTG
This sequence comes from Cyclobacteriaceae bacterium, assembly GCA_965227155.1. GTDB lineage: Bacteria > Bacteroidota > Bacteroidia > Cytophagales > Cyclobacteriaceae > UBA6059. Next base: position 5,017,006 of record OZ245731.1, read on the forward strand.
GTACAGGTAACAGCATCATTGAACTTGACTCTGGTAACTACACTGTTACTGCTACCAACACCGTGACCGGGTGTGTTACTAATGCTACCTTCTCTATAGGACTCGATGATATCGGCGTGAACCCTGCTATCACTCTAGTCACCAAAACCGCTGATGCCTTCTGTGATAATACCGGCGAACGTGGCGATGGTACAGTGGAAATTGCCGTATCCGAAGATGGGAACCCTGCTAACCTGGCAGTATACACCATCGAATGGTACCGAGGAAACTCTACTGCTGCAGGTGACCAGATATTCCCTGTCGAAGGGGCTAACAACCTCAGGGGGTCTGCAAGGGACCTGTCTGCTGGTGACTTTACATCACTCGATAGCCTCGCTTCTGGGGACTACACCGTTGTGGTAACCAAAGACCCGGCTACAGCTCCAAACGCCGGATGTAGCGTAACTTCCGTATTCAATATCACTATCGATCAGCCTACCCTGACCATCGCTCAGGCGGATGTCAATAGCCAGGATAACCAAAACTGTGCTAACCCTAACGGCTATGTAACCATCACAGCGGTCTCTGAAGATGGCAACAACGCTGCTTTCCCACTTAGCGACTACTCTTTCGATTGGGAAAAAGATGGTGCGGCTTTCGCTGGTACTGTGTCCGACTCGCTAGGTGGTACAGGTAACAGCATCATTGAACTTGACTCTGGTAACTACACTGTTACTGCTACCAACACCGTGACCGGGTGTGTTACTAATGCTACCTTCTCTATAGGACTCGATGATATCGGCGTGAACCCTGCTATCACTCTAGTCACCAAAACCGCTGATGCCTTCTGTGATAATACCGGCGAACGTGGCGATGGTACAGTGGAAATTGCCGTATCCGAAGATGGGAACCCTGCTAACCTGGCAGTATACACCATCGAATGGTACCGAGGAAACTCTACTGCTGCAGGTGACCAGATATTCCCTGTCGAAGGGGCTAACAACCTCAGGGGGTCTGCAAGGGACCTGTCTGCTGGTGACTTTACATCACTCGATAGCCTCGCTTCTGGGGACTACACCGTTGTGGTAACCAAAGACCCGGCTACAGCTCCAAACGCCGGATGTAGCGTAACTTCCGTATTCAATATCACTATCGATCAGCCTACCCTGACCATCGCTCAGGCGGATGTCAATAGCCAGGATAACCAAAACTGTGCTAACCCTAACGGCTATGTAACCATCACAGCGGTCTCTGAAGATGGCAACAACGCTGCTTTCCCACTTAGCGACTACTCTTTCGATTGGGAAAAAGATGGTGCGGCTTTCGCTGGTACTGTGTCCGACTCGCTAGGTGGTACAGGTAACAGCATCATTGAACTTGACTCTGGTAACTACACTGTTACTGCTACCAACACCGTGACCGGGTGTGTTACTAATGCTACCTTCTCTATAGGACTCGATGATATCGGCGTGAACCCTGCTATCACTCTAGTCACCAAAACCGCTGATGCCTTCTGTGATAATACCGGCGAACGTGGCGATGGTACAGTGGAAATTGCCGTATCCGAAGATGGGAACCCTGCTAACCTGGCAGTATACACCATCGAATGGTACCGAGGAAACTCTACTGCTGCAGGTGACCAGATATTCCCTGTCGAAGGGGCTAACAACCTCAGGGGGTCTGCAAGGGACCTGTCTGCTGGTGACTTTACATCACTCGATAGCCTCGCTTCTGGGGACTACACCGTTGTGGTAACCAAAGACCCGGCTACAGCTCCAAACGCCGGATGTAGCGTAACTTCCGTATTCAACATCACCATCGATCAGCCTACCCTGACCATCGCTCAGGCGGATGTCAATAGCCAGGATAACCAAAACTGTGTCAACCCTAACGGCTATGTAACCATCACTGCTGTCTCTGAAGATGGCAACAACGCTGCTTTCCCACTTAGCGACTACTCTTTCGATTGGGAAAAAGATGGTGCGGCTTTTGTAGATGGTACAGATGGCTCTATTTCTGACTCTCTAGGTGCGGTTGGCAATAGCATTATTAATTTATTTGATGGAGTATATTCTGTAACTGCAATTAATACTATAACAGGTTGTGTAACCAATGCAACTATAAATATTACAGTTGAAGATTCTACAGTTAACCCTTCTATCCAGTTGGTTGAAAATTCTGCTGACTCCTATTGTGACCCTGATCCAGAGACTGGTGATGGTGTACTAGAAGTAAGTATCGGAACAGCTGCTGGAATAGATATTAATGAGTACTTCTTTAGATGGTGGGCGGGCTCTGATACATTGACAGCAGCCAATGAAATAACTAACCAATCTAATTTTGGAGGCACTATAGATGTACAGAATTCTGATTCTTCCAGATTAGTTGGATTGCCAGCTGGCATTTATACAGTTGCTGCCTTTGATGTAAATGATCCATATAATGGATGTGCAACAATAGCAACATACAACGTTGTTGAGGATACTGTAATCTACGAAATCAGAAGAGCCAATATCCTAACCTATGCTAATACAAACTGTGATGTGACACAGCCAAACGGTGGAGTCAGAATTACAGATATCTTGAGAGACAATGTTTCAGTCGATCTACAAAATAATGGTTCAGACTATGCATTTACGTGGGTTGGACTTAATGCTGAGGCTGTGCAGGTCACTACTGCTTCTGGTGCCGCTAATGATAGTGTAAATTCAATTGCACCTGGTAATTACACTGTACTGGTTGAAAACCTTAATCCAGATTTATGTCAATCTGTAAGCGTGGAGATTACCATTGAAGATGAGCCATCTGAACCAAATGTGTTCTTTGAAGCTAGCAACGATGATACTTACTGTGTTAACATAGATACCGATAGAGGTCCAAACTTTGCTATAGGAAGTGGATCACTCTACCTTGATCTTTACCATGCAGGTGATACCATCGATGATCCAAACGGTACTGTAATCCTTAATACAGATTATATCATCGAATGGTATAAAGACCTGGCCGATCCAACAGTACGTCCAGGCATTGGAGATCCTAACTTCTTATTTGACAATCAAGGTAATGTAGGAAACTTTGAATTCGTAGGAACTGCTCAACCAGATACTATTGGCGGAATAGCCGACTTTACGAGGGTTGATAGCCTAACTGAAGGAAACTATACAATCTTTGTTCAGAAAACTGCAACAGCGATTAATCCTAATGACCAATACAGGCTGTGTGGAGAAATTGCTACTTATGAAGTTGGCGATTCTTCTCTTGATCCGGATCAAATCTCAATTTCTCAACCTATTGCTGATGCGGACTACACTTTTGGTGTAGGTAAAAACGATAATTTCAACTGTGATCCTACCGCATTTAATGGATACATCGAAATAACAGAGGTAATAGAATTGACAACATCTGTTACAGGCGCAGGTCTTGACAACTATGACTTTGAATGGTTCATGGGAGATATCTCAACGCCATTCAATGACCCTGCTAATGGTTCAATTGTGGATGGTGCAAACGGAACCAATACGAGAATCGAAAACATCGAAGGTGGTATCTATTTAGTACGCGCAACTAATGGAACAACCGGTTGTATAGCTGAAGAGGTCTCTATTACAATTGAAGATAGACCTATTGACCCAGTAATCGATTTTGTTGATAAGACTGCCAGTACTTTCTGTAATGCGGCTGCCGGCGATGGTAATGGTACCCTGGAAGTGACATTTAGTGAGACTCCTGGACCTTTTGATGCTGCCAATTATGAGATCAGATGGTATAGAGGTACTACGGTGGATCCTACACAGCTTTTATTTAGCAGTGAAGGTGAACCGGCCACTGCCACTGTAGGTGATGCAATAAATAATGGTTTTACCCAGTTGACCGGCTTGAGTGTAGGTTTCTATACCATTGCTATCAATAAAGTAAATACCTCACCTAACCTGGGCTGTAGCACTGAGCGAACCTTTGAAATAACAGAGGATCTGCAATTCCCTAACTTCAATGTTCCCGAAGGGCAATTAGTACAAAATACAATATGTAGCCCGATTGATGGAGATGCTCAATATGATGGCAATGGATCTATTTCTATCATACCAGCCAACTTCAATAACCCGGCGAATCCTCCAGTTACTGATTTAACCAATTTTGAATGGGATGTGACTTACACCGATCCTGGTGGAACCATATCTGCATATGTACTGGACAATGCTGCACAAGGTACTGCCAATGGTACATGGACATTATCTGCTACCGAAATTAGAATGGAAGGTCTGGAGCCCGGTGTTTACGGTTTCCTTGCCGCTGACATTAATACTGGTTGCCAGGCAGCTTCTATAAATGTTGAAATAAGAGATGAATCTATTGATCCGGCATTAGGTCAGATTAATATTTATCCTGACATTTCATGTATAACCAATAAAGATCAGTTAACAGATACTGGAGAAGGGGCTATTAAACTTGTAGAGATCGATCTTGACGGGGAAGGTACAGTAGCCACATTACCGGATGCTAATTATGAAATAGAATGGTTCATAGGATCTGATATTTCAACTCCTGTAAGTAACAATTCTAATTTCACGGTAAATGCTGCCGGTGATAGCATCTCAGGGCTTGTGGAAGGTGTATACACTATTACAGTAAGAGATCTTACCACAAACTGCGTAGGAACTCAGCAGATTGAGGTCTTCAGAGAAGAAGTTGTTCCATTCATTACAAATTTTGAAGCAAACAACAATACTTTCTGCGCACCAAATGCAAATGGTTCCATTGTAATTCTTGAAGCTTCATACCAGGGTCAAATTGTAGACTTCCAGCCTATAGTTGAGGAAGATACAGCAGGTAATTTTGTCAGAGCTATCTATCCAAATGGCGTTGATACAATTTACTCTGTACAGTGGTTTGAAAGCGATGGAACAACACCACTACCTGCGGAGCCTGCTGATGATACCACACCATTTGAATATGAAGGCTTATCAGGAGGTACCTATTTGGTAGGATTACAAATTGACGAAGATCAGTGTAACTCTGAACTTGTCGAGGTAACAATTCTGGATAACCCATTAATACCTGAAATAGCATTCACGATCCTTCAGGCAGATTCAACGTGTGCTCCGAATGGTTATCCAAATGGCCAGGTTACAGCCACTGCGAGCGGAACTTCCACAGCAAATGGCGTTGCATTTACATGGTACAATGCGAATGACCTAAGCACGGTAGTTGGTACGGGCGACACATTAAGCAATCTTGTATCAGGCACCTATGTATTAGAAGTATTCGATTCATTGAGTGCTTGTAGTAATGAATCAGAAGTGTTTATTGACAATGTGCCGCCAATTACTGAAATTCTCGATTTTGCAGTCACAGATCCTACTCAATGCGATCCTGCAAATGGTACAGTAGAAATTCTCGAAGTATCAAATAACCAAATAGACAGATTTGTATTTGACATCTATAATGAAGATCCGGGTAGACCTATATCAGGTACTCCTGCCCCTATCCTAACCATAGATTCTGCCAACCTGGTGTTTGGTGAGCGAGACTCTACATACTACATCGTAGGTAGAGATACATTAACAGGTTGTACTACCACACCACTACAAGTAGAGTTTGGTGACAATACACCTGATGTAGATATCAACCTGGTAAGCTTCACGTTCCAGACAAATTGTGATCCTGCAAGAGCAAATGGAACTATTACCATCAATGCTAATGGTGTTCAGGATACAGCACTATACAGCCCTACCTGGTATGATAGTCTTGGTAATGTAGTAGAAGTGAATAGTTTCACCGCGGATAGCTTATCAGCCGGAGATTATACAGTGATCGTCACCGATCTTACCTCAGGATGTACTTTTGAAGCAGTTTATCCAATGGCGGATGACGTTGATAATCCGTTTGAGATTTCGGCTACAACATCGCCAAATGCAAACTGTATCAATCCGAATGGTAGACTGTCTGTAACAATTATAGATCCTCGCAAACCATCATTTGTATATAGATATCTATGGAAGATTGGCACCGAAACTCCAACAGAAAGTGATTTCGATTATGAAGGTCAACTTGTTGAAAATGTAGCATCAGGAGAGTATACAGTGGTAGTTATAGATACCGATGATCGCTTCTGTGAATCAATACAATTAACTGTAACTGTAGAGGATGTTACCGTTGAGCCTGAGTTCTCATTGGAGCAAACAGCACCGCTTACAAATTGTGATCCACTAAGACCAAATGGAAGAGCACGTGCACTACTACCGAATGATGACTTCTTTAGATATGAGTTTGAATGGTATGTTGGTACAGATACAGCTGGTGTAGAGCCCTACGAAACAGGTATCGAAGCTGACTCTCTATTTGCAATCACTTATGGTGTCGTTATTAAGGATGTGCTTACCGGATGTAGAAACTTTGAGACAATAACAATTGAGGATGCGACAGTTCCTCCTCCTGTTCCAGATGTGACCATAGGTAATAACAGAACCAATTGCTTGAGACCTAATGGTACCGCATTTGCCTCAGTTGGTGGTGATGTACTTGACTACACATTCACCTGGTATAGTTTCAGTGATCCAAATACACCTCTTGGAACAGGTGCCTCTATCAATATCCTTGATGTTGGAGCTTATCTGGTAACAACTACCAGCAACGAAACAGGCTGTACTTCCGGAGCTACACCATTAGAAATACTGGATGAAAGAGAGCCTCCTGTATTTACAGTAGAAACTGAGATCTCTGAATGTGGTATGGATAACGGTATAGCCAGGTTAATATTCGAAAGAGGCTTTACGGAGATCGATAGCGTAGTGTGGTATCATGAGGGTCAGATTCTTGAAGGTCCTACAACTAGACAAGACGTTACGCTTGCTGATGGCCCTCCTGGTAATTTAAGTGTATGGATAAGAGATGGTAATGGATGTGATTATCAGGTAGACTTTGAGATTGGAACCGATATTGTAGTTTACAATGGTGTTTCTGATAACAATGATGGTCTAAATGATATATTCCTGATAGACTGTATCGATTTCTTCCCTAACAATAATGTGAAGATCTTCAATAGAGCCGGAGTATTGATATATGAGGTTGACGGCTATGACAATGCCAATAACTTCTTCAATGGCTATAGCAATGTATATGGAGGTTCAATACAGGCTGAAGGAACATACTTCTACATTATCGATAAAGGAGATGGTTCAGATCTTATTCAAGGATATTTAGAATTAACCAGATAATGGCTAAATTGGTCGGAAGCATGAAGAAGCTACTCGCATTAATAATCATAATACTGACAGGTGCTGTTGCTTTTGGGCAACAGCAGCCTGTTTATTCTACCTATTTGTACAACGGGTTGATTCTAAACCCTGCCTACGCAGGTAGTCTTGATTTGTTTAGTGTTACTGTTACACACCGTGACCAATGGGTAAATATCGATGGAGCACCGGTCACTCAATCCTTCACAGCGCATAACTCATTTATGGATAATAGAGTCGGTGTAGGACTGACTTTTGTGAGGGACAAAATTGGTGTTCATGATAATCTGGGAATATTCGCCAGTTATGCTTATAAGATTCATTTTGCTCATGGTATACTTTCAATGGGCTTGCAGGGAGGTGTTTACAACCAACGCTCGGATTTCTCTCAACTGAATATCAGGGATAGAAACGATCCCCTACTCACGGGACAGCTTAATAAAATGAATCCCAATTTTGGTACAGGCCTTTATTATGCGAATCCTAAAGTATTCTTTGGTATTTCAATTCCCTACATTCTTACCCCTACTGTTTTTAATGTGGATCAAATTGATGCCCGATCAAAAGCGGATCGATATTACTATATAAACGGTGGCGCAGCACTTCCAATCAGTGAACATGTGATATTCAATCCGTCGTTTTTACTAAGAATGCAGGACCGTGCACCATTTGGCTATGATCTTACCATGCAGTTTATTTTTGATGAAGTCATTTACGCCGGTGTTTCTTACCGCAGCCTTGACTCATTTATTTTCCTGGCTCAAATGGTACTTAATGAGAATTTCCGAATTGGTTATGCTTATGATACGGTTACCTCAGATCTGAACGTATACTCTCCCGGGAGCCATGAAATTATGCTGAACTACAGGATCAAATTCAGAAATACCCGTAAGAATCCGTTATGTCCGGTATACTATTAACACTATCGATCTTTTCTGGATAAATCCTGAAAGAATGAGTTTAGTATTGTAAGTACTAGACTAAAAAGCAGTGCCCACCAAAAACCATCTACTGCAAAGCCAGAAATAAGTGCATCGGCTATCAGGATAACGACTGCATTGATCACAAGTAGGAATAGTCCAAGTGTAAATATGGTCAGAGGTATGGTGAAAAGTATCAATAATGGCCGTACAGTCCAATTCAATACACCAATAATGATGGCAGCAATTATTGCCGTCCAAAAATCGTTAACCGTCACACCCGGAATGATGTAAGCAGCTATAAATACACCAAGTGCACTAAGAATAATCCTGATTAAAAAGTTCATATAAATTGTTGATTTTTAAGTACTAACTTCCTGATTCCTTAAACCATCCTGCATATTTCACATAATTATTGGATATACGTTCAATCATAGCTTTTGTGTCGCCTTCTGCTACTTTAACCTTTTTTGCTGGCACCCCTGCGTAGATAGCCCCAGGCTCTACTATTGTATTCTCCAGTACTACCGCCCCGGCAGCTATGATGGCCCCTGATTTTACTACGGCATGATCCATTACAATAGCACCCATTCCAATCAATACATCATCCTCTATCGTACATCCATGCACTATGGCTGTATGACCTATGCTTACACGACTACCAATCACAGTTTTTGCCTTTTGATATGTACAATGAATGACTGCATTATCCTGAATATTGGTTTTATCTCCGATTGTAATGGAGTGTACATCACCTCTTAATACAGCATTGAACCAAACTGTACATTCATTACCCATCACTACCTCTCCAACAATTGTAGCATTAGGCGCTATCCAACAGTCCTTCCCCATTGAAGGATGAATTCCGTTTACAGGTAATATCACAGGCATAACAAAATATTTTCAACTATATGTATAGACATATATATTTAAATTAATTTTGAAACATAAATCCAAAGTACATGTTTAGACCTTTATAAACTAATATAACTAAGTAACCATGAAAACCTTAAATTCACTTTCCTTATTTATCATTATTTCGATCATTGCTATTAGTTGTGGTCAGAAGCCACAAGGAGAAACTGCTGAAACTGGTGAAGCTCAGGCTGTAGCAGAATCAACCAGTGCAGCTGAATCTTTTGACGTACTACCTAATGAAAGTATTGTTACCTGGGTAGGATATAAGCCTACTGGCAAACACAATGGTACCATTAACATCACTGGTGGCTCTCTGTCTGTTGAAGGCGGTGCTGTAACTTCCGGCAATTTTACTTTCGATATCAAGTCTTTGAAAGTACTGGATATTCCTGAAGAAGAAGAAAGCCATGCTAAATTGACAGGCCATTTAATGTCGGATGATTTTTTCGACGCTGAAAATCACCCTACGGCGACTTTTGAGTTAGTGAGTGTTGAAGATTTTACAGCAGATAAGGTGGTTGGTGATAAGGAACAATATGAAACTGAATATACACCTGCTGCTAATAGTGAGCTGATGGTAGAAAACCCTACACATGTAATCACTGGTAACTTAACCATGCGAGGCGTTACGAAAAGTATCACCTTCCCAGCAAATGTTGATTTCACTGATAATGGTGTAATGGCTAAAGCAAGCTTCAATATAGACAGAACTGAATGGAATCTAGCGTATGGTGATGAAGCCAATGCGGTTGACAAAGCAAAAGATAAGTTTATTTACAATACAGTAAGTGTAGGTTTCCAATTAGAGGCAAGCAAAGCAATGAATGCTTCTATGTAAACCAATCAAACAAATCCTTGATCATATAAAATCCCTGCCTGGCGGGGATTTTTTTTGTCATTATATAACAAGAAACCTGTCATTTTGTCTGCATTTAATAACTTTGCTGGTTGTTGAAGAATTAGGAATTTATGAGCGAATTAATAAAGGATATTGATATTATCAGCGATGCTGATGAGCAGTGTGAGGTGGTACAAACTACCAAAATGGGAAATTCTAAGGCAGCTAAAAAGCTTTACATTGAGAGCTATGGTTGTCAGATGAATTTCTCAGATAGCGAAATCGTATCTAGTATTCTAAAGAAAGAAGGATATGATACAACCTCATCCTTTGAAGACGCAGACCTGGTTTTTCTAAATACCTGTTCCATACGAGAGAAAGCTGAGCAAACAGTAAGAAATCGTCTAAACCATTTCAATGCTGTGAAAAAACAGCGACCCGAGATGAAAATCGGGGTATTAGGATGTATGGCAGAAAGGCTTAAGGCCAAATTACTGGAAGAGGAGAAAATTGTAGATCTAGTAGCAGGACCCGATGCCTACAGAGACCTTCCCAACCTAATTGCTGAAGTGGATGATGGCCGCAAGGCTGTAAATACTTTCTTATCCAGGGAAGAAACATATGCTGATATAAGCCCGGTAAGACTCAACTCTAATGGGGTGACAGCCTTTATATCCATCATGCGAGGATGTGATAACATGTGTTCTTTCTGTGTGGTGCCCTTTACCAGAGGAAGAGAAAGAAGCAGAGACCCCTACTCCATCGTGTCAGAGGCTCGTGATTTGTATGAAAAAGGATTCAGGGAGGTTACTTTGCTGGGCCAAAATGTAGACTCTTACAAATGGTCCCCTGAGGAAAACAATAAAGCCAGGCTTGAAAAAAAAGAAAGGGAGGACGTACAAATTATCAATTTTGCCAACCTCCTGGAAATGGTTGCTCTGGTGTCGCCGCAACTGCGCATACGGTTTTCAACATCACACCCGAAAGACATTACTGATGAAGTATTACACACAATGAAAAAGTATGACAACATCTGTAAGTATATCCATCTGCCTGCTCAAAGTGGCAATAGCAGGGTACTGGAATTGATGAACCGTACTTATACGAGAGATTGGTATATCAACCGGGTAGATGCTATCCGTAATATCCTTGGTGAAGATTGTGGGATAAGTTCGGATATGATTGCTGGTTTTTGCACGGAAACTGAGGAAGAACACCAGGATACATTGACCTTAATGGATTATGTGCAATACGATTTCTCGTATATGTTTTATTATTCCGAACGGCCAGGTACCCTGGCTGCAAAGAAATATGAAGATGATATCCCTCTGGATATCAAAAAAAGAAGGTTAAACGAAATTATCAGCAAGCAAAGAGATTTATCGTTAAAAAGAAACCAAAGAGATATAGGTAAAGTCTTTAGTGTACTAATTGAGGGTACTTCCAAGAAAAACAATGAAGAATTGCAGGGTAGAAATTCTGCAAATAAAGTTATAGTATTCCCAAAAAAGAATTTTAGAAAAGGCGAATATGTTAACGTATTAGTGAAAGACTGTACAGCAGCAACACTTATTGGTGAAACTATAGACTGATCATGACTTCATCTGATACGCAAAGCATTAAGCAGCGGTTTGGCATTATTGGTAATGCCCCCCAACTCAACTATGCCATAGAAGTAGCAGCCCAGGTAGCACCTACTGATATGAGCGTATTGATCACTGGAGAAAGCGGCAGTGGAAAGGAGAGTTTTTCAAAGATCATACATTCGCTTAGTCATCGCAAGCACGGCCAGTTCATAGCTATAAACTGTGGAGCTATTCCGGAAGGCACTATAGACTCAGAACTTTTTGGCCATGAAAAAGGATCCTTCACCGGCGCGCATGAAGCTCGAAAGGGATATTTTGAAGTCACCAATGGTGGCACAATTTTTCTAGATGAAATTGGAGAAATGCCTTTGGGTACACAAGCACGCCTACTCAGGGTATTGGAAAATGGTGAATTCATCAAAGTAGGTTCATCCAAGGTACAGAAGACAAATGTGAGGGTAATAGCTGCTACCAATGTAGATCTTAGAGAGGCCGTAGAAACAAAAAGATTTCGGGAAGACCTCTATTATAGATTAAATACAGTTCCGATCTATGTGCCACCCCTTAGGGAAAGAGGCGAGGATATCGCACTGCTATTTCGAAAATTTGCAACAGATTTTTCTGACAAATACAGAGTAGCTCCTATAAACCTTACAGAAGATGCTAAAAAGGTGCTCCTCAATTTTCGGTTTCCGGGAAATATTCGCCAACTTAAGAACCTGGCAGAACAGATTTCCGTGCTTGAAATGGATCGACAGGTTAATGCTGAAACTTTGCTAAAATACCTGCCCAACGAATCCATGTCATTGCCTGCCATCATTCGTAATCAACAAAAAGATGGAGAACAGTACACGGAGCGGGATCTCTTGTACAAAGTACTTTTCGATATGAAAAACGATATGACCGAGCTGAAAAAGATGGTCTTGAGTTTTTTGAAAAATGAGCAATCAGGTCATGATATTATCAAAGAACATAGTGAGCTTTTTGATAACCTGCCAGAACAAGAATCTGAAGAGCCCGAATCACACGAACCATATCTTTTAGAAGCCCATTCAGGTAAATCAAACGCCAAGCCATTAGATTACGATAAAATAGAAGATATTACCCATGAACCTGAGGAAGAAGATGGCTCACTTTCTATCGAGAAAAAGGAAAAAGAGCTGATCATCAAAGCCCTCGTTAAAAACAAAAACAAAAGGAAATATGCTGCCAGAGATCTGGGGATATCGGAAAGAACATTATATCGTAAAATAAAACAGTATGGCATTGATGAGCTTTAGATTCGAGTGGTTGTTGGTAGGATTGGCTATGCTCACTAGTCTTACGGGATGTGGCGTTTATTCCTTTACAGGTGCTAGTATTTCGCCTGATACCAAAACCATGTCTATCCAGACATTCTATAATAATGCTCCCCTGGGCCCCTCAAATATGAGTGTATTGTTTACTGAAAAAATCAAGGATTATTTTCAGCAAAACACAAGCCTAACCCTTGTGGATGAGGAGGGTGATCTGCAATTGGAAGGTAATATTGATGATTATAGCTTAAGGCCGGTAGCACCAACTGGTGGCCGTGGCAACAATGAACAGACTTTTACGAGCCTTACACGACTAGAAATTAGGGTGAGTGCCAAATATGTGAATACCAATGACGACACCTTCAATTTTGATAAGCAGTTTTCATTTTTTGTGGATTTTGACCAAAATACGACAGATATTAATGCCAATGAGCAAGAGTTCTTAAATGAAATTTTTGATCAAATAGTTCTCGACATTTTTAATAGTTCCGTGGCGAATTGGTAATTTTTAATATATTTATGCTACTTAGCAATTAATAAGGAATCTGTGAACAAAGAGAATTTCATAAAAATACTTCATGATCCTCACAGCGTCTCTCCAGATGAATTAAAAGCACTGGAGCAGGTCGTTGAGCAGTATCCTTATTTTCAAACTGCAAGATCGGCTATAGCAAGTGCTTGCAAGAGAGTAGCCAAGAATGAAGCACCCAAAAAACTTAGCACTGCGGCCATTTATACTACTAATAGAAATCTCCTCAAAAAATATGTAAGTGGTAGTTTCGATTTCTCTATTAGTGATCAAATCAAAATAGGTGAACACCGCGAAAGGCTCAATACTGCAAAATATGTAGATACGCCACGGCCTGTAAAAAAGCAGGGAGGCAAGTTTAAATTTGTTCACAAAAAGGAAGAGGACGAGTCTAAACTAGGATCTGGAAAATTTGTAGACCTTACAAAGCAGGATGAAGAATATGACTATGACGAGGAAATAGTTGAAAAGGAAGATGGCACTGTTGAGGAGATTTTTACGCGTCATCGTGATGATAACCCTAAACTAACGCACCGGCCGGTTAAGCAGGAGATTGAAGAAGAGGCAGAAAGTATAAAAAGCCAAGAAGCATCTTCGGATGCTGATAGTCAGTCAGACTCATTTGATAATCCCGATCAACCTGCTGAAGAAGCTTCTGAAATAAAAACCTCTGCTCCTCTCCCATCGAAGAAAACTGAACCCAAGGTTAGTATTCTTGAAGTTCAGCATGGACCGGAGCACCTTAGAAAAGTGGAAGAGTTGGTCAAGGACGTATTCAATAATCTCACAAGTTACCAAAAAAGTCGAGATCATTATTTCGAAGTTGAAAAGAGGCTCCACGAAATTGAAGAAAATGAAGCTGTTGACCTAGCTGTAGATATAGCATTAAAGAAAGCTACGAATAAAATTGAGGCTGAAAATGATGAAGAGGTCGCAGAAAAAGAAGAAAAGCCAATAAAAAGAACTTCACGCAAATCGGCTGAACCCAAAAAACCTGAACACAAAGCTGAAAAGACTGAATCCGATAAAAAAGAAGCTGAAAAGGATACAACAGAACAAAAGACTAAAAAAGAAGAGCCTCCCCAACAGGTAAGCGAACCGCTGACCAAATCAGAAACCTCATCCAATGAAGATAAAGTACCAACGGCGAAAGCACCCACAAATGAGAAATTTGAAATTACAGCTGACAAACCTAATAGTGTTGACAGCTTAGCCAATAAAATCAAGTACCAACAAGAGATTATTGAACGGTTCATCCAAAAAAATCCTAAAATAGTGCCGGATGATGATGAAGCCCGTGAAGCCACTAATAATGACCTCTCCCTTCAGAGCGTTGAAATGAAGGATGACTTTGCTACCGAAAACCTCGCCCAGATATTAGCAAAACAAGGAAAAAGGGATAAAGCCATCGAAATCTACGAGAAACTAATTTTGAAAAATCCGAGAAAAAAGAGTTACTTTGCGTCTCGAATTTCAGAATTAAAATAATAACGCATGTTTGCCCTATTGATAAGTGTGATAATAGTAGTAGCGCTGCTATTGATTTTGGTTGTGTTGGCACAAAACTCCAAAGGTGGTGGATTATCCAGCCAGTTTGGAGGATCAGGTGCAGGTCAGCTTATGGGTGTAAAGAAAACCACTGATTTACTGGAAAAACTTACATGGGGATTTGCTATTGCCTTAGTAGTACTGAGCTTGGCTACCAATCTTTTATTAGAGCCTAGACAAGCAGGACCGGCTATCAATAGCCCAAACCTTGATAGAGCGCAAGAACAAACGATACTTCCTGGATTCGAAAATGTTGGTGAGGACAATCAAGTGCCTTTGGATGAAAGCACGGATACACAAAACCCATCATTGGAATCTCTTGATAATACAGAAGACCCTCAGCAATAATTTGTAATAGTCTAGCCTAGACTTTATCTGACAATTAAGTTTATATAGCGAAGGGCTTTGAATGATTGACGAGATTAGAGGGTTTATAGTTATTTATCCTCGAACATTCAAAATGGCTATATTTTTTCTAACCATGTAGTTTAGGGACTCCACAGCAAAGCCTGTTTCCTGTTTTTCATTTGGAGAACTCAATGTAGTCAATTGTCTGTATGGGAATGTTTCGACTACAGTGCCTTCTTACATGTGTCTTACCCTTGTTGCTGAAGTCATCTATAGCTATTAATTATCGCTATCCAGCTTATTCAGGCTTTAAAAACATCTTCCTTAGGAAGGATTTGACTAAGAACTCATCCTGGATAGGTATATCTTTGAATATTTGTTGGTAGGATCTACCAACTTCTTTGATATAGCCTACACAATAAGTATCCTGTACAACCAGGCAGCCAAAATGATGACTTCCTTTCACCACCATGCCCTATTTTTAGTCTCTTTTGCGCTCAGGGCGGCTACCTTGAATAGCATAGAACCATCCTAGGCTACTTTCTGGCTTCATAGGCTTTCAAGCTTTACTTAAAACTTTCTTTTTCCTTTATGGGTCAGAAATCTAATGTTTGAATCCCATCTTTTAGGTATTCTTGAACTCATAAGGCTATACCACCCATTTGGGTATGAGTTTGAGTAGCCTTTCATTGACCCCTATTTTTATATAAAGCAAAAAACAATAGTAATAAGTAGAGGACACTTCAATACCCTTGTCATATGCATTGCTGTTTTAAGATTATACCTCAATCATTTTTTAGGTATCAATTTTTGGGGAGTCGTGATATCACCAGCAACTTTTATGGAAGCACCAGAGGTCAGGAGTGAATCAAAGGGTAATTGATTTGTGTTATACCAGGCAGCAATTATAAAAAAAACCCCTTGATTCAATCAAGAGGCTTGTTAAGAGGTCCCAAGCGGATTCGAACCGCTGTAGGAGCTTTTGCAGAGCTCTGCCTAGCCGCTCGGCCATGGGACCCTGTAATAAAGTTTTTAAAATTATGGATTATTGCCTTACCCAACAAGGGTCCGACAATAATCCACCATCACTTTTTTATTTCTTATCCTCAGCTTTGTCGTCAGCTGCTTCGTCTTCCTTTTCGGATTTCTCAGCTTTTGCTTCTTCCTTCTTAGCTTCAGATTTTTTCTCAGCTTTAGGTGCTGCTTCTTTCTTCTCTTCTTCCTTAGCTTCAGCTTTCTCTTCCTTAGCTTTGGTAGCTTTTTCCTCTACCTTTTCTTCAGGCTTAGCTTCAGCTTTTTCTTCCTTCTTAGGAGCAGATTTCTTTGGAGCTGGTTTATTAGCACCTTCCATTTGCTCTTTCAGGGCAGCTAGAGATTCGATATCACCAAGCGTAGATTTTTCAGTATCGTTATTCACACGATCCAAACCTGATTTACCTGGCTTTTTCTTCTTAGCACCAGCAGCAGGTGTTGCAGGTTCGCCAGTATCTTTCCAGGTAGCTGTATGTGAAAGTACAATACGCTTATCCTCTTTGGAGAAGTCAGTAACCTTGAAATCAAGCGTTTCACCAACATCCGCTTTAGCGTTATCCTCTTTCTGAAGGTTTTTGTTAGTAGCAAAGCCTTCCAGACCATAAGGAAGCTCTAGCGTAGCGCCTTTGTCGTTTTTGGAGATGATAGTACATTTATGTACTGTTCCTCTACCAAATACGGTTTCAAAAGTATCCCAAGGATTTTCCTCCAAATGCTTATGACTTAGGGCTAATCTGCGGTTTTCCACATCAAGCTCCATAACGACTACTTCAAGCTCGTCTCCTACTTTCACAAACTCAGAAGGGTGTTTAATCTTCCTGGTCCAGCTAAGATCAGATACGTGTACCAATCCATCTATACCCTCTTCGAGTTCAATGAAAAGACCAAAGTTGGTAAGGTTTCTTACTACACCTTTGTGCTTGGTGCCAATGGCATACTTTGTAAGTACATCCTGCTTGGTCCATGGGTCTTCAGTAAGCTGCTTGATGCCTAAAGACATCTTGCGCTCGTCCCTATCAATAGTAAGCACTACTGCTTCAAGCTCATCACCAATGCTAATAAAGTCCTGAGGGTTTCTTAAATGCTGAGACCAGCTCATCTCAGAAACGTGTATCAGACCTTCTACACCTGGTTTGATTTCAAGGAATGCACCATAATCAGCTACATTCACAATCTTACCCTTCACTTTCGATCCCACATCTATCTTAGCGTCCAGATCATCCCAAGGATGTGCAGTAAGCTGCTTCATGCCTAATGAGATACGCTTCTTATCATCGTCAAAATCCAGCACTACCACGTTTACTTTCTCGTCAAGAGAAAGCACTTCTTCCGGATGATTGATTCTTCCCCAAGAAATATCGGTAATGTGAAGTAGGCCATCAACACCACCCAAATCGATGAATACACCGAAGTTGGTCATGTTTTTGATCACACCTTCAAGTACCTGACCTTTTTCAAGGTTCTCAAGAATCTCAGCTTTTTGTTTTTCGAGATCTTTCTCAATCAATACTTTGTGAGAAACAACTACGTTATCGTTGGAGTAGTTGATCTTCACAACTTTCACTTCCATTTTCTTATCCACGAATACATCAAAATCACGGATAGGCTTCACATCGATTTGTGAACCAGGAAGGAAAGCTTCAACTCCATATACATCTACAATAAGACCACCTTTGGTTCTTCTTTTTACAAAACCTTCGATGACCTCATCATTATCTAATGCACCTTGTATTTTTTCCCATGCATAAACGATTTTCGCTTTTCTACGGGAAAGTACCAGTTGACCTAGTTTATTTTCCTGCTCCTCTACGTATACCTGTACTGTATCCCCTTTCTTGAGATCAGGCATGTCGCGGAATTCAGAGCGCGAAACAAGTCCATCTGATTTGAATCCGATGTTTACTATAACATCTCGGTCGGTAAACCCTTGCACGACACCATCAATAACTTCTTTTTCATTGATTGAAGTCATGGTGTCCTCATAGAGTTGCTCCATTTCTTTGCGTTGTGCTTCGGTGTATTCCTCACCAAAACCGCTGTTGTCATCCCAGTCAAACTTTGATGGTTTGGCGGGTGCAGGTGCTTCGGCAGTAGCTACTTCAGCATCGTCTGCTTTTTTTTCAGTAGCTTCAGCTTTTGCTTCTTTTTGGGGAGCAGCTTCTGAAGCTTCATTCGACTGATCTTTTACCTGCTCTTCAGCCTGTACTTTTTCTTCAGTCTTTTCTGTTTCTTTTTCGTTACTCATAATGTAGAAAAGGCTCAAATACCACATCAACACAGAGCCATATTGTTGATGGGTTTTAATTTTTAAATATTGGCAATGCCAACCCATTCACCCGAACGGGAGCGCAAAAATAGCCATTAATCGTAGAGAATAGTAATCCTCATGAATTTTTTACCGGCTATTTATTGCATCAATAATTCAGTCGCAGCTTAAAAAAGGCATTGATATCAATCATATATGGCATCGATTGCAGTTTACTGCATCTTGACAAGCATCAATAATTGGGGCAATAAAGTGTAGAACATTTGTACCCATGACACAATTACAACGAATCACCTTGCTGACTACCTCTATTCTAATACTAAGTGGTCAATCCTTTGCTCAGCTTTCTAAAAGCTCTGATGCATTCTTTGTATGGTCCTCTTTTCAGTCTTTTGTAAAAATAGATAATCGGTGGACCGCATCATCAGAAATTCACTATCGTCGAACGGGATCACTAGATAAAAAAGCTGCAGTTATTTTTAGAGGTTTGGCCTATTATCAATTAGGATTGGTAAATCTTCATACCGGTTATACCCACGGAGATTTTTACAGCTATCGGACTTCTGATGAAATACACACTCAGGAACATAACGTATTTCTAGGACTTAAGACCAAACATAAGGTATCTAGTGGATCTCTCGAGCAACGCTTACGCTTTGAAAGACGATGGAGAGGTCTTGATCCGGAAATCAAATCGGTGCCTTATCAATTTACAGGTTCAAGCAGATGTAGGTATAGGCTTAGGCTTAAATATCCAATAGACAATAAATTCACCTTAATAGTAAAGGATGAGGTCTGGGTAAACCTTAAGGAAAATATCGAACCTGTTTACAACCAGAATTGGCTTTATGGTGCCATTGGTTACCGCATCAACCCTACCTACGATATTGCAATCGGCTACCAATGGCAGCATCTAAGCAATGGCAATCACAGCTTCACTAACAATGAAATGATCCATGCAGAGATCAATTTTCATTTTTCTATGAAAGATAATCATGCCGGAGATTGATACTTAGCCAAGGGCTACCTCATCAGCCACTTTGTCTTTGTAGGCTTTTCTGGGCTTTAGATTGAGTACCTGAAACAACTGCTCATCTTCATTAAGCTCAGGGTTTGGTGTAGTAAGCAATTTATCACCTGCAAATATGGAATTTGCTCCTGCTAAAAAGCAGAGTGCCTGCTCTTCCTGAGTCATCCTTACTCTGCCTGCAGAAAGCCTAACCATTGCTCTGGGCATTATAATTCTCGCCGTGGCAATCATCCTCACCATTTCCCACACAGAAACTTTGGGCTGATCTTCCAATGGCGTGCCAGGTACTGGAACCAGGGCATTTACAGGTACAGACTCTGGATGTTTAGGCAAATTGGAAAGTGTATGCAGCATGCCAATTCTATCTTGGTCTGTCTCGCCAAGACCAATAATACCTCCTGAGCACACTGAAATGTCAGCCTTGCGAACATTTTCCAACGTATCGAGCCTGTCATCATAAGTTCTTGTTGATATGATCTCCTCATAATGCTCCTCGCTTGTATCAAGGTTATGATTGTAAGCATAAAGGCCTGCATCCTTAAGCTTCTTCGCCTGCTCATCAGTAAGCATACCCAAAGTACAGCAAACCTCAAGCCCCATATTGGATACACCTTTTACCATTTCTATAACCTTATCAAAATCACGGTTATCACGAACCTCTCTCCATGCGGCACCCATGCAAAATCGAGTGGAACCGTTGGCTTTGGCATTGGCTGCCTTTGAAATCACTTCATCCACATTTAACAATCGATGGACCTCCACATCTGTATTGTATCTTGCTGCCTGTGGACAGTAGGCACAATCTTCAGGGCATCCGCCGGTTTTGATAGAAAGTAAAGTACATACCTGTACTTCTGAAGGGTCATGGTAGGCACGATGTACGGAAGCACCTTTATATATTAATTCCAGAATTGGGGTATCATAGATTTCTTTAATCTCCTCTTTGGTCCAGTCGTTTCTAATGTCCATATCAATTATTGCATGTGTAATTCATAGGGCATTCTAGCCTGAATGCCTTTATACTGATTTAAATTCTTTACTTTTTGAATGTAAGGAGCCAGTTCACCGAAGTTAGCCTCCAATAATCTGAGGCTTATCTGCTCCTGAGATTTCTTCAATACCTGGTCTAAAAATGTTTCTTTAGGGGGGTAATAACTCACCTTGTAATCATCAGAAATATCGGCAACAGCAGCAGCGATATCAACGGCATCCTGAAAGCTGCCAAGGGCATCGACCAACCCGTTTGCCAGTGCTTGTTCTCCGGTCCACACTCTACCACCCGCAACAGCTTTTAAATCTTCAAGGCTCATATCCCGTCCGGCTGCTGCCTTGGTTACGAAAGTGTCATAACCCTTTTCTACACCCATCTGTATAATGCTTTTTTCATATGCAGATAATGGTCTTGTTACGGTAAATAAATCTGAAAACTCTCCGGTGTTTACAACCTCATTGGTTATGCCCAGCTTGTCCTCGAGAAACTCTTCCATATTGAAAAGCATCCCAAAAATCCCAATAGATCCGGTAATGGTATTGGGCTGGGCTATGATTGTATCGCAAGGCATAGAGATGAAGTAGCCTCCTGATGCCGCAAGATCTGACATGGAAGCTATGATCGGTTTTTTACCTTTGGTAAGCATTATTTCTCTCCAGATAATGTCGGAAGCTGTGAGCCCTCCACCTGGGGAATTGACTCTAAGCACTATGGCTTTTACCCTGTCATTCTCTCTAGCTTTTTTAATCTCACGTGCAAACTTCTCAGCACCAATATTATCTGGAGTGCCATTGCCCATCACGATATCACCAGAAGCTACGATAACAGCAACCCTATTCGAGCTGTATTGGGCAGATTCCATTTCAGCATACTTTTCATACTTCTTGTAAGACACAAATTTTATTTTGTCGTCCTCTCCTATTTCGAGTTGATCTCTAATCAAATCTTTAACCTCATCTTCATATGAAAGCTTATCTACCAAACCGTAAGTCACAGCATCTTTGGGCAATCGTACCAGCATGCTATCGGAAACTTTCATCAACTGATCAATATCAATGTTCCTTGATTCTGCCACCTGCTGCACATAATAATCGTATACAGAATTGATGAAAGATGAAATTTGCATTTCATTTTCTTCGCTAAGGTCCTTCCTGATGAAAGGTTCCACGGCACTCTTGAATTCCCCTACTCGGAAGATTTGAGGTTCAATGCCAAGCTTATCAAAAGTTCCTTTAAAAAAGCTAATACCAGCACTAAAGCCGTTGAACTCAACACTTCCCTCAGGATTTAGAAAAACACTATCCGCTGCTGACGCCAAGTAGTAGTCTGCTTCACTCATAAACTCTCCATAGCTGTAAACGAACTTGCCTGAAGACTTGAAATCAATGATGGCATCTCTCATTTCTTGCAGGCTGGCATTGCCTCCTGCAATAAAACCATGCTCCATATAGATTCCTTTGATTTTTGTGTCCTCTTTGGCAAAGGCAATGGCCTCCAAAAAGCTTAACAAGCCAAGAGGTTGAGGACCATCTTGCGGCAAGATTTCCTGAAAAGGATCTTCTGCAACACGCTCGGCAACTACCCCATTCAAATTAAGGTAAAGAACCGAGTTGTCACTCACTGAAGGTGCCTCTGAAGATGATGCAACACCTGCAGCACCTATAAACATTAAAACGATAATGGCCAGGAATATAAATAAGCCTATAATAGTGGCTAAAACAGCTCTAATAAATGACATATGAAAATAATGTTGAATAACAAAGCTATAAAGATTAGCTAAAAGGTGGATTCGTTTTTCTTATAATTGGAAAAATACATTTGCAGGATCATCATATAAACATGCAAGCACATAAAAAACTGAAATCGATAAATGCATTCTTGCTACTGGGAACAAACCTGGGAGACAGAGCTCTCAATCTATCGTTGGTGAAAAAGAACATAATGGATAAATCGATCGGTAATATTATTAACCAATCATCTGTGTATGAAACTGCCGCCTGGGGTATTAAGGATCAGCCTTCATTTTACAATCAAACAATTGAAATAAACACTGATTTGGATCCACTGGAATTGTTAAGGGCTTGTTTGTCAATTGAGAACGAAATTGGAAGAAAACGCATCCAAAAATGGGGCCCACGGTTAATTGATATTGATATACTATACTATGGTGACCTTTGTATGGACACCAAAGAATTGCATATTCCACATCCTGAAATTCAAAACAGAAGGTTTACATTAGTGCCTTTGGCTGAGGTAGCGCCTGATTTTATTCACCCAAAATTTAAAAAATCCAATATGGACCTTTTGCTGGAATGTAAGGATAACCTTCAGGCCAATATAGTTGACGTTAAATAGTTTTAAATGGAAATTGATATTGAGTTAATTGACATCTTGATAATTCTTGGAGCAGGCCTGTTTGCCGGATTTCTCAATACAGTTGCCGGTGGTGGATCTCTGCTTACTGTACCCATTCTTATTTTTATGGGGTTGAGTCCGAATATTGCCAATGCTACCAATCGAGTAGCTATTTTTTCGCAAAATATCTTTTCTGTCGCCGGCTTCAGAAGCAAAGGCGTATCTGTATTTCCCTATGCTTTTTGGCTATCGCTGACCGCTTTGTTTGGAGCTATACTCGGTGCTCAAATCGCCGTAGATATAGATGGTGCTGTATTTAATAGAATTCTGGCAGTAGTCATGTTGTTAGTACTTTTTCTAACCATATTCAGACCAGGCTATTCCGCTGAGGCTATAGAACGGCTCACCCGTAAACACCAGGTCCTTGGGGCAATTGTATTCTTTTTTATCGGCATTTATGGAGGTTTTATACAGGCAGGTGTTGGATTTTTAATTATAACTGCCATTACATCAATCAATGGGCTATCACTTGCCAAAACCAACAGTATCAAGGTTTTTGTGATTTTGGTGTACACTTTCGCTGCCCTTGCTGTTTTTATCTATGAGGACCAGGTTTATTGGACTATTGGTATTACACTGGCAATAGGCAACTCTGTAGGAGGCTGGATTGCAAGCAGGTGGTCTGCTGATAAAGGTGACAAATGGATTAGGATAATTTTGATAGTTGCAGTGTCTGCTATGGCGATTAAACTGTGGTTCTTTTAGGATGGATTGGAAAGCAATAAGGAAAAATTACCCACTACTGGAAAAGGTTACTTATCTGAATACGGCCAGCTCTGGGCCATTATCAACAAATACCGCTGATGCTTTAAAAGCATTTGCCCAAGATATGCTTACCCATGGTTCCCTTAACAGAAGTCAATGGTTAGAAAAAATAGATGATGCCAGGGGGTTATCGGCGAAACTGCTTTCAGCCCAACCTACAGAAATCGGCTTCATGAGTGATGTATCTACAGCTATGAACCTGGTTGCGGCTAGCATTACTTCACGTAAAAGAATAATTTTAATAGAAGATGATTTTCCATCTACAGCCCTACCCTGGGTCTCATATGGATATGAGATAATATGGATAGAGAGGAATAAAGATCAGTCAATCAATTATGAAGCAATAGAACAGTCACTTGCAGAAGGCGCTGATATGCTTGCCATAAGCTGGATTCATTACAATTCTGGTATTGAAACAAACCTGACCTTACTGGGTGAAAGATGTAAGCATTATGGTGTAATGTTTATTGTGGATGGCACGCAAGGTTTGGGTGCTGCAGAGCTTGATGTTAAGTCAAGTCATATTTCAATTTTCATGGCCAGTACATTTAAATGGCTTAATGCAGGCTATGGAAGCTGCTTCTTCTATATCGATGAAGATTGCCACCAGAAACTATCTTATGGTCCTCTGGGATGGAATAGCCTTACTGATTTTGATACCCAATTAATCAACCAGGAAGCAAGAAAAAAGGGTGCTTTGAGGTGGGAATCAGGACACTGGAACTATATGAATCTGTCTGGTTTGGCCTCTGCTTTAGCAGAAATAGATTTCATAGGTGTGCGCAAGATTGAAACAAGAGTGGGCGATTTAAAATCTAAGCTTCTCGAATTACTGAACGAAGCAGGCGTTGAAGTACTTACTCCAGACCCAAAATCCCATCGAGGAGGAATTCTAACTATTCGAGGAAATAAGGAGCTTTTTCAAAAACTTCAAGCCCAACAGGTAATCACAACATTCAGAAAAGACTACCTTCGCATATCCTTTCATTATTATAATGATGAAAGCGATTTTGATACCTTATTAGGATCGCTAGAATAATTTCTTACCCGGTTCAATTTGCATGGGAATAGTACTGCGCCAAAGTTTTTTTTCTTCCATTAGTGCTTACATAGGCGTAGGAATTGGGTACATCAATGCTGTCATTTTGATGCCTCTGTTTATGAGTCCAAGTGAGATCGGGCTCATGCGAGCAGTGATGAGTATAGCATTGCTGCTGGTTACATTCAGCATGTTTGGAATGGGTGGCATTGTGATACGTTATTTTCCACTCCGAGGAAGTGACTCAAAAGCACTGAATCAGCTTTTTACCTTAGGTCTGACAACCATATTTGTCTCTTTTTTGATAGTTGCTGCGTCACTCTATCTAGGAAAAGATTTCTTCTTTGATTTTTTTGCAGATAACGCACCTGAAGTAAATCAGTTTTTAGGGCTCATAATGTTGCTTATCCTTCAAATGACGGTTTTTACCTTTTTTGAAGCGATAGCACGATCACAAAAGGATATCATATTACCCAATATCGTTAGGGACCTGGGTTATAAAATATTACACGCGCTTATAATTCTATTGTACGGCTTTAATTGGGTTACCTTCAAAGGGTATTTGTATGCGCATGCTGTCAGCTATTTATTGCTCATTATCATACTGGGTATCCCAGTGATCTATAATTACTCTTTAAAACTAAATTTTTCGATATTCAAAGATACGCAGGGCATAAAATCGATGTATCAATACGGCCTTATTAGCATACTTTCAGGACTGGGCATGACCATTATTATTCAAATAGACCAAATCATGATCACAAAGTATTTGGGCTTGTCTGAAAATGGAATATATACGATAGCGATCTTTATGGCTACTGTTATTGAATTACCAAGGAAATACATATCACAAATATCCAGTCCAATTATTTCCGAATCATTCGCTAAAGAAGATTATGAGGCCATTCATGATCACTATAAGAAAGCTTCAATCAATCAACTTATTCTGGGCCTTTTCATTTATCTGTTAATCCTTACCAATCTTGAATCCATATACCAGCTTATGCCTAATGGTGAGGCCTATGAAAATGGCTGGTGGGTGTTTTTTGTAATAGGCCTTGTGAAAATCATAGATATGGGATTTAGTCTGAATGGGGAAATAATCGGATATTCTCGCTATTACCGTTTTAATTTGTATGCCATAATTATACTCAGCGTACTAGCCATTATCAACAATATTTTATTGATACCTCTTTATGGTATAGTTGGTGCTGGTTTGGCGACACTTTTTTCTTATTTGATTTTTAACATTGCGAAATACATTTTCCTAAATATCAAATTCGGTTATCATGCTTTTTCTGTAAAAACAGCACTATTGCTGTTAATTTCAGGCATAGCAGCAACTATTTGCTTTGTATTACCAAATACAGGGCACATTCTTATGGATGTATTCATTCGATCTATAATATTTGTATCCATATTTTCTATATCTACATACTGGCTCAATATATCAGAGCTTTTTAATGAAACTTTTGACCAGGTGAAAAATAGAATCCTGCAACTTCTTACTTCAAGATCATGAATTTCAAAACTCTTCTAAGATCCGCAGCTCCTCATGCAATTTCCCTTATTGGGGGTTTGTTTCTTGTAATATTATTTTTCTCCCCCATATTCTTTGAGAACAAAACACTCGATCAAAATGATGTAAAACAAGGTGTGGGCTCAGGTATTGAAGTTCAGGACTTTAGAGCAGAAACAGGTGAAGAAGCACTTTGGACCAACAGTATGTTTAGCGGGATGCCCGCTTATCTCATAGGTATCATTTACTCCGGTGAGCTGGTCAAGTATGCACATAGGATCATTTCCTTGAATTTACCTTCCTCGGCACAAGTTATATTTCTGGCCTTTCTGTCTTTTTACATTTTACTGTTAACTTTTAAAGTACGTCCGCTTTTTGCATTTATTGGAGCTATTGCTTTTGCCTTCAATACCTTCAATCTAATAAGTGTAGAAGCAGGCCATATATGGAAAGTTAGGGCTATCGCTTACATGCCATTAGTGGTGGCCGGGGTAAACCTTATCTTTAGTAAAAACAAAGAATGGCTTGGCCTTGGGTTGTTGAGTTTGGCTGTGGCACTTGAGATTCATGCCAATCATCTTCAGATCACCTATTACCTATTATTATTTTTAATTATCTATGGTGTCATTCAGTTGAAAGTGGCAATCAAGGAGAACCAATTTCCATCCTTTTTGAGAAAAGTGGCTTTCTTGCTTGTTGCTGGTATAGTGGGTGTTGGAGCAAACTCAGCAAGAATCTGGACTACACTGGAATATAGTAAATATTCAACCAGAGGCACTACAGAACTAACTGCAGAGGTCACGGGCGAATCAAAAACCTCAGGGCTAGATCGTGATTATGTTTTCAATTGGAGTTATGGTGTGTTGGAATCTCTCACGCTGGTAGTGCCAAATTTTTCAGGTGGTGCCAGTACAATGGCACTTGACGAATCGTCGAATCTGGGGCAGGCATTGTTGAGTAGAGGCATAAGAGGAAAGCAATTGCAAGACCAACTGGCCAATGTGCCCACCTATTGGGGTGATCAACCCATTGTAGCAGGTCCATCCTATGCCGGTGCTATTATGTTTTTTCTTTTTGTACTCGGGCTTTTCGTGCTGGACAAAAAGACTAAATATTGGCTTGTTGCAGCCACCGTTTTGGGGCTATTGCTAGCCTGGGGCAAGAATTTTGAAAGCTTCAACTATTTGATGTATGACTATTTCCCTGGTTACAACAAGTTTAGGTCTGTATCCATGGCCATGGTAATCCTTTTACTTGCAGTACCGCTACAAGGTGTTTTAGCCCTCGAAAAGTGGTTTCTTAATACAACAAAAAGCAAACAAAAGGATTTGCTGCTGGCAGCTGGTATTGTGGCAGGCATTTGCTTATTTCTTTACTTATTATCATTTATGTTGGGATTTAGAGGGGCAGTCGACGCTCAATTATCTCAGTTACCAACCTGGTATGTGGATGCTATTAAGGCTGATAGACAATCCATGCTATCTGGTGATGCCTTTCGCTCTTTAGTACTAGTGATAATTACGATAGGGGCTATATATGCTTATTCTATTGGGAAATTAAAATATGCCATAGTCGGTGGCATACTTGTAATACTTACCATTTTCGACTTTTTGATGGTTGGCGGCAGATTCATTGATGATTCGAATTATATGCGCAAATCAAGGAGTCAGCTAATTGACATGACTCCAGCGGATCAGGAAATCAAAAGGCTTGCTGGTGACTCACATTATCGGGTGCTAAACTTGCAAAACCCTTTCAATGAGGCTTTTACGTCGGCATTTCACAGCTCGATTGGGGGATACCATGGTGCTAAAATGAAGCGATACCAGGAATTGATCACCTATGGGATAAGCAATGAAATGAATGCTCTGATCGAAAGTCTCAGGGCGCGTAATCCAAATTTTGATGATCAGTATATATTGAATATGCTAAACACTAAATTTAT
This sequence comes from Cyclobacteriaceae bacterium, assembly GCA_965227155.1. GTDB lineage: Bacteria > Bacteroidota > Bacteroidia > Cytophagales > Cyclobacteriaceae > UBA6059. The sequence goes on from OZ245731.1 coordinate 5,045,201, forward strand.
AAAGTACGGACCTGCAAAAGAAAACATTATGCCTAACCCTGCAGCTTTTGGTAATGCCTGGTTGGTCAATAATGTAGAAAAAGTAGATTCAGCGGATGATGAAATTTTGACACTGCAGGAACTAAGAGCCAGGAATACAGCCGTTATCAATGTTTCTAAGTTTGATGATATCCAAGACCAGTATCAAGGTAAAGGAAGCATTCAACTTTTAGATTACAAGCCCAATAAGTTGGTTTATCAGGCAAATTTAGATGAGCAAGGTCTGGCCTGTTTTTCAGAAATCTACTATCCGGTAGGCTGGACTGCTACTATTGATGGCAATGAAGCTGAGGTTATTCAGGCCAATTATGTGCTTAGAGCATTAGAAATACCTGCGGGCAATCATGAGATCATTTTCGAGTTTAAGCCAGACTCTTATTATATCGGCAACAAGCTAAATTATGTCTTTTCAATATTGATGTTTGGTTTGTTTGGGTTTGGAGTATTTATTCAGATTAAAAAGACCGAGAAAACATGATCTCTGTTATAGTCTGCACCTACAACAGGGCCAAATATTTGAAAACATGTCTAGAGCATCTGGCAAACCAAAAATCACCAGCAGATCGGTATGAGATAGTAATCATCAATAATAATAGTCCGGATAATTCAGATGCTATTATAGTAGAATTCATAAATTCACATCAAAACCTCAATATCGTCTATCATATAGAATACAACCAAGGACATACTTATGCTCGGAATGCCGGAATTACAAAAAGTAGTGGTGAAATTCTTTCTTTTATAGACGATGATGCATTTCCTGACCCCAACTTTATACATGAAATAGAAATTGCATTTAAAGATCCCAAAGTGATGGCCATTGGTGGGAAAATTAAGCCAGTGTATGAAACTGGTAAAAAACCAGTTTGGATGTCAAAATATTTATTGCCCCTCGTTTCGGCATTAGATATGGGAAATGACATCAAGCCATTTAAAGGGACAAAACATCCAATAGGTGCAAATATGGCATTTAAAAGGGCTGTTTTTCAAAAAATTGGAAACTTTGATGTGAATTTAGGCAGAAGAGGAATAGATGGCCTAGAAGGTGGAGATGAAAAAGATCTGTTTTTTAAATTGAAAGAATACAATATGCTTATCCAATATCATCCAAAGGTATTTGTAGAGCACATTATTGGAAAGAATAGAACTACAGAAAATTATGTAAAAGGATTGGCCGTAGGAGTTGGTTCAAGTGAGAAAAAAAGACTAAAAGGTGGTAAGTTGTTGCTCAAATGGGGCGATGAAATGATAAAGCTTGGGGGATCTATGATACTCTTTGTATTATATGCTATAAGATTAAGGTTTTCAGCAGCATTAATGCTAATAAAGTTTAGGTTTTGGGTTATTAAGGGATTATTGATATGAATAATGACTTTTTGGTTCAAATTCAGGATTTATTCATAGGATTTACACAAACCCTAGCGAGCATTATAAAAATCGCTATATTTTCTAGGTTTAAAGTTCTCAATATTGAAAAATTTAAAGAGAAAGAAATATTAATTTTAGGCAATGGCCCTTCTTTGAAAGATTTTATAAGAGACAGAAAAGCTTACTTAAATAATAAAGAGTCAATATGTGTAAATTTTTTTCCATGTACCGATGAGTTCGAGAAACTTAAACCAAGATTTTTTATTTCAGCCGCCCCAGAATTATGGATTGACAATGTTGATAGCATATATCTACACAAAAGAAAAGAACTTTTTGAGGCACTAGAAAAAAAAACTAGTTGGCCACTACAATTATTTTTTCCTTGGCAAGCTAAAAAATCCAAACTACTGAACAGATGCCTTAGGAATAATGATCATCTAAGAATTCATTACTTTAACACTACTCCGATAGAAGGTTTTACGAAGGTTAATAGATTTCTATTTTCCTTACAATTAGGTATGCCAAGGCCACATAACGTGTTAATCCCATCGCTAATGATATCTATATGGATGGGTTTCAAAAAAATTCACATAATCGGTGCTGACCATAACTGGCTTAATGAGTTTAGCGTTGATATGAATAACCGTGTTCTACTTAGGCAACAACACTTTTATGATTCAGACTCTGCAAAATATGAGCCAATGAGGAAAATGGGGAAAGGATCAAGAAAAATGCATGAAATCTTACACAAATTTATGCTGACTTTCAAGGGTTATCATACGATCAATGATTTTGCAAAAGCTAAAAATTGCAGGATAATTAATTGCACTCAAGGATCATTTATTGATGCTTTTGAACGGGAAAGAATTTAACTTATAGATTAAGTATATATTACTTTTAAGGTACACAAAGCATCAAACTATACACAGAAATTAATTATTTTACTTTATAAAGATGAATAATCCACTGAGAATTTTTATGCTTAAAAGTCTTTAATAATTTGAGTCGAGATATCGGTTTATCACAAATCAAATAGTTGGAAAAAATATATTTACCTCCAAGTTGACTAAACGAATCAAAATCCAAATTTAAATCTTGAATCGTTTTGGTTTTTGCATTCAAAAAGTCCCTTCCAATTTCTGAAGAGAATAAATAACACCTTGACCCCCAATTGTCAAAGTACGACTTAAGATCATCATCTTTATAAAGCTCCCCTTTTATAATATCTCGGAATCTATGCTTATACTCCAGTGGGTAGTTTGTAAAATATCCATCTAGAGTGTAAAATCCATTATACTGGGAAATAGCAGGATGTAAGCCAATACTTGCAATTCTGTAACTATGCTTTGGTTGACCTATATATTGATCTATTTCTTCAAATTGTTCTTTAGCATAGAATTCTTGGAAAGAGGGCAACTCTCTATTAACGATAAGTTCATGATTTACTAATATATAAGATATTTGGATAACAATGATCACATTAATTCCCCAGGTACCAAGAAATGTTCTTTCTTGACAATACTTTAAGGTTAACCCAAAAGCGATATACCAAAATACAGGATTTAAAAAGTGAATTCTTTGTATTTGTATCGGCACTAAGTCAAAAACTATTCTCTTAAAGTCAGAGATATATTCTAAAAAATACACTGCATAGAATACACTTGATATAAGTAAAAAAAATAAAATCAATACTATCTTTTTATCCAAGTCCTTTCTTAGAGAACGAAAAATAAAAGTAAGGCTAATAGGAATAAAAATAAATGTATGTAAAGATTTAGCGTGATATTGACCTTTTAAAAATACATAAAAAAAATTATATATAGTTTCGATTACAGAAGCATCTGGCACGACAAACTCCACTCTATGAGAGGTGTACTCCTTACTAATAAGTGTTTGATATAAAATCGGACTGTGACTAATAAGATAAAATACACAAAGAATTCCAATTGCTAATAATAGAAATCCATTTATCTCCCTAGACCTCCAATAATCATAAATAACAATGACTACAAATAGACTAATGATAAAAAATCCAGTGAAAACTAGTGAAGACAAAAAAGGGATAATTAGAATTATCACCCAATTATAGAAATCTAACCTATTCTTTCGGATATTTAGAAATGAGTATATAAGTATTGGTAGAGAACTTATAGTTTGATAAAAACTATAAAAGGGTAATAATCCAAAACATAGTGAGACACCTACTAAAATATTTTTATCCTTTTCACTCTTTATGAAATGCTCCTTCATTAATAAGTACATTCCAAAATAGCCAAAAAGAAAGCTTATTATTTTATTTATTACATATCCATGATAAATATCAAAAACATAAAACCATAATAAACCAATATCATAATTCGCAAATAGCGAGGCTCTTGGTATTCCGTTTAAGACTTGATCAATCTTTTCTGTTACAGAAAAAGTGAAGGCGTCATTTAGTTTTAGGATTTTTATCCATACCAAAACAGAATCAAGATTATCATGTATTAAAACATTTGCATTCTCCCCTAGTATAAAGTACGGGCCAAAAAAAAGCATAGCTGAGACTAAACCTATTACATAATGGTTATTAAGATATATATATAGGCTTCTCAAGATAAAACTCTAAATCTGTAGGCTAGAGACGTGATTAGTCATAACTCATTTGTGTTAACCTATCTCCTTTCTTTAAATCTGCTTTTACTTTTTTTCCAATTAAATCATTGTAATACTTAGGGTGTAACCCGTATCCTGGTCTAATACTTCTTATATTATTCTCAGAAATCCTCTCTCCTATCTTAATATCCTCAACTACATATAATGACCTACAATAGTCTCTGCCTTTTTTTTGTTTATTTGTTAAAGTGTAATCAACCACACCAATAGCACTTTCTACTTCCCTTATTACAGAAACCATATTTTTAAATTCAGACTCAGTCAAGGAAAAAGTAGAATCTGGACCGCCAACAGATTTATCAATAATGAAGTGTTTCTCAATAATTTTCGCGCCCATGGCTGTAGCAACAATTGGTACAGTATTACCCAGTGTATGATCAGATAAGCCTGGAATTACACCAAATCTACTTTTGAATTCCGGAATCATAGAAAGGTTAGCTTCTTCAATTGGCGCAGGATAACTTGAAGTGCATTTTAACAAAGCAATCTTTTCGTTACCGACCTTTTTACATGTTGCAATCGCGAGCTCTATGTCTTCCAAAGTAGCAATTCCCGTTGAAATTATAATTGGCTTACCCTTTGATGCAGTATATTCGATTAATGGAATGTCAGTTATTTCAAATGATGCGATCTTATATGCAGGAGTATTAAGTTCTTCCAAAAAGTCAACAGCAGACCTATCAAAAGGTGACGAAAAACAAACTAAACCTTCACTTTTAGCGCAATCAAATAACTCTTTATGCCACTCCCATGGTGTATAAGCAGATTTATACAATTCATATAGTGTAGTTCCATCCCAGATAGTTCCACCTTTTAGTTTAAAATCTTCTTTATCTGAATTTAAGGTTATAGTATCAGGTTTATATGTTTGAAGTTTAATTGCATCTGCACCTGCCCTTTTAGCTGCACGAATAGTTTCAATAGCTACATTTAAACTTCCATTATGGTTTGCTGATAATTCAGCAACAATAAAGACTGGAGAAAGATCTCCGACTTGAAAATTCGAAATTTTCATAATAGCTACTATCTTTTATTATTGTATAACTAATCTCAAAAGCCTTAAAAGTCGCAATTTAGGAGTATATCCTATCCCTCAATGTAGTTCTTAATTGCTCCCATTCTGATTTAAGTATTGCTAAACCTACTACATCGTGTTTCGTATTTTTTTTAATACAGTGTTCCCGATAATATGCTTCCCTTCTAAAACCAAATTTTTCATGCATTGATATTACCTTGTGATTTGAAACAAACACTTCACATCTTAATTTGTTAAGTCGCAATTCATTAAAGACAAATTCCAAAACATTAAATTCAACTTTAGCTCCAATACCTTTACCTCGAATAGAGTTGTCTCCCAAATAAAAAGCCCAATAACAACTACTAAGGGTTCTGTCTATTCCAGAAATACTTGCGAGGCCTATTGGTTTAGCATCAAACTCAATCAACCAATAAATACAATTTTCATTATTCTTAATCTTTTCAAACCATTCAAGTTGTTGCTCCTCAGTGATGTAACCATCGCTATACATATAAGTAGAAACATTTTCACTATTCCTCCATATTCTTACACGCTCAATATCACCCTTTTCAAGTAACCTTAGATTCACATCTGTCATAATCTGCTATTTTGCTATGTATAACAATATCAATATATTTATTCTCAAAGAAACAATGCTCCTTTAAAATCGCTTCCTTCTTATATCCAGAATTTTCTAATATGTCATAAAGATGAGGTCGCAAATCAAAAGCATAGGTGAAAATTTTATGCAGTTTTAAATCAAAAAATGCTACGATCTCAATTAGACTTAGATATTTTTTCCAATAAAACGCAAACGACTCCTTTTCTAATTTGGTATTCATTATAAAAGAAAGCTCAGCATTTTTGTCAGTCCAGTTAATATGAACAATTCCTCCATATCCAATACAATTATTATTTTCAAGGAAGCTAAAAAGAATCTGATCTGGTCTTTTTTGATCAAATGTTTTAGATATAACATTACTAAAATAAAAGTCTTGAGAAGCTTCAGTCAATATCTCCTTCTGTCGCAAATGATAAATTTGATCATTCCGCCACTGCATTATTTTATATCTATCTTCATGCCTAATTGGAACTAAAGAATATTGACCACTATTGAATACTTGATTTTTTAACGCTTTATAACTCTTGTTTATTAATTGAGTCATTCTTTAAATTTCGTTTTAAGGTTTAGTGTATCAATTAGATCCTTATCTGCTTTATATCTCAAAGAGATATTTGCATTAATTTGAGAAATACTCTCATTTTTATCCAAGAAATTAAAAATGTCCCTTAAGCTAAAATCTTTATTCTTTAATGCTAGAGCATTATGAATCTCATTAAACATTAACAAATCCTCTTTATAATCCAAGGTCAATCTATAGTCTCTAATAAGCTCTTTAGGTAAATCAACAATATTAATATTGAAATAGTCTTCGTTATTCATAAAGTACCAAGACATATACTCTGAATACTCAGCAAATGGAAAATGATTTTTGATCTTTTCTAATGAGGTTACATTAATTATTTCCAAGTTTGTTCCCACAGCAGCATCTCTGGCAGTTGTGAAATCTGCTCCCTGCTCAAAATGGCTTTTTAGTAAGATTTGACATATTTCGTTATCTATAAACGGCATATCTGCAGTTACCCTTACAACTGTATTGATTTTCAATTCCCTACATATATCAAGATATCTTTGAATAACATCATCTGAATCCCCTTTATGAAATATAATATTTTCTTGATAAGTAGCATCACTTAATGCTGCATCCTCCTCTAAATTCGAGGTAGCCAAAATGACATGATGAACTTTATCAAATTTTAAAGCATTTCTAAGACAGTAAGAAACAGATGGCAAACCACCAATTGGTAGTAATGCTTTTCTCTTTAATCTAGATGATTTCAATCTACATGCGACTATTACAGCTATAATTGGAGTTTTTAAGTCAGTAGATTGAATTGTCTCACCCTGAGACTTACTCTTCGCTAAAACATACCCTTCACAGATATATTTTTGAATCTCCCTTGTATTTAGACCATCTAATCCAGATCTTTTAAAATTAAAATCTCTATGAATATTTAAACTTCCCCCTTTTGAAATAGAACGCTTAAGAATAGGCTTCAAAATTGAATTTTGTAAGTAACTTTTCTCTCTATTATTAATAAAATTTGCTCCTAGTAAATCACTTATTTCATTTGTCTTTTTGATCATATTGCTAAAACTGTCGAAGTTTATACTAGAATAGAAATCAAATTTAGTTTCCATTGTATTAAGCATAACATGCTTTTCAACAATATCAGCACCCGCTGCTAAAGCTAAGGCTGGTAACCAAACCGCATAATCTGAAGTTCCATCTACATGATCAGCAAAGACTACTCTTTTATTAAATGTATTTTTAACAATCGATATCTTGGATAATCCTGAATCTTCTAATTTTGTTGGATATCCTTGAAAGCCTACCTCAAGAAGAATTTCTTGAGGATTAAGGCATTCAAATTCAGCCAAATAATTCTTTATCTCTTCTATGCTAAGTGCAGCAACATTCAAGATTAGTTTTTTATTACGTAAATCAATCTTAGATAGCTCGTGTCTTACCTCTAGATTAAATAAAACAGAAACTTGAAGCTTTATTCCCGCAATTACATCGAGATTTTTCTTAAGTATGTTTGTTCCATAAACATCAAAAATATCTAACCAAACATCTTTTGTTTCAGAAGCTGAAATAATAAAATGCTTCCAATGATCTTCATCAAAATATAATGTCTTATAAACAGGATGCCATTCAAAGTCTTGTGTCGCAAGATGATCTGGATGAATTGGTTGAAATTTTATACCAAAACCTTTTTTAAAGACTGAAAAAGTTTCAATGAGTTCTTCCATGTAGAGTACATTTCCACCATGCGTATTAGCAACCTCTATAATTGTATAACTCATACTAGTCATATATAAATTCTAAGATATATTTGATTATACATTGAAGTTGATTCCTATCCAAAGAAGGATACATCGGCAAACTAATGCATCGATCATAATAAGCCTCAGCATAAGGCAAATCCCCCGGCTTCCAACCTAGCTTTTGATAATAAGGCATTAAATGGCAGGGTATATAATGGATTTGTGCATAAATGCCTTTTTCTCTTAGATAATTATATATACCCAAGCGGTCCTCTACTTCAATAACATAAAGATGATAGGCATGACCATCTATTAATCCTGATTGTCCAAGTATAAAATCCTGCTGATCAAATGCCTCGTAATATCTTTCTGCCAGTGATCTTCTCTTTGCCAGTCCTTCATTAGCTCGATTCAATTGGCTTCTACCCAACGCAGCTTGAAAATCAGTAAGCCTGTAGTTATAACCCAGGTCCTGCATTTCCATATACCAGCCGGGATAGTTATGTTGGTCCGGAATGTTACTAGACCTGTTGCCTATCACCAGGGACAAAAGGTTTTCAAATTTGGACTCATCCTTCGTTATGCCATGGGTTCTTAGCATCAACAATTTTTCAAAAAGCAGTTTATTATTGGTGGTGATCATCCCTCCTTCGCCGGCTGCTATGTGCTTTACCGGATGAAAAGAAAATATCGCAAGATCGGCAAATTGCCCATTTCCACAATTTTGTTGATTGCCATCATCATCAATAAAATAACCACCAGGTGCGTGGCATGAGTCTTCTATAAGCCAAAGGTTATATTCATCCGCAAGTGCTCTGAAAGCCTGCATATTAACTGCTCTACCTGCAAAATCTACCGGTATAATACCCTTGAATGTACCTTTTGGATTATTTTGAAGAAGTGCTTTAACTTTTTCAATATCAAGCAGATATGTTTCAGGATCAATATCTGCAAAAACTACTTCTCCACCACAATAACGTACACAATTAGCTGAAGCTGCAAAAGTAATGGGCGTAGTAATAACCTTGTCCCCTGGTTGTACACCTAGTGCAAGTGTACATAGATGCAATGCCGCTGTTCCATTGGAAACGGCAACAGCATATTTTGATCCCACATATGCTGCAAAAGCCTGCTCAAATAGTTTGACTTCCGGACCCTGGGTCAAATAATCTGATTTAAGCACTCTCGCTACTTCCTGGATATCCTCTTCTGTAATATCCTGTCTTCCATATGGTATAGGTTTATTCATACCGTAAATGAAGGATCCACGTGTTCTTTGATAAGGTTTCTTAACCCTTCCACAGTCTCCCATTCATCATTGCTTCCTGAATTGTAACTAAATCCTTTGGGCACAGGCTTAGCATTGTTTTCACTTATATATTTTTCCAATTTCGACTGAAAGTTCGAAGGAAGAATAGTATAATAATCTCCCAGATCATAAGTGAAATAAGAATCTGAAGAACTAATCATTTCTTCATGTATTTTTTCGCCCGGTCTAAGCCCTACCACTTGCTTTTCACAATCTGGACAAATTGCTTCGGCCACATCCATAATTCGATAGGATGGAATCTTCGGCACAAATAATTCACCTCCCCAGGCATGCTCCAATGCATAGAGAACCATTTCAACACCTTGGGTAAGGGAAATATTAAATCTTGTCATGTTAGGATCTGTGATGGGTAATACACCTTCCTTTCTTTTATTAAGGAAAAAAGGAATAACAGATCCATTTGAACCCATAACATTGCCATACCTTACCACAGAAAATTTTATTGGGTTCCAACCTTTGATATTATTAGCAGCAATAAATAATTTATCAGAAGTAAGCTTGGTAGCACCATATAAATTGATCGGTGCACATGCTTTGTCAGTGGATAAAGCAACTACTCTTTTTACGTTTGTCTTGAAACAAGCATGAATTACATTTTCAGCTCCACCGATATTCGTTTTTACACATTCATCCGGATTATATTCAGCAATTGGCACATGCTTCATAGCGGCAGCATGAATGACATAATCAATGCCCTGAAACGCACGAACCAGTCTTCCTTTATCTCTTACATCGCCAATAAAAAATCTGATCTGAGGAAATTTATCCGATGGATAATCATGAGCCATGTGAAACTGTTTCTGCTCATCCCTTGAGTATATGACTAGTCTCTTTACACCCGGGCTATTTCTTAAAATATAATCGGTCAATGCTCTACCTAGTGAGCCAGTACCTCCTGTTATAAGTATTGACTTATCCGTTAAATCCACTATATCTGTTTTGTGCAAATGTAAATAAATGCGCCTTTCCTGCTATTATCTAAACCAAACTTAGAACCTTACTTAAAGTCATACCAAGGTAGGCATCGAAATCTGACTTTTGGAAGTACAAAAATGAGCTCACAGGGAAAATAATGGGAAAGGAGTTTTCATCTCTAATCCTCGTTTCAAATCTGTATTTTTCCAATTCCTTATCTAAACCAAGCTCCTGAATTAAGTGACGCATGCTTGACATGATGGGTTCATGTCCTTTATCCAACAAGATCGCATACCTGTAAAACACATTGTTCGTTTCAGCTGGCAGACAAACATCCATCCTCCCAAGCGCTTCTGCATACCACCTGGCCACCTCCCTCCTCTTTTCATTCCAACCGTCGAGATAAGGCAGTTTCACATTGAGAATTGCAGCTTGAAGTTCATCCAGGCGGCTATTTCGGCCTTCATATACAAATGTTCCATTGACTCTACCGTAATCCCGCTTGGCATGTAGCAGCTTAGCCCACTCATCATTATTAGTAACCAACCCGCCACCGTCACCCAGGCAACCGAGGTTTTTAGTAGGGTAAAAACTGAAAGTACCGATATCCCCAAAATTGCCAACATGCTTGCCTTCAATGAATAACCCATGCGCCTGTGCACAGTCCTCGATCAATCGCAGATTATGTTTTTGGCAAAGCTCCAGAATACTCTCAAGAGGATTGTATTGACCAAATAGATGTACAGCAATGATAGCCTTAGTTTTAGAAGTTATAGCGGGCGCTACCTCCTCCTCGGTAATGTGAAATGTACCCGGATGTATATCCACAAACACAGGTGTAGCACCAACTCGCTTCACAGCTAGTGAACCTGAGATCCAACCAAATGCAGCGAGAATCACCTCATCACCTTCACCTACTCCAAGTACTTCAAGTGCCAGTTCCAATGCATCCGTACCATTGGCACACGTGATGCAGTGCTTTGCACCTGTGTAGCTAGCCCAATTCTGCTCAAACATGGAGACCTCTTCACCCAGGATATACTGACCTCTATGCATTGCGCGCTTTATGGCATCATCAATTTTATGCTGTATGGGTGCATGCAATGCATTCAGATCAACAAAAGGGATTTTTTTTCTATCCATTGTTACGCAAACGTTAGCAAAGCTCGCATCTTTTTATTGTAACTCAAATTTTATGTAATATTGAAAACCTACAGCCTACGCTTGTCAAAAAGGTTGTATTTTCGCGTCGAAAATTAAGAATCCATGAAGAAAATAGCTGTTTTTACTTCAGGTGGAGATGCTCCCGGCATGAACGCTTGTATCCGCTCCGTAGTGAGGAGTGCACTCTACTTAAATATTGAGGTCTATGGCATCAAATATGGCTACAATGGAATGATAGATGGCGACATCTACAAAATGAAATCCTACTCCGTAAGCAATATTGTACAAAGGGGTGGCACCATCCTTAAGAGTGCTCGAAGCAAGGCCTTTATGACTAAAGAAGGCCGAAAAAAGGCTTATGAGCAACTTAAGCAGCGAGGTATAGAAGGCATCATCGCTATTGGTGGTGATGGTACTTTTACTGGCGCAAATATTTTCTTCGAGGAATACGGCATACCAACAGTAGGCTGCCCCGGCACCATTGATAATGACCTTTACGGCTCTGACTTTACTATCGGCTTTGATACGGCTGTGAATACGGCTCTTGATGCCATAGACAAAATCAGGGATACTGCAGCTTCCCATGATCGGGTTTTCTTCGTGGAGGTAATGGGCAGGCATTCTGGCTATATTGCAGTGCAATGCGGTATTGGTGGTGGTGCCGAAATGGTAATGGTACCGGAAACTTCTACTACAATCGATGATGTAATCCGCACCCTCAATTCAGGTAGAGATCGTCACAAAACCTCTTCAATTGTAGTGGTAGCTGAAGGCGATGAACAGGGAGATGCACATGAAATTGCCGCTAAGGTGCAAAAGCAATTAGGCGATAATGATTTGGATATCCGTGTATCAACTTTGGGCCACATCCAAAGAGGTGGAAGCCCCACCGCTTTTGACAGAATATTGGCTTCCAGATTGGGCATGGCTGCTGTAGAAGGATTGATCAACAGGCAACAAAATGTGATGGTGGGTATCGTAGACAACAAGGTGGTGTATACCAGCTTCAAATTGGCTATATCCAAATCAAAACCTTTGGAGCAGGACCTAATCAAATTGGTTGAGGTGATGAGTGTGTAGAGTTTCGCTTACTCTTTTGCTTGCATCTACTGGCCATACCTATTTAATAAACGGACTAATGGACTGTAAGGACACAACTTATAAAAATGGTAAAACATTAGATGTTGAGGCTGCTTTCCAGATAGCTTATCACAGCGGATTCCTCTGGCACTTCAAACCAATGAGTTTTATCATCTTTTTTGAACCAGGTAAGCTGGCGCTTAGCATACCTTCTGCTATTGCGTTTTAATAAGCGAACAGCCTCAGCTTCATCATATTTCGCATCAAAAAAATCAAAAATTTCCTGGTAGCCTACGGTTTGAAGCGCCTTTAATCCCTTAAAAGGGTATAATTTCCGGGCTTCCTCAAATAGTCCTTCATTTATCATATGATCCATTCTTTCGTCGATACGTTTATAAAGCATATCTCTCGATGGATTCAAGCCTATCTTGATGATCTTGAAATCTCTTTTTTTAGGCGATGAAGTTCTAAAAGAAGAAAAAGGCCGCCCGGTAGCACGTATCACTTCCAGCGCTCTGATTATTCTATGTGGATTCTTTTGATCCACCTGATTGAAATAGGTAGGATCATGCTCTGCCAACTCCTCCAAAAGTGGTTCCAGCCCCTTTTGATCATGGAGACTGATCAACTTCTCTCTTATTTGCACATCATGCTCAGGCATATCGTCCAACCCCTCACATACGGCCTTTACGAAGAGCCCCGACCCTCCTGCCATTACCACAATTGATTGCCGAGAGAAAAGATCATTCAGCTTTTTAAGTACATCGTTTTCAAACTGAGCTACATCATAAGGCTCTTGAATTGAAAGAGAATTGATGAAATGATGTGGCACCAGTTCCAACTCTTCAGGTGTAGGTTTGGCTGTTCCTATCTCCATTTCCTTGTAAAACTGCCTTGAATCAGCCGAAATAATCTCCGCACCAAAGTGTTGTGCCACTTTGATAGCCAGGTTGGTTTTACCAGAAGCTGTAGGCCCTACAATAACGATTAAAATAGGGTCAGAAGAATTGGCTTTCTTAATTCCACTGTGCTTCAAAGTTCTTATCTTTATTATTCAGCAAAAATTATGGCGGTAGCAGATTCTCAAATCACCAGTAAATCTAAAAAGAGAAAACCATTTCCCTACGCTCAGGAGATATTACATCATTCGTTGCAAAACTCGCATTTGATTGTATTTTCCATAGATAAGGAAGGTAATATCGGCTATTGCAATGAGGGTGCAGCCATTAACCTTAAGAAGACTTCCCAGACATTGTTGGAAGAAAACATATTCTCCATTTTTGAATTCGATCTGGACAGGGAGACATTCCTCAGCAGGTACAATGATAACCAGTCCTTTGAAGCACGAACAGCAAAGCCATCATGGCCTAAACTTACAGTAAGGTTCGATACTGTATACCACCAGGATTCCAATAATGATTATACCGGTATTACCCTGATCGGGGAAAATATCACTGAAAAGCAATCGGTAGCAAAGGCACTTGCCAGAACCAATGCCCAGCTCAAGGAGATATTCGACAATGCCAATGACCTGATCATGGTATTTACTGCATTGGGAGATTTGAAGTTTATCAATGAAGCCTGGAAGAATCGCCTGGGTTATGATGAAGAAGATGTAAAAACACTGAAACTCAAAGATGTAATACACCCCGATGTACTTAAAAAAACCGGGGAAACGCTGCGGAAAATAGAGCAGCGCCAACCCATCAACAGGTTTGAAACGGTCCTTTTATCCAAATATGGCAAAAAGATATATGTCACAGGAAATATCAATTGTACTACACAGAAAAATGAACCCACAGAATTCAGGGCAGTACTTTTTGATATTACTGAGAGAATTAGGGCTGAAAGGGCACAAAGCCTTTATTATAAAATAGCCAATCTAACCATCAGAAGTGCTAACCTCGAAATCCTTTACAGTAAGGTTTACCAGGTGCTGTCAGAAGTACTTGGTGTAAAAAACATGGTGGTTACCTTAAAGCTTCAAAAGAATGAGCTGGAATTTCCCTACCAGCGCAATGAGTATAACGAAGATGTTGATATTGAGGCACAGGAGAAAATTGCCCATTTGTTGGCTCATTATACATTTGAAAGAAAAAAGCCCCTGATCATTTATGATGATGGTATCAGAAAAATCGCTGAAACCAAGAAAGTAGATATCAAGGGCGTAATTCCGAAAATCTGGATGGGTGTATTGATTCAGTCCGAAAATAAGGATATCGGAGTGATCAGTATCTATTCATATGACCAACGACAGTCTTATAATTTCAAAGATCTTGAATTGTTGGATTTTATCGCGAGCCAGGTGTCATTGGCCATAGAGCGAAAATGGAATGAAACAAAAATCAAGAGTCAAGGTGCAAGGATCAAGGCTATTTTTGAGAGCAGTACCCACCAAATCTGGTCACTAGACAAAGACCTTAGGTTTACCAGCTTCAATCAAAATTATGCTGATGCATTGCGGCAATATTATGATGTAATGCCCAAGTTGGGTGTGAAACTGGAAGATCTACCACTTAAAAACTTCAAGACAAAAAATAAAAGGCTTTGGAAGCAGCGCTACCAGCGTACCATGGCCGGAGAGATCATCAATTTTCAAACGGCGATCATTGACCTCAACGGTAAAAAAATCTGGCGCGATGTTTACCTAAACCCTATTTATCTGCCCGATGGCAGCATTGAAGAGATTTCAGCTATTTCTCATGACATCACTGAGAAAAAAGTTGCAGACGAGGCACTCCAGGAAAGTGAAGAAAAGTTCAGAAATATCTTTGAGTCATTCCAGGATATTTACTTCCGCTGCGACATGAAGGGCACTATTACCATGGTAAGCCCTTCTGTAGAAGAGTTGCTAGGGGTGAAACCAAAAAATGTGATTGGACATCCCATCAATAAGTTTTTTGAGTCAGACATCTACAATGCACAACTTCTTCGAAAGCTACTAAAGAGCAAGAAAATTCGAAATTTCGATGCGAAAAGCAAATCTATTCAGGGGGAGGAAATTCGGTTTCTGTGCAATGTAAGGTTAATCGAAAAAAGAGGTAAACCGGTAGCACTTGAAGGTGTAGCCCGAGATGTAACCCAGCTGAAGGAAGCCAATGAAGAGCTTCTTAAAGCAAAAGAACTGGCAGAAAGAAGTCTCAAAATAAAAGAGCGGTTTCTGGCTAATATGAGTCATGAGATCAGAACACCGATGAACGGGATCATCGGTATGATTGACCTGATTGCCAGCACACGGCTCAACAAAGAACAGCTGGAATACATCAAAACCATCAAAAAGTCATCCGAAACACTGCTCAATATCCTCAATGATATACTTGACCTCTCCAAGATTGAGGCTGGAAAAATGCAGCTTAGGAAGTCACCGGTCAGCCTATCCAAAATGATTGAAAAACTGTATGAGCTTTACTCACAGCAGGCTCATATAAACAATACAAGTCTCTATTACCATGTGGACAAAAACATCCCTGCATTACTTATGGTGGATGAGACAAGACTTTTGCAGGTGCTCTCTAACCTCACCAATAATGCAATTAAATTCTCAGACGGAAAAGGCAATATCAATATCAGCTTAAGGGTTATCGATCAAAAAAATAGTCAGTTTAAAATAAAGGCTGAGGTCAAAGATGCAGGCATAGGCATATCCAAAGAAAATATTGAGCGACTATTCAATAGCTTCAGCCAAATTGATAATTCTCAAAGTAAAACCTATGGAGGCACAGGACTGGGTCTTGCTATCTCCAAAGAATTAGTGAAATCAATGGGTGGGAAAATTGGTGTGGTGAGCACGCCCGGTTTAGGAAGCACATTCTGGTTTACGTTTTCCTGTGCAGAACCGGATAGTGAGACACTTAAGCAATTACAAACCACTGAGGAGCCTTCCCTTTCCAGGCAGTTTCTCAAAAAGCAGCCGGTAATCTTATTGGTAGATGATAATGCGATCAATCGAAAGGTAGCGAGCCAAATTTTAGCTAAATCCGGTTGCAAAGTTGATAATGCTGAAAATGGCGCTGAGGCTATCAAAAAAGCAGCCGAAAAATCCTATGATCTTATCTTCATGGACATACAAATGCCGGGCATGGATGGAGTACAGGCTGCCAATGAAATAAAAAAAGCTTTAAAATCAGAAACGCCACCGATTGTAGCAATGACAGCTTACAGCATGGAGGAGGATCGCTCCAAATTTCTCAACCAGGGCATGGACGATTACCTGGCCAAACCCATTAAGGCCATCACATTGGTCGATAAAGTAAAAGATTGGATTCATTTTGAGCCAAAAACGGTGAAATCTGATGTGCTGGCAGAAGTATCGGAGGACCTTATCATCAATCAGAATACATTGAACCAACTATTTAAATATGGTGGTGAAGAACTCATACAGTCCGTACTTGAGGAATTCGATGAGGAAACTGAATCACTACTAAAAGAAGCTGAAAAGGCAATACAAACAAAAAATTATGAAATAGTAAGATCCAATTTGCATACAGTAAAAGGGAATGCAGGCACTTTCGGGGTTGAAAAGCTGGCGAAATGCGCCACTAATCTTGAAAAAAAATTAAAGGAAAAAAATTATAAATTCGTAGAGCGAAATTTTAAAGATATTACTTCCTGTTTCGAAGAGTTTAAAGCCAATTATAAAAATATCATCACTAAACAGTAGCTTAATTACCTAAACCCTGTATCCATGAAAAAAATATTAGTTGCCGAGGATAGTTCTGTTATCCAGAATCTCACAAAACGAATATTGCAAAATCAAAACTATCAGATAGAATCGGCTAAAAATGGCAAAAAAGTACTGGATGCAGTAAACAAATCTAATTTTGATCTGATTCTAATGGATATAAATATGCCTGTGATGGATGGTATCGCCTGTACAAAAGCTATTAGGGCTCTTGAGGATGAATCCAAAAAAAATGTACCTATCATCGCCATTACGGGGAATGCACAAAATATGTCCCTTGCCGATTTTAAATCAGCTGGAATGAATGACTTCCTCCCAAAACCACTCAATTTTGATGCTTTGGTGGAAGCAGTTAATAAACACATCAAAAATGACAATTAAGTATACCAAGCATTTTTTAAACAGACTGGAAGATCTTTTTGCTGAATCCTCCTATACGCTGAGGTATGAAAGAGGTAATTTTCAATCTGGCTATTGTATATTGAGAGATACTAAAATTGCGATTGTCAATAAATATTTTCCTATCGATGGGAAAATCAATGCGTTGCTTGATATCCTGAAATCCATTGAAATTGATGAGCAGCATCTTAGTGACAAGAATAAATCCTTCTATTACGAATTGCAGCAAACCTCACTAGAGATTTGAAAATTACATTTCTTGGCACCGGTACTTCACAGGGGGTTCCTGTCATCGCTTGTGATTGCGAGGTTTGCAGGTCTATTGACTACCGTGATAAACGCCTGCGCACTTCTATCCACATCCAGACAGAAGGTAAAAGTATTGTGGTAGATACTGGTCCGGATTTCAGACAACAAATGTTGAGAGAGCGCATCAAATGGCTCGATGCTGTTGTTTTCACCCATGAGCACAAAGACCATACAGCTGGGATGGATGATGTACGCTCCTTTAATTTCAAGCAGCAAATGGATATGCCCATTTATGCCAGAAAAAATGTTATTGAACAGCTAAAACAGGAGTTTTCTTACATATTCGCAGAAAAAAAATACCCCGGTGTACCCCGTATCAAAACCAATGAAATCAACGGTGGCACTTTTGACGTGGAGGGTGTAGAATTCACACCAGTGGAGGTCATGCACTACAAACTGCCAGTTTATGGCTTCAGAATTGGCGATTTTTCTTACATCACAGATGCTAATTATATCAGTGAAACTGAAAAAGAAAAAATCAAAGGCACCAAAGTCCTTGTTTTAAATGCCCTTCAAAAAACTGAACATATCTCCCATTTTACACTTGATGAGGCTGTAGACCTGGCCAAAGAGATTGACGCAGAAAACACATACTTCACGCATATTAGCCATAAACTGGGTCGCCATAATGACATCAATCAGGAGTTACCTCCAGGCATTCAGCTGGCTTACGATGGACTCAAACTCGAGCTCTGATGCACCTTAATTATTATTTCCTGAGAAGGCTTGCTGAAGCTTTGAATGATATGCTTGTTGGGAAGACATGGCATGAAATATATAGCCAGGATAAGGATGAAATAATTTTTAAGGCAACCGAAAATGTTGAAACCACAATTATTAAGGCAACCCTGACCAGTGAGTTTACCTGCCTTAGCTTTCCAGAAAACCATCACCGTGCAAAAAAGAATACAATAGACTTATTTACCCAGGTGTATGGGCTAAAGATCACTTCGGTTGAACCTATAAAAAATGATCGTAGTTTCCAGATCCACATGGAAAACGACTTTTCATTTATTTTCAAAATGCATGGAAACCGTTCCAATATTATCCTATGCAGCCCAAATGAGGAAAGGGAGGTTTTTAAGCATAGCCTAAAAAAAGATCACACAATAAAGGCAAATGATTTAGCAAAATCCCTTGACCAGTCATATGAGGGTTTTGTGAATAATGGTCTTAAAAACACCTTACCAACTTTGGGTACAGAGATGAAAAGTCATCTTTACGAGATGGGTTTTGATGAAAAGCCCCAGGATCAGCAATGGCAATTAATTCAAGAGCTGCTATCAGAAATAGAGCATCCACATTATTATTTATTTGCATCTCAACAAAAGCCTTACCTCACCTTATTTTACAAGGAAGGATATACTGCAAAATATGACAACACCATTGCAGCATCCAATGCCTTGTTCAAAGCTTTCACACAGACCTACCTATTTGAGCAAAAAAGAGATCAATATTTAAAGCTTATTGAAACCAACCTTCAGAAATCTAAGCGATACGTAGAAAATAACTATCAAAAACTAGAAGCTGCTGAGCAGAGGCGGCCTTATGATGAGGTGGCCAATATTATAATGGCCAACCTGCATAATATATCAAAGGATCAGCATGAGGTTAAGCTAGAAGATTTTTACAATAATTCAAGTATATCCATTAAACTAAAACCAAAGCAGACTCCCCAGGCCCTGGCAGAGCAGTATTATAGGAAAGCAAAGAATCAGAAAAAGGAGGGAGAAATCATCATTTCCAATATTGAACAAAAGGAACAGCAAATAAATGTGCTGGAAGAGCAAAAGAAACAATTAGAGTCAATCCAGGATCACAGGCAGCTTAATACTTTCATCAAAGAACATTTTGCAGGGCTTTCCCAAAAACAGGAGGATGTTCGAAAGCCCTTTTACGAGATGCAAATTGAAGGCTTTGATATATTAGTTGGTAAAAATGCAAGGTCAAATGATGAAATGCTCCGATACCATAGCCAAAAAAATGACCTTTGGTTGCATGCCCGGGATGTGGCCGGTAGCCATGTCATAATAAGAAACCGTGGAAATGCGCAGTATCCTGATGCAGTGATTGAAAAAGCTGCCCAGATAGCGGCATTTTACTCCAAAAGAAAACATGACAGCCTTAGCCCGGTAATCTATACATATCGGAAATACGTTCGAAAAGCAAAAAACCTGCCTCCAGGGCAGGTTTTAGTTGAAAAAGAAAATGTTGTTATTGTAAAACCGGAAAAGCCAATTAGCTGACTACACTTATTTTGATCATGTTGGTATGCGCTTTCCAATGTAGTGGCATTGAGGCAGTATTGATGTACACATCTCCTTCGTGCAGGTGCCCGTTTTCTACCAGAATTTCCTCAATATGCTCAAAGGTGTCATCAATACCTTCTGTTTTGTCATAATAAAAACCGCGAATACCCCAAACAAGATTCATGGTTCTCAACAACCATTTTTTATCTGTAAATATGAAGATATGAGCCCTTGGTCTGTGTCCCGCCAGCCTAAAGCCCGTGTATCCTGATTTTGTCATACCAACGATTGCTTTGGCATCTACTGACATACCCAACCTGCAGGCAGCTCTGACCAACTTATCGTTAAGTCGGGTCAGGGAATCTTCACCATCTTCATAAAACTTATGGTATACAGCATGCTCAGATGTTTCCTCAATAGACTTGATGATTCTTTGCATGGCTTTTACTGCTAATACTGGGTAGCTACCAGAAGCAGATTCCGCTGAAAGCATCACTGCATCTGAACCATCCAATACCGCATTAGCTACATCATTTGCCTCGGCCCGGGTAGGTCTGGGGTGATCGATCATACTTTCCAGCATCTGAGTGGCTATAATCACCGGCTTTCCTGCGCGATTACATTTCGTTACTAAACGCTTTTGTGCCATAGGTACATCTTCCATGGCTATTTCCACGCCAAGATCACCCCTAGCTACCATTATTCCATCTGTTGCTTCTATGATAGCATCTATATTTTTTAACGCCTCCGGCTTCTCAATTTTAGCAATGACCATGGTCTTCTTTCCAGCAGCCCTGATTTTTTCCTTCAGGTTGTAGATATCATCAGCAGTTCTTACGAATGAAAGCGCTACCCAGTCTACTTCCTGTTCCAGGCCAAATTTCAAATCTTCTTCATCCTTTTCAGTCAATGAGGGAGCAGATACATTAGTATCAGGCAGGTTTATACCCTTTCTGGATTTCAGAGGGCCACCATGAATTACCCTGCATATAACCTCGTCGTGCTCGCATCCCTCCACTTTAAGTTCCAGCTTTCCATCATCTATCAATATAGTATCACCAATATTTACATCGTTAGGCAAATTCTGGTAAGTTGTACTGATGATCTTGTTGTCACCTTCCAGATCTCTGGTGGTAATGATTAGCTTTTGGCCCTCTTCCAACATTACCTCACCATTCTTGATCATGTTGGTGCGGATTTTTGGGCCTTGCAAGTCCTGTAGTGTAGCTATGTGCGTTCCCAGTTCCTCATTGATTTCCTGAATAAGCTTGATGGTCTTGAGATGGTCATCATGTGTGCCATGAGAAAAGTTCAATCGAAATACATCTGCCCCGGCTTTTACCAAATCAGTAAGTACCTCTTTGGTTCTACTGGCGGGACCTATAGTTGCTACAATTTTTGTTTTATTAAAGAAAATGGTGTTTTCCATATTTATATTATCAGGTTTTCTTTCTCTTTTAAATTGGTAGTATCGATGCGTGCTGCGTATTGCACTTCATTAATTGCATTAATAGCATTCTTAAATTTTTCCGCGTCAAAATTATCGCTTTGATCGTCAACTGTTATCAAATAGTCAAATTGATTTATACTATTGATGAGATGAGACTTACTGGAATGACTCATTTCTGTGAGTCTGTTTTTCAAAAGTCGAAAGATAGTCAGATCATTTTCAAATAAGAAATTTGAGATCGTGATGCTAATGTTACCTTTAAGCTCTATGGTCAGGTCCTCCTGTTTTACGAAATTCACATCAGCATGCATATTGAGCAACCAGGCCAATTTGTACTCACGTACAGGTGCAACCACACCTATTACTTCCAGATTGAATTCAAAATCGGCAGACAGCTTTTGTTTCTTCATGAATTTCAAATATCTGATTATCAATTATTTATAAAAATAAATTTGCTTTAAATTGAGCATTCTATACAGGCGCTAAGATTAGATGTTTTTGTTTGATATTATTACTATTATGTATTTCTTTGCACTGGATTTTTAAACTAAACATTACAAAAATGTCTGAAATAGCTCAAAAAGTTAAAGAGATTATAATTGACAAATTAGGCGTTGAAGAATCTGAGGTGACTCCTGAAGCAAGCTTTACGAATGATCTTGGTGCCGACTCATTAGACACAGTAGAACTCATCATGGAGTTTGAAAAAGAATTTAATATTTCTATCCCTGACGACCAGGCTGAAAACATTGCCACTGTCGGTCAGGCTATTTCCTATCTTGAAGAAAACGTAAGCAAATAATCAAGTCTGGAACGCTAAATGAAATTAAAGCGAGTAGTAGTTACGGGAATTGGTGCACTTACACCAATTGGCAATAATGTTGATGAATATTGGCAGGGGTTGTCTAAGGGTGTAAGTGGCGCTGCCCCGATTACTAGATTTGATGCTGAAAAATTTCGTACAAAGTTTGCCTGCGAGGTTAAAAACTTTGATCCAACACAATACTTAGATCGAAAAGAAGCCAGAAAAATGGATCCCGTCACCCAGATGGGAATGATCGTAGCAGATGAAGCGCTACAGGATTCTGGACTAGACCTTGAAAAAATTGATAAAAATAGAGCCGGTGTTATTTGGGGCTCTGGAATTGGTGGGTTGAGAACCTTCCACGATGAAGTTGCCAACTTCGCTACAGGTGATGGTACGCCTAAATTCAATCCATTTTTCATCCCTAAAATGATTGTGGACATTACTCCCGGTCAGATTTCGATGAAATATGGCTTCAGAGGTCCGAACTACTCCACTGTTTCAGCCTGTGCATCTTCTACAAATGCGCTGAACGATGCCTTAACTTATATACGTTTAGGCAAAGCTGATATTATCCTATCAGGTGGCTCTGAAGCTGCAGTAGTTGAAGCTGGAATAGGTGGATTTAATGCCATGAAAGCGCTATCCGAAAGAAACGATTCACCAGAAACTGCCTCCAGGCCATATGATAAGGATAGGGATGGGTTTGTACTTGGTGAAGGCGGAGGTGCCTTTATGTTAGAAGAATACGATCATGCCGTAGCTAGAGGCGCAAAAATTTACGCAGAAATTCTTGGTGGTGGCATGAGTGCTGATGCGTATCACCTTACTGCTCCTCATCCTGATGGTGTAGGTATCATTCAGGTAATGAAAAATGCACTTGAAGATGCCGGCATTGAACCAACGGCTGTAGACTATATCAACACGCATGGTACTTCCACACCTCTTGGTGATGTAGGTGAATTAAAAGCGATTATTGAAGTATTTGGCGATCACGCTCGCAAGATCAATATTAGCTCTACCAAATCTATGACCGGTCACTTGCTTGGTGCTGCAGGTGCCATTGAAGGTATCGCCTGTTTATTGGCAATGCAAAATAATGTTGTGCCTCCTACTATCAATCATTTCACTGATGATGAGAATATCGATCCTGAGCTCAATCTTACATTCAATAAGGCACAGGAAAGAGAAATCAATGTTGCTCTAAGCAACACCTTTGGCTTTGGAGGCCACAATACCTCTATTATCTTCCGAAAAATTAAAGAATAGTGTTTGAATTCTTCTGGTGGATTCTAGCTGCATTACGATACAGTTCCACTGAAGATAATAAGCTTGTCAAGTCTATAAGGACCATTATAGGCTTCACACCACGCAATCTATCACTATACCATTTGGCCATGAAGCATAGTTCCATGGCCGTTACCAATAAAAGGGGATTTCGCGAGTCCAACGAGAGACTGGAGTACCTGGGAGACGCAGTACTAGGGCTTGTAGTAGCAGAACTGCTTTTCGCGAGGTATCCATATAAAGATGAAGGGTTTCTCACCGAGATGCGCTCTAAGATTGTGAACAGGGAGTCTTTGAATCGGCTAGGCAAAAAGATTGGCTTGCAAAATATCATAGTGTATAATGAAGCGGCCAAATCCAATATCTCCCATAAATCGCTTTATGGTGATACCATGGAAGCATTGATTGGAGCTGTATATTTAGACCTTGGCTACAAGGCCTGCAAAAGCTTTGTGATTCGCAGGTTGATCAACCATCATTTTGATCTTGAAAAGCTCATTCATGATAACCCTAATTACAAAAGCAAAATCATTGAATGGGCTCAGAAAAATGATCGCTTATTAGATTTTGAAGTGAAGGAACTGGAAACATCAGGCAAATTCAAACAGTTTGAAGCGCAGATAGTCGTAGATGGAGAAGTGCAGGAAACAGGCTACGGGCTCAGCAAGAAAAAAGCAGAGCAAGATGCTGCGCGAAAAACCTGCGAGAAAAACAATATTTAATCAGGAGGAGTCATGAAGATAGGCGGGGCGTGTTTAAACCAGATTCCCATGCATTGGGATAATAATCTGAATAATATAATTTCAGCCATTGAACAGGCCAAAAAGGAAAGTATTAAGATATTATGCCTGCCGGAGCTCTGCATAACTGGCTATGGCTGTGAAGATATGTTCCTCAGTGACTGGCTTCCGGCCAAAGCCCTGCAAAAGCTTCAGCAAATCTTACCCTACTGTCTGAATATTACAGTGTGTATTGGTTTACCCATAAAGTTCAGGGGTCACCGCTACAATACCACCGCCGTAATTGATAATGGCAAAATCAAAGGCATCTATGCTAAGCATCACCTTGCTAATGATGGAGTACATTACGAACCCAGATGGTTTGACTCATGGCCATTAGGCGAAACCGACACCATCACTTTATTCGATGAAGCCATCCCATTTGGCACAATTACGATCAACCTACATGGTATACGCGTAGGCTTTGAAATATGTGAAGATGCCTGGCATGAGAAAAGACCTGCCCGAGATTGCTATAATGGTAAAGTAGATCTCCTGCTGAACCCGAGCGCCAGTCATTTTGCATTTGGCAAAGCTAAATATCGGGAGTCCATTGTGGTTAACAGCAGTGAACAGTTTAATTGCTGCTATTTATATACCAACCTGTTGGGCAATGAGGCTGGTCGTATGATCTATGATGGTGACATTATGATTGCTCAAAAAGGCAAAATGCTTCGCAAAAACAAAAGGCTCTCATTCCTATCATTTAATCTGCTGGCAGCAGATGTTAATTTCGAAAATGCGCAAGCCTCTGAGCAATTCGAAATAAATGATTACGCAGGCAGCCAGGAGGAGTTTGGAAAAGCAGCAGCATTGGCTCTATGGGATTATAAGAGAAAAGCAAAAAGCAATGGTTTTGTCCTGTCATTGAGCGGTGGTGCTGATAGTGCAACCTGTGCTGTATTGGTAGCAGAGATGGTACGCTATGCCCTGGAAGAGTATTCAGTGCAGGATTGCCTTGAAATATTAAAGGTTCAAGAAGAAAATCCAGATTCAATCAATCATCTATCCCCGGCAGAAGTGCGAAAACAAGTTGTCAATAAGATACTGCACACAGCTTACCAGGGTACAGAAAATAGCTCAAAAGATACTTTACAGGCTGCGAAGGAGCTCGCTCAATCCATAGGAGCTGAATTTCACAGCTGGACAATCGATACACAGATTGATACATATAGGGACACCATTGAAAAAGCTATTGGCAGACCTCTATCATGGGAACAGGACGACATTACTTTACAAAATATCCAGGCAAGGGCACGTTCGCCCATCATTTGGATGCTGGCTAATCTGCACAATTGCCTGCTACTAACTACCTCCAACCGTAGTGAAGGAGATGTTGGCTATACTACTATGGATGGTGATACTTCAGGAAGTATTGCCCCTATTGCCGCGGTTGATAAGCATTTTATTAGGCAATGGCTTATTTATGCTGAAGAGCACCTGGAATATACAGGCCTCCGGTATGTGAATAGCCTTGCCCCTACTGCCGAATTAAGGCCGCTTCACATGACACAAACGGACGAAAAGGACTTAATGCCCTATGCCTTACTTGTTCAGATCGAGCGTTTGGCAATAAAAGAAAAACAATCACCCATTACCATCTATCAGAATCTGTCAGCTACCTCAAATATTGAGCCTCAATCATTAAAAATGGCAATACAGAAGTTCTTTAAACTTTGGAGCTATAACCAATGGAAAAGGGAGCGAATTGCCCCCTCTTTTCATTTAGATGATTTTAACGTTGATCCCCGAACCTGGTGCCGTTTCCCAATTTTATCCTCTGGATTTCAGGAGGAACTTGAAGAACTGCTGCAGCTTTAAACCAGCCTTTTCTTTACTACTTTAAACTGTTTTTTGTTGTCTAAAGGCTATTTTTCTTAACATATCAACCGGAATGATTATGAATGCTATTGCTATTACAATCAGCCATTCTTTGGGTTGAAGGGGTACAAGTCGTAATACTTCACCACCTATGTATGTAAAGAAAATTTGTAACGCAAAGATGAGTCCCATGATTCTCAGGAAACCAGGATTCATGCTGATATTATTTAAGAGATTAACCTTATCGGTGCGTACATTGAAACCATTGAAGGCAATCATGAATATGAAAATATTAAAGAAGGCGGTCATGAAAACCTTTTGATCGTGAACACCGTCACGATAAAATAACTCCTTGAACGGATCAAGCGTAAGGAATGCTAGTGAGAAGAAGGTTATAAATAAGCCCCCGATAAGTACTGCCTGAAACATATACTTATTGACAATATGTTCATCCCTATCTACAGGATCTTCTTCCATATAACTATGCAATGCTGGCTCCCCACCAAAAGCTAAAGCTCCAAGGGTATCCATAATAATATTGATCCATAGAAGCTGAATAATTGTCAATGGAAAGTCTACACCCATCAGTGGTCCCAGGAAAGCGGTAGTTACAGCCGCCACATTAATGGTCAGCTGAAATACAACGAATTTCCGAATAGACTTAAAGATGGTACGACCGTACCTGATGGCGTTGGCGATACTATTAAAGTTATCATCAAGGATCACAATATCACCCGCTTCCTTAGAAACTTCGGAGCCACTACCCATTGCAATACCTACATCTGATTGCTTTAGGGCCGCTGAATCATTCACACCATCACCAGTCATACCTACAACCTTTCCCAGGCTTTTTGAGATCCTGACCATACGGCTTTTATCTGTAGGAAGTGCCCTGGCTATTACCTTAAGATTAGGCAATATCTTTTTGATCTCATCATCAGACATCTCATTCAACTCTGATGAAACCAGCACCTTATCATCATCTGATTCTATAAGGCCTACTTCTTTGGAAATAGCCTGCGCTGTACCCTTACGATCACCTGTGATCATAACTACCTGCACACCTGCTTGCTTCACCTCATGGATAGATTCCTTGGATTCTTCCCGTGTTTCGTCTCTGATACCCACAATGCCTACCAAAATACAATCACCGGGAATCTTTTCATCCTCAGTTATTTTATTGTACGAGATGGCCAGTGAAATCAGTCTGATGCCCCTATCTGCCAATTCATCCATTTCAGCGATGAGCCCTTCCAAATCTTCGAAAGGAACAGCTTTTCCATCTTCATTGATGTAAGACTTACATTCATTAAGCACTACCTCTGGAGCACCTTTCACCAGGGTGACATGCTTATCTGTCAATCCTTCTATATCCCTATCCAGAAGCACTTCTGAAGCAGAGAATTTCCTTTGGCTGCTAAAGAGGATTTTGTTTTTCTGATCTATCTCCCATTTGTTGTATTTGAGTATATCATCAAAAGCGACAAAATCAATTAGCGCTCGCTCTGAAGTGTTACCTCCTACAATCTCACCATCTGGTGCTACAAAGCTGGAAGTGTTTTCCAATACGGATATAGCCATTAGTGAGCATAATGGTTCTTTGAGTTCATTATAGCCATTATACTTATGGCCGGAACCACTGATAAACAATTTAGCCTCCAAACGACCTTTAGTGATGGTCCCTGTTTTATCAGAAAATAAAATATTTAAACTACCCGCTGTTTCGATACCTAAAAGCTTCCTTACCAAAACCTTTTCTTTCAGCAGCTTCTGCATGTTTAGGCTGAGCACAATCGCAATCATCATTGGCAGCCCCTCAGGTACCGCTGCAACTACGATGATAATAGCCAGCACAAA
This sequence comes from Cyclobacteriaceae bacterium, assembly GCA_965227155.1. Taxonomy (GTDB): domain Bacteria; phylum Bacteroidota; class Bacteroidia; order Cytophagales; family Cyclobacteriaceae; genus UBA6059. The sequence goes on from OZ245731.1 coordinate 5,073,300, forward strand.
GGCATTCATAAGCTCTGTGATCAGCACCTCAAAGTTTGAGACATGGGCAACAATTTGATCCCAATCAAATTCATTGGCGACCACTATTTTGTTGAACATAAATGTGATCAAAATCAAGATACCGGCTGCATATCCCAGCTTACTAATTTGATCGGCAAGGCCCTTTAGCTTAAGCTGCAATGGTGACAACCTGGCCTCCCCTTCTGCCAACTCCTTAGCCAAAACACCATAAAACGACTTATCACCAACAGTTTGCACCAGCATCACTGCTTCCCCATCTTCGATCACCGCACCTCTGAACAGGTGATTTCTATCACTTAAATCAGGTTTCTCAGTATCATCTTCAGGATGGACTACAAACTTATGCACAGGCTCGGATTCTCCGGTGAGGGATGCCTGGTTTACTTTTAGGTCGCCGGCAGCAACTTTACCATCCGCAGGAATTTTATCCCCGCTTTGGAGTAGCACGTAATCTCCAGCAACAATTTCTGCAATTGGTACCTGCTGTACATGCCCCCCTCGAAACACGTTGCATTGAATCTGAGAGGCTTCCTCTTGTAGTTTTTGAAAGGAAGTTTCGTTTTTAAATTCCGAAAAAGTAGAAATTGTTGTTGCCAACAATACCGCAACACCAATAGCGACAGCCTCATACCATTCTGTGAGTCCAAAAAGTGATAGGATATAAATAATGACTAGGGCTCCAATTAGAATAATGATAATAGGGTCTTTAAAATTGCCCTTCAACTTATCCCAAAAGCTTTCTATCTCATAAGGAGTTAACTCATTACTACCATGGTCTTTTCTAGACTGCTTTACCTCCTCTTCAGAAAGTCCCTTAAACTGAAACTTCATATTAATAAAGTTAAAATTGAACCGTCTTTACAGCTATGAATATAGCTATTATCTTTAATTAATTAAAAATCACTAAATATTTCCACGGCAGGTCAAACAAGACAATATAAATAGCAAAGCAAGTTAGCACCAGAATTCAATTTCGCAATAGCTTAGCAGGTGTATTTATTAGTGTTTATATAATTTCCGTACATAAAAATTTCAATAAATCAGTCAATTGTTTAAGTGCAAAGCACTTACAATTCTTGATAGTGCAATAGTGAATCCCAACAACATCTTCACTAAATTTAGTGTTACAGTCCAAAAAGATTAACCTAATTGATCGAAATGATGGCATGGTCTTGCATAAAAAGGGCGATTTTAATGTTAGGCATAGTTTTGTGCCCAATAAGTGCTTCCATATGCCAGACTAAAATCATACCTGAAAAATTGGATAAGATGCCCATTGGTGTTTTTGAGATGGGTTATACAACCGATGGCAAAGTAATCTATAGTAGTGGGGGTAAAATTATACAGGGAGGTGTCCTGAAAAATTCTGAATTGGTAATGCTTTATACACCCCTCATTGATAAATGGTCAAGGGCGAGGTTTTCAGATACCCCAAAAACCAAAGGAGCGGTAGCCAGCACCTATGACCAAAAAAGCGAAACGATATTTACAGTAGGTTTCGGAGAGCAATATGCAAGCGAAAAAGTAGCTTTCCCAATGGAAATAGTTGTTCTGAATAATTATTCGCTCAATTATTATTATAAAAATCCACACATCGCACTTGAATCAGGTATTGAATCATACAATGGCCACATTTATGTCTTTGGAGGCTACAATATGAATTCTGAAAGTGATGAATTGATGTCCAAGAAGTTGTTTGTATGGGATTTACAAGAAAACACCTGGTATGAAAAAGCCGAAATGCCTAATGCCCGGGTAAGTGAAAGTGTTTTAATTGAAGACAATATTTATCTGGTTGGTGGAGAGACTGAAGATGGCCCAATTGCGGAGATATTAAAATATGACATTAAAAAAGATGAATGGGCTATATTTCACCAGTTGCCTGTTGCCCATCAGGTGGATGCCGTGAGTAAGTATAAAAATCACATCATCGCTTTGTTGGTAAACGAAAATGAATCAATCGTAGTAATTATGAATACCGATACCAGGGAGACAAAGCTATTCCCAATAGACTATTATTATGAAAACCCCGGTATGGTCATACTGAACGAATACGTATACCTGTTTGGAGGTTATGCACGGCCAAGCAATACAGGCAATCGACGCACATTTAGATTTAAAGTATCTGAATTGTTTTGAGTAAATGCTGAAGATAATTTGTGCTCTACATCATTAAAGATGTGAAAGTGTCACATAAGCTAATCCATGGTCCGCACTACCAACAAATAGAAATCGTCCTTAAGAGGTAGAAATCCTTGTTCGTAGCAAAAACGATATTCATCGCCAGCTTTATTTTGATAAGCAGATGTAAAAAAGTTAAAATCAAACCCCTGCAAAACCATTTTATCCCGATGAACTTTAGTCTTGCCTTCTGTATTCAACATCTCTAGAATACGGCGATTTTTTCTAAGGATATTATTAACATTCCTGACATAGTTTGTATTATCTGAATTGAGCCTGTTGTTATGCGCATTCCTGCAGGCATCATTACAAAACTTCTTATCGCTGCGGCCAAATATTTCATTACCACACTCCGGACACAATCTTGCTTCCATAAAATAAATCTATTGACAATCAGCGATATAGTCAATTACAAACGACTACAAATGTTTTTAGTCGACTGTAAATAATTAAGAACCGAGTCAGGTTTGCTATTCACCCAATATTTGCATTATCGGATTTCGAATCAAACAATGTTTAACTAAATAATCTAAAATTATGAATGCTTTAAAAAATCGTGTGCAACTAATTGGTAGACTAGGTAAGAACCCTGAATCAAGAACTTTTGATAGTGGAAAAATGATGACCACATTTTCACTGGCGACCAATGAATCCTACAAAAACAATAAAGGTGAAAAAGTAGAAGATACCCAGTGGCATAATATTGTGGCCTGGGGTAAGGTTGCAGAGCTATCCAATAAGCTGCTTCAAAAAGGCCAGGAGGTCGCCATTGAAGGAAAACTGGTCAGCAGAAGCTATGAAAAAAATGGAGAGAAAAAATATGTCACAGAAATAGTAATGAATGAAATGCTACTCATTTCTAATGGCAAATAAGTGGCTATTATGCAGGCAGCACAAGGGTGAATGTACTGCCTGCATTTTTCAACCCATAAAAAAAGGCAGTGTCTCCACTACCCTTTTTGCATTGAAATATAATCGAGCTATGATTTTCCGTAGATACAGTCTTTCAAATGTACATCGATCTTACAAATGTGATCCACAAGCCATTTTTTTAGAAAAACTGCCAGATCTTCCAATAACTTTTGAGGCTCATTGGTATACCTGTATTCATTCATAAAATTGGTATAGTAATCAATGAAATTAGTATGCGCCTTCTCATTTTTCTCCTTGATTGGACATATTCTTGTGCGCATACACATTTCTTCATAGATAAAATGAGACTTGGTGTAGGCAGTCAGGAAGCCCATTAAGGATTCCATTTGTGGACCATGATATATCTCATTGTCCAGGCAATCGTTAAGTTTATTCAAAAAATTGAATAGGTCCTTATGCTGTTTATCGATCTCACGGTTTCCGGTAGAATATTCATCACTCCAAACAACTCTGTTATCAGCCTTCTCCATTGTATGATATCTTTATATTCTAACCCCTAATACCGTCAAATCATCGATAGGGTCTTCTCTTCCCCTCCATCTGTATAAATCAAGTTCCAATCGATCACCCAATTCTTTCATGCTTCGATCCTGATTTTCCTTCACAAAATCATAGAATTGCTTGATGGAGTACTTATCACCATCTTCATTAAACTGGTCTGATAGGCCATCACTGTAGAGGTAGAAAGAATCACCGCTGCTAAGCTGTATCGTATGGCTTTCAAAATCTACATTAGCTTTGTGACTACCACCAATGGTAGCTTTAGTGCCTTTTATATTTTCAATTTCACCATTTTTTAAGATAGTTATAGGCCTTTTAGCACCTGCAAATACCAGTTCATTGGTTGTAAGATCAAGTCGCACTAAGGCTACATCCATACTATCATCAGAAAGCACTTCTCCATCTGCGTTTCGCTGACTCAGGGATTTTGCAATGCGCTGATCCAGCTGTCCTAAAATCTTTGCAGGATCATTGCTACGACTATTATTGGTCACATAGTTTAAGTGGGTATAGCCGAGCATCGACATAAAAGCACCAGGTACACCATGCCCTGTGCAGTCTACAACAGCAATAAATAAATGATTACCTTTTTCCATCATCCAGTAAAAATCTCCGGATACCACTTCCTTAGGCTTGAAATAGACAAAGGAGTTGACCTTTTCATATAAGTCGGCAGCTACTGGTAATATAGATTGCTGGATACGCTTGGCATATTTCACACTTTGATCCAGGCTAAAGTTAGCTTCTTCAGCCCTTGCTCTTTTGATAGTTTCTTCTACGAGCATCTTCTCCTGCTCGCGTTGTTGCGTCATGTCCCTGATGATGCCTGTGAATACCTTGATGCCACCAACCTCAGTTTCACTTACAGAAAGATACATTGGGAATACCACGCCATCTTTCCTCAAGCCTGGAACCTCTCGTCCACGACCAACGATATGTCTTTCACCGGTATCGAGATAACGCTTCACATGTCCATCGTGAGACTTAGCGTGCTCTTCCGGCATAAGCATGTTGACCCGATTACCGATTACCTCTGATCTTTTATAACCAAACAACCTTTCGCAGGCAGTATTGAAAGTGCGAATTTTACCGTTGGCATCAATCATGATTACACCATCAGCTGCAGTTTCAATTACCGACTCCAACAGTTTTTCCCGTTCTTCCAGGTGATCCAGGTATTTCTTCTCAGAAGAGAGGTCCCGTATAAAAATGGAGTATTGTTTTTGTCCATTTTCTGAGATGGGTGCGATACTCACAGACACGGGAATGGACGTATCAGCATCTTGCTGAAGCTGCCATTCGCTCACTGTCCCGCTGGCCTGAGCCATAGCTTCCACATTCAAGGCAACATGCTCACTATCCGTAAATAGCGAGGAGAAGTTGTATTGTGAAATGAGATCGTGTGAAATACCAGAAAGTCTGGAAAACGATTCGTTGGCAGACAAAATACTGCCTCTTTCGTTGACAGTGATGATGCCATCGACCGCATTGGTAAACATGGCCTGCAGCAGGGCATCCTTTTGCTGCATTTCTTCCTGCTCTTTCTTCAGGTTTTCAATGATTTGGGTAAGTTCCATAGCTAGATGATTATATTCTAAATGTTAATGTTCCAGTAAATTGATGTCCAGTTTCAGGAGATAACCAAAATCCTCCCCTGCCTCAAACATGTCATCGTCATCCTCTTCGTAATACCAGTTGAGGACCACATTTTTCCCTTTCTCAGACAAATTTTTAAGCCTCTTGAACATATCAAATACACATTTTGCACTGCTAGTATTGAAATATTCAAAAGCTACATTCACCGTAATGCTTGGTTGTTTTTCAATTTCAAAGGCTTCCAGTTTATCAAGGATCTTACTGTAAAAATCAATCGAACTTTCTGGCGAAGAACGACCCTTGAGCTCAAGAATAGCAACTGAAGAATCGTAAAAAACATAAGGTGTACTGCGTGTGGCTTCCAGCTTAAACTTGCTGGTATCCACTGGTTCCGAGAATGTAAAATCCATAGCTGAAGTCATTTAAAGGGTGATTTATTGCACAATTATAAAAATGATGTAACATGCAATATTTGACTGTCAACAGCCAGCGACATGACAATCGTCAGGATTTAGCAAAGTTGGAATTGAATTATTCCTATATGGTGTTGATTTTCAAATAATTGGCTAGTAGCCGAACTTTCTGAGGGATTTCCCTTTTTTTCTCCAGTCCTTTTCCACTTTTACAAAAGTCTCGAGGTGGACCTTTTTTTGAAAGAATTTTTCAAGATCCTGACGGGCGTCAATACCTACTTTTTTGAGGGCAGCCCCTCCCTTACCGATGATGATGGCTTTTTGGCTATTCCTTTCTACATATATTTCTGCCCTTAAGCGAATAATGGAGGCATCTTCCAAAAATTCACTTACTACCACCTCAGTGCTGTAAGGCACCTCTTTCTTGTAATTCAGGAATATTTTTTCACGGATGATCTCAGATGCAAAAAATCGCTCGGGCCGGTCTGTGAGGTCACCTTCTGGGAAATATGCAGGGTGCTCAGGTATCCTCTTGAGCAAATTATCCATGAGCACATCCAGGTTTTGACCTTCCAAAGCCGAAATAAGTAGGTACTCCTCCGCCTGAACAAACTCTTTAAAATAACTTAGCTTGTCTTGCGCCTGACTGCCTTTGGCCTGATCAATTTTATTAAGAATGAATATGACAGGGATATTAGATTTATGTATGCGCTCTACGATATCATGCTCATCAAACTTCTCATAGATATCTGCCATATAAAGGATTACATCAGCATCCTCCAAAGAGGCATTTACAAAACTCATCATGGAGCTGTGTAATTCATATTCAGGATTTAAAATGCCAGGAGTGTCAGAATACACAATTTGAAAGTCCTGACCATTGAGAATACCAAAGATGCGATGACGGGTCGTTTGCGCTTTGGATGTAATGATAGAAAGGCGCTCACCTACCAGCGCATTCATGAGGGTTGATTTGCCCACATTGGGCTTCCCTACTATACTTACAAATCCTGATCTAAATGCCAAATCTTCTTTTAAGTCAAAGGTATGTGAATTTTATAGGCTATATTTTCATTTTACCCAATAATTTCAACTTCTACCAACAGTGACCAAAAGCATCATCACCATAATTGGTATAGTATTATTATCAATAAACTTATCAGCTCAAAATTTAATAACGGGTAGGGTAGTTGAAAAAGGAACCAATGAGGCGTTACCTCTAGCTAACGTAATCAATGAGAATTCCGGCAAGGGAGTTGTAACCAACACAGAAGGATACTTTACTATTTTTGGACAAGAGGCAGATTCGATAAGGCTAAAGATTACATATGTGGGTTATCAGAGTAAGCATGTAAGATTAAGCCAAGACTATGTCCCAAAGGAATTACAAATACAATTGGAACCGTTATCTGCCCAGCTAAAAGAGGTAATCATCTCAGCTGACGCCAACAAATTTATTAATACAAATCGGGGATTGAGTCAAATCAGTATATCACCGAGACAAATTGGACTACTACCTTCTATTGGAGAAACAGACATTTTCCGATCCCTTCAATTATTGCCCGGTGTAAGTGGTACTAATGAAAACTCATCCGGTTTGTTTGTAAGAGGAGGAACACCTGACCAGAATCTGGTGCTACTGGATGGCATGACCATTTACAGGGTAGATCATTTCTTTGGCTTTTTTAGCGCTTTCAATGCCAATGCAATTAAAGATGTACAGCTTTTTAAAGGTGCTTTCCCCGCAAAATATGGTGCAAGAATCGGTGGTGTGGTAGATCTTACTGGTCGTACAGGTAGCTTCGAAAAAGTGGTTGGCAACATCGGTGTTAACCTGTTGAGTGCCAATGCCAGTTTAGAGATACCGATAGCCGAGAAAGTGTCATTTTTTATAGCAGGAAGAAGATCATTCACTGAATTGATGCAAACACGTGTCTACAACGCGATAAGTGAAAATCTATATCGCCAGGAGGATATTGAAGGATTGGCTCGGGTCACTCCTGATTTCAATTTTTATGACATCAATAGTAAATTGAACTTCCGCCCTTCCGATAAAGATATTATTAGTTTAAGCTACTATAGTGGTGGTGATTTTCTTGATGAATCGCGGGATATACGGAATGAAATTGACATACAAGATTCTGACGATGACATACTTGCTCTCATAGATGTGGACGAGATCACTGATTGGGGCAATCAGGGGATTTCCGCAACATGGTCGCGCCAATGGTCTCCGCGGTATTTCCATACCTTTCAGTTGGCTACTTCCCGCTACAAAAGTAATTATGATGTAAATGTAGATGTAGATGTGACCATACCAAATCGGGATAGCACACTTTTTGGTTTTGATTTTAAATTCATGGAAGAAAATAAAATTGATGACCTGTCGGCCAGATACGATGGAGAATGGATTGCTAATGAAACCCATAAAATGTCTTTTGGTGCATCATTTACAGAATCAGCAATTGATTACCTGGGCGTTTTCAACGATACAACGACACTCCTGGATCTTGATCAAAATTCGAAACTTTGGGCCGCTTATGTTTCGGACAACTGGAGGCCTAATGAAAACCTTCAAATTTCTGCAGGTTTAAGATTATCATATTACGATCTCACCGAAGATTTTTTACTTGCCCCTAGGTTTTCCATACAATATAAAATCAATGATTTGCTAAAATTGAAAGCAGGTTATGGCAGACATTTCCAAAATGTAAATAGGATTATAAATGAAAACATAACTCAAGGCAACCGGGACTTTTGGTTAATGGCAGACGACAATCTGGTAAAAATCAGTAAGTCTCATCAATATGTGGCAGGTATAGAATATTCTGCAAAGCAATGGTTAGTCAGCCTAGAGGCCTACTACAACGATATTGCTGATCTTACAGAATTCTCTGAGAGGGTAGGCAATGGTTCTGCGAATCCCGAAGAGCTGTTCTTTCATGGAGATGGAATTGCCCGTGGTATTGAAGTTTTGATGCAAAAGAAACAAGGTAGTTATACGGGTTGGATTTCTTACACCCTGGGGAGGGTCAATCGTACATTCAAAGACTTCAATAATGGACTTACATACCCTGCGGTACAGGATCAATTGCATGAATTTAAAATTGTAAATAGCTATGAAATTGAAGGATGGAACTTCTCTGCTAATTTCATTTATGGTAGTGGCAGACCCTATTCAAGACCTTCGAATCAATATGATATTACCTTGCTGGATGGACAAACAGCTAACTTCATCGGCGTAGGACCAAGAAATGGTTCACGCCTCAAACCTTACCATCGCCTGGATATTGCAGCGCATCATATATTTCCAATAGGTCGCCATAAAGGTGATATTGGCCTTTCTATTTTCAATTTCTATGGCAGGTTCAACACATGGTATTATGAATATGATTTTAATCAAAATCCTGTGTTAACTACAGAAATCACTTACTTAGGGTTTACTCCTAATGTATCTTTTACAATTACATTCGAATGAACAGATTTATATCTGCCATATTCACATTATTTCTGTTTTCTTGTGACGAAGAACAGGTAGCTAAGGAGACTTTTGTAGTAGAGGCATTTGTCTATGCTGGATCTCCTATTTCAAAAATCAATGTAAAATCAACAATTCCTTTTGAAGAAATAAGTCAGCCGGGTCAGCCAATTTCGAATGCAACCTTAGCCATAAGCTATCAAAATCAGACAATACCATTAAGCTTTAATCCAACCACACTACGATATGATGGACCTAAGGACCTCATCATAGAACCCGGAAACTCAATGCAACTCGAAGTACGTGTAGATAATACCACCGCTATCGGCAACACCACTATTCCCGAATATCCCAAAAATCTTTCTGCCTCTGCTCCCAAAATCATCATTCCTCCTATTGAAATAAGCAGAGACCTCCGTGATGTGTTGTCCGCACTTTTTGAAAATGCCAGACTTCAAATAACCTGGGATAATGTGTCTGAAAACTATCATTTTCTAGTTATTGAGCTTGCTGACACAATCAATACAGAACCATTATTTAATGATGACATTCCATCAAACGTTGGAGATTTCTTTGACAACTTTAGATTGGTGTCAGAGCCTTCCAGAGACTCCACATACACTGTAATTGGCCTGAGCCTACAGAATTATGGTCTATATCGGGCAATCTTATATCGAATAAACCAGGAGTATGCAGACCTATATGCTGATCAATTGCAAGATTCCCGAAGCTTAAATGAGCCACCTTCCAATATTCAAAATGCCCTGGGTATATTCACAGGCGTTTCCAGCGACACCATATTATTTGAAATTGCAAAATTCTAATTCTTTTCTATCTAAGACTTTGGTAAGTCTGTCAGGTTGTCTAATTTTGCATCTCATATCGCGGGATGGAGTCCCGAAGTATCGGGAGTAGCTCGTAATACAGCAAACTTGTATGAGAGCAAACTACAGAAGCGATAGGAAAAACATATCGCGGGATGGAGCAGTTGGTAGCTCGTCGGGCTCATAACCCGAAGGTCGGAGGTTCGAGTCCTCCTCCCGCTACTAGATAGACCTGATCAAATAGTTGGTCAGGTTTTTTTAATGAATAAGGGATTGGACAGGACGAGAAGCCTGTCCCGATGAAGCAAAGCGAATATCGGGAAGTCCTCCTCCCGCTACTACCAAAAGGCTGGCAAAAATTGCCGGCCTTTTTTAGTTTACACTAAAATCAAAAGCATTGGCAAATATTGTAGCCATAGTAGGTCGCCCCAATGTGGGCAAATCCACTTTTTTCAATAGGATGATTGAAAAAAAACGGGCCATCATGGATGATCAAAGTGGGGTAACCCGTGATCGACATTATGGCTATGCTGAGTGGAATGGCCAGCAGTTTACTGTGATAGATACAGGCGGTTACGTAACCGGCTCTGAGGATAAATATGAAAAGGCTATCCGAAAGCAGGTAGCCATAGCTCTGGAAGAAGCATCGGTGGTGCTCTTTATGGTTGATTGCGTGACGGGACTTACAGATCTGGACAAGGATTTTGCCAATATCCTACGATCTATCAAAAAGCCGCTGTTTATCCTTGCCAATAAAGCCGATAACCAGGAAAGGTCGCTTATGGCCAATGAGTTTTACGAGCTGGGTATGGATGCCGACATCTTCCCCATATCTTCCCAAAGTGGCAGTGGTACCGGTGATCTGCTAGATGAGGTAGTCAAGGCCTTAGACAAGGATCATATACCTGAAGATGAAGAGGAAATCCCTCGCATTTCAATTTTAGGAAGGCCCAATGTTGGTAAATCTTCTTTTCTCAACACGCTGCTGGGGAATGAAAGATCGATAGTGACGGATGAGGCCGGCACCACCCGGGACTCCATCAATACCCGCTATAAATTATTTGGCAAAGATTTCATACTTACTGATACCGCCGGAATCCGAAAGAAAGCTAAGGTGCATGAGAGCATTGAGTTTTATAGCGTACTCCGGTCTATTCAGGCCTTGCAGGATAGTGATGTATGTATCATCATGATCGATGCAGAGCGTGGCTTGGAAGCACAGGATATGTCGATCATCAACCTTGCGCATAAATATCGCAAAGGCATCTTACTGATGATCAACAAATGGGATTTGATAGAAAAGGATCACAAGACCGCCGGAGAATACAAAAAATTCATTTCTGAAAAGCTTGGCCCGCTAGACTATGTTCCTGTGATTTTCACTTCAGTGATTGAGAAAAAGCGTATTTTTCAGGTCATCAATCAGGCTGTTGAAATCTATGAAAGCAGGGCGCAGCGCGTTCCAACTTCAGCATTAAATGACGCCATGCTACCTGAAATTGAACGATATCCGCCACCGGCTTACAAGGGCAAATACATCAAAATAAAATACATCACGCAGTTACCGACCAAGACCCCTACGTTTGCCTTTTTCTGTAACTTGCCGCAGTATATTAAGGAACCATACGAACGTTACCTGATGAATAAATTACGTGAGCATTTTAATTTTAAAGGGGTTCCGGTAAAATTGGTCTTTAGAAAAAAATAAGTTGCTTAGCGATCCTTGCAAAAAGAAGATTATCGTTCGGTTTTTGAAAAGTTTGTGCCCTCTACTGCAGTGGACTATTGCTTAGACCTCTGGTGGCATTTTCGATTTGAGTTTAAGATCACCAAAAGCAGGCAATCCAAACTTGGGGACTATCGTTGGCATCCGCAAAAGCGAAAGCACATCATTACGGTAAACCACAATTTAAATCGATACAGCTTTCTGCTTACTTATATCCATGAGATCGCCCACCTGGTAGTATTTGAGGAGCATAAAAACCGGGTAGACCCTCACGGGAAAGAGTGGAAAAAGGCCTTTAAGAAACTGATGCTACCTGTACTTAATGACACGGTGTATCCCGATGATGTACTCAGACCGCTGGCCCGCTACATGAAAAACCCCAAGGCCTCCAGCTATTCTGATCCCGCTTTGATCGAAGCACTGTATCAACACGATGAGGGTGAAGAGAAGCCATTTTTAAAGGATATTCCTGAGCTGAGCAACTTTCATTTTCAGAAGAAGAATTTCAAGAAATTGGAACTGCGGAGAACCCGATACTTATGCGAAGAATTGCGTAGTGGTCGAAAATATTTGATCTCCCAATCTGCGAGGGTGCAGCCGCTGGAAGGTTGATCTTTACAATGATATTCTTCTTTGGATCAGCTGGTTTACTTTTTCAAAAAAGACCAATGGCTTTAGTGTTCTCCAATTATCGATATTGAGATTGCCGCCGGAATTGATGTAAGCATCAATATTGTAGATGTTCATTTCGGATAATACAAAATCCGGAAAATTGACCATGGCAATCCAGCCATCTTCCACATCCTCAAACCACTCTTCGTAATAGCAATCGTCCGAACCATGGAAGTTGAAAACATTCTCTCCTATCAGAATGAACTTATTGATACCATGCATGTTCAGGTGCTCAACGATATTGCGCTTAAGATGCATAATGTCATTGTTGAGCGCATCATTCCATTCGCCTATAAATTCCATCACCACAAAATTGCGCTCATAGTCAGCAAAAAGAATTTTCAGGTATAATGTTTCAGACCCAAAGAAATCCCAGGCCGGATCGATGTAATACCCATAAATAGTTTCTGAATACAACTCATAATTATACTCCTTGCCCACAAAGGGGCTCAGCATATCATCTTCTACCGTGTAGTACTTGCGCCATTGGTGGTATGGTTCTATCTCGTGCATCGGAGGCAAAGGAAAGAAGGAAATTGGGTAGGGAAAAGTAAAGGTGAATTTTGTTAGCTAAAGAAATCAAATTTAAGGTTTGCATTGTCTTTTAATATGATCGCCCTTGCCTGGCTTGTCCAGGTAATCTCGTTGTTGATAATGTCCCAAGATTACCCGAATGAACCGGGTAATGACGCTTTGGTGTGGTCAATGACCTGGTTTCCTAAAATAAAAATGGACATGTGATCGTAATAGATACTCGTCATTGCCTGGCTTGTCCAGGCAATCTCATTGTTGATAATTTCTCATAATTACCCAATCCCAATGCATCGGGAAAGGTAATGACGGTTGGTGCAGGATTATGTAATGACGGCCGGCAGTTCGTCGACCAATGGTTACAGTCCATATTAAGGTAATGCAAGCCATTAGGTAAAGCAGCTATGAGTCTAAGTTTGAACCAGATTTAGAGGGTTAGCAAGAATTATAGTACTCTCAACTCAACAACCGTCCACTCAACCAAAATTCAACTTTAAAAAATCAATTTAGACTTTTAACAGTTACAATGAAAACTTATACAAATGCATAGTCGAATCCTTACCCTATCGATTATTTTGTTATTGATGCCATTGCTACAATTGTGTGGTCAGAAGGCTCAAAACGATGGACCCTATGTATATAAAAAGGGAGATCCATCAGGCATTGGGAAATGGTACATGGGACGTGAGATTGCACATGTGATGGGTTTTCAAGGCATCGGATGGCTTGAGCGGTCTGAGAGGGAAAAGGAAGAGCAGACATCCAAATTGCTGAAGTATATGGATATTCAGCCTGATGATACCATAGCAGATATAGGTGCCGGCTCAGGATATCATGTCTTCAAAATGGCACCCATGGCCAGTCAGGGCTTGGTCTATGCAGTGGACATTCAACCGGAAATGCTGGAGGCCATGAATCTTAAGAAGGCAGAAAATGGCATGACCAATGTCAAAACCATACCCGGTGATATTCAATCAGTCAATCTACCTGCAATCTCAGTTGACAAGATATTGATGGTAGATGTGTATCATGAATTTAGCCATCCTGTTGAGATGATTGAGTCTATCAAAAAGGCATTGAGACCCAATGGAGAGATCTATTTAATAGAATACCGAGGTGAAGATCCTAAAGTACCCATCAAAAGACTACATAAAATGACAGAGGCACAGGCCGTAAAAGAGATGAAGGCAGCCGGTCTCAAATTGAAAGAAAATATCGATGGCCTACCCTGGCAGCATTGTATGGTCTTTGTGCTGGAATAGACTCTTTAGAGTGACTGATAGTTATTGTAAAATTGTATTTATTAAGCACCCGTTAGTAATTCAGGAGATATTACTGATGTGATTTCTTCAATTAATGATAAGATATGCTACTAAAAATGTTAATGACTGGATTTATGGCAGTCGCTTGTACAATGCTAGTATCCGCTCAAACTATAGAAATAACTCATTATGAAGGCACATGGACTGGCACAATGAATATTTATAAAGCTGATGTTTTAATTGATACTGTAAATGTTGTGCATACAATACAGCCAGTTAAAGAAAACGTATGGACCTGGAAAACAGAGTACCTTTCCTCCACAAATCCATTGGTTAAGGATTACAAGATTATAAAAAGTGATTCCCTACCTAACGAGTTTATTATAGATGAAGGAGATGGGCTGTTACTTTATCTGTATGCTTTTGGAGATAAAATGATCTCCAGCTTTGAAACGGGTGGTTTTTTGATTAATTCAACTGATTATTTCATGGGAGATCATTTGATTTTTGAAATCACAAGTGCGCGGGTTAGAGATCAGAACCATGCTGACGTCAAGAATTATGTGACCTCAAATTTACAAAGGGTTATTTTGACGAGGAGCGATCGATAACGAACCCATTTTTTAAACCTAAAATAACTTGACCAAAGCTTATCCTCAACTTTAATTTCATTGACAATGTCCAAATCTATGATCGTATTTGAGCTACATGAAATTTGTGAAAAAATCAGCGCTGATTTCAATCACAATTGGTGACAATAGCCTGTTTAATTTTCATGTCGATTTTACCAGGCCACTTACTCTGCCCAATGAGGGCCTTCTGCTGTATAATGAGAATTTCGATATTGAATATTTAGAGATTTCGAACTAAGCTTGACCTCATAATTTGGTCTAAATGCTCTTTTTAAGATTGAGAAAACCATTAAATCAGCACCCTGCTTCCGGTTGCTGCAGACTTGTATACAGCTTCTACAATTTTGATATCATTAAGCCCTTCTTCACCTGGCACTAATACTTTGCTATCATTTAAAATGGCAAGTGCATCGTTATCCATTTGTCGGGCCTGCTGATTGGGAATGCTTTCATTTAAAATTGTACCATCACTGGTTTTCCCTTGAATACCACTGTAGGACTGAAATGGTGATAACTCGTACCAACCCTTAGCACATTTCACAGTCAATGTATTAATACCCATACCAAAACTGGTTCTACCCGTTGCGATGATTCCATTAGGAAAGCTTAGTGTAAAATCTGTGGTTTCATCCACCTCAGTATAGATTTCAGGTCGATTGGTTGAATGAGTAGCTACCTCTACGGCTACAGGCTCCAAACCGGTTGCATACCGCATAGCGTTTATCGGATACACACCCATATCATACATGGCACCCCCTCCCATTGATTTCACAAGCTTCCAATGATCAGACCTTCCCTCAAAATACCCAGCCTCTGCATTTACTTCTTGCAAAGGACCATAAGGCTGATTTTTTCCATATTGAATTATGGTTTGGGTATTAGGCTCATGCTGCATTCGGTAGCCTATACTTAATTTCACCTTATTTTTTTGGCATGCTTCAATGATAGCCTTACATTCCTGCACTGTTCTTGCCATAGGCTTTTCACACCAAACATGTTTACCGGCATTTGCGGCTTTTACTGAGTATTCACTGTGCATCCCGGTAGGAAGCACGATATAAATGACATCTATATCATCATTATTGGCGATAGATGACATATTCTCATAATTGTAAACGTTCTTATCTGCTATCCCATATTTCTCCTGCCAAATGGGGATTTTCCATGGGCTGCCGGTTACAATACCTCTTAGTTCACAATGGTTGGTCAGTTGCAATGCAGGTGCCAGGAGATCCCTGCTATAATACCCCAGTCCTACCAAGGCCACTCCTAGTTTATTGGTATTGGGCTGACCGGTAACTTTAGAAAAATCGCAGCCCAGCGTTGCCATTGCCCCAACACCCGCAAGAGATTTATTGATAAATGACCTTCTTTTCATAGCATTACTTCCTTTTTATATTAACCTGAATAGTGTAGGTTTTGCCTGGCTTAGGAGGATTTGCAGGCTTCACAGGTTTCTTCTGTGGCACCACCTGATAGTTATAGGCTACCCCACCTAAGGTTGCATGTTGGGTTTTCCTGGGTAATTTGAAATGTATCTTAATTTTTTTGTTGGATGTAGTTTTAAAACCACGGTTAACAGCCTTTTGATAGGGTAATAACTTCACCAGTCTTATGGCTTCTTCATCACAGCCATAACCTAATCCCTCTATAATCTTTGCATCCACAACTTTTCCAAGTCCATTCACAGTATATGCTACCTCCACAGTCCCTTCAATTTTATTCTCCAAGGCTGCCTCAGGATATTTCAAATGCTCTTTTACAAATTTTTCTAAAGCTTCCTTACCTCCTTTAAAGGTAGGGTACTTCAAAAAATCCTTTTCCCTTGATGGTTTTGACATAGTTGCATTGGAATACGTGAAAAGTTGAAACTATACAAAATAAATTGGAATTTACAGATGGTACTTGCTAAATTGAAGTTTCAATAAAAAGATATTAAAAATGAAGAGAATCCTTTTAATGGTTTTGTTTTTGGGAGGTGTAGGATTTTTCTCAGAGACATTTGCGCAAAAAATTGAGTTCGCTGAAAAGGAAATCAATTATGGAGAAATCGAGCGTGGTAGTGATGGGGTAAGGGAATTTACTTTTACCAACACAGGCAATGCACCGTTGGTCATTTCCAGTGCCAGAGGTAGCTGTGGATGTACTGTACCCTCATTCCCAAAAGAGCCTATCGAGCCGGGTGCTTCAAATGTCATTAAAGTAAAATACGATACCAATAGAATGGGCGCTTTTACAAAATATGTGACATTGACTACCAATGCGTTAGAAAACCCAACCGTCAGGTTAGTTATTAAAGGTATGGTAAAAGCCAAAGAAACTACAGACGGTAAGTAACGACTTATCGAATATTAAGAACTAAGAGCCGGTCATCAAGACCGGCTTTTTTAGTTTAGTGACCATGCATTACCTACCTCCTCCAGAGGTATACAGGCTTTGTAAGATCCCGGGATAGGCAGATAGGATAAGATCTGCTCACCTGCCTGCTCTGTAGTAAAATAACCCCATACCACGATGGATTTTAGTCTCCCAAAGAAATTCTTTTCGGGTGATGGCAGCATCGCAGTACCCCATATGCGAGGGTACTGTACTGGTATTTCAGATTCGTGTTTATCAAGAAATTGTTTCTGACTGGTAGTGTCGCAAAATTCAAATGAGTCTCCGTGTTGCTGTTTGCATTCGCTGAGAAACTCTTTTAGCTGTGCCAGAAACTGCTTACGATCCTCAATACTCATTACATGCTTTAGCATTTGATCTATAAATTGTGTTACCTCAAGGTCTTTAGCACCTGGTGTGGTTGTTCTGGGTAAAATTGCTTCGCATATCGCTTCCAATGATACGGCTTGTGCTTTAGTTAAAACTTCAGGAGCCCAGTCGAGCTCAGGATCGGCAGAACAAGCGGTTACCAATTGGCCTAAAACTGGCGCTGACAAAGTGTAACCCATAGCCATTGCCATTCGCTCTATTGCAGCTCTTCTTTTCATTGTCATAAATTTCTTCGTTTTAATTCGTCTACTGCATAATTGGCTGCCCGCGCCGTTAAAGCCATATAGGTTAATGATGGGTTTTGGCAGGCCGAAGAAGTCATAGCAGCACCATCAGTAACGAATACATTCGGAACCGCATGTATTTGATTAAACTTATTCAGCACTGAAGTTTTCGGATCTCTACCCATTCGGGCTGTCCCCATTTCGTGTATACCAAGTCCGGGTGCTCCAGGATCATCATAAGTTTTAATATCTCTAAACCCACTAACCTCCAGCATTTCTGCCGCAGAATTTGCCATGTCTTTTCTCATGTTAAGTTCATTCTCCTTAAACTCACAATCAAATACCACCACCGGCATTTCAAAGCGGTCGAGCTTCTCCTTACTTAAATACATCCGGTTAGATTCATCAGGAAGCATTTCTCCGAATCCTACCAGCGCCATGTGCCAGGGACCAGGCTTCATCAACTTATCCTTATACGCCGCACCGTATCCGGTAGTATAATCAACCTGCGACCAGTTATCTCTGGCAGCTCCCCCCTGATAACCAAAGCCTCTTAAAAAGGCATCTGTTTTGGTCTCTTCATTGATATTTCTAAAACGGGGTATATAAATTCCATTCGGCCGCCTTCCACTATAGTATTCATCTTCAAAATCATCAATAAAGCCCATGGCCCCTACTCTATAATGATGATCCATCAAATTACGTCCCAATTGGTCGCTATCATTACCCATACCATTTGGAAATCGATCGGAGGTAGAGTTCAGTAAAATAGCAGTAGAAGCAACAGCAGATGCATTCAGGAAAATAATTTTAGCGAAATATTCAGTGGCTAGACCGGATTCAGCATCAATTACTCTCACACCGGAAGCTTTCTGAGTTTCAGGGTCATAAATGATACTATGCACTACGGCATTAGGCTTTATGGTAAGATTACCGGTTTTTTCCGCATCAGGAAGAGTAGCTGAATTGCTACTAAAATACCCCGCAAAAGGGCAGCCTCTTTCGCACCGGTTTCTGTATTGGCAGGGTCCTCTGCCATTGTGAGCCTGGGTGAGATTGGTAACCCGACCAATCGTCAAGTATCGATTTTTAAAACTTGCTTCAATATTTTTCTTGGCATGTTCCTCCACACAATTGAGATCCATGGGAGGTAAAAATTTCCCGTCTGGCAGATGATCAAGACCCATAGCCTGTCCACTGATACCCACATACTGCTCAACATAATCATACCAGGGTTCAAGGTCTTTGTAGCGGATTGGCCAGTCCACGCCGATACCTTCTTTGGCATTTGCCTCAAAATCGAGATCACTTAACCGGTAGGTCTGCCGGCCCCAGGTGAGTGACCTTCCCCCTACCTGATAGCCTCTGATCCAATCAAACCTCTTTTTCTCCTCGTAAGGGTGAATTGTATCATTCACAAAATGATGCTTGTTGGCCTGACCAATCCAGCCGGTACGATTTTGCTTTGGATAATACTTAGCCTCCTCAGCTGTAAGTGCTCCACGATTTGGCAGATCCCAGTCATCTTTGGTAGCGGTAGGATAATCAAGATGTTTGATCATAGGCCCACGCTCCAGCACTACCGTTTTAAGTCCCTTTTCGCAAAGCTCTTTGGCAGCCCATCCTCCGCTGATGCCGGATCCTACCACTATAGCATCAAATTGATGTGAATTATTCCTCATTATCGTCGATACAGTTTGTCAACAATATATTGAATTCAGGTCACTTCTGAAACAGGCAAACAAAAAAGGCTGCCATGAAAGCAGCCTTAAATAATTGAATGCAATGATCAACTACATGTCATTCGGCGTGGGTCCACCCTCCATGATCTCTTCATTGGCGTAATCCTCAAACTTTTTGAAGTTATGGTTGAAAGCCCTTGCAAGTTCATTAGCCTTCTGGTAATAGCCTTCATCATCATTCCAGGTGGCTCTGGCGCTGAGTATTTCACTGGGAATATCAGGACAACTCAGTGGGAATGATATGCCAAATATAGAATGCTTCCTGTAGCCAACATTATTCAAATCACCATCAAGAGCAGCTTTGATCATAGCCCTGGTATACCTGAGCTTTATTCGACTACCAATGCCATAAGGTCCACCTGACCAGCCTGTATTTACCAGCCACACATTCACCTGGTTTTCTTCCATTTTATGACCCAGCATTTCTGCATATACCGTAGGGTGTAAAGGCATAAATGGTGCACCAAAGCAGGCTGAAAAAGCAGTGACAGGCTCGGTTATCCCAGCTTCAGTACCTGCTACTTTGGCAGTATACCCTGATATAAAATGATACATTGCCTGACCTTTGGTAAGCTTCGATATGGGGGGCAATACGCCAAAAGCATCACAAGTCAAAAAGAAGATATTGCTGGGAAGTGGGCCGAAAGAAGGCTCTACGGCATTGTTGATATGGTAAATGGGATAGGAAACCCTGGTATTTTCAGTTACAGACTTATTTGAAAAATCAACTTTGCGGGTGCCTGGATAAAACCGGGTGTTTTCGAGGATCGATTCAAACTTGATGGCATTCCAGATGTCTGGTTCCTTATCCTGCGATAGGTCTATCACTTTAGCGTAGCATCCCCCTTCAAAATTGAAGATATGATCCTCGGCCCAGCCATGTTCATCATCGCCAATCAGTTTTCGCTCCGGATCTGCCGAAAGGGTAGTCTTACCGGTACCCGAAAGTCCAAAGAATACGGCAGTATCACCTTTCTGCCCAATATTAGCGGAGCAATGCATGCTCAGTACATTTTTCTGATGTGGCAGCAGGAAATTGAGTGCCGAAAAAATACCTTTTTTCATCTCCCCTGTGTATGCTGTACCACCAATGAGGATCATTTTACGCTTCATGTTGAGGATAGCAAAATTCTCCTGTCTGGTTCCATCAGTTTCAGGATCGGCCGTAAACTCAGGTGCACAAATAATAGTAAACTCAGGCTCAAAGCCATCAAGCTCTTCCTTTTGGGGGCGTAAAAACATATTGTAGCAAAACATATTTTGCCAGGGAAGTGTATTGTAAACCCTGAGGCTCATTTTATAAGTAGCATCAGCACAGACAAAAGCATCTCGTATATATAGCTCCTTATCTTTAAGAAAAGTGAGCATTTTCTGCTCCAAAGCATCAAATTTATCAGGATCAAAAGCTGTGTTTATATCTCCCCACCAAACGGCATCATTGGTAATATCATCCTTTACAATAAAGCGATCTTTTGGTGATCTACCGGTAAACTTACCGGTATCTACCATGAGTGCTCCGGTATTATTCAGTACGCCTTGTTCTTTTTTCAGCGTTTCCTCTACAAGCTCTGCAGAGGTAAGGTTGTAATGAATTTTAGTACCGATGTTTAACAATCCTGTGGGTTTTTGCTGTTCTGCTGACATTCAATTAATTGTTTTGTTGATCTTCAATAAATGAAATTTATAGCAAAGACCAAGAAATACATGATCCTTCTAGTTCAGTTGCTACGAATGAAAGCACAAAGTTAGTACTCTGAAATCGATTGCAAAGGTTGGTAAACAATAGTTTATCCCATTTTCACAATTCATTCACAATAGTAATGGAAGGATAATATAAAAGGATATCAGCTATCGCACATTCCCCATGAGCTTTCGCATAATTGGACTGATGATAAGCATAATAATACCGGCACCAATAGTGAACTGAGTGATGAGCATAAACAAATCAGGCAGTGCATTTGGGTTAGTAGCAATCACAGAATCATCAAACTCTCCGGCCACCAAACCTGCAATAAGATTCCCCAAAGCGATAGACATAAACCAAACACCCATCATCTGTCCGACCAGCCTTTTGGGTGAGAGTTTGGTTACAGCACTTAATCCAACAGGAGAAAAAGCCAACTCGCCCGTAGTATGTAAAAAATAAGTTGCTATTAGCCAGGTAGGCATTACCTGATCTCCATCTGCTACCAGCTTGGAGGCGATAGCCATTACACCGAATCCTAAACCCAGAAAAATAATCCCCAATGAAAATTTCACAGGTGTATTGGGCTCAAGTTGTTTTTTGGCCAGGCTAATCCATAACCAGCCAAAAAATGGACTCAAAAGAATTATGAAAATTGGGTTTACCGACTGCAGCCAGCTGGCAGGCATTTCCCATTCACCAATAAACCGATCCGTATATCGGTCAGCAAATAGATTAAGTGAAGAGCCGGCCTGTTCGAAACCAGACCAGAAAACAGCAGAAAACAGGAATAGTACACCTATAGCTCCAATCTTCTTTTTATCCGCCGTAGAAAGGTCTTCCACGGCAAAGATGTAGACAAAATATAAGATAACAGACCCCAGAATGATATAGCTACTGAGGTTAGCAAATGAAACCGGATCAATGATTATAGTCCGGGTAAATAGCAATACAAGGAAGATCAATGACAACAAACCAAATACCCACAGTCCTTTTGTTATAGAGCGCTTCCTTTTGGCATCCGCTTCAGCATCGCCTGTTGATTCCGGTGCACCACCAACTTCACCAAGGTAACCTTCGGTCATTTTGTATTGAATAAGACCTACGACCATACCCAATCCTGCAGCTCCGAATCCATAATGCCAACTAAAACCTTCACCTAGCCAGCCAGTAACCAAAGGTGCAATAAATGCTCCGATATTTATACCCATATAGTAGATGCTGAATCCGGCATCCCTTCTTGCTGGTTCATCGTCAGTATACAACCCCCCAACTATGCTAGACACATTGGGCTTCAACAATCCCGTACCCACTATGATCAACAGAAGCCCCAGAAAAAAGGTCTCTGTGGTAGGTATTGCCATCGAAAAATGACCCGCTGCTATAATGATACCACCATACCAAACTGCCTTTCTTAATCCAAAATATTTATCTGCTAACCAACCTCCAGGCAATGCCAGCAAATACACAAACATGGTGTAAAGACCATAGATAGCAGCACTGGTTTTGTCATCAAGAGCCAACCCTCCATTGGTAACAGAATCAACCATGAAAAGAATAAGCAAAGCGCGCATTCCATAATAGCTAAAGCGCTCCCACATTTCTGTAAAAAAGAGCGTTGCTAAACCTCTTGGATGTCCAAAAAATGACTGATTAGTAGAATTAGCTGACATAGGTTACATTTTTAGTCGAAGGTCAATGAACAATAATAATGAATCCCATTCAAATTGAAATTAATGAATTTAAGATATGGGGAAATTTTTACCCACTTTTTTGGGCCGTATTTACATTTTTCCTTTTTAAAATGCTTAAAATCTGTGAATTACAAATAAGGTCTGATTTTGGATAACTAGAGATGAAAATGCCCTATTTGGGATCGAAGCTTTGAACTTAAAATGCTGTACAAATTATACCTGATACAGCATTGTGGCGGATTCTTAAATAGGCAGTTGCAAAAAACGTAAGGGAAACTTGAATGACAATGTGGATACAAAAACTTGTGTGGGGAATTTTTTCTACAATAAACTAAACCAGTATGGAAGAAAATACTATCTTGATTGTAGATGATGAGGTTGAGATCTGTCAACTGCTATCAAAAATGCTAGAGAAAGAAGGTTACAAAGTATCATCAGCACATACCATAAAAGATGGCAAGGAGATCATAAAAGATAAGTCATTTGACTTTGTATTCCTCGATTTAAACCTGCCTGATGGCATAGGTACAAAATTAGTTTCTACCATTAAGAAGCAAGAGAAAAAAACTAAAGTGCTCGTGATAAGTGCTTACCACGGCATTGCAGAAATTAATTCAAAAGCTAAAAAAGAAATTGCCGGGTTTATTGGTAAGCCATTCAGTAAGCCTATAGTGCTAAGGATGTTAGAGAAAATTAAACAAGAAGAAGGATAAGATGGCAAATAAAGTACTGATCATTGATGATGATCCGGATATATGTCTCCTCATGAAGCGTTTTTTAGAAAAAAATGGCTTTGAAGTAGATACAGCCGGCAATGGTGAAGAAGCAGTTGAAAAATTGCGTAAAACCATGTTTGATGTAGCATTATTGGATTACAAATTACCGGATTACTCTGGTCTGGAAATTCTACAGAAGCTACGGCTACTCCATAACCAGATTCAGGTAATTATCATCACCGGGTATTCAGATTTAAAAACTGCCGTAGATACCCTTAAGCACGGTGCCTTTGACTATGTAACCAAGCCCTTACACCCCGATGAAATATTGCATACGATTCATTCGGCTTTAGACAAAATATCGACGAATAAAGAAGATCTAAATAATGCCAAAGAATCAAAACAAAGAACCCCGGGGAAAAGAATAAGCCCTGATAAATTTATCGCTGGAAGCACTGATCAGGCGCAAACGGTTATCAAACATATCGAACTCATCGCCCCTACAGATATGTCTGTAATCATTGTTGGGGAAACGGGTACAGGCAAAGAGTATGTAGCTCGCGAAATACACAACAAAAGCCATCGGCACAGTGAGCCATTTGTAGCCATTGATTGTGGTGCCCTGCCCAAAGAACTTGCAGGAAGTGAACTTTTTGGGCATGTTAAAGGTGCTTTTACGGGGGCATTAAAAGATAAGGAAGGCAGCTTTGAACAGGCCAATGGAGGAACCCTGTTTTTGGATGAAATCGGCAATTTGTCTTATGAAAATCAGATCAAGCTCCTTCGTGTATTGCAAGAGCGTAAAATAAAGCGCCTTGGTGATGTAAAGGACAAGGCGATTGATGTGCGCATCATAGTGGCTTCTAACGAGAGCTTGAAGGAGGCGGTAAAAGCGGGCAAATTCAGGGAAGATATTTACCACAGGCTCAATGAATTTAAAATAGAACTGAGCCCTTTGCGTGAGCGCCCTTCCGATGTACTTCTATTTGCTAGGCATTTTCTAAAAAATGCCAATCAGGAACTCAACAAGCAAGTCAAGGATATCGACAAAGAGGTAAGTAAAAAGTTGAAGGAGCATTATTGGCATGGCAATCTGAGGGAGCTTAAAAATGTAATTAAAAGGTCAGTGCTGTTATGCCGTGGCGATAAGATCACTTTAGAGTGTATTCCCCAGGAAATTTTGGAGCCAGGCATGCTTGCCGCACCCGAAAATCCGGAAGATCAGGAATTTACTGACCTTAAGAGTGTTGTTGAATTTGCTGAAAGAAAAGCCATTCTAAAAACACTTCAGAATACAGCCTATAACAAATCGCGCACTGCTGAAATACTGGGCATTGACAGGAAGACACTTTACAACAAAATGAAATCTTACGATATCCAGGCATGAGTACTTCTCAGCACATCAAAGTATTGGCCATTGCAGAAGATCAGGTAGACTACCAGCGCATCAAAGATTTGCTGGTATTGATGGAAGGCTTTGCTTACAAAGTAGACTGGGAGTCTAATGCCGAACAAGCTGATGCGGTACTGAAAAGGCATAGGTACGATATCTACCTCCTGTCTGATACCATAGCCAGGAAAAATCATTGGGCAACCTTGAAAAAAGCCACCGAAGGGCAGTTCAAGCCAATTATTGTCTTCTCAAAAGAGGAACACAAAAATCACGACCTTAAATCAATGCAGTACGGTGCTTCAGATTTTGTGGTACTTTCTACCATCAGACCAGCCCAGCTGGAAAGAACCATACGCTATACTATCAATCATGCCAAAACTGTAAGGGAGGATCGAGAGAATCAGCAGCGATACAAAGATCTTTTTGAAAAAAGTATTGACCCATTGATTTTGGTCGAACGTGACCTCAAAATAAAAGATGTCAACCCGGCCATGATGCAGATGATGGGTGGTACTGCCGATGAGCTCTATGGCCAAAGCTTTTTGGGTCTTTTTGCGGAAGCTAAAATTTCAGATAGATTCAATAATCGGTTATTAAAAAACAAACAACTCAAAGACTTTGAAGCTGTCCTGGTAGATAAGGCCTGTAATAAGCATGTATGCGTTATCAATTTTGTCGGACTGTATACCAATGAGGGTCGTCTTACCGGTTATCAGGGCATTTTACACGATATTTCGAAGAGGAAAAAAGCTGAAGAAGATCTCGTAGAAGCTGAAAAGCTCTCTATGACAGGGCTTATCGCCAGAAGTATAGCCCATGAAGTAAGAAACCCGCTGACCAATATTCAGCTGGCTTTGGAACAGCTGGAAGAAGATCCCGACGCTGATGACCTTGCCCTTTATTATGACATCATCAGACGCAATTCCGGGCGTATAGATTTCCTGATCAGTGAGCTGATGAATTCATCTAAGCCCAAAGAAATTAATCCGGTGCTCGCCGATTTTCAGGAGATCGTAGAAAACACCCTGGAACTCGTAAAGGATCGTATTCGATTGAAAAACATGACTTTAGAAACTGATTTTAAAGTGAAAGAACCAAGGTTTCATTTTGATGGCGAATTACTAAAAACTGCTTTTTTGAATATCCTCATCAATGCCATAGAGGCTATGGATGAAAATAAAGGCATTTTGCGTGTCAGCTTAAATGAAAAAGGACAAAAAGTAATCCTTATCATCTCAGATAATGGAAAAGGGATAAAGAAGTCAGAACTTAAAAAGCTTTTCGATCCATTTTACACCGGCAAAAAGAAAGGAATGGGGCTGGGCTTAACCACAACCAAAAACATAATTCACAGTCATAAAGGAAAAATAGAGGTAGAAAGTGATCCTGCCACTGGCACATATTTTACCATCACTTTTAGCAAAAAGAATGATTTAAAACCTTCAATTTGATTTGACATGAGCATTGATATTATAAATCCAGCCAATGGAAAAACGGTAAGGAGTTTTAATGAAATTGACATACAGGAAGCGAACCATATGATAGAAAAATCCTATCATTTTGCTCAGCAATGGAAGTTTACCAGCTTCAAAGAAAGAGCTGCGCTACTTGAAAAATGGGCACAGGCTTTTGAAGTCAATAAGGACAAACTAGCCCACCTCATGGCTGAAGAAATGGGTAAACCAATTCCACAAGGAGAGAGTGAGGTGGATAAATGCGCATGGGTTTGCCGATATTATGCTGAGCATGGCGAAAAATTTTTATCCAATCTCAACCCACAAACGAATGCCACCGAAAGTATAGTGACTTTTCAGCCTTTGGGACCCATATTGGCGATCATGCCGTGGAATTTTCCATATTGGCAGGTCATGCGCTTTGCGGCGCCAGCAGTAATGGCCGGAAATGTGTGCTTGTTGAAGCATGCTCCGAATGTAACAGGCTGCGCCCTACAATTGGAGGATATGCTCAAAGATGCCGGGGCACCAGAAGGCCTTTTTCAGGTATTGCTAACTAATGTTGAGGATACAGGTAAAGTCATCGATCATCCAAAAGTTGCCGCAGTTACCCTCACAGGTAGTGCCAGGGCCGGTAGATCTGTAGCTTCCCGGGCAGGCAAAGCACTTAAGAAAGCCGTATTGGAGCTTGGAGGTAGTGACCCATACCTGATACTGGATGATGCCGATATTAAGCTGGCTGCTGAAACCTGCGTAAACAGTCGCCTACTCAATACTGGCCAGACCTGTATCGCTGCTAAAAGATTCATCGTAACCCAAAAAAACAGCCAGGCTTTTACTGATCACATGATTGAATTGATGAAAGCAAAAACCTACGGGGATCCGCTACAAGGCAACTTTGACCTTGGTCCCATGGCTAGAATAGATCTAAGAGATGAATTGCACAATCAAGTAGAAAAATCTGTGAAAAAAGGTGCCAAATGTGTGCTGGGGGGAACTGTTCCCAGCCAGGAAGGCTGCTATTATCCGTCTACAATTCTCACAAACGTAACTCCGGGGATGCCTGCTTATGAAGAAGAACTATTCGGGCCGGTTGCCAGCATTATTGAGGTAGCCAATGAAGAAGAAGCCATTAAGGTGGCCAATGATACTATTTATGGCCTGGGTGCAGGTATCTTCTCCAAAAACACCGAGCGGGCTAAAGAGATAGCCGAAAAACACATCAATGCCGGAGCTGTAGCGATCAATAGTTTTGTGAAATCTGACCCTCGCCTGCCCTTTGGGGGCGTTAAGCAAAGTGGGTTTGGCCGTGAGCTATCACATTTCGGGATGCTGGAGTTTGTCAATATAAAATCTATTATGGTCGATTAGATCAAAAGCATGCTTAATGATTTCATAGACTATATCAACAGGCATGAGGCCTATTTTGTAATAATAGCGTTGCTGCTGGTTCCTTTTGTGCACAGGCTGATCTTTGCACTAATAAGCAATTCTGTAGCAGACGAAAATGAAAATGTAAAAAAGGCGGTACTTGTCCTCAAACGCCCTACCCTGTTCCTGATATTAGTAATAGCACTAAGCAGTGGGATTGCCGGCATGCAGCTATCTGCTGAGCTCATTGAGACCTTAAAATTTTACCTGTCCATTGCCGGCATTGTCAGCTTTGCCTGGCTTCTGCTGGCGGGATTGGCTGCCTTAAGGCTCATCGTGCTTGCTGGCTATGATATCAATAGTCAGGATAATCTAAAGGCCAGAAGAGTTTATACCCAAATCAAAATCCTGGAACGGATACTTACGCTGGTAATCATCATCGTAGCTACCGGAGTAATCCTCATGAAATTTGAAGCCATTCGGCAGGTAGGCGTCAGTTTGCTAGCTTCAGCCGGTATTGCAGGCATCATCATTGGTGTTGCTGCCCAAAAGGTAATAGGCAACATACTGGCCGGTTTTCAAATTGCAATCACCCAGCCGATACGCATTGAAGATGTGGTGATCGTAGAGAATGAATGGGGGGTCATTGAAGAAATAACCCTTACCTACGTGGTGGTAAGAATCTGGGATAAAAGGAGGCTGGTGGTGCCCACCCCATATTTTATCGAAAAACCTTTCCAGAACTGGACCAAGGTATCCTCCGATATACTGGGCACTGTATTTCTACACACCGACTATCGCATGCCTACAGAACCGATTCGGGATGAGCTTACTAAAATTCTTGCTGGCACCCAGCTATGGGATGGTAAAGTCAATGTACTGCAGGTAACCAATGCTACAGATCGAACCGTGGAGCTACGTGCACTTATGAGTGCCAAAGATTCTCCAACGGCATGGGATCTTAGGGTACATGTTAGAGAGCAGCTAATTCGCTTTATCCAGGAAGCATACCCTCAATATTTACCACAAACCAGAATACGCATGAATGAGGAATAAGCTTCAGTTATTTGTGGAGCTTTCTCCCCATGCCGTATCCTGCTGATTGTTTCAGGTCAAGCTGAATTCCCTTCTTACAATCTGTATTTCAGACACTTATGTTAATCAATAAACTTCCCCTCAAAAAGGAACAGTATTTGGCCTTATGTGTCCAAAAAACAGAAAATAATTTATGGAAACTACAGTGCAGAAAGACAAGAAGAAGAAAAGAGTATTTTCAAAACTAGGTTATTCAAAACTACAAACCGCTGAAATCGTAGCGGCAATGAATCAATTGTTAGCTGATTACAGTGTGCATTATCAGAAACTCAGAAACTATCACTGGAATGTCAAAGGACAGGATTTCTTCGATATCCATGAACAGTTTGAGGAGCAATACAATCAGGCAAAAGTAAACATAGATGACATTGCCGAAAGAATAAGAGTATTTGGTCAAACACCAATGAGCACCATGGGTGACTACCTTGATAACGCAGAAATTAAAGAGACAGGTCCTGATCTTGAAGCCATGGATATGGTAAGAGAGATTTTGAAAGACTACTTGATATTATTAGAGAAAATGTTTGATGTAATTGATATCGCTATTGAAAATGGTGATAGTGGTACAGAGGATATGATCAAAGGATTCGTGACCTATGTAGAGAAAAACCACTGGATGTTTACCTCATTCCTCAACGAATAAATAGGTAGTAATCAGGTAAATAAAGTTTAACCTTAAAATATTGAATTATGAATTTCTTAAGATTTATCGGCGGTTTATTATTAGGTGCTACTGTTGGAGTAGTTGCAGGATTATTGGTGGCACCCAGAAGTGGTAAACGCACACAAAAAAAATGGTTAAAAGACTCTGAAAGATTTAAAAAGGGTCTGGAAAAAGATCTTGACAAAAGAATAGTGAACGTCAAGAAAGAAATTAATACCAAACTGGATGATTATTCTAAAACAGGAGAAAATCTGGTAAATAACCTTAAAGAATCAATAAACTAGGAAGGAGTAGAAGATGAATGTGAAGGAGAATGAGTTGTTGTTTATATATGATTCAAGAAATATAACAGACAAACGTGCTTTGGCTTATGCACATACATTAAATAAGCTAAATATCAGAGAATTGGATTTATCGAAAGAGCATCTTACTGAGAGGCAATTAGTAACTATATCGGATATTCTCGATGAGGAAATTATTGATATGGTTGATCATTCAAAAGACCTCTCTGAGGACAAGCCAAACTATAGAAATTTCTCAGATGAAGAATTATTAAAGATGTTGGCCCATGATCCCCGGCATATCCAAACACCGATTGCCATAGTTGGCGATATTGGAGATAAGCTGCTGAGTGAGTTTGAACTTATCAGAAAAGGATTGACTACTGAGGGGGCAAAATTGGGAAATTTCAATAAAGAAAACAGTTATTCTTAGATCTGGGCCGGTCTTCACCGGCTCATTTTTTACCCAAAAGAAAGGAGCAATTATGATTACGTATAGTAATAAACTAGTAACAATTTTTACAAGTATGGCTATTCTAATAACCACACCTGTATTTTCACAAGAGTTATCAGACTCTGAAATTACCTCCACCATCGAGAGAGAATTTAGAATGTCTCCCTTTGATGCAAATAAAGTGGATGTGAAAACCAATGATGGTATTGCCATGCTTAATGGTAGTACAGACAATATTTTAGCAAGAGAAAAACTGGTGAAAATCACCAAATCCGTAAGAGGAGTGGAAGGCGTGATTGATAGAATCGATGTAAATGCACCCCTTATCGCAGATAGAATATTGAAAGATGATTTGAACGATGCTCTGTTGCAGGACCCTGCTACGGAGAACTTTGAAATAGATTTAATTGTAAACGCGGGGAATATTACACTCAATGGTAATGTGGATTCTTGGCAGGAGAAATTTATGGCAGAAGATGTTGTTAAAAGTATCCGCGGTGTAAAATCCGTTGAGAATAATCTCAAATTTCAATTCAGCACATCCAGACCTGATATCGAAATTGAGAATGAAGTGAGAAAAGCCATCTCAGCTGATATAATGATTGATGATGGAAAGCTTGATGTCAAAGTAGATGATGCAGAAGTTACGCTGGAAGGCGTAGTTGGTAGTGCTATTGAAAAAGACCGTGCTTTAAAGCACGCATGGGTAGCCAATGTAAAATCCGTTGATGTCGAAGAATTAAAAGTATCTGACTATTTCAGAGAGAGAAGTTTGATCGGTGAAAAATATAAAGCCGCTCCAGACAGTGAGATAGAAGCCAACATCAATCACGCATTACTTTATGACCCAAGGGTAGAATCCCACAAAGTAGATGTAGATGTGATCAATGGTGTAGCCTATTTAAGAGGTAATGTAAACGATTACCGCACTAAAAAAGCAAGTGCTGAAAACACCAGAAACATTGTAGGAGTAAAATCGGTAGAGAATTACTTGAAAGTAAGGCCTTTAGAGACACCCACAGACCCTGAAATTCGAAAAAAGGTCAAAACAAAACTCAAAAAAGACCCTTTCGTGGAGCGTTTTGATATACTGGTAAGCTCATACAATGGCACGGTCTACTTAAACGGTATGGTGGATAACAATTATGAAAAAATTAGAGCCGCTGAAGTAGCTGAAAATGTATCAGGTGTAGTTGATATAGAAAACAATATCAGATTGGATATTGATCTGGGCTCTTCATTGATCAATAAATATTATGACAATGAAAACTATGATTTTTATGGTGTCGAGCAGCGATACTCCGGCCTGGATGACTATACCATCCAAAGAAACATTGGAGAAGAATTCTGGTGGTCACCCTTTGTAGATAAAAATGAAGTAGAAGTAGATGTTGAAAACGGCAAAGCTGTGCTCAACGGTGAAGTTGATACCTACAATGAAAAACGATATGCAGTAATTAATGCCTATGAAGGTGGTGCTGAAGCTGTAGAGGACAATCTTGAGGTTGTCGATAACCAATAGTGCTACAGCTCATATAGATTAACCAGCTAAGGCTGGCTGAAACCCTGGTTTTAACCGGGGTTTTTTATTGCCTGTTAGTTAAATCAGAATGATGCCCCAATAGAAATTTCCCAACCCTCAAGACCTATAAAGCTGTCCTCATATTGAACATCACGGGTTAGTAATACCCCATTCCCCGTACCACTATAGCTTCCTTCCAATGGGAAATCTGACCTACCCTTCAGGTACTGCAAACCAAAGGTGATGGTGACATCCTCGGAGTAGGCATAATCGAGATCAACGCCGGCTATCCACCCGGCACCAAGATTATTTTCAAAGTCAAAATCAGCATTTGCCACCGCCCAGTTTTCAAAAGCTGCGATACCCCTGTCTATTGGACCGTAATTTAATGTAGGCTTGATATGAGCCAAACCAAAACCTCCTCCCTTTAGCCAAATACCAAATCTACCCATGCCGGCACCTACTGTCAGTTGCAAAGGCAAAAGGATAGCTGCATGTGGACCTATAGCTGGTTTTTTAGTTTCAAAAGGCAAATTACGAATTGGCAGCCCTGACATCAGATACAGCGAAGCTCCCGTTTCTATGCCCATATAACGGTTGAACCCAAAACCAATACCCCGAATAGAAAATGGGCTGACAGGCGCTGATATGGAGCCATCAGTAGGTATCAGATAAGAGAAACTTACCCCCTGGGCCATTCCCTTAGAAAGTGTAATCAATTCTAAAGCGCATAACCATATGAGCCACTTAAAACTTTTTGGCATAATCAAATAACGGCTAGAAGTACAAGTTATTGGTTGATGGCACCGGCTATTGTAGCTGTCATCATCGTAGCGATAGTAGCCGCCAGCAATGCCTTAAATCCCAGCTTGGAGAGGTTACCCTGCTGATTGGGTGCCATACCACCGATACCACCTATTTGTATGGCAATGGAAGCAAAATTGGCAAATCCACACAACGCATAAGTGCTGATCAGCACCGCCTTTTCACTTAGCACACCGGTACTTTTAAACTCAGCCAGCCCCAGGTAGGCTACAAATTCATTGACTACTACTTTTTGCCCCAATAGGCTACCTACCTGCAATGACTCGGCCCAGTCTACACCCATCACAAAAGCAAATACCCTGAATATCTGCCCAAGGATGTATTCCAGGGAAAATCCGGAAAACTGTCCATTGGTGCTTGAGATTACCAACTCATTGAGCCCTACTACCTCTCCTATGGAGGTCAGCACATAATTTAAGGCAGCAATCAAAGCAATGAAGGCTAATAGCATGCCACCTATGTTTAGCGCGAGTTTCAAGCCATCAGCCGCACCCCTTGATAAGGCATCTACCAGATTAACCCCCAGTGAATCTGAGCTTACATGAAGTTCTTTGTTGATGGCAGCAGTATTGGTTTCCGGAATGAGAATTTTCGACATCACAATGGCCGCAGGGGCATTCATGATAGAGGCGCTTAATAGGTAAGCTGCAAACTTTGCCTTTTCTGTGGGGTCATCGCCACCCAAAAAGGCCACATAGCCAGCAAGCACACCACCCGCAATGGTAGCCATACCACCGGTCATCAGACACATCAATTCAGACTTGGTCATCTTTGGCACAAACGGGCGTACCAATAGTGGCGCTTCCGTTTGCCCGAGGAAAATATTACCGGCTACAGACAAAGCCTCTGCACCTGATAGCCGCATGGTGCGTGCCATCACCCAGGCAATACTTTTCACAATGATTTGTAAAACTCCCAGGTAGTATAAGCCAGCCGTTACCGTAGAGAAGAAAATCACCGTCGGCAACACCTGAAAGGCAAAAATGAACCCAAACTTACTGGTGTCTACAAAATCGCCGAACAGGAATTTAGATCCTTCATTGGCAAAGCTCAGCAGGATAACAAACTTTTCACTGATCCAGGAAAACCCCGCTGCTACCAGGTCTACTTTGGTGATCAACAGGCCAAATACAATCTGAAGAAAGATACCGATACCTACCAGTCGCCAGTCTATCGCCTTTTTATTTTGGCTAAAAGCAAAAGCCACCATAATTAAAAAAAACAAACCGGCCAGGCCTCTTAGATATTCCATCAGATAGGTGAGTTGAAATCAAAACGGCGACTAAATTAGGTAAGTCACTTTCAAAAAAGAAACCTGCCACTGCTTTATATACATCGATCTACTTATACCTTTTCTTCATGCCAGAAATCCACTAAACCAAAAACGGTTGTATTAAAAACAAGATCTGAGTTGCGGGAATGAGCCTCTACTGTTTCAATTTTAAATAGTGTAAGAATATAGCTCTGTGATAATTTTCATTAGCCGTTGCATACAGTGATTGTCCACTACTCCCTCAATGTCCCAAAAGCCGAAATCCAATTGAAATTATATGTTTTGAGTAATATTGAAAAGCAGTTAGAATAGTAAGGCTATAGCCAATGAGACCCAGAATGACATTGAATAATTACGTGTTATATTCCATTATGCCAATCACACCAAACTCTTATTCGGACATTTTAACCTTTCTTACAAGTTCATCGGATATGGTGTTATTCGTTTCCGATCAATTTTGAGGTATCTACTTATCGCACTTTCAGATCATCCCGGAAATAATAATTGTCTTACTGAATCATCATTTATCGAAAGAGCTACAAGAAATTGGATTGAACTTATTCACAAAAAATACAGTATCTTGAGGTATGGTGACAGAAAATCATAGAGATAGACTAATCGAAAAAATCAAATCAATTGATGATAGAAACATTATCGATGAGATTTATAGGCTTCTTAAAGTTGATTTTGATGACACGATTTATCAAAGTAATGAAGAACAAAAAGCGCGAATAGCTAATGGAATACAGCAGGTTGAAAACGGTGATGTGATTGAATCTGAACAAGTTTTCAAAAAAATGCGCAAATGGCTAAAAGAATAAAATGGACAATTCAAGCCGAACAAGAGCTTGCTGACATTTTAGATTATTGGGTAAAAAGAAATAAATCAAACACCTTTAGCCTTAAATTAATTGACCTTTTTGAAGAAGCAACAAAACTAATTTCGACATTTCCAGATATTGGCCAACAAACTGATGTTGAAAATATCCGCCAAAAACTAGTTCGAGATTATTTAATCTTCTATCGTATAGACGGAGAAATAATACATATCTTGAGTATTTGGGATCCAAGACAAGATCCTGGCAAATTGAGGCTCTGATGAATGCACAAGTCATTCTTCTACAATCGAATACTCATTAGGTAATTTAATTGGGTTATGGAATTAGACAATTAGTCTCCAGCAAAATTAACCCTCTGCTTGGTTCCCTTTCGGATTATACACTAATCGTTACCTTTATACTATTATGGAATCCACCAATGATACCATTGTAGTAGAAACAATCACAAAGGTGTCTGTGCAATCGGTGTGGCGTGCGCTTACCGATGTAGAACACCTAAGACAATGGATGTTTGAAGAAATCAATGCTTTTGAACCCAAAATCGGCTTTGAAACCAGCTTTTCTGTCAGCTCAGGAACTAACTTCTTTTTGCATCAGTGGCGGGTTATTGATGTGATGCCTCCTAAAAAGCTGGCTATACACTGGACTTATGGTGGCTATGCAGGTGACTCTACCGTAATTTTTGAAGTGTTCGATGAAAATGGCTCTACCAGAATTCGATTGATTCATCAAGGGGTTGACAGCTTTCCTCAGGATGTCGAGGAGTTCAAACTTCAATCGATTATCGAAGGATGGACAATGCTGATCCGCAAAAACCTAATTAACCACCTGACACCATAAAAAAAGGCGTTGAGTCAGTACCCAACGCCTTTTATGTATCATCTACCGGAAACTAGTTACGCTTGTTGATTTCATCTCTGATTTTGGCAGCCAGCTCATAATCCTCACCTTTCAAAGCCTTGTCGAGCAAATCCTTAAGCTTATCAGTGCTCAGGTCCCCAAGCTTCTCCTTGCCAGATTTCTTTGAAGGACTCTTTTTCTCTGTTTTTTCAAGGTTTTCCAGCTGCTCTTCATATTCATCAGACAACACAATCCCTGCCTCTGATAAAATAGGCTCATGGGTGTAAATATCTACACCAAACCTTAGGCCTATGGCAATGGCGTCAGATGGTCTGGCATCAATATCCATTTGCTTACCATCACGCTCACATACGATTTTCGCAAAAAACACGCCCTCACGCAGATCAGAAATGATGATTTCCCTGATATTAAAATCAAAAGCCTGGGCAAACGACTTAAACAAATCATGTGTCATGGGCCTGTTGGGCACGATTTTCTCAATCTCTATAGCAATGGCCTGTGCCTCAAACATTCCTATGATGATCGGCAGTCTTCGATTACCAGTCTTTTCCCCTAATACAAGCGCAAAAGAACCCGATTGAGATTGGCTGGACGAAAGTCCTAATATTTCCAGTTGTATTTTATCCACTACAGCTATTTAGTTTGATGCCTTTATGGCATCATTCAATTTGGGTACTACTTCAAAAGCGTCTCCAACTATACCGTAATCGGCAGCTTTGAAAAACGGTGCTTCCGGATCTTTGTTGATCACCACGATAGTTTTTGAAGAGTTTACGCCTGCAAGATGTTGAATAGCACCGGAAATTCCTACTGCCACGTACAATGAGGGGCTCACCTTTACGCCGGTTTGTCCTACGTGCTCATGGTGAGGGCGCCAGTCCATGTCAGATACCGGTTTGGAGCATCCGGTTGCGGCACCAAGTGTTTTAGCCAAATCCTCAATCATACCCCAATTTTCAGGGCCTTTTAGGCCTCTTCCACCGGATACCACAATATCCGCTTCCGGTAGCAGCACCTCACCAGTGGCTTTGTCCTGATTGGTAATTTTTACAGCAAAATCTTTATCTTCCAGAGAAGGGCTGAAAACTTCTACTGTAGCAGAATCGCCTGATTCAGTCATCTCAACTGCATTTTTCTTAATGGCAATAACCTTTTTGTCTGAAGTCAACTTCACATTAGCGAATGCTTTGCCTGTATAAATGCTCCTCTTTACGACGAAACCATTAGAAGTATCAGGTAGCTCCACCACATTGGAAGCAAGACCTGCATTTAATTTTACTGAAACAATAGCAGCTACAGGATCTCCGAGGGAAGATTTCGCCAAAACAAGGGTATTGGCACCCTCTTTTTCCATGGCCTGTGCAATGGTGCTGGCATATGCCTGACTGATGCCAAGCTTAAGTTTATCGTCATTGACATGCAAAACCTTTGAAGCGCCATATTTTCCAATGGCTTCCAATTGGTCATTGGCTACTTCTCCAAAAACTATGGCTGTAACATCACCGTCTGCCATGGCTTTCCCATAGCAAACAGCCTCAAGCGAGGATTTTTTGATTTCCCCGTCAGCGCTTTCTACAAATACTAGTACAGACATCTATGTAATATTTTTAGTTATCAATAAATAATTAAGGAGTATTGTTTAGAGAACCTTAGCTTCGTTTTTCAGAAGTTTCACAAGTTCTCCCACATTGTCGGCATCAATCATTTTGACTTCACCTTTAGGTGCCGGCATCTGATATTTGTCCAGTTCTGTATTCCCAGCAACATCTACAGGGTCAACCACATTGAGCGGCTTGGTCCTTGCTGACATAATTCCCCGCATGTTAGGGATTTTCCATTCGGCTATTGGTTCCTGGCATCCGGCCACAAAGGGCAGATCCAATTCGATTGATTCCTTACCACCTTCAATCTCTCTTTGCATTTTCGCTTTTGTGCCTTCGATATCAAGCACCATTACCGGCGAAACTGCGGGTATTCCCAATATTTCCCCAACCATACTGTGTACCACACCGGAGTTGAAATCTATGGATTCCCTACCCATCATGATCAGGTCATAAGATCCTTCTTTAGCGTAATGGGCGATCTGGGAAGCCACAAAATAAGAATCTGTGGGCTCTGCATTTACCCTGATGGCATCATCAGCACCTATGGCCAAAGCCTTTCTGATGGTAGGCTCTGTCTCTGCCTCTCCTACATTCAACACTGTGATAGAACCTCCGTGCTGCTCTTTCAATTCTACAGCTCTGGCTAGTGCATAATCATCATATGGGCCGATGATATATTGCACCCCTGTCTTGTCGAATTTAGTATTATCATCCGTGAATGCGATACGTGATGTCGTATCAGGAACGTGTGTAATACAAACGAGTATTTTCATCTATTTAACGTCTTTGGGTTTAATTATTTTTGCTCGTGAAGTTAGTTAATAATGGAGTAAATCAAAACCAGCATTATGAATACAAACCGGCTCAATAAACTCCTTGAATACCTTGAAAATGACCCAAATGATGCATTTACCAACTATGCAGTAGCCACTGAATATTTATCAGAATCACCCCAAAAAGCCTTGCCTTATTTTGAGCTTTTGCTACAACATCATCCCGACTATTTGGCTACCTATTATCATGCTGCGCAGCTCTATGCCGATTTGGATATGATCGATGAAGCCGAGAACACCTACCAAAAAGGAATCTCGCTTGCGGAAAAGCTTAGTGAAAGCAAGGCCTTACAGGAATTGAAGAATGCGTATCAAAATTTTCAGTTTGAAAATTTCTAGTTGAAAGTAAGCACCATTTTTCCCATTTGGCTACCCTTACCCATTTCTTCCAGGGCAGTGGATAAATCATCAAAGGGCCTGATGGAATCAATAAGCGGAACAATCTGGTAGTGATTGATATACCGTACCATACTTTCAAACTCCTTGTCTGATCCCATAGTGGACCCCTGAATTGTAACCTGCTTCCAGAAAAGTTTGGCAAGATTTAGCGATGCTTTAGGAGATTGTGTTGCCCCATAGCATACTAACCTTCCACCAGGCTTGAGTACATCGATGTACGCATTGAGGGCATCTCCACCTACTCCATCGATGATCAAATCTACGCCTTCATGATCCTGGATCAGCTTTTTATGCCATTTATCATCCTTGTAGTTATAACCACCAGCTGCACCATGCATTTGCGCATATTCAATTTTTGCATCGGAACCACTACTTACGAGCAGCTTCACACCCTGGTAACTGGCAAGCTTTAAAGCCCATTGTGCCACACCCCCACCAATACCGGTGATCAGTACCGTTTGGCCATCCATAAGGTGGCCCTGGGTGAAAATTGCCCTGTATGCCGTTAAAGCAGCAAGTGGTATAGCTGCCGCCTGCTCGTCAGTTAAATGTTCAGGGGCCTTCATCAGCCGATCGGCAGTTGTAAGCATGTATTCTGCTAAGGTACCGTCCGTTGGCATGCCCAAAATATGGTACTGGCCATCCTGAAATTCATCTGAAGCACCCCAATTGATATTTGGGTTAATCAAAACCTTGTCTCCAACGGCAAAGCTGGTTTCCACCTCATCTCCAATGGCTGCTATGGTGCCACACCCATCAGAGCCTAGCGTAACCCCATCCCTCAGGCCGGGATAAAGCCCCTTGGTTATCCAATAGTCCCGTCTATTCAATGCTGCAGCTGAAATTTTGATCAATATCTGATCAGGTGCTGGAGAAGGTTTTTCCTTTTCTTTAATGCTCACTGAAGGATTGGGGGAAAGACTCAGTACGGCTGCTTTCATCATGGTAGCTGCTATGGGTTAGTAAATCTAATATTACTACTCAAATATATTGGCTGAAGCCAAATTCCCCGCAAAAACTTTATGAAGGCATACTAGTTCCGGATTTGTGGTCTAGAATGGAGGCTCATCCTCAGGGTCAGTGTCATTGGCCCGGCTAGGCAAGGTGATGGTATTGGTTCCTCCTCCAAATTCCGGCGGGATGCCACCATCATTTTTGGGGAATCCATAAGCATCATT
The DNA here is from genome assembly GCA_965227155.1 of Cyclobacteriaceae bacterium. Classification (GTDB taxonomy): domain Bacteria; phylum Bacteroidota; class Bacteroidia; order Cytophagales; family Cyclobacteriaceae; genus UBA6059. The sequence continues at coordinate 5,112,942 of OZ245731.1, forward strand.
GGCTGAGCCCGGATCAAGGTCAGCAAACTTGGTGAACCTACCAATAAACTTCAGCTGTACTGTATCCAATGAACCATTTCTATGCTTGGCTATGATCACCTCTCCTGTACCGGTAGTAGGCATGCCACTTTCATCTTCCGTGATGCCGTAATACTCCGGTCTGTAAAGGAACATTACCATGTCAGCATCCTGCTCGATAGAACCAGATTCCCTCAGGTCACTCAACTGTGGTCGTTTATCACCTCCACGCGTTTCCACAGCCCTGGATAGCTGTGAAAGTGCGATCACCGGAACATTTAGTTCTTTGGCAATTCCCTTGAGCGCTCTCGAAATAGAAGCAATCTCCTGCTCTCGGTTACCCCCACCCTTGCCGGCATCACCCGACATCAACTGCAAGTAGTCAATGATGATGAGCTGGATATTATGCTGTGCTT